>CP042428.1 GCA_024207135.1 Arthrobacter sp. C2 | reverse complement strand
GACCGGATCGACAAGGGAACCGCGGTGCTTTTGCGCGGAGTTCCGGCACCGTCGGCCGAGGGAAACCTCCTGGACATCGGCTGCGGCTGGGGACCGATCGCGCTCTCCATGGCCTTGGCCTCGCCGGAGGCAACCATCCACGCGGTCGACGTCAATGAGCGAAGCCTCGCCCTGACCCGCGACAACGCCGCAGCGCTGGGCCTGAAGAACGTGGTGGTGGCCCTTCCGGATGACGTCGACCCGGCCCGGACCTACAACACCATCTGGTCCAACCCGCCGATCCGGATCGGCAAGGAGGCGCTGCACGAGCTGCTGCTGCTGTGGCTGCCGCGCTTGTCCCCGGGTGGCGAAGCCTGGCTGGTGGTGCAAAAGAACCTGGGCGCGGACTCGCTGCAGAAATGGCTGGGCACGGTCCTGCCCGAAGGCTGGAGCATCGACCGGGTCTCGACGGACAAGGCATTTAGGATCCTGAAGGTCGTACGTCCCGAGGAATCCTAGGATTCCGGCGGGGCAACGGCCCTAGCTGGCCGAGATCTCTCCCCGGGACACCAGGACCGCGGGGCCGCTGAGCACGACGTGCTCGAGCCCGTCGGGGCCGTCGACGAAGCCGACGCCCAGTTCGCCTCCGGGAACCTGGACCGACCACTGCCGGATGTCGTGGGCCTGGGCCCAGTGCCGGGTGGCGATGGCCGCCGCGCAGGCGCCGGTGCCGCAGGAGAGCGTCTCTCCGACCCCGCGTTCGTGCACGCGCATCCGCACCGAGCCGCGGCCCCCGCTCACCAGCGGGTCGGCGGCCAGCACGTATTCGACGTTCGTTCCGTGCGGTGGCAGCGGCTCGACCGCAGGGGTCGAGGTCAGTTCGATGCCCTCCAGCTCGCCGGTGTCGGCGATCGCCACGACCGTGTGGGGGTTGCCCATGGACACGCTCAAGGCCCCGCGGACCTTGGCCAGCCCGGTGGTTTCCACGCGGGAATCCAAGCCGTTGGTCGCTGCCGCCTGCGCATGGATGAACTCCCAGGCGCCCATGTCCACGGCGTAGCCGTCTTCCAGGCGGGTGACGATCTTCAGGCCCCCGCGCGTGCCAATGGGAAGCGTCGCGCCCACCGGCATCTCCACGAGGTTTTCGCAGACCAGGAAGTGCACGAACACCCGCACCCCGTTGCCGCACATTTCCGACAGCGACCCGTCGGCGTTGCGGTAGTCCATGAACCAATAGGCGTCGGGGCTGGTTTCAAGGATCGTCCGGCCCTCGGCAAGGGTGCTGGACGGAACCGCGCGGATCAGCCCGTCCCCGCCGATCCCCCGGTGCCTGTCGCACATCCAGGCAACCTGCCCGGGCTCGATGCTGTGCACATCCAGCGGGTCGGCAACGAGGATGAAGTCGTTTCCGGTGCCATGTCCCTTGGCATAGGGAAGCCTGCCCACCATGTCTTGCAGGGTGGGGCCGGTGCTGGTGGCGGGTTCGGTCGATCTCATGGTTTCAAGAATACGTGCAGCAAAACCCCGCCGCCTATTTTCGTTGCTTCCGGGTCCGTGCCTCGGATCAGGAGGAGCGGATGCGGGCCAGGACCCGGGGAACCAGGGAGTCGGCCAGCGGGTCGAACCAGGCGACCCGGTCGTCGGCGCCGAACCAGGTGACTTGGCGCCGGGCGAATTGGCGCGTGGCGATGACGGTCTTTTCCGCAGCGTCCTTCAGGGACATCGTTCCGTCGAGCACCGCAAGGAACTGGGCGTAGCCGATGGCCCGCGAGGCGGTCTTGCCCTCCCGCAACCCCTGGGAATCCAGCCGGCGGACCTCGTCGAGCAGGCCCTGCTCGACCATCTTCGCCACCCGGGTTTCCAGCCGCGCATGCAGCAACGAGCGGTCGATGTTGAGCCCGATCTGGATGGCCGGGGCGTGGTATTGCCGTTGCGGCATGAACGAGCTGAAGGGCTTGCCGCTGATTTCATGGACTTCCAGGGCGCGGATCAGCCGGCGGTCATCCAGGTTCCGGGCGGCCGATTCCGGGTCGACGGCGGCCAGCCGCTCGGCCAGCGGGCCGATGCCGCTTGCCGCGGCCTCGGCTTCCAGGCGTTGGCGCACCACCGGGTCGGTGGGCGGGAAATCGATCTCGTCCAGGGCGGCGCGCACATACAGGCCGGACCCGCCGACCAGGATGGGCACCGAGCCGCGGGCACGGATCTGGGCGAAGACCCCCCGGGCCTCGGCCTGGAAGCGTGCCACGCTGGCTTCCTGGCGCACATCCATGATGTCGAGCAGGTGGTGGGCGATGCCCCCGCGTTCGTCCTCGGGGAGCTTGGCCGTGCCGATATCCATGCCGCGGTAGAACTGCAGGGCGTCGGCATTGACGATTTCCCCGCCCAGTTCCTGGGCCAGGGCGATCGACAGGTCGGACTTGCCCGTTCCGGTCGGTCCCAGGACGGCAATGACCGGCAATGTCATGGTCGGCGGCCTACTTGCGTGCCGGCAGGGCGGGCATGCCCAGCGAGACGCCGTTGGTGTTCTTGGCCCCGGTGGTGCCGGTGCCGCAGGATTCGGCCTGCGAGCGGTCCCAGGCGTCCCCCGCCCGGGAGCGGCGCACCGAGTACTCGGCCAGGGTGGCGGGGTCGGAGACCAGGTGGAAGGCAGCCGATCCGGTCACCGGAACGGTGACCAGGTCCCCGGGGCGCGGGGTCTGGCCGCCGTCGGGGATGGAGAAGTGCACGAGGCGCTGGTCGGTGGACCGTCCGGTGAGCCGGTGGGTTTCGGTGGACTTGCGCCCGGCGTGCTCGGTGACCAGCACCTCGACGGTGCGCCCGACCTGCTTGGCGTTTTCCTCGGCACAGATCCGGTCTTGCAGGGCCGTGAGTCGCTCGTAGCGTTCCTGCACCACGGCCTTGGGCAGCTGGTCGGGCAGCTCGGCCGCGGGGGTGCCGGGGCGCTTGGAGTATTGGAAGGTGAATGCGCTGGAGAAGCGCGAGGCCTCGACCACGTCCAGGGTTCCCTGGAAGTCTTCCTCGGTTTCCCCCGGGAAGCCCACGATGATGTCGGTGGTGATGGCGGCGTGCGGGATCAATTCGCGCACCTTCTCCAGGATGCCCAGGAACTTCTTTGAGCGGTAGGAGCGTCGCATGTCCTTGAGGACTTTGTCCGAACCGGACTGCAGCGGCATGTGCAGCTGCGGCATGACGTTGGGGGTTTCGGCCATGGCCTCGATGACGTCGTCGGTGAAGGCGGCGGGGTGCGGGCTGGTGAAGCGCACGCGTTCCAGGCCCTCGATCTGCCCGCAGGCGCGCAGCAGCTTGCCGAAGGCCAGGCGGTCCCCGAATTCCACGCCGTAGGAGTTGACGTTCTGGCCCAGCAGGGTCACCTCGATGACGCCGTCGGCGACCAGCGCCTCGATTTCGGCCAGGATTTCCCCGGGGCGGCGGTCTCGTTCCTTGCCGCGCAGGGCCGGGACGATGCAGAAGGTGCAGGTGTTGTTGCAGCCCACGGAGATCGACACCCAGCCCGAGTGCACCGAGTCGCGCTTGGTGGGCAGCGTGGAGGGGAAGACCTCCAGGGATTCGAGGATTTCCAGCTGGGCTTCGTTGTTGTGGCGGGCGCGTTCCAGCAGGGCCGGCAGGGAGCCGACGTTGTGGGTTCCAAAGACCACGTCGACCCAGGGGGCCTTCTTCAGGATCGTTTCGCGGTCCTTCTGGGCCAGGCAGCCGCCAACGGCAATTTGCATCTCGGGGCGCTTTTCCTTGACCTGGGCGAGCATGCCGAGGTTTCCGTAGAGCTTGTTGTCGGCGTTTTCCCGGACCGCGCAGGTATTGAAGACCACGACATCGGCGATCTCGTCGCCTGCTTCCTGCCGGGACAGGCCGCTGGCCTCCAGCAGGCCCGCCAGCCGCTCGGAATCGTGGACATTCATCTGGCATCCGTAGGTCCGCACCTCGTAGGTGCGTGTCGATACGGCTGATTCTTGCTCATGGGAAATTGAAATGCTCGCAGTCACCCTTCAAGGGTACCCAATCGGCCCCGCCGGGGACCGAACAAGTCGGAGCCCGGTGCTATTGCTCCGCGTCGGGCCCGAAGCGCTCGTCCCAGGCGGCGTTGACGATGCGGAAGGCCACGGAGGGCGAGTAGCCCTTCCGGGCCAGCATACCCACGAGCCGGCGCACGCTTTTCTCCCGGTCCATCCCCATCGAGGGGGCCCGCAGCTTGCGTTCCACAAGGTCGCGGGCGGTTTCTTCCTCGGTCTCGTCGTCGATCTGTTCCAGGGCGCTTTCGGCCAACTCGCCCTCGATGCCCTTTTCCCGCAGCTCGCGCTTGATCGCCGAGCGTGCCAGGCCGCGGCTGCGGGCGCGGGAACGGACCCAGCCCTCGGCGAAGGCCTCGTCGTCGACGAGCTCGATCTCCTCGAACCTTTCCAGCAGTTCCTCGGCGATGTGCTCGGGGATCTCCTTTTCCAGGAGCTTGGTCTTCAGCTGGGCGCGGCTCTTGGCCGAGGCGGTGAGCTGGCGCAGCAGGATGGAGCGTCCCTTGGACGCATATTGCTCGTCGGTGAGTTCGACCGGCTCCTTGGCTTCCCGTGGCGTCCGCTCGCGGGTCCGCGGTACCTTCGGTGTGCTGCGCTTGGCGCCGGCCCGGGCTGAGCGGCCGCCGCTGCCCCACGACCCCGTGCCTCCGGCACCGCGCGGCGAGGTGCGCGAGGAGCTGCGTCCGGCATATCCGGCCCGTTCGCCGAAGGCGGGCTTGGGTTCGGGTGGTCCGGGGACCTGTTCGGGTGGCGGGGCCGCCGCGGCGGCTTCGCTGTGCGCCCAGGCCGGAATCTGGGTCGGGTCTCCCCAGTCGGAATTGCCGTCTGCCGGCAACGACCAAAGCGGCCGTTCGGCTCCCTTCCGGGAGCCGGACGAACCGCCCTGGTTTTTGGTGGTGCCCACGGAGTTAGGACCCCTTGACCACGCGCAACGTATCCTCGCCCTTGTCCTCGGGTGCCTGGCCAATGCCGAGCTTCTCGAGGATCTGGCGTTCGAGTTCGTTGGCGAGATCCGGGTTGTCGCGCAGGAACTTCCGCGCGTTTTCCTTGCCCTGGCCCAGCTGGTCCCCGTCGTAGGTGAACCAGGCGCCGGACTTCTTGACGAAGCCCTGGTCCACGCCGATGTCGATGAGGCTGCCTTCGCGGGAGATGCCCAGGCCGTAGATGATGTCGAACTCGGCCTGCTTGAACGGCGGGGCCATCTTGTTCTTCACGATCTTGGCGCGCGTGCGGTTGCCGACCGGGACGGTGCCTTCCTTCAAGGTTTCGATGCGGCGTACGTCGATGCGGATCGAGGCGTAGAACTTCAGCGCCTTGCCACCGGTGGTGGTTTCCGGGCTGCCGAACATCACGCCGATCTTTTCGCGCAGCTGGTTGATGAAGATCGCGGTCGTCTGTGTCTGGGACAGGCGTCCGGTGATCTTGCGCAGCGCCTGGCTCATCAGGCGGGCCTGCAGGCCGACGTGGCTGTCGCCCATTTCGCCTTCGATTTCGGCGCGCGGCACCAGTGCTGCCACGGAGTCGATCACGACGATGTCGACGGAGCCGGAGCCCACGAGCATGTCCATGATTTCGAGTGCCTGCTCGCCGGTGTCCGGCTGCGAGACCAGCAAAGCGTCGGTGTCGACGCCCAGCTTCTTCGCGTATTCCGGATCCAGTGCGTGCTCGGCATCGATGAAGGCGGCGATGCCGCCCAGTCGCTGGGCGCTGGCCACCGCGTGCAGGGCAACGGTGGTCTTGCCGGAGGATTCCGGACCGTAGATCTCCACCACGCGGCCACGCGGAAGCCCGCCAATGCCCAGCGCGATGTCAAGTGCCACGGACCCGGTGGGGATGGCGGCAATGGGCGCTACGGTCTTGTCGCCCAGTCGCATGACCGAGCCCTTGCCGTACTGCTTGTCGATCTGTGCGAGCGCGGCTTCGAGTGCCTTCTCGCGATCTTTACCAATGGCCATTGTCCACCTCGGTTGTTGGGGCCCCGCGGGACCGTTGCTCTATGTCTGTTCCTGAGCGTACGACCCGGGGCCGACACTTTGGATTTCGGGCGTTCGCACTGTGCATAACCCACGACAGACGCCGAACGAATCTTCATTATGAACAATACACTCTTCCGAACAGATATTCGAACGGATTCGGTGCGTGTGGCGAAATTTCCCTAGGATTCCTTGGGGGCGATGTCGCGTCCCAGCCAGCGCTCGGGCGGCACATCCTGCATCTTGCACATGGCCTGCCAGACCTTCTTGGGGGCGACGCCCTTGCCCAGCGCCTCGGCGGCGGTGACGCCTCCGACCTCGGCCAGCACCAGGGAAGTCGCCAATGTGCGGGAATAGCCCGCACCGAACTCGTCGTCCATCAGACGCCAGAAATCACTCAATCGCACCCTCGCAATTGTGCCACGGGTTTCTGGGGGGTTTAAGCAAAAAGCCCCCGCCCGGCTTCGCGGGCCAATTGGCCTTGGAAGACCGGCGCGGGGGCCGATGTTGCGGATGCCAGGTGAAACACTGGATCCGGATGTCGTTGGTTAGTGGCTCGGTGCCAGGCGCTTGCCGAGTTCAACCGGATAGTCGCCAGCAAACTCGCTGGTCAGGTCCACGGGGACCGTATCCGGAATGGTGATGCCTTCGGCGATGGCCACGCGGTCACTGACCTCGCGAAGCATCAGTGAAAGCGGCACCTCGAGGGCGCCACAGATCGAGGAGAGAAGCTCGGATGAGGCTTCCTTTTGTCCACGCTCGACCTCGGAAAGGTATCCAAGGGAAACGCGGGCGCTGTGGGAGACTTCGCGCAAGGTGCGACCCTGGCGCTGACGAACGTCACGAAGAACGTCACCGATTTCGTGTCTAAGGACTACCATCTTGCGCTCCTCTTTGTCTCGGCGGACCTCGCTCTGTAGGCCCACATCACGCCAACGGACCACACCGTTTACCGATACTGGTTGCTTGACCATGTGCATTGCCTTTTGTTCTCCGGTCCTAATGCCTTGTGGGGCGATCGGTGCGGGCCACTTTTTTGTGCCCGTCATGGGTTACAACTGCCGGGGGTCGTTTTTTGTTCCCACGCCCCCACCTTAGCCATTGCTGCGGGTGTTTTTCCACAACAACCGTGAATCGTTCCGTAATCGAGTCACAAAACTAATCAGTGCAACCATCCCCCATCAAGCTGTGTGGCCGCTGGGCGCAAGGTGGAAAGAAAGCAGTTCCAGCGCGCAGACCGTGCTCAGGACGCGGATCTGCGCCCTGTCCCCGGTGAAGTGGTGCTCGGTGAAACCGCTGCCGCTTGCCGATGCCCAGCCCAGGAACACAGTGCCCACGGGCTTGCCGTCGTGGGCGTCGGGACCAGCGACCCCGGTGGCCGAGACCGCCATGTCCGAACCGCATACCCGGCGTGCGCCCAGGGCCATTTGCCGGGCCACCTCCCCGTCCACCGAGCCCGCTTCTTCGAGCAGCTTCGGTTCCACGCCCAGGACGTTGGCCTTCACCGCACTGGAGTAGCTGACGATCCCGCCGGTCAGTGCGGCGGAGGCCCCGGGCACCTCGGCGAGGGTGGCGGCAATCATGCCGGCGGTCAGCGACTCGGCGGTGGCCAGGGTCAGTCCACTGGCCTTGGCCGCGGCAACCACGGTGCCGGCCAGGGCTTGCAGTTCCAGCGGGTCCGGTGGGGGTGTCATGTCAAGCTCCTTTGCGCCAAGTGGAAGCGGTGAATCGGTGGGGGGGTATGAAGCGTGCCTACTTCCGGGTGCCGCCGACGGAGGCCGCACGCAGCTGCCAGGCCTTGAACAGGTAGTCCAGGCCGGTGACCACGGTGACGGCCAGGGCCAGCAGCATCACGATGAACGCCACCACGCCCAGCCAGCCGACGGTGTGGGCCCAGGGCAGCAGGTAGAGCAGGATCGCCGCGGCCTGCAGCACGGTCTTGAGCTTGCCGCCGCGCGAGGCGGCCATCACGCGGTAGCGGATGACCACGAAGCGCACAGCCGTGATGCCCCATTCGCGCACCAGGATCACGATGGTGATCCACCAGGCCAGCTCCCCCAGGATGGAGAACATCACCAGCGCGGAGCCGGTGAGCAGCTTGTCGGCGATCGGGTCGGCGATCTTGCCGAAGTTGGTGATCAGCCCGCGGCTGCGGGCCAGGTCCCCGTCCAGCTTGTCGGTGTACATGGCCACGGCGAAGATCGCCAGGGCCACCCAGCGCATGAGTCCGTAGTCCTTCTCGTCGGCCACCAGGGCCCAGATGAAGAACGGGACCATGATGATGCGCAGGGTGGTGAGCACGTTGGCGATGTTCAGGGTCGGCACGTGGGCCGGTGTCGGGTTCGCTGGGGATTCAGTCACGGAACAAGGCTACCTTCCGGTAAGGTTCCAGGCGTCTTCCGACCCCTCGTCGTCCGCACCGTCGTGGTAGTCAACCGCCTGTTCGAAGCCGTCGAGGTCCTCGGCGACCAGGTCGGTGCCGTAGTGGTTGGCGTTGGCGTTATCGGCCAGCGCGGCCTCGGTCGCGGTCGGGACCACGTCGCCGGCACCGGTCTCGTCCCCGCGCATCGCGGCGAGCACCTCGGGCAGGTCGTCGGGCTTGACCAGCACGTCGCGGGCCTTGGAGCCCTCGGAGGGGCCGACCACGCCGCGTGATTCGAGCAGGTCCATGAGCCGGCCGGCCTTGGCGAAGCCCACGCGCAGCTTGCGCTGCAGCATCGAGGTGGAGCCGAACTGCGTGGTGACCACCAGCTCGGTGGCCTGCAGCAGCAGCTCCAGGTCGTCCCCGATGTCGTCGTCGATCTGCTTCTTTTGCACCTCGGGGGCCACGTCGTGGCGGTATTCGGCCTTCAGCTGCCCCTTGACGTGCTCGACCACGGATTGGATCTCGGATTCGGTGACCCAGGCGCCCTGCACGCGCATGGGCTTGGAGGTGCCCATGGGCAGGAACAGCGCGTCGCCCTGGCCCAGCAGCTTCTCGGCGCCCGGCTGGTCCAGGACCACGCGGGAGTCGGTGACCGAGGAGGTGGCAAAGGCCATGCGCGAGGGCACGTTGGCCTTGATCAACCCGGTGACCACGTCCACGGACGGGCGCTGGGTGGCAAGCACCAGGTGGATGCCGGCGGCACGGGCCAGCTGGGTGATGCGCACGATCGAGTCCTCGACGTCGCGCGGGGCGACCATCATCAAATCGGCGAGCTCATCGACGATGACCAACAGGTACGGGTAGGGCTTCATGATCCGCTTGGAACCCTCGGGCGGGACGGCCTTGCCGTTGCGCACGGCCTTGTTGAAGTCGTCGATGTGCTTGTACCCGAAGTTCGCCAAATCGTCGTAGCGGGTGTCCATCTCCTTGACCACCCACTGCAGCGCCTCGGCGGCCTTCTTGGGGTTGGTGATGATCGGGGTGATCAGGTGCGGGACGCCCTCGTAGGCGGTCAGCTCCACGCGCTTGGGGTCGACCATGACCATGCGGACCTCGTCGGGGGTGGCGCGCATCAGGATCGAGGTGATCATCGAGTTCACGAACGAGGACTTGCCCGCTCCCGTGGCGCCGGCGACCAGGAGGTGCGGCATCTTGGCGAGGTTGGCCACCACGAAGCCGCCCTCGACGTCCTTGCCCACGCCCATGACCATCGGGTGGTCGGTCTTGCGGGCGTTGTGGCTGCGCAGCACATCGCCCAGCACCACGATTTCCTTGTCGGCGTTGGGGATCTCGATGCCGATCGCGGACTTGCCGGGGATCGGGGAGAGGATGCGCACGTCCGAGGAGGCCACGGCGTAGGAGATGTTCTTGGACAGGGCGGTGACGCGCTCGACCTTGGTGCCGGGGGCCAGTTCGATCTCGTAGCGGGTGACCGTCGGGCCGCGGGAGAACCCGGTGACCTTGGCGTCGACCTTGAACTGGTCCAGGGTGTCGGTCAGCGCCGCGACCACCGCGTCGTTGGCCTCGGAGCGTTCCTTGGACGGCGGGCCGGCAGGCAGGAAGTCGGAGGCCGGCAGCGTGTAGGTCACGTCCCCGGAGAGCTGGAGTTGTTCGGTGCGCGCAGGGATCGGCGGCAGCGGGGCCGCGGCGGGGCGCGAGGGGACCTGGTCCATCGCGCCGGTGGCATCGTTGTCGTAGCTGGTCAGATCGATGGCACTCATGGCCTGGGTGTCTGCCTCGGGCTCGGTGCCCAGGCCCACGGATTCCATGATGGCGGCGCGTTCGCGCTCGTCCTTGGTGGGGCGGCGCACCCCGGGGCGGATGGCCGGTTCGGCGTCGGCTTCGTCGGCGTAGAAGTCGGCCGGGTCCACGGCTGCGCCGTGGCTGTCGGTGATGACCGCGGTGTCGTAGGCGCCCTCGCCGGTGTTGCCCAACAGGTCCTCGGCGGCGATGGCCTCCTCGTCGCGGTCCTTGCCGAAGAGCCGCATCTTCTTGCGCGGCTTCTTCGCCGCCTGTTCCTCGTAGAGGTAGGACTGGTCGTGGTCCTCGGCGCCCAGGTCCACGCCCTTGGCGGAGCCGGCCTCGGGACTCTGGCCCATGAGCTTCTCGTAGCCCTCGCGGAAGCGTGCGGGGATGTGCCGGAAGGGGGTGGCGGTGAGGATCATCAGGCTCAGCAGGGCCAGCGCGATCATCACGGCCATCGCGCCGGGTGCCGATATCAGCCCGGCCAGCGGGACGGTGGCCAGCGCCCCGAGCACTCCCCCGGCGCCCCAGAGGACGTCGAAGGGCGCGGAGACGGGGGGAAGTCCGCCGACCACGTGGGAGATCCCGGATCCGGCCACCGAACCGAGGGCCAGGCCGATGCCCACGCGGTTGTTGGCGCGGTGTTCCTCGGGCCAGCGGAAGAGCCGGATGGCGCCGATGAGCAGGATCGGAGGCATCAGCGCGGCCATGAACCCGAAGGTGCCCCCGGCCACGGCGTGCACGAACCCGCCGTACCAGCCGACCCCGCGCAGCCCCCACCATTCCACGGAGGCCATGACGATGGCGATGATGACCAGGAAGAGCCCGGTGCCGTCGCGGCGCACAGCGTAGTCCGGGTGCACGTCGCGGCCGATCTTGCGGAAGGCCCCGCCGGTGACCCGCGCGATGCCCATCCAGGCAGAACGCACCATGCGCACCGGCAGCGGGAAGTCGTGTTCGATCGCTGCGGGGGTGCTCTTGGAGTTTCTGGTCGTCTTGGCGGAAGAGTTCGACGCACGCGGTTTGCGCGTGGTCGTTTTCTTCTCGCCTTGCGAGGAGGTACGTGGGGCCATGGCTCTAGGGTATCGCCCACGGGTGTCCGAACCCTGAATTTACACGGTTCGACGGGGAACCGGGGCGGTGGAGAATCGTCACAGGCCGGGTTTTCAGGCGGGTCCCGCAGCAGCCCGGGCGCCGATGGGGGCGTCGGGCTCCTGGCGGATGGCGATGGCATCGGTGAGCAGCCCGCGCATCACCACCCTCAGCAGCACCAGGTGTCCGACCTTGGGGAACCGACTGCCCGTTTCCGAGGCGATGACCGGAAGCAGGAATTGGCCCAGCAACAGGTCGAACCCGGCCACGGAGAGGGTGAAGCGCAGAAACTCGTTCGAAATCCTGTCCATGCCCCGGGTCTTCGGTGGCTTCGGACTCGAAGCAATGGGTCGCAGGTACCGTCTTGCGTTCCCGGTGTGCTCCCGTGAGTGGCAACCGGTCAGTCGGGGCGCACCGCAAGGTCCGTGAGCACCAGTCCGGTGTTGAGCGCCTTGGCGACATCCGGCAGATCGAAGCGGCGCAATTCCTCTCCCGTGTACCTGTCGTACTGGACGAATGAAACGGCCTTCCCGTCTTGGCTCGAAGTGACAACGGCAAGCGAAGTGGGAGTGAATTCGACTGAACGTTGCGACGAAGCGACGTCATAGTCGTCCACGGCAACGGCGAAGAGGACCTTGGTGCGGCCCGTTTCAAGGTTGGTGGACATCACCCGCCCGTCAACAGCGACCCAGTCCAGGTTGCTTTCCCGCACCGAATCCCGGGAATAGCCATGCATTTCGAAACCGTAGTCCCCGTTCTCGAGGGCCTGCGCTTCCGGGGAAAGGACAATCTCATGCTGCGTGAAGGTGGCTGTTTCAACGTCCCAAGAGCGGATGACCGGGGTGGCGGTTCCCCCGGCGTCGTAGGTGGATGCCAAATGGTGCAGTCTCCCCTCGACGCATGGGGCATCCGTCGCATCCTGTGAGCTTTCGTCGACCGTTCGAATGCCGATGACGCGCTCGGCACCGGAGGGGGTGCCGCTGAGCCTGCTGAGCATCAGGCTGCGAAAGGCGTAGGTTCCGACAGATTCGTGGCCGGATAGCCCGGCCTCCCTGGCATACGCACCGGATGGCTCCGCCAACCCAAAGAGCGTTCCGTCGCAAAACCCGGTGACTTGGTAGTAGCCCTCGACGTCGTAAAGGACGGCCCCGTCCGGAGAGGTTCCGACGGCCTGCTCGGTGTATCCCGTCTCGTTGAAGCCGTCGTTGTAGAGTCCGAGCGAGCTTCCGGCGCCGGAGCCCGACATGGCTTGCTGGTAGTCGGTCTTGACGCTGGGCGTGGTGTGGAGCCCGTCTTGCAGGTGGTAGTCGTTGGCGGTGTCGGCGAACACCAGCCCGTGTTCCGACCAGTCGGTCTGGGCATTGTCCATGCCCGAGGTCTCCAGGGCCTTGATCTCGCCCTGCCCGTCGACCAGGACGAGGTAGCCGTTGGGTCCGGACTCACGGAATTCACGGGCTTGACGGCTGAGGTAAATGGCGGCGATGCTGCCGTCAAGGCTTAATTCGCTGCCAACTACAACGTTTTTCTTCAGCGGCTGGGCACCAAGCTGGCCGCACCCGGCCGTGGCCAGTCCCAGCCCCAGAACCAGCGGGAGGACCATCCAGGTGGTATTGCGGGCGAGCATCCGGTCTCGTTTCGTTCGGGGCACCGACATGTGGTTGAAGGGTGGTCCCGTTCAGGGACGCCCAATTGTTTCAGCGTCTTCAAGCCATTCGACACGAGCCTTGCCCAGGCCGGCCGCAGAGGCACTGGCGGCTTCATGCCGGGACGTCGGCTCTGCAACGGGCCGATGAGATTCGTTCGTGGCCCGCGATGCACGTGCGGCCGTCAAGACATCGCGGGCGCGGGTGTCCTGGCCGGCGGGACCCAGGGCGGGCATGCACGGGTAGCGGACAGCCTTGCGGCCGACAGGCGTCCCCTCCGGGTCCGTCGATACGGCAACGAGCTGGACGGCGAGTTCCGGGAGTGAAGTGCGCGCCCGGTCGGCGCTTGCTGGCATCGGAACCAGGGACTCACCGCCACGACAAGTGACTTCGGCGGACCCGCGGCCCAGCTCGGCTGGCTGATACAGCGTGCGGGATCTTTCTGATGCGCCCATGCGCCCACCCTAACCCAGGATGTGATCTGGATTCGCCGAGAAACGCAGGTGCCGAGCCTTCCGACGGTGTGGCGGCTGTCGTCTGTGTACCACCGTCGCGTGCCACCCGCAGGCCTGCCGACGGCTCGTCCAGGTACGGTCGGACCACGAGCCAATGGGCCGGAAACCATCCCCCATGTTACCTGGGTGCCCTTTCGTCCTTCCCCGGAATGGCTTCGTTCCCCGCCCTTGGCTGGCGCGGACCCGGAACGTCCGGGCGCAGCTGCGGTGGCCGGAAAGCGGTGCCCGCGGAACGGGAATGGCCCACGATCGGGAAGCGAACCCCTCAAATGCGCCCGGGGCCGGAGACAAGGCATCCTGCGCCATCGTCACGACGACGCGCGAACAGCATGGGAGTGCTGAGGCTTCGAGCACGACCGGAACGATCATGGCCCTGCGGCACGGCTTGCGCGACACTCACGCGCCGATGGCCCGGCGGACGAGCTGCGGAGGCGGGATCCGCGAACGTCACGACCGCGATGCGGCGGGTATGTCCAGGAACCCGGACAGCCTGGCAAGCCGCAGTCCCACGTGCAGATCGCGCTGCACCGCGCCCAGCCGCAGGTCAACGCCCGCCACTTCGCCGAGCCGATCCAGCCGGTAGTAGATGGTGGACCGGTGCACGTTGAGCACCTGCGCGGTGCGCTGGATGTCCCCGGCGCTGTCGAGGAAGGTCTCCAGCGTGGGCGCCCAGGAACGGGTCTTCCCGTCCTGCAGGATGTTCCGCACCGGGGCCGGCAAATCCTGCGGCCCGAGGCCGTCCACCGGCAAGGCGGCCAGTATGCCGTCGGTTCCCGTGTCGGAGAAGTGGACCGCCACGGGGTGGTCGGCCGGCGCCAGGCTGCCGGCGCGCAGTGCCCAGCCCGCGCGCCGGTAGGAATCACGCAGGCCGTCCAGGGGTGCCAGCGGACCGATGCCGGCCCGTGCCGGAGCGAGCCGGGGACGGGTCAGAATTCGGGCCAGGCGAGGGGCAACCACGGGACGGGGAAAAATCAGCACGCCGCCGCCGTCGTCGGTCACGCCGCCGATCACGCTGGCCGTCGAGGTGTCGTTGACGAACCGGATGGTCTCGGCGACCGCCTGCTCCACCCGCCCGAGGGCCGCCGGCGTGGTCTCCCGGTTCCCGGGGCCGATCGCCACCGCGCAGTAGTGCGCGGAGACCCCGAGGATGTCCTCGCCGAGCAGCTTGGCCGCTGCTTCCCGGCGCCGTTCACCCTCCTCGGAAACGAGGTCCACGGCCAGGGAACCCGAGCGGGCCAGCCGTGCCCTGGCGCTCGAGTCGCGTGCCTCCATGAGCTCGCCGATGCGGCCGAGCTGGTCCCCGGCGACGACGCCCACCGGATCCGCGCCATCCAGCGGGGCCAGCATCAGGTGGCCGACGATGTGCCGGTCGGCCCGCAGCAGCCGATGCATCACCACCGGTCCGACGCCGTCCACCTTCCGCAGGGCGCCGTCCTTGCCCCCGGTGGCGGGGATGTCCCACGCGTCGCTGTGGGCCAGGATGCGGGAGAGCCGCAACCGGTCCTCCGGGGACTCGTGGATTGAATAGGCGACCACCCGCATGCTGCGGTCCAGCAGCACCAGGCGCCGGTCCAGGGCTTCGGACAGGTCCTGGAGTGCGTCGTGGAGCTCGGGCATGCGATTCATCCGCCCATTCTAGGTCGGCGCCGACGCCCCCCTCGCATCCATTGCGACACGGTGTCGGAAAAGGTGTGCGGGAAGTCCTACCGCATGCCGCTGTGCTCCAGATCACCGCTGCCTAGGGTTGAGGGAACGCACCAGCACCATCTCCCCCGGAAGGGTTTTCCATGCACACCACCATCAACCAGCCGCGCGGCCGCCGCATTGCCATCATCGGCGCCGGCATCAGCGGACTGACGCTTGCCATCGAATTGCGACGCCGCGGCCTGGATCCGCTGGTCTTCGACCGGGTGTCCGAACTTCGGGAGGTCGGCGCGGCCGTCGCGCTCTCGGCCAACGCGACCCGCTACCTCGATGAGCGCACCGGCATCGGGGCCGGCCTGGCCGCCGCCTCGGCCAGCGTGGACGGGCTGGTGTTCCGCGACGGCCGCGACGGCCGGGTGATCGGCCGGATCTCCTCGCGCGACGAATACCAGGCAGCCTGCGGTGCGCCGTACTACGGGATCCACCGCGCGGATCTGCAGAAGCTGCTGGTGGACCGCCTCGGCGGCCAGGGCCTGCACCTGTCCAA
This sequence comes from Arthrobacter sp. C2, assembly GCA_024207135.1. GTDB lineage: Bacteria > Actinomycetota > Actinomycetes > Actinomycetales > Micrococcaceae > Paeniglutamicibacter. The sequence continues at coordinate 4,540,368 of CP042428.1, read as the reverse complement.
GGAATGCGTGCGGATCGAGGAAACCGCCGATGCCGTGCGGCTGCATTTCAACGACGGCGACATCGTCGAGGCCGACCTGGTGATCGGCGCGGACGGTGCCCGGTCGACGTTGCGCCGCCACGTCGTGGGATACGACGATGCCCAGTTCTCCGGCTCCTCCGGATGGCGCGGGATCGTCTCCCCCGAGGCCGTGGCGGACCTTCCCGATCCGGAGGCCATCCAGTTCTGGATGGGACCCGGCGGCCACCTGCTGCACTACCCGATCGGCAGCGGCGAGCAGAACTACCTGCTGGTCCGCCGCCATGGCGGACCGTGGGAGGGCCCGGCCTGGGCCACGGCCGACGAGGAAGGAGCCCACCTCAAGGCATTCGAGGGCTGGCATCCGGCCGTGCAGCAGATGATCGGCGCCGCACCGACCGGGGACCGCTGGGCGCTGTTCCAGCGTCCGCCGCTGCACCAATGGAGCCGCGGGCGGGTGACACTCATGGGCGATGCCGCCCATGCCCTGGTTCCGCACCACGGGCAGGGCGCGAACCAGTCCATCGAAGACGCCATCGTCCTGGCCGATTGCCTGATCCAGGGCCTGGAAGACGGTTCCGGCTGGGACGCCGCCCGGCAGCGCTACCAGGACGTGCGCATCGATCGGACCCGCCGGGTCCAGATCGCCTCGGCCACGACCGGCGACGTCCTGCACCTGCCCGACGGCCCGCGCGCCGATGCCAGGAACGCCCGCCTTGCCGCGCCGGACGCTTGGGAACGCCACCTGGCCTGGATCCACGAGTACCAGGCAGCCCGAAGCCTTCAGCCCGCCTCGGCCTAACGGCTCCCCGCACCAGCCCCCAATCGCCAAGGAACCCCATGAATCCAACCCCGCCCGCCGTCCGCTTGCGCTCACCGCTGCTGGTCGTCGCCCTGTGCTTCGCAGTCATCGTCCTGGATGGCTATGACCTGATGGTCTTCGGCGCCATCGTCCCCGTGCTCCTCGAGTATGCGCCGTGGGGACTCGAAGCCAGCGAGCTGGGCATTATCGGCAGCCTCACCACCCTCGGCATGCTGGTCGGCGCCCTGCTGGTCGGCATGCTCTCGGACGCCTTCGGCCGGCGCCGGGTCATGCTGGTCAGCACGATCTGGTTCAGCGCCCTGACCCTGGTGAGCGCCGTGGCCCCGAGCCCGGAAATATTCGGCCTGTCCCGGCTGCTGGCCGGACTCGGCCTGGGAGGCGTCATGCCGACCGCCATCGCCCTGACCGTCGAATACGCGCCGAATGGGAGGAAACAGCTCTACAACGCCTTGATGTTCGTCGGCTACTCGGTCGGCGGGGTGATTGCGGCACTCCTGGCCCTCGCGTTCCTGGAGCCGTTGGGCTTCAGGTGGTTGATCGCCTTCGGCGCCGTGCCCGCCCTCATCCTGGTGCCGGTGCTCGCCAGGCACCTGCCCGAATCCATGACCTACCTGCTCAGGCGCGGCGAAACCCGGCGCGCGGAGCACCTTGCCGGCACCTACGGACTTGCCCCTGCGGCCACCCCGCCGGCGGGAGGATCGCAGCGCACCGCCGTGCTGCGCTACCTGGTTGGCCAGGGCCGGCTGCGGCCACTGGCACTTTTCTCGATCGCTTCGTTCGCCGGGCTGCTGCTGGTGTACGGCCTGAACACCTGGCTGCCGCAGATCATGCGCTCGGCGGGCTATCCGCTGGGTTCCGCGATCAGCTTCCTGCTCGTGCTCAATCTGGGTGCCGTTCTCGGCAGCGTGGCCACCGCGTTCGTGGCCGACAAGCTGGGCTCGCGGATCGCGGTGACGATGGCATTCGCCGCCGCGGTTATCACCCTGGTGGGCCTGAGCCTGCAGCCAACCGCGTGGCTGCTCTATGCCTTCGTGGCCCTGGCCGGGCTGGGCTCGATCGGCACGCAGATCCTGGTCAACGGCTACGCCGCGGAATACTTCCCGGCCTGGGCCCGAGGGACCGCCGTGGGCATCACCCTCGGCGTGGGACGGCTTGGCGCCGTGGTGGCACCCCTCATGGTGGGGCTCATCCTTGATTCCGATTTGGGTTTCGAGTGGAACTTCTATTCGTTCCTGCTGGCCGCGGCACTGGGCCTGGTCGCGGTGTTGCTGATCCCCCGGGCGCGGCGGGACGTTCCCGTTGGTAATAGCGAGCTCGGCGTCTCGGCAACCTGACACCGAGGCGTCCGCCGCAGTGATGCAACCGCGCGGTCTCCGGGCCCGGCCGGGCCCGGACACCGCGGCTGCCGTGCCGGGCGGAACTTCCGCCATCCGCCTCGCACGACGGCACCCGCCGTCACGCGCCCAACGGTTCGGGTCGCCTCGGAGCAAGGGATGCCCCGCAAAAACACGTGTACCCCGCACCGGCAAGGCCGATGCGGGGTACACGTGTCTGAAACCTAGGCTTCGAGCACGACCGGAACGATCATGGGCTTGCGGCGCAGCTTGCGCGACACCCACGAGCCGATGACCCGGCGGACGATCTGCTGCAGCTGGGCCGTGGTGTGCGTCGGGTTGTTGCGCACCGCGTCCTCGATGGCTTCGGCGATCTTCGGCTTGATCTCTTCAAAGACCTTGTCGTCCTCGGCCACGCCGCGGGCGTGGATCTCCGGGCCGGAGATCAGCTTGCCGGTCTGGCGGTTGATCACCGAGATGATCGAGATGAAGCCCTCTTCGGCCAGCGTGACGCGGTCCTTGAGGTCCTCGTCGGTGATGGTGCCGACCTTGGAGCCGTCCACGTACACGAACCCGCAGTCGACCTGGCCCACGAGCTTGGCCACGCCGTCCCGCAGGTCCACGACCGAGCCGTCCTCGGTGAGCAGCACGTTCTCCGCCGGCACGCCGGACTGGGCGGCCAGGCGGGCGTTGGCGATCAGGTGGCGGGTCTCGCCGTGCACCGGCATCACGTTCAGCGGCTGCAGGATGTTGTAGCAGTACAGCAGCTCGCCGGCCGAGGCGTGGCCCGAGACGTGGATCTTGGCCATGCCCTTGTGGATCACGTCCGCGCCCAGGCGCATCAGGCCGTTGATCACGCGGAACACCGAGTTCTCGTTGCCCGGGATCAGCGAGGAGGCCAGGATGACGGTGTCGCCCGGGCCCACCTGGATGCGGTGGTCGCCGGTGGCCATGCGCGAGAGCGCGGCCATCGGCTCGCCCTGCGAACCGGTGGACATCAGCACGACCTTGTTGTCCGGCAGCTTGTCCACGTTCTTCATGTCCACCAGGATCCCGGCAGGGATGTGCAGGTAGCCAAGCTTCTCGGCGATGGTCATGTTGCGCACCATGGAGCGGCCGATGAAGGCGACCTTGCGGCCGTGCACCTGGGCGGCGTCGATGACCTGCTGCACGCGGTGCATGTGCGAGGAGAACGAGGCGACGATGATGCGCTTGCGCGCCCGGCCGAAGAGGGCCTCGAGCACCGGGCCGATTTCCTTCTCGGCGGTGGTGAAGCCGGGGACGTCCGCGTTGGTGGAGTCGGGCATGAACAAATCAACGCCCTCGTCTGCCAGGCGGGCGAAGTGGCGCAGGTCGGTGATGCGGCCGTCCAGCGGCAACTGGTCCATCTTGAAGTCGCCGGTGTGCAGCACGTTGCCGGCATCCGTGCGGATGAACACGGCAAGCGCGTCCGGGATCGAGTGGTTGACGGCGATGAATTCGGTCTCGAACGGGCCGAAGGTCTCCACGTCGCCCTCGACCACCTGGCGCAGCACCGGCTTGATGCGGTGCTCCTCCAGCTTGGCCGAGATCAGCGCGAGGGTCAGGCGCGAGCCGATCAGCGGGATGTCCCCGCGCAGGCGCAGCAGGTACGGCACGGCACCGATGTGGTCCTCGTGCCCGTGGGTGAGCACGAGGCCGACCACGTCGTCGAGGCGGTCCTTGATGTAGCTGAAATCGGGCAGGATGACGTCCACGCCCGGCTGGTGCTCCTCGGGGAAGAGCAGTCCGCAGTCGACGATCAGCAGCTTGCCGTCGATTTCGAAGACGGCCATGTTCCGCCCGATCTCGCCCAGGCCACCGAGCGGCACGATGCGCAAGGTGCCCGGCTTGAGCTTGGGCGGAAGGTTGTGGAGCACCGTATCGGTGACCACTGAAGTGGAATCGGTCATGAATGAATTACCTTTCTAGATCTCCCATCCGCCCTCGCGCAAATCGGTGCGGATGGTTTCGAGTTCCGTTTCCGACGGTGCCACAAGCGGCAGCCGGACCACGGCGTTGGGCAGGACTCCCTGCCAGTTAAGAATCTGTTTTGCCGCGACGGCGCCTTGGACGTGGCTCATCACGGCACGCTGGATCGGGTCCAGCGCGAAGTGCGCGGCGCGTGCGGTGGCCAGGTCGCCGGCGTGCATTGCGTCAACCAGGGTGCGGTACTGGGCCGCGGCGACGTGGGCCGTGACCGAGACGACGCCGACTGCGCCCGCGGCCATCAGCGGCAGCGTCAGCCCGTCGTCGCCCGAGTACACGTCCAGGTCGGTGTTCGCCAGGACGGTGGTGGTGGACTGGTAGTCCGCCTTCGCGTCCTTCAATGCCACGACCAAGGGGTTCTTCGCGAGGGTGATGATGGTTTCCGGTGCCATGGCGATGCCGGCGCGTCCGGGGATGTCATAGAGCATCACCGGCAGCTGCGTCGCCGCGACGATGGCCTCGACGTGGGCGATGACGCCCGCCTGGGAAGGCTTGTTGTAGTACGGCGCGGTCACCAGGATTCCGTGCACCCCGGCGTCCTTTGCTGCCAGCGAGAGCGTGATCGAGTGGGCGGTGTCATTGGTGGTGGACCCGGCCAGGACCTTGGCCCGGTGTCCCACCGCCTTGACCACGGCGGCGAACAAGGCGACGTTTTCCTCGTCGCGAAGCGTGGAGGTTTCCCCGGTGGTGCCGGTGACGACCAGTCCGTCGCAGCCGTCGTCGACAAGCTTGGTGGCCAGCTTCGCTGCCGACTCGTAGTCGACCTCCCCGTTGTCCTTGAAGGGAGTCACCATGGCGGTGAGCACCGTTCCGAAGGTGTAGTTCTTGCCCGGGGTATGCAACGCAGTTTCAGCCATGATTACTAGGTTACCCTTTGCGCGTGGCAAGGCTTGATTCGGCACATGCGTTTAGGCTGTAAACATGACGCAATTCTCCACCCCGGGCGCCTCCGCACGCACCGCCGCCGGCTCCGGGCGCGGTGCCCGCACCCGGATTGCGGGTGTCGACGCGGCGCGCGGCCTGGCGCTGCTGGGGATGGTTGCGGTGCACATCATGCCGCTGCGGATCATCACGGCCGAGGGCGCCGCGGCGCCATCGTGGGCAGCCACGCTGTTTTCCGGGCGGGCTTCGGCGCTCTTTGTGGTGCTGGCCGGGGTCGGGCTCGCGCTGCTGAGCGGCGGGTCGGCGAAGATCGGTGCGCCGAAGCTGGCCGGGGTCAGGAGGAGCGTGGCCGTGCGGGCGGTGCTGATCTTCGTGATCGGCCTGGGCCTGGGGATCCTGGACACCAACGTGGCGGTGATCCTGGTGCACTACGGGGTGCTCTTTGCCTGCGCGATCCCGTTCCTGAACATGCGCGCCAGGACCCTGGGATTCTGGGCCGCCGGCTGGCTGCTGCTCTCCCCCCTCGCGCTGTACCTGCTGCGCCCCTGGCTTTCCGGGGTGCTTGATCCCTTCCGGCTCGGTGCCTCCCCGCTGCCCGAGGACCTGTTCACCCCCGCGGTGTTCGCCGCCGATGTGCTGGTCACCGGCTACTACCCGGTGGTCGTGTGGTTTGGCTTCATCCTGGCCGGGCTGTGCGTGGGGCGCCTGGGATTGGCCCGCCCGCCGGTGGCGCTGGCCATCGGGGCGGCCGGGGCCGTGCTGGCGGTGGGTGCCAAGGCGCTTTCCGCGTGGCTGCTGGCCTCCCCCGGGGCCATGGCTTCGCTGGCCAAGGCCACGGACCTGGGACGACATGAGCTGTCGGTGGCGATGGTGACGGGCCAGCGGCTGGGCGGGGCCATGGACACGCCCTGGTTCCTGGCCGTGTCCGCACCGCACACCGGCGCACCGTTGGACGTTTTGCATGTGGCTGGCTGCGCCCTGGCGGTGCTGGGCGCGGTGCAATTGGTGTGCCTGGCATTCAGCGCGCTGCTTGGCTCGGTCGGCGAGATGCTGCTGTGGCCGCTGACCGGGGCCGGGGCGGCAACGCTCACGCTTTACTCGGCGCACTTGGCGGGCCTGGACCTGTTCAGCGATGTCTCCGCACCGCTGCCGCGCGCCAGCCTGTTCATCATCTACGCGGTCGCATGCCTGCTGGCCGGGCTGGTCTTCAAGTTCCTGGGCCGGCGCGGCCCGCTCGAGGCCCTGGTGCATTCGGTGTCGCGGACATTGGGACGCGCCGCGTAGAAGCACCCGGCAACCGTTGCTGAAGGGTCCCCGCGGCAGAGGGTAAGGCCTTCTGGCAAGATCATGACTGATGAGATCCACGACCGAGGTACCAGGTGCAATGAACCACGATTCCCGCCGAGCGCCCGGTGATCCGCTGAGCCCCCATGAACGTGCCCTGCTGGAGATCCTGTGCTCGGGCACGTGGCGCGGCACCAGCGAGGCGCGCCGGCAGCTGGCCCATGCCCGCTGGGGCGGACTGGAATTCGATGATTGCGAATGCTTCCTGGTCGAGGTGCCCGAGGACCTGGATCTTCCACGGATTCCCAAGCGCTCGGGCGGGCCGTTTGCGACCGTGGACGTCCTCGATGGAGAAACCGCCCTGGGCCACCTGAACCTCTGGGCGGTGGACGGACGCCTGCATTCGGTGGACTACATGACGTTCGACGCCCCGGACGAGAAACTCCCCGCCGTGGAGCTTCTCGGCGACGGACCCTTCAAGGGCTGAACGGGTCCGCGGCCTGGCGATCGAACCAGGCGTTGCGATGGTTGGCTTCCACCCGTTGCCGGGCCTCCGGTGGCCCGGCGTTTGCCTTGATTTGCCGGGCTTCCCGACGCCGGGACGCAGGGCAATCGTCCCGGTCGTTGGAACCGAAACAGGGCCGTTACGGGTCAAGCAGCAGCGAGCGCAAGGACTCCCGCGTCGCCGGGCCCACCTTCAACGCATCGAGGATCTCCCGGGCTCCCCCGGCAGCTTCCCTCACCATCGGGAGCTTGTCCGCCAACCAGGATTCGACCATGCTCGACGTCCATTCGGCCTGCTGGTCTATCGTGGGTGAATGGTTCGCGACCCCGGCCATGGCACGGACGGATGCGGCGTAGTCCGCGGCGACGAGGACGGGGTCCACGCCTGCGTTGCCCAACAGCAGTGCGCAGATCATCCCGGTGCGGTCCCGACCCGCACTGCAGTGGACCAGCACGCCCGGTGTGGATGCGGCAACGGCTTCGAGTGCCGCCCGCACCAGGTGCGGTTGCAGGCGCCAGTTGTGGCTCCAGTATTCGGGGGAATCCAGAATCGGGAAACACGCCTCCCGGAACGCGGGGTCGTCGTGGTCCTCGGTCGGTGCATGCCGGATCGTGATCCCGGCGAGCGCCTCGGCCGGAACCGCCGGGTCCGTCGTTTGGCCTCCGGTCTCGTAGGCACAGCGCAGGTCCACGATCGAGGCCAGCCCCCAGTGCCGAGCCGCGTTCCAGCCCGTGGCATCCAGGCGTTCACGGAGCGGCCCGCGTGCCAGCCTGCCCGGAATTGTCGCGCCGCCACCGGCAAGCGCTGTCGGCAACCCACCCAGGTCCCTGGCATTGGGGTACCCGCCCCACGCAAGTTCGGTCATCCAGCCACCTTACGACCTTCAGCGTGCGCGATCCGGAACCACGTGCGCATCCCCGTGTCCGGCCAGCGAGGCAGGGTGCGGGCCTTGCCGATCCCCCGGTCTGGTGGCACCGTGGTGGGATGGTGATTTCGGTGCGTGCCGCAACGGACTTCAACGACGTCAGGACGATGCTGGGTCCGAAGCGGGATCCGGATGCGCGGGCGTGCTGGTGCCTGGGCCACCGGCTGGGCGGATCTGCCGGACCTGGCTTCGCGCGCAACGGTGCGGAGATCGTGCACGGGCTCTGCGCGCAGGACCCGCCGCCCGGGGTGCTCGCCTACGACGGCGCGGACGTGGTGGGCTGGGCGGGTGTGCACCCGCGGGCAGACACGGCACTGGCACGCAGCCGAACGATCCCCCCATGTCGATGACCTCCACGTCTGGTCGGTGTGGTGCATCCGGGTGCGGGCCGGGCACCGCGGCCAGGGCATTTCCCACGCATTGCTGGCCGGGGCGGTGGACTTTGCCCGGGGATACGCCGCCCCGGCAATCGAGGGATATCCTCTGGACAACGGGGGTGCCAAGGCCGACCGCACCGCCGCGTACGTCGGCACCCGATCCCTCTTCGAGCGGGCGGGATTCATGAAGGCCGCCGACACCGACTCGGTTGTGGGCGGGTTTCCGCGCGTGCTGATGCGCCTGGACCTGCGCTGACGATGCGAGGAAACCGCGCCAGAAGCTGATGGCGGGCGGGCCCCCGACGCCAGCGGGGCCGTGCCCGGAGACATGCCGGTGTCCTGGTCGGCACCGCGACGCCGTCCACCGGGCACCCTCCCCCGAAAAAACGCGTGACCGGTTTCTCCCGGAGGCCCCGCTGACGCATGTTGCGGCGCAGCGCCGGACCTCCGGTCGAGGGCAGTGGTGCGATTCGGGAGCCCGTGGTCTGCGCGGCCGGGGCGGGCCGTCACCCCGGCACCGACGTGGCGCCGCGAACGGTGAGCGGGCTCTGGACCGACAGGGAAATCCGGCGATCGTCCTGGGCGGCGGGCCGCAGGATCTGCACGATCCACTCGCCGTCCGGATCGGCGAGGCGGTAGACCGTGGCAAATGGCATCGATCCGCCCTGGTCGACCGTTGGCTCCGCAGTCCAGCGCTGGTCCAGGAGGGAAGCGCCGACCGCGTCGGCCGCCTCGGCCGGCGTCGTCCCGCTGGCCACCTCGACAGTCGACCAGGTCGTCCAGAAGGCGCTGTCGCGCTCCCGGCCGCGCAGCCATTCGGACTCGCCGTACTGCGGCCCGGAGGTCATGCGGACCTCGAAAGCGCCGCTCCGGGGCACGTGCTCGAGCATCCCCGCATGGATCTCCTCGGCACGGTCCTCGTACTGCTCGAGCCGGCTCTCCACGGCCGGTGTCGAACACCCCGCGAGTGCCACAACCACCATGATGATCACGCCTAGCCCGGCCCCACGCCACGTCCGCATGCCACCAAGGTAGCACTCGAAGGATCCCTTTCCCATCGACATTAGTCGCACGGATCGCACGCTGCGCCGGTCCGGAAACACATTCCCGGCGCTACTACTGACTTTGGATGTTTGCGGTGCCATCATGGCCATATGGGCGGCATTGATGCGGCAAATGGGCTCGATCCACGGGTACTGGTTCTCATGGGTGTCTCGGGTTGCGGGAAGACCACGGTTGCCGCATTGCTGGCAGGCCGTTTCGGCTGGGAGTTCGAGGAGGGCGACTCGCTCCACCCGCGGTCGAACGTCGAGAAGATGCATGCCGGGCACCCGCTGACCGATGAGGACCGCTGGCCGTGGCTGGCCAAGGTCGCGGACTGGATCGAGGCCGAGCTCGATGCGGGCAAGCACGGGGTCATCACCTGCTCGGCGTTGAAGCGTTCCTACCGCGAGGTGCTCAACCGGCGGGGCACCGGGGTCGTGTTCGTCTACCTCGCCGGGACCCCCGCGCAGATCGGCGCCCGCCTGGCGGCACGGCAGGGCCACTTCATGCCCGCCAGCCTGCTGGCGAGCCAGTTCGCCGCCCTTGAGGAACCGGGCGAGGACGAACCGGCCATCCGCGTCGACATCGGACCGGCACCGCGGCAAATCGTCCAGGCCATCGTCGATGACTTGGGTCTTGAATCCCCTAGCCCTTTGGACAAACCATGAACACCTTCAGCACGGGCGTGGCCATCCTTGCCGACGCCGCTTCCGACAAGATGCACGAGCCCTGGGCGGCCCACGACACCCAGGTCTTGGTCGTTGCCCTGCTGGGCATCGCCCTGGTCGTGGTGCTCATCATCTGGGCCAAGATGCATGCATTCCTGGCGCTGACCATTGCCTCGCTGCTGGTCGGGGTGTTCTCCGGGATCAAGCTCTCCGATGTCACCAAGTCCTACGAAACCGGCGTGGGCGGGGTGCTGGGCTACGTGGGCGTGCTGATTGCCCTGGGCGCGATGCTGGGCAAGCTGCTGGGCGATTCCGGCGGAGCCGACAAGATCGTCGACACGCTGCTGCACGGCTCCAAGGCGTCGCTGCCGTGGAAGATGGCGCTGATCGCCGGGATCATCGGCATCCCGATGTTCTTCGAGGTCGGGCTGGTGCTGCTGGTTCCCGTGGTGATGCTGGCCGTCCACCGATCCAAGGGCCCGGCCATGCTGCTGGCGATCCCGGCGCTGGCAGGCCTCTCGGTGCTGCACGGGTTCATCCCGCCGCACCCCGGCCCCGTGGCGGCGGTCGGCATCCTCAACGCAGACATCGGCATCACCCTGGCATTCGGGCTGCTCATCGCCGTCCCCACGGTGGCGATCTGCGGGCCGCTCTTCGGCCGGCTGGCCGCCCGCTGGGTTCCCATCGGGCCCGCCGGTGCGGGCCTGGCCTTCGTCGGGGCCGGACCGGCACCCGCCGCCGACGAGCGGGCCCAGGGCGGTGCCGCGATCTTCCATCCGGGCAAGCATGCCTCCGGCGACGCGGCGGAACCCGAAGCACACCCCGAGTCCCCCACGCCCCAGGCCACACGCGTCCCGTCCTTCGGCTGGACCTTGGCCACGGTGCTCTCCCCCGTGTTCCTGATGCTGCTGCGTGCCGCGGCCGACCTGTGGGTCAACCCGGACACCGCGCTGTACAAGGCGCTGAACATCATTGGCGACCCGGTGGTGGCCCTGCTGATCGCGGTGTTGCTGGCCATGGTCACCTTCGGCACCTCGGTGGGCTTCACGGCGAAGGTGCTGGGCAAGAAGATCGGCGAGAGCCTGCTGCCGATCGTGGGCGTCATGCTCATCGTCGGTGCCGGCGGCGGCTTCAAGCAGGTGCTGGTCGACGGCGGCACGAGCACCGCGATCGGCAAGGTCGCGGTGGCGTTGAGCCTCTCGGCGCTGGTGCTGGGCTGGATCGTCGCGGTGCTGATCCGCGTGGCCACCGGATCGGCAACCGTGGCCACGGTGACGGCGGCGGGCATCGTCGCCCCGCTGGCCGCGGGCCTTCCCCCGGCCCAGCTGGCCCTGGTGGTCCTGGCCGTCGGTGCCGGATCGCTGTTCTTCTCCCACGTGAACGACGCCGGGTTCTGGCTGGTCAAGGAATACTTCGGGTTGAGCATCTGGGAAACCATCAAGACCTGGTCGGTGATGGAAACCCTGATTTCCGTGGTCGGGTTGCTCGGTGTCCTGCTGCTCTCGGTGTTTGTCTGACCCGTGGCCGGCTACGGGCGGCGGGCCTGGCGCTCCCCCGGGGACCTCGACCCGTTTGAGAACGCATCGGTCGGCCCCAACGGCGGCCAGCACCCCGATACCCGGTACGGACAGGAACGGCAATGCATTAGAGCTCGTGCACGAGGGTGCCCGCGTCGAAAGGTGTCCCCGCGGGAACGAATCCGAGTCGTTCATAGAGGGAACGTGCAGGGTTTCCGGTTTCGACGCTGAGGCTGATGGCGGGCAGCGCCCTGGATCGCGCCTGCTCGAGGATTCCTGCAATGAGACGAGTACCCGTGCCGAGGCCTCGCTGCCCCTCGGCAACCCAGACGCAGAGTTCGGGGATCGACCCATCAACAAAACCGAACCCCGGATCGGCAGCGGTGAAGAAGCGCAGCCAAACGACTCCCACGGGAATCCCCTGTGCGTCCTCCGCGACGAGGCCGAAGTCAAAGGGCCCGGGCCACCAGGTGAAGTAGTGCGCGATGGAGGGAATCAGCATGACCTGGTCCAGTGTGTACCGTGGGCCCGGCCAGTTCATGTTCCCCAAGGTGGCTCGCGCCAGCAGCTCCTGCTCATCGGCCCGCAGAGCACGAACCATGGACCTTTCCCCCGCGTACATCGCCATGCCTGAAACACTACCCATTTAGGTCGGGCTCTTCCATGGTGCGCCCGTTCCCGCCCGCTGGCCTACGGACCGGAAACGAGCGTGATGGTCTGCAGCAGGCCCGGGACCAGCACCAGTCCCAGGACGGCCGAGGCGATGGCCCAGCCGAGTCGCCCGGCGCGGTGGGCGAGCCAGGCGCCCACCAGTCCCAGGAGCACGGGGATGACCATGAACCATGCGGGCAGCAGTGCCCCGGTTCCGGTCCAGTCCGGCAGCAGCAGCGTGATGGCCAGGGCAAGAAGCATCAGGATCCAGGTGGCCAGCGGCCTGGTGCCGCGGCTGGATTCCGGCTGCCGCGCGCTCACGGCGTGGTACCCCTCGCGCCGGCGAGGCCCGGCACCGAGAGCGCCCCGTCCATCATGGCTGCCCGGTGCGTGGCCCGGACCCACGCGGTCTTCAGCTCGCCGTACAGGTGCGGAAACAATTCCCCGTTCCCGCCGTCCTCGAAGCGGATCGCGATACCCGCGGCCGCAATCGCGGTTGCGTCCAGTTCCAGCACCACCAGTTCGCCGGCGTAATCGGCGTAGATGGACGAGGCGACAGCGGGCAGCTGGCCTTCGGCCGAACAGTGGATATAACCGACGTCGGCGAGCGTAGCGCCGCGGGTCGACTGCCGGTAGACGCCGGCCGCCCGGGCGGCCTCCCATGAATCGGCTTCGGTCAGGTGCAGTATCTTGGTCATTTTCCCAGCTTAGGCAATCGCTCCCGCTTCTGCCCGCCCCGAACCACCCGATCGAGGGGTTCCGGTTGTGGCCGCGCCCCGGGTCAGCGACCGACCCGCCTGCGTGGCGGTGATCCCGGGATCCGCCACGGATGTGCCGTTGCGGCGGGCAGCCGCATGGAAAGGGCCGGTGGATCCTTGTTGATCCACCGGCCCTTCACCTTAGGTTGCTACTTCTTGTTCAGCTGCAGCCCCACGAGCACCGGATCGTGGTCCGAGGAGCGGAACTGGTCCGGGGAGAACAACTGGGCCACGTTGTAGTTGTAGCGGCTGTATTCGTACGCCACGGACTCGGTGGCGTTGATGTTCCAGATGGTCTGCCCGGTGACGTGCTGCGCCGCCTCGCTTGAACCAAAAATATGGTCCAGGGAGCCGGTGCGGCCGTCAAAGAGGTAACTGCGGGTGGGAGCGCTGGCCCCGAGGTCCACGTATCCGGCCTGTGCCAGGACCTGGATCGGTTCCTCGGCGGAGTAGGAGTTGAAGTCCCCGGCCAGCAGCACCTTGTTGGTGTTGCGTTCCTTCTTCAGTCCCTCGGCAAATTTCACCAGGGCCTCGGCCTGCTCGACGCGCGCGGCGTTCCAGGCCCCGGCTCCGTCACCGCGGTCGGCGTTGGCCGAGCCGTCCTTCGGGTCCGAGCCCTTGGACTTGAAGTGGTTGGCCACGGCCAGGAAGCGGGTGTTGGCATTGCCGCCGACGCGCTGGAAGGCCTGCGCCAGGGGGTCGCGTGCGTTGTCGAAGGCCGCGTCGTCCAGGATGGCCGACTCGTCGATGGGCTTTACGGCGTCGGTCTTGTAGATCATGGCGGTGCGGATGACGTCCTCGTCGGCCGGAACCGAGGCGGGGCTCGGCACGTACTTCCACTGCTGCTCACCGGCAGCCTCATTCAGCGCGTCCACCAGGGTGGCGAGCGCGTGATCGCGGTCCAGGCCGAAGCGGGCGGAGTTCTCGATCTCTTCGAGGACCACGACGTCGGCGTCGAACTTGTTCAACGCCGAGACGATCTTGGCCTGCTGGCGTGCGAGGTTTTCCTCGTTGGCGGCTCCGCGTGCATCGCACCCGCCGCGCACGGTGACCGGCGCCCCGGCGCGGTCGGCGTAGTAGGTGCAGCCGGACAGCTGGTCCCCGGTGGTGGTGAAGTAGTTCAGGACGTTGAAGCTGCCGACGCTGACGTTGCCGCCGACATCCGCGGGCTTCGCCTCGTTGGCCCGGGCAAAGGCGGCAGGGATGTCCGCATCCTCGGCACCGATGACCTGGCCCTGGGGCTGCAGCCGCCACAGGTCGTAGCGGTAGTCCATGATGACCGGCCCGGTGAAGGTGGCCTCGGCTCCGACGCTGACGTGGTGGTCGGCCGAGATGTACGGAAGCGGAACGGACTTGTTGGAGCTTGCACCGAGGAAGTTCAGCGTGGCGCCGTCATCAAGCAGCAGCGCGCGCTGCTGGTTCTCGGCTTCCAGGGCCAGGGCCTGGGCGCTGCCCGGGGCGAACGCATCGGTGGCCTGGCGCAGGGTGCGCTCCCCGGGCAGGATCGAGCTGGTTCCCTGGGCGAGCGTGATTTCGCCGAACTGGTTCAGCGAATAGTTGTCGGCGACGGTCCACTGCCCCTGCGGATCGATGAGCATCGATTCGAAGCGCTCGCGCTCCGCATCCCCGGAGGGAATGTCGATGGCCAGCGGCTTGATGGCATCGGCCGGTTCGGCGAGAACCTGGACCCCGGAGGCCGAGGCACTGATCTGGGTCAGCCCGAAGTATTCGCCGACCGTACCGGTGACCTGGACGTGGTCGCCCACGGCAACCTTGGCCACGCCGCTTGAGGAGAAGACGAAGATTCCCGAGCTGCCCTCGGGGGAAACCTCGGCGCCGCTGCCGGCGGTCTGGACGTAGAAGCCGCGGATGCCTCCCTCGGCGTAGGCGCCGGTGACCACGGCGCGAACCGTCACCTGCTGTCCGGCCATTGGACTTGCCGAACCCGTACCCTGGATTGCCTCGATGGATGTTGGCTGGTTATCGGCCGCCGTGGCCGGAGCCATGGCCCCCATCGCCATCGAGGCCGCCAAGGTCGCGGTGGCCAACGCAATTGTTGCGCGGTTCTTCATGGATTTCCCCTAGCTCGTTGTTTTCGCCGTGGCGCTGTGGCGCACGGTGTGTAGCCCGAACAGATTTGATCATCCGCGCGTGAACCGGGCATGAACGGGGCCTGAACCCCGCCGTCCCCTCCGCAGGATGGCCATTGAACCATCAAAGTCCAAGATGTGCTTCACGTCTAGGTGTTTGGTCCCCGGAATGGAGGAAAGGGAGGCAGGCATCCTCGTGCCCAAGAATTCCCTGCCCGAACGACAAGCACCGTGCGTTCCGCCGCTTTCGCTCCGATGCCGGGCCGGGTGCATGGCGTGGGGCCCCGGCAAAGAAAAAAGTCCCCCCCGGGCGGCTCTTGCGAACCGTTCGAGGGGACATCATTCAGGCATTGGCTGTTATTGCTTGCCGGCGGCCAGATACAAATCGATGGCCTTGCGCATGGATTCGCGGGCGCGGCGCCGGTCCCCGGCCGCGTCGTAGGCCAGTGCCAGGCGGTGCCAGGACTTCCACGACTCGGGGTTTGCCTCGACCTCTTCCTTGTACTGCACGAAGTCTTCGTCGGCCGCGGCCTTGACGATGCGACCCGAGGGCGTGCGGGGCAGGTTGTCCTCGGGCAGCAGGCCCTCGGAGGCCAGGATCGAGGCCATCTTTTGGGTGCGTGAACCGAAGAGCACCTCGCGGATCAGGATCCACACCCCGACCAGCGGGATTACCAGGGCGGCAACGCCGATGACCTTGGCGATCGGCTCCTCGGCGGTGATGAAGCGGACCGCCGAACCGAAGGCGGCGACCAGGTAGAACACGAAGAGCAGCAGGATGGCGCCGACCCAGAACTTTGTTTTCATGCGCGCTTAGCGTCCCAACTCGAGGTAGCCGTCAAGGCCGTAGGTGAGCCCCGGACGCGAGGCCACGGTGCGCAGGCCCAGCAGCACGCCGGGCATGAAGGAGGCGCGGTCGTAGGAGTCGTGGCGCAGCGTGAGCTGCTCGCCTTCCCCTCCCAGCAGGACCTCCTGGTGGGCGACCAGGCCGCGCAGGCGCACCGAGTGCACGTGGATCCCGTCAACCACCGCGCCGCGGGCTCCGTCGAGCTGGGTTTCGGTGGCATCCGGGCTCACCGGCACGCCGGCTGCTGCGCGCTCTGCGGCAATCAGCTCGGCAGTGCGCACGGCGGTTCCCGAAGGGGCATCGACCTTGTTGGGGTGGTGCAGTTCGATGATTTCCACCGATTCGAAGTAGCGTGCCGCGGTGGCGGCGAAGGCCGAAGCCAGCACCGAGCCCAGGGCGAAGTTCGGGGCGATGAGCACACCGGTTTCGGGGTGGTCGGCCAGCAGCGAGGTGAGGGATTCGCGCTTGACGTCGTCCCATCCGGTGGTGCCGACGACCGCGTGGATGCCCTGTTCGACGGCGAAGCGCACGTTGGCCTCGGTGCTTGCCGGGACGGACAGGTCCACCACGTGGGTGGCCCCGGCTTCCAACAGGATTTCCAGGGAATCCCCGCGGCCCAGCGCGGCCACCAGTTCCATGTCCGTGGCCGCATTGACGGCCTTGACGGCCTCGGCTCCCATTCGTCCCGCTGCGCCAATTACGGCGACTTTCAGTGGTGCACTCATAGGTTCAAGCCTATCGGGAATTTTCGTTGGCTCCGCGTCGGTGACAGCTTCCTATCCAGTCGGCATGGTGGGATGCCTTACTTTCACGATGGCGGCTGGATGGACATCGCAGCGCACGATTCAGCCCCGCTGGACATGACTACGGGTTCATCCCTGGAAGGATTTCGCTCAAGCTCGATGTGTTCGGCCAAAGCTTGATTGGGGTGCACGTGCGTCTGAACCATTTCGGTGAGGTGTGCAGCAGAGTGTGGAATGGTGCCGCCGGCGGTGAGGCCTTGTGTTCGGAATAATCCAATCACATTTCACTCTCCCCGAGATCCGAGAGGTTCACCATTTCCATTCAGGGCGACATTCCACTGATAATCTGCACCGCAAACGAGAACGAAATATAGCCAGAAGAACTAGGCTATTTCTTCTTGCGGAATGCCTCGGCCGCCTTCAACGCTTCTTCAGCAACGATCTCATAGTTGTCGCGGCCCTGCGTCAGTGTCATGGACTCCTCACCGAACTTTTCGTAGGCAAAGTCAACTAGCCGATCGGGTTCCTGAATGCCCAGCGCATTAATGATGTGGCCCAGATCAGCAATGTCCTTCGGCCGTTCCGCCACTACCTTCATTGCGGCTAGCGTTGGGAGGTCTGCCAGCTGAATGGCCGCGGAGGTGCCTTCCGGTCCAGCCATCCATGTCGCGTTCTCCGGGAGAAAGGCCATGGCTCGGGAATTGATCCAATCCGGGGGCAACGAATACTCGACGGCCATCTCCCGAGCCACTTGCTCAACTGCAGCCGCGCTCGCGTAACGCGCGTCTATATCCCCAGTGGCCCGCTCGATCAGCCCATGAAGCAGCAAAGCAGCTCCACCGACAATTTGGATGTTCAACGCTACGCCGCGGGCATTCAATCGTACTTCTAAATCCGCCAGGAGCCTGACGATATCCTCACGCCGAAAGCTTCCCGAACTCATGCGGTAACCAGATCCCTTTCACGGATCCAGACGTTCAGGGCTTCCATTTCTGGTGGCGTTTCCCTCCGAATCAGGTCCTTCATTCGGTCGCCCACCGGATATAGCTTTTCGGACAAGAAAACGGGGTCCCTTGAAGGTCGGATACTACGCGTCCACCCTGGTGATGGGGTTCCAGTCTTTCGGGAAAGCCAACGGGTGATGGCACCGAGCGCGGTCAGATACTCCGGGTCCTTGATGCATGGAGCTGTGAAGATGAGGGCACGCTGCGCCTTGATCGAAGCGCTGGCGTACTCGCCGATCAGGCGTAAAGCGAATTCATGGTCTCCCTCTTCAAGCGTCTTCTCAAACTCCTGTGCGAACCCTTCCCCCTGAGTATCCTTCGATGTGGTTCCTGGTGCGTCGAAGCCAAGCTCCCCCATGGCGCGGAGGGTGAGCCCGAGCGAAGCGTTGTCTTTCCCTGCTTCCAGCTCGACGATGAATTTACGGGACGCACCAATGGCATCTGCCAGTGCCTGCTGCGTGTACCCGAGCAACTTGCGTCGATCGCGAATCTTGCCACCCAGGGCATCTGCCGCAAAACTATTCATGCTCATAATACTATTATGACACCGATCGGTTACATCATCTAGTGGGCGGCCTCTCGGCTGACGAAAATACCGGGCACGATTACCTTGTATTGGCACGTGCGCGTCAGCGCTGCTACGTGCCACCACCTCGAATTTAGGGGAACAACGTGGGCAGCAAAAAGCCGCCGGAATACAGTGCTTCCGGCGGCCCATCGGTGGTTCTAGCTGGCGTCGATGACGTACCAGCAGCGATCCTCGCGGTTCCAGCCCACCGAGGCATCACGCAATTTGCGCAAGGACTTCAGGACGTCGCGGTTGATGGCCGGGTGCCCGTTTTCGTGGGTGTAGACCCACTCGTCGCCGAAGGCCTCCGCAATGCGTGGCACGAGGGCTTCCTGGTGGACGGTCTTCTCTTCGTGGATCGCATCAAGGATCCACTGGGCAATTTCTGGTGCATTGGTCATCTACTCAGGATACGGGTGCACTGGACGCACCACACAACGCGCCCTTCCTGGGAATCGTCTTCACCACCCGCGCATTCCAGGAACGCTCCGGGCGTGTCAGGGGGCAGGCGGCAGGCGGGTACCGATGCCGGGCGATATGTTGGATCGCTTTTGCCGGTGGCCAAGCTGCTTGCCGGCCCGCAAGGCTTAGGCGCTGCCCACCCATTCGACCTCGCCGTCGGCGAAGAACTGTTCTTTCCACACCGGCACGTGGGCCTTGACGGTTTCCACCAGGTCGCGGCAGGCCTCGAATGCTTCGCCGCGGTGGGCCGAGGCCGCCGCGGCCACCAGTGCCGAGTCGCCGATGTGCAGCTCGCCGACGCGGTGCGCGGCCCAGAGCCGGGTGCCGGGGTGACGGGCTGCGACTTCGGCCACCAGTTCTGCCATGCGCGCCGGGGCGCTGGGGTGCGCGCTGTAGGTCAGCCGCAGCACCTCGCGCCCGGAGTCGTGGTTGCGCACGATCCCGCCGAAGTTCACCACCGCCCCGGTGTGCGCGGATTCCACCGCGTCCCAGGCGGTGGCCGAGTCGATCGGGGTGTCGCTGATCCCGGCGAAGACGACTTCGCCGGGAACCGGGGTGCTGCTAGTGGTGGGCATGGCTTCCCTCGAGCTGGTCGCAGATGTGGGTCAGGACCGGGGCGAGCACGGAGAGCCCGTCCATGACCCCGGACGGGGATCCGGGCAGGTTGACGATGAAGGTCTCCCCCGCGATGCCCGCATGCCCGCGGCTGAGCGAAGCCATCGGGGTCTTCTGCAGCCCGGCGGCGCGCAGCGCCTCCATGATCCCGGGCACGGTGCGGTCCAGCAGCGGCTCGGTCTGTTCCGGGGTCACGTCGTCGGCGCTCAGCCCGGTGCCGCCGGAGGTGATGATGACGCTGGGCTTGGCCAGCAGCAGGCCCTGCAGCGCTGCACCCACGGCCGGGCCGTCGGGCACGATGACCGCGGGGATGACGTCGAAGTTCTGTTCCTGCAGCCAGTCGGCGATGACCGGGGCGCTGGCATCCTCGTAGATGCCCAGTGCGGCACGGGTGGACGAGATCAAGATGGCAGCCTTGCGAGGGGCTCCCAGTGGTTCACAGGCGCTCATGCGCGTATTTCTCCTTCGGGGTTTTCTTGCAGTTGCGGGGAGATGTCCCAGGAACCGGACTTGCCGCCGGACTTGGACAGCACCCGCATGTCGGTGATGCTTGCGTGCTTGTCGACGGCCTTGATCATGTCATACAAGGCCAGGGCGGCGGTGGACACGGCGGTCAGCGCCTCCATTTCCACCCCGGTGACCCCGCGGGTCTTCACGGTGGCCAGGATGCGCACGCGGTCCACGGCGTCGAGCTCGAAGTCGACGACGACCTTGGAGATCGGCAGCGGGTGGCACAGCGGGATCAGCTCGGAGGTCTTCTTGGCCCCCATGATGCCGGCGATGCGGGCCACGGCGAGCGCGTCGCCCTTGGGCATCCCCGAGGAAGCGACCAGCGCCATGACCTCCTCGGTGGTGTGCACATAGGCCTCGGCGGTGGCCTGGCGGCTGGTTTCGGCCTTCTCGCTGACATCGACCATGTGGGCGCTGCCGTCTGCGCGCACGTGCGAGAGCTTGGCCGGTTCGGAACCGGGTGCCGGTGTGGTGTCGGGGCTCATGAGCCATCTCCAATGATCAATACCTGCACCGGGCTTCCGGCGGGCAGGACGGTGGTGTCCTCGTCGATGAGGATGAACGAGTTGCTGCCGGCCAAAGCGGCAAGCAGGTGCGAGGAGGCCCCGCCCAACGGGGTGAAGACGCCCCCGGCATAACTGCCGCGGCGGACCTGAAGCTTGTTGGGCATCGAGGCCACGTCTTCGGTGAGCGTGGCCAGCAGTTGCAGGCGCGCGGGCAGCCCCAGGATCTCGGCGAGCGCGGGGCGCAGGAACATCTCGTAGCTGACATACGCGCTGACCGGGTTGCCGGGGAACGCAATGAATGCCACAGGGGCGTGCCCGGGCAACGCCAGGATCCCCGCTCCCTGGGGCCCTCCCGGTTGCATGGCCACCGAACCGAATTCGATGCCGTGGTTGATGAGCACTTCCTTGACCACGTCAAAGGCGCCCTGGGAGATCCCCCCGCTGCTGAGCACCAACCGGTAGGCGCGCTCGCCGGCTTCCAGCGCCTGGCCCAACGAGGCAATGAAGCTTTCGGGGGAATCGTCAAGCACCCCCACGGTGGTCACGGCGCATCCGGCGGATTCCAGTGCGGCGGCCAGCATCGTGGTGTTGGCGTCGTGGATCTGCCCGGGGGCAAGGTCCCCGCCCGGTGCCACCAGTTCATCCCCGGTGGACAGCAGCAGCACCGCCGGGCGCCGGAGCACCGCCACCTCGCCGATGCCCAGGCCCGCGAGCAGCCCCAGGGAGGTGGGCCCCAGCCGGGTGCCGGCGGCGAGCACCGGGTCCCCGGCGGCGATGTCGCTGCCGGTGGTGCGGATGTAGCTGCCGGGCTCGGCGATGGCCGGCAACCGGACGCGGAAGCCGGAGGCGGTCTCGGCTTCGCCGGGGAACCTGTCGGGTTCGGCCGCCTCGATGGGGATTACGGTGTTGGCTCCGGCCGGGACGGGGGCACCTGTCATGATGGGCGCCGCGGTGCCGGGTTCCAGCGCCGGTGCCGCGATGCCTGCGGCAATGGGTGCCACCACGCGCAGCGGCTCGGGGCCGAGGTCCGCGGTGTTCGCCGCGTACCCGTCCATCTGCGAGTTGTCCCAGGGCGGCAACGAGCGCGGGGCCGTGACCGGTGCGGCCAACGTCCGGCCCAGGGCACGGTCCAGGCCAAGGGTCTCGGTGCCCGGGTCACCGAGGGCCTTGTCGACAAGATCCTTGATGCCTGCCCGGTGCTCGGCGACAGTGCGGCGGAAGGGTGAGGTCATGGCATCCATCCTAGGCCGCAACCGGAGGCACGGGCCCGCCGACTCCCTGCGAAGATCCCCGGGCGGGAGCTAGGTGGCGGTCACCGGAGGTTCCTTCAGGCACCGGTATCGCACCGCCATGACCCCCGTGCCAAAGCTTCGCGGTGCTTCGACCATCTTGAAGCGGCTGGCTTCCACCCCGTTGGGGAAAAGCTTCTTTCCCGTGCCCAGTACCACCGGATACACCCACAGGTTCAGCTGGTCCACCAGTCTCGCCTTGAACAGCGACTGCAACAGGTCCGCGCTTCCCCAGGTATGGATCTGCCGGTGGGCCGCCAGCAGGGCCGGCAGTGCTGCGGCGGCATCCACGAGCTGGGTGGTGTTCGCCCACGTGAGCTCCGGGGTGCCGCGGGAAGCCAGGTACTTGGGCACCGAATCGAAGGCCGCCCCGATCGGATCCGTCTTCCCCGGCCAATAACTGGCAAATAGCTCATAGGTGATCCGGCCCAGCAACAGGGCATCGGATTCCTGAACGTCGGCGATGATCCGTGCACCGGCCTCGGCCGTCCGGTAGGGAGTTTCCCATCCCGGGTACTCGAATCCCCCGTCCTGCTCGCTTGGACCGCCGTTGGCCTGGATCACTCCGTCCATTGTGATGTGCATGTTCACGTGCAGCTCACCCATGACGCGCTTCTTCCCACTCGTTGGATTCACCGGCCACCTATGCGCCGGCCGTTTGATGCAGCAAGTGTAGGCCCCATCCCGATTGCAGGAAACGGTCCGCCAGCTGCTGGTGCGAGGCGAAGGATCGTGTCAGGCAGTGGCGTAGCGGGCGGCGATCGTTCGGGCGGCTTCCTCGACGACCCGCGCCTGCTCATCGTCAGTGATCGACCAGGTGCCGTGCACGAGGCGGGGCCAGAAGACCGAGGATGCAATCATCCCGAGGAACTGCGCGGAGGCCATCTCCGGGTCATCGATCTCGGCCACCCCTGCTGCCTGCGCATCGCGGAGGTAGCGCCCCAGCGCTGTGAGCACGGGCAGCGTGCCGAAGTCGAAGGTGCGCTCCCGGAGCTCGGGGAACTTGGGCGACTCGGCGATCACGGTTCGCATCAGCGCTGCCATCTCGGGCCGCGTCAGCAGCTCTGCATACGCGCGGCCAAGCAGCGCCAGCCCCTCCTCGAAGTCTTCGGTCGGGACGTCGAGGGGCTCCGAAGCGGGAGACCCTCCGGCAGCGAGCACCGCGGCCTCGAACAGTGCTTCCTTGGTCGGGAACTGCTTGAAAAGAGTTGCCCGGGAGACGCCCGCCTGCTCGGCGACTCGCGCCAGCGGCGTGCGATCGTAGCCGTTCTCCAGGAACAGCTCCGTCGCCGCGACGAGGATCGCGTCGCGATTTGTCGCGGCTATCCCACGATGGTATGAGGAACGTCCGCGTGTCATCTCACCAGTATCCCATAAAGGTGAGTCCATTGACTTGCCTCTAGCGAGGTGGCTACCGTAATAAAGACGAGTCAACTGACTCGCCTCTCTGAGAAGGAGCACACCAATGGCTACAGTGATCGTCCACGCAACCATCACCCTTGACGGATTCCTGGCAGACCAGGGAGGAGGGGTGGACTGGATGTTCGGAAGGCCCTCTGCTCCGGAAGACAACGCCGTCGTCGAGAACGTCATGGGCAAGATCAAGGCAATAGTCGGTGGAGCGAACAAGACCCGGACTATCGAGGACGGCGAGATCCCCTATGGCGGCATGCTGCAGGTGCCGGTCTTCCTCATGGCGCACAGCGTTCATGACCCGATCGAGCGCGACGGCATCACGTACACCTTCGTGGTCGACGACATCGCCGAAGCCGTCGAGCGAGCCTCGCAGGCCGCCGGCGACGGGTGGGTCAGCCTGCTCGGCGGAAGCATCTCGCGCCAGTGCCTGCGCCTCGGGCTCGTCGACGAGCTGCACCTCGACGTGGCACCGGTGCTGTTGGGCGACGGCATCTCGCTGTTCGCAGGCCTGGGGCAGCGCATCGAGCTGGAGCGTCTTGAGACCTCCGCATACGCGAGCGAGACCCACCTTCGCTTTCGAGTAATCAAATAACGCTGCGACGACCTCAGCCGTCGGTCACACGTGGGACGGATTCCACCGTGTTCCGGCATACGTGACCGGCCAGAACCCGGGCTCTGCCAAGGCGACGGCGAAGAACGCAGCGGAACTGCTGCAGGGCCGAGTTGGTACGTCGGCCTGAATCGTGCCGCGCCTAAAGCATGGCTGAACGCGTAGCAGAGACGCCACTGCACATTCACCCGGATGCCGTGCTGGCCCCGACGGTCGCCGGCCAGGCGCTCCAACCGGTTCCCTGGCGAAATCCGCAGGTCCTCGACATCCTTCGCCGCATGGATCAGCTCGAGCTTCCGCAGGGTCGCCCGCTGTACCCCTCGGTCGATGCGCTTGACGTACTGCTCATGCCAGATGCGCTCGGTGGCCTTGCTAGCCGAACGATCTGCCAACGCGACCAGTAAACCCACGCGACGAGTTTCGATACGTAGAGCGCGACTGCCCGCAGAAAACCCTACGCCCGCGTTCGTGGCGTAGCGCGACCTTGCTGGCAATGGGCGGGGTGCCCGGCTGGGGCTACTGCTCCCCGGCCATCGCGCGCAGAGCGGCGAGGTGCCCGTCGAAAGCACGGCGACCCAGTGGGGTGAGCTTGATGGTGGTGATCTGGCGTGAGTCCGAGCGCTCGGGCGAGGACTGCTTACTGCTGCTGAGGTAGCCTAGCTCGACGAGGTTCCGAACAGTCTTCGAGAGGTTCGCCTCGCTGAGTTCGAGCGTCGCCGCGATCGCCGAGAACTCGGCTCCAGCGAGTGGACGCAGCATCGCACACAGGCGTAGCCGAGTCGGCGCATGGATCATCTCGTCAAAGCAGGGTTCAGTGCGCACAGCGGCTCCCATGGATAGTCCACGCGCAAATGCTGCGGATATTGCACGTCGGGACGCTGCCCGTCGAGGACAAGCCGGATACTCGCGCTGCCATGACGGCATCCCTCTCATCTCGCACGACGCACCTCCGCCGCGTAGATGCGATCGTAAGCCATGACACCGAGAGCTGTGTAAATGCCTGCAATTGCGGCGGCGACAAGAATCCAACCGCGCAAGCCCATGACCGCGAGCATCACACTGGCCCCAAGCGAGACTACGTGCAGGAAGACGATCCCGATCAGCAAGGCGCGGCCGCGCGGTCCGGCAGGACGGGAAATGCTGAGGCCGCTGCGTCTGCGGAAGAACACCTCAACGCCAACGGAGACCAACGTGCTTGCCAAGAAGAACAGCCACGCCCACTGGAAACCGGCAGCGGGACCTACAACCAGCAGCGCCGCAGCAAACCCTTGCGCTGGAGCGCCCCACCAGGTTTCAGCCGACATCCGATCCCCGACACGCCCGCGATCGTTCCCGATGACATCGAGCGCATCCCGCGCGGACGTATGGCCACGCTGATCCTCAAAATAACTTTCCATGGGGTTGAGTAAATCACTTGACGGGTGGTTAAGCAACCCTGGGTGGCCGCTGGGCTGCCGCCCCCAGTCCGGGCCAACCCGCGCGGACCTTGGTTCGAAGAGCCCGATGTGCCACCGGTGTCCTGATGCAGAACGGTCACCGATGCCCGGAGAGGGCAAACAGCGGACAGCAGCCCGCTGTTGACAGCGCGCGCCCAGACCGAAAAAATGCGGCGGTCCACACATCGCCGACCGGAGCGGTCGACGAGACGTTGGAACGAGAACCTGGATTCCACCCGGTTCCGTTTCAACGTCCACTCAGCTTCAGCTCCGTTGCTTGACCTACCTAACCCAGCGGTTTCATGAGGTAGGAAGTCATTAACCGTCTTTAACGAGGAAAAGGTGACCTGAACTGGGAAAATGGAAGTGTCTAAGCCTCATATCCACCAGTTGAAAGGGTCACCTTTTCAGTGCTCAATTCTACCGCAGTTTTCCCTGTCATTCCGGCATCCCTGACTGCCCAGGCACTGGTGTCCCACGCAGGGCTGGGAATGCTGGCCGGCTTCCTCAACGCCTTGGGCTTCCGGAAGCTATGTGAGGACCGCTTTTCCCAGTTTGTTCCCGCCCTGGCCGGGCACCGACCCGGAAAAATCCTGGGCTCCTTGGCGATGATGCTCGCCGGCGGCGGCGAACAGGTCACCGACGTCGACCAGCTCCGCGCCGCCCCGGCGTTGTTCGGGTCGGTCGCCTCCGATGCGACGATCAGCAGGTTCATGGCCCGGATCAAGGGCCAACCCGAGGCCTTCGCCCATGGGTTTGCAACCATGCAACGCACCCTGCGATCCAAGGTGTGGGAGGCTGCCGGCAAGCGGAGTCCGGCACGCCGGGCCACCGCGGAAGATCCCCTCATCATCGACATCGATGCGTCCCTGGTTCACGTCCACTCGGAGAAGGAAAATGCTGCAGCAACCTACAAGGGTGGGTATGGCTTTTCCCCGTTGATTGCCATGGCCGATTACGGCGCCGGGAACGGAACCGGTGAGGTCCTCGCGATCTTGATGCGCCCGGGAAACAAGGGTGCCAACAGCGCGAAAGACCATATCGAAGTCCTGTCCCAAGCCTTGGCCCAACTACCGGATGAGTTCCATGACGAGCACGGTGAACTGATCGGTGAAAGGATCCTGATCCGCACCGACAGCGCCGGGGCCTCCCGCGAGTTCCTGCACCACCTGCACTCCTTGGGCCTCCAGTTCTCCACGTCCTTTGCGTTGCCGGTGGCCAACGAGCGGCTGATCGGGTGGATCAATGAGAAAAAGTATTGGGAGCCGGCGACCGACCAGCAGGGCGAGCAGCGTCATAACGCGTGGGTGATCGATGCCAGCAAGGTGATTGCGCTAAAGAATTACCCTCCCGGCACCCGCCTCCACCTGCGGGCCGAACCCTTGCATCCTGGAGCCAACGCCAGCTTGTTCGACACCGACGGGAACCGGGTCACCGCATTCCTCACCAATGCACCCCGGTACAACGTTGCTTTTCTTGACGCCCGGCACCGTGCCCGTGGCCGGTGCGAGAACAGGATCAAGACCCTCAAGAACACCGGACTCGGTAAGCTGCCTTATCACTCCTACGCTGCCAATACAGCGTGGGCGAACCTTGCCATGTTTGCCATGAACCTGGTCAGCTGGCTTCAGCTCGCGGTGCTCCCCACGGGGCATGCGGCCGGGCGCTGGGACATGAAACGCTGGCGCTACCGATTGTTTTCCATGGCGGGGAAAATCGTCCACGGCGGCCGACAAACCAAACTCTTGCTATCCCGCAAGGCACCCGAGGCCAAGCTCCTCCTGGAGCTCTACGAACGCTTCAAGCACCTGCAGCAACGCTTCAAGGACAGCATCCTGATCACCTGAACCGGTGAACCAACCCATCCAAACGACCAGGAAGAAGCCCAGCTCGGACACGTGGAACCCGACGCCCCATACCGGCGACACGGCAACCATCGGCGTGCCCCTAAACAGCAAAACCGCCAACCACGAACCAAAATACGAAATCAGCGGCTTGCCATCACCTTATGAAATGGCTGGGCTAACCGCAGGAGAGCCGGCCCTGCACGCGAGTGGGATCCATGCACCCTCGTCGTCAATCGGGACGACGGCCCGCACACCCGCGAGGCGAAGGAGCAACCTTCAGCCCGACGGCGTGACATCTCCCCGGGGGTCGAAGAGATCGTCAATCCTGCACCCAAAGACCTCGGCCAGGCGGAAGGCCAGCGGCAGGGACGGGTCGAACCGTCCGCGTTCGATGGAGATGACCGTTTGCCGGGAGACGCCGAGCTCGTCGGCGAGGCGCTGTTGCGACCAGCGGCGCTCCTGCCGGCGTTCGGGAAGGGAGTTTTTCACCCTTAGCCCCGCTTCTTCGCCATGAGGTAGCGCACGAAGGTGCTGAAGAAGCCGACCACGATGACCCCGATGAGCGCCCAGAGCACGTCGAGCTCGAATCCGGTGATGGAGAGGATCGCCAGGACCAAGCCGGTCAGCATGATGGTGTCGCGGAATGCGCCGGCCATGGCGGCGTCCAGCCATGTCGATTCGATCGATTCGTCCGGGTTGTCGATCGCTCCCCGCAGGCTCGTCCGGTCGACGACGAGCGCCCAGACCAGGCCCACGAGCCCCCAGGACATGACCAGGGCGAACACCCCGGCAACCGGCAGGGCGTGCTCGCCACTGGCCACACCTGTCCAGAGGGTGACGGCACCGACGCCAATGGCCAGCAGCAGCCCGACCGGAATGGCGACGGCCACGGCGGGAAGCCGGCCGTCGGCGAAGCGGGTTCGGCCCCAACGTGTGCGGTTGTCGGTTCTGGTTTCACTGCTCATGGACACTCCTCATGTAAAGCGTGCTTGACTTGCAAAGCAAGCTTGACATGTAAAGCTCGTTTGACGCAACCCCTTGCCCCCGAAACAGGCAGCACAAAGCGCGGCCCGGCGTTCGGTCAGTCGCATGGACGGCCGGCCCGCAATATGAGCCTGCAGCTCGGCGCATGGTCTCATCGCGTTCGGCGGGCACCGATGAACGTATCGTGGGCAGTGTCAACAGGTCACCGGCGACCTTCTTGACGGCGGACCCGGGAACCGCGGGGAACCGGGAGTGCCGCTCCCCGCGGTGTCCGCACAGAACCGATGCCACCAACCCTTCCCCGGCCCTTGCCCCCGTGCCTACCATGGGGCCATCACGGTTGGCGTCAACCGGGCGCACCGCTGAAAAGCAGGAGTAGGGCCATGACGGTTCAATCTGTCCTGTCCGAAAAGGACAAACTCGATCTATTGCGCATGATGGTGCTGATCCGCACCTTCGAGGAAGCAATCTTGCGCGAATACCATGCCGACAAGTCGCCGGGCTTCGACATCGGGGCAGGACTGGTGCCCGGCGAAATGCACCTGGCCGCCGGCCAGGAACCGGTGGCCGCGGGGATCGGCGCGCACCTGTCACGCGGCGACGCAATGACCGCCACGCATCGCCCGCACCACCTGGCCATCGCCCACGGCGTGGACATTCGCAAGATGGCCGCGGAGATCTTTGGACGGGAGACCGGGCTGGGCCGGGGCCGCGGCGGACACATGCATCTCTTTGACCCGGAGGCCCATTTCTCCTGCTCCGGGATCGTCGCCGAGGGGCTGCCGCCGGCGCTCGGGCAGGCCTTTGCCTTCCAGCGCGCCGGGACAGACCGGGTGGCGGTCGCCGTGGCCGGGGAGGGCGCGGCGAACCAGGGCGCGTTCCACGAGGCGCTGAACCTCGCCGCTTTGTGGAAGCTTCCGGTCATCTTCGTCATCGAGGACAACGACTGGGGGATCTCGGTCCCGCGATCGGCCTCGACCTCGGTGCCGTCCAACGCGGTCCGTGCCGCCGCCTACGGGATCCCGGGAACCCGCGTGGAGGACAACGCCGTGGAGGATGTCTGGGCCGCGGTCGGCGAGGCGGTCCGCCGGGCACGGGCCGGCGAGGGACCCAGCCTCATCGAGGTGCACACCCTGCGGTTGTGGGGCCACTTCGAGGGCGACGCCCAGGGCTACCGCGGCGACCTCGAGGGCGTTCCGGGCCGCGACCCGATCCCCACCTACCACAAGCACCTCTCCGACGCCGGAATCCTCGACACCGCGACATTCACCGAAATGGGGGCCGCGGCCTCCGCCACGGTCGAGGACGCGATCGCCTTCGCGAAGTCCTCTCCCCTGCCCGATCCCGCCGACGCCTTGAAGTATGTATTCACCGAAGGAGCAAGGTCATGAACACCCTGTCCAGCACACAAACCCAGCTGCCGCTCGAGCCCGAAGCGGGCCGCCGCAGGCTCTCCACCTCCAAGGCCATCGTCGAGGCCATCGCCCAACAGATGCACACCGACGAGAAGGTCTTTGTGATGGGCGAGGACGTCGGCGCCTACGGCGGCATCTTCTCTTCCACCACCGGGCTGCTCGACGAGTTCGGCCCCGAACGCGTGATCGACACCCCGATCTCCGAAACCGCGTTCATCGGCCTGGGCATCGGTGCCGCGGTCGAGGGCATGCGGCCGGTGGTCGAGCTGATGTTCGCCGACTTCTTCGGGGTCTGCATGGACCAGATCTACAACCACATGGCCAAGATCCACTTCGAATCCGGCGGCAACGTCCGGGTACCGATGGTGCTGATGACCGCGACGGGCGGCGGATACTCCGACGGTGCGCAGCACTCCCAGTGCCTCTGGGGGACCTTCGCCCACCTGCCGGGCATGAAGGTCGTCGTCCCGTCGAACCCCTACGACGCGAAGGGGCTGATGACCGCCGCGATCCGCTCGGATGACCCGGTGGTCTACATGTTCCACAAGGGCATCATGGGACTGGGCTGGATGAAGAAGAACCCGCGCTCGATCGGCGCGGTGCCCACCGACGCCTACGAGGTGCCGATCGGCAAGGCCCGGGTGGCCCGGGAGGGAAGCGACGTGAGTATCGTGACGCTGTCCCTGTCGGTCCACCATTCCCTGGATGTCGCCGAGAAGCTCGCCGGCGAGGGAATTGACGTGGAGGTCATCGACCTGCGCACCGTGGCGCCCCTGGATCGCGAGGCCATCATTGCCTCGGTGTCCAAGACGGGCCGGCTCATCGTGGTGGACGAGGACTACCAGTCCTTCGGCCTCAGTGGCGAGGTCATCGCCACGGCGGCCGAGGCGCTGCCCGGCGGGCTCAAGCACGTCTCTCGCGTCGCGGTCCCCGATGTCCCGATCCCCTATGCCAGGGACCTGGAGTACGCCGTGCTGCCGACCCCGGCCCGCATCGAGGCGGCCGTGCGCCAGGCGGTCGGGCAGTGAGCCAGATCCTGTTCCCCGTGATGACCGAGGATGCGCAGGCCACGGGCGTCGTGGTCACCTGGTTCTTCCAGGACGGCGAGCAGGTGGAGGTCGGCGACCTGATCGCCGAGATCGCCATGGACAAGGTGGACAGGGAAATCAAGGCCGAACACTCCGGGGTGCTGAAGGTGCTCGTCCCCGAGGAGGAAGCGGTGGCCCAGGGCACGGTGATCGGCCGGATCGAATAGCCGCCGGAGCGGGAGGCGCACCGCCGGCTCCCGCGCCGGCGGCTCCTCCCCCGGCGAAGCGCTGTCCGCCAAGGGCCAAGCCACAAAGGGCGCATTGCCCGTCCCCGTCGACTACGCTCGATATATGGCGACGAACACAGACACACCCCGGAACACCGTCAGCCTGCCCATGCCCACCATCCTCACCCCGGCACCCGCTGACGCCCCCGGGCTCAGCGACAAGTTCGGCCGGCAGGCCACCGACCTGCGCATCTCGCTGATCGACAAATGCAACCTGCGCTGCACCTACTGCATGCCCGCCGACGGCCTGGCCTGGCTGCCCAAGTCCAAGCTGCTCACCCTGGAGGAAATCACCCGGATCGTGCGCATCGGCGTGCGCGATTTGGGAGTGCGCGAACTGCGCCTCACCGGAGGAGAGCCCCTGGTCCGCGTGGACCTTCCCCAGATCATCGCCGCCGTCCGCGCCGAACACCCGCACCTGCCCGTCTCCCTGACCACCAACGGGGTCGGGCTGGCCCAGAAGGCCGCCGCGCTCGCCGAGGCCGGACTGACCCGCATCAACGTCTCCCTGGACACCCTGCACGCCGAGACCTTCGCCAAGCTCACCCGCCGCGACCACATCGACTCGGTGTTCGCCGGCATCGACGCGGCGCTGGCCGCCAACCTGGCCCCGGTGAAGATCAACGCGGTGCTGATGCGCGGGATCAACGACGAGCAGGCCCCCGAGCTGTTGGCCTGGGCGCTGGAGCGCGGCCTGGAGCTGCGCTTCATCGAGCAGATGCCGCTGGATGCGGACCACGTGTGGCGCAAGGACAACATGGTCACCGCCGCGGATTTGCGCGCCTACCTGGAAACCCGCTTCCGGCTCTCCCCCGACACCAGGCCCCGCGACGGGGCGCCGGCCGAACGCTTCCTGGTCTCCACCCCTGAAGACCCGGAGACCATCCTGGGCGCGGTGGGCATCATCGCCTCGGTCTCCGAGCCGTTCTGCGCCGACTGCAAGCGCACCCGCATCACCGCCGAGGGCAAGGTCATGAGCTGCCTGTTCTCGCGTGAGGAAACCGACCTGTCCGCGCTGCTGCGCGACGGCTCGGACGACGCGGCAATCGCCGAACGCTGGCGCGCGGCGATGTGGGGCAAGCCCCGGGCCCACGGCATGGACCACGCCGGGCTCGGTTCGAAGGACTTTGTACAATCGGAGCGCTCGATGAGCGCCATTGGAGGATAAGTGCGCATTCGCTACTTCGCCGCCGCCGCACAGGCCGCCGGCATCACCGAGGAACGACTCGACCTGGTTGGGCTGCCCGAGGCCACCCTGGGCTCGGTGCTCGAGCACCTGGCCGCCCGCACCCCCGCGTCCGCCCCGGTGGCCGACGGGCCGCTGCTGCGATGCACCACCTCGCTGGGCACGGTGCTGGCCCGCTGCAGCTTCCTGGTCAACGGAACCAGCGAACAGGACAAGGACCGCGTGCTGCTCCCCGGCGACGAGCTGGACGTGCTCCCGCCCTTCGCCGGCGGATAGCAGCATCGCCCGGCCGCGGAACTACGTCCCGCGGCGCCCGGTCCACAGCCCGCGCAGCAGCGGCAGCACCGACCCGATCATCAGCACGTTGCCCAGCACCGCATCCTCGGGCCGCAGGATCGCCCCGGCAATG
The DNA here is from genome assembly GCA_024207135.1 of Arthrobacter sp. C2. Classification (GTDB taxonomy): domain Bacteria; phylum Actinomycetota; class Actinomycetes; order Actinomycetales; family Micrococcaceae; genus Paeniglutamicibacter. Next base: position 4,508,323 of record CP042428.1, on the reverse strand, counting down.
AGCAGGGCACCGAAGAGGACCGCGTGGATGCCCCGGCGTCCGGTGCGCTCCAACCGGGCCACCCGGCGCTCGAGGCGCGGGTTGGCCACGGCCAGCGACCCGTCCTCGATCCGGGCGGCGAGCCGGTCCAGCCGGCCTGGCAGGCGCAGGGCGAGCCCCGCCGCATCCAGCACCTGCTTGGCGGTATCCTGCACGAGGTTTCCGCGCTCGTCGCGCACCAGCTGCGCGGCGTAGGGCTCCACCGAGTCCCACAGGTTGAAGGCCGGGTCCAGCGAGCTGCACACCCCCGAGGTCAACGACATCGCCCGGATGATCAGCAAGAAGTCCTCCGGCAGCTGGAAGGGCAGGGACCGGATGACGTCCCCGAATTCCTCGGCGAACGCGCGGAACTCCCGCGGGTCCACCTCCCGCAGTTCGGCAAAGCCCATCCCGCCAAAGCGCGCGAACAGCTGCGTCATGGCCCGCTCCAGCCCGGCGGTGTCCGCGGAGGCCACCAGCACCCCCACGTCGCTGATCGCCCCGACCAGTCCCTTGCCGTCGCGCGAGGCTGCGGAAACCAGTGCCTTGCGCAGTCCGCTGCGCGTGCCCGGAGGCACCTCCCCCATCATCCCGAAGTCGATGAACGTCAGTTTCCACGGGTGCCCGGTTTCCCCGTCGGCGGCCGGGGTGACAAAGATGTTGCCCGGGTGCGGATCGGCGTGGAAGTAGCCGTTGGTGAACAGCTGGTCGAACATCACCGCGGCGAACACCGGGGCCACCAGCACCGGATCGATGCCGGCGGCGGCAAGCGCCTGCACGTCGGTGACCTTGATCGCCGTGACATCCTGCAGGGTCAGCACCCGGCGGGTGGTCCGCTCCCAGGCGACCAGAGGCACCGCGACCCGTGCGTCGTCGCCGAAGTCCACGGCAAAGCGCTCCGCGTTGGCCGCCTCGTTCAGGTAGTCGATTTCCTGGAGGCTGGTCCGGGCGAATTCCCCGACCAGGGCCGGCGCGTCGGCGCGCTCGGAGACGATGCGTACGCGGCTGAGCCAGCCGGCGACCTTGCGCAGCGCCGCCAAATCGGCCTCGACGATCCGTTCGATGCCCGGGCGCTGGACCTTGATGACCACCTGGTCCAGTCCGCTGTCCGCCGCGTCGGCCGGCAGCAGCTTCGCCCGGTGCGCCTGCCCCAGGGAGGCGGCGGCCAGCGGCTCCTCATCCACCCAGGCGAAGCGTTCCTCGAGCGCGGCCCCCAGCTCCTGCTCGGCCAGGGCGCGGATCGCGGGAAAGGGCACGGGCGGTACCTCGTCCTGCAGGCCTTCGAGTTCCTCGGTGATTTCCGGCGGCAGCACGTCCAGCCGGGAGGACATGAACTGCCCCACCTTGATCATCAGCCCGCCGAGCTCCAGGGCCAGGGCGTGGAAGCGCCGGGCGAAGGAGCGCATCCGCTTGGCGCGGGTGCGCTCGGAGACCCGGTCCAGCCCGATCCTTGGGAGGAAGATCTCAAAGAACCAGATCCCCGCCAGGTGCCGCGCGGCGAAGCGCAGGATGCGGCGGTACCTGGCGCGGGTGTCCCCGGCCCCGTCGGCCGTGCCGGCACGGTCCCGGGGATCGGTTCCCATGGCGCCTCAGCCCTGGGCGAGGATCGAGTACAGCTTGCGGCGGGCCTCGTCGAGCACCGCCACGGCCTCCTGGATCTGCTCCGCGGAACCGCTGCGTCCCACCTGGGCCGCCGCCTGGGCGAGCTCGACCCCGGCCTTGGGCAGGGCGGCGAACCCCGTGCCGGATGCCGATCCGCCCTGCTCCCAGGGGACGGAGCCGTTTGCCTCGGCCACTTCCTCGCGGCCGGCCTCGGTCAGCGAGTAGATCTTGCGCCCGTTGGACTCCTCGGTGCTCACGATCCCCTCGTCAGAAAGCAGCTGGAGCGTGGGGTATACCGATCCGGCGCTGGGCTTCCAGTGGCCGTGGCTGCGCTCCTCGATTTCCCTGATGATCTGGTAGCCGTGCATCGGTTGCTCGGCGAGCAGGGCCAGGACCGCGGCGCGGACCTCGCCGCGCCCGGCACGGGTACCCGTGCGCTTTTCAAAGCGCGAGCGCAGCTCGTCCATGGCCTGCCACACGCCATCGAAGTTGTTGCCGGGAAATCCCCCGACCGGGTGGGAACCATGCATCACGATCTCCTTCGGAAAAATTCGAACGATATATAGCGATACTCAACGATACGTCCGGGAATCCTTGGATGGCAATGGCCTTTCGGGCGCAAAGAAGCGGTCAGGTTCCCGGGAAATCCGGGGAACCTGACCGCTTCGGTGGTGTTGCCTAACCGAGGCCGCTAGACGCGGTCGGACTCGCTTTCCATGGCAAGACGTGCCTTGCGGGACATGTGGCTGGAGCCGCGCACGTCGCCGGCCTTCCACTCGTCCCAACCCTCGCGGTCCTTCATGAACGCCTCGATCTCGTCCTTGCTGGCTTCGAGCTTCGGGTCGTGCTTGAGGTACCAGCGGGTTTCGCGCACGATCAGGCCCGAGAGCAGCAGCAGGCCGATGAGGTTCGGCAGCGCCATCAGGCCGTTCATCATGTCGGAGAAGTTCCACACGGCGGTCAGCTCGGTGGTGCAACCCACGTACACCACCAGCGAGAAGACCACGCGGAACGGCATGACCGCCTTGCGCCCGACCAGGCGCTCGATGTTGCGCTCACCGTAGTAGCACCAGCCCAGGATGGTGGAGAAGGCGAACATGACCAGCCCGATGGTCACGATCCAGTGCCCCCACTCGCCTGGCAGACCGAAGGTGAAGGCGTGGCCGGTCATCAGCGAGGCCTTGATCTGCTCGCCGGTGTCCGGGTCGATGTAGTTCCAGGCGCCGGTGGTGATGATGACCAGACCGGTGCAGGTGACCACGATGATGGTGTCGATGAAGGTCTGGGTCATGGAGACCAGGCCCTGGCGCACCGGGTGGGTGGTCTGTGCCGCGGCGGCCGCGATGGCTGCCGAGCCCATTCCCGATTCGTTGGAGAAGATGCCGCGGGCCACGCCGAACTGCACGGCGATGATGATGGCCGAGCCGGCGAAGCCGCCGACCGCGGAGGTGCCGGTGAAGGCCTCGGTGAAGATCTGGCCCAGGGCGGCCGGGACCTGGCCGACGTTGGCGATCAGGATGTAGATGGCAGCGCCGACGTAGAAGACGATCATGACCGGCACGAAGCCGGCGGTGACCTTGCCGATGGACTTGATGCCGCCCACCAGGACGATCATCGCAAGCACGGTCAGCACCGCGCCGGTTCCCCAGGTCGGGACGCTGAAGGAATTCTCCAGGTTCGCGGCAATCGAGTTGCCCTGGGTCATGTTGCCGATGCCGAAACAGGCGATGGTTGCGGCAATGGCGAAGAACAGCGCCAGGAACTTGCCGAACGGGCCCTTGATGCCGCGTTCCAGGTAGTACTGCGGACCGCCGGACTTTTCCCCGGCGGTGTCGGTGCCGCGGAAGCGGACGCCCAGGTAGGCCTCGGAGTACTTCGCGGCCATGCCGACCAGGCCGGTGACCCACATCCAGAACAGTGCGCCCGGGCCGCCGATGCCGATGGCCGTGGCCACGCCGACGATGTTGCCGGTGCCGACGGTCGCGGCCAGCGCGGTGGTCAGTGCCTGGAACTGGGAGATGTCCCCCTCGGAGCCGGCATCCTTGCGCTTGAGCAGTCCCAAACGCAGGGCCACGCCCAGCTTGAAGAACTGGAGTCCGCCCAGGCGGATCGTGAGGTAAAGCCCGGTGCCCAGCAGCAGCGGGATGAGCATGAACGGTCCCCAGATGACACTGCTGATGTCTCCGAAGAATGTTGCAAGGTCTTCCATAATTATGGTTCCCATATCTTCTCGTGCGAGTGATGTATTGTGCCGGTGATCAGCGTCACAAAGCACCCATCATACGCGAACGAAGCGACCGGCGGTGATGCGTGGCACAACGCGGAATACCCACCCACGACAAGCGGTCCTGTTTGTGCGATTAACGGTGCAAAAGGTCTTTGAGGCAACGAAAAAGACCGTCGTTTTCCCCTCTGAAAAGGGAAAAGGACGGTCTTTTGCAGACAAAGCTTCTGGGTGGGGACTACATCCCGAAGTCGGTCGGGGAATCGAAGGGACCCACCACGGTGATCGTGCGAGGACGCGAGGCCAGCAGCGCAGCCAGTTCCTGCACCTGGGCCGGGGTGACGGCCTTGACGCGGTCCAGGGATTCGTCGATGTCGTGGAAGACACCGGTGACCAGCTCGGCGCGGCCCAGGCGCGACATGCGCGATCCCGGATCCTCCAACGCCAGCACCATGCCGCCGGAGAGCTGGCCGACGGCCTTGCGCAGTTCCTCGTCGGTGATGCCGTGCGCTGCGAGCTTTTCCAGCTCTTCGGCCAGCAGCTTGATGACGCGCTCGGTCTTTGCCGGGGCGCACCCGGCATACATGCCGAAGTATCCGGCGTCCGAATATGCGGCGGAGAACGAGTAGGTGGAGTACACCAGTCCGCGCTTTTCGCGGATCTCCTGGAACAGGCGCGAGGACATGCCCCCGCCCAGGATAGCGTTGAGCACGCTCATCACGTGGCGGCGCTCGTCGGTGGCCACGATGCCGGGGCAACCCATGATGATGTTGACCTGCTCGACCGGTCGGCGGATCACGTCGATGCGCTCGGAGCCGGTGATTTCCACCGGAACCGTGGAGCGGCGCGGTACCGGAGAGGCGCCCTCTTCCAGTTCCCAGCCGGCGGTGCGCAGCGCGGCGAGCACCTGCTCGCAGACCTCGTCGTGGTCCAGGGAGCCGGCCACGGTGATGACCAGTTCGTCGGGGGTGTAGAAGCGCTGGTAGTGCTCCCAGACGGCCTCGCGGCCGATGCCGGTGATGGCCTCGGGGGTGCCACCGATCGGGCGGCCCAGGGCGTGTTCGCCGAGCACTGCCTCGACGAAGCGCTCGTGGGCCACGTCCCCGGCGTCATCAGCGTCCATCGCGATCTCTTCGAGGATCACGTCGCGTTCCTGTTCGAGCTCATTGGGGTCGATCACCGCGGAGGTGACCATGTCGGCAATGACGTCGATGGCCATGGGAAGGTCGGTGTCCAGCACGCGGGCGAAGTAGCAAGTGCTTTCCTTGGCCGTGGCGGCGTTCGACTCGCCTCCCACCTCGTCAAAGGCCGAGGCGATCTCCAGCGCGGTGCGGCGCTTGGTGCCCTTGAACAAGAGGTGCTCCAGGAAGTGGGTCGAGCCGTGTTGCCCGTCCTGCTCGTCGCGGGAACCCACTGCCACCCAGAAACCAATGGTGGCCGAACGCTGGCCGGGCATCGCCTCAGTCAGCACGCGGACGCCGCCGGGCAGCACGGAGCGGCGCACCAGCGCCCCTCCGGCTTCCCCGTGGACGATGGTGGGGTCTCCCGCCTCGATGGGTGCTGCGGTGTCGGAGACACCGCGCTCCCCTGCCTTGGCAGGGGTTGCTCCAACGCCGTCGAGCGGCAGGGGAATCATGACCACTGAGAATGTCCTTTGCTCTACACAGAAAATTTGGGGGCGGATCGCACCTTCAAAAACGCGAAACGCATTCATCCATTCTTCCACAGTGGCGCCGTTAAGCAGCCGAACTATGAGTTGACTCCCATTTGCGTACCTGGCGTGGCCACTACTCCCCCATGGCCTTGGCCGTTAAGAGAAAAATCCCGGCCCACCAATAAGGTGGGCCGGGATTTTCTAGCCTAGAAGACCAGGGACTGGTTACTCAGCAGCTTCGACGAGGTCATCCTCGGCTACAACCGGGGCAAGCGAGAGCTTTCCTCGATCGTCGACCTTGGTGATCTCGACCTGAAGCTTCTGGCCAACGGAGACGACGTCTTCGACGTCGTCGACGCGCTTGCCACCGGCGAGCTTGCGCAGCTCGGAGATGTGCAGCAGGCCGTCCTTGCCCGGGGTCAGCGAGATGAACGCACCGAAGGTTGTCAGCTTCACGACGGTGCCGAGGTAGCGCTCGCCAATCTCAGGAACCTGGGGGTTGGCGATGGCGTTCACCGCGGAGCGCGCGGCTTCTGCCGACTCCCCGTTGGTGGCGCCGATGAGGACGGTTCCGTCGTCCTCGATGGAGATATCCGCTCCGGTATCTTCCTGGATCTGGTTGATCATCTTGCCCTTCGGGCCGATGACCTCGCCGATCTTGTCGACCGGGATCTTCACTGAGATGATCCGCGGAGCGTAGGTGGAGAGCTCGTCCGGGGTGTCAATGGCCTGGTTCAGGACATTGAGGATGTGCAGACGGGCTTCGCGGGCCTGGGTCAGCGCAGCTGCCAGGACCGATGCCGGGATGCCGTCAAGCTTGGTGTCAAGCTGGATGGCGGTGATGAACTCGGAGGTACCTGCAACCTTGAAGTCCATGTCGCCCATGGCGTCTTCGGCGCCGAGGATGTCGGTCAGTGCCGCGTAGCGGGTCTGGCCGTCAACTTCGTCGGAGACCAGGCCCATGGCGATGCCGGCAACAGCAGCGCGCAGCGGGACACCGGCGTTGAGCAGCGACAGGGTCGCGGCACAGACCGAGCCCATCGAGGTCGAGCCGTTGGAGCTCAATGCCTCGGAGACCTGGCGGATGGCGTACGGGAATTCCTCGCGCGACGGCAGCACCGGCTGGATGGCGCGTTCTGCCAGGGCACCGTGGCCGATTTCGCGGCGCTTGGGCGAACCCACGCGGCCGGTTTCACCGGTCGAGTACGGCGGGAAGTTGTAGTTGTGCATGAAGCGCTTGCGCGTCACCGGCGACAACGAGTCGATCTGCTGTTCCATCTTGAGCATGTTCAAGGTGGTGACGCCCATGATCTGGGTTTCGCCACGCTCGAAGATCGCCGAACCGTGGACGCGGGGAAGAACCTCGACCTCGGCGGTGAGCTTGCGGATGTCGGACAGGCCGCGGCCGTCCATGCGGATCTGGTCGGTCAGGATGCGCTGGCGCACGACCTGCTTGGTGACTGCACCGAAGGCCTTGGAGATCTCGCCTGCGCGGGTCTCGAAGGCGGTGCCCTCTGCGGTGAGCTCGGCAACGATCTCGTCCTTGAAGGTCGAGGCTGCGGTGTCGCGCTCCTGCTTGCCGGCGATCTGGTAGATCTTGGCGAGCTTGGTGGCGGCCTTGGCTTCGACGGCTGCGTAGGCGTCGTCTTCGAAGTCGCGGAAGATCGGGAACTCGACGGTCGGCTTGGCGGCGCGTGCTGCCAGGTCAGACTGTGCCTCGCACAGTGCCTTGATGAACGGCTTTGCAGCCTCAAGGCCCTGGGCGACAACCTCTTCGGTCGGGGCCGTGTGGCCCTGTTCCTTGATGAGGGTCCAGGCGTTGTCGGTTGCTTCGGCTTCAACCATCATGATGGCGACGTCGTCGCCAGCGATGCGGCCGGCAACGACCATGTTGAAGACGGAGTTTTCCAGCTGGCTGTGCTTCGGGAAGGCAACCCACTGGGCACCGTTTCCGTCGTCAACCAGGGCAACGCGGACGCCGCCGATCGGGCCGGAGAACGGAAGGCCCGAGAGCTGGGTCGACATCGAGGAGGCGTTGATGGCCACCACGTCGTAGAGCTCGTCCGGGTTGATTGCCAGAACGGTGACCACGATCTGGACCTCGTTGCGCAGGCCCTTGACGAAGGTCGGGCGCAGCGGGCGGTCCATCAGGCGGCAAGCCAGGATGGCTTCGGTCGACGGGCGACCTTCGCGGCGGAAGAAGCTGCCCGGGATGCGACCGGCAGCGTACATGCGCTCCTCGACGTCCACGGTCAGCGGGAAGAAGTCGAAGCCTTCACGCGGGTGCTTGCCGGCAGTGGTTGCCGAGAGCAGTGCGGTCTCTTCGTCGATGTAAACCATGGCTGCACCTGCAGCCTGCTGGGCCAAACGGCCGGTTTCGAAGCGGATAACGCGCTTGCCGTACCGACCATTGTCGATCACGGCCTCTGCGAACTGAATTTCGGGACCCTCCATTGGGGCGTGTCCTTTCGATCAATATCCGCAGCACACTGCGAACAAGCCACACATGCGGTGCAACCTGGTCTTCGATCGAGACTCGCGCTCTTCTCTAATTAGGAGAGCGAAAGCCACTACCGAGGACCGCGACTGTCTTCCGGTGGGTCAAGTGCGCGAGGTGCGCGGATATTTCGTCTTGTTTCTGTGCTGGTCATGCGAAATTGCAAACCATACGTACACCAGCCTACCGGGTTAACTGAATCGGCGCAGTGAGGACCGGCACTGGACGATTCCCCGCATCCGTCGCCCCGCGCCGGGTTCGCCCCGGCATCGTATGCAATGACAGTTTGGGCCTCAAGGAAGTGGACCCGCACGGAGCCCCACGGTGCCGAGTCCTGCGTGGTTACCGCTTGTTCGGCGCACGGGGTACGACCTCGCACCCAATCCACATGCGCTGTTTGGCACCCACGCTGCTCCACTTCCTGGTTGCCCGGATTTCGCCGCGACGAGCCACCTCCGCTGCATACGGCGGACGTTGTCCAAGCAACCGGAGGAAGCGGTGGGTTTTCGGAGCAGCGCGGGAAAGGTCACGGGAATCCACTCGCTGAACGTTTCGGGGTTCGAGCTTCTGCCTCCAACGAGGAGGATGCCTCCGTATCGCCTGGTTTCTTCTTCCGGGTGAGAGTCACCGGGACTAGGATGCTGAGGAGCCCTCGGACAACTCCGGGTTCTCGCGGTCAAGCCCCCTGAGCCGGGCAGGCGCCGAGACGTTGGTTTTCGAATCCGACTCCGTACCCCCATGGGCTTCCTTGTGTTTTTTTCAGATCAGTTGCGCAGCTTCTCTGAACCCGCGCCGCATTCGGTCGAAACGGAATTGATGGGTCTGGACGATTCGTTGACTTCGCGGCACAGTTCATCCTTGAATTCGTGGCTGATCCTGCGTCGCGCCGATGGCATTGAGGTGCGTCCTCATTCCAGCAAACCCCACCAGTTCATGGCGTCCCACTGTCCGAAAGATGCGAAGAGGCCCCGGACACGGAACACTCCCGGGAGGAAAGGATGATGGTGCCCACGCGTCTTGCGGCTATCGAGCCGGCAGCGGGGAATCGCCGGCGGAGTCAGGCTTACGTCCTTAACGGAGTGCCGGCTCCTCTTCGTCCCCAGGGGCCGAGTTCTCTCCCGGATCCAGTTCCTGCTCCGTGTCGCCTTCCCGCCGATCCTCCAGCAGCACGAGCCGCTCGCCGTCCTGCCACGTTTCGGTCTCGGGCCCATCCACCGCCCTTACATCATCCGGACTGGTCGCCTCTTCGGCAAGGGCCTCGGCATCCACTGGGTCCAGCGGATCGAAAACATCACCCATGGTCGTCCTCCTACGTGGCGCTATTCCAACGCTTGATGGGATACCAACATAGAACCGGCAGGGCCCATACTCAAGGCGGCGCGGGGCTTGGGGCATTCGGCACGGTGGTGGGAGAGCACCCCCCCGCAGGGATTCGTTCTCCGTCTCCAAATCCAGGACCAGTCCGATGCCCGCAACATTCACTGCCTTGCAAGGCGTTCTGCAATCCGCCGCAACATCGCCGCATCCTCATCGCGGTGGAACGGGGTGCCGCCCTCGATGCGCCCCGGTTCCAGCAACTCCTTGTGTTCACGCATCCAGGCGTCTTGTCGGCTCATCCCCACCGCGTCAGCTGCCACCAAAATCGAAGAAACATCCCGGGGCGTTACCCGGGCCGCCATGACACGTCCCTCCAAAAGTTCTCATTAAATGATTCTTGCCCCATCTACTTGTCTGTGTTATAAAAAATCTACCTCCATCGATACAGACATCGAGGGGAGGGCAACAACCAGAGATGGCTCCAAATAACACTGTGAAGGAGTGCGATAGCCATGTTGATGCGTACAGACCCGTTCCGCGATCTCGACCGGCTTGCCGAGCAGGTTTTCGGGACCCCAACCCGGCCGGCGGCCATGGCCATGGATGCCTGGCGCGACGGTGATAGGTTCGAGGTGGAATTCGATTTGCCCGGCGTAGACCCTGAGACGATCGATCTGGATGTCGAACGCAACGTCGTGACCATCAAAGCCGAACGCCCGGCCCTGGACAAGGACTTGGACATGCTGGCCTCCGAGCGGCCCCGCGGCGTATTCAGCCGCCAGCTTGTCTTGGGCGAAAATCTCGACACCGAACACATCGAGGCCGGCTACGACGCCGGGGTGCTTCGCCTGCACATCCCGGTGGCCGAGAAGGCCAAGCCGCGCAAGATTGAAATCACGTCCACAAACTCCGATCGTCACGCGCTGAACACCTAGACGACCGGACAGCGGGAGTTGGCCTTTGACAGCTCCCGCAACGCCGGAACTGTCCGGCGGCCGCCAACCTATTGGGAAATGGGCGTGAGCCGTTACGGCCCGCCACTGCGCCCGATGGCGCAAGCAAGGGCGGCCCCACGGAAACGTTTTCGGCGCCGTTGGTCCCGGGCCGTGGAGCCCGGGACCAACGGAGTTCACCAAGGGCCACCCAGGGCGTTGCCCGGCTTGGCCGAAGCCTGACGAGCCGGCAAAGGAAGTACGGTGTTCGGTTGTGATCGGTGTTCCTGATTTCTACTCGATGCTGGGCTTGGAACCCCAAGCCTCCCCCGCGGACATTGCCCGCGCCTACCGGACCATGTTGCGCCGCCACCACCCCGACACCCTCCAACCAACGGCATCGCTGGAGGAAGCGAGGCAACATGGCGAGCGGCTGCGACAGGCCATGGAGGCCCATGCGGTGCTGGCCGATCCAGCCCGGCGGGCCCGCTACGACCGAGAACGCCACTGGCACCCAGTTCCTCCCCCGATCCCGGAGCCCTTCGGTGCCCCGTTTCTTTCGGTCTCCGCACCCGGGCTGAGGCCGGGTGGCCGAGATTCCTTGAGGGTTTCCACGCTTCGGTGGGATCCCCCGACCCAGACAGGGAGGCGCATCTAAATGAGTGCATGGCGACGGTACGATTCGCCGCTACTACCTGCGTTCCACGAACGCTTCGAGGAACGCTGGGGCAAGGGCAGCGCCCCGTTTCTGGACCCGGAAGTCTTGGACCAACCCATGCCGCGGGCCCAGTGGATCAACATCGATACCGGGGCCGCGCTGGCTGTGGTCCCCATCTGGGCACAGGACGATGCCCACCGAGCCTTCGCCTTGTTTTACTTGCCGCCAGCCGGGGACATCTGGCTGCTGCGCCCGGGCCTCAACGGATACGTCGAGTCCCACCACCTGCAGGACATCACCTTGCGCAACGACGCGTTCACCAAGGCCGTCAAGCATGCCGAATCCTTCCTCTCGGGCGCCACCGGACCTTAAGCTCGCCACAGCCAACGTCCGGCGAATTCAGGCAGTCGTCGCACCACCCCGTTCATGGTGAGGTGTTGTGCATGCATTCGAAGATGGAACGGATTGCCAAGGAAGCCCAGTTCCGGGTGCCGATGTCCCAAGGCGCGACGTCGGGTTTCGTCCTGGGACCAACAAGGGTCTCAAGAGAAGCCTCCGCACGGCTTTGGGGAGACGACGCGGCGGTGGGATTTGGTCCAGACTAGTTGGCGAAGCGGTCGAACTCGTCCAAGGCGGAGGCCAAGGCACCGGCACCCGAACAACCGAAGAACATCATCCGGCAAAGTTCGGACACGGCATGCGGCTTTCCCGCAGCCATGGTCGCTGCGTCCAGGTACGCTTCGGCACGCGCACGGTGGCGGCGGCCGGCCGGACTCAAAGACCCTTCGAATCGTGCAGCGTCCCGTGATCGGACGGCCTTTTCCAAGATCGCGTACACGATGGAAGTGGTGGGTGCCTGCGCGGGGACCGGTGCCTGGAAGTTGATGACATGCACGGGGCGGCTCCTGGGTGCGGTGAAATGAAGTTGATATTCGTTTTTCGGAAAGAGCCCCAGCGCCCGCCGTCATCCGATCCTAAAGCCACCTTCGTGCCATGTCGATGGTTCTGCCAACTGTTACCTGGGCAAACGACCCTGCACTTCCCGAACCGCTTCGGCGTGCCTGCCGCCCGAGCTGAGTGCATCCTTGGACCACACGGGCAAGCCGTGGACCACCATCGGAAATGCACCTCTGGTGGCTCGGGGGTCTGGTGTCTACGATGGGAATCACCGTTGCATCAGTGGTTGAAGGTGCACGTGGCATCAACCGTCCTTGGGGGACGGCCGACACAGTGATTGGGGAACGCAATGGTTGACCTGGCAAGTTTCGAGGACGCCCATTACCTCACCGTGGCCGAGGTGGCCCTGGCGATGCGCGTGTCAAAGATGACCGTCTACCGTCTGGTGCACGCGCAGAAACTCGCGGCCGTGAGTTTCGGTCGATCCATCCGAATCCCCGCACAGGCCGTGAAGGAGTACGTGGTGGCCGAACGCCGCGCTACGGCACCGGCAGCACGCACCGCGGTGACCTAGCCAGGGACGCAGCCGTTCGGGTCTTTCACTGGCTTATCATTGACCGGGGCCGTGAAACCACCTCAAAGGCGGCTGGCAGCATTCGTGGCGCGCCTTCCCGGGTCGGACGTACGGTGGACGTAGGTCCGGCAATGCCGACCCGCGTCTGTTCGGAACCGAAGAGTTTCACGGAACCAACCAATAAGGAGAAGCGCAATGCCGCTCTGGGTGCAGGCCCTGCTATGGGGAACGGTGGCGGGTGCTGCCCTCGTCCTGGGCGCGGCCGTGTCGTGGAAGTGGACGATGTCTTCCAAGGTCGTCTCCTCCATCATGTCCTTCGGGGCCGGCGTGTTGATCTCCGCCCTGGCCTTTGACCTGGTGGACGAGGCGGAGCAAGGCGGCGGCCTGTGGCCGACGATGGCGGGGTTCCTGGCCGGCGCATTGGCCTATGTCGGCGCCAACGCCCTGCTCGCCCGTCGCGGTGCCAAGCACCGCAAACGCTCGGGCGAAAAGCAACCCTCCGAAGACGGACAGCCGGGCAGCGGGACCGCCATCGCCGTCGGCGCACTGCTCGATGGCATCCCGGAATCCGTGGTCCTGGGACTCGGACTGGTATCGGGAGGGACGGTGAGCACGGCGGTGCTCGCGGCGGTCTTCATTTCCAACGTCCCGGAAGGCCTGTCCAGCACGGCGGGGATGAAGAAGTCCGGCCGCGGTGCCGGCTATGTCTTCGGCGTCTGGGGAGGCATTGCTCTGATCTCCGGGATCGCTTCCCTCATCGGCTATCTCAGCATGCAGAACGCCCCGGCCGAACTGGTGGCTTTCATCACCGCGGTCGCCGCCGGGGGTATCCTGGCCATGATCGCCGACACCATGATTCCCGAGGCCTTTGAGGAACACCACGTCCTCACGGGGCTTATCGCCGCCCTGGGATTCCTTACAGCCTTCGCCATCAGCAGGGCGGGAGGCTAGCAGCCCACAGCGAACAGCTCACCGGGCCACCCTGTCGCCGCCTTTTCCGTGCAGGGCCTATGGCGCCCTCAGCGCAGACCGCCACTTTTGCCGTCGCTTTCTGGCCATCATGGAAAGGTTTTCCTCTCAAGCCCCGTGGATGAGGGTTGTCTTGAAAAAGTGAAGGCTTCCAAGACACAAGAGCCGGGCGAAATAACTGAGGGCACCTTCTTATGCTTCAAGGACCCGCTTGTCTGAAGGTGCAGTCTCGTCCCCATGAGGATGGCCCGTAGGCCGATCCCCCACCGCGACAATCCACAACCAAGAATCTAGAATTCAAAAGCTGGAAATGCGGCTCGCCCGGAACCCTGGATACCCTGCCCGCAATAATGCCCGGTGAAGGTACTTCTAACGCCCACACTGATGACTTGGCACTGATCGCCTAATCGGCTTCCAAGTCATCGATCCCGGCCCGTTCGTTGCCATTGTCCTCCCACACCTTGAAAATATCTGAACCAACCGCCACTACTAAAGATCCATAAAGCGCTCCGAGTCAAAGACTCCCTCTTGGCTCAGCGTTGCCTCAGGCTGGTGCGGCACCACGGTGACAAAGCAACTCCACCAGATCACGTAGGGCTTCGGCAACGGTGACTCTGAATCTAGTTGGATGACTATGCATGATGCTGCTGATTGCTAGATATAGGAGGATCTTGATAAAGGACTCATCATTTCGAGAGGCAGGTAGAGATGTCGGATAGCGATATGCCAGAGGCTTTTCCTGATTTCGTTTCGGGGCCTACAGGTGACGCTACACCTGATGAGGACATCCGCAGATCTGATCAGGCGGAGAACCCGAGCAATACGGTTTTCAAGTACATTGGTCACGGCCATCGTTGGTACGACCCCGTCTATATCGTGCTTCAGTTCTTTCAGTATTCGCGGCTGGGAAGAAGACTGCCGACAGGTTGGCGTCGTCGTTTCTATTACATGAGCAACTACCTTGTTCAATTCAATGCGGTTCAGCGCATGCGCGCTGGAGGGGGCAGCAAACTGGATGGGCCCCTGAATTTGCCGGAGGATGAACATGTAACCATTCCTGGCATCTGGGTTGTTGATTACTTTCCACCGAGCTTGATTGATGATCTGGATAAGGCGATTAGGCACAATCATTGGGATTTTCGTCCCCACATAGGTATGGGCGAGTCCAACAAGGAGGAACTTACTAGTTCTCGGCGGGGCCAGGGTCGGGCATGGTGGCGGATAACCGACATAGCGCAACCTCGGAACGGGCACGGTGGCGCAAATGACGGCCGAGGAAAGCTGCCGCGCGAGTTCAGCGCAGTTGAATTGAAAGGTGTGCCAATCGGCGAGGGGATCACAGCGGTGATCGCCTTCTTCCCTCTCAGCAAGTCGGGCTCCGCGATCGTAGACGAAGTCTGGCACGATGCCCATGAACCAGCTCTTGCGAGGTCCAACGATCGTCTGGTGGTGGCTGAAGATAAGAGATGGGTAGCCTTCCGGCAAACTCAGGCAGCACGGGCCAAACTTCACGGTCTTGCACGCACGTGGTTGCAATCGCGTTGTCCTGGCGCCTTCGCTCAATCGCAAGAAGAGCAACCCGTAATGGATTTCCTGCTGCTTGATCAGTTCGATCCTTTTGTGGGGGAGAACGTCGATCGCGAAACGGAAGACTGCATGCGAGCCTTGGGACTAACCGAATCCAAGATGACTTGGCAGACGTCCCTCGAACTTCCGGGCCTGCTGCTGGAGCGGTCGAATCCGGAGTTTACACCGGCCTTGCAGGGGGGCCGTACCTGGGCGCTTTGGGGCAACCGCGACAGTACTATGGCCAAGAATCTAGATTTCAAACATTACGGAATATCAGATCAAAGTAGTGCTCTTGCACATTACGTTGATGACCGGATGGGTGACCTCGTTGTTCGCCTAGGTCTATCCGAGTTCTTGGATTTGCTCAAAGCAGAGAGCGCCCTCATGCGCGACGGGGCCCGTACACAGCACGGAAAATTTGGGCGAAAGGACTTAGAACGGCTTCGTCGGCGCTTTCTGACAGCCAGCCTGGATTTTTCAAGCATCGAACTTGATGTGAGGCAGTACAACAGCCGTCGCTGGAGGGACCGTGAAGCATTGTTCGTGCTTGATTACACTCCGTGGATGCGCAGAAGCGATGAGGAGGCCGGCTGTAAAACTCCTAAGCCCGTACAGGTCAATAAGGTTCTGCGCAAACGACAGAACAAGGCAGCTCGAGATCTCGTGGTTTTCGACCGTAGCTACCGGGAAATACTCTCCACGGTAGCCTCGATCGGGGCTTCAATTGATGCGTTCAAGATTCAGCGGTATGCAGTCTGGATAGCGGTCAGCTCAGCGATTCTCGCACTGGTATCCCTTTTGGTTTCACTGAGTAGGTCTTTCTGAGGTAATTAGGATCCCTGAGGAGGGCACGGCTGGCACTATCCACCCTTGATGGCCGAGGTCCAGATTGCTGGTAGTGCAGCTCCATTGGATAGGGAAACGCCGGATAAGGGACCCCGAACGCGAAAGATTCAGGACCTGCGATACAACTCTTAGCCGCAATGCGCTCACATAGGCTCGACAGAGGCCTTGCGATAAATGCCGGACCTACTGAACCGACAGCTCAGCGCGACGGAGGTATTGATATACCGTTTCCCGGCTCAGCCCGTATTCCTTGGCCAGCTGGGTCTTGGGAACCCCGGCAGCCGCCCGGGCAACCAACTCTTCAATCTTCTCCGGCCCCAGGGCACGTTTCCGTCCCTTGTAGACCCCGCGGGTTTTCGCCAAGGCGATGCCCTCGCGTTGGCGTTCTTTGATCAGGGAGCGTTCAAACTCAGCGAAGGCCCCCATGACCGAGAGCATCAAATTCGCCATCGGGGAATCCTCCCCCGTGAACACCAGCCCCTCCTTCATGAACTCGACCCGGACACCCTTGCCCGTCAAGGTCTGCACCACCGAACGAAGGTCATCCAGGTTCCGCGCCAGCCGGTCCATGGAATGAACCATCACGGTATCCCCGGCACGCGCGAACCTGATTAGCTCATCGAGCTTCGGTCGTTTCGTGTCCTTGCCCGAGGCGCGATCGGTGAACACCTGGTCCAGGGCGTTGCCTTCGAGCTGGCGCTGCTCATTTTGGTCCAATGTGCTGACCCGCACATATCCCAGCCGCTGCCCCACCATGGACTCCCCCAGCTTCTCTATCACTATCCATTGCTTGTCAGGTTAGAGTCTAAGAGCTTCGAAGCGCTATGTCCACAAATGAGAAATTGGACTCCAATCTGACATTCTTTGATATATGCAGCTGACGTCAGGCTGGGGTATACCCCAACCAGGCACAATAGAAATATGGCCGGGCCGAGATCGGGATCCCGGCCCGGCGTCAGCCGAACGGGGGGTGAACGAACTAATTGGCTGGTGCGGGGACGACCCCGACGCTCCATTCAAAAACCGGCAGGGTGCCATTGATGCGGTGGTCCCCGACACTGCGTTCCTTGTAGATGATCGGGTTGTGGGCGCTGATAGTCCGCGCGTTGCGCCAGTGCCGGTCGAGGTTCCGGTCGCGGTCCACGGACGAGGCGCCACCGACCTCGAACAGCCGGGTTGTTGCATCCAAGACGAGGTCGGCAACCACAATCAAGGCCTGCTGGGCGTCCAGTTCGGCCGCGGCCAGGGCTTGGGCCAATTCGTCCGGGCGGTCGTCGCCTGCCAGGCGCAACGCCCGCTGCACCGAGTCGACGACTGCCAGCACCGTGTGCCGTGCCGCGAACGCGTTGCTGGCCATCCGGCCGACGACTTGCTGCACCATTGCGTCGTCCTTTGGCAGGGCTGCGAGCCCGTGGCTGAATGAGCGTTTGCGGTCCCGGACGTAACCGGCGGCGTCGTGTGTTGCCGCCTCGCCGATCCCGGCCAGGCAGGCCAGCAAGACAAGTTGGAACTGGGCCGTCATGAACGTCTCGGCTTCACCTCCGAAGCGCAGAACTTCAGGGTGTACCAGCGGGACATTGTCGAAGCGGGTCGTGCCGCTGGCTGTCAGTCGCTGCCCGAAGCCGTTCCAGTCGTCGAGCTTTTCCACACCCGGGTGGGCTGCGTCGATGAGCGCGTAGACACATGCTTCGTCGCGGTAGCCGGCAGCTACCGCGATGTAGTCCGCATAAAGGGTGCCGGTGCTGTAGAACTTCTCGCCGTTGAGTAGTGCCCCGGCGTCATCGACCCGGGTGCGAAACCCACCGCTGAAGCCTGCGCCCGCCTCGGTGACCCCATTGCCGAAGACCTTGCCCGCGCCGGCTTCGCGCAGCGACCATTTGCTCACCTCGCCCTGCGGCGCGGCGAGGTGGTACTCAAGCAGCGAAATATGCGAGCGCAGGGCCTGCGGGATATTGGGGTCCGCCGTGGCCAGGGAGATCAGCAGATCGAAGAACTCGCGGTAGCCCACCCCGCGCCCGCCGAATTCCACCGGCACACGTAGGGCCGTGAAACCGGAGGCCTTCAGCCACTCCACCTGTTCATAGGGCAGCGCACGGTCCTGCTCGCGGCGGGCAGCGCCCTCGGCAATGGCGTCGAACAGCGGCTGGAACTCGTCAGCAAGGGTACTCATGCGGGAAATCTCCTGTGGCAGATGGGGGATGTCAACAATATGCGCACTTGTTTCGGTCACCGATGGCCATCGTGACGATCCATGAAGCAATATGAAGATCATTCGTCGCATGTGGCGTTTTTCGGGTCGTCATGAAACGAAACATGACGATTTATGCAGTCACGCTGCCGAACCTTCGACATGTGGAACCAAGCTTGATGAGGCGGCTTCACCGCCCGAGGCCGCGCACCCGGCCAGTGAACAGATATCCACGAAGGATCTCCCATGAACACCCCTTACCGACCCGCCGTGGCACCGGCCCGGACACGCAAATCCGTCCGGGTCCTCGCCGTCGTTGTGCTGGCCGCCGGATTTGTCGCAGCGCTGCTACCCGTCTTCCACTGGTCCCTCGGCACCGCTGCCACGGCCATGACCTATCTTCTCGGCACGGCCACACTCATCACGGTCGGCACCGTCGCCGTCTATCTTGCCGAACGCACTTCGCCGAGCGGCACCGGCCCGGAAGGGGAAGGCGAATGAACCTCGTTATTGGATATGGTGCCATCGCGCTCTTCCTGGCCCTCGTCGTAGTGGTCCTGGAACGCACCCGGGTCCGCTCCGCGGGCTTCAGCGACTACACCACCGGCGGGCGGTCGTTCGGACCATGGTTCCAAACCATGTCCTTCCTGAACACCTGGCTGGCCGGCTCCGTGTTCATCGCCTTCGCCGGGATGGTTGCCGGAGGCGGGATCATCGGCTACTACCTGGTGTTTTACTCCCTGTTGGCCCTTGCCCTGATGTTCTTCATGGCCAAGCCCGTCCACGTCTGGGGCAAGCGGTTCGACCTGCGCACGCAGGCGGAACTGCTGGGCTTCCGCTACAACTCCCGAGCGGTCAGGCGCACCGCCGGTTTCATCGCGCTGGTTGCCGCGTTCCCGTGGATCGTGTTGGGCATGCAGTCCTTGGGCCTGGTGTTCGTCCACCTCGGATTCGGTGCGGTTCCCGCCGTCGCCGCGATCGTCATCAGCATCCTGGTGCTCTCCTTCCGGCAGATCTGGACGGTACGGATGGGAATGCGCGGGGTCGTCATTTCCGACATGGTCCAGGGCATCGTCGCCTACGGCGTGGGACTGGTGGTCATCGTGGGAATGCTCGTCTACCTGCTGGTCCACGGCTACGGGTTCGACGCCGTGCCCGAGGGTTACTTCCTGCTGCCCGGCCCGGACAGCGATGCGGGTCCGTTGTACTTCTTCTCGTTGGTGCTTGTAGGCGCCCTGGGCGGCTGGTGCTGGCCGGATGTGTTCGTCCGCCTGTTCACCGCGCGCAGCACCGAGGCCATCAAGAAGTCCACCGCCATGTCGGCACCGATCCTCCTGGCCTTCTCCACCGGCCTGTGCACGGTGGCGCTGCTGGCTGCTTCCTTCCCTGGCGTGGCAGAGGACCCCAATGCGGTGTGGTTCACGGTCGCCGCAGTCGGCGGCCCGTTCCTGGTGGCCCTGGCAGGAGTGATCGTGTTGGCGGCGACGATGGGCAACATCGACGCACTGATCCAGGCCTCCAGTGCCCAGCTCTCCAACGATTTCACCAAGACCGTCCCCGGTGCCGAGGGACAGGGCGAGACGAAGATGGCGAAGATCGGCACCGCGCTGATCACTCTGGCCGCCGCGGTGTGCGCGTTGATCTGGCTCGATGCCCCGGCCCTGTACATGCTGGCGATCATCTCCTACGCAGGAATCGTGCAGCTGGGCCCCACGCTGTACTTCGGGCTTTTCTGGAAGCGCGGCAACGCGGTGGCCGCGGTGGCCTCCATGGTGGCAGGCATTGGAACCGCCGGGGTCCTGCAGGTCCTCTACCCCACGTCCGTGCCGTGGCTCGCGGGTGCAACCCCGGGTGTCGCCGGACTCGTGGTCAACGCTGCCGTCTACACGGCGTGCGCCTATCTGGTGCCATCCGGCGCCGAGGAACGACGGCGGGTTGAATCCTTGTTCGAGCAGCTCTCCGCCGCTGGCGAGGAGCCAACAGGAGCCACTGCCGCCACCCGGGAACCGGCGCTCGAATCCTCACGTTCCTAAGCCTCTCCATTCTGCCCGCCTACCTGCCCAGCCCCACCGGAAGGACCACATTCCATGCCCACCCCCCTGGCCTACAACGCCTTCGTCATGAACACCGCCTCGCACATCCAACATGGACAGTGGCGCCACCCCGAGGCCCGACAGGGCGACTTCAACGACGTCGAACTGTGGATTGGGCTGGCCAAGACGCTGGAGGAAGGATTGTTCGACGCGATGTTCTTCGCCGATGTGGTCGGTGTTTACGGTCCATCCGGCGGCGGGTACGAGGTCTTCGCCAAGGAGGGGCTGCAGATCCCTAGCAACGACCCGTCCGTGTTGATCTCCGCGCTGGCCGTGAACACCAAGCACCTCGGCTTCGCGTTCACCTCCAACGTGCAACAGGAACACCCGTTCAACTTTGCCCGCAAGGTCTCCACCCTGGACCACATCTCCCGAGGCAGGGTGGCCTGGAACATCGTGACCGGGCTGCAGGAAAACGGCGCCCGGAACTTCGGAACCGACGGGTTGGTGGACCACGACAAACGCTATGACTGGGCCGAGGAATACGTCGACGTCGCCTACAAGCTGTGGGAAGGCTCGTGGGATGAAGGAGCCCTGCTCAAGGACAAGGAGAACGGCGTGTTTTCCGACGCTTCACGGATCCACAAGATCAACCACGTGGGCGAGTACTACCGGGTCGAGGGGCCACACCTGCCCTCGCCCTCGCCGCAACGCACCCCGGTGCTGTACCAGGCCGGTGCCTCCCCGCGCGGACGGCAATTCGCCGCCGAGCACGCCGAAGCCGTCTTCCTGAGGGCCCCCTCACCCAAGATCGCCCGCGAGGGCATCGAGGACACGCGCCGCCGGGCGATACAGGCCGGGCGGCGGGCCGAGGACATCAAGTTCTTCCAGGGTTTCGCGTTCATCATCGGCCGCACCGCAGAAGAGGCACTGGCCAAGGCCGAGGAATTCGACGCCTACGCAAGCGCCGATGGCTATCTGGCCCACGCCAATATCGGCACCCGCCCCGACGGAAGCGTCTATCCACCCGAAACCCCGTTGTCTGAGCTGGAGACGAACTCGAGCATCGGCTTGCTGGACTGGATCCGCCGTGGGATCACGGACCGTGAGCCCACGGTCGCCGACATCTCCGACAGCCTCCTGCGCAACGGACGCATCGTGGGCACACCCGCGCAGATCGCGGACCAACTCGAGATTTGGCAGGACGAAGGCGGTATCGACGGGATCAACGTGATGAACTGGCGCCTGCCCGACTCCTACACCGAATTCAACGAACTCCTATTGCCCGAGCTGCAGCGCCGCGGCCTGGCCAAGACCGAGTATGTGCAGGGCTCGCTGCGCACCAAGATGTTCGGCGCGGACCGGTTGAACGAACGCCACCCGGCAACCCGGTACCGCGGAGCATTTGCCGAAGCAGTGGTGGAAGCGTAGGAATCAAGGGCGCAAGGACGCGCCGACGGAGCCCCTGGGCAACGCCCTACCGCGCACCCGTCCTGCAGGCAGCCTGACTGGCCAGTCCCGGCTCCAAGGTCTTGTCAAAGGTTGAATCCCCTATTTCCTAAGCAAGGGCAAACGAGACACATTGTTGAGAATTCAGGCATCCCCGAAATTCCGCGATTCCTGAATGCCTAGATTTCGGCGCTTCGACAAATGGACCGAAGTCTCGCCAAAGGATCCTTTGATGCGAATATGGACTAATCAGCGCACCGTTGACAGCTATGCGTTTGTATTCAGTCAAACTGTCACAAGCAAAGGTCGACCGTCCAGCTGCTGGGGGTTGGTTGTCCATGGCCAGGGATCGAAGCGTCCATCCAACTAGCCGGTTGGAGGTTCTGATGTCTCCAAGGAAGCACCGCTCCAAGGGTCGTCAGATATGGTCCCGGGAGGAAACTCTATCCAGTTAGGTTCTGTCACCCCACCGCCAACACTAAAGATCTTCCAGCCGATACCAGCATAAAAGACCAACGTTATGATCTGAGCCCGAATCTCGATGGCTTCGTCGCCCTGAGACGGATTTGGTGGATCTTCCTCACGAACGAGCCGGACATAAGCCACTTGAGGCGCCGGAAACCAGGCATGTGCTGCCATGCCATAATCATCCAGGTCTTTACCCAGTGACTGAATCATAGCGTCATCGAGAACGTCCCAGCCGGGGGATCTTTCCGCAAGTAACGGCGATAATTCAGCACGAGTAATCGGCGGTTCCTCGCGCCGGATGAGGTTGTGGAAAGCCAAAGCGGCCCAAATCGGATTGAAAGTATTCGAGGGGTCGCCGAGCTGACGCAGTCCTTCGGTGTCGTCTGGCCTAGGTTCGTTTCCGTCAGCGCTTTGCTCACCGAGCTTCCCTTCGAAGTCGCGATTCCAGCGGACTTCATTGACATCAGTAAAGGCGAGTTTTGCAACCGGGTCCGAGGGGAGCTGCAGGCCTCCTCCAAAACCTAACAGTCCTAGGGAAATATCCCAGGAACGATGGTGCCGGGAAGGAAGAACCGGAATTGAGTGAGGAACCGCCAACGGCCCAATCTGAACAACTGGCCTTCCGATACCCACTAATACCTGGACATTGAAGACAGGCTCGTTGCTCTCGTTGGCAAGGTGCAGGGTTCCCCGTCGCAAATAGTGCGTGCTGTCAGCGGAGGGTTCGTGTGTCGTTTCAATCCACGCCGATATTAATGACGCGGTACTGACCCTGTCCGACTGCTTTCTCTGTTTCCGCTCCGAAGCAAGCGCCGACTCTGCTCTGCGGGCCCTCAACCCCTCAAACAGCGCTAGAAAAATCGCAATCGTAACGGCACCAATGGTTCCAAACGCCTGCCATGCATCCCACCAGTCCGCTCCCCACACATCAGGCATATTTTCCTCTTCGCTGTGGGTATTTCCCCATATCGTTCACAATAACGGTTGGCTGCGTTCGGCAACTCCGGGCCGAAGTGCGGTTGCGCCTAACATACTTGGGTAGCCGCGACGCAAGACCAATTCTCCTTCGTTCGTCCCACCCTTCCGGAAGATGAGAGGGGCGAACCATTTAATCGTCGAGTCTGAATGCCTCGGAGACCTGGTCGATAGTGAACTGGTTGCGCAGCTTCGTAGCCGTGTTCTGGTTGGCGAACATACCGGGCTTCCAGAATCCCTGCTCACGGGGGACGGCGTGCGTCCATTCAACCGGCACAGCCCATTCCGCGACGTCGTCGTCTCGATCGCCGTCGTGGCGGTATGTCCCTGTCAAAGGAAGCGCTATCAATGCAGCCTCGCTGCCGTCATGCAGGACTGTGGTTTCGTCAAACCGCTTCGCTGAGCCAAGCACAGTGCCGACGCCGACATAACCAACCTTGGGGATGCAGGCAAAGACGCGCGATCCAGGGGTGAGGTTTTTCAGCGTCCGAGAGAACCACTTGTCACCGCCGCCGGAGATAAAGCCATATTTCATGCCGTCGGTCCACTGTCTGCCGTCAGGAGAGTCTCCGAACGAGACGTACCAGTCTTGGCCGTTCCATGGCTCGCGCGACTTCGTCTTACGTATTGCCCCGGTCGGGGTAATGGATTGTGCATCGTGCTCGACGAGCCACGTTCGGGCAAGGTATGCAGATCCATTGTCGTGGAAGTGTCGGAAGAAGACCACGTTGATGGGGATACCGAAGTCCTCGTTGAGGAACCGGACGATGCGCTCGGTCGCGGCATCGACGGATGCTGCAACGATCTTGAAAAACTGGGCTGCATTAACTTCTTCCGGCAGCGTACCTCCGAACTGTTCGACAAAGGCTTCCTCCAGCGCGATGCCCGGCCGATAAGTGGCGAAGATACTGATGACCTCGGCGCGGCCCAGAGCTGCTACCCAGGAACCATAGTCAAGAGTTTGTGCGGTGACATCGCGGGGCGTCTTGTCACGCTTGAGCTCGATTACATGGACTGCCGCGTTTTCGTCGATCGCCAAGAGATCTATGAAACCGCCATGTGCCGTCGGAACCTGTCGCCCGACAATAAGAAGGGGTTCGCCCAGCATCGCCGGATCGGATTCGATGTAAGACTCCAGATGAGCTTCCAGACCGATCGCCGTCGGTGTGATCCGAGTGAGCTTTTCGCCGTCGGCACGCCACAACCCCATTTCAACGCCCATCAGCCACGCTCCACGAATTGGTGGGTCGCATCGTCGTAACTGTAGTCAACGATGTCGCCGGAGATGATCATGTTGATTGCTTGGTCAATGACCTTCAACGGTGCGACAAACCATTCCGCAGGGTCATACCGTTGCCCTTTTCCGTCAACCTGGTTGATATCCAGCCGCACTTTTGCGAAGACGCGATGCAGGAGGTCCTCAAGAGCAGATACCTTGAGGTTGTAGGTTCTATAAGTGGCAACGATCTGGACCGGGGCCATCAAATAGGTTGCCTCTTTCTCGGCATTCGCGATCCGCTTTTCCACGGAACCGCGAGTGAAGCCAATCTTGTACAGGTTCTCCCTGTTCGAGATTAAGGGATCTTCACTGAACGAACGCAAGACGTAGACGTACCCGGTGGCCTCATCATCGGGGAAAATCTCGGCGGGACCCGCGTCCACGACGGCATAGCCATCCTGCTCCAGTAACTGTCCGGCCAGGGAACGTCGAAAGAGTCCCGACTCTGTGCCGTTCTCAAAGACCGTCCGGGTGCGTGGCTTGTACCGGGTCCGCACACCTAGAGCCGGCTGAGGATCCGTAATTTCCGCCACGAAAAGCATGACTCCGGAAAGAACGAAAAATCTCCCTTCCCGGATTGCCTGCTGTCCACCAGCCTCGGCAAATCTCATGAGCTTCGACGTGCCAGCCTTTAGCTCCGCATGCTTCTGCACAAAGAGGTGCTTATACTGCGCAAAGTCTTCGGACCGAACTCTCGTGGCCACTTCTTCCGGTGCAACGCGGCGCGCGCGGGCCGGCAGATCGGAGATGTCCAGCAACCCTGAATCATCGCCAAGCAGGTCAAAGTCATCGCTGTCGAGCAGGTCGTCGATCGAAGTTGGGGTATCGGGAATCTCCAGGAGGCCAGACTCATCCAAATGCTTTAGGGCGCCGCTCTTCTGCTCGTCGGCGAGGATCCCGTCAAGTCGGGCCCCGAGTTTGCGCTCGGCAATTTCACGGGTCGTCGAACTGGGGATTCTGTCGTGCATACGGCGGAATTCTACGATCTCAAGGAAGGCACGCTCCAGCCGGTCGTTGGAGGTCACTTTCTTCGGTTTCTCGGGAAGATCCAGCAGCCCGTCGACGTCGGAATCGATGATCCACTGCATGTCCTCCCCTGGTGCAGGGGCTCCGTTGTTGGGATTTTCTATCTCGGGGGTGCTCATGACTGGTCAACCATCTGTGTTGCTCGCTGGGCCGCGAGGAGCTGTTGCTTCTTCCTCTGCAGGAACAGCAGCGCTTCGGCATACCGTTTCTCGATCGGATCGTCGCTGCGTACGTCGGGCTTGCGACCATTGACCTTGTGCCAGATCTGGATCTTGGGCCACAGCACCCGGGCTTCCTCCTCGTTTATCTCTATGCGGGTGGCGGTGATCGTGTCGGAGATGATCCGCAGCACGCTCGGCGTGACCGACTTGCTCATGACCTCGAACGCACGCTGGAAAGGGTTAACGGAGTCGATAAGATTGATGTCGATGTCGTCGATGTTGACGAACTTTTCGGCCATCTTGATGAATCGTTTGTCGCCGACCTCACGGACTTCACCGTTCTTGATGACGGAGTCCACGACGACCTGCTGGCGTACCTCTTCGACCTGGGCGTCGTTGAGGTCGGGGTATCGCTCGCGGATGATCTTCGGGATCAGTACCTTGTTGGTCACCTCGGGGTCTAGGCTGCCTGCGGCGGCCTTGGCGAAGGTGTCGTCCTGCAGGATCGTGGCCTTGAGATCGTTCAGGTCGGTCTCGACGATCTGCTTGACCCGCGCGGTGGAGGGCTCCTTGAAACCCTTGATCCGCAGCTCGCCGGGCTTCGGGGCGTCGTCGTTGCCGGTCTTGGTCTTGAACGTGAAATTCGGTGCCAGCACCTGCTCCATCAGCAGTGAAGCGGTGATCGCCTTGAGGATGTTGTTCACCGAGTATTTGACTTCGTCGGTGGCCGCGTCGGGCTGGGCGATGAGGTTAGTGAACTGGGCATGCGCCTTGTCCGGGCTGTCGCGGGTGACGCGGCCGATGATCTGGATGACTTCGGTTAGTGAGGCTCGGTAGCCGACGGTGAGGGCGTGCTCGGCGAACGGCCAGTCGAATCCTTCCTTCGCCATTCCCAGCGCGATGATGATGTCGACTCCGTCGCGGTCTTTGGAAGCAACAGTGGAGAGATAGTGCTGGGTTTCGGCGCGCTTCCTTTGGTCCGCGTCGTCGACCAGGTCCGCGACCCGGAGGATCTCACCGGTGTCGCGGCGTTGGATCCGGATGATCCCAGTATCTTCGGTGTCGATGACCTCGCCGATCGAGTCGATGATGAACCCGACCTCTTCGATCTTGTCCTTCGTGGATTCACCCGAGTTCACGTTCGGGATGTGGAGAATGGTCTTCTTATCGAGATCAAGAACTTCGCCGATCGCGTCGGTATACCGCCCCTGGTAGAAGTGGTGACCGATGCCAAGCGACTTGAGGTGCTCATACCCATTGAGCTGGTCATAATAGTTGAATGTGACCGGAGTGAACTTCGCCTCGTCATCCGTGGAAAGCACAGGAACAGAGTCGCCACGGAAGTAGGAACCGGTCATCGCGACGATGTGCACGTCGGAGCCGTTCATGACGTCACGCAGCAGCGCCCCGAGCCGGTTGGCTTCGGTGTCGGCAGAGACATGGTGGAACTCGTCGATCGCGAGCACGGTTCCGTTGAAAACTTCGGGCGCGAGTTTCTCGAACGCGAACCGCAACGTGGCGTGCGTACAGACCAGCGTCGCGTCCGGACCCTCAAGGAACTTCATGAACGCGGCGACCTTGCCCAGAGAGGAGCCTGGTGTGCAGAGGTTGTGCTCCGGCTTGATCTCCCAATCAGCGAAGAATCCATGGGCAGTAAGGTTCGTCGAGGAGAATGAGGCGCCGATCGATCGTTCCGGTACCGCGACGATGACCTTCTTGCGGCCCTGGTTGTAGAGCTTGTCCAAGGCAACAAACATGAGCGCACGGGATTTACCTGAAGCGGGCGGCGCCTTGACCAACAGGTGCTGGGCATCTCGCTTGACGAAGACGCGCTGCTGCATTTCGCGCATCCCCATCGCATCCGTGTTCACCGACGCGCCCGTCTGGGCGTACGTCACATCAACAACATTGAGTGGCTTGTTCACTTCTTCTTGCTCCCCTTCGATGCTTCCGCTTGTGTCATCGCCTCATACATACCGAAGAGGTCCGACAATCTTTGCTCATCCAATTCATATCCGCGCTTGGAATAGATTGAGTCCACAATCGAATCCACATCAGCGTGCGCGGTTCGAAGATCTGCGGGCATGAGGTCTGGGTCATAGAGCTCAGCGAGTGTCTTTTCGCAGTGGTACTCACGCACGTCTAGTACTCGAAGCGCCGCAACTGTGAGTCTCTCCTTAAAGGAGTCGGAAAGTGGCGGCACCGGGAAAGTGTTGTAGACGATGTAGGCGCCGTACCGGTAGTCAGTCTTCATCCGTCCGCCGACAGCTGCAAGCCACGCCATGTGCATCTTCGACGTCAATAGGGCGAAGAGCCAGGGCTCAGCGTCGTACACGGCATTGGCCAGATCAGAAATGATCGTCTCAGCATCGAGAAACCCGATAGGAACATAATCACGGCGTTCGGAAGAGACGCGTGGCACGATAACCGATTCTGTTGGCCTGAATGAGTTCTGCTTGAACCGATTCGGGAATGCCGCATAGTCACCGGTCGTCGCCGCCACACTCTCGCGCCGCCATAGCGAAACAGATTCGAGACGTTTAGCGATCAAGGAAATTGCTTTCGCCTCACCCAGCTCACGGTCGGTGATCCACAGACAGTAGCGCTCGATGTCGTTGATGAACTCCGCGGAGCCAACGTAGCGCTTTACGAACTTCTCCGCGTTGGGGACATTCGCCAGAAGGTCTTTGCGTTCGTGCGGGTCGAGTATAAGATGCCCGCCGTCCTTTGGCATTGAGCCCAGAACCATACGAGGCATCGATGCACTTAGAGCGCGTGTTCGGCGGTAAATGAATACCGAGGGTGCATCAGCGAGATAGCCGTTGATGTTCTCCGCCTTAATCTGGAGGCCTCCGGTGAAAATGTACTTAGCGCTAGGACGGGTTACACGCAGGTTGATGACAACGACAGTCACCCCTGCGTTTCGTTTAGCGTTGTTCTGCCATTTGAACGAAGTGTAGGCGTACCCGATTTCGAGGCCCATCTCGAAGATCATCGGGAACATCAGGCCAACATGCTCGCCTTGAGAAACCGAATTTGTCGTGACGAACGCCAGCTCGGCCTTTGTACCCTTGATGTAGTCGGCTCCCTTTATGAACCAGAGTGCAATGTAGTCGAGATCCTTGGAGTATGGACGCTTCCCAAAAACGAACGGGTAATCACTCTTCATTTCCTTGTTCTGAGATTTTCCGCCCTTGTAAGGTGGGTTCCCGATGAGGTAGATCTCCTCGGACCCGTCATTCGGGCAAACTTGCAGCCAGTCGACGCGAGTGGCGTTGCCCTGCTGGATCCGCCCAGTCTCTTTCAGCGGAATCAACGGGATGGCGAGATTGAACTTTTCTTTGAACTCAGAGTTCATCTGGTGCTTGGCGATCCAGAGCGAGAGGATCGCTACCTCAACAGCGAAGTCGTCGATCTCGATCCCATAGAAATTCTCAATGTTGATCTTCGACTCGGCGTAGAGCACCTGGTGCTTGGCATCAATGTTGGTGAGTTGTTGCAGAATCGCGTGTTCCAAGCGTCGCAATTCCTTATAGGCAATGATGAGGAAGTTCCCCGAGCCACAAGCGGGATCGAAGATCTTGATTTTACTGATGCGTGCCAGGAGCGCTTCGAGCTTTTTCGGCGCGTTGTAGGCAGCGTCAAACTCTTCCTTGAGCGAGTCGAGAAAGAGTGGCTCGATCGTCTTGAGGATGTTCGGCACCGAGGTATAGTGCTGCCCTAGGTCCGAGCGCTTTCCAGGGGTGACGATCGCTTGGAACATCGAACCGAAAATGTCGGGGTTGATCTCTCGCCAGATCAGCGTGCCTGACTCAATCAGCAGGTCTCGAGCTTTCTTGGTGAACACCGGGACCACGTGGTCGGGGTCCATGGTGAAGAGTCGTCCGTTGACGAACGGGAAACCCGACAGGTAAGCAGGCTTGTCACTCGCATGCTCAGTGTCGAGAGCGGTGAAGAGCGCGGTGAGGAAATCAGCGACGTCGGAGCCGTCGGCCTGGGTGTGGGAGCCGACGGCGTTGGTGAACTGGCTCTCGGTGAAGATCCCGGTGTCTTCGGCAAAGAAACAGAACAGCAACCGGGTGAAGAAAATGTTGAGTCCATGGCGCCCGGGCGACGCATCAAGCAGATGCGGGTTCGCAGTCAGCAGCTCGTCGAAGAGCTTGCCCATTCGCTCGGCAGCCTTGACGTCGGCGTGGGCTTCACCAACGTACTGAGCTTTCTCCATGCCCGCCCAGGGCAAGAAGAACGTAACGTGCTTGTCGATCTCCCGGATCGGGATCATGAGGTTCTCGCCGGTCTTCGTGTCGACGGCGAGCAATTCGGTGTAGTCGGTGACGATGACGAAGCGGGTGTTGTAGCGCACCACGGTCGGCGAGGTCCGCAACTCCTCGATCACGGCAAGCGGGTCGCCTGTCGTTTCGTGGAAGTAGATGACGTTCTTTTGAGCAACTTCGCACGACTTGTCGTTGGCGACGTTGAGTGAGCCGTTGCGAAGTCGGGTGACGTTGCCTTGGGAGCGGCCGTAGGCGAGCAACAGCTCGAAGATGAACTCGCGGTCGTATGACTCGCGCCTGCCCAGCGGGGCGACGCGCTCCTCGATCGCCTTGAGGTTGAGCTTTACCATGCCACTCCTTCTACAACGTTCCTCATCACAGCAGTGGCCACGGACATTGATCGACTCATTCTCGTGTTTCACGTTCCGGCATTGCCGCCCCGCCGCCGCGCACCCAGTCGTCGACCTCGCTGACCTGGAACTTCCACAGGCGGCCAATCTTGTGGGCGGGCATGCTCTTTTCCGCGATCCACGTGTAGACAGTGTCTTTTGCCACGCCGAGGTGGGCAGCTATGTCGTCGGCTGATAACCAAGACGCGGTCACAGGTGTCCTCCCTTTATTACTCCACCCGAAAGCGGGCGCATACCTCGATTGTAACGGTCAGACCCGGTTAAGCCGGGTTTGACCGATCTTATGCAGCCTTCAAGGTGTCCTGTAGGGCTCCCAAGTCAACGTTGCCAAGAATATTGAGACCGGACAGGAGGCCATCAAGTTTTCTATTTACCCTTCAAATCAGCCAGAGAACCGCATAACCCATTTCGGCTTGGTGAGGTTTTGGTGGATTTTTTCAGTAGAGCATCTGCTGGCGCGCCATCGCTTCCTTGAAAAATATCAAGCGGACCCCGAAAGGCCGATCGTTTACGGCCAGAAAGCTTGCCACGCAGCCGCCCACGTAGCATCGGGATAGAAGGCAGCCAACAAAGCGGAGATGGACCCAACGATTACAGAGCACCACCCCCAGAGGGTGTAACTATCCTTCTTTAGTTCCCGCTCTTTAAGTTCCAGTTTTGCCGGGTCCGACTTTGCTTTACGTGTCTTTTTGTTGCTCCCACGAGGTGATTGCGCGTCTTGCAAGACCTTGTCATGATTCCTCTTGAACCAATAAAGGGATGAGGCACCAATCGCACCCAAGATACTGCCCAGGAGGATCATCCCGGCAGAATAAACGGTCCATGGATTCAATTCGCTCATTACAGTTTTTTCTCTATTCGTATTTGGACGTCTTTGATTCAGCGGTATGTGCTTCTCATTCTCAGCACGCCGTGCACCTCACTGCATGAACGCGATGACGATTTCCCGTTGGGTTTTGCCTTGCAGTGCCGCGTAGGCCTTGAACTCGTTGGCGAGTTCTTTGGGAACGTCGAAGTTCAGCCGTTTTTGCGGTGTTCCGTCTGCCGCCGGTTTTGCGCTCACCTGACTACCGCTTCCTTGGCCAGTTTGATGGCCAGGTCAATGTTGTTTGGGTTCAGGCCGGACCAGTGGAAGTCGTCGTCGACCACGACGACGGGGGCCTGGGAGTAGCCAAGTTCCTCTGTGACGTATTCCAGTGCCGCCGGCTGCTGGGTCTCGTTCACTTCGGTGAAATCCATGTGAGCCTCGGTGAATTTCTCCGCCGTCTTGCGGCATCCGAAGCATGCCGGTTTGGTGTAGATGGTGATCGACATTGCTCTGCCCTCCAGCTCTTTCGATGTACCATCACTCCACCCTCAAATGAGGGTCTAATGCTTTGCATTGATATTCCGTGGGTTTTTTCCGTTTTCCATGCCCAGTGAACGTCCGAGATTTGGTGCCTATTTTGGCCGTCAATGCCCGCTGTTGGACTCTGTTGCTGCCCAGGTTGGCCCGGTTCAGGAGGGTTGGCTTATGTGTGCCGGGTGCCGGCCGCGGCAGGTTATCGAGGCCCCCCGGGGCTTCGGTTGCCTTGCGTCGCCTATGTGCGGCGGTTAACCGAAGGATGGGACGTGGCAGCACGCTAGACGCGGTCCTGCTGCATCATGTCCCACACGTCTTGGCGCGCCGCGGGGAAATCGAACTCTCGGCCGGACAGCAGCGAAGTGACGTGTTCGAGAGGCCACTCGGTCAGCGTGCCGTAGCGAGCCGAGTAGATGCCCAACCGGTCGATGTTGTACTGGTTGGTGTAATCCAGCAGTGCGTAGCCCAGAAGCTGATAGACGTTATCCGGTTTCAGTACATCGGGGCGGAGCCCTGCCTTGTTCTTGGGAGCGAGGATGGTTTTGATGTCGAGCAGCAATCCTCCTGCTACAAGGTCACCTTCCGCGGCGATACGTTGGTTCGGGCCGGGTTTGGAGAGATCAAAGGTGGGGCCGAGGCTAAACGGACCGCTGAGTTTCGCCATGAGGCGTTCCTCTGTGAGCTCCTTCAATGCAACCAATTCCGCGACGGCTGCATCATCGGCTTGTTCAAGCATCATGTCCACGGTGAATTCGCCGCCATGCACCAGATCAGGGACGAGCGGGGCCCATGCCGCACCGGCCCGGTATGCACTGACGCAGAGCGCGAGGCCCCAGGCGGCCCGGGCGGCGAGATCACTGTCGGCCGACCGACCAACGATTGTCGCCAACTCGTTGACAACCTCGTGGTAATTCGTATTCAACGGAAAGAGGATGAGGGCCGACATCGGCGTCTCGTCAGGCTCGATGATCAGCCGGATGATCAGATCGAGAGCCGTGCCGACGTTGCTTGCGTTTGCTCCCATCGAGTCGATGGCGAGGTCGCCGGCACGGGCCTTGTATTCAGCCTGCAGTGGCTTCACATGGGGAAAGGTGCTGCGCAGGTACTGGCCAAGAGAGGTTTTGGGGTATTTGACGTCCTTGCTGAGGCGCCCTGTTGTGTTGTACATATTCAGACCATAACCGGGGGATGGTTCAACCCTGATGGATTGCCGGTAGCGTGACAGCAGGATGAAACATGTTTCTGGATTGGAGATCGTATGTTGACTCATTGGGCCAGTAATTTGAGCTTGGCTTTCCGTGAAGGTCCAGAGGCAGAAGTTGCGGCATCGGGTGGGGTAGATATTGGCACCCTTAGTGTCTTCATAGTCATAGCTATTGTGATCGTAGTGGTTTATATGACTAAGGCCGATAGCAAGGCAGCTAAGAAGCGTCAGGAAGAAGAGCAGGCGTTCTATATGAGGCAAGACGAACGGAATAGCCGCTCTAATGAGGCAGACGGTAATGATGGCAGGTAATCAGACCCTTCATCACCTGGACCATTGAGTGTTCTACCTCGGCCAGGGCGTCAAAGATCCCGAAGAGTAGCGTGCATTGAATTGGGGATCCATGTTCTGTGAAGTACTCGCACTGGAAGAGGTCGCCTCCGAGCTCAGGGGCAAGACCGAATTCGTCTCCCTGGACATCGAGACCACGGGATTGTCGCCCAAATCCGCACGCATCATCGAGATCGGCGCCGTACGATTCAATGGCTCCGGACGTATCAGCCAAAAACTGTCTAAGATCGTGTTCCCCGGATCCGGATACGTCCACTGGGGTGCACACATCCACGGCATCACCGAGGCAGAAGTCAGAAGAGCGCCACCCATCGCCGGCGTCCTGTCCGAACTCATCGCCTTCATCGGCAACCGAGTCGTGGTGGCCCACAACCTGTCCTTTGAAAATCGTTTCCTCACCGAAGAATTCATGGCAGCGGGCCTCTCCCCTGCCCCGTTTAGGGGTATCTGCACGTATCGCGCGGCGGCCCGCTTGGTCAAGGATGCACCCAACCACAAGCTCGCCACCCTCGCCGCCTATTTTGGCGTCAAACAAGAGACCGCCCACCGTGCCCTGGCCGATGCCGAGACCTGTGCCCAGGTGGCGGTCAAACTCGTTCGATCCGCCGAAGAACCCCAAGGCAAGAGCCCCCAGCCGGGCCCGGGCACCAAGCCGGCCCCCCAGCCGAGTCCGGGCACCAAGCTGGCCTCCCAGGCGGGTCCGGGCACCAAGCCGGTCCCCAAGCACCGCCACAAGTCCAAGTATCCGCAACCAAAGGGCCTCGACGGAGGGCCGTCGTGGAGTCCGAGCCGCGAACAGTTGGCGATCTACGATGCCTTCCACAGCGAGGGCGACATCAAGGTCCTGGCCGGCGCAGGAACCGGAAAGACCTCCACGCTCCAATATCTCGCCCAATCCACCACGGCCCCCATCACCTACCTGGCCTACAACCAGGCCATCGCCCGAGACGCACAGGGAAAATTCGGGCAGCACGTGGCCGCCTCAACCATCCATTCACTGGCCTTCCAAACCCTCAAGGCCCAGGCCCAGTCTCCCCTGCTTGATCGGCTCAACCTGGGTTTTGAACCTCCCCGGCTGATCGCCCAGCGCCTCGGGACCACGGACCGAAAACTGATCCAGGGGTTGGGCGGCGCGGACCTGTCCGCAGCATGCGGCCCCCAGGAACTTGCCCGGATGGCCATGGAAACCGTGGCCTACTTCTGCCAAAGCGACAGCACCCAAATTCTGCGCAAGCACGCCACCAAAAGCCTCGAACGCATGCCGGTTTCACTGCGCAAGGACGCCGGTCAGCTGGTGCTCCTCTTTGCCCAGGAATACTGGGACCAAGCGATCGATCCACGCAACCGCCACGTCCCCATTACCCATGACCACTACCTCAAGCTCTGGCTTCTCTCCAGGCCCAAGATCGGCAGCCCCGGGGGGATGCTTTTCGTCGACGAGGCCCAGGATCTCAGCCCCGCGGTGACGGGCTTCCTCAAGCGCCAGACCCACCTCAAGAAGGTCTTTGTCGGTGACTCCAACCAAGCGATCTATGGATTTGCGGGTGGAGCCGACGCACTGCCCTCCATCAAGACCCGGCACGAGCTGCCCCTCACAACGTCCTGGCGCTTCGGACCCGAGATAGCCGAAATAGCCAACAAGTGGCTCACCACATTGGGCGCCAAGCACTTCCTGCAGGGAAACCCTGGCCGCATCTCAACGCTCAAGAGTGCGTCACACCCGGCGGCACTCCTGACCCGTACCAACGAGGGTGCCCTCTACGAGCTCCTGGAGATGCAGAAGCGCGGTAACCAGGTAGCACTTCAAATGGATACGGCCCATGTTCTCGGTTTCATCAAGAGCGCAGAACACCTGAAGGCCGGACAATCGGCAACCCACCAATTTTTGCGGAACTTCTCCACCTGGACCGAGGTCCGTGAATTCACCCTCCGGGGACGAAGCGATTTGACCACGTGGGTTTCCCTGGTTGAAGGCCACGGAACAAGGTTCCTCGCCGAAGCCATCGCCAAGACCGTCCCCGTGTCCCCAGGCATCCCGGTGATTTCCACCGCACACAAGGCCAAGGGCCTCGATTGGGAGTCGGTGCAAATCTCCCAGGATTTTGAGGGGTCTGTGGAGATGGCAATGAAACGTGGGGGCGACAAAGCCGCGGCCGACGAAAGACGACTGGCATACGTGGCGGTGACACGTGCGCAGAGTTCCCTCGGGGCAGGGTCGCTGGAATCCCCTTAGCGCGGCGTATGGCGCTTCTTAGTTTATTTTTGTTCTAAGACGCCAGTACGTCGGGGCTAGTGGAACTCCCTGTCAATCGGCAGGGAGTAGCTGATGCGTTACTCCGGGGTCAGGTTTCGGCAGGCAGAGACTCGGCGTACTCTGTGGCGTTCTTGTGGTTGGTCAGCGTCTCGTATTCAATTTTGTCTCCGCGCGGACACTCTCTCCCGGCGCATCGCCCAGTCGGGGCCGGCCTTCATCCCCTCCCGGCATGGCCCGCCGGCGTTCACGCCGTGGCGCTGCTTGATCCTTTGGATTGGGAGCCGACCTCCTTGGTCTCGGGCCGGTTCGTGAACGGCGTACAGATCTCCTGGGCGTCGCCGGGGCGGAGGTCCGCACAAGGTAAGCAATCCCTGTGGGCGGCTGCCAACTGTACCGATCACGGATTCTGAAGACGGTCTTAAAGCGCGAACAGCATGTACTTTCGCTTCAGGACATGCTTTTCAGGATCAAGATGCTTCAGAGTATTTTGGGAGGATTCGTTAAGCAATATCCGCCACCTATCGAAAAAGTTTGGATATGAGTATGCAGGAGTCTGTTTCCAGGGCCATTACTACAGCGTCCAACGAGTGGCGCACGTCCCTGATTGACGTTGGTGGAAACAACCGACTTCTTTATTTCCGTCCGAATGCGTCGACGATACAGTTCGACGCAATGCCTGAATCGGCATCCGCCAAGCTCTATTCCGGCAAAACGGTTCGGCTCAATGAGCTCTTTGTGAATGCCGAATCTCTGCGAAAGGCGCAACGGGCCTGCACTGCGCTTGCCCGAAAGCAGCGCGAAGCCCAGGAAGAATTCGGGGTTCCCGTGGCATTCATGGCCGTGGGGACCGCCACATGGGATCCGACGGCAAGCGAAGCCATCATTGCTGCAGAAGCCGACCAAGCAGCAAATCCGGGAGAGGGAAACGCAAAGAAGCGAAACTACACGCTTCCCTCCGCCCCGGTGCTTCTGCGCGCGCTGGAACTTTCACGCAAGAGAGGTGCCCAAGACTCGTGGGAACTGCGTCTTGATGAAGACTTCTCACTGAATAGCGTGCTCGTACACGTCATGAATGCGGACCGCTTTCGCCTGGACGAAGAATCAATCCTTGACCTCGACAACGGATCCCCACAGAGTGCGAATGAAATGCTTAAGGCGATAGAAGCCGCGTGCAGGGATGTTGCTGATTTCAGAATCGAGTCCCATCACTATCTGGGCGCATTTACCTACCTGAAGCAGCCCATGGTCGCTGACATCGACAACCTTGAGGCTCTCGCATCGTCCGATCTCGTTTCAGCCCTGGCCGGAGATCCTGCTGCAGCTTCCCGTATCAGGGGCCAAAAGCTGGATCTTCGCGAGTCGGGACCTGATTACTCCCCGGTTGATGCCGAATTTCTTATTCTCGATGCCGACTCCAGCCAGAGCTATGTGATCAACGCTGCGGTTGGCGGCAGCAGCCTGGTAGTTCAGGGCCCCCCTGGAACAGGGAAAAGCCAAACAATCGCCAACACCATTGCATCGTTGGTGGCCGCAGACAAGAAAGTGCTCTTCGTAGCCCAGAAGCGGGCGGCCATTACCGCTGTCTTGGACAGGCTCAAGGGCGCGCACCTCGAGCATTTGGTGCTCGATCTATTTGCAGCTTCCTCGTCCCGACGCTTTGTCGCAGATGAGCTCCGAAATGTTCTGGAGTTGCAACAGAACACGGGTGTACCCGACGTGGCCGCCTTGGAATTCACTATGACGCAGTCTCGCGACCGTCTTGTGAGCCACAATGACGCACTTTCCAAGCCCACCCGAGGGTGGGGCGTTTCTGTTTCATGGTTGCGTTCGCAACTTCCCGGCATCCCGCCCGCTGCCAGGAGCCAGATCCGACTGCCAGCGACAACGTTCACCACATGGACAGCATCAAGCCTGACCGAATTTGAAGCGGCTCTCGATAATCTGTTGGAGCTCGGTGCCCTTGAACCGCAGTGGCACCTGTCACCGGGCTGGAATCCCCAGGCCGTGAACACCCGCGAGGCTGTTAGCAACGGAACCGATGTTGCTCGGGACATGTCCGCAACCGAAGTTCCCTCGCTTCTCGCGTCGCTGGCGAAAACCTGTGCGGACATGGGGGTTCCGTCCCCTTCCAAATGGCCCGAAATCGATGCCCTGGTTTCACGGATCGAAGAGCTGGCTGCTGTCCAGAATGCCGTTCCGGAAGCACTTTCCTTGGAACGCACCAGCGACGAACTTCACGGTCTGCTGTGTGCCACTGACAGGGCGTTCAAGAAGGCGTCCGCGCAACGATTTAGTTGGAAGGAACGACGCCAGTTCAACAAAAAAGCTGCAGCGTTGAACCCAGCCCTCGACCGTGCAGCGATTCACCAATGGATTATTCGGGCAGTCCACATTCGAGACACGTGGAACGGCCACGGCGTAGCTCAAGCAACACCTGACCATCTCCTTTTTGTGGACGCTGCAAAGTCGCTCCGGGGCAGGCTCGCCCGGCTTCAGGCAGCACTTCAGCACATCGATTTCGATGAGATGCTCCTCGCTGACCTGGCACCGTTCCTGCAGTCACTTGCAAATCACCCGGCGCGCATGAATTTCCCCCGCGCGTTCGATCTCGAAGCCCGGCTTTCACAGGCGGGGCTGGCGACTGTTGTCGGGAGCATCCGTGCCGACATGGCGCAACACGGACACCTGGGGGGCCGGCCCTCTGAGGTCCTGCGCTGGGTCGTGTACTCGTCGATTCTCGAAGATGCGGAAATGACCGACCCCGGGCTCGCTGGTGTCTCTGGCCGCGAGCTGGAGTCAGCGAGAAGAAAATTCATTCGCTCCGACATGGACCACATGGCTGCAAATTCTGCCCGCATTCGGCGCCTCGTCGCGGAGCGCCTAAAGACTGCCCTGGATCATCACCCAGAGGAACACGCCACACTCAAGACGGAACTGACGAAAAAAAGGAACTTTCGTTCCGTCCGAACGTTCTTTAGCGAGGCACCCACCGTCATCCGTGCAGCCAAGCCCGTATGGGCGATGAGCCCGCTGCAGGTTTCGAGGCTCCTGCCCGCTGAGCAGTGTTTTGATGTCGTGATTTTCGACGAGGCCAGCCAGATCAAGCCCTCCGACGCGATCCCTGCTCTGCTGCGCGCCAACCAGGCCATCGTTGCCGGTGACAGTCGGCAGCTTCCCCCCACCGAGTTCTTCAGCAAGGTTCTTGAAGACCTGCCGGAACTACCAAATGGAAACGGCCCAGATGAATCAGGCCCGGAGGAAGACGGCGCTCTGAATGCCGTTGAAGAACCGGCGCTCAAGCCCAGCAGGCCAACGGGTTCCCTTACGAAGGACGCCGAGAGCATCCTTTTCGCCATGGAGCGGCTCTTGGTGGGCCAGTCGAGGAGTCTTCTGTGGCACTATCGTTCCCGGGACGAAAGGCTGATCGCGGTTTCCAACGCGCACGTCTATAGCGGTTCGCTCACGACCTTTCCGGCTGCGGACGCACTTGATGCCCTCCGGCACGTTGCCGTCGAGCCCAGTGAGGGCATTGGCCAAACGACCAACAGTCCTGTTGCGGAAGTTGAAAAAGTCGTTCAGTTGGTCAAGGAGCACGTTCGAGAGCGTCCCACGGAATCACTGGGCGTGATCGCGTTCGGTATCAAACACCAAAACCGCATCGAGATGGCCCTCGATCGTGCCCGGGTTCAGGATCCTGAATTTGAAGCAGCCCTCTCTGGCTACGATGAGAGTTTCTTTGTCAAGAGCATTGAAAGGGTCCAGGGCGATGAAAGGGACGCCATTATTCTCACCGTGGGATACGGCAAAGGCATAGATGGAAAAATGCGGTACTTGTGGGGTCCGCTCCTTAAGGAAGGAGGAGAACGCCGGCTCAATGTGGCAATCAGCCGTGCCAGGCGCCGCATGACTCTCGTATCCAGCTTTACCCTGGACGACATCGCCGAGGACGCACATGCTTCTGCAGGTTTCAAACTCATGTACCGCTTCCTGCGCTTTGTCTCTTCCGGAGGCAAGGAACTCCATGGCGGACCGGATAACACCATGCCGCTGAATCCCTTCGAAATTGATGTCCGGGATCGGCTCACGGAGGCAGGCCTCCAGCTTGATGCCCAAGTAGGCGTGGGAGCCTATCGGATTGATTTTGCAGTTCGCCACCCTGATTTTCTCGGTCGGCACATTCTGGCTATCGAGGCAGATGGCGCTTCGTACCATTCGGGGCACGTTGCCCGTGAACGAGACCGCCTGCGACAGGATCTCCTGGAACGGCGAGGTTGGACTTTCCATCGCATCTGGAGTACCGACTGGTTCAATAATGCCGAAGCCGAGGTTCGAAAGGTCCAAGAGGCGGTAACGGCAGCCCTTGCCCATACACAACCTGACATAAAGGTTTCGATAAGCACCCCAGACCCATCGAACGTTGCTGAGAAAACCTGGAGGGTCATTGAGCAGTCGAGGACCAAGCCAAAACCACATTTCACACCCGGAAATCCGATACGAACCTATCCGTCCGGCGTGTTGCTAGACCTCGTGATGCATATCCGAAGCGACGGAAAAATCCGCAGTGCAGAAGATGAGCTTCTGGCAACAATGAAAGAACTCGGTTTCTCCTCCCGCGGCCGTAATATCGTCGCTGCCATCGAAGGAGCACAACGAAACGCCGACCTTCTGGAAAGCCGGCCATAGCCATTGCGCCTTACAGCCCCACCTGGCCCCTCCCTGAAACAATGCCGCCACCACTGTAAGTGGGCCATATGACAGGGTGCTTTCCTCCCGTCTCGGGCGAGCCACTACCCATTCAATAGTGGCACTTCCGTTGTTTCACCAGGGTGATATCTTGCCCTGTGCGCATCACGGCAAGAACCAACGGAGACGTGGCCTGCCCCTTGCATCGCCGTTCGCCCGTAAAAGATCGATCCCCCTGAGTAGGTTGTGGTCCAAGACAGTGGACCACAACCTACTCAGCTTTTTTGCTCAGAACGGTCACACGCTACTGCCGGCACCCCTCCTCACCGACGCTAGCAGTAGTAGAAGTCCCGTCCGCCAGGGTAGTAGCAGCGGTTCGGGGCCTTGCCGGAGGAATGCCCGCCGGATCCGCCGGAATCGGGGGCCGGACCCCACGCCACGACAGCCGTATGGCTGGTGCGCGAAGTGCTCGAATAGTGGGCACGTTTCGCGGCGACCTTCACGGTCATGTCGCTCCCCTCGTCGGCGGCACGCAGCTTGTAGGCCTTTTTGGTGGCCCCCTTGATGGCCTTGCCGTCGCGATACCACTGGTAGGAGTAGGACGTCGCCTGTGGCGAGGCAATTCCGGGCTTGGCGGTCAGCGTATAGCCAACCTTCTTCGTGCCACTGATCTTCGGCCTGCCCACTGACTTGAACGCCGTGCCGGCCGCCGTCCGCGCGGCGGTCGTGGCCGACCCCGTCCCGAAACCGTGACGCTTGGCGGACACCTTCGCCGTGATCTTCCGGCCGATATCCGTGGTGGTGATTTTGTACTTGGGCTTCGTCGCGCCCTTGATTGCCTTGCCACCGCGATACCACTGGTAGGCGTACGACGTCGGGGTGATGTTCCAGGACCCCTTCGTCGCCGTGACCGTTGACCCCCGGCGGATGGTCCCGCTGATCTTCGGCTTGCCCACCGGCTTGATCGCCGCACTGGACACCGTCCGCGCGGCAGTGGTGGCGGATCCCGTCTTGTATCCATACCGCTTGGCGGTCACCTTCGCCGTGATCTTCCGGCCGACATCCGTGCCGGTCAGCTTGTAGGTGGGTTTCGTGGCACCCTTAATCGCCTTGCCGCTGCGGTACCACTGGTAGGAATACGACGTCGGGGCAAAGTTCCACGACCCCTTCGTCACTGCGACTGCCAACCCCGCGCTGGCGGTCCCGCTGATGGTCGGCTTGCCCTTGGCCAACAGGCTGCCGCCGGAAACCGTCGTCGTCTCCCCTGCCCAGGTTGAGATATTGGTGTAGCCGTGCGCGAACGCCTCCATCGTCACGTACATCCGCTTGCCGGCATCGGCATGGGTCAAGGTGTATGACCTGCTGGTGGCGCCCTTGATCGGTTGCCCGTTGCGGTGCCACTGGAAATGGTCCAGATGGACCCCGGCTACATTGAATTTGCCATCCTTTACGGTGAGCTTCGCCCCGGTGCGCAGGGCCCCCGTGATTGTGGATTCAGACTTGGCCACTAGGTCCGCGGGGCTGACTCCGAACGTCTGGTAAATTCTCTCCACAGGCCATGCACCTTGCTTGGTGAAAACGGCACGCAGGGAGAATTCCTGGTCGTAGTG
Source organism: Arthrobacter sp. C2 (assembly GCA_024207135.1). GTDB lineage: Bacteria > Actinomycetota > Actinomycetes > Actinomycetales > Micrococcaceae > Paeniglutamicibacter. The sequence goes on along the minus strand of CP042428.1, from coordinate 4,466,859 downwards.
CTCCAAGCCGAGTCGCAACCGCGACGCGGTGGAAATCAGCTGCCCGTCCCCGACGCGGGTCCAGTAATAGTCGACATGGACGCCCGGACTGATGTGGCCGTCTATCTCCACGGTTCCACCGACAACGCTGCTTCCACCCACCGATGCATAACCTGGTGCTACGGGGTAAGCCGCGCAAGGCTTGACCTCCTTCTTGGTGCCCGCAGCGCGAGTCGTCACCGCACCGGTGTTGGAGAACAACGGCTGCGCAATGACTTCCACCCACAAACGGTGTCCCAGATCGACACCCTGGACCCAATATTCGTCTGTTCTGGCCCCGGCAATCGGGGTGTCATCGCGGTACCACTGGTAGACGAGTTGCGGTGCGGCCGTCGGCTCCCACTGCCAGTAGTCCCCGAGTTCTCCGGCGGTTACTGGCTGGTCCGGGCAGAAGAAACCTTTCGGATCCGGGTTTCCCTTGAACCGCATCTGGCTGCCGTCATCGGCTTCCACTGCGGCCGGAACCGCCGTTACAGCAATGGGAGCCGCTGCCGCGGGAGCGCCCAGGCCCATTCCCAGGCCCAGGACGAGGGCAGTGGCGGATATAGCCGCAAGTACGGTCTTGGCCCAGCGTGGGCGTACTTCTATCAAGTTTGGTTCCCCCAAGGATTGGGGACGGATCAACCGTCCCACGTGGTCTTTTCGGCCAGTCTACTGCGCGTCCGGGTCGAATTTGTGCCTTCGGACATGAGCATGCTCGGCAAGTCCACAAGGCGCCAAGATTTTAGATTCCATGGCCGGGGACACCAGTATGCCAGGGACCCCCACGACCACCGTCGGCATCGTCCTGTACGCCCACCACAACACCACGGCTACCACGGGTACGACGACGGATCGATGCTACGCCACAATTCCGTGCCATCGCCCGCGATCTGCAGACCACCAGATAAGTTTGGTCCATGCCGCAGAGAAAAATTGCCATTGAGTTTAGCGACGAGAATGTCACCGATGCCCGAGCACTGGCGCGAGCCATGCAATTTGTCTTCGAGGCCAGCCGCGTCGGAGACGGAACCGTCTACGTGGAAGGGTTCGCGATGAATCCGAAAGACGGTTGGCAACACGGGGACCACCGCATCGACATCGTGAAAAATCCGTAGAAAACTCACGTTGGATCTGGAGTGAAATGGGCATCAGCGAACGAAATATTCCCCTCCAATCGCCGATAACAGCACATATGAAATCGACAATATCGGCATCGTGATTCCTTCCTTTCCTGTCAACCCTGCTGAAGCGACGACAGCCGAGGAGCACTTACCGGTGCTCCCGCCTACCGAGGCTACGCGCGGTGACCTTACCGATGATGCTCGAGTTCTGATCGGACGGCTGGTAGTGGCGGGATCCCTCCCCGCTCCACGTTGTGTCCGTTTGCGCCACGTTGTGGGCCGATGTGTGGTTGCCGGGAAACGGCTCCCCTTCGGTCACAGTCATCGACGGCGGCCCACCAACGAAGGCGTTAGCGAGGGCTGCACTGCACCCTGTGGATCGGGGTCGACAGTATCGATGCGCCCATACCGGCCGGTCCGCCTGCAATGTGGATCTTCAAAAATAGCGGGCACGCTCGCATACTGGGTTGACAAGACCGTTTGCGTCACGGGCGGCCGAAATGCTGGACACGTCAACGCAGGAGTCCATCATGCGGTGAAAGCCCATCGGCGAGATCGAGGAAGAGAACAAGCACAGCGGATTGCACAAGTCCCTCGGACGCTGGCAACTGACCGCAATCGGTGTCGGCGGCATCATCGGCGTCGGCATCTTCTCCCTGGCAGGCCTGGTGGCCCACGGCAGCGGCACCGAACCCGGCGTCGGGCCCGCCGTCCTGATCTCCTTCCTGATCGCCGGGCTGGCATCCGCGGCCGCGGCCCTGTCCTAAGCGGAGTTCGCCGGCATGATCCCCCGCGCCGGCTCCGCCTACACCTACGGATATGTGGCCCTCGGGGAAATCATCGGCTGGTTCATCGGCTGGGACCTGATCCTGGAATACATTGCCATCGTGGCCGTGGTGGCCATCGGCATCTCCGGCTACTTCTCCGCCTTCCTCGCAGGCATCGGCCTCAACATGCCCGACTGGGCAGCCTCCACCGCCGATGAGGGACGCGGCGGCATCGTCAACTTCCCCGCCATCGCCGTCTGCGTCCTGGTCACCTGGATCCTCTCCCGCGGCTTCAAGGCCTTCGGACGCTTCGAACTGGTGGCCGTCGCGATCAAGGTCGTGTTGATCTTGTTCATCATCGGACTGGACATCTTCTACATCGACACCGGGAACTACAGCCCGTGCATGCCTTCCGGATTCGGCCCCGTGATGGCCGGAGCCGCGACCGTGTTCTTCGCGGTCTTCGGCTACGACGCCATGAGCACCGCGGCAGAGGAATCCACCGACGACAAGAAGCACATGCCCAAGGCCATCATCTTCTCCTTGGTCATCGCCATGCTGCTCTACGTGGCCGCCACCCTGGTGCTGACCGGAATGCAGAACTACTGGGACATCGACCCGACCGCCGGCTTCGCCTCCGCGTTCAACGGCGTGGGGCTCGGAGTCATTGCCACGATCATCTCCGTGTTCGCGGTCCTGTCCATCCTCACCGTGATGCTCACCTTCCTGCTGGGTGTCACCCGCGTCTGGTTCTCCATGAGCCGCGACGGGCTGCTCCCGGGCTGGTTCTCCAAGACCGACCGCCACGGAACTCCCCAAAGGGTCACCTGGATCGCCGGCATCGCCTCCGCACTGCTGGCGGGAGTCTTCCCGATCAAGGCCGTCGCCGACCTGACCAACATCGGCATCCTGGCCGCTTTCGTGGTGGTCTGCCTGTCGGTGATCATCTTCCGCTACAAGAGGCCCGAAGCCCCGCGGACCTTCCGGCTCCCCTTCATGCCCGTGGTCCCCGCCTTCGGCATGTTGGCCTCCGGGTTCCTGATGCTGCAGCTGCACTGGGAAACCTGGCTCCGCTTCGTCGTCTGGCTGGTGATCGGCCTGACCATCTACTTCACCTACGGACGCAAGCACTCGCTCATGAACCCGGACAGCCCCCGGCACGACGAGCGCGTGGTGCTGCCGCACTCGGAATCTTGATCCTTGGCCTGGTGAACTAAGTCTTCGGTAAACGAAGGATCTGTGGCTTCGATGCGTCCTCTAGTTATGAAATCCTGCAGGGTAAGAGTGGACGCTCCCCGACGTGGGAAACTGAGGTGCAGGTAGTTTGCGCATCATCTCGTTCAGTTTTTGAACTCTTTCAGGACGTGAATACCTGTAGTTAGCGTTGAAGGCATTGACATGATGCTGGAGATCTGCCCGTTGGAGATACAGCCGATAGAGCTGGCCTTCGTCGCCACCGTGACGAATTCTTGCCTTAAGGCTACGTATCTCCGACAGGAGAGAATTATATTGCCTTAGCTGCTCGTCATAATATGGGCTGTAATCATCTGCTACCGAATTTTGGCGCTCAGCCGGCGGTTGGCTCAACGTTTTCGGTTGCAGTTTGTTCTTCAGATCTTCAAGGCCCTTGAATGACTCCTGATCTATGTTTAAGATAGTCCACCCCCATTGGTATGAAGCGGTCAGCTCGATGTCTAGTAGCCTCACCGCATGCGTCCAGCATCTGTCCGGGCTCATGTGAAATCAATAGTCGATTGGCACGCGTATTGACATGGACACGGCCTATTCGAAAGGGTTGGCCAGCAAAGCACCCCGACCAATGCGCTTGTAATCCAGTGTGAGAGCCCCCATCATCGACAGGCCAGCATATGGCACTCCCGGGTTCTGGCAGGAAACGGGTAATGGTGCATTGAGGCCCACCCAGTGAAACGTACGTTTGTTGGCTAGCGTCACACCGGAAAGGATGCGATGCCGTCTGCGGAAGCCACTGCGCCTAAACATGTTGAGCGCAAACAAATTCCCCGGCATTCTGTGTAAGGAACTAGGGAATCTCAATCAACATTCGAGATGCATGCAGAAACACCAATCGGCGCACAGTTGCTTCGTATCCCTCGAAGCATGGTTTTGCCTCCGGCGTCCTTCCCACCCCACCTCGCGGTAACGCCATCTTCTTCGCGCTGGTCATCGCCATGCTCCTCTACGTCGCCGCGACCCTGGTGCTGACCGGCATGCAGAACTACCGGGACATCGACCCCACCGCCGGATTCGCCTCCGCCTTCAACGGCGTGGGGCTTTCGGTGATCGCCACGATCATTTCCGTGTTCGCGGTCCTGTCCATCCTCACCGTGATGCTCACCTTCCTGCTGGGCGTGACCCGGGTCTGGTTCTCCATGAGCCGCGACGGACTGCTTCCGGGCTGGTTCTCCAAGACCGACCGCCACGGAACACCCCAAAGGGTCACCTGGATCGCCGGCATCGCCTCCGCGTTGCTGGCGGGAGTCTTCCCCATCAAGGCCGTCGCGGACCTGACCAACATCGGCATCCTGGCCGCCTTCGTGGTGGTCTGCCTGTCCGTGATCATCTTCCGCTATAAGAGGCCCGAGGCCCCGCGGACCTTCCGGCTGCCCTTCATGCCGGTGGTCCCCGCATTCGGCATGCTGGCCTCAGGGTTCCTGATGCTGCAGCTGCACTGGGAAACCTGGCTGAGGTTTGTGGTCTGCCTGACGAGCGTTGTACAGCCTTAGTTTCAATAACGGCACTCCCTGTTGGGCAAGATCGAGTTGATGCATCATAGGCTCGATCGCCATGTAGAAGATGTAGTCCCTTGCTATATGCCGATTGGTGATTTTGGACGACTTCCTGATCCCTGCGAACAAGTTGACTTCTTAGTTGCTTGAAGCTCGATTAGATGGAAAGCTTAAAATACTCGTTGATTCGCATTCGCCATGGTGCGGGATTAGTCTAGGAATCACATTCGTCCACGAGCTCAGATCGCCGGTCAACGCGTTCATGGCAAAAGGTTCGGATTGGGGCAGCAGCCCGAACGACGTCCTAATCGGCGGTTGGCAAGGATTATTACCCCGGGCGTCGAGGCCTACCTGCCAGGACGCCTTCTCCCCTCCAGAGCGTCAGCCCGCGCCTGCCATCCTATCGAGAGTTGGCAAGTGAGCACAGAGCGTCAACCGTCTTCTGGATAGCGTCTTGCGAGAGAGTGGATAACGGTACATTCGGCTTGCGGCTCGCAAATCTGCTGGATCTAAGGTTTGAAGCTACTTCCCGAAGCGCTGGGATTTCGTTCAACTGGCGGAGAAACGAATCCCGCGAGACAGCGTCCGGGGATTCCTCGTCAGACATTTTTGACATTCGAGCGAGGTTGAACTCCACTGATGTTCCCTGACCCGTGAAGTAAAAGAAAGACACTGTGCCTAACCTGTGGTTTCTTTTGTCGAATAGAGGCAGGCTTCCCGCGGGGCGCACCGCGGTGGAACCTCTATACGATAAGCCTGCCGCAAGGGCGGCTGTGAGAAAGAAATTGAACCGTTCAAGATTCCTGCTGTCATGTTCTTCCAGCCATGAGCGGTATGTGTCTTCATCCCAGTCAATCATGTCCCTGCTGTTCGGGGCGGACTTGGCTTCGGCTAGCTCTTGCCCATACACATGTGGAATAAGTATCTCGATTGAACCTTGTCTTAGTCGAGAATATTCAACTGCGATTACCGAGGTCCCCGAGCCGGCGATAGAGTTGAGATACTCGATCATCCTCTTCATCGCAGGGTTGATGATGTCAATAGCGAGGACGATGCGAAACCTTCCGTCCGCAAGATTCCGTGCCAATGACTCTCTCATCGAGATTCCCCCGAACTCTTCATCTAAGATCAGAGGCTGGGAAGTGCGAGTCCGCCATTTTGAGGCAAAGTCATCGACATCCATCTTCCACAGGTGAGCCGCATAATCGAACATTTGCCCGACGACTTCTCGCCTGATTTGGGGATTGGAGGCCAACTTGCATTCGACCAGCGTTAGCTCTCCCAACGAGTCCACAACGACAATGTCAGCGGGACCAGCATCAGACGGGAACTCACGGCACGTTTTCGCGGCCGCACTAACCCCCGGAATGAGCTCCGGGTGAGCGGCTAGGATCTCCTGCAGCTCAGATTCCAAGGCATAACCATTATCAGACGGTTCAAGCCACGTTCCATCATCCTGACGAATCAATATTCCACTCATGACTGCATTCACGTCCTCAGAACATACGATCCAGGAAACCCGGTAAACGTTCTTATCGCTCCTTCCCCCCAAACATCTCAATCTGGAACTTACTGGTCAATACCTCACTGTGAGTTGAATGTGAAAGTCACCGCGGAGAACTCCGGCTTTCACCATCTGCAACGAAACCCTCATGACCAGCTCATCGGGTCTCACCTTCGATTTGCGCGACCGTCAAATTCCTTTGGCGGCTAAGCCACGGCCTCGGCCAACGGCCTCCATGTCCAACTCGGTGAACCATTCCCCGAGGAGTGGTGATCGACCGGTTCCCGGTGGGTCAAGCCGATGGCGTCGGTGACGACGTCTGCCAGTCGCCCGTTTTGTTCGTAGGATTGCCGCTGCCGGTCGGCGCCTGTTCCGTTGCCAAGGACCCTTGTAAGGCCTTCCTCGACATAGGCCTCGTCCCCGGACTCGACCAGGGCGTCCCGCACATGGTCGTGGAGGGCGGAAATGACGTGTTCTGCGGTGTCCGGCCTGTGGGTTGCGGGGTGGAGCAGTTCGCCGCGGATACCCCACCGGCTGGCCATCCAGACACCTTGGCGCAGGACGATGGCCGGAACCCTGTCCGGTTCCACTCCCGCTTTCCACTCCCGGGCGGCGGTCTCCACCAAGGCCCGCACCAGCGCTGCGATCAGGACGGTGTCCCTGGGATCAAGGCAGACATCGGACACCCTGATCTCCACGGTGGGGTGCCGGGCGGAGAGACGGGCGTCAAAGTCCGGGTTGATGACCACCCCGGTCGCTGATATGACCGCCACCAGCGCGTGGTAGGCCCGCGCCGACCCGAAGACCTCCATCGGACCGGCGGAGGACCACCGGTTCCAGGCCTGCGTGCGGAAACTGGCGTAGCCGCTGTCCTGGCCGTTCCAGAACGGTGAATTCGAGCTCAACGCCATGAGCGAGGGCAGCCAGGACCGGATGCGATCCAGCACGGCTACGCCCTCCTCGTCCGAGTCGACGGACACGTGGACATGGAGTCCGCACGTCAGCTGCTCGCGCGCCGTCAGGGCATACTTTTCCACCAGGGCGTCGTAGCGTTCGTTCCTGGTGGGATGGGGCGAGACCGCCAGCGGAGAGGTGGCCAGGGCGACGATCCGCGCGCCCGCCTTTCGGGCGAGCGCGTCGGCATAGGCGCGCCCGTCAAGGATCTCCTCGGCGAGACCGGCCAGGCTGCCGTGCGGGTGCGTGATGACCTCGAGTTGTTCCTGGTGCAGCTCTGCGGAGAGCATCTGCCGGGCAGAAGCTCCTGTCGCCCGCGAGCTATCACCGTGGAGGCCCATCACCTCCGCGGACAGGGGCAAGGGGACGCCGTTGACGGGGTCCACTATCAGGAATTCTTCTTCAACACCAAAGGTACGCACCTGCTAAGTGTGGACCATTAAATCGACAGCGGATTCCACCCCTGGATGCCTGGACGACAAGCCGTCGCGGGTCCGGCGCCTGGACGATGAAATACTCCATGTCCAAGACAAATAGTCCCTCCACCAAAACTAAGCACCCGGTGGTAAAACAGGTAGCAGGAACCAAGAACCGGGTAGGACGACTCGCCCGATGATTTTCGTCCGCGCCAAGGCTCGACACCACGGATTCGGCCGCCTAGAGTGTGCACTATCGATTCGGCCACCGTGGCCGCATTTTCATTGTCCTTGGGGGGACCAATGCTCAATCCGTCGAATCACTCTGCCTTCACGCGCCGTCTGGCCGCCGCCATCGTCGTGCCCGGCATCCTGACCAGCATGCTGCTGTTCGCTCCACAAGCAACAGCGGCCCCAGGCTCCAGCGGCACGGCCGCCGGCATCTGCACGGGTGTGGTGAACCAGTTGGCCCACCGCGGTTCCGTGCAAGAGAACCTGCTCAAGGCGGCTTCCAAGAAGAATGCCGACATCATCACCCGGCTCCAGGGCGAGCGCACGCAGTTGCAGGCCAACGCCGACAGCCTGACGGCCCAGATCGCCGAAACCGATTCAGCCATTGCGGCGCTGGACGCAAAGGGCCTGGAACTTGATGCGCAGCTCAAGACTGCCGGTGATAACCTCGCAGCAGTGCAGGCCGAGCAAGCCACCACCAACGACGCCGTTCTCGCCGCGCAAGGCGCGCTCGAGGAGCTGCAGGCGCAAAAGCTGAGCACCGAAAACCAGCTGGCACCGCTGCAGGAAGCGGAAGTGCTGGCCAAGGAGGCCGCCGCGCAGTTGCAGCGGAGCGCCGATGACGTCGAGGCCCGGATCGTTGAGAAAAAAGCCCAGATCAGCGCCGCGGAGGTCGAACGAGCAGCACTCGAGGCCGCCGCAACCGCGGCAGCAGAAGCGCTTGCGGGGAAAAACACCGAGATCGCCCAGGCGGGGCGCGAGCTGACGGAACTGTCCGACACGGCAGAAGCTGCCGCGGCCGCCGTTACCGGCGCACAGCAGGCCGTCAGCGACGCCGAGGCCGAACTGCAGGACCTTGAGGGGGCAGGCACCGCCGCCCAGGCGGAAGTCGACGCCCAGGTGGCCAAGATCAGCGACGCCAAATCGACGCTGGCCGACGTTCAGCGACGTGCAGCCGACGCCGCGGCCGCTGTCGTTGCCAAGAACGCCGCGATCTCCGCAGCCAAGGACGGACTGACCTCGCTGCAGACGGCAGCGCTGGACGCCGCCGAAACACTCGCGGCCAAGAACACGGCGATCGCCACTGCGCAGGCGGAACTCGACACCTTGCGCTCCGCTGCCGACGGCGCTGCCGCGGCGGTTAAGGCCAACAGCGACAAGCTCGCAACAGTGACGGTGGAAATCGCGGCACTTCAGCAGCAGGTCACCGCGAAGAACGCCGACATCACGGCCAAGCAGGCCCAGCTTGCGACGGCGCAGCAAGAGCTCGCGGCGTTGGCCGCCGGCAAGACCAAGCTGGAAGCCGAGATCACGGATCTCACCAAGCAGATCTCGGACATCAAGGGCAACAGCCCCGAGAAGACGCGCCTGCAGACACTGCGGAAGGCCAAGCAGGAAGAGCTGACCGCAGTAGACGCCCAGATCCTCAGCAAAAACGCCACAATCGCCGGGTACCAGGGAGACCTGACCACGCTCCAAAACGCGGTCAACACCCTCAATTCCCAACTCCAGTCCAAGCAGCAGGAGAGCAGCGCCCTGCAGCAGCAGGCGGCGCCGCTCCAGGCATCCCTGACCGCCGCCAATGACGCCGTCTCGACGAAGCAAGCCGAGATCGCCGCGCTCAAGAACCAGATCCCTGCCCTCCAGGCGGCCGTCACCGCAGCCAACGGTGCCGTCACCACCAAGCAAGGCGAACTCGCCGCACTGCAGGGCGAGCTGCACACGCTTGAGGCAGCCTCGGCCGACGCCGGGGCAGCCTTCACCGCGCAGCAGCAGGTCCTGGCGGACCTCGACGCAGCACTGCCAACGCTGACCGAGGGCCTTGCCGCCAGCCAGGAGGCCATCGCCGCGCAGAAGCTTGTCCTTGACGGGCTGAAAGGCGATCTGGCCGGTGCCACTGCTGCCAGCGCTGCCGCGCAGTCCGCCGTCGACAAGAAGGCCGGCGAGCTCCAGGACCTGCAGGAGCAGTTGCCGGCCCTCGCGAAGGCAGTACCCGACGCCAACGCCGCGGTGGCCGAGAAGCATAGCGAGATCGCGTCCCTCAATGGCGACATGGACCAGCTGGTGGCGAACCTCACCGGGCTCAACAGCCAGATCGCCACGAAGGAAGCCGAAGTTCTCGACCTCCAGACCAGGGTGGCTCCGCTCTTGGCGCAGCTGAACGGGCTCAACGGAGAAATCAGCGCGACCGAAACCCAGTTGAAAGACCTGCAGGCACAGCTGACCAAGCTCGACGTCCAGGTGACGAACGCCCAGGCGGAGCTCAGCACCCTTCAGGCCAAGAAGGGCGCAAACAAGGACGCCATTGCAGCGCAGAAGAAGACCGTCATCGGCCTGCAGGATCAGCTCGGCACGGTCCAGAACCAGATCCGGGCCGTCGACGGGCAGATAGCGCTCGGGGGCTGCGTCGCCTGATCGGGCACCCCGCAGGTCCGCCCTGCCGGGAGTCGCCGCCGCGTGAACGGTGTGGATGGACGGGAAGGGATCGGCCGCAACGGCCGGTCCCTTCCCGGGTTACCGGCACGGCTGACCATCACAGGTTTGGATGGTTCCGGCAGGAGCGCTCTCCCGGGGCCACCCATATCGGGACGCCGGTGGTCGCCACAAGGGTCGGCTAAGTGATACCCACCAGGGCCGGTTATTGGGCCACCGACGGGGTTTGCTCGGCGAAGCCTTCGCCGGAGTACCTCGCCTTCGTGGCCGTCGTGGCCATCGGCATCTCCGGCTACTTCTCCGCCTTCCTCGCCGGGCTCGGCCTCAACATGCCCGACTGGGGCGCGTCCTCCGCCGACGAAGGCCGTCGCGATCAGGACCGTGTTGCTCCTGTTCGGCCTCGCCCGGGGCATCTTTTACATCAACACCGGGAACTACAACCTGTTCATGCCCAGCGGAATCTGCCTCGTGGTGGCGGGAGCCAGGCCTTTACAAATATTTCGGGAGGACCCGTGCGAATTTGTCGCCCGTAGTCACAAGCCACTCTACGAGTTCTTGCGCTTGAGCCTCGTCAAGAAAGTCGCCGTGACGGCTGATGACGAGCTTGGAAGCCTTGCGGTCCGGCTTGTCGTCCCACTCCAGCGCAAAATCGAGGTCGGTTTCGATGGTCTCGCGCTGTGCCAGCAACTTTGCATAAAGATCCTTGTCGTGGGTGATCCAGAACAGGGTCGTGACAATTTTCCTCTGAGAGTTGACCAAGAGTGAGACATGCCCGCGGGAATCCCCTACGCTGACGTCGTACCAGTGTTTTCTGGTGGGCTTGCGCCATGTATCGATGTTGTTCGCGTTGACGAGGCCGTAGTCTCGAACTCTCTCGAAGAATTCAAGCTGGGCATCCTTGACGGACAACTTGTTTCCTGCCTTGGAGGGTAGTTTGATCTTCTTTCGTCGTGCAGAGATCGCTTCCTCATCTACGTCGAGCCCCGCAGCTTCCGCAAGTTCCTCGGCACCCATGAACTGCGCGGGATTCGCGTGCCCTTCCGCATCGAACTGGAGGCCTTCTTCTTCAAGCACCGCCCGGGGATCGTCCGCTCGGTCCGGCTCGGTCCAGCGGAAACCGGGCGAAATCGTCCCACCGCTCTGCAGAACCCGCCAGGCGTTGGCCATCGGGAAGTTCGCGATTATCGCAGCCAACGGCTGTGCCCAGGTGCCGGCCACGATCGCTACGTCGCCGTATGTAGTCCAGCGCCCTGCTGGGATTTCGGCAACTATGGTAGCAATTTGGATGCGAGTCTCCGACGGTTCGTCGCCCACAGCCACGACGTTCTCGTCCGGGCCGGGCCACAGCTCAATAATCTTTTCTGCCAATTCAGAGCTACGAGTGTTGATCTCGCCGACTCCCCATGTCGTGTGCGCAGCGATTGATTGGTTCATCGACAGGCCGCTGATGGCCAGCATCTCGCGCTTCTCGTCGAACGGCTTGTTGCTTAGCTCGCTGTTGTACCCGCTCAAAGTGAGATTTCCGAGTGTATGTACGATGCGCTCGTGTTCGTAGTTGATGTCAGCGTCAGCGCTCAAATCCGCGGCGAACATGTCCCGCACGGAGTCAGACATTGTCTGCGGCAACACGTGTTCGATTGTCAGGTGCTTTGGATCCAAGCCGACAATTTCCTTGGGGCGGTAGGCCTCTTCGAGCCACTGCAGTATGAGCTTTTTTTGTGCTCCGCGGCCCTGCCAGTAGAAGGCGACAGTCCGGGCAGCCTCACGAACTTGTGCATCGGTCGCGAAGTACTTGCGGCCGCGGGACAAGTATTCACGTAGTGCGATGTCTATCTGGTCGGCATCGCTGATCGAACCGACGGCCTGGAGCAGTGTTCGGTTCAGGTTTGCGGTGGCACGCCCGATCACGACCCGGCGCACGAAGTACGACTCCAGATATGTCAGCGCGCGCACAACGTCACTATCGGTGACAGTGCCAGCTGCACGTCGAGCGAGGATCTGCATAACTACCGGATAAGCAGTCGTTGAACCCCAAGCCTTGATCCTGGTTAGGCGACGGCTTATCTCGGCGTGCTTCTCGCCAGCGGGATTGAGAATCGTTGCGAGCACGTCACCCAGCTCGGCTATGCGGATCACCTCGGCCTCCACCGCGTCGATGGTCTTGAGCTTGTCAAGCCGCTTCTGCTGTCCTACGTAGGTATCTGACTGCTTCGCCCGTTCGTCACGCTGAGCGAGGTCCAGCCAAAACAACAATTCAAGGTTCTTGGAGTCGAGCTTCCTCTCGAGCGGAAGCCAGATGTTCTCGTAGACAGTCTCTGCGCGGTCCCCGAGGCGCATAAACAAGTAGTTCTTGAGCAGGTCACTCTGCGTTAGCTGAAGCCCGGTGTTGTTGAGTGACTCGAAAATGCGGTGCGCGTTGTCGGATGGCTCCACCGTGACGACGACGAGCGCGAGACCACGTACGATGGCCGCTTCGAGAAGCTCCAAGTCATGTGGATCGTCCGGATCGTCAGCTGCGGCGATTTTCGATCGGAAGAATCGGTAGGCACCGCCAACCGCATCCTCACCGCCGGCTTGCGGCGCACGGTTGAGCACCGCCAGGTAGGGTGCCCGATCCTTCTGCGTTGGCATCACCTTAAGAGGCTTACCGCTGTCGTAGACGTTGACTAGATACTGCGCGTCAATACCGCTTGCCCGATCGAAATCTCCGGTCTCGATCAAGTGGTCGCGGAGCGCAGCCAAAAGGAGGGTCAGCGTAGTCAGGCGTTGCTGGCCGTCAACAACGAGGAACTTGTTGACGCCGATGGCACCGAAGTCAGGACTGCTCGCCAACACGAGGGAACCGATGAAGTGAGAGGCCTTCGAGTCTTCGGCGAGAGTTCTCTCCAGCTCGACGATATCCGTCCAGATCTGTTCGAGCTGTTTCTTCCCCCACGAGTACACGCGTTGGTAGAGGGGAACTTGGTACTGCTTTTTACCTTCCAGAACACCGGCAAGCGTCCCGTTCTCCGCGCGAACCACACACGCCTCCTGATACTTGGTAGTAATGGAACGAGACTACAGGGAACGGTCGCGGTGTGCCTCGACACCGGACATAGCCCGCCCAGCGGGCAGTCCATCCATTCCAAACCAATTACTGCAATCGAGCCGTGGTACGTGACAAGGCGCGGTGGATATAAGCCTGCGGTCAGTCCGCACCTTGAACGTCCGCTTCGCGAGCTTCTCGGCGAGACTGCCGAGACATCGTCCTTCATCTCCAGTTCCCGCCTGAATCATCCTCCGAGTTTCAGCTCGGGCAACGCCTCGATGACGACGTCCTCTGTTGGGAATGCAGGGACAGCGAAGTTGCCGGCAGCAATCCGTAACTTGACCTGCTCAAGCTCTTCCTTGAGCAGGTCAACGGTGGCACGGTACTTTTCATAGTCCGTTTTACGGCGCCTGGCTACGAAGAAACTAATGCGCACGGCGATAAACGCTATGGGGCATCACACCAGTAAGGCTGAGCCGGACGAGGCAAAGAATTCGAGTGCTAACAGGAAGAGCTTGCTTGAACGCCAGAAAATCGTTCATCCCGCCTACCACTGCTTGCAGAGCAGAATCGAGCGGCGCCAGATGCTCCCCCACGATTGGTGTCTCGGCAAACGACAGAGCGCTCAGCGATGGTTCACCTCCGGCAGCCCATCGCGAATCACCAACCTGGTTTAGGACGTAGACCCCGGCACCAGCGTTGAGTGCCGCGAAAAGCATGACAGAACCAACCGCAGACCAGTGAAGGCTGCGCCAGCGCAAGATGCCGGCCACGAGCAAGAATGCGGCGGCGATACCCCAAGGATAGACGTGCAATTGGTTGCGGCTAATGGTGCCCAGTAGATCCAATTGCTTCCCCTGCCCCTTGCCGTTGGAGTCAATGCTTACTCCGGCTCCAAGCGAGGCCATCCCAGCCGTCCTCGGAATGCCGCGGAAGTCACTGTTGCAGGGCACCGAAGCCGGCATGTGTCTTGACCGCGTAGTTTTCGCGGGGCCGCCAGCACCAGTGCGTTACCTATGGAGAACGCCACCGCCCGGAGTAAGCGTCTTCTGCCATCGAGGAACGCATGAATCTGCCGGGCATCCGTCAACGGCTAAGGTGGACCCTGGGTCACCCGGTTACATCGTCGGCGGGTTGTCCAAGATCGGGCGACCTGGCCAGGCGCCGAAACCTTCTGGGAGGACCTGCCATGCCCGAAACTCCGCTCGACACTGTCGACATCGACGACGCCGATGGAGCCGACCAGAAGATCGTCGAGGATGAACGAGCCAAAATACGGAAGTTCATCACCGGGCTGAGCCCAGACGACATCAAATCCGGTGGATGGTTCACTAAGCTCTGTGGCCAGGCACTTGGTTCCTACACGGAAAAAGTCACATGGCAGTACTTCGAGGAGCGATACGCGGGTGTGCCTGCGGATGCCATTGTCGATCAGCGTATTAAGATGGCCAGCCGATACGCCGCACTCGAAGGCGGGCTCTCAGCAGGTGCCTACACGGCAGCAATTGTCGCGACTATGGGAAGCCTCGGCGGCGCTTCACCGGCGACGGTGCCGGCCGCCGTCGGAACCATCATGGTCGATGTCGCGTTCATTACCCAACTCCAGCTCCGTCTGGCCTACGACGTCGCGGTCCTTTATCGGATCCCGCTTGATGTATCGGATCCCGAGGACATGTGGAAGCTGATCCGGGTGGCCTTCACCATCAAGAGCGGGGAAGTTGTGAGTGGGGGCGTGATCAAGGCTGTCCCGGCCATGATGCGGCCGCTGATCAAGCGCTTCTATTCAAAGGGGATCCTGAACGCCGCAAAGGGGCTTCCCTTCGTCGGCAAGTTCCTGCTGCAGCGCAATGTCATCAAGATCGGCATCCCGCTTGTTGGCGTTCCGATCGCGGTGGTGCTGAATCGCTATACGACGTTACTCGCAGGGCGCCACGCTCAAGCCGTGTTCCGGAACGAAGCGCGCGTGATCGAACTCGCCGAGAAGCTGAGCGAGCGGTGTCAACACCCACAGTTGATGCTGTGGGTCTCTTGGCTCGTCATCATGGCGGATAACAAGATCTCCGACGACGAGGCCCTACTGTTCCGGCACCTGGTGAGGGTTGTCCGCGATCATCATCAAGTGTTCGATGAGCAACTCGCTCAGCTCGTGGATATCGATCCGGACGACGTCTGGCTGCGCTTCGAGGCCGTAGCCGGGGATCTGAACGACATCATGGACGCAGCCAACCGGGTGGCCACCGTTGATGGTCCCGTCAATGCGCTGGAGAAGGCGATGATCGCCGAGCTTCGGGATAGGTCTGCCCGGACCTGACACCGCCTTTCGTGGGCAGGAGGACCGGACGACTCGTGGCCAAGACACCCTGCTTATTCCGACCGCGGGTCTTTGAATACACATTCAATCAACTAATGGGCTGAACCGACGGCTCCACTTCGCCCAAAACCGAAACTTCCTATACTCCGCTCTGGGATTGCCCCTCTAACGATCTGTGCCACGCAGCAAGTCTTCGAGGCGCCCCGCCTCCGTTGGTGCTCAAGCTTAGACGATCTCCTTCAAGACCACGGATTCTGCTCGGTATACCAACAGACATCGCGCACTTCCGCACGAACAATAAGCCAGAACCCGAACGACACTTCAGGGAAGCCGCCGCCCTAGTATCCTGTGAACCCAGGTCATGCTGTCTATATTTGCAGGCTGAGCAGGTGGTAGCTTAGTGTTTTGCCATGCCCGTCAAGAGTTGGCGAACCCGTGACGCCGCCGCCGAGCACACCCGGTAGTTCGTAGACAATTCCGGGCAAGTTCGGCAAATCTGTGCGGCGAACGAGTCCGGTAACGAGCTGACCAAAGTGCGACGAAACCCGTTCCACAGTCAGGTTCTTGACCAGGTAGTCGTGGGCGGCTGCGTCACGCGGGAAAACCGAAAGAATCAGAGTGTCCCCTTTATCTCCAGTTCGCACATCGGCAAGGTCATCCACGCTCGTGCATCGGACGGGTTCGGTCATTTCCGGGCCTCCAGAATGTGAACTTCGGTGGAAACGAGATGGCGTGGAATGAGACAGGACCGGATGGCCAGCACCTCGGACCGGGAACGCCGCGCCCCTCCGCCACCGGCCGGCCCATTGGTGTAAAGGCTTTCAACTTCCCAGCCAACGATGTCCGCGGCATCCTCCGTGGCAACCCGTGCCGTTACTCGGAGCCGCACTTCGTGCGCAGAGGGATTGGTGTCTAATCCCCTGAACGCGGCACCTGCGCCGATAAACTCCACGGAGATGCAATCCTCGGGGAAGCCGTGAACGTCCTTGAGGCGTTCGGCCACGACTTCACCCGCCAATTGCGCCCGGTCAAACGCACGTGGCCCTGCATAACTCATTTGTCCCTCTCCGAGCCATCCTCCGCGGAATCCAAGGGTCACCTTCAAATCCTGGGGACGCGTCCGTCCGGTTGCCCCGGAAACCGCGACCCGATCGTGGCCAAGGTCGTCGAAGGAGACCTCGCTGAAGTCGGCCGTGACATCGGGCGTCAGATACGCTTGCGGATTCCCTACTTCATAGAGCAGCTGTTCGGTACAGGTCCGGGCGGTGAGGGTGCCACCGGAGCGCTCGAGTTTGCCAAACACCGCCGACCCGTCGCTTCGAACGTCAGCGAACGGAAATCCGAGATGTGCCAAATTATTCACGGGTTTGGTAACCGGGTCAGCGTAGTATCCTCCGGTGAGCTGTCCGGCACATTCGAGGAGATGCCCTACCGCCGTGCCTGCACCAAGCATGCCGTAATCGTTCCAGTCCCAGCCGTATTCGTGTATCAGAGGTGCCAAATACAGCGATGGGTCTGCAAGGCGTCCGGTAATGACGACGTCGGCATCCTCTTCAAGCGCAGGAACGACCGCGTCAGCTCCAATATAGGCGTTCGCTGAAACCAGCTCATCGGCGTGTTCGGACAGGTGCTTTCCCGTTTCCCACACGACGGGGTTGTGTCGACGTACGGCATCGAGGACATCGTCACCCGTGACACCGGCGACTCGTACCGTTCGCCCAGCAACCTTGGAAGCTATGCGAGCGACAAGTTCCGCGGCAGCCAGAGGGTTGGCCGCTCCGGAGTTGGTCACGATGGTGGTGCCCGAGGAAGTGGTGTGCGGAAGCACAGCGCGCATGCGAGCTTCCAAGAGCGGGTCGTAGCCTGACTCGGGGTTTTTCAGACGACGGGCTTGGCTTGCAGCGATGGTTCGCTCTCCCAGGCATTCGAAAATCAAGTAGTCTAAGAGGCCGTGTTCGGCCAACTTCTGAGCAGGGTCGATCCTGTCTCCCGCAAAGCCGGCCCCTGCGCCCAACCTAATGCTCCGTGTCTGGCCGCTCATGACGCCACCAACGGGATGACACCGGTGGCCACGGCAATGGCGAACATTCCAATGCTGACCAGCCATGCCCATCCGATCAAGTGGCGAATGTGGCGGCCAATGTCGACGTTTGCAAGCCCAACAAGGAGGTAGAACGCTCCGGTCAGAGGGCTGATCGGGAATCCCACGGTTTCTTGTCCAATCACTGATGCCTGCGCCAAGTGCATCGCGCTGACACCAAACTGCTCTCCAACACCCACCAAGACGGGCAACACCCCGAAGTAGTATGCATCCGGGCCGAAGATCAGGCTCATTGGTACCCCCAGTACGCCCACGATCAAGGGAAGCACTGGCATGACTTGCGAAGGAATGACGTCGGCGGCACTATTCGCCATTGCGTCGATCATTCCGCTTCCTTTGAGCACTCCAAGCAGTACACCGGCTGCCAACAAGGTACTTGCCATCAGCATCGCGCCCTTCGCATGGGCGTCGAAGCGTGCAGTCTGGGCCTTCAGCCCCGGATAGTTGATGAGCAGCGCAACGATGGCGGCGATCATGAAACACATTTCGGGCGGGGCAATAGCTGAGATGAGGGCAACCATGGTCGCGACCATGACTATCGCATTGACCCACAGCAGTTTCGGGCGTCGGAGCCCTTGCCCGACTGGATCAATCTCAAGATCGCCGGATGTTTCAAGATGCATGACAACGGTCCCGCGACGGTCTGAGCCTCCGTTACCAGCGGCCAACTTCCTGCCGCTCCCTGCCTGCGCCACTCCCTCGCTGATCCGAACGCGCGCTGTCGACTCTTCCACCTCAGCTGAGACATCACCGGCGGCAAGCCGTTGAAGGCGACGCGCTTCCCTGCGTCCGAGTAAGTAGGCGACGGCCAAGGCAAGGATCATCCCCCCGATCTGTGCCGGAATCAAGGGGATCCAAATCTCATTTGCGTCAACGCCGATAGTGGTGGCCGCTCGCGCCGTGGGCCCACCCCAGGGCACGATATTCATGACGCCGGCCCCGAGACCCACACACGTCGTTAGTACCAAACGGCTCATTCCAAGACGGTCATAGACCGGCAACATAGCCGGTACCGCGATCAGGAAGGTTACGGCACCGGCGCCATCGAGATGCGCGACCATCGCCAGCGCCGTAGTTGCAACCGTCACGGTGACTGGAGCATGGCCTGCAAACTTCACGATGCGGTTGACTACCGGGTCAAAAAGTCCCGCGTCGCGGAGAACTCCGAAGAAGATAATGGCGAAAACAAACATTGCCGCGACTCCAACAACGCCGCCTAGCCCGTCCTTAATGAGGACCCCGACTTGGGTTGCTGAGTTTCCCGCGACGAATGCAGCAACGATTGGAACTCCCGCAAGAGCGACGACGGCAGAGGTGCGCTGCGTCAGCAGAAGCACCAGAATGACGGCAATGGTGGCAAAACCAAGGATGGAAAGCATCAGTGGATTCCTTTCTATTTGCTTCAGTGTGTCTCGAACCACTTTCCGCCGTCCAACATCAGTTACAGATAGCCTTATGCACTATGAGCATTAATTTGGGAGTTTCGCATCTTCGCTGCATCGTCGCCGTCGCCGACTGCCTCAGTTTCACTGCTGCTGCTGAAGCGCTCAACATAGGGCAATCTTCATTGAGTCGAACGATCGCTGAGGCCGAGCGTCGGCTGAAAGTCAGGTTGTTCACGCGTACGACCCGGAACGTTGAGGTCACTGGGGACGGGCGCGAGGTAAGCACGTACGCACGTAGAATGCTGGCCGCATTCGACGACGGCCTCCATGACATCGAGGGCTTCCTGACTGGCGACCGCGGTTCAGTGACGGTGGCCTGCCAGCCCTCGATCGCCGCGACGTTTCTGCCGCCTCACGTCGTTGCTTTCCGAGAAACCCACCCCGAAGTGGGCTTGTACATATGGGACGGTTTGTTGGAAACCGCCCTCATAGCAGTGAGAACAGGCGAAGTGGACCTCGCAATAGTCGCCACATCAGGCCCGTTGTCAGGATTGCAGCAGGAACGGATTGGCCTCGATTCGTTCTACTGCGCCGTCCCCCGCACGCACCGCCTCGCCGACAAGGACCATCTGGAGTGGTCCAATTTGTCAGGTGAACCCTTTATTGCCTTCGGAACCGACAGCAGTATCGAAGCACCCGTTCGACGGGCTTTGGAGGACGCTGAGATCGAGCTCGGACCAGTGGTACAGGCTCAAAACGTGGGTGCCGTGGCAGGGCTGGTTGCCGCCGGCCTGGGTATCACGGCCGTGCCCGAACTGGTCCTTCCAATGATTTCTTTCGCTGGACTGGCACACATTCCACTCCGCCCTACAGTGCAACGCAAAATATCGATCGTTCAGCTCCCCGGCCGGCGCCAAACCTCTTGCGCGCAGGCGTTCATCGATTCAATCAGGAATGCGCCGTCCGATTCAGGTATGCAGGCACGGTGAGCTCACAGGGATCGATTACGTCATCAATCCTACTTGCTTCCGCATCGAGCGAGGCCTCAGCCTTCATTCCCGTCATGGATCCACGTGCGGTGGCGTTCGTTCGAACGAACTCTTAACACGCCGTTGAACGACGGTTTTTCCACAAAATAGTGTTTGGAAGCCTGCCCTGCCTGAGTAGAGCATGTGTCCAGACTTGAGTAAAACGCGCCCTCGGCCATCGCGCATCGTCTTGCGAACTAGGTGCTGACTGCGGCAACATACCGTCGAATTCACGAAAGTGGCCCGCTTATCTGAACAAGATGAATCGGTTCTGCAAGAACGACAACCACGGAACCCCGCAGCGTCTGACTTGGATTACCGGCATCCCTTCCGCGTTGCTGGCGGGAGTCTTCCCGATCAAGGCCGTCGCGGACCTGACCAACATCAGTATTCTTGCCGCCTTCGTGGTGGTCTGCCTTTCGGTGATCATCTTCCGCTACAAGAAGCCCGACACCCCGCGCACCTTCCGGCTGCCCTTCATGCCGGTGGTCCCGGCATTCGGCATGCTGGCCTCAGGGTTCCTGATGCTGGAGCTGCACTGGGAAACCTGGCTGAGGTTCGTCATCTGGCTGCTGGTCGACCTGGCCATCTACTTCATCTGCGGACGCAAGCACTCGCTCATGAACCCGGACAGCCCCCGGCACGACGAGTGCGTGGTGCTGCCACACTCGGAAACCTATGAGTCAACCGATGCAGGGACCGCGGCATACCAAGGTCGGGCAAATGCCGCGTTCCGGTCACGGAACGGCGACAATTGCCGTTAGAGCCAGCCCTCGGGGTTGACCCACTCGCCGTTGACGATGACCTCGAGGTGCAAGTGCGGCCCGGTGGAATTGCCCGTGCTGCCCGCAAGGGAGACGGTCTCGCCGCGCTGGACCTTCTGGCCCACGGACACCTTCAATGCCGAGTTGTGGTTGTAGCTGGTCTCCAACCCGTTGCCGTGGTCGATCTTCACACGGAAACCGGAGTGGCCGGCCCACTCGGCCTGGACGACGGTCCCGGCTGCGGCGGCCTTGATCGGGGTTCCCGTGGGCACCGCGTAATCCAGGCCATTGTGGTTCATGTAGCCGGGACCCGTCGGGTTCTTGCGGAAACCGAAGCGGGAGGTCAGGCGGATGCTGTCCACCGGCTGGGAGAGCTTGGTGACTTTTCCGGTGTCGGCGGTGGTGGCGGGCGTCGGTTTGGCTTTCGTGGCGACCTTGCCGGCGGCAGCGGTGGTGACGGGTGCCGGCTTGACGACCTTGACGTACTTGCTGGTCACCGAGGCGCGTTCGACCGTGAGCTTGTCGTGGGCCGGGGCCTTGACATCTGCGACAGACGTTTGGGAGACGCGCTGGGGAGCAGCTACGACTTCTTCGCCTTCCTGCGCGGGGGCGGCAGCGAAGGCCAGGCCGGTCACGGCGGCTACCGCGGCGAGCTTGTGCGCAAATCCAAGTCGAGGGCGCCGGGTCCGGGGTGCGGACTTCAGGACGTGGTCCAGCTTGTCGCCTTCGGCGGGCGTCGCCAGCGAGACCGGCCGTGCAACAGGCGCGGCAGGAATTTCGGTGGCGGCGATGGATGCCGCGTCCGGGGAGGCGGAGTAGCGCGGGCTGGCCACAAAGCGGCGGCCACCGTAGTTCCGGGTTTCAGGATTCTCGAGGGAGTCCGGGACCGCGCTTGATGCGCGTCGGCCGGGGCGCCGGGAAGTGCTTTCGCCATTCATCGCGGTGTCCACGATCTGCTCCAGGGAACCGTCGGCAGGCGAAGCATCAACAGGGCTGGACGCGCGGCGGCGCCCGGAATTTTGCTGCTGGGTCAAATGATTACCTCTCATGTGTCGCCTGCGAAGTTAGCTGTCGGATTCGAGTCATGAGATCAACTCGGCCGAGCCCGCCAGGCGGACTCAGCTTCACCCCGAGATCCATGGTCCAAGACCAGGAACGGTTGAATGGGTCCTCCGCCCCTACCGGGAATTCTTGTTCCGCGATCCGCCGGTAGGGTTGTGCGATCCGGATCGGGACTGGGTTGCGCGAGTGCAACCAGATGTAAAACCCTACGAGGTTCAAGTAAAAGTTACAATTCCGTTATCAATCCATGCGCCTGACAAACACGTGGGTGCCGCCGGCGGTCGGAAGCCCCAATGCGTCCTCGATCCCCGCACCCGCACCAGGAGGTCCCACCGGCCCTCTTTGGGGTGACTAGGACCCCGGGCAGAAGCCAACATCGTCGAGCTGCACCGGCGGCTCCAGTTCCAACTGGATGATTTGGGCCCGGCGCTCTCCCGGGACGCCAGCGTAAACGTGATCAAGGAGACTGTCAGCCCGGGTCTGCACCGGTGCGGCTGCTCCCGTCCGCGTTGGCCAACCGGCTAGAATCGCCACCCGTGGTTCGCCACGTTCCCAACGCCTGTGGGTGAGGCACCGGCTTCATATGTCAAAGATCCGCAACACCTTCCAGGACTCGGGATCCCTTCTCAACGGAATCACCATGGCAAGCGGGCATCCCCCGTTGCTGGACACGAACATCACCGGCCGGCCCATCGGTTTGGGATCCAAGGCACGCTCGTACCTCATTTAGAAGGACCCTGACGCGTGCGTCAACGCGTCAGGGTCCTTCTGTGGGCGCTGGGAAACCTGAAGTGTCACGAAACAGCAAAGTGCGGCCATTTCCTTCATGAAGGTTGGTCGCTATTCCGCATGACAGGGCTTCTCTTGGGGGCGGCTCTGTCGGGGCCCGTCCCCAAGCCGATGGCCCAACGCGACATCCTGGAGCTAGGAACCCGACCATTGAACGCCGTTGGTGCTCACCGTTCGCAACTGCGAAATTCAGGATGGTAGACCGCACATGGGGGTAGGCAGGTCTCGGGTGCTCGCCTAGATGAATAAGTCCTAATCGGTCCCAAGGACAAAAAGACCCCAGTTCATATGAACTGGGGTCTTTTAATCGCTGGCGGAGAGTGTTAAGCCTCGTATGTGAACCCAAAACTCAACACCCTCCTGACCACACTCTACGTCCTACTGACCGATCGTGTCCTGCCGGATTTGGGATACGACCGCTCGAGCAAACCCGGCCGCAAGGCCGCGCTTAGCGACGCCGAGCTGCTGTGCCTGGTCGTGGCCCAACACCTCTTGCACGGGCATTCCTCCGAATCGCGATGGGTCCGCTATGCGCGCACCCACCTGAGCGGGCTATTCCCCGGGATCCCGCAGCAATCGGGATACAACAAGCGCGTGCGCGCCGCCGGAACACTGATCAGTGCGGTGATCACCGCCCTGGCCCGGGGACACCGAATCCTGGCACGAGATCCTCCGCCTGCTCGATTCGACCCCGGTCCCGTGCGGCACCAGCCGCGAAACCGTCAAGCGCTCCGACCTGGCCGAGCACGCCGGCTACGGATACTGCGCCTCGCACTCGCGCTACTTCTGGGGCTTCCGCCTGTACCTGATCAGCACCCCGGAAGGCATGCCGGTGATCTGGGGACTGGCCAACCCGAAACTCGGGGAACGCGAGGTCACCGAGGCCCTGCTGCGCCACGACCACCACCTGGTCCGCGACGGGCAGGTCATCCTCGCCGACAAGGGCTTCGCCGGCAGGGACTTCGAGCGGTTCATCGCCGAGGACCTCGGTGCCAACCTGGTGCGGCCGGACCGCAAGGACGAAAAACCCCGCTTCGGGAAGTTCGGGGGCATCCGCCAGTGGATCGAGTCCGTCTTCGACAGCCTCAAGGGCCAGCTCGGGCTCGAGCACCACGGCGCCCGGACCCTCGGCGGACTTTACGCCCGCGTCGCCTCAAAGCTTCTGGCCCTCGCGGCCGGGATCTGGCACAACTGGAAGACCAACGCACCCCGAAAGCGCTCCCTGACCGCCTACGACCACTGACTTCATTAGGACTTAATCATCTAGGGTGGGAAGTGGACGAAAGGAGCACTACATGAAGAAAATCCTCATGGTTCTGACCAGCGTTTCCGAGATCGCCGATACGGGAGAGAAGACCGGCTACAACGTGGCCGAGGCCGCACACCCCTGGAAGGTCTTCAAGGATTCCGGGCATTTCGTCGACTTCGCCTCCATCCAGGGAGGCCAGCCCCCGCGCGACACAGTGGATCCTGAAGATCCCATCCAGGTCGCCTTCACCGAAGACGAAACCACGCGCGCCGGCCTCTACAACACCGCCCGCGTCGCCGTGGTTGACCCCGAACAATACGACGCCGTGTACCTCGTGGGAGGCCACGGCGCCATGTGGGACTTCCCCGAAAGCGAAGGCCTGCAGAACCTGGTGGCCAGCGTCTACGACAAGGGCGGCGTGGTCGGCGCGGTCTGCCACGGACCTGCAGGCCTGGTGAACGTGGAACTGGACAACGGGTTCCGACTCGTCGAGGGCCGGAGGGTTGCTGCCTTCACCAACGAGGAGGAAGTTGCCGTGGGTAAGGAGAAGGTCGTCCCGTTCCTCCTGGCGGACCGGCTCGAGGAGCAGGGCGCCACCCACGTGCCGGCGGAGAACTTCACGGAGAACGTCGTGGTGGACGAACGACTGGTGACCGGCCAGAACCCCGCGTCCGCGGCCCGCGTGGCCAAGGAAATGGAGAAGCTACTGGCCGAGGTCATCCACCAGGAGAAGGTCGAGGAACACGACGAGGCCGCGGCACTTCGCGCCGAGAAGGACGCCGAAAAGGCTGCCAAGAAGGCGGCCGAGGCGCACACCGAGCACTGATGCCGCTGGAGCACTGAGACTTGCGACCGCCCCAAGAGGGGCGGCCGCGGGTCGTCGTTTCGAACATCACCGAGCGTCGCCGCTCCGAGTGCGTTAGCCGTCGATACCGCGCCTACGCCCCAAGCCCATGATTCCCAATCAAAGTTCCGTCATTGGACCGCCCATTGGTCGTCCAGCATCACGGGCGGGGCTTCGCTGTCCTGCGGCACGAACCGATCCAGCGCACGGACTTCCTGACCCGCGCAGGCAGCAGCTCCCGGGGAAGCCTCCGGCCGATGGGAAATCCGGGAGGTCAGGAATCGAATCCCAGCCCCAACGCGTCCATGGCCTTGAGCCAGAGCCCACGCCGACCCTCGTTCCGGTCCGAACGGGCAAGCTCGTACCGGGTAAGGTTGATCCCCGCCGCGCACACCGGTTCGGGCGGAAACGGGACCGCCCGACGCCTCACCATGTCAAGCCTGGTCCGCTCCGTATCCAGGCCATCAAGCAGGTCCAACATGGTGTCGGCGGCAAAACGGCTCGCCCCCATGCCAAGCCCCGTATGCCCCAGGACATAGGCGACGCGCTTCCCGAAAGCGGTTCCGTACTCCGCGCTGAACCGGGTCGAGGTATCGATGACTCCGCCCCAGGCATGGCTGAAAGACACCTCGAGCTGCGGGAAGGTCTCGAAGAACTGCTCCGCGAGTTTCCGGAAAGTCCCGGGGCGGTTCTCCAACTCGGTGGAGATGCGCCGGCCGTAGTGGTAGATCGCGTCGTAGCCGCCCCAGAGGATCCTCCCGTCCTCGGTCACCCGCGAATAGTGGAACTGGTTCGCGGAGTCGGTCAACCCCTCACGCGAGCGCCAGCCGATCGACTCGAATTGCCCGTCGGTCAGCGGCTCGGTGGCCAGGGCGTAGTCGTAGACCGGCACCGTGGTCATCCTGTTGCGGAGCAGCAGCGCGGGGAACGCGCTGGTGGCCAGCACGACCTTGCCTGCCACGATGTTCCCGGCCGGGGTGCGCACGCGCATCCCCGCTCCGTCGGCCTCTAGTTTCTGCGCCGGCGTGTGTTCGAAGAACACCACCCCCTGCCGGGCCAGCGCGTCGCGCATCTCCATCGCCAACTTGTACGGCTCCACCAGGCAGGTACCCACCGGATCCAATACACCGCCGATGAACGTCGGCGAATCGATGCGGGCCCGGGTTTGTTCCGCATCGAGCAATTCCAGCGGCCGACCATATTCCTTGGCCTTGGACACCGACGCAGCGAGTTCCTCCAGTTGGTGCGGTGCCGTGGCAACCTGGAGCTTGCCCGCCGCGCGGAAGCCCCCGTCGATGCAGGCGGTCCGGAGGTCGTCGGCGAACCCCTGCAGGTTCTCCAAACCCAGGCGTTCGAGATGGCTGGCTTCCTTGGGCCATCGTGCCAGGGCGTTGGCCAGGCCGTGGGTCACGCTGTAGGACACGAACCCTCCGTTGCGTCCGGAGGCCGCGCGGCCGATTTCCTGTGCATCCACGACGGTGATCGACCAGTCCGGGTGGCGTGCCCGGGCACGCATAGCCGCCCAGAGCCCCCCGAAGCCGGCCCCGACGATGAGCAGGTCGCATTCGTGGCTGCCGACGAGGACGTCGGCGGGTTTGCGTTCGAATCCGTCGAACCACACCGCGGAGTTCACGGCGCCGGCCAGCGCGTCCTCGACCGCGCTGCCGGTCATGTTCGTGCCGGTCATGGGAAGACCACCAATCCATTGCGCTCGTCCGACTCGCGCGCCGACTCGCTGCGCTCCGCTGCCGGCCCGAAGCCGCCGCCGCCTGCGGTCTCGACGCGCACGATGGTGCCGGGCTGCAGCGTGGTGGAGGTCTTGGTTTTCACCATGGTTTCGGTGCCGTCCGGGGAGATGAGCGTGATTTTGGTCGGCTGGCCGGAGCTTCCCCCGGAGGCGCCCTCCGGGGCAAATCCCGCCTTGGTTTGTTCCGCGTAAAAGGTGGCCCGCTGCGGGTGCTCAAGGATCTCGTATTCCCGGCGCAGCCCCAGGCCGCCGTTGAACCTGCCGGTTCCCTGGGAGCCGGGAACGAATTCGTTGCGCAGGATCCGGATGCGGTAGTTCGTTTCCACGACCTCGGCCGGCATCACGCCCACGTTGGACATGTAGGTGTCCACCCCATCGAGTCCGTCGCCCTCGCCGGTGGCGCCGGTGCCGCCGCCCACCACGTCGGCCATGACGGCCGGACGTCCGGTGACCGGGGAGGTGCTGCCCACGTTCATGCAGAAGAAGCTGACGGTGCTGCTGCCCACGGCGGCCTCGGGCCACATGTCGGTCAGCGCACGGATCAACGTGTCGGCAAAGCGCTGGCAGGTATTGTGGCGGATCGACACGGCCGCCGGGGCCATCGGGTTGAGCACCGAGCCCAGCGGGGCGTTGATTTCCACGGCGCGCAGCAGTCCGTCGTTGGACCCCAGGTCGGGGGCGACCACGGCCCGCACCGCATAGACGATGCCGGCGCGGGCGCTGGCCCAGGGCACGTTCATGGCGCCACGGACCTGGGCGCTGGAGCCGGAGAGGTCGAGGTGAAGGGTGTCGCCGACCTTGCTGACCTTGGCATGGATACGGGTGGGCGGGCCGTCGAGGCCGTCGTCGTCGAGGAAGCCCTCGGCCTCGCCCTCGCCGTCGGGCAGATCCAGCAGGGCGTTGCGGACCGCGAGCTCGACCACGTCGAGGTTTCGGCGCATCACGGAGCCGACCACGTCCAGGCCGTACTGCCCGGCAAGTTCGTTCAGTCGCTGGTATCCCAGCACACAGGCGGCGCGCTGGGCGCGCAGGTCGCTGACGGTGCTCAGCGGGTCGCGGATGTTGTCGGTGATGATCGAGATGACGTCGGGGTTCTCGACCCCTGCGATGGACAAGCGGACCGGCGGCAGGATCAGGCCCTCGGCGAAGATGTCTTCCAGTTCGGGGCCCTCGCTGCCCGGGTTCACGCCGCCGACGTCGATGTGGTGGGCGGCTGTGCCGCTCCATCCCGAAAGGATCCCCTCAACGTAGATCGGGGTCACCACGTTGACGTCCGGAAGGTGCATGGCGCCGAGGAACGGGTGGTTGCAGATGAAGGCGTCGCCGTCGCTGATGTGTCCGTCCCAGCGCTCGATGATGGCCTTGACCACCAGGGACATGGCGCCAAGCTGTGCGGGGATGTAATCGGCCTGGGCGACCAGGTCGCCGTCGGCGGTGAACAGGGCACAGGAGAAGTCGTCCATGTCGCGGATGATCGGGCTGTAGCTGGAGCGCTTGAGGACGACGCCCATTTCCTCGGCGATGGAGGTCAGCGCGGAGGAAAGCACCTCGAAGGTCACGGTGTCCACCTCCGGTTCGAGGGCGGTGGCGGTGTGCTCGGTCAGTGTGGTCATGGCTAGTTGTCCTCCGTGATGATGATGTCTCCGTTGGCCGTGACGCGGCCAGTCTGCCCGCCCAGCAGGACGGTGGTCGCGTCCATCTGCTGGACGATGGCTGGTCCGGCCAGCGTGTTGCCCGGCTGGAGTTTGGTGCGGTCGTAGATGGCGGTGGTGGTTTCACCGGTGCCGGGCAGGTGGACGGTGCGACGGCCGACGATGGCGGCATCCGCGGGTCCCGTGGTGCCGGCGGCTCGGGCCGGCTGCGCCACGCGGTCGAAGCCTCCGGTGACGGCCAGGCGCACCGTGACGATTTCCACAGTTTCGCGCTCCGAGCTGTGCCCGTAGAGCTCGCGGTGCAGCGGGTGGAACCGCTCGGCGATCAGCTCCAGGTCCTCCACCGAAGCGCCGTCAAGCGGCACGCTGAGCTCGTAGCCCTGTCCCAGGTAGCGGCAGTCGACGGTGACCGAGGTCCGCACGCTGCCGGCGGCCGCGCCGTCCTCGATGACCTGCCGGACCAGCTCGTCCCGGCGTTCGACAAGCCACCGGGAAACGGGCGGGAGGGCGTCCGCACCGAAGGGGCG
This sequence comes from Arthrobacter sp. C2, assembly GCA_024207135.1. GTDB lineage: Bacteria > Actinomycetota > Actinomycetes > Actinomycetales > Micrococcaceae > Paeniglutamicibacter. Next base: position 4,438,178 of record CP042428.1, on the reverse strand, counting down.
CAGCACGGTCTGCGAGTCGTCGATACGCAGGCCCGCTGCCAACAGGCCGTCGGCGGAATAGAGCCCCGGCTGGTGGGGAACCACGACGCTGGACAGCCCCAGGTGGCGCAGCAGCAGGCCGGCGTGCAGCGGTCCTGCCCCGCCGAAGGGGAAGAGCGAGAATTCGCGCGGATCCAGGCCGCGCTCGACGCTGACCTTGCGGACGGCCCGAACCATGTGGGCCATGGCGATCGCCAGGATGGCCTCCGCGGCCTCGATGACACCCATGCCCAGCTGCTCGCCGATCTCCCGCACGGCCTTTTCGGCCGCGGCGTAGTCGAGTCGCAGGTCCCCGGCCAGCGCGCCGGACCCCAGCGTTCCCAGCACCACGTGCGCGTCGGTCAGCGTTGCCTCGGTGCCGCCGCGGCCGTAGCTTGCCGGCCCCGGGACGGCCTTGGCCGACTGCGGACCCACGCGCAGGCGCTTGGTGCGGTCCACCCAGGCGATCGATCCACCGCCGGCGCCGATGGTGTGGATGTCCACCGTCGGGGCGATCAGCGTGTGGTCCTGGACTACCTGCATGCTCGTGTACGGGGCCAGCGAACCCCGCACCAGGCACACATCGACGCTTGTTCCGCCCATGTCGAGACTGATGACGTTGGGCAACCCGTGCTCGGCGGCGCCGCGCAACAGACCGGAGACTCCCCCGGCGGGTCCGGACAGGATCAGGCGGTGCGCCTGGCCGGCGGCGCGCCCGGCCGGGACGCAGCCGCCGTTGGACTGCATGACCTGGAACGGTGCCAGGACCCCGCCGGCGGCCAGTGATCCGGCGGCCCGCTCGAGGTAGGCCCCGACCACGGGACGAAGAGCCGCATTGATGACCGTGGTGGCGGTGCGCGGGTATTCGCGGAACTCGCGGGCCACCTGGCTCGAGATGGTGATAGGGGTGTCCGGGAAGCGCTTTTCGAGGGCCGCCAGCAGCATGTCCTCGTGGACCGGGTTTAGGTAGCTAAAGAGGAGGCTGACGGCGATGGCTTCGGGTTCCAGGGCCGCGATCTTCTCCAGCACGGCGTCGATGTCCTCCTGCTGCAGGGCGGTCACCACCGAGCCATTGCTTGCGATGCGTTCGTTGACTTCGAAGCGCGCGTGCCGTTCGACCAGTTCGTTGGGGCGTTCCGGTTTCAGGCTGTAGACCTGCGGGCGGCTGCCCTGGCGGTACGCCATGACATCCCGAAAACCGCGAGTGGTGATCAGTGCGATGCGTGCCAGGTTTCCGGTCAGTGTGGCGTTGGTGGCCACGGTGGTGCCGTGGCAGACCAGTTTGACCTCGTTCAGGTCCATGCCCTGGGCGGCGAGTTCGGCAACGGCGTTGGTCAGTCCGCGGGACGGGTCATCCGGGGTTGAGGCCGTCTTGGTGACCAGCGTTCGGCCGTCGTTGGCATGGGCAATGGCGTCCGTGAATGTTCCGCCGGCGTCGATGCTGACGATCCATTGGGCGAGCGAAGTCATGGTGTTCCTTTGGTTGTGCGTGGAGCGGGGTGCGGCTGATGGGGGTTGCATGGCGGCTAGTCGTCGGCGACGGGGAGTTCGGGCGGCGCCTTGCGGAATCCGCGGGTGAGCACCGCCAGATACACCATTCCGATCGCCAGCCAGGTGAACCCGACAACGAAGGCGCTCATGGAGAGGCTGGACCACAGCCAGAGGCAAAGGATGACGCCGATGGCCGGGGCCGCAAGGTACCGGACCGCGTCCAGCCCCGAGCGGCGCTTCTGGTCGATGTAGTAGTGCTTGATGACGGCGATGTTCACGAGCGTGAAGGCGGAGAGCGCTCCAAAGCTGATCAGCGAGGAGGCCAGGGTGAGGTCGATGACCAGGGCGAGCAGGCCGATGGCGCCGACGGCCAGGGTCGAGTAGACAGGGGTCCGGAACTTCGGGTGCAAGTGCCCGAAGACCCGGCGCGGCAGGACGCCGTCGCGGCCCATCGAGTAGAGGATGCGAGAGACGGTGGTCTGGGAGGCCAGCACCGCCCCGAAGCATCCGGCGATGTAGGCGGCGGTGAAGAACGCTTCGAGGAATGCGCCGCCTGCGGCATGGGTGACGTCCAGCGCCGCGGAGTCAACGCTGGTGTAGGCGCTCCAATCGGGGAACGCGAGGTTGGCGATCACCGAGATGATGACGAACAGCACGCCGCCGAGCAGGGTGACCAGGATGATTGCCTTGGGAATGACTTTCTTGGGGTCGATGGTCTCTTCGGCCAGCGAGGACACCGCGTCAAATCCGAGGAACGAGAGGCAGAGAATGGCGGAGCCCGCGAAGATGGCGGTGGTTCCCGGGCCCTGGCCGATCATCATGTCCACGATGGAGGGCATTGGGTTGTTCGTGGCGGCACGGATGCCCATCGCCGCAAACACCAAGAGGAAAACGGTCTGGAAGACGAGCAGGACGCTGCTGGCCTTGGACACCATCTTGATGCCGGCGACATTCAGGGCCGTCACGATGACCAGCGACAGCACGATCCACACTGGCTGCGGGACAGCGGGGAAGCTGGCCTGCATGTAGATGCCGATCACCAGGTACGTGATCATCGGCATGAGCAGGTAGTCCAGCAACAGGGCCCAGCCGCCAAGGAATCCGACGTTCCCGCCCAGGGTCTTTCGGGTGTACGTGTAAGCGGATCCCGCCATCGGGAAGGCCTTGACCATGCGTGCGTAGCTGGCGGCGGTGAACAGCATGGCAACCAGGGTCACCAGGTACGAGGTGACGATGTGCCCCTCGGTGATTTGGTTGACGATGCCGTAGGTCGTGAAGACCGTCAGCGGCAGCATGTAGGCCAGGCCGAACAGGACGGTGGCGGGCAGCCCGAGCACCCGCTTGAGGCGGGGGCTCTTCGTCGTTTGAGAGACAGTGCTCATTTCCACTCCAAGGTGCGACTTGTGATGTGACTCATATGGCTCATCCAGTGTGGGGGCAGCCGCGGGAATCTGTCATGCGTATTTATGCGTATGAAGATTTTCAATCTGTTAGTGTTCTCGCTGTGACTGGAATCCGATTGCCGCGTGCTTCCCATGCCGAGTTCACCACCGATCACCGCGGCCGCACCACGCTGCTTCGCGGGCTGGAACCTCCGGCACTGCTGGCGTTGTATGCGAGGGGGTTCCTGCTCACCAACCGCTCGGAGATCCAGTTTGTCTATCGCGCCGAGGGACTCCTGCTCGCGATCCGCATGGAGCGCCAACGCACGCGCGGCGAGCAACACGACCATGCCCTGGTCAACGCAAACCCCCTGATGTTGCCCCGGGGAGTCACCCCGCGGGAAATCGATGTGCTGACGCTCGTTGCGCTCGGGCTACCGAATGCGGAAATCGCCGGCCGGCTGGGTACCAGCCCGCGGACTGTGACTACGCAGATCGAGCGGCTGCTGCACAAGCTTGAACAGCGCGGCCGCGGCGGGCTGGCGGCGATCGCGGTAGACGCCAGTCTGCTGGCGCTCCCGGTACCCGGCGGTGTCGAGGGGGTGGCGCCGATCGCGGCGGTCGGGCTGGAGCAATTCGCCGCCGCCCTTCGTTCTGGCAGGGGCGCCTCCGCCGACCCGGAAACCACGCTGGCCAGCCGGCATCCCATCGTCATCGGCACGCTGGCCGCACTTTCGGGCATCGCGGCCGACGACGGGGAGGAGATGGTGCGCGGTGCGGCTCTGGCCATCGAGGAAATCAACGCCAACGGGGGCGTGGCCGGCCGCCGCCTGGAACACTTCGTCGCGGGTGCCGACCTCTTCGACCCATCAACCGTCGAGGCGGCCATGGCCCAGCTGGTGGGGGCGCAGGTCGATGCGATCACCACGAACTACATCAGCGCGGAAAACCCTTTCCTGTTGGAGACGGCGGCCGACTACGGCCGCCCCTTCCTGCATCTGGACACATTCCAACAGCACGTGGATCTGGTCGAGGCGCGCCCGGACCGCTTTTGGATGGTTTACCAAACCTGCCCTTCGGAAAAATACTACGCCCTTGCCTTCCTGCGCTTCCTGGGAGAACTCGAGGCGTCGCGCCGCTACGAGCCGGCCAACCGGCGGATCGCAATCGTGGAAACGGACTCAGCCAGCACCCGGATCGCCGGGGAGGGGTTCGATCAAGAACTCGCCGCTATCGGCTGGGGCGTCTTGGCCAGGTATGCGGCGCCGGTCCGGAGCACCGACTGGATAAAGATCGCACGCAGGATTTGCGAGGCGGCCCCGGACGTCGTCCTGGTGGCCCACTACGTCCCGGATGAAATCGCCACCTTGCACCGGCTGCTGGTCGAGGGCGGGTTCCGCGGGCTGGTTCACTACGTCTACGGGGCTTCGATCCCGCGCTTCCGGGACGTGCTCGGGCCGCTGGCCGACGGCGCGATCTGGAGTTCGGTGACCAGCCGCATGGATTCGGACTCGGCGACTCGGTTCCACCGCAACTACGTGATGCGCTACCGGGCGGAGCCCGGCCCGTCCCAGGCGAGCTCGGCGTACGACCAGATCCAGCTGCTGGCCTGGAGCTGGGCACGCAACGGCAGCACGGTCCCGCGCGGGACCTGCAAGGTGCTGCGCGAGGACGTGTACCACGGGCTCAACGGGATCTACTACTTCGGCGGGGGCGGGCAATCGCCGCTGAGCTACCCGGACGGAACCTCGGACCCGACCATCGGCCAGGTCCTGGTCACCTCGCAGATCCAGGGCGGAAAATCGGTGGTGCTCAGCCCGCCGCTCTTCGGATCGATGGCCAGGCTCCAGCTGCCCGGCCACCAGGACCAGGAGCCACAGCCCCGCTTAGATGCCGACTAGACGATGCACTGGCCACCATCCACGGGGATGACCGCGCCGTTGACGTAGCTGGACCCCGGGCCGACCAGGAACAGGCACACCCGTGCGACCTCCTCGGCAGTACCGAGCCGGCGCAGCGGGTGAGTTGCCAGAAGGTCCCCGTAGGCCCGTTCGTTGTCGACGATGGTGGTCATGGGGGTGTCGATGACGCCGGGGGCCACGACGTTGGTGCGGACCCCGCGCGGGCCCCACTCCGCGGCAAGCTGCCGGCCCATCGACACGACGGCCCCCTTGCTGGCGGCATAGGCGGCGCCGGGTTCGGCCTCGTCTCCCAGGGCGAAGGCGATCGAACTCAACAGCACCATGCTGCCCGCGCCGCGCTCGAGCATAGACCGGCCCAGGATCCCGGCGGTCAGGAAGGTCCCGGTCGTGTTGATGTTTTGCACCCGCGCAAACAGGTCGAGGTCCAGGTCCTCGGTGGCGCTTGTTTGGTAGACGCCTGCGCAGTGGACCACCGCATCCGGGCCCTGCCCCCACGTCTCCTCAATCAGGGCCAGCGCCGACTGCAGCGACTCGCGGGAGGTCACGTCGCACTTGGCGAAGATGGTGTTTTCATGCCGCAGCAGGGCCTCGTCCGCGGGCGCGGCTAGGTCCAGCATGGCGACCCGGTAATTGGCGGCCGTGGCCAGCCGGGCAGTGGCTGCGCCGATCCCCGAGGTGGCACCGGTGACGGCCAGCACCGGGAAATACTCAGCCACGGAGGGCCCCGGTTGAGCGCGCTGTTGCCCTCGTGTATGGCCGCCGTGCTGCGGCGGGCCTCGGAAATGCCGTGTTGTACATTGTGCTGCTTTCTTTCCTGGGATTGAAACTAAAGTCGGCGTTGGCCACTCGGCCTAGCCGAACGCCGCGGCGCCGTTGACCGGGATATCCTGCCCGCTGACGTAGCCAGCGGGTTCGCTGAGCAACCATGCCACGGTGGCCGCCACGTCCTCCCCCGTCCCGTGCCGACGCATCGGTATGGCGGAGCTGATGCGCTCCAGCTCTTCCGCGACGCCCACGCCCCGGAGGGCCGCCTGGAGCGCGGCTTCCTCGCGGTGCATGCCGGTGAGCATGTAGCCCGGGGAAACCGTGTTGACGGTGGTCCCGTACGGTCCCTCCTCCACGGCGAGGCTACGGGTGAGGGCGGCGAGTGCGCCTTTGGACATCGAGTAGGCCACTCCGTGCGATTGGGGGTGGTTCGCGAACAGCGATCCCACGTTGACGATGCGGCCGCGCCCGCCGCGGCGCAGGATGGGCAGGGCGGCACGGCACAGCCGTGCCGGTGAGAGCAGGTTGACCGCAAGCACCTGTTCAAGGTCTGCGTCGGTGGTGTGCTCCAGAAGGGTTCCGGGGCCGCCGACGCCGGCATTGTTGACCAGCGCGTCCAGACCGCCAAGGAGCTCGATGGCACCGCCAACCAACATACGGTCGGCGTCGGACTCCGTGAGATCCAGCTGCATCGTGCGGATCCTGCCGCCGCGTTCGCCCCCGAGCTCGGAGACCGCGGCGGACGCGTCGCATGCCAAGACCAGATGCCCTTGGTCCGCGAGCTTCAGGGCGATGTCCCTGCCGAGGCCGCGCGCCGCGCCGGTCACCAAGGTCCGCATCGGGGCCCGCTGGAAGGACCCGGTCATGCCCGGACCCGGTCCGGTGTGGCATTCCTGCCGCGGTCGATCATGCTGTGGCTGCCTTGGCGCCCGGCCCCATGGCTCATTGGCTTTTACCTCCCGATATTCGCGTGTTCCCATCCTTGAACTCCCTGCGGCAAGTTGCATGCGTCGAATGACGTACGGGAAGGGAAGCCATATTTCCAAACGGGTTCGAAATCCGGGCTTAATCGTTCATACGTCAGATGACGCATGTGCTGTATGTTCTGCTCTGGTGAGATGGCTTCTCAGAAGACACGGACACCAGCCGGGGAAGCCGCCGGGTATCCGTCGCAGCCATTGGAGGAACAATGAAATCTCGTAGGTTTGCACGACTCGCGTCGCTCGGTGCCGTGGCGGCACTCGTCCTTGCCGGATGCGCCTCCGGCGCCCCGGCCGAAGGGGATTCGTCCGGCGCTCCCGACAAGGGCGCGGTTGCGATGAGTTTCGCAGGGTTGGACATCCAGATCTGGGTCGATGAACTCGAATACATGAAGCCAATCGTGTCAGCGGCGGGCTACGAACTGGTCAGTGACGATCCACAGTGGAACATCCAGAACCAGGTTTCCAGCTGGCAGTCATGGATCCAGCGCGGCGACATCAAGGCCATCATGGGCTACCCCGTGCAATCGGACTCCATGGTTCCCGTCACCGCCGAGGCGACGGCCGCGAACATTCCCGTCGTCGGGTATGCCACCCAATGGGACGGCATCAAGGCCGCATTGGTCATCGACAACTACAACGACGGCCTGACCCTTGGCGAGGAGGCAGGCAAGTGGATCGTGAAGAAGTACGGTGCCGCCGAAGTCCCCGTCGGCCTTTTCAGCTACTACGAGACCGACCTGGGCATTGACCGTTCCAACGGCATCAAGGACGGCCTGAAGAAGGCGGGGGCGAAGGTCAAGATCTCGGACATGCCGTCACTGACCATCGAGGACGGACTGGAAAACACCAAGAACCAGCTGTCGGCGGATCCCAACACCAAGGTCTGGCTTTCAACCGGCTCCGATCAACTGATCGGTTCCTACCGGGCTCTCTTGGCCCACGGCGTGGACCCCAAGGACCCCGACTACCTACTTGGTGCCCTAGATGCCACGGACGAATCCCTGGATCTGATCCAGGAAAAGGACAGCATCTGGCGCCTCGGGTTCATCCTGCCGGCCAAGGAACTCGCCGAGAAGAACGCGCAGCTGCTCATCGACGCGGCCGAGGGAACTCTGAAGGGCAACATCGAGATTTCTTCCACCCGGGTAACCCCGGAAAACGCCGCCTCTTTCCACAGCGACCGCAAGAGCGGAAGCTGACCCAGGATGCATGCCACACAGTCCCGGCCGGAGTCGGGTGAAGACGATTTGCGACTGCAGTTGGACAACCTTTCCGTGGAATTCGGCGCCACCCGGGCGCTGGACGGGGTCTCGCTCTCGGTGGCGGCCGGTGAAATCGTCGGCCTGCTGGGCCACAACGGTGCCGGCAAGTCCACGTTGTTCAACGTACTCTCCGGGGTCTATGCCGCATCGAGCGGGGAGTTCATCGTCGACGGTGCGCCTGCACCCGGGAAGTTGACGCCGCAGGAAGCCTCGAAGCTGGGCATCACGGTGATCCACCAGGAGCCAGCATTGGCCCCGAACCTAAGCATCCTGGACAACATGTTCCTGGGACAGGGTCTTCGGCGCAGCACCGGACAACGCGAGCGTGCCCGGTGTGCCCTGACCGAGGTCGGATCCGACCTCGACCTGGATCTCATGGTCGATGCACTCTCGTTGGGTGAGCGCCAGCTCGTCGACTTGGCGCGCGGGTTCCTGACCGGCGACATGAAAATGCTGCTGCTCGATGAACCAACCGCCGCATTGGGCCGTGCCGAAACCGAATCATTGCATGCCTTGATCAGGCAGTTGGCCAAGCGCGGGGTGACGGTCATCTACGTCTCCCACCGGCTGCCAGACATCCTGGACGTATGCGAGCGCATTTTGGTGCTCAGGTCCGGGCAGCTGGTGGTAGACGGGGCCACAGATTCGTTCACGGGCCGGACGCTGGCCCAAGCCCTGGCCCCGGGAATGGCCGACGAGGAGTTCGTTCCGGCCCGGGTACAAGTGGGTGCAGGGTGCCTCGATTCAAACGGGATCAGCGTCGCCGCCGGCGAAGTGGTCGGCCTTTTCGGGATGGCGGCGGGCGAACAATTCAGCTTCCTGGCCGGGCTCTTCGGTCTGGACGGCCATGGGCGCTTTAGCTGGAATGGCGAGGACGTCGACATCGCCTCGCCGGAAGCCGCGGTGCGCTGGGGTATCCACTTGGTGCCCGCGGACCGTGAAAACGACGGACTGGTATCCGGCGCCTCGGCGTTGGACACGGTGTTCCTCCCGTGGCTCCGGCAACTGCCCGGCCGCGGATGGTGGGTGGGTCCTGCGGTAGGGAAGGGCACCTACGCGGAAGCCCGGAAACAGCTCAATATCCTGGGCCCCGGAGCCGACGCGCCAATTGACGAGTTCAGCGGCGGAAACCGGCAAAAACACCTGCTGTCGCGCTGGATGTTTCCGCGCCAACCGCGTGTCCTGCTGCTGGCCCAGCCGACCCAAGGCGTCGACGTCGGGGCCAAGCAGGACATCGCCACCGCCGTGCGCGGGCTCGCAACCCAAGGTGTGGCGGTGCTGGTCGCTTCCGCGGAATCGGACGAGATCGCCCAGCTCTGCGACCGTTCCTACGTCATGTACGGAGGCTCACGCAGTGAAGTCCCGCGCGGCCCCGAATTCAGCGGAGACCTTGTTTCCACGTTGCTCCAGTTATCAGATGCAGTACGACCCATGGAAGGGGTCTCCCGGTGAAGCTACCCTCAGTCAATCTCAAGAGCTTTCTGGCCAAGAACGGGATCTTCTTTGCACTCGTTCTCCTGATCGTGTTCTTCACGATCCTCAACCCGCGCTTCATGAGCACCAGCAATGCACTGAATGTGGTGCTGCAGGTCGCCGAGCTCGGCATCGTGGCGCTTCCCTTGGCACTGCTGATGATTTCCGGTTCGGTCGACCTGTCGGTCGGGTCCATCGCCTCGGCCGCCGCGGTTAACTCGGCGCTTGTCATGAGCGCCACCGGATCGACGGTCTTGGGCATCGCAGTGGGTCTGGCCTTTGGAATTGCGGCCGGCGCCCTTAACGGTTTCCTCGTCGCCTATCTCGGCTTGAATCCCATCGTGGTGACCTTGGGCTTCCTGAGCGTCTGGGGTGGTTACGCGATGATGGTGACGGGCGGACGCACCGTGACCAGACGGGAATTGCCCGAGACATTCCAAGGCTTCGGCACCGCCACCGTTGGTCCCTTCCCGGTCCGGATGCTGCTGCTGATACTGGTTGTTGCCGCCGTTTGGTACGTGCTGAACAGGCACCGGGTGGGTCGCGAGACATACGCCATCGGAGGCAGCGAACGCGCCGCGCGTCTGATGGGCGTCAACGTGCGCCGCGTCCGGTTCGGGTTGTTCGCGGCCACAGGCCTCGCCTCCGCCCTGGCGGGAATCATGCTGGGCGCCAAGGTCCAGTCGGTGAGCCCCGCCGTGGGCTTGAACCTGGAAATGAATGCCCTGACGGTTGCCCTGCTTGGCGGCGTGGCGTTTGCCGGCGGCGTCGGCCGCGTCGGCGGTGTCTTGGCCGGCCTGCTCTTCTTCGGCGTCATGCGCAACGGCTTGGTCTTCCTGCAGGCCTCCCCGTTCCTCCAGACGATCATCGTGGGCCTGACCTTGGTGGTGGCCGTGGCGCTCGACGAATCGATCCAAAAGATCGTCAAGCAATCCTGGGCAACCCGCGGCAAGGCGGTCCTCGATGCAAGCATCGAGGCAGGTGGTGATCCCGGGGATCCCAGCACGCCCCTGGCCGGGGAGCCCCAACGTCTGGGTGCCGGCAAACACTAGCCGTCTCAAATACCTCGAGGGCCGCATAGCCCCGAAACACAAGAATTCACGCAAAGAAGGGCACGCAATCATGAGCACCGGATGGATCTGGCACGAGGCCTTCAACTGGCACAACACCGGCAATGGATCGGGTTTCTTCCGGCCCGGGGGCTTCATCCAGCCCCACACGGCCTTCGACTCGCCCGACTCCAAGGGACGCTTTGCGGCGTTGGTGCAGGTCAGCGCGTTCGACAAGAAAATGGTCGCGTTGGATGCGGCCCCTGCGACGGACAAGGAGATCCTGGCGGTGCACACCCCCGGGTACCTGCAACGTCTCGAGGACATGAACGAGACCGGCGGAGACGCCGGGGAGAGCGCGGAATTCGGCCCGCAGGGCCTGTCGATCGCGAAGCTATCGGCAGGTGCCGCCGTAGGCGCGGTTCGGGCCGTGCTGCGCGGCGAGGTGGACAACGCCTACGCGTTGGTGCGCCCCGCCGGGCACCATGCGGAAGCCGACCGCGGCCGCGGTTTCTGCCTCTTTGCCAACACCTCGATCGCCGCGCGGGTCGCCCTGGACGAATTCGGGCTCACGCGGGTCGCGATCGTCGACTGGGACGTGCACCACGGAAACGGGACACAGAGTGTGTTTTGGAACGACCCGGCCGTCCTCACGATTTCCCTGCACCAAGACAGGCTCTACCCGACGGACTCCGGAATGCACGGCGAGAACGGCGGTGCGGACGCCGAGGGAACCGCCATCAACATCCCGCTGCCGGCGGGAACGGGAGACGGCGGTTACCTCGATGCCCTGGAGCGCGTCGTGGGTCCGGCTTTGGAACGTTTCCAGCCCGAACTCATCATCGTCGGCAGCGGCTTCGACGCCTCGGCCACGGATCCGCTTGGCCGCATGGTGGTCACCAGTGACGGGTTCAGGGCCATGTCCCGGCGGATGATCGACGCTGCTTCCGAACTTTGTGCCGGTCGCATAGCGTTCATCCACGAGGGAGGCTACTCGGCGCACTATGTCCCGTTCTGTGGCATGGCGGTCCTTGAGGAATTGACGGGCTTGGAATCGGGGGTCGAAGACCCCTACATGGCATTCTTTGCCGACTATCCGCAGCTTCAGTTGGAACCTTGGCAGAAGGAAGCCGTCGACATGGCCGGTGAGCTCGTGAAAAACGTGCCAGACCACCGCCGATGACCCAAATACTCGAGTTCCTCACCGACCACCGTGGACGGATCGAATCCGTCCACGGTGGTCCGCCGCCGCCAGACCTGGTGGCTTACGCCCGCGGGTTCCTCCTCCTGAACCGCCACCGTGTTCAGTTCCTGTACCGTGCCGCCGAACCGTGGCTGTCGGTTGTGGTTGAACGGACCCGCCGGCGCGGTGAGCAGTACGAACGGGCGCTGATCCGCGCCGTTCCGGCCGAACTGCCACAGGGCATCACCCGGCGCGAAATCGAAGTCCTGACGTTGTTGTCGCTCGGGCTGTCCAACCCGGAGATCGGGGACCGGCTCGGAACCAGCCGTCGGACCGTGTCCACCCAGGTGGAACGGCTGCTGCACAAGCTCGGCCAGGTGAGCAGGGCAGGGCTGGCCTCGCTCGTCGTGGACAGCCACCTGCTTGCGTTGCCGGTGCCGGGAGGCATCGACGGGGTGGCGCACATCTCCGTCGTGAGCGTCGAACGATTCGCCGGCATGGTCGATGACGTGACCCAGCGAATACCTTCAGGTTCAAAGACGGTCGACGGTCCGCGACCGATCTTGATCGGAACGCTCGCGTCCCTGACCGGCCAGGCCAACGACGAGGGCGAGGAGCTGGTTCGAGGAGCGGCGCTGGCCGTCGAGGAGATCAATGCCAACGGAGGAGTGGCAGGCCGTTCCCTTGAACACCTTGTTGCCGACGCGGACCTGTATGACCCCGACGCTGTCCGGGCCGCCATGCAGCGGCTCATCGATGCCGGAGTCGATGCCATTACCACGCACTACTCGAGCGCCGAAAATCCCTTCCTGCTGGAGATGGCCGCCAACTACGGCAGGCCTTTTCTCCACGTTGACACTTTCGAGCGCCACGTGGACCTGGTCCGGAGCAATCCCCGACGTTACGGAATGGTGTTCCAGACATGCCCGTCGGAAAAGTACTACGCGATGGCGTTTGTGCGGTTCCTGCGCGATCTCGGGACATTGCGGAACTATCACCCCAAGGAACGCCGGATGGCGCTGGTAGAGATGGATACGCCGAGTGCACACATCGGTGGAAACGGCTTCGAGCCCGCTGTCGCTTCAGTGGGCTGGAGCATTGTCAGCCGCGAAAGCGCACCCTTCCGGCAGTCGGATTGGGAAGAAGTGGCCCGGCGTTTGGTGGAGTCCCGCGCCGAGGTCATCCTCGTGGCGCATTTCATCACCGACGAGATCGCGGAATTGCAGCGGCAGCTGCATGCAGCGAATTTCACCGGACTGGTCCACTATGTCTATGCCGCCTCGAGCCCCCGGTTTGTGGAGCAGCTGGGGGACCTTGCCAACGGTGTGGTGTGGAGCTCGGTGACCAACCGAACCGATTCCGCCATCGCACGCACGTTCCAGCGCAACTACGCGGTCCGCTACGGGGTCGAACCCGGGCCCGCGCAATCCAGCTCGGCCTACGACCAAGTCCAGCTATTGGCCACCGCGTGGCGCCAAAATGGAGGGACCGATAGTGCTGGAGTGAGCGCGGCCCTGCGCGAGATCCTCTATCGCGGGCTCAACGGAACCTACTATCTGGGAGAGGACGGCCAGTCGCCACTCAGCTACCCAGACGGGACCATCGACCCTACGATCGGGATGCCGCTTTTGACCTGCCAAATCCAACCGGATGGACCGGTGGTGCTCAGCCCAGCGCCGTTTGGTTCCATGAGCCGGTTGCAGTTTCCGGGAATGCACGGTGCCGTTGACCGCTAGCCTGAAGCTGCATGGCCGGTTCCCCAGGATCCCCACTCCGTGGTGGAGTTCCTGGAGAGTGAGGGTTCGGAGAACACTGTCGTTTTCTGCGGCCTGCGAAGTTATCGCGGCACCGAAGACGGGAAACGAGGCTCACAGCGTGCACGCACCCAGTCAAAAGGGACCACCACTGCCTCAATGTTCAGCACCTTGGCCGGTCTAGACACCCCCGACGGAGACTAAACCTGAAGGATCTGCGACTCCCGCGGGCGTGAGTGGAAACGCGATACGGGAAGGCGAACGATTATGCCTTCACAAGGTTTGGCTGTAAAAACTCGGCATAATCGACAGCATTTCTAGGCGCCAGGCAGGGGTTGCCTTCTGCCAGATGCAGCACCCGGTTTTCCAGATCCATGACGACAGACATGACCGTCGACCACTGCGCCGCAGGATCCGATCGGCCATCGGGATGGCAGCAAATCGAACCCGGGGCGTCCGTGTGATCGCGCAGGGCCTGGTCCAGGGCAGCGACGGTGACAGCCTGTGCCTTGATGCCGACCAACTCGCGCAACCGGGACAGGCGCACATAGGAATCCGACATGGCCACGGGAGCCAGGTCGAAACCGCCCTGCACTGAATACAAAAAGTGGTTGGTGTGGAAGGTCTTGCCATGTTTGGCAATCTGGATGTTGATGTTACGTGCGTCCCCCGGCCCCGTCTCAATATTCAGAATTGCCCCGTCCGCGGCTCCCAGCACGTAGTTTCCGGAGGAAGCCCTAGGATGGGAGGCCAGCAATTCCACCGCATCAAAGACTCGTTCGCAATCTGCAAGCGCCCGCAGCAACACGTGGAACGGGACACCCGGTGTTGATCCGTCAGTGCTCGTCACAAGCGTGTTTACTGCCAGGCCGATGCCGTGCTCGTTCATCACCGTCTTGGCCAGCAACCCGGCTTCCACGATGGTGACGTAGTTCGGTCCATCCTCGCGTTCAACCTCCAGAAGGATAACCGAATCGAACCCATGCACAAGCCAATCCCAGTTCTGGCCCATCAGAGTGTGGCCCAGTGCCGTGTGCGTCGGGGCGATCGCAAAGGAGGAGCACTCCCCGACGCCGCGCAACGAGGCGGCCCGACCCGTCGCCATCTGGTGCGAGGAGACCAATGCTCGCCAGAGGATCTCGGTGCGGCAATTCATCGCCAGTATGTCTTCGAACGGCAGGTTCGCGCCCATGGCGATTCCGCGCATTTCTTCCCAGATATCCGGAAAGAAACGCTGGATGGATTCAGCGTACCCCTGGGCATGGATGACGGCTTCTGCCCAGGGCACGCCCTTGCTGGCGAAGGAGCGCTCGTAGCCGTTGCGGGCATGGTGCACCTGCGGGCGGGCCAGGGAACCGTATTGCTCGCCGCGCTCAAACGGGCCGCCACTGACCCGGATACGCGGGTAGCCTGCAGTTTTCATGCCTGGCCGCTCCGTCCTGCCAGAGCGACCTCCGCGATGCCCAAATGTGGTTCGTCCACCGGTGCCTGGAGCAAATGGGCGGGCAACGAAGTCGGGGCCTCGGCCGCGGACAGTGTCCCGGTCGGAGAGTCTTCATCCAGCAGCTCGGCGGTCTGCCGTACCGTGCCAATCCACGCGCCGGCCCCCTTTAGTCCCACGATGATCTTTTCGAGCATGGCCAGGCGCGAGGGGCGCCCGGAAATCATCGGGTGGAAAGTCAGCATGACGTGTCCGCCCAGTGCCGCAATGCCCTCAATCTCTGGCTGCCACACCTCGAGTACCTCGCGGGTGGAGCGAATGGTCTTTTCCCAGGTGTCATTGGCGAACCAAAAATGCGGGGCATCGTCCAGTATCCACGACACGGGGACCTCTACGATATCGTGGCTCTCGTAGCGGTAAGGGCGGATGTCGTTGAGCATGTTGGAACTGTATGTGAAGTTCGCTTCCTGAAGCAGATCAAGGGTCTGGTCCGTGAAATCCCATGAGGGGGACCGATATCCCGTCACCTCGGCACCTAAGTCCCGCAACACGGCCAGCCCGTCGTACAATTCCGCGCGCTCTGCCGCGGGACTGAGCTTAGTGGGGTTCGTGTGTGAGTGCCCGTGGTGAGCGACTTCGTGGCCCCTGGCCAAGATCGCCCTAACGGACTCGGGATGGCGCAGGGCATCCTTGCCGCAAATGAAAAAGGTTGCCTTCACGTCGTGCTTAGCCAACAGATCCAGGATCAACGGCACTCCCACACGCGGACCATAGGCTCCCTGCGAAAGCACTCCGGGACGGTTGGCATTCGCGGGGTTCTCTCCGATCCAAACCTCTTCGGCGTCAAAATCAAAGGTAATGCTTGCGCCGAAATCCTTGTCCTGCGGCCACAAAACCATCATGTATCCTCACTCGTGTGGCATCCCGCTGGGAATGGGAATGCCATGGTAGTTGCGTGAAGATACAGTCTGCCGGGCACATTGCCTTGTGTCATGGGTCAAATGACGTATCCCCCGGTTCACGTCGAGATTCCAAAGCGGGTAGCGGCGTGATGATGTGCGTCAAAACCACGACGGTTACTCAAAATGGCCGAGCCAATATATATCCTTCGCTCACATCCCGAATAGTGTGCCAATCATGCGACGTCATGCATGAATTCACAGGCAACAAACAGGGTGGCTGAGAATGCAGACTCGCCATGACATTTTCTCGCAGGGTCGAGGTCCGCCCTCTTCCAACCGGGCTCCGTCACGGCAACTTTCATCGAGTTGAAACCTACCAATACGCCGCCGTGCCAACGGGTGAACGTGGAACTGGACAACGGGTTCCGACTCGTCGAGGGCCGGAGGGTTGCTGCCTTCACCAACGAGGAGGAAGTTGCCGTGGGTAAGGAGAAGGTCGTCCCGTTCCTCCTGGCGGACCGGCTCGAGGAGCAGGGCGCCACCCACGTGCCGGCGGAGAACTTCACGGAGAACGTCGTGGTGGACGAACGACTGGTGGCCGGCCAGAACCCGGCTTCCGCGGCCCGCGTGGCCAAGGAAATGGAGAAGCTCCTGGCTGAGGTCATCCACCAGGAGAAGGCCGAGGAACACGACGAGGCCGACGCGCTGCGCGCCGAGCAAGGACGCCGAAAAGGCCGCCAAGAAGGCTGCCGACGAACACCACGAGCACTAACGACGGCAGCTCGCTGAAACCGGTGGCCGCCCCTGCGAGGGGCGGCCACCGGCCTTCGTTTCGAACATGCCAGTACGTCGCCGGGCTGAGTGCGGCGGCAAGGATTGCCGATGCTTCCAGCCGCGTCAGGTTTTGTCAGCCGGCTGCGGCGGGTTCCACCGCCGCCGGTGATGCACTGTTGGCCTCCACCAAGAGGGCCGCGGCGATGGCGTCGAAGGCGCGCAGTGTGGGGAAGAGCCTGGCGGGGTCCTGCGGCATCGGCCAGCTGGACATTTTCACCGCCACGACTTCGGCGGGACGGTTGATGTAGACCATCTGCCCGTGGATGCCCAGGCACAGCACAACATCGTCGCCGGGGTACGGGAACCACATCTGGTTCCGGTACATCCCGCCGGGCATCAGGTTGTCCACGGGGCTGTCGGCAAAGGCATCGCGGGAGTCCGGTGCCCCGGCCAGCGTCCGGGCGATCCATTCGGTGGAGAGCACCCGTTCGCCGTTCGGCGAGAGACCCTCGTTCAGGAAGAGGGACCCGAAACGGGCCATGTCGCGCATCGTGGCGTTGATCCCGCCATCAAATATCCCTGTGCCGAACTGGTCGATGCCCATGGTGGCATCCGATTCGGCGCCCAGCTTGCCCCATACCAACTCGGTCATCAACGTGGCCATGGGCTTCTCGGACGCAGCCTCGCAGATCCAGCCGAGCATGTCGGTCTCGCAGGAGCGGTACTCGAATACCCCGCCGTGGGCGGTCTTGCGCACCAAGGTACGCAGGAACGGGTACACGCCCGTGGGCCCGGGAGCACTTAGGGAAGACCATCCGATGGCCTGCTCCATCATCCGCACCCCCGAGCTCGGGTCCAGATAGTTCTCGGAGAAATCTATGCCCGAGCGCATGTCGAGCAACTGGCGCACCGTGGCCCCGGCATAGCCCGTCTCGGCGAGCTCCGGCAGGTAATCGGTCAATTGCGCGCCGTCATCGAGCACCCCGGCATCGCACAGGGCCCCCGCCACCGTGCCGACCAACGACTTGCTCATGGACATCAGCAGGTGCGGGGTGCCGGCCGTCATCTCCCCGAAGTACTGTTCGGTCAGCACCGTGCCGCGATGCATGAACATCCACCCGTCGGTTTCGGTCGTGCCCATGACCGAACCCACGCTCACCGGCGTTTCCCCGGCGACGACCGGGGCCAACATCACCGAATCCAGGTCACGGTGGGCGGCCGGAAGCTGCGCCGCCGGCCCTTCACCCCGTGATATCACCGCGGTGGGCAGGAAGTCGGCCATGTGTTGGAAGGACCAGCGCAGGTTCTCGGGAAGCTTCCAGCTGGTCATGTCCACTCCTGCGGGAATGTGGTCCAGGTGTGTGTCGTCCATGAGGGTTCCTTGTCCGTTGCTGCGCCATTGAATATAGGGACATTACCACCCGGTAACCATCCCGTCCCGATTCATGCCCGTGGCGTTCACTGCGCGCCTCTTGCCGAGATCGGACCGGCCTCCTCCCCGGGCACCCATGCCCTCCGGCACACCAAGGGGCGGGGCTCCCGGGGCGCACGTCCTGATCGGTGTTCCATCCGCAGGGACTTCCTCGATCCCTGCCCATGTCGCTGCCCGCTTCGTGGGGCGGAAACACGGCTCCAGACGGATACTCCCTGTCCAGGTGATCCTTCGCGTACCGGGTCCAGTGTCGCCCCTGAGCGTGACACGGTGTTCCCCTCGGAAAATCCCGGGCGGCCCTACCGTTTGCGGCTGGGATTGAATGATACTTGTTCCAGTAACTGCCCCGAGGATGTGGCCAAGGCGAAGGGCCCGTGGTGTTTGAAGCTCCCAGCATTGTCTTTGCCGCCGCAGGCGTGGCCGTGTTCGCCGCGGCGGTGCTGCCGCGACTGTTGCGCAACGTCCCGGTGTCCATGCCGCTGGTCTTCCTGGGCGCGGGGATGGCCGCCTTCACCCTGCTGGTGGACCTGCCGGACCCCGATCCGGTCAGGTACGCGGACTTCACCACCCATCTGGCCGAGGTCTGCGTCATCGTCTCGCTGATGGGCGCGGGCCTGGCCATCGATCGTCCGCCGGGGTGGAAGCGGTGGGCCACGACCTGGCGGATGCTCGGTGTGGTGATGCCGCTGTCCATGGTGGGTCTGGCCCTTTTGGGGCTGTGGGGCCTGGGACTCGGGCTGGCCGCCGCCGTCTTGGTTGCCGCTGTTATTGCCCCCACCGATCCGGTCCTGGCGTCCGAGGTGCAGGTCGGGGAACCGGCGGACGACGAGGCCGGCGCCGAGCGGGAAGACGAGGTTCGTTTCGGGCTCACCTCCGAGGCAGGGCTGAATGACGGGCTGGCATTCCCCTTCGTGTATCTGGCCATTTCCCTCAGCGTCCTCGGTGCGTCGCCGGCGCAATGGTTTCCGCAGTGGTTTGCCGTGGACGTGCTGTGGCGGATCGGGATCGGGGTGATGCTGGGCTTCGGGACCGGGAAACTGCTGGCGCGGATCTTCTTCTCGGCCAAGCATGGAAGCATCCGGCTGGCCGAGCATTCCGAAGGGTTCGTGGCGCTGGCTGCCGTCTTCCTGGCCTACGGGGTGACCGGGATGGTTGAAGGCTACGGTTTCATTGCCGTCTTCATCTGTGCGGTCACCATCCGGGCCGTGGAGCACACCCACGGTTACCACCGGGTGTTGCACAACTACGTCGATCAGCTGGAACGGCTGCTGACGGTCATCGTCCTGGTGCTGCTCGGGGGCGCCATCGCGCGCGGGCTGCTGCACGGAATCGGTTGGAGGGAAGTGCTGGTGGCATTGGCCTTCCTCTTGGTGGTCCGGCCGGCGGCGGGCCTCATCGGCCTTGCCGGGGGCGGGACCGGTCCCCGGGACCGCATCGCGCTGTCATTTTTCGGGGTGCGCGGCATCGGCTCCCTGTACTACCTCGGATATGCGCTGGCCGAAGGGGACTTCGGTGGCCAGGCCGAGGAGCTGTGGGCCTTCATCGGGCTGGTCGTGGCGCTTTCCATTCTCGTGCACGGGGTTTCCGCCGGCCCGGCCATGAACCGGCTGGACCGGCTTCGCAACCGCCGCTTGCGCCAGCGCTTCGGGGACGAGGGCCAGGCTCCCACCCCAACCGTTTAGCGGTCCTGCCGCCCCGCGGCCCGGTCCTTGCCCGCGGCCCGTCCCGACCCGATCTCCAGCACGACCTTGACGTCGTCCGGGTGGCGCTTGAAGGCATCGGCAAAGTTTTCCAGCTGCACCCGGCGGGAAAACAGCCGGCCCCGCCAGGCGGGGTCGGCAGCGGCCAGCGCGCAAGCCGCGGCATCTAAGTGCCGGCGGTTGGCATTGACGCTTCCGAACGTGACCCCGTTGCCCAGCACTGCCTGCCGGTTCAGGGCACCGACCTCCACTTCCGTTTCCTTCCCGGTGCCCGACACCCCGGTCAGGCAGGTAATGGCATCGGGCGCCCGGCGGCCCAGGACGTCGAGTACCACGTCGGTGATCCCCGTGCATTCGACCAGGATCTCGGCACTGATCCCGGACTCGGGCAGGGTTCCGCTATGGTAGGTCGCACCCAAGCCACGAACCAATCCCGGTTTCGGTCCATCGGAAACGATGTCAAAGACATGGACCTCCAACCCCCGGCGGACCCCGAGCAATGCCGCGAGCAGGCCGACCGGGCCGGCTCCGGTGACCACCGCTACGTGGGGGTCGAAGAAAGCGCGCGCTCCGATGCGCATGATCTGTTCCCAGGCCTTGGCCACGATGGTGGTGAGTTCCAGCAGCACGCCGACAACCGCCAGCCCCGGCCCCAGCTTCACCATGTCCTTTGGCTCGCCCCGCCAGCGTCCCCGGGCAAAGCCGTCCAGTTGCTTGATCCCATGCTCGGTGTACTTGCCGTTGAGGCACATATCCCATTCACCGGCGGCACAAGCCGGGCAAGGGTGTGGGTCCGGCCGTCGCACGATGCCCACCACCAGGTCTCCGGGAGCCACGCCGGATCCCGGAGGCGCTTCCAGGACCCTGCCCAGGTTCTCGTGTCCCAGCACCAGCTGTTTGTGGCCCGGAGGCGGCTGGCCATAGTTGCCCGCGGTGATTTCCGCATCGGTCCCGCACAGCCCCACGGCCAGTGCTTCCACCAGCACGGAGCCTTGGTCCGGGCCCGGCTCCGGGATCTTGCGCAGCGCCAATGAATCCTTCACGCCCGGGATGAGAGTCAGGGCCTGCATGAGCACTCCTGAAGCAGACTTTTCTTCCTTGGCCAGCGTCGCGCGCAGCGGCGGGCAAGGCAATGGTGGTGCTTGCACCGGTCCGATGCCGCTCCCCCGGCGCTGCCGCTAGTCCGGCTTGGCCACGAACACCTGCGTCGGGCTGTGCGTCAGGTAGCCGGCGGCCCAGGACGACAATGCCCGGATCCTTTGGCGCACGCCCGGGAGCAGCGCCAGGTGCACAACCAGCCATGAGGCGAAGGCCGGCGGCCCCTGCACCTGGATGCGCTTGCGCCCGAGCTCGGCCACCGCCGCGCCGCGGCCCACCATCGCCATGTATCCCTTGTCGCTGTACCTGAACGGCTGGCGGGTGCCGCCGGTGAGGTCGGCATGGATGTTGAGAGCCGCCCACTTGCCCGATTGCTGGGCGACGGATCCGAGCTGGGGCAGCTTGGCTCCGGTGTCATCGGTGATGTTGGCCGAGTCCCCCAGCACGTAGATCCCCTCGACGCCCGGTGCCCGCAACTCGGGGGTGACGTCGATGCGCCCGCCCTTGCCCTGCGCCAGGCCCGACTCGGCAATGATCTTCCCGGCCTGCAGGCCACCGGCCCACACCGTGATCCGCGCGGGGATGTCGGTTCCGTCGGACAGCGCCACCCCGTCGGGACGGACCTCGCCCACGCTCTGGCCCATGTGCAGCTGCACCCCGAGCTTCCCAAGCCGGGCCCGGGCGTAGGCCTGGGATTTCGGGGAAAAGGCGTTGAGCACGTTGGGCACCATGTCCACGAGATGGACCCGGCACCGGTCGGCAAGGGCCGGCGAGAAATATTTCGGCACGATGTACTTGATGTTCTCGGCCAGCGCTCCTGCGGTCTCCACCCCCGTCGGCCCTCCACCGACGATGACGACGTCCGTGGCGCCGGAACCTTCCCGCTCGGCAGTTTCCAGCGTCCGGGTGAGAGCGGTGCTCAGGCGTACGGCATCGTCGAGCGAGTACAGCGGGTAGGCGTGCTCCTGGGCTCCGGGGGTGTTGAAGAAGTTCGGGACGGCGCCGGCGGCAATGACAAGGATCCGTCCCTGGTACCGGGTGCCGTCCGCGGTGGTGACGGTGTGGGCGGCAGCGTCGATCGACGTGGCTTCGGCGGTGAGCACCCGCACGTCCCTGATGCGGCGGAATACCGAACGCAGCGGCCGGGCCACTGCCGAGACCCCTATTTGCGATGCCGCCACCTGGTAGAGCAGCGGCTGAAACTGGTGGTAGTTGTTCGCGTCGACGAGGAGCACTGAAATCCGCTTGCGGCCCAGCTCCCGGGCCGCGGCCATGCCGGCAAATCCGCCGCCAACCACGATGACCTGGTAAATGTCGTCCATACGAGCACCATACCCTCGGACACGTCCGCGTAACAGGTACATTCCGGCCCAGCCCGGGAACGTAAATGCTCCCCGTCCAGAGGTTCCCGATGAGCGCGGAACCCGGAACGGGGAGCATTTTCGCCAGTGGCCGCAGCGGCCCTAGTGGCCGGTTACATCCTTGGCAGCATCCTTGAGGTGTTCCCCGGCCTGCTTGGCCTTGGCTGCTGCTTGGTCCTTGGCGCCTTCCGCCTGCAGCTTTTCGTTGTCGGTGGCGTCTCCGACGCCTTCCTTGACCTTGCCGGCGGCTTCCTGCGCTTTGTTGCCAATCTTGTCGTCGAGACCCATCGGGGTCCTCCTTCGGTAGACGAAACGGGAACAATCCCGGCAGCTGGCCCGCATGCGGGCCAGCGCTGGGAACATCCAAACTATTTGATCGAAAGCCCGGTGGCAACAGTTTTGCATGCGTGCCGCCGGTCGCCTCGCCCGTGCCATCGTCCGCCGGGGCGCCGGGCCGTCCCGGCGGACGATTGCACGGGCTTCCACGCGATGAATCCGGGGCAAACAGACGGACGCGATGCCTTCGGGGCGCCCGGAATGATGGAGGGCCTGCCGATGGCCGGCAACCACGTGGCTGTCCGGTTCAACTTCCCCTGCACAAAGTCGACCGCTTTGCGGCACACTGGGTGCCATGGATGAAACGGACTCGGTGACCACCCAGAACTCGACGGTTGAGGACTGGACCCGCGCGCTGGCGCAATCGACGGGTTCACCGGGCGGCGGGGCCGGGACGGGGCTGATGCTGGCAGTCGCCGCGTCCCTGGCGTCGATGGTTGCCGGCTACACGGAACCCGAGGAAGACCTGCGGGCGGAACTCTCCCGCGTGCGGGAGCGTGCCCAGGCACTCCGCGAGGAGGCCCTGCGGCTGGCCGACCAAGACGCATCCGCTTCCTTGGCCTTCGGTGCCGCGTTCCGGTTGGAACCGGGAGCCGAGCGTGATGAGGCCGTGACCCGAGCTTCCGTGGATGCCGCGAAGTCGTCGGCAGTGTTGGGCCAGCGGGCCATCGAGGCCATCGACGCATTGGCATGGCTCGCGGTTCACGGCAATCGGGCACTCATCGCCGATGTCGTGGTCGCGTTCGGCTCCCTCAGGGCGACGGTCGCTGGGGCGCGCACCAACGTCAGTTTCGACCTCGCCGCGCTCACCTCCCATGGCAGCACCATGGAAGAGATCCGCGAGCAACACCCGGATCTCTGGGCCACGGTCACGGACCTCAATGCCGCCCTGGAGCGCATAGACAGCCTCACGGCTGAGATCGACCATCGAGCCGCTCCCACCGACGCTGCCCCATAGGGCAGGGAGAAAAACGCGAGCGCCCCACGTGGGCGCGTGTGAAAATGGTTGGTGGTTCGGCCCTGGCATCGCCATCAGGCATACCGACCGCGGGCACGGTCGTAGTTCGCCTGCATGGCGGGCCCACCCCGCGTGGGCACCGCTGCGAGTTCCAAGCGCACCATCGGGGTCGGGCCGATGCCGGTTGGCTCACCGAAGAACAACGGGGTCTTCCACAGCAGGCCCCGGGCTGCACCCACCGGGTTCCGGAGCGGCAATAGGCGGGTACCCATGCCAACAAACGATCCCGTCTTTCCCGACACCTACACCCCATTCCTCTCCGATGTGAAGGACCATGTCCGCGGCCCGGGTACGGGCCCCACTGGTCCTGAACAGCGCCCTCATTGACTTGTACTGGAATACCGGACCCGGATCCTGAACGAACAGAAACGCGATGGCCTGCAAAGCACGGTCATCTCCCGGCTGGCGGCGGAGCTGCGCCGGGAATTCCTCGAAATGACCGGCCTGTCGCGCACCGAACCTGCATTGCCTGCGCACGTTCGCAGCCGCGTGGACCGCCCGGCGGCCAAATTCCCCACAGGCTGTGGGACATTTGCCGGGGCGCCACATCCAGGTCCTGCTGGACAAGAACCTCCCGCTGGATTCCCGGGAATGGCACGCCGGAGCAGCCGCGGAACACCGGTGGTCCAGCAACGTGCCAATGAACAAGTCGCTGGAACGAGCCGGAGCCGCACCGCCCAACTTCGCTCGGCATCTGGCGGCACCGGAATCGAAGCTGGTGCAACAAATGGTCAGGCTGCGCGGAACCCGTCTGCCGGCGGCAAGGCGCGTTGAACCGCTCTTGTCCTTTGTCATCTAAGTTGAAGCATTCTCAACTAAATTGACGCATTAGGCCGTCAGATGGCATTTCAGTTGACGCATCCTGCCTATTTTTGTCGCTACAGGTGAAGCATTGCGCTGATTCTTGTCACCACAGTTGACGCATCTTTGTTACTGGTGATGCATTCTCGCCCCATTGTCATTTACGGGACGCCAGAAATCTTGCGGTCACAAAGACACTGGTCAACGATTGGTTTGTCCGTTTGAGGACCGGCTTAAGGGACGGGGCCCTGCGATACGTCTTTGAATTTCAACCCAATGCAGGATCCTTGAAGATGCCCGACATGAATGCCGAAAGGATGAAGCGCGCAACCCCTGCTGAATCGTCTTGCCCACGGAAAAGATGTAAATTTTCCATGGACTGTCCGCTGTTCGATGGGCAGTATTCTAGGAGGACAACTTGGCAAGGTATTCAGGCCGTGGACTGTGGCATTTTCTTGACTCACCGGCAATTCTGGCAACAACCTCAAAGATGGGTTTCGGTTGGCACGGGTTGGACATGCAGCATGGCCTGTGGAGTGAACCCCAAATAATTTCCGCTCTTGCTGCCGCGCCAAGTGGCAACATCGCCGTGCGGCTTCGAAGCGGAAGCTACGCAGATATCGGGTTTGCTCTCGATGCAGGTGCCACCCACATCATGGTCCCCATGATCAATACGGCCGAAGAAGCCCAAGAGGTAGCCCACGCGGCAAGGTACGCTCCACAGGGCGGGAGAAGCTGGGGACCGATGAGTGCGCTGTTCGGGGCGCCCGTGATTAACCCCCAAGAAGCGAACTCTCGAATTCACCTGTCGGCGATGATTGAATCCGCCGAAGGACTGGAAAACCTGGACGCAATCGTTGGTACCTCGGGCATCGACTCCATATTCGTGGGCCCAGTCGACTTGGCAATGAGCCTTGGAACGGACGTGGATTCGTTGCTCGCCGCCAAGGACTCCCCCCTTGGATACATAGCAAAAGCGTGCCATGACCACCATATTGAAGTAGGCGCTTTCGCCGGCTCGTCAGTCAGGGCCAGCGCCTTCGAAGCACTCGGCTACGACTGGGTGGCCACCGATACGGATATGGGGCTCCTGAAGGCCGGTGCCGCACAAGCCCTGGATGGCTGATTCTGCCGTTGAGGGGCGGGATTCCGGTTCCGCTGACCCGCTCAGCGTTCGTCATGACGGGACAGTCGGATTCCAAAGATCGCAATTTGCGGTTTGAGCGCGAGGGCAGGCAAGATTTTAAGATTTGATTCAATTGAAGTGACCAAAGTGGCCAAAATCGTGTCATTACAGTTGAATCAAAACCCTAGATTTCGGGCTTTTCGTTGTTCAACTTAGATGACAACGGACCGCTCTCGACTGGTTCTCATGTCCCGGATGGACAAGGCCGTCGAGCGGATGGCTATGCTGGATGGATGGCGACAGTTATTCTCGTGCGGCACGGCCGCACCAATGCCAATGCCGCTGGGCTGCTGGCCGGTAGGGCAGCGGGCATCAGTCTGGACCAAATCGGGATCGACCAGGCAGCTCGGGCCGGAGACCGGCTCGCGGCCGTGCCCCTGGTCGCGGTGGTGTCCAGCCCCCTGGAGCGTTGCCGGGAGACCGCCCGGTTCCTCCTCGAACGCCAGGCCGGCATCCCGTACGCGCCGATCGAACCGGATCTCATCGAGTGCGATTACGGCCAGTGGCAGGGCCGCACGCTCGAAGATCTCGCGACCGAGAAGCTATGGTCCGTGGTGCAGTCGCAACCCTCGGCCGTCACCTTTCCCGGCGGTGAATCATTGGCCGCAATGCAGGCCCGGTCGGTGGCAGCGATTCGACGCCACGATGCAGCCTTCGAAGCGGAGCACGGGCCAGGGGCAGTATGGGCTGCGGTGACCCACGGGGACCTCATCAAGGCCATCCTCGCCGACGCACTTGGCATGCACCTCGACCTGTTCCAGCGCATCAATGTGGGCCCCGCCTCCGTGTCCATCGTGCGCTATGGCGCCACCCGGCCGACCGTCCACGCGACCAACACCGACGCCGGGGATCTTTCGTGGCTGGCGAACAGCACCCCACTCGGCGACGCACCGGTGGGCGGCGGGGCAGGGCAGGAGGCGCCACGAACCTCCGGAGCCTAAGATGGTTACATGCCTACACGTGTTCACGAATTCATCTGGCCTGATCGGGTCATTGTCGGCACCATGGGCCTGCCGGGGTCGCGCACGTTCTACCTGCAGGTGCGGGCGGGGCGGCAGATCGTCAGTATCGCCTTTGAGAAGCAGCAGGCGGCCCTGCTTGCCGAGAAGGTCGATGAAATCCTCGACCAGCTGATGGCCCTCGAGGGCAACCCCTTCAGCGTTCCCGGGAGCACTCCCATTGAACTGGTCGACAACGACCAGCTCGAGGCCGTCCAGGAACAGTTTCGCACCGGGGCCATGGGCCTGGGTTGGGACCCCACGACGGCCCAGGTCGTCATCAAGGCCTACCCGATCACCGATGTCGATGACAACGATGACGAAGACGTCGAATCGCCCGAGGGAATTGACCCCGACGCGGACGAAATGCTGCTGGTGAGCATGCCGGTGGGCTCCGCCCGGGCATTCGCCAAGCGCACCCGCGAGATCGTGGCTGCCGGGCGTCCGATGTGCCTGCTCTGCGGCTACCCCATGGACGCCGACGGACACACCTGCACACTTCCCGAGAACTGATGCCGGCACCCGACCTGACAACCGCCGAGCTGACGCTCACCGGCCGCATCACCACGGCTTCAAATGCCACCTTCCTGGGCAGCATCGGCGACGCGGTGGTCGTCTACAAGCCAATGGCAGGTGAACAGCCGCTGTGGGATTTTCCCCACGGCGCCCTGGCCCACCGGGAGCTGGCAGCCTACCTGGTCTCGCAGGCCCTGGGCTGGAACGTCGTGCCGCACACCTGGCTGCGCGACGGCCCGCTGGGTGAAGGAATGGTGCAGCTCTGGCAGGAGCAAGATCCCGCCCAGAATGCCGTGGACCTGGTGGTTGCGGACGACGTGCCGAACAGTGGCTGGAAACATGTCCTTGAGGGCCGGGACGAGGAGGGGCGGAGGGTCGCCCTCGTCCATGAAGACTCGCAGGCGCTCAGGCGCATGGCCGTCTTCGACGTGGTCATCAACAATGCCGACCGCAAAGGCAACCACGTTCTTGCCATGGGGGACGGACACCGATACGGCGTGGACCATGGGCTCACTTTTCACAGTGACCACAAGCTGCGGACGGTGCTGTGGGGTTGGAGTGGAGCCTCCCTGAGCGCCGGGGAACTCGACGGAGTGGACCGTATCATCCAAGGACTGGACGGCCAGCTTGGACGCGACCTGGCGCCCTTGCTCACCGCCGAGGAAATCTCCGCGCTCGGCGCACGTTGCACGCGGTTGAGCTTGGCCCGGCGGTTTCCGGCTCCGAGCGGTGGGATGCCGGCGGTGCCCTGGCCGCTGTTCTAGGGAAAGAACAGTTGCCGACGGGACCAAGCACCTGTCGTCCTACGGACGCCGCAGGTGGGAAGCATCTAGATCCCTACAGGCAGGGAAATCCGCCATCGAAGGCCACACCGACAGGCAGCGCAACTCCCCCGATGTGATCCCCTGCGGCGCAGGACACAGGAATGCGTCCCCTGTGCGGCCTGCAGACCATCCTTGGCACCCCGGTCACGGGGCGGGATCGACGTTGGCCTTCCCGGGCCGGTACCCGGCGATTTCCGCCCTGAGGTCGCCTTCCTCGTGTCCGCCCTTCGCCTTGCCGAACGGCAGCGCCTTGAGCAGCGGGTGCACAATGGCCATGACGACGCTGCCCCAGATGATTCCGAGGATGGCCGAGCACAGGGTGTTCACGAGCCAGGCCAGGAAGCCGCCCACCGCGGGGATCGAAGCGAAAGGCTTCTCCAGGACATGGACCAGGTCGTAGGGTGCATGCCACCCGAGGTCGTAGGCACCCTGCAGCATGATGTGGCCACCCACCCACAACATGGCGATCGTCCCGACAAAGGTGATTGCGGCCAGCACGGCGGGCATGCCCTTGACAAGCGCCTCGCCGAAGCGCTTTGCGCCCGCGGAGTCCTTGGTGGCCAGGTGCAGGCCGATGTCGTCCATCTTCACAATCAGCCCCACGGCCCCGTACACGAGCACCGTGATGGCGAGCGCCACGACGATAAGGATGATGGCCCGCGAGAGCAGTGACTCGGTGGCCACCTCGTTCATGGAGATCACCATGATCTCGCAGGAGAGGATGAAGTCGGTCGTGATGGCGCCCTTGATGACCTTGGCCTCCGCCAACGGGCCGCGGTCGACCGCCGGGGACTTTTCCGCCTCATGGTGTCCGCGGAGCTTGTGCCACACCTTTTCGGCGCCCTCGTAGCAGAGGTAGGTGCCACCGGCCATGAGGATGAACGGAATGATCCCCGGGAGGAATGCGCTGACCAGCAACAGCGCCGGCAGGATGACCAGCAGCTTGTTGCGCAGTGAACCCCAAAAGATCTTCTTGATCATGGGCAGTTCACGGGAGGGGTCGGCACCGGAAACGTACTGCGGGGTGACGGCGGCATCGTCGATGACCACCCCGGCGGCCTTGGCTCCCGCCTTCGCGGCTCCGGCGGCGACGTCGTCCACCGAGGCGGCCGCGATGCGGGCCAGGGCCGCGACATCGTCCAGCAGGGCGACGAGGCCGCCGCTCACAGAGCGCCCCGGTGCTGCTCGAGGGCGGACGACTGGTCGTGGAAGGCTCGGTCAAGGCGCATATTTGGCATGTTCCGAGTATATGCGGGCGAGTCGGGCAGCGACGGGGGAAACGGGTGCGGCACTGCAGGGAGCGCATGGTGGGAATGCCCAGGGCGTGCATCGCCTCGCTGACCAGGTATTGACGGAGCATCGGACCGACCGTGGCAAATCCGTCGCCGCCGCGGGCAAACGGCGTTCGCCCCGAGCCCTTGAGCTGGATGTCCCGAAGACGGCCCTCGGCATCGGCAATCTCGCCGAGCAGGAGCGCCCGGCCGTCACCCCGCCTAGCCCGGCCTTTTCATGAAGCGGGGCGTCATTAAGTGCCTATAACGTCGAAAAGGTGAGCTGATCTGGGAAAATAGAGGTACCACACCTTTTTATCCACCAGAACAGGGCTCACCTTTTCGATGCTTAACGATACCCGTGTTTTCCCGTCCCTCCCGGCAGCCCCGACCGGCCAGTCGCTGGTTTCCCACGCCGGCCTGAACGTGCTCACCTCCTTCCTGGACGCGACCGGCTTCGGCGCCCTGTGCGAAGAGCAACTGGCCGGGTTCGTTCCCGAGACGGCCACCCACCGCCCGGGACGGGTCCTCGGCTCCCTGGCGGTGATGCTCCCCGACGGCGGCGAACACGTCTCGGACCTCGACACCCTGCGCGACAGCCCGGACCTGTTCGGCCCCGTCGCCTCCAACGCGACGGTCTCCCGCTTCGTGGAACGAGCCACCGAGGAGCC
Organism: Arthrobacter sp. C2; assembly: GCA_024207135.1. Taxonomy (GTDB): domain Bacteria; phylum Actinomycetota; class Actinomycetes; order Actinomycetales; family Micrococcaceae; genus Paeniglutamicibacter. Next base: position 4,408,567 of record CP042428.1, on the reverse strand, counting down.
CGAGGCCTTCACCTTGGGCTTCGCCGCGGTCGCCAAGGCCCTGCGCTCCAGGATCTGGGAGGCCGCCGGCCCACGGAACCCCGCCACCCTGGCCACCAGGCTGGACCCGCTGATCATCGACCTTGACGCCACCCTCGTGGACGCGCATTCCGAGAAGGAATTGGCCACCGGCCATTACAAGCGCGGTTTCGGGCATTCCCCGTTCGTTGCCAGCCTCGACTACGGCAGGGGAAACGGCACCGGAGAGGTCCTGGCCGCGGAACTGCGGGCCGGCAACCAGGGTGCCAACAGCGCCAAGGACCACATCCGTGTGCTCGACAAGGCCCTGGCCCAGCTGCCCGACTCGATGCGCGACGAGCACGGGAAACTGCATGCCGACAGGATCCTGGTGCGCACCGACAGCGCCGGGGCGTCTCGCGAGTTCCTGAACCACCTGCACTCCCTGGGACTGCAGTTCTCCACCTCCTACACCCTGCCGGTTCCCAACGAGCGCTTCGTCCACTGGATCAATGACAAGGACCTCTGGGAGCGGGTCATTGAGCAGGACGGGTACGAACGCCGCGACGCGTGGGTCATCGATGCAACGAAGGTCATCAAGCTGCATGGCTACCCGGCAGGAACCCGTCTGTATCTCCGGGCCGAACCCTTGCATCCCGGGGCCCAGGCCTCCATCTTCGACGTCGACGGGCACCGGGTGACCGCGTTCCTGACCAACGCCCCGCGCTGGAACGTCGCGTTCCTTGATGCCCGGCACCGCGCCCGGGGACGGTGCGAAAACCGCATCTGTGAGACGTGGCCAAGGTTCGCCTTCTGTCTGGTGCTCGACCTGACCAACCATTACTTCAACGTCCGCAAGCACTCGCTGACGAATCCGGATGAAGTTATGGAAGGGCAAAATTGCCAATGGGGTACCGGTGTCCAAGCATCCCATGTCAGCCTCATCACGCTTCAGCGAGGCCTCAGGGTATAGTGTGAACCAGAAAATTGTGCCATGCTATTACCTGATAGGTAACGAGGGATTATCTTGAAGTTGCTCTATCAGACGCCCGAAGTAGCGAAACTATGCACAAATAATCGAGAAGCAACCAAAGTGCTTGGCGATGTCTGCGTCAAATATCTCAGCGACGAATAAAGCAGGTCGAGTCCGCCATAGCCATCGATGACCTCTTTCAGGGACCCGGAAACTGGCATCCCCTCAAAGGAGACCGTAAGGGCGAGTTCGCAGCCAGCCTCCAGGGAGGTTGGCGGTTAATAGTGACCTTTGACAGCAGCAGCCCGAACGGACTGATTGCTCGGCTTGAAAGTATCGAGGATTACCACGATGGATAACAACGAGGAGGGCAAGGTGACTGACTATGTATCGGCCGATTCCGACTATGCCGTCCCAACCGGTGAATTCATCGAGGAATGGCTCGAAGAAAACAATATGTCGCAGGCCGAGCTGGCACGCCGACTAAATGTATCGCCAAAGCATGTAAGTAAGTTGATAGCTGGCGCGCGCCTCACTGAGACTGTCGCCATGAAATTGGAGCTTGTCACTGGCGTTCCGGCAAGGATCTGGCTCAGTTACGAAGCAACGTATCGCGCTGATATCGCGCGTCTTGGTCTTGAAGCCGAACTCGCGGCCGAGAAGGACGTAGCAGCACTATTTCCGGTCAAGGAACTCCGACAGATGGGCATCATCACGGAGACTATGCGTCGGCCAGGGATTCTACTCATGCAGCTCATGGGATTCTTCGCAGTTGGTTCTTTAGAAGGCTTAAAGTCGCGAGCCCAGCCACTAGCCGCATTTCGCCAAGACGCTGCACACCCTGTGGACCCCGCTGCCGTGCAGGTATGGCTTAGGCTCATTGAGCTCGAGCTCGCCAGCCTAGACGAGTTGGAGAGCCGTTACAACAGAGAAGCATTCCTCGAGTTGCTACCTGAAATTCGCGCACTGTCACTTAAATCTCCCGAAGAGTACGGTTCACTCATTCCGCAGATGCTGGGGGACGTTGGGATCCGTCTCATCTACAAGAGCGAAGTCAAAGGCATCCGCGCTTATGGGGCGACCCAGTGGATTGGCGGCCATCCAGTCATCACCCTGACCACGCGAGGAGCTGATGACGGGAAATTTTGGTTTACGCTGTTCCACGAGTTCGGCCATGTCTTACATCATCCTCACAACGAACTTTTCATTCAGAATCAGGACGGCGACGGCGGATCGATATTGGAGGCCGAAGCCGATGGCTTTGCTTCCGATTATTTGATCAAGCCGGGAATGGCCAAACGCCTCGGCAGTCTTCGTTCGCTTCAAGAAGTTAGAGAGTTTGCCGCTGCCATAGGTGTTTGCCCGGGCATCATTGTGGGTCGGATGCATCATGACGGAATATGGCCCTACCAAAATGGGCGCGGCCTCTATAAGCGCCTGGCAATCAACGACGGTGACGAATAGACGAGCATTCCGGCCAACCATCGTGCTGAGGGCCGTTCCAGACAGGAGGCCGTTCGTTCTTGCCCACACGGCCAAGGCGATGGAGAAGTTCCCGGCCGGAGTCATGCACCAGGAGAAGGCACTCGAGCTTGACGAGGTCGAGGCCCTGCGCGCCGAGAACGTTGCGGAAAAGGCCGCCGACACACACCGAACACTGACTCCAACAGCTCACCGATTCTGGCGGCCGCCCCATCGTTGGGGTGGCCGCCAGTTGCTGTCTCCCGCCAGATCGGGCATTCCGATGTCAACGGTACCGCCGGCGGTCCGTCAGTTTTCGTTGTCGTGCTTGGTGCGGAGCCATGTGTCGATATGTCTATCGTCACGGTTAAAAGCCGAGAGCTACCACGGATTGCCGGTTTGGGAGAAATCCCGGGACCACGCCCGCGACCCTTCGGCGAGCCGCTGGGCTCCTTCGTCCTACGGGATCAAGCGGCTTGCGGTCCGCACTGCGGAGACGACGTCGAGGATCCCGCGGGCGGTCGTGGCCGCGTCCTCCCGGTCCGAGAGCAGCGACGTATGGGTGGCCCCGTCGATGACACGGTGCCGGCTGTTGGTCGACAGCGAGGCAAGGGCTTCCTGCGAAGCGGCCCAAGTGGTCGCACTGCCTGTGCCTGCCGTCAGCACGACCAGCGGCTTGTCGGCGAAGTCCGTCAGGGCTGCGGCCTGCTGCGCCGAGGATCCCGCGCGGATGTATTCGTCGATCGTGCTTCGTGCCTGGCTCGCGGTTGCCCCGTCGGACAATCGGCCGAGGCCGAGTCTGGAAGCGCCCGCCACCAGCGCGGAGAGACGGTTCATGGTGGTCTCGGAGCCGGGGCGGGTAGCCTGCACCGATTCCTGTTTCGAGGCCGGTGCGGTCGAGTCCACCAGCACCAGTCCCGCCGTTTCGTGCGGGTAGCGGGCCGCGAAAGTCAGTGCATACAGGCCGCCGAACGAATGCCCGGCCAGCACGTACGGTCCCGGAACGTTCCCCCGCTGCAGCAGGGTGTGGAGGTCGGTCGCGACCTGCGCACCATCCTGCGGGGTGGCCGCCGGTTCGCTCCATCCCTTCCCGGCCCGGTCGTAGACGCACACCCGCGTCGCAGCGGCTACATGCGGTGCGACCAATGCGAGATCCGATGACATGAGGCCGGCGCCCGGTTCAAGCACGACGGTTGGACTGCCCGAGCCGGTGCAGTTCAAGTACAAGCGGTGTCCGCCCACGTCGACCAACTGTCCCTGGACCGGCGAAGCCCCTGCATCAACCACTGCGCGCACCGTTTCATAGCCACTGCCCAACGAGGCCAGGGCCAGCAGTGCGATCACCGGGTAGAGCATCATACGCCCGATTCGGCTGCGTAGCTGCCGACGGGCTTGGAGGAAAATCCACACCGCCGCGGACAGCACGGCCGGTGGCCATGCCCAGGCAAGCGCTTCGCGCATCGGGGATCCGAACACCAGCAAAAGCAGACCGCCCAGGCCCATGATCGAAGCCGGGACCACCGCCCACTTCTGCGGCTGGTCCGTGAATTTTAACGAAAGCACAGCCAACATCGCCCAGCCCAGGGCAAGCCCCGACAGCACTGCGCCGACCATGCTGCTTTCGGTGGCCGGAATGATCGAGGCGGTGGCCAGCAGCACGGCGGCGAGGACGCCTGCGATCAAGGATCCGGCCACGATCCAAGCGATAGGTCCCCTGCGCATTGGGCCAGTACGCGGAAGACGGTCTTCGTCCTCGGATCGGCGGCTCTCGGGGATGGCAGTCGGCTGGTGTCCGCCTACCGGTTGTTCGGGGGAAAAGGGAGTGCTGCTGCGGCCGTTGCCCCCTCGTGTCGAGTTCCGGGCGGCCAAGGGCAGGCGTGGTTTTGCAGGCGGTAAATCCGACTGTGCGGAAGTGGCTGAAGTTCCTAGGTTGATCATGATTCAAGTCTCCCCAGCCTGGGCAGCTGGCGGGAGCGGCAAAAATGACCAGTATGAAAAGGATCCTGCAGCTATCAAGGCTCCCGTCTCGACGGCCCGGCGTACAGTGGCCATATGCACCGTGTCGTTGCACTGGCCCTGCCGGATGTCGTCGCTTTTGACCTGGCCATCCCGGCGCAGGTATTCGGCCACGAGGATGAGCGCCAGCTGTACTCGTTCGCGGTGTGCGCCCCAGAACCCGGATTGGTCAAGACCACGACGGGCTACGCCATCCACGCGGCCGAAGGTCTCGAAGCCCTTCTGTCAGCCGACACCATCGTGGTGCCAGGATTCAGCCCGCTCACCGACCCGCCTCCCGAGGTCTCCAGCGCCCTTCGCGGCGCCGCGGCGAAGGGAACCCGATTGGTATCCGTCTGCACGGGGGCGTTTGCGCTGGCGGCCGCCGGGCTGCTGGACGGAAAGCGCGCCACCACTCATTGGAGGAACGCGGAACACCTGCAAACCCTCCATCCGGAAGTTTGCGTCGACGCCGGCGTGCTGTACATCGACGAGGGCGGTGTCAGCACCAGCGCCGGCGTCGCGGCCGGAATCGACCTGTGCCTGCACCTGGTCAGGACGGACCACGGCACCGAGGCAGCCAACCGCATCGCCCGGCGGATGGTCGTTGCACCCCATCGCGAGGGAGGGCAGGCACAGTTCATCGAACGCCCGGTCGCCCCGCCCTTGACCCATTTCGCCGAAACGTGCGGCTGGGCCCTTCACCACCTGGCCGAGCCGTTGAGCGTTCACGACATGGCAACCCACGCAGGCTGGGGGTCGAGCAGTTTTGCGCGAAAATTCCTGGCAGTGGCCGGCATGACACCCATGCGCTGGCTGACAAGCCAGCGGCTTACGGAGGCATGCCGCCTGCTCGAAACAACCAACCTGACCGTGGGGGCAATTGCCGCCCGGACCGGCTTGGGAACCTCGGCCAACTTCAGGCTGCATTTCACCCGTGAATTCAACACCACGCCTTCCAGTTACCGCCGCGTATTCGCGGATCGGAAACGGCCAGGGATGACGTCTCAATCGCCGGAAAGGGAAATCCTGGCGAAGCCTCGATGACCATCCTTGCCAAGGCCATCGTGGCCGGTTCCCTCCCGGCACGATGCGATTCCTAGCCCTGGGTGACTTCCAGCGAGAACTCGATGAATCCGGAATCCTCCACGGCAACAAAGCCCAAGTTCGGCGCTTCGACGCCGAATTCCGCCCAGGTCGTGGGTATCTGGCCAACCAGTTTCGCAGCTCCGTCGCTGAAAGCACTCTGTACGTTGGCCTCGACGGACACGGTCTGGCCGTTGAGCGTCAAATCACCGGTGATGGGGATTGTCCGGGTCTCCCCCTCGAGCGTTGCGGACACGTCGACGGGCTCGGTCAGCGTGAATCTCGCCTCGGGGAATCGCGACGTATCGATCGCCGAGGTGCGGAAGTACTGATCGCGCCGGCCTGAGTCCGTGGTGATGGTTTCCACCTTGAGGACGAGATCCGCGGCCGTGAGCCGATCGTCTTCGACGGTCAATGAGCCGCCGACGTCTTCGGTGCGTCCCGTGACGGTCACGTCTGCACCGTTGAGTACCTCGTTGAGCCTGTACCCGGCGAAGGATCCGGAACCTACGGTCCAAGTCCCGTCACGGTCGGCAGATGTTGATGCCGCGCTCGCGTCCCCCGCACCATTGGACGCCGCGCTGCTTGGCATCGCAGACAAAGTCGGAACGGCATCGGCCTGGGCGGAGACGTTGGCGGCGTAGATGCGGCTGCCAATGAATACACCAGCGATGATCACCGCGACCGCAATGGCGATGATCCACCTCGGTCTTTTCTTCCGGGCGTTGTTCTTGGGATGGGGCGATGCGGGCTGGTCGGCCATGGAGTCTCCTGATCGATCGCGTCATCTTCCGGCGAACTTTGGTTGATCATTGAATTGTTTCATCATCTGGGGCGCTGCAAAGCGAATAGTGCGGTAATCCCGCAAAGTTCACCAAAGACGCACAGGCCACAAAAAGGGAAGCTTGGTATCTGGAGGGATGATCGGTGGAAAGCTCAGGAAAGTCCCGCATGGCGTGCCATTCCGCTTGGCGAGAGTACTCGTTCACTCGCGACCTCAGCGGCGTATACCGGTTCACTCTAACTGCGATGGGACAGTCCAATGACGGCAGCGATCTGTACGTTGTTCTGGCTGATGCAAAGGCTCTGTGCGGTCCCCCGGCCTTGGCAAATTAACGAACACACAGAGGAATTCATACCCGTTACCCGACCCGGGCGATCTCACCGGGCATATTCCAGCAGCCAATTGGTGACTCTCCGTCTACACTTCCCACTATGAACATTTCTTATTGAATGCAAAGACATATGTAATCAGCTCAATTACATGTCGACGGATGGCACGCGCCTTCCCTAACGGCTCCGCCCGGTTTGACCGCATGGCCAGCAGCCCCTTCTTCGATGCGCAACGATGGTGCGCTTGTAAGCCGTTCCAAACGAATCCATGGTGCTCAGCTACTCGGATTCCGGCAATGATATGTTCCAGCGGACAGCTCGCAAGGTATCTGTGCTCACAGGATCGACTCCACGCTATGGTTTCGAGGAACAGACAAGCCCGCGCAAATACCGTCCTCTGCGAAAGCATAAAAAAATTCCCCGGCGCCCTGTGACGGGAACCGGGGAATCTCAATCAAACCTAGTGCTAAAAATTAGCGACGCAGGCCGAGGCGCTCGATCAGCGAACGGTAGCGCTCGATGTCGGTGCCCTTGAGGTACGCAAGCATGCGACGACGACGACCAACCAGGGCCATCAGGCCGCGGCGGGTGTGGTGGTCATGCTTGTGCATCTTCAGGTGCTCCGTCAGATCCAGGATGCGACGTGACATCACGGCAATCTGGACCTCCGGCGAACCGGTATCGCCTTCGCTGGTGGCGTAGGCCTTCATGATTTCCTGCTTGACAGCGGCGTCTAATGCCACAATAACTCCTAGAGTTGTACCGCGTTTCAAAACACCGTCACCGGCAGGTGCACTCGCAACCGCGGACTGCAGCGGGCACCGCAGAAAAGTCTACCAAGAACTTGGCCCCTGGCGGCACGCCTCGAGACGCAAGGCACATGCACTGCGGCCCGCAGGTACCGGTTCACGCCAAGAAAATGCTTGCGCTGATACGGTCGTTTCCTGTCGAGTTGCCCGGCTTCTCTGGCCACTGGCCTCTTGGATGCCTAGGGTGAAGGCATGGAATCAAGGCCACGAGGTACACAAGCCGGTGACCGGGTTGCAGCCGAGCCCAAGAGCTGGAACATGGTTCCTGAGCGGAAAAATGCCGCATGCCTGCCCTCCATTGGCCCGGGCCGCTAGCCATGCTGGCCTCCGACGAGTTCAGCGAAGGACAGCTCAATCCCGCCAATGCACCTCTCCCCGGTGTTGAAAACCCATCGGGCGGCCTGATCGCCAACCTGCCGCCGGCCTCCTTTTCCTTCGTGATGGCCACCGGAATAGTCTCGACAGGCTTGGACCTCTACGGCGCGCCCGTGCCGGCATTGGTACTTTTCATCATTGCGGTGCTCGCCGGGATCGTGCTCGCCGCGGCGACCTTGTTGCGATTGATCGGCACGTTCGGCAGGGTGGTGCGCGATGTCCGAAGCCCCGGCCGCGCCTTCGGATTCTTCACCATCGTGGCCGCCGCCAACGTGCTTGGCGCGCGATTTGAGATGTACGGCTGGATCACCACGGCCTTGGCCATGGCCGTGGTGGGTGCCGTCGTGTGGGTGGTGCTCAACTACACGCTGCCAACGGAGTTGCTGGTCGCGGAGCGCAAGAACCCCATCATCGCGGAAATCAACGGCAGCTGGTTCCTGTGGGTGGTGGGAACCCAATCCGTTGCCGTGGCCGCAGCCATGGTGGCCCGCTTGGGCGGATCGGAGCTGCTGGCCGCTGCCGCCGTGGGGCTGTGGGGAGTCGGCGTGATGCTCTACCTGATTGTGGCCACCCTTGTCACGATACGTCTGCTCACCCACCCCGTGGACCCGGCATCCCTGAGCCCCACCTACTGGATCTACATGGGTGCCACCGCCATCTCGGTGCTGGCCGGTTCCCGGATCCTGCTGCTGCCCGCGCAGATGCCCATCCTGGAAACCGCGGGACCGGCCGTTGCCGGAATCAGCTTCATCCTGTGGGCCCTGGGCCTGTGGTGGATCCCGTTGCTGCTGCTCTTCGGGATCTGGCGGCACGTGCTGCGGCACCGGCCGTTGCGCTATGAAATCAGCCTGTGGAGCATCGTCTTCCCGCTGGGCATGTATGCCAGCGCCAGCATGCTCTTTGGCACCGTCGAGGGGCTCGACTTCATGGTGGGCCTGGGCCGGATCATCATTTGGGTGGCGCTGCTCGCCTGGCTGGCGTCCTCCCTCGCCATGGCCCATGCGGCATTCTCCTGGCTGCGCCGCCGCCGGGGCCTCCGTGGCACGCGGCCGGGCCCCGCAGTGTCCTGACCTCACCGGCCCGGTTCCGTGGCACGGCAAGTCCCCTTCCTCGCGCTGCTTACTTGGGGCGGCGCGGGATCGTATCGACCTTGTCCCACCCGCGCCGGTGCGCCCGCGAGCCCTCGTGCGCGTCGCGGCTGCGATACACGATATAGGGGCGGAAGAGATAACCCACCGGTGCGGTGAACACGTGCACCAGGCGGGTGAAGGGCCACAGCGCGAACAGCGCAATGGCGGCAACCGCGTGGAACTGGAAGCTCAGCGGTGCACCGACCATCAATTCCGGCTGCGGGTTGAAGTAGAAGATGCTGCGGAACCAGACCGACACCCCTTCCCGGTAGTTGTACTCCCCCGCCACCCCGGAGACGGTGTTGACCAGTCCGCCCAGGATCACGATTCCGAGCACGAGGTACATGACCTTGTCCATCACGGTGGTTGCCCCCATCACCGCCTTGGTGAAGCGGCGCCGGTAGAGCAGTCCAAGGAATCCCACAATCGTGAAGACCCCGGCAACGGCGCCCACCGAGACGGCCATGAAGTGGTATGCCCCGTCCGAAATGCCCATTGCATCCGTCCAGCTCTTGGGGATGCCCAGGCCCATGACGTGGCCAAGGAATACTGCCAGGATGCCGAAGTGGAACATCGGGTTGGCCCAGCGCAGGATGCTGCTCTCGTACATCTGGCTCGAGCGCGAGGTCCACCCGAACTTGTCATAGCGGTATCGCCAGATGTGCCCCAGGACAAAGACCGTCAGGCAGATGTAGGGGAAAATCAGCCACAGGAACACTTGCCATCCGTTATCCATCACACGCCTCCTTGAATCGGTGCCAAATCCGGCATTCCATAGGTGTCCAGTCCGACCTGTTCGTCCGCGGGCCCCTCGGCAATGAGCCGTGCCACGATCTCGTGGTCCGTGCCCTTGAGCCCCGGGAGGGTGGAACAGACCGATTCGACCGCCCCAGACCATGGCGAGTCGGTCTCGCGCAGGTGAAGGCGTAGCAGTTCCAAGCCGGCCCGGTTGTCCAGGATGATCTTCAGGCCCGCCTTGGCATCGGTGAGCGCGCCGAATTCCAGGACCACGCACAGGTGGTCCGGCAGCTGCTCCGGGGCCAGTTCCAGGCCGGCCCGGGCGTAGACCTGCTTGATGCGCAGCAGCGCCAACCCCCGCTTCCTGGTCTCGCCGTTGGAGAAGTAGGTCAGGAACAGGCATCCGCGCCGACGGGTGTCGAAGGTGTCGACGTATTGGCTCTGGGTGTCCGCCACCCCTGGCCGGCGCAGGTATCGGATCGTCTCGAGCAGGCCCGCCCCGATCTTGGCCGGCAGGGAAGCGGCGACCTCGTCGAGCAGGTCCAGGCGCAAGAGCAGCAGCTCGTCGGGATAATCCAGCAGGATGGAGGCGCACTGCCAGGCCGCGGTGATTTCCTCCGAGGTGTACTTCAGGGCCGGCACCTTGGGCGTCACGGGGTGGCTCCCGGGGCAGGCGGCGTGCCGGGGAACAGCCCGGTGGGCGTGCCCTGGCCGTTCCAGTTCAGCAGGTTGATGCGCACACCTTCGGGTCGGCCCGGGACATCCGGTCCCCCGCCGCCCGGGTCGGAACCAAAGGAATCATCCATGCCACCCATGCCGCCCATGCCCGGACCTCCCTCGACATCCAGCGAGCACTCCGTGGCGATGTTCTCCAGCTTGTGGGCGTCCTCGTAGTGGGCCGCCGGGATCACGTAGCGTTCCTCGTACTTGGCGATGGCCAGCAACCGATACATGTCCCGGACCTGCTGCCCGGTCATCCCCACCGATTCGGCGATGGACTCGTCGGGTTCCCATCCCATGTTGATGTCGCGCATGTAGGAACGCATGGCCGCAAGCTTGTGCAGGACCCGGTCCACCGGCACCGTGTCCCCCGCGGTGAAGAGCCCGGCCAGGTACTCGATCGGGATCCGCAGCTTGTCGATGGCCGCAAACAGGTTGTCCTTGCGCTCCGGGTCTTCCCCGGTCTCTCCGACCGCATCCACGACCGGGGACAGCGGGGGGATGTACCAGACCATCGGCATCGTTCGGTACTCGGGGTGCAGCGGCAGGGCAACCTTGAATTCGTTGATCAAGGCCCAGATCGGCGAGCGCTGGGCCGCTTCCACCCAATCGTCCGGAATTCCGGCCAGTTTCGCTTCACGAATGACCTCGGGATCCCGGGGATCCAGGAACACGTCGCGCTGGGCCTCGTAGAGACCGTGTTCATCCGTGGTGGATGCCGCCTCCAGCACCTTGTCGGCGTCGTAGAGCATCAGCCCGAGGTAGCGCAGGCGCCCCACGCAGGTCTCCGAGCAGATGGTGGGCTGGCCGATCTCGATGCGCGGGTAGCAGAAGGTGCATTTCTCGACCTTGCCGGTCTTGTGGTTGAAATACATCTTCTTGTACGGGCAGCCGCCCACGCACTGGCGCCAGCCGCGGCAGCGGTCCTGGTCCACCAGCACGATCCCGTCTTCCTCGCGCTTGTAGATGGCCCCGGTGGGGCAGGAGGCAACGCAGGAGGGGTTCAGGCAGTGCTCGCAGATGCGCGGCAGGTAGAACATGAAGGTCTGTTCGTATTCGAACTTGATCTTGTCTCCGACCTGCTTCAGGATCGGGTCGTTGTGCGTGTTCTGCGTCGACCCGGCCAGGTCGTCGTCCCAGTTCGAGGACCAGGTGATCTTGGTGTCCTGCCCTGTCAGCAGCGACTTGGGCCGCGCCACCGGCATGTGCTTCTGCGCCGGGGCGGTGGTCAGGTTGTCGTAGTCGTAGGTCCACGGCTCGTAGTAGTCCTTGATGCCCGGCATGTTGGGGGCCGCGAAGATGGTCATGAGGTTCTTCAGCCGTCCCCCGGCCTTGAGCTTGAGCCGGCCGCGCTTGGTCAGCGTCCAACCGCCCTTCCACTTCTCCTGGTCCTCGTAGGTGCGCGGGTATCCCTGGCCGGGACGGGTTTCGACGTTGTTGAACCAAACGTGCTCGGCTCCGGACCTGTTGGTCCAGACCTGCTTGCAGGTGACCGAACAGGTGTGGCACCCGATGCACTTGTCCAGGTTCATCACCATGGCCATCTGCGACATGACACGCATCAGTACTCCACCTTCTGGTTGCGGCGGCGGATCACGGTGACCTCGTCGCGTTGGTTTCCCGTGGGCCCCATGTAGTTGAAGGCGTAGGTTTGTTGGGCGTAGCCGCCGATCATGTGCGTGGGCTTGATCATCAGCCGGGTCAGCGAGTTGTGGTTGCCGCCGCGCTGGCCGCTGGTCTCCGACAGCGGCATGTCGATCAGCCGGTCCTGGGAGTGGTACATGTAGACGGTTCCCTCGGGCATCCGGTGCGAGACGATGGCCCGGGCGGTGACGGTGCCGTTGCGGTTGACCGCCTCGATCCATTCGTTGTCCTGCACCCCGATCTTTTCCGCGTCGATCGGGCTCATCCAGATCCCCGGCCCGCCCCGGAACAGCGAGAGCATCAGCAGGTTGTCCTGGTACTCGGAGTGGATGGACCATTTGTTGTGCGGGGTCAGGTAGCGCACGGTGACGCCCGCCGACGACGTGGAGCCGATCTCCGGTTCGTCGAACAGTGCGGTCATGTCCAAGGGAGGGCGGAAGGTGGGCAGCGACTCGCCCAGCTCGGTCATCCAGTCGTGGTCCAGATAGAAGTGCATCCGCCCGGTGAGGGTGTGCCAGGGCTTGAGCCGCTCGACGTTGATGGTGAACGGGGAGTACCGCCGTCCCCCGGATTCGGAGCCCGACCATTCCGGCGAGGTGATCACCGGCACCGGTCCGCGTTGGGTGTCGGCAAAGGTGATGCGCTTGCCCTCGTGTTCCGAGGCCAGGTCGTGCAGTCTGGTGCCGGTGCGCTTCTCCAGCGTCTTGAAGCCCTCGGTCGCCAGGCGCCCGTTGGTGGTGCCCGAGAGCATCAGGATCATCTCGCAGGCCTGGAAGTCCTTGAGGATGTCCGGGCGCCCGTGGGCCACGCCTCCGCGCACGACCCCGTTCTTCTTCTTCAACTCCTCGATCTCCGGTCCCAGCTCAAAGGTGATGCCCTTCGTGGTGGCGCCCAGGGTGTCCAGCAGGGGCCCGATCGATCGCATCTTCTCGCCGATTGCGGTGTAGTCCCGCTCGACCTCGATGATCTTGGGCATGGTGACGCCCGGCACGGGCTCGCATTCGCCATATTTCCAGTCCCGCACCTTCCCGTGAGGAGCCGCCATCGCGTCGGGGGTGTCGTGGGTCAGCGGTGCGGCGACCACGTCGGTCTGCGTGCCCAGGTGGCGTTCGGCCAGCTTGCTGAAGACCCGGGAAATCTCCTGCCAGGCATCCCAGTCCGTGCGCGCGAGCCAGGGCGGGGAGATCGCGGGGTTGAAGGAGTTCACGAACGGGTGCATGTCCGTGGTGGACAGGTCGTACTTCTCGTACCAGGTCGCCGCAGGCAACACGATGTCCGAGTGCAGGGTCGAACTGGTCATCCGGAAATCCAGCGTGGTCAGCAGGTCGAGCTTGCCGATCGGTGCCTTCTCACGCCACTTCACGTCCTTGGGCCGGAAACGCTCGGCTGTTTCCTTCGCCGTGATCGTGTGCGAGGCCCCCAGCAGGTGGTTGAGGAAGTACTCGTTGCCCTTGGCCGAGGAACCGATCAGGTTCGAGCGCCACAGCGAAAGCACCCGGGGAAAATTCTCCGGGGCGTCGGGGTCCTCCGCGGCGAAGGCCAGGCGCCCGGCCTTGAGCTCCTCGACCACGTAGTCCGCAGAGGTTTGCCCCTTTTCCCGCGCCTGGGCGCCGATGACCAACGGGTTGCGGTCAAAAGTGGGATAGGAAGGCATCCAGCCCAGACGTGCGGACTGGGCTATGACGTCGGCGGTCGTCTTGCCGGCCAGCTGGCCCTTGCCGGTCCGGGCGGTGAGCGCGTCCGCGCCGAACTGGTCGTAGCGGAATTGATCGGTGTGCAGGTACCAATAAGCGGTCTGCACCATGTTCCGTGCCGGCCGCATCCAGTCCAAGGCGTTGGCCAGCTGCGTGTATCCGGTCAGCGGACGGACCTTTTCCTGGCCCACGTAGTGGGCCCAGCCCCCGCCGTTGACCCCCTGGCATCCGGTGACAGTGGTCATGGTCAGGAAGGTGCGGTAAATGGTGTCGGAGTGGAACCAGTGGTTGGTTCCGGCACCCATCAGGATCATGGACCTGCCCTTGGAATCCTCCGCGTTCTGCGCGAACTCGCGGCCGATCCGCTCGGCCGCGGCTGCCGGGACCCCGGTGATCTTTTCCTGCCAGGCCGGGGTGTACGGGGAGTCGGCGTCGTCGTAGCCTGTGGGCCACTGCCCCGGAAGCCCGGGGCGTCCCACCCCGTATTGGGCCAGCAGCAAGTCAAAGACGGTGGTCACCAGCCGGCCGGCGACCCGGCGCGCCGGGACCCCGCGGCGGATGACTCCGATGTTGCCCTGGCCGGCGTCGAAGCGCGGCATGTCCACGCTCACGTTTTCATCGGCCTTGTCGATCAACGTGAGTCTCGGGTCGATGTCCCCCAGGTCCAGGTTCCACTTGCCCACGCCCGTTTCGCCGTAGCGGTGGCCCAAGGTGCCCGGGGGCACCACCAGGGAGTCGGTCGCCGCATCCACGAGCACCGCCTTGAAGGCCGCGTTTTCCTCTTCATGGGCGATTTCCGTGGTCAGGTCCTCGGCGGTGAGGAACTTTCCGGCCGTGAAGGTGCGCGCCCCGTCCGCGTCTTGCGCCTCGTCCAGGATGACCAGGAACGGCAGGTCGGTGTATTTCTTCACGTACCCGGTGAAGTAGGGGGTTTGCCGCTCGACATGGAATTCCTTGAGGATCACATGCCCCATGGCCATCGCCAGGGCGCCGTCGGTGCCAGGCTCGGCGGCCAGCCATTCATCGGCAAACTTGGTGCTGTCGGCAAAGTCGGGAGACACCACGACGACTTTTTGCCCCCGGTAGCGCGCCTCGGTCATCCAGTGCGCGTCGGGGGTCCGGGTCACCGGGACATTGGAGCCCCACATCATGAGGTATCCGGCATCCCACCAGTCCCCCGATTCGGGGACATCGGTCTGGTCGCCGAAAACCTGCGGGGAGGCGATCGGCATGTCGGCGTACCAGTCGTAGAAGCTCAGCATCGAGCCGCCGATCAGGTTCACGAACCGGGCCCCGGAAGCGTGGGAGACCATCGACATGGCCGGGATCGGCGAGAAACCGGCCACCCGGTCCGGACCCCACTTGCGGATGGTGTGCACGTGCGCGGCGGCGACGATCTCGACCGCCTCGTCCCAGCTGGCGCGCACCAGCCCGCCCTTGCCGCGGGCCCGCTTGTACCGCTGCGCGCGCTCCGGGTCCTCGGTGACATCCGCCCAGGCCAGCACCGGATCCTTCAGGCGCGATTTGGCTTCCCGGTACATCTCCAGCAACACCCCGCGGATGTACGGATAGCGCGTGCGGGTCGGCGAGTAGGTGTACCAGGAGAAGGAAGCTCCGCGCGGACAGCCGCGCGGTTCGTATTCCGGCTTGTCGGGCCCGGTGGTGGGGTAATCGACGGCCTGGGTTTCCCAGGTGATGATGCCGTCCTTGACGTACACGTTCCACGAGCAGGAGCCGGTGCAGTTCACCCCGTGGGTCGAACGGACCACCTTGTCGTGGCTCCAGCGGTCGCGGTAGAACGCGTCCCCGCTGCGCCCGCCGACCTTGAGCAGGGTGCGTCCGTCGGGGGACACCGCCTCCTTGCTGGTAAAAAACCTTCGGGTCTTGATCAAGGCGTCTGTCAGGCCGGAGTTCATGCTGGTGCCCATGGTGGTCCTTCTCCCCCGGTGCAAGAACGCCGGAATCGATCGGTGCCTATGCCCGAACCCAACCGGCAATTACCGGTGTGACCGGGCCCAGAACCTCGAATTCCCCTCACGGTAACACGGAAGGATTGAGACCACCATCACACCCGGCTTCTGCCCCGCGCATCCGCCTGCGGTTCCGGCCGGGAAACGCTCCGGCGGCACCCGGGAAATCTGCGCAGGCGGTACAGCCCGGGTCTCCGGGGCTTCATGGCGCAGTGGACCCCACTCGCGCCGAGGTCTGGGCTGCGCACCCTCGCCCATGACGCATGCAGGTCGATACCACCAAGATCTCGGCTCACCGAGCGACACTGCCCCGGCTCGCGGCTGAACCGGATTCAAGGAAGCGGGAGCGCCCTGGCACCGCCGCCCTCGAAGAACGATCGTGCATCGCTCTATTTGTTGCCTGCCGGCCGGGGCCTGCGCCGTGCAGAAATCCTCAGGGAGACCACGATCGCGGTGAACACGACGAAGAGTCCTCCCGCCCACCCGGTGAGCTGTTCCTGGTAGGGCTGGTGCTGGCCAAACAATGCGGGAATCGACAGGATCAGAACTACTCCTGCCAGGGCCATTGCCCCAAGGGCGACCAAGAATGTCTTACTCATTTCAGCTCCTGACAAGCAGCTTGCAACGGCGATTATCGGAATACCACCGATCGTAGCGTAGGCGGCGAGGCACGTGCCCAAGCCAACCCCCAGGAATCTAGCTGCGCAGCCTAGCCCGCCATGCGTGGGTCAGGTACGGCAGCCCGAACGGTTCCCCCTGGGTGTGGCCCAGGTGGTCGTAGAGGTACCAGGACAGGTTGTGCTCGACCCGCGCGCGGGTCGCCGCCCCGGCACGCAGGTAATAGCTTCGGGACTTGGCCAGCTCGATGACCTGCTCGGCGCTCAGTGACTGCTCCCAGATCCAGGAACCGGACTCGGGAGCATGGAACTCCGGACCCACCGGCGGGACGAAGTCCGGCCGGTGCACATCCCCGGCATGCATGATCCGGGCCAGCCGGTGCACCCAGGGCACCGAGACATCGAGCTGGTTCCACACCAGCGACAATTTCCCGCCGGGCTTCAGCACGCGGGCGGCCTCGGTGCTGGCAACGTTCGGGTCCACCCAGTGCCAGGCCTGGGCGTAGGTGATGACATCCGCGCTGGATTCCTCCAGCCCGGTCTCTTCCCCGGTCCCTTCCTGGGCCATGACCTCGGGCAGGCGCTCGCGCAGCACCGCGAGCATGTCGGCCGAGGGCTCGACCGCCGTGACGTTCAGCCCGCGGGCCAAGAGCTGTGCGGTGAAAATCCCGGTTCCGGCGCCCACGTCCACGACGTCGCGGGTGGCTACGGGGACCATGAAGGCCAGTGCGGCGTCGGGGTAGTTGGGACGCACGGCGTCATAGTGGGCGCCGCCGACCTTGAACGCCGTGGCCAGTTCGCGGCGGCGCTTGGCGTCCATGGTGAAGGCGCGGGCGGGCAAACCGGGAACCGGCCGAGGGGCCTGCTCACCGGTTTCCGGGGTTGAATCAGGCATCTAGCAAGACGGTCCGGGTACGCGCAACGTCCTCGCGCATCTGTTCGATGAGCGCCTCGATGCCGCGGTAGGCCACCATCGGGCGCAGGTGCTCGACGAACTCCACGATGATCTGCTGGCCGTAGAGGTCGAAGTCCTCCACGCCCTCGGCGGGCCGGTCAATCACGTGGGCCTCGACCTGGCGGCTGACGCCCTCGAAGGTCGGGTTGGAGCCCACGGAAATGGCGGCGGGCCAGCGCACCTGTGCCTCGTCCACCAGCCAGCCGGCGTACACGCCGTCGGCCGGGATGATGCCGGAGGCGGCGGGGTCGAGGTTGGCGGTGGGGAAGCCGAGCTCGCGGCCGCGTGCTGCCCCGTGCACGACCTCGCCGCGCATGCGGTGCGGGCGGCCCAGGATCTGGGCGGCGGTGGCCACCTCGCCGCGGTTCAGCGCCTCGCGCACCCAGGTCGAGGACCAGCGGCGGTGCTCCCCCACGTCCTCGATGCCAATGACGTCAAAACCGTATTGCTTGCCCAGGGCGACCATCACGTTGAAGTCCCCGGAGTTCTCGCGGCCGAAGCGCACGTCGTGGCCCACGACCACGGTGCAGGCGTTCAGCGCGCCCACGATGACCTTGGCAACGAATTCCTCGGCACTGGCCCGCGCGAAGTCCAAGGTGTAGCGGATCATCAGCAACCCGTCGAGGCCCTCCTCGGCGAGCGTCTCGATGCGGTCCTCGATCCCCATGATCAGTTCGGGGGCGTCGTCGGGGCGGTGGACCTGTGCCGGGTGCGGGTCGAAGGAAATGGCCACGGCCCTGGCGTGGCGCTCCTTGGCCGTGGCAACCACGGCGGCGAGCACCTCCCGGTGGCCGCGGTGGACCCCGTCGAAGTTGCCAATGGTCACTACCGACGGGCCGATGCCGGGGGGTACGGCTTCGAGGCCTTTCCAATAGTGCACGTTGCTCCTTCGCTGGTGATCCGGGCGGCCGATTCGAGCACGGCCATAACCATTATGGACGACAAATACTCCAAGTGCCGATTCTTGTCCGTCGTGCGACCCATTGAGGTGGCGCGCGCCATAGGATGGGGCCCAGGGTCGCGAATCCGCCGGTCCCCCAATCGCAAGGAGCTCTCGATGGCCGACCTGAACGAACTGCTCAACATGATCCCGCTGGACCAGCTCGGGGCGAAGCTGGGGGTCGATGCCGACACGGCACGCGCCACCGCCGCCACGGCCCTTCCCTCGCTGCTGGCGGGCCTGCAAAACAACGCGGCCTCCCCCGACGGCGCCGATGCCCTGTCCGCGGCCATCGCGCAGCACGACGCGACGTTCCTGGACGGCGGGGTCGACATCGACGCGGTGGACACCGCCGACGGGCAAAAGATCGTGCAGCACGCCCTGGGAAAGAACCAGTCGGCCCTTGCCTCCCAGCTCAGCGGCGCCGCAGGCGGCGGGGTGGACCTTGGCGCGCTGGTGCAAAAGGCGCTGCCGATCCTGGCCCCGCTGGTCATGGCGTTCCTGGCCAAGAAGCTGTCGTCCTCGCAGGGCGGGCTGGGCGGCATGCTCGGCGGGCTGCTGGGCGGCCAGGAAGCCGGCAACGGCCAGGCTCCCGGCGGGCTGGACCTCGGCGGCATCCTGGGCGGGCTCTTTGGCGGCGGGAACAGCGCCGGCCAGCAGCAGCCGGGGCAGGGTGCCGGCGGCCCGGATCTGGGCGGCATCCTCGGCGGGCTCTTCGGCAAGAAGTAACGCCACTTCCCGCAAGACCAAGCGAGCCGGGTTTCCCTGGCCTTTTCGTCACTGGCGAAAGGCGGGGAACCCGGCTCGTGGTGCATCTGTGCTTCTGCGCGTTGGGGAGCTACTCCCCCACAGTTTCCTCCCGGGCCTGCGGCATCTTGTGTCTGGCCAACCACCACAGGCCGATCAGCGGCAGCACCAGCGGCACGTAGCCGTAGCCCGAACCGAAGTGCGACCACACCGCCGGGTGGGCAAAGAGCGCGGGCAGCGCGAAGCTGAGCGTGCCCACCACCAGCACGCCAACCAGCTCGAAGAGCACTGCGTACCAGGAGAGCCTCCAGCTGCCGGGCTTCTTCGAGGCCAGCGCGAGGGTCGCCACGATGTACACGGCACCGGCCAGCGCGCTGAGCAGGTAGGCCAGCGGAGCCGCGCCGAAGTCCAGCAGGATCTGGTAGACGGCACGGACCGTGGCCGAAAGTGCCAGCACCCCGTACACGGCGATGATGATCCGGCCCAGGCCCGAGCTGCGCCCGCCGTTTGAGCGCACCGGCTTGTTGTTGTCCTTGCGGTTAGCCGCATCCACGATGCGCGAACGCTTCACCTGGTTTTTTCCGTGCTCGCTCATGCCGGCAACGCCCCGTCCCAAATCTGTTCCATCCTGTACAACATGACAAAGACTATGGCCCCGGAGACCGCCAGCACGGTGTTCGACCACCGCGACTTGTCGGTCACCGCCCACACGAAGGCCAGCACCGGGATCAGCAGCGCGGTGAGCAGGTAGCCCCAGAACTCCCAGGGCTCCCCGCTGATCGCCTGTCCCCCGGCCTGCCTGATTGCCGCGGCGATCCCGTAGACCACCAGGAACACCTCCAGCAGCGCGACCGCGACCAACGCGAAGTCGTCCGGATAGGTGCGGATGATGGTGGCCAGCACGCCCAGCAGCACGGCCACGGCGCACAGGATGGCACCGGCAATGAAGAATCCGTCAACGATCACGGCGGAAGTTACCCCTTAAAAGTCATTCGTTCACACACGGGCACGCAGCCAGGCTAGGAAGCGGTGGCGAACACGAGTTCGGGCTTGGCTTCCTTGCCCTTGTTCTTCAGCAAGGCCACCAGGGTCCCGTCGGGGGCGAAGGCCGCCGTCATTTCCTCGGTCTCGTTCGCGCTGATCCGCCGGCCGAAGGAAAGCTCGGAGCGTTCGTGCTCACTCAAGTCCCGGCGGGTGAACAGCGCGTCGGCTGCCAGTTCCAGCGGCAGGTACTCGAAGTCCTTGGCCAGCTGTTCCAGCGTGCGGGCACGGTCCAGCGTGTAGGGCCCGACCTCGGTGCGGCGCAGCGCGGTCAGGTGCCCGCCCACGGCCAGGTCCTCGCCCAGGTCGCGGGCCAGGGCCCGGATGTAGGTGCCCGAGGAGCACTCGACGGTCACGTCGATGTCCTGGACCTTGCCGCCTCGTTCGCGGCGGATGTCGTGCACCTCGAAGCGGTGGATGGTCACCGGGCGGGAGGCCAGCTTCACGTCTTCGCCGGCACGCACGCGGGCGTAGGCACGCTCCCCGTTGACCTTGATGGCGCTGACGGATGAGGGCACCTGCTCGATCGGGCCGGTGAGCTTGGCGATGGAGGCGCGGATCTGCTCCTCGGTGAGCGCGGCGGCGATCCGGGTCTGCACGATCTCGCCCTCGGCGTCGTCGGTGATCGTCGATTCGCCCAGGCGGATGGTGGCCGTGTAGGTCTTGTTGGCGCCCACGATGTAGGTCAGCAGGCGCGTGGCCTTGTTGATGCCCAGCACCAGCACGCCGGTGGCCATCGGATCCAAGGTGCCCGCGTGCCCGACCTTGCGGGTCCCCGCCAGCCGGCGCGTGCGCCCGACCACGTCGTGGCTCGTCCAACCCTGCGGTTTGTCGACGATGACCAGGCCTGAGCCGATGACTTGGGTGGGGTTCTCCGGGGCAGTTTTCACGCCCTCCAGTATAGGCCGGTTCGCTGGGGGCTTTTTCCCCCGGTTCTTCCGCGGGCCTCGGGTTTCCGGCCTTCAGGGAACGGCGGCCCGTTGTTGCGTGCCCGGCCCCATCCGGCGATCGGCCGACAAGCCATTGACTTGCCTGGGGCCCGGCTCCTACGGTCGGGGCAAGGGATGCCAAGGCCAAAGGGGACGAACATCATGAGTCGGCATGAAAGAATCGTGCTCTTGGTGGCCATCCTCTCGTCTTTCGTTGCTTTCCTGGACGGCTCGATCGTCAACGTGGCGCTGCCGGCCATTGCCCGGGAACTGGGCGGCGGCATCACCACCCAGCAGTGGGTGCTTGACGGCTACCTGCTCACGCTCGGGTCCCTGATCATGGTCGCCGGAAGCCTTTCGGACATCTTCGGGCGGGTGCGGATCCTGCGCATCGGGCTCATCCTTTTCGGCATCGCCTCGCTCTTGTGCGCCGCGGCACCGACCGGGGCCGTGCTGGTCGCCGCCCGCCTGCTGCAGGGCGCCGCGGCGGCGTTGCTGGTCCCCAGTTCCCTGGCCCTGATCACCTCCACCTTCGAGAAAGGCCCCCGGGCGGGCGCCATCGGCACCTGGACCGGGTGGACCGGCACGGCGTTCGTTGCCGGTCCGCTGCTCGGCGGTCTGCTGGTGGACACCGTCTCCTGGCGGCTGGTCTTTGCCATCAACGTCATTCCCATCGCCACCACGCTGGTGCTGTTGGCCCGGTTGCACGACCCGGCGCGAATCGAAGCCCGGACGCCGATCGATTTTCCCGGTGCCGTGCTGGTGGCCTTCGGGCTCGCCGGGACGGTCTTTGCCCTGATCTTCCAGGCCGGGCCCGGCTGGGCACACCCCATGGTCTACCTGCCATTCACGCTGGGATTGTTGTGCCTGGCCGCCTTCATCTGGCGCGAGTCGCGGGCCAAGGATCCGATGATGCCGCTGCACCTGTTCCGCGAACGGAACTTCGGCATCGGGAACCTGGCCACCGCGGCCTTCTATGCCGGCATCTCGCTGGGGACATTCATCATCCCGGTCTTCCTGCAGGAAGCCGCGGGCTTCACCGCCTTTGCCGCCGGGTTGGCAACGATCCCGCTGACGCTCATGTCCCTGGCGCTTTCGGCGCTCTTCGGGACGCTGGCGGGCAAATACGGACCAAGGCTGTTCATGTCGGTGGGACCGGTGCTGGCAGGAACGGGCTTCGCGCTGATGCTCTTCGCCGAGGACCCGTTGGACTACTGGTGGCAGATCCTGCCGGGCGTCGTGGTGTTCGGCCTGGGCCTGGCGGTCACCGTTGCGCCGCTGACCGCCGCGATCCTCGGCGCCATCGATCCGGCGCAGAGCGGCATCGCTTCGGCCATCAACAACGCGGTGTCCCGGGTGGCCGGGCTGCTCGCGATTGCCGTGGTGGGGTTGGTCACCGGGCCGGTGCTGGACACCGCCGCCTTCCACAGGGTGGTGCTGGTGACCGCGGTGCTCATGGTGGTTTCCGGCGTCGTCTCGGCACTGGGCATCAGCAACAAGCTGCACGTCGGTGCACCGCCCATCCCGCCCGAGGCCACCGCCGCGTGCCACGACCGCATCGTGTCCCACGGGCTGGACGGGGACGGGCAAGAGCGCGGGCTCCAGCCCACCTGAGGGAGCCGTTAGGTCCGTGCCCGGCCCCGACTCGACGCAGGGCCCGGCCCCAAGGCTTCCCTGGGATATCAAATGCCGGCGCCATCCCTGCTCATGTCAATAACGAGTGGGACACGTTTTCCATTGACTTCCCCGCATTCGCGCCATAACCTTCTGACTATCTGGCCACGGCCGGGTCACTCGTATCGGGCAGGGCGCAACTGGGGGCGCCGACACCCTCGTCACCGTTTTCACGGCATCCACTCGTTAATTCCTTCATCGGCGTCACTCGCCTGCCATTGATGATTCCTTGCACCACCAATTTCCGGCAGCGTCCATCGGGCCGCTGCCTTGGGCCATGTCGCGTGATGAGACGAGCCAGTTCAACAGTTCACGTGCCGCTTGCTTGCGGCGCATCCAGTTCTCTTGACTAGGACACTCCACCATGAAGTTTCGCGTTTTTGCGGCAGTAGCCGCAGCCTCGGCCATGACGGTGACGCTTTCCGTCGCCCCGGCCCAGTCAGCCACCGCTCCGCCGTCCCCGGACATCACCAACGTCAAGCAGCTTGCAACGGGTCTTGGGGGGCCGTTGAAGGTTGCCTTCGGGCCACATGGCAATGTCTTGGTTGCCGAGGCAATGGCGGGATTGGTCTCCTCCATTTCACCTTCGGGCAAAAAGACCGTGCTGGTCTCGGCGCCGGGACATGAAATCGCCGGTGTTTCCTACGGCAACAACACCACGTACTACTTCCAGAACGCGGGTTCCGAAGGCGGGGAGCCGCCCGCTCCGGGGCTCACCCCGGCGGTGCTGAAGACCATCGACCACAAGGGCAAGGTCCGCACCGTGACCGACATGGCAGAGTACGAAAGGACGCACAACTCCGACGGCAATACCGTCTACGGGGTCCGCGACGCCTCGGCCGGCTGCCTGGCCCAGGCACCGTACCTGCAGTCCATGGGCGAGGAGTTCTCCCACCCGTACTCCAGCGTGCCGACCCGCAACGGCCTGTACGTCGGTGATGCCGGGGCGAACGCCATCCTGCATGTGAACAACCAGGGCAAGGTCTCGCTGGTGAAGGCGCTTCCCGCCGAGGGAATCACGATCACCGCGGCGGTCCAGGCGATGGCCGCCGAGATGGGCATGACGGTTCCCGATTGCATGCTCGGGCACACCTACTGGGCCCAGCCTGTTCCCACCGACATCACCGTCAAGGGCAACTGGCTGTACTACACGGTCCTGCCGGGGGTACCGGGTGAATCCCTCTCCGTGGGCAAGGTCTACAAGATGAACCTGCAGACCAAGAAGACCCAGGTCGTTGCCACCGGGCTCAACGCCCCCACCGGGGTCGCACTGGACCACATGGGCAACATCTACGTGGCCGAGCTCTTCGGCGGCGGCGTCGCCAAGATCGTCAACGGCCACGCCACCACGGTCCTTCCCGCGGGCCTGGCAGCCGACATCGCGATCCAAAACAAAAAGATGATCGTCAGCACCATGGTCCTGACACCCTCCGGATCGGTGGTGACCGCCACGATCAAGTAGCGCCATGTCCGCGGCCTTGCACGCCGAACGCAGAAACCCCGCAACCGGATCCTGGTTTCCAGGCTCCCGTTGCGGGGTTTCGTGCTGCCCGGGGAACCGGGCGGAAGGGGCAAAACGCCTAGGCGTCGTCCTCTTCTTCTTCGTCGCGCTTGTACGGGTCGGCGTCGCCGGCGAAGGTCTTGCCTGCCGCCAGCGCGGCAACCTCGGCGTCCTTGGCCTTGGCAACCCGAAGCAGCGCCTCGAGGTTCGAGGCGTTGACCGGGATCTCGTCAGCGACGAATTCCAGGGTCGGGGTCAGGCGCACGGTGACGTTCTTGCCGACCTCCTTGCGCAGGACGCCCTTGGACTTCGCCAGGGCAGCTGCTGCATCGGCCTTGGCTTCGTCGTCGCCAAAGACCGTGTAGTAGATGGTGGCGTGCTGCAGGTCGTTGGTCACCCGTGCGTCGGTGACCGTGATGGCCTCCACGCGTGGATCCTTCACGGCCTTGCCCAGTGCCTGGGCTACAACCACCTTGATGCGTTGGGCCAGTTTTGCGGCGCGAGCTGAGTCAGCCACGTTCACTCCTTTTCTCGGCACCCGCGGATGCCGGTTAATGCGCTTCGACGGCGGGGAGCCGCAACCTTGTGCGGTTGCGGCGCCCCACCGTCGACTAGCAGCGCTTGGTATTGATTAAGCGCGCGGCTTTTCGCGCATCTCGTAGGTCTCGATCGTGTCGCCGTCCTTGACGTCGTTGAACGAGCCCAGGCCGATACCACATTCGAAGCCCTCGCGGACCTCGGTGGCGTCGTCCTTGAACCGCTTGAGCGAGTCCACGGTCAGGCCCTCGCCGATGACCTTGCCATCGCGCAGGACGCGTGCCTTGGTGTTTCGGCGGATGGTGCCCGAGCGAACGATCGAGCCGGCAATGTTGCCGAACTTCGATGAACGGAAGACCTCGCGGACCTCCGCGGTGCCCAGCTGGGCTTCCTCGTACTCCGGCTTGAGCATGCCCTTGAGAGCCAGCTCGATGTCATCGATTGCACCGTAGATGACCGAGTAGAAGCGCATGTCGACGCCTTCCTTGTCGGCCATTTCGGCAACGCGCTCCGCGGGCTTGACGTTGAAGCCAATGATGATCGCGTTGTCAACGGTTGCAAGGTTGACGTCGTTCTGGGTGATTGCGCCAACGCCGCGGTGGATGACGCGCAGCTGCACGCCTTCGCCCACGTCGATCTTGAGCAGCGAATCTTCCAGGGCTTCCACGGCACCGGAAACGTCACCCTTGAGGATGAGGTTGAGGGTGTCGATCTTGCCGTCGGCAACGGCCTGGTCGAAGTCTTCCAGGGTGATGCGCTTGCGACGCTTGGCCAGGGCCGCATTGCGGTCCGCGGCTTCGCGCTTCTCGGCGATCTGGCGAGCGGTGCGCTCGTCGTCGGTCACCAGGAAGGTGTCGCCTGCACGCGGCACCGAGGACAGGCCAAGGACCTGGACCGGGCGCGAGGGCAGTGCAACGTCGAGGTTGTCGCCGTTCTCGTCGAACATGGCACGCACACGGCCGTGTGCGGTACCGGCAACGATGGTGTCGCCGACGGCCAGGGTACCGGACTGGACCAGCACGGTTGCCACGGCGCCGCGACCCTTGTCGAGGTTCGCTTCGATCGCGATGCCGCGGGCGTCCTTGTCCGGGTTGGCACGCATGTCCAACGCGGCGTCGGCCGTCAGCAGCACTGCATCGAGCAGCTCGTCGATGCCGAGCTTCTGCAGGGCGGAGACGTGGATGAACATGGTGTCGCCACCGTATTCCTCCGGAACCAGGCCGTATTCGGCCAGCTGGCCCTTGACCTTGTCAGGGTTCGCGGCTTCCTTGTCGACCTTGTTCACTGCCACGACGATCGGAACACCGGCGGCCTTGGCGTGGTTGAGTGCCTCAACGGTCTGCGGCATGACGCCGTCGTCCGCTGCAACAACCAACACGGCGATGTCGGTGACCTTGGCACCACGTGCACGCATGGCGGTGAACGCCTCGTGGCCCGGGGTGTCAATGAAGGTGATCGCACGATCGATCTCTTCGTGGATGTGGTGGATCTGGTACGCACCGATGTGCTGGGTGATGCCGCCGGCTTCGCCCTCGATGACGTTGGACTTGCGGATGGCATCCAGCAGGCGGGTCTTACCGTGGTCAACGTGACCCATGATGGTGACCACCGGCGGACGTGCCTCAAGCATGTCCTCGGTTTCGGCGTCAAGCTCGGCGTCGAAGTCGATCGAGAACGAGGCGAGCAGTTCGCGCTCTTCGTCCTCGGGGGACACGACGGTGACGACGTAGCCGAGCTCGGCACCCAAGACGTCGAAGGTTGCCTCGTCCAGGGACTGGGTGGCGGTGGCCATTTCTCCCAGGTGGAAGAGCACGGTGACAAGAGCTGCCGGGTTGGCGTTGATCTTGTCGGCGAAGTCGGTGATCGACGAGCCACGACGGAGGCGAACCTCGGTCGAGCCGTTGCCGCGGGGCACACTGACGCCGCCCAGCGACGGAGCGCTCATCTGCTCAAGTTCCTGGCGCTTTGCGCGCTTGGACTTGCGCTGCTTGCCGCGGCCTGCGCCGCCCTTGCCGAAGGCACCCTGGGTTCCACCGCGACCGCGGTTGGGACCGCCGCCGCCCTTGTAACCGCCGCCGCCACCGGCTGCTCCCGGAGCTCCGCCGGCGCCTGGTGCGCCACCCGGACGTGCCGGGCCACCGCGGCCCGGACCACCCGGACGTGCACCGGCCGGAGCCGGACGTTCGGTGCGGTTGGGCATCATGCCGGGAGTAGCGCGAGCGCCTCCCGGGGTGCGCGGACCTGCGCCTGCGGGGCGCGGTCCACCGGCACCGGCCGGACGGGGGCCGCCTGCACCGGCTGCCGGGCGGGGACCGCCGGCGCCTGCTGCGGGACGGGGACCACCGGCACCGGCCGGGGGACGCGGGCCACCCGGGCGGGGACCGCCGGGACGGGATCCACCGGCACCGGGGCCGCCGGAGCGCATGCCCTGTTGGGATGCGAACGGGTTGTTGCCCGGACGCGGGCCGCCTGGCTTGGCACCCGGACGCGGGGCCGAAGCCGGGCGGTCCGAACGCTCGGTGCGCTCGGGGCGCGCGTTCTCACCGGTGGGGCGCATGCCCTGCTGGGAAGAGAACGGGTTGTTGCCCGGACGCGGTGCGCCGGGCTTGGCACCCGGACGCGGGGCGGCCGACGGTGCTGCTGCTTCGGCGGCCGGGGCCGGTGCTGCCGGGGCGGCTGGCGCCTCGGATGCGGCCGGGGCTGCTGCTGCCGGAGCCGGGGCCGGGACGGTGCCGGCCGGCTTCGGTGCGGCTGCGCCCGGGGTCACCGGGGCGGCCGGAGCCTTGGCTGCCGGGGCTGCCTTGGGTGCTGCCGGGGCAGCGTTCGGGAACGCGGTGCGCAGCTTGCGCACGACCGGTGCCTCGATGGTTGAGGATGCGGAACGGACGAACTCGCCCATTTCCTGCAGTTTGGCAACTGCATCCTTTGAAGTGATTCCGAGCTCTTTGGCGAGCTCGTGTACGCGGACCTTAGCCACTTTTCTCCTGTCTGAAGGTCCGCACCACTTCTTCTTACAAAGTTTTTGGTACGAACCAACGTTTGCTGTCTAGCCCAGCATCCAAAACGGATGCCACAGGCGCTGCGACGCATAACCGATTCATCATCGTTAGGCGCTCATCGCTTGGAACTCATCGGGTTTCCATCAGATTTCTGACCCGCTTTCAGGTTGGACGTTTGTGAAGGCCGGTTTCCCAGGTTGGGTCCGTTCCTTGGCCCGCCGTTCCGCCACAAGCGAGGAGACATCCACGTTGGTCCGAAAGGACCGTGCGAATGCCCCGCGTTGTACGGCACGTTGGGCACATTCCGGGTTGGGGTGCAGCCAAGCACCCCGCCCGGCGAGACGACGGGTCGGATCGGGCACCGGGACGGACTTGCCGTCCTTCGCCCTCAAGACCCAGCGCGTCAGCTGGTTCTGGTCCACCACGGTGCGGCAACCGATGCACGTGCGCTGCGGCTGTTGCTGCAATGACACGTTGGTTCTTCTCCTGCATTCGATTTACCACTATGCATAGTGGACCACAGACAAGTCTAGCGCGTTTCGGGAATCCATGGAGCGTGCCGTGGGACACGTGGATCGAGTTTCCGTGCCGATGGGCCGCGGGCGGCGCCCGGCAGGCAAAAGACCGCCGGCCCCGGCCGGTTGGCTCCCCGTCGTGGGGGTGCCTACCGGCCTGTGGGCGCGACGGCCTGATGGCTTGAAGCGGCTACTCTGCTGCGACGGCGTCCGAGATGATGTCGATGCGCCAGCCGGTGAGCTTGGCCGCCAGGCGGGCGTTCTGCCCTTCCTTGCCGATGGCCAGGGAGAGCTGGTAATCGGGAACCACGACGCGGGCCGAGCGGGTCGACTCGTCGGTGATGGTCACCGAGACGACCTTGGACGGGGACAGCGCCGAGGCGATGAACTTCGCCGGATCGTCGTTGTAGTCGACGATGTCGATCTTCTCGTCGTTCAGCTCGGTCATCACGGCGCGCACGCGCGAACCCATTTCACCGATGCAGGCGCCCTTGGCGTTCAGGCCCGGGACGTTGCCCTGCACGGCGATCTTGGTGCGGTGGCCGGCTTCGCGGGCCAGCGCCATGATTTCCACGGCGCCGTCGGCGATCTCCGGGACCTCGAGCTCGAAGAGCCGGCGGACCAGGTTCGGGTGCGAACGCGACAGGGTGACGGCCGGGCCCTTGGGGCCGCGGTTGACGTCGACCACGTAGCAGCGGATGCGGTTGCCGTGGGTGTACTTCTCCCCCGGCACCTGCTCGGGCGGCGGCAGCAGTGCCTCGACGACGCCCAGGTTGACCTGGACCATGATCGGGTTGTTGCCCTGCTGGATCTGCCCGGAGACGATCTCGCCGATCTTGTTCTTGAACTCGCCCACGACGTTGTCGTCCTCGG
Organism: Arthrobacter sp. C2; assembly: GCA_024207135.1. Classification (GTDB taxonomy): domain Bacteria; phylum Actinomycetota; class Actinomycetes; order Actinomycetales; family Micrococcaceae; genus Paeniglutamicibacter. The sequence goes on along the minus strand of CP042428.1, from coordinate 4,379,534 downwards.
CGTCGCGCAGGCGCTGCAGGATGATCTGGCGTGCGGTGGAAGCGGCAATGCGGCCGAAGCCGGTGGGGGTGTCGTCGAACTCGCCCACGACAGTGCCGTCTTCCTCGGTCTCGGTGGCGAAGATCGTCACGTGGCCGTTGCGGCGGTCGACCTCGGCACGTGCCTGCGGCATCGCACCCGGGGACTTCTGGTAGGCAATGAGCAGGGCCTGCTCAATGGTGGGGATCAGCACGTCGATCGGGATTTCGCGCTCTTTTTCAAGCATGCGCAGCGCGCTCATATCAATGTCCAACTCAGGCCTCCGCGTTTTCGTCGTCTTCTGGATCAAGCTCTAGTTCTTGCAGTGCCGCGGCCTCGGCCCGGGTGAACTCCACCTCGACGTTGCCGCGGCGGATCAGGGAGAAGCCGATGCTGCGGGCCTCGCCCTGCTTGGGCTTCATGCCCTTCTTGACCTCGATCTCCGGGACGATGGTGATGCCGTCCTCGTCCACGGCGGTCAGCCTGCCCAGCAGGTTGTCCTCGCCGATGACGTTGACCTTCACCATGCGCCCGACGTTGCGGCTCCAGTGGCGCGGCAAGGTCAGCGGACGCGAGGTTCCGGGGGAAGATACTTCAAGTTCGTACGGATCCGCGGTGTCGTGCGGGTCCTTGTCCAATGCCTCGGAGATCGAGCGGGAAACCTCGGCCACCGCGTCGAGTTCGATGCCGTCGGTGCCGTCGATCAAATCGACCACCACGTGCACGATGCGCTGGTCCCCGGCGCGGCGCACCTGGACTTCTTCGAGCACCAACTGGTGGGAGGCAACGGTGGGCTCCAGTAGTTCGGTGAGGCGGGCCGCCTCGAGCTGGATGTCTGCCGGCTTGCCGGTCATGAAAGTCCTCCCACATTATTCGATGTTGTGAACACTAGGGTAGCGACTTTTGGGGCCATCCGTCTGCCCGATTCCCGCTTGCCGCCCCTCGACCCGGGTCCATGGGATGATCGGTGGTGATGGATCAGCACCCAATGGACCCCAGGCACCCCGTTTCCCCCGCACCCCGCAGGCCCCGCACCAGGCTCCGCGTGCTGGCCGCGGCGGCGGTTGTTGCCGTGGCCGCGGGCACCTTCGGCACCGGGGTCTACCTGAACCGGGATTCCCCTACATGGCAACGGATTCTCGGCACCGAACCGGTCATCGAGGTGCCCCCGAAAGCCACCGACGAACTGCCCGTGCTGCTCGAATCCGTTGGCAACATGCTCGAGCACCCGGCCACCTCCACCGGCGCCAAAACCACCGCCGCGCTGCAGGCTGCCAGGTCCATGCTGGCGGAGCATGTCGAATTACTCACACCCGGTGCCTTGGCGGCCGCTGCCGCCTCGGCGAACGGACCAGCGGGCACCGGGGCCGAGGCCGCAACCGCCCCGCCCTCCGCGGTCCCCCCGTTGACGCCTGCCGAGTTTTCCGGGCGATTGGCCGGTGCCGGCAACGGCCTGCTGCACGAGGCGCTCACCGCCCCCGAGCAAGAGGCGCGCAGGCTCTCCGGTGCCGGATTCGAGCTGGTGCTGCAGGCCCGCACCGTGCTCTCCGCCGCCGGTGCCCCGCAGGCGGCCATCGATGCGCTGCCCACCCCAGCCACGGAACTGGCTGCACAGGCAGCTGAAACCACCTCGGCTGCCGCCTCCGCTTCTGCATCCCCCTCGACCGCGCCAGCCGCGGCGCCCACCGTGGACAAGGCCGCCGCGGCGAAGATGCCCGAGTTCACGTTCTCCGCCTGCCCGGCCACTGCACCGGACGCCAGCAAGGGCACCGGACAAACGGATTCGGGGCAGCTGCTGGGCGAGGTCATCGATGCGGCCTACCGGATGGGATACGCCTACGACGTGGCCGGCGCACGGACCAGCGCCGGGCTGCGCACAGCGGCCTGGAACAGGTCCAAGGTGCTGGTGGAATTCGCCGAGGCCCTCGAGAAGCAGCTTGATGCGGCCCACGACTGCGAACCGCTCCGGCAGCCCGCCTACCAACTGCCGGCCGATGCCATTTCCAACCTCATGGATGCGGCCCGCAGCGGCGAGGCGCAATTGGCGTTGCTGTTGCGCGACGCCGCCGCCAGCCAGGCCGGGGAACCCCGGACCTACCTCTTCAACGCTGCCTGGGCCCAGGGCCTGCAGGCCCGGCAGGTCACCGGCCAGGTCCCGGACTTCACCGCCGTGGCTGAAGCGCCCAAGCCTGCGGACGTAGGCGCCTCTGCCGGTTAGCCGCCGGGTCGGAAGCCGAAGCCAAGGCAGAGGCGGAAGCTGGAACCGTGAGTCAGCAAAAACGCCCTTCGGTCCGCCGAGAACTACCTCGGATTCACCGCGTTTTCACGCTCCGGACTGATCGAACAGCTCGAGTTTGAGGACTATTCGAAAAACGATGCCACGTGGGCAGTGGGTCGCGTGATAGTGGATTGGCATGATCAAGCTGCCAAGTCCGCGAAAAACTACTTGGAAATGACGACTTTCTCGCGCAAGGGCTTGATCGACCAGCTGGTTTTTGAGGGCTACACCCGGAAACAGGCAGAGTACGGAGTGGGCAAGACCGGTCTGTAGCGATCCTCGGCCGGTCGGTTGGCATATCAATCAATGACCTTGGTAACGAGGGCCCCGCTCTTCACAGGACGTTCACCCGTTCGTAGCACCGGTCATGCCGCCAACGGTGTGACCGGTGCTACGAGCAGCTTCAGGACCGGGACTCCACGCGATACGCGTGCTGGTCGGGCGAACTTTCCAGGTCCGGCTAGGCAGCCGGGAACAACTCGTCGTAACCGAGCGTGAGGATCAGCGCCCACACAGACGGACGCAGCATTGGCTAGCGGAGGTCTCGACCGGTCGCACGCTGCCGAATGCCAGCCACGATAAGCACTAAGGCCAGTGGAACCAAGGCCCACAGCCACGTCTCGGGCATGAACACATCTGGATCCTCAACCTCGGCCAGGGCATTCGCGGCCATGTTGACCAGCGCCCAGATCGGTGCCAAAAATGCCCACCCCAGGATCGCACCCATGACGGAAGCGCGGGTTGAACAACTCCAGTGCAGGCGCGCGAACAAGGGTGCGGACGCGAACGCAACCACGAAAAAGGGAATTGAAATGCAAACGACCCACATGGCGTGCAGCACGAATCCGGCCAACAGCATGCCTGCAGAAATCAGCAGGGTGAGCCATATTCCCAGTCCGAGGGTAACCATGTAGCTGTCGTCGCGAATGCGCGGGCTCCGGTCCCCCATCGGGTACACGGCGTTCTCGCTTGCCAAGGTCATCTGCTGCTCCTGGTCTTGAGTCATGGACCAATCTAGCCGTGCAAGCCCAGCCTACCGAGCGCGCCGGATATCCGGTACTTCCTCGGGGCCGGTCAGGCAGCGGGGAACAGCACGTCGTAGCCGAGCTTGAGGATCAGCGCTCCCACCACGGACAGGAACACTATCCGGATGAACTTGCTGCCCTTGGTCACGGCCATCCGTGCGCCCAGGTAGCCGCCGGCCATGTTGGCCACGCCCAGGACGAGCCCGAGCCCCCAGAGCAGGTGCCCGGTGGGCAGGAAGAACGCCAATGCGCCCAGGTTGGTGGCCATGTTCACGATCTTCGCCTTGGCGCTGGCGGCCAGGAAGTTGTAGCCCATGAACGCGACCATCGCGATGACCAGGAACGATCCGGTGCCCGGTCCGATCAGCCCGTCGTAGCCGCCGATGACCAGCCCGATCACCCCGGCCACCGCGTAGTGCCGGCCCCCGGTGTAGCGCAGGTCCGTCAGTTCCCCGGCGGTTGGCTTGAACACCGTGAACAGCCCCACCGCGACCAGCGCGGCAATGATCACCGGCTTGATCACTTCCGGGGGCAGCAGCGTGGCCAGGATCGCCCCGCCGAAGGACCCGGCAAGCGCCACCACGGCCATCGGGATCGCGGTGCGCAAATCCGGGGCGGCGCGGCGGTAGTAGGTGATGGCGCTGGTGGTGGTGCCGAAGATGGAACCCATCTTGTTGGTGGCCAGCGCCTGCACCGGGGAGATGCCCGGCACCAGCAGCAGGGCGGGAAGCTGCAGCAGTCCCCCGCCGCCGACCACCGCATCGATCCAGCCGGCGGCAAAGCCGGCGAGCACGATCAGCGCAATGGTTCCGGCCGTGAGTCCTTCAAGGCCGGAACCATCAAGCAGCGCCGCCGCGTCGAACATGTCTAACCCTTGACGAGCGCGATGAGCTCGGACACCACGGTGTCCACTGCCACGTCGGTGCGCTCTCCCGTGGCGCGGTCCTTGACCTCGACCACTCCGTCGGCCAGGCCGCGGCCGATGACCACGATGGTCGGCACGCCGATGAGCTCGGCATCGGAGAACTTCACGCCGGCCGAAACCTTCGGGCGGTCGTCGTAGATGACCTCGACGCCGGCGGCGTGCAGCTCGTCGGCGATCTTCTGCGCGGCCTCGAAAAGCTCGACCTGCTTGCCGGTGACCACCAGGTGCACGTCGGCCGGGGCGACGTTGCGCGGCCAGACCAGGCCGTTCTCGTCGTGGTTGGATTCGGCCAGGGCGGCCACCGCGCGGGTGACGCCCACGCCGTAGGAGCCCATGGTGACGATCTTGAGCTTGCCGTTCTGGTCAAGCACTTTCAAGTCCAGCGCCTCGGCGTACTTGCGCCCGAGCTGGAAGATGTGGCCCATCTCGATGCCGCGGGCGGTTTCCAGCGGGCCGGAGCCGTCCGGAGCCGGGTCCCCTGCGTGGACCTCGACGCACTCGATGGTGCCGTCCCAGGCAAAGTCGCGCCCGGCGACCAGGCCGAAGACGTGCTTGCCCGACTCGTTGGCGCCGGTGACCCAGCTGGTGCCGGAGACCACGCGCGGGTCGACCAGGAACAGGATCTTGGAGGATCCCTCCAGGCCCAGCACGGCGTTGTCCAGGCCCAGAGCCGGGCCGATGTAGCCCTTGACCAGAGTCGGGTGCTTCTTCAGGTCGTCCTCGGTCGCTGCCTCGAGCTCGACCTCGCCACCGGTTTCCAGGTGGGAGGAGATGTTCGCCTCGACGCGCTTGAGGTCCACGTTGCGGTCCCCGGGCAGGCCGATGGCCACCAGCTGGCGTTCGCCGGTGGGCAGCTTGGCAGCCAGCACCACGTTCTTCAGGGTGTCGGCAGCGGTCCAGGCGCCGTCGGCGCGCGGGGCGACCTCGTTGGCGCAGGCCACCAGGGTCTCGATGGTCGGGGTGTCCGGGGTGTCCTTGACGTCGAATGCCGGGGCATCGGTGAAGTCGATGTCCTCGGGCACGATCGTGGTCACCGCCTCGACGTTCGCCGCGTAGCCGCCGGCCGAGCGCACGAAGGTGTCCTCGCCGACCGGGGTCGGGTGCAGGAATTCCTCGGACTTGGACCCGCCCATGGCACCGGCGGTCGCGAAGACCGGCAGGATCTCCAGGCCCAGGCGCGCGAAGATCTTCAGGTAGGCGGCGCGGTGGGCCTGGTAGGCCTCTTCGAGGCCCTCGTCGTCGATGTTGAAGGAGTAGGAGTCCTTCATGATGAATTCGCGGCCGCGCAGCAGGCCCGCGCGGGGACGTGCCTCGTCGCGGTACTTGTTCTGGATCTGGTACAGGTAGGCCGGCAGGTCCTTGTAGGAGTTGTACAGGTCCTTGACCAGGAGGGTGAACATTTCCTCGTGGGTGGGGGCCAACAGGTAGTCGGCGCCCTTGCGGTCCTGCAGGCGGAACAGGCCCTCGCCGTACTCGGTCCAGCGGCCGGTGGTCTCGTAGGGTTCGCGCGGCAGCAGGGCCGGGAAGTGGACTTCCTGGGCGCCGATGGCGTTCATTTCCTCGCGGATGATGGCTTCCACCTTGCCCAGCACGCGCAGGCCCAGCGGCAGCCAGGTGTAGATCCCGGGTGCGGCACGGCGGATGTATCCGGCGCGGACCAGCAGCTTGTGGCTGGCGACCTCGGCATCGACCGGGTCTTCGCGCAGCGTGCGCAGGAACAGTGTGGAGAGCTTGAGGACCACGCTAACTTTCCATTTCCGCGGCCTGTTTCCAGACCACAACATAGTGGTGGGAGTGCAAATCTTTGGCGCCCTTGCAGGCCGTGGCGGTCGACGCCGGGTCGGCCACGCTTCGGCAAGGCGGGCCATGGCTAACGCGCACGGCAAGCCGCGGTCGAAGCATGGCGCCACAAGGCACTTGTCCCATCTTACGTGGCCCACCGGGTGCGGCTTGGCATCGAAGTCCGCGCGGCCCGGTGCCTGCGTCCACTTCCCCGGCGGCGCCCGCCCGCCGCTGGCGCGTTCTGCGGGCGGTGCCTATTTGCCTTCCATGTGCAGCAGCGCAAGGTCGATGTATTTCTCGGCCTCCTTGACCGCCTTGCCAAGGTCCGTGGGGTTGGAGATGTTGACCGAGACGTTGCTGTGCCCCTTGTACCCGGTGACGGTGAGGGTCTGCATGTTTTGGCCCATCAGTTCCACGTTGGCCACGGTGGCCAGGGTGGTGGTCGCCGAGGTGTCGGCCTTGGCTGGCTCCACGACCGCGGAGACTTCCTGGCCCTGTACGGAGAGGGTGAATTCGCTGCACTTGGTGCTGCCCTGCTCGGCCTGGGCCAGCGCCTGCTCGATGAGATCGGCCGAATCGTAGGAACCGAGGTTCACGCTGGTGGACAGGTCGTCGGTGTCGGCGGGAAAAACGACGGCAGCCATGGTGACCCGGTCCATCATCCCGCTCGCGCCGGCCACGGCGAATGAACCGCATTCGGCCGGCTCGACCTTCATGCCCGCGAGGATTTCCTCGATCGTCGGCATGCTGGCCCGCAGTTCCGCGTCCTGAAGGATCTTGGTTCCGTCCTGGCCACCCGCCGTGCTGATGGCCTTGGCCACCTTGCCCAGTTCCTTGGCCGTGAGCTGCCGGCCGGCGGTGGCCTTCGATTCCCGGGAACCCTGGGTGGTTTCGGCGCTGGCGCTGCTGCTTGGTGCAGTGGGTGCGGCGAATGCCTGGTCCGTGGCTCCCGGTTCATTGGATGGTGCAGGTGAGCTCGGCAGCGCTTCGGCGCCGGCGGTTTGGCTCGGCTGCGCGGCCTCCTCGGGAGCCGCACCTCCTCCGCACCCGGTGACGGCAAGCGTTGCGGCGATGGGCAAGGCCCACCATGTTGTTTTTTTCATGTTCTCCCCCGAGACGTGTGTGAAACACGGTGCCGGCCACCTGGTGTGCAGCCATGGGCAACACAATACCCATTAAAACCAGTCAAAAGAGGAATTCTTCGGGAAAGGTTTCCCCGCAGGTTGGGCCCGGTGCCTAGGAGGTCTTTTCTTGCACGAGCTTGAGCACGGTGTCGGCGAGTTCCTGGGCCTGGGCGATGTCCTGCCGGCTGTCGGTTCCGCCCATGACGGCCACCGTGACGACGTTTTGCCCCTCCAGCGCATTGACCGACACCGTGGAGATCGTGATGTCCCCGGCGCTGGTGCTGGTCTGGATGGCGGAGGTCTTCGACGCGGCGGTCTTGGCTGCCAGCGGCTTCACGCCCATCGTGGTTTCCTGGCCCTGCAGCGAGAAGGAGAAGTTGGCGCAGTCCCTGAGGATCTCCTCGGCCTGGGCCATGTTGGCCGCCGCATCGGCCGGTTCGGCGTAGGAGGCCAGGCCCACCTGAACCCCCTGGAGCTGTGTGGCCCCGGGCAGCGACACCGAAACCACATTCATCTTTTCCAGTTCCTCGGCAATGTCCCCGGCGACGAATTCCGTGCAGGATTCCGGGGTGACCTTCATGGCCTTGCGGGCCTTTTCGGCCAGCGGAACCTGGGCCTTGAGCGATTCCTTGTCGACAATGACCGCCTTCTCGTTGTCCCCGGCGACCTCGTTGGCAATTTCGGAGAGCGCCTGGGCATCCAGCTGCCCGGCCGCCGCGGCGGTGGAGCCGGCTTCGGCGCAGCCGGTCAGCAGCAGGGCGGCGGCGAGCGGGAACAACATCAGGGCGTGTTTTTTCACGAAGAATCCTCATCGGGTGCGGGGCAGTGCGGGTGGCAACGGGATGCGGATGCTCCGTCGGCCGAATTCCAAGCCTAGGAAAAGGAGGTGGCGGTTGGGGAACCCGCACCGGGGCCCGGGCGCGCCGCCAGGGGCGGTTGCTGCGTGGCAACCGCGGCTCAGTCCCCTACGAGGCCGCAGCCGCCGCGGGCCCGATGCCGCGCAGGATCCCCAGCATCGATTCGACGTCGGCCAGCGCCAGGGCGGTGGTTTCCTCCGCGGTCCCCTTCACGGTCCTGGTGGCGGTCAGCATCGTGTGCCCGTCGATGGCCCGCACCGAGACCCGCCGGGTCTTGGCCTTCCTGTTGACGCTTTCGAGCATGGTTGCCGAGGTGTACGGGGCCGAGCTGGTGACTTCCAGGCGCGACAGCGTGGAGGTGATCTTCTGGCCGTCCGCCGAGACGGTGTACTTGCCGCAGGACTCGTCCAGGTGCTGCTGCGCGGCCACGTCGGCCACCAGGGCGTCGCGGTCCCGGTAGGAGGCCACCGTCAGGTCCCCGCCGGCCTCGGGCGGAAGCACAGCGGCCGCCATCGCGGCCTGGTCCAGCTGCTCCTTGAGGCTGCCGATGCCGTAGAGCCCGCACTTGGCCGGGACCACGGTGATGCCCTCGAGCCATTTCTCGGCCGCCGGCAAGTGGCCGCGCAGGGCGTCTTGGTCATTGACCTTCGTGCCTGCGGTGGCATCGGCCCACTGCTGCACGGCGCCCTTGAGCGCAGCGGCATCCAGGTACGCCAGTTCCGTGGTGCCGCTTGGCGCCCCGGTGGTAGAGCCCGGGGCGCTTCCGGGGCCGGGGACCGTCACCGGAGCCTGGAGCGTCGGGGTGGCCGGTGCCGGGGCGCTGGTGCAGCCGGCCACCGCCAGCAGCAGGCCGGCGGCGGCCAGGGCGGTGATGGCCCTGGGGCGGGATTCGTTGGTCCGTGGTGGTGGGGACGTCACGTCTGGCTTTCCGGTCGGCTGCCCGCGGTGCGGTGCGCTGTGTCGGTGGTCGGTCGATACCGGGGGTGCCGGCGGGTCAGAAGAGGATGGTGGCGAATTCGCCGACCTCTTCGAAGCCGACCTTGCGGTACGTCGCAATGGCCGGTGCGTTGTAGTCGTTGACATAGAGGCTGGTGGTCGGCGCCAGGCGCAGTGCGTAGTCGGCAACGGCCGCCATGTAGCCGGCCGCCATGGACTTGCCTCGGTGCTCCGGGCTCATCCAGACGCCCTGGATCTGCGTGGCCCGCGTGGTGACGGTGCCCAGCTCGGCCTTGAAGCGGATCGCCCCGCCCTCGTCGAGGTCGATGAGCGAATGCCCGGAATGGATCAGTGAGCGGACCCGGGAGCGGTAGAACGACCCGCCGTTGGCCAGCGGGGAGTACCCGAGTTCCTCCTCGAACATCTTGGCGCAGGCGGGCAGGACCAGCTCGTACTCCCCCGCATGGCTGGCGCGCAGCGTCCGGTTCGGTTCGATCGCCGGGGCGCCCGTCAGGGTCATCAGCGGCTGGCTGGGCCGGACGCTGAAGGCCTGCTGAGGGCCCTCGGCGAGCACCTTCCACATCCCCATGACCGCTTCGGCCGGGCCGAAGCATGAGGCGAAGGTGCGGTTCAGCGACCTGACGGCCAGCCCGAATTCCTCGGCGTCGTCGGCGGTGATGTTGATCGGGACGATGTTGGCCCCGATCCAGCAGGCCGAGACCAGCAGGGCCCCCTCGAAGCGGCCGATGACCAGCGAGCCGCCCAGGCCGGGGCGGGCCGAGCCGGTGACGGCCAGTTGAGCATCCATGAAGATGTTGGCGACCGGGTCGGCCGAAACGAGGGCACGGAGAGAGGCGGTGTCCGCGTCGTCGAGGACGCGGATACCTGGTGCCAGAAGCTCTCCTGCCCCCGGGTTACGTCTAGCCGACGGTAACCACGGGGCCACTTTGGACAGGATTTTCTCCATCCGCGTTCCCCATTTCCTCGGCGATGCGCATCGCCTCTTCAATCAGTGTCTCAACAATCTGGTCTTCGGGCACGGTCTTGATGACCTGGCCCTTCACAAAGATCTGGCCCTTGCCGTTGCCGGAGGCCACACCGAGGTCGGCCTCGCGGGCCTCGCCGGGCCCGTTGACGACGCAGCCCATGACGGCAACGCGCAGCGGAACCTCGAGTCCCTCGAGCCCGGCGGTGACCTGGTCGGCCAGCGTGTAGACATCCACCTGGGCGCGGCCGCAGGAGGGGCAGGAGACGATTTCGAGCTTGCGCGGGCGCAGGTTCAGCGACTGCAGGATCTGCGCACCGACCTTGACTTCCTCGACCGGAGGGGCCGAGAGCGAGACGCGGATGGTGTCGCCGATGCCCTTGGACAGCAGGGCGCCGAAGGCGGTGGCCGACTTGATGGTGCCCTGGAAGGCCGGTCCGGCCTCGGTGACGCCCAGGTGCAGCGGCCAGTCGCCTCGTTCGGCCAGCAGCTCGTAGGCGCGGACCATGATGACCGGGTCGTTGTGCTTGACGGAGATCTTGAAGTCGTGGAAGTCGTGTTCCTCGAAGAGCGAGGCTTCCCAGACGGCGGACTCGACCAGCGCCTCGGGGGTTGCCTTGCCGTACTTCTCCATCAGGCGCGGATCCAGCGAGCCGGCGTTGACGCCGATGCGGATGGAGGTGCCGGCGGCCTTGGCGGCGGCGGCGATCTCCTTGACCTGGTCGTCGAACTTGCGGATGTTGCCCGGGTTCACGCGGACGGCGGCGCAGCCGGCGTCGATCGCTGCGAACACGTACTTCGGCTGGAAGTGGATGTCGGCGATCACCGGGATCTGCGACTTCTTCGCGATGATCGGCAACGCCAGGGCGTCGTCGGCCGAGGGGCAGGCAACACGCACGATGTCACAGCCGGTGGCGGTGAGTTCGGCGATCTGCTGCAGCGTGGCGTTGATGTCGGTGGTGGGAGTCGTGGTCATCGACTGGATGGAAATGGGGCTGTCCGAGCCTACGCCGACGGAGCCCACCTTGATTTGGCGGGTCTTGCGTCGCGGGGCAAGGATCGGTGGCGGTGCCGATGGCATGCCGAGGCTGACCGGGATCGAGGTCAAGATTTCCTCCGTGATGTTGAGTGTGGAAGGTTTTTCCATTATCCCCCTGCGCGCCCGCTTGCGGGGCCCAAATCTCGCAGGGCGAAGCCCCCGGCTCCGGCACGGCGCCAATCGGCCGTGATCACGCGGGGTTTGGAGGATCAGGCGTGGTGAGCGAGCTCACCGGTCACGGGGCTCCATTCGGTGATCCGCAGCACCGCAATGGCGCCATGGACCGCGAAGGGGTCGCCGGCCAGGGTCTCGGCCAGGGCGGCCTGGGTCGGGGAGGAAATCAACAACAGGGCGCCGGAACCATCGACGTAGGGGCCGGAGGCGACCAGGGCGAGGCCGTCTCCGTTGGCGCCGAGGCCGGACAGGAATTCACGGTGCTGGGGGCGATGCTCATCGCGCGTGGCTTCGGAACCGACGGCGTACACGTATTCAACTGCGAAAACACTCATGGGGTCCAGCCTAAACCGTGGGGCCGCCAAACGCGTCCTTCCGGGTCCCGGGGCCCGCCCCTGGCGGGCAGAACGGGTGGGATCCGAACCGGTCAGGATTCGAGAAGCCACCGGGACACATCCTCCGTAGGATGGGTTGCAGGAACATCCAGGCAACCCCACGGAGGAACTAGACCATGCCCGACCCAGATTCGAGCGCCGCCGACGGAAGCTTCTCCGCCCAGGAACGCGAGGCCATGAAGTCCCGCGCCAAGGAACTGAAGACCGAGGCCAAGCGGGCCAGTGCCGCCCAGAAGGCCGCAGCGGATGCCGCCGACGTGTCGGCCAAGATCGCCGCGATGCCCGAGGGCGACAGGCAGATGTCCGAGCGCCTCCACTCGCTCGTCGCCGAGGTGGCCCCGGACCTGGCCCCGAAGCTCTACTACGGCCAGCCGGGGTATGCCAGGGACGGGAAGGTCGTGTGCTTCTTCCGCAGCGGGCAGATGGACAAGCATCGCTACTCCACCTTCGGATTCAGTCCCCATGCCGAGCTGGATGCCAGCGACGGGCTGTGGCCGACCTCCTACGCACTGCACAACGCCACCGAGAAGGCCTGGGACCAGCTGGCCGAACTCATCGCTCGCGCGGCAACCGGCCCCTCCGATTCCTAAGGAATATCCATGTCCTTCTCCCTGAATTCCCTCTCCGTTTCCTGCCTCGACGTGCCCGCGGCCGCCGACTTCTACCGAAACGTTTTCTCCGCTCCGACCACGGCTGACGGCGAATCCATCGCCATTGACCTGCACGGGACCGGGCGCCTCGAGCTCATTCCGGCCCAACCCGCCGAACCGTCCGCCGCCTCCGGCATTCCCGGTGCCGCCTACCAGCGTTCCGTGCTGACCTACATCCTTCCCGGGCCCAGCGATGTCCGGGCCGTGATGGATGCCGCCGCCACCCACGGCGCCGACATCTTCAAGCCCGCCAGGAAGGCACTGTTCGGCTCCTTCTCCGGCTCATTCATGGCACCGGACGGGACCGTCTGGAAACTTGCAGCCGCAGGAAAGGACACCGCCTCCCCGGAAGGTGTCGCGCGGCCCACCGAGACCACGGTGATCCTCGGCGTCAGGGAGCCCAAGGCCTCGAAGGCCTTCTACACCGCGCTGGGGATGAGCGTGGACAGGGACTATGGCAACAAGTACATCGACTTCGTGCCCGCCAACGGCGCCTCCCGGCTCTGCCTGATGCAGGAGCCCGTTCTCGCCAAGGACGTGGGCGCCGGAGACCCGCACGTCGGCACCTCATCGGTAACGCTCACGCACCATGCCGACTCGCAAGCCGAAGCGGAGCGGATCGTTTCGGCCGCAGTGGCCGGCGGAGGCACGCAGGCCGGACAGGGGAACGCCCTGGACCAGGGATCGGCCACGATCACCGACCCCGATGGCCACCGCTGGCTCATCTCGGCCCCGCGTCCCTGAGCCAAGGATAGGTCCAGGCCCGTCTCCCGAACACTAGGATCCATTTGGCAGCGAAAATCGACTTCAAGAAGACGCTTGACGGCTACCGGGCGAAACACGGTGAATTCCGGATTGTGGACATTCCCGAGATGCAGTACCTGATGGTTGACGGGCACGGCGACCCGAACTCCTCCCCGGCCTTTGCCCAGGCGCTCGAAGCCCTGTACCCGGTGGCGTACAAGCTGAAGTTCGCCAGCAAGCTGGAGCTCGACCGCGACTACGTCGTCCCGCCCCTGGAGGGCCTGTGGTGGGCCGGGGACATGGACTCGTTCACGGTGTCCCGCGACAAGTCGCGGTGGGACTGGACGATGATGCTGATGGTGCCCGAATGGATCGAGCTGGGCATGGTCGAGGCCGCCTGCGGGAAGGTGGGCGCGAAGAATCCGCCGGCGCGCCTGGGCGATGTCCGCCTTGGGTCCCTGGCCGAGGGCCGCTGCGTGCAGATCCTGCACGTGGGCTCCTTCGACGACGAGGGGCCGGTCCTGGAACGGATGCACCACGAGTTCATCCCCCGCCACGGGCTCCGGCTAGAGGGCAAGCACCACGAGATCTACCTCGGTGATTTCCGCAGGACCGCCCCGGAGAAGCTGCGCGCCATCCTGCGCCAGCCCGTCGCCGCGGCGTAGCCGGGAATCGGCACTCGCCCGCTGAGTCCCCCAGCCGATTTATGCGGTGACCTCCCCTGACCCGAGGGCATCGGCCGATGAGGCCGGGTGCCGCCGAGTCCGGCAGCGCAGTGCCAGCGGCACGAATCCCGCGACCGTCAGCATCGCCATGGCGATAGTAGTGGCAAACGAACTTCCCAGCACCACCAACACTCGGTTTCCGCCGGGTTGCCCGAGGTCCTGCGGCCGCTGACCGCCAGCGAGCTGGAAGTCTTTTCCTCGCTGCCGCTGGGGTTGTCGAACGCGGAGATCGGTGCCAGCTGTACATGGGCGAGACCACCGTGAAGACCCACGTCACCAAGATCCCGGGCAAGCTCGGGCTGCGCGACAGGATCCAGGCGGTGGCGCTGGCCTACGAGTGCGGGTACCGCTCCCCCGGTGGCGGATCATGAGACCTGGCAGAAAAACGCCTGCAGATAAAATTCGTGGAGCCAGGAACGCCTTGCCAAGAAATGCTATCGATTGTCGGGGCCGCGGATCCCGCCTTCGCTTTGACGACTGTCCACAGTCCGTCATCATGCGCCAGCCGACGTAGGCGGTTCGGTCATAGCCTGATCCCATGGCTACCAACGATCCGCTGGTCCCTTACGGCTACGCGCAATTTCTTGATGAACTGAAGGAACAAGTCCGTTCCTCTCGGGCGCGAGTCCGACGGGTCGTGAATACTTCCCTCATTGATCTCTATTGGAAGATCGGCCGCCGCATCCTGGACGAGCAGGAACGTCAGGGGTGGGGCAGCGCAGTCATCTCTCGATTGGCCGATGACCTGCGCCGGGAGTTCCCCGAGATGACCGGACTATCCCGTAGTAACTTGCACTACATGCGTGGGTTCGCTGCTGCTTGGACGGAGGAAGCTCAAATTGTCCAACAGGCTGTTGGACAATTGCCGTGGGGGCATATCACTGTCTTGCTGGACAAGCTCGAGTCCGAAGAATCGCGGAGGTTCTACGCATCTGCAGCGGTTCAGCACGGGTGGTCTCGCAATGTCTTGGCGAACATGATCATGAACAAGACATTGGAAAGGACCGGAACGGCGCCTTCAAATTTCATAGGGTCGCTCCCCCCAGGTGACTCGGAACTGGCCCAGCAAGTGGCAAAAGATCCCTATGCCTTTGAATTCTTGGGGCTCAGCGGAGAAATTGCTGAGCGAGACTTGGAGCAATCGCTCATGGACCGAATCACCGAAACGCTTAGGGAACTTGGACCAGGATTTTCCTTCGTGGGCCGGCAGGTCCACTTTGATGTGGATGGTGACGACTTCTATATCGATCTGCTTTTCTTCCACGTCGAGCAATTGCGCTATTTCGTCATCGAGTTGAAGACCGGAAAATTTCAGCCGGAGCATGCTGGAAAGCTGAACTTTTATGTTGCACTCGTTGACGACAAACTCCGCCGAACGGCCCACGCGCCCACGGTGAGCATCTTGGTCTGCGGCAGCCGCAACGAACGCACGGTCAGGTATGCCTTGTCCAGGTCCAGTACACCGATGGCAATATCCACGTACACGTACGAGACATTGCCACCCGACGAGCGACAGTCGCTGCCTGGAGCCAGCAAACTTGCCGAAGCCCTGGATTGGCCCAAGCCGGAAGAGAAGTAACCGTATTCTCATCCATTGCTGGCTCACTTTGAACTGTCCGGAGCCGAGCTGGGACTGCTGTTACTTTCGTGGGGCGTAACTGCCGAGGAGCTTCGACGAGCTCAAGGTGACTGGTTCCTGTGAAGCCCTCAAGCCGGAAGTGGGCCTCAAGGCTGTCGCCGCGATGGCACGTGATCGGGGCAGGCCTTTATTTGAAGAGGGCTATTCACAAGCCTGCCAAATTCGCACCGGCCACGGACGACCCACTGTCTATCCGCAATCCACCGGGAACCCACAGTCTCAGCACCGTCCACCCCACAGCGTGGCGCCCCTGCACCTATGCGTTCGCCTGGGTGAAGGGCAGGGTTCATGGCGTCATCCGGCGTCCTCGGCAGCGATCGCCTGCGCGACGGCGGCTAGGGACACCGTCACGTCATCGTCGTCCGTGGCCCAGTTGCTCACCGAGATGCGCAGGACGTCCTTGCCAGCCCAGCGAGAGCCGGACATCCAGGTCGTGCCGTCGGCGATGATTCGCGCCGTGATTTTCCGGGTCCGCTCGTCGGAGCCGAAGCTCACGCACACCTGGGTGAAGACAACTTCGTTGAGCACGTCAACGCCGGGCATGCGCTCCAGTGCCTGGGCAAATGCCTGCGCGTGGGCAACCAGCTCGTCGACGAGTGCCGCGACACCGGAGCGTCCGAGTGAGCGCAACGCTGCCCACACGGGCACGCCACGAGCACGCCGGGAAAACTCAGGGACCTTTTCGAACGGGTCGCCGGGGCCACGGTCGTCGTTCACCAAGTAGCTGGTGTGCACGCCGAAAACCGAGCGGACCACTTCGGGCCTTGACACGATGGCCACCCCGCAGTCGTAGGGGACATTGAGCGTCTTGTGTGCATCAGTTGCCCACGAGTCGCAGTTCTCGAGCCCGGCGAGCCGATGGCGGTGCGTCGGGCTTGCGGCAGCCCACAGCCCGAAAGCGCCGTCAACATGCACCCAGGCCCCGTGCCCATGGGCAATCTCGGCAGCCTCGGCCATGGGGTCGCACGCCCCGGAATGCAGGTTTCCAGCCTGAAGGCAGACGATCGCTGGCCCGCTGGCAGCCTCCAGCGCCTTGGCAAGCGCGCCAGGGATCAGGCGTCCCTGCGCGTCGGCCGCGACCTCGGCAGGCTTGCCGAGTCCGAGGTATTTGAGCGCGAGGTCAACGGAGGCATGGCGTTCTCCGCCGACAAGGACCCTCACCTTGGGTGCTCCCGCCAGACCGTCGGTGTCGAGGTCCCAGCCAGCTTCATTGAGCACATGTGCCCTGGCCGCGGCAAGCCCGACGAAATTTGCTCCTGTTGCACCGGTGGTGAATCCGACATCGGCCCCGGCCGGCAGCCCCAACAGCTCTAGCAGCCAGATTCCGGCGGCCTCTTCGGCTGCAGCGGTGGCCGGAGTGGCAAAGCGCATGGCCGCGTTTTGGTCCCAGGCACTGACCAACCAGTCCGCAGCCAGTGCAGCAGGGAGAGTGCCACCAATGACCCAGCCAAAGAACCGGCCCGAGGGCATCGCCATCAACCCTGGCTCCGCGAGGCGTGCGAGTTCGTCGACGACGGAGCCCGCGTCCATTGGTTGCTCCTGCAGGGGTGCCGAGAACTTGGCGAACAGCTCGTCGGCGTTCATCCGGGGACCGACGGCACGTGCTGGGAGGGACTCGAGCCAGCCACTTGCGTGCGCATGTGCGCGGTCAAGGGCGGCGCGATACTCCCCGGCCTGTCCGTGGGTTTTCATGACCTCGATGCCTCCAAACTGCAGCACGGTTGGAGCTGCCGGAAAGGGTGTCTGCCGGTGGGACATTACGATACGCCGCCAACAACATCGCGGACAGGGTGCCAAGGCCCTTGCGACCACGATGGCTACGCCGATCCACCATCCGCCGCCTGGGCAATACCGCCCAGGCCGAGGCTCAGGGCACTGCCGGCCAACGGTGGGCAAGGAAGCTTCCCAGCACTTAGGCAGGATCCGACGCGTCGATCCGTTGGGCCAGGTTGTTCAGGCCGGCGAGGATCATTCTTCCGTAACCGTCGTTGTTCAGAGCGTCGGCGTGCGACAGGCCCTGGTCCAGATGCTCCCGGGCAAGTGCGGTCCGGCCTTGGCGGTGATACCCGTCGGCGAGATTCAGCTGCAGCGATGGCTGCAGTCCCCGTGCAGAGGCAATGCCGAGCGGGGCAAGAGCGTCATCCGCCAGGAAGCCGAGTTCATCAAGTGCCGTCCGGTCCCAGGCGACTTCCTTCTCCAGTTCCGTCTGGGTGTCGGCCAGGTAGTGGGCCAGGATGCATCGATGGGCATGGTCAGCTGGAACTGTGGCGTGCCAGCAGTCCAGCAGGAGTTCTTGCCCGCGTTCCCTGTCTCCACCGAGTGCAATTGAGATGGCAGCGGTGATTGTTGTCCAGTCGCTCATGCTCGGTCCTTCGCGCTTGAATCATCTTGTTGAATCCAACGCTACCTACCGGTCCCTCAGCGGACGCTCGTCCAAGTACAAAGGGCTCTTCCAGCGACGTCATCGGTGGACCGGACCGGTCAGTCCTAAGATGTGCGGATCCCCATCGAAAAGTCACAGGGAGTCGGTTCCACATCGGTTTGGACGCGGCCCGGTGGCCTCCCTTCCCGGTCCTGGGGCAAGACGGGGAAACAAGAGTGGCCCCTTGCCCGTCCCCGGCGAGGTGGGCAAGGGGCCACGTCGAATCGCTGGACCAGGTCAGCCGAAAATGGACACAGGCTTCACGATGTCGGCGTAGATCAGCACCGCGCCCATGACCATCATGCCGACTGCGACCACGTAGGTCAGCGGCAGCATCTTGGCGATATCCACCGGCCCCGGGTCCGGGCGCTTGAAGAGCTTGGCGAAGAACCGGCGGACCGATTCGAAGAGCGCGCCGATCACGTGCCCGCCATCCAGTGGCAGCAGCGGGATCAGGTTGAAGACGAACAATGCGATGTTCAGCCCGCCGATCAACGAGAACAACGAGGCGACCTTGTCCGCCACCCCGATCTGGTCCATCGCGCTGATCTCCCCGGCGATGCGTCCCACGCCCACCACGGAGATCGGGCCGTTGGGGTCGCGCGGTGCATCGGAGAAGGCGGCCTTGCCGACCGCGGCGACACGCGCCGGCAAATCGAGCACCACGGCGGTGACGCCCTTGAGCTGGGTGCCCACCGCGGGCAGCACCGCGGAGATTGGCTGGGAAATGTTTTCCACCTTCGACCCCATGCCGATGAAGCCGACCTCGACGGTCTCGCGCTTGCCCGAGGCGTCGGTGACGATCTGGCCCTGGTCGTTGATCAGCGGACGCTCGGTCTTGTAGGGGGTGATGGACGTGGAGTGTTCCACTCCGTCGCGCGCGTAGGTCAGCGGGACAGGTTCCCCCGCATGGCCGCGGATGGCCTGGGTCAGCTGCACCCAGTCGGTGTTGCCCACCGGCTTGCCGGCGAAGGAGGTGATCTTGTCCCCCGGGCGCAGGCCCGCGGCGTAGGCCGGGCCGGGTGCGTCGGAGGGCAGGCAGCCGTTGTTGACCGAGGCGTCCCGGGTGGTTTCCTGCCCCAGGGGCACCACGCACTGGTAGACCTCGTCGACGGTGCTGGTCTGGGTGGGCATGCCGAAGCCGACCGTGACGATGCCGACCATCGCGATGCCGATCAGCAGGTTCATCACCGGGCCGCCGAGCATGATGATGATGCGCTTGTAGACCGGGAGCTTGTAGAACAGCCGGTTCTCGTCGCCGGGCTGCAGCTGCTCGGCCGCCGCATGCCTGGCCTCGTCGGCCATTTGCTGGAACATGCCGGTGGAGGACTTGCGCAGGATCGGGGCGTCGGTGGCCCCCACGACCCCCTTGTTCCTGGCCGGCGGGTACATCCCGATCATGGAGATGTAACCGCCCAGCGGGATGGCCTTGAACCCGTATTCGGTGTCCCCGCGCTTGACGGAGAACAGCGTCTTGCCGAAACCGATCATGTACTGGGGCACGCGCACGCCAAAGCGCTTGGCCGGGATCAGGTGCCCGACCTCGTGCAGGCCGATGGACACGCCGACGGCGACGACCATGACCAGCACGCCGAGGATGAAAAGAAGGATGCTCACAGTGATTCCAAACGTTTGGCGGCGGCTTTTCGTGCCCAGGTCTCGGCGGCCAGCACCGTCTGGAGGGTCGGCTCCCCGGCTTCGGGGGTGTAGTCCTGCAGGATCGCCTCGATGGTCTCGACGATGTCGGTGAAGCGGATGGCCCCGGCGTGGAAGGCCTCCACGGCCTCCTCGTTCACCGCGTTGTAGACGGCCATGTGCGTGGGCGAGGCCGCGGCGGCGGCCTTGGCCAGCCTGATCGCGCCGAAGGCCTCCTCATCGAGCGGTTCGAAGGTCCAGGACGCGGCGGTGGACCAGTCGCAGGGGGTGGCCGAGCCCGGCACCCGGTGCGGCCAGCCGATGCCCAGGGCGATGGGCAGGGCCATGTCCGGCGGGGAGGCCTGGGCGATGGTGGAGCCGTCGATGAACTCGACCATGGAGTGCACGATGGACTGAGGGTGCACCACGGCTTCGATGCGATCCAGCGGCACGTCGAAGAGCAGGTGCGCCTCGATGACTTCCAGGGCCTTGTTGACCATGGTCGCGGAGTTGGTGGTGATCACCTTGCCCATGTCCCAGGTGGGGTGGGCCAGTGCCTGGGCCGGGGTCACCGAGCGCAGCGCCTCGGCGGACCAGCCGCGGAAGGGGCCTCCGGAGGCGGTGACGATGAGCTTGTGGACCTCCTCCGGGGTGCCGGAGCGCAGCGCCTGGGCCAGCGCGGAGTGCTCGGAGTCCACCGGGACCAGCTGCCCGGGGGCGGCCGCGGCCTTGACCAGCTGCCCGCCGACGATCAGCGATTCCTTGTTGGCCAGGGCCAGCAGGTGCCCGGCCTTCAGCGCGGCCAGCGTGGGGGCCAGCCCGATGGACCCGGTGATGCCGTTGAGCACCACGTCGGCGTCCGGGAAACGGGCGATCTCGGTGGCCGCGTGCTCGCCGGCGAAAAGCTGCGGGGCGTATCCGTGCACGCCCGCGGCGGCGGCCGCCCCGGCGATGGCCGCCGACAGCGCGTCGATGTCGGGATGTGCGCAGCCCACCGCCGGGGCGCCGGTGGCCACGGCCTGGGCGGCCAGCAGCGTGAGGTTGTGCCCGCCCGAAAGCGCGGCGACGGCGAAGCGGTCGGGGGCCGAGGCGATGACCTCAAGGCCCTGGGTGCCGATGGACCCGGTGGAGCCGATCAGCGTGATGCGCCGGATGGTTCCGGGTCTCGGGGCGGTGAATGCCGTGGCCTGGGTATGGGAGGAAAACTGCGCGATGTTCACCTGACCCATTATGTCCGCTGTTGCTGTGGCTTCCCAATGGGCTGGCGCCACCGGGACTGGTTGAAGGAGGACATCCGGAAAATCCTGAATGCCGGCACCGTGGCCCGTATTCCAGTGAAACGGTCATTTCGGCCATCTCCCTAGTCAGGGGAAAGTCCATTGCTTAAGATGTGACCTGTACCACACCAATGGAATACCTGGAGTTGATCACACACCACCAAGGCAAGGAGCGCGATCGAATGCGTACAGCATCCAAGAGGATTTCGGCACTCGTAGCGGCAGTGCTGATCGTCTTTATGACGGCCATACCTGCGTCACCGGCGACAGCCAAGACAGTCTATGACCTATATTTCAATGGCGTGACAGGAAAACTCGAAGGTTCCTATACGTACTTGGACTGCCGAGGCTGCCCAGATGACGGAACGATTCGGGTTTCGAATGTCAAGAACGGTTACCACGTCAGGGTACGTTTCTACGCCTACGCAAACGGCACGTGGAACCGATACCTCGACAGGTACATCGCTGATGGCTACCAAGCCAAATGGAGGCCCGGTTACCCCCCGGCGGGGGCGAGAGTTCGCCTCCAAATCTGCACGACCAACTCAAGCTACCAAGTCGTCGGCTACTGCACCGATGTGTACACGTACAACAATTCGTACAAATAGAACTGATAGTTCTTTATACATCACTGAAGGGCTCTGTATTCTCTTTATATAACGGGCCCTTCAGTTATTCTTTAATTCGCGTCCCGGATATCCACATTCCTTGGAGCAAGTAAAGGACGGCTCCGCTAGGTTCCGATGCACTGCGCAATTCATTTGAAACAGCTCCTCACCGAGGCTCGACAATTTGTCTCCCAACCCAGAATCGATACGATGCCGCGAGGGTTGGCCACTGGCGCTATCCAAACTAAAAACCGCCAAGGGGATCTCGAATCGGAGCCGAATATTCCTCGTAGAGGGCGGCCGCGGCCCAGGCTCACTCCATTCAATGAAGTTCGCGATTTCCGCGCCGATTAGAAATCGAAGCACCTCAGAAACCTTATGCAGCCAGTTGGAGACGTCATTGTTCCAGAAATCCACAACCAAAGATCTGCTCCAAAGGATCCCGTCTCGAGCCAGCTTGAGCATGGATAAAGTCGCAGTTGCCTGCAGCACGGGAACCGACGCCATTGGTGTCCCGCCGTGTCGGCAAAAAACGCTCGGCGGCGATCATCTTTTGTGCTGAATGGGCTGCAGTGCCGGAAATCAACAGCGCCCGCCTCCTGCTCGCAGCTGGATGGCCGGGGTAGGGGACGGGCGCTGTCGATTCATGGGCGCCGGGCGGACTACGCCTTGACCGCCAGCACGTTGCATTCGGCCTGCAGCAAGATGCGCTGGGCGTCGGAGCCCATCAGCATCTTGCCCACCGGCGAGCGCCGGCGCACCCCGATGACGATGAGTTCGGCATCCGCCTTCTCTGCGGCTTCAAGCACGTCGTCGCTGGCCAGCTGGTCCGAGGTGAACTGGCGGATTTCGTGTTCCACCCCGCCGGCCTCCAGGTAGGTGCGCAAGCGCTCCATGTCAGGCCCGAAGGCGTAGTGCACATCCACCGTGCGATCGGCACGGGTGGAGTTGATGACCAGCAGCTTCGCATCGCGTCGGGCGCATTCGTCCACGGCCGCGGCCAGGGCTGCATCTCCCAGGGCGCCGGGCACGTATCCGAGCACGATCACCGGGCGGGTGGTTGCTTCGCTCATTTGCTGGGCTCCTCGATCTGTTCCAGGGGGGCGGATTCCATCTTTTTCTGTGCCCGCTTGATGAAGAACGAAGCCACGAACATCAATATCAGTGCTCCGTAGACCACCCAGGTGAACGGGGTGGAGACCAGGGCCGAGACATCGTTTTGCGAGATCTGCAGGCCGCGGCGCAATTGCACCTCGAACATGGGGCCCAGGATCATGGCCACCACCATGGGTGCCACGGGGTAGCCGTATTGCCGCATGAAGAAGCCCAGGATGCCGATGACCAGCAGGATCACCACGTCCAGCGTGGCGAAGTTCAACGAGTAGGCGCCCAGGGCACCGAAGACCAGGATCCCGGAGTACAGGTAGGGTCGCGGGATCTGCAGGATCTTCACCCAGAGCCCCACCAGCGGCAGGTTCAGGATCAGCAGCATCAGGTTGCCGATGTACAGGCTGGCGATCAACGCCCAGACCAGCGCACCGTTGGTTTCCATCAGCAGCGGGCCGGGCTGGATCTGGTAGCGCTGGAAGGCCGTGAGCATCATGGCCGCTGTCGCGGTCGTAGGGATGCCCAGGGTCAGCAGCGGGACCAGCACGCCGGCGGCTGCCGCGTTGTTGGCGGCCTCCGGGCCGGCAACGCCCTCGATGGCGCCGTGGCCGAACTGCTTCTTGTTCTTGCCCTTGGCCAGCTTGCGTTCGGTGGCGTAGGACAGAAACGTGGAGACGTCCGCGCCGCCGGCCGGGACGGTGCCGATCGGGAAGCCGATGAAGGTTCCGCGCAGCCAGGGCTTCCAGGAGCGCTTCCAGTCGTCCTTGCTCATCCACTTGGCACTGTTGCCCGAGGAAGAGCCCATGGACATGACCTCAACCGGGCCCTTGCGCATGCGGGCCGCTACGTAGAGGGCCTCGCCCACGGCGAAGAGTCCCACGGCCACCAGCACCACGTCGATGCCGTCGGTCAGTCCGGGGAAGCCGAGGGTGTAGCGCTGCTGCGCGGTGGTGTCATCCACGCCGATCAGGCCAATGAACAGGCCCAGCACCAGCGAGGCCATGCCCCGCAGGATGGAGCCGCCCAGCAGGGCGCCGATGGTCAGGAACGCGACCACCATCAGGGCCACGAAGTCCACCGGTCCCAGGTTGATCGCGAAGTCCACGATGACCGGAGCCAGGAAGGTCAGCAGCACCGTGGCGATGGTGCCGGCGATGAAGGAGCCGATGGCCGCGGTCGCCAGGGCCGCGGCCCCGCGCCCGGCCTTGGCCATCTTGTTTCCCTCCAGCGCCGTGACGATGGAGGCCGATTCCCCGGGGGTGTTCAGCAGGATCGAGGTGGTCGAGCCGCCGTACATGCCCCCGTAGTAGATGCCGGCAAACACGATCATGGCCGCGGTGGGTTCCAGCGAGTATGTGATGGGCATCAGCAGTGCCACGGTCATGGCCGGGCCGATGCCCGGCAGCACGCCGACGGCGGTGCCGATGAACACCCCGAAGAGCGCGTAAAGCAGGTAGATGGGTTGCGCCGCGGTGGCGAAGCCCTCCATGAGCATATTGAAGTTATCCATTGAGGAACTCAACGCCTTCCAGCAGCGGTCCGCGCGGCAGGGATACGCCCAGGAGCCCGCCGAAGAGGTACTGCAGCACCAGGGCCAGGATGACCGAGATCATGATTGAGCGCCACAGGGGTTTGGCACCCAGGGACCAGGAAGCCCCGGTGAACAGCACCGCGGCGGCAACCGGCCAGCCGGCGGGCTCGATGAGCACGATGTGGATGACGACAAAGAGGGCGATCTTGCCGATGGTGATCCAGTCGGTGCTGGCCTCTGCGTCAATGTCTTCGCCGTCCTCGGCAGCACCGAGCTGGCCCCGGAGCGCCTGGAAGACCAGGCCCGCCCCGATGACCAGCATCAGTGTGCTCACGATGTAGGGGAAGGCCCGAGGGCCCATGCCGAACTCCAGGTCCGGAACCTCGATGGTTCCGGCGAAGATCACTCCCGCTACACCCAGTACTACGAAGACCAACGCAAAGAGAACTTCTCCGAGGTTCTTCTGCGCGGTCTGCATGGTTACTTGACCAGACCGATCTCGGTCAGCGTGGTCTTGACCTTGGTGATGTCCTCGTCGAGGAAGGTCTTGAACTCATCCCCGGCCAGGAACGCGTTGTCCCAGTTGTTGTCCTTGAGCGTCTTGGCCCAGGCCTCGGACTCGTTGAGCTTGGTGACCATGTCGGTGAGCTTGGCGGCCTGGGCTTCGTCGATGGAGCCCGGGGCGACCACGCCGCGCCAGTTGGTCAGCACCACGTCGATGCCCTGGTCCTTCAACGGCTTGACGCCCGGCAGTGCCGGTGCCTCGGCGGGACCGGAGACCGCCAGGGCACGGACCTTGCCGGCCTTGACCTGCTCGGCGTATTCGCCCACGCCCGAGATGCCGGCCTGGACCTTGTTGCCCAGCAGTGCGGCAAGGGATTCGCCACCACCGGAGTAGCCGATGTAGTTCAGCGAGTCGGGGGCGATGCCCTTGGCCTTGAGGATCTGGCCGATCAGGATGTGGTCGGCGCCGCCGGCCGAGCCGCCGGTGATGGCAACGCCCTTGCCCTTGGCCTTGATGTCCGCGATCAGGTCATCGGTGCTCTGGTAGGGGCTGGAGGCCGGGACGACGAGCACCAGCGGCTCTTCGGTGAGGCGGGCGATCGGGGTGGTGTCTTCGATGCGCGAGGCGGACTTGTTGGTCTCCACCGAACCGACCATCACGTAGCCCATGACCATCAGGGTGTTGGCGTCCTTTTCGGTGGCCAGCTTGGCCAGGCCGTTGGTGCCGCCGGCGCCGCCGATGTTCTGCACGCTGGCGGAGCCGACCTGCTTGTTGGCGGTGAGGTCCGCCTGCATGGAGCGACCGGTCTGGTCCCAGCCGCCGCCCGGGTTGGCCGGGACGATGATGTTCAGCTTCTTGATTTCGTCTGCGGCCCCGGCGTCGGTGCCCCCGCCTCCGCCGCAGGCGGTGAGGGTCAGTGCGGTGGCGGCGGCCGCGGCCAGCAGGGCGGTGCGGCGGGTCAACGAGCGATTGATCTTCACGAGTGGAACTTCCTTGTCCGGATGTGCGAATGAGTGGGCACCGCGGCATGTGCTGTCGATCACCAGGGTGCGTGATCGACACTACAAAGCCCCCCGGTTCCCGTGAAGCATGTGGTGGTAGTGGTGGTATTGGTCTTTATGGTCACGGGCCCGCCCTGACGCGGGGAATCGTGCAAAAATGGTTGGATGTTCCGCACCCCCTCGCTTCGAACACACCTGTTGCTGCTTCAGGTCGGCATCGTGTTCCTGGTGATTTCGGTGACCGGCGTGGTGGCGGCGTACCTGCAGGCCGATTCCATCCGCGATGCCCACCAGGCCCGGATGGTGGGCGTGGCCGAATCCGTGGCCCGGCTGCCCTCGGTCATCGAGGCCTTCGCCGAGGAAAACCCCGCCGCGACCATCGATCCCATTGCCGAGCTGATCCGGCAGGCCTCGGACGTGACCTACGTGGTGGTGACGGATGCCGAGGGGATCCGCTATTCCCACCCCAACCCCGAGCGCATCGGAGAAAAGGTCTCCACCGACCCCTCGGTGCCGCTGTCCGGGGAGACCTTCGTGGGCACCGAGCAGGGCACCCTGGGCACCTCCTGGCGGGTCAAGGTTCCGGTGTGGAGCAATGGGGACGTCATCGGCACCGCCTCGGTGGGAGTGCTGGAAAGCGAACTGACCGCGGACCTGCTCGAGCGACTGCCCATCCTGGTGGGATGGCTCATCGCCGCCGCGGTCGTGGGAAGCATCGGGGCATTCAGCATTTCGCGCTTGGTCTGGAGGCGGATCCACCGGCAGGAACCGGAACAGATCGCCGAGCTGCTGCAATCCCGCGAGGCCCTGCTGCATGGCGTCGGCGAGGGCCTGCTGGCCACCGACCGCCTCGGGAACATCACACTTGCCAACGACGAGGCCAAGCGCTTGTTGGGCATCCGCGAGGACGTCCTGGGCCTGCCCGCGGCTGAGGCGCTGGAACAGCCGATCGCCCAATTGCTGCTGGAACGGCCCGCGGACGAGCGCCTGGTCCTGGCCGGCGAGCGCATCCTGCTGGCAAAGGTCTCCGGCGCCACCGTGGGCGGGTCCAGCGTCGGGGCCATGCTGGTGCTGCGCGACCGCACCGAGCTCCATGCCGTGCTGCGCGACCTCAGCGGCGCGCGGGACATGACCCAGGCCCTGCGGGCCCAGGCCCACGAATTCTCCAACCGCCTGCACGTGATTTCCGGCCTGCTGGAGCTTGGACAGGCCCAGGCCGCCTCGGCGTTCATCGGATCCATCGATACCTCCGGCTCTCCCACGGGAGCCTCGGCCCTTGCTTCGGTCACCGACCCCGAGCTGGGCGCGCTGCTGCTGGCCAAGGGCGCCATCTGCCGGGAGAAGGGCATCGAGCTGGTCATCGACAGCGACTCGGTGCTCGCGCCCTCCGAACCCTCACTGGGCCGGGACCTGATCACGATCCTGGGCAACCTCATCGACAACGCCATCGAAGCGGTGGTCTATCAGGGGCGCATCGAGCTGCTGGTCTGCGAGGAGACGGACTCCAGCGTACTGATCGAGATCCACGACGACGGGCCCGGCATCGATCCGGCGATGCGCGAATCCCTGTGGGAGCTTGGCACCAGCACCAAGGCGGGCAACAACCATGACGGGGCCCGCGGCATTGGGCTAGCCTTGGTCCACCGGGTGGTGACCCGCCGCCGCGGCACCATTGCGGTGGCCTCATCGGACCTGGGCGGAGCCGCCTTCACGATTCTGCTCCCTCCCCCGGCCACCACACCCGTGAACCACGCGAAGCAAAAAGCAGGAAGAGCATGAACCCGATCCGCACAGTCATCATCGACGACGACCCCTCCGTGGCCGGGGTGCACCACGGCTTCCTGATGGCCCACGGCGCCTTCGAGGTCGTGGGCATCGCACACACCGGCACCCAGGGGATGGAACTTGTCTCCTCGCTGCGCCCGGAACTGCTGCTGCTGGACATCCACCTGCCGGACATCGGCGGGCTGGAAGTACTCTCCGCGTTGCGCACCCGGCTTGAGGGTCGCCTGCTTGACGTCTTTGCCATCACCGCTGCCCGGGAACTTTCCACGGTGCGCGGGGCCCTTGCCGGCGGGGTCATCGAATACCTCGTCAAGCCCTTTGGCTCGGCGGAATTCAAGGCCCGGCTGGACCACTATGTAGCCCATCGGGCCGCCGTCCTGGGCCACCATTCCACCGAGGAAGGCCTGGACCAGCACAGCATCGACCTGCTGCGCTCCGGCCTGCCCCAGTCCACGGACCAGGGACCGCCCACGGCTCCGGAGGCCGGACGCACCGGGGCGGCGGTGCCCACGCGCGTGGCCGAACCGCCCAAGGGGCTCTCGCGGGCGACCCTTGAGGCTGTCATGGGACAGCTGCGGGATTCGAACCGGGACTACTCGGCCTCCGAGCTCGCCGCGGAGCTTGGCCTGGCGCGAGTCAGCGCCAGGCGTTACCTCGAGTTCCTGGTAGCCGACGGGCTGGCCCGCTGCACGCCCCGCTACGGGAACGCCGGCAGGCCGGAAAACCGATATACCCTGAACCCGGTTTCCTGACCCGGTTACGGGGGTGCCGCGGATAGTCCTCGCTAGAGCCAGTCGTCCGCGCCGAAGGACCCGTTGCGGAGCTTCTCGTGGGCCTCGCGGGTGAACATCAGGCACACCCGCGTCGCCTCGGCCACGGTGATGCCGTCCTGGTTCCTGCCCACGTGGGCGAACGTCGCCACCCCGAGCCCGGGCCGGGAGTTCGACGGGCGCAGGTCAACGATGTGCGTCTGGGTGTAGAGGGTGTCCCCCGGGAACAGCGGATGCGGGAAGCGCACGTCGGTCAGCCCGAGCTGGCCCATCAGGGTGCCCTGGGTCAGCTGGGCCACCGACTGGCCGACCATGGTGGCCAGGGTGAACATCGAATTCATGACGCGGCGGCCGAAGGGCTGGGTGGCCGCGTAGGCGGCGTCCAGGTGCAGCGCCTGGGTGTTCATGCTCATGGTGGTGAACAGGACATTGTCCGCCTCCGTCATGGTGCGCCCGGGCGAGTGCACGTAGACCGCGTCGGCCTCCAGTTCCTCGAAGTACAGGCCACGCTGGTGGATTTCGTGTACATCGCCCTGCTCGGCCATGGCCATCACGCATCCCATCGGTTCATTGGGGTTCGCTTCGGCCTGCACCGCGCCGCTGCGCCGGCCGGCCGGGGCAACCCCTGGAGGACTCTTGTTCTCGTATCCTACAAACTTTTCACCCCGTGCGCCCCGGACCCGCCTCAGAGTCCCAGGGACCGGGCGATCAGCAGCAGCTGGACCTCGGTGGTGCCCTCGCCGATTTCCAGGATCTTCGAGTCCCGGTAGTGCCTGGCCACCAGGGACTCGTTCATGAACCCGTAGCCGCCGAAGATCTGCGTGGCATCCCGGGCGTTGTCCATGGCCGCTTCCCCGGCCACCAGCTTGGCGATCGCGGCCTCGGTCTTGAAGTCCTGGCCCGCGAGCATCTTGGCAGCCGCCGCATAGTAGGTGAGACGGGAGGTGTGCACCCGGGCGGCCATGCGGGCGATCTTGAAGGAGATGCCCTGGTTCGATCCGATGGGCTTCCCGAAGGAAGTCCGGGTCTTGGCATAGGCGGTGGCCTCGTCCAGGCAGCCCTGGGCGGCCCCGGTGCCCAGCGCCGCGATGGCGATGCGCCCCTCGTCGAGGATGGACAGGAAGTTCGCGTAGCCGCGCCCGCGTTCCCCCAGCAGGTTCTCCTCGGGGACCTGCGCGTCATCGAACCGCAGGGGGTGGGTGTCCGAGGCGCGCCAGCCGACCTTGTCATAGGCCTTCTCCACGGTGTAGCCGGGGGTGTCGCGCGGCACCAGGATGGTGGAGATTTCCTTGGCGGTGGTTCCGTCGGGCTTCTGCCGGGTCCCGGTGACGGCGGTGACGGTGACCAGGGTGGAGATGTCGGTGCCGGAGTTGGTGATGAATTCCTTGGATCCGTTGATGGTCCAGGTGCCGTCCGCCAGGGCCGCTGTGGTCGCGGTGCCGCCGGCATCGGAGCCGGCACCGGATTCGGTCAGGCCGAACCCGGCCAGCTCGGTCCCGGAGCAGAGGGCCGGGAGCCAGCGTTCCTTCTGCGCCTCGGTCCCGAAGCGGTGGATCGGCATGGCACCGAGGCTCACCCCGGCCTCCAGGGTGATGGCGACCGACTGGTCCACGCGCGCCAGTTCCTCGATGGCCAGGGACAGGGCGAAGTAGTCTCCGCCCATCCCGCCGTATTCCTCGGAAAAGGGCAGGCCGAACAGGCCCATCTGGCCCATCTGCGCCATGACTTCGTAGGGGAAGGAATGGGCGGCGTCGTGCTTGGCCGAGACCGGGGCGACGACCTCGGTGGCGAACTCGCGCACGGTCTTGGCCAGTTCCTTGTAGTCCTCGTTGAGTTCCAGGTTGATCATTTTCCCCGGTGCCCCTTTCGCTGGTAGGCATGGATGCGGGATTGCCGGTAGTTCGCCCGAAGCCCCGTGGTGCGGGCACCGGCCGGCCGGTCCTGCGGGCCCGTTCGGCCCGCGGTTAGCGGGCCGCTTGGGCTTTGTCCGGCGACCACGTATTGTTAGTGATCATTAACTGAGTTCGAGGCTAGTGGCGTACGGCACACTTGTCCAGTGCCTCAGGAGCACCATCATCCGCCCGGCTTTCGCCGGCTTGCGGGACCTTGGCAGGAAGGAGCGCAGGGGCATGAAGGCACAAGGCAAGGACCTGGCTGCGACCGACCGCGATCGCGCCAAAGCGCAACGCCGGGAAGACCTTTTGGCCGAGGCCACCCGGCTCTTTGCCATCCACGGCTATGCCGGGGTGTCGCTCGAGGACCTCGGGGCGGCCTGCGGAATCAGCGGCCCGGCGGTCTACCGGCACTTCTCCGGCAAGCCGGCGGTCCTCATCGCCCTGCTGGTGGGCGTCAGCGAGGACATGCTCGAGGGGGGCCGGAAGGTCACTGCGGCCGGAGGCAGCGCCGAGGAAATCCTGAGGCGGCTGATCGCCTTCCATACCGATTTTGCCCTGGCCCGACCCGACATCATCCAGGTCCAGGACCGCCACCTGGTGACACTGCCGGCCGCGGAACTGCAACTGGTGCGCAAGCTCCAGCGCGCCTACATCGCCCTGTGGACCGAACAACTGCACCAGGTCCACCCCGAGGAAACCAACGCCGTCATCCGCTTCCGCGCCCACGCGGCCTTCGGTTTGTTGAACTCCACCGCGCATTCGGCGCACTCCCCGCGCACCTCCAAGGCGGGCTTGCGCAAACTGCTGAACCAGATGGCGGCGTCCGCCCTGTTCACCCGGGTAGGCTAGGACATAGACGACCATCACAACTAGAGAGGCAGTGACCGTGCATCTACGGCCTTTGCAGCCCGAAGACCTGGATCAGTTCTTCGAACACCAGCAGGACCCCGAAGCCAACCTCATGGCCGCCTTCACCGCCCGGAACCCGGCCGACCGCGGGGTTTTCGACCACCACTGGGGATTGATCACCAGCGACCCCAAGGTCATCGTGCGCACCATCGAGCACAACGGCGAGGTTGCCGGCTCCATCCTGGTGTTCGAGAACGAAGCGATCCCGGAGATCAGCTTCTGGACGGCAAGCCGCTTCTGGGGCCAGGGCATCACCACCTCCGCCGTGGACGCGTTCCTGGCCGAGTACACGACCCGGCCGTTGCGCGCACGCGTCCCGCAGGACAACATCGGCTCCATCAAGGTCCTGGAACGACGTGGTTTCAAGGTCATTGACGAGGCAGCCGACTTCTCCAACGCCCGTGCCGCGGTCGTGAAGGAATTCATCATGGAGCTTGCCTAGGCTCCCGACGTTCCATTCCAAGTCCCGCCTCGCGGGCAAGGCAAAGGCCGGGAAACCAAGTTGCTTCGTTTCCCGGCCTTTGTCGTGTGCGGACCTCAGCTGTCCGGGTTTTCCAGCTCCGTCAACAGGCGGCGTGCCTCGCGGCGCACCGCTTGTTCCCGGGGCTCGGGCACCGGGGCGGCGGCCAGCAGCCGGCGGGTGTAGTCGTGCTGCGGGGCGTGCAGCACGTCGGAGACCCGTCCCTGCTCGACCGACTTGCCGTCCTTCATGACCACCACGTTGTGCGCCAGCAGGTCCACCACGGCCAGGTCGTGGCTGACAAACAGGCAGGCGAACTCGTAGCGGGCCTGCAGTTCCTGGATCATTTCCAGCACCGCGGCCTGCACCGAGACATCCAGCGCACTGGTCGGCTCGTCGGCGATCAGCAATTCCGGGTCAAGCGTCAGCGCACGGGCGATGCAGATGCGCTGGCGCTGGCCGCCGGAGAGCTCGTGCGGGTAGCGGTTGATCACGGAGCGGGGCAGGTGCACCGCGTCGAGCAGTTCCTCGGCACGCCTGATGCGCTCGGCACGGTTGCCGACCTTGTGCACCACCATCGGCTCGGTGATGCAGTCGCCGATCGGGAAGCGCGGATTCAGCGACGCGGCCGGGTCCTGGAAGATCACCCCGATCTTGGCACGGATCGCCCGGGCGGCCTTGGGCCGCAGCGAGGCCAGGTTGGTGCCCTGGACCGCCAGCACCCCGGAGGCCACCGGCAGCAGCCCCAGCACGGCCTTGGCCACGGTGGACTTGCCGGAACCCGACTCCCCCACGATGCCCAGGATCTGGCCGCGGGCCAGTTCGAAGGACACGTCGTCCACGGCACGGAACTTGGATCCGCGCATGTCGTATTCGAGCACCAGGTTCTTCGCCTCGAGGACCAGCTTGCGCTCCGGGTCCAGCACCTCGGCAGGTTCCGGTTCCCAGGTCCCGGTGACATCCACGGCCTCGAGCCGCGGGACCGAGGCCAGCAGCTTCTGCGTGTACGGGTGAACCGGGTGGTTGAGCACCTGGTCCACTGTGCCGGTTTCCACCAGCGAACCGCGGAACATCACCGCGACGCGGTCGGCCAGGTCGGCCACCACGCCCATGTTGTGGGTGATCAGCAGGATGCCGGTGTTCAGCTTGTCCTTCAGCTCGCGCAGCAGGTCCAAGATCTCTGCCTGCACCGTCACATCCAGCGCGGTGGTCGGCTCGTCGGCGATGATGACCTTCGGGTCGCAGGAGATCGCCATGGCGATCACGATGCGCTGGCGCTGGCCGCCGGAGAACTGGTGCGGGTACTGCTTGACGCGCTTGCGCGGGTCGGGGATCCCGACCATCTCCAGCAGCTCCACCGCGCGGTTGGTCGCGTCCTTGCCGTAGGCCAATCCGTGCAGCTCGAGTGACTCGGTGAGCTGGCGCTCGATGGTCAGCACCGGGTTCAGCGCGGTCATGGGCTCCTGGAAGACCATGGCGATGTCCGTGGCGCGCATCTTGCGCATCTTGTTCTCGGGCAGGCCCACCACGTCGATGCCGCCCACCATTGCCCTGCCGGTGATGTAGGCGTTGGGCGGCAGCAGGCCGATGGCGGCGGTGGAGGTCACGGATTTCCCGGAACCCGACTCGCCCACCAGGGCCACGACCTCCCCGGGGTACACCTCGAGGGACAGGCCCTTGACCGCGTGCACATCGGAGAATTCGGTCTCGAAGGAAACGGAAAGGTTCTGGAAGCTCAGGGCCGTTGCGGTGTCGCCGGCATGGGCCGTGGGGATGCTCATTCGGATACCTCTTCCTTCTTGGTGCGGCGCCGGGTCTTCTTGGTCTGGCGCGGGTCAAAGGCGTCGCGCAGCCCGTCGCCCAGGAAGTTCACGCTCAACGCGATGGTCACGATCAACATGCCCGGCCACCAGAACAGCCAGGGCCGGTTGGTGAACGCGTTTTGGTATTGGCTGATGAGCAGGCCCAGCGAGGACTCGGGGGCCTTGACCCCGAAGCCCAGGAAGCTCAGCGAGGTTTCAAGCAGGATCGCCCCGGCGATCGCGAAGGTCGCGTTGACCACGATCACCCCGATGGTGTTGGGCAGCAGGTGCTTGAAGATCACCCGGGAGGTCTTCGATCCCATGGCCTGGGCGGCGGCGACGTATTCGCGCTCGCGCAGGGACAGGATCTCGCCGCGCACCAGGCGCGCCAGTCCGGTCCAGGTCAGCATGCCCAGCACCAGGGCCAGGGCGAAGATGGAGCCGCCCAGCTTGGAGCCGGCCAGCTGGCCCAGCACGGCGGCCAACACCAGCAGCGGGATGACGATGAACAGGTCGGTCAGCCGCATCAGGACCTCGTCGACCCAGCCGCGGAAGTATCCGGCGACGGCGCCGATGATCGCACCGATGCAGGTTGACAGTGCGCCGACGGTCACCGCGATAATGATGGATTTCTGCGTTCCACGCATCACCAGGGCGAAGTAGTCCTTGCCGGTGTTGTCCTGCCCGAAGGGGTGCTCCCCGATGGCGAACCCGGGCCCGCCGAGCCAGGAGGGCCACAGGCTCAGCGTGGGTGCCCCGCCGTTGATCACGCTGGAGGACTTCAGGTAGCTCTGTCCCCACCAACCCGGAATGCCGGCAAATCCGATGGAGGTGAATGCCGTGAGCGTGATGACCACCAGCACCACGGTGGAGATCATGGCTGCCTTGTGGTTCAGGAAACGCCGGCGGACCAATTGGCCTTGGCTCTTGGACTGGCTGGACTTGCGGGCCAGTTCCGCGTCTTCGACCTCAACCAGCGAGACAAGTTCTTGCTCGCCGGGTTCGATATCAGATTTCATGCTCGATGGACCTCGTAGTTCCTCGTTGTCCTTGATCCCGCTCATACCCGGATCCTCGGGTCGAGCAAGGCGTAGAAGATGTCGGCCAGCATGTTGAACAGGACCGCCGCGGTTCCGGTGACCAGGAAGAACGCCATGACCGGCGCGGGGTCCACGGCATGCAGCCCGGTGGTGAACATTTGGCCCATGCCCTTCCAGCCGAACACCGTCTCGGTGATCACCGCGCCGCCGATCAAACCCGCGAAGTCGAAGGCCGCGATGGTGGCGATGGGGATCAGCGCGTTGCGGAAGGCGTGGCGGAAGATCACGGTGCGTTCGGAAAGGCCCTTGGAGCGGGCGGTGCGGATGTAGTCCTGCTGCCCGACCTCCAGCATCGAGGCACGGGTGTAGCGCGAGTACGATGCGAGGGAAATGATTGCCAGCAGGAGCGTGGGCAGCAAGAGCTGCGCGCCGCGATCCAGGAAGGACTCCCAGAAGTCCCCGGTGAAGTTCGGGGTCTGGGAACCGATGGTGCCGATGGGCCGGGGCTTCAGGGCCAGGAACCCGGGCCAGGCGCGGAAGATGTGGTCAATGACCGTCAGCCCGGCGAAGGCCAGCCCGGTCACGGCGCTGACGGCCATCGCGGTCTTGCGCAGGCGCCCGCCCATGAAGTGGCCGATGGCACCGGGGACCGCCACGGAGAGGATGCCCCCGACGATCAACACCCAGGTGTTGGGTTCCGTCAGCAGCGTGAAGGTCGCGTAGTACATGACCAGGCCCAGGCCCACGGTGATGAGGGCCGGGTAGAGGACCAACTTGTTGCGGATCCCCACCGACATCGCGGTTCCGCTCAGCGCCACGGCCAGGGACAGGACCACGATGGCGGCCGGGCCCAGCTGCGGGTAGCGGAAGAAGTTCAGCCACAGCAGGTACGGGATCACGACGGCGACGAAGGCCGCAGAGACGGCGAAGGTGGCCAGCCGCCGGCGCATGCTCCCGGCGAGGAACACCTGCATCAGGAAGCCGAAGAGCAGGGCGATCAAGACGATTTGGACCGTGGAGAACGAGGGGTCCTTCATCCAGTCGTTGTAGCCGATGGCCATGTATTCCTTGAGCATCACCGCCGCCCAGAAGACCGGAAGCGAGAAGAACAGGAAGGTCAGGAAGGTGACCCCGTAGTCAAGGCCGGAGTATTGGCGGATGGCGGACAGGACGCCGATGGCGATGCCGGCGATGGCAGCCAGCACGGTGGCCAGCACGACTAGGCGCAACGTGGACGACGCCGCGGCACCCAGCAGCCCGGTGACCTCGATGCCCTGGATGTTGGTTCCCAGGTCGCATTTGAGGGCGAAGCAGCCGCCCACGCCCACGAGCCAGGTCCAGTAGCGCTGGAACCAGGGCATGTCCAGGTTCATGTAGTCGCTGCGTTGCTGCATCAGGTAGTCGCGGTTGTCGGCGATCGATTCGCGGAGGTCCGACAACGGGTCCCCGGAGTTGATCACCAGCACGTACAGGAGGAAGGATGCGGCAAACAGGATGCCGATGGAGGCTCCCAGCCTCTTGAGGATAAATTTCAGCACTGCGCGGTTCTTGCCTTTCCGTCTTGAGTGCCCTCGAAAGGGTCGCTAACAAGGGCGTGTGGGGTCCGGCTGGTATGCCGGACCCCACACTAAGACGCTGATATTGCCGGTGGGCAATTACTCAGCGCGTACCCACTGTTCGGCGTTCCAGACGATCTGCGACTGGGTAGCGGTGTGGCGCACGTTCTTGATGTCGGCCGAGGAGGCGGACAGACCCGGGTGTGCGAACACCGGGATGCCGAAGAGGTCATCCCACAGCAGCTTCTCGATGTTCTTGGTCTCGGTCAGGTGCACGGCCGGGTCCATCGAGGTTGCCAGGCGCTCCCACGCGGCGTCGACGTCCTTGTTGGAGTACTGGCCGTAGTTCTGCGGCTTGCCCGAGGCGTAGATGTTCTGGCCCGAGGTGATCTGGCCGGAACCTGCCCAGGCGAACAGTGCCACGTCGTAGTCGCCGCGTTCCTGGGTGCCGCCGGGTGCGAAGAACTTCGGGTCGCCGGCGTCGACAACTTCGAAGCCCGCGTCCTTGCAGGAGGACTGGATCATGGCGACTTCGTCGGTGCGGCGCGGGTTGGGAGCCGAGTAGCCAATGCGCACCTTGGTGCCCACGGCGTTCTGCTCCTCGAGGATCTTCTTGGCACCTTCGATGTCGACCTTGTCGTAGCGACCGTCATAGGACTCACCCACGACCTCGTCATAGGTGTCCTGGAACGGGAAGACCTCGCGTGCGTTGAGCACCTTGGCCTCCGGGTTCAGCGGCACGATCAGGTTGTCAACGATTTCCTGGCGCGGAACGCACATCGCGAATGCCTGGCGCAGTTCCAGGGAATCCTTGAAGACGGCCTTGTCGCGGAAGTTGAAGTCCAGGTGCTCCCAAGTCATGGTGTCACCCTGCTGGATGTTCACCTCGTCGCCGAGAGCCTTGAGCTGTGCCAAGGTGTCAACCGTCGGCTGCGGGTTGATGACGTCGAGGTCCTTGTTCTGCAGGGCCTGGACCATCGCCCCGTCATCGATGAAGCGGAAGGTCAGCGTCTTGGTGGCGGGCGGAGTGCCGTAGTAGTTCTCGTTGGCCTCCAGGGTCACCGACTGCCCGGCCGCCCAGCTCTTGAGCTTGTACGGTCCCGAGGACGGGATCAGCTCGGCGTCCGGAAGGGTTCCGGGCTTCGTGGTCCAGCCGGTGTTCCAGAACTCGGCGGCCTTGGTGAGCGCCTTGGCATCGCCGGCGCGAGCCGCGTCCACGAACTCCGCCGTGGACATCCCGCCCTGCTTGGCGACGATATGCGCGGGGGTATCGATCCAGGTCTGGATCTGCCAGTCCGGGTCGGGATTCTTGAAGGTGACCGTGAATTCCTTCGAATCAGCTGCGCCCTCGGGGCCCTTGGGGACGGTGTCGCCCAGGTCGGCGGAGACCGAGTCGAAGAGCTGCTTGCCCTTGGCGTTCTTCAAGTTGGCGTTCTGGAAGGACCAGGCCAGGACGGCGTCGGCCGTGGTGATCTGGGTTCCGTCGGACCACTTGGCATCCGGGTTGATCGTGTACTTGATGGTCAGCGGATCGTCGCTGACCTTCTCGTAGGTGACCATGTCGTCGTTCGCGTAGATCTTGCCGTCGGTGCCGAAGTAGGAGAAACCTGAGAGCACGCGCTCTGTGATGGCCGAGTTGTAGGTGGAGTAGGTCTGTGGGGTGTAAGAGTTGTAACCGATGAATTCGGGGGCACCGACCGTGACCTTGATTTCATCGTCCTTGGTCGTGATGTCGCCAAGATCGGCGCGACCCGAGTTCGCCGGTTCGACGGTGTTGGTCCCGCTGCTGGATGCCGACGTTGTTGCCGATTCGCTGGGGGCGTTTCCGCCACCCGGCGCACACGCAGTCAGTGCCAGTGCGAGCGCAGCACCAACTGCAACAGCCTTGGAAATACGCTGAACACGCATTTCTCCTCCTAATTAGCTTGAGCTTCATGTAACCGAGCTTTCGCTCGAATGCGGTCCATGCAGTGTGCGATGCCCCACAATCTAGAACCATAGCCGCGATTCCGCCGGTTGGATATAAAAACACCGCTTCATATTTGGCGTGCCATTCGGGCCGTGGCCTGGTGACCAGCGACACTCCAAGGGCGCCCGCAAACGTGATGGACGCTACAGCCGCGAAAACTCAAGGATCTGCTTCACATTGAACTTCACCAATTACTACTCGTAAGTAGGCGCATCCGGCGAGGCCCCATTTATAACAGTTTGGAAACATCGCCCAACATGACGTTCGACCCGGCACTGATTGCCTTCCAATAAGTCATTCATGATAAGCAAGTGGAGGGGCAAGCCTTTTGGCTTGCCCCTCCACTTTTTCATATCAATTCCCAATTCCCATTGGGAACGAATCTCTCCTAAAGCATCAACGTGGCTCCGGGAATCGCCCGAAGTAGGTTCTTGGTGTACTCGCTCTGGGGGTTGTTGAAGACCTCATCGGTGGTGGAATGCTCAACGATCCGTCCATGTTCCATCACGCAAACGTCGTCTGCAATCTGGCGCACCACCGCAAGGTCGTGCGTGATGAACAGGTACGTCAGGTTCAGCTCTTCCTGCAACTTGTTGAGCAGGTTCAGGATCTGTGCCTGCACCAACACATCCAGGGCCGAAACCGCTTCGTCGCAAATGATCACCTCGGGCTTGAGCGCCAACGCCCGGGCAATGGCAATGCGCTGGCGCTGCCCGCCGGAGAGCTCGTTGGGGAACCGGTGCATCGTCGAAGACGGCATCGAGACGTGCTCGAGCAACTCCTTGACCCGGCTCTGCCGGGACTTGGCATCCCCGATGCCGTGGATCCGCAGCGGCTCTTCGATGGTCCTGAAGATGCTGTACATCGGGTCCAAGGACCCGTAGGGGTCTTGGAAAATCGGCTGCACGCGGCGGCGGAACTTGAACAGCTGGTTCTCGGTGCGGTCGGTCATCACCTGTCCGTCGAAGGTGATCGACCCGCTGGTCGGCTTGAGCAGGTTCAAGACCATCTGTGCGACGGTGGATTTGCCCGACCCGGACTCCCCCACGATGGCCGTGGTGGTGCCGCGCTTGACCGAGAAGGACACGTTGTCCACCGCGGTGAAGTCGTCGCTTCTGCCCAGTCCCCGGCGGATCTTGAAGACCTTGGTCAGGTCCTTGACCTGCAGGATGTCCTCGTCGACGATTTCGTGTTCGACCTTCACCACGGCGTTGATTTCCTCGGCGACCTCGGTCGGCTGGGATTGCAGTCGCTTCGAGGCCAGCGAAGGCGCCGCGGCGACCAGTCGCTGGGTGTAGGGGTGAACCGGGTTGCGCAGGATTTCCAGTGCCGGACCCGATTCAACCACCTGCCCCTTGTACATCACCACGATCTTCTCGGCGCGCTCGGCGGCAAGGCCCAGGTCGTGGGTGATCAACACGACCGCGGTGCCCAGCTCGGAAGTCATGGTGTCCAGGTGGTCCAGGATCTGCTGCTGCACCGTCACGTCCAGTGCGCTGGTCGGTTCGTCGGCAATGAGCAGGCGCGGCCGGCAGGCCAGGCCAATGGCGATGAGCGCACGCTGGCGCATGCCGCCGGAGAACTCGTGCGGGTACTGCCCGGCACGGGTCGCGGCATCCGGAAGTCCCGCTTCGGCCAGGACCTGGGCGACGCGTTCCTTGGAGTTGTTGCCGGCCAGGCCGTTGGCCTTCAAGGTCTCCTTGACCTGGAACCCGATCTTCCACACCGGGTTGAGGTTCGACATGGGATCCTGTGGAACCATGCCGATGGAGCTGCCGCGCAGGGCTACGATCCGTTCCTCGGTGGGATGGGTGATGTCTTCGCCGTCAAAGATGATCTGCCCGCCGGTGACCTTGCCATTGCCCGGCAGCAGCCCGATGGCGGCAAGCGCCGTGGTGGACTTTCCGGAACCCGACTCCCCCACGATCGCCACGGTTTCCCCGGGCATCACGGTCAGACGTCCGTTGCGCACGGCGTGGACCGGCCCCTCGGGGGTCGAGAAGGTGATGGCCAGGTCCCTGATTTCAAGCAGTGGACGGTCTTCGTCGGATGGCCGATTCACGGATGGTCCCTTCAATAGTTTGCTCATGGTGCTATCCCTTGCGTGATTTCGGGTCGAGCGCATCGCGGACCGCATCGCCGAGCATGATGAAGCTCAACACCGTGACGGACAGCGCCAGTGCCGGCCACATCAGGATCGCCGGATTGTTGCGCAGCGAGATCTGTGCGTTGGCGATGTCGTTGCCCCAGCTCATGATGCTGGGTGGAAGGCCCAGGCCCAGGAACGAGAGTGTCGCCTCGGCGACGATGTAGATGCCCAGCGAAATCGTGGCAATCACGATGATGGGAGCCAGCGAGTTGGGCACCACGTGCTTGACAAGCGTCTTGAACTTGGACAGGCCCAGCGAGCGCGAGGCCATGACGTAGTCGGCGCTCTTGGCCTCGATGACCGCTCCCCGGGTGATGCGGGCCATTTGCGGCCAGCCAAAGATCGCCAGGGTGATGATGACCGTCCAGATACTCTTGTTTTCCCGGAATGCGGGCAGCTGCATGATGATGATGGCGCCGAGGATCAACGGCAGGGCGAAGAAGATGTCGGTGATGCGGGCCAGGACGGCATCGAGCCAGCCGCCGTAGTAGCCCGCCAGCGCACCGAAGGTGCCGCCAACGATGAGCACGGCGATCGTGGTGAACAGCCCGACCAGAACCGAGGCCTTTGCACCGTAGATGACGCGCGCGTAGATGTCGCAGCCTTGGAAGGTGTAGCCCAACGGGTGGCCCGCTGACGGGCCCTGGCGTGCAAAGTCCAGTTTGCAAAAGGTGGGGTCTGCCTTGGCAAAGAGACCCGGGAAGACCGCCACAAGGATCACCAAGATGATGAGCAGTGCGGAAATGATGAACAGCGGCTGGATCCGCAGGGAACGCCAGGCCTGCGCCCACATGCTCAGTGGCTCGGCGGTCTCGTCGACCTTGTCCACGGACTGCAGCGGGGTTTCAGCCAGCGGAGCCACGTAGTGCTCGATGTGGCGGCTGGAGATTTTTCCGGCGCGCACCTTCGGTGCGGGTGCGACCGGTTCAATGATTTCGGGAGTTGGGTTCTCAGACAAGGCGGATCCTTGGGTCGAGCCACGCGTAGAGCAAATCAACGACGAGGTTGGCGATAACAAATACAAGCACAAGCACGCTGACGACTGCCACCACGGTGGCGCTCTCGCCCTTGAGGATGGCCTGGTACAACAGGTTGCCGATGCCGGGGACATTGAAGATGCCTTCGGTGACG
This sequence comes from Arthrobacter sp. C2, assembly GCA_024207135.1. Taxonomy (GTDB): domain Bacteria; phylum Actinomycetota; class Actinomycetes; order Actinomycetales; family Micrococcaceae; genus Paeniglutamicibacter. The sequence continues at coordinate 4,338,686 of CP042428.1, read as the reverse complement.
ATCGCGCCGCCCATCAAGGATCCCAGGTCGGCACCCAGGAAGGTGACCACGGGGATCAATGAGTTGCGCAGGATGTGGACCACGACCACGCGGCGCCGGCTCAGTCCCTTGGCGGTTGCCGTGCGTACGTAGTCGGCACTCTTGTTCTCGATGATCGAGGTGCGGGTCAACCGGATCACGTACGCCAGGGACACAAGCCCCAGCACCACGGCCGGCAATATCAAATCCCCCCAGGGGGCGCCTGAACTGACGGTGGGCTTGGCCCAAGAAAGTTTCACGCCCACGACAAACTGGAGCACGAAGCCCAGCACGAAGGTGGGAACGGCGATGACCAGCAGCGAGGCGACCAGGACGGTCGAATCGAAGAGCTTGCCCTTCTTCAGGCCGGCGAAGACGCCGAAGATGACGCCGAAGACGGCTTCGATTGCGAGCGCCATCACGGCAAGGCGTGCAGTCACCGGCATGGCCCGGGCGATGACGTCCGAGACCTGCTGGCCTGAGAAGGTCTGGCCGAGGTCGAAGGAGACCAGGTTCTTCAGGTACAGGAAGTACTGCACCCAGAAGGGTTGGTCAAGGTTGTACTGGGCACGCAGGGCATCTGCAACGGCCGGGCTCATCGGCTTGCCGCCGGACAGCGCCGCGATGGGGTCGCCCGGTGTGGCAAAGACGAGGAAATAGACGAGCAACGTGGCCCCGAAGAACACCGGGATCAGCTGCAGGATCCGTTTGAGGGTGAACGTGATCATGGAGCTGCCACCGTGGGTGTTGTGGTTGTGATCGAGTCGATCAAGGAACTACTCCTTGTAAGGAAGTTTTTGTGGGAGATGGGGAACGTTGGATTGCCGTTCCACGCAAGTAAGGGGGACCCGGGTCGGGCCCCCCTTTCTCACGTGTCAGTTCAAGCGGTGGTGTGGGCTACTTGCCGGTGATGGCGTTGTAGATCGGAACACCGTTCCAACCGAACTTCACGTCGGTGACATTGTTGCTCCAGCCGCCCTGGACGGCCTGGTACCACAGGGGCACGACCGGCAGGTCCTTGAGGAGGATCTGCTGGGACTCGTTGAAGATCTTGTTGCCTTCCTCGACGGAGGTAGCGGCAAGACCGTCTGCCAGCTTCTGGTCGAACGCGGGGTTCGAGTAGTCGCCGTCGTTGGAGCCGGCGCCGGTTCCGTAGAGCGGGCCAAGGAAGTTGTACAGCGACGGGTAGTCGGCCTGCCAGCCGGCACGCGAGGCGCCGGTGAGCTTCTTCTCGCCGACCAGTGTACGCATTTCCTTGAACGTCGGAATCGGGTTCAACTCGGCCTTGATTCCCAGGGTATTGGAAATCTGGTTGGCCATGGCCGTGATGTATTCCTTGTTGCCTGCGCCATCGATGTTCGAGGTGATGGTGAAGACCTTGTCTGCCGGCCACGGATCGATCTTGTCGGCCTGGGCCCATAGTTCCTTGGCCTTGTCGGCGTTGAAGGTCAGCACCTCGTTGCCGGGAAGGGCATCCGAGTAGCCGTCGATCACCGGGGAGGTGAAGTCCTTGGCAACCTGCTTGGCACCGAAGAAGATGTTGTCAATGATCTGCTGGCGGTCGATCGACATGGAGATCGCCTGGCGGCGCAGCTGGCCTGCCTCGCCCTTGAACTCCGGCAGGTAGCTCGGGATCGTCATGGTGGCGTTGCCCGCATAGGCCTGGTTGACCCAGCGGTCGCCCAGATCGGTCTTGTAGTTCTGCAGTGCGCTTGGCGGGATCTGGTCCAGCACGTCGAGATTGTCGGCCTGCAGGTCGGTGTATGCGGCGTCAAAGGAGTTGTAGATCTTGAACGTCACGCCACCGTTGGCCGGGGTGCGCGGGCCGGAGTAGTCAGCGTTCGGGACCAAGTTCAGTTCCACGTTGTGCTTCCAGCCGCCCTCGGCCAGCTTGTACGGGCCGTTGCCAGCGGGGTTCTCGCCGAAGGCCTTCGGATCCTTGAACGCGGCTTCCGGCAGCGGGTAGAAGGCGGTGTAGCCAAGGCGCAACGGGAAGTCGGACTCCGGGCGGCTGAGTTCGACGGTGAAGGTGGTGTCGTCGACGACCTTCAGGCCTTCCATCTTGTCCAGGGTGGACTTCTCCGCGCTGACCTTGTCGTAGCCCTTGATGGACTCGAAGAAGTACGAGTTCAGCTGTGCGTTCTTCGCCGCTGCACCGAAGTTCCAGGCATCCACGAAGGACTTGGCATTGACGGGCTCGCCGTTGGTGAACTTCTGGCCGGCCTTGATCTTGATGGTGTAGTTCTGGGCGTCGGTGGTCTCGATCGACTCGGCCAGCTCGTTGACCGGCTTGCCGGTGGCGTCGTAGCTGACCAAACCGGTGAAGATCAGGTCCATCACGCGTCCGCCACCAACCTCGTTGGTGTTTGCCGGCAGCAGTCCGTTCTGCGGTTCGGTCGAGTTCGCGGTGATGACCTTCGACGCGTCTCCACCGGAGCTTGCGCTGGGGTTTTCTCCGCCGCCGCCGCCACAGGCAGTTAGGGTCAGGGCCAGAGCTGCGGAAAGCACAAGTGCCTTCGAGGTGCGGTTGTAACGCATTCTTTCTCCTCAACGAGTTTGTTGGCCGGCGGGGAAGGGGTTTTGCAACCTCGCCGGACCATGGTGAGTCTCATCACTCATAGGTGAGACTACTCATAAATCTCTGAAACAACTAATGAACGACTGGCCAGATGCAGAATCTTTATGAACCTGCAACTTATGACCAGACAACATTCAACATCGTTCATTGTCAACAAGCACCTGCGGACGGGGGAGACTCCCGGTCCGCATCACTTAAACCAAACCCATGACCAGGGCCGGATCCTCAAGGATCGCTCCGACTTCCGAGAGGAACCTGGCGCCCTGTTCGCCGTCAACCAACCGATGGTCAAAGGACAGTGAAAGCACCATGACTTGCCGCAGCGCGATCTCGTCAAGGTGTTCCCATGGCATCTTCCGCACCTGGCCCACGGCAAGGATTCCGGCTTGGCCCGGCGACAGGATCGGGGTTCCGCCATCGATGCCAAAGACACCCACGTTGCTGATGCTGAAGGTCCCGCCGCCCAGCTGGGCCGGGGTGATCGTTCCCTCGCGGGCAGCTCGGGTCAACTCCCCGGAGGCAGCGGCAAGCTGGGCCAGATCAAGGTCCTGGGCGTTGTGGATGACCGGGACCATCAACCCGCGCCCGGTGGCCGCGGCGATGCCGAGGTTCACGTGCCCGAACTCGACGATTTCGCCGTGTTCCTCGTCCCAACGGGAGTTCAGCGTGCGGTGCTTGGCCAGGGCGAGGGTGACCACCTTGGCCACCAGGGTGGTCACGGTGATCTTCACGTCGGCAAAACGCCTCGAGGCACGCAGCCGCTCGAGCAGCGCCATGGTCTCCGTGACGTCCACGCTCAGGAACTCGGTGACGTGCGGGGCGGTGAAGGCGCTGGCGACCATGGCCGCGGCAGTGGCCTTGCGCACGCCCCTGATCGGGGTGCGCGTCTCCCCCGCGGCAGCTGCCTGCGGGACCGGCCCCTGCGGCAATGCCTCCGGGATCGCCGTTGCCTCGAGTGCTTGCACCACGTCCTGGCGGGTGATCAGGCCGTTGGTGCCGGTGCCGCGCAGCGAACGCAGGTCGATGTTGTGGTCCCTGGCGAGCTTGCGCACCGGCGGGGTGGCCCGCAGGTAGCCAATGCCTTGCGGGGCCGGGTCGTGCGGCTCGACCAGGCGCAGGCCCGGGCCGGAATCAGCGGAAACCGGGGCTCCCGCCTGTGAATCCCGGCCGGCCGGCACCGGATCGGGTGCCGCCGCGGCCACGGGCGCCGGGGCACCCACGCGTGCCCGGCGGGCCGGACGTCCTCCGGGTTCTGCTGCGGCCCCGTAACCGACCAGGGTCGGCTGGCGCTGGGCCGCGCCCCCCGATGGTTCCCGGGCCGTGCCCCCCGCAGGTTCCTTGGGGTCACGGGCGGCGGTAGCGGAGTGGTCCGGCACGTCAAAGGAAATCAGCGGGCTGCCGACATTCACCACGGCGCCCACCGGCTCGTAGAGCTTTTTCACCACGCCCGAAAACGGGGAAGGAAGTTCCACGATGGCCTTGGCCGTCTCCACCTCGGCAATCACCTGGTTCAGCGCAACGGTGTCGCCCTCGGCCACGTGCCAGGACAGGATCTCGGATTCGGTCAGGCCCTCGCCGAGGTCCGGCAGGTTGAATAGTTTCTCCATGGTGTTGCTCATCCGTCCTCTCCCAGCAGCGGCGCGGTGCGCCTCATGGCACGGTCGACCCCGTCAAGGATCCGGTCAAGATCGGGCAGGTGGTGGTTCTCCAGCTTCGCCGGCGGGTAGGGGATGTCGAATCCCGTGACCCGCACCGGAGCGTGGTCCAGGTGGTCGAAGCAGCGCTCGGTGAGGCTTGCGGCAAGCTCGGCCCCGATGCCGGCGAATTTCCCGGCCTCGTGGGTGATGACCACCCGCCCGGTCTTGCGCACCGAGGTGCTCAGCGTGGCGAAGTCCACCGGTTCGATGCTGCGCAGGTCGATGACCTCGATGTCGATGCCCTCGTCCGCCGCGGCATCGGCCGCATCCAGAGCGGTCTTCACCAGCGGTCCGTAGGCGATCAGGGTCAGGTCGGCACCCTCGCGCGCCACCTTGGCCCGGTACAGGGACCCGGGCTCCGGAACCAGATCCGTGTCCACCTCCCCGCGCACGTGGTAGCGCCGCTTGGGTTCCAGGAAGATCACCGGGTCGTCGTCCGCGATGGCCTGCTGCAACATCGTGTAGGCGTCCTGCGGGTTCGACGGGGAGACCACGCGCAAGCCGGCGGTGTGGGCGAAGTAGGCCTCGGGCGATTCGGAGTGGTGCTCCGGGGAGCCGATGCCCCCGCCGAAGGGGATGCGGATGGTCACCGGGAGCTTGACGTTGCCGCGGGAGCGGAAGTGCATCTTGGCCAGCTGCGAGACGATCTGGTCGAAGGCCGGGTAGACGAATCCGTCGAACTGGATCTCCACCACCGGGCGGTACCCGCGGAAGGCCAGCCCGATGGCGGCGCCCACGATGCCGGACTCGGCCAGCGGGGTGTCGATGACCCGGTGCTCCCCGAAGTCCTTTTGCAATTCGTCGGTGATGCGGAAGACGCCGCCGAGCTTGCCGATGTCCTCGCCCATGAGCACGACCTTCGCATCGTGTTCCATGGAGTCGCGCAGCGAGGTGTTCAGGGCCTGGGAGAAGGTGAGGGTTTTCATTTGGAGGCCTGCACATTCTCGGAAAAGCCGGCAAGGTAGTTGGCGTAGTTCTCGCGTTGCTCCTCAAGCCAGGGATGCGGATGGCTGTATACGTGGTCGAAGAGGTCCTCGACCCCGGGGTCGGGCATCGTGGTGATGGCCTCGCGCAGCCCGGCGGCCATGTCGTCGGTGGCCTGCTTGGCCCGTTCCTTCAGTGCGGCCAGGTCGGCGCCCAGGGTGTCCAGGTGCGCGGCAACCCGGTCCAGCGGGTCCTTCGCGGCCCATTCCTCGAGCTCCAGGGCGTCGCGGTAGCGCGTGGGGTCGTCCGCCGTGGTGTGTGCACCCATCCGGTAGGTGACGGCCTCGATGAATGCCGGGCCGCTGCCGGTGCGCACGTGGGCCAGGGCCGCACGGGTGGCGGCCAGCACGGCGACGACGTCGTTGCCGTCCACCCGCCAGGTGGCCAGGCCGAAGCCCTTGGCCCGGTCGGCGATGTAGCCGGCGGTTTGCCGTGTGGCCGGTTCGGAGATGGCCCAGTGGTTGTTCTGGCAGAAGAACAGCACCGGTGCTTGGTAGCTGGCGGCGAAGACCATGGCCTCGCTGACATCCCCCTGGCTGGTGGCCCCGTCCCCGAAGTAGGTGATGGCCGCTGCGGACGAGCCGTCGAATTTCAGTCCCATGGCGTAGCCGGCCGCATGCAGGGTCTGTGCCCCGATGACGATCTGTTGGTTGGCCATGTTGACCTCGTAGGGGTTCCAGCCGCTGGGGGCCGCCCCGCGCCACATGCGCAGCAAATCGTGCGGGTCGATGCCCCGGCAATAGGCCACGCCGTGTTCGCGGTAGGAGGGGAAGATGAAGTCGTCGTGTTCCAGCGCCCGGCCGGAGCCGATCTGTGCGGCTTCCTGCCCGAGCAGCGGTGCCCAAAGCCCCAGTTCGCCCTGGCGCTGCAGGGCTGTGCCCTCCGTGTCGAGGCGGCGGATGCAGGCCATGTCGATGTAGAGGTTTTCCAGGGCCGGGATATCGATCTCCTCCACCCAATGGTCAAGCTCGGGGCAGGGGTGGCGGGTGCCGTCGGGTGCCAGGATCTGGAGGTAGTCCTCGGCGCCTTCGGGGGTCGAAGAGTCAAACGTGATGGACACGGTCAGCATCCTTTGCGTCGATTGCGGATTCAGGTCCGGCATTCCGGTGGGACGTGCCGTGCCTGCGGGTGCGGCCTCATCGCCCCACCTACATGTGATGCTACTCACTCAATGCAGTGCGCACAATCCTTGGCTGAGAAACTGCGCAACTTGCACTATCGGTCGAGGTTCGACGGTGCTAATCTTGCGCATTATGCAACAACTTGACGCGACAGACCTGCGGATCCTCTCCGCACTGTGCCAACGCCCCAAGGCCAGCGCCGTGGCGCTGGCCACCGACCTGGGGCTGAGCCGCAACACGGTGCAGGCGCGCCTGGTCCGCCTGGAATCCAGCGGTGCGCTGCTGCCCTTCGAACAACGCGTGAACCCGGCGGCCCTGGGCTTCGGGCTGGTCAGCTTCGTGCACATCCACCTCCAGCAGCGGCTGCTGGGCCAGATCGTCGAGCAGCTCAAGGCAATCCCGGAGATCATCGAGGCGCACGGGGTGACCGGCTCCGCGGACATCCTCGCCCGCGTGGTCGCCGGCGGCGCCGAGGAACTCTTCCGGGTCAACGGGCAGATCCTGGCCATCGAGGGGGTCGAGCGTGCGGACACCTCGCTGTCGATGGCCGAACTCATACCGCACCGCACCACTTCGCTGATGGACCTGCGCCTGGCCAGCGGCCCGGGCAACGGTTCCAGGGCCCGGTCCACGGCCTCCGACCCGGAGACCGCCGGCTGAACCGGGGCGGCTCCAGGGGATTTCGGTCGTCCCGGACCCGGTGCCTGGCGCTTGCCGGCAATCGCCAATGGCGGCCGTGCAGGCCAGGACGCTCTTGCCCGCCGGCATTCACGAGGCCGCCCCCTGGCGATGCCGCGTTCGGCGGTTCCGCCACCGGTTCCGGGAGGGCAACGAGCTTGCGCTTCCCCCATGCGGACGGGGGGCGTTCCCGATTCCACCCCGGGGCCATGGGTCGCACGGAGCCAGGAGGAGGCATGGACGACCGGGCGCCCTCGTGGCAAGATGTTCGACACCACGGCCGGGACCCCCAGAGGAGCCTCCATCCTGCATTTCAGTACGGCATCACCGGAACGATTCAGCTCCCTCGCGCCCGACCGCGGCGCGGACCTGGAGCGGCTGACGCACAACATCGAACGCGGCTCGGTCAAGGCCCGCCACCTGGTCGTCGCCAGCGACGAGGACGGCGTCGACGTGGGCCGGGCCGGCCTGTTCACCCATCCCGACGGCACCACCGTCGCCTACGCCTTCCAGTTCGGCCCGGGGTGGACCGACGCCGAAGAACTGTACCGCGTCCTTCTCGACGGCCTCGCCCATGCCGCCCGGGCGACCGGCCTGCGGAGAGCCGAAGTGTCGGTGATCGACCGCCGGGACCCTGCGCCGGAGGCCAAGCGCGCGGCACTTCAGTCACTCGGGTGGGTGGTGGACAGCGATCGGCTCGAATTGGAGGCGGGCACCGAAGGCCGCTCCCTCCCCGTCGATGCCCGCGGGACCGGTCCCGCGGCCCGGCCGGGAGCGGACCCAAGGGAAAGCCGGATCATCGAGATCGACCCGACGGACGAGGACGTCGTCCGCGTCATGGCGGCCGCCATGGGCAACAGCCTGGACGACTACGACCGGACCCGAGTCGCCGAGGTAGGCGCGCAGCAGGCAGCCATTGCCTACCGGGACATGATGGCCGATAGGCAGGTCAGGGTGCCGTGGTTGGCCCACCGCGATCGGTCAGGGATCAGCGGCATCGCCGCGATCCAGGCGTACCCCGCCGACTGGAATCTCGGTTACCTGGCCGTGCTGCCTGAAGCGAGGCGTACCGGGGTGGGCGCCCGGCTGGCATCGGCCGTGCTGGCGGCCACCGCGCAGGCAGGAGTTCCGTTGGTGACAGCCAGCGTGGCAAGGGCCAATCCACCGATCTTGCGGACGCTTCGGAAGGCGGGGTTCCGCATCGCCTCGGCACGGACGGATTTCGTGCTGCAGCTGGATCGGGGGAACCACGTAGCCTGAATCCTTCCGCCACCTGGCGGCTGCACGGCGATGGGCCCCGGCCAGGGCCCTTCCATGACCGTCGATCCGGGGCCGGAAGGGCAGCCTCCCGGGCACGACACAGGCGGTGCCGTTTCCCCATGGTGGGAGGAAACGACACCGCCTGTGCGGTTCGGCGGGGGGTGGGACGCTGCCCTCCCCCGCCAGGGGGGAATGCCTGCTTGCTAGTGGTCGACGGCCTTTTCGGCGCCGACACCGGTGAGCGAGCGTACTTCCATTTCCGCGGACTTGATCGGGTCCTCGGTGTTCTTGTCCAGGACCGAACCGAGCCAGCCCAGTGCGAAGGCCAGCGGGATCGAGACGATGCCCGGGTTGGCCAGCGGGAAGAGCGCGAAGTCCGCACCCGGGATCATGGAGGTCGGCTGGCCCGACATGACCGGGGAGAAGACGATCAGCAAGATGGCCGAGACCAGTCCGCCGACCATGGACCAGACAGCGCCCTGGGTGGTGAACTTCTTCCAGAACAGCGAGTACAGGATGGTGGGCAGGTTGGCCGAGGCGGCGACCGCGAAGGCCAGCGCCACCAGGAACGCGACGTTCTGCCCCTGGGCGCCGATGCCGCCGACGATCGCGAAGATGCCGATGACAACCACCGTGCGGCGGGCCACCTTCATTTCCTTCGCCGGGGTGCTCTTGCCCTTGGCGATGACCGAGGAGTACACGTCGTGGGCGAAGGATGCCGCGGCGGTGATGGTCAGCCCGGCCACCACCGCGAGGATGGTGGCGAAGGCGACCGCGGAGATCAAGCCCAGCAGCAGCGGGCCGCCGAGTTCGAAGGCCAGCAGCGGGGCCGCGGAGTTCACACCGCCCGGGGCGGCCTTGATCTTCTCGGCACCGATCATGGCACCGGCACCGTAGCCCAGCACCAGGGTGAAGAGGTAGAAGCCGCCGATGAGCCAGATCGCCCAGACCACCGAGCGGCGGGCCTCCTTGGCGGTGGGAACGGTGTAGAAACGCATCAGCACGTGCGGCAGGCCGGCGGTGCCGAGCACCAGGGCCAGGGCCAGGGAGATGAAGTCGATCTTCGAGGTTTCGGACTTGCCGTACTGCAGGCCCGGGTTCAGGATGTCAGGGGTTCCGGCCGACTCGACCGCCGCACCGAGCAGGGCGGAGAAGTTGAAGCCGTAGGCGGCCAACACCATGATGGTCATGATGAAGGCGCCGGCGATCAGCAGGCAGGCCTTGATGATCTGCACCCAGGTGGTGCCCTTCATGCCGCCGATCAGCACGTACACGATCATCAGCGCGCCGACCACGACGATGACCAGGGACTGTCCCAGCTTGCCGTCGATGCCCAGCAGCAGGGAAACCAGTGCACCGGCGCCGGCCATCTGCGCGAGCAGGTAAAAGACGCAGACCGCGAGGGTGGAGATCGCCGCGGCGATGCGCACCGGGCGCTGCTTCAGGCGGAAGGAAAGCACGTCGGCCATGGTGAACTTGCCGGTGTTGCGCAGCAGTTCGGCGACCAGCAGCAGGGCCACCAGCCAGGCGACCAGGAAGCCGATGGAGTAGAGGAAGCCGTCGTAGCCGTTGATGGCGATGGCCCCGACGATGCCCAGGAACGATGCGGCCGAGAGGTAGTCACCGGCGATCGCGGTGCCGTTCTGGGTGCCGGTGAAGGAACGCCCGCCGGCGTAGTAGTCCGCAGCGGTCTTGTTGTTGCTCGAGGCCTTGAGCACCACCACCAGGGTGATGCCCACGAAGAGGCCGAAGATCCCGATGTTGACCCACGGGTTGCCGACCTTGGTCGATTCGCCGGCAGCGGCGAGGAGCGTTGAGGAAAGGACGTTCATGGCCTACTCCCCTTCCTGTGCTTCGAGGCGCTGGCGGATCGCCGTGGCCTTCGGGTCGAGCTTCTTGTTGCTGTAGGACACGTAGGCGGCGGTGATGCCAAAGGTGGAGACGAACTGCAGCAGGCCCAGCAGGATGCCGACATTGACGTTGCCCCACACCTTGATGGACATGAATTCGTGTGCATAGTCCGCCAACAGCACGTAGGCGAAGTACCACAACAGGAAAATAACGGCCATCGGGAAAACGAAGCTGCGATGGGTCTTGCGCAGCTCCCTGAACTCTTTCGAGTCCTGTTCCGCCATGAAATCGATGCCGGTTCCAAGGTCAGACTCTTCGGTGGTGCTCATGGTTCCTCCTTCTCAAAGGGATCCAGGCGCCAGGCGCGGAGCCTTCTGCTTGGTGAACCGGCTCATCCCGGCCTGCGAGGCGCGTCACCTGGCATGGTGACTGAGATCACTGTGTGCCATGCGGACACCGCGCGGGAAGGGGGTTGGCTGGAACTACCGCCAAGCGGTCACCCGGATGCGCCAAGCGGTGCGGCGCAGCGACGAGCGGCATGCCCGTTTCCTGCCCGCGTAGGCTTGTGCCCATGCTCTCCACCGCACTGCAGATGACCCTGATTGTCGCCACCGTCGTGGTCGGCGCCGCCCTGGTGGGCTACCTGGGATTCAAGATCGCCCGTTCCACCCGCGACCTGGGCACGGACGCAGAAAAGGCCACCTTCGAGACGCTGCACCGGGTCTCGGTTGCGGCCCCGCACCTGGCCCAGGGATTGACCCCGGAGGGCGCGGCCACCGCCTCCAAGCACCTGCGCGCGCTGCTGGCCGCCCGCGCCCTTCTCATCACCGACACCTCCGCGGTGCTCGCGCTGGACGGCACGCTTCCGGACACCGAGGAGCGCGGCAGCGCCGCGGCACTGGAACTTGCCGCCGCGGCATTGTCCGCCACCCGCACCCAGGTCAAGCGCTCCGAGGGCTTCGACATGGTCTGCGCACCGATCATGGTCGGGGACACCCCGGTGGGCACGGTGTGCGCGTACATCCCGCGGGCCGGGGCAGGGTTCGTGCGCGCGGTGGCGGAGGTCGCCGCCTGGGTCGCGGCCCAGGTGGGCCTGGCCGAGCTGGATGCCTCCCGCGCGCTGCTCATGGAGGCCGAGGTCCGCGCGCTGCGCGCCCAGATCTCCCCGCACTTCATCTACAACTCGCTGAACGCCATCGCCTCGTTCATCATCACCGATCCGGCCCGGGCCCGGGAACTGGTGGTGGAGTTCGCCGACTTCACCCGCTACTCCTTCCGCCGGCACGGGGACTTCACCACGCTGTCCGAGGAACTCACCGCCATCGACAGGTACCTGTTGCTGGAAAAGGCGCGCTTCGGCGAACGCATCAAAGTCTCCCTGGCCATTGCCCCGGAAGTGCTTTCCACCGCCATCCCGTTCCTGTCCCTGCAACCGCTGGTGGAAAACGCGGTGCGCCACGGGCTGGAATCCAAGCCAGGCGGCGGACGCATCACCATCAGCGCCTCCGATTCCGGGGAGTACGCGCTGATCACCGTGGAAGACGACGGGGTCGGCATCGACCCCAAGGCGCTCGCCTCCGTGCTGGCCGGGACCACGGAGTCGATCCACGTGGGGCTGCGCAACGTGGACGTGCGGCTGCGCCAAGTCTACGGGGACGCCCACGGGCTGGTCATCGACACCGCACCGGGCGCCGGGACGCTGATCACCATGCGCATCCCCAAGTTCCGTCCCGGCGTGGAGCCCACCGCACCTGCCCTCAACCCGCATTAACGCGCCACCAGAGAACTTTGTCCACGTGGCCGGGTAAAATGTCATGCATGATTAATGTGGTCGTGGCCGACGACGAATTGCCTGCCGTTGCGGAGCTGGCGTATCTGCTGTCGCTCGACTCGAGGGTGGGCACCATCCACCGCGCCAACTCCGGTGCCGAGGCACTGAAGGCCCTGGAGGAGTTCGAGGTCGACGCGCTCTTCCTGGACATCCACATGCCCGCCCTGTCCGGCCTGGACATCGCCCGGGTCATCTCCCGCTTCACCCGTCCCCCGGCGGTCGTCTTCGTCACCGCCGACGAGGACCAGGCCCTGGAAGCCTTCGAGCTAGCGGCCCTGGACTACGTGCTCAAGCCCGTGCGCCCCGAGCGCCTGGCCGAATCGATCCGCCGGATCTGCGAGCTGGTCGAGGAGGACACCGCCAAGCCCGAGGTGGTCACCGTGGACCAGGGCGGGATCACCAAGATGATCCGCCGCGACGAGATCCGCTACGTGCAGGCCCAGGGCGACTACGCCCGGCTGCACACCAAGGACGCCAGCTACTTGATCCGGGTCCCACTCAACGACCTCGAACAGCAATGGGCTTCGGCCGGGTACGTCCGCATCCACCGCTCCTACCTGGTGGCCATGGACAAGATCGACACCGTGAAGCTGGCCACCGGCAAGGCCGCGGTGCTCATCGGCGGGATCGAGCTTCCGGTCTCCCGCCGCGCGCTGCCCTACCTGCGCGAGCGCCTGGCCGCGAACCGCGTCCGGCCGCTGTGAGCGGGCCGGACCCCGGCACCCCTCCCCCGCCCGCCGGCGGGCCGGTCCCGGCGCCGCCGGACGGGATGTTGCCCCCGCCCACCGGGACCCGCGTGCGGGTCAGCGCCCCGGCCGGGACCATGCTGAACATCGCCCGCCGCTCGGCGCCCGATGCGGCCGACACCTTCTACGTCCATTCGCTGATCCGCTCGCAATTGCGCCTGGCGGTCTCCGTGGCCCTGGGCTTCCTGCTGCTGCTCGTGGGCCTGGCCGTGATGGTGTTCACCTGGCCCGAAATCAACAACATCCGGCTGGCCACCATCCCGCTGCCCTGGTGGATCCTGGGCGTGGGCGTCTACCCGCTGATCCTGATCTCGGCATTCCTCTACAACAAGGCCGCCGCACGCAACGAGGCCAAGTACCGGAGCATCGCCAAGCCATGATCAATCCCGCCGTCGCCCTGCTCTCGGTGCTGCTCGTGTCGGTGGCCACCGTGCTCATCGCCGTCAACGGGCTGCGGCTCTCCCGGACCACCGGGGACTTCTACGTGGCCTCGCGCACCGTCAAGCCCTGGTGGAATGCGAGCGCCATCGGCGGGGAATACCTCTCGGCCGCATCGTTCCTGGGCATTGCCGGGCTGATCGTGGTCTCCGGGCAGGACGGGCTCTGGTTCCCCATCGGGTACACCGCCGGGTACCTGATGCTGCTGCTCTTCGTGGCCGCCCCGCTGCGCCGGTCGCGCGCCTACACCATCCCCGACTTCGCGCAGATCCGCTTCGGCTCGATGAAACTGCGCCGGCTCACCAGCTTCCTGGTGGTGGTCATCTGCTGGCTCTACATCGTCCCGCAGCTGCACGGCGCCTCGCTGACCCTGGGCATCAGCACCGGGCTGCCGGGCTGGCTGGGCTCGTTGCTGGTCATGGGGATCGTGTGCCTCACGGTGCTGGCCGGCGGGATGCGCTCGATCACCTTCGTCCAGGCCTTCCAGTACTGGCTCAAGCTCGCCGCCCTGGCGATCCCGGCGGTGTTCCTGCTGCTGCACCTGGGGCTGAACGGGGAGTCGGCAACCCTCGACGGGGCCATCTTCGATACGGCCACCGACCCGTCCGCCAACCGGGGGCTGTACTACAACATCTCGCTGCTGGTGGCCCTGCTCTTTGGCACCCTTGGCCTGCCGCATGTGCTGGTGCGCTTCTACACCAACCCCGACGGGCCCTCGGCCCGCAAGACCACCGCGATCGTGCTGGGCCTGCTGGCCCTGTTCTACCTCTTCCCCACGGTGCTGGGCATCCTGGGCCGGGCCTACACCCCGGAGCTGTCCACCAGCGGGAACGCCGACGCCACGGTGCTGCTGCTGCCCGGTCGGATCCTGGGCGGGGTGGCCGGGGACGCGCTGACCGCGATCATCATCGGCGGGGCGTTCGCCGCGTTCCTCTCCACCTCCTCGGGCCTCGTGGTCTCGCTGGCCGGGACCATCTCCCAGGACCTGTTCCGCGGCACGGTGCGCGGTTTCAGGATCTCCACGCTGATCGCCACCGCGGTCCCGCTGCTGCTGGCCCTGGGCACTTCCAGCTTCGCGCTGGCCGGGGCCATCGGCTCGGTCTTTGCGTTCACCGCCTCGACCATCTGCCCGCTGCTGCTGCTGGGCATCTGGTGGCGCGGCCTCACCGTGGCCGGCGCAATCTCCGGGATGGTGGCCGGGGCCCTGGGCTGCGGGTCGGCCCTGATGCTGGCGGCCGCGCTGCCCAACGAGCCGGATTCCTTCCACGCCCTGGTCTCCCAGCCGGCCGCCTGGTGCGTGCCCCTGGCCTTCCTGGTGATGATCACGGTGTCCCTGTTCACCCGGCACCGCGCGCCCGGGCGCATCGATGCGGTCATGGCCCGGCTGCATGTTCCCGAGGCGCTGGACGAACCGCTTCCCTGAGCCGCCGCCGCCGCCGAACGATTCCGCGGTCCTAGCCCCGCCACAAATAATGCGGCCGGTTGCCGGGGAACCCCCGGCAACCGGCCGCATTCTTGTTCGTCTTTACCTGTGTCGGCGATCCCCCCAGGGATCAGTCGATCGAAGCCATCAGCTCCACAACGCGGTCCAGGAACGCGTCGACCTGCGATTCCTCGTAACCGTGCTCGCCCTCGGCCCGGCGGAATTCGGCGCGGCGCACCGCATCCACGCTCATCGGGACGTCTTTTTCGAAGTAGTCGATGAGCTGGCTGCAGAGCTTGTCCACGTCCTGGACGTTGTAGCTCGACGCGTTGGCGCGCGAGGGGCGGCGGAAACGCTCGCCCGGGGAGCGGTGCAACCGCCCGCGCAGGATCGCCGAGAGCCGCCCGACTTGCTGCAGCCAGGCTTCCTCGCCGTTGGTCTGGATCAGGGCGTCGCGTTCACGCTGGGCGAAGACGTCCTCCAGGCGGTCCAGGGCGCCGTCGACCTCGCGGGCGCTGTAGCCGCCGCGCTGGGCCGGGAAGACGGTGCGGCGCACCATGTGGCTGGTGACAATCGAATCGTCGTCCCCGTCGCCGTTGAACGTGGCGCGGGCGCGGGCGAGGAACACATCCACCTGTTTGGTGTTGTAACCGAATTCCTTCTCCCCCACGCGCTCAAAAGGGGCGGGGACCGGCTGTGCCTTTTCCTGACTCACAATTCTTTCCTTGATCTCGGTAATGCGTACCGGTGAACCGGCACTGTGGTGCTGCGGGTGACACGCGGCCCCGGACGGGGCTGCACCTGCCTGCACATCCATCTTAGGGAGGCGCGGGCGGCCACGGGACTAAAGCGCGCCGGGGATCAGCAAAATGGTGAGGATATACGTCACGGGGATCGCGAAGACCACCGAATCGAGCCGGTCCATGACCCCTCCGTGCCCGGGCAGGATGCTGCTCATGTCCTTGATGCCCAGTTCGCGCTTGACCATGGATTCGGCCAGGTCCCCCGCCGTGGACGCGGCAACCGTGGCCACGGCCAGCGGGATCCCGACCCACCAGGGAAGATCCAGCAGGAACACCGCTGCGGCAACGCCCACGACCGTGGCACCGGCGACCGAGCCGGCGAAGCCCTCCCAGGACTTCTTCGGGCTGATCTTCGGCGCCATCGGGTGCTTGCCGAAGAGCACGCCCACCAGGTAGCCGAAGGTGTCGTTGGAGACCACCAGCAGCAGCATCGTGGTCACCAGCAGGTGCCCGCGCGGTTCGTTGAGCAGCAACACCGCGAAGGAAAGCATCAGCGGAACCCAGGAGAGCACGAACAGGCTGCCGGTGATCGAGGCCACCGACTTGGCCGGGCCCTCGATGATCCGCCAGAGGAACACCAGCAGCGCACTGGCGGTGAACGCCATGCCCAGGGCCTCGAGCCCCCCGTAGTACGCGGAGAACGGCATGGCGATCCCGCCGACGGCCAGCGGAACCAGCGGGGTGTCGATGCCGGTGCTGTTCAGCGCACGGGACACCTCCCAGCAGCCCACGACCCCGAAGACCGCCACCGTGGCGACGAATGCCAACGGCAGCCAGAACAGCCCGGTGAGCACCACGGCCAGCAGCAGCAGGCCCACGACGATGGCCGCCGGGAGGTCCCGGCCGGCCCGCGAGGCCTTCTTGGCGGTGGCCTTGCTGCTTCGCCGCGTCTTTGGTTCAAGCCCGCCGGAATCCGGCGACGGCTCCGGAAGGGACCTTGCGGCTCCCTCGCTCGGCTCGGTGGGGTTGGACATTAGACTTCCAGCAGCTCGGTTTCCTTGCGCTTGAGCAAATCGTCGATGCCGTCGGTGTGGGACTTGGTCAGGGCGTCGAGTTCCTTCTCGGCGCGTGCGCCGTCGTCCTCGCCGACCTCGCCGTCCTTGACCAGCTTGTCGATGCCGTCCTTGGCGCGGCGGCGCACGTTGCGCAGCGCGACCTTGGCGTCCTCGCCCTTGCCGCGGACGACCTTGACGTATTCCTTGCGGCGTTCCTGGGTCAGCACCGGCATGATCACGCGGATGGTCTTGCCGTCGTTGGACGGGTTGGCCCCGACCTCGGAGTCGCCCAGGGCCTTTTCGATCTCGCGCAGGGCGGAGACGTCGTAGGGGCTGATCAAGATGGTGCGTGCGTCCGGGATCGCGAAGGATGCCAGCTGCTGCAGCGGGGTCGGGGTGCCGTAGTAGTCAACCATCACCTTGGCGTACATTCCCGGGTGGGCGCGGCCCGTGCGGATCGCGGAGAAGTCTTCCTTCGCGTTCTCGATGGTGCTGTCCATCTTCTCGGCTGCCTCGACGAGGATATCCTCAATCACGTTCTACTCCTTTGAGTTCGGCCAGGTATGCGTACGGTGACCGGTAGTTTCTGGGCTTGTGAACAATCCTATGCCACGCAGGGCCGTGGCACGGGGCACCTAGATGGTGACGCGGGTGCCGATCTTTTCGCCAAGGATCGCGCGGGTGACGTTTCCGTCGCCCTCCATGCCGAAGACCATCATCTCCAGCTTGTTGTCCTTGCACATGGTCATCGCGGTCTGGTCCATCACGCGGATGTCCTTGATGAGGGCCTCGTCGTAGGTGAGGTGCTCGAGCTTGGTGGCCGTGGGGTCCTTCTTCGGGTCCGCGGTGTAGACGCCGTCGACGCCGCTCTTGGCCATCAGCACCACGTCCGCGTCGACCTCGAGGGCGCGCTGGGCGGCCACGGTGTCGGTGGAGAAGTACGGCAGGCCGGCGCCGGCGCCGAAGATGACCACGCGGTCCTTTTCCATGTGGCGGATGGCGCGGCGCGGGATGTAGGTCTCGGCGACCTGGGCCATGGAGATCGCGGACTGCACGCGGGTGTCGACCCCGGCCTGTTCCAGGAAGTCCTGCAGGGCCAGACAGTTCATCACGGTGCCGAGCATGCCCATGTAGTCCGCGCGGGAGCGGTCCATGCCGGAGGCCGAGAGTTCGGCGCCGCGGAAGAAGTTGCCGCCGCCGACGACGATGGCGACCTCGACCTTGCCCACGGTGGCAGCGATCTGCTCGGCCACTCCGCGCACCGTGACGGGGTCGACGCCCAGCTTGCCGCCGCCGAAGACCTCTCCGGAAAGCTTCAGCAGGACCCGGCGGCGACGCGGGGCGTGGGTGTGTTCAATCGGTTCAGGGGTTGCGTCCATGGGGGTGTGATTCCTCCTGCATGCGGGTCGGTGCCGGCCCACGTCGTTGCTGTTGGGGGGCGGCCGCCGCGCGCGTGCGCGGGGCCTGGGTGCTGGCAGGAAAAAGGGGCGGCCACCGTGAAGTGGCCACCCCCTTTACCTTGGTGTGAAGCAATCGGTCATCGGGGCCTATGGCCCGGGAACCAATTTACCTGCTGTTGGAGCTACTTATGCACCAACGCGGAAGCGTGCGAAAGCAGTGGCGTTGACGCCGGCTTCTTCCAGCACCTTGCCCACGGTCTTCTTGGCATCCTTGGCGAATGCCTGGTCGACCAGCACCTGCTCCTTGAAGAAGCCGGTCAGGCGTCCTTCAACGATCTTGGTCAGTGCGGCTTCGGGCTTGCCCTCGGCCACGGCGGTCTCCATGGCGATGCGACGCTCGGACTCGACGACCTCCGGGTCGATCTCTTCGCGGGACAGCACGGTCGGTGCCATGGCGGCGGTGTGCACTGCCACGTCGTGTGCAACGGTGAAGGCACCGTCGCCGGCGCCATCGACGGCCACGAGGACGCCAACCTGGGCCGGGAGGTCCTTGGAGGTCTTGTGCAGGTATGCATCAACAGTTGCACCCTCGACACGGGACAGGCGGCGGACGATGACCTTCTCGCCCAGCACTGCGCCCTCTTCGGTGACGATGTCGCCAAGAGCCTTGCCGTTGACGTCGACGGCCAACAGGGTTTCCAGGTCGGCTGCGCCGGAGGAGACTGCAACGTCCAGGACCTGGGCGGCCAGGGCGATGAACTTGTCGTTCTTGGCGACGAAGTCGGTCTCGCAGGAAAGCTCGATCATGACGCCGACGGTGCCGTCGATGACCTTGGCGGCAACGAGGCCTTCCGAGGTCGAACGGCCTTCGCGCTTGGTGGCGCCCTTGAGGCCCTTGATGCGGATGAGCTCCATGGCCTTCTCGGCGTCGCCGTTGGCCTCGTCGAGGGCCTTCTTGACGTCCATCATGCCAGCGCCGGTGCGCTCGCGCAGTGCCTTAATGTCAGCAGCGGTGTAGTTTGCCACGTGCAACCCCATTCATAAGTGGTTTTGAGCTTTTTCGCCGAAGGACGGGCCGAATGTGGCCCGTCCCGCGGTTTGTCCCCGATGCCGGCGTTCCCCCGTGCGGGGAAACACCGGCATCCGGAATCTTGGTTTTGTGACTACTCGGCCGAAGCGGCCGGTGCCTCGTCTGCAGCCGGGGCTGCTTCTGCGGCAGGTGCCTCTTCGGCTGCCGGGGCAGCTTCTGCGACGGGTGCTTCTTCGGCTGCCGGAGCAGCTTCAACAGCAGCCTCGGCGGCCGGTGCCTCGGCCTTGGAGGCCTCGAGCAGTTCGCGCTCCCACTCGGCCAGCGGCTCGGCCGGGGCTTCGGTGTTGCCTGCAGCCTTGTTGTTGCGGGCGATCAGGCCAGCGGCAACGGCGTCTGCAACAACGCGGGTGAGCAGGTTGACGGAGCGGATGGCGTCGTCGTTGCCCGGGATCGGGTACTGGACTTCGTCCGGGTCGCAGTTGGTGTCGAGGATGGCAACAACCGGGATGCCCAGCTTGTGTGCCTCGTCGATGGCCAAGTGCTCCTTCTTGGTGTCAACAACCCAGATGACCGAAGGGGTCTTGGTCAGGTTGCGGATGCCGCCAAGGTTGGTTTGCAGCTTGGTGAGCTCGCGCTTGAGCAGCAACAGCTCCTTCTTGGTGTGGCCCGAACCGGCAACATCCTCGAAGTTGATCTCTTCCAGTTCCTTCATGCGCGAGATGCGCTTGGAAACGGTCTGGAAGTTGGTGAGCATGCCACCGAGCCAGCGCTGGTTGACGTACGGCTGGCCAACGCGGGTTGCCTGCTCGGAAATTGCTTCCTGAGCCTGCTTCTTGGTGCCGACGAACAGCACGGTGCCGCCGTGGGCAACGGTCTGCTTGACGAACTCGTAGGCGCGGTCGATGTACGACAGCGACTGCTGCAAGTCAATGATGTAGATGCCGTTGCGCTCCGTGAAGATGAATCGCTTCATCTTCGGGTTCCAACGACGGGTCTGGTGTCCAAAGTGAACGCCGCTGTCGAGCAGCTGGCGCATGGTTACGACTGGCATGTCGCAACTCCTTCCGGCAGTAGCTGGCCGGCCCATTGCTGGACCGCGGTAACTGCCATTGTTATCGGTTGATGGTGCGCATCCGGAATTGGAGGCAACCCCTGGCATGAAAGCAACGGAAGAACCGTCATGCCAAGCCTCAACCGAAGTGAATCGGACCGTGGGCCTAGCCATCGCACGCTGCCATCCGCCACAAAAGTGTTGGAATTTGGCTGCATGGATCATTCATGCGCGAAGTCGGTTTCATGTGTTCCGCTTTTCGCGCAGGCGAGAAGAAGGCACAGAGAACCGCGTGTTCCAGTGTACTACAGGCCAAGGACCGCGAAATTGACCCATCCGCACAGAAGCGCGGGACGTGCATCACATCCCAGCAGTCGCTCCACAGCCCGGCGGCGACCCGCTGCGGGGCGCCGGGTTCGGGCCCATGCTCGTGGACATGAAAACCGTTTCCGCCTTCGCCGGCCTCGTGGTGGGCGCGGCCGTGCTGCTGGCCCCGGCCGGGGCCTCCCCGCTGTCCCCCGTCCGCGCAAACCCGGCCCCGGCAGCGGCCGGTTCCTGGAACTGGCCGCTGCCGCCGGTGCCCGAGGTGCTCAGGGCCTTCGACCCGCCGGCCAAGCGCTGGCTCAGCGGACACCGCGGGGTCGACCTCGCCGGGTCCCCCGGGGACACCGTCAGTGCCCCGGCCGCGGGAATCGTTTCCTTCACGGGGCGCATCGTGGACCGGCCGGTCATCGTCATCGACCACGGCGCGGGCCTGCTCACCAGCCTCGAACCGGTGCGCAGCACCCTGGTGGTCGGTGCGATCGTCGGGACCGGCGACGAGATCGGGATGATCGCCACCGGTGCCCACTGCGATGCCCGCTGCCTGCACTGGGGCCTGCGGCTGGACGGGGAGTACATCGACCCGCTGCTCACGATCCGTGACACCCGTCCCTCGATCCTGCTGCCGCTGGGGTAGGCGCTTCGCGGACTGGCTAGGCTCCCGGGCGCGACTCGGCGGCAAAGCCCGCGATGGCCTCTTCGTAGACCGTGGCCATGAGCCGGGTTTGCCGGCTTTGCAGGAAGGACTCCGGGTCGAAGGATCCGGTCTGCGGTCCGCTGCCGTCGCGCACCTGGGAAACGCAGTGGTCCAGGGCCTTGGCCAGTGCCTCGATCGAGTCGTCTTCCGTGAGCCAGTAGACGCCCGGGGGCAGGTCCTCGGCGATGGCCCGGTCGCTGAGCAGCGACGGGGTTCCCAGCGCGGCTGCCTCGTAGACCGTCATGCCCTGGGTCTCGAATCCCTGGGAGGTCTGCACCAAGGCATCGGCCCGGCGCAGTTCGGCGAGCATTTGCCGGTAAGGGACCTTTCCGCGGATCAGCACGGTTGGCTTGTCCAAGGCGGTGGCCTTGGCTTCGGCCTTGGCGCGGTCCGCGCCGTCCCCGAAGACGTGGACCTCGGCATCCAGGTTGGCCAGGGCCACCGCGTCCAAGAAGGGAAGCAGGCGTTTTTCGGCGCTGAACCGGCCCACCCACACCAGGCGCGGGCGCGGATTGCGGGCCGCCGGGGGCTGGGCCAGGAGCTCGGCGGCGATCCCATCGTCCATGCCGTTCGGCACCACGTCCACGGCGCCAAAGACGCCCTCCTGTTCCAGCAGCCGGGCGAAGTGGCTCGAGGGAGCTGTCACCCGCCGCGCGTGGTCGGTGAAACGTGCCAGATAGGTCCACGCCGTGGCCGCCACGCCCCGGCCGGTGTGCAGGAAGGCCTTCTGGGCCAGGCCGAATCCGCGTTGGACGAGTCCCGGGAACGGCATGGTGGCCGCGATCCCGACGTCGAGGCGGTTGTGCATGGTGTGGACCACCGGCAGGTTCTGTTCCTTGGCGAAGCGGTAGCCGATGATGGCCTGCCAGAAATCGGCCTGGATGTGCACCACGTCCACCGGGCCGCGGCCGGCGATCGCCCGTGCCAGGGCCTTGTCGCTGCGTTTCCCGGGGATGCACAGCGAGTATTCCCCCGGACCCAACGGAATCGAGGGCAGTTCGATGACTGCCGGGTCGGATGCGTGCTTGCCGCGGTACCGCGGGGAGACGATGGTGACCCGGTGTCCGGCCAGTTCAAGGAAGCGTCGCTGCAGCCGCACGGAGGTTTGCATGCCCCCGAGCGTGTCGGGGTGTTGGTCGACGAAGATGACGCAATGCATGGACCGGTTTCGTCCTTTCGGCGGTGATGCTTGGAGTTAACGTGTTGCGGGCGCTGCTTGGGCGAAGTCGCTGCCTCGGGATCGATTCCCCCAGGCCTTTCGAGCCTAACGGAGTCGGCGGCCACCGCCGCGGAGGGTTGCAGGATGCGCCTCGTTCCGTTTGGTTTCCCGTTGTGGTTGGTTTCTGCGGGAAATCCCACCAAAACTCCCGCCAAATAACGCAGAAAGCACGAAAAACGGCCTAGCCAGAATCCCTGTCTGCAGGGTCCGACTAGGCCGTCCAGGTGTAGGGCGGGTGGGGCTTGAACCCACGACAAAAGGATTATGAGTCCTCTGCTCTGACCAACTGAGCTACCGCCCCAATACCGGGTGGACCAGCAAACAATCCGCCAAGAACGGCGATCACTGAAACATCCCCAGCCATCCTAATGGATTACGTCGCGGGTTTTCATCTTCAACATCCAAAAACCGTTGGCCATCGCGAAGATCAGGGCAGGAAGTCCTCGGCGCTCGCGCCCCGATAGATCGCCTCGAAGGTGTCCATTGTCTTGCTGTGGCTGTGCAGGGCGGCCTTGGCATGGCCCGCCTTGCCCATCACGGCCAGGTCCTCGGGGGCCATGGCCAGGATCGAGTCCAGCTTGTCGGCCAAGTCTGCGCGGTCCCCCGGTTCGAACAGGTAGCCGTTGACGCCGTCATCGACCAGGTGGGGCAATGCCATGGCGTTGGCCAACACCACGGGCTTGGAAGCGGAGAGCGCCTCCAACGTCACCAGCGATTGCAGTTCCGCGGTGCCCGGCTGGCAGAACACGTCGCAGCGCAGGTAGGCGCTGCGCAGTTCCTCGTCATCGACGTGCCCCAGGAAGTGCACGCGGTTGGCCACGCCTTTTTCGCGTGCCAGCTTTTCCAGCGGGCCCCGCTGCTCGCCGCCGCCAATGACCTCCAAATGCGCGTCCGGGACGTGCTTCATCAGGGTCAGGGCGTCAATGAGTTCGTTGACGTTCTTCTCCACCGCCAGCCGGCCCACGAACAGGATCGTGGGATACGGGTTGCGGTCGATCGCTTCGGCGGATCCGAGCTCGTAATTGCTGGATTCGATGCCGTTGGACAGCGGGAGCACCTTGCCCAGTCGCGCGTACTGGGTCATGGCCCGGGCGGCCAGTGGGGTCGGGGTGGTGACGACATGCGCCTTGCCCATGATCTTGCCCATGTCGCGCCAGGAATTGCGTGCGACGATCCGCTTGAACCACTTGGGGAACGGCAGGAACGGGTCCAGGTTTTCCGGCATGAAGTGGTTGGTGGCGACCATCCGTATGCCCCGCTTGCCCGCGTAGGCCAAGGCTCCCTGGCCGATCATGTAGTGGCATTGGGCGTGGACGACGTCCGGCTTGATCTCGTTGATCAGCGCCTTGATCTCGGGGTTGACCTCCCAGGGGAAGCAAATGCGGAAGTACTCGTGCGTTGGCACACCATGCGAGCGCAGCCGGTGGACGGTCGCCTCGGGCAGGACCTCGGTGACCGTGGGCCCCTTGTCCGGTCGGGTGGCCATGACGTGCACTTCGTGCCCGCGCTCGGTCATCGCCGTGGCCAGGCGATAGCAAAAGACCGCGGCGCCGTTCACATCCGGATGGTAGGTATCGGCCGCAATCAGGATCTTCAATGGTTTCTCGCCCGTCACGGGGTGTGTTCACTCCTTGACATGACCACTACTTGAGGCCACGGTTGTCGTTTCATTGTCTTGGTTGGGCTGTCGCAGGAAATCGATGCCGGCTATTTGCCGTCGGTGATCCTGGTTCGTCGCTTGGCTTCTGCCTTGCGTTCGAGCACGTCCGGATGGTGCCGGGACAAGGCGATCACCCCCACGATAGCAATGCATCCGGCGCCGACCATGCTCAACGCCACGGCGGGTTGGACATTGGGATCGAGTTCACCAAAGATCGCAATCCCGATGGAGATGCCCACGATCGGATCGATCACGGTCAAACCGGCAATCACCAGGTCGGGCGGTCCCTTGGAATACGCGTTCTGCACGAAATAGGAGCCCAGCAGTCCCGCGACGATCACGGCCAGGATCGAGTACCAGGAAACATTCGCGATGAAGCGGCCGTTGGGATCGAGCAGAGCCACCGAAATGGTCCTGACCAATACCGCCACGAATCCAAAGAGGACCCCGGCCCCGAGGATGTAGAAGAACGCGCTGAGCCTGTGCGGGAACAGCACCACGGCACCGCCGAAGACCGCTACGGCAATGGCCAGGATCATGATCGTCAGCAGCTCCTGGCCGCTGGTGATCTCGTGTTCCTTGGCGCTGACCTCGATGGCCAGGAACACAAATGCCGCGCTGCCCACCATGCAGGCGGTGATCGCCAGGATCGTGGGCCGGTTCATCTTGATGTGGTGTTCCCTGGCGTTGACCACCGTGGTGATCACCAGCGCAATGGCGCCAATGGGTTGGACCACGGTCAAGGGTGCGCTTGCCAGGGCATACACGTTCAGGCTCATGCCCATCCCCAGCAGGATCAACCCGAACACCCAGCGGGGCGTCCGGAAAAGTCGCAGCAGCCCCAAACCCGTGACATTCAACCCGCCGGCGCTCGCACGCACCGCGCTGGATTGCCGTTGGGTGCCGAAGGCCAAAAAGAACGCCCCGGCGATCGCGGCGGTGACCGCTAGCCAGACCATTCAGTTCCCGACTTCAGTGCCTTGGCCTTGCGGTGGGCCAGTATGAAGTAGTGGACCGCCGCGATGACATGCAGGACGCAGGCCAGTGCCAGGCTCCACGTTGCTATGTCCCCCAGGATGGTTCCCTTGCCCCAGTCGGTGTTTCCCATGAGCAGCAACGGGGTCCCGACCAACAACAATGCGGTACGGATCTTTCCAAGGTTGCTCACCGGGAGGTTGGGGCTGCCGCGGAAGAGCACCCACGTGTTGACGATCAGGACGATATCGGGAATCACGATCGAGAACACCAGCCAGGCCGGGGCGATGCCGGTGGCGACGAAGGTCGTGGCGATGACGATCAGGGCAAGCCTGTCGGCGACCGGATCCAGCCACTTGCCAACCGTTGAGATCTGGTCCAGGCGGCGGGCCGCATAGCCGTCGATCCAGTCCGAGGAACCCAGGATCACCAGGGTGAGCGTCGCCCAGCCGTAGTGCATGTCCAGGGTCTGCCAGACGAACAGCGGAACCAGCAGGAACCTGAGAACGGTGATCAGGTTCGGGACCGTCCAGAAGGTGGTGAGCAAGCGGTATTCGAAATTGTCGCGTGTCCCCGCTCCAATGATGCGCATGCTCGCCTCCTTCGTGGGTCTGCGTGATCCTTGGACAGATTTTCCGGTTGTGGGGGGTGCCTCGGCCCTCCGGCTCTTATCCACCGGGGTGGGGGTGAAGCGGAAGCGGTGGGCGGGGAGTTGGCTACTTGCGCAGCAGCTTGCGCAGGAAGACGGCGAACATCGCCATCGAGCCGGCCATGATGGCCAACGGACGCCAGCGTTCGCGCAGGGCTTCCTTGGCGTTCTCGCCTTCGAGGCCACTGAGCGAAGCGAGCTTTTCAGTGGCCCGCTCCATGCCTTCGGTGACCTTCTCCGAAGCGGTGTCCGCGAGGTGGCGGGCTTGGCCGGCGGCCTTGCTCACGGCATCTCCGGCAGCTTGTCCGGCGTCGGAGATCTTCTCGCCCAGGTGCAGGGGCACTTCCAGTTTCTGCCCCAGCCCGTCGCGGTGCAAGGCAATTTCCTCGCGGCGCTCACGCGTGCGGATGACCAGTTCGTTGTGTGTCGGCTTCGGGGCCTTGGGTTCCTTCTCCCCGGCCTGCTCCGCATCCTGCTCGTCCTTCTTCTTCGAAGGCCGTGGCTCGTCAAGCGTGGAGACGTCGAAGGCGCTGCCTTCCTTCACCACGCCGATGTCGTGCCGGAATCCGCGGATTGCCTCCTCGGGCAGCAAGGGCATGGCCTTCTTGACCCTCAGGAACGCGAACAAGCCAAGGATGACGGCCAGGACCAGGAATCCCGCGGCCACCAGCAGCGCGGCAAGCCACGGTGCGATGACGGTGCCGATGCCCATGACCAGAGCGACGACCAGTGCGATCACCATGAGGCCGAGCAGGGCGAGGGCCAGGATTCCGGCGCCTGCGGCAACGCCGACGTTGATGCCCTTTGACTTCAGGACGTTGGCGGCGATGCGGGCTTCGTCGGCCAGTTGGTTCGGGATCAGGCGGCCCAGACCGCTCACTTGTCCCTTTAAAGTTGTTGGCGCTGACTGGTACTGGCTTCCAGTCGATTCCGATCCAGACATGCTGTCTCCATTTCATGCGGCCCCGGCCCGGTCCGCTCAACCCAAAACTACCACTCGGACGTGCTTAAACGACTCAACCCGAAGGGGTACTCCCACGGTATGAGATTGCCCGGACACAAGAAATCCCCGCTCTCCCAAGGAGAGCGGGGATTCCATTTTGCGCTCCCCCGAATGGACTTGAACCAGTAACCTTCCGATTAACAGTCGGACGCTCTGCCAATTGAGCTACGGGGGAATGAAGCGAGTTATACGTTACCAGAGCCCCAAATGGAACCCAAATCCGGGTCCGGATTTTCCGGCCGTGTCCTTGGCCACAGCCGGAAAAGCGCCGCCTACCGGTCCCGCTGCACCCGGGTTTCGTCCCAAACGGGCTCCGTGGATTCGTAGACCTTCCCGTTGGAACCGAACACCAGGAATCGGTCGAACGACCTGGCGAACCACCGGTCGTGGGTCACCGCCAGCACGGTTCCCTCGAACGATTCGATGGCCCGTTCCAGCGCCTCCCCGGAGTGCAGGTCGAGGTTGTCGGTCGGTTCATCGAGCAGCAGCAGCGTCGCGCCGGAAAGCTGCAGCAGCAGGATCTGGAAACGCGCCTGCTGGCCGCCGGAGAGCGAATCGTACTTCTGCTCGGCCTGGCCGGCCAGGCCGTAGCCATCCAGCGCGCCCGAGGCCGCCTCCCGGGCCATGCCCGAGCGGTGTTCGTCGCCGCGGTGCAGGATCTCCAGCAGGGACCGGCCCATGAGGTCCGGGCGGCTGTGGGTCTGGGCGAAGAACCCGGGGCGGATCCGTGCGCCGAGCTTCACGGTTCCGTTGTGCGGGACCTCGGCGATCTCGAAGTCGGCCACCGGCAGGTGCTCGCGTTCGGGATCCGTGCCACCGGAAGCCAACAGGCGCAGGAAGTGGGACTTTCCCGAACCGTTCGAGCCCAGGATCGCCACGCGGTCCCCGAACCAGATCTCGTTGCTGAAGGGCTTCATCAGCCCGGTGAGCTCCAATTTTTCGGCGACGATGGCCCGCTTGGCGGTGCGCCCGCCCTTGAGCCTCATGTTGACGTTCTGTTCCAGCGGGATGGCCTGGGGCGGGCCGGCCTCGAGGAACTTGGCCAGGCGCGTTTGGGCCGCGTGGTAGCGGTTGGCCATGTCGGAGCGGAACGCCGCCTTGTTCTTGTACATGTTCACCAGCTCCTTGAGCTTGGCATGTTCCTCGTCCCAGCGCTTGCGCAGCTCCTCGAAGCGTTCGTTGCGTTCCCGGCGCGCGTCGACGTAGGAGCCGAAGGCGCCGCCGTGGATCCACGCGGTGGCGCCCGAGAGGCCCGGTTCCAGGGTGACGATGCGGTTGGCGGCGTTGTTGAGCAGTTCGCGGTCGTGGCTGATGAACAGCACGGTCTTGGGCGACTCGTTCAGCGTTGCCTCGAGCCACCGCTTGCCCGGGACATCGAGGTAGTTGTCCGGCTCGTCGAGCAGCAACAGCTCGTCGGGGCCCTCGAAGAGCGCCTCGAGCACGAGGCGCTTTTGCTCGCCGCCCGAGAGCGTGGAGGCCAGGCGGTGGGATGCGCGGTCGAAGGGCACCCCGAGGGCGGCCATGCAGACCTTGTCCCACGCGGTTTCCAGCTCGTAGCCGCCGGCGTCTCCCCAGTCGATGATGGCCTGCGCGTAGCGCATCTGCACCTTCTCGTCGTTGGATTCCATCATCAGCAGCTCGGTCTCGTCGATGGCCTTGGCGGCCGCCGCAAGGTCCGCCGAGGCGGTGGAGACCAGCAGGTCGCGCACCGTGGACTCGTCGCGGACCTGGCCCACGAACTGGCGCATGATGCCCATGCCTCCGGAGCGGGAGACCACACCCTCGTCGGATTTCAGGTCGCCGGCGATGATCTTGAACAGCGTCGTCTTCCCGGCGCCGTTGGGGCCGATCAATGCGGTCTTGCTGCCGCTTGTCACCTTGAAGGTGACGCCGCCGAGCAACTGGGTGCCGTCGGAGAGGAAGTAATGGATGTCGGATACGTCGATATGAGCCACCGTCCCATCCTACTGACACCCGGCCCGGCGGACCTGCAGCCTTCCCACGGCCATCCCCGGCCGGTGCGCGCCAGCTGGCGGAGGTCCGTTCATTGCCGCTCGATGGGACCGATCACCAACCGGCGCCGGTCGCGCACCCACAGGTCGCCGGTGCTCCGGTGCTGGGCCGCGGTGGCAAAACGGTAGCGGTAGGTCAGCACGCGGATGAAGCGCGGTTTCCTTCCGGCGAACGGGTCGTGCCGCAGCAGCGCCAGGGTCCGGGCATCGGCCTCCAGCAGCCGGGCCAGCAGCGTGTAGAACCAGCGCTGGTGGATCGAGCCCAGCGGCAGGAACCACATCATCCAATCCAGGCGCAGGTGGTAGGGCGCGAACTGGCGCGGCCGCCTGGCCGGATCCCCGGGCTTGCCCTTGAACCCGTATTCCAGCCAGTTCGCCGCGGCGGCCGCTTCGTCCTCGGTGCCTTCGATGACGATCTCGATCCGTTCCCGGGTGACCGTACCGAAGGCACCGTAGGCGTTGCCCAGCTGCCACTTGTTGAACGCGGCATTCATGAGCTGGGCCGGGGTGGCGAGGTTGCGCAGTGCCGGGATGGAGAGCACCACCAGCAACAGCGTGCCGGCCAGCACCAGCACGGTCCACCAGATCGGGGCCTCGGCGGGCACCCCGCTTTCCGGCGGCAGCCACGGAAGGATCCCCCGCAGCACCGGATCGCTGATCCGGCAGGTGGCCAGCACGATGGTGAGCCAGTTCAGCCAGGCGAAGTTGCCTGTGATCACCAGCCACAGCTGCGTGGCGATGACGACCCCGGCCGCGGCGGAGGCAACCGGCTGGGGCGCAAAGAGCAGGAACGGGACCAGCAGCTGGGCTCCGTGGTTGCCCGCAGCCTCGATGCGGTGCCACCATTTCGGGGCCAGGTGAGCGAGCCTGCTGAGCGGGCCGGGCATCGGCTGGGTCTGGTGGTGGTAGTACATGGCCGTGAGGTTTCGCCAGGCCGGGTCCCGGCGCCACTTGATCATTCCGGCACCGAATTCCAGCCGGAACACCAGCCAGGCGACCAGCAGCAGGATGGTCAGCGGTGGCGGGACCTGCCGGGAACCGAGCAGGCCCACGGTGAACCCGGCCTCGAGCAGCAGCATTTCCCAGCCGAATCCGTAGAAGACCTGCCCCACGTTCACGATCGACATGTACAGGCCCCACAGGGCCAGGAAGGCGGCCAGCGGCAGCCACGGGGGCCCGGCCTGGGGAAGACCTGCAACCAGCACCGCGGAGATTCCGATCCCGGCGGCGCACACCGCCACCAGTTTCCGGTCCGAGTAACCGATCCGGCTGAACAACGAAGGCCGTCGGGCACCGGGCCCGGCAAGCAGCCTTGGCACCGGAAGCAACCCGTGCTCGCCGGCCAGTGCCGGGAACTGGTTCAGCGTGGAAACGAAGGCAACGAGGTAGATCAGCGCGACCCCGCGTTGCAGGATTTCGCGGGCCATGCCGTAGTCGTACGCCGCCAGCCACTCCATGGCACCAGCGTAGATTCACGCGGCGGTCCCGGCCATGCCTGAAACGGGCAAAAACCGGTGTTAAACCAGGAAATCCCGGACCAATTGGACCGGGATTTCCTTCTCTGGCTCCCCCGAATGGACTTGAACCAGTAACCTTCCGATTAACAGTCGGATGCTCTGCCAATTGAGCTACGGAGGAATGCAACGAGGAATACTCTACACAAGGTTTCGGGAAAACAAAAATCGCTCCCGGCCCCGTTGGCGACTACTCCTGGCGCAGTGCCCGGCGACGCAATTCCAGCTCCAAAAGCTCGCGGTTGATGCGCTGGAACCCCTCGGGATCGCCTTCCGGATCCATGCGCTGGAGCTCCCCCATCTTCTCCGCCTTCAGGTGCGTGATCTGCAGTTCGAAGAGGCGGTTGATGATGTCGTTGCAATAGCGCAGCAGGGCATCGGTGGTGCTCGCCGGCAACGGGGTGACGGCCAGCTCGGAGACGAACGAGCGCAGCGGTTCGGGAACTTCCTGGCGGATCGCCTCGACCCACTGCGAGGGGGTGGCACCGGAGAGCCCGGCGGCACGCACGGCGTCGTGGACCGCGGCATGGGCCGGGGCCATGAACCGGGCGTCGTAGAACGCCTGCCACTGCTCGGCGGTCAGTTGCGCCGGCTGCTGCAGCACCACTTCCAGGGCCTCGCGTTCCATCCGGGACACGGGGTCGCGCGGGTCCGGGCGGGAGTAGACCGGTGCGGCGGGTTGCTCCTGCGCCGCGTGGCCCGCGTTTCCGTGGAGGGGCTCGGCGCTCTTGGGCATCCGGTTGCGGCGCACCGAGGCGCCCACGGCGCGGTTCACGTCCTCCATGTCCATGCCGAGCCAGCCGGCCAGTTCGCGGGCGTAGGCCGGACGGATGGCCGAGTCGCGGATGCCGGCGACGATCGGCGCGCTGACGCGCAGCGCCTGCACCCGCCCCTCGACGGTGTTGAGGTTGTAGTTCTTCAGGCCCGCCTTGATGGCGAACTCAAACAGCGGCCGCTTGGAGTCGATGAGTTCGCGCACGGCCTCCGGGCCGCGGGTCTGGCGCAGGTCGCACGGGTCCGCCCCGGTGGGTTCGACCGCGACGTAGGTCTGCGCGATGAACTTCTGGTCTTCCTCGAAGGCGCGCAGCGCGGCCTTCTGGCCGGCGGCGTCGCCGTCGAAGGTGAAGACCACCTCGCCGCCGGATCCGTCGTCGCGCAGCAGTCGGCGGGCGATCTTGATGTGGTCGGTGCCGAAGGCGGTGCCGCAGGTGGCCACGGCGGTGCCGATGCCCGAGAGGTGGCAGGCCATCACGTCGGTGTAGCCCTCGACCACGACCAGTTGGCGGGTCTTGGTGATCTCGCGCTTGGCCAGGTCGACCCCGTAGAGGACCTGGGACTTCTTGTAGAGCTGGGTCTCGGGGGTGTTCAGGTACTTGGGGCCCTGGTCGTCCTCGTAGAGCTTGCGCGCCCCGAAGCCGATGGTGGCCCCGGTGAGGTCGCGGATGGGCCAGATGAGCCGGCCGCGGAACCTGTCGTAGATCCCGCGGTTGCCCTCGGAGAAGATTCCGGTCAGCTTGAGTTCCTCGTCCTGGAAGCCGCGGCCGCGCAGGTGCTTGAGCAATGCGTCCCAGCCCTGCGGTGCGTAGCCGACGCCGAAGTGCGCGGCGGCCTCGGCATCGAAGTCGCGCTCGGAGAGGAATTTTTGGCCGGCCGCTGCACCGGGGGTGGTCAGTTGTTCGCGGAAGAACTCCTCGGAGATCTTGTGGGCGTCCAGCAGGCGCTGGCGGCGGCCGGTCTCCTCGCGGCGCGGCCCGGTGCCACCGTCCTCGTAGTGCAGCTCGATGCCGACGCGGGCGGCCAGCTGCTCGACGGTCTCGGAGAAGGTGCCGTGGTTGATCTTCTGCAGGAAGGCGATCACGTCGCCCGATTCCCCGCAGCCGAAGCAGTGGAAGGAACCGACCTGCGGGCGCACGTGGAAGGACGGGGAGCGTTCGTCGTGGAAGGGGCACAGGCCCTTCCACGAACCGACACCGGCGGATTTCAGCGTCACATATCCGTCGATGACTTCCTTGATGTCCGTGCGGTTGCGGACTTCGTCGATATCTTCACGCTTAATCAGGCCTGCCATGCCCTCCAGTCTAGTGACCATTCACCGGTGGCAGGTTCCGCCGGGCCACGGGCTGTGGATCGGGCGGGCCGGGCCTAGAAGAGCCGCTCGGAAAAGCTCTTGCCCAGCACCAGGGTGGCGTGCCATTCGATGGCCGAGGCGTCGGTGAGCGAGGCCACCTGGTCGATGACGGTGCGCAACCGGTCGGCGTCGTCCGCGGCGTCGCGCCAGTCGGCGGCGAACAGCGGTTCCAGGTACCTGTCCCCGGTCTCGTTGAGCAGTGTCACCAGTTCCATGAGGGTTTCGCGCTGCCGGGCGTAGATGGGCTTGCGCTCGTCGCTGGTCATCACGTACGCGGTGGCCAGGCCCTTCATGGCGGCGATCTCGTGCTCGGTGGATTCGGGGACGATCAGGGCCGCGTTGAAGCGGGTCAGTTCCCCGTGGCCGAACTGCTCGCGGGTCGCATCGATCGCGGACTGGCAGAAGCGGCCGATGAACTGGCTGGTCATGTCCTTCAGCGCGGCCATGGAGCGGCGTGAGCCGTCGGTGTGCGGAACCCATTCCGCGGTGGCCTCCAGGCGCTTGAACGCCGCGTCGATCACGGCGTCCTCGACGTGCGGCAGGTACCACTGGCGGGTGAAGGTGATGACGCGGGCGCGCTGGTCAGGATCCTTGATCCAGCGCAGCTGGAAGCGCCCGGCGTTGATGGCGTCCTCGACGTCGTGCACCGAGTAGGAGATGTCGTCGGCCAGGTCCATGACCTGGGCCTCGATGCAGGTCTGCCGGGCCTCGGCGCCCGAGCCGGAGCGCAGCCAGTCGAAGATCGGGGCGTCGTCGGCGTAGACGCCGAACTTGGAGGTCTTCTTCCCGTTCCTTTCCGGGGCGTCGGCGCGCAGCCAGGGGTACTTGCATGCGGCATCCAGCGAGGCGCGGGTGAGGTTCAGCCCGGCCGAGGCGCCGTTGTGCCGGAAGGTCTTGGTCTCGATGCGGGTCAGCAGGCGCAGGGTCTGGGCGTTGCCCTCGAACCCGCCGATGTCGCGGGCCAACTCGTTCAGGGCGGTCTCGCCGTTGTGCCCGAAGGGCGGGTGGCCCAGGTCGTGGGACAGGCAGGCGGTGTCCACCACGTCCGGGTCGCAGCCCAGGGTGGCACCCAGCTCGCGGCCCACCTGGGCGACCTCCAGGGAGTGGGTCAGCCGGGTGCGCACGAAGTCGTCCGAGGACGGCGCGACGACCTGGGTCTTGGCGCCCAGGCGGCGCAGCGCCGAGGAGTGCAGCACCCGGGCGCGGTCACGTTCGAACGCGGTGCGGTAGGCCTTCTTGGGCGGTTCGGGGGCCCAGCGTTCGGCATCCGCTTCGGTGTATCCGGGAATCTGCAACATGGAGCTCCTTAGCCGCCGGAAATGTCTAGTTCGGCCGCGGCGATCATGGCCTTGTGGTTCTCGTTCATCTCACGGGTCGAAAGCCAGCCGTCGGGCAGGTGCGTCTTTTT
The DNA here is from genome assembly GCA_024207135.1 of Arthrobacter sp. C2. Classification (GTDB taxonomy): domain Bacteria; phylum Actinomycetota; class Actinomycetes; order Actinomycetales; family Micrococcaceae; genus Paeniglutamicibacter. The sequence goes on along the minus strand of CP042428.1, from coordinate 4,305,196 downwards.
CGGGGAGCCGGCGCGGCCGCGCTGGCCCTCGGCATCCTTGCCCGGGTAGGGCATGTCCAGGTCGAGCTGGGCCAGCAGTTCGCGCAAGACCTCCAGGGTGGGGACCTGGGCCAGGGCGGAGCGGATGTCCCCGCCGACCGGGTAGCCCTTGAAGTACCAGGCCATGTGCTTGCGGATATCGCGCAGGCCCTTGAATTCGTCCTCGAAGTACTCGGTGAGCAGTTCCGCGTGGCGGTAGACGGTCTCGGCGACCTTGGCCAGACCGGGCGTGTAGCGCTTGTCGGTCCCCTCGAAGGCTGCCTGCAGGTCCCCGAAAAGCCAGGGGCGGCCCATGCAGCCGCGGCCCACGACGATGCCGTCGACACCGGTCTGCTGGACCATGGCCACGGCGTCCTCGGCGCTCCAGATGTCCCCGTTGCCCAGCACCGGCATGTCCGGCAGGGCCTCGCGCAGGCGTGCGATCGAGTCCCAGTCGGCCTTGCCGGAGTAGTACTGGCTGGCGGTGCGCCCGTGCAGGGCGACGGCCGCGACGCCGTGGTCGCGGGCGATCTTGCCCGATTCGATGTAGGTGAGGTGGTCCTCGTTGATGCCCTTGCGCATCTTGATGGTCAGGGGCACCTCCCCGCGGGCGGCCTCGGTGGTGGCGGCCTCGATGATGGCGGTGAACAGGTCGGTCTTCCATGGAAGCGCCGCTCCCCCGCCCTTGCGGGTGACCTTGGGGACCGGGCAGCCGAAGTTCAGGTCGATGTGGTCGGCGCGGTCTTCCTCGACGATCAGGCGCACGGCGGCGCCGACGGTCTTGGGGTCCACGCCGTAGAGCTGGACCGAGCGCAGTTCCTCGTCCGGATCGTGGGAGATGATGCGCATCGACTCGGTGTTGCGTTCCACCAATGCCCGGGAGGTGACCATCTCGGTGACGTACACCCCGCCGCCGTATTCGCGGCAGAGCCGGCGGAAGGCCTTGTTGGTGATGCCTGCCATGGGGGCAAGGATCACCGGGGTGTCAATGGTGTGCTTGCCCAGTTTCAGCGGGGGCAGCTCAAGCTTCGCCGGGGTGGGCGCGGCGTTTTCGGTTACATCGGCAATTGCAGTCACTAACCCATTCTCTCAAATAGATGCAAATCCGTGTCACCGCGGGGCAGACTTGTGGATCACATCGGGAATATTCACGAGCGTCCCGCCGCTGTAGCCGAAGTAGATACGTTTGCATGAAAAAGGGTGAAGCGTGAAAAAGATCGGTTTCTTGACCTTCGGCCACTCGGGCGGCTCCAGCAATTCGCCGGTGCCCACCGGCGCCGACGCTGTGCGCCAAATGGTGGACCTGGCCGTGGCGGCCGAGGAATCCGGGTTCGACGGAGTCTGGATGCGGGTGCACCACTTTGGCAATTCGCTCTCCACGCCATTCCCCCTGTTGGCCGCCATGGCGGCGAAAACCACGACGCTCGAGGTCGGCACCGGGGTGATCGACATGAGGTACGAAAATCCCCTATACATGGCAGAGCAGGCCGGTGCCGTGGATGCGATCAGCAACGGCCGGCTGCCGCTGGGCGTCAGCCGCGGCTCGCCCGAGCCGGCCCGCGACGGACAGCACCAGTTCGGCTACCACCTGGAACCGGGCAACAGCTGGGCCAACGAGACCCGCGAACGCACCGCCCTGTTCCGCAAGGCGATCTCCGGGGCAGGCATCGCCCACCCGGAACCCGGCGGACACCACCACCACGAGCAGGACGAACTGCTGCCGATCAACCCCATCTCCCCCGGCCTGGAAAACAGGATCTGGTGGGGAGCGGCGACCATCGGCTCGGGGCTGTGGACCGGAGGGGTGGGCATGAACCTGCTCTCCTCCACCTTGCTGCTGGAGGACGACGGGCGGCCCTTCCATGTGCTGCAGGCCGACCAGCTGCGCCGGTACAAGGCTGCATACGCCGCCAGCGGGCACACCACCGGCGGGATGACCGCGGTGACCCGCAGCGCGTTCCCGATCACCACCGACAAGGACGATATCTACTTCGGGCGCCGCGAACGCGGGGACTCGGTGGGGATCCTGGACGGCTCGGTGGCCCGCTCGGGCCCCACCTACTCGGGCTCCCCCGAGGAGGTCGCGGCCCAGTTCATGGCCGACGAGGCGATCGGCGAGGCCGACTACGTGCTCTTCGCCCTGCCGAACCAGCTGGGCGTGGACTACAACGCGCACGTGATGACGGAGATCGCGAACATCGCCCGCGAAATCGGCTGGAAGAACTAGCCATCCCTTATGCCGTTGGCATCCAGCCCTCCCGTTCCGGGGCTGGCGGCCAGCGGGTTCCTACTGCCGGCTACGGCGTTGGGGATGCCGAACCCTGTGGTTCCTCGTCCAGGGCCACCGCAACCGCCAGCGAACGTGCCGCCACCAGTTCAACCACGGCAGCGAAGGCCAGTACCAGCATCAGGATCGCCAGCACCCAGTACAGCAAGCCAGCAACGGCAAGATAAACACCGCTGAGCATGCTGTCGTGATAGAAGAACTCAGCTTGCCCTTCAACCTGACGCACATCCCCCGCCAAGGTCAGCATGGCGCCACCGGCATGGAGCCCCATCGAGCCCAGCGCGGTCAGCAATCCCGCTCCTGCAACACCGGCAACAAACTTGGCCTTCAGGGTGCGTGCCAGGTCATCTACCCCCAGAAGGCCCGGATCCACCGGACGCGGGGCCTGGGCCAGCGACCGCAGCAAGGCACCGGCAATAAGCAGCAGCACCAGCGCCGCCACGATGACCGGAACACCGTAGAACCACCCGGGGAACAGTGCCGATTCGGTCCCCGGGGTCAACGGCAGCCCGTATCCTCCGCTCGGTGAGGGCGCTGAGCTGTTGCGCGGAACAACCAGCTGGGTAAACCTGCCCCAGCCGTCCGGGCTGGAGGCAAGCCCGGTGACCAGGAGCAATCCGAACAGCATCAGGGCTGCGATCCCGGGGATGGCCAGTGCCCAGCGAGGACCAAAGCTCACGATGCCCCGTGGGCGTAGCTGTGCCGAAAGAACCACGGGCTCCGGGGCCGCGGATGCACGGTGCCGGGCCAACATCAGGGCCAGCAGGGCCAGGACGACCAGTGCCGCGACCAGGGGTGCGATCCAGCCAAGCAGTATTGGCCACGCCTCATTGATTTCCGGCGGGCCTGCGGGCGCCTCAACCAAGGCATCCATGCAGCGCTGAACGTCGGTCTCCGTGGCGCCGGGGCTTGCTTCCGGCAGCCTCTGGCAGGCCATGAAACCCTGGAAATTCTCGTCGCTCACCGCAGAGTACGGCTCTAGAACCGCGTCAATCCGGGCCCTCAACCAGAGACCGGCGACCACGCGCGTCGCCACGTAAACCGCGACGCCCGCGCCCAGCGCCCAACCGGCAGCGGTGCCCCATCCGGCCAGCAGCGTGGCGGCGGATCTCCGGGTTGGCGAATCCAGCCGCCCGGTTTCCGCCTTGAGTTTGCCACGGGTGCGCGGCACCGAGCGGGCGACCACCCACACCAGGGCCACCACGAGGATTGTCGCTGCAATCAATATCAGGATCGTACTTGTCGGAATATCCATCGTTCATCCCACCTTGAGCCGGGAGACCCCTGCCGGGGTCCGTCATCCGCAGCCCCTCGACGTGCCCTCGAGGTCCCCGGCACCTGGCGTGCGGACGCCGGCAGGTGGTGGCGGGGACGAAGTGATTTCTCAGCTTGCCGTGCGGTCCCACCCCACCGCGAGCAACGCCTGTGCCTGTTCAAGGTTCAGGCCCGCGGCGCGTGCCGCCCTGGCGAAGACCAGGGCTTCGGCGCGTGCCGGTGCGGCCAGGCCCTGGCCCGGGTTGACCCGGGTTCCTGCGGCGCGGCCGGTGCGGACCAGCCCGGCTGCTTCCAGTTCCCTGTAGGCCTTGGCCACGGTGCCTGCGGCCAGACGCAGGTCCCCGGCGAGCTGGCGCACGGTGGGCAGCTTGGCATTGGCTGCCAGCACACCGCCCTGGATCAGTGCAGCGAGCTGGCTGCGGACCTGTTCGGCGGGACCCGACGGATGCGCCGGGTCCACGGTGACCGCACCGGCGCCCAATGCTTCCGGTGTCGGCGGCGCGGGTGGGCGGGGAGATCCGTCGGACGCGATTGATGCGTTCATGATTCCCCCTCCCCAACTTGTACCAGTGCAACAATACAAGCACCGCCAGCACCTTGTGTCAATAGAGTGATACAAGATGGTGTGCCATCGTTATCCACCCGAAAACGCCAACGGCGCCGAACACTCCCCGAGCAGGGGAAGCATCCGACGCCATCGGCGTTGCAGGTGAAACTACGCGGTCGCCACGATGTGCGTGGTGGCGGTGACCGTGGCGTGCTTGGCCGCGACCAGGATGTCGATCAGCGAGGAGAGCACGACCATGGAACCGTCGACCTCCAGCTTCACCGGGTACTGGTGGGCCAGCATGGCCAGCATCCCGCGGATCGGCTCGGCCGATTCGTCCTGGCCGAGTTCCGGGTTCCAGCCCAGCAGCACGTCGGCGGGCGCATCGGCGCGCGCCGGGGTGTAGCTGATGGCGAAGGACAGGATCTTCCCGCCCTGGGCCTTGGGCTTGTCGCGGAACACGATCACGCCCTGGGCACCGGTGGCGTCATCGAGCAGCATCTTCTGCGCGCTGCCCAGGGTCATGTTCGCCGGATCCCACGCGTGGATCGAGTTGTAGAACCCGATCACCAGCTTGGTGAGCTCGACGCTGCCGGTTCCGATGTCCTCCAGGGTCAGCCCGTCGTCGTCGAAGTGCGGCAGCGCCAGGCCGCCGGGCTCGACGACCACGTCGCGGGCCACCTGGATCTGCTTCATGCCCAGCGACGCGCAGAACCCGGCCGCGGCTCCCGCATCGGTTCCCGCGGTCACGGTGTAGCGGGCCTTCAGCTCGGCGCTTTGCCCGGCCGGGACCAACGCCCGAAGGCGCGCCACCAGCTCGGTGCCCACGCCGGTGCGGCGGTGCTCCCGCGCAACCTCCACATACAGCCACAGCCGCTGCGGATGCAGCGTCGAGGCGAACACCACGCCCGCGGCCACCGCGATGCCCTGGTCGGTGGCCACCAGCGCGCGGCTGAAGGGCGCATCCGAATCCTTGCGGAACATCGTCCGGTCCTGGTGGGCGTGCGGGGAAGCCGGGTCGCCGAAGATCTCCAGCAGCGCCAGATCGTCCCCGTCCGCCCAGGGCCGGTACTCGAGTGTCGACATGGCCCTAGGCTCCGTTGAGGCGCTCGGACAGGTAGGTGCGCACCTTGTCCAATGCCACGCGTTCCTGGGTCATGGTGTCGCGGTCGCGGATGGTCACGGCCTGGTCCTCGAGGGTGTCGAAGTCCACGGTGATGCAGAACGGCGTGCCGATCTCGTCCTGGCGGCGGTAGCGGCGGCCAATGGCGCCGGCGTCGTCGAAGTCGATGTTCCAGGACTTCCGCAGCTCGGCGGCCAGCGCCTTGGCCTTCGGGGACAGGTCCTCGTTGCGCGAGAGCGGCAGCACCGCGGCCTTGACCGGGGCCAGGCGAGGATCGAGCTTGAGCACGGTGCGCTTGTCCACCCCGCCCTTGGCGTTCGGGGCTTCGTCCTCGACATAGGCGTCGACCAGGAAGGCCATCATCGAACGGGTCAGGCCGAAGGACGGCTCGATCACGTACGGGGTGAAACGCTCGCCGGTGGCCTGATTGAAGTAGGACAGCTCGGTGCCCGAGGCCTTGGAGTGGCTGGACAGGTCGTAGTCGGTGCGGTTGGCGACGCCCATGAGCTCGCCCCACTCCGAGCCCTGGAAGCCGAAGCGGTACTCGAAGTCGATGGTGGCCTCGGAGTAGTGGGCGCGCTCGTCCTCGGGGACGTCGAAGCGGCGCAGGTTTTCCTCGTTGATGCCCAGGTCCAGGAACCAGGCCCAGCAGTCCTCGACCCACTTGTCGAAGAACGCCGGGGCGTCCTCGGGTGCGGTGAAGAACTCGATTTCCATCTGCTCGAACTCGCGGGTGCGGAAGATGAAGTTGCCCGGGGTGATCTCGTTGCGGAAGGCCTTGCCGATCTGGCCGATGCCGAACGGCGGCTTCTTGCGGGACGCGGTGAGCACGTTGTTGAAGTTCACGAAGATGCCCTGGGCGGTTTCCGGGCGCATGTAGGCCATGCCGGCGGCGGTGTCGACCGGGCCCAGGAAGGTCTTCATCAACCCGGAGAACATCTGCGGTTCGGTGAACTGGCCCTTGGTGCCGCAGTCGGGGCAGGCGATTTCGCTCATGCCGTCGACCGGCTTGCGCTTCTTCTTGACCTCGAAGGCCTCGAGGAGGTGGTCCGCGCGGTGGCGCTTGTGGCAGGAGGTGCACTCGACCAGCGGATCGGTGAAGGTCTCCACGTGGCCGGAGGCCTCCCAGACGGCCTTGGGCAGGATGATGGAGGAATCCAGTCCCACCATGTCCTCGCGTCCGCGGACGAAGGTCTGCCACCACTCGCGCTTGATGTTTTCCTTGAGCTCGGTGCCCAGGGGTCCGTAGTCCCATGCCGAGCGGGAGCCACCGTAGATTTCACCGGCCTGGAAGACGAAGCCGCGCCGTTTGGCGAGGGAGATGACTTGATCGAGCTTGGACTGAGGCGCCATAACAACTCCAATGGTTCACGAGGCCGCTGGTTGCGGTCCGTTGGGCGAAAACATACTCGCCAAGCCTAACGCGTTTGCCATGTGAAGTCCGAGTTTCCGCCTCGGCCCCGGGGCATGATGCGCGGCACCCCGTATCCACGCCGCACCGGCGGCGTCCGAACCTCCCGATTGCTGCCTCGGCCAGGAGGTTCATGCGTTGCTGGGTCCTTCCCCTGCACGTCACGTGCACGTTTGTCCAGGTTCCGAGTGAGCCCCAATATTGTCGACAACAGGCAGAACAGGACGATCCGTGCGATGACCACGATCGGTAGCATGTCCATGCCTTAATGCGAGTATTGTTTGCACCTTCCAGGTGGTTCGGGGCGGAGAAAAAACCGCTTGAATGCGGTGCCGCACGGTGCGCCATCCTGCGCAGCAGGCGCACCTCGGTGCTGTCTGGTTTCCTGCCTTGGCATTCCGGCGCCAGCCGTCGATCCGACACGGGGGGAACACCGCCCGGACCGTTCCGCCGCAGCCTGCCCTCCGGGCACCGATGGCCGTCGGCCGATACGGCACCGGCCATGGCCGATCCGCAAGGAATCCCCGGCAGCCCTTTCATCGTTCGGGCACGCCCCTGCCGGTGCGTGGCTCCGAGGAAATGACACTCAGGTCGTACTCCACGTCCGGGCTGGTCCAGATCTCCACCAGGGTCGAGGTGCCGTCCTCGGTGCCCCCGCCGCCCTCGGCCTCACGGCAAGGCTCCAGATCGTAGCGGGCCACCACGACGCCGTAGAGGTTCAGCGACCGGATGGTCAACGGCGCCTCGCTCCGGCAGCCGACCAGGATCCACAGCAGCGCGCCGGAACGTTGGGCCGGCAGCACGATCCTGGCCTCGCCCTTGCCGTGGAAGTGCATCAGGACCTTTTCGCTGCCAGGCAGGGCACCGGGCAACGGGCTCTTGCCTTGGGCAATGAGCTCTGCATGGGTCGGGCGCCTGGTGCCCCCGCCGGGTTCGTGCGGGGAAGGGACCACGGGCAAGACCTGGGTTTCGGGGATGAAGGACGGCCCGGTAACCGGTGGACCGGGCTCACCAGTGGGCGGGGGCTCTACGTTGAGCGGGGTGCACCCGGTGGCCAGGCACACCAAGCACAGCCGGGCTGCCAGGGCAAGGAAGGGATGTGGTCCTGGACCTGAACGCCGCGCCGGGCCGGACTCGCGGGCGAGATCCTTCATGTCCGTTCATCACCGCAGGAATTTTCGCGGCCAACGGGTGCCTGCCCGGTCATCGGCGTTCGCGAGTTGGCCGGAGACCAGCGTGAAATGCAACGGGGAGCCGTTCGGGATGGTGAGGATGCCTCTGGTTTCCGTGGTGTCCAGGGGCCCGGCCACCAAGTCGGCCCCAGGGCAGTGGTCCGGCGTGTACATGAGCGTGGTGCGGCCGGCGGCGTCGAAGGCCAGCAGCGACAGCGGAACCGGACGCCTGCAGCGCACCGCGATCCACAAGTACACGCCCCTGGCCCGGGCAGGGAGGGCGAAGGAGAAGCCGCGGTTACGTTCGACACTGAGCAGGACCTGCTCGGAACCCGGGACGGCACCGGCCAGCGGGTGTTCGCCGGAGCGCAGCAGCGCCTCGATGCTGCGCGATGCCTGTTGTGGATCCGGGGCAGCCGACATGGTGGGGGTGGCGACGGCCGGCGGAAGCATGGCAACGGGTGGCTGGGGCGTGCGGCGGGACGACAGCTCGGTGGTGGCCACGTCCACGTCATTGACCACCGCGGTGCACCCCGAAAGGGTCGAGACAACTGTGATGGCGACCATGAGATAAAACGCCCAGTGCTTCTTGTCCAAGGGGAAGAAACGTGTCGTGGTCGGCGCCAGATCGGGCCGGTCCACAAACGGGAATTCACTTGGGTGCGATGGCACAGTAGCAGGGGGTTCATGTGGTTCGCCGAAAAGCGCTGTGCCCACGAGGCCGCACGGAATGTGCACTGCGCTCGGACGCCGCCACCCGGCAAATTCCCGCCAAAAGGACCGAGTCATGTCCGGGACACCCGGGTCTTTCCACCGTGGCCCGGAAGGACCGGGAAATGGGCCAGGCCCTGTTCAGGCTTATGCAGCCACGGCGGAGTACCGACGCCGTCACCGGCGGGACAGACACAACGAACCACTTGCCCCCCAACCCCTGGCAGCACGCAAAAGTACGTGGTTGTCTCTTGGATCGTCGTCCCAGTCGGTGCTGGGTCTGCCGTTGCCATCGCGGATAGAGAGCCCAGACCCGTCAAAAACAGTAGGCTGGCGGCCAAGCCGGTGACCCCCGACGCCTTGTGCGGGAAAAACATGATGCCACCTTCCATATTTCCTGAATTCGATACCTCAACGCTGCTCCCGGGCACATTGCGGCCGCATCGGAACCTGACCCCCAGATCAGGAGGCCACCCCCCTCAGATTCCAGGCGCTCTCGTCTGAGGGGGCCTCAGGTGCGACACTTGTCCACATGGCCCCCGATCGTGAATGGAGCGGTCCGGAACTCGTGGGTCGCTCCCTGGAACTGGATCTCATTGGCGACACGCTGCACAGCGCCGTCGCCCATATGGCGGACACCCTGGTGGTTTCCGGGGACCCTGGCGTTGGAAAGACCGCATTGGTCAGGCATGCCTGCGCAAAGGCGGATCCAGCGGCCTTGGTCCTGGTGGGCGAGTCCCTGCCCCTGGCTTCGGTAAACCTCCCCTTCCTTCCCCTGCGCACAGCATTCCGCGGCGCCAGTCTCGAGGAAGGTTTCCCCCGGCCCGTATTCGGAGCCGGCGGCCAGGCAACAAATGATTCCATTGCGGCCATCGACAATTGGCTGTCGGTGGTCAGCCGGGCCCGACCGGTCGTGCTGGTGATCGATGACCTGCATTGGGCCGACGAGGCCACCCTCGACACCCTGAGGTATCTCATCGCGGGGCCCCGCGACAGGCCACTGTCCATCCTCGCCACCGTGCGCAGCGGCGCTGTCGGCGGCGAGCGCCCGTTGCAGCGCTGGCTGGCGGATGTCCGAAGCATGCCACGTGTGTCCTGGCTGCCGCTGGGGCCCCTGGACTACGCGGCGACGGGGGCCCAGCTGGCCCAGGCGCTGGGCGCGGAACCGCACCGGTCCTTGATCAGCGAGGTTTTTTCGCACACGGCCGGGAACCCCTACCTGAACCGGCTGATGGTTTCCGGTCTGCCGGCGGACGCGCGGCACCTGCCCCCACGCCTGCCGGCGAACCTGAGAGCGGCGGTCCTGCGATCCTGGCATTCGCTTTCGCCCCAGACGCGCGAGCTCACCGAGGTGATGGCCGTCGGCGGGCATCCGATGCGCGCCGAGGACCTGGATGACCTGGTACAGCAACCAGCGGCACTCGGCGAGGCACCGGCGCTCTTGGACGAGGCGGCGGCCGCGGGAATCACCGACCGCGAACCCGGCGGAAGCCTGTGGTGGTTCCACCATCCGCTCATCGCCGAAGTCCTCGAACAACGGCTCGAGAACGGACATCGACGGCGGTTGCACGCGGCTTTCGCGGCACACGAGGCCAGGCGGCTGGATCGCGGGTCCCCCGCGGATTTCGAGACCCTGGCCGCCTTGGCCCACCACCATGATGCTGCCGGGAACACCGCCGACGCCTTCGCATGCACCCTGCGCGCCGCAGCGGCCGCCACCGAAACCGGCGGAATGGTCGGTGAAGTGCGCCTGCTGCGCCGCGCCTTGGAGCTCCAAGGAAGCCTCGGCCACGACCCGCAGGAACGTGAAGCGCTGCTCAAGTCCTTGCGCGCCGCCGCGGCAAACGCGGGGGCCATGGAAGACGAGCTGGAAGCCATCGAAACCTTGACCGCGGAGACCGACCCCGGCCAGCGGCCGCTCGAGCTGGCCGAGTTGCTGGTGCGGGATGCCGAGCTGCGCTTCACCACCGGCCGGGAGTTCCTGGCACGTGCCCGGATGCAGCGCGCCGTCGAACTGGCCGGTGCGGATGCGGACAGCTGGCAATATGCCCTGGCCCTGGCCGGGCTTGCCGCTGCCGAGTTGTGGAACAACGAACCCCGCGGTGCCGCCCATGCATCCGAGGCACTGGCCGCCGCCCGGCGGCCGGGCAATTCCCGGGCCCTGTCATCGGCCCTGAGCGCCAACGCCATGGCCGCCATAGCCACCGGGGACCTGGCCCGGTGCCGCGAGCTCTCGGGACTGGCGGTGGAGGCGGCGGCGCCCGCCCGGGACTTCTGGGCCTTGTTCAGCGCCATCATGTGGCAGGCAAGCGCCACGGAGGCCTGGGACAGCCTGCCCTATATCGATTGCCTCGAGGCGGGGCGCCAGACCCTGGCCGGGTTGGGGGCCCCGCACGTGTACATCGCCACGATCTCCGGATACATGGCCAGCAGCTACATGGCCATCGGCCGGTGGAGGGAATGCGGCACGGCGCTTCGCGTGGCCCTGGGTTCGGACCCCGGGATCATGGGAGATGCCGGGGTCAGGCTGACGGCCGCCCGGCTGGCGCTGTGGCAGGGCCGGCAACACGAGGCGGAAGCGCACCTGGCCCGTGCCGAGGAAATCTCGGCGCAGAAGTCCGAGTTCATGAATCTTCCCTTTGATCCCGTCAGTGCCGAGGTCCACCTGGCGGCGGGCAATCCCGGCGCGGCCTATGAGGCCGCCATGCGCAACGCCAACCCCGAACGCATGGGCCGGAACATGAACGAATGGAAGCTGCCGCTGGCCGCCCGCGCGCTGGCCGACCTGATCCACCGGGCCACGGACGAGGACCGGCCCACCGATGGGCTGTTGGCGCTCGTTGAGGACCTGCTGCGGCGTTTTCCCCGGCTGCCGCACGAGGCCTTCGAATCCGAGCTGTACACCCGGCAGCTCGAGGCCTTCACGCTGCTGTATCGGGCCGAGATCGGCCGTGCCCGTTCCGGCACCGGAACCCCGGAGGAATGGGTACTGGCCGCCGATGCATTCCGGGACACCTCGCTGTGCTGGGAGGAAGCCTATGCCTGTTGGCGGGCCGTGGAGGCCCTGCTGGTGCCTGCCCGCACCGAACGCGCCATGGCCACCGAAATCCTTCGCCGCGGACTCGAGCTGTCTGGGCGGCTCAAGGCGCTTCCGCTCCTCGCCTCGCTGAAGGAAATTGCCGCCCAGGCCGGGATCGCCACGCTCGGACCGGTCCGGGGATCCCCTGCGGGTGGCCCGGTGCAATGGCCGGGCCTGACCGTGCGCGAACGGCAGCTGCTTGGCCATGTGGTCTCCGGTGCCACCTACGCCCAGATCGCCCGGGCATTGGACATCAGCGAGAAGACCGTCAGCACGCACGTGTCGAGCATGCTGCGCAAAACGGGCACGGCAAACCGCAAGGAACTCTCCCGGCTTGTCACTGGCCAGGCAACCGCCCGGGCGCCCGGGCACGGCAGGCCCTGAGCCGGCCACCGGCGGCAGGACACCGGCGGCAGGACACCGCGGTCCACGCGGGCCTCGGATCCGACATGGGTTTGCCGGCCGGGCCGAAGCCCGGCCGGCAAGCCGGTGTCGTTGATGCCTAGCGCTCGGGGACCCAGGACGGGGCCTGGACGCCGGCCCCGGTCAGGCTGTCGCAGTGGACCAGTTGCATTCCGATCCGTGTCAGCGAACACGCCGAGGTGTCCGTGGTGACGGTGCTGACCGTAGTTTGTTCATCGACGATTGGTCCTCCGGGATCCAGCCTGGCATAGGCCGGGGAGGAAGCAGCGAGGGCCACTGCCAGCGAGGCGAAGACCAGGCCGGCGATCCGTGTTGTCTTGCGTGCGGAATACATGGGACTTGCCTTTCGTGTGCAGTGATTCCGATACCTCAACCTTGCTCGCTGGACCCACTCGGGGGCATCGGGAACGGCCCCTTAAAAAACCGGTCAAACCCCTGAGATTACGGTTCCCTCGGGGCCCGATGGTGGCAAACTGGATTTGTGGCACTGGAACTTGGGGTGATGGGCCCGGAACTAGTGGGGAGGGCGACGGAGCTCGACGACATCGGCGCGTCCTTGGAGGCGGCGATATCCGGTGCGGCCTGCACCCTGGTGGTTTCCGGGGATCCCGGTGTCGGGAAAACCGCTCTCGTGCAGCATGCCTGCGCGGCGGTATCCTCCGAGATGTGGATCCTGGCCGGGGCCGCGCTGCCGCTGGCCTCGTTGACCGTCCCGTTCCTGCCGCTGCGCTCGGCCCTCCGGCGTGGCCCGGTTCTCGAGGGGATCCCGACCCCCGGTCTCGGTCCAGGAGGCTGGGCGGCCAACGACGTGGTTGTCGCAATCGATGACTGGTTGACCGAGCTGTGCCTGGTACGGCCGGTGGTCTTGGTCGTAGATGACCTGCAGTGGGCGGACCAGGGCACCCTGGATGCGCTGATGTACCTCATCGCCGGGCCCGCGGGCCGGCGCCTGGCGATCCTCGCCACGCTGCGCAGCGGCGAACTGGGGGAACTGCACCCGCTGCAGCGCTGGCTGGCCGACATCCGGCGCATGCCGCGGATCTCCTGGGTGGCGCTGGAGCCGTTGGACCGCACCTCGACCGGGGCCCAGATTGCCCAGGCCATGGGTTCCGCGCCGCACCAGTCGCTGGTGCAGGAGGTCTTTTCACGCACCGCCGGCAACGCCTACCTCAACCGGCTCATGGTCAGCGGCCTACGCCCCGAGGCGCGGCACCTGCCCCGGACGCTGCCTGAGGACCTCCAGTCCGCCGTGCTGCGGTCCTGGCGCGGCATGTCCGTTGGCGCGCGGCAGCTGACCCAGCTCATGGCGGTGGGCGGGCGGCCCATCCGAGCCCAGGACCTGGCCGGCCTGTCGCAGCAGGCCGGGACACGGCACGACGCCGCGGCCATCCTGCGGGAAACGACGGAGGCCGGGATCACCGAGCGGTGGCCGGACGGGACGCATTGGTGGTTCCACCATCCGTTGATCTCGGAGGTCCTGGAACAGGGCCTGGAAAGCGGGCAGCGCCGGGACTGGCACGCGCTGTTCGCCGCGTACGGGGCACGGCTGCTGGCCCAGGGAACCGCCCCGGACTTCGAATTCATGGCGGCCCTGGCCCAACACCACTACGATGCCGGGAACGCCGGCGAGGCCTACCGCTGGACGCTGCGGGCAGCCGCGGCCGCGGGATCGGCCGGCGGGTCAAACGAGATCCTGCGCCTGCTGCATCGGGCGCTGGCCCTGCACGGAGAGCTGCCGCAGGTCGATGAAAGCCGCGAGGAACTGCTGCATCGGTTGCGCACCGCTGCCGAGGCATCCGGGGCCATGGATGATGAACTCGGTGCGTTGGAGGCCCTGTTGGCGGAGCTGGACCCCGCCAAGCGGCCACTGGACGTCGCCGAGTTGATGGTGCGGCGTGCCTTGCTTCGTTTTTCCTCGGGGCTCGAATTCCTCTCGGTCGAGGCCTTGCTGCAGGCTGTCCAGTTGGCACAGGCCTTCCCCGAGAGCTGGCAATATGCCTATGCCTTGGCCGAGCTCGCCCATGTGCGCCTGTGGAAGGACGATCCCGATGCACCGAGGCAGGCAGCACTGGCGCTGGAGGTGGCCCGGGAGGCGGGAAACCCGCGGGCCCTGTCCTACGCCCTGACGGCCAATTCCATGGCCGCGCTGCTCGGGGAACGTCCCGACGAGGCACGATTGCTGGCCGCCCAGGGGGCCAGGGCGGCCGCGCGGGCCCGGGATTTCTGGGCCTTGCTCCACGCCACGACCTGGCAAGCCAACGCAACCGAGGCCTGGACCAGCCAGGTGTTTGCCGACCTGATGCGCTCGGGCAGGCAACAACTGGCGCTGCTCGGCGCCCCGCACGTGTACCTGTCGAAGATGGCCGCCGACGAGGCCAGCAGCTATCTTTCGATCGGCCGCTGGCGCGAATGCGGGCAGGCGCTGCGCGTGGCCCTGGGCGCGGATCCGGGCCCGTTGGGCGATGTCGCCGCCCGCCTGACGGCCGCACGCCTGGCTGCCCTGCAGGGCAGCCAGGACGAGGCCCGGGCGCACCTGGCCCGGGCGGAGGAATTGTTCGCGCACAAGTCCGGGTACAACAACCTCGACTTCGACGCGGTCCGCGCGGAGGTGCTGCTGGCAGAGGGCGACCCCGCGGCGGCCTACCTCGCGGCCATGGCCGGGGCCGGCAAGGAGGGCCAGCCCCCGACCATGTGCGAGTGGCTGGTGCCGCTGGCGGCCCGCGCCCTGGCGGACATGGTCCAGGGCGCCCGCGACGAAGGCGGCGGCACGGCCGGCATGCTGGCGTCCACCGACGAGCTGGTGGCACGGTTCCCCTCCGTGTTGCGGGAATCGGGCAACGACACCCCGTACTACTCGGTGCAGGTCGACGCCTTCGAGTCGCTCTACCGGGCGGAGACCGGGCGCGCCCGATCGGAGGCCGGAAACCCGGCGCAGTGGACCGCCGCCGCCGATGCCTGCCAATCGGGTTCCCTGCGCTGGGAGGAGGCCTATTGCTGCTGGCGGGCGGTGCAGGCGCTGCTGCTTCACGGCCACTCCGGCCATGGGCGGGCCGCTACATTCCTTCGCCGCGGCCTCGCCCTGGTCATGGAGCTTCACGCACGTCCCATCCAGGATTCGCTGCTGGAGATCGCGGCCCGGGCCAGGATCGCCACCTACCTGCCGGGCATCGGGCAGGCATCGGGCGGATCCTTTGATTTGCCGGGGCTGACGGTGCGTGAACGGGAGATCCTCGGCTACGTCGTGGCCGGGCGCACCTATGGGGAAATCGCCCGGTCCCTGGTCATCAGCGAAAAGACCGTCAGTTCGCACATCTCAAACATGCTGCGCAAGACCGGCGCCGCCAACCGCCTGGACCTGGCTCGCCTGGCAACCCGCCACGGCACGGGACGTTCCTCCCCGGACGGACCGCGCTGACCAACCGGCGCCACCGCGGGGGGCTGTCAGCCGGCTGAGGTCCTCAGGGCCTCGATCGGGTCCAGCAGGGCGCCGCGCATGTCGTCGCTGAGTTGCGGGGGCACATCGATGTCCACGGCCAGTGCCTGCAGGATCCGGCTGAGGTAGTTTCTGGCCGCCGCCGCGAGCGTGATGTCAACGATCTCCCGGTCGGTGAAGCCGAAGTCGCGCAATCGCCGGCTGTCCGACTCGTCCATGGCGGCCGAGTCGCCGCTGAGCTTCACGGCGTAATCCATCATCGCGACCTCTGCCTCGGCCAGGCCGGCGGAACGGTAGTCCCTGGCGATTCCCAGCAGTTCCTGCTCGTCGATGTATTTCAGGGCCTTGTTCCCGTGGGCCAGCCGGCAATGCCGGGACCCGATGCCCAGCGCCGCGGCCAGGGTCACCAATTCGTAGCGGCGCATGCCCATGGATTTGGCGATCGAGGACTGCAGGGCCTTCCACGCCTCGAAGGCCTCGGGGTTCAGGGCCAGGACCCTGGTGTGGCTCGGGACGTAGCCGAGCGCGGCGCGGTCCGCGGCGTAGGCTGCGGCGGTTGCGCCGACGGCTTCGGCCTCGCTGGTGGTCTGGAGAATGCCCATGGCGTCCTGCTCCTTGGTCCTTCGGATGTTCCTGTTCCATCCAAAGCGTAGAAGCGCCGGACACCTTGGCGCATGGGGAAGATGCCCCATCTTCCCCGCGAGGGTGCGGCGGCTGCCTCCGTGCCGGGAAGCCTGCCGCGCCGCTATTTGCGCAGGCGCCGGAACGTGCTGCCGGGGATCGAGGCCAGCGACACCGCTGCCAGGGTGAGCAGCGTCCCGGCGATGGTCGCGGCATCGATGACGGTGCCGGGGGCCGGCACCAACACATCGATCAGCAGGGAACCGAGAAGCTGCCCGCAGATCATTCCCAGCCCGGTCAAAAGAACCCCGAGGTGCTTGACCAGGAACGCCGAAAGCCCGATGAACACGCAGCCCAGCGGACCACCGAGGTAGTACCACCACTCGGTCGGCAGTGCCGCCGGGGGGCCCGTGATCGGCAGGCGCACCAGCAACAGGATGGCCAGCAGGATCCCGCCGACCACGAAGTTCACCAGTGTCGCCGCCACCGGCGTTCCGTAGGCCTGCGCCTGCACGCCGTTCATGGCGGCCTGGAAACCCATGAGGAAGCCCACCACCAGGGGCACGGCCATGGGCACCAGCAACGTGGCGATGGCCCCGGCCGACCCCATCCGCGGGCTGACCGCCCAGATGACCCCGGCAATGGTCAACATGGCACCCAGCGCCCGGATGGTGCTGATGCGCCGGCGTCCCCCGGGCCCGAAGCCCAGGCTGTCGACCAGCAGGGAGCCCAGGGTCTGGCCCGTGACGATGGAGACCGTGAACAATGCGACACCGACCAGCGGCACGGTGAGCGTCTGGGAAATCACCACGAACGCGCCGACGCATCCGGCGGCCAGGTACCAGAGCGGGAAGCGCTTTTCCCGCAGGGCCCGCGGAATGGCCAGCGCCCCGGCCCGTGGCCCCGGCAGAACCAGCGAGGCGACCACCAACAAGATGAGCCCGGTGGTGAAGCTGACCAGCGAGGCTGCCACAGGGTCCCCGAGCTTGGCGCCCAGGGCTCCGTTGATGCGGCTCTGGATCGGCATCGCGAGCCCGGCAAACACCGCCGTCGCCAGGTACAGGGGCATCAGCGAACGCTGGTTGGTCCGGGTGGCTGTTGCTGGTGGATTCATGTGGCATTTCCTGTCCTCAATCGCGGCCTGCCGTTGGGTTGCCAGGAGGCGACCAGGACGGCGAGCAGTGTCACGATGGTTCCCACGATTTCGTTGCCTCCCACTTTCTCGGGAGCGATCAAGAGGTCCATCGCCAGGGAGCCCACCAGCTGGCCCGTGACCAGCCCGATTCCAAGCACCAGGGCCCCGAGCCTCGGCACCAAGGTTACCCCGGTGACCACAAACAGGATTCCCAGGGGCCCGGCGAAGTACATCCACCACAGCGGCACGATCTGGAAACCGAAGGATTCGATGTCAAGTACCGCCAGGGTCACCATGGCCACAAGCAGGCCCGCGGTGGAGGCAAGGTAGTTCAGTGCCGTGGCCGTGGTGGTCGACCCGTACGCCTTGCCGGCACGGCCGTTCATTGATTGCTGGAAGCTCACCAGGATCCCGGCGCCGAGGGCGACCACCAAGGAGATCCACGCCAAGGGCGATTCGGAAATGCGTGCAGCCGTCCCCCAGGAGGCAATCACGGCACCGATCACCAACAGTGCAGCGCCCAGGATGCGTATCCGGGTGATGGGTTGCTTTCCCGCCGGGCTGAAACCGATCATGTCGATGACGATGCTGGTCAACGTCCGGGCGCCGACCACCGCGACGGCGAAGAGCGCCAAACCGATGTTGTTCACGCTGACGGCCTGGGCAACCATGTAGTAGGCGCCCACCAGTCCCGCCAGCAGGAACCAGCGCGGGATCGGGCGATCGCGCCATACCGTCCCGAACCGCCGCCAGCCTTCCCGTGCTCCGGGCAGCGCGAGGCTGGCCACCACCAGGCAGACCAGTGACGTGAGTGAACTGAGCATCGCCGCGGCGAAGTAGCCGCCCAGGTAGCCGGCCGCACTTGAGGTGATCAAGGCCTGCAGGGGCATCAACAGGCCCGCGGCACCCGCCAGCCCGAGCGGGACTGCGTGCGTGTGTGATTCGGGTCGGGCCACGGTTCTCCTCGGGACGTTTTTCCTACAACTGAAACTTACTGGCAAGCGCGTCGGGACTGGGCATTTTGTCGTTCACAGCACAATGCGGGCCCTTGGCCCCTTTTGGGTGCAAGGTCATGGACTCGCATGCGCCATGATGGATACATGGCAAAATCCGAAGCATTCCACCTCCAAATCCGCGACGAATCGATCCGACTGGGCCAGCTGTTGAAGCTGGCCTCGTTCGCCGAAGACGGATTCCACGCAAAGCAGATGATCGAAGACGGCCTGGTGAAGGTCAACGGCGAGATCGAAACCCGCCGCGGCGCCCAGATCCGCAACGGCGACACCGTGAGCGTCAACGGCGAATCCATCACGGTCGAGACGGCCTAGCACCTCGCATCGAACCGGCGGCGGCCGTCGGCCCTACCGGCTGACCGTCACCGGCCCCTGCACTTCTTCCGGGCCCATGCCGGCGGCCGATGTCCCGGCGACCAGGCCCTGGCCCGAGTTCACCCGGGTTCCGGTGGTGCGCCCGGCGCACACCGGTGCGGCGGGCTCGGGTACATTGCCTGCCCTGGCCGCGGCCCAACGGCCCCCATGCGTTCCAGCGGACGCACCAGCGAGTTGCCTCGGACGCGAAACCGATGAACAGCAGCACGGCAATCGGCCAATCGAGGGCGCAGTCCACGGCGTGGGCCGAGCACAAAAACCTCCTGCTTGCACCAATGGTTCACGGCAAGCAGGAGGTTTTGTTTACGTCTTCAGCCCGACAGGCGCCGGAAGCGCTAGATCGAGGCACCCTTGAGCACGACGTGGCTGAGGAATTCATGGACGTGCGCCATTTCCTGCGCATTGACCGAGTGGAGCATGTTCGCATAGAGAACCTTGGTGACGTGCACGTCGGTGGTTGCCCAGGCGTGGGTGTATTCGATCTTGTCCTGGGTGATGACTGGGTCGGCCTGGTCGCGTCCCCAGAACACCGGCTTCTTCATGCCCTTGAGAACCTCGTCCTGGAAGAAGCCTTCGCCCTCCTCCGGCACGGCGAATCCCGACAGGCCAATGACCGTGGAAAACGCCTGGGGCTGGTGGCGCAGCAGGGAGGTGGCCACGGCCATGCCCATGGAGAAGCCCAGCAGGCTCACCGAGGAGTGCTGCTTGGAAACAGGTTCGAGCCATTCCCACAGGTCGGCGATGGCCTTCTTGACGGCATCGAACGAGTAGTCGAGGTCCTGCATCAGCGGGAACCAGGTGTACCCGGGGCCCAAGGCCTGGGGCGCCCTCACCGATACCACGGTGAACTCCTCGGGCAGCATGGGAGCCAGGCCCATCAGGTCTTCTTCATTGGACAGGTAACCGTGCAGAAGCACCAAAAGCGGGGTGCCGGCACGTTCGGCTTCCGGGCGGGACCAAATGACAGTGGGGTTCCAACTTGTTTCACTCACCCGACCAGTCAAGCAGAAATCCGCCTTCCCGGGGGAATCCGGAAGAAACCTACGCCTTGGTAACTTACGTATTCTTTGGTAGGAATAAATGGTGAACAACATCAGTGAGACCCCTTCGACGGAAACAACCGCACCCGGCTCCGCCCTTCATCCCTGGCGACGCTTCGTGGCCCTGGGCGATTCCTTCACGGAGGGGATCGGCGATGCCGACCCACAGAGCCCCGGCGGGTACCGCGGCTGGGCGGACCGCGTGGCCGAACAGCTCAGCCACGGCATTGACGACTTTGCCTACGCCAACCTGGCCATCCGAGGCCGTCTCATCAACCAGATCTTTGACGAACAGGCCGGCCCGGCCCTCGAGCTCAAGCCCGATCTCATCAGCCTCTGCGCCGGCGGCAACGACGTCATCCGGCCCGGCGGGGACCCGGATGCCATTGCCGACAAGCTCGATGCCTTGATGCGCATCCTGGCCACCTCGAACGCCACCATCCTGCTCTTCACCGGACCCGACATCCGTGACACCCCGATGCTCGGGGGTATTCGGGGCAAGGTCGCGATCTACAACGAAAACGTCCGCACCATCGCCGCACGCTACGACGCGGTGGTCGCCGACCTGTGGTCGCTGCGCGAATTGCACGAAACGCGGATGTGGGCAGATGACCGCCTGCATTTCTCCCCCTTGGGCCACCACACGATTGCGGCCATGGCCCTGGACGCGCTGAACGTGCCACACGACCTGCAGCACCTCGAGCCGGGCGAGACCGAGGTCAAGAACTGGCGCGAAGCCCGGCGCGACGACTTCATCTGGGCACGCACGCACCTGGCCCCCTGGGTCCTGCGTCGTATCCGGCACCAGTCCTCGGGCGATGGAATCTCGGCCAAGCGCCCGCTGGCCACGACATTCACCATGCAGCCGCCCAACGACTCGCTGGGAAACGGCCCGGCGATCTAGGGGCCCGAAGGATCGACAGCAGAACGGCAGGCAACCATCAAAGGTGAGGTCACGGTAGGAAAACGTTTCCCGGCCTGAGGGCCTCAGATCCCTGCCCCGTGATCTACTGGTGCAAAGCGAAGAATGTCCGCCGACCCCGCGGGCCGGCCCCAAGAGAACGGTTGACACATGAACTTCACCGAGGAGTCCCTGGACGGGCAGGAAATTGTCGACTTTGGCATGGTGCAACCCGACCCCTTTGGCAATTCAAACCCCTTCGACGACCTTGTGGTTGGATTCGGCGTTTTCGGCGTGCTCTTCGCGGTCGCCTTTGTGGCGGTGATCGGATTCATCGTCTTCGTGGCCGTCCGGAACTACAAGGCCAGCAAGAACGCGGGCCTCGATCCCTTCACCCTGCAAACCGAACTGGCGGTCCGCGCCGCGAAGTCGCAGATGCTGGCACCCAGGCAAAGCCGCGAACAGCGTCTGGCCGAGCTCGAGGACCTGCTGGCCCGCCGGGTGATCACGCCCGAGGAGCACCAACGGGCGCGGATGAAGATCCTGACCGAGGACTGAAGGCAAGAAAGGCGGCCCGGGGCCCGAAGAAGGTTTCACTTCTTCGAGCCCCGGGCCGCCTGCCCCCGCCGCGGATGTGCGGGCGAGGTTGCGTCAGCTGAAAATCTCCCGCTTGAGCGGCTCGCTGAGCTGCTCGATGTCGGTCAGGAATCCGTCGTGGCCGATCGGCGAGGTGATGTACTTGACCTCGCACGGGTTCGGCAGCATCCTGGCCAGAAGCTCGGACTGCTCGGGCCAGTAGAGGCGGTCCGAGTCGACGGCACCCACCAGGAAATTCACTTCTTCGAGCCGCCCCAGGGCATCCCGGAGCGATCCATGCCCGCGGCCGACATCGTGGCTCATCAAGGCCTCGGTCAGCACCAGGTAGCTGTTGGCGTCGAAGCGGCCCACCAGCTTGTCGGCCTGGTGGTCCAGGTAGCTCTCAACCTGGTATCGGCCCCGATCCAGGCCGGCGCCGGCCACCGGCTGCTCGGCCCCCTGCGGGGCACGGCCGAACCGGACATCCAGTTCAGCTGCCGTGCGGTAGGTGATGTGGGCAATGCGCCGTGCGATGCCCAGGCCTGCCGACGGAACGCGCTCATTGGCGTAGTAGTCGCCCCCGGCAAAGTCCGGGTCCAACCTGATGGCCGCGGACTGCGCCTGCGCAAAGGCGATCTGCTCGGCCGAGGATTCGGCGGCGGCAGCCACCACCACGCAGTTCTTCACCCGTTCGGGGAACTCCACGGCCCACTCCAGGGCACGCGCCCCGCCCATCGAACCGCCCAGCACGGTATGCCAGGCCTTGATGCCCAGGGCATCGGCGAGCCGCACCTCCAGGCGCACCGAATCCTTGATCGTGGTGAAGGGGAAGCGGGATCCCCACGGCACGCCCTCCGGGTCGAGGCTGGCCGGACCGGTGGAACCGGAGCAGCCGCCGACCATGTTGGCCGCCACGACGAAGTAGCGGTTGGTGTCCACCGTCTTGCCCGGGCCCACGAAACCGTCCCACCAACCGGGTTCGGTCGATGCGCCGCGGGCCACGTGGCTGTCTCCGGTCAGCGCATGGGCGATGTAGACGGCGTTGGTCGCCTCGGCGTTCAGCGTGCCCCAGGTTTCGTAACCCAGCACGATCTGCGGAAGCGTTGCACCGGTCTCGAAGGTGTAGGGACCGGTGTGCAGATGCCGGAGGATGCCGTCGGACACGCGGTCCGGCGCCGCGGCGGTTTCTGCGTCATAGAGCACCACGTTGGTCTCCACGCTCACCGGGCGGCTTGCAGCTCAACATCGCCCAGCGAGGCCACGGCCTCGAAGCCCCCGCGCAGGTCGGCGATGATGTCTGCAATGTTTTCGATGCCCACGCTCAACCGGACCAGGCCCGGGGAAACACCCGCGGCGACCTGCTCGGCCTCGGTGAGCTGGGAGTGCGTGGTGGAGGCCGGGTGGACCACCAGCGAGCGCACATCCCCCAGGTTGGCGACGTGGGAGTGCAGCTTCAACGCGTCGACAAAGCCCTGGCCGGCCTCGCGGCCGCCGGAGATCTCGAAGGAGACGATGGCGCCGGTTCCCTTGGGGCCGTACTTGCGTCCGCGCTCGAACCACGGGCTGGAGGGGATGCCGGCATAGATGACGCGTTCCACCTGCGGCTGGGCCTCGAGCCACTGGGCCACTTCCACGGCGTTGGAGACATGTCGCTCGATGCGCAGCGAGAGGGTCTCGAGCCCCTGGGCGATGAGGAAGGCGTTGAAGGGGGCAACGGCCGAGCCAAGGTCGCGCAGCAGCTGCACGCGGGCCTTGAGCACGTAGGCAAGGTTCGCACCCAAGGCTCCGTTGACACCCAGGTCCCGGGCGTACACCAGGCCGTTGTAGGACTCGTCGGGGGTGTTGAAGCCCGGGAACTTTTCCGGGTCGGCGGCAAAGTCGAAGTTGCCCGAGTCCACGATGACTCCGGCCATCGCGGTGCCGTGCCCGCCGAGGTACTTGGTCGCCGAGTGCACGACGATGTCCGCTCCCCATTCGATGGGGCGGATCAGGTACGGGGTGGACAGGGTGTTGTCGACGATCAGCGGGACGCCTGCCTCGTGGGCAATCGCGGAGACCGCTTCAATGTCGAGCACGTCCTGGCGGGGGTTGGAAACCACTTCGCCGAAGAAGGCCTTGGTGTTTGGCTTGACGGCGGCCTTCCAGCCCTCGAGGTCATCGGGTTCCGAGACGAACGTGACCTCGATGCCGAGCTTGCGCAGCGAGTGCTTGAACAGGTTCTGGGTTCCGCCGTAGAGGCTGGGGCTGGCCACGATGTGGTCGCCGGCCTCGGCCAGGTTCAGGATCGCGAAGGTGGTTGCCGCCTGGCCCGAGGCCAGCAGCAGCGCACCCACGCCGCCTTCGAGGCTGGCGATGCGCTGTTCGACGGCGTCCTGGGTGGGGTTGCCGATGCGCGTGTAGATGGGCCCCAGGTCGCCCAGGGCGAAACGTGCCGCGGCGGTCTCGGCGCTCGGGAACACGAAGGCGGTGGTCTGGTAGATCGGCAGTGCACGTGCGCCGGTCGTGGCGTCGGGCTCCTGCCCTGCGTGGATCTGGCGTGTTTCAAAGGACCAGTCGTTAGACATTTCTTCCCCTTCAAGGATTCTGGGGTATGCCCATGGCCGGCTCCGTGATGGAGTCGTTGGTGTGCTGGGGCATTCCCGCGCTTGTCCCGCGTCTTTTTGACGTGGGGCCTGGTCTTCACCCGGGGCACCCCACCGCGGTGGAGGGTTGCCGTTCAGCAAGCCGGGGCCTTTTGCTGAAACTCATGACCTTGGCAATAAGTCTGGCCCACGGCGCCGCAAGTCCGCAACCACGTCTCAAATTGTGACAAGTCGATTGGACTGCACAGCGCTCCTGCGCTTACCCCGAACGGACAGCCAAGATGCAAGTTAGGCAGTCCTAAGTCGAGAGCCAGATCACAAAGTGCCATGATAGGCACATGATGAGGTTGGACCATGTAACTTACGCTTGTGGACCCGACGGCCTCGCGGCTACTGCCGCTCGGATCGGCGAGGCCCTTGGACTCGAATCTGTAAAGGGCGGTGTACACCCACGTTTTGGTACGCGCAATGTCATCTTCCCGCTGAAGAATGGCCAGTACCTGGAAGTTGTTGAAGTCCTGAACCACCCGTCGTCTGACAAGGCGCCGTTTGGCCAGGCAGTTCGCGCCCGATCCGAACTTGGTGGCGGATGGATGGGCTGGTGCGTTGCGGTTGACGACCTGGCTCCGGCGGAAGAACGACTGGGC
Source organism: Arthrobacter sp. C2 (assembly GCA_024207135.1). GTDB lineage: Bacteria > Actinomycetota > Actinomycetes > Actinomycetales > Micrococcaceae > Paeniglutamicibacter. The sequence goes on along the minus strand of CP042428.1, from coordinate 4,280,827 downwards.
CGCGGATCCGTTCCGGGCAACCGGAAATTCCCGGATGGGCAGGAACTGACCTGGCGCCAGATCGGCATCAATGGATTGATCGCCGATCCGCAGGTTCCTTACCTTTTGCGCTGGGATGACGGAACCGAGGACCTGCATCCGTCAAAGGCCCTGGAACCGGTTGGCAAGATCTCCTCGATCAGCATTGCCGGTTCCAGCGAACGCGTTGCCGACTGGCTCGGACAGCCCGAGCAGCTGCCCGTCGGCGAGGTCGCTGTCGATTGGCAGGCTCCCAACGGGACACCGGGAATCCTCTCGGTGACCTTTGAAACGCCAAAGGGTTCAATCACCCTTTAACCACGCAGTCGCAGGACTCTCCGCCAAGGCGGGGGCCGGCCGGTTCAACCGGCCGGCCCCCGCCTTGCTTCGTTACTGGTTGGTCCCGCCACCGGATGCGTTGCCTTCGGCGGCATTGAGCAGTTCGTCCTTCAGGATCTCGAAGTGCTTGGCAGCGACCGATCCGGCGGCCAGGAACAGGCCTCCCAAGAACAACGCCAGTTGAAGGCATGTGGTCAGCGCGCGGACAATCACTGCGCCCGGCAACATCGAGCCGTAGTACCAGCTGGCGATCGGGTCTCCCATCAGGGCGTAGGCCGCGCCCGCCACGAGCATCACAAGTCCCAGCCGGAACATGGCCTGGGAGCTCAGGGGCCCGGGCATGTGTCTCCCGCCTTTCCAAGGTCGGCGTGGGAGCCGTCGTGCGTGCGGGGATCTTCCCTCGGTGCCGGTGTCCGGGGCGGGAAATCAGCCATCGCAGGACCCTGGCCTTGGGGTTCCGCCACCACGCACCCCGGCCACGGCTTCCTCGGCGGAGCGCACCACGAAGGATCCCGCCATCAGGAACAGGCCACCAAAGAACGTGCCTTGCTGAAGCAGCGAGAAAAGCCCTCCGAGCATCGTGATTGCGGCGTTGTAGAAGCTGAACCGGGTGATCGCCCAGCCCAGCAGCGGCGTCAGGACGACGTAGAAGAGCACCCCGACGATCCCCAGGAGCAATCCCAGCCGGAACATCGTCTTCGCGCTCATGGGATTGGGCATGTCCGGCTCCTTGCTCGATGCGCCGGGCTCCTGCCGCCGGGCGTCCGGCCGGAAAGCGCGCCTTGGGCGCGGTTGCCGGCTTCCCCCGAGCCTAATGGGGTTGCCCAGGAACTCAAGCCTTTGCATCAAACGTCATCAAACCGTGGTTTACGTGCCCAGCCCAATGGCCGGGCCGAGCAACGCGTAACCGACGAACCCTGCGATGTCCAGCAAGGCGTGGGCGATCACCAGGGGCATAACCCTTCCCTTCCTGGAATACACCCAGCCAAAAACAACTCCCATGGCGACGTTGCCGATGAATGGGCCGATCCCCTGGTACAGGTGGTAGCTGCCGCGCAGCACGGCACTGGCACAGATGATCTGCCACTTGCCCCAGCCCAGGCGCCCCAGGCGCTCAAAGAGGTATCCGACGACAATGACTTCTTCCAGGATGCCGTGGCGGATCGCGGAGAAGACCAGCACCGGAACCGTCCACCAGTAGTCGTCCAGCGCCGCCGGCACGATGATGGTGGTCAGCCCCAGGGCCCGGCCGGCCGCATAAACGCCCAGGGTTCCAAGCCCCATGGCCAGAAACAATCCGGCTCCCCACCCCAGGTCGCGCAACGGCCTGGCCGCATCGAAGCCGAGCCGGGCAAAGGGATTGCCTCCCGGAATCCTCCAGAGCAGGTAGAAGACCAGCATCACCGGCACCAGGGCAAAAAAGATATCCAGCAACTGGTAGGTCAAGTCGAAGTACTGGCGCTGGTTCAGCGAGTTGTTCAACGAGGTGGTCTGCGAGCCCAGCGGTGCCCGGGTCATCTTGTCGATGAGGTTCACGATCGAGTAGATGCCCGATTGCCCCAGGGACAGCCCCAGGACAATCAGCAACTCGATCTTCAGCCCGCGGCGGGTTACGGGCTCGGGGCCGGTGCGCCCCAGGGACTCGCTGGATGCGGTGTTCTCCGACGCGTTTGGGCTCATGCCTTCGATCCTACGTGCTGGGCCTGTGTGCCCACACACCCGCTGACCTGCAAGGATGGAAGGATGAGTAGAGAAGCGCTGCCCCGTGAATACGAGCTGGCCAACGCCCTGTTCCCGGGTCCGAATTGGAAGTCCGGGCACGTCGACGAGGGAGGACAGTTCCACCTGGTGCTGGTGGCCCCCGGGGAGGCGGTGATGCGCATGAGCCGCACACCCGGCGCCGCCCGGGAGATGCAACGATGCGTGGACCTCATCGAGGCGCTCTCGGGCCGGTTCAGCTTCCTGCTGCCCACCGCCCTGAGCGAGGTGTGGGACGGCGCGGGGTTCTCCGCCGTCGTCCAGCGCTATGTCCCGGGCGCCGCGCATCCGCCGCACACCGGCGATCCGGCCGCGCTGCGCGCGGTGCTGGAGGAACTTGCCGTCGTGGACCTCGGGCCGATCGCCCACCTGCTGGCGCCGCCGTTTTCCTTCCGCGGACCATGGACCGGGCAGAAGGCCGACGCGGCGCTGGCGGCGCTGCCCGCCGATCTGGCCGGGGCCGCCCGGCGGGTCCTGGACACCATCGGGGATTTTGCATCGGTGCCCGCCTCGCTGGTCCACGGGGATCTGGCCGGGCACAACATGCGCTGGAGCGAGGGTACGCTGCGCGGAATCATCGACTGGGACCTGGCCTCCGCCTGGGATCCGGCGCTGAACACCGCCTACCTGTCCATGTGGCACGGCGCGGATGCCATCGACGCCATCGCACCGGGCCCGGATGCGGCGTGGCGCGCCCGGGTTTGGCTGGGCGCCATGGCCCTGGAAAGCGTGTACGACGCGTCGCTGGACCCCGGACGGGATCTGGCCGCGCTGGTGGAAAAGATCGGGCCGCGCCTGCTGGCCGCTGCCGAGGCTACCGGCTAAAGGCCGCCGGCCCCCGGGTCGGCAACGATGACCGGGATGCCCGCTTCCACCAGATCGCGCTTCTGCTCCTCGGTGATCCCTCCGTCGGTGATCAGCGCGCTGAAGGTCGAACGGGTCAGCGTGGCGAAGGCGCTGTGCCCGATTTTCGAGGAGTCGCAGACCAGGTAGCTGCGCCGGGCCCGGCGGATCATCAGGTCGTTGATGGATGCCTCGAACTCGTCCGAGACCGTCGGGCCGATGTGCGCCTCCAGCCCGTTGATGCCCACGAAGGCCACGTCGAGGGTGACCTTCTCCAGGGTCTGTTCGGCAAAGGGGCCCACCAGCTCGTAGGACCTGGGGTTGAGCACTCCCCCGGTGACCATGACCTTCACGTGTGTGCGCACCGCCAGCATCGAGGCGATGTTCACGGCATTGGTCACCACGGTGAAGGTGGTGCGCCCGGAGTCGTCGACCAGGTCCCGGCGCATCCCCAGCTGCGTGGCGATGGCGCTCGAGGTGGTGCCCCCGGACAGTCCCACGACCATGTCACGGGTGACCAGGGAGGCTGCGAGCACCGCGATGGCGTGCTTCTGCACCGCGGCGTCTTCCTTCTGGTAGCGCGCCGGCAGGTCGTAGGCCACGGTGTTGGACACCGCTCCCCCGTGGGTGCGCGAGAGCAGCGAGGATGCTGCCAGCGAGTCCAGGTCCCGGCGCGCGGTGGCCGGGGAGACCGCGAGCCTGCGCACGATCTCATCGACCTCGATCTTCCCGAACCGCGAAAGCAGTTCGAGGATGGTGTTGAGGCGTTCTTCGCGTTTCACCCTTGCACCCGTCTGTCGTCATGTGTCTGGTTGGAGCCGTATCCGGCCCCCTTGCGGATCCCGGGCCTTCGGTCCCCATGGCCCGGTTCCGCCGGGGCGATGCAAGGCCATGTCACAACCGAGTTGGCGTCCGGGACGCGGGCACGGAAACCTACTTTACAGCTCCGGCGGACAGTCCGCCGATCAGCCGCTTCTCAATGAGCATGAACAGCACGATCACCGGGATGATGGCCACGATCGAGACGCCGAAGACGTACTGCCAGGCCGTGGAGTACTGGCCCACGAATCTGGTCAGCGCCACCGACAGCGGCTGGTTCTCCGCGGTGGAGAGGATCACCAGCGAGGCGGCGAATTCGTTCCAGCAGGACACGAAGGTGAAGATCACCGCGGTGACGATGCCGGGCCAGACCAGCGGCAGGTTGATCCTGAACAGCACCCGCAGCTTCCCGGCCCCGTCGATCTGGGCCGCCTCGTCGATTTCCTTGGGCACCGAGGCGAAGAAGGAGTGCATGATCCACACCGCGAAGGCCAGGTTGAAGGCCGCGTTGATCAGGATCATGGCCAGCCAGGTGTCGTACAGGTTCATCGCGAGCATCTGCTTGAACAGGCCCGCGGTCAGCACCGCCGGCTGCAGCATCTGGGTGACGATCACCAGGAACATGAAGACCATCTTGCCCGGGAACTTGAAGCGCGCGGTGTAGTAGGCGGCCGGGGTGGCCACCAGCAGCACCAGCAAGGTGGCGCATAGCGAGATCACGATGGTGGAGATGAGGTTGTAGGCCACCGGGGTTTCGGGGGTGTCCCACATGGTGAGGTAGTTGGACCACTGGGCGCCCTCGCGGGGCATGTAGCTGGGCGGGATCGCCAGGATCTCGGAGCGGGTCTTGAGCGAGCCGATGAGCATCACCGCGTACGGGATCAGGAACACGGCGGCGACGCCAAGTCCGGCGATCATCCGCCAAATGACGGTCTTTTGGGAGGCGCGGTCTTCGGTAACCAGGAACGACATTGTTCTAGACCTCCTTCATGGGCTTGACGGTCTTGACGTAGATCGCGACGATGACCAGCACGATCGCGAAGTTGACCACCGAGAGCGCGGAGGAGATGTCCAGCCGGCGGTCGAATTGCAGGACCTTGAAGATGTAGGTCATCAGTGTGTCGGCGCTGTAGCCGGGGATGGCTCCGGTGATGATCTTCAGGATCGGCAGGTTGTTGAAGACGTTGATGATGTTGATCAGCACCGCGACGGCCAGGGCGCCGCGCAGTTGCGGCAGGATCACGAAGAGGTAGGTTCCCCAGCGGTTGGCGCCGTCCATGCGGGCGGCCTCTAGGGTCTCGTTGGGGATGGCCTGCAAGCCGGCGAGGATCGTGTAAGTGGTGAACGGGATCGAGACGAAGATGGCCACCACGATGGCCACGGCCATGGCCGGGACCGCGTTCTTGGTGAAGCCGAAGCCCCCGTCGAGGATGCCGATGTCGGTGAGGAATTTGTTGAAGATCCCGTAGTTGGGGTCCACCGCGTAGTAGAACACGGTGGTGGTCATGACGACCGAGGCGGCCCAGGGGACGATGACGGCCATGCGGACCAGGGTCCGGCCGGGGAAGGGCTTGTTCAGGAACTGGGCCAGCGCCAGGGAGATCAGCACCGTGAAGGCCACCACTACCACGACCCAGACCACGGTGTTCAGCAGGATGCGCGGCAGCGCGGGGTCGGCAAAGACCTTGGCGAAGTTGTCCAGGCCCACGCCCTTGAGGTCCGTTCCGACCTGCGAGATCTTTCGGGTGGAGTTGTAGATCATGTACCCGGCGGGAAACACCACGATCGCCAGGATCAGCAACAGCGCCGGGCCGATCCACGGCAACGCGGCAAGGAACGATCCCCCTTCCCGGGCGGATGAGCGCTTGGTGGTGCGCTTCGGTGCGGTGGCGACGCTCATGGGGGTTCTCCTGCGTGACGGGGTGGAAATTCTGTGGCCCGGCCATGCGACGGGGCCCACCCGTTGGTTCAGGTGGGCCCCGTCGCGTGGTTGGGTTGGCGGAAGGGCGGTGCGGCTACTTGGCCGCGTCGGCCTTGGCCTGGATTTCCTTCAGGACATCCGAGGCGGACTTGCCGGTGGCGATCTGGCCCATCAACGACTTGAAGGCGCCGTCGGTGGCGTTCCAGGCCGGGTTGGTGGTCGGGTAGAACACCGCGTTGGGCAGCATGTCCAGGAACGGCTTGAGGGTTTCGTCGCCCGCAAGCTTCTCGGAGCCCGATTTGGTCGTCGGCAAGAAGCCCTCGGTGGAGACCCAGTCGGTGTAGACATCGGCGGAGAAGAAGTAGTCCATGAACTTCTTGACCGCGCCGGCCTTGGAACCATCGTTCTTGAAGGACATCAGGCGGTCTGCAACGCCCAGGGTGGCCGGTTCGCCTGACTTGGTGGCCACCGGTGCGATGCCGTATTCAAGCTTCGGGTTCTCGGTCTTGATCTGTCCCACGGTCTGCGGCAGGCCGTAGGCGAAGCCGAGCTTGCCCTGGATGAAGGTGTTGAGCATCGGGGTGCGTTGGGTGGCGCCCGGGTCCTTCTGGGTGACGCCGTCCTTGATCATCTTCTGCATGAACTCTGCGGCCTCGACGTTGGCCGGGGTGTCGACGGCGATGTTGGTGGCGTCGCCGAAGTTCCCGCCGTTGCCGGCGAACCAGATCAGCGATTCGCCCTGGGCCTCTTCACTGCCCAGCGGCATGCCGTAGCCGTCGGACTTGGTCTTGTCGCTGATGGCCTGGGCCGCGTCGTGCAGCTCGTCCCAGGTCTTGGGAACCTCGGTGACACCCGCCTCTTCCATCAGGGCCTTGTTGTAGAACAGGGCCCGGGCCGAGGCGATCAGCGGCAGGCCGTACTGCGTGCCGTCAACCTTCTCGTTCTCTGCAAAGGACGGCTGGAAGTCGGCCACGGTTGCCTCTGAGGCGATGTCGGTGGCCGGTGCGAGCAGGCCCTCGGCGGCGAACTCGGCAAAGGCTCCGCCGTTGTAGATGTCCGGTGCCTTGTTGCCCTGGATCTTGGTCTTGAGCACGCCTTCGATGTTTTCCCACGACTGCATTTCAAGGTTGACCTTGACGTCGGTGTTGGCTGCCTCGAAATCCTTGATGACCTTTTCCCAGAGGGCCTTGGTGCCGTCGGAGTAGCTCGGGACCATCATGTCCAGGGTGGTGACGGCGCCAGGTGAGTTGGCATCGTCGTTTCCGTCGGTGTTTCCCCCGCCAAAGCCGCAAGAGGTCAGCAGCAGTGCGGCGGCGGCAGCACCGGCAACGACCGCTCCTCGGAGATTGCGCTTTTTCATTGATCCTCGTTCCATGGGGTCGATGTGATCGTTTGACATGTCACAACGACAAGAATGATGTTATGTGCTTTATTTACATTTAGAACGATCAATAAAGTACATACACCCATGATTATGGTGTGACGACGGACACGTGGTCAAGCAGATTGGGTCACAAAGCCGATACATTTCAGACGGATCACGGTTTTGCCCCGACCGGCCCTCGATTTCGGGCTCGACGGACTTCCCGGCGCCGGGAAAGGCGCCGGCGAACGGGGTCGGTCTAGATCGAATCCCCGGCAAAGAGGCGCAGCAAGCGGGCACTCTCCTTCGCCATGGCCTCGCGGCCGCGGGCCAGGTACTTGCGCGAATCCACGACGCTCGGGTTTTCCTGAAGGTATTCGCGGATGGCCCGGGTGAAGAAGCCGTTCAGGTGCGTGGAGACATTGATCTTGGTCATGCCCGCATGGATCGCGGCCACGATGTTCTCGTCGCTGACGCCGGAGGACCCGTGCAACACCAGCGGCACCTCGAGGGCCGCGCGGATGCGGGCAATCAGATCGATGTCCAGGGCGGCGGAGCGGTCAAGCATGGCATGGGAGGAACCGACCGCCACGGCCAGCGCGTCGACGCCCGTGGCCTGGACAAACGCGCGCGCCTCATCGGGGTCGGTGCGCACGCCCGGCGCATGGGCGCCATCCTTGCCGCCGACCTTTCCCAGCTCGGCCTCGACGTAGACGCCCGCCGCGTGGGCGTACGCGGCCACCCGCCGGGTGGCCGCGACGTTCTGCTCGTAGTCCAGGTGCGCGCCGTCGAACATGATCGATCCAAAGCCCAAATCGACCGCGGCCTTGGCCAGGTCCTCGGATTCGGCGTGGTCAAGGTGCACGGCGACCGGGACGCCGGCATTGCGGGCGGCGGCCAGGGATGCCAAGGCAATGGGCTCCAGGGAGCCGTGGTAGCTGACGCAGTTTTCGGAGATCTGCAGGATCACCGGGGCCTGGGCGAGCTCGGCGCCGTGGATGAGCGCCTCGGCGCTTTCCAGGTGGACGACGTTGAAGGCGCCCTGGCCGATATTGGCGGCGCGCGCGGCGTTCATGATTTCAGCGGTGTTGACCAGGGGCACGGTGGGTGCGTCCTTTCAAAGTGGGTGGGTGCGCCTTAGGGCGCCACGGAGGAGGAAAGCACCAGGGCCTGGGCCAGCTCGGGGTGGGAGGGGTGCAGTTCCCCGGCCGTGGGCATGAGCACCGCGGAGGCCGACCAGGCCGCGGCCCGCGGCAGTACCACCGTTGCGTGGTCCTCGTCCAGGTGCAGGCCCGCCGCGATGGCTGCGACCACCGCGTCCCCGGCCCCGGTGGGGTTGCCCACCAGCGGTTCGGGCAGCCGGGCGCCGTGCCACTGCCGCGGTGCATCGGCCCCGAAGTGGAAGAGCCCCTCTTCCCCGGCGCTGGCGTAGATGTGCCGGGCGCCGGCTTCCAGCAGGATCGCGGCACCGGATTGGAGCGAATCGGTGCCGGTGATTTCGGCCAGCTCATGGTGATTGGGCTTGAGCACCGTGGCTCCGGCGCGCGCGGCGGCCAGCAGCGCGGGGCCGGAGGTGTCGATGATGCTGGGGATGTTCCGGCGTGCGGCCTCGCGCACGCACCACTGGTAGAAGTCCTCATCCGCGCCCTCGGGCAGCGATCCCGAGGCGGCCAGCACGGTGGCTCCCTGGTCCAGCAGCGCGATGACCTGTGCCCGCAGGGAGTCCCACTCGTGACCGTCCAGGGCACCGCCGCGTTCGTTCAGGACCGTGGTGCGCCCGGTGCCGTGCTCGACAACGGCCATGCTGCGCCGGGTCTCGGGGGCGACGTGGACCAGCGAGTGGGCGACGCCGGCGGTTTCCAGTTCCCTGGCGAACTCCCGGCCGTTGGCGCCACCCACGGGGGCCAGGGCGATGACGGGCAGGCCCCGGGAGTGCAGCACGCGGGCCACGTTCAGGCCTTTGCCGCCGGCCCGACGGCGCGGGGCATCGACGCGGTTGGTCCCTCCGACATCCAGTGCCTTGAGGCCGTAGGTTTCATCCACGGCGGGATTCGGGGTAATGGTCAGGATCACTGGTGCACTTCCCTGGCTTCGGCTGCCTTCAGGTAGGCGCCGCGCAGGCCGGCGTCCTGGCCCAGTCGGGCCGGGACGATCAGCGGTTCGCGGTGGTAGGAGAGCTTGTCGCGCACCTTGCCGCGCAGCGGTTCAAGCAGCGCCTCGCCGGCCTGGGCAAGCCCGCCGCCGATGATCACCGCTTCCGGTGCAATCGAGGAGCAGAGCTGCGCGATGGAGAAGGCCAGGGCCTCCACGGCCTCGTCCCAGATGCGTGCGGCCACCGGGTCCCCGGCCTCCATGGCCACGAGCACCTCGCGGGCGCCTTCGACGCTCTTGCCGCTGGCCTGGGTGTAGCGCTTGGCAATGGCACCGGCCGAGCCAATGGTTTCAAGGCACCCATGGGCGCCGCAGGCGCAGTCGAGCCCGCCGGGAACCGCGGCGTGGCCCAGTTCCCCGGCGTAGCCTCCGGCCGAGACGGCGTGCCCGTCAACGAAGAGCGCCGCGGCAATCCCGGTGCCGATGACCAGCATCACCGCGTTGCGCACCTTGGCGCCCAGGTTTGCGCCTGCACCGTAGCGCAGTTCGGCCGCCCCGGCCATTGAAACGTCGTGGCCGAAGCCCACCGGCAGGGCGAAGGCCTCGGAAGCCATCTGGCGGAGCGGAGCATCGCGCCAGCCGAGGTTCGAGGAGAAGACCCCGATCCCGCTGTCCTCGTCGACGATTCCGCAGACCAGCAAGCCCACGGCCTGCGGTATGACCAGGGGCGATTGGGCCATCAGGCCGGTTCCCAGGCCGTGGAGCTGGTCGATCAGCGAGGCGGCCGGATCGGGAGTGCCGCGCCGGGTGGGGACCCGGCGGATGCCCAACAGGTTTCCCGCATCGTCGGACAGCGCCGTCTTGATGTCGGTGCCTCCAACGTCAAAGAGCAGGTATGGAGCGTTCATGGTGTGCGGCACTCCCGGTCGGTTCCCTAGGAGTCTTCGGACAGGATGACCGAGCGCGACAGGTTGCGCGGGGTGTCCGGGTTCATGCCGCGGGCGCGGGCGCGGTCCAGGGTGACCCGGTGGATGCGCGCCAGCTCGGCCAGCGGGTGCACGTCGTTGTTGATGTACAGGGCGCCGGTGCGCACCATGTCCCCGGCCAGGCCCTCGGGCTCCTCGCCCAGCATCCAGGTGACGCGGTTCGGTGCGGCGATGGCGATCGGGCCGTGGCGGTAGTCCATGGCCGGGTAGGACTCGGTCCAGCCCTGCACGGCCTCGCGCATCTTCAGCGCCGCCTCGTGGGCCAGGCCGATGGTCCAGCCGCGGCCCAGGAAGGTGAACTGCTCGGCGTCGATCAGTTCCTTCGGGGTCTCGGCCGTGACGGCGGCGCGGGCATCCGCAACCGCCGCAGTCAGGTCGACCCCTACGCTGGTGAGCAGGTATGCCAGCGCGGTGGTGGCGAAGCGGGTCTGCACGACCGACTGCTCGTCCGCGTAGGGCAGCTCGACGACGGCGTCGACCTTGGACACGATCGGGGAGGTGGTGTCGCCGATGACCGCGACGGTGCGGATCGAGCCGTCAAGCTGGCCGATCAGCTCCAGGACCTCGGAGGTGGTTCCCGAGCGGGTGATGGCCACCAGCACGTCGTAGTCGCGGGTGGCGATGAAGGCCTCGGAGGCGGCGAACGCGTCGGTGACGCCCTTGCCTGCGGATTCGCGGGCGGCGGCGTAGGCCTGGGCCATGAACCACGAGGTGCCGCAGCCGACGACCGCAACGCGCAGGCCGTCCGCGGGAAGCAGGCTCTCGGCCCTGGACTGGGCAATGGCGCGTTCCCACATCTCCGGCTGCGAGGTGAGTTCGATGTCCATGTGGTGGCCAAGCTGGCTGATGTCGCTCAAGGCTGTCTCCTTCTGTGGCCCGAGGCCCACGAATGCGCCCGGGAATGGCAAGATCTTCCCTACTATGATCGCTTATGATCGTTTGACTTGTCTACCGATCATAAAAAATCTCAACGAGTTCATTCCGTTTGGCTTACCGTGGCGGCATCTTTCGTTCGGGGAAACCGTGTATTTGGCATCCGGACCCGGAGCCCGCCACTTCCCGCAGCGCACCGTTTCCGGGCTCTGGCGGTTTCGGGAATCGCCCGGCCGACTTAAAACAGTGAAGCCCCGGCACCCGGGAATCCAAAGTGATTCCGGGTGCCGGGGCCCACCCCCAGGCTGCGGCCCAGCTGCGAGGCAGCCAAGCCGAAACAAGGATGCTTAGGACAGCGCGGCGATTGCTGCGTCGTAGTTCGGCTCGGTGGTGATTTCGGGAACCACCTCGTGGTGCAGGACCACGCCGTTCTCATCGAGGACCACGACGGCGCGGGCCAGCAGGCCGCGCAGCGGGCCGTCGGCCTGGGTCAGGCCGAATTCCGCGCCGAAGTCGGAGCGGAAGCTCGAAGCCGGAACAACGTTCTCGAGGCCTTCGGCACCGCAGAAGCGGCCCAGGGCGAACGGCAGGTCGGCCGAGGCGCACACAACGGCGGTGTTCTCCAAGCCGGCGGCCAGTTCGTTGAACTTGCGGACCGAGGAGGCGCAGACACCGGTGTCGATCGACGGGAAGACGTTGAGCACGATGCGCTTGCCGCGCAGCTCGCTGCTGTTTACGTCGCCGAGGTCGGCGCCGGTGAAAGCAAAGTCGGGAGCGGTTGCGCCAACGGCGGGCAGCTCGCCAACGGTTTGGACAGGGGTACCTTTGAGTGCAGTAATAGCCATGCTCCTTGTTTATCACGAGCGCGAGGTGCATCACTAAAAAATTCGCTGGCGGCGTCTGACATCAAGTCAGCCGCGTAATATCCGGCTCGTTGGGCAAATGCCGGTCACGGATCGCAGGGCGAGGACCCGGCCCCCATGCGATGACGGCCAACTCGTCGTCAACCAGGCCACAAATGATGCAGTATTCCCCAGCCCTGTATCGCCACAGGCCGGCCAAGGAGCCGGGGAGTCCCTTGCCCCGGGAACGGGGGTCCGCCAGGGCGGAGACCTCTTCCAGGCCAGCATCATTCGCCTCGCCGAGGGCTTGTCCGGCTTTCGCAGCCCTTGCGCAGCGCATTGCGAGAACCCAATCATCCGGGCGAAGATCACGCGTCAATTCTTCTTGGCTGACGGACAGCTCGCGACCGGCACGTATGTCTGGGGCCAACCGGGCGATGCCATGCTCGCGCCCCAGGCGGGGCAGCCCGGATTCGACGAGCTCTCGCAAGCAGAAGGCCTTCGAACGATTGGTTTGGGCGGCGAGGCGCTCCAAACGGGCTTCGGTCTCCTCGTCCAGTCGAACCGACGAAACGATGCTCCCCTACATGGAAACGATGATTGCACGTAATCAGATCAGTGATCTCTTCACTGGAAGATCCACGGAACAGGTGCTTCCGGCGGTTGGAATCTCATGGCACCTCGGCTTTCGTCATGGTGTTCCGCAGTCAGGCCGTCATCAGGATGGCGCCGCTGCGGGCCTAGAGGGCCAAGCCGCCAATCCGCCCGGCCCGGAACACCGGCAAACACTCCGGGCCCTGGTCAAGCTTGAATTTCACCGGCCCCGGGTGTTTCTTGGGGCAGCTGGCGAAGGCCCACGCCGGCCAGGTAGCCCACAATGATGCCGTTGAACATGTCGTCAGGCGTCTCGGGTTCGTTCCCTCCAGAGAATGCGCTGGCGAGCCGCGGGTAATTGCCTGACCGAACCGCTTCGGAAAGATATTCCACTCGATCGCTCGCTGCGCCGTTGGCTGCCCCCGAATTTCCGGGTTGGGACAGCTCGTTTTGCACGAATGCGGAGGTGAGCGCCGTCAGCATGGCCACGGTTTGAAGTTTGGAGGGGCCGGGCAAGTCGATCGACTCCATGGCGGTCAGGGCGCTTTCCAGGTACCGGAGGGTGCTGGGTCCCATTGACGGCCTGGTCAGCAGCAGCGCGGCCAGCCACGGGTGCCGGTGCATGATGCTCCGGCCTTGCCGGGCCAGGGCCAGCAGCTGGTCCCTCGGTGTTTCGCCGGAAGGACCAAGGTCGTATTCACCACTCACGGTGTCGACCATGAGTTCGATGAGCTCGTCATGGGATCGCAGGTACCTGTAGAGGGACGCGGGGCCGGTCCCCATGTCCCTGGCCACTCGCCGGACAGACACCGCCGCCAATCCGTCCCGGTCGGCGATGTCGATGGCCGCGGCGGCAATCTGCCCACGGGAGTGTTGCGGTTTCGGCCCGACGCCGGAACGCTCCGGCCTCCGCCAAATATCAATGGGGTCGCGAGCAGTCATTCTTGGTCCGCCTTTCCTTCGGTCACCGGCGTTGGGTCCTGCAACCATTTCACTATATCCTTGATTGCGAACACTGTTCGCAATCAATAGGAATGAGGATCCCCATGCGCGTACTCATGGTCACCCCCGGCACCCGGGGCGATGTAGCCCCGATGGCAGGACTCGGCAGCAGGCTCCAGTCCGCCGGGTTCGACGTCGCAATCGCGGCCAACGCCGCCCATGCCCCGTTGATCACCGCGGTCGGGTGCGAGCATCGCGAACTGCCCGGAGACATGAGCCGCCTGGTCAATCCTGCGGCCCCCGGAAAAAGGGCGTCGGCCACGGACCTGTTCCGATATATGCGCGAACTCGGTGAATACATGGAGCTGGCCGCGACAGGTACGGTGGCCGCAGCTGAGCGCGGTGCCGACGTGATACTGGCCAATTCGGTCGCGCCCTATGCCTACGACGTAGCCGAGGCCTTGGGCATCCCCGCCATTGGCGCACACCTGCAGCCGATCGAACCCAGCTCCGCCTACCCGCCCGTGGCATTGGGGAGCGCCCGAAGCCTGGGCCCGGTCGGAAACAAGCTGCTTGGCTCTCTGGTGTCCGCCGGCAGGGCGCCCTACGACCTCCCGAGCGCACGCGTCCGGCAGTCCCTCGGGCTGGCGAAAAAATCACGGGCCGGCAGCGAACGGCTCCGCCGAAAAACCAACCGTCCCGTACTCCACGGATTCAGTCCCACCGTGTTTCCGGCACCGTTGGACTGGCGATCAGGACTCGTGGTGACCGGATACTGGTGGCCGGAAACCGATCCAGGTTGGCGCCCGTCCACCGAGCTGCTCGAATTCCTCGCCGACGGACCGCCCCCGGTCTTCATCGGTTTTGGCAGCAGCGAGGCCATGGACGTCGAATTCATGCTCGACACGATTCGCCGCGCCGGCGTCCGAGCGGTGTTGCAGGGTGCGGAAGGCATCACCGGTCCCAATGCTCTTGGCGTCGGAGCCGTTCCCCACGAATGGTTGTTCCCGCAGATGGCGGCGGTGGTCCACCACGCCGGAGCGGGGACCACAGCGGCCGGGTTGCGCGCCGGGATCCCAACCGTCAGCGTCCCGATCTACACCGACCAGCCGTTCTGGGCCGCCCGGATCACGTCCCTCGGTGCGGGCCCCCAACCGGTCCCCTACAAACACCTCACCACCGAACGGCTGGCCACCGCCATCAAGCAGGCCACCACAACCCCGGCCTATGCCGCCAAGGCACGCCAAGTCGCCGCGGCGCTCGCTACGGAAGACGGAACTGTTCCGGTGGTTTCCGCGCTTCGCGATGCCGCTCGGCGGATGTAGTCCATCCGGGAAACGACCGCGCCGTTGGATTCCGCCGGCACCCGTTCCAACCACCACCATGGATACTGCTGGTGATCCTCCGCCCCGCCGGCAACCAAAAGCGGGGGGTTGCACCGTCAATGCGCACCTATCCCGGGAGTTTGCCCGCGACCAGCTTCCCGGCCCGGAACACCGGGCCCGAAAGGTTCATCCCCGGCCGGTAGGCCAGGTGTGCCACCGAGGGGGCGTTGAGCAGCTGGATGTCCGCGCGCTTGCCCACTTCCAGGGTGCCGACCTCATCCTGCACGCCCAGGGCGAGCGCCCCGCCGTAGGTCGCGGCGATGACCGCTTCCTCGATGCTCAGCTTCATCTGCAACACGGCCGTGGCCACGCAGAAAGACATCGAGGAGGTGTAGGAGGTGCCCGGGTTGCAGTTCGAGGCCAGCGCAATCTGCACGCCCGCGTCGATCAATTCACGTCCCGGGGCCAAAGGCTGGCGGGTCGAGAGGTCGCAGGCCGGCAGGCACGTTGCCACCGTCCCGGCGACACCGCTGCGGGTGGCAGGATCCCAGCGGCTCCAGGAACCGGCCAGTGCCGCCACATCCGCTGCATCCAGGTAGTTCACGTGGTCCACGCTGGCCGCGCCGAACTCCACCGCAAGCCGGGTGCCGGGACCGGGGCCCAGCTGGTTCCCGTGCACGCGCAATCCCAGCCCGGCATCCCGGGCGGCAGCGAGCACCTGGCGGGACTGGGCCTCGTTGAAGGCCCCGCGTTCGCAGAAGACGTCGGCGAACTGGACGTAGGGGGCCACCCGCTCGAGCATCTCCCCGCAGACCAGGTCCGTGTATTCCTGGGCGTCCATGTCGGCCGGAACCAGGTGGGCGCCCAGGAACGTCACCTTGTCCACCACGGTGGAGGCGATGCGGGCGTGCCGCGTTTCCTCCTCCACGTTGAGCCCGTACCCGGTCTTGGTCTCCAGGTAGGTGGTTCCCCCGGCCAGGGCCTCGGCGGCCCGACCCATGACCAGGCGCGTGAGGTCGTAGTCGGACGCCGCCCGCGTGGCGGCGGTGGTCACCGCGATACCGCCGGCGGCATAGTCCTGCCCGGCCATGCGGGCCACGAATTCGCGGCTGCGGTCCCCGGCGAAGACCAGGTGGCTGTGCGAGTCGACCCAGCCCGGCAGCGCGGCCCGGTATCCGGCGTCGATGACGGTGCCGGCCGCCGGGGCGTCGGACGCCCTCCCGATCCAGGCGATCTTCTCCCCGTCGATGAGGATCGCCGCGTTCTCGACGAGCGTGGCGGCGGCATCGGAGGTGAAGGCCTCGGACAGGTTGGTGATCAGCGTGGTGCTCATGAAAACTCCCGGTGGTCGGTGAAAAAGGCTGCGTAGAGGTCGGCCGGGTCCCCCAGCCTGGTGTGGATGCCGTCGCGGGCCACCAGCCGGCCGTTGATGTGGACCTCGGCGATGTCCGCGGCGGTGGCGGTCAGCGGGAGCTGGGCGGTGCGCGACCCGGCGGTGCGCACGCTGTCGGTGCGCACTTCCAGGTAGTCGTCGTTCTCCCCCAGGCCCAGCGAGCGCAGGCCTCCCTCGCGGGCGGCGGCGGAAAGCTCCGCGGGCGAGAAGCGCCCGCGCTGACCGCTGCGCAGCCGCTCGCCGTGCTCCAGGGCGCGCTGCTCCAGGTAGGGATCCAGCACCGCGTGCTGGTCGCTGCCCAGGGCGATGACCGCCCCGGCGTTTGCCAGTTCGCGGGCCGGGCCGATCCCGTCGCCCAGGTCCGCCTCGGTGCTCGGGCACATCACGATGCCGGCGCGCGCCGCTCCGAGCGCGGCGATGTCCGTCGCGGACAGGTGCGTGGCGTGCACGGCCGAGAGCCGCGCCGCCAGCAGGCCGGAGCGTTCCAGCAGCCCGGTGGGGCTCAGCCCGTAGGCCGCATGGCAGGACTCGTTCTCCGCCGGCTGCTCGGAAAGGTGCACGTGCAGCGGCAGCGCGGGATCCAGCCCGGCGGCGATCCGTTCCAGGGCCGCCGGCGGGACGGCGCGCACCGAGTGGATGGCCGCGCCCAGGGACACCAGCCCCTCGCCCGCGTCGATGCCGGCCAAGGCTGCGGCCAGCGACCCGTGGCGTTCCAGCCAGCCTTCGACATCCCCATCGGAGAAGCGTTCCTGGGTCTGGTTGAGCCCCAGCACGGTCCCGTCAGCGTCCAGCCCGCCCTGCAGGTAGCAGGTGTCCAGCAGCACCAGGCGGATCCCGGCGGCCTTCGCGGCGCGGGCCAGCGCGAGCTCCATGCCGTGCTCGGCCTCCCCCGTGTAGGGGGCGCCGTCAACGTCGTGGTGCAGGTAGTGGAATTCGCCCACGGCGCTCCATCCGGATACCGCCATCTCGGCGAACACCGCGGTGGCCAGCTGCTGGTAGCCGGCCGGGGTGAGTCCGGCGGCGGCCTCGTACATCTGCTCGCGCCAGGTCCAGAAGTTCCCGGCCCCGCCGTCGGCACCCTGGTGGGTGCGCCCGCGCAGGATCCGGTGGAAGGCGTGCGAGTGCGCGTTGACGGGGGCCGGGACCCGGATGGTTTCCCGGCTCACAGCAGGTCTTCCAAGGCGTCGGCCAGCGCCAGCACGCCCGCGGCGGCGTCGTCGTCCTCCACGTGTTCCTCCGGGGAGTGGCTGATGCCCGAGGGGTTGCGCACGTAGAGCATGCCCGAGGGGACCACGGCGGCGAGCACCCCGGCGTCGTGCCCGGCGCCGGTGGGCAGCAGCGGGGCGTCGGGCACCAGGCGGCGCACCGAGTTGGCCAGCGAGCGGGCCAACCCCGAGTCGAAGTGCACGGTGTTGGAGAAGGACTCCTCGGTCAATTGCACGCTGCAGCCCTCGAAGGCGGCCAGCTTCTGCGCCTGCCCGTGGATCTTTTCCACCAGCATCGCGGTCACGGCGTCATCCGGGTGGCGCACGTCCAGCCACATATCCACGCGGGAAGCGATCACGTTGGTGCCCCCGGGCACCGGCTCGAGCCGGCCCACGGTGGCCCGGGCGTTGTCCTGCGCCGCGGCGACCTGCCGGAGAGCGACGATGGTCTGGGCCGCGGCGATCATCGGGTCCGAGCGGTCGGCCATCAGCGTGGTTCCGGCGTGGTTGCCCTGGCCGGAGAAGGACAGCTTCCAGCGGCCGTGGCCCAGGATGGTGTCGCCCACCGCGACGGCCGGGCCGCGCCCGGCGTGATCGGTGTGTGCCTCGGAGTTCAGGCCCTTGCCCTGCTCCACGTGGAGCTCGATGAAGTCCCCGATGCGGGCCAGCGCCGCGTCGTCGCGTCCCATGCGGGCGGGATCCTGTCCGTGGGCGGAGGCCACGTCGGCGAAGGTGTTGCCGGCTTCGTCGCGCAGGTTCAGCGCGCGGGCCGGGTCGATGGCGCCGGTGAGCAGCCGCGAGCCCAGGCAGGCCACGCCGAAGCGCGAGCCTTCCTCCTCGGGGAACACCGTGATGGCCAGGGCGCGGTTGCGCACCAGGGAGCCGGCCCGCTCGCGATTGGCGAGCTCGTCGTAGGCGGCCAGCGCGCTGGCCACGCCCAGCGGGCCGTCGAATGCCCCGCCGCCGGGCACCGAATCCAGGTGCGACCCGGTGACCAATGCGCCGCGGCGCGAGGCCTCGTCCCTGGCCGATCCGGGCATGTCCCACCAGGCCCAGATGATGCCGTTGGCATCGGTGGAGACCTCCAGGGACCGGGCGGTGGCCTCGGCGATGAACCATTCGCGCAGCGTGGTTTCGGCGGCCGAATACACGGGGCGCGAGTATCCGCCGCGCTTGGCGTCGCGGCCGATGTCTTCGATTGCCGCCAGCAAGGAATTTACGGTGCTCACAGGGTGTGTCATCTCTTTCGGCTATGGCCCGGAGGCCGGGAGGGTGGTGCGGCCGGGTGTGGGCAATCTTGCCCGCACCCCAAGGACGGATCGGGCTATTCGGACATCGGGATGCGCACGCCGCGCTCGTTGGCGACCTCGATGGCCCGCTCGTAGCCGGCATCAACGTGGCGGATCACGCCCATGCCCGGGTCATTGGTCAGCAGCGCCTCCAGCTTGGCGGCGGCCAGCTCGGTGCCGTCGGCCAGCGAGACCTGTCCGGCGTGGATGGAGCGGCCGATGCCGACCCCACCACCGTGGTGGATGGAGACCCAGGTGGCACCGGAGGCGGTGGCGGTCAGGGCGTTGAGCAGCGGCCAGTCGGCGATCGCGTCCGATCCGTCCTTCATGGATTCGGTCTCGCGGTACGGGGATGCCACCGAGCCGGAGTCGAGGTGGTCGCGGCCGATCACGATCGGCGCGGAGACCTTGCCCTCGGCCACCAGCCGGTTGAACAGCAGGCCGGCCTTCTGGCGCTCGCCGTAGCCCAGCCAGCAGATGCGTGCCGGCAGGCCCTCGAACTCGACGTGCTCGGCGGCAGCATCCAGCCAGCGGTGCAGGTGATCGTTTTCGGGGAAGAGTTCCTTCAGCGCCTCGTCGGTTACGCGGATGTCTTCCGGGTCGCCGGAGAGTGCCACCCAGCGGAACGGGCCCAGGCCCTCGCAGAAGAGCGGGCGGATGTAGGCCGGGACGAAGCCCGGGAACTCGAAGGCGCGCTCGAATCCGCCCTGGCGTGCCTCGTCGCGGATGGAGTTGCCGTAGTCGAAGACCTCGGCGCCGATGTCCTGGAAGCCGACCATGGCCTCGACGTGCAGGGCCATGGAGGTCTGGGCCTTCTTGGTGAAGCCGGCCTCGTCGGCCTTGGCCTCGGCATCCCACTGCTCGATGGTGTATTCAACCGGCAGGTAGCTCAAGGGATCGTGTGCGGAAGTCTGGTCGGTGACGATGTCGAAGGAGACCGTCCCGGCCTGCTGGCGGCGCAGCAGCTCCGGGAACACTTGCGCGGCGTTGCCGACATAGCCCACCGACAGGGCGCGTCCCTCGTTCTTCGCGGCGGTGACCTTGGCGATTGCAGCATCCAGGTCCAGCTCGACGTCGTCCAGGTAGCGCTTGCCCAGGCGGCGGCGCAGGCGTTCCTCGGAAACATCGACGATCAGGCAGGCGCCGCCGTTGAGGGTGACGGCCAGCGGCTGGGCGCCGCCCATGCCGCCGCAGCCGCCGGTCAGGGTCAAGGTGCCGGCCAGGGTGCCGTTGAAGCGCTTGGCGCCGATGGCGGCGAAGGTCTCGTAGGTGCCCTGCAGGATGCCCTGGGTGCCGATGTAGATCCAGGAGCCGGCGGTCATCTGCCCGTACATCATCAGGCCCTCGGCCTCGAGCTTGCGGAACTCGGGCCAGGTGGCCCAGTCGCCGACCAGGTTGGAGTTGGCGATCAGCACGCGCGGGGCCCACTTGTTGGTGCGAAAGACTCCGACCGGCTTGCCGGACTGGACCAGCAGGGTCTCATCCTCTTCCAGGTCGGTCAGGGTCTTGATGATCGCGTCGTAGGCTTCCCAGGAGCGGGCCGCGCGGCCGGTGCCGCCGTAGACGACCAGGTCCTCGGGGCGCTCGGCGACCTCCGGGTCCAGGTTGTTCATGAGCATGCGCAGCGGGGCCTCGGTCTGCCAACTCTTGGCGGTCAGCTTGGTGCCGCGGGGGGCACGGATGACGCGGGAGGGATCATGTTGGGTGAAGCTCATGGCTGGTTCTCCTGTTGGTATGCGGTCAACACGTTGTGGGCCTCGGCGGCGACGAGTTCGCCGATGGTCCTGATCTTTTCGGGGTTCATGCGGTAGCTGGGGGCCACGACGCTCAGCGCCGCAATCACCCGGGTCCCGGTGGTGGTTCCGTCCGGAGCGTGCGTCTGGACGGCGATCGGCGCGGCAATGGCGGTGACGTCGGCTTCGACGCCGCGGTCCACCACCACGTACCCGGCCTGGGGGGTCTTGCCCGAGAGCACCGCGCCCGAGGCGCTGCCCTCCATCGGGACGGTTCGCCCGACCCATGAGGAATGGCGCACCGAGTGTGTGCCCTCGCGCATGGCGATGTACAGCCCGTGGTCCCCGCCGGGCCCGTGGTGGGCCTGGACGTTCACGTAGGCCGATTCGCCGGTGGCTTCCACGATCCGATCCAGCGCCGGCTCGGCGAGGGAGATGATCGATTCATGGCTCAGGGCCTGGGCCCCGAGCTGCACGATGCGCAGTCCCGGCCGGTAGGCGCCCTCGTCGTCCTTGCGGACGAAGCCGGTGGATTCCAGCGTGCGCAGCAGGCGCAGCGCGGTGGATGCCGAGAGTTCGGTTCCCCGTGCGGCATCGGCAAGCGTCAGGAAACCGGCGTCGCAGACCGATCCCAGCAGCTGCAGGGCCCGCTCCACGGTGCGGGTTGACGGTTCGGCCACGGTGATCTCCAATGTCGGAATTTGATGGTAAAACTGCCCTGGGGGTTGCCCTTTGGCACTCACTGCGTTTCACTTATTGAAACGTGTATTTCATCCAATGGCAAGCATTCGCCACATTTTGTTCCCGAAAGGACATCCCCATGGCCCCCACCGTCATCGTTTCAACCGGAGCCCTGAACCCGACCGCCGTCGTGGATGTGGCCCGCCATCTGGTCCCGGTCGAGCTGTCCAGCGATTCGCTGGCGGCGATGGCCGACTCGCGCGCCGTCATCGATGCACTGGTCACCGACACGGTTCCGCACTACGGGGTGTCCACCGGATTCGGGGCCCTGGCCACCAAGCAGATCCCGATCGAGCTGCGCACCCAGCTGCAGCGCTCGCTGATCCGCTCGCACGCCGCATCCTCCGGCGCCGAGATCGACCGGGAAATCGTGCGCGGGCTGATGCTCAACCGCCTCTCCACCATGGCCACAGGCCGCACCGGGGTGCGCCCGGTCGTGGCGCAGACCTATGCGGCGCTGCTGAACGCGGCCATCACCCCGGTCATCGGGGAATACGGGTCGCTCGGTTGTTCCGGGGACCTGGCACCGCTGTCCCATTGCGCGCTGGCCGTGATGGGCGAAGGCAAGGTCCGCAATGCCGACGGAGTTCTGCTCGACGCCGCGCAGGCCATGGCCGCTGAAGGCATCGAGCCTGTCGTGCTGGCCGAAAAGGAAGGCCTGGCCCTGATCAACGGCACCGACGGCATGCTGGGCATGCTGTTGATGGCGGCATCCGACCTGCGCCGCCTGGCCTCGATCGCCGACATCTCCGCGGCCATGAGCGTCGAGGGCCTGCTGGGCACCGATGCCGTCTTCGCCGCCGACCTGCACGCCCTGCGCCCGCACCCGGGGCAGCGCGACGCCGCTGCGAACATCCGCACCGTGCTTGCCGATTCAACGTTGATTGCCGAGCAAAAGGCCGGAGCCCACAAGTTCACCCGCGTGCAGGACGCCTACTCGCTGCGTTGCGCACCCCAGGTCCACGGCGCGGTGCGCGCGACACTGGCCCACGCCGAATCGGTCGCCGCCATCGAGCTGGCCTCGGCCATCGACAACCCGGTGGTCACCGTCGACGGCCGGGTCGAGTCCAACGGCAACTTCCACGGCGCCCCCATCGGCTACGTGCTGGACTTCCTGGCCATCGCCGTGGCGGACCTGGCTTCGATCTCCGAGCGCCGCACCGACAGGTTCCTGGACACCGCCCGCAACCACGGCCTGAACGCCTTCCTGGCCGACGACCCGGGCGTGGATTCCGGGCACATGATCGCCCAGTACACCGCCGCCGGCATCGTCTCGGAACTCAAGCGCCTGGCCGTCCCGGCCTCCGTGGATTCCATCCCGTCCTCGGCCATGCAGGAGGACCACGTCTCCATGGGCTGGCATGCCGGCCTGAAGCTGCGCCGGGCCATCGACGGCCTGGCCCGCGTGCTGGCCATCGAGCTGCTCACCAGCGCCCGCGCCCTGGACATGCGCGACGGCGGGCTGGAAACGTCCAAGTCCTCCCCGGTCATCACCGCGGTGCGCGAAGCCATCCGCACCAAGGTCCAGGGCCCGGGCACCGACCGCTTCATCTCCCCCGAGATCGAGGCAGTCTTCCAGATGGTGAGCGACGGTTCACTGCTGGCCGCGGCCAACTCGGTGACCGAGACTCCCCTGGCCTGATTCGCCGGGGCCTGCAGCCGGTGGCTGCGCGGTACGCCCACCATTCCTACCCCGCAGCCACCGGGCTACAGTGATCCAAAGAGGACGTTGGCCCCACGATCGGGATGCCTCCACCCGGTCATCCGAGGAAGGCCCCATGCCCACACCGCGACTGCAGGTTCTTGCTGACCTGGGCATCCTGGGCCTGGCCGGAAGCTTCCTCGTTTCCGGATGCGCCTCGTCGAACCCCTGCCTTACCGAACCGATGTCTGCAAGTGCGGCTGCCGTCGAAGCCGGTGCGAGTCTCGTGGTCAGTGCGCCTTCGGCCACCTGCAACCTGGGCTACGGGCCGGAGACGACCTATGGGCTCACCCTGATTTCCGTGGTTCCCCCGGCGCGGCCGCCGGTTTCGATTCGGGTCCCCGTGAACCAGGACGGATCGTTCAGCACCCGGGTCCGGATTCCCAAGGACTTTCCGGCAGGAGATGCCACCGTCCTGGTCACGGGCAGTCCACTTGATGGATGCGGCGCCGAAGGATCCTGCGCCGCCTATTCCGTCTCGTTCACCGTGCAGCGGTAACACTGGAGACCCTGCCCACCACCACGGGCCCCGTTTCGTTTCGCAACCCACCAAGCCAGATAATGGTTTCATGCCGCTTTCATCTCTCCTTGGCTTTGCCGGGGTCGCCCTTGTCGTGGTGCTTGCCCCGGGGCCCGACACCTTCCTGACACTTCGCTATGCCCTGAACCGCCCGCGCAACGGGGTCGTCGCCGCGCTGGGAATGATGGTTTCCATCATGGGCTGGGCGGCGCTTGCGGGACTCGGAGTGGCAGCACTGCTGCAGACCTACCCGGCAATCCACCAGGCAATCGCCATCGTCGGCGGCCTCTATCTGCTTTATCTTGGACTCGGCTCCCTGGTCAAGGCACGCTTCCTGGCCGGGGCATCGGCGGCGACGGCCCGCACCGCCACCCGCTCCGCGGCCGCCGCCGAAACCGAATTCAGCGTGCTGCAGTCCCTGCGCGCCGGGATGCTGTCCTCGGCGCTGAACCCGAAGCTTGGCCTGCTTTTCCTGGCTCTGATGCCGCCGTTCATCCCCGTCGGGTCCAACATGCTTGGTTCCGCGCTGTTGCTCGGTGCGGTGTTTGCGCTCATGGGCGGCGCCTACATGATGATGCTGGCGGCGATCGCCGCCCGCGCCATGGCCTGGTTCAAGAGCCCGACCGTGGGCATCTGGCTCGAGCGGGTCTCGTCCGCGGCCCTGGCCGTCATGGGCGTCGTGGTTCTCATCGGGGCCTTCCTCTAGCCCCGTTAGACTTCTTACCATGACTACCACGAACCGCGCTCTGGCCACCGGCACCGTCTTGCACCTTGCCGATTCCGCCAAGAGAAAATGGGCACACGGCGAGGTGCGGGAAATCGTTGCCGGAAGGCTGGGCCCGGATGCGGGCTTGCTGCCCGCCGAGGGCAATAGGTGGGATTGGCGCCTGAGCGTTGCTTCCATCGAGCGTGCCGGGGAGTTCACCCCCTACGACGGGTTCGACCGCACGCTCACGGTGATCGCCGGGGAACTGCTCGAGTTGACCGTCGACGGAACCGCCCAAGCGGTGGAGGCGCTGCGGCCCTTGAGGTTCTCCGGCGGCAGCGCGGTCACCGCCGCGCTGCCCACCGGCGAGGTGCTGGCGCTGAACTTGATCACCCGGGCCGGAGCGGTGCGGGGCAGCGTGCGCATCGTGGAGCTGTCCAAGAAGCGCGAGCAGCATCTGTTCGGCGCCCAGTTCGGTGTGTTGCTGCAGGGCCAGGCCGTCGTGCGGCACGCCGACACCGAAGGGCCACTTCAATTGCGTGACACCGTCATTGGCGGCGAAGAAGACTCCCCGCGAATTTCCGGCCGGGGCTTCATGGCCGTGGTCTCCCTGGACCTCCCGTAACTCGCGGCCCCGGCAGCGGCGACGTTGCCCGGGACCGACGACCCACCCCGCCCGGGCTTTCGACTACTTGGTGAGACCCGGTGAGACCTGGACGAACCCGACGGCGTTCTTGCGGTGGATCTTCACCGGCGAGCGCGAAAAGCCCTTGGCGTCCATGTTGTTCCCCAGCCGGAAATCTGCCAGGGCCGCATCATAGAGCTCATTCATCCGGCGGCCGCTGACCTCTTCCTGGGTCCCGTCGGCGAAGGTGACCATCAGGGTCATCTTTTCGGGAAAGTGCCGGTTCATCCGCACGAATCCTTCGGCGTCCTGCTTGAGGTTGATCATGTGCTTCCTTCAGTCGATCACGGGTGTCCCCCAAGTCTTCACCATGCCCCGCCAATTTCTGCCACGCCGTGCAATGCGGCGGCAAGTTTTTCAAGTCGGCCCTTCAGTCCAAGTACACCGCCAACGCCTCGCGCATGATCTGGGAACGGGTCTTGTGTTCATTCCTTGCCCAGGCGTCAATGGCCGCAAGCTCCTTTACGGTCAACCACACCGGGACCACCTGTGACGGCAGGGCACCAGGACCGGGTCGACCGCGCCCACTCTTCTTGAGGGCCTGCACCTCGTATCCGCGCTCGGCTTCTGCAACCCAGACCGTTATGTGCCCTTCGGTGAGCAGAACCCCATTGATCGTCTCCTGGTCGCTCAGTACGAATATTGTCATGCGGGAAGAATTGCACCGGCCAGGCCCGGCATCACCCCCGTTGCCTGGAAACCGGACTCGTGTCAGGGTTCGGGTGCATCCCACGGCATGACACACCGAGACCGGCAGTCTTCCTGCCTCTTGCCCGGCCACTGGGTGCCGAAGGAACGGTTGCAAGGGCAGCGATTCGGGGTGTTCGGATTGCCGATGACCCTGAAGCGCGGCGGCTTGATGCGCGCGTTGTAGTCGAGCGTCGCCGAGGGCAGCAGTGATGCCGCCCTGTCACTGACGACCAGTTCGGCGCCCGGGCAACCATAGACGACATCGAGCGGCCCGCCGGGCTCGAGGGAGAACACGTAGGTGCTTCCGCAGCACCCACCGGTCTCGACATCGATCCGCACGGTCCCGCCGAGTGCCGCCAGCTGCAAGATGGCGGCCGGGGTGACACGGAAGGGAGGGAACACGGTATCGCTCATGCCCGCCAGCCTAGCGATGACCTCCAGGCCGCGGAACCCCCGGGCCGCGGAACCATCATCGCCCTCCCGGGAAGTTGCGCTTCCGCGAGGGCATCGCACCTTCCGGCTGGAATTGGAAACTGTCCACGGCACCGTGCGCAGCACCACCGCCGCCGCTACTCGGTGGCGAACCGGGTGACACCCTGCAGGCAACCGGCCGCATCTCCTATGGCGGCATCACCATCGGCCGCGCCCGCCCGGTCCGCTGAACGGCACGGGAAAACACCCCGCGATCGGTCCCTGTCTGGAACGGGCAGGAACCCCTGGGCCAGGCCGTTGCATCCATCCGGTCCCGGGGTCTACATTTAGAGAACGCATAGTTCTCTAACACGTTCCGGTTCCGGCCGTGCGGCGCAGGACCACTTCCCCAGGAGAAAACATGGGCTCCACGACGGATTCCCGCCCCGTGGCCGTTGCACCGCTGGCCGGGTTCGGCTCGGCAGACCTCCCCGCGGTTGGCGGCAAGGCGGCAAACCTCGGCGAGCTGATGCGCGCGGGGCTGCCCGTGCCCGACGGATTCGTTCTCACCACAGACGCCTATGCGCAGGCCGCGCAGCTCGCCGGGCTGCAGGCGCTCTTCACGGACCCGGGCACCACACCGGCGGCCCTGCGCGAGGCAATCCTGTCCACCGGGATGCCCAAGGACATCGGCCAGGCGGTCACGGCCGCCTACCGCCGGCTCGGGGACAGCGTCCCGGTCGCGGTGCGCTCCAGCGCCACGGCCGAGGACCTTCCCTGGGCCGCCTTCGCCGGCCAGCAGGACACCTACCTCAATGTCGTCGGGGCCGAGGCGGTCCTCGATGCGGTGGGCCGCTGCTGGGCCTCGCTGTTCACCGACCGCGCCGTCGACTACCGGCGCCAGCGCCTGATCAGCCCGGACGAGGTCCGCATCGCCGTGGTGGTTCAGGTGATGGTCGAATCCGACACGGCCGGGGTGATGTTCACCGCGGACCCGCTCAGCGGGGCACGGGACCGGATCCTCATCGACGCCGGCGCAGGACTGGGCGAGGCCGTGGTTTCCGGCCTCGTCACCCCCGACCACTATGTGCTTGAGACCGGCGGGAAGCTGCTGGAATGGAAGCCCGGACGCGGCGAGGTCGCCATCCGCCCGACTGCTGGCGGCGGGGTGGCCCACACGGCGGCGACGCGGGACGCGGCACCGGCCGGCGGCACCGACCTGGACGGCGCGTTGCTCACCGCCGAGGAACTGGCGTCCCTGGCCGGGCATGCGCGCACCATCGCCGAGCATTTCGGACGCCCGCAGGACATCGAATGGGCGATCTCCGGCGGCAAGACCTGGATCGTGCAGGCCCGGCCCATGACCGCATTGCCCGTGCCCACCGCACCCCTGGGACGCTTCGGCCGCCTGCAGGGCGCAATCCTGGCCGAGTACTTTCCCGTGCGGCCCTACCCGCTGGACATGACCACGCAGGTCTCCCACGGACCGGCCGAGATGATGCGCGAGATCGCCCACCACTTCGGGCTGGAGGGCGCCTTCACCAACTACCTGCGCGAGCAGGACGGGGTGGTCGTTGCCCTGGTCCCGCCGTCCCCGCGCCCCACCCCGCGCATGCTCCTCACCCCGGCGAAGCTGGCCCGCAAGGCCCACCGCTTCAAGCCCGCGAACTGGTCCGCCGATCCCCGGCAGGCCGCCTTCATCGCCGAGGTCGACGTGCTCGAGTCCCTCGAGCTTGCGGCGCTGCCCTGGGCCACGCTCCTGGATGTGCCGGCCCCGGCCATGGCCACCCAGGATTATTGCCGGGACCTGCGGATCGACTACCTGCCCGGAAGCGGGCTTGCCCTGGCGCGACTGGTCGGGCTCACCGCCGTGCTGGGCCGCCGCACGCTCGTCGCCGACCTGCTCGGCGGCGCAAGGACCCGCACCGAGGATTCCAGCCAGGCCTTGGCCAGGCTTGCCGACGAGCTGCGGGCCGACCCGCAGCTGCGTGGGGCACTCACCAGACTCGACGCGGAACAGGTTTCCCTCGCGCTGTCGCGGGATCCGCGGCTCTCCGGATTCGCCGCCCGGCTGGAAGCGTTCCTGTCCGAGTTCGGCCGCCGCGAAACCACCTCCCCGTTGCTGGTCAGCCCGCCGACCCTGGCCGAGTCCCCGCAGATCGTGCTGGGCATGGCGCTGTCCCTGGCCAGCGCCCCGGCCGCGGACGCCGCAGCGGATTCGCGCTCCGCCACCGCCCTGGAGAAGCTGCTGGAACACCGGCTGCTGCGCGGCCCGAGCCTGGCCAAACTCGCCCGCGCCTGGGTCCAGGCCGCCCGGGAAGCGGTGGCCTTCCGCGAGGACACCCACTTTTACTTCACCGCCGCTCTGCCGGTGCTGCGCCGCTCGCTGCTGCAGATTGGGGCCCGGCTGCAGGCAGCCGGGGTGCTGCACGCACCGGAGGAGGTCTTCCACCTGCGTTGGGAGGAACTCACCGGGATCTTCGACGCCGCGGCCATCCCCGCCGGGCAGGCCGAGCGGCTGCGTGCCGCCGTGAGGGCGCGCACGGCCAAGCGCGCCGAGCTCGCCGGCGTGCCGATGTTCGACGCTTCGGTGTTCTTCCCCGCCGCGGCCGCCTCGGATGCCGTGGCCACCGGCACCCCGGCGGGCTCGGGAACCGCCACCGGCGTGGCCCGGATTATCCGCGACGCCGCCGACTTCGAGCGGCTGGGGCACGGCGAGATCCTGGTGTGCCCCTACACCAACCCGGCCTGGACGCCGCTGTTCCGGCGGGCCGCCGCCGTGGTGGTGGACACCGGCTCCGTGGCCTCGCACGCGGCGATCGTGGCGCGCGAGTACGGGATCCCCGCCGTCATGGGGACCGGAAACGGTACCGCGGTGATCTCCGACGGGGAACAGGTCACCGTGGACGGGACGCGCGGGCGCATCACCCGCGCGGCGCGGGCAGCGGCCACGGCATGAAAACGCAGCCCCCGGACCACCGCACGCTGCCGCGCCGGCACGGCCAGGAACTGGAAGAGGCCATCCTCGCCGCGGCCCTGGCCGAGCTGTCCGAGCACGGCTACCCGGCCTTGACGATGGAGGCGGTCGCCAAGCGGGCCGGTGCCAGCAAGGCCTCGCTGTACCGGAGGTGGCAGACCCGCGCGGCGTTGGTCATGGACGCCGTCTACACGCTGGCACCTTCCCCGCAGTCCCTGCCCGACACCGGCGCGCTGCGTGGCGACCTGCTCGCGGCCCTCCGCCTGGGCGCGACCGCGCTGCGGGGCCCGGCCGGGGAGGCAATGCGCGGGATGCTCGCCGAGGCGCTTCCGGATGCCGAACGCAGCAAGGCGCTGCGGGCCCGCTCCCAGGGCAGGAACCGCCAGCTGATGGCCGAGGTGCTGGGCCGCGCGAGCGCACGGGGCCAGGTCCCGGACGGAGCGGTGACCCCCGCCCGGCTGGAGGTCGGGGCCGCATTGCTGCGCAACCACTTCCTCTTTCGCGGGGAAGCGCTGGACGAAGGCACGCTCGCGGGCTTCGTGGACGAGGTGCTGCTGCCGCTCTTCGGCACACTCCCGCACCAGCCGGACTGAGCCGCCGGTTCCCTGCGGCGGCCCGGATAGGATTGCCCCTTCACCGCCTACCAGGAACGGGGAACGGCAGCCATGGACTACAACGACTTCGAGCTCGTCGCCTTCTGGGTGCTCTGCCTCGCCGCGGCACTGCCGCTGGTGGCCATCGGGATCCACATGCACGTGCGCCGCGGTGCCAGGGCACTGGACTGGTACATGTTCCTGGGATGCCTCGGTTCGATCGTCTACGGGCTCTTCGCCGGGCTGGCCGTCGGGGCGGTGTTCCCGCCGCCCTATGTCCCGGGCCTGGCCGAGGGCAAGGGCCTGGACCTGCGCGGAATCTCCCTGGTCTTCGGCTCCTGGTTTGGCGGAATCCTCGGTTTCCTCGCCACCCTGGCCACCTTCGCGACCTCCAAGTCCGTCCGCTGGCGCCGGCACCGCCGAGCCGCGCAATCCATCGTGCACACGCCAGGCACCGGGCAGGAATAGCGCCCCCGGGCTCAGGCGCGCAACACCCGCTCCTCGATCAGGTCGGGCACCCAACCGTTCCCCTCCCGGACCAGGTTCACCGCCAGCGGCAATTGGTGCGAGGCGCTTTCCACGATGTGCATCAGGTAGCCCGCGGTGTTGGGAAACGCGACCATATCCCCCGGGGCGGCCCCTTGGGGGAACTCGAACCGCCGGCGCAGGATCAGCTCCTCCTCGATGCAGTAGGCACCCACCAAAAACCCGCTGAACGGCTCGCGGGCCCGCCGCGGCCCGGACGCGTGCAGCAGGATCGGGTCCAGCAGGAAGTCCGCCGAGGTCGAGCGGCACTGGGTCCTGTTCATGTGCAGGCCCAGCAGCGGGACCCCGTCGCTGCGTTCCTTCCCGAAGGCCACCGCGGCCAGGGTCAGGCCGCACCCGTCCAGCAGTGAACGCCCCGGTTCGCAGCGCAGCTGGAGGTTCCGTGCCACCAGCAGCTGGGCGATGGTTTCCGAGGCTCCGGCGGGCCGGGAGCCCAGGACGGCATCGAGCCACGGTCCGCGGACCAGCTCCTGGTGGTAGGGGTAGACGCCGGTGCCCGGGTTCGTCCCCACGGACCCGAGCGAATCGGCTTTCCAGGTGATGTCCTCGCTGCCGGCGGGCTGGCCGGCGAGCGCCTCCCAAAACGCCGTCCATTGCCCGGAGTCGTCCAGGTAGGACATCGGGATGCCGCCTCCCATGTCGATGAATCCCGGTGCATGCCCCAACCCGGCCAGCGCATCGACGAGCCGGAGGGATTCGGCCAGCACCAGGGCGCGATGTTCGGCGCTGTAGCCGTTGAGGTGGAAGTGGATCCCGGCGACCTCCAGTCCGGAGGTGTCGTGGTGCCCGCCCAGGAACGCGAGCCAGTGATCCGCCCGAAGCCCGAAGCGGGTCGGCGGCAGCAGGGGGTTGGCCGAGGCCAGGCGCAGCGCGACCCTGGCCCGCACCCCGTGGGCGGAGGCGACCTCCAGGAGGTCCTCGGCCTCGTCACGGTTGTCCAGGCTCACCACCACGCCGTTGTCCAGGGCCAGTTCCAGCAGCTCGCGGGATTTCACGGCCGCGGTGACGATGACCCGGGCCGGGTCCACGCCGCGGCGCAGGGCCTGGTCGAGTTCGTGGAAGCCGGCCACGTCGATCCCGCAGTCCGCAGCCACCGCCGCATCGATGGCGCCGATGGTCTTGTTGGCCTTGCGCGCCAGGTACACCCGGAAATCCACGCGGTGCCCGGCGGCCGCGGCACGCAGCTCGTCGGCGTTGCGCCCCAGCGCGGAGAAGTCGTGGAGGTTCACCGGGGAACCGTAGGCGTCGATCAGTTCCCGGCACCCGGCGGGGTCGGCGAGCAGGGCCTCCATCCAGGGTTCCAGGCGGGCGGTGAGCGGGAGCGTTCCGTGCATCAGGGGTTTCATGTTCGTTCTCCAAGGTGTTGGGGCAGCCGTTGCCTTGCGATGCGTCGGGCCCACCGCACAGGTTCGTCGTGCAGCGAGCGGTTCAGGGTGTCGTGGCCCAGCGTCGGGCCCTCGGTGGGGCGTCCGAGCGCGGCCAGGGATTCGTTGCGGTTTCCGCGTGCATCCAGGCAAGTTCCATCGGTGTCGGTCAACAACCCGGTTTCCCCCGCGCGCACCGTAACCTCCCCGGCGGCCAGCAGGCCCGCCATCACGGGCGAGAAGGCCGCTCCGCCGGGTGCCGGGGCCGCCAAGACACCGGGAGGCGGGGTGACCGCATCGATGACCAGCGTGCCGGCCGGTTGGTGTGGCGGGAATACGCCTTGTTCCAGCAGTCCGGAGTCGAAGAGCGCCAGCAGCTTCAAGGCCGTGATTTCGGGAGGCCCGAAGGCCAGGCGCTCCAGGGACCTGGCCACGCGCCGGAAGACCCGCGCCTGCGCGGGGTCCCAGCGCACCCGGCAGACCGCGCGGACCAGCTGGGGATACAGCCCCGACCAGACCCTGCCCCAGATCCACTCGGTGCCCGGGACCGTGTGCCCCCGGTTCATCGCGATGCTGCGGCGCAGGTGTTCGGCGGCCGTTTCGGTGCCGCGTCCCGGTTCCGCCCGCCCGGTCAGGGCCGTGCGCCACAGGGCCAGGGGCGTGGCCGGTGCCCCGGAGAGTTGCGCGCATTCCATGGCGCAGGTCAGCAGGACGCCGAAGAGCCCGGTGTATCGGGCGCCGGGCCCGCCCGGGCCGGAGGCGAGGCCGGCGCCCCACGCCAGGACCTGGTCCCGGTACGCGTCCAGGCACCGGTTGATCGTTTCGGGCACCTGCGCGGGCTTGGGTTCCATGGGCAGGTTGCTCAACGATCCCATGGTGATCTTTCCAGGTTCCCGGCCGGCTGGGACATAGCAAAGCGTCGGGCCGCCGGCCCCCTCGATCGGCATCCAGTGCCCGCCGCGGCCCTCGGTCAACATGAGCACCGCATCGTAGGCGGTCAGTGCGGCACCCCGGACCAGGACCGTGCTTCCGGCCGGGACGGCTGCCTCCCCCAGCGCGCCGTAGTCCCCGATGAGTGCCTCCGGGTTGCGCGCGCCGGCAAGCCGGGGCCCGGGGGCCTCGCCGGGCAGCCCGTGGCCGGTCGCCAGCACCACCTCGTCGTAGAACCCGGTCCCGGCGTCGCTGGCCACTTCCCATTGATCCCCGGCGCGTGCCACGCCCGTGACCCGGGCCGGGACGTGGGCCAGCGGGAAGTTGGCGGTTTCGGCCAGGGTCCGGAACCGCTCCTGCAGGTACCTGCCGACCACGGCCCGGGGCGGGTAGGGTTCGGTGCCGTACCGGGGCTCGACCCGGGCCACCCAGGAAGCGAAGGATCCGTCTCCTTCGGCGGATGTGGCGTCAATGATGCCCGCCGCCACGTTCAACCGCACGTGCCTGGGCTGGCCGGCCTGCCAGACCCGCCCGGCACCGGGCGGGTAGGGGTCGAAGACATCGACGACCGGGCCTTCGCTTCCCCCGGGGGAACATCGGTCATTCAGTTCCAGCAGCGCAAACAGGGCCTTGGGCCCTCCCCCGATGAAGGCTATGCGTGTCATCGGGTGCTGGTGCCCTGCACCTGGTCCAGGGTGCTTGGTTCCGGCTCGTGGCCGAGGTTGTTGCGGACCCAGTCGTCGTCATAGACGGTGTGCAGGTACGGCACGCCCGAATCGTGGACCAGGAAGCCGATGCGCGAGCCTTCCCCGAGGCCGGGCATGTGCCGTTCCATGGCCGCCACGATGGCACCGGTGGAGGCGCCTGCCAGGATCCCCTCGCGCTGGGCCAGCTTGCGGCACCCGCGAACCATCTCGATCTCCTCGATCCTGCACACTACGTCGGGGTCCGCCTGCAGGGACAGCTCCGTCACGATGCCGGCGCCCAGCCCCGGGAAGCGCCGCTGGCCTTCCTCGCCGCCGAACAACACCGAACCGACGGCGTCCACGGCCACCAGCGTGGTTTCCGGATGGTGTTGGCGCAGGTACCGTTGGCAGCCCAGGAGCGTGCCGGTGGTGCTGGTGGCCACGAACAGCATGTCCAGCCGCCCGCCCACGGCCTCCATGAACTCGGGCATCGTCGTGTTGAAGTGCGCGTCCGGGTTGGCGGGAGATCCGTATTGGTTGGTGGTCACCGCCCCGGGGATATCGTTCAGCAGCTGCTGGACCCGTTGCCGCCGTGCGGCGAGCTTGTTGCCGTCGGCCGGCGTTGGCACCAGCTCGATCCTGGCCCCGTAGGCGCGCATGATCTCGAGTGCCGAGCGGTTGGCATTCTCGTCGACGACCGCCACGAACCCGATGCCCCGGACCACCGATTGCCGGGCCAGCGCGATGCCGAGGTTCCCGGAGGTCGATTCCACGATCAGGCCCCCGGGTTGAACCCGCCCGGAAGCCATGAGGGATTCAATGAGGCTGTGGGCAGTTCGCTCCTTGGTGCTGCCCGAGAGCTGGAGCAGGTCCAGTTTGGCAAAGACCTCCCTCCCGGAGTCCTCGAAGAGGCGATTGAGCTTGGCCGTCGGGGATTTCATCGGGCTCAGCGTTCCGTCGCTGTACATGTTCGCTCCTTGCATCTGGTTGGACAGATCATCCGGCCCGGTGGCCCTGGAACGGATGGGACCGGGCTGGAGCCGGGGCCATCCGTTGACACGCCCCGGCGTGGGGAACGCCGAAACCGACATCACGGACGTACCCGTGGTGGCCGGTTGCGGCTGTGGCCAGTCTAGGAGCGGGGCACAGGTTCTGAACAGGAAATATCGACGGAATCGACTTTCCCCGGGAAATTCGCAGGAAGCAGGTGTTCGACGCGGCCGGAGGTTGGCCGGGCGCAGGTTCCGGAGGCACCAAGCCGTGTGGTGGGGGCAGTGGCAGGCAAGCCGTCAACGGCTGCGCCGGCGCCCGGCGTGGGAAGATGATGGACATGCCCACAACCTTCCCCGCCGAGCACTTGGTCGGAGAGCAATTCCCGTTGCTTTCCCTGCCGTCCACCACAGGGGAAACCATGGGGCCGATGGATTTCGCCACCGGTTCCTTCGTGCTGTTCATCTATCCGCGCACCGGGCGCCCGGACCGTGTGGAATCGCCAGAGTGGTCGCTGGTTCCCGACGCCAAGGGCTGCACCCCGGAGGCCTGCGAATTCCGCGACCTCGCCGCCGACTTCGCGTCAATCGGCTACCGTGTCCTTGGCCTGTCAAGCCAAGAGACGGACTACCAGCGCGAGGCCGCCGAACGCCTGCACCTGCCCTACCCGCTGCTTTCGGATCCCGGCTTCGTGCTGGCCACCGCGTGCGGCCTGCCGACCTTCGGCTTCGACGGCGAGCTGCTCCACGTCCGCAGCACCTTGGTCGTGCGCGAGCGCCTGATCACGCACGCATTCCTCGGCATCACCGAAGCGGCGGCGCATCCGCGCGACCTGATCAATCGGCTCCGCACCGGCAGGTAGCCGGCGCCCCCACCGTTCGACCCATGGCATGGCAGGTCCGTACCGGCGCCGGGCTTTCCCGCGAGTGTCTTCAGGCCTGCCACAGGTCACATTCGGAATTCTTACGGATTATTAACCATCCTCGATTCCGCCGACGACACATCGATTCCATCTCGGCCGGTCTCCCCCCACACCCCGGAAGGCGCACCGGCGGGACGCCCATGAGGCCCACGTCACCCCACGTCGGAGGACGTTTTTCCGGAATATTGCCCGCATCCCGGGCAGCGTCCGGCCCGGGACAGCCCGGGTCTGCGCCACGGGTGGCAAAATCCGCCGCACGAGACCAACACCTGTCGTACACACGTCGTTCACCTGCCCCACTTACGTTGGCTGGACTTGACGAAGGAAAGGGTGAATCCGCAATGGAAGGTCCTGGGCAGCCGCCCCGGGCCCGACGCGGAGGACGATGTCCACGGTTTTGCCTGATGGCCGCCGTGCTTCTCGCTTGAAGGCGCGCTGCATGCGGGAATCGGGCACGCCGGAGGCGTCCTCCACCACGGGATTCGACCTCTTCCCCCAACAAAGGAGTAGGGCCATGACCGCACGCGCGAACACTACCGGCAAGAAAATCGGCCAGCCAAGCAAGCTCGACCAGCGGGTGGCCACACCCGTGACCGGCAAGACCCCTGAAGCGTCCAAGGCCACTCCCGCCGAATCTGCGGCGCAGACCTCGCCCGGGGCCGCTCCCACGACACGAAC
The DNA here is from genome assembly GCA_024207135.1 of Arthrobacter sp. C2. Classification (GTDB taxonomy): domain Bacteria; phylum Actinomycetota; class Actinomycetes; order Actinomycetales; family Micrococcaceae; genus Paeniglutamicibacter. The sequence continues at coordinate 4,245,352 of CP042428.1, read as the reverse complement.
CACGGCGGCCAAGACCGTGGCAGCGGCAGCGAAGAAGGCCACGGAATCGTCGGCGTCGCGGACCGGCGCAGCCGCAAAGACAGTAGCCCAGAAGCCGGCGGCAGCAAAGGCCGCCAAAGCGGAGCCCAACGCTGCAAGGACCGCGACCACGCCGGCAGCCAAGGTTGCCGGCGTGAAGCCGGTCGCGGCCAAGGCCCCCGCAGATAAGCCGGCCACGGCAAGGGCCATGGCACCAGACACGACGTCCTCCGCAAAAACCACCGGTCTGAAGCCCTCGGCAGCCAAGGCCACCGAAGACAAGCCCGCCACGGCACCCGCCACGACGTCCTCCGCAAGAACCACCGGTCTGAAGCCCTCGGCAGCCAAGGCCAGCGAAGACAAGCCCGCCGAGCCCAAGACCACCGAGGCGAAGCCCGCCGCCAAGCTTTCACCGGCCCTTGCCGTGCCCCCGCGAGCGACAACGACCACGAAGCCCGCTACCTCGCCGATCTTCGCCGGCCCGAGCGACGAGGCCAAGAGCACGGAAACCAAGCCCACGGAAACCGCTGCTTCCCCGGGTTCCGCCGCGGCCCTGCCCCGGACCACGACGACCACCGGCGACACCACCACCAAGGCGCCAGCGGTCCCCGGCACCCCGGCTTCTACCTCGGGCCACGCCGCAACACCGGCTGCGACCACGCCTGCCGCGACGGCACCGGCACGAGCTGCCGCCACAGCGTCGATCGACACTGCGGCGCTCACGCCCGAGGCAACGTCCCCGAGCACCAAGCCACAAACCCCTGCCATCGGCACCGCAGAAACCAAGCCGGCAACCCCGGTGGCGGAGCCGATGCCGCGCGCCACCCCTTCCGGTCCGGAGGCCCCCGAGGCCACCGTCGGCACCGACGCGGCCTTCGCCTCCACCGTTCCGTGCCCGACCCTCCCGCACACCCTGCGCAACATCTCCGAGGTCCGCCACTTCTTCCGCACCAACGACGTACCGATCTTCTTCATCGGAGCCACCCCGTTCAACCTGCTGGGCCTGGACCGCTGGGTCCGCAACTTCACCTACGTCAGCTACTACGACGCCTGGGACGGCGCCCACCCACGGGTCTTCACCCCCGCGCACAAGCCCTACCGCGAGTTCGGCTCGGGCGAGGAAATCAACAACTGGCTGCTGCTGAATCCCGAGGTCCGCGCCCGCATGACCAAGGACTTGCGTCCCGGGGTGCGTCCCAAGGTCGCGATGGTCTTCTTCGACACGGAGACCGAGCAGATCTGCGAGGAGCTGGGCTACGACCTGATCCTGCCCTCGGCCGCATTGCGCCACCGGCTCGACTCGAAGATCACCACCACCGTCCTGGGCAACGAGGCCGGGGTGTCCTCGGTGCCCAACGTGCTGGGCACCGGCAGCGACTACAAGACGCTGCGCGCGGCCGCCGATGCCGCCGGGCTCGGCGACGAACTCGTCGTCCAGACACCTTACGGGGACTCGGGCAAGACCACCTTCTTCATCAACTCCGAGGCGGACTGGGAGAAGCACGGCTCCGGGATCGTCGGGGAGGAAATCAAGATCATGCGCCGGATCAACAACCTGCCGGTGGCCGTCGAGGCGGTGCTGACCCGTTCGGGCACCCTGGTCGGCCCGTTCCTCACCGAGCTGGCGGGCCACGCGGATCTGACCCCGTACCCCGGGGGCTGGTGCGGCAACGAGATGCACCCCGACGTCTTCACCGACTCGCAGCGGACCCGGGCCACGGAACTGGTCAAGCGCATGGGCGACCGCCTGGCCAAGGAAGGCTACCGCGGCTTCTTCGAGGTCGACGTGCTGGTGGACACCGATTCCGACGAGGTCTACCTCGGCGAACTTAACCCGCGCATTTCCGGGGCCAGCGCCATCACCAACGTCACCGCAGGCGCCTACGCCGATGTCCCGTTGTTCCTCTTCCACCTGCTCGAGTACATGGACGTGGAATTCGAGCTGGACATCGAGGAGATCAACGAGCGCTGGGAAGCGCTCTCCGGGGCCGATGTGTGGAGCCAGATGGTCATCAAGGAAACCTCCGAGACCCTCGAGCTGCTCACCGCCACCCCGGCCACCGGCCAGTACCACCTCGACGCCAACGGCGCCCTGGTCTTCGGCCGCGCCGCCATGGACTGGCACATGTTGCAGAACGAGTCCGAGGCGTTCTTCCTGCGCGTCTACGGGCCGGGTGACTACCGCTGGAAGGGCGGGGACCTGGGCATCCTGGTGACCAAGGGGCGACTGCAGGTCGAGCGCAACGGGTCGCGGCAGCTGAGCATCCGCGCCCGGCACTTCATCGACTCCATCCGGGCGGGCTTCGCCGGGCTGCCGCTGGGCGGCGCCGTGCTGGAGCAGGAGATTCGCTCCGACGGCGTCGTCGAGGTGAACGTCCACGCGGACGGCACCGGGATCGGGGTGCAGTCGCGTTGGTAACACCCGTGAATCCGGACGCCGCACACCGGCGGCGTCCCTGATGCCGCACCGATGCGGCGCCGCCGGCGGCGGGGGCAGCCGTGCTGGGAACTGACCCCGGGTACGGCGCCCCCGCCGCGGGCGTGGGAGTGGGCAACTGGCAGCTGCCGCACAACCTGCGCTGGTCCTTCCAACACATCTCCGAGTTCCTGCCCACCGCGCTGATCTCGCGCGGGACCACCCCGGTGTCGGTGCTGCCGTGCGCGCCCCGGGACCTGGGTCCCATCGTGCTGCCCGCCGCCTACCCCGGCGAGCCGCCGATGACCGTGGCCTCGGTCATGGCGGAAACCAACACCGACGCCTGGATGCTGCTTCACCGCGGAAACGTGCTCGCCGAGTCCTACCTCGGCGGGATGCTCCCGAGCACGGAGCACCTGCTGATGTCGGTGAGCAAGTCGATGGTCGGAACGGTGGCGGGGGTGCTGCATGATGCGGGGCTGCTGGACACCGCGGCTCCGCTGACCGACTACATCCCGGCGCTGGCCGGCACCGGCTATGCCGGGGCCACGGTGCGGCACCTCTTGGACATGCGCTCGGGCATTGCGTTCTCCGAGGAATACCTCGATCCGCACGCGGAGGTGCGGATGCTGGAGGAGGCGATCGGCTGGGCCCCGTCCGTGCGCCCCGGACCGGTGGGGATGTACCCGTACCTCAAGACGCTGCGGCAGAAATGGGGGCACGGCGGGGTCTTCGAGTACCGGTCCTGCGAGACCGACATGCTCGGCTGGGTCTGCGAGGCCGTGGCCCGGGCACCCATGCCGATGCTGCTCTCCCACCTGCTCTGGGGCAAGCTCGGCGCCGAGCACAACGCCTCGATCGGCACCGACCAGTTCGGCACCGGCATGTTCGACGGAGGCATCAACGCCACGCTGCGGGACCTGGCCCGCTTCGGTTCGCTGTACCTGCATGACGGGGTGGCGCCCTCCGGCGAGCGCGTGCTCTCCCGCTCCTGGATCTCCCAGACGCTGGCCGGGGCCCCGGACTCACGGGCCGCGTTCACCAACAGCCCGGGCGACAACCGGATGCCCGGCGGGATGTACCGGAACCAGATGTGGTTCCCCTACGCGGGCAACGACGTGTTGCTGGCCCTGGGCATCCACGGACAGATGATCTACATCAACCGCCCCGCCCAGGTGGTGGCCGTGAAGCTCTCCGCATGGCCCTACCCGCAGGACGCCGCGAAGCTCTTTGCCACGCTGCGCGCCTTCGATGCGGTTTCCGCGGTGCTCGCCGCCGAGCACCATGCCGAGCGACAGTCCTACCTGCCGCTTTTCTCCGTCCCCCCGCGCGAAAAACCCCATCCCTCCGCCCCGGGAGTCCCGGGAGCACCAGCTTGAGCTCTACCCGCGAGGCCCGCTTGGGCACGCCTTCGAGAAACGGAACAGCAGTGACAGCGCCCATGGCGATCATCGAGCACGACCAATTTGCAACACCTTCCAGCGTCTGGCGGCTGCGCACCGACGCCTGGGAGTACCTGGGCTACGCGGCCAAGCAGCTTCAAGCCCCCACGGATCCGGGCGGCGGCGAACATGCCGTCGAGCCGGGCCTGCTGGCCGAGGTCACCCGCCAGCTGCACGTCCTGGAGGCCGTGGAGACCTATTGGGCGGTTCCCGGCAAGGCGCACGTGCTTGAGCTCGCGACGCGGATCCGGCAAGCCGACTTCGCCGCGGCACTGGCCCTCATCGAGACCGTGACCCGCGGGTTCGCCCGTTTCCGGCACGAGCTCGATGCCAAACTGCCCGACCCCGATCCCGCGGCCGAACCGCTGGACGAACCGCTGGACGCGGCCGTCCCGGCCGTTGCCGATCGCCGCCCGCGCTTCGAGGTGCTGGTCATCGATGACATCTCGGCAACGGTGCGCGAGGAACTCGTCGCCGAGATGGCCGCCCAGCGCCGGGACTCGGACGCCTTCACCTACCAGATCAACGTGGTCCCCTCCCTCGAGGACGCGATCATCGCGGTGCTGCTGAACCCCACCATCCAGGCCTGCATCCTGCGCCCCGGATTCGGGGTCACCGCCCGCCACACCCCGGGAGAGGACCTGCGCCGGTACCTGGACAATTTCCTGGATCCGGCGATCGCCTCCTATCCGCCCAAGGCACGCATCCTGGCGCTGGCCGACAAGCTCAAGGAACTGCGCCCGGAACTGGACCTCTTTCTGGTGGCGGACGTGTCCATCGAGGAACTGGCCGGGCTGGCGAACCGGCGCTTTGCGCGGCTCTTTCGCCGCGAGGAGTCCATGGAACTGCACCTGTCCCTGCTGGGCGGGGTCGCGGCACGCTACAAGACCCCGTTCTTCGACGCCGTGCAGGCCCACAGCCGCAAGCCCGCCGCGGTCTTCCACGCGCTGCCGGTCTCGCGCGGCGGCTCGGTGGTCAACTCCCGGTGGATCAAGGACATGGGCGAGTTCTACGGAATGAACCTGCTGCACGCCGAGACCTCCGCGACCTCCGGCGGGCTGGACTCGCTGCTGGAGCCGCGTTCCACCATCCGCGACGCCCAGGTGCTGGCGGCCCGCGCCTTCGGTGCCCGGCGCTCCTACTTCGTCACCAACGGCACCTCCACGGCCAACAAGATCGTGCACCAGTCGATCCTGGCCCCCGGCGACGTGGTCATCGCCGACCGCAATTGCCACAAGTCCCACCACTACGCGCTGATGCTCGCCGGCGCGCAGGTCGCCTACGTGGACGCCTACCCGCTGAACGAGTACGCCTTCTATGGGGCGGTGCCGCTGCGCACCATCAAGTCGATGCTGCTGGACTACCGCCGGGCCGGGCGGCTGGACCAGGTCAAGATGGTCACGCTGACCAATTGCACCTTCGACGGCATCGTTTACGACGTCGAGCGGGTCATGGCCGAATGCCTGGCCATCAAGCCGGACCTGGTCTTCCTCTGGGACGAGGCTTGGTTCGCGTTCGCCGGCTTCCACCCGATCTACCGGCGGCGCACCGCGATGGCCGCGGCCGCCAAGCTGGTTGCCGATTTCAAGGACCCCGCCTACATCGCCGCCGCCAAGGCCCAGCGGGCGACGCTCTTCGATCCGGTGACCGGGGAACCGGCCGACGACGAGGCGTGGCTGTCCACCCGGCTGCTCCCGGACCCGGAGGCCGCCCGGTTGCGGGTCTACGCGACCCAATCCACGCACAAGACGCTCACCGCGCTGCGCCAGGGCTCGATGATCCACATCTTTGACCAGGACTTCGCGCAGCTGAACGAGGTGACGTTCAAGGCCGCGTACATGACCCACACCTCGACCTCGCCGAACTACCAGATTCTTGCCTCGCTGGACATCGGCCGGCGGCAGGCGGAGCTGGAGGGCTACGAGCTGGTCCAGCGCCAGGCCTACCTGGCCCTGTCGGTGGCCCAGGCGGTGGCCCGGAACCCGCTGCTGAAGAAGTACTTCCGGGTCTTGAGCACCTGCGACTTGATCCCCGAGGAGTTCCGCGAAACCACCCGGCCGATGCCGCTGCGCGACGGGATCGCCGCGATGGACGAGGCCTGGCGCACCGACGAGTTCGTGATGGATCCCAGCCGGCTGACCCTGCACGTCGGGAACACCGGAGTCGACGGGGACACCTTCAAGCACAAGTACCTCATGGACCGCCACGGGATCCAGGTCAACAAGACTTCCCGGAACACGGTGCTGTTCATGACCAACATCGGCACCTCGCGAAGCGCTGTCGCATACCTGATCGACGTGCTGCTCAAGCTCGCCGAGCACTTCGAGACCGAGCGGGCGGAGATGTCCCCGCACGCCCTGGCGGCCCGCGACGCCAGGGTCGCCGGCATGGTCGCCTCCCCGCCGCCGCTGCCGGACTTCAGCCGCTTTGCGCAGCGGTTCCGCAGCGACGCGGACACCATCGACGGGGACATCCGCAGCGCCTACTTCACCACCTACAAAACCGGTTCCTGCGGCTACCTGATGCCCGGCGAGCTCCATGAGCGGGTGGCCGCTGGCGAGGAGGTGGTCTCCGCCGGATTCGTCACCCCCTACCCTCCGGGTTTCCCGGTCCTGGTCCCCGGGCAGGTGTTCACCCGTCAGATCCTGTCCTTCATGGAGGCGCTGGACACCCGGGAGATCCACGGCTTCGACGCGGAGCTCGGCTACCGGGTCATCAACGAGGTCCCGAACCCCAAGTCCTGAGACCAAAACCCATGCCCGAAGGGGCAACGGGCAGGCAGTGGCGATCGGCCTCCGGTGGCCGGGCGCCACTGCCTCAGGACCGCGGCCGCACCACCAGCACCGGGCAGGCTGCGTGCCGCACGCATTGCTCGCTGACCGATCCCAGCAGCATCCCCTTCAGTCCCCCGCGCCCGCGCGTCCCCACCACCAGCATGCGCGCGTCGTGCGAGATGGCGACGAGGCTCTTGAGCGCCGGCGCATGCGCCGGGCTGTAGCTGATCTCGACGCCGGGGAACTTCTCGGCGACGGGACGCGCGTCGCGCTCCATCTCGTCCTTGACCGCGGCGGCAAACTCCTCGAACGGCGGGACGTATCCGGAGGTCCACTGTGCCGGCTTCGGTGCCGTGACGATGGACCATGCCCGGGCGACGACCACCGGCAGCGCCAACTGCCCGGCAAGTTCCACGGCCATCTCCAGGGCGAGCTGCGCTCCCGCGGACCCGTCGTGCCCCACGACGATGCTTCCTGCCGCTGCCGGCTGGATGGTAGGTGTTGCGCCAAAGGGGTTTTCGCTGTCCATGGTCGTTTCTCCTTGCTGGTCGGATTCCTGCCCGCGGGCAATGGCTATTGCTGCAGGTACTCATCGTGCTGCCGGTGTGCCTCGGCCACCAGCGCGCGGATCTTGTCGACGTCCTTGGCCTTGTTGCGGTATTTCAGGTCCATCGCATGGATTTGCGCCTCCTCCTGCGTCAGCAGCCGGTAGACCCGCTCGCGCTCGGCGGGATCGGCGGTATAGCCGAGGTCCATGAATTCAACGGCATGCCGCCGGGCACTGTTGATCGCCGTCTGCGCCTTGCCCGCCTTGCTCAGCAGCGAGGCAACCACCGTCACCAGCAGCACCCCGATGATGAAGCCCAGGGACAGTCCCGTGGTGATCTCGATGACCGGGACGGGTTCGCCGTCGTTGATGAAGGGCAGGTTGTTCTCGTGCAGCGCGTGGAGCACCAGCTTGATGCCGATGAACGCCAGGATCGCGGCCAGCCCGTAGGAGAGGTAGATGAGGCGGTCCAGCAGGCCATCGAGCAGGAAGTACAGCTGGCGCAGCCCCATCAGCGAAAAGGCGGTGGCGGTGAAGACGATGTACACGTTCTGCGTCAGGCCGAAGATCGCAGGAATGGAGTCAAGCGCGAACAGGATGTCGGTGCCGCCGATCGACACCATGACCAGCAGCATGGGGGTCAGCGCCCGCTTGCCGTGGTGCATGGTGAACAGCTTGTCGCCGTCGAAGTGGTCGGTCGTGTGCAGGAACCTCTTGGCCAGGCGCATGATGAAGTTGTCCGACTGGTCCGTCGCGTGGTCCCCGGGCTTGAGCAGGTTGCCGGCGGTGAGCAGCAGGATCAGGCCGAAGAGGTAGAACACCCAGGCAAAGGAATTGATCAGCGCCGCACCCAGGAAGATGAACCCGGTCCGGGCGATCAGCGAGAACACGATGCCGAACAGGAGCACCTTTTGCTGGTCCTCGCGCGGGACCCGGAAGCTGGCGATGATGATGAGGAAGACAAACAGGTTGTCGACCGACAGCGCCTTTTCCGTGATGTAGCCGGCGAAGTACTCCGAGCCCATCGTGGTCCCGCCGAAGACCAGGACCAGGATTCCGAACAGGATGGCGATCCCCACATAGACCGATGACCAGATCGAGGCTTCCTTGAGCGTGGGCACGTGGGCCTTGCGGATGTGGAAGAAGTAGTCGAAGGCGAGCAGGGCAAGAATGGCGACGATGGTGATGCCCCAGATAAGGGGTGAAACGCTCATGTGTCCCTGCTTTCGGACGGCGGTGCGCGGGTCGGGCGCCGTGGGCTGCGTTGCCGAGCCTGAGCCAAGACACCCCCTTCCGGGCCGTGGCCGAATCCGCGGTGACTAGCAACGCAGCAAGTCCATTTCGACAAAAGTAGCATCTGGACTGGTCGTTTGTTAACCCCTTCAGAGCTGCGAGAAGCCCTCGGCCCCCTTCTCCGGACGGGGCCGCAGGATCGCTGGCCGTTTAACGGAACCGGTACAGGCCTGCGGACGCGTCCGCACGCCTGTGCCGGCGCGTGGAATCACCGCGCGAAGGGTTTAATCGTCCAGTTCGGTGTCCCCGGGAAGGAAAATTCCTCGGCCGTTGCGGATTGGCCTAGAGCGCCCCTCCGGCGGCTTCCGGCGTCCCGCCCGATCCGCCGGACTGTCCTGAATCCCCCACCGACTCGCGGGCCAGGAACGTTTCGACATCGAAGAGGTTGCTCGCCCGCCGGGCCACGTTCAGCAGCGTCGACATCGAGGCCACCTCCTCGACCTGCTCCTTGAGGAACCACAGCATGAACTGCTCGCCCAATGGGTCGTCCTCGGCACGGGCCAGGGCAAAGAGCTCCTTGATCCGCTCGGTGACCTCGAGTTCCTGCTCGAGCGCCAGCACCAGTGGATCCTCCGCCGATTCGAAGTCGTTGCGCACCGCTTTGACGCCCGGGATGCTGGCCCTGATGCCGCGGTCCAGCATGTAACGGACCATCATCATGGCGTGGTTCCGTTCTTCCAGGGATTGGCGGTAGAAGTGTTTCGCCAGCTGCGGCAGGTCCTTGCCGTCGTACCAGACAGCGACGGCAATGTATTGCTGGGAGGCGGCGAACTCGTTGCCGATCTGGTCCGTCAGCATGTCGTTGAACTTCGTGCTCATGATGCTCTCCTTGGCCGGGTGTGCTCGGTTGGGGTCCGCCGGTTCTCAACCCACCGGGCCGCAACCGACAGAGTGCCTAGTTCGAGGTTCCCCGCCCCCGCTTGCCTAGTCAAGGGGCCGGGAAGCCCAGTGACCTCGGTGGAGCGACGATCTGCCGCCCCTTTGAACCGCGGAAGCGCATCTTCTTGTACCGCCCCGGGACGGTTTCTCCCGGGACGAATCCGGCAGCACGGGATGCAAGCACCCAGCTCCCCCGCTTTGGCAATGTCGCCATGCGGTTCCCCTCCGCCAAGAATTCGACGGCCACGGTCGCTCGACAAAGTGCGGGCGCCCCTACAGCGCCTAGCCCAGGTCGAGCACCAGGCGCTTGCCCTTGCACCGGGACACGCAGATCATCATGGTGTCCCCGGCCTCACGCTCCTGATCCGAGAGCAGGGAATCGCGGTGGTCGATCTCCCCGGAGAGCACCGGCGTCTCGCAGGTGCCGCAGATCCCCTCGCGGCAGGAGTTCAGCGGGCTCATGCCTGCATCCTCCAAGGCCTGCAGGATGCTCACCCCTACCGGGACGCTTACCTCCGTCCCGTCGGTGCCCTGCACCGTGAATTCGTGGTCGCCCTCGTGCGGTGCCACGGCCGCTCCGGCCGACCCGGGGTCCGCGGCAAAGCGTTCGAAGTGCAGGCGGGACGGGTCCTGCCATCCCCCGGCCAGGGATTCGATCACTTTCAGCAGCGGACCCGGACCGCAGGTATACACGTGGAAGTCCGCAACCGGATCGGCGAGGAGGTCGGCCAGGGGATAGAAGCCGTTCTCGTCGTCGGCGTGGATGTGCACATGGTCCCCGTAGCCAGCGAGCTCGTCGAGGAAAGCCATGTTGTTGCGGCTGCGGCCCATGTAGATCAGTCGCCAGGGCTGATCCCCGGCGGCAGCGGCCCTAACCATGGGAAGGAGCGGGGTGATGCCGATGCCTCCGGCCAGGAACACGTATTGCGGTGCCGGTGCCAGGGCGAAATTGTTCTTGGGTCCGCGCACTTGGATCTTGGTCCCGGGACGCAATTCGTCGTGCACGTAGGCCGATCCGCCGCGCCCGGCCGGTTCGCGCAGCACCGCCAGGCGCCACGAATCCCGTTGGCCGGGATCCGAGCAGAGGGAGTATTGCCGGATCAACCCGTTAGGCAGCAGCACGTCAAGGTGTGCCCCTGCATTCCACTCGGGCAGCGCCCGTCCCAGCGGGTGCCTCAGCTCGAGGGACAGGACGCCGTCGGATTCGCTGGTGATGCGGTGGACTTCGGTTTCAAAGAATTCCAGGGTCGACATCGTTGTGTGCCCTTTCGAAGATGCGTGGATATATGGGTGGATGGGTCAGAGGACCGAGGCCAGGAAGGCGCGGGTGCGTTCATGCTGTGGATTGCCGATGACGTCCCGTGCCGGGCCCTGCTCCACTACATGCCCGTCGTCCATGAACACCACCCGGTCCGCGACGTCCCGGGCGAAGTTCATCTCGTGGGTCACCACGACCATGGTCATGCCGGTGGCCGCCAGGTCCTTCATCACCTTGAGCACCTCGCCAACCAGCTCCGGATCCAACGCGCTGGTCGGCTCGTCAAAGAGCATGACCTTCGGCCGCATGCACAGCGCCCGGGCGATCGCCACGCGCTGCTGCTGCCCGCCCGAAAGCTGCCGCGGATACGCCTTGGCCTTGTCGGCCAACCCCACCGACTCCAACAGGGACAGCGCCCGCGCCGTCGCACTCGAGCGCTTCTCCTTCAGCACCAGGCGCGGCGCCTCGATCAGGTTCTCCAGCACGGTCATGTGCGGGAACAGGTTGAAGTGCTGGAACACCATCCCGATCTCCACCCGGCTGCGGCAGATCTTCGCGTGCGGCTGCTCGTGCAGCTTGGTGCCCTTCAGGTCATAGCCCATCACCGCCCCGTCCACCCACATCCGCCCGCCCTCGATCGTTTCCAGGTGGTTGATGCAGCGCAGCAGCGTCGACTTGCCCGACCCGGAAGGACCGATCAGGCACACCACCTCCCCGCGCTGCACCTGCAGGTCGATGCCCTTCAGCACCTCCAGCCGGCCGTAGCTCTTGCGGATAGCATCGGCCTTGATCATCGGCGCGGGCGCCGTGGCCGTGGCGCCGGTTTCCAGGATGGTCGCACTCATTTCTTCGCTCCCTTGAGGGTCAGCGGGTCGTGCACCCGCATGAACCGCTTGAGTTGTTGCCACGGGGTCTGCGGCAGGCTACGCTGCCCGCCCCTGGCGTAGTGGCGCTCCAGGTAGAACTGCCCGACGCTCAGGATCGAGGTGACCACGATGTACCAGATGCTGGCGACCATCAGCAGCGGGATGGTCTCGAAATTGCGGGCATAGATGATCTGCGCGGAGTACAGCAGCTCGGGCACCGAGATGACCGAGACCAGGGCGGTGGTCTTGAGCATGCCGATGGTTTCGTTGCCCGTGGGCGGGATGATCACGCGCATGGCCTGCGGCAGGATGATCCGCCGCATGGTCTGGAGCCGGTTGATGCCCAGTGCCCCGGCCGCCTCGGACTGGCCGTGCTCCACCGAAAGGATGCCGGCCCGTACGATCTCGGACATGTACGCCGCCTGGTTCAGCCCCAGCCCCAGGATCGCGGCGGTCAGCGGCGTGATCATCGCATTCGTGTCCAAATCCACCCCGGGGATGCCGAAGGTGATGGAGGGATAGAGCGCGGCCAGGTTGTACCAAAAGAGCAACTGCACCAGCACCGGGGTGCCGCGGAAGAAGTTCACATAGGCGAAGGCCGCGGTGCGCACCACCGGGTTCGCCGAGATCCGCATGACGGCCAGCACCACGCCCAGCACGATGCCGATGAGCATGCAGACGGCGGTCAGTTCCAGGGTGATGCCGATGCCGCGCACGATGGAGACGTCGCGGATGTACATCCCGACGGTCTCCCACCCGAAGTTCGGGTTGGTGACCACCGAGCGGGCCAACAGCAACCCCAGCAACACGATCACCGCCGCCGAAATCCAGCGCCCCGGGTGCCTGGCCTTGACGATGCTGTACTCGTCAACCGCGGCCGCGGTCTTCTTGGGTTCGGTCATGAGGGTCATGGGAGCCATCTCCATCGCTACTTCAGCACGACATCGGCCGGGGTGATCTGCGTGCTGGCCGGCAGACCCCACTTGGCGTTGATCTCTGCGTACGTCGGGGATTCCAACACCGCTGCCGTGGCTGCCTGGACGGCAGGCAGCAGTTCGCTCTTCTTGCCCAGCGCCGTGCCGGTGAGTTCCGGTTCGTAGTCGGGGCCCTGCGCGACCTCGAACTTCCCGCCGGCGAGCTTGCCCTGGTAGGCCAGGGAGACCGAGTCCGCCATGACCCCTTGGACGCGGCCGGAGGTCAGGGCGAGGTTCGCGTCGTTCTGCGTGGGAAAGAATTGCATGTCTATGGCGGGGCTGCCGGCCTCGGTGCAGTTCTTGGAGAACGCCGGAAGGATGTCCAGGGACTGGATCGATCCCTTCTGTGCGGCTACCGCCTTGCCGCACAGGCTCGTCGCGTCAACGCTCAACTTCTGCGGATTGCCCGGGGCCACGGCCAATCCGGTACCGCCTTGCAGGTAGGGGACGAAGTCCACGGCCTTGCGGCGTTCGTCGGTGACGCTGAAGGTGGACATGCCCAGGTCGTACTTGCCCGATTGCAGGCCGGGCAGGATGGTGTCGAAGGTGGCCGGAACATGCTCGACCTTCAGGCCCAGCACCGCGCCGATGGCGTCGCCCATGTCGGCGTCCCAGCCGATCAGCGTCTTGTTGTCGGTGTCGTAGAACTCGAACGGGGGGTAGGTCGGGTCCGAGGCAATGCGCAGTACCCCCGCCTCGCGGATGTCTGCCGGGAGCAGGGCCCGGGCGGCCTCGTTGACGCCCAAGGCCACGGCGGACGCTGAACCCGACGCGCCGGAGCCCTGGGTGGATTCGGCCTGCGAGACGGTGGTGCAGCCGGTGGATGCCAAGACGAGCAGCATGCCGGCGGCCAGGAAACGCGTAGTGCGGTGCGAGATCATTTTCTGTCCTTCTTCGGTGGTGTCCGGGCTGCCAGGGGCGCCGGGCGTGGTGGGAGAACGGGAGAAACTAAAGGGAGTCGGGATCGAGCAGCGGTGCAATGTGCAGCAGGTGGGTGCCCGGGGCCACCAGCGTGGGTCGGCGCATGATCGCGACCACCCCGTCAAGTCGGGCATGATAGGCACGCGGCTGCCGGTCCAGTTCGTCGATGAAGTGCACGCGCGCCACCGGTTGCCCGGCGCTCACAGCTTCCCCCAGGTCGACGAGCGGTTCAAAGAGCCCGGCGGCCGTGGAGGTTACCGGCGATTCGGGCACCAGTTCAATCCACTGCGGTTCGGCCTCCACCGGAGCCTCGGCGGCCCCGTTGAGGATCCCCAGGTCGGCCAAGAGGCGCGGCATGCCGCGGCGCATGGCCACCAGCGCATGCCGGTCAACGGTCCCGGACCCGGAAAGCTCGGTGGAAATCGTGAGGACCCCGGCCAGGTCCCCGGCGCTGGACAGCGAGCCGGGCTCCAGCAGCGGGGCGACCACCATGACGTACGGCAGGCCCAGCAACCGGGAGGCCCGAAGCTTCGCCCGCCACAGCTCTTCGTCGGGGCCGCGGTAGATGAAGGCACAGGGCAAGTAGGTCGAGTTCGATCCGCCCGAGTGCATGTCGATCACGAAGTCGGCGCGCGGCAGCAGGGCACCGGCAATCAGCGCGGCAACCTGCTCGGTGGGCCCGCCCTCGGCACGGCCCGGGTAGCTGCGGTTCAGGTTTCCCGCGTCGATCGGCGAAACGCGGGCCGCGGAGCGCACGGCCGGCGAGTTGGCCGCCGGCACGACGATCACGGTGCCGGACAGCCGGGCCGGATCCAGTTCACGGATCAGCTCGTGGGCCAAGACCTGCCCCTCGTATTCGTCTCCGTGGGTGCCGGCCACCAGCAGGGCCACCGGTCCGGGACCCGAGGAAATCACCGCGACGGGAACCGGGATGATCGCCCCATCGTGCACATTGTCCGAGTGCACCACGTGTCCGTAGCCCAGCTGCTTGCCCGTGGCGGAGAAGTCGATCCCGGTGAAGGACGCGCCGACCGGTGCGAGCGGCCGCGCCGGCGCCGTCCCGGCGCTCACGGTACCCACCTCAGGGCCGCGGCTCGGCGAGGGGCCAGCATCGTGACCGAGACCCGGGCCTCGGGTACGGTCAGCGAGATGCGCAGCGACTCGTCGTCCTCGCCCTCCACGATGAACACGTCCCCGGGGTTCAGCCAGCGTTCCCACGGCCCATCCACGGCCGCGACCAGCACCTGGCCGTGCAGCGAGGTCACCACCATCTGGTGCCCGGCGGGGCGTTCGACGACCCCGGTATGTCCGTCGGCGTAGACGGAGGTCTGCACCCCGATGTAGTCGGGGTCGGCCTCGATGAGCACCTCTGGCCCGGACGCATCCTCGGCCAGCCGCGCGGTCCAGCGCCAGGGATCCCCGCGCTCGTCGGTGTCCGGGCAGGCGGCGAGGGTGCGTTGCCCCTGCCCGGCTTCCCAGTAGTCGTCCTGCGAATCGGCACGTACCAGCATCCACATGGCGACTAGGCCCTTGCGCCGGCGACGGGCCGGTCCGCGGCGGCGGCCTGCTCGCGCTTGACCAGCGTGGACAGGATGCGCCGGGCCTTGGCGACGCCGCCGTCCTGGGCGATGAGCACGTCGAACTCGCCGTCAGGGCGGGACTGCATGCCGATCTCCTGGGCTTCCAGGGCATCGGCGTCCTCCTGCAGGACGGTGTTCAGTCCCACGCGCAGGTCCTCGGTGGCCTGCGCGTCATCGACGGCGAAGTTGCGGCTGAAGGCGTAGTAGTACCAGGAGTTGTGCTCGTCGATGGGGGTGATGCCGTTGAGCACCTTGATCAGGTAGCCCTCGGCGCGAGGCTTGCCTTCCCCGGTGATCCCGGAGTGCAGCACGTGCAGGTTGGGCACGAAGAACTCGGTGCAGTGGAAGCGGTCGAACAGCCCGCGGGCGTCCATGGTGTCGGCGTACAGCGGCGGTGCCTGAACGGAGGGCATCAGCCGGTCGACGCTGACCACCGATCCTTCGACCTCCACGGTGATGCCGTGCTCGTAGATGTAGTCGTCGCCCACGGTGGTCTGGTGCAGGAACGATTCGTGGGTCAGATCCAGCAGGTTGTCGTGGATCAGCCCGGCGCGGCACTTGAAGTGGAACGAATGGGTGACGGTGGCCCACCCGGGGTCGGTCATCCAGTGCGTGTCCGGTACGTCCGCGGGGTCGGCCAGGTCCGCATCCCCCATCCAGGCCCAGATCCAGCCGTCTTTTTCCACCAGCGGGTACTTGCGGACCTTGGCGCGCTCGGGGATGGTGCTTTGCGCGGGGACCTTGGTGCACATCCCATCCGCGCCGTAGGTGAACCCGTGGTAGCCGCACTCGATGGAATCGCCGACGGTGCGGCCTTCAGAGAGCGGGAAGGCGCGGTGGGCGCAGCGGTCGGCCAGGGCCACCGGCGTGCCGTTCTGGGTGCGGAAGAGCACGATCGGCTGCTCGCAGATTACCCGCTTGACCGGCTTGCGGTCGACCTCGCTGCTCCAGGCCGCCACGTACCAGGTGTTCAAGACATACATGTTTTTTCCTTTGTCGGGAGGTGGAACGCCACTGATTGTATTCACCGTATACAGTGGATACAGATGGGTCAAGGGTTTTTTGTGACCCGCGCCACCAGCACCGCGGAGCGGAGTGAAAACCACACGCTAGACTGCTGGGAACCGCGACGAAACATTTTCAGGGAGACGCATGGCTACGGGAGTCCACGACGCAAGACCACTGGCGGTGCGCGTCCACGAACAAATCGCTTCCGAAATCGTCAGCGGCGCGCTGAAGCCGGGAACCGCACTGGTCCAGGAACAGGTTGCCGCCCAATACGGCGTCTCACGCACTCCGGTGCGTGACGCCCTGGCCCAAGTCGCAATGGAGGGCTTGGCCACGCTGGTGCCGGGGAGCGGGTACGTGGTCAACGACCTCACGGCGCAAGACGTGCACAACGTCTTCGAGGTGCGTTACCACCTGGAGCAGCTGGCGATGGCACAGGCCATCGGCAGGCACTCCCCCGCGCAACTTGTGCGGCTGCGGGCGCTCATCGACGAATTCGAGACGGTGGAACCCACCGATGCGGAGGAGCAATTCCGCCTTGGCAAGGAATTCCACCTCAGGCTCATCGACCCCTGCCCCAACCAATACCTGCGCGAGACCCTGGGAAGCATCTGGGGACACCCGATCCAGCGGCGGATCACCCGCGCCTACCAGTTGGGGCCGGAACACCAGGCCTCCATCGCACGGGCCCACCGCGACATCCTCGAGGCGCTGCCCGCGGGCGACCTGGAAACGATCATCCGGGTCCTGGGCTACTGCCACGACGCCGGCGACATCGACCCGCAGGCACTTCCCTCCCGCGGGTGAACCGCGAGGTCAGTCATGGATATGCCTAGGCGGTTCGTTGCCCCCGCCCGGCAGGATCCAGAGTCATCGCGAACAACGCCCCATCGATGTCAGTCGGCCGGGGGATGGTGGCCAGGATCTGCCGCATGTTGCTCAGAACCCAGGTATTCCTTCACCGCCTGGGCCGGAACGCGGTAGGAACGCCCGAATCGCACCGCCGGCAATTCCCCCGCATGGACCAACCTGTAGACGGTCATATTCGAAACACGCATCGCCAAGGCGACCTCTGCCACCGTCAGGTAGTGTGCGTCCTCAAACCTCGCAAGGTCCACCATTTCGTCCCCCAATCGAAGCGCCTTCATCCCCAGATGAAACAACCGACCCCATGTGCATCATCCGCCGCATGGGCAAGATTGATTCCATCGTAGGCGCATGGCGAAGGCCGCACCACGGTCTTGAGTTGCGTTTGGGCCGCAGTTTTCCGGCTCGGACCCCGGAATCGGCCGTCACGGACCCATCCCCCGGCGAGGGACTGCGGGATCCGGCTACCCCGCGGGTGCCGGTTCCTTTGGCACGGGGGCGGACGCAGTCTCGGCCTCCACCACAAGTGCGGCCGAAATCGCTTCGAACGCGCGCAGGACGGGAAAGAGCCTGGCCGGATCCTGCGGCACCGGCCAGTTCGACAATTTGGCCGCCACCACCCCGGCAAGGCGGTTGACGTGGACCAGCTGGCCGTGGATGCCCAGGCAAAGCACCACGTCGCTGCCCGCATAGGGGAACCACATCTGGTTGCGGTGCATCCCGCCGGGCATCGTGTTGTCTCCCGGGCTGTCGGCAAAGGCGTCGCGTGAATCCGGTGCTTCGGCCAGGGTCTGCCCGAACCACTCGCCGGAGAGCACCCGCTTACCGGTCAAGTAAAGCCCGTCGCCCAGGAACAGCGACCCGAAACGGGCAATGTCGCGCAGCGTAGCGTTGATTCCCCCGCCGAAGACCCCGGTGCCGAACTTGTCGATACCCATGGAGGCGTCCGATTCGGCTCCGATTCTGCCCACACCAGCGCGTCCATGGGGGTGCCCGCGGCGGCCTCGCCGATCCAGCCCAGCATGTCCGTCTCGCAGGAACGGTACTCGAAGACCCCGTCGTGGGCGGTCTTGCGCTCCAGCGTCCGCAGGAACGGGAACATGCCGGTGGGTCCGGGAGCATTGGAGGCGGCCCAGCCAATCGCCTCCTCCAGCTTCCGGACCCCGGCGGCCGGGCCCAGGTAGTTCTCGGAGAAGTCGATGCCGGAGCGCATGTCCAGCAGCCGGTGCCCATTGCCCCGGCCTATCCGGTTTCGACCAGTTCCGGCAGGCAGTCGGTCAGCTGCCCCTCCGGGCCAAGCCTTCCGGCGTCGCACAGCGCGCCGGCCACCGCTCCCCCGGGAGGTTTCCGCAGTGGTCAGGATCTCTGCCATGTGTTTGAAGGACCAGCGAAGGCTCTCCGGCGACCTCCATGTGTCCATGTCCACCGCAGGGGCATGGAGATCCAGGTTCGTGCCATCCCTGAGAGCCACCTTCCCATGCTTCACCGTTTATTGCTTGGGACCTCACCACCGGGTAACCGCTATGCCGGACACCGTTCGCACCGCGCGTCCACGGTGTCGCCACACCCACGGGCGGGGCGACACCGCGTGGGGAATGTCCCATGGGCTTCCGCCGCATGGTTGACCGCGCGCGGGAGAGGCATGCTCTAGGGTCGAAAGTGGTGAAGCCGCCACCGCGCTGCACCCACAACCTAGAGAAAAGGCCGGAAACATGATCGGATTCATCGTCGCGGGACTCGTCATTGGCGCACTTGCACGGCTTATCAAGCCCGGCAAGCAGAACCTGAGCCTGCTCGTCACCCTGCTGCTGGGACTTGCCGGGTCCGTCATCGGCGGGGTGATTGCCAGTCTGCTGGGCACCGGGAACATCTTCGAACTCAATGTCCTGGGATTCGTCGTGGCCGTCATCGCGGCGGTCCTGCTCGTTGGCACCGCCGAGGGCCTGGCTTCTCGCCGCAACTCCGTTCGGTGACCGCCCCGGGGCACTGCCCCGGACGAGGAATGAGCGAGGCACCTGCATTGGCTTATCAATGCGGGTGCCTCCGTCATTTTCCACCGGGTCCGGGGCATCGTCGACATCACCGTCCCTGGCCTCTACGCGGTTTCGGGCCGCGTTTCCTCAGACGTCGAACCCGCCGCCATCCAGAACACGACACACAACAGGAACTTCGAACGCCAGGATTGGGGCCATCGCTACCTTGAACGCGGAACGCATCGCTTCACCGCGCACTTCACGGCGCCAGACTACGCCTCCCTGGACTACATCCAGTTTGATCGCGCCGTAGAGTAATTGATCGTTCTGGACTTCCAACCCCAAAATGTCTGCACCGCCCGATACGGTGTGCTCCATCTGCACCAGTGGCAGGGAACTCCGGAAAGGCGGTGAAACATGGGTAAGTCGTCCACGCCGTCAAAGGCCGCGCTTTCCAAGGCTGGATCGAAGCTTGCCTCGAACTCTTCGAGCAAGTCCACCAAGTCCAAGGCAGGATCAACGCTGGGAAAAGGCTAGGCATCAAGAAGTTGGCGGATCGTTTGCCCCTGATTGATTAAGCAGGTATCGCCCGCACTCCCCCATGACAGGGAATGCGGGCGATACCTGTTTGGAGCATTTAGCGGCTGGCGACGAACGCCTGCACGCAGGCCTCGATGTCCTCGGCCGAGTGCGCTGCCGAGAGCTGCACGCGGATGCGTGCGGCGCCCTTCGGGACCACCGGGAAGCTGAACGCGGTGACAAAGACGCCCTGCTCCAGCATCTTGCCGGCCACCTCTGCGGCCTTGACGGCATCGCCGAACATCACCGGAACGATGGCGTGCTCGCCGTCGAGCAGGTCGAAGCCTTCCTCGGTCATGCGGCGGCGGAAGTGCGCGGCGTTCTCGAAGAGCTTTTCGCGCAGTTCGCCCGAACCCTCGACGAGCTCAAGCGCCTTCAGCGTCGCGGCAACGATGGCCGGGGCCAGCGAGTTGGAGAACAGGTAGGGGCGCGCCTTCTGGCGCAGCATCGCCACGATCTCGCCGCGGCCTGCCACGTAGCCGCCCGAGGCGCCGCCTAGGGCCTTGCCGAAGGTGCCGGTGTAGATGTCCACGCGGTCCGAGACACCCGCGTGTTCCGGGGTGCCGGCGCCGGTGGCGCCCATGAAGCCCACGGCATGGGAGTCATCGACCATGACCAGCGCGCCGTACTTGTCGGCCAGGTCGCAGATGGCTCCCAGCGGGGCGATGAAGCCGTCCATGGAGAAGATGCCGTCGGTGACGACGATGGTGCGGCGGGCACCCTTGCCGTCGTTCAATGCGGCGGCTGCCTGCAGCTGGGTCTCCAGGTCCGCCATGTCCTGGTTCGCGTAGCGGAAGCGCGCGGCCTTGGACAGGCGGATGCCGTCGATGATCGAGGCGTGGTTCAGCGCATCGGAGATGATGGCGTCTTCGGCGCCGAAGAGCGACTCGAAGACGCCCCCGTTGGCGTCGAAGCAGCTGGAGAACAGGATGGTGTCCTCGGTGCCCAGGAACTTGGAGACCGCAGCCTCGAGTTCCAGGTGCAGGTCCTGGGTGCCGCAGATGAAGCGGACGCTGGCCATGCCGAAGCCGCGGGTGTCCATGGCGTTCTTGGCGGCCTCGATGATGCGCTCATCGTCCGCCAGGCCCAGGTAGTTGTTGGCGCAGAAGTTCAGCACCTTCTTGGCGCTAAAGCCGAGCTCTCCGGCGGAAATGCGGTTGGACTGGGCCGAGTCGATGTGGCGTTCGGACTTGAACAGGCCGTCGGTGCGCAGCTGGGCCAGTTCGGCTGCCAGCTCGTCCTTCATGGTGGTGTACACGGTGCTTCTCCTAAAAGTCGCGGGAATGTGGAAGAGGCTTGGGGGATCTCTAGAAGACGGTCCAGTCCAGGACGACCTTGCCGCCGTGGCCGGAGCGCGCGGCGTCGAAGCCGGCTTCCCATTGGGTGGCCGGCAGGTAGTCGGTGACCACGGAGGCGACGCGTTCTCGCAGCACCGGGTTGGAGGTGAGCATGGCGCTCATGGCGTACCAGGTCTCGAACATCTCGCGGCCGTAGATGCCCTTGAGCGTGAGCATGTGGGTGACGACCTTGCCCCAGTCGATGTCGATGGAGCTGGAGGGCAGACCAAGCATGGAGATGTGCCCGCCGTGGTTCATGTTCTCGATCATTTCCGGCAGCGCGGTGGGGTGGCCGGACATTTCCATGCCGAAGTCGAAGCCCTCGCGCATGCCCAGTTCGCGCTGGGCATCCTTGATGCGGGTCGCCGAGACGTCGATGGCCAGGTCCACGCCCATGCCGCGGGCCAGTTCCAGGCGCTGCGGGGAGATGTCGGTGATGGCGATCTTGCGGGCGCCTGCGTGGCGGGCCACGGCGATGGCCATCAGGCCGATGGGCCCGGCACCGGTGATCAGCACGTCCTCGCCGACCAGCGGGAAGGACAGCGCGGTGTGCACGGCGTTGCCGAACGGGTCGAAGATCGCGCCGAGTTCCGGGGTGATCGAGGGGTCGCGGTGGACCCAGACGTTGGTCTCGGGGATGACGACGAATTCGGCGAAGGCGCCGTCGCGCTGCACGCCGACCGAGACGGTGTTGATGCACATCTGGCGCCGGCCCGCGCGGCAGTTGCGGCACATGCCGCAGACCACGTGGCCCTCGCCGGAGACGCGGTCGCCGATCTTCACGTCGGTGACTTCGTCGCCCACCTCGACGACCTCGCCGTAGAACTCGTGGCCCGGGATCATCGGGGCCTTGATCATGGCCTTGGCGGCGTCGTCGTAGGCCTGGATGTGCAGGTCGGTGCCGCAGATGCCTGCGGTCATCACTCGGATCTTCACGTCGCGGTCGCCGGTCACGGGCTCGGGGCGGTCAACCAGCTCGAATCCGGCGTGTGGCCCGGACTTGTACAGTGCCTTCATCGATGGCTCCTCAATTGCGCCGCCTGGCGCGCCTTTCATGGACGATTCGCCTCCAGTCTGGCATCTCGCACCCGACATAGACACCTTAGAAGATACGCATGTTTCTCAATCAACGATTTAGGATTGACTACATGGAAGTCCACCAGTTGCAGATCCTGCGCGAACTCGGCGACCTCGGCTCGGTCAAGGCCGTGGCCAGCGCCATGTATGTCACGCCCTCGGCCGTTTCCCAGCAGCTGGCCCTGCTCCAGCGCAACATCCAGGTCCCGCTGACCCGCAAGGAGGGCCGGAACCTGGTGCTCACCGAGGCCGGTCAGGTGCTGGCGGCCGCCGGCGCCACGGTGGTCTCCTCGCTGGCCGCGGCACGGGCCGCTATCGGCGAGTTCCAGGAAAGCGCCGCTGCCCCGGTTTCCGTGGCCGGGTTCCACTCCGTGGGCCAGGTGCTCTTCGCCCCGCTGCTGAGCAAGCTCGCAACACCCGGTTTCCCCGCGCCGCGATTCTTCGACGAGGACGTGGCCCAGCAGGATTTCCCGGCGCTGACCGCCCGCTACGACCTGGTCCTGGCCCACCGCATGGACCACACCCCGCATTGGCCCGCCGACCGGGTCGTCGTCACCCCGCTCGCGCACGAGCCCCTGGACATCGCGTTGCCGGCCGGCCACCGGCTGGCGGCGAAGGACACACTGCGCCCGGCGGATTTGGTCGGCGAGCACTGGGTGGTCAGCCGCGAGGGCTTCTCCCCGGCCGACGTGCTCGGAGCCATCAGCGCGGTTTCCGGTGCCGCCCCGGAGATCATCCACCGGATCAACGACTACGCCACGGTCGCTGCGCTGGTTGCGGCCGGGGATGTCATCGGCATCATTCCGCGCTACACCGCCGGCGCCGCGCTGGGCGAGAACGTGGTGCTGCGCCGGCTCGAGGGCATCGCCAACCGCCGGCGCATCGACCTGCTGGCGCGGCCCGAATCCATGCACCGGCGCAGCGTGCAGCTGGTGGCCACCGCCATGGGCCAGGCCATGGCCGAGCTCACCGGCGACTGACCCTCCGGTGCCCCGCCACCGGGCCGGAAACGCCGAAGGGGAGCGTCCCTCCCCCCGGATGCCGGAGGAGGGATGCTCCCCTTGGGACTGGTGCGCCGGCAGCGGTTGTCCGGCCGGGCACCGGGCCGCCTCAGGCGTTTACGCGCTCCTGGTTGGCCGCGAAGTAGGCCAGCAATTCCCCGCTGAGCGCAGGAACGATCTTGGCCGACCCGTCGGTGCGCAGCGACTCGGTGGCCAGCACGCCCGCGGCAACCGCCGCGCGTGCGGCAACCGGGGAGGTCTCGGTCGGCCCGCCCGAAGCCGCAAAGCGCAGGAACTCGGCGATCAGGCGTGGATCCGCACCCCCGTGCCCCCCGTCGGCCGCCTCGATCTCGACCTCGAGGTCCGCCTCCACGTAGCCGGTCTGGCTGCGGGTGTTCCACACCTTGATCTTGTTGCCCGCGTCGTCCCCGAAGTTCTCCAGGCGGCCCGCGGTGCCGATGACCGTGTAGTTCCTCCAGTAGTCCGGGGTGAAGTGGCACTGCTGGTAGGAGGCCAGCACGCCGTTGTCCAGCTTCATCTGCATCATCGAGATGTCTTCCACGTCGATGACCGGGTTCAGGTCCTTCTGGTCGGTCGGCGGCCAGTTCTCCAGCGAGAACCAGTCCCACATGCGGCGGTCGGTGTTGTCGCGGCGGGATTCGACGTCCCCGTAGACCGCAAGGTCGCCGACGGCGGAGACCGACGCGGTGTAGCCTCCCGCGAGCCAGTGGATCACGTCGATGTCGTGGGCGCCCTTTTGCAGCAGCAGGCTGGTGGTGTTCTTGCGCTCCGCGTGCCAGTCCTTGAAGTAGTAGTCTCCGCCGTTGCCCACGAAGTGGCGGCACCACACGGCCTTGACCTCGCCGATGGCACCGGATTCGATGATCTCGCGCATCTGGCGAACCACCGGCATGTGGCGCATGTTGTGCCCGACGTACAGTTTGGTGCCGGTGCGGAACGCAGTTTCGAGCAGCTCGTCCACTGCTTCCAGGGTGACATCCAGCGGCTTTTCGCAGAACGTCGGGATGCCGGCATCCAGGGTGCGCTGGGCGACCACCGCGTGTTGGTTGTCCGGGGTCAGCACCAGCACCGCATCCAGGCCGGCGCCCAGCAGCTCGTCCAGGTCCGCGGTGATGATGGCCTCGGGCAGCTTGGCCGCGGCATCGGCGCGGCCGCGTTCGGAGGTGTCACACACCATGGTGACGACCGAGCCCTCGCCGGGGCGGTGTGCGTGCTTGTAGAGTCCGGCGCGCAGGCCGAAGCCGACGACACCTACCTTGAGATCCACGATTTTTCTCCTTCATTGTGCAAGTTTGTTGGCGGCGGCCGCCCGCAGGGAGGCCGTCGTCGGCGGTGCCGGGGTCCCCTGGAACCCGGGGTGGGTAGATCGGCGTGCTGGTCCGGTGGCTGGGCGGATGTTTGTTCAGGCGCCCGCGCGTTGGACGAATTCGGCCGCGAGGTCCTTGGCGAAGTGGCAGCGCGCCTCATGGCTGTCCCCGACCGCGATGAGCTCCGGTTCCCGTGTCGCGCAGATCGCCTGGGCCATGGGGCAGCGGGTGTGGAACCTGCAGCCTGCCGGCGGGTCGATCGGCGAGGGCGGATCGCCCTGCAGGATGATCTTCTCCCGGTCGTTCCCGTCGTTCCTGCGCAGTTCCGGGGCCGCGGACATCAATGCCCGCGTGTACGGCTGCGCGGTGGAGTCATAGACATCCGAGTAGGTCCCCAGCTCCACGACGCGGCCCAGGTACATGGTCGCGACCCGGTCGGAGATGTGCCGCACGATCTGCAGATCGTGGGCGATGAACAAGTAGGACAGGCCCAGTTCCTTTTGCAGGTCATCGAGCAGGTTGACCACCTGGGCGCGCACCGAGACATCCAGCGCGGAAACCGGCTCGTCGCAGATGAGCATCTTGGGGTTCAGCGCGATGCCGCGGGCGATACCGATGCGTTGCTGCTGGCCGCCGGAGAAGTTGTGCGGGTAGCGGTCGGAGTGGTTGGGGTTCAGCCCGACCAGTTCGAGCAGTTCCTTGATCTTGGCCTTGCGTCCGGCCTTCGGGGCCACCTCGGGGTGGATCTCGTAGGGCTCGGAGACCAGTTGCTCCACCGTCATCCGCGGGTTCAGCGAGGAGTACGGGTCCTGGAAGATCAACTGGATGTTCCGGCGCATCTCCTTCTTCTCGTCCCCGCGCAGCGTGTTGATGTCTTCGCCGCGGAAAAACACCTGGCCCTGCGTGGGCTTCTCCAACCCGGCCATCACGCGGGCCAGGGTGGACTTGCCGCAGCCGGACTCGCCGATCACGCCCAAGGTCTCCCCGGCGTGCACGGACAGGTCGACTCCGTGCAGGGCCTTGACGAACTTGCGCGGGCCGATGGGCAGGTGGCGGTGCACGGCGTAGTGCTGCTTCACGTCGCGCATTTCCATCAACGGCGTGCATGCCGGATAGTTCGCCGTTCCCGGCAGGGTCTGCGTGCTGGTGCTAGGCGTTGGCATGGGCCAGGACCTCCGAAGTGTGGAAGCAGGCGCTATGCCGTGCCTCGTCGATCAATTCCAGTGCGGGGACGGAGGCCGCACACGCCTCGCTGGCGAAGGCGCAGCGGTTGGCGAACGAGCACCCGGCCGGCAGGTGCAGCAAGTCCGGCGGCGTGCCGAGGATCGCCGGCAGGCGCCGGCCCTTGAGCTCCTCCCCGGCAATCGAGGCGGCCAGGCCGCGGGAATACGGGTGGCCGGGGCGCGAGAGCACCTCGGCGGTGGGCCCGTGCTCCACGACCCGTCCCGCGTACATGACCGCGACCTGGTCCGTGACCTCCCTGACCACGGAGATGTCGTGGGTGATCAGGATCAACCCCATGTTGCGTTCCTCCTGCTGCTCCTTGAGCAGCTCGAGGATCTGCGCCTGCACCGTGACATCCAAGGCAGTGGTCGGCTCGTCGGCGATCAGCAGCACCGGATCCAGGGCCAGCGCCATGGCGATGACGATGCGCTGGCGCATGCCGCCGGAGAACTGGTGCGGGTAGTCGTTCACGCGCTTCGCGGCCGCCGGTATGCGCACCTTGTCCATCATCTTGATGGCCGCTGCCTTCGCGTCCCGGCGGGAGTAGCCGCGGTGCACGCGGTAGAGTTCGCCGATCTGCCGGCCCACCGGGTGGACCGGGTTCAGTGCGGTCAGCGCATCCTGGAAGACCATCGTGACCCGCGAGCCGACCAGCTGGCGGTGGCGCCTGGGGGTGACGGTGAGCAGGTCCTCGCCCTCCAAGAGGATCTCGCCGCGCGGGATGTGGGCCGGGGGCATGTCCAGGATTCCCATGATGGCGCGGGCGGTCACGGATTTCCCGGAACCGGATTCGCCAAGGATGCCCAGCGCCTGCCCGCGCTTGACCTCTAAATTCATGCCGTTGACCGCGGTGGCGACACCCTTGGAGGTGTTGAATTCGACCTCAAGGTCTTTCACGCGCAGCAGCACGTCGTCGGCGGCATCGGCAGCGGGGTTCGCATGTTGGTGGATGCCCATGCTATTTGCCTTTCGGGTCGAACTCATCGCGCATGGCCTCGCCAAAGAGCACGAAGCCCAGCACGGTGATGGTCAGGAAGATCGCGGGGAAGATCAGCAGGTGCGGGGCCGCGGAGATGTATTCGCGCGCCGCGGCCAGCTGGAGCCCCCAGGACACCGAGGGCGGTGTGAGCCCGATGCCGATGAAGGTCAGCCCGGCCTCGGCGGAGATCACCCCGCCGATGCCCAGGGTCTGGAGCACCAGCAGCGGCGTCAGCGAGTTGGGGATGATGTGCTTGGCGATGATCCGCCCGTTGCCGGCACCCAACAACCTGGAGGCCTGGACGTATTCCCGGTTGCGGACCTCCATCACCGAGGAACGCATGAACCGCACCCCGCCGGGCCAGGAGAACAGCGCCAGGGCGAAGATGACTGTCCACACGGTGCGCTCCGAGAACAGCTGCAGCACCACGATCGCGGCCAGGATGAACGGCAGGCCGAAGGCCATGTCGCAGGCGCGGGAGATCAGGGTGTCGACCCAGCCGCCGAAGTAGCCGGCCAGCGAGCCGAGCAGCGCGGAGATGACGAAGGAGATCGCGGTGACCACGATGCCGACCAGGATCGAGGCCCGCGCCCCGTAGATCACGTTGGTGTAGTAGTCGCAGCCCTGGATATCCATCCCGAAGATGTGCTCCGGGCTGGGCGCCTGGTTGGTGTTCATGATGTCGCAATTGGCGGTCGGGTCCGAGCCGAACCCGGCAAAGAGCTGCGGGAACGCGGCCATCAGCAGCATGAGCGCCACGATCGTGCCGGACACCAGGAAGCGGGGCTTGAGCCACACCGGCCCGCGGTTGACCTTCTTCGCGGGCTTGCGCCGGAAGGACGCGGCCGGTGCCGGCGGGCCGGCCGGGGGCCTGATGCCCGACGGGACGGTGATCGGGTTGGTCGGTGCCAACGGGTCGGTTGCCGGCGCGGTGCCCGGGGTGGTTTCGGTGTTCTGGCTCATATCCGCACCCTTGGATCGATGATGCCGTAGAGCAGGTCCACGAGCAGGTTGAAGACGAGGTACACCAGCACGAGCATCGTGGCGATGCCCACCACGACGGTGCCCTCCTTGTTGTTGATGGCCGTGACCATCAATCCTCCGATGCCTGGCATGTTGAAGATCGCCTCAATGATCACCGCTCCGCCGAGCATGCCCGCCAGGGACAGGCCCAGGTAGGTGACCACCGGGATCATGGCGTTGCGCAGGGCATGGCCCCAGACGACCCGGCGCGGGGACAGCCCCTTGGCCCGGGCGGTGCGCAGGTACTCGGCACGCAGCACGTCCACCAGTGAGGTGCGGGTCAGCCGGGCCAGGCCTGCGGAGGCCTCGATCGCCATGACCAGGGCCGGAAGGATGAAGGCCAGCGGCCAGCCGGCGCGGATGCCGGCCGGATCGACCCAGCCCAGCTGCACGCCGAAGACGGTCTGGGCGCCCAGGGCGATGACGAACCCGGGGATGCCCAGGAAGATCACGGTGAACACCAGCGCGAAGTGGTCTCCGGCCTGTCCGTTGCGCAGGCCGCCGTAGACGCCGATGGCCAGGCCGATGGCCAGCTTCAGCACCCAGGCGGTCATCGCCAGGGCGAAGGTGACCGGCAGGCGCTCGAGGATCAGCCCAAGGACCGGGCGTCCGAAGAAGTCGATGCCGAAATTCCCCTGCAGCAGCCCGAGCATGTAGTTGCCGTACTGGACCAGGAACGGGTCATCGAGGTGGTAGGCCAACCGGATCTGCTGCACCGTGGATTCGGGCAGCGGGCGGGAGCCGGTCAGGGCCGCCACCGGATCCCCGGGCATCAGGAAAGTGAGGGCGTAGATGATGAAGGTGGCCCCCAGGACCACCGGGACCATCTGCAGGATTCTGCGTACTGTGTAGCCGAGCATGCAACTGCTTCCTTTCGCGGCCCCTTCGAGGGGTCCGCCTCCGCACGGGGGTGCGGGAGGGCGCCGGCGTCTAATGTCCGGCGCTCCCGCACCACCTTTCAAGTGTTGTGCTGGTTTAGCAGCCGTATTCGGCGCGGTAGAACTGCAGGTCGCCCTGGGCATCGTTCATCACGGCGCACTTGGTGTGCAGGCCGAAGTCCGTCGGGATGAACAGCGGGATCGCCGGCATGTCCTTCATGATCAGTGCCTCGGCCTGCGCGTAGAGCGCGGCCGACTTGGCTTCGTCCTGCTCGCCGCGGGCCGAGCGCAGCAGCGTGTCGACGGCCTTGTTCGAGTAGCCGGTGGTCACGTTGCCGTCTCCACCGGTCTCGTACTGGCTCAGGTACTGGTCCGAGCTCTTGTACGACCAGCCCCAGAGGCCGAAGACGGCGCCCTCGAGTTTCTGGTTGTTGCGGCGGGCCTCGAGTTCGGTGCCCAGCATCGGCTTGAGCTGGACCTTGATGCCCAGGTTGTCCTGGATCTGCTTGGAGATGGCCTGGACCAGCTGCACGTCCGAGGTCGAGGTGTGCTCGATGATCAGGGTGCCGTCGAATCCGCCGGCCTTCTTCAGCAGGTCCTTGGCGCCGGCGGCGTCAAAGGTGCACGAAGCGCAGGAACCTTCCTTGTAGGAATCCAGCGACGGCGGTACCAGCGAGTCGGAGGAGGTGGCGTAGCCCTGCAGCAGCGAGGCGGCGATGGCATCACGGTCGATCGACATGGAGATGGCGCGGCGCAGGTCCGGGTCTTGAAGGCCCTTGACATAGTCGGGGATCTGCAGCGTGTACTGCTTGGAGCCGGTCTTGACCTCGTAGAGGGATTCCTCGCCGAGCTGGCTCTTGGCCTTGGAGACCATGGTCGCGGGCACGTTTCGGATCATGTCCAGGTTGTTGGCGGTCATGTCCGTGTAGGCGGCGTCGACGGCGGTGTAGATCTGGCCCACGAGCTTGTCGGCCCCGCCGGAGAAACCTGCTGCGCCCTTGAAGCCGTCCCACTTTTCCAGCACGACTTCCTGGTTGTGGTTCCAGGAGACGAACTTGTACGGGCCGTTGGAGACCGGGTTCTCCTCATAGGCCTTCGCATCGGTGAAGGCGACCTCGGGCAACGGGCACAGCGGCGAGGTGCTCAGCACCTTCGGGAAGTCCGCGTTGGGCGCATTGAGGGTGACCTCGAGGTTGTTCGCGTCGATGACCTTCACTCCGGAGAGCGAATCGGTTTTCGGCTTGGAGCCGTCGGTCGGGTTCAGGTCCTTGTAGCCGGCGAAGGAGACGAAGCTGCCGTTGCCCTGCCAGGCGTTGGAACCGGTGGCGGTCTTGGACCAGGCCTTGGCGAAGGAATCGGCGGTGACCGGGGTGCCGTCCTGGAAGGTCCAGCCCTCCTGCAACGCGATCTTCCAGGTGGTGGCGTCTTGGCTCGTGACGGACTTGGCGGCCAGCGGTTCCAGCTCCTGCGTCTCGACGTTGACCTCCATGAGGTTCGCACAGGTCGCCATGCCGACCTGGCTTCCCGGGGACTCGTGCGGAACCAGCGATGTTGGTTCGGCAAGCTGGAACGACAGGCGCTTGGCGCCATCCGCCGCGGTGCCCGCCGTCCCGGCGCCGGCTCCCGCCGAACAACCGCCGGCTACCAGCATGAACGCTGCGGATGCCGCTGCAACGGCTATCAACTTCTTCTTCGACATGATGCTCCTCGTGTACGAATGACCCGTGTTACTCCGCCCTGCGTGGCGGTGTTGGCCAGGCAACCACATGCTGTGATCGACCTCACCAACTTATTTCACGCTCTAAAATAAACCAGATGCGGCACCATGTGTCAATAAATCCTCAGAGCACCACCGGATGGCATCGGGCATTTGCGCTCCGGCGCACGGCTCGGGCAGCTGCCGGACGGCTTGCCCCGACCCCGCCGGCTGCGTCGGGAAACCCGCGTTGCCTAGGGGTTCAACAGGCCTTCGGGAAGCGCGTGGCCCAGCGGATCGTTGAGGACCGCATCGACCATCGTGGAGGCGGCAAAGAGCGAGAGCGAAAAAACATGGTCCGAGGAAAGCACGACGCGGCCCGCGGCGCCGGAACCCGCATGGGCCCGCCGGGCCACCTCCGCCACCAGGGCGGCGAAGACCGCCGGGGTTTCGGCCGGGGTGCCGGCCACGACCAGCAGCTCGGGGTCGTGGATGTCGATGAGCTGGCTCGCCGCCCGGCCGACGTAGCGGTTGCGTTGCTCCAGCACCTCGATGGCCACCGGGTCCTGGGCCCCGGCCAGTTCCAGCACGTGGTCGATGTTCTGCGCGCCTCCCAGCCCGCGATCCCTGGCCTCGGCCGCGACCGCGTCATCGGAGGCCATCACCGCCAGGCAGCCGGTCTTGCCGCAGGAGCACGGCACCGGCCGGTCGCTGACCCGCAGGTGCGCGATCTGCCCCGCCGTCTGGCTGAACCCGGCTCGGATCCGCCCGTCGTCGACCATCACCGACCCGATGTCGGCGGTGATGACCATCAAGACGAAGTCGTTGGTCCGTTGCCCGTGGCCGTAGAGCAATTCCGACTGCGCAGCTGCCCGCGCGTTGTTGTCGACGATGACCGGGGAGGGCAGCCGCCCGCGCAGCAGCTCCGTCATGCGCACATTGCGCCAGCCCGCACCCGGGTTGTCGATGATCACCGCCGCATGCCGGTCCACGATGCCGCCGGTGGCGATGCCTGTCCCCAGCAGCGGCCTGTCCCGGGCGTGGTCCGCGACCAGCTTGTGGGCCGCGGCAACCACCCGGTCGATGGTTTCGGTCGGGCCCATTCCGGCGTGGGGCACCAGCACGGAGGCATGGCCCACGCCGTCGAGCCCCATCAACACCACGCCCGCGGTGCGCGGCCCCAGGTGGATCCCGAGCACCAGTGCGGACGTGCCGATTTCCAGGGGCACCCGCGGCCGTCCCTGCGCCCCGGTCGGTGAGGGCAGGGCCCGCAGCAGCCCCGACTCCAGCAAGGTGGAGGTGATGTTGGTGACCGAGGCTGCGCTCAGGCCAAGGTGGGCAGCGATCTCGGACCGGGACAGCCCCGGGTGGCCGAAGACGTGCTTCATGACCGCCGCGGTGTTCAGCCGGCGCAGGTCGTCTCCTCGATGCCCGCGTCCGTTGCGTGGCCCGGTCCCCGGATCCTGTTCGCGTATCTGCATTCCAGGCACACTTTCTCTTGGTTCGGTGTTCCGCGCCGGTCGCCGAGCTGCACCCGGCGGCCGCGGAATGCGGGATGTGGCTCCCCCAGGGCGGTTGCGACACGGAACACGTCAAGCGCATCACACCGGGAACGGTTTTCCGACCTTACCCAGCGCATCCGCCGAAACCGAAATTCGCGGGCTTCATGAAACATTGTCGTCCACCGCTACGTACTCCGGCCCGACCAGGAGGCACGCATGGACGACCCGACGCCGAGGACCTCCGCAGGGCAAGCGCAACCGGGATATTCCCAACCGACACGACACGCACCGGCCCACCGGTGCGGTCCCCGGATGCCTGCCGCTGTCCCGGCCGAGACGGGATCGCCCTGGCCTGCGCCGCCCTCGCCAACCTGGCCACCTTCGATGCGCTGCCCGGCGCCCTGTCGCAGTTGTTCCTGCCCCCCGTGTCCCTGGCCAGGTGGGGCCCGTACCTCTCGCGCCGGGTCAATTAATCCACGCCCAAGGCCAGCCACGTCGCCACCGTGCATGCCAGCTGCAGCGTCGCCGGCAAACGGATCATGGTCGCGGTGCCCGGCGTTCCGCTGTGCGCCATCGTGCATATGGAGCTGGTTACACAGTTCGACGGCACGAGCCGCGGGGCACCCGCCTACGCCGGGCACCAGCTGGCCCTACTCGCCGGCATGACCGGTGTCTTCTTCCTGCCCGGATACTTTTCCGCGCACTCCCGGCGGGATCTGCGCCGGCTCGTGGCCGGCAACCCCCGCATTCGCGCCGGGGTCCGGGAACTGTCGCGGTGCCGGGTCGATCCGATCGGAACCACGTCATTCGGACCGCTTAAACCTCGGCCAGCAGCTGCCCGATGCCGTGGACCCCCACGCCATGCAGGGGATCACCCACCGGCAGCCCGGCCATGAGCACCGCGTAGTTCACCGCCCAGGCCCGGGCCCGTTCCCAGGTGCCCGGCGAATAGAGCCGATGATTCTCCAGCTGCCGCCGGAACTCCGCGCGCCCCGCCGCGCTGAAATGCAGCCAAGCCACGGCCAGGTCGCTGGCCGGGTCCCCCGCGGTCATATCGCCGAAGTCGATGACCGCGCCCAGCCGGGACTTCCCGGTGCCCTCGGCATCGAGCACCAGCATGTTGTGCGGGTGCGGATCCCCGTGCAGCCACAAGCGCGGACCGGCGTGCAGGACCTCGGCGATTCCCCGCTCCCAGATAGCCAGCAGTGCCGCGCGCTCGGGCTCTTCCACCGCCTCCAACCGCCCGCGCAGCGCCGCGTCCCGATCCCGCAGCGGCACTCCCCGCACCGGGTTGCGCGGGGCATCGGCCGGGGCCGGAACATGCAACGCCCGGAAAAACGCGGCCAGTTCCCCGGCGTACCCGTCGCGCACCTGCGCTCCCACGAAGGCCGCGCTGGAACCGGGCAGCCACGGCACCACCGCCCAGTGGTACGGGTAGCCCTCCCCCGGCCTGCCGCGGTGCAGCGGCACCGGAACGGGCAGCGGCAGCCGCGGCGCCAGGAACGGGAGCCAGCGCACCTCGTTGAGCAGCAGCGCATGGGCAATGTCCCGGCGTGGCAGGCGCACCGCCAGCTCGTCTCCCAGCCGGTAGATCACGTTGTCCCAGCCGTCGTCGGCGAACCGAAGTTCCAGCCGGGCCAGATCCGGGTGCTGGGCGCACAACAGGGCCCGCACCAGCCCCGGATCGACGGCCACGTCGGCATCGGGCACGGGCGTGGGGGTCATTCCCCCGGCGCCTGGACCATCGCGGCGATCTGGATCAGGTTCCCGCAGGTGTCATCGAAGACTGCGGTGGTCACCGGCCCCATGGCGGTCGGCGGCTGGGTGAACTGCACGCCCAGGCCCACCAGCCGCTCGTATTCTGCCTGCACGTCGGCGACGGCGAAGGAGGTGAACGGGATTCCGTCGGCCACCAGCGCGTCGAGGAAGGGCCGCACGGCGGGGTGGCTGTCCGGCTCCAGCACCAGCTCCACCCCGTCCGGGTCCTCCGGCGAGACGACCGTCAGCCAGGAAACCTCGCCCATCGGCACCTCGTTCTTCTTCACGAACCCCAGCTTGGTGGTGTAGAACTCAAGCGCCTTGGCCTGGTCGCTGACAAGGACGCTGGCTAGATTGATCCTCATGGTTTTTTCCCTTTCGATGCCGGCAATGCGCCCGCGCGCGGCACGCCCGGGTCCGTGGTGCCGCCGATGCCGTCGGCTTCCCTTGTTGAATCCTGCCGCCCGGCGTTCGGCCAGCGCTCCGTGATCCGGAGCAACGGCGCGGTGTCCACGTAATGGAACTTGTAACGCCCGGAGCGTTCGCTGCGCACCAGCCCGGCCGCCTCGAGCACCTGAAGGTGCTGCGAGATCGCCTGCCGGCTCGGGTTGATGCCATGCCGCGACGACAGCCGGTTGCAGATCTCAAAGAGCGTCTGGCCGGTGTGTTCCACCAGCTCGTCCAGGATCACCGCCCGGGTCGGGTCCGCCAGCGCCTTCAACAGTTCTTCCACATCCACCATTAAGGCAAGTGACCGCTTGCCTGTCAAGACCCGGCCCACGTTATCCACATCCCCGCGCACACCGTCCCACCGCCGCGCCCGGGGGCGCATGCTTGAACCATGACCACAGCAGCAGCCATCGCCCTGCTCGCGGGCAACCGCGAGGATCCGAGGTACCCAGCGACCCCGGACGATGAGCTGCGCGCCTACACCGCACTGGCGTTGGCCCTCGACGAACTTGGGCCGCGCATCGCCGAGCACACCAGCTCCCCCGCGGACGCGGCCTACTTCGTCCAGGTGGTCGAACGCACCCACCGAGCCACCGGATTCGCCCAGCTCTCGGCCACCGATCTGGCGCAGCGCACCCTGGTCCACGAGCTGCCCGAGGACACCCTCGTCGGGATCAATCGGTGCCTCGCGGACCCGCCCGCCTACATCGACGGAACCATCGATGTGCCCGAAGCCCCCGCCACCCCGCCGAAGGGGCGCCCCACTTTCAAGGACACCACCGAGTTCCTGCAGCGCACCTTCCGCATCGGCTTCATCGAGGCCCGCGACCGCGTGCAGGCCGCCACCCGATTCTTCCCGCACACCGATGTCCACGGCATCGAACAGCCCCCGCAATTCCCGTTGCTGGCCGAGGCACTCGCGGGCGGCCAAGCCTCACCGGACCAGCTTGCCGAGGCCGCCAAGAAGCTGGAGCGGTTGCACCCGGAGATCAAGCAGTATCCGAACGCCGAGGAGCTTGCCGCCCGGCTTGAAGCGCAGGTGGCCGACTCCGTGCGGGAAGAAGACCCCCGCAGCACCAACAAGTTGCTCAGCGCCATCGGGGTCGAGCTCGCCGGCGGCGTCAAGGAACCTTCCGAGGAAGTGCTGCGCGCCAAACTTGGTGCGTTCTACCGCGGCACCAACGCCGGAATCGCCGAATTCCTGCTGCGGGTCCGGGCGGCCGACGCCGAGACCCTGCTTGCGCTCTTTGCCCAAATGGACAACCCGCGCACCAAGGCCGGGGACCGCGACACGTTGCTCCAGCAGGCACGGGACCTTTGGAACGGTGCCGAGGCCTCCAATGCTTCCAACGGTTCCAACGGTTCCAACGGTTCTCATGCTGCCACCCCCGAGGACGGAAACGGCACCCAATCCGGCACCGCACCTTCACTCCCGGATTTCCCCGACTTCCTGGTCGATCCTGCAACCGGCCTCCCGCTGACCGACCCCGCCGAGGCCGACAAGCTCACCCTGGACCCGGTGCCTTCCGAAGCCAACATCCTGGAAGCCATGAACAACACCGAATACGGCTCCGACGGCCTCACTCCACCGCAGCGGCATCTCCAAGGTTTGATGAATCTGCTCAAGACCAATGGCGGGCCACCCAAGGGAACCAGGACAGCGGGGCTTCCCTCACCGGAAATATTCATCATCACGACGCTGGCCGAGCTCGAAGGCCGGGCGGCGCAATCCGGGCTCACACTGCACGGGCAGAAATACACCCCGGCCGAACTCAGGCATGCCCTGTGCGTTGGCGGGGCGATCCCGATCACAATGAACGGGGAGAGCCGGATCCTGGATCTGGGCACCGAGCAGCGCTACTTCCCCGACTACATGCGCAAGACAATCCTTGCCGTCTACGGCGGGTGCATCTTCCCGGGGTGCACCGTGCCGCCGGAGCACTGCGAGATCGACCATGAGGACGAATGGGCCAAGGGCGGATCCACCAAAATCGACGAGGGCAGACCATTTTGCTCGAACCACCATCACGCCAAGCACACCGGACTCATCGACGTGGTCCGGGATGCCGACGGGCTCTTCTCCGTCATCCTGCCCAAATTCATGGACCCCGAGCAACGACCGCGACGCAACACCTACTGGCGGCAGTTCAACAGCAACCCGCCACTGTTCTGAGCCCAACAGACGTTCTGCGGCCAGGCCGTCCATGCGGCAAAAGCCATCCTTAACGAGGTCGAGCCCCGGTCCCCCACACAGTGGATGACCGGGACTCGACGCCGTCTCTAGCGGAAAACGGGGACTAGCCCTCGATGCCCAGCTTCTGGAGCACCAGCTCGCGCACGCGGCCGGCATCGGCCTGTCCGCGGGTGGCCTTCATGACCGGGCCCATCAGCGCGCCGATGGCCTGGAGCTTGCCGCCCTTGACCTTGGCGACCACGTCGGGCATGGCCTCCATGGCGGCGTCGATCGCGGCACCCAAGGCCGAGTCGTCGTTGACGACAGCCAGCGAACGCTTCTCAACGACCTCGGACGGGGTCCCCTCGCCGGCAACCACGAACTCGAGCACCTGGCGGGCGATCTTGTCGTTGATCTTCTTGGACTCGATCAGCGAGTTCAGCTCGACGATCGTGGCTGAGGTGACGCCCAGGTCGGCAACGTCCTTGTCGGCGTTCTTGGCCAGGCGGGCGATCTCGCCCATCCACCACTTGCGGGCCACCGCAGCGGTCGTGCCCGCGGCAATGGTTTCCTCGATCTGCTCGGTGACGCCGGCGTTGACCACGTCGCGGAACTCGGCGTCCGAGTAGCCCCAGTCGGCCTGCAGGCGCTTGCGGCGCTCGGCCGGCGGCTCGGGCAGGCGGGAGCGCAGCTCCTCGATCCACTCGACGGTGGTCACCACGGGAACCAGGTCCGGCTCCGGGAAGTAACGGTAGTCGTCCGCGTCGGACTTCGGGCGGCCCGAGGTCGTGGTGCGGGTGTCCTCGTGCCAGTGGCGGGTTTCCTGCACGATGGCTTCACCCGAGTTCAGCACCGCTGCATGGCGCTCGATCTCGAAGCGGACCGCGTGCTCGACGGCGCGCAGCGAGTTCACGTTCTTGGTCTCGGTGCGGGTGCCGAACTTCTCCGCGCCCTTGAGCATCAGCGAGACGTTGGCGTCGCAACGCACGTTGCCGCGCTCCATCTTCGCATCGGAGACATCCAGGGCCTTGACGATTTCGCGGATCGCCGCGACGTACGCCTTGGCCAGCTCGGGGGCGCGCTTGCCGGCACCCTCGATGGTCTTGGTGACGATCTCGACCAGCGGCACGCCGGAGCGGTTGTAGTCGACCAGCGAGTAGTCGGCGCCCTGGATGCGGCCGGTGGACCCGCCCATGTGGGTGAGCTTTCCGGCGTCCTCTTCCATGTGCGCGCGCTCGATCTCCACGCGGAAGACCTCGCCGTCGGACAGCTCGATGTCGATCCAGCCGTCGTACGCGATCGGGTCGTCGTACTGGGAGGTCTGGAAGTTCTTCGGTGTGTCCGGGTAGAAGTAGTTCTTCCGGGCGAAACCGCAGCGCTCGGCGATCTTGCAGTTCAGCGCCAGGCCGATCATGATCGCGTACTCCACCGCGGTCTTATTGACCACCGGCAGCACGCCGGGCAGGCCCAGGCACACCGGGGTGACGTTGGTGTTGGGCACATCGCCGAACACGTTCGGTGCGGAGGAGAACATCTTGGTCTTGGTGTTCAGCTCGACGTGGACCTCGAAGCCCAACACCGGATCGTACTTTTCCAGGGCGACGTCGAAGTCGACAAGTTCTTCTTGGTGCATGGCCATGTTAGGCAACCCCTCCGGTGGTGGCAGCGGACAGTTCGGGGGCCTGGTCCAGCAGACGGCCGCCCCACTTGTCTTCCAGCAGTTTCTCAAGTGCCGCTCCGGCACGGTACAGGCGGGCATCCTCGCGGGCCGGGGCCAAGAACTGGATGCCGACCGGCAGGCCCTCGGACAGGCCGCCGGGCACGGTGATGCCCGGGATCCCGGCCATGTTCGCCGGGATGGTGGCCACGTCGTTGAGGTACATCGCCAGCGGGTCGTCGGTCTTCGAGCCCAGCTCGAAGGCAACGGTCGGGCTGGTCGGGGAGATCAGCACGTCGGCCTGCTCAAAGGCGGCGTCGAAGTCGCGCTGGATCAGCGTGCGGACCTTCTGCGCCGAACCGTAGTAGGCGTCGTAGTACCCGGCGGAAAGCGCGTAGGTGCCCAGGATGATGCGGCGCTTGACCTCGTCGCCGAAGCCCGCGGCACGGGTGGCACCCATGACGCGTTCGATGGTCAGCGGACCCTCCGCGGGCAGCACGCGGGTGCCGAAGCGCACGCCGTCGAACTTGGCCAGGTTGGAGGAGACCTCCGAGGGCATGATCAGGTAGTAGGCACCGAGTGCGTACTTGAAGTTCGGGCAGGAAACCTCGACGATCTCGGCACCCGCGGCACGCAGCGCCTCGAGCGATTCGTCGAAGCGCTCCTGGACTCCGGCCTCGTAGCCCTCGCCCTGCAGCTCCTTGATGACGCCCACGCGCACCCCGGTCATGTCGCCCGAGGCGCCCTGCTCGGCGGCGGCGATGAGTGCCGGCACCGGCTCGTTCAGCGAGGTGGAGTCGGCGGCGTCGTGCCCGCCGATCAGCTCGTGCAGGTACGCGGAGTCAAGCACGGTCCGGGTGACCGGGCCGATCTGGTCCAGCGAGGAGGCCATGGCGATGGCACCGTAGCGCGAGACCCCGCCGTAGGTCGGCTTCACGCCCACGGTGCCGGTGACGGCGCCGGGCTGGCGGATCGAGCCGCCGGTGTCGGTGCCCAGGGCCAGCGGCGCCTCGAAGGCAGCCACGGCCGCGGCCGAGCCGCCGCCGGAGCCGCCCGGGATCCGGTCCAGGTCCCACGGGTTGCGGGTCGGGCCGTAGGCCGAGTGCTCGGTGGAGGAACCCATCGCGAACTCGTCCAGGTTGGTCTTGCCCAGCATCGGCAGCTTCGCGGCGCGGATCTTCTCGATCACGGTCGCATCGTAGGGGCTCATCCAGCCCTCGAGCATCTTCGATGCCGCGGTGGTGGGCTGGCCCTTGGTGACGATGAGGTCTTTGATGGCGATCGGCACGCCGGCGAACGGGTGCAGCGCCTGCGCGTCGGTACCGCCGGCGGCGCGGATGGCGTCGACCTCGGCGGCCACGGCCAGCGCCTCTTCGGTGTTCACGTGCAGGAAGGCGTGGATGCCGCGCTCCCCGCCGTCAACCTCGGCAATGCGGTCCAGGTGTGCCTGCACGGCGGCCACGGACGTGATCTCGCCTGCGCGCAGCTTGGCCGCGAGCTCGGTGGCGGAAAGTTGGATGATCTGGTTCATGGATTACTCTCCATCCAAAATGGCCGGCACCTTGAAGCGGGTGTCGACGGAGTCCGGTGCGTTCATCAGCGCTTCCTCGGCGGTGAGCGTCGGACCCACGACGTCCTCGCGGAAGACGTTCGACAGGGCAATGGGGTGCGTGGTGGCCGGGACGTCGGCCGAGGCGGCCTCGGAGACCGACGCGATTGATTCGACAATGACACCGAGTTCGCCGGTCATTTTGTCCAGCTCGGCATCGCTCATCTCGATGTGGGCCAGCTGCGCCAAATGCGCAACGTCCTCACGGCTGATGGCAGACATGTATCTCCCTAGGTGGGCGGATGGGGTTTCCCCCCTAGTCTAGTACGCCCGGACCCTGCCAATGGCTTCGCGCGGCCCGCCCGCCGGGCCCTCCCCGGCCCCGGTCTTCCCGGGGCCGGGGCGCCTTGCGGCTAGGAGAATTCGATGACCGCGCCGCGCACCGGCGCACCGGCTTCGGTCCATGGTGAGCTGACCCACGCCGCGGCGCCCGACGAGCCCGCGCCACCGGCCGCGGGGTGGCGGATCACGGTGGTCTTGCGGTTTCCGGCAGCCTCGCCGGTTCCGTGGCCGGCGGTGCGGTCCACGCCCACCAGCGGCTCGAGGGTGTGGGAGATGTTCTGGTGCTGCGCAGCCGCGTCCCCGGCCAGCAACGCACGCACCTGCGCCTGCCACACCGGGTCGCCCTCGCCGTCGTAGATCCATCGCATGCCCAGCACCCCGTGCTCGCTGGTGCCCAGCAGCGATGCTTCGGCCCCGGGCAGCTCCGCCCCGCGGTAGCTCAGCGGCACGTGGTAGATGACCGGCTCTGCGGGTGCGGTGTCGGCCACGACGATGAATTCCATGCCCACCTCGCCGGCCGGGTCATCGAGCCGGAAGCCGCCGAGGGTCTGGAGCACCGGCTCGCCTTCGCCGGCGAACCATTCCTGGCGCGGCAACCACGCCGCGATCAGCTGGTGCTTGGTGGGATCCATGGTGGTGGCAAAAATCTCGCTCATGTTGCGCTCCTGCACGACGTCGACGGATGGAACCGGCAGCCCAAGGCCGCCCGCCCGTGCGGCGGCAGCCCGGCCGTGGCCCCAACCCTATCGAATCGGCCCACGTCGGCGAGCGGAACCGCGTCACACACTGTGAGGCGGCGGGCGCCAAGTACTGGGCGCTAGAGCGTGAGGGTGTAGACGACCAACACGATCTCGGTGTTCGGGATGTACCAGTCGCGCGCCGAGGCATGGATGAAGCCGTCGGCCTCGTACAGTGCGCGGGCCGCGACCCAGTGCCCGCCGGTGGTCAGCGACACGGTGTGCACGTCCTCGAGCTCGCGGGCGCGGGCAATCACCGCGCCAAGCAGGGCGCGTCCGGCACCGGAGCGCTGCACGGCCGGGTCGACGACCAGCATGCGGAATTCCAGCTCGCCCTCCAGGGCGATGTCCGCATACTCGCTGCCCGGGCGCACCAGGGTGACCGAGCCGATGACCACGCCGTCGCGCTCGGCGACCAGGATCTCGGATTCGACATGGCGCTTGGCGACCTGCTGCACGAACTGCAGGTACTCGTGGTCCGGGTCGTCGAAATGTCCGGCGTGCAGGTAGGAGTCCACGGTGATCCGCGCGATGTGCGGGTAGTCGGCTGCGGTGGCCGGACGGATCAACAGGGTGCCGGCGGGTGCGAGGGTTGCGGTAGTCATCACCTTCCAGTGTGCCAGCCCGCGCCATCGCCGGGCACCCGGCGACGGCAGCTTGTTGCCAACCTCACCCAGGAGGCAACAGCGGACGCGGTGCCCCTCCGACCCACCCCGTCCCCGCCCCGCGGCGCCGTCGCACCGTGCCTGCGTCACCGCGTCGATCCTGCAGCAACGATCCCGGACCTCTGGTCTTTTGCCCGTTGGTGCCGTTGGCTGGTTGGCATGACCAATCCACGCACGTCTCGGTGTTCCCCGCCCCGCCCGGGCGCACGCCTGCACCCCCACCCCTGCGCCCGCGGCCGCTCCCGGGTGGTGCTGCGCTGATGTCGTCCGGAACCCCCGCTCCATTCCGCCTGCCGGAGGGCTTCATCGCCACCACGCCGCCGACGGCGGCCAAGGCCCCGCCCCGGCCCGGTGAGGCCCGGCTGCGCACCCTGGCCGCGGCCACGCTGATGCCCGGGTTCACCGGCACGCGGATGCCTGGCTGGATCGCCGACGCGCTGGCCGCTGGGGTGGGATCGGTGTGCATCTACGGCACCAACCTCGCCTCCCCGGCACAGCTGGCAACGCTGGCGGCCCAGTTGCGCGCGGCCTCCCCCACGGTGCTGCTGGCCCTGGACGAGGAGGGCGGGGACGTCACCCGCCTGCACTACCTCACCGGTTCCAACCAGCCGGGCAACGCGGTCCTCGGGCGCATCGACGATACCGCCGCTACCGAGGCCTCGGCCGCGGCCATCGCCGCGGAACTCGTGGCGCTGGGCTTCAACCTGAATCTGGCCCCGGACGCGGACGTGAACTCCACCGCCGCCAATCCGGTCATCGGGGTGCGCAGCTTCGGTGCCGACGCCGCCTTGGTCGCCC
The DNA here is from genome assembly GCA_024207135.1 of Arthrobacter sp. C2. Lineage (GTDB taxonomy): Bacteria > Actinomycetota > Actinomycetes > Actinomycetales > Micrococcaceae > Paeniglutamicibacter. The sequence continues at coordinate 4,203,783 of CP042428.1, read as the reverse complement.
GGCACACCGCGGCCTTCACTTCCGGGCTGCAGCGGGCCGGGGTCGCCGCGTGCGCCAAGCACTTCCCGGGCCACGGCGGCACCGCCACCGACTCGCACCTGGCCCTGCCCACCATCGCGGTGGACGCACACACGCTGCGCACCCGCGAGCTGGTGCCCTTTGCCGCCGCGATCGCCGCGGGCACCGCAAGCATCATGACCAGCCACATCATGGTCCCGGTGCTCGACGCGGAAAACCCCGCAACGTTCTCCAGAGCGATCCTGCAGGACTTGCTGCGCGGGGAGCTCGGCTTCACCGGTGCGGTCATCACCGATGCACTGGACATGGCCGGGGCCAGCGCGATCACCGGCATCCAGGCCGCAGCGGTGCGGGCCCTGGCCGCCGGCGCCGATCTGCTCTGCCTGGGCTCGGAAACCTCCGCGGAGCGCTACGCGGGGATCCTGGGGGCCATCATCGATGCCGTGTACGCCGGGGACCTGCAGGCCGCCCGGCTTCGGGACGCCGCAAGGCGCGTCGCGGTGCTGGGCGCCGCCTACCGCCCGCGGGCGGCCGGTTCCCCGGTTCCCGCGGCCATCACCGCAGGAGCGGTCCCGGATGCCGCGGCCATCACCGCCGCCTTCGACGTCGGCCCGGCAGCGCGCGCCTGGCTGGCGGACCCTGCCGCACCGCTGCTCATCCAGGTCGACAGCGAAGCGAACCCGGCCGTCGGGCACGTCCCGTGGGGCCCGGCCTCCGCCGGGGCGGCGGGCACCCTGAAGCATGCCGACCCGTCGGCGAAGATCGCCCTGGTCGGCCGCGGGCTGGATCCGGACCACCGGATCTGGCAGATCGCCGACGGGCTGCGCGCCGATGCCCGCACGCTCATCGTCGTGGAGTGCGGCTGGCCCCGCGGCGGGGCGGACCTGGTGACCTTCGGCGCCTCGCGCACCGTCTCGCGGGCGCTGGTCGGGCTTTTGGCCCCGGGCCCGGCTGGAATGCCCGGCCGTGATCGGGATACGCTCTAGGTTCGCCATGCATGCCCTCACGGCCGCACCGCTGGCCCACTTTCCCGCACCACCTTGAAGGAACACACACATGGAAGTACTGATCGCCGCCACCGCCGAGGAAGCCGCGAAGTTCGCCGCCGAGGCGGTGCTTGACGGGCTGCGCTCGCGCACCGAGGGCAACACCGTCCTGGGCGTGGCCACCGGGTCCACCCCGCTGGGCCTCTACGGCGAGCTGGCCAAGGCGGTGGCCGGCGGCGAGGTCGACTTCGGCGACACCCTGGCCTTCGCGCTGGACGAGTACGTCGGGCTGGAGGGCACCCACGAGCAGTCCTACCGCCAGACCCTGATCCGCGAGCTGTGCGAGGTCATCGGCATCCGCGAGGAAAACCTGTTCACCCCCAACGGCTTCGGGGATTCCGAGGAGCAGATCCGCTCGCAGTCCGCCGCCTACGATGCGGCCATCGCCACCGCCGGGGTCGACGTGCAGATCCTGGGCATCGGCGCCAACGGCCACATCGGCTTCAACGAGCCCGGTTCCTCGCTGCGTTCCCGCACCCGCATCAAGCGCCTCTCCTCCAAGACCCGCGAGGACAACGCGCGCTTCTTCGACGGGATCGACGCGGTCCCCACGCACTCGGTGACCCAGGGCCTGGGCACCATCCTCGAGGCCCGCCGCGTGGTCATGGTCGCCACCGGCAGCCACAAGGCCGCCGCGGTGGCCACCGCGCTGGAGGGGCCGCTGTCCTCCGCCTGCCCCGGCTCGGTGCTGCAGCTGCACCCGGACGCCGTGGTGGTGCTGGACGAGGCCGCCGCCGCGGGCCTGAAGAACCGCGACTACTACGACGACTCGGCCGCCGGCCTGCAGTTCGGCATCTAGCCTTTCGCCCGGCAGCACGCGCCGGGCCCCGCAGGGGGGCCGACGAGGAAGCCCGCCGCACCCGTGGTCCACGAGTGCGGCGGGCTTTTGCGTGTCCGCTGCGTCTAGGACGCGGGCTGCTCCTTGGGCAGCGCGTCGAAGTCCAGGTGGCCGGCGGCCTGCCAGCCCGGGTCGGTGCGCGGGCGCAGCACCGGCAGCCCGGCCTCGGCCGCGACCAGCGCGCCGGCTGCCCAGTCGAATTCCTGGGTGCCGTACTCCGCATACGCATCGAGCGTGCCGTCGGCAACCAGGCACAGGTCCAGTGCGGCCGAGCCGATGCGCCGCACATTGGCGAACCCGGGCATCAATCCCAGCAGCGCGCCGACCTGGAACTGGCGGCGGTCCGCGTCGTACCCGAAGCCGGTGGCCAGCAGGCGCCCGGCCTCCTCCTTGTCGCCGCCGGACAGCCGCTGCGCCCGGGTCGCGCTGCCGCCGCGGCGGGCGTCGGAGCCCACGTGCAGCGTCGAGTCCACCAGCCAGGCACCGTCCCCGGCGGCGGCGTAGTACTCGGTGCCCAGCGCCGGGGCGTTCACGGCGGCGGCCAGCCAGCCGTGCGTGCCCGCATCCATGGCCGCGGCGTCGGCGGCCAGCGAGCTGCCGGTGGGTGCGGCCGGGTGCCCCGGGACCGCAGCTGCATCGGCCGCGGCCGCATCGGGGGTGTTCCGGGCGGGCGTTGCCGCAGCACTCTCGTCAAGCGGCCCGAAGACAGCCACCGAGGTGCAGTAGTACACGATGCCGCGCACGAAGTTCGCGGTGCCGTCCAGCGGGTCGATGGACCAGCGGTAGCCCGAGGGGTCCGCCGGCACCGTGCGGCCATACTCCTCCCCGGTGATCGCGTCGTTGGGGCGGGCCGCTGCGATCACGTCGCGCACCGCCATTTCCGCCCGGCGGTCGAAGTCGGTGACCCAGTCGCCCGCGGCACTCTTGGTGTCCGCGGCAACCCGGCCGCGTCCGCGTTCGGCCAGCACCGCGGCCCCGGCGGCGGCCGCCTCGCGGGCCACGGCCAGCAGCTGGCGGCGCAGCGAGGGTTCCTGGCCCTCGGATGGCTCGGCGGCACCCCGTGCCGATTGCTTGTGCTTGGGGTTGGTGCTCATGTGCTGCTCCTTGGTGACGTCGGGACCGGGACCTGCGAACAGGACGGCCGGGATTGCGGGCCGGGCCGGCGCGGGCCCGCGGCGCTAGGCCTCGGGGTTGGGCCGCCCCTGAACCGCCTCGGGTCCGCCGTTGATCAGCAGCACGAAGCCCTCCTCGTCGAGCACCTGCACGCCCAGGGCGACCGCCTTGTCCAGCTTCGAACCGGCGGCCTCGCCGGCCACCAGGTAGGCGGTGTTCTTGGAGACCGACCCGGCGGCCTTGCCGCCGCGGATGATGATCGCTTCCTTGGCCGCGTCCCGGCTGTAGGTCGGCAGCGTGCCGGTGACCACGATGCTCATCCCCTCCAGGTGCTTGGTGATGGACTCGTCCTGCTCGTCCTTCATCAATACCCCGGCCGCGGCCCAGGCCGCAATGATCTCCCGGTGCCAGTCCACGGAGAACCACTCGATCAGTGCGTCGGCGATGATCGCGCCGACCCCGTCGACCTCGGCCAGCGCCTCGCGGGCGCCCTCGGCCTCCAGCGCCTCGATGATCTTGTCCATCGAGCCGTACCGGGTGGCCAGCGAGCGCGAGGCGGTGGGCCCCACGTGCCGGATGGACAGCCCGACCAGCACCCGCCACAGCGGCTTGGCCTTGGCCTTCTCCAGCTCGTCGAAGAGCTTTTCGGTGGTCCGGGTCGGTGCCGAGGGCTTCTTGGCGGTGGCCTTGGAGTAGAAGTACGGGACCAGCGCGAACTTCCCGGTGCCCTCGCCCTTGGAGCGGATCTCGCGCCACACCTGGACGTCGGCGAGGGTCTCGCGCAGCGCGGGATCCGGGTTGCCGGCGGCCAGATCGAAGATCGCCGCCTCGTTGCGCAGCGGGCCGGGGCCGGCCGGGACGATCACCCCGCCGTTTTCGGCCGGGTCTTCGCCCGGGCCGATGGTCAGCGCCTGGGCTGCCTCGTAGCCCAGCGCCTCGATGTCGAAGGCGCCGCGCCCGCCCAGGTGGGCGACGCGTTCGGTCAGCTGCACCGGGCAGGATTCGGCGTTGGGGCAGCGGATGTCCACGTCGCCCTCCTTGGCCGGGGCCAGCGCCGTCCCGCAGGAGGGGCAGTGCGTGGGCATCACGAACTCGGTCTCGGTGCCGTCGCGCAGCGGCAGCACGGGGCCGACGATTTCCGGGATCACGTCCCCGGCCTTGCGCAGGATCACGGTGTCGCCGATGAGCACGCCCTTGGCCTTGACCACGTCCTGGTTGTGCAGCGTCGCGCGCTCCACGGTGGACCCGGCGACCAGCACCGGCTCCATGATGCCGAAGGGGGTGACCCGGCCGGTGCGCCCGACCTGCACCTGGATGTCGATCAACTTGGTGTTGACCTCCTCGGGCGGGTACTTGTAGGCCACCGCCCAGCGCGGGACCCGGGAGGTGAAGCCGAGGTTGCGCTGGATCTCGAAGGAGTCGGTCTTCACCACGATGCCGTCGATCTCGTGCAACAGGTCGTGGCGGTGCTCCCCGTTCTCGGCGATGAACGCCAGCACCTCCTCGAGGGTGTCCACGACGCGCGAGTACGGGGAGACCGGCAGCCCCCAGGAGGCCATCAGCGCGTAGGTTTCCGACTGCGTGGCGGCGGAAAGGCCAGCGCGCACGCCGAAGCCGTGGACGAACATCTGCAGCGGGCGCTTGGCGGTTTCCGCGGGGTCCTTCTGCCGGATGGAGCCGGCCGCGGCGTTGCGCGGGTTGGCCAGCGGGGCCTTGCCCGCCTCGATGAGCGCCTCGTTGTAGGCGGCGAAGGCGTCCGAGGGGATGAAGATCTCCCCGCGCACCTCGACCTCCTCGGGCCAGTTCTCCCCCGCCAGCTGCGTGGGGATCGACTTGATGGTCAGCACGTTGTGCGTGACGTCCTCCCCGGTGGTGCCGTCCCCGCGGGTGGCGGCGCGCACCAGCTGGCCGTTGCGGTAGAGCAGGTTCACCGCCAGGCCGTCGATCTTGACCTCGCAAAGCCACTTGAGTTCGTGGCCCGACGCGCGCAGCGCGGCGTTGGCCGCGGTCTTCTCGCCCCAGGCGGTGACCTCCTCCAGGGAGAACACGTCCTCCAGCGAGTACATGCGCGAAAGGTGGACCACCTCGGCGAAGGCCGCGGAGACCTCGCCGCCGACCTCCTGGGTGGGCGAGTCGTTGGCGACGATTTCGGGGTGCTGCGCCTCGAGCAGCTCCAGGCGGGAGTACAGCTTGTCGAACTCGGCGTCGGAAATCAGCGGGGCGTCGTCGTTGTAGTAGGCGGCGCGGTGCTTGCGGACTTCGTCGGTGAGCTGCTGGTATTCGGTGCGCAGGGCCTCGTCGGGGACCACGGCCTCGGCCTCGAGCGCTTCGGCCAGGGCGTCGGCTTCCTCGGGCGGGCGGGCGGCAACGGGCTGGTGCGTCTCGGGCTGCGGGGTCGGTTCTTCGTGGCTCACCCCTCCATTTTGCCCCAGAACGTCCCCGGGTTGGTGCCCGGGGGCGGCGTGCGTGTGGCGCGGCGTGCCCGGCGTGCGCCCGATCAGGCCGCTGGGCCCTCGATATCGACGATGACCACCGAGATGTTGTCCCGTCCGCCGCTGGCCAGGGCGGCATCGATGAGCCGGCCCACGGCCTCGGTGCGGTCCGGGGTGTTGGCCAGGATGTGTTCCATGGCGGCGTGCTCGACCTCGCCGGTGAGCCCGTCGGTGCACAGCAGGTAGCGGTCCCCGGGGCGCGGGTGGTGGAACTGGGTGTCGGGGACCGAGTTGCCGCCGGCGCCCAGCGCCCGGGTGATCAGGTTGCGCTGCGGGTGGATGCGGGCCTCGGCCTCGGTGATGATGCCGCCGTCGATGAGTTCCTGGACCGCGGAGTGGTCGCGGGTCAGCTGCCTCAGCACGCCGGCGCGCAGCCGGTAGCCGCGCGAATCCCCCACGTTCAGCAGCATCAGCCGGACCTCGTCGGCCTCCGCCGGGGTGCCGGCCCCCGGAAGCGGGATCTCGGTGACCTTCGCGGAGGTGGCGGCAACCGCCGGCGGCACGGCGCCGGCGGCCAGTGCCGCGTCGGCCTGCGCGCGCGGGAGCACATCGGTGGTGGGTTCCGGGTCGGCATGCGGGCGTTCGGCTTGCGGGTGTTCGGCTGGTGCGTCGGCCGCCGCCGCTGCCTCGGGCCCGTCGCCTGCTTGCTGGGAATCCCGGGATGCGGCCGGCTCGTTGGATTCGCGGGTGCTGGAGAGGTAGCGCGGGGTGCCCAGCGCCGGAAGCGGCAGGTGCAGCGCCTCGGTGGTGCCCGGGCCCTGCCCGGCGGGACCGTCGATAGCCGGAAGGGCCGAGGTTTCGGGCGTGGCCGGGGTGCAGGCGGTCTCCGCCGGCCAGGTGCCGCCGTCGTCCTCCACGCGCACCAGCGCCAGCGCGCACAGCGTGGTTCCGCCCCGGGCCCCGATGGCCTGGCGGATGCGGACATCGGCCGCGGTGACCTGCGCCAGCACGTCGCGGGCGTGCGGCAGCAGCGTCTGCTGGTCGCCGGCCTCGCAGGGGCCGGCGGCGATCTCGTTCAGCGTCCCGATGCCCAGGCGCGAGGCCAGGTCGCCGGCCTCGTGCCCGCCCATGCCGTCGGCCACCGCAAAGATGGTTCCGGCCTCGAGCACCGCGTCCTCGTTGACCGCGCGGCGCAGCCCGATGTCTGTTGCCGCCACGGCATGAACCTGCCCGAATCCGAAGCGCATCTAGTCCAGCACCAGCCCCGAGCCGGTGCCCGGCGCCAGGAGCACCGGGTTGATGTCGCCGAAGCCGCGCACCGAGGTGGTTTCCTGCGGCTGCAGCACGAAGCGGGCATCCCCGGCCAGCGTGGAGGCGGTCAGCTCGTCGGTGAGCACGGTGCCGGGCTCGGCCAGCGAGGTCAGCCGCGCGGCCAGGTTCACCGTGGGTCCGTAGATGTCGCCCAGGCGGGAAAGCACCCGGCCCCAGACCAGCGCGACCCGGGTGTTGGGCAGCAGCTCGTCGGCCGCAAACTCCCGGGACATCGCCAGGGCGATCTGCGCGCCGGCCTGCGGGGTCTCGGCCACGAAGAGCACCTCGTCGCCGACCGTCTTGACCAGCCGGCCGCCGCCGATGGAGATGATTTCCGCGCACTTGGATTCGAAGCGCTGCACCAGCTGGGCCAGGGTGCGCTCGTTCATCCGGCGCGAGAGCGAAGTGTAGGAGACCAGGTCCGCGAAGCCGACGGCGCGGGCCAAAGGCAGCGGGGCGTCGTCCTCGGAGCCGTCGCGGCCCTCGGCGGAGGCGGCCAGGCCGGTCTCGGCGCGCACGGCCAGGCGGTGGACCGCGGCATTCAGCTGCCGGCGCCAGGAGTACACCAGCAGCTCCTCGAGCGGCGAGATGAGCTCGGGCAGCAGGTTCACCAGGTTGCGACGCGCCTCGGGGTCGCTCATCTTCTGGTTCTGCACCATGTCCTCGACCAGTGCCTCGACCTGCCAGACCACCATGCGGTCGGTCATCTGGCCGATGGAACGGGTCAGCGAGATCGCGGTTTCCTCGGTGAGGATGCCGTCGCGGACCATGTTGAGCATCAGCTTGAGCGCGTCCTGGTCGACGGTGGTGAAGAAGACCTCTTCGTCGCCCAGGTTCGGGAAGCCCATGGCGCGCCAGATCTTGCGGGCCGAGAGCAGCGAGACGCCGGCCCCGGCGGCCATTTCACGCCGGCGCATGGTGCGGTCGGCGCCCAGCAGGCGCCGCTCCAGTTCGCGGACGGCGTCGCGTGCGGGTTCCGGGGTGGACCCGTCGACCTGGTCCGGGCGCTTCATCGCCTCGACCAGTTCGGCCAGCGGGTCATCGAGCGCCGGCTCGATCTCCGCCGCCCGGTGCACCGTGGCGGGGTGGGCCGTGGCCGGGTGCGCCGCGCCGTTGCCCTCTGGCGCCGGGGTCTCGGGCGCCTCGGCGGGATGGCGCTGGGCACGTGCCGCGTCGCGGGCAGCGGTGGGCGCGGCGGGTTGGGTGCCCGTCGCCGGCGACCGCTCACTCATGCTGCGTCCATTCTCTTCGTTCGTGGGGGTGTTGCTGGTCATGCTGGTGGGGCGCTTCGTTCGTCGGCTTGGCCGGCGGCCCGCTGCCGTCGGCTTCTTCCATGTTTACACCATCGACCCGGGGGAAGTGCGGCAGTGCACCGATCGCCCCGATGCAGTATCCGCGCATGCGGGCCACCGCCGGGACGTGCGGGATGTTGAAACGTTGTTCGGCCAGCACCAGGGTCAGCGTCCCGGGGGCAAGCTGCGGCGCATTGGGTCTCACCACGGCAACGATATCGTGGATTGCGTACAACCCGATGGAATGTTGCCCCGCGGCCCGGCGTCCGCGCTTGGTAACGATGCGCTCGGTGGTCAGGTAGATGAAGCTGTTGGCCCAGCGGATCCATGGGCGCAGGCACCAGATGACCAGCAGCACGGCGAACACCACGGCCAGCAGCGCCAGCGCCAGCGGGCGCGCCTCGATGACCCAGCCGGGAAGGTCCTCGCGCAGCAACAGGCCCAGCAGGTAGCAGGTGCCGGCGACCAGGAGCAGGAAGCGCAGCAGCGGCCCACGCAGCACCCGGCGGTGCGCACGGGTCTTGACGAGGACTCGCTCGCGCTTCTCCAGTATCAATTTCACGTCCCGGCTCCTTCAACCCACACACCGGTTGTGCGTGCCGGTCTTGCTCCTTCCATGGTAGGGCCAGTGCACCCACGTTTCGGATCCGGGCACCGCACATCGTTGCGTGATGTGCCCTGCATTGGCCGCATTGCTTCGGCGTCCGGGGACTTGTGCCGCCGGTTCGAGGCACCGGCCGGCCGGCGATTTCGCGAACGCCCGCCGGGCGGCCCCGACGCCGGGAGCTCTAGGCGTAGGAGCCGTCGGAGCGGCGCAGGTGCGTCACGTCCCCGGCCATCACGCTGTGCACCGTGCCGTCGTCCTCGCGCACCTTCAGCGATCCGTCGGCGTCCAGGTCGATGGCGGTGCCGCGCAGCACCGCGCCGTTGGGCAGGTGCGCATCGACGCGGTGCCCGATGGTCACCATGACCGAGCGCACCACCTCGCGCAGCGTGGCTTCCGGCGCCTCGGGCGCTTCCGCGTCAGGGGTTTCCGCGTCCGTTGTCCCGGCCCCCGCCGCGTAGCGGGCCTTGGCCGACGCATTCCCGCCGGCGGTCTCGAAGGTCCGGAACAGCTGCGCCACCCGGCGCAGGTAGCCGTCCAGCAGTGCGGTGCGATCGAGCGTGGCAGCACCCAGCATCCCCAGGCTGGCGGCGGTGTCCACCGGCAGCTCGGCGGCGGTGAGGCTCACGTTCAGCCCGGCACCGACCACGACCACCGGGCCGTCGGGCCGCATGACCAGCTGGGCCAGCACGCCGCACACCTTCCTGCCCTTGGCCACCACGTCGTTGGGCCATTTCAGCCCGGCGGCCAGGGAGGCGTCCTCGCGCAGCGTCTGCACCATGGCCGCGGCGCAGAGCATCGACAGCCAGGCCAGGCCCGAGGAGTCGAACCCGGGGCCCGGGCGGAAGTAGATGGACGTGGCCAGGGCGCTGCGCGCCGGGGTCTGCCAGCCGCGCCCGAGCCGCCCGTGCCCGGCCATCTGGTGCTCGGTGGTTTCCACCGACAGGTTGGCCAGGTCCGCACCGTGGGCGCGTGCGGCCAGGTCGTCGTTGGTTGACCCGGTGTGCTCGGAAATCCACAGCTCCCCCAGGCCGGCCGCGGCCATGCCCCGGCGCAGGGCGGCGGCATCCAGCGGCGCGCGGTCGGCCTCGGAGATCTCGAAGGCGCTGTTCGTTTCGTGCTCCGGCCCGGGGCCCTGTGGGTTGCTCATGAACCCAAGACTAGCCAGTCTTTCTCGGCATTCGCCACGGAGCCGGCGGCTCGTCGCCGCCGGCGGCATGCGGCTGCGGCCACCGGCGGGTTCCTAGAGGAAGATGTCGCCGATCAGGTCGGATTCGGCCGCTCCCATGGAATATCCGGACAGGTCGGTGGTGCCGGCCGCGGCCAGCACGGCCTCGTCGGTGAAGAAGTTTCCGCTGCAGGCCCGCGCGTCCGAGGTGAGGATCGCGTGGGCGGCATCGGCCACGATGCTTGCCGAGCGGGCCGCCTTGACCAGCTGCTCCCCGCCGGGCATGTTGCGGATCGCGGCGGTGTCGATCAGCGTGGCGGGCCACAGCGAGTTCACCCCGATCCCGCTGCCGCGCAGCTCTTCCGCCAGCCCCAGGGTGGTCATGCTCATTCCGTACTTGGCCATGGTGTAGGCCAGGTGCATGCCCGCCCACTTGGGATCCAGGTTCAGCGGCGGGGAGAGCGTGAGGATGTGCCCGTTGGCGCTTTCGCGCAGGTGCGGCAGCGCGGTCTTGGACAGCAGGAAGGTGCCGCGGACGTTGATGTCCATCATCAGGTCGTATTTCTTCATGGACACCTCGTCGGTCTTGGACAGGTCGATGGCCGAGGCGTTGTTGACCACCACGTCGATGCCGCCGAAACGCTCTTTTGCCTGCGCGACGGCGGAGATCACGTCCTCGTCGTTGCGCACGTCCCCCACGATGGCCAGCGCATGGCCCCCGGCGGCGGTGATCTGGTCCGCGGCGGTGAACACGGTCCCGGCGAGGTTCGCCTGCGCGGTGGCGGTCTTGGCCATGATGGCGACATTCGCCCCGTCGGCGGCCGCGCGCAGCGCGATGGCCAGCCCGATGCCGCGCGAGCCCCCGCTCATCAGGATGGTCTTGCCCTTCAGGGGCATGGCGTTGGCGGCGATCTTCCCGCGGTTCGATTCACTCATGTGAGCCACATTACGGGAACCCGCGGCACTAAAGCTACTCACGAGTAACTTGTTTTATGGACGACTTGGCCCCCGACGCGACACGATTTTGTAGCTTTCCTACACACGGAAGCGCCCAGAGCCTCATTAGACTGGCCAAGGTGGCATGGTTGTTGTGCCTTTCCTACTACGTAACTACTTCAAGGGAGCCATGGGATGACCCAGAGCCGCGTCGCTGACGCCACGGAATCGATCGACCTGTCGACAACTGCCGGCAAGATCGCCGAGTTCCGTCGCCGCGAGGCCCTCGCCCAGGCACCCTCGGGCCAGGAAGCGATCGAAAAGCAGCACGCCCGCGGCAAGCACACCGCCCGCGAGCGCATCGAGATGCTGATGGACGAAGGCTCGTTCGTCGAGTTCGACGCCCTGGCCGTGCACCGCACCTCCGCCTTCGGGATGGACAAGAAACGCCCTCTGGGCGACGGACTGGTCTCCGGCTACGGCACGGTGGACGGGCGCCAGGTGGCGGTCTACTCGCAGGATTTCACCGTCTACGGCGGCTCGCTGTCCCAGGTCAACGGCGAGAAGATCGTCAAGGTGCAGGAATTCGCGCTGCGCAACGGCTGCCCCGTGGTCGGCATCCTCGACGGCGGCGGCGCCCGCATCCAGGAGGGCGTGGCCTCGCTGGCGATGTTCGCCGACATCTTCCGCAACAACGTCCACGCCTCGGGCGTGGTCCCGCAGATCTCGCTGATCATGGGCCCGAGCGCCGGCGGCGCGGCGTACTCCCCCGCGCTGACCGACTACGTGATCATGGTCGACAAGACCAGCCACATGTTCATCACCGGCCCGGACGTGATCAAGACCGTCACCGGCGAGGAAGTGGACATGGAGACCCTGGGCGGGGCGCGCCAGCACAACGCCACCACCGGAACCGCCACCTACCTGGCCACCGACGAATCCGATGCGATCGAGTTCTGCAAGGAACTGCTCGAGTTCCTGCCCTCGAACAACATCTCCGACGCCCCGGCCACCGAGTTCGACGAGGAGCTCGAGTTGACCGCCGAGGACCTCGAACTGGACACGCTGATCCCGGACTCGGCCAACCAGCCCTACGACATGCGCAAGGTCATCGAGCACATCGTGGACGACGGCATCTTCCTGGAAATGCAGTCGCTCTACGCGCCGAACGTGATGATCGGCTACGCCCGCGTCGAGGGCGCCACCATCGGCATCGTCGCCAACCAGCCGATGCAGTTCGCCGGAACGCTGGACATCGCCGCCTCCGAGAAGGCCGCCCGCTTCGTGCGCAACTGCGACGCCTTCAACATCCCGCTGCTCACCCTGGTCGACGTGCCGGGCTTCCTGCCGGGCAAGGACCAGGAGTTCCAGGGCATCATCCGCCGCGGCGCCAAGCTGCTCTACGCCTACGCCGAGGCCACCGTGCCGAAGCTGACGGTGATCACGCGCAAGGCCTACGGCGGGGCCTACATCGTGATGGGCTCCAAGAAGCTGGGCGCGGACATCAACCTGGCCTGGCCGACCGCGCAGATCGGCGTCATGGGCGCCCAGGGAGCGGTCAACATCCTCTACCGCCGCGACCTGGCAACGGTGGCCGCCGAGGGCGGGGACGTGGAGGCACGCCGCACCGCGATCATCGAGGGCTACGAGGCCGAGCTGCTCAACCCGTACCAGGCCGCGGAGCTGGGCTACGTCGATGCGGTCATCGCACCCTCGGAGACCCGCCTGCAGATCGTGCGCGGGTTGCGCGCCACGCGCGACAAGCACGCCTCGCTTCCGGCCAAGAAGCACGGGAACATCCCGCTGTGACCGGCGACCGAAACATGCATCCCGACGCCCAGGCCGCGGCGCTGTCCATCACCCGAGGGAACCCCACGGCCGAGGAAGTCGCGGCCCTGGCCACCGTCGTTTCCGCGCTGGTGTCCCAGGATTCCTCCGCGTCGATGCCCTCGGGCACGGAGCTGCGCCGCGGGCGCATCCGTCGGCGCCGCGAACTGGCCGGGGCTCCGCTGCCATGGAAGGTCGGGCGGCACTAGCCAGGCACCCGGACCCCCACCCACCGGGGAACCGCCAACGGCATTGCGGGGGCGGTGCGTGGCACACAGGCTCACCCTGCGTGCCACGCACCGCCCCTTGTATCTGGAATCCGGTGCGTTGACGCCGGACCCGAGGTGCTGCCCGGAGTGCCCAGCGCCGCCTACAACGCGAAATTGGTCGTGGAATATCTTCAACAACGCTTTCAGAAGCGTTTAGGCTGGTGCCATGACCAACACCACAGCCGTGCGCACCCCCAGCGCCATCGATGCCGTCGCCAACGAGTACTTCGCCCGCCTGCTCGAGCTCGTCCCGGAGTTCGCCACCGAGCTGGGCCTTCCCGGCAGCGAGGCCGCCTACTCCGACTATTCGCCTTCCGGCGTGGCGGCCCAGACCGCCGCGGCCCGCGAGGCGCTGGCCAAGCTCGAGCCCCTGGCCCCGGTGGACGCGATCGATGCAACCACGCTCGACGCGATGAACGAGCGCCTCGGGCTGGACATCGAGATCGCCGAAACCGGGCGCACCGAGCTGAACAACATCGCCTCCCCCGCCCAGGACCTGCGCGCCATCTTCGATTTGATGCCGCAGGAGACCTCCGCCGACTACGGGTTCATCGCCGAGCGCATGCACAACCTGCCCGCCGCGATGGACGGGTACATCGCCTCGCTGCGCGATTCGGCAGCCCGCGGACTGGTCGCAGCCTCCCGGCAGGTGAAGATCGTCATCAGCCAGGGACGGGAGTACGCCAAGGAAGGCGGCTTCTTCGACGCCCTGGCGGCCGCCGGCACGAAGATCGACCCCGAACTCGGCGAGCGCCTGTCCGGCGGGGCGGCGGCCGCCAACGCCGCCTACCTGCGCCTGGCCAAGGTGCTCGAGTCGGAGCTGCTGCCGCTGGCGCCGGAAACGGACTCCGTGGGCCGGGAATACTATGCGCTGATGTCCCGCCGCTTCCTGGGTGCCGCGGTCGACCTGGAGGAGACCTACGCCTGGGGCGTGAATGAACTGGCGAACATCATCAAGGAGCAGGAGCGGGTGGCCGACCAGATCCGACCCGGAGCCTCCATCGCCGAGGCCAAGGAGATCCTGAACCAGGACCCCGCACGCCAGCTGGCCGGGACCGACGCGTTGCAGGCCTGGATGCAGGAGAAGTCCGACGCCGCGTTGCTGGCGCTGGCCGGCACGCACTTCGAGATCCCCTCCCCCATGGACCGGATCCAGTGCATGATCGCCCCCACCCAGGAAGGCGGCATCTACTACACCGGGCCCTCCGAGGACTTCAGCCGCCCGGGCCGCATGTGGTGGTCGGTGCCCGAGGGCGAGGACCAGTTCACCACCTGGTCCGAGCTGACCACCGTGTACCACGAGGGCGTACCGGGCCACCACCTGCAGGTGGCCACCGCCGTCATGTCCCGCGACACGCTCAACGACTGGCGCCGGCATGCCTGCTGGGTCTCGGGTCACGGCGAGGGCTGGGCGCTGTACGCCGAGCGGCTCATGCACGACCTGGGGTACCTGGCGGATCCGGGCGACTACCTGGGCATGCTCGATGCCCAACGGATGCGTGCGGCCCGCGTCGTCTTCGACATCGGCGTCCACCTGGGGCTTCAGATTCCCGAGGCCTGGGGTTCGGGGACCTGGGACAGCGAGTCGGGCTTCGCCTTCCTGGAAAAGAACCTGGACATCTCGGCCGGACAGCTGGAATTCGAGTTCACCCGCTACCTGGGTTGGCCGGGCCAGGCGCCGGCGTACAAGGTCGGGCAGCGCCTGTGGGAGCAGATCCGCGACGAGCGTGCCGCCCGCGCCGGGGACCGGTTCGACCTGAAGGCGTTCCACACCCAGGCGCTGGGGCTTGGTTCGGTGGGACTGGACACCCTGCGCCGGGCCCTGCTGGCGTAGCCCGGGATCCTTTCCTCCCCCGATTCGGACAACCGGTGCCCGGCCGCTGGCTTGAAGGCCGGGCACCGATTTGGCGGCATCTTGGCACCGAATCCCGTCCTGACGAAATTTTGGAGCCTGATTAGGCGTTTTGAATCCGTTTCGGATACCGTGCCGGACCTTTTATCCATTTGCGTTGGTTTGAGGGTGAAGGCAAGGGTGAAACCGCGCACCGACACTGATATCCCGCTTGATTACCTGCGATAGTTGGTCATGTTGCTGCAGAACACGTCGAGGTGACCACAACCCGGGAAACCGGAAAACTCCACTTCGCGTACAAAAGCGTTAACCGCTGGGGAAGTTCGCAGTGCGGCATGGATGCATTGCTTGGGGGCTGCATCGGTGCCGATTGGGGGGAATGCTCCGAGTTGTGTTTGGTGGAAACCCTGCCCCCGCCCCGGGCACCGCATGCACCCCCGAACCCTTCGGGTTTCACCTTGCGGACCTCGCCGCTTCCGGACCGACAGTCCGCCCTTTCCTAATCGGCCGCTTCGACGTCCTTGCTCGGGATCAGTCCCTGCACGCGCGCCGCTTCCAGTGCGGAGGCGCGGTCGGACACCCCCAGCTTCCGGTAGATGCTGCGTAACTGGCTCTTGACCGTGTTCACGGAGACGAATTGCCGCTCGGCGATCTCGGCAGCACTCCCAGTGGAGACCAGCTCCCCCAGCACCGCCAGTTCGCGGGCGCTGAGCACCGCACGGCCCAGGCCGCCGGGGATGTTCGAGACGGTGTTCGTCTCGACCTTCAGCGTGATGCCCAGTTCCCTGGCTTCGGCGAGTATCCGCTCCAGGTCAGGAGCGGGCAACAGGTTCAGGGCCATGCCCAGGCCGTATTCCTCACTCAGCGCGGCCACCATGCGCAGGGCCCCACCGATGGCGGGGCGGTTGTTTTGCTGCAGGGTTGCGGCCAGAACCAGGACCGCCTGCTGGAAGCGGGTGCGCGGTTGCACGACCGCTCCCAGCGAGGTGCATAGCCGCAGGACCTCCGCGGCATCCCCCTGGGCCAGACGCACGCGCGCCTGCATCAAGGTCCGCGACGTCTCCGAGACGGACTTGGCGGCGACCTTCAACGCATTGACCGGATCACCCACCGCCAGGTTCAGCAGGCAGGAGGCCGAAACCAGCATCTGCTTGCCGTACTTCTGGGCCACGGGTTGTTCGCGTTCGCGCACCAGGTAGCCCTGCATCCGCACCAGGGACGCCGTCGTTTCGCCGGTGACCACTGCCAGTATCGCCTCGGCCAACCGGATGGCCGGCCAGAACTCGTTGTTGTGCTGGTCGATGCGCAGCAGTTCCACCCAGCGTGCGGCATCCTCGAAACGCTGTTCCTCCATGGCGCACACGAAGGACGCGGCCCTGAAAGGGGTGGCGAAGTAGGCGCTGGTGGCGGGATTGGACCAGTGCTCGGGCAAGGACTCGGCCAGCAGTGCCGACGCCTTGTGGATGTCCCCGCTGAGCGTATAAAAATAGGCTTGGACCGTGGTTGCGTAATGGTCGTTGTCGACACGGTTGTGCCGCTGGTCTGCGGAGACCCCCAGCTCGGCGGCGATGAGCGCCTCATCGTGGGCACCGCCGGCGTGCAGGCTCAGTGCCAGCTGGACGAGCATCGGGCCCTCGAACGGCCCCAGATCGTCGCGCTGCGCCGGGGCCATGTCGCGGTGCAGCGCGAGGGCGCTGCGTGCGGTCTTGACCGACAGCTCGCCGATGCCGCTGAGCCTCGCCGCGACCGATTCAATCAGGACCATGACCATCTTGTCCGCGGGCGGGGCATTGCGCCCCACCGTGCGCGCGCCGGTGGCGGCCAGGGCCAGCAGTTCCAGGGTCTTGAGCTTGAATTTCCCGGTCGCGCTGTAGGCGATCGCCAGGCAGATGGCCAGCAGCGGGTACCGCGCCAGCACCGTCAGGGGCAGTTCGTCCAGCAGCACCGACCCGCGGGTGCCCAGTTCCCCCTCGAGGTATTCGTCCGCATGCATGCGCAGGATGTCGGAGGCCAGCTGGTGGTCCGGCGCGGCCAACGCGTGGCGCAGCGCCCGGAATGCGGACCCATGGGTCATCTCGTACCGTGCGCAAATCCGGTGCAGCGAGCGCAGCCGGTCCTTGTCCGAGGCCAGGTAGGTGCTTGTCAGCACCCGGCGCAGCACGGGGTGCAGGCAGTATTCCTCATCGGGGTTCCGCGACGAGCGATAGACCAGGCCCCTGCTCTCCAAATCCGGCAACCATGCCGCGAGGTGGTTTTCGGCCACGAGCGGCAGCAACGCCCGGGGCACCGTGGTGGGCACGGCGAGCACCGCAAGGAAGTCGAGCTGTCCGGGCTCGAGTGCTTCGCTTTCCAGCATCGCCTTCAGGTCGCGGTCCACCGCGGCATTCACTTCGGCCAGAAACGCCCGGGCCGGCGGGTCCAGTTCCAGCAGTGCTGGCATCGGCGGGCCCAGCGGCGAAGCGTGTTTGCCCTGCTTGACCCGCGCCTGCGCCGGCTCCGGAGCGCGCATGGTCTGCGCCCGGAGCTTGGCCATGCGCATGAGTTGCGGTGTACCGCACAAATCGAGGCACAACGGCTCGGCGAAACGCTCGAGCGCGCTACCCCGGAAATAGTCCGCCGCCTCATCTGGGGTAAAGCGGAATTCATGTGGCGGAACCACGGCCACTTCGAACGGCAGCAGCGTGCGCCGGCGCTCGAGGTCAAGGTATTCGGTGGTGAGCACCAGCGCGCGTCGCCCGGGATGCTCGCGTGCCATCTGCTGCACGAAGCCGGTGAGGCGGCCGTTGAACGCCGCGGTGCAGTCCTCGAGTACGACCAGGTGCGAGTCCGGGTCGGCGGCCGCCTCATAATGCTTGGCCAGCACGAGGTCCAGCGGCTCCTCGAGCTCGCTGCAATTGATCCAGCTCCAGCTCCGGGCCTGGGGGTCACGCCGGGACAGCCAGTCGCGAACGGCTACGCGCTTGCCGGCGCCGCGCGGTGCCCTGGCGATCACTGCCGAAGATGCCACCGCCTGGTCAAGCAGGCGCTCGAGGCGTGGCCTGGACAGCGTGTCGTCGAATTTTCCCCAGATCATGCGTTCCGGCCTCCGTTCCCCAGCTGCGATTCATCGGGCCCCGAGTCCTGCATTTACCGCGGGCACGAACAAGTAACATACAAACCGATTGCTTGAAAGATCAGCTTAACACCGGGGCGCACCGCTATGTAATGGAACACAAAATCCCCGCAATAAACCGCTGGGGAGGACTTTTGCGTAACATTGCTCAATACTGGCTATCCTTTGCTATGGTCCACCGCCTAGCTTCGTAGCGTGACTACCTCCAATACGACGCCCACGAGGCGCATCCCAGCTTGGGCCACCGCATTCGGCCCGCAAATCATCATTGCCCTGGTCCTGGGTCTTGGTCTTGGCCTGCTGGCCAAGTACACCGGCCACACCGCGGACACCCCGACCGGACTGGGCACCACGCTGGCCACGCTCGGGTCCAGCTACATCTCGCTGCTCAAGGCGGCGGTCATCCCACTGATCTTCTTCGCGGTCGTGGCATCCATCGCCAACTTGGCCAAGGTGACCAATGCGGCACGCCTGGCCTGGCAGACCATCCTCTGGTTCGCCATCACCTCGGCCATCTCGGTAGTCATCGGCATGGTGCTGGGCACCGTGCTTCGCCCCGGCGCCGGCACCGGACAAAGCGCCCCTCCCGAATACGACGGGCGCACCGGCGACTGGTGGGCATTCCTGATCGGGCTCATCCCGTCGAACTTCCTGGGCCTCGGCGCAACGACCAAGGTTGCAGAGGGCGGGGATGTGACCACCGCGCTCAGCTTCAACGTGCTGCAGGTGCTGGTCATTGCCATCACCGTGGGCATCGCGGCACTCAAGGTGGGCGACGCCGCCCGCCCGTTCCTGGACTTCTCCGCCGCCACCCTGGCCGTCATCCAAAAGGTCCTCTGGTGGATCATCCGCCTGGCCCCGCTGGGCACCGTGGGCCTGATCGGCAACGCCGTGGCCACCTACGGCTGGGACACCATCGGCGCGCTGGGCAAGTTCACCCTGGCCATCTACATCGGCCTGGCGCTGGTGATCTTCGGCCTCTACCCGGTGCTGGTCCGCGCCCACGGCCTGAGCATCAAGCAGTACTTCTCCGGCGTCTGGCCCGCCGTGCAGCTGGCCTTCGTCTCCCGTTCCTCCATCGGCACCCTGCCGCTGACCCAGCGCGTGACCGAGCGCAACCTGGGCGTGCCCTCGGGCTATGCCTCCTTCGCCGTGCCGCTGGGCGCCACGACCAAGATGGACGGCTGCGCCGCGATCTATCCGGCGATCTCCGCGATCTTCGTCGCCCAGTTCTTCGGCATCGACCTGGGCCTGACCGACTACCTGCTGATCGCCATGGTCTCGGTGCTGGGCTCGGCAGCCACGGCCGGAACCACCGGCGCGGTGGTCATGTTGACCTTGACGCTGTCCACCGTCGGACTGCCGCTGGCAGGCGTCGGACTGATCCTGGCCGTCGACCCGATCCTTGACATGGGCCGCACCGCGGTCAACGTCGCCGGGCAGGCCCTGGTGCCGGCCATCGTCGCCAAGCGCGAAGGCATCCTGGACGAGGAGCTGTACAACGCACCGCGCCACGGCGACCCGTTCAACGACGAGTTCAAGGCGGCCACCGACGCCCAGGCGCGCGAGCCGCAGCCGGCCCGGGCCAATTAGCCGCAACGCCGTGCGGTAGTCACGATTTTTTCACCAGGGCGGGTCGCCTGGTTCCCGGGATGCAACATCCCCGGGCGCCGGGCGGCCCGCCCTTTGTTGTGCCCGGGAACCGCCCCCTGTCGTGGGGCCGGCGGGAAATCGCCAATAAAATTGCACGGCATGCAAGTTTGCACGTAGTGTAGAAAGGTGAGCCACTCCCCCATGCCCCCGCCCTCGCGGCGCGAACTGAACAAGGCCGCCACCCGGGCAGCCATCGTCCAGGCGGCCTTCGCCCAACTGGAATCCGCCGGCTATGCCGCACTGACCGCCGAGTCCGTTGCCGACGCCGCCGGGGTCTCCCGCCGCACCTTCTTCAACTACTTCCCCTCGATCGAGGCGGCCCTGAACGAGCCGACCAAGCTCTTGCTGGAAAACGCCGTGGCCGTGCTCGACGAGCTGGACCCGGAGCTGGACCTGCTCTCCGCCGCGGTGACGACGGTCGAATCCCTCGTGGACCCGGCACTGCTCGAGCCCATCGCCAACCTGTACCTGCTGGCCTCCGAGCACCCGCAGATGGCCCGGATGCAGCTGGAGGCGTGGAACGACTGCGCCGAGGCGCTCACCGGGATCATCACCGCCCGCGCACCGCAGGGCACCCCGCTGGCCGCCACGGTCTTCGCCCACTGCGTCATCGGCGCCGGCAAGGCCGCCTTCGCCCAGTGGTCCCGCGAACTCGCCGCCACCCCGGACCCCGCCGATCCGCGCCGCACGCACCTGCTGCGCGCCACCCTCGCCGAGGCCATCGCCCAATTGCGCGACGGCTTCCCCTCCCTGCAACAACGTGCACAGCACACACGAAAGGCCTAAAAGACCATGGCTTCCTTCCTTTACCGACTGGGTGCACTGGCCTACCGCAGGCGCTGGGCCGTGGTGGGCATCTGGGCCGTCCTGCTGCTGGCCATCGGCCTGTGCGCCGGCGCCTTCATGGGCAAGCTGTCCAACACCTTCACCATCCCCGGCACCGAAACCCAGCGCACGCTGGACCGGATGAAGGTCGAGATGCCCGAGCTGGCCGGCGGCACCGGGTCCATCGTCTTCCGCACCCAGGACGGCGAGGCGCTGAGCCCCGCCCAGCACCGGGCCATCGAATCCTCGCTGGAAGACCTGGCCTCCCAGTCCGAGATCACCGAGGTCGCCAAGCCCTTCGCGCTGCAAAAACAGCTCGACGAGGCCAAGCCGAAGCTCGCCGAGGGGCAGGCCAAGCTCGACGACGCCGCCACGCAGCTGGCCGACGGCAAGAAACAACTGGCCGAGGGCAAGAAGCAGCTGGCCGAGGCGCAGGACGGCCTCGACTCCGGGCGCGTGCAGCTGGGCGATGCCAAGAAGGAACTCGCCGAAGGCCGCACGCAACTGGCCGCGGGACAGGCGAAGCTCGATGCCGCCGCCAGGGAACTGGCCACCGGCGCCGCCGCGCTCAAGAACGGCCAGGGCCAGCTGGCAGCCGGGCAAAAGAAGTGGGATGCGGGCAACCGCGAGTACCAGGCAGGGGCGAAGCAGGTCGCCGATGGCCACAAGGCACTGGCCGCCGGAGCGGCCAAGCTCGATACCGCCGCCAAGGAACTGGCCACCGGGCGGGCGCAGCACGACGCCGGCATGAAGGCCATCCTGGAGGGCCAGTCCCGCGCCACCGTGGAGAAGCAGCTGGCAGCCGGCAAGCAGCAAGCCACCGCCGGGCTGGCCAAACTGGATGCGGGGATCAAGGACCTGGACACCGGGATCGCCAGGACAAAGCAGCAACTCCAAGCCGCTAAGACTGCGCTCAAGAATGCCGACACCGACGCGAAGAAGCAGGCCGCCGAGCAGGACATCGCCACGCTGGAGGAAACGCTCGCAACCCTGAACGGGCAAAAGGCCGGGCTGCTCAAGCAGAAGGAATCCCTGGAAGGCACCCTCGCCCAGGTCACCCAGGGCCTCGAGGGCCTGAAGGCCCTGGACGCCGCCAAGGCGAAGCTCGATGCCGGGGCCAAGGAACTGGCCACCGGGCAGGCGACGCTGAAGGCCAAGCAGGCCGAGCTGGAGGCGGGCGCCGCGAAGCTTCCCCCAGCCAAGGCGAAACTGGACGCCGGGGCCAAGGAACTGGCCGCCAACCGCTCCAGGATCCAGGCCGCAGCGGCGAAGATCTCCGCCGGCCGGGCGCAGTTGAGTGCCGGGCAGGCCGAGATCGACGCCAATGCCGCCAAGCTGGCCGCGGGCCAGAAGACCATCGAGGAGAACCAGGCCAAGCTTCTCGCCGGGCAAAAGACCGTGGACGAAAAGACCGCGGCGCTGCCCGAAGCCGAGGAGAAGCTTGAGACCGGTGCCAAGGACCTGGCCGCCGGACGGGCCGAACTGGCGTTCGCCGAACGCCAGGCCGGCGCCTCGGCGGGCATGCGCTTCATCTCCGCGGACGGTTCCACCGCCGTGGCGCACGTGACCTTCGTCGGCTCGACCGACGCGCTTTCCACCGCGCAGCGCGCCGACATCCAGTCCATTGCCGCGGCGCCCGAAGCCGCCGGGGTCGAGGTGCTCTTCTCCAAGGAGATCCTGCAGGACCTTTCCTCGATCTTCGGGGCCGCGGAAATCATCGGCCTGGCCGTGGCCGCCGCGGTGCTGCTGGTCATGCTCGGCACGCTGGTCGCTGCCGGGCTGCCGCTGCTCATGGCGGTGCTCGGCGTGGGCGCCGGCGTCGGAGGAACCCTCGCGCTGTCCTCGCTCATCGACATGGCCTCGATCACCCCTGCCCTGGCGCTGATGCTGGGGTTGGCGGTGGGCATCGACTACTCGCTGTTCATCGTGCACCGGCACCGCCGCCAGCTGTTGGAGGGCGTGCCGCTGGGCGAATCCATCGCCCGGGCCACCGGCACCAGCGGCAACGCCGTGGTGTTTGCCGGGCTGACCGTGGTCATCGCGCTCTCCGCGCTGGCCGTGCCGGGGCTCCCGTTCCTGGCCGTGCTGGGCTTCTCCGCCGCGTTCACCGTGATGATGGCGGTGCTGATCGCGATCACGCTGACCCCGGCGCTGCTGGGGTTCATCGGCACGAAGCTGGTGTCCAGGCGGGCCTGGGCCCGCCGGGATGCGGCCGGCGCGGGGCAGACGCGGGCCCCGCGCAACGACGCGGGCAACCGCGGCTGGGGCGCGGTGGTCACCCGCCGCCCGTGGATCGCCGCCATCGCGTCCATCGCGCTCCTGGCCATCGTGGCACTGCCGGCCCTGCAGCTGCGCACTGCGCTGCCCGACGGCAGCGCCGAACCGGTGGATTCGGGCGCCTACAAGGCGTACGAGCAGATGAGCGACGCGTTCGGGGCCGGCTACAACGGCCCGCTGCTGGTGCTCGCCGACCTGCCGGCCGGGCTGGATGCCCGCGGCGCGGATGCGGCGAACCTCGATGTTGCCGACGCCGTGCGCAACATCCCGGGCGTCGTGGCGGCGATCCCGGTACAGGTCAACGACGCACGGAACCTCGGAGCGATCCAGGTGATCCCGGATGCGGGGCCGGCCAGCGCCGAAACCGAGGCCCTGGTGCACGCGCTGCGCGACGCGGCCCCGGGAATCGAGCAGGCGACCGGTGCCCACATCGCGGTGACCGGACAGGTCGCCGCGCAGGTGGACGTCTCGGAGAAGCTCGCCGAGGCGCTGCCGATGTACATCGGCATCGTCGTGGGGCTCTCGTTGGTCCTGCTGCTGCTGGTCTTCCGCTCGGTCGTGGTGCCGCTGCTGGCCACCGCGGGCTTCCTGCTCTCGCTGCTGGCCGCCTTCGGCGCCACCGTCGCGGTCTACCAGTTCGGTTGGCTCGGCGGCTTCTTCGACGTGAACGTGCCGGGGCCGATCATGAGCTTCCTGCCGATCCTGCTCACCGGCATCCTGTTCGGGCTGGCCATGGACTACCAGGTGTTCCTGGTGGCCGGCATGCGCGAGTCCTTCGCGCACGGGCAGCCGGCGCGCGCCGCGGTGCGCTCGGGCTTCGCCCACTCCGCGCCGGTGGTCACCGCCGCGGCCCTGATCATGACCTCGGTGTTCGCCGGGTTCGTGTTCTCGCACCTGACGATGATCCGGGCCATCGGGTTCTCGCTGGCCATCGGCGTGCTCTTCGATGCGTTCATCGTGCGCATGACGCTGACCCCGGCGATCATGCACCTGCTGGGGCACCGCGCCTGGTACATCCCGCGCTGGCTGGATCGGATCCTGCCGGACGTGGACGTGGAGGGCGCCAAGATCGCTGCGCTCGCCGCCGACGGGCAGGAAGGGTCCGTGGCACCGGATACGGGCCGCGGCGACGGGCACGGGCCGCAGGCGCCCTCGGCCCGGGATACGGTTGATGCATGAGCCAGAACCTGAACCCCAGCGCCAACGCCGCCACCGATCCGCGCGGTGAAATCGAGAATCCCGAGGACCTGCCCTTGCTGGTGCTGGCCTCGGCCTCCCCGGGACGGGCCAAGGTGCTCACCGACGCCGGCATCGACTTCGCTGTCCAGGTCTCCGCGGTCGACGAGGACGCGGCACTGGCAAGCGCCGTCCAGCGCTTCGGCGAGCTGGGCCCGGCTGACACCGCGCTGCTGCTGGCCAAGTCCAAGGCCGAGGACGTCGCCTCCACGGATGAGGCCGACGGTGCGGTGGTGCTGGGCTGCGACTCGGTCTTCGAATTCGAGGGCGTCATCTACGGCAAGCCGCACACCGCGGAAGTCGCCACCGAGCGCTGGGCGGCGATGAGCGGGAAGTCCGGGATCCTGCACACCGGGCACTGGCTCATCGACAACCGCTCCGAGGAAGACGAAGACGGCGGGTCCGGGGCGACCATCGGCGCCGTATCCTCCACCCGCGTGGACTTCGAGCAGGTCGGCGCGGAGGAGATCGCCGCCTACGTGGCCACCGGAGAGCCGCTGCCGTGCGCCGGCGGGTTCACCATCGACGGGCGCGGGGCAGCCTTCATCCGCAGCATCGAGGGCAACCCGCACACCGTGATCGGGCTGAACGTGGCCACGCTGCGCGAGCTGCTGCACGAGGCCGGGCTGTCGATCTCCGACGTCTGGGTCTAGCCACGCCTTGCACGCTCCGAGGGGCCCGCACCAGGTGCGGGCCCCTCGGGCGGTTAACCCGCCAAGGTAGGCACCGAACGCCCGCAACAGGTCCCTCGCGCGACGAGTCCTGAAATATTTCCAGAAACTACTTGCTAAAATGGAAAGTAGTTTCTAGGCTGGGTGAACACGCCAACCAGGAGGACCACCCCCATGGACACCAGGAACAGCACCCAGGGCCGCAGCAACTCAGCGCAGTACGCCTGGACCGGCTTCGCCGCAGGAATCGCCTGCATGGCGGTCCTGGTCGCCTGCGGGCTGCTCAAGGACAGCGCCGGAATGGTCGTCATGGGCTCTTCGATGGGGGCCATGCTCGGCGCGGCGTGGGCATCAACGAGCGCCGCCGGCCGAAGGAAGGCCCGGGCGCAGGCATAGGCGCCTCCCGGGCCGCGGGAGCCACCGGCCGCAACGGCGGTCCCTTGTAGGACTCCTACAAAGAAATCACGACCTACTCCCGACACAGGGGGTTTTGGGGGTGCACATCCCACAAACGCAGGTAGGCTCCACAAGAGCATATTTAAGGAGATAACCCCTGCCATGAGTCAGTTGACGAAGGTTCTCATCGCCAATCGCGGAGAAATCGCCGTACGCATCATCCGCGCCGCCCGCGATGAGGGGATTGGATCGGTTGCCGTGTACGCCGAACCGGACCGCGATGCCTTGCATTCCCGCCTGGCCGACGAGGCCTACTCCCTGGGTGGTTCCACCGCCGCGGAGTCCTACCTGGACATCACCAAGATCCTCGAGGTCGCCAAGCGCTCCGGCGCGGACTCGGTGCACCCGGGCTACGGATTCCTGGCGGAGAACGCCATCTTCGCCCAGGCCGTCATCGACGCCGGGCTGACCTGGATCGGCCCGCCTCCGTCGGCCATCGACCAGCTCGGCGACAAGGTCCGGGCCCGCCACCTGGCCGAAAAGGTCGGCGCACCGCTGGTGCCGGGCACCAAGGACCCGGTCGCATCCACCGACGAGGTGTTGGCCTTCGCCGATGAGCACGGGCTGCCGCTGGCCATCAAGGCCGCCTACGGCGGCGGCGGGCGCGGCATCAAGGTCGTGCGCAACCGCGAGGAAATCGCGGAGTCCTACGACTCGGCGGTCCGCGAGGCGGTTGCCGCCTTCGGGCGCGGCGAGTGCTTCGTCGAACGCTTCCTGGATGCCCCGCGCCACGTGGAGACCCAGTGCCTGGCCGATGCGCACGGCAACGTCGTGGTGGTTTCCACCCGCGACTGCTCGCTGCAGCGCCGCAACCAGAAGCTCGTAGAGGAGGCCCCCGCGCCGTTCCTCAGCGACGAGCAGAACGCCCGCCTCTACGAGGCATCCAAGGCCATCATGCGCGAGGCCGGCTACGTGGGAGCGGGCACCTGCGAGTTCCTCGTGGGCCAGGACGGGGTCATCTCCTTCCTGGAGGTCAACACCCGCCTGCAGGTCGAGCACACCATCTCCGAGGAAGTCACCGGCATCGACCTGGTGCGCGAGCAGTTCCGGCTGGCCCGCGGCGAGGAGCTGGGCTACACCGACCCCGAGGTGCGCGGGCACTCCTTCGAGTTCCGCATCAACGGCGAGGACGCCGGGCGCGGCTTCATGCCGGCGCCGGGCACCATCACCACCATGAACCTGCCCACCGGGCCGGGCGTGCGCATCGACTCGGGCGTCGAGGCCGGGGAAACCGTCTCGGGGAACTTCGACTCGATGATCGCCAAGCTCATCGTCACCGGCGCCACCCGCGCCCAGGCCGCCGCCCGCGCCCGCCGCGCACTGGACGAGTTCCGCATCGAGGGCATGCCCACGGTGCTGCCCTTCCACCGCGCAGTGATGGCCGATCCGGCGTTCACCCCGGAGTCGGGCCCGTTCTCCATCCACACCCGCTGGATCGAGACCGAGTTCTCCAACGAGATCCCCGCCTGGGACCCATCCACCGCGGGCACCCCCGGTGAGGACGAGGGCCGCAACGCCATCACCGTCGAGGTCGGCGGCAAGCGCCTGGAGGTCGTGCTGCCCGCGTCCCTGGGCACCGTGTCCTCCTCGTCCAACGGCAAGACGCGGAAGAAGAAGCGCTCCTCGCGTTCCACCGCCGCCGCCGGCAGCTCCGGGGCGGACCTGGTCTCCCCCATGCAGGGCACCATCGTCAAGGTGGCCGTGGCCGACGGTGACACCGTCTCCGAGGGCGATTTGATCGTGGTCCTGGAGGCCATGAAGATGGAACAGCCGCTGACCGCGCACTGCGACGGCGTGGTCTCCGGGCTCAGCGCCGTTCCGGGCGACACCGTCTCGGCAGGGGCCGTGCTGGCCTCCATCGGCGACTGACCACGCCCGCACACCGCACCGAACGGGGCGGCCCGGTCTTCCATGCGAAGGCCGGGCCGCCCCGTTGCGTTGCCCGGCCACCCCCTTGTTGGGCCGGCGCGGTGGCGCCGGGTTCCCGCCGGGCATCCGAGCGGGCCTTCGCCCACGGAACGGGTGACGGGCCCTAGGCTGGTGGCCATGACGGCAGAAATGAAGGCGGCGGGCGCACCGGACCCGCGCACCGACCCGCCACCGTGCGCCAGCGAGCGCGAGACGCTGCTGGCGTTCCTGGACTACCAGCGCCGCACCCTGGAGCTCAAGTGCGCGGGGCTCACCGCGACGGCGCTGGGCACCCGCGCGGTGCTGCCCTCCGGGTTGTCCCTACTGGGCCTGGTGCGGCACCTGGGCGATGTGGAACGATTCTGGGTCCGCACGTGCCTGGCCGGCGACCCGGCGCCGCCGCTGTACTGGGGCCCGGACGGAAACGACACCGACTTCGACTTCCCGGAGCCCGATGACCGGATGGTGGAGCTGCCCCTCGCCGCCTGGAAGGCCGAGACGGCCTTCGCCGATGCCGCACTGGGCTCGGAGCCGCTGGAGCGTGCGGTGGAGGCCGGGCACCACGGGATGGTGTCTGTGCGCTGGATCCTGGTGCACCTCATCGAGGAGTACTCCCGGCACAACGGACACGCGGACCTGCTGCGCGAATGCCTCGACGGGACCGTGGGCGAGTAGCCCCGGCGTCAACGCACGCTGCCCGCCCTCCGTGGGGAGGGCGGGCAGCGTCGGCAGTTGTCGCTAGGAGACGTTGTTCTCGTAGTCGACGTCCTTGGTGTCCTTGGTCAGGAACAGGGCGACGAGCGTGAGCACCGCGCCGAGCGCCAGGTAGGCGCCGACCCAGACGGTGTTGCCGCCGCCGAACTGCCACAGCGCGATGGCCACGAACGAGGCCGGTGCCGCGCCGATGACCGAGGACATGTTGTAGGCGATGGCAGAGCCGGTGTAGCGCACGTTCGACGGGAACAGCTCGGGCAGGTAGGCGGCCATCGGGCCGAACGTCGCACCCATCAGCGTGAAGCCGACAACCAGGCCGACCATGGCCGCGCCCTTGCCCGGGCCAAACATCAGGGTCCAGGCCAGGCCGAAGACGAGGATGCCGCCGGTCACGTACATCAGGAACTTGCGGCGGCCGAACTTCTCGGCCAGCGGCCCGGAGACCAGGGTGAAGATGCCGAAGAAGACCACGCCGATGATCAGCATCGTGAGGAACTCGGGGCGGGCGATGCCCAGGCCCGGGGCGAAGGCGGCCTCGGCGGCGGCGTCGAAGACCTTGCCCTTGGCCTCGGCAGCGGCGCGGGCGGCCTCGACGGTGGCCGGGGCGGTGCCGTAGGTCAGTGTGAACGCGGTCATCAGGTAGAAGAGCACGTAGGTGGCCAGCATGATGAAGGTGCCGGCGAGCACCGGGCGCCAGTGGTACTTCATGGTGGTCTTGAACGGGGACTTGGCGACCTTCTTCTGGTCAACGACCTTCGTGAAGGCCACGGACTCGACCAGCTTCAGGCGGACCCACAGGCCCACGGCGACCATCACGGCCGAGAGGATAAACGGCACGCGCCAGCCCCAGGACATGAACTGCTCCGGGGTCAGGCCCAGCTGCAGGCCCACGAACATCAGGTTGGCGATGATGAAACCGATCGGCGCGCCCAGCTGCGGGAACGTGCCGTAGATGGCGCGCTTGTTGGCCGGGGCGTTCTCGGTGGCCAGCAACGCGGCACCGGACCATTCCCCGCCGAGGGCCAGGCCCTGGGCGAAGCGCAGCAGCACCAGCATCAGCGGCGCAAGCACCACGAAGTTGCCCTGCGCCGGGGGCAGGAAGCCGATCAGGAAGGTGGCGATGCCCATCAGCAGCAGCGAGGCCACCAGGGTGCCCTTGCGGCCGATCTTGTCACCGAAGTGCCCGAAGAGCACCGAGCCCACCGGGCGGGCCACGAAGGCCACGCCGAAGATCGCGAACGAGGACAGGATCGCGTTGACGTTCGAGGCGTTCGGGAAGAACAGCGTCGGGAAAACCAGCACCGATGCGGTCGCATAGGCGTAGAAGTCGAAAAATTCAATGGTGGTGCCGATGAGGCTGGCAAACAACACGCGTCCGCGTGTGTTTTCCTTCGGTGCGACGACCGCGGTCTTGTTGGACATGGGCTCGTGATTCTCTTGGTGGGTTCCTGCAAGTTACTAGGAGTCAAGTTTAGGCTGGACGTCCACCCTTCGGACAGTCCTTCCACTATTTGGACAAGTGTGCTGTGAGTCTCACCCGTTCCGAGCCCCCAGCATGCCACGGGGCGGCCCCGAACCCGGGCTTAAAGGGAACGAACCGCCGCAACGGGCCCCAAGGTTGGCGCACATTGCGGCGGTTGGGCCACGGTGCCGGCGTACCGGCGGAAGGTCCCTAGAGGTGGAC
Source organism: Arthrobacter sp. C2 (assembly GCA_024207135.1). Lineage (GTDB taxonomy): Bacteria > Actinomycetota > Actinomycetes > Actinomycetales > Micrococcaceae > Paeniglutamicibacter. Next base: position 4,174,541 of record CP042428.1, on the reverse strand, counting down.
GTGGAGGCGGCGGGCCGCCTCGGAGATGGAGCCCGAAAGCGAGGGGTAGACCGAGAAGGTCTCGGCAATGTCATCGACGTGCAGCTTGTTGTGCACCGCCAACGCGATCGGGAAGATCAGCTCGGAGGCGCGCGGGGCGACCACCACGCCGCCGATGACGGTTCCGGAGCCGCGGCGCGCAATGATCTTCACGAAGCCCTGGGTCACGTTCATCATCTTGGCCCGGGCATTGGTCGCCAGGTCCAGCTTGATGATGTCGGCCTGGTACTTGCCCTCGTCGACCATCCGCTCGGTGACGCCGACCGTGGCGATTTCCGGGGAGGTGAAGATGTTGGAGGAAACCTCGTTGAGCTTCAGCGGCTTGACCGAGTCGCCCAGGAGGTGCGCCATGGCAATGCGGCCCTGCATCGCGGAGACCGAGGCCAGCGCGAACACCCCGGTGCAGTCGCCCGCGGCGTAGACGTTGGTGGCGGTGGTGCGCGACACGCCGTCGACCTGGATGTGGCCGGACTCGGAGAGCTTGATGCCGGCCTCCTCCAGCCCGATGCCGGCGGTGTTGGGGATCGAACCGACGGCCACCAGGCAGTGGCTGCCCACGATGACCTGGCCGTCGCCCAGGGTGACCCTGACGGAGTCGCCGTCGCGTTCCACGGCCTCGGCGCGGGACTTGGCCACGACGTTGACGCCGTTGAGCTTGAAGGCCTCCTCGAGGACCTCGGCGGCGTCGGCATCCTCGCCGGGAAGCACGCGGTCACGCGAGGAGACCAGGGTGACCTTGGTGCCCAAGAGGTTGTAGGCCGAGGCGAATTCGGCGCCGGTGACACCGGAACCGACGACGATCAGGTGCTCGGGGATTTCCTTGAGGTTGTAGACCTGGGTCCAGTTGAAGATGCGTTCCCCGTCGGGAATCGCGGTGGGCAGCTCGCGCGGGTGGGCGCCAACGGAAACCAGCAGCGCGTCGGCCTCGATGGTCTCGGTGCTGCCGTCGGCACGGGAGACCACAACCCGGGAGGCGTCGAGCAGCTTGCCCTCGCCGATGACCACGCGTACCCCGACGCGCTCCAGGCCCACGTGGATGTCCGAGGACTGCTCGCGGGCCAGCTCCAGCAGGCGGGCGTTCATGACCGAGAGGTCGGCCACGGCCACGGCATTGGCATCCCCGAGCTGGACGCCGAATTCGCGTGCCCCGACCACCCGGCGCATGGCATCGGCCGTGGCCACGAGGGTCTTGGACGGGACGACGTCGGTCAGCACGGCCGAGCCTCCCATCCCCGCCCGTTCGACGATGGTGACCTGGGCGCCGAGTTGGGCGCCAACCATCGCGGCCTCGTAGCCACCGGGGCCACCGCCGAGAATTACAAGCCTGGGGGAATTGAAATCGCGTTGTGCACTCACGATCCCCCATTCTTCCCTACCGCGCGGTTAAGTGCACAACGCACACGCTGGGGCACGGACGGCAATCGGCCGCTCGCAGGGCGGGCCGGCGGCACCGGGCCCCTCCCACCTGACAAGGCGGGGTTCCGCCGGTAGGTTTAACCCCGTGATCAACAACGAATCCGCCCCCTTTGACCTGGCCAACGCCGCCGCCGCCAAGATCGCCGAACTCACCGGCGTCCCGACCCACGACATTGCCCTGGTGCTCGGTTCCGGCTGGGGCGAGGCGGCGAACCTGGTCGGCGAAACCACCCACCGCATCGATGCCACCGAGCTTCCCGGCTTCCATGCAGCCGCGGTGCCCGGGCACGTGGGCACGATTTCCTCGGTGCTCACCGCCGGCGGCAAGCGCGTGCTGGTGCTCGGCGCGCGCACCCACTTCTACGAGGGCAAGGGCGTGCGCGCGGTGGTCCACGGGGTGCGCACCGCCGCCGCGGCGGGTGCCAAGACCCTGGTGCTGACCAACGGCTGCGGCGGGCTGAACCCCGCGTGGACCCCGGGCACCCCGGTGCTGATCTCCGACCACCTCAACCTCACCGGCACCTCCCCGCTGGAGGGTGCGACGTTCGTGGATTTGACCGACCTGTATTCCCCGCGCATCCGGGACCTGGCCCGGCAGGTGGACCCGTCCCTGGACGAGGGCGTGTACGCGCAGTTCACCGGACCGCACTACGAGACCCCCGCCGAGGTGCGCTACGCCAAGGTGATCGGCGCCGACCTGGTGGGCATGTCCACCGCCCTGGAGGCCATCGCCGCACGCCACGCGGGCATGGAGGTCTTCGGGATCTCGCTGGTCACCAACCTGGCCGCCGGCATCTCGGCCACCGCGCTGAGCCACGAAGAGGTCATCGAGGCGGGCCAATCCGCCGGCCCGCGGATCTCCGCGCTGCTGGCAGACATCGTCGCCAAGCTCTAGCCGCCACCAAGCACCACGCACCCCGCACCCAGAACCCGCCGCACAAAGGAAACCAACCACATGAGCAGCCCCGCACAGGACACCGCCTTACTGGATCGCGCCGCCGCCTGGGCCCGCCAGGATCCCGACGCGGCCACCGCCGCGCAGCTCAGGGCCCTGTGCGCGAAGGTTGCCGCCGGGGACCGGGACGCACACGCCGAGCTGGCGGACCGCTTCGCGGGGAACCTGGCCTTCGGCACCGCGGGGCTGCGTGCTGAACTCGGCGCCGGGCCGAACCGGATGAACTCGATGGTGGTGCGCCGCACCGCCGCCGGCATCGGACGCTTCCTGCTCGCCGCGGCCGACGGCGCCTACGTCCCGCGCGCGGTCATCGGCTACGACGCGCGGCACAACTCCGACGTCTTTGCCCGCGAGTCCGCCGCGGTGCTCACCGCCGCCGGGATCCAGGTGCAGCTGCTGCCCGCCGCCCTGCCCACCCCGGTGCTGGCCTGGGCCGTGCGCGAGCTGGGCACCGAGGCCGGGATCATGGTCACCGCCAGCCACAACCCGCCGGCGGACAACGGCTACAAGGTCTACCTCGGCGGGCGCGCCGAAACCGGATGGGGGCAGGGCGCCCAGATCGTGGCTCCCGTCGATGCGCAGATCGCCGCACGGATCAACCACGACGAGCCCATGGCGGAGATCGCGCTGGCCGCCGACGGCTGGGAGGTGCTGCCCGGCGCCGGGGAGCCCGGGGACGTGGAGGGCGCCTACCTGGATGCCATCGCCTCGGTGGTGCCCCGGGCCGGCGGCACGGGAAACGACGCGCTGGCGGCGGCGCGGGAAAGCCTGCGGATCGTGCTGACCCCGATGCACGGGGTCGGCGGGCACACCATGGCCCAGGCCCTGGGCCAGGCGGGATTCTCGCGGGTGCGCCTGGTGGCCGAGCAGGCCGAGCCGGACCCGGATTTCCCCACCGTCGCCTTCCCGAACCCGGAGGAGCCCGGCGCCCTGGACCTGGCTCTCGCGCTGGCCGGGGCCACCGACGCCGACCTGGTCATCGCCAACGACCCCGATGCGGACCGCTGCGCCGCGGCGGTGAAGTTCGAGGGCACCGGCTGGCGGATGCTGCGCGGGGACGAGCTCGGCTGGCTGCTGGGCGACCGCGCCGCCGCGAACGCCGCGCCGGGCACGGTGCTGGCCAACTCCATCGTCTCCTCGCGCATGCTCGCCTCCATCGCCGCGGCCCATTCCCTGGCGCACGAGAACACGTTGACCGGGTTCAAGTGGATTTCCCGCGTGCCGCACCTGGCCTTCGGCTACGAGGAGGCGCTGGGCTATTGCGTGGCCCCGGCCCTGGTGCGCGACAAAGACGGGCTCTCCGCGGCGCTGCTGCTGGCCGACTACGCCGCCGAGCTCAAGGCCGCCGGATCCTCGCTGCCCGAGGTGCTCGATGCCCTGGCGCTGGCCCACGGGCTGCACACCACCGACCAGCTCTCGGTGCGCGTGGCGGACCTGGGGCTGCTGGACGGCATGATGGCCGCGTTGCGCTCGGCCCCGCCGGCCACCCTGGGCGGGGAAGAGGTCACCGGGTTCGAGGACCTGTCGCTGGGGGCGAACCTGCCGCCGACCGACGGGCTGCTCTTTGCCACCGCGGCCAACACCCGGGTGATCGTGCGCCCCTCGGGAACCGAGCCCAAGCTCAAGTGCTACCTTGAAACCATCACCCCCGTAGCCGGCCCCGCCGGGCTTCCGGCGGCCCGTGCCGCGGCCACCGGGGCGCTGGGGCGCATCAAGCAGGAACTTGCGGACCTGCTCCGCCGGTGACCCGCTCCCCCACACCCCGACTTTCCTTCATCTCGACCAGGAGCCTGATACACACGCCATGAGCACCAACGACACCAATATCGCCTCGTACATCGACCACACGATCCTGAACGCCGATGCCACCGGCGCCGACATCGAACGCATCTGCGCCGAGGCCGCCAAGTACAAGTTCAAGTCCGTGTGCGTGAACCCGATCTGGGTTTCCACCGTGAGCGCCGCACTTGCCGGTTCCGGGGTGCTGACCTGCTCGGTGATCGGCTTCCCGTTCGGCGCGACCCCCACCGCGTCCAAGGTCTTCGAGGCCCGCGGGGCCATCGCCGACGGTGCCAACGAGATCGACATGGTCATCAACGTCGCCGCGGCCAAGGCCGGGGACGAGGAGGCACTGGTGGCCGACATTTCCGCCATTGCCGACGCCGTGCACGAGGGCGGGGCGATCCTGAAGGTCATCATCGAAACCTCGATGCTGACCGACGATGAAAAGATCCTGGCCTGCCGCGCCTCGGTGCGTGCGGGAGCCGACTTCGTGAAGACCTCCACTGGCTTTGGCGGCGGCGGCGCCACGCTCAAGGACGTGGCGTTGATGCGCGCAACCGTCGGCCCGGACCTGGGCGTCAAGGCCTCCGGCGGGGTCCGCTCGCTGGAAACCGCCCGTGCCATGATCGATGCCGGGGCCACGCGTCTTGGTTCCAGCTCCGGAGTTGCTATTGTGGAGGGTGAACAAGGCGCCGAGGGCTACTGACCACCCACCCTCGAACGCGCATTGAAACCAGACCATTTTAGGAGAATCGCTGTGTACTCGAACGGCAAGAACGTAGCCCACTCGGGCCAGGGCCGCTTGGCCGGAAACCTCATCGCCTTCGCGGTGTTCTTCATCCTGTTCCTTGGCTGCCTCTACTCGCTGTCGTTCTGGACGCTGGAAAACGCCTGGATCCCGGGCATCTCCTGCTTCGTGCTGGCCATCCTGGCCTTCGGCATCCCGCAGCACATTCTGGGCATGTCGGACAAGAACCCGTCGAAGACCGCTTCGCAGCGGGACTAGTCTCCCGCACGGTTTTCTCCGAAGGAGGCCGGAGCGCCACGCAGCATCCAGACCCGCGCGCCAGCAGGTGCACGGTCGTTGGTGTTGGTGGCGCCCCGGCCTCCTTTTTGCATGCGCCGCGCCAGTGCTGCCCGCGGGACCGGAATCGGGTGTCCCGGCAGCGTGAAGCTTCACCGCCGAAATTCTACAATTCGTAGAAAATCACTGGTGGGCGAGGGTATGATGAACCCAACGGGACCCTTGGGCCCCGTTGGACCAGCCTTCCCCGATTGAGGAAATGAGCGTTTCACCATGGAAAAAACTGACCGCAGCAAGATCGTTGTCGGCATTGACGGTTCGGCGCAATCGATTTCCGCGCTGCGCTATGCTGCGTCCCTGGCCGCATCCCTGGGCCACGACCTGGTGGCCTTCTCCTCGTGGCTGCCGCGCATCGCGCTGGAGGACTACACCCCGGAGTGGGCGCCGGAGCAGGACGCCCGCGACGCACTGGACAAGTCCATCACCGAGGCCTTCGGCGAGAACGTCCCGGCCAACCTGGAACGCGAGGTCACCATGGGCCCGGCGGCCCCCAACCTGATCGAGGCCTCCAAGGACGCGGCCATGCTGGTGCTGGGCACACGCGGCCGCGGCGGCTTCAAGGGCCTGGTCATGGGCTCGGTGTCCAGCTCGCTGGCCGCCCACGCCAAGTGCCCGGTGCTGATCCACCACGGCGAAACAGCCACCGCCTAGGAACCGCCCCGCGGACCCGACAGGCACCGATGCCGGGCCGGCCGCCCCCACCAGGGGCAGGCCCGCCCGGCATCGGCGTGTCCGGCACTAATCAGGCCTTGGCGCGCGGTGCCTCGACCTCGAAGATGTTGGAGAGCACGGACGAGACCCACTCCAGGATCTGCTCGTCCACCAGGTCCCTGCCGCCGATCGCCGAGGTTTTCGGCTTCGGGATGGTGATGGCGTTCAGCGCCGGCTTGTCGGCGGCGCCCTTGTACATCCGCGCCAGGCGCAGCTGGCGCGAGTCGGGCAGGTTCGCGATGGCCGCCGGGGCGAACTTGATGGCGTTGCCCATCATCGCCACGTCGGTCAGGCCCAGGGCCCGGGCGCGGATGCGGATCCGGGCGACCTCCAACAGGTTCACCACCGGGGCCGGCGGCTGCCCGTACCTGTCCACCAGCTCCGCCAGCACGTCGTCGAGGGCCGCGAAGTCGGTCGCCGCGGCGATCTTGCGGTAGGCCTCCAGGCGCAGCCGCTCACCGGGCACGTAGTCGTGCGGCAGGTGCGCGTTGACCGGCAGCTCGATCTTCATCTCCGCGGTCTTCTCGTCGGACTCCCCCTTGAAGTCGGCAACCGCCTCGCCCACCAGGCGCAGGTACAAGTCGAAGCCGACACCCGCGATGTGCCCGGACTGCTCCCCGCCGAGCAGGTTGCCCGCCCCGCGGATCTCCAGGTCCTTCATGGCCAGCTGGTAGCCCGAGCCGAGCTCGTTGTGCGCCGCCACGGCCTTGAGCCGCTCCAGGGCGACCTCGCCCAGCGGCTTCTCCGCGTTCCACAGGAAGTAGGCATACGCCCGCTCGCGGCCGCGGCCCACGCGCCCGCGCAGCTGGTGCAGCTGGGACAGCCCGTAGTTGTCAGCCCGGTCAACGATCAGCGTGTTGGCGTTGGAGATGTCCAGGCCGGTCTCGATGATGGTGGTGGAGACCAGCACGTCGAACTTCTTCTCCCAGAAATCCTGGATGATCTTCTCCAGCCGGGACTCGCTCATCTTGCCGTGCGCCACCTCCACCCGGGCCTCGGGGACCAGTTCGCGCAGTTCCGCGGCGACCTTGTCGATGGAGGAGACGCGGTTGTGCACGAAGAAGACCTGCCCGTCGCGCATCAGCTCGCGGCGGATGGCCGCGGAGATCTGCTTGTCGGTGCGCGGGCCCACGTAGGTGAGCACCGGGTGGCGCTCCTCCGGCGGGGTGGCCAACGTGGAGGTCTCGCGGATGCCGGTCAGGGACATCTCCAGGGTGCGCGGGATGGGGGTGGCGGACATGGACAGCACATCCACGTTGGTGCGCATCTTCTTGAGCTGTTCCTTGTGCTCGACACCGAAGCGCTGCTCCTCGTCGACCACCACCAGGCCCAGGTCCTTGAACTGCACGGTGTCCGAAAGCAGCCGGTGGGTGCCGATGACCACGTCGACGGTGCCGTTTTTCAGCCCCTCGATGATGTCCTTGGACTCCTTGGCGCTCTGGAAGCGCGAGAGCGTCTTGACCCGCACCGGGAAGCCGGAGTAGCGCTCGGTGAAGGTCTGCTGGTGCTGGGAGGCCAGCAGCGTGGTGGGCACCAGCACGGCGACCTGCTTGGAGTCCTGCACGGCCTTGAACGCGGCGCGCACCGCGATCTCGGTCTTGCCGAAGCCCACGTCCCCGGAGACCAGCCGGTCCATCGGGATCTCGCGCTCCATGTCGGCCTTGACCTCGTTGATGGTGGTCAGCTGGTCGGGGGTCTCCACGTAGGCGAAGGCCTCCTCCAGCTCCGACTGCCAGGGGGTGTCGGCTCCGAAGGCGTGCCCGCGGGACGCCATGCGGGCGGAGTAGAGCCGGATCAAATCCCCGGCGATCTCCTTTACTGCCTTGCGCGCCTTGGACTTGGTGCTTGACCAGTCCGAGCCGCCCATCTTGGACAGGGTCGGGGCCTCCCCGCCGACGTAGCGGGTGACCTGGTCCAGCTGGTCGGTGGGGACAAAGAGCTTGTCCCCCGGTGCCCCGCGTTTGGACGGCGCGTACTCCAGGACCAGGTATTCGCGCTTGGCATCTGCCCCGCCGGCAACCTTTCGGGCGATCAGCTCCACGAACCTGGCGATGCCGTGCTGTTCGTGGACGACGAAGTCGCCCTCGGTGAGGGTCAGCGGGTCCACGGCGTTGCGGCGCTTGGCCGCCAGCCGCTTGGCCCCGCGCGGGGCGTAGGCGCTGGAGCGGCCCAGCAGGTCGGCCTCGGTGAGGAAGCCGAGCTTCAGCGAATCCAGGGCGAACCCGCGCCCGGCCTGGCCGGTGGTGATCTCGATCAGCCCGTGGGTGGGCGCCTCGTCCAGGGAATTGATGCGGTGGGTGGGGATGTCGGCGTCGTGGAAGAGCTCGGCCAGCCGCTGGGCGGGACCGGGGCCGTCGGTGGCCACCACGATCGACCAGTCGTCCTTGATGCGCCCGGAGATGAACTCGAGCATCTCGGCCACATCCCCCTGGTAGCCGCGCGGCTCGCGGGCGTTGATGCGGATCGAGTCGGCCTCGGGCAACAGCTCGGTGTCGGATCCCAGCGAGGTCAGCGACCACCAGGACACCGCGGCGGCCTGCGCATGGGTGCGGGTCGCGGCCAGGGAGGTGAAGTTCCCGGCCTCAAGTTCGTCCACCGCGGCCTGCGCCTGGGCCTGGGACAGGTCAAGGGGTGCCGCCCCGCCGTCGGAGGCCGTGGCCCAGGCGGCGGCCAGGAACTCGGCGTTGGTGGCTTCCAGGTCGTGGGCCCGGGCCCGGACCCGTTCGGGTTCCATGACCACGGCGATCGATTCGGCCGGCAGCACCGACAGCAGCGGGACCATGGCATCGACCAGCAGCGGGGCCAGGGACTCCATGCCCTCCACCGCGACGCCTCCGGCGATCTTGGCGAGCATGTCGCGTGCGGCGGGCATCTGGGTTTGCAGCTTCGCGGCCCGGGACATCACCGCCGGGGTGATCAGCAGCTCGCGGCAGGGCGGGGCCTGGATCGCTGTGGGCGCGTCGCCCTCCAGCGAGCGCTGGTCGGCGATCGAGAAGTAGCGCATGGCCTCGATCTCGTCCCCGAAGAAGTCGATGCGCACCGGGTGGTTGGAGGTGGGCGGGAAGACATCGAGGATGCCGCCGCGCACGGCGAATTCGCCGCGGTGCGTGACCATGTCCACCCGGGCGTAGGCGGCGTCGGCCAGGGCCCGGACGACGGCGGAGAACTCGTATTCGTCCCCCACCGCAAGCTCCACGGGTTCCAGCTTGCCCAGGCCCGCGACCAGCGGCTGGATGACGGCGCGGATCGGGGCGACGATGACCTGCAGGGAAGGATCCCGGGTTTCCAGCCGGCGCAGCACGTGCAGGCGCCGGCCCACGGTGTCCGAACGCGGGGAGAGCCGCTCGTGGGGCAGGGTTTCCCAGGAGGGGAATTCCGCCACGGCGTCGGCGGGCAGGAACCCGTGCAGCCCGGCCACCAGTTCCTCGGCCTCGCGGCCGGTGGCGGTCACCGCCAGCAGCAGGCCGCCGGCGACCTTGGTGCGCAGGGCCTCGACGGCCTCAGCGGTGATGACCGCGCGCATCCCGGCGGGGGCAGCGATCTCCAGCTCGTTGGCGCGGGCGGCATAGGTCGTGGCCGCATTGGATCTGACGCGGGAAAAGGAAATGTCTTCTCGCAGGGCGGTGCGCAGGCCGTGAAGCGCCATCGAGTGGGGTCCTTTCCGAAGACCGGGTACGCGCACAACACAAGTACCCGAGATCCATGCCGGGTCCCGGGGTGCGCCATTCAAGCGTACCGCCGCGCGCGCCCATGCCCGGTACGCTGGTGGGGTTGCAAGAACATTTGGTTCGGCCAATCTATTTTACGGAGTTTTGCCCCATGGCCCTTAACGCCACCACTGATTTGATCCATGCCCCCGAGGCCGTCATTGCCACGCTGGCAGACCGCGACTTCGCCGAGCACCTGACCGGTTTGGTTGGCGGCACGCTGAAGAGCTTCGAGGTCGCCGGCGACACCGCCGCGGCGTTCACCCTGACCACGGTGCGCACCCTGCCCACCGACCGGGCCCCGGAAATCGCCCGGAAGTTCGTCGGCCAGACCGTCGACGTCACCCAGGTCGAGTCCTGGTCCGCCCCCGCCGCAGACGGCTCGCGCCAGGCCACCTTGAAGGTCACCGTCGGATCGCTGCCGGTCTCGGTCGCCGGCACCGAGTCGCTGAAGGCCACCGATGGGGGCTCCGCACTGGGCGTGGAAGCCACCGTGTCCTCCTCCATCCCGTTCGTGGGCGGCAAGATCGCCTCGGCCGCCGAGCCGTTCATCTCCAAGGCGCTGGCGCTGCAGGGCGCCAAGGTGTCCTCCTGGATCGAACGCGTCTAGGGATCGGGCCAAACCAATCCGCCGATTTCTTCGGTGGGCTGGTGCCCTCCCCGGGACCGGTGCGTGCGTGCCCGTCAAGGCATGTCAGGCACCGGTCCTGTCGTCTTCCACGACTACCCCGGCGACGCAGCCGGCGGCCACGAAGCACCCTGTTTTCAAGGTCATGCGGTTGCCTCGGTGTGCATCGGGACACGTTTAGGCGTTAGTGTAGTTCTTGGTGTGCCGGGAAGTCTGGTCGGCGATAACTTCAGCGTCCCCGAAATGAAACGAAGTAGACCATGAGCCAAACCCCCACACCCACGCCGAAATCCAAGACGGTTTTTGGCCCCGGCAGTTACGCCGAGTCCCTGCGCATCGGGGAGATCCTCCGCAAGGAGACCGTTGGCGGCCTCGTATTGATCATCGGCGCCGTCGTGGCGCTGATCTGGGCCAACTCCCCCGCATCCGACAGCTACTTCGCCCTGCGCGACTTCACCATCGGTTTCCAGGCCTTCGGCATCGACCTGAACCTCTCCCTCGGCCACTGGGCCGCAGACGGCCTGCTGGCGGTGTTCTTCTTCCTGGTCGGCTTGGAGCTGAAAAAGGAATTCGTCGCCGGGGACCTGCGCGACATGAAACGTGCCATCGTCCCGGTGACGGCGGCCTTCGGCGGGGTGCTGGTCCCGGCCCTGATCTTTGCCGCCCTGAATGCTTCCACCGGCGGGGAAACCCTGCGCGGCTGGGCCATCCCCACCGCCACCGACATCGCCTTTGCGGTTGCGGTGCTTGCGGTCATCGGGTCGAACCTGCCCTCCCCGCTGCGCATCTTCCTGCTGACGCTCGCGGTGGTCGATGACCTGATTGCCATTGTCATCATCGCCTTCGTCTTCACCGATGACTTGCGCCCGCCGTACCTCCTGATGGCGATCGCGCCCATCGGCCTCTACGCATTCCTCACGCACATGTGGCCGAGGTTCTTTGCCGCGAACCTCTGGGCACCCTGGGTCATCCTGTTGCCGCTGGGCATCGCGAGCTGGGCTCTGGTCTTCGGCTCGGGCATCCACTCGACCATTGCCGGCGTTGTCCTGGGCTTCTGTGTCCCGGTGCTGCGCAAGAACAAGCATGAAATCGACAAGCCGGGCCTGGCCGAGCAATTCGAGCACCGCTTCCGCCCGCTCTCCAGCGGTTTCTGCGTCCCGGTTTTTGCGTTCTTCTCGGCCGGCGTGGCCGTCGGTGGCGCCGAGGGCTTCGCCTCGGCCCTGGGCGACCCGGTGCTCTGGGGCATTGTCTTCGGACTGGTCTTCGGCAAGCCCATTGGCATCCTGGGCGCCACCTGGCTGGTGACCCGGTCGTCGAAGGCCAACCTGGATCCCGACACCAAGTGGGGCGACCTCCTGGGCGTGACGTTCCTGGCCGGAATCGGCTTCACCGTGTCGCTGCTGGTCTCGGAGTTGTCCTTCGGCCTGGCTTCGCCGCACTACGACCATGCCAAGGTCGCGATCCTGACAGGGTCCCTGCTGGCAGCGATCCTCGGCACAATCTGGCTGCGGCCACGCGACCGCCGCTACCGCCAGGTGAACGAACGCGCCGCCAGGGACGAGAACAAAGACGGCATCCCGGATGTTTTCCAGGCTCCGGAGAACAACGCCTAGCCCGACTGCGCACGAACAAGGGCCGGGTTGGCGGGCCACAGGATCTCCTGCGGCCCGCCAACCCGGCCCTTTGCCATACGGGGGCGTGGCTCCTAGCCGTTGGCGGCCAACAGGGCTGCCTCGGCGGCCACCCAGGAGAGCATGGCGCACTTGACCCGGGCGGGGAACTTGGAGACCCCGGCAAAGGCCGCTCCGTCGCCCAGGACTTCCTCGTCACCGGCCCGGGATCCGCGCGAGCGCATGAGCTCGCGGAACTCGTCGAGGATGACCATGAATTCATCCCGTTCAATGCCTTCGGCCATCTCGCTGAGCACCGAGGCCGAGGCCATCGAGATCGAACAGCCGTCCCCCTCCCAGGAAACGTTCTTCACGGTGCTGCCCTCAAGCTGGATGCGCAGGCGGATGTGGTCACCGCACACCGGGTTGTGCTGCATCGATTCGCCGCTGGCCACGCCCTCGGGCGCCTCGACCAACCCGGCACCGTGCCGGGCCTTGGCATGGTCCAGGATGATTTGTTGGTACAGCTGGTCCAGATCGCTCATTTGCCGACTCCGAAGTATCCGCGCACATCGGACACCGCGTTGAGCAGGCGGTCGATGTCGCTGGTGGTGTTGTAAAGGTAGGTGCTGGCACGGGTGCTGGAGACGACGCCCAGCGCGCGGTGCAGCGGTTGGGCACAGTGGTGCCCAACCCGCACGGCCACGCCGCGCGAGTCCAGGAACTGGCCCACGTCGTGCGGGTGCACGCCTTCGACGACGAAGGGCGCGGTACCGATGCGGGCTGCCCCCCGGTCCGGGCCCAGGACGCGCACGCCGGGGATGGCTCCCAGGCCGGTGAGCATGCGCTCGCCCAGCAGTTCCTCCCAGGCGGCGATGCGGTCCATGCCGACCTCCTGCAGGTAGGAAACGGCGGTGGCCAGGGCGTGGGCCTGCGAGATCCGTTGGGTGCCGGCCTCGAAGCGCATCGGGGCGGGCAGGTATTCGGCCTTCTCCATGGTCACCGAGGTGATCATGGAGCCTCCCGTGAGGAAGGGCGGCATGGCGTCCAGCAGCCCGGCGCGGCCGTACAGCCCGCCGATCCCGGTGGGGCCGAGCATCTTGTGCCCGGAGAACGCCATGAAGTCCACGTCGAGCTTCTTGACGTCCACCGGCAGGTGCGGGACCGACTGGCAGCCGTCAAGGACGGTCAGCGCTCCGACGTTGCGGGCCAGTGCCACCAGTGCGGGGACATCGGTCACGGTGCCCAGGACGTTGGAGACATGGGTGAAGGCGAGCACCTTGGTGGCCGGGGTAATGATCTTCCCGGCCAGGTCCATGCGCAAGGCACCGGACTCATCCACGGGAATGTACTTCAGGGCGGCGCCGGTGCGCAGTGCCAATTCCTGCCACGGGATCAGGTTCGCGTGGTGCTCGAGCTCGGTGACGACGATCTCGTCCCCGGCGCCCAGGGCAAAGGCCCGGGCGGCTTCTCCCCCGAGGCCGGCACTGGCGTTGCCGAAGGAATAGGTTATGAGGTTCAGCGCCTCGGTGGCGTTGGAGGTCCAGATGACCTCGTTGTCCTTGGCGCCGATGAAGCCGGCGACATCCGTGCGGGCCTGCTCGAAGACGTCGGTGGCCTCGACGGCCAGCGAGTGGGCTCCGCGGTGGACCGCCGCGTTGAAGTTCTCGTAGAAGTGCTGTTCGGCTTCGTATACGCAACTTGGTTTTTGCGAGGTGGCCCCGGAATCCAGGTATGTCAGCGGAACACCGTTGACGCTGCGCCCCAGGATGGGGAAGTCGGCCCGCAGTCGGGAGACCTCCACGTCATCCAGGTGCCGGGGAAGGGTATCTTGCGTCGTGGGCGAAGCACTGGACACGTTGGGATCCTCCGAAGGTTGTTCCATGCCGGATGTGCCCGCGGGTGCATCCTCGCCCGTCGGGCGGCGGTCTTCGCGGGCCGCATCTTGAATACGGCATCATTTGCTTCGCTAATTCTCCCACGTCCTGGCCCCCAAGGCATATAAGTGGACCCTTACCACTGCACCACGGGGCCCGTTCCCGGGCACAAAAAAGAGGTCGGCAGCGGGTGGGGGGTGGCCCAGTCTCGGAGGCCTCCCGCTGCCGACCCCTCGATTTGGGGCCGAAACGGCACTAGAACAGTGTACGAGTCGCAAGATCGTTGACCAAATTGCGGAAATCACGCAAGATGTTTCGCCGAACCATTCACGTTCTTATGGCGCAACATGGAACTTGCGCTGCGCCACTTCCAGCCCGTGGGCCACCAATTCCTCCACGGCGTCCGCCGCCGTGTCGGTCAGGAACGGAAGGTCCTTCTTTTCATCCTTCGAGAAGTCCTTCAACACGTAGTCCGCGGTTTCCATGCGGCCCGGGGGCCGCCCCACGCCCACGCGCACCCGCAGGTAGTCCTTGGTGCCCAGGGCCTTGGAAATGTCGCGCAGCCCGTTGTGCCCGCCCTCTCCCCCGCCGAGCTTGAGCTTGACGGTGTCGAAGGGGATGTCGATCTCGTCGTGCACGGCAATGACGTGGGCGGGGTCGATGCCGAAGAACTTCGCAAGGTTGGCCACGGGGCCGCCCGAGAGGTTCATGTAGGTCATCGGCTTTGCCAGGACGAGACGGGGGCCGCCGATTCCCATGCGCCCCTCGAGGATCTGGGCGCGGGAGGCGTGCGTCTTGAACTTCCCCCCGAGTCGGGAGGCCAGTTCGTCGAGGACCATTTGGCCAACATTGTGCCTGTTATGCGCGTAGCCGGGCCCGGGGTTGCCGAGCCCGGCTACAAGCCAGGTTTCTCTAGTCATGCGAGAACCAATATGAGGATGATTACTCGGCGGAAGCTGCCGACGCTGCATCCTCTTCGGACTCGACTGCTGCGGCGTCGATGGTTGCAACGACGACGTCGGCTTCGATGGCCAGTGCGGTGCCCTCCGGGAGGATCAGGTCCGAGGCGAGGACCTGGGTGCCTGCCGGCAGGCCGGCGATGTTGGCAACAACGTGCTCCGGCAGTGCAACGGCTTCTGCTTCGACGGCGATGACCGGGTGGTCAAGCGACAGGGAGGAACCGGCGGTCAGGTCGCCCTGGATGAGGACGGAAACCTCAACGATGACCTTTTCGCCCTTCTTGACGATCAGCAGGTCAAGGTGGTCGACGGTCTGGCGCAGTGCGTGGCGCTGGATGTCCTTCACCAGGGTGATGGTGTCTTCGCCCTCGACCGAGATGTTCAGCAGGGCGTTGGCGCCACGAACGGCAAGGGTGGTTGCGGCGACCGGGAGCAGGACGCGGACCGGGTCGGTGCCGTGGCCATAGATGACTGCCGGGATCTTGCCGGCGCGGCGTGCCTGGCGTGCGGCACCCTTACCGAAGTCGGTGCGCAGTTCGCCGTCAAGCTTGATGGTGTTAGCCATGGTGTTCTCCTGTGGAAGATGATTGATTGTTTCCTGCCCCGCTCGGGCCTAGAAGCATCATCATCCGATTCCTGCGAAGGAGAAGGACGCTAAGTGCGTTTCTAGCCTCGTCGATAACGGCCCTCCATTTGCATGGAGTTCCCTCGCCTGGGCACAAGTAAATATTTTAGCAGATGGATTGCGTGGCCCCGATTCGAGTGTCAAATACGCTGTTGGGACGATATTTCCGCACGTAGCGTGGGTAATGAGGTACTTATGGAGGGAATACCCATGCGCACGAGCTTTCTTGAGCGTTCCATGTCGGTCCTGCCGCTGCCCGCAATCCGTGGCAACCGCAGCCATGGCCAGAATCAGGAACCATCACCCCCGCGTCAGCCCCGGTTCCAGGACCAGGATGGCGATCGCGCCCGCCGATATCTCATGGTGGCCACGTCCGGCGGTCACATTGAGGAGGCACTGCGGCTCAGGGAGCGGTTGTTTGGCCCCAACGACGCCGTTGAATGGGTCACGCATCCACAGGCACAGGTTGGATTCCCGTCAGGGGAAGTCGTACACCGGACACCCTACATCGGTCCCCGCGAGGCTCGGAAGGCAATCCAGCAATTGCCCCAGGCCCTGGCGATACTTCGGAATAGGGAAATTTCCGGTGTCGTCTCAACCGGGGCAGCGATCGCGTTGCCCTTCCTGATGGCGGGCCAGCTGTTGGGCCTTGACTGCCATTACATCGAAAGCGCAGCCCGGGCCGCCAGTCCAAGCCTTACTGGAAGGCTGGTTTCGCAGCTGACCCACAGCCGGCTCTACACGCAGTACCCGTCCTGGGCGAACAAGCAGTGGACCTACGGGGGATCGATTTTTGATGCCTACTGCGCAGTGCCCACCCCATCGCTGGAGCGCATCGACAAGGTCGTGGTCACACTGGGGACCATGCAAAAGTATGGGTTCCAGCGGGCGGTAGAAGCGATTCAGCGATCTTTGGCCGAATTGGGAGGCGCCAGGCCCGAGATCCTGTGGCAAACGGGGTGCACCCAGGTGGGCGATTCCGGCATTCGCGCCCGCGAAGCGGTGCCGGCTTCCGAGCTTCGACAGGCTGTCGGCGAAGCAGACCTGGTGATCGCCCATGGCGGCGTGGGCTCGGCGTTGATGGCCCTGGAATGCGGCAAGGCACCGCTGCTTTTGCCGCGTTCGCACGAAAATCACGAGCACGTGGATGGGCACCAAAAATGGATAGCCCAAGAGCTGTCGCGCCGCTCACTTGCCATCACCTGCGATCCCGATTCGCTGAGCGCCAAATACATGGTGGCTGCCACGAGCGGAATGGTGGTTGCCGCCAGTGCTCCACCCTCTTTCCTTCTGGATGCAAGGCCTCGGGAAAACCTGCGAATTTCTGCCTGAGGCAAAGCGCTGGATAAAGGTGTGGCCCTCCTCCCCGGCCGGGAATGAGGGCCACACGATTGCGGTTTGATACCAGCAGGTTAGGCGTCGCCGTCAAAGAGGCTGGTGACCGAGCCGTCCTCGAAGACTTCCTTGATGGCGCGGGCCAGCAGGGGTGCGATCGAAAGCACGGTCAGGGTCTCGAATCGCTTGGATTCCGGGATCGGCAGGGTGTTGGTGACCACGACCTCGCGGGCACCGGACTCGGCCAGGCGCTGCGCGGCCGGGTCGGAGAACACCGCGTGCGTGGCGGCAATGATGACGTCCTTGGCACCGGCGTCCTTGAGGACCTTCACGGCACCGGCAATGGTTCCGCCGGTGTCGATCATGTCGTCGATGAGCACGCAGGTGCGGTCCTTGACCTGGCCCACGACGGTCTTGGAGACTGCCTGGTTCGGGACGGTCAGGTCGCGGGACTTGTGCACGAAGGCCAGCGGGGCGCCGCCGAGGCGCTCGGCCCACTGCTCGGCCACGCGGACGCGACCGGTATCCGGGGAAACCACGGTGACCGGGTCGTCGCCGACAACTCCGCGGATGTAGTCCGCGAGCAACGGGATGGCAAAGAGGTGGTCGACCGGACCGTCGAAGAAGCCCTGGATCTGCGCGGTGTGCAGGTCAACGCTCATGATGCGGTCCGCGCCGGCAACCTTGAACATGTCAGCGACCAGGCGGGCGGAGATCGGCTCGCGGCCGCGCCCCTTCTTGTCCTGGCGTGCGTAGGGGTAAAACGGGGCCACCACGGTGATGCGCCGGGCCGAGGCACGCTTCATGGAGTCGACCATGATCAGCTGTTCCATGAGCCAGTTGTTCAGCGGGGCCGGGTGTGCCTGGATGACGAAGATTTCCTTGCCACGGACGGACTCGCCGGAGCGGACGTAGATCTCCCCGTTGGCAAAGTCGTAGGCACTCATCGGGAGCAGCTCGGTGCCCAGCTCCGCGGCCACCTCTTCGGCAAGCTCCGGGTGGGCACGCCCGGAAGCCAGCACCAGCTTCTTATCGACGTTATAGCTTAGTTCGCTCATGGGATCGCTTTCTCACTCAGACGGGGATCGGAAATGATGTGGAGGGTTACTTGACCTGGTCCGCGGACTCGGCGGCTGCGCCGGAATCCAGTGCGGACCTGAATGCGGCCTCCGCGGCGGCGGAACCGGGACGCTTGGTGATCGTCCAGCCCTCCGTGTTGCGTTGCGGGGCCACGGATAGGGCAAGGGCCCCGGCCGGAACGTTCTTGCGGACGATGGCACCGGCACCGGTGTAGGCGCCGTCCCCGATGGTGACCGGGGCGACAAACACGGTGTTGGAGGCGGTGCGCACGTGCGATCCGATGACGGTGCGGTGCTTGTTGACGCCGTCGTAGTTGGCGGTGATGTTGCCGCAACCGATGTTGGTGTATTCACCGATTTCGGCATCCCCGGCGTAGCCCAGGTGCGAGAGCTTGGACCCACGGCCGACCGTGATGTTCTTGGTCTCGTAGAAGGCGCCGATCTTGGCGTCGGGGCCGAGGTTGGTCTTGGGCCGCAGGTAGGCGAAGGGGCCGACCGACGAGCCTTCGGCAATGGACGAGTCGGTGACGTCCGAGCGGACGATCTTGGCTCCGCGGCCGACATGAGTGTTGACCAAGGTGGTGTCGGGGCCGATGACCGCGTCGGTGCCGATCGCGGTGCTGCCGTGGAGCTGGGTCCCGGGCTTGATGGTCACGTCGTTGGACAGGGCCACGTCGACGTCGATCCAGGTGCTGTCCGGATCAATGATGCTCACCCCGGCGCGCATCCACTTTTCCAGGATGCGGCGGTTCATTTCCTTGCCGAGCGCGGCGAGCTGGACGCGGTCGTTGGCGCCCTCGACCTGCCAGGCATCCTCGGTCACGACGGCCGCGACCCGTCCCCCGGTGGAGCGGGCAATGCCCAACACGTCGGTCAGGTACATTTCGCCCTGCGCATTGTCGGTGGTGACCTCGGCCAGTGCAGAGCGCAGCACCTGCGCATCGAAGGCGTAGATGCCGGAGTTCACTTCGCGGATGGCGCGTTCGGAATCGCTGGCATCCTTGTGCTCGCGGATGCCGGTGACGGTCCCGTCCTCGGCGCGCAGGATGCGGCCGTACCCGGTGGCATCCTCAAGCAGTGCCGTGAGCACGGTGACGGCGTTGCCCTCGCGGTCGTGGGCGGCAACGAGTTCGCCAAGGAGTTCGGTGGTCAGCAGCGGGACGTCGCCGTAGGTGACCACCACGGTGCCTTCGAGCGCCGGATCCAGCTTCTCGAGGCCCTGCTGGACGGCTCGGCCGGTGCCGGGGATTTCGTCCTGGTCGGCGATGATGACATCGGGCTTGATCTGCAGAAGGTGCTCAACGACGCGTTCGCGCTCAAAGCGGACCACGGCAACGAGCGTTTGGGGCTGGAGTCCCTCTGCCGCGGCCAGCGCGTGCCCCACCATGGAACGGCCACCGAGTTCGTGCAGGATCTTGGGTTTTGCCGATTTCATTCGGGTTCCCGCCCCTGCGGCGAGAACGATGACAGCGGCTGGTGCGTTGGCGTGAACGCTCAAGATTGGTACTCCCTGTACATTGGCTAGCCGGACCGGCCGGGCCAGGCCTCACCATTCTATCCCGGGAAAATTCCCGGAAATTCAATGAGTGATGTGTTCCGCCCATAGGATTCGAACCTATACTCCACAGCTCCAAAGGCTGGGGTGCTGCCATTACACCAGGGCGGAATGTGCGTTGAGCTCGCCTCACCGGCACAGTGAACTATTCTGCCACGACTGGGGCCATGGATGCGACTTGGACAAAGGTGCGTGTCAGTCCTCTTGTCACAGCTCTGCGACTAGGCCTCGTTTAGGCCATACCTGTGGTTACCATGATCACTATGAGCCCCACCGCACGCCCACGCACGCGCATGACCGGAGTACAGCGCCGATTGCAGCTGATCGACATTTCACGCCATCTCTTCTCCATGCGAGGGGTCGACGGGACCACGATCGAGGAAATTGCCCGAGCCGCAGGCGTGTCGAAACCCGTGGTTTATGAGCACTTCGGCTCGAAGGAAGCGCTCTACATGGAAGTGGTCACCAACGAATACCGGGAGCTGCTGCACCGGATCACGGAGTCGCTTTCCGGCGAGGAGGATTCCTCGCGCGTGCTCCTGGAAAAGGCGGCGCTGGCGATGCTGACCTATATCGAGGAGTGCACGGAGGGTTTCCGCATCCTGGTGCGCGACGCCCCGCCGTCCCAGCCCGAAGGCACGTACTCCACGTTGTTGACCAAGGTGACCGAACAGGTCGAGCACATCCTGGCGGACGAATTCACCCACCGGGGATTCAGCGCCGAGGACGGCTCGATCTACGCGCAGATGCTCGTCGGGATGGTCGCGATGACGGCGCAGTGGTGGCTGGATGCCAGGCACCCGGACAAGCGGACCGTCGCCGCCCACGTGGTGAACCTTGCCTGGTACGGCTTGACCGGACTGCGCAAGGACCCGGGACTGCGGGACATCGGCCCTGACACCACCACGGCCGAATAACCGGTTTCCCCCCGGCTGGCCCTTGCATTCCGTCGACTCCCTGCCGCATGGTTGGAAAAAGGCGGAAGCAGATCGCGTGATACATACTCTGGGGGAATGTAAATGAACCACATTGAGCCGAGCGCCGATGTCGCAATCGACGCAATGATCGGCGCTGGAACGAATATCTGGCATTTGGCCCAGGTCAGGGAAAATGCCGTGGTGGGCAGCGAATGCAATGTCGGCAGGGGCGCCTACATCGGACCCGGCGTGCGTTTGGGCGACCGCTGCAAAATACAAAACTACGCCCTGGTGTATGAACCGGCGGTCCTCGCCGATGGCGTTTTCATTGGTCCTGCCGTGATACTGACCAACGATCTCTTCCCCCGCGCCATCAACCCGGACGGCACCTTGAAAGCCGCCTCGGACTGGGAGATGGTCGGAGTCAACATCGGGACCGGGGCAGCCATCGGAGCCGGAGCCACCTGTATCGCACCATTGAGCATCGGAAAATGGGCGATCGTGGCTGCGGGATCCGTGGTGACCAAGGACGTCCCGGATTACGCCATGGTTGCGGGGGTACCGGCACGGCAGATTGGTTGGGCGGGAGAGGCCGGCCATCCACTGCGACCGGAAGAGGACTGGTGGGTGTGCCCCCGCACAGAGCGCAAATACCTTGTGCACAACGAGGTTCTCCGCCCTGTGGCACCCTAGCTTTCTCGCCGGCCGCACGACGCGGGATTGCCCTTGGGCACCGGGCCCGGCTTGGCCGGATCCAATGCTTGCAGGGTTCCACCTTGGAGAAGGCTAGTGCACGAACTTCCGGGGAACCCCTAGCCTGATGGCCTGTCCACGCGTATGTTGGTGGCAATGGGGCTTGGTTGCTTGGGGCAAAACAAGCCGGAAACCTGAGGCAAGAAATGGTGCCATGGCATTGGGGGCAATAATTGTTACATCATTCCACTGATGGTTCTCCTGCGAAAAAAGCGACTTCCGGAAACCCGGTGTTTTCGGGTCCGCACGACAAACCGCAGGTCACCGTGCTGACCGTCACCTATAACAGCGCCGAAATGGTTGACGATTTTATTGAAAGCCTGCGGCGGCAATTGACTACCACCAGCATCCGGGTGGTCGTCGTTGACAACGATTCAACAGACGCGACGGTTTCCCGTCTGCAGCGACACGACGACATCTCCGTCATCGAGGCCGGGGCAAACCTCGGGTATGCCGGTGGCCTGAACCTGGCCATGAAGAGCGTTGGCCAAACGGACTCCATCCTTGTCCTCAACCCCGACCTCCAGGTCGAACCAGGTGCGGTCGAAGCGCTGCTGGCGCGGCTCACGAGTCTGGGCGACGCCATCGTGGTTCCGTGTCTCCTGACTTCTCATGGCAGCATCTACGAATCGCTGCGCCGGGAACCCCGGATCCTGCAGGCCCTGGGAGATGCCGTTTTCGGCGGCCATTTCACGAACCGTTCACAAGTCTTCGCAGAGACGGTCTACGACCCGGCGCGATATCGGCGAGCGCAATCGGTTGAGTGGGCCACGGGTGCGGCACTGCTCATGAACTCCGGACTTGCCCACCGGATCGGTCCGTGGGACGAACGGTTTTTCCTCTACTCCGAGGAGACCGATTTCATGCGCCGTGCACGAGATCTCGGCGCGCAAATCTATTTTGAACCCGCAGCCCGCATGACTCACCACATGGGCGCCTCCGGATCTTCGTCCGCCCTGTCGACGCTGATGGCTGTTAATCGCATTCGCTACATCCGAAAGCATCGTTCGGGCCCATATGCGGCAGCCTTTCGTGCGGTGACCGTGCTGGGTGAAGGCGTGCGTTCCTACGACCCGGTGCACCGCGCCATCGCGGCCACGTTGCTCCATGAATCCTCGTGGCAGCTGTTGCCTGGTCCCGTGGCACGAGCGGAATCCGCTTCGACCGATTTTCCACCCGTATCCGTGATCATCCCGGCGCACAACGAGGAACAGGTCATCGGTGCAACATTGGAGCCGTTGCGCCAGTTGGCCAAGAACGGCTCCATCGAAGTCATTGTCGCCACCAACGGCTGCACCGACGACACCATCAGGATCGCGAGCGCGTACCCCGGTGTTCGGGTGCTGGATGTTCCCGTCGCATCCAAAACCGCTGCCATGAACGCGGCCGACAGGGTGGCGCTCCATTGGCCGCGCGTGTATCTGGACGCCGACATCGTGGTTTCACCCTCGGCATTGCGCCTGGTGGTCGACGAACTCAACGACGGAAACTTTCTGGCGGCCCGCCCCTCGTTCCGCTATGACGACTCGGGTGCTCGACCCCTGGTCCGGGCCTTCTACCGAGCCCGCCGCAGGATCCAGGCGACCGACAATGCACTGTGGGGCGCCGGGGTATTTGCCTTGAGCCGGAGCGGGCATGAACGTTTCGGAGAGTTTCCGGCCGTCACGGGCGACGACCTGTTTGTCGACCGGCAGTTCACCGACCTGGAGAAGGGCATCGTGGATACGCCCCGGGCCACGGTGGTGACCCCGAAGACCTGGAACGACTTGATATCCATATTGCGCCGCAACTACCGGGGGCAAACCGAAGCCAATGGGCTCCAGGATTCCGGTGTCCTTCCTCCGTCCCGGAACAACCACAAGACCTCCCGAACCCTTGGCCAGTTGCTCTCCGGTGTCCGCGGCCCGCTCTCCGCCGCCGATGCGCTCGTCTATACGCTGGCCGTGGTCGTCGCAAGGGCATCGAATCGGGTTGCGCCCGGCACCGGTTGGGAACGCGACAACAGTTCCAGGGCCGCTGCGTACGGTGCCGCGAATTCCCGCTTGGACCCTCAGGAACAGTCATGAAGGCCGCGGTCACCGGTCTGGTGCCGGTTTCTATCATTTGTGTCTCGAACGACGAGGAAGTCCTGCGCGACTGCCTGCAACGATCGTTCGACGCCCGGGAGGACCGCGGATCCCGTTCCGAGCTCATAGTCATCAACAACACCGGCAATCCATTTACCAGTGCCGGGGCTGCACTCAACCACGGTGTGCAGGGGGCCGCAAACGATGTTTGCGTTTTCGTGCACCAGGACGTGTACCTGCATTCGATCGCCAAGTTGGAAGAGGCCGCCTGGCGGGTTGCCAACGACGACAAGGTCGGGATGGCCGGAGCGGTCGGCATCACCACTGCGGGCGACTTGGCGGGGCGAATCCGTGACAGGGTCCTGTTGCTTGGCCAACATGCATCAACCGCCCTCGACGTCGACAGCCTCGATGAGGTGCTCTTCATGGCTCGGCGTTCGATGCTGATGATGGAACCGCTGAGCGTCGATCCGCTGATGGCCTGGCATGCCTACGCCGTCGAATACGGCGCACGCATGCTCCGCAAGGGCAAGCGGGTGGTTGCCCTCAACGTCCCGCTGACTCATAATTCCCTCACGATCAATCTGGCAAAACTCGACCAGGCCCATGCCAAGGTCGGACGGATGTACCCGGAGTTGCTGCCCCTGCAGACCACATGCGGAGTCATCCAACACAGCGTTGCCGCCCGCCCTGGCTGGATTGCTGCCTTGCGCGCCGCGGCACGCAAGGCGCAATCCCAGGTGCTGTCCCGCGGGGCCCGTCGGGTGGTGGCGCCGGGCAAGCTCTTGCTGGGCGATATCCGTTTTGACATTGATGGGTTTGCGGCATCCCAACCAGCCGGGGAAATAAGTGTTGTCAACGCCCTGGACAGCTACACGGACGAGGCAATGGAAGCCCCCTTGAAGTTGAACAGGATCGATCGAAGCTTCAATTTTTCAACGCTGCCAATCTCGGACATTTCTCAATCCCTGTCCACCGGCGCGTTCGCATCAGAACCGGTTATCATCACCAACCTGGGTAGGAAGTCGTTGGGCTTCCTGATCAACAACACCGGTTCCCCGGGCATCACGGCAGGCTACGACAAGTCCACCGGGTACTGGCTCGCGATAGGCTTTGCTGCTTCACCTACCTTCGAGCCGACCGGGCCGAAACCGGATTAAGCATCACCGGCCCGACCGCAAGCACCATTGCCTTGACAGCTTTCAGCCGCATTGCGGTGCGTACCCGGGCGAGTTCCCTGGGCTTGGTCTTGACATTGCGGGTTCGAAGACGCGCCCATGTCGCCAGGCGTTCCAACGGCGGGTAATTGGGCAGCGCGGCACGCATGGCCCCATCGATTCCGGCCGCATACCCGGTCTCGCATTGCAACCTCAGGATTGCCCGATCCAGTTTTCCGGTCTGCGGCGCGCGGGGCGCAACAACATATGAATGTTGCTGTTGACCGGCTGCCGCATAAAGTGCCTGCAGGTTGCCCGACCATGTGTCGTCATGAGTCAGGCGGATCGCTTTGGTGACTTCCTGTCCACGTTGTGCCCGCTGGGCCGGGTCATGGGCCAACGTCGCAAGCACGTCATGGAAACTTTGCGGGTTGTCCGGGTACAGCACGAATTCGTCGATCCCTGGTGAGTCGGCCCCCAGTACGTCGGTTCCCTCCCCAAGGCCTCGAAAGCTCACGAGCGGAAGTCCGTGCGCACCTGCCTCGAGCAACGAGGTCAACGATGAGAAGGGAAAGGAATCGACATAGATGTCGGCCGCGGCGAGCAGGTCGCGGATGGAATCCAAGCGTCCCAGGGCACGCATTCTTCCCTTCGTCGCGTGCTCCGCATCTCGCCATGGTCCTTTCGCGTCCGGCCCGGCAACCCTTACCTGCATGTTTGCGTTTTCCAGGACGGCGTGCTCAAGCATGGCGACCATGTCGCCGGAATCGATCGGGACGTACTTGTTGGCCGATGCCGCACTGACGACCAGCACGTCCGACTCCCCCAAATTCAGGGATGCCCTGGCCTGCGCCCGGCTCCGATCCGATGCCTCGACTTCCAATGGACGATTCATCAGCCAGCTGCTCTGGCTTCCGAGGCCTCTTCTGCGTGTGCCCAGGTCGGCGCCGCTGCGTCTCATGTGGAGAACCGTCTTGGCAACCGACGGGCCCACCCAGAAGACGTGATCCGCATGGTTGACCCAGATTCTCGGCGTGGTGCTCCCGCTCAACGCGACAACGGGCAAGACGTCGTCGGGGTGGGCATGGACCACGACATAGTCCGCACGATCCGCAAGGGACCTGAGCATGCGGGCCCGTTTGAGCATGTCCCCGGATATCCGGTCCAGGTGCATCAGGGGCGCGGCCTTCAGGTTGCTGATCTTTTCGGGTGTCGCCCCAAGTCCCTGGCGCGTGGTCGCAATGCAGTGGGATGATCCTGGGTCTCCTTGGACCCATTTGACCAGCATCTGGGTGTGTCCTCCGCTCTGGTAGAGCGCCGAGGCAATGTGCAGAACCCGCCGCCCGATCGCTGCCGGTTCGGTGATCGGCCAGGGGTCCAGCTGCGAGCCGATGCGCGTCAGAAGCTGTTCAAGGCGGGAATCCACGAACATTCCGGAATGGTTGAACCACGCAAAGGTGGCCGCGATCTGGGCACCGATGAGTGCTTGCCCGGTCTTGCTCGCGTCGAGGCGTGACTCCGCGCGGTCGACAGCCGCGGTCAACGTGGCGAAGTTTTCGAGTATTTCTTGAGCGTCGGACATTTCATCGCCTCGAGGTCTGACGCTGCTGGATCAAGTGGCCGCTTCTTGGTGCGAGGGCCGGAGATTTGCGCCGGCGGATCCGGATGATGATGCGGTCGGTGTAGTACGCCCCGGTGACTCCAATGACGAGACCCAACAGCAGTTCTGTCGCAATGGCGCGTTTGTTGCGCAAGGGAATATAACTGGTTTCCGGATGCTCCGGACTCACCCTCGTCGTAATCCGTGCATGTGGCACCACACCCAGCTTTTCCTGCGGAGCCAGGACGTCGTGCTTAATCTGGGCGACAAGTTTGTTTGACATTGCGTCCAATTTTTCCTGTGATTCATCGACCACTTCAACGGTCAGAGCGGCCTTCTCAAAGTTTGATTGCCACTGGCCGCCGGAATTTGGCAGATAGACAAGGTAGCCGCTGTGGATCCCGGTGCCATAAAGCGGGGCACTGGTTGCCCTGATTGCAGCATTGCCCCGCGTGGCGTTCGATTGTTTTTCGATCATGGCGGCGTAAAAAACGATGTTCCGGCTGTCTTGCCGCATTGCATTCGGACCGGTGGCACCCGGCGGGAGAACGAATTCCACATCGAATTTGGTCCAGTAAACACCGGGTTGGTCCTTCGAATAGGAAACCACCGGGAATGCCAGGCACAGCGCCAGGACAACTACATACCACCTGCGCAACACCGAGCGCGCAGCATTCGGTTCCTGGTTTGGATGAGTCGCGGACACCCCTGGCCGGGATTTCATGGAATTTTCACCGGTTCCAGGGCGCAGACGTTCCGGTATGCGCCACAGAGACCAACCATGACAAAGAACGTTCCGCATGCCTGCGGAAAGCTAAAGGCGTCAAAAAATGCGAATGTGACGGCTCCCCCCAGTACCGCGGCCATGAGTGCCGAGCCATAATGCGAGAAGTCAGGACCGGCCGTGAGTCGGGCCTTCGATATCACGACCACCGCGGCGAGCACGATGGCAAGAAATGCTGCAATGCCGAACGCACCTGTTTCAATGAGCAGGGCCAGATATTGGTTGTCAATGATCCGATATGCCGGAAGGAACGTTCCGAGCCCGCGCCCGAATAGGGGGCGTTGCTCCACGAATTCCGCGGCGATTCCATAGCTGTCCACGCGCGAGCCAATGCTCGGGTCCGTTGTCGTTCCGGTGAACATGGACAGCAGGGTGCCCGCCATTCCCGGGATCAGGAAGTACATGGCTGTTGCGCCACACAACCCCACGATCAGGGCAATCCTGCGGACGGCTGCGTCCCATGACACAAAGAGGACCAGTCCGCCGACTGCCAAGCCAATCATGGCGGACCTGGACACGGACATCACGGCGGCCAGCGCAATCAGACCCGCGGGTATCCAGCGAAGCAGGAAACCCCGGTCGCGGTCATACATTGCCAAAGTGATTGCGATGGGAAGCAGCATTGCCAGCACTGTCGCGTATTCAAGGGGGTGCATGGCGGTTGCGGCCGCGCGCACGAATCCTCCTCGGATATCTATGCCACCGATATTCGATGATTGCAGGCCGGGAATGTTAATCCTGTCTACGAATGCGTGACCGAGAAAGAACTGCATCAATCCCAAGGCCGAGTACAGGGTCCCCAGGAACGTGAGGCGCCTCAGCAACACGATCAATCGTTCACGAGACGGAATGCCGTCGTTGGCGACAAGCAGGAGGCCGGCAAAGGATCCCATGCGCAGCAAGGCACGGTCCGCTGCGCTAACTTCAACGCCGGGAATGGCCGACAACGACGCCATTGCGTAGCTGACCAGTACACAGATACCGAAGGCGACGAAGGCCATGCGCACCCACTGCGACCTGGGCAATTTCGCGTTCGAGGTCGCGCGAATCTGGTGCCAGCACCACCACAGGAGCATGGCCAGGGCAAACAGGGCGGATGGGGCACCCGCCGCTCCCATTGCACCCACCGACCGATCGCTGGGAATCGCCAATGACAAGACCAGATACACGGAAAGGACCGTTGTTGCATCGGTCAGCACCCCGTGTCTGGATGGCTGCACCCTCCAGTGTGCCTTATGAACGCCAGATACCTGGTTCGCCGGCCTTGACATGGCATCTACTCTCCGCGCCCGCTACGGCCACGCATCTTGGCCGGAACAGAGCCGACAGTCTCCACCGTCTCGAAAAGCCCTCGGACCTCAGGGTCAGGAGTTTGCCTCTTGGCTTCCGAGGCCACATCCGGCGTGTGCCGTGGCGACTGGAGCTTGTTCAGCGTGGTGTTTGAGATGTCCCGGGTGTCACGCTGTGCAGTCATGTCGTATTCCAGCGCCTCGAGTTCGGTTCCCTCGGGGAAAGACACTTCGGGGGCCCGTCCCTTGCGCAGCTTCCTGTCCTTCAGCGCGCCGATCATCCTATCGATCAGTCCGGTGAGAAGCAGTGTCCCGGCACCGCCGGCGGCGACGACCACCAACAGCGATCGGATCTTCGCTTTGTCGTTTTCGACAGGAACCTTGTCCACGGACAGCACCAAGGTGGCCAGCTTGGATTGCTTCGGGACCTTGAGATCGTTCTGGAGAATGTCCAAGAATTTCGGGGTTTCGTCGACCACGGCGCCGAGCGTTTTCAATGCGCCTTGGGCCGAACTACTTGAGGCGTCGATCCGCATGATGGGACCCGTGGTGTCCGAGTCCTTGGCCACGGTGTAACTGTTGTCCTGCGAACCGGCAAGAATAACGGACTGGGCCTCTGACGAGTTCAATTTGACCGTCAATACGCCCAGTGCCTGGTCCAGCCCGCCCAGGTACAGAAACGGGTTGTCGCCGATCGTTACCGAATCCGGCGGAGGAATCAGCACGAGGCTGGCCTCCGCCTGATACGTCACGGGCGCCGACTGGTAAGCCTGCAGCCCCATGAATCCGGTCAAGGCGATGCCCAACAGAACCACATACCAACGTCTTAGGATGCTCTTCACCAGATCACGAAGGAACATTTGATCCACCTGCCCCCAGCAAGCGTTGTGCACTCATCTTCTTCTCCCAGTCTTCCGATGCGTTCGTTATTGGCAACTGCCATTGGTGTTGGGGCGCTGATCCTTGTGGGACAGCTGTTCCCCGTCGGTTCATCGACCCGTGTTCAAGGCGCGACCGAAAACTTGTATATGTGAAAGCTGTACTCGTGGCTGAATTCGTCCACAAAAACTCCCTTGTCGTCAACCGGAATTTCCCGATTTTCGTTCAGGACCTCAACATTCGAGGGCCTGACCCCCGGCGGCAAGGCGAAGGTCCTAGGACCGGGCAATGAATCCCCATCGACCATGGAGAAGATGTAGGCGTGGTCATCTGACATCTTGAACATGGTCTTCAGGCCCTCACCGAAACTGAAGTCGTAGGACTGGCTATTGAGCACGGTTGCCAAGCCCTGGATCAACTGGTTTATTTGGGACGCGGCAGCAACCTGGTCCGCTCCGCAGTATGTGCTGGTGGCCTCGGATTCACGAAAAACGCTTCCAGCACGGCACTTCCCGGACAGGCTCTGATTGAAGTAGATCAGCCCCCGGGCTTCGCTGATGATCGAACTCATGACGGCACCCTTGAGTTCGTCGGCACCAATGTAGCGAACCAGGGGTTCGCCGAAGTAGCCGCCATTGAGGTTTTCGACAAATTGCCAAACGGGCTGAAGCCGCGTATCGCTGGAGTCTCGTTGGCGAAGAGACTCGACCACTTTGCCGTAGCTGGCGGCTCTTCGGCAGTTTTCCTTTCGCACTGGAACCAAGGTTTCGTCCCAGTACGGTTCATTCGAACAGTAGGGGACGGTGTACCAATACATGTCCGCCGAAACCACATCGGTGAAGTTGTTCACGAAGGCATTGGCGACATCATCGGGAAGATTCTTGCTGGCAACATTGAGCGTGTAATTGGAATAGGAAAAATAGCCGTCAGGTACGGCCGAAGCAGCCTTCTTCATGATGTCGAGGCCGCTTTGTGCATCCTGGTGGGCATCAATTTCATCGCCGAGAAAGTACCCCACCCAATTCTTGGATTCCTTGGTGAACGTGTCGTTGAGTTTTGGCCCAATGAAGTAGGCGCCATTGTCTTCCAGGAGCTTGTAATCCGTTCCTTCCCAGAGACCCACATACGTATTGATGCCCAACGACTTGTCGTATTGCATCTGTTCGTTGGTGGAAACCGAATTGAACCACACCGCTATCGGGAAGAAATCCTGCCGGTCCCACCCCGCATCCCGTGCCCGCTCGAATTGGGTCCAGTAGGAGCTTCCGCCCTCCCACGGAATCCTGGGAAGGGCTTCGATGCTTTGGCGGACAGACGAATTCGTCGGTGGTTGGACACCGGCCGACGCGGTGCATCCAGCCAGCAGCAGCACCGCGAGCAGCAAGCCGATACTTCGTGCGTTCTGGAATCTACGCATGGATTGGAGCCTCCGTCCGGCCAATGCCCCAGAGGAACCCGAGGTCCGTGCGGCGCAGCCAAAGCAGTGCCGCGGCAGCGGTACCTGCAAGCACGGTAACCACTGCCAAGCCAGGAAGCGATCCAACCGCGAAGAGGTCCAAGGCAACGGAGCACAGCACCACTGCTGCGGCGCCGGCCATCGGCCAGAGGATGAGTCGGGCGAATTGCCCGACCTTTGTTCCGCTTCTGGATAGGTTCCAGAAGTACAACGGAAGAACGACGAGCCAAGAGACTGCGGCTTGCGCCGCGGCCAGGCCTCCTATGCCCCCCATGGCCGCACCGAGGACAAGCACGGGAATGGCCACGACCAGGCTGCCAGTCTGTACGGCGAAGACCCGTGAGGTCTGGCCGATCACCACGAAGTAGTCGTAGAAGAGATCGGAAATCACCTTGCCGAGGGCGGCGATCACGAGCCAGCGCAGTGCCACGGAGGCAGGTTGCCACACCTGTCCGTAGATCAGCACCACGAGGGATTCCGAAGAAACGGCGATTGCTGCAAAAACCGGGAATGTCGCGGCCGCAACAACCGAGTACAGCTGCCTGAGGGCACCGCTAAGCCGAACCGGATCATGCTGCAGGGTTGCCAGGGCGGCGGGGCCTACTCGCCGAAGCGGCTGGGAGATGATGTTCACGGGCCACGACGAAAGGTTGAATGCAAGAACATAGAAGCCCAAGGCAATCGCGCCCAGCATGGAACCCGCGATCAGCTGGTCCGCGTAGCCGACAAGAAACATGACAATGCTCGTGCCAGCCAGAGGCAGACCGAACTTGAATAACGCTGGCGCATGCGTGGTGTTCCAGCCAAACCGATATGGAATCGGTGAAGCCTTGAGAAAGAAGGCTGCGGAAACGAGGGATCCTGCCAGCCTTCCAATTGCAAGGGACATTGCCCCCATTCCCAGCACTGCCAGGACAACCGAAACGATGGCGCCAACCCAGACGTTGACCTGGTCAATGGCCATTCGCTGCTTTTCCTTGAAGCTGCGTTGCAGCAGCGCAGCCGGGGTCGACACGACTCCGCTGACGACGATGCTCAGGGCCAGGACCTGGACCACGGGAGTTGCCTCCGTGGCTCGCATGGCCTGGGAAAAGGCCGGTGCCACCAGGATTGCAACGCCGCAGAAAACAACGGAACTAATCGTTGACATCGTGTTGATGGTTGGGGCGATCTGCCGCGGATCCATACGCCATCGAACGATCGCCAAGCTAACTCCCAACTCGTTGAAACTCAAGACAGCCAACAGTGCAACAAGCGCAACGGCATAGGTTCCGAACTGCTCGGGGCCCAGAACCCGGGCCAGGACAATGCCAATCCCCAAGGTCCCGATCCGGGTCACCACGGTGTTGAAAAGACTCCAAGCGAATCCCGATCCGGCGTTGGTAGTCAGTTGTTGCGGCTGAGGCTTCTTCATGTGGCGCCCAATGCCCTGTCCAGCATCTCGCATACGTAAAGCTGATCGTCCTCCGCCAGGTGTGGATGCATCGGCAACGACATAATGGACTGTGCTGCAGCTTCCGAAACCGGAAATGATCCACGCCCGAACCCCAGTGATCGGTATGCTTCGGTCAGATGGATGGGCGTGGGGTAGTGAATCCCCGTAGCTATTCCCGCGGCGTCCAGGTACTCCATGACTTCACGGCGCCGTTGGACCCTGACTACATAAAGGTGCCAGGCGTCCAGATTTCCTTCCGCCGATTCCGGGAGCACGACTCCGTTCAGGGTTCCCAGCATTTCCGAATACCTTTGAGCCGCCTTGGCCCGCATGGCGTTCCACTTCTTCAAGCGAGCCAACTTTGCGTTCAGCACCACGGCCTGGACCGAATCAAGTCTGCTGTTAAAGCCGATCCTTTCATGCTCGTACTTGATCCG
Organism: Arthrobacter sp. C2; assembly: GCA_024207135.1. GTDB lineage: Bacteria > Actinomycetota > Actinomycetes > Actinomycetales > Micrococcaceae > Paeniglutamicibacter. Next base: position 4,142,406 of record CP042428.1, on the reverse strand, counting down.
GCTTCCGTGCGCGGAGATTGTCCGCACCTTTTGAGCTAGGTCCAAGTCGTTGGTCAAGACAGCCCCTGCATCGCCGGCGGCCCCGAGATTCTTTCCCGGGTAGAAGCTCGTCGCGGCCAGCAGTCCCATTGCCCCGGCGGCATTGCCGAACCGACTGGCACCTTGTGCCTGCGCGGCATCCTCAATGATTGATGCCCCGCATTCATCGGCGATCTCCTGCAGTTGCTCCACAAAAGCGCATTGTCCATACAGATGCACCGGAATGATGGCCCGGGTCTTTTCAGTGACCGCTTCGGCCACCTTCTCGGGGTCAATCAGCAGGTAACGGTTATCAACGTCGACAGGAACCACCGTCGCCCCGCATCTGCTGATGGCTTCGGCTGTCGCAATAAAGGTGTTGGCCGGCACGATGACTTCCGCTCCGGGGCCGACGCCCGCTGCCCGCAAGGCCAATTCGAGGGCATCTGTACCGTTGGCAACACCGACGCATTCGTTGACTCCGATGAAATCTGCGTAACTGCGTTCAAAGAAGGAAACCTGGGGCCCACCGATATATGCCGATGTGGCAAAGATGTCGTCGAGGCCCAGCCTCACTTCCCCACTGATTTCGGCATACTGCGCCGCCAGGTCCACAAACCCGACGCTGCGCCCAAGGGCCGTGCCCGGAATCCCTGCGAGCGCGCTTCGCTCACCGATGTGTGCATCTTTCATTGGTCCTGGCCTCCTTCGCTGGGAACCGTCATGGATTCTTTCTGTGTCGAAATATCCGCGGGCGGTCTGTCAATTGGATGGGCGGGAATTCCTACCCACACGCTCCCGGCCGGCTGATCGCTCAGGAGGACAGCTCCCATCCCCAAGATGGAGCCGTTCCCCACCATCAGGCCCTGCAGGACGCAAGCATTCATCCCCAAGTAGGCGGCGGACCCGATCCGGGTTCCCCCGCCCAAGGCCACGCCTGCGGCCAGGGTCGAGTAGTCGCCCAGTTGGTTGTCGTGGGTCAGCACCACATTCGGCATGAGCACTACGTGCGCACCGATGGAGACATCACAGGTCAGCACGCATCCCGGCAACACGATGCTCCCGGGGCCCAGCGAACACCCCGCGCCCACGCTTGCGTTGCGGCTGACATGGCGTGCGTACCGGTCCGGCCCGACGCCCAAGGAACGCAGCCGTTGCACGATGCCGCGTCGGGCTTGCCCGGAGCCGGCACACACCAGCAGCAGCTCGCTGCGTCCAGCGGCCAGGTCGATGCCGCCGAGCACCCGGACCCCGGCCACCAGGTGGCCGTGCAGGGCCTCGGAGTCATCGAGCATGCCCACCACTTCGTGGTCGCCCGTGGCGGCGATGGAGGAAGCGGTCTCCCGCGCCAGTCCCCCGGCCGCCAGCAACAACACCCGAGCCATGGCCTACTCCTTGGGGTTCGCCAGCGCGTCGATGACGCGTCGCTGGTCTGTGTCGGAGAGCTGGTGGTACAGGGGCAGGATCAGCGTGTTTCGGGTCAGCTGTTCGGTCACCGGCAGTTCGCCGGCGGCCACGTGGGCGTAGGCGGGTTGCAGGTGTGCGGCCATGATGCCGCGCCGGGCGGAAATCCCGAGGCTGCCCAGGTGTTCGAGCAGTCCCTCGCGGTCCAGCGGGTAGTCGGGCAGCACCTCGAGCCAGCAGGACTGGAAGTTGGAAGTTCCGTGTTCCGGGTCCCGCACCAGTTCCAGCCCGGCGTTCCCCTCCAGCGCGTCCCGGTACCGTTGCACCAGGTCGCGGCGTCGGGACACCATCGCATCCAGCTTGCCCAGTTGCACCAAGCCCATGGCCGCCTGCAGGTCGGTCATGCGGAAGTTGTAGCCGATCTCCGCATAGCTTTCGGCCGGGGCGACGAGCGCGGAGTGGCGTTCGGCGGCCGAGGTGCCCATGGCGTGTTCACGCAGGGTCCGGGCGCGGGCGGCCCACGCCTCGTTGTTCGTGGTGAGCATCCCGCCTTCGCCGGTGGTCAGCAGCTTGCGGGGGTGGAAGGACCAGGCAGTGACATCCGCCCCGCGGCCCACCGGTTCTCCGCGGTAAGTGGATCCCGCGGCGCAGGCGGCATCCTCAATGAGTTTCAACCCGTGGCTGTCGCACCAGTGGCGGATGGGCGCCAGATCGACGGGAATGCCACCCTGGTCCACGACGATCACGGCGGTCGTCGCCACGGTCAATCCCCGCTCGAGGGTTTCAACGGTGACGTTTCCGGTGCCGGGCTCCACATCGACGAAGACGGGGTGCGCACCCACATAGGTCGGCGCGTTGGCCGTGGCGATGAAGGAGAAGGAGGGAAGCAGGACGTCGTCTCCGGCCTTGACCCCGGCTACGAGCAATGCCAGGTGAAGCGCGGTGGTGCAACTTGAGGTGGCTACCGCATATGCCGCCATCTGGTGCTTGGCAAACGCCGATTCGAAGGCTGCGGTCTTCGGGCCCTGGGCCACCCAACCCGAGGCCACGACCTCCGCGATGGCCTGGGCTTCCTCCTCGCCCAGCCATGGCTTCATGACATTGATGCGTTCAAGGGTTGCCGGTGCGGCGGTCGACGGGACGGTGTTCATTTCAGCCCCGCCCCCGTCTTGGACCCGGCCAGGCGTCCGGCAGCGACTTCCTCGCGCAGCGGTTCCCACCAGGTGACGAGGCTGCGCAGGCCTTCCTCGAGTCCGACCTGGGCGGTGAATCCGAGATCGCGTTGCGCCTCCGAAGTGTCCGCCAGACGGCGTGCCACCCCGTTGACGGCGCGTTCGGGCCCGAGCTCCACCTCCAGGTCCGATCCCATGACCCTCAACAGCGCCTCGGCGAGCCCCAGCAGGCTGGTCTCGGTGCCGCTGGCGATGTTGTAGGTGCCCTCGTTGATGCCGCTGGCGGCGGCCAGGAGGTTGGCGCGGGCGATGTCCCGGGTGAACACGAAGTCCATGGTTTGGTCCCCGGTGCCGAAAATCAGCGGCGGCAGCCCGTCGGCGATGCGTTCCATCCAGCGAACCAACACCTCGGTGTAGGCGCCGTGCACGTCCATGCGCGGCCCGTAGACGTTGAAGTAGCGCAGGGCGACGTAGTTGGTGCCATACATGGCCCGGAAGGCGCGCAGCATCCCTTCGTTGAAGGTCTTTGCGGCCCCGTAGAAGGTGTCGTTGTTGTAGGGATGGTGGCGCTCGGTGGTGGGGAAGTTCTCGGCCTGGCCATAGACCGAGGCGCTGGAGGCCGCAACGAGCCTGGGCACCTTGGCGCGCGCGGCCGCTTCCAGGACGTTGAATGTCCCATCGACCAGCACTTCCAGGGCCAGGCGCGGCTCTTCGGCGCATTGGGTGATGCGGATGGCTGCTTGGTGGAAGACGACGTCCTTGCCCTCCACCAGCTCGCCCACCAGCTTCGTGTCGGCCAGGTCCCCCTCCACGAGGGTGCAACGTCCCGTGGCCAGTGCCCCGGCCAGGTTGCTGCGCCGGCCGCGGACCAGGTTGTCCAGCACGTCCACCTGCCCGGCCCCGGCGGCCAGCAGCTGGTCGACGACTTCCGAGCCGATGGTTCCCGCACCGCCGGTGACCAGGTATTTCCCACCGGCCAGGACGTCCGTGTTCACGGCACGGCCGCCTGTGATGTCCTTGTTCATGATGCCCCCAGTTTTTCTTGTGCTTTCCGTGTGCTTATTTGGCTACTTCGAGGCGCAGCGCTTCTCCTTGCACCCGAGCTCGGCGGCCGCCCTTGGCAAGGCTGCGGCTGGTGGCCTCCAGGACCGAAAGGACCCGCATCGCCGCCCGGCCGTCGGTCGGCGATGCCAGGCCTTGGCTGATGCTGGAGTGGAACTGCTTCACCATCGCCCCCAATGGCTCGAATTCCTCCAGCGCCGGGGACCAGGTGTCGCCCAGGCGATAGGAGATCGAGGCGTTGCGCCGGTGGGCGCTGTCCTCGTTGGTTAGTTCCTGGGCCTGCAGGTCAACGCCGCGGTCGTAGATGCTCAGGCGCTGCTGCGGATTCAGGTCGTCCCACACCAAGGTCCGCTTGGACCCGCCGACGACCATGCGCCGGATCTTGGTGGGGCTGAGCCAGTTCACGTGGATGTGTGCCAGTCCGCCGCCGGGCAACGGCAGGGACAGGTACCCCACGCAGGCCTTCCCGGCCCCGAGCGGGTCAGCCGACTGCGCCGTCACCGTCAAGGGACTAAGCCCCTCGGGAAGGATGAAGTCCAGGATGGACAGGTCATGCGGCGCCAGGTCCCAAAACACGTCCACGTCGGGCTGGATCAGCCCCAGGTTGATGCGGACCGAATCGATGTAGAGGATCTCCCCCAGGTCTCCGTCGGCAATGAGCTGACGCATCTTCATCACCGCAGGGGTGTAGCAGTATGTGTGGTCCGCCATCAGCACCAGCCCGCGGTCGTGTGCGGTGTCGACCATTTCCTGGCCGGCGGTCCCGCGATCGGCCAAGGGCTTTTCCACCAGCACATGCTTTCCGGCCATCAGTGCGGCCATGGCAATGGCCGAGTGGGTGCGGGCGGGCGTGGCGATGGCGACGGCGTCGAGTTCATGTTCCTCGAGAAGTTCGGTGACATCCGGAACCACCGCGGGGTGGCCCACCTTGGCGGACAGTGCCGTGGCACGCTCGGTGTCCAGGTCGCAGATCGCCGCCAGGTTCCACAACGGCGAGGCGGAAAGGTTGCGGGCCAGATTCGGTCCCCAGTATCCGGCCCCAATGACCGCGATGTTCAACGGTTGACCCATGTTCGACATTTAGTATGCACCTTCCGGTTTGATCATGACCTTCACGGTCCGCCACATGATCATGAGGTCCCCGGTCACCGACCAGTTCTCCACGTAGTACAAATCGAGGCGGATGCTTTCATCCATTGGCAGGTCCGAACGTCCGCGGGTCTGCCACAGTCCCGTGACGCCTGGCTTGATGTACAGGCGACGTTCGGTGGCTCCTTCGTACTGGGCCACTTCGCTCGCCAAGGGCGGACGGGGACCCACCAAGGACATGTCGCCCTTGAGGACGTTAAACAGCTGGGGCAATTCATCGAGAGAATACTTGCGCATCCATCTGCCCGCGCCGGTGATCCTCGGGTCGGCCTTGTGCTTGAAGAGGTAGCCGTGGCCCTCGTTTTCGCCTTGGAGGCTTTCCAGCTGGTCCTCGGCATCAACCACCATCGAGCGGAACTTGTACATCTTGAACGGTTCCCCGCTGCGGCCGACCCGATACTGGGAGAAGAAGGCCGGGCCTTCGCTGTCTTTCCTGACGATGATTGCCAGGACGGCCAGGACCGGGGCGAGCAGGATCAGCGCGGTCCCCGACAAGACGATGTCCATGGCGCGTTTCACCACGTGGTGCCCGCCGTCGAAGTTGGGCAGGTCCACATGCATCAGTGGCAGGCCCTCGACCGGGCGCATCCTGATACGGGGGCCGGCGACATTCGTCAGGCTCGAGACCAGGATGATCTGGGTGCGTGATTCTTCCAAACGCCATCCCAGCTTGCGGATCTCTTCATTGCCGGCACGCAGCGAACCGGCGACGATGACGGCATCGGCCCCCGTGCTGGCCACCACGTTTTCCAGGTTGGCCAGGCCCGCGCGTTGCAGGTAGGCCGCACCGTGCCCGGGCACAACCTCTTCGTCATAAACCGCGCCTACGACCTTGTAGGCTGCACCGGAGTGCTGGGCGAGCCGTTCGGTGACATATCGGATATCCGGGATCTGGCCGACGACCACGACGTGCGACAGGTAGTGCCCGGACTTGGTGCTTTGCCGCGTCAACCACTGGCGCCAGAGCCACCGTTCCAGCAGCAGCGCCAGCAGCCCGACGGGGTAGACGGCCAAGAGGATCCAGCGGTTCTCCATCGAGTTGGTGAGGATGATGGCCATGGCGGTCCAGCCGGCGGAGACTGCAGAGGCATCGACAACACGCTTGTATTCCAAGGCTCCTGCACCGATGCGCTGCAATGAGCGGGTTCGATAAAGCGCAAGGAGAAGCATCCAGAACATGGCCGCGACGGCTACCTCCAGCCTCCCCGTGCTCGCGACTCCGGGAAAGGCCATCGAACCGATGGCGGATACCAACACGATGGTTGCTACATCCGTTGCGGTTAGCCGCCACGTGAATCTGCGCCGCCACGCCCTGGCGGGCGCTTCGACCGTAATCGCTTCGGTGCGGGACCGAACATTTGCGCGCACCGGCCACCAATGCGAGGCCGCATCGAATGACTCGTTGATGTTGGTCATGTGAGTGATCCTTCGCCATGAATCGGGCTCATGGAAATTGCACGCACACGCGAATAGGATGCGCTGTACATTGTTCCCCAAGTCCCCAAGTTTTGTCCTACAGGTTTTATCAATTCCCCAATGTCGATCTGTGTCGAGCCTAGTTCTGGCTCCTTCCGGGTACACGCGTAAACGACTACTCGATTCGACTCCACGAGGAGCCAAGTAGACACTCGGGTCTTACGTACGTACCGACCCACAAGGGGCAAGCGGTGGATCCCCGGGCAATGAAAAACCCCGGCACAACGCACCGGGGAGGTTTTTTACGGAAGGAGCCGGCGGTTGCTGGGGGGTCGATCACGCCCGAAAGCGGATCGCCAACCGCCGACTCCAGTCCTGATGTTCAAGTGATGCCCCACTCGTGGGGACCACTTGCCCCCTTGCCGTGTTCCGGCTCCGGAACCGTGTTTCAGGCGGGGGCACCTGACACGGTCTCTGCCGGGAACAGAATCCCTCGGGGTAACTCAAATACTAGGCAGGGGCCGCCGCGGTCTCACGCGTACGTCCTACCTGATTCTCGGCCGGACACTACGCGGTTTCCGGCTCGTGGCTACTCGGTGAAATTCGCGGCATGGCCACGGCGGTGCCGGCCATGAAGCGAGAGCAGGAAGCTACGTTTCTGTCGCGCCCAGTTCTTCCCGGCCGCTGATGCCGAGCTTGGCAAAAACCCGATACAAATGACCTTCCACAGTCCGCTGGGACACCGTCAGTTTTCGAGCAATTTCCTTGTTGCTTTTTCCCTCTCGAACCAACGAGATGATTTCTTCCTCGCGTCTGGTCAAGCTTCTCTCACGCACCACCGGTCGCAGCGGTCCCCAGGCAGTCCCGCCCAGTTCCTGGATCCACATGGCCAAACGACGAAGAACGAGCCCACGGCGGCGTTCATGGCCCTCTGCAGTGAGCTCGTGCAGAGATGAGGCCAACAGCTCCGCGCCCAATCCCGTTTCGCCCACCGAGAACAGCTCTTCTGCCACTTGGTCGATCATTTCCGTCCCCGCCGAGGTAGTCAGCTCGAGTGCCGCCGCCAGTGCATTGCTTCTTTGCGAAACGCCCTTGACACTCAATTGCCGCAGCCGCTCGCACCCAGCGGGTCCGGCGGCGGTGGAAAGCCCCATCTGCCAACGCATCAGCAGCAATTGGTGTTCGGTGTGCGCGTGCCGTTCTCGCTTGGCACGATCAATGAGCTGGTTCAGTCGGTCTGTGTTGGCCGGGGACGATGCCAAGGCCAGATAGCCTTCGGCGAGGAGCTTCGCGTCTTCGTTTCCAAGTCCGTGGTAACCACGTAGTAGCGCGGTTTCCCGGTATTCGGGTATCTGCTGAGCCTCGGCCCCGTGAAGCTGCGCGTCTTCGTAGACCCCCAGAGCCTCGGCCAATTCATGCAGTTGGTCCGGATCGTTGATGGCGAGCTCCGCACGAGCTTCGGACAGCAGCCGTCCGGCGCGTTGCCAGCGTCCCTGCTGAACAGCCGCGAAGCCCGCCCAAAGATGCAGTGTGCCGCTCCAGTGCATCTGCAGGCTCGGATGAGCCGACTCCCGGTACGAGGCAATTGTCCCCACGGCGTCGTAATCCCCCACCGCGATCAATGCCCTCAGCGCGGTTGTCATGAATTGGTAGCCGTCCATCGATTCAACTTCCGAACTTGCGCGAATCAGGTCCACCGCCTCGAGGGCGGCATCGGCCGCTTCAACGAATCTGCCCAGGTCCAGAAGCACCCGGCAGCGCACGTCACGGCAGTTCAGGAATTCCACGCTCCCGGCGATGCTCCGTCGTTCGCATTCCAGGGCATGATCCAGGAGTGATAGAAGATTTTCCCGCGCCCCAAATTCCAGCCACAGGTTCAAGACCTCGATCCCAAACAGGGATTTTTCGAGGGCCCCTGCTTCCTGCCTCGATCCTCCGGAAGCAATGGTTTCGGTGCGTTGCGCCCAATCGCTGACCAGCGAGCCGATGTCGTTGGCGGAATCGCCTTCCTGCCACAGTGAACTTGCCTCCACCGATTTGAGCTCGCTGATCAATGCAAGGTCCGTCGTCTGTGTCAGCGCGTGCCTGATGGTTTCCGTGAGTAACTGGTGTTGTCCCATGCCCAGCATGGAACGCGCGGCAAGAAGCGCAAGGAAGGGGTCTTCTTCCCAAACTCCCGTGAGTTGGCAAAGTTCCCAGGCCTCGATGAAATCCAGGTTCTTGTTGGCAAGGTCAATGGCGTCCACGAATCTCTCGTAGGAGACGATCTCACCGCTTTCGCAGGCCCACAGCAGGGCCTTCGGGGACGTAACCATTTCCGAGACCTGCGATGAAAAGCGTTCCCACAGGGCTGCGCTTCTCCCGGGTGGGACCAGGTCGCGCAAAGCGTGTGCGTATATCGGCGCAGATACCTCGATTCTTGAATCATCGATATAGCGAACAAGACCTGTTCCCACGAGCCGTCCCAAGTTGGTGCCCGAGAAATGCTGAAGTGTCTTCGCTTCGGCGGGTCCTCCCAGGGCAAGGATTTCCAGCGCCTCGGCATCATCAGCATTAAGCCGCTTTTGGATTTCCGAGACCACTGAACTCAGGTGAACGCGATCATTCGCCTGCGGTCGAGTCAGCACTAACCAGTCGGGTGACTCCACGAAGAGGCCTTGTTCAATCGCGGCCCGTAGGAATGCGTCAATCAGCATGGGGTTTCCACCGCATATTGATGCAATCGCCTTGGCCGAGGTGCCGGTGGGCGGCTTCCCAAAGAATCGTTGTACGTGCTCGGCCACTTCACTGGGTGTAAGAGCACTCAATGAAAGGTGACCCAATCTGGCACCAAGCTGGGTGCTGGCCACCACAGTATCAATGTGGCCATCGCCCACGGCCAGCAAGATGAGTTTGATGGTTCCAGCCAAGGCCAATTGTGAGAGCACGAAGGCGCTCGCGGCGTCGAGAAATTGGGCTTCTTCAACTACCACCAACTGCTTGGAACCCGTGGTCGATTCGAGTCGCTGTGTGAGGTAGCGCAGCAGCTCCAGTTCGCCCAGATGTCCATCGAATTCTATGAGCAAAGGCGAGAGAGCCCCGAAGGCACTTTCACCCAGTACGGGGGAACAAAGCAAGTGCACCGCATTCGCGAGTTCCTCTCCCAACACTTCCAGGAGCAACTGCCTCTTTCTGCTTCCGATCGGTCCGGAAACGACAACGCCCGTGGATCCCGTTCGATCCAGCAACTCGCGCAGCTCCTGCCGAAGATCGCGCGCAGGAGCCTGGTCGGGCTCGAGACCGGGAATTCTCATGGGGCAACTCGGTCATCTACCCGTAGTGTCGCGACGAGGGTGCTCAACTCCCGCCGTCCTCCCAAGGCCAGCTTGGAATATATCTGGTAAAGGTGCCCTTCCACGGTGCGAATCGAAACACCGGCGTCGCGTGCGATCTGCTGGTTGTTCATTCCTTGGGCCGCGGCACTTGCAACGAATTTTTCTCGCTTGGTCAGGACCTCCAGCACGGGATTGTCCCGCATCATGAGTTCTACATCTTCGGTGCCCGAACGCACCGCATTTCCCTTTCTGCGCTGCTTCAGCCACCCCGCAACGGCCAACCGCCCCGCGACCGATATGCCGGCAAGGATGCGGTTGGACCTGGGCAAGGCAAAAATTGACAGATCGTCGCCGACAAGAAGGTCCAGCGCATCCAAGACGCTCTTTTCCCGGTTCCCGTTGGTTCCCGCGAGCAGCAGGTCGATGGCTTTTGCCACGTTCGATTCAGCTGCGGGATGTGCGTGAGCGGGAGGCGGTCCGTCGATCGTCGCCCCATGATGCAAGGCGACCAGGGCATCCATTGTCTCGCACTTTGTGGACCCTCGCAGCGGCGAGCCATTGAGGGAAACCGCTGAGGCATCGGCATCAACGGAGGCAAGAAGGTCGCTGAACCACCAGCGAGCCTTGCTCCATCGTTCCTGGAAGTCGAGGGCGTTGCAGGAAGCCGGCTCGTCCTTAGTGCGCAGGTGGAACAGCATCGATTTGACAAGCCAACGGTCATGGCCCGCGTCGTCCTGCTCGAATTGCGCAAGCACCGATTCCAGTACCTTTCGGTCGTTTCCGGGCCTGTCACCAACGATATTCAAGATGCAATTGACCATGACGAGGAGTTCGAATAGCGCAGGGGAGATATTCTCCAAAAATTCGTTGACAATGCATTTCAGGTACGCATTTGCCCGCTGCATCTCCCCGCAAAGCAGGCACTTCCGAAGTTGCACCAGCAGCGCACCCAGGTTCCGGGCAGAGTCTTCAGAGCTATTGGAAAGCTCATTCACCACGCGTGACTCCCCGGCGATGAAATCATGGAAGTTCCCCTCGACGGACAACGACCCGGCATCCACCCCATGGACGTCGACGCGTGATTCCGGATGAAGCACTCCCGCCAGGAGCTGGGAGCTGAGCACCACCAGCTGCCGGTGTTCTCGATCCCGTTGGGCAAACCCCCAGCCAATGAGGTGGTCGAGGTCCATGAGCTCGTCGTTCGCCAGCCCACGGATGTGCATGGGTTGCTCAACTGCAATCCGCTCCAACAAGTTTCTCTGCGAAACGGTGAGAATCGCTATTTGCGACAGGGCCATCGACTCCAATTGGCCATCCCGCGGCCAGGGTCTTGGGCCCAGCACCAAATGTCCCTCGTGGACAAGCAGCTTCCCACTGGCAATCGCATCCTGGCCCAAGGCATACAACCAGCCCGGGTTGCCTTGGCTTTGGCGCCACATGGCCGCCGTCGCCATGGGTGTGGGAACGGCATCAAATTCTTTTTGCAGGGCTGCCTGGACTTCGTCGATGCGAAGTGCCCCCAGCCGGATTTCGCGATGTCCACGACCGCTGCTGACGGGGGCGAACTCAGGCGGCAGGAACTCGGCCTGTTCGGTCAAGACGACCAAGAGAATGCTTCTGTTGTGGGTCATCTGGGCGAGAACCGCCCGGGACTGAGCGTCCAACAGGCGGGGGTACTGCACCACGACCACCGGCCGCTGGCCGTGGGTGGTGACGTGTTTTGAAATCACCCGCATGACATTGGCCGGGCTAATTGCCTCGTTTGCCTCCAGCTGCGCGAGCAGGAAAGCCAAGGCCCCGTAAGTGAGATGCTGCGCATATGGAGTGCCGATGACATGGATCGGCTCGGCCAGCCCCAAATCGTTTCGCTGGATTGCGCGCACCAAGGCCGCCCGATCATCGCCGTGCTCCCCGAGCAACACGATCGAACTGGTCTGGGCATCACCCAGTGCCGTCTGCAGCTCCCTCAGGCCCTGCCTTCGTGGTGAATCCCCAAGTAGTTCGGCAAAGATCGATTGTCCAGATACCTCGGCATTATTCGAAATTTCTGCATGCCAAGAAAGTTCCATCATGCTGTTCACCCGTTCCCCAATTCCGGTTAAACCAGCCATGGACCTTCCCCAAGTACGTCCATGGCGGCTCTGTGATCATCCTACGGCGTCTCTACGGACCACGCATCAGTAGCGACGACACTTAGTCCACTCATTCGTCTTGCCTTCGGTACTTAAGTACTCCATCCCTCAACGGCGACTTCCAGATCGGAACCGGGAATCGAATCCAGAAAAATCTGGATCAGCCCATCGCGGGAACCCACATTGAGTCGCTGGTAAATCTGGTAGAGATGGCCCTCAACTGTCCGAATTTTCAGTTGCAACCTGTTTGCGATCTCGCGGTTGCTGGCGCCGGTGGCAGCTTCCGCCACGATCATCCGCTGCCGCTGGGTCAACAAGGAAAGGACACTGCTTGCCGAGCTTCTCCCGGACACACCCAGAGATGCGCCCGCACGCTCAGAAGCGGCTTTCCAGGGTGTCAATTCGATGTCGGATCCGGATCGGACAAGCATTACCTCAATTGAATCGGTAAATGAGCGAAGGCCCAAGCCGCGAAGGGCGCCGAGCACTTCCCGCTGCAATTCGCGGTTGTTTCCCTCAAGGCTTCGCACCAATGCGGCCACAAGTTCCGCCACCGGCCCATCGATCTGTTGCGCGCATTCAAGCAGTTGGGCGTCGCTTTCCCGGTGGCCCATGCGCAGCAAGGACATTCGCTGGGCCAGCTCAAGGCTGAGGTCGCCGTGGGCGGCGCTCACGATAGCGCCGGCAAGCAGGCAGGATACCGCTTCGCCCGCATGGCCAAGGTGGAAGAGCGCCTCGGCTCGCAACATAGCAATCGTCTGCCCGGACACCCAATCGGCCGCAGCAGGCATGGCATCCAGTTCCGCGAGGTAGCGCTCGGCTGTTTCCCGGTCCAGGAATGAGGCCGCCACCGCCGCCGCGGCAATCGCCAGCGGCAGGTACCCGGCGGTATCTACCGTCCGCAACTGTTCGATCTCGACGGTCATCAGCTCCAGCGCCTCCCGCGGACGGCCGCTCAGCACGCTTTTGAGCGACGAGTACAACCCATTGACATCGGCGATCCGGGGGGATCCCTCGCCACCGATCCACGCCGCAGCAATGAGCTCGAAGGCATTTTTCCATTCCCCGGAGAGCAGATACAGGTCAACGAGATGCAGTTTGATGCTTTGTCCAACGGCCGGCGGGAGCGACTCCTGCCGCAACGAGAAAAGCAGTTCGCGTCCGCGTCTGATCCCTTCCCTGACCTCGCCACGGCGCACCGAGTGCAGGTTCTGGAAGCACTGCCAACTTAGCTGCTCGTGCCTGCCCAGCACTGGGTGGATATAGGTTGTCCCGCCGGTGTCAAATCGTTCACCCAGCAGGAAGCTGGTTTCGGCTTCCATGAGATCGAGCCTGCCTCGAAGCACGAGGAAACCCTCCCGGTTTTCCGGTTCCCCGGAGAGGCACGCATCGATATCGACCCGAGCACGCTTCATTCCCTGCTGGAAGGCATCGGTTGGTGCATCGGGGCTCAGCGACTCAAGAACCGTCGAAGCCAGCTCCAGGCGGATCAGGTCGATTGGGCAGCGCGGATTGCCCCGGGAGCCGGGAACCGGGAGTCCTTCTCCCAGCTCCAGCCGCAAAAGCGAGCGAATTTCCCTTGCCCGTTCAAGTTGACCACCGCGGACCGCCGCGTCCAGCGCCAACAAACGCGCCTCGACCGGAGGGTCTTCGAGCGCCGCCAGTATTTGGAGGCACAGTTCGACTTGTCCCTCGGCGTAGGCCTGTTCCGCCGCCTGCAACCGGAGCCGGGCGCCGGAGTTGATCCCGGAGGCCTGTTCCCACTTCAGCAGGACCAACGGTGTGAGAACCTCGTCGGCCCCGGGCGTGTTGCGTATTTGCTCGAGCAGCTCCAGTGCGACGCCGGGCGGAGTGTCCTCGGCAATGCATTGGTTGCTCAGCCCCCCGCGCAGCCGCACCTTGCGCGCATACATCCCGCGGATCTCCAGCATGCCCTCGGAATAGATTGAATCCACGGCCTGCGCGGGGTTGAGCGCCACCAGCAGGCTAAGCGGGATTTCCTCGGAGAACGCCAGGATGCGCAGCACCCGTTGCTCCGGCTTCGAGAACCGCCTGAGCTTTTGAACGACCAGACCGCGGCTGCGCGGCCCTGGAGGACCGGCAACGCCATGAACCACCCACGAGTTTTCCGCGAAATCAAGATACCCCTGTTCGCGCCAGTCCAGGGTAACCGCAGCGAGCAGGTGCACCTGCCCTGCAGAAGCGCACCACAATTGGTAAGTGGCAATCCGGCTGATTTCTGCCCCCAAGGCCTTGGCCAGCAGGTCATGCGTCATGCCCAGGGTCAACGGATGCAGCCTGACCGGATGCAGGTCGACGGCGGCACCCAAGTCGTTTCCCGCCCCGGGTTCCGTCCCGTCCTGCCCGCCGGCGATGCACAGCAACGAAATGCTGCTCGCCAGGGTCAGTGAGGACAGGAAGGAAACGCTTGACGCTCCAAGCCGCAAACCGGCGGGGATGAAGACCACCACATGCCGGCCACCGGCTCTCGAATCCAGGAGTGTCTTGACCACTCCGAGTTCGTGGAAACGGGCCACCTCGCCGAGCCGTTCGATTCGCCGCAGTTTGCTTGCCAATTCCATGGAGGTCCGATGGCGTTCGGGGTGCTCGAGGTCGACGATGAACGCCCTGTCTTGCAGTTTCAGCATCACGGCGTTGGCAAGGGTACGCTTGCCGACCCCGCCGGGCCCCTCGAGCAAGGCACCGGGACCATTGAGTACCGCCCCAATGGTCTCTTCCAGCAATTCGTAATGCGCGAAAACATCCCAGTCAAAATCATGATCCGGCGTTGTTGCCTGGTCATGGTTCGGTGGTGATGCTGATGTCGCGGTCCCCAAACCGTTGATCTGCACTGCCCAATCACCTTTGCTCCCGTGGATAAGTCTGTCACGGCAGGGATCGGATTGGTAGAGCGGAACGAGTCGGATCGGAGGCCGCGGCCCGGCTTCGAACAGGTGTCCGTCCGGGCCCGATGCCTCCCCATTGCCGCCCGGGGACTACTCCCCGAGCATCTCCGCGGCCTCCAGCCAGGCCAGCTCCAGCTCGTCCTTCTCACCCTGTGCACCCTGCAAGGTGGCATTGAGCGTGGCGACCTGGTCGAACTTCATCGCCTCGGATGCCACGGCCATCTCGGTGTGGAGCTTCTTGATCAGCGATTCGAGCTTGCCCATCTGGCGCTCGACGCGGTTCAGTTCCTTGCGCGCCTCACGCTTTTCGGCCTCGGTCGGTCCGGCGGCCTCCGGGGTCGCGGCGGGGCCGGTCTTGTCCGTTGGTGCCCCGGTGTTGGACGTGCCGTGCACCCCGGCGCGCAGTTCCAGGTACTGGTCGACGCCGCCGGGCAGACCGCGCAGCTTGCCGTCGCCCAGCAGCGCCAGCTGGTGGTCGGTTACGCGCTCGAGCAGGTAGCGGTCGTGGCTGACCACCACAAGGGTGCCGGGCCAGCCGTCGAGCATGTCCTCGATGGCTGCCAGGGTGTCGGTGTCCAGGTCGTTGGTCGGCTCATCGAGCATCAGCACGTTCGGCTCGCCGATGAGCAGGCGCAGCAGCTGCAGCCGGCGGCGCTCGCCACCGGAGAGCTCCTTGACCGGGGTCCACTGCTTGTCGGTGCCGAATCCCAGCTGCTCGGCCAGCGCCCCGGCGGAGACTTCCTTGCCGCCGACCTCGAAGGACATCCGTTCGGCCTTGATGACCTCGATCAGGCGCATGTCCTTGATCTCGTCGAGCTCCTTGACTTCCTGGGTGAGGATCGCGGTCTTCACGGTCTTGCCTCGCTTGATCACCCCGGAGGTGGGTTCGATCTGCCCGTTGAGCAATTGCAGCAGCGTGGACTTGCCCGCTCCGTTGACGCCCACGATGCCCAGGCGCTCGCCCGGGGCCAGGCGCAGGGTGATGTTGTTGAACAGCGGCTTGCCGGTCCCGAAGTCCAGGGACACGTTCTCCAGGTCGAGCACGTCCTTGCCCAGGCGGGCGGTGGCCATCTTGTTCAGTTCCACGGTGTCGCGGGCCGCCGGCACGTCGGCGATGAGCGTGTTGGCTGCCTCGATGCGGAACTTGGGCTTGGCGGTGCGGGCCGGGGCACCGCGGCGCAGCCAGGCCAGTTCCTTCTTGACCAGCTGCTGGCGCTTGTTCTCCACCACGGCGGCGGTCTTGTCGCGCTCGGCGCGGGCCAGCACGTAGGCGGCATAGCCGCCGTCGAACGGATCCACGGTGCCGTCGTGCACTTCCCAGGTGCGCGTGCAGATCTCATCGAGGAACCAGCGGTCGTGGGTGACCACGAGCAGGCCGTTGGCATTGGCGCGCCAGCGGTTCTTCAGGTGCGCCGCCAGCCAGGCGACGCCCTCGACGTCGAGGTGGTTGGTGGGCTCGTCGAGCATGATGACCTCGTGGTTGCCGATGAGCAGCTTGGCCAGGGCGACGCGGCGCTTCTGGCCGCCGGAGAGCGAGTTGACCTCGGCGTGCCAGTCGACCTCGCCGACCAGCCCGCCCATGACCTCGCGCACCAGCGGGTTCGAGGCCCATTCGTGGTCCGCGGCCTCCCCCACGATGGCCTCGCCGACGCTGAGCGCACCGTCGAGCACGTCGGTCTGGTCCAGGTAGGCCACCCGCACGTCCCCGCGCTTGGTCACCCGGCCCTCGTCGGGGCTGATGCGGCCGGCCAGCAGGCGCATCAGCGTGGACTTGCCATCTCCGTTGCGCCCGACCATGCCGATGCGGTCCCCGTCCTCGAGTCCCAGCGAGAGCGAGTCAAGGACGGTACGGGTGCCGAAGGACATCGAGACGTTTTCGGCGCCGAGCAGGTGGGCCACGGTGTGGTGCTCCTTTTGTTAAGGGGTTTCGATGACGGCGGGCAGGATGACGGCGCCGGGGACCGGGCCGTGGACGGACAGCGTTGCCACGCCCGCCTCATCCGAAAGCTGGGTGATGATTTGGGCCGCATGGTCCGGGTTGCGGGCCAGCAGCGCCAGGGTGGGGCCGGATCCGGAGACCAGGGCGTGCAGCGCGCCGGCGGCCTCGCCCAGGTCGCGCACCACGCCGAGTTCGGGGGCCAGGGCCAGGGCGGCGCGGGTCATGTCGTTGGCCAGCAGCGGCGCCAGGGCATCGAGGTCCCCGTCGAGCAGCGCCCCGACCATTGCCGGGTCGACCTCGACGGGGGTGGTGACCTCCTCGTTGGCCCGCAGCCGGTCGAGCATGCCGTAGACCCTGGGGGTGGACAGCCCGTAGGAGGCCGGGACCAGCACCCAGTCGGTGCGGGTGCGCAGCAGCAGCGGGGCCAGCTCGTCGCCGACGCCCAGCCCGACGGCGGCGCCCCCCTGCATCGCGAAGGGCACGTCCGCGCCCAGGCGTGCGCCCAGCCGGGCCAGTTCCTCGCGGTTCAGCCCGGTGCCCCACAGCGCGTTGCAGGCCACCAGGGCGGCGGCGGCGTCGGCCGATCCCCCGCCCATGCCCCCGGCGATCGGCACGCGCTTGGTGATGCACAGATCGACACCGGCGTAGTGCCCGGTGTGTTCGCGCAGCATCAGTGCGGCCTTGACGACCAGGTTGTCCGGGCCCAGCGGGAAGGACTCGGGGTCCGCGACCGCGGTGGAATCGGGGTGCAGGAAGACCTGGATTTCCTCGTCGGCGCGTGCGGTGGCCGAGACGTCCTCGTAGAGCGAGACGGCCAGGTACAGGCTGGCCACCGAGTGGTAGCCGTCTTCGCGGGGCGGGCCGACCCTGAAGTAGCAGTTGATCTTTCCCGGGGCGCGGGCAACGACGGTGTGGGTCATGGGGTACCGGGTACGGATGCGACCTTGGCCTCGGCAATCGCGGCGAATTCGGCGATGCCGAGCTTTTCGCCGCGGGCCTGCGGGTCGACGCCGGCGGCCACGAGCGCGGCCTCTGCCAGCGCCGGGGATCCGGCCCAGCCGGCCAGGGCGGCGCGCAGCGTCTTGCGGCGCTGGGCGAAGGCCGCGTCGATGACGGCGAAGACCTCTTGGCGGGTGGCGGTGGTCTGCGGCGGGTTGCCGCGTTCGAAGCCGACCAGCCCGGAATTGATCTTGGGGGCGGGCCAGAACACGTTCATGCCTATGACCCCGACCTTGCGCATGGTGCCGTACCAGGCGCCCTTGACTGACGGCACGCCGTAGGTCTTGTTGCCCGGGCCCGCGGCCATGCGATCGGCGACCTCGTCCTGGACCATGACCAGTCCGTGTTGCAGGGAGGGGAAGTGCTCGAGCAGGTGCAGCACCACGGGCACCGCGACGTTGTAGGGCAGGTTGGCCACCAGCGCGGTGGGCGCGTGCGGCAGCTCGGTGACTTTCATGGCATCGGAGAGGATCACCGTGAGGTTCTCCGCCTTCTCCGGGCGCATTTCGGTGACGGTCTGCGGCAGCCGGGCGGCGAGCTTCGGGTCGATTTCCACCGCCACCACGCGGGCGGCGGCATCCAGCAGGCCCAGGGTCAGCGAGCCGAGGCCCGGCCCGACCTCCAGCACGGTTTCGGCCGGGTCCAGCTTGGCGGTGGCCACGATGCGCCGGATGGTGTTTCCGTCTATGACGAAGTTCTGCCCCAGGGTCTTGGTGGGGCGCACGTCGAGTTCGCCGGCGAGGCGGCGGATCTCGGTGGCGCCGAGCAGTGGTGGCGGGGTCGATTCTACGGAAGTCACGGTTCAATCTTAGTTCAGGGCCCGCCGACCGCCGACCGGGGCGTTTGCCCCGGCGGGCAGGGAGGGCCGGTTGTCGGAAATGGCCAATGGGCCCCGCCCGGTGTCGGCGGAACCCATTGGTCCTGGTGTTCTTGTGTGCACCGGCGATGCCGGCGCCCCGGGGGCAAGTGCCCTGGGTCTTGGTATTAGCGCAGGCCCAGCTTGCTGGAGCAGGCCGGCCAGTGGCCCCAGCCGCCGCTGCGGCGCAGCACCTCGGCGGTGGCTACCTGCTCGGCGGGGGTGGCCTGGTGCGGCAGGGATGCGTACTTGCCGCCGCCGGCGCCGCGCCAGCTGCTGGCGGAGAACTGCAGCCCGCCGTAGTAGCCGTTGCCGGTGTTGATGGACCAGTTGCCGCCGGACTCGCACTTGGCCAGGGCGGCCCAGGTGGCCGAAACGCTGCCGGGCGTGCTGGTGGACTTGGGCTTCGGCTTGGGCTTGGTGCCCACCGACACCTCGGCGTCTACGGCCTTGGTGGTGAGCTTGTCGCTCTCGAGCTTGCGGTCGGTTTCCTTGCCGTCGCGCAGCGTCACGGTGTAGGTGAGGGTGCGTTCGCCGTCCTTGCCCTTGACCAGGGTCTTCTTGGAGCCGACCAGGGCGTCGGAGTCCTTGGTGGTGTCGGTGCCGTGGGCAACGACCTTGGTCTTGGTGACGGTCTGGGTCTCGACGCGCACGATCTTGAGCTTCATCTCGTCGGTGACGGCGTCGGTGGCCTTGGCGTTGAGTTCGTCGTCCTTGCCCAGGGTGAGCTTGGCTTCTTCGAGTACCGCCTCAACGGTCTCGGCGGTGGTGTTCAGCTTCTTGGTCTTGCCGTCGACCTTGATCGAGACGTCTTTGGGAGTGGAGATGTCGATCGCGGTGGACAGGGAGGCCAGGGCGAGTGCCGGGCCCTGGCCGATCTGTGCCTTTTCCGAAACGTTCAGCTGGTCCACGACATCGGCGACGGTCAGTCCGGTGGTGTGCACGACGCGGTCGACGCCGTCGATGCTCACGTTCACGGACTTGTTGCGCTTGATGTCGATCAGGGCGCCGTCGGCAACCGGTGCATCCAGTGCCGGGGTGACCACGTCGCGGTCTCCCACGGGGATTGCCGAGTCCTTCAAGACATCGCCAACGGTGGCGGCGCGCGTGGAGACGGACTGGCTTTGGCCGTCGATGGCCACGGCAATGGTCTTGCCGGCACCGACGAACATGACCAGGCCGAGGATCAACGCGGTCAAAACGGCTGCTTGCGCGCCGACTTTCACCCAGCGATTCTTAAGGGCATTCTGCACAGGATTCCAAACTTCGGTCGATCCCGGGCACGGGGGCAGCAATGCCACACGGTGGGTGAACGGTTGCCCCCGGCGAAAAACCGGGCGCAGCCCACCGTGTGCTCATTGGTTGGTGCGAGCACAATCCAATTCTTTTTCATCTCATCGATGTTGCGCCGGGGCGCTTGCGAACACGCCCCGTGCAGAATCAAATGCACCCGGGAACCTTCCCCGATCCCGGCTACTAAAGATCAACCGTAACCGAATCGTAATAAGGCCGCAAGCACTTCGTGCTTGCCTTGTGCATGAAACCGGCTAGAAGTCCCCGTAGACGCGCCGGGTGTTTGCGGCCAGGGCGCGGCAATATTCCTCGAGGTCCGCCCCCATGGTTTCGGCCATGAAGCGCACGGTTTGCGGGATCAGGTAACTGGCGTTCGGCCGTCCCCGGTAAGGGTGCGGGGTGAGGAACGGGGCGTCCGTTTCCACCAGCACCAATTCCGGCCTGGCCACCAACAATGCCGCACGAAGGGCGTGCGAGTTCTTGAATGTCACGGTGCCGGAGAAGGACAGGTACCAGCCGTTTTCGTTGCAGATCTCGGCCAGCTGCGCGTCGCCGGAAAAGCAGTGGAAGACCACGCGCTCGGGAAGCGGTTCATCCCGCAGGACGCGCACCACATCGAGATGTGCGTCACGATCATGGATTTGCAGGGCCTTGGAATGCTCGCGGGCAATGCGGATGTGCTCGCGGAAGGAGTGCTCCTGGGCCGGGCGGCCCGGCTCCCGGGTACGGAAATAATCGAGTCCGGTCTCACCCACGGCCCGCACCCGCTCGTGGGCGGCGAGTTCCTCGATGCGCGCAATGGCCGCGTCCAGGTCCCCGGCCTCGGCCAGGCGCGCGGCGTCGTTGGGGTGGATCGCCACGGCGGCCAGCACCCGGGAATCCTCCGTGGCCGCACGCACCGCGAACTCGGAGGATCCCACGTCGCACCCGACCTGGACAACCCCGGGCACACCGACCGCGTTGGCCGCGTCGAGGGCCTGGGCGACGGTGACGTGCACCGAGCCGTCACGGAAGTCCAGGTGGGTGTGGTTGTCCGGGACGCCGAAGGGCAGCGGCGCCGGTGCCGGCGGGTAGGAGAGGTTGCGTTTCTTGCCGTGCTCGTCCTGGTCGCTGCGGTTCGGGGCCCCCGGTTCGTGCCCGGCATCGGGCCGAAGGTAGGCGGTTGGCACGCCCAGGGTGGCACCGAGGTCCGCTTGCTGTTTTGAGACTGGCATGGTGCCTTCTCCCCCTTCGCTTGGTGACCCGGCTTTGCGGGCCGATGGCCGTTGGCCCATCCAGCGTACGCGGCCCGGCACACCGGTGCGCCCCGGCGTGACGCAGCGCACGCCAATGACGGTATCGTTGGAAAGAAGAATTACATACCTTCCACCGTACGGATGCGTTCCAGGAGGACCTTGCATGTCGCTTTCCACCGAGTCCCAGATTCTTCCGGCCGATGAATTCGGCCGGGTCTGCGAAGAAGTGCTGGCCGGTATCGCCACGGTGATCGATGGCAAGGCGGAGGTGGCGCGCACCGCGCTGATCGTCCTGCTGGCCCAGGGCCACCTGCTGCTGGAGGATGTGCCGGGGGTCGGCAAGACCATGCTGGCCAAGACCCTGGCCAAGTCGGTGGACTGCACCGTGCACCGCATCCAGTTCACCCCGGACCTGCTGCCCTCGGACGTGACCGGGGTGTCGATCTTCAACCAGAACACCCACGAGTTCCAGTTCCGGCCCGGACCGGTGTTCGCGCACATCGTCATCGGCGACGAGATCAACCGGGCCAACGCCAAGACCCAATCGGCGTTGCTTGAATGCATGGAGGAGGGACAGGTCACCGTCGACGGGACCACCCACATGCTTGAAAGCCCGTTCATGGTGATCGCCACGCAGAACCCCATCGAGCTGGAGGGCACCTTCCCGCTGCCCGAGGCACAGCGCGATCGGTTCATGGCCAAGATCTCCATGGGCTACCCGGACGCCGCTGCCGAGATGGCGATGCTCGAGACCCACCAGTCCACCTCGCCGCTGGACGACCTGCGCCCCGTCCTGGACCTGGCCTCGCTGCACACCCTGATCAACACCGTGGCCGCGGTCTTCGTTTCCGACCCGGTGAAGGAATACGTGGTGGCCCTGGGGCGGGCCACCCGCGAGCACGCCGACATCCGCCTGGGCGCCTCCCCGCGGTCCCTGCTGCAGCTGCTGCGCGCCGCCAAGGCCGAGGCCGCACTCAACGCCCGGGACTACGTGTTGCCCGAGGACGTGCGAAACATCGCCGCGAAGGTCCTGGGGCACCGGCTGATCCTGCACCGGAGGGCCGAGGCCGCCGGCTCGAACGCCGAATCGATCCTGGTGTCCATCCTCAACGCGATACCGGTGCGCGCCGGGGCACGCGGCTAGCCGGTACATCACAGGCCAAGGCAGCGACCTCCATGAGCATCCCGTCGGCGGAACCCAACGAGTTCCGCGAATCCCCATCCGGCAACCGGTGGATCACCGCAGAAAAACCCGCAACGCTGCGCGAAAAGGTCCACCTCGGATTCCTCACCGCGCGCGGCTGGGGGCTCTTTGCCGCCGGGGCGATATCCCTGCTGCTGGCCTTCCTGATGGGCCGGCGCGAGCTGCTGGCCATCGCCCTGTTCCTGCTGCTCACTCCGCTGCTGGCGGCCTTCCTGCTGCGCTTTGGCAATTCCGAGCTGGCCGTCACCCGGACCTTCAACCCGCAGCAGGCCACCACCGACTCGGGGGTCCGGGTGCGGCTGCACATCACCCACCAGGGTCGCGGGGCCGGACCTCTCACGCTGCGCGACACCCTGCCGGAGGATTTCGGGGCGGGCCCGGAATTCCGCTACCCCTCGCGCACCGCCGTCCCCGGCCCCGGGGGCTCGGGCAGCTGGTACGAATACCGGCTGCGCCTGGCCACCCGCGGCATCTATTCCATCGGGCCGGTCCGCGCCCAGGTCGGCGACGTCTTCGGGCTGGCTTCCCGGCCCGCGGCCCTGGATGCGCCCAGCGCGCTGCTGGCGCTGCCGGTGTGCGAGATGCTCGAACCCACCGGCATTCCCGGCGAGCACGGCTCCCACGGGCAGGCAGCCTCGAACCGCCGGCTGACCCCGGACTCCTTCGAGGTGATGACCCGCGAATACCGCCCCGGAGACACCGTGCGCCGCATCCACTGGCCGGCCACCGCCCGGAAGGGCACACTGATGGTGCGCCAGGAGGACTACCGGGCCACCCCGCGCGCGGTGCTGATGCTGGACCGCTCCCGCGCCGCGTTCCTCGCCCAGGGCGTGGGTGCCGAACCGGTGCTGAAGATCCCGCAATTCACCTCCACCCCCAAGGACTCGAGCCGCCGCTTCGAATGGGGGCTGCACGCGGCCCTGGGCATCGGCGCCTACCTGGCCCAAACCGGGTTCGGCATCGACCTGATCGACCACCGCGGCACCTCCATCAACGCGGTCTCGGCCTCGGGCACCGAGGACTCCGCAGAGCTCTTTGCCGGGCCCCACGCCACCGCGCGGATGCAGCAGGCATTGTCCGCGCTGGGACTCGAGGACGCCGCCGGGGAACGCCGCGAACCGGCCCGGGCCACGCTGGCCGCGGCCCTGAAGGAACGCATGCGCGAACGCGGGGACCGGCTGGTGCTGATCCTGGGTGAGCTCACCGAGGCACAGGCCGACAGCTGGCTCGAGGTGGTTGGCGCCCGCAGCAAGGTCACGGTGCTGTGCGTGGCCAACCGCGAGGGACACCTCGCCCCGGTCATCTCCCGCTTCCGGCAGGCCGGCTGGGCTGCCGTTGCGGTCAACCCGAAATCCACGCTCGCCGAAGCCTGGGCCGAATTGGGGCGCACCTCATGAGCACACCGACACTGGACAAGCCACGGGTCCCGAACCCCGACCCGCCGGCGCCACGCCGCCGGGCACCGGCCCGGAGCCTGCCGGCCACCGCCTTCTGCGCATTCGCCGTGCTGGTGGGCGTGCTGGGGGCCGCCGCCTCGCTGCACGGGGTCGTCAGCGACTGGGGCTGGATGCTGCAGGTCACCACGGTGGTCGGCGCCGTGGTGCTGGCCGCCAACCTGGTCCGGGCCCTGGGTGCCCGCCGCTACCTGGGCACCGCGGCCGGGGCCGTGGTGGCGGTACTGGTGCTGACCTTCCTGTTTTTCGCCAACACCGCCTGGCTGGGCCTGGTGCCCACGGCCTCGACCTACCGCGCGCTGCTGCGGGTGTGGGCACTGGCCAACGAGCAGATGGGCTCCCAGGTGCCCCCGGTGCAAAGCACCGGGGTGATCGTCTTTTCCGTGTGCGTGTGGGCCGCCGCGGTGGCCCTGGCGGTGGACGCCCTGGCCTTCGAGATCCGGGCCGCGGCCCTGGCCGGGCTGCCGCTGGCGATGCTGCTGTCGATCTCCTCGCTCTTCGAGGCACACGGGGCGGGCATCGGCACGGTGTCGGTCACCGCAGTGGGCTACCTGCTGGTCCTGGCTGCGTCCCGCTGGCAGGACGGTGCCGGGTCGGGGCGCCGGGCCATGGAGCTCGGCGGTCCGGGCTCCGGGCCGCGGGGAACCCCGCGGCCCGGGGCGCGTTCGGCACTGCTGCAGGGCACCGCGATCATCGCCGGGGCGCTGGCCACGTTGCTGGTGCTGCCCTCGGCCATCCCCGGCTTCTCCAAGGGGATGCTCACCGAGGGCACCCGGCCCTCCTGGGGCCAGCTGGCCACCAACATCGACCCGATGGTCGCCCTGGGCAACGACCTGCGCAACAGGTCCTCGGGAACGGTGCTGCACTACTTCACCGATTCGCTCGCCCCCGTCTACCTGCGCACCTCGGTCATCGGGGACCTCACGGCCGAGAGGTGGGAACCGGATCCGGAGATCTACCGGGTCCCGGCCACCGAGAACCTGGTGACCCGTGCCTTCCCGACGGTCTTCGAGTCCGCGCAGCCGGCCTTCACCCGCGTGGCCACCGACAAGTACCGGGGAGCGTGGATGCCCCTGCCGGCCAACGCCATCACCCTGAACGGGCTGGATGGTTCCTGGGGCTGGAGCCCCGACACCGGGACGCTGCGCGCCGCGAAGGGATCCACCCCGGAGGCCGAGGACTACACCGTGATGAGCGTGAACCCCGAGATCACCGCCAAGTCGCTGCGGGAGCTGTCGACCTCGATGCCCGGCGGTTTCTTCGCCGAGGTCGACCCGGAGTACCTGGCGCTGCCCCAGGACACCCCCGATTCGCTGGCCAAGGCCACCAGGGACGCGGTGGCCCAGGCGGGGGGCGACAAGTACGAGCAGGCCGTGGCCGTGCAGGACTACCTGCGCTCCACGGTGTTCACCTACTCGGAAAAGACCCCGGTGGAGGACGGCTACGACGGCAGCGGGATGAAGGTCATCGACGCGTTCCTGCAGGAAAAGGCCGGGTACTGCATCCACTTCGGCTCCACCATGGCGCTGATGGCCCGCGAGCTGGGCATCCCCAGCCGCCTGGTCACCGGCTACTCCCCCGGCACCCCCACCGGGGTGAAGATCACCGGGCAGAACGGCGTCGAACTGAACGAATACATCGTGAACTCGCGCAACGCCCACCTCTGGCCGGAACTCTACTTCCCCGGCGCCGGCTGGGTCGCCTTCGAGCCGACCCCGGGGCGCGGGGTCCCGCCGGCCTACGCGCCGGCCCTTCCGGCGTCCACCGCCAGCTCCGCCGAGGACCCGCGTCTGCTCAACCCTTCCAGTTCCTCCTCCGGGCCGTCATCGGCCGAGTCCTCTTCGAGCGCTCCGGCGGCGGCCCCGGGCTCCGGCCCCGATGCCGGGACCCCCTTCTCCGGCCTGCTGCCGCTGGCGCTGATCGTGCTGCTGGCCGGGGCCGGTCCGTGGGCGGCCCGCCGCATCCAGCGCACCGGCAGGCTGTCCCGGATGCGCCGGACCGGTGAAATCGACCAGCACTACGGCAGGGAAACCGGCGCCGCCGCGGCCTGGGCCGAAGTGGTGGCCCTGGGCCTGGACCATTCGATGCCCATGCGCCACGACGAATCGGCCGGGGACTATGCCCGGCGGCTGGCCCGCATCCTGCCGCAGGCCGCAGCGCCCCTGTCCGTCCTGGCCCGGGCCTACGAACGGATGCGCTACGCGCCGGGGCGCGGGCAGCCGGACGCCGCGGTGTTGGCCGAGGCGCTGTCCGGGGTGGGACACGCCCTGGCCGCCGGCATGGGTCCCGGCGAGCGCCTGGGCCGGGCGCTGTGGCCACGTTCGCTCTTTGCCCCGCGCCCGCTGGAGCCCTTCGGTTACGCCTCGGGCACGTAGGTGTCCAGGTAGTCGGCCAGGGCCTCGAACTGGTCCCGGGGCGTGAATCCGGTGGCCTTGAGCTTGGCCAGCTCCAGGGTGCTGTGCATCGGGCGCGGGGCCATGGAGGGGTGCCCGGCCCGGTAGGCATCGGTGCTCGTGGCGGTGATGCGCCCCGGGTCGTGGCCCAGGGCCGCAAAGACCTCGGCGGCGATGCGCGCCCAGGAGACCGCTTCTCCCTCGTTGGTCAGGTTGTAGGTCCCGTGGGGAGCCTGCGAATCCAGCAGGTGCACGATGCCGGCGGCCAGGTCCTTGGCGAAGCAGAGGCGTCCGTATTGGTCGTCGATGACGCTCGGGTCCACCCCTGCGCGGGCCAGGCGCGCCATGGTGGACACGAAGTTCTTCCCCTCGCCGACCACCCAGCTGGTGCGGACCAGGTAGTGCCCGGGCACCTGGGCCACCACGGCGTCCCCGGCCGCCTTGGTCTGCCCGTAGACCCCGAGCGGGCAGGGGGCGTCGTCCTCGGTGTAGCCGGGCTTGCCCCCGTCAAAGACGTAGTCGCTGGAAAGGTGCACCAGCGTGGTCCCGTGCCGGGTGCAGGCGGCGGCCAGCTGCCCCACGGCGGTGACGTTGGCCGCCCAGGCGGCCCGGCGCCCGGCCGGGGTTTCGGCCTCGTCGACCTGGGTGTAGGCGGCGGCATTGATCACCGCCCGGTACCCGGAGAGGTCAAGGGCGGCCAGCTGGCGGGCATCGGTGATGTCCACTTGCCCGCGGGTGGCGAATTCGTAGCTGCCGTCGACGGGTGCCAGGGCGGCCAGGGCGCGGCCCAGCTGCCCGTTGGCGCCGAGCACCAGGGTCTTGCGCGGGGCCACCGGGGTGAGCGCATCGAGCATCGGGTGGGTCCGGTCGGCGTCCGAGACGGTGGCCTTGGCCAGCGGGATCGGCCAGGGGATGCCGGCGGCCGGGTCCGCCAGGTTCAGGAAGGTGTACCCGGAACGGGCCTTGTCGGACCAGTGTTCGGTGACCAGGTAGCTGTATCCGGTGTCCGGTTCCAGGGTCTGGAAGCCGTTGCCGACCCCGCGCGGCACGAACACCGCCTGCCCGGGGCCCAGCGTGGCGCTGAAGCTCGCCCCGAAGCCCGCCCCGGCGCGCAGGTCCACCCAGGCGCCGAAGACGGACCCGCCGACGACCGCCACGTACTTGTCCCAGGGCTCGGCATGGATGCCGCGGGTGGTCCCGGCCAGCCGGTTGAAGGAGACGTTGTTTTGCACGGGGCGGAAATCGGGCAGCCCGGCCGCCACCATTTTTGCGCGTTGCCAGCTTTCCTTGAACCAGCCGCGGGCATCCTCGTGGACCGGCAGGTGGACCAGCAGCAGGCCGGCGATCCCGGTTTCTTGCACGATCGGCGCGTTGTTCACTCCCCCGCCCCGCTCTCCGGTGCCGCGATGCCTTGCGCCGCGTGCGCGGCCTCCTGGAGCAGGTAGCGCTGCTCGGTCCCGGCCTTGGTGCCCTCCCACCACCACGCGTTCTCGCGGTACCAGGAAATGGTGTGGGCCAGCCCGGAGGACAGGTCCCGGTGTGCCGGGCGCCAGCCGAGTTCGGTGCGCAGCACCGAGGCATCGATCCCGTAGCGCAGGTCGTGGCCGGGCCTGTCGGCGACGGTGTCGTACGCGTCGGGGTCCTGGCCCATCAGCTCCAGGATGGACCGGAGGACCTCGCGGTTGGACTTCTCGCCGTCTGAGCCGACCAGGTAGGTCTTGCCCACCGTTCCACGGTTCAGGATTTCCCACACCGCCGAGGAGTGGTCCTCCACGTGGATCCAGTCCCGGACGTTGGCCCCGGTGCCGTAGAGCTTGGGCCGGACCCCGGCCAGGATGTTGGTGATCTGCCGCGGGATGAATTTCTCCACGTGCTGGTAGGGGCCGTAGTTGTTGGAGCAGTTGCTGATGGTCGCCCGCACGCCGAAGGAACGCACCCAGGCCCGCACCAGCAGGTCCGAGGCGGCCTTGGTGGCCGAGTATGGGCTGGAGGGGTTGTAGGGGGTGGTGTCGGTGAACCGGTTCGGGTCATCGAGTTCCAGGTCCCCGTAGACCTCGTCGGTGGAGATGTGGTGGAAACGCTTTTCGTGGCGGCGCACCGCCTCGAGCAGGGTGTAGGTGCCCAGCACGTTGGTGTCCACAAACGGCCTGGGGTCGAAGAGCGAGTTGTCGTTGTGCGACTCGGCGGCAAAATGCACCACGGCGTCGGAAACGGCGACGAGTTCGTCGACCAGCGGCGCATCGGTGATGTCGCCGATGGCCACGGTGAGCCGCGGCCCGGGGACTCCCTGCAGCGAGGCCAGGTTTCCGGCATAGGTCAGCGAGTCAAGGACGGTCAGATGCGCATCGGAGTGCTCGATCAAATAGTGCACGAAGTTGGCCCCAATGAATCCCGCACCCCCGGTAACCAGGATTCTTTTCATGATTGCAAGGCTAGCTCCCCTCCCCATCCATGACTAGGTGTGCCTAGGATGGGGCCATGAAGGGGATCATACTTGCCGGGGGAACTGGATCGCGCTTGCATCCGATCACGCACGGGATTTCAAAACAGCTGGTGCCTGTCTATGACAAGCCCATGATCTACTACCCGTTGAGCACGCTGATGCTCGCGGGAATCACCGAGGTGCTGGTGATCACGACCCCAGCCGATGCACACCAGTTCCGCGGGCTGCTGGGAGATGGATCGCAGTTCGGGATCACCATCGACTACGCCATCCAGCCCTCGCCCGACGGGCTGGCCCAGGCCTTCGTCATCGGTGCCGAACACATCGGGGACGGCCCGGTGGCCCTGGTGCTGGGCGACAACATCTTCTACGGCCCGGGCTTCGGTTCGCAGCTTGCCGATTTCCATGCCGATTCCGGGGCATCGATCTTCGGCTACTGGGTCAAGGACCCGGGCGCCTACGGCGTGGTGGAATTCGACGCCGCGGGCACCGCGGTGTCGCTGGAAGAAAAACCGGCCAAGCCGCGCAGCAACTACGCGGTGCCCGGGCTGTATTTCTATGACAACTCGGTGATCGACCGGGCGCGGGACCTGGAGCCCTCGGCGCGTGGGGAACTGGAAATCACCGACATCAACCGCCAATACCTGGAGGAAGGCTCGTTGCGCGTGCACGTGCTGGCCCGCGGCACCGCGTGGCTGGACACCGGGACCTTTGATTCGCTCAACGACGCCTCGAACTTCATCCGCACCATCGAGGCCCGGCAGGGGCTGAAGGTCGGTGTTCCCGAGGAGGTCGCCTGGCGCCGCGGGTTGATCGACGATGAGGCGTTGGAGGCCTGTGCGGCGAAACTGGGCAAGAGCGGCTACGGCGCCTACCTGCGCACGCTGCTGGCCCACGACTTCGAGGACCCCTACCACTAGGGATCGCCGGCCGGAGGCGACCGGCGGCAGCAAAGCAGACGGCGGCGCCCCCTGGTCCCCCTGTGCCCGACCGGTGGGTGGTTGGGCGAAGAAGGGCAGGAAGCGCCGCCGTCGGCGTGCCGGTGGGCCGCTTAGCGGGCCGCGTACGGGTCGGCGATGCCGATGTACTGGGTGGTGGTGTACTCGGCCAGGCCCTCGGCGCCGCCCTCGCGGCCCAGGCCCGACTGCTTCACGCCGCCGAAGGGTGCCGCGGCGTTGGAGATGACCCCGGCGTTGAAGCCGACCAGGCCGAACTCGATCTGCTCCGCCACGCGCAGGAGGCGGTTGATGTCGCGCGAGTAGAGGTAGGAAGCCAGCCCGTACTCCGACGCGTTGGCCAGTTCGATGGCGTGCGCCTCGTCGCGGAAGGTGGTCACCGGGGCGACGGGCCCGAAGATCTCCTGGCGCAGGATCTCGGCGTCGTTGGCAACGTTCGACAACACGGTGGGTGCGTAGAAGTAGCCCGGGCCCTCGACCGGGGCGCCGCCGGTCTCAGCCACGGCGCCGGCCTCGACCGCCTTGGCAACCAGGGCGTGGATGTCGTCGCGGGCGCCGGCATCGATGATCGGGCCGACGTTGGTGGTGGCCTCGGTGCCGCGGCCGGTCTTCAGCGCGCCCATGGCGGCGGAGAACTTGGAGATGAACTCCTTGGCCACCGACTCGTGCACCAGGAAGCGGTTGGCTGCGGTGCAGGCCTCGCCCATGTTGCGCATCTTCGCCGCCATGGCGCCCTCGACGGCGGCGTCCAGGTCGGCATCCTCGAAGACCAGGAACGGCGCGTTGCCGCCCAGTTCCATGGAGGTGCGCAGCACCTTGTCGGCGGCGTCCTTCATCAGCATCTTGCCCACGGCGGTGGAACCGGTGAAGGAGACCTTGCGCAGGCGGTCGTCCTGCATCAGCGGGCCGGAGATCTTCGAGGCGCTCTTGGAGGAGACCACGTTGAGCACGCCGGCCGGAAGGCCCGCTTCCATCATGGTGGCGGCGAAGAGCTGGGAGGTCAGCGGGGTGAGCTTGGCGGGCTTGAGCACCATGGTGCAGCCGGCGGCGATCGCCGGGGCGACCTTGCGGGTGGCCATGGCCAGCGGGAAGTTCCACGGGGTGATCAGCAGGCACGGGCCGACCGGCTTGGTCTGCACGATCATCTTGTTCTTGCCCTCGGGGGTGGTGAGGTAGCGGCCGTAGTCGCGCACCGTCTCCTCGGAGAACCAGCGCAGGAACTCGGCGCCGTAGGTGACCTCGCCGCGGGCCTCGGCCAGCGGCTTGCCCATTTCCAGGCTCATGAGCAGCGCGAAGTCCTCGGCGCGGGCGGTGACCAGGTCGAAGGCGCGGCGCAGGATCTCGGCGCGCTCACGCGGTGCGGTCAGCGCCCAGGTCTTCTGCACGGCGTCGGCGGCGTCCAGGGCCGCCATGGCGTCCTCGGAGGTGGCCGAGGCCAGGGTGGCAAGCTTTTCTCCGGTGGCCGGGTCAACGACGTCGAAGGTTCCGCCGTCGGAGGCCTCGCGCCATTCGCCATTGATCAGCAAACCGGTCGGGACGGAGGCGAGTAGTTCGGCTTCGCGCTCGGGGGTAATGGTCATTGGGGCGTTCTCCCTTGAACGGTGGGGTGTTGCGAAACGTGCAGGTTCTTGTTGGTCTCCACGCTAGTGCCGCGGCAAGTCACTGTAAATTTCCAACTGCACTATGACGCAGCCCCCGTTTTGTGCAGGTACCCCAAGGGGCGCACCGACGGCGATTCCGGGGCGCAGGGCTCAGGCGCGGGCCTCGAGCACCGCCGCATAGAGTTCGCGCTTGGACACCCGTTCGGTCTCGGCCACCGCCGCCACCGCTTCCTTGAGCCGCAGGCCCTCGGTGACCAGCTGCTGCACCTGGGCCACGTGGTCCACCGCACGGGCCGGTTCCCCGGCAGGCGCACCGGCGACGACCACGGCGATTTCCCCGCGGACCTCGCCCTCGGCCCAGAGCAGCAGCTCGTCGAGGCTCCCGCGGATCACTTCCTCGTACATCTTGGTCAGTTCCCGGGCGATGGCGCCCTTGCGCTCGGGTCCGAAGGCGTCGCGCAGCGCGCGGATCATCGCGTCTAGCCGGTGCGGGGCCTCGAAGAAGACCATGGTGCGTTGCTCGGCGGCCAGGTCTTCGAGGCGTTTGGAGCGTTCCCCGGCCTTGCGGGGCAAGAAGCCCTCGAAGGTGAAACGGTCGGTGGGCAGCCCGGACAGGGCCAGTGCGGTGAGCACGGCCGAGGGCCCGGGCACCGCGGTGACCGTGACGCCGGCGGCCACTGCGGCCTCGACCAACTTGAACCCGGGGTCCGAGACCGCGGGCATGCCCGCGTCGGAGACCACCAGGACCGTGGCGCCGCCGGCGACCAGTTCCAGCAGCTCGGTGAGCCGGTGGGTTTCGTTGTGTTCGTGGTAGCTGATCAGCCGGCCGGGCACCCGGACGCCAAGCCCGGTGGCCAGGTGCAGGAAGCGCCGGGTGTCCTCGGCCGCCACGATGTCCGCGCTCTTCATGAGCTCGATCAGGCGTGGGGACGCGTCGGAAAGGTTGCCGATGGGGGTCGCGGCAAGGACGATCTGGCCCGGGGTTTCTTGAGTTTCCACGCCCCAAGCCTACTGCCCGCGCGTGCCTCCAAGTCCCGCAGGGGGCCGCCGGTAGAGTGTTGACGGTGACTACCGCTTCCATGCACAGAACGCGCCGCTGGGTCCAGACCCCGGCCGACGCCTTCGGGATCCAGGCCCTGGGGGACCGCTTGTCCGGCCCCTTGCACCGGGCCGGGGCCTGGGGCTGGATCGTTCCGCTGGCCATGGCGATGCTCGGGGCGGTGCTGCGTTTCACCAACCTCGCCCATCCCCACCTGCTGATCTTTGACGAGACCTACTACGTCAAGGACGCCTACACCATGATGCACGCGGGCTACGAGCTGGAGTGGGGCGAAAACCCCAACGAGGCATTCATCTCCGGACAACCGGAGCCCAAGGAATCGGCCTCCTTCGTGGTCCATCCCCCGCTGGGCAAGTGGCTGATTGCCGCCGGAATGTGGCTTTTCGGGACCGACAACGGGCTGGGCTGGCGTTTTTCCGGAGCGCTCTTTGGCACGCTGTCGGTGCTGCTGTGCGCACTGGTGGCCCAGAAGCTGTTCTCCTCGGTGCTCCTGGGCGGGATTGCCGGCCTGCTGGCCGCGGTGGATGGCCACCAAATCGTCATGTCCCGCACCGGGCTGTTGGACATCTTCTTGATGTTCTTCATCCTGGCAGGCTTCCACGCGTTGCTCCTTGACCGTTTCCACGGGCGGGCGAAGCTGGCCCGGGCGCTGTCCACCGCGGATGGTTCACGGCCCTCCGACAGGTTGCTGGCCTACGGGCCATGGCTGTGGTGGCGCCCCTGGCGGCTGGTCGCCGGGGTGATGCTGGGGGCCGCGGCCGGGGTGAAGTGGTCCGCGCTGTCCTTCATTGCCGTCTTCGGGCTGATGACGGTGCTCTGGGACCTGTCGGCACGGCGCCGCGCCGGGATCCGGCACTGGGTCCTCGCCGGGCTGACCCGCGACGGGATCCCCGCATTCCTGCTGATCATTCCCACGGCCGCGGCGGTGTACCTGGCAACCTGGATCGGTTGGCTGCGCTCCGCCGACGGCCGCTACCGCCAATGGGCGGTGGAAAACCCCTCGGAAACCTGGGGTTGGGTGCCGGATGTGTTCCGCTCCCTGGCCGAGTACCACCGGGCCGCCTATGCGTTCCACCAGGGACTGGGTTCGCCGCACGGCTGGGAATCATCGCCGTGGAGCTGGCTCTTTGCCGGTCGCCCGGTGCTGTTCTTTTACGAGTCGCGCAGCAACGGCGAATTCGGGTGCACCAGCACCAATTGCGTCCAGGCGATCACCGATCTGCCCAATCCGGTCATGTGGTGGTCCGCGACCCTGGCCATGCTGCTGGTGCTGTTCTACTGGATCGGGGCGCGCGATTGGCGTGCCGGGGCGATCCTTGCCGCCGTTGCCGCCGGGTTCCTGCCGTGGTTCGCCTACCCGGATCGCACCATGTTCTTCTTCTACACCCTGCCCTTCGCCCCGTTCATGGTCCTGGCCCTGACCTACGTGCTGGGCAGGTTCCTGCCCACCGACAAGCAGGTCCCCTGGCACCGGCGGCGCGTGCTGTGGGGCGTGGGGATCTTCCTGGCGCTGGTGGTGGCCGTGTCCGCGTTCTTCCTGCCGGTGTGGACCGGGGACATGATCACGTACGAGAATTGGCGCATCCACATCTGGATGCCCAGCTGGGGATAGGCCATGGATTACTCGTCAGTAACATAGACTATGGTCCACACCACATGACGACCACCACGGGAACACACCACACCATGCGCGAAGCAAGCACCGGACTGATCACTGGACTGCCTCAGGATTCGAACACCACGGACCTGCTGCTGGCGCGCCTGGCCCGCGGGGATTCGGCACCGCTGTTCAGCGTCAAGCGCGGCGCCTCGTGGACCGACGTGTCAACCGCCGATTTCACGGCCTCGGTCCGGTCCCTGGCCAAGACGCTGCTCGCCCACGGCCTCGCCCCGGGCGACACCGTGGCGATCATGTCCTCCACCCGCTACGAATGGGCACTGGCCGAACAGGCCATCTGGTTCGCCGGCGCGGTGTCGGTGCCCATCTACGAAACCAGCTCCCCGTTCCAGGTCGAGTGGATCCTCAAGGATTCCGGGGCCCGGCTCGCCTTTGCCGAGGACCCCCGGCGCGCGCAGGTGATCGACCAGGCCGCCGCCGCCCTCGGCGAAAAGGTCACGGTGCTCGCCTTCGAGGACGGCACGGATGCCGATCCGCAGGGCATACCGTCGGCGGGGCTGAAGGAGCTGGTGGATGCCGGCTCCCGCAGCGCCGTGACCGACGAGCAGCTCGAGGCCGCACGGACCTCGGCCGGCCTGCAGGACCTGGCGACCCTGGTCTACACCTCCGGAACCACCGGGCGGCCCAAGGGCTGCATGATGACCCACGCGAATTTCTCCCTGATCGCCGTGAACCTGGCCCCGCACATGGCCCCGGTGCTGGGCACCGGTGAGCGCACCTTGATGTTCCTGCCGCTGGCCCACGTGCTGGCCCGCGCCGTGCAGCAGGTCTGCGTGCACGCCGGCTCCACCATCGCCCACACCTCCACCGCCTCCACCCTCGTGGAAGACCTGGCCGCGGTGAAGCCCGGTTTCCTGCTGGCCGTGCCCCGGATCTTCGAGAAGATCCGCACCACCGCGTCCAACACCGCGCAGGCCGCCGGCAAGGGCGCGCTCTTCGCCCAGGCCGAGTCGGTGGCCATCGAATACTCCCGTGTTGCCGACGACCGCGCCCGCGGGATTCGCACCCGCCGCTCCCCCGTGCTGCTGGCCAGGCACGCCCTGTTCAACAAGGTGCTCTACCCCAGGCTGCGGGCGGTGTTCGGCGGCCGGGTCCGCTACGCGATCTGCGGCGCCAGCGCGCTGAACCCCGAGCTGGCGCACTTCTTCCGCGGCGCAGGCATCGGCCTGCTGGAGGGCTACGGGCTCACCGAGACCACCGCACCGGCCACGGTGAACATGGCCCGGGACGTGCGGGTGGGCTCCGTGGGCATCCCCGTGCCGGGCACCGCGATCCGCATCGCCGACGACGACGAGATCCGCATCAAGGGCATCGGGGTCTTTGCCGGATACCACCGCAATGCCCGGGCCACGGCCGAGGCCTTCGACGAGGACGGGTTCTTCAAGACCGGGGACACCGGGACCCTGGACGATTCCGGGTTCCTGAGCATCACCGGCCGCACGAAGGACATCCTGGTCACCGCCGGGGGCAAGAACGTGGCGCCGGGCCCGCTGGAGGAAATCATCCGGGCCTGCCGCCTGGTCAACCAGGTCGTCGTGGTCGGTGAGAACCGCCCGTTCGTCGCGGCCCTGGTGACACTGGATCCGGACGAACTCGGCCCGTGGTGCCGCGCCAATGCGCCCGGCGGGCTTTCGCTGGGGCAGGCAGCGGTGCACCCGCGGGTGCTGGCCGAGATCCAGGCGGCCGTGGATGCGGCCAACGAGACGGTGTCCAAGGCCGAGGGCATCCGCAAGTTCACGATCCTGGATGCCGAGTTCACCGAGGAATCCGGGCACCTGACCCCGTCCCTGAAACTCAAGCGGGCCAGCGTCATCGCCGACTACTCCGCGGCGATCGACGCACTCTACGAGCGCTGAGAACCACCCGGGAAAACACAGATCCCCCCGGTGCTGCCGTGGGGCACCCCGGGGGGGATCGCGTCGTGGTCCGCCGCGGCGGCAGCTACAGTCCGAAGACGCGCTTTTCCTGGCGCAGGCGCGCGGCCTCGCGGCGCTTGGCCGTGGGCCAGGTGCGGATCAGCGTGATGAGCGCGGTGAGCACGACCAGCCCGGCGATGCCGATCGCGGCGTCCACCCAGAACTGCGGCGGATACAGGCGGATCAACGTGTCCGAGTAGTTGAACGTCCAGTTGCCCTGGGCGAAGAAGATCTCGTGGAACGTGGTGAAGAAGCTGTCCCAGCCCAGGATCGCCACGGTGGTCAGCCCGGCCAGCAGCACCAGGGTCACCACGGATCCGGCAAAGAGCCCGCGGCGGATGCCACCGGCATAGCGCTTGCCCAGGTAGGCCAGCGCAATGACCGCAATGACGCCCAGGATGATCCCGCCCAGGTAGGTGAAGGACATGACGTTCTTGACGTCGGCCATGTGCTGGACCTCGGTGCCCAGGAAGAGCGGGTTGCCGTTGGGGAACCTCAATTCGCCCAGGTAACGGTTGTCGGCGACGTTGTTCAGGAAGTCCACGCCGTAGGACCCGTAGGTCATCCGGTCCGCGGTGGTGAAGCCGAAGCCGTCGGCCGGGAAGCCGGGGCGCTGGTAGGCGATCCAGAGGAAGATCGGGCTGGCGATCAGCCGGATGGCGAGGATCAGCAGGATGAAGGGGTAGGCAATCGCCAGCAGCACCTGCAGGGTGCGGGCCAGCGGAGGCTTGGAATCCAGGGCGGCCTCGCGGGCGGCGCGGCGTTCGCGAGCGGCCGGGGTCGGCTCGGGCACCGGGGTGTAGGCGCCAAAGACCCGGCTGCGGGCCTCGGCGATCGCGGATGCCGTTTGCGCAGGCGTGCCGGCACCCGGTGCCGCGGCACCCGGGCGCGGCAGCGTCTGGGTCTTGTCGTCGCCCACCGGGGCGGCCGCGGTTGCCGGTGCCGTGGACACGGCGACCTTGGTGGTCTCGGGCAGTGGTTCCACCGGGATCTGGGCAATGATGTCCTCGACCTCCTCGGGTTCCTCCGGCTTCGGCTTGGCCACCGGCTTCGCGGCGGGCTTCAGCGGTGCGCCGGCCTGGGCGACCGGGGCCTTGGCCGCAGGAGCCGCGGCGGCCGGAGCCTGTGCCGGCTTGGCCGGTGCGGCGGAGGGAGCGGCAGGGGAAGACGTTGCGGGCTTCGACGCGGCGGCCGGCTTGGCAGCTGCCTGCGGGGCGGCGGCCGGCTTGGCGGCCTTCTGCGCTGCGGCGGCGCGCGTTGCCACCAGCGAGGCCTCGATCTTCGCGGCGGCGGCCGCGGCCGCGGCGCTCAACGAGCCGGAAGCCGGCTTCGCCTCGGCCTTGGCACCGGGACCGGGCACTGCCGGTGCGGTCGCCGGCGTACCCGGCTTGCCGGTCTGCGGTTCGTCCTGCTCAGCCATGCTTCTCCCTCAAAACTCTGACATGCGGTGCGCGTGCGGTGCACGGCAGCACCGGACACTTGCCGACCACTGCCAAACACACAGTCCCAAGACTATCGAGCCAACGGTTCCCCCGGGGCCCACTGGCGGCTTTGGACCCCGCGTGTCGGCAAGGTGACCTGCCTGTAACCTGCCTGGCCAACGTCGGTTGACGCCCGGGATCGCGGTCTGCACGGCGGCACCGGAACCCCTCCGGCGGCCACGGTTGGCGGCCGCCCGAAGCCATCGCTCAGTAGCGGTACGTTTCCGCTTTGTACGGCCCGGAGACCCCGAGGCCCAGGTACGCGGCCTGGGCCTCGGACAGCTCGGTCAGCTCCACGCCCAGGGCCGCCAGGTGCAGGCGGGCCACCTTCTCGTCGAGGATCCTGGGCAGCACGTGGACGGCCGTGGCGTATTCCCCGGTGCCGGCCTTGGTGAACAGCTCGATCTGCGCGATCACCTGGTTGGCGAAGGACGTGGACATCACGAACGAGGGGTGGCCGGTGGCATTGCCCAGGTTCAGCAGGCGGCCCTCGGAGAGCACGATGACCGAGCGCTCCGCCGCGGTCCCGGCCGCGAAGGTCCATTCGTGCACCTGGGCCTTGATCTCGACCTTCTGCACGCCCGGGACCCGGGCCAGGCCGGCCATGTCGATCTCGTTGTCGAAGTGACCCACGTTGCCCACGATGGCCTTGTCCTTCATCCCCTGCAGGTGCGCGGCGGTGATGATGTCGTTGCCGCCGGTGGTGGTCACGAAGATGTCCCCCTGCCCCAGCACGGATTCCAGGCGCGCGACCTGGTAGCCGTCCATGGCCGCCTGCAGCGCGCAGATCGGGTCGATCTCGGTGACGATGACCCTGGCGCCCTGCCCGCGCATGGCCTCGGCGGCGCCCTTGCCCACGTCCCCGTAGCCGCAGATGACCACGACTTTCCCGCCGATGAGCACGTCGGTGGCGCGCATGATCCCGTCGGGCAGCGAGTGGCGGATGCCGTACTTGTTGTCGAACTTGGACTTGGTCACCGAGTCGTTGACGTTGATCGCCGGAAAGAGCAGCGTGCCGGCGGCGGCCATCTGGTTCAGCCGCATCACCCCGGTGGTGGTTTCCTCGCTGACGCCCTTGATCTTCGCGGCGATGCGGGTGAACTTTTCCGGGTCCCTGGCCAGGGAGTCGCGCAGGGTGTCAAGCACGATGGCATGCTCGTGGCTTGTGGCGGCCTCGGGTCCGGGCACCGCGCCGGCGGCCTCGTACTGCGCCCCCAGGTGCACCAGCATGGTGGCGTCCCCGCCGTCGTCCAGGATCAGGTTCGGGCCAAGTTCCGGGTCCTGCCCGGCTCCGGGCCAGGAAAGGATCTGTTCGGCGGTCCACCAGTAGTCCTCCAGGGATTCGCCCTTCCAGGCGAAGACCGGGACCCCTGCGGGGTTTTCGGGGGTGCCGGCGCCCACGACCACCGCGGCGGCTGCCTCGTCCTGGGTGGAGAAGATGTTGCAGGAGGCCCAGCGGACCTGTGCACCCAGGGCGACGAGGGTTTCGATGAGCACGGCCGTCTGCACCGTCATGTGCAGGGAGCCGGCGATGCGGGCTCCGGCCAGCGGCTGCGCCGCCGAGTACTCGGCGCGCACGGACATCAGGCCGGGCATCTCGTGTTCTGCCAGGCGGATCTGGTGGCGTCCGGCCTCGTGCAGGGAGAGGTCGGCGACCTTGTGCTCGGGTCCCATCTCGCCACCCGCCTAGCCGTGGGCCTTGGCGGGGATCACCGTGGCCTCGGGGGCCAGCATGACCGGGATGCCCTCGACGATGTCGTAGCTGTAGGTTTCGCCGTCGGCACCGGTGCCGGTGGAAACCAGGATGTCCCCGTGCTGCACCAGGGTGGAGCCGGTGACGGGGCAACGGAGCTGGGCGGTGAGTTGCGCTGAGAGGTTCGACATGGAACCCAGTTTAGGGCTCCAGGTTCCCTTCGCGCAGCACCCGCAGGTGGCGACGGGTCAGGGATTGGGAATCGCCGGGCTCGATGGCCGGCGGGGCGCTGCGCGGGGACGGGGTCTCGAGGGGCGGGGCCGCGACGGTGTGCGCCTCGTTTTCCCGCACCGCGTTGGCCAGGGCGTAGAGGTCGTCATTGCGCAGCCTGCCCTGCTCGGGCAGTGCCAGGCGCAGGACCTGCCAGCCCAGCGGCGCGGTCAGGCGCTCGGCATGGACGGCGCACAGGTCGTAGCAATGCGGTTCCGCGTAGGTCGCCAAGGGACCGAGCACCGCCGTCGAGTCGGCGTACACATACGTCAAGGTGGCGATGGCCGGCTGGCGGCACGCCGAACGTGAACAAAGTCTATTGGATCCCACGGTTACACAGACTACCGCAGCGCGGTGCCCGCCACGGCCGCGCACCGCCGTGCGGGCCAACTGATCCGCAGCGGGCATTGCGTGGCTTAAGCTAAAGACATGTCCGGAAAACTGTCGATCGATTTGGACGGGCGCGATCCTGCCTCGTTGAACAGCGGCTCGACCCGCCGGTTCGCCGACCGCAAGCGCAACCGGCACGGACGCGGACGCCGCGGGCCGCTGCTCCTGGCGCCGATGCCCGGTGCACGCACCCGGGCCGAGCGCTTCGAGGACCTGCTGATCGAATCCGCCGAGCGCCTGGCCGATCGCTGGGGCGAGCGGGTGACCTCGATCGATTTCCGCATCATGATGGTCCCCAATGCCAAGGTGCTCGAGCGTGCCAGGGCCGAAGGCACCCGGGTGCCCTGGGCGACCAACCGCTCCGCGCGTCCCGGGCGATCCGACCGCATCACGCTTTACCGCCGTCCCATCGAGGAGGCGTGCGTCCACGGACCGGAGCTGCTGCCCGAGCTGGTGCATTTCTCCATCGTGGAGCAGCTGGCCGACCTGTGGGCCATGGACCCGCAGGCGATCGATCCCGAGTACGGGATCTGGGGCCCCGGCCCGGGCGCCTGACCGATCCCTAGTCCCGCAGCACGACCTGGACGCCCTCGCGGCCCAGCGGTGCGGCGCTGACCGGAAGCGCGGCAATCCCGTAGGCCCCGTCGGTGAGGACGGCCGCGGCATAGCTTGGCGCGCCGGTGGCCGAGAGCACCAGGGCCGCCGCGCCGGACCCGAAGTCCTTCTCCCCCAGCGCCACGGACTTGGAGCCGGACAATTCGATGGTGCGGCTGGCCGAGAGCTTCCCGTCGGCGCCCAGCGAACGCACCGACACCGTGGCGGTGTCTTCCGGTGCGCTCAGCACCACGGTGGCCTTGCCCGCCGCCGGCAGCACCATCAGGTGTTCGCTGCCCAGCCGGCTGGCCGCACCGGCCCAGGCCAGGTCGATCGGTTCGTTGGCCTTGGTGCCGCGGACCATCTTCACGCTCGCGCTCACCGCGGAGTCGCCCTCGACGACGATGGTGTAGTTCCCGGCCGGGAGCCCGCCCAGCGGCATGCGCGCGGTGGCGTTGGAGGCGATGACCACCTCGCCGCCCCCGGGGATGGCAACCTCGCCGTTGGGACCCAGGGCCCGCACCTGCACGGTGGCCCCCTCGGCCGAGGTGGCGGCCAGCACGAGTTCGGCGACCGCGTCGGCGTTGGCCGCGGGCTTGCCCAGCTCGCCGGCCAGCTTCGGGTCCAGGATCGCCACCCCGGGGATCACCTGGGTGTTGTTGGCGGTGGCCGCGGATCCCAGGTAGTCAAGGCCGCCGGGGACCAGTCCGCGCAGCGTGGACTGCTGGATGGTCGCGTTGACGCGTCCGCCGCTTGAGGTGACCTTGGCCGAGAGGGCCTTTTCGTTGGGCGCGTAGCCGGCCAGGACGATGGATTTGGATTCGCCCGGGGCCACGGCCAGCGCCGAGAGGTTGGGGGCCTGGATCATGCCGTCGGCGCCGCGCAGGTCCACGCGCACCTGGGCCACGGAAGCGGTGGGATTCACCAGGTTCAGCACCGCGGTGGACCCGGGCGTGGTGACCCCGCCGGTCAGCCAGGTCTCGGCCGCCGGTGCGGTGCAGGCCGCGGCTGCGAGCCCTGCCAGGTCGCCGTCGGTGGCGCGGTAGGAGCGCACGGCCGAGACCAGGGACTGGACCCCGCCCAGCGGCTGGGCGTGCACCGTGAGCGGCTCGGAGTACTTGCTCACCGGGCCCAGGGCGCCCTTGCGCTGGTTGGTGCCGTCCGCTCCGGCTCCGGTCAATTTTTCGGCCTCTTGCGCCGGCAAGCGAGGGGCGATGGTCTTTTCGACCGCCAGGTCGCCCTTGAGCATCTGGGCGCCGGGAATGCGCCCGGCAGAGTCGGAAAGCACCGCGGCGCGGATGGAGGTCTGGGCGTCCTTGGAGGCCGGGGCGAATTCCGGGTCGACACCGGTTCCGGCGCCGGTGAACAGCTTCATCGTTGCCGGGCAGGAGGCCAGTGCGTCGCCCGCGGGCAGCGAGGTCACCGGGACCTCGGAGCCCGGCGCGGCGGTGGCCGGCGGGAAGACGGAACCCGCGGCGATGGCGGCCGCGCCCAGGCACAGCACGCCCACCGAGCCCAGTACGCCAAGGGTCCGGCCGCGGGCCTTGGAGCGTTGCCCGCGTGCCCCGGCCTTGGCAGTGGATTCCCGGGAACCGGCCGGTGCAGCGGAAGCCCCGGTGTCCTTGGCCGCGCCGGCGGTGTCGGCCGCAGCGGGCTCCGCACCGGTTGCCGGGGCCTTGGGTGCCTGCGCGCCGGCGGCGGCCACGGGTGCCGGGGACGGCGCCGCGGCGGGATCCTTGCCCGGGGCTTCGTCGGCGGGCAGCTTGGCGCCGGGAGCGAGTCCCGCTGCCTCGCGGGCGGCCTGGGCTACGCGTTCGGCCTCGCGCCGAGCCCTGCGGGAATCGTTTTTCACTTCTTCTCCTTGGCCGCCGCGGCACGGTGTCCGCGATCGAGTTCGTCAATGCTTTCGGCGTTGCCGCGCGTGCGGTACTCGTCCAGGCGGCGCGCGGCAAAGCGGCGGCTGCGCGGGATCGGGATGACCAACAGCAGGGCCAGGACCAGCACCGCGAGCTGGGCGATGGCCACGGGCACCTGGTACGGGCTCTGGTAGCGCAGTTCCAGGGTGCCGCCGGCGGCACCCAGCTCAAAGCCCTGGGCCCACTGCGCAGTTTCGGCACCCGTGCCGGTGCCATCGGCATCCTCTCCGGAGGCGGCGCCAACGGTGGTGGGATTCAGGGCCACCCCGTCAAGGGTTGCCTTCCATCCGGGATCGGCGCGTTCGGCCATGACCAGCATCCGGCTTGCCTCCCCGGCCGGGAGCTTGGCCCCGGAGACGGCCCCGCGGTGCGAGGGCAGCAGGGCGAGGGTCTTGTCGTCGGCCATGATGCGCACCCGGGCGGTCG
This sequence comes from Arthrobacter sp. C2, assembly GCA_024207135.1. Lineage (GTDB taxonomy): Bacteria > Actinomycetota > Actinomycetes > Actinomycetales > Micrococcaceae > Paeniglutamicibacter. The sequence goes on along the minus strand of CP042428.1, from coordinate 4,100,036 downwards.
AATCGGTGGCGTTGTCCACGCCGGGGATCTTTTCCTTCGGTTCCACGCGCCACAGCCAGCCGGACTCGGTTTGCCCCACGGCCACCAGACCCGGCACGGCGTCCAGCCGTGCCACCAGTGCCGAGGCGGTCTGCCGCTGGTCCTGCAGCACCACGAACCCGGTGCCCAGGGCGGCCAGTTCCGTCCGCGGATCCAGTGCAGAATCGGACACCAGGGTCGCCACGGACTGTTCGACCAGGCGTCCGGCGTCATCGGATTCACGCAGAGCCGGGTCGATCAGGCCGCCGACCAGACGGTTTGCGGACGCCGTCTGGGACAGGGCGTCGGCGGTGGTGCCGGCCCCGTTCATCAACGCGGCGCTGACGGCGCCGTCGCCGTTTTGGGCCAGCACCAGGGTGCGGTCTTCGTAGGTTCCCAGCCCACGGTCGGCAGCGGTGGCCGGCAGCGTGCGCGGGGCGACCGGCTGCAGCAGGCTTGCGGCACCGAAATCGGTGACGGTGGCGGTGCCGCCCTCGGCCGTGGCCGGAACCGGGTTCTGCGCCAGGATCCAGTGGGCACCGGCCACCAAAACGGAAATGCCCAGCAGGGCCGAGGCCCACGCCAGGGAGCCGGCGGCGATGCGGGGCGCGCGATCCGCGGAGGAGGTCGGCACGCCGGTGCGCTCGCCGCGGAAGACGGAGATCCCCAGCCCCGCGGCGAAGAGCAGCCCCAGGGTGAAGAAGGAGACGAAGGGGCCGTTGAATGCGGTGACGAAGGTGTCCCCCGCCACGGCGGAGGGCACCAGGGAGGCGCCGTACCCGGCGGCGAGCATCAGCACGCCGCCCAACCACAGCGCGCGGGCCAGCGGCAGCGAGGCGTTCCGTCCTCCGGCGAAGAGGCCGATGACGGCATAGACAAGCAGCGGTGCCCCGACCAGCAGGACCAGGACCAGGGCCCAGGGTCCGGCGGGCAGGAAGTCGAATCCTGCCGGGATGCCGCGGAGGTCAAAGGCGTTCGGGAACCCGAGGGCCTGGACCCACAACGGGGCGGCGTCGTGGGGCAGCGCCAGTCCCGGGTCGGTGAGCAGCACGCGCGGGTTGCCCAGGGCGGCAACCACCAGCGGCAGGTGGAAGACCAGCATCGGCAGCGGCACCCACCACAGGGTCTTGGCCCGTGAGCGCAGCACGATGGCGGTCAGCACAATGAGCACCAGCAGGGCCAGGCCCGCGGCCGGGGAACCGGCGGCGAGGGGAACCAGCAGCAGCGCGGCCGCCGCGGCGGCGGTCCACGAAGGGACGCCGCCAACACCGGGATGCGAGGCGCCTGGTGCCTCGGGGCCGCGTCGGGAGCCGAAGTCGATCCCGGCGCCCACGGAGCGCAGCAGGGCCAGCAGCAGCAGCGGTGCGAGCACGTGGACGAGCACGGCGCCGGCGCGCCCGGAACCCAGGGAAACCTGCAGCACCGGGGCCAGGCCCCAGAGCAATCCGCCGACCATGCGGGCGGCACGCGAACGGGTGACCGCCCCCAGGCCCAGCCAGGCACTCATCGCCGCCAGCGGCATGGCTGCCAGGGTCAGCACCACGGCCGCGGCATTGGCGTTGCCGCCGCCGGCCAGGGCCAGCAGCCAATGGAAGTAGTCGATCGGGTCCCCGCCCGCGGGGCTGCCGGATCCGAGGTTGGCCCACCATCCGGTGGCGTTGGCAAAGATCTCGCTCGCCTTGGTGGACAGCGGCAGCAGTGCGCCTCCGGCCACGGCGCCGGCGCCCAGCAGGGCGCGCAGCCCGACGAGGGACACCGCGAGGGTGGCCAGCGCGGCGATGATTGCGCTGACGAATGCGGAGGTGCGGTTGGGTGCGGCCATGGCCGCGAAGTCGTTGCGGGCATCCCCGCTGGGGTCCTGCGAGGTCGTGGCCCCGGTGCCGTCGCCGTAGACGGTTGCCCCGTCCAGGGAGTCGATCATGTGCTTGCGGTGTTCGCGCACCAGTGCCTGGTCGGTGAGCAGCCGGGAAATCGAGTTGCGCGGGACCTTGCGGGTGGCCGCCGCAGCGGCCCGGGAGCGGGAAAGTTTAACGGGGGTGCCCACGGCACGGAAGGTGGCACCGAGCTGGCCAAAGGCGTATGCGGGGTCCTTGGCGAGCACCGAAAGCAGGAAGCGGTAGATCCCGCCGAGCACCGCGCCGACAACCAGGAAGGGGATGGCCCATCCCGGGGCGTGCTTGAGGCGCATGAAGACCTCGGCCCGGCGGGTTTCGGCCGGCCCGGCCAGGGCGCGGACGACCGCTGCCTTGTGGTGGATCTTGGCCGCGGGCACGATGACCACGCGGTTGCCCATGAGGCGGTTGCGCCAGCACAGGTCCATGTCGTCGCCCAGCCCCGGAAGCGCGGGGTCGAAGCCGCCCAGGGCCTCGAAGACGTCGCGGCGGATCAGCATTCCGGCGCTGGTCACCGCGAAGGAGTCGGTGCGCGCGTCGTACTGGCCCTGGTCGACCTCGTCGATCTCGATGAGGGTCAGCCGTTCGGCATACTTGTTCACGCTCAGGCCCACATCCAGCAGGCGGCGCGGGGAATCCAGGTCGAGTTGCTTGCAGCCGGCTATCGTCACCGATTCGGTGGCCTCGACGACGTTCACCAGCTTTTCCAGGGCGTTCAGTTCCGGCACCGAGTCGTCGTGGATCAGCCAGAGCCATTCGGTGCGCCCGGCCCGCGGGGCCCCTAGGGACTGGACCGCGGCCATCACCGAGTGCCCGAAGCTGTGTTCCGGCACGTTCAGGATCGTGGCGTCGGAGGACAGGTGCTGGCGCAGCAGGTCCGCCGAACCATCGGTGGAGGACGCGTCGACCCCGACGAAGCGGTCGATCAGGCGCGTCTGGGCGCGCAGCGCGGCCAGGGTCCGTGGCAAAAAATCTGCGCCATTGTGGGCAGCCACAATGGCGGTGACGTGGATCGTGGGGAGAATTAGACTGCTCGCTTCCGCAAGCGCCGACGTTCGCGCTCCGACAACCCGCCCCAAATCCCAAAGCGTTCATCGTTGGTCAAGGCGTATTCCAGGCATTCGGACCGCACGTTGCAGGCACCGCACACGCGCTTGGCGTCCCGGGTCGATCCGCCCTTTTCGGGAAAGAATGCCTCGGGGTCGGTCTGTGCGCACAGAGCCTCGGACTGCCAGCCCAGTTCGCCTTCCTCGTCCTCGGACCCCAATCCGATCCAGATGGCCTGGGCCGGGCTCTTGCCGTCGGCCGATGCATCCAGGCTTGGCGCCCAGGACGGGGTCGGTTCGGTGACCAGGTCGTTGGCGGCGTCATGCGCCGCGAGGAAGGCAGCGGTCTCCTCGGCCGGGGTCAGGACCCGCGAACCATTGGATTGCTGTTCCGGGCCGGAGGCCGCAGGGTCCACGAACCAGTCCGCCGGCACACCCCGGCCGCCGTTGAAGTTGGGCGCAATTCCCGTCGTTGCGGCTTCGTTGAAGCTTCGATCCACGTTCCCCATGGTTTACCAACCTTCCGCCGTTACGAACTAGACACAAAAAATGACCGTAAAATGAGCGACATCGACGACCTTCAATAAAAAGCCGTCGAGGGACAATTTCGCTCCCCCAGACGGTGCACTATCTAATTACACTGGTGTAACTCCGGTCGCGTCAAGTGCGGCCGTCGATTTTAGCCACACATGTCGTAGATTTAGAGCCACGCCACGCCCGGGACTTCGGCGGGATCGCACAGCAATACGCCTGCCCGCGGATTCCCGGGGAATTCACAGGCTTGACAAGGAGCAATACATGCCCATTGATACCAATTCGTTATCTCCCGTCGAATCACTTCTGGCACCGGTGCGCCATTCCACGCACCCGTACCTCACCTGGTACTCGCGGTCCGGGGAGCGCGTCGAGCTCAGCGGACGCGTTTTTGACAACTGGGTTGCCAAGAGCGCGAACCTTTTGCACGAAGAATTTGATTTAGCCCCGGGCAGCGTTGTCGCCACCGACATGCCCGGCCATTGGAAGTCCGCGGCGCTGGCCCTGGCCTGCTGGCACCTGGGTGCCGAAGTGCGCTGCGTGGCCCCCGGAACGGATCCCGGGAATGTCGATGTATTTATTACCGCCGATCCGCAAACCTTAGCAGTCAACGGCTCGGTCGAGGTCATCGCCGTCCCCTTGCCCTCGCTCGCCATGGCCTTCGACGGCCCGCTGCCGGTCGGCGCCACTGACTACGCCTCCGAGGTCCGCTCCTACGCGGACTCGTTTTTCCCCTCCCCCATCGACACCGACGCCACCGCACTGGTCTCCGAAACCGGGACGCTGGCCTACACCCAGCTCTTCGCCGCCGGCACCGATCGGGTGGCCGCCGGGGCCACGCTGATGAGCACCGCGTGGCCGCTGGAGCGGATCCTGCCGGCGCTCCTGGCCCAGTGGATCGGCGGCAACCCGGTGGTCATGGTCGAAGACGGGGTCAACATCACCGATTCCCTGCTCGGCGGCGAACGGGTCGTCACGCGCCTGGACGCGCAGGACTAGGGACCGGGCCCCGGCGCCTGCCGGCGCGTTGGCGGCCCCCGGGTGCCGGGCATGAAAAAACCCCGGCACGATTTCTTCCCGGATCCATCCGCCCGGTGGCGGTTGGTGGATTCCTGAAGTTTCGTGCCGGGGCATCAGCCCGGCGGCTGGGCGAAGCCCTCAGGCGGCGCCGTCGGGGGCGCGCAGCGTCCGGTTGCCGCCGGAAACTCCGTGCTCCAGCGAACCGGTTTCGGGACCGACGCTGAGCAACTCGCGATCGTGGGCGAATTCCTCTTCGTCATCCATGGCCGCGCCAAAGACCCAGAAGCGGTAGGCGAAGAACCGGAAGATGGTGCCCAGCACCAGGCCGACCACGGACCCGGCAATAAACAGGCTGGTGGTGTCGGTCAGGCCCATCCAGTACTTCGTGACGAACACGCAGGCTGCGGCGATTCCCAGCCCGATGGCGTTCATGATGAGGAACATCACCAGTTCGCGCACGACGTTGGCCTGTCGGCGGTGGCGGAAGGTCCAGAAGCGGTTGGCAACCCAGGAGAACATCGTGGCCACGACGCCGGCAACGATCTTTGCCTTGACCTCGGAGTCGTGCATGGGGCCCTGGAGCATCCACAGGTAGATGCCGGAGTCGATGACGAAGGCAACACCCCCGACGACGCCGAACTTGGCGACTTCCCGCCACATCATGGACACCAGGCCCATGAGCTTGTCCCAGATCCTCGTCAGCATGATCCTCCATGTAATCGTTTCAATGCGTTTCGCCGCCCCTCAAGGACGAAGATCCAAGTCGCGGCGATGGAGCTGATCCGCGACTTCTTGACCCGGTCAACCAAGCCATTCTAATGCGATTCGCTGAAAGTTCACCGACAAAGGTGTCCAAACTCCCTTTGCCAGCAACCCGCGAGCGCGTAGGTTGGGTAGGCTAGGCGGGTGACGTTTCCAGTGATTGGCGTTGTTGGCGGAGGCCAACTCGCACGAATGATGGCCCCCGAGGCATTGAACCTCGGCTTCGAACTACGCATCCTGGCCGAAGGCCCTGATGTCTCAGCCGCGCGCTGTGTTGCCGACGCACCGGTGGGTGATTACAAGGATTTGGCAACGCTTCGGGAGTTTGCACGCGGACTCGACGTGCTGACCTTCGACCACGAGCACGTGCCCAACGAGCACCTGCAGACGCTGATTTCCGAGGGCGTGAACGTGCAGCCGCGACCCGCCGCGCTGATCCATGCCCAGGACAAGCTGGTCATGCGTGCGGCCATCGCGGAGCTCGGCCTGCCCAACCCGGCCTGGGCCGCGGTCGAAACCGTCGAGGAACTGCTGGCGTTCGGCGAGCGGATCGGCTGGCCGATCGTGCTCAAGACCCCGCGCGGCGGCTACGACGGCAAGGGCGTGCGCATGCTCGATTCCGCCGACGAGGCCCGCGCCGCGGCCGACTGGTTCGGCAACGGCGCCCTGCTGGCCGAGGACAAGGTCGCCTTCACCCGCGAGCTGTCCGCCCTGGTGGCCCGCACCCCAGGCGGCGAGGAAAAGGGCTGGGACGTGGTGCACACCATCCAGGTCGACGGCGTCTGCGACGAGGTCATCGCCCCGGCCAAGGACCTGCCCGAGGACGTCGCCCGGGCCGCGAAGGACGCGGCCCTGAAGATCGCCGACGCCTTCGGCGTCACCGGAGTGATGGCGGCGGAACTCTTTGAGACCCCCGGCATCGGTGCCGGGTTCGTGATCAACGAACTGGCCATGCGCCCGCACAACACCGGGCACTGGACCATGAACGGTTCGATCACCAGCCAGTTCGAGCAGCACCTGCGCGCGGTCCTTGACCTGCCGCTGGGCGCTACCGACGCGCTGGCCGAAACCACCGTGATGAAGAACTACCTCGGCGGGGCCAACCAGGACCTGTTCACCGCGTTCAACGCCGCACTGGCCGCCGAACCGCGCGTAAAGGTCCACGCCTACGGCAAGTCCGTGCGCCCGGGACGCAAGATCGGCCACGTCAATGTGGTTTCCGAGCCCGGCGAATCGGTCGATTCGCTGCGCGACCGGGCCAACGCCGTGGCCTCCCTGATCCGTGACGGCGTGCCCTCAGCGGCACCCGCCACCGCCACCTCCGTCGAAGGACACACCTCTTGAGCACTCCCGCACCGCTTGTAGGCCTGGTCATGGGCTCGGACTCGGACTGGCCCGTGATGAAGCTGGCAGCCGAGGCCCTGCGCGAATTTTCCATCCCCTTCGAGGCCGACGTGGTCTCCGCGCACCGCATGCCCGAGGACATGATCGCCTACGGCAAGGCAGCCCACAGCCGCGGCATCCGCGTGATCATCGCCGGAGCCGGCGGCGCCGCCCACCTGCCGGGCATGCTCGCCTCGGTCACCCCGCTGCCGGTTATCGGCGTCCCGGTGCCGCTGAAGACCCTGGACGGCATGGATTCGCTGCTGTCCATCGTGCAGATGCCCGCGGGCGTCCCCGTGGCCACCGTGTCCATCGGGGGGGCGCGCAATGCCGGCCTGCTGGCCGTACGCATGCTCGCCGCCGGCACCGACGAGTTCGCCGCCCGGCTCCAGGAACAGCTCATCGACTTCGCAGGGACCCTGCGGCAGGTCGCCGCCGACAAGGGCGCCGCGCTGCGGGCCGCCGTCGCCGCCGAAACCCCCGGCACCTAAGGACCCCATGACATCGAGCCGCCACCACTCCCGCAACCCGGACCTGCTCCCGGACGCCGTCTCGGCTCCCGCGCCGGTGCGTTCCAAGCGCGCACTGTTCCTGCTGCTGCTGACAGTCTTCTTCCCAGGCAGCGCCCAATGGGTCTCGGGCAAGCGCGCCCTGGGCGGGTTCGTCATGCGCATCACCCTGGCCTGCTGGGCGCTGCTGCTGCTGGTTCTGGGCGTCGCGCTGTTCAAGCGCGACTGGCTGCTGGGCTTCTTCGCCCAGGCCTGGGTCCAGCTGGGGGCCTCGGTGCTGCTGGTGGTGCTGGCCGCCGGCTGGTTGTTGATGTTCCTGAACACCCTGGCAATCATCCGGCCCAAGTACCTGGCCCCCGGGGCCCGCATCGGGCTCACCGCCACGCTGTTGGTGCTGGCCCTGGCCATCACCGGGTCGCTGGGCTACGGCGCGTTCGTGCTGAACAAGGGCCGCGAAACCATTTCCAACGTCTTCTCCGCCGGACCGGCGTTCAAGCCCGTGGACGGGCGCTACAACATCGCGGTGTTCGGCGCCGACTCGGCCGGGAACCGCGAGGGCGTGCGCACCGACTCGATGTCGCTGCTTAGTGTCGATGCCAAGACCGGCAAGTCGCTGCTGATCTCGATCCCGCGCAACTTCCAGAACGCCCAGTTCTCCAAGGACTCCCCCATGCGCGAGGTGTACCCCACCGGGTACAACTGCGGCGACGAGTGCCTGTTCAACGCGATCTACCGCGATGCCACCGACAACCACGCCGACCTCTATCCCGGCGTCGCAAACCCCGGGGCGCAGGCAACCATGGAGGCCATCGAGGGCACCACGGGCCTGAAGGTCCAGTCCTACGTGATGATCGACATGGCCGGGTTCGCCGGCTTCATCAACGCCATGGGCGGGGTCACCGTGGATTCGGGCGGCTGGGTCCCCTACAACGGCAAGGCCTGGCCCAATTCCTCGGTGAACACCCATTGGTTCGCCCCCGGCGAGCACCACTTCACCGGCAAGCAGGCCCTGTGGTTTGCCCGCTCCCGCGACTTCACCACCGACTACCACCGCATCGCCCGCCAGCAGTGCCTGCAGCAGGCCATGATTTCCCAGTTCAGCCCCAAGACCATCCTCACGCGTTTCACCTCGCTCATGGATGCCGGCGAGCAGCTGGTGGAAACCGACATCCCGCAGCAGCAGCTCGGCTCCTTCCTGAACCTGGCCGACAAGGCCCGCGCCACCCCGTTCAAGCGCCTGACCCTGGGCGCGCCGGACTTCGGGTCGGCCGCGGACAAGTTCTCCACGTACCCGGACTTCGACGCGATCCACACCCGCATCCAGGACTTGATCGCCGCGCAATCGGGCGCAGCGGCCTCCAAGGCCCCGGCCAAGAAGAGCGCCGAGGCGACCAAGAAGTCCGATTCCGCCGAATCCTCGGCCTCCTCGGGCTCGGATCCGGGCAGCAAGCGCAACTCCGAGCCCGGGAAGATCTCCGTGGTGCCCTCCGACGCGCCCACCGCACAGGCCGATGGCTCGGAGCTGACCGAGAGGTACCTGGTGACCCTGGAACAGATCGGCCGCACGGACTTGCTGGAAAAGATTGCCGCCAACAACAACGAGTGTTCCGTGCCCTGACCTGGGCCCCTTCCCATGCCAAAGGACCATGATGTATCGCCTGACAAACACCATCCGTGATTATGCCTGGGGATCCACCGGCGCCATTGCCGGTCTTTTGGGAACCGCTCCCAGCGGCAGGCCCGAGGCCGAGATGTGGCTCGGAGCCCACCCCTCGGCCCCTTCCCTGACGCCGGACGGCGGCGAGGCCACCGGCCTGGACCGGTTGATTGCCGCCGACCCCCAAGGACTGCTTGGCCCGGAGGTCGCACAGGCCTACGGCCAGCTGCCGTTCCTGATGAAGCTGCTGGCCGCCGGCAAGCCGCTGTCCATCCAGGTGCACCCCTCCGCGCAGCAGGCGGCCGCCGGCTTCGAGGCCGAGAACGCCGCGGGCCTGCCCGCCGACGCGCCGCACCGGAACTACCGGGACGGCTCGCACAAGCCGGAAATGATCTATGCCCTCTCCGATTTCGCGGCCCTGAGCGGCTTCCGCTCCCCCGCCGCGACCGCCGAACTCTTCCGTTCCCTGGGTGCCGTGCTGGATGGGCCAAACGCGGCAACCTGCGCCCGGATCGTGGAGCTGCTCTCCAACCCCGTCGAGGCCGAAGCACTGAGCTCGACCTGCGAGTACCTGCTGGGCGGGACCCCGGAACCGGGAAACCTGGTGGCGGCCGCCGTCGCCGCGGTGAAGGCCCACCCGGCATTGGCCGAACATGTCTCGCTGGCGGAGCTGCCGCGGATCAACGAGCACTATCCGAACGACATCGGGGTGCTGGTCTCGCTGTTGCTGAACCTGGTGGTGCTGGCCCCGGGGCAGGCCATCTACCTGGATGCCGGGAACATGCACGCGTACCTGCGCGGGCTCGGCGTGGAGGTCATGGCCAACTCCGACAACGTGCTGCGCGGCGGGCTGACGCCCAAGCACATCGACGTGCCCGAGCTGCTGCGCATCACGCGTTTCGAGGCCCTGGGCGTCCCGCTGCTCGAGCCCGAGACGACCATGTACGGCCAGCAGGTCTTCACCCCGCCCTTTGCCGAGTTCCAGCTCCAGCACATCGAGCTTGACGCCGTCGCCGACGCCACCGACATGGGCGGCGGGGACGTGCCGGTGGCCGCCAACGGCCCGGTGATCGTGCTGTGCGTCGCCGGCGAGGTGCTCATCGACACCCCGCGCGGGGACGAGCTGCTGCGCCGAGGCGACTCGCTGTTCATCGGCGCCAACGAGGCCCCCGCCATGGCCCGGCGCAGCGCGAACTCCGCGGGCCGCGCGTTTGCCGTGACTCCGCAGCCGGTGCCATAGGCGCCCAAGGCAAAAAACGCCGCGGGGCCCGACAGGAATGAACTTCCTGTCGGGCCCCGCGGCGTTAAGCGGCAGGGCCGCCATGGGTTTTAGCGGGTGTAGGCTTCCCACTTGTCGGACTGGTGCTCGCCCTCGACGAAGCGGATGGTGCCCGACTTCGAGCGCATCACGATCGACTGGGTGTGGATGCGGCCGTTCTTGTAGCGCACCCCGCGCAGCAGGTCGCCGTCGGTGATGCCGGTGGCGGCGAAGTAGCAGTTGTCGCTGGTCACCAGGTCGTTGGTGGTCAGCACGCGGTCCAGGTCGTGGCCGGCGTCGATGGCCTTCTGCTTCTCGTCGTCGTCCGTGGGCCACAGGCGGCCCTGGATGATCCCGCCCAGCGACTTGATGGCGCACGCGGTGACGATGCCCTCGGGGGTTCCGCCGATGCCCATCAGCGCGTCCACGCCGGTGCCCTCGCGGGTCGCGGCAATGGCGCCGGCGACGTCGCCGTCCATGATGAACTTGGTGCGTGCGCCGGCGGCACGGATCTCATCGACCAGCCCCGCGTGGCGCGGGCGATCCAGGATGCACACGGTGATCTGGGAAACCTTCTTGCCCTTGGCCTTGGCGATCAGGTGCAGGTTCTGCTTGACCGGCAGGCGCAGGTCGACCAGCTCGGCGGCCTCGGGGCCGGTGACCAGCTTTTCCATGTAGAAGACCGCGGAGGGGTCGAACATCGAACCGCGGTCGGCCACGGCCAGCACCGAGAGGGCGTTGTTGATGCCCAGGGCGGCCAGTCGGGTGCCGTCGATCGGGTCAACGGCAACGTCGCACTCGGCGCCGGTTCCGTCGCCCACGCGTTCGCCGTTGAACAGCATGGGGGCTTCATCCTTCTCGCCCTCGCCGATGACGACGACGCCATTGAAGGAGACGGTGGACAGCAGCGAGCGCATGGCGTCGACGGCCGCGCCGTCGGCGGCATTCTTGTCGCCGAACCCAACCCAGGGGCTCGAGGCAATGGCAGCGGCCTCGGTCGCGCGCACCAGCTCAAGGGCAAGGTTGCGGTCCGGTTCGGCGTCGCCAACTGAAAGTCGTGGGGACAGGTGGGCAAAATTCGTGGCTTCAGTCACGGTCTTCCTCGTCGTTGAGATCTGTTCGTTTGCCGGGGGCCAACACCGTCCATCATATCTCCCGAGGTCAATTACGCCCTTTCGGCACCGACTTGCGTTTCGTGCCATCCCGGGGCGGCGGCCGGCGCCGGGCCTGTTTAGATTCTGCGGGTGCCATGGGCGAGAATGGAGGGGTGAGTGAACACCCCGAAAGCCCCGCCGTGCCCGCAAACACCCCAGAGCCGACCGAGACCCCGGCCACGGTGGACACCGCCGTGCCGTCGAACGCCGCCGGCCAGGTGCCTGACACCGGCCAGGAACCGGCCCCGAAGCCGCTGCTGACCCCCTCACAGGCCAAGCGGGCCAACCAGACACTCAAGGGCATGATCATCTCGGTGGTGCTCACCGTGGCCGTGGCGGTTCCCGTGATCCTGATCAACCCGCCAAACAAGGCCGACACCTACCGCGCGCCCGTTGACATCGCCGCTGTCGCCTCGCAGGCCGCCCCCGACGCCGATTTCACCCCGTGGGCCCCGAACCTGCCCGAGGGCGACTACGTGAACTTTGCACGCTGGATCACCAAGAACGTCGACGGGATCAAGTACTGGGAGTTCGGCGTCGTCACCAAGGACGACAAGTTCGTGTGGGTCCGCCAGACCGCCAAGACCAACCCGTCGTGGCTGGCCGCCGTGACCCAGGGCGCTACCCCCGCGGGCACCCACACCGTGGACGGGACCGAGTGGGAGCTGCGGAAGAAGGAGAAAACCCAGGTGTTGATCGCCACGCGCGGCCAATCCACCATCGTGCTCTCCAGCGACAGCGGCACCGAACCCCTGGAGAAGCTCGCCGGCCTGGCCCAGCGCGAGATCCCGGCCAACTAGCGGTCCATTGCCCGCTGCATTCCGGACGCGGCGTTCGGCGGACACCACGGCAAGCATGAGACTTTCCCCACATCCGACGTCCCCGGCGCGCCGCGGGATAGCGTTTCCACGGGGCTTCACGAAACACATGGGTTTCAACCCGGCACCGGTGTTGCGTCTATGCTAAAAAACATGAACCCACCCGAAGCCGAGGCATTCGCCGACCACGTACAGTTGACCCCCGCCCAGGCCTGGCGGAGATTGCGTGAAGGAAATTCCCGTTTCGTTGCCGGGCACACCGACCACCCGAACCAGGATGCGTTGCGCCGCCAGTTCCTGGTCGACAAGCAGCACCCCTTCGCCGTGATCTTCGGCTGCTCGGACTCGCGCCTCGCGGCGGAAATCATCTTCGACCTCGGCCTGGGCGATGTCTTCGTGGTGCGCACCGCCGGGCACGTGATCGACTCGGCGGCGCTGGGCTCGCTTGAGTACTCGGTGGCCATGCTCAACGTCCCGCTGATCGTGGTCCTGGGCCACGACTCCTGCGGCGCGGTGACGGCCACCATCGATTCGGTGGAAAGCGGAACCATGCCGCCGGGCTTCATCCGCGACCTGGTTGAGCACATCACCCCGTCGGTGATCACCGCCCGCCGCAACGGCATCCGCGACGTGAACACCACCGTGGTGGAGCACGTGCAGCAGACCACCCACCGCCTGGTCGAACAGTCCCGGATCATTTCCTCCGCCATCGACGAGGGCCGCACCGCGGTCATCGGGGTGACCTACCGCCTGGCCGAGGGCAAGGCGGAAATGGTTTCCGGTTTCGGCGTGCTCTAGGCACCACCGTCCTGGAACCGGCCGGCCCCCGGGAGCCGGCCGGTTTTTTCATGCGCGCGAGGTGCACCAAGCTGGCTTTTATTCCCGTGTTCGCCGTTCGCAGGAACTGTGCGCCCGGCCACTGCCGAAGCGGGGGCTTCGGGCGTACCGTGGGTGACATGGACACTTCTGTTGACTTCCGCATTGAACACGACACCATGGGCGAGGTCCGGGTACCGGCCGCCGCCCTCTACCGGGCGCAGACCCAAAGGGCCGTGGAGAACTTCCCGATTTCCGGCAAGAAGCTGGAGCCCGCGCACATCCGGGCGCTGGCCCAGGTGAAGAAGGCCGCGGCGCTGGCCAACCTGGAGCTCCGGGTGCTTGATGCCGAGCGTGCACTGGCGATCGTCGAGGCCGCGGACGAGGTCGCGGACAACAAGTACGACGAGCATTTCCCCATCGACGTGTTCCAGACCGGCTCGGGCACCTCGAGCAACATGAACATGAACGAGGTCCTCGCCGAGCTGGCGACCCGCGCGCTCGCCGCGGCCGGATCCGAGACCATCGTGCATCCCAACGACCACGTCAATGCGTCCCAGTCCTCCAACGACGTCTTCCCCACCTCGGTGCACGTCGCGGCAACCGCCGGACTGCTGGGCGACGTGATCCCGGGCCTCGAGGTCCTGGCGGCCTCGCTGGAGGCCAAGGCGGTTCAGTTCAAGGACGTGGTGAAGTCCGGGCGCACCCACCTGATGGACGCGACCCCGGTGACCCTGGGCCAGGAATTCGGCGGCTACGCCGCGCAGATGCGCTACGGCGTCGAGCGCATCATGGCCTCGCTGCCGCGGGTGGCCGAGGTGCCGCTGGGCGGCACCGCGGTGGGCACCGGCATCAACACCCCTGACGGGTTCCCGGAGCGCGTCATCGAGCTGCTTGCCGAGGACACCGGGCTGCCGCTGACCGAGGCCCGGAACCACTTCGAGGCCCAGGCCAACCGCGACGGGCTCATCGAGGCCTCCGCCCAGCTGCGCAACATCGCGATCTCGCTGATGAAGATCAACAACGATTTGCGTTGGATGGGCTCGGGACCGAACACCGGGCTGGGCGAGATCGCCATCCCCGACCTGCAGCCGGGCTCCTCGATCATGCCGGGCAAGGTCAACCCGGTGATCTCCGAGGCCGCGATCATGGTCGCGGCGCAGGTGATCGGCAACGACACCGCGATTGCCTGGTCCGGGACCAACGGGGCGTTCGAGCTGAACGTGGGCATCCCGGTGATGGCCTCGAACCTGCTCGAGTCCATCCGCCTGCTGGGCAACACCAGCCGGGTCATGGCCGAGAAGATGGTCGACGGGATCACCGCGAACGTGGAGCGCGCCCGCTTCCTGGCCGAGGCCTCCCCCTCCATCGTCACCCCGCTGAACAAGCTCATCGGCTACGAGAACGCCGCGAAGATCGCCAAGAAGGCCGTCGCCGACGGTCTCACCGTGCGCGAGGCGACCGTGGCCCTGGGCTTCGTGGAGCGCGGCGAGGTGACCGAGGCACAGCTCGACGAGCTGCTCGATGTCACCACCATGACCGGCAAGCACTGACGCCCACGCAGCATCCCCGGTCCGCGGCGGCCCGTCCAGGAAGGTTCCATTTCCCTTCCCCGGCGGGCCGCCGCTTGCATGTACCGGCACCTGGGCCGAGGGGTCCGGGAAGGCGGCCCGGTGAGCAATGCCACTTAAGTTGCACTCAACAACCAATAGTGCAAAACTGCACTCTGTGAAGAATAGTGCAAATGAGCTTCCCGCCGAGCCGGCCACCCCGCCCACCCTCAGCGCCCGCATGCTCAAGACCCGCCTGTCCATCTCGCGGAACGCGCGCGAGCTGACGGCCGAGCACGGCTTCGCCGGCTTCACCGTCGAGGAACTCTGCGCCCGCGTCGGGATCTCCCGGCGCACCTTCTTCAACTACTACGCCACCAAGCTCGACGCCGTCTTCGGGCACGCCGAGGACGGGCTCTCCGCCGAGGCGCTCGAGCGGTTCATGAACGCGAGGCCCGCCGGGACCACGGGGATCTCCCCCACGCTGCTGGCCGACCTGGTGACCCTGGTGCTCGAGCAGCTGCGCCTCGACGACGCCGAGATCCGCGGGGTCCACGGGTTCTTCACGATCCTGCACCGCGAGCCGGAACTGCTGGCCCGCATGATGAAGGTCGGCCCCGAACGCCAGGCCGAATTCACCGCCCTGGTGGCCAAGCGCGAAGGCGTGGCGGCCGACCACGGCGGCATCGGCGTGCTGGTGCACGTCCTGCAATTCGCGACCCACCGGGCCATCGAGCGCTACCTGGCCTCCCCCGAAGGCCCCTCGCTGGAGGAAGAATTCCTCTCGGTCATGAACCAGACCCGGGAGCTGTTCGGCCAGCACCTGCTGCACGAGCCCCAGGCTCCCGCGTCCTGACCCGGCGCTCCGTCGCCGCCACGCATTTTTCCCACCACACGCAAGGAAATCCCCTTATGGCCACCACCACCGCGTCCCGGAAATCCCCGGACCCGGCACCGCTGCTGCTGACGCAGCGGCGCATCTGGATCATCTTCTCCGCGCTGATCGCCGGCATGATGCTCTCCAGCCTCGACCAGACCATCGTCTCCACCGCCATGCCCACCATCGTGGGCCAGCTCGGCGGCGTCGAGCACCAGGCGTGGATCACCACCGCCTACCTGCTGGCCACCACCATCGTCATGCCGATCTACGGCAAGTTCGGCGACGTGCTGGGCCGGCGCAACCTCTTCCTGATCGCCATCGCGCTGTTCACCCTGGCCTCGGTGGGTGCGGCGTTTGCCGGGACCTTCTGGATGTTCGTCTTCTTCCGCGCCATGCAGGGGTTGGGCGGCGGCGGGCTGATGATCCTCTCGCAGGCCATCATCGCCGACATCGTCCCGGCCTCCGAGCGCGGGAAGTACATGGGCCCGCTGGGTGCCATCTTCGGCCTTTCGGCCGTCGCCGGTCCGCTGCTGGGCGGCTTCTTCGTCGACCACATGACCTGGCAGTGGGCGTTCTACATCAACATCCCGATCGGCATCGGCGCGTTTTTGATCGCCTGGTTCGCGTTGACCATCCCGAACAAGAAGTCCACCAAGAAGATCGATGTGCTTGGCGTGCTGCTGCTCTCGATCGCCACCACCTGCCTGATCTTCTTCACCGACTTCGGCGGGAACAAGAACCATGGCTGGGCCGCCCCCGAGACCTGGGCCTGGGGCGTGGGCATGCTCGCGGCCATCGTGCTCTTCGTGATCACCGAGGCCCGCGCCGAGGACCCGATCATCCCGCTGTCGCTGTTCAGGAACCCGACCTTCGTCAACGCCACGGCCATCGGCTTCACCCTGGGCCTGGGCATGTTCGCGGCCATCGCCTTCGTGCCCACCTTCCTGCAGATGTCCTCGGGCACCTCCGCGGCGGTTTCCGGGCTGCTGATGGTCCCGATGATGGTCGGCATGATGGGCACCAGCATCTACTCCGGCATCGCGATCACCAAGACCGGCAAGTACAAGGGCTACCCAATCGCCGGCGCCCTGGTCACCGCCGGGGCCATGCTGGCCTTCACCACGCTCTCGGCGACCACCCCGTTGTGGCTGATCTGCGTGTACCTGTTTGTCTTCGGCGCCGGGCTGGGCCTGATCATGCAGGTGGTCGTGCTGGTGGTGCAGAACGCCGTGGACCCCGCCATGGTCGGCACCGCAACCTCCACGAACAACTACTTCCGCGAGGTCGGCGCGTCCCTAGGCGTGGCCATCTTCGGGGCGATGTTCACCAACAGGCTCTCCGAGAAGCTCACCGACGTGTTCACCGGCGCCGGGGCGAGTGCCGCCGATGCGGGCAACGCCACCGCGACGCTGGACCCGCAGACCATGGCGCAGCTGCCCGAGGCCGTGCGCGAGGGCATCGTGAACGCCTATGCGGACTCGCTGGCCCCGGTGTTCTGGTACCTGATCCCGTTCATCCTCATCGCCTTCGTGCTGGCGCTGTTCCTCAAGCAGGTCAAGCTCTCGGACACCGCGGGCATGGTCGCCCGCGGCGAGGCCATCGGCGGCGAGGAAGCAAAGACGCTGGAGGACGCGGCCCGCTTCGGTGGCACGGCCGTGGTCGGCACCACCGGGGCCCCGGAGGCCGACGCCCACGAACCGGGGGCGAACCGCTAAGGGTTTTCCCCACCAGGCATCGGTGCCCCGCAAGACCGTGTTCCATTCCCGCACCGGGAATGGAAGGGCAGGTCTTGCGGGGCACTTTTGCGTTCTGCAAGTCCGCGTCGGGTCAGGCCCGGTCCGCGTTGCCGGTGATGAAGTGCCCGGATTCGGTGGGCTCCAGGGTCCAGTCAATGGCGCGTTGGTGTTTGGGCGGCACCTTGGGCATCGCGTCGAGACCGAACCACCCGACCTCGAGGTTCTCGTCGTCGTTGACCATTGCCTGGCCGCCCAGGTACTCGCCGGCCAGGATGATATCCAGGTATTGGGCGCGGTCCCCGTTGGGATAGAGCGCCTCGTCGGTGGTGGCCACACCGACCAGGCGGGTGATGGCGCAGTGCACCGCGGTTTCCTCGAACACCTCGCGCACCGCCGCGACGGCCGGCTCCTCGCCGGGCTCCAGGATGCCGGCGGGAAGCGTCCATTTCCCGTTGTCGGCCCGGCGGACCAGCAGCACCCGGTCCTCGTGGATCACCACGGCCTTGACCCCGGGCAGCCACAGCGGGTCGTTGCCGATCTTTTCTCGCATCTTCACAATGAATTCGGGTGTGGGCATGGAAGGCCTCGGGCACCTTTCGTGGTTTGGCTTGCTTCTTGGCTATCCGGCCACGGCCAGGGCGACAGCGGCGCCCACCAGCATGAACGGGCCAAAGGCCACCGAGGAACGCAGCGTGACCTTGCGGGCCAGCAGCAGCGCGATCGACCACAGGGCCCCGACGATGAAGGCGAACGCCGTGGCCCACAACAGGTGGGTGTAGGACAGGAAGCCGAGGTAGAGCCCCAGCACCGCGGCGAGCTTCACGTCCCCCAGGCCCATGCCCGCCGGTGCGATCAGGTGCAGCACCAGGTAGCCGGCAAAGAGGATCACCGCGCCCAGCGCCATCCGCAGCAGGGTCATCGGCTCCCCGGCCAGCAGCGCGGCCGCACCCAGCAGCACCAGGGCGGCGATGAACCACGGGCCCAGGATCCGGTTGGGCAACAGGTGCGAGCGGAAGTCGATGACGGTCAGGCGCACGGCGTTGTACAGGTAGAGCGCCAGGGCCAGGGCGGCCAGGATTCCGGCCACCGTGGCCAGCGCCTGCGGGGAGGCAAACCAGTGCAAAATGAGTTGCGGCATGGGCCAAACCTTACGCGGTGGGGTGCCCCGGTGTCAGCGGCGGCACGCTGTCCAACGGGCAAAGCCGTGCGGCGGGGACCTCGCTAGACTGAAATCATGGAACAGTCCAATGGTGAGGCCGTCTTCCCGGATCCGGACCGGGCACCCAGCAAGGAACTCATGGGGCGTTTCCGCCGTCTGGCCCGTTCCTCCCCGTGGCTGTGGAACACGCTCCAGGTCACCATCTCCGTCACCGACGCCGAGCAACATGCGATCGCGTTTGCCGCCCCGAACCTGCCCAAGCAACTCACGGTGCTGATCAGGCGCCCCGATGCCATCCGAGTGGAGGATGAGTCCGGCGCGGTGCTCTTCCGCACCGAACACATCAACGACTCCCGCGACGCCAGCTTCGTGGCTGCCACCCGCAAGAGCTGGTTGCTTCCCCCGCAGCTGCTGGCCCCGGTCTACGGGGACGATGGGCTGGTTTCCCGGCGCCCGGAGGCCGACTACGTCAACGAGTTGATGCCGGTGGGGCTGTGGAGCGCGTTCCTGGACCCGGTGGAGGTCGCAGGCTTTGCCCCCGGGCCGGCCGACATGGCCTTCCCGCATCCCAGCACCATCCATTCCCTGCGGTCCATCGTGGACGATTCGGGACGCGAGTGCCTCGAGGCGGTGCTGTCCCGCGGCCACTCCTACGCACCGCTCATGCCCGAGGCTCCCCTGCTGGGCGAGGGAATGACCCGGATCCGGCTGGATCGGGCCACCGGAATCTGCGTGCTGCGCCAGGTGCTGGACGGTCCCGAGGCCGGGGTCGAGCACCGGATCGCGATCACCGCCGTGGACGAATACATGATCGACGGGCTGTTCACCCAGCCGCTGTCCTCGCTGTCCGACGTGCGCCGGGCCCCGCTGTGGCCGATCCCCGGGTTGGCCGACTATCCCGGGCCCGAAGCGCCCGAGCACGCACGGCACCGGGGCGGGCCCGCGGCCTGAACCGCGCGCCCGCACCCGGGGATTCCCGTTCCTAGTGGATCCGGTCCTCGAGCAGCTCGGTGACCAATGCGGCGATCTCGGAGCGCTCGGAGCGGGTCAGGGTCACGTGCCCGAAGATGTGGTGGCCCTTGAGCTGTTCGACCACCGCCGCGACGCCGTCGTGCCGACCCACCCGCAGGTTGTCGCGCTGGGCCACGTCATGGGTCAGGATGACCTTGGAGTTCTGGCCGATCCGCGAAAGCACCGTGAGCAGCACGTTGCGCTCCAGCGACTGGGCTTCGTCCACGATCACGTAGGCGTCGTGCAGGGACCGGCCGCGGATGTGGGTCAGCGGCAGCACCTCGAGCATGCCCCGGCTCAAGACCTCGTCGATCGCATTCTTGGACACCACCGAGCCCAGGGTGTCGAACACCGCCTGGGCCCACGGGTTCATCTTGTCCGCCTCGGCACCGGGCAGGTACCCCAGTTCCTGGCCGCCGACCGGGTAGAGCGGTCGGAAGACCATGATCTTGCGATGTTCGCGGCGTTCCATGACCGCTTCGAGCCCGGCGCACAGCGCGAGCGCCGACTTGCCGGTCCCGGCCCGGCCGCCGAGCGAAACGATGCCGATTTCCTTGTCCATCAGCAGGTCCAGGGCCAGGCGCTGCTCGGCGGAGCGCCCGCGCAGCCCAAAGGCCTCGCGGTCCCCGCGCACCAGGCGCACCAGGTGGTTGCGGTCCACCCGTCCCAGTGCCGAGCCGCGCGGGGAGTGCAGGATCAGCCCGGTGTTCACCGGCTGCTCCGCGGCCTCCTCGAGTTCCAGGGATTCCTCGGCGTAGAGCGCCGACATGTTTTCCTCGGACACGTTCATTTCATGGACGCCGGTCCAGCCGGAATCCGCGATGAGCTCGTTGCGGTATTCCTCTGCGATCAGACCCATGGCCGAGGCCTTGATGCGCATCGGCATGTCCTTGGAGACCAGGGTGACATCCAGCCCCTCGTCCAGCAGCGACTTGGCCACGGCCAGGATCCTGGTGTCGTTGGCCGAGTTGCGGAAGCCCACCGGCAACACGTCGGGGGCAATGTTGTTCAGCTCGATGCGCAGGGTCCCGCCCTGCGTCCCCACCACCATGTCCTTGGCCAGCCCGCCGTGCCTGGACCCCAGGTCCTCCAGGGTCCGCAGCGCCTCGCGGGCGAAGAACCCCAGGGTCGGGTCGTTGCGCTTGTGCTCGAGCTCGCTGATCACCGTCAATGGCAGGACCACGTGGTGCTCGGCAAAGCGCAGCATGGCGTGCGGGTCCGCGATCAGCACCGAGGTGTCCAGCACGAAGGTGCGGGCACCCTCCTGCGGGGCCGGTTCGGTGGCGCCCGCAACGGATCCGGCGGGTGAGCTGGTTGGGTATTCCTGGTTCGCTGCCAAGTCTCGCTCCTCGCGGGGAGATGCTCCCCGAATCGGCGGGCGATGACGGCCTCATCACCCGTTAATCCCCAACATACGCGCACATCAACGGGCATTCCTAGGGTGCGGAGCGAGTCGTGATGAAGACGAGATTAAGGTTCCGGGACTCCGGGGTGTCCGGAAGGTTGCCGCGACGGGCGCTGCAACCTCAGGAACCGAAGCGGCGTTGCCGGTCGGCGAAGTCGCGCAGCGCGCGCAGGAAGTCCACGCGCCGGAAGTCCGGCCACAGCGCCTCGCAGAAGTAGAACTCGGAATAGGCACTCTGCCAGGTCAGGAATCCGGAGAGGCGCTGTTCGCCCGAGGTGCGGATGACCAGGTCCGGGTCCGGCTGTCCCTTGGTGTACAGGTGGGTGGCCAGCTGGTCCGGATCCAGGCCCTGGGCGATCTGTGCCGCGTTCTGCCCGTTGGCGTGGCCCTGGAGCAGCAGTGCCTTGACCGCATCGACGATTTCCTGCCGGCCGCCGTAGCCGACGGCAACGTTGACGTGGATGCCGGCGACTGCCGCGGTGGAAGCCTCCAACTCGCGCAGCTTGCTGGCCAGGTAGTCCGGGAGCAATTCGAGGTTCCCGACGGGCTTGACGCGCACGGTCTTGGTTTCGCCCAGCCGGTCAAGGGTGTTGGCGATGATGCCCATCAGGTCATCGAGTTCCTGGCTGGAGCGGTTCATGTTGTCCGTGGAGAGCATGTAGAGCGTGACCAGGTTGATATCCAGCTCCTGGCACCAGCCCAGGAATTCCAGGATCTTGTCCGCACCCGCCTGGTGCCCGCTGGCGGTGGTCTGGCCCGAAAGCTTGGCCCAGCGGCGGTTCCCGTCCACGAGCACGCCAATATGCGCCGGCAGCTTTTCCGGGGCCAAGAGACCCCGCAGCTGCCGCTCATAGAGCCGGTAGACGAATCCCGGTAGTTCCACGGCGATACTCCTGCTTTGGATAGGGGGTGCATGCGGGCGGTCCCCACGGACCGCATCCGTTGGTTAACGCTACCGGGTTCCACTGCCGGCGAGGTGTCATGACTCGGGCATTGTCCCGGGCAATAGCCCACACCGTGTCCGGCGGGGAGCGGGGAACCCGGGGAGCCTTGCGGCAGGAAGTCAGTCAACCTACCACTTGGCAAGTTAGGCTATGGGCATGATCCAACCCTCCGGAATCCACCCCCAGCCACCGGTTCCGTCCCAGCCGGACAAGCCCTTGCTGCGCGGTTGGATCCATGCCGTCACCGCCCCGCTGGCCCTGGCAGCGGGCATCGTGCTGGTGGTCCTGGCCCCGGCCGGGGCGGGCAAGATCACCAGTGCCGTCTTCGCGTTCACCGGGGTGCTGCTCTTCGGGGTCTCGGCGTTTTACCACCGTGGGAACTGGTCGCCGCAAACCACGCGTTTGCTCAAGCGGATCGACCACACCAACATCATGCTGCTGATCGCCGGCTCCTACACGCCGCTTGCCTGGGCATTGCTTCCACCCAGGTCCGCCACGATCCTGCTGGTTTCGATCTGGATCGGCGCACTGGCCGGGGTGGGCTTCCGGGTCTTCTACACCGATGCCCCGCGTTGGCTCTACACCCCGGTGTATGTGTTGCTGGGTCTGGCCTCCCTGCTGTTCATCGGGGATTTCTTTGCCGCGAACCCGGCCGCGGCAATCCTGATATGCAACGGCGGAGTCTTCTACATCGTCGGGGCGGTGTTTTACGCGCTCAAGGCCCCGAACCCGATTCCGGGCGTCTTGGGGTTCCATGAACTTTTCCATGCGTGCACGCTCGTTGGTTTTGCCTGCCATTTCACCGCGATCAGCATGGCGGTGCTGGGCACCGCCTAAGCGCCCTGCCCGCCGCGGGCAAGACCGGGCACGATCAGCGCGGCCAGCGAGGGGATGTCGCTGACCGGTGCATGGCAGATGCCTCCGCGGCACACATAAAGCCGCAGCTGGCCCTTGGGTCCGGCGGGATATCCGGCCGCATCCGCTCCGGTGCTGACCGCGCCGCGCTGGGACAGCCCCGCCAGCACCCCCAGGCGCACGGCGGAGAGCCGCTCGTCCTCGGTTCCGCCGGCCACGGCCAGCTCGGTGCTCGAGCCGTGGAGGAACCGGGCGACCACGCCCAATGCACTGCCGACCGCCTGCGGCGCCCGTTCGGCCAAGGCCGGGACGAACCCCAGCAGCATGCGAACCACACCCAGGTCGGCCTCACTGCGCTCGAACCCGGCATCCGTTTCCCCGGAGCCAAGTTGCAGGCGGCCGGCCCTGTCCAGCAGTGCCGCGGCCAGCAGCGAGGTGGCCGCCGGCACCGCATCGTCCAGTGCCTCGGCGCTGCTCGCCCCGCCGCGCACGGCACGCACCCGCGGGTCGTTGGCTGCGCTGTCGCGCGGCCGTCCATCCTGCAGGAAGATTTCTTGCGCGGATGCCAGCACCTCGTCTGCCCGCGCGAACCACTCCGGCTCCCCCGTGGCAACCCCCAGCGACTGGAATCCCAGGGCTACCCCCGCGTAGTCCTCCAGCACGGCGTCGATGGCCGTGTTTGCCCGGCCCTGGTGGCTGATGCGGTGGAGCACTCCCCCGGCGCCCGCGGTCGCGGGAACCCAGTGCACCGCATGGAGGTAGGCGGCCGCCCCGGTGGCGAGCTCCAGCAAGCGCGATTCGCGCAGCAGCACCGACGCTTCGGCCAGCGAGGCGATGGTCAGGCCGTTCCACCCGGCAACGACCTTGTCGTCGCGGCCCGGCTGGACGCGCTTGGTTCTCTCGGCTTCCAAGGCCTTGAAGGCCCTGTCCAGTTCCGGCCATTCGAGCAGGCTGGGGGTTCTCGACAGCGCAATGGTCATGGGTGCATCCTGCGGAGGGAGGCTTGCCGTCCGGGCATCCTCGGCGGGAAGCCTGGCCCCCTCCCACAGCTGCCAGAAGACGCTGCCCGTGCCCGGAAGCGCATCGGGACGCGGCCCGGCGGGGTTGCCGCTTGGTTCGCCCAGGATCCGGGCGACCTCGGCCCGGGTGAAGACGTAGGTGGCGCCCTCGTGGTGGGTTCCATCGGGCATCACGGTGTCGGCGTCGAGCGAGGAAGCGAATCCGCCGCCGGGAAGCAGCATCCGGGTCTCCAGCCACCGGGATATGCCCACGGCCGCGACCCGGCACAGCTTGGCGACCTCGGGATCGGGCAGCTGCACGGATGCGCGGGCGTAGAGGCCCAGCAGCTGGGCATTGTCGTACAGCATCTTCTCGAAGTGCGGGATCTTCCACCCTGGGTCCACGCAGTAGCGGGCAAAGCCGCCGCCGACGTGGTCGGCCAGGGCGCTGCGGGCCATGGTTTCCAGGGTGTCCGAGGCCAGCGCGGTGGCCTGGCCGGCCGCCGATCCCAGGCCCAGCCCCGCGCGCAAGAGGAAATCCAGCACGGGGCTGGGCGGGAACTTGGGTGCCGGCGCAAACCCGCCGGTGGGGTCCTGCAAGGTGGCCAGCTTGTTCACGGCCGCTGAAACGACCGGGGCCAGCGCGGAGCCGTTGCTGCCGGTGGGCAGCGGCAGGGCACGGGTAAACATCTTGGCCTGTCCCCCGGCCACCGAGCCCAGATGGTCGGCAAGCGTCGTCGCCTGCAGTTCGAGTGCATCGCGCCGGTTCACCCAGGCGTCGGTGACCGCCTCGAGCACCTGCCCGAAGGAGGGCATGCCGGGGCGCGGGACGGGCGGGAAGTAGGTTCCGGCGTGGATGGCACGGCCGTCCGGGAGCGTGAACACGCTCATCGGCCAGCCTCCGGCCCCGGTGAGGGTCTGCGTGGCGGCCATGTAGGCCTCGTCGACGGCGGGGTGTTCCTCGCGGTCGACCTTGATCGGCACGAAATGTTCGTTCAGGTATGCGGCGACCCGGGGATCGTCAAAGGATTCGGCGGCCATCACGTGGCACCAGTGGCAGGCCGCGTAGCCGATGGACAGGAACACCGGGATGTCGCGCGCCGCGGCCTCGGCAAACGCCTCGTCCCCGTAGGGCCACCAGTCCACCGGCTGGTGGGCATGCTGGCGCAGGTAGGCGGAGGCGCTGGAGGCGATTCGTTGTCCCATGCATCAAGTCTC
Source organism: Arthrobacter sp. C2 (assembly GCA_024207135.1). Taxonomy (GTDB): domain Bacteria; phylum Actinomycetota; class Actinomycetes; order Actinomycetales; family Micrococcaceae; genus Paeniglutamicibacter. The sequence goes on along the minus strand of CP042428.1, from coordinate 4,075,413 downwards.
CACCACGAACGCCCTTCGCGTCGTGGCCCGCGAAATCCTGCGTATGCGGATGACCTGTTGCCCTCCGATATCGCCTGGGACGATTCCGGGGCCAGGTGCCTGGACTCCGGATTGCCGGTCTTCGACCTACGGCACCGCACGCACATGAGCTCGAGCTCGTTGGGCGGTCAGCGGTCGCGGCGAACGGCCCCGGCGGAGGAATGTCCGCCGGGGCCGTGCCTTGGATGGCCAAGCGCGCTTAGCGCGCGGGGGTGTCGCCCGGTTCGTCGGGCTGGATGTCCTTGCCCTTTTCGACCAGCTCCTGCTGGCGGGCTTCGGCCTCGCCCTGGTAGCGGACGCGGCGGATGCGGCGGGTCATGTCACGGATCAGGAAGATGGTGACGATGACGACCGCTGCGGTGGCAACAAAGCCAACGAAGCCCGGGCCGATGTTCTGGGCGGCGTCCCCCACGGGCGCGCCGGGTACCGGGGACGGACTAACGGAGGCTGCATACAGCAGGAACGAATACACGCGTGGGGCTCTTTCTGAAAAAGTTGGCGGCCGGATTCACCGGCACGCTACCTATCTTAGACCGGCAAACAGGTCGGTCTCTGGGAGTGTGGTGGGAACCGCGGATTTGATCAAGGTGAAATCCTCCCACGGCCATGCCTGGGCGTAGATTGCCTCGGGCACGGCAAAGAAGAATCCGGTCGGATCGATCTGGGTCCGGTGCGCCAGGAGCGCCCGGTCCCGCTGCTTGAAGAAGTCGGCGCAGTGCACCTGGGTGGTGGTCTTGTGCGGCGAGACCCACCCGAAGAACTGCTCTTCCGGGTGTTCCTCCCAGGCGGCAACGCGCTCGGCATAAGGCGATTCGATGCCCGCATCGACCATCGCGTAGTGCAGGGTCCGGAAACGTTCGGGGGCAAAGGCGCGGTCGTAGTAAAGCTTCGAGGTTTCCCAGGGCTCGCCCAGTTCCGGGGAGCTGTCGGCCTTGGCGGCTTCCGCGAAGGCATGCACGGCGACCTTGTGCGCCTGGATGTGGTCGGGGTGGGGGTATCCCCCGTTTTCGTCGTACGCAATGATCACGTGCGGCTTGAACTCGCGGATCAGCTTGATCAGCGGGGCGGATGCGCGGTCCAGCGGCTGCAGCGCGAAGGAGCCGAAGTCGAGTTCCGGCAGCGGATCGCCCTCGGGCAGCCCCGAGTCGGTGAATCCGAGCCAGCGGTGTTCGATGCCCAGCACCGCAGCGGCCTCTGCCATCTCGGTGCGCCGCACTCCGGTCAGGTCGCGGTGCGCGTGGGCGAGTTCCCCGACGGCCGCGTTGAGGATGTCCCCGCGTTCCCCGCCGGTGCAGGTTGCCACCATCACCCTTGCCCCGGCGGCAACATATGCCGCCATGGTGGCCGAGCCCTTGGACGCCTCGTCGTCGGGGTGCGCATGGACCGCCAACAATCGCAGGCCCGATGAATCAGCGATATGCTCCACGTTTCGTACTTCCACCTAGGTGACTCCAACTTCCTCATGCTCGGTGAAGGGTTCCCCTTGCCAAGGCTTAGACTGGTAGGGATGATTTCCCGGCCGCGACGCCCATGAATCGAAAGAGGCGCCATTGTCCAGCTTAACGAATAGGTACGGTTCGCCCAAGCGCGGCCTGGCCAAAAGAACCCGCAAGACGCTGATCGTCCTCGGCCTGGCCGTTGGCATCGTGGCTGCGTTCTACCTGGCCACCGCCACCACTTCGAAGGTGGAATTCAAGGACAACTCCTTCATGGTCCACTCCCCCACCAGCGCCACCGCGATCGTGGACATCTCCAAGGATGCCGGCGACACGGTCCAGTGCGAGATCCGGGCGCTGAACGAGTCCTACGCGATTGTTGGCTGGAAGACGCTGGTCGTGGGCCCCACCGAGGGCAAGGGCATGACGACCACCAGGTTCGATGTGAAGCTCCGCACCGAGTCCCTGGCCACCACCGCAGGCGTCGAGGAATGCCGGTTGCTCAAGGCCTCCTGACCACCGCGGGACCACCGCATCCGGGGCGTCGCTGAATGTTTCGACTGCACGACGCGCCGCTACGCCAAAAGCTCAAACTCTTGGGTAAATAGCCGAATTGCGGCTAATATCTTTCTAATACGTTAATGCCCCGCTACAGACCGTGACGGACAAAGTTCTTCACCTGCTGTGCGGGGTCTTTGCTTGCAAGATGTTCGTCGCATCATCGGGCGGGACCGTCTCGGCATGTTGTTCCCCAGGGAATAGCGGCCCTGATTACACAAGGAGTATCACGTGACCACGACCAATCACGAACCAGTTGTTTGGCTGACCCAAGAGGCCTATGACCGCCTTGCCGCCGAGCTCGAGCACCTCTCGGGCCCGGGCCGTGCAGAGATCGTTGACCGCATTGAGCAGGCACGTTCCGAGGGCGATCTCAAGGAAAACGGTGGCTACCACGCGGCCAAGGAAGAGCAGGGCAAGGCCGAGGCCCGCATCACGTACCTCAAGGACCTGCTGCGTCGCGCCCACGTGGGCGAAGCTCCCGCCGATGACGGAATCGTCGAGCCGGGCATGCTGGTCGAGGCAATCATCGCCGGCGACAAGACCACCTTCCTCTTTGGCAGCCGCGAGGTAGCCGGGGACACCGACCTGGAGGTCTACTCGGAGCGCTCCCCGATTGGCGCCGCGGTCCACGGCGCGAAGTCCGGTGACACGCTCAGCTACACCGCACCGAACGGCAAGGAAATCACCGTCGAGATCGTTTCCTGCAAGCCTTACAGCGTTTAATGCACTTCCCCGCGCCATGGCGCGGGACTCGGCTTGGTGGCCGTTGATCCTTCACCCGGATTCCGCCCTTGCCCCATCGGGGCGAAGAGCGGGGGGTGGACGTATCGGCGGCCATCGGTCGTTAACGCCTGCTCCGGCCCGCCAAAAAACGCCCTCCAGGTTCCTGCGCCTAAGCAGGAACCTGGAGGGCGTTGTCGTTTGCGGTCGGGATTCAGCCCATGATCATGGGCTGGAAGCCCTCGGCGCGCAGGTTGTTGAGCACCAGTTCCGAGTGCACATGCCCCTTGGTCTCCATGTCGATGGTGATCGCCACGTCGCCCATGGACAGCGATCCGCCCACGCGGGTGTGGTCCAGGCGCGTCACGTTGGCATCGGACTCGGCGATGACCCGGGAAATGGTTGCCAGCTCGCCGGGACGGTCATCAAGCATCATGCGCACGGTCAGGTAGCGCCCGGCCGCGGAGAGGCCGCGCTGGATGACCTTGAGCATCAGCAGCGGGTCGATGTTGCCGCCGGAAAGCACCACCGCGGTCTTGGCGGGGGTGATCCCGAGTTCCGCCAGCTTGCCCTCGAGCAGCGCGGCCACGCCCACGGCGCCGGCCGGCTCGACCACCAGCTTCGAGCGTTCCATGAGGAAGACCAGGGCGCGGGCCAGGCCGTCTTCGGAGACCGTGACCACCTCGTCGACCAGTTCGCGGATGATCTGGAAGGGCAGCTGGCCCGGGCGGCCCACGGCGATGCCGTCCGCGATGGTCCGCACGGTGTCCAGCGGGACCAGCGCGTCGGCGGCCAGCGAGGGAGGGTAGGCGGCGGCGTTCTCGGCCTGCACCCCGATGATCTTGATGTCCCGGCCCAGTTCCTTGGCACGTGTCTTGATCGCCACCGCGACCCCGGCGAGCAGGCCGCCGCCGCCCACGCCCATCAGCACGGTGTCGACGTCCGGGAGCTGCTCGAGGATTTCCAGGCCGATGGTTCCCTGCCCGGCGATGATGTCGGGGTTGTCGAAGGGGTGCACGAACACCGCACCGGTCGCGGTCGCGTAGCGCTCGGCCTCGGCCAGCGCCTCGTCCACGTTGTGCCCGTGCAGGATGACCTCGGCCCCGTGGTCGCGGGTGGCGGTGAGCTTGGGCAGTGCCACGCCCAGCGGCATGTAGATCCGGGCTTTGATCCCCAGTCGGCGGGCGGCCTGGGCCACGCCCTGGGCGTGGTTGCCTGCCGAGGCCGCCACGACGCCTCGGGCGCGCTCCTCGGCGGTGAGCTTGGCCATGCGCACGTAGGCGCCGCGGACCTTGAAGGAACCGGCACGCTGCAGGTTCTCGCATTTCAGGTAGACCTCGGAGCCGATGTCCAGGGACAGCGCGCGCGAGTGCTCCATCGGCGTGCGGACGGCCACACCCTCAAGCAGGTCGCGGGCCTCTTCGATGTCGGACAGGCTCACCGGGAGTTGGGTCTTCTGGATCATGGGAGCGGCTTTCTTCTGGGCGTGTTCACACGCGGTGCAATCAGGAATGGAAGTCTTTCGGGGCCATGACCTTGGACCGGGGGTGGGCGGTGCAGGTGCGGATCAGGAACCGGGGTCTGGTTCTTCTCCGTCAAGGTCGGCGGGAGCCGGTTCCGCGGAGCGGACCGGCTTGGTAATTCGTGAACCGTTCACGGCCGCCACGGCCGCGGTCTCTGGGCCAAAGAGCGGATCGTGCTCCCAGCCCCGGTCAGAAATGTACTTCACCACGGTGTTGGCCACGGCCAGCACCGGGACTGCAAACAGGGCGCCGGCGATGCCGGCGACGATGGAGCCGCCGGCCACGGCCATGACGACGGCCAGCGGGTGCAGGCTCACGGCCTTGCCCATGACCAATGGCTGCAGGATGTGGGATTCGGCCTGCTGGATGAAGAGCACCACCAGCAACATGATCAGCGCGTTGACCCAGCCGTTGGCCACCAGGGCCAGCAGCACGGCCACGGCCCCGGTGACCAGTGCACCGATGACCGGGATGAACGAGCCAATGAAAACGAGCACGCCCAGCGGAAGGGCCAGCGGCACCCCGAGGATCAGGGCGCCCACGCCGATGCCCACGGCGTCGATGAAGGCTACAAAGAGCTGGACGCGGACGTAGCTGACCATAGAGCCCCAGCCGAGGTGGCCGGCACCGTGGGCGGCGGCCCGGGCACGGCGCGGCAGCAGGTTGATGAAGAAGCGCCCGATGCGCGGTCCATCCAGCAGCAGGAAGATCAGCGAGAAGAGCACAAGCAGCATGCCCGTCACCAGGTGCCCGAGGGTGGTGCCCCAGGACAGCGCACCGGAGAGGATGGACGAGGAGTTGTTCTTGAGCGTGTTCAGGGCGTCTTGGAAAAGCGTGTCGAGGTCCTGGTTGCTCAACCCCAGCGGGCCGGTGGAGAGCCAGTGCTGGATCTGCGCGATGCCGGTCAGTGCCTGGGCCCACAGGGAAGCGAAGCCGTTGGCCAGCCGCTGCCCAACGATGGAGAGGCCTCCGACGATCACCGCCAGGAAACCAACCATGGTCACCCCGACCGAAAGCCCCTTGGGGAAACGCAGGGTGCGGGTCAGGAACTTCACCACGGGGCTGAGCAGCCCGGCCAGCAGGGCCGCGATCATCAGCGGGATCACCAGCAGGGACACGTGGGACAGCAACCAGACGGCGATGCCCACGGCCAGCACGATGACGATCAACCGCCAGGACCAGGACGCGGCGATCCGCACGCCGTAGGGCAGGTCCTCGGCCTCGGCATGGGCGGCGTAGATGATCGCCGGGTTCTCCTCGGCCTCGGGCGAGGCGGCCATCCGTTGCTTGGTGGCCGCGGCGCTTTGCTGCACCGCTTCGGTGGCCGCGGCCAGGCGCCGCAGGGGGCGGGGCAGCTTCATGCCTTGACTCCTCGGGGAAGGGGCCCGGGGGTCGCGAGCCTGCGCGCCGTCTTCCCGGTCGATCCCTTGCTGCCTGTCAATGCCATGAACATACGTTATCCCTTGAAAGTTGCCGGTGCGGCATAGATGACGCACATATTGCAGAAAAACCGCGGGGCAGTACCCAAATCATGGGTACTGCCCCGCGGTCACACAGCAGAATGACTAATCATCGCCACGCAGGATAGCCAGAATGCGCAGAATCTCAACGTACAGCCAGACCAGCGTCACGGTCAGGCCGAATGCGGCGGTCCAGGCGGCCTTGGCCGGTGCGCCCTGGCGCACGCCCTCGGAGATGTTGGTGAAGTCCAGCACGAGTGCGTAGGTGGCCAGCAGCACGGCGAGCACGCCGATGCCGACGCCCAGCATGCCGCTGCGCATGCCGAACATGCCATCGACGGCGCCGAACATCATCAGGCCGAAGTTCAGCAGCGAGAACACGCCGTAGCCGATCATCGCGATCATGAACATGCGGGTCATCTTCGGGGTCGCGCGGTACTTGCCCGAGCGGTAGAGCACCAGGGTCACGGCGAAGACCGAGAATGTCGCGAGCACGGCCTGGACGGCGATGCCCGGGTACATGTTCTCGAAGACGCCCGAGAGGCCGCCGAGGAACAGGCCCTCGAAGCCGGCGTAGAGCAGGATCAGCGCCGGCGAGGGCTGGCGCTTGAAGGAATTGACCAGGCCCAGGCCCAGGCCGACGAGTGCGCCGACGAGCATCAGGGCCGGCAGCTGCCAGCCGATGGCCGCGCCAATGAGGACCACGCCGAGGCTCAGCATCGTCTTGTTGATGACGTCGGCGTAGGTCATGCGGCCGGTTTCCTGCGGTGACGCGGAAGGCTGCGAGTACAGGTCCTGCAGGGCCTGTGCGCTCATCGGCTGAGCATAGGTGGTGGACGCGGCACCCGTGGCGCCGGCCGCACGGGTCTGCTCGCGGTAGTTCTTGGACTTAAAGACCGGGTTTCCGCCCAGGGCCATGGTGTTTCTCCTCGGTAGGGTTGTTAGTAAATAGCCTACGTTGGTTCAACGTTCGGTGCAGACCAATAAATCCCCAAATCAGGACCTTTTTGGGTTTAAGTTTGCGGTTCATGGTTTTCAGGTGCCGCAACCTTGCCGATATTCGCGGTTTCCCGTGCAGCGATCGGGCCAGAGCCCACAACCGAGCGACTTCGCCCGGAGACCCGTGACCCCGCTTCAACCGGCGGACCGGCATCCACAGACTCGAGCCGCTCCCCCGGTTGCGCGTGGAAAATGGCGAGACGGGCCCACTCGCCCTTGCTCGGGATCGGGCGCCGGTGCGTGCCACCCCTCGGGGCAACGGACCGACCCGGACCCCTCCGCGCACCTGGCTCCGGATCCGGATATCGCCCCGGCCGCGCAGCCTCCGGAATTCCGGCCTTAACCAGACCGTTACCGTTTCCCCCAAGCAATCGCCGCCGAACCGTATTGCTACACACCTCCGCGGCACTACGATGGGCACACGTGAGTGACATAAGTCACTCCCGTGTCCGGTGCTTGTGGTTGCCGGGCCACGCTACGACGAGAGGGCTCGCACCGTGTTTCGTCAAGCAAACGCAGCAGTGATCCGCTGGGTGGGGGTCGTGGGGCTTATCGCCTTGTTCGCGGGGTTGGCCCTCGCTTCGGCAGTGCCGGCATTGGCGATGCCCTCGGCATCGGCATCGGCGGCCGGACAGCTCCAGGCGCCGCTGCAGAAGCAGGAACTGACGATCCGTGGAACCCTCCGCGATGGATCCGTTCCGATCGAGGGCGTACGGATCACGGCGAGCTCAACCACCGGTTTCAGTGCGGAGGCGACAACCGACAAGGATGGCCGGTGGGTCATCGTCGTTCCCGCAAAGGGAACCTACGAGGTCCTGTTGGACGTCGCCACGCTGCCCGCGGACAAGCCCCTGAGCGAGGGGGAGGCGAACCCGCGCATCGTGGAATTCGGCACCTCGTCCAACATGGGTGTCATATTCAAGGTCGGCGAGAACGCGGCCGCTGCCACCAGGAGCTTCGGTTCGATCCTGGCCGAGCGGACGGTGGCCGGCTTGAGTTTTGGGTTGCTCCTGGCCTTGACCGCGGTCGGGCTGTCGCTGGTCTTCGGAACAACGGGCCTGACCAACTTTGCCCACGGGGAAATGGTGACCTTCGGCGCCGTGTCCACCTTCGCGCTCTCGGCCTGGGGATTCCCGCTCTGGGCGGCCCTGGTCGTTGCCGTCCTGCTGGGCGGGGCCTTGGGCTGGCTGCAGGATTGGGGATTGTGGAAGCCCCTGCGGCGCCGTGGCTCGGCCTTGGTGCCCATGATGATCGTCTCCATCGGGCTTGCCCTGGCCATGCGCTACATCATCCTGTTCTTCTTCGGCGGAACCACCGAACAACTGCCCTCGGCGCAAAGCCCGATCCTAGTGGTGCTGGGGGTTTCGATCTCGCGAAACACGCTGGTTTCCCTGGTGGTCTCGCTGGTGGTGATCATCGCGGTGGCATTGCTGCTGCTCAAGACCCGGTTCGGCAAGGCGACACGCGCCGTGGCCGACAACCCGGCGCTTGCCGCGGCTTCGGGAATCGATGTGGACCGCGTGATCCGCATGGTGTGGGTGGTCGGCAGCATGCTTGCCGCACTCGGCGGAATCCTCTGGGCGTACTACCGGCCCGGTGTCGCCTTCAACATGGGCCAGCAGATCCTGCTGATGATCTTCGCCGGGGTGACCCTGGGCGGACTCGGCACGGTGTTCGGGGCGCTCATCGGTTCTGTGCTGGTCGGTCTCATGGTGGAGATTTCGACGATCTGGCTGGAGGCCGATTTGAAATACGTCGGTGCACTGGCGGTCATGATCCTCGTGCTGCTGTTCAAGCCGCAGGGCCTGCTGGGCCGCCGCGAGCGCGTGGGCTAGGGGAAAGGAACCCATCATGGACTTCGCAGCGATCTTCACCAATGCCTTGACGGAAATCGTCAGCCCGATCACCGCGTCCTATGCGCTCGCCGCGCTGGGACTGGCAGTGCACTTCGGCTACGCGGGCCTGCTGAACTTCGGACAGGCCGGCTTCATGGCCGTGGGCGCCTACGGCTTCTCCATCTCAACGCTCACCTTTGGCGCGCCGCTGCCCGTGGCGTTGCTGGTGGCACTCGTGGCCTCGGTCCTGTTCGCGTTGATCCTGGGCATTCCCACGCTGCGCCTGCGCGCGGACTACCTGGCCATCGTCACGATCGCCGCGGCCGAGATCGTCCGCTACATCGTCACCACCAATTCCCTGACCAACGTCACCGGGTCGGCCAACGGCCTGGCCACCTTCGAGCGCGGCTTCTACGCTTTGAGCCCTTTCCCTCCCGGCGACTACCCAGTGGGTCCGCTGAATTTCAATGACCGCAGCCTCTGGGTGACCCTTGTCGCCTGGGGCATCGTGCTGCTCTGCGCCGCGATCGTGTGGGCGCTGATGCGCAGCCCGTGGGGCAGGGTGCTGAAGGGAATCCGCGAGGACGAGAACGCCGTGCTCTCGCTGGGCAAGAACGTCTTCGTCTACAAGATGGAGGCGCTGGTCATCGGCGGCCTGTTCGGCTCGCTGGCCGGGATCTTGTTCACCTTGCCCACCGGGGCGGTGCAACCGGCCAACTACGGCTCGGAGCTGACCTTCTTCCTGTGGACGGCGCTGCTGCTCGGCGGCATGGCCACGGTCTTCGGGTCGGTGCTCGGAGCCATGATCTTCTGGGTGGTGCTCTCCCTGACCCAGGGCATCCTGCTGGGGCTCATCGAGGCCGGGTACATCACCTTCCTCTCCAGCGCCCAGGCCGGCCAGCTGCGCTACATCCTGGTGGGTGTGGCCCTGATGCTGCTGATGATTTTCCGCCCGCAAGGAATCCTGGGCAACAAGAAGGAGCTCGCTTTCTCATGAGTGACCCGCAACGAATTCCGCCGGGGCCCGCCACCGGCCAGGACCCGGACACCTCCCCGTTCAATGACACCGGTCCCATTGCCGTGGGGCCGGCCGCACCCGGCTGCAAGAAGCGCGACCCGATAATCATCGCCGATGGCGTGCGCCGCTCGTTCGGTGCCCTCAAGGCGGTGGACGTGGACCATGTTGAAATCCCGCGGCACAAGATCACCGCGCTCATCGGCCCCAACGGCGCGGGCAAGACGACGTTCTTCAACCTGCTCACCGGCTTCGACACCCCCGATTCGGGGTCGTGGACCTTCGACGGAAAAAACCTTGCCGGGATCCGCCCCCACCGGGTGGCGCGCCTTGGCATGGTCCGCACCTTCCAGCTCACCAAGGTCATGGGCAAGCTCACCGTCATCGAAAACATGCGCCTCGGCGGTGCCGACCAGCCCGGCGAAGCCCTGTGGAGGGCCATGTTTCCCTGGCTGTGGCGGGAGCGCGAGGCCGAGCTCACCCGCACAGCCGATTCCCTGCTGGCCATGTTCAAGCTGGCCGAGAAACGCGAAGACTATGCCGCATCGCTTTCCGGGGGCCAACGCAAGCTGCTGGAAATGGCCAGGGCACTGATGGCCGAACCAAGGCTCGTCATGCTCGACGAGCCCATGGCCGGGGTCAACCCGGCCCTGACCCAATCCCTGCTCGACCACATCAAGAACCTCAAGGCCACCGGGACCACGGTGCTTTTCGTGGAACACGACATGCACGTGGTCCGCCACATCGCCGACTGGGTCATTGTGATGGCCGAGGGCCGCGTGGTGGCGGAGGGCCCGCCCAAGGAAGTGATGCAGGACCAGGCGGTCATCGACGCCTACCTGGGTGCCCACCACGATGTCGACCTGGGTGCCCCGGAGGGCGTCGCACGCTTGGAAGACGTCTTGAGCGAGGATGCCGAATCCGTTGTCGGCACCGAAGACGCGGGAGAACTCCTGGCCGTGCATGACGAGCCGGACACCCAGGACCCCCATGGGAGGCAGCCATGAGCACCGAAGCGGAAGCCGCCGTCGTCAGCGTGACCGACCTGGTCGCCGGCTACCTGCCCGGGGTCAACATCCTCAACGGCTGCAACCTCGAGGCGCGCCAGGGTGAACTGATCGGCATCATCGGTCCCAACGGGGCCGGCAAGTCGACGCTGCTCAAGGCGATGTTCGGGCTGGTGAAGGTCCATTCGGGGCACGTGGTCGTCCACGGGGCCGACCTGACCGGACTCAAGGCCAACAAGCTGGTTTCCCGCGGGCTGGGATTCGTGCCGCAGACCAACAACGTGTTTCCGGCGCTGAGCATCCAGGAAAACATGGAGATGGGCATTTTCCAGCGTCCCAAGGACTTTGCCGAGCGCTTCGAGTTCGTCACCTCGCTCTTTCCGGAGTTGGGCAAGCGCCGGAACCAGCGTGCCGGCTCGCTCTCCGGCGGCGAGCGGCAAATGGTGGCCATGGGCAGGGCGCTGATGATGGAACCCGCGGTCCTGCTGCTCGACGAGCCTTCGGCGGGTCTCTCCCCCGTCCGGCAGGACGAAACCTTCCTGCGGGTCCACGAGATCAACCGGGCCGGCGTGTGCGTCATCATGGTCGAGCAGAATGCCAGGCGATGCCTGCAGATCTGCGACCGCGCCTACGTCCTTGACCAGGGCCGCGATGCGCACACCGGCACCGGGCGCGAGCTGCTCAACGACCCCAAGGTCATCCAGCTCTACCTGGGCAACCTGGCCGAGACCGTGGAACGCGAGGAGTCCGAAGGCGGCACGCCGCCGCCCGCACCGCAATAGCAACGCCACTGCCCGCGCCGGGCGCAGGCACGCAAGGAGAGGCCGAACCGACATCAAGTCGGTTCGGCCTCTCCTTGCGTGCCTGCCGGGGTGCTTGGGGCCGTCTAGACGGCCCCGGCCTCCTCACGCAGTGGCTTTGGCACATTGTTGCCGTCGTACTGGTAGACGCCCATGATGCCCTCGGTGATGTCGCCCTTCTCGTCGAAGGTCACCGGCCCGGCAACGCCGTCGTAGTCGATGTCCTTGCCTTCGTCGAGCAACTTCTTGCACGAGGCGAAGTCCCCGCACTTCTCGCCGTCGCGCGAGACCGCCTGCAGCTGGGCCGCAATGGCCGCGCCGTCGTTGGACTTGGCAACGGTGGAGGCCAGCGCGATCAGCGTGGTGGCATCGTAGGATTCGGCCGCGTAGTTCCAGTCCTTGAGCGAGTCGTTGACAGCTTCCAACCGCGTCTTGAAATCGGTCTTCGCGAAGGATCCCGGCTGGGTGCCCATGGCCCCTTCCAGGGTCCCCTTGTCGAAGTCCTTCGAGTAGTCAAGGATGTTGCCATCCACGAAGTACATGGTGGTGGGGTCGACACCCTTCTGGATCAGCAGCGGGATGATGGAACGGGCTTGGTCGAAGCTCAGGATCGCAATGGCATCGGGCTTTGCCGCGACGACCTCGTCGACCTGGGACGAAAATTGCGAGTCCCCTTCGTTGAACATCGATTCGACGACGATTTCGCCGTTTGCCGCTTCGACCGCCATCCGGATGTTCTTGGCCAGTCCGGTGCCGTAGGCATCGTTGAGCACGATCATGCCCACCGTCGCTGCACCCTGGCCGACCATGACGTTGCCGAGGATCCGGCCCTGCATGACATCGGATGGAGCGGTGCGCCAGTACAGGCCCTTGTCGTCCCAGGTGCTGAATTCCGGAGCCGTATTGGCCGGGGACATCATCAGTGTGCCGGCACCGGTGATCTGGTTGATCACGGTCTTGGTGACGCCGGAAGAAGCTGCGCCAATGATGGCTGAGACATTCTGTCCGAGCATTTCGGTGCTCGATTGCGTGGCGATATTCGTCGTGGTGTCGCCCGAGTCGCGGTGCATGACCGTGACGTCCTCGCCGTGCACGCCACCTGCTTCGTTGATTTCCTTGATTGCCAGGTCCACTCCGGCGGTCATGGGTGGGCCGAAGAAGGAAAGGTTGCCGGTGCTCGGAAGCAGCGTTCCAAGCTTAAGCGGGCCTTCGGCCGCCGGTGCAGAGCCCGTTGCCGTTGGTGAGGCGCTGGGTTCGTTGCCGCCTCCTCCGGCGCATGCCGTGGCGGTCAGGGCAAGTGCGGCCCCGACGGCCAGGAAACGGCCCCCTCGAGTAAAACGCGATCGTGGTGGAGCGATCATGTTGATTCCCCTCAAAAGTATGCCCTCTAGGCTGTGGCCCGATGGGCGGCCAAGGCACCTCGGCTACTTAGGAACGTAACCCAAAAAACCCTAGAATATAAGGAGTAATTGATTACAGGCAGATAACGGCGAGTCTCAGTTTTCAACGAAAGATCGATCGATCAACGGCGGACCCGGAAGGCATGGAGATCCCCCGGCTTCAACCGTGACTCAAACCTTTCAAAACGGCTTCCGCGGATCAAGGGTTCTGGTGGAACGAACCATGCAAACACCTCCTGCCAGCGCTGTCGCATTCTGCGCTGATTTCGCCCTTGCCCACCTCGAGCAACAGGCATTCAATCTGTTCGCGAACGTCATTGCAGCACCCGGCCATCGTTCAGGTCGTGACATTGCATGTATCCGCGTCGGGATGTTCTGGAGGGCACCGCTCGTTGCTACTTCATAGTCCGCAGAAACCACGTGGGGAGCCGCGTGGCAACCGAGAATCGTGGCGATTCATTTCCAACCGTGGGCAAAATGTGGGCTAAACAGTAGTTTTGGGCAAAGCGAAGGCCCCTGCTTCCTTGTAAAAAACAGGGAAGCAGGGGCCATTCACTCGGTACCCCCAGTGGGACTCGAACCCACAATCCTTTCGGCAGCTGATTTTAAGTCAGCCGTGTATACCAGTTCCACCATGGGGGCCTACCCGACCAAGCGTACAAGAACGTTCCCACTCTGGGGAAACGTAGCATGTACCTGGCATGGGAAGGGGCGGCGCCACCGTCGTTCGCGGATCCCGGGCCGTGGGCCTATCACGTTGGGCCCGGGATCCGTGGCACGGTGCCACCGCCTCCGCTCGTAACTGCTAGGCGCGCGGCTTCGGGGTTGCTGCCTCCACAAAGGTGGAGCGCGGGTTTTCGAGGTTGTTCAGCTGCAGCGAGTCGCGGGTGAAGAAGAGCGCCACCATCCAGTCGCCCAGAACGCGGAACTTGCGCTCGAAGGTCGGCATGGCCATGCCGTGGTAGCCACGGTGTGCCATCCAGGCTGGCCAGCCCTTGAGCTTGACGCCCATGACCTTGGCGACGCCCTTGTTCGCACCGAAACCGGCAACTGCGCCGAGGTTCTTGTGCTTGTAGTTCTTGACCTGGCCCACGCCGTAGCGGGTGGAGTACAGGTTGTGTGCCAGCAACTTGGCCTGGCGCACTGCGTGCTGTGCGTTGGGCACGCAGGTGCCGTCCGGCAGGCCGCCGGTCACGTCGGGCACTGCCGACACGTCGCCTGCGGCCCAGGCGCCCTCGATGGCGACGCCGTCTTCGCCGGTGATGCGCAGGTCGGTGCCGGTCATGACGCGGCCGCGGGGCTCGATCGGGAAGTCGGTGGAGCGAACCATCGGGTTGGCCATGACGCCGGCGGTCCAGATCAGCGTGTCGGACTCGAAGGTCTCGGCAGCGGACTTGTCCGGCATGTTGATCAGGGCCAGCTTGCCCTCGGTGGCGTCGGCCAGCGAGGTGTTCAGCAGGACCTCGATGCCGCGGCTGCGCAGGTGGTCGACAACCCACAGCGCCTGGTCCTCGGTGACTTCTGGCATGATGCGGCCCATGGCCTCGACCAGCACGAAGCGCAGCTCGTCCTTGCCGATGCGGCCGTTCAGGGCTGCGGCGTGGCGGGCCATGTCCTCGATCTCGGCGATGGTCTCGATGCCGGCGAAGCCGCCGCCGACCACGACGAAGCTCAGGGCGCGCTTGCGCTCGGAGGCGTCGGTCATCAGCGAGGCCGACTCGATGCGCTCGAGGATCTTGTTGCGCAGGGCAACGGCTTCCTCGATGGACTTCAGGCCGATGCCCTCATCCGCGAGGCCCGGGATCGGGAAGGTGCGGGTGACCGCGCCGGCGGCCAGGACCACGTCGCGGTACTCGAGCTCGAACGGCTCGCCGACAACCGGCACGACGACGGCCTTGTTGTTCTTGTGGTCGATGGCCGAGACGCGGCCATTGATCAGTTCGGCATGCTTGAGGTGCTGGCGGTGCGACACCACGACGTGGCGCGGCTCGATCTGGCCACCTGCCACCTCGGGGAGGAACGGCTGGTAGGTCATGTACGGCAGCGGGTCCACGACGGTGACGATTCCGCCGTGGTCCTTGACCTTCTTCTGCAGCTTCATTGCGACGTAAAGTCCAACGTAGCCGCCGCCAACTACAAGAATGCGCGGGCGGTCGGAAAATTGTTGAGTGATAGGCATGTACCCATCATATCCCCAAAAACACCCTTTGTGAAAGTCTTCACTAACACACCGAGGGGTGGCGCAGACCACTTTTCGGCCCGCATCCTCAGGAGTTTTCGCCGGACTCCGGAAGCTCGTCGAAGATGTCCTTGCGACCGGTGCGATCGCCCAGTTTCAGCGCCGAAACCGGCGCGCTCTTGGTCGATTCGGCGATGGCCACCCGGCGCCTGGCACGCGTGTAGTGCAGGGTCCCGCCCAGCATGGTCAACAGCAGCAACCCGCCGAAGCCCAGCACCAGCAGCGGCGGCAGGAATCCGGAGCCGTCGCTCGGCGGCAACGGCGCGGGGGCCGCGATGGGCTTGATGTCGGACTTCTCCGTGGAGATGCCCGGGGCCTCGGTGGGCCCGGCGTTGACCTGTGCGCCGCGGCGGTGCACCCGGATCCATTCGGTGATGGTGTTCATCGGGTTCGCCTCCACCTGCGGCACGTCGGCGGTGAGCGCCGCATGGGCATCGAGGATGCCGTGGCCGTAGAGGTTGTCGATGCCCGGCTTCCCTGCATCTCGCGCGGTGGCCAGTATCCGGTTGATGACCTGCGGGGCCTTCATCTCCGGGTACTTGGAGCGGATCATCGCCGCGACCCCGGCCACCAGGGGCGCGGCGCCGGAGGTACCCGACCAATCCGCGTAGCCGCCGCCGGGCAGCCCGCCGACCAGCGGGTCGGCCGGGGCCGCCACGCCGATGCTGATGCCCTCGGTGGAGGAATCGACGCTGGCCTTGCCCTGGCGGTCGATGCCGGCCACGGTGAGCACCCCGGGGATCGTGGCCGGGGCCCCGACCTGCTTCATGCCGCCGGCACGGTTCCCGGCCGCGGCGACAATGACCACGTCCTTGTCCTCGGCGTACTTGAACGCCGTGTCCCAGCTGGTAGGCCAGTCCGGCTGGGTGGAACCCAGCGAGATGTTGATGACCTTCGCCCCGTTATCCACGGCCCACTTCACGGCCGCTGGCACCTGCTCCTCGACGGAAATCCCGGCGGGGTTCTCCGTGCCCATCCACAGCGAGAGCGAAAGCAGGTTGGCCTCCGGGGCCACGCCCAGCATGCCGTCGGGCCCGGCGGCGGGCTTCGGGATCTCGATCGGCTCGGGTGCCGGGGGCGGATCCTCGTCGGCTTCCTTGGCGGAGGCGACGGCCCGCTCGTAGGCGTTCTTCTGCGCCTCGGCATCGGCCTTGGCCTCGGCGATCGCCGCGCTGTTGTTGCCGCGCCCGGCCAGCAGCGTGGCCACCAGCGTCCCGTGCTCAGGCAGCGTGCCCAACGGCTTGGAGCCGTCCGGGATGCCAGCGCCGGAGATGTCCTTGCCCCCGGTGACCGCACCGAGCAGGTCGGGGTGGGAGGTGTCGATGCCCGTGTCAATGACCGCCACGGTGACCCCGGCGCCCTTGGAGACCTCCCAGGCCTTGGTGATGCCGGAGGATTTGAGCCACCATTCCCCGTCGCGGGCCGCGTCGGCATGTGCAGCAGGGGCCACGGCCAGTGCGGCCGTGAGGCCAAGCACCAGGGTCAATGCCGTGGCGGCGATGCGGCGCAGTCGTTGGCTCAAGTGTTCTCCTAGCGTGGGGCGTGGGGGACGCATGGGGGTTTCGGGCTGCGGTGCTTAGTTCCCCGGGCCAAGTCCCAGGGCAATTCCGTCCAGAATATCGTGCTCCGAGGCGGTGGCGGTGCCGATCCTGCCCGCACCCGCGCCGGCGACCCGTTCCAGGATGCATCCGTAGATCAGCGCGCCGGCGGCAATCACATCCACCCGGCCGGGGTGCATATAGCCAAGTGAGGCACGGGTTTCCCGGTCGGATTCGAGTATGAACGCAATGGCGGTTTCAAGCTTGTCGATGCCCAGCTCGGCACCGTGGATGAGGTTCGAGTCATAGTTCGCCAGTCCCAGCGCGGCGGCGGTGAGCGTGGTGATCGTCCCGGCCACGCCCACGATCCGGTCCACCGTGGAAAAGTCGACGGTTTCCTGGACCTCGTCGAGCACCGCGTTGACCTGCGCACGGGCGGCAGCAATGGTCTCGGGGGTTGGCATGTCGTGGCGCCAGAAGCGCTCGGTGAGCCTGACGCAGCCCATGTCCATGGACCGGGAAGCCACCGGCCCGTTCTCATCCCCCAGCACGAACTCGGTCGATCCCCCGCCCAGGTCGACCACCAGGATGCGGGTTCCCGGCGCGGCCGGCGCCACGGAGGCGGCCCCGGCGAAGGACAGCGCCGCCTCGGTGTCCCCGGGCACAACCTCCGGGTCCACTCCCAGGCGCGCGCGGACCTCGGCGACAAACTCGTCGCGGTTGGCCGCATCGCGGGTGGCCGAGGTGGCCACGAATCGGATGCGGGTGGCCCCGTGCTCGCGGATCATCTCGGCATACTCGTCAATCGCGGCGAAGGTGCGTTCCAGTGCCTCGGGGGCGAATTCGCCGGTGGCATCCACATCCTGGCCCAGGCGCACCACGCGCATCTGGCGCAGCACGTCCTCCAGCGCCGGGCCCGTCGGGGTCTGGCGGGTGTCGGCGATGAGCAAGCGGATGGAGTTGGTGCCGCAGTCGATCGCGGCGACCCGGCTCACGCGCCAGGCGCTTCGGTGGAACCGGAGGCCGGGTCGTTGGCCGCGGCCTCGCGGGCGGCGCGGGCAGCTGCCCGCTGGGCCTGTTTGATGGCCGGGTCCACGGACTGGGTCTTCACGTGGCGCGAGCGGTCCTGGCTGGGGGCCTGGCCCTCGGTGTCCCAGGCCCCGGCGCAATAGCACTTGTCCTTGGTCCACCACTCGGCGATGGCCTCCAGGGCGCGGTCGCCCAGCGGGTTCACGCCCGGGCCAGCGGCCAGCGAGTGGCCCGCCAGCACGTGCAGGCACTTCACGCGGGTGGGCATGCCACCGGCGGAAACCCCCGCGATTTCCGGGACGGCCCCAGTGCCGGAGCGCTCGCCAATGGCATCGCGCACGGCCAGGTACTCGTCGTGCGCGCGCGCGTAGGCGGCGGCCAGCTCGGCATCCTGGCCCAGCTCGGCGTTCATCTCGTTCATGACCCCCGCGGCCTCGAGGCGCGAGACCGCTGCGGTGATCACCGGGTGCGTCAGGTAGTAGGTGGTCGGGAACGGGATCCCGGAGGAGAGCCGCGGTGCCGTGGTGGCCACCAGCGGGTTCCCGCAGACGCAGCGGGCACCGATCTCCACCACGTCGCGCACCGGGCGGTTCAGTTGGCGGGACAGGGTTTCCAGGTCCGCGGCGCTGGGCACCCGGGCTGCAGCATCGAGTGCTTCGTGGTTTTGGTTCGCGGCGTCCACGGTTGGGAGCATCTCCTCGCGTTGGTGTGTCATGAAAAAGGTGTGTGTGCGGCCGTGCGGCTCAGTCGGTGGCGGCGCGCTGCGCCGAGTCGAAGAGCGCATCGACCCAGGGCAGGTCGGTGCGGACTTCCTTGGGGCTTTGGTTGGGCTCGCCTGGCGCTGTTTCCTCGGGGCGGGTGCCGACGACCATGTAGTTCCGCTCGCCCGGCATGACCAAGTTTATCCGGTCGCGGGCCTGCTGCTTGATGTACAGCGGATCGTCCCAGCGGGCGATCTGGTCCTTGAGCGCTTCCTGCTCGGCCTGCTTGGCGGCAATCGAGGTGCGCAGCGCGGCAATCTCGTCGCGCTGGCGCGCATAGGTGCCGATGCTGGGCACCAGCAGCACCGCAAAGACCGACAACGCGATGCTCAACGCCAGCAGGCGGCCGGAAAAGCTGCGCGCCGGAATGGGCTTCTTGGGGCCCGCGGGTCCCTTGCGGGATTCGGGCGGGGCAGCCTGGGCGTCCTTGCGCACGGCACCGGAGAGCAGGTTCCGGTCCTCGATGCGCCGCTGCGAGGCGCTGGTCTTGGCCTTGGCCTTGGGTTTTGCGGCCGGCTTGGAAGCGGGCTTGGGTCCGGTCCGCGGCTTCGGGGCCGCCTTGGTCGCGGCGGGCTTCGCCGCGGCAGGCTTCGGGGACGCCGGAGCGGGCTTGCCCGAGGCGGTCACCCGGCCCAGCGGAACGACCTTGGGACGCGCAGGAGCGGCCGCGGGCCTGGGAGCCGACTGTGCCTGGCGGGGTTCTTCGCGGTGTTGCCGCGGGCGCTTGGGCGGTGCCTCGGAGGCAGCGGCTCGCTGCGGATCGGTGTCGTCCCCGCGTGCCGGGCCCTTGGCCGAGGTCCCGGAGCGCGGCATGGGAGGACGTCGCGTGGCCATCGTGCTCCTTTGCCCTCTCGGTCCGGAGCCCTTTTCACATGGCCCCGGGGTTCTTCGTCGTCTCAAGCTTTCGGGGGTTAACACAAAAACTCGTGGGGGAACCAAGAATAGTTCCCCCACGAGCCTACGTGTAATTACGGCTGGTTAGGCACCGAAACGCGGGAAGGCGCCGGCACCGGCGTAAACCGCCGCATCGCCGAGTTCTTCCTCGATGCGCAGCAGCTGGTTGTACTTCGCCACGCGCTCCGAGCGGGCCGGGGCACCGGTCTTGATCTGCCCGGCGTTGGTGGCCACGCAGATGTCGGCGATGGTGGTGTCCTCGGTCTCGCCCGAGCGGTGCGAGGTGATCGTGGAGTAGCCGGCACGCTGGGCCATCGAGATGGCGTCCAGGGTCTCGGTCAGGGTGCCGATCTGGTTGACCTTCACCAGCAGCGAGTTGGCGGTGCCGGTCTCGATGCCGCGGGCCAGGCGCTCAGGGTTGGTGACGAACAAGTCGTCGCCCACCAGCTGGACCTTGTCGCCGATGGCGTCGGTGAGGGTCTTCCAGCCTTCCCAGTCGTCCTCGTCCAGCGGGTCCTCGATGGAGACCAGCGGGAAGTCGGCGACCAGCTGTGCGTAGTAGTCGCTCATTTCCTGGGCGGTGATCGACTTGCCTTCGAACTGGTAGGTGCCGTTCTCGAAGAACTCCGAGGAGGCAACATCCAGGGCCAGGGCAATGTCTTCGCCCGGGGTGTAGCCGGAGCGGGTGATGGCCTCGGTGATCAGCTCGAGGGCCGCACGGTTGGAGGGCAGGTTCGGGGCGAAGCCGCCCTCGTCGCCTAGGCCGGTGGACAGGCCCTTTTCCTTGAGCACGGCCTTGAGGTTGTGGTAGACCTCAACGCCCCAGCGCAGGCCCTCGGAGAAGGTCGATGCGCCGATCGGGGCAATCATGAATTCCTGGATGTCCACATCGGAGTCGGCGTGCGAGCCGCCGTTGAGGATGTTCATCAGCGGAACCGGCAGCACGTGGGCGTTCGGGCCGCCCAGGTACTTGTACAGCGGCAGGTTCGAGGACTCGGCGGCGGCGTTGGCCACGGCGAGCGAGACGCCCAGGATCGCGTTGGCGCCCAGCTTGGACTTGTTGGACGTGCCGTCCAGGTCGATCATTGCGGCATCGAGTGCACGCTGGTCGGTGGCGTCCATTCCCTCGACGACTTCGCCGATGTCATCGATGACGGCGTTGACGGCGCCAAGGACACCCTTGCCCTGGTAACGCTTGGGATCTTCGTCGCGGCGCTCTGCTGCCTCGAAGGCACCGGTGGAGGCACCGGAAGGAACCGCTGCGCGGCCCATCGAGCCGTCGGAGAGCAGGACCTCAACCTCAACGGTTGGGTTGCCGCGCGAATCGAGGATCTCGCGGGCGTGGATGGCTTCAATCAATGCCATGGGAAGGTACTCCTTCAAGGTGTGGATGTTGGTCGAACGTGAACTGCATGACGCAGGCGCCGTTGCCTGCCCCTAGCCTAGCTTGGGCGAGAGGCAGTTCACTAAGTTGTTTCCTGCGTTTCGCCCTGCGCCAATGCAATGCGTTGCTGCACGACAGTGCGCAGGGCTCGTTCGGCGTCGAGGCCCCGGGAACGGGCCGCGTCGCACAGGGCGAGCAGCTGCTCGCCCAGTTCCTGTTCGTTTTCCGGAGCGCCAAGGTGCGGCGCATCCGGCGGAACGATGGAATCCTGGTTCGTCCCCGTATCCACGCCGGGCGCGGCACCGGCATCGGTGATCGCCGCGTGCCTCTCGGTGCGGGAGAGAAAGGTTTGGGCATAGAGCAGCGCCGGCAGGTTCTTGGGCATGCCCGCGGTCGGCGACTCGTTCAGCGGTTTTTCGGCGCGCTTGGCGCGGTCCCAGGACTCGATGATCTCGGCGATCGAGTCCGGGAAGCTGTCCTTGAGGCTGCCGTCGGGGTGGAAGATGTGGGTGTTGCGGCGCACCATCTTCGCGGCCAGGAAGGCGGCGATGGAATCGAAGTCGAAGGACCGGCGCTCGGCGCCGATTGAGGCGTGCAGGAGCACCTGCAGCAGGATGTCGCCAAGTTCGGCTTCCAGCTCGGCATCCGGGGCGTGGGACTCGATGGCCTCGGTGAGCTCGTAGGATTCCTCGAGCAGGTACCGGACCAGGGATTCGTGGGTCAGCGCGGCGGTCCAGGCGCAATGTTCGCGCAGCTGGGAAATGATCTCGACGAGGCGGTCGACCTGCTCACTCACTGGTGGTTCTCTCCCCGTTGGTGCGAAGGGGCCGTGCACGTGCCGTTGCCGAAAGCCGCAGGCCGGTTGCAAAACCCGTGGGCGTCGTTGCCCGCGTCCAACACTATCGGACACCGTTCGTGTCGGCCCCGCGGGCCCGATCCAGTGTGAGTCACATCTTGCATCGGATGCTTAATCTTTTACCCCCTCGATGTGGAATCCCAATCATTCGGTTTGGGTCGCGCGCAGCGGCCTTCGGCGGCCGGGTCGGTTCGGTGGTTCCCCGGACCGGCCCTGGGTATTAAGCACCGACGCCGGTGCACCGGCGCCCCAAGACGGGCACTGATGCACCGGCGGCCGGTGCCGGGGAAGCGGAAGATCCGCTCCCCCGTAAGGCGGACGGCTGTTAGTCGTCGTCCTCGTCGTCGAAGTCCTCGAACTCGTCGTCGTCGCCGTTCTGCTCGTCGGACATCTGCTCGTAGGCCTCGTTGATGAAGTCCACCAGGGCCTCGCGTTCCTCCAGCGGGAGGAAGGCCGCCTCGGCGGCGTTCAGCGTGAGGTCCAGCAGGTCCTCGAGGTCGTAGTCGAAGGCCTCGACGAGCAGCTCGAACTCGTCCGAGATCGTGGTGCCGCTCATCAGCCGGTTGTCCGGGGAGATGGTGACGTTGAACCCGGTCTGCACCAAAAGGTCCACCGGGTGAGATTCGATGCCGTCGCCGAAGGCGGCGGTGGCTCCGGTCTGCAGGTTGGAGGACGGGCAGATCTCCAGGGCGATGCCGCGGTCGCGGACCCAATTGGCGACCGGGCCCAGATTGACCAGGCCGGTGTCGTCGCCGACCTCCTCGCCGTCGTCGTCGAGCCCGCCGAACTGGATCTCGATGTCCTCGGCGATGCGCACGCCGTGGCCCAGGCGCTGGGCCCGTCCGGTGATCAGCGCGTCGCGGATAGAGTCAAGGCCCGCGGCCTCCCCGGCGTGCACTGTGGTGGGGAAGAAGTTCTCCGCCAGCAGGTCGAAGGCCTCCTTCATGCGCGAGGGCGGGAACCCGTCCTCGGCGCCGGCGATGTCAAAGCCCACCACACCGCGCGAGCGGTGGCGCAGGGCCAGCTCGGCGATCTCAACGCCGCGGTCGGCGTGGCGCATGGCGGTGACCAGCTGGCCGACCTGGATCGGGGTGCCGGCCTCGGTCAGCCGCTCGCTGGCCTCCTCGAGTCCCGCCTGCACGGCCTCGACGGCGTCGTCCAAGGACAGGCCGTCCCGCTGGTGCTGCTCGGGTGCCCAGCGCACCTCGGCGTAGACCACGCCGTCGGCGACCAGGTCCTCGACGAATTCGGCCGCGACCCGCTTGAGCGCGTCCTTGGTCTGCATCACCGCGATGGTGTGTTCAAAGGTTTCGAGGTAGCGCTCCAGCGAACCGGAGTCGGCCGAGGCCCGGAACCAGGCGCCGAGTTCCTCGGCGTTGGTGGAAGGAAGCTCGTGGCCCGCGGCGGCGGCCAGCTCGATGATGGTTTGCGGGCGCAATCCCCCGTCGAGGTGGTCGTGCAGCGAGACCTTGGGAAGGGCCTTGAAGTCGAAGGAAGGGTCATAGGCAATGTGGATCATCTCGTCAGTCACCCGCCCAGCCTAGCGGGGCCCGACGGCTTCCAACAGTGGATCGGGGTGGTGTTGGGCCGAATGTTCACCTGCCGTTCCAATCCGCGTTCTGCTAGCTTCCGAAGTCAAAGAGCCTGCGCACCACCAATCCGTCGGCCAAGGCGTCCAAACCCTCGTTGAGCTCGTCCGCCGGCTTGGTGTCCGTGTGCAGCAACTCCACGGGAAGCCTTCCTGCCCGCCACATGGCGACATAGGCGGGGATGTCAATGGCGGGGTTGGCATCGCCCATGTAGGAGCCCAGCAGGCGTTTGCCCATTCCGGCGAATTGCAGTGCCTGGACATCGAGCCTTTGGTCCGGGTGCGGCAAGCCCACCGAGACAAGGGCGCCGCCGCGGGTCAGCAACCCCAAACAGTTTTCGATGACGCGGGCGCTGCCCACGGCTTCCACCGCAACATCGACACCGTCTCCGGCATGGGCGGCCACCAGCGCGGCTGCCTCCGCCGGGGATCCTGCCACGTGGGCCCCGCACTTGAGCGCCAGCGCCTGCTTCTCCGCCAACGGGTCGATGGCGATGACCGTGGTACCCGGGATTTGCGCGGCCGCCATCACCGACATCAATCCCACGGCGCCCAAGCCAAAGACGATCACCGATTGCCTCGGCAGTACTTTGGCGGTGTTGAGTACGGCACCGATGCCGGTCAATGCTGCGCAGCCGAACATCGCCGCAACGTCGAAGGGCACGTCGTCCTCGATCACCACCACCGACTCGCGCGCCACCACCGCGTACTGTGAAAATGCGGAGACGCCTAGATGGTGGTTGATGCGGGTGCCGTCGGCGCCGCTGAGCGCCGCCGGGCCGTGGAGCAGGTCGCCGGTTCCGTTGGATTCGGCCGCACGGTGACATAGGGCAGGGCGCCCCGCGGCGCAGGCGCGGCAGTCTCCGCAACTGGGCACGAAAACCAGCACGACTTTAGACCCCATCGGCACGTCGGTCATTCCGGGGCCAACACCGGCAATGGTGCCGCTTGCCTCGTGGCCCAGCACCATCGGCAGCGGTCGCGGCCTGGAGCCGTTGATGACCGACAGATCGGAGTGGCAGAGGCTGGCGCGTTCGATCTTCACCAGGACTTCCCCGGCGCGCGGGGCCGGTATTTCCAAGTGTTCCAGAGTCAGCGGCCTGCTCGTCGCGTAGGGCCGTGCGGCGCCGCTGGCGTGCAGCACGGCGCTATGCATGTGGGTTGCGGTTTCCGCCGGGTTGTTAGGCATCGGTGCTGCCTTCGTACGACTCGATGCGGCGATCGGAAAGTTTGGGAATGATCTGTCCCAGACCGATGCGCTGGAAGTGTTCGTACTCGCGGTGCGCGGCAAACCCTGCCGCATCGCGGTACCGCTCAAGGATCACGATGTGCGCCGGGTCCTCGGCACCTCGGAAGAAGCCATAGGACATGTTTGCCTCTTCTTTTCGGCTCTCGATGGCCAACTGGCCGAGTAACTCCAGCACGTTCTGGACTTCCTCCGGCTTAGGGAAGTAATGTGCGATGACTTGGAAATAGCTTTGTGACATGGCGTGGATTCTCAATTCCTCGTGTCGGTCGGTTGGTTAGGTGCGCCCGGCCAGGTCCCACAATTCCGGGCTGCTAGAAGAAACGCCGATGGCGCCCGCACTCAATAGGGACGCGACATCCGGCGCGGACTTGATGAAGCCCGAGGCAATGAACGGTGAAAGACTACGAAGCTCTCCGGGCTCCAGGTGGGAGATCACGGGCGAAGGCATGATTTGGACAAGGTCTGGTTTGCTTTGATCTACGGCCGAAGCGCTGCGTGGAAGGTTCGAACGGTCAGTGACAAAGACCTTGTGGATTGTCGCCATGCCTGTGGAGTTGGCCCGCTGGATCAATGCCGTCTTGGTGCTCACCACACCTTGTACCCCGATACTCTTGAGGTATTCGACGGCTCCGCGGTCCTGACCGAGTCCGGAGCAGGCATCGACGTTCACGAAAGTGAACTTGCCTGCTCCGGACAGGGCGGCGAGCAGCCCATGCAATTCGTGCAACCCCACATTTGCTAGAATGCACACCTTGCACCCGGATCCTAGGAAGTGCCCCACGGCTTGGGGTCCGAACACGGAAGCGATCACCGGGTTGCGGGTCAGCGCTTCGCTGAGATGTTGGGGCAAGGTGCTCATCTGGGTATTCCTCTGGCTTTTAGCGGGGTCTCGTGTGGGGTCTCGTGCGGGGAGCCTGGGTTAGAGTCCCAGTTTGCCGGGGTTCAGCAGATTCTTAGGATCCAACGCGGTCTTGACCGCCCGCAATACCTGGAACCCGCCGCCGAGCGACTCCTCCATGTACGGGGCTCGCAGCAGCCCGACCCCGTGGTGGTGGCTCAGCGTAGCGCCGTGCCTGATGATGACCTCGTTCGCCGCGTCCCAAGCGGAACGGTACCAGGTAGCGCGTTCCTCGACCGCGATGTCTCCTCGGATCGAGAAGTAGAGGCAGGCGCCATCGACGTAGGCGTGCGACTGGTGTGCCGATCCGGCCAGTGTTCCCGGGATCGCGTTCACCGCGGCGACGACCTCATCGTAGATGGCCGGCAGGTCCTTCCAGCGGCCGACCATTTCCAGGGTGTCCGCTACCAGGCCGGGGCTGCTCTTGAAGCCTTCGGCGCTCTTGCCGGTCAGGTACCGGGTGTCGAGCCAACGCTCGAAGATCGCCTCGTCGTCAAGCTTGATGCCGGTCTCGGCGCAAACACGCTCACTGATTTCCAGTCCCGCTTCGACGGATTCCTTTGCTCCCTCGTCGGCAACCAACAGTACGTTGGTGTCGGGCAGGTTGAACTGGACGCCGCTTTCCAGGTTGTCGTACAGGCGCAGGGCCGCCGGGGTTGCCCCCTGCTGCATGATCTGTCGGCACGCCTCGAGCCCGTCGGCAAAGGTCTCGAACCCATAGGCGATGGCTCGACCGTGGTCCGGCAGCCGATGCAGCTGCAGGCGGATGGTGGTGACAACACCCAGGGTTCCTTCCGAACCGATGAACATCTGAAGCAGGTCCGGGCCCACCGCTGCACGGGAGCTGTTGCCAAGGGTCACCAGATCCCCGTTGGCCAGAACCACGTCCATGCCGAAGACCATGTCTTCGATCTTGCCGTAGCGGGTGGAGAGCTGCCCGGCGCCACGGCAGGCAACCCAGCCGCCAACGGTGCTGATGGCGTAGGAGGAGGGCCAGTGGCCCAAGGTCATGCCGTATTCGGCCTGGATCTTTTCCTCGAAGATGTCGCCGAAAACACCGGCCTCGACCTCGATTATCTGGCTTTGCTCATCGAACCCGAGGAACTTGTCCATGCCGCAGATATCGAGCACGATTCCACCGGCCAGGGGCAGTGCCGCGCCGGTGACGTTGCTGCGTCCGGCGGAGACCGTGACGGGGATGTTGTGGGCATCGGAGATGCGCATGACGGCCTGCACTTGTTCGGTGCTGGAAACCGAGACTATTACGGATTCAGGGGCAACGGGGCGTCCGCTGGTTTCGGCGATCATCGATGCCGCCCACCAATCACGGGTGCCTTCGCGGACCGCGGCGGCATCGGTGGTGACAGAGTCCGCGGCGGCAGCCAGCAGATCCAGCACCGCCTGTGGGACAGCCACGGCCTCGGTGCCGAAGAACGAGTCCCCCGAGATTTCTCCCGCGTTGGCGGCCCAGCCAGGCTGGCTTGGTGCACCCACGGTGTAGTTGCCTCGGTTGTATCCGCGTTTTACTGCCTCTTTGCTGATCATAATTATTTTTCTCCCATCAGGACGGCGCGTTCGTGCGCGGTGTGGTTTCGGTATGCTGCAACTTGCTCTTCGACTGCGAAGGCCGAAAGGTCAAGTTCTTTCATCAAGAGTTCCCCGACGCGTTCGGCCGCGGCTGCCGAGGCATCGCGTGCCATCATGCGGGCGCGGGTCCGGCGTGACAGAATGTCGTCGACACTGCGTGCCATCTCGTGGCGGGCCGCATACACGACCTCCGCTTCAAGGTAGGGCAACCCTTCGACGATCGGCTTGCCGAGGCCCGGGTCATCAGCAAGGATGTCGGTGACGAATCTGGCCTCGGTCCCGTAGCGCTCGCCGAGGTGCGAGGAAAGCCCACCCGAGGCGACGATGGCTTCGGCGTCGTAGCCCGCGGCCCCCAGCAGGTATGCGGATTTCGTGTGGCAGCGGCGTCGTTCCCCGAGCACTTTTTGTGCCTCGTCGACGGTCTGCTCGGCCATGTGGCGCGAGGTGGTGAGCTTGCCGCCCACCACTGTGACCAGCCCGTCGGGATCCGTGCGGATCTCATGGTTGCGCTTGACCTCAGTGGTCTTGCCGCCGGGCGGCGCGACCAGGGGCCGGCAGCCTCCCATGCTGCCCACGACGTCTTCGGGTTCGATATCGATGTTCAACGCCGTGCGCGCACCATCGAGCAGGAAGTCCATTTCCTCGCGGGTGCAATTGACGTCGTCGAGGTTGCCTTCATAGTCCTCGTCTGTGGTTCCCAGGTAGGAGGTGTCGCCCCATCGGGTGATGGTGGCGCGCCTGTTGCGTCCCGGGACCGGGATGGTGACGGTGCAGTCGTTGCGGATCTTGGTCCAGGGGACCGCTATGTGCACGCCCTTGGCCGGACGGATCGAGGGGGCGTCGACGTCCTTGCCCGCACCGGTCCAATCGCGCAGCCAAACACCGGTGGAGATGATGACTGACCGGGCCGAAGCACGCACCTCGTGACCGTCGATCTCCGCGACGACCCCATTGACCTTGCCGTTCTGCCGGGTCACGTCGGTGACCTTGGCTCCGTTGAGCAGCACCGCGCCGTGGAAGGCCGCGGTGCGGGCCAGCGTGAGCGTCAGTCGGGCGTCGTCGGCGCGGGCGTCGTAGTACATGAAACCGCCGTCGAGGTTTTCGGCCTTGAAGGTGGGACAGTGCGAAAGCACCTCGTTTTTGGTCAATTTTTGGTGCAGCACGCCCTCGCGCCAGCCCCCGGCCAGATCGTAGGTCCACAACAGCGATTCGAATCCGGCGGCCAGCCGGCGGTCGAAGACCCCGTTGGTGGAGAGAACTGGGAAAAGGAAGGGCAGCCGCTGCACCAAGTGTTGTGCGTTTTTGCGCAAACGCTGACGTTCAAGCAGGGAATGGCGTACGAGCGGCAGGTTGCCCTGCTCGATGTAGCGCAGTCCGCCATGGATCATCTTGGAGGATTTTGACGAGGTCCCGGAGGCGAAATCGTCCTTTTCCAGCAGTGCTACCTTGTAGCCGCGCAATGCGGCATCCATAGCCGTGTAAGCGCCGGTAACGCCGCCGCCGACGACGATCATGTCGAATCGTTCGCTTCCCAGCCGTTCGATCTGCTCATCGCGTCCCAGGGATAGTGGTGTGTCGGAAACCATCTTGGCCCGGTTGGCCTTGGGTTTGCGGGATGGCATGGAAATCATGTTGTTGTCTCTCTTAGCAATCAGAAATCTTGGTGGGTGCCGTCGGTACGCCTTCAGGCGTCGACCAGTTCCAGTTCGGCGCCAATGCGCGCCTTCCAGCTCTCGCGCAGGTCCCTGCGTTGGTCATCGCTGATTTGGGGTTGGAATACTCTTCCGCCGCCGAGGGCTGCGACGGCTTCCGGCAAGGAATCCCAGAGCACGCCGTTTGAACCAGCCAGGAAGGCGGCCCCGCGCAGCGTCGCGAATTCGGTGCCCGGCAGCCGAAGCATCGGGATGCCGGTGAGATCCGCCTGCATTTGGATCAGCGGATCGCTGCCCGAAAGGCCCCCGCCGACGACGATCTCGGTGACGCCGATGCCGGCGACCCTGGCGTTGGCCTCGACGCTAGTTGCCACCGATTGGGCGATCCCCTCAAGCACGGCGTATGCAACCTCCGCGCGGGTGGTGGCCATGGACAGTCCGGTCAGTGACGAACGCAACCCCGGTTCAACGACGGGGGTGCGGATGCCCGTGAGGCTGGGAACGAACGTCACGCCGTTGGAGCCCTGGACAGTACCGGCCAACTCACTGATTTTCCTGGAGTTTTCGAACCAGCCCAGGGCGTTGCAGACCCAGTCGAGTGCCGAACCCGTGGTCGGGGTGAAGGTTTCCACCGCGTAGACAGTCTGGTTGCTGCTGCGCCAGCCCGTCATGGTCAGCGTGCCGTCGTACAGGCCGGGGTTTTGTGGAGGGGTGGGCCCGGTCAGCAGGTCAACGAAGCTGCCGGTGCCGTGACCGCACATGGCCTGGCCCGAGCTGATGCATCCCAGTCCGATGGTGCTGGCATGCTGGTCACCAAGCGCAGCCAACACGGGAATCCGCACCCCGAGCAATTCCGGATCGGTGTGACCGAGCAGTTCGGCATCCTGCTTCAGCTCGGGCAACAGTTCTTCGGGGAAACCCAACGCGCGAATCCAGTCGAGCTCGTATTCGTGTTTGGAGAACACATAAGCCCCGGCCGAGGTGGCGTTAGTGGGTGTGGCCACGTAGGACCGTTCCGCGGTGAGGTTCCAGAGCAGCCAGGTTTCAATGGTTCCGAATCCAAGCCGGCCCTCGCGGTGGGCATCGGCCACTTCGGGTGACTCGCGGAGTTGGTGGGCGGCCCACAGGTACGGGGAGCGTACGCCCGTGGGCCGTCCCACCGAGGCCAGCAACCGGTCATTCCAGTCGTGCCCCAGCTCCGCGAGTTCATCCGCGTAGCGGTTGTCCTGCCACACCATGGCCGGCACGAGTGCCTGGCCGCTCACCGTGTCCCAGAGGACCGTGGTGGCCCTTTGGGTGGCGATGGCCATTGCCACCAGTTCAACACCGGCTGATTCAGCCCGGGCGACGACGGCGCGGACGACCTCGACGGTCTTGCGCAGGATATCGTTGGCGTCCTGCGTAACGACACCGCTGCGCGGACTGTCGACCGCAAGCGCTCGGTATTCAATAGCGTGCACCGCACCTGCGGCGTCGACCCATGCTGCGCGGGTTCCGGTGGTTCCTTCATCAATAGCCAGGATGGCAGGAGTCTTCATGCGTTTTGGCCTTTTCGCTTATTTGACCAGCGCGTTGTGGTGCGCCAGATCGCTCTTGAACTGAGGTGCGTTGGTCTCTTCATCCGGGCTCAAGGCAGCACGAGTCGGGTCCCATTTGATGACCAGGCAAATAATGCAGGCGATCAGCGGAACGCTGGAAAGGATCAGGAAGGTCGGACCCAGCCCCAGATCTTCCTTCAGGATGGGGAAGACCAGCAGGCCCAGTGCCGCACCGGTGCTGCCGATGGCACCGATGATGCCGTTGGCGCCTGCGCGCAATTCGCTGCGGAAGGACAACGTTGAAAGGCTCTTGCCGTTGGCTCCCGGTCCGCCGGAGTGGAAGAGGATGAACAGTGACGGCACCAGGAACGCCAGCGCGATCGGCATGGTCTCGTAGGACAGGCCCATGATGACCAGCATGATGAACACGGCACCGAAGCCGATGGCGGATGCCTTGCGCAGACCAAAGTACTTGCCGATCTTCGGGGACATGAAACCGCCGACGACGCCGAAGAGGTTGAACACCAGGGCACCAATCGTGGCGACGACAAAATCCTGTCCAAAGAGGGTCAGGCTGATGATAGGCAGGTACCAACCCACGGCAAAGTACTGGATC
Organism: Arthrobacter sp. C2; assembly: GCA_024207135.1. GTDB lineage: Bacteria > Actinomycetota > Actinomycetes > Actinomycetales > Micrococcaceae > Paeniglutamicibacter. The sequence continues at coordinate 4,044,789 of CP042428.1, read as the reverse complement.
GACTGTGCCATTTGCACAGTACCTGCCAGGATCGTGCGGGGCAGGTAGATTCCCCTGAAGATCAGGGCCACATTGGCGAAACCCTTGGTGGCCTGGTTCAGGATCGGTGCGCGGTCCTCGGTCGATGCTGCGACAAACGGTTCCTTGTAGATCTTCGTCATGGACAGTGCTGCCCGTTCCAGCTGCCCCTTGCGTGCCGCCCAGGTCGGGCTTTCAACGAGGTAGCGGAGCTGGACGACGAACAGGGCCAAGGCGACGATACCCGCGGTTCCGACGGAATAGCGCCAGATCGCGGGTCCAACATCCATGTTGTAGAACATGATGGCCAGGATCAGGTTGGAGCTAACGGCGGTGTACCAGACACCCTGCCAGGTGTTGAGGCGGCTCTTGAACCGGGCCGGGGTGAATTCGGCCAACAATGCCATCGCAATGGCGAAGTCGATGCCGTAGGCGGCTCCAACGAAGAAGCGGCCGATCAGGACCATTTCGAAACCCGGTGCGAATGCGGCCAGGCCGGCACCGATCAGCGCTAGGAGCTTGGCAATTACCAACGGTGGGATTCGACCGTATTTATCGGCGAGCCAGCCACCGATCGGGTTGAATACGATGGCGACCCAAGAGGCCAGTGAGGTGAGTAGCGCCACCTGCATGGCGCTGAGCTCGAGGTCCTTAGTCATCGGACCCAACCCGGCGCTCAAGGCGGAGTTGGAGAAGGCGTCCAAGAACAAACCACTAAGCGCGAGCCACCAGATCAGGCCGGCACGGCCTGCAATCCTGGGGCGCGCGTCGATGTAGGACACAACGTCATGCACACCGCGTAGAACTATATTTGACAACGGCCTAACCTTTTCTCTCGTGAAACGTCGCCGTTGGAGAAGACTTAGTTCCACGAAAAAAGGGCAGAATAAAACCTCCAACAGGAGGTCTCATATTCTTGCCCTGACACATGAGACTGTAATCACTATCAAGCCGCATGGCAAACTATGTTAACCCGTTAGTACATGTCCGTTTATCTCAGGCATGGCCCGTTTGAATGGGGATTTCCGGAATTCCCGCATTCGATTCTGTAGCTCTAGCTCGGCATCTTCATGAGAAAGCCCGTCAATAAGCGTATTCAACGAGGAAAAGCTGAGCTGGGCTGGGAAAATGGAGTTACCACACAACATTTCACACCAGATCAGGGCTCATCCTCTCGAGGCTAAATACACGTGTTTCCCCGCCGTTCCCGCAGCCCCGACCGGCCAGTCGCAGATCTCCGCCACCGGGCCGGACACCGTGGCCTCCTTCCTCGACGGGACCGGATTCGGTAGCCTGGCCGACGAACACTTCTCCCGGTTCGTCCCCAAACAGGCCGCCCAACACCCCGGATGGATCCTCGGATGCCTGAACACCATGCTCGCTGGCGGTGGGGAACGCGTCTCGGACCTGGACGTACTGCGCAACAGCCCGGAGCTGTTCGACCCGGCACCCTCGAACGCGACGGTCTCCCGTTTTGTGGAGCGCGCCGCCGAGCAATCTACGGCCTTCGAGGACGGATTCACCGCGCTCATGTGCCAGATGCGGTCACGCATCTGGCAGTCCGCCGGGAAACGGAACCCCGCAGCCCGGGCCACCTCGCTGGACCTGCTGATCATCGACATCGAGGCCACGCTCGTGACGACGCACTCCGAGAGGGAACTTTCTGCCGGAACTTTCAAGGGGATACAGCCTCGCGCCCATGGCGGTGAGCATCGACTACGGGCTGGGCGACGGGACCGGGAAACCCTCGCCACCCTGATGGGCGGCGGTAATCGGACCCCGAACTCCGCAGCCGACCACGTCCGCGCCCTGGGCTCGGCACTGGCGCAGCTGTCAGGGGACTTCCAAGACGTGGACGGGAACCTAGTCGAGGAGAAGACCCTGGTCCGTGCCTACAGCGCAGGGTCCTCCCGACGATTCCTGAACCACCTGCAGGCCAAGGGCAAGCAGTTCTCTTGATTCCTACGCCCTGCCGGTAATTAACGAGCGGGACAGGTACGAACGCCGCAACGCATAGGTCCCCTGCCGCGCAGCCCCTTCAAGACGAAAGAACAAGCCGTTTTCGGCCAAATAGAATCCGACGCCCCGACCGGCGACACGGCCATCTCATCGTGTCCGAAAGACGCAAGAGCCTCCGATTCCGGGAAAACCACGGAAGCAATGGCCCTCCGGCAGCTTATGAAAAACCCAGCCTAGCGGGGCCCGGCGGCTTCCAACAGTGGATCGGGGTGGTGTTGGGCCGAATGTTCACCCAACGCCCACCGGGTGTTCAGTTGCCGTCGGGGGCCATCGCATCGGGTTCGGGGTCCTGCCCGGGCACCCGCACGGTTCGCTGGGCTTCCACGCCGCGGCGGTCCCCGGCGGCGTCCGGGTTTTCGTGTTGTGTGCCGCGGCGGCCCAGACGGACCAGGATCGCGTGCGAAAGCTTGTCGATCAGGTAGCCCATGACGATGGCCAGGGCCACGGAAAGGCCGATGCCCAGCAGCTGGTTGTCGTGGAACCAGGCCCCGGCCACCACGCCGATGGCCACCGAATAGCTGGCCCAGGTCAGGCAGCCGGCAACGTCCAGCAGGGTGAAGCGCCGGTGCGAGAAGCCGGTGGCGCCGGAGCTCAGGTTCACCACGACCCGGCCGATGGGGACGTAGCGGGCGGTGAAGATCAGCATGGCCCCGCGCACGTTCAGTTCGCGCCTGGCAAAGGCAAAGAGCTTCTGGGTGCGCGGCCTGCGCATCCAGCCGAAGCGTTCGGTGCCGATGCGCCGTCCGAGCAGGTAGGCCATCTGGTCCCCGGTGATCGCCCCGACCGCGCCGGCCAGGATCAGCAGGTAGACGTTGGGTATCCCGGTGCCGGCCGCCACGACGCCCAGTGCCACCAACAGCGTCTCGGACGGAAGGATGGGCAGGAAACCGTCGATGAAGCAAAAGAGGCAAACGACCGGCAGAATCCACCACGCGTTGGCCGCGTGCACGATGGCTTCATTGATCAGATCCACTAAGAAACCGGCTTTCGATTATTTGGTGCGGGCCACCCCAATTACCCCAAGGTGATACGTGTCTTGATTCCAAGCTCCGCGTGGTTCCCATTCTCCCGCATGTTGCGTGCCGTGCGCATCATTCCGCGGGCTGATTCGCGCTGCGTTGCACCTGGTCCTTTCGGACCGGGTGCAGCGCGGGTCCACGGATGGTGCCGCGGCGGGGTCCCGAAGAGGCCGTGGGGTCAGGAAGCGGTGATCCGCTCGTGGATCAGCACCATGTCCGGGCGGCTTCCGGCCGGGGCGATGGTGGCTGCCTGCTCGAGGATTTCCCGGGCCCGGTCGAAGCGTTCGGGGGTGTCGGTGAGCATGGTGGCCAGCGGGGCCCCGCGGCGCACCAGGTCCCCGGGCTTGGCGTGCAGGCGCACGCCGGCACCGGCCTGGACCGGGTCCTGGCGGCGGGCGCGTCCGGCACCCAGGCGCCAGGCGGCAACCCCCACGTCCATGGCATCCAGGGAGGTGAGCACCCCGTCGGCCTGCGCGTAGATGGTCTCCGATTCCTTGGCCACCGGCAGCGGGGCGTCGTTGTCCCCGCCCTGGGCGGCGATCATGGCCCGCCACTTGTCCATGGCCCGGCCGTCCTTCAGTGCGGCGGCAACATCCACGTCCCTGACCCCGGCGCCGGCGAGCATCTCGGTGGCCAGCGCGATGGTCAGCTCCACGACGTCGGCAGGTCCCCCGCCAGCAAGCACCTCGATGGATTCGGCCACCTCGATGGCGTTGCCGGCGGTGAAGCCCAGCGGGGTGTCCATGTTGGTCAGCAGCGCCACGGTGTGCACCGACGCGTCGGTGCCCAGGTTCACCATGGTGCGGGCGAGCTCGCGGGCGTCCTCCAGGGTCTTCATGAACGCCCCGGAGCCGACCTTCACGTCCAGGACCAGTGCGCCGGTGCCCTCGGCGATCTTCTTGCTCATGATCGAGGAGGCGATCAGCGGGATGGCCTCAACCGTGCCGGTGACATCGCGCAGCGCATAGAGCTTCTTGTCCGCCGGGGCCAGGGAGGCGCCGGCGGCGCAGATGACCGCGCCGACCTCGGAGAGCTGGCGCATCATCTGCGCATTGGTCAGATCGGCGCGCCAGCCGGCGATGGCCTCGAGCTTGTCCAGGGTGCCCCCGGTGTGCCCCAGCCCGCGGCCCGAGAGCTGCGGGACGGCCACGCCGAAGACGGCGACCAGCGGGGCCAGCGGCAAGGTGATCTTGTCCCCCACCCCGCCGGTGGAGTGCTTGTCGGTGGTGCGCATGGGCGTGCCGTCCGCGTTGCGCAGCGTGGAGAAGTCCATGCGCTCCCCCGAGTTGATCATGGCGGTGGTCCAGCGGGAGATCTCCGCACGGTCCATGCCGTTGAGCAGGATCGCCATGTTCAGCGCCGCCATCTGCTCCTCGGCAATCACCCCGCGGGTGTAGGCGTCGATGGTCCAGTCGATCTGCTCGCCGGACAGGGTGCCGCGGTCGCGCTTGGTGCGGATGATGTCAACGGCGTCAAAGTTCTCGGTGCTCATGAATGCTCCCTTGTCGGAAAACCTTGCCCCGCCCACCTCCAGGGGGGTGGGCGGGGCAAGTGGTTTAGAGGTTGTGCGGCCCGAACGCGTCGGGCAGCACCTGTTCCATGGTCTGGATCCCGTGCGGCGTCATCAGCACCATGTCGGAGCCGCTGTGCTCGGAGAGCAGCTGCCGGCAGCGCCCGCAGGGCATCAGCGCGGCCCCGGAGGAATCCACGCAGTAGAAGGCGTGCAGTTTCCCGCCGCCGGTGGCAAAGAGCTCGCCGACCATGTTGCATTCGGCGCACAACGTCACCCCGTAGGCGGCGTTCTCCACGTTGCAGCCCGAGACGATCCGTCCGTCCTCGGTCAGCGCCGCGGCGCCGACCTTGAACTTCGAGTACGGCGCGTAGGCCCGTTCCATGGCCGCGACCGCGGCCATGCGCAGGGTTTCCCACTCGGGCTCTCCCACCACCGGCAGGGCGCCGGAGGATTCATTCATGGCTGTTTCCTTCCCTAGCCCTTGACGTACGGTTCGCCGTCGGCGGCGGGCGCCCGGGACTTGCCAACCAACCCGGCCACGGCAAAGACCGTGACGACGTAGGGCAGCATGGCCATGAACTGGCTGGGCACCGGGGTGCCGATGATGGTGAGGATCGACTGCAGGTTGTCGGCGAAGCCGAAGAGCAGTGCGGCGAAGAAGGCACCGATCGGGTTCCAGCGTCCGAAGATCACCGCGGCCAGGGCGATGAATCCGCGGCCGCCGGAGATTTCCTTGGTGAAGGAGTCGATGGCGACCAGGGTGAAGAAGGATCCGCCGATGCCGGCGATGGCCCCGCCGAGGACCACGTTGACGAAGCGGGTGGTGTTGACCTTGATGCCCAGGGTGTCGGCGGCCTTGGGGTGCTCGCCCACGGCGCGCACGCGCAGGCCCCAGCGGGTCTTGAACAGCCCGATCCACACCGCGGCAACCGCGATATACATCAGGTAGCCCACGATGGACTGGCGGAACAGGATCGGGCCGATGATCGGGATGGCCGAGAGCCCCGGGATGTCGATGACCGGCAGGCGGCCCGGGGAGTTGTAGAGCTCCGGGTCTTCCTGCATCACGGTGGTGAAGAGGAATCCGGTGATGCCCGAGACCAGCACGTTGAGCACCACGCCGACGATGATCTGGTTGACCAGGTACTTGATGGAGAAGATCGCCAGCACCACCGAGACCAGGGCACCGGCCACGGCGGCGGCCAGCAGTCCCAGCATCGGGCTGCCGGTGACCGAGGCGATGATCGCGGCGCTGAACGCGCCGCCGAGCAGCTGCCCCTCGATGGCGATGTTGACCACGCCGGCGCGCTCGCACAGCACCCCGGACAGGGAACCGAAGACCAGCGGGACGGCCAGGGTGACCGAGCCGGCGATCAGGCCGGCCAGGGAGATCTGCGGGGTGCGGGCCCCTGAGACGACCCAGACCAGGAACGCGAAGATGAACAGCGCGGCAAAGACCATGGGCACCCATCCCGGGGTCGGGCGGTGCTCGCGGGCCAGGAAGATCGAGTACCCGGCCAGCACGCACATCCCCAGGCCCAGCACGATTCCGGTGGCGATGCCCGGGACCACCAGGTCCGGCAGGGTGAAGACGTCGCCGCCGGTGGAGATGCCGAAGGTCGCGGTCTGCTCGGATCCGGCGAAGCCGAAGAACACCAGTGAAAGCAGGCCGATGACCGAAAGCATGATCGGGGTCTTCCAGCTCACCGGGGCGAGCGGCCGGAGCTTGGCGGGCAGGGTTGGGGCCGGCGCGCTCATGCGCCACCTCCTTGGCTGGCAGGTGCAGCGGGCGCGGGTGCCGCGTGCTTGGGCGTCTTCGGGGGCTTGTTCTTCGACTTGCGGTTCAGCCCGAACATGGCGCGCACCAAGGGAGGCGCGGCAATGAACAGCACGATCAGCGACTGGACGACCAGCACGATGTCGATGGGGGTCCCGGTGGAGATCTGCATGGTCACCGCGCCGGCGCGGAAGGCGCCAAAGAGCAGGCCGGCAAAGAAGGTGCCCCACGGGGTGGAGCGGCCCAGCAGGGCCACGGTGATCGCGTCGAAGCCCAGCGAGGCGGCGATGCCCGCGGTGAGCACCTGTTCGGTGCCCGCCACCTGGGCAACGCCCGCGGCCCCGGCCAGCGCACCGGCGATGGCCATGACCAGGATCGTGGAGCGGGCCACGTTCACCCCCGCGGTGCGTGCGGCTGCCGGGTTGGCGCCCACGGCGCGGAACTCGAAGCCGATGGTGGAGCGGTTCAGGATCCAGGCCACCAGGATGGTCAAGCCGATCGCCATCACGAAGCCCAGGTGCAGGCGGGAGCCCGGCAACGCCGGGAAGACGGCACTGGGATCCAGGATCGGGGAGATCGGGTTGGTCTCCCCCGGGCGCTGGAACGCCTTGGTGTTCAGCAGGAAGTCAAGGAAATACAGGGCCACGTAGTTGAACATGATCGTGAGGATCACTTCGTGGGCGCCGGTGCGGGCCTTGAGCAGGCCGACCAGGCCGCCCCAGACGGCGCCGCCGAGCACACCCATGAAGATGACGACCAGCAGGTGGATGCCGAAGGGCAGGTGCCAGGCGAATCCGGCGTAGGCGGCCATGATGGAGCCGATGATGATCTGCCCCTGGGCACCGATGTTGAACAGCCCGGCGCGGAAGGCCAGGGCGACGCCCAGGCCGGCGCAGATCAGCGGGGTGGAGACCGTCAGGGTCTCCAGGAAGGGTGCGAAGCCCTGCCGGGAGTTGTAGATCGAGCCTTGGAAGAGCGAGACGTAGGAGTCGGTCCCGGCCGCCCACAGCGCGGAGAAGAAGTCCGAGGGGCGGGAGAAGAGGTAGCCGGCGGTCGTGGCGACCTTGGCGTCGGTGGCGGCGATCAGCAGTCCGCCGAGCACCAGGGCGACGAACACGGCCAGCACCGAGACGAGACCGGGGCCCTGGGTGATCCTCACCCAGATGCCGTGCTGCTGCTCGTTGATGGTGTTGGCGTGGGTCGGCGGCGGTGCGCCGGGGGAAAGTTCGCTCTGGCTCACGCGAAGTCTCCTTCCATGTCGTCGGGGTTGTCCTGGTGGGAGCTTTCGGCCTCGCTCGGCGAGACGCCGGCCATCATCAGGCCAAGCACGTCGCGCGGGGTGTCGGCACCCACGATGCCGATCAGCCGGCCCTTGTAGAGCACCGCGATGCGGTCCGCCAGCTGCATGACCTCGTCGAGTTCGGTGGACACGATCATCACCGGGGTGCCGCCGTCGCGTTCATCCACGATGCGCCGGTGCAGGAACTCGATGGAGCCCACGTCCACGCCGCGGGTGGGCTGCGAGGCGATGAACAGGCGCAGCGGGCGGGAAAGCTCGCGGGCCATCACGACCTTTTGCTGGTTGCCGCCCGAAAGGGAGGAGGCGAGGTTTTCGGCCGAAGGGGTGCGCACGTCGAATTCCGCGACCCGGGACTCGGCGTTCTTCCTGACCTCGGCCGGGCGCATGGAGATGCCCTTGGCGAACGGCGCCTTGTCGTAGAGGTCAAGGACGAGGTTTTCGGCGATGGTGAATTCCGGGACGAGCCCGTCGACGGTGCGGTCCTCGGGCACGAACCCGATCCCGGAGCCGAGGACCTGCTTGACGCTGCGGCCCAGCAGTTCCTTGCCCTCGAGGGTGATCGAGCCGGTGACCCGGTCCTGAATGCCCAGGATCGCCTCGGTGAGCTCGGTCTGCCCGTTGCCCTGGACCCCGGCGATGGCCAGGATCTCGCCGCGGTGGATCTCGAAGCTCAAGTCGTCCACCACGCGTTGGCCGGTGGAGGAGATGACAGAAAGGTTCTTGACCTTGAAGGTCGCCTCGCCGGGGTTCGCCGGTTCCTTGTCCATGGTGAGCTTGACCTCGCGGCCAACCATCATGGAGGCCAGCTCGGTGGTCTCCGCCTCGGGCGGGGCGTCCCCCACGACGCGTCCGCGGCGGATCACGGTGATGACGTCGGAGACGGCCTTGACCTCGCGCAGCTTGTGGGAGATGAAGACGATGGAGGTTCCGTTGGACTTGAGCTGGCGCATGATGTCCAGCAGTTCGTCGGTTTCCTGCGGGGTGAGCACGGCGGTGGGCTCGTCGAGGATCAGCACCTCGGCGTTGCGCACCAGGGCCTTGATGATTTCCACGCGCTGTTGCACGCCCACCGGAAGGTCCTCGACAATGGCGTCGGGGTCGACGTCGAAACCGTACTTGTCGGAAATTTCCCGGATCTTCTTCCGGGTGACCTCGAGGTCGAGGATGCCGCCGGCCTTGGTGGCTTCGGCGCCCAGGGCGACGTTTTCGGCCACGGTGAAGACCGGGACCAGCATGAAGTGCTGGTGCACCATGCCGATGCCTGCGGCCATGGCGTCGCCGGGACCGCGGAAGACCACGGGCTTGCCGTCGACGAGGATGCGTCCGGCCGTGGGTTCGTAGAGGCCGTAGAGCACGTTCATCAGCGTTGACTTGCCGGCTCCGTTTTCGCCGAGCAGGCAGTGGATCTGGCCTTCTTCGACGACGAGGTCGATGTCCTCATTGGCGTAGAACGATCCAAACGCCTTTGAGATTCCTTGGAGTTCGAGTTTCACGACACCACCATTCTTGGTTGTCAGATACCGGTTCGCCGCCCTGGCGGGCGTTGAACCGTTGTGCCCGAGCCGGCTGGTTCCCAGACTATGCAGGCCAAAGGCGCACCGCCAGCCCCGCGCCCCGGTCCCTTGGAAGGAGTCGGGGCGCCGGGCCGGCAGCGCGCCGGTTGGTGCCTGGTCCGCGGACCCGCCGAAGCGGGTGCTAGGACTTGGGGCTGGAGTCGGATTCGACCTTGATCGAGCCGTCGATGATCCCGGCCTTCAGGGCCTCGAGCTCGGCCTTGGTCTCGGCGGAGACCTTCGAGTCGAAGTCGTGGAACGGTGCCAGGGCGACACCGGTGTTTTCCAGCGTTCCCACGTAGGCGGTGGCGTCGAACTTGCCGTCCTTGTCCTCGGTGACAACCTTGTCGACAGCGGTGTCCATGGTCTTGATGACCGAGGTCAGCATGATGTCCTTGTAGTCCGGGGCGGTGAGGAAGCCGTCGGAGTCGACCCACACCAGTGCGGCGGACTTGCCTGCGGCGTTGGCTGCCTTGACGGCTGCGCCGGCACCCTTGCCGACCGGTCCGGCCACGGGCATGATGACGTCCGCGCCCTGGTCCAGGAAGTTCTTGGTGACCTGCTTGCCCTTGTCCTGCTTCTCGAAGTCGCCGGTGAAGGTGCCGTCCTGCTTGGCCTTGTCCCAGCCCAGCAGCTTGACGTCCTTGTTCTTGTCGGTGTTGTACTTGTCCACGCCGTCGGCGAAGCCGTCCATGAAGATGGTAACGGTCGGGATCTTGATGCCTCCGAAGGTGGCGACGGTGCCGGTCTTCGACTGGGCTGCCGCGGTGTAGCCGGCCAGGTAGGCTGCCTGGGCCGTGTCGTAGATGATCGGCTTGACGTTGGCGATCGGCTTGTCGTACGCGAAGTCGACGATCGCGAAGTGCTTGTCCGGGTTGGCGGCGGCGGCGGCCTTGGTGGCGTCGCCGAGCAGGAAGCCCACGGTGACGGTCAGGTTGCAGTCCGCTGCCATCATGCCGTTGAGGTTGGTGGCGAAGTCGGAGTTCGCCTTGGACTCGGCGCTCTTGGGGGTGAATCCAAGTTCCTTGCCGGCGTTGGTCAGGCCGCGGTAGGAGGATTCGTTGAAGGACTGGTCATCGAATCCGCCGGAGTCGGACACGATGCACGCCAGGTAGTCGGAGGCGCCGGCCGAGCCGCTCGGGCTGGCCTCGGGGGCCGCGCCGCAGCCGGAAAGAACGAGTGCAGAAATGCCGAGCATGGCTGCGGCCATGCCGGTCTTGCGCGAGATGGTGCGCATGAGGGTTTCCTCCATTGAGTTACGAGCTACAAGTACCGTGGCCTCGAAACCCCCAGGAAGTCCTGTCGATTCCGTGCCCGCGATTAAGGGGTGCACTGCCGCTAGCCACCTGTGGTGCCAGCATGAAACCGGGGACCCAAGCACCCGCTGGGCATCGCTTGCGCGGTGCCGCGGAGATTCGGAAGTGTCGGCTTCACATCCACATAGCCTAACTTGTAAAACGCTTGACGCGGGAAGGAAAATGTTACAACCAGATAACTCTGCGCGTGTCGGCTAGTCGTCCTCGCCGGCCCTGAGTTGGGCAATGGCCCGGATGGCAGCGGCGGCCATGACCGTCACGCCGACCTCGATGGCCGATTCGTCGGGGATGTAGTCCCCGCGGTGCAGGTCGTAGTCCTCGCCGCCGGGGGTGCGGGTGCCCAGGCGCATCATGGCCCCGGGGACCTTGTTGGTCATCCAGGCGAAATCCTCCCCGCCCATGGATTGCGGGGTCAGCACGATCGCGCCCGAGCCGATTTCGGCGCGGGCCGAGTCCTCGATGAGGTCGGTTTCCTCTTCGGTGTTGATCACCGGGGGCACTCCGCGGATGTGCTCGAGCTTGACCTCGACCCCGTAGGGGCTGGCGACCTGGCGGACGACCTCGTCGAGCAGGTCCCCGGCGCCCTTCCAGGCCTCGCCGTCCAGGCAGCGCATGGTGCCGGCCAGGTAGCCGGTGGCCGGGATCGCGTTCGGTGCGCTGCCGGCGTGGATCTGGCCCCAGACCACCGAGACCGCCGAGCGCACGTCGATGCGCCGTCCCAGCACGGCCGGGACGTTGGTGGCGATCTGGCTCATCGCGAAGACCAGGTCCTCGGTCAGGTGCGGGCGGGAGGTGTGCCCGCCGCGGCCGACCAGCTCGATCTTGATGGTGTCGCTCGCGCTGGTGATGGCCCCGATGCGGGTGCCGATCTTCCCGGCGTCGATGCGCGGTTCGCAGTGCAGGGCCAGGATGCGCGGGACCTCGTCCAGCACGCCCGCGGCAATCACGGCCAGGGCTCCCCCGGGCATTTTTTCCTCGGCGGGCTGGAAGATCACCCGGATGCGTGCGCCCAGCGGGGATTCGTCGTCGATGGCCTTGAGCACCTTGGCGACCCCGAGCATCACGGTGGTGTGGATGTCGTGTCCGCAGGAGTGCGCGACCCCGTCCACGACCGAGGCGTAGTCCAGGCCGGTCTCTTCCAGGATCGGCAGCGCGTCGATGTCGGCGCGCAGCCCCAGGGCGATCGGGCCCTGCCCGATATCGACATAGGCGCCGGTCTCTTCCAGGGCGACCGGCTCCAGGCCGGCGTCGCGCAGCCGGTTCAGGATGCGTTCGGTGGTCTGGTATTCCACGAACGAGAGCTCCGGGTTGGCATGGACCTCGCGGCGGAATGCCACCAGCTCGCCAACCAGGGGCTTGACCCATGGCTTGACGGAGGGCAATTTCAGGTCTTGATTCATACTCGTGCGCACCTGACCGACAATACGCGTTGGGACCTGCCCTTGGGCAGTCCGCTTCCATTTGTTGCCTTGGACATCTTGGGGATCCTCCTTTCTTGACAAAGGCCAAGGGGCCCGGTGCCGGCGGCGCGCCTTCAATGCGCACCGCCGGCACCGGGCCCCATCTCAAAGGATCTGGCTAGGCGTTTTCCTTGATCAGTTCGGCGCAGCGTTCGCCGATCATCATCACCGTGATGTTCGGGTTCACCGTCACCAGTGCCGGCATCACCGACGCATCGGCCACGCGCAGCCCACTCACGCCCTTGACCCGCAGCTGCGGATCCAGCGGGGACATCTGGTCGGTTTCCGCGCCCATGCGCACCGACCCGGCCGGGTGGTACACGGTGTTGTGGGTGCGGGTGATGTAGTCGGCGATCTGCTCGTCGGACTGCACCTCAGCCCCCGGATACAGCTCCACGCCTGCCCATGCGGCCATGGCCGGCTGGGCGATGATCTTGCGGGCCTTGCGGATCCCGGCGACCATCACCTTCATGTCGTGGCCCTGCGCATCAGTGAAGTAGCGCGGGTCGACCTTGGGCTTGTCGCGGAAGTCGCGGCTGCGCAGCCGCACCGTGCCGCGGGACTTGGCCCGGGTCACGTTGGGGGTCAGGCAGAAGGCGTTATCCGAGGTCGGGTAGCCCTGGCGCAGGGTGTGCATGTCGAAGGGCACCGAGCCGTAGTGCATCATCAAATCGGGGCGGTCCAGGCCCGCCACGGTGTGGGTGAAGATCCCAATCTCCCACCACTGGGTGGATTCGGTGACCATGGGCTTCTTGGCTTCCCACTGGATCACGCCCTCGGGGTGGTCCTGCAGGTTCGAGCCCACGCCCGGGGAGTCGGCCAGCACCTCGATGCCGTGCTCGGCCAGATGCTGCGCCGGACCGATGCCCGAGAGCATCAGCAGCTTGGGCGTGTCGATCGCACCGGCCGAGACGACGACCTCGCGGCGGGCGCTCAGCTGTGTGGTGCGCCCGAAGGCACCCTCGACCACATCGACGCCGATGCAAGCTTTGGCCTCGTTGAAGCGCAGCTTGCTGGCCTGCAGCCCGGTGAGCAGCGTGAAGTTCTTCCGCTGCGCGATCGGGTGGATGTAGGAGACCGAGGAGGAGGACCTGGTTCCGTCTTCCAACCTGTTGATCTGGAAGAAGTTCGCCCCGTTGAGCACCGTCTGATTGTTGTTGAACGTGGCCCGCGGGATCCCGGCCTGTTCGCAGGCATCGAGCACCGCGACGCCGCAGGGGTCGTTCGGGGGCACGTTCATCAGCCTCACCGGGCCGGCATCCCCGTGGTGCGGGGCCTCCGGGCCGGCGTTCTCGTTGGTTTCCAGCTGCTTGTAGAGCCGGAAGCCCATCTCGGCGTTCCAGCCGGTAGCCCCGTGCTCGTTCTCCCAGGCGTCCAGGTCCTGGGCCGGGGCCCAGAACGCGATGCAGGAATTGTGGCTCGAGCACCCGCCCATGACCTTGGCCCGCGAGTGGCGCATGAACGAGTTGCCGTTTTCCTGCTCCTCGATCGGGTAGTCCCAGTCGTAGCCGGATTCGAGCAGTTCCATCCAGCGGTCCAGCTGCAAGACCTCGTCGATGCCCCGGTCATCCGGTCCGGCCTCGATCAGCGCGACCGTGACGGACGGGTCCTCCGAGAGCCGGGCCGCGACCGCGGCCCCGGCGGAGCCGCCGCCGACGACGAGGTAGTCGAATGCGGTCTGGGGGGTTGGTGCGTTCTCGGTGCCCACGTTCAGGTTCTCCATCCCTAGCTGTCCTTGTCCTGTGCCTGTGCCTGGTCCTCGAACCAGCCGGTGACCTGCGGGTCGAGGTTCTGGTAGATGTGCTTGGCTTCCTGGTACTCGGCCAGGCCCGTAGGACCCAGCTCGCGGCCCACCCCGGATTGGCCGAAGCCGCCCCATTCGGCCTGCGGCAGGTAGGGGTGGAAGTCGTTGATCCACACGGTGCCGTGGCGCAGCGCCCCGGCCACGCGCTGGGCGCGCCCGGCGTCCCGGGTCCATACGGCCCCGGCCAGCCCGTAGTCGGTGTCGTTGCCGATGGCCACGGCCTGGGCCTCGGTGCGGAAGGTTTCCACCGTCAGCGTCGGGCCGAAGGCCTCCTCCCGGGCCACCGACATGCTCCCGGCGACCCGATCCAGGATCGTGGGCAGGTAGAAGTGCCCGGATTCCAGGTCCTTGCCGTCCTGGTTGGTGGCCTTCCGGCCGCCGCAGCGCAGGCGTGCGCCCTCGGCGATGCCGGCCTGCACGTAGGCGTCGACCTTGGCCAGGTGCTCGGCGGAGATCAGCGGACCGGTCTCCGCGTTCTGGTCAAACGGTCCGCCCAGGCGGATCAGCCGGGCGCGGCGGACCAGTTCGTCGACGAAGGCCTCGGCGATGGATTCCTCCACCACCAGCCGGGCACCGGCGGAACAGACCTGCCCGGAGTGCACGAAGGCGCCGTTCAGGGCATTGTCCACCGCGGCGTCGAAGTCGGCGTCGGCGAAGATCACGTTGGGGTTCTTGCCGCCCAGTTCCAGGGCGACCTTTTTCACGGTGCCGGCCGCCGCGGCGGCGATGACCCGCCCGGTGGCCAGTCCCCCGGTGAAGGAGACCATGTCCACGTCGCGGTGCGCGGACAGGGCCGGGCCGACCGCGGACCCGGCGCCGGTGACCAGGTTCGCCACCCCGTCGGGCAGGCCCAGTTCCTGCAGGACGTCCATCATCAAGATGGCCGTGGAGGGGGTCAGCTCGGCGGGCTTGAGGATGAAGGAGCAACCGGCGGCCAGGGCCGGGGCGATCTTCCAGGCGGCCTGCAGCAGCGGGTAGTTCCACGGGGTGATCATGGAGACCACGCCGACCGGTTCGTAGACGATCCGCGAGACCACGTTGGCGTCCCCGGCGTCGACGACCCGGCCCGGTTCCTGGCCGGAGAGCTTGCCGAAGTAGCTGAAGCTCGCGGCGATGTCCTGGATGTCTAGGCGTGCCTCGTACATGCGCTTGCCGGTGTCCAGGGCCTCGGCGCGGGCGAATTCCTCCTGGCGCTCCAGCAGCCGGGCGGCGACCCTCAGCAGGAAGTCCCCGCGCTGGGGGGCCGGGACCGAGGTCCACACCCCGGAGTCGAAGGAGGCCCGGGCCGCGGCGATGGCGCGTTCGGAGTCGGCGCCGGTTCCCTCGGAGACCGTGGCGACGTGCTCGCCGGTGCCCGGGCAGGTGATCTCCCGGGTGCCGCCGTCCGCGGCCGGGGCCCAGGCCCCGTTGATGTAGATGGTGGTGCCCGGGCCGAACCCGTTGGCGCCCGCTGTTGGATCGTTGATGGCCTGGCTCATGCGTTTTCCTCTTCCTTCTCCGCGCCCGCAACGGGCCCGGTCTTGATCATGGGAATCATCCCGGTGTCGAAGTCGCTGTCCCAGTCGGTCTTGGGCAGCGTGGTCTCGGCGATCTGGCTCAGACCGTCGGTGTTGGCCTGCGCACGCAGGAAGGACATGTGCACCTCGTACTGGTCCAGCACGTCGGAAATGATCTGCTCGCGGGTGCAGCCCATGAGGTCGTACCCGTGGGAGCCCTCCTGGGAGAAGACCTCCATGCGGTAGTACTTCTCCCCCGTGGAGGAGTCCCGTGCATAGGAGGGCACGTTGAGCGCGACCGGATACACCTGGTACTTGAAGGGACGCTCGGTCCCGTGCGGGACCACCAGGTCCACGGACTTGATGCCCAACTGGCCCACCGGGGCGACGTGCAGTTCCCCGACGACCCCGGAGCTGGCGAACTCGTTGTTCACTTCCTCCAGTGCCGGGGTCACGATCTCCTCCATGAAGCGCTGGGCCGCACGCTGGCCGGGGTAGGCCAGGGTGCGGGCCAGGCGTTGGCGCCAGCCGCGCCGGTGGTCGATCCCGGTCGATCCGGTGCGCGAACCCAGCACGGTGTGCAGGGTGTTCTTGTAGCTTCCGGCCAGCGCGCGCTCGACGCGCAGCGCCTTGTAGAGCCCCAGCATGATGAAGACCAGCACCACCGAGAATGGCAGGCCCATGATCACCGTGGCGTTCTGCAGCGTGGGCACCCCGCCGACCAGCAGCATCGCCAGGGTCAGCAGGCCGGTGGCCACCGACCAGAAGACACGCACCCACTTGGGGCCGTCGGATTCGGCGTCCTTGAGGTGCGAGGTGAAGTTGGCCATGACCAGGGCGCCGGAGTCGGCGCTGGTGACGTAGAAGAGCAGCCCGGTGAAGGTGGCGACGGCCGCGACCAGCGGGACCGCCGGGTATTGCTCGAGCAGCGAGTAGAAGGCACGCTCGGGCTGGTTCATGGCGACGTCCCCGAACGCATCGTTGCCGTTCATCACCAGGTCCAGGGCGCTGTTGCCGAAGATGGAGATCCACAGCAGGATGAACGCGAACGGGACCACCAGCACTCCGGTGACGAACTGGCGGATGGTGCGGCCGCGGGAGATGCGGGCCAGGAAGAGGCCGACGAACGGCGCCCAGGCGATCCACCAGGCCCAGAAGAACAGGGTCCAGCCGTTGAGCCATGCGTCGGGGCGGTCGTAGGCCATGGTGTCCAGGGCCATGCCTGGGAAGCGCGAGAGCGTGTCCCCGATGTTCAGGATGATCCCGTCAAGCAGGAAGCGGGTCTTGCCGGCGAAGAGCACGAAGAGCATCAGGGCGACGCACAGGATCACGTTGAGTTCCGAGAGCCGGCGGATGCCCTTTTCCACGCCGGTGAGCACCGAGACGGTGGCCATGACCACGGCGATGACGATCAGGGCGATCTGCACCGAGGTGCCCTCGGGGATGCCGAACATGAAGTTCAGGCCGAAGTTCAGTTGGGCCACCCCGATGCCCAGCGAGGTGGCGATGCCGAAGATGGTGCCGAGCACCGCGGCGATGTCCACGCCGTGGCCCAATGGGCCGTGGATGCGCTTGCCCAGGATCGGATAGAGCGCCGAGCGGATCGACAGCGGCAGGTTGTGGCGGTAGGCGAAGTAGCCCAGGGCCAGGCCGATCAGGGCGTAGAGCCCCCAGCCGAGGATGCCGTAGTGGAACAGGGTCCAGGCCAGTGCCTGCCGGGCGGCTTCCACGCTGGAGCCCTCGCCGGTGGGCGGCGCCAGGAACTGGGCGACGGGTTCGGAGACCGAGAAGAACATCAGGTCTATGCCGATCCCGGCGGCGAACAGCATGGCCGTCCAGGTGAAGAGGTTGAACGTGGGGCGGGAGTGGTCCGGGCCCAGCCGGGTCTTGCCGACCTTGGAGACCGCGATGGAGATGACGAATACCAGGACCATCACCACGACCATCGAATACCACCAGCCGAAGGTCGCCCCGACCCAGCCGACCACCGCGGTGATCACGGCGTGGGCGCCGGCCTGGTCAAGCATCGCCCAGAGGGTGAAGGCCAGGATCGCGGCGGCGGAACCGAAGAACACGACCTTGTTGATGCGGTTGGGCCCCGCGTCGGGCGGGATTGCACTTTCCGTGTTGTTTATGGGTATAGCCGGGTCATCTGAATACTTGACGGCACTCATGATTCGAGAGCCTAGCAATGACTTGTGCGCGTGCAGCCGCCCGGGCGCGTCTACCATACACCTGCGGGTGAGATTCCCCACAGCCGGTGATCATCGTTGGGCATCGTGGCAACACCCGGCATTCCGGGGAATTTCGGGCACAAAAATGCCCCGCCGGGACCTGCCGGAAACCGCTTCGCTTTCGCGTTCGGTTCCCGGCGTGTCCCTGTGGGCGGGGCATCGAAGTCCCGGCGGCTGCCGGGGCAAGAACTACAGGACGTCCACGACGCCCTCTTCCTTGAGCTTTTCCACGGTGGCCTTTACCGACTGCGCATGCTCCTTGGTGGTGACCAGCAGCGCGTCGGGGGTGTCGACAACAACCACGTCGTGGATTCCGATCAGGGCGATCACGCGCTTGGAGTCGGTGACCACCACGCCGGTGGCGTTGTCCGAGTACACGCGCGGGTTGCTACCCACCACGGTGACGCCGGTCTTTTCACTGGCGGGGTTCAGCCGACCAATGGCTGCGAAGTCCCCCACGTCGTCCCAGTTGAAGACGCCGGGGATCACTGCCACGTCGCCGGCGGCCGCGGCAGGCTCGGCCACGGCGTAGTCGATGGCGGTCTTGGGAAGGGTCGGCCAGATGCGGTTGATGGTATCCACCCGGTCCCCGGTTTCCCAGGCCTGGGCGATCTCCATCAGGCCCGCGTAGAGCACCGGTTCGCTGCGCTGCAGGTGCTTGAGCATCAGGGCCACCGGCGCGACGAACATGCCGGCGTTCCAGAGGTAGCCGCCGTCGGCCAGGTAGCGGCGGGCCGTGTCCTCGTTCGGCTTCTCCACGAACTCGACTACGTCGCGCGCCGTGGGTGCTCCGGAGACCTGGAGCTTTTCCCCGGCCCGGATGTACCCGAAGCCGGTGGAGGGCGTGGTGGGTCGGATGCCGATGGTGACGATCTTGCCGGTGGCAGCCGTGTGGATGGCCTCGCGGACCGATTCCTGGAAGACCTCGACCGGGACGATGACCTGGTCGGCGGCGAAGGAACCCATGATGGTCTCGGGATTGCGCAAGTAGAGGATGGCGGCGGCCAGGCCGATGGCGGCCGCCGAATCCTTCGGGTCCGGTTCCAGGACCAGGTTCAGGTCGCTGATTTCCGGGAGTTGGGCCAGCACCGCCGCGCGGTGGGCGCGCCCGGTGACCACCATGATGTTCTCACCGGCCAGCGGGATGAGCCGCTCATAGGTGGCGCGAATCAGGGTCGATCCGGAGCCGGTCAGGTCGTGGAGGAATTTCGGGGCCGCGGCACGCGAGAGCGGCCAGAGTCGGGTGCCGACACCACCGGCGGGGATGACCCCGTGGAATCGTGCCAAGAGTTCAGCGTTCATCCGACTAAGGCTAGTTGATGAACCCGAAGATTGCGGTGTTGGCCGATTATGAAATAGGGCATTGGAACCTATTGTATTTCGCGCATTTCCCGGATGTTTAGCCGATCCACCCTTTCATCCGGTGAGCCTACTCACACGGCACACGGAAAGAATGGGCACGCCCGTCCAAGGTGGTCTAAGATCGGGCAAGGAACGCTCGCACTAAGGCGTCAATTTATTGTGTGGAAGATACACATGCGCCCTTGTGAGTCATGGAGGTTAATTCAGTGTCGAAGGCTTCGTCAGGCACCCTCTACCGCGGCCATGAAGGCATGTGGTCTTGGGTAGGGCATCGCGTAACAGGTGTCGTTATTTTCTTATTCCTTTTGGTCCACGTGCTCGACACGTCGCTGGTCCGGGTTTCCCCCGGCGCCTATGACGCGGTCATGTCCACCTACAAGAACCCGCTGATGGCACTGGGCGAAACCGCTCTGGTCGCCGCCATCGTCTTCCACGCATTCAATGGCCTGCGCCTGATCCTGGTGGACTTCTGGAAGTCGGGAACCAAGTACCACCGCCAGATGCTTTGGGGCGTTTTGGCACTGTGGGTCATCACCATGGTGGCATTCTCGATTCGCCACCTGTCTATCGCCTTTGGAGGTCACTAACCCATGTCGGCAGATATCGCTGCACCCCGCAGCCAACGGCTCGACCCGAAGTATGTCCGCGCGCGCAAGTCCCGCGGCAGCTTTGAAATGATCGCATGGCTCTTCATGCGCCTGTCCGGCGTCGCGCTGATCGTGCTGATCTTCGGGCACCTCTTCGCCAACCTGATGCTCGGCGAAGGCATCACGGGCATCGACTTCGGCTTCGTCGCCGGCAAGTGGGCCGACCCGGTCTGGATGTTCTGGGACCTGGCAATGCTCTGGCTTGCCATGCTGCACGGCACCAACGGCGTGCGCACCATCATCAACGACTACGCCGAGAAGCCCGCCACCCGCGTGTGGCTCAAGGGCATCCTCTACGTCGCGACCATCGTCATTGTCGTCCTGGGCACCCTGGTGATCTTCACCTTCGATCCGTGCATCCCCGGCAGCACCCTTTCGGTCTGCCAGTAATCTTCGGTTCCCGTTCACCGAAGTAGAGAATTCAAGAAAAGAGAGCATCAGGTATGCAGGTACACAAGTACGACGTCGTGATCGTCGGAGCTGGCGGCGCAGGCATGCGCGCGGCCATCGAATCCGGCCAGCGCGCACGTACGGCCGTTCTCACCAAGCTTTACCCGACCCGTTCGCACACCGGTGCAGCGCAGGGTGGCATGTGTGCAGCACTGGCCAACGTAGAAGAAGACAACTGGGAATGGCACACCTTTGACACGGTCAAGGGCGGGGACTACCTCGTTGACCAGGATGCGGCGGAGGTCATGGCCAAGGAGGCCATCGACGCCGTGCTCGACCTGGAAAAGATGGGCCTGCCGTTCAACCGCACGCCCGAGGGCAAGATCGACCAGCGTCGCTTCGGCGGCCACACCCGCGACCACGGCAAGGCCGCCGTGCGCCGCGCCTGCTATGCAGCGGACCGCACCGGCCACATGATCCTGCAGACGCTGTACCAAAACTGCGTCAAGCACAACGTCGAGTTCTACAACGAGTACTACGTCCTGGACATGCTCATGGTTGAGGAGGATGCCTTCCGCGAGGACGGCACCGCCTACAAGCAGAAGCGCGTTGCAGGCGTGGTTTCCTACGACCTGGCCACCGGCGAACTCCACGTCTTCCAGGCCAAGTCCGTGATCTTCGCAACCGGCGGCGCCGGCAAGGTCTTCAAGACCACCTCCAACGCCCACACCCTGACCGGTGACGGCATGGGCATCGCGTTCCGCAAGGGCATCCCGCTGGAGGACATGGAATTCGTGCAGTTCCACCCGACCGGCCTGGCCGGCCTGGGCATCCTGCTCTCCGAAGCCGCCCGCGGCGAAGGCGCCATCCTGCGCAACTCCGAGGGCGAGCGCTTCATGGAGCGCTACGCCCCGACCATCAAGGACCTCGCACCGCGTGACATCGTCGCCCGGTCGATGGCCAACGAGGTGCGCGAGGGCCGCGGCTGCGGCCCGAACAAGGACTACGTGCTGCTCGACCTGACGCACCTGGAGCCGGCGCACATCGACGCCAAGCTCCCGGACATCACCGAGTTCGCCCGCACCTACCTGGGTGTGGAGCCGTACACCGATCCGGTGCCGGTCTTCCCGACCGCGCACTACGTCATGGGCGGCATCCCGACCAACATCGACGCCGAGGTCCTCCAGGACAACGACACCGTGATTCCGGGCCTCTTTGCCGCCGGCGAGGTTGCCTGCGTCTCGGTGCACGGCTCCAACCGCCTGGGCACCAACTCGCTGCTGGACATCAACGTGTTCGGCAAGCGCGCCGGCATCTCCGCAGCCAAGTACGCCCTGGGCGCCGAGTTCGTCGAGCTTCCCGAGGATCCGGAGAAGTTCACCACGGACCAGATCGATGCCATGATCAACTCCACCGGAACCGAGCGCGTCGCAGTGCTGCGCAAGGAACTGCAGGACATCATGGACGCCAACGTCCAGGTGTTCCGTGACAAGGACTCGCTGAACCGGGCACTCGAGGTCATCGAGGAACTGCGCGAGCGCTACAAGAACGTATCGGTCCAGGACAAGGGCAAGCGTTTCAACCTTGATCTGCTTGAGGCCATCGAGCTTGGCTTCCTGCTGGACATGGCCGAGGTCATGACCGCAGCCGCCATGCACCGCAAGGAATCCCGCGGCGGTCACTACCGCGAGGACTTCCCGAACCGCGACGACGAGAACTTCATGAAGCACTCGATGTCGTACCGCGATGCAACGGCCACCACCGAGGGCATTCCCGGCATCCGCATGGAAACCAAGCCCGTTATCTTCACCCGTTACCAGCCGATGGAGCGTAAGTACTAATGAGCACGGAACTTCCGGAACCAGCATCGAAGATTGAGCTGAAGCCAGGTGTTGGCGGCGGCGGAGAAATTCCGCAGTTCAACATCACCTTGCGCGTTCGCCGGTACCTGCCGGAGACCACCGCGGACGCCTACTGGGAAGACTTTGAGTTGACCATGTACGGCACCGACCGCGTGCTGGACGCCCTGCACAAGGTCAAGTGGGACCACGACGGTTCGCTTTCCTTCCGCCGTTCCTGCGCCCACGGCGTGTGCGGCTCCGATGCCATGCGCATCAACGGCCGCAACCGCCTGGCCTGCAAGACCCTGCTCAAGGACCTGGACCACTCCAAGCCGATCACCGTTGAAGCCATCAAGGGCCTGCCCCTTGAAAAGGACCTCATCGTCGACATGGAACCGTTCTTCCAGTCCTACCGCGAGATCATGCCGTTCCTCATCAACAAGGGCCACGAGCCCGCTGCGGAGCGCTACCAGTCGGCAGAGGACCACGCCAAGTTCGAGGACACCACCAAGTGCATCCTCTGCGCCGCGTGCACCTCTTCCTGCCCGGTCTTCTGGACCGATGGCCAGTACTTCGGCCCGGCGGCCATCGTGAACGCACACCGCTTCATCTTCGACTCGCGCGACGATGCAGGGGACATGCGCCTCGAGGTCCTGAACGACAAGGAAGGCGTGTGGCGCTGCCGCACCACCTTCAACTGCACCGAAGCATGCCCGCGTGGCATCCAAGTGACCAAGGCCATCGCCGAGGTCAAGCAGGCCATCCTGGCCCGCTCCATCTAGTTTCCAGCTAGACCTGTTGTGGTCCGGTTTCCCTTCGGGGAAGCCGGACCACAGTGCTTTAAGGGCCTCTTTGCGGCCTGGCAGCTTCCGGTGGCCCGCTTCCAAGAGGGTTGGGGATGGGGCCAAGGATCAAGGAAGCACGGGATGGGCTTGGTTGGGCTGGCCGAGGAAGCCATCCACGCGGTCCGCAGGGAACGCGGGCGCCTTTCGGCCCAGGTGGTGGAGCGTCGCGCGTCAGGCGGTTCTGGCCAGCATCCGCTGGATGTCCGCGGAGCGCACCGCGACGATGGACGCCGCCAGCAGGTACACGTTGCTGAGGAGGTTGAACCAGAGGAACAGTCCCAGGATCACCGCGAAGGGCGCCAGCAGCGCGTTGTTGGTCAGCGAGGCCAACAGCATGGCCGAGAGGAAGCGCAGGATCGTCGCTCCGGCCCCTGCCAGCAGCACGCCGGCCCGCAATCCCCCGTCAATGATCTTGGCCCGCGAGGCCACGCGCAGCAGCACCCAGGCCGTGGCGCAGTCCAGGGCGAACATGGCCACGACAAAGCCCACCCGGGTCAGCGCATTGGTCCACCAGCCATTGAGGTTCAGCACCCCGGCCACGGTCTCGATCATGGAGGATGAGGCAATGGCCAAGGCGCTGGAGGCGACCAGGGCTATGGCCAGCACGACCAGCAGCAGCGCGTCGCGCAGCTTGGAGAGCACCGGGTTGGACCGGTCCCGCTTCAGGCCCAGGATCGTGCGGATGCCCTCGCGCAGCCCGGCCAGCCAGCCCAGCGCGGTGAAGACCAGTGCTACCAAGGAGATGGCCAGGGTCAGTCCGTAGCTGTGGAAACCCAACAGCTGGTCCGGCGTGGCCAGTCCCCCGTGCCCGGTGTCGATAAGCCCCGGGGTGGTGGCGGCGACCATGTCGATCACCCCGTCGCGCAGCACCGGGTTGTCGGAGGCAAACAGGCTCAGCAGGGTGAAACCGGCCACGAGCATCGCGGCGATGGAGAAGAACATCCGGTAGGCGCCGCCGGCGGCCAGCAGCGGGCCGCGGCGCCGCACATACAGGTTCCACACCCGCATGGGGTAGTTGCTGTAGAACATGGCGGTGAGCAGGATGCAGAAGGCCTTGAAGCGCAGCCAGGGCGTGCCGGTGGCACGCGCCACGTAGAGTTCCTGGGCCTTCAGCCGGATATGGGCACGCAGCGCGCGCGGATCCAGCGGCGAGGGCGGGGCATTGACGGGTGCGCCGACAAAGCGGCGGGCCACCACTCCGGGCGCGCGGGTTCCGCGTTCCTCGGCCACGGGATCGTAGCCGGCGGGTCCGGGGTCGGCAGGCTCGACGTCGTCGGTGGCGTCCCAGGCCGGCACGCGACCGATCTCAGCCCGTCGGCCCGCCAAGTCCCAG
Organism: Arthrobacter sp. C2; assembly: GCA_024207135.1. Lineage (GTDB taxonomy): Bacteria > Actinomycetota > Actinomycetes > Actinomycetales > Micrococcaceae > Paeniglutamicibacter. Next base: position 4,020,862 of record CP042428.1, on the reverse strand, counting down.
CTCCTCGCGCAGCGACCAAGCCCCGGTGTCGTCAACGCCAAATAGGCCGATGCTGTGAACCATGAATTCCATGGACTCGCCCTTGAGTTCTTCCTGGGCCAGGTCCATGGCGTCGTCGTCGACCTCGTGCGCGATGGTCAGGTGCGGGTGGTAGCCGTAGCTCAGCTCGTGCAGCAGCGGACCGGCGACCAGTGCGTCGTGCAGTTGCCCGCAGGCCTCGGCCCCCTCGAGCACGTTCAGGAACACGACCGGGGAGATGGGCCGGAAGGTGCCGGTGCCGCGCAGGGAAACCTTGAAGGCGGGGCACCGGGCGGCGACCGTGCGCACGTGTTCCACGGCGGTTTTCCAGTTGGTGGTGGAGCCGGAGACCAGGGTGATGTGCGGGGCCACGGCCGCGGCCGCTTCCCCGCCGTAGCGCCGGCGCCATCCGCGCAGCGAGGCCTCAAGCGGGGAAGGGACCTGGATGACGACCCCCAGTGCCGTCGCTTGCGCGACGCCACTTTCGGCCCTCTCCCCCGCTTCGGCAGCCATTGCTAGCGGATCCCGCCCACGGGGGCCATGAAGCCGACGCGCTCGTAGACATCGGCCAGGGTCTTCGAGGCGACCTCGCGGGCCTTGTAGGCACCGGCGGCCAGGATCGAATCCAGTTCCGCCGGGTCCTCGAGCAGCTCAAGGGTCCGGGTGCGCACCGGGGTCAGCGCCTCGACCACGGCGTCGGCCACCGCCACCTTCAGGTGGCCGTACATCTTGCCCTCGAACTCGTTGACCAGGGCCGGGATCGGGGTCCCGGAGACGGCCGAGAGGATCTCCAGCAGGTTGGTCACCCCCGGCTTGTTGGCGCGGTCGTGGGCGATGACGGTGTCGGCATCGGTGACGGCGGACTTGATCCGCTTGGCCACCAGTTTGGGCTCGTCCAGGACGTTGATCAGGCCGTTGGGGCTGGAAGCCGACTTGGACATCTTGGAGGTCGGGTTCTGCAGGTCGTAGATCCGCGCCCCCTCCTTCTGGATGAAGGCCTCCGGCACCACGAAGGTCTCGCCGAAGCGGTGGTTGAAGCGGGTGGCCAGGTCGCGGGCCAGCTCCACGTGCTGGCGCTGGTCGTCACCGACCGGGACGCCCTGCGGCTGGTAGAGCAGGATGTCCGCGGCCATCAGCACGGGGTAGGTGAACAGGCCGACCGAGGAAACATCCGCGCCGCCCTTGGAGCTCTTGTCCTTGAACTGGGTCATCCGGCTGGCCTCGCCGAAGCCGGTGATGCAGTTGAACACCCAGGCCAGCTGCGCATGCTCGGGAACCTGGGACTGGACGAAGAGCGTTGACTTCGCCAGGTCGATGCCCCCGGCGATGTACTGCGCGGCGGTGACGCGGGTGCGTTTGCGCAGCTCGGCCGGGTCCTGCGGCACCGTGATGGCGTGCATGTCCGGGATGAAGAAGAACGCCTCGTAGTCGTCCTGGGCCTTGACCCAGTTGACCAGCGCGCCGAGGTAGTTGCCCAGGTGCAGGGAATCGGCCGAGGGCTGCATGCCCGACAGGACGCGCGGACGGGTGGAAGTGGCGAGTGCTTCGCTCATGGAATGAAGGAGTCCTTTAGAACTGGTAGTCGACGACCAGCGGTGCGTGGTCGGAGAAGCGCAAATCGTAGGCCGAGGCGCGGTCCACGTGGGACTTGACGGCCTTCGCCGTGAGGTCCGGGGTGGCCATGTGGTAGTCGATGCGCCACCCGGCGTCGTTGTCGAATGCCTGCCCGCGGAAGGACCACCAGGTGTAGGGGCCCTGTGCGTCGGGGCCGGCCAGCTCCCGGGCCACGTCCTTGTAGCCGATCTCGGCGCCAAAGAAGCCGTCGAAGTAGGCGATCTCCTCGTCCATGACACCGGCGCGCTTGTTGTGGTTAGGCTTCCAGTTCTTGATGTCCTTCTCGGTGTGCACGACGTTCAAGTCGCCCACCACCAGCACATGGTCCTTTTCGCTTTTCAGCTCGACCAGGCGCACATTCATGCGCTGAAGGAAACGGTATTTGTCTTCCTGCTTCTGGGTGTTCAGCTCGCCGGAATGCACGTAGGCGGAGACCACGCACAGCGTGCTGCCGTCCGCCATGGTGAAGTCCGCTTCCACCCAGCGCCCGGATTCGGCGAAGTATTCCTCGCCGATGTGCCCGCGCACGGCGGTCGGCTCGGCGCGCGAAAGCACCGCGACCCCGGCGCGGCCCTTGTCCTTGGCCTCGGCGTGCAGGATGTGCCAGCCCTCGCCGACCAGCTCGCGCACGATCGCATCCGGCGCGCGCACCTCCTGCAGGCAGAGGATGTCGGTGTCGCGGGCGTCGATCCAGTCGGCCATGTTGCGCTTGTAGGCGGCACGGATGCCGTTGACGTTCACCGAAGCGACGCGCAGCGCGTTCTCGGACTTGGCCAGGATCTCTTCTGAGGTAGGTATCACGCCATCCACCTTATCGATATTTGTTCAAGGGATCGCCCCGGCACCGCCGGGGGTGTCGCCCTGCCGCGGGCGCCAGGGAAAAGCTAGTCGATGACCTCGCCGGTCATGGGCTCCCCGCGGCCGGAGGGCTTCATCATGTCGCGGGCGTTGGAGGCCGTGATTTCGATGGTTTCCAGGGCGCGATCAACCATGCCCTTGGCGTCCTCGCCGGACTGGGGACGGTACTCGTTCACGACACCGACCTGCACCTGGATGATCTTGAAGGAATGGTCAAGCTTCAGGTCGCGGTTCCGGGTGGCCTCGTCCATGACCACGGCGCCGGCGGAGGGGCTCGGCTGGTTGCGTGCCGCCGCGGCCGCGGTGGCGGCCTTGAGCTGGCTGGTCATCTTGGCCGCGCCGCGCTTGAGCCCGAAGACCAGGAATGCCGACAGCAACAGCCAACCGAGCGAGATCACCACGACGATCCAGCCAATGACATCGTTCTGGTTGGCCGCAAAGACGACTGCCACCAGGAAGATCGTGACCATGACGGCCAACGAGAGGGTTGAGGCATTGATGGTGATTTTTTTGCCCTGTGCCGGGGCCGAGCTGCTACCAAGGGGTTCCATGCTCTTATTCTCTCAAACACGCAGGGGCAGGATCGAATCCGAGTATGAATTACGCTTGTTAGCTTAATCGGCAAACTCCTACACTCAAGCCAGATACGTGAGACTGGGGACGTAATGCGGCAAGACCGCATGCGCATAATTCTTGGGGTAAAGAAGATGGCATCGTCAATTGGATTTTTTCGGCCCATCCGTCGCATCTTTGCGGCTCCGAACCATCCACAGGGCAGTACACCGCCCCAAGCCCGAAAATCACGACGATACCTCGCCCTGGCCAGTGCACTGGCCATGGTCGCAGTCACTCTCACGGCTCCCAGCACGGTGGCGGCAGATCCCTGCGCGCCCGGGGCCAACAAGATTGTCTGCGAGAATTCGAAGCCGGGAACCGATCCGGCAATCTGGGACATCGATGGTGCCGGGGATGCCAACATCCAGGGATTCTCGACCGACATCAGCGTCAATGTGGGCTCGCGCATAAATTTCAAGATCGACACCAACGCCAGCGCCTACACCATCGATATCTATCGCACCGGCTGGTACCAGGGTCTGGGCGCACGCAAGATCGCTTCGGTGACCCCGAGCGCCTCGCTACCGCAGAACCAGCCAGCCTGCCGCAACGACGTGGCCACCGAACTGGTGGACTGCGGCAACTGGGCGGTTTCGGCCGGTTGGAATGTTCCGGCCGACGCCGTTTCCGGTGTCTATGTGGCCAAGCTCCACCGGGCCGATGTGGATGGTTCAAGCCACATCACCTTCATTGTCCGTGACGACTCGAGCCACTCGGACATCCTGTTCCAGACTTCGGACCCGACCTGGCAGGCATACAACACCTACGGCGGCTCCGACTTCTACCAGGGCGCGGCGAACGGTCGCGCCTACAAGATCAGCTACAACCGCCCGGTCACCACGCGGGACGGCGTCCAGGAGCGAGACTTCTACTTCGGCAACGAGTACCCCATGGTGCGTTTCCTGGAGCGTAACGGTTACGACGTGAGCTACTTCAGCGGGGTCGACACCGACCGCCGCGGCAACCTGCTGACCAACCACAAGGTCGCACTCTCCGTGGGCCATGACGAGTATTGGTCCGGCAAGCAGTGGGAGAATTTCCAAAAAGCACGCGACGCCGGCGTGAACCTGCAATTCCTCTCGGGCAACGAAGCCTACTGGCGCACCCGTTATGAGGCCTCGGCCACCGATGGCACCGCCTACCGCACCTTGGTCAGCTACAAGGAGACCTGGTCCAACGCCAAGATCGACCCGAGCGCCGAATGGACCGGAACGTTCCGCGATCCGCGCTTCGCTTCCCCGGCCAACGGCGCCGGCGTTCCCGAGAACGCTTTGACCGGAACCATGTACTACGTGAACTTCAGCGACCTGGCCGTGACGGTCAACAGCCAGGAAGGCAAATCGCGTCTCTGGCGAAACACCGCCCTAACGTCCCTGGCCTCCGGCACCAAACGGGTATTGGCCCCGCACACAGTGGGCTATGAATCGGATGAGTCCCCGGACAACGGATTCAGGCCGGCCGGACAGATCTTCCTATCCACCACGACCGGGGACGTGCCGCAATACCTGCAGGACTTCGGCAGCGTGGTCGAGGCCGGGACCACAACACACCACCTGAGCCTGTACAAGGCGGCCAGCGGCGCCCTGGTCTTCTCCGCAGGATCCATCCAATGGACCTGGGGCCTGGACCAGACCCACGACGGGGACGGCGCACCGGCCGACCCGATCATGCAACAGGCCCAGGTCAACCTGCTGGCCGACATGGGAGCCCAGCCCACCACATTGATGGGCACCTTGGCCGCGGCCGCGAAGTCCACCGACACCACCGCCCCGTCGGTGAACATCACTTCGGGTCCGCCCGCGTCCCCGGTCAACGGAAAGAAGTACACGGTGACCGGTACGGCCGCGGATGCAGGCGGCGGGGTCGTTGCCGGCGTGGAGTTCTCCACCGACGGCGGGGCCCATTGGCACCTGGCCCAGGGCACCACCAACTGGACGTTCAGCTATGTCCAGCAAGGCATCAAGGACGAGCAGTTGCTCGTGCGCGGCATTGACGACAGCGCCAACTACCCGCAAACCGCCACGGTCGTGCCGTTGAATGTCACCGGCCCCTACAGCGTCTTTGGCGAGACCCTGCCCAAGACCCCGGATGCCGGGGACGGGGCGGCACTCGAACTGGGCCTGCGTTTCACACCGTCCGCGGACGGTTTTGTCACCGGCGTCCGTTTCTACAAGAGCTCAGCCAACACGGGCACCCACACCGGAACCCTCTGGTCGCTCTCCGGCCAAAAGCTCGCCACGGTCACGTTCACCGGTGAGACGGCCACCGGCTGGCAAACGGCCAAGTTCTCCTCGCCGGTCGAGGCCAACGCGGGCACCGAGTACATCGTTTCGTACTCCACCGCGGCCGGCCACTACGCGGCCGAGAACTACGCGTGGGCCTACACGGGCATCAACGCCGACCCGCTGCGCGTGGCCGGCGGATTCGGGGCCAACCCGGCCGGTGTCTATGACACCAACGGATCGATGCCCACCAGCAGCTACCAGCAGGGCAACTACTACGTGGACGCCCTCTTCGAGTCCCAGGACACCACGGCGTTGCGCGCCTACGACCAGACCCCGACCGACACCGCCAAGAGCGTGGCCCTCGGCACCCCGATCGCCGCGACCTTGTCCAAGGCCGTCACCTCCGGCTCCGTGGCCATCACGTTGAAGAACGCCGCGGGAACCGCGGTCCCGGGCTCCACCAGCTACGTAGCCGCCACGCGGCGGGCCACCTTCACACCCTCGGCTGCCCTGGCCAACGGCACCACCTACACCGCGACGATCTCGGCACAGGACGCCGGCGGCAATCCGGTCACCGGAGGGTCCAGCTGGACCTTCACCAGCGTCAAGGCCGATGCGGTGGCCGGGGACTGCCCATGCAGCCTCTACCAGGATTCGGTCACTCCCAGCACGGGCCTGATCAACGATGCGCAAACATTGACCCTGGGCATGCGCTTCTTCCCGACCGAGGCCGGGAAAATCACCGGGGTGAAGTACTACAAGGCCGCGGGCAACAACGGCCCGCACACCGGCAAGCTCTTCTCGCTCAACGGCTCGCTGCTGGCCAGCGTGCAGTTCGCCGAGGACAGCGCCTCCGGATGGCAGGTAGCGCAATTCTCCACCCCCGTCTCGGTGGCTGCCAACACCGAATACATGGTGGCCTACACGTCCACCGGAACCTACTCGGCAACCCCGGCCGGGCTTCAGGAGGCCAAGAGCTTCGGCCCGCTGCGAACCAATCCCGCGGCCGGCGCCTATGCCTATTCCTCCGGTTACCCGGACGTGTCGACCACCACCGATTACTTGGTGGATGTCGTGTACACCCAGGATGCGGCCCAGAACATCACGCTGCTCTCGCGATCCCCGATGCCCGGTGCCGCAGACGTCGATCCCGCAACCGCGGTGATCAGCTCGCTCAGCCAGGCCCCTGCCTCCGGCTACGTCTACACGCTGAGCAGCTCGGCAGGCAACGTGGCCGGTGCAGTGACGACGTCCAATGCCGGCAAGACCCTCACGTTCACACCCACGCAGCCGCTGGCTGCCGGGACGACGTATACGGTCGTGCTGCGCAACGTGGCCGCGGCAAACGGCGCAACCATGCCGGATGCCACCTGGTCGTTCAGCACGGCCCAGGCCAACGGCGCTGCCACCACCTTCCTCGGTTCGCTGTACCCCGCGGAACTCGATCCGCATGACGGCGGATCGGTCGAGCTGGGGCTGAAGCTGCGCGCATCCAAGGCCATCGACGTCAGTGCCATACGTTTCTTCAAGGGCCCGCAGAACACCGGCACCCACACCGGTTCGGTGTGGAACGAGAACGGGACGCGACTGGCCTCGGCGACCTTCACCAACGAGACAAGTTCCGGATGGCAGACCGTGCAATTCAGCAGCCCGGTGCGCATCGAGGCATCCCAGGCCTTCTACATCTCCTACTTTGCCCCCAATGGCGGCTATGCCTATACCTCCGGGGCGTTTGCCCAGCCACGCACGGTTGGACCACTCACCACCGAAGGCACCAACGGGCTGTACGGCTATGGCGTGGGAAATGTCGTCCCATCCAACACCTTCGGGGACACGAACTACTTCGTGGACCTGGTGTTCAGCGAGGTCGGGGCCGCAGTTCCAAGCCCAACTCCGACCCCGACGCCGACGGTGACTCCCACTCCGACACCGACGCCTACCCCAACTCCGACTCCAACCCCAACGCAGACTGTGACACCGACTCCAACTCCGACGCCGACTCCGACTCCGACTCCGACACCTTCTCCGTCACCGACAGCGACCCAGGTGAACCTGTTTGGTTCCACGCTTCCGTTGCTCTCGGACTCGCTGGACACCCGGTCGGTTGAGGTCGGGCTGCGGTTCAGCACCACGGTCCCGATCACGGCCCGCGGGGTGCGGTTCTTCAAGGAGCTCACCAACACCGGTACCCACACCGGGAGCATCTGGAGCAACAACGGGCAACGGCTCGGCACGGTGACATTCACGGGTGAAAGCAGCCGCGGATGGCAAAGCGCCACCTTCGCCACGCCGCTGGCCCTGCCCGCCGGAACCTACACGGTCTCCTACCTGGCACCCCGGGGGCATGTTTCCACCACGGCGCTGTTCTTCTCCAAGACGTTTACCGACGGGACCGTCACGGCCAACACCAGCAACGGCAGGTACCGCTACGGTTCGGGAGGCGTCATGCCCGCCTCCACCACGACGATGCGCAACAACTACTTCGTGGACCTGATCTACTCGCGGCCGTAGGAGCTTGGGGCCCTTACGGCGGCATCCGATAAGTGGTCGCCCTTCTTCCAGCTCCTCAGCGCTGGATGGAGGGCGACCACGCATGTTCAATGAACACCTTCGGGGTGGCTCCGGGAACCAGATCCAGGGAAAAGATGTCGGCATCCCCGGGCGTCTCTTCCCGCGGCTGGCCAAAGAGCAGCGTGTCGGCATCCAGCCATTCAAGCTGGTCGTCAAAACCCGACTCGAGCGGGTAGAGCGTCTCGGTCCTCTTGGCGATGTCCAGCACCGCGATGTCCCAATGCGCCGGGTCGGAATCCGCCCGGCGCTTCTTGTAGGCAATGCGCTTGCCATCCGGTGAGATCGAGGGGCATTCGGCGTTCTCTCCGATCGCGGTCAGGGTCTTGTCCCGTAGCGAGCCCTGCACCAACCAGGTCTGCTTGCCCGAGGCCGCCGTCGCATAGAAGGTCTGGGCGTCCTTGGCAAAGGTCACGCCCCAGACGTTCCGGTCCTCGGCGGTGAGCTTGGTCCCGCCAACGAGGATGTCGAAGTCCTGGAGGTTTCCGTAGTTGGTTCCCCCGGGCACGGCAATGACGGTCTCGGTGGAGAAGCCGACGAAGTCATAGGATTCGCCGGTGATGAAGGCGGTCACCCCGACCATGCCGGTGGGCGAGACCCGGGTGCGGCTGGGCTCCCCGGGCAGGGCTCTCTCGGCCAGCAGGTGTCCGCCGATGCTGTAGACGGTCGAATCGTAGCTGGTGCTCATGCCGCGCAAGGCGCTGAGGCACGAGAGCATCCCTCCGGTGCGGTACACCCGGTCGCAGGACAGCCCCGTGTCGGTTCGCGTCCCGTTGGGGCTGTCCAGCGGCGCCCAGGCGACCTTGCCATAGTCGTCGGTGGCTCGGGTGTCGCGGAAGACCACGGCACCCTCCAGCGGGATCTCGGCGATGCCCTCCGGGTTCTGCTGCACCGCGACCGCGGGGGCCTGGATTCGTTCCTGGAACCCCAGAAAAGAGTTCACCGCGAAGCCCGCTGCCACCAGGACGGCCACCAAGACCACGGCAGCAAGGAGGTACTGTCGTTTGGGTTTCACGTCGGCTACTTCCCGACCACGTAGGAACCGAATGCGGCGACCGTGGTGGCACCCGTGGGAGCGGTGCGGACGGTGGCAACCATGGTGTCGTCCCCGAAGCCCAGGGTGATGCTCTTGGCTCCGTCTGCGGCCGTGCCCCGGGTGGCGACCCAGCCCCGCTTGGCGGCTTGGGACTCATAGTACTTCAGGACCGCTTCGACGCTCAGCGAGGTGCGGTAGTTGACCGCGACCTGGATTTTTCGCCCCTGCGTGCTGACGGAAGAATCAACGATGTGGGCGCCTTCCGGGATCGGCATTGCCTTGGTCGGGAATCCCGAGGTGAGTTTCCCCTTGGCCGTCCCTTCCTTGGGCACCGTGCCGGAAAGCACCGGGGCCTTTTTCACGGATTTCGGCAACGTGGTCGCACTGGGCTTGGCACTGGCCGGAACTTCGAGCTTCGGTGATTCGATCGCCGAGCCGGATGCCGAGGTTCTCGGCGGGTTTGATGCCGCAGGTTTGTTGGTCGATGTCGCAGGTGGCTCCGAGGACGGGTCCTTGGCGGTCGCGGAAGCCGCGGAGCTTTCACCGCCGGAGACCGTCACGCTTGGACTTTCCGAACTTGTGGGCACTGCCGCGCTATTGGACACGCCGGGACCGGGGTCGATAACGGTTTGCGTTGCTGCGGGCGTGCGTGCGGCGACGCTGAAGGCGATCGAAGCCCCCACGAGTACGACGATGACGGCGAGCGCCCAAGCCAGCCATTTCTTGTGTTGCATTTTCCCCACCAATGCGAATGGCCGCATCCGTGATGCCACGGCCCCAAGCCCAATATTCCCTGTGGTTAGCGTACAACCCGGTGCCCGTATACGCCATGGGCCCGGCATTCCCGCTCCGTCGCGCTTGGCAAGCTTTCAATATCAGATTCGGCCGAGTCCTCCAGAAACGCACATCGCTCGTGGGGCACTCGGCCAGATACCGGAAATCATCTTGGCAAAGACCTCCGGAAACTACAGCCTGACGGGGTAGCGCTTCGTGCCGATGACGAGAGCATCGATAGGCGAGTCGTCGGCTTCGTGAGCCAATTTAGCTAGGCCAATGCGTGCCGCTTCTTGTGCCGAACGGGCAACCACCGTCGATGTCCAGGTGACTAAATGTGCCTCATCCACGCCCGTGATTTCCACGGACGGTATGGAATAGGAGTCTTTCTCACGTGCGGGAGTTTGCTCCGTAGTGGCGCTCAAGCCGAACCAGTCGAAGTTTCTTTCCTTCAAAAATCCACGGAAACACTCGAGAGGATCTTCAATGTCGTCCATCTGGAAGTCGCATTCCACCCGAACGGTGTACACCTTCTGCTGATGGTCTACGGCAGCCCACTTCGGAATGCGCTCCAAGATTGCGTCCCAATGGTTCTGCGTAAGAGTCCACGGGTTCTTGCCTACGGCACCAAAGCGCTTGAACATGACAAATCCGCCGAAGCGTGAATCCTCCTTCAACTCCGCTCTCGTCACACGGTCCTCGCGGAACCAGTGAGTGAAGTGCATGCGAACTGAAAGGCGGGGCGTATCCTTCTCCAAGTTCAGGTGAGAATCACACTTCCGGTGATAATCACGTTCGTGAAAACGCAGATCGATTTCTTCGACGGTTCCAAGTGCGACAGCACCAGCTATGTCGCCGGCCCCCATTTGCCAGAGAAGCAATCGGTCACCAACTCGAGGCACCGCACTGGTTCGATCTGCTGGCGGCCAAAACGGCTCGGAATCTTCCCAAAGCACGACTTGTTCCGCCAAGTCATAAACCAATCCATATACGGTTTCGACGTCGACCTGAATCAGCCAAATGCCTGTTTCTTCCATGTTGAAACTCCCCCAAGTTTATTGATTCGCAAGACCGGACCCTAAAGCAATAATGGCATTTCTTTCGCAATTTGAATAGGTCCCGGAGGTAATTTTTAAACATCCTTGGCAAATCTCCGGCGCAAGAAGCGTGAAGGGCATGCGGGCGGTTGGAGCTTCCCAGCCCATGGCCTTCTATGCGTAGGAGGCATGCACCACGGCCGCGCTGCCGGCTTCGAAACGGACACGGTAGTCTGAGCTAGTCAGTGCGTGGTCCAGGACTTGGTGAAGAAACGAGAAGCCGGCACTTAGCGGCGTGAACCCCTCGATGGCGGTCCGCAATTGAATTCCTACCACGCTGAGATTCAATCCATCGGCACCGCGCACCTCGACTTCGTGCCCCAACGACCCAGCGATGAATTCCCTGCGAACCGCCTCCACAACGATTTTTTGCGCCCGGGTTGTTTTGGTGTCGGACGCTACCAACATACTCTCGGGATTGGGCACGGTGATATTGGCTGTCGCCGGGAGCGGCTGTGCAGAACCGTTCATGGTTCCCAGCGCACAGTATGTAAACAAGAAATCGGTCAGGGTCTTGGACCCGCAAGCTTTGTATCCGAGTTGCGGGTACTCGTTGCGCAAACGGCTTCCCAACTCTGCGGCGTTGACCTTGTAGTCGAGCACAAGCTCAGGGCTCTGCTCGATGATCTTGTAAATCGCGCGCCGGAACTCAGCGATAGCCGAGAATTTGCTCCGGTCCGGAAACTGCCCCGTTCGGACGACCGCGACCTTGGGTTGCGGGCTGGACTTGTTCTGGGCGGTCGTGGCGGCAGCCACGGAAACTGACTTCACGGTTGTGGCAGCCAGTGATGCGGGTGCTCTCGGCGGCTGCTCCGAAACCGGCACGTCCACCGTTGACATCGGAATTTGGTGGTATTCATCGGCAACAGACTTCAAGAGCGAATTGACTATGCCGGATTCCGGATCATTGGTAGACACTGCAATCACGAATTTGTTGAGGGCATGAAGCCTGCGAACCAGGGGAATGAACCCTCCATCCCCGGTGGCAATCACAAACACGTCAATCCACGGCGACTCGTGCGCAACCGAAAGGACATCCACGCACAACTCGATGTCGGCAGCGTTCTTGACCTGCTTGTCAAAGGAAAAAATCTGAACCGGCTCGATGCCCAGCTCAAGGATCTCTCGCTGGAAGCCGGCCATCACAGGGCTTCCCCAATGTGCATAGGCGCGGGCCAAGGCGATGAGTGAGCCGACACCCGTTTTCCGCACAATGCTTTCGATTCCGCTCATCAGCTCACCAAGCCGCAGCCAGGTGCTCCCCACTGTTTTGCCGCCAACAAGGTTTTCCATGTCGATGAACATGGCGACATTGCGATGCACCGATTTGGCATCCCCCATGCCCATAATTCCCTTCCCCCGATCGTTCGCACATTGGAAACCTTCCCCAAGGTCCAAGTTGCGCGATTCTTTGTTCCATTCATCTTGGCAGAGAATCCGGAAAAACACTGCACACACTGCTTGGATTTTGACGAGGGGTTGCCTCGTGGGGTCGGGACGGTGCGTGCACCAACCCTTCTCCGGCACCTGATGGCGCTCCATGTGTCGACAAACTGCCGTGGCGCCACGGCACTACAGCGTTGGTCGGGCAGGCACCACCGCATCCGCCCGACCAACGGCTTTCGCTCAGTCGTCGCGGGACTCCGTCATCCGTGCCACCAGCTGGGTCGGGTTCACGAACCGCAGCGCCACCACCAAGATGACGAGCATCGTCGCGGTGTAGAGCACACCCATGCTGGAGACCATTTGCCGGGCCTCGCCGCCGCCGGAGGATGTCATGGCCCGGAAGATCGAGATGGCCTGAGTGTCCGACGTTGGATCGGAGATCAGATAGGTCAGCTCGGACATGCCGACGGTCCTTACCATCGCCAAGATGGCAGCAGCCAGAACACTTTGCACCAGCGTGGGCGCGAAAATACAGGTGAACACTCGAGACACATATTGCTGACGACTGAACAGGCACGGATCGCCAGTGAGATTCTCGGTGAATTACGCACCAGCCTGTCCGCAGTGGCCCAGCAACACGAGCATGCTCTCCGCACACCGTGAATATTGAACTCATAAATCAGGCCATGAAAGTGAACCGAACCCAAAGTTTCAACGGAGTCTAGGAACTCAACTGGCTGGCCCGGGTGTTCCAGCGAAAGTCACCGCTTGTTGCAGCAAGATCGACAGCCGATGTTTCGGCTCTGCTCCAAGCTTTCGAGAAAGCTCAGGATTGAAAGATTTCGGATCTCGCCACGGTAGCAATCCCCGGTGTGGATCCAGAGGCACTTCTAATCGCGTGAGAAACTCAGATACTCCGAACACACGAGCCTCGGCACTGATAGACCATGGCATTGGTCAAAATCCGGGCGTCACCCAAACAACAGTGAATCAACAGGTCCCGCCAGATCATGAAGAGGTCCTCTGCGCATTAACGACGCGGAGCCGGTTCAGCAAATACGCGACTTCGGTACGCCATTCGATGGCTTCGCTTGAGAAAGAATTTGCACGATATCAATGAATTATGATCACCAGCTCACCAAGCAAAACGGATGCTTCTGCGGGTCAAGGTATACGCGGTAGCTTTTGGACCCTGTGCTCATGGACGTTGCACCCATTGAAAGCACCTCAATTTCGGCGATGTCAAGATCCTTGACCCTGACATCGATGTGGGCTTGTTGCGGATGCACGTGCCCTGGCCATTCAGGTGCGATGTAGGGGTCCACCCGCTGGAAGGCGATCGCGGGCCTATCCGGCGCGTCTCCGATACCCACCCAGTCATCATCGTTTTCCACTCGAACCATGCCGAGCAGCTCCTCATAGAAACTCGCCAACCTGTCTGGGTTCTCACAGTCGATAACCAGCGCTTGCCAAGAGCCAACCATGACCGCACGCCCTTCCGGATTCTGGTGTGTGTACGTTTTCTTGCCCCAATCATTATGCGCCGGCTGATCGTCAGCCACCAGAGAAAAAAGTGAAAGTCATTGTTTGTTGTCGCACCAATGCCAGGGCCGCCGATCTTCGCTTCCTTGCCATGCCGCGGGTTCGAGAACCGGCGCTTGATTGCAGTTACCTGCAATGCCGCACTCGGGTTACAGAACAACCGGAGGCCTTCTACAGAACCCATGAACCGCTTCGCATCAAAACCACTCGAGTAATGAATCCGGCTAAAAGACGTTTCAGAAAACTATTCACACGAGTCCCCGTAGTGCCTCATGTCAAGATGCTCGCCAAATGACCACCGCGTGCCTCACGAGGAATGCTCGCGAAACCGGTCAGGCGATCCTGGTTTGTGGCCGGGTCTTCAGGGCGGCCAACCGGATGAGTTCGCGTTGGATGTCGTTGACCTCCTTGGTGATCCTTGCCAGGTCCGCGCCGGCGTAGGTTTCCGCCATGGTGTGTCGTTCGGGCGGCAGCATGATCCCGGTGTCCTTTACAGACTAAAAATTCTCTCCTAGACTCCAAGCTAGATGCCAACGGTTGGGGAACCGCTTGGGGGGCTGCCAGAGGCAGTAGGCATCGGATGGGGTCTAGATACTTGGGGACCACTTCATTCCTTCATAATTTCTCATCAAGAATGATTCGCTGGGGGGCGATAAATGTCGCACCTTCTTGACGCAGAAAATGGAGTAACAACATGAACACCATGCTCGCAAACATCTACTTTGCCATGCAGACCGTCGGCAACAAGCTTCGCCGCGATGAAAAGGGAGCAACCGCCGTGGAGTACGGCATCATGGTCGCCGGCATTGCCGTCGTCGTCATGGTCGCAGTCTTCCTGATCGGAACGAACCTGAACCTCATGTTCGAAAAGGTTGCGGACAAAATCAAGCCGTAGTACCAACCGCCAGCGATCCCACCGGGATCCACTCGTACAGTTCGAGATGGGCGGGTCGGAAACGACCCGCCCATCTCATTCCAAACCACATCCGCTTCACGGCCCACTTGGGGAGGGTAGGAGCATGTTTAAGCCCAGATCAACGAGGCGCTTCAGCAGTTGAATACCAATTTCAGCGGTTCGCGGCTCGGATTTCTAGACACCACGATCTAGTGGGCGTCTTTCGGAGTATCTGGCCTGCCGACGCCCCAGATAGACATCAGGGCGCTCCTAGATGGTTCGACTAAGACCATCGCAAGAACGACCCTGACAACGAATCTTTCCGTTTGTGCCAGAGTGCCGCTCACAGCACCTAGTACCGCGGCTGGCAAGGATTGCTTGCCTGGGGTGAATCGGCCGATCCCGTTCCCGTTGCGTGCGTGATGCATTCGGCGCACGCTGGTGTTGCAGGAGTCCGCTTCCCCGGGAGGCAGAAATGTCACGGCGCGTGGTGGTACTAGAACTCGACAACGACGAGGAAACGCGGTTGCTGCAGATCGTGCGCCGCGGCGGGTCCGGCCCCGTGGTGAACTGGCGCCGGGCACAGATGGTGCTGCTCTCGGCCCGGGGCATGCACGTGGCGGCGATCGCGGAGGTCGCCTTCACCAGCCCGGACCAGGTCCGCGACGTCCTGCACAACTTCAACACCGACGGATTCGACTCGCTGCACCCCCACTACGCCGGCGGGCGACCACCGAAATTCGGCCCGGAGCAACGCGAGCAGATCAAGAAGATCGCCCTGGACCGCCCCGCCAACCACGGCTTGCCTTTCTCCACCTGGAGCCTGTCGAAACTGGCCGACCACCTGGTGGACAAGGCGGTGGTGGAGGACATTTCCCACGAGGGACTGCGCATGCTCATGCGCGAACAAGATGTCTCCTTTCCAGCCCATCAAATCCTGGAAGTCCAGCAACGACCCGGACTACGAGGCCAAGGCCAAGCGCGTCCAGGAACCCTATGACATCGTCGACGGCAAGGCAGAACCCGGGGACGGGGACCCGGAGGTCGTCATCTGCGTCGACGAATTCGGGCCCTTGAATTTGCAACCGCATCCCGGGCACCAATGGGCCCCGGCCGCCACCGGGCCCGAGGACCAGGACGCCCCGCGCCGGCGCCGACGGCGGGCCACCTACAAGCGCCCCCACGGGGTCAGGCACCTGATGGCCGCCTACGACCTGTCCAACGACAATCTCTACGGACACGTCAAGGCCCACAAACGGCGGACCGATTTCCTGGCCTTCATGCGGTACGTGCGTTCGCTGCACCCGATGAACCAACGGATCGCCATCGTCATGGACAACGACGCCCCGCACCTGTCCACCAAGGTCGATTCCCGGGTCGGGGACTGGGCCGCGGCGAACAACGTCGAACTCGCCTACGTGCCCTTTTACAGCTCCTGGCTCAACCGGATCGAGCCGCAGTTCACCGCCCTGCGCTACTTCGCGCTCAACGGCACCGACCACCCCAGCCACAAGGATCCGGGAAGCATGATCCGCAAGTTCATCATCTGGCGCAACAACCACACCACCGATCCCAAGCTGCGCAAGGTCATCCGCCGCGCCTCACTCATCAAACTGGCAAAGGTTGCCTGACGCGGTACTAGGAAGCTCGATGAACCACTCCACTTCGAAGATGCCACAAATACGGTAACCAGCTTTTGCGGCGTAGCGTGCCGATCCACGATATTCCCGGCTAGGGCGTGTCTCCCAGTCCCGAATGGTGTGGTTTGGCAGGATTGAGGGGTGAAATCCCATTACGTCGTCCTCACCGACGTCCAATGGGAACTGATCTCCCCGTTGATGTCTGATTCCTCAGGCAGGGCGGGGCATCAGTTCAAGGATCACCGGCTGGTCGTCGGGGGCATCATCCACCGCTACCGCGCCAGCATCCCCTGGAGCGACCTGCCGGAGCACTTCGGGTCCTGGAAGACCGTGTGGAAGAGCCACCGCCGCTACGCCGCCGACGGCACCTGGGACGGTCCTTGCGGTCCTGCTGGGCCACGCCGAGAGCCGCGGCCTGATCAACTGGGAGGTGTCGGTGGACTCCATGATCAACCGTGCCCACCAGCACGGCACCAACGTCCCGAGCCACACGGGGGACCTGTCGAATTACAAGAATCTTCGCCAAGAGCCTCCTGACCACGCCATCGGCAAGTCCCGCGGCGGGCCGAGCACCAAGATCCATTCCCTGGTCGACGGAAAGCAGCGCCCGTTGGTACTGATGATCGGGCCCGAGCAGGGGCGGGGACTCCCCGATGTTCGAGAACCTCCTGGACACCGTCAACGTCAAGAACCCCTCACCGGGCCACCCGCAGACGCCCGGTCCGGGCCATGGCCGACAAGGCATACTCCTCCCGAGGCAACCGGAAATACCTGCGGGACTGCGGAATCCAGTGTGTGATCCCCGAAAAGGAAGTCCAGAAAGCCAACCGGAAACGCATGGGGTCCGCAGGCGGAAGGCCGGGCGCCTAAAACAGGGACGCCTGCAAGCGACGCAACGTTGTCGAGCGCAGCTTCAACGCCCCGAAGCAGTGGCGCGGGATGGCCACGCCGTGTATATCTGGAGCGCCGTCCTCGAGACATTTCCATTGGGAGACACGCACTAGGACTCAACCGTGGCCGTGAACTGAAGCAAACAGGCAATTCGCTGCCACGGAACCTGCTGACGCTCACCCAAGAACACCACCGCATTGGAGCACGGAAGAAACCTACCGTGAGGGCCTCCCACTGGGCGCAAGAACAGCAGAAGGAACAAGATAGAGCGCGGTATCGTCGATCGCACGGAGTGCACGGACACACCATCGGGGACATCGCCAAAGGTTCGGCGCCCAGCTGTGAACCAGTCGCCCCTCCTGCGCGGCGTCACCACCATCGGCGTAGACGAGCGCATCCGGAAGCACACAAAATCCTCAGCGACCGGGGGCTTGACCGGGTGATTCGACCACACCTGGGATGCGTAGGGCAGAATTGCACCCGATTGTTAGACCCGGCGCTCTGATGCAGGAGCAAGGCCTACGCCGGCTGGTGCAAGGCCGGGAATCCAGTCGCGACTCTCGGCAACTTCCTCGACTACGCCAACACCCCTGATGAGCGACGGGCCAGAGCTGTCATGCTCTTGGACACGTTTCACATAGTCAAGTCTGGAAGTTCCATGGTCAAAGACATGCGGCGCCGGGTCCAGAAGGATACCGTCGGGCAGCAATGCCTGAAGCAAGACCTTGCCTGTGAGGTGCCGTCGACACTCGTTGCAGGGGACGACCACCTCAGAGTGATACAACGCTTCCTACCCACCGAACTGATTGGGGCCGTCGACAAGGTCGAAGAGGTGACCTTTGAACACCCATCAGAAACTGCAGTTGGCCTACTATGCCCCGCCACCGACGGACCCGAACAGGCCTATGCCCTGCTCGAGAAATTTGGTGATTGGCCGCTCCTCGACACGTCACCAGACCCTGAAGGAATGGGAGAAAAGATCTGCGCATATTTCGCCCCCAAGGGCGCCCCGGAAGTCCCACAGACGCCATCAGCCGCGCAACCGACTCCACCCCGAAGATCGTTCGAGGGCTCCGGAAATTCGAGAACGACAGCATCCGCTCACTCCTCTCAGCCCACGGCCACAACACTACCGGGCTTGGGATGTCAGCACCGCTCCAGAATCTGACGAGCCGCACTCCATCCCTCCTAAAGTTAAGCGCTCACGAGATTCCCAAGCAAACAAGAGATCCTCAGGAATACCTCTTTACAGCTTCAACAATCTCTCCTAGACTCCAAGCTAGATGCCAGCGGTTGGGGAACCGATTGGGGGGCTGCCAGAGGCAGTAGGCATCGGATGGGGTCTAGATACTTGGGGACCACTTCATTCCTTCATAATTTCTCATCAAGAATGATTCGCTGGGGGGCGATAAATGTCGCACCTTCTTGACGCAGAAAATGGAGTAACAACATGAACACCATGCTCGCAAACATCTACTTTGCCATGCAGACCGTCGGCAACAAGCTTCGCCGCGATGAAAAGGGAGCAACCGCCGTGGAGTACGGCATCATGGTCGCCGGCATTGCCGTCGTCGTCATGGTCGCAGTCTTCCTGATCGGCACGAACCTGGACACGATGTTCGACAAGGTTGGGGTACAGCTCACCCCTAAGGCCACGTAACGACCAACGATCCAACCGGGATCCACTCGCGCAATACGAGGTGGGCGGGTCGGAAACGACCCGCCCATCGCATTTCACACCACATCCGCTTCACGGCCCATTTGGGGAGGGTAGGAGCATGTTTAAGCATGACCAACGAGGCGCTTCAGCAGTTGAATTTGCAATTATTCTACCAATTTTAATGACTCTTCTTCTCGGAATTGTAGAATTTGGATACCTCTTTAATCAGCAAATATCTTTGACTCAGGCGGCTCGGGAAGGCGCCCGAGAATATGCGATACATCATGGCCAAACAGGCTTCAATCTCTCGACTGCCGTTCAAAAGGCGGCGCCCGCTTTGGGCCCCGTCACGGCCACCGCGCTGCCTGCATCAAGTTGTCCGAGCGGCACCACGGCAATCATTACGGTAACTCGGTCTTACTCTTCACTCACCGGATGGTTCGATTTCCTTAGCTCCACTACCTTGACAGGGAAAGGAGCCATGCGATGTGGCGGTTGATCCCGAAATCCTGGCGGACAATGCGATCTGCTCAAGACGGGGCCTCAAGCATCATGGTCGCCGTCCTGATGGTGGCTTTACTGGGTTTTGCCGCCATCTCTATCGATGTTGGAAAACTTTATTGGGAAAAGGCACAATTACAAAATGGTGCTGATGCCGGGGCGCTGGCACTTGCGTCGATATGCGGGGCCAACGAATTAGATACCAAGTGCTCATCCGTATCTACCATTCCGCGTCAGCTAGCTGACGCCAATGCCAACGATTCGAGCTCCCTGGTTCCTTCTGTCGTACTGGATACGGCAAATAAAAAAGTAACCGTTAAGACTGCTGCCGCTGAGACGGGTTCGCCGACGAACACGGTATCGACCTGGTTTGCGCGAATCTTGGATCCAACATTCTCAAGTGTGCAAGTCGGCGCCACGGCAACGGCGATTTGGGGGCCACCCGGTGGACTGAGCACCAAGTTCCCGTTGGCGTTTTCTCAATGCGAAATAGATTCATCACCGACCTTTGACGGATCACTTCAATTTCTGCAAAGTCATGGAGTCGGGGATACGACCGCCCCTGGGGCGTGCCATAGCACTTCGTCCGGACACGAGATCCCCGGTGGATTCGGATGGCTGCACCAGGAACCAGCAGGAAGCTGCTCTGTCGACACCATCATTGGCGGTTGGGAGCTGACTGATACCGGAAACGATTTCAAGACCGGCTGTGAAAAGATCTTGACCAAGTGGAAAGCCGACCTATCGGCCACCCCACAGGTACCTGTCATCGTCCTCTTGCCTGTTTTCGACGACGTCAAAGGGACCGGTACCGGTGGCCAATTCAAGATCTATGCGTACGCGGCCATAGACATCCGCGGCTGGCACTTCAAGAACAATGACGAGCTATTGGACTTCCAGTTGCCCGAGGCGAAGAAGGTAATCGCTGACGGAAAATATCAGAACTCCGACCTGGGGTTCGTGGGCAAGTTCATTAGATACGTCTTTGATGACGAAGACGTTGAATATGGTGGCGGCGGCAAGAACTACGGCGCCACAATTACGCAGCTAATCAATTAAGGAATAGTCACAATCGCGAAGATCCCTCTTCGCAGTGAAAACAAAAAACATGTCTGGGGGCATTTCATGAAAACACGGCTGCTGGGGGGCATCGCCGCACTCGTTCTGGCGATTGTCGGTGCCGTACTTCTCTATACATATGTCAATGCGGCGGATGCGCGAGCGCAGGCTTCATTGAATCCGGTTCAGGTACTCGTTGCAACAAAGGATGTACCCGCCGGCACACCTGTCAAGGAATTGGGGCAATTCTTGACAACCAAGCAGCTACCAGCTGCGGCCGTCACCAGGGAGGCCGTTTCCTCACTAAAGGACATGAACGGAAAGGTGCTCTCCCAAGCCATGGTGACCGGCGAGCAGTTGCTGGCCGCCAAGCTCGTGTCGGAAGAATCCTTGCTCACGCCCGGAACCGTTGCCGTTCCGAAGGAAATGCAAGAAGTCACCGTCCTGCTGGAACCGGCACGGGTCGTAGGGTCCATGCTGAGGGCCGGAGACGTCGTTGGCATTTACGGCAACTACACGGTCAAGGAAAAAGCCAATAAGGACGCCGAAGACGAAAAGGTCACCAAGCTTCTCTATGACAAGGTTCTGATCACTGCCATCCAAATAGCAAGCCAGGAAGAGACACCGTCAAGCAAGGACGTAGCCGCCTTGCCGTCAGGTTCGGCCTACGTGACATTTGCCGTTGATACTCGTCAGGCTGAAAAGATTATTCACAGCCAGGAATTTGGAAGCATCTGGCTCACTAAGCAGAGCGAAGACACACCCTCCGGAGACAAGACTCCAATCACTATTAACGAGGTGCTCAAATGAGCCGCTTTCTTTTACTCACAGACCAGCCGGACTTTGAAAAGGTTGTTCAGCTAGCCATTCGCGGTTCACTACCCGGAAATCTTCAGCGAATTTCGGCGGCCGCTGTACAGCTTGCTCCGCAGGAGTTGCTCGCGCGCAGCCTCGGCGAGCCGACCGATGTGTTGATGTTCGGACCCGATGTCAGCAGAACAGCTGCATTGGATCTGGCCACGGCCATGGATCTGCTGCACCCTGATATCTCGGTGGTTCTAACTGCCCCGGCAGATTCTGAACTCATCATGAGCGCCATGCGGGCGGGCATCCGCGACATCGCCGAACCAGGCTCCGAACCCGAACAACTGCGCCTGCTTTTGGAACGAAACTGCCTGACCACCGAAAGCCGGCGCCGGCAATCGGGTGATGGCACTTCCGAACGGCGACGTGGGCGCGTCATCGCTGTGATGTCGCCCAAGGGCGGGGTCGGCAAGACCACTGTTGCAACCAATTTGGCTGTTGGGCTATCCAAGTTTGCACCCATGGGTGTGGTGATTCTGGACCTCGACCTACAATTCGGAGATGTGGCAAGTGCGCTCAACCTGGAACCGGAGCACACGATTACAGATGCCGTATTCGGGGCGGCGGCACAGGATTCCATGGTGCTCAAGGCCTACCTAAGCGTGGGAGAGTCCGGTGTCTATGCACTGTGCGGGCCAAAGAACCCGGCGGATGCCGACCTGATCTCCGCAGAACAAGTTGCCATTTTGGTGAGTCAGCTTGCTGCCGAGTTCCAGTACGTGGTGCTGGATACAGCGCCTGGCTTAGGCGAGCACCTTTTGGCGGCTCTTGAAATGGCAACGGATGCAGTCTGGGTCTGTGGCATGGACGTTCCAAGCATCCGCGGCTTGAACAACGGGCTCGTTGTGCTGCGTGAGTTGCAGCTGGTCCCAGAGGGACGTCACGTTGTGCTGAACTTTGCTGACAGGCGCGCTGGGTTAACCGTTCAGGACGTTGAGCTGTCGATCGGATTGCCGATTGATGCCGTCATTCCGGTCTCTCGCTCAGTCTCGCTCAGTACCAACAAGGGCGTTCCGCTTCTCGCGGAGAAATCTAGGGGGCCGGCATGGCGCAATCTGGACAAATTTGCGCGTCGGTTCGATCCTTCGTCGAAGGATGCCCTGCGTAAGAGCGCTCACAGGAGAGAGGTGCTGCAATGAATCTGTCAGAACGGCTCAATGCCTTACGCAAAGACGACAATCCTACTGATCACTTCTCGGTTCCCGTCCAGGAAGATTCCATTCTTGACAATGAACCATCAGTAGACGACGCTGCGCCAGAATACACGGATCCCTTCACTATCCCCGTAATCGAACCCGCACGGGCAGACTCGACAAAACCCAACGGAATGCTGGCTCGTATGGGGGGAACCACAACCACCCAGGCCCAACAGCGCAACAACGTTGACGGTCTGGCTGCGCTGAAGGCCCGAGCTGGGGAAGAACTGTTCAAGCGGCTCGGATCACGCATTACCGATCCGTCCATGACAGAAGAAGCCCTTCGCAAGATGGCCCGAGAGGAACTCAGCCAGGTCATAGATGCGGAGAGCGTTCCGCTTTCCCCGGAAGAACGACGCCGCTTGATTCGGGACATCGGTGACGAGGTATTAGGCATGGGCCCCTTGCAGCGGCTCTTGGATGACCCGGAAATCACCGAAATCATGGTAAATCATTTCCAACAAATCTATGTCGAACGCGGCGGTCGGCTGGAATTGGAGGACGCGAGGTTCAGTTCCGAAGAGCAACTGAGACGGGTAATTGAGCGTATTGTTTCCCGCGTGGGGCGCCGCATTGATGAATCGTCACCACTTGTCGATGCACGGTTGGAGGACGGTAGTCGTGTCAATGCCATCATTCCGCCGTTGGCAGTCAACGGCCCAAGTCTGACTATTCGCAAGTTCGGTCAAGTGCCGTTGACCGTTCGCAATTTGATTGACTATGGGACGCTAAGCACCGACATGGCTCACCTGCTTGATGCTTGCGTCAAGGCCCGTCTGAACATCATAGTTTCTGGTGGTACTGGAACCGGAAAGACCACCTTGCTGAACGTGATCTCTGGGTTCATTCCCAACAACGAACGCATTGTCACCATCGAGGATGCAGTCGAGCTTCAGCTCCAGCAAGAACACGTGGTCCGATTGGAAAGCCGCCCCGCTAATATCGAGGGGAAGGGCGCGGTAACCATTCGCGATCTTGTGAGAAACTCCCTCCGCATGCGGCCTGATCGCATCGTGGTTGGTGAGGTTCGTGGCGGGGAGGCCCTAGATATGCTCCAAGCAATGAATACCGGCCACGACGGCTCGATTTCCACTGTTCACGCGAACACCCCTCGGGACGCTATCGCGCGTTTGGAAACGCTAGTGCTTATGGCGGGTCTTGACCTTCCGTTGCGCGCAATCCGCGAACAAGTCGCGTCCGCTGTGGATCTCATCGTGCACTTGACTCGCTTGCGAGATGGAAGTCGACGCGTCACCCACGTTACCGAGGTCCAGGGGATGGAAGGCGACGTGGTCACGCTGCAGGACGCGTTCTTGTTCGATTACAGCGCGGGCGTTGATGCCCATGGCAGGTTCCTCGGAAAGCCAATCCCCACGGGTGTACGCCCACGGTTTATCGAGCATTTCCAGAACGTGGGCATTTCAGTTCCTCCGGGAATCTTCGGAAACATGGCCACCGGGGGCACAGTCGCCGGCGTCGGGAGGCGGTAATCATGAATATGTTGCTCGCGATGGGAGGGATCGCAGCAGCGTTGGGGGCAATCTTGCTGCTCCTGTTGGTGGTTCTCCGTCCGGCAAGCGCCGACGTAGGTTTGGATCGCCGACGCCAGGGAAACGTTACCGACACCCGACATTCACTGCTCACGCGCTTCAGCGGAGCTGCCGTGGGGGCGGTCGAACGCGGCGTTGGTTATCAAGGCGGACGGCTCTTCAATCGAGCTGCCCTTGAAGGTGCAGGTCTGAAAATTGCACCGTCAGAGTTCCTGGTGCTTCTGTCCGCGGGTTCGATCGTGGCAGGATTACTTGGATTTGCGGCAATGGGCCCCTTGGGAGCCCTTCTGCTCGCACTGTTGGTACCGGTTATAGGATGGGCCGTGTTGAGTTTGCGCCAATCCAAGCGCCGCAGCGCCTTCGATCTGCAACTGCCTGACCTCATAATGACACTTTCCGGCAGCTTGCGCGCCGGGCACTCCGTCATGCGAGCATTCGACTCCGCGGTGCAAGAATTTGAGGCACCGATGTCCGAGGAGCTAAGTCGCATTGTCAACGAAGCCCGCGTGGGACGAGACCCTGAGTCAACAATGATGGAAATAGCAAAACGCATGGATTCCGAGGATTTCTCTTGGATTGCGGAAGCCATTCTCATCAACCGTGAGGTTGGCGGCGATTTGGCTCAGGTGCTGGACCAAGTTGGAGAAACTATTCGCGAGCGGGCACAGATCAAGGGTCAAGTCAGGGCATTGTCAGCGGAAGGAAAGATCTCCGGCTACATTTTGGTTGCATTGCCAGTCGGTGTGGGGCTGATGCTCGCGTTCATTAATCCCACGTACATCGGCATGCTCGTTACTCATCCAATAGGCATATTCATGTCCATAGTCGCAGTGATCATGCTGGGCATTGGGTCGTTTTGGATGAGCCGCACAATTCAAATCAAGTTCTAGGAGGGTGGACAACATGGGGATCGAATTCATAGGTTGGGCGGCTATTGCTTTGCTGACAATTCCGCTAGCGTTCCTAACCTGGAGCTTTGTGTCGGTAGACCGCAACCAGCTGGTACTCATCAAGCAAAATCTGAGCAGAACACAGCTTAATCCTGGCGAAGATGCAGCTAGGGTATCCGAGTTCACTGCATTAGCTCGTCATCTTGTTTCTGGAACCTACGCAGCAAAACTGGATCGATTACTGGCCATGGCTGGTCGTCCTTCAGCATGGCCCCTAGATCGGTTAATCGTTTCGAAACCCATCTCAGCCTTGGTTTTGGGTGGATTAGGCTCCCTAGCATTCCTGATGAGCCCTGTCCTTCAGTTGTTCATCTTGGCAATAGCGTTGCTCGTACTGGGCTTTTTCCTGCCGGATTTGTTGGTATACAACGCTGGGATCAAACGCCAGGAAGCCATTCAACTAGAGCTACCCAACGTGCTTGACCAACTGCTAATTTCCGTCGAGGCCGGGCTTGGCTTCGAATCTGCCATGGCAAGGGTAGCGTCAAACAGCCCCGGCCCGATGGCCCAGGAAATGAGTAGGGCGTTGCAGGAAATGCAGCTAGGACGCTCCAGAGCCGAGACCTACATGGCACTGGCAGAGCGGTCGTCCGTAGCTGACCTGAAATCCTTCGTCCGTGCAGTGATTCAAGCCGACCGCTATGGGATCGGCATCGTTAGGGTGCTAAAAGTGCAGGCTTCACAAATGCGTGTCAAGCGCCGGCAACGGGCCGAAGAAAAAGCCATGAAGCTGCCAGTAAAAGTCCTCTTTCCACTGCTATTGTGTATTTTTCCAGTGTTGTTCATCGTCATTCTCGGACCCGCCGTCATCAACATTCTCCAAAGCGGCCTCTTCGGTTAGGCAGCTCAGAGGTGACATTAGTTGGGCCCGACAGGAGATATCGATCTCGCCTTGATCATGGTCATTTCGCCATATTGGAATCGTGCGCTCTGGTAACAGCCACGGTCTGATGAGGTTGCTGCTTGTGCAGCTCGACAGCAAGATCCAGCATGGCCTCGGCGCTCCTGGAAAGCCGGACCCCTTCGCTCCAAACCATGGAGATCGGAACGTGGCGCATGGCAGGGTGGATCGGGCGCACCGCAACCGGGCGCCCTTCGTAGGACACGTCGGCGACCGGTCGCTGGACCAAGATGGCATATCCCATGCCGCGGGCAACCATCGAGCGGGTCACCTCGAAGTCGGTCGTGCGGAAGCGGATCCACGGGACCAGCCCCTCAGCGGAGAACATCATTTCGGTGTTCTCCCGGCTCGGGTTCACATCAAGAAGGATCATCGGCTCGTCCACAAGTTCGGCGAGCGCCACCTTCTCCTGTGCCGCCAATCGGTGGTCCGCCGGCAGCACGACGGCTGGCACCGCATCGCGCAGCCGCTTCCTGGCCAGGCCGGGCGGAACGGTGAGCTCATAGGCAATGGCCACATCGAGTTCTCCGGAAAGCAGCCGCTCGTGGATTTCCTGCTGAGTGCCCGCGTAGAAGTCCAGTTCCACATCCGGATGGCGGCTCCCGTACTCGGCCATGAGCTCGGTCAGCACCGTGGGGGCCAGGGACAAGTAGCAGCCAACGGCCACCTTGCCCCGCAGAGTGGTTCCGGAGTCCACCGCCATGACCTGCAGATCAGCCGCCGCGTGCAGCAATCCGCGCGCCTGGTACAGAACATACTGGCCCGACGGTGTTAAGCTGACCCCGTGCGCCTTCCGCCTGATCGTCAGCTGCGAATTGAAGGCACGTTCGAGTTCGTTCAGGGCCCCCGTGATTGCCGAGGGGGAAAGCATCATGGCTGCGGCCGCCGCGGCAATCGAGCCATGCTCGCCCACGGCGACAAAACATTCCAATTGCCGCAATGTATACCGCAACGCAACACCTCGCTAAAACCGTGGATACTTCACTGAAACTCGTACTTTACCTGATGTTATGCGCCGGGTCACACTTGAGGTCACGTAGCCGATACCCAGCGCAGGAGTTCCACCGCCATGAGCACCCCCAACGCACCGACCGCCATCTGTCCCTTCTCCGGAGCAGCGGTGCCCGCTGCGGAGGCGGCCGAAGCACCGCAGGTAGCGCCGGCGGCAACCAACGGAGCCGGAGTCGCGGCACCGGTGGCCGACTGGGTGACCATCCCGGACTTGTATACGAACCCGTTTCCGATCTACCAACGCATGCGCTCCGAGTCCCCGGTGCACTGGGTGCCGGCGGTCAACCGCTACATGGTCACCTCCTACGCGGCCTGCCACGAAATCGAACAGGACGAGGCCCGCTTCTCCGCCGATGAGAAGAACTCGCTGATGAAACGCTCCATGGGCCATTCCATGCTGCGCAAGGACAACCCCGAGCACCAGGTGGACCGCGATTCCTACGGAGCCACGCTGCGCCCTGGCACCATCAAGAAGCACTGGAACGAGATCTTCGCGGCCAACCATGAGAAGTACCTCGGCGAACTGCTTGCCAAGGGCCCGGGTGCCGACTTCGTCTGGGACTACGCCGCCCCCTACACCGCGGAAAACCTTCGCCTGATTTGCGGCTTCCACAATTCCACGCAGGAAGACCTGCAGCGCTGGAGCCAGACGCTGATCGACGGCACCGGCAACTACGCCGACGACCCGGAGATCTGGGCCAAGGCCGCCGTGTCCTCCGCCGAGGTCGATGCCGCCATTGACGAGATGCTGCCGGTCCTGGCCAAGAAACCCGACCATTCCCTGCTCTCGGGACTCGCCTCCATGCCCATCCCGCTCGAGGCCATCCGAGCCAACCTGAAAATGACCATCGGCGGCGGGCTGAACGAACCGCGCGACGTCCTGGCCACCACCGTCTGGGCCTTGCTGAAGAACCCGGAGCAGCTGGAAGCCGTGCGCAACGACCCCAAACTGCACGCGGTGGCGTTCGAGGAATCCGTGCGCTGGGTTGCTCCCATTGGCATGTACCCGCGCGAAACCACCCAGGACGGGGTGCTCGAAGGCGTGCACCTGGCCGCCGGCTCCCGGCTCGGCGTGGTGCTGGGCGCGGCCAACCGCGATCCAAAGGTCTTCGAGGACCCGGAAGCCTTCAACATCTTCCGCCCCAAGAAGCCGCACCTGGGCTTCGGCGGCGGCGTCCACTTCTGCGCCGGCACCTGGATCGCCCGTGCGCAGGTCGCCCAGATCGCCATGCCGGCGCTCTTCGACCGGATCCCGGACCTGCGCCTGGACCCGTCGGCCGCCAGCGTCGATGCCGGTTGGGTCTTCCGCGGCATGACCAAGATGCCCGTCACCTGGGGATAATCCCCTCCCCCGTAACTTCCTTCACCCCCACCCTCAGTTCTTCCAGGAGCCTTTCTTCCATGCCCACCATTACCTTTACCCAGTCCACCGGCGAGGCCGCCGAGATCACCGTCGAGGAAGGCACCTCGCTGATGCGTGCCGCCGTCACCAACGGCATCGAGGGAATCGTCGGCGAATGCGGCGGACAGGCCATGTGCGCCACCTGCCACATCTACGTCCGCCCCGAATTTGCCGGACAGCTCCCGGAGGTCAGTGACGACGAGGACGAGATGCTCGACTGCACCACCGCCGAGCGCACCCATGCCTCGCGCCTGGGCTGCCAGATCAAGATGTCCGGACCGCTGGCGAACATCGTTGTCGATGTTCCCTCGGACCAGGTGTAACCGCCATGGCAACGAACATGGTTGAACGCACCTTCATCATCGGTGCGGGGCAGGCCGGCGTCCAGGTCGCAGACTCCCTGCGAGCCGAGGGCTACGCCGGGGAAATCACCATCCTCAACGACGAGGCGGCATTCCCCTACCAGCGCCCGCCGCTGTCCAAGGACTACCTGGCTGCCGATTCAGCGGGCACAGCCCTGCCCCTGCGCGGCCCGGACTTCTTCGCTTCCAAGGACATCACGCTGCGGCCCGGCGCCGCGGTCGCCGTGGACACGGCAGCACGCCGCGTCACCCTGGCCGACGGTTCGACCCTGGGCTACACCCACCTGGTTTTTGCCACCGGAGCGGCCAACCGGCAGCTGCCCTGCCCGGGCGCTTCGCTCCCGGGTGTCCATGCGCTGCGCACGCTCGACGATGCCCAGAACCTGCAGGCGGCGCTGGCCAACGCCCAAAGGGTTGTGGTGATCGGGGCCGGGTTCATTGGCCTGGAATTCGCGGCTGCCGCACGGTCTCGCGAGCTGGAAGTCACGGTGCTGGAATTCGCCCCGCGTCCCATGGGACGTGCGCTCTCGGCAACGTCATCCGAGTGGTTCGCCACCCGGCATCGGGACGAGGGCATCGACCTGCGCCTGAACGAGGGCGTTGCTTCCATCGAACGGGCCGGGAACGGATTGGTCGTCGAATCCACCACCGGCGATCGGTACCCGGCGGACCTGGTGCTCTACGGGGTGGGCGTGGCGCCGCGCACCGAACTGGCTGAGGCAGCGGGCCTGGCCACCGACAACGGGATCCTGGTGGACTCGGGCCTGCGCACCGCGGCCGACGGGGTCCTGGCGGTCGGAGACTGCGCCTCCTTCCCCAACGCCCACACGGGATCGCGCACCCGGCTCGAATCCGTGCAGAACGCCACCGACCACGGGCGGCATGCCGCTCGCAGCATCATGGGCCACCACACGGACTACGCGGAAACCCCGTGGTTCTGGAGCACCCAGGGCAACCTCCGGCTGCAGATCGCCGGGATCTCCCACCCGGATGACCTTCCGGTGCTGCTCGGGGATCCGGCCAGCGGAAAGTTCTCCATCGCGCTGTTGCGCGACGGGGTGCTGGTGGCCGTGGAATCGGTGAACTCCGCGGCCGACCACATTGCGGCCCGCAAGCTGGTGGGCCGGGGAATCGCGCTGGACCCCGCGACGCTCACCGACCCGGGGTTCAGCCTAAAGGCGCTGGCCAAGACGTCCCTTGCCGTCTCGATACCGGCATAACGCACCGTGGCTCAGTCCCTGGCCCAGGCACCGTCCATGGCCGTGATGCAGTGTTCCAGCAGTGCCTCCGCCCGGGGTCCGAGCGTCGAAGCGCGCGGCCAGATCGCCACGACCGCGCTCGGGCTGTTGGGCGGCTCCAGCTTCCTGATGGCCACGGGCAATCCGTCCAGGGCGTGTGGCGGGTTGTTGGGCCGCGCATACAACAGCGCGTAGCCCAGGCCGCGGCCCACCATGGCGTTGACCAGCACCACCTGTGGCAGCGAATAGGCGACGTTGGGATGAAGTCCCGCCTCGGCAAAGAGCCTGCGGGTGTTCTCGGTGCTCGGGGTGGATTCGTAGTTGATCAACGGCTCGTTTTCCAACTCCGCCAGCGTGATCGATTCCTTGGCAGCCAGCGGGTGCCCGGGGTGCAGCACCACCTCGAGCCGTGTTTCGTAGATCTTCCGTTTGGCGAACCCGAGGGGCAGCAGAAGGTCATAGACCAGCGCCATATCCAGCTCCCCGTTTTCCAACGCCGGAAGCAGGTCGTCGTGGGTGCCGACCCGCACCGTCACATCGATGCCCGGATGCAGGGCGCGGAAGCCCTCGAGCGTCGAGGGCACCACGTGGCTGGCAAAGGACGCAAAGCACCCGATCGACACCGGACCGCGCAGGGAGCCATCGGATCGGGGAAAGGAATCCGACAATTCCTCGGTATCGGCCACGATGCGTGCGGCCCTGGCCGCGAAGTATTGGCCGGCCGGGGTCATCCTCACCCCGTGCGACTTGCGGCGGATACAGAGCTGTTCCCCGGCGATCTTCTCGACCGCGGTGATCGCCTGGGAGAGCGCCGACTCCGAGATGTGCAGTTCCGACGCCGCCGAGCCCAGGGTCGAGTGTCGCGGGAGTTCGGCCAGCAGTTCAAGCTGGCGCAGGGAGAATCGAGCCATTCTTCAGTCCAATCAATAATCTTGTACACCTATTTGAAGTTTACTCAATCATTGTGGCCTGCAACACTTGAAGGTGACTTTGGTTACCAAACCGGTATTACCACGGGGCAACACCGGCACACCGCAGACCAAATCGATCCATGACGAGCAGCCCGCTCAAAGAGGAGCACCATGAGCAATGCCCAGAGCCAGACACCGGCCCAGCGCGCCAATTCGCGCCGGGTGGCGTTTGCCACGATCATCGGGACCACCATCGAGTGGTACGACTTCTTCATCTACGCCACGGCGGCCGGCCTGATCTTCGCCGACCTCTTCTTCAAGCCGGCGGGTGCCCAGATCGGGCTGCTGCTCGCCTTTGCCTCCGTGGGCATCTCCTTCCTCTTCCGCCCGCTGGGCGCTTTCCTGGCCGGCCACTACGGCGACAAGATCGGCCGCCGTGCCATGCTGGTGATCACCCTGATCCTCATGGGCGCGGCAACGACCTTGATCGGCCTGCTGCCGACCTACGCCACCGCCGGGGTCCTGGCCCCGATCCTGCTCCTGCTGCTGCGCATCCTGCAGGGCATCTCCGCCGGCGGCGAATGGGGCGGCGCGGTACTCATGGCAGTCGAGCACGCCCCCAAGGACCGCCGCGGCCGTGCCGGTGCCTTCCCGCAGCTCGGGGTTCCGCTGGGCATGCTCCTAGCCTCGGGTGTCATGGCGCTGATGACCGGAGTCATCTCCCCCGGCGAGCAGTTCCTGGCCTGGGGCTGGCGTGTGCCCTTCCTGCTGAGCATCGTGCTGATCGCCGTTGGCTACATCGTGCGCCGCGCCGTGGACGAATCCCCGATCTTCGAGGAAATTGCCGCCAAGAAGCAACAGACCAAGGTCCCGGTCGTCGAACTCTTCCGCAAGCACTGGCTCCTGGTCATCCTGGCCGCCCTGGTCTTCGCCGGCAACAACGCCGCCGGCTACATGACCACCGGCGGGTTCCTGCAGGCCTACACCACCAACCCCAACGGGCCGATCGGCTTCGAGCGCACCGACGTGCTGGTTGCCGTCGCCTTCGCAGCGGCCATGTGGTTCCTCTTCACGCTGCTCTCGGGCTACCTTTCCGACACGATCGGGCGCAAGCGCACCTACCAGATCGGCTTCACCTGCCAGGCGCTGGTGGTCTTCCCGCTTTTCTGGATGGTCAACACCGCCTCGCTGCCCATGCTCTACCTGGCCTTCGCGCTCTTCGCCGTCGGACTGGGCCTGGGCTATGGCCCGCAGGCGGCCCTGTACTCCGAACTGTTCCCGGCCTCGGTCCGCTTCTCCGGCGTTTCGATCTCCTACGCCCTGGGTGCCATCATCGGCGGCGCGTTCGCCCCGATGATCGCCACCTGGCTGGTCCAGGCCACCGGCACCACCACCGCGGTGTCGATCTACCTCCTGGTGATGACCCTGATCTCGCTCACCGCGGTGTCACTGCTGCGCGACCGCAGCGGGATCGACCTCTCGATCACCAACCAGGCCGAGCAGGAAGTCGGGGCCACCGTCTTCGACAAGCGCAAGCCCGTCGCAGACACCGCGGACGTCACCGTCTAACGCTTCGAACACGCAACGGTAAATGGCCGTGGCCCGCCCCTGAAGGGGAACGGGCCACGGCCATTTCCGTGACTCCTTGATCCCTACTCGGCGGCGAAGGCAACGCCCTCGCCGATCACCCGCAGGTTCAATTCCATGCCGGGCCGCGCCATCGACGCGTTCCAATGGCGGATGGTGATGACCTCCCCGCCGCCGGCCAGCCCGGGAACCGGGGAGAGCCTGATCCGCACCGTCGTCTCCGGACCGAAAAACACCGTGTCCACCACGGTCCCCTTGATCGGTCCGTCCGCGGTGATCCGGATTTGCTCCGGGCGCAGCATCAGGCGCACCCGGCCTTGGACGGTCGCGTGCCGCACGGGAATGCCGCCCAGCGAGCAGGTGGCCAACGAGCCCTGCAGCAACGCATCGAGCATGACCGCATCCCCGAGGAACTCTGCGGTGTCGAGGTCCGCCGGGCGGGTGTAGACGGAGAACGGTGTGCCTGTCTGGGCCAGCCTTCCCCCGCGCATGACCGCCACCTGGTCGGCGAAGGACAGCGCCTCGCCCTGGTCGTGGGTGACCAGGATCGTGGTGATCTCCGCGGCATGCAGGACATCGGCCACGGCCTTGCGCGTGGCCACCCGCAACCCGGCATCCAGGGCCGAGAACGGCTCGTCCAGCAGCATCAGCTTGGGCTTGCGGGCCAGGGCGCGGGCCAATGCCACGCGCTGCTGCTGCCCACCGGAGATCTCGTGCGGGCGCCGCTCCCCCATGGATGCCTCCAGGGAGACCATATCCAGCAGCTCGGCCACGCGCCGGGCATTCGCCCGGCGACCGGCAAGGTTCCAGGATCGGTCCAGACCGAAGGCAATGTTCTGGGCCACGCTCAGGTGCGGGAAAAGCGCCCCGTCCTGGGCCACGTATCCGATCTCCCGCTTGTGCGCCGGCACCCATGCGTCCCCGGCCACCGTGCGGTTGTTCAACTCGATCGTTCCGGCATCCGGGTTCTCGAAGCCCGCGATCAGCCGCAGCAGGGTGGTCTTGCCGGATCCAGAAGGCCCGACAATTGCGGTGGTTCCGCCCTCGTTCAGGGCGAGGTCAACCCCCTTGAGGACTTCCTTGTTGCCAAAGCTCTTGACCAGGTTGCTGGTGCGCAGGAACTTGACGGCTGGCATGAGCCCGTAGAACTTGTGGGCCTGGGGAATCTGGGTGGTCACTGTCCGGCCGCTTTCTTTGACTGTTGGAACAGCAGGTAGGTCATGGGCAAGGAAATAAGGATCATCAACAAGGCATAGGGGGCGGCGCCTGCGTAGTCGATCTCGCTGCTCTTGGCCCAAAACGCGGTTGCCAGGGTGCGGGTGCCGTTGGGTGCCAGCAGCAAGGTCGCCGTCAATTCATTGACAATGGCCAAGAACACCAGTGCCGCTCCCCCGGCCGCCGCCGGGGCCGTCAGGCGAAGGGTCACCCGGAAGAAAGCCAATGCCGGAGACCTGCCCAGCGATCGGGCAGCCTCCTCGAGTTCGCGCGGTGCCTGGGAGAGCCCGGCGCGCAAGTTCACCAGCGCGCGCGGGAGGAACAGCAGCACGTAGGCGGCCAGCAACACGTACGCGCTTTGGTAAATCCCGGGGACAAGCCTGATGGCAACGGTGACAAAGGCCAGGCCCACCACGATCCCGGGCATCGAGCTGGTGATGTAGTTGGACAGCTCCAAAAGCTTGCTGAACCAGTTGGGATGGCGCACGGCCAGGAACGCCATGGGGAAAGCCACCACGCAGGTGACCAGCGCGCCGGTGAGCGCGTAGCCCATGGTCTGGGCCAATGCCGGGAAGAACTCGGTGGGGTCCCAGATTGGCGCTCCCCCGGCGACCAGCCAGCGGACCACCGAATACAGCGGCACGCCCAGGGAGAGCACGAACAGCGCGAGCAATGCCAGTTGGGCGGCGATCTCGTGGCGTCCCAGCCGCAAGCGTGTGGCCAGTCCCTGCGCCCCGAACCCGACGCGCGAATACCTTGCGTTGCCGCGGGTCTTGGCCTCGGCCAGCAGGAGCAACATGCACAGGAGGACCAACACGCTGGCAAGCATGTTGCCCGCGGCCCCGTTGAAGGTGGACTGGAACTGGATCATGATCGCCGTGGTGAAGGTGTCAAAACGGATCATGGCAAAGGCGCCGTATTCCGAAAGCAGGTGCAGGGCCACCAGCAGCGAGCCGCCGGCCATGGCAATGCGAAGCTGCGGGAGCACCACCCGGAAGAACACGGCCCAGGGTCCCAGGCCCAGCGAGGCCGCGGATTGCTCGATGGCTGGGTCCAGCCGTCCCAGGGTCGCCGCGACGGGGATGTACACCAGCGGGAAGTAGGACAGCGTGGCAATCACGGTGCCAGCGCCAAGGCCGGCCAGCGAAGGAATGGTCGATGCCCAGGCATAGCTGTTGACGAAAGCGGGAATCGCCAGCGGGGCGGCCAGCGCCAGCGCCCACCAGCGGTGGCCCTGCAGGTTGGTGCGTTCCACCAGCCAGGCACCGCCCACGCCCAGCACGAGGCACAGCGGCAGCGTGACGAGCACCAGCAAAATGGTGTTGAGCAGCAGCTCACCCACGCGCGGGCGGACGATGAGTTCGACTACGGTGTCCCAGCCGGTGGCCACCGTCATGTAGATGACGTAGCCCAGGGGAACCAGGGAGAACAAGGCAATCAATGTTGCCAAAATGACGAGCGTTGAAACGCCCAATGGCGGGCGGGGCTTGGTGCCCCCGCCCGCCATCTTCGGTTCCCGATATTTCGCGGGAACCAATTGAGTCTTGCTCATCCGGGTTACAGCAGTCCTGCCTTGGTCATGAGGTCGGTGACCTTGGCCGAGTCGAGCTTGGCCGGATCAACGGTCGGAGCCTGGAGCTCCTTCAGTGGTACCAGTTTCTCATTGGAAGCAACCTCGGAACCAACGGCGTATTCAAACGAGGTGCCGTCCTTGAGGATTTCCTGGCCCTTCTTGCCGGTGACGAACTTCAGGAATTCCTGGGCCTGCTCCGCGTGCTTCGAGGAGGCGAGGACGCCGCCGCCGGAAACCGAGACGAATGCTCCAGGATCCTGGTTCTTGAAGTAGTACGGAGTGACGTTCTTCGAGTTCTCGCCGGTCTTGGCCTGGTCGCCATAGTAGTAGTAGTGGTAGATCAGCGCGGCGTCGATTTCGCCGGCGTTGACTGCCTTCATGGCCGTGGAGTTACCCTTGTAGGCGGTGAAGTTTTCCTTCATGCCCGCAAGCCACTGCGTGGTGGCTTCTTCGCCCTTGAGTTCCAGCAGTGCTGCAACGATGGCCTGGAAGTCGGCGCCGGTCGGGGAAGCGGCCCACTTGCCCTTCCACTCCGGCTTAGCCAGGTCCAGCATGGACTTGGGCAGCTGGTCTGCGGTGATCTTCTTAGGGTCGAAGACGAACACGGTCGAGCGTGCTGCGATGCCTGTCCACTTGCTGGTGGACGGTCGGAACTCGGCAGGCACCTGGTCGCTGGTGGCCTTGTCGATGTCTGCGAAGAGACCGGCATTCTCAACCTGCGCCATTGCGGGAGAATTCTCGGTCAGGAAAACATCAGCCGGCGAGGCCGTGCCTTCCTGGATGATCTGGTTGGACATTTCGGTGTCTGAGCCGTTGCGTACGGTGACCTTGATGCCGGTCTCTTTGGTGAAGGCGTCAACCCATTCCTGGGTCAGGCTTTCGTGCTGTGCGTTATAGACCGTGATTCCTCCGGCATCCGATTCTCCTGTGGTCGGTGCGTTTGCGGAGCATGCGGTCAAGCTGAGGGCGGCGGTGGCAATGAGGGCCATGCCAGCCAGCACGTTTTTACGAATCGTCATGGATCGGCGCTTTCTTATGGAGTGAGAGTATCCGGCGGGTCAGACAGGTTCATAAGTGAGCCCGTCCACTTAGCTTAGGTATGACTAACCTAATTCACCAAACAAAGCAGGGGCCAATGTCCGCCATGCAGGGAAACCCAAACCCGGCTCGATGCAATGGGCCCGAAAAGCCAGTCAATGCGCTGAATTTAGCGAAGGTTTTCGTGCTTGAATTCAGCCTACTGAGCCGACCTTTTTGCGCGAACGCCGAGGTCGCACTCCGAGCACTTTGACCCACCGACAGGCGAAACCGTGAAGTGGGCCACACAAATTGTCACATTGTCACAATTTGCCGAAAACCATCGCCAGAGACTGCTGGCCAGCAGATTGCACAAAGCCCCCGGAACCGAATGAACGGCGCCGGGGGCAATGTGAAATATTCAAGTTCCGCAGTCAGCCGAGCGATCGGTCGACGACGTCCAGACCTGTCTACTTGTAGGCGCGGAACTCGCCGACCATCGGGCAGTCGAACGGGTCGCGGGCCGAGAGGCCGACCTTGTTCAGGTAGGTGATCACCTGTGCGTAGGACTGGCCTACGGACGTGACCGTGTACGGGACCTTGAGCTCGTGGCAGTATTCGCGCACGATCTCGGCGACGCCGGCGAGGTTGGCGCGGGGCATCGAGGGGAACAGGTGGTGCTCCACCTGATAGTTCAGGCCGCCGAATACGTGCGAGAGCACGCGATTGCCAAAGGTCGAGCGGGCCATGACGTTGCGACTGGTCAGCACTTGGCGGGAGAAGAAGTCGATGCGCGACTCCTTGGGGATCATCGGCATGCCCTTGTGATTCGGTGCGAACGAGGCGCCCATGTACACACCGAAGACCGCGAGCTGCACGCCCAGGAACGCCGAGCCAATGCCAACCGGCAGGAAGATGTAGATGGCCGCCACGTAGAGGGACAACCTGATGATGATGGAGATGATTTCACGTCGGCGGTCCTTGACCCGGTCGCCGGTGAACAAGTAGATCATCGAGCGCATGTGCAGGTTGAAGCCCTCGAGGGTCAGCAACGGGAAGAACAGGTAGCCCTGTCGCTCGGTGATCCACTTCAGGAAGCCCTTCTGTTTCTGGGCGTCCTCCGTCTGGAACGAAATGGTGTCCCATTCGATGTCCGGGTCCTTGCCAATGGTGTTGGGCATGGCATGGTGCTTGTTGTGCTTGTTCATCCACCACTGGTAGCTGATGCCCACCACGAAGTTGGCCAGGAAGCGGCCGATCTTGTCGTTGGCCGGACCCGATGTCAGGATCTGGCGGTGTGAGGCCTCATGGGCAAGAAATGCGAACTGGGTGAGGATGACGCCAATGACGGCAGCTATGAGCAGCTGATACCAGCTGTCCCCCAACAGCACAAAGCCGGTGACGGCTCCACCGAGAAGGGCCACCAGGACGCTGACAAGCCCAAGGTAGTGGCCCTTGCGGCGACCGAGCAGGCCGGCATCGCGAACGCGGATCTTCAGGTGGCGGTAGTTGTTGGCTCCTGCGGAACCACGCGATACACGTTGCTCCGGGGCCGAGGGGGACAAAGTGGAACTCATACTGCTCAAGGGTCACTCCCGATTAGCGAGTAGGGCGACGATTTCAGTCGTAAGAACTGAAAATCTCGGTTCCTATGTTCATGAGCTTACGTGCTATGCATGTGTAGCACCTGATCGTTGCAAGGTGATACCAAATATCCTGATTCATTTTCGGGCATGAACTTCCCGCAATCGCGCGGCAATAGGCGCGTTGGCCCGTACTTCCGGGACTTTTTGCAATCCTGTCCAAGTCGCGACATATAACTCTTTTGGCATGTGTTGCCTGCGTCACCCAAGCATTTTTTGCCCCGGCGCACACCGAACCACGGGCGCGTTCCACCCGTGGTTCGGCGCCGATCATCGGCGTTCGGAAGACTTATTTCCGATCTGCGCGCAACACTTCCAGGCGTTGACGGTACTCGGTCTCGTCAATTTCTCCGCGTGCGTAGCGCTCACGCAGCACACCTTCTGCGCTCGTGGGATCGCCCTGGACGCGATGGCGCCAGTACATGCGGCGGCTGAAGAAGATGAAGAAGCCGATGAGCAGGATCCAGAAGATCGGGATCAGGATGAACCAGCCCGGTCCGTATCCCGGTCCCCAAGCATGGGCCGGCATGGCTGCCAGTGCGGGAAGAATCGTGGTTGTCATTTTGGGTTGCTCCTCAAAGCATCGATAGCGGATTTCGAGGTCCTTTGCCTCATGTATCCACTTTCGTTCCCTGGGGTCCCTTGCCGCATCGGCCGGGTGGAGACACCTTGGACCGCCCGGCGTACTCCACCCGGTGCAGTTGCCGGTGCCACCAGGATTAGGGTCGGTCGCGTCGAGGCCCCTGCGCGGCCGGCAGCGCGCCTGGAGTGATCAGCCCGCTTTCGTACGCGATAACCACAAGCCCCGTCCGGTCGCGCACGCCCATTTTCCCGATGATCCTGGGGACATGGGTCTTGGCCGTGAGCGGGGTGATAAAAAGTTGTTCGGCGATTTCGGCGTTGCTCTTGCCTGTGCCAATGAGCAGCAACACCTCGCGCTCGCGTTCGGTCAGCACGTCCATGGCCGCAGGCCTCTTGGTGGTCGGCGGGGGCTGGGTGGCGGCAACCTGAGCCAGGAGCTTGCGTGTCACCGAGGGCGAGAGCAGCGAGTCCCCCGCCGCGACGATCCGCACGGCCTGGATCAATTCCTCCGGCTCGGTGTCCTTGACCAGGAATCCGGAGGCCCCGGCACGGATGGAATCGAGGATGTAGTCGTCGAGTTCGAAGGTGGTGAGCATGATGATCCGGGTGTGGGCCAAGTCGGGATCCGCGGTGATTGCTGCCGCGGCCGTGATGCCGTCTCCCTGGGGCATGCGGATGTCCATGAGCACGATGTCGGGTTTCAAGGCCCGGGCCTGGGCAACCGCCTGCATGCCGTTGGAAGCCTGGCCGAGCACCTGCATGTCGCCCTCGGCGCCCAGCAGCGCGGAGAAACCTGCCCGGATCAACGATTGGTCATCAACAATGAGAAGGCCGATCATGGGGCTCCTTGGTTTCGTGTCGTGGGGTGCCTGGTCTTCAGGCACGCGTCGTTCCTGGTGCCGGCAGCCAGGCGCTGATCCGGGTTCCGGGAGTCGGTGCTCCCGGGGCATTTGCCGCGTCGATCGTCAGCGTGCCACCGTGTGCACCCAGACGTTCGCGCATGCCGCCGATTCCGTTTCCCTCGTTGCCAATGCCAATGCCAACTCCGTCGTCGGTGACGGTGACCGCGGCGTGCGCGTCATCCAGGTGCACGGCGACCACCACGCGGCTCGCCTTGGCGTGCCGTACGACATTGGTCAGGGATTCCTGGACCACCCGGTAGAGGATGTTCTCCACCCGTTCATCGACCCACCCGGGCGGCGGCAACACCGGCGGGGTGAAGATGATCGACAAGTTGGCCCCGCGGACCCGCTGCACCAGCTCGTCGAGTTGTTCCAGCCGCTGGCTGGGAACCCGTGGCGCATCCTGGCGCAGGACGGCCAACACCTCACGCACCTCGGAGAGGGCTTCCTTGGAACCGGTCTTGATGTTTTCCAAGGCCTCGTACATACCTTGGGTGTCGCCGCCCTTCTTGGCCAAGTGAAGGGCAACGGAGGCTTGCACGTTGATCATCGACAGCGAATGCGCCACGACATCATGGATATCGCGCGCCAGCACTAGTCGGTCCTCGTCTCGCTGGTGCCTGGCCCGTTCCATGGCCGCGCGGCGGTATTCGTCCCGCCGGGTCTTGGCGCTGCGGCCCAGCTCGCCCACCAGCAGGACGACTATCAGCCACACGAGCACGAAAAAGACTCTGGTGCCTTCACCTTGCTGCATGGCCAGCAACAGGAATCCGAGTCCGGCAGCCGCCGCGCTCCCCCACGCCCACCAACGGGCGCCGGCCAGGACGGCCAAGACGAGCCCCACGGCAAAGGAAAGGGGGAAGGGTCCCCACGGAAAACCTGCCGCGACGTAGCCGACGGTCACCAACCCGATGCCGGCGACCATGGGGCCGGGAGCGCGTCGGCGCAACAGCAGCAGGGCCGGACCCGCCAACAGCAAGAGGACAGCAAACCAGGATAGCGATTCGTTGAACCTAAGCGCGGCAAAATGGCTGCCAACGATCTGGACGACCGCCACGGCCACCGGCAGGATGCCCAGTGGCGGACGGCGTCGATTGATCATGAGACGAGACTACTCGCAGTCGCTATCCGTGTTCATCCGGCCGAGGCCGTAGCCCCATGTACATCATGGGGAGTACGCCAGGGAATCAAACAAGTGGGGGTGGAGCGAACTCATTGAGTCTCTGACCGCTGCCACGGGACATCCAGAATCGCTTGGCTTCCGTCAGGAACAGGTCCACTGAAACGTCTCGAACCCCCGGCAGGGCACCGAAATCCTCATTGATGAGCTGGGCAAGATGTTCCCGGTCGCGGGCCATCCCCGTGCAGAACATGTTGTACTCCGAGGCAACCTGCGAGACAAAGCGAAGTGCTGGATGCTCCGTCAGGCGCCGGGCCACCTCACCAGCCGAGTCCAATGAGGTCTTGACGCTCAGGACGAACGGAGCCTCGAATCCCAGATATGCACCGTCAATCTCAACCCGGGGAGTGAACCATTGGTGGTCCATGAAGCGCCGGATCATGCGTTGTGCGGTCGAATTCGCAATGCCGAGCTCCCGGGCCAGCCGGGATGCCGACAGTCGGCCTTCGCGCTGCAGGAGCGACAGCGCTCGTTTCTCCACCGGGTCCATCCCAGACGGCGGGATTGCCTGGGCCGAGTCTTCGGCGCCGAGTTCCCCCGCGGCCACGGCCAGAACGCGGCAGGCCTCGCGCTGCGGGTCGGTGAGGAGCTGCGGATCCCACCGAGAACCCTTCGACCCGAACGTCAAGATGGGAAGCGTCATGATCGATGAGACGCCGTCCATGCCGTAGACGGCCTGCAGCACCTCTCCGGTCTCCTGTTCGCTGGCCGCATGGATGGTGGCGAACAACGGATAGAGGCCGTAAGTGGATGCCACGTGGATGGTCTGCGGAAGTGCGGCAAGGTCATCCAAGATCCGCGCCGGGGATGCGGAGTGCGTCTGGATGCGCAGGTGCACGGGGTACGTCGTGGAATAGGTGGTCCACGACAGCTCACCAACCACACGCAAGACATTGTCTGCCACGAGCCGCGAATACCTACGGGACACCGTGCTTGCGTCAACGCTGACAACCGAGGCGACCTCGTCCCAAGAAGCCCGTGGCAACAGGTGAAGCACACCAATTATTTGTCGATCCAAGTCATCAAGCATGATGCACCCATCCTACTTGGTCCGAATAAGTCGTGTGGACAAGAGCAGTTTTCGATCATTTCTTGCATTCAAGTGTTGTTCGTGCATAATTCTTGTAATCACGTGTCTCAAAACACACTTCCCATGCGCTGACGACAGGACTGGCTATGACCACGACCATTCAGACCGAACCACGGTCTGGCTTCATCCGTGCCTCCTTCAAGGCATTCGGAGTCATCGAGCGGGTCGGCAACAAACTGCCGCACCCCTTCTGGCTCTTCTGCATCCTGGCCGGAGTCATCATCGTCCTGAGCAGCATCCTCGATGCGGCCGGCCTCTCCGCAGTGAACCCGAGCACCGGCGAACCCGTCGTCGTCCGCAGTCTTCTGAGTGCCGAAGGCATGCAGACCATCCTCGGCGACGCCGTCAAGAACTTCGCAGGGTTTCCGCCGCTGGCGACCATCATGACAACCCTGCTGGGCATCGCCATCGCCGAGCGCAGCGGTCTGATCGATGCAGTGCTTCGCCAGACGGTCACCCGCATCCCCACGAAGTACGTGACGTTCAGCCTGTCAATGGCTGCCATGATCGGCCACGTGGCCGGAGATGCCGCCTACGTCACCCTCATTCCCTTGGGTGCATTGGTCTTTCGCGCCATCGGACGTAGCCCCGTTCTCGGTGCCATCGTTGCCTTCGTCTCGATCTCGGCCGGCTACGACGCGTCTCCATCGTTGACGACCACAGACGTCCTGCTGTCCTCGATCACCACCGCCGCGGCCGCCACCATCGACCCGACCGTCGTGGTTTCCCCGCTGGCCAACTACTTCTTCGGCGCATCTTCGTCGATACTCATCGCCCTGACCATCACCATCGTCGTTGAGAAGGTCCTGGCCAAGCGCTCCGACCTCGAATCCGACCCGACTGAAGCCGGGGACGTCGTCGATTTCAACGACCTGCTGGCCACGCCCGCCCAGCGTCGCGGACTTCGGTTCTCGGGCATCGCAGCCCTCACCTTCTTTGTCGTGTTGGTGGCGGCCATGATTCCACCTTCTTCCCCTTTGCGCGGCGAAGGCGGCTCACTGCTCACCTCCCCAGTCATTGGCGGAATGGCCTTCGTCATCGGCCTCTTCTTCGGCATCGTCGGCTACGTCTACGGCCGAACCGCGGGGACCTACTCCAAGGCCGCCGACGTCGTGGCCGCGATGACGCACGGCATGAAGGACATGGCCCCGATCCTGGTGCTGTTCTTCGCCATTTCCCAGTTCCTCGCGTACTTCAAGTGGACCGGGATCGGTGAGGTCATGGCCATCAGTGGATCAGCTTCCCTGGAACGGATCAATGCCCCCGGCTGGGCCATCCTCCTGGGCCTGGCCATCGTCATCTCCGTCATGAACTTCATCGTGACCAGCGGGTCGGCCATGTGGTCCCTGGCCGCACCGATCTTCGTTCCCATGCTGATGCTGTTGGACATCGAGCCGGCGACCACTCAAGCGATGTACCGCATCGCCGACTCGGTGACCAACTGCGTCACCCCGATGAGCCCCTACTTCGTCATGGCCCTTGGATTCATCCAGCAATACCGCAAGTCCGCCGGCATCGGCACGCTCGCATCCTTCACCATCCCGCTGGCCATGGTCATCTGGGTCGTCTGGGTCGCGTTCTTCATGCTCTGGTACGCCCTGGGAATCCCCTTCGGGATCTAACCGCGGCACATGCACCACCAAACATCCCCCACATACCAGGAGAAGAACATGAATCCGTTGCTCCGCGCAGCACAGTCCCACCACGACACCATGATCGGGCAGATCAAGGACCTGGTCGCCGTCGAAACCTACAGTTCCGATCTCCAGGGCCTCGCCGCTGGCCTGGACCACGTGCGGGAGCTGGCTACGGCCGTACTCGGAGAGCCGGCCGAATCCATCCTCACCCCGGGCGGGGACCATGGCGACATCCTGCAGCTGACCTACCCGGGAACCGGCGGCGGGAAGGTGCTCGTGATCGGGCACTACGACACTGTCTGGCCCACCGGCACCTTCGGCGACTGGGGAATCATCGAGGGCACCGATGCCCAGGGCCGGGCCACCCTCAGCGCGCCGGGCATCTTCGACATGAAGACCGGGCTGGTCCAGGGCTTCTGGGCCCTGAAACTCGTCCGCGACGCAGGCCTGCCCCACCCGGACGTGACCTTCCTGTTCAACGGCGACGAGGAAATCGGGTCCCTCGCTTCGCGGCCCGTCATCGAGGCCGCCGCGCTGGAGGCGGACGCCGTGTTGGTGCTGGAGCCGACGTCCGGCCAGGCGGTAAAGACCGGCCGCAAGGGCGTGGGCATCTTTGAGGTCAAGGCCACGGGAATCGAAGCCCACGCCGGACTGGACCCGAAGGCGGGTGCCAACGCCATCCATGGGCTGGCCGAATTCATCACCGCGGCAAGCCAGGTCGCCGATCTCGACAAAGGCACGAGCATCAGCACCGGTCTGGTCTCCGGAGGATCCGCAAGCAATGTTGCTGCCGGAACCGCCACGGCGGTAATCGACATCCGGGTCGAGAGCCAGGCGGAGATGGCCCGCGTCGATGCCGCCCTCGACGCGATCACCGTCAGCGACGAGCGGGTGTGCATCGAAATCGACCACTACTGGAACCGTCCACCGATGGACATGACAGAGCCGGGCCAACGGCTCTTCGACGTGGTCTCCGCCGCCGCCATAGAGCTCGGGCACGCATTGGAGAACACTTCCGTGGGCGGAGGCAGCGATGCCAACTTCGTGTCCGCTCTCGGTGTCCCGGTTCTGTGCGGCATGGGTGCGGTCGGAGACGGCGCGCATGCCCGGCACGAGTTCATCTACCCGGACGAGATTCCTTTGTTCACCGCCATCACAGCCAATTCCCTGGTGAAGCTGGCCAATGGCTGGATGGCGATAGCCGCTTAGGCAATTGGTTTCAAGGGGTCGGTGGCCGCCTGCGACTACCGACCCCACGAAACCCATCAAGTGGCCCATATAGTCGCATCGGGGGGGGTACCTGCACCGAGGAATCAACTACCGGATCCGAGCTGGTGTACTGGGAATGATTCTGCTTCCGGGTACGGCGAACAGGCGAATTAAATCGACCCCTGAAACATACAAAGGGCGTCAGAGGCAACGATTAAGGTCGGCGGTTACGCTAGAGAACCATTTCAATTCCCTGGCAGGAAAGGACCCAAGGC
The DNA here is from genome assembly GCA_024207135.1 of Arthrobacter sp. C2. GTDB lineage: Bacteria > Actinomycetota > Actinomycetes > Actinomycetales > Micrococcaceae > Paeniglutamicibacter. The sequence goes on along the minus strand of CP042428.1, from coordinate 3,976,188 downwards.
TCGGAATTGGTTTCCAGGGCGCAGACCTCGCTCTGGACATATCTCTCGGCCGGGAAGCTGCTGTCGGGCAGTTCCGCATACATGAACCGCGAGTGTGGAACCCATACCGCGGTGATGTCGCCATCGGCCATGCTGCGATCCAGGAGCACCCGTTTGCCGTCCGGGGCGGTGACCGGATCCATCGAGCCCATTCCAGCACCCATCATGATGAGAAGGCAGGCCCCCGCCCAGAACAGGAACAGCACGAGGCCCACGGCAAAGAGCAACAGCTGAACAATGACAAAGACTGCGGTGTTGCGGATTCGTGCGACCGGTGGCCCGACCAGCAGCAGCAACACCGCGCCCATTGCCAGTTCCCCGACCACGAATGCCAGGGCCGCGAATTCCCCGTCTTGCCAACCAAGGTAGAAGACCAACCTGTTGCCCGCGGCATCGTGGATTTCCCGGTCATACAACCACCCGAAGACCGCGTAGCAGGCCGCGGCGAACACCAGCAGCCCGATGACCCACTGCAGGCGCTCCGGCAGGCGGCGTCGCGTGGCAAGAGCGGTGTCGGCGGTCATGGAGCCATCCTACGCATGGGACCTTGGCATCCTTTCCGGACAGCAAGCGGCCCGTGTGTGGTTCCCTTCGATTGAAAGGGGAACCACACACGGGCCGTTGTCGTTCCGTGGCGGACCTGTTTATAGTCCGGCCGCGCGCTCCGCGGACTCGACCACGTTGGCCAGCAGCATGGCACGGGTCATCGGGCCCACGCCGCCCGGGTTCGGGGAGATCCAGGAGGCAACCTCGTAGGCCGCCGGATCCACGTCTCCGGTGACAACGGCCTTGCCGTTCTCGTCGTTGACGCGCGAGACGCCCACGTCCAGCACGATCGCGCCGGGCTTGAGGTCCTTGGCCTTGATCATGTGCGGCTGGCCAGCGGCGGCAACCACCACGTCGGCCTCGGCGAGGTGCTTGGCCAGGTCCTTGGTGCCGGTGTGCGCCAGGGTGACCGTCGCGTTGATGTCGCGGCGGGTCAGCAGCAGACCGATCGGGCGGCCAATGGTCACCCCGCGGCCCACGACCAGCACGTTCTTGCCGTTCAGGTCGATGCCGTGGCGCTCCAGGAGCACCACGCAGCCCTTGGGCGTGCAGGGCAGCGGCGAGGTCATCGGGCGGTTGACGTTTGCGACCAGGCGGCCAAGGTTCATCGGGTGCAGGCCGTCGGCGTCCTTGGCCGGGTCCATGGCCTCGAGGATAACGTCCTGGTCGATGTGCTTGGGCAGCGGCAGCTGGACGATGTAGCCGGTGCATTCCGGGTTCTCGTTCAGTTCGCGGACCTTGGCCAGCAGGTCTTCCTGGGTGGTGTCCTCGGGCAGGTCCACGCGGATCGACTTGATGCCGACCTCCGCACAGTCCTTGTGCTTGCCGCCGACGTACCAGGTGGATCCGGGGTCGGATCCGACCAGGATGGTGCCAAGGCCCGGGGTGACGCCGCGTGTGGCCAGGGCCGCGACGCGTTCGGTCAGTTCGGCCTTGATGGCCTTTGCAGTTGCCTTGCCGTCAAGGATCTGTGCAGTCATGGGTGGTGGTGCTCCGTTCAGGAAAGAGGTTGCGGGCGCGCGCTGTAGCGGCGGCCGTGCCGAGTTGGGGGCCAGTGGCCGATTACCAGTCTTCGAGGCCTTCGTAGAGCGGGAAGGCCTTGGCCAAGGTGTCAACGCGCGCGGCCAGGGCGGCCTTGTCGGCGTTCTGCCCGTCGCGCAGCGCGACACCGATGATGTCGGCAACCTCGGTGAAGGCCGCTGCGTCAAAGCCGCGGGTGGCCAGTGCCGGGGTGCCGATGCGCAGTCCCGAGGTGGTCATCGGCGGGCGCGGGTCGAAGGGCACCGAGTTGCGGTTCACGGTGATCCCGATTTCGTGCAGCAGGTCTTCGGCCTGCTTGCCGTCGAGCTCCGAGTTGCGCAAGTCCACCAGGACCAGGTGCACGTCGGTGCCGCCGGTGAGCACCGAGACGCCGGCCGCAGTGACATCCTCGGCGGTCAGGCGCTCGGCCAGGATCTTGGCACCCTCGAGGGTCAGGACCTGGCGCTCCTTGAATTCCTCGCCGGCGGCGATCTTGAAGGCAACCGCCTTGCCGGCGATCGCGTGCATCAGCGGACCGCCCTGGTGGCCGGGGAAGACGTTGGAATTGATCTTCTTGGCCAGGTCCGGATCGTTGGTCAGGATCAGGCCCGAGCGTGGACCGGCAAGGGTCTTGTGCACGGTGGAGGTGACTACGTCGGCGTACGGGACCGGGTTCGGGTGCAGGCCGGCAGCGACCAGTCCGGCGAAGTGGGCCATGTCGACCCAGAGCTTGGCGCCGACTTCGTCGGCGATGGCACGGAACTCGGCGAAGTCGAGCTGGCGCGGGTAGGCGGACCAGCCGGCGATGATGACCTGCGGCTTCTCGGCGATGGCCTGGGCGCGGAGCTTGACCATGTCCACGCGGAAGGTTTCCGGATCAACCTCGTAGGCGGCGACCTTGTAGAGTTTGCCGGAGAAGTTCAGCTTCATGCCGTGGGTCAGGTGTCCGCCGTGGGCCAGGGACAGGCCCAGGATCTTGTCGCCTGGTTCGATCATGGCCGAGAGGGCCGCGGCGTTGGCCGAGGCGCCGGAGTGCGGCTGGACGTTGGCGAACTTGGAGCCAAAGAGGGTCTTTACGCGTTCGATGGCCAGGTTCTCGGCCACGTCGACGTGCTCGCAGCCGCCGTAGTAGCGGCGGCCCGGGTAGCCCTCGGCGTACTTGTTGGTCAGGACCGAGCCCTGGGCCTCAAGGACTGCGCGCGGGGCGAAGTTCTCGGAGGCGATCATTTCCAGGGTGTCGCGTTGGCGGCCCAGCTCAAGCTTGAGGACCTCGGCGATTTCCGGATCGATCTCTGCGAGGGACTGGTTGGTCACGGGATTCTTGCTCATGGTGTTGAACTCCAGTGGGTGAGGGTTGGTCTTCGGGCAGGTACACATTGCGAAACATTCAACCCCCGGACCCAGGCGCGCGGTCCGTGGTTAGCTCATGTGCCGCTCCCCGGTGGTTCACCCCACCCAACGCCAGTCGCGACACCATTCAATATTAGTCGGAATAGGCCCGTGGTTGGGACTGTTACACACTAAGAACGTTGAATCTTCAATGAACACGTCCCTGAAGGAGGGCCACCAGGAATGCAGTCCACGAGCCACGAAATGCGCACGGTCGTCATCGGTGCCGGGCAGGCAGGGCTCTCGGCGGCCCACCATTTGCGGCGCAAGGGCCTTGTTCCCCACGAGGACTTCGTGGTGCTGGACGCCAACGACGGCCCGGGCGGAGCATGGCGCCACCGCTGGGATTCATTGACTTTCGACCGTGCCCACGGGCTGCACTCCCTTCCCGGCATGGACCTTGCCACCCCCGATCCCCGCGAGCCGGCCTCGGCGGTGGTTGCCCGCTACTACGGGGCCTACGAATCGGCCTTCGCACTGCCGGTGATCCGGCCCTTCAAGGTGCGCAACGTCACGGGTTCCCTCGAGGACGGATTCACGATCACTGCAACCGACGGACGCACCATCCGCGCGGCCACGGTCATCAACGCCACCGGAACCTGGGACAAGCCATATTGGCCGTATTACCCCGGGCAACGCGAATTCACCGGTCGCCAGCTGCACACCCACGACTTTGTGGCGCCGGAGCAGTTCCTGGGCCAACGAGTGCTGGTGGTGGGCGGCGGCACCAGCGCCGCCCAGTTCCTGCTGCAGCTTTCCACGCTGGGAATTGACACCCTATGGTCCACTCGGCGAGCGCCGCAGTGGAGGGAAGCGCCACAGAACAAGGAGTGGGGCATCGAGGTTGAGAACAACGTCAATGCGCGTACCCGTGCCGGATTGCCGCCGTTGTCCGTGGTCTCGGTGACGGGCCTCCCCTTGACCGATTTCTACCAGGAGGGAATCGATTCGGGGGTGCTGGTCTCACGCGGTGCGATCGACTCGCTCTCCGCCCGTTCGATCACCTTCGCCAACGGCAGCACCGAGGAGATCGACGTGATCCTGTGGGCCACCGGGTTCCGGGCTTCCCTTGACCACCTGGCGCCGCTGGGCCTGCGCGAGCCCGGTGGCGGGATCCTCATGGGTGAGGATTCGGTGTCTGTTCCCAAGGTCCCGGGCCTGATCCTGGTCGGGTACGGCGCCTCGGCGTCCACCATCGGGGCGACCCGTGCCGGGCGTGCCGCCGCCGTTGCCGCCGGCAGGCTCCAGGACGCCGCGGCCACCGACACCGCCACGGCCGATTCCCGGTAGTAGCGTCCGCATTCCACTTCACCGGATTCAGCCACGGCGTTGCCTGCATGTAGCGTGAATACGTGACCACCAACGAATTCATTGTCTCCCTGTCTTGTCCCGACCGTCCGGGCATCGTCCACGCCGTGTCCGGAGCCTTGCTGAGCGCGGGGTGCAACATCACCGAGTCGCAGCAATTCGAAAGCCCCGAGACCCACAACTTCTTCATGCGCATCGCCGTGGCCACGGCCCAGGACCTCGATGCGGTGCGCAACGCACTGGGTCCGGTGCGCGAGGAATTCGGCATGGAACTGGGCATCACCGCGGCCGGCTCCCAGGTGCGGACCTTGATCATGGTGTCCAAGGAAGGCCACGCGCTCAACGACCTGCTCTTTGCCCAGCGTGCCGGGACCCTGCCGGTGGAGATCCCGGTCATCGTCTCCAACCACCTGGACCTGAAGCCCATGGCCGACTTCCATGGCATTGAATTCATCCACATCCCGGTCACCGCAGCGACCAAGGCCCAGGCCGAGGCACAGCTGCTGGCGCTGGTGGACGAGCACAACATCGAATTGGTGGTGCTGGCCCGCTACATGCAGATCCTCTCGGACGATTTGTGCCGCGCGCTCAACGGCCGCGCCATCAACATCCACCACTCGTTCCTGCCCTCCTTCAAGGGGGCCAAGCCCTACCACCAGGCCCACGCCCGCGGCGTGAAGCTCATTGGCGCGACCGCCCATTACGTCACGGCGGACCTGGACGAGGGGCCGATCATCGAGCAGGAGGTCATACGGGTGGACCATGCCCGCACCGCCAGCCAGTTCGTGGCCATGGGTCGCGACGTGGAGGGGCGCACGCTCACCCGCGCCGTGGCCTGGCATGCCGAGCGCAGGGTCATGCTCGACGGCTACCGCACCGTGGTGTTCTCCTAGCCCCGGCAGCGACTCAGCCGTTCACCCTTCCCCTTCCCCTTGCTCACATACGGATTCCGCGGGCAACGGCCAAATACTCCCCTATGAACCGTGGACAATCCTGCCTCGTTCTGTAAGGCTCGTTTCCACGACGTAAAATGGGGGTTTTGCGTGACTGGCTTTGGGCTAATGCGGGGATGCATCCTGGTGTTCGACGCAGTGTTGTCAACGGCGGGGATAGGGCTGGCTGCCCAACAGGCGCATGCCGGCACGCCAACCACACAGGCATGTCAGCAATCGAAGACCCCGGGTCAAGAGGCAGCCGATGAAGCGAGAGACCCCTCGTCCGTTTCGAGAAGATGCGAAACTCCGCTTTTCGATCCGGACCGAAACAACGTGCTGCTATTTACCTACGTCCCGCTCATGGCCTGGGCGGGCGCGTATTGGGGAAGGTACCGATACGCCATAGCGCGGGACTCGAAGATGGACCGTGTTCTGGGCGGCATGAATGTCTTTAGCAACGCCTTGCTCGCCATACTTGCCACGGCGCTGCCAATCACCACCGGGTTCGTCGGAATCCCCGCCCTCGGATTCGCGGCGTCGGCAACGTTTCTGTTCTCTTTGTACCTCTACCGGGTGCGGATTCCCGACGTGCGGCTGGCGTTTGCCATCAACGGCGGACGGCGGGTGTTGCCGACAGATCAACAATTTGGGACAAGGTGGCCATACACGGTCGTCTATACAGTTGGGCACGGCTTCATGTTTGCATACGTGGCAACCATCATCACACTTCTGTGAGGCAATCCCCGTGGTGACTAGTTGCTCCCCCGATTCCTTTCAGGACGCGGCCCGGCCTCGATAACACCCTGTGCAGTCCTTTGCTTGCGCTGCATCGGTGAGACGGTGCCGACCCTCGAAGACTCGCAATTCCCCGGGGTGCCTGGTTCCGTCAGATTTGTCAGTCCTCAAGGCAGGAGGACATTCCGGGACAACGCGCCCATGACTCTCGGCTGGATTGCGGCCTGCTGCTTTTTGGATGCCATTCAAGCCCCTGGAGCTTGCAGTAACAGGCGGGGTGTCCAACGACGTCCTGCACCGGATACTCCCCCAACGACTGACAGCAATCCTTGGAAATTTCGAATGATCATCAAGGCGAACGGATTTGGGTGAACTTCCCCAAAGCCCTGACAGAACCGTGCAGCTGCCGCTAGACTCCGAAGCATGACATTGGGGGATGTTGGGGGCAAACAGGCAAGCACGCGCCGAGGCGACGTAAGCGGTCCGGATCGGGCCATGGCCGGTGCCGCGCCGCCATCGCGACCGAAGAAGGTGCTGCGCGCCGCAACTGTCGCAGCAGCAACTGGCCTGATGATATTGATCCCGTTACAGGCTATCGGGGGCTCTGAACAGGCAGAGCGTTTCAGCTGGCATATGTATACCCAATATGTTTCAACGCCGACCGTCGAGGTTCTCACCGCCAACGGGGCAACCGAAGACGTGCCCATGGGTGAAATCGTGTCCGGACTTCGGATCGAGATCGACTACTTCGTACCCGTCGCGGATTTCCTTTGCCGAACTCGCGACGACGTGGTCTCCGTGCGGATGTCCAGCGAAACCCCGCAGCGCGAGGAGGAATTGCCATGTCCCGGATCATGAGCGGCACCATCGACGCCCGTCCGCTGGCCATCGGGCGGATACTTTTGGGGATCGCTTCCTTGATCGTGGCCACCGAATGGTTCGTGGTCCTGGCCCTAGTCGCCGGCGGGGAGCGGCTGGCCATGCCGTATTTCGAGCAACTGCCCCCGCTCGGGGAACAGCTGGTGCTGGGCATGTTCGCCGTGGCCCTGATCGCCGGCCTTGGCTCGGTGCTGGGCATTGCCGGGCGACTGCCGATGATCCTGGTCTGTGCCACCTCGGTGGTTGCTCTGGGCGCAGACCAACAGGCCTTCAGCAACCACTTGGTCCTGCAGGCGGCATTGGCCTTCTTCTTGTCCTGCAGCGGGGCACACAAGACACTGCGGCCCGGTGCCTGGAACAGGGTGCTGCAGGTTCCCTACTGGCCGGCTTTTCTGCTCAAGGTGCAAATCACCACGGTCTACGCGTTCACCGCCGTTTCCAAGCTGAACGAGCAGTACCTCTCCGGCGAGGTCATCGGACACCACCTGCGCGATTGGGTCCCGGTGCCGGTGAGCCTGCTGCCCGCCTTGGCCATCGGGAGCGTCTGCGCGGAACTCTTCCTCTCCGTGGCGCTGTGGATTCCCGGGCTGCGCCTGGTCGCGTTTCTCATCGGGGCATCACTGCACCTCGGCATCGTGTTGATGCTCAACACCGCGATGCCGCTGATCGCCTTCGCACTGATGATGATGGCCGGATACGCGCCCTTTGTCCATGACGAGCTGTTGAAACGCCAGGCCAGGAAGGGAATCGGCATAGGACTTCCCGTGACTGCCGCGTAGCGGTCCGGCTCCGCGCACCACTGGCGATCCACCGGGCGCCGGTTTGTTGGGGCCACCGAAGGACCCACCCAGATGTCGCCGGGTGGTCCTCTCAGCCTTCGGCGTCGCCGAGCTCCACGTGGACGTCGTTCGTGACGGGAGTGCCGCGTTCCACGGTCCGTGACACGGTGCAGTACTTCGCGTGCGAGAGATCCACCAGGCGTTCGACCATGCCTGCGGCCTTGCGCCCCTCGACTGTGTCCGGGAACGCCATGTTGAAGGACAGGTGCAGCCCGTCCATGCGGTTGGCACCGTCCTCAACCACCTTGTGGCCGGTGGCCGCCACCTTGAAGGACGTGGGCTCGGCGCTGCGGGCCGTCACGGTGTCGACGTCGATGGACGAACAGCCGGCGATCGCCGCCAACAGCAGCTCCACCGGGCTCAACAGCCCTTCGCCCTGGCCAAATTCAATTTCCGCACCAGCCCCGTTGCGCACCGTGTAACGGCCAGTTGCCGTGCGGGTCAGCTCGACGGAACGCAGCGTGGGGTCTTCGTTTTCGCTCATGGGTTCATCATGCCACCAGCGCGCCGGCCGATTCCGTATGCGGCGTGCGGGTCGTGGTGCACAATGTTCCCCATGGACGAACACGCAACGGCCCCGGCAACCGGAACATTGCGGCGCAGCATCTCGCTGGGCCAACTCATCTTCTTCGGGCTCGTCTTCATCGGGCCCGCGGCCGCCGTGGGGATCTTCGGCACCCTGGATGCGAAGTCGTCCGGCGCGGTGGCCACCGTATACGTCATCGCCACCCTGGTCATGGCCTTCACCGCGCTCAGCTACATGCGAATGTCCCGCCAGATCCCCCGGGCGGGTGCGGTCTTCGCCTACGCGGGTGCGGGCATCGGCCCGCGGGCCGGATATGTTTCCGGCTGGATGATCCTGCTGGACTACGTGTTCATTCCCTCCGTCGCCTACATGTTCACGGGGATCGCCCTGAATTCCTTGTTCCCGGCCGTCCCCGTCTGGGCCTTCGTGGCCGTGGCCGTCGTTGCCACCACGGCGCTTAACCTCGCGGGGGTGCAGCTTGCCTCCAAGGTGATCACCGGCGTCGTCCTGCTCGAGGTGGCGATCCTATTGGTGGTGCTGGTGTGCGGGGCCTGGGTCCTGGCGACCCACGGAGCCACGCGGCCGTGGCTCAGTCCCTTCACGGGGATCGGCGGCTTCTCGACCACCGCCGTCTTGGCTGCGGTGTCCGTTGCCGTCCTGTCCTTCCTGGGCTTCGACGCGTTGGCCACCTTCGCCGAGGAGGCCAAGGGCGGGGCCCGGATGGTCGGCCGGGCCACGATGCTGTGCCTGGTCATCGCCGGCGTCCTGTTCGTGGCCCAAAGCTACGTCGGCGCACTGCTCTCCCCCACCACCCCGGCGGAGCTTGCCGCCAACCCAGCGCTCGAGGGCGCCGCCTACTACAACGCCGTCGGGACCGGCATCGGGCCGTGGCTGCATTGGCTGCTGGCCCTGTCCAAGGCCGCCGGCGCCGCCTTCGCCGCCATGGTGGGGCAGGGGGCGGGCAGCCGCATCATCATGGACATGGCCCGAGAACGGGGGCTGCCCGGCTCCCTGGCCAAGGTGTCGGTGCGGACGGGGGTGCCTGTGCGCAGCATCCTGCTCACCGCGTCCGGAAACATCGTCGTTGCCCTCTGGGCGGCCACCCGGGGCGACGGCCTGGACATACTCAGCTCGGTCGTGAACGTCGGGGCATTGACGGCATTCATCCTGTTGCACGCCTCGGTCATCGGATACTTCCTGGTCAAGAAGCTGGGCCCCGGGCCGGGGAACTGGTTCCTGCACGGGGCGGTGCCCGCCGTCGGGGCCGCCTTGCTGGTGGTGGTGCTGGCGTCCGCCACGCCCCTCGCCCTGGGAGTGGGGCTGGCCTGGTTTGTGCTGGGGCTCGTGGTGGCCGCGATCATGTACCGGCGGCGGACCGGTGTTGAAACCGCCGCCTGACGGACTCAACACCAGGCCCGTGGCCAACCCCTGCAAATTCGACGGCAGTCCCGGGTCCGACCCCGAATACCCCTGTCAGCTTTCGGTGGCCCACTGTTCGTGCTCGTCCAGGTGGTGGCGTTCGCTGGCTTCCGGCTGGGTCCCGGTAGCGGCTAGTTCTTCCATGCGCGCCATCAGGTCCACCGCGACCGTCCAGGTTTCCAGCGTGGAGGGCGGGTTGACCCCGGCCGCGCGGGCGATCTTGTTGCGCCACTTGTTGGTGAAGCCCAGGACCTGCTCCCCGGTGATGTCCCGGTCCCAGAGCCAGCGGGCCAGTTGCCTGGCCTTGGCCAGCCTGTTGGCCTCGGCGTGTGCACCGTGGCGGAAGGGATCGATGGCGGGCTTGGCGGCAGCCGGGGCGGGTTCGGCCGTTGCGGGTTCAACCACCCCGGGCTCGACCGGAGTCGGCTCGAAAGCCTCGGGTTCGGGGTCCGGGAGACCCACCGCCACGATTTCGGCGCCGGTCTCGATGGTGTGGACCGCGCCCCGGATGATCCCCTCCAGCCGCTGGCGGACCTGGGGCTCGATGCCCTGCGACTGCTCCTCGAGGGTGCGCCGGAGTTCTGCGACCATCCGCTCGTAAACCTCAACCTTGTGCTGCGGCCACATTGTTCCGGCTGCTCCTGTTCTGCTGTGTCCGATCCCCATGAAACACCCTGCAGTCCCATGGTGCGGAGCCAAGCATCAACACTATCTGCTTGCCCCGTGAGGTGGCCACCATGCACGGGTCCCGCGCATCCGTTCGACCGGGCGTGGCCGTCCGGCGACCTGCCCGGCAAGCTTCATGGGCGCATGGCCCCGGCAAGGTCTCCCCCGCTCCCGCATGCGCCCTCGACAACGTCGTGTCGTGCAACCAAATAGCCCGAAGGGCACCGGCTAGAGTGGGTGTCATGGCCCACATCATCACCATCGATTCAGTAACCCCGTCCGTCGATCCCACCGCTTTCGTGGCACCAACCGCGACGCTTTCCGGGGATGTTTCCCTGGGTGCGAATGCCAGCGCCTTCTATGGCGTCTCGGCCCGCGGGGATTCCGACACCATCACCGTCAAGGAGGGCACCAACCTCCAGGACAACGTGGTGCTGCACGCCGACACAGGATTCCCCTGCACCATCGGCGAGCGCGTTTCGGTGGGTCACTCGGCCGTGGTTCACGGGGCCACCGTGGGCAACGACTGCCTCATTGGCATGAGCGCGACCATCATGAACGGTGCGGTCATCGGGGAGAACTCCCTGGTTGCCGCCGGCGCCCTGGTGCTCGAGGGCACCCAGGTACCGCCGCGCTCGCTGGTTGCGGGGGTCCCGGCCAAGGTGCGCCGCGAGCTCAGCGACGAGGAAGTCGAATCCCTGAAGAAAAACGCCGCCCACTACCTGGTGCTGGCGGCCAAGCACCGTGAGGCAAACGCCGCACGTTAGGTCCACCCACCCAGCCCAATACTGCATAGGGAGCACACTTACGATGGTTCGTTACATCCAGGCACCACCCGCCGCCCATTCAAGCGCCCCCTCACCAATCAGGGCCACGGGCCGCTCGCTGAACTGGGGCATTGTCTCCACCGGGCGCATTGTTGAAAAGGTCCTTGCCGATCTCCAGTCCCTTGAGGACGCCAACGTGATCGCGGTGTCCTCGCGCAGCGAGGAACGCGCCCGCGCCTTCGCCGACGAGCATGACATCGAATGGGCCTACGGCTCCTACGAAGCCATGTTTGCCGAACCGGAGATCGAGGCCGTCTACATCGGCACCCCGCACGGGCAGCACTTCGAGATCGCCATGGCCGCGTTGCGGGCCGGCAAGAACGTGGTGTGCGAAAAGTCCTTGACCATCAATGCCTCCGAGGCCCGCGCCCTGGTCGCCGAGGCCGAGGACCGCGACCTGTTCCTCATGGAAGCCGTCTGGTCGCGCTTCACCCCCGCATTCGCCCGGGCCATGGAGATCTTGGAGTCCGGCGAGCTCGGAGACCCGTCCTGGGTCCAGGCGGACCTGGGATTCCTGGCCCCCTACGACCCGACCTGGCGCCTCTACGACCCGGCGGCTGGCGGCGGTGCACTGCTGGACATGGGGGTCTACCCGCTCACCTGGGCCATCGGGGCCATGGGCTTCCCGACCTCGGTGCAGGCCAGCAGCGACCTCAACGACGACGGAGTGGACATCCAGACCGCCATCACCCTGGGTTACACCGGGGTGCGCCACGCACAGCTGATGGTTTCGCTGACCAGCTCGCCGACCAAGGAAGCCCGGGTGGCTTGCACCGGTGGATGGCTGGGCACCAACGCCCCGCTGCACAACCCCACCAAGCTCTTCATCCATCCGGTCAACGGGCCAGCGCGGACCGAGGTCTTTGAGCCGGTGGGCGGGAACTACACCTACGAGTTCCGCGAAGCCACCCGCTGCATCCAGGAGGGGCTGAACGAGTCCCCCACCATGCCGTGGGAGCACTCAGTGAACACCATGGCCATCTTCGACGGGATCCGCCACCAGCTGGGGATCCGCTACCCGAACGACTCCTACATCAACCAGTAACCAGCACGGCAACAAGTGGTTTCGCGGTGTCGGAGAATTTTCCGGCACCGCGAAACCTTTTTGCATCCCGGCCCACTTCCCGAGAAAGAAAGATTCCATGCTGGCCCGTGAGTACATCGGCGAGGAATTCCGTTCCCTGCACCTGCTGCGGCTCTTCCTGCCCGCCTACGACAACCACGAGGAACCTCGCCGGTGGTCATCCCTGCTACCGCCCGGGGTCGTTTTGGAGGCCTCGATGGACTGCAACGAGCTGTGGAGCACCTACCTGGTGGATCACCCCGACGCCGAACCGCCTGATGCACCGTTGGGCAAGTTGGACAGGGAAACAGCCGCCGCCCTGCACGAGATCCTGGTCGCACACCTGGACACGGATTTGCTGCTGCACACCCGCACATGGGTCGGGCGCTCCAAGCCCTTCACGCCCCAGGCCACGACCAGCTTCTTTCACGGCCAGGAATACCTCCACGAAGACCTTGGCATCGAGGAAATCCTCTTCCGCGGCGTCCGGGACCAGGTCCCGGATTTCGTCGAGGATCCCGCTCATTCCTTTGCCTGGGGCACCGGACTATATCCGGACTCCTTGGTCATTGCCGCTTCGCCCGACTTGTTCCGGGCGTTGCACCAAGACCCGCGCCTGGAAGTCGTGTCCATCGTTTCGCACCTCGATGTGCTGCCCATTTCCTTTGGCGGATAGGCCTTCGGCGCTGTTTACGCTCGAGCACATCCGAACTAGATTTAATCCATGAAGCGACTTTTTTAGGCCATGGGGGATGAAGCCATCCAACCCGGCTGGACTGGCCGCAAGGAGCGGGGTGTGAATCCGGCCGCGACTGGAACCTCCCGGGCTGCAAGGTGAAGCTGAGATGGACACAGGGGCAGAGCTGTTTAGCCGGCTCAACACGTGGTGCAAGGACCACCGCCACTGGGTGCGCAACCGCAAACAGTGGAAACAGATGGCCTATGGCGCAGCGGAGGACATCCACCGGGATCTCGTCGCCAGTGGGTTTCCTCCGCTCAGTAATGGGCTCCTGCGCCGGGCCGCCTCGCACGCCGACTGGTGGTGGTGGAAACAGAACTCACGCAGCGCCTTTGGACGCGCACGCTCACACCACGACAAAGGCAACCCGGTGAAGCCGACGGTTTTGGATGAAGGCATCGAGTAGGCCGGGATATCTCGTGGACGGGCCAGGCCAGCATCGAATACCGCCACCAATTGCCGAAGGTTCCTTGGTCACAGGCCTTGCGGCGCGACGAAGGAACCTTCGGCACTTCGAATCAATCGTGGGTTACTTGGAAGCAAGCTCCGCTTCGGCGGCTTCGCGCTCGGCGTTCTTGGCGCTGCTGCGGCGCCAGATGGCGGCGATGACCGCACCGGAGAGGTTGTGCCAGACGGAGAACACCGCACCGGGCAGCGCTGCTTCCGGCGTGAAGTAGGTCTTTGCCAGACCCGAGGCCAGCCCGGAGTTCTGCATGCCGACCTCGATGGCCATGGTGCGGCGGGTGGCGATCGGCTGCTTGAACAGTTTCGCGGTCCCGTAGCCCAGGGCCACACCGCCGGCGTTGTGCAGGATGACGGCCAGCAGGATCAACGCACCTGCGCTGAAGATGGCCGCCGCGCTTCCCGCGACAACGATGAGCACCACGCCGGTGATGGCGATGACCGAGACCCAGGGAAGGGCAGGCAGCACCTTGGCAACCAGGCGCGGCAGGATCACGCGCAGCACCAGGCCCAGGACCACGGGGATGAGCACGATCTGCACGATCGACTTGGCCATCGACCCGGCATCAACCGGCAGGTACTGCCCGGCCAGCCAGAGCGTCAGCAGCGGGGTGAAGATGGGTGCCAGCAGGGTGGAGATCGAGGTCATGGTCACCGAGAGCGCGACGTCTCCCTTGGCCAGGTAGGTCACCACGTTCGAAGCGGTGCCTCCCGGTGCGCAACCAACCAGGATGACGCCGGCGGCCAGTGCCGGGGGCAGCTGCAGCAGCATCGAAACGCCCAGGCCCAGCAGCGGCATGATCACGTACTGCGCCACCACGCCCAGGAGCACCGGCAGCGGCTTGCGCACGACCAGTGCGAAGTCGGGAAGCGTCAGGGTCAGGCCCATGCCGAACATGATGACCATGAGCAACGGGTTGATGGCCTTGGAGAATCCGCTGAAGGTTTCCGGGGAGAACAGGGCGAACGCCCCGCCGGCCAGGACCAGCAGCGGGAAGAGCGTCACGGCAATCTTTGCGCTGCGCTCTTCGGCATCCAGTCCGGGCTTTGGTTGTACGTTTCGATCAGTTGACATGAATAGATCGTGGCAAACTGATCAACGCCTGTCCACTTGTGACAACAATCCGTTCACCGCTTGCCACTCATCGCAAACCACCTACCGCTTATCGCGGCATCACGGCTTCATTTGCTTCACGCATTTCCCGGCGACTTCGTTCCGGACGGGAATGCGGCGGCCCCTCCCCAGCCCCCTCAGACCTTCACAAGGGACCACCGCAAGTCTTTATCTGGCCCCGGCGTACTGGCGCGAGGCATTCCGCGCGGCGGCCAGCCCGAGCTCCAGGTCGGCGATGAGGTCCTCGACCTGTTCGATTCCGACGCTCAGGCGCACCAGGTTCCGCGGCACGGCCAACGGGGTGCCGATCACCGAGGCATGGGTCATTTCCGCCGAGTAGCAAACCAACGATTCGACCCCGCCCAGGGACACCGAGAGCGCAAAGAGCTTCATCGACTCGGCAAAGGCCCGGGCCGCGGCTTCCCCTCCGGCAAGCTGGATTGAGACGATTCCGCCGAAGCCGCTGGACTGGGTCTTGGCCAGCTCGTGGCCGGGGTGCGATTCCAGGCCCGGGTACAGGACGGTTTCGACTTCCTCGCGGGTTCCCAGCCATTCGGCAAGGGTTGCGGCGTTGGCGCAGTGGCGTTCCATGCGCAGCCCCAGGGTCTTCAGCCCGCGGGCGGCCAAGAAACAGTCCTGCGGCCCGGCCACCGCTCCCCCGGCGAATTGCTGGAATCCCACGGAGGCCGCCAGCTCCTCGCCGCGGAATTCCTTCCGGGCCACGATCACCGCTCCCCCGAGCACATCCGAGTGCCCGCCGATGTACTTGGTGGTCGAGTGCACCACGGCGTCCGCGCCCAAGGACAGCGGGCGCTGCAGGAACGGGGTCGCGAAGGTGTTGTCCACGACCAGCAGGGCACCTGCAGCCTGGGCGACCCTCGCCCAGCCGGCGACATCCGCGATGCCCAGCAGCGGGTTCGACGGTGTTTCGACCCAGAGCAGCGCTGTCTTCCCCGGTTGGACGGCCGCGGCGACGGCGTCCAGGTCGGTGATGTCCACCGGGGTGTTGGTGATCCCCCACTTGCCGTGCAGGCGGTTGACCAGGCGGTTGGTGCCGCCGTAGCCGTCGGCACCGAGCACGATGTGGTCGCCCGGGGCCAGCACCGCGCGCAGCAGGGCGTCCTCGGCGGCGATCCCGGAGGCGAAGGCGAAACCGGCATGCCCGCCCTCCAGGGCGGTGAGCTGGGTTTCGAATCCGTTGCGGGTCGGGTTGGAGCCGCGGGAGTACTCGTGCCCGTTGCGCAGGACGTTGATCCCGTCCTGCACGAAGGTGCTGGTCTGGTAGATCGGCGGGATGACCGCACCGGTGAGCGGGTCGGGCGCCTGGCCCGCGTGGATGGCTTGGGTGTTGAAACCCCGGTGGCTGGTGGTTCCCATGATGCTGCTCCCTGGTCCCTAGGCGTTGACGGTTTGGCGCGGCGCGTTGGCCACGGTTTCGGTGGTGTTGTCTTGGCCCAGGGCGTCGAGCCCAGCGATGAGGTCGGCGATCAAATCGGCGGCGTCCTCAAGTCCCACGGACAGGCGCAGCGTGCCCGGTGCGATGCCGGCGGCCGCCAGCTGCGCATCGTTGAGCCGGCAGTGGGTCATCGCGGCCGGGTGCACGACCAGCGAGCGGGCGTCCCCGATGTTGGCGGCCAGCGCAAAGAGCTTCAGCGAGTCGACCAGCTGCGGCACCGCAGAGGCATCCACCAGGTCAAAGGAAAACACGCAGCCGGTGCCATTGGGGAAATGTTCCTTGGCCAGCTCGTGGTCCTGGTGGGTGGACACCGAGGGGTGGTGCACCCGGGCCACGGCCGGGTGCCCGTCCAGGGCCTTGACCAGTTCGAGCACGTTGGCCTGGGCCTTGGCCACGCGCAGCGAGAGCGTCTCGATGCCGGTGAGGATGGAGCTGGCAGAGGCCGCCGAGAGCGTGGGGCCCAGGTCGTGCAGGAACTTGGAGCGGGCGAGCATCAGGTACGCCGTGGATCCGTAGCGCCCCAGCAGCGAGTCCCCGCCATATCGGGCCTTGGGACCGGCGATCTGCGGCCAGCGGGCGGCATCGGTGAAGTCGAACGTGCCGGCGTCAATGACCAGTCCCCCAAGAACCGATCCATGCCCGGACAGGGCCTTGGTTGCCGAGTGCACCACGATGTCGGCACCGAACTCGATGGGCCTGTATGCGGCCGAGGTGGCCAGGGTGTTGTCCACGACCACCGGGATCCCCGCCGCGTGGGCCAGATCGGTGATTGCGCGCAGATCCACCAGGGTGGCCAGCGGGTTGGAGACCGACTCGAGCAGGAATCCCCGGGTCTTCTCGGTGATGGCCGCGGCCCAGTTGGCCGGGTCTTCCGGGTCGACGAACGTGACGGTGATGCCGAAGTCGGCGAAGGTGTCGGTGAGCAGGTCGACGGTGCCGCCGTAGAGCTTGGACGAGGCCACCAGGTGGTTGGGTCCCTGAAGCAGCGCCAGCAGGGACAGCGCCACGGCCGCCTGCCCGGTGGCCGTGGCGATGGCCCCGATCCCGCCTTCCAGGGCGGCGGCGCGCTCCTCGAGCACCGCGACCGTGGGATTGCCGGTGCGCGAGTAGGTGAAGCCCGGTGCCTTCAGCGAGAAGAGCCTTGCCGCAGTGGCGTAGTCGGGGAACTGGTAGGCCGCGGTGTTGTAGATCGGCACGGTCATGGGTCGGTGTTCTCCCGCCGGGGAGTATCCGGCGTGGATTTCGGTGGTGGCGTGGTGCCAGGAGCTGGAGGCCATGATCGTGCCTTTCGGGCCGAGGGAGGAAGAAGTGCGTATTAGGGGATGGTGCGCGGGTGCGGCACCGAATTCCCCGGTGCCGCACCCGCACAACTGCGTGCAGGCTAGACCGTGGCGCCCAGGGTGGCGCGGGCGGCGACGGCCGCCTCCACCAGGTTGGCCAGCGAGGCCTCGGTCTCGGCGTAGCCGCGGGTCTTCAGCCCGCAGTCAGGGTTGATCCACAGGGCCTTGGGATCCAGCGAACCCAGGGCGATGTCGATGAGCTCGGCGACTTCCTCGGTGGAGGGAACGCGCGGGGAGTGGATGTCGTACACGCCCGGGCCGATGCCGCGGGAGTAGCCGTAGCTGGTCAGATCCGCGGTGACCTCCATGCGGGAACGGGCGGCCTCGATCGAGGTGACATCGGCATCCAGTGCGTCGATGGCCTCGATGATTTCGCCGAATTCCGAGTAGCACAGGTGGGTGTGGATCTGGGTGGCATCCACCGCGCCGGCGGTGGCCAGGCGGAAGGCATCCACGCTCCAGCCCAGGTACTTGGGCTGGTCCGCGGCGCGCAACGGCAGCAGCTCGCGCAGCGCCGGCTCGTCCACCTGGATGATGGAAATCCCGGCGGCCTGCAGGTCCGCGATCTCGTCCCTCAGCGCCAGGGCCACCTGGTTCGCGGAGACCGACAGCGGCGCATCGTCGCGGATGAAGCTCCAGGCCAGGATGGTGACCGGTCCGGTGAGCATTCCCTTGAGCGGCTTGGTGGTCAGCGAGGCGGCGTAGGAGATCCACGGGACGGTGAAGGCCGCCGGGCGGGAGACATCCCCCCAGAGGATCGAGGGGCGGGTGGCCCGGGATCCGTAGGACTGCACCCAGCCGTTCTCGGTCTCGGAGAAGCCGTCGAAGTTCTCGGCGAAGTACTGGACCATGTCGTTGCGCTCGGCCTCGCCGTGCACCAGCACATCCAGGCCCAGGCGTTCCTGCAGCTCGACCACCCGGTTGATTTCCTCCTTGAGGAAGCCCTCGTATCCGGCGTCATCCAGGGTGCCGGCCTTGTGGGCGGCGCGGGCGGTGCGGATTTGGGTGGTCTGCGGGAAGGAACCGATGGTGGTGGTCGGCAGCGGCGGCAGCTCCAGGGCATCCTCCTGGGCGGCCTTGCGGGTCTGCGCATCGGAGCGTGAGAAGTCGGCGGTGGTCAGGTTGGCCAGGCGCCCGCGCACCGCGGCGACGGTGGTCCCGGCGAATCCGGCACGGTGGGCGATGGCGGACTCGGCGGCCGAGAGCTGCGCGGCGATCGCCGATTCGCCCTCGGAAAGGCCCTTGGCCAGGGTGATGACCTCGGCGACCTTCTGGTTGGCGAAGGCGAGCCATTCGGGAAGGTGGGCCGGAAGGTTTGCTTCCAGGGCGACATCGTGCGGGACGTGCTGCAGCGAGGTGGCTGTGCCCACGGCCAGGGTGCCGTCGGCCTTCTCGACCTCGGTGCGCAGCGACTTGAGGATCTCCAGCGAGGCGGAGAGGTTGTTGCGCCAGATGTTGCGCGAATCCACGATGCCGGCCACGAGCGTGGAACCGGCCAGGTCGCCGAGGAATTCGGCGGTGGGCAGGGCGCCGCGGACCACATCGGCGTGCACGGCCTCGACACCGGCGCGGGCCAGCAGGCCCTGGGTGGCACCCGGGCGGGCGGGATCCCCGGCGGTGCCGTAGCCGAAGGTGACCAGCAGCGCCGGGCGCGCAGTGGCGGCCGCCAGCTTGGTGTAGACGGTCTCGGCGAGCGCGCCGGGGACCGCCAGTTCGGCGCCGCGGTCGGTGACCAGGCCCGGCTCGTCCAGCTGCACCCACGGTGCGCCGGCGGCGGACAGCTCGGCGAGGATCTTCGCGTAGGCTGCCACGACCTCATCGATACGGGCCAGCGGGTCGAAGCCCGGAGCTGCGCCGTCCTCGGCCTTGGCCAGCAGCAGGTAGCTGATGGGGCCGACCAGTGTGGGGCGGATGGTGGTGCCGTTGGCGGCGTGCGCCGTGAAGGATTCGACCAGTGCGGTGGCGTTGGCCCTGATCGGGGTGGTCTCGCCGATTTCCGGGACCAGGTAGTGGTAGTTGGTGTCGAACCACTTGGTCATTTCCTGCGGGGCGCGGGATTCGTCGCCGCGGGCCAGGACGAAGGAGGCGGCGGTGTCGATGGCGCCGTTGGCGTCGGCCAGGTCGGCAAAGCGGGTGGGCAGGGCCGAGAGGGCGAGGGTGGCGTCCAGGACCTGGTCGTAGTAGGCGAAGTCGCCGGGCAGCGAGGCATCGTCGGGCTTCAGGCCCAGTGCGGCAAGCCTGGAAAGGTTCGCCTTCTGCAGCTGCAGGGCGGCGGCGTGCAGCATGGCCTCGTCGGTCTTTTGGGCCCAGTGGGCCTCGAGGGCCTTTTTCAGTTCGCGGTTAGGCCCGATGCGCGGGTAGCCGAGGATGGAGGCGGCGGGGAAGATTGGCTTCGACATGGTGTTTCTCCTTGGTGTTGTTGACGTTGCTGAAAGCTGGAAAGACGGTGCCGGTCAGACCGCTGCGCGGGTGGCCCAGGCGTTGGTGAGGGTGGCGCGGGTCCGTGGCAGTTCGAGCTGCTCGATCACGTCGAGGGAGCCGCGGTGGTCGTTGAAGGTGTAGAGGTGCACGCCCGGTGCCCCGTCGTCGAAGGCCCTGCGGGCCAGGTTGACGGCGGCGTCCACGCCGATGCGGTGGCGTTCGGCCTCCGAGCTTGCGGTTTCCAGGGCGTGGGCCAGGATCGGATCCGGGGCAATCCCCGTCATCGACGCCAGCCGGTTCAGGCGCCGCAGCGAGTTCAGCGGGATGACCCCGGGGATCACTGGGATGGTGACCCCGGCCCGGCGGGCGGACTCCACGAGGTGTGTGTATTCCGCGGGCTGGAAGTACACCTGGGTGATGGCGTAGTTGGCCCCGGAGCGTTCCTTGGCCAGCAGCACCTCCACGTCATGCTCGAAGGACGGGGATTCGGGGTGCCGGATGGGGTAGGCGGCAACGCCCACGCCCAGCCGCCCGCCGGCCAGTGCTGCCGAGTGCTCGGCTTCCACCTCCCGGATCAGTTCGATCAGGTATCGGGCGAAGGGGAACTCCCCGCGCCAGTCCTGCGGATCGGTGGACAGGTCCCCGCGCAGTGCCAGCACCCCGCGGACCCCGAGGGAGATGAAGTGGCGAATCAGGTTCTGCAGCGATTCGCGGCTCTCCCCCACACAGGTCAGGTGCGCCAGCGGACGCAGCCGGGTGTTTTGGATGAGGTGCTCGATCAGTTCCAGGGACGCGTTGCGGCGGGCAGGGGACCCCGAGTAGGTCACCGACACGTAGTCGGGATCCGTGGACTCCAGTGCGGAGATGGTGTTGAAAACACCCTCGGAGGCATCGCGGTTCACTGGCGGGTACAGCTCGTAGGACAGTGACGGCGGTGCTGTTGTCGGTGCAATGCTCATTGAAATTACTCCTCGTCGACACGAGGGAGGCATCAAGGCTCGCCACAAAAGCCCCAGGCACCCGTCACGGGTTTCCTGCGGCGATGTGAGTGAACGCTGAAAGCGGCTCCATCGCTTCTGGCCTTAGCACCCTCGCGATCGGATTCCCCGGAAGGGGAATTCCATCGGGCGATGGTTGCTGCGGCGTCAACGAGCCAGATCTCTCAGCCGCTCTTGATGGTTGATGTATCCATCTTGGGCCTGCCGAAACCACGGATGCAAGGGCCCTGCCGGCCAGGCTGTCACGAACGGTTAAAGCACTTCACATGACCCCGCAGCGTCATTTACGCCCGCCGTGGGGGTCACATTGTTACGGGAGGAAATTCGACTACTTCCCTTGAATTGCAAGGATTTTTGCATCGGGCATGACGACCGGGTAGTTTCCGTGAAGCTTCCGTGACGTCCCGCGGCACTGCCAGCGGGAGCAGTGCCGGGGGCCGCAGGCGATGGCAAGCGGCGGCCGGGTTACCGCATTCGGGCTATGAGGCAGCCGCGGGCG
This sequence comes from Arthrobacter sp. C2, assembly GCA_024207135.1. Taxonomy (GTDB): domain Bacteria; phylum Actinomycetota; class Actinomycetes; order Actinomycetales; family Micrococcaceae; genus Paeniglutamicibacter. Next base: position 3,954,968 of record CP042428.1, on the reverse strand, counting down.
GGGTTCCTTTCCCGGGCGCGGCGGGACCCCTGGATGGGCAGGAGGGGGTGCGTGCGGAACGACTCGGGCGCCGTGGCCGGCAACCCGGTCCGCGCCTTGGTTCGGCCCGGGCGGCGTCAGGCGGTTTCGTCCACCAGGAGCTTGCGCATCTTTTCCCCTGTCGGGGTTCCGGGCACCGGCACGTATATCACCAGGTGCAGCTCCGGGGCGTCGGAGGGCACCAGCCGGTGCTGCTCAAAGACCAGCTCGCCGGCCGCCGGGTGCAGGAACACGCGCTGCCGGGAGGCAAAGCGCTCCACGCCGCGGTCGGCCCAGAGCTTGGCGAATTGTTCGCTGGCTTCTCCCAGTCGCTTCAGCAGTGTTGTGTGGGCGGCCGATCCCAGGCGGGCACCGGCCTCGGCACGGAACTCGGCGACAAAGTGCCGCGAGGTTTCTTCCCAGTCGGGCAGCATCTGGCGCAGGTGCGGATCGGTGAAAATCAGCCAGAGCAGGTTCCGGTCCTCCGGGCCCACCGCGCCGATGCGCGTGTAGAGGCCCGCGTAGGCGCGGTTCCAGCCGGCGATGCCCCAGTCCGGGGCGACGGCGAACGCCGGGAAGTCAAAGGCGTCGAGCAGCCGCTGCAGGTGGTCCGGTGCCTGCTCGATCGCCATGACCTCGGTGGCGGGGACGGGCGTGTATCCGCCCAGGGCCAGCAGGTACGCCGTTTCGGCCGAGGTCAGGGTGAGCACGCGGGCGATGGATTCGAGCACCTGGCGGGAGGCGTTGATGTCCCGCCCCTGTTCGAGCCAGGTGTACCAGGTGACGCTGACCGCGGCGAAGGCGGCGATCTCCTCCCGGCGCAGGCCCAGCGTGCGGTTGCGCCCGATCGGCGGCAGCCCCAGTTCCGCGCGGACAAGGTTGCCGCGCCTGTCGCGCAGGAACTGCCCCAGCTCCCGCCTGCGTTCTTCGTTCATTCGTCTAAATCTATCACTGCCACTACTAGTATTAGGAGCGTCTTCCGCCGCGTGGACGGTGCTGGTTGACTTGGATCATGCCTGAATTACGTTCACGAACAGTCACCCATGGCCGCAACATGGTCGGAGCACGCGCGCTGCTCCGCGCCGCCGGCGTCAAGGGCTCCGACTTCGGTAAGCCGATCATTGCCGTCGCCAACAGCTTCACCGAATTCGTCCCCGGCCACACCCACCTCCAGCCGGTGGGCCGCATCGTCTCCGACGCGATCATCGAGGCCGGCGGAATCCCGCGCGAGTTCAACACCATCGCCGTGGACGACGGGATCGCCATGGGCCACAGCGGCATGCTGTACTCGCTGCCCAGCCGCGACCTGATCGCCGACTCCGTCGAGTACATGGTCAACGCGCACTGCGCCGACGCCCTGATCTGCATCTCCAACTGCGACAAGATCACCCCGGGCATGATGATGGCCGCCATGCGCCTGAACATCCCCACCGTGTTTGTTTCCGGCGGCCCGATGGAGGGCGGCACCGCGGTGCTGGTGGACGGCACCGTGCGCAAGCGGCTGAACCTGATCTCCGCCATCGCCGACGCCGTGAACGATGCGGTCTCCGACGAGGAACTGCTGAACATCGAGGAAAACGCCTGCCCCACCTGCGGTTCGTGCTCGGGCATGTTCACCGCCAACTCGATGAACTGCCTCACCGAGGCCCTGGGCCTGTCGCTGCCGGGCAACGGCACCACGCTGGCCACGCACACCGCCCGCAAGGAGCTGTACGAGGACGCCGGCCGCGCCATCGTGGACATCACCAAGTCCCACTACTTCGACGACGACGCCTCCGTGCTGCCGCGCGCCATCGCCAACCGCGCCGCGTTCGAGAACGCCATGACCATGGACATTGCCATGGGTGGCTCCTCCAACACCATCCTGCACCTTTTGGCCACGGCCCAGGAGGCCGAGCTGGACTTCACGTTGGACGACATCGACGAGATCTCCCGCCGCACCCCCTGCCTGACCAAGGTCGCCCCCAACGGCGACTACCTGGTCGAGGACGTCCACCGCGCCGGCGGCATCCCGGCGATCCTGGGCGAGCTGGACCGCGGCGGCAGGCTGCGCCACGACGTGCGTTCCATCCACAGCACCGATTTGCGCTCGTGGCTCGATGACTGGGACATCCGCGGCGGCAAGGCCACCGAGACGGCCATCGAACTCTTCCATGCGGCCCCCGGCTGCGTGCGCTCCGCCGAGGCGTTCTCCCAGTCCGAGCGCTGGGACACCCTGGACGTGGATGCGAAGAACGGCTGCATCCACTCGATGGAACACGCCCACTCCGTGGAGGGCGGCCTGGCTGTGCTGCGCGGAAACATCTCCTTGGACGGCTGTGTGGTCAAGACCGCCGGGGTTGACGAATCGATCTTCACGTTCTCCGGGCCCGCGGTGGTCTTCGAATCCCAGGACGACGCGGTCACCGCGATCCTGAGCAAGGAGATCGTTCCAGGAGATGTCGTGGTGATCCGCTACGAGGGTCCGCGCGGCGGGCCGGGCATGCAGGAAATGCTCTACCCCACCTCCTTCCTCAAGGGCCTGGGCCTGGGCGCGAAGTGCGCGCTGATCACCGACGGGCGCTTCTCCGGCGGCACCTCCGGGCTGTCGATCGGGCATATCTCCCCCGAGGCCGCCGCCGGCGGCGCCATCGCACTGGTGGAGAACGGGGACACCATTTCCATCGACATCCCGTCGCGTTCCATCACCCTGGAGGTCAGCGAGGACGAGCTGGCCCGCCGCCGCGAGGTCTTGGAAGCCAGCATTGGCTACCAGCCGCGCGACCGCGACCGCGTGGTTTCCCCGGCGCTGCGTGCCTACGCGGCCTTCGCCCAGTCCGCGGACAAGGGTGCGGTGCGTTACGTACCGGAGATCTCGGTTCCGCTGCCCGCGCGGGTCTAAAGACAACCGCGTCCGCGTGGTTCATTCGATCCAATAGCGGGTGCCCATCCACAAGGGATGGGCACCCACTATTGTTTTCCCCATGATGACGCCGGGTGCGGGATCGGGTGCCTGGCGCCCCAAAGCGTGGGACTAGCCTGAAAAGATTGAAGCCACATCCGATGGACGACACGTTTGGGGGCACACCCATGGATTTCAAGGTTCCGTTGCTGATCCTTCAGGCAGTGCACCACCTGCACCGGCAGGGATTCGGTTCACTGCGCATCCACCCCGGGATGAACGCTTCGGGCACAGCTTGGCGTATCACGGTCTTCAATGCCTTTGAAAACCCACAGGCCGATTCCGGTGAGTGGTTCGATCCGGAACCCGAAGATGAGGCAGACTGCTTGAGGTACTCAAGTGCCGGGTGGTACGAGTTCGCCGAAACAGAGGTCGATGACGATACCGCCGTGGAAAAGGTTGCTTTGCTGATCCTGGCACATCTTCCCGCACCCAGGGCAACGGGTTCCGATACCCGGTACGTGCGCTGGTACGACTCCTTGATGGACCGTGTCCATTGCATGGACGACCTGCCCGTGGCCTACGCCGACTACATGGACCCAGACCAGGGCTGGGAAATTGGCTGGGGAAGCGGCAGGTACCACCCGGCTCCCCCGCTGGGCTGAGGCACGCGTCCTTCCCCGGTCCGGAAACCCTGAAGACAACGGCCGGGGGCGGCAGACGCCATTGGTCCTGGGCACCGTGTCTTCCGACGTGTTTGCCGTGGTGCTGCGTGCCGCCCGGCCCGGCGCGAACTAGGCTGGAGCCCACCATGGATTACAGGAACACGACACACCTCAGCGGCGGACGGGACCGGGACATCGGCGAGGAATCGCGGCCCGGCGAAGACGAATTCCGCGTCGACATCGAACGCATCCGATTCTCCCCCTATTTCTCCCGGCTCTCGGCAGTCACCCAGGTCATCCCGCAGGCCGGCGCCGGCACCGTGGTGCACAACCGGCTCACCCACTCGTTGAAGGTCTCCGCCGTGGCCCGCTCCATCGCCATAGGCCTGCGCAACGCCGACGAACCCACGCAAAGGCTTGTGGAGGAACTCGGTGGTTGCGACCCGGTCGTGGTGCAGGCCGCCGCGGCGGCCCACGACCTGGGCCACCCGCCCTTCGGGCACCTGGGCGAACAGGAACTGGACCGGGCCGCCCGCCAGATCCTCGGGCTCCCCGATGGCTTCGAGGGCAACGCCCAGTCCTTCCGCATCCTCACCGCGCTGGACAGCTGCGACGCTTCCGCACGCGGGCTGAACCTGACCCGGGCCGTGCGGGCCGCGGTGCTGAAGTACCCGTGGACCCGCAACGAGTGGCGTTCCCTGCCGTCCCGTCCCCCGGAACTGCTGCCGCGCGGCGTGGGCCCCGGCGGCGGCCGCCCGGCGGTGAAGTACTCGGCCTACGACATCGAGGCGGCCGAGATGCGCGACGTGCTCTCGGTCTTCGGGCAGATCGCCGACCACCAGCAGACCCTGGAATGCTCGGTCATGGACATCGCCGACGACATCGCCTATGCGGTGCACGACCTGGACGACTTCTACCGTGCCGGGGTGCTGCAGTATTCCCTGGTGTCCTCCGAACTGCGGCGCTGGCTCGATTCCGGGCCCGCGCTGTCCGCGCTGGATGCGCGCGACCTTGACCTGCGCATCCCCGGCCACGGGCTGGAGCGCACCTGGCGCAAGGTCGCGGCCAAGGACCCGTGGATCGCCAACGCCGAGGCCTTCCGCGCCTCGGTTCAGCGGGTGGACCACGACCTGGTCGAAGGGTTGCTGGCGCTGCCCTACGACGGCGGCCTTGATGCCGACCGTGCCGTCACCGCCTTCACCCGGCGCTGGATCAACCGGCTCCAGGCCTCCATCGCGGTGGAGAAGGACCCGGTGGTCCGCAGCGGGCACGTGCGGCTGGCCGACGAGGCCTGGCACGACGTGGTGGTGCTCAAGTTCGTGCACGAGCGCTTCGTGCTCGAGCGTTCCGACCTGGCCCTGTACCAGCGCGGGCAGACCCGCATCATCAGGTCACTGGCCGAGGGGCTCGCCGCCTGGCTGGATGACCCGCAGGATGCCGCCCGGGCCCCGCGCCGGCTGCTGGACTCCGTTGAGGCCGCAACCGGCGAGTACCGGCGGCTGCATGCCGAGTCCCCCAGGCTTTTTGCCGAGGCCTCGCGCGGGGAGATCGAGCGGCTTGGCCGGGCCCGTGCCATTGTCGACTACATTGCCTCTTTCACCGACGCGCAGGCGGCCTCCGTCAATGCCCTGCTCACCGGGACCTCCGAGGGCATCTGGGAAGTCGGACGCGGGCTGTGACCGGCTTTCATGCAGGACACGCACTCTCCATATGGTTTTTGGAGGCCCTCCGTGCCTTGATTCCGGGTGGGCTTTCACCACTGACAGGGTGCAGGCAGATTCGAATGCCTACCTGCCGTGGCGCAACGGTGCTGTGAACGTCCCACCAGCGATCCAAGCATATGGATCTGGGTCCGGACCACACCATCGGCGTGGTCGAGCTTGACGAGGACTGGCTCGAGCAGTGCAATCCGACGGCTGTTGGGTAGGACAAACGCCCTGATCCCAAGCGTATTTGTCGCATCCCACAAGTACCCTGATCCCATGACTTGCAACGGCCATTCTGCCGGCACAACCAAGCACAACCCCCATGCCCGGCTGGCTGGGTTGGTCGCGCTTTCCTTGTCGCTTCAATACCGCGCTTTCCGCGGAGAGCCATGACGAACTGCCAGGTTCAACACGACGCCTTGTGACGCTGTAACCCCCGGCGTATTATCAGGCCAACACCATTGCAGCCTTCCCTATTGGGGGTCGGTGGCAGGTGTGATGGGTAGGGGTGCGAACGTGAAGATCCTGTTGGCGAGCCAAGCGATTGCCGGGCATTTCAATCCCATGACCGGAATCGCCATGCGTTTGAAGGACTCCGGGCATGACGTTGCCTTTTACACGGGGAGCGTTTTCGCAGGGAAACTGGCTGGGTTCGGCATTCGTCATTTTCCCTTCGTCCGGGCGATCGAACACACCGCGGACAATCTCAACGAGCTGTATCCGCAGCGCGCAAAGCTCAAGGGGCCCATGGCGATCCGCTTTGATGGTGAACGGATCTTCGCCAGCAACGTGACCAACTTTTTTGAGGACATTCGCGAGCTCCATTCCGATTCTGCATTCGATGCACTCGTCATGGACTCGTCCATGTTCATCCAGCGCCTCGTTTCGGTCTTGATCGGCAAACCGGTGGTCAGCTTCGTGCCCATATGCAACATGGAAAGCGACCCATGGGTGCCGCCATTGTTCTTTGGTTTCCTGCCGGCGCGCACCCTGCCGCAAAAGGTGCTGCAGGCTGGCGCCCGAATAGTGATCCAACAAGTGGTGGCCAAGCCCGCACGAGACAGTTACGCTAAGCAGCTCGAACTCTTCGGTCTCCACGCCGACACTAGTAGGCCTTTAACCGATGAGCCATACCTGTGGTCCGACGCCGTGATCCAAACAGGTACCGCATCGCTCGACTATCCGCGCAGCAAAGTCAATCCCAAAGTCGATTACGTAGGTGCCCTGCTTCCCTACCGGCGTGCCACGGCGGAGGCTGGGATCAAGCAGCTGGGCCGCTACGCCCGGACGGTGGTGGTTACCCAGGGGACCGTGGACAACAAGGATCCCAACAAGCTCATCATCCCGGCCATCGAAGCGCTCAAGGACCGGGACATGCTGGTGGTAGTGGCCACCGGCGGGGCTGGCACGGACGATCTCCGAAAACGGTACGCCGGGCCAAACGTAGTGGTGGAAGACTTCGTCGACTTTGAAGCGGTCTTCCCGTCCACCGACGTATTCATCACCAACGGCGGTTTCGGTGGCGTGCTGCTGAGCCTCGCCCATGGGGTGCCCGTGGTTTCCGCTGGCATCAACGAAGGCAAGAACGACGTCAATGCGAGGGTTGAGCATGCCGGGGTCGGGATAAACCTCCGGACCGAGTCGCCGGTCGCGGACGCCGTCGAAAAAGCGGTCGACACCATCCTGGCCGATCCAGGCTGGCGCGAGCGGGCACAGGCCATATGCCGCGAATTTGAGGCAACGGACGGCTGCGCCGCCGCCGCGGCCATCATCGAAAGGACCGTCAGGGACGCTGCCGCACCAAGCTGAGCCTTCACAGGCGTCTCCCTACGTGTATTCCCCACGAAGGTTCGGTATACGGGATGGCACTTTCCAGGACTTCGGTCGGGAATTGGGTGCGGCAGGTGATCCCGACTGTGAAGACCTTGTCCGTTGACAAATGAGTCTTCTGAACTTCTCCGGGGTAAAACGGCATGCGCCGGGAAGCAATTCTACCGGCTTGTTCGCCGTGGTGCTCTTTCCGGAGCCAAACGCCCCGTTGAGCCAAATGATCCTTGCCGTGGCACGACTACGCCCTGAGACTTCCCAGGCATGTGCGCACAAAACGCCGACGGCGGGCCGCGTGCTTCCCCGGAAAGGGAAAAGCAGGCGACCCGCCGTCAGGCGTTGAGTCAGGCGTGGAACTACTTCTTGAGCAGTTCCAGCGCGGTGTTCAGCGTGGCGCTCGGGCGCATGATGGCTGCGACCTTTTCCTCGACCGGGCGGTAGTAGCCGCCCAGGTCGACCGGGGTGCCCTGCACGGCTGCAAGCTCGGCCACGATGGCTTCCTCGTTGCCGCCCAGTGCCTCGGAGACGGCCGTGAAGTCCGCCGCCAGCTCGGCGTCCTTGGTCTGCGCGGCCAGTTCCTCGGCCCAGTACTTGGCCAGGTAGAAGTGGCTGCCGCGGTTGTCGAGCTCGCCGACCTTGCGCTTGGGCGACTTGTTCTCCAGCAGGAAGGTGCCGGTTGCGGCATCCAGGGTGTCTGCCAGGATCTGCGCGCGAGCGTTGTCCGAGGTGTTGGCCAGGTGCTCGAAGGAGACGGCCAGGGCCAGGAACTCGCCCAGGGAATCCCAGCGCAGGTGGTTTTCACTCACCAGCTGCGAGACATGCTTCGGGGCGGAGCCACCGGCACCGGTTTCGAAGAGCCCGCCACCGGCGATCAGCGGCACGATGGAAAGCATCTTGGCGCTGGTGCCCAGTTCGAGGATCGGGAACAGGTCGGTGAGGTAGTCGCGCAGCACGTTGCCGGAGACCGAGATGGTGTCCTCGCCGCGGCGGATGCGCTCGATGGTGTACTGGGTCGCGGCCTCGGGCGAGAGGATCTCGATGACCAGGCCCTCGATGTCGTGGTCCTTGAGGTACTCGTTGACCTTGGAGATCAGCACGGCGTCGTGCGCGCGGGTCTCGTCCAGCCAGAACACGGCGGGGGTCTGTGAGGCGCGGGCGCGGTTGACGGCCAGCTTGACCCAGTCGCGCACCGGCACGTCCTTGGTCTGGCAGGCGCGCCAGATGTCGCCCGGGAAGACCTGGTGCTCGATGAGCACGCCGCCGGTGGCATCCAGGACCTGGACGTGGCCGGAGGCCTTGATTTCGAAGGTCTTGTCGTGGGAGCCGTATTCCTCGGCTGCCTGGGCCATCAACCCGACGTTCGGGACGGTGCCCATGGTGGTCGGGTCGTAGGCGCCGTTGGCGCGGCAGTCGTCGATGACGACCTGGTAGATGCCCGAGTAGGAGGAGTCCGGCAGGACTGCCAGGGTGTCGCGTTCCTTGCCCTCTGCGTCCCACATGTGGCCCGAGGAGCGGATCATGGCGGGCATGGAGGCATCCACGATGACGTCCGAGGGGACGTGCAGGTTGGTGATGCCCTTGTCGGAGTCGACCATGGCGATGGCCGGGCCGTCTTCGAAGCCCTTGGCGATCAGTGCCTCGACACCGGCGCGCACGTCGTCGGAGAGCTCGTCGAGCCCGCCGAGGATGGCTGCCAGGCCGTTGTTTGCGTTCAGGCCGGCGGCCTCGAGCTGCTCGCCGTAGGTCTCGAAGAGCTCGGAGAAGTAGGCCTTGACGACGTGGCCGAAGATGATCGGGTCCGAGACCTTCATCATGGTGGCCTTCAGGTGTGCGGAGAAGAGCACGTCCTCGGCCTTGGCGCGGGCAATGGCTTCCTTGAGGAAGGCGTTCAGCGAGGCGGCGTGCATCACGGTGCCGTCGATGATTTCGTCCTTGAGGACCGGCAGTGCCTTCTTCAGGACCTTGACTTCGCCGTCTTCGCCGACGAAGCGGATGGACAGGGTCTGGTCCTTGTCGATGACCACGGACTTCTCGTTGGCACGGAAGTCGTCTTCGGCCATGGTGGCGACGTTGGTCTTGGAGTCCGCGGTCCAGGCACCCATGGAGTGCGGGTTCTTGCGGGCGTAGTTCTTCACGCTCAACGGTGCGCGGCGGTCCGAGTTGCCTTCGCGCAGGACCGGGTTCACTGCCGAACCCTTGATCTTGTCGTAGCGGGCGCGGATGTCGGTTTCCTCGTCGGAAGACGGGTTGTCCGGGTAGTCCGGCAGGGCGTAGCCGGCGGCCTGCAGTTCCGCGATGGCCGCCTTGAGCTGCGGGATGGAGGCGGAGATGTTCGGCAACTTGATGATGTTCGCATCCGGGCTCTTGGCCAGTGCGCCGAGCTCTGCCAGGGCGTCGGGAATCTGCTGCTCGGCGGTGAGGTAGTCGCCGAAGACGGAAATGATGCGGCCGGCCAGCGAGATGTCGCGGGTCTCGATCTCTACACCCGCGGTCGAGGCATAGGCTTCGACAATCGGCAGGAACGAGTGGGTTGCCAGCATCGGAGCTTCGTCGGTGTGGGTATAAATAATCTTGGCCATAGGTGAGGCGTCTCCCTGAACGGTCTTATCGGATACGTGTGGTCCGAACTGATCTCAACGTCCCCAACTTACCCGACTTTCCGCCCGTAAACACTTTTTGTGGCAAGGATCCCGTCACCTTGCGGGACCGTTTCGCCGCGCATTGGCGGGGCAATCGGGGCTTCCGCACTCGGGACGAGTTAAGTTAACCCGTCATAACTGAATGGTCCGAGCCGCCCACCTCAGCCTTCGTGAAACAACTTCCCCAATTCGCAAATGGTTTTCTCGAAGAGTTCCACCGGGTCGGAATCCACGCCGTCGACTTCGTTCCGCGCAAAGCTTTGCCAGGCGACCCGCCAGGCGGCCGTGACCACCTCGGCCACCAGCAGCGCCTGGATCGATTCCAGCTGCCCCCGCCCGACGAGCGCGGCACTCAGCGCCTCAACCAGTATCCGCTCTTGCCGCACGACCACCCTCGTCATCGCCGGCTCCTGCACCATCAGGCGGGAGATCCTCCGGAAATCGCTCTGCTCGACCTCCTGCGCGAACAGGTCCCGACACACGGCCAGCAGATCCCCCAGGATTCCGGAGGAAGTTGAATGGGCGCTTTCGCTGCCCACCAGGGTGTCGATCAGGCTCTGCTGGCCGGGCATGAGCGCATGCTCCTTGGACGCGTAGTAGCGGAAAACCGTGCGCTCGGAAATTCCTACGCGTGCGGCGATGTCGCCGATCGTCGTGGCGTCAAGGCCCTGCTTCTCCACCAGGTCCAGCGTGGCTCCCTGGATCTCTCGGCGCATCCGTGCGCGGCGTTCTTCGCGGATCCCCACAGTTCGTCCCACTCCTTGACGCGGCGGCGCCCCGGCGCGTTCCGGGGCTTGAAAAAGTATATCTTGTGTCACACTCTGACAACTTTAGCTTATCAAATGTGTCACACCGTGACATGATTTGGTTTGTTCACTTTTCACAGAAGAAGGTATTTTCGATGGCCCAGACCGCAGAAGACACGATGCCGCCGCCCCCGACCACGTCGCGACAGGCCCCGCCCACGTTGCCCACCAGGCAGCTCACCGGCATCATCGGGGCCCTGGCCCTGGCCGCCTTCCTGATGATCCTGAACGAAACGGTGCTCAGCGTCGCCCTGCCGGCCATCATGGCGGACTTGTCCGTCTCCGCGGCCGCCGGGCAGTGGCTGACCACCGGGTTCCTGCTGACCATGTCCGTGGTCATCCCCACCACCGGGTTCCTGCTGCAGCGTTTCAGCACGCGGGCACTGTTCATCTTCGCATTGTCCAGCTTCGTCGTCGGCACGGCCATCGCCATCGTTGCCCCGACCTTCGCGGTGCTGCTGGTGGCCCGCATCATCCAGGCCGTCGGCACCGCCATCGTGCTGCCGCTGCTGATGACCACCACCTTGCAGCTGGTCCCCGTGCACAAGCGCGGGGCCGTCATGGGGCTGAACTCGATCGTGATCTCCGTGGGCCCGGCCGTGGGACCCACCGTTTCAGGCGCCATAGTCAACTCCTTCAGCTGGCACTACATCTTCATCCTGATGGCCCCGCTGGCCGTGGTCATCCTGGTGCTGGGCATCGTTTTCATCAAGCTCCCCTCGACGGCCCGCAAGCTCCCGGTCGATGTCTTCTCCGTCGTGCTTTCCGCCTTCGCCTTCGGACTGCTGGTCTACGGCATCTCCACCCTTGAGCATGCCGCCGAGAACCCGGTGCTGGCCATCGCCTGCTTCGCCTTCGGCCTGCTGTCCCTGGCCCTGTTCATCAAGCGCCAGGTCCGCCTCACCCGCGACGGCAAGGAATTGCTGAACCTGACCCCGTTCAGGTCCCGCAGCTTCACCTTGTCCGTGCTGCTGATCATGATCGCCTTCGGCACGCTGCTGGGCACCATCGTGATGCTGCCGATCATCCTCGAATCCGGCGCGGGCATCGGCACGCTGGCCATCGGCATGATGCTGCTGCCCGGCGGCCTGGCCCAGGCCGTTGTCGCGCCGATCTTCGGGCGCATCTACGACCGCTTCGGGCCCCGCCCGGTCGTGATTCCGGGTGCGGCCATGCTCGCACTTGGCCAGTGGCTCTACGTCGGCGTGGATTCGGACACGGCCCTGTGGGTGTTCATGGTCAACCACATCATCTTCTCCATCGGGCTGGCGCTGCTGATGACCGGGTTGATGTCCTCGGCCATGGCCAGCCTCGAGCCCCGCCTGTACGGCCACGGCTCGGCCATCTTCAACACCGGCCAGCAGCTCGGCGGCGCCATCGGCACCACCGTCTTCATCACCGTCATGTCATTGCTCTCCACGGCTCGGCTTGAAGCGGGGTCCGACCTGGCCCACGCGCTGTTCTCCGGCGCCCACGTCGCCTTCATCGTCGGTGCCGTCCTGGCCACCATCGGCCTGGCCGTTTCGTTCTTCGTCGCGGTGGACAAGCGGCGCTGACGCGCTCCCCTGCCAGGGACCGGGCCCCGGGCGGATCAGTGGCTCGGGGCCCTCGCCTGCCGGAGGGCGATGCGGGCCCGCACCCATCGCAGCCGGTGGATGCCTGCCACCGAGCCGCGTCGGTACAGTGGTGGCATGACACTGACACCGTTCTTGATGTTCACGGGCCAGGCCGAAGAGGCCATGAACTTTTACGTCTCGGCCTTCCCCGACGCCGAAATCCTCGACATGGACCGCTATGGACCGGAGGAACCAGACCGCGAAGGCACGGTCAAAACGGCAAGCTTCCGGATTGCCGACCAGACACTGCTGTGCATCGACAGCCCGGACGTTCACGCCTTTGGGTTCACTCCGTCGGTGTCGTTCTTCTTCGACTGCCCCGACGAAGCTTCCTTGGATGCACTGTTTGACCGGCTCTCCGACCAGGGCCAGGTCTTGATGCCGCCTGGCGAGTATCCTTTCGCCCAGCGATACGCATGGGTGAGCGACCGTTTTGGTGTTTCCTGGCAGCTGAGTGCCACCGACAAGTAAATGAGTGCACCGCCTGGCTACTGCACGGAGCCAGGCGGTCCATTCTTGGGGCTGATGGCCTCCCGGGCAATTTTGGCGATTTTCAAACCCCCTTGGCAGGCGCGTGCAGCAGTGCTCTTGCTGCCCCGAACCTGGCCGCGGTTTCCCGGCGGACGGGGTTCATTGCACTGCCAGGGGCCCCGCTGGCCCTCCGCGTCGATGCCCTGTGGACTTGCCGATATTGTGTCCCGGAGCCATCAGCTGCTTCACGCACACCGCGCTAGCATGGTCAGCATCCCCTATTGGAGGAGCAACCATGGTCAACTTCCGAACAACGCTGTGGGCCGCCGGCGGCAACAACGTCGGCATCATCGTGCCCGAGGACATTGTGCTCGGCTTCGGCCGAGGGAAGCGCGTTCCCGTGGTCGTCACCATTGATGGCAATTACTCGTACCGAAACACCATCGCATCGATGGGCGGCCAATTCCTGATCTCGTTCAACGCCGAGACCCGGTCCGCCACGGGCAAGGGCGCGGGCGATGAAATCGAGGTCGGGCTCGAAGTTGACGACGCCCCGCGAACCGTCGAAATCCCCACCGAACTGGCAGGGCTGTTCGCCTCAAACCCGGCGGCGTCGAAGGCCTGGTCCGCCCTCTCCTACAGCCAACAGCGCGCCCACGAGCAGTCTGTCCAAAGCGCCAAGAGCGACGAAACCCGAATGCGGCGAATCCAGAAGATCATGTCGGCACTGGAATCCTGATACCGCGACGTGCCCGATCTTGCGGCGCAGGGGTCCAGCCATGGCCGACGCTCAAGAGGCCGCCGAGCGCCGATGCGGTCCACAGGATGCTTCCGCTCGGACCGGCACCTCGCAGATTGATCTTCCGGTCCGGCTGGCCAGCCTATCCACCGACCGGAAGCACCACCGGTAGCCTGGCAGCGCATCGGTCCATCGGTTGGCCCCGCGATCGGCAGGGGGCGGCTGGCAGGCCGCATTCCCGGCCCGCAGTTTCAGGAACCCACGTCCCCAGAGACATCGCGGCAGAACCTGCCGCCTATGCCATGGCCGGCTGCGCCCCGGCGGGTGTCATGCGCATCTAGTGATTCGTCGGCGCGAGTGCGTGCCTTGGCCGATGGAACTTTGGATGTTTTTCCCGCACGGGGTTCAACCCGGTATGTGCACCGCCGGTTGCCCCTGGCGTGAAGATCCAGTCCGGCCTCCCCCAGCCCCCGGGGGGCGGCGCCGCAACCCTGGCCGCATGGCAACGGCGGTTAAAACCGAAGGCTGCCGCCGGCGATCCCCCGGTGCGGGAGGTCGCCGGCGGCAGCCGGACCACTGGTTCCTAGTGGAAGAAGTGGCGTGCACCGGTGAAGTACATGGTGATGCCGGCTGCGTTGGCAGCGGCAATGACTTCCTCGTCGCGGACCGAGCCGCCGGGCTGGACCACGGCGCGCACACCGGCGTCCAGCAGGATCTGCAGGCCGTCGGCAAACGGGAAGAACGCATCCGAGGCGGCAACCGCGCCGCGGGCGCGCTCCGCCGAGGTGCCTTCGGCACCGGAGGCCCCGCCCGCGGCATCCACGGTTGATTCGACCGTGACGCCCAGGGTGTTGGCGCGCTCGACCGCGAGCTTGCAGGAATCCACGCGGTTGACCTGGCCCATGCCGATGCCCACGGCCGCGCCGTTGTTGGCCAGCAGGATGGCGTTGGACTTCGCGGCACGCACCGCGGTCCAGGCGAAGGCCAGGTCCGCGAGGGTCTTCTCGTCGGCGGCCGCACCGGCGGCCAGGGTCCAGTTCGCCGGGTTGTCGCCGTCGGCGTCGACCTTGTCGCTCATCTGGACCAGCACGCCGCCGGAGACCTGGCGGATTTCGCTCGGGTAGCGGCCGTAGCCCTCGGGCAGGGCCAGCAGGCGGATGTTCTTCTTGGCCGCGAGAATGGCCACGGCTTCGGCCTCGAAGGCCGGGGCGATGACGACCTCGGTGAAGATGTCCTTGACGGCGTTGGCCATGGCCACGGTCACGGTGCGGTTGGCTGCGATGACGCCGCCGAAGGCCGAGAGCGGGTCCGTGGCGTGTGCCTTGGCGTGTGCGTCGGCGATCGGGTCCACGGCATCCGGGGAGGCCACGGCGACGCCGCACGGGTTGGCGTGCTTGATCACGGCGACGGCCGGGGCGTCGAAGTCGAAGGCTGCGCGCAGCGCGGCGTCGGCGTCGACGTAGTTGTTGTAGCTCATGGCCTTGCCGTGCAGCTGGTCGGCCTGGGCAATGCCGGCCGGGGCGGCCTTGTCCACGTAGAGGGCAGCCTGCTGGTGCGGGTTTTCACCGTAGCGCAGCACCTCGGAGCGTTCCAGGGCCAGGCCGGTGTACGCGGGCCAGTCGATGACGCCGTCGCCGTCCTCGTCCAGGAACTGTGAGGCGGTCCAGGAAGCGACGGCCGTGTCGTAGGCCGCGGTGTGCGCGAAGGCCTTGGCCGCCAGGCGCTGGCGGGACTTCAGGTCGAAGCCGCCGGAGGCGGCCGCGGCGATGACCTCGCCGTAGGAGGCCGGATCCACCACGATGGACACCGCGGCGTGGTTCTTGGCCGCCGAGCGGACCATGGCCGGTCCACCGATGTCGATCTGCTCGACCACGGCGTCGTTCTCGGCGCCGGAGCGCACGGTCTCGACGAACGGGTAGAGGTTCACCACGACGAGGTCGAAGGCCTCGATCTGCATGTCCTCAAGGGTCTTCATGTGGGCCGGGACGCGGCGGTCGGCCAGGATGCCGCCGTGCACGCGCGGGTGCAGGGTCTTGACGCGGCCGTCAAGCATTTCCGGGGAACCGGTGACTTCCTCGACCTCGGAGACCGGGATGCCCGCGGCGGCGATGCGCTTGGCGGTGGAACCGGTGGAGACCAGGGCGACGCCGGCTGCGTGCAGGCCCGCGGCCAGTTCCTCCAGTCCGCTCTTGTCATAGACGGAAATCAGGGCCCGGCGAATCGGGACGAGATCAAGGACGGTCTGGCTCACAAAAGTCTCCCAGGGTGCGGAATTGAGGGGGTGCACTGCCCATCTTATCCCGCACCGTTGGGAGCGGCCTTCTTCCGTGTGCTGCGTGAACTATTTGATCATTTCCCCCGCAGGCGATGCCACGTACCAGACGTCCTTGACGCCCTGCCCCTTGACATCCCCGGGCTTGGAGTCCGCGGCGTAGTAATACAGCGGCATCCCGTTGAGCGTGAGCTGCTTGGCGCCGTCGGGGCTCGTGATTGTCCCGACCTTGCCGGTCACCCCTTCCACCGTGGGGGTGGCGTTGGTGGTGGTGGCGATCGGCCATGCGGCCAGGCACTCGCCGGTGCAGGCACTGGTGGTGGTGTCCTTGGCGTCCTTGGTGAAGTAGTACAGCGTCATGCCCTTGGAGTCGACAACGATGTTTCCGAGGGAAGTGGATGCGGTCTTCAGGTCCGTGGTTGCCGCGGCCGGGCTCGAGGCGGTGGCGCTGGGTGCCGGAGCCCCATACCCGTTTCCCCCTGCGGAGGAGCTGGCCGCGGAGGTTGCGGCGGGACTCTGGGCCGGGGTGGTGCTGTTGCCGCAGCCGGCCAGCAGCAAGGCGGCACCCAGGAGCACCGCGGCGGTGGAAGCGAATTTCGGGTGGTTGTTCCGGATCATGATGCAATTCCTAACACTTGGGGCGGGACTTGGGCCCCGGTGATCTTCGGGACCAGGGATCCCCCGGGGCACCAAGCCGGTGCATCCGGGAGACCTCTCACCGGCTAAGACGTACGAAAGCGCAAGGTGGTTCATGGTGTTGCAGGTTTTTTTGCGCATACTTGGAGGGTGTTTGAACCTTTTGCCGTCCCGATGCGTCTGAATGGGTGAACCCATGTTCCCGAGAAGACCCAATGGAGCCCATGTGCCGCTAGATGCGCAAGTGGTGTCGGATATCTACCGCGATCACGGAGATGCCCTGCGCCGCTTCGTGCTGCGCGTGGCCTCCGACCGCGACGAGGCCGACGACGTGGTGCAGGAAACCGTGCTCAAGGTGTGGAAGGCTGCACCGGAGTTGACCGGTTCGCTGCGCAGTTACCTGTTTGCCACGGCCCGCAACGTGATCATCGACCGACACCGCCGCGCCGCGGCACGGATTTCGGCCACCGGACTCGGCGAGCTGGACCCGGAGGCCGCCGGGGCATTCGCGGGCATGGAAGCGGTCCTGGACAAGATCCTCATGGAAGAGGCCCTGATGCGTTTGACCCTCGAGCACCGGCAGGTGGTGGTCCACCTGCACTATCTGGGTTCCACGGTGGCGCAAACGGCCACCAGCCTGGGGATCCCCCAGGGAACGGTGAAATCACGGGCGTACTATGCGATGCGGTCCCTGCGGGGGATCCTGGCGGAAATGGGGGTGGAACAGTGAACGAACACCTGGACCTGGGTGCCTATGTGCTGGGTGGGCTGGACCCCGAGGAAGCCCGGAACTTCGAGGCACACCTCGAAGCATGCGCCCAGTGCCGCAGGGAGCTTGCCTCCTATGCCCCGGTGACGACGCGCCTGGGTGCCTTGGACCCACAGGCCGCCCGGGCAATGCTTGAGGCCGAGCCGGCAGCGCCGGTGGCCGAGCCCGGGATTCAGCTGCTGGACCGGCTGCGGGCCAGGCGCCGGACGCGCCGGGCCGCATGGGGGTCTGCGGCGGTCCTCGCGGTTGCCGCGTCCGTGGCCGGAGGGGTGTTCCTTGCACCGGTGCTGAACCCTGCCCCGCCACCCGATGCCAGCTACCAGGTCGTTTCGGCCGCCGGGCCGCGCGTGGACGTGGGATTGAATGCCAAGGCGTGGGGCACCGAGGTGCAGTTCAGCGCCACCGACCTGCCCACCAACGGGACGCTGTCGTTGTGGGTCATCGATAGCTCCGGCCAGGTCGACCGGGCAGGATCCTGGAACGCGACCAAGACGGGTACGGCCCGCCTGAGCGGAGCCGTACCCACGCAGATGGGGCACATCTCGGTGATCCAGCTGCGCGACGTGGATTCAAGGATCCTCGCGCAGCTCAATGTTCCGGAGGGGCCTGCGCAGCTGCCGAGCTAAATCGCCAGTTCCGGGAAATGCTTGGCCAGCTGTGCCTCGGTGAGGCACCTGCGCAGCAGGGCATCGCCGTGGTCGTCATCCGAGAGGTAGACGACCATGTCCTTGTTGCGTCCCTTGGCCAGGGTGTTGCGCAACGACTCGGTGACGCGGATGAGCATTTCGTAGTACAGGCGGTTGGTCTTTTCCCACCCGTGGTCCTTGGCGACGTTGGTCAGCGCCTGGCTCCACAGCTCGGTGGCCGACTCGTCGAAGAGCTCGATGGGGCTCCACTGCCAATCGGCGGGGTTCCACTTGGATGAGTAGTAGCCCTGCTCGGCGCCGGAGGCCAAGGCGTCGAATTCCTTCAGGACCGCGTCGATGTCTTCATCGTCGTCGTCCTCGTCGGTGGCTTCGCCCTCGTCGTCGTCATCGTCCGAGTTGCTGTTGTTGTCGTCGCGATTCAGGTCCCTGTCGGACCCGTCGTCGTCGGCGTCGGCACGTTCCTCGAAGTATTCTTCCTCGTCCTCGTCGTCGAAGTCCTCTTCGTCGTTTTCCTCGTCGTCGCCGGCGAGGGAACGGGTCAGGGCTTGTTCGGAGTTCAGGGCCAGCACGGGCAAATCGATGTGGTCGGTTTCGTCCGCGCTCACCCCGTCAAGGGCAACGGCATAGAACATTTCGTCCGGGTGACGGTCAATTATTTCTTCCGCCTGGCGAAGAGCCGACACCCGTATCGCCTCTTCGAGAGCGGTCCAATCTACTCCCATAACCAGAGCCTACCCCGGGTTGCCCCGCACCGGAACAGCCCCGGCACATGGGGCTTCGGCGGATGCGCCGGGGCCGGAATGATGCCGGTCGGCGCAACACAAAGCCACAAAAAGTCAAGGCCTATTCTGTGGTTTTCCATTCCAGCGCGTAGCGTTGTTCCCGGCAGGCTCCGAAGGACTTCCTCCGCCCTGCCGCTTTGCCTCCATGTTGTCCTGGCTGTACCCCCGTCCTGCGTCGGTCCGCACCTTTCCGAAGGCCAATTCCTGATGAACAATTTCCTGAAGCTTCCCACCGGCGAATCGGTCGTCCAGAACCTTCCGTGGAAGTGGGGTGTGCAGGGAAGGATCTTCATCATTGGCGGGCTGGGCTTCATGTTCGACGCCTGGGATGTCACGCTCAACGGCGCCCTGATCCCCTTGGTCGCCGCCGAATGGGGCCTGGACCGGACCACCGCCGCGCTGCTGGGCACCGGCAACCTGGTGGGCATGGCCCTTGGCGCGTTCCTCTGGGGAACCATTGCCGACAAGATCGGGCGCAAGAAGGCCTTCACCTGGACACTGCTGATCTTCTCCATCTTCACCGTCGCCGGGGCCCTGGCCCCGGGCTTCGGCTGGTTTGTGGCCTGCCGCTTCATTGCCGGGGTGGGCCTGGGCGGGTGCATCCCGGTGGATTACGCGCTGGTCGGCGAGTTCACCCCGGCCAGGCAACGCGGCCGGGTGCTCACCGCGATGGATGGCTGGTGGCCCGTCGGCGCCGCGCTGTCATTCTTCGTTTCCGGCTGGGTCCAGGCGACCACGGGAAACTGGCGGCTGATCCTGGTGGTCATGGTGCTGCCGGCGCTGCTGGTGTTCTGGGTGCGGCGCAGCGTCCCGGAGTCCCCGCTCTACCTGGTCCGCAAGGGCCAGCGCGATGCCGCGGCCAAGGTCATCGACGACCTGGTGGCGCGCACCGGAGCCACCGCGGCGCCCTACACGCTGCCCGAGCCCCAGTCCGTCCCGCGCCTGTCCGCTGGGTCCTGGCTGGAGCAGCTGGTGAAGATCTGGCGCTTCAGCCCGCGGATCACCATGGTCTCCTGGTCGCTGTTCCTGACCATCCTGCTGGTCTACTACCTGGCCTTGACGTGGATGCCGTCCATCCTGGCCGACACCGGCATGGTCCAGTCCACGGCGTTCTTCATGACCTCGGTGATGGCGCTGATGGGATTGATCGGCGTGGGCATCGCGGCGCTGCTGGTCGAGCGGGTCGGGCGCAAGTGGCTGCTGGGCATCACCGGCCCGCTGTCCGCGATCATCCTGGTGATGGTCGCGGTGACCATCAACGCGCCCACCCTCGCGCTGATCTGGCTGCTGGTCTTCGGCGTGGTCGTGCAGATCGCCGTGCCGGTGCTCTACACCTACGTCTCCGAGCTGTACCCGACCGAACTGCGCGGATCCGGCTTTGGCTGGGCATCCTCGTTCAGCCGGCTGGGTGCCGGGTTCGGGCCGCTGGCCTTTGCCGCCTTGTGGCCCGTGGTGGGCCTGGGCAACCTGTTCCTGGTGGCCGGGGCCCTGGTGCTGGGCGCTGTCATCCTGATGGCGTTCTTCGCTCCCGAGACCAAGGGCCGCGCCCTGCAATAGGTCTTGCCAGGGTCTGGATCGGCGCAGCCTAGGCGGATTTTGCGGGCAAGGGAGTGTGGTCGGAGATGAACTTGGTCCCTTCCACCGGGTCGAGATCCAGGAAGCGGATCTCGACAAGTCCCAAGTCTCCCAGTGCCTGGCGCAGCATCTCCTGGTAGACGGGCTGGTGCATGCCCAGGCCGCCGCCGATGATGACCGGCCCTTGGGTTTCCAGCAGTGCGGAGAGGTCCGAGAGCATTTGGCACACATGCTCGACCGCCTCGCCAACGATCACGGCGCTGTCCGGGTCCCCGGCCGCGAGGGCCTCGAAGACCAGCAGGGACTGCTGGGCCCAGTAGCGGCGGTCGGTGTCACCGTGGAAGAGCGCAATCAGCTCGTCCGGGGAGGAAACCTTGTTGGCCGCGAGCACGCGCCGGCCCAGCTCGCCCGGGGCCAGTCCACGGTTGAACTCGCGCAGCGTGTGACGCACCGCCTCGCGTCCCATCCAGTAGCCGCTGGCCTCGTCCCCCAGCAGGTAGCCCCAGCCACCGGCCCGGCCTTCCTTGCCTTCGGCGTTAACGCCCCAGACCGCCGAACCGGTCCCCAGGATCACCGCCAAGCCGGTGGAGGCGTGGCCCGCGGCCAGGACCAGCCGGGTGTCGTGGACCACGAGGATCTCGGCATCCGGGGCGTGGACGGCGATCATGGAACGCAGGAGCTCGGCGTCCGCCTCGGTATCGATGCCGCCTGCACCAGCCACGACCCGGTCGATATGCCCGGCCCCGAGTGCGGCGAACACCTCGGCAATGTTGGCCTTGGCGGTCTCCACACTGACGTTCTGCACGTTGGCGCTTCCGCTCTTGGCCTCGGCAAGCCGTGTCCCACCGCTCCAGGCCATGGCGTGCGTTTTGGTTCCGCCGATGTCCAGGCCCACCAAGGCCAGCGGTTTCTGCCGGGTGCTACTCATGAATGTTCCTTCTCGTGGGTGATGCCCGTGCCTCGCCGGGGTGATGGTCCTTGCCCATTTTCCCCCGGATGCCTGGTGCCCGAGCCGTTCACGGACAGGCTGAACGGCGGCATGTCCGCGGCTCCCCGCCAGCCACGGTCGGTTCGGCGGGCCTTGCGGCAACGACCGTCGCTTGCGGGTGCAAGCCCTGAATCATGATGGCATCGTATCCGCCATTGCCTGCCCTTGCCCGTCCGCCACGGTGGATGGCTGCCGTCCCATTGCGGGACATCACTGCCCGGGCCCCAGGTGTTTCCCTCCGGGACGCGCCCACGCGACGGTCCGGCACCCGAACCCCCGCGGAGCCGTCTCCCGCGTTCTCGCCCCGGACGGGGGGCAGGTTCGGCACGGCCTCCCGTTGGCCTGGACCGGATCTTCCGGGACGGTGGAGGTCTTCTCGGATACGCTGACAAGACAGGTCAACGACGAAATCCTTGCAGAGCACCCCCGCCCGGCCCCTGGGACACCATCCTTCGGGCCGCGGCCCCGCGAAAGGCATTCTTCATGCATGACGACATCCCCCTGACCCTCGGACGTGTTGCGCGGGTCCTTGGGGAACGCATCCGCCCTGCCATCCACCCCGTTGCCCTCCCGCTGGAGGTTCAATGGCACGAACTTCCCGGCGAGCCCATCGCGCCGGCCGAAGCCATGGGCCTGGACTACATCGATTATTCGGTCGGCACCGCCTGGGGCGCGGCGTGGGGAACGACCTGGTTCCACCTGCGCGGCACCGTCCCGGCAGCATGGGCCGGCAAGCGCGTCGAGGCCCTGGTTGATTTGGGCTTTGACAAGAACATGACCGGCTTCCAATGCGAAGGCCTGGTCCACCGGGCCGACGGCAGCACCGTAAAGGCCATCAACCCGCGCAACCAGTGGATCCCCGTTGCCGACAGCGCCAAGGGCGACGAGAAGGTGGACTACTTTATCGAGGCCGCCGCCAACCCGGTGCTGCTGGACTACCACCCGTTCCTTCCGACCCAGGAAGGCGACATCCAGACCTCGTCCTCGCGCAGGCTTTACACCACCGGACGCATGGACCTAGCGATCTTCGAACCCGAGGTCCACGAGCTCTCCCTGGACCTGGAGGTGCTGCTCGAGCTGCAGGCCGAGCTGCCCGCGGGCCCGCGCCGCATGCGCATCCTGCAGGCCATGGACAACGCCCTTGACGTGCTGGACCTGCAGCGGATCACCGAAACCGCGCCCGCGGCCCGCGCCGAACTGGCAGGGGTGCTCGCCACGCGCGCCGACGAATCCGCGCACCGCATCTCCGCGGTGGGCCATTCCCACATCGACTCGGCCTGGCTGTGGCCGGTGCGCGAGACCATCCGCAAGGTCGCCCGGACCTCCTCCTCCATGGTGGAAATGCTCGATCACGACGAGGACTTCCTCTACGGCATGTCCAGCGCCCAGCAATACGCCTGGCTCAAGGAGCACCGCCCCGAGGTCTACGGCCGGGTCAAGGAAGCCGTGGCCTCCGGACGCTTCCTGCCGCTGGGCGGCATGTGGGTCGAGTCGGACACCGTGATGCCCTCGGGCGAATCCATGGTCCGCCAGTTCTACTACGGCCAGCGCTTCTTCCGCGAGGAATTCGGGATAACCTGCGCCGGGGTCTGGCTGCCGGACTCCTTCGGGTACTCCCCCGCGCTTCCGCAGCTGATGAAACGGGCCGGCTTCGAATGGTTCTTCACCCAGAAGATCTCCTGGAACCAGCAGAACGTATTCCCGCACCACACGTTCAACTGGGAGGGAATCGACGGCTCGCGCGTCTTCAGCCACTTCCCGTCCATGGACACCTACAACTCGCAGCTTTCGGGCGAAGAGGTTGCCCGCGCCTCGCGCCAGTTCCGCGAATCCCGCCGCGCCACCGGCTCCATTGCCCCGGTGGGCTGGGGAGACGGCGGCGGCGGCACCACCCGCGAGATGACCGGCAAGGCACGCCGCCTGGCCGACCTCGAGGGCAGCGCCAAGGTGAAGTGGGAACACCCCGACGAGTTCTTCAGGCGTGCCAAGACCGAGCTGGCAAACCCGCCGGTGTGGATGGGCGAGCTCTACCTGGAGTTGCACCGCGCCACGCTGACTTCCCAGCACCGGACCAAGCAGGGCAACCGCCGCACCGAGCAGCTGCTGGTGGAGGCCGAGCTCTGGGCCGCCACCGCCGCCGTGTACACCGGCTTCGAGTACCCGCACGAGGAGATCGACGCACTCTGGAAGACGGTTCTGCTCAACCAGTTCCACGACATCCTTCCGGGCACCTCGATCGCCTGGGTGCACCGCGAGGTCGTTGCCGAGTACGCGCGGGTCACCAAGGCCACCGAGGCGATCATCGCCGCGGCGCAGGCCGCCCTGGTCGGCAAGGGCGAGACCCCGATCGCGATGAACGCTGCGTCGTTCACCCGCTCGGGCATCCGCACCGGAGCCGGCATGCCGGTGGCCGAGCTGGCCCCGGTCGCCGACACAGTGATGGCCAGCGAGTCGGCCGACGGCTTCGTGCTGTCCAATGAGCTGGTCACCATCGTCATTTCCCGCGAAGGCCTGATCACCTCGGCGGTCGAGAACGCCACGGGCCGCGAAACCATCGCGGTGGGCACCGAGGCCAACCTGCTACAACTGCACCAAGACTTCCCGAACAAGTGGGATGCCTGGGACGTTGACAAGTACTACCGCAACCAGGTCACCGACCTGCGCGGACTCGATGCGATCTCGCTGTCCACCGATGAGGACGGCACCGCCCGCGTCATCATCGAACGCAGTTTCTCCGCCTCGACCCTGCGCCAGGAACTGACGCTTTCCCCCGGTTCACGGGTGCTGCAGATCGAGCAGGTCACCGACTGGCACGAGACCGAGAAATTCCTCAAGGTCGCATTCCCGCTGGATATCCGCGCCGAGCATGTGATCGCCGAGACCCAGTTCGGCTACCACAAGCGCGTCACCCACGTGAACACCAGCTGGGAGGCGGCAAAGTTCGAAACCTCGATGCACCGCTTCGTGCTCGCCGAGGAACCGGGCTTCGGAGCCGCGCTGGTCAACGATTCCATTTACGGTTTCGACGTCACCCGAGATTCCACCGAGGCCGGCGTAACAACCAACGTTCGCTTGTCGCTGCTGCGTGCCCCGCGCTTCCCGGATCCGGAGACCGACCAGGGCATCCAGACCCACCGCTACGGCCTGGTCATCGGCGCCGACATCGCCTCGGCCACCGAGGCCGGCGCCCTGCTGAACTCCACGCAGCGCACCCTCACCGGCGCCCACGGGTTCGACCCGCTGGTCACCGTCGACGGAACGGGCACCGTGCTCTCCAGCGTGAAGCTGGCAGGCGACAAGTCCGGCGACCTGGTCGTGCGCGTCTACGAGTCCCTGGGCCGCCGCGCCTCCGGCACCGTAAACATGCACCATCCGGTGGATTCGGCATCCGTGATCAGCCTCCTGGAGGACGCCATCGAGGGTGACGGCGGCATTGCCGAACACACCAACGGGTCGGTAAGAATTTCCTTGACGGCCTTCGAGGTGCGAACCCTGCGCTTCCGCCTCGGTCGCTAGCACCCGATTCTTCGTTTTGGTGCAGGTCCCGCAGGGCGATGGCCGGTGGGGTCAGGTCCAGCAGTGACGACGAAAACAAGTGGATGCGTTCCATCAACTCGAAGCTCGGCTTCCTCCCCGTCGAGACGGAAATGATCATGCACAAGGAACGCACCCGGAACCGCCGATGATCAACGGTCGCGGCAACGAAATAACTCCCGCTTTCCGCACCGGCGGTGGCCGTCCCCGCCAGGTTTCCGCCGCCGGTCATGGGGTCGTCGTGACGACGCGTGCGGACATCGCAGGAGTAACGGCGTACTCCCCTGGAACGATCACGTTCTGGCGGGCGTCCCCGATCCAAACCAGCGCGTGAGCGCGTCAGCAAGCCCTTGGTCGGAGCCTTCACCCACCCAGGCGACGTAGCCGTCCGGGCGGACCAACACCGCGGCGGGGGCCGCCACCTCACCCAGGAGAGGAAGCTTCAAAGGGCCGTTGAACCGGGCTTCGACTTGCTGCACCCGGTCTGCCCACGGCGCGATCTCGAGGCGGTTGGACCCGGCCAGCTTGAGCAGCACCGGCTTGGCATCATGAAGCAGGACGAAGACCCGTGTGGGGCCGTTGGGCGTGTCAAGGTCGAGATCGGGCATGCGTCGCCCGAGCAGCGGGTGTCCTTCCCCGAGGTCGTAGGCGATGTCGAGGCCGTGGATCAATGCGGCGAGGTGCTGGCGCGGCTGGTCCATGTGCATCAGCTCGCTGACGGTCTCGGCGAGCGCTGCGGAGCGTGCGTCATGGCGTTGCAGGGCCGTTTGCGCCATGGAGTGCTTGAGCGCGCGGAGCCCCACGGGATGCCGCTCAGCGTGGTAGGTCTCCAGCAGGGAATCCGGTGAGCTGCCCTTGAGGACCTGCGCGAGTTTCCAGCCGAGGTTCACGGCATCCTGCATGCCCAGGCCGATCCCCTGGCCGCCGGCGGGATAGTGCACGTGCGCGGCGTCCCCGACCAGCAGCACCCGTCCCTTGCGGTATGTTGCTGCCTGCCTTGTGGCGTCGGTGAACCTGGAGATCGAGGTTGGGCTGTGCACTCCGAAGTCCGTCCCGTACGCCGCGGTCAGGGAATCGGCCAGATCGCCTACTCCGGGTGCCTCCCGCGATCCGAGCTGCTGCTCCGTGGTGATGACGCGATAGGTGCGCCCGTCGTCGAGCAGGCTGAAGCCGTGGACTCCCGCCGCATCCAGCAACGTACCGGCGGGTGGTTCCTCGGACACTTCCACTTCGGCGATCAGGTTGCTGCGGGTTGCTTCCCATCCGGGGAAATCGATGCCGGCCGCCTTGCGAACCAGGCTGCGTCCACCGTCGGCACCCACCAGGTACGCCGTGCGGTGGTTGCCGCCGCCGGCGGTCTCGACCGTGACCCCGGTGTCGCCCTGGTCGAAGCCGATGACCTCCCGCCCATGGTGCACGGGCACGCCGAGCTGGTTGATCCAGTCTTCGAGGATTGGTTGTATCTGGCTCTGCCACAGTCCAAGCCCATAGGGGTGCCGCGTGGGAAAATCGCTGATGTCCAGCACAGTGCTGCCGAAGCGGGCGGTCTGCACCGTTTTTCCCGCCGCCAGGAATCGATCGGCAATCCCGCGCTGGTCGAGGATCTCGATGGTTCGGCAGTGGAAGCCCCCGGCACGGGATTCGGCCAGCGCCCCCGTCGGCCGCCGCTCCATGATCTCCACGTCGATGCCTGCCACGGCCAATTCCCCGGCCAGCATCATTCCGGCCGGGCCGCTGCCCACGATGAGGACATCCGCCATGTTCTTCCCTCCCGATGGTGTGCCTCCAAGGGCACTTTCGAGCAGTGTATGGCACGCCGCGGGGCTTGCGGCAAGCCCCCTGGCAGGCGATATCCTGAAAATGCAAGACGACGCCCACGGCGGCATCCTCGGTGATTTCAGGACGGTCCGCCAGGCCGCACGGATGGCCCTCCTATCGGGCAGTCCGTTCCCCACCCGCCAACCGTGCCAGATCCCTCGCTTGCGTTGATCAACGACGTGCCGATTCCCCTCGCCGTGCCACGTCCCGGAAAACCTGCAAGCTTCGCCCTGGACCCCCGTGCCTTGGAACTTCGTGAAGCGTATATTTGCAGCATGCCGATCCTTCCCAAGGAGCGCGATCCCCGGCTGGTCACCATCCGTCGCGGGGGCACACTGAGCGATGAACACCACCGGATGCTTGCCGCCTGGGCGCTGGACTGCGCCGAACACGTGCTGCCGCTCTTTGAGGACCGGCAACCTGGCGATACCCGACCCCGGCACGCCATCGAGGTCGGCCGGGCCTGGATCCGTGGCGAGGTCCCGATGCGCGAAGCGCACCGAGAGGCCTTCGTGGCCAATTCCGCCGGGCGCTCCATGCCCGATCCGGTGAAGTTCGCGGCCCTTGCGGCCGGGCAGGCCGTCGCCGTGGCCCACGTGGCAGCCCACGATCTGGGTGCCGCCGCATACGCCATCCGAGCGGCCGGTGCCGCTGCGGAATCCCGGGACGCCGCGGCGGCCCGTGCAGCGGAAC
The DNA here is from genome assembly GCA_024207135.1 of Arthrobacter sp. C2. GTDB lineage: Bacteria > Actinomycetota > Actinomycetes > Actinomycetales > Micrococcaceae > Paeniglutamicibacter. The sequence goes on along the minus strand of CP042428.1, from coordinate 3,927,886 downwards.
GGGAATGGCAACGCTCCCAACTGCCTGCGGCGGTCCGTGAACTGGTTCTCGATGACCAGAAGCACCGCAATGCCATTTGCTGGAACGTCTTCACCGATTGACCCGCCAAGTGGACCTCGGAGTCGAGGCCGGGCGCCTCTGGAGTCGTTACGCAGCACTCATAAGTATTCCCAGGCAGATGGATTCACCAACTATGTATCAATAGTGTCGTTTCAGACATGATTGAAACATGGATCTCTACACGACTGCCATGGCCTCCGAGGTGCTTGGCATCTCCCCGGCAGCAGTGCGACGCCTGGTAAATAGCGGTCGGCTCCAGGCGACAAAAATGGCTGGCAGGCTTCTTTTCGAACCGGCATCCATCCACAGGATCCAACGCTGCTCGCAGGCCCCGGGACGTATCTGGTCTCCGAGAACCGCATGGGCGGCGTTGGAAATACTGCACCACCACCAGACGGAACTCATCGACCAGCCCCGTCGTTCCAGGCTCACCAGGCAGTTGCGCTCGATGGAAGCGTCCGAGTTGCAGCGTTTGGCGCGAAACCACTGCCAGGTGAGGCGATTCAGCGCGGGCTCGCGGGTTCGTTCCAGTCTCACCGGAATGCTGCTGCCAACCGGTGTCAGTTCGATCGCCCAGGAATCCGTTGCCGGCCGGTTCGGTTTGGCCGGTGTTCTGGATGAGGACCGTTTGGAAGGGTATTGGACCGGTTCAGCCGAGTCGTTGCTTGATCAGATTCCCCCTGCCAACGACGAAACGGGCGGCGTGCTTGTCAGGTTCTTAGACGACCCCGAACTGGTTTCGGGCGCAGTGGGTTCCGACGCCGTCATCGCACTGGATTTGATGGACTCCGACGACATCCGCGAACGCGGGGCAGGGCGGGATACATTGCAGCGGATAATCGCCAATGCCTGAGCAGCGTCTTCGCCAAAGCTTCCGTGTGCCCGGAAGGTGCTTTGCTTCGGTTCGCAGCACCCCAACCGCCTCGGCGTAGGCAAAGACGAGCTTGCCGATGCGGTACATTCCCTCCGCGAGCTGCTTAACCACGCGTGATGCCGTTGGGGCGGTCCTGCAAGCTCTGCCTAAACGGAAGGCCCGCCCGGATCCAATCCGGGCAGGCCTCCTGCTTCGAAAAGCCGGGTGCTACTTCCCGGCCAGGTCCGCCAGCGTGGCGATGAGCAGGCGGCGCTCGACGACCTTGATGCGCTCGTGCAGCGACTCCTCGGTGTCGTCGTCCTCGATCACCACCGCTTCCTGGCGCAGGATCGGACCGGTGTCCACGCCCGCGTCGGCGATGTGCACGGTGCAGCCAGTGACCTTGACCCCGTAGGCCAGCGCGTCGCGCACGCCGTGGGCGCCCGGGAAAGCGGGCAGCAGGGCCGGGTGGGTGTTGATGTAGGTGCCGTCGAAGGCGTTGATGAACTCTTCCCCGACGATACGCATGAACCCCGAGGAGACCACGTAGTCCGGCTCGTAGGACAGGCACTTTTCGGTCAGCGCGTGGTTCCAGTCCGCGCGCTCGGCATAGTCCTTGAAGTTCACCACGAAGGTCTCGATGCCGGCGGCCGCGGAGCGTTCCACGCCGTGGGTGCCGTATTTGTCTGCGCCGACGGCGGCGATTTCCACGTTTTTCAGCGACCCGTCGGCGACGGCGTCGATGACGGACTGGAGGTTGGACCCGGTGCCGGAGACAAGAACTACGATGCGCATGGGTACCAGTTTAGTGGGAGCTTCACCCGGCCTTGGCCAGCGGCAGGACCACCGCGCCGGGCAGGGAGGCCAGGACGGCTCCGGAACACAAGATCCTCGATGCGCGGATCCCGCTGCCGCTGACCGGGTGCCCGGCAACGGCCACCAACCCGGGGTTCACCGGGGCGGGGCGGATTCCGGCAATCCCGGTTCCGTGCCAGCCACCCTACGGGGTCGGAGCCAGCTCCTCGGCCAGGTCCAGCGAGCTGGCCACCAGCTGTGCCGTGTAGGGATGGGCGGGGTTGTTGTAGATCTGCTCGGTGTCCCCGGTTTCCACGATCCGCCCGTCCTTCATCACGATGACCCGGTCGCACAGGTGGCGCACCACCGACAGGTCGTGGGAGACCATCAGCAGCGTCAGCGCGTACTCGTCCACCAGGTCCGCGAGCAGGTTCAGCACCTGGGCGCGCACCGAGACATCCAGCGCGGAGACCGGCTCGTCGGCCACCAGGATGCTGGGGCGGTTCACCAGGGCCCGGGCGATGGAGATGCGCTGGCGCTGCCCGCCGGAGAACTGGTGCGGGTAGCGGGAGGCGGACTCGGGATCCAGGCCCACGAGCCCCAGCATCTTGTGCACCGCAGCCTCGCGCCCGCGGGCATCCAGCTTCCGGCCGGGCACCAGCAGCGGCTCGGCAATGATGTCGGCGACCTTCATCCGCGGGTCCAGCGAACCCATCGGGTCCTGGAAGACGATCTGCAGTTGGCGGCGCAGCGGCGCCAGGTCCGCCTCCTTGGCCCCGGCGACCTCGGTCCCGGCCACCACGGCACTTCCGGTGCTCGGGGCATCCAGCCCGGCCAGGATCCGCAGCAGCGTGGTCTTGCCCGAGCCGGACTCCCCCACGATGCCCACCCGTTCCCCGGCGGCGATGCTGAAGCCGACCCCATCCAGGGCCTTGACCACGGGGCGCGGGCCAAAGGCCTTGGTGCGGGCACGGTGGTAGGTCCGGCCCAGGTTCGTGGCGGTGATCAGCGCCGGGCCCGCGGCGGCCCGGCGGGGTGCCGGCGCGGCCGTGCCCGGTGCCTCGCGCAGTGCCGGGGGCACGTAGCCGGCGGCGGTGTCCACGGTGAACAGCCGGCCGCGTGCATCGGTGGCCGAGATGTCGCTGGCGGCCAGCAGCGCCCGGGTGTACGGGTGGGCCGGGGCCGTGAAGATCCTGTCGATGTCGCCGGATTCCACCAGCCTGCCCTTGTTCAGCACCAGCACCCGGGTGCACATGTTGGCGACCACGGCCAGGTCGTGGGTGATAAACAGCAGCCCGGTGCCGCGCTCGGAAACCTGGGCGGAGATCAGCTCCAGGACCTGGGACTGCACCGTGACATCCAGCGCCGTGGTCGGCTCGTCGGCCAGCAGCAGCTGCGGGTCGTTGGCCAGGGCCATCGCGATCATCACGCGCTGGCGCTGCCCGCCCGAGAGCTGGTGCGGGTAGGCCCCGGCCGCCTGGGCCGGGTCGGGGATCTTCACCGAGGCCAGCAGCTCGACCGCGCGCCGTTGGCCCGCGGCCCGGGTGGGCACGGTGCGGTGCACCAGCATCACCTCGGCGACCTGCGCACCGACCTTCATCAGCGGGTTCAGGGCCGAGAGCGGCTCCTGGAAGACCATCGAGATCCCGTCCCCGCGCAGCCCCCTCATGGCCTTGTCCCCGGCGGTGAAAAGCTCCGGTGCGAAGCCGCGCAGGTGCGCGCTGCCGGTCAGTGCCAGTTCCTCGGGGAGCAGGCCCAGCAGGGCCGTGGCGGTCAGGGACTTGCCGGACCCGGATTCGCCGATCAGCCCGATGCGCTCGCCGGCTGCCATGGAAAAGGACAGCTCGGAGACCAGCGGCGTGGCCCCGGCGGCGATGCCCAGGTTGTCGACGCGCAGCAGCGGCTCGTCTGCAATGCCTATTTCCTCGTTCATGCCTTGCCCCTGCCCAGCTTCGGATCCAGCCGGTCGCGCAGGCCGTCCCCGAGCAGGTTGAAGCCCATCACGGCCAGCGCGATGGCCAGTCCGGGCCAGATCGCCATGGCCGGGAAGCTGCCCCAGTATTGCTGGGATTCCTGCAGCATCCGCCCCCAGGAGGGCACCGGCGGGGGCGTGCCCAGTCCCAGGAAGGACAGCGCGGCCTCGGCCAGCACGGCCAGCGCGAAGGTCACCGAGCACTGGATCAGCAGCATGCCGGTGATGTTGGGCAGCACGTGGCGGGCGGCGATGCGCACCGGGCGCTGGGCCGCGGCCCGGGCGGCGAGCACGTATTCGGCGTTCATGACCTGCAGCGTCCCGGCGCGGGCCACCCGGGCGAAGCCCGGCACCGAGGCCAGCCCGATCGCCGCCATCGCCGAGACGGTGGAGGCCCCGTAGATCGCGGCGAACATGATGGCCAGCAGCAGCGCGGGGAAGGCCAGCAGGATGTCGGCGCCGCGCATCGTGATCTCCTCCACTGCTCCGCGTTTCATCCCGGCCCAGATGCCGACCGGGGTGCCGATGAGCACCGCGATGCCCACCGAGACCACCCCGACCAGCAGCGTGATCCGCGCCCCGACCAGGATGCGGGAGAGCAGGTCGCGGCCCAGGTTGTCGGTGCCCAGCCAGTGCTGCAGGCTCGGGCTCTGCAGCCGCGCCGGCGCATTGACCTGCAACGGGTCAAAGGGCGTATAGACGAAGGAGAGCAGGGCCGCGGCGGCAATCAGGGCCACGATCGCGGCCCCGGCGAGCAGGGCGGGGGTGGGGCGGGCGTTTTTCATCGTGCTCCCTGGGCGGCGGCGCGGATGCGCGGGTCGACGATGGTGTACAGGACATCCACCAGCAGGTTCACCACCAGGGTGAGGGCCACCAGCACCATCACCACCGACTGGACGGTGAGCAGGTCCCGGTTTGCCACGGCGGAAAGCAGCATCGAACCCAGGCCCGGGATCACGAAGACCCGCTCGATGACCACGGCCCCGATGATCAGCGCGGAAAACTGCACGGAGGTCACCGTCAGCACCGGGATCGCGGCGTTGCGCAGCCCGTGCCGCACCAGCGCCCCCAGCGGGGACAGGCCCTTGGCCCGGGCGGTGCGCAGGTAGTCCTCGTGCATGACCTCCAGCACCGCTGAGCGCACGTAGCGCACCAGGATCGCGGACTGCACCCCGGCCAGCGCGATGACCGGCAGCACGAGCCGGGAGGCGAACCCGGCGAAGTCGACCCCGGGGGCCACCCAGCCGTTGGCCGGCAGCCAGCCCAGGCGCAGCGCGAAGAAGGAGACCAGCACGATGCCCAGCAGGAAACCGGGGATCGCGATGCCCAGCTGGCTGGCCGCGGAGATCACCGCGCCGGAGGGCTTGTGGTGCCGCACCGCGGCGATCGTCCCGGCCGGGACCGCGATCGCCAGCGCGAGCGCCATGGCCAGGGTCACCAGGATCAGCGAGACCTGCACCTTGTCCGCCACCAGCGGCGAGATGTCGGTCCGGGTCACGTAGGAGATCCCGAAGTCCCCGCGCCAGAGACCGGAGAACCAGTCCCAGTACTGCACCGGAAGCGGCCGGTCGGTGCCGAATTGCCTGGCCAGGCCCGCCACCACCTCGGGGGTCGCGTTTTCCCCGGCGGCGATGGCCGCCGGGTCCCCGGGCAGCACGCGCATCAGCGCGAAGACCGCCAGGGTGGCCGCCAACAGGGACAGCACGAAGCGTGCGAGGTTCCCCGCAATGCGCACCAGCATGTGCGCCGCCCTAGGACCAGGCGATGGGCGCGAGGTTCAGCGCCTCGGTGACCGAGTTGGCGCCCAGCCCGGTGATCCCCGCCTTGGCCACCGAGATGTTCGGGAAGATGAACAGCGTGTCCACCGGGGCGTCCTCCACGATGGTGCGCACCACGTTCTTCATGCCCTCCACATAGGTCGCCTCGTCGCTCGCGTCCGCGGCGGCGGCCTCGTCCTTGATCTTGGAGTTGTCGTAGCCGATGTAGTAGTTGGGGTTGTTGAACATGGTCAGCAGGTCGCGGGCTTCCACGGCCAGGATCACCGACATCTGGTAGTCGTGGCGCGTGAACACCGTATCCAGCCACACGGCCGGGAACTCCGCGGAGGCGATCTTCGCGTCGATGCCCACGTCGCGCAGCTGCGACTGGACGATCTCCGAGACTGCGGTGGCGTACGGACGGGTGGGCACCGTGAAGGTGATCTTCAGGTCCTGGACGCCGACTTCCTTCAGCAGTTCCCTGGCCTTGGCCGGGTCGAAGGGGTAGCGGTCGTTGAGGTCCTCGTAGTACGGGTCGGTGGGCGGGACCGGCCCGCCAACCAGGGTGCCCAACCCGTTCCAGGCCGTGTCGCGCACGGCCTTGCGGTCGATGGCGTAGAGCACCGCCTGGCGCACCCGCTTGTCGTTGAAGGGCTTGGCCTTGTTGTTCATCGAGAGGATGACCTCGCCGTTGGAGGTGCCCTCGATGACCTGGTAGGCGGGGTTGGACTCGAAGGAGGAAAGCAGCTCGGGTGCCTGCATGTTGTAGATGACATCCACGTCCCCGGAAGACAACGCATTGGTGGTCGCGATGGCGTCGGCGAAGTAGCGCAGGGACACGTCCTTGATGCCCGGGGCCGCACCCCAGTAGTCGGGGCGGGCCTCCAGGTTGATCGATTCCCCGCGCGCCCAGGAGGCAAGCTTGTAGGGCCCGGTGCCCACCGGGTTGTTGGCCAAATCGTCCACGCCCGAAGGGTCGAACATGGCCCCGACCAGCGTGGTCATCGAGTACAGCCAGGCCTGCGAGGGACGGGCAAGGTTCACCGTGACCGAGTTCGGAGAGTTGACCACCACGTCCTGGACATCGTCCATCTTGGATTTGAGCCCGTTGAGCCACGCGGCGGACTTGACCCGCTCGATGGAGAACTTGACGTCTTCGGCATCGAAGGCGGCCCCGTTGGAGAACGTGGCTCCCTCGACCAGGGTGAAGGTGTAGGACTTGTTCGCGTTGCTCGTTTCCCACTTCGTGGCCAGCAGCGGGCGGATCGCGCCGGTCTGGTCCAGGGTCACCAGGCCCTCGTATACGTTGGCCATCATGGCCTGCGGGATCGCTGCCCCGGCCGTGGTGGTGAAGTCCAGGTTCACCGGTTCCCCGGTCAGCGCGACCACGAGCTTGTCCTTGTCCGCCGGTGCCCCGCCGGTGGATCCGGCGCTGCAGGCCGCCAGCATCAGCAGCGCAGCAAGCACGGCAGCGAGCCGTGCGCCCCGCCTGCCGCGTCGGGCCGTCAAGATTGCCTGCATCGAACCATCATTCCTCTAAAGGTGCTTGGGGGCCGGCGCCGTGCGCCGCCCGTGGTGCGAAAGCACCGCTGACAAACCATTATCGTACGCACCGGGCCCCGGCGCTAACCCGTCCCTGTAACGATCGGGCCCGTCGGGTCTAGTGTGGAAGATATGGGCAGCAACACCACCACCGGGGCATCCGATCCCGCACGCCCGCTTCTGGGCTGGGTCGCGGGCACCATCGCGGCCATGGCCGGGGCCCTGTGCTTCTGGTACCAGCCGCTGCCGTGGCGGCTGGCCGGCCTGCCCTTCGCGGTGGCCGGAACCGTCGTCGGGGCCATCACCTGCGTGCGCGCGTGGCGGAACCCCGCCGCCGGCATGCTGCGGTTGGCCGCCCCGGTCGCAACGCTGGCCTGCGGGCTCTTCGCCCTGCCGCTGGCCGGGCAGCTGGCCTTCTACGGGCCGTCCCTGCAATACCAGCAATGCCAGCGCGACGCCTTGACGCTGCGCTCCCAGGCGGCATGCACCCGGGAATACATCAAGCAACTGGAACCCAGTGGATTGAGGATCTTGAAATGAGCGAACAAATCATGCCCGACACCAAGGACTGGACCCTGGTGCTTAACGAAACCTGCGAGGAATGCGGAATCGACGTGCGGGCGCTGAGCACCGCGCAGGTCGCCGCCTTGGTGCGCGAGGCCTCCGGGCGCTTTGCCGAGGTCCTGGGCTCCCCCGGCGCGGGCACCCGACCCTCGCCGATGGTGTGGAGCGCGCACGAATACGTGGCCCACGTGGCCCAGATGTATCAGGTAATGACCGAGCGCCTGGCGCTGATCGTCGAGAAGGACGCCCCGTCGTTCGCGAACTGGGACCAGGATGCGGCGGCCGTCGCCAACGACTACGCCTCGATCCCGGCCCTCGAGGTCGCCCGGATGCTCGAGGAAGCCTCGCTAGCCTTCGCCGGGGCGTTGGAGGCGCTGACCGATGCGCAGATCCCGCGGATGGGCACCCGGTCCAACGGCGCGGTGTTCACCACCGCCACGTTGGCCCAGTACGCCTGGCACGACGCGGCCCACCACCTGCACCACGACCTGGGCGTGGCACGCGGCCGGGAATAGGACCGAACCCTAGCCGTCAAGCACCGGGTCGTGCTCCAGCAGCGGGGAGATGAGGTATCCGATGGCGGTGCCCAGGGCGACCTCGGCGGCCAGCAGCAGCGCGGTCATCATGACATCCGGCCCCACCTCGGTGAACCGCCCGATGCCCAGCGACCCGCCGGCCAGCCAGGAACCCACCAGCGACAGCGCCCCGGCGAAGGCTCCGACGAACACGCCCAGGGCGACGGTTGACAGGCCCAGGGAGGCCCAGCGGGAGCGGATGCGCTTGGAGACCCAGTCGTCCAGGTGGTTCTCCCCCACCCGCAGGAAGTACCAGCCGGCCAGCATCCCGGCCAGCACCGGCAGGCCCATGAATGCCCAGGCGTAGGACAGGTCCCCGGAAGGCAGGGCCGCGAGCACCGGGACCGCCGGCAGCGGCCCGACGGTGGTTTCCAGCGTGGACAGCGTGCTGCCCACCCCCAGGGTGAAGCCGCCGCCGGTGATCCAGGCCAGGGTCCACAGCGCCAGATTGGGCATGATGCCCAGCTGGCCCAGGGTCAGCACGGCCGAGCCGATGGGCCCGGGGCGCAGCTGCTGGTAGACGTTGGAGACATCGACCCAGTGCACGCCCAGGTTGATGGCCAGCAGCAGCGAGGACAGTGCAAAGGTGAGCATGTAGGCCAGGGTGCCGCCGCACAGCACCGCCCACACGTAGGACCCGGCCCAGCGCGAATGCTGGGAGGTCTTGGAGATCCAGGCCGCGGCGTCGAAGCCGATCAGCCGGCCCCAGGATCCGGCCTCGCGGCGGGCTCCGATGACCACCCCGGCGCCGGCAGGGATGGCGGGAATGAGGGTGGCGGCGAGCAGCGAAACCGAGGCTTCCTCGTTGTTCACCAGGAACCCGGTGAAAAGCCCGCAGAGCAGGTAGACGCCCAGCGCCCCGAGGATGCCCTGCCACAACGAGTCGGTGTAGGAGGCCCGCGCGATGCGCCGCCCGGCGCGCCAGCACAGGAAGAACGGGATCAGCGTGAGTCCCAGCGGGGTGAAATCCAGCAGCCCGGAGCCCTGGGAGGGGTCGGCACCGGTGCCTACCTGCAGCAGGTGCAGCGGGACGGCGTGGATCAGCAGCCAGATCTGTCCACCCATCTTCAGCACCGATTCGATGCTGCGGTCCGCGAAGCCTCCGCTGAACCACACGGCGAACCACGGGATGACCACGAGGAAGGCCGAGAACAGGGCGGCCTGCATGAACTCGAAGGCCCCTTGCAGGAACAACGGCATGGGCCAGCCGGTGCTCAGCCGTTGGCGTGCCGCGTTCAATGCCGCCGCGGCGGGCGGCTGCTTTTTCTTCTCACTCATTGCTTCCAATCGTGCCATCGATGCGTGCTTGCGGCCCTGATTGACGCGTTTGCGCGCACCCTGGCGTCACAGCGCGCGCAACCCGCTGACCAACGCGGTGACGGCACCGAAGAAGGCGAAACACAGCACGAAGAACCGCGCGTGCCGGTCGGTGACCACTCGTTGGACCTGCTCGCCGATGAGCACCCCGCCCCCGATGAACACGGCAACCGCGATCCAGGCCCACCCCGGCAGCGGCGGCAGCTGGTCGGGGGTGGTGATGAACTTCATGGCCACGGTGACGGCCCCGGTCACCACGAAGAAGGGCTGCAGGGTCGCGGCGAAGGGTCGCTGGGGCCAGCGCGCGAGCACCGCGTAGGCGCTCACCGCCGGACCGCCGACCCCGGCCAGGGAGTTGGTTAGCCCGGAGAGGAACCCGGCGCCGGCCTTGGGGACCTGCCCGTCCACGGTCACGTTTGCGCGCACCAGGATCAAGGAGAGCAGCAGCGCGGCGAGCACCGTGGCGCCGACCACGATCGACAGCGGGGCCTGGGGCAGGCCCCCGGCCAGCAAAGCGCCGGCCACCGAGCCGACGACGCTGAAGGAGCACAGCCAGCGGAACATCGACCAGTCGATGTCCTTCCAGACCCGGGGGACGATGATCGCCGAGGAGACCACTCCGCAGATGTTCACCAGGAACACCCCCTGGTGTGCGCCCAGGGCGAGGACCAGGAACGGGGAGATGAGCATCGCGAAACCGAGCCCCGCCACGCGCTGCGCAATGGCACCGAGCACAACCATGCCAAGGACGAGCAAGATGAGGGGAAGTTCCATTCGATCGAGCCTATCTCTTGTGGCCGCGCGTTTGTGCCGGTCTGTTTGCTTCCAGCGGACCGGTCGGCGGAGCCGGATCTGAAATCTCGGGCTGGCGGATTTAAATTCTTTTGATTTTACGAACTGCCAAAAACCCCGCAATCCCGGGCTTGGATCGACTACGGATTTAAATGCTGGTTTCGTCTGTCTAAAATGTTCACATGCAGCCGATCAGCTTCCCGGAATTCTCGTTCAACTCCCCCTTGGCAAAAGTGGTTATCGAGTTGGAACGACTTCGCGGCGATCTCGGGGCGGGCACAACCGATCAAATCGTTTTCTCCCAGTTGAAGTCGGTGTTCCAGCTCATGACCAGCATCATGAGTGCCCGGATCGAAGGCAACAGAACGTCAATTGTGGATGCAGTCGAGGGTGCCGCCCGTGCACAGGTGAACCCGCACGCGAATCCTTCCGATGGCGTCCAGGAAATCTTGCTGCTCCAGAAGGCCGCCGCATTCATTGACGAAGTGGTTTCTCCCGGGACCCCCATCACGCACAGCCTCGTGCGTGAATTACATCGAATTGCAGTGTCCGGTTTGGTACGCGAGGGTGATCGAACTCCGGGCGCGTACCGCACAACGGAGGTTTCCATTGGCGGGTCCCGACACGTGCATCCCCTCCCTGGTTCCGTGCAAGCCGACATGAGCGAATTGCTCGACTTCATCAACGCCGAAGCGGAGCAAAGCTACGACCTGCTGAAAGTAGCGATCGCGCACCACCGTTTCGTATGGATTCACCCATTTGGAAATGGAAACGGACGCGTGGGCAGGCTGCTCACATACGCGGTCATGGTGAGCCAGGGATTCTCAACAACTACGAATTACCGGGCTTTGAACCCCACGGCGGTATTCGGGGCGGATCGCACGAATTACTATCGAATGCTTGAAAGGGCTGACTCGCTGGAGACCGGCGCAATCGTTGATTGGTGCACCTACCTGCTCGAAGGCCTCCGCGATGACCTTGAAAAATTGAAGCAACTTGGCGACCGCAAATTCGTGACCGAGAGACTGCTACTGCCAGCCATCACAAAAGCAACGCGATCCGGAGCGATCGACGTGCAGCAATCCGAAGTGCTTGGGCTCCTCGCTCGACAAACGGAAATCAAGCCCCAGGATATCCAGCATATTTTTGTGGGCTCTGCCGCAAGACGGAGCCAAGGGATTCGTAAGATGCTTGACCAACGACTGATAGAACCGATCGCCGACGGCAAACGCAGCTACCGCCTCGTCATGGTGCCCGGTCCCCTGACTTCGTTCGTCATTCGCCAATTGGACGACCGCGGATTCCTCCCGAGCATCCTGCGCGACGATTTCGCATAGGGCATGAACCGAATCGACAAGTACTAAAATCCTTGGTTGACCTTTTTAAATTCTTTCAATTTTACGAACTGTAAAAAACACCGCGATCCCGGGCTTGGAACGACCTAAGATTTAAATGTTGGTTTTGCGGATCTAAAATGTTGCCGGATTTGCACCGGACGCAAGAAGTCTTCCGGGCGCCCTGGAGAGGACAAGAAACAGGCGGCCATGCAAGAGGAAAGTACCTCCCGCAGGACCGCTTGTCTTGCGCTCCAGGCCCCAGCCCGGTTCGGTCAGTAGCTGGCCGGGGCCCCGGCCTGGCTTCCGGCGCCGGGCCGGAACTTGGCGGCCAGCGCCTCGGTGCCGCGGGCCAGCAGCGCCACATCGGCACCGACACCCACGTAGTGGGCGCCGAGCTCGATGTAGCGCTTGGCGGTTGCTTCGGCGAAGGCGTTGACGCCGACGTACTTTCCGGCGGCCTTGCCCGCGGCGATCGCGGTCTCCACCGCGGCGACCACGTCGGGGTGGTCCTGCTGCCCGATCACGCCCATCGAGGCGGCCAGGTCGGAGGGGCCGATGAAGATGCCGTCCACGCCCTCGGTTTCCACGATTTCCTTGACGTTGGCCACCGCCTCGGCCGACTCGATCTGCACCATCAGCGTCAGGGTGTCCCCGGCGCGCGTCAGGTAGTCGGGGATGCGGTTCCAGCGGGCCGAGCGGGCCAGCGCCGACCCGACGCCGCGCACGCCCGTCGGCGGGTAGTGGCAGGCGGCGACCGCGGCGCGGGCCTGCTCGGCGTTGTTGACCATCGGGATGATCAACGACTGCACGCCCAGGTCAAGGTACTGCTTGATGACCACGGTGTCGTTGACCGGCGGGCGGACCACCGGGATGACCGGGTAGCCGCGCACCGACTGCAGCTGGCCCAGGATCGACTCGAGCCCGTTGGGCGAATGCTCGGCGTCGATGAAGATCCAGTCGAATCCGGCGCCGGCGCAGATCTCCGCAACCAGCGGGGATCCCGAGCACACCCAGATCCCCGACAGCGCGTGGTCTGCATGTTCCAGCGCATCCTTGAAGGACGGGTCCGGTTCTATGAGAAATGGCATGTCACGGTCCCCATTCGTCCGTAGTCGGCAAAGACGGTGTCGCCCTTGTCCACCCACATCGGGCGGGTGAAGGACCCGGCCAGGATGATCTCCCCGGCGTTGAGCTTGTCGCCGTGGGCGGCGATCTTGTTGGCCAGCCAGTAGACCCCGGCGGCCGGGTGGTTCAGCACGCCGGCGGCGACGCCGGTCTCCTCGACGACCTGGTTCTTGAACAGGATGCCCGAGACCCAGCGCAGGTCGATGTCCTGCGGCTTCATCGGGTTGCCGCCGATGACCATGGCGCCCATGGCCGCGTTGTCGGAGATGGTGTCGACGATGGTGCGGCCCTCCATCTCGATGCGCGAGTCCAGGATCTCCAGGGCCGGGATGACGTACTCGGTGGCGTTGAGGACGTCGAAGATGTTGGCGTTGGGACCTTCGACGTCCTTGTTGAGCTTGAACGCCAGCTCCATTTCCACGCGCGGGTGGGTGTACTTGTCCCATTCGATGGTGCAGCCCGAGTCGAGCACCATGTCGTCGAAGATGATGCCGTAGTCCGGTTCGGTGATTCCGGTGGCCATTTGCATGGCGCGGGAGGTCAGCCCGATCTTGCGTCCGGCCAGAACGCGGCCGTTGGCCTCGGAGCGCTGGCGCCAGAGGTTCTGGACCCGGTAGGAATCCTCCACCGTCATGTCGGGGAAGCGCGCGGTCAGGCGCTTGACCGGCACGCGGTCGTGGCCCGCCTGCACGAGTTCATCGGCTATCCGGGTGATGGTCTCATCGTTGAGCATGCTGGCCTGGGCCCCTTCTGAAGTTCTGGATGCACGTCGCGTGGCTCCCCGGCCATGGCTTGCGGGAACGGGGTCACACCCTGAACATGTTAGCCAATACGTCACCGGGGTCACATTCGGGCCGTCTTTGTGTCTGCGCCGCGCGGTGCCGCCCCGGGCTTCCGGACGGTTACCGGCATGCGGCCAGGGCCGCGGCGGCCGCGGAGACCAGCTCCGCGCTGGTCACGTCGAACGCCGATTCCCCGCCGCCGGGACCCGAGGCGCCCCGGGTGGTTTGGGTGCGCGCCGAGAGGTGGATGCCATCCAGCGAAGCCAGGGCGGGGATGTCCTCGATCCGCACGCCGCCGCCTGCCTGGATCTGTGGGTTGCCCGCCGCCTCGGTGCGCAACCGGTGCAACATCCCGGCGCCGGCGCCCGAGGCCGGTGCCCCTCCCGAGGTCAGGATCCGGTGCGCTCCCACGGTGCGCAGCTGCGCCACGATCTCGGCAATCGGCAGGCCTTTATCCAGCAGCACATCCACGCAGCGGTGCACGGTGATTTCGATGTCTTGGTTCACCAGGTGCGCCGCGGCCACCAGGGTGGCGAGCACCTCGAGGTCCAGCGCGGCGTCGCCCTCGGCCAGTGCGCCGATCACGATCCCGGCAGCCCCGGCCTGGGCGGCGTGGGTGATGTCCCCGGCCATCAGCTCGACCTCGGCCGGGGTGTAGGTGTAGCCGCCGCCGCGCGGGCGGATCAGCACATGCACGCCGATCCCGACGGCGACGACGGCCTCGATGGTGCCCAGGGTGGGCGTGAGCCCGCCCATGCCCAACGCGGTGCACAGCTCGACCCGATCCGCGCCGTTCTCCAGGGCGATCCTGGCTCCGGCGGCGTCCTGGACCGCGATCTCAAGTTTCGCCATGGTGCTAGGCACCCGCCGGGACGGCCGGGAACACGGTGGCGGTGAGGTCCGGGGCAGCCATGTCGACGTCGAAGGGGAACATGGGGCGGTCGATGTTCCGGTGCCCCAGGCGGATCAGGTCCTGGTCCACGCCGCCGGGGGTGAGCATCAGCATCCAGTCGGCTGCCAGTTCGAAGAGCTCGGGCTCCAGGTAGCCGATCTTCACCACGACGATGTCGGCGTCGGTGACTGTGAGGCCGGCCGCTTTGAAGTCGGAGATCCGGTGGTAGGGCTTGCGTCGTTCGGTGATGATGGCCTCGATGGAGCCGATCTTGACCACGGCGACGCGGCCGGAGGTGTCATCGCCCTCGGTCAGGTGCAGCACGGTGCCCGTGAGCATGGCGGGGCCCGAGTGCATGTGGTCGACCAGCGCACCGGCGCCAACCTCGATGTCCGAGCCCGCACCGGCGGCGAAGCATGCGGCGACCGCGTCCTTGTCGAAGACCGAGGCCACCACGGTGCGCGGGCCGCCGTGCCCGAAGCGCGGGTCGCCGATCAGCTGGGCCAGCGTCCAGGTGACGTCGCCGGAGCCGCCGGCGGTCGGGTTGTCGCCCGAGTCCGAGAGCAGGTAGGGACGCTTGGCGCCCGGTGCCAGGGCTGCGGCCAGGCAAGTGTCAAGGTCCGCGGCCGGGGCCACGAACTCGAAGTCGGCGCGGGCATCCCAGTAGCTGGTGGCCAGCTCGGTGGCCTTGGCGCTGGCCAGCTCGGCGTCGTCCCCGGTGACCACGACGGTGGCGTAGCAGCGCGGTTCGTCGGCCCAGGCGTAGCCGACCCAGATGGAGGCGTCGACGATGCCCGTCGAGGCTTCGATGGGCAGGATCGCCTCGTAGATTCCCTTGGCCGGTTCCAGTCGGGTGGAGGTCTTTTCGCCGGGCAGCAGCACCGGGATGCGCACGTAGGCCTTGGCCGGGGCGCCGGTTCCTTCGAGAAGCCTGGTGATCAGGTTGGCCATGGCACGGGTCTTGGTTTCCTGCTCGTCCTCGTGAGGTGCCATGCGGTAGCAGGTGATCAGGTCGCACTGCTCGACCAGGTCGGCGGTGACGTTGCCGTGCAGGTCCATGGTGGCCGAAACCAGCGTGCGCGGAGTGCCGGCTTTCGCGCTGACCTCATCGAGCGCGGTGCGCACGGCGCGGGCCAGATCGGCCTCAGCGTCCTGGCGTCCGACCACGGTCATGGCTCCGTGGATATCCAGGAAGAATCCGTCGAAGGGGCCCTGGGCATGGATCATCTCGATCAGCTCGGTCTTCAGCTTCTCATAGACGACCGGTTCGACCATGCCGCCGGGCAGCGAACGGGCGTGCACCAGCGGAATCCAGCTGGCACCGTCGGCCACTGACGCGTCGTAGTTCGCGTGCCCGGGCGCCAGCACCGTGTAGCGAGAGAGCAGCACCTCGCCCTGGGTGAAGTTGAAGGCCTCGAATCCCGAGCGGTGCGGGGAGAAGTTGGAGGCCTCGATAGACATGCCGCCGGTGCCGATGCGTGGACGGATTGGTGCTGCGCTCATGGGGAAGGGGCTCCTGTTTCCAAGGTGGATTTGGGGACGGTGGGTGGGAAAGTGGTTCGGTTCAGCCGGCCGGTTCGGAGAAGCGGGCCGGAAGCGAAGGTTGGTTCAGCAGGTGCAGGATGGCCAGTTCGGCCGCGCCGATGAGCCCGGCCTCGTTACCCGACTGCGTCGCTTCCACGCGCAACCCGGCCGTGGCAAGGGGCAGGCAGCGTTCGTAAAGTTGCGAGCGGACGGCCGCGACATACACGCTGGCGGCCGAGAGCGCGCCGGTGAGGTAGACGTCCCCTGGGTTGAAGAAGTTCACCACGGTGCTCAGGGCCAGGCCCAGCTGGCGCCCTGCCTCGCGCACCACGCCGTTGGCCGTGGGGTCGCCGTCGCGCACCATCTCGAGGACCTCGAAGATGTCTTTCGCCTCGATGCCGGCGTTGCCCAGGTCCCGCACGATGGCGGCGCCCGAGGCAATGGTTTCCAGGCATCCGCGGTTGCCGCAGGTGCACATGCGGTCGGCCGCGGCCTCGACCTTGGTGTGCGTGATGTCCCCGGAGGCATAGGTGGAACCCCGATAGAGTTCGCCCCCGGCAATGATGCCGGTGCCCACGCCGGTGCCGGCCAGCACCGTGATGGAATTTGCCGCAGCATCCGGGCGGCATAGGTATTCACCCAGGGCCGCAAGGTTTGCGTCGTTGTCGGTGATGGCCGGAACCCCCAACGCCTTTTCCAACAGTGCCCCCACGTCCTGGTTGTGCCAGCCGGGCATGCGCGATGGCGCAATGACGATGCGGCGTTTCACATCGACCGGCCCGGGGATACAGATCCCCACCGAGAGCAGCTCTCCCCCGTCCCCGCCCAGCAGGGCACGCACCTCGGCGGCGATGAGTTCCACCGTCGCCTCGGGTCCCTGGGCCACGTCGATGGTGATGGCCGAGCTGACGTGGATGGCGCGGGCCAGGTCTGCAAGCGCGACGTTGGCGTGTTTGGCCCCCATGGAGATCACTGCCACGCGGCCTGTGCGGTAGGTGAGGGAGAGCAGCCGTCCGGGGCGTCCCCCGCGCGAGGGCGCGGCCCCGCCCTCCTCGACGAGCCCGGCGGCCATGAGGTCGTTGATCTTTGCCGAAATGGTGGAGGGAGCCAAGCCGATTTCCTTGGCCAGCGCCGATCGGGTCACCGGCTCCACGGCGATGCGCCGCAGTATGTCCACTGCTAGGTCACCGGTGCTCATTGGCGCGTTCCTTTGTTTTTCATGATTCCGACTTTGGCTGGTCAGTGGCGCCTTTGTGCGCCCTCGATCGGAATCGTTACCTTCTCGAGATGCACAACCCACCACTTGTGCTCTATATTACACATAGTTCGTTCATCACGAAAGATACTTTGTTCGATGCCGAATTAAAAGTTTTTGGCTCCACCCTCCTCACCCACACGTCTAGCTTCAGGAGAGATCACCCAATGTCCAACGATCGCAAACGTTTGAAGGTCGGGCTTGCCGCTGGCATCACCGCTTTCGCATTGCTGCTCACCGGTTGCGCCGGCGGCGGCTCGGCCAACGAGCCAACCACCTCGGGCAGCGCCGCCACCGTTCCGGCCGGCGTCGACACCGACGCGGTGAACTACGCACTTCCCCCGAACGCCACCCCCAACTGGATCCTTCCCATCGGCATCGCCGGCAAGATGGCCACCCACAACTCCTCGATCGCCCAGGCACTCTGGTCCCCCATGATGACCTTCGACGGCTCCAAGGGCGAGATGAAGCTGGATCTGGAAACCGGCATCGCCGACAAGATGGATTACTCGGCCGACGGGAAGTCGGTCACCTTCCACATGCGCGACATGCACTGGGCGGACGGCGAGCCGATCACCACCCGCGACGTGGAGTTCTGGTTCAACCTGATCAAGGCGAACAAGGAAGCCTGGGGCGGCTACAAGGAAGGCCGTCTTCCGGACAACATCACCGACATCGACTACACCGATGAGAAGACCTTCACACTGACCTTCGACAAGGTCTACAACCAGGACTGGATGTCCTCCACGCAGCTGACCAGCATCAAGCCGCTGCCGCAGCACGCCTGGGCCAAGACCTCCGACGATGCCAAGG
This sequence comes from Arthrobacter sp. C2, assembly GCA_024207135.1. Lineage (GTDB taxonomy): Bacteria > Actinomycetota > Actinomycetes > Actinomycetales > Micrococcaceae > Paeniglutamicibacter. The sequence goes on along the minus strand of CP042428.1, from coordinate 3,909,931 downwards.
CCGGCGACGAGGACCGCACCGAAGCCGGCGCCAAGAAGATCTTCGAGTACCTTTCCAAGTCCTCCGAGGATATGGCCTCCTATGCCACCAATCCGTTGTGGAAGGTCGTCTCCGGCCCGTTCACCCTGGGCGGTTTCGACAACTCCGGCAAGGTCACCCTGAGCAAGAACCCCAAGTACGACGGCTTGGACGCCGCACAGGTCTCCACCGTGAACCTGCTGCCGTTCACCTCGGCCGACGCCGAGGTCAACTTGTTGCGCTCCAAGAGCATCGACTACGGCTACATCCCCACCTCGCTGATGGACCAGAAATCCTCGTTCGAGTCCAACAACTACCAGATCGACCCCTGGGAAGGTTGGGCAGTGACCTACATGCCCTACAACTTCAACAACCCGAAGATGGGCGACACCTACAAGCAGCTCTACGTCCGCCAGGCGCTGCAGTCCGCCATTGACCAGCCCACCATCTCCAAGGTGATCTGGAAAGACGGGGCCAACCCGGTCTACGGCCCGGTCCCGCAGGACATCCCGTCCTCGTACCTCTCCGAGGCGCAGAAGAACAATCCATATCCGTTCGACCTCGAAAAGGCCAAGACCCTCTTCGCCGACCACGGCTGGAAGCCGGGAGCCGACGGCGTGCTGGTCTGCGAGGACGCAGGCACCGCCGAGAACCAGTGCGGCGAAGGCGTCAAGGCCGGCACCAAGATGGAAATGACCATGATGGTCCAGTCCGGCTCGGACGAGGCAGACAAGCAGTTCGCCGCCATGCAGTCCTCTTTCCGAGACATCGGTGTCGCTGTCACCTTCGACCGTGCCCCGCTGAACACCGTGCTCAACCGCACCGCACCGTGCGAGTCCGACTCGTCCGACTGCAATTGGGAATTCTCCTACTTCGGTGCCGCAGGTTCCTGGTACTTCCCGGCTTACCCGACCGGCGAGCGGATCTTTGCCACCGGCGCCTCGGTGAACTTCGGCAACTACTCCAACGCGGATGCCGACAAGCTCATGGACGACGCGTTGACCACGAACGACCCGAAGACCATGCAGGAATACTCGGCGCTGCTGGCCGAGCAGCTGCCGGTGATGTGGCTGCCGAACCCGGTCTACCAGGTATCGGTCATCCGCGATGGCATGACCGGAACCACGCAGGACCCAACCGCCAACTTCTTCCCGCAGCGCTGGGGTTGGAACAAGTAATTCGGGCCACCTAGCCCACCAAGCGAGCCGAAAGGTTCACCAAGAAGGGAGGATCGTCGATGACGACCACCACCACCGCCACCCGCGATAGCTCAGGCATACGGCTGTTCAGTTGGTTTTTGGCCAAAAGACTTGTGCAGGCGGCGGTCGTCATCGCGATCGTCTCGGTCATCGTGTTCCTGCTGCTCCAGGCACTGCCGGGCGGTCCCGCCCGCGGCATCCTGGGCCAGCAGGCCACCGATGCCCAAATCGCTGCGTTCAACCACGAGCAGGGCTTCGACCTGCCGCTGATCCAGCAGTACTTCAACTACGTCGGCCAGTGGCTGCAGGGAAACCTGGGCCGTTCGTTCGTCATGAACACCGATGTTTCCTCGCTGATCATCCAACGCCTGCCCAAGACCCTGATCCTGGCCCTGGCCGCGGTGGGCGGGGCGTTGCTGGTGTCCATCCCGCTGGGCATGGCCCAGGCCCTGCGCCGCAACAAGGTCTTCGACTACGTCATGACCGGCCTGAACTTCATCGTCTACTCGACGCCCAGCTTCTTCCTGGGCCTGCTGCTGATCATGTTCTTCACCCAGCTCCTGGGCTGGCTTCCGGCCAGCGCGCCGCAGGGCGACACCGTCGCGCAGATCCTCTCCCAGCCCCGGGAAATGATCCTGCCGGTGCTGACCAGCGGCCTGGCCGGGGTGGCAACCTTTTCCCGCTACATGCGATCCTCCACGATCGATAACCTGCACGAGGACTACGTCCGCACCGCCCGGGCCAAGGGAACCCCGATGAACAAGGTCATCTCCCGCCATGTGCTGCGCAACTCGCTGACCCCCGTGGTCACCATGCTCGGCTACTACCTGCCGGTCATGTTCGGCGGTGCCCTGGTCGTCGAGCAGCTCTTCAACTATCCCGGCATGGGCCTGCTCTTCTGGAACGCGGCACAGACCACCGATTTCCCGGTGCTGCTCGGCTGCGTGCTGGTCATCTCCGTGGCCACCGTCATCGGCTCGCTGCTGGCCGACATCACCCAATTCATTCTCGATCCCCGCGCCCGTGGAGGAGTCAAGTGAGTACCGCAACCCTGAGCCGAACCGCTCCCCCGAAGTCCCCGGCCGCCCGAGCCGCGCACGAATTCTTCTCCAACAAGCTCGCCGTCATCGGCGTGGTCATCGTGGTCGCCCTGATGGTCTTCAGCTTCATCGGACCGCTGCTCTACCAAACGGAGCAGGTCTCCACCAACCTCATGCAGGCCGACCTGAAGCCGGGCGAGGACGGCCACCCGCTGGGCACCGACGGGCTGGGCTACGACGTGCTGGGCCGGCTGATGATCGCCGGGCGCACCTCCATCCTGGTCGGCCTGGCCGCCGGCGTGCTCGCCACCATCCTGGGCACCCTGTGGGGCTCGGTCGCCGGCTACCTCGGCGGCTGGGTCGATGCCACCATGATGCGCATCGTCGATGCCGGCATCGCCATCCCAGGCATCTTCCTGCTGCTGGTCATCTCCGCGATCGTGCGGCCCAGCGAATGGATGATGGTGCTGATCATCGGGGCCGTCTCCTGGCTGGTCCCGGCCCGGCTGACCCGCGCCGAGGCGCTGTCGCTGAAGAGCCGGGACTACGTCTTGGCGATCAAGGCCACCGGAGGCTCGAACTCCCGGGCCATCCTGCGCCACATCATCCCCAACACCATCGGCACCGTGGTGGTCAATGCGACTTTCCAGGTCGCCGACGCGATCTTGCTGATCGCCTACGTGAGCTTCCTGGGCATGGGCCTGCAACCGCCGGCCACCGACTGGGGAGCCATGCTCACCGACGGCATTTCCTCGGTGTACTCCGGAGCCTGGTGGCTCATTTTCCCGGCAGGTATTGCCATAGTTTTGATCGTCAGCGCCTTCAACTTCATTGGTGACGGCCTGCGCGACATGTTTGATGTACGAGGCCAGTCATGAGCACCACCATCGTAGAAACCCGCCAGGTCCCGGCGCTGAAGGTCGAGAACCTCGTCGTGGATTTCAAGACCAAGAACGGCACCGTCAACGCGGTGCGCGGGGTCTCCTTCTCCGTGGCCCCCGGCGAGGTGCTGGCCGTGGTCGGCGAATCCGGGTCCGGCAAGACCATCACCTCGCTGACCTCCATGGCGCTGCTGCCCTCCACGGCCCGCACCTCCGGGGTCGTCGAGGTCGATGGCCACGACGTGCTCAACGCCTCCGCGTCCGCCATGGATGCCAAGCGCGGCAACGTGGTCTCGATGGTCTTCCAGGAGCCGATGACGGCGCTGAACCCGTCCATGAAGGTCGACAAGCAGGTCGCCGAGGCCATCCTGAACCACCGCGGCGTCTCCAAGGCCGAGGCCCACGCCCGTGCCGTGGCCCTTCTGGAGAAGGTCGGGATCCCCGACCCCGAGGTGAAGGCGCGGAACTACCCGCACCAGCTCTCCGGCGGCCAGCGCCAGCGCGTGGTCATCGCAATCGCCTTGGCCTGCGAACCAAGGCTGATCATCGCCGACGAGCCCACAACGGCCCTGGATGTCACGGTCCAAGCCGAGATCCTCGAGCTGCTGCGCAACCTGGTGCAGGAAACCAACACCGCGCTGCTGCTGATCACCCACAACATGGGCGTGGTGGCCGACCTCTCGGATCGCGTCGTCGTGATGAACGCGGGCAAGATCGTGGAAACCGGCACCACAGTGCAGGTCCTCACCGCCCCGGAACAGCCCTACACCCGGGCACTGCTGGCCGCTGTCCCCACGCTGCCCGAGGCACAGTGGGACACCGTCATCGCTGCGGAACGCACGAAGGCCTCCTTCCCCGAGGCCGAGGTGAAGGAAATCGTGGCGGTGGACCCGGTCCTGGACATGCGCGGGATCTGCGTGGACTACGCCAGCGGCGGGCGCAAGCTGCGCGCCGTGAACGACGCCGACTTGCTGATCAACCGCGGCGAGATCGTCGGGTTGGTCGGCGAATCCGGTTCCGGCAAGTCCACCCTGGGCCGCGCCCCGCTGGGACTGGTTCCGGTCACCGGCGGCTCCATCACCCTCTTTGGCGGGAACGCGTTGAAGGCCTCGAAGCGGCAGATCCGCACACTGCGCTCGAGGATCGGCATCATCTTCCAGGATCCGGGCGGATCCCTGGACCCGCGCATGACCGTCGGCGACTCGATCGCCGAGCCGCTGGTGATGCACGGGGTCGATGGCAGGCGCCCGGTCCGGTCGGTGCGCGAGGCCCGTGTCGCCGAGCTGCTCGAGGCCGTTCGGCTGCCCGCCGCCAACGCCCAGCGCTACCCGCACGAGCTCTCCGGCGGCCAGCGCCAGCGCATCGGCCTGGCCCGTGCCCTGGCGCTGGCCCCCGAGCTACTGATCGCCGACGAGCCCACCAGTGCGCTGGATGTCTCGGTGCAGGACGAGGTCCTCACGCTGCTGCTGGAACTGCAAAAGGAACACGGCTTCGGCTGCCTGTTCATCAGCCACGACCTGGCTGTGGTCCACTCGGTCTCGCAGCGCGTGACGGTGATGCAGCACGGCAACGTGATCGAGAGCGGGGCAACCTCCCGGGTGCTCCAGCATCCCGAGGCTTCCTACACCCGACATCTGCTGGCCTCGGTCCCCTCCCCCAACCCGATCATGCAAAAGCGGCGCCGCGAGGCCCGCTTTGCCCTGCTGTCGTCCAAGGATTCCTGACGGTGTACCCACGACTCGGAATAGACATCGGCGGAACCGGGATTTCCGCGGTCGTCCTGGACGGCGCCGGAATCGTGCGCGGACGCGCCTCCGTGCCCACGCCCGCCGAGCACGGCGGGGATGCGATGGTGGCCGCCTGCCTGCAGGTCGCCACCGACGCCGCCGGGCAGTCGGGGCTGGCCCCGGCCGCCGCCGGCGTCGGTGCGGCCGGAATCATCGACGCCAACGGCGTGGTGCTGGCGGCCAGCGACTCGTTCACCGGTTGGGAAGGCTATGCGCTGGGGCAAAAGCTCCGAGAGGCCCTGGCCATGCCGGTGCAGGTCGGCAACGACGTTGCCGCCTTCGTGCTGGGCGAACAGCAATTCGGTGCCGGGCGCGGCATCGAGAATTTCTTTGGCATTGCCCTGGGAACCGGCGTGGGCGGCGGGTTGGTCCTCAATTCCCTCCTGCACACCGGCGAGCACGGGGCGGCCGCCGAGATCGGCCACATCCCGGGCTTCGGCAAGCGCCATTGCACCTGTGGACGGGTCGGCCACCTGGAGACCATCGCCGCCGGGCGATCCATCTCCGCCCGGTATGCCGAGGAAACGGGCAACATGCACAGCACCAAGGCCGTCGCCGCGCTGGCACGCGAGGGCGACGAGGTTGCGGCCGCGCTCTTCGAACGGGCCGGGGCGGGCGTGGCAAGGGCTGCGCTGATGATCTCCGGGATCCTGGACATCTCCGCTTTGGTGGTCGGCGGCGGTGTGGCCAGCGCCTGGGACCTGCTGCTTCCGGCGATGGAGAGCACCCTGCGTGCCTCTCCGCCGATCTCTGGAAACCCCATCAGCATCCTGCGCAGCGAACTGGGTGCCGACGCGGTGGCCATCGGCGCATCACGGTTCATCAGCCGGCACGCCTGATTCCTCCCGGTGCCCGCTTCGGCGGACACCGCGGGGAACTTGTCCGCGCTACAACTGCCCGTCGGCCGGCAGGACCGGGACAGAGGACTTGGGCTTGATGATCCGCGGCAGGACGACCAGCAAGAATACCACCGCCAGCATCACCAGCCCACCCACGAGCGCCCCGGCCGCCCAGCCGTAGAGGACCTGCACCACGAACCACACGCAACCGGCCACGAGGACCCCCACCCCGATGATCACGATCTTGGAAATCAGGTGGCCCATGCGCACCGTGGTGACCTTGACGCGCTGGCCGAATAAATGCCGGTGCACCGCCACCGGGGTGACCAGCAGGACGATGAGCAGTGCGGAGAACACCAAAAGAACCAGGTAGAAGGTCCGTTCCGGATGTCCCAGCGAGGCGAACCCGGTCTGGAACGGCAGCACCACCAGGAACGCGGCAAGGATCTGGGCACCGGTCTGCATGACACGCAGCTCCTGCATCAGCTCGTTCCAGTTCCGGTCCAGACGCTCCTCGACACTTTCATTTCGCCCGTTCATTGCGCTCCCTCCCGGGCAACCAACCCGTGGACCGGGGCCCGAAACGGATCCGGGAGGTATAGCCGGATCCGTCTTTTGCCCTCTTGACTTCCCAACCTACCGAAGAAGCCGCCCCGGGGGCAGAAGAAAAGAAAATCGGCAGGCGCATTCGCCGGCGAACGCGTCTAAGCTGGCTAGATGAGCGCCCACCCATTCGACCTGCTGACCGTTGACCAACTGCGCCAGACCGGATCGCTGAAGTGGTCCGAGTACCACGGGTCACTGGGTGCCTGGGTGGCGGAAATGGATTTCGGAACCGCTCCGGGCGTCATCGCGGCGGCCCAGGAAACCCTTGCCAACGGCCTGATCGGCTACGCGCCGACCCGCCTGATCCACGACATGCAGGAGGCCACCGCGGCCTGGCTGGACAACCGGTTTGAGTGGAAGGTGGACCCCGAGCAGGTGCGGCCGCTGAACTCCGTGGCCTCGGCCCTGGATGCGGCGGTCATGCACTTTTCCCCCAGGTACCGTCCGGATGCACCGCTGGTGCTGCTCACCCCGGCCTACATGCCGTTCATTTCCACGGCCTCGCGCTTCGGGCGGGATTCGATCCAGGTGGCCATGGTTCCCACGCCCACCGGCTGGGAGATCGACTGGAGCGCCCTGGAACGCGCCCTGGCCGGAGGCGCGCTGCTGGTGTTGGTCAATCCGCACAATCCCCTCGGCAAGGTCTACACGCGCGAGGAACTGCTGGGGATCGCCACGCTGGTCGAGGCCACCGGTTCACGGGTGTTTGCCGACGAGGTCCATGCGCCGCTGGTGTTCGCCGGTGCCACGCACATTCCCTATGCCACGGTGTCGGATGCGGCCGCAGCGCATTCGATCACGGCGGTCGCCGCCACCAAGGCGTTCAACCTGCCCGGGCTCAAGTGCGCGCAACTGGTGCTGACCAACGACGTGGACCGCATGGTGTGGGCGCGGGTGGGCGAAGTCCCCGAGCACGGGGCGGCAAACGTGGGGCTGGCGGCCACCACCGCCGCCTACCGCACGGGCACAGGCTGGCTCGATTCGGTGATCGGCTACCTGGACGAGTCCAGGATGCTGCTTGGCGAGATCATCACCGAGCACCTGCCGCAGGTTCGCTACGCTCCCCCGCAGGGCACCTACCTGGCGTGGCTGGACGTCTCCCGGCTGGTGCTGGAGCCCGGCCCGGCCCAGTTCTTCCTCAAGGAGGCGCAGGTCGCGTTGATCAACGGAAGCGCCTGCGGCAGCGGTGGCCGCGGATTCGTCCGGCTGAACTTCGCCACCCCGCACCCGGTCCTGGGCGGGATGATCCACCGCATGGGGGCCGCGGTCGACGGCTGCGACAACAAGGACGCAACCGACCCGGAGTTTGCCCAGTGACCCGGGTGCCGGCTCCTTAGCCCGCCTGGATGTTGGCCAGCAGCTGCTCGAAGGGCAGCGAGGTCATGTTGTCCCGCGGGTTCGCGGTCTCGCTCACGCGCGGGGCGATTGAGCGGGTGTCGCCGAGGTCCTGGGCCTGCGCGGCAGCCCCGTTCGGCCCGGCGATGGCCTGCGCCAGTTCGATTCCGGCTCGGCGCTCGCGTTCGGCCAGGGCACCGTGGCCCTGGTCCGCTCCCCAGTCCTCGGGCGAGGCAAAGATGGAGGTGGGCATGATGCGGGCGCGCAGGTAGGCGAAGATCGGGCGCATCGCGTAGTCGACGACCAGGTTGTGCCGGGCGCTTCCGCCCGTGGCGGCCAGGATCATGGGCTTGTCGTCGAGCGAGGTGGGGTCAAGGACGTCGATGAACGACTTGAAGAGCCCGGAGACCGAGGCGGTGAAGACCGGGGACACCGCGATCAACCCGCCGGCGTTGCGGACCGCTTCGATGGCCTCGGCCAGGCGCGGCGGGGCGTAGCCGGTGAGCAGGTTGTTGGTGATGTCCGCGGCGTAGTCACGCAGCTCCAGCACCGTCAGGTCCGCCTGGACGCCCATCGCTGCAAGTTCCTTGACGGCGGATTCGCCGAGCTGGCGGCCAAGCAGGCCGGAGGTAGAAGGAGTGCCCAGGCCGCCGGAGATGACTACGATGTTTTGGCTCATGGTGTGGTTCCCTTTCATGGAGTACATGTGTTTGCATGTAAAACCACGAAGGTCGCCGTTTCATTCCCGGGCGGTTTCCTGGGCCTTTTCCGCCGGTGGCGCATCGATGGCCGAAAGCGTGCACGCGTCGCCGAAGCAGCGTCCGCGGATGGCTGCCAGCAGGCAATGGGCCGCCGCGGACCCGGCGCCCAGGGCGGCAACCCACGCATCGGGCCACAGCGATGCCGCCATGGCGGCAAGGACCACGCCTACCACCAGCCAGATCACCCGATCCCGCATTTCGCCACGTCCCGCCATTGCCGCTTGAAGTCCCCGGAAAAGCCGAGATGCATACCCCCAAGGGTATCCCGGGGTCCGACGGAACGGCTACGCGGTGCGGCGCCGGACCCTGCTGACCCACAAGACGCCCGAGCCGACAACGCCGATGACCATGGCGATCAGCACCACGTAGAATCCGACGGAGTAGTACCCGTTGGGGCTCGTGTTCGGATCCAGGAACGGATAGGGGTACCACGGCTTGTCCGTGCGCGGGTCGAGAACCATCAGGCCACGCGCCAAGGTGTACCCGGCCCACAGGAGGGGGAAGGCGACGATCCCCCAGAGCGCCTTGGCGTGCAGCCGCCGGCGCCCGGGGGCGATGAGCCAATCGAGCACCATGATGGCGGGCCCCACGACGTGGAGGACTTCGTTGGACCAGGGAACGGTGGCACCCTGGGGAAGCTCGATGCCGCGCAAGAGCAGGTTGTAGACCACCCCTGTGGTTGCCATGTATGCGGTCACGGCCGCCCGGAACATGCTCCAGCCGCGGGGCTCGGGTCGTCCGGACAGGGTGAAGATGCCCACGAACAGGACGATCGCCGCCAGGACGTTGGATTCAATGGTGAAGAACGAGAAGAAGTTCTGGATGACAAAGCCGACTTCCCCCTGGCCCGACCCCTCATTGGTGATGCTTCGTTGCAATTGCACAACCACTGCGGCGCTGATGGCGATGCTTCCGCCAATTCGCAGCAGGTAGGCCAAGACGCGTCTCATATCGGGTGCAGGTCCCTTTCTAGGTACTGTGCTGCCCAGCCTAAACCGCCACGGCGCTACACCATGGCCAAGACACTTTGGCTTTCACAAGTACTTTCCCCGCGCCGGGCAGGGGAAAGGCCACCGTTCGGACCGGTGGGTGCCGAACGGTGGCCTTTCGCGGTGGTGTGCCCGAACGACGTCATGCCGTCGGGTGTTTGTGCTCCGTGTCGCCCAGGCCGAAGGCCTCGGTGCCGCCCACGAGGCGGAAGACTCCGAGGAGCGCGACCAGGACGCCGATGATGAATCCGATCCACAGCGGGCTGACCGCATCGCCCATCGTGGCGCCGCCGGTGATGATGAACAGCAGGAAGAGCAGTGCGGTGAGTGACCCTCCTACGATAAATCCGCGGGCAGGGTGCCTCTTCGGAATCCTCGGCGTTGCCTCGGGCTCCTCACGTGGTGCCGGAATGTGTGCATCTTGAGTCATGACTTTTCACTCCCTTCATGTTTTCCAGGCCGGATGTTGCTGTCACACGCGCCTATCGGGCGCGAGACCTCCGTCGTGATGCGGGGTTATCCCGCGTCGAATCGGTTTTCGTCGCCAAGTTCCGGGTGCTTGGGTGCGTCATTTCCCGAGCCGTCCGGCAGTTCATCCGGCGACAGCCTCCTGGGCCGGGCATCCGCGGAGTCGTCGGGCAGGACGTCCGTGGCTGGCTGGACCGTGGTTTCTTTGCTCATCATGCGCTCCTTAGTCGCCAAAGCATGGGCAATGATTTTCGGTGGTGGTTTCCGGGCCATCCCGGGTGGGTGCCGACAGTCGGGCCCGTCCGTGGAATCAAAGCAATGGGCCGGGGATCCTTCGGGGTCAAGGCGCTCCGCCAAGGAAGGAAGCCGTAAAACCCCGAACTCGAACGGGGGTCCATGTTGCGCACACCCCGGACCTGGCTACGGCCGAATGGCCGTTGGCACCGAGTTCTTTGCGTCATCCATATGAAGTCCCCGCGTTCCTTAGGGTGGCCGCTTGAGCGCGCGTTCGCTGCAACGACCTACATCCGAGACTACGCCGATATGGCTGGGCTAGCTAGGTTTATGGGTGCTTGGGGGCCCGGATCAGGCCGGTACGGCAATAGCCAGCGGCAACGTCCCGCAGCGGCCGACGGCAACCTTGTCAAAGCCAAGGTCCTTGTCGGCAACCGACAGGTTGGCAGCGTCGGATCCCTGCCAACCGCGGACCAGCAGCGCTCCGGCGGCCAGTTGCGGATCGGCCGAAACGATGACTCGGCCGCTGCCGTTGACAAGCGTGGCCCGCGGGTCGATGTCCTTGAGCCGGTCCATGAGCAGCAGCTCGATGGTCTCGACCAGGACGTCGGCACCGGCAACACCCACGATGGTCCCACGGGCCGTCACCGGGACGGTGAGCGTCAAGGTGTATTCGTCGGTGCACAGGAAGTCCACGTATGGCCCGGTGACGTGCCCTTCGCCCGATTCCATGGGGACGGTGAACCATTCGCGTCGCGAATACGTCTCGCCGGCCGATTCAATGGTGAGCATGAGCAGCCGCTCCTTGGCCGGCCCCTGCCACCAGGCCATGTGCCACGGCGTACCGGCCAACGCGTCCCGGGCGGCAACGAACCCCGCACCAACCAGCGGAAGCTCCTTCCGATCCAGGAACTCGTTGACCAGAGGATGGATCGCCGCATCGAGCTCCTGCGGACCGGGGGCTCCGTCGTGGGATTCAAAGACCTTGCCCATCCTGCCGGCCCACTCGTGCAAGTCTCGAAGCAGGGATTCGAAGAAGTAGGAAACATCGGCACCGGTGCCGGTGGTCTTGTCTTGGCTCATGAGGTCCTCCGGACGGGGCGTTCGGGCTTGGTCTTCTCTGGCTTCACGGCCCGGATCCCGGCCCGGGACTGGTCGGCGATGAGCCAGACGACACCCTCCCTGACATAGTCCCCGACCAGTTTTCGCGCCCTGGCCGGATCCCTGGCGGAAATCGCATCAAGAATGTCACCGCAAAGCTGGATCATCCGGGCGTCAAACTCCGGGTCGGCGTGCGCCAGGGCCAACAACGAACCAAAGTCCGTGTGCAGCCGGACATGCTCACGTGTGAGCCGCGCCGACTGGCTCAGCGCGGCCAGCTCCAGCAGGAAGTCACCCACCACCGATCCGCGGGCGCCATTGCCCTCGATCCTGCCTTCCAGCAGCTGACGCAGGATAACCACGTCATGCTCGTCCGCGGCATTCGCCGCAAGCTCGGCCGCCGTGGAGGCGATGGCCACGTAGTGGATCGCCAGGTCCCGCAATTCAACCCGGCTCATGGCCGCCAGCCGGTCTTGCAGGATGCCGGTCCGATCCCCAAGCGGCAGCGTGATGAACGTTCCGCCCTCGCGGCCCCGGGTGGTCTTCACCAGTCCCCGGGCGCGCAGGGAGACCAGCGCTTCGCGTGCTGTCATGGTGGCCACCCCGAGTGAGGCAGCCAGCTCGGACTCGCTGGGCAGCCGGTCGCCATCGAGCAGGATGCCTGCGGCGATACCCGAAATTATGCGGTCCTCGACGCGCTTGGCGCGACCCTCGTCTCCCAGCGACGCGAAGACGGAGGAGAGCTGGCGCTGGTACGGGGAAGAATCTCGAGGCATGCTCACCATCCTTTCGAATGCCGGGAGTTTGGGCATCGGCGACTCGCTCCCAAAGATCTTCTCACAGATTATTTTGCGAAAGTGATGGCTATTACATCTAACATCTGGTTCTATAGGTAACAGCCCAGAAGTAACCCGCACCACAACCCCACCGAGAAAGGACGGACACCGTGCCCGCCACAGCGACCTCCCCCAAACTCCCGGTCCAAGCCGAGAATTCCCGGAGCACTCCCGCGATCTCCCTGCAGCAAGTCGGCAAGTCCTTTGGTGACTTCGACGCGGTCAAGGGCCTCGACCTGGAAATCCGCACCGGCGAGTTCTTCTCGCTGCTCGGTCCCTCGGGTTCCGGAAAGACCACGGTCCTGCGCATGATTGCAGGATTTGAACTGCCCACCAGCGGCCGCATCGAGCTTGGCGGCCTCGACGTCACCAATGCGGCGCCCTTTGAGCGCGACGTCAACACCGTCTTCCAGGACTACGCGCTTTTCCCGCACCTCACCGTGGCGCAAAACGTCGAATACGGGCTCAAGCTGCGCAAGTTGCCCAAGGCCGAACGCACCAAGCGCGTGGCCGAGGCCCTGGAAATGATCCAGCTTCCCCAGGTCGCCCGCCGGCTCCCCTCGCAGCTCTCCGGCGGCCAGCGCCAGCGCATCGCCCTGGCCCGCGCGCTGGTCCTGCGGCCCCAGGTCCTGCTGCTCGACGAACCGCTCGGCGCGCTGGACAAGCAACTGCGCGAGCAGATGCAGATCGAGCTCAAGGCCATCCAACGCGATGTCGGAATTACCTTCGTTTTCGTCACCCACGACCAGGAGGAGGCACTCACGCTCTCGGACCGGGTCGCGGTCTTCAACGAGGGCAAGATCGACCAGGTCGGTTCGCCCTCGGACCTGTATGAACGTCCCGCCACCCGATTTGTCGCCTCGTTCCTGGGCAACACCAACCTCATCGAAGGTTCCCTGGCCCAGGAACTCACCGGATCACCCGCCTTGGTTTCCCTGCGTCCCGAACACATCGTGGTTCGTCCGCTTGAATCCGCCCAGGAATCCGCAACCTCCGCCGTCACCGCGGTCATCGAGGAAATTGTCTACACCGGACCAACCACCCGGTACATGGCACGCACCGATCACGGAACCCGGTTGATCGTGCAGGAACAGAACGGCGCATCCTCGGCCGGGGCCGCCCGCGGTTCCAGGGTCCGCCTCGAATGGCCCACCCGCTACAACTACACCGTCTGATCCATTTCCCCCCAACGGCCGGGGCTTTCGCCCGCTTGCAACCCGGCCGCAGCATCATTCACCCAGAAAGGCCACGATCATGAAGATCTCCAAGGCACTTCCCCTCGCAGCATTAGCCTCGCTCTCCCTCGTCCTGGCGGCCTGCGGTGGCGCCAGCTCCGGAGCCACTTCCGGCGGCGGCATCCAGGTCCCCGACCTCCCGGCCGCCACCGAAATAGGCGAGTCCGAGGGCCAGGTCAACATCATCGCGTGGGCCGGCTTCGTCGAGGACGGCTCCACCAACCCCGACGCCGACTGGGTCTCCGCGTTCGAGCAGGAAACCAGCTGCAAGGTCAACCGCAAGGTCGGCGCCACGAGCGACGAAATGGTCCAGCTCATGCGCGGCGGCGAGTACGACCTGGTCTCGGCCTCGGGCGATGCCTCGCTGCGCCTGATCGCCGGCGGCGACGTGGCCCCGGTGAACACCGAGCTGATCCCGAACTTCGGGCACATCGTCGAGGGGCTCAAGGGGCAGATCTATGACACCCTCAACGGCAAGAGCTATGGGGTCCCGATCGGCCGCGGCGCCAACGTGCTGATGTACAACACCGACAAGGTCGCCCAGGCCCCCACCTCCTGGGCCGACACCTGGGCGGCGGACTCCCCCTACAAGGGATCGGTCATGGCCTACGATTCGCCCATCTTCATCGCCGACGCGGCCGTCTACCTGATGGCCACACAACCCGAGCTGGGCATCACCAACCCCTACGCACTGGACAAGGACCAGCTGGCCGCCGCGGTCGAACTGCTCAAGACCCAAAACGGCGTCGTGGGCGAATACTGGAACGACGCGCTGAAGGCCGTCTCTTCGATCTCCTCGGGCACCTCCTCCCTGGGCACCGGCTGGCAGGTCGTGGTCAACCTGGCACGGGGCGACGGTGGCAAGGTCGAATCCGTGCTCCCGAAGGAAGGTGCCACCGGCTGGTCCGACACCTGGATGATCTCCGCGAAGTCCAAGAACCCGAACTGCGCCTACAAGTGGATGGACTGGGCCTCCAGCGCCGAGGTCAACGCCAAGATCGCCCAGAACTTCGGCATGGCCCCGGCCAACAAGCTCGCATGCGAAGGCTCCAAGGAGAACGAAGCCCACTGCGAGACCTTCCACGCAACCGACGAGGACTACTACAAGCAGGTCTGGATGTGGACCACCCCGGTCGAGCAGTGCATCGACGGCCGCACGGACGTCACCTGCACCAACTACCAGGAATGGACCAAGGCCTGGACCGAGGTCAAGGGATAGCGGTTCCCTGAGCCTCGCCCCGACTGCCGGCGCGGGAAGGTGACCCCCAAGCACCTTCCCGCGCCGGCCTTCCCCGCACCCCCGCATTCTTCACTCCCAGCAACGAGGAGGATCGACGAGCTTCGTCGGCAACCGCCATGACCGCACTGAAATCCCCGCCGGACACGGCGGCAGCACCCATCCGTTCCACCGCCCCGGCACGCAACTCGCTCGGGGACAAGATCTCCCGCTACCTCTACGTCCGCCCCAAGATGCGGGTCACCGGGTTGCTGCTGCTGCCCCTGCTCTGGCTCGGGGTGCTCTACATCGGCTCGCTCGCGCTGCTGTTCATCACCGCGTTCTGGAGAACCGACTCCTTCACCTCCAAGGTCATCCCGGCCTTCACGCTGGAGAACTTCACCGAGATCCTCACCCAACCCGCTTACCAGGCCACCGCGCTGCGCACCATCGGCATCGCCCTGGCCGTCACCGTGCTTTGTGCGGCGCTCGCGCTGCCGCTGGGCCTGTACATGGCCAAGGTCGCCTCCCCCAGGATGCGCGCGGTGCTGGCCATCGGCATCACCCTGCCGCTCTGGGCCGGCTACCTGGTCAAGGTGTTCTCCTGGCGCATCACCTTCTCCACCGGCGGCCCGCTGGATTGGCTGCTCGCCCCCTTCGGTGCCACCGGCCCGGGCTACGGCACCGCAGCCCTCGTGGTCACCCTGGCCTACCTCTGGTTCCCCTACATGGCGGTCCCGGTGTACTCGGCCTTCCGGCAGATCCCCGACAACCTCTTTGACGCCTCCGCCGACCTGGGCGCCAGGTCCTGGGCGACGGTGCGCACCGTGGCCATCCCGCTGCTGAAGCCCGCCTTCATCGCCGGATCCATCTTCACCTTCTCGCTGTCCCTGGGCGACTACATCGCCGCCCAGTTCGTCGGCGGCAAGACCCAGGTGATCGGCACCGTGATCGCTTCCAACATCAACCTCAACCCGCCCCTGGCCGCGGCGTTCGGCATCGTGCCGATCGTCGTTGTTGTCATCTACCTCTTCCTGGCGCGCAAGACCGGCGCCCTGAAGGCCCTGTAAGGAGACCGTCATGAGACTCTCTGCCCCCGCCAAGGTCACCCTGCGTGTTTTTGCCGGCATCGTCATGGCGGCCATCTACCTGCCGCTGGTGCTGGTCATCACCAACTCGTTCAACGCCACCACCTCCGGGGCCTTCCCCATCAAGGAATTCACCACCAAGTGGTGGGTTGCCGCCTGGCACAACGAGGGCGTCCGCGAGGCGTTGTGGACCTCCCTCAAGGTAGCCTCGGTGGCCACCGCCATCTCCCTGGTGCTCGGCTCGATGGTTGCCTTCGCCCTGTCCCGCTACGAGTTCTTCGGCAAGAACACCGTCAACCTGCTGGTGGTCCTGCCCATCGCCCTGCCGGGCATCGTCACCGGTGTTGCACTGAACAACACCTTCAAGACCGTGCTGGAACCCCTGGGCATCGGGCTCGGGCTGTTCTCGGTGATCGTCGGTCACGCCACGTTCTCCATCGTGATGGTGTTCAACAACGTCCAGGCACGCATGGGGCGGATGAACCGCGGCCTCGAGGAAGCGGCCATGGACATGGGGGCCAACATGTTCAAGACCTTCTTCCACGTCACCTTCCCCGGGTTCCGCTCGGCCTTCATCGCCGGCGGCCTGCTGGCCTTCGCGTTGAGCTTCGACGAGATCGTGGTCACCACGTTCACCGCGGCCCCCGGCACCGAGACCCTGCCGATCTGGATCTTCAACAACATGTCCCGCCCCAACCAGGCCCCGGTGGTCAACGTGATCGCCGCGGTGCTGGTGCTCGCCTCGATGATCCCGGTGTACCTGAGCCAGCGACTGACCGGAGACGACAAGAAGTAGCCAAGCCCCCGGTTCCACGGCGAACCCCGCGGGCCGGGGCGGTGAGTGACGGCGGTGTGGTGCTGGTCGATGCGGGCCGTGGGGCCCGCCCCCTCGCCCGCAGGAGTTCGTCCGGGGACGAGCTAGCCAACCGAGAACTGGACGCGCTGCCAGCCGCTGGCTCCGTCGGGCACGGGGTCGGCCTTCTCGCTGGTTTGCATTGTCCCGTCTCCGTCAAAGGCACGGACGCTGACCACGTGGTTTCCCGTGGAACCGCCGTCCCATTCGTAGCGCCACTGGCGCCAGGTGTCCACGGAGGCTTCGGCGCCCAGTTCCGTGTCCTGCCACTCACCCTCGTCGATTTGCACCTGGACCTTGGAGATCCCCCGGGTCTGTGCCCAGGCGGTTCCGCCCATGACAACCTTTCCGGACGGAACGCTGGCGAAGGACCGGGGCACGTCGACCCGCGAGGAGAGCTTGATGGGCCCGTGATCGGACCAGCCACGCGTGGTCCAGTAGGCGGTCTTGTCGGCGAAGCGGGTGACCTCCAGGTCAACGACCCACTTGGTGGCCGAAACGTATCCGTAGAGACCGGGAACCACCATGCGGACCGGGAATCCGTGCTCCAGCGGCAGCGGTTCCCCGTTCATGCCGACCGCCAGCAGTGCCATGCGGTCGTCGGTGAGGACCTCCAGCGGAGTGGACGCGCTGAAGCCGTCAATCGAGGTCGAGAGCACCATGTCCGCGCCGTCCCGCGGCACCGCCCGCTCCAGCAGGAGGCGCAACGGGTAGCCCAGCCACTTGGCGTTGCCCACCAGCTGGCCGCCGACGGGGTTCGAAACACAGGTCAGGGTCAGGTAGCTTTCCACCAGGTCCTCGGCCAACAGCTCCTCGAAGCCCATGGTGAATTCCTTCTCCACCATGCCGTGGACCCGCAACGACCACTCGGACGGATTGATGCGCGGCACCGAAAGTGCCGTGTCGATCCGGTAGAAATCCTTGTTCGGCGTGATGAACTTCGGCATGCCGGCGAGTTCGACCTGGGCGTTGGCCGGCGGGGGCGGTGCCGTGACCGCGGCCGGCGGAAGTCCCAGGGCCGAACGGGCGGCGTCCGCGACATTGCGCGCGGTCGCCAGGGACTTGCCGACGCCGGTGGCCACCGCGGCACCCACCAGCGACACGGCCGTGCCGATCAGGAAGTTCCTGCGTGAGGCCCCGTGGACGGGGGTGCCGCCGGGCACCGGCGGACGGGCCTTGGCGGCAAGGGCGGTGAGCCAGCGCAACGCGGCCAACCCCGCAACGGACCCCAGGATGGTCGGCGTGAGGTCAACGACCCCGGTGGCCGGCCGGGACAGCACCGCCGCACCGATCGCCACGGCGAGGAGGACGATGCAGGTCGCCGCCAGGGCATAGCTGCGCCTGGCCAGGATCCCGACCAGCACCGCGGCGATCGCTGCGATCACGCCGATGGAGATGAACAACGCGAGCTTGTCGTTCGTGCCGAAGGTGGCGATGGCGAAGTCCTTGAGCCATGGCGGTGTCAGGTCGATGAACACCGAGCCCATCGCCACCATGGGAGCCGACGCCGTGGCGAAGAAGGCCGACACAAATTGAGCCACGGAAAAGAGCACGGCAGCCGCCGCGAAGCCCGCGAGCCCGAAGGCCCCCAGGTCCCGCATCCTCGATGCTGTTGACTTGTTCATGATTTCACCCACCCGTACGTTGTGATGCTTCCTCCCCGCGGTTGCGGGGAGGAACCTGTCCACTACGTATTCGGAACGCTACCATCGGCGGATTGGACGCAAGGCGCCTTTTCCCCAAGAAATCCTAGAGCTCCTGGACCAGGATCGGTTCGGTGGTCGGTGCCGGGGAACCGGACGCCGGTTCCACCGTGATGCCAAAGTGCGTCACGCCCTCCATGGCACCGGAAACCATGACCATGCCATCGGCCTGGGTCCCGGGGACCATGCCCGCCGGCACGGCATCCGTGCCGGAGATCAGCCAGAGTTCGTAGGCCTTGTCGCTGGGCAGGGCGGGCAGGCCGGCTGTGGTCACCGCCATCTTGCCTTCCGAGGCCGAATAGGCCAGGGTGACGGTCGCCCCGTCCTCCAGCTTCTGGCTCTTGGACTGGGCATCGGCAGCGGTCAGGATGCGGGTCAGCTCGGACTGCTGGGTGCTCAGCGCGGCCAGCTGTTCCTCGAGCTTTTGCTGCTCGGCATTCTGGTTGACCACGACGCCGCTGAGCACTCCGGCGGCCACCAGCAGCACGCTTGCCGCCAGGGCGAACATCCTTTGGCTGGACTTCCCCTGGACCGGGTGCGATGCGGATCCAGCGCTCTGCGCCGTCCCGGACACGGGTTCCGCGGCGGCGTCGGTTGCCGCCTCGGGGGCAACCGGGGCGGATTGTTCCGCGGACCCGGATGTGGCACCGGACGGAACGTCCTGCGGGGAGACAAGCGGCGGCAGCTGCGGGGTGTTGCGGATGGAGGCCATGATGTTGGCCTTGACCCGGGCCGGAGGGGCCACGGGTGCGGCGGAGAGCCCCAGGAGCGCAGCGGTTTCCTGCAGTGACTCCACTTCCTGGCGGACCTCTTCGGAGGTTTCGGCGTGACGGAGGAGTTCCTCGCGTTCCGCGTCGCCCAGTGCGTTCAGGGCGAAGCTGCCGGTCAGCTCGTTCTGGTGCTTGTCCATCACGCCACTCCCATCAGGTCTCGAAGTTTGTTCATTCCGTCGCGTATTCGTGTCTTTGCCGTTCCCACCGGGATCTTGAGCAGCTCGGCGACTTCAAGGTGTGTATAGCCGCCGAAATAAGCCAGTTGGATCGCATCGCGTTGGTTTGCGCTGAGTTTTTCCAGCGCCCGGGTGACGCGCTGTCCCTCATCGTGGGCGATGGCAGTTTCCTCAACGTCATCGTAGCTCGCCTGGAAGTCCTTGATGCCTTCGCGCAGGTCACGGTCCTTGCTGGCCTGGCTGGCGCGGACCCTGTCAACCGCCCGGCGGTGCGCCAAGGTCAGCAGCCAGGTGATTGCCTTGCCGCGGGCCGCGTCATAGCGCGCCGCCTGCTGCCAGGCTTCGACGAACACCTCCTGGGTGATTTCCTCGCTTTGTGCCTGGTCCTTCAGGATGCGCCGGATCAGGCCGAAGACCTGGGGCGAGAGCCGGTCGTAGAGTTCCTCAAAGGCGTTCTCGTCACCTGTGGCGATCCCGAGCATCAGTTCTTCGGTGGTGGGGGCGGAGGTTTGGTCCGTGCCACCGGGTAGGTGTGAGCTCATGCGATATAGCGTCTCATGCATTCCGGGCCCCGCCATTCATCCGTTCTGGTGCGGCGGGCAGGAATCCAGGTTTCCTGCCCGCCGAAATTTCCGACCGGGGCAAGTAGACCGCAGGGGGCCGGCAACCGGTGGAGGGTTCCACCGGTTGCCAACCCCCTGGTGGGTTGACCTGCCGCAGTGCGAGGCGCTGCTACTACTTCTTGGCCGGGGGCATCAGCACGGTGTCCACCAGGTAGACGGTTGCGTTGGCGGTCTGGACACCGCCGCAGATCACCGAGGCGCCGTTGACCATGAGCTTGTCGCCGCTGCCGGTGACCTTCACGTCCTGTCCTTCGACGGTCTTGTGAGATCCGGCGATGTCGCTCGGGGCGATCTGGCCGGGGATCACGTGGTACGTCAGGATGGTGCTCAGCGTATCGGCGTCGGCGACCACCGCGTTGAGATCCTTTTCCGGGATGGCGGCGAAGGCCTCGTCAACCGGTGCGAAGACGGTGAACTCGCCGCCGTTGAGGGTGTCAACCAGGTCGACCTTCGGGTTGAGCTTGCCGGACACCGCCGCAGTGAGGGTCTTGAGCAGCGGGTTGTTCGAGGCTGCAACGGCCACCGGATCCTTCGCCATTCCGGCAACCGAGCCATCGCCGCTCGGGACGGCCTCGGCGTAGGCGGCGCAGCCGGAGCCCACGAGGTTGGCTGCCGGGTCCATGGCCGCGGCCGAGCTGCTCGGGGCCGCCGCGCTGCTGGACGGGGCGGCCGAGGAGGACGGTGCCATCGATTCGTTGGCCCCGGTGCCCGCCGAGCAAGCGGTCAGGCCCACGGTGGCAACTGCAATCAGTCCGAGTGCTGCGGCAAACTTGCTGTTCATGCGCTTCATGTCATGCTCCTTGCTTGGCGTCGGCCCCTGGGCCTCCGCGCCTTCCCGACCACTGTTGGTTCGGGCTGTCATGGAGCATTCGGTGCCGGTCCGCAAACGGATTGGAAACATGCCAAAAAACTTTTTCGCCGGCGCAGGGGTCCCGCGTTCCCGCATGCCGGCGGACATGGAAGAAGCGGAGAAGATGTCTGTTCTTCTCCGCTTCCCTTGAAGATATCTCCAATCATCAAGTTGCTCAGTGTTTCTTGATGTGGGTTACCTGCTCGGTGTCCGACTCCGGTGCGTTCTTCGAGCGCTTCTCCGCGCGTCGCGCCTTGATCGACTTGCCTGCAGGCTTTTTGTGTTCGTGTCTATGTGGTGATTTGTCTGGCATCAATTACCTCTCACCCTGGGGCGGGGATCAATTACGACCGATGCTGGTCTCCCAAAAATCACGATACTCCTGAGCCCGCGCGGAATCCAGCATTTTCTGGAAGTGCCCGGTTTCAGGGGCATTGGCCTTCCGATTCACAGGCAGCTGCCGGGCCCCGCCCTTTACCCGCACCGCGTCCGGCCATAGGCTCAGCACTATGCCGGTGATGCTCAGAACCATCCAAACAGCCGTTCCGCCCACCATCCTGTACCAAGACAAGGCCAGGGATGTCTTTGGCGCCCAACCAGGGCTGACCCGGTTGGGCCAGCGCCTGATCAGCACGTCGTTTGATTCGGCCCAGATCTCCACCCGGCACACCGCCGTCACCGAGTTCACCACCGAGACTGTGGCCGAGAACCCGCTGTTCTTCGATGCGGATTCCGGGCTCCTGCTGAGCCCCAGCACCAAGGAACGCAACGAGGTCTTCGTGGCCACCGCCCCGGGGCTCTACATCGAGTCGGCGCACAAGGCCCTCGAGGCCTGCCCCGACCTCGGCCCGGGCGATGTCACCCACGTGGTCACGGTGTCCTGCACCGGCTTCTACAATCCCGGCCCCGACTACCAGCTGGTCAGGGCGCTCGGCCTGCGCCCCTCCACGCAGCGCTACCACCTGGGGTTCATGGGCTGCTACGCCGCGTTCCCGGCACTGCGTGCGGCCAAGAGCTTTTGCGAGGCGGACCCGGAGGCCGTGGTGCTGGTGGTCTGCGCCGAGCTGTGCTCGATCCATGTGCGCAGTTCCAACGACCCGGACACCATCATGGGCTCGGCGCTCTTCGCCGACGGTGCCGCCGCTGCCATCGTCACGGCCCGTCCGCACGCCGGGACGGGCCTTCGGCTGGACCACTTCGAGACGGTCCTGACCCCCGTGGGCGAGGAGGCCATGGCCTGGAACATCGGCGACGAGGGCTTCGAGATGGTGCTGGGGACCTACGTCCCGCACATCATCGACGACCACATCATCGGGGCGCTGGAACCGCTGCTGGCCCGCGACGGGTCGCTGGGCCCCGACTATGCGGACATCGAGCACTGGGGCATCCACCCCGGGGGCCGGGCGATCCTCGACCGCGTGCAAAAGCGCCTCGAGCTGCGCGACGAACAGCTGATGCCGGCCCGCCGGGTGCTGAACGACTACGGGAACATGTCCAGCGCCACGGTGATGTTCGTGCTCAAGGACATCATGGACGAGAACCTCTCCAGGGACGCGGCATCCGGGCAGCGCGTCTGCTCCATGGCCTTCGGCCCCGGGCTCACGGTCGAGACCGCGCTGATGACCCTAGACACCGGGCAGCGGGGCTAGGCCGCGCCCATGCAACGGGACATCGCGGCCACCGAGGAAATGGACCGTCCCGACGCCGATCCCGCCCTGCTCGAACGCACCTACGCCCAGTTCCGCTGGGTGAACCGAGCCGTATCCGGGTGGCGCGGCACCTACGTGCGCCTGGTCCGCCCGCAGCTGCCGCGCCGGGGCACCGGCACCATCCTGGACATCGGGTGCGGCGGCGGGGACATTGCGCTGGCGTTGCTGCGCTGGGCGCGGGCCGACGGCCACGACGTCAGGGTCCTGGGCATCGACCCCGATGCCCGCGCCCACGATTTCGCCACCCGGGCCGCCGCGTCCGCCGGGTTCGGGGAACCGGGGATCGAATTCCGGCGGACCACAAGCTCGGCGCTGGTGGCCGAGGGCGCACGCTTCGACGTGGTGGTTTCCAACCATGTCCTGCACCACCTCGACCCCCCGCAGCTGGCCGGTGTCCTGGCCGACAGCCAGGGCCTCGCCCGCGGCCTGGCGATCCACAGCGACATCCGGCGCCGGCGCAGCGCGCTGCTCCTGTTCGGTTTGGCCACGTTGCCGCTGGCCGGTTCCTCCTTCATCCGGCGCGACGGGCTGACCTCCATCCGGCGAAGCTATACGCCGGGCGAACTGGCCCGCGTGCTGCCGCCCGGTTGGCACGTGCACCCCCAGGGCCCGTACCGGAACCTGGCGATCTGGCACGCCGGGGCACGGATGGCCCCATGATCGATGTGGCCATCGTCGGCGGCGGGCCCAGCGGGCTGGCCCTGGCGATCCTGCTGCTGGAATCCGGACACCGGGTGAAGGTGCTCGAATCCCGGACCGCCATCGGCGGGCACTCCCGGGCCATCGGCATCCATCCCCCGGGCCTGGCGGTGCTTGACCGGCTGGGCGTCGGTGCCGAGGCGGCGGCACGCGGGGTGCGGATCGGGCACGGGGTGGGCATCTCGCGCGGGAAGATCGTGGCCGAGCTGTCCTTCGGTTCGATCGAGGCGGAGCACCGCTTTGTGCTCTCGCTGCCGCAAAACGACACCGTCGCGCTGCTGCGGGCGCGGCTGCGCTCGCTGGATCCCGGCGCGCTGGCCACCGGAACCGCGTTCGCTTCCGTGGATGCGCACCCCCGTCACCTGCTCGCCCACACGCGGGACAGCGGCGGGAACGCGGGCACCGTGCAATGCCGCTTCCTCGTCGGGGCCGACGGCACGCGCTCGGAGGTGCGCCGGGGCGCCGGGGCGCCGTTTGCCGGCCACCGGCTGCCGGACACCTACCTGATGGGCGACTTCCCCGAGAGCACGGAATTCGGGTCCATTGCCGCGCTGTTCCTACACGAGAAGGGGATCACCGAGTCCTTTCCGCTGCCCGGGAACACGCGGCGCTGGGTGTGCTGGATCAGGGAAACGGAGACCGCGTCGCTGCCCGAGCTCATCGTTCGGCGGACCGGGCACACGGTGGATGCCGGGCGTAACTCCATGCTCAGCCGGTTCACGACCGCAAACCTGGCGGTCCGCTCCATGAATCCCGGGGACGTGCTGCTCATCGGGGATGCCGCCCACGAGGTCAGCCCCATCGGCGGGCAGGGCATGACCCTTGGCCTGCTTGATGCCGCCGGGCTGGCGGGGATCCTGGATGCCGCATTGGGCGGACGGATCGCCGGGACCGGCCTCCGGGAGGAATTGGATGCCTTTTCCCGGCTCCGGCTGGCCGCGGCCCGCCGCGCGGCGGTGCAGGCGCACGTGAACATGGCGCTGGGCAGGCCGCTGTGGCGCCCGGCAACGGGTGTGCGCGATGCCCTGGCCCGTGCGCTGTTTGCCTCGGACAGGTTTTCCGCCGCGGTCGCCTCCACCTTCACGATGACCCGCGGGGAAGGCGGTCGGTAGCCATTGCCCCTTGCCTGCCCGCCAAGCACGCGCGGGGAGCGCGGAAGATTGGCCTCTCCCCCGCTCCCGGCGCATCCGGCCGGGGCTCGCCGGCGGGCGGCTACCCGTTGAAGGCGAAGCGGGTCTGCAGCCTCTCCGCGGTGCGGTCCGGGTTCAGCAGCAGTACGCAGATGATGCCCACCACGATCAGGTAGACCCCGATCATCGCAAAGGAGGAGTTCATGCCCTGGGCCAGCAGCGAGGCCATCTCGGCGCTGTCGCGCATCCCCTTGGGACCCGGGACGTATCCGGCACGGTCCATCAGCATGCCCACCATGGCCGGGGCGATGACACCGCCGATGGAGGCGAGCCCGGTCAGCGTCGCCATGATGGCGGCGCGCTGCCTGGAACACACGCAGAAGGCAATCGCGGTGGGAGCCAGCGGGTAGATCATCGCCAGCCCCGCCCCCAGGGTCAGCGCCGTCACGGCGGCGTAGCCGTGCAGGTGCGGCAGCACGGTGAAGCAGATGCCCGAGACCAGCAGCGAGACCCCGAACAGGGCGCCCATGGCCCAGCGCACGGTGACGCCGCGGCGCATCAACAGCCGCGAGGCGTAGCCAAGCACCAGCAGCGCCAGGGCTCCGATGACCCACGGGAAGGTCGAGACCAGGCCGATCATTTCCGGCGAGAGCGCCACCACCGAGCCGAGGTACTTCGGCGACCAGGTGGTCAGGAAGCCCTGCGCCCAGAAGCATCCGGCGCCGGCCAGCACCGCGGCCAGGAACATCCTCGACCCCAGCACCCGGCGGATGGGCACGATCTTGAGCAGGTCGGCGCGTTCGGTGATGCTGCCGGAGCGCCCGGTGGCAGCGGGCGCCTTCGGCCGCTGCACCTCGCGCTGCGCGGGGGTCGAATCGGTGGCCGGGGCGGCCTCCACGCCCGCATGCTTCTTCGCGGTGTGGGAGTAGGGCCCGTCGCGGCCCAGCAGGAACCACAGGACGGACCAGGCGAGCCCGGCGATGCCCAGGAACCCGAACGCCCAGCGCCAGCCGAGGTCCGGGTGGGCAATGATCCCGGCCAGGATCGGTGCGGCGATGATGGGCCCGAGGGTCGAGCCGACGGCGATGATGCTGGAGGGGAACCCGCGTTCCTTGGCCGGGAACCAGCCGTGGACGTGCTGCAGGGAGATGGGCGTGGCGGGCCCCTCGGCCCCGCCGAGCAGGATGCGGGTGACCAGCAGGACCGCGGCTCCGCCGCCGAAGAGCATCGGGAACTGCAGCACGGCCCAGCTGATCCCCATGGTCAGCAGGATCCAGCGGGTGGGGACCTTTCCGGCCAGGAAGCCCACGGCAACCGCCGCGATGGCGAAGAGGAAGAAGAAGGCGCTGCCGATGAAGCCGAACTGGCCGGCGGTGAGCCCGAGGTCCTTGATGGCGGAGTCGGCGACCAGGCCCAGGACCGCCTTGTCGGCGAAGTTGATGATCTGGAAGATGACCAGCAGGAACGTGACGACCCAGGCGCGTCGGTTCATCTTGCCGTGCTTGACCGCCGCGCGCAGGGTGTGCGGCTGGATTTGTTCGGAGGTGCTCATGCGTTCACTCCCGCATGGCGGATTGCTGCGGTTTCAATGATCCCGGAATCGGTGCCCCGTGGGAAGAAGACATCGTTGTCTTCGGCGATGTGCACGGTGCCGGCGAAGTCGCGGCGCACCGCCGCGTCCATGGCCTCGAGGTCCGCGGTGCCGGGGGTGTTGGGCACGATGTGGTGCAGGACCAGGGTCTTGACACCCGCGGCGGCGGCGACCTTGCCGACGTCGGCGAAGGGCGTGTGCGATTCGCGCAGGTGCACCTCGATCCCCTCGCGGGTGGGGCCCTCGGGAAAGGTTGCCAGGATCGAGGGCAGGTCGATGACTTCGTGCAGCAGCATGTCGGCGTCCTTGGCCAGCTTGATGCAGTTTTCCGAATAGGCGGTGTCCCCGGAGACCACCACCGAGCCGTGGCGCGATTCGATGCGGAAGCCGAAGGCCGGGAAACACAACCGGTGGTCGACCAGGATCGCCGAGACGACCACCAGGTCGTCGCGGTAGACCTCGAACGGCTCCATCTCCGGGTGCCGGTTGGCCACCGGGTCGGCGCCCGCCGTTTCCGGGATCTCGATGTCGTGGGCGCGCACCCATTCGTGCGGCTCCCCGCGGCCCTCGTCGGCCATGCGGATGGCGATGTCGGAGGCGAAGACCGTGTCCAGGAGCGCGTCGACGATCTGCGTGGTGCTGCTCATCTCGCGCGTGCCCACCCGCGCGTCGATGTCCTTGGCGTGCGCCTCGTCCAATGCCGGAATGCGGGCGGGCCTGCCGGGCCCGAAGACCTCGATGGGTGCGGCGAAGGACTCGCCGGGCACCTGCCAGCCGGTGACCAGGAAGGAGCCGAGGTCGTAGATGTGGTCGGAGTGGTGGTGGGTCAGGAAGATTCCGCGCAGCTGGCCCCATTCGCAGTGCGAGCGGTAGTTTCGGATGCTGCCCATGCCGGCGTCGAAGACGTAGGTTGCATCGTCGACGCGCACCGCGGTGCTGGTGCCCGCCCGGGAGCTGGAAACGATCGGTCCGCCTCCGGTTCCCAGGGTATGCACGCTCATTCCGTTGAATTTCTTGCTACTCACGCTGGTGCCTCACTTCGTCGTTGAAGGGCAGTCGGATTGGTGCCCGGTATCTTTGTGGGTTGTGCGCACCCCGGCAGGTTGTCCCTGCCGCAGAACACGCCCCCAAGCGTGATCCACATCATATGCAGTGAAACTTGCGATCGCAATACCTATTGCATAGTGGATCGATCCTCTGCCATGCTGGGGACATCAAGAGAACGTTCGACAAGGAGAGCCACCATGGAAATCCAAGAAGGCCAAGAAATCATCCTGGGCGATCTGCCCAAGGGAATCACGCTCGCCAGCGAGGCGATGGGAAACAAGACCTGGAACGTCCTGGGGCACACCTATCTGTCCAAGGTCGAAAGCTCGTCGTCCTTTGCGTGGCTGTCCCTGGATCCGGTCGGCACCGGTGTTCCCCCGCACGTGCATCCCACACAGGACGAGCACATCTACATCATGGAGGGCGTCTACACGCTCTACCTCGACGGGGAGTGGACCACCGCGGGCCCCGGCGACACCGTGCGCATGCCGATGGGCCTGCCGCACGCGTATTACAACAAGCACGAAACCCCGGGCAAGTCCCTCTTCTGGGTCAGCCCGTCGGGGCAGCTTTCGACCCTCTTTGACGAATTGCACAACCTGACGGACCCCGAGGAAGTCGTCCGGCTCTCTGCCCTGCGCGATGTCAATTTCCTGCCACCGGGCTCGGTCCCGGGAGCCTAGGCGCCACAACCGCGGACGGGAAGCGCGGACCCCACCCCCTGGCCCGCCCTTCCCGTCACCCATTTCCACCAAGGAGCCCACACAATGGCACCTCGCGCACCGGGCACTGTTCCCATGCCCTACGGCCTCGATGCGGCACAGCACGTTTCGATCGAGTGGCCGGCACCCGGGATCACCCCTCGCGGCATCACCGCGCTGATCCATGGCGGCTACTGGCGCTCGCACCTGCACGCCTCGCTCATGGATCCCTTGGCGGCCTCACTGAGGGAGAACGGCTGGGTCACCGCCAACGTCGAATACCGCCGCGGCACCACCGGGCCGTGGCCGGCACCCCTGGACGATGTTCGCACGGCACTGGCGTTGGTGTCCGAGCTCAAGCAGGCCGAAAGGATCGGCGGGCCCCTGGTCGCGGTGGGGCACTCGGTGGGTGGCCAGCTCGCCCTGCTCACGGCCCCACTCGTCGACGCGGTCGTGGCGCTGGCTCCGGTCACCGACGTCGAGCGGACCTATCGGGAACGGCTGGGAGACGATGCGGCCGCCGAATACTTCGGGGTTTCCCCCGAGGACGCCCCGGAGGCCTATCGCGCAGCCTCACCCATGCGGCAACCACTGGGCAACACACAGATACTGGTCCTGCACGGCATCAACGATGACCGCGTGCCCCTGTCGCATTCCCGCGACTTCGTGGCTGCAGCGAACAGGCAAGCAGCGAGGGTGTCGCTGGTCGAATACAGCCACCTGGGCCACTTGGAGGCCATCGACCCGCTGGCCGATCACTGGCCCAACGCACTCTCCTGGATGTCCGCGGCGTCCGGCCCCACACCCCGCGAGCCCAGAAGCGAGAGCGCATAGGACTTGGCAATGGGTGCCAACAAGGCATCCAAGGCCCAGAACGCCTGCTTGGCCGCCGGGGCCTTCCACCCGTCCGGAAGGAATTCCAGCGGCAGGTTCGGGTCCCGGTAGGGGAAACGCCGCCACAACGTCAGCATGGGGACGTAGTAGGCGAAGGCCTCCCGGGCCAGTTCAGTGCCGGATTCGATGTCGCCATCGACCGCGTCGATTCGCGCCGCCCATTCCCCCTCGGCGGCACCGTACAGGTCGAGGAATTCCTGGTACTGGTCATCCAGGCCCTGGAGGTCCCACCATTGGGGAACCTTGGACTTGATGTCGTGCGCGCTCAGGTAATCGGCGCTGAAGTATTCGACATACCCATCGAGACCCCGGTCCTTGAGCCGCCGCACCGCCTGCGAAAGCACGTTGCTCGGCGCGATGGCCACACCGGCCCCGACCGCCCCAAATCCCAGGCTCGTCAATTCCGTTCTCAACTCGTAGCGGCGATTGCGTTCTGCCTCGGGTACGGAAAAAATCACCAACGACCACTGATCCCCTGGGCGCGACCGCTCGGGGGCATAGATTCGCTGGTCGCCCTCCTCGAAGGCATCACGCACATCGCCGGCGAGCGAGTAGCCGGCCGCGCCAGCTTGCCGACGGCTCACGAGCACGCCATTGCGCTTCAACCGAGAAACGGTCGAGCGGACCGCGGGACCCTCGATGCCCAGGGCACCAAGCATGTCCACCAGTACCGACACCGGAAAGACGCCTTCGCCCGCGCGGCCATAGAGCCCAAACAGGGTGACGATCAGCTGCTGGTGTTGCAACCTGGACGGCCGTGGATCCATGCCTGTGCGCGCTCACTTATCTAGACTCTCTTGCTCCTAGGACCATCCTAGACAGCCCGACCCAATGCCCGGCATACCAAGCCCGTCAGCGGTCGATCGCGTTGCCCGTGGAATGCCGGCATCGCCTTCAGGATTCGATGTTCGTGGCACCCGAAGCATCGCTGCCGTCTTCACCTCCCTTTGTTTTCCGCAATCCCTGCGGTGGCATCAAGGCCGGACCGGGCCAGGAGACGGCCGAGCGAAGTCGACAACTTCCGTGGTCCGGGAAGTGTCTTCTATCCACACGACGGAATATTTTGGGTAGCTTTGGGAGACGGGGGTTTCCGGATGCGGAAATACCCGAGCGCCGAACCGAGGAGGAGACCATGCAGGCACCACGCCCCATGCCTCCTGCCATGCGGTTCATCCCTGCTGTCCAAGAGGTCACCGAACGCTCCGGGGTCACCGTCGAGGTGGTGCCCCACAACCAGAACCTCTTCTGGGCCGTCGTGCGGACCCAGGCCATCGAGGTGGTTGGGCAAAGGAACGGGGTGCTTCCCGTCCACGAATCCGGGCAAAAGCTCGGCGTGCTCATGGCGCATATCGACAAGGCCATTCGTGCGGTGCGTTGCAACGCGGCGGAGTCCGTCTTTTGCGACAACGTGCTGCTCGAGGGGCACCTGAGGTTGCCCGAGGCGCTGGCACGGATGGGTTTCGAGGTCTCCGAGCAATTCCGTCCGCTGGTTGGAGCCCGCGCCGCCGCCGCACTGCTGCGTGAAAGCATCGACGACTTCCATTCCGAACTGACGATCACCACCGACGCCTCGCGCAGTTGGCACAGCCCGTTGATGGGCCATGGCTGGATCCTTGACTACGGCAGGGGCTCGTCGCCAACGATCAATGCCTATGCGGCCACCGGCAAGGAAATACTGCAAGGCGAACTGAACTCGATCCACTACGCCCTGCTGGATGCCAGCAGGTACCGCGAGGATCTGTTCACCGGACGGGTTCGCTTCCACATCCGATCCGATTCCCTCATGGCCATCGACCTGCTCAACAATCCGGCCAGCCACGCACGCAGCAGGTCGCAGGCGGCCCGGTCCATCGTCCACAGGATCCATGAGCTGCTGTCCCGCTCGGAGGTACGGTACAGCTGGGTCAAGGCACACGCGGGCGATCCCATGAATGAGCTGGCCGACAGGTTGGCACTGGTGGCCAGGCGTTGCTACGCGGCGGACATCACCGCCGGCGAACGCCAGCGCTTGATGCTGCAAATCGCTGCGGAGGGCGTGGATCTGGGCAAGGTGCTCCCCTTGCGCACCGGCCGCCACTTCCAGGTCCAATAGACTGCGTTCGAACCGGGGTCCCCGGCGGCGTCGGAGTAGCGGGGGCGGGGCGCCCGCAAGGACGGCCACGCCACCCATTTTGATACCCCCTGGGGTATATGAGATCGTTGGTTTGGGCGTCATCCAATCGGCCTTCGCCTTGGACCTATTCCTGGAGAACGAATATGTGTCGAGCAGTCACCTGCCGCAAATGCTCAAAGACGACCTGGGCCGGGTGCGGGCAACACGTCCAGCAGGTCATGAAGCACGTCCCGCGCACCGAACGATGCGGCTGCGACCCGAATGCGCCCAAGGAAAAGAAGGGCGGTTGGCTTGGGAGGCTCTTCTCGGCCAGGTAGTCCCGGGCCAACCGCGGGATGAAGCGAAATTGCCGCCCCTGCAAGCGCATGGGCGGCAATTTCACGTTCGTACCGGATATCGGTACGGCAATTGGTTGCGGGGGCTAGCGCCAACGCAACCGTGTGTCGGAGCTGCCGGTCTTGCAGGTGTAGCTCTTGCCGTTCTTCTTGCCGATGCCTCTGGAACCCTTGTCGGCCTTCGCGCAGTATGCGCCGGGCGACACCTGCTTGGGCGCGGCCACGCTGGTTGGCCGCTTCTGGGTCGGTGCCGCGGTGTTCTTCGGTGCGGCGGGTGGAGCCTTGGCCGCAACCACCTTGATTGGTGCCACCTTTGCGGCCTTTTGCTTCGGGCAGGAGTTGAGGACGCGCTTCATGGCAGTCTTCTCGGCAGCGGTCACCGAAAGGGCATACTTTTTCTTCACGCTGACCTGGGTGGCCACGTACTGGCAGCGGAAAGGCTTGTGGGTCGGCAACCATTCGGCGGCATTGGCATCGCCCTTGGACCTGTTTGCGGAGGCCTGCGAAGCCATCAGGTTCAACGGGTCGTTGGCGACCGCCAGCCGCTGGTCCTGGGAAAGCTTCTGGCCCCCGGAGATCCAGACGTTCTTCAGCGCAACCACGTGGTCGATGTCAACGGATCCGCTGTTCACCTTCCACTTGATCGAGGTTCCGGTGTAGGAGTCGGCCAGGACGCCCGAGGCCAGCTGGCATTTTCTGGCGTCCTTGTACTTCACCTTCGACATGTCCCGCGTAAGGGTGTCTTGACGCTCGTCGCACTTGTTTCGGTCGAAGTCCTTCCAGCCGTTCCCGAACTTCTTGTTCCGGTCATACCCGGTAGCCGGCGCCTTGCCCTTGACCGGCAAGGAATTCAGGACGGTCATCGCGGCAGGGCCGTCGAGCCTGGCACCCGGGAGGACTTTTGCGACCCCGGCCGGCGCCTTGGGCTTGGCCTTCGCGGCGGGAACGCTGACGGATGCCGAGGCACCGCTCGCGGCCTCCGACGGAGAAGCTCCGTCCATGACAGCGGGGTCCACGACCAGGGATCCGGTCAGGATCAACACGGTGAGAATAAAGGAAATCAGGTGTTTCAAATCGCTCTTTCAAGATGACTCAACGAGGCACGGCGCCAAAGGTACATGTAAACACCCGTGGCCCACAGTTTGACTGCGGGCCACGGCCGTCATGAGATTGCCGGAACGGCTTTAGCGCTTGGAAGCGCGGTATCCGGCCTTCCGCGCGTCGGAGGTGTTCTTGAAGCACTGCTCCGGAACCGTGCGGGTGTAGTACTGGCCACCGCGAACGTGGTACTTCCACTCCTTGTTGCTGCCGGTCTTATTGCCCTTGACCGGGAACCCTGCCGGGCAGCTCTTGCCCTTCGGTGCTGCCCACGACTTCTTCGCCGCGGCCTTCTTGACGATCAGGGTTTGCGTCTTGGAGATGGTCCCCTTCTTCTTGCCGATTTTGTAGCTCACCTTTGTCGTCACCTTGTAGGTGCCGGTTTTCAGCTTGACCGAAGTCTTGTTCTTGGCAACGGTCTTCTTCCCCTGCTTGACCGTCAGCACCTTGGAGGTGACTTTCACGCCCTTGGCCGCCTTGGCCAACGGCTTGATGGTGGCCTTCGCCGATCCCTTGACGGTCTTGGTGGGAATCTTCCCGATCGCAACGGCCGGCGCCTTCTTGGCAGCAACGACGGCGGCCCCCTGCACGGGTGCCACGGGTGCGGCAGTTGCCACGGCGGCCCCGGAAAACGCGATCGACACCGCCGCGGCAAGGGCAGTGAGCGTGCGAGTGAAAGTCTTCATGAATCCCCCATGTTTTCGGGCGCGTTTTCTCTGCGGCCCACGATCTCGATACAAACTTCAATCAAACCATGACAACGCCCGGGAAAGGCGCTCGACATGGGGCGGACCGGCGACGGCCCCGAACAGACCTCGCAACTCTACTGACCCGACGAGACCAGACATCCGTCCAGCATTTTTTGCCCCGGGGATCCAGATCCGGCTTATTTCACTCTCTTGACGCACGTTGAGATACTGATACGCTATTTCCATGGCCTGCCCACACGCACAGACACCCGAGGGTGCCCGCGAAATCGAAGACACCGTCCGCACCGATTTTCACAATGCCATGTCGTACGGAAGCTACCTGGACCTCGAACGACTGCTCTCGGCCCAGCACCCGGTCAGCGTTCCCGAGCACCACGACGAGATGCTGTTCATCATCCAGCACCAGACCAGCGAACTCTGGCTCAAGCTGATGCTGCACGAGCTCACGGAGTCGCGCCGGCTGATGGACAACGACGAAATCGGCAAGTCGCTCAAATGCCTGGCCCGCGTCAAGCACATCCAAAAGACGCTCACCGAGCAGTGGGCCGTGCTGGCCACGCTGACCCCGCGCGAGTATGCACAGTTCCGCGGGTTCCTCGGATCGTCCTCCGGCTTCCAGTCCTTCCAGTACCGGGCCGTCGAGTTCATCCTGGGCAACAAGCACGAGGGCATGCTCAAGGTCTTCGAGTCCGATCCGGAGGCGCACCAGCTGCTCACCCAGGTCCTGCACGAACCGACCGTCTACGACGCCTTCCTGCATGCACTTGCCCGCGCCGGTTACGCGATTCCCGAGGAAATCCTGGGCCGCGACGTCACCAAGCCCTGGGTGTTCCACGAGGCCCTGGTTCCCATCTACAAGGACATCTACGAATCCGACGACACCACCTGGAGCCTGTACCAGGCCTGCGAGGACCTCGTCGACCTGGAGGACAACTTCCAGGCCTGGCGCTTCCGCCACATGCGCGTCGTGCAGCGCACAATCGGATTCAAGAAGGGCACCGGCGGATCTTCCGGAGTGGATTTCCTCAGGCGCGCCCTGGACCTGACGTTCTTCCCTGAGCTGTACGCCGTGCGCACCGAGATCGGCAAGTAGCCTAAAGACGTGCTTTCCGAACTCGACGACCTGGACGCCCGCCCGGGCAGCACCACGTCCTTGGTCCGCACCATCGTGGGGCTGTACCTGCGCGAACTGGGCGGCTGGATTTCCTCGGCGCACCTGATTGCGTTGATGGATGCCCTGGGCACCAAACCGCAGGTGACCCGGACGGCGATCTCCCGCCTGAAAAAGAAGGGGATCCTGGACCAGCAGGAACGGGACGGGACCACAGGGCTCGAGCTCACGGCCACCGGCGAACGCATCCTGGCCCGCGGGGACCGGCGCATCTTCGAGCCACGCTCCATGGCAGCGGGCGATTCGTGGTGCCTGGCTTCCTACTCGATCCCGGAGTCCGAACGCGAACGCCGCCACCAA
Source organism: Arthrobacter sp. C2 (assembly GCA_024207135.1). Taxonomy (GTDB): domain Bacteria; phylum Actinomycetota; class Actinomycetes; order Actinomycetales; family Micrococcaceae; genus Paeniglutamicibacter. The sequence goes on along the minus strand of CP042428.1, from coordinate 3,875,822 downwards.
CTGCGCAAGTACCTGCAGGGAATCGGCGGCGGGCTGGTGGCCCCGGGGCTGTGGATCTTCCCCGACTACCTGCGCGCCGAGGTGTGGGAGATCCTGCGCGTGCTCGGCCTGGAGGACCACGCGACCATCATCGTTTCCAACGTTTTGGAGTTCACCGGCACGCCGCAGGCCCTGGCAGCTTCATGGTGGGACCTGGATGCGCTGGCCGCCCTGCACCACGGGTTCCTCGAGCAGAACGGGGCGGTGGCCAAGGCCGGCTTCCCCAACGCCGGCGACAGCTTCGCGGCCTACGTGCGGGCCATCGACTCTTGGCGGACCATCCCCTACCTTGATCCCGGCCTGCCCGATGGCTACCTGCCCGGCAACTGGCCCGGGCACCGAAGTGCCGAGCTGTTCCTGGGAATCCAGGGGCGCCATGCTGTTGCGGCCCGCGAATTCATGCGCTCTGTTGCATAGACGGCACGGTGCATGGCTGCGGGCGCTGCCCTGGGGATTCACCGCGGCAACATCCGCACCGGCCGCGTCCCGGATCGTGCCGAATCGGGAAATTTTACAGGATTCCTTCCGCCCGCCCCTTGACTCCGGACGGGCATCGGCGGATCCTAGTAATCAACCGAAAGGTTGATAAAGGAATGAGTTGAATACGCGATGTTTGACGAGCAGGACCTCAACAGGGCGTTCCTCGCCCTCGCTGACCCGACGCGGCGGCAGATCATCGTCCGGCTCTCTGCCGGGCCGGCCACCGTCAACGAACTCGCCGAACCGTTCAAGATGTCCATCCAAGGCATCTCGAAGCACATTCAGGTCCTGGAACAGGCGCACTTGGTGACCCGCACACGCGAGGCGCAACGCCGCCCGGTCCACCTGAATCCTGCACTACTCACGGAACTGACCGGCTGGATCGACAAGTACCGGATACTTGCCGAGGCAAAATACGACCGCTTGGATGCCGTGCTCCAAAAGCATTCCGCACGCCGCGGACAATTTTAGGAAAGTCTCATCATGAGCACCCCATTGAACCTCAGCATCCCCGAAGGCACTCCCTTCATCGATTTCTCCCGGGAGTTCAACTTCCCCGTCGGGGCCGTGTTCGAGGCACATCGCGATCCCGCATTGGTCGCCCAGTGGCTCGGGCCGAACGGCATGGAAATGACCATCGACCACTACGATTTCCGCACAGGCGGTTCCTACAAGTACACGCACTCCAACGAGATCGGCTCGTACGGCTTCACCGGGGTGTTCCACACCGTGCGCGAGAACGATTTCGCCATCCAGACCTTCGAGTACGACGGCCAGCCCGATGTCGTCGCCATGGACTACATGCGTTTCGAGGCCCTTGATGGCAACCGTTGCCGGCTGGTGGGCCACTCGGTCTACCCCTCGATCGAAGCACGCGACGGCATGGCCGCATCCGGCATGGAAGAGGGCATGTCGCAGGGCTACGAACGGCTGGAAACCTTGCTCGCCGCCCGTTGACCAGCAGGTGTCCCGGGGTGCCTGCCCTGCCGCGGCATCCCGGTGCACCCGAGCATAGGACAAAGCGAAACCCACGGTGGGCAGGGGGGAGGAATCCACCGGCCGGGGCAGTTTTCCGCTTGGCGGTTCCAATAGCAGCTGTCCGGTGCAGCCGGGTTCGTCCCGCCAGGCCACCAGCTGCGTTTCGGGCCCGCCCGCGCGCCCGGGATGTGCCCGAAGTCAGCCACAACGCCTTCGGCAACCGAACTCGGACGAGCAATTTAGCATTTCAAATATCCGCCAATTCACTCATGTCATTGTCAAAATCGTGACGTTGGAACATGGACGCACGGGAACGCTTATCCCATCTGCCGATCAGCCTCAGGATCCCGGGGAATATTCCGACATATAACTATTTGGAACTCTTGCCCTTGGCTGGGTTCGCAGCCTTGAATTAGGGCACAAGATTTGACTAATTGGTCCGCTACTGTTGTTATGGAGAGAGAACCAGTCCACCCACATCGGGCCGAACGCTGGTTCATTCGGAACCGCAATGACCGCTATCTGCCGGTCTTTTTCTGTTATTGCGGCGCCTCTCCCCTTGTGGGGATCGAGGCCCGGGAGCATTTGACCTTGCGGCGCACGAAGCGCCTGGCCTTGTATTCGGAGGAGAGCACTTCTTCTTTCAAGGGTCGTACTTCCGCTGTCGCCTTTCATTGGCGCGGTCCCGAATTTCCCTTTGCCACGGGTAATTGAATCGGCCCCGGAATGAGGAGAAAAGCATGAGCTTGCGAGTCGGAATCATTGGTGCAGGACCCAGCGGCATGGCACAGCTGCGGGCATTCGAGGCCGCGCGCGCCAAGGGTGCGGACATGCCCGAAATCGTTTGCTTCGAAAAGCAATCCGACTGGGGAGGCCAGTGGAACTACAGCTGGCACACCGGCATCGACGGCTCGGGGGAATCGGCCCACTCATCGATGTACCGGCACCTGTGGTCCAACGGGCCCAAGGAATGCCTCGAATTCTCCGATTACACCTTCGACGAGCACTTCGGCCGGCCGATTTCCTCGTTCCCTCCGCGCGAGGTCCTTTTCGATTACATTGCCGGCCGCGTCGAAAAGTCCGACGTGCGCAAGTACATCCAGTTCAACACCGCCGTTCGCTGGGTCAACTACGACGAGGCAACCGAGGAGTTCACGCTCTTCAGCCAGGACGTGAAGACCGGCGAATCCAAGACCCATGTCTTCGACAAGCTGGTCGTCTCCACCGGGCATTTCTCCACCCCCAACATCCCGGACTTCGACGGGATCAACACCTTCCCCGGCGAGGTGCTGCACGCCCACGATTTCCGCGGCGCCGAGCGCTTCGGCGGCAAGCGACTGCTGATGATCGGGTCCTCGTATTCCGCGGAGGACATCGGCATGCAGGCGCACAAGATGGGCGCCGCCTCGATCACCCTGAGCTACCGCAGCGGACCCATGGGATTCGACTGGCCTTCGACCACCGTCGAGCGTCCTCTGGTCACCCGCTTCGAGGGCACCACGGCCCACTTCGCCGACGGCACCAGCGGCGAATTCGATGCTGTCATCATGTGCACCGGCTACCTGCACAAGTACCCGTTCCTGCCCTCGGACCTGGCGGTAAGCTCCCCCAACGTCTTGTACCCGGGCAACCTCTACAAGGGTGTGGTGTGGCAGCAGAACACCAACCTGTTCTACCTGGGCGCCCAAGACCAGTACTACACCTTCAACATGTTCGATGCGCAGGCATGGTTTGCCCGCGATGCCATGACCGGCAAGATCGCCTTGCCCTCGGCCGAAGCCCGTGCCGCCGACATCCAGTCCTGGCTCGATGCGCAGGCCGCCCTGGCCGACCACGACGCCGAGGCCGATTTCCAGACCGACTACGTCCGCGACTTGATCAACGCGACCGATTACCCGGAATTCGACCTTGACGCCGTCAGTACCCTGTTCAAGGACTGGATGCGCCACAAGTCGGAGGACATCCTGGGCTACCGCGACAAGGCCCACCGTTCGGTGATCACCGGAACCATGGCAGAGATCCACCACACGCGCTGGATCAACGCCATGGACGACTCGCTGGAGCGCTTCCTCAACGGCCCTTCCCAGAACATGGACACCAACGCCATGGCTACCGTGGATGCCAACGCCATCCTGGCCAAGGGCAAGTAGGCAACAGGCCCATCACCGGGCCACATCGCAAAGGTCCCGTTTCTCCCCACAAAGTGGGGGCAAAAGGGACCTTTGCCGTTGAATCGACACCGCCTTGGCTTGCTTTCAGGGACGCACGGGCGTTCAATACATAGAAGATCTATGTATAGGAGGAATCGTGCGCATCGACAAGGACCTGGTCGCCGCATCGGCGACCCCGCTCGTGCTGGGAATCCTCGCCGAAGGCGAGTTGCACGGCTATGCCATCATCAAGAAGGTCGGGGAGCTTTCCGGCGGGGACATGCAATGGACCGACGGAATGCTATACCCCTTGCTGCACCGCCTCGAACGGCTCGGCCACCTCGAGGCGAGCTGGGGCCACTCCCCGGAGACCGGGCGTCGGCGCAAGCACTACGCCATCACACCCTCCGGACGTGAGGCCCTGGCCGAGCGTCAGGAACAGTGGAGCGTGGTGGCCAAGGCGCTGCGGCAGGTCTGGCACAACGCGCAGCTGCCGCCGGCGATGGAAACGGGGTGGGCGTGATGGAACCGCATGAGGGGCTCGAAGCCCAAATCGCACACTGGCGCGGCTACGTCGCCCGACGCCGTGCCATCTCGCCCGCCGACCTCGACGAGCTCGAGGACCACCTGCGTGAACAAATCGCCGAACGGCGGGCCGGCGGGCTGGACGAGGATGAATCCTTCCTGGTGGCCATCAAGCGCATGGGCAATCTGGACGCCGTTTCACGCGAATTTGCCCGGGAACACTCCGAAAGGCTGTGGAAGCAGCTGGTGCTGCTTCCCGAGGACCCTGCGGCAACCGGCGTTCCGCCGTGGCGCGAGCTTGCCGTCGTGCTGTCACTGGCAGTGGGCGCGGGCCTGGCCCTGAAGGCCGGGCTATCCTGGCTGGGCGGGGACGAGGTGCTGTTGCGCAACACGGGCCTGTTGGTCTTCCCCTTCCTGGCCGCCTACTTCGCGTGGAAGCGGCGGCTCGCCGTGCGGCTCCTGCTCGCGCTGGTTGTTCCCTTCGCCGCGTTGGCCGTGGTGCTGAACGCCTACCCGTTCGCCCCGGAGGGTTCCACCGGGCTGTTGGCGGCACTGCACGCACCGGTGCTCCTGTGGCTGTTGGCCGGCGTGGCGTACGTCGGCGGGCGGTGGCGAAGCGACGGGCGGCGCATGGACTTCGTGAGGTTCACCGGCGAGTTGGCCATCTACTTCACGCTGCTGGGCCTCGGCGGCGGGGTGCTCATCGGGCTCACCGCCGCGGTGCTGCAGCTGGTGGGCCTGGACCTGGAACCGATCATGGAGGCCTGGATCCTGCCTTTCGCCGTCCCCGGGGCCCTGGTCGTCGCCGCCTGGCTGGTGGAGGCCAAGCAGGACGTCATCGAGAACATCGCGCCGGTGCTCACGCGCATCTTCACGCCGCTGACCATCGCCATGCTGCTGGCCATGTTGGTCGTGCTCACCACCGCGGGCGGGCTCATCGATGTCGACCGCGGCCTGCTGATCCTCATGAATGCTGTCCTGGTGCTGGTGCTGTGCCTGCTGCTCTATGCGCTGTCGGCGCGCGAGCCGCTGGCTCCGGCGGGCATCTTCGATGTCCTGCAGCTGGTACTGCTGGTCGCCGCCCTGGCCGTGGACGCGGTGATGCTTACCGCCATGCTGGCGCGGATCGCCGAGTTCGGCTCCAGCCCCAACAAGATCGCCGCTCTGGGGTTAAACCTGCTGCTGCTTGTCCACCTGCTTCGGGCAGCCTGGCTCTCGGCCGGGTTCCTGCGCGGCAGGTGCCGGTTCGCGGAGCTCGAACGCTGGCAGACCAGGTACCTGCCCGTCTATGGCCTGTGGGCGGCCGTGGTGGTGTTCGTTTTCCCGCCGGTCTTCGCGTTCGCCTGAGCCGCGGCCCCGGCATCGGGAAGCGGGGAGCGGACACGCAAAAGGACTGCTCCCTAGCCACTTGGGGGTTTGGCTAGGGAACAGCCCTCCTGGCCGTTCGTCCGCTCATGCGAGGGACCGGTTTACTTGGTTGGCAGGTCCAGCGACTGTCCAACAAAAATGAGGTCGGAGCTGGGAACGACATCCTGGTTCAGCGAGTACAGGCCCTGCCAGCTGCTCAGGCCCTGGGCCTGGGCGATCTTGAACAGGGTGTCCCCGGCCTTGACGGTGTAGTTCTTGCCCGAGTCCTTGACGTTGACGCTGATGACCGGGGCCTTGGCCACCGGTGCTGCGGCGCGCTTGCCGGAAGAGGCATAGCTCTTGGCCGGAACCGACTTGGTCTTGTAGGTCTTGGCCGAGGTTGACTTGTAGGTCGAAGCCTCGGTGGACTTCTTCGGGGTGGACTCGTAGGTCTTGGCGACCGAGCCCTTGCCGCCGGAGAGCCCCAGCTTGGCAGAGCATGCGGGCCATGCGCCCCAGCCCTGGCCGGCCTTCACACGTTCTGCGACGCGGATCTGCTCGGACTTGGAAGCGTTGTCGGCGCTTCCGCTGCCGCCGTAGGCCTGCCAGGTCGAGTTCGAGAACTGGAGCCCGCCCTTGTAGCCGTTGCCGGTGTTGATGGACCAGTTGCCGCCGGACTCGCACTGGGCCAGTGCGTCCCAGGTGCTGGTGCTGGCTGCCGAGGCAGGTGCCACCGACATTGCCATGGCTCCCCCCGCCAAGGCGATTGCGGCGACGGTTGCTGCGCCACGGCGAATGTTTTTGGTTTTGGTGTTCTGCTGGATCATGTTTCTCCAGTGCCATCCTCCGCTTAGGTCGTCCAGGACCATCATGGCGGCGTTGTCCGGCGTCGCAATCGACGTTCGAGTGGCTACCGCCGCCGTGGACAACGAGGGATACTCGGCGGTAGTTGTGACGCGTTCCGTAACCTGTTGTTATAGAAACGTTACTTAAAGACCGTACGGCACCACCCCGGGGCCAAGTCAAGTCGGGGGCCCACCCCATGTTCATCAGGCCTAGTCAAACCGTATAAAAAAGTTGATCATGCACCAAAAAGCGTCCCGGCGACCACACTGGCTCCCGGGACGCTGTTACCAAAACGATATTATTAGCGGCTGACTAGTGCAGACTCGAGAACGCTGGGAAGGTCCTTGGCGCCTTCCAACACCCAGCTGTGCGGGTGTCGCTCAAGCTCCTCGCGGCCCAGCGCCCCGGTGAGCACGCCGAGTCCCTTCACGCCGGCATGGTGGGCCGCCAGGAGGTCGACCACGGTGTCCCCGCCGGCCACGACGGCGCGCACATCGTGCACTCCGGTGGCCTCCATGACCCGGTGGATCATGTACGGCGCCGGCCGGCCGGCGGCCACTTCGTCGCTGGTGACCACGGCATCGAGCAGCTGGCCTTGGCCGATTTCCCACCCCAGCGTTTCCAGGATGGGTGCGGCAACGTCGCGCGAAAAACCAGTGGTCAGGCCGATCTTGATTCCGCGGGCCTTGAGTGCGCGCAGCGCGTCCTCGACGCCTGGCAGGGCCTCCGGCGGGTTCGCCGCGTAGCGCTCGGCCAGCATGGCCCGGAAGTGGGCAAACTGCTTGGCAACGACCCCGGGGTCCGCCTTCACGCCGCCGAGTTCCATCAGTGCGGCAATGGCCTCGGTCTTGTCCGCCCCCATCCAGGTCTGCAGGTCGGCTGCATCCACGGTGGCCCCCGTGGCCGTGACCGAATCCTCAAGGGCGCGGTAGACGATCCCGTGCTCGTTCACGGTGGTGCCGGCCATGTCCAAGACGACAAGTTCAATCATTGTTTTCATCCTTATGTTGGTGGTTCAGGTGTCAGGCAACCAGCGGGACGCGTACCAGCGCGGCCCTGGATGCCCTGGTGTTTTCGATGACGAAGTTTGCAAGGTGCGGCAGGTACCGGTCATCCGAGCATTCAAGGATGCGGCCGTCGGCCGCATAGGTCAGCCGGTGCTCGCGCAGCAGCGCCGCGCCCGGCTCCACGCCCAACAGCTCTGCGTCGGTGGCGTCCGCGCCGACCGCATCAATCACGTGCCGGCCCCGGGTCAGGTCCACGCCCCGGCTCGTCAGGTATCCGAAGATCGAGCCGCTGTCGGTGTCGAAGCCAAAAAGGGCGTTGCCGACCTCCGCAATGAAGTTGCTGCGTTCGACCATGGTCGGTTTCCCGTCGAGGGACCGCAGCCGCAGCACCTGGATGACCGGCTCCCCGGGCCGGAGCCCCATCTTTCCCGCCAGGTCCTCGCCGGCCGGGCGCCGGGCGATCTCCACGGTCCGTTGCCCCGGTTCCCGGCCCAGCGAATGGGCCCACTCGGAAAAGGACATGAAGGTGGCAAACGACTGGGACGGCACCGGGCGGGCGACCACCGGGGGTTTTCCCCGGCCACCGGTGACCATCCCCTCGCTGCGCAGGCTTGCCAACGCCTGGCGGACCGTTCCACGGGAAACACCGTGCTGGGCGCAAAGCTCCGCCTCGCTGGGCAGCGGCCTGCCCTCTTTCCAGTCGCCGGAGGAGATCTTCTCGCGGAAGAGTTCGCTGAGTTGCTGGTGGATGGGTTCATCGGATATTGACGGCACGTACTTGAGCATACAAGTGGATTCCGCGACAATCCGGGGTCCTGAGTGAACTGCAAATGAACAGGTCATGAAGTAATTGTCGACCAAATGAACCGTTGGTGAACTTGTTTGGACAAGTGCCGTTCTGGCTTGATCCCGGGTGCCCCGAGCGGCAAACATCAATGCCGTGAACATGATCAAAACAAATTCCGAGGCCACCGCAGAACCGGTGGCAAGCACCGACGTCCTGGTCGTCGGGGCAGGCATCATTGGCCTGGCCCACGCAGCACTGGCCCTGAAAGCGGGCTTGAGCGTCACCGTCATCGAACGCGACCACCGTGCGGTGGGCGCCTCGGTGCGCAACTTCGGCCATGCCTGCATCACCGCCCAGCACGGCGAGCTCTACGAACTTGCCCAGGCCGGCCGGAAGCATTGGCTCGACTTCGCGGCCAAGGCAGGATTCTGGGCCATCGAGTCCGGCGCCCTGGTGGTGGCCGCGACCGAGACCGAGCTGCAGCTGCTGCGCGAATTCTCCGCCTCGCGCCCCGAGGGCCAGGTCACCGTCCTGGACCCGGACGCCGTGCGGGCCAGGCTCGGCCGCGAAAACACCGACGGCATCCGCGGCGGCGCCTTCCTGGCCGACGACCTGCGTGTCGACCCGCGCACCACCGTCGCCACCCTGGCAGGCTGGCTCGACGCCCAGGACGACGCAGCGGTGCACTTCAACACCGCCGCCCTGGGCCTCGGCGCCGGCACCTCGCGCAAGGCCCGGGTGGACACCGGCCGCGGCGCCTTCGAGGCGGACAGGGTATTCATCTGCGTCGGCCACGACGTGGATTACCTGTTCCCGCAGATCGCCGCCGAGCACCGAATCACCCGCTGCGCCCTGCAGATGGCCGCGGCCCCCGCCCCGGAATCCACCACCATCATCCCGGCCGTGCTCACCGCGACCTCAATGCTGCGCTACGACGCGTTCACGCAGCTGCCCTCGGCGAGCGCACTGCGCGCCCAGGTCGCCGCCGCACGCCCCGACCTGCTGGAGATCGGCGCCAACGTGATGTTCACCCAGCGTCCGGACGGCACCTTGCTGCTCGGGGACTCGCACTCCTACGACCTGTCCCAGGACCCGTTCCTGAACGAATCCACGACCCAGACGCTCCTGCAGGCCGCGGCAAAGGTGCTCGACGTCGATTCCTTCGCCCCCTCCGAACGCTGGCAGGGCATCTACGCCTCCTCCGAGGTCTCCCCGCTCCTGGTCCGCGACATCACGGAGGCCATCACCCTGGTCTCGGTGACCAGTGGCATCGGCATGACGCTCTCCTTCGGCCTGGCCGAGGCAAACCTCAACTCCCGTCCCGTCTCCCGGCCCACCGCCTCCACCACCCGCTAAGGACCAGACTTTCCATGAAAACCACTCGCACCCTCGCCCTGTCCCTGGCCGCCCTCGCCGCCTTCACGCTGGCGGGCTGCTCCTCCACCGAGGCCCCGGCCAGCGCCGATTCCAATGCCTACTGCCCCACCGGGGAACTGAAATTCGGCATCGAACCGTTCGAGGACCCCACCAAGCTCGAACCCGCCTACCAGGTCCTGGCCTCCGCCCTGGGCAAGGAACTGGATTGCAGCATCGAGGTCCAGGTCGTGGAGGACTACGCCGCCGAGGTGCTCTCGATGCGCAACGGGAAGCTGGACATCGGCCAGTTCGGTCCCATGGGCTACGTCTTCGCCTCCACCAAGGCCAACGCCGAGCCGCTGGCGTCCTTCGGCACCTCCGACGGCAAGCTCTCCTCCTACACCGCCGGCATCTGGGTTCCGAAGGACTCGGACATCCGCTCCATCGAGGACTTGCGCGGCAAGGACCTGGCCCTGGGCTCGGTCGGTTCCACCAGCGGGGACGTGCTTCCGCGCTTCGGCCTGAAGAAGGCCGGAATCGCCGAGGACGAACTGAACATGAACTACGCCGGCGGGCACCCCGAGGCCCTGCTGGCCCTGGCCAAGGGCACCGTGGACGCGGCCCAGATCAACTCGCAGACCCTGGCCAGCGCCACCGAATCGGGCAACTTCGACCCGGCCGGATTCCGCCAGGTCTGGGAAAGCGAATCCATCCCCAACGACCCGATCACCGTCTCGGCGGACGCGGACCCGGCCTTCAAGGCAGCGGTGAAGGACGCGCTGCTGAACCTGGCCCCGGCCGACATCGAGGCCGTGGGCAAGTTCCTGGACGTCACCCCGGCCGGACCCCTGATCGAGGTCACCAAGGAAACCTACAGCCCGCTCTTCGACCTGGCCGAAACCATGGGCCTGACCGAAAAGGACATCTAATGACCACCCTGCATCTTCCAGTCCCCCGGCTGGCCGAAGCCACCGTGCCCGGCGAACCGATCCTTGAGGTGGAACACCTCACCAAGTCCTTCGGCGGACGCACCGTGCTGGACGGGGTCGGCTTCACCCTGGCCCGCGGCTCCGTGGTCGCCTTCCTGGGCGCCAACGGCTCGGGCAAGTCCACCACTCTCAAGTGCGTCATGGGCCTGGAGACCCCCGAGGCCGGTTCCATCAAGCTGGCCGGGACCGAGCTGTCAGCGCTGCGCGGAACCGAATTGGCCAGGGCCAGGTCCTCGGTGGCCATGGTCTTCCAGAAGATCCACCTGGTCCCGCGCCGCACCGCACTGGAAAACGTGTGCGCCGGCGCCCTGGGCAGGCTCGGCGGACCGGCGTCCATCAGCCCGATGTTTTTCCCCCGCGAGCTGAAGGAGGAGGCCATGGCTGCGCTGGCCCGCGTCGGCATGGCCGACCGCGCCCACGAGAAGGCCGGCCGCCTTTCGGGCGGGCAGGCCCAGCGCGTGGCGGTCGCCCGCGCCCTGTGCCAGCGCGCTTCCGTGTTGCTGGCCGACGAACCGGTCTCCGCCCTTGACCCGCGCGCCGCCGAGGAAGTCATGGCGCTGCTGGCCGAACTGGCCCACGAGGAAAACCTGGCCGTGGCCGCGGTGCTGCACCAGCCGGACCTGGCGCTGCGCCACGCCGACACCGTGATCGGCCTGATAGACGGCCGCATCGAATACTCCGGGGACATCTCCGGCCTGGATGCGTCCATGCAGGCCCGCCTCTACACCCCGAACCGGGCAGCGGCATGAGCGCGCCGGTCGCACGCCTCTCGGTCCCCAAGCTCCCCAACGCCGGGTGGCGGATCACCTCGATCCTCACCGCCATCGCGGTCTTCGTCGTGCTGCACGTCTTCGCGCTGCGCGGCACCGACTTCGAGGTCGCGGCACTGGTCACCGGCGCCGAGGGCATGGCCTCCTTCCTGGCCGATGCCTTCCCGCCGGACCTGGACTGGGAAGGGGTGCTGGCCCCGGCACTGAAGGCCACCACGGTGACGTTGTGGATCGGCCTGCTGGGCACCACGCTCTCGATCCCTTCCGCCCTCCTGCTGGCGGTGTTCGCCTCGCGCACCACCACCCCGCACCGGGCCGTGTACCAGCTTTCCCGCGCGGTCCTGTCCTTCTTCCGCGCGGTCCCCGACATCGTCTTCGCGCTGATCTTCGTCACCGCGGTGGGCCTTGGCCCCTTCGCCGGGGTGCTCGCGCTGATCTGCCACAACACCGGGGTCATGGGCAAGCTCTGGGCGGAGTCCATGGAGGAGGCCGACAACGGTCCGCAACAGGCGCTGTCCACCGCCGGGGCCTCGCGCCTGCAGCAGGTCACCCATGCTGCCCTGCCCATGGTGCTGGGCCAGTTCGTCGGGTTGCTGCTCTACCGCTTCGACGTGAACGTACGCTCCTCGCTGGTGCTGGGGCTCGTGGGGGCGGGCGGCATCGGGCTGCTGATCAACCAGTCCATCAAGTCCTTCCGCTTCGACGCGATGGCCACGCAGATCATCGTGGTGCTGGTGCTGATCATCCTGGTCGACCAGCTCTCCTCCTTCATCAGGCGCAAGCTCGAGGTCTAGCCAAGGCCGGTGAATTAGGATGGAGGAACAGTCAAAACCCCAGAGACGGAGCGTCGTCGGTGAATCGTGGCGTTCTTGCCTCCCTTGTTGCCTCGGCGTTGTTCGCCGTGATCTTCCTGGTCTCCGGGTCCCTCAAGGACATCGGGCACACCGAGGTCTACGGCTGGCGGATCGTGCTGACGCTGGCGATCATCGCCCCGGTCTACGCGTTGGTTCCCTCCCGCCGGGCCCAGATGCTCGCCCTTCTCGGACGCATCAGGGCCCGGCCCTCGCTGCTGTTCTTCGGGGTCATCGCCAGTGCCCTGGTCGGCGTCCAGCTCTGGCTGTTCATGTACGCACCCATGAACGGGTACGCCCTGGCGACCTCGCTGGGCTACTTCCTGCTGCCGCTGGTCATGGTCGTAGTGGGGCGGGCGGCCTTCGCCGAGCGGCTCTCCCGGGGACAGAAGATCGCGGTGGCGCTGGCTGCTCTCGGGGTGGCACACCAACTGGTCTTCGCCGGAGGGCTGGCCTTGCCCACCCTGCTGATCTGCCTGGGCTACCCCATCTACTTCGCCGCCAGGCGACGGGCACGCTTCGAATCCAATGCCGCCTTCACCCTGGAGATCCTGCTGCTGACCCCGCTGGCGCTCTGGTTCATCCTCACCGGGGCACGCGGACCCGGGGCCGAACTGCTGCCGGTGCTCTCCATCGGAGTGCTGGGGGCACTGGCCATGTTCCTCTACCTGGGCGCCGCCTCGCTGCTGTCCCTGTCGGTCTTCGGGCTGTTGAGCTACGTCGAACCTGTGCTCCTGCTGGTGGCAGCGGTGGCCATGGGCGAACAACTCGTCGCCCGCGATGCCTTCACCTACGCACCGATCATCCTGGCGCTGGTCCTGCTGGCCGCCGACGGATTTCGCGCGTCGCGTTCCCTGCGTTGAGGGGGCCAAGGCCGTAGGGTGGGAAAAAGTCCAAGCCAAGCCCGCCGAAAGCCGGTGATTTCCCCAGTGGAGAAACCAGAACACAACGATCCGACGCTACGCCGGGATTCCTGGCTCTATGCCCTGAAGCGAACCGTGCGCGAGTTTTCCCGCGACGGGGCCACCGACCTCGCCGCCGCCCTGACCTACTACGCGGTCCTGTCCCTGGTGCCCGGGCTGCTGGCGATCCTCTCGCTGCTCTCCCTGGTCAGCGGCGGGTCCGAGGCCCGGGACTGGATGGTCCAGGCCATCGGCGCGGTCGGCACCCCGGAGATGCGAACGAATGCCGAGGCGCTGCTGAAGCAGCTCGGCGAGCAGACCGGGGCAGGATGGGCCCTGCTCGTTGGCCTGCTCGGTGCCCTGTGGTCGGCCTCCGCGTACGTGGGGGCCTTCGGGAGGGCGCTTAACCGCACCTACGCCACCACCGAGGGGCGCCCGTTGTGGAAGCTGCGGCCGCAGATGTACCTGCTGACCCTGGTCATCGTGGTCCTGGCGGTGCTCGCGCTGGCCCTGCTGGTGCTCTCCGGGCCGGTGGCCCGCGGCATCGGGGACGTGCTGGGGCTGGGCGAGGCGACGCTGCTGGCCTGGAACATCGCCAAGTGGCCCGTGCTGGTGCTGATCGCCGTGTTCATGGTTGCCCTGCTCTACCACTTCACCCCGAACATCCGCCAGCCGAGGTTCCGCTGGATCAGCGCCGGGTCCCTGGGTGCGCTGTGTGTGCTGGCCTTGGCCACCGCGGGGTTCTTCTTCTATGTGGCGTTCGGGACGTACCAGAGCGGCTACGGGGCGCTGGCCGGGGTGATCATCCTGCTGCTGTGGATCTGGCTGGCGAACATCTCCCTGCTGCTGGGCTCGGAACTGGACGCCGAGCTGGAGCGCGCCCGGGAACTGCGCCAGGGCCTGGCCGTGGAAGACGAGTTGGCGTTGCCGGCCCGCGACGACACCGGGATCGCCAAGGCGCGCCTGGCGATGCTCGATGACCACCAGGACGCCCGGGCGCTGCGGATGCGGGCGGGCGGGGAGGCCCACCCCGACGTGGATCTTCCCGGGCCGCGCATCCCCTGGGGACTGCTGGCCGGGACCCTGGGTGCCGTGGGCGCGTACCTGGCCGGGCGGCGGCACGGCGCGGGGCGTTAGCAGGCCCCTTGGCTCAGGACCGGCCCAGCACGTGGCGCAAGGCCGACTCCAGGTCCGGCTGCCGGAATTCGTAGCCGCTGGCCTCGACCTTTCCGCTGTCCACCAGCTGGTTGGCAAAGGCCAGCTCGGCGGCGCCCTCGCGGCCCAGCAGCAGCCGGGGCCCGAAGGCCGGGACCGGGACCCGTGCCGGGCGGCGCACCACCTTGCCCAGGACCCTGGCGTATTCGCGCCCCTGCACGGGGTTCGGTGCCACGGCATTGACCGGACCGGACAGTGAATCGGTCAGCAGCGCATGCGCGTAGATGCCCACCACGTCATCGAGCCCGATCCAGGACTGCCAGGCGTCCGCGGCCAGGGGCCCGCCCAGGCCCAGGGCGAAGAGCGGCAGCATTTGCGCCAGGATGCCTCCGGCCGGGGACTGCACCAGCCCGGTGCGCACATTGACCACCCGGACACCCGCCGCGGCGGCCGGCGCGCAGGATTCCTCCCAGGCCGTGCAGACCCCTGCGAGGAAGTCGGTGCCGGGCTTCGCGTTCTCTGCCAATGGCACGGCCGGGGACGTGCCATGCGGGTTCGCCCCGTAGATGCCGATGGCGGAGGCAACGATGAAGCTGCGTGGCTTCCCGTCCCCCGCCAGCGACGCCAGGGCGCGGGCAAGCAGACCGGTGCCCAGCACGCGCGAGGAGCGGATCGACTCCTTGGTTCCCTGCGTGAACCGACCGCCAATGGTGTGCCCGGCCAGGTTCACCACCGCGTCGACCCCGCGCAAATCCTCCGGGTCCAGCACCGCGTTCTCGGGGTCCCAGAAGATCCGCTCCTTCCCGTCGGCCGCGGCCCGGTCCCGGACCAGCCGGATGACGCGGTGTCCTCCCCCGCCGAGCAGGGCGCAGAGCTGGGTGCCGATCATTCCGGAGGCCCCGGCCACGGCAACCACCAGGGGCCGGGCCCGGTGGCCGGCGTGGAAGGCCAAATCGGCCCGGAGCATTCGTTCGCGGTAGCGGAAGACCTGGATCAGCTCGTGCCTGAAGGCCTTCTCGGTGAGCCGGTGCGCCTGCTGCCACGGCAGCCGGTTGAGCACCGGCAGTTCGTACTCCACCACGTCGCGCATCACCGTGCCGGGCGTTGCCGGGGAGCCGTCGTCGGCAAAGAGGTGCCGGTGTTCCCATCGGACCAGCGGGCCCGATTCCATGATGTCGGTGAAGGCGTGCCCGGGGTTCAGCGCGATGTGCTTGGCGTGCCACGGGACTTGTGCCCGCACCCACCCGGGAAGCCCGAGGGTCCGGACGCCGGTCTCGACGGCCGCGGCCAGCGAGGTGCCCATGGTTCCGGGGGCCGCGATGTCCATGACGGCACGCGAGCCCACGGCCAGGCCCTTGTCGGGTTCCTGCCTGATGGTTCCGGTAAAGGGTGCGGCCAGCCGGGGCAGGGCCCCGGGGCGGGCAAACCAGTCGAACACCATCTGGCGCGGGTAGGGCAGATGCGTGGTGTATTCAAAGGTTGCCATGGCCGTGCCCATCCCTAGGTGTCGTGTTCGTTGCCCCCTTCCACCCACACTAGGCGAAATCCGTCTCTTCGGTCAGGCCCCGGCGGCGGCGGGGCTCCGGCGGAACCAAATTGTCCTAGGGACGTGGTTTGCTGGTGGCATCGATCCATCGTCAAGTCAGGGGGAGCGAAAATGGGTATCGGCATGCCGGCCTATCCAACCCTCATGGAGCTGCGCACCGCCGGGTGGACGCTGGAACAAATAGCGAGCACCTACGGGGTCGAGGAACCTGCGATCCAGGACGTGCTCACCTGGCATTTCCTCCACGGGGCCCCGGCCGGCAGGATTCCGCCCGCCGGGACGTAGCAATGCCTCCGGGCGCCGGGATCAGATGCCGAAGGTGTCGTGGGAGACGAGCTCGTGGAGTTCGATGCGCCCGTCGGGCAGCTTCCAGTAATGCACGCGGCGGGCCGCGGCCACCCCGATCTCCACGCTCATCCGCCAACAGGTTGCCCCGTCCGTCTCCCGGATCTCCTGCGGGTCGTCCCCTCCGGGACCGGTCCGCTTGGGGTGCACCTCGCGCGCGGCCATCCGGTCCGCCCTCCCGGTCAGCAGCTGGGTCAGGGCCTTGAGGGTCTTGCCGCGCAGCGCGGCACCGTGCGCGTAGAACGAGGCGGCGAACTTCGGGCCGATGACGAAGCCCGGGTCCCAGGGATAGACGGCCTTCTCGTTCGCCGGGACGCGGTGTGCCCACTCCAGGTACAGCTCGTGGCGCAATGCCGCCTCCGCGGTGGTGAACAGGTCCCGGGCGTCGCTCGGCGCCGGCTCCACGGTGGTGCGGGCCTTCCGCCGGGCCATCCGGTGGTTCTGGTTCAGCGCCTCGGACTTGTTGCGCAGCAGGGTCCGCAGTTTGAGCGCCTCGGCACGGTACCGGCCCAGCTGTTGCAGCGCGGAGGCCAACTCGGGTTCCGCATTGCCGGCCTGCTGTTGGCGCAACGCCTTCAGTTCGGACTTGAGCGCATCGATCTGCAGCAACGCCTGGCGCAGGGCCTCGCGCTGCTTTTCCGGCGTCGGAACCACCGGCATTCCGGTCGTGGATTCTGCGGCCGGCGGTTCTCCGGGTTCCGGGACGTGGTCCCGGTCGACGACCAGCCAGGGGGTGCCGCCGCGCACCAGGGCCGGGGCTACGGCCACCGGTTCGTTGTCATCGACATCCACCAGCACGAGCTTGCGCACCCCGGAGGCATTGACCAGCCGCGCCGCAACGACCTGCCCCGGTGCCAGCAGCGAGTCGACGTCGTCCAGTTCGTTGGAGGAGACATCTGCGCGGTGCACCGTGATGTTCTCCCCCGGCACCGGGACCAGCACCGCTGCATCTTTCCCGGCCTCGAACACCAGGCACGGGACGACCTGGTTCCAGGAGTAGTGCTGCAGCAGGCGCGGGTGCAGCAGGGATTCGCGGATCAGCAGGCGCCCGCTGCCCGGTTCCCGGGCGCCGGCGAGACGGCTTCCGGTTTCCAGCATCCAGGTCAACGGGGCGTGCGGATAGATGTCCTCGCTGTGGATCTCGGCGCTTGCGCCGTTGTCCAGGGCAATGACGGCGGTGAAGCCGTGGTTCCGGAATCCGGCAACCGCTCCGGCCACCAGCACCGAGTGGCTTCCGGTGCCCGTCGACACCGGCACCGGGGAGCCCACGGTGCGCACCGGGTCCGCGGCGTGCCGCCCGGGTCCGGGGGTCGGGGACGCCGAAACCACCAACGTGCGGGGGTCGGGCAGGAAGAGCACCTCATCGATCAGCTCATTGCTGATCCGCTCGATCGAGTCCCCGGCGCGCACCACGTGCGGCCGCCCGGGCGCGATCCCTTGGCTGCCGGGCCCGGTGGGATAGACGCGGGCAGCGGTGCCGAACACCTCCCACCCGTAGGGCAGGTGGTCGCGCAGCTCGTAGGTCAGCCAGCCCGTGGGAACCACGATGACCTCGGCCCAGTCCTTGACTTCCTCGTAGATCGCCTGGGCATCGAACCCGGCCGCTTCCGCCCGTGCGCTGAGGGTGATGACGACCGAATGCAGGCGTCTCGGTTGCATGAGGTGCAGGGCGAGGTCTTCCCCGGAGCGCGTCCAGCGGTGGACTCCCATCCGGATTCACCTCCCTGGCTTGGCCCGGCACCGTTCCCGTGTGTTTCCAAACCTACCGGAGCGACGCGCCTGATGGATGGGCCAGGGTTGTCTCAGGCCAGCATACCCGCGAGCATCCAGCCGGAGAGCACGACCGAGCCGCCCACCACCACGGTGAAGCCCAGGAGCCAGAACCAGGCCGGCAGCCAGCTGCGCGTGGCCAGGATGTACGCGTCGGAGGAAGAAACCAGCTCGCGCCGGCGGGTGTGGACCCCGATCACCTTGAACAGGTCTCGCACCGAGCCCACCAGCAGCATCAGCCCCAGGCCGAGAACCACCCAGCCCATGGCCTGGGCCGGGGTGTAGAGCACCAGCAGCTGGGCCGCCAGCGCGGAACACAGCGCCACCGCAATCCCGGCCCAGTTGCGCAGGAACACCAGCGACCCCAACAGCACCAGTGCCCCGATGGACAGGGCCGCGGAGGCATGGCCGAAGTACGTCGAGGCAACCAGGCCCAGGCCGACCGCGGCGGGTGCCGGATAGCCCCAGAAGCCGCTGAAAACCGCGGAGAACCCGGGCTTCCCGCTGCTGACCAGTTCTCCGGAATGATCCAGCCGGATCTTCAGTCCATGGACGAAGCGCCCGGTGGCCAGCGCGGCAAAGGCGTGGCCCAATTCGTGCACGAAGGTCACATACAGCCCGAAGATCCGCCAGGTGGCCCGCGGCACGGTCAGCAGCACGCACAACGCCAGCAGGCCGAGCACCGGCCACGGCGCCAGCACCAACGGTTCGGTGCCGCCGAACCCGGCCAGCACCGCCTGCCACCAGCGGTCAATGATTTCCATCCCCCAACCCTATGCCGCGATCATGCATGCCCTTTGCAGCCGGGCAGCCGGAGCCCGGGTCTGCGCACCTGGCTCACAGCAAATGCACATCTCGCATTTATATCGTTGATTCCTCAACCAACATCTGGTCCGCGATCCGAAGGGCGGCACACGTGAAGCGACTGCTGGGGCTGCTGCTTGCCCTCTGCGTCCTGCTTCCGCTGTGCCACACCCTGGCACCGGCATCGGTGGCCGATTCGGCCACCCACTTCGGCATCTCGGCGAGCGCCTCCGCAGCGACCGGGGCCACCCATTGCCCCACGGATGCTCCGGACAAGCAGCACTGCGCCCCGAGCACGGATCCGCAGTTGAACATCGCCCAGATCGCCCCGCGCCCGGACTCCTCCGGGGCCTTCGGCGCGCTACCGGCAACCCTTGCCCCATCGTCCGGGGCTCCGCGGGCGCAACAGGCACGGGCCCCCGACTTGCACGCACTGTCCATTTCACGCACGTAGAACGCGGCCCCTTCCCCCCTGCCGCCAGCGCGCCGCCTTGCGGTGCACCGCATCCGTTTCTCCAAGGACCGCTCATGTCCGAACCCAAAACTTCCCGTGCCCTGGTCATCGCCGTGGTGGTGCTCATGCTTGCCATGGCCACCGGCGGCTGGATCCTGGGCTCCGCCAACCCACGGGGCACCTTCCCCTCCGAGGCCTCCCCCGAGGCCGGCTTTGCCCGCGACATGCAGACGCACCACCACCAGGCCGTGCAGCTGTCCATGATCATCCGCGAGCACTCCGCCAACAAAGCGGTGCGCTCCATGGCCTACGACATCGCCCTGACCCAGCAACAGCAATCCGGGCAGATGTATGCCTGGCTCGAAACCTGGGGCCTGCCCCAGACCGGCGAATCGATGACCTGGATGAGCAATCTGCTCACCGACGACGGCACCCATGCCGCGCACCGGACAGCTGCCCCCGGCAAAGCCCACACCATGGCCTCGACGGGCATGGCCAGTGCGGCCGACATCGACAAGCTCACCGCCGCGCGCGGGAGCACTGCCGACCGCCAGTTCCTGACCCTGATGATCGCCCACCACAAAGGCGGGGTCGAGATGGCACAGGCCTACCTGCAACGCGGGAACGACCCGATGGTCACCGCGTTCGCCAACAAAATCGTCATGACCCAACAGGCCGAGATCTCGGCCCTGACCCAGCTGCTCGCGCAGCTGAGCTAAAGGATTCCCTTCCCATGAACAAGCGCCAAGAAGCCCAAGAAATCCTTGCCAAGGCCCAGGCCAAGGAAAAACGCACCAAGCTCCTCACCGTTGCGCTGGTCGCCGCCGCTGCGCTGGCCATCATCGTTCCCACCGCGGTGGTGCTCACCGGTGCCGCCCAGGAGAAATCCGCGGTCGCCGCGGCCGCCGCGAGCCCGATCGAGGGCGTGAAGGACTACAAGGTCGCCTCCGCCAACCACGTCGATGCCAAGGTGACCTACGCGCAGAAGCCCGGTGTCGGCGGGGACCACAACCCCGTCTGGCTCAATTGCGGCATCTACGAAAAACCGGTGCCGGAAAACAACGCCGTGCATTCCCTGGAACACGGCGCGGTGTGGGTCAGCTACGACGGGGTATCCGACGCCGAGCTGGCCACGCTGAAGCAGGACGTGGGCGAAAAGACCTACATGCTCCTGAGCCCGTATCCGGACCAGGGCGCCAAGATCAAGCTCACCGCCTGGGGCGAGCAGCTCAGCGTGGATTCCGCCGACGACCCGCGCATCGCCGCGTTCGTCAAGAAGTACCGCCAGGGTCCCCAGACCCCGGAGCCGGGCGCACCGTGCACCGGCGGCATCGGCCTCTAAGCTTGAAGGACAAGGAATAAGGAGAACACCGAACCATGTCACTGCTTCCCTCCGCACTAGCCGGAACCGGACTCATCGGCGGCTTCGCCACCGCCCGCACCACCAAGAACCGCCCCGCCGGCGGGGCCGTGCTCGCCGTCGCGGGAACCGGCGCCTTCCTGGCCTGGAAGGCCAACGTCGGGGCCCCCAGGGCCGCGGCGCTGACCGGGCTCTACCTGGCCGCCTTCGGCGCCTCGCACCCGCTGGCCAAGAAGATCGGTGCGTGGCCGGCGGTCAACGCCGTCACCGCCGCGGTCGTGCTCGCTTCCCTGGTGGCGGGGCGCCGCAAGTAGGTTCACAATCAGTGGTTTTGCCTCCCCGCGCTGGTAGCTTTGGCGGCGGGGAAGCAATCCCCGCCTCACGAACCAAGGCAGGCAACAGGCATGCATTCATTCAATATCCCGGTCCTTTCCACCCTGCCGCGGGACGTGCAACCGGCGGTGCTCCTGTGCGACAGGCACCCCGGCGACGCGGTCGCCTTCACCGTCATCGATGCGGACCTGGGCTCGGTGGACCTTGACTATGCGACGCTGAAGCTGCGCTCCGAGCAGGCCGCGGCGCTCTTTGCCTCCCGCGGCATCAAGCCCGGGGACCGCGTGGCCACGCTGATGGGCAAGAGCGCCGAGCTGCTCTACACGTTGCTGGGGCTCTGGCGGCTGGGAGCAGTGCATGTGCCGCTGTTCACCGCATTCGCCACGCCCGCCATCGAGGTCCGGGTTGCCGGGGCCGATGCCAAGCTCATCGTCGCCGACACCGCCCAGGCGCCCAAGCTCGCATCCCTGCCCCACCCGGTGCTGGGCACCGGGGAGCTGGCGGCCCTGCTCGAGGCGCAGCCGGCCGGCTTCGCACCGGCAACCCGGTCGCTGGATGACCCGCTGGTGGAGATCTTCACCTCCGGCACCACCGGAACCCCCAAGGGGGTTGCCGTTCCGGTGCGTGCGCTGGAAGCCTTCGACACGTACTTCCGCTACGGCCTGGACGTCACGCAGGACGACACGTTCTGGAACGTGGCCGACCCCGGCTGGGCCTACGGGCTGTACTACGGGATCCTCGCCCCGCTCTACGCCGGTAGGCGGAACCTGCTGCTGTCCACCGGGTTCAGTGCCGAGACCTGCTGGGCCGTGCTGGAAAAGTTCAACGTCACCAACTTCGCCGCCGCCCCCACCATCGTGCGCTCCCTGCGCGCCGCCAAGCCCAAGGGGGTTCCCGGGCTCACGCTCGCGAAGGCCTCCTCGGCCGGCGAACCGCTGGACGCCACCACCATCGCCTGGGCCCAGGCCGTGCTCGGGGTCCCGGTGCGCGACCACTACGGGCAGACCGAGATGGGCATGTGCATTGTCAACGGCTGGGCACCGGAGGTCATCGACACGGTCAAGGCCGGATCCATGGGCCGGCCCATGCCCGGGTACTCGGCCTGCGTGCTGCAGCCCGACACCGACGAATGCGCACCGGCCGGAACCCGCGGACGGGTCGCGCTGAACGTCGCCGGCTCCCCGATGCTCTGGTTCAACGGATACACCGGGGACCCGGCACGCACCGCCGAACGCTATTCCGCCGACGGCCGCTGGTACCTCACCGGGGACGCAGGGACCATGGACGAAGACGGCTACATCTTCTTCTCCTCGCGCGACGACGACGTGATCATCATGGCCGGCTACCGGATCGGCCCGTTCGAGGTCGAGTCCGTGCTGGCCGAACACCCGTTGGTGCTCGAATCCGCGGTCATCGGGGTCCCCGACGAGCTGCGCGGCGAGGTCCTGGTCGCCCACGTGGTGCTCAAGGACGGGGCAACCGGCAGCGACCGGCTCACCGCCGAGCTGCAGGCCCTGGTCAAGACCCGCTATGCGGCCCACGCCTACCCGCGGAAGATCACCTACGCCGCCGAGCTGCCCAAGACCCCCTCGGGGAAGCTGCAGCGCTTCATCCTGCGCGAACGCGAATCGTTGCAGGATTGAGTCCGTCCCGCACGTTCCCGGGCATGGTGCACCCTTAGGCTTAAAGGCCAGGAAGGGGGCAATACCTTGGGAACTCGCAAACCCTTGCTCATACTCGCAATCGTGTCCGTCTTTGCCGGCCTGCTCGGCCTCTCCGGAGGCCCGCGCGCCGATGAAACGGTGCCGCAGGCCTTTGCCCTGCCCGCCGGCGGGGTCCAGGTGAGGTTCATGGTCGCCGGGGACTCGATCACCGCCGCCGGCAGCCACACGGTGGCCGACGGGCATGTCGGGGAGGCCTCCTGGATCAACTACGTGAACACGCCCGGGGCACCCCCGGCCCTGGCCTGGACCGGCGGGTGGGCGCTGGGCGGAGCCCAGACCGGGGACATGGCCGCGGCCCTGCGCCACGGCAGCGCCGACGCCCTGGTGCTCCTGGCCGGGACCAACGACCTGGCCCGGCACACCAAACGTGAGCGGACCGCGGCAAACCTCATCCGGATCTCACAGATCGTCCAGGCCCCGAGGGTCCTGCTCTCCAGCGTCCCGCCGCGCGACGACGCGGTGGAAGCCACCGTGGAGTACAACGGCTTCCTGCAATCCCTGGCCGCCGAGCGCGGGTGGATCTTCGTGGACGCCGCCGCCGGGCTGCGCAGCGACGCCAACACCTTCGCCGCCGGACTCAGCGACGACGGGGTGCACCCCAACGTGGAAGGCGCGAAGATCCTGGGAGCGGCCATCGGCCAGGCGCTGGGCACGAAACCCGTCGTCGCAATCGCCGACACCGAGGGGCCCCAGCCCCTAGGCTAGGAGCCATGCGCTCCCCCATCGACAGCTACCTCGCCGACCTGCACGCCGACCTGCTTGGCCGTTCCTCCGGCACCCCCTACCAGGGCATCCCGGCGATGAAGGATGCGGACAACACGAAGTTCGCCATCGCCATCGCCACCGTCGACGGGCACGTCTACCAGGTCGGGGACGCCGAGCTGGAATTCTCCATCCAATCCATCTCCAAGCCCTTCTCCTACGCGCTGGCACTGGACGACATCGGGCTGGACGCGGTGGATGAGAAGATCGACGTGGAACCCAGCGGGGATGCGTTCAATGAGATCTCGCTGGCCAGGGACTCCGGTCGTCCGGCCAACGCCATGATCAACGCCGGGGCCATCGCGACGATCTCCTTGATCCGGGACACCGAGGCCCCGCGCTTCGGCCGCATCCTGCAGCACTTCTCGGCGGCCGCCGGGCGGCAACTGGAACTGAGCGATTCGATCTACGCCTCCGAGGCGCTGACCGGGCACCGCAACCGCGCCCTGGCCTACCTCCTGCGCTCCTTCGACATCATCGAGACCGACCCGACCCCGGTGCTCGAGGACTACTTCCGCGCCTGCTCGGTCATGGTCAACACCCGGGACCTGGCCCTGATGGCCGCGACCCTGGCCAACGGCGGCACCCAGCCGGCCACCGGGGTGCAGGTCATGGGCAAGGAAGCGGTCCAGCGCACCCTGTCGGTCATGACCACCTGCGGAATGTACGACGACGCCGGGGCCTGGATTTCGGCGGTGGGGCTGCCGGCGAAATCCGGGGTCGGCGGCGGACTGATCGCGGTGCTGCCGGGCCAGCTCGGCCTGGCCATCTACTCCCCGGCGCTGGATGCGCACGGCTCCTCGGTGCGCGGGGTCGCGGCCAGCGAGCGCATCAGCGCCGACATGGGCCTGCATTTCGTGCGCGCCGCGAGGCTGGGCCGCTCGACGATCCGCGAGAACTACGACATCACCGAGGCACCGTCCTACACCCGGTACAGCGATGCGGCCAACCGGCTGCTGGCCGAGTACGGCGAGCGCGCACATGTGGTGGAACTGGCCGGGGACCTGCTCTTCGCCGGCACCGAGTCCATGGTGCGCGAGGTCAGCGGGCTGGAGCCGTCCGTGGAGCTGGTGATCCTGGACCTGCGCCGGGTCGACGAGATCGACAGGATCGCGGTGCAGATGATCCACCAGCTGGGCCGGGAGCTGGAGGCCGAGGGACGCACCCTGGCACTGGTGCAGGAAAAGGCCTTCGAACCGCTGGCGTCCCTGCGCTGCTTCCCCAGCCGCAACGACGCGGTGGAGTGGGCCGAGACCATGCTGCTGCAGCGCCACGGCAGCGAGGACCTGGTGCCCAGCGAGGTCGCGGTCCGCGACTTCGCGGCGCTGGACCCGCTGGATTCCGCGGACATCGACCTGCTCGAGTCCCTGATGGAGGAAAGCCGGATCGAGGACGGACGCATTATTCGCCGGCCCGGCCAGGAATTCGGCGGCGTGTACTTCATCCTCAGCGGCAAGGTGGTCACCTCGACCCTGCAGAACGGCAAGCCGGTGCGGCACGCCAGGCTCTCGGCCGGCATGACCTTCGGCGAGATCGCCCTGGGCGGCGAGGGCGAGCAGACCACCCGGGTCACCGCGGTGGGCAGGCTGCACCTGAAGGTGCTTTCGGCCGCGTCGATCGCCAGGCTGGAGGCCGATGACCCGGGAACCGCCTTGCGCTTCTGGAAGGCGGTGGCGCGCGATGCCTACACCCGCGTCGAGGCGAACATAAAGGACACCAGCTACCCGCTGCACTGATCTCCTCGGCTTCAAGCACCGCTTCGCCCACGTGGGCGGGGCCAGGCGGTGAGCGGCGGCCGGGAACGGCAAGGGGCAGGCCGGGTTCGGGGACCTGCACCAGCAGGATCCCGTTGTCCCACTTGGCCATCTAGCTTGGGGGTGCCCGCCGGATCGCCCGCCGGGCAGGGCGATCGGTTCGATCCAACCGCAGGCACGAACGCTAGGCTGGAAGGCATGAGCCAGGAACTGACCATCCCGTGGGGCGACGAAACCCTCACCGCGTTGCTTGACGAGGCCGAGAACCCCCGTGTCTTCCTGGTCCTCGCCCACGGCTCCGGCGCCGGCAAGGACCACGATTTCCTCTCCGGCTACGCCCGGGCGATGGCCAACCAGGGCATCTCGGTGCTGCGGTTCAACTTCCCGTACATGGACGCGGGCAGGAAATTCCCCGACCGTGCACCCGTTGCTGTCACGGTGTGGAAGCAGGTGCGTTCGTGGGTCGGCTCGAACCTGTCGGGGGACCTTCCGGTGTTTGCCGCCGGCAAGTCCTTTGGCGGCCGCATGGCGTCCCTGGCCGTCGCCGAAGGCATGGACGCCCGGTCCCTGGTCTTCCTGGGATACCCCCTGCATGCCCCTAAAAAGGAAGACAAGCTGCGCGACGAGCACCTCTACGCGTTGGCGGTGCCGATGCTCTTCCTCGAAGGCACCCGCGACCCGTTCGCGAACCGGGACATCATGACCCGCGTTTTCTCCAACCTCAACCGGGACAGCGAACTTCTCTGGTTCGAAGGCGGCGACCACTCCTTCAAGGTGGCCCGCTCCGGCCGCACCGTTTCCGAAGATGGCGCCGGGCTCGCCGAAGCCACGGCCGAATTCATCCGAACGCAACTGGCCAAGGACTGAACACCGCGTCCCGGGGCATGCCCGTTGCGCTGCGGATAGAGTTGCAGCCATGACCCAAAGTCCCTCCACTCCGCGAGGGCCCCGCAGCGCCGTGTTTACGCCGCTGGACGGGGCTACCCGGTCCCTGCAGGTGGCCCGGCGCCTTACCGACGCCATCTTGCTGGGCGTCATTTCCCCCGGCGAGCGACTTCCGACCGAGGCTGAGCTGGCCCAGCGCTTTGGCGTTGCCCTGGTCACCGCGCGCGAGGCGCTGAGCGAGATCCGGAGGGCAGGGCTGGTGGAAACTCGACGCGGACGCGACGGGGGCTCCTTCGTCCTGGCCTCGAGCGACACCCCCACCCAGGTGCTCACGGCGCGGCTGCGCGGCATTTCGCGAATCGAGCTGGCCGATGTCGGCACCTACGAGGCCACGCTGTGTGCCGGGGCGGCCGAACGCGCCGCCGAACTGGCTTCCGGCGAGGAAGCCACCCGGCTCGCCCATTGGCTAGCGGATGCCGATTTCACCACCGCACGTACCGCCGCACGGAACCAGGGCGGATTCCTGCTGGAACTTGCGGTGATCTCCCAATCTCCGCGCTTGGTGCGGGAGCAGATCCGTTTCCAGGCCGAGTTCGGCCAGCTGCTGTGGCTGGGGCTTGGCGAGCAGGCCATCCGCCATGAGGTTTACGGCTGCAACGAAACCATCGTCGCGGCCATTTCCGCCGGGGACATAGACCTGGCGCGCAGCACCGTGCGCCGGCTGCTCAAGACGCTGACCACATGGCTGCTGAAGACCAAGGAACGATTGGAGCGCGCGGCATGACCACGACCCAGGAAACCGCTGAGCGCATCGGCGCACTTTTCAACGAACATTTTTCCATGCTTGACGCGTTGCGCACCCAGGTCGAGGGCGGAATGGAACGCGGTGCGGATCTCGACGCCCTCGTTCTTGGTTTCGTGCAGCCCAGGCTCATGGTCGAAGGGGCCACGGTGGCAGGGGCCGGATACATCGGCGGTCCCGGCTCCTCGCCCACCCCCGGGGTCGGAGGCGCGAAGGCCATGCACTTTGCCTGGTGGCTCGGCCCGCTGGCCGAGAACCCGCTGTCCGGCACCACCACCGAGGTCACCCGACTGGACCTTGCCGCCAGGGAATACGCAGACTATTTGCGGGACTTCAGTTCGCTGGAATGGTATTCGGTCCCCGAATCCACGGGTGCCCGACACATTACCGGACCCTATGTAGACCACCTGTGCACCTGCGACTACATGCTCACCCTGACCACCCCGGTGGGCGCCCGGGGAGCTGGCATCGTGGGCTTGGACATCCTGGTACGGAAGATCGAGCCCCAAATCCTGCGGCTACTGCGCGCCATTGACGGACCCGCGGCGCTTGCCACCGCCGGAGGGCGCATCATCGTCTCGACCGCCGACGACTGGGACCTGGGTTCAAGCCTGAAGGAGTTTTCGGGATGCCCAGTCCCGGGAACCACACTGGTGGTGGCCACCGGAGAAAATAATCATTCTATTTAGGATGATAAGCGTGTAGCCTAACTCTTGTGACGACGGTCACGAGGCGGGCTCCCGGTGCTACGCAGGCCATGGTCCACCGCCATATCCCACTCGCAGCCACCAAAGGTCCCACACGCCATGAGCAGCCAAAATATCGAAGACGGCAACCACCTCGCCGTCCTGGGATACGAGCAATCCTTTGATCGCTCGATGTCCCTCTGGGCGAACTTCGCCCTCGGCTTCACCTATCTCTCCCCCTTGGTCGGGGTCTACTCACTATTCGCCCTAGCCCTTTCCACTGGAGGTCCGCCCTCGGTATTTTGGATCCTCGTCGTGGCCGGCGGCCAGTTCCTGGTGTCCTTGGTCTTCGGCGAGGTCGTCTCCCAGTACCCGATCCATGGCGGCATCTACCCCTGGACCCGGCGTCTATGGGGACGGCGCTACGCCTGGATGGCCGCCTGGATCTACATCTGGGCGATGGTCGTCACCATCACCGCAGTTGCCCAGTTCGGCTCAGGATTCGTGGCCAGCACCTTCGGGGCGGAATTGAACCGAGGAACCACACTGGCGTTCTCCGTCGCGCTGCTCCTGATCGCCCTGGTACTCAACTTCACCGGCACCAAAACCCTGGCCCGGGTGGCCCGCATCGGCCTGGCGGCCGAACTCATCGGCGTGATCGCCGTGGGACTCTACCTGCTCATCTTCGCCCGCAAGCAGCCCTTCAGCATCTTCATTGATTCGATGGGGGTAGAGGGCAGCGGCAGCTACTCTGCGGCTTTCATGGGCGCGGCCTTGGCCGGGCTGTTCCTCTTCTACGGCTTCGAAGCCTGCGGCGACGTGGCCGAGGAAGTCAGCAACCCGGCACGCCGCATTCCCACCGCCATGATGATGACCATCCTGGTCGGCGGCATCTCCGCCCTGCTCTCCTTCGGCGGCTACGTGCTAGCAGCCCCGGACCTGCAGTCGATCGTCAACGGCGAGGACACCGATCCCATCCCGGCCATCCTGGAGTCTTCCCTCGGCCCGGTGGGAGCAAAGATTTTCCTGCTCGTCGCACTGACCGCGTTCTTGTCTTGCGTGCTCTCCCTGCAGGCGGCCGCTTCACGGCTGATGTATTCGTTCGCCCGAGACGGCATGGTTCCCGGCCACCGATGGCTGGCGCGGGTCTCGCCAACCACCAAGGTGCCCACCAACGCACTTATCGTGGCCTGCTCCATCCCGTTGCTGATCTGCGTCATGATCTACTTCGGTCCCGAGTCCCTGCTGACCCAGGTAACGAGCTTCGCCATCCTCGGTATCTACGTCTCCTTCCAGGCCGTGGTCCTGGCCGCGCTGCGCCAACGCCTCAAGGGCTGGAAGCCAGCCGGGCCCTTCAGCCTGGGAGCAGCAGGTCTCGTGATCAATGTTCTTGCCCTGGTCTACGGTGTCTTTGCCATGGTGCTGCTGGCCAGGCCCGGGGCCACCGGTGACTTTGTCGCCGACTGGATTGTGCTGATCGGACTGGCTGTCGTTGCCGGATCCGGCGCCCTGTACCTCTTTGTTGCCCAGCCTGACAAGAAATCCGACGCCCCCAGCGGGGACGCAATCGAGGTCGCCCAAAAGCTGCGTTCTGCCCAGCCCGTCCGCTGACCTGTGCCCAGGTGGAAAGTCCCGGCGTGCACCGCATGCCGGGGCTTTCCGCCTCGCTGCACCAGTACCTGGAACCGTCACTGGAATCCAATATGTCGGCGCCTCAGTGCTAGCTTCGAAGCTACGACACTTCGCCAAAGGAGCACCGTCCCCGTGTTTTTCCTCGATCAGGACTTGATCTATTCCGCATCCGACCTCGTGGTGGCGGCCGGCTGCGAGTTCGCTTCCCTGAGCAAGCTCGACGAACGCCTGGGACGCAGCGCCAAGGCCGACTTCGGCCCCGACGAAATGCTCGAACGCACCGCGGTGCTCGGTGATGCCCACGAACACAAGGTGCTCGAGGAACTGCGCGCGCAATTCGGCGACCACGACCCCGCCACCGGTCGGGGCGTCAAGATGCTCGCCGCCGGGGTCCGCGGGGACCGCGCCTCCCTGGTGGCCGCCCACGAGGAAACCCACCAGGCGCTGCTCAACGGTGCCGACGTGGTCTTCCAGGCAACCTTCTTCGACGGGGAATTCGTGGGCTTTGCCGACTTCCTCATCCGCGAGGCCGACGGCTCCTACGCGGTGTGGGACACCAAGCTGGCCCGCCACGCCCGCGTCACCGCCCTGCTGCAGCTGGCCGCCTACGGCGACCAGCTCATCGGCGCCGGGATCCCGGTGGCCGGGCAGACCACCCTGGTGCTCGGGGACAAGACCCACTCGGTGCACCAGATGCACGAACTGCTGCCGGTGTTCAGGGACCGCCGCGCCCGCTTCAAGGCCCTCACCGCCGCCCACCGCGCCGGAGACGACCCGGTCGCCTGGGGCCAGGACGGCATCGGGGCCTGCGGCCGCTGCGACTACTGCGCCGCCCAGGTCGCGGCCCACCGCGACCTGCTGCTGGTCGCCGGCATGAGCTCCACCCGGCGCAAGAAGCTCCTCGAGGCGGGCATCACCACCATCGACGAGCTCGCCGCCTCCAACACCAAGGCCCGGGATCCGCACCACAAGCTCGCCGAACAAGCCCGCATGCAGGTCGGGCTCGGCGCCACCGACGGAACCATCGGCGGGGTCGCCTACAAGATCAACGCCAACCAAACCATTTCCCGGCTCCCGGAAGCCGATCCCGGGGACATCTTCTTCGACTTCGAGGGCGACCCGCTCTGGCAGGACCCCTTCGACGAATCCTGGGGACTGGAATACCTCTTCGGCGTCATCGAGATCGACACCGCCGAACCGGTCTTCAAGCCCTTCTGGGCCCACTCGCGGGCCGGCGAGCGCAAGGCCTTCACCGACTTCGTCGCCTACGTCGAGGCCCGGCGCGCGATCTTCCCGAAGATGAAGATCTACCACTACGCGCCCTACGAGAAGAGCGCACTGCGGAACCTCTCGCTGCGCCACGTGGTTGCCGAGGACACCATCGATGCGTGGCTGCGCGAGGGACTGCTGGTGGACCTCTACGACACGGTCCGCCACTCCCTGCTGATCTCCGAACGCTCCTACTCCATCAAGAAGCTCGAGCCGCTGTACATGGGCGAGCACCTGCGCGGCGGGGACGTCAAGGACGCCGGAGCCTCCGTGGTCGCCTACGCCAAGTACTGCGAGCAGCTCGAGGTTGATGAGGCAGCCGCCGCACGGATCCTGGAATCCATCCGCGACTACAACGAATACGACTGCCTCTCCACGCTGCGGCTGCGCGACTGGCTGCTCGGCCTGGTCCCGCACCAACCGCACACGCAATGGGTGGACGAGGCGGCCCTGCCCGGCGTCGATGACGTCGAGCCCAGCGCGGAGGAAATCGCGCTGCGCGAATACCTCGAATCCCTGCCCGCGGACCGCGCCCTGAGCAACGACGAGCGGGCCATCGCCATGGTCGCCGCCGCCACCGGCTACCACCGCCGCGAGGCCAAGCAATTCTGGTGGGAGCATTTCGACCGCCTCGACCAACCCTTCGACGCGTGGGCCGACACCCGCAACGTGTTCCTGGTCGATGACGCCCAGGTGGTTGAGGACTGGCACAAGGCCACCGCCCGCGCCCAGGTGGAAACCCGCGTCACCGAGCTGACCGGCACCATGGCCGAGGGCTCGGACTTCAAGGTCGGCAGCTCCTGGTTTGCCATGTATTCCGCTCCCCTGCCGCCGGAACTGGAACCCAGCAACGCGCAGCGGGCCGGGCTGTTCAATGCCGTGGTGCGGGAAAACGAGGACCGCTTCGTCGTTGCGGAGAAGTCAAGCAAGAAGGTGGCCCCCTTCGGGACGCTGCCGGTGGCGCTGACCCCCGACCAGCCCATCAACACCGCCTCGCTGCGCGAGGCCCTGGCGGAGCTCGCGCGCACCGTGGGCGGCGCCCTGCCCTCGATGCCCAGGCACCCGGGCATCGACATCCTGCGCAAGTCCCCCCCGCGCTTCAAGACCCTTTCCGCCCCGCCGGCCCCTGCGCTGGCCAACGGGCAACGCAACGTCGTCGGCGCCATCGTCGAGGCCCTGAACGACCTGGACCATTCCTACCTCGCGGTCCAGGGACCTCCCGGGACGGGCAAGACCTTCGTGGCCTCCCACGTCATTGCCGCCCTGGTGAAACAGGGTTGGAAGGTCGGGGTCGTGGCCCAGTCCCACGCGGTCATCGACAACGTGCTCACCAAGGCCATCACCGGCGCCGGGGTGCACCCCGAGCAGGTCGCCAAGAAGCTGAAGGCCGGGGACAAGACCGAGGTCCCGTGGGCCGGCACCACCGACGACGCGGTGGAGGAACTGCTGAATTCCGAGGAGGGCGCGCTGATCGGCGGCACCGCCTGGACCATGACCGGCAAGCGGGTCCCGGAGGGCTCCCTTGACCTGCTGGTCATCGACGAGGCCGGACAGTATTCGCTGGCCAACACCCTGGCGGTCTCCCGCGCCGCAACCCGCCTGCTGCTGCTGGGCGACCCGCAGCAGTTGCCGCAGGTCACCCAGGGCTCGCACCCGCAGCCGGTGGACGAATCCGCGCTGGGCTGGCTCAGCGCCGGGCACCCCACGCTGCCCGAGGAACTGGGCTACTTCCTGGCCGACTCCTGGCGCATGCACCCCGAGCTCTGTGCCAAGGTCTCGGCCCTGAGCTATTCCTCCAAGCTGCATTCGGCCCCCGCGGCCGCCAAGCGCTCGCTGTCCCACGTGCCTGCCGGGGTTTCCACCGTCTTCGTGGAGCACCGGGGAAACACCACCCAGGCGGTGGAGGAGGCGCACGAGGTCATCAACCAGGTCCGCGCCCACATGGGGCTTTCCTGGATCGGGGACGAAGGCAAGGAACCCCGGCCGCTGCTGGCCGAGGACGTGCTGGTGGTCGCCGCCTACAACGCCCAGGTCAACCTGCTGCGCACCGAACTCGACGACGCCGGGTTGGCGGATGTGAAGGTCGGCACCGTGGACAAGTTCCAGGGCCAGGAGGCACCGGTGGTGATCGTGTCCATGGCATGTTCCTCGGCCGACGACGCGGCCCGCGGCATCGACTTTTTGCTGAACCGCAACCGGATCAACGTGGCGGTCTCGCGCGGGCAATGGCGCGCCGTGATCGTGCGCTCCCCCGCGCTCACCCACTTCCTGCCCGGCACCCCCGCCGCCTTCGCCCAGCTCGGCGCATTCCTGGCCCTGGGGTCCTAGAAGCCGTCCGCCCGTCCGACCCCGTGGTGCCCCGTCGAATTCATGCCCCCGTCGCCTTTGCGCCATCTTCCCGGGGGAAGGTGGGGGCATGATAATTGCCGATTCCGCGCCGCACAGCCGTTTCTTCACCACCAACCCCATCGCCGGCAGGGCCCTGGCCGCCGAGCTGCACCGCAAGTCCCCGGCCTGGGACCTTGCGGGTTTCCGGTTACCCTGCACCGATCTGGGGCCCGTGCCCAACCGGAAGCATGCCGGTGATCCGGAGCCGGTCGCTGCGGGCACCGGAAGCACGGTTTCCGTGACGCCGTGAGGCGGCAAATTCCCCGCCGGCCCGTGCCCGCGTGCTAGAAATGAAGTCATGACAACGCGCGCACTGGCCGGAAAAAACGTCAACCCCCTGGGTTTTGGCGCCATGAACATCACCCATGGCTACTCCAACTTCCCCACCGACGACGAGGCCGGGCGGCTGCTGCACGAGGTGCTGGATGCCGGGGTCGACCACCTGGACACCGCCACCCTCTACGGCGGGCACCGCAGCGAAAACCTCATCGGGCAGCACCTGAAAAAGCGCCGCGACGAATACTTCCTCGCGTCCAAGGGCGGCCTGTCCCTGGTCGAGGGCCGCGGGAAGATCGACGGGCGGCCCGACACCCTGCGGGCCCAGGTGGATGCGTCCCTGCAGCGGCTGCAGACCGAGCACATCGACCTCTACTACCTGCACCGACTGGACCCCGCCGTCCCGGTCCAGGAGTCGGTCGGCGCGTTGGCCGAGGCCGTGGCGGCCGGAAAGATCGGCGGCATCGGGCTCTCGGAGATCTCGGCCGCGACCCTGCGCGCCGCCCAGGCGGTGCACCCGATCGCCGCGGTGCAAACCGAATACTCGCTGGCCACCCGGAATCCCGAACTGGGGACCCTCCAGGCCTGCGCGGAGCTGGGCACCGCGTTCGTGGCCTTCTCGCCGCTGTGCCGGGGATACCTCTCGGGCAACCTGCGCGAGACCGCCTCGCTTCCGGCCGGGGACATGCGCCACTCCATGCCGCGCTTCGAGGCGCAGAACTATGCGCACAACCTCGAACTGGTCGACCGGCTGGTCCTGCTGGCGACCCGGCTGGGCACCACCGCCGCCGCACTGTCCCTGGCCTGGGTGCTGACGCAGGGCGATCACGTCCATGCCATTCCCGGCACCACACGCGGCGACCACCTGGCCGAGAACCTCGGGGCGCTGTCGCTGTCGCTGGCCCCCGCGGAGCTTGCCGAGGCCGGGGAGATCATCAACCAGTCCACGATCGCCGGGGACCGCTACAACGTCCACCAGCAGAAGACCATCGACACCGAGGAATTTGCGCCGGTCCAACAGGGAAAATACTGAACCGCCGTAAAGCGTTGGGGAGCACCTCCGGGGTTCCCACAGTCCGTGGATCTGAAATATTCGGTCCACCTTTCGGGGATCGGTTCCCATTCCGTCGTCCAGGGGTCCCGCGTATTCGAAGACGCCACCGCTAAAGCCAGAGAGCCCCCTTTGCGGCTAAAATGTCGCACCGGGCGCCGTCGTCCACACGGAAGGTTGGATGGGCTACGCGAAGCATCCCAGAAAGGGTTTCGACCGCCGACCACGCCCCTGGTCCATGATCCCATCAGCAACTTCGAGTCTTGCCTGCGATGCACCCACCGTGCCGACAGCACCGGGCAACTACGGGTCAAACGGGTCGGGTTCACCTTCCGCTACCCCCATGCGGCACACCCTTGGTTACGTTTCCTCGGCTGCTTGGCCTGGAATCGCATCACGAACCAGCCCGTCTGCGCCAGCTCACCAACGAAAGGCCAAGGAGCTGCCAAAGGCAATTCGGGCTAACCGGCCATGTGCTGCTCAGGTATTCTCAAAGCAACACATGATCGGGATCACTGCAGGCGTAAGTCCCTCGGATAGACTAGGAATAATTCGCGGTCTCACCAGATGCTTCAGACCGCATTAAATCTTGGGGGATACATATGGGCAGACTCAGCACGCGCCCGAAAATGACCATGTGGGCGGGTATGGCGATTTCGGCAGCCCTGCTGCTCACCGGGTGCGGCCAGGCGGCTACGTCGCCAGGAACCACGGTGCCGCCATCGGCGGCACCGGCGTCCGTGACAGAAGCTTCGAGCAGGCCGTCGACTCCAGAGGCGATAGAGAGCAGTCCACCCAGCCCCACCAAGGCGACGCTGGAAACGCACAAGATCGCCAACGCCCACTTCCAGATAACGATGCCTTCAGACTGGAAGCTCGAGAAGCTCACCAATGTTGCCGCCCAGGTTCACAAGGACAGTACCGCAAGCTTCAAGATCGTTGCAGCCGACGGCCGACAGCTTGCGGAGATCCGCACCGGTGGTGAAGAAATCTGGGACATCGTCCCCTTGGCCGGACTGGCAAAGAATACGGTTTTCGATTCAGCGGGTGATGGCGAGTTCGGGGGCCTGAACTATGAATTCCTTTCCTACGATGGCCAGGCGGACCAGGCAGAAATGATGCTCACGGCGCTTGATAGCGATTCTGCCGAGACCTGGGGAGACAGGCTCGAAAGTCTCATTTACGCCGGCGGTTCGGGCGAGTTCAGCGCCGCACTGACCAGTAAGTCTGTGCTTCCCGGCGTAGCCGATTCGGTGAAGGGCGCCGAGCGCTTCAAGGCGTATGCCAAGACGGAGGAGTACTCCCAGCTCAAGAAGGCAATGCTCTCGTTCAAGCAGCTCAAGGACGTAGTTCCGGCCGGCTCGGAATCAGCAACTACTGGCCGATGCGCCGGTGCCAAGTTCACCTACGAGCTGGGCGACTCGGGGCTCTCCTGCGATGAGGCCAAGACCTTGTTGACGCGGCTGCTCAAGCAACCCATCCACACCGGCGCGGTGGAACTCACGGGGGTCGGCGCCTGCATGTTGCCCGGTCCTACCCAGCCTGGGCACTGCAACGTCGAAAGCACTGGCGGCACCTTTGAATTCTCGATGAGGTAACCCCTCGCTGCCATCCAAAAGCACCCGTGGAGCACTCGTCACGGACGCTTTTGGATGGCAGTCGTGCGAGTGCCTCCACTGCAAGTGGATCAGGGTCGGTTGAACCAAGCCGTACCTCGACGATGGATAGCGTCCTATTTCTCAAATAATTTAGCTGACCCGCATTTATTGAATCAACGCAGCATCGTCATTGAAAGGCATCACTTTGAAAACACCTCGTATCCTGCCCATCCTGGCTCTTTCTTTTGCCGGCACCATGCTTTTCGCTGGCTGTGCTGCCACCGGGGCTGCAACGCCAGAGGAATCCCCAACAACTTCAGCCTCAGCATCCGAGAAGGTGCCCACCCCGATCGAGCTTGTGCAGAAGACCGACCCTGACAACCTTGGTGAGGGCCTGGTCTACACCAAGATTTCGAAGAATAAAGCGGGCCAGTACGTTGAACTGGGTGCCGACAAGGAGTCGGACTTCGCAACATTCGACCCCACTCTGTGGACGAGCACCGGCAAATCATGGACTGAAGCTGACATGGCCAAGGCACAGCTCACGGCAGTGGACTTCGTGTTCGTTGACATCCTTTCGGGCCCTGCCATCGGTGGAAACAAGGAGGATATTGCAGCTCAAATGGAAGGCTTCAGCAAGCGGCTTACTAAGTCGGATCAGGACCGGGGTGGTGCCAAGGAGTGGGCATCACTTTTTGACGGTCCAGTGAGCGAAAACGGACTCGTTGTATGGGCTGAGCCATCTTTGAACTACTTCTCCGGATACGAGATTTACCAGGCGAAGGACTCCAGCCGCTTCCTCAACCCGACGGTTAAGTTGACCTCAGCCAACTCGTACGACAAAGGCGACTTCCTCGATTCGTCCAAGTCCGAAACCGAGATTGATGGTGCCACCGTCACTGTCGAGGCCTACGTCGATTTGAAGCTCACCAAAGACAAGACTTCTTATTCCAAGCCGGTGCAGGTTACTTACGATGTGTTTTTCATGAAGGATAAGGGCGTGATCGGTGTCCACGGTGCCTCCCTTACGAGTGGCCCCACAGAAAACGAGCCAATGACAGCAAACTTCTAGCCCCGGCGGCTACTTCGATGTGGGCCGGTCGGGGTCGATGACGTCCTTGACGTCGAAGAAGTGCTTCAGCACGGGCCGGTCCCCGCGGTGTTCCTTGGCGAATTGCAGCCCGTCGATGTTGATGCGCGCCTGGCGCAGGTAGCCATCGCCCTTCTGCATCCAGGCCGGGGTGGTCCCGTCGACGCCGTAGAAGAAGTCGAACCCGTCCTTCTTGAGCATGTCGTACTTCGTGCCCTTGTACTTCGGGACCCCGGAGATATCGGCACCGAAGGGGTAGATGAACTGGTCGGTGTCCCCGAGGATGGGGCGCACCTCTTCATCCCACAGCAACAGGTCGTGCTTGATCCGCCGGATCGAGCTTGTGGTCATGTTGATGTGTCCCCAGGCGTGCGAGGCAAAGACCCACCCGTCCTTTTTCAGCGCGGTGGCGACCTCGGTGGCCGTGGCGATGTCCGCATCCAGGGACTTCGAATCCGGGTACTCGCTCTTCGAGGTGCGGTAGCCCAGCACGCCGTTGTAGCCGGTCAAGGCGAGGATGCCCTTGGCCCCGCGGTAGGAAAAGTCAGGGTGCTTCTGAACGAACTCGTCAACCACCGGGGGCATGTCGTAGGCGCCGAGGTGCTTCTTGCCCGCCGCATCCACGTATTCGTTCGTGACCTTGCCGTCGTCATCGATCAGCAGCTTAGAGGCGAACCCGTCACCCTTCATGTATTCGTAGTAGCTGACGTCGTCCTCGGAGAGCACCAGCGGCTTCTTGCCCTTGGGCAGGTGGATGTCCCTGTACTTCATCTTCCCGTTGGCATCCAGGGACGCGATGTCCGCCGGGTTCACCAAGACGTAGTCGCGTGCGTAGAGCTCCGCGAGGATCTTCTTGAATTCGTCCAGGGTGACCATGTAGTCGAGGTAGCCCTGCTCCTTGGAATCCCCGTCGAAGGCCCGCTTGGTGTCAACCACCAGGGAGTGGACGAAGAGGTGGGAGATCTTCGAGTTGTCTTCCCACACCACAGTCTTGGCTGCGGCGGCCTCGATGTCCGCCAGTGCCGCCTCGGCCTCGGCCCCCTCCAACCCGGCCAGCGCCTTTTTCGCCGCCGCATAGTCGTAGCCGGCGGCCAGGGCCTTGGCCTGCTCGATCCGTTCGGCCTCGGTGGGCCCCTCGGCGTGTTCGCTGGGGGAAACCAATGATTGCGGGGCAGAGCCCACGGACGTGGGGTCGTACTGGCTCGGGGGCATGTAGGGCGGGGTGGTGCACCCCGCCAGGACCAGCCCCGAGGCAGTCAAGAGGGCCGCGGCTGCGGCCAGGCGTATCCGAAGTTTCATGGCGTGCCCCTCACTTTTCGTCCCGGTGCGGGGATGGACAGTCCCTCGCGCCTCGGGTCACCGGTGTGGTTCAAACGACCTTACCCAGATTGGGGGCAACCTTAAACGGGCGCGCCGATGGACTAGGATTGTTTGGTCAATCCCCAGCAAAAGGACCGTGATGCGACCTACCCACCAGGCGAGCCCGCTGTGGAGTCAGACGCAACAATTCAGGTCGTCCGCCGCCTGG
The DNA here is from genome assembly GCA_024207135.1 of Arthrobacter sp. C2. Taxonomy (GTDB): domain Bacteria; phylum Actinomycetota; class Actinomycetes; order Actinomycetales; family Micrococcaceae; genus Paeniglutamicibacter. Next base: position 3,837,583 of record CP042428.1, on the reverse strand, counting down.
AAATTGCTCTCCACCGCACCCTGGGCCGTGGCCTTCCTGCGCGCCGAATTCACCAGCGCCAAGCCCCGCGTCGGGCTGGAGGTCTTCCATGCCTCCCTCGAATCCTTCCTCAAGGTCGTGCGTTCCGAGGACCCGGCCTTCAACGACTCGATGACCGCCGCCCAATACGCCGATGCCTGGGTGCGCAACCAGTTCCTGGCCCGCCCGCTGGTCGACGGGCACTTCGTCTACGAACCGACAGCGCAGACCGCCCGCGTGCTGAAGTTCCTCTCGGACTTCTCCGGGGACCGCACCAACCTGAACTCCTCCCGGTTGAACACCCTGCTCACGTCCCTCGAATCCCTGGCCCACGAGACCGACCCGGACCCGGCCGCGCGCATCCGCGCGCTGGAGGCGGAGATCGCGCAGCGCCAGGAGAAGATCGCCTCGCTGCGCGACGGCACCACCCCGGCGGTGCTGCCCCGGGAGGGCGCACTGGCCGCGACCCGCTCGGTGCTCGACATGGCTTCCGGGCTGCCGGCCGATTTCAAGCGCATGCGCGACGGGGTCCAGGAGATGCTCCACGCGCTGCGCGGGGAAATCATGGAATCCTCCTCCGTGAAAGGCGTCGCGGTCGGCGCGGTGCTCGAGGGCGACAAGCAGCTGCGCAGCACCCCGCAGGGCGAAACCTTCCGCGGCTTCACCGAGTTCCTGAACTCCCCCGAGGCGCAGGCGCGCTTCCGCGAGGCCGTCAACGAGGTGCTCGAACGCGACTTCGTCGACGCGCTGGACGCGCAGGAACGCCACACCCTGGCCAACATGCTGCGCGAGCTGCGCCGCCAGGCCTCCGAGGTCCACCAGTCCTACGGCCGGCTCTCCGAGTCCTTGCACGCCTACGTGCAATCGGCCGAGTTCAAGGAGGCGGCGATCCTGCGCGAGGCCGTGCGGGCCGCGGAGATCGCGGTGTCCTCCTCCCGCGTGCTGCACTCGCGCACGCCGGTGGCCCCGATCCGGCTCTATGCCCCGCGCTTCACCTCCATTGCCGCGCTGGGCATCTACGACCCGGACGAACATGTCGCCCCGCCCAAGCTGGCTGCCCCGCCGCCGCTCTCGGTCGCCGACATCCGCCGCACCCCCTCCACCCCCGCCCCGGACATCCCGGCGCTGCACCAGGCGATTGCTTCCTCCCGGGCCAAGGCCGGCGGTTCCGTGGGGTTGCGGGACACGTACGAGACGCTGTCCGCGGAACACCGGCACCTGAACACCATCAGGTACCTGATCGAGACGGCTCGCAACGGCGGGGATTCGATCGACGAATCCTCCCTCGAGGAAATCAGCTTCATCCAGGTCAACGGCGCCACACGCACCGCGTTGGTGCCGTCCATGAGCTTTACGAAGGATCCCGCATGAGCAGCACACTTCCATCCGGCGCCGTCGATGAACGCCGCCTCTTCACCGGCGACACGGGTTCCTTCGAACTGCCGCTGCGCCAGCTGCTGGTGCGCCTGCTGCGCGGTCCCTACCTGGACGGGGTCGCCGACCCGCGGCTCTGGCAGCTGCTGCTGGACCGGCGGGCCGACATCGCAGCCTACGTCGCGGAGATCTTCCTGGTGCTCGAGGTCGATGCCAACCGCAAGATCGCGCTGCTGGCCCCGGTGGACCTGGAGGCCGCGCACACCACCGCGATCGCCCCGCGCCGGGCCCTGAAGCGCGAGGAAACGCTGCTGGCCCTGCGCCTGCGCCTGCTGCTGGAACGCCACGCGGGATCCGGGACCGACGCCGTGATCACCCGCGCGGCCGCCCGCGAAATCCTGCTCGAGCACCGTGTGCCCGGGGACACCGATGACAAGAAACTCGAGGAGAACACCGATGCGGCCCTGACCCGGCTGCTGAACCTCAAGCTCATCCTGCCCACCGAGCTGGCCGACGAGTACAAGGTCTCCGGTGCGCTGGCCCTGGCCCTGCCCTTTGCCGCGATCGAGGAAATCCCCGACTACATCAAGGCCATCGAGCGCGTGGGCACCGATGACACCGACGAATTCGAGCTGGAGACAGAAGAGCCATGAGCATTGAAATGACCCTCCCGCTCTCCGATGCGTTGAACCCCGGACAGCACCGACTCACCCAGATCCAGGTCATCAACTGGGGCACCTTCCACGGCCGGCACACCCTGTACGTGGACCGCGCCGGAACGCTGCTCACCGGGCACCCCGGCGTGGGCAAGTCGACCCTGTTCGACGGCATCGGGCACATCTTCCATGCCGCCCCGCGGCTCAACGAATCCGCGCACGAGGCCTCAACCCGCAAGGACCGCCGCACCACCTACTCGTACATGCGCGGGCGCCGCTTCAAGACCGAGGCCGGGACCCTGTACCAGCGCCCCGGCGCCACCTGGAGCGCCCTGGCCCTGGTGTACGAGGACGGACTGGGCTCGAACGTGTGCATCGGCGCGATCTTCGACCTGCCCGCCAACGGCCTCGAGGGCCAGGTCGGCAAGCACTACGTGATGGGCGACCGGGTGCTGGACACCGCGGCGCTGGAGGAGCACGGGGCACGGCGCTTCACCCCGTCCTCGCTGCAGAAGTCGCTGCCCGGCTTCGAGGCCTTCGACGTGCACCGCGCCTTCGCCGAGAAGTTCCGCCGCCGCCTGGGCATCGACAACGACAAGGCGTTCTCGCTGCTGCGCACGCTGCAGAACGGCAAGGGACTGGACAAGGGCGTGAACCAGTTCTTCCGCTACGAGGTGCTGGAAATCCCCGCGACCATCAAGGCCGCCGCCGGGGCCATCGAGGACTTCTCCCACCTGCGCGGCATCCACCGCCAGCTCGAGGAGGCCCGCGCCCAGCGCGACGCCCTGGCCTCGGTGCCCGAGCAGAAGCTGCGGCACGACGAGCTGAACGCCGAGCTGGCCACGCTCAACGCCCTGGTTTCCACGCAATTGCCGGCCTACGGGGCGCAACTGGCGACCCGCGCCCTGCAGGGCGAGACCGGAACCCTCACCGCGGCGGTCGAGGCCAACTCCGCGCTGATCGAGGAGAGCGCCGCCCGCAAGGAGACGCTGGAGGCCAAGGTCTCCTCGCTGAACGAGCAGCACGAGGCCGGAGGCGGCGCCGGGCTGGCACTGCTGGAGCGCGAAGCGCAGGCCGCCCGCAGAAACCTGGCCGACCGCGAGGCCGTGCTGTCCACGCTGCGCGAAAACTTCGAGGCCGTGGGGCTGAACTTCACCTTCACCGCCTCCGGGCTGCAGGCCATGCGCCGGCAGGCCGCGGTCAGCGCCGAGAACCTGGCCTCCATCGCCAAGGACGCGCGCACCATGGAGTACGAGGCCATGGCCTCGGTCATGAACCTCAAGGACCGCGCCAAGAAGCTGCGGCTCCAGATCGACTCCTACGCCAAGCGCGGCTCCAACATCGACGACCGGTCGATCGCCGCCCGCCGCGCCATCGCCGCGTCCACCAACCTGGACCTCGAGGACCTGCCCTTCGCCGGGGAACTGATCGACCTGTCCCCCTCCCACGGCCAATGGCGTCCCTCCGCCGAAAAGGCGCTGCGCTCCCTGGCCACCACGCTTCTGGTGAAGGGCGAGGACATCAAGTCGGTCACCCGGGCCATCGACTCGCTCTCCGGATTGGGCCGGATCCGCTGGATGGACATCTCCAAGACCCCGCGCGAGGTCGTCTCCGGCCCCGGGGACCTGGTGGGCAAGCTCGACTTCAAGCACTCGGAGGCAGGCATCTGGCTGCGCGCGAAGATCGCCGCCGACTACCCGCTGGCCTGCGTCGAATCCGATGCCGGCCTGCACATCCACGACAAGGCCATCTCCCTGGCCGGCACCATCAAGACCGGGTCGGGCACCTTCGAGCGCGACACCCGCGGCGTGGCGGCCTCCGACTACCTGCTGGGCTTCACCAACGCGGAGAAGATCTCCGAGCTGGAAACCAAGCTGGCCGCCCTCGAGGCGGAGACCACCCGCGCCGCCGCGGTGGCCGATGACCGCTCCGCGGCCAAGGACCAGCTCGCCGCCAAGCTGGCCCTGCTCGGCTCCCTGGCCGGGGACGACCGCTCCTTCGCTTCCCTGGACGCCTCCGGCGCGCTGAACACGCTGCAGGACCTGGAGGCCCGCATGGCCGAAGCGCTGTCCAAATCCGGGGACCTGTCGCATGTGCGCCGCTCGCTGGAGGCGGCACGTGCCGAACTCGAGGAATGCGTGGGCACCCTGGCGGTGGCCCGCGCCGAGGCAACCACGCTCGCATCCGCCCTGGACAGGGCGCAGAACGCGTTGCGCGCCGCATCGGTGCGCGAGACCACCACCGAGGCCTGGGCCGTCGAGAAGCTGGCCGCCAGCGAGCAGCTGGCCCCGCTCATCAAGCGCCTGGACGAGGGGGCCGCGATGTCCACCACCGAGCTGGAGGCCGCGCTGAACGCGCTGGCCCTGGCCCTGTCCGAGTCGGGGGCCGAGCTCAAGCGCGAGGCCTACACGCTCGAGGCCTCGCTGAAGGACACCTTCAAGGCCTTCGCCCGCGAGTTCGGCAATTCCGCCGCAGCCTCCTACGGCACCTCGGTGGAGTCTGCCGAGCACTACGTCGCCCTGCACCAGGGCATCATCGAGCAGGGGCTGCCGCAGCACGAGGAGGAGTTCCGCGAGTACTTCTCCAACCGCTCCTACGAGCGTTTCTCGGACCTGTTGCAGCTGCTGGAGGAGGAACGCCGGTCGATTGCCGAACGCATCTCCCCGCTGAACCAGATCCTGGCCGACGTCACCTTCGAGCACGGGTCCAGGCTGGCCCTCGAAGTCGCCACGACGGTCCCCGACGAGGCGCGGGCCTTCCGCCAGGCGCTGAAGGAGGCGCTGGCCGGGGCGTACTCCTCCCGCGGCGCCGGGACCCTGAGCGAAAGCTACAAGGCGCTCGAGGCCCTGGTCGACGCGCTGGATGATTCCTCGCGCGCCGCCTGGCGCGACACCGTGCTGGACGTGCGCCAGCACGTGACCATCAGCTGCAACGAGCACAAGCCCAACGGCGAGGTCGAGACCGGGCTGGAGCCCGGAACGCTCTCCGGCGGCGAGGGCCAGCGCTTCACCTCCTTCATCATGGGCGCGGCTCTGGCCTACCAGCTGGGATTCGCCACCGCCGGGTTCACCGCCTACGGCACCGTGATGATCGACGAGGCTTTCATCCAGGCGAACTCCGAGTACGCGGCCGCCGGCATCAACGCGCTGCAGGAATTCGGCTTCCAGCTGCTGCTCGCGGCCCCGGAGGACAAGATCGACCTGTCCCGCCACCTGGGGTCGGTGTGCGACATCATCAAGCACCCCGAATCCAACGTCTCCGGATTCGTGGCCTCGGGCCGCTCCCCGGCCGTGGCCACGAGCATCATCTTGCGATAGCACCTCACATAATGGTGCTCCGGGGCGTTTACAGGGTGTGGAGATGACAACGAACCCCGCCTTCGAGCTGGTGGTGCGCAGGCACGGCACCTCGGTGCTGCGCATGTGCACCGCCCTGCTGGGCCCGGGACCCGATGCGCAGGACGCCTGGAGCGAAACGTTCCTGGCGGCCCTGCGTGCCTACCCGTCCCTGGCCGCCGGAGCCAATATCGAGGCGTGGCTCATCACCATCGCCCGGCACAAGGCCATCGACATCCTGCGCGCCAACCACCCCGTCCCCATGGACGAGCTCCCGGATTCCGTGGTGCTCCCCGAGCTCACGGGCCACCTGGAAATGCTGGATTCGCTGGCCTCGCTGAGCGAGCTGCAACGCAAGGTCATCGGCTACCACTATCTGCTCGGGTTCCCGTACGCGGACATCCCGGCGTTCCTGGGCGGCAATCCCGCATCGCTGCGCCGGGCCGCCGCGGACGGCATCAAGGCCATGCGCGGCCAACACCACGAAGCGGAGGAAGAATCATGAGCGAACTTGCCATGCACGAGATGGATGTCCTGCGGAGCCAGCTGGCCGAACGGGCCGCGGCCGAGGGGCTGATCGATGTTTCCTACCGGCTGGTGGACTCACCGGTGGGGCAGCTGATGCTTGCCGCCACGGAGCGCGGGATCGTGCGCGTCGCCTTCACCGCGGAGGACTTCGACGCGGTGCTCGGCACCCTGGCGCAGAAGGTCGGGGTGCGGGTGCTGCACCGTGCCGCACCGCTGGATGCGGCGGCGGCCCAGCTCGACGAATACTTCGCGCATTCGCGGACGGGCTTCGAGTTGTCCCTCGACCACCGGCTGTCCAGCGGCTACCGCTTGGAAGTGCAGCTGGCCCTGCCGAAGATCGGCTACGGGCACACCGTCAGCTACAAGGAGATGGCTGCGCTGACCGGTCGCCCGGCGGCGGTGCGTGCGGTGGGCACCGCGTGCGCCACCAACCCGCTGCCGATCCTGGTTCCCTGCCACCGGGTACTGCGCAGCGACGGGTCCCTGGGCGGCTACCTCGGCGGCCTGGAGGCCAAGAAGGTCCTGCTCGATCTCGAACACGACCCCGGCACGCGCGGGGACTAGCCCGATTCGCGGCCCTTTCGGCACGGTGGGAGTGCACGGGGCAGCAGCCATCACGAAGCATGCCTGGCCCAACGGGCTGCACCGACCGGCGTTCGATCGCCAGGTTTCCTCCTACCGGGGCACGCCGAAGGGCCGGTCACTTCATGGTGAAGTGACCGGCCCTTCGGCGAACCAGCTGCCCCTTGGCGCTATTCGCTGGCCAGCCCTTGCACCGGGGCAAGCTTCGCGGCCCGGCGGGCCGGGACGATCGAGGCGGCAAGCGCCGCAACCACCGACACCGCGATCACCCCGGCCAGTTGCGGCCACGGGATGGACACGTTCATGGCACCGAAGGCGCCCATGACCGACTGCGCGCCGAGCAGGCCGTAGGCCGATCCGAGCAGCACGCCCAGCAGGGCCGCGACCCCGCCGATCAGCACGGCCTCGGTGGCCAGCATCTTCTTGAGCTGTCCCCGGGTCAGGCCCAGCGCGCGCAGCAGCGAGTTCTCCCGGGTCCGCTCCAGCACCGAGAGGCTCAGCGTGTTGGCCACGCCGATCAGCGCGATCAGCACCGCGACGGCCAGCAGGCCCGAGACGATCATCAGCAGCATGTCGATGACGGTGTTGAACATCTGCTTTTCCATGACCCCTCCGCCCACGGCGTACTCCTCGACGTTCAACTCGTCGGCGATGTCGGTCTGCAGCGTGCGAAGCTCCGCATTGCCCAGCGAATCATCGACCTTCAGCCACAACACGGTGCGGGCGTTGGCGTCCTTGGCCACCGATTCCTTGGTCACTCCAAGCATGGAGGTCGCGGTGTCCCAACCAACGGCCGGCTGCAGCGAGTTGCTTTCGGTGATGAGCATTTCCAGCTTGCCGGTCTTCCCGCCGAAGCCGGTGGCCTCCATGGTCTTGCCCTCGTTGTTGGAGGAGACCAGGACCTGGCCGGCGGCCGGGACCTGGCTGCCGTTGTTGAGCACGGATTCGAGTGACCCGGGGTCGGTGGCGAAGAGTTCCTGGCCGCTCTTGGAGTTTCCCACCGCGGTGAGTTCCGCCAGGTCCTGGACGCCGTTCATGGCCTTGACCTTGGCCAGGGACTCGGCGGGGAAGGTGGTGCCGGAGTAGTCGTTGACCTCGACGTCCACCAGGTATTCGCTGCCCAGGGCAGCGTCCAGGGACGCCTTGGCCGTCTGCGCGCCGACCATCATCATGGACACGAGCGTCACGCCGATCAGCAGCGCCGTGGCGGTGGCGGTGGTGCGCCCGGGGTTGCGGACCGCGTTGAGGCTGGCCAGCTTCCCCGGCACGGTTCCGCCGGAGGTGAGGGCACCGATCGCCGAGACGGTCTTGGGCAGGAAGAGCGAGCCGAGCATCAGCACGCCCGGGAAGGAAAGCACTCCGCCGCCGAAGGCGATGAGGATGTCCCCTTCGGCTGCGCCGTAGGCAAGTGCCGCGGCGCCGGCGGCCACCAGCAGCGCACCGAACACGATGCGCACCTTGCCGGCCTTGTTTCCCACGGCGGCGTCGTCGGCCGGGCGCAGTGCCGCCAGCGGGGAGACCCGCATGGCCTTGCGGGCAGGCATCCATGCGGCCACCAGGGTGATCGCGGTTCCGGCCACGATGGGCACGATGACGGCCTGCGGGTTGACCGCAAGGGTCGCGATGGACATCTCGGGCACCGTGGCGACCAGGATCTTGATCAGGGCCGCCATGATGCCGGTGGCCAGCAGCACGCCGGCGGCCGAGGCCAGCAGGCCGACCAGCAGGGCCTCGATGAGCACCGAGGAGCGGATCTGCGCCCGCAGCGCGCCCAGGGTGCGCATCAAGGCCAGCTCGCGGGTGCGCTGGGCGATGAGCACGGCGAAGGTGTTCATGACCACCAGCCCGGTGACCACCAGCGCGATCAGGGCAAAGACCAGCAACACGATCGTCAGCTGGTCGTTGCCGCCGGAGAACGCGGCGATGTCCTTGACGATCTGCTCGTCGGGGGTGTTGACCTGGAAGTACTTCAGGCCGGTTCCCTCGAGGGCGGAGGTGATCGGTGCCTTGAGCCCTTGCAGGTCGATCCCGTCCTGTGCGGCCACCACGATGCTGCCGTAGCTGGTCTCCCCGGGGCCGGAGAGCGCATCGAGCAGGGACTGGCCGATGGTCAGGTTCATGGCCGAGCCGGTCATCGGGTCGTTCGAGGCCGCGGTGATGCCCGAGACCTTGACCTGGCGGCTTATTTCCTTGCCTTCGGCGGTGGTGGTGCCGATCTCGAGGACGTCCCCCACGGAAATGTTGTATTCGCCGGCATAGGTGGCATCGATCGCCACCTGCTCGCTGCCGGTGGGCAGTGCCCCGGATTCAAGCACCGTGGAGCTGAGCTTCTTGTTGGTGGCCGCGGTGTTGGCCGAGGCGTAGTAGTCCCTGCCCCCGGCGTTGACGCTCACCCCGACATTGGCGGAGCCGTGGACGGCTGCCACGCCGTCGACGGATTCAATGGCCTTCAGGGCCTTGGGGCCAAGGACGTGGGTTTCGGGCTTGTCTTCGTCTCCCGCTGCCATGTCCATCATGTAGTCCTGCCCGATGACCAGGTCGGCATTGGCGTAGGAGGAACCAATGCTGTTTTTCAGGGTTTCGGTGGCCGAGGCGTTGACCATCAGGGTGGCTGCCAGGAAGGCGGTGCCGATCATGACTGCCAGGGTCACGGCGATGAAGCGCCGCGAGTAGGTCTTGAGGTTGGCTAGTGCGAGTTGCAGCACGACTTATGCACCCAACCCGGAAAGTGCCTGGGTGACCGTCTCGACGGTGGGGTCTTCGAGCTGGCCGACCAGCTCGCCGTCCTTCATCAACAGCACGGTGTCGGCGTAGGATGCGGCCACCGCGTCGTGGGTGACCATGATGATGGTCTGGCCCATCTCGCGGGTGGAGGAACGCAGCAACGAGAGCACCTCGGCTCCGGTGCGCGAGTCCAGGTTGCCGGTCGGCTCGTCGCCGAAGACCACCTCCGGGCGGGTGAGCAGGGCGCGGGCCACGGCCACGCGCTGCTGCTGGCCACCGGAAAGTTCGTGCGGCTTGTGGTTCAGGCGGTCCTTCAGCCCCAGGGTGGCAACGATGGTCTCCAGCCACGCCTTGTCGTGCTTCTTGCCGGCCAGGGCCAGCGGCAGCAGGATGTTGGCCTCGGCGGTGAGCGTGGGGACGAGGTTGAAGGACTGGAAGACGAATCCGACCTTTTCACGGCGCATCTTGGTCAATGCATCGTCATTCAGCGTGGAGATGTCTGTCCCGCCAATAAAGATCTGCCCGTTGTTGGCGTCGTCGAGGCCGGCCAGGCAATGCATGAGCGTGGATTTGCCCGAACCCGAGGGGCCCATGATCGCGGTGAACTTGCCGCGGACGAAGGAGACGTCGACACCGCGCAGCGCCTCGACGCGGGTGGTGCCCTCGCCGTAGATCTTGGTCAGGTTCGTGGCGTGGACAGCAAAATCGGTGCTGGTATGTGGTGCAGTAATGGTCATGGTTCCACGCTATGTTGCCGTTGGATGGTTTTGGATCATCCGCAGGGACCGTTTATTCCATCCCTTGGCTCATACTCGGGTATGAGACAGCACCTTCACAGGGTCCGGCGATAGGATCGCAAGCCTATGCTCTATTTCGCGGTTCCAACCGTTGCCCTGCTTGTTGTCGTCGGCCTGGCCGCAAGCGCAGCCCTGCTGGCGGTGTTGCTGCACTTCACCTCCCGCGGCCGCGAGCGGGCAGTGCGCAAGGTGCTGTTGGTGGCCCTCGCGGTGTGGACGGTGGGGTTGGCCGTGGCGGTACTTCCGGCGGCCCCGCAGCCGGATCCCTCAATCCCGACCGGAACCTTCAACTGGATTCCGTTCCTCGCGCACCAGGAACGCGACCTCGGAGTGGAGATGGTGGCGAACCTCGGGCTCTTTGCGCCTCTGGGGTTGGTGCTGGCCTTTTACTGGCGCCGGTTCGCGGTGCTCAAGACCACGGTCTTGGTGCTGGGGCTATCCGCCTGCGTCGAGACCACGCAGCTGTTGCTGCGCAACAACCGCGCCTCGGATATCACCGACGTCATCACCAACACCGCCGGTGGATTTGCCGCGGCCCTCATCGGCTGGGCCCTGGTGACCGCTGCCAGGCGCAGGCGGACCGTTTCCGATGCCGCCGCCCCGGAATCACTGCGCCAGCTGTAGCACCTCGCATTCCGCGTCCACCGGGTCCAGGAACGTGCTCCACAGCCAACTTGCCCGGTCGCCCGCATGCGGCCCGTCCCAAGACAGGTCCTACTCCGGGCCCGCGTCCTCCATCAGGACGTCGGGGCCATGCTCCAGGATCCGCACCGCAGGCACCGTTTCGATGCCCATCAGGCGCTGGGCGATGCTTCCCCGCCTCCTCCGTCGGTGAGGGGCTCAATGTACCGTTCGCGGCGTCGGCTCAGTCGTGCCGCCCATGCTCCGGGGTCTGGTGGCTGTACGACTCGATCTGGAAGGTGGAGTGCTCGATGCTCACCTCGAAGTGCTCGGCCACACAGGATTGCAATTCGCCCAGCAGGGTGGCCGCGGCACCGGTGTGGAACGCCGCGTCCTCGACGACCACGTGGGCCGAGAGGATCGGCAGGTTCGAGGCGATCTGGCTGGCGTGCAGGTCGTGGACGGCCAGCACCTGGGGGTGCGCAACCAGGTGGGCCCGGACATCCTCGAGGTCAAGTCCCTTGGGCGTGGACTCGAGCAGGATGTGTGTGGTCTCCCCCAGCAGCTTCAACGCGCGCGGGATGATCAGGATCGCGATCAGCATGGCGGCGATCGAGTCGGCCTGCATCCAGCCCGTGGTGGAGATGACGATCGCGGAGATGATCACGGCGACCGAGCCCAGGGCATCGTTGACGACCTCCAGGAAGGCCGCGCGCATGTTCAGGTTGTCGTCCTTGCCCGAAGCGAGGATCAGCATCGAGGCGACGTTGCCGAGCAGGCCGATGATGCCGAAAATGAGCAGCCCGCTGCCGGCAATTTCCGTCGGCTGGAAAAGTCGGCGGATGCCGTCGACGAGCGCGTAGACACCCACCCCGAGCAGCAGGGTCGACTGTAGCGTTGCCGAGAGCACCTCGGCGCGGCGGAATCCCCAGGTCCGCTTGGACGTGGGCTTGCGCATGATCAGTGTGGCAGCGGTGAGTGCCAGCAGCAGGCCGGTGGAATCGGTGAGCATGTGCGCGGCGTCAACCAGCAACGCCAGCGAGTTGGTCAGGAACGCACCGATGACCTCGGCCACGAGGATCGTCGCGGTGATGCCGAAAGCCCAGGCCAGTTTCTTCCTGTTGGTGGTTGCCGAGCCGTGGTCGTGGTCGTGGCTCATCGGCTGGCGCCTTCCTGTGCCGGGGCCGGGCCGTGGACCTCGGTGAAGTCGTGGGTGTCCAGTTCGTTCTCGTCGCTGGTGCCGATGTAGTGGTTCGCATCGCCGAGCAGGTCGAGCAGCAGCCGCGGGTTGGCCAGCGAGAACATGCTGGCCCGTCCCTGCGCGCGCGAAGTCACCAGGCCGCAGTCGCGCAGGCACGACAGGTGGGCGCTGACAGTGCTTTGGGCCAGGCCCAAGTGGTCGGTGAGTTCCTTGACCTTGTGTTCCCCGGTACGAAGGTGGGCCAGGATCATCAGCCGCGTGGGGTCGGCCAGGCCGTGGAAGAGTGCCGCCGCCGCCGCATGGCTTTGGATGGCTTCGTGGCGCTCGTGGTTGACCCGATCTATCATCGTCATATTACGATGATATCGAATCATTGCGATAAAACAAACGGACGCAAGGCCGTGGCAGGATTGGAACATGAGCACCGGAATAATCATCGGCGACGACAACCTGGCCCGCCCGGCGTGGGCGGCGGCCGACCCAATGATGCGCACCTATTACGACACCGAGTGGGGCATGCCGGTGCGCGACGAACACGGGGTCTTCGAACGGCTGAGCCTCGAGGCGTTCCAGTCGGGACTTTCCTGGGCAACCATCCTGCGCAAGCGCGAAAACTTCCGAGAGGCCTTCGCCGCCTTCGATCCCGAGGTCATCGAGGGCTTCGATGAAGCCAAGGTCGAGGAACTCCTGGGCAACGCAGGGATCATCCGCAACCGCGCAAAGATCCTGGCGACCATCAAGAACGCGAAGGCCACCATCGCATTGCGCGAGGATGGCGGACTGGCCGAGCTCATCTGGTCGTTCCAACCGGATTCCACCCCGATGCCTTCCGCCATCGAAGAAGTCCCGTCCACCAGCCCCGAGTCCCTGGCCCTGTCCAAGGCGCTCAAGAGGCGCGGTTTCGCCTTCGTGGGACCCACCACCATGTTCGCGCTCATGGAAGCGCTTGGAATCGTGGACACACATCTTCTCGGCTCACACCGCCGCGGCACCTCGGGCGTCTGGCCGGCATGAGTTCGCGCTTCCTGGCATCCAACGGTCCGCTGGATCCCGGTCACATGATGCGCACGCTGGGCATCCACTCGATCCCCACGCTCGACATCCACGAGCCCGCCGAACGTCGACACACCCGGGTGATCGCCGTCGACTCCGGCCCGGAGGCCGTTGAGCTGGAGTTCGCCGTGGAGGGAGTCCAACTGACCTGCTCCGGGGCCAGCACCAACGACCTCGACCAGCTTGAAGCCGCGGTCCGCGCATGGCTGGACCTGGACTCGGATCTGTCCGGCATGCAGGCGTCGTTCTCCCCCGATCCCGTGCTTGGCCCGCTGGTCGAGGCCCGCCCGTGGTTGCGGCTGGTCGGCTATCTCAACGGGTTCGAGGCCGCCGCCACCACGATCCTGGGCCAACAGGTGACGCTGGCAGCAGGCAGGACGTTTGGCGGACGCTTTCTGTCAGCATACGGAAGCGAGGGCCCCGGCGGACTGCACCTCTTCCCGACGCCCGAGGCCGTGGTTGCCCAAGGCGTTGACACCCTGCGCGAAACCATCGGTTTGACCAAGACCCGGGCGGGCACGCTGTTCCTCATGGCGCAGGTGTTCGCCGACAAGGGTTTCACCGGAACGCCCGGCATCCCCCTGTCTCGCTCGGAACTGCTGGCCTTGCGCGGAGTGGGCCCATGGACCGCGGACTACCTGCAGATGCGCGGCCGAAGCGATCCCGATGCCTTTGTGCCCGGGGACCTGGTCGCGCGTCGGGCCCTGGACAGGATCACCGAACGCGAAGCGGCGGCGTTGGCAAGCTCGTGGGCGCCATACAGGTCCTACGCCATGGTCCACCTCTGGGCATCGGACGCCGTGGACTAAAGGAAGAAACGGGCCCGCAGGGAGTTACCAAACCCCGCGGACCCGACTTCCCTCCGACGGAATTGGAGTCCGCCGGCGACTGCTATGCCGACAGCAATGCCGACAGCTGTGATTGGGTGAGCAAATCCCTAAACAGCGCCTTGTTAAGCGTGAATCCCTTCGCCGCTTCTTCAAGCAGGGCCTCGGCCCGCTCGGGTGTCACCGCATAGTCGTTAAGCCTAGCGCGGTATTCGTCCTTGTAGGGCTTGTGTTTGTCGATCCCCTCAAAACGCCACATGGTGAGCGCTTCCTGGTCGATGCCGTAATGCCGACCCACGAGCCTGCGAATAATCTGGCCCCCGGAAAGATCCCCGAGATAGCGCAGATAGTGGTGCGCGACCAATCGCGCAGGCTCCTGGGCGGCGTCGCGGATGTGCCGGATGTAGTTGGCGGTTGCCTCGAGAGGTGCGGGGATGTCGGTGAACCCGTGGGCAGGGAGCAGCAATTCGAGATCATGGTGGATGTGTGCGGCACGCTCCAGCCGCAGGTCAAAGATCAGCGACAGCTCCGGGACCGTCGACAGGGCGCGGACTTCGGATTCCAGCGCTGCGTAGATGTAGGTGTATTGCGACAGCAGCAGCACATAGTCTCGCGGGGCCCTCGATCCGGCCATTAGCGTCGTGATGAATTCACTGGTTTCCGCCTCGCTGTGGTCCTTCTGGGTCACTTCGCGCAGCCGGGTGGCAAAGGTCTGTTCGTGTTCGCCGGGCATCTGACGTCACCTTTCATCGGGTTATGAATGCCATCCTAACCACGATGCAGGAAATAAGGAAACATCACAATGCCTATTTGCGATTAACCAAGGTTAGGCATACCTTAACAAGAGTCTTGCGTCCGAGGTTCGGCGCCCGTCTTGCTTGCCACCCGAAAGAGGTTTCAACCCATGCATCACCCTGCCCGGCACCGACTGCGAGCGATATTCGCCGCCGCCGGGGTCCTAGTCTTGTCTTCGATCGGCTTGACAGCCATGCCCGCCATGGCAGCGCCTGTCCCCACGATTTCCGTAACCCAGGTACCCGACGGTGGTGGTTCGGTCACCATCAAGGGTTCCGGATTCAACGGCGATCCAGGTATCTACCTGGGCGTCGGACCGCAGGGACTGCCAGGGTTCTATGCCGGCGCCGGAAGCCTGGTCGATGGCCTCACCCATTTCATTGGCAAGGGGCTGGAAGCCGGGAACTCGGACATGGGCCAAACCGCGCCCATGCGTGATGGCAGCTTCTCGATCACCGTCGCTTTGCCTGAGCAGCCTGAATCCGGGCTGGCGATCTACACGTCCAAGGCACACGGACAGGGCTTCAGCGATCCGTCACAGAACACCGTTACCAAGATTTCCTACGCCGAACCAATTCCCGTTGCCGACCCGAAGCTGGTGTCCACCAAGATCCCGGCCGGTGGCGGAAAAATCACGATTTCCGGAACCGGATACCTCGCCGTGGAGCCAGGAATCTACATCGGCGTCGGACCAGCGACCGCTCGCAGCTTCTATGCAGCTTTCGAGTCAGGGCAAATTGACCGCGCCGACGTACTTTGGGTTTCACCCAGCCGTACATCCGGCAGCGGCACTGCCCCGATGAAGGCGGATGGCTCGTTCAAGGTCACGTTCACCATTCCAGCAGGAACCGAGGATCTGGCCGTATTCACGTCCAAGGCACACAACCAGGGCAAAAGCGACCCCCGCCTCGATGCCAAGCTGTCCGTCGGGTCCGTTCCGGCACCGAGCCCGGAGCCGACCGAGGCGCCGAGCCCGCAACCCACCGAGGAGCCGACCAAGGCGCCGAGCCCGCAACCCACCGAGGAACCCGGCACCAAACCAAGCAGCGAACCCACCAATGCCGCCACGGCTCCAAGGCTCAGCACGACCAAGATCCCGGCCACGGGCGGCAAGGTCACCGTCACCGGTTCTGGCTTCTCCACCTCCGGCCCGGGAATCTATCTAGGCCTGGGCCCGGCAGGACTGCCCGATTTCTACAAGGCCTCCGAGCATCTCATAGAGGGATCAACCGTCTACATTTCCCGCACCAACACCGATGGCACCACCGCGCTGGGACGCACCTCACGACTGGACGCCGACGGCAGCTTCAGCGTCACCATCGATGTCCCCGCCCCATCGAAGAAGGCGCTGGCGCTCTACACCTCCATGGCCCACGGCCAGGGCGTGAACGACCCGTCGCAGAACGTCCAGCTCAAGCTCGCCTACGGACAGTCCCAGACGGCCACCGCTCCCCAAACCACACCGGGCACCAGGCCAAATGCCGACCCAAACGTTTCTGCAGTGCCCACCGCTGAGGCAGTCACAGCTGTGCCCAGCACTTCGGCAAGTCCCGCCACCGTGTCCAGGAAGCCGGTTTACAAGGAAGTCTGCACTGCCAACCAGATTTCCGGTGCAACCCTGAGCTGGGGGCTGAAGTCCTCCTTCAGGAACTACATCCGGTCCGGTGTCGCCAAGGGCGGCTGGACGTTGGGTTCTGTTACCTACTCGGGTTCGACATTCAACTTCGCTTCGGGTTCGGGCACCTTTGACAAAACCAAGCGCACTGGAACCGTGGGGTTTCCGGGCTCGATCCACTTCACCGGACATGACGGCACTTTGGATCTGAAGCTCTCCAATGTCCGCATCGCCCAAAACGGGCCTTCGGCCGGAACGTTGTATGCGAACGTCGCCTCGAGCGACACCGACGGAAAGAAGACCAACCGCAGCAACATCGCCTTCGCCACGTTGGATCTCTCCGGGTTGTCGGTTTCGGCCAACACCGTCTCGGTTTCCGGAGCCCCGGCCACATTGACCGCTGCGGGAGCCGCCGCCTTCGCAGGGTTCTACAACGCCGGCACGGCTCTTGACCCGGTCAGCTTCTCCTTCCCGTTGGGCAAGGCAAGCGGATGCTCCAATGTGCTGGTCAGCGCCGGCACGGGCATCTACGCAGGAACCGAACTCGACAATGAATCCGGGGTCGGCACCCTTGCCAGCACCGGCGCCGAATCGGCCATCGTGCTCTCGGTCGGCGGCGCCCTGCTGCTCGCCTCCGGGGCCGGCTTGCTGATGTTGCGCCGCCCGCGCCTCGTGCGCTCGCACTAAGAGAACATTCCATGGTGGTGGGCGGAGCGCGCTCCGCCCACCACCATTCATGCCCACATCCCCAAAGGTTTTCAAGTGAATCGTCGAACCGTTCTGGCCTTCTTGTGCGTCGGGTCCCTGTCATTGGCCGGCTGCACAGCGGGTGCCGAGACCCCAGTCATGCCTGCGCCGGAACCCGTCGCGGCCTCCCCCACAAGCCCGGCCTCGTCATCGACCCCGCCCCTCGACGCCTCAACGCTACGCGGACCGGCCACGGCACCGTTGATTCCGGACATCGTGCCCCTCCAGGAGTCCTTTCCCCAAACGTTGCCAACGACCGTGACCGACCACGAAAACAAGGCCGTCACCATTCCCTCGGCCGAGCGCATCCTCGCCCTGGACATCTACGGCACGCTGGCCGACACCGTGGTTGGCTTGGGTCTGGGCGACAAGCTCGCCGGGCGAACGGCATCGAACGCCGGGGCCTCGCTCAAGCACCTTCCCCTGGTCACGGCCGGTGCCCATGAACTGAATGCCGAGGCGATCCTGGGCATGCGCCCGGATGTGGTGCTGGCCGACTCCACCATCGGACCCCCGGAAGTCCTGGCGCAAATCGCCGCGGCAGGGATACCCGTCGTGTCCTTCACGCCCGACCGCACCGTTGCCGGGATTGCGCCGATGGTCACCGACGTGGCCTTGGCCCTGGGCGTACCGGAGGCCGGCGCCGCGCTAAACAAACGGATTGCCGGTGAGCTGGCCAGCACCCGCACGGCCATCGCCGCCCTGTCCTCGGGCACCCGGTCCCCGTTGCGCACCGCCGTGCTCTATGTCCGTGGCACCGCCGGGGTCTTCTTCATCATGGGTCCGGGCACCGGTGCCGAGGACCTCATGCATGAGCTGGGGCTGCAAGACGTAGCCGCCGGTGCCGGGTTGAAGGGGTCCCGCCCGGCCAATGCGGAGTCCCTGGCGGCACTGGACCCACAGGTGTACCTGATGATGAGCGACGGGCTGGAGTCCACCGGAGGCCTCGACGGACTGCTCAAACGACCCGGTGTCGCCAACACCGAGGCCGGGCAGCACCGGCGGATCATCGACGCGCCGGACGGTCAGCTGCTCTCGTACGGGCCCAACACCCCGTCCGCACTGCTGGCGCTGGCACAGACCATCTACACCAAGGGCAGCAAGTGAGCCAGCAAACCCTGGCCGACGCCCCGCCCGCAACGGCAGCCCCGTCCGCCGTCCGTGCTTCTCCGCGCCGCGGGCGCGCCTGGGCCACCGGGGTCGCGCTGTCGGCGGCATTGCTGGCGGTATTGGTGCTGTCGGCCGGCTCCGGACAGTTTCCGGCCTCGCCGGCCGCGGTGCTCGCCGGGTTCTGGCACGGGGTCTCCGGCACCGGCACCCCGGAGTCGGCACTGCTGGATGCCACCTTGTGGACCGTGCGCTTCCCGCGCCTGGTCCTGGGCCTGCTGGTCGGCGGCGCCCTGGGCCTCGGAGGTGCACTGATGCAGGGCGTCTTCGCCAACCCCCTGGCCGAACCCGGGGTCATCGGGATCGGGTCGGGCGCCGCGGTGGGCGCCTGCACGGTGATCGTGCTGGGCCTGGGCACCGCGTCCCCGTTCATCCTTCCGGCGGCGGCCTTCGCCTCGGGGCTGGCCGTGACGTTGCTGGTGTACTGGCTGGCCCGCGGGTCCGGAGCCTCGGCGGTGCTCACCCTGGTGCTCACCGGCATCGCCGTGAACGCCGTCGCCGGGGCCGTGATCTCGTTCCTGGTCTTCGTTGCCGACACCTCCAGCCGCGAACAAGTCATCTTTTGGCAGATGGGGTCGCTCAACGGCGCCACCTGGTCGGCAGTGGCCAGCACCGCCTGCATCGTGGTGCCGGCAGCCCTCGGGGTCCTGCTGCTGGCAACGCGGCTGGACCTGTTGGCGCTGGGCGATTCGGCGGCCTCCCACAGCGGCGTCAATGTGCCACGCCTCCGGGTCCTGTCGATCGTCGCGGTGGCGCTGCTCACCAGTGCGGCCGTCGCCCACGCGGGAATGATCGGGTTCGTGGGGCTGATCGTTCCCCACGCCCTGCGCTTGTTCACCGGGCCCTCGCACCGCTCGCTGCTGCCGCTCTCGGCGCTCGGCGGTTCGTTGTTGCTGGCCGTCGCCGACCTGGTCTCCCGCACCGCGATCCCCTACGCGGACCTGCCCATCGGCATCTTCACCGCGCTCGTCGGCGGCCCGGTGTTCTTCATCCTCTTGCGAACCACGCTCAAGCAACAAGGTGTCCTGTGAATCCCCTGCTTCAGGCCGAGAACATTTCCTACTCGATCAAGGGGAAACTGGTCATCCACCCGCTGGATGTGCGGCTGCATGCCGGGGAACTCTGCGTGGTCATCGGGCCCAACGGGGCCGGGAAGTCCACGTTGCTCTCGCTGCTGGCCGGATCGTTGCGCCCCGATGCCGGAAGCATCGAACTGGCCGGAAAGCCGTTGCGTTCCTGGGGTGCGGCGCAGGCCGGTCGGCTGCGTTCGGTCATGGGCCAGGACTCGCACGTGGCCTTCGGATTCAGCGTCGCCGAGGTCGTCCGATTCGGGCGCACCCCCTGGCGCAACACGCCACAGGGCGCGGAGGACGAGCACGCCATCGATGCCGCCCTGGCACGCACGGAACTGGACGGGTTGGCCGGACGCACCGTCACCACCCTCTCCGGCGGCGAGCGCCAGCGCACGGCGTTCGCCCGGGTGCTGGCCCAGCGGGCCCGGGTGGTGATGCTCGATGAACCGGTGGCGGCCATGGACATCAAGCACGCCGAGTCCACCCTGCAGATCGCCCGCGAGCTGGCCCGCGAGGGCCATGCCGTGGTGGCGGTGCTGCACGACCTTGATGCGGCAGCGGCCTACGCAGACCGGCTCATCATGCTGGATGCCGGCCGCATCGTGGCCCAGGGCGAAGTTGCGGATGTGGCCCGCGGCGCGCTGCTCTCCCAGGTGTACGGCACCCGGATCGACACAAGGATCGATCCGGTCGACGGGCGGGTCCGCGTGGCCCCGGCCCGAAACTTCGCTAGGCGCTAAGCGCCTCGGGGAAGATCTGCCCGACGGGAGTCTTCTTCTCGGCCTGGAACTCATCCTCGGCTCGGCCATAGGCCCAGTAGGCCGACAACGACATGGCCCGGCGGTCCACGCCGCGCTCGCCATTGAGGTAGGCCCGCAGCGACTTCATGGTCTCCCGCTCGCCGTGGGCAAAGACCTGGACACTGCCTTCGTGCCATTGCGCGTTGCGTACGGTTTCCTCGAGCTTGGTGTTTTCCGGGGTGAAGTACCCGCCCCGGTGCAGCCAGTGCACGGTAACTCCGGTCGGCACATCCAGCTGGACCTCGTCTTCGGGACCGGATACCTCGAGGTAGATGTCACCAACCATCTCCTGGGTCATGTCCTCGACGGCGGCGGAAATCGCCGGAAGCGCCGTCTCGTCGCCGATGAGCAGGTGCCGGTCGAATTCCGGGTTCGGCGTGTAGAGCCCGCCGGGGCTGTTGAAGCAGATCTGGTCGCCGATCGTGGCGTTCTGCGCCCATGGGCCGGCCAATCCCTGGTCGCCGTGAATGACGAAGTCGATCTGCACGGTTTGGGCTTCGAGGTCCACGTGGCGCAGCGTGTAGGTGCGCCGTACCGGGAAGTCCTCCGGGGCCAACTGTTCACGCAAGGCATCCAGGTCGTACGGGGGCACCAGTCCGAGCTCGGGCTTGGCGAAGAGGATCTTCACGTAGCGGTCCGACACCGCCTTGTCCTGGAAATCCACGAATCCCGGACCACCGAAGGTCAGTCTCATCATGTGCCGGGACAGTTGCTCGCTGGCCAAAACCTCGAGGACAACCTGGGGCCGAACCGGACGTGCCGAACGCTGGATGCTCACCAATTACCGCCTTTGTGGATTAGGGAAGATAAGCCTAGCCTAATCGACCAAGCCCCTGCTTAGCCAATGCCCGCGTCATGTGCCCGAGACCCAGCACGCTGCACAAGCGGTCCCGGTCCCCAAAAAAATGCCGTTAGTCCAGGTGCCGGCCCTGCCAGCTGCGCAGCCTCCAACTCGATCCCGTCGCATTCTCCAGGGTCACTACACCGGTGTTGGCCAACGGCACGGGGGCCAGCAGCTTGGAGTCGAAGTTTGCGCTCCGGGACGCAAGCCAGGTCACCAGCATGGCCGCGTGGCTGACCACCACCAGCTTTCCGGTCCCGGCGTTCCTGGCCCCTTCGATGACCGCGTCGAAGCGATCCAGGGCGGTGCGGGCGTCCTCGCCGCCGGGGACCCGGGCCGAAAGGTCGCCCGAGAGCCAGCGGAAGAACACGTCACGGTAGGCCAATTGGGCGTCGCGGTCGGTGCGCATTTCCAGTTCGCCGGCGGAGATCTCGGTGAGCCCGGCGTGCTCGGCCACTTCCAGGCCGCGGGCTTGCGCCAACGGACCGGCCGTCATCGTGGCGCGCAGCAACGTCGAGGAATACACCGCGTTGACGTCCTGCCCTTCGGCACCCAACCGCTCCACCAGCGCCTGCGCCTGCGCAATCCCGGTCTCATCCAGGGGCGCCCCGGGGGCTGCGGTGTCCAGGGCCTGCGCCACGTTCGAGGCGGTCTGCCCGTGGCGGATCAAGATCAGTCTCATACCTTCACCCTAAATCTTCAGCCCGGTTTTGGTACGATGAAACCAGCTTCACGAGATGCGCGCCAGATATGGGCTCCGACCCGGCGACACACCAACCCCATGCTTCACGGGTGGTTCGGATGACGAAGCGGTCCTTGGCGGCAACCGCCCCGGGGACAAGAGCACACGAAAGGCGCCATCCCTTGCGCAACCAGCCATGCCCGTCCGGATCCTGTACGTCCTTCCACCCCGGCCACCGCACCAATCCGCGGGCGGTCGAGTCCCTGATGGCCCGACCCACCCTGTGGGTTCCGGCCGACGTGGAGGTCATGGTTTCCCCCGTCCAGGGGCTCACGCTGCACGTCTTTGCCGGCGGCGCGCACCACCAGGTCTTCACCCACGACCTTCCGGTGATCGCGCACCTCCTGCGCATTGCCCCCGCCCGTCCCGAGGGTGTCTCGCTGGGCCGGGTGAATTTCCACAACAAGGCGCTCGCGCTTCCGGCCGACCCGCGGCGCAGCGCGGGGCTGGGTTACTTCTCCTTCAGCACCGAGCCGCTTGAACCGTGCAGCTTCGAGCGGGACGAGGCCCTGGCCCGGGACTTCGACGCGTTGACGGCCGAGCTGCAACGTTCCTAGCGGAAGATCGGCTCGGCCCCGAAGCGGGCCATTGCTTCCTTGTTTTCCGCGGAAAGCCGCAGCAGCCGCTGGGTCTCGACGGAAAAGAACGCCAGGGTCGTGGCGGCGCGTACGCACACCCCGCCGTCGACCGGATCGTGGAATTCGTAGCAGATGTCGAAGCTTGCGGCCTTGATGGCGCTGATCCACAGATCCACGTGCGCCGGGACGTTGCGGTAATCCAGCGGCTTGACGTAGCGCACCCGGTGCTCGACCACCAGGATCTGGGTGTTTTCCGGGACCGCGGAGAACAGGTCGACCATCGGCTCGATCCCGGGCTTGCCGGTGCCGCCGGGCACGCCGAAGCCGGCGATGCGTGCCTCTTCCATCATGCGGACCAGGTTCACGTTGTTGATGTGGCCGTACGCGTCCATGTCTCCCCAGCGCATGGGGACCTCGACGCGGAGCTTGGGTTCGTTCACTGGCCCGGCCCTTGCTCGGCGTCGGGGCTGATGAGGCCCAGCGCCTGAAGCTTTTCGGCGATGCGCGCCCCGTCGGGTTCGTACACCCACGGCACCCCCGGGGTGGAGTTCAGGATCCCCTGGCTGCGCCCGCCTGCGAGCACGGCCTCCGAGGGGGTCAGCTGGCGGATCACGATCGCCGCGACGTGGTCGGGGTAGCGCCTGGCGAATTCGGCGTAGAGGTAGGGGTCGTGTTGGCCGTCGTCCCCGATCAGCAGCCACTTCAGGCCCGGGAACTCGTTGGCCAGCCGGCGCAGCTGGTCGGCCTTGTGCTGCATGCCCGACCGGAACCAGCCCCTGTCGGTGGGTCCCCAGTCGGTCAGCAGCAGCGGGCCCTGCGGGTAGAGGTTGCGCGAGAGGAAGCGGGTGAGCGTCTGGGCGACGTTCCAGGCTCCGGTGGACAGGTAGAAGGTGGGTGCGCCGGGCTTGTCGCGCATCAGCTTTTCCATCATCACCGGCATCCCCGGGGTGGCCAGCCGGGCGTGCTCGGACAGGACGAAGGAATTCCAGGCGGCCAGCAGCGGGCGTGGCAGCGCGGTAACCACGATGGTGTCGTCCACGTCGGAGAGCAACCCGAACTCGGCGGCCGCGTCGACCATCATGACCGGGGCGGCCACGGCCACGGAACCCTCGGTGTGCAGGGTGATCTCGTGCCAGCCCGGTGCCAGCGTGGCGGCGACCTTGACATCGAGCACTCCCCCGCGGTCGGCCTGCACGGCAAAGCGTTCGCCGTTGATGTGCACTTCGAGCTGCCCGTGCGGGACGATCGGGGAAATGAAGTTCCGCCAGCCGCGCACCCCGTCGGCGATGACCTTGGCGCGGTGGCGCCCGGCATCGAACGCGCCGGGCTTGGCCAGCACCAGGCGGGCGAAGATGCGGACCCAGCCGTTGGCCGGGTCCGAGAGCCCGTAGCCGGTATAGGGCAGGACGGTGGGCACCAGGCCGCGCTCGTGGGCCCGTGCTGCGCGCAGTTCCAGGGCGCGGTCCTCGAAGCGTGCGGCGATGTGCCGGGCGCGTTCGGCTCCTGTTTCCTTGACCATGAAACCCAGTCTTTCATGAGCCGGGGACCTGGAGTGGATCGAAAGGATGAATTGGGTCCCGTTGCCGGAAAGTTCACCTGGCCGTCGCCACCTCTGGTATTTTTCTACAATTCGTAGAATTATAGAGACATGATGTTTGACCATGATGCAGATGAACCCGTACTGATGCTGACCGAAGAGCAGGCCTGGAGCCTGCTCGAGAGGACCTCCCACGGCCGACTGGCCACCGCGGTGGGCGGCGCCGTCGATATCTTCCCTCTCAACTTCGGCCTGGTGGGCAAGACCATATACATCCGCACGGCTCCCGGCGAAAAGCTTGCGGCGCTGACTGTGCACGATTCCGTGGCCTTCGAGGCCGACGGAATCCTCTCCGACGAAGCCTGGTCGGTGGTGGTCCACGGACACGCGCACCAGCTGCAAACCAGCGCGGAGATCGAGGAGGCGCGCAGCTCAGGGGTCTCCCCATGGATCCCGACCCCGAAGGAATCCTGGGTGAAGATCGAGGTCAGGAACATCTCGGGGCGCCATTTCCGCCTCGGGGCGCAGCCAGAGGCCGACTAGGTACTTCGGTCGCGGTTATTTCGGGGTTCTCGGCGCTCCAACCGGCAAGGCTTGATTCGTCCGTGCAGCTTCATGAATCAGGTTCTGGCCATGAAATGCCAACCGCCTGCTAGTCCAGTGTCAGGCCCCGGTCATGCCGAGGCTGTCTTGCGTCACCGGCGGGTGGGGCAAGACAGCCTCGGCAGCGACCGACAAGGTCCTGTCAGGGCATGAATCTACTCTCCAGCACCGCCTTCGTGTTTTCTCGGGACCGGCCTGTCCATGTCACCGGTCTCGATCTGGGCATATTCCTCCTGGGTGACCACAGGAACTTCGCGCCCTTCCTTGTCGATCAGCTTGCCGTCGGCATATTGGTCGCCGTCAAGCAAGGCGCAGATGTCGTCCTGGCAAACGACCCGCGGCGGGGCCGCGGCAAAGACCGAGGCATCCTTGGCTGGTGTGCCAAATTTCATTTCGTTGAACAGCAGGTTCAGCACCACGGCCATGAGCGTGCCTGAAGAGATCCCCGAGGCAAAAATGGTGGAGAACCAGTCAGGAAAGCTGTTGTAGAAGGTCGGGCTGACGATCGGCAAGCATCCGAAGGCAATGGACGCGGCCACAATCACCAGGTTCAACCCGTCATACTTGACTGTCGCCAGGGTGCGAATGCCCGAGGCTGCGACGGTTCCAAAGAGTACGATTCCCGCTCCACCCAGTACCGGAGCGGGCACCGCGGCGACCACGCGTCCCAACACCGGCAGCAACCCGAGAACCACCAGGATGCCGCCACCGGCAGCCACCACAAACCGACTGGTGATGCCCGTAATGGCCACCAGCCCCACGTTCTGCGCAAACGCCGTCTGTGTAAAGGTGTTGAAAATCGGGGCAACAATCGAGGAAGCCATATCGGCGCGCAACCCATCGGCAATCCGTTTGGAATTCACCTTGGATTTGGTGATTTCACCGACAGCCAGCATGTCCGCCGTGGTTTCGGTCAAGGTCACCAACACCACGATGGTCATGGAGATGATGCCGCCGATCTCGAAGACCGGCCAGCCGAAGGCAAACGGGGTCGGGACCGCAAAGAAGGGGCCTTCGAACACCATGGAAAAATCCACCATCCCGCTCAGCGCGGCAATCACCGTGCCAATGACGATGGCCAACAGGATCGAAAGTCGGGAAATCGCGGCCGAGCCGACCTTGGACAGCAGCAGCACTACCAGCAAGGTCACTGCCGCCAAGCCGATATTGGCCAGACTTCCGTAGTCCTTCGCTTCGGAGTCCCCGCCCATGGCCCAATTGGCTGCCACCGGGGTCAGTGACAGGCCGATCATCGTGATCACCACACCGGTGACCACCGGCGGGAAGAACCGAATTATCCTGGCAAAGAATGGCGCGATAACGAATCCGATCACCGAGGCAACCAGCACCGCACCAAACACCGCCGGCATGCCACCACCGCCGTTGACAATGGCCACCAAGGTGGCCACCGAGGCAAAGGAAACTCCTTGGACGAGGGGCAATTGCGCACCAAAGAACGGGAGCCCAATCGTCTGCAAGATCGTGGCAAGCCCACCAATAAACAGGCAGCTGGCCACCAGCACGCCTTGTTCGGCCGGGGTGAGTCCCGCGGCACCGCCAACGATCAGGGGCGGGGCAATGATTCCTCCATACATGGTCAGCACGTGTTGCAACCCGTAGGTGAAACTGCGACCAATCGGCAATTTTTCGTCTTCTGGCCTTGAACCACGCATGGCCTGCCCTTCTGCAGCACGCACAGAGGACCTCCTCGTCATTTTTGGGTGCACGAATTCCCCGGTGGCACCCCGGTTGGGCGCCACTCATGGAAATAGTTGGATTTTGCCGTAAACAGCCCACACATCCACCAGGCCGAACGGCTGAGGGTCAGACTTTGACAGTGCTGACCTTGTTCATGCGTTTGAGCAGGTCTGCTGCCACGCTAACCGCGATGGTGGCCGGGTCCTTGCCGACCACCTCGGGGTCCCCGATGGGGCAGTCGATCCTCTCAATGGCATTTGCCTTATGGCCGCTGTCCGCAAGGTTCTTGCGAAATCGCTGCCATTTGGCGTTCGACCCGATCAGCCCGATCGAGCCAAGATTCGGATGCCGCAACGCGGCATCGCACAGATGGAAGTCCTCGGCGTGATCATGGGTCATGATCAGCACGTGCGTTCCGCTGGGCAACCGGCTGAGCACCTCCTCGCCAATGACGGCTGGTCTCGGATGAATTCGCGCCACCGACGGTTCAAGCGCTTCCAAGCCCTGCAGGTTTTCCGCACGCGAGTCGCTCAAGTACAGTTCAATGTCTTGTCGTGAAAGGATGCGGGCAAGTTCGAGGCCCACATGGCCAACGCCGAAGATCGCCACTGCTTCGGGCACTGCCATCGGTTCCAGCAAAATCGTCACTTCGCCTCCACAGCATTGCCGGCCATAGGTCGCCGGAGCCTTGTCATTCAGCCGCAAGGTCATGGTTTCGGGCACGTCCTGCGAATCGGTGAGCATTTGCCGTGCCCGTGCCACCGCGGTCATCTCCAGGTTGCCGCCACCGATGGTTTCAAAAAGCTCATCAATGGTGGCAACCATCTTGGTTCCGGCTTCACGAGGTGCATGCCCGCGCACTTCAACCAGGGTGATCAACACCGCCGGGGCACGACGGGATCGAAGCCGCATCACCGTATCAATCCAGGTCATGAGGATCGCGGGCTGACTAATTCGCTGGTCTCGCGGGCCGCCTGGACCGCCCAGAACACCGCTTCGGGCGTCGCCGGCGAAGCCAGGTCCACACCGGTTCCGGGTTGGGCAAAGCCGGCAATCGCTTGGCGCAAGGCTTCCCGCACGGACAGGGCCAGCATCAGCGGAGGTTCCCCCACCGCCTTGGAACCGTAGACCGCGCCCTCTTCATGGGCTTTGTCCAGAAGCGAGACGTTGAAGACTTCGGGCATTTCCGACAGGCTCGGGATCTTGTAGGTGCTGGCACTCTGGGTCGCCAGCCGCCCCCTGGTGGGCCGGTCGCTGGTATCCCAGCGCAGGTCCTCCAGGGTCAGCCAACCCGCACCCTGCACAAAACCGCCTTCGATCTGCCCCAGGTCAATCAGCGGGGAGAGCGAATCTCCCACGTCATGCACCACATCCACCCGGCGCAGGGTGTACGAACCGTCGAAACGGCTGACCTCCACTTCACTGGCCGCCGCCCCATAGGCGAAGTACTTGAATGGTTCCCCCCTCATGATGCCCAAGTCCCAGTGCAGCCCTTCGGTCCGGTAAAAGCCCGCGGCGGACAGCTGGACCCGCTGGAAGTAGGCGGCGTGGACGAGATCCTTCCAGTTGATGGATTCGCGTCCGTCGAGGCTGGAGACCGTACCTCGGCTGAACCGGATCTCGTGGGCGGGAACGCCCAGCTTGACCGCGGCTACCTGGGCGAGCCGATCACGGATTTGTTCGCAGGCATCCTTCACCGCCCCGCCGTTCAGGTCGCTGCCCGAACTGGCTGCCGTGGCCGAGGTGTTGGGGACCTTGTCGGTACGAGTCGGTGCCATCCGGATGGTGTCGAGGGTGACTCCGAGCGTGGTGGCGGCCACCTGCAGCATCTTGGTGTGCAGCCCCTGCCCCATTTCGGTGCCACCGTGGTTCACCAGCACCGAACCGTCCTTGTAGACCAGCACCAGGGCGCCAGCCTGGTTGAACGCGGTGAGGTTGAAGGAGATCCCGAATTTCACCGGGGTCAGGGCCAAGGCCCGCTTTGCATGCTCGTGATCCTTGTTGAACCGGGCAATCTCGGCCTCGCGACGTTCAATCTCCGCACCGTCCAGCAGCTGCTGCCAAGCGGCTTCCATCCGTTCGGGGTGGCGCACCGGCTGGTGGTAGGGGGTGTCCTGGCCTTGGACGTAGAAGTTTCGGCGACGCAGTTCCCGGGCGCTCATCCCGAGTTGCGGTGCCACCCGCCCCAGGATGTCCTCCATGACCAGCATGCCCTGTGGTCCCCCGAAGCCGCGGAACGCCGTCTGCGAGGTCTTGTGGCATTTGGCAACTCGGCCGTGGACCCGGATATTGGGTATCCAGTAGGCATTGTCGATGTGGCACATGGCCCGGGTCAGCACCGGCTCGGACAGATCCAGGCTCCACCCGCCATCAGCGGTCAGGGTCGCATCCAGGCCCAGGATCTTGCCTTCGTCGTCGAAACCGATTTTCCAGCTGGCATGGAAACCGTGGCGCTTGCCGGTCATGGTGATATCCACCGTCCGGTCCAGCCGCACCCGCACCGGCCGTCCGGTGAGCAGGGCCCCGAGGCCAGCCACCGCGGCATAGCCGTGCGACTGCATTTCCTTGCCGCCGAAGGCGCCACCCATGCGTATCACTTGGACGGTGATCTGGTGTGCGGGGATCCCCAGGATGTGGGCGACGATGTCCTGGGTTTCGGTGGGGTGCTGGGTGGAGGAATGGATCATCATCTGGCCGCTTTCGTCCACCAAGGCCAGCGAGTTCTGGGTCTCCAGGTAGAAGTGTTCCTGCCCGGAGAATTCGAATTCCCCTTCAAAAACGTGCGCGGCGTCCCTCAATGCGGCTTTGCTGTCGCCCTTGTCGATCACCGGCTGGATTCCGTGGAAGCTTTGCGCGGCGATTGCGTCCTGCAAGGTGATCAACGAGTCGAGCGGTTCGTAGTCCACCTCGACGGCAGCCGCCCCGGCCTTGGCGGCTTCCAGGTCCTCGCCGAGAACCCACGCCACGGCCTGGCCGTAGAACATGACCTCGTCCACCGGCAGCATTGGTTCATCGTGTTTTGCCCCCTGGTCATTGACCCCGGGGATGTCCGTTGCAGTGATCACCCGGACCACGCCGGGAACCCGGTAGGCCCCGTCACTGTCCAGGTTCAGGATTCTTGCGTGTGCCTGGGTGGATTGCACCGGGTAGGCGTGCAGCACACCGACCATCCGCCGGTCCAGGTCGTCGGTGTACAAGGCGCTTCCGGTGACATGTCCCACTGCCGATTCATGCGGATGGGCTTCCCCGACGATGGGCAGGTCTGGACGTTGGGATAACTGGCTCATTTGCCTTCTCCCTTCAACAGGTTGGTCTCGTGCAGTTGTTCGGCGAAGAACCGCTCCAGCGAGGATGCGAGCATCGCCCGCCGGTAGTCGGCGCTGGCCCGGTGGTCATCCATCGGGGTTCCCTCGTCCCCCATGACCCGGGCCGCGGCGCGGATGGTTTCCAGCTCCCAGGACCGGCCTTCCAACATCTTTTCGGTGGCGGTGGCCCGCAACGGGGTGGCCGCCACCCCGCCCAAGCCGATCCGTGCCTTGCCGATGATGCCGTCTTCGACGGCGAGCGCATAGCCGATGGCCACGCTGGAAATGTCGTCGAAGCGGCGCTTGGAGATTTTCTGGAAGGACGTCAAACCGGAGAGCGGCAGGGGGATGCGGATGGCGGTGATCAGCTCGCCGGGCTGGCGGACCGTTTGCCGGTACCCGGTGAAGTAGTCGGCCAATGGCACCACCCGTTGGCGGCTGGCCGAGCTGAGCAACAGCTCGGCTTCCAGGGCCAACAAGGCCGGAGGGGTGTCGCCGATGGGCGAACCGGTTCCCAGGTTCCCGCCGATGGTCGCGCTGTTGCGGATGAGTCGGGAAGCGAATTGGCCAAAGAGCTTGCCCAGCAACGGGATCCGGCCCTGCAAGCCGCGTTCCAGTTCACTGAGCGTGCAGGCCGCCCCGATTTCAATGTGCGTGTCGGTGAAATCCAGTTGCCTCAGTTCATCCAGCCGGTCGATGGCCAGCAGGGAACGGGCCCGTGTCCCCTTGATGTTGACCTCCACACCCCAGTCGGTTCCACCGGCGAGGGGCAACACCTCGGGTTCCTCGGAGAGGATCCGCAGTGCTTCCTCCAAGGTTCCGGGCCGCCGGTAGCGCCCGAGCTGGCCCGTGGGGGCATCGGGGCGAGACAGGTCGGTGGCCACCACTGTCGGTGCCGGCTGGTCCCGGCGGGCGGCCAGCGCGTCATCGACGGCCGGCGTGCCCAGTGCGAAAGCTGCATCGCGGATGGGCCGATACCCGGTGCACCGGCACAGGTTGCCCGAGAGCGCATGCAGGTCAAAGCCGTTCGGCCCGCAGTGCTGCTCCCTTGCATCCTCGTCCTCAGGCAGGGTTCCGGTGGGGGTTGCTCGTTCCGGCCGGTAGTATTCGGCGGCCATGCTGCAGACGAATCCCGGGGTGCAGTAGCCGCATTGCGAGCCACCGCGCTCGGCCAGCTGCTGCTGGACCGGATGCAGGTCGGTGCGGTCCCCCAGCCCCTCGGCTGTAACCACTTCCTGCCCGTCGAGGGCTGCGGCCGGCAGGAGGCAGGCATTCATTGCGGTCCAGCGTGCGGCATCGCCGTCGGGCCGGGCCACCAGGATGGAGCAGGCCCCGCACTCGCCTTCGGCGCAGCCTTCCTTGCAAGAGGTAAGTCCTTCACCGCGCAGGAAGTCCAGGGCATTGGTATGCGTTGGTCCGGTGAATTCCCGCACCGTTCCGTTAACGGTAATCAAACACTGAGAATCTGGGGTTGTCTTGGCGGTCATGCCGCTTCCTCCTACTTCCCACCAGTGTGGGAAGCGCTGTGAACGAACGATTGATGATGGGCGCGCAACAAAGCGGCCTGCGTATCAGCGCCAGGAGCCAATATCTGGTTCAGCTGGCTCGCTGCATGCAGGCCAGCTTAGGCTCCGTGGGCAATCTGCCCTTTCGGCCATGCAATCGTTCCACCCATGAGGTCCTCCGATAATTTCAGATCATCAATGTGGTTGGTTCACAAGACACTTAAAGTGCTCTTGAAAGCTTGCTGCGTTCAGTCGGCGTTTCCGCATTCCAAACCGGCTCTCCCGTTGTTCATAGACGCGACTCCCCTTGTTCCTTGAATGAGTGAATCGGCAATCCCGTTGCGTCCGGTACCGCTGGCCACTCATTTAGAAACATGCCCGGTAGA
Source organism: Arthrobacter sp. C2 (assembly GCA_024207135.1). Lineage (GTDB taxonomy): Bacteria > Actinomycetota > Actinomycetes > Actinomycetales > Micrococcaceae > Paeniglutamicibacter. Next base: position 3,806,475 of record CP042428.1, on the reverse strand, counting down.
TAGCGACCATTTGCATGCTCTGACCATAGCAGTGACTGTGATCCATGTCATGCTTTTCGTGGTATTCGGTTCCCACGATACGGATAATCTGGCTCCGCAGTACCGTTCAACGGCCCCGTTGCACTTCCCGTTTGAGCCGTTCACTGCCGCAGTCCATGAGCGTCCACGCTCAAATGCATGGGTGTCAACGCAATGCCAAGGGTCGGACCAGCGACGAAGATGACCGAGTTGGCGATTGACGGCAGGGCCGCACGGCACCGTCCCATGGGGCAAGCTTGCAGAATCCGGCCTTGGCTGGCCACTCTTGAAGGTCGCCAAGCCCGGGACACCATGCATCACACGGCAAACCTAACGACCCGGATGAATTCTTGGTGCAGGAAAAGGCGACCCGTGAATTCCACGGACGCTCCAACACCCCAGGTAAGCAAATAGGCCCGCTGACTTCACCCCGAACGCGGCGGCCAGAACCTGCGTACGGCTCAATGGCATCCATAATCCGGTTCAGTGCCGATGGCTGATTGCCCTTCAATTAGATGGTCCCCTTGGCTACGGGACAGGAAGCCGGATCCGTCTTGATTCGGTCCCCATGCGCCGGAGCCGGCCGGCCTCGGCTAGCCCTTGTAGTCGTAGAACCCGGCGCCCGACTTGCGGCCAAGTTTGCCCTCGGCCACCAGGGCCGCGATGCGCTCATTGGGGGCGTCCTGCACCGCGCCGGTTTCCGCGTGTGTGGCCTGGGCGATGAAGTCGATGACGTCCAGCCCGACCAAGTCCATCAGCGCGAAGGGACCCATGGGGTGGCCGAGCGCCGTGCGCGCAGTGGTGTCGATGTCCTCGATGCTGGCGATGCCGGAGTCGGCCAGGAAAAGCGCCTCGCGCTGGATCGCGCCCATCAGGCGGTTGGCGATGAAGCCGGGGATCTCGCGGTTGATCAGCACCGGCTCCTTGCCCAGCCGTCGAGCCAGCTCCATGGTGGTTTCAACCGTGGCGTCGCTGGTTTCCCCGTGGCGCACCACCTCGACGCATTTCATGACCAGGGCCGGGTTGAAGAAGTGCATATTGCACACCTGGGCCGGGCGGCCGGTGGCCTCGGCAACCTTGGAGGAACCCAGGGTCGAGGAGTTGGTGGCCAGAATGGCGTGGGCCGGCGCCAGCACTCCGAGCTTCTCGAAAATCTGCGTTTTGATGTCCAGGCGCTCGGTGGCGGCCTCGATCACGAAGTCGGCGTGGGCGGCCGCCGCATCCAGGTCGGTGCTGTAGGCCAGTGCGTCCAAAGCCGCGGTGGCGGCACTTTGTTCCAGCTTGCCCTTGGCCACCCGCGAGGCTGCCCAGCCCTCGAGCTCGGTGCGGGCAGCGGCCAGCCCGTCCTCCGAAATGTCCTGGATGGTGGTCGCGTATCCTGCCAGCGCCGCACTCATGGCGATTTGCCGTCCCATGGTTCCGGCTCCAATGACCAGGATGCTGGAAATGTTCTCGATGCTTGTCACTGCGCTCATTGCTGGCTCCACATTTTCGTCAATTGTTCGCTGGCTCACGTTTTCGGCCATGCCCGATGCCTATCCTAGACAGGGCTCGGGGCGCCGGCCGCATCCGGTCTTGCCGGATGACGGCGGGCGCCCCGTCTCGGGTATTGCTAGGCCCCGCGCAGGTACACGGTGGTGGTGTGCGTGAAGAATTCCTTCGCCGCGCCACCCTGTTCCTTCGGGCCGTAGCCGCTCTTCTTGGCCCCGCCGAAGGGCACATGCGGATCGGCGCCGGCCGATTCGGAGTTCACATGCAGGATTCCCACGTCAATGGATTCCATGGCGGCCAGGGCCTTGGACAGGTCCTGGGTGAACAGCGCACAGCTGAGGCCGTACTCGGAGTCGTTGGCCAGCGCAAAGGCTTCCTCGGTGGTGGCCACTCGGCGCACCGCGAGGACCGGTCCGAAGAATTCCTCGCGCCACGCGTCGTTGACCGCATCCGGGACCTCGAGCACCGTCGGAGCCACGAAGGCGTCTCCCAGGCCCGAGACATCGCCCTCAAAGGCGATGCCGGCCCCCTGGGCGATCGATGTGGCGATCCCCGCGCGGATTTCCTCGGCGGCAGAGGCAGAGACCACCGGGCCCATGTGCACCGACGGATCGGTCGGATCCCCGGTCTTCCACTGGCCCAAGCGCTCGCGCAGGCGTGCCAGGAATGCGTCGGCGATTCCCTCCTGCAGGATCAGCCGCGAGGTCGCGGTGCACTTCTGGCCGGTGGAGCGGAAGGCCCCGAAGAGCACCTGTTCCACCGCGAGTTCCAGGTCGGCATCCTCCAGCACGACCGAGGCGTTCTTGCCGCCCATCTCGGCCTGGATAGGCACCCCGGCACCGGCGGCAGCGGCGGCGAGCTTGCGCCCCACTCCCGTGGATCCGGTGAAGGTGAGCCCGTCAAGCTCCGGGTGGTTCACGATCTCGTTGCCCAGCGCACCGGATCCGATGACGAGGTTCAGCACGCCGTCGGGCAGGCCCGCCTCCACCAGCGCCTGGGCCAGGCGCATGGCCAGCAACGGCACCGCGGAGGCGGGTTTCCACACCACGGTGTTGCCGAAGACCAGTGCCGGGGCGATCTTCCAGGCCGGGATCGCGATGGGGAAGTTGAACGGGGTGATGACACCGACGACGCCCAGCGGCTTGCGGGTCACCAGGATCTTTTCGCCGCGGCGCGGGGAGGAGAAGACCTCCCCGGCCAGCCGGTCGCCTTCGGCCGAGTAATAGGTAAGGATCTGCGCGGAGCGCAGCACCTCTCCGGTGCCCTCCGCTGCGGTCTTTCCTTCCTCGCGGGCCAGCTCGCCGCCCCACGCGTCGGCGTTGGCCGTGATGATCGCCGCGGCACGGGCCAGGTATCCCCCTCGTTCGGCCATCGGTGTTGCGGCCCATTCGGCGGCCGCCGCGCGCGCGGCCACCATGGCGGTGCGCACGTTGTCCACCGTGGCGGTGCCTCCGGCGGCGACCACGTGCCCGGGATTCGCGGGCGAGGTGGATTCCAGGCCCGCACCGGTGCCGTCGATCCATTGCCCGTCGATGAGCAGGCGCAGCGCAACGGTCTCGGTGTGCGTCATGGTTTCGGTCATGGCGTTCCTCTCGAAACGATGGTGGGGGGGTGTTTAGCGGAAGGCCGGGACGCCGGTGAGCTTGTTGCCCAGGATCAGGGTGTGGACCTCGTCAGTGCCCTCGTAGGTGCGCACCGATTCCAGATTGTTGGCATGGCGCAGCGGCGAGTAGTCAAGGGTGATGCCGTTGCCGCCCAGGATGGTGCGGGCCTCGCGGGCGATCTTGATGGCCTCGCGGCAGTTGTTCAGCTTGCCCACCGAGATCTGGTGCAAATCCAGGGTGCCGGCATCCTTCATGCGCCCGATGTGCAGGGCCAGCAGGTAGCCCTTGTTGATTTCCAGGGCCATGTCCACCAGCTTCTGCTGGGTCATCTGGTACCCGGCCAGCGGCTTGTCGAACTGCAGGCGCTGCTGCGAGTAGGCCAGGGCGTCCTCGAAGGCGTCGCGGGCCGCGCCCATGGCGCCCCAGATGATTCCGTAGCGGGCCTCGTTCAGGCAGGAGAACGGGCCCTTCAGGCCCACCACGTTCGGCAGCACCGCGTCGGAGGGCAGGCGCACGTCGGTCAGTTCGATCTCGCACTGGATGGAGGCCCGCATCGAGAGCTTCTGCTCGATCGGGGTCGCCTTGAAGCCGGCGGTCTGCGTGGGGACCACAAATCCTCGGATGCCCTCGTCGGTCTGTGCCCAGATGACGGCGACCTGCGCGACGTTGGCCAACCCGATCCAGCGCTTGGTGCCGTTGATGACCCAGTCGTCGCCGTCACGGCGGGCGAAGGTCTTCATCGCCGAGGGGTCCGAGCCGGCGGTTGGTTCGGTCAGCCCGAAGCAGCCGATGGCCTGCCCCGCGGCCATCTTCGGCAGCCATTCCTGCTTTTGCTCCTCGGAGCCGTGCTTGTAGATCGCGCTCATCGCCAGCGAACCCTGCACCGAGACGAAGGTGCGCAGGCCCGAATCCCCGGCCTCCAGCTCGGAGCCGGCCAGGCCGTACTCCACGGCGGTGGCGCCGGCACAGCCGTAGCCCTTCAGGTGCATGCCCAGCAGGCCGAGCTTCGCCATCTCCGGGACGATTTCCAGCGGGAAGACCGCGTCGGCGTACCAACCGGCGATGTTGGGCTTGATGGCCTCGTCGACAAAGGTGCGGACCTTGGCGCGCAGGGCGAGCTCCTCGGCGGAAAGCAGCGCGTCGAAGTTGATCAGGTCGGCCGGGTCCAGCTGGTGGGTTTCGTGGTCGTGCAGGGTGAGGCTCATGGTGTTCTCCAAAGAAAGTCGTGGGGGTGGTTCGGGGATGCCGGGCAGGCTACTTGGCGGCGTCGGCGATGGCCCGGGTCAGGATGTCCAGTCCGTCGCGCAGCAGCTCTTCGCCGATGACCAGCGGCGGCAGCAGGCGCACGACGTTGCCGTGGGTGCCGCAGGTCAGGGTGATCAGGCCCTGCGCGTGGCAGGCCGCGGAGATTTCCTTGGCCAAATCCGCGCGCGGTGCCAGGGTCCCGGCATCGGCCAGCTCGATGGCAAGCATGGCCCCGCGGCCGCGAACCTCGGCAACAATGTCGGTTGAAGCCAACAGGGGCTCGAGGACTTCGCGGGCGATCTGCTCGATGCGGCGGGCGTTGGCCAGCAAGGTGCCGTCCTCGAACTGCTCGAAGACCGCCAGTGCGGCCTCGCAGGCCAGCGGGTTGCCGGCGTAGGTGCCGCCCAGTCCACCGGCGTGGGGTGCGTTCATCAGTTCGGTGCGTCCGGTGACCGCGGAGAGCGGGACGCCGTTGGCCAGTGCCTTGGCGGTGAGGATCAAATCCCCGGCGACGCCCTCGTGCTCGGAGGCGAAAAGGTTTCCGGTGCGGCCCATGCCGGCCTGGATCTCGTCGATGACCAGCACGATGCCGTACTTGTCGGCGAGTTTGCGCAGGCCCGGGATGAACCCGGGCGCCGGGACGATGAAGCCGCCCTCGCCCTGGATCGGCTCGATGACCATGGCGGCGAAGGTGTCGGCGCCGTGTTCGAGGATGGTGGCTTCGACCGAGGCCAGCGCGGCCTCGGCGCCGGCGGCCAGGCCCTGGGCGGGGCGCAGCGGGTTGGCGGAGGCCGCGCGGATGATCTCTGCCGGCAGCGGGCCGAAGTTCAACTTGTATGGATTGACCTTGGCGGTCATGGCCATGGTGAGCAGCGAGCGGCCGTGGTAGGCCTCGTCGAAGACCAGCACGTTCGCCCGTCCGGTGGCGGCGCGGGCGATCTTGATGGCGTTTTCCACGGCTTCGGCGCCGGTGGAGAACAGGCCGGTGCGCTTCTCGAAGTCGCCCGGGGTGTTCTCGTTGAGCCACTTGCAGACCTGGGTGAAGGATTCGTATTCGGTGACCATGAAGCAGGTGTGCGTGAAGGCCTCGAGCTGGGCCGCGACGCGCTGCGCCACGCGCTTGTTGCTGGCGCCCAGCGAGGTCACCGCGATGCCGGAGGCGAAGTCGATAAGCCGGTTGCCGTCGACGTCCTCGATGATGCCGCCGTCCGCGCGGGTGACGAAGACCGGCAGGGCGATCCCGAAGCCGTTGGTTACCTGGGCTGCGCGTTCGGCGTGCAGCGCGATGGAACGCGGGCCGGGGATGGCGGTGGCGAGGTGGCGGGACTGGGGAATGGTGGCGGCGTCGAGGGCCGGGAGCGTTTCGGTCATGCGTTCCACGTTATGCCAGGGCGTGACACGCGTCATTGGATGATTCACCCAAGACACCCGTCCGTGTTGGATAATTCAACCCATGATCTCCTTGTTGCAGATGGGTGCCGAACTCGGGCCCGAGCTGGTGCCCGTCCCGGGCGTGCAATTCAGTGCCAAACCGGTCACCGGCGTCCACGTCTCCGAGCTGGAAGACCCGACCCCGTACCTCGAAGGCGGGGAGCTGCTGCTGACCACCGGCATGCCCTTTGCCAGGTCCGCCGCGCTCTCCGCCGCCTACATGGCCAGGCTCGGCGAAAGGAAGGTGCGGGCCGTGGGCCTGGGTCTGGGGCCGTGGCTCACTGAGGTCCCCGCGCACGTGCTGGCAGCAAGCCAGGCCGCGGGCATCGAGCTGGCGATCGTTCCCGACGGCGTGCCGTTCCAACACGTCTCACGCGCCTATTGGCGCCTGTCCGCCCGGGACAACACCGCGAACTTGATGGATTCGCTGGGCACGCAGACCGCGCTGGCCCGGGCCGCGATGCGCCCGGATGCGACCAATGCCGTGGTGCGCGGGCTCGCCCAGGCGCTGGGTGGCTGGGCCGCGTACCTTCCGGCGGATGCCGGAACCGAGACCGTATGGCCGGCCTCGGCCGGTTCGCTGGTGGGGCTGCTGCGCGCCGAATCAATCCGCTTCCACAAGGCCGGGGTGCCCTCGGCCGCCACCTTCGAGGTGCAGGGCCAGCCGGTGGTGCTCTACCCGATCCTGCTCGGCACCCGGATCCACGGGTTTCTGTGCATCGGTTCGGGGCGCACGCTGACCCGCGCCGACCGGCAGGTCATCATGACGGTCTCCACGCTGCTGGCCCTGCGCGCGCGGCAGCGCGAGGTGGTCATCGGCACGACCAACGCACTGGGCGCGGCGACCACCAAGCTGTTGCTGCACGGCCAGACCGAGGCCGCGCACATGGTTGCCGAGGATGTGGGACTGGCCGAGCTGCCCACACGGGTCCGGCTGCTTGGCATCAGGCTCTCCGACGGGGACGATCCCGGGCTGGCGGCGCGGGCAGCGGCAAAGCTGGTGGCCGATCCGGGGTTGCCCGATTTGGCCGCCGCGGTGGACGCCTGCACGTTGCGCCACGCGCAGGACGGGATCCTCTATCTGGTGCTTCCTGCCTCCGGGATCGGCAGCAGGCCGGTCGACGGGCGCGGGCAGTCCCTGGAGCAAGATGCGCTGCTGGGGATTGCCGGGGCCGCCGAGCCGGAGGCCTTTGGGTCGCTGGCCGCGGCATTGGGCGACCCGGTGTCCCTGGGCGAGATCCCGGGGAACCTTGCGGTGTTGCGCCGAGCCGTGCTGCAGGCTCCGGCCGGGCACCTGGTTGCGGTGGACGCCAGCGAGGACGCGAAGGCCGTCGGCTGGGTGCGGGCGCTGGCGGAGTATCCGCGCGCCGACCTCCTGGCCACCGTCCACGCCTACCTCGGGGCCCGCGGCACCTGGGAAGATGCGGCACGGGCCCTGGGCATCCACCGGAATTCGCTGCGCCACCGGATCTCGGTGGCATCCGGCCTGTTGGGCGTGGACCTGGACGACCCGGATGTCGCCGCGCACCTGTGGCTGGCGATGCGCCGCGAGGAATCAGGGGTTCAGCTGCGCCATGTCCCGTGACCCGGGAACGGGGCCGGTAGCGCTTTCCAGCCAGAAGCGGATGCTCTCGGTGTGTTCGCCCAGCTGCGGCGGGGCGACGGTGGGCGCATCAAGCTCCGGGGTCCAGGTGATCGGGTGGCGCACCTGCTTGCCGACCGTCAGGCCTTCGGCATTGTGCACCTCGATGACAGGTTCGAGTCCCAGGGACTGTGCGTAGGCCAGCCCCTCGTCGATCCCGGCCACCTTCCCGGCCGGCACCCCGATGCCGGTGAAACGGGACTGCCAGTTGGCGCCGGTGTCGGCACCCAGCGCGTCCTCGAGCAGCGGAATGAGTTCCACGCGGTGGGCCACGCGGGCCGAGTTGGTCGCGAAGCGCGCATCTGAGGAGAGCTCGGGGGTCCCGATCTCGGCGCAGAGCCTGGCGAATTGGCGATCGTTGCCGCAGGCCACGGCGACGGAGCCGTCGGCGCACGCCAGCAACTGGTAGGGCACGATCGAGGGGTGCTCGTTGCCCATGCGGGTGGCGACCTTGCCCGCCCCCAGGTACGCCTGGCCCTGGTTGGCCAGGGCACCTTGCAGGCTGGAGAGCAGGTTGACCTCCACGTGCGCGCCGTGCCCGGAGGAGCTGCGGGCGGCCAGCGCCGCGAGCACCCCGATGCTTGCGTCCTTGGCTGTGAGCACGTCCACCAGCGCGACCCCGGCCTTCATCGGGTCGGCACCGGCTTCCCCGGTGATCGACATGAGCCCGCCCAGGGCCTGGACGATGAAGTCGTAGCCGGGCAGATGGGCTCCCCCGGCGGAACCGAAGCCGGAGATCGAGGCGTAGACCAGTCCGGGGTTCCGTGCGGAGAGTTCCGCATAGCCCAGGCCCAGCTTGTCCATGCCGCCGGGCTTGAAGTTTTCCACCAGCACGTCGGCGCGCAGCGCCAGTTCCCTGGCCATCTCCCTGTCGGCGGACTCGGCGAGGTCCAGGGCGACCGACTGCTTGTTGCGGTTCACCGACTCGAAGTAGGTCGAGCCGGTGGCGGAGAACGGCGGGCCCCAGCTGCGGGTGTCGTCCCCGGTGCCGGGGCGTTCAACCTTGATGACCGTGGCCCCGAGGTCGGCCAGCGTCATGGTGCACAGCGGGCCGGCCAGGACCCGGGAGAAGTCGGCAACGATGATTCCCTCAAGGGGGCGGATCTTGCTCATGCGCGTTCGGATTCCTTCACGTTGTTGTCCACGGCGGCCTGCGGGACCTGCCCGAAGCTTGCCCCCACTTTGGCGGCCTTGCGCATCGCCAGGCGTGCCAGTAGTTCCTCCTCGGCGTTGATGCCCGGTTCGATGCCGCGCGGCACCCGCAGCAGGAAGACGACGCCCAGGGACCACCAGGCCCCGAAGAGCAGCCACGGCTGGATCCCGATCGCTGCGGGCATGCCCGGCAGGTAGAGGCTGATCAGCCCGGCGCAGAAAATCACCGAGGTGACGCCGATGGCCTGGCCGAAGTTTCCCTTCCCGCCGATGCGCAGCGGGCGCTCCATCATCGGTTCGCGCTTGCGCAGGATCACGAACGCCACCCCGACCAGCAGGTAGGCGATCACGATGGACGGGGAGCCGGAGTCGACCAGCCAGCCGAGCATAGCCGAACCGAAGAACGGGGCCAGTACCGAGAGCCCGCCGATGAACAGCAGCGCATTGACCGGGGTGTGGAACTTGGGGTGCAGCTTGGCGAACCAGGCCGGCAGCATGCCGGAGGCGGCCATCGCGTAGAGCAGGCGGGAGGCGCCCATCAGCAGCGAGTTCCAGGAGGTCAGGATGCCCGCGATGCCGCCGGCGATCAGCACCTTGGCCATCATGGCCGAGCCGAAGAGCGCGCCCATGGCATCGGCGGTGGCGAGCTCGGAGGTGGCCAGCGCCCCCTGCCCCATGCCGGAGGAGGTCGCCAGGATGACCATGACGTACCAGGCGGTGGCGATGAGCACGGCGATCACGACGTACTTTCCGATGCGCCTTGGTTCGATGTCGCATTCCTCGGCGGACTGCGGAATCACGTCGAAGCCGACGAACATGAACGGCACGATGATCATCACGCCGAAGAACCCCGCGACGCCGTTGTTGAAGAACGGTTCCATGGTCGCGGTGGAGCCGCCGGTGAAGGACCCGAAGAGCAGGACGGCGCCGATGGCGAAGAGGAAGAGGACCACGAAGGTCTGCACGACCCCGGCGGTCTTGATGCCGCGGATGTTGATGGCCGTGATGACCACCCCGCCTAGGACGCCGACCAGTGCCCAGGTCAGGTAGACCTCGGATCCGGCGATGTCCCAGAGGTGGACCTTGTTCAGGTCGGGGAAGAGATAGAGCGCGGTCTTGGGCAGGGCCACGGCTTCGAAGGCGACGATGGTGATGTAGCCGCCCACGATGGCCCAGGATCCGGCGAACGACCAGCGCGCGCCCATGGCGCGCAGCAGGTAGTTGTGCTCGCCGCCGGCCCGCGGCATCGCGGCCACCAGTTCGGCGTAGGTCAGCCCGACAACGGCCATGATTCCGCCGCCGACGACCATGGCCAGGGATGCGCCCAGCGGGCCCGCGGTGGTGATCCAGTCTCCGGTGAGCACCACCCAGCCGAAGCCGATCATGGCGCCGACGCCGATGGCGAGGGTGTCCCATCGGCCCAGGACCTTCTTGAGCGCGGGTGCTGCGGTGCTGCCTTGCGTGGGGGTGCTGGTCATCGCGGTTCCTTCCGTCGGTACGACGCAGCTCACACTACGCAAGGTACGTGACGGGAGTCTCGGATGCATTATCCAAAGCCCGGGTCACTTCATCCGAAATGACCGATCTTTGCCCACGTCAACCACCGATAACATCCTTACACGGTCCGGCGCAGCGGCACTTCCTTGATGAACAGGATGCACACCAGCCCGATGACGGCGACGATGGCCGAGGTCATGAACACCACGCCGGTGGCATCGCCGAGCGCGTTTTCATACATGAGGCGCACCGCCGGCGGCATCTCCGTGAGGTTCAGCGAGGTGCCCCCTGCCGCGACTCCCGTGGAACCGTCCGGCGAGACCAGGTGCGCGGATTTCAACGCATCGAGCACCAGCACCGAGACCTTGTCCGAGAGCATCGCCCCGAGCACCGCCACGCCGGCGGCACCTCCGACGGCCCGGAAGAAAGCCACCGAGGAGCTGGCGGTGCCGATGTCGGTGACCTTGACGGTGTTCTGCACCGCAAGGACCAGGTTCTGCAGCATGAACCCCATGCCCAGGCCGTTGAAGAACATGCCGGTGGCCAGGATCCAGTAGTTGGTGTCGTGGGCCATCATGCCCAGCAGTCCCAGGGCACCGACATTGACGAAGCCGCCGATGACCAGGAAGATCTTCCAGCGCCCGAAGCGGGAGATCAACTGGCCGGAAAAGACCGAACCAAAGAGGTTGCCCGCGATCATCGGCAGGGTCATGACCCCGGCCAGGGTGGGGGTCGCCTCGCGGGCCACCTGGAAGTACTGGCCCAGGAAGGCTCCGGAGCCGAACATCGCCACGCCGATGGAGATCGAGGCGAGGATCGCCAGGGCGGTGGTGCGGGTGGCGATGATGCGCAGCGGGATCACCGGTTCCGGGACCCGGCCCTCGACCCAGAGCAGCAGGGCGATGAGCACCAGCGAGCCGCCGACCATCGCGTAGGTCTGCCAGGAGTTGAACTCGTAGAAGCCCTCCTTGCCCACGTAGGACACCCAGATGAGCAGCACGGAAACCGAAATGGTCACCAGCACCGCGCCGGCCCAGTCGATGTAGACCTTGCGCGGGATGTGCGCGATGTGCAGGGTCTTGTGGATCAGCCACATGGAGATGATGGCGATGGGGATCCCGATGAAGAAGGTCCAGCGCCAGCCCAGCGGGGAATCGACGATCAGGCCGCCCAGCAGCGGCCCGCCGGCCGTCGCGGCCGCCATGACCCCGCCGAAGTAGCCGGAGTACTTGCCGCGCTCGCGCGGCGGGATGACCGTGCCGATCACCGCCATGCCCATGGCGGTCAGCCCTCCCATGCCGATGCCCTGGATGACGCGGGCGCTCATGAGCATGGGGATGTTGATGGCAAATCCCGCCAGCATGGATCCGGTCACGAAGATGACGATGCTGATTTGCAGCAGCTTCTTCTTGTCAAAGAGGTCGGCGAGCTTGCCCCAGATCGGGGTGGTGGCGGCGTTGGCCAGCAGTGCTGCGGTGATGACCCAGTTGAAGTCGGTCTGCGTGCCGTCCAGGGCATCCATGATGGTGGGCAGCGCGATGGCAACGATGGTGGTTGCCAGCATGGCGGCGAAGAAGGAGGCCAGGACGCCGGTGATGGAGCGCAGCACTTCCTTCTGGCTCATCTGAGGTTGGTCGCCGTGGCGCTCCCGCGTCAGATCGACCGACTGCGGCTCAGACATTGGGGCTCTCCTCTGGGCCTCGCGGGGCCATGGTGGTCTTTCCTCCACGGGCATCCAGGCCGACGCGAAGCACGCCCTGGATTTCGTTCACGGTGGCTGCGGCGGCTGAGATTTTCGCCTCGTCCCAGTCCTTGAGCATTTCCGCGAGCAGGCCGGCACGCCTGGTGTAGGCCTGGCCGAGCTCTTCGGCGCCCCTGGGGGTGAGCGAGATCAGCTGGGCCCGGGCGTCGGTGGGGCTCGGCGAGCGCACGAGCAATCCCGCACCCTCGAGTTCGGCGACCTGGCGGCTCAGCGCGGCGGGGCCGATGCCGATCCATTGGGCGACGTCGGTGGCACGGGTGGGCTGGTGCCGCTGGATGTAGGCCAGCACGCCCAGGGCGGCAAACCCCAGGGATCCGCTGGTCTCCCCCGCGTGCTCAACGCATCGCAGCGTGCGCCGCAGGGCCATGAGGCTTTCGACCAGTTCAAGGGTTGGTGTTTCGCCGCGCGACAAGGGATCGAGCTCCTTCAAGAATATGGTTGACCAAGGCAAATGTTGCCCGAGGCAACCATATTGGCAATTTAGTTGCCTAGTCAAACTAATTTGATGCTTCTCACAGCGGCGCTAGGCTGGTGGATCGTGAGCACCGCAAACTTCAGCACCTCCGAGATCGACCTGGCCGCACGATTGCGCACCATCGCGCTGGACGCCGCGCGGCTGGCCGCACCGATTCTGCGCGACGCGTTCCGGTCCGGGGTGGAACGGGAGAACAAGACCAACGCCCATGACCTGGTCACGGCCTTCGACAGGCACAGCGAGGCGGTCATCCGCGAACACCTCCTGGCGGCCGAACCGGACTCCTGGGTGCTGGGCGAAGAGGGTGGTCGCACGGGCGCCGGTTCCATCCAGTGGATCGTGGACCCCATCGACGGCACCAGCAACTTCACCCACGGAGTTGCCTTCTTCTGCATCTCCATTGCCGCAGCCCGCAACGGGGAACTGCTCGCCGCCGTCGTACTGGATCCGGTCGCCGACCTGGAGTTCACCGCCGATGCCGCGCATGCCTACCTCAACGGGAGCATCCTGGCCCCCTCGGCCCGGCCCGAGCAGCGGCACGCGAACATCATGACCGACTACCCCTCGGCCGAGGCAATCGCCCGCGACGGGGACTCGGCGCTGCGCGAGTTCGGCTCCTGGGTCACGTCCTTTGCCACGGTGCGCCGAAAGGTCTCTGCAGCCCTGGCCTTGGCCCACGTGGCCGCCGGATGGTGCGATGCAACCATCGGCTTTGACACCAAGCCCTGGGACGTCTCCGCCGGCGCACTGCTGGTGCGCCGTGCCGGCGGACGCTACCTGGGCTTCCGCTATGACGGGCCCATGCTCCCGGACCACGAGGCCCCGTGCTTCTTGGCACTGGGTCCCGGCGCCGACTACCCCGTGCTGGATCTCTCGATCCGCCGGATCATCGAGGCCCGCAGGGATCGGGACGCCGGGAAATAGTCAGTCCAGCTCGCGCGCGTTGACCTGGTCGGGGAATTCAATGTCCTCGACCTTGCGCACCAGCACATCGCTGAGCTCGCATACGGCCACCGCATAGGGGCCGGAGTGCGAGTCCTCCACCAGCAGGTTGCCCGCCGTGTCGTGGATCCGGCAGCTGACGAACTCGTCGCTGCCGTCCGGATTGGTGGCCGTGATGCCGCCGAAGAGCGTGGAGGCCTCCACCGTCTGCGCATAGGGCCCGCGCTGGCGGGTGGTTTTCGGCGGGTCCGCGGTCTTGGCCACCGTGACCTGGTATTCCCCGCTCCCGTTGGCGGTGAATTCAAAGCTTTGGGTGTTGTCGAAGTACGAGAGCATCGTGGAGAACAGCACCGCGTAAAGGATCGACACAAGCAACGCAAAGGTTCCTGTCACCAGTGCCGTGATGCTGAAGCCGCGGCTGTTGATCCGCTTGGCGATGCCCACGATGCCCAGCACCATCGCCAGGGGGCCCAATACAAAGGAAACGAAGCCCACGAAGGGGACCAGCGAGACGACCGCGGCCACGATGCCGGCGACCATCGCGAAGACCGTCATCCCGTGCGTGCGTGGGGGCGGGTAGCCGCCGCCGGTGCCGTAGTAGCCCTGGGGAGGATACTGCCCCGGGTACGTCCCCGGATAAGGCCGTTGGTTCTGGGCGTATTGCCCCGGGTACCCGCCGGGGGTCGGCCACGATCCATGGTTCGGATCGCCACCGGGGCGGGCATAGGGGTCAGACATGGGGCTCCTGGAACGCGGGGACGGAGGGTGGCAAATGCCGGAAACCGTTCACAATGAAGTTACCCCGTGGGGAAGGTTGGCACAATTTCCGTTCCTAGTCGGAGCCGTCGGCCAAGCGATACACCGAGCCGTCCGGCTGGCGCAGCAGCATGCCGTGGTCGACGAGGTAGCGGCGCAGCAGCACCGGGTCGTCGGTGAACTCCCCCAGCCTGGCGGTCAGTTCCACCTCGGTGAGCTGCTGCCCGTGGCCCATGACCTTGCCTGCCACCACTCGCAGCAAGCCCAGGCGCTCCTCTTGGCTCTTGGGGTAGCGATCGATGCGTCCGGCGGCGTCGAGGAAGCGGTCGACCCCTTCTTTCCGGGCCTTCCGTGCACCTGAGGCCAGGACGCGCGCGAACAGCTGGTCATCCACCGCTCCCTCCCGGTCCAAAAGCCCCGCGTTGGCGAGGTTGGCCCTGGCCTTGGCCGCGCGTTCGGGCCGCAGGTCGCTGTCCAGGCCCAGGACCTGCTGGGCGTAGTAGCGGCGGGTCTCATCGTTGGCCAAGGCACCAAAAACCTGGCGCCATTCACCGGCCGTTTCCTGCAGTGGATCCTTCATGATTCTTTCCCTCGTATTTCCCGGTTCTTCGGCTTACCCTGAGGTTATGGCTACTCTATTTCATCGAAATGTACAGACTGCCGTGCACCACCACGGCGGTGGATCGATCATCCTCGGCGGAATCCTGGCGACCTTGCTGTTTGCGACGTTCGCCGTCTTCTTGATTGCTGCCCAGGGAACCTGGGCTCCGATGATGATCGGTGTGGCGTTCAGCCTCTCGGCGATTCTCTTCGGAACGGTGTACCACTTCACGCACTGACCTTTCCGCCCACCTTCGAGCCACGGGCTCCCCGCATCTTCACGGGGAAGCCGGTGGCTCGACCCATGCCCGCGCCCGGGCCGTCGCGGCATGCCGGCCGGCCGCCCTTCCGCTGAAGAGGCAGCCGCCCAGGAATGTTCCCTCCAGCGCACGGTAGCCGTGGAGTCCGCCGCCGCCGAATCCCGCGGCTTCGCCCGCCGCGTATAGCCCGGCGACCCGGTTTCCGGAGGCGTCGAGCACC
The DNA here is from genome assembly GCA_024207135.1 of Arthrobacter sp. C2. Lineage (GTDB taxonomy): Bacteria > Actinomycetota > Actinomycetes > Actinomycetales > Micrococcaceae > Paeniglutamicibacter. The sequence continues at coordinate 3,791,380 of CP042428.1, read as the reverse complement.
CGCGAGTCCAGGTCGGTTTGGATCCCGCCGAGCGACTTGCGCGTCAGGATCCTCAGCCGCACCGCAACCAGCGGACCGGCCTGGGGGTCGGTGATCCGGTGCGGCTTGACGCTGCGGACCAGCTTGTCCCCCAGGTACTTCCGGGCCGAGGAGATGGCCGCGACCTGTCCGTCCTTGCCAAAGGGGTTTGCCACCGCCGAGTCCCGGGCCTTGAGGACCTCGGCCACCTGGACGGGGTCCAGCAGATCGGAGCCGGTGAGCCGGTTCATCTTGCCCACCAGTTCGTCGATCGTGGGCGCCTGGAGGAAGTCTTCCCCGTGGTCCAGGAAGGCCTGGACCGGGCCGGGAACATCCACGCGGGCCCGCGCCAGCACCGCACGGATGTCCTTGCCGGTGAGGTCGGGGTTCTGTTCCGATCCGGAAAGCGCGAATTCCTTGCCGATGATGCGCCGGTTCAGGATGAACCAGCTGTAATCGTGTCCGGTGGCGCGCAGGTGCTCCAGGGTGCCCAGGGTGTCGAAGCCCGGCCAGAGCGGATCGGGCAGGCGCTTGCCGGTGGCGTCCAGCCACAGCGAGCTGGGTCCGGGAAGGATGCGGATCCCGTGGTTCTTCCAGACGGGGTTCCAGTTGGCGATGCCCTCGGTGTAATGCCACATCCGGTCCTCGTTGACCAGCCGCGCACCGGCCCTTTGCGCGATGTCCAGGCCGCGCCCGTCCACGTGGGCCGGCACCCCGGACACCATGGTTTCGGGCGGTGTCCCCAGCCGCTGCGGCCACGCGGCGCGCACCTTGTCCAGGTTTCCCCCGATGCCGCCGGTGGCGATGACAACCGCCGGGGCGAAGTATTCGAAGTCCCCGGCCTTGGTGCGGTTGCTAGCCATGCCCCGGGGTGCCGGGTCGGGTTCCAGCACCGTGCCGCGCACCCCGGTGACGGCACCGTTCTCGGTGGCCAGCTCGTCGAGCCGGTGCCGCCAGAGCATGGTCAGCTGGCCCTTGGCTTCGGCCGTGCGGGCTGCTTGGATGAAGGGTTCGAGCAGGCCGGGACCGGTGCCCCAGGTGATGTGGAAGCGCGGCACGGAGTTGCCCGGTCCCTGGGCCCCGGCTCCGCCGCGTTCGGCCCAGCCGACCACGGGGAAGAAGCGGATGCCGCGTTGGTGCAGCCATTCGCGCTTGCCGCCGGCTGCCCACTGCACGTAGGCGCGCGCCCATTTGCGTGCCCAGTCGTCCTCGTCGCGGTCGAAGCCCGCGGTGTTTTCCCAGTCCTGCAGGGCCAGGTCCTCGGAGTCCTTGACGCCCAGCCGGCGCTGTTCCGGGGAGTCGACCAGGAAGATCCCGCCGAAGCTCCAGTGGGCCTGGGCCCCGAGGTTGGTCTCGGGTTCCTGGTCCAGCAGCAGCACGCGCGCTCCGGCCGCCGTGGCTTCGGTGGCGGCGACGAGCCCGGCCAGGCCGGCGCCGACGACGATGACATCGAAGTGTTGCGAATGCGGGGTGTTCGACATGGATCCACACTATCGCCGAAGTGGTCAGGACCACACGCCTTGGCAGGCGGGGCGTGCCACCTCGGCCTGCTGCTAGCGTGCAGGGGTGAACTTCGTTGAATTCGGCTCCGGTACCCCGATCCTGATGATCCACGGGCTCTGCGTGGACCACCGGCTGCTGCTCGAGCTTGACCAGGTCTTTGGCGCGCGGGGCGGGTGGCGGCGGATCTACCTCGATTTGCCGGGCATGGGCGCTTCCGTGGCCGGGCCGGGCATCCGCAGCTCCGACGCGGTCGCCGCGGCGGTGGTGGACTTCGTCCGCGAAAACCTTGGAAGCCGGCGCTTCGCCGTCCTGGGCAATTCCTTTGGCGGCATGCTGGCACGCCACCTCGTGGCCGAATTCGGCGACCAGGTCGTGGGCCTGGGGCTGCTGTGCCCGGTGGCCGTGGCGGAGAAATCACGGCGCACACTGCCGCCCCGATCGATCCTGCGCACCGACCTGCAGCTGCTGGCCTCGTTGGACTCCCACGACGCGGCGGACTACGCCGAGCTGGCGGTCATCCAGTCCCCCGCGAATTGGGAGCGCTTCCGCGATTTCGCGCTGCCGGGCCTGCGCTCATTCGACCGCAGGGCCGTCGGCCGGATTGCCGGGAACTACCCGTTGGCCGTCGAACCCGAGGACCGCGCGTCGTCATTCGGCGGCCCCGTGCTTCTCATCGCGGGCCGCCAGGACCATGTGGTGGGGTTCGAGGACCAACTGGTGTTGGCGGGTCGCTACGGAAACTGCACCGTTGCGGTGCTCGATGAGGCCGGCCACAACGCCCACCTTGACCAGCCGGGGCAAACCGGCGCGCTGCTCGATGCGTGGCTCGCGGACATGGAAGGCATCCTGCCCCCGGGCACCTCCGGTGCGCGCTAACACCGCTCGTTCAGGGCTTGGTGCCCCGGGCCGCCAGCCCCGCGGCCAGGGACCCGAATGACGAGAAGTCCTTGTGTCCGGGTTCGCCCCAGACCACCAGCACGCGCAGCACCCCGTCCCCGGTGTTGCGCAGATCGTGCTCCACCCCGGCCGGGGCCAGGACGCTGTCCCCGGCGCGCAGCCGGTGGTGTTCCGCGCCGACCTGCATCTGCGCGGTGCCCTCGAGGACCAGGTAGAACTCCTCCAGCGCTACGGTGTCCGGGTCGTGGGAGTGCATGCCCTCGTGTCCCCCGGGGTCCAGTTCCCAGGTCTGGATGGCCACGGGCATGGCCATGGAATCGGCAAAGTGGAATTGCATGCGCGTCGGCGTGCCTTCGTGCAGCGAGTAGTCGAAGGTGTGCGCACCACGTGGTTCAAACATCACAGGATCCCGTCCCTAGGTCGCCGGAGAGCCCAGGCGAAGGCTGATTTGCCGTGCGGCCCGCATGCAGGCGGCACCGAGCTGGTGGAGTTGTTCCTCGGAGACCCGGTAGTACGGGGCGGCGATCATGGCGCTGGCGACCACGGTGCCGCGGTGGTCGAAGACCGGTGCGGCCACCCCGACCTCGTCGGGCGAGGTTTCCCCGTGGTTGGCCGCGTAACCGCGGCGGCGCACGGCCTCAAGGCGCGCGAGGTAGTCGGCGCGGGCGCCGGCGGTGCTTTCCGGCAGCACCACGGTCCCGGATTCAAGCAGTGCCGCGGCGCGTCCCGCGTCCTCGTGAGCCAGGAATACCTGCACCGAGGCGCTGAGCGCGGTGTTGTAGCGGCTGCCCATGGCCGAGGTGTGCTTGACCTGGTGGATGCTGGGGATCTGTTCGACCGAGACGGATTCAAGCCCGTCCCAGATGGTCAGCACCGCGGTCTCCCCGGTGTCCCGGGCCAGTTCGTTCAGGAACGGGAAGGACACCCGGCGCACGTCCAGGTTGGCCAGCAGCGGTCCGGCCACGGCGATGAGCCCCAGTCCCAGCGAGTACTTGCGGGTGGCCTCGTCGCGGGCCACGATGCGTTCCTGCTCCAGGGTGACCAGGATGCGCGAGACGCTGGATTTGTGCAGTCCCACCTGCGCGGCGATCTCGGTGACGCCCAGCACCGGGTGCTCCACGGTGAAGCAGCGCAGCACGTCGATGACGTTGACGATGACCGAGGCGCCGCGCGGTTCCGCGGCGGGGGTTTCTGCCGTTTGGGCAACCATGGGGATTCCTCCGGTGGATGGGGTGCTGGTGGGTGCGTTCACGGGTGCACGCTACTGCTCCGGATCGGGCTGGGCCTCGTCGACGCCGATGTCTTCGTTCCACACCCCCGGGTTCCGGGCGGCGAAGTCCTCCATCAGCGCGGTGGCCTTCGGGTCGTCGATGACCACGACCTCCACGCCGCGGGAGCGCAGCAGCTCGAGTTCCCCGGGGAAGTTCTTCTCCTCCCCGACCACCACGCGCCGGATGCCGAAGAGGATGATCGATCCGGAGCACATGGCGCAGGGTGCCAGCGTGGAGTACAGGGTGGTCCCGGCGTAGGAGGCACGGCGTCCGGCATTGCGCAGTGCGTCGATTTCCCCGTGCGCCGTCGGGTCGCCGCTTTGCACGCGGCGGTTGCGGCCTGCCCCCAGCATCACGCCGTTCTCGTAGATGCTCGAGCCGATGGGCACCCCGCCCTCGCCTGCACCCAGGCGGGCTTGTTCCAGGGCGGTGGCGTATCCGGCGCGGTCGTGTTCGTCCAGGTTCATGGCGTGCGGCTCGATTCTTCGTCGGATGCGGAAAGGGGGTGGCGGGGCGCACGCGTGCACTCCACCACCCCCATCATGCCAGTTCGAGGCTAGGCGTCGATGATGTTGTTTTCCGGTCCGAAACCGAACTTGGTGATGTTTTCCACGCCGCCGTCCTCGCCGATGACCAGGATGTCGTGCTCGCGGTAGCCACCGGCACCCGGCTCGCCGTCCAGGATGGTGACCATCGGTTCCATGGAGACAACCATGCCCGGCTCCAGGACCGTATCGATGTCCTCGCGCAGTTCCAGGCCGGCTTCGCGGCCGTAGTAGTGCGACAGGACGCCGAAGGAGTGGCCGTAGCCGAAGGTGCGGTTGGGCAGCAGTCCGTGGCCGATGAAGATCTCGTTGAGCTCCGCGGCGATGTCCTTGCAGACCGCGCCGGGCTTGATCAGTTCCAGGCCGCGCTTGTGCACCTCGACGTTGGCGTTCCATACCTGCAGCGAGCGGGCGTCCGGCTCGCCGAGGAACAAGGTGCGCTCCAGGGCGGTGTAGTAGCCCGAAGTCATCGGGAAGCAGTTCAGCGAGAGGATGTCCCCGCGCTCCAGTTTGCGGGTGGTGGCCCAGTTGTGGGCGCCGTCGGTGTTGATGCCGGACTGGAACCAGACCCAGGTGTCGCGCACTTCGCGGTGCGGGAAGGTCTTGGCGATTTCGTGCACCATGGCCTCGGTGCCGATCAGTGCGACCTCGTACTCGGTGATGCCCTCGCGGATCGCTGCCTTGATGGCTTCGCCGCCGATGTCGCCGATGCGTGCACCGTGCTTGATGACCTCGATCTCCTCGGCGGACTTGATCATGCGCTGGCGCATGGCTTCCTGCGAGACATCCACCAGGGTGGCACCGTCGAAGGTCGCGGCGATGGCCTGGCGGGTGAACAGCGGCAGGGCGTCGTCCTCGACGCCGATGCGGGTTGCCTTGACGCCGTTGCGCTTCAGGGCCTCCTGCAGTCCGTAGTAGAAGTTGTCGCGCTTCCAGTCGGTGTAGACGATGTTGTCGCCGTAGCTGGTGCGCCACGGCATGCCGGCGTCGATGTTCGCGGTGATCGTGGTCGAGCTGTCGGCGGTGACAACCAGCGCGTAGTTGCGCCCGAAGGTGGTGTAGAGGAAATCGGAGTAGTACTTGATGCCGTGGTAGCTGGTCAGGATGACCGCATCCAGTTCCTTGGCGGCCATGATTTGGCGCAGGCCGCCCAAGCGACGCTCGAACTCGGCGTCCGAGAAGGTGAGCTGCTGCTTGGTGCCGTTGTGCAGGGTCTTGAGGCGCTCGAGTTCGGAAACGTTGGTTGCGGTGGCCGATGCAATGGTCATGATGACTCCTTCTGGTTGTTGATGTGCATTGTTGGTCGTGGGGTAAAGAATTGGAGGTGGCGTTATGCCAGGGCCTTCTTGCTGGTTTCCACGGAGCAGGCGACCGCGATCAGCGAGATGGCTGCCGCGCCCATGAGGTACCAGCCAGGGGCGAGCAGGCTTCCGGAGCTGGCAATCAGCAACGTGGCCACAAAGGGTGCGGTTCCGCCGAATAGCGCGTTGGACAGGTTGAAGCTGACGGCGAAGCCGGAATACCGGACCCGCGTGGGGAACATTTCTGCCAGGAAGCTCGGCAATGTTCCGTCGTTCAGGCTGAGCATGCCGCCGAGCAAGATCTGGACGAGGACGATGACCAGGAAATTTCCCGTATCAAGGAGCATGAACGCCGGAACGGTAAGCACCACGAACAGGATCGAGGCGGTCATGAGGACCTTCTTGCGTCCGAAGCGGTCGGAGAGCATTCCGGTGAGGAAGATGAAGCCGATATAGGTCACCAGTGCCACGGTGGTTGCCATGTAGGACGAGGTTTCGTCCATTCCCAGCTCCTGTGACAGGTAGGTAGGCATGTAGCTGAGGATGACGTAGAAGCCGACGGCGTTGAGCAGCACCGCACCGACGGCCTGCACGAGCTGGCGCCAGTGGTTCTTGAACAGCGCGCTGACCGGGGCCTTGACGGCGTTGTCCTCCTTGGCCAGTTCCTTGAAGACGGGTGAGTCTTCGAGCTTGGTGCGGATGTAGCGCCCGATCAGGCCCATGGGCGCTGCCAGCAGGAACGGCAGGCGCCAGCCCCAGGACTGCATCTGTTCTGGATCCAGCATGCCAGTGAGCAGTGCAGCCAACAGCGAACCGAGCAGCAAACCCGTGGCGGTGCTGGCTGGTACAACGGCGGCGTAGAGGCCCCTGCGGTGGGCCGGCGCGTATTCCACCAGGAAGGCGGATGCTCCCGCATACTCGCCGGAGGCCGAGAAGCCCTGGACGACTCGGATGATCAGCAGCAGGATCGGAGCCCAGATGCCGATGGTGTTGTAGGAGGGGATCAGGGCGATGCAGAAAGTTGCCGCGGACATGATCAGGATGGACCAGGACAGGGCCTCGCGGCGGCCGATCCTGTCGCCGAGGTGGCCCCAGACGAACCCGCCCAGGGGACGAACGAGGAAGGAGATCGCGAAAAGTGCGAAGGTGAGCATCAGGCCGGTCGACGGGTCGGATTCCGGGAAGAACACCGCGGTGATGGTGACGGCCAGGTAGCCGTAGACGGCGTAGTCGAACCATTCCACGAAGTTGCCGATAAAGCTTGCGGCCACGACCTTGGTGCGGGTCTGTTTGCCGATGCCCGCCGGGTCCGGGCGCTCCTGGCCGCTCAAGGTGGGGCCAAGGTCGGATGTTGGGACGTTGGTGAGCGTGCTCGTTGCAGAACGCGCGTTGGCATCATTGCCGTTCGCGGGGTTTTTGCGCTGAATCATTTGGGAACCACCAGAAGGTTTCTTGAGTTGCATTCATTGCAACGCTGTTGCAATCACTGTATTTGTGTGCTGGGTCACTGTCAAGGGCTGGGTCAGCCTGTACCTCATTCGAAATTTCCGCCCCCGGGGGTTGGGCAACTGCTACCTACCCCGATGCGGGTTCACAGCAACGCCCACGCCGCTGGATCATGACTTCGCACCGAGCATCTCCAGTGGAAGTGAGTATTCGGCTTCCACTGCCTTTGCCACGGCATGGGTCACCGCGTCCAGGAGCAGCTGTCCGCGTTCGGCGCTGGCGCCGGTTGGCGCTGACAGGCACCCGCTGGCCGGTGTTCGCGCCGGGTCCTCGGGGAAGACGTCGTAGGGCTTCAGCTGCGCCGGCGGATGGTCGACGGCACGGGACATGTCCACCTTCTCCGGATGCAGCAGCATCATGAGGGATGTTTCCAAAACGCCTCCATGCTCGATGTCCCAACCGAGAAAGCCGTCGGGGAAGACCATCTCCAAGGTTTCCTCGTCGACGAAGTCCCAGTAGGACAGCAGCATGGCCCGGGCGTCGAGGCCGATTTCCCGGGAACGACCCACTGCTATTTCCAGCCCCTCGTAGATGAACTGGTAGTTCTCGAAGTGGCCGTTGAGAATGACGACCCTTGCAAACCCTTGCCCGATGAATGAGCGTGCAATGTCCTCGACCTGTCCGGTGAGCGTTGAACCGCTCAGGCTCGTGGTTCCAACCCGGTGGTTTCCGCCACCGGAGCGAGGCTGCGACTTGTATCCATAGGAAAAAGTCGGCGCAACCAGGGCACCCAGCTTCGAGGCCACCGCCCCGGCAATTGCACGCGACAGCATCGCGTCGACCCCCAATGGCATGTGCGGACCATGCTGCTCGGTGGCACCAGCGGGGATGATGACCATCGCATGGGGCTGGGCCACGTATGCGGCGTAGGTGTCCGCATCAATGTCTTCAAGAAATACCGATTGCATCGGGATGCTCCTAGTGATGTTGAACCGGCTCGGACCGATCTTGGCTGACCGCGTTCTTCCGGCGGGCTTCGGTGAAAGATGCTTCAGGAAAGGTACTGGGTTCGCTTCCTCGCGAGGCGGGACCCGCTGCGACAATGCGAACCCCGAGGTCCGCGCCTTCCGGCGGTCGGCTACGAGCCGATCTTGTGTTTTCCCTGGGCCGCCCCAGCACCCTCGCCCACAGGCTCTGCAGCGTCGTCGATCCGCTGCTCGGCGAGCAGGAACTCGGCGCTGCCGTGCTGGCGGATGAATTCCGCATCGGAGCAATCAATCTTCAGGCCCAACGGAACACCCTGTTCAATGCGGGACTTGAATCGGCGGTGGCCCAAGGCGTAATACAGGCCCGCACTGGTGGCTGTTCCGGCCAGCCACGAAAAGTCGATGCCGCCCACGGCCGTTGCGATCGGGCCTTGGAGAGCCGGCACCGAGCCGTACATGCACATCCACGTCATGAAGATGCCCCCAGCGAAGGCAACGAATGCCGCCGGATTGATGGACTTGAGCTTCGATGACTTCGGGTCAAGGAACAAGTAGGAGAAGTCCTTGTGGCGGCGTTCGAAGACGAAGTAGTGAACGGCCATGATGCCGCCCCAGGTCGCCACCCATGCCGCGATGGCGATGATCCAGTTATGCAGGACCTCGGCGAAGTCGGTGGCGAAGAGGAAGGCAATGACCGCCCCCATGGCCAGCACGCCGACGGTGATGGAGAGCTTCTTGCGTGAGACGTTGATGTCAAGGGCCTGCGTTGCAACACCGAAGGTGTACATGTTGATGATGTTGGTGGCGATCGGTCCGTGGATGACCAACAGGATCACCGGGATCGAGAGTGTGCCGAAGCTTTCGACAATCAATTGTCCGGGATCGGCCGTGCCGTTCTTGGTGGCAAGGCTGGCGCCCAGGATCCCGAGCCAAACGACGGGGAGGAACTGGCCGAGCACGCTGACGGCGTAGAGCTTGTGTGATTTGATGCGCTTGGAGACAAATCGGGAGTAGTCGGGTGCGTAAGTGAACCAGCCGATTCCCCAGCCGATTCCGATCGCGGTCATGATCGAGGACATTGCCGCGATGCGTGGCATGCCGGTGAGCACCTCACCGACCGGGCCCTGGTAGGACCAGTCGATGTCCAGTTGCGTCCAGGCGAGGATCGACATCGCGATCAGCACGATGATGGTCGGCGGCATGGTGATGCGTTCGAAGCGCGCGATGGCCTTGTATCCGCGGTAGCAGATGGCCACCTGGATGGCCATGATGACGGCGGCGGTGCCGATGCGCCAGAGCATGTTGCTGGCCGTGGGATCGACCCAGCCGATCATGCCGAACAACGCCATGATGAGGTCCAGGATGACCCAGGTGTTGACCGCGGACCAGCCAATGGCGATGACCGCCTGGATCGCCGCCGGCAGGTAGGCTCCCCGGCGGCCGAAGGCGCCGCGTGCCAACAGCATGCCGGTCGCCCCGGTCTTCTGCCCCAGGACCACGAAGAACCCGAAGCCCAGCATGCCGATGACGTTTCCGGCAATCAATACGGTCAGGGTGTCGGCGAGGCCGAGTCCCAAGTGGATGCCCAGGGCACCGAGGATCCAGTTGATGGGGGCGACATTGGCCCCTGCCCAGATCCAGAACTGCCCGGAGAGCTTGGTGGTCCTGGCCGATTCGGGAATGGGCTGCAGGGAGTCTTCAACTTCGTGGGTCACGCTTTCCGATGAACTGGCTGCGTTGCTACTCATGATTCACTCTTTCGGCTGCGAATGGCTCGGTAAGAACTTATCCACCAGCGTAGGAGTGATCCACGCCACCCAGTACACTCAAAATGTATATTTTTTGCCCCAGATTGATGACAAACAGTCACTTTACGCCCGGTAGGAATTCTCATTCGCCCTAAATCCCGACCCAAGGAGCCCTCATGCCGATTCACCTGAAGGACGTCCTGGCCACCCCGCTCTTCAAGAAGGCACGGCCCCGGATCGTGGCGGGCGCCGCAAATCTCGAGACCAAACAGGTGCGCTGGGTGCATTCCAGCGAGGTCCTTGAGATCGCGCCTCTGTTACGCGGGGAGGAACTCCTGCTTAGTGGAGGCCAGACGCTCCTGTCGCTGCGTCCCGAGGCCCAGATCCAATACATCCGGAGCTTGGCAGAACGGAGGGTCGCGGCTCTGGCCATTGACACCGTAGGCCTGAACCGGACGTTGTCGCTGGAAATCATCGAGGCGGCAGAGGCCGCCGGCCTGCCGCTGATAGAGCTCCGCGCAACCGTGCCCTTCGTCGAACTGGCCGAGGCCATCAACCGCGGGATCGTTTCCGCGCAGGCCTTGGCCCTGCAACGCGCCGATGAGATCTCCCAGCTGATCGCTCACCGGATCGCCACTTCGGGGCCAAACCTGCCGCCGCTGATTGAGCTGATTGGCCAGACCCTGGGTGTGAACGCCTTGCTGGTCGACATGGCTGGCATCACCTTGGCCAGCAGCCGCAATATCCGCGATGACGACATCGGAGTCGAGGTCGTCTGGGACATCTTTCTCAGCGACGTGGTCGCCGCACGCCTGCAGCTGGAAGGCCGCCATCCGGCAGACGATGAGCTTTTGACCACCGTTGCCGAGCGGCTCGGCAGCATCCTGGCGCTCGCCTTGTCGCAGCACCACCGACCCACCCGTGCACAGATCGCCGATTCGGCTCTCATGCAGGCCATCATCGGCGATTCCAGCGCCAGCGAGATCCGGGACCTCTGCGCCCAGGTCGGGCTGGCGATTGGTCTTCCGGTGGCCGTTCTTGTTTTCCGCGGCGTCGAATTAGGTCGGGTCCGCAGCGCATTGGAGAGGATCCTGCGGCGCAACAGCCCGGAGGTCAAGACCTATCTGGATTCCGAATACCTCTATGGCGTCATTCCGCTCAAGGGTTCCTCTCCCGCGCAGGAACGTCGAAGGATCCTGCGTGGTTTGCGCGAAGACATCAAGGTCGTGGCGGTCCAAGGCGTCATGGGTCCGTGGGTTGCCGATGCCACTCACGGCTCGTGGTCGTTGCAGGAGGCTCTGCTGGCGGAGCGGCTTGCCCTGCCCATGCCGAACTCGGGCGTGCTTCGTGATTGCGAGGATGTTGTCCTTGAACGCCTGTGCGTTCGGGAACTCGGCCGCAAGAGCATGGACCGCTTTGTCCAGGAGAATCTCTCGGACCTACTCCACCATGACAGCATTCGCGGAGGGGACCTGGTCGCGACCCTCGATGCGTGGTTGTCCGCAGGGTGCAATTCCACCGCCGCGGCAGCAAACCTGTTCATGGAACGCCAGACGCTGCACAAGCGACTAAACAAGATCTTTGAGTTGCTCGGCGGCGATCCTCGTGGCACCTCTCGCCTTGCAGCATTGCATCTGTCGACCAGGTTGGCCACGTCCAACTTGGCTGCGGGAAAATAACGCCGCATCCCGGCGGGGTTGCAAGTGCGTGCCGTCTCCCAAAACCGTGTGCTTACCGTGAAAGTATGGCTAGGAGCTTCATCGTCCCTAGCCAAAAGGAATATTGTTCCGTGAAAAAGCCCTTAGCCATCGCCGGCGCGATTCTTCTTGCCGTCTTGGCAATTCCGTTGCTCGACCCACTGACCAGGGCGCGGGTCTTCACGGGCGTCTTCCTGGGCGGCGGATTGGCACTGACGCTGCTGGTCGCAGGCATTCTAGTCGCCTTGATTGGTTTCTTCGCCGGCAAGCGTCGGCTCGCCGGTCTCGGGATATTGGCTGCGGTCATCGCCGTACCGTTGGCCTTGGCCGCCAGCTGGAACGCCAACGTGCACCTGCGCGACACCGTTGCCGTGGTTGCCGCCGAGGACGAACTTCTCCCGGAAACCGGGCTGCGCGCGCCCTACCTGGTGGCCGAGCGGCAGGCATCATCCAACAGCTCGGGCACCGTGGGAGATATCACCGGCACCACGTACCTGGCAGGCAAGAATGTGTACTCGACCCTGGTGGAGCGTCGCGGCTGGCTGGGCCCGGGCTACGAGACCATGATCGTGCAGGAACTCGCGCTGACCGGCCAGGCAACCGGCGAGCGTTGCGATTTCGCCGCGCACGCCAACAAGCGGATGAACGGATACTTCGGCAACAGCCTGACGAGGGCCATTGCCCGCATCGACACCGGCTTGATTGCCAAGGACGTGGACACCTGGGGCTACTGCGACAACGGCATCCCGAAAATCGTTGTCCCGGTGACGAAGCTCGAAAACTGGTTGGCGCCGCGCGACGTCCCGGCCGGCATCGTCATCTACGACGGCAGCACCGGCGAACTGGAGCACAGGCCCGAGGTCGCTTCCGGCGAGCTTCCCGGCCCGGCCGTATCCATTTCCCAGTCGCGCCGCATCAATGCCTCGCTGGCCACGCTGAACGGCGGCTGGTGGAGCACCCACATCCTGAAGTCCACGGGCATCACCGACGAACCCAAGGACGAAGACGACACGAACCTTGGAAGCCATTCGAACTTCAGCCTGAACCACGGAGACACGAAGTTCGGGTTCTTTTCGCCGTTCACCTCGCGTGCTTCCTCGCGCACCATCGACCACGTGGCGGTGCTCGACAGCTCGCAGGTGACGGCCGGAACGAGCGCCTCAGCGAAGTTGTACGCCCTGCGCAGCCCGCGCCAGTCGAACGCGGCCACCGCCGACAAGATCAAGGCCGACTACTCCTCCCTGAGCGACTGGGCCACCGGCATGGCTGTCATGGAGATCGTGCCGGGCGGCGAAGGGGTCTGGCACGCCAGCATCGGGCAGAAGCAGAACGTGAACTACCGTGTGCAGTTGAACGCCGACGGCTCGTCCTGCCTGCTCACCGCCACCGGCAACAAACTGCGTTGTTCCACCGATGCCGAAGCCTCCCCGGGCGATTTGCCCGAGGGCGAGCTCGGCAGCGGGATTGTCGACCCGTCGGGCCTGACCAACGACCAGCTCAAGGCCCTGCACGAGGCCATCGTCAAGGAACTCCACGAGCGCCTCACCGAACAGTAGCTACCCGAGGCGTCCGGAACCCTATCGGCAAGAGAACTCCCCTACAGCTCCACAGGCCACGGACATGGTCACCACGGCAGACCGCGAAGGTCGATGGTGCCCGCTGGCCAGGAGCCTGTTGCCTTGGTGCCTGGGCAAATCATCGTCGGGCCGTGGCTCTTGACAACCGTCATGGCGTCTTTCGGCGAAACATCGAGGATCGGCGCCTTAACCCGGGTGTAACCGCATGCTTCGTAGAACGGGACGATTTCTTCGCGGCATCCGAGGAACCCGAAATCGGCGGGAGCGACGTCGCGGCTGGCGCCCTGCAGTCCGGTAAGCAGCATCCGGCCGATGCCGGTCCCACGCGCGTCTTTCCGGGTGAGAACACCGCCGGTTCCTGCGATCAGCACTTCCCCGGCGCCAACACCGATGAACCGTCTTGCGCTGGCTGCGTATCCGAGGAGCTGGCCGTCCCGACGGACCAGGACATGCAGTTCGCCGCGCGCATAGCCGTAGCCGGCCCTGGGGTCCCAGGGACCCCAGGCCGCGGCGTACTCACTGTCACAAAGGGCAGCTATTTCCGCGTAAGCGTCCCGGGTCAGTTGGGTCGTCCAGCAGAGCTCAAGGGATGGCATTGGCCCACTCTAGCAATCGTCCGGAAGGCGTCCACATCCGTGCCGGAGGCTATTCTGGGGTGGTGCTACTACTGGTGGATCTTGACAACACGCTGCTGGACAGGGCTTCGGCATTTGATCTATGGGCCACCGGATTTGTTCGGGCACTTGGCGGAGCTTGTTCGGAAGCCGCGTGGATTGTCGATGCCGACCGCGACGGGTACGAGCCCAGGGAATCACTGGCCGGTGCCATCAAGGAACGGTTTGGGCTGGATACGGCCATCGCGGATATCGTTGACGAGCTCCTCTTTGGCCACGTGGACCTGATGAACCTGGATACCGCCACGGCCAACGTACTCAAGAACGCCCGAGACCAGGGTTGGAAGATAGCTGTCGTCACCAACGGGACAACCGCTCAGCAGTCACTAAAAATCCGCACGGCGGGGCTGGAATCCTATGTGGATGCAGTCGTCATATCCGAGTCGGAAGGCGTCAAGAAACCGGATCCCGAAATCTTCCGCATCGCCGCGGGCCGCCTGGGATTGGAACTGACCGGCGGGTGGATGGTCGGAGACCACCCCACCGCGGATATCGCAGGAGGAAAGGCCGCCGGCCTGAAAACGGGCTGGGTATCCCGAGGCAAGAAATGGGCCGACAGCTCGATGATCCCGAACCTCGCGGCCGACACGGCTGCCGAGGTCATCGAGGCAGTCGTGTCGGGGGTCGCACGACCCTGCTGACCCTTGGGCTCCGGATCGGCCGAGTCCGCAAACGGACAGGCGCAAACGCCGTCCCGGGCCATCGGCGCTCGTTCCCCACCCGGCTCATCCACGGAGGCATCCTTCACCGGAATGTGCAGCTTGGCTCTTGGCGTTCAACATGGAACCCTTGTCCAGCGAAAGAGCGGTGCCGCTCGTATTCGCGCTACCCGGAATTCCCGTCGAAGGCCACGCGGCATGGGGCGCGCCGAGGCCGCCCCAGGGCAAGGACATGCGTTCAGGTACCCGGCTTCCCTGGCTGCCGGCCGCTACTCGCGGATCTCTTCCCTCAACGGCCTGAGGCCCGATGGGGCAACGGCGTCAGACAGCAACGGATACGTGCAGGTGAACTCGCCTCGGTACCCGAAGAGGAATCCAAAAACAGGGTTCCGCACCTGCATCTGCATGGTGAATACCCCGCGTTCGTCGTCATAGCTTTCATACAGGTCCGCGGTGCCGGTGAAGATCGCCGGAACCGTGAAGGCCAGCGGTCCTTCGTAGAAGCGGAGGGCGCCGGTTTGCAGATGGAGCGTCCCGTCGGCCAGGACCTCCAGCATGAGATCCGTGGCAAGGTGCTGGTGCGTGCCCAGGTAATCGACGATTCCGCGGCGCCGGGGACTGTGCACCATGGTGGCATCGAAGCGGCGCTTCTTGGCGCGAGGCAGGCCCAAGGTCCGCACGAAGGTGAGCGTCGGGCGGCCGAACCCGTCGAGGTAGGGGTAATTCTCTACGGTGAAGGGGATGTTGTTTCCCTGCTCGGGAAACAGGATGTTGCGGTAGGTGCCCAGGTGCAGGAACGGCAGGGTCCACCAGGCACCGCGCCGGACCTCGGAAAAGACGCCCTGCCCGACGCACCCATAGCCTGCCTCCACGTCGACGCCGAAGCGTTTCCGGAGCATGGGGTGCAACCGCCCGAATTCCTGTCCCAGCGCCAACTCAAAGATCGAGGCCATGTTCGTCCTTTTCCATTCGTCGGGTGCCTGATCCGCGTTCTTCACTCGTCTTCAGCCCGGCAAGGGCTGATGGTGCACGTGCCGCCCGGGCATCGGGCGCCCGACGCAGACACCGGCGCGCCCTAGGAACCGTCCAATGGGACGGAATCGTGAATGACGACAGGGCCGCGGCCGCGCCGAGCACCGCAACGGTCTTGCTTGACGTTGTTCGGGCGCGGCGCAGCAGGAGACCGGCAGCCAGCAGGCTTCCCGCCCTCGCCCCCGCGTCCAAGAACCACCGGTTGCGGGCCGTTCCGGGATCCACGTCCGATTCGGCCCAGAGCCTCAGGCGGTCAAAGCTCAGGGCCGTCGCCCACCCGAGTACCGGACGAATCACGCCGGAGTCCAGGATCCTGCCGACCCGACCCATGCCGGGGCGGTAGTTGTAGCCCGTGATGAAACGCAGTCCGTCCGGAGTGGGGATGTACCGCCAGTAACCGGATCCGGCTCCGATCGGGGACAGCGGATCGGTCGTGTCGAACTTGAGCACCGAGGTTGCCTGCCCGTCCTCTCGATGCCGGTGCCCCAGTGATGTCCCGGTCCCGTGGATGGAGTGCAGGGGAAGGTGGAACTCGTAGCGAAAGTCGACCGGTCCTTCATCGCCATGGCGCAGGGGCACTATCCGGGAGAACCGCAAATCCCACCGCGGGTGCAGGTCGGTGTCCTGGCTCAGCCTCCACACACGTTCCATGGGCGCCCGAACGAGAATCTCAACGTAGATCGGGGCGCGCTTCGAAGAGTTCGCCGTGTCCGGTTTTTCCCGCATCCACTCATCATAGGTTCCGCGGGCCCCACCCCTTGCAGGGGCTTGCGGGCATTCCGGGTTGGTCCGTCGGCACGCCTACAGGACGGCGCGGATCGTCTGCTCGAAGCTGGTGATGTGCGCCAGGGCCATGGCCTCGGACCGCTCGGCTTCCCCCGCCACGATGGCTTCGAGCAGGTCGACGTGTTCCTCGATGTGCCCGGAGACGGACGGGACCTTGTCCAGCACCAGGCACCAAATGCGGGTCGCCAGGTTGTCCAGGCGGATCAGCGTCTCCTCGAGGTGGGGGTTTCCCGCCGCGCGATAGATCAGCCGGTGGACGCTGAGGTCGTATTGCATCAGCCCGCGCTTGTCGACCTTCTTCTCCCCCAGCAGCCCGATGTCGCGGGCCAGGGCGCGCAGGGCGTCGCGGTCCGCGTCCGAGGCACTGAGCGCAGCCTTGCGGGCGGCCAGCGGCTCGAGCGAACGGCGCAGTTCGGACACGTCGGCGAGTTCGGTGATGTCCACGATGGTGGCGAAGGTGCCGCGGCGCGGATAGGAAATGACCAGGTGGTCGATTTCCAGGCGCTTGAGCGCCTCGCGCACCGGGGTGCGCCCGACCCCCAGCTCGAGGGCCAGTTGGCCGTCGTTGATCGGCTCCCCGGGGCGGATGTCGAGCATGATCAAGCGGTCGCGGATGTCGCGGTAGGACTGCTCGGCCAGCGAAATTTGCTCGCCCAGCACCTCCGGGCTTGCGGAGATAGTGCTCATTGGTTTGTCTCCTTGTGTTGCCGAGGGTACGGATTCACTGTAGTTGGATGGGCCCGACGTCTTATTTTCCGTCACCCGTTGACACCGTGTGATCCTCATCATAGCATTGCGTCTAGTTCTGATATATCAATCATAAACAACTTGTACTTCAAGGAGTGAGCACTGGATGACGGCCACGAACACCACGCTTGTCGAATCGACGCTGACCGAAAGCATCGCCACGCTTGATCCGGAGATCGCGCAGCGCATCGACGCGGAGCTGGCCCGCCAGCAGCGCGGCCTGGAGATGATCGCCTCGGAGAACCACACGGCCCTGGCCGTGATGCAGGCCCAGGGCTCGGTGCTGACCAACAAGTACGCCGAGGGCTACCCGGGCAAGCGCTACTACGGCGGCTGCGAGGAGGTCGACGTGGTGGAGACCCTGGCCCTGGAGCGGGTCAAGGCCCTGTTCGGTGCCGGGTTCGCGAACGTGCAGCCGCACTCCGGCGCGCAGGCCAACGCCTCGGTGATGCACGCGCTGATCCGCCCGGGCGACACCATCATGGGGTTGAACCTGGCCCACGGCGGGCACCTGACCCACGGGATGAAGATCAACTTCTCCGGGCGCCTCTACAACATCGTCCCCTACGGGGTCGAGGAGGACACCCTGGTGGTGGACATGGACAAGGTCGAGGCCCTGGCCCTGGAGCATAAGCCGAAGATGATCGTCGCCGGCTGGTCCGCCTACCCCCGCCAGCTGGACTTCGAGCGCTTCCGGGCGATTGCCGACAAGGTCGGTGCGTACCTGTTCGTGGACATGGCGCACTTCGCCGGCCTGGTCGCCGCGGGGCTGCACCCGAACCCGGTGCCGCACGCCCACGTGGTCTCCTCCACCACGCACAAGACCCTGGCCGGGCCGCGCGGCGGGATCATCCTGACCAACGACGCGGACATCGCCAAGAAGGTCAACTCGGCGGTGTTCCCGGGCCAGCAGGGCGGCCCGCTGGAGCACGTGATCGCCGGCAAGGCCGTGGCGTTCAAGATCGCCGCGACGCAGGAGTTCCGCGAACGCCAGGAACGCACCCTGGCCGGGGCCAAGATCCTGGCCGAGCGCCTCACCGCACCGGACGTGGCGGCGGTCGGCATCAGCGTGCTGACCGGCGGCACCGACGTGCACCTGGTCCTGGTGGACCTGCGCAACTCCCAGCTGGACGGGCAGCAGGGCGAGGACCTGCTGGCGAAGGTGGAGATCACGGTGAACCGCAACGCGGTCCCCTTCGACCCGCGCCCGCCGATGGTCACCTCCGGGCTGCGGATCGGCACCCCGGCCCTGGCCACCCGCGGCTTCTCCGAGGCCGCGTTCGTGGAGGTCGCGGACATCATCGCCGAGACCCTCATCGCCGGCACCCAGGAAAACAACGAGGCGACGCTCGCGGCCCTGAAGGACCGCGTGCATGCCCTGGCCAACGCCCACCCGCTGTACCCGAACCTCGCCCCGATTGGAGCATAAGACCATGGCCGACATCCTTCCCGAGCACCCGGACTTCCTCTGGCGCAATCCGGAGCCCAAGTCCTCCTACGACGCCGTCATCGTGGGAGGTGGCGGGCACGGCCTGGCCACCGCCTACTACCTGGCCAAGAACCACGGCATGAGAAACATCGCCGTGCTCGAGCGCGGCTGGCTGGCCGGCGGCAACATGGCCCGGAACACCACCATCATTCGTTCCAACTACCTCTGGGACGAATCCGCGGGCATCTACGAGCACTCGCTGAAGCTCTGGGAGCAGCTGCCCGAGGAACTCGAATACGACTTCCTCTTCTCCCAGCGCGGGGTCATGAACCTCGCCCACACCCTGGGGGACGTGCGCGAATCCATGCGCCGGGTCGGGGCCAACCAGCTCAACGGCGTCGACGCCGAGTGGATCACCCCGGAGCAGGTCAAGGAGCTGTGCCCGATCATCAACATCGGGGACGACATCCGCTACCCGGTCATGGGCGCCACCTACCAGCCGCGCGCCGGCATCGCCAAGCACGACCACGTCGCCTGGGCCTTCGCCCGCAAGTGCGACGAGATGGGCGTGGACATCATCCAGAACTGCGAAGTCACCGGCTTCATCAAGGACGGCAACCGCGTGGTCGGCGTCGAAACCAACCGCGGGCGCATCAACGCCGGCAAGGTCGCCCTGTGCGGGGCCGGGCACTCCTCGGTGCTGGCCGAACAGGCAGGCTTCGACCTGCCGATCCAGTCGCACCCGCTGCAGGCACTGGTCTCCGAACTGCACGAGCCGGTCCACCCGACGGTCGTCATGTCCAACCACGTGCACGTCTACGTCTCCCAGGCCCACAAGGGCGAGCTGGTCATGGGCGCGGGCATCGACACCTACAACGGCTACGGCCAGCGCGGCGCCTTCCACGTGATCGAGGAGCAGATGGCCGCGGCCGTCGAGCTCTTCCCGATCTTCGGCCGGGCGCACGTGCTGCGGACCTGGGGCGGCATCGTGGACACCACCATGGACGCCTCCCCGATCGTCTCCAAGACCCCGATCGACCAGCTCTACGTGAACTGCGGCTGGGGCACCGGCGGGTTCAAGGGCACCCCGGGCGCCGGCTACACCTTCGCCCACACCATCGCCAACGACGAGCCGCACCCGCTGAATGCGGGCTTCTCCATCGAACGCTTCGAGACCGGCCACCTCATCGACGAACACGGCGCCGCAGCCGTGGCCCACTAGAAGGGACCCCCAGAACCATGATGCTCATCGAATGCCCCTGGTGCGGGCCCCGCAACGAGACCGAATACGGCTACGGCGGCGAGGCCCACGTGGCCTACCCGGCAGATCCCTCGGCACTCAACGACAACGAATGGGCCAAGTTCCTGTTCTACCGCAAGAACCCCAAGGGGCTCTTCGCCGAACGCTGGGTCCACTCCGCCGGCTGCCGCCGCTGGTTCAACGCCGTGCGCGACACCGTGACCTATGAATTCAAGGCCGTCTACAAGCCCGGCGAGCCGCAACCGATCAAGACCACCAACGCCCCGGCACAGGGAGGAACCAAGTGAGCACCACCTCTTCGCACCGACTCGGCGCGGACGCAGCCTTCTCCGCCCGCATCGACCGCAGCAAGCCAATTTCCTTCACCGTCGACGGCAAGTCCCTCACCGGCTTTGCCGGGGACACCGTGGCCTCGGCCATGCTCGGCGCCGGACTGCGGGCCTGCGGCGACTCGCTCTACCTCAAGCGCCCGCGCGGCATCGTCTCGGCCGGCGTCGAGGAATCCAACGCGCTGGTCAAGATCGGCGCCCGCTGGGCCGGACACGTGAACGAATCGATGCTCCCGGCCACCACCGTGGAACTCACCGACGGCATGGACGTCACGCTCCTGGAGGGCCTGGGCCAGCTCGACCCGCGCACCGACGAGGCCATCTACGACCGCAAGCACGTGCACACCGACGTGCTCATCGTCGGTGCCGGCCCCGCCGGGCTGGCCGCGGCCCGCGAGGCGGCGAAGTCCGGCGCCCGGGTCATCCTGATCGACGAGCAGCCCGAGGCCGGCGGCTCGCTGCTCTCGGCCTCCACCGAAACCGTCGACGGCAAGAGCGCCGCGCAGTGGATCACCGAGACCCGCGCCGCCCTGGATACGGCCGAGGAGTTCACCTACCTCTCGCGCAGCACCGCGTTCGGCAGCTACGACGCCAACTACATCGTCGCCGTGCAGCGCCGCACCGACCACCTGGCCGGCGAGCTGGGCGCCGGGGTGTCCCGCGAGCGCATCTGGCACATCCGGGCCAAGCAGGTCGTGCTGGCCACCGGCGCCCACGAGCGCCCGCTGGTCTTCGAGAACAACGACCGCCCGGGCATCATGCTGGCGGCCGCCGCCCGATCCTACCTGAACCGCTACGGCGTTTTGGTGGGCAACAACATCGTCGTGGCCACGACCAACGACTCGGCCTACGCGCTGGTCGAGGACCTGCTGGCCGCCGGCACCGCGGTCGCCGCGGTCATCGACGCCCGCGAGGAGCCCACGATCCGCGCCACCGAGCTCTCGGCCCGCGGCGTGCGCGTCGTCCTGGGCTCCGTCGTGGCCGACACCGCGGCCGGCCCCGACGGCTCCCTGGCCTCGGTCACGCTCAGCGCCATCGACGCCAACGGTGCACTGGTCGGGGACACCGAGACCATCGAGGCAGAGGTCCTGGCCGTCTCCGGCGGCTGGAACCCGGTGGTGCACCTGCACTCCCAGCGCGAACGCCGCCTGGGCTGGAACGAGGCGATCTCCGCATTCGTGCCGGCACACCCGGTGGCCAACCAGCAGACGGCAGGGGCCATGAACGGCCGCTTCGAGCTGGCCTCCGCACTGGCCGAGGGCGCCCGCGCCGGAGCCGACGCGGCCACCGCCGCCGGGTTCACGGCCACCGCCTCGGTGCCCAGCGCCCCGGTGGAAACCCCCGGCGAGACCCGCGCCATCTGGCTGGTCCCCTCGCTGCAGGGCGAGGGAGCCGACTACAAGAACCACTTCGTGGATTTCCAGCGCGACCAGACCGTGGCGGACGTCCTGCGTTCCACCGGGGCCGGCATGCGCTCGGTGGAGCACGTGAAGCGCTACACCTCCATCTCCACGGCCAACGACCAGGGCAAGACCTCCGGGGTCAACGCCATCGGCGTGATCGCCGCCGCCCTGGACATCAACGACGTGGCGGGCATTGGCACCACCGCGTTCCGCGCCCCCTACACCCCGGTGGCCTTTGCGGCGCTGGCCGGGCGCGAGCGCGGGGAGCTCTTCGACCCGGCGCGCCTGACCTCCATCCACCCGTGGCACGTGGCCCGCGGCGCGCTATTCGAGGACGTCGGGCAGTGGAAGCGCCCCTGGTACTACCCGCTGGCCGGCGAGGACATGGACACCGCGGTCTACCGCGAGTCCAAGGCCGTGCGCGACTCGGTCGGCTTCATGGACGCCAGCACGCTGGGCAAGATCGAGATCCGCGGCAAGGACGCCGGCGAGTTCCTGAACCGCATGTACACCAACGCGTTCAAGAAGCTCAAGCCGGGGCTGGCCCGCTACGGGCTGATGTGCAAGGCCGACGGCATGATCTTCGACGACGGGGTGACCCTGCGCCTGGACGAGGACCGCTTCTTCATGACCACCACCACCGGCGGCGCCGCCGGCGTGCTGGACTGGCTGGAGGAATGGCTGCAGACCGAATGGCCGGAACTCGACGTCAAGTGCACCTCGGTCACCGAGCAGGTTTCCACCGTCGCGGTGGTCGGGCCGAAGTCCCGCGCCGTGCTCGCGAAGCTCGCCCCCGAACTGGACCTGGACAACGAGTCATTCCCGTTCATGGCATTCAAGGAGACCGTGCTGGCCTCCGGCATCGCCGCCCGGGTCTGCCGCATCTCCTTCTCCGGCGAACTCGCCTACGAGATCAATGTGCCGTCCTGGTACGGGCTGAAGGTCTGGGAGGACGTGGCCGCGGCCGGGGAGGAATTCAACATCACCCCCTACGGCACCGAGACCATGCACGTGTTGCGCGCCGAGAAGGGCTTCATCATCGTCGGGCAGGACACCGACGGCACCGTGACCCCGCAGGACGCCTCGATGGAATGGGTCGTCTCCAAGGTCAAGGACTTTGTGGGCAAGCGTTCCTTCGACCGCAAGGACAACAAGCGCGAGGACCGCAAGCAGCTGGTCACCGTGCTGCCGGCGGACAAGAGCCTCCGGTTGCCCGAAGGCACCCAGCTGGTGAACAAGGGCACCGAACTGACCCAGTCGGTATCGCCGGTGCCGATGCAGGGGTTCGTCACCTCCAGCTACCTGTCCCCGGCACTGGGCCGCAGCTTCGGCATGGCAATGATTTCCAACGGCCGGGCGCGCATCGGCGAGGAGCTGTCGGCCTTCGTCGACGGCAAGCTCGTGGATGTCGTCGTGGGCGAAACCGTACTTTTTGATTCCGAAGGGAGCCGTCGAGATGGCTGAGCAGGTATTGACCGACATTTCCGCATTGCGCACGAGCCCGCTCGCGCACCTGGCCTCGGCACTTGTTCAAGGTGCCGTGTCGGGCGAGCGCGGGGTGGGGCTGCGCGAGATCGCCTTCACCACCCAGATCGGGCTGCGTGCCGAGCCCGGATCCGCGGCCCACGCGGCGCTGTCCGCCGCGGCCGGGGTGCAGTTGCCCTCCGCGGTGGGCCAGGTCTCCGGATCCGCCGACGGCACCGCGGTGCTATGGCTGGGTCCCGACGACTTCCTGGTGGTGGCACCGGAGGGGTCCGAGCTGCTCGGTCCCCTGGTGGACGCGCTCGGGGACGAGCCGGGCCAGGTCGTTGACCTCTCGGCCAACCGCACCGTCATCGAGGTGTCCGGGCCCAGCGCCCGGGCGGTGTTGGAAAAGGGCTGCCCGGCGGACCTGCACCCGCGGGCCTTCGCGGCCGGAACCGCGATCACCACGGTGCTTGGCCCGGTGCCGGTGCTGCTGTGGAAGACCGAGGCGGAGACCTTCCGCGTGCTGCCGCGTGCCTCATTTGCCGACTACACGGCGCGCTGGCTGCTTGATGGCATGAGCGAGTTCGCTTCCGACCCCGTCGACTAGTCGCACCACGGCCGGGCCGCGGGCGGGCGATCCACCTTTCAACCGGGGGTCGCCCGCCCGCGGTCGCGGTCGCAACATCGCGGCGGTGAATCGGGATGGTGGCCACACGCACCTAAAATAGTCTGCGGAACACCAGCAGCATAGAAAACCAGACCACCCTTCGCGCGGCCCCGTCGGCCGCGCATGTATCGGAGTGCCGAACATGGATACCACCACAGAAGTCGAACACATCCTCACCGTCGCCTGTCCCGAGCGCCCCGGCATCGTCCATGCGGTGACCGGGTTCCTGCTCGATGCGGGCCGGGACATCGTCGAGCTCAAGCATTTCGGGGACCGCCGCGCCGGGCAGTTCTTCATGCGCGTCGAGTTCGCCGGCCCCGACGCCGAGGGATTGACCGAGTCCATGCGCGACGGTTTCGCGGCGCTGGCAGACGAGTACGGCATCACCTGGACGCTGGCCCCCAAAGGGACCAGGAAGCGGGTGCTGATCATGGTCTCCAAGTTCGACCACTGCCTCAACGACCTGCTGCACCGCGCCCGGCTGGGCGAGCTGCCCATCGACGTGGTCGCGGTGGTCTCCAACCACACCGACCACCAGTCGCTGGCCGAGTGGCACAACATCCCCTTCTTCCACGTCCCCGTCACCCCGGCTACCAAGCCGGCCGCCGAGGCGAGGCTGCTCGAGCTCATTGACGAGTTCGACGTGGAGCTGGTGGTCCTGGCCCGCTACATGCAGGTGCTCAGCGACGAGCTCAGCCGCAAGCTCACCGGCATGACCATCAACATCCACCACTCCTTCCTGCCCAGCTTCAAAGGCGCCAAGCCCTACCACCAGGCCTGGGACCGCGGGGTCAAGACCGTGGGCGCGACCGCGCACTACGTGAACGCAGAGCTCGACGAGGGCCCGATCATCTCCCAGCAGGTCCAGGACGTCGACCACACCTACTCCCCCGCGGAACTGGTCGCCGCGGGCCGCGACACCGAGTGCAAGGCGCTGTCCAACGCCGTGAAGTGGCACGCCGAGGGACGGGTGTTCCTCTACGGCAACCGCACCGTGGTGCTGCGCTAGCAACGACGCTTCCGGCTTCGGGCCGGCGGGCTCCCTTCCCGGGGGCCCGCCGGCCCGAAATCGTTTAACCAGCGGCAGGCCCGCGTGCTCCCGTCGGCTCCAAGCTGAAACGACGCACCGCCCTTGAAATATACCCCCATGGGGTATATGTTGTGGGCATGAACGAGCACCAGCACCACACGACCACCCCGATGGAAACGGAGCCCCACCCTCCAAACGTGGGGTCGCACGCCGGGCACGCGGAGCACCAGCATGCAGGAATGGACCACGCCGGGCACGGCCATGAAGGACACGGGGGCCACGTCGCGGTCTTCCGGAAGCTGTTCTGGATCATGCTTGCCGTCTCCATTCCGGTTTTGGCCTTCAACCCCATGTTCACCATGCTCATCGGCGTATCCCTGCCCGAAAACGCCTGGATCCCCTGGGTGTCCCCGGTTCTGGGCACCGTGATGTACCTCTGGGGCGGGCGCCCCTTCCTGGCCGGGGCACGCGACGAGCTGGCGGCCCGCAAGCCGGGCATGATGCTGCTGATCGCCCTGGGCCTCACCGTCGCGTTCTTCTCCTCCTGGGGTGCAAGCCTGGGAATCCTGGACCACGGGCTGGACTTCTGGTGGGAGCTGGCCCTGCTGGTGGTCATCATGCTGCTGGGCCACTGGATCGAGATGCGCTCGCTGGCCCAGACCACTTCCGCCCTCGATTCCCTGGCCGCGCTGCTGCCCGACACCGCCGAACGGCTCGTGGGCGATGCCTTCGAGCAGGTGGCCCCGGCCGACCTGGAATTGGGCGACGTGGTGATCGTGCGCCCCGGCGGGCGGGTCCCTGCCGACGGGATGATCACCGAGGGCACCGCCGAAATGGACGAATCCATGATCACCGGCGAGTCCCGGACCGTGCCCCGCGGCCCCGGCACCCACGTGGTGGCCGGCACCGTCTCCACCGACACGGCCATCCGCGTGAAGGTCACGGCCATCGGCTCCGACACCGCCCTGGCCGGCATCCAGCGGCTGGTCTCCGACGCGCAGGCCTCCAGCTCGAAGGCCCAGCGCATCGCCGACACCGCCGCCGGCTGGCTGTTCTGGTTCGCGCTGGGCGCCGCCGCCATCACCGCCACCATCTGGTCGCTGCTGGGCGACCCGGACACGGCCGTCGTGCGCACCATCACGGTGCTGGTCATCGCCTGCCCGCACGCCCTGGGGCTGGCCATCCCGCTGGTGGTGTCCATCGCCACCGAACGCGCCGCCGCCGGCGGGGTGCTGATCAAGGACCGGCTGGCCCTGGAAGGCATGCGCCAGGTGACATCGGTGCTCTTCGACAAGACCGGAACCCTGACCGTGGGCGAACCCGTCCTGACGAACATCGCGACCGTGGCCGGCCACAGCGAGGAGGCGGTCCTCGCGCTCGCGGCCGCCGCGGAATCCGACAGCGAACACCCGCTGGCCAGGGCCATCGTGCGGGCCGCGGCAGAGCGCTCGCTGCAGCTCTCCCCGTCCACCGGCTTCCGCTCGGCCGCGGCCGAAGGCGTGCAGGCCACCGTCGACGGGACCGTGGTCGGGGTCGGCGGCCCGCACATGCTGGCCAACCACGTGCTCGACCCGCTTCAGGCCAGTGAACCGTGGAAGGAGGACGGCGCGACCATCCTGCACGTGATCGCCGATGGCCGGGTCATCGGGGCGCTCGCGCTGAGCGACGAGATCCGTCCCGAATCCCGGGGCGCCGTTGCCGCCCTGCACGCCCGGGGCGTCGAGGTCGTGATGATCACCGGGGACGCGGCCGCGGTGGCCGAATCGGTGGCCCGCGAATTGGGGATCGACAGGGTCTTTGCCGGGGTGCGGCCCGAGAACAAGGCCGCCAAGGTCGCTGCCCTGCAGGCCGAGGGCCAAAAGGTCGCCATGGTCGGGGACGGGGTCAACGACGCCCCGGCTCTCGCCCAGGCCGACGTGGGGATCGCGATCGGGGCCGGCACCGACGTGGCCATTGCCTCGGCCGGGGTCATCCTGGCCAGCGACGACCCGCGCTCGGTCATCTCGGTGATGGACCTGTCGAGCGCCAGCTACCGGAAGATGAAGCAAAACCTCTGGTGGGCGGCCGGATACAACCTGCTCTCGGTCCCGCTGGCCGCCGGGGTGCTGGCCGGGGTCGGCTTCATCCTGCCGATGTCGGTCGGCGCGGTGCTGATGTCGATCTCCACCGTCGTGGTGGCCCTGAACGCGCAGTTGCTGCGCCGGCTTGACCTGCGCCCGGGCGCAGCAAACGACACCAGGAACACCTAGGGCCCACACCGTCCGCGGGCCGGCGTCCACCGGCCCTTGACATTGACGCAGCGTCAAGCTTTACCGTTGGTTCCATGGAACGCTCGATACAACAGGTCGCCAAGCTCGCCGGCACCACCAGCCGCACGCTGCGCCACTACGACGACATCGGGCTGCTGCCGCCCAGCCGGATCGGGCACAACGGCTACAGGTACTACGACGAATCCGCGCTCATCCGCCTGCAGCGCGTCCTGCTGCTGCGCGAGCTGGGACTCGGCCTGCCGCAGATCGCCGATCTCATCGCGGCCGAGGCCAACGAGGCCCAGGCGCTGGGAACGCACCTTTCGCTGTTGCGCGCCGAGCAGGACCGCCTGGCCCGGCAGATCGCCGCGGTGCAGCACACCATCAATTCACTGAAAGGAAGCGAAAAGCTCATGGCAAAAAACATGTTCGACGGTTTTGACCACACGGTGCACCAGGACGAGGTGGAGCAGCGCTGGGGCAAGGAGGCCTACGCCCGCTCCGATGCCTGGTGGCGTTCGCTGGGCAAGGACGGCCAGGAGGACTGGAAGCGCCGGCTCCGGGAACTGGGCAACGACTGGATCGCCGCCGCCCGGGATCCCGGAACCACCCCGGAATCCCCTGCGGCCCGGGACCTGGCCCGGCGCCACGTCCAGTGGCTCACCGGCATCCCGGGAACCCCGGCCGCCGACTCCCCCGAACACACCAGGGCCTATGTCCTGGGCCTGGCCGAAATGTATGTGGCGGACGAGCGCTTCGCGGCGAACTACGGCGGAGCCGAGGGCGCGTCCTTCGTGCGCGATGCCCTGCAGGCCTACGTCAAGACCATGCCGTAGCCGAAAAAATGCAGGCCCCGGACCGATGCATCCATCGATCCGGGGCCCGCACCACCGCTAGGAGGCGTGCCGCCTGCTACAGGTGCGTGGGCGCGAACATCTTCAGCAGCGTCTGCACCACCACGACGTTGGGGCCCTGCGCGGCGAAGGACTCCTCGAGCGCCCCGCGCACGTTTTCCGGCTCCACCAACCGGGCCGGGATCCCGAAGGATTGCGCCAGCGCCACGAAGTCCGGGCGGGCCAGCTCGGTGGCCGTGGCCTTGCCGAAGGCGCCCTCCATGTACTCGCGCAGGATCCCGTAGCCCCCGTCGTCGACGATCAGCCAGGTGACCGGCGCGTTGTGCTGCTTCGCCGTGGCCAGCTCGGCGATCGAGTACATGGCCGAGCCATCTCCCGAGACCGCCAGCACGCGCTTGCCCAGCCCCAGCGCCCCGCCGATGGCCGAGGGGAAGCCGAAGCCCAGCCCTCCGGCGCCCTGGGCGGAGTGGAATTCCCCGTCCCGCGCGTCCCAGCAGCTCCAGCCCCAGTAGGCGGAGATGGTCATGTCCCAGAAGGTCTGCATGTCATCGGGAACCGCGGCCCGGATGTCGGCCATGAAGGTGCGCTCCTTGGCCAGGTCCTGCGCATCGAGCCGTGCGAAGACCTTGGCCAGGGTGTCGGCCACGACCGCCTCGGGGCCCTTCCCGTGCCAGTCGGCCGCGGTCCCGCCTTCGAGCTTGCCGAGGGCCTCGCCGAGGTATTCCAGGGCGGCCTTGGCGTCGGCCCGGATGCCCAGGGCCGGGCGGTTGGATTCGAGCACGCGCGGCTCGGCATCGATCTGGATCAGGTGCCCGCGCGGTTCCAGGGTGAAGTAGTTGCTGGTGACCTCGCCCAGCGCGGAGCCCACCACGATCAGCACGTCCGCGTCCTCCAGGACCTCGGTGACGTGCCGGTCCTCGACCCAGGACTGCAGCGACAACGGGTGGTTCCAGGGGAAGGCCCCGTTGCCGCCAGGCGAGCACACCACCGGCGCGCCCAGGGACTCGGCCACGGCAAGCAGCGCGTCCTTGGCCCCGGCGCGGCGGACCCCTCCCCCTGCCACGATCACCGGACGGCTGGCCTTGGCGAGCCAACGGACCGCCTCGTCGATGAGCTCCACGCGCGGCGGGTGCTCGTAGGCCTCGGCCAGCGCGTCGATGACCGGCGGCACCAGCACCGGGGCGAGCAGGACGTCCTGCGGGACCTCGACCCAGACCGGGCCCTGCGGCACGGTGATCGCATCGGCCCAGGCATCCTGGATGGCCGAGGGGATGCCCGAGGCGTGGTGGACGGTGCGCTGCGACTTGGTGACGTTCGCCGCGGAGGCCTTCTGGTCATCGAGCTGGTGCAGCATTCCCTTGCGGCGGGCGCCGAGCCCGTCCAGCGGGATCTGGCTGGCCACCACGACCATCGGCACACTGGTGGCGTATGCCTCCTGCAGCCCGGCCAGCGAGGTCAGCGCGCCGGGGCCGGTGGACAGGAAGAGCACCCCGACCTCGCCGGTGGCCCGGGCATAGCCGTCGGCGGCGAAGGCGGAGTTGTTTTCCACGCGGGAGGAGACGAAGTGCAGCTTCGAGCGCGAGAGCGCGTCGAACAGGCCCAGCGCATGCTGGCCGGGGATGCCGAAAACCGTGTGGGCGCCGAGCGCCTTGAGGGTCTCGATGACCAGGTCCCCGCCGTTGCGCGTGCCCACCTCGGCGATGCCGTCCGGGCTCATGCCTTTGCCGCTTTGTCGTTGGCGCGCTTGTCGGCGATCAGCGAGATCAGGTCGTAGGCGACGTGCGAGGCGGCGACGCCGGTCATTTCGGCGTGGTCGTAGGCCGGGGCGACCTCGACGATGTCCGCGCCGACGATGTTCATGCCGCGCAGCCCGCGGAGGATCTCCAACAGCTCGCGGCTGGTGATGCCGCCGGCCTCGGGGGTTCCGGTGCCCGGCGCGTGGGCCGGGTCCAGCACGTCGATGTCCACCGAGATGTACAGCGGGCGGTTGCCGATGCGGTCGCGCAGCTTGTCCACGATCTCGCGCACGCCCTGGTAGTAGACATCCGAGCTGGTGACGATGCCGAAGCCGAAGCGCTTGTCGTCCTCGAGGTCCTTCTTGCCGTAGAGCGGGCCGCGGGTGCCCACGTGGGAGATGGCCTCGGTGTCGAGGATGCCCTCCTCCACGGCGCGGCGGAAGGGGGTGCCGTGGGTGTATTCGGCGCCGAAGTAGGTGTCCCAGGTGTCCAGGTGCGCATCGAAGTGCAGCATGGCCACGGGGTTTCCCGCGCGTTCGGCGGCGGCGCGCAGCAGCGGCAGGGCGATGGTGTGGTCCCCGCCCAGGGTGACCAGGGAGGAGCCGTCGGCGGTGAGGTCCAGCGCGTTCTGCTGGATGGTCTCGATGGCTTCGTTGATGTTGAACGGGTTCACCGCCATGTCCCCGGCGTCCGCGACCTGGGCCAGCGCGAACGGCGAGACGTTCAGGGCCGGGTTGTACGGGCGGATCAGGCGCGAGGACTCGCGGATGTGGGTGGATCCGAACCGCGCACCGGGCCGGTAGGAAACCCCCGAGTCAAACGGCACCCCGACGACCTTGATATCCGCGGAGGGCACCTGGTCGATGCGCGGGAGCCTGGCATAGGTCCCCAGTCCGGCGAAGCGCGGAATCTTGGAGGCATCGATGGGACCGATGTTTCCGTTGTCTTCAATGCGGATTTCTTCCACGATCTTCTCCCTCAGGGGTTTCCGGCGGTACCCACCGCCGACCACGTCTTGTTGCTCAATATGAAACAACCGTTGCCCTGTATGCTATTTGTGGTGCGGCTTACAGTCAAGGCTCCCGCGCGGGCCCCTCGGTTACATCTCCTGCTCGAGCATGGTCCGCAGCGCCGCCACGTGCCCCACGTAGGCCCTGCGGCCCTCCACCGTCAGTGCGACCCTGGCATGGCTCCGGCCGCCCTTGGTGAAGCGCTCGACATGGACATAGCGCGCATCGACCAGCTGCTTGAGATGCTTGCTCAGCACCGAGTCGGCAACACCGAGCGCATCGCGCAACTGCGCAAACTCCGCCCACCGCACCGGGGCCAGGGAAGCGCAGATGCGCAAGCGCGCCGGCGCATGGATCAGTTCGTCAAACGCGGGAGGATCAGATGGGTCGCTCATTGGCGTCCTTGAGTCGGTTCTTGATGGCGGCAGCCCGCATGCGGGACATGGCGTACCAGCAGATCGCAAACACGACCACCCACTTGGCGGCCACTTCCCACCACGACCCCGGCTCCCAAAACCGGCCAGCCTGCATGACGAACATGAGCAGGAACGCGTACAGCACGTAGGGCCCGGAATGGCTCAGGATGGGCCGCGGCTTGGGCCGCTTGCGCATCACGAGCAGGTACCACGCAAGCATGGGCACAAGGAGGGCCCCGATCCCCAGAAGGGCCGGCCACGGAGCGACGCCGAGCAGCGCCATGACGGTCGAAATGAACAGCACCAGGGCCAGCATGAATCCGCGAGGCGCCTCGGTGGAGTGCACCATGGCCCCGGAGGCGCCGTCGACCTCGGCGAGCGCCTCACGCGGGTCGATGCCGGCGGGCCAGGTTTTTTCGTCGGACATGCAAGCCCTCACTTTCCGTTATGGAAAGTCTTGTCTTTCCAGAACGGAAAGTCAAGGATCAAGCGGGCCGGCCCGGCCTCTCGCGCCTGGCGAAGGACGAGAACAGGGCGCGGTCGGCCCCGTAGATGCAGATGGAAATGCCCGCGGACAACGCCAGGGCCTTGATGACGATCTCTTGCGGGTTGGCCGGCAGGAGCATCACCTGTACGGGCCCCACCAGGAAAACCAGCAAGACCATCCACAACACATACGACAGGGACATCGGCGGCTCGAGAGCCTCGGGATGAAATTGCCTGCGCATGATCGTGGCCACGGTGATGAAGACGATGACCAGGGCCAGGGCGATGGCCCCGGGAATCACGAACTCCCTGGAGGCGCGCAGCAACGTCAGGGTAATGCCCATTGCCCCGCCCAACAACACGGCCAGCCACCAGGGTGCCCAGAGCCGCTTGGGTCGCCAAGGAACCGCAGCGGGATCTTCGGGCCGGGAACTCACAAGCAATGTCCTTAAACGAGCGGGCGCAAACCAGGAAACGACTTCCCTGCGTATCCCGCTACAAAATGGTTGCTTTTCGCCAGCTAAATGTCAAAGTAGAGCATGTCAGGCATGTCACTAAAAGCACTTGTCCCCAGCTATATCCCGTGATGCGCAACCAGGAGTAGGGTTCACACTCGTGAAGAAAACAACGGGCGCCAAATACCCCGCCCAGCCCCTGCGCCGAGCCGGCCGGACGAAGCCCATCGCGGCGTGGCTCAAGGACACCGACATCGGTCGGGAAAACCCCGAAGAGGTAGCCGCCAAGCCGGCCGGACACCGCTGGTGGCAGGTCATGTGCCTCTCGGGCCTGGACTACTTCTCGACCCTGGGCTACCAGCCGGCCATCGCGGCACTGGCCGCCGGCGCCCTGGCCCCGTTGGCCACCCTCATGCTCGTGGCAGTCACCTTGGGCGCGGCGCTGCCGGTGTACCGCCGCGTGGCCAACGAGTCCCCGCACGGGCAGGGATCCATCTCGATGCTCGAACGCCTGCTTCCGCACTGGAAGGGCAAGGTGTTCGTGCTGGTGCTGCTGGGCTTCGCCGCGACCGACTTCATGATCACCATCACCCTGTCCTCGGCCGACGCCTCGGCACACATCATCGAGAATCCCTTCACTCCCGACTGGTTCAACGGGCAGCAAATCATCATCACGCTGGTGCTGATCCTGCTGCTCGGGGCCTTGTTCCTGCGCGGCTTCCACGAGGTCATCTGGCTGGCCGTGGGGCTGGTGGCCACCTACCTGCTGCTGAACGTCGTGGTGATCGCGGTGGCCGTGGCCTCCCTCGTCGCCGACCCGGCGCCCGTGGACCACTGGTGGCTGAACCTCACGGCCACCCATTCGAGCCCGTGGATGATGATCGCCATCTCACTGATCGTGTTCCCCAAGCTGGCCCTGGGCCTGTCGGGCTTCGAGACCGGCGTGGCCGTGATGCCGCAGATCCGGCACACCCCCGGGGACACCGAGGAGAACCCGCGCGGACGCATTGCAGGGGCCCGGAAGCTGCTGCTCACCGCCGCACTGACCATGAGCGTGTTCCTGGTCTTTTCCTCGGTGGTCACCACCTTGCTGATTCCCGCCCCGGAATTCCAGCCGGGCGGCGACGCCAACGGCCGGGCCCTGTCGTTCCTGGCCCACGCGATGCTCGGCGACGGCTTCGGCAGCATCTATGACCTGTCCACCATCCTGATCCTGTGGTTCGCCGGGGCCTCGGCCCTGGCCGGCATGCTCAACCTGATCCCCCGGTACCTGCCGCGCTTTGGCATGGCGCCCGAGTGGGCCCGCGCCATCCGCCCGCTGGTGCTGGTGCTCATCGGCATTGCCGTGGTCATCACGATCGCCTTCGAGGCCAGTGTCGATGCCCAGGGCGCCGCCTACGCGACCGGCGTGCTGGTGCTCATGGCCTCCGCCGCGGTGGCCGTGACCATTTCCGCCAAGCGCCAGGGCCAGCGGTGGCGGACCATCGGGTTCGGCATCGTGTCGGTCATCTTCGTCTACACCACCGCGGCCAACGTCGTCGAGCGCCCCGACGGCATCCGGATCGCGGCGTTCTTCATCGCCGGGATCATCGCCGTCTCGCTGGTTTCCCGGTTCCGCCGCTCCACGGAGCTGCGTGCGACCTCGGTGACCCTGGATGCCGCGGCACTGGAGATCATCAAGACCTCCACCGAGGATTCCATGGTGCGGATCATCGCCCACGAACCGGTGCGCCTCTCGGCCGCCCGCTACCGGCACAAGCTGGCCCACGCCAAGATGGCCAGCCACCTGCCCGAGGAGGCCCGGGTGCTTTTCATCGAGATCAAGGTCTCCGACTTCTCGGACTTCGCCCAGGACATCAAGGTTTGCGGGATCACCCGGCACGGCTACAAGATCCTGGTCGCCGAGGCTCCCTCGGTTCCCACGGCCATAGCCGCGATCTGCCTGGAAATCCGCGATGCCACAGGCGTGATGCCGCACATCTACTTCCGCTGGACCGAGGGGAACCCGGTGCGCAACCTGCTGCGCTTCCTGTTCCTGGGCCAGGGCGAGATCGCGCCGCTGACCCGCGAGGTGCTGCGCGAGGCGGAGCCGTCGATCGCCCGGCGGCCCTGGGTGCACGTGGGCTAGGGTGCGCCCGAAAACCACGGGCCCGCTCCCCGGGTCGGCGGGCTCACCTGTCGAGGTTGTCGCGAACTTCGTGCTTCTTGCCCCTTCAGCCTTGTACCTCGGGTTGCTTGCACCGTCCCTGCTATGGCGGCATGCCGCGGGCGCGGCCGCCGGGGCGGGCCTGGTCCTGGAGATCGCCCAGTACCCCTTGGCATGGGGAGCTCGGACGTCACCGACCTTGTCGCCAACGCCGCCTGCTGCGGGCCCGGACCTCCCACGTCACGACCAGGGTCTGCCAGATCGGGACCGAGTTCGCCCTGCTAATGACCGGGATTTTCGTTGCCCCTCCCCTGCACTATGCGCCACCGCGGGATGTCGCGGGAGGACCCTTCACACCGGCCGGGGACCACACCCGGGGAATTGATCGGCTCCTCCCGAGTGCCGCGGCCACGGGGGAGCTTGGCAACATGTCCTAGCGCGAAGCGGCCGGCACCAGCGTCCAGGTCACCACGGCTTCCTCGCCCGTGGGGTTGAGCCAGCTGTGCGGTTCCCGGCCCGGGAAGGTCACGGTGTCCCCCGCATTGAGGTCAAAGCGCTCGTTGGCGAAGATCAGCACGAAGCGCCCGGAGAGCACGTGGAGCACCTCGACCTCGCAATCCACCGCGTAGAGCTCCTTCTCGCCCTCGCCGCGCGGGGCGATGACCGCCCGAATGACCTGCAGGCGCCGCTCGGAGCGGGCCGTCACCAATTGCTCGACGATGCCTTCGCCGCCCAGTGAGATCCGCGGGGCCTCGGCGAGGCGCACCACGTGGGTGTCCGGCGCCGTGAACAGCTCGCCGACCTCCATCGAGAGCACCTGGCACAGGGTCACCAGCGAGGCGACCGAGGGGCTGGTCAGGTCGCGTTCCACCCGGGAAAGGAAGCCCTTGGTCAGGCCCGTGGAATCGGCGACCTGGTCGATGGTCAGTCGTTGGGCGTGCCGCGCCGCACGGATCCGCGAACCGATGGCCAATGCGGCACTGCTGGGCTCGACGGGCAGGGCTTTCATGGGCAAGGTTCTCCAGGGGTGCTCAAAGAAATATTTGGTGTGTCCAGCTTAGGGCAATTGACGTGTAAGGCATCTCACATTAGCCTATGGGAAAACAAATGTTTACTGACAGGCATCATCTGCTGGCTGTTGGCCCCGCTCCCGAAGCAAAGGCACCCCCTCATGGAATTCATCAATGGCACCATCGTCGCCGTCTACCTGGCGGCCATGCTCATCTTCGGCTGGTGGGGCAAATCACGCACCAAGAACAGCAGCGACTACCTCGTCGCCGGCCGCCGGCTCGGCCCGTTCCTCTACACCGGGACCATGGCCGCGGTCGTCCTGGGCGGGGCATCCACCGTGGGCGGCGTCGGCCTGGGCTACAAGTTCGGCATCTCCGGCATGTGGCTGGTCGTGGCGATCGGCGCCGGAGTCATCCTGCTCTCGCTGCTCTTCGCCCCGACCCTGCAGCGCCTGAAGATCTTCACGGTCTCGCAGATGCTCACCCTGCGCTACGGCAGCAAGTCGGCAACCAACACCTCGGGCATCGTCATGCTCGCCTACACACTGATGCTCTGTGCCACCTCCACCAGCGCCTACGCAACGATCTTCGTGGTCCTCTTCGGCTGGGAACGCTGGATGGCCATCGCCATCGGCGGGGTCATCGTGGTCATCTACTCCACCATCGGCGGCATGTGGTCGATCACCCTGGCCGACCAGGTCCAGTTCATCATCAAGACCGTGGGCATCTTCTTCCTGATGCTCCCCTTCGCGCTGAACGCCGCCGGCGGCATGTCCGGGATCCGCGAACGCGTCGGGGCCGAGTTCTTCAGCTTCACCGGCATCGGCGTGCAGACCATCATCACCTACTTCGTGGTCTACACCCTGGGCCTGCTCATCGGCCAAGACATCTGGCAGCGCGTCTTCACCGCCAAGACCCCGAAGGTGGCCCGCTGGGGCGGCACCACCGCCGGCATCTACTGCGTGCTCTACGGCGCCGCCGGCGCCATCATCGGCATGGCCGCGAAGGTCGCCCTGCCGGACATCATCGGCGCGGACACCAACAAGGACGTCGTCTACGCGGAGGTCGCCACGCAGCTGCTGCCCGTCGCGATCGGCGGACTGGTGCTGGCGGCGGCCGTTGCCGCGATGATGTCCACCGCCTCGGGCGCCTTGATCGCCGCTGCCACCGTGGCCCGCACCGATGTCACCCCGTTCGTGGCCAGCTGGTTCGGCAGGAACGTGCAGGTGAACACCAATGAAAACCCCGAGCACGACGTGCGCGCCAACCGCATCTGGGTGTTGCTGCTGGGCATTGTCTCGATCGTGCTGGCCATCATGGTCTCCGACGTGGTCGCGGCGCTGACCATCGCCTACGACATCCTGGTCGGCGGCCTGCTGGTGGCCATCATCGGCGGGTTGGTTTGGAAGCGCGGCAACGGATTGGGCGCCGCCGCCTCCATGGCAGCCGGAACCATCGTCACCCTGGGCACCATGATCACCCTGGAAATCCAGGCGGAGAACCGCTTCGACGGCATCTACGCCAACGAGCCGATCTACTACGGCCTTCTGGCCTCGGCGCTGACCTTCGTCGTGGTCTCGCTGCTCACCCGGCCCACCGCCGCGGCAGTCATCACCGGGTGGAACGCCCGGGTCGCCGGCCAGGGCGACGCCGAGGGCGCAGACCTCGAGCAGGTCGCCGGACACTAGGGCATATCCGCACCACCGATGGCCCCCCTTGGCGCGCACCGCGTCGATGGGGGCCATCGCCCTTTTGGCCTGCCGCCATTCCCAACCGGCCCCGGCGCTTCTAGGCTGGGGCCATGGACGATTTCAAGGACCACCTGGCGACCTACCTGACCAATTCCCGCGAGGCCATGCTCTGGAAGGCCCGGGGACTCAGCGACGGGGAAGCGACCCGGCCGATGGTGCCCACCGGCACCAACATCCTGGGCCTTGTCCAGCACCTGGCCTTCGTCGAGTACGGCTACTTCGTCCAATGCCTCGGCTTCACGATCGAGGACGAGTACTACGCGGCCCTGGCGGCCGATCCGGATGACAGCGCGGACATGTGGGTGTCGGCCGAGGTCCCCTGCGCCGAGGTCCTGGCCTTCTACCGGCGGGCCATCGAGGCGGCAAACCGCAACATCGCCGCGCTGTCCCTGGATGCCCCGGCAACCGTTCCGTGGTGGACCGGGGAACGGCGCCACACCACGCTCGGGCGGCTGATGCTGCACATGAACGTGGAAACCGCGCGCCATGCGGGGCACGCCGACATCCTGCGCGAGCTCATCGACGGGTCCACCGGGATGCGCCAGGACAACGACAGCATGCCGCCCTATGACGGCACTGCGTGGAACGATCTGCACAAAAAGATCCTGCGGGCCTCCGAATCGCGGTAATGTGGAACCCAGCTTCACGAGACGCGTCGGCAAGCTCCGACTCTAGGCGCGCACCAACCCCAGGTTCATGGGTGGTTCGGATGAAGAAGCGGCCGCGGTCCACTTGGCCCCGGCAAGAGCTAGTGAAAGGCCGTCCCGTACCGCCATGGCACCTTCCATCCCCGTCCTGCCCCTGCTTGATGTGCACCGCGCGGTGCTTCAGTTGCGGCTGCGCGGTTCCTGGCGCAGCTTCCACGTCGCGGACCCCGCCGCCCTGGCTGCGGCCCTGGCCAACGCCGTGGCACCGCCGAGGTGGGAAGAGGCCTCCTCAACGCTCACGGTGCGGGTGCCGGAAGCGGGAAACAGCGCTGGTGGGGCCAGAATTTTTAGCCTCAGCGAATTCTCTCGGACCCTTCCGAACGCTACACTCGTGGGTTGAAGGGGAGTAGTTCCCAGCCCCGCCGGCAACGGCGGGACAGCGGTGCGTCGACATACTGGTTACAACGTTGTAACCCGGCAATCCACCCAGGGCCAGAGGCGGCAACGCCGGGTCCGGGCGAACGAGACCTTCGGTCCACACACTGGTGGCCCGAGGTCCAACGCACCCCAGAAACAATCCCGCTGGGCCTCCCCATCGCATGGCCTCCCGAGGCCGTGAACGCCCACACGAGGATGAGAGCATGACGCCGCAAGCGCCGACCCCCACCCCAGCCCAAATCAGACGATGGCGCAAGTACCTGGCCGACGAAGTCGCCGAGGGCGCGGTCTACCGCGAACTGGCCAACAAGCGCCACGGCGAGGAACGCGCGGTCCTGCTGGGACTGGCCGAGGCCGAAACCCGCCACGAGGAACACTGGCGGGCACTGCTGGGCGAGCATGCCGGCAAGGCCATGAGCCCCTCGATCCGCCGCACCATGCTCCGCTTCCTGGCCCGGCACTTCGGCTCCGTCTTCGTCCTGGCCCTGGCCCAGCGCGCCGAGGGCAACTCCCCCTACGCCGGGGACACCGACGCCAGCCGCCAGATGGCCGCCGACGAGCTGGTCCACGAAGAGGTCGTGCGCGGCCTGGCCACCCGGGGCCGCAACCAGCTCTCGGGCAACTTCCGCGCCGCGGTCTTCGGCGCCAACGACGGCCTGGTCTCCAACCTCGCCCTGGTCATGGGCATCGGTGCCACCGGGGTTGCCACCTCGATGGTGCTCTTCTCCGGCATTGCCGGCCTGTTGGCCGGCGCCTTGTCGATGGCCGCCGGCGAGTACGTCTCGGTGCGATCCCAGCGCGAACTGCTCTCCGCATCCAAGCCCACACAGGTGACCCTGGCCGCCGCCCCGGACCTGGATCTGGACGCCAACGAACTGGTGCTGGTCTACAAGGCCCGCGGCATGAGCGACGAGGATGCGGCCCACCGCGCCGCCGAACGCATGGGCATCTACTCCTGCGACTGCAACCCCTCGCTGTCGCTGCAGCCGGAGCTGGCCGACATCGCCGAGGCCCAAGAACACGAGGAAATCGGTTCGGCCATGGGCGCGGCCTCCTCGTCCTTCTGCTTCTTCGCCTCCGGTGCGGTGATCCCGATCCTGCCGTTCATCTTCGGCATGGGCGGCACCCCTGCCATTCTGCTCTCCGCCGTGCTGGTGGGCATCGCCCTGTTGCTCACCGGCGGGGTGGTCGGTCTGCTCTCCGGCGCCTCCCCGACCAAGCGCGGACTGCGCCAGCTGGCCATCGGCCTGGGCGCCGCGGGCATCACCTATGCCCTCGGCTTGCTCTTCGGCGGGTCCGTGGCCTAGCGGTCCACTTGAAAAGCGACGGCAGGGTGCCGCCATCTCCCGGAATCAGGGATTTGGCGGCACCCTGTTTCTTTGCAGCCCGCAGGTTGGAGTGATCCGCGTAGGCTAGCAGGCCATGACTAGAACTAGAACATATTTCCGACTTACGATTCCAGTGGGATGGGATCGGGCGTAAAATTGGGCTATGGCTGGTGAAGTCCCGGCTTGTCCTCGTGGACATCCGGATGGTCGGATTGCGCGTGACGGCATCCAACTGGATGGCGGGCGGCCCCGGAAGGGCATGCGGTGCATCCTCCCGGGAGGCTCCTGTCGCGGCCTCCTCGGTGTTGTCAGCAGGACCTGCACAAACGTTGAGACCCGTGTTGAATGCGAGAACCACCTGGCCCCTCACTGGGGGTCGGTTATGCCGGCACAGTTTGAGTATTTGATTCGGGAGATGAAGCGCAGTTGCCGTGAAGACCGGAGCAACGCGAACAGCCACTGGTACCCGGCAGCCCAACTCAGGTTGCACACCGATTCTGACGAAAAATCCGTCGATCTCATCCCACAGGAATCGTGAGTAGGACGCATTTTCTAAATTTCTTGAACAGCTGTTTCAATTGTAGGTCTCTAGTTCTACAATGGAGGTATGGCAACGACGTCATCGAGCGGCTTCCCTTCCGCCGGCACCACCACCGGTGGCGCCAGCAGGAATCTGGGCTACGAAGCGCTGCTGGACGACGGGGCGGACATGGACGCACTGGTTGCCGAACACCTGGCCCGCACCGGCACCGCCGGGATCCTGTCCCTGGCCGCCGCGGTGAACGAGGCCCCGGTGCTGACCGGTACCCATGAGGCGGTGGCTGCGGTTGGCGCCCTGGAAACCTTGAAATGCGCCGCCACGGCGAAGCAGGCCGACCACAGTGTCGCCTACCAGGACGCCCTCATCGCCGACCGGCAGCGCGCCGGGGTCAGGGAGAAGAACCCCGCGTGGGGCTCCGGCGGGGACGTTGCCCTGGCGATGCGCTTGTCCCCGTGGAGCGGAACCAAACGCACCAACGATTACCGGATCCTCGCCGAAGACCTTCACCGCTGCCATCAGGGACTGCGCCAAGGCATCTTGACTTGGGACCAGGCACACGTGGTCATCAGCGGCACCCGGAACCTCAAGATCGAAACCCGGAGAATGATCGACGAGCTGCTGTGGGAGGACACCCACACCTGCTTCGAGGCCGGGACTGCGACGCTGCGTGAGCTGGTCAACTACTGGGCCCTCGTCCTGGAACCCGACACCGCCGAACAGGATGAAGACGACGCCGCCGAGAAGCGGTACGTCAGCGGCTACCAGATGAACGAAAACTCCGTGCGGATCGTCGGCGAGTTCCCGCTGGACCAGGGCATTCCCATCTTGCAGGTCATCCACCGGGAGACCGAGCGTCCCCGGGAGGCCGGAGACGACCGCACCAATGCCCAGGTCGCGGCTGACGCGGTCTTCGAGGCGGTGACCGGCACCAAGGCCACCGGCTCACGACCGGTGGAGCTACTGGTGATGATGGATCCAGAGAGCCTCGCCGGTGACAGCAACGAACCGGCGCTGATCCCGGGCCACGGTTACATCAGCGCCGCCAAGGCCCGATCGCTGGTGGCGGGCGATCCCGAGCACCCGCTGGACACCTGGTACCGGCGCGTCTACGCCGCCCCGGACACCGGCAAGCTGGTCGCGATGGATTCCGCGGCCCGCCGTTTCGCAGGAAACCTCAAGCGCTTCATCACCCTCCGCGACCAACGGTGCCGCACCCCGCATTGCAACGGCCGCATCCAGGAACTAGACCACGTCGTGCAGGTGCGCCGCAATGGCAAGACCACCGAGATTAATTCCTCGGGTCGCTGCCGGACATGCAACCAATCCAAGGAGGCGCCCGGCTGGCACGAGGAACCGCTGCCCGGACGGGGCCGCCATTCCTTCAAGATCACCACCCCCAGCGGCCACAGCTACACCTCTACGGCTCCGCCACCGCGTCCCGGCACCGGCATGGCCCGACCACCCCAGCGAATTTAGCCGACCGCCGCCACGCGCGGGAAGCCCACACCATTTCACCACCGGGGATGCAAGCACGCATCCCCGGCAAAACCCATGCGCTCAGGGGGGCACAGGAGACGGTGAATCAGTCGGCGAGCGCCCTGCGGGCCAAGTCTGCGGCACCCACCAATCCCGCGTCGGCACCCAGCTCTGCACGAGCCACTTCCGCAAAGGGCCGGTAGCCGCGCCCACTCAGGTTCTCCCGGTAGGTGACTTCGGCGGTTTCCACCAACAACGGCACCGCAGCACCCAGCCCGCCCCCAATGACAAAGATTCCCGGGTCCAACACCGCCGCCAGGTTGGCCAACCCACGTCCCAGCCATTGACCGGCCTCGATGATCAACTCGCGGCAGGCCGGGTCCCCGTCGGCGGCAAGGGCGGTGACAAGCTCACCGGTCACCAGGTGCGGGTCGTTGCGCGCGGCCTCGCGGAGCGCAAAGGCCACCGGCGAGTGCACCGCCATCAGGCTGCGCCCCTCGCGGGCCAGCGCATTGCCCGAGGCATACTGCTCCCAGCATCCACGGTTCCCGCAGGCGCAGCGCTGCCCGCCGGGAACGATGGTTTGGTGGCCGAATTCCGAGCCCACCCCGAACCTTCCGCGCTGCAGCTGCCCGTCAACGACGATGGCGCCGCCGATCCCGGTGCCAAGGGTCAGGCAGACCACGTGGCTGTGCCCTCGAGCGGCACCGAAGCGGTATTCGGCCCAACCGGCGGCATCCGCGTCGTTGCTCAATAGCACACGTCGTCCCGTGGCGGCCTCGAGCTTGGCCCGCAGCGGCTCGTTGCGCCAGGCCAGGTGCGGGGAGAAGAGCACCGAGCCGCCGTCCGGGTCCATCCATCCTGCCGCACCCACGCCCACCGTGGCCTCCGGGGCATCGGCGCCAAGCGCGGCGATGAGCGAAGCCACGGTGTCCAGCACCGCGGCCGGATCATGCCCTGCCGTCGCGTGCCGAAGGTGCCGGGAGACCCTTCCGTCCGGGCCCACCAGTCCCGCGGCGATCTTGGTGCCGCCGATGTCGATGCCGATGGCAGGGGAACCGGCACTCATGCCAGTCCCCGGACCCCGGAGATCGAGCCGTCGTTCAGGTCCACCAGGATCCGCACGGCCTCGGCCGCATCGTCGACCAGGAAGACCTTCTCCTCCATGGCCCTGCCGCGGGCCAGTTCGGCCAGCAACGGGTAGGCCGGCAGCGTCCGGGTCCAGTGCTCGATGCCCACCAGCACCATCGGGCTGATGCTGCCTTCGGCCCCGTAGAAGTTCTCGCACGCGTCCTGGAAGATTTCCTGCACGGTCCCGGCGGCGCCGGGCAGGAACACGATGCCCCCGGGGCAGCTCTTCAGCAGCACGGCCTCCCGGGTGGCGTTGGCGAAGTACTTGGCGATGTGGGTGGCGAACATGTTCGGCGGCTCGTGCCCGTAGAACCAGGTGGGGATCCCCAGGTTCGCCAGGCCGGCGGGCCAGCGTTCGCGCACGCGTGCCGCGGCCCGCGCCCAGCGGGTCACCGACGGGGCGAAACCCGGCTCCTGCGCCAGCATGCCCAGCGCCTCGGCCAGGTTCTCGGTGCTGCCCGATCCCAGGTAGGCACCCAGGTTCGCCGCCTCCATGGCCCCGGGCCCGCCTCCGGTGGCAACGATGAACCCGGCGCCGGACAGGGCGTGGCCCAGCCGTGCGGCCCGCTCGTAGCCGGCGGTCCCGCGCTCCTGGGCGTGCCCGCCCATGACCCCGACCAGCGGGGCGTGGGCCAGCGCGCCGTCGCGGATCTGCGAATCCAGCCGCGAACCGATGGCGTGGTCGTGCAGCGTGGTGGACAGCGCGGCGTTCAATGCGTCGTGGGCCCCGGCGCCGTAGCGGTGCGAGGCCCAGGCGTAGATCCGGGCGTCGGGCACCGACTCGTAGTTCCCGGCGTCCAGGCCCGCATAGAGCTCGCCCCCGGAATACAGCTCCCCGCGGTACGGGTCGAAGGGCAGCCCGGGGATCTCGGGGAAGACCAGTGCCCCGCCCCCGCGCAGCCGGCGCTCGGTCTTGCCCTCGATGTCGCAGCCCATGAACACCGAGCCCGCGGAGCGCAGCTTTTCCAGCACCGCGCTGCGGGCGCGCAGGTCCACCGACTGCACGTGCCAGCCGTGCATGGAGGCAGCCAGGCGCTTGTCCGTCAGCGCCAGCGCCGTGGCCGCATGCCTGTCGAAGTCGCCCAGCGACGCAATCTCAATGACGCGCGGGAGCGGATGCAGGGCCGGAGTGCTGTTCATGACACCTTAGACTAGCGACTTTCGGGTTCCCGGGCCGTATTCTTCGGCACGGCGACCCGCCCGGGTTAGGGCTGGGGGTCAGGAACGTGAAACGATGGGAGGATGACCGAATCTGCTTTTCCCATGGTCGATGCGCGTGAAATCCTGCGTGTCGTCGGCGGTGTCTCCTTCACCCGCGGCAAGGTGCTGGCCACCGACGCCGCGCTGAGCGGGTTCGCGTGGGATCCGGTCGACCAGGCCATGTCCGCCACGGTGTCCGAGGATTCCGAGCCCGCCCACGAGGTGCGCATCACCCTGGCCACCAAGAAGGGCGAGCGCGTCATCGACGACGCCACCTGCCCGTGCGGGGCCGCCCCCGCATGCCGCCATGTGGCGGCCGTGCTCATTTACTCGAACTCCATGCACCTGCGCGCCAAGGACGTGGTGTACCGCAACACCGCCGTGGCCGTCCCGGCCTGGCAGCAGGCCCTGCAGGAGCTGCTCGCCCCGGCGCCTGCCACCCCCACGTCCCTGGGCGGGGCCAACTCCAAGCACCCGGTGCTGCAGATGGGCTTGCAGTTCGAGCTGCAGGACACCACGCTCTCGGCGCACCAGCAATGGGCCCCCGGGTCCGGGGTGGGGCAGCTGAAGGTCGCCTCGAGGCGCTGGCGGCTGGGCGTGCGCCCGGTGGTGCGCTCCGGGTCCGACCGCTGGGCGCGGTCGAACCTGCGCTGGAACACCATCAGCTTCAAGACCTTCGGGCTGAACCTGGACATCGCGCAGTACCGCTGGTTCTGCCAGTTCGTGCCGCTCTACCGGGCCAAGGGCGAGCTCTACTTCGGCGAGGACAACGACTGGCTCTACCTCGACGAATACGCCTCCGCGCTGCTCTGGGAACTGCTGCCCACGGCCAAGGCCCTGGGCATCGCGCTGGTGGGCATGCGCACCAACACCCGGATCCTGCTCGCCTCTCCCGCCCACGTCGCCCTCGGCGCGCAGGCCGGCGAAGACGGGCTGGCGCTGGCACCGTCGCTGTCGATGGGCGGGCACCGCTTCATCCTCGACGCGCAGGCGCCGGCCGGTTCCATCGGCAACCACGGCGTCTACGCCGCCACCGGGGACCAGAACGAGATCTTCCTGGGCCAGGTCCCCGGCGGGCTGAGCCACACCGAGCTGTCGATGCTGCACCACCCCGAAACCCTCAACGTCCCGGAGGCCGAGACCGAGGAATTCTTCTCCCGCGTCTACCCGCGCCTGGCCCGCAAGCTGCGGGTCACCAGCCCCGACGATTCCGTGGCGCTGCCGGCGGTGCTGCCGCCCAAGCTGGTGGCCAGGATCCGCTACGGCACCGGCGAAACCGTCGACGTGGACTGGGTCTTCGACTACCAGGGCATGGTCGTGGACGCGGCGGACCGCGACACCGCGGTG
The DNA here is from genome assembly GCA_024207135.1 of Arthrobacter sp. C2. Classification (GTDB taxonomy): domain Bacteria; phylum Actinomycetota; class Actinomycetes; order Actinomycetales; family Micrococcaceae; genus Paeniglutamicibacter. The sequence goes on along the minus strand of CP042428.1, from coordinate 3,746,686 downwards.
GAATCCGCGCTGGAATCCGAAGTGCTTGAAATCCTGAACCACTACCCGGCCTTCGAATCCACGGTGCTGGGCCCCAAGCACCTGGCGGGACTTGAGGTCATCGACTTCGTGCGCCGCGTGCTGCCGGCCCTGGCCGGGATCAAGGACCTGGTGCTCAACGAGACCGGCACCCGCCCGGTGTTCCACGAGCTCACCGAGGCCCCGGAGCTGGTCATCACCACCGTGGAATCGGACCGCCGCGACTGGTTCGACCTGGGCCTGCTGATCTCCATCGGCGGGCGCCAGATCCCCTACGCCGACATCCTGCGCGCCCTGGCCCAGGGGCAGACCAAGCTGCTGATGCCGGACCGCACCTACTTCTCCCTGGAGGATCCGCTCTTCGCCAAGCTCCGCGCCCTGGTCACCGAGGCCAGCGGGCTGCGGGACATGAAGGACAAGGAAGCGGACATCTCGCTGACGCAGTACCAGTACGCCATGTGGGAGGAACTGGACGCGCTGGCCACGCACATCGAGGGCCCGGACCAATGGGTCAGCGCGCTGAACTCGCTGGTGGACTTGAAGACCACCGCCGTCACCGACCTGCCCGAGACCCTGAACGCGACGCTGCGCCCCTACCAGGTGGAGGGCTTCGGCTGGCTGGCCACGCTGTGGCGCAACGGGCTGGGCGGGGTGCTGGCCGACGACATGGGCCTGGGCAAGACCGTGCAGACCCTGGCCCTGATGCTGCACGCCCACCAGGTGTGGGCCAACCCCGACGCCTTCGAGGGCATCACCGCCCAGGCCAAGGTCCGCGCCCCGTTCCTGGTGGTCGCCCCGACCTCGGTGGTGTCCAACTGGAAGGACGAGGCCGCGCGCTTCGCCCCTTCCCTGCGGGTCGTGGCGGTCACCGACACCGAGTCGCGCGCCAGCGCCTCGCTGGCGGCCCTGGCCCGGGAGTACGACGTGGTGGTCACCTCCTACACGCTGCTGCGCCTGGACGACGACGCGTACGCGGACATCAACTGGGCCGGGCTGATCCTGGACGAGGCGCAGTTCGTGAAGAACAAGGCGACCAAGGCGCACCACGTGGCCCGTGACATGCCCGCCCGCTTCAAGCTGGCGATCACCGGCACGCCCATGGAGAACAACCTCATGGAGCTCTGGTCGATCTTCGCCATCGTCTCCCCGGGGCTCTTCCCCTCCGCGGTGCGCTTCGCGGAGAACTACCAGCGGCCCATCGAGCGCCAGGGCCTGCCCGAGCCGCTGGTGCGCCTGCGCCGGCGGATCCGCCCGTTCATGCTGCGCAGGACCAAGGACGCGGTGGTCACCGACCTGCCGCCGAAGCAGGAACAGGTGCTGCACGTGGAGCTGGGCGAGGCGCACCGGAAGGTCTACGACACGCACCTGCACCGCGAGCGGCAGAAGGTGCTGCGCCTGGTCGATGACATGGACAAGAACCGGTTCACGATCTTCCAGTCGCTGACCCTGCTGCGGATGCTGGCGCTGGATGCCTCGCTGGTGGATCCCGACTACGCCGACGTGCCCAGCGCCAAGCTGGACGTGCTCTTCGAGCAGCTCGAGGACGTGCTGGCCGAGGGCCACCGCGCACTGATCTTCTCCCAGTTCACCTCCTTCCTGAAGAAGGCAGCGGACCGGCTGGATGCCGCCGGGGTGCCCTACGCCTACCTGGACGGCTCCACGCGCAAGCGCGCCGAGGTCATCGATTCCTTCAAGTCGGGCCAGGCGCCGGTGTTCCTGATTTCGCTGAAGGCCGGCGGCTTCGGGCTGAACCTCACCGAGGCCGACTACTGCTTCCTGCTGGATCCCTGGTGGAACCCGGCCGCGGAGTCGCAGGCGGTGGACCGGGCGCACCGCATCGGGCAGACCCGCAACGTGATGGTCTACCGGATGGTCGCCAAGGACACGATCGAGGAGAAGGTGGTGGCGCTGCAGGATTCCAAGCGCCAGCTGATCTCCTCGGTCATGGACGAGGGCGCGGGCTTCGGCAAGGTGCTCAACGCGGACGACATCCGCGAACTGCTGCGCTAGCCAGCCGGCGCCTTCGCGGCGGCCTGGAGGGCGAATCCCGCCAGCAGGAGCTCCAGGCCGTATTCGAAGGTCCGCAGCGCGCGGTCCCCGGACCCCAGGCCCGCCTCGAGCGCCTCGCGCCAAGGTCCTGCCGCGTTTTCTCCGGCCAGTGGCGCCTCGGCGCCGAACCCGCCCGCGGCCAGGGCGCAGGAGCGCATGCAGCCGGTCGCGATCCGCCGCAGGGTTTCACCCCTTGCGCCACGTGACGCAAGCCACCATACTAAAACGAACGACATTCATTTATGTGACGGCGATCTCCGCGCAGGGCCTCCCGCCTCGACCGCCTCCCACACACCCAGCACCTTGCAGGAGTCAGACATGAACTGGATCATGCCCGCCGAGACCTCGGCCCAGAAGCGCGTGTGGATGGCCTTCCCCCACGGGGGCTACACGCTGGGCGACACCGAGGCCGAGGCCCACGCGGCCCGCAGCACCTGGGCCAACGTCGCCCACGCCGTGGTGGAGTTCGCCCCGGTGTCCATGGTGGTGGACCCGGAAGACACCGAGGTCGCCGCGCAATACCTCGACGAGCGGATCGAGATCCGCACCGCGGAGCTCAACGACGCCTGGATGCGCGACATCGGCCCCACCTTCGTCACCAACGACGCCGGGGAACTCGCCGCCGTCGACTGGGTCTTCAACGGCTGGGGCGCCCAGGACTGGGCGGCCTGGGACAAGGACGCGCTGATCGGCGCGGCCGTGGCCGGCTGGGCCGGGGTTCCGCGCATCGCCTCCGCGCTGGTCAACGAGGGCGGCGCCATCCACGTGGACGGCGAGGGCACCGTGCTGGCCACCGAATCGGTGCAGCTGGACCCGGGTCGCAACCCGGGGACCACCAAGGAAGAGGTCGAGGCGGAGTTCGCCCGCACCCTGGGCGCCACAAAGGTGCACTGGCTTCCACGCGGGCTGGCCCGCGACTCCCAGGAGTTCGGCACCCGCGGACACGTGGACATCGTCGCCACCATCCCCTCCCCAGGCACCGTGCTGGTGCACAGCCAACTGAACCCCGAGCACCCCGACCATGCCATCTCCCGGGAGCTGATCGACACCTTCCGCGGCGCCACCGACGCCAGGGGCCGCGAATTCAACGTCGTCGAGGTCCCCGCCCCGACCGTGCTGCGCGATGCGGAGGGCTTCGTGGACTACAGCTACATCAACCACCTCGTGGTCAATGGCGGCGTGGTGGCCTGCACCTTCGACGACCCGAACGACGAAGCGGCCCTTGCCGTGCTGGCCGCGGCCTACCCGGGGCGCAAGGTCGTGGGCGTGGATGCCCGGGAGCTCTACGCCCGCGGCGGCGGCATCCACTGCATCACCCAGCAGGAACCCGTGGCCGGGGTACTGCGCCCGGCCTGACCGCCGGGCGGCTAGCGCGCCGAGGCCCGGGGCTGTGAATCCATCGGGGCGCGCAGCGAACCGTAGCGTTCCATCCGGTGCCAGCGCAGGCGCACGCCGGCCAGCGCGGTGACCACCGACTGGATCACCACCAGGTACATCAGCTGCCGGTACACGAACTGCTGAAGCGGCAGCGTCCACAGGGCGCGCAGCGGCTCGCGGTCGAGCCGGAACGCGTAGGCCGCCATGATGAACTGGATCAGCAGGAAGGTGCCCCAGAGGAGGGCAATCCTGACGGGATCCAGGAACACCAGGCCGTAGATGGCAAAGATGTCGACCACGGGCGCGAAGAGCGGAAGCAGCACCTGGAAGAGCAGCAGGTAGGCCAGCCCCCGGCGCCCCAGCTTCCCGGCCGCACCCGACTGCGCGATGGCCCCGCGGTGCTTCCACATGGCCTGCAGCGTGCCGTAGCACCAGCGGTAGCGCTGCTTCCACAAGGCCCCGAGGGTCGCCGGGGCCTCGGTCCAGGCCAGGGCGTCGTCCTCGTAGACGACCCGCCAGCCGTCGCGGCACAGGGCCATGGTCAGGTCGGTGTCCTCGGCGAGGGTGTCGCCGCTGACCCCGCCCACCCGGGCCAGGGCCTCGCGGCGGAAGGCGCCGATCGCCCCGGGAACCGTGGGCATGCATTCGGCGACGTCGAACAGGCGCCGGTCCAGGTTGAAGCCGACGACGTATTCGATGTGCTGCCACGCACCGAGGATGCCGCCGCGGTTGGCGATCTTGGTGTTGCCCGAGATGGCGCCGACCCGCGGATCGGAAAAGCGCTGGATCAGCACGTGGACGGTGTCGGGTTCGAAGACGGTGTCCCCGTCGACCATCACCACCAGGTCGTGGCGGGCCGCGGCGATCCCGGCGTTCAGCGCCGAGGGCTTCCCGCCGTTCTCCTTGCGGATGACCTCGACGCCGGGCAGCCCGAGCGCCTCGACGATGTCGGCGGTGCCGTCCGTTGAACCGTCGTCGACCACGATGACCTGCACCGGATGGGTCGAGGCGGCGATGGACCGCACGGCCGCCTCGATGCCGGCCGATTCGTTGTAGGCGGGGACGATCACGCTGACCGGGTCGAGGACCTCGGTGCGCATCGGCGAGGTGAACCAGGCCCGGCCGCGCTCGGCCTCGCGGCTGCGCCGCACGGCCCGGCTGTGCCGGAAGGCAACCACCATCACCAGCACCGCCCGCCCCAGAGTCACGGTCCCGGCCGCGACCAGGCCCCAGGAGATGGCCGTGGCGACGGCATCGGTGAAGCGGACACCGAAGACGAATGCGGTCCCGATCAAGGAATCGGCGGCGGACGCCTCCCGGGTGCTGTCCACGCCGATCGAGTCGCCGACCGTGGTGAAGCGGTGGCCGGGCCCGTCCTGGTTTCCCAGTGCCGCGGACAGCGCCTCGACGGTCTGGGAACGGTTCCCCCCGCCGTCGTGCATCAGCACCACCTGGCCCCCGGCCCCGTGCAGCAGCAATTGGCCGGCGATCACCTTGGCGCCGGGGGCGCGCTCGTCTGCGCTGTTGAGCGTGCTCAGCACGGTCAGGAAGCCCTCGTCAGCTGCCGTCTGCATGGCCGACCACTGTCCGTTCGTCGTGGCCGCGTTCCCCGAGCTGTGGGGCGGGCGCAGCAGCGACGGCGATTGGCCGGTGATCCCCGCGACGACCTTCTGGGCACCCCGGATCTCGAGCTCGCGCCGCCACGAGGGGGCCCCGGAGAGGTCGGCGTGCGTGAGGGTCTGGATGCCGATCTCGTGGCCCTCGGCGGCCATGCGCCGCAGCAGCTCGGGATGCCGGATCGCCGAGGTACCGGTGACGAAGAAGGTGGCATGGACCCCGTGATCCCGCAGGACATCGAGGATCTTCGGGGTCCAGGCCGGGTCGGGCCCGTCGTCGAAGGTCAGCGCCACGGTGCGGTCGGAGGGGCCGGCCGTGCGGACATCCTGCCCGCGGGCATCAATGACCGGGCCACCGTCCCGGACTGCCGCCGGGACCTCCCCGGCGGCGCGGCTCACGGGCGCGGGGCCGTCGCCGATGCCTGCCAGGTGGTTCATGTACCCCTGGATGGCCAGCGACAGCCCCAGCGTCAGGACGACGACAACCATGAGGAACCAGTGCGCCGCGATGCCGCCGGTGCGGGCCGCCCGGCGTCCGCGGCTCACGGAAGGGTTTCCCGGGTGGGCTTGGCCGGGCCGGTGCCGCCGTGCCCGGGAGCGGTTGCGTTGCGGCCTGGTGCGTCTTGGCTCTTTCCCGGGGTGGTCGGCTCGCTGCCGGGGCTCGGTGCGGCACTCGCGGGAGCTGTGCTCGGTGCCGCTTGCGGGGCCGTGGTTTCACGGGGAACGGCCGAGCTGGAGGGGGCAGCGGATTCGGTTGCGGAAGGAGGCGCGGCGGTGGGCGCGGTTTCTTCAGGGGTGCTTGTGGCCGCCTCGGTGCCGGCGGGCGCATCGGGTGCCGCCACGGGCGGTTCCTCGGCGCGTTCGGATGCCGGGGTTGGTGTTGGCCGCGGTTTCGTCGAGGCTTCGGGCCCGGCCGCGACCGCTGGCTGTCCCCCCGAAGCGGGCAGCCTTGGTGCCGCGGTCGTGGAGCCGCCCAGGAAGGCGACCAGGAGCAGTGCCACGTACAGCGCCATCAGGCCCGCGACCACCACCCCGGCTTTCTTGAGCCGCTGCAGGCGCCTGCCGGAGGGGTCGACGAAGACGGGTTCGCTTGCGGCGGTGGACGATCCTCGGACGGGGTTTTGGGTAAAAGCTGGCATCGCCACCAACGATAACGCACGCCGCAAAGGTCACAAAATGGTCACGATGACAAGTCCCGAGGCCCGTCGCCCTTGAATTGCGCGGCGCACGGGACTAGGGAAAAAACCTTCCGACGTGTGGTCCGGGGGGCTGCCGGTCCGCACGGCGGGAGGGTGCATCAGCCAAGCTTGAGCATGACCTTGATCGAACGTCGCTCGTCCATGGCCCGGTAGGCCTCGGGCACCTGCTCAAGGCCCATGACGGTGTCGAAGACCAGGCCGGGGTTGATCGTGCCGGCCAGCACATCCTCGAGCAGCTCGGGCAGGTACGCCCGGGTGCTGGCGGCACCGCCGGCGACCGAGATGTTCTTGGAGAACAGCACCGAGATCGGCAGCCCGTCCTGGCCGTGCGGAACCCCCACGAAGCCCAGCGAGCCGCCGGGCCTGGTGCAGCGCAGTGCCTGGTCCATGGCCTCGGCGGTGCCCACGCATTCGAGCACCGAATCCGCCAGCACTCCCCCGAGCAGTTCGCGCACCTTCACGGCGGCCTCGGCCCCCCGCTCGGCAACCACATCGGTGGCCCCGAATTCGCGGGCCAGCGCCGCCCGTTCGGCGTGCCGGGACATCGCGATGATGCGCGTCGCCCCCAGGCGCTTGGCGGCAAGCACCCCGCACAGGCCCACGGCGCCGTCGCCAACGACGACGACACTGCGCCCGGGTGCCACCCTGGCTCCCAGCGCGGCGTGGTGCCCGGTGCCCATCACATCCGAGAGCGCCAGCAGCGACTTGGACAGCGCCTCGTCCGGATCGGTGACGCCCGGGACAGGAACCAGGGTGCCGTCGGCGTTGGGGACCCGCACCGCCTCGCCCTGTCCGCCGTCCACCGGCAACCCGTTCTCGTCGTTCCCGCCCCAGGACGCCCGGTGCTCGCAGGCTACCTGGACGCCGTTGCGGCACGGCGGGCAGGTGCCGCAGCTATTGGCCCAGGGGGCCACCACGAAGTCGCCGACCTTCAAGGTTGCGACCTTGCTCCCGAGCGCCGTCACGGTTCCAATGAACTCGTGGCCGATGCGCCGGGGCTCCGGGGTCGGGTTGATGCCGCGGTAGGGCCACAGGTCCGAGCCGCATACGCAGGCCGCGCCGACCTTCACGATGGCGTCGGTGTCGGCGAGCAGGACGGGATCGGGGCAGTCCTCGACGCGGATGTCCCGCGGTCCGTGGATCAGTGTGGCGCGCATGGTTGCCTCCGCAGGCTGGGATTGGTGTTTTCGCTTCCCAGCCTATGCCCGTTCGTTGGACACGGAGCCGCAAAACGCTCCACGCGCAGGGCTCCCGGGACATATGACCCCGTGTTGCTCCCCTTGACCCGTGGTGGCAAGGTGTCCCCGATTCAACGTATGGTTGAAACAGCTTCACGAATTCTGGCTGCCGCAAGGCAAGGCTCCGACCTAAACAGATACCAACCCCATAGTTGCACGGTGGGTGGTTCGGATGACGAAGCGGCCCTTTCGCGCATCCCGCACGCAGGGGCAAGGACAACGAATATCAAGGACGTGTGCATCATGTACAGCCCCAGCCTGGCCACCGCTTCGCCCGCCAATCCCCTGCCGCGCTTTGCCGGGGACTGGATCACCGCGTGGCTCGACATCGACAACGACACCAGCCTGCTGCATGTGGGCTCCGGGCCCGGCGAATGGGTCCTCGAGGCGCTCGCCCCGCAACGGCTTTCGGCCGCATTGGACGGCCGCGGGCCCGTCGAGGTCCAGTTCAACCCCGAGCTGCTGGTGGTGCTGGTTCCCGGGGCGCACGAACTCGTGGGCAGTTCGTTCTTTCGCCTTCGGGCCTGAACCGGGCGGGACCACAAACGCTTAAACGACCGGTGGCGGCCACCTTGCTACGTGAGTAACAAGGTGGCCGCCACCGGCTTGGTGCTCTCTATGGAATTAGAGGGCGGCGTAAACTTCGCGCAGCAGCGTTGCGGTTTCCGACGGGGTCTTGCCGACCTTTACGCCGGCAGCCTCGAGTGCTTCCTGCTTGGCCTGTGCCGTACCGGCCGAGCCCGAGACGATGGCGCCAGCGTGGCCCATGGTCTTGCCCTCGGGAGCGGTGAAGCCTGCCACGTAGCCGACGACCGGCTTGGTGACGTGGGCCTTGATGTACTCGGCGGCACGCTCTTCGGCGTCGCCGCCGATTTCGCCGATCATGACGATGGCCTTGGTCTCCGGGTCCGCCTCGAACGCAGCCAGGGCGTCGATGTGGGTGGTCCCGATGACCGGGTCGCCGCCGATGCCGATGGCGGTGGAGAAGCCCAGGTCGCGCAGTTCGTACATCATCTGGTAGGTCAGGGTGCCGGACTTGGAGACCAAGCCGATCGGGCCCTTCTGGGTGATGTTGTTCGGCGTGATGCCGACCAGTGCCTCGCCCGGGGTGATGATGCCGGGGCAGTTCGGGCCGATGATGCGGGTGACCTGGTTGCCGTCGGCGTCGACCTTGGACTGGGCCAGGGCCCAGAACTCGGCCGAGTCCTGTACCGGAACGCCCTCGGTGATGACAACGACCAGGCCGATGCCTGCCTCGATGGCCTCGACGACTGCATCCTTGGTGAAGGCAGGCGGCACGAAGACGATGGAAACGTCTGCACCGGTTTCGGCGATGGCTTCCGCCACTGCGCCGAAGACCTTGATTTCCTTGTCGCCGTGCAGCACAGTGGTGCCGGCCTTGCGGGCGTTGACGCCACCGACGATGTTGGTGCCGGCCTTCAGCATCAGGGCGGTGTGCTTGGTACCCTCGCCACCGGTGATGCCCTGAACGATGACCTTGGAATCCTTGTTAAGGTAAATGCTCATGTTCGCGTATCCCTACTTACTTCGCTGCGTTGGCGAGCTCGGCGGCCTTGTCGGCGCCCTCGTCCATGGTTGCTGCCAGGGTGACCAACGGGTGGTTGGCCTCGGCAAGAATGCGGCGGCCCTCTTCGACGTTGTTGCCGTCCAGGCGCACGACCAGCGGCTTGTTGGCTGCGGAACCGAGCTCGGCCAGTGCACCGACGATGCCCTTGGCAACGGCGTCACACGCGGTGATGCCACCGAAGACGTTCACGAAGACCGACTTGACCTGCTCGTCGTTCAGGATGACGTCAAGGCCTGCGGCCATGACCTCGGCGGAGGCTCCGCCGCCGATGTCCAGGAAGTTGGCGGGCTTCACGTTGCCGTGGTTTTCGCCGGCGTAGGCAACGACGTCCAGGGTCGACATGACCAGGCCTGCACCGTTGCCGATGATGCCCACTTCGCCGTCCAGCTTGACGTAGTTCAGGTCCATCGCCTTGGCCTTGGCCTCGAGCGGATCCGCTGCGTCCTTGTCTTCGAGCTCGACGTGGTGCGGGTTGCGGAATTCGGCGTTCTCGTCGATGGAGACCTTGCCGTCCAGTGCAACGATGTCGCCGGCGCCGGTGCGAACCAGCGGGTTGACCTCGACCAGGGTTGCGTCTTCCTTCTTGAAGACGTCCCACAGCTTCAGGATTGCCGCGGCGACCTTTTCGGTCAGCTCCGGCGCGAAGCCTGCTGCGGCAACGATCTCGTCGGCCTTGGCCTGGTCGATGCCCACGGCCGGGTCAACGGCGATGCGGGCCAGGGCCTCGGGACGCTCAACGGCGAGTTCCTCGATTTCCATGCCGCCTTCAACCGAGCACATGGCCAGGTAGTTGCGGTTCGCGCGATCCAGCAGCACGGAGAAGTAGAACTCCTCGGCGATGTCGGCGCCCTGGGCGATCATGACCTTGTTCACGGTGTGGCCCTTGATGTCCATGCCGAGAATGTCGGATGCGTACTTGAACGCCTCGTCGGCGGTCTTTGCGACCTTCACGCCACCGGCCTTGCCGCGGCCTCCGACCTTTACCTGGGCTTTAACGACCACGACGCCACCGATTTTCTCGGCAGCGGCCTTGGCTTCTTCAGGTGTGTAGGCAACGATGCCGGCCAGCACGGGTACACCGTGCGACTCGAACATATCGCGCGCCTGGTATTCATACAGGTCCACGGGCTTGTGTCCTTCTTGTCGAAGTCTATGCTGACTCAAGGCACGGCTCCATAAACACGGATCCATGCTTTGAGGGGGAGAGTCCATCCTGGAAACAGGGCGGGCTCCATCCCACAGCCTAGCGCCTTGGCGCCCAATGGCACAGTTCTACAAACGGTAGAGCCCAAGGTGCCGTGACACCCGCCACAGCCCCCGCAAACATGGCGTTCGCGGGGGCAGCCTCGCGCTTGGCAACGTAGCTAGTCAAGCTTGGCCAGCGGGGCGTATCGCAGCAATAGCCGTTTCTCCGCGTCCGCGAACTTCACCTTGGCCACGGTCTTGTCCCCGGCGCCTTCCAGGGCCAGGACCACGCCCTCGCCGAAGGTGCCATGGCTGACCTTGTCCCCCACCGACAGGGAAATGATTTCCTTGTTCGGCTGCACCCGGCCCTTGGCCCGCGCCGTGGGCGCGGTGCTCAGCGTGTGGATTTCCGGGGCGCCGGAGAGACTGCCCCCGCCACCGGATCCGGTGCCGGCACCCCAGTAGGAGCCCGACTCGTAGCGGCTGGTGGCGAAATTGCTGCTCCCGCCAAAGGACTCGAAGCTGGAACGCTTGGTGCCCTCGCGCTTCCACTCGACCAGGGTTTCCGGGATTTCCTCGAGGAACTGGCTGGCGGGGTTGTACTGCGACTGGCCCCACAGGCTGCGGTACTCGGCGCGGGTCAGGTACAGGCGCTGGCGGGCCCGGGTGAGCCCCACGTAGGCCAGCCGGCGTTCCTCGGCCAGCTCCTTTTCATCGGTCAGGGACCGCTGGTGCGGGAAGATGCCGTGCTCCATGCCGGTGAGGAAGACCACGGGGAATTCCAGGCCCTTGGCCGTGTGCAGCGTCATCAACGTGACCATTCCCTCACGGTGGGCCATGTCCACGCCCTCCGCGTCGGAGGGTGCGTCGGGGATCGAGTCGGCGTCCGCCACCAGCGCCACGCGCTCGAGGAAGTCGGTGAGCGTGCCTTCGGGGTTCTCCTTCATGAAGTCCCGGACCACCGCCACCAGCTCGGCAAGGTTCTCCACGCGGGACTCGTCCTGGGGGTCGTTGGAGGAACGCAGCATCTCCAGGTAGCCGGTCTGCTCCAGCACCGCCTCGAGCGCCTCGGCCGGGCCTGATCCGTCGGCGACCACGGCCAGGTCGTCCATGATCTTCACGAACGCCCCGACCATGTTCTGGCCGCGGGTTCCCAGCCCGGGTGCGTCATCGGCCCGGCGCAGCGCCTCCATGAAGGAGATCCGCTCGCGTTCGGCCAGCGCGGCCACCGAGTATTCGGCCCGGTCCCCGATGCCGCGCTTGGGCTCGTTGAGGATCCGGCGCACATTGATGTCGTCCTCCGGGTTCACCAGCACCCGCAGGTAGGCCAGGGCGTCCTTGACTTCCTTGCGGTCGTAGAAGCGGGTTCCGCCAATGACCTTGTACTTCAAGTCCACGCGGATCAACTGCTCCTCGAGGGAACGGGACTGCGCGTTGGTGCGGTAGAAGATGGCAACGTCGCCGGGACGGATGGACTCCTCGTCGTTCAGGCGCAGGATCTCCTCGGCGATCCAGCGGGCCTCGTCCGACTCCGACTCCCCCACGTAGCCGATGATCTTCTCGCCGTCGCCCTCGGCGGTCCACAGCCTCTTCTCGGGTCGGTCCGGGTTGCGCTTGATGACCTCGTTGGCGGCCGAAAGGATGGTCTGGGTGGAGCGGTAGTTCTGCTCGAGCTTGATGGTGACCGCGTCCGGGTAGTCCTTGGCGAACTCGACGATATTGCGGATGTCGGCCCCGCGGAAGGCGTAGATCGACTGGTCGGAGTCGCCCACCACGGTCAGTTCCCCGCCCGGGGTCGGGCCGTCGGGCCCGGTCAGCTCGCGCACCAGGGCGTACTGGGCATGGTTGGTGTCCTGGTACTCGTCGACCATGACGTGGCGGAAGCGCCGGCGGTAATTGTCCGCCACCGCCGGGAAGGCACGGAAGATGTTGACCACGTGGGCAATGAGGTCATCGAAGTCCAGGGCGTTGGCCGCGCGAAGCCGCTCGGTGTAGCCCCGGTAGACCTGCGAGACCGCCGAGGCGAACGGGTCGTTGGAGGCAACGGTAGCCGCATATTGCTCGTCGTCGATGAGCTCGTTCTTCAGCGCGGAGATCTTGTGCGCCATGGACTTGGGCGTGAACCTCTTGGGGTCCAGTTCCAGGCCCTTGGACACCAGCGTGATCAGGCGCAGGGAATCGGCGGAGTCGTAGATGGAGAAGCTGGACTTCAGTCCCACCGAGGCCGCCTCGCGGCGCAGGATCCGCACGCACGAGGAGTGGAAGGTGGACACCCACATCTTCTTCGCCACGTCCTCGCCCACCAGCGCCGAGATGCGTTCACGCATCTCGGCTGCGGCCTTGTTGGTGAAGGTGATGGCCAGGATCTCGTGCGGTCGCGCCCTCCCGGTGGCCAGCAGATAGGCCATGCGGTGCGAGAGTACGCGCGTCTTGCCGGAGCCGGCACCGGCAACGATCAGCAGCGGGGACCCGGCGTGCTTGACGGCCTGCTCCTGCTGGGGGTTCAGCCCGGCAAGCAGCGCCTGGGCATCTGGGAGGGGCGGGGCTTGGGCGGGCGCGACGAAGTCATCGAAAAGAAAATCCATGATGGCCCCAGTCTACGGCGGTGCGCCCACCCGTTGGCCTGGCCCCGATCATTTGGCGGCATAATTGGGGTCATGGCCAAGTCAAAGAAGAAAAAGAAGCAGTACAACCGTCCCGCCCCGGCAGCACCGGCTCCCAACCCCTCAACTCAGCGCTCCCCGGAGAAGGCTGCCAGCAACGGGAGCCTGATCCTGGTTGCCGGGTTCGTCGTGGTGCTCTTCCTATTTTGGTACTACCACCTGCTCGTGCTTAACCAGATGACGGATCTGTCCAACGAGTTGGCCATGCCGGACCAGATGATCGGCGGCTACTCCGCGGGGCACGTCGAGGCGTTGCGCCAGGCCATGGATGCGGACGCCGTCGGACAGTTGAACTACGTGCACAAGACCGCTGGCCTGCTCTTCCCGCTCTTCCTGGCGCTGGTCACCATGCTGGCGGTGAACATCAACACCTCCCGCGGCATGGGCCGCTGGCTCCTGTGGGCGGTGCCCATGCTCTTCGCGGTCGTCGACCTGTGGGAGAACCGTGCCATCGATGCCTTGTTCACCGGTGCACTGGACCCGGCCGCCGTGACCCTGGCCTCCACGCTGACCACCACCCGCTGGATCCTGCTCTTTGCCACCGCGGCAATCCTCTTCGGGGTGCTCATCGCTTCGTTTGTGCGCACGTTCCGCGAAAAGTGGGAATTGTCCAAGAAGGGCCTGCTCTAGGGCCTGGAAGTTCGCGGCCGCCGGGCGGCGCGCTGCGCCACATTGACCAAGCTTCGCCAAATACCGTTAGTATTGACCCGGATCGTTTTTTGGCGAAACGCGCCCCTGTAGCTCAGTTGGATAGAGCGACTCTCTCCTAAAGAGTAGGCCATCGGTTCAATTCCGGTCAGGGGCACCAACCAAGAGCGCGACCTGCAAACCTGCAGGTCGCGCTCTTGCCGTTGGCCCTGATTCGGGCGTGCCCGGACACCTGGGCCCCGCCGCAGGTTGACCAAGTGGCACGTGCCTGACGGCCCCGCCGATGCCCGGTTTCCTGGGTTAGGCACATGCAGGCCGTGGTCGTCATGGCATCCATCGCCCCGTGTGGTTTCGGGCCGTGCCACACAATCCGGCGTTAAGAAAAAGGTGCCGCCGACCGGTGAAACCGTGGGATAACTCCCATTACATCCCACGGCACCGGTCGACGGCGTTAAGAGCCGGGTCCCCAGCAGCCGACCTGCCGTTCCCCCACGCGTTAGCTTTGCGGAAAATCAAGACTGTCACACAAACAACGGTGGGCAGCTCGGTTGCAACCAACTCTTACCGGTCATCTAAATCCATTAGAGATAGATTGTCAACCGACCCATCAGTAGTAAGACAATGGGTCGTCAGATAGTCACATCCGACGACCCATCGACGCAATATATGACCGTTTAGCGCAACAACAGCGCGGCGGCCTTGGGCGAGAGGCTCTCGTCCATGACGACGCAGGCACCGCCAATCGCACCCACTTCATGGCCCAAGGTCGAGGATCGGACCTCGACCGCATGGACGTTCTTGGAGCTGAAGCGTTCGTTGATGATTGCCCGCACGTCTTCCAGACACCACTGGCCGACCTCGGACCACAATGGCCCGGCAAGGACCACCAGGCCTACGTCCAGGGTGTTGCACAGCTGTCCGGCGACCTGGCCGACGTGTCCCATGCATTCGCGGATCAGTTCCACGGCGGTTTCATTGCCGGACTTCGCCAGCGCCACGATTTCGTTCATGCCTGCAGCACGCTGTTCCGCGGTGCCGTCGTCGGGCACCGTGAGGCCCAGCCCTCGTGCGCGGGCACGCTGCGCGATCAGGTTGAACGACAAGGAGGCGTGCAGGCAGTCGTTGCGGCCGCAGATCTCGCATTCCTGGGAAACGACACCGGTGGAGTAGTGCCCGATCTCGCCGGCGTTGTTGCTGATGCCGCGGTGGATTTCCCCATTCAGGACCATGCCTGCGCCGATTCCGGCACCCACATACATCGTGACGAAGTTGTCCCGTTCGGCGTCGTTGCCCTTCCACTGCTCGGCGATGGAGGCGGCAATGGTGTCTTTTTCGATGACCACGTCGAGCTTGAGCATCCGGTGCAGCGGTTCGACCATGTCGACGTCTTTCCAGCCGTCGAGCAACGGCGGGTCGATCATGACCCCGCGCACGGGATCCAGCGGTCCGGGGACCACCACGCCCACGCCAAGCACGTTGCTGCGCGGCACGCCGGATTCGGAGATGATCTCGTCCACGGTCTGTGCCATGGTCTCGATGGTTTTCTCGGGAACCTCGACGGCAGGGATGTCCAGGCGACGCGAGTGCATGATTTCGCCGCGGAGGTTCAGCATGACCACGGTGATGACACCCGGGTCGAGGTGGATGCCCACGGCCACCATGCGGTTGGCTTCGAGTTCCAGAACGGTTCGGGGCTTGCCCGGACCGGAAACAATCGTGCGGTCCTCGCGGACGAGCCCCTCGTCCAGAAGACGCCGCACGACGTTTGAGATGGTTTGCGGGGAAAGCCCGGTGGAGCCGGCGAGCTCTACGCGACTGACCCCGTCGGCTGCACGGCGGATCGATTCAAAGATGACCGCCTGATTAAAATCCCCGAGTCGACCTAAGTTGGTGCCCCGCTGCATCAATTCTCCATTTGTAGATCCACATTTGATCCCCCGTTGGCCTTGCCCGAACCGTTAGTCCCCAATGACTAGGCCGGTTCATCGGACGTGGCGCCTGGCCGAATTGACTCCAGTATCCACCGTTAAATGGAAAAACGCGCGCCGAGGCCTGTCCACAAAGCACGTTATCACCCCCACCTGTGCTTTGAATGGTTGTTAAGCTCAAGTTGTGCCAAAGATTCTTACCATCGCCGCCCTGCAATTGCTCGACCCCTCCGGACGCATCCTCTTGGTGCGTAAACAGGGCACCGTGATGTTCATGCAGCCCGGTGGCAAGCTCGAACCCGGCGAAAGCCCGATGGCCGCGGTATTGCGCGAAGTCCAGGAGGAACTGGGGCTGGCCTTCGCCCCTGGCCAGGTCGATTCCATGGGCCTGTGGAAGGGCCCGGCGGCCAATGAGGCCGACACCGATATCCATGCGCACCTCTTCGGGGCATGCACTTCCGACACGCCCAAGGTCCAGGCCGAGATCGAACAGATGCTCTGGATCGACCCGGCGGCAGCGCTCACCCGCGGCGACATCGCCCCGCTGCTGCGGGACAAGGTGCTGCCGGGACTGCTGGGCCGCTGAGCCCGGCGATCACTGCGCGAACTGGGTGTCGTGCAGCTCGGCGTAGCGCCCGCGCACGGCCATGAGCTCGGCGTGGGTGCCGCGCTCGGCGACCCGCCCGTCCTCGATGACCAGGATCAAGTCCGCCGAGCGGATGGTGGAGAGCCGGTGGGCGATCACCAGCGCGGTGCGGTTCTGCAGGGCCTCGGCCAGTGCCGCCTGCACGGCGGCCTCGTTGGCGGAATCCAGCGCCGCGGTGGCTTCGTCCAGGATGACCACCTGCGGGGCGGCCAGCAGCAGCCGGGCGATGGTCATGCGCTGGCGTTCCCCGCCCGAGAGCCGGTAGCCGCGCTCCCCCACCACGGTGTCCAGCCCGTCGGGCAGCGCCGAGATGGTCGGTTCCAAGCGTGCCCTTTCCAGGGCCTGCCAGATCTCCGCGTCGCTGGCCTCGGGCTTTGCCAGGCGCAGGTTCGACCCGATGGTCTCATGGAAGAGGTGCCCGTCCTGGGTGACCATCGAGACCGTGGAGCGCAGCGAGTCGAGCTTGAGCTTGCGAATGTCGACGCCGGCCAGCTGCACGCTGCCCGAATCCACGTCGTAGAGCCGCGCCAGCAGCGAGGCGATGGTGGACTTGCCGGCGCCCGAGGAACCAACCAGGGCCACCGTGGACCCTGCCGGGATTTCGAAGTCGATGCCGTGCAGCACCGTTTCCCCTCCCCGGGTGTCGAGCACCGAGACGTCCTCCAGCGAGGCGAGGGACACCTTCTCGGCGCTGGGGTAGGCGAAGGAGACGTTGGTGAACTTCACCGACACCGGTCCGGCATCCAGCACCCGGGCATCGGGTGCATCGTGGATCAGCGGCTCGAGGTCGAGGATCTCAAAGACGCGGTCGAAGCTGACCAGCGCGCTGGTGATCTCCACGCGGGCGTTGGCCAGGGCTGTCAGCGGGGCATAGAGCCGGGTCAGCAGCATGCCCAGGACCACCACGTCGCCGGCGGCCAGTTCCCCGCGCATGGCGTAGACCCCGCCGAGCCCGTAGACCAGGGCCAGGGCCAGGGCGGCGACCAGGGTGAGCATGGCGACGAAGAAGAACTGGCGCATGGCCATCTTCACCCCGATGTCCCGCACCCGTCCGGCGCGCAGCCCGAATTGCGCCGATTCCTCGGCCGGGCGGCCAAAGAGCTTGATCAAGGTGGCGCCGGGGGCGGAGAAGCGCTCGGTCATCTGGGTGCCCATGGAGGCGTTCAGGTCGGCCGATTCCCGGCGCAGCATCGCGATGGACTTGCCGAAGTGCCGGGCCGGGAGCAGGAAGATCGGCAGCAGCACCAGCGCCAGCGCGGTGACCTGCCAGGAGGTGGAGAACATGACCCCGGCGGTGAGCAGCAGGGCCACGGTGTTGGACACCAGGCCCGAGAGCGTGCCGGCGAAGGCGGACTGTGCGCCGATCACGTCGTTGTTCAGCCGGCTGACCAGCGCGCCGGTGCGGGTGCGGGTGAAGAAGGCCACGGGCATCTTCTGCACGTGGTCAAAGACCGCGGTGCGCAGATCGTAGATGATTCCCTCGCCCAGGCGCGAGGAATACCAGCGCACCACCAGCGAGACGACGGCATCGGCGACGGCCACGATCGCGATGATCCCGGCCAGCTTCAGCACCACCTGGACCCCGGTCTGGGCCACGATGGCATCGACCACGCGCCCGGCCAGCACCGGGGTGATCACCGCCAGCACCGCGGAGAACACCGAGAAGAGCACGAAGACCAGCAACCTGTTCTTGTAGCTCGCCGCAAAGGACAGCACCCGCCGCGGGGTCGTGTCCGCGTAGGCCTTGCCCTTGTCGCCGGACATCCGCCACAGCGAATGCCAGGCCGCGTTTTCCATGCTCATGTGGTGCTCTTTTCATGCAGACGGGGCCAACAGGCACGCAGCGGGGACCCCGGATGCATGCCATTGGCCGATACTAGTCGGCAGGCGAACCGCCGACTGTGGTTGCAACCGATTCTGCCCCGCTTTTCTTCCCCTGTTCGCCACCGGCACCCCGGCCGGCCCGCGGCCGGCTCGGGCCCAGGGCGGCCAGGAACATGGCGGCCAGCACGATCGCGATCCCCACGACCGTCTGCACGTAGATGGCGGTGCCCTCGGCGGGCAGCAGCAGGTCAAGCAGCAACGCCCCGATCAGCTGGCCGGCAATCATGCCCAGCCCGGTGACCAGGATCCCGATATGCCGTGTCAGGATGGCCGAAAGGATCAGGTTCCCGGTCCCCAGCGCCCCGGCCACATACAGCCACGGCTCGTGGGGCAGCACCGGGACGTGGCCGCCGAGGGCCAGCTTCACCAGCCATACCGCCAGCAGGACGGCCGCCCCGAGGAGGTAGTTCACCAGGGTCCCGGGCAGCGGGGAACCCGCACGCGCGGCCACGGTCCCGTTGAAACCGTGCTGGAGGCTCATGATGATGCCCGAGGCAAACACCGCCAGGATGGGCACCACCAGGGCGGCGGGGTCGGCCAGCCCGGACAGCCGCGGGGACACCGCCACCAGCACCCCGGCGATGGCCAGCAGCACCCCGAGTCCCCGGACCGCGGTGATCCTGCGCCGGCCTCCCGGCCCCAGTCCGAGGCGGTCGACCATCAATCCGGACAGCGTCTGGCCCGCGACCACGACCACGGTGTAGATGGCCAACCCGACGATTGGAGCGGTGGCCGCCATCACCACCACGAAGACCGCACCCATGACCCCGGCCAGGTAGTTCCACCAGCCGATGGATCCCGCGCGGGTTTCGGTGCGCAGGCGGTCCAGGCCCCGGCGCCCGCCGGGGGTGCCGGCGGTGACGGCGAGGATGACCGCCAAGGCCACCACCATGCTCACCAGCGCGGCCGCGACCGCGTCCTGGAGCCGAATCCCCATTTCCCCGTTGATGCGGGCCTGCAGGGGCATTGCGTGGCCCGCCAGCACGGCCAGCAGGACGCCGACAACCATGATCGTGCGCGGGGAAAACCTGGTGGACAAGGCGGTACCTTTGGATCTTGGGGCTGGACGGATCGATGAACCGCCCAGCCTATCCCTCACCGGGCCGGCACGGGGCCAACATGCCCAATGAATGGGATTGCCGGTGCGGCCTAACCGACCGCTACGGCGTCCTCGTCGAACATCCGCGCGGCCTCGCGGGTGTGCGGCACGAAGCGCACCGTGATGGCCTTGAAGCCCGGGGTGTTGGACTCGCGGGCCACCAGGTCCCGGTGCACCAGCGCGTTCGCTTCAGGGAAGTAGGCAGCGGCGCAGCCCTTGGCCGTCGGGTAGGAAACCAGCCGGAAGCGGTTGGCGCGGCGCTCGGTCCCGCCGAAGGTGGAGATCACATCGACAAGCGACTTGTCTTCAAGGCCCAGCTCGGCCAGGTCCTCCGGGTTGATCAGGATGACCCGGCGCCCGTTCTTGATGCCGCGGTACCTGTCATCGAGCCCGTAGAACGTGGTGTTGTACTGGTCGTGGGACCGCATGGTCTGCAGGATCAGGTGCCCCTCCGGGGCAGAAAGAGCCTCGAAGGGCGAGACCGTGAACTTGCCCTTGCCGATGTCGGTGGCGAAGGAACGGGTGTCGCGCGGCGGGTTGGGCAGCACGAAGCCGTTGCGCCCGCGGACCCGGCGGTTGAAGTCCTCGAAGCCCGGCAGCACCCGGGAGATGTGGTCGCGGATGACGTCGTAGTCGTCGGCCATGGCCTTCCAGTCCACCACGTGGTCCTCGCCCAGGATGGCGGTGGCCATCCGCGCGACGATGACCGGCTCGGCCAGCAGGTGCTCGGAGACCGGCTTGAGCCGGCCCTGCGTGGAGTGGATGACGGACATGGAGTCCTCCACGGAGAGGAACTGCGGTCCGCCGGGGTGCTTGTCGTCGCGATCGGTGCGTCCCAGGGTGGGCAGGATCAGCGAGGTCTGCCCGTGCACCACGTGGGAGCGGTTGGGCTTGGTGGAGATGTGCACGGTCAGCTTGGCCCGCTGCATGCCGGCCTCAAGGGCCTCGGTTTCCGAGTTCGCCAGGGCGAAGTTCCCGCCCATGGAGACGAACACGTCGACGGTGTCGTTTTCGAAGGCCACCAGCGCCTCGGTGGAGTCGAAGCCGTGGGCCCGCGGGGAGTCGATCTTGAACTCCTCATCCAGGGCAGCCAGCAGCCCCTCGCCGGGCTTCTCCCAGATGCCCATGGTCCGGTCGCCCTGGACGTTGGAGTGCCCGCGCACCGGGCAGGCACCGGCGCCGGGCTTGCCGAAGTTGCCCTGCAGCAGCAGCAGGTTGATGATTTCCTTCAGCGTCGGCACCGAGTGCGGCTGCTGGGTCAATCCCAGCGCCCAGCAGAAAATGGAGGCCTTGGACTTGATCAGCAGGTTGGCCACCGTGGTGATCTCGGCGCGGGTCAGCCCCGTGGCTTCCTCGGTGGCCTCCCAATCCAGGGTGGCGCGGGCTTCCTTGTAGGCGTCAAAGCCGTCGGTCACCGAGTCGACGAAGGCCTTGTCCACCACGGTGCCGGGGTTCTTGGCCTCGGCCTCGAAGAGCAGGTGGCCGAAGGCCTGGAAGAGGGCCAGGTCCCCGCCGACCTTGATCTGCAAGAAGTGGTCGCTGATGTCATCGGACTTGCCGAGCATGCCCCGCACGGCCTGCGGGTCCTTGAACCCGAAGAAGCCGGCCTCCGGCAACGGGTTCACCGCGACGATATGCGCCCCGCGCTTGCGCGCATCGGCCAGGGCCGAGAGCATCCGGGGGTGGTTGGTTCCGGGGTTCTGGCCGATCACGAAGATCAGTTCGGCGTGCTCGAAGTCCTCCAGCGAGACGGTGCCCTTGCCGATGCCGATGGTGGGGTTCAGCGCGGAGCCCGAGGATTCGTGGCACATGTTCGAGCAGTCCGGCAGGTTGTTGGTGCCCAGGGACCGGGCCATCAACTGGTACATGAACGCGGTCTCGTTGGCCGTGCGCCCGGAGGTGTAGAAAACGCACCGCTCCGGGGTGGTCGCCCTGACGTGCTCGCCGATGGTCGCGAAGGCCTGGGCCCAGGTGATCGGGGTGTAGTGGCTTTCGCCCTCGCGGATGATCATGGGCTCGGTGATGCGGCCCTGGGAGCCGAGCCAGTACTCGGTCTTCTCGCGCAGCACGTTGATGGGGTGCTTGGCCCACCACTCGGGGGTCACGGTGCGGGCGCTGGCTTCCTCGGCAATGGCCTTGGCGCCGTTCTCGCAGAACTCGGCCGGCTTGCGGGCACCGGTGATGGACTCGGGCCACGCGCAGCCCGGGCAGTCGAAGCCTCCGCGCTGGTTGATGCGCAACATCGAACGGAGGGTCCGGCTCACGCCAGCCTCGGCGAAACCGCGCTTCATCGAGACCATCACGGCCTCGACACCGGCCGCACTGCGTTTGGGCTCGGTGACTACCAGGTCGTCTTCATTGATGTCCTGCGTTGGGGCTGGCCGATGCATGTATCCTCCACGTTCAACAACGGTTTCGCGGACCGTGGCCGCTCGCGTGCGCTGAAGGGGAAACCCGGTGCTGGATGGTTCCTAGGAACCGGATCCAACCCTGTCGGCATGCGTATATATGTTTACCGTACTACCCCGGGAGAATGCCGCAAGCGTCAACCCGGTTTCATCGGCCAATTCCACTGCCAGCGAAGAGGGGGCACTGACGGCCGACAGCACCGGGATCCCGGCCATCGCGGCCTTTTGCACCAGTTCGAAAGAGGCCCGCCCGGAGACCTGCAGGACACAGTCATGAAGCGGTAACTTATGCTCGCGCAGCGCGGCCCCGACGACCTTGTCCACGGCGTTGTGCCGCCCGACGTCCTCGCGCAGCACCAGCAGTTCCCCGGCTGTGGTGAACAGGCCCGCGGCGTGCACTCCGCCGGTGGCGGAGAACAGTTCCTGTGCGTCCCGCAGGGTGTCGGGCATCTTCAACAGCGTCTGGACCGGCAGGTGCCCGCGGGCCGGATCCAGCGGGTAGGAGGATTTCTTGGTGACCTCGTCGATGGAGTTGGTCCCGCAGATCCCACAGGCCGAGGATGTCACCACGTTCCGTGCCGCGGACATGTCAGGGGCCTGGGCCCCGAAACCAAGCTGCACGTCGATGACGTTGAAGGTTTGGTTGCCGTCCTCGTCGGTGCCCGCGCAATAGCGCATGGACACCAGGTGTTCGGTGCGGCTGATGAGGCCCTCGGCCAGCAGGAACCCTGCAACCATGTCGAAGTCGTCGCCCGGGGTGCGCATGGAGGTGGTGAAGGAGGTGCCGTTGAAGCGTATTTCCAGCGGTTCCTCGACGGCCAGCTTTTCCTCGCGGGCTATCCGGGCCCCGTCCAGGGTTGCCCTGGTGATGCGCCTGCGGACTATTTTCCGTCCCATGTCCTTCTCTTGCCCTTCCGGCCTTGGCTGTTGGTCTTAGGTGTTTTCATGTCCGGCTACCACGGTAACCGAAGGTAGGAAGCCGGTGCACCGGCAATCGCCCCGTCCGGCCCGACCACCAGGATCGCATCGGCCGCGGCCAGCCCGCGCAGCATCGCCGGGGAGACATGCTCGGCCGGGGCCAGGGCGTCGGGGCCGGCGGCTCCGGGGACCCAGCGGGCCGGGACCAGGCGGGTGCGCCCGGGCAGCGGGGCGAAGTCCGCGGCGCAGGTCGCGGAGCGCAGCCTGGCCGTTTCGCACCCGGTGGCCCCGCGCAGCAGCGGGTCCAGCAGCGTGGCGACGGCCATGAGCGCGGCCAGCGGGTTTCCGGGCAGGGCGACCAACAGCCGGTTTCCGGGCAGTGTCGAAAGCATCGAGGGGTGGCCGGGGCGCATGGCGATGGAGGGGACCACTTCCGTTCCGCCCACTTCGCGAACCGCGGCGCGCACGAAGTCCCGATCGGAGAACCCGGTGCCGCCGGTGGTGACGATGATGTTCGCCGCCCGGGCCGGTGCCGAGTCGATCGCCGCCACCGTGGCTTCGAGGCTGTCCCCGATGCGCACCGCGCTGCCGACAGTGCCGCCCAGGGCGGCCACGACCTGGGGCAGCACCGGGGAGAACCCGTCGCGGACCTGTCCGGGGGCCGGGTGCCCCACGGCGATGACTTCGTCGCCCGTGAACACCAGGTGCACCGAGGGGGTTGCCGCAACCAGGAGTTCGTCGTGGCCCGAGACCGCCGCCGTGGCGATCACCCCTGCCCGCAGGGGGGTTCCGGACCGGGCCAGCAGCTCGCCCTTGGCGGCTTCGGTTCCGGCGGGGCGGATGTCGGCCCCGAGGCGCAGTTGGCGGTCGCCGTGGAGCAGCCCGCCTTCCAGCCGGGAGTGCTCGACGCGCAGGATGGCTGTGGTGCCCTCGGGAACCAGCGACCCGGTGACCACCGCGGTGGCTTCTGAGGAACCAAGCACCAGGTTTTCGCCCGCGCCCGGGTTGCCGGCCAGCGCCCTGAGCAGCTGCCAGGGCCCAGTGCCGTTGACCGCGTATCCGTCCATGGCGGAGGTCGCGCAATGCGGCATCGGGTAGGCGGTCACCAGGTCGGCGGCGAGGATCCGTCCTGCGGCAAGGTGCAGGGGAACCGTTTGGGGCGCGGCGGCGATCCGGGTGCCCAGCCGGTGGGCCTCGGTGCGGGCGCCGTCCCAGGATTGGTCTTTCAACGCGGCACGGCTCAGGCGTCGTCGGTGGAGGCGGGGCGTGCGGCCAGCACTGTCCGTGCCAGGGAGTCTGCCGACTCCATCGCCGGTTTCGTGCCGGCCCGGCCGCTGCCCACGGCAAGGCCTGCCACATAACCGGCCACGTAGGTGGTCAGCGGGGCGGCGGGGCGGACGATGGTGTGCGCGGCAACGCCGGCCAGCGAGAGCACCTGGTCGATGTCGATTTCGGTGTCGTTGAGTTCATACGCCGCCAGGAGTTCCCTGATCCATTGATCGAGCTGGGCTTCCGGCATGATGCATTCTCCTTGTCAGTGGCCGTTGGCCACCGCTATCCCGTGCCGCCCGGCATCCCCGGGCGTATCGATGTCGCTGAAGTCCGCGTCGGGAAGCTTCAGTCGTTCCATCTGCACTGTAGCAAGCAGACGCATCATTGACGCATTCTCGAGACTTCCTCGGGGTTCGGAGGCCCGGCTGATGGCTTCGCGCAGGGAGGAGGTGAGGACAGCGCAGGAGAGCGTCTGCAGCACCCCTGAGGCATCCTGGGGCACCCATGCCTCGGTTCCCTGAACCGGGTTGTCGGTGGCGGCCAGCAGTGCCGCGACCACCGGGCCCGGATCCAGGAGGTCGGAGGCCAGCACGATTGTCAGCTCGGAAGCCTCGTTTTCGCGCTGCGCGCTTTCGTCGTCTGGTCCGTCGTCCAGGGCGGCCCGTCCGGCGGCGACCGCCGCGGCGGGGCCCGCAAAGGTTGGATACTCGCGGGTGATGACCACGCGCTGGTGGTCCGGGGCACAGTCCATGTACCGGGTGACGGCTTCGGCCAGGGCATGGGCGCCGACCACGGCGATGGCCTGGGCATCACGGACGGCGTTGAGCGAATGCTCCAGCAACGTCTCGCCGCGGTGTTCAAGAAGGGGCTTGCTGACCCCGCCGAGCCGGGACCCACGGCCACCGGCCACGATGATCGCATCGAATTTCATGCTGCACTCCGTAAAAAGGGACTCCAAGCCTCTGCGGGGCGTTCCAGTTCGGTGATGAACCATTGGGCGCCTCGCGGTCGGCTCGGGGCGAACCGCAGCTTCCAGCCCAGCTGTGCCAGCGTCCGGTCTCCCTTGGCGCTGTTGCAGCCTTGGCATGCCGCTACTAAATTCTCCCATGAATCCTCGCCGCCGCGGCTCCGCGGCACGATGTGGTCGATCGTGTTGGCGCTTCGTCCGCAGTACGCGCAGCGGTGCCCGTCGCGGCGCAGCACCCCGCGGCGCGAGACATTGACGACGGAGCGGTACGGCAGGCGGATGTAGCGGTTCAGCAGGATCACCGTGGGCCTGGGCACCACCTGGTTGACCCCGACGACCGGGTCCCGGTCGTCATCGGCAAGGACGGTGGCCTTTCCGGTGAGGACAAGGAGAAGTGCCCGGCGGAAGGTAATGACCGCCAGCGGTTCAAATCCTGCATTCAGTACAAGGGTTCGCATGTGCGCATCCTCTGATCCTGACCCGGCGCAACAGAGGGACCCGTCCACGACGGAAATCCCTCACGGTGGCGCACGCGGCACTCGGCTTTGGCTCCTGTGCCCTAGCCTAAGACAATGGATGACTGTTTTGCTCGCATTTGTCGGCAACTGGTTAAAAAATCCACCGGAAATTTGCCCGCGGTACACCCCCCTGGAGGGGCGTTTCGGCCGTTCCCGTGGGCATCGGGCGCCACGGGCGGCACCTGCCGTCCCGGACGCACGCCCTGTTGGGGGGATTAACAGACAAGGCCCCCGTCGATCCTTGCGGATCGCCCGGGGGCCTTGGAACGCTTGAGCTTAGCCCTTGAGGGTGTAGTAACCGTAGAGGGGGTTGCGGGAGACGTCGTGAAGGATCGTGTCGACGGTCGGGTTCTGTGCACCGATCATCTTGCCGCCACCGAGGTAGATGCCGACGTGGCCGCCACCGTTCTGGAACACCAGGTCGCCCGGCTTCGGGCTGGAGGTGCGAACGAACTGGCCCGAGCCACGGATGGCCGAGGTGCCGCGGGCGATGTTGATGCCGTGCTGTGCGTAGACGTACTTGACGAAGCCGGAGCAATCCCAGCCCGACGGGGTGTTGCCGCCCCATACATAGGGAACGCCCACGTACTTGGCAGCGGTTGCCGCGATGCCGGAGAGGTTGGCGGTGTTGACCGAGTCGCTCTTGACCTTGGGGGCCGAGGAGGTGGATTCGGTGGTGCCGCGGTTCGAGCGGGTTACCGGTGCAAAGGCGTCGGCATTGCTGGAACGCGTCGAGGAAGTGGTGGAGCGCGGGGTGACCTCGTTGGCCACGGCGATCACGACGGGAGCCGGAGCCGGCTTGGAGGTGAACGCTGCGCGCTCGATGTTCAGGTCCTTGGCGCGTTCGGTCGAGACCGAGACGGCTTTGACGGCTACGCGCTCTGCGGAAAGGCCTTCAACGGGGACGGCGCTTGCTTCGCGGGATACGTTGCCCTGGGCTGCGGGAACGCCCAAGGTCAAAACGAGACCTGATGCGGCTGCAATGACTGCGGCTTGGCGGCCAACCGATCCAGCGTTCGAGGCTACGGCCTTCGAGATGGATTCTAGCGGGTTGGTCCGAACCGGGGTCGCGCGGTGGCGGCCCAATGCTTGACGTGTAGTCACGTAGTAATGCCTCTCCTGATGCCTGCGAGGTGAGCTGTCGGGTTCGAGTGGGAGTCACTCGGCAATCCGGCCGCCAGGCCGAACTACTTAACCCCAAGGCTTCCTGGTGTGGAAACCGAAAGTGGGTCCCCCGCCACTGCCAAACGAGTTTTTGAACGGACACCGTGGGCTGGCAGTGCTCGGCACTTCCCGCGGCGGTGATCAGGGTTGGTCCCTGAGCACTTACTTAGAATATATGAAGCGAATCCAAAAGTCACGTTCCGGTCACGGAACGGTGACAATTGCCGTTATAACCAGCCCTCGGGGTTTACCCACTTGCCGTTGACGATGACCTCGAGGTGCAGGTGGGGGCCGGTTGAGTTACCCGTGCTGCCACTGAGCGAGACAACTTCTCCACGCTTGACCTTTTGCCCCACGGCGACCTTCAAGGACGAGTTGTGGTTGTAGCTGGTGTGCAAGCCGTTCCCGTGGTCGATCTCCACGCGGAAGCCGGAGTGGCCCGCCCAGGCTGCCTGCACGACGGTGCCGGCGGCTGCGGCCTTGATCGGCGTACCCATCGGAACCGCGTAGTCCAGCCCGTTGTGGTTCATGTAGCCGGGGCCGGTCGGATTCTTGCGGTGGCCGAAGCGCGAAGTCAATCGAATGCTGTCGACCGGCTGGGCCAGTACACCGCTCGTGGCGATCTTGGTGACATCGCCGCCGGCGGCCGTCATGACCGTGGCCAGCTTGTCTTCCTTGGTGAATTCGCTGGTCAGCGAGGCCCGTTCGATCTTGACCTCGTCACCGGTCGGGGCCTGGACATCAACCACGACCGATTGGGCAACGCGCTGGGCGTCGGCGACGGCGCCCTCGGGCTCCTGCCCGGGGGATGCTGCGGCGAAGGCCAGGCCCGAAACGGCGGCAACCGCGGCAATCTTGTGCGTGAACCCCATGCGGGAGCGCTGCGGCCGGGGAGCGAACTTGATGACGTTGTCCAGCTCGTCGGCTTCGGCCGGGGCGGCCACCGGTGCCGCAGGGGCGGCCAGGGCCACGGGGATCTCGGTGGCGGCAATGGCTGCTGCGTCCGGGGATGCGCCGTACCGCAGGCCCGCATCGAAGCGTCGGCCGATGTACTGCAGGGAACCAGTTGCCTCGACGGCTTCCGGGACCACGCTCAGTGCGCGGCGGCCGGGACGTCGGGAAGTGTTTTCACCGCTCAGGGCGGTGTCTACGATCTGCTCCAAGGAGCCTTCAGCAGGCAAAGCATCAACGGGTCCGGACGCACGACGGCGGCCGGAGGTGTGCTGCTGAGTCAAATGTCAACCTCTCATATATCGCCTGCGAAGTTAGCTGTCGGATTCGAGTCATGAGATCAACTCGGCCGAGCCCACCTAGGCGGACTCAACTTCACCCCAAGATCCGTGGCCAATGGCCAGGAACGGTTGAAATGGGTCCTCCGCCCCTACCGGGCATTCTTGCTCCTGGATCCGCCGGTAGGGTTATGCGAACCGGATCAGGACTGGATTGCCTAAGTGCAACCCAACGAGAAACCCTACCGGGGTTTATGCCAAAGTTACAATTCCGTTATCAATCCATGCGGCGGACAAACACATGGGCGCTGACCTCGGTCGGAAGCTCCAGTGCGCCCTCGATGCCCTCGACCCGCACCACCACGTACTCCCCGGCCCTTTCGAGCGTGACTAGGGCCCCCGGGCGGATGCCGCCCTCATCGAGCTGCACCAGCAGCTCGGGTTCCACCTGGATGGTTTCGGCCAGGCGTTCGATGCGGACCGGGCCCACGTTTCCGTCCAGCAGTGCCGAATCGAGATTTTGGACACTCACGGAGATCTCGGTCAATCCGGGCCCGCCCAGCGCCTCGAGCCCCGGGATCGGGTTTCCGTACGGGGAAGCCGCCGGCTGGCCCAGCAACTTGTACAGCCGCTGCTCCACGCGCTCGCTCATCACGTGCTCCCAGCGGCAGGCTTCCTCATGGACATACTCCCACTCCAGGCCGATCACGTCGGCCAGCAGGCGCTCGGCCAGGCGGTGCTTGCGCATCACACCTGTGGCGACTTCCGCGCCAAGCTCTGTCAGTTCGAGGTGCCGGTCGGTGGTGACCACGACCAGCCCGTCGCGCTCCATGCGGGCCACCGTTTGCGAAACCGTGGGCCCGGAGTGCCCCAGGCGCTCGGCAATACGTGCGCGCAGGGCAATGATGCCCTCCTCCTGGAGTTCCAGGATGGTGCGCAGGTACATTTCGGTGGTATCGATCAGGTCTGACACGTTTGCAGCTCCCGCATGGGTTGATTTTTACAAGAGATCACTACGCTTCCCACTCTACCTGCGTTCACATTTCCGACTCGCTATTACGCATTGGGCGTCCGAGTGCGGGATTATTGAACAACTGGGCATCCCCGAATCGCATCAGACAGCGGATGCGAGGGTGTCAAAGCGTAAAACCCCCCTTATGAGGAGCAACATGAGCACCGGCCTGACTATTCCCCAAGACCTCTTGCCCGTGGACGGCCGATTCGGTGCCGGACCTTCCAAGGTCCGCCCCGAGCAGGTCCAGGCACTGCTCGACGCAGGTACGCAGCTTCTGGGCACCTCGCACCGCCAGGCTCCCGTGAAGAACCTGGTCCGCGAGATCCAGGAGGGCCTCAAGTCCTTCTTCAACGCCCCGGCCGACTACGAAGTGGTCCTCGGCGTAGGCGGATCCACCGCGTTCTGGGACATCGCGGCCTTCGGCCTGGTCCGCACCAAGGCCCAGCACCTGTCCTTCGGCGAGTTCGGCTCGAAGTTCGCCGCCGCGACCAACAAGGCCCCGTTCCTGGAGCCCTCTTCGATCATCACCTCCGAGCCCGGTTCCCGTCCGGTTCCCGTAGCCGAGGTGGGCGTGGACGTATACGCTTGGCCACAAAACGAGACCTCCACGGGCGTTGCCGCCCCGGTGCACCGGGTTGAGGGTGCCGACGAGGGCGCCCTGGTCGTCATCGACGCGACCTCCGCCGCCGGCGGACTGGACGTGGACGTCTCGCAGGCCGATGTCTACTACTTTGCCCCGCAGAAGAACTTCGCCTCCGACGGCGGCCTGTGGATTGCACTCTTCTCCCCGGCGGCAATTGCCCGCGCCGAGGAAATTGCCGCCTCGGGACGCTGGATCCCCGACTTCCTGAACCTGAAGACGGCGATCGACAACTCGCGCCTGAACCAGACCTACAACACCCCGGCCCTGTCCACCCTGGTTTCGCTCAACGCCCAGGTGCAGTGGCTCAATGCCAATGGCGGCCTGAAGTTCGCCGCAGCGCGCACGGCCGACTCGGCTTCCCGCATCTACGACTGGGCCGAGGCCTCCGAGGTTGCCACCCCGTACGTCGCCGCACCCGGGGACCGCTCCAACGTCATCGCCACCATCGACTTCGACGATTCGATCGATGCCGCCGCGGTGGCCAAGACGCTGCGCGCCAACGGCGTGGTCGACGTGGAGCCGTACCGCAAGCTGGGTCGCAACCAGCTGCGCGTGGCGACGTTCGTTGCCATCGAGCCAGAGGACGTCTCTTCGCTGCTCAAGTGCATCGAGTACGTGCTGAAGAACAGCTAGCGACTTCGCAAGGCATACGGGCGGCGCCCCGGCACGGGCCAACACCACGTGCCGGGGCGCCGCCTTTTCGCCGTTGACCGCATTGCCGGAGGGCAAACCGGGCACGGGAAAGGGGGCTGGCAGTGACCATTCGGTCACCGCCAGCCCCCTTCGACACTCCAGGAGACTAGTCCCCCGGGTGCCTATTCGACTACTTGGCGTCCGGGTCTTCGGAATCCTGCGCTTCGGTGCCCTCGGGCGCCGCCACCTCGCCGTCCGTGGGAGCATCGGCATCGGCCTCGCCGGATTCCTGGCCCGGGGCCTCGACGCCGGCTTCCGCGGCAGCGGCCTCTTCGGCGGCGCGACGCTCGGCGTCCATTTCCTCCGGGCGGACACGTTCGGCCCAGGGCACCCAAGCCGGGGCCAACAGTGCGTCCTCGCCGGGAAGGATCCCGACCTCGCACACCGTGATGTCCTTGGCCTGGGCGCGCGGGATGCGGGTCAGCGTCGCGAACCAGCACCAGCCCTCGTAGCCGATGCGCAGCGCCTCGAAGCGGTGGGTCACCAGGCGTTCGCCGTCGTTGACCGCCTCGAGGTGTTCGCCGATCATCGATTCGTCGGTGATCTCCAGCAGCGCTGCGCGTGCCTGGTCAACGGCCTTCGCCAGGGTTGTGTCCATTATCGGTTTGCGTGCCATGTGATCAGGCGTCCAAGTCGTCGGCTACGGCGCGCAGCACGGCTGCGATCTTGGCGCCATGGGCTTTTTCCGGGTAGCGGCCGTGGCGCAACCCGTTGGAGACCGAGTCGAGCACCTTGATGAGGTCCTCGATCAGCACTGCGGTGTCAACGGCCGGCTTGCGCTTGGCACGGGCCACCGAGGGTGCATCGTCAAGGATGCGCACGCTAAGCGCCTGCGCGCCCTTGCGTCCCTCGGCAATGCCGAATTCCATGCGTGTGCCTGCGCGCAGCTCGGTCACGCCCGCGGGCAGCGCCGAGGCGTTCAAATACACTTCCTGGCCCTCGTCGGTTACCAGGAACCCGAACCCCTTGGAGGGTTCGTACCATTTCACTTTGCCGGTTGGCACGTCTAGCTACCTCGTCCTTGGGTCACAATGGGCCAACCACGGGGGTCGAAAACCGTTCCGCGTTCCCATTTCTGGCGATCTCCCGGCGCGAAACCACGCAACCCGGCCCCGATGGGGCTTGTGGGCGGGCTCTTGCGTCCGGGGAAGTCTATATCTTCTAGGGTACGACATCAGCGGCTTGCCCCCTTCCATGGCCCGGGGCCGGTTCCCGATGTGGCTCTTTGCCCGGTGCGCGGTAGTTTTAAGGGGTGAACACCACCGCCCCGACCCCGGCTTCCCAGCGCATCCTGACCTTCCTGGCCGGAGGCATCGCCATCGTCTCGCTGGCCGCCCTGGCCGTCATCCTGATCCAGTACATGGTGCAGGCGGCCCCGGCGCCCGCATTGCTCGCCGTTGCGCTCTACGGCTTGCCGTTGGCCTTCATCCTGCTCATGGTGGTCCTGGTCCTGAACTTCCGCGAGCGCCGCCGCTCCCGTTAGCCTCCCCGAGGTTGCTTCCCGGGGCCCGTCTCCGGCAAGTTCCGGGCACCTTGGCGGCGTTCGTGCTGCCAAGCGCCCTTGCATGCACAACGAACACACAGGGTTCTTACAGATAGCGGTTGCAGACTGGTACCCATGAATGCCAAAACCCCCGAAGCAAAGCTCCTGGTCGTCGACGACGAACCAAACATCCGCGAATTGCTTTCCACCTCCCTGCGCTTTGCAGGCTTCGAGGTGGTGGCGGCAGCAAACGGCCGCGAGGCCCTGGCTGCCGTGGAGGCAGAGACCCCGGACCTTGCGGTGCTCGATGTGATGCTCCCGGACATGGACGGCTTCACCATCACCCGCCGCCTGCGCGCCGCAGGCAAGCACTTCCCCGTGCTGTTCCTCACCGCACGCGACGACACCGAGGACAAGGTCACCGGGCTGACCGTGGGCGGGGACGACTACGTCACCAAGCCGTTCAGCCTCGACGAGGTCGTGGCCCGCATACGCGCCGTGCTGCGCCGCACCCAGCCGGCGGAGGAGGACAGCGCGGTCATCCGCGTCGACGACCTCGAGCTCGACGACGACGCGCACGAGGTTCGCCGCTCCGGCGAGGTCATCGAGCTCTCCCCCACCGAGTTCAAGCTGCTGCGCTACCTGATGATGAACCCCAACCGGGTGCTCTCCAAGGCGCAGATCCTCGACCACGTCTGGGAATACGACTTCAACGGGGACGCCTCGATCGTGGAGTCCTACATTTCCTACCTGCGCCGCAAGATCGATTCGCGCCCCGAGTGGCCCTCGCTCATCCAGACCAAGCGCGGTGTCGGCTACCTGATGCGAACCGCCGACCGCCGCTAAGACGAAAGACCGGTTCCCCCACGTGGAAAGCGCCCGCAGGTTCTGGCGACAGGTGTCGCTGCGCACCAAGCTCGTAGCGCTCATGAGTTCGTTGATGATCCTGGGAATCGTGGTCACGGCCGTCGGTTCGGCCCAGTCGCTGCGGCTGATGCTGACCGCGCAGCTGGACACGGACCTGAAGTCCAACACCGCCACGATCACCGCCACGATGCTCAACGACTATGCGGGCATCGCCTCAATCAACCCCAAGTCCAACGGGCTTGCCCGGTTCTACGGGGACTTGCGCAACGAGTCCGGGGCCATCCTCTACACCATGCCGCGCAAGGCGGCCGCGGACAACAAGCCGCTGGACGCCCCTGACCTCGACACCCAGGCCCTTGACCGGCTGCGCGAGGATCCCGCCGCATCGCTGACGGTGCGCGGAACCAACCTCGGATCGGCCGGCTGGCGGGTGCGCATCGTGGATCTGCCGCGCACCGACTACGACCTGATCTATGCGCTGCCGATGACCTCGGTGCAGGACACCGTAACCAAGGCCACGATGCTGGTGATGTCCACCGGCATGCTCGCCACGCTGCTGATGTCGATGATCGCCTACGGCATCACCACCCGGGCCCTGCTGCCGCTGCTGCGTGTCGAACGCACCGCTGCTGCCATTGCCGCCGGAGACCTCTCCCGGCGCGTGGAGGACTATCCGCCGGAGACCGAGGTCGGGCGGCTCTCGCGCTCGCTGAACGCGATGCTGGCGCACATCGAGCACGCCTTCCGCGGGCGGGCCGCCTCGGAACGCAAGATGCGCCGCTTCATCCAGGACGCCTCGCACGAACTGCGCACACCGCTGGTGACCATCCAGGGCTACTCGGAGTTCTACCGGCAGGGCGGGCTGAACGACCCGGAAATGCTGCGCACCGCCATGGGGCGCATCGAGGCCGAATCCAAGCGCATGGCCCAGCTGGTCGAGGACCTGCTGACCCTGGCGCGGCTCGACGAGCAGCGCCCGCTGGAGCGCAAGCCCATCGACCTGCTGCTGCTGGCCGGTGACGCCGCCGAGGACACCCGGGTCAACGCCGTGGACCGCAAGGTGCGGCTGATCGGCCTGGACGGCGGGGCACCGCAACCGGCGCCCACTTCCGGGGACGAAGCCCGGCTGCGCCAGATCGTGGCCAATTTGATGACCAACGCCCTGCGCTACACCCCGGAGGGCACGGACATCGAGATCGCCGTCGGCGTCAAGCCCGTCATCGACGGACGGTCCGATGCGGTGCTGGAGATCCGCGACCACGGGCCGGGCATCTCGGAAGAGGACGCCGGACGGGTGTTCGAGCGCTTCTACCGCGCCGACTCCTCCCGGCAGCGCGAGACCGGCGGCACCGGGCTGGGCCTGGCCATCGTCGCGGCGATCGCAGCACAGCACGACGGGTCCATCAGGCTCAGCGACACCCCCGGCGGCGGGGCGACCATGTCGATCCACCTGCCCTACGTCGCTCCCGAGGAAGACCCCGAGGACGACGAGGAGGACTAGGTCCACGCTCCCCACGCGTTATCCACACCCCGTTGCGGCCTTGCCCGCAGCGGGGTGTGCCGCTTCTAGCCTGAATACGGAAGCACGCAGCGAACACACCGGCGCGCTTCCCGCCGGGAACCGGGCGGGGGCGAACCCCGTTTGCACGGCTCGGCGCCACGGAACCCAATGCACGGGAGTGAAAAGCAACATGAGCACGTTTGCCGCCAACACCAACGAGATGCAGGCCCGGTCCACGAACCTGCATGCCACCATCGAGCGCGTTCGGGCGGAGGTGAATTCGTTGACCTCCTCGCTGCAGGACCTGCAGGGCACCTGGCAGGGTGCGGCCTCGGCAAATTTCCAGTCCGTGGTCGCCGACTGGCGCAACACCCAGGCACGCGTGGAGGAATCGCTGTCCTCCATCGGCACCGCGCTGAACCGCGCCTCGGTGCAATACGACGAGGCCGAGGCCGCCAACGCCTCCCTGTTCACCTACTGAAGCCCTCGGGGTCGGAGCCGGTGCGTGGCCCGGGCGCGTATTACTCTGGGGACGTGTCCATCCTCATTGATCCCCCGTCGTGGCCGGCCCACGGAACGTTCTTTTCCCACCTGGTCTCCGATGCGTCCCTCGGCGAGCTCCATGGCTTTGCCCGGGCCCACGACCTGCCGGAGCGCGCCTTCGACCGCGACCACTACGACGTGCCGCAAAGTCGCTACGCCGACCTGGTCGCGGCCGGCGCGCTCCCGCTCCCGGCCACCGAGCTGGTGCGCCGGCTGATAGCCTCCGGGCTGCGGGTGCGCGCCAGGGAGCGTCCCGAACGCCTCGACGCGGTGCTGCTGGCCCGCTGGGAGTCGCTGGGTCTGGGCGCGCCGGGACTGGGACGGGAACTGCTGGCTCGCTGGTCCGAGCAACAGCGGGTCTACCACGACCGTGCGCACCTGGTGGCGGTGCTCGTATCCCTGGACACCCTGGCCGGTCCGCACCGGCAGGAGGCCGCTCACCTGCCCGTATACCTGGCCGCCTGGTTCCACGACGCCGTGTACCGGGGCGCCGCAACCGACGAGCAGGATTCCGCCGCGCTGGCCGCGGAACTGCTGCCGGGCGTTGGCGTTGCCGCAGAGGTGGTGGACGAGGTGGTTCGACTCGTCCTGCTGACCACGACCCACAAGCCCGCGCCCGGGGACCATGCCGGGGCGCTGCTCTGCGACGCGGACCTGGAGGTGCTGGCACGCAGTGATTCGGCCTACCGCCGGTACACCGCGGCGGTGCGCCGCGAATACGCCCACGTCCCGGATGCCGACTTTGCCCGCGGACGTGCCTCGATCCTGCGTGGGTTGTTGGAGGGTGGGTCGTTGTACTCCAGTAACCGGGGCCGGGAATTGTGGGAGGAACAGGCCCGGGCCAACCTGGAATCCGAGCTTGCGGAGCTGGAGCCCCTGGCTCGATAGGCTCGGGCCGAAATACCGGAAGCGGGCTACGCACGCCGGGCTTGGGCCCAAAGGGTTTCATGTTCCTTCACGAACCCCGTGGCCCGCGCCCGGTGTTCCCCGTGCCCGTCCACGAACATCCGCACCCGGGGCGAGGCCATTGTGGCAGACCAGCTCCGGGCCGACGGCCGAGTTCCGGGTGCTCCAGGCATCGTCCGGGGACACCTGGAACGTTTCGGCCGCATCGTGGAGCCGTCGTATCCGGCGCCCGACTTCCCGCAGGGCATCCCCGGCAACGGCCGGTCATGCGGTGCCGCGGTGCCGGGCACGAATTCACTTGCCGACCCTGTGCGTCCCGGCCGCGGGGTTCGGGGACCTCGCCCAGGCCTTGTTCCCGCAGATGGGCCATGAACCTGTGGACCGACGGGGTGCTTCGGTGCCAGGGCTTGCGCACCGTCGTTCCACGGCGAACCACCGCCCCGGCGGCATTCCCGCCCTGCAACGGCTCTTCGATTTCAGCACGGAACCATGGTAAACCGGCGCCATCGAACATCCCCTGCGGTCAACGCGTTAACGCCGCGGGCCGCCCTCCCGTGCGGCGAACCTCCTCCGCAAGGGATGAGGTCCACCGCCGGGAAAGCGGCCCGTAGTTTTGGCTGGTGAAGCCTACGCGCTAGGCGCGGTGTGTGCCAGGGGGATTAGAATCCGCCCATGCCGCCCATGCCACCCATGTCGTCGCCACCCGGTGCTGCTGCGCCGGCCGGAACCGGCTTGTCAGCGACAACGGCTTCGGTGGTGAGGAACAGGCCGGCGATCGAGGCGGCATTCTGCAGTGCAGAACGGGTCACCTTGACCGGGTCGTTCACGCCGGCTGCCAGCAGGTCGACGTATTCGCCGGTTGCTGCATTCAGGCCGTGGCCTGCGGGCAGTCCCTTGACCTTGTCGGCAACGACGCCCGGCTCAAGGCCGGCGTTGAAGGCGATCTGCTTCAGCGGGGCTTCGATGGCAACGCGCACGATGTTTGCACCGGTTGCCTCGTCGCCTTCGAGCTTCAGCTTGGCGAATGCGATGGCACCGGCCTGGATGAGGGCCACGCCGCCACCGGCGACGATGCCTTCCTCGACTGCTGCCTTGGCGTTGCGCACAGCGTCTTCGATGCGGTGCTTGCGCTCCTTGAGCTCAACCTCGGTTGCGGCACCGGCCTTGATGACTGCAACGCCGCCGGCCAGCTTGGCCAGGCGCTCCTGCAGCTTCTCGCGGTCGTAGTCCGAATCGGAGTTCTCGATCTCGGCGCGAATCTGGTTCACGCGACCGGCGATCTCCTCGGCGTCGCCCGCACCCTCGACGATGGTGGTCTCGTCCTTGGTGACAACAACCTTGCGGGCGGAGCCCAGCAGGTCGATGGTGGCGTTTTCGAGCTTCAGGCCGATTTCCTCGGAGATGACCTGGCCACCGGTGAGGATGGCAATGTCGGCCAGCATGGCCTTGCGGCGGTCGCCGAAGCCCGGTGCCTTGACGGCGACGGACTTGAACAGGCCGCGGATCTTGTTCACGATCAGGGTTGCAAGGGCTTCGCCCTCGATGTCCTCGGCGATGATCAGCAGCGGCTTGTTCGACTGCATGACCTTCTCAAGGATCGAAACCATGTCCTTGACATTGGTGATCTTCGAGTTGGCAATCAGGATGTACGGATCTTCAAGGACCGTTTCCTGGCGCTCGTTGTCGGTGACGAAGTAGGCCGAGATGTAGCCCTTGTCGAAGCGCATGCCCTCGGTGAGCTCAAGCTCGAGGCCGAAGGTGTTCGACTCCTCGACGGTGATGACACCTTCCTTGCCGACCTTGTCCAGTGCCTCGGCGATCAGGGCGCCGATTTCGTTGTCGCCGGCGGAGATCGATGCGGTGGCAGCGATCTGCTCCTTGGTCTCGATTTCCTTGGCGGAGGCCAGCAGCTCGGCGGTGACCGCGTCGACTGCCTTCTCGATGCCGCGCTTCAGGGACAGCGGGTCGGCGCCGGCAGCAACGTTGCGCAGGCCTTCCTTGACCAGGGCCTGGGCCAGGACGGTTGCGGTGGTGGTGCCGTCGCCTGCGACGTCATCGGTCTTCTTGGCAACTTCCTTGACGAGCTCGGCACCGATCTTCTCGTACGGGTCTTCGAGCTCGATCTCCTTGGCAATGGAGACACCGTCGTTGGTGATCGTGGGGGCGCCCCACTTCTTTTCCAGAACGACGTTGCGACCACGCGGGCCAAGGGTGACCTTGACGGCGTCGGCCAGGATGTTCAGGCCGCGCTCAAGGCCTCGGCGTGCTTCCTCGTCAAATGCAATGATTTTGGCCATAGCGGCTTATGTCCTTTCGGGACGTTCATGCGTATCTACGACCTGAGGCAACGCCCGCGACGGACGAAGAATCCACGATGTCATGGGACGATCGCAAAAGCTTCTCGCTGCCTTGGTCAAGGACTCACTCAAACAACATCCCGAAACCGCACGGATCCGGTCGAAACTTCGATCGAATTAGCAGTCGGGACGTGTGAGTGCTAATACAAATCTTGGCACTCAACCACCCGGAGTGCAAGCTGTGGGTCTTTGCCGACAGCGTAGTTCGCCACGCTTCGGCCTAGCGGTAGTTGCTTCCCAGCACGATGGCGATATTGCCCGGGATGTTTGCGCTCTGCATGATCGAGGTGATGCCCAGTTCCCCGGCCGCCGCTTCAGCCGTGGCCCGCTGGGTCTCGGAGCGGTAGTAGACCGTGGAGTAGGTGACCTTCTTGGTCCAGTTCGATGCCGAGACATTGCTGAACCCGGCGTTCAAGAGCTCGGTGCGGGCCTGGCCGGCAAGGCCGCCGACCTTTGCCCCGTTGTAGACACCCATGACCATGGTCGTGTCGACATCCTCCGGCAACCCGCTTGCGCTGGCATCGGTGGATTCGGAGGCCGCGGTCGACTCGCCGGGGTCCGTGGAGCCGCTTTCGGAGGGCGTTTCGCTGGGATCCTCGGTGGCGGACGGCGATTCGGAGGCGTCGGAGGAAGCCGGGGCCGAAGTCGAGTCCGAGGAGCTCGCGGCCACCGGTGCGGGGTCGTTCGAGGTGCCCATGAGCTTGGGCAGGACCATGAAGGAGAAGAGTCCCACCACCAGGGCAAGCGCCCCGAAGACCATCAGCCAGCGCAGCCCGGATCGGGCTCCGCCCACGGATGCGGCGGCAGCCCAGCCGTTTTCGCGGTGCGAGCCGCTACGGTTGCTGAACTCAGGGACGCGATCAAATTCATCGCGCGGATAGTTGGTCATGCCCGTCCTCGGTGATGTGTCGTGCAATGTGGGCATGCGCGGGTGCAGGAACACAAGCGCCTCCGGGCCCCGAAACGCCCGACGTGCGTTGCATTCATGCCTCGGATTCGAGCCGTTTCGCCGACCGAGCGCGATGCCTCGTCGTTCGTAGTCTACGCAATCGCTTGACCAGCATGGGGTCATGGGCCAGCGCCGCGTCCGTGTCGATCAGCGTATTCAACAACTGGTAGTAGTTGGTTGGCGAGATGGAAAACATCTCTGCGATGGCTTGTTCCTTGGCTCCGGCATACTTCCACCACTGGCGTTCCAGCGCGAGAATCCGCTGGGAACGCTCATCCAGCTCGCTGGATTCATCAAGCTCAAACTCGAGCCCAAGTGCCTCGGATGACATTGCACTTCCCTCAACAATCCAGTTCCCGGTACACGGCGAACGACCGGGCAATCTGCCTCAACTGTAATTATTCTAACGCGTCTGCCCGACACTTCGGCTGTCCAACCGGGCCGCCATCTGCCCACAATGGATCCCATGGACACGCACGAAACACCCCTGTTCGAGCTCCCCGCCCCGGCCGTCGACACCGCCCCCTTCCCCTTTGCCAACGGGCTTGCACCCGCCGTGGCCGGAGGATTCGTGGCCGAGGACTGGGCGCAGGCGCTGGCCCCGGTGGAGGGCACGCTGGTTGGAATCGCCCGGGTGCTGGAGGCCAGGCGAGCCTCCGGCGAGCGCATCCTGCCGGCTCCGGGGAACATCCTGCGGGCCTTCAAGCGACCGCTGGCCGAAGCCCGGGTGCTGGTCATGGGACAGGACCCCTATCCCACGCCGGGGCATTCCATGGGCCTGAGCTTTGCCGCGCTGCCTCAGGTGCACCCGTTGCCGCGCAGCCTGAAGAACATCTACATCGAGCTGCACGAGGACACCGGCGTGCCGATCCCGTCGCACGGGGATCTTTCCGCATGGGCAGACCAGGGCGTGGTGCTGCTGAACAGGGTGCTAACCGTGGGTGCCTCCGCGACCGGGTCGCACCGGAAGCTGGGGTGGGAGGCGGTGACCGATGCGGCGATGGCGGCGCTGGCCGCGCGCGGCGGTCCGTTGGTGGCGGTCCTGTGGGGCAAGGATGCCCAGGCCCTGGCCCCGGCGCTGGCCCCGATCCCGATCATCGCCTCGGCACATCCCTCGCCGTTGTCGGCGCGGCGCGGGTTCTTCGGGTCCAAGCCCTTCACCCGGGCCAACGCGCTGCTGGTGGAAGCCGGAGGGGCGCCCATCGACTGGGCCCTGCCGATGGCGGCGCCCCGATCCTAGCGGCGGCGGATGTTGCGGCGCTCGGCGAGCGCCTCGGCGCCGATCAGCGGGCGGGCGAGCGTGTCGCCGAACACCACCCCGCCGGCAATCGCCATCATGATGGTGAAGGCGGAAAACATCTCCACCATGGCCGAGGACATATCCGCGACGTCAAAGACGATCCCGTACATGGAGCGGAAGATCATCAGGCCGGGCAGCAGGAACACGATCGCGGGGGCCGCGAGCACCAGCTGCGGGGCGCGCATCTTGTAGGCCACCCAGCGCCCGGCCATGCCGACAAAGGTCGCCGCGACGGCCGGTGACGCCCGCTCCCCCACGCCCAGGGCCTGGATGCCCAACAGGATCAGGTAGCCCAGCAGGGCAATGGCCCCGGTGGGCAGCAGGAGCTTGGGCTCGGACTGCTCGGTGATCGCGCCGGCGATGACGGCCACCACCACCAGGACGGCCAGCAGCCATCCGGGGTAGGCGATCGGGTCGATGGCGCTGACATCCAGCATCGGGGCGCCCAACAGCTGCCCGGAGACCAGTGCGGCCATGATCCCGGTCAGGATCGCGGCATAGGTCAGCCCCGCGGAGAAGAAGCGCCCGGCGGCGGTGACGGGGAACCCGTTGATCGCATCCTGCAGGGCCGAGACGAACCGGGAGGAAGGCAACAGCAGCAGGATGCCGCCGGCGACCACCAGCGCCGCGTCGATGGGTGCATGCAGCGCATGGAAAAGCACGGCGATGGCCGTGATCACGAACGTGGCAGTGGCGACCGAGAAGAACTCGGGGACCCGCCAGCGCGCGGCATACTTGAGGAGCTGCCCGACGGCCACCGAGGAGACGAAGGCCAGGGCTGCACCCATCAGCGAGCCGCCGATGAAGACCACGAAGAAAGCGGCAAAGGCTCCGGCCGCCGAGGCGATCATCCAGCGCGGGAACGGCTTGGGCTTGCGCGAGACCTCCCGCAGCCGGTCCACCGACTGCTGCCTGGTCACGCCGCCGGCAACGATGTCCGAGACCAGCCGGTGCACCTGCGCCAGGCCGGCAAAGTTGCTGGTCCAGGAGCGCACCACGCGCAGCATCGAGTACGACTCGCCCTCGGGTGGGGAGAAATTCAGGTGGATGGACTGGTTGGTGATGTCCACGTCGGTGTGGCTCAGCCCCAGGGCAGCGGTCACCGCGATGACGCTGGTTTCCACCTCCAGGGCACCTGCCCCGTAGCGGAACATGGTCTCGGCCAGGTCCAGGGCGAATTCGAGGGTCTTGCGCGCCGAGGCGTCCTGGGCGGCATTCACCTTCGGGTTGGCATAGGGGGTGCCCTTGAGCCGCTCCACGATGTTGAACGCCTGGGTGGGAGGGGTGTCGGAGGCCAGCAGGCGCGAAATCATGCGCCGGGCCGCCGGGTTGGCCCGTGGAGGCAACGACGGGGCACCGGTGAAGGTCACGCCCACCTGTCCGGTCTTGGCGTTGATGGCGTCCTGGGCCAGCGTGGTGGGCCGCTGCCTGCGGGCGGGCCGAGCCGGCTTTGCGGGCCGCGGCGGCCGCGGGCTTCCCGGGCGCTTGGCGGCCGGCTTCCCCTCGGATCTGTCTGCGGACGCGGCGGAGGGCTTCGCTGGCACTGCCGCGTCTTTCGGCACGGCGGCGTGCGGGATTCCGGGGGCGCTTTGCGCGTGCGCGGCAGCGTCCTTCAAGGCCTGGGTAATGTGGACCATTTCCCGCGTCTGGACACGTCGAATGCTCGAGACCTGCGGGTTGGGATCCTCGCCCGGGGACTCCGTCGTGGTGGTGTCCGGTCCCTTACCTGAAGACACGCTTTCTCCTGTCAATTGCGCTTGTTCCCACCCACCATACAGCCGCTTTATTGCCCAGCGATCCACCCGCCGCGCGCCCGGCAAATGCGGCTTCGTTTGATACCGGCGATACAGCTGCGGGAATAACCGCAGGACCTCCCGCGTTGAGCCACTTTGAATGCAAACGCATATAAATTCTGTCGGAAGAAACACGGGAGATCATGAGTAATTCCACTGGCAACGTTCAGCCTCTTGAGATCGGGATCGAGACCTTCGGCGACATCACCGTCGATGCCAATGGCGTGCCGCTGCACGCGGCACAGGTGTTGCGCAACGTGGTCGCCGAGGCCCGGGCCGCCGAAGCCGCAGGGCTCGACTTCTTCGGGGTGGGCGAACACCACCGCGACGACTACTCGATCTCGGCACCCGAGGTGGTGCTGGGAGCCATCGCCTCGGTGACCGAGAAGATCCGCCTCGGCACCGCGGTGACGGTGCTGAGCTCGGATGACCCGGTGCGCGTTTACGAACGTTTCGCCACCCTCGACGGCCTGTCAAACGGCCGGGCCGAAGCCATCTTGGGACGCGGCTCCTTCATCGAGTCCTTCCCGCTCTTCGGCTACGAGCTCACCGACTACGAGCTGCTCTTCGAGGAGAAGCTCGCCCTGTTCGCAAAGCTGCGCAAGGGCGAACCGGTCAGCTGGTCCGGCCAGACCCGCTCGGCACTGCGCAACCAGGCGGTCTACCCGCCCATCGAGCGGGGCACGCTGGATGCCTGGGTGGGTGTGGGCGGAAGCCCCGAATCGGTGGTGCGGGCGGCCAAGCACGGACTGCCGCTGTTCCTGGCCATCATCGGCGGACAGCCCATGGCCTTCGAACCGCTGACCCG
Source organism: Arthrobacter sp. C2 (assembly GCA_024207135.1). GTDB lineage: Bacteria > Actinomycetota > Actinomycetes > Actinomycetales > Micrococcaceae > Paeniglutamicibacter. Next base: position 3,704,214 of record CP042428.1, on the reverse strand, counting down.
GCTCTACAAGCGCTCGCTGGAGGAGTTCGGCCACCAGCCGCAGAAGATCGGCGCGCACTTCCACGGCCTTGTCGCCGACACCGACAAGGAAGCCATGGACCTGTTGTGGCCGCACTACAAGACCACCATGGACCGGTTGGGTGCCGAGCGCGGCTGGCCGCCGGCAAGCCGCATGCGCTTCGAGGCCTCCACCGGACCCGATGGATCGATGCTTGCCGGCAGCCCCGAGACTGTGGCCCGGAAGATCGCCCGCTTCGCGCAGGGGCTGGGACTCTCGCGCGTCGACATCAAGTATTCGGCCGGCTCGCTGCCGCACGAGACCATGATGCGAAGCATCGAGCTGCTCGGCACCAAGGTCAAGCCGTTGGTCCTGGAAATGCTCAGCGACAAGTAGACGCGGGCCGATGGCAGTAACTTCGGCGGTAAGCAGGCCCGATTAACGAAAAGAGCCCCGGACATCCGGGGCTCTTTTCGTTTGGTGGTTCTTAGCAGACTCGAACTGCTGACCTCTCGCGTGTGAAGCGAGCGCTCTAACCAACTGAGCTAAAGAACCGTCACGCAACTCCCGAAGGAGTACCTAGCAAGATTAGCCGAGCACTGCGGCACACACCAAATCGAATGCACAGATCCCTTTACCGGGCTTCGCACTGGACCCGGAGCCGGTGCCCGCCGCACCCCTATTTTCGGCCACGCCCGGGCGTGAAACCCGAAGGTTAATTGTTGGTGAATCCACACCCCCGCTACGTCGCAAAAAACCGCGGTATTCCGGGCCATTTTGGCCCCTGGTCCGGTTCCGCGCGAGGGAAGTTTCCGGGTGTCCGGCGAGTCGCTCGAAAGCAGTGTTTACAACGAGGCTTCCGGCGGGTAATAATTTCACTGTCGAATCCTTCGACGCCCAAACTGGGCCCTACAAGGAAGCTGCCGGGAACCGCCGGCAGCGGTCCCCTACCGGCCAAAGAACCGGCCCGGCGTAATTCCGGGAACCACTTCTTTTGTTCGCTCTATTTTTCCTAGAGGACCGCTCCCAGTGCTTCCCATCATTGAGTATTCCCTGTCCTATTGCGCGCCCACCGGCGCCGAACGAGATGCCCTGTCCGCACTCACCCTGAACCCCGATGCCCGCTGGCACGAACGCATGGACCAGGCAAGGTTCGTGGTCACCGCGCTGCACGAGGGCACCCGGGTGGGTGTTGGAATCGTGCACACCTCCGTGACCGCACCGACCATGGCGCCCAGCCCCATGGAGCTCGGCGGCATGTTCGTGCACCCCGCCTACCGCCGGCTGGGCATCCGCCAGTACATGGCCGAGGCCCGGCTGACCTATGCGCTGTCCATGGGCGGCACCCCGATCACCGTCATCGACAACCGCAACCAGGCTTCGTGGGGCTACTACGAGCGCTCCGCCCGATGGACGCCGGAACGCGAGTACACCGGCTACGTCACCGGGCTGCCCATGACCATCTGGGTGTCCACCGAGTCGTCCTGGTACCGCACGGGCATGGGCCTGGACCCGCTGGTCCCGGCCCAGCCCAACACCGTCCTGCCGCACGCTGCGTCCCCGCAGCGGCCGCTGTCCCTCGGGCCGGACCAGGACAACGCGGTACCCGCCTAGGAAATATCGGGCGAAGGCGATGCAAAGGGACTATGCCCGTGCGGCCCCGGGGCGCATGTCGCCGGTGTCGATGTAGCGCTGGTGCCAGGACAGCGCCTCCCCCAAAAGGTGCGGGGTGTGCTTGCCGTAGCTGGAAACCTTGGCGCGGTCGAAGTAGTCCTGCAGCATCGGGCGGTACTCCGGGTGGGCGCAATTGTCGATGACCACCTGGGCGCGCTGCTTGGGCGAGCGCCCGCGCAGGTCGGCAAGGCCGCGCTCGGTAATCAGGATCATGGTGTCGTGCTCGGTGTGGTCAACGTGGCTGGCCATCGGCACGATGCCGGAAATCTTCCCGCCCTTGGCGGTGGACGGGGACATGAACACCGAGAGGTAGCCGTTGCGGGCGAAGTCACCGGAGCCGCCGATGCCGTTCATGACGTGCGATCCGACGACGTTGGTCGAGTTCACGTTGCCGTAGATGTCGGCCTCGATCATTCCGTTCAGCGCGATGCAGCCCAGCCGGCGCACGAGTTCGGGGTGGTTGGAGATCTCCTGCGGGCGCAGCAGGATGCGCTCGCGGTAGAAGTCGACATGTTTGTTGAACTCGTCGATGCCGTCGGAGGACAGGGAGAAGGAGGTTGCGGAGGCGAAACCGATCGTCCCGTCCTTGAGCAGGGACAGCATGCCGTCCTGGATGACCTCTGTGTAGGCCTGCAGGCCCTTGTAGCCGCCGCGGGCCAGGCCGGCGAGCACGGCGTTGGCAATGTTCCCGACTCCGGACTGCAGCGGCAGCAGCTTGTCGGTCAGCCGACCCGCGCGGATCTCGTGGTCCAGGAAGTCCAGCAGGTGGTCCGCGATCTGCTTGGAGGTCTCGTCAACCGGTGCGAACGGGCTCAACCGGTCCGGGGCGTCGGTTTCCACGACGGCGACGACCTTGGCCGGGTCCACCCGCAGGTAGGGCTCGCCGATCCGCTGGTCGGCGGTGGTCATTTCGATCGGCTTGCGGTGCGGGGGCAGCGCGGTGCCGTAGTAGATGTCGTGCATGCCCTCCATGGCGGCGGACTGCTGGGTGTTGACCTCGATGATGACCTTGTCGGCCATGTCCAGCCAGGTCTTGTTGTTGCCCACCGAGGAGGAAGGGATCAATCGTCCGTCCTCGGTCACGCCGACGACCTCGATGATGGCCAGGTCGATCTTGCCGTAGAAGCCGAACCAGGCGTGCTGGGCCACATGGGACAGGTGGATGTCCATGTATTCCATTTCGCCGGCGTTGATGCGGCGGCGCAGCTCGGGGTCGGACATGTAGGGCAGGCGCAGCTCCATGCCGCCGGCGCGCGCCAGCACCCCGTCGAGCTCCGGGGCGGTGGAGGCGCCGGTCAGCACGTTGATCTTGAACGGCTTCCCCGCGGCCTGTTCCTTTTCCATGAGCGTGGCGAGCGCGCCCGGGACGGCCTTGGGGTATCCCGCGCCGGTGAACCCGCTCATGGCCACCGTCATGCCCGGCTTCACCAGGTCTGCGGCTTGCTCGGCCGACATGCGGAGGTCAAGGAACTTGGAGTAGTGGATCCGATCGTGCACGGTTGCCCTTTCCGAGGAGTTGCGACACACCAGCTTCGTGTCATCTGCGCCACTTTAGCCCTTGGCTGCATCACATTTGGTCCGTTTTGCGCCCGCATGGCGCCAACGGTTCCAACGCTCGGTGAGCCGACCCGATTTTGCGGTGACCGGCAGGTGAAAGCCGGTCGCCGGATTGCATTGCAGGATGACCGAGAAGCAGAAAATGATCTGGACCATGTCCGCCAGCGGAATCCTGGTGGTCGCCGGTTGGGTGTTTGTTGGATCCGGTGGCCTGGCGCTGCTGCTCGATTCCTGATCCGTTGGCGTGGCAGACTCGGTCCCATGACCTGCACACTGACCACGACAGCCCGGTTGCGCCGCGCAGACGCCGTCTCCGGCGATCCGGTGGCCGGCACGACCGACTTCACCCCGATCCTGGACGGCGGCGACCCGGTGCTGCTGGAGCTCGGGGCCCGGCTACGTGCCAGCACCGGCAGCGACCTGGAGTTCCTGCGCGAGGCCCACCGGTGGATCCAGCAGCGGATCCGTCCCGTGTATTCGCTCAACGAAACCCAGCCGGCCTCGGCCACGCTGGCCAAGGGACGAGGTTCGTGTTCGCAGCGCATCGCTTTGCTGGAGGCGTTGGCCAGAGGAGCGGGACTCGCCACCCGCTCGGAGGCCCTGCTGATCCATGGATCGTTTTGGCATCCGCGGTTCAGGTATTTGCGCCGCGCGGTCCCGGCGCGCATCCTTGTCGCCTGGCCGGATTTCAGGCTCGATTCCGGGTGGGTGAATCTCTCGGATCTCTTCGAGGCGGATGCCAAGAACCCTGCCCAGGCTTTCGCAAACCAGGGCGCCGAGACCCTCTTCGATGCCATTGCCACCGGGTCCGCCCACTGGGTGTCAAGCGGCTGCGCCGAGGGATCCTGCATGCCCGCCGACCTGGCCCAGGTCGATCGGTCGCTGGGCAGGTTCGCGGACCGGGACGCGGTCTTTGCCCGTTACGGCCAGAACCTGCCGGGCATCATGCGCGTGCTCCTCGAACCCGTTTTCGGCCGATGGGCGGCCAAGGGCTAGGTTTCGGGCCATTCCCACGGCCGTTGGCCGGGACAGCAATCAGGCCGGCCCGAGCCGCCGCACGTATTGCCGGCACACATACACCCGCTTGAAGGCCCGGCGCATGCTCTCCTCGTCCTTGATGTCTGCATGCATGAAGGCCAGCACGGGCCGGGACAAGCCCTCCGGGCATTGGAACCCGTCATTCGGTTCACTGTAGCCCTTGTACACGTGCAGGTATCGGTAGGCTTCTTCAAAGCCGTTGCGTTGGTACCAGCCGTTTGCCGCGGCATCCTCCCGCGTCCAGGCATCAAGGGTCCTGGTGCCGGAGGGGAGGCGAGCCAGGGCCTCGTCCAGCAGCGCCGACGCCATCCCCTGCTGCCGGGCGCCGGGGTGCACGGCGATGGAATCGATGGTTGCCGCATCGCCGTCCAACTCGATGTCGATCAGGCCCACGATCGTGCCGTTGTCCTCTGCCACCAGGCTCAGGTTCGGTGCCTCGATGTCGCTGCGGTCGGTGCGGACGTCGTCGTAGTAGTTGCTGTCCAGGAAGCTGAGCAACCTGCACTCGAGCCAGCCGCGTTCGTCTGCCGGTTGGTATTCACGGATATTGAACATTGCGAGCGTGACCTGTCGGTGGACGGTGTGGATCATGCATTGATCGTGCTGGGCGCTGGCGGTATTCGGGCAACCTCACGCCACACCACCAAGCTATCACCGACCGATTGAGCATTTCACGGGCACCCGGGCAGGCATTCTTGCGCGACCCAACGCAAAACAGGTGTGCCCGCCACTGAAGTGGCGGGCACACCCGTTTGTACCGTGCATTGGCCCGGGCCGTTCATTCCCGGGCCAACCACGAAGCTATGCGACCTGCTCGGCGCCCGGTTCCTCATGCGCGTTGTGCGCCTTGCGGTAACGAGCGACCATCGCAAAGGTCAGTACGCTCAGTAGTCCGATCATCGTGAAGGCCGTAATGATGAGTGCTTCATGACCTGGTGTCATTATGATTCGTCCTTTCATGACAGTGCGGCGATTTGACGGGCTCATGCCCCATCTCTTATCAACCGCCGGAAGTGCCGTGCTCGTCGCCGGGAGGCGTCAAGCCCTGGGCCCGTTCCGTTTCTTGCTTTGTTTCTGCTGCATGCCCCGACACCGCTGGAGGGGCGTTCCTGCGTTTCGGACAGTCTTCGTCAAGTGGCCAAGCCTGCAACTTGCCTGGCCGCTACGCGCCCTCGATGACCCGCATCGATGCGCGAGCGAAACGTGCCGGCAATGAATTCCGACAGGCTTGCCTCATCGAATCGCACGGCACACCCCCGGTGTTGTCCGATCCAGGCGGCCGTTTGCGGAGCTCGGGATAAGTTGGCATTGCCATCAGCGCTGCATCCGGCCTTGACCAATGCATCCCGGGACCACCGTCCGAACCTCCCCTGGGTCCGCATGGGATTTTGAGCGGCGGTACGAATCAATTCGACTGCTCACGCTCTTCTAGCAACCCTTGAGGAGGTCTCTAATTGTCGCATATTTGTACTAAATAAACAAGCCTGTGGTCCGTTGAACGCGGCACCATCACCTCGCGGCCAAGGGCATTCACCATTCCAGTTGCTCGAGCAGGAGCGACTCGTCGGCCGCATCCCGGGCGATGGCCACGCCGAGCCGCCGGGCGCAGAGGCGGTAGTCGTCGTTTTCCGAGACCCTGGTGATAGCCCTGGCGATGGTGCCGGCCGAGGCAAGGCGGGACACCGCGACGCCGGCGCCCCGCGAGGTGACGCGGATGGCGTTTCCGGACTGGTCACGGCCGTGATGCAGGATGACCAGCGGCACCCCCGCCGCCAGCGCCTTGACCACGGTGCCGTGCCCTCCATGGGTGATGACCAGGCTGGCCCGGGCCATGGCCTGGTGGTGGGGTGCGGCGGCCACCACCGCCACATTGGCCGGCGCATGGATCTGTCCGGGGTCGACCGCGGGGCCGGTGGTCACCAGCCCGCGCACCGGCAGGCTCCCGAGCGCGTCCACAATCCGCTGCATGCACTGCACATGGTTCTGGAACGTCGAGGACATGGCCACCAGCACCAGCGGCGCCTCGCCTGCGGGCGGCGCCCACGGGGCGTTGGAGGTCCAGGCAGGATCATCGAGGATCGGCCCCACGTAGCGGGCATTGTCCGGAAGCTCGGCGGGGAAGTCGAAGGCCGAGGAGGTGAGGATCAGCTGGCGCCTGGCGCGATGCACCTGGGCCCACGTGTTCTCCACCGGGGCCAGCCCGTGTTCGGCACGCAATGCGTTCAACGGGCCCAGAGCGAACCTGTTGGCCAGCTTGGTGGTGCCAAAGGACGTCATCCGGTCACGCAGTGCACCCAGCGGCCCCTTCGCCGGGGTGAAGCCGGTGCCGACCTGCGGCATGCCCCTGGCGGGCAGCGGGTAGGTGTTGGACATCAGGACGTCGAAGGGAACCCCGCGCGCCTCGGCCCCCACCATGGCGCCGAAGGCGAAGAACGAAGCCAGCACCAGGTCCGGCCGCACCTCGTCGATGGCCTCCGCGGTGTCGCGGGCCTGCTGCGGGGCCGGGAGCCCGATCATGTTTTCGAACATGTCCCGGGCCAGTGCCATCGGGCTGCGCAGCGCCCAGTCGCGGACCTCTCCGGTGTGGCCATCGGTCCAGGAACGGAACGAGGCCCCGGCCCCGGCAGTCTGGTCTTCCATGGAATCGTCGGCAAGCAGCACGACCTCGTGCCCGCGGCGGGCCAGCCGCCGGACGACTCCGAGCTCCGGCGGAACGGTGCCGCCCGCGTCCTTGAGCGCGAAGAGGTAGGTGCGGCGTGCCGCTTCCGGCGCGGTTCCTGCACCCCGGGGGCTGGCTGGTGTCTGGCTCATGGCAGCTACGGTACGCCGCGGGTTCGGCGTGAAACATCCGTGCCTGTACCCGTTTTTCCCGGTTCCGGGCGCGGCTCACACTCCCGCCAGGATCAGCGGCCGCCTCGCGATATCCCCAGGTGCCGGAGCCGAGTAGGCTTCGGGACATGACCATCGCCATCGTATTCACCGCAGTGCTCGCCCTGCTGGTCCTCTTCCAGCTGGCACTGGCGTTCGGCGCCCCGTGGGGCCGGTTCGCGTGGGGCGGGCGGCATCCGGACTCGCTGCCGGTTCCCCTCCGGATCGCTTCGGCGTTCTCCGTGCTGGTCTACGGGTTCATCGCGTTGCTCGCCCTGGACCGGACGGGCGCCATCGAGTTGTTTCCCGCAGGGTTCTCCCGGGTCGGCATCTGGGTCGTGTTCGCCTACCTGGCCCTCGGTGTGGCGATGAATGCGATCTCCCGGTCCAAGCCGGAGCGCTACGTGATGACGCCGGTGGCGCTGGTGCTTGCTGTCCTCGCGCTGCTCCTCGCGCTTTCACCCGCGCCCGACCGGGCCTTCGCCGGCATGGTGCTGGATGACGGCAGCGGTCCGGTGTACTGCACGACCGTCATGGAGTCCTATCCGCCGCAATGCGGCCACGATTCCCCCGCGGTACTCGGCTGGGACTGGAATGCCGTGGGGCACCAGCAGTCGCAATCGGTACGCTGGGGCGAATACAGCTTCCAGGGCGTGCGCGGGCGCGGCACGATCACCCTGGAAGGCACGGCGATGCCGCTGCGCTGAGCAGTCTCCAGGAAAGGCGGCGCCCCCATGAAGAAGCCACTGCGCGGCGCAGGGCAGGTTTCGGTCCTGCTGGCTGCCCTGTTGCTGGCCGGCTGGAGCTGGTGTTGCCAAGAAACAAGGGGCCATGCTCCGCGGACATGGGCGTGATGACCCACGAGCTGGAAGTGCCCGGATCGGTCACCCGGCGCCCGGTCGCCCTGGTCCTGCACTACGCGGACGGACCTGACACCTAGACGCTGGTCCTGGACCAAACCCCTGCCGCAACGCACCAGCGCCAGGGCCCTCCCGGGGAAGGGACCGGGAGGGACCTGGCGCTTGGGTGGCGGCCCGTCCCCGGGGGATCGGGAACGGGCCTGGCAACGGGCCGGGAATCGGCTAGGCGTTGAGCCTGGCGAACACCTCGGCGGCAGCCGGGTAGGCGGCCTGCGTGCCCTTCTTGGTGGCCGCCAGTGCGGCGCCCACCGAGGCGAAGGCGGCTGCCTCGGCCAGCGGGTCGCCGGCGGCCAGGCGTGCGGCCAGCCCGCCGGTGAAGGCGTCGCCGGCACCGGTGGTGTCCACCGCGTCCACGCGGGTCGGGGCGATGCGCACGATGCGCTTGCCCGCTTCCGCCCTGGAATCCAGCACCACCGAGCCTTCGGCACCGAGGGTCACCACGGCGCTGGGCAGCCCGCGGGCCACCAGGTGCTCCAATACCGGTTCCCAGGCCGGGGCCTCGGCATCGGGGCCCGGGATTTGCTCCCCGTCCAGGAACTGGGAGGCCTCGTGCGCGTTGACCAGCAAGACGTCGGAAAGGGCCGCGAGGCCCGGGCGGATGGGTGCGTACGGGGAGAGGTTCAGCAGCACCGTGGCCCCGGCGTCCGCTCCGGCCCGGGCAGCGGCCTCGACGGTGTCCAGGCCCACCTCCAGGCACAGGCAGAGCACCGCAGCATTCTCGAAGGCGGAGCCGGCGGCCGCGACGTCTTCCGGGGACAGGGTCCCGTTGGCGCCGGCGGAAATCACGATGGTGTTCTCCGCGGCGGCATCCACGGTCACCACCGCGACCCCGGTCTCCACGCCCGGCACCCGGCGCACGTGCGACATGTCCACGCCGGCCTCGGTGCAGGACTCGAGCAGCATGGTGCCATTGGCGTCCCGGCCCACGGCGCCCACCAGGGACACGTCCGCCCCGAGCTTGCCGGCGGCAACGGCCTGGTTGGCGCTCTTGCCGCCGGGGTTCACGGTGAAGCCCGTACCGTGCAGGGTCTCCCCCGGGGCCGGCAGGCGCTCGGTGTAGATGGTCAGGTCCGCGTTCAGCGAGCCGACCACCACGATCTTGCCGGGCTGGTGCTCCGGGGCTTGGGTATCCAACTACTTCACCTCTGCGTCGACGGGCTTGGGGATCAGCAACGAGGCGGCGAAGGCGGCCACGGTGATGAGCAGGCCGACCACCACCACGGTGACGTAGGAAGCGCGGTCGCCCAGGGACGAGGTTCCCACAAGCACTGCCGGGAGCACAAGGAAGCTCAGTCCGGCGCCCAGGTTGAAGGCCCCGGCGTTCATGCCCGGCAGGAAGCCGGGGTTGCCCTTGGGCGAGAGCACCACGCCCAGGCCGTTGAGCATGATGTTGGCGGTTCCTGCATACATGATGCCCAGCAGCGCGGTGCCGGCAACCATCAGGGGCAGCGAATCCATGCCGAAGAACACGATGACCAGCAGCGCTACCACCGAGCCGAGCATGCCGATGCGCAGCACCAAGGTGTAACCCCAGACCGGGGCCAGGCGTCCGCTGACGGGTCCGAAGATCCAGCCCAGCAGCGCGTACGGGGTCAGGATCAGCAGCGCGGTCTGCGTGGGGCCGACGCCGAAGCCGGGACCGGCTGCCTGCACGTAGGCCGGGACGATGCCGTTGATGACCGCGAAGATGCCGGTCATGGTCAGCACCGTGGTCAGCAGCGGTGCCCAGGTGGCACGCTGGCGCAGGTGCTCGAGCTGCACCATGGGCTCGGCCACGCGCTTCTCGGTGGACCAGAAGCCGTAGAACGCCGCGGCGGACACGGCCAGCAGGACCAGCGACAGGATGACGGTGGCCGGGTCGATGCCCGAGACCAGCTTGGCTGCCTCGTTCAGGGCCGTGAGCAGCGCGCCGACGGCCACCACGATGAAGAACACCCCGAGCCAGTCCATCTTGGTGCCGGCCTGCGGCTTGGACTCGCGGGTCAGCAGGGCCACCGCTGCGGCGGCCAGCACCGCCAGGACGACCATGAACCAGAAGATCGAGCGGAAGCCGTGGTTCTCGGCCAGGTAGCCGCCGAGGAAGGAATCGACGCCGGCGACCCCGCCGTTGACGGCGAGGATCAGGCCCATCAGGGTTCCGTAGCGGCGCGGGTTGGGCACGGCACTGCGCAGCATCAGCAGGGCCAGCGGGACTGTGGGCCCGGAGATGCCCTGGATGATGCGCCCGGCGAAGAGCCAGCCGATGTTCGGGGCCAGTGCCGCGACGACGGAGCCGACCGCGGTCAGCAGCATCATGATGACCAGGATGCGCTTGCGGCCCACGACGTCCGAAAGCCGGGGCAGGAACAGGGAGAACAGCGCGGCGGTGGTGAAGAACCAGGTCTGCGACAGGCCGATGGCGGCCTGGTCGGTGCCCAGTTCCTCGCCCATGGTCACCAGCGCGGGGCTGAGCATGGAGGCATTGAGCTGGAACGCCACGCAGGCGGTGAGCAGGGCGGCGGTCAGTGCCACCGCGCCACCGCGGGTGCCGGTGGCTTTCTCGGTCAGGGTGCTCATGCGCTTGCGAGCTCTACGTCGCCGATGCGCACCAGGGCGTCGGTCACGAGGTTCCAGAAGCGCTCGTGGTCAAGGTCCACGGCCACCGAGGTGTGGCAGTCGGCCGGGGCCGGGGCGCGGAAATCGGCGACCGTCATGCCCAGGGTCAAGGTGCCGGCAAGCTCGATGTCCACCGGCACCTTGCGGGTGGTGACGATGGTCGGGTCGATGACGTACGCGACGGCGCAGGGGTCGTGGACCGGCGGGAAGTCGAAGCCCTGGGCGTCCTTGTAGGTTGCCTTGAAGAAGTCCATGAGTTCGCGCACGAACTTGGCCGGGCCGGTGCCCACTGCCTCGATCTGCGCGACGACCTCGTCGGTGGCAAGAGCCTGGTGGGTCAGGTCGAGTCCGACCATGACGACCGGCCACTTCTCGTTGAAGACGATGTGCGCGGCCTCGGGGTCGATGATGATGTTGAATTCGGCCACGGCGCTCCAGTTTCCCACGTGGTAGCCGCCGCCCATCAACACGACTTCCTTCACGCGCTCGACGATGCGCGGCTCCTTGCGGGCGGCCATGGCAATGTTGGTCAGTCCTCCGGTGGGGACCAGGGTGACGGTGCCCGGCTCGTGGGCCATGATCGTGTCGATGATCAGGTCGACCGCGTGGCGGGGGTCCAGCTCGATGGCCGATTCGGGCTGCAGGGGCCCGTCCATGCCGGATTCGCCGTGGATGTCGGGGGCGTTTTCGATGGTGCGCACCAGCGGGCGGTCGCAGCCTGCGGCGAAGGGAACGCCGGTGATGCCGGCGATGGTTCCAACCGACAGGGCGTTCTTAGTGACCTTGGCCAGGGTCTGGTTGCCGACCACGGTGGTGACGGCAAGCAGCTCGATGGCGGGGCTGCCGTGCGCCAGCAGGATGGCAACGGCGTCGTCATGTCCCGGATCGCAGTCCAGGATGATCTTCCGCGGCTCGGTTGTAGCGATGGGTGCACCCATTGTCGTTCTCCACATCTTCGGGGATACTCCTGCCCGCGGTTTTGCGGCCGTGGACAGGAAATGCTGTTTCACCGGAATTCTGGCACCTTTGGCACCCGCGCGTCAAACGCTTAACTACCCGCCGGGAAATACCCTAGTCAAACGCTTGACGCCAATCGGTTCGCGGAGCCCGGTCCTCGACTAAGATAAAAGCCATGCATTCGACCCAAAAGCCGCGGCCCACCCCACCGAGCCGGCGACGGGTCACGGCCGCCATGGTGGCCGAGCGTGCGGGGGTTTCCACCGCGACGGTGTCCCTGGTTGCCAACGGCAAGGCCAGCGGCCGGGTCTCGGCCACCAACGAGGCCAAGGTCCGCGAGGCCATCCGCGCCCTGGGCTACGTGGTGGACGGCATCGGAAGTTCGCTGGCCAGGGGCGTAAGCAACACCGTGATCATGGTGGCACCGGACATCTCCAACCCGTTCTTTGCCACGGTCATTGCCGGGGTGCGCTCCGCGCTGGGTTCCAAGTACCAGTTGCTGCTCTCCGTCACCGACGCCGGCCAGCTGCCCAGCGCCGATGACACCCGCCGGCTGCTGGGCCTGCGCCCGGCCGGCCTGCTGGTCGACGCTCCCGAACTGTCGTTCCTCGAGGAGCTTTCGGCCCCCGGCCCGCTGGTGCTGCTCGACGCACCCGGCTTCGGCCCGGAGGTCCCGGCGGTGAACCTCGATGTCGCCCACGGCGCGCGACTCGTGGCCGGGCACCTGGCCGCGGCCGGCCACCGGAAGGTCGCATACCTCGACGGCACCACCGGCACCGCCACCTTCGAGCTGCGCCGCACCGCTTTCCTTGAAACCGCTGCCGAACTCGGCATGGAAATCCCCGCCGGCGCACTGGCCGCCACCACCATCAACGTGGGGCTGGCCGCCGATGCGTTTGCCGAGGCCTGGCCCCGCTGGAAGAAGGCAGGGGTCACCGCGGTCGTCTGCGCCACCGACACCCACGCCTACGGAATCCTGCAGGAGGCGCGCGCCACGGGGATCTCGATCCCCGGCGAACTCGCCGTGACAGGCTTCGACGACCTGCCCTACTCGAGAACCAGCTCCCCGTCCCTGACCAGCGTGAACCTGCCCGGCGAGCTGCTGGGCCGGAGGGCCGCCGAGCAGCTGCTGCGGCTGATTGACGGCGAGGAACTTCAAACGCAGCAGGTCACCCTCGAGAGCACGCTCATGGTGCGCGGTTCCACGCTCGGGAGCTGACCCGGGACTTCAGGAAGCGGGCACCGCACGCAAGCGGACCCTGGTGCCCGCGGCCAGGTCGTGCGGACCGCGCCCCGTGGCCAGCACCATCACGGTGTAGACGATGGCTGCTGCCGTCGCCGTATGCATCCCCACAAAGATCCAAGCCCGGGGCGTGGCCTCGTTGCCGTCTCGGTAGATGACACCCATCAACTGCCAGATGAAGAAGTGGGCCGTTTCCCACGGCAGGAGCTTCACGATGGTGCGCAGCAGGATCTTCGTCGGCTTAGGCACCGAGCTGTCAAGGCCGGTGACCTCCAGTCCCATCCGGCGCTTGCCCCAGGTGCTGCGGTGCGGGCCGGACTCGGTCTTGTAGAGGTAGATGCCGACCACGAAGGTCAGCAGCAGGAAATACAGGATCTCGCTGCCAATCGGACCGAACTTGCCCAAGGTGTCGGGCAGCTCGCCGCGGGTCAGGAAGATGATCGCGGTGACCAGGCCCAGGACGATCATCCAGGCCAGGATGACCAGGTAGTCCAGTCCCAGGGCGGCCAAGCGCCGCGTCCGCTCGCTCATCCGCCCAGCCTAACGCGCGCGGACCTGCGTGCCAACGGCCATCCGGGAAAAATTGCTATATCCTCGGTGACCATGAAGCCATCACCGATTCTCACCGGTCTCAGTGCCTTTCCGCTGACCCCGCTCGCCCATGACGGCATTGACGAGCCCGCCTTCGAGCGTCTCGTCGCACGGGTCGCAGCCGCGGGCGTCGATTCCATCTGTGTCCTCGGTTCCACCGGCAGCTATGCCTACCTGGACCGGGCAGAACGCGCCCGCGCCGTGGAACTGGCCGTGGCCGGCGCCGGAAGCATCCCGGTGCTCGCCGGTGTGGGTGCCCTGCGCACGCGGGATGTGCTGCGCCACGTCGACGATGCCCAGGATCGCGGCGCATCCGCCGTCCTGCTGGCCCCGATGAGCTACCAGCCCCTGACCGATGACGAGGTCTTCGGCCTGTACGAGGATGTCACGGCGAACCTCTCGGTTCCGCTGGTCGTTTATGACAACCCGACGACCACGCGCGTGGTCTTCAGCGACGAGCTTCACGCGCGGATTGCGCAGCTGCCCGGCGTTGCATCGATCAAGATTCCGCCGGTGCCGGCCAACCCGGCCGAAGCGGTGCAACGTGTCTCCTCGCTCCGGGCCCTGGTTCCCGGGAATGTCACCATCGGTGTCAGCGGCGACGGTGCCGCCGCAGCCGGTCTTCTTGCCGGTTGCGATGCCTGGTACAGCGTCATTGCCGGGATCCTGCCCGAGCAGTGCCTGGCGATCACCCGTGCGGCAACTGCCGGCAACGCGGATTTCGCGCGTTCCCTTTCACTGGAATTGGAACCCTTGTGGCAGCTCATGGCCCGGTTTGGAAGCTACCGGGTCGCCTCTGCCGTGGCCGAGGACCTCGGCCTGGTTTCCGCGGGCAATCTGCCCGCTCCCGTCCGGGGACTGGATGGCAACGGGCGGGCTGCAGTGGCAAGGGCCTTGGCAGAAATGAAGATCCTCGGGTAAGCCACCGGGAAAACCGCGTCCTGGCCCGGCTTGGCTCTGGTTCCCTGCCGCAATCACCGATACAACAACCATGATCCGGCAACCGTTCCGGGAGGCGCCGGGAAAGAGCGGAATGTGATGACCGGGGAATCCGGAACTGCACCAACCAACGGCCTGCTGGCCGGCGAGATGGTGTTCCGGCTTCTGGTGGCAGCACCGGCGTAGACCCTCGCCGCGGTCACAGTCCTCCACTTGGCGCAGGAACCGAGTACGTGCACGGCAGAAAATCGCTCTTCCAATTCGGGATGACGCACCGACTTCTGGGTGGCAAAACCCCACGATCACTAGGTACGACGGGGACCCGCCAAGATTGTCCACAACCTGTTGCAACCATCCCCCGGTGTGCAATTGACCGTGGAATAATCGCTGCATGGCCGCCGAAATCTCTTCAGGTACATGCCGCATCACGACAGCGACTGGCAGCGTCTACGACTTGGCGATCGGGCCCGAGGGGCCGACCCTGACCCGCTGGCCCGGGGAGCTTCCGGTGCATCCGTCCATGGATGGTGCCGAGACCGATCCCTTGCGCCGCGACACCGAGGCAATCACGGTACTGGCTGTCCACCAGTTAGCGGTGGGCCAGCCAGCAGTTTTTGTCCTGGATCTTCGCCGCGACGGCATCCCAACGCTTCGAACCACGTCCACCGTGCTCACAATCAACCATCTGAGTTGACCATGCAATTTCGAAAAGGGCCTTCTAGGCCGCAATTCGATGCACAAAGAAAAGGTAGGCCACCTTCATATTGCAACGGAGGCTTATAGGTCAGAAAGTGTGTCCATGAGGGGCCTGCATCCCAACGATGGCGCGGCAGAACGGGGTTTCTTATAGCCTTGGGCCATTAACCGTGAATGGTTCTGGAAATTCGAGGCACTGTGAAGTATGTGGATCTCGTCTGAAGCGCAATGGAAAGACGACGGCCGGGACCCAGCGCTGGAGGTGCATTGACTGCGGGGCCAGCAGCGTGCGCAGGCGGGCGGACCTGGCCCGCAGGGCCGAGCTGGACCGGTTCGTGGCCTGGCTGATGGGCAAGGATTCCCAGGCCGAGATCGGACCCGGTGGCGGGCGAACCTTCCGCCGTTCCACGCAGTGGTGCTGGAACATCGAACCCGTGGTCGCGGTGACCGGGGAGATCCACGGGCAGGTCCAGATGGACGGCATCTACCTGGGCCGGGGCTGGTGCTGCCTGATAGCGATCGCCAACGGGCACGTCATCGGCTGGCAGTGGTGCGACACGGAAAAGTCGGCAGCCTGGCTGGCCCTGATGGAAACGATCCCGGCCCCGCGGGCGGTGGTCATCGACGGCGGCTCGGGGCTGGCCTCGGCCCTGTCGCGGGCGTGGCCCGAGACCCGGATCCAGCGCTGCCTGGTCCACGTCCAGCGCAACGTGCGCACCTACCTGACCCTGCGGCCGCGCACCGACGCCGGCAAGGCGCTGCGCCGCATCTCGCTGGCCCTGACGCGGCTGAAGACCACGCAGGAGGCCGCCGCCTGGGTCCAGGTGCTGAACCAGTGGAACACCGAGCACGGGGACCTGATCAAGCAGCGCACCTACCAGCAGGGCCCGACCGGTTTCCGTCCAGCCGGGGTCCGTTCGGGCCAGGCCTGGTGGTACACCCACGACCGGCTGCGCAAGGCCTACCGGCTGATGGAACGCCTGGCCAAGAACGGTCACCTGTTCACGTACCTGCACCCGGAGCTGGCCGATATCGGCGTCGATCCGACGACCAACAGGATCGAGGGCGGGGTCAACACGCACCTGCGCGCCCTGCTGCGCAACCACCGAGGGATGCCGCCGGCCCACGCCAAGCGCGCCGTCGAATGGTGGCTCTACACCCACACCGAAAACCCCGCCGCGCCGCACACCCTCATCCGTCCCGAGCACCTGAAGCCGGCACCCAAGGCGGTGCACCGGGAAGAACGGGTCGGACCGGAAACACTGGGCACGGGATACAGCGCAGAGGAAGGGCTTTGGGCCAGAAAAGGATGGGCCGGCAGGCCCTGCTAAAACCCAAGCCAGACCGTGGAAACCCCGGGTGACACACCCGGGGCAGACACACTTTTTGTCCTATAGGCCGCAACGGACACGCAGAAAGCCCTACCTCCCTTTAGATGAAAGGAAGTAGGGCCTGCGGTGTGGAGCCCCCTGCCGGATTCGAACCGGCGACCCTCGCTTTACAAGAGCGATGCTCTGGCCAACTGAGCTAAGGAGGCGTGCTCCCCGGGTCCGTGTGAACACGACCCAAGTGCAGGAACTAGCGTAACCGACATTCATCGGCAGGATGAAACCGGCAGCGTGAAAGCCGCCGGCCCCGGCTCCATCGGTTGGGTGGTTCACGTGCACACTGCGAACCACCCAACTTCATGCTGGAACTACGTTGCTACTTGTTCGCCTTGATTGCGGCGTCGACGACGGCAACGAAGTCGGGCTCGGCGTTCGGATCCCAAAGCTTGCCTTGGATGAACACGCTCGGGGTGCCGCCAATGGCATCCACGCGGGCGGCCGCATCGGTGAACTTCGCGAACGGGCGGAAGGTGCCTTCATTGATGCAGCTGGCAACATCGGCACCGTTGTCCTTGGCCAGCTGGATCAGCTGCTTGTTCTTCATTTCGCCCTCAGGATAGTGCGCAAACATTGCCTTGGAGAACGGAAGGTACGAGGCCGGAGCCGCATCCGCCACGCAGGCCAGTGCGTTGGCTCCGCGCGAGGAGAAATTGGTCGGCGATCCCGCATCGAGGAACGCGACGTTGCGGTACTCCACAGTCACATCGCCTGCGGCAAGCCAGGTGCTGATCTGGTCCGCGTACTGGGTCTCGAAGTCGGCGCAGTGCACGCAGTTGACATCGACATACAGCAGCATGTTGATCGGTTCGCCCTTGGGCGCCGCCTTGTAATCCCGCGGAGTCGGCGTCGCGCCTTGGGCCGGAGCCGTGCCCACCTTGTTGATGTCGACGCTGAGTCCGGAAGTATCGGCAAGGGTCTTGTCGGAGGTTAGCGTAATACCGCCTGCCGCGTTGCCGCCCTTCGGCACCGCGCCGGTGTCGGCAACAGTGCCCGAGTTCTTCTGCAGGACGAGGGCCACGACCAACGCAATCACGGCAAGCACCGCCACTAGGACGCCCAACTTGATGAACAGGGATTTGCGCTTGTCAGCAGCTTCTTGTGCCGCGTGCATTTTCTGTGCCTGCTCGCGCGCGCTTGCGGTCCGCTCGGCCTTGCTCGGCCGCTGGCTATTCGATGCCATAGGTCAAAACGTCCTTTAAGATTGAAATGATACTCCCCCGACCAAACCAGTTTAGGGTACGGGGGTCGCGTAGCTTAGCGCCGCCGTGTCGCTTACATCACGTAGTTACCCTAAGCTCAAGATCAATCTTGAGTATTAGAACGGAGGGTCAACATGCAAACGGATAAGAAGACCGAATATAAATCCGGTAGCGAGAAACAAAGCTACGACTTCATCGTGGTGGCCAATCGACTTCCAGTGGACCGGGTGGAAGGCGAAGACGGCGAGCTGTCGTGGCGCCGCTCCCCCGGAGGCCTGGTAACCGCCATCGCCCCGGTCATGCAGGAATCGGACGGAGCCTGGGTCGGCTGGCACGGAGCCACCGACGAGGAACTCGAGCCATTCGAAAACGACCGGATCCACCTCATCCCCGTCCCGCTGGACGAGGAGGACCTGGAACTCTACTACGAGGGATTCTCGAACTCGACTCTCTGGCCGCTCTATCACGACGTGATCGTGCCGCCAGAATTCCACCGAACCTGGTGGGACAACTACAAAAAGGTCAACAAGCGCTTCGCCGACGCCACGGCAAGGATTGCCGCCCAAGGTGCAACGGTCTGGGTGCAGGACTACCAGCTGCAGCTCGTGCCCAAGCTCCTGCGCGAGGCGCGCCCGGACTTGCGCATCGGCTTCTTCAACCACATTCCATTCCCGTCCCCCGGGATCTTCTCCCAGCTTCCCTGGCGCAAGCAGATCCTCGAAGGGCTGGCCGGCGCCGATGTCGTGGGTTTCCAGCGCACCGCCGATGCCAGCAACTTCCTGCGCTGCATGCGCCGCTACACTGACCGCACGGTCAAGGGCTCGCTGGCGATCCCGCCGGCATCGCCCGAAGCCAGTGGCTCCAGCTCCAACATCTGCCGCGCCGAGGCGCACCCGATCTCCATCGACACCCAGCAGGTCGCGGAGCTCGCGCACGATCCGGAGATCATCGCCCGGGCAAAGCAGATCCGCCAGGAACTGGGCAACCCGAAGACCATCCTTCTGGGCGTGGACCGGCTCGATTACACCAAGGGCATCCGCCACCGGCTCAAGGCCTACGGCGAGCTGTTGGCCGACGGGGACATCACGGTCGGCGAGGCTTGCCTCGTGCAGGTTGCCAGCCCCAGCCGCGAGAATGTCGAGCGCTACCAACAGCTCAAGGACCAGGTCGAGCTCATGGTCGGCAACCTCAACGGCGAGCACGACACCATGGAGCACACGGCCATCCGCTACCTGCACCATTCGTACCCGATGCGCGAAATGATTGCCCTGTACCTGGCCGCCGACATCATGCTCGTGACCTCGCTGCGCGACGGCATGAACCTGGTGGCCAAGGAGTTCGTGGCGGCCCACACCGATGACACCGGCATGCTGGTGCTCTCCGAATTCACCGGTGCAGCGGACCAACTGACCCAGTCCGTGTTGGTGAACCCGCACGACATCGACGGCATGAAGTCCGGGATCATGCGCGCCCTGCTGATGGATCCGCAGGACTCGGCGCGTCGGATGCGCCGCATGCGCCGGCACCTGCGCGACCACGACGTGGCCCGATGGTCCCAGACCTTCCTCTCCTCGCTGGCCTCCCCGCTGCCGGTGGACACGCTGGTCTAGGCTTGAAGATGTCTTGGCGCGGGTGCACATCGGGAATTCTTCCCGTAGCACCCGCGCATTGCATTTGCACCCATTGCCATGGGCCAAGCCGGGAAACCTGCCCCGGCCCGGGCGTTCGTTCCATGCCCGCTTCAACTGCCTGAAAGGATCAGCTGGTTAACTATGGGTCCCATCACTCCCGACCTCGCCGATGCCATCGAATCCCTGGTCGACACCCCGATCCTGCTCGTTGCCCTGGACTTCGACGGAACCTTGGCGCCCTTGGTCGACCGTCCCGAGGACGCGCGTCCGTTGCCTGCCGCCTCCGAGGCCCTGGCCAAGCTGGCCGCCCTGGAGAACACCGTCACCGCGCTGATCTCCGGCCGCGACCTGGCCTCGCTGCGCGCCGTGGGCAGACCGCCCGAGCAAACCCTGTTGGTTGGCAGCCACGGCACCGAACGCTGGGCACCGGAAATCTTCGGCGCCGAGGACGAACACATTGATCTCAGCGGCTCGCAAACCGCCGCCTTGGCCAAGGCCACCGGGATACTGGAAGCCATCAGCGCAGCCAATCCGGGCACCACCCTTGAATACAAGCCCGCCTCGATCGTCCTGCACGTGCGGCAGGCCGCACCCGAGGTTGCCACCGCGGCGCTGCGCGCCGCCCATGAGCAACTGGATGGAATCGAGAACCTGCAGGCCCTGGACGGCAAGGCCGTGCTAGAAGCCAGTGTGCTGGTGGGCACCAAGGGCGACGGCCTGAACTGGCTGCGCGAGGTCGCCGACGCCTCAACCGTGTTCTTTGCCGGAGACGACGTCACGGACGAGGACGCCTTTGCCGCGTTGCGCCCCGGGGATATCGGGGTAAAAATCGGGTCCGGGAAATCCAAGGCACAATTCCGACTTAATGGGCCCGGGGAATTGCCTGCCCTTTTGGAATCCATCCTTGATATGAGAAGCTTGTGATTCCATTCACTACGGATCGTCGGGCACGTACCTGCCCGTGAAAGGATTGCTGGCCCATGGCATCTGTAACTTTTGACCAAGCCACCCGAACCTACCCGGGTGCCACCAAGCCCAGCGTTGACAAGATTTCCCTGGAGATCGCCGATGGCGAATTCCTGGTTCTTGTCGGACCCTCCGGCTGCGGAAAGTCCACCACCCTGCGCATGCTCGCCGGCCTTGAAGACATCAACTCCGGACGCATCCTCATCGGCGACCGCGATGTCACCAACGTTCCGCCCAAGGACCGAGACATCGCCATGGTCTTCCAGAACTATGCGCTCTACCCGCACATGACCGTGGGCGACAACATGGGTTTTGCCCTGAAGATCGCGGGCATCGACAAGGAGGAGCGCGCACGACGCGTGCAGGAAGCGGCAAAGCTTCTTGACCTCGAGGACTACCTGGACCGCAAGCCGAAGGCTCTTTCCGGCGGCCAGCGCCAGCGTGTTGCCATGGGCCGGGCCATCGTGCGCAGCCCGCAGGTCTTCCTCATGGATGAGCCGCTGTCGAACCTCGATGCCAAGCTCCGTGTGCAGACCCGCACGCAGATCGCGTCGCTGACCCGCCGTCTGGGCGTCACCACGGTATACGTGACCCACGACCAGGTCGAGGCACTGACCATGGGCGACCGCGTCGCAGTCCTCAAGGACGGCCTGCTGCAGCAGGTCGGCACCCCGCGCGAACTCTATGACACTCCGCAGAACGTCTTCGTCGCCGGCTTCATCGGTTCCCCTGCCATGAACTTGTTGGAGCTTCCGGTGGCCGACGGCGGTGTCGCCTTCGGCGGCACCATCTACCCGGTCGCTTCGGCAACGTTGCAGGCCGCAACCGGCAACTCGGTGACCTTGGGCGTGCGTCCCGAGGATCTGGACCAGGTCGGTGCGGACGAAGGCCTCTCGGTCGAGGTCGACGTCGTCGAGGAACTCGGCGCCGACGCCTACGTCTACGGACACACCTTTGTGGGCGGCACCGAATACCAGATGGTCGTGCGCGTCGACGGCCGCAAGCCCCCGTTCAAGGGCGAAACCATCCACGTGCTGCCGAAGGTCGGACACGTCCACCTCTTCGACACCGACTCCGGCGAACGCCTGGCCGAGCCGGCCAGCAGCGGGGCTCACGCACAGGTGGCCAGCGAGGCCTAGACCTCCCTGCCTGTCGTCGTGGTTTTTCACGACGACGGCCAATGGCGGCCGTATTCAGCCCAGCGCTGGGTACGGCCGCCTTTGCATCTCCATCATTTCCCCCCTCCCCACCGCAGCAAGAAACGGCATCCACGCCATGATCCGCCACACCGCCAATTGGCACGACGAACCCACCAACCATGCCCAGTCCGGCAAGCTGCCGCGCGGGAATTCCTCGACCCCGGCCGTGTCCGGCTCGCTGTCGATCACCGCGGCCACTGCCGACCCCGGCCTGCTGGATTTGCCGTGGCAGCTCCCGCTGGAGGACTGGCCGGCCGACACCCTGGCCCCGCTGCCGCGCGGAATCTCCCGGCATGTGGTGCGCTTCGCCATGATGGGCGGAGCGGTCATCGCCATCAAGGAAACCGGCGAACACGTGGCCCGGCACGAGTACCACATGCTGCGCAAGCTGCGCCGGTTGGCCGCCCCCTGCGTGGAACCGGTCGCGGTGATCACCGGGCGCAAGGACACCGAGGGCAACGACCTGGACCCGGTGCTGGTCACCCGGCACCTGAAGTACTCCCTGCCCTATCGCGCCCTGTTCTCGCAGAAGCTGCGCCGCGATACCCTCACCCGACTCATCGATGCACAGGCGCTGCTGCTGGTCCGCCTGCACCTGATCGGCTTCTACTGGGGTGACGTGTCCCTGTCCAACACCCTCTTCCGCCGCGATGCCGGTTCTTTCGCCGCATATCTGGTGGACGCCGAAACCGGCGAGCTGTACCCGGAGCTGTCCTCGGGGCAGCGCGAGTACGACCTGGAAATCGCCCGGGTCAACATTGCCGGTGAACTCATGGACCTCATGGAGGCTGGGCTGATCGAGGACACCGTGGATCCGGTGGCCACCAGCGAGGACATCCTGCACTCCTACCGCGGGCTCTGGGCCGAGCTGAACGACAAGGAATCCTTCGACCTGTCCGAACGCTGGAGGGTGGACGAGCGCATTCGCCGGCTCAACGAACTGGGTTTCGACGTGGAGGAGATCAGCCTCAAGACCTCCCCCGACGGCGGCCAGCTGGTCATCCAGCCCAAGGTCGTCGATGCCGGGCACCACACCCGCCGGCTCTTGCGGCTCACCGGGTTGGATGTGGAGGAAGGCCAGGCCCGCAGGCTGCTCAACGACATGGATGCCTACCGGGCCAAGAAGCACCCGGACCTGGATGAGGAGCTCACCGCGGCCCACTGGGTCACCGATGTCTTTGACCGGATCACCGGCGCGATCCCCCGCGAGTTCCACGGCAAGTTGGAA
This sequence comes from Arthrobacter sp. C2, assembly GCA_024207135.1. Taxonomy (GTDB): domain Bacteria; phylum Actinomycetota; class Actinomycetes; order Actinomycetales; family Micrococcaceae; genus Paeniglutamicibacter. Next base: position 3,681,527 of record CP042428.1, on the reverse strand, counting down.
CCGGCGCAGATCGTGCACGAGGTCCTCGAGCACCGCTGGTACATTTCCGAGGCCCGCGGTTCCAACGTGCCCATGGAGGAGGCCGTCGCTTCCTACGTGGAGGCGGTGCTGCGCCACCGCAGGGACGAGGCCCGGCTGGTATTGGGCCCGGACGAGCAGTCAACGGGCGCATAGCCGGCCTGAATCGTTGGGTTGGTTTCCGGCTGTCAGACGAACAAAATATGGTCGATTTTTCTACCAGGCTCCTTGTCCCCTGATGACTGTCTGACAAATCCAAGCAGAGTATTGCCGGCCGTTACTCGTGCCGCCCCACATCAATTGCTTCGCGCCTCGAGACACGAAGTCTGTTGCGTGGCCGGATCCTGTTGCGCCTTGAACATTGTCATTCGACCTTGGCGGAACGGTGTCCATTTTTTCATCCGCGCCAACACCGTAACCAGCAACTGCGTCGAAGAAGTCCAGCGGCTTCGGCAAGCACTTCACCTGAATTTACAGCGGTTCGCTTCTGCTGCTCGTCCTGACACCCGGCTTCATCTTCATCCCGGCGGCGCTCGTCAAGTGGGCTTTCATTGCCGTGTTGCGACAGGACAAAAAGGCGTTTGGTGAACCGGCCGGGTGATTCGGGAACAGTGCCGAGAGCATCTACCGCACCAATCTCGCGGCGCTTCCCGTCCCGGCGAAGGACCCGAAGGCCTATACCGATGAGATGTGTCAAGCGATTTTGCGGATGCTTAGGGCCTTCTGACTATTTACTCGGTGTGTCGCCCGCTTGAAGGTGTAGTTCCATTCGCTTAGGCGGGTCCAAACACTATCCGAGCAAACCAAATGGGGGGCATACTTACCGCAAGAGGCCAAGCGCTGTCGGAAATGCCATCGGATCGAGTACGGAGAACCCTTTGGAAGACGAGAAGAAAACCGGGCAACCCCCGGTGCCGCACGACACCGGACAACGATCCGGATGGCGCCAAAAATTCGTGGTCGAGGAGCGCTTTGTGCCGGCCGCCACCCGGCGTCGGCTCTACGCCACCTCTGCGGTTTTGGTGGCAACGGGTCTGACCGTGTTCTTCGTGATGCTCTTCGGGGTTCTGGGCCATACCGGGTTCCAGCATTTCGACCAACCGGTCAACGAGTGGTTCATGGCCCGGCGCCAGCCGTCGATCACCGGATTCATGATCATCCTGACGATCGTCTTCGGGCCTATCGCCATGCCGATCATTGTTTTTATTGTCGTTGTCGTATGGCTCATCTTGGCAAAACACGCCTGGCGGCCACTGCTGCTTGCCGCGGCCATGTCCATCGGGATGGTGATCGCAATGACGTTGCTCCCGGTGGTGCGGCATCCGCGGCCACCGGTCGATCTCATGCTCTTGCAAGCCGACACCAGTTTTTCCTTCCCGTCGGGCCATGTCATCGGCGCAGCAGACTTCCTGCTCATCCTTGCCTATCTCATCGCCAGCCGGCAGCGCAGGATGTTGGTCACGCTGCTGCTTTTCGCCGTGGCCATCGTAGGGACCCTGGCCCAAATCGCCAGCCGGCTCTATCTCGGCTACCACTGGATCAGCGACACCACGGCATCAATAGCCGTTTCCCTCGTGATGCTCGGTGCAGTCATTGCGGTGGACACTGCGAGAACCGTGAGGATACCGGGCGAACCGGTCCGCGGCGAGTACTCCCAGAATCAGGTCGATGGCACGTGAGAGCCGGAGGAGAAGCCCGCCGAGCCGCCAGCCGCGTTGGAAACAGCGCAGCGCTTTCCACGATCGCGCGCATCGGGTTTGCCGCCAGCGGCCTCATGCACTTCCTGATCGGATACATCGCCATCCGCATTGCACTGCACCACGGCGGGGAAACCGACCAGTCGGGCGCCTTCGCCCAACTGGTCAAGCTGCCCGGTGGAATGATCGCCGTGTGGATCGCCGCAATCGGACTCGCCGCCCTGGGACTGTGGCTGCTGCTGCAGGCGGGGCTCGGAATCGGGTCTTCATCCAAGAAGCGCTGGGCCCGAAGCCTGGTGTCGTTTGGCAAGGCGGTGGCCTACCTGGCATTGGCCTGGACCGCACTTTCGATCGCCCTCAGGAAGCCGGCGAACTCGGCTTCCAACACGCGTCAGGCCAGTGGAACCTTGCTCTCCCTTCCCGGCGGCCAGGCGCTACTCATCGGCGTTGGGGTCATCACGGCGATCATTGGGGCCTACTTCGTGTACAAGGGATTGCGCCAAAAGTTTCGTGACGACATCCGGCTTCCGGCCGGTGGTGCAGGGAAGGCCGTCGTGGTCCTGGCCGTGACCGGGTACGTTGCCAAGGGCGTCGCCGTCATTGCGGTGGGGTTCTTGTTCATCGTGGCCGCAATCAAGGTGAAGCCAAATGATGCCAGCGGTCTCGACGGCGCCCTGAAGTCGCTCAACGACTTGCCCTTCGGCGACGCACTGCTGTTTTTTGTCGGCGCCGGCTTCATCGCCTACGGCTTGTACAGCTTTGCCCGGGCGCGGTTGGCACCTCTGTGACCGGCACGTGCGCCCGGATGACATGCACCAGTCCTTCAACTTCCCCCTCCGGCACACCGACGGGGACGCGAGCGCGCTCAAGCCCATCACCACCCGCTCGCTGAAGGCCTTCGACGCGGTCGGGGCGCCGGGCACCTGGGTGCTGTCCAACCACGATGTGCCCCGCCACGCGACCCGGCCCAGGCGCGCGCACCAACGGCGAGCGCCTGGGCCGCGACGGCTGCCGGGTCCCGCTGCCCCGAAACGATTCGACCCGATCGCTGGGTTTCAGCGATGCCGCCACCGGGTGGCTCCCCAGCCCGCGGGCCGGGATTCGGGAACCCCGGGTGCTGGTGCTGTTGAACCTGGGCTCGACCCCCGTGGGCGTGCCTGCCAAAAGGTCCGCAGCCTGCTGTCCAACCCCCGCGGAAGGCCCACCGCGCTGCTCTGCGCCTCCGACGAGATGGCCTTCGGCGCGATCAGGGCGGCCCGCTACCTGGTTTTGTCGCTGCCCGGGGACTTCTCGGCAATCGGCATCGACGGGCACGAGCTCGGCGAACTGCACGGGTTGGCCACCATCGCCCAGCACCCCGGAGCCCAGGTCCAGGCAGCGGTGACCCGCATCTTCGAACTGCCCGGCGCCGACGAGCCCGCCGGCACTCCGACTGCCGACGAGTTCTACCCCACCGGGTTCGTGCCGCCCACCTCCACCGCGCAACCGGCCTGATCGATGGCCAACACCCCGGGCCTGTGCAGGATCCCGGGCCCCACAAGTAGATAGGCTGGAACCATGTCGCTACCCCTTGACGCACCCAACGCGTCGGATGCCCTGGCCCAAGATCCCTCGCCCTATGCGTTGCAGCCGGTGCTGCACGGACCATCGGCTGGCGACCAGTGGTGGCGCCGCGCGGTGATCTACCAGATCTACCCGCGCTCCTTCAAGGATTCCACCGGCTCCGGCATGGGCGACCTGGCCGGCATCACCGCCGAGCTGCCGAAGATCGCCACCCTGGGCGTGGACGCCATCTGGCTCTCCCCCTTCTTCCCCTCCCCGCAAAAGGATGCCGGATACGACGTGTCCGACTACCGGGGCGTGGACCCGCTCTTTGGCACCATGGAGGATGCCAAGACGCTGATCAAGACCGCCGCGTCCTTCGGCATCAAGATCATCATCGACATCGTCCCCAACCACTGCTCCAACGAGCATGCCCTGTTCACCGCGGCCCTGGCCGCCGCACCCGGCTCGGCCGAACGGGCCATGTTCCACTTCGCCGACGGGCTGGGCGAGGGAGGGAACACCCCGCCGAACAACTGGCAATCGCTCTTCGGCGGCTCGGGCTGGACCCGCGTTCCGAACCCCGACGGAACGCCCGGCCAGTACTACTTCCACCTCTTCGACGCGACGCAGCCGGACTTCAACTGGCGCAACCCCGCGGTGCAGGAAGAGTTCGAGAACACCCTGCGCTTCTGGCTGGACGCCGGGGCCGGGGGCTTCCGGATCGACGTCGCCCACGCGATGTTCAAGAAGGAAGGCCTGCCCGACTGGGGCGGGGCACCGGACGGCACCCCGCGGCCCGGCTTCCCCTTCGCCGAGGCCCCCATGTTCGGGCAGCCCGAGCTGCACCAGGTCTTCGCCCGCTGGCGGGAGATCTGCGATCAGTACCCCGGGGAGCCGGTGCTCTGCTCGGAGGCCAACGTGCGCCCGCTGACGCGGCTGGCCGACTGGGTCGCCCCGGGCCAGATGCACCAGAGTTTCAACTTCGATTTCCTGCGCACCCTGTGGGACCGCGACGCCCTGGCCGAGGTCATCGGCGACTCGCTGGCGGCCTTCGACGCCGTGGACGCGCCGACCACCTGGGTGCTGTCCAACCACGACGTCTCCCGCCACGCCACCCGCTTCGGGTACGACGGCCGCGCCATGGACCTGGGCGACGGGATCGGCCCGCGCGACCCGCAGCCCGACACCGTGCTGGGCCTGGCCCGGGCGCGCGCCGCGACGGTCTTCATGCTCGCGCTGCCCGGGGGCGCCTACCTGTACCAGGGCGAGGAACTGGGGCTGGGCGACAACACCACGCTGGAAGACGCCTGCCGCCAGGACCCCACCTTCCTGCGTTCGGGCGGCGAGCGCATCGGCCGCGACGGCTGCCGCGTGCCGATCCCCTGGGTGCACGATGCCCCGGCCTGCGGGTTCTCCCCCACCGGGGAAACCTGGCTGCCGCAACCGGAAGACTGGGCCGGGTTCTCCCGCGACCTGCAGGAAGAGGACCCGGATTCCACGCTGAACCTGTACCGCCGGGCCCTGTCGCTGCGCAGCGAGCTGGACCTGGGGCTGGGATCGCTGGCCTTCTACGCGAACCCGCAGCTGCCCGGGGTGCTGGCCATCCGCAACGGGGACACCGTCAACGTGCTGAACCTCTCCGGGGCCCCGGTGCCGCTGCCCGCAGGCGAGCCGCTGCTCTTTTCCGCCGCCGACGGGCCGGCGCTGGCCGCCCGGGGCCTGCTGGGTGCCAACTCGGCGGCCTGGCTGCGCGCCACCGAGGGCTAGATCCGGTTGGCCGCCCGCCCCTCGCGGGCCAGCAGCCAGATCAGGTAGATGCCGCCGATGCTCACGGTCACCACGCCCACCGGCAGCTGCACCGGGGCGAAGAGCCGCTGCGCCACCAGGTCGCTGGCCGCCAGCAGCAGCGCTCCCATGCAGGCGGCCGGGGCCAGGCGCATGCCAGCGGCGCGGTTCAGCCGCTTGGCCAGCTGCGGGGCCACCAGCGCCACGAAGGCGATGGGCCCGGCAACCGCGGTGGTGGCGGCGGTCAGCAGCACGGCCAACACCACCATCGCCAGGCGGGCGGGTTCGACGCGCACGCCCAGCGCGGTGGCGGTGTCGTCACCCATTTCCAGCATGTTCAGCGTCGTCCCGCCGGCCAGGACCAGTCCCAGGATCGGGACGATGGCGATCAGCGCCGGAATGAGCACCGGCCAGCCGACCCCGTTGAGGGTTCCTGCTCCCCACACCGCCGCGGCCATGGCCACCTCGATCTCCGCGCGCAGCACCAGCCACTGGTTCAGGGCCGCGAGCATCGCCGAGATGCCGATGCCCACCAGGATCAGCCGGAAGCCGTGGGAGCCGCGCCGCCAGGCCAGGAAGTACACCGCCAGGGCGGTGAGCAGGCCCCCGGCGAGCGCACCGAGCGAGGTGGCCAGGAAGCTGCCGCCCACCAGGGTCAGTGCCAGCAGCGCCCCGGTGTAGGCGCCGGTGGAAAATCCGATGATGTCGGGAGAGCCCAGCGGGTTGCGGGTCAGCGACTGGAACACCGCGCCGGCCACGCCCAGCGCGGCGCCGAAGGCCAGCGCGGCTACGGCGCGCGGGGCACGCCACTGGAACACGATGGTGCCCTCCAGCCCTTCCCCTCCGCCGAGGATGACGTTGACGACCTTTCCCGGGCCCATGGGGTAGTCGCCGCTGCCGACCACCAGCAGCGCGAAGAGCACGGCCAAGGCCGAGAGCAGCAGGCACAGCGCGGTCTCGCGGCCCAGGCGCCGGGCCCGGCCCGGCATGCGGACCCGGGAAGCTGCCCGGGCTTCCGGCCCGGCGCTCATACGGCGACCGGCTTCTTGCGGCGGGCCAGCAGGATCAGCACCGGGGCGCCCACGAACGCGCAGACCACCCCGGCCTCGAGTTCCCCGGGGATGACGACCCGGCCCAGCACGTCGGCCAGCAGCAGGATGATCGGGGCGAGCACCGCGGTGTAGGCCAGCATCCAGCGGGCGTCGGGCCCGGAAAAGCGACGGGCCAGGTGCGGGGCCATCAAACCCAGGAAGCTGATCGCGCCCACCGCAGCGGTGGCAGCACCGGCCAGCACCGTGACGGCCAGCAGGATCAGCACCCGGGCCCGTCCCACCTTGTAGCCCAGGGCCAGGGCGGTATCGTCCCCCAGGGCCAGGGCGTTGAGCGAGCGGCCGGTGAAGGCCGCCAGCACGACGCCCACCAGCACCGCGATTCCCAGGGGGGCCAGCACGTCCGCGGAGCGGCCCTCCAGGGAACCGATGGTCCAGGCCCGCAGCTGGTCGAAGGCCGAGGGATGCACCAGGGCCAGTGCCGTGCCGATCCCCGAGAGCACCGCGCCCAGGGCCACCCCGGCCAGCACCAACCGGACCGGGTCGCTGGATCGGGCCCCGGCCATGCCCACAAGGTACACGGCGCCCGTGGCCAGCACCGCCCCGCCGAAGGCGAACCAGACGTAGCCGTTGAACCCGTTGATTCCGAAGGTGCCCACGGCAATGACGATGGCCAGCGAGGCACCGGCGTTCACGCCCAGGATCCCGGGTTCGGCCAGGGCGTTGCGGGTCATGGATTGGACCAGCGCCCCGGCGATGCCCAGCGCGCTTCCGGCCAGGATGCCCAAAACGGCACGCGGGAAGCGGGAGTCGCGGATGATGGCGTGGTCGGCGGAGTCGTTGGGGTCCAGCAGGGCCTGCCACACCGCCACAAACTCGATGTGCTTGGAGCCCACGGCCAGGGAGAAGAGCGCCAGCAACACCAGCAACAATGCGAAACACAGCAAAAGGCCCATGCGACGCGCAAGCGCGCCCGGAATCTTCGCGGGCAGCAGCGGTCCCACGGTCGCCGTCGAGCCGCCACTGGCTGCTTTTTCAGCGCTGGCTTGGGCGTTTTCGGGGTTCACCGCAGCTGGGGTGGTACTGGCCACGCATAGTCTCCTTAGCTTCGAACCGTTCAACACTACCGCGCCGAAATCGCCCTCGAACAAAACCGCTTAGGCACGGGCAACATCAATAGGATACATTCGTGTGGTGAAATTGATTTCTTCGAGCCTTCGGCCGCGCTTCGGCGCCGCCAAGGCGGCAGCCGCACTGTTCCTGATCGCACTGACCGCGGGCTGTGCAGCCGGCGGCTCCACCGACACCGCGCCGGGCAACTCCGATGTCGCCGTCGGCGGGGAGCGCTTCTCCACCGCGGACGAGGCCACCGCCAAGTTCGGCGCCAGCACGGCCCCGGGCGTGTTCCCGCGCACGCTGACCCATGCCAACGGCACCACCGATATCGCCAAGAAGCCCGAGCGCGTCGTGGTGCTGGACACCGGCGAACTCGACGCCGTGCTGTCCTTGGGCATCACACCGGTCGGCATCCCCTCCACCGAGGGCGCCAACTCGATCCCCAGCTACCTGGCCGACGCGGTCAAGGACGCCAAGACCGTGGGCACCATCCAGGAACTGAACCTGGAGGCCGTCGCGGCGCTGAAGCCGGATTTGATCATCGGCTCCCAGCTGCGCGCCGACAAGCTCTACCCGCAGCTGGAGCAGATCGCCCCGACCATCTTCTCGATCCGCCCGGGCTTCCCGTGGAAGGAAAACTTCCGGCTGGCCGCCGCCGCGCTCGGTGAGGAAACCAAGGCCGTCGAGGTGCTCAACACCTACCAGGACAAGGCCACGGCGTTGAACAAGGACGTTGAGGGCGATCCGAAGATCTCCCTGCTGCGCTTCATGCCAGAGAAGATCCGGTTGTACGGCAATGCCTCGCTGATCGGCGTCATCCTGGACGACGCAGGGTTCTCCCGCCCGGCCAACCAGGACATCGAAGACCTCGCCAAGGAGATTTCCGCCGAGAACCTGGCCGAGGCCGATTCGGACTGGATCTTCTACACCTCCTACGGCACCCCGGAGGCCACCGGCGAGAAGGCCGCGCTCGAGGGCCCGATCTGGGACAAGCTCGAAGCCGTCAAGGCCGGGAACGTGCAGCGCGTGAACGACGACGTCTGGTTCCTGGGCCTGGGCCCGACTGGTGCCTCGATGGTGCTCGACGACCTGCGCGGCTACCTGGTGAAGTAGCTTCGCACCTCCTGACTGATTCCTGCTTCGCGTGGGGCCCGGCCGATGCCGGGCCCCACAGCCAATTAACCGTCAGGCCTGGACCTCCCCGAAACGGCCGTTAAATGGGACGAGCCCCGCAGGAAACCGAAGTTTCTTGCGGGGCTCACATTGGTCGGGATAACAGGATTTGAACCTGCGACCTCGTCGTCCCGAACGACGCGCGCTACCAAGCTGCGCCATATCCCGGTGTTGTACCAACGAATAAAAAGTTTACCGACTTTTCACTCCAACACCTAATCGAAGCCGTTGGCTCTACATCACACGATCGCCTTGCCGGGGTTCAGGATGCCCTGCGGGTCGAAGACAGCCTTGATCTTTCGCTGCAGTTCCAGCACTTCCTCGGACTGTTCCCACGCCAGCCATTCGCGCTTCACGGTGCCCACGCCGTGCTCACCGGTGATGGTTCCGCCCACCTCCAACGCAGCGCGGATGGACTCGTCAAGGGCTGCATCGAGCCGGGCCACGCCCTCGGTTCCTTCGTCGGGGTCCACCCAGAAGGTGGGATGCAGGTTGCCGTCACCGGCGTGGGCGACGATGCGCACCATGACGTTGTTGCTGGCCGCAATCCTGTCCAGGGTCCCCATGTAGTCGACCATGGCCGACCGGGGCACCGCGATGTCCTCGCCAACCCGGTACTGGTCGTCCTGGCCATCGCCGCGGCTGGCGCGGCGCATCTCGATCAACCGCACGGCTTCCTCGTCGTCGGGTTCGCTCACCTGGGCCCCGAGGCCCTCCAACGCCGAGCGCACGATACCCGCCTCGATCTCCGCTCCGTGTCCGTCCGTACGCACCAGCAGCAGCGCGCCGCCGCGGGCGCTGAGGTCCGAGCCGTAGGCCGCATCCAGCACACGCATGGTCCCGATATCCAGCAACTCCAGGATCGCCGGCTGCACGCGCACCCGGGCGATCGCCACTACCCCGGCCGCAGCCTGGACGACATCCGTGAACACCGCGGCGATGGAGCAGGTCCTTTCACTGAGGTAACGCAGGCGAACGGTCACGGAGACGACAACCGCCAGGGTACCTTCCGAGCCAACCAACAGCGAGGTCAGGTCGTAGCCGGCGACACCCTTGAAGGTGTTTCGCCCGGTGCTGATCAAGGTGCCGTCGGCCAGCACGACCTCCAGGCCAAGGACCGAGTCGGTGGTGACCCCATATTTGGCGCAACGCAGTCCCCCGGCATTGGTGGCCACGTTTCCGCCGATGGTCGATTCCTTGTAGCTGGCCGGGTCAGGCGCATACATGAGACCGTGCTTGGCGACGGCCCTGTTCAGCACCGCGTTGATGACTCCGGGCTGCACCACTGCCACTTCGTCTTCCGCGCGGATCTCCAGGATCCGATTCATGCGTTCGAGTGAGAGCACGATGCAGCGCGCCACTGCATGGGCGCCGCCTGAGACGCCCGTCCCGGCCCCGCGCGGCACAACCCTGACCCCGGCCGCCGAGGCGAGCCGCAGGGCCGCCTGGACGTCTTCCACGCGCTCGGCAAAGACCACGGCCAAGGGCAGCTCGTGGTCGACGATCTTCCCGAAGTCGTGGCTGTGGGACTGAAGCACCGTGGGGTCGGTTGATACAGCTCCCTCACCGATGTGCTGGACCAGGTCTTCAATCAACGCCACATCGGCGATTTGTTGGCTCATGCCGCCCTTTCGAAGCATCTTGGCTATGGCTGTGACGTCATGGGGGGGCACAGCCGTCTGTGTCAGGGGGCTTAGCGCTCGGCCTGGCCGCTGGCTCCCATAAAGCGAGCATAATACTCGAGGACCTCGGGCCAGTCCGTGTACCGATCGTATTGCTGCTGGCCGATCTCCCCGGAAGCCCAACCGTCATGTGTCAGGACCACTTCGGTTCCGCTGCCTTGTTCGTGGAATTCCAGGCTCAAATGGGTGGGCGGGGCTGTTTCCATGCCGAGGGTGAAGTCCAGGACGATGCTATCTGGTGCTTCGAGGTGAACGACCTTGCCCCAGAGGTGCTGGTCTCCGTCTTCCGACTCCTCAAGCAGACTCCCCCGTTCGAAGGTCACATGGCTGCCCGGGCCGAACTGCGAGAATTTGCCTACAGGCCACCAGAGGTGGATGTACTCGGAGAAGCCTTCAAATGCCTGGTCTGCTGATACCGGAACGTTCACCGTATGCCGATGCTCCGGCAAGTGGTAACCGTCTTGGGAGCTTGGCTCATTGGCCGATGCCGCGTGTGAAAATAGTCCGTCCATTCCTCAACCCTAACGGCTTTGGCCATGAAGGTGGCTTGCGAGACGTCCGGCCCGGTGCCCTGGTTCCCGCGGGCCCGGCCTGCGGTGCCGGTCCTTAAGCGGGTGCGGCCCCCGGCGGGTGCCGGGGGCCGGGAACGGGCGTTAAGCATCGGAACCCCCAAGCCACAGGCTTGGGGGTTCCGGGACAGGGTGTCCGGCGGTGACCTACTCTCCCACACCCTCCCGAGTGCAGTACCATCGGCGCGGTGGGTCTTAGCTTCCGGGTTCGGTATGGGACCGGGCGTTTCCCCCACGCTATGACCGCCGTAACTCTAGCCACGCACTGCCCGGAGGTGGTCCGGGGGCGTGAAAAATGGGTTACGACCACAATAGTGGTTGTTGTGTTGTTGTGGTTCCGCGACAACAGGGTTGTTGTTTCGGGACCGCATAGTGGACGCAGCGTATCTTGCCAACCACCCAACAAAGGGGGTGGTGTGGTGTTTGTGGTTGAAGTTGTCGGCCTATTAGTACGGGTCAGCTTCACGAGTCTTTGGTCCTCGCTTCCACATCCCGCCTATCAACCCAGTGGTCTGGCTGGGGGCCTCTCGCCACACAAGGTGGCGTGGAAATCTCATCTTGAAGTGGGCTTCCCGCTTAGATGCTTTCAGCGGTTATCCCTTCCGAACGTAGCTAATCAGCGGTGCACTTGGCAGTACAACTGACACACCAGAGGTTCGTCCGTCCCGGTCCTCTCGTACTAAGGACAGCCCTTCTCAAATTTCCTGCGCGCGCAGCGGATAGGGACCGAACTGTCTCACGACGTTCTAAACCCAGCTCGCGTACCGCTTTAATGGGCGAACAGCCCAACCCTTGGGACCTACTCCAGCCCCAGGATGCGACGAGCCGACATCGAGGTGCCAAACCATGCCGTCGATATGGACTCTTGGGCAAGATCAGCCTGTTATCCCCGAGGTACCTTTTATCCGTTGAGCGACGGCCGTTCCACAACGTGCCGCCGGATCACTAGTCCCGACTTTCGTCCCTGCTCGAGCTGTCGCTCTCACAGTCAAGCTCCCTTGTGCACTTACACTCGACACCTGATTGCCAACCAGGCTGAGGGAACCTTTGGGCGCCTCCGTTACTCTTTAGGAGGCAACCGCCCCAGTTAAACTACCCATCAGGCACTGTCCCTGACCCAGATCATGGGCCGAAGTTAGGTGACCGGTACAGCCAGAGTGGTATTTCAACGATGACTCCACCCGAACTGGCGTCCGGGCTTCAACGTCTCCCACCTATCCTACACAAGCTGCACCGAACACCAATACCAAACTATAGTAAAGGTCTCGGGGTCTTTCCGTCCTGCTGCGCGTAACGAGCATCTTTACTCGTAGTGCAATTTCGCCGAGTTCATGGTTGAGACAGCGGGGAAGTCGTTACTCCATTCGTGCAGGTCGGAACTTACCCGACAAGGAATTTCGCTACCTTAGGATGGTTATAGTTACCACCGCCGTTTACTGGGGCTTAAATTCTCAGCTTCGCCCACAAGTGGGCTAACCGGTCCTCTTAACCTTCCAGCACCGGGCAGGAGTCAGTCCGTATACATCGTCTTGCGACTTCGCACGGACCTGTGTTTTTAGTAAACAGTCGCTTCCCCCTGGTCTCTGCGGCCCACACCCGCTCCGGAACGCTAGGTCCCATCACGGGGCAGGCCCCCCTTCTCCCGAAGTTACGGGGGCATTTTGCCGAGTTCCTTAACCATGATTCTCTCGATCGCCTTAGTATTCTCTACCTGATCACCTGTGTCGGTTTGGGGTACGGGCGGCTAAAACCTCGCGTCGATGCTTTTCTTGGCAGCATAGGATCACCGAATCACCCCCCAAGGGGGGCGCCTATCGGATCTCAGGCATCATGAGTCACGGATTTGCCTATGACTCGCCCTACATCCTTGGACCAGGTCAATTCCATTGCCTGGCTCGGCTACCTTCCTGCGTCACACCTGTTAATACGCTTACCTCCCTGGTTCGGGTCCCACGCCGCACACCCGGTACCGCTCCCGAAGGAACGATGGTGGGCACTTGGGGTGGTTAGCATCACCAGGTCAATATGGGCGGTTTTTCGCCGGTACGGGAATATCAACCCGTTGTCCATCGACTACGCCTGTCGGCCTCGCCTTAGGTCCCGACTTACCCAGGGCAGATTAGCTTGACCCTGGAACCCTTGATCATTCGGCGGACGGGTTTCTCACCCGTCATTCGCTACTCATGCCTGCATTCTCACTCGTGTGGGCTCCACCGCTGGTTTACACCGCGACTTCACTGCCCACACGACGCTCCCCTACCCATCCACACGGCTGGACCACGAAGGCCTGCCAAAAATATGAATGACGCAACTTCGGCGGTGTGCTTGAGCCCCGCTACATTGTCGGCGCGGAATCACTTGACCAGTGAGCTATTACGCACTCTTTCAAGGGTGGCTGCTTCTAAGCCAACCTCCTGGTTGTCTTCGCAACTCCACATCCTTTTCCACTTAGCACACGCTTAGGGGCCTTAGTTGGCGTTCTGGGCTGTTTCCCTCTCGACTATGAAGCTTATCCCCCACAGTCTCACTGCTGCGCTCTCACTTGCCGGCATTCGGAGTTTGGCTGACGTCAGTAACCTTGTAGGGCCCATTAGCCATCCAGTAGCTCTACCTCCGGCAAGAAACACGCAACGCTGCACCTAAATGCATTTCGGGGAGAACCAGCTATCACGAAGTTTGATTGGCCTTTCACCCCTACCCACAGCTCATCCCCTCCATTTTCAACTGAAGTGGGTTCGGTCCTCCACGCGCTCTTACACGCGCTTCAACCTGGCCATGGGTAGATCACTTCGCTTCGGGTCTAGATCACGCCACTGACTCGCCCTATTCAGACTCGCTTTCGCTACGGCTTCCCCACACGGGTTAACCTCGCGACGTAACACTAACTCGCAGGCTCATTCTTCAAAAGGCACGCTGTCACCCCAACAAGGAGGCTCCAACGGATTGTAAGCGCACGGTTTCAGGTACTATTTCACTCCCCTCCCGGGGTACTTTTCACCATTCCCTCACGGTACTTGTCCGCTATCGGTCATTGGGTAGTATTTAGGCTTACCAGGTGGTCCTGGCGGATTCAAACGGGATTTCTCGGGCCCCGTCCTACTTGGGATGCTCTCACAAAGCGGCGGAACGCATTCGCACTACGGGACTCTCACCCTCTATGGTCCGGCATTCAAGCCGATTCGCCTATGCGCCCGCACCTCACTTCACCAGTCCGGCAGAACTGGTATGGAAAGTCCCACAACCCCGACCATGCAACGCCCGCCGGCTATCACACATGGCTCGGTTTAGCCCCATCCGCGTTCGCTCGCCACTACTAACGGAATCACTTTTGTTTTCTCTTCCTGCGGGTACTGAGATGTTTCACTTCCCCGCGTTCCCTCCACGCAGCCTATGTGTTCAGCTGCGGGTCGCACCACATGACATGGTGCGGGGTTTCCCCATTCGGAAATCCTGGTCTCAACGTCCGGTTATCGACTCCACCAGGCTTATCGCAGATTCCCACGTCCTTCTTCGGCTCCCAATGCCAAGGCATCCACCGTGCGCCCTTAAAAACTTGACCACAAACAAGGGTCAAAAATTTACATGAGCTTCATACATACAATCGAAAGAACCAAGAAACACACACCGCGAACGATGCGCATACCAGGTTCAATAATTCATAAGAAATTGCTTATGCAAAACAAGGACAAAGTCCCTGCTTCACAAGATGCTCGCGTCCACTATGCAGTTCCCAAACAACAACCCCGTCGCACCCACCACCCACACACCCGCAACAAAGGGGAACGTGTCGGCTTAGGCCATGCGCGGGAACACTGAAAAAACAAAACCCGGCCCTCCGCACACCCCAAAGGGGCAGCGAAAACGCCGGGGCCTGTTGTTTCAGGACCCAACAGTGTGCCAAAGACCACCCGCGCTCACCGATGGTCCCCGTTCCAGCCACCGGACAAGTCCGGAAGCGTACTAGAAGACCATCCACCAGCGATGGACGGCCGTGATTTGTTGATATTCCACCCTTGAGCACTCGCCCACCAACACAAGTGGTGGATGCGAGCAGCACTGAGCACCCGTGACACACGCGCTTTGGCGTGCACACCTGGTGCTAGTTGCTCCTTAGAAAGGAGGTGATCCAGCCGCACCTTCCGGTACGGCTACCTTGTTACGACTTAGTCCCAATCGCCGGTCCCACCTTCGACGGCTCCCTCCCACAAGGGGTTAGGCCACCGGCTTCGGGTGTTACCAACTTTCGTGACTTGACGGGCGGTGTGTACAAGGCCCGGGAACGTATTCACCGCAGCGTTGCTGATCTGCGATTACTAGCGACTCCGACTTCATGGGGTCGAGTTGCAGACCCCAATCCGAACTGAGACCGGCTTTTTGGGATTAGCTCCACCTCACAGTATCGCAACCCATTGTACCGGCCATTGTAGCATGCGTGAAGCCCAAGACATAAGGGGCATGATGATTTGACGTCGTCCCCACCTTCCTCCGAGTTGACCCCGGCAGTCTCCCATGAGTCCCCGCCTTTACGCGCTGGCAACATGGAACGAGGGTTGCGCTCGTTGCGGGACTTAACCCAACATCTCACGACACGAGCTGACGACAACCATGCACCACCTGTGAACCAGCCCCAAAGGGGAAACCGTGTTTCCACGGCGGTCTGGCACATGTCAAGCCTTGGTAAGGTTCTTCGCGTTGCATCGAATTAATCCGCATGCTCCGCCGCTTGTGCGGGCCCCCGTCAATTCCTTTGAGTTTTAGCCTTGCGGCCGTACTCCCCAGGCGGGGCACTTAATGCGTTAGCTACGGCGCGGAAAACGTGGAATGTCCCCCACACCTAGTGCCCAACGTTTACGGCATGGACTACCAGGGTATCTAATCCTGTTCGCTCCCCATGCTTTCGCTCCTCAGCGTCAGTTAATGCCCAGAGACCTGCCTTCGCCATCGGTGTTCCTCCTGATATCTGCGCATTTCACCGCTACACCAGGAATTCCAGTCTCCCCTACATCACTCTAGTCTGCCCGTACCCACCGCAGATCCGAGGTTGAGCCTCGGACTTTCACGATAGACGCGACAAACCGCCTACGAGCTCTTTACGCCCAATAATTCCGGATAACGCTTGCGCCCTACGTATTACCGCGGCTGCTGGCACGTAGTTAGCCGGCGCTTCTTCTGCAGGTACCGTCACTTTCGCTTCTTCCCTACTGAAAGAGGTTTACAACCCGAAGGCCGTCATCCCTCACGCGGCGTCGCTGCATCAGGCTTTCGCCCATTGTGCAATATTCCCCACTGCTGCCTCCCGTAGGAGTCTGGGCCGTGTCTCAGTCCCAGTGTGGCCGGTCACCCTCTCAGGCCGGCTACCCGTCGTCGCCTTGGTGAGCCATTACCTCACCAACAAGCTGATAGGCCGCGAGTCCATCCCTGACCAACAAGTCTTTCCACCAAGGACCATGCGGTCCACGGTGCATATCCGGTATTAGACCCAGTTTCCCAGGCTTATCCCGAAGTCAGGGGCAGGTTACTCACGTGTTACTCACCCGTTCGCCACTAATCATCTTGTGCAAGCACAAAAGTCATCGTTCGACTTGCATGTGTTAAGCACGCCGCCAGCGTTCATCCTGAGCCAGGATCAAACTCTCCGTAAAAAAATACAGACACAACCAACACGACCCTGGAAAAAGGGTTGCGGGTTGCACCAAGTAAAAAAATCCCGGCAAATTGCCCCAGGCGCCCACACGGGGGTGCGGACCCTGAAACCATTCACCAATAAAATAAATAAATTGGTATCAACAAACTTGGCACACTATTGAGTTCTCAAACAACAGACGCTTCCAACTTCCACGACCCGGACTGACGTTTCCTGCCGGCGCTTCGCTCTGGAGCAACTTGTCTACCTTACCCCACCGCGTGTCCCGACGCAAATCCACCGTTTCCGGCCCGACCTGGTCTAGCATGCGATTCCCGCCGTACTTTTTCCGGCGCACGAAGGCACCGGGAAAATCCTGGGTGGGGGTTTTGGTAGAGATTTCGGTCGCCCGGCGATTCCTCCAGCGGCTTTCCCGCTGTGTCCCTCGCGGCGACTTAGAAAACTATACACACCATTTCCCACCACCGCAAATCGTGCCCTCTCTTCGCTAAAAACCGCGGGATAGAAGCCCGGAAGCGGCCCTTGGGGGCGGTTTTGACCACCGGAACCCCAAAAGTGACATTGTGACCCCGGCGACACCTTAGATGGCCAATGCGGCCTGATCCTCAAATGGCACCTTGCCTCAGTCGCGGTGGCGAGCTGTTGAACAGAAGAGCGTCACCGGGGATGGACCGCATTCCCTCCACGAGAGATGTGGTCGAGCGTCAGTGCATAAAGGGATCTATTTCAACGGGCGGGTGCAAGGCAAGGCCCGAATTTGCAGTCGCATGATTCGGCCGAACGCAATGCCTCGGCGAACTTGCGGCCTGGTTCCGGGTCAACTCTGAAACGTTCGGCATAGAGTTCATGGCTCTCGGCCCACCACCCACGTGCATTCGCCTCGGTTAGCTGCTCACCACGAAGATACGGATCAAGTCGCATGAGATAGCTTTCCCACCCCGCTGCAGTCTGCACTGCAAGTGGAAGCTCATCGAAGACTAGGACGAAGGCAGACCTGCAACCGTCTCCCACATCCGCAAGCTCAAAGCTTTGCAATTGGCCGGCATATGTTCAGGCCAAGTGATGCGGCGCATCAACTTCGGTCACCTCAAGCAGGGCACCTCCTGATTCGAAGGTCTCCCCGCTTCTGGGGTCCAGTCAACTGCTCCGATGAACCATCGCCGAAGTTCATCGGCTACGCTGAGCGCCCGCCAGACACTCTCGACTGTATGATCCACGTTGAGCTCGAATCGAAGGCATACCCGACCGTCAAACATTTCCAGGGTCCCGTGGATGGCGGATCCTCCCTCAGTGGCATTCTCCGGCTTCTGGTTGGTCAAGGTTATCCATCAAGAAGGTCCACGTATTTGCAATGCTGCATTCAAAGCGCTTGATAAAGGTCTGCCTCACGTGTTCCACACCAGGGGTAGTTTGGGCACGGACGCGAGGAGACTTCATATGCTGGCTGCAGTTGTTCAACAAGTGGGGCTCCCGTCACTACATCCTTCCGCACGAGAATGCGTGCAGCAAGGCATCGTCATGCACAACGGCGATCTCAAGAACCTGTCCGAAAGCCTTGGAGCACTTCAACCCACATTGTTGTTCTCTTGGCTCAGGGATGTGCCAAGGAGTACGGCAACCCCTGGAATCGCATATGCCAGAGCGGCTCATCCCGCTGGTTGTCCGACCGTTTCCCACTGCAGACCGGTGCATGCGTAGCGAAGATCCGACGTTCGTGGAACTGGGTGCAAGGCCATCGCAAGCTGTCGAGTCGTCGAATCGTTCGAGCCGGCGGAGTTGCTGGCATTCCACGCACGATATCGACCGTCGCGAATACTAAATATCCAGGAGCTGCATTCTGCTTGCTACAGGTGTTCGTCCACACGAACGAGGAGCCCATCGGGTTTACCGCTGTAACCATGAACAGGTTGTTCAAACGCTAGCCGGCGGAATGGTTGCCCGCTACCAATGCCCGAGCAACAGAGGAGGCAGCGACTCGGTCCGCCATATGGCAGGCACCGTATGCATCCAGCGTCAGGACTTTCGCCACAACAGCTTAAGCGGATTAATGAAACGCGGTGAGATCCAGCTTCCGGCTTCAATCCTGTGCGCCTTCCAGGATCAGCGCGGCTCTGGCATCGTCCAATCCGATGAGCGGTTCCATCCATGAGCCACTAACCGCAATCGCTCCCTCGCGGATATTTCCGAGAAGGGGCGAGAATGAGAATCAAGCGGCAGCTTCGAGCCAAAACGCCAGTAGCCGACGTCGTTGATCTCCACTGATGCCAGACAGCAAGACAAGCGCACGATCCGCTGACACTGAAGGGATGGGCCGACTGGCCCTGCTTAGGTTCTGTCCGGCAGGCCAAGGCCTCAGGTAACGCACCCGGCCAGACACACTTCTATAGGCTCTTATGGGCCCAAGTGTCATCCGGAACCGAGGTCTGGATTCAGGCTCTCGCCTGTTAAACATCGGAACCCCCGAACAATTATGTTCAGGGGTTCCGGGACGTTATGTCCGGCGGTGACCTACTCTCCCACACCCTCCCGAGTGCAGTACCATCGGCGCAGTGGGTCTTAGCTTCCGGGTTCGGTATGGGACCGGGCGTTTCCCCCACGCTATGACCGCCGTAACTCTATTACCGCGCATTCCTTATTCAGGAACGCTGGTGGCTTTTATCGAGTCACAACAAGTGCTGTGGTTCTTCATAAATAACTATAGCGGAACGATGGGCTCCGCGCGAACGAATAGCCGCCTATTGGCCGGTGAGGGCAGTCACAGCCACGTTTTCCTGGTCCGAGATGCTTCTCCAAACCAATGGATATCGATTCATAGCCCGGGGACTCACAGAGCTTGCGGGCGCCGACGTCGTACCCGAAGACGTTTGGGCAAGTTCAATGGCCCCGGCTCATCTCGCCTCGTGCTCGGCCAGCAGCATGGCATCTCGTCCGTATCCCCTGCGTTGGAACGGCTCACAGATTTCTACATCCCAAACCCACCATTTGCCGGCACGGTCATTGGTTTGCGGGCCGACCCAGAGCTAACCAACTGCATCGTCATCGGCAACGACGTTGAACACCAATTGATTCTCTCGGTGCCGGCCATTGGGGGTATTTCTGCGCCAAGCTTGTGTCTGCAGCCGCTTTCGCCTCCGACGGTGACTCGCCGGCGGTCATTCGACTAACGATGTACTTAGCTTTAATCGGGGCGATCCATTCAGGCATCTCCTCGATTTGCAGTGGCGACAGGTTCGCGTGCATGGGTTCAGTCCTTGCAGCTGCGCAGGGTCCAGGCAATATGCATCAGCGCGGACCAGTCATTTCAAACGACGAAGTCCAGCAAGTCGTTAACCATCCGACCATGACAAGCGCTTCAGATTCGAAACTTCAATGGGCAGGAGTCAAGCAATGGATCGCAGAGGTATCCCGGAACCGCAGTGATGATCGGTGTCTGCCGGTCCCGCCAGAACACCTGGCACGGCACAATACGACGTCCGCCATCAACGGCTTTGGCCATGAAGGTGGCTTGCGAGACGTCCGGTCCGGTGCCCTGGTTCCCGCGGGGCCGGCCGGGTGCCGGTCCTTAAGCGGGTGCGGCCCCCGGCGGGTGCCGGGGGCCGGGAACGGGCGTTAAGCATCGGAACCCCCAAGCCACAGGCTTGGGGGTTCCGGGACAGGGTGTCCGGCGGTGACCTACTCTCCCACACCCTCCCGAGTGCAGTACCATCGGCGCGGTGGGTCTTAGCTTCCGGGTTCGGTATGGGACCGGGCGTTTCCCCCACGCTATGACCGCCGTAACTCTAGCCACGCACTGCCCGGAGGTTCTCCGGGGGCGTGAAAAATGGGTTACGACCACAATAGTGGTTGTTGTGTTGTTGTGGTTCCGCGACAACAGGGTTGTTGTTTCGGGACCGCATAGTGGACGCAGCGTATCTTGCCAACCACCCCAGGGGGGTGGTGTGGTGTTTGTGGTTGAAGTTGTCGGCCTATTAGTACGGGTCAGCTTCACGAGTCTTTGGTCCTCGCTTCCACATCCCGCCTATCAACCCAGTGGTCTGGCTGGGGGCCTCTCGCCACACAAGGTGGCGTGGAAATCTCATCTTGAAGTGGGCTTCCCGCTTAGATGCTTTCAGCGGTTATCCCTTCCGAACGTAGCTAATCAGCGGTGCACTTGGCAGTACAACTGACACACCAGAGGTTCGTCCGTCCCGGTCCTCTCGTACTAAGGACAGCCCTTCTCAAATTTCCTGCGCGCGCAGCGGATAGGGACCGAACTGTCTCACGACGTTCTAAACCCAGCTCGCGTACCGCTTTAATGGGCGAACAGCCCAACCCTTGGGACCTACTCCAGCCCCAGGATGCGACGAGCCGACATCGAGGTGCCAAACCATGCCGTCGATATGGACTCTTGGGCAAGATCAGCCTGTTATCCCCGAGGTACCTTTTATCCGTTGAGCGACGGCCGTTCCACAACGTGCCGCCGGATCACTAGTCCCGACTTTCGTCCCTGCTCGAGCTGTCGCTCTCACAGTCAAGCTCCCTTGTGCACTTACACTCGACACCTGATTGCCAACCAGGCTGAGGGAACCTTTGGGCGCCTCCGTTACTCTTTAGGAGGCAACCGCCCCAGTTAAACTACCCATCAGGCACTGTCCCTGACCCAGATCATGGGCCGAAGTTAGGTGACCGGTACAGCCAGAGTGGTATTTCAACGATGACTCCACCCGAACTGGCGTCCGGGCTTCAACGTCTCCCACCTATCCTACACAAGCTGCACCGAACACCAATACCAAACTATAGTAAAGGTCTCGGGGTCTTTCCGTCCTGCTGCGCGTAACGAGCATCTTTACTCGTAGTGCAATTTCGCCGAGTTCATGGTTGAGACAGCGGGGAAGTCGTTACTCCATTCGTGCAGGTCGGAACTTACCCGACAAGGAATTTCGCTACCTTAGGATGGTTATAGTTACCACCGCCGTTTACTGGGGCTTAAATTCTCAGCTTCGCCCCCGAAGGGGCTAACCGGTCCTCTTAACCTTCCAGCACCGGGCAGGAGTCAGTCCGTATACATCGTCTTGCGACTTCGCACGGACCTGTGTTTTTAGTAAACAGTCGCTTCCCCCTGGTCTCTGCGGCCCACACCCGCTCCGGAACGCATGGTTCCATCACGGGGCAGGCCCCCCTTCTCCCGAAGTTACGGGGGCATTTTGCCGAGTTCCTTAACCATGATTCTCTCGATCGCCTTAGTATTCTCTACCTGATCACCTGTGTCGGTTTGGGGTACGGGCGGCTAAAACCTCGCGTCGATGCTTTTCTTGGCAGCATAGGATCACCGAATCACCCCCCAAGGGGGGCGCCTATCGGATCTCAGGCATCATGAGTCACGGATTTGCCTATGACTCGCCCTACATCCTTGGACCAGGTCAATTCCATTGCCTGGCTCGGCTACCTTCCTGCGTCACACCTGTTAATACGCTTACCTCCCTGGTTCGGGTCCCACGCCGCACACCCGGTACCGCTCCCGAAGGAACGATGGTGGGCACTTGGGGTGGTTAGCATCACCAGGTCAATATGGGCGGTTTTTCGCCGGTACGGGAATATCAACCCGTTGTCCATCGACTACGCCTGTCGGCCTCGCCTTAGGTCCCGACTTACCCAGGGCAGATTAGCTTGACCCTGGAACCCTTGATCATTCGGCGGACGGGTTTCTCACCCGTCATTCGCTACTCATGCCTGCATTCTCACTCGTGTGGGCTCCACCGCTGGTTTACACCGCGACTTCACTGCCCACACGACGCTCCCCTACCCATCCACACGGCTGGACCACGAAGGCCTGCCAAAAATATGAATGACGCAACTTCGGCGGTGTGCTTGAGCCCCGCTACATTGTCGGCGCGGAATCACTTGACCAGTGAGCTATTACGCACTCTTTCAAGGGTGGCTGCTTCTAAGCCAACCTCCTGGTTGTCTTCGCAACTCCACATCCTTTTCCACTTAGCACACGCTTAGGGGCCTTAGTTGGCGTTCTGGGCTGTTTCCCTCTCGACTATGAAGCTTATCCCCCACAGTCTCACTGCTGCGCTCTCACTTGCCGGCATTCGGAGTTTGGCTGACGTCAGTAACCTTGTAGGGCCCATTAGCCATCCAGTAGCTCTACCTCCGGCAAGAAACACGCAACGCTGCACCTAAATGCATTTCGGGGAGAACCAGCTATCACGAAGTTTGATTGGCCTTTCACCCCTACCCACAGCTCATCCCCTCCATTTTCAACTGAAGTGGGTTCGGTCCTCCACGCGCTCTTACACGCGCTTCAACCTGGCCATGGGTAGATCACTTCGCTTCGGGTCTAGATCACGCCACTGACTCGCCCTATTCAGACTCGCTTTCGCTACGGCTTCCCCACACGGGTTAACCTCGCGACGTAACACTAACTCGCAGGCTCATTCTTCAAAAGGCACGCTGTCACCCCAACAAGGAGGCTCCAACGGATTGTAAGCGCACGGTTTCAGGTACTATTTCACTCCCCTCCCGGGGTACTTTTCACCATTCCCTCACGGTACTTGTCCGCTATCGGTCATTGGGTAGTATTTAGGCTTACCAGGTGGTCCTGGCGGATTCAAACGGGATTTCTCGGGCCCCGTCCTACTTGGGATGCTCTCACAAAGCGGCGGAACGCATTCGCACTACGGGACTCTCACCCTCTATGGTCCGGCATTCAAGCCGATTCGCCTATGCGCCCGCACCTCACTTCACCAGTCCGGCAGAACTGGTATGGAAAGTCCCACAACCCCGACCATGCAACGCCCGCCGGCTATCACACATGGCTCGGTTTAGCCCCATCCGCGTTCGCTCGCCACTACTAACGGAATCACTTTTGTTTTCTCTTCCTGCGGGTACTGAGATGTTTCACTTCCCGCGTTCCCTCCACGCAGCCTATGTGTTCAGCTGCGGGTCGCACCACATGACATGGTGCGGGGTTTCCCCATTCGGAAATCCTGGTCTCAACGTCCGGTTATCGACTCCACCAGGCTTATCGCAGATTCCCACGTCCTTCTTCGGCTCCCAATGCCAAGGCATCCACCGTGCGCCCTTAAAAACTTGACCACAAACAAGGGTCAAAAATTTACATGAGCTTCATACATACAATCGAAAGAACCAAGAAACACACACCGCGAACGATGTGCATACCAGGTTCAATAATTCATAAGAAATTGCTTATGCAAAACAAGGACAAAGTCCCTGCTTCACAAGATGCTCGCGTCCACTATGCAGTTCCCAAACAACAACCCCGTCGCACCCACCACCCACACACCCGCAACAAAGGGGAACGTGTCGGCTTAGGCCATGCGCGGGAACACTGAAAAAACAAAACCCGGCCCTCCGCACACCCCAAAGGGGCAGCGAAAACGCCGGGGCCTGTTGTTTCAGGACCCAACAGTGTGCCAAAGACCACCCGCGCTCACCGATGGTCCCCGTTCCAGCCACCGGACAAGTCCGGAAGCGTACTAGAAGACCATCCACCAGCGATGGACGGCCGTGATTTGTTGATATTCCACCCTTGAGCACTCGCCCACCAACACAAGTGGTGGATGCGAGCAGCACTGAGCACCCGTGACACACGCGCTTTGGCGTGCACACCTGGTGCTAGTTGCTCCTTAGAAAGGAGGTGATCCAGCCGCACCTTCCGGTACGGCTACCTTGTTACGACTTAGTCCCAATCGCCGGTCCCACCTTCGACGGCTCCCTCCCACAAGGGGTTAGGCCACCGGCTTCGGGTGTTACCAACTTTCGTGACTTGACGGGCGGTGTGTACAAGGCCCGGGAACGTATTCACCGCAGCGTTGCTGATCTGCGATTACTAGCGACTCCGACTTCATGGGGTCGAGTTGCAGACCCCAATCCGAACTGAGACCGGCTTTTTGGGATTAGCTCCACCTCACAGTATCGCAACCCATTGTACCGGCCATTGTAGCATGCGTGAAGCCCAAGACATAAGGGGCATGATGATTTGACGTCGTCCCCACCTTCCTCCGAGTTGACCCCGGCAGTCTCCCATGAGTCCCCGCCTTTACGCGCTGGCAACATGGAACGAGGGTTGCGCTCGTTGCGGGACTTAACCCAACATCTCACGACACGAGCTGACGACAACCATGCACCACCTGTGAACCAGCCCCAAAGGGGAAACCGTGTTTCCACGGCGGTCTGGCACATGTCAAGCCTTGGTAAGGTTCTTCGCGTTGCATCGAATTAATCCGCATGCTCCGCCGCTTGTGCGGGCCCCCGTCAATTCCTTTGAGTTTTAGCCTTGCGGCCGTACTCCCCAGGCGGGGCACTTAATGCGTTAGCTACGGCGCGGAAAACGTGGAATGTCCCCCACACCTAGTGCCCAACGTTTACGGCATGGACTACCAGGGTATCTAATCCTGTTCGCTCCCCATGCTTTCGCTCCTCAGCGTCAGTTAATGCCCAGAGACCTGCCTTCGCCATCGGTGTTCCTCCTGATATCTGCGCATTTCACCGCTACACCAGGAATTCCAGTCTCCCCTACATCACTCTAGTCTGCCCGTACCCACCGCAGATCCGAGGTTGAGCCTCGGACTTTCACGATAGACGCGACAAACCGCCTACGAGCTCTTTACGCCCAATAATTCCGGATAACGCTTGCGCCCTACGTATTACCGCGGCTGCTGGCACGTAGTTAGCCGGCGCTTCTTCTGCAGGTACCGTCACTTTCGCTTCTTCCCTACTGAAAGAGGTTTACAACCCGAAGGCCGTCATCCCTCACGCGGCGTCGCTGCATCAGGCTTTCGCCCATTGTGCAATATTCCCCACTGCTGCCTCCCGTAGGAGTCTGGGCCGTGTCTCAGTCCCAGTGTGGCCGGTCACCCTCTCAGGCCGGCTACCCGTCGTCGCCTTGGTGAGCCATTACCTCACCAACAAGCTGATAGGCCGCGAGTCCATCCCTGACCAACAAGTCTTTCCACCAAGGACCATGCGGTCCACGGTGCATATCCGGTATTAGACCCAGTTTCCCAGGCTTATCCCGAAGTCAGGGGCAGGTTACTCACGTGTTACTCACCCGTTCGCCACTAATCATCTTGTGCAAGCACAAAAGTCATCGTTCGACTTGCATGTGTTAAGCACGCCGCCAGCGTTCATCCTGAGCCAGGATCAAACTCTCCGTAAAAAAATACAGACACAACCAACACGACCCTGGAAAAAGGGTTGCGGGTTGCACCAAGTAAAAAAATCCCGGCAAATTGCCCCAGGCGCCCACACGGGGGTGCGGACCCTGAAACCATTCACCAATAAAATAAATAAATTGGTATCAACAAACTTGGCACACTATTGAGTTCTCAAACAACAGACGCTTCCAACTTCCACGACCCGGACTGACGTTTCCTGCCGGCGCTTCGCTCTGGAGCAACTTTTCAAGCTTAGTCCCATTCGAACCCGGAGTCAAATCGACTTCCGAAATTCATTTGGAATTCTTTGCATCCGCCTTCCGCTGCTCTCCCTTTCGGGCTACGCTGCGGGGCTCGGTGCGAGAAACAACTCTACGCGCAACCCGCCCGAATGTCCAAACGCAGGCTTTCTTCGCCCTGCGAAGCGTGCAAACCGCAGAATCACGGGGAATCTCGGTCATATAACGGCCCAAAACCAGCACAAATTGCCAAATTGGATTCCTGTGAACTGGCCCACAGCATTTGCCGGTCCGTGGCGGGTGGTCATTGCATTGAAAATTCCTGCATTCCTAAGCTTCGAATCCCTCGGGTTGGACCACACAGATGGTGTCCGGATCCTCGGTCGAATAATGGCCAACCGGGTCGGCGTACTCAACCCATGTACCGGTGGGTTCCAGGTACTCGAAACGGTATTTGGCCCCGATGGCCACACCGGGGATGAAGATCTCCCAGATCCCGCTGTTTCCAAGCTTGCGCATGGCGTGGGAGGAACCGTTCCAGATATTGAAGTCGCCGCACACACGTACGGCCACGGCTTCGTCCTGCTTGACCACGAAACCGGTGCCTTCCACCTCCCCCATGGGTGATGAGTAGTGCTGGGGGTGTGCACCAAGCAGGAGTTCCTGCACCTGCACTCCCCCGGTCCTGATTCGATGCAGCTCCATCTCGCCAAGGCGAGGTGTGTGCCGGTACGGATCGTCGACCACCCGTACCCCGTCGGGCTCAATGCGTTGGATCCGGTAATCGGGAACCCGCCCGATCTCCTTGGCTTCAAGCAGGCCCACCCAAATGTCTCCGTGTTCGCGTGCCATGGGAACGATCACGGTTTTGGTCAGGATGTTGATGGCCAGGGCATCGCGTTGCAGGGTCCGGACACCCACATGACCCAAGCGGTTCAGGTGCGGGCCGAGGACCGCATGCGGGGATTTGTCTTCGCCGCGTTCAACCGCTTCCAAGACCTCGGGCCGCACGTGCAATGGTGCACCCAAGGATTCCTCAAGCCGTTGCGGAGCATAGTCGTCGGCATCTAGCTGCGTTGGACCCATGGCGTTTCTCCATCCCTTCGCTGCGACGAGAAGTTCCCCCCCAGCTGCAATCCGGAGCCCGGGGTTCCCTTGTGTCTCACGCTATCGAGAATCGCCAGGCTTGGGAATAGTCCGCTGGGCCGCCACGGGGCACCGGAACCCGCGTTAACGAAGAAAGCGGTCCGACGAATCCTTGCCAGAAACGTCGAACCACTTTCATGAAAGCCTAGCGCCTTCCGGGCAGTGCCCGGTGCACGGTGTTGCCCTACTTGCTGCGCTTGCGCGAAACCTCGTACAGCGTGATGCCAACTGCCATCGATGCGTTCAGCGACTCCATGTTGGAGTTGATCGGGATCGAGACGATCAAGTCGCAGTTCTCGCGCACCAGGCGGGACAGGCCCTTGCCCTCGGAACCCACAACGATGCACAGGGGATCGGTGGCCAGGCCAAGATCCGGAAGCGAAACGTCGCCTTCGCCATCGAGTCCGATGACAAAC
Source organism: Arthrobacter sp. C2 (assembly GCA_024207135.1). Classification (GTDB taxonomy): domain Bacteria; phylum Actinomycetota; class Actinomycetes; order Actinomycetales; family Micrococcaceae; genus Paeniglutamicibacter. Next base: position 3,654,287 of record CP042428.1, on the reverse strand, counting down.
ACGCCGGCTTCCTTGATGCCCTTGAGAGTGGAAGTCAGGTTCGGAGCGCGGGTAACCGGGACACGCACCGCGGCACCGGCGCTGGTCTTCCACGCCGAGGCGGTCATGCCCACCGAGCGGCGCTCGGGAACAATCACCGCGTGGGCGTTGAAGGCCGAGGCCGAGCGAATGATGGCACCGAGGTTGCGCGGATCGGTGATTCCGTCCAAGGCAATGAATAGCGGGGCGTTCTTGATATGGCCCTTGTTGTACTTGGAGATGGTGGCCTTGACGGTTTCCAGCGCATCGGCGTAGTTGTACGGCGGTACCTGAAGAACCAGGCCCTGGTGGATGGCCTCGTCGGTCATCCGGTCCAGTTCAGGCTTGCCGGTTTCCATCACCGGGATGCCGCGCTCGGCAGCGATCTTCAAGACTTCGCGGACACGCTCGTCCACGTCGATACGGATGGCAATGTATAGGGCCTTGGTCGGGATGCCGGCGCGAAGTGCCTCGACGACGGAGTTGCGCCCGGTGACCAGCTCTTCGCTGTTCTTCGAACGTCCTCCGGTGCTGCGGCCACGGGGAGCAGCACCCTTGGCCGGGCCGCGCTTGGCGGCGGAGCGCTCGGCGAGCTCCTTGTTCTTGTACGCCTTGTGGTAGGGGCGGTCCTCGGCCTTGGGCGTGGGGCCCTTGCCCTCGAGTGCCTTGCGGCCATATCCGCCGGTTCCGACGGAGGGGCCCTTCTTGCTCTTGCGTATGGCGCCGGAACGCTTCTGTGCAGCAGACATGATGGTGTATTCCTAGGATCGGGGCGGACGGCACGGCGATTTCACACACCGCCCCGCCCATTTTAGCGACAAAGAACGTCGATTCCTTGCCCTTTGTGGGGCAACTTACGCTTTCAAGCTCCAGCGGGCGCCGTCGGCGGAATCCTCGACCACGATTCCCGCCGCGGCCAGGGTGTCCCGGATGGCATCCGAGCGTGCCCAGTCCTTGGCTTCGCGGGCGGCGGCCCGGTCGGCCAATTGCGCGGCAACCAACACGTCAAGAGCCGAGCTCAGGGCCGAGTCGGCACCGCCGCCGGCCTCGATGGTGTCATCCAGTCCCAGCGCGTAGGTCATGGCCATGACCTGCTGCATTGCCTCGTCCGCGGTATCCATCTCGCCGGCTGCGAGCGCGGTGTTGCCGCGGCGCACGGTCTCGTGCAGGGCGGCAAGCGCCTGGGGCACGTTCAGGTCGTCGTTCATGGCGTTGGCAAACGCCTCGGTGACCTCGAAGTGGTGCATGTCGATGGAGAAGTCGTCGTTCGGACCGACATTGTGGATGCGCAAGAGCGCGTTGGCGACGAAAGTGTCGATGCGCTCGACCGCGGCCGTGGCCTCGGCCAGCGAGTCGGGTCGGTAGTCCAGCTGCGAGCGGTAGTGCGCCTGGCCCAGGAAGTAGCGAACCACGCGCGGGGTGGCCAGTTCCAGCATCTGCGTCGGAGAGATGGTGTTGCCGATCGACTTGGACATCTTCTCGCCCTGGTACGTGACCATGCCGTTGTGCATCCAGAAGTTCGCGAAGTCGTGGCCCGCGGCCATCGACTGGGCCATCTCGTTCTCGTGGTGCGGAAAGCGCAGGTCCAGGCCGCCGCCGTGGATGTCGAAGGCGGTGCCGAGGTACTTGGTGACCATGGCGGAGCATTCCAGGTGCCAGCCCGGGCGGCCGGCGCCCCAGGGGCTCGGCCAGGAGGCAGATTCCGGGTCGGTGTCCTTGTGTCCCTTCCACAGGGCGAAGTCGCGCGGGTCGCGCTTGCCGCGCGGATCGGCGTCCGGGGCACCCTGCATGTCGTCGACGTTCTGGTGCGTCAGCGAGCCATAGGCGGGGAAGGAGCGCACATCGAAGTACACGTCGCCGGAGTCGTCAAGGGCCGGGTAGGCGTGGCCGCGCTCGATCAGCGTGGCAATCAGCTGGTGCATCTCGGTGATGTGGCCGGTGGCGCGCGGCTCGTAGGTCGGCCGGCGCACACCCAGGGTGTCGTAGGCGGAGGCGAACTCCTGCTCGAAGCGGTAGGCCAGGGCGAACCAGGCCTCGTTGGCGAAGTAGTCCTCGTCGCCCTCGAAGTCATCGGCGAAGGAGGCCGCGGACTTTTCGAGGATCTTGTCGTCGATGTCGGTGACATTGCGGACCACGGTGACCTCGAAGCCGCGGTTTTCCAGCCAGCGGGTGAGGATGTCAAAGGCGATGGCGCTGCGCACGTGGCCCACGTGCGGCATGCCCTGGACTGTCGCGCCGCAATAGTACAGCCCGACCTTGCCCTCGATCAGGGGAACGAAGTCCCGGGTCGCTGCCTGCTTGGTGTCGTAAAAACGGATGCTCACCAGTACAGGTTATCCGAGGCGGTCAAACCCCCGGTGCGCTGCCGTCGAGGTGTATCAGGGGCGGACCGAGTACACCAGTGCGGTGGCGTAGGCGGTCAATCCCTCGCCCGTCCCTTCGTAGCCCAATCCGTCCGAGGTGGTGGCGGTGACGCTGACGGGGGCGCCGACAGCCTTGCTCAGCACGGCATCGGCCTCCAGCCGGCGTGCGGCGAACTTGGGGCGGCGGCCCACGAACTGGACGGCCACGTTGCCGATCTCGAACCCGGCCTCGCGCACCAGGCGGGCCGCCTCGGCCAGCAGCGTGGCACCCGAGGCACCGGCGTATTCGGGACGGTCGGTGCCGAAGTGCGTGCCCAGGTCACCGATCCCGGCCGCGGAGAAGAGCGCGTCGCAGGCGGCATGTGCCACGGCATCCCCGTCGGAGTGCCCGGACAGGCCCTGGTCCCCGGGGAAGTGCAGCCCGGCCAGCCACATGGGCCGGGACTCGGACGGATCGGCGACGGCATGCACGTCGATCCCGATTCCGGTGCGCGGGATCAACAGCGGGGCCGGGTGGCCGGTGGGCTCGGTCATCGGGGCTTCCTTCTCTGGATGGCGCAGCAGTATGGATTCGGCCAGGACGAGGTCCGGTTTGGTGGTGATCTTCAGCGCCGCGGCTGCTCCCGGCACGGTGTCCACGCGCTCGCCCAGCATCTCCATCAGCATCGCGTCGTCGGTGATCGCCTCGGCTTCGGCCCGGTCCCGGCCGGCAGCGTGTCGGTGGGCGGCCAGCAGCGTGGGGGCGTGGAAGCCCTGCGGGGTTTGGACCGCGCGCAGCGTTTCGCGGGCGGGGGTGCCGGTGATGTGCGGCTGCCCGTGGCCCGGGTCGGTGGCGACCTGCTTGATGGTGTCCACCACCGGCACCACCGGAATCACCGCGCGGGCCCCGGCAACCAGCGCCGTGGCCACCTGGCGGAAGACCTCCGGCGGGGTCAGGGCGCGGGCCGCATCGTGGATCAGGACCCGTTCGGTTCCCGCGTCCAGGGCAGCAAGCCCGGCCCGGACCGAGTCGTTGCGGGTCTCCCCTCCATCGACGCAGCGTGGTTTCAGCGGATGGCCGGCGGCGCGTGCCGCCAGTTCCGTGTCGCCGCCGGGCAGGACGACAATGACCTGGGTTGCGCAGCCTGCCTGCTGGATGCGGTCCAGTGCGTGCTCAAGCAGCGACCGCCCGGCCAATGGAACCAGTGCCTTGGGGATGCCGAAGCCCAGCCTGGTTCCAGAGCCGGCCGCAACCACAATGATCGCCGTTTGTTGGATCTCTGGCCGGCTTAGAGAAATGGGGGAATTCACGCACCCAAGCCTAGCGGTGTTCGTTTCCCCGTCGGCGATGCCCGGCAGATGGCGGGTTAAATGCCGGTGGGGGTCCGGGGCTCCTTGCGGAGTCCGGACCCCCACCGGGGTTCAAATCAAATAGTGCTGGAAAGCTGCTAGGAAGCCAAGACCTCGTCGAGGACGGTTTCTGCCTTTTCTTCGTCGAGCTTCTTGGCCAGCGCAAGTTCGCTGATCAGGATCTGGCGTGCCTTTGCAAGCATGCGCTTTTCGCCTGCGGAAAGACCGCGGTCGTTGTCACGGCGCCACAGGTCACGAACGACCTCTGCCACCTTGATCACGTCGCCGGAAGCCAGCTTTTCCAGGTTCGCCTTGTAACGGCGTGACCAGTTGGTAGGCTCTTCTGTGAACTCGGCACGCAATACCTCGAATACGTGGTCCAAGCCCTCCTGCCCAACTACGTCGCGCACACCAACGAGATCGACATTTTCTGCCGGAACCTCGATGGTCAAATCACCCTGGGCAACCTTAAGCTTGAGATACATCTTCTCTTCGCCCTTGATGGTGCGCATTTTGATCTCTTCGATCATTGCTGCACCGTGGTGCGGGTAGACAACTGTCTCGCCAACCTCAAAAACCATGTGGATAAACCCCTTTCCCGTTAACCAGTTTATCACGATAATTGGTCAAAACGATTCGGGGCCCTCCCCTACTCCCTAGCAATGGCGCGGTTTTGGCCCTTCCCAAGCGGCCGATCTAGTGCTATGTCAAGCGGTCATTTCGGGTCGGTTCAGTGTCTTGATCAGCGCATTGATGACACTTACGCCGGGGGCCGAATCATACATTCGGAACAAAACCCATTAGGCTAGGGGACGAGAGTGGCTCCCTCGGGTGCAACCCGTGTGCCCACGAGCTCACCCGAACTCGAACCTGATTGAGGAGTTTGTGCCGTGATGACCGCACAGAAGAACCGTGGACGCCGCGTCGTTGCAGCAGCCGCACTGGCCATGTTGACCCTTGGTGTTACAAGCTGTGGCGCCATCAACGAACAAGCGACGACGTTCCAGTACGCCGCATCCGATGGAATCGTGCTCAATGTCGGCGAACTTGATGTCCGCAACCTGATGCTCGTCACCAAGAGCGCCACCGACGAGGCCCGCGTACTTGGCTCCCTGGTCAACAACACCGACACCGCCCAGTCCCTGGAACTGAAGCTGTCGACCGGCTCGGTCACCATTGCGGTCCCCGCCAAGAGCGCCGTCCAGCTGGAAAAGACGGAGAACGAAAAGCTCCTGCCTTCCACCGGAGTGGCCCCCGGAGCCCACGCCAAGGCAACGCTGATTGTTGGACCGAACTCCGATGAGGTCGGTGTCCCGGTGATCGACGGCACGCTCGAGGAATACCGCCAGTACGTTCCGGGCGGATTCGACCCGAGCGTCCTCAACCACTTGACCCCGTCCCCGAAGCCAGCCGAACACTAGGCGGCCCGGGCGCCACGGCGCCGACGGTGGAATTCAAGATTCAAAAGCGATGGGCCCGGAGGAATCCTCCGGGCCCATCGTTTTTGTCGTTAACCGTCGTTGGCCCCAGATGCCCGGGCGAAGCATGCGACGGACCCCGGCTTGGCAGCGCCAAGACGGGGTCCGTCGCACCGGCCGACTAGGCCTCGAACTTGTAGCCCAGCCCGCGCACCGTGACCAGGTGCACCGGGGCAGCCGGCTCCGGCTCGATCTTTGTCCGCAGCCGCTTCACGTGCACGTCCAGGGTCTTGGTGTCCCCCACGTAGTCCGATCCCCAGACCCGGTCGATCAGCTGCCCGCGGGTCAGCACCCGGCCGGCGTTGCGCAGCAGCATTTCCAGCAGTTCGAATTCCTTCAGCGGCATCGGAACCTCCGAACTGCGCACCGAGACGACGTGGCGTTCCACGTCCATGCGCACCGGGCCCGCGGCCACGATGTTGGATACCAGCTCGTCGCCCTCGCCCTGGCGCCGCAGCACCGCACGGATGCGGGCCACCAGTTCCCGCGAGGAGTACGGCTTGGTGACGTAGTCGTCGGCGCCCAGCTCCAGGCCGACGACCTTGTCGATTTCCGAGTCCTTGGCGGTCAGCATGATCACCGGCACCTGGGAGGTGATGCGGATCTGGCGAAACACCTCGGTGCCGGGCTGGCCCGGAAGCATCAGGTCAAGCAGCACCAGGTCGGCGCCGTGGCGCTCGAACTCGGTGACGGCATCCAGGCCGTTCTCGGCCACGCGGACCTCGAAGCCCTCCTTTTCCAGCAGGTACGTCAACGGGTCGGAAAGCGATTCCTCGTCCTCAACCAGCAAAATACGGGTCATCCCCGGCCTCCTTCCGGCAGAGCGCCCGAAGGGCGCGCGCCGTGTTGTATGTGATCGTTCCGCGAGGGAAGCGATCTGTCTTGTTCGCTGGATTCCTCGAGCATCGGAAGGCGCACCGTGAAGGTCGAGCCCTGTCCGGGCTGCGACCACAGGGTGATTTCGCCGCCGTGGTTGGCCACCACGTGCTTGACGATGCTCAGCCCCAGCCCGGTGCCCCCGGTGTGTCGGGAGCGTGCCGCGTCAATGCGGTAAAAACGTTCAAAGATCCGTTCCTGCTCGTCCGGGGCTATGCCCGGGCCCTGGTCGGTGACGGAGATCTGGATCAATCCGTCGCGCGCCCGCAGCCCCACGCCCACGGTCGTGTCTTCCGGGGAGTAGCGGATCGCGTTGTCGATGAGGTTGCGCAACGCCGTCATCAGCAGGTCGCGGTCGCCGAAGACCGCCTGTTCCACGGTGCCGCCCACGGAGATCTTGATGCGCTTTTCCTCGGCCGGCAGCTTGTTGCGGTCCACCGCCTCGGCGAGCACGTCGTTGAGGTCGATGGACTCTCCGGCCTGTACCACGTCGGTGCCCTGCAGGCGGGAGAGCTCGATGATGTCCTGGACCAACGCGGCCAGCCGGGCCGATTCCTTGTGCAGCCGGGTGGTGAAGCGGCGCACGGCAACCTCGTCGTCGGCGGCACCGTCGATGGCCTCGGCCAGCAGCGAGATCGCCCCGACGGGGGTCTTCAGCTCGTGGGAGACGTTGGCGACGAAGTCGTTGCGGACCGCGGCGGTGCGGGTGATTTCGGTGCGGTCGTCGGCCAGCAGCAGGATGTATTCATCCCCCAGCGGGGCGACCCGCACGTGCACGAACATGCTGGTGGCACCCATGGTGCCGCGCTGCAGCTCGAATTCGCGCTCGGCGATCACGCCGTCGGCGCGGACCTTGCGGGCCAGGGCGCGCAGCTCCTCATGGATCAGCGTGTGCCCGCGCACCAGTCCATAGGCATAGGAGGCGGGGTTTGCGCGCACCACCCCGTCGACCTCGTCGAGGATCACGAAGGCGCGGCCAATGACCGAGAGCACTTCGGCGGAACCTTCGGGCAGCGTTGGTTCGCCGACCACGGGCAGCCCGCCGCGGGAGAGCATCGAGCCGCGGTACGCCATGATGCCCACAATGCCCAGGGCCAACCCGACGAGGCCCGCAACCACCGATAGCAAGACATCATTCACGCCTCCTAGCCTAGCCGGGGTTCGAAGCCCGACCCGCGCCAAAGCGGGGAAATCGGCGACTCATTCACCAAACGTTCACCTCGTTCCCCCGGATGATTCACCCGGTGCTGTAACAATGGACATGAACAGTTCCGTCGTCCGTGCCGGACGCGGTGCCCCACCGTAGTGAAAGGACGCCCGCGTGCGTAAGGTTTTCCAGGCCGATCTGCAGCAAATCGGAGAAGAACTCATCGAGATGTCTCGTTTGGTGGCCTCGGCCATGGAACGGGCCTATGAGTCGTTTGCGAATGCGGACATCGAGTTGGCCCAGGAAGTCATCGGCGAGGACGCGAAGATCGATTTCCTGCAGAACCAGCTCGATGAGCGCGCCATCGACGTGCTTGCCCTCCAGGGCCCGGTGGCCTCGGACCTGCGCATGATCGTCGGATCCCTGCGCATGAGCGCCTCGCTGGAGCGCATGGGCGATTTGGCCCGCCACGTGGCCCAGTTGGCCCGCCTGCGCTTCCCGCAGCAGGTGGTCCCCGATTCCATCGCCCCCACCTTCAAGGCCATGGCCGAGCTGGACATCGCGATCGCGAAGAAGGTCGGGGAGTTGCTGGACAGCCGCGATCTGGCCGTGGCACGGGAAATCATCGAGCTGAACACCAAGATCGATGAATTGCATGTCTCGATCTTCAAGGCGGTCGCCGCCCCCGAGTGGAACCACTCCGGGCCGATGACCGCCGACGTCACCTTGACCAGCCGCTACCTGGAGCGTTTCGGCGACCACGGCGTCTCGGTGGCACGAAAGGTCTCCTACCTGGTCACCGGGGAATGGGATCCGGACATCACCGGCTTCTAGCCTTCAAGACGCGAAAAACGCGCCGGGATCGACCCCCACGGGGCCGGGCCGGCGCGTTTTTTGTGCTGCGCCTTGTGCGCTTAAACGCCAAACCGCCACAACCATCCCGCACGCGGACACCCTCGGCACCGAGGACCATTGGCCGTCGATGGGCGGGCGCCGTTGCGCGAAAAAGTGCAGCGGCAGAGCTTGGTGGGCGTTGGCTTCCTTAGCCTTCGCAGTCGCGGCAGTATGCCACGCCATTTGCCTCGCGCGCCAGCAGCGTGCGGTGGCGGATCAGGAAGCACGAGCCACAAAGGAACTCGTCTTCCTTCTGCGGAACGACGGTGACCGTCAGTTCCTCGTTCGACAGGTCGGCACCCGCCAGCTCGACACCGTCAGAGGTGTCTTCCTCATCCAGGTCTCGGGAGACGCTGCGTGCGTCGGGAGCGTTTGCGGACTTGACCGCTTCAAGGGAGGCCTTACGGGCCTCGGCTACGTCTGGCCGGACCTCGTCATAATCAGTTGCCACGAAATGCAATCCTTACGTGATTCAGGGGTACGTCGAGACGACACAGTACAGCATGAACCCGTGTGCGCAAGTGCCAATTCTTCTTTTTAAGCCCGTCGCGCACATTTTGTGATCAGACACACATTCGGGGCGCCTTGGCCCGCCGCATCCGCATGGCGCCGGACACAGTGGGCGGCCTTGCTTGCGGGCTCCGCAAACCGCCAAAAACGCACCTTCCACCCAACGGATCGGGGCCGTGTCCCCCGCCCGCCCGGGCAGGGGACACGGCCCCGAGAATCCCCCTCGGAGGGGAATCTCGTGCTGGACCCTAGCGGCCCTGGTTGGCCACGGCCTTGATGGCGTCGGCCGCTGCGTCCGCATCCAGGTACTGCCCGCCACGGGTGACCGGGGTGAAATCCTCGTTCAATTCGTACACCAGCGGGATCCCGGTGGGGATGTTGAGGCCGGCGATGTCCTCGTCGCTGATGCCGTCCAGGTGCTTGACCAGGGCGCGCAGCGAGTTGCCGTGCGCGGTGACCAAAACGGTCTTGTGCGCGGCCAGGTCCGGCTTGATCTCGTCTTCCCAGTACGGAAGCATCCGCACCAGCACGTCCTTGAGGCACTCGGTGCGCGGTGCGTCGTCGCCCAGGTTGGCGTAGCGCGGATCGTTGATCTGGCTGAATTCCGAGTCGTCGGCCAGGGCCGGCGGCGGGGTGTCGTAGCTGCGGCGCCATTCCATGAACTGCTCCTCGCCGTATTCGGCCAGGGTCTCCGCCTTGTCCTTGCCCTGCAGGGCGCCGTAGTGGCGTTCGTTCAGGCGCCAGCTGCGCTTGACCGGGATCCAGGACAGGTCCGCGGCCTCCAGGGCCAGGTTGGCGGTGATGATGGCGCGCTTGAGCAGCGAGGTGTGCAGCACTGCCGGGGCCAGTCCGGCCTCGGTGAGCAGCTTGCCGCCTCGGGTTGCCTCGGCACGGCCCTGCTCGGTGAGCGTGACGTCGTACCAACCGGTGAACAGGTTCTTTTCGTTCCACTCGCTTTGCCCGTGGCGCAGCAGGATCAGGGTGTAAGTCATGAAACCCATTCTAGGACGCGTGAAGTGCCTTACTTTATTCCGTGACACGCGCGGGTCGCGGCACCGGGCACTTTACGCTTAAGCCAATGGTTCAGAAAGCGACTCGGCTCGGCGGACGGTCGCTGACCGGTCGCCCGCTGGGCAATACGACCCGTGGGACCACCAATCCCAACCGCATGCGCCGCGTGGACCGCTGGATGACCGGGCCCCAGGCCTGGCGCCTGCGCCCCGGAACCACCGGGGCCCCGCCCATTGCGGTGGATCTGGGCTACGGAGCGTCCCCTGCCACGGCCGTCGAGTTCTTCGACCGCGTGCGCTCCGTGTCACCCTTGGCCCAAGTGGTAGGCATCGAGATCGAACCCGAACGCGTGGCCCGCGGAACCGCCCTGCACCTGGAAGGGCTCGACTTCCTGCTGGGCGGCTTCGAGATCCCCATTCCCACGCAGGCCACCGTGATCCGCGCCTTCAACGTGCTGCGGCAATACGACGAGGAAGACGTGGCCGGCATCTGGGAAACCATGGCCGGGCGGCTGACCGAGAACGGCGTGCTCATCGAGGGCACCTGCGATGAGATCGGCCGGCGCAGCTCCTGGGTCGCCGTGACGAAAAACGGCCCGCAGACCCTGAGCATTTCCCTGCGCTTCGGCGCCTTCACCCGCCCCTCCGATGTCGCCGAGCGCCTTCCCAAGGCACTGATCCACCGCAACATCGCCGGCGAACGCATCCACGAATTCCTCGCAGCGGCCGATGCCGCATGGCTTTCCGCCGCACCGCTGGCCTCCTTCGGAAACAAACAGCGCTTCGTGGCCATGTGCCGGGCCCTGCGCGAGAACGGCTGGCCGATCTGCGACTCGGCCTCGCGCTGGCGCCTCGGCGAGCTGACCGTGAAGTGGAAGGCCGTGGCCCCGCGCACCGGCGCCCTGGCCTTGGCGGAACTGAACTAGCCAGCCCCGGATTTCACGATCCCGCGCGGGTGTGCAAAACACCCTCCGTGGCCCCATACTTGTGCCATGGCCAAAGATGTTGGGCGGCCCGGGAAACCTCTTCTGGTCCTGCTGTGCGTGATCGCCGCACTCGTGCTCGTTTCCGTTGTCGTCGTGCTCACTCGGGGAGCACCGAAACCGCTGGATGCCTCCACTCCGGCCGGGGTGGTGCAGGGCTATGTCACCGCCGTCATCGGCGGGGACGAGGCCGCCGCCGCACGCTTCCTCGAGCCCGGTGCGGACAGCCGGTGCAAGGGGTTCGAGTCAGTCACCCCGGAGCGGAACATCCGCGTTGCGCTCATCTCCACGACCCAGCGCGAGACCACCGCCGATGTCGCGGTTTCCATTTCCTACACCAACGTCGGCGGCCCCTTCTCCGGCCCCGAATACGCCAGCGAGGAATCCTTCGGCCTGTCCCGGATCGGTGACAGGTGGCTGATCTCCAACGCCCCGTGGCCCCTGCTCACCTGCCAGGACACGGAAGTCGGGCCGTGAGCGCCCCCGTCGCGGCAACCAGCCGCCCCGGCGCCCCCGCCCTGGGCACGCTGCGCCGCATCATTCTCTTTGCTCTCCTCTTCGTCTTGGTGTCCCTGGCCGCCTCCGGAGTCGGCGGGCTGCTGGGCAGGGTGTTCACCGCGTCCGAGACGATCGCGTTCAATGATTCCTCGTCGCTGGCGCTGTGGCTGGCCCTGGCCCTGGTTGGCGGACCGCTGGGTGCCGTGGCGTTCTGGGCCTCCTGGCGCATGCTGGCGGATCCGGCCGAACGCCGCGCCACGGCCTGGGGCATCTACGTCTCTGCCATGTATGTGACCTCCTTGGTGACCGCGACCAGCTTCGGCATCGGCGCCCTGGCTTCGCTGGCCGGCGGGGACACCGGTTCCTGGAAGTCCTCCCTGGCCCAGGCCCTGCCCTGGGCGGGGGTCTGGGTGTGGCACCGGTGGATCCTGGGGCACCGCAGCCGGGGCCCGGAGGCATTGGCGAAGGTCCCGCTCGTGCTGGGCACCGTCCTGGGCCTGGCAATCGGCCTGGGTGCCGGCACCAACGCGCTGGCCGTGCTCTTCGAGCGTGCGTTGGGGACCGACGGGGAACTGGCGGCCATCGGGGTTCCGTGGTGGCGGCCCGGGCTCGGCCTGTTGGTGTGGGCCGCCGGGGGCATCCTGATCTGGTGGTGGCACTGGGTCCGCGAGGGCGCCCGCGAGCTGCACACCAAGCTGGCCGGCGTGGGGCTGGTGGCAATCGGCGTCGCCGGGTCCGCGCTCCTGGCCCTGGGCGGGGCCGGGGTGCTGCTCTACGTGCTGCTGCGCCTGGGCCTGGATCGCACCGACCCGGTGCCGGCGATCCTGGAACCGGCACCCGAGGCGCTGGCCGCCGCGCTGCTTGGCACGCTGTCCTGGCTGTACCACGCCCGGATCGCGCGGGCTCGGCCCGAGCCGGTCCCGGCCGCGGCGCAGCTGGCGATCTCCGGGATCGCCCTGGCCGCCGCCGCCTCGGGGATCGGGGTCGTCATCAATGCCGCCCTGGCCACGGGCACCACGCGGCTGGGCGGCACCGACGCGACCGCGCTGCTGCTGGCGGGCCTGAGCTCCCTGGCCATCGGAGGGCCACTTTGGTGGTTCACCTGGCGTCCGGCCCGTCCAGCGGAACCGCACGGCCGGCGGATCTACCTGGTGCTGGTCTTCGGGATCAGCGCCGTGGTCGCCCTGGTCACGCTGCTGGTGATCGGCTTCCGGCTCTTCGAGTTCATGCTCGGGGACGCCGGCGGCACGGGCCTGCTCGAACGCGTCCGCGCACCGCTGGGCCTGCTGGTGGCCACCGGGCTGGTGGCCGGGTACCACTTCGCGCTGTGGCGGCACGACCGTGCCGCGGCCCCGGCGCCCGCCAAGGAACAGGCACCGGCAATCGGGGAGGTGCTGCTGGTCGCCGGCGCCAACGCCCGGGACCTGGCCGCGGCCATCGCGGCGCACACCGGCGCCGTGGTCACGGTGCTCCCGCGTGCCGAAGGCGGCACCACGGCCCTCGAGGCGGTGCTGCCGGCACTGGAAGGCCTGGAGGCCGCGCGCGTGCTGCTGCTGGCCGGGCCCGGGGACCGGGTCGAGGCCATCGAGCTGGATGCGGACACGGTGCGCTAGCCGCGAGCACCCGGAACCGGGAAACGCGGCCGGCACGCTCCCGCGAGGGGGCGTGCCGGCCGCGTTCGAGGCACCGGTGCGGCGGGTGCGGAACCCGCCGGATGCTCAGTAGTTGTAGTAGCCGCCCTTGCCGGACACCGCCGGCTTGACGTCCGCCAGGTACACGCAGGCGATGCAGGCGCCGATGAGCTGGAAGATCCCGCCGCCGCCGCCGGAGAGCACCGAGAGCACGCAGACCAGGGTCGCGGCGGCGGTCATGCCCATCCAGAACGGCTTGGTGCGCTTGTTTTCGCGCTGGTAGTTGGCGGCCGGGTGCCGCACGGCGTCAATGAGCGCCAGCAGGGCCAGCACCGCGGCAACGATGCCAAGGGCGAACAGCAGATAGTACTCAAACAAGTGCGCGTAGACCATGGGGTTCAGCTTAGCCGCCAACGCCCAGCGCGGCGACGAGGTCGGCGTGCAAGTCCTCGATGTTTTCGATTCCGACACTCAGGCGCACCAGGTTCTCCGGGACCGTGTCCGGTTCCCCCTGGTGGCGCCGGCGCCGCTCGGCCAGCGACTCGACCCCGCCCAGCGAGGTTGCCGGGGTCCACAATTCCAGCCGTGCGAGCATGGCGTCGGCCGCGGCAGCGCCTCCTGCGACCTCGAGGCACAGGATCGCCCCGAACCCGTCAAGCTGCGCCGCGGCACGCTGGTGCCCGGGATCGGTCGGCAGCCCCGGGTAGCGCACCTTGGACACCGCCGGGTGGGAGGACAGGCGCACGGCCAGTTCCATCGCGTTGGCCTCGGCCCGGTCCAGGCGCAGGGCCATCGTGCGGATGCCGCGCAGCGTCAGCCAGGCCTCGAAGGGCCCGGGGATCGCCCCGTGCAGGGTCCGCATGGTGTGCAGGCGGGTGCGCAGCTCCGGGTTCCCGGTCACCACGGCGCCCAGGACCACGTCCGAATGCCCGCCCATGTACTTGGTGGCCGAGTGCACCACCACGTCGGCGCCCTGCGCCAGCGGGCGCTGGCGCAGCGGGGTGGAGAAGGTGTTGTCAACCACGGACAGCACGCCCGCGGCGCGGGCGGCGGCCAGCAGCACCGGCAGGTCGGCGACCTCCAGCATCGGGTTGGTGGGCGATTCCAGCCAGGCCATGTCGGCCCCGGCGAAGGCGGCGATCGCGGCCTCGGTGTCGGCCAGGTCCACGTGGCGCACCGTGAGCCCCAGGGTCCCCTGCAGCTCGGCCACCAGGGAGAGCGAGCCGTTGTAGGCGTGGGCCGGGATCACGATGGTGCCGCCGACCGGCAGCAGCGAAAGCGCCGCGGCCACCGCGGCCATGCCCGAGGCGTAGGCCAGCGCCGGCAGCTCGCACCCCTCGAGGGTGGCGATGGTCTCCTCCAGCGGGTCCCAGGTCGGGTTGGTGAAGCGCCCGTAGACCTTCTCCCCGGCTCCCGGGGCCCCCAGCGAGTGGAAGGTCGAGGAAAGCACGATGGGCGGGTTCACGGGCTGGTCGATGGCGTGCGGCGGGCGTCCGGCGGACACCACGACGGTGTCCGGGGCCCACGGAGCGGAAGCGGGGCGAGTCATGTTTTTCAGGTTACTCCCTGGCCCGGCCCGCGCCCCAGATGGTGACGCGCGCCGACGCCCGCTCGATGAGCCGACAGGGGCTCGGTGCGGATAGGCTAGAAGGCGTGAGCAACGCGCAGCCAAACCCCGTCAACGCAGGCCGCTTCATCGTCTTCGAGGGCGGTGACGGTGCCGGAAAATCCACGCAGGCAGCCCTGCTGGTCCAGGACCTGCGCCAAAACGGGCACACCGTGCTGCACACCCGCGAGCCCGGCGGCACCCCGATCGGCGAGAAGCTGCGTTCCCTGGTCCTTGACCACGGGCAGGGCACCGTCGATGCACGCACCGAGGCCCTGATGTATGCCGCGGCCCGTGCCGCCCACGTCGAACAGGTCATCCGCCCCGCCCTGGCCGCGGGCACCATGGTCGTCTGCGACCGCTACGTCGACTCGTCGCTGGCCTACCAGGGCATCGGACGGGAGTTGGGCGAGGACGCGGTGCGCTCCATCAACGACTTCGCCACCGGCGGGCTGGTCCCGGACCTGACGGTGTTGCTGGACGTCACGCCGGCCGACGGCCGCTCCCGGCGCACCGTTGGCGCCGACGGACAGCCGGTGGCCGAGGACCGCCTCGAATCCGAACCCGACGAGTTCCATTCCCGCATCCGCGATGCCTTCGTGCACTTCGCTTCCCGCGAGCCGGGCCGCTACCTGGTCCTGGATGCCGCCACCGGGGTCCAGCCACTGGCCTCCTCCATCGCCGTCGCCGTCGCCGCGCTGCTCGAGCGGCCGGGGGCCTAACGTGGAGGTCTGGGACGATTTGCCGGGGCAGGACAAGGCCATCACCGCGCTGCGCCGCGCGGTCGCCGAGGGCAACCCGGCGCACGCGTGGCTGTTCACCGGTCCCCCGGGCTCGGGGCGCTCGAACGCGGCCCGCGCCTTTGCCGCGGCCCTGCAATGCCTGGTGCCCGATCCGGCACAGCGCGGCTGCGGGCAATGCAAGGCCTGCGTGACCGTGCTGGCCGGAACCCACCCCGATGTCGCGCTGATCGCCACCGAGAAGGTCAACTACCAGATCGAGGACGTCCGGACACTGATCACCAAGGCCCAGGACCGGCCCTCCACCGCACCCTGGCGGGTGATCATCGTGGAGGACGCGGACCGGATGACCGAGCGCACCACCAACGTGCTGCTCAAGTCCATCGAGGAGCCGCCCCCGCACACCATCTGGATCCTCTGTGCCCCGTCCCCGGCCGACGTGCTGGTGACGATCCGCTCGCGCTGCCGCTCGGTCTCCCTGGCGGTGCCCACCCGCCAGGCCGTCGCCGAGCTGCTGGTGCGCCGCGACGGGCTCACCGCCGAACAGGCCGACTTCGCCGCCCGGGTGTCCCAGTCGCACATCGGCATTGCCCGCCGGCTGGCCCGCGACGAGGAGGCCCGCCGCCGCCGGGACCGGACCGTGCGCATGCCGCTGCGCATCCGCTCGGTCTCCGACGCCGTCATGGCCGCGGCCGAGCTGGTGGAACTGTCCACCGCAGAGGCCACCGCTTCGTCCACCGAACGTGCCGAGAGCGAAGCCGCGGCGCTGCGCACCGCCCTGGGCATGGATGCCGATTCGCCCATTCCGCCCCAGCAACGCGGCCAGTTCAAGGCCCTGGAGGAAAACGCCAAGCGCCGCGCCCGGCGCTCGACCCACGATGCGTTGGACCGCTCGCTGATCGACCTGACCACGTTCTTCCGCGACGTGCTGCTGCTGCAGCTCAACAGCGGCACCGAGCTGGTCAACGAGTACCTGAGCGAGAACCTGCACGCCTACGCCAACGCGTCGCGGCCCGAGGCCACGGTGGCGAAGATCGACGCGATCGCAGAGGCCCGCGCGCGCATCGGCGCCAACGTGGCCCCGTTGCTGGCCATGGAAGCCATGATGGTCGCGTTGCGCCCGGCCAAGTAGCGTCGTTTTCATCATTACCCGCCTTTCCCGCCCCGAGATCCCAGATCCGCCACCAAGGAGCCCGAAGCCCGCATGAGAGCACCCCGCCGCCTGTCCGTGATTGCCGTCCTGGGGTCGGTGGCCCTGCTGCTGGGCGCCTGCTCCACGGCCACCGTCGAGGCACCGGCACCCGCGCCGGCCACCGCCCCGGCAGCCCAGCCTTCCGCCGGTGCGCCGGCGGACGCGGTCCCCGCCGGACTGGAGAAGTTCTACGCGCAGGAGCTGGACTGGAAGTCCTGCGGCGGGGTGCTGCAATGCACCGAACTGAGCGTTCCGATGGACTACGCGAACCCGGGCGGGGACACCATGACCCTGGCGCTGAACAAGCGCCCCGGCGCCAAGAACGCCGCAGGTTCCCTGCTGGTGAACCCCGGCGGGCCCGGCGCCTCCGGGCTCGAGATCGTCCGCGACGCGGTCCCCACGATGTTCGGACAAAAGCTGCAGCGCGGCTTCGATGTCATCGGCTTCGACCCGCGCGGGGTTGGCTCCTCCACCCCGGTGAAATGCGAGAACCCCGAGGAGCAGGACGCCAGCCGCGCGGAGCAATTCGACGCCACCACCGATGAGGGCCTGGCCGCCATGCGCAAGGCCAGCGCCGGGTATGCCGCGCTCTGCGCCGAGCGCACCGGAGAGGCCCTGGGCTTCGTGGACACCGTCTCCGCGGCCCGCGACATGGACGTGATGCGCGCGGCGCTCGGCGACAAGCAGCTGAACTACCTCGGCTACTCCTACGGCACTTCGCTGGGCGCCCACTACGCCCAGCTCTTCCCGCAGAACGTCGGGCGCCTGGTGCTGGACGGGGCCCTGGACCCCACGCTGGACAACAACGAAATCACCATGGGCCAGGCCGTCGGGTTCGAGCACGAGATCCGCGCCTACATGCAGGACTGCCTGGATTCCGGGGACTGCCCGTTCACCGGCGAGCTCGAGGACGCCCTGGACCAGCTGCGGGAGCTCTTCGATTCCGTCGAGGCCAACCCGATGGTCTCCAGCGACGGTCGCCGCGTCCCGATCATCGACTTCGTCAACGGCTTCATCATCCCGCTCTACGACAATTCCACCTGGCCCATGCTCACCGAGGGGCTGCGCAACGCAATTGCCGGGAACGTCGATGACATCTTGTACTTCGCCGACCTGAGCGCCGGGCGCGAATCGGACGGCAGCTACACCGGCAACGGCACCGCCGCCTTCACCTCCATCAACTGCCTCGACTACCCCACGGATGCCGGCATCCCGGCCATGCGCGCCGAGGCCGAAGCCCTGGTGGAGGCCGCCCCCACCATCGGAAAGTACCTGGCCTATGGCCCGGTGGGCTGCCAGGACTGGAAGTACCCGGCCACCGGCAAGCCCGGGGAGCTGACCGCCAAGGGCGCCGCCCCCATCGTGGTCATCGGCACCACCGGGGACCCCGCCACCCCATACGCCTGGAGCCAGTCGCTGGCCGAACAGCTCGAGTCCGCCTCGCTGGTCACCTTCGAGGGCCACGGGCACACCGCCTACGGCCGGTCCAACGGCTGCATCTCCGACGCCGTGGAATCCTATTTCCTTGACGGCACGGTTCCGGCCGACGGATTGCGCTGTTGAGCCGGGACCTGCGCCGGGCCGTTTTGACCGCTGCCGATAGACTCCTATAAAGTGTTCACTTGTGGTGCTTGCGCACCACGGTGCCTCCTTAGCTCAGTTGGTAGAGCGTTTCACTCGTAATGAAAAGGTCGCCAGTTCGATTCTGGCAGGGGGCTCGTTTTTTGGTTCGAGGGCCCGTCACCACCAGGTGACGGGCCCTCGTGCTTTCAACAACGATTCCCTATGGCTCGGTCCCGTGGATAAACGACCGAGCATGTTCCACGGCCTTCTTGAACGAGTCGTTGCGCAATTTGATTTCCTCCTCGTTGCGGGATTCGACGTAGTCGGTGACGCCCGGACGCAGGATCCAGATCCCACTCACGGGCGGCAGGTAGAGCACGGCGAAACAGCGGCGCCGCTCATCCACGGTCCACATCGGGGCCACCGCCAGCGCGGCCCCGGTATCCGCGTTGACCCACTGGGCGCGAGGAACCGGCAGTTCGTGGATCTCGGGATCCAGGAACGGCGCCGTGCCCTTGCCCCATCGCGCCTCGAAACGCTCCAGGAACTCGGGTAGCAGCGGCGCATCATAGCGATGCCAGGCATTCAAGGCGCCCCCCTTTTCCGGGGCGGGACCCAAACAAGCGGCCCGGCCACCACATCCGGCTTGCCGACGCGCACTGCGTGCCGTCGCCGCACCGGCACCGAAGTCCGGTGGGTGGACTCCTGGTGTTCGCGGTCGTACGCCGATCGGGCGGCGGCGTTTCCCAGGACCGCATAGGCATCCATCACTGCCTGCAGCTGCAAGCGTTCCTGCAGGTCATGTTCTTCATTGTCCGGTCCCGCCCTGGTATCGGGGTGGTGCATACGCAATTGGGCGCGGTAGGCACGGGAAATCTCTGCGGCACTGGCCCGGGAATCCAGGCGAAGCACCGCGTAGGGATCGCGGAACTCCACTGCTATGCCTTTCAATTTTCCTGGCCCGGACCGGGCGGGGATGCCCGTTGGCGTCCCCGCCCGGCAGGCGTCTTCGGATTCCTTACGCGCTGATGGAAGGGCGGTCGGATTCCTTGCTGGTGATGGCGATCTTGCGTGCCTTCGCCTGTTCGGCAACAGGGATCCGCAAGGTCAACACGCCCGCGTCATAGCTGGCGTCGATGTTCGCCGTGTCAAGGTTCTCCCCCAGCACCAGCTGGCGGCTGAACACTCCCCGCGGACGCTCAGCGGCAAGGATTTCGAGGTTCTCTCCCAGTGCGCCGCGTTCGGCCTTCACGGTCACGACGTTGTTTTCAACATCCAGGTCGATCGAATCGGGGCTTACCCCCGGGAGATCGAACTCGACCTGGAACGTGTCGCCCTCACGCCAGGCGTCCATGCTCATGGCTGCCGGCCGGGTTGCGGTTCCCCATATCTGCTGGGCGAGCTTGTCGAGCTCACGGAACGGATCTGAGCGCATCAACATTGTTCTCTCCTTCACAGCTTTGACATCTGACGATCCCGCTGCCCCGCTTGGCTGCGGGTATTAATTTTTTAGCATCGCCACGCCACCGGCGCAACACTGAATTTCCTGGGAATCCGGTGAAATTCCGCACCGCACGCCGGCCGCCATTGCCCGTCTAGGCGAAGTCGCTGACGGCCGTGTAAAGCAGAGCCTTCGGATAGCAGGTGCGGGACGTACCGGTGGCAGCCGCGGGTGGATGCGATAGCGCTTTCGGCCGCAGCCGGTGAGGATGGCTTTCGCCCGCGACCTTGGAGTCGAGGTTGATGAAAGGAAACCGACCGATGCGCTCGGCACCCCGGCGGTGTTCAGCTCGGCCAAGGTGACGCCCACGAAGGCGGGCCTCTTCACGGCCCTGTGGCAACGCGACGAGAACGGCGTGACGAGGCCGTACTCGCTCTCCGACGAGGTCGAGAACTTCATCCTTGCGGCCAAGGATCTGCCCGACCACGGCATCCTGGCCACGGGCGGCAAACCCGGGAAGCGCGGGTTTCGGCTCTACACCCCGTGGGACACCGGGTTGAACAGGAGCGCGAGCGCCACGTGGGCTTGGCAGCGCGCCTTCGTCACCATCGTGAACGGCTAGTCTTTTTCCATGGAAAGACTTTCGCTGGCCACCGCGAACCTGGAGCTTGTTCCTCCCGCACCCGATGATGCCGAGGCGGTTTTTACCGCCTGCCAGGATCCCGAGATCCAGGACTGGGTGCCGATCCCGGTGCCCTACTTGCGCGAGCACGCCCTGGAGTACGTCACCTCGCACACCGAGACGACCTGGGCCGAGGGCACCGAGCACACCTGGACAATCCGTTCGGCGGGCACCCTGGCCGGGGTCGTGGGCCTCTACCGGGTCGCCAACGGCTCCGCCGACCTGGGCTACTGGATGGCACCGGACTTCCGCGGCCGTGGCTTGCTGACCGAGGCCTGCAATGCCGTGCTGGACTTCGCCTTCGCGCCCGAGGGGCTCGGCCTGGCGCGGGTCGGCTGGAACGCGTACGCGGGGAACCTCGGTTCGGCCCGCGTCGCCCAGAAGCTGGGCTTCCGGTTCGAGGGCACCGCGCGACTGGGGGCGGCGCTGCGCGGCCAATTGCGCGACGACTGGGCAGCGGGACTGCTCGCCGGCGACGACCGTTCAGCCACCCCTTGGGCCATCCTGGACTGAGCCGACGCCATCTTCAACGGCCGGTGGACGTGGAATTCCGTAGGGAACTCCACGGCCACCGGCCGTTGGACGAGCTCGGGCCTCGAAGGGGCCCGAATCATGGATCAGGCGAAGTCGCTGACTGCCGGGTCGGCGGCAATGCGGCCGGCGGCGCCCTTGTCCAGCGCGTTGATCGCGGCGAGGTCCGCCTCGTCCAGCTTCACGCCCAGGGACGCGTGGTTTTCCACGATGCGCGAGGGGGTCACCGACTTCGGGATCACCACATTGCCCAGCGCCAGGTGCCAGGCGATGACGACCTGCGCAACGGTGGCGTTGTGCTTTTCGGCGATGGCGACCAGGGCCGGATCGGCCAACAGCTCGCTGCCCTGGCCCAACGGCGACCATGACTGGTGCAGGATCCCCTTGGAGGCCTCGAACTCGCGCAGTTCGGTCTGCGGGAAGTACGGGTGGGTTTCGACCTGGTTGATCACCGGCAGCACCCCGGTGGCTTCCTCAAGCTCGGCGAGCGCCTCGACGGTGAAGTTGCAGACGCCGATGGATTTCACGCGTCCGGACTTCTGCAGCTCGATCATCGCCTTCCAGGTGTCCACGTACTTGCCCTGCTTGGGCTGCAGCCAGTGGATCAGGTACAGGTCGAGGTATTCCAGGCCCAGGCGCTCCAGGGAGGCGTCGAAGGCGGCCAGGGTCGAGTCGTAGCCCTGGTCCGCGTTCCAGACCTTGGTGGTGATGAACATGTCCTCGCGCGGGACGTCGGTGGCGGCAATGGCGCGGCCGACACCCTCCTCGTTGCCGTAGATGCGGGCGGTGTCGATGTGGCGGTACCCGGCGGCGAAGGCCTGGACGACCACGTCGGCGGCCACGTCGTCCTCGACCTTCCACACCCCGTAGCCGAGCTGCGGAATGGTGTTGCCGTCATGGAATGAAAGTTCTGGGGATACAAGGTTGGTCATGTTTCCCATCCTGCCACCGTGCATTGACTGGAATTGGCGTCGGCGGGAATGATCAGCGCTGGGCGAAACAAGGAATTTCCTGGGTGCGTGTAACACTGCGCCCACCTGCGGACATAAGTGCAGTATGGAGGGAATGACGACACTACCGCGGCCGGCGCCAAGCGCCGAGGAACGTTTCGCCGCCGTGCATGCGGCCTGCCACGACACCGTGTACAGGTACCTGGCCCGGCGGATCCTTCCGGCGCACCTGGCCGAGGACCTGACCGGCGAGGTTTTCGTGATCGTCTGGGAGAAGGTGCTCGACGGCGCACACCCGCAGGTGCCCTACGTGGTGGCCATTGCCCGGAACCTGCTGCGCAACGCCTACCGGGTATCGGCGAAGGCCACGAAGCTGCGCACGGCCCTTTCCCTGGCGCACCAACGCCCCGCGGTGCAGAACCCTTTGGTGGCCCTGGGCCTGGCGGCCCTGAAGGAAACCGAGCGCGAGCTGCTGCTGCTCACCTACTGGGATTCGTTCACCTCCGAGGAGATCGCCGTGATCCTCGGGGCGAGCCCCGGCGCCGTCCGCGTGCGCCTGCACCGGGCACGCAAGTCCTTTGCGGCGGCCCTCGAATCGGAATCCACCCAGCACGGGCCCACTCGAAAGGCGGTACGGCCATGAACACCCTTCCAGTCCCCCCAGCCAACGACGAGCTTGATCCGTCGCTGGCGGCGCTGCTTCGTGGCTCCGACCCCTGCGGCGCGGAGCATGACAGTGCCCTGGCCCGCAGCCGCGCCCAGACCGCCGCCATCCCCGGCGGCGACTATGCGCCGGTGTTTTCCCAACGTCCCTCCCCAGCGGCACCGGGGACTGCGAGGGGCACCGCACTGGCACGGGAAACCGGACGGCACCCCCGGTCGAGGAACCACCGGCGGGCGGTGGCCATCCTCGCGGTTGCCGCGGCCGGTGCGGTTGTAGCCGGGGTCGGGGTGCTTGGTCCGTGGGGGGATGCCCCGCAGCCTGCTGCTCCCCCGGCCGTGGCACCCACTCCCACACCCACTCCGTCGGAAAGCTACTTCAACCCGGACGACAACGCGAGGCTGAATGCCTTCTCGGAAGCCGGCGGCGTGCGCATCACCGGATGGTTGCGACCGGCGTTGCCCTCGGACGCGCCCGTGGCACGCAGCACCGGCTGGCTGCTGATGCCCTCCGCCGCCTTGGGCGAGGGCGAGGCGTTGTTCCAGGCCACCGATCCCTGGCTGCCGATCGCGCTGGATGCCTCCGACGCCGCCGCGCTGGGCGATCAGGCAGGGGAAGGGATGCTGGTGGTCGTGGCCAGCACCGATGCGAAGCCGAGCCTCATCACCCCGGTGCCGGGACCCTACGGCGTCTTGGTCTCGGATCCTGCGCGGCTCGCTGCCGACTCCGTGGGCGAGGCCAAGAGCCTGAAGACGCTTGACGGGACCTACCTGCAGCGTCCCGACGTCGAATACAACGGCACGGTGCTAGCCCAGTTCGCGACCTTCAAGATGATCTACGCCTACACCGGCAAACCGTCGGGCACCACCGAGCGATTCAAGGCCAAGGCCTTCCATTCCCACACCGATGCCCAGGCCCGTTCCTGCATCGCGGCCTCCACGCGCCAGGGAGTCAAGATCCTGTCGTTCCCCGAGCGGTCCACCGCGTCGGCGTCGATTGCAGAGTTCGCCGGACAGGAGAGCCCCGTGGCCGGGTACCCGTTGCGGATCATGCCGCGCGACGGGTGGCTCGGCGAGGGAGACGATTCGACGTTCATCTTGGACACCGGGGACACGCCCACTGCCGAATTCACGGGATTCCCCACCGCCACCAACGGAACCTGCGGGGAATACTCCGGGGAGGTCATCCAGTTCGAGGCACTGGCCAAATAGCCTAGTGTCCCGCGCCGGTAGTTCGTTGTAGAAGTCGCCCGAGTGATCCGAGGATGTGTGGACCGATCACGTTGTTGCGCCGGCAGGGAGTAGAGGGTGGCTGAGGCGCTACCTGTCGACGCGCGCGCCAAGCGGACAGTGCCAACAGGGCCGCGATCGGCGTCCAGATGGCCCGCCCTGGCCAGGAGGGAGAGATGCCGTTCACGACTGCGCCGACGCCCATGAGGCCGGCGACCCCAGTGAGAAGTCGTCGGCGCAGTTGCACCGGCGTCCGCGTGCTCACCACAGCCCACGACAGTCCGGAATAGAGCAGTGTGGCACCGGCGCTGACGACTCGGAGGTGGTCCGGCAGTACTCCGGGATGCGCGCCCCCATAACTGGCGCGACCCCACGGGGCGCCTGTCGCGAGTGCCAGTTGGAAGAAGGCGAGCCCGCGCAGTCCGACAGCGGTGGCTCGACGTCCGACCGAGGGCACGTGTCGTTCTGCAGCTGTTCCATGCGATCGCAGCTCGTTCATGGGTTCATCATCTCAACACTCTCTATGGCCTCCGACCGTGCCTATGGCAGCGCCATCAGCTTTGGCCGTGTTGCTCTTCAACCTTGGATGCGGCCGGTCTCGTGAGCCCACATGGCCACCTCGACGCGGTTGCGGGCGCCGAGCTTGCGCATCAGGCTGGCCAGGTGGGTCTTGACGGTGCTGGGACTGATGTGGAGATCAGCGGCGATCTCGTTGTTGGTCTGGCCCCGGGCCACTTGGACGAAGACTTCTTCTTCGCGGTCGGTGGGCGGTTCGACCGGCTGGGCGGGCGCTCCGGTCGATGAGTCGGCGAAGGCTGCGAGCAGGCGGACGGTGACGCTGGATGCGATCAGGGCTTCACCGTCGGCTGCAGCGTGGATTGCCTGGGTCAGTAGCGCGGGTCCGGCGTCCTTGAGCAGGAACCCGCGGGCACCGGCCTTGAGCGCCCCGTGGACGTACTCGTCGAGGTCGAACGTGGTGATCACCACGATCGGCAATGGGTCGGCGACGTCGGGGCCAGCGAGCTGACGGGTGGCTTCGATGCCGTCCATCAACGGCATACGGATGTCGAACAGGCACACGTCGGGGCGCAGTTGACGGGCCAGGCTCACTGCTTGGAGCCCATCGGCGGCGGCGCCGATCACCTCGATGTCGGGTTGGGCGTTCAGGAGCATCGTCAGGCCGGAGCGCACGATGGCCTGGTCGTCGGCGATGAGCACCCGAATGCTCATGCTGTGTCTCCGATGCGGGGCAGCATCGCCTCGACCCGCCAGCCGCGGGCGGCGGTCGGGCCGGCCTGGAACGTTCCGCCCAGCAGTGTGGCTCGTTCCCGCATACCGACCAGGCCGTAGCCACCCGTGGTGCCACCGGCCGTGCTGGGGTCCCCATCGTCGTCGACGGTCAGCCGCACCCGCTCGGTGTCACCGTCGACATGCACGGTGACCAGGGTCGCGTGTCGGGCGTGTCGTCGTGCGTTGGTGATCGATTCCTGGGCCAGGCGGTAGAGTGTGGCCCCGACCGCGGGGCTGAGATCGTCGAGCTCACCGGACAGCTCCACGTCGACCTGTGGCCCTCCCTCGGCTTGACCGGCGAGCCGCCCGAGGTCAGCTACGCCCGGGCGTGGCGCGAAGTCCGCCCCCTCGGAGGCGCGCAGGACACCGACCATGGTGCGCAACTCGGTCAGCGTTCGCGAGGCCGCGTCCTCGATGACAGCAAGGACCTCAGTGGCACGCTCGGGGTGCGACGTTGCGACGGCACGCCCGGCCTGGGCCTGGATGACGATGCCGGAGACGTGGTGGGCGACCGTGTCGTGGAGGTCACGCGCCAGCTGCTCGCGCTCCCGGGCCTTGGCCACGTCGATGTCGCGGATGCGCGTCTTCGCGTGGTAGCGGATTGCGGCGCCCAGGGCTGCGGCGAACAGGAAGAAGCTGTAACCGGCAACCTTCTCCGCAGGTGAGGTCGGGTCCACTACGAGGGTGACGGGCAGCCAGATGAGGATGATGCCGAGTCCGAGTGCAGCCTCGCGACCTGCCCCCCAGCGCAGGAGGGCGTAGGGCAGCACGAGCACCCCGGCGATGCTCTGCAGGCCGGTGGTATCGACGGCCACGATCCTCGCTATGTCGAAGGCAAGCAGGGCTCCGAAGGCGACGGCGACCGCGGCCAGCGGACTCGTGCGCCGCCACAGCAGGCACGCTGCCACCACGAGGCTGACGCTGACGACCAAGGGCGCCCAGGCTTTGTCCTCGCGCAGCAGCATCTCGACGAACGAGCCCGAGACGAGAACCGCCACGACAGCCCAGTCTCGCCACACCCGCCGCGGAGGGTTCGCCGGTCGAGTCTCGGCCCACAACGAGCGCAGCGCCTTCGTCACCATCTGTCCAGCATAGCGACAGCGCGGCAGCGGCGGATCAGCCGAAAGTACGAGACAGAGACCGTGCAATCGGCCAGGCGAACGCCGGCCTCCGGGCCGATGTGCCCGCCACCGGGCTCAGCGATAGTGGAACCACCGATCCTCACTACAACAACGGAGCCCACGATGAGAACACGTCAACCCACCACCACCACACTGGAAGACCAGCGGATCCCAGTGCAAGCCAAGCTCGCCGCAGCCTGGACCAGCTTCATGTTCTTCTACATCTACGTCGACTACTTCCACCTCTACAAGGCCGGCGTCATCGACGACATCCTCGC
This sequence comes from Arthrobacter sp. C2, assembly GCA_024207135.1. Taxonomy (GTDB): domain Bacteria; phylum Actinomycetota; class Actinomycetes; order Actinomycetales; family Micrococcaceae; genus Paeniglutamicibacter. Next base: position 3,628,266 of record CP042428.1, on the reverse strand, counting down.
CGGCAACGTCTTTGTGTTCGACATCAGCGGGACATTGTTGACCATTTTCCTCGCGCTCGTAGGGATCCCGGCCCTGATGGTGATGCTCTCCATGACGTTGCCCGCCCGGGTGAACCGCGCCACGAACCTTGTCGTGGCGTCGCTCTACATCCCCGTCACGGTGTTCAACGCGTCAGGGGTGTCCTTGGACTGGGCCTCCTTCTACGGCCTCTCCATCGGACTCGAGGTGCTGCTCCTGGCCTTCATACTGCGCTCCGCCTGGAGCTGGCCCCGCACCGCACCGTCGGCGACCATGCCGACCCGCCGTGAGGCCGATCGCGCCCAGCAGCAAGCGTGAACTCAAGAGCAGTCCCCGTCCTGTTCGGAGCCATCTGCCTCGGTGCCGCAGTGTGGGCCTCCTGGCGGTTTTACACCAACTACCACTGGGACGCCGGTAGGGGCCTTCCAAGGCCCCTACCGGCAGGTCCCGGTCATCGAATGCGCACACAGGCCCACCGCACCGTCGGCTACGCTGTCATCCCCATCGCGGCGGCCGCCGTCACGCTGCACCGACGCGACGCCTGACGCCCTGCATCCCCCTACCCCAAGGAACTGATCACTGTGACCGCGGAGATCCGGGCCGCCACCGAGCATCTGGTGCTGCGCCGAATGACCAACGACGACGACGACGCACTGGCGGCGTACCGAAGCGACCCGGCGCAGGCCCGCTACCAGTCATGGGAGACGCCATACACCCTCGACTGCGCCCGGGTGCTCTTCGCCCAGATGCGCAACGTGCGATTCGGCCAACCCGGTGTGTGGCTCCAGACCGGCATCGAGACCGGTGGGCGGCTCATCGGCGACATCGCGGTCCGCGTCGAAGGCGACCAGGCCCGCCAGGCCACCGTCGGGTTCACCCTCGCCGTTGACGCGCAAGGCCGCGGGTTCGCCACGGAGGCCCTGGGCGCGGTCATGTCGCTGTTGTTCACCGAGCACGAGGTGCACCGGATCTCCGCCGCGTGCGACACCCGCAACGACCGCTCGGTCGCACTGCTCGAACGCATCGGCATGCGCCGCGAGGCCCACCACCACAAGTCAGCCTGGTGGAAAGGTGAATGGACCAACGAGTACGTCTACGCCATCCTCGCCGAGGAATGGGCAGACAAAAAACCACGGAGCAGACCCACGACCGCCGAACACATCCTCGGATCGCTCGGACGACTTCTACAACGAACTACCGGCGCGGGACCCTAGCCGGCCAAGGGCCCCTGGTGCCGGGCCAGCTCGGCCTCGGCCGCGGCGATCCCGTCGGCGACCAGGTCGGCGCGCATCGCGACGTTCTCCAACCCCGCCGACGCGTAGCCCCAGCGCTCGCCATCCATGCGCGACATGGCGGCTACCTGCGCGGTGGTGGCCAGGTCGTTGGCGGCCTTGGACAGCAGCCGGTGCACCTCGTGGAGTTCGTTGGGGATGTTCTGGTCGTCGCTGGGGCATTGGGCCTGGGCGGCCACGCACACCGTGCGCACCCGGGACTGCAGGTCGGCCAGGTGGTTGGCGATCAGGACCAACGCGTTGTGCAGGTCGTCGTCTTCGATGCCCTCGAGGATCTGGTGCACCCGGTCAAGCGAGCGCCCGAACCTGTCGTAGGCCCGGCGCCAGACCCCGTCGCCGAGTTCCTTGTTGTCGCGGCGTGCGCTGCGCGCTGCGGAGAACAAACCCATCTACGTGTGTGCCTTCGTTAATGCCGCGGGAGTTGTTCCCTCGTGCAAATCCAGTCTAGAGGTATTGCCCAAAACCGCCGTCGCCCTCGGTTCCCTGGCCCTGGGTGGGTGACTGCGGGCCCGGTCCGGTGCCGTGGCCGGGTGCGCCCATGCGTTCGGGTTCGCCCTGCTCGTTGATGACGATGCCCGGGGCCACCTGCGTGCCCGGGGGAAGCTGGCGCATGGCCATGCGCTGGGCCAGCTGCTGGTTGGCCAGTTGCTGGGCTGCCATCGCGGCCTGCAGCCCGTGGAAGACGCCCTCGAGCCAGCCCACCAGCTGGGCCTGGGCCACGCGCAGCTCCGCGGCCGAGGGGGTCTCCCCGTCGGCGAAGGGCAGCCGGATGCGGTGCAGTTCCTCGGCGAGCTCCGGGGACAGCCCGCTCTCCAGTTCGTGGACGGAGCGTTCGTGGATGTCGGCCATGCGGGCGCGGGCTTCGGCATCCAGCGGCGCCGAGCGCACCTCGTCGAGCAGCTGCTTGATCATCCCGCCGATGCGCATGAGCTTGGCCGGCTCCCCGATGCTCACCACTTGCACCGCGTCCTTGCCCGGGGCGTGCTTGCCCTCGGCGCCGGGTTCGCCGGGCCGGGCCGCGGGGCCCGCCGGCTGGGCGCCGGGACGGGTTCCGGCCGCGGCCGCCGCCAGGTTCGCCCACGACGCGTCGTCGGGCTCGGAAGCGTTGGATGCGGCGTGGGGATCGGGGATCTGTTCACTGTGCTCGCTCATGGCTCCATCTTGCCATGTGATCCCTGCGCCCGGTCCGAAGATTTCTCCGGTGGTTCCGGGCACGTCACACGCCACGGGCCGGCGGACCTGTGGTCCACCGGCCCGTGGCCTTCATCAAGCGGTGCGACCCCCTGGGGGATCAGCAGCACCGGCCTTGCGGGTTTTTCTCCTGCCAGTCGGTGTAGTCGCGCCAGAATTCGCGCTCGCCCATGGGTTCGACGCCCGGATGCGTGCGGGCCTGGTGTTCCAGGTAGACCCGGTATTTGTCCGCGCCCAGCACTCCCTCCAGGTAGCGCCCGAGGCCGCGGGCTGCGTTGCCGACGGCGCACAGCCCGCGCACCAGTGCGGAGGTTCCGGCACCCTGCGGGGTTGCCCCTGCGGTGTCCATGCTCAGTGTCCTCCTCGTGCGATCCGGTGTTCCGGGGCGACCTGCTTCCAGGCCTTCTCCAGCTCCTTCTCCGCCGGGGAAGAAACCAGGCCGGCCGGTGCGTAGATCCTTGAGGGGATCTCCGGGTCCTCGGTGTTCTTGCCGCCGCCGTTGGGGTAGGCCCGGATGGTGGCGATGATCGCCGCGATGATCACGATCACCGAGAGCACCAGGAAGATCACCGAGAGCCATCCCTGCACGCCGGTGTTGCGCACCACGGCCTCCATGGCCTCGACGTTCTTGGCGGAACCGAAGCTGGTTTCCCCGCGTTCGAGGGCGCCCTTGTGTGCGTTGTGCTGGGCGAAGTAGCCCACGGCCGGGACCGTGGAGAAGATCTTCAGGAACGAGGCGTACACGGTGACCACCGTGGCGAAGGCCAGCGGCAGCACCACGATCCACAGGTACCTGAAGTTCCCGCGCTTGGCCACGATGGCCATGACCACGGCCAGCGCGATGGCGGCCAGCAGCTGGTTGGCGATGCCGAAGAGCGGGAAGAAGGTGTTGATTCCGCCCAGGGGGTCGGTGACGCCCAGGATGAGGATGTATCCCCAGGCCGCGACCATGATGGCAGTGCACGCCCAGGCCCCGGGACGCCACGAGGTGTCCTTGAACCTGGGGATGAAGTTGCCGATGGTGTCCTGCAGCATGAAGCGGGCCACGCGCGTGCCGGCATCCACCGCGGTGAGGATGAACAATGCCTCGAACATGATCGCGAAGTGGTACCAGAAGCCCATCAGGTTCACGCCGCCGAACCACTGGTGCATGATGTGCGCGATGCCCACGGCCAGGGTCGGTGCGCCGCCGGTCCGTGAGACCACCGATTCCTCACCCACGCCCGCGGCCAGGTCGGTGAGCATGCTCGGGGTCAGGTTCACACCGGTCAGGCCCAGCGAGTTCACGAACGCCACGGCGCCCTCCACGGTGCCGCCGGTGGCGGCCGCGGAGGAGTTCATCGCGAAGTAGATGCCGCGGTCGATGGAGATCGCCGCAACCAGCGCCATGATGGCCACGAAGGACTCCATGAGCATGCCGCCGTAGCCCAGGAAGCGGGTCTGTCGTTCCTTTTCCACCATCTTCGGGGTGGTGCCCGAGGCGATCAGTGCGTGGAACCCGGACAGGGCGCCACAGGCGATGGTGACAAACAGGAACGGGAAGAGGTGCCCGGCAACCACGGGGCCCTTGTCGGAGCCCGCGAACTCGGAGATCGCCGGAACGGTGATTTCCGGGCGCACCACGAGGATCGCGATGGCCAGCAGGCCGATGACACCGATCTTCATGAACGTGGAGAGGTAGTCGCGCGGGGCCAGCAGCAGCCACACCGGAAGCACCGCGGCGATGAAGCCGTAGATGATGATGAACCAGGCCAGGGTGGTGCGGTCCATGTGGAAGAGCTCGGCACCCCATGCGGATTCGGCAACCCAGCGTCCGGAGATGATGGCGAACATCAGCAGCGCAAAGCCGATCACGGAGATCTCCAGGACCTTGCCCGGGCGGATGAAGCGCAGGTAGACGCCCATGAACAGGGCGATCGGGATGGTCAGGCCGACCGAGTAGACGCCCCAGGCGGATTCGCCCAGTGCGTTGACCACGACCAGGGCCAGGATGGCAACGATGATGACCATGATGGCCAGGGTCGCGATCAGTGCGGCGGTGCCGCCGATGACGCCGAGTTCCTCGCGGGCCATCTGTCCCAGCGAGCGCCCTCCCCGGCGCATCGAGAAGAACATGACCAGGTAGTCCTGGACGGCACCGGCCAGCACCACGCCGATGATGATCCAGATGGTGCCCGGAAGGTAGCCCATCTGGGCGGCAAGGATCGGGCCGACCAGCGGCCCGGCACCGGCGATCGCGGCGAAGTGGTGCCCGAAGAGCACGCGGCGGTCGGTCGGCATGAAGTCGCGGCCGTTGTTGTTGTATTCGGCCGGGGTCGCCCTGAAGTCATTGGGCTTGGCGATCTTGCGCTCGATGAACTTGGAGTAGAAACGGTAGGCCACCAGATAGGTGCACACCGCGGCGAACACGAACCAGATCGCGTTGATGGTTTCCCCGCGGGAGAACGCGAGGATGGCCCAGGCGACGCCGCCGAGCAGCGAAATCGCCACCCACAGGGCGATCTTGGCCGGCGTCCATTTGCGTTCCTCGGCATCCGCGACCTGCGGATCCACACCTGCCGGGGGAAGCTCGGGAGCAGAAGGTTGAGACGTGCTCATGTTTTCCTCTCAAGTGACTGTTGGATCGGACGATGCGAGTGGTCCTGTGGGCACATGCCGCGGATACTTGTGGTCCGCGACACCACCCCATGTCATACACCGTAGCCCTTGGGAAAAACAGATTCAGGTCTTTACGATGATTTTCCCCGTGTGCTTCCCCGAATCGAAGTATTCATGCGCCGAACGGGCCTGGGTGAAGGGGAAGCGGCGGTCGATGGACAGGGCAAGGCGTCCGTCGGCCAGCATCGGCAGGGCGTGGTCCTTCACCGCCGCGACGATCTCCGCCTTTTGTTCCAGCGGCCGGGCACGCAGCGTGGTGCCCACGACACGGGCACGCTTGGCCATCAACACCCCGAGGTTCAGTTCCGCCTTGGCGCCTCCCTGCAGACCGATGACCACCAGGGTCCCGTCCTTGGCCAGCGCACCCACATTGGCCTCCAGGTACTTCGCACCCACGACGTCAAGGATCACGTCCGCACCGGTGCCGTCCGTGAGATCCTTGGTGCGCGCGGCAAAGTCCTCTTCGCGGTAGTTGATGCCCGCCGTCGCACCAAGCGCCAGGCAGTGGGCGATCTTTTCCTCGCTGGAGGCGGTCACCAGGACCTTGGCCCCGGCGGCCACGGCCAATTGGATGGCCATGGACCCGATGCCTCCGGCTCCGCCGTGCAGCAGCACCGTGTCGCCGCGGGCCAGCCCGGCTTCCAGGAAGAGGTTGGACACCACGGTGCATGCGACCTCCATGAAGCCCGCGGCGTCAACCAGGTCCACGGTCTCGGGAACCGAAAGGACCTGCCCCGCGGCAACCGCCACGTACTGGGCGTAGCCGCCGCCGGCCAACAGGGCGCAGACCCGCTGGCCCACCGCAAGTCCCCCGGTGCCCTCCCCCAGCGACTCGACGGTGCCCGAAACCTCGAGCCCGGGAATGTCGCTGGCACCGGGCGGAGGCGGGTACACGCCCCGGCGCTGCTGCACGTCGGCACGGTTCAGTCCGAAGGCCGCCACCTTGATCAGCACTTCCCCGGGCCCGGGGACCGGCATGGGCCGATCGACCTCGGTGAGAACCTCGGGGCCGCCGGCACCGCGGTATTCAATGGCACGCATCATCGTCATGGTCGTCTCCCGACTTCGTTGGCTTCGCTCGCGGCACGGCCCGGAGACCCGTGTTTCAGGGCCCCGGCGCCCGCGTCCTGTCTTGCTGGGGTCACTCTAACCCCCGGGGAATTCCGGCTCCCGTTTGTGACTGCCGGGGCGTGGCGGTCCGGCGGCACCTCGGGGCTGGCGTATACTTTTTGGGTCTGGATGGTTGTCCGAGCGGCCTAAGGAGCTGGTCTTGAAAACCAGTGTGCGGTAACCCCGTACCAAGAGTTCAAATCTCTTACCATCCGCTCACGGATAAGGCCCCGGCTTCCCTTTGCTTACAAGGGGGCAGGGGCCTTTCTTGTGCCCGAAAACAAACACTTTGGGCAGAAGTCATCTTGGGACGGCGGCATCCAGGGCCATGGCAACGGCGTCCAAGTCGTCATCGAACGGCTCTGCCTAGAGGTCCAGCGTCTTCACGGCAAACGCCACGTCCTACAACCTTGACGGAAATGCCGGAATTGGCAGTGGCTGGCCGCAATGCCGGCTCAGCCTTGGATAGCAGGAGTTCTTGGGCTACAGCCGCTAAGCGCCAAAGCGCCCAACCGGATCTTGCGATCCGGCGGGACGCTCTGGCAGGTGGATTAGTGGAGTCCATTGATGTCGGCGCGCTGGGTGTCCGCCCACATCGAGCCGTCGTGGGAAGTGACGCGGACCAGCTTCAAGCTGTGGTCTGTCCAGCCGGCTTTGCCCATCATGTCGAAGGAGAGAGAACTGAGGTACTTTTCTTCCCAGTTGTTGCTCGACAGCACAACTACCAGGACACCTTCTTCAGGAGAAGACCAAGAGTCGATATTCCGGTGCGGAGTTCCTTCCAGGAATCCCCGGAAGCTTGCCGCGCCGTAGCCGTTCAAGAAGTGGTTGATCTGGGCGTCCGCCCATTTCTGTGAGAGGTCTTCATTCACTGGCGCGACGGAGTGGGTCCGATGAGGCTCAGACGATACTTCCATACTTGAGGTGCATCCGGTCAGTGCGAGGGCCGCAGCGAGCAGCGCAGCAACCTTGTTACGCATCATTCAAGTCCCTGCGGATGGAGACTACGGCGTACCCGAGCGTTACCGCGCAAACAGCCCAGATGATGCCGAACGCTACCGGGTAGGTGGAGCTGGGAACGTAGCTTCCGGCCGCTATCACGACGGCGAGTACCGCCAAGCTGATTGTTAGTCGGTGCTTCAGTACGCGTTTCATGCTGGATTCCTAACTTGCGAGCGATTGATTCGAGTGTAGGCAGGCGGGGCGACGAATGGCGAAATGCCCATCATTTGCCCACGTCATGCATCAAATGTTGTTACCTGGAGTGATGCAAATCCGAGTGATTACAGGTTTTTTTCGACTTCCCATAGCACTTTAAAGAATTCAAATCTCTTACCATCCGTGCCATTCAAGGAGTCGGTTCCCGTGCCAACGGGAACCGACTCCTTTCGTTAACCCGCAGGCCATGGTCAGCACCGGGTGCGGCACGTAGGATTCATGGCAACCGGGCAGGCAGGATTCCCGGTTCACGAACCAACGGCAACCCCAAGATTGGAAGCGTTCGAAAATGCCCCTGCGCGATACCACCCCCGCCGGAAACCCGGTCTGGACCGACATCATGAGCTCGGATATCGATGCGAGCAAGAAATTCTATGCGGCCCTCTTCGGCTGGGAGTTCGATGAGCCCGTTGCGGAGGAGTACGGCGGATATCTCAGCGCCCGGCGCGACGGGCGGCTGGTGGCGGGAATGTCTCCGCACAATCCGGATTTCGGCGGCATCCCCAACATCTGGTCGCTGTACCTAAAGAGCGATGACATCGCCGCCACCGAGGCCAGCGTCCAAGGCGCGGGCGGCAAGGTCCTGATGCCGCCGATGCATGTGGCCCCGTTCGGGCACATGGGCATCTTCCTTGATGCCGGCGGCGCCGCGTTCGGCGTGTGGCAGCCCCAGGAGCACCAGGGCTTCGGTGCCGACTCCGAGCACGGCACCCCGGCGTGGCACGAGCTGTACTCGAAGGACTATCCGGCGGCGGTGGAGTTCTATTCCAAGGCCTTTGGCTGGGACACCCACGTGATGGCCGATTCCCCGGAATTCAAGTACACCACCTACGGGCAGGGCGACGATGCCAAGGCGGGGCTGATGGACGCCTCCGGCTTCCTGCCGGTCGAGGTCCCCGGATTCTGGGTGACCTATTGGGGCGTGGATGACGTGGATGACGTGGATGCGGCTTGCGCGACCGTGGTGGCCAACGGCGGCACCGTGACCGAGGGCCCGCAGGATTCCGAGTTCGGCAGGGTTGCTGCGATCACCGATTGTTGCGGGGCCACCTTGAAGCTGGTGGGCGTGTAGCAGGGCTTGGAAATTCCCTGCGCGGGGAGGGAGCGGGCCTTGGCGTCCGGTCCCTCCCCTTTGGCCATTTCGTTCCATGCTCTGGGGCTTGTTTCTCAGCGCGGCTGGTTCAAGTCCTGGACCTGGCTCAGGCGCAGCAGTTCCCGGGCAATGTCCTGGGCGTCGCCCAGGGTCCGGGCCGCACCGTCGAGCGCGGCCCCGGCCTGGGCCGCGATGGCGGTGCCCCATTGTGCGGAGGAAAGCTGGAGCCCGAGCACAAAGATCGCCCGGTGCGCCACCCCCTGGGCATCAACCATCCGGTAGGGCTCGCCCATGACCTCGAGTCCCGAGCCCGGGAACGGTTCTCCTTGGTCGTTGCGCATGTGGAACGCGGTGGCCAAGCCATCGTCGAGCAGCTGCCGCAGCAACGGCGAGGCAGTCTGCAGCACGCGGTTGGCCGGCATCATGGCCTCAATGAGCGTGCGCGCCGTACACGCCGGGGCGTCGACCCACGGCGATGAAGCGGTGAACACCCCGGAAGGCCGGTCAATCTCGAATTCCGGGTCCGGGCCGATGAACTCCACGATGTTGGCCCGGGCCAAGGCTGCGAGTTCCTCGATGCGTTGCAGCGGAGGACCGGAGGCCAGGCCCTCGACCAGCGGTTCAAACCATCCCTGCACCTCGCTCTGGCGCGACTCGTCCGAGATCAGTCGCTCGGCGATCATCTTCTTGACGACCATGCGCCCGGCGTTCAAGGTGGCAATGGCCATCTTCAACGGGTCTTTCTCGCCTTCCACCGAAGAGATCGCATCGACCTCCAGGTACTCCATGACGGCCTTCTGGTATTCCTTCAAGGAGGAAAAACCGCGTTCGGCGAAGGGGTGGCCCAGCCGAGGGACATCAAGGAATCCCAAGACGGGTGCCTGCTCGTCCACGAGCCGGCGAGCGCCCTCCAACCACACCTGGGAGCCTGCCTGGTGTTCGGCGTCGAGCACCGCAATCAAGTTGTCCACGAATTCATCCGGGTCCACCTCGAAGCGGGACGGGTGTCGCTTGGCCGCGGTGCGGTAGTAGGCCAGCAGGACGTCGCGGTGCAGCAATGGCCAGACGTGCGCGTCAAAGCGGACGGCTGCTTCCGGGTTCAGTGCCCGGGCCTCGGCAACCTTCTGGACGATCACGTCGAAGTCCAGGTAGCGCAGGCTCACGGAGTCCGGGATGAACTCCTCGATGCAGGATTTTGCGCGGTACGGCGTTCCGCGGCGGGAGGCCGCCGCGATCCGTGGTTCCCGGCCCGAGGGCCAGTATTCCAGGGCACGCCCCGGGCCCCCGTTGATTTCATTGAACTGTCCGCCGCGCCCCACGGTCAGGGCAATCATCACGTCAAAGAAGTTCAGTCCCAGGCCGCGGACCAAGACGGTTTCCCCCGCTGGAACCTTGTCCCAGGCGACGTCCCCGGGAACGTTGGGACCCTGGTAGGCCAGACCGGCGTCGTCAGCGGCCTGGGCCATTGCCTGCTGTGCCGGGTTCAGGTGTGCCGGAACGTGGCCCAATGCCAGCACCACGGCGTCGGCACGCAGTTCAAGGGCATCGCCGGAGTGTGGTGTTTGTGCGCCGGTGCCATCGATCCGGTGCCCGGTCAGCAGGTAGTCGGCCGCGCCGCGGTGCAGGGCCGTGATCTCGGCGCGCTCCACACGCACCTCCATCACGGCAGTGTTGGCGCGCAGTGCCGCCACCGACCGGTCAAAGACGTGGCGCAGATACCTTCCGTAGAGGGCCCGTGGCGGGTAGGTTCCCCGGCCCATCCGTTCCAGTTCCTCGCCTTCCACGCTGCTGAGCACCGCGCCGTCGCCGCCGGCCAGACGCCATTGGTCGAAGCTCAAGCCCGGTTCGCCCGGGGCTTCCCGTTCCGGGGCAACGGTGGGGAATCCTGCCGGGGTGTTCATCAGGAAGAGCCTGGACTGGGACGTGCTCCAGACATGCCCGGCACCCGGGTCGTGGACATCGAAGACGACCACGGTGATCGCGCGCGAATGGTTCCGGGTGCGCCCCAGCTCGGATGCCAAGCGCTCAAGAACCGAGGTGCCACGCGGTCCGGCTCCCACAACGGCAATGACATACGGTTCTCGACCGGGATTCTGCTGCTCACTCACGGTTTCAGCCTAGTCTGCCGTCATGCCGTATCGGTCCGCTTGGACACGGGATTTGAAGTTCGTGCCCAAGCGAACCGCTGGTTCAAGACATCTATCCCTTTCGGCTACGCCGCTTCATAGCTTTCCACCGTGGCGCGCAGGGCATCTGAATGCAGGTAGATTTCGTCGAGGCTTTCAATGGGGATGCGCGATTCTGTCTTGTCTTCCCCAAACAGCCCCAGGTATTTTTGCGCCCTGTTGAAGTGCAGCCGGGCTATCGGTTTGCGGTTATTGTCATCGAGCAGTACCGCAAAATAAGACTTCGCATCTCGGTGCGCAATACGGTTGACCTTGACGTTCTTGCAAACTATGGCACGAACAATGTGGAAGCCTTCGAGTTCTTCCAGCGTCGTTTCAACGCCGTCGTCCGGTTCAAGGTCTGCTTCGACCACGGATTCGCTGGTTACGCTGGCGGCCGCTTCCGTACTCGACATCATGGGGATGTTCGGTTCTCCGAGCGCCGCCTTGAGGCGGTCGTTGACTTGATCCGCAAGGTATTGCTTCGTGGCCTTGGCCACGAGGACTGTGAATTGCTCGCGAACCCGCTGCGTAAATTGACCCTCGTAGACGCCAGCAGACAGGAATTTGACCCACTCCGCCGTTGGTTCCTGGAAGTTGGCGGCGATGGCGCGCTTGATCTCCCCGACGTAGCGGAGTTCCTCCGCGGCGCTGACTATGGATTCAAGATCGAACGCATCACGGGACAGCTTGCGTAGCTCCGGGATCAGTGTTTCGTCGATGTCGTTCATGTCGAGGATCAGGAACGGCTTCGCGTCCATCTTGTTCGGGGCATCGAGGTCGGTATAGAACTGGTAGACCTCACCGTTGGTCAGAATCGCGATTCTTGCGGTTGTAGCGGCAAAGTACCGGTAGAGCTGCGATGCATGTTCATACTTCAGGCCACCGACCGAACGCTTGCACTCGATCAGGATCTGCACCTCGCCACCAAGCATGATGGCGTAGTCAATCTTTTCGCCCTTCTTGATCCCGACGTCGGCGGTGTACTCGGGGACAACTTCCAGCGGGTTGAACACGTCATACCCGAGGATCGTCGAAATGAACGGCATGATGAATGCGTTCTTCGTGGCTTCCTCGGTTTCTATGATGTTGCGTTGCTGCTGAATCTTTGCCGCCAGCGCTGCTAGCCGTTCTCCGAACTGCATCGTTTTCCCCTATTCGACGAAACTGAGACCTTCTGCTCAACCTACCCACCTACCCCGACAAAAAGGGGCATCCCACCACGAGTCATATAACGAATCGATTACGAATCCCCAGTGCCCAAACAGCCGGTTTCCCTAGACTGTCCATATGAGCACCCCTCACCTTGAAACCCCCGCGTCCGCCAGCCTCGCCGAAATGACCGGCAGTTCCGAAGCCCCGGCCTCGGATGCCCTCGTGCAGCACGCCCAAGCCCAGGCGTCCAAGAACACTCTTGAGGACCCATTCCTGTGGCTCGAGGAACTGGACTCGGACCGCTCCATGGATTGGGTGGTCGGCCAGAACGACCGCACCGAGGAAGAACTCTTCGACGCGGATTTCGCCGCCACCAAGGATGCCATCCTCACGGTGCTGGACGCCGCCGACAGGATCCCCATGGTCACCAAGCGCGGGGAGCACTACTACAACTTCTGGCGCGATTCGCAGCACCCCAAGGGATTGTGGCGGCGCACCAGCTGGGAGTCGTACCAGCAACAGGAGCCGGAGTGGGAAATCCTGCTGGATGTGGATGCACTGGCAGCGGCCGAGGGAATCGACTGGGTCTACTCCGGGGCGCAGATGCTCCGCCCGGCAGCTGGCACGGAGTACACCCGGGCGCTGGTCAAGCTCTCCCCCGACGGCGGGGACCAGGTGCGCGTGCGGGAATTCGACCTGCCAACCCTGGCCTTTGTCGCCGGAGGCTTCGACTTGCCGGTCGCCAAGACCAACGTCTCCTGGGCGGATGCGGACACCTTGTTTGTCGCCACCGATGTCGGGGAAGGATCGCTCACGCTGTCATCGTATGCCCGCACCGTGCGCCGACTGTCGCGCGGCCAGGAGCTGGCCGAGGCCGAGGAAATCTTCGCCATCGACCAGTCGCACGTCCTGGCCTATGTTTCCCATGATTCGACCCCGGGGTTCGAACGCGACGTGGCCCACGACGTCATCGATTTCTACAATTCCAAGACCTACGTGCGCAGCGGCGATGAATGGGTGCACCTTGACGTCCCCACCGACGTCGGGGTCTCGCTGCATCGTGGATGGGTGATCTTCTCCCCGCAAACCCCCTGGACCCGCAACGGGGTCACCCACATTCCCGGCTCACTGGTCCTGGCAGAGCTCGAGGGATTCATGGCCGGCACCGGGGCCCTTCGCGAGATCTTCGTCCCCACGGACTCCGCCTCCCTGCAATCCATTGACTTCACCGCCAGCCACATCCTGCTCAACGTCCTGCAAGACGTCTCCTCCCAGATCCTGATCTGCGATCCCGCCCGCAACTTCGCGCTTCGCACCCTGAACGTCGGTGCCCCGTTGCACAGCTTCAGCATTTCGGCCGTGGACGACGAGGATCCCGAATGCGGCGAGGATTTTTGGTTGACCCTCACCGGGTTCCTCACGCCCACCACCCTGGCACGCGGTACCGTCGGCCCGGACGCGGCCAACGACCCAACCCCGTTGCCGGTGAAGAGCGCACCGGCTCGTTTCGATGCCGAAGACTTCGAGGTCACTCAGCACTTTGCCGTTTCCGATGACGGAACCCGCGTCCCCTACTTCCAGGTGTCACCGCACGAGCTTCCGCTGGACGGGAAGAACCCGGTGCTGATGAACGGCTATGGCGGGTTCCAGGCCAGCTTGACCCCGAGCTACCTCGGTGCGTTGGGGCCCGGCTGGCTGGTTCGCCGCACGGAACAGGGGCGTCGCGGCAGCTACGTGGTGGCCAACATCCGCGGCGGCGGCGAGTACGGGCCGCGCTGGCACCGGGCTGCGCTGCGGGAAAACAGGCACCGCGCCTACGAGGACTTCGCGGCCATTGCCCGCGACCTCATCAACCGCGGGGTCACCTCGCGCAAACACCTGGCCGCGACGGGTCGTTCCAACGGCGGGCTGCTGATGGGCAACATGATCACCGGCTACCCGGAGCTTTTTGGGGCCATCTCCTGCGGTGTCCCGTTGCTGGACATGCGCAGGTACACGCGTCTGGCCGCCGGGCATTCATGGATTGCCGAGTACGGCGACCCGGAGGTGCCCGCTGACTGGGAATTTGTTCGCACGTTCTCCCCGTACCACCGGCTCGACGATGCACTCCCGGAGGGGACCGCCTACCCGGCCTCGCTGATTTGGAGCGCCACCAGCGACGACCGGGTCGGCCCGGTGCAGGCCCGGAAGATGGCGGCGAAGATGATGGACATGGGTGTCGGCAATGTCCGTTACCACGAGTCCCTTGACGGCGGGCATGCCGGGGCCAGCGACAACGGCGCGACCGCAACCATGCTGGCGACCAGCTACGAGTTCCTCTGGCGGCACGTCGCCGACTGATTCATCTTCCGGTGCGCGTGCCGCCCAGGTCGTCGAGTGCGGCATCGAGTCGCTTGAGCAGACGGTGGCTCAGCCGGACTTCGTGGGGCAGCTCGCGAAGTTCGGCGGGGCCGATGTCGAGATCCAGTTGTTCCAGGATTTCACTCAGGGATTCCCAATACTCCGTGGCCATCCCTTCCTTGTCTTGGTCCTCCGTCGGGGCATCGGGTCCCATGAGATCGAATGCTCTCTTTTCGATGTCGCCAACCGATGCGTCCGCCCAATGCTGGCTGGTCGACCACCCGCGGTTGTCGAGCAGCAGAACACTGCCGCCGTCTTCCAGAAGCAGCCCAAGCCGGGCCGCGACCGAAACACGGGTTTTGTCGGGCGAGCTGAAGTCGAGGTCAGCCACGGTGACCAATTTGGAAGCACTTGCCATGCGGCCAACGTTAGCGCGTCGGGCCTCCGATTGGCGGCGGCAGTCGGTCGTTCCCGCGCGGTTGTTGCGGCCCTTTCGGGCTCGTTTTGTGCGGCGCGCCAGCTTTGGGTAGTCTAGGGGAGCTGGAAACAGCAATATGGACACGTGCCAGAGCGGCCGAATGGGCTTCACTGCTAATGAAGTGTCGGGGTTATACTCGACCGGGGGTTCAAATCCCCCCGTGTCCGCTGAAACAGCCTCGATTTTTCGGGGCTGTTTTCGTTTAACCTGCAGGAACCGCCGCTGCGGGAAATTTGCCTCGGCAAAGACAAAACCGCGCATACCCGGCCCCTTCGGGGCTCCAGGTGCACGGGGCCTCAAGCGGTCCCCTTGGGGATCCCGCTAGGGGATCTACTTGTCGCCGTCCCCGAATGCGTTGAGCAGGGTTCGCACCATCTCATCGGGCAGGCCCGTGTGGCGGACGACAATGGTGGTTGCTTCGTCCAGCTCACCCAAGCGCAAGTGGTCCAGCAACTCCGAACGTTCGGGTTCCACCAGGTCGTTGATGCTGAACTTCACGGCGCCGTCCGGTCCCTGTCCCTCGAAGCTGAAGTCGGCAATGTTCGCGGTGGAGGCTTGGCCTCCACCCAGCGGGGAAGCCGCAAGCATCTTCAGGATCTCGGCCTGTTCCAGGCCCGAATGCTTGGCGATCAGTCCCGCGGCCCCGGGCAGGTCGTTGTCCCGCACCAGCGACAGGAACTGGTCGTATTCGGCCGGCGGAAGGTCCTCGCTGGCGAACTCCCGGGATTCCCCGTCCACCAGGTAGGAGACCTTGAACTGCGTGGAGGTCCGCTCCGCGTCGCTTCCAAATTCCTCGGCCCATTCACTGGGCACCACCCATGCGTCCTCGAGGTTCTGCTCATTCGCGGAAGCCGGAGTGGAGTCATGGGGCGGGACGGGCTCGCTCGGGATGCCGGTCGCCGCGCTGGGCTCCTGCACCTGCGGGACCTGGGGCTCCGCGGCCTTCGCCGCCTCGCGTTCCGCTTCGAGCTGCTGGGCAATGGTGGGTCCGAGGTCTGGTTCCTTGCGGACCTGTGGGAAACGTTCCAGGCTCCGCACCGCGATGATGCTGGCCTTGTAGCCTTCCCCGGTCATGGCCTTGTAGTTTTGCACCGCTGCCATGAAATCGCCCTGGGCCAAGGACTTGTAGACGGCTCGGTGTCCTTCCCCGGTCAGCTGCGCGGCTGCGGCCTGCGCCGATTCCGGGGTGATTGCAGCAGAAACCTCGGCCGAGTTCTTGATACGCAGCTTCTTCAGTCCCATCCACGCAAGACCGAGAATGAGCAGCGGGACGACGACCCAAAGCAGAATTTCCATATCTCTAGCGTACGGCCCGGCGAGACCCAGCGCTAAGTAGCACGGACCAAAGATTGTCCCTGCCCGGACCCGCAGGCCATGTTCCATCGGCCGCTTCCACTCAAATACGAGAGCGCTCCATGGCGGGCGTCCGCCTCCAGGTCTGTTCAAGTGGCAATCGGGTCGCGTTGCCGCTGCCAAGCCCGCGGCAACGCGACCCGATTCCCCCCTATTCACTTTTGCCGGTGGACCGGTACTCCTTGTGGTCCTTGTGGCCGCATCAGGGTTCAGACCACCAGCGGCACCTCGTAGATCTCGTCGGCCAGGTGGCCGGCCCGCTCGTGGACCCGTTGGACCGCTTCAGCGGAGGGGCCTTCAGAGAGGCAGAAGATCTTCCCGCTGACCGGGTCGGCCCACGCCTTCTTGAATTCCACGCCTTCCTCGCCCTGGAGGGCGAGATCAGCCTCGTGCGCAGCCTTGAGGTCCGCTGCGGACAAGCCCTGCATGTGGTTGTGGACATCCATGAATTCAGCCATAGCAACACTTCCTTGGATTGTGGCAAACGCATTCATGACTCTGCGTTGGCCCCATTCTAGGAGCAGCTCGGACGCATAAACATAGCTGCCGGCCACGAATCTTGCCGCGGGCCGCCACCCTGCCGGCACGCCCCGAAACCTTCGGCAAACGTGCCGCCTCGCGAACGCCGTTAGCCGGCCACGCCCAGCACAAACGGAAGCACCCCGGGGGCCCCGGCCTCGCGCAGGATCCTGGCCGCCTCGGTCATCGACCACCGGCTGTCAGCCAGGTCGTCGAGGAGCAGGATCGGGCCCGGGGCGCCGGCCAACTTCTCGGCCATTTCGGCAGGAACCACGAACTGGTCCCAGACCGCAGCGAGCCTGAAGGCCGAGTTGCCGCCCGAGCCGCCGCGCGGCCCATGATCCCGGTATTCCAACTGCCCCAGGTAAGGCAGCCGGCCGATGGTGGAAATGCCTTGGGCGAACGATCCGACCAGTTGCGGGCGGGAGCGCGAGGGCATGGAGACCACCGCGACTGGCCTGGTCGACCATTTCCACTCGCTGAGCACCTTCACGCAGGCATCGAGCATGGCCTGGGGCACCGGTGCATCCGGCTCGTCCGTGCTTTCGAGCAGGGCACGCAACCGGCCGCCCCAGCCCAGGTCGGTCAGCCGGGCCAGGGCCCGTCCGTCCTCGGCCTGGAACTCGGGCTTGATCTTGCCCTTGAGCGGAACACCCAGTTTTTCCATGCCGCCGGGATACATCCGACGTGCCTCAACCAGGGCCCCGACCCTGCCCAGGGCAGTCTGCGCCGAGTCCTTGGCGGAGGCCTGGATGTCATCGCTGAACCAGACGCCCGCGCAGTTGTCGCAGCGACCGCACGGGGCAGCGGCCGGGTCGTCAAGGGCCCGGGACAGGAATTCCATGCGGCAGGTTTTCAGGTTTTCGTAATCGAGCATCGCGTTCTGCTCGGCCACGCGGGCGGCAGCCACCCGGGTGTAGCGTTCGGCATCGTAGAACCACTGGGCGCCCGAACCGATCCACCCTCCGGAGACCCGTTCCACGGCGCCGTCCACGGCCAGCACCTTCAGCAGCAGCTCAAGCGGCGTGCGCTTGATGTTGACCCGGGCCTCGAGCGCGGGCACCGACAGCGGCCCGGACGTGGCGGCGAGTTCCTGCAGCACGGCGTTGGCCTTCTGCTGGTCCGGCATGGAACTTGTGGCGAAGTATCGCCAGATCTCGCGGTCCTCCGGGCCCGGAAGCAGCAGGACGTCTGCGTTGATGCTGCCGCGGCCGGCGCGGCCCACCTGCTGGTAGTAGGCCACCGGGGAACTGGGCGCCCCGACGTGGATGACGAAGCCCAGGTCCGGCTTGTCAAAGCCCATGCCCAGCGCGCTGGTGGCCACCAGCGCCTTGACCTCGTTATTCTTCAGCGCGGTTTCGGCACGGTGGCGTTCCTCGGTGTCAGTGCGACCCGAGTACGCGAGCACCTTGTGCCCGGCCTCGGCCAGGAGCCGGGTGATGTCCTCGGCCGCGGAGACGGTCAGCGTGTAGATGATGCCCGAGCCGTGGAAGTCGTTCAGGTGCGTCAGCAGCCAGGCGAACTGCGAGCGCGGCGAGGCCAGGCGCAGCACGCCCAGGCGCAGGGACTCGCGGGCCAGCGAGCCGCGCAGCGTGAAGACCTCGGCGCCTCCCACGGCCAGTTGCTCCTGCACGTCGTGGACCACCCGCTCGTTGGCCGTGGCGGTGGTGGCCAGCACCGGGACGTTGCCCGGCAACGCCTGGATGAGGTCCTTGATGCGGCGGTAGTCGGGACGGAAGTCATGGCCCCAGTCGGAGATGCAGTGCGCCTCGTCAATGACCAGCAGGCCCATCCGCGCCACCAGCGCCGGCAGCTGGGTGTCGCGGAAGACCGGGTTGTTCAGCCGCTCCGGGGACACCAGCAGCACGTCCAGCTCGTCGTTGTCGAGCTTCTGGGCAATCGACTGCCAGTCCAGGGCGTTGGCGGAGTTGATGGCCTCGGCCCGCACCCCGGCCCGGGAGGCGGCGGCGACCTGGTCGCGCATCAACGCCAGCAGCGGGGAGACGATCAGCGTGGGACCAGCTCCCCGGGCCCGCAGCAGCAGCGAGGCCACGAAGTACACCGCGGATTTTCCCCAGCCGGTGCGCTGCACCACCAGTGCCCGGCGGCCACCGGCCACCAGTGCCTCAATGGCCTCGAACTGGCCGTCGTGGAACTGCGCATCGTCCCGGCCGACCAGGGAACGCAGGATGGAAGTGGCAGCGGAGCGCAAGTCCGAATCAATGCTGGGTGTATAGGCGTCCATGGCCCCCAGTATTCCAGTGTCCACCGACACTTGCCCCCACCGGCGGCAAACGCCGCCCCTATGTCGCTACTCACCTTCATTGCGCCAATTTCCCGGCGGGACGGACCAACCGGATAAGCTCATGGGTGTGAGTGTGGAAATCGATCTTTCAGAGTCCTTCAAGGCCTACGACGTGCGCGGCATCGTCGGGGCCACCATTACCACAGAGGCGGTCGAGGCCATTGGCGCCGCATTCGTCGACGTGTTGGGCCTGGCCGGACAGGACGTCCTGGTCGGCGGGGACATGCGCCCCTCCTCCCCCGAATTTTCCGCTGCCTTCGCGCGCGGTGCCGCCTACCGCGGCGCCAACCCGAAGATGCTCGGGTTGATCTCCACCGACGAGCTGTACTTCGCCGCCGGTTCGCTGGGCTGCGCCGGGGTGGTGTTCACCGCCAGCCACAACCCCGCCGCCTACAACGGCATCAAGATGGCCAAGGCCGGTGCCGTCCCGGTCTCCTCGGACACCGGGCTCTTCGACATCCGCGACCTGGCCCAGTCCTACCTGGACGAGGGCCTGCCGGTGTCCACCGAGGCCCCCGAGGGCACCGTCACCGAAGCCGACGTACTGGCGGACTACGCCGCTTACCTGCGCGAACTGGTCGACCTCTCAGGCATCCGCCCGCTGAAGGTCGTGGTCGACGCGGCCAACGGCATGGGCGGGCTCACCACCCCCGCGGTGCTCGGCGACACCTTGCTGCCTGGGCTGCCGCTGGAAATCATCGAGATGTACTTCGAACTCGACGGCACCTTCCCCAACCACCCGGCCAACCCGCTGGAGCCGGAAAACCTGCGCGACCTGCAGGCGGCGGTCATCGAGCACGGAGCCGACATCGGGCTTGCCTTCGACGGGGACGCGGACCGCTGCTTCGTGATCGACGAAAAGGGCGCGCCGGTCTCCCCCTCGGCGATCACCGCCCTGGTCGCGGTGCGCGAGATCGCCCGGGCCCGGGCCGCGGGCGAGGACACCCCGGTCATCATCCACAACCTGATCACCTCCCGCGCCGTGCCCGAGGCCGTCACCGCCGCCGGCGGCCGCCCGGTGGTCACCCGCGTGGGGCACTCCTTCATCAAGGCCGTCATGGCCGAGCAGGGCGCGGTCTTCGGCGGGGAGCACTCCGCCCACTACTACTTCCGCGACTTCTACAACGCTGACACCGGCATGCTCGCGGCGATGCACGTGCTGGCGGCCCTCGGCCACCAGGACACCCCGTTGAGCGAGTTCGCCGCCGAGTACGAGCCTTACGTTTCCTCCGGCGAGATCAACTCCGAGGTCCAGGACAAGGCCGGGGCCGTGGCCCGCGTGCTGGCGGAATTCACCGATGCCCCGGTCACCGTCACCCGCATGGACGGCACCACCGTGGCCGCCGTCGATGGGTCGTACTGGTTCAACCTGCGCCCCTCGAACACCGAACCCTTCCTCCGCTACAACGGGGAAGCAATAGACACCGCGACCATGGAATCGATCCGCAACCAGGTCCTCTCAATCGTCAGGAGCAACGCATGAGCACCCCCGAAAACAAGATCGCCGAACTCGACGAGGCCGCCCAGGCCGAGCTGAACAAGGTCCTGGGCACCGCCCTGGGCGTGGCCCGCGAACAGCTGGAGGAACAGGGCGTCTTCCTGCCCTTCGCCATCGCCGTGGAACCGGCCACCGAGGAAAACGCCGAGCCGGAATTGCGCCTGCTGGCCGTCCAGCCCACCGAGGACCTCGACGACCCGGAAGCCGACATCGACGCCGAGGTCATGATGGCCGATCTCGTCCAGCTGCTGCAGGACCAACGCGAATCGTTCAACGCCGTGGCCTTCGTCTCGGATGTCACCTTGCTGGACGACGCCACGGACGCCGTCCACGTGCTGGCCGAGCACCGCAACGGCGGTTCGGTCGCCATCGTGCAGCCCTACACCGCACCGGATCCGGAAACCGGGATCTGGGAGTTCTCCGAGCCCAGCGCCGAGGGCGGCCAGATCCAGGTCTGGGCCTAACCCCCCGTTTGCTTTTCGGCCTGTGGCCCGGAACCGGTTCCCCGGATCCGGGCCACAGGTCTTTGAACGGCTGCCAGGTTTCCGCCCCGAGCGGGAGGTTTCCGGTATTCGGCTCCGCGGCGGGAGCCAGGGCCGCCCGAAGTCGAAGGCGGGGCAGGATCACCGGGGGCCGGGAAAATGATCGAAGCGGTTGCGGGAGCAATACCGGGCGGGCGCCGGCTGCCGGAGGCATGGATCACTGCGCAGGATTCCAACACCTGCGAGAATGGAACACGTGAAACTCAGCGCCTATGCAGACGTGTGCCTGCGCACCTTGATGTTTCTCGGCTCCCGTCGCGACCAGCAGGTCACCACCAAGGACATCGCCGAGCAGATCGGCGTGCCCTACAACCACGTGGCCAAGGCCGTCGTGGAGCTGCGCAACCGCGGCGCCCTGGACGTGGCGCGCGGGCGCTACGGCGGATCGCAGATCACCGGCCGCGGCCTGGAGCTGCGCGTGGGCACCTTGATGCGCGACCTCGATCTCCGCGAGGATGTTGTCGACTGCATCTCCGAGGCCGGTGTTCCATGCCCGCTGCTTGCCGGGTGCAAGCTGCGCAGTGCCCTGCGCCGGGCGCGCGAAGCCTTCTACGCAGAGCTGGACCTGCTCAGCATCGATGATCTCACCCCTGTTTCCACCAAGGCACCGCTGCCTTTCCCCTCCATGCCCTGACGGTCATTTGCCAACGCCAAGGGACCACCGTGTTGCCACGCGCCTGGGACCACCTGCGAGTGCTACCGGGCATTGCTGACCCACCATTTTCGTCATGCCTTCCTCTGGATGTTGGCTCCACGAGGGACCTTCGACAACGAGCAGGTGGGCGCCCTGCATCAGCCGGCCGATGGCCGACTGGGCCAACAAGATATCGATGGCCATCGCCACGGCAGCACACCGATTCCATCTTTCAGACACCGAAACCTTGCAGTCCGTGTACCTTCAACGCATATGATTCAAGTTGGTTTATTGAGATGGCAGATTCCCGCGCGGTGCTTCCCGCGCGGTTCCCACGTCCAGAAAGTTCACCGATGACCATGAAAATTCTTGAGGCCCGGGGGATCACGAAATCCTATGGCCACGGCCCATCCAGGTTTGATGCGCTCAAGGGAGTTTCGCTGACGATCAATGAGGCGGAATCCCTGGCCATCGTAGGCAAGAGCGGATCGGGGAAATCCACGTTGATGCACCTGCTGGCGCTGCTGGACACGATTGACGGCGGGACGCTCAGGGTGGGGAACATCGACTCGGCCGACATCAAGGGCAAGGACCTGAACAGGATGCGAAACCGGGACTTCGGTTTCGTGTTCCAGCAGTTCTTCCTGACCCCCAATGCCTCGGTCCTGGACAACGTGGTCCTTCCCCTGGTGATTGCCGGGGTGCCCCCCGGGGAACGCAAGAAGCGCGGCATGGCCGCCCTGGAGCAGCTCGAGCTGGCTGACAAGGCGAAGAACAAGGCCACCGACCTCTCCGGCGGCCAGAAGCAGCGCGCGGCCATCGCCCGCGCCCTGGTCAATGACCCCAAGGTCATCTTCGCCGACGAGCCCACCGGGAACCTGGACACGGCCACGGGCGCGGTCGTGGAAGACATCCTCTTCCGACTCAACAAGGAACGCGGCATCACGCTGATCATCGTGACCCACGACCGCGACCTGGCCTCGCGGTGCGACCGGCAATTTCATGTGCGCGACGGGCTCCACAGCACGGCAGACGATCTGGCGGCCCGGGCATGAAATTCACCGATATCCTCACCTCGGCCATTTCCAATACCTTCCGCAGCAAACTGCGCACCACGCTCACGATTGTTGCGGTCTTTATAGGGGCCTTCACCCTCACCCTCACCAGCGCCGTGGGCACCGGCGTCTCCCGCTACATCAACACCCAGGTCGCCGCCATGGGCGCCACCGACGTCATCATCGTCAGCAAGGCAGACGACGCCGGGGCGGAGGGTCCGGCGAAATACGATCCGGCGGCAGCCAAGGCCTCCAGCAGCATGGCAGGTCCCCCGGGCAGCTCCATGGGCATGCTGGCCCACAGCGACCTTGATGAGATCGCAGCCACCAGCGGGGTCCTGCACGTTGAACCGGTTGTCTTGGTTGCTCCGGACTACATCGAGTTCGCCGACCAGGGCAAGTACGAGCTGGCACTGAACCCGAACCTGGGCATCACCCAAGTGGACCTTGCCGGGGGCGCCCAGCTGGACAATCCCGGCAACGAACCCCAAATCCTGCTGCCCTCCACATATCTCGAGACCCTGGGGATGGGAAGCCCCGATGACATCGTCGGCTCCACGGTTGGCATCGGGGTGACCAGCCATGCGGGCGCGCAAAGCAGCATCCAGGCCACGGTGGTGGGCGTGCAGCACGAGACCCTCCTGAGCGGCGGCTCCGGCATCAACCAGAACCTCACCGACAAGATCAAGGCCATTCAGGACACCGGCAAGCCAAGCAATGCCGTTGAGGGCTTCATCGTCGCAACGGCCTATTTCGACGAGGCACTCGGGACCGAGCATGCGCAGGGCATCAAGGATTCCCTTGCCGCGCAGGGCTACACCGGGCAGACCATCCAGGACCAGCTGGGTACCTTCCAAAGCGTCATCAACGGCATCGTCGGGGTGCTCAACGCCTTTGCGGTGATCGCGTTGATTGCCGCGGGATTCGGCATCATCAACACGTTGTTGATGAGCGTGCAGGAACGAACCCGGGAAATCGGGCTCATGAAAGCCATGGGCATGGGCGGCGGAAAGGTCTACGCGCTGTTCAGCCTCGAAGCCATCTTCATTGGCTTCCTCGGAAGCGCCATCGGCGCCCTTGCCGCCATCGGCCTGGGATCGCTGCTTAGCAACGTCTTGGCCGACACCGTGCTCTCCGACCTCCCAGGGCTGCACATCATGCAGTTCGACCCGGGATCCGTGGCGTTGATCATCGCAGTGGTCATGCTCATCGCTTTCCTGGCCGGAACCTTGCCGGCCCGCCGGGCAGCCAGGCAGAACCCGATCGACGCCCTGCGCTACGAATAACCCACCGGCCCCGGAGGCAACCTGCCCACCCAGCCCTGGGCTGGGTGGGCCTTCTTCAGCGCCGCGCTGGTAGATCTTCACCAGCTCCTTGTCGGCGCACCTGCACCTGCGAGCCAATGTAGTCCCCGGGCACCGGATACAGGGCCTTGCCGACCTCGATGTGTGGCCACGGTACACCTTCGCGTCCCGGAACATCGGCACGTCGCAGGCGGCCCGGACCGGCAGCAGGAATTCGTGTTCGACCTCGTCGAAGACCTGAAGCGGGCGGGCTTGTTGAGGGGCACCAGCAGCTCCCGTTGCTGTCCGTGGCCGTTGGGACGTGTCGGGCGCACCCCGGCAACCACGGCGCCGGCCAGATCGTCGGTCACCGCCGTCTCCGCGGTGTCCCGCACCAGCCCGGCAGCCTGTGCCGCCTGCACGTAGCGGCGGGCCGTCTTGCGGTCCACCCCCGAGCGTTCAGCAGCCGTACGCAATCCCTGGCCCTCCAGCCACGACGTCAAAGCTTCCCTGCTCCAAAACTCGCTGACCGCTCTGAAACCCAACTTCCTGGACCTCCGCCTCGATGATGCCGATGCGTCGATACAACAAGTGATCCGAGGGCACACGGCTAGGCACGCCGGGTGGTCCCACGGGAGTGGCAAAAATTGGGGGTTGATGGTCCCCAGCTCGTGGCGAACCACCTCCTGACCGCCAGATCGCCGAATTCCCGGCCCTCATGGCGGCTTCACGGACATTGCGCGGGCGCCAAGGCCCAGGGGTTTGATGCCCCAAAAAGACTTCCTCCTTCACGAACCCAGCGGGCCGATTTGCATCAACCTTCTACGCCCTGTAGAAATGAAGTATCAATCTTGCATGAAAGATGCAAGATAAGAGCCACCCTTCGTCAAGGAGCCACAAGATGCTTTCCGACAAGTCCCGCCCGGTCATCGAAGCCACGCTGCCAATCATTGGCGAGCGGATCTCCCACATCACCCCGAAGTTCTACGACCGGATGTTCGCGGCCCGCCCGGAACTCCTTGACGGACTCTTCTCCCGCGCCAACCAGAAGAACGGTGCACAGCAGCAGGCCCTGGCCGGATCCATCGCCGCCTTCGCCACCCACCTGGTCAACAACCCCGGCACCCTGCCCGAGGCGGTGCTTTCCCGCATCGCCCACAAGCACACCTCGCTGGGCATCGTCGAGGAACAGTATGCCATCGTCTACGAGCACCTTTTCGCCGCCATCGTCGACGACCTGGGCGAGGCGGTGACCCCCGAGGTCGCGGAGGCCTGGTCCGAGGTTTACTGGCTCATGGCCGACGCCTTGGTCAAGATCGAAAAGGGCCTCTACGCGCAGCAGGCCAACGACAAGATCTGGACCGACTGGAAGCTCGTTGCCAAGGAAGCCGCCGGGACCGGTTCGGTCACCTTCCGCTTCGTCCCGGCGGACGACACCCCGGTGACGGTGGCCAAGGCCGGCCAGTTCGTCTCGGTGCGGGTCCCGCTGCTGGACGGACTGCGCCAGTGCCGCCAGTACACCCTCAGCGATTCGGTCACCTCCACGACCGAGCGCGTGATCACCACCAAGTTCGACGGCGGCGGCGAGGTCTCCCCGTTCATGCACCAGCACCTGAACGTCGGGGACGTCATCGAGCTTTCCAACCCGTACGGCGACCTGGTCATCGACACCACCGGCGCCCCGATCATCCTGGCCACCGCGGGCATCGGCTGCACCCCGAGCGCCTCCGCGCTGGCCACCCTGGCCGCGGCGGGCTCGGACCGCCAGGTCATGGTGCTGCACGCGGAGGCCAACGAAGCTGCCTGGGCGCTCAAGGAGCAGATGCTCGAGTCGGTCGATTCCCTGCCCAACGCCGAGCTGACGCTGTGGCTCGAGGACATCAACGCCAAGGCCGAAGGCACCGAAGCCACCGAGGGCTACATGTCCTTGGCCAACCTGGAGCTGCCGGCCGATGCCCGCCTGTACCTGTGCGGCCCGCTGCCGTTCATGCGCGCGGTCCGTTCGCAGGCCATCGAGGCCGGCATCCCGGCCACCAACATCCACTACGAGGTCTTCGGACCCGACCTGTGGCTCGCAGCCTAACGGCCCGGAAGCCGCGGGTCCCGCGACGGTAGGCATCTCAGCGGAACCCGCTTGGGGGGCGAAGGCCGCCACCGATCACTCGGTGGCGGCCTTCGCGTTTAATTTCAGTACCCCACGGGAACCACGTCGCCAAAGACCTCGGACTCGGTGATCCTTGCACCGTTGTATTTGAATGTCCTTAGAACGATCCGCCGGTCATCGATGGTCAGACCGGGAACGGCACGCAGGATCTTGCGCTCGATGGCTAACAAATCGGCTGGGCTGTTAAGCCAGACCACCATGTGGATGTTGTGCGCGCCGGTCACAGCCATCATGATCCGGAGTTCCGGTATTTCAGCCCCGAGATCTCGGTCAATAAGAAGCATGGTCTCCGGCGTCATGGTTCCCCAAAACACGGCACTGACGTTGCGTCCCAGCCCGTGACGCACCAGATCGCAGCGCACATTGATGAAGTTCCCCGCTATCAGCCGGTTGACGCGTCGGGCCGCGGCCGGCGCGGAGATTCCGGCGCGATCGCCAATTTCCCTGAAACCCATCCTCCCGTTGGTACTCAAGGAACGCGCCACCTCGCGGTCGGCTTCATCCATCACAACGCTGCGGTCTTCGCGAGCGGAACCGGCGCTAGAGGAAAGGCTTCGAAGCGTGCGCACCGTAGCCGCCGGCAATGCACGAAAATGCCATTTGCTGGCTTCCACCAACTGACCGGTCACCGTGCGCACCGAGTAGTGCAACACTCCGTCCATGGACCCAATGGTGGCGATCAGGAAGTCCGCCAGTGAGCCCCCGGGAGCGGCAACCGTCACCAAGAGGTGAGCAGACCCTGCAATGAACTGGACGGTCATGGCCCGGTGGTCCATGAAAAGCTCGTTAGCGACCTGCGTGACCTGACTGTTTCTGCATGTCAGCTCGACGAATGCCATTTCCAGTTGCGTGGCACTGCCATGGCCCGGGGAGGTGGAGATGCGAGCCAGTCCGGCCTCCGCGATGCGGTCCCAGCGGCGTGAGAGTGTGGTTGCATGCACATCCAGGACCATCGACAGCTCGCTCCAGCTGGCTCGCGGTGCCAGCTGGAGGGCGTTGACAAGCTCCAGGTCACTTTCGGAGATGCCATCAATTTTCTGCAAATTTTTTGCCATAATATCTTTTTCCTGCATTCTGGAGAAAAGTCATGTCTATCTCCTTACGTTTAGTTGAAATTATGACACAGCGCACATGGAGGAAAGTTGCAGCAGCTGCAAACGGTATTTGAACACGTCACCCTTATCGATGGCACGGGGACTGCCCCGGCCGAAATGCACACCGTCGTGGTGCGGGGCCGCGAGATCGAATGGGTTGGCCCGGACGCACATGCACCGATCTTCGATATCGATGCGATCCGCATTGACGGACGTGGACAAGTCCTTCTCCCGGGATTCATCGATTCCCACGTCCACTTGGCCATGTCCGCCGGCCAGTTCAGCGGAACCGAAATGCTGCACCTGCCTCCGCGCTTTGGTTACTACGCAGCGATTCCGCTGCTGCGCGCCACCCTTGACGCCGGGATCACCACCGTCCGGGATTTGGGCGGCATAGACATGGCAACCGAGGTGGCCGTCGAGCGCGGACTCGTCGAGGGACCGGAAATCATCTTCGCTTACCGTGCGCTGGGACCCACTGGCGGCCACGGCGATTTTCGCACCTGCTGCGGCTTCAACCAAGGCTCCGCGATTTCCCCGAACGGGGACATCGGGTTCCTGACCGACGGGACGGATGAGGCCTTGCGCAACACCCGCGAGGTCATGCGCCTGGGCGGAAAAGTCATCAAGGTGATGGCCAGCGGCGGCGTGTGGTCCCCGCGCGACACCCCATGGCACGACGGCCTCAATATCGCCGAAATGCGCACGGTGGTCGACGAGGCCGGAAGCCACGGCGTTCCAGTTGCTGCCCATGCCCAGTCGGCTCGTTCCATTTCCAATGCCCTGGTCGCCGGTGTGCGAAGCATCGAGCACGGCTATGAGATCGATGAAAAGGCGATCGAGCTGATGCTCGATAAAGGCAGCTTCCTGGTGCCAACCCTCAGCACGGCAACGGTCCCAGCCGACCCGGCGACTGCCGCTTCCTACGCTGTTGAAAAGAAGCAGCGCCTACAGAAAAGCCTCTACGGCTGCGTTTCGAATGCCATATCCGCCGGAGTCAAGGTGGCCATGGGAACCGACGCAGGGATTTCCCCGCACGGCACCAACCTCACCGAGTTGGGCCTCCTTGTGGACTTCGGCATGTCGCCGATGGACGCCCTGGTCGCCGGAACCCTCAACGCGGCACGGTTGCTGCAGGTGGAGGACCGGGTCGGCTCTGTCGAGGTCGGCAAGGAAGCGGACTTGGTCCTGACAAGTATTGATCCCTTGACGTCCATCCATGCCTTAGCCAATGCCAAGAACATCGAGCTCGTCATGGCCAAGGGTCGCATCGTCAAGGACAGCCGCGTCGGTGTGCCGGCAGAGGCCGTGGCATGAGCACCCTGATGAGCAAGAAGCCACCAACCAAGCCCCGGGCCGGAAAGAAGAAGTTCGGCGCCGGGGCACTGGACCATATAGAACGCGTTGGCAACAAGCTGCCCGAACCCTTCGCGCTCTTCCTTTACCTTTTCCTGGCCATCGGGATCATTTCCACCGTGGTTTCCTGGTTCAACGTGAGTACCACGCTGCCGGGAGCCGAGACACCAACCTTGGTCAAGGGGCTTTTCACCGGCGAAGGCATCGTGTGGCTCATGACCACTGCCGTCCAGAACTTCATCGGGTTCCCGCCGTTGGGCGTTGTGGTCACCTTGTTGTTGGCGGTCGGGGTCGCCGAGCGCACCGGGTTGTTGCTGGTCCTGGTCAAATCGACATTGGGCCGCGCCCCAGGTTGGGCACTGCCATACGTCATGGCGTTGGTGGCGTTGTGCGCCCACATCATGTCCGATGCCTCGATCCTGGTAATCCCGCCCATAGCGGCCATGGTTTTCCGCGCCGCAGGGCGCAACCCAGTGGCAGGCCTGCTCGGGTCCTATGCCATCGGGCTGGCGGCATTCAGCTGCACCCCGTTCGTCACCTCCACGGATGCGTTGCTGGCAGGCATCTCCAATGCCGCAGCCGCTCCGGTCGCGGGCATGGTGCTGCCGGTGACGGCAGTGTCGAACCTGCTGCTGAACATCGTCTTGGCCGGCGTGCTGACGATCGCCGGAGGTCTGGTCATCGATAAGGTGCTCGAGCCACGGCTGAACCGCGCCGGAGTGGGCGTGAATTCGATGGTCTCCGAGGACGCGAACACGGAAGTCACCGCCGCCGAGAAATCCGCACTGCGGTGGGCAGGACTGGCCCTTTTGGCCGTCGCCGGACTGGTCCTGGCTCTAGCTCTTCCCGAGGGGGCACCGCTGCGTAACGAGGCCGGCGAATTCCTGCCCAAGTCGCCGCTGCTGAGTTCGGTCATCTTCATAGTGTTCTGCGTATTGCTGGCACCGTCGATCGTCTATGGGGCGCGTCTTCGATTGATCACCAATATCCAGTCCGTCGTGGAAATGATGGGCCAGGCCGTAAAGGACGCGGTGTCCTTCATCATCGTGGCTTTCATTCTCGCCCAGTTCCTGGCGTTGTTCACATGGTCCGGTCTTGCCTCATGGGTTGCCGTCAACGGGGCCCAGATGCTGAAGGACATGAACTTCACCGGTTACGGCGCCATCATCGCATTCATCGTCGTCGTCTCGATCCTAAACCTCCTGATCAGCTCGGGGTCTTCTCTGTGGACGCTGATTGCCGCCGTGTTCATCCCGATGTTCGCCCTAATCGGCTACGAGGCCGGTTTCATCCAGGCGGCTTTCCGTGTCGGCGATTCCGCAACCCAGGTGTTGACTCCGTTGAATCCGTATCTGGTGGTTGTCCTTGGGTTCCTGCGTAGGTACGAGCCGGAAGCAGGCATTGGGTCCATCATTGCCCGTCTTCTCCCGTTCACGCTGGTCTTCTGGGTGCTTTGGGTGCTGGTATTGACGGTGTTCTTCTTGACGGGGACCGGCACCGGCCCTGGCATGGACATCATGATCGGCTAGGGAACCCGTTTCCCCGGAGGCCGAAGGGCCGGGGTCGTTGCAGGGAGCTTCCCGCAACGACTCCGGCCCTTCTGTTTCGCGCTTGCGTGCCGTCTATTGCCTTGGCTCCTGCAACCGCGGGTGTGCGGTGCCCTTTTCGACCCAGGCGCGCACGGTCGCGTTGAAGAGGATCGGGTCCTCGATGTTCCACTGGTGGTGCATGCCGGCAGCGGTGCGGAACCGGGCCTGCGGCAGCGCGCGGGCCAGCACCGGGAAGGACTTGGCCACCAGCTTGGGTTCCTTGCCGCCGGCAATCACCAGCACCGGGCCCTTGTAGTCCCCGAGCTTGGCCGGGACGCCACCGGGGTCGACCTCGTCCATGATGGCGCGCATGTTGTCGGCCCGCAGGTGCGTGCCGTGCTCGGTGAGCAGGTCCTTCTCATCGGCAACCATGCCATAGGCGCCGGCCTGGAAGCGCCAGTACCATTCGCTGCCGAAGAGGCGCAGCTGCATCCGGCTCATGGTGCGCATCGAGGCCGAGACCCCGGCAGCCGGGACCCCGGAGATCAGCAGGGACTCGACGAGCTCGGGGTGCCGGGCCAGCACGCGCAGTGCCACGACGCCGCCCAGGGACAGGCCCACCAGGTGGGCGCCGCCGTTGGAGACCTCGTCGGCAATGACCGCGGCCACGTCGTCGGCGGCGCTGTCCAGGCCCGCCCAGTCTTCCTGGGCGCGTGCGCCGAACCCGGGAAGGTGCGGGGTGAGCACCTCGTAGTCGCCGAAGGCCCGCACTTGCGGGTCCCAGGTCCAGTTGGCCACGTTTCCGCCGTGCAGGAACACGATGGTCTGGGCCGGCTTGCCGTCGCGGCGGGCACGCGTGGGCGCATGGAACTCCGGGTAGCCGCCCGGGTCGCGCGGACCCGCGGGCTTGGCCGAGACGCTGGCTGCTGCCGCTGCCGCAGGGTCCTGCGGCTCGGTGCTGGCATCCGGGACTGCCGGCCGGGGTTGCCTTGGCGCCTTGGCCGGGCGCGCGGGCTTTTCCTTGGCGGGAACCTGCGGCCGGTGCTCCGGGGACTTCGGGTCAGCCGGGCCGCCGGCCGGAACCCCGGCCGCTTCGGCTGCGGGCTTCGCCTCGTCCTTCGCTGTGCCCTTGTCCTGCCCGGGTTCGGGGCGGGGCCGGTGGTCCTTGGGCGCGCGTTTCGGGTTGGCCTCCCGGGCCGGCCTGTCGGCCCGGGATGCCTGGCCCGCCCCGTCTTCCGGGGCCGGGCGCGCGGTCTCGTCGGACAGCGAGCGGTCCACGAATTCCTCGTCCGTTCCCGCGTCGCCGCCGGAGGCGCCCTCGTGCTGGCTCATGGGAGGTACTCCGTCACGGCATCCAGCCATTCAAGCTCGGCGGCCGCATGCCGGATTCCGTTGTCGAGGGTTGCTGCCATCAGGAAGCTGCGGCGGTCCGCTGCTGCGCGCATGTCGATGTCCTCACGCTGGGAGAGGTAGTCGTCCAGCACTTCCTGCGTGGCCTCGCGCCGGGCGCGGATCAGTTCGAGCACCGACTCTCGGTCGAGTTCGGCGGCGAAGAACACCCGGGCCAGGAACGGCTCGCGGGGCGTGTGCGCGGTGACCTCGCCGCCCAGCCATTCCACCAGGGCCTCGCGCCCGGCGTCGGTGATGTGGTGTTCCTGGCGGTCCGGGTAATTCTTCTGGGCAACGGTGGTGACGGTGGCGTGCCCGTCCTTCACCAGTTGGGCCAGTGTGCGATATATCTGCGCCTTGTCGGCATTCCAGAAGTGATTGATGGACGAGTCGAAGTGCTTCTTCAGTTCATACCCGGTCATGGGCGCCAAACTCAAGAGCCCGAGGATCAAACGCGCAAGAATCATGCTTTCATCCTGACACATCCCCTAGGGGATTGGTCCAGCAGCCACGCATTTTGCTGTCGAAACCGTGCCCGACCACTGGCGATGAGGCCGACGCCGGGACCCTGGAAGGGGAAACGGAAGGGCCCCGCCGACCATCCCCAGCCATCCCGTAACCGGGTGGCGGGTGATGGCAGCGGGGCCCTTCACGAAGGTTGCCGTGCCGGGAACGCTAGGCTCCCAAGCGCTCCTTCAAGCCATCAAGCTCGGCGCGCAGCGAGGCGGGAAGCGCCTCGCCGAACTTGGCGTACCACTCCTCGATGCTTGCCAGCTCGGTGGCCCATTCGCCCTTGTCGACGACCACGGCGGCCTCGACGTCGGCCGGGGTCATGTCCAGACCGGTCAGGTCGATCGAGTCGCCGGTCGGTACGAAGCCGATCGGGGTCTCCACGGCGTCGGCCTTGCCCTCGATGCGCTCGATGGCCCACTTCAGCACGCGGGAGTTGTCACCGAACCCGGGCCAGGCGAAGCCGCCGTCGGCGTTGCGGCGGAACCAGTTCACCAGGAAGATCTTGGGCAGGCGCTCCGGGTTGGCCTTGGACTCGATCGAGTCCCAGTGGTTCAGGTAGTCGCCGGCGTTGTAGCCGATGAACGGAAGCATGGCCATCGGGTCGCGGCGGACCACGCCCACGGCACCGGCTGCAGCGGCAGTGGTTTCCGAGGACAGGGTCGAACCCATGAAGATGCCGTGGGCCCAGCTGCGGGCCTGGGTGACCAGCGGGATGGTGGTCTTGCGGCGGCCGCCGAAGAGGATCGCGTGGATCTCCACGCCGTCCGGGCTGTAGTACTCCTGCGAGAGCATGTCGACCTGGTCGATCGGGGTGCAGAAGCGGGAGTTCGGGTGTGCCGCGACGCGACCGGACTCAGGGGTCCAGTCGTTGCCCAACCAGTCGGTCAGGTGTGCCGGGACCTCGTCCGTCATGCCCTCCCACCACACGCCGCCTTCGTCGGTGAGTGCAACGTTGGTGAAGATCGAGTTGCCCTTGGTGATGGCGTTCATGGCGTTGGGGTTGTTGGACCAACCGGTGCCCGGAGCCACGCCGAACAGGCCGTATTCCGGGTTGACGCCGCGAAGCTCGCCGTCCTTGCCGATGCGCATCCAGTTGATGTCATCGCCCAGGGTCTCGGCTTTCCACCCCTCGATGGTCGGATCCAGCAGGGCCAGGTTGGTCTTGCCGCAGGCAGACGGGAAAGCTCCGGCAATGTTGTAGCTCTTGCCTTCCGGGCTGGTCAACTTGAGGATAAGCATGTGCTCGGCCAGCCAGCCCTCGTCGCGGGCCATGACCGAGGCGATGCGCAGCGCGTAGCACTTCTTGCCCAGCAGAGCGTTTCCGCCGTAGCCCGAACCGTAGGACCAGATGGAGCGCTCTTCCGGGAAGTGCACGATCCATTTGTCCTCGTTGCACGGCCAAGCCACATCCGCCTGCCCGGGGGCCAGCGGGGCGCCGACCGAGTGCAGTGCGGGGACGAAGAATGCGTCCTCTGCCTCGATCTGGCGCAGGACCTTGTCGCCGATGAGTGCCATGATGCGCATGGAGGCGACAACATAGGCCGAGTCGGTGATTTCCACGCCGTACTGCGGCTGCTCGGCATCCAGCGGGCCCATGACGAACGGAATGACGTACATGGTGCGGCCGCGCATGGCGCCGTCGAACAGGCCCTTGAGCATCGACTTCATCTTGACCGGGTTTTCCCAGTTGTTGGTGAAGCCGGCGTCCTTCTCGTTTTCCGAGCAGATGAAGGTGCGCTCCTCGACGCGGGCAACGTCCTTGGGGTCGGAGAAGGCAGCGAAGGAGTTGGGGAACGAAGGGTCGGTCAGCTTCTTCAGCGTTCCGCTCTCAACCAGCTCGGCGGTCAGGCGATCGTTTTCCTCCTGCGTGCCATTCACCCAATAGACACGGTCAGGCTTCGTCAGTTCCGCGACTTCCTGCACCCAAGCGGCTAGCTTTGCGTGCGTGGTCGGTGCTGCGTCGATGACCTTCTGGTCCGAGCTCTCGCTCATGTCCATTCCCTCCATTGGGCTGAATTTGCAATGATTCGATGCTATTGGGCGGAAATCCCGGGCCCATGTGACCCGGATCCCAAAAATTTCGCAAATTTGGTTTAGCTTCAACGAAAAGCCCGGCTTCACGGGCATTGCCCCTCCCCCATCAAACCACAAAAGTGACGAAGGACACGTAGACCGGTATACTTCATGCAACGCCACTCGAAGACAGCCCACCGTTCACTCCCCCGAATTTTGCGTGGCAGGCATTCGTCTGTATAGTTATTCGAGGTCGAACCGCGAGGTTGGTACCGAAAACAGAATATGCGCCCATAGCTCAGCTGGATAGAGCGTCTGTCTACGGAACAGAAGGTCAGGGGTTCGAATCCCTTTGGGCGCACCAAGAAGAAAGGCCACGAGAAATCGTGGCCTTTCGCATTTCCTCCAGGCCGGCCATTCCCCGGGCGTTGCCGACCCAAGTGGCGCTGCTGCCCTTGCTTCACAGGCCCTTCTGGATCGACTCGATTCCACCGCACCCGTGCGCGACTTGCCTCACGGTCAACTGCGGGTCGAAAGCGGTCCGTGGCGCCACTTCGAGGGCGGCCAATGGCTTCACGAAAAGGCCGCGGACACGTCCGAATCCAACTCATGGAGTCGGATTGCCGGGGCCGGGGCACCGGTTTCGACCAGCCAGTGTCTGGGCGTTGACGTTTCTTCCGGAGGCTCGTGGCCTACCACCTGTTGTGCATTTCCCCGGCCCAACCGAGCAGTCCGTCAATCCGGACCCGGCGCTCCTCGACCAGCACCGAACCGGTGAAATGCCCAAAGCATTGGTGGCCGCGGCTGGCGACGAGCAGCTGCTCGGTGCGGCTCGTCCTGTCCCGGAACGACGTGAATTCCAGTTCCACGTTCTGCCCGGAGATCCGCCAGGGCGCCAGCCAATCGGCAGTATCGTGGTGCCAGTCGAGTTCCTCGCTGGTCTTGTGCCGCCGGCCGGAAACTCTAGTGCGATCCGCGCTTGATCAGCTCGGTGGGGATGATGGTCCGTTCCGGAACCTTCCCGCCGGAGATCAATTCCACGAGCAGCTTGGCCATGGTTGCACCCTGGCGCTCGGCGGGCTGCGCGACGGTGGTCAGCGGCGGGGACGCGCTTTGCGCATAGGAGTCGTTGTCCACCGTGGTGATCGAGACGTCCCGGGGCACCAGGATCCCGCGCTCATGCAAGACCTTCAGTGCACCGAAGGCCATCTGCGCACTGGCGATGAAGATCCCGTCCAGCGGTTGCCCGCGCTCGAGCAGCGCCGTCATGGCGGCTTCTCCCCCGGACGGGGTGAAGTCCCCGAACTCCACCAGGTCGGCATCCAGCCCTGCGGAATCGAGGGCCTCCCGCCAGCCCCGCAGGCGATCCTGCCCGGCTCCCATGTTTTGCGGACCGGCAATCGTGGCCACCCGGCTGCGGCCCGATTCCAGGATGGTTCGCGTTGCGGTGGCGGCGGCGGCAACGTTGTCCACGTCCACCACGTGCACGGGGCCGGTCTCCTTGCTCATGGGCCTGCCGCCAAAGACCATCGGCAGCGATCCGGCCAGTTCCACGTAGGAGCGGTCGTCGCTGTGGTGGGAAAGGATCAGCGCGCCGTCGACGTTCCCGCCGCGCAGGTACCTCCCGGTCTTGGCGGGATCGGCCTCGGTGGCGATGAGCAGCGTGAGCGTGAATTCGGTGTCGGCCAGGTACATCGCGGCACCCTGGATGACGGTGGCGAAGTAGGGGTCGGCGAAGAACCTGGCGGCGTTCTCCGGGATCACCAAGGCGATGGAATTGGTGCGTCCGTTGGCCAGCGAGCGTGCTGCCCGGTTCGGGACGTAGTTGAGTTCGGCGATGGCCCGGTTGACCTGCTCGATCACCTCGGCCTTGACGTTGGGCGATCCGTTGACGACCCGGGAGACGGTTGCGCGTGAGACCCCCGCCCGCGCCGCCACGAGCTCGAGGGTCGGCTGCTGCTTGGCTGGATCGCCCATTGCTGCTCCCATGCCCCTTCCATGACAAGTCCGTGTCCCCGTCGCGGCGACGGAGAGGTGCCGCGGAGCGTCAAGCATCCGCGGCACCCGGTTCATGCCAGTGTACGGCTCGCCGCTATCAGCTTGGCGTAGGCGAGCCCGCTGTCCTTGATGGTTCGCTCCTGCGTGTCGTAGTCGACCCGGACTATGCCGAAACGCTTTTCATACCCCCAGGCCCATTCGAAATTGTCCAACAGCGACCAGACGAAGTAGCCCCGGACATCGGCTCCGTCCGTGATG
Organism: Arthrobacter sp. C2; assembly: GCA_024207135.1. GTDB lineage: Bacteria > Actinomycetota > Actinomycetes > Actinomycetales > Micrococcaceae > Paeniglutamicibacter. The sequence continues at coordinate 3,592,044 of CP042428.1, read as the reverse complement.
GCTTCGGCAACGGCCCCGATGTGCTCCGTGATGTAGCCCGAACGCCGGGCATCGGCCACGCTCCCGTCCGGTTCCACCGCGTCTTCGAAGGCCGCACCGTTCTCCGTGATGTACAGCGGCGGCAGGTTCGGGTAGTCGGCCGTGAGCCGGTTCAGCAACGTGCGCAGCCCGGCGGGGTTCACCTCCCAGCCCATGGCGGTCAGCGGCAGGTCGCGGGCGGGGAAGGAGACGTGTTCGCTGCCGACAAAGGGCGAGCTCTTGGGCCGGTCGGTGGGGACCACCGCGCCGGCCGCGTCCGCGCCGGCCGGATGCCCGCTGACGTTGTCGTCGTGGTAGTGGTTCACGCCCAGGAAGTCGAGGGGCCGGGCGATGGTTTCCAGGTCGCCGGGCAGGATCAGTTCCGCCAAGCCGTGGTCCTTGAGGTCCTCGAGCAGGTCGGCGGGGTAGGTGCCGCGCAGGATCGGATCGAGGTACATGCGGTTCCACAACGCATCGATGCGCCGCGCGGCGTCAAGGTCCACCGGGTCGCTCGGGTCGTGGGGCACCGCATTGGTGAGGTTCAGCGTGATGCCGATCTTTTCGACGCCCGCCTCGCGCAGCCGCGCGGTTGCCAGTCCGTGGGCCAGGTGCTGGTGGTGCATCGCCGCCAGCGCAGCGCGCGGTTCCCTGCGGCCCGGCGCGTGCTCGCCCGCCGCATAGCCGATCAGCGAGGAGCAGAGCGGCTCGTTGAAGGTCGTCCAGTGCGTGACCCGGTCCCCCAGGGCGCCGTGGACCGCCTCGGCATACTCCACAAAGCGGTGGGCGGTGTCGCGGTTGGCCCAGCCTCCGCGCTCCTCCAGCGCCTGCGGCAGGTCCCAGTGGTAGAGGGTCAGCCATGGCAGGATTCCGGCCTCCAACAGTTCATCGACCAGGCGGCTGTAGAAGTCCAGGCCCTTGGCATTGACGCTGCGCCCACCCGGGACAACCCGGGCCCAGGAGGTGGAGAACCGGTAGGAATCCAGGCCAAGGTCTTTCATTATGCCTACGTCCTGGGCGTACCGGTGGTAGTGGTCCACCGCCACTTCCGGGTGGTCGCCGCCGGCGATGGCCCCGGGGACCCGGGCGAACGCGTCCCAGATGGAGTCTTCCTTGCCGTCCTCGTGCGCGGCTCCCTCGATCTGCGCGGCGGCCGTGGCCGATCCCCACAAAAAGTCTCGGGGCCAGGAAAAGTCGTGAAGTTTTTTGTTGTCCATTAGCCTTTTACTGCTCCTGCCATGATTCCTGATACAAGTTGTTTGCCGGCCAGCACGAAGAGCAGCAGCAGCGGGATGGTCGCCATGACGGCTCCGGCCATCACGATGGTGTGGTCCACGTACTTGGCCGATTGCAGTTGGCTCAAGGCCACCTGCAAGGTGGGGTTTTGCGGGGCCACCAGCAGTGGCCAGAGGTAATCGGTCCAGGCCGTCATGAAGGTGAACAGCCCCAGGATCGCCATGGCGGGTCTCGCTGCGGGGACCCCGACGTGCCAGAAGGTCTGGATCATGGATGCCCCGTCGACGCGGGCGGCCTCGACCAATTCGTCGGGGATGACATCAACCAGGTACTGGCGCATGAAAAACACCCCGAACGCCGTGACCAGCGTGGGGACCATGACAGCCCCGATCGATCCGGTCCAGCCGAATTCCTTCATCATCATGAACAACGGGATGATGCCCAGCTGCGTGGGCACCGCCAGCGTCGCGATGACAAACACCATCAGTCCGGATTTTCCGCGGAAGGGCAGCTTGGCGAAGGAGTAGCCGGCAAGCGTGGAAAAACCGACCACCGAGATCGTGATGACGCTTGAGACGATGACGCTGTTGCCCAGGGCGGCCCAGAAGTCGATGGTCGAAAAGACCTCGGCCACGTTGGAGAGGAACGCGTCTCCCGGAAAGAGCGGCGGCAGCGGCCCGGCGAAGGCACCGGTGGAGCCGGAGCCGGTCACAAACGACCACCACAGCGGATAGGCCCCGCCCAGGAAGAAGGCGATCAGCAACCCGTAGGTGAGGAATCCCGGCCGCCTGTCGATGCCAAGGGGTCGTTTGCGCCGGGTCTTGGCGGGCGCGGTCCGGGTACCGTGCCCCGGGGACAACTCGGTTTTGGTGCTCATGACGGATCCTCCTTCGAATCATGGGCGGCCTGCCCGTGTGCGCGCCGCAACGTGCGCTTCCGTGCCGCCCGGCGGGCCGCCCGGCGGGCCGTCCGGCCGGATTTGGCGTGGTGCTTCGCATCGGCCGAGGCGATCGAGCGGGAGATGAAGAAGTTGAGCAGTCCCACGCCGATGATGATCAAGAAGAGCAACCAGGCCACGGCCGAGGCCTTGCCGAAGTCTCCCCGGTTGAAGGCCAGGTCCCAGAGGTAAAGGACGGTGGTCTGGTATTCGCGGTTGGGCCCGCCGAGGGTCGAGCTGCTGGGGTTGAAGAGCTTGGGTTCGGTGAAGATCTGCAGGCCGCCGACGGTTGCGGTGATGATCACGAAGATCATGGTCGGGCGGATGCCCGGCAGCGTGATGGAGAAGAAGCGGCGCAGGGCCCCTGCGCCGTCCAGCGACGCCGACTCGTGCAGGTCCCGAGGCACGGCCTGCATGGCCGCCAGCAGGATCAGCGCGTTGTAGCCGGTCCAGCGCCAGTTCACCATCGAGGCTATGGCCAGGTGGGAGGGCAGGACCTCGGACTTCCAGCCGACCGGGTCGATGTCGAGCATCTGCAAGAGGTTGTTGATCAGCCCGTATTTCTCGTCGAAGGCGCTGGAGAAGATCAGCGTCACTGCCACAGGGGTGACCACGTAGGGTAGCAGGACGCCCATGCGCCAAAAGGTCTTCGCGCGCAGGTTCTGGTCAAGCAGGGCGGCAATGAAGGTTGCCGCGACCAGTTGCGGGACGGCTGAAAGCAAGAAGATGCTGAAGGTGTTGAACAGCGAATTCCAGAAGTAGGGGTCGGTGAGCTCGGCCGCGTAGTTCTCCAGGCCCACCCATTCCCCGGCACCCGAAAGCAGGTCCCAGTCGTTGATCGAGACCACGAAGGTGTAGACCAGCGGGAAGAGTCCGACCAGGGCGAACAGGATGAAGAACGGCGCAACGTAGAGGTAGGGCGACGCCTTGACATCCAGGGCCCCCAGCCTGCTGCGCAGCGCGCTGCGGGGGCGTGGGGCTTCCGCGGCATTGGGTGTTACCGGGGCTCTCCCGGAGCGTGGGCCATGCTTTTGCGCCGGCCCCGAGGGCGGGCTGAGGGTGCTGGTCATTGGTTTCTTCTCCCAGGGGTCCGGGCTCGGCATGGTGCCCATGCCGAGCCCCGAACCGTTCGGTGGCCTATTTCAGGTCGAGGTTCTTCAGCGTGGCCAGTGCGTCGTTCCACGCGGTGGTCCCGTCGGTTCCCTTGTCCAGTGCGATGGTCGCCGGGCCGAAGACCTGCTCCTGGATGACCGAGTCGTTCGGGCCCTTGTACTGGGCCTTGACTCCCTCGGCACGCGAGGCCAGGATCTCCCCGACCGGGGCGTCGTTGAAGAACTTGCTCAAGGCGTTGCTGCCGCTGACACCGGGATCGCCTTGGGCTGCCGTCACGCTCGGGAAGGTTCCGGCGGCCTGGAAGGCGGCCACCTGGGCCTTGGCGTCGGTGAGCCACGCTGCGAGTTCGGCGGCCTCGGCCGGGTGCTTGGACTGGGTGGGCACCGTCAGGAAGGTTCCGCCCCAGTTGGTGGCGCCGCCCGGGAACACGTCGGCGAAGTCCCAGCCGGAGTCCGCGTTTCCGCCGGCGGCCTCGACCTGCCCCTGGACGACCCCGAGCATCCAGCCCGGGCAGACGAAGGTGGCAAAGGAACCGTCGACAAATGCCTTGCCCTTGCCCCAGTCCCATTGGGTCTGGCCCGCAGACAATCCGGCCGCGGCCCCGCCGGCGAGTTCGCCCCAGCGTTCGGCCAAGGCCGCGTTGCCATCGATGTCCAGCGTTCCGTCGGCCTGGTAGTAGCCCTCGGGCAGCTGGTTGACCATGGAATTCCAGACGAAGCCCGACTGGTCGTACCAGGCGTTGCCGGTGGCTTCCTTGTACTTCTTGCCGGTCTCGAAGTAGTCGGCCCAGGTGGAGTTGTCCCCGCCAAGCAGCGAGGCGACCTCGGCCCGGTCGGTCGGCAGGCCGGCCTCCTTGAACAGGTCCTTGTTGTAGCAAAGTCCCACCGGTCCGATGTCGGTGCCGTAGCCGATGACCCGGCCTTCCGGATCGGTGGCCTGGTCCATCTTCCAGGACACCCAGCGGTCCTTGATGTCGGCGGCGCCATACTGGCCCAGGTCAGTGAAGGCGTCGGAGACCGCCATGACCTGCCCCAGCCAGCCTTCCTCGACGGCCTGCACGTCAGCGAGTCCCGAGCCCGCCGCCTGCTTGGTCTTCCAATCGGTCAGGGCGTTTCCGCCGGTGTCGATGTTGGTGGCCTCGATGGTGATGCCCGGGTGGTCGGATTCGTACTGCTTGTAGAGGTCGCCAAGACCCATGGTGCCGAAGGTGGTGACGGTCAGGGTCACCGGGTTGTCCGACGAGGCGGGCTCCGCCGAGGAGGCGCCTGTTGAGCAACCTGCGGCCAAAAGCGCGAAAGCTGCTGCCCCGGCGACGGCCGCGGCGGTTCTAGTGTGGCGTGAGAACTTCACGTTCACTCCTTTGAGTGCGTTGGTGGTGCTGCGAATACATGGTGGTGGAACTTTGTTGAGAGCGCTCTCAATTTGCGCCGACGAGCACCCTTCGCAAACCTGGCCGGGGATTCGTCGAACCTGAGAGCGCTCTCAAGCCTGAATGTGAGCGCTCTCACGAACTTTCTAGATACAAGATTCCACGGCCCGGTACAAATGTCAACGCCCCGGGTGCAACGCATCCGGCTTCGGCCCGGCCATGAATTGCGGCGCCACCGGTATCGCCGCCGGCCATCACGCGGCTTTCCCTGCCGGCGATCCAGTGATGGCCGTCCGAAACGGCAACCTAGAGCCCGACCCCGGCACTGCAGATTCCCCCCATGCGGCCCATGGTCGGACACCTCGATCCGTCCACACCCGATCCACCGCTCCGGCGGGCCGGGCCCCCTCGGATACGCACCGGCCGGCTCCGAGCCGTCCGGCACCCGCCCCCGACTCGGTTGGTAGACACAGGACGGCATGTCCCGATGGGCCGGGATTGCGGGCCCCGGGACCGATCTCGTTGCCGCGCGGTCGGCGCGCAAAGCGTGAGATCGCGCACGATTCGACCTCGCGGATCGACCATCCAGCGAAAGCTATGTATAGTTGTTCGAGGTCAAGTCGCAAGACTGGTCCGACAACTGCATATGCGCCCATAGCTCAGCTGGATAGAGCGTCTGTCTACGGAACAGAAGGTCAGGGGTTCGAATCCCTTTGGGCGCACCAAGACGAAAAGCCGCGAGAAATCGCGGCTTTTCTGCATTCACGCCGGAATCAACGCCCGTACCAGCGCCGGGAAAGCAACGCGTTCGCCCCGTCGATGGCCCCCAGGGCCAGCGCAACCAGGGCCAAGGTGCACCAGGCGGGCAGGGCCCAGCTGAGCAGGCAGGCCACGAGTGGCAAGGCAATTCCCAATCCCAGCACCAGCAACACCCGCCGCCACGGGCGCCCGAGTCGCAGGGCAATCAACGCGTTGGACAGGTAGTAGCCGCCAACACCCATCGCGAGCAGGGCCCTGGATTCCAGGTCCAGCGGATCCTGCGCATGCTCCACGGCAATGCCGACGGCCGCCGAGACAAATGACAGGGCAGTGACCACGAGGAAGGGCAAATACATCACGACATCGCGCATGACCCCATAGGATTGCGCCAGGCGGGCGTCCCCCAGTCCCGCGGCCGCCGTCGGCACGCCCCAGTGGAAGAACGCCCGGGCCAGAAACGCGCAGGCCACGAATCCGGAGAATGCCGCCGCGGCTCCACCCCCGCTCGGATGCTCGATCAGCCCGGTGACACCCAGATACACCGCCTCGCCGATCACGATGACAACAAAAAGACCGATCCTCTCGAGCAAGTGGGGAATGGAGACCTGCTCATACACCTCGTAGGCGAACCCGGCACGCAGCACCAGCAGCAGCATCTCGGCGAGCACGGCGAGGGCCCACATCCAATAGCGGTAGGGAGCGGGCACGGCGATCGACCCCAACCACAGCGCGGCGGTACCCACGTTGTACCCCAGGGTCCGCCATAGCGGCACCCGGATCGCCCCGCGGACCGTGGCCGTCATCCACATCAGCAGCAGCACCAGCCGGATCCAGACGGCACCGAGGGCGTAAAGCCAGGCATTGCCGGAGATTCCTCCCGCGACCGCGACGGCCATCGCCGCCGGACCCGGCATGGCGGCCACCACCAGCATCCCGATGGGGGCATAACGCCGGCCATAGAGGTTGTTGGTGACCATCAAGTTGACCCAGGCCCACCAGAGCGGAAAGAACAACAGCACGAAACCGGCCACCGTGCCCGGCGTGGGCCCATGTTCGAGCACCTCCGCCGAAACGGCAATGACCACCACAAAGACCAAGTCGAAGAACAACTCGTACCAGTCGGCGGGGCGATGCTCCCCGGCATCCCTTCCCGGAATTACTGCTCGGTGCGGGTCGGATTCCGTGGAAGACACCGGACACCCATCTCTTTTCCCTCACCGGCAGCGGAAAGCCTGACAGCCCATTATGGGCACCCCGGGGCCCCGCGCACCAGAGTACGGCCCGGCCCGTTCAGCGGCCGGCGGCCAGTGTCGCGACCGCGTCGCTCACGGCGGCCAGCACCAGCGGATCCTTCAACGTCCGGAAATGCCCGGACACCGGCAGCCGCACATTCGTGCCGCCGGCCAAGGCGCTGCCGCCGGGGATATGCGGGTCGAATTCAGGGAAAATGGAGGTGATCCGCCCATTCGCCTCCACCTGGGCCTGCAGGGAGAGCAGGACAGCATCGCCGGGCGAGAACTGCCGCAGGGCCCGCGGGAAGAGGTACCTGGCGTAAACGGATCCGGCAAACGGGGTATTGATGGCCACCATCCCCCGGATCTCGGGTCCCTCCGGTCGGAGTGCCGATTCCGGCGGCAGCAGGGCATCGAGCATCGCGTGCTTGCCGATCAGCCCGCCCTTGCTGTGTGCCAGCAGCAGGCATTGCTCCACGCCGTGCGTTTGGCCCAGTTCCACCAGGCGCCGGCGCACCCGTGCGGCGGACTCGGGCACGGAGCGGTGGTTGAATCCCAGAGCAGGAACGGTGAAGACGCGGTACCCGGCCCGCCGAAGGCCCTCGGCCGCGGGTTCGAGGAACAGCCATGTTTCGTACACGCCGGGCAGCAGCACGACGGCCGGGAGCCCCGGATCCCCCGCGGCGAAATCCCTCGGCGCGCTCCGCCGAAACACCGAACGGGCTTGGACCTGCGCGGCATGGGAATAGTCAAGCAAACGCCACCACGGGTTTCCCGGGCGCATCAGGCAGCCACGCTACACGTCCACTTGCGCTGCAATGCAGGTGGGGCTTTCCAGCGCCAGGGAGCTGAGACGCCGGTTGGGCAGCCCGTCCGCGGAGTCCAGCCCGATGGCCTCGATGGTGTTCGAAAGCTGGTTGGCCACCAGCAAGGAGTTGCCGACGTGCACGTGGTGCCGGGGCCACTCCCCCGCGCACGGTGCACTGCCCAGGAAGACCGGACGCCCGGCGTTCAGTCCCAGCACCGCGATCACCCGGGCACCCCGGACCCCGACGTAGAGCCGGTTGGTGGGCAGGTCCAATGAGATCTCCGCCGGGAAATGCTCACCGGCCCGGATCGATTCACCCAGCGTGCTCCGGGAGACTTCCCCGTAGTGCCCGGCGGCATCGGCGCCCAGCGCGATGACCTCGGCGCTGTGTTCGGTCACCACATAGATGAGTCCCGAGGGATGCTCTACCAGGTGCCGCGGGCCGTCCCCCTTGCGCAATGCAACCTGCTGGCGCAACTGCAGCTCCCCTGCGACCAGGTCCCAGATCCGCACCGAATCATGGCCCAGGTCGGTGGTGATGACCCGGCCCGAACGCAGCACCGTGCTTTGGTGCGAGCGAGAGGCGCGCCTTTGGTGCCCCGGCACGGCAAAGGGGTCGCTCGAGGCCGGTGCGGTCGCCGGTCCCGCCAGGGACCCGTCGGGGTTGATCGGGTAGGCGAGCACCTTCCCGTCCCCGTAGCAGCTGGCAACCAGTGTGCCGGATGCGGCCGCGACGGCCAGATGGCACACCAGCTCCCCGGCCGGCACGGGCCTGCCCAGGGGTTCGAGCCGGTCGTCGCCGAGGATGCGGTAGGCGGCGACCTCTCCGCGGTGTTCGAGCGCCGCATAAAGCACCGGCAGCGTCGGGTGGGTTGCCAGCCACGACGGCGAATCGGCGGCGTGGGCCAGGCCCAGGTCGTTCAGCACGCCGTTGCGGATCCCGATGGCCCGGATGCCAAGGCTAGTTCCGCCGCCGTCGGGCGAATAGCCGCCAACCCAAAACCGCTTGTCCATACCCCCAATCCTCCCCCGCCGCCCCGCCCATGTGGTGGTCAGCGATGAAATGTTGCCCGATCGTGTCGTTGGGCCCGTTGTGCGCCACACCCCGAGGTGGGGAATCCGACATCCCCACTATTTGTACTGACCGGTCAGTTCGGTTTACGCTTTAGACGTGCTCATTGCCGATAACCTGGCCATTGCCGGACGCCACCTGCCCCTGCTGAAACCCACAAGCCTTGCCGTTGCGCGCGGCGAACTCCTGCTGGTGGCGGCCGAACCCCAGCCCACCCGCACCGCGCTGGCCCTGGGCCTCAGCGCGCGCATGCGACCCGGCGAGGGCACCGTGAGCTGGTCCGGGACCACCGCCCTGCGCTCGGTGCGGCGCATCAGCGCACTGGTCGACTCCCCGGAAATCAATGAACCCGAGGCGCACCTGAAGGTCCGTGACCTCGTGGCCGAGGACCTGGCACTGCAGCCCGGACCGATTTGGCGGCGCAGCGGCATCGACGCCTGGATGAACAAGCACGGCATGGAATCGCTGGCCAACCAATGGCTCGACGCCATCGACCCGCTCGAGCGCCTCACGCTGCTCACCCATCTGGCCCTCGAGGACCGCTCCATCGAACTGCTGGTCTTCGACTCCCCCGACCGCCACGGCATCCCCGGGGACGACTGGACCGGCTACCTTCAATCCGTGGCCACCTCCCGCCGCGCGCCGGCGGTCGTCGCGGTGGTCCAACGCATCCCCGAAAGCTGGGAAGGCTCCAGGACACACGCGGGCCAGGTCCAAGAGAAGCTGGCCGTGGGCCGGGAACGGCCACCGGCGCACCCCACCGAAGCCGGGCCGCGCTCCGAAACGGCCGCTGCGCCCGTCGAGGCCGCGGAGAACGCATGGGCCCCGGCATTCTCCCCCACCGGGGAAACCCCGGTCCCCGAGGATTCACCTTCACCGCAGGAACCCGAAATCGCGCACGCGGACGAGCCCGCAACCGGCCCCGCCCCGGACCAACCCACCGTCTCCCTGAGAGCACCGAAGGAAAATTCATGACCACGTTGCGCCTCGCCCTGTCCGAACTCAAGCGCATGACCTCCGGGGCCCTGCCGCGGATCGCGATCATCGCCATGTGCCTGGTCCCGCTGCTCTACGGCGCCTTGTACCTCTATGCCAACTGGGACCCATACGCGCACCTGAACAACGTCAAGGCGGCCATCGTGAACCTCGATGCGGGCTCCACCAAGGACGGCAAGGAACTGAAGGTCGGCGACGACGTCACCACCGAACTGCTTGGGGACGGGACCTTCGGTTGGAGCGTGGTCACCTCCGAGGCCGAGGCCAACGCCGGGGTCGCCTCCGGCGACTATGCATTCTCCATGACCATCCCGAAGGACTTCTCCGCGAACCTTGCCTCCCCGGGCGACTTCGAAAAGGCCAAGCAGGGCATCTTGAAGATCACCACCAACGACGCCAACAACTACATGGTCGGCACCTTCGCCGACAAGCTCGCCGGACAGGTGCACAACACCGTGGCCAAGGAGGTCGGCACCCAGACCGCCGACGCCCTGCTGACCGGCTTCTCCGACATCCACACTTCCATGTCCAAGGCCGCCGACGGCGCCGGCGAACTGCACACCGGAACCGTCAAGCTCTCCGACGGGGTCACCACCCTGGCCAACGGGGTGGGAAGCCTGCATGACGGGGCCACCAAGCTCGACACCGGCACCGCGGATCTTGCGGACGGAGCCGACACCTTGCACGGCGGCACCGGCTCATTGGTGGCCGGGCAAGGGAAACTGGTCTCCGGCGCCGACCAGCTCGCCGACGGAGCCGACGCCCTCGCCCAGGGCACCTCCGAGCTGGGCACGGGGATGGGCGAACTGAAATCCAAGACCTCCTCCCTTCCGGCCAAGACCGCGCAGCTCGATGGCGGGGCGCAAAAAGCCGCCAACGCCTCCCAGCAGCTTTCCTCCGGTGCCGCCCAGGTCGCCGCGGGCAACAAGGCCCTGGATGACAAGGTCACCCAGGCGGCCGACACCCTCACGGCCTTGGAGAAGGATGCCGAGACCCGCATTGACTCGGCCACCAACACGTTGGATGCCCGGCTGGACACCTTGGTCAAGGACGGGGTCCTCACCCAGGACCAGGCACAGAAGCTCCGCAGCGACGTCAAGGACGCCGCCGCTTCCAGTGGCGTGGCCAAGCAGGTCGCCGACACCAAGAAGCAGCTGACCACCGCCAAATCGCAGATCTCCGCGCTCGCCGACGGATCGGCCCAGGTCGCCGCGGGCGCCAAGGAACTCTCCGGCGGTCTGAGGACTCTCGCCAACGGAACCCACCAACTGGCCGGGGCCATGCCCGCCCTGAAGACGGGCATCTCCGATGCCGCTGCCGGCGCGTCCAAGCTCAACAGCGGCGCCCACACCCTGGCCACCGGGGCGGGCACCTTGGCCGACGGGCAGCACGACGCACTGGCCGGGGCCAGGAAGCTCGACTCCGGCGCCGGCTCGCTGGCCAAGGGCGCCGACACCCTGCACGCGGGCACTTCCTCGTTGGTTTCCGGGGTCGGCGAACTGCGCGACGGCGTGGGCGAGCTGGGCGACGGCGCCACCGAATTGCGTGACGGCTCCGGGGAGCTGTCCACCAAGCTGGCCGACGGCACTTCCGAGGTGCCCAACCCGGATGCCGCGGCCCGGGAACAGGTCTCCTCGGTCATCGGGGATCCGGTGGACATTGCCCGCACCGACCAGGCCAAGGCCGGGGTGTACGGCGAGGGCCTGGCCCCGTTCTTCATGACCCTGGCCATCTGGATCGGCGCGTTCATCCTGGTGCAGATCATGCGCCCCATCACCAAGCGCGCGCTGGCCTCCAACGCCGCGAACTGGAAGATCGCCGTCGGCGGCTGGTTGCCGTTCCTGGGCATCTCGATGCTCCAGGGCACCATCCTCTACGCCGTGGTGCTCTACGGGCTGGGCCTGGACACCGCCCATCCGTGGATGACCTGGGGGCTGTTCCTGCTGGCCTCCATGGCGTTCACCGCGATCATTCAGGGCATCTGCGCGCTGGCCGGGACCCCGGGAAAGATGGTGGTGCTGGTGCTCATGGTGCTGCAGCTGGTCTCCTCCGGCGGCACCTTCCCCTGGGAAACCACCCCCGAGGCGCTGCACGTGGCGCACCGCTGGCTGCCCATGGGGCACGTGGTCACGGGCCTGCGGCACCTGATGTACGGGGCGGACCTGTCGGTGCTCGGACCGATCGTTGCGGGCCTGGTTGGCTACACCGTGCTGGGCCTGGTGGCCAGCACCGTGGCGGTACGATTGCACAAGACCTGGTCCCTGAAAACCCTGCATCCGGAGTTGAGCGCATGAGCGACCCAAGCGCCCCGCGCACCCGCGTGCGGGCCACCGATTCAAAGCACCGCCTGTTCACCGCCTCCATGGAGCTGATCGGTGCGCGCGGGCACCACGAGGTGAGCGTCGACGAGATCGCCAGGGCCGCCGGGGTCTCCAAGGGGACGGTCTACTACAACTTCGGGTCCAAGTCCGAGCTAATCGGCGAGCTGCTGAACTACGGCGCGGCGATCCTCTTTGAGCGCTTCGAGCGGGCCGCCGAGGTTCCCGACGCGGCCGACGGCCTGCGGCTGATGATCGCCGACGCCCTGGAATTCATTGCCGAATACCCGTCGTTTGCGCAGTTGTGGATCTCCGAGCAATGGCAGTCCGACAGCGACTGGGCCAACGCCCTGGCCACGCTGCGCCACGAGGTGATCGCCCTGGTGCGCAGCGCCCTGGCCCGGATGGCCGCGGACGGTCCGCCGGCCCCGGGCAGCCCGGAGGCGGACCTGGACACCCTGGCCACCGCGATCTTCGGCGCGGCACTGATCCTGGGCCGGGACCGGCTGGTGTTCCACCCCGAGCGCGGCATCGAAAGCTGCGTGGAGGCGGTCATGGCCTTCACCGCGCCGCTGCGCTGAGCCGCTCCGTGCCGTCGGCCGGCGCCTGCGGGCCGTCCAGGTTCCATTCCCGGTAGCCGGAGCACCAGTCGGCACCGGAGCCGACGACCACCACGCCGCGGTACCCCTCAAGGATGGCCTCCAGCTCGAGCCGGGCCGCGGCGTCAAGGTGGGAGTCGATGTCGTTGAGCAGCAGCAGGGCCGGGGAGCCGAGCATGGCGCGGGCGACCATGAGCCCTGCGCGCTGCGCGGCATCCAGCGGCATCCCGCCGCGGCGCAGCTGCGTGTTTTCCCCGTGCTCCAGCCGGGCGGTGTCCAGTCCCAGCCGCGCGGCCAGCGCCAGCGCCTTGGCCGGGCTTGCCTCGGGGCGCCGGTAGCGCAGCGCCCGGAGCACGGTCCCGCGCTCGGGCAGCATCGAGCCGAAGGCCGCGCCGATGAGCCGGCGGCGCTTCTTCTCCTCCACGGCCGCGGGAATCCTCCCGGCCACCACGTATCCGGCAGTGCGGTCCGAGGCGGCGGTGCCCAGGTCCCCGAGGACCGGGCCGCGGGGAGTGCGGGCCGTGGCCAGCACGCCGAACAGCTGGGCGCGCAGCCGCGCGTCGCCGCCGGTCATCCGGATCCTGGCACCGGGTTCGGCGAGCAGCTCGGGGACGGGGCGCCCCTCGAGGGTGATGCCGCGCAGCCACACCCCGGACACCCGTTCGGCCTGGATCCGTGCCGCGGCGTGCCGGGCGTCCTCGCGCAGAGGCGGAGCGGCCGACAGCTCGCCCTCCTCCTCGAGCAGCGGGGCGATGATCCGCGCGGCGGCGCGGTGGTTCTGCCGGTACTCCACGATCCGCCCCCATTCGCCCACCGGTGCCGCGCACAGCCCCAGCAGGGTCAGCGCCGTGGCGATCTGCCCGGCATCCAGCAGTGCGTGCCGGGCGAGCAACACCACCAGGGCGGTGGCCAGCAACGGCATGCCCAGCGAGAGCGCACGCAGCACCGCGGCCAGTCGCGCCCGGTGCACCGCCGCGTCCACGACCTTTTGGCCGCTGGCCTTGACCCGGGCCAGTTCGCGGGCCACCCCGCCGGCGGCGACCACCGCGGAGGACGCCGCGACGGTGTCGGCGATGCGCGCGGCCAGGTTGCCGCGGTGCCGCCGCAGGGTGCGGGCCCGCTCGAAGGCGGGGCCCGCCAGCAGCAGCAGGGCACCGGCCAGGGCCAGCACCGGGAGCCCCAGGGCGAGGGCCAGGACGGGGTGCAGCATCCAGAGCCCGGCCATGGAAATGGCCACCAGCGGGATGCCGGCCAGCATCGGTGCGATGCCCTGGGCCACCCAGTTCCGTACCGAGGAGAGGTCGTTGCTGGCCCGGGCCACGGTGATCCCCAGCGAGGGGACCTTGCTGGCCAGCATCGAGTGTGAAATCAGGCCCACGCGCAGCTGCGCCACGTAGTGCTGCCCGAGCTTCTCGGCCAGCACCCGCTCCTGGTAGCGGCCGTAGCCCAGGAGCAGCACCAGTGCGGCGATGCCCATGGCGGCCGGGAGCACGGCGGCGCCGTTCACCAGCCGGCCGACCTGCAGGGCCACGAGCAGCCCGAGTCCGGCGCAGCCGACGGCGATGGCCAAGAGCGCGGCGAAGAGGGCCCGGCGCGATCCGGTGACGAGCTTCGGCAGCCGCGGGGCCGGCGCGCGGTCCTTCACCGGCACGGCGGGAACGATCTCCAGCGGTGCCGTGACCGGGGCCTGCTGCTCATTCATCAGCGCGTCGAGGCCGCTCACAGCGAGTCGGCGCGCACCGGGATCAGGGCGGTGGCGACCTCGGGGTTGCACAGGGAGTAGGTGTCGATGACCGGGACCTCGAGCCGGGCCGCGGCTTCCGCGGTGGCCAGCGGGGAGGCGGTGAGCAGGCCGGAGACCGCGGCAACCGGCACGGCGGCATCCTGCAGCACGTCGAGCCCGGCACGGGCACCCAGGGCGTCCTGGGCGGAGAACACCACGGTGTCCACACAGGCGGCGAAGAGCGGGTCGCGCAGCAGCCGGGAGGTCTCGCCCTGGTACAGGCCATCGGCGATCTCGATGACGACCACGTCCGCCCCGGAGGCGGCCTGCTCGTCGATCATTGCGGCCAGCAGGTCGCGGACTTCTTCGTAGGCGAGCTTGAAGGTGGTGGGGTAGCCGAAATCGGTGAAGTCGCAGACCGGGAAGGCTCCGGCGTCGATGAACAGGTTCGGGTCGTTGCCCGCTCCGGTTCCGGTGGCCTTGCCCGCCGCGACGTGCAGCCCGGCGTTGGCCAGCCCGTTGACCAGGCAGCCCAGGGTGGTGGACTTGCCCGAGTTCATCGAGGTGCCCAGCACCGCGATGACCGGCGGGCGCACGGTGCCCACGGCGCGGACCACGGCCAGCGACGGGGTGCCGACCTGCAGCGGCGCGAAGTCGCGCAGGTTCACCACGCCGTCCTTGGTGGCCAGCAGGCCGATCGGCTCGATGGCGGTGGCCGCGTCGATGGAGGCGTGCATTTCGGTCACGTAGCCGGCCAGCCCGCCGCCTGCTACCAGGTGGCAGGGCTCCAGGGTCTCGGGCACGTGGGCCAGGAACTGGTCCGGGGCGTAGCGGTTGCCGTAGGCGACCATGATCTCCTGGCCGACGAACATCAGCTGGCGTCGGGAGACCGGGGATTCGAGGCGGGTGTGCTTGCCAATTTCGGCGACGCGGGCAATGACCACGTCCCCGGGCCGCGGGGTGACGTCGGCACCGGCGATCAGGTGGAAGTCCTCGGGGCGCTTGGAGAACTCGGTGGCAACGAAGCGGGTGGTGTAGGCGGCACGGATATCCAGCGCCCGCCGGGCCCCGAGCGGCAGGTGGCGCAGCTGGCCTTCGGCGGCCGGGGCTGCATCGACGGTGCGGGTTTCAAGGCTGGGGCTGATGCTCATGGGGACAATCCTTTTCAAGGCCGGGAATCAGGTGCCGCGCTGTCGCGGCCGCAAGCCTCGGTTGCTTGCGTTGCTCCTAGTCAAAAGCCCCAAAGTTAGCAAAGGATGAACAATCCATGAGGGCGTTCTCATAATCGGTCCATCCGCTCTCATGTTCGTGGTGGCGCACCGCGGAAAGCCGGGGTTTCGGCCCTGCCCAAATTCTCATCGAACTATTTGCGGCGCCCTGCCGGACCTCAGCGCGGGACCACGAAGTCGGTCACCCGCATGTCGCGCCCGTCGATTTCCGCCCACGATTTCTCCGTCTGCAGCATGGTCATTCCCAGCGTCGGGTAGTTCATGGCCAGCTCGTAGACCGCTTCCTCGTCCGAGTCCGCCGAGGCCAGGCGCATGGCCAGTTCCTGCAGCACCGGCTGGTGCCCGATGACCAGCAGCGTGGTGACGGTGTCTGGGGTTTCGTTGATGATGGAGCACAGCCTGGTGCTCGAGGCGCCGTAGATGCGTGAATCCATGTAGGGCGTGGGGGCCTTTTCGCCGAGCTCGCTGATGACCCACGCGCAGGTGGCGCGGGTCCGCTGGGCATCGGAGAGCACGATGTAGTCGGGGACCACCTCGTGATCGCGCAGCCAGGCACCGGCGGCGGGAGCCTCACGGTTGCCGCGGGCGGCCAGCGGCCGGTCGTGGTCGGACACGCCCAGCGGGTAGTCGCTCTTGGCATGGCGCAGCAGCACGAGCCGCTTCAGATGATGTTCGCTCATGCCTCCAAGCCTAAGGCGCGCGGGGGCATCCGGCCGCCTGAGCGGCTTAAGCGACTGCGGGGCCCGCATCCGTGGATGCGGGCCCCGCAGGGCGTAAAGGCAAAAACTAGATGGTGTATTCCGGGGCGGCCCAGACGACGACCTCGGGGTGCTCGTAGAATCGGTAGCCCTGGCCGCGCACGGTGCGCACGGTGTTGGCCAGGCGGCCCAGCTTGGAGCGCAGGCGGCGGATGTGCACGTCGATGGTGCGCTCGTTCGGGACCTCTTCGGCGTTGCGCCACAGGTTGGTGAGCAGCTCGTCGCGGCCCACGGTGCGGGTGCCGTTTTCCACCAGGTAGTTCAGCAGCTCGAATTCCTTGAACGTGAGGTTCAGGGTCTCGCCGTCCAGGTGGACCTCGCGGCGGGACAGGTCGATCAGCACGCCCGAGGGGCGCGGTGCAGCGGGGCGGGCGTCGACGCGCGGGCGGCGGTTGACGGTGGGGTCTCCCAGCGCCTGGCGCACGACGTCGATGTTTTCGCCTTGCGCGCTGGCCGGGGCCAGTGCGACGGCGGCATGGGTCTGCGCATCGGGGGAAAGCGTGGCCAGGAAGGCGCGGACCTGGGTTGCCAGCTTGCCCAGCGAGGTTCCCTGCGCCTGGGCCACCGACTCGTCAAGACCTACATAGAGCACGAAACCGCGTGCGGTGGTGTCACCCGCCACCGGCTGCGGGCCGGGATTTCCGCTGGGAGCCACAATGGGGGTCGGAGCAGTCATCGGTCGAGTCTCATGGGCCGCCGGGACCGCATGGAGCTGGCGATAGCCGGCAGGGGTGTAGCCGCCTGGAGCAGTGTTGCGCTGCGCTGCCGCGGCGCGGGACTGGGCGTTGCGGATTGAGACATGGACGTATCCGGACGTTACCGACATGCTTCTTTACCTCTAACTCGTGTGAATGCCACGGAATGGCGCGAATACCTAGGTGCTCCGCTCGCCTCGCCGGTGCGAGGGGCGGGAGCGATGCGAGTGTCACTGAGCGTCGAAAGGGTTCCGACACTCAGCTGGGCATTCGACAATGACACTGGCGATGAGTCATCGCCACGCCTTCAAAAAGGCTTCGAGGTGTCATTGCTGCGCTATTCACAAATACTAGTTTCCTCGTAATATAAGGAACCCGCAAGTAACAAACTTCGATAGTGTCCACCATGTGAGACATAAAGCGCTTGAAGTGATGATCATCACATTGCGCAGATATGTGATGTGATGGCCTTGAGCAATGCGGTATGCCCTGTGATTTCCCATCGGGCAAGCAATTTGATCAATGGCCCCGATCCATAGCTTCTATGCGTCCAGACTTACACCCGAAGCGGGCTCCAAGCAACGGCTCGGCCAAGCATCGGCGCCGCAGGCACCGGACCCGCGGCGTTTGCAGGCCGTAGGCTTGGTGGAGCAGGCCTCACAGCCCGCGCACAGCCGGACCACAGGGCCGACCCACACCACGGAGGGAAAGTTAGAAACATGCCAAGCTCCCGATTTTCTCCCACGCAACTTCCCCGACTAACCCACCCGGACGGAACGGCCATCAAGGTGCTGGTCGTCGACGACGAACCGTCGCTGGCCGAGCTGGTTTCCATGGGCACCCGCATGCTGGGTTGGGAAGCCACCGTGGCGCATGACGGGCCCTCCGCGGTTGAAGCCGCCCGGAAGTCGACACCCGACGTCCTGGTGCTTGACTGGATGCTGCCGGGCTTCGAGGGCCCGGAGGTCCTGCGCAAGGTCCGCACCTTCCTTCCCGAGGTCCCGGTGCTCTTCCTGACCGCCAAGGACGCGGTGGAGGACCGCATCGAGGGCCTGGGCATCGGCGCCGACGACTACGTCGCCAAGCCGTTCAGCCTCGAAGAGGTGCTGCTGCGGCTGCACAAGCTCGTGGAACGATCCGGCGCCACCGCCGCGGACGGCGCCGAACTGGTGGTCGGGGACCTGGTGCTGAACTCCGATTCCCACGACGTCACCCGGGCGGGAGTTCCCATCAACCTCACGGCCACCGAGTTCGACCTGCTCTCCTACCTGATGGTCAACGCCCGCCGCGTGGTCTCCAAGACCCAGATCCTGGACAACGTCTGGCACTACGACTTCGGGGGCCAGGCCAACATCGTCGAGCTCTACATTTCCTACCTGCGCAAGAAGATCGAGGCCGACGGCCCGGCCATGATCCACACCGTGCGCGGGGCCGGGTACATGCTCAAGCCCGCGTCATGAGCCAGGCTGCACGCCCGTTGCTTCCATCCGACGCGCCGGAACCGCAGCCGGACGAAGAGTCCCGGCCCGATGGCGAGGATGCCCCGACCCCCGAGGCAGCCTCGTCCGAACCCGGCGGGCCCGGGCAGGTTCCGCTCAGCGCACGGCTGAGGCAACGCTTCGGCCGGCTCACCCTGCAACGCAAGCTGCTGCTGGCACTTATCGGGTCACTTGCCCTGATCTGCACCGTCATCGGGCTGCTGCTGAATGCCGGCATGCGCCAGGCCATGGCGTCGCAGCTGCACGAACAGCTGGATTTCGCTTCCGAACGCGCCGCAACCTACTCCGCCCAAAACGGACGCGACGCGTCATCCGGCCCCCTTTTCGCCCCCGGCCAGGCCTCCGGCACGCTCAATGCCCGGCTCGTCCCCGGCTACCTGATTTCCGGGGCCGTGCTCGACTCCAAGACCGGAGAACGCAAGGACATCACCGACGCGGACGTGCTGCCGTTGTCCTCCGTCACGGTCGATGCCCCGCCCGTGGTCAAGCACCTGAGCATCGGCGACTACCTGCTCTCGGCCCAGAAGGACCCCGGATCCGGAGGCGTCCTGATCACCGGACTGCCGCTGGCACCCAACGAGCGGACCCTGGCCGCACTGGGCGTCCTGACGCTGACCATTTCGCTGGCCGGGCTGATCGCCATCGGCCTGGTCGGCTCGATGATCATCCGCCGCTCGCTGGCCCCGCTGCAGCGGGTCTCCGCCGTGGCCTCCTCGGTGGCCAACGCCGAACTCGAATCCGGCACCGCCGCGCTGGAGGCACGTGTCGCCCCCCGCGATTCGATCCCCGGCACCGAATCCGGTGAGGTGGGCAGGGCGTTGAACGCCCTGCTGGACAACGTGGGCTCCGCCTTCGCGGTGCGCGAGGCCTCGGAGACGCAGATGCGCCAATTCGTTGCCGACGCCTCCCACGAGCTGCGCACCCCGCTCTCGGCCATCCGCGGCTACACCGAGCTGATCAGTGCCACCGAGCACTTCTCCGACGACGGGCAGCGCTCGCTGAACCGGGTGCTGGAACAGAGCACCCGGATGAGCTCGCTGGTGGAGAACCTGCTGCTGCTGGCCCGGCTCGACGAGAAGCACCACGTCAAGAAGGCCCCGGTGGACCTGGGGAAGCTGGCGGCCGAAATCACCGAGGACTTTGCCATCACCGCCCCGTCCCACCACTGGATCCCCCAGGTCCCGGACACCCCGTTGGTGGTCTCGGGCGACGCCTCGGCGCTGCGCCGGGTCATCACCAACCTGTTGGCCAACGCCCGCAAGCACACCTCCGAGGGCAACACCGTCACGGTCTGCGTCGCCCGCGATGCGGCCACGCACCAGGCGGTGCTGCGGGTTGCTGACACCGGGGAAGGCATCGCACCGGATTTCCTGCCGCTGGTGTTCAAGCGCTTCACCCGCGCCGATGCGGCGCGCTCCGGCGCGGACGGCACCACCGGGCTCGGACTGCCGATCGCCAAAGCCATCGTGGAGTCGCACGACGGAACCATCGATGTCACCTCGGCCCCCGGGAACACGGTCTTCGAGGTGCGCCTGCCGCTGCCGCTGCCGCTGGTGGTCCCGCCCAAGCCCTCGACCCCGCCGAAGACTGCCTGAATCCAGCCCCCAACACAAACGCCGCCGCGGATCGGAACCTTCGTTCCCATCCGCGGCGGCGCCGCAAAAAAATGTCGCTGCTAGTGGGCCACGCCGTAGAGGCGGTCCCCGGCATCGCCCAGGCCGGGAACGATGTAGGCGTTCTCGTCCAGCTTCTCGTCCAGGGCGCCCAGGACCAGATGGACCTTCTCGTTGTCCCCGTAGGCCTGCTCCAGGCGGGCCAGTCCCTCGGGCGCGGCGATCAGGCAGATGCAGGTGACATCGGCCGCGCCGCGGTCGAAGAGGAACTTGATCGATTCGATCAGCGTGCCGCCGGTGGCCAGCATCGGGTCCAGCACGAAGACCTGGCGACCGGTCAGGTCCGAAGGCAGCCGCTCGGCATAGGTGATGATGTCCAGGGTTTCCTCGTTGCGGGCCATGCCCAGGAAGCCGACCTCGGCGGTCGGTACCAGTCGGGTCATGCCCTCGAGCATGCCCAGGCCGGCGCGCAGGATCGGCACCACCAGCGGGGTCGGCTTGGCGAAGGCGATGCCGGTGGTCGTTGCAACCGGCGTCTCGACCTGGACCTCAACGGTCTTGACCTCGCGCGTTGCCTCATAGGCCAGCAGGGTCACCAACTCATCGGTCAGCTGCCGGAAAACCGGCGACGGGGTGTTCTTGTCTCGAAGGACCGATACCTTGTGGGCCACCAACGGGTGGTCAATTACCTGTACGCGCATGCACCAAAATCTACCAGCCGATCGCGCCCTTGGCCGGGTTTTCACATTCCGTCCCCGGGTGATTCCCACCATGGGCGCCGTGCTGCGGCCAGGCGGCCGGTAGGCGCGCGGACAAACTAGCATGGGAGGCACGATGATCGATTCTTCCCACCTGCCGCTCATGGACCTTGCCCTCGCCGAGGCCCGGGCCGCCCTGGCCACCGACGACGTCCCCATCGGCGCGGTGGTCCTCGGCCCCGACGGCAACGTGCTGGCCGCCGGCCGCAACGAGCGCGAGGCCCACGGGGACCCCACGGCGCACGCGGAACTGGTGGCGATCCGTGCCGCGGCCCAGGCCCTGCGCGATGCCGGGAACGGCGACGGCTGGAGGCTGGAGGACTGCACCCTGGTGGTGACCCTGGAACCCTGCGCCATGTGTGCTGGGGCGATCGTGCTCTCGCGCATCCCGAAGGTCATCTTCGGCGCCTGGGACGAGAAGGCCGGTGCCGTCGGCTCGGTGTTCGACATCCTGCGCGAACCGCGGCTGAACCACTGGGTCGAGGTCTACCCCGGGGTCCGCGAGGAGGAATGCGCCGCGCTGCTCAGCGACTTCTTCCGCGCCCGGCGCCGCGACTGATCCGCACCCGCTGCCCTACCCTGCGCGCAGCGAGTCGAGCCTGGCAATGTTCTTGGCCCGCGACTTCGGCGAGTCCAGGGAGAAGGACCTGAAGTCCCCGAGGTCCGCGGTGATCCAGTGCTCGACCTGTGCAATGCGCGACAGCACCGCCGCGCTCGCCGGATCGAACGTCCACCAGGCAATGCGGGTGTTCTCCGGGTCGTATTGCCACAGCCCGATGATGCGTCCGCGGTCAAGGATCGGGTGGTCCAAGAGGTCGGCGGCCAATGCCGAGCCGCTCATTCCCTCCACCGCCGTGGCCCCGGTTTCGTCGAACAGGTCGGCCGAGTTGCGGCGCAACAGCACCAGGGAATCGGACCCCGACAGCAGCTGGATATCCTCGGTCTCCGGCGCGTTGAATCCGGCCAGTTCGTTCATGTCGTCCGGCAGCATCCACAGCACCTCGCCGACGGCGGTGGGAACCTGAACGGCGCCGGTTGCCTCCAGGGCCTTTTTGGACTGGGCCACGGTGAAGGCCGTGAACCAGCGGACCTGCCCCAGCGTGGCGCCTCCGGTCCAGCTGAGGAACCGCTCGAGCATCCGCGCCCTGACCGCTTCGTCGTCTTCCCCGCTGCCTTCCAGCTCCCAGGCCACGTAGGAGTAGCGCTGCTGGTCCAGCCGCCCGTTCACCGGCACCCGGCGGATCCGCCCGTCCGCCTGCAGCAGCCCGAGCGCGGCGGGCAACGTGGTGGAGGCACCCTTCTTCTTGCCTTCCTCGCCCATGTTGCGGACCTTGTCCCCCAGGACCTTCTTGAGGCCCTGCGGGTCCAGTGCTTCTCCGGCGGTTCCCCGTGCCTCAAGCAAGACCTGCAGGATGTCTTGGGCCAAGGCCTCGATCTCGGCCCGTTGGACGCCCAGGCGCTCGAGCACCTTCACCGAGGCTTCGGCCGAGGCATGGCCCAGTTGCAGCCCCCAGGCATAGTCCGTGGCCGGCAGCACGTAGGTGCAGCCCCGGGCCGTCGGCAGCTCGTGGATTTCCCGGGCGGCGGCCGCCGCGTCGACCTCGGCCCGGAGCATGCCGGCCCGGGAGAACAGTGTCAGGTAGATGTTGGCCCCACCGATCGACCGGCCCCAGCCGACCCGGTCCAGGACCTCTGCCGCTCCCCTGGAAGCCAGCGACCCGTCAAGGCCCTGGCGGTGCCAGGACCACGCGCGCAACAACTGCGCGTCCAATTTCACCGGCGGGATCGGCGTCGTTTCATGCTGCGTGTTCATGGGTACATTGTGCCTCGAAAGATCCCACGTTTTTGCTGTGGACCATTCTTCCGATAGAGTATTCAGGTCTGGAGACGTGTCCGAGCGGCCGAAGGTGCAACACTCGAAATGTTGTGTACGGTAACCCCGTACCGAGGGTTCAAATCCCTCCGTCTCCGCCAATGAAAACCCCTGGTTCGCCAGGGGTTTTCTGTTTTTCGACATGCAGTCATGCTGCCTGTGAGGTGCGCATTTCGCCGGGGCGCGGCAGTGCGGGCAGTGCGGCCGTCACCACGCCGGACCCCACGCTCGTGGCCGGGGCCACCCCCGAGCCGCCTGTCCCCATCGGGCAGGGCATCGCCGACAGAGCACGCCCCCTCGCCGACTATCCGGTCACATGGGCCCCGACTGCAGCGGTGCACCCCGCAGCTCAGGCGCTCGCAACCGTCCCGCCGTCAGGGAAGAAGCAAGACCCCGTGATCGCATTAACCACGCAGGTCCCCCGTCCGGATAAACCAGGCCGGCCGGCCGGCATCAGTCCGAGGCCCCGGCCCTGACCTGGCCGCGGTAATTGCTGATCGCCAGCCCGAGGGCCGTCAGCAGCAGCGCTCCGCCGAGCAACCATCCGGCGGCTGCGTAATCAGTGAACCGTGGAATGCGGGGCGCGTTGATTGCGGCCACTGCGAGGAAGAGGAGTGCCGCGACGGCGCCCCTCCTTGCGGATGTTGCCTTGCCTCGTTCTGCTGTCATTGGCCATTCCCTTCCTGCGGCTACCGGCTCGGGCGTTGCTTGGCGCATGCTCCTGCCGCGGCGGCGGCGGCACAGGCGATGCATCCTGCTTCCACCGTAGCAGCGCAAAAGCCGCTCGGGCGGACGCGGTTGCCGGGGCCGGCGACGTCGAGATGCCCAAGTCCCCCAGGCCCTGGATCATGGCGGTGCCGGCCGCAGAGGTGCCTACCGGGTGGCTGCCGTCGGCCCCTTTCTTGAGGTCGGCAAACAGCGACGGGGCGAACGCCGCAGTCGTGCAGCGGACGCACGGGCACAAGTCGGAGAGGGTCACGTTCGACACGTGCGCGGTGCCGTTGCCCAAGGCTCCGGGCAGCGCCGTCAATGCAACGATGCGGACGCCATCCAGCGTTTAAGGCTCGGTTGCGCGAAAGCACCCTATGGTGAGACTGCATCAGGAATTCGGTCGCATGAGCGGCGGATTGAGCACCGCACGGACCGGCTCGCCCGCCGCGGAACGGGCCTGGGCCGCAAGCCGGAAAAGTGCCGCGGGGCGCCCGGCGTCGCCCGCGGTCATCCGCCCGGTGTCCTCGAGGAAACCGGGGTTTCCCGTGGCCTTGCGGTGGAAGTTCCGGGGATCCAGGCGGGTGCCCCACACCGCCTCGTACACGGCGCGGAGCTGCGCGATGGTGAATTCCTCCCCGCAGAATGCTGCCCCCAGCGGCGAGTACTCGAGCTTTGACCGGGCCCGCTCCACGGCGTCGGCCAGGATGCGGCCATGGTCGAAGGCAAGTTCCGTTGCCCCGTCCAGGACGTGGCCGACCGGGTACCAGGCGGCATGCTCGGCGTCGCTCCCGGCAGAGAGCACGGGAAAGTCGGGAGCCAGCAGCAGGTGGGCCACGGTGAGCACATCCCCGCGCGGGTCGCGCCCCTGCGGTCCGTAACTCTGCAACTGTTCCAGGTGCCCCGGCACCCGCTCGACCCCGGTTTCCTCCGCCAGTTCGCGGATCGAGGCCTCCTCCAGGCCTTCTCCGGCCAGCACGAACCCTCCCGGCAGCGCGAGCCTGCCGCGGAACGGCTCGATGAGGCGTGTAATAAGCAGGACGTTCAGGGCATTGTCGCGGACCGTGAGGGCGACGATGTCCACCGTCACCGGGAAGCGCGTGGGTGCCTGGGGCGAATCGGTCATGCACCCATCATAAATACTTATCGTCATATTGACAATAATTCAGGAAGCCTCCTAAGCTGTTGTTATCGTCAAAGCGACGATAACTTGAGTTCTTGAGGAGCACCCCACTATGGCCACCATCAAGCGCTACCCCTGGATCAGCCACTTCCTGGGCAGCCCCACCGGCTACGTCGTCCACCTGCAAAAGGGTGCCGTCAGGCACCGCGGCGTGGGCCAGGCGTTTTGGTTCCGGCCGGCGGCATCCGTACTGAGCGAAGTGCCCGTCGACGACCAGGAACTGCCCACGCTCTTCCACGCCATCACCCGAGACCACCAGGACGTCAGCATCCAGGCAAACGTCACCTACCGCTTCGTGGACCCGGTGTCCGTGGCCAGCCGACTCGACTTCGGCCTTCAGCAGGCCGGCCAGGCAACATCCGGCGGCAAGGAGCAGGTGGCCACCATCATCGGCCAGCTCTGCCAAAGCCACGCGATCGACCACGTCGCCACCACCACGCTTGCCCAGGCACTGGAACGCGGGGTCAGTGAGCTGCGCCAGCTGCTCACCGAGGCCCTGAGCGCCGACACCCGGCTGGCGTCCACCGGCATCGAGATCCTCGGCGTGCAGGTCCTCGCCGTCCGGCCGGAGTCCGAGGTCGAACGGGCCCTGCAGACACCGGTCCGCGAACAACTGCAGGCCGAGGCCGACCGGGCCGTGTACGAACGCCGGGCCGTCGCGGTCGAACGCGAACGGACGATTTCGGAGAATGAGATGGCCAGCCAGATCGAACTGGCCTCCCGGCGCGAACGCCTCGTGGCCCAGGAGGGGGCCAACGCCAGGCGCGAGGCCGAGGAACAGGCCGCTGCCGGCCTGGTCCAGGCCAATGCGGAGGCCGAACGCCGGGGCATCGGCGCCACCGCCGAGGCCAACCGGATCCGCCTGGTGGGCCAGGCGGAAGCAGCCCGGGAAGCCGCCGCCATGGAGGTCTACCGGGGCATGGACCAGGCCACCCTGCTGGCGTTGGCGGTCCGCGAGGCCGCCGGCTCGCTGCCGAACATCGGCAACCTGACCGTCACCCCGGACCTGCTCAGCGGGGCCTTGGCCGGGTTGATCCGGGAACCGGGCGCCGCGGCCGCCGGCGGAAAGTAGGCCCGGCCGTGGCAACACCTCGCCTCGTCATCGTCCATCGCCGCACCGAGCTGGCCGAATTGCTGGACCGGCACGCCACCCTCGGCCAGGCCGAATTCTTCCTCCGGGTCCGCGGCCGAACCCTTGCCGCCGTCCAGGAGCGCCATGAGCTGCTCGGCACGGCCCTGGCGACCATCCGCGCCACGGTCCCGCCCGACTGGCGCCTCGCCGAGGTGGAACGGAATGACCTGAACAGGTTCATGTTCACGCCCGAGGACATCATCGCCGTGGTGGGCCAGGACGGACTCGTGGCCAATGCGGCCAAGTACCTCGCCGGCCAGCCCGTCATCGGGATCGACCCGGAACCGGGAATGAACCCGGGCATACTCGTCCGGCACACAGCCGCGGATGCCGCACGGATGCTGCTGGGCCTCGCCCAGGCCAACCAACGACAGGCATCCTTGCCCTGCCGGGAGCTATCCATGGTGAGAGCAAGGCTCGACGACGGTCAGGAGCTGTCGGGGCTCAACGAGATTTTCATCGGGCACCGGACCCACCAGTCGGCCCGCTACCGGCTGACGACGCCCGACGGCCGGAGCGAGTCGCAGTCGTCGTCCGGCCTCATCGTTTCCACCGGGACGGGCGCCACCGGGTGGTGCGCCTCCATCGCGCAGGACCGCGGGGGACGAACCCTGCCGGCCCCGACGGACCCGGCCCTGGCATGGTTTGTCCGCGAGGCGTGGCCCTCCCCCGTGACCGGCAGGTCCCTGACCGACGGCGTGCTGGAGGCGGGCGAACCGCTGCGCCTCACCGTGGCCTCGGACCAACTGGTGGTGTTTGGCGACGGCATGGAGCAGGACCTGCTCACCGCCTCGTGGGGCCAGGAAATCAGCATTGAACTCAGCGACCGGCCCCTTCGGCTGGCATAGCGCCGTCGCCTGAGGCTACGGGAACCTCGACAAAGCCAGTGCCGGGGACGGCATATGCCTCCACGGGGCGGAACCTTTGGTGGGCCTCCGGTCGGCCGCGCGGCTGGGTCGTCTACGACCGGCGCACGTTCCGGTTTCAGGCCTTGCGGCCCCCGGCCAGCCATTGCTCGAAGGTCGTGGAATCCCGGGGAACCGCTGCCGACGGCAGCAGCCCGCCGTTCATCACCTTCACTCCCGGCACCGGGATGCCGATGACCTTGGCGTGCGGGCCGCCATTGCGGGATGCGGCATTGTTCTTGGCAACCAGGCGTGCCAGGCTCGCCATGTTCCGCGGCTCGGGCCCGGCAAGTTCGAGTCCGGCCGGGGCGTTCCTTCGCGCTTCGACCGCCGAGAGCACCAACCTGGCCACGGCATCGGCGGCCACAGGTTGGCTGTCCATGTGCGGCACCACCGCCACCGGGCCGATCGTGAGTTGCTCGATCAAGGTTTCGGCCAGCTCGAACCATTGGGTGGACCGCACGATCGTCGTGGGCACCTTCGCATTTTGGTAGCGCGCCTCCTGCGCCGCCTTGCCGCGGTAGTAGCCCATGTGCTTGTTGACCTCGGGCTTGCGGGCATTGATGATCGAGACACACACCAGGTGCTTGACGTGTTCCTCCTCGGCGGTGCGGATGATGTTCCTGGCCGTGGTTTCATAGAAATCAATGGCCGTGGCAGCCTTCGTGGTGAGCACGTTCAGGCAGTCCACCACCGCGTCGGCACCGCGCATCGCCGCCGCCAGGCCAAATCCCGTGTAGGCATCGACCCCCGTTCCCCGGCCGGCCGCCACCGCCTCATGTCCGGCTTCCTGCAACAGGTGCACGACCCGCTTGCCCAAGTTTCCGTTGCCGCCGAGAACGATCACCTTCATGCAATTCAGCGTACGCCTGAACGCGGGTTGGTTCGAGGGGATCGGTCGGCATTGCCCGCCCCAGCCCGGTTTCGTGTCCTTCAGGAAGCACCTAAACGTGCAGCCACCTGTGCCAACGCCGGTTCTTGAGAACCACGAAGTGGTGCAGCACGATCACCACCGTGGCCCAGCAGCCGCCGATGAGCAGCCCGCCGGCCACGTCGCTGAGCCAGTGGTGCCCCAGGTAGATCCGGCTCCACCCCACCCCGAGGACAAAGCATCCCAGCGCACACAGGGCCAGGATGCGGGCAAGCCGCGTCCGCAGGATCAGATACGCCAGGTAGCCAACGACCGACAGGATCGCGACGGCATTGAGCGTGTGCCCGCTGGGGAAGGAAAAGGACGCCGGAATCGGCACCAAGGCATCGGCCAACGACGGCCGGGCCCGGCCCAGTGTGCTCTTCAGGACGATCGTCAGCGCCACCGAGCCTGCGGCCGTCACCGCGATCAAGGCCCCGGGCCACGCGCTTCTGGTGCGCCAGGAGAACAGGGCGATGACGCACAGCAACATGATGGTCATGCCCAGGGTGTTCCCCGCAATGGTGAAGAACCAGGCGACAGCCGTCGCGGCCGGGCTCCGGTGGCCCGCCATCCAGTCGAGCACCGGGATGTCCCAGGCATCGGGGACCCCGCCGACCCGCACCGACACCCACAGTCGGCGTGCCACGGCGAAAAGGCCCAACACTATGGCAAGAACAAAGACCAGGATCGAACCGGCACGTTGCCCGCTCTTGCCGGAACGGCGCGGTGAATTCATGTATGCCAGCCTAGCGTTCGCACCTTGGCATGGTGCGATGGGGGCACCCGGCCTTCGCGCATGCCCGAGGGTCGTGCCGCAATGCGGGAAGATGGAGGCATGACAATCCGCGTGCTGGCCATCGGCAAGAAACACGAATCCTGGGTGGCCGAGGGCATTGACCGCTACGAAAAGCGCATGAAGAAGCCCTTCGACCTCAAATGGCAGCTGCTTCCGCATTCCTCGCGCGAGGGGGATGCGGCCCGCACCGAGGAATCCGAGCGGATCCTGGCCAAGGTCGAGGCGAGGGATTTCCTGGTGCTGCTGGATGAGCGCGGCAAGAACATCGACTCCCCCGCCCTGGCCAAGACCCTGCAGCGGCCCTTCGACACCTCGCGGAACATCACCGTGGTGATCGGCGGGGCCTACGGGGTCGACGCCTCGGTGCACGAACGGGCGGATTTCACCTGGAGCTTGTCCAAGCTGGTCTTCCCGCACCAACTGGTGCGGCTGATCCTCACCGAGCAGCTCTACCGCGCCCAGGAAATCTCCGGAGGCGGGAAGTACCACCATGTCTGACGCGCCATACGGCACCACTCGGCCCGCCAGGAAGAACCCGCAGCCGGTGGTGAATCGAATGTGGCGGTATGTGCCGGTGGTCTGTGCGGCTTCCATGCTCCTGGTGATCTGCGTGGTGGACCCGTCCATGGCCGGGTCACCATGGTGGGAACTGGATGAGGAAGGGCTGTGGTTGGCGCTGGCATTTCCGTTGGCGCCATGGTTCATCTGCGCGGCCCTGGCGGTGCTGGTTGGCTTCACGACGGGGTCGCGAACGGCCATCGCCCTGATGTCGCTGCTGTC
The DNA here is from genome assembly GCA_024207135.1 of Arthrobacter sp. C2. GTDB lineage: Bacteria > Actinomycetota > Actinomycetes > Actinomycetales > Micrococcaceae > Paeniglutamicibacter. Next base: position 3,563,025 of record CP042428.1, on the reverse strand, counting down.
GTTGGCCTCCGGGATCATCCCCGCCTTGATCTGGACCCTGCTGTTGCACGACGTGTTCCCGGACTCGGGACCGCTGCGGCTATCGATGGGCGTACCCGCGCTCGCGGGCGCCGCCTTGCTGATCTTCCTGGTGGGGCTGGGCCTCAGGCACACCGTGCGCGCCGCCCGCCGCCTCGGTGCCGCCTGACGGTGGTTCCCGCGGCCGAACCCGAATTGACGCTTCGAGCGTTTAGGCTGGGATCGATGGCTAAGAATGTTGATGCGGCGCACGTCCTTGAGCGGTTCACCCCCGCGACGCGGGCCTGGTTCGAGGGAGCCTTCGCCGCGCCGACCCCCGCCCAGATCGGGGCCTGGGACGCGATTTCCACCGGCCAACACGCCCTGGTCGTTGCACCCACCGGTTCCGGCAAAACGCTCTCGGCATTCCTCTGGGCACTGGACTCCTTTGCCCGCACCGCCACCGAGATCCTGGACCCGGCGCTCCCGGGCCTGGAAACCACGGGTTCTCCCGGGGCCAAGGACAAGAAGACGGCCGGCAAATCCGGTGGCACCAAGGTGCTCTACATTTCCCCGCTCAAGGCCCTGGGCGTGGACGTGGAACGGAACCTGCGCGCCCCGCTGGTGGGCATCAAGGCCACCGCCGCGCACCTGGGCCTGGCGGTCCCGCAGGTCTCGGTGGGCGTGCGCTCCGGGGACACCCCGGCGAACGAGCGCCGCAAGCTGGTGACCAACCCGCCGGACATCCTGATCACCACCCCCGAATCGCTCTACCTGATGCTCACCTCCCGGGCCCGCGAGTCCCTGGTGGGCGTGCACACCGTGATCATCGACGAGGTGCACGCGGTGGCCGGGACCAAGCGCGGCGCCCACCTGGCGCTGTCCCTGGAACGCCTCGATAACCTGCTTCCCTCCCCGGCCCAGCGCATCGGGCTCTCGGCCACCGTCGAGCCGCGCGACGAGGTGGCCCGCTTCCTGGGCGGCACCGCCCCGGTGAGCATCATCGCCCCGCCGATCACCAAGACCTGGGAACTGAGCGTCCGGGTGCCCGTCGAGGACATGACCGACCTGCCCGCCGCAGCCGCCGCCCACGACCTGGGCCCGGGTTCCGGGCTGGCCCCGCAGGCCAGCATCTGGCCGCACGTCGAGGAACAGATCGTCGACTTGATCGAGGCGAACCGCTCCACCATCGTCTTTGCCAACTCCCGCCGGCTGGCCGAGCGGCTGACCGGGCGGCTCAACGAGATCCACGAAACCCGCCTCACCGGGACCGTCGCCGGGGCAGGCTTCGCCCCCAACGGGATCGGCTCCACCGGCGCCGAGATGACGGCCGGGACGCCCGTGGCCCGGGTGCAGCCGGGAACCGGGATGCCCGCGGCGATGATGGCGCAGGCCGGGACCACCGCCACCAGCACCCCCGATCCCGGGGACGGGGCCGTGGTGCCGCTGGCCCGCGCCCACCACGGTTCGGTGTCCAAGGAGACCCGGGCCAACATCGAGGACGACCTCAAGACCGGGGTGCTGCGCGCCGTGGTGGCCACCAGCTCCCTGGAGCTGGGCATCGACATGGGCCTGGTCGACCTGGTGATCCAGGTCGAGTCCCCGCCCTCGGTGGCCTCGGGCCTGCAGCGCGTGGGCCGGGCCGGGCACCAGGTCGGGGAAACCTCCACCGGCACCTTCTTCCCCAAGCACCGGGCCGACCTGCTCTCCACCGCGCTGACCGTCTCGCGGATGCGCGAGGGGAAGATCGAGAAGCTGCACATCCCGGCCAACCCGCTGGATGTCCTCGCGCAGCAAACCCTGGCCGCCTGCGCGCTGCAGGACCTGGGCGTCGAGGCCTGGTTCGAGACCGTGCGGCGCTCGGCCCCCTACGCCACGCTGCCGCGCGCCGCGTTCACCGCGACCCTGGAGATGCTTGCCGGCAAGTACCCCTCGGACGAGTTCGCCCAGCTGCGCCCCCGCCTGGTCTGGGACCGCGATGCGGGGGTGCTCACCGGACGGCCCGGCGCCCAACGCCTGGCCGTGATCAGCGGCGGGACGATCCCGGACCGCGGGCTCTTCGGCGTGTACCTGGCCGGGGCGGAGGATTCCGGGGCCAAGGGCGGGCGCCGGGTCGGCGAGCTCGACGAGGAAATGGTCTACGAATCCCGGGTCGGGGACGTGTTTGCGCTGGGGGCCACCAGCTGGAAGATCGAGGACATCACCCATGACCGGGTGCTGGTCTCCCCCGCCTTCGGACAGCCGGGCAAGCTGCCCTTCTGGAAGGGCGACACCCAGGGCCGGCCCGTGGAACTCGGCGCCGCGCTGGGCGCCTTCACCGCCCGGCTGGCCAACGCCACCGGGGAGGCCGCCCGCGCCGAGCTGGAGGACATCGGCCTGGATGCCTTCGCCGCGGGGAACCTGCGCAACTACCTCGGCGCGCAACAGCAGGCGACCTCCGTGGTGCCCAGCGACAAGACCCTGCTCATCGAGCGCTTCGTGGACGAGCTCGGGGACTGGCGGGTCATCCTGCATTCGCCCTTCGGGCTGCCGGTCCACGCGCCCTGGGCGCTGGCCGTCGGCGCACGGCTGCACGAGCGCTACGGACTGGACGGCTCGTCCATGGCCGCGGACGACGGGATCGTGCTGCGCGTCCCGGCCATGGACGACGAACCTCCCGGGGCCGAGCTGTTCGCCTTCGAGCCCGAGGAGATCGAGGACCTGGTCACCGCGCAGGTGGGCAACTCGGCCCTCTTTGCCTCGCGCTTCCGCGAATGCGCGGCCCGGGCCCTGCTGCTGCCACGCACCGACCCGTCCAAGCGCACCCCGCTGTGGCAGCAGCGCCAACGCAGCAAGCAGCTGCTGGACGTGGCACGGAAGTACCCGGACTTCCCGATCATCCTGGAAACCGTGCGCGAATGCCTCAACGACGTCTACGACCTGCCCGCACTCAAGTCCCTGCTGGGCGGCATCACCTCCCGGGCCATCGCGGTGCGCGAGGTCGCCACCCGCACGCCCTCCCCCTTCGCCCAGTCGCTGCTCTTCGGCTATGTCGCCCAGTTCCTCTACGAGGGCGACTCGCCGCTGGCCGAACGCCGCGCCGCGGCCCTGTCCCTGGACCCGGCGCTGCTCAACGAGTTGCTGGGCCGCACCGAGCTGCGCGAACTGCTCGACGCCCAGGTCATCGCCCGCACGCAGGACCAGCTGCAGCGCCTGTCCAAGGACCGCAGACTGGCCGGCTTGGAAGGCACCGCCGATCTGCTGCGGATGCTCGGCCCGCTGGATGCCGAGGCCGTGGCGGCCAGGCTGCGCCCCGAATCCGAGGATGCCACCGAGGCCGATGCCCTTCGGTCCGCGGCCGGGCACCTGGCCGCGCTGGTGCACGCCAACCGCGCGCTCGCCGTGCGCCTGGGCGGCAGGGAGCTGTTCGCGGCGATAGAGGATGCCCCGCGGCTGCGCGACGGGCTCGGGGTGCCGCTGCCGCACGGGGTGCCGCTGGCCTTCATCGAACCGGTCGCCGACCCGGTGGGGGATTTGGTCTCCCGTTTTGCCCGCACCCACGGTCCCTTCACGGCCGGGGACGTCGCGGCCGCGCTGGGCCTGGGCGTCGCGGTCGTCGTGTCCGTGCTGGAACGCCTGGTGGCCGATTCGCGGGTCATGGCCGGGGCGTTCCGGCCCGCCGAAATGCTCACCGGGCTCCCGGCGACCGGGGTCAATGCCACCGAGTATTGCGATGCCGGTGTCCTGCGGATGATCCGCACCAGGTCGCTGGCCGCCCTGCGCGCCGAGGTCGAGCCCGTGGACCAACAGACCTTCGCCCGCTTCCTGCCCGGCTGGCAGGGCATCGGTGCGGGGCTGCGCGGCATCGACGGGGTGCTGGCCGTGGTCGAGCAGCTGGCCGGGGTGCCGGTCCCGGCCTCCGCGCTGGAGTCCTACGTGCTGCCGGCCCGCGTGCGGGACTACCAGCCATGGATGCTCGACGAGCTCATGAGCGCCGGGGAGGTCCTGGTCTCCGGGGCCGGGGCGCTGGCCGGGACCGACGGGTGGATCGCCCTGCACACGGCCGAAAACGCGCCGTTGAGCCTGCCGTTTCCAGACACCTCCGCGCTGGGCCCGCTGGCTTCCCGGCTGCATGGGCTGCTGGGCTCCTCCGGCGCCCACTTCGTGCCGCAGCTGGCCGGGCTGCTGGCCCGCGGACCGGGCGAACCGGGTCCGGAGCCCACGGGCGGCGCGGTGCTCGAGGCCCTGTGGGAACTGTTCTGGGCCTCGGCCGTCTCCCCCGACACCCTGGCACCGATCCGCCAGCTGGTCACCGGCGGCAAGAGCGCGCACCGCCTCCCCGCGCCGGCCCCGCGGGCGCGCACCGCCCGGCTGGGGCGCATGGCCATGCTGCGCGCTTCGAGCCCCGGGGCCCCCGTCGAGCTGACGGGACGGCGACCGGCACCGGAGGCGGCCACCGGGCGCTGGGCGGCGCTGCCGGCACCGCTGAACGACCCCACCATCCGGGCGCACGCCGCCGCGGAGTTCCTGCTGGAGCGCTACGGGGTGGTGACCCGCGGCTCGGTCGCCGCCGAGGCGGTGCCCGGCGGCTTCGGGCAGCTCTACCGGGTGCTCGGGAGGCTCGAGGAGGCCGGGCACACCCGCCGCGGCTACTTCGTCGAGCGGCTGGGCGCCGCCCAGTTCTCCACCTCCGCAACGATCGACCGGCTGCGAACCCTGGTGCGGGAGCCCGGGCACGGGCAGTTGCCCACAGCCCTGGGGCTGGCGGCCACCGACCCGGCCAATCCCTACGGGGCGGCGCTGGGCTGGCCCGAGTCCGCCGGCGGGCACCGTCCCGGGCGCAAGGCCGGGGCCCTGGTGGTGCTGCTGGACGGGGCCTTGGCCCTGTATGTGGAACGCGGCGGCAAGACCGTCCTGGGCTTCGGCTCCCTGGTCCCGGACACCGAATCCGCCGGCGCCGAGGCAGCGGTGCTCGATGCGGTGGCCGTGGAACTGGTGGCGGTGCTGCGCCGGGCCGGGACGGTGAAGCTGGGTATCGAGAAGGTCAACGGCTCCCCCGTCAACGATTCGCCGCTGGGGGCGGCGCTGCGCCGCGCCGGGTTCTATTCGACCCCTAGTGGACTGCGGTTTAGGAGCTAGTAATTTGGGGCTTTTTCGCCCGCCGTTGCCCGGTACCGGCTAGGCTAGGTGACTAGGGTCACCTGAATACTTGGGCAGGTGAACCCCGTCTAGCGAGTTAGGTGGTTTTGGCGATGCCCGAAGGGGACACAGTTTTTCGCACGGCCCGTCGATTGGAGGCCGCGCTGGGGGGCAAGGCGTTGAGCCTGAGCGACTTCAGGGTGCCCGCCCACGCGACCTTGTCGCTGGTGGATTGGATGGTCGAATCCGTCGTCTCGCGCGGCAAGCATCTGCTGATCCGCACCCGCCCGCCGTCGCGGGTTTCCGCCCCGCCGCTGAGCATCCACTCGCACCTGCTGATGGAGGGCCACTGGGACGTCTACGCCACCGGCGAGCGCTGGCGCTCCCCGGCGTTCAAGGCCCGTGCCGTGCTGGGCAACCCGGCCTTCACCGCGGTGGGCTTCGAGCTCGGGTTCCTGCATGTGCTGCGCACCACCGACGAGGTCGAGGTCATCGGGCACCTGGGCCCCGATCCGCTGGGGCACTCCTGGGACCCGGCCGAGGCGGTGCGCCGGCTGCTTGCGGCCCCCGAACGGCCGATCGGGCTGGCGCTGCTTGACCAGCGGCTGATCTGCGGGCTGGGCAATGTGTACCGCTCCGAGTTGCTCTTCGTGGCGCGGGTGCACCCGCGCACCCCGGTGGGCGAGGTCGAGGACCTGGGCCACCTGGTGGATCTGGCGCATCGGCTGCTGAACGCCAACAAGGACCGTGCCCGGCGGGTGACCACCGGTGCGGACGGGATGAACCCCTACTGGGTCTACGGCCGTGCCGGGCAGGCCTGCCTGCGCTGCGGGGAAGCCCTGCAGAAGGAGTCGATGGCCGAATCGACGCGCAGCGCCGAACGCGACGTGTTTTTCTGCGCCTCCTGCCAGGGATCCTACGTGCCTTCCGGGGAAGGGGCCCGCTAGCCGCGGGAACGGGCCAGGGCGGCCGAGGAGGCCATGCACCCGTGAAAGACTGGTGTGCATGGCCATGATCTCTCCCCTGCCCGTACGCAACGGCGTCAATGCAACCCGCCTGCGTGTGCCCTCACACGGCCAGTGGGCGACGGTGTGCGAGTACATGTTGCACCGCTTCGGGCACGTCGACGCGGCGGGCATCACCCGGCGCTTCCGCAACGGCGAGGTGGTCGGCCTCGACGGGGTCGTACTGGACGAGCACACCCCGCTGGGCGGCCACGAGTTCATTTGGTACTACCGCAACCTGCCGGCTGAGGAGCCCATACCCTTCACCGAGACGATCCTTCACCACGACGAGCACCTGCTGGTCATCGACAAACCGCACTTCCTGCCCACCACCCCGGGCGGGCGGTTCATCCAGGAATCGGCACTGGTGCGGCTGCGCAACCGGACCGGCAACCCGGAGCTGATCCCCATGCACCGTCTGGACCGTGCGACCGCGGGGATACTGCTGTTCTCCACCAACCCGGCCACGCGCGGGGCTTACCAGACGCTCTTCGAACGCCGCGAGATCTCCAAGACCTACGAGGCCGTCTCCGCGCTCGAGCCGGTGGCGGGACGCCCGGCCGGCGAGGTGCTTGGCCTCGGCGGGCTGGGCGGAAGCGCCGAGGAACGCAGCGGCAACGCGATTGACGGGACGGCGGGGCCGGGCAACCACCTGCTGTCCCCGGACGAATTGGAGGCCCGCCTCGACGCCCTGGCCGCGGACCCGCTGGTGTACCGGAACCGGATGAGCAAGATCAAGGGGCAGCTGCGCTCACTGGTCGAGGAGGGCGAGCCCAACGCCGAATCCCTGGTCGAGCTGCTGGGCACCGGCACCTCGGCCGGGCACTTTTCCGGGGCGAAGGTGGCCAGGTTCAGGCTGCGCCCGCACTCCGGCAAGACCCACCAGCTGCGCGTGCACCTGGCCGCATTGGGCCTGGGGATCCTCAACGACCCGTTCTACCCGACGCTGCTGGATCTGGCCCCCGACGACTACGCGCGCCCGCTGCAACTGCTGGCCCGCAGCATTTCCTTCAACGACCCGATCACCGGGTTGCCGGTGAGCTACACCTCGAAGCTGGAACTGGCCGAATCCCCCGCCTGACACCAGGCAAACGGCCACCGCTTTCCGCCGGTGGGGCGGCATTCATGGCGCAACTCACCTGCGGACGCGGGCGTGCGGGCGTGGGAATCGGGCATCCGCTCGGGGTTGTTCGGTACGCTGGTAGCCATCCGATGGGCCGGTGCACCACGGGCAGCACGGCGCGAAGAAGGGACTGAACATGAGCAATTCCAATACCAGGACCTCCTCCTCGTCAACGAACCCGCCCAACACGGCCCCGGAACAACCTGCCAAGGCCCCGGCACCGGCACCGGGCAAGGATTCGGGCAAGGATCCCGTCTCCTCCGGCACCACGCCGGCGAAGAGCCCCGCGGCACCCGAATCCGAAGCCCCCAAGTCCACGGACCCTGCCCCGCACGGCCCGACCGACCTGGTCCGCGCCGCCGGGGAATCCGCACCGGCTGCCCGCACCGACCGGGTCTCCGAGCGCATCGCCCACCCGGTTCCCCATCGCACCGTTCCCGAGCCCGGCTCCGTCGACGAGGTGCTCAACTCCCCCGAGGCACCGGCCGCTGGCGAGTCCCCGCTGCGCCACCTGACCGACAAGCAGGCACCGGCGGCCAAGGCCGCGGACGAGCAGCCCGAACGAACGGTCTCCGGCGGATTCTCCGGAATCAACAACTGGCTCGATTCGATGCCCGAACCCGATTGGGAAGCCCTGGGCGACAAGATCTACGCGGCCCCCAGGACCTTCAAGGCCCGTTGGCAGCAACGGCGCATTGAACGGGCCAAGGCCGCCGAACTCAAGGAACAAGACCGGTTGCTCGAGGTCGCCCGCGCCGAGGCAAAGGCCGAGGCGGCCAAGCGCGAGGCCGTGCGCCTGGCCCACCAGGCCAAGCTGGAAGCCGCAGCACACCAGGCCGCCGAGGCAAGGATCGCGGCGCAGGCGCAGGCCGAGGCCCGCGCCCGGGCCGCCGAAGCGGCCCGGAACAAGCCAATGGCTCCGCCCCCCGAAGTGCTTCCGGCCTTCGAAATGCCCGAGGCCGACCAGGCGCCGGACGCCGAGGTGACAATTGCCGGCACGGGGACCCCGGTGGCCTGGGTTCCGGCCCCGCAGGTGGATCCGGAGCAGCTGGCCGCGCTGGTTGCCAGCGCCAAGGCCGCGATCGACCACCAGCAGGCCACCGCCGAACCGGTGTACGTGGCCCCCTACGCCCTGCCCGAATTCGAACCCAACCCGGCCGAGGAACCGACCGACCTGCGCCGCAGGATCGCCGGCAGCTCCGCAGCGCTGGCGGCAGCAGTCCTGTCGCTTACCGCCTTGGATACGCTGTCCTCCGGCAGAGTCGAGTCCCTGGGCTCCAATTACTCGATGCTGTCCCTGGCCCCCACCGCGCACCTGGTGTGGCCCGTCATCTTCGTCTGGGCCCTTTTGGGTGCCGCCTACTCGTGGGCTCCCTCGCAACGTTCGGCGGTGCGGCAGCGCGTGGTCGGCTATCCGTTTGCGCTGGCCTGCGTGGCCTCCGGGCTGTGGATGCTCAGCGCCCTGAACGATTGGCAGTTCCCGGCGCTCGTGTGCGCCGCGGCCAGCTGCTGGTTCCTGTTCACCGCGGTGCGCGGACTGAACGCCAAGACCGCCCGCACCCGGCGCGAACGCATGCTCACCGACGCCCCCGTCAGCCTGATGACCGGTTTCAGCTTGGTCGTGCTGGCATCCACCGTTACCAACCTGCTGGCGTCCTGGGGCGCCGGCGGCGGGGTGGGCATCTGGGTCGCCACGCTGCTGGTACCCGCGGCGGGCTACGCGGCCATGTCGCTGTCGATGACCGAACGCGGGCGCATCATCCTGGCCATCGGCTTTGGCTGGGGCATGTTCTGGATCCTGGTGCCCCGGGTGCTGGGGACCAGCAACTCCATCTGGGTGGCCATCCTGGCCGGCATGGCCGGGTTCGTGGTCCTGCTGGCCACCGAGAACCGGCGCTACCAGATCCACCATGCCGAGCACCGGGCCGCCCGCGGCAAGTCCACGGACTTTTCCTGACCTTCCTGGCCCGGGGTCAGGGGCGCCGCAGGGCGATCCAGCGTCCCTTGGTGCGGCGCAGCACCACCAGCTTCTCGGTCACCGCCACGGTTTCCACCGCGGCGCGCATGGCCGCCGCCGAGGAAACGGCTCGCGCATCCGGGTTCCCGTCCTCTTCCACGGTGTAGCGCACCGTGATGCGCGGGAGCCCAGCCACGACGTCGAGCTGGTTCGCGTCCACGTGGTGGCCGATTGCCAGCGAGGCCACCGCGGTGTCCATGACCGCTTCGGGCAGGTGCCCGGGCCGCAGCCCCATGATGTTCAATTGCGCGCGATAGGAAGGCATGCAAACAAGCCTAGCGGCGCGATCCGGGTGTCGTCGCCGCACCCCGGGGCCCGAAGCCACCGGTCGCAAAGGTGGGACACTGAAACCATGAATGCAGCAGAAGAATTCACGCAGTGGCGCCGGATGCGCAATGAAGGCCTGGCCGCTCCCTTCGGGTGGCTCTCGCTGAGCAGCTACCAATGGCTCCCCGCGGATCCCGGCCACCTGGACCTGGTCCCCGGCACCTGGAGCGCCGACGCATCCGGAGCGAGCGCCGGCTTCGCGGCAGCCGAATCGGTCACCACCCCGGACGGCGACCCGGTGTCCGGAACCCTGGAAAAGTCCCTGCACGAGGACGAGTCGATGCACTTCGTCCGCCACGGCGACACCCTGGTGGAGCTGGGAGTGCGCGGCGGACGCTACATGATCCGCACCCGCGAGCGCACCCACCCGCGGCTGAAGGCCTTCTCCGGGGTTCCGGTCTTCGACCACGATGCGCGCTTCGTCGTGGCCGGGCACTTCACGCCCTTCCACTCCCCGAAGGTAGTCCCGGTCGACAGCTTCCGGGCCGACACCACGCTGAAGGCAGAGCTGGTCGGCGAGGTCGCCTTCACGCTCGCCGGACACACCGCGTCCTTGGCCGCGACGCAGAACGCCGACGGCGCGCTGACCCTGGCCTTCAGGGACACGACCAACGGGGAGCAGACCGCGCCCTGGCGCTTTGTCACGGTCCCGGCCCCCGGTGCCGACGGTTCGGTCATGATCGACTTCAACCGCACCTTGAACTATCCCATGGCTTTCTCGCCCTTCGCGGTGTGCCCCGCCCCGGTGCCGGGCAACCGGCTCGGGATCGCGGTGCGCGCCGGGGAAAAGCTGCCGCACTAGAGCTGCCGGGCCGATGGCCCCGGCAGCGGTCGCGGTGTTTCCTACTTCGGGCCCATGCGGATGGCGCCGTCAAGGCGGATGGTTTCGCCGTTGAGCATCTGGTTGGCCACAATGTGTTCCACCAGGGCCGCGTATTCGGCCGGTTTGCCCAGGCGTGCCGGGTGCGGCACCTGGGCGCCCAGCGAGGCCTGCGCCTCGGCGGAGAGCGAGGCCATCATCGGGGTCTCAAAGATGCCCGGGGCGATGGTCATGACCCGGATGAAGTGGCGGGCCAGCTCGCGGGCCAGCGGCAGCGTCATCGCGGCCACCGCGCCCTTCGACGCCGCGTAGGCGGGCTGGCCGATCTGCCCGTCGAAGGCGGCGACCGAGGCGGTGTTGATGATGACCCCGCGTTCTTGCGTGCCGGTGGCCGGGTCCACGAGCGGCTCGGTCGCCGCCATGGCCTCGGCCGCCAGCCGCACCACGTTGAAGGTGCCGGTGAGGTTGATGGCGATGACCTTTTCGAAGGTGGACAGCGGCAGCACGCCCTCGCGTCCCAGCACCTTTCCCGGGGTGGCGACCCCGGCGCAGTTGACCACGATGCGCAGGTTCCCCATTTCCCCGGCCGCGGCAATGGCCTCCTTGACCTGGGATTCGTCGGTGACATCGGCGGCCACGAAGCTGGCCCGCTCCCCCAGTGCGGCCGCGGCTGCATCGCCGTTGGAGGAGGGCAGGTCCACCAGCAGCACGTGGGCCCCGGCGTCGTAAAGCACCCGGGCGGTGGCGGCCCCGAGGCCCGAGGCGCCTCCGGTGACCAGTGCGACTGAGTCGGTGATGAGCATGCTGAAATTCCCTCCATAGTGTTGCCGGCGGCCGCCAATTGGGTTAGGGGCCATTAACTCACTCCAGCGTAGGCGAGCCGGCTCCCGGACAAAAGGGGTGGTGCGACAGTCCTTGCGGCCGCCACAGTGGCCGTAGACTGCACAAATGGGGCGCTTCATCTTGATATCCACGCGGGAACACGACCTGGCCACCTCCGACGAGGTGCGCGGGGTGCTGGCCGCCAGCGGGCTGGCCGCCGATGCCCTGCGGGTCATCCGGCTCGACCGCGAGCCGCTGGGCCCGATCAACGAGTTGGGGCTGCAGGACTGCCCGGGCATCATCCTGGGCGGCAGCCCGTTCAATGCCTCGGACCATCCCTCGGTGAAATCCGCGACGCAGAAGCGCTGCGAGGCGGATCTGTCCAGGCTGCTCGATGTGCTGGTGGCCGAGGACTTCCCGTTCCTGGGTGCCTGCTTCGGGGTCGGCACGCTGGGAATCCACCAAGGCGGGACGATCGACACCCACTACGGCGAGCCGGTGGGCACCTCGCGGATCCGGCTCACCCACGAGGGTCGGATCGATCCGTTGCTGGCCGGGCTTCCCCAGGAGTTCGACGCCTTCGTGGGCCACAAGGAAGCTGTCTCCGTGCTCCCCGCCTCGGCGGTCCTGCTGGCGGACTCGGCGGCCTGTCCCGTGCAGATGTTCCGCGTCAGGACCAATCTGTACGCCACCCAGTTCCATCCCGAACTCGACCCGATGGGGTTGGCCCAGCGCATCCTGATCTACCGGGATGCCGGATACTTCCCGCCGCACGAGGCCCAGCGCCTGCACGATGCGGCCCTGGGCTCGCGCGTGGAGTGGCCCGCACTGATCCTGCACAACTTCGTGCAGCGCTACGGGGCCGAACGCTAGACGATCCCCTGCCCGGCCTCGAGCCGGGCCACGTAGTCGGCGATCTTCCTGCGCCGGGTCTCGACGCCCTTGACGGTGTGCAACCTGTAGTAGATGGCGAAGCGCTCACTGGCACCGAGGGTTGCCAGCATGTCCCGTGCCCGGGGAGATCCGGACACCGCCTCGAGGAAATCGGCCGGAAGCTGCGCCGAGGCCTGCCCCGCATAGGCGTCCTCCCACCTCCCGTCGGCCTTGGCCGCCTGGACCGCGGCGGTCCCCGCAGGTTCCATCAAGCCGGCGGCCTCCAGCCGCTGGATGTGTTCCACGTTCCTGGCGGACCACTTGCTGCGCGCGGTGCGCGGGGTGAACCTGTTGGTGAAGCTGTGCTCGTCGCGCCCGTTGCGCTGGCCGTCGATCCAGCCGAAGCACAGTGCCTCGTCCAGCGCCTGGGCGTAGGTGAGGCTCGTGGTGGTTCCGCCCTTCTTGTGCAGCACCACGCGGACCCCGGGGTGGTCCGCGTGGTGCTCGGCGAGCCATTGGCGCCAAGCCGCGGCGTCGGGGAGCAGGAGTTCTTCCAGAAGGATTGCCATGGCACCAATCCCACCACGCCAGGCCGCGTTGGCGCCACCGCAGGCGCCACCGTCGGCGCCCCTTCACAAATCATTGCTAACTTGCTAGCATCCCTTGCATGGCAACGAACGAGGACGCATCCAGTCCCAGAATCCAGTTCAACGTCTATTTGCCCGCCGCCCTGGTGCGGCGGGTGAAGCACGCGGCCATCGACGATGAAGCAAGTCTGTCGGCCTTTGTCGAAAAGGCGCTGGAACACTACCTGGAGGATCACTGATGCTGCGCGTCCGTCCCACCCTGCACACCCCGCACGTAGCGCAGTGGGCACGGCTGCTCACCGCGCTGGGCCTTCGGGAAATGCCGGTGCTGCCGGCCAACCTTGCCGCGCCCGGCACCGTGCAGCGCTGCTATGCCGCCGATGCGGGCCGCATCCTGCTGCAGGACTCCGCCACGTTTCACACCGAGCTGGTCTTCGAGGTCCGCGACCTGGAGAAATTCGCGCAGTGGACCATCGGCGACGGAACCCCCGTGACGATGCTGCCGGCACCCCACGGCGACGGCCCCCGGGCACAGGCGCGGATCACGGCCCCGGACGGGCTGTCCTTCACCGCACTCGCGGTGGATCCGCTGGCCACCGAGGGAACACCGCCGGACACGGCAGGCGCCGACGGGCAGCTGGCGGTCCTGGCACTGTGGAACACCCCCGATGTGCCCGGTGCCCAGGCAACCCTGGCCAACATCGGGGCAAAACCTGACACCTTCTCCAACGGCGGCGCATGGGCGCAGTACCGGGCCAAGCACGGCGGCCTCGTCGCGGCACACGCCGGCCAGGCTCCCCGGGTCGAGCTGTCCCTCGAATATTCCGGGAAGCTGGAAGCGTTGGCCGGCCAGCTGCCTTCCGCCGGCTTCGAGTCGCAGCTGGTCGACGAGGCCTACGGGCGCACCCTGTTGGCGGAGCACCCCGACGGCGGATCGTTGTGGATCAACGAACGCCAGCGGGACCTGTACGGATACACGCGGCACTGATGCCGCCGAAGCCGGGGACCGGTGCCGGGGCACCGAGGGGAATAGCCCGGGCGGCACGCCGGTTGGCACCCGACATGAGCAAACTCTTTACGCCGGTCACCCTGGCCGCCCCGACGGGCCCCGGCCTTCGCCTGCGCAACCGCACGGTGCTGGCCCCGATGTGCCAGTACTCCGTCACCCAGCACGACGGGGTGCCGCACGCCTGGCACCTGGCACACCTCGGCGCCCGGGCCGCCGGCGGCTTCGGGCTGGTGTTCACCGAGGCCACCGCCGTGGCCGCCGCGGGCCGGATCAGCGACGCGGACACCGGCATCTGGAACGACGCCCAGGGAAGCGCCTGGACACCGATCGTCGACTTCATCCACTCCCAGGGCGCGGCCGCCGGCATCCAGCTGGCACACGCCGGAGCCAAGGCCTCCACCCACCCGTGGCTGCCGGGCCCCATCGCCGCCGGGGAAACCGGGAACCTTCCGGTGCCCGGCCGCGGCTGGGAAACCGCCGGCCCCTCGGCCACGGACGCCTTCGGGCTGGCCCCGGCCACCGCGATGTCCACCGGGCAGATCGCCGCCTCGGTCCGGGACTGGGCCGACGCGGCAACCCGCGCAGACGCGGCAGGATTCGATGTTGCCCAGATCCACGCCGCCCACGGGTACCTGGTCCACGAGTTCCTTTCCCCGCTGACCAACACCCGCACCGACGAGTACGGCGGAAGCTACCAGAACCGCACCCGCTACGCCCGCGAGGTCATCGCCGCGGTGCGCACCGCCTGGCCTGCGCACAAGCCACTGGCCATCCGCTTCTCCGGAGACGACTGGGTCGAGGGCGGGTGGCGGATCGCCGACACCGTGCGCTTCGCCGCCGAGGCCTTCGAGCTGGGGGTCAGCGCCTTCGACCTGTCCAGTGCCGGGATCGGCAAGTACCACGGACCCTCCGGCCCGGGCTTCCAGGTGCCGCTGGCCGCGGCCGTGAAGCAGGCGGCCCCCGGGGCCTTCGTGACCGCTGTGGGCATGATCAACGATCCTTCGCAGGCCGAGCAGGTGCTGGTCACCGGCGCCGCCGACGGGGTCTCGATCGGCCGCGCGGCGCTAAAGAACCCCAACTGGCCCGCGGTGGCCGCCGCCGAATTGGGGGTGCCGCGCGAGCAGGTGCCCTTTGCCGCGCAGTACTGGCGCGCCCACTGGTAGGCGCGCCCGCGCTGCAATGTAAAAGGTGAGGGCCGTCCGGGAGGGGATTCCCGGACGGCCCTCACCTTTTTTGCGGGGTTATGGCAGTGCGCCCTGCCCCGCCGTCTAGCCGCGCAGGTCCTTGCCCACCGATTCGGGCATCTTGTAGACGGTAAACGCGCTGACCAGCAGCAGGATGATGGAGTAGACAGCGAAGACCGTTCCGCCGACGGAGTGCCCGAACCAGGCGTTGAACCCGGCTTGCAGGAAGGCCGCGGTGCCGCCGAAGGCCGCCACGGCGATGGCGTAGGGGATGGCCACGCCGATGGTGCGGATGGCGGTGGGGAACAGCTCGGCGTACACGGCCGGAACGATCGAGGCGGAGGCTGCGATGAAGATCAGCATCACCGACATTGCGACGAACAGCTGCCAGGCCTCACCGCGGACCAGGGAGGACATCGGGAACTGCAGCACCGCGGCACCCAGGGCCGAGATCAGCAGGACCGGACGACGGCCGATGCGGTCCGAAAGCTTGCCCCAGAACGGCAGAGCCGTCATGAACACCAGGTTGGCGGCGACGCCGGTCCACAGCGCGGTGGCCGGATCCATCTTCAGGTTGGCGATCGCGTAGGCGGGGGTCGAAACGGACCAAATGTAGTAGACCACGGTCAAACCGACGGTCAAACCGATGACCCGCACCGCTTGGCGCCAGTTGGCCATGATCTGCGAGATGACCGAGGGACCCTTTGTGGCGGCCGCGGCCTTGGCCGACTTCTGTTCCTCGAACTGTGCAGTTTCCTTCAGGCGTGAGCGCATGATCAGGGTGTACAGGCCCATCAACGCCCCGACGGCAAAGGGGATGCGCCAGCCGAAGGCGCCCATCTGTTCCTTGGTCAGGGTGACGGTGAGGATCGCGCCGAGCAGGGTGCCGGCCACGATGCCTGCGGTGCCGGAGAAGTACATCAGCGTGGAGTAGAACCCGCGCTTCGGGGCCGGGGCCACCTCGGCGAGGTAGGTCTGCGCGCTGGGCATCTCGCCGCCGTGCGCCAGGCCCTGCAGCAGGCGGGCCACCAGCAGGATCAGCGAGGCGCCGGCTCCGATGCTCCCATAGGTCGGGGTGACCGCGATGATCAGCGAGCCGACCGAGGCCAGGCCCACGGCCATGGTCATGGCCGCCTTGCGGCCGACCTTGTCCCCGATCAGGCCGAAGAAGGCCCCGCCGAAGGGGCGGGCCACGAAGCCGACGGCAAAGATCGCCATGGTCGCCAGGAACGCGGAGGTCGGGTCGGCCTTGGAGAAGAGCTGGCCGGAGATGAAGGAGGCGAACGTGGCGTAGATGGCCCAGTCGAACCATTCCACGGCGTTGCCCGCGCCGATGCCCAGCAGGGTCTTGAAGGTGGACTGGCCCGGTGTCCCGTGCGGGGACGGTGCCGCGGCGTGCTGGGGCCGGACGGTGGTCTGGGGGCTGCCGGCCGGGGCCAGCTCTTCCTTGATGCTCATGGGAGTGTTTCCTGGGTTCTGTGTGGGAGGGGGAACGGGGGGGGTTAGCGTGTTGCCAGGGAAGCGAGCTTGGCGGTGGCCAGCTGCGTGTAAAGCGCGGTACCGCGGCCCAACACCGAATCATCGAAACGTGCATACGGGGAGTGGTTGTACTCCGCCGCGTCCGCATCCACGCCGGGGGCCAGCGCGGACAGGAAAACAAAGGCACCGGGAACCTCGTTGAGCACCCGTGAGAAATCCTCGGACCCGGCCAACGGGCTGGCCATGGTGGTGAAGGACCCGGTGCCGAAAAGCTCGTGCACCGCATCGGCGGCGAAACGGGTCTCGGCCTCGGTGTTGATCGTGGTGGGGTACTCGGTGCGGTATTCGACATCGATCTCCAGCCCGTGGGCCCGGGCGATCCCCTCCAGCAGCGCGGGGACCACGGCCCGCAACTTCTCGTGCGCGGCATTGCTGAAGGAACGGATGGTTGCCTCGAAGTAGGCGGTTTCGGGGATGATGTTGCGCACCGTCCCGGCGCGCAGCACGCCCACGGAAACGACCACCGGATCGAAGATGTCGAATTGGCGGGTGACCATGACCTGCAGGGCCGTGACCATTTCCGCGGCCGCGGTGACCGGGTCCTTGGCGGCAAAGGGCGCCGAGCCGTGCCCGCCGGCGCCGCGCACCGTCACGAAGAGCCCGTCGGAAGCACTCATCATGGTTCCGGGCTTGGCGGTGAAGACACCGGTGGATCCCATTGAGCTCATCACGTGCAGGCCGAAGGCCGCATCGACCTTCCTGCCGCTGGCCTCCAGCACGCCTTCGCGGACCATGTGGCCCGCACCGTCCCAGCCTTCCTCGCCGGGCTGGAACATCAGCACCACGTCCCCGGGCAGGGACTCGCGGCGCTCGGCGAGCAGGGTGGCCGCGCCGGCCAGCATCGCGGTGTGCAGGTCGTGGCCGCAGGCGTGCATGGTGTCCCCGGTCTGCGAAGCGAACTCGACACCCGATTTCTCGGTCAGCGGCAGCCCGTCCATGTCCCCCCGCAGCAGCACCGCGGGGCGCTCGCCGGCGGGGGCGTTCGATGCCCCGCCGCGCAGCACCGCTGTCACCGAGGTGAGGTCCTGGCCCAGGGAAATCTCGAAGCCGAGGGGCTCGAGCCACTGCAGGACCCGTTCCTGGGTGCGCGGCACTTGCAGCCCGACCTCGGGCTCGCGGTGCAGCGCGTGGCGCAGGCGGGCGATCTCGGGGGCGAGTTCCCGTGCGTCCTGCAGGATGGCGGTGGTGGTGCTCATGCCCTGTGGTCCCTTCCTTCATTCCGTCGCCCACCCGGTGGTGAGTTGTGTCACTTTCGATAGTGGGGCCCGGGAAGGATAATGGATGAAGATTCAAAGATAATTGCGCAGGATGGCCTTCAAACTGCGAAAATGTGCACGGTTGAAAAAAGGGGTTCCATGGAGCTGCCGGTCGAGGACCTGCAATTGGTGAACGCGCTGCAGATCGCACCGCGGGCAAGCTGGGCCGAGCTGGGGACGATCCTTGGCCGGCACCCGGCGACGCTGTCGGCGCGTTGGAACCGGCTGCGGGAGGACCGCATGGCCTGGGTGCTGGGGCACCTGGGCGGCCACCCGGAACAACATTGCACGGCATTCATCGAGGTCGTGGCCGACCCGGCCCTTGTTCAGGAGGCTCGGCAGGACCTCTGCGCCATCTCGGAGGTGCTCACCGTGGATGACGCGACTAGCAGCGCCGACTTCCGGCTCACCTGCCTGGCCGCGGATTGGCTGGGCATGGCCCGGGAGGTGCTTCCGCGCATCCGCGCCGCCCGCGGCGTCAGGCGCACCAAGGTCTCGCTGTGCACCAAGCTTTACGCGACAGGAAACGTGTGGCGCCTGGATGTGCTTTCCACCGCACAGCAGGCGCAGCTGCAGCGCCTGAGCCATCCGCCCTCGGCCGCCCCGACGCTGATTCCCGACACGTTCTGGCCCATGCTGCGGGTGCTGATGCGCGACGGCCGGGCCACCGCCTCGGAGATCGCCCAGGCCACCGGACAGCATCCCTCGACCACGGGCCGGGCCCTGAAGACCGCCTTGGAAACCGGGATGGTGACGTTGCGCTGCGAACTGGCCAGCCACTACACCGGCTACCCGCTCACGGTCCAGTGGTTTGCGAAGGTCCCGGCCGGCGCCGCGGATGCCGTGGCAGCGTTCCTGCGCGAACAGCGAACGCTGCGGCTCTGCGCCTCCACCACGGGGGCAGCGAACATGACGTTCATGATGCAGCTGCGCACCGCGGCGGACATCGCCGATGTGGAGGCCCGGTTGGCCCAAGCGGTGCCCGGGGTCGACATCATCGAGGCATGCGTGGGCGTGCACTCGTTCAAGCGCATGGGCTGGATGCTCGATCCCGATGGCAGGCCCACCGGGGAGGTCGTCACCTGAGGTTCGGCGCGTTGGGATCCGGTGCCGTTCCGCGGCGCCGGTGAACACGGCCATGGGGCCGGGCAAGCCCGCGGCCCGGCATCACACGCCATCGGCGGGGCAGTCACCATGGACAACCCCACAAACAACAATGCCTCCGAATCCGGGTAGCAGCCGCGGATCGAAGGCACGTCGATGGAGCAGGGTCTAGTGCGCGTGCACCTCGACCTCGGCCGGGTCCTTGGCCTTGGTCAGGAAGAGGGCAATGACGACCATGCCCGCGGCGCAGATCGAGGCCACCGTGAATCCGGCGGAGAACCCGTTGATCTGGGCCTGGAGCGGATCGATCCCGGCCTCGGCCCCGGCGCCGATGCGCGAGGCCAGGACCCCGACCAGCAGGGCCGTGCCTGCCGCTCCGCCGAGCTGCTGCAGGGTGGACAGCACGGCCGAGCCGTGGGAGTGCAGTGAATGCGGCAGCGGGTTCAGCGCGGTGGTGAAGGCCGGGGTGAAGATCAGGGCCAGGGCCAGCGACATGGTCAGGTGCAACCCGATGATCACGCCGATGGCCGTCTCGGCGCCCAACAGGCGCGAGTAGCCAAAGAGCACCCCGGTCAGGATCACGGTGCCGGGGATCATCAGCGGGCGCGGACCCACCTTGTCGAAGAGCCGCCCCACGAACGGCGCCAGCAGGCCCATGAGCAGCCCGCCGGGAAGCAGCATCAACCCGGTGGCCAGGGTGTCGAGCCCGCGCACGTTCTGCAGGTACAGGGGCAGCAGGATGATGACCCCGAACAGCGCCACCATCGCCAGCACCATCAGCGACAACGACAACGTGAACGGCCGGTAGGTGAAGGTGCGCAGGTCAAGCAGCGCATGGTCCTTCTTTTGCAGGCGCAGCTGCAGCATCGTGAAGACCACCAGGGCCATCACCGCAACGACGAGGACGACCAGCGTCTCGGCATCCAGCCCGTTGGCCGAGAGCCTGCTGAGCCCGAAGACCAGGCCGCCGAAGGCCGGGACGGACAGGATCACCGAGGGGATCGACAGCGGCATCTTCGAGGCCTCTGCGACCTTGTTCAATCGCGGCGCACCGATGAACAGGGCGGCCAGCGCGATGGGGGCGACGATGAGGAACATGTAGCGCCACGACAGCGAATGCAGGATCAGCCCCGAGATCGTCGGACCGATGGCCGGGGCCACGGAAATCACGATCGACACGTTGCCCATGATGACCCCGCGCCTGTTGGCCGGCACCAGGTCAAGGATGGTGGTCATCAGCAGCGGCATCATGATCGCGGTGCCGGAGGCCTGGATCACGCGGGCGGCGAGCAGCAGGGAAAAGCCCGGGGCCGCGGCGGCAAGGAGCGTACCCAGGGAGAACAGGCCCATGGCCAGCATGAACACCCCGCGGGTGCTGAAGCGCTGGAGCAGGAAGCCTGTGGCGGGGATGACCACGGCCATGGTGAGCATGAAGATCGTCGCAAGCCACTGGATGGCTTCCTCGCTGACCTGGAACTCGTGCATGAGCACCGGCAGCGCCACGTTCATGATGGTTTCGTTCAGGATCACCACGAAAGCGGAAACGATCAGCACCGTGATGGTGGCCAAATCCTTGGGGTTGAGTTTGGTGCTGGTCTCGGTCACGGGCGTGGCCTCTTCCATGGGTGTTGGAATGGTATTTTTCAGAACATTTCATTCTAGCGTCAGGGAACGTCAGATGATTCCCTGAAAACGAAAACATGTCCGGGATTACACAACACGGCCGCCGACGTGGCCCGGCGGCGTCTCGATGGGCGAAGATGGGAACATGAACGTTCGCACTCCGGATCCCTATCCCGGCTGGTTGTCCGATGAAGACCTCTACGAGGCCCGCGCCCGGTTGCCCATGCTTTACATTGAAGCCATCCCGGTGCGCCTGGATCCGCTCGGCTATGTCACGGAGATCGGCCTGCTGCTCACCGCCGATCCCGAGGGCAGGATGCTGCGCACCTTCGTCTCGGGCCGGGTGATGTACCGCGAGACCATCCGTGCGGCACTGACCCGCCACATCGAGAAGGACCTGGGGCCCATGGCGATGCCGCAGCTGCCGCCCAGCCCAGCCCCCTTCACCGTGGCCGAATATTTCCCGTCCCCGTCGGAGACCGGGTTGACCGACGAACGGCAGCACGCCGTGGCACTGGCCTACATCGTGCCGGTCCGCGGGGAGTGCTCCCCGCGCCAGGACGCACTGGAGCTGACCTGGTTGACGCCCGAGGAAGCGCTGAGCCCGAACATCCAGGAGGAGTTCGCCGGGGGCCGGGAGAACCTGGTCCGCCAGGCCCTGGCCCACGTGGGGCACGTCGGCTAAAGGGCAGCAGCGTCCCTAGCGGCGTTCGAGTCGGCCGGCCAGGATCGCCTGGCCGGGTCCGATCAGTTCCGCGGTGATGCCGCGGCGCCCCGCCATCGCCATGAGCAGCGCCTCGCCGGTGCCCGCCACCTCGGGGCCCTTGCCATGGGCGAAATCCAGGTCGGTTGCCACGAGGCGCAATCCGCGGATCCATCGCCAGGGCGCGAGCCGCGGGTTGCCCGGGGTCATTGCGAGCACCCGCAGCAGCCGTTCCTCGGGGATCTGCCGTTCCATCCCCAACGGTCGCCTGATGTCTTGGTGGTGGATCATGCCGTCGGACAGTCCGATCTTCCCGCCCAGGCCGGCGGCCAAACCGCTCGGGCGGGCATGGGCGCGGAGGTTGGCCAGCAGCTCGGCGGTGGTGGCGTCCTTCATGGCGTCGACTCCAACCTGGTTGGCGCGCACCACCCGGCCCTTGGCGAAGCGTCGCAGCAAGCCCAGGGCACCGAGGTCGTCGTAGGAAACCACGTGCGCCACCACGTCGCGCACGCGCCAACCGGTACACGAGCTCGGCGCGTCCCATTGATCGTCGGCAAGGCCTTCCAGGAAATCGGCGAGGTCGGTTCTTTCGGCCTGGGCCAGGTCCATGTCGTTCATGGGGCAATTCTTCCACCACTCCGGCGACGGCTGGAACGGCGCAGGGTGCCTGCTACGCCTTCTCGGGCATCAGCCTGCGCCGCAGCCAGGATCCGTAGAGCGCACCGAGCAGCACCACCAGCATCCCCACGAGGGCGCCGATGATGGTCTCCAGCATCCGGTCGTAGAGCAGCACCGTGTTGAGCCCGGTCCCGAAGGAAACGCCTACCAAGGCCAGCGGAGTGACGAAGATCTGGGCCAGGAAATAGTTGCGGGCGATGAACATCTCGGCCGCAAACTGCAGCAGCCCGATCATCGCCAGCAGCACCCACACGGGAGGCGCGAAGGCGATCACGGCCGCCATCAGCACCAGCCCGGTCAGGGTCCCGAGGATACGGTGGACGCCGCGGCGCACACGGTGCCGGGTGGTGTGCCCCACCAGCGGAACCACGGCCGCCACCATGGCCCAGTAGCTGTGCCCGGTGGACAGAACCGGGGCCAACAGGTTCGCGATGGTACCGGCCAACCCCGCGGCGAGCAGGTACATCAGCGCCTCGATCCAAATGGCCAGGCGCACCGGTTTCGAAAGCGGCGCCGGGGCCGTGTACCGGCCCCACGACGCCCCCTTGACGAACACGATCCCGGAGAAACCCAGCACGATCGACAGCAGCACCGCGGCGGTGGCCGCTGCCATCGATTCCGCCGGCGGCGGCTGGTGCGGCATCGAGGCAATGGCGGCGAAGGCGAAGATGTGGAAGAGCGAGCCGCCGGGACGCAATTGCAGGTACCCGGTGACGACCGAGCAGATCCCCGACACCACGGTGGTGAGCCCCACGACCATCCACGCGCTCGCCGCCACGTCGTCGTGGTCGACGAGGTAGTGCGAGGCAAGTGCCGCGGCCAGGATCACCACCAGGAACAGGCCCCCGGCCTTTGCCTGGGCCGCCAGCCGGTTCGCGTAGCCCGGCACCCGGCCATAGACCCCGGTGAAGGCGCCGAAGATCACGAACACCATCAAATCCAGCCGGTCGATGGCCAGCAAGCCGAAGAGCGGGACGAAGATCCCCACGGCCGTGCGCAACGCGATCCACTGGTCGTTGTTGGCCGGGCCCAGCGTCAACAGGCTTCCGAACTTGTTGGTGCCCATGGTTTCCTTTGGTCGTTGCTTGCGTTGCTTGTGGCCCCGAGCTGCTGCCTGCCGGGTGCCGAGATCGGCACCCACGGATTAACGCTACGCCTTGTCACGCGGCGCTGCCCGGTCCTATGAGCCATCCCACGCGAGCATTTTGCCGGGGCCACGGGTGCATGCGGCACACTGGATAGGTGCCCCACGAATCTTTTGACCCCACAGCGCCCCATCCCCGCCAGTCCGACTTTTCCTTTGAGGTCGGCACCCGCCTGAACAACCCCGACGGTTCGGTGTCCAACGGACGCACCGGCGTGATCACCACCCCGCACGGGCAAATCAAGACCCCGGCCTTCATTGCCGTGGGCACCAAGGCCACCGTCAAGGCCATCCTGCCCGAAGCCGTGGAGCAGCTCGGAGCCCAGGCGGTGCTGGCCAATGCCTACCACCTGTACCTGCAGCCGGGCTCCGACATCCTCGACGCGGCCGGCGGACTGGGCCGGTTCATGAACTGGTCCGGGCCCACCTTCACCGATTCGGGCGGATTCCAGGTCATGAGCCTGGGCTCGGGATTCAAGAAGGTCATCGACATGAAGTCCGTGGACCAGTCCGGCCCGGACGACGCGGTGGCCCCGGGCAAGGAGCGCCTGGCCAACGTGGACGACGACGGCGTCTGGTTCAAGAGCCACATCGACGGCACCAAGCACCGCTTCTCCCCGGAGATCTCCATGCGGGTCCAGCACGAGATCGGCGCGGACATCATGTTTGCGTTCGACGAGCTGACCACGCTGCAGAATTCCCGCGGCTACCAGGTCGAATCCCTGGAGCGAACCCGGCTCTGGGCCGAACGCTGCGTGGCCGAGCACTTCAACCTGACCGACGATCGCGTCGGCAAGGACTACCAGGCGCTCTTCGGAGTCATCCAGGGCGCCCAGTACGAAGACCTGCGCCGCAAGGCCTGCCAGGACCTCGGGGCCATGGCCTTTGACGGCTTCGGCATCGGCGGGGCGCTGGAGAAGGAGAACCTGGGCACCATCGTGGGCTGGTGCGCGCAGGAGCTTCCGGAGAACAAGCCGCGCCACCTGTTGGGCATCTCCGAACCCGACGACATCTTCACGGCAATCGAAAACGGGGCCGACACCTTCGATTGCGTCTCCCCCACCCGGGTGGCCCGCAACTCCGCGTTCTACACCCCGCACGGCCGCTTCAACCTGTCGGGCACCCGCTACAAGCGGGATTTCACCCCGCTTTCCGAGGACTGCGACTGCTATACCTGCGAGCACTACACCCGGGCCTACATCCACCACCTGTTCAAGTCCAAGGAGCTGGTCAGCCACACGCTGATCTCCATCCACAACGAACGCTTCGTGGTGAAGATGGTCGACGACGCCCGCCAGGCCATTGAGGACGGCACCTTCTTCGAACTCAAGGAGAAGGTCATGTCCAGCTACTACGCCGGGGAACCGGATCCGCAGGGCCTGGCAACCCTCGCTGTCTGACCCGCGGCGGCGATTGCTAGGCCGTGGTGCCCGAACGCCGGGGCCGCAGCCTGCGCACGCCGACGAAGAGCAGCACCGCCAGGGCCGCCGCGGCCAGGAGCACCAGCACCGGTAGCACCACGGCCAGCAGGCTCAGGCCCAGCGCCGCCCCGTCTTCCGCGGTGCTCACCACCGGGGCGGCGACCCCGGCGGTGCCCAAGTTCAGCAGCGGCCTGGCCCCGGATTTCAGCAGATGGAAGACCAGGGCGATCCCCGCGCCGATGAGCAACGGCACCCACGCCGTGCTGCCGAACGTGTTCCCGGGATCCGCCACCGCAACGGTCTGGGCACCCACTCCGGAGGCAAAGACGAGCCCTCCGGAAGCCGGGCGCACCACCGTTTGCAGCGCGTCGTTGACCGAGTCGATGACGGGGATCTTGTCGGCGACCACCTCGATAAGCAGCAGCACCGCAAGGATGCCCATCGCCCAGCCGTTGGACAGCCAGCCCCAGCCCTCGGGCAGCGCCACCCACGAGGTGAAGCGGTTCAGCAGCCCCAGCACCAGCAGGGGGATATAGGCGTTCAGGCCCGCGGCCGAACTCAGCCCGGCGGCCGTGAGTAGTTCCATGGCTTCAGCGTAAGTGCCGCGGCGGTGCAATCACCGCATTGGTGGCGGTGCCGCGCGCGGAACACCTGCTACCGCTGCGAACGGTGGACGTTGGACCCGATCGAGGTCGAG
Organism: Arthrobacter sp. C2; assembly: GCA_024207135.1. Classification (GTDB taxonomy): domain Bacteria; phylum Actinomycetota; class Actinomycetes; order Actinomycetales; family Micrococcaceae; genus Paeniglutamicibacter. Next base: position 3,537,979 of record CP042428.1, on the reverse strand, counting down.
GTGCCCACGCCCCAGGCCACGGCGGCCACCACCGCGCCAAGCAGCAACACCACCGGCGGGATCGGCGCCAGCAGCAGGCCTGCAACCAGCGCGACGACCGACACGGCCATCACCTCGTACCCGTAGGTGAAATGCAGGACCATGGGGCCGGCGGCCTTGCCCATGGCAGCCATGAGCATCACCGACCCCCAGTCGATTGCCGGCCGAAACGCCATGCGCACTGCACCCGCGGCAAGCCCCGCACCGGCCAGTGCACCCAGGCCGAGCAGCACCGGGATCTGTGCCGCGTCGATTCCCACGGCCCACCCCAGGAATCCGGCCAGGCACACGCCCCACGGAACCAGCAGCAGCGCCGCCACCAACGCGTGGGTTTGCCGCACACCCACACGGCCCAGCGGGATGATCGCATCCAGCGACGGCACGTCCGCTGCCTGCGCGGCCGCCTTGGATGCCGCCCGTGCGGCCAGCACCGAGCCGACGAGCACCAAGACGGCCAGGACCAGAGGTTGACCGCCGGGCACGGCGAAGACCCCGGCGGCCGGGACGTACCAGCCGGCCAGCATCCCGCGCCAGGTCTTGGGCGTGCGCAGCAGCACCAGCAGCTCGGCACGCACCAGCGCCGCATGGGGGCCGCGGACCCAGCGGGCCGGAAGCATGCGCGCGAAGGAATCCGAACCGCGGGCCCGGACCCGTTCCCGCCTGGCCCGGGCACGCTTGCCTTCCCGGGCGCCCGCGACATCCAGCGCGCTGCCCAGTGCCTTGTCATCCAGCAACGCCAGTGCCGCTCCCGCGTGCTCGCTCGCGGCCCCGCTCGAAATCAATTCCCTGCCGGGAATACGTTGCAATTGACCCGCCAGGGCGGCAAACCCTCCCGCGCAGAGCACCGCCAGCACCGCCGGAACCCACCAGGCCCCGGCCTGGGCCAGCAACGGCAGGGAGGACGGCAGCCACACCCACAGTGGCTCGAGGCTGCCCCGACCGGTGATGCGCAGCAGCACGTCGAACAGGTACGCCAGCAACACCGCGATGGCCGCGGCATCCAGGGCGGCGCGGAAGCGCCCAGCCGCCTGGCGGGTCTGGAACCATGCCGCCAGCAGCGAAAGCCCCACGAACAACAGTCCCAGGGCCGCGGCACCCAACAGCACCCCGGCGAACGACCCCCGGGCCAATCCGCCGAGCACGGTTCCGTAGCCGATGGGCAGCCACAGGAAGGCCCCATACAAGAAGGTGCTCACCAGGCGTTGGCCCAGCAAGCGTGCCAGGAAGCCGGTGCGTGCCACCGGAAGGCTTAGCCACCAGAATCCCTGGGCCCGGTCCACCGCCGTCGGGCCAAGCTTGGAAATCAGCAGCAGGGCCCCGAGCATTCCGAGCATCACCAGGGCGGAGGCCGCCGAGGAGCCGGGAACCACGCCGACACCGGCGCGCACGATGCCCGACCCGGGACCGCCCCGGAGGTTGTCGAAGAAGGCCAGAGCAAGCCCGGCCGCATAGCCAAAGACGATGGCGGCGGCCAACAGGGCGATGTAGGCATCGCCCATGCGTTCCCAGAAGTCCTCTCGCTTGGCGCGTTTCTCGACCACGCGGTTTCGCGCCCACGGATCAAAGTCGACCGGCTCGTTGTCCAACGGCATGCTCGGATCAACCGTGCGCAATGGCCGCAGCCCCCTGGGCGACGCTGGCCGGGATGACCTGCCCGCCGGAAACCAGCAGCACGGAGTCCGCAACGGTCGCGAGGAAGACCGGGTCGTGGGTGACGACCAGCAGGGCGGTTCCCGCGGTGGCCAGTGAACGCAGGCGGGCGGCCAGGGCCACCCGCATCACCGGGTCGAGCCGCTGTTCGGGTTCGTCGAGGACCAGCAGGCTGCAGGGGCGCAGCAGGGCGGCGGCCAGCAGCAGGCGGCGGCGCTGCCCGGAGGAAAGCCGGTGCGGATATTCCGTGCGGGCCGCTTCCAGCTCGAAGAAGGCCAGCTCATGCTCGACGGCAGCCTGCGGTTCGGGCATCCCGTGCCCGCCGGCGATGAGCTGGAGGTGTTCCTCGACGCTCAGCGAGGGGAAGAAGGCGTCCTCGTCGAAGACGACGGATACGGCCTTGCGGTAGATGAAGCTCGAGTCGTCGGTGAAGGATCCAAGGATCACTGATTCCCCCGCCACGGGTTCCTGGTAGCCGACAAGGGTGCGCAGCAGCGTGGATTTGCCGGCGGCGTTGAAGCCAACGATCCCCAGCGCCTGGCCAGGTTCCAGCAACAGGTCCAGCGGCCCGCACACGTCCTGACCGCCGTAGCCGGCGACAAGTCCCGTGGCCCTGAGCAGTTCGCGGTTCATGGTGTCCATGGTTTTGACGCTACCAACCGGCACCGCCGGCGCACCTCAGCATTGCGGATGACATCGCACCCTCGTGCGGATGGACTGGGTGCGGGAACAAGAAGGCGGTGGCCGGCTTCGCCAAGTGCAGACGAAGCCGGCCACCGCCCACGGAATGTTTCGCGGCTGCCCCCTATGCGGCGGTGCCCTCAGCCTGCGGCCCGAAGGCGTAGCTGGGTTCGCGGCGCTTGAACCAGCGGATGACCAGCGTGGTCACCGGCACGAAGAGGAATTCCACGGCCGTCTTGTAGACGAAGCCGACCAGCACGTAATTGATGAACGTGGGCATGTCGGTGATGCCGATGACCGTGGCGGCGATGGAACAGAAGATCAGGGTGTCGGCGAATTCGCCCACCCCGGTAGAGCCCATCAGGCGGCCCACCAGGCCGCGTTCGCCGAAGCGTTCCTTCATCTTCACCAGCACCCAGGAGTTCAGGGTCTGTCCGACCAGGAAGCCGAGCAGCGAGGCCAGGACGATGAGCCAGACCGGACCCAGGGTGCGTTCGAGGGCTTCCTGCCCGTCGTACCATTCGGCCGCGGGCAGGTGGATCATGATCCAGAAGCAGGCAGTGGAGAAGGCCGCCAGCGCGAAGGTGGTGATGATGGCCCGGCGGGCGACCTTGAATCCGTAGACCTCGGAAATGACGTCGCCGATGATGTAGGCCAGCGGGAAGAGGAAGAATCCGCCGTCGGTGACGATGGAACCGAAGGTGACGCCCTTGGCGGCACCGATGTTGGAGAGGATGACCACGACGGCCATCAGTGCGAGCACGGTGGAGAAGTAGGGGCTTCCTGCGGACGCAAAAACGGCGCGCGAGGCCTGTGAACGTGATGAAATGGAGGCGGTTTTTTCGCCCATGGTGGTTCCCAATCGAAGAAGTGGTTCGCCAAGCCGGTCCCGGGGGCCTCGATTCCGGCTCCGCGCAAACGGGACGGGGCGGTCGAGGCGGGTGGGACCGCTCGCTGTATTAGCACTTGAGGTTCAAGTATCCCACGACGGCTTCCCAACCACTTTGCGGTTTCCCCCTCGCAAAGCCCGCTTCTCTCCGCGGCAATGGCCGTACCGTCGCTTTCTGCTTGGAATTATCAATTTTTGAACATGTTCAAAATTGGTTATCATGGAGACCAGGCCAACAATGGAGGCAAGTGCCATGAGGACACCAACCGCCAAGAGTTCCCAGACCCGCCAGCTGCTGCTGGACACGGCACTGGAACTTTTCGCCACGAAGGGCTTCTCCGGGACAACGATGCGCGCGATTGCCGCGGAATCCGGGCTTTCGCTGGGCAACGCCTACTACTATTTCGAGTCCAAGGACGCCATCGTCCACGAGCTTTTCCGCAACCTGCTCGAAAGACACCGGACCGCCACCTGGCCGCTGCTGGTGCCGGGAAACAACCTCGAGACCAACCTGCGCATTGCCCTTGACCAGGCGCTGGAAATCATGGCGCCGTTCCACGAGTTCGGACCTGCATTTATCCGCACCGCATTTGCCGGCGCCCACACCGAGCTCGGCGACATCCACCGCGCCCTCGAATTCGGGCTGTGGCGCCAGGTCGTGGCAGCCAGCAGGCCGCTACCCCCGCTGGCCATCCGCAACGACCTGCCGGAACTGCTGTGGCTGATACAGCGCGGGATCTTCCTCTTCTGGGCCTACGACTCCTCCCCCGGGGCCGCTCGCAGCCACCGGCTCATCAAGAATGTCGCCCCCGTGACGGCCCGTCTCGTCGTGCTCTCCCGCATGCCGGTGGTCCGCAGCATTCTCGACGACGTGCTTTCACTGGTTCGCACCGCGTCCTGAGCCGGGCAGGTCCCCGGATCCCGCGCATCGCGCTGTCGCCCAACTTGGAATCGGCCGCCGCAGGCGTAGAGTCGGTAATGAACCGTCAAAGGGACGCGAAGGCACACCGTCACCGGTGATCAGTCATGCATTTGCGCCCCCGAAGAGGTTCTTCATTGACCGTCCTTGGAACAGGAGCCGCCAGATGCCATTCGAACCTTCAAGCCTTCCGCGCTGGGTCCACGCCTTTGCCCTGCTGCGGGACCGCACCGTGACCTGTGAAGATTCCGGCCGGCTGCACAGCGTCGCCGAAGACGGGAGCAACTACGAGATCACCTGCGCCTGGCCTGGCCCCGGCGGCCTTGCCTCCCTGCTGGGCGACGCCGATGGTTCATCCCACCAAGGCCAAACAAGGCTCACGTTCCTGGGCACCCCGGACGAGTCCGCCGGCCGTGAGCTCGTTGGCCGGGGCTGGAGCCTCAGCGACCGGCGCGTGCTGCTTGCCGCGCTGGCCAACGATGTGGAACAAGTGGTCTCGCTGCCGGAAACGGCCACGCTGTTCGAAGCCCCGATGGCCGAATACGACGTGGTTGAAATCGCCGATTTCGACTCGACCGCAGGCCGCGGCCGGATCCGCTTTGGCGAGGACTTCGCACTGCTCGGCGACCCGAGCATCACCGCAACCTCGAACACCGAGCAGTTCCGCGCCGCGATCCTGGCCAACCTGGCCGCGGCTGCGGCACGCCAGGGGCTGTCGGTGCTGTTCATGGTCACCAGCGCCGACACAGCCACCGGATTGCGCGCCGAACGCGCCGCCGGCTGGTCCAACGCAACCCAACTGACCACCTTCACCCGGGCCTGATCCGGGTTGCGGTGCCCCGACCGGCACCGAGGAGTGGCAGCGCCCGCCCGGGTGGAAACGGCGGGCAGGAAAACCACCCTAAAATGGATGCATGACTTCTGCCACCACCGGGACCCGTCCCGCCATCACCTTGACCATCGCCGGTTCCGAAGCAACCGGCGGAGCCGGCGCCCAGGCCGACCTGAAGACCTTCCAGGAACTGGGCACCTACGGCATCGTTGCCCTGACCTGCATCGTTTCCTTCGACCCGAAGGACAACTGGAACCACCGTTTCGTCCCGGTTGAGCCGCAGGTCATCGCCGACCAGCTCGAAGCTGTCCAGACCTGCTATGCAGCGGACCTGAAGACCGTCAAGCTCGGCATGATGGGCTCCCCGGCCACCATCAACACCGTTGCCGCCGCGCTGAAGAACCAGGCATGGGACAACGTCGTCCTGGACCCGGTATTGATCTGCAAGGGCCAGGAACCGGGCCACGCCCTGGACACCGACGAAGCACTGAAGGCGAACCTGCTGCCGCTGGCCACCTTCGTCACCCCCAACCACTTCGAGGCCGAGTCGCTGTCCGGGATGAGCATCAACAACGTCGAGGACCTGGCCGAGGCCGCAAGGAAGATCCACGCACTTTCCGGCGCGGCCGTGCTGGCCAAGGGCGGGGTCCGCCTGGCCGGCTCCGAGGCCGTGGACGTGTTCTACGACGGCGAAACCCTTGAGATCCTCTCGGCCCCGAAGGTCGGGGAAGTTGCCGTGTCGGGTGCCGGTTGCTCGCTGGCCGCCGCCATCACCGCCGAGCTGGCCAAGGGCGAGAGCCCGCTGCAGGCTGCACGCAATGCCAAGATCTTTGTCACCGAGGGCATCAAGAACCGCGTGGCATCCGCCGCCCCGTTCGACGCCCTGTGGCAAGGCGGAACACGGTAAGGCCGCCGCAACCCGAAGACCTTCCAGGCAGAACGCTGGTCCCATGCACGCATGGGACCAGCGTTTTTGCGTTTCCCCCCAGAAACGCCGCCGCCTCGTCGGCGCGCGGACAAACAGGTTCGCGGCAGCGGCGTCCTTGCCCGATGCCAGCCGTCGCTTCCCCGTCCGTCCCGCGCCCGCGGTGCGGGCGGTGGTTCCTCCCCAAGAGGCCCACCGACTGCCCAAAGGCTATCGGCGACCTCCGACACTTTGCCGGGCCCGGGTCCTGGTCTTCCCTCCAGCGTCTGCGGGCACTGAACCAAAACGGTTTCCCGGGTCCGGATCCCCCCTCCCCGGATCCGGCCAATTCCCCGCGACATTTTCCAAGGAATCTCAAACAACCCCTTGATATGTGCCGCGCCTCACATAGGATGTGGCGTGGGACGGTGCCCATCAATCCGCTCGCGGGAATCCGTCCTCATCACTCCCAGTCACTCCCACCGGATTCAAGGAGAACCATGTCCAACCCGCGTCGTCACAGACTTGCGCGGACGATCTTGGCGTCGGCTTCGGGGCTCGCCCTGGCCGTCACCATGTCCGTCCCATCCCTTGCGGCACCGCCGACGATCGACCCGGCACCGGGTGCCGATTCGCCGTCCCTCGGCGGAACCGTCCCCAAGTCGCTGAAAAACCTGAAGGTCTCCGGCCCGCTGGCCGCGGCCCAGGGCGATGTCTCCGTTTTCGTCCAGTTCGATGGAGAAGGCGCCTTCGAAGCGACCCAGCCGGACAGCGCCAAGTCGCCACGCGGCAAGTCGGTCAAGAACCCCGACAAGGTCAAGAAGATCCGCGACGGCATCAAGGCCCAGGGCAAGTCCGCCGCCAAGGCCGCCAAGGCCGAGGTCATCTACACGACCACCAACTCCCTGCCGGGCGTGGCCCTGCGCGGAGACGCCGACGCCTTGCGCGCCCTGGCCTCGCGCCCCGACGTCAAGAAAATCACCGCGATCGTCCCCAAGACCCCCGACAACAAGGGCTCGGACATCGACACCCGCGCCCTCCAGGCCTGGAACACCCTGCAGGAGACCGGCGAGGGCATCACCATCGCCGTGCTGGACACCGGCATCGACTACACGCACGCCGGCTTCGGCGGCCCGGGCACCCTCGAGGCCTACGCAACCGCACAGGCCTCCAAGGACCTGCCGTCCAAGACCTCGGGGCTGTACGACCCCGAGAAGTTCATCGGCGGCTGGGACCTGGTGGGCGACGACTACAACGCGGACCCCAGCGCGCCGAGCTACCAGCCGGTTCCCAAGCCGGACTCGAACCCGCTTGACTGCGCCTCGGCCGGACACGGCTCCCACGTCTCGGGCACCGCTGCCGGATACGGAGTGAAGGCCGACGGCACCACCTTCACCGGCGACTACACCAAGCTGACCGCAGACGAGGTGGGCTCCATGCTCATCGGCCCGGGCTCCGCCCCGGAGGCATCGCTGGTCGGCATCCGCGTCTTTGGCTGCGAGGGTTCCTCCTCCGTGGTCGGACAGGCACTGGACTACGTCCTGGACCCGAACAACGACGGCGACTTCTCCGACCGCGCCCAGATCGTGAACATGTCCCTGGGCTCGGACCACTCGCCGGTCGAAGACCCCGAGAACGACATCGTCAACACCCTCACCGGCCTGGGAATCCTCTCGGTGGTCGCCTCCGGCAACGCCGGGGACGTCACCGACGTCGGCGGCTCGCCGGGCAACGCCCGCTCCTCCTTGACCGTGGCCAACTCCGTGGGCACCAAGGTCACCCTCGACGGCATCAAGGTCAACGCACCGGCCGACGTCGCGGGAACCGCGGCAGGCCAGTACTCGGCCAACTTCAACTACACCACCGCCGACCCGGCCACGCTGACCGGGGATGTCGTCATGGCACCGGCAGCCAACGCCTTCGGTTGCGCCCCGTTTGAGCCCGGCTCGCTGGCCGGCAAGTGGGTCTGGCTGCAGTGGAGCGAGAACCTCCAGTTCCCCTGCGGCTCTGGCACGCGCTTCAACAACGCCGAAGCCGCCGGAGCCACCGGTGTCATCCTGGACTCCGAGGTGGCGGTCTTCGAGGCCGGCATCGCCGGCAACGCCACGATCCCCGGCGCCCAGTTCACCAAGGCCTTCTCGGACCAGTTGCGCCCCGCGGCCCAAGACGGCACGCTGAACGTCACCCTGGATCCGAAGCTGGTCGGCACCGCCTCGGTCGAGTCGGGAATCGGGGACACCCTGAACTCCTCGTCCTCGCGCGGTGTGCATGGCTCGGAGGGCATCGTCAAGCCGGACGTGGCCGCACCGGGCACGCTCATCGGTTCGGTGGGCGTGGGCACGGGCAACGGCCCGGCCGTCATGTCCGGCACCTCCATGGCAACCCCGCACACCGCGGGCATTGCCGCACTGGTGGCAGGCAGCGGAAAATACACCGCATTGCAGGTCAAGTCCCTGGTGATGAACACCGCCACGGTGGACATCCTGGCCGCCAACGGCGAGGCCTACGGGCCAAACCGCGTGGGTTCCGGGCGCGTCATTGCCGATGCGGCGATTAATTCCCCCGCCTACGCCTTCGCCACCGCGGACCCGGAGCTGGTCTCCGTGACCTTCGGCGTCATCGAGGTCGACAAGACCAAGTACAAGGCCGCCAGGTCCATCACCGTGGTCAACAAGTCCGACAAGACCCAGACCTACAAGGTGAAGTACCTGCCAGCCACGCAGATCCCGGGTGCGGGCTACTCCCTGGACAAGAAGACCGTGACGCTCGCGGCCGGGGCAAGCACCCAGGTCAAGGTCACCCTTGACGTGGATGCACGCAAGTACGCCAAGACCATCGATCCGACCATGGACCGCACACAGCTTGGCCTGCCGCGCGCCTGGGTCGCCGATGTCTCCGGCCGCGTGGAGCTTTCCAGCTCCACCGCACCGACGCTGCGCGTCCCGGTCCAGGCGGCACCGAAGCTGGTTGCCGACATGGGCGCCAAGAAGATCAAGCTCGACGCCGGCGCCACCTCCGGCACCGTCGACCTGGCCGGCGACGACATCCGGGCCGGTTCCGCCGACACCCAGGTGGTATCGCTGCTCTCCGCGTTCGAGCTCGGGGCCTCCTCGGGCAAGCTGCCCGGCAGCGCCGACGCGATCCCGGGCGCACGCTCCATGGACCTGCAGCTCGTCGGTGCCTCCTCCACCGCCCCCACCACGGGCGCGGCCGACGGTCTGCTGAACTTCGGTGTGAGCACCTGGGGCAATTGGGCCCACCTGGCCGGAGCCACGGAGATCGACGTCGAAATCGACACCAACGGCGACGGCGCGGCGGACTTCGTCACCTTCAACAGCTACTTCGACGAGTTGGATGCCGACCTGGCCGCGACCTTCGATCTGCGCACCGGTTCGCAGGTCGACCTGCAGTTCCTCAACGGGCTGGGCGGCGATGTCGACACCAACACCTTCGACACCAACGTGGCATCCCTCCCGGTGTCGCTCGCGGCGCTGGGCCTGAGCGGTTCCAGTGCACCGATCAGCTACCGCGTGAGCACGTACTCCGTGTACAACGCCGATGAATCCGGTGCCCTGGCCCCGGTGGATGAAACCGATTGGATCGCCTTCAATGCGATCGCCCCGGAATTGTCCTTCGTTGGCGGCGGAACCGCGTTCGCGGACCTGGACAAGGCCAAGCTGACCGCGGCCGTCGCCTCGGACGGCACCGATGCCAAGGCGCTGTTCCTGCACCTGCACAACGCCTCGGGCAACCGCGCCCAGGTAGTGGATGTGGAGGTGCGCAAGTAGCACTGCGGCCTGGTGCAGCAACAGGCACCGGCGGCGCGGCCCGTCGGATGGCGGTGGAGTGGTTTCCACCGCGCATCCGGCGGGCCGCGCCGTTTCCGCATGCCGGCAACCGGCGGGCTTAAGCTCGAAACCATGGATGGAATGCCACTCCCCGCTTCCCTGGGCCGGATGCTGCCCCCGGGTGCCGCCGCCGCCTGTCGCGGAGGCGAGGGAGCCATGCAGGTTTTCGGTACGTCGGAGCCCCTGCCAGTCTTCAGCGTAACCAAGATGTTCATAGCCGCAGGCGTCCTGCGTGCCGTCGATGCGGACCGCTTCACGCTCGCGGATCCGCTGGCTTCCCGGCTGCCCGGCGCCCCGGCCGGCCGCACGATTTCCCAGGTGCTCACGCACACCGCGGGGATGGGCAATTACGCCTCAAACCCCGGCTACCTGGCTGCCGTCCGGGACCGGCCAGCGGACCCGTGGTCGCTTCAGGACATTGCCGCCGCCGGCGACCTGACCGGGCCCGGGCCCTTCGCCTACAGCAACACCGGCTACTGGTACCTGGGTGCGCTGCTCGAGGAGGTCTCCGGGATGTCGCTGGGCCAGTACCTGCATCGGGAAATCTTCGAACCGGCGGACATGGCCTCGACCCGCTACCCGGATCCGGAAACCGCAGTGACGGATTCGGGCTACTCGACGCTGTGGGCCGGGCCCGCCGGGGCCGCGTTCTCCACGCCGGCCGACCTGCTGCGCTTCGGCGACCTGGTGACGGAGCGCAACCCGCTCTTCCCCTCGTCCCTGTCCCCCGCCATGCGTGCCGCGTTCATGGACTCGGTTCCCGTGGCTGCGCCGGCCCCGTGGCGTGCACCGCGCTATGGGGCCGGGGTCATGATCGACACGGACCTGCAACTGTGGGGGCACGGCGGCGCGGGGCCCGGGTACCGCGCCGCGGTCTTCACCTCCCGGGCGACCGGGATCTCGGCCGCGGCGATTGCCCCGGAATCCAGCGGTTTCAGCCCGGAGGAGGCCTTGGTGTCGCTGCTGGGGCCCCGGGGCTGACTCCGCTCAGCGCCGTTCGTCCTTGACCCGCAGCACGTGCAGCGCCGCGGCGTCGATGAGGCGGGCGAAGGCGGGGTCCTTGCTGGCCTTGGCATGCAGGGCGTTGGCGATCGCCGGCATCTTCGGCGCGTCCACGCAGAGCATCATGGTCCCGCCGGCCTCGAAGAAGCGCAGGGCCCGGGTGCCCAGGCCCCAGGGCGCCAGCTGCTCGGCGTCGCACATGTCGTCCGAGACGATGATGCCGTTGAACCCCAGGTCCTCACGGAGCATCGAACGCATGATGGTCGAGGAGAACGGGGCGATGTTCTTCGCGTCGATCCTGGAGTAGTAGGCGTTGGAAACCATGACCCAGTCGTCGCCCGCGGCAACGCCGTCGCTGAAGGGCTTGAGGTAGGCATCATGCCGGGTGGTCTTGGTGTCGGTGACGTTCCGGGAGATGTCGGTGTTCTTGGTGACGCGTCCGAGCCCCGGGAAGTGCTTGATGACCGGGTCCACGCCCGCGGCCAGCATGCCGGAGGAGAAGGCCCGCGTTGCGGCCGAGACCGTTGCCGGGTCGTACCCGTATTCGCGCTTCCAGTAGCCGATGGGCGCATTCGACGGGGCGAAGGACGCCGAGGGGACGGTGTCGGCCACCGGGGCGAGGTTGACGTTGATCCCGGCCCCGGCCAGTTGCCTGCCCCAGGCCTCGGCACGCCCACGCAGCGTCGCGGTGCCCCAGCTGCCCTGGACCAGCGCCGTGGGCAGGGTGGAGAAGCCGCTGCCCTTCAGGACCTGGACGTAGCCGCCCTCCTGGTCCGTGGCCACAAACGCGTCGACGTCCACCGACAACGACTTCGAGATGGTTGACTCGACCCGCTGGACCGCGCTGGCCGTGCCGGCAGTCCCGGCGCTGCTGCGGCCCTTCAGGAAGAAGTTCCCCAGCTCGTGGGTGGAAATGGTGGACCTGTCGGCAGCGCTGCTGCCAGTTGCCGGGACGCCCACCATCAGGACCTGCCCGATTCGTTCCTTCAGGCTCATGGCGGCCAGCGTTTTTTCGGCCGGGCTGGGCGGCGCGGTCGGGCCGGGCTTGGTGCTGTGCGTCGGCGTTGCGCCGGGTTTGTGGCTCGGGGCCACCGACGGCAACTGGCTTGCGGACGACGGGCTCGAGGACGGTGCCGAGGTAACCGACGGTGCGGGGGCGCTCGAGGTCGTTGCGCTTGGCGGCGGGGGCGCCGGGGTCGGGGCGCAACCGGCCAGGACCATAATGGGCAGAACCAGCAGGGGAAGGACCACCCGATGCCCAAAATTCCTTGCTCGCGAATTGTTCATGGTCCACAGCCTCTTTTCTCCACCACATCCAGCGTGCCAGAGATTCCGGCGCCCGGAAGCCAATGGGACCGAAATCGTGACCTGTGTATCAGTTGTCCATCGTTGCGTGGCACATGGGCCCGCGCGGTCGCAGGAACTGCGGAACCTGTCGGTGGGCGCACCTAAGCTGGGCACAGGACTATTGAAGGAGGATCCCATGGCATCGGAAGGTCCTTGTGACACCGAGTTGGTTCCCGAGGTCTGGACCATGCCGTCCCGCGGCATCGAGTGGTGCGACTGCGGGCGCCACCATGTGCTGGACCGGGGCATCGTGCTCGGTTTTGCCCAGGACCTGGTTGAAGACCCGGACTGGATGACGCACGACGAGGTCATCGACACCGCCATGGACCTGTGGAACTACGTGTCGGTTTGCGAGTTCTTCCTGTTGGCCATCCGGCGCTCGGCGAGCGCCGTGAACGGCGGGCCGGCACCCAGGTACCGCTTTGAGCTTGGCCTGGAAATCGTGGCGTATTTTTCCAAGACCTGGCAGGGGTGCCCGGAGGAAATCTGTTCCCCGTCGCGCGACCGCGAGGACTAGGCCTTCACCACCGGGATGTCGGCCCAATCGGTGGTGAACTTGGGCGAGGAGTAGTCCCGCTTCATCGACCATCCCGGTTCCACGGCCAGTCCGCCCGAGCCCAGCCCAATGGACTTGTTCCCGAATTTGGCCTTGACCGCGCCCAGCACGTCCCCGACGTGCGTTTCGGCCATTTCCTCTTCAAAGATCCCGAAGGCTGCCTGCCCGGGTTCGGGCTGCAAGCCGGAAAGCACGACCCCTCCGCGGACGTACGAGGCCCCGGGGTGCATGATTTCACGCATGGCCCCGACCGCGAGGCGGGTGAGCAGGATCGGGTCCTGGGTGGGCGAGGGCAATTTGAGCGTGATCGAGGGAAACGAGGCCTCCCCGGAGGCGAAGCGGCTGGTTCCCGCGGTGACGGTCAGCAGGGTGGCCCACAGTCCGTCGGACATCAGCCTGGCGGCCCCGCGCTGCGCATAGATGGACATGACCTCGACCATGTCCTCAATGGTTGTCACCGGGTTGGAGAAGGACCGCGAGTACATGATCTGTTGCTTGTCGGCGCGTTCCTCGTTGTGGGGAATGCACGGGGTCCCGTTCAGCTCAAGGACTGTGCGCTGGAGCACCACGGAGAACTTCTTGCGGATGTCGGTCACGTCGGCCGCCTTGAGGTCGGCGATGGTGGAGATGCCCATGCCCGACAGCCTTGCTCCGGTGCGGGCCCCGACACCCCACAGGTCGGTGACGGGAACCCTGGACTGGATGTCCCCAACCACATGCGGGTCCATGGAATCCAAGGAGCACACACCGTCCAGGTGCGCATTGCGCTTGGCGACATGGTTGGCGAACTTGGCCAGGGTCTTGGTCGGTGCCACGCCCACGCAGACCGGGACCCCGACGCTGCGGCCGACCGCGGAACGGATGCGAGTGGCCAATTCACCGAGTTGTCCGGGGTTCCCCTGGACGCCGATGAAGGACTCGTCGATGGAGTAGACCTCCTGCCAGGTGCCAAAGCGCGAGAGCACCTCCATGACCCGGGCGCTCATGTCCCCGTAAAGTTCGTAGTTGCTCGAGCGCACGGCCATGCCGTGGCTTTGGATGAACTGCTTGACCTTGAAGAAGGGTGCGCCGGTGGTGATCCCCAGGTCCTTGGCCTCCTGCGAGCGCGCCACCACGCATCCGTCGTTGTTGGACAGGACGACCACGGGCCTGCCGATGAGCTTCGGGTCGAAGACCCGCTCGCAGGACACGTAGAAGTTGTTCACGTCCACCAGCGCAATCCGCTCCGTCATGGCGTCTCCTCCGGGTGGTGCAGCCGCAAACCGGCGGCCGGGGACGTGCGCGGTTCCGCAAGCAGGAGGCTCAAGTTCCCTGGTTCAGAGCGGCCGCCCGTAGGGATAGTCCACCCATTGCCCGGTCCCCTCCTCTGGGCATTGCTGCTCGGCACCGTGGCGCACGCACCATGCGTCGGCGGGGTAGCGCCACCCTTGAAGCGCGGCGTCGATCTTGACGTCTTGTTCTTTCCGGCCATCGGCGAATCGTGCATCGTACTGGATGCTCCTGTACCGGGTCCTGGGCCAGTGGCGCCGGCGCTTCCAGGTGGCACTGGCTCGAACGGCGACGGGCAGCTCGGCGTTTTCATCCCGTTCCTGCTGTGGTTTCATGCGGGGAGGTCCTCGTGTCGATGGCCGGTGTTACCAGGTGCGGCGCTTTTCGTTCCCGGGCTTGCCGCAGCACCGGCGGTTCCTGCATAAAGATGCTGTTCCGGAGTTTACACATGGTGCAGGCAGCGGGTGACGACGCCCCAGATGGTGGTTTCCTCGGTGATCGCCTCGGCCCGCTCCACCGGTTGCTCGTCGCTGGACAGGACCATGGCGCCCCGGCGGGACACAAGCCGTCGGATGACCAGTTCCCCGTCCTGAACGGCGATAACCACCGACCCGTCGCGCGGGGCCACTGCGCGGTCCACGATGACCTCGTCGCCGTGGCTGATCCCGGATGATGCCATCGAGTTGCCCGAAACCCGCATGAGGAAGGTCGAGGTCCGGTCCCTGATCAGCAGGCGGTTCAAGTCGATTCCGCCGCCGTAGTAGTCCCGCGCCGGGGAAGGGAAGCCCATGGCTTCCACCGCGCCGACCGGCCCCTGGGATTCCGGCATCGGGGCGGGTGGCTGCGGCAGGTCCATACCAAACATGAGCCCCCGACTTTCATAGAACATAGATTCGATGCCAAGCCTACCAGCGGAGACCGCGGGTGCGGGGTCCGGCTACCGTTTTTCGGAGACGTTCGCTTCCCGCGGAGCCTCGCCGGCCGCGGGGGTTCTCGACGTTTCCGAAGGCGCGTTGCCGCCGGTGCGGCGCACGGCCGCGCGGAGCCACCAGGCCAGAAGCAAGGTGCCGAACAGGGCGGTCCAGGCCCATGATGGAACCACCGCCTCCAGTTGCCGTCCCAGGTTTTCGACCGCAGCAACCACACGCGGGGGCAACAGCTCGGGGACGGCCGCCATGCCGTTGGTGAAGATCATCAGCCACCCAACGGCCGCGGTGATCGCTCCCATCAGCAGCGAGGTCGTGTGCAGGCGCAACCTGCCGAGCGTCAACTGCCGTCCGCGCAGCCAGCGCACCGAGCGGTGGCCAAGCCTGCGGATCGCCATCGCGATGAGCATGATCGGCAGGACCATCCCCACCCCGTAGAGCCCCAGCAGCGCCCCGCCGCGGGCCGGGCTCGCGGAGGTCAGCGCCAGCGTGAGGATCGCGCCCAACACCGGGCCGGTGCAGAAGCCCGCCACCCCTGATACCGCGCCGAGGGCAAAGGTGCCGGCCAGCGAGCCGGCCACGGGCCGGGGCTTGCCCGGGAGGAACCGGGCGAAATCGATGCCGCCGCCAAGTGCCGTCAACACGCCCAGGGCAATGAGCACCCACCCGGCACTGCTGAGCAGGAGCCCGCGGTCCAGGACGTTGGTTCCACCCAGCCACCCCAGTCCCAGGCCGAGCGGGACCAGGGTGAGGAGCAACCCGGCCAGGAAGACGGAGCCCAGGCTCAGCAACCTGGCACGGGAGGTGGAGATGGTGGCAAAGAGCGCAGGCAGCAGCAAGGCGTTGCAGGGGCTGAAGACCCCCAGCATTCCGCCGACCAGTGCGTATCCGAGCCCGATGTCCACCGGTTTCCCCTCCGGCCCTAGCGGGCCAGTTCCTCGTCAATGGTTTGCACGAAGACTTCCAGCGGCTGGGCGCCGATCAGCGGGCGTCCGTTGACGATGAAGGTCGGGGTTCCGGTGACTCCCAGGGCGCCGGCCTCGTCGTGGTTCTTCTGCACCAGGGCCGCGGTGTCGGCGTGCGCCGCGTCCGCGGTGAACTGCTTGGCGTCGACCCCGATGCGTTCGGCCAGTGCCGCGATGCCCTTGGCGGAGTAGTCGGCATCCTTGGCGGTGGCACCCTTGGCGAAGATCGCGTCGTGGAATTCCTGGTACTTGCCCTGCTTGCCGGCCGCAACGGCCAGCTCGGCGCTTTGCCGCGAGTTTTCGCCGAAGAACATGATGTCGCGGTACTCGATGCGCAGCTGTCCCCCGGCGACATAGCTGTCCAGGATGGTCGGCAACGATTCGGAGGCCCACTTGGCGCAGTAACCGCATTGGTAGTCGGAATAGGTGACCATGACAACCGGTGCGTCGAGTTCGCCGACCGCCGTGGGGTCGTTGGCATCGCGCCGCTCCACGTTGATCCGCTGCTGGGATTCCGAGGGTGCTGGCTGGCTCGGGCCCGGGCTTTCCTGCGTCGCCGCGGCCGCCGGGGACGGGGCTGCCTCCCCGGGTGCGGCAATCTGCAGGCCAATCACGATGCCCAATCCGAGGGCCACCGGAATCGGGAGAATCCAGAACCACGGCAGTTTCGCCTTGGTTGGTGCTGCAGGGGATTCCGTCATGTCCGAGACACCGGTTCCTTCCCGGTTGGGCCCTCGTGCCCCCGTGGCGCTTCGGCGTCCCCACGGGGAGGGGAAGGCCGGTTGGCGCTGAGGCTGGGCGGGGGTGTTTTCCTCCCTTGAACGTATCGAAGTGAAGTGCAGTTGGCGAATTGGCGTCGGGGCACCGCCGCGGAGGCCGGTATATCTGCATGCGCCCCGCCGCGGCGGCTCCCCCTGCATCGAGCGGCCTTGGCCTGCTCCTACGCGTAGGGCCAGGCCACCGTCATATCCGCCGGTTCGTCGGCCCACGGCAGCACATGCCAGATTTCGTGCGGTGGTCCCACCGCGGTGGCACCGGCCTCCTCGACCCAGCTGCAGGTCTGGTCATAGGCCGCCAGGATTGCGGGGAAGGCCGTCTCGGCACCGGAGACACGGATGCTGGCGTAGCGGCCTCCGGCCAGCCGGTAGCTGCGCACCGGTGCGTCGTTGGTGCCGGGGGCGAGCCTGTCCACCGGAAGGCACACTTCCAGCGGCCCGTCGGAGTCCGGGGTGATTTCCTGGTGGAAGATGCCAAACGGGTCGCCGGTGACGGCCAGCCCTTCGGCATCGGCGAAGGCCCGCAGTTGTTCCAGGCTTTGCTTCATCCCGGTGTCAAGGCCGTCGACGAAGGTGTGCAGCATGATGGAGACCAGGTGTCGCTCTGGTTCCAACACGGTATTGACGTTATCCATGTCCTGTCCTTTGAGGTGCGCCCGCACGGCGGCGAGCAGGGTGGAAGTCGATTCGGTGTTGTTCCGGAGTGCGGATTCGTAGGCGGCAAGCTGCTCCAACGCGCCTTCAGGGTCAGCCGAGCCAAGATTCAGCAACCTCGAGATGCCCTCGAGCGGCATGGACGCCGCGCGCAACATCGCGATCATGCGGCCCCGGCTGCGTTGGTCCGGATCGTAATAGCGGTATCCGGTGAATCGGTCCACGGACACCGGCACCAAAAGCCCACGGTCGCCATAGAGCCGCAGGGCCTTGGGTGAGAGCATGGTCGCCTGGGCAAAGGCGCCGATGCCTAAGAGCTTTTCGTGGTTCATGGCTTCAGTCTTTTCCTTGGCCCTGGGTCAAGGTCAACCGCCATGGGCCATGGTTATTTGTTGGCCCGGGCAGACGAGATTTCCGCGTGGATGTGGTCCATGTGCAAGGTGGTCGCGTTCCATCCGCGCGAGGATTCCAGGTGCTTTCCCCAGCCGCCGGTCGAGTACGGTCCCCACTGGCCGTCCTCGGCAAGCCAGAGCTTGTCCCGCCAGATCAGGTAGCTGATCCGCAGCCGTTCGTGGTTTTCCACCAGGTACTCGGCGATCCGGTCCCCGGCCTTGATGCCGGCGGCCGAGGAATAGTCCTTGATCATGAAGTCCGCGGCCAGCCCCGAGCTGTGCCCGATGGATCCGGCGCGCGAGCCGCCGACGCTGCTGATGCCGGCACCGAATCGCTCCTGCACGTCCTGGATCATGGCCCGGGTCATGGGCTGCAGCGCCTTGGGCGCCCGGTATTCGACGCTGGTCAGCAGGGTGTTCTTGATCCAGCCCGTGCCCTTGGTGGTCTTGACCCGCGACCATCCGTCGGAGGTCTTCAGGTAGGCCATCTTTTCGTTTGCGGGCAGGATCCCCAGGGAGCTGAAGGAGGTCGAGGGGCCGGTTCGGACGTTTGCGGCGTAGGCGGTCCAGCGATACGAGGTGGAGTTGTTGTTCGGTTCGCTGGTGGCCAGCGACGAGCTCGGGATCCAGCCTTGGCCGGCCGGCGTATCGATATATGACCAGTTTCCTGCGGTCTTGACCAGCCGGACCTTGGTGCCGTCTGTTTGCACGGCCAGGCGGCTGGAGGACAGCGAGGCCTTCGCGTACATCGGTTGCGTGCCGTCCACCCAACGGTTGGCGCCGGCGACCGGATTGGAATCGGGTGCCTGTCCGGAGGCCTTCACCAGGTAGTGGGAGCTCACCCAGCCGGTCCGGGACCCGGCCTTCACCTCCCACCAGGCGCCACTGGCCTTGCCCGTGCGGGCGACAGCGGTGCCCTTCGCCAGCACCACCAGCGACTTGAAGTGGGTGCCGGGGTGTTGGCGCAGGTTCAGGTTCGCACTGGTCCGATGGGTTGCGGTGGGCGCGGGCGCCGGTGCGGGTGCCGTGCCACCGGACTTCACCAGGTAGTTGGAGCTCACCCACCCGGTCCGCGACCCGGCCTTCACTTCCCACCAGACGCCGCTGGCCTTTCCGGTCCTAGCGACGGCGGTGCCCTTTGCCAGGACCACCAGCGACTTGTGGTGGGTGCCGGGATTCTGCCGCAGGTTCAGGTTCGCATTGGTTCGATAGCCACTTGTGACCTGGGGCGCGGGAGCGGCAACGGTGCTCTTGGCCAGGTAGTGCGAGCTTACCCACCCGGTACGCGAACCGGCCCGCACCTCCCACCAGGCCCCGCTGGACTTGCCCGTCCGGGTCACCGCGGTGCCCTTTTTGAGCACGGCCAGCGAGTCGAAATGGGCGCCGGGGTTTTGCCGCAGGTTCAGGTTCGCGGTCGTTCGAATGATCGTGGTGGTTTGTGCACGCGGCGCCACCGGCTTCTTCGCGACAACCAGGTGCATCTGGGGCGACGTCGCGGGTGCCGGCGCTGCCATCACCGCGGGGGCCAGTGCTCCGACCGCCATCGTGGCACCGAACGTTGCAGCCGCAAGACGCAGGGATAGAAGTGGTTGTGTGCCCATGGTGCAGACTCCTTCAAAAGGGAATTGACCGTGAGGCATCAATCCCTGTGGATCGGTTCGCGCTTGGGTACACCTTATGTGGCCAGAGTTGCAATTGTCACGGTTGGGACACGAGTGAATACATGTTGGACGGTCTTTCAGGGACGATTTCCCGGGAAGACCGACCATGGAAACACACCAAGGCGCTGCGGCGCTAGGCCTGTTGCCGCAGCACGTTCTTTTGCACCTTTCCGGTGGAGGTCCGGGGCAGGTCCTGCGGGAAGTGGATGGTCTTGGGAACCTTGAAGCCCGCCAGTTGCGTGCGGGCGTGGGCCTGCAGCGCCAACGCGTCGACCTGCGAGCCGCTGGCCCGGATCACGTAGGCCACCGGGGTTTCGCCCCACTTCTCGTCCGGCACGCCGACCACGGCCACGTCAAGGACCTCCGGGTGGCTGGCGAACGCCTGCTCGACCTCGATGGTCGAGATGTTCTCCCCGCCGGAAATGATGATGTCCTTGGCGCGGTCCTTGAGCTGGATGTAGCCGTCGGGGTGCATCACGCCCAGGTCCCCGGTGTGGAACCAGCCTCCGGCGAACGCCGCGGCGGTGGCTTCCTCGTCCCGGTAGTAGCCGATCATCACGTTGTTGCCGCGCAGCACGATTTCGCCCATGGTTTCCCCGTCGGCGGGCACGTCGTTCATCTCCGCATCCACGATGCGCGCCGATTCCGCCTGGACCATGCCCACGCCCTGCCGCGAGACCCTTTCGGCCTTGGCCTCGTCGTCCAGATCGTCCCAGGCGTCCTGGTATTCGCAGATCGTGTATGGCCCGTAGACCTCGGTGAGGCCGTAGACGTGGACGACCTCGATGCCCAGCCTTTGCAGTTTCCGGATGATCGCCGGCGAGGGAGGGGCCCCGGCGGTGGTGATCCTGATGCCGCGCTCCAGCTCGTGGGCCCGGGGCGAGTCGGCGATGATCGAGCAGACCGTCGGGGCGCCGCACAGGTGGGTGACCCCGAGTTTGTCAATCGCGTCCCAGACCGGCTCCTCGCGGACCGCCCGCAGGCACAGGTGCGTGCCGCCGGCCGCGGTGACGGCCCAAGGCGTGCACCAGCCGTTGCAATGGAACATCGGCAGGGTCCACAGGTAACGGGTGTGCGCGTCGAAGCCCTGGTGGAAGGCCTCCCCCATCGAGTTCAGGTAGCTCCCGCGGTGCGAATACAGCACGCCCTTGGGCTTGCCGGTGGTCCCCGAGGTGTAGTTCAACGTAATCGGCGCCCGTTCGTCGGGGATCGCGAAGCCAAGATCCGCCCCGGCGCCGGTGGCCATGAACTCCGCGTAGGTGCCATCCACCCGGATATCTGGCCTCTCTCCGGTGAATTCGGCGTCCTGGATCTCGATGAGCGCCTCGAGGGTCGGGACCTCGGCGCGCAGCGCCGCGGCGGCGCCGAGGAGCTCCGAGTCGGCAAAGAGCAGCTTCGTGGCCGAGTGCTCCATGATGTAGCCGAGCTCGCGGGCCGCAAGCCGGGTGTTCAGGGCCACGAGCACGCCCCCGGCCAGCGGGACGGCATAGTGGGCAATCAGCATTTCGGGGATGTTCGGCGCCAGCACCGCAACCCGGTCCCCGGGCTCGATGCGCGCGGCCAGGGCCTTGGCGAATTGCTGCACCTCCGCCCCGAACTGGGCATAGGTGTAGGTTCGCGCCCCGTGCACGATGGCTTCCTTAGTCGGATACACCTCCACGGAGCGCTGCAGGAATCGCAGTGGTGTCAGCTCCGAGTGGTTGGCCAGTGGTTGCGCACCCATGTGCTCCTCATTCCGGTCGTCAGCTATGTGTCCGGCCACGGTCGCCAAGGCGACATGTGACGCGGGCTACCTTTACCCCGCACCAGACTAAGGCCTTGGAATCAAGTTTCACAATCCGGCATCGAGTTCCAATTTCCGTATTGGCACTCAGGCCCCCGCGGCAGAAGCCGTTCCGCGCTGGGATTCCTGGAACGACTGGAAATGCAGGTAGCGCAACCGCGGCACCAGTTCGTCGGCCGGCCCGTCCACCCGGATGCCGGGCACCACCAGGTTGATGGGCAGGGCTGCCACCGCCCCGGGAGCGGCACCCCACTCCCGGCGCCAGGAATCCAGCATGGCCGCCGAGGCGGCAAAGACGATGCGCCCCAGCCCGGCCCAACCATGGGCGCCGGCGCACATCGGGCAATGCTCCCCGGAGGTGTACACCGTGGACGCCGCCCGGCGCTCCGGCTCCAGGTTGCCCAGCGCCCACTGCGCAATGGCCAGCTCGGGATGCGCGGTGGAATCCCCTCCGGCCACGTGGTTGCGGCCCTCGTAAAGAACGACCCCGTCCGCATCGACGAGTATCGAGCCGAAAGGCTCGTCGCCGGCTTCCAGGCCCTCTTCGGCCAGTTCAACACAGCGGGTCAAATGGTCAATGTCCAAGCGAGTCAGTTCCATGGCCCCATCATGCGACATGGGCGTCGTTTTGCCCACAGGGGCATGCCGCGTGGGCGCGGAATGCACCAAAGCCATATTCGGCGTAGGCTCAACGGGAGGGCGAAAGGTGAATAATGAGCCAATCCGAGTACTTTGAAGAACAGCTGAGCAAGGTGGAGGACGATTCCGTCGCCGAGCTCACGGCATTATGTCGCAAGCTGCAAGACCAACAGCCCGGTTCCCGGGTTCCGCTCATCGATCCGGTGCACGATGTCGATGAGGCTCGGGTCATTTCCTTGCAAATCGCGCCGGGCCCCGGAACATCTTCGGGCTTCCTGTCCTTGCGCAACGACGATCCCACCGCGGCACGGCTTGCTGCAGTCTATGAGGCTGCCGGGCTGGAGCCGCGTTTTGGCATCCCGTGGAACGTCTTTCCCTGGGAGCTGCCCGACGGCGGCACCAAGCTGACCCCGGACCAGGTCAAGGCCGGCATCCGCCCGCTGAAGGAGCTCATGCGCATCGCGTACCGCACCTCGGCGATCGTGGCCCACGGAACCGAGGCCAAGCGCCTGGTGCAGGCCTGGATCAAGGCCGGCGGCCAGCAGGTCATCAACCAGCGCGGCATCAAGATCTATGAGGTGCGTTCCACCGCGGACCGCGCCTTCCTGGGATCGGCCGAAAAGCAGCAGGCCTGGTTCGATGAAATGGTTGCCGCCTACACCGACGCCATGGCGCGGGCCGGATTGCGGCCAGCGGGCAAGTGAAGATCCTCGTTATCGGTGCCGGGGATCTCGGCACCGAGGCGGGGCTCCGCTTCATTGCGGCCGGCCACCGGGTCACCGCGTGGCGCCGCCGCCCCGAGCTCCTGCCTGCCTCCTTCGGCACCCGCCGGGTCGACCTCGGCGATGCCGGCACCGAGTTGCCGACCATCGATGCCGACACGGACATCGTGGTTTTCACTCCCGCCGCGCCCGAGCGTAGCGAAGACGCCTACCGGCGCACCTATCTTTCGGCCGCGCGTCGCGTGTTCGACGCGCTGGCACGCGACGGCGTTGACCCGCAACGCTTCCTGCTGGTCTCCTCCACCGCGGTCTACGGCGACGCGGCCGGCGGCTGGGTCGACGAGGACACCCCGATCACCCCGCGCACCGCAACCGCGCGGATCCTGGCCGACACCGAGGCGCTGGTGTGCAAGCGCGCCTCAGCGCCCATCGTCCTGCGCCTGGCCGGCATCTACGGGCCCGGCCGCAACCACCTGATCACCCAGGTGCGCGACGGGGCAGCCCGTGTCTCGGGAAAAACCGTGTGGACCAACCGGATCCACCGCGATGATGCAGCCTCGGCCATCGTGCACCTGTGCAGCGCGGTGCCGGCACCGGATCCGCTGTACCTGGGTGTCGATCTCGAACCGGTGGACCTGGCCGAGGTGCAGCGCTTCATTGCCGCCTCGCTGGACGTGCCGGCACCCGGGCCCGGGGACGCCCCGGTGAACCGCGGAGGCGACAGGCGCCTGTCCAATGCGCGGCTGCTGGCCACGGGGTTCCGTTTCGCGTTCCCGACCTACCGCGAGGGCTATGCAAGCGTGCTGTCCGGCGAGGGTGCCAGGCACCCCTGAGGGTCACCGCCGCCCTGCCTCGGCCCAGTGTCCCGACGGCAAAGACCAGCATCATCACGATGCAGGCGCCGAGTTGCAGCCCCCGGCAGTCGGCAGCGCTCTATTTCAGCGTCTTGCACTGGGCGGCGGTCATCTCGCCGCGATCGTCACCCATTCCCGCATGGTTTCACGATTGGAGTGGCCTCCCTCCCGTGAAAAAGCCCCGGGGGCCGGCACGGAACCACTGGTCCGTGCCGGCCCCCGGGGCCTGAAAGCAAGCCGGCTTGCCCGTTGCGGGCCTAGAAGCCCTTGCGCAGCGGATCGAAGTGGCGCGCCACGGACGGCTTTTCCTTGCCGAGGATGCCGGCGGCGATCATCTTGCCGGTCAGCGGGCCAAGGGCCACGCCCCACATGCCGTGTCCGCCGCCAACGTGCACGCGCGGGGAACGGGTGGCGCCGACCAGCGGCATGCCGTCGGCGGTGCAAGGGCGTCCGCCGACCCATTCCTCCTTGCGATTCTCCCAGTTGATGCCCTTGTAGACCGGGGCCGCTGCGGCGACGATGGCCTCGATGCGCTTGGGCTCCAACGGGTGGTTGGCGTCGCGGAACTCCATGGTTCCGGCGATGCGGAAGCGGTCCCCGAGCGGGGTGCAGGCCACGCGCTGGGACGGGAAGTAGATCGGGTGGGTCGGCATGACCTCGGGCTGGACGGTGAAGGAGTAGCCGCGGCCCGCCTGGACGACGACGTTCACGCCGAACTTCTTGGTCATGTCGTTGAGCCAGGCGCCGGTGGCCATGACCACGTGGTCGGCGGTGATCGAACGCCCCTCGGAGCCGATGACGGTGACCGAGCTGCCGTTGTCCCGGATGTCGGTGACGTTGTAGGAACCCACGATGTCGCCGCCGCGGGCGATGACGGACTCGGCAAGGGACTCCATGTACTTCGGCGGGTTCAGGAAGCGCTGGTTCTTGATGGCCACGCCGGCAGCCACGGAATCGGAGAGGGTCGGCTCGATAGCGCGCAGCTCGTCTCCGGTGAGCAGGTCGAACTCGACGTTTCCCCCGGTCTTGCGGATCATGTCGAACTCGTGGAGCAGTCCGTCTCGGTCCTTGAGCGACTTGAAGCCGGTCAGGAACGGGTTGGCCGGCTTGGTCTTCTCGATCACGCCCGGGCCCGCGTTGGTGCCCTCGGCGATCTCGTCGAAGGCGTCGAGCCCGGTGGTGCCGAGCTCGGAGTAGATGCGCATGGCCTCCTGCCACTTCTTCGGAGTGCTGTGCCAGGTGAACCCGATCAGGAAGCGAAGCAGCTTGGCGTTGGCCTTGAGTGGAATGTACAGCGGCGATGCCGGGTCCATCATCATCTTCAGGCCGTTGGAGAAGATGGAGGGTTCTGCGATCGGCAGGGTGAGCGCGGGGGTCAGCCAGCCGGCATTGCCCCACGAAGCGCCGGAGGCCACGCCGCCGCGGTCAACGACCGTGACCTTGACACCTTCTTCCTGCAGGTACCAGGCGGTGGACAGGCCGACGAACCCGGCGCCGACGATGACAACATGCTCAGGCGTCGTTACGCTGGCCATGGTTCACACTCCATTCAAGATTTTTCCAACACTTGGGCTCAACTTTGGCGCGGAATGCGGCGCGAAGCAACGGGACTTCGTTTTTCATCGGTGACGCAGACCACAACACCTTCTTGCTTGCATTAAATGCGGTAAAGGCGATCATTATTCATTTTTTCTGCGTCGAGTCGTTCGGAGGACGGGTTTCTGACCCGTCATGCGGTGTCTGGCCTCCCTTCATCCTCGATCGAATCGATCACTTGCGCCAGCGCCTGGGCACCGACCGGGGCGAAGCCGTGCACATCGACCCCGACGTTGATGCCGCGGCCCGAGACCAGGAAGGCATTGTGGACGTGTCCGTGCAGCAACCAGGCCCCCTCGTCACGCAACCGGAACTGCGCATAGCGGTCACCACCATGGGAGTCCCCCGCGTACGGGAAATGGCTGAGCAACACCTTGCGCCCCGGAGCATTGTTCACCGTGGCGGGCAGCTTGACCCGTGCAAAATCCTGCACGGAGGCGAAGCCCGCATCGAGGAACTGCCGGAGGTGGCGCTGCGCTCCGATGCGCCCGGGCCAGCAGGCGTCGTGGTTGCCTGCCACCAGGTGCTTGGTGCCGTGCAGCTCGGAGACGATCTCGAGCCCGCGGGCCTTGTCACCCAGGGCCCAGTCCCCCAGCACCCAGACGATGTCCGCGGCGCCCACCACTTGGTTCCACCTCCGGATGATCTCGGCATCCATTTCGGCGGCGTCGGCAAAGGGCCTGTGGCAGGACTCGATGATGCGGGCATGTCCGAAGTGGGTATCCGAGGTAAACCAGGTGCTTCCCATTGTTTCCGCCTCTTTCCCCGCCACCCGGACGTTTCCGGCGGGTTTCAGCCCGCAGGCCCACTGCGGCCATTTTGGCTCCGTGGCGTGGGTGCCCGCCTTTAGACTATTGACATGTCTTCCGTTGCACCACTGCTCAACTCCACCACACTGATCCGTGAGCTTGTCGGCCCGCTCAGCCTGGATCGCGGGGCGGCCTACGCAAGCCAGGGCAGGGTGCTGGACGTCAACTGGGTCGAGCCCATGGGCATCGTGCGCGCTTCGGTGTTGGGCTCCGGCGGCATGGTCTACCGCACCGCTGTCCACTCCCAGGTGCGCCACGGGCTGCTCATGCCCCAGCTGGGGATCTGCACCTGCCCGGTGGGCTCGAACTGCAAGCACGCGGCGGCCGCGCTTTTCGCCTATATGTGGGACGAGACAAACTACGAGGATCCCGATCCGCGTGCCCCGTGGGAGCGCACGCTGGACTCCCTTATCGGGGACGGCGGTGACGCCGGGCAGGAAACCGAGCAGCGCACCCTGGGCATCCAGTTCGAGCTGCGTCCGAAGACCCTGCAGCGCTACCAGGCCTCGGCCATGGCGAAGATCAAGGACGGGAACATCCCGCACACCTCCAAGCTGGAGCTGCTGCTGCGCCCGGTCCAGCTCAACGACAAGGGCCGCTGGGTCTCGGGCAACCTGGCCTGGCAGCATTTCCGCTACACCCGCACCGGCGGCATCCCGACCCTGCCCTTCGACTACTCCTACGACCCGGAGCAGGTCGAGTGGTTCTGCACGCTGCTGCAGCTGAACTCCTTTGTCGCGTGGAACGGGACCCACCTGTCGGCCAGCGATTTCCTGACCCCTATGGTGTGGAACCACCTGAGCCGGGCCGCGGCGCTGGGCATCGAACTGCGCGGCCAGTCGGCAAAATCCTCGGTCCGGGTGCACGATCCGGTCGCGGTCCGCACCGACATCGCCTCCGAGGGCAAGAAGCTGCGGATCCGTCCCTCGGTCGATGTGCTGCCGCCGGGCTTCGACAGCGACTTCCTCGGCGCCGTGGCCGACCACGGGGTCTTCTGGTGGGACGCAACCGAGGGCATGAAGAACGTGGACCTGCACCTGGCGCCTTCCCGCTCCAAGCTCCCCTCATTGGTCACGGGCTTGCTGGCCACCGACAAGAAGGTCACCGTCCCGGCCAACGGGCGGGAAAGCTTTGAGCAGCAATACCTGCCCAAGCTCGCCAAGGCCTTCGAGCTCTCCTCCGTCGACCACTCCGTCGAGGTGCCGACCTCGCTTGAACCGGTCATGCTGCTGCGCGTCGAGCACTTCGCCGGCCAGCAGAACCCGGTCCGCAAGCAAAAAAAGGACGAAACCTCGGTCCCGGGCATCAACCTGCATTGGGGCTATTCCTACGGCAACCACCAGGTGCCCCTGGAACTGGTGGCGGGAACCGAACGCAACCCCAAGGCCGAGCTGGCCATGCAACGCGAAGTCGCCGCGGCGATCGCATCCTTCCCCCAGGCCTATGCCGATGCCTTCGCCAATCCGCAACGCAACGTTGCCGCCACCAGGGTCGCGCCGCGCCTGCATGGCGTCGCGGCGGCACGATTCATCACCGATGCGCTGCCGGCATTGCAGGCCGTGGAAAACCTGCGGGTGCACATCGATGGCGAACAGCCGGAGTTCGAGGAACTCACCGCCAACCCGCTGATCACCATCTCGACCGAGAACACCGAAACGAACGATTGGTTCGACCTGGGCGTCGAAGTCGCGATCGACGGCAACAAGGTCCCGTTCACCGAGCTCTTCCAGGCACTGGCGCACGGCGATGAATACCTGATGCTGCCCGACGGCAAGTACTTTGCCCTGGACCGCCCGGAATACGAGCAGCTGCGCCGGCTCATCGAGGAGGCCCGGGCACTGTCGGATGCCACAAGCGACGGCACCATCCGAATTTCCAAGCACCAGGCCTCGCTCTGGGAAGACCTCAAGGACATCGCCACCAACGTCGAGGCGTCGGCCGCGTGGAAACACTCCACCGAGGGACTGAGCAACATCCTCGAGGTCGACCACGCCCCGCTGCCGGCCGGTATCGATGCGACATTGCGCCCCTACCAGCTCGAGGGCTTCGAGTGGCTCTCCTTCCTCTACGACAACGGGCTGGGCGGGGTGCTCGCCGACGACATGGGACTGGGCAAGACGCTGCAGACCCTGGCGCTGATCCAGCACGCCAAGGACAACCACGACGAGTCGACCGGAAAGATGCCGCCGTTCCTGGTGGTGGCCCCGACCTCCGTGGTCTCCAACTGGACCGCCGAGGCGGCACGCTTCGCCCCGAACCTGCGCAGCGTCTACATGACCGAGACCGTGCGCCGCGGCGGGGTCCCCGCCCACGAGATCGCCGCGGAGGTCGACATCATGATCACCTCCTACGGCCTGTTCCGCATCGACCAGGACGAATACGCAGCCACCAGGTTCTCCGGGCTGATCCTGGACGAGGCGCAATTCGTGAAGAATCCCGCCACGCAGGCCTCCAAGCAGGCCCGCGACTTCCCGACGCCCTTCAAGCTCGCGATCACCGGCACCCCCATGGAGAACAACCTCTCCGAGCTCTGGTCGATGTTCGCCATTGCCGCCCCGGGGCTCTTCCCCGCACTCAAGCGCTTTGACGAGACCTACCGCAAGCCCATCGAGAAGGACGGCGACAACGAGGCGCTGGGACGCCTGCGTCGCCGGATCCGCCCGCTGATGCTGCGCCGCACCAAGGAACTGGTGGCCACGGACCTGCCCGAGAAGCAGGAGCAGGTCCTGGAACTCGACCTGGCGCCCAAGCACCGGGTCATCTACCAGCGCCACCTGCAGCGCGAACGCCAGAAGGTGCTGGGCATGCTCGAGGACATGGACAAGAACCGCTTCGCGGTGTTCTCCTCACTGACCAAGCTGCGCCAGCTGGCCCTGGACGCCTCGCTCATCGACGAGGAGTACGCCTCGGTGCCCAGCAGCAAGCTCGACGCGCTGCTCGAACAGCTCGAGGACCTCACCGCCGAGGGCCACAACGCCCTGGTCTTCAGCCAGTTCACCTCGTTCCTGTCCAAGGCCAGCGACCGGCTGACCGAGGCCGGGATCGAGCACGCCTACCTGGACGGCTCGACCACCAAGCGCGCCAAGGTCATCGAATCCTTCACCTCCGGCAAGGTCAAGGTGTTCCTGATTTCGCTCAAGGCCGGCGGGTTCGGCCTGAACCTCACCCAGGCCGACTACTGCTTCCTCATGGATCCATGGTGGAACCCGGCCTCGGAGAACCAGGCCGTCGACCGTGCGCACCGCATCGGGCAGAAGCGCAACGTCATGGTCTACCGGATGGTTTCCAAGAACACCATCGAGGAAAAGGTCATGGCGCTGAAGGACAAGAAGGCCAAGCTCTTCACCGCTGTCCTCGATGACGATGCGGCCTTTGCCTCGGCGATCAGCGCCGACGACGTTCGCTCGCTCTTCGCGGATTAGCACGGCGCCGGAAGGCACCACCCAAGCAGCACCCAAGATTTTCCAAGCCCAGAGGGGGACGACACCAACATGTCGAAATCGAAATCCGCCGGCAAGCCACGCAGCGGGCACCCGGGACGCAATCCAAGCGCCGGCGCCTCCAAGTTCGAGGACCAGGTCCGCACGGCCATGCGGCCCTACGCCGCGCAATTGCGGGCCTTCTTCAACCAGCGCCACACCCCGGACGACTCGGAGGCCGGCATCGAGGGCCTGGTGACCCTGCTGACGGTCCATGCCCGGCTGCGCGGGAAGGTGGCGGTGTCCGAGCTCGACCATGACGCGCTGGCCATCCAGTTCACGGACCTGCGCGAGCTTGGCGACGAGGTCGCCGTCGCGTGCGCCGCCATGCTGCGCGAGTTCATGCTCTTTTTGGCCGAAACCGGCCGTTGGAGCGGAGAGGTGGAGGAATTCAAGGCCGTCTTCGACCTGCTGTCGGCCCAGGGTGGCCAATCCCCCGTTGTGGTCCCCGAGCTTGACGAGGCCAGCGCGGACGAACGCTGGGCCAAGCTGCCGATGGTGGCCACGGCCCGGGCCTTGCTGGCCTGGGTGGGCGAAGGCCGCGAGGTGGCAGAGGACGGATTGCTGCTGCCCACCGACCTGGTTTCGGCCGCCGCGGCCGTCGGGCTCGAGGTCCGCCTGGACCCGGAATCCGAGGTTGCACGGCCGGGTTGGGCGCCCGAGACCGGATCCTCGATTGCCACATTGGCTCAGCTTCCGAAACTGGGCACCTATTGGGATGCGCTGTTGCGTGCCGGGGTGCTGAGCTTCCAAGAGGGAAGGGCACTTCCCAACCCCGTGGTGGCCGAGGCTTTGAACGCCGATTCGGGATTCAGCGCCCGCGGGGCGAAGGACCTGGTGGCCGAGGGAATCTACGCCCACATCCTGCTCAATGCCGTGGGTCCGGATGCGGACCACACCGTCACGCAGATGACCGCCGCGTTGCTGGCCAAGGCCGGATCGGCGAATCCCCCGCGCACCGAGGCAGCCTTTTCGATTCCCGCGCCCGGGGAGCTGGAGCCGGAACAGGCCCACCTGCAGCCGCTCTTCGCAAAGACCGTGCCGGCCGCCGAGGCCCTGCTGCGTGCCGCCGAGGCCGAGGGACTCGTGCGCATCGGCAAGCACATCCGCGTGCCGCGCGTGCTTCGTGCCCCGCTGGAACGTGCGCTGACCCGGGTGGCCGAAGAGGTCTTGTCCTAGGTTCCAATGCTTAACTCCGTGGGGCGGCGAAGATGCCAGGCATCTTCGCCGCCCCACGGCGTTCTTGCTTCGGGCTTGGCCGGACGTCTAGATGCTGGTGGTTGCCACGTCGATGTCGAGGCGCGGCAAGCGATCGAACCACGGGTTCTCTCCCGGGGCGCCCACGTTGACGATCAGGAACGCGTGGTTGGACGAATCCGCGTTGATGACCGAATCCACTCCGGCAGCGTCGAAGCCGCCCATCGGGCCGGCGTGCAGCCCGGCGGCGCGAACGGCCATGATGAAGTAGCCGGCCTGCATCCAAGCGTTGTTCTTGGCGATTTCGGCGCGCGAGGCGGCGTCCTGGTCGAACATGGCCTTGCGCTCGGGAGCGTGGGGGAAGAACACCGGGAACTGTTCGTGCCAGTCGGCGTCGTAGCTAAGCACCGCAAGCGCCGGGGCGGCCAGGGACTTGGCCCGGTTCCCTTCCATCATCTTGGCGACGACTGCCTCGCGGGCCTCGGCGCTCTTGACCCAGGTGATGCGCAGCGGCTGGTTGTTCATCATCGTCGGGCCCATTTTGGTGAGCTCGTAGATGGCATCGAGAGCCTCGTCGGCGACGGCTTCCTCGGAGAAGGTGTTGGCGGTGCGGGCTTCAAGGAAAAGCTTGTCTGCGGTGTCGGCATCGATCGACAGCTGGTCGTACACGGTTGCGGCGGTTTCAACGCTCATCTGGGGTGTTCTCCTTGCGGTTCTTCGGCGGTTTCCTACCAGAGAGAACCGCCACGGCCACGGGGAGCATTCCCCCGGGGCCTGTGAAGCGCGTCACCCGCCGGGCCAAATCACCGGTAAATCGGGGCAACCAAGCGCTTAAACATCAGCACGCCCGACGACGCCGATGGTGGCTTCTCTTGGGGTAGAAGCGACCGAGGAACCTACAATGCCAAATGCTCCTTGGGGGAAAGCATTTGACGCGATTCCTGTGGTGCGAACCAACTTGGGGGCTCGGTTCGCGGGGCTGGCGTCGTCTGGCGTGCTGGAAATGGGATCTGGAAACGCCACTCGCAAAACGTTCCTAGTTCCCATCAATCGGCTATTCCGCCGATGTAGTACCTACTCTATCCACTCGGGCGAGCGCTGCACATTAGACCTTTGACCATACTTGGTGAGGTAACCTCACAATTGGTCCGAGGCTTCGGAGGTGTCCTCGGGAGCCTTGAGGTCTTGGTCGATGGTGGTGGCCGGAAGTTCGGCACGCACCACCCAATCGTCGCGGACTCGCTTGGCGGAGAGGGTGCCGCCGAAGGCCGCCATCCGGTCGGACATGCCGACGATGCCGGAGCTGTGCCCGCCAATGTCGAAGCCTTGGTCCATGACGTGGCGGGGTAGCGAGTTGGCGATTTCCAGCCATACCCGGTCCCCGACCACGAGTGCCTCAATGCGGCATGCGGCATGCGGCTCCGCATGCTTGACGATATTCGTCGTGGATTCCTGCAGAACCCTATACAGCGCGGCCTGCGCGGACTGCGGCAAGCCGGCAAGCCTCGGATCGGCCATGGTCTTCGTCGGATGGCCGAGGTCAATCAGCCTCTCGGCAAACACCTCGACACCGATGAGGATCTCCAGGCTGCTGGCTGCATTTCCCGCGGAGTCAACGAGCGATCCGTCCACGCGGGTCGCTGGCCCGTCCGATCGCAGGACGTTGAGCATGACGCGGAGGTCCTGCAGCGCTTCCTTCGAGGTGTTTCCGATGACCTTGAGTGCGGCCTGGGCGACGGCGGGGTCCCCCGAAAAACCTGCGGCCTTGGCCTGCATGGAAATCACGGTGATGTCATGGGCGACGATGTCATGCAGGTCCCTGGCGATGGCCTTGCGCTCGGCCTCCACGGCTTCTTGCTGCTTGCGGCGCAGATCCTCTATGCGCTTCCTGTCCGATTCACGCTGTTCTTGGTACTTCCGTGCAAACAGTGCCACGAAGTATGCGATTGCAACCAGTGGTACGAAGATGATGATGAAACCTACGTCGTACGACCGCACGACGACGATCGAGATTGCCCACAGGAGCGTGACACACAGATAACGGAATGAAAACCTGCGTGTCTGGGTCAACGTGACCAACCCAAGTAGCAGTGGCACGACAAGAAGAGACAAAAGATACGTGCCCACCATCAGGGCCAAAACCATGGCTAGGACGGAGACAACGACGGAGAGTTGCGCTCGGACCCACATCATCCCGAGAGCTAGAGCGAAAGCAACGCTTACAACGGACTCCGTTGCACGAACTCGAAACCGTGCAGGATCAGCTTCACTGAGCAGACTTATGATGTCTGTAACCAGCAACAATGCGACAATCCCGCTGGCAATGAGAAGAATCGTCCGCCCCAAAGGGGCGGACGATGGCTTACTCGCGGCGGGTGGAAGATTCTCTTGATTCACCATCCCATTCTTGCCGAAAGCAGGGCTCATATCAGTGAGCTCGGCTTTTCAACGGAATTAGCGACACAACGCACCGAGATTACGGCACATCCAATCGTTGAATGCGTCGGTTGCACCGGCAGGCGATGCCACCGGGTATGAGATGCTTTTGGATATGGGCCCTGAGACAACGGCAGCCTGAGCAGGGATGGCGGCCGGCAGCAAGAGGGCCGCGGACATGGTTACAGCAGCGAAGATACGAGTTTTACGAGTCATGTTGCTCATTGTTGCACTTATTCCCATAAGTCAACAGGTGTTTTCCCAAAAGTTCATGTTGTTATCCATCAAAGACGCTGAATACCCAAAAGATCACTAGACTCAAGACTGTGACCGACATCCAAGTTCTTGTGGTTGATAATGAACCACTCATGCGCCAAGCCCTCAAGATCATCCTTGAAGCCGCCCCGGGATTTCAGTGGCTTGGAGAAGCGACTAACGGCATTGAAGCCGTCGACTTCTGCGTGGGCAACAATCCAGATGTAATCCTCATGGACATGCAAATGCCCCGCATGGACGGCGTTGAAGCAACCAGCATCATCACCACAAATTACCCGGGCATTGGCGTACTTGCCATCACCGCTTTTTCCTCGGAGGAATACCTGGTCCCGGCTCTTCGCGCAGGAGCCGCTGGTTACTTGGTCAAGGACGCCGAGCCCACGGAAATTCTCGCAGCCATTCAGGCAGTACAAGACGGAAGCGCGGCGATCTCCGCGTCGGTGTCGCAGGACCTTATTCGCGCAATTCGCGAGGCCCACGATGTGAAGCCCAGTAGTTCCATCGGGACGAACCCCATGGCATTGTCCGAGCGGGAGCAGGAAGTTCTCCAACTACTCGCACGGGGCAGAAACAATCCGGAGATGGCCGCAGAATTGCACATTTCCGAGGCAACCGTGAAAGCCCACCTGAGCCGGGTCATGGCAAAATTCGGTGTCCGCGACAGGGTCCAGGCCCTGATTCGGGCCGCGCAGTACGGTCTGGTCGAGCTTCATATGGACTAACCATTCGGCGAACGGCCCTGGGGTGCTCCGAGCGCTTCACCACCAACGCCTTGTGCGGTTCCGAATCCGACGCTTGAACCGTACGCAGGGGGCTTACCTTTATCTGGAAAACCTTGTAGTTTTTCCTCAGGTGAACCCCAATCCATAGATTCTCAAAGTTTCGCAAATTTGGTGGTGAATACCACCTTTCTTGTTGGTCGCCCCCTGCTACCCCTTAGGCTCGGAAAATGACAACCGAACAGACAAAGACGAGTACATCGCCGCGTGTACACCGGTGGGTCTTCTGGCCCGCGGCCATCATCACCATTGTTTTTGCCACGTTCGCCATGACCATGCCCGGTACGGCAGAGTCCTTCTTCTCATCCATCCAGACGAAAATCATCGGATACTTCAACTGGTACTACGTCCTGATAGCAACGGGCTTTGTGGTGTTCAGCCTCTGGCTGGGATTCGGGAAATTCGGCGAGATCAAGCTCGGCAAGGACGATGACGAACCGGAGTTCTCCCTCGGTTCCTGGTTCTCGCTTCTCTTTGCCGCTGGGATGGGCATCGGCCTGGTTTTCTACGGCGTCTCCGAGCCGCTGAGCCATTTTGCCTCGCCCAAACCCGGTGCTTCGGGGTCCCCGGCAGATCTTGCCCAACAGGCCCAGGCCCAAACGTTCCTGCACTGGGGCGTCCATGCGTGGTCGATCTACGTTGTCATCGGGCTGGCCTTGGCCTATGCGATCCACAGGCGAGGCCGACCCATTTCGATCCGCTGGACCCTCGAACCATTGCTGGGTCGCAAGGTCCATGGCGGCCTCGGCAACCTCATTGACGTTGTAGCCCTGGTTGGCACGATCTTCGGTGTGGCCACCTCGCTGGGCTTGGGCGTCCTGCAGATCAGTGCCGGGCTGGAAAGCGCCGGCATGTTCAAGGCCTCCCAGTTCGTCGACCTCGTCATCATTGCCGTCGTCACCTGCATGGTGCTCTTCTCCGTGCTTTCGGGCGTTGGCAAGGGCATGAAGTGGCTCTCGAACACCAACCTGATCTTGGCCGGGGTGTTCGTCGCCTTCCTGCTGATTGTTGGTCCCACGCAATTCCTTCTGCGCAACTTCGTGCAGTCGATCGGCAACTACCTGCAAAACTTCCTTGCCATGTCCTTCAACGTCAGTGCCTTCACCGGTGCCGAAGGCGAAGCCTGGCAGGGCATGTGGACCACGTTCTACTGGGGCTGGTGGATTTCCTGGGCCCCGTTCGTGGGCATCTTCATCGCCAGGATCTCCCGCGGCCGCACGGTGCGCCAGTTCGTTGGCGGAGTCATTTTGGTCCCGACGGTTGTCACCATGCTGTGGTTCGCCGTCCTGGGCGGAACCGCGATCTACGGCCAGCTGCAAGGCACCGGGAACCTCGTGGCTGAGGACCGTTCGATCGACACCGAAGGCGCCTTGTTCGCCATGCTGGACACCTTGCCGGCCGGTTCCGTGCTGACGATCGGGGCAATCATCATGATTGTCATCTTCTTCGTCACCTCTGCCGACTCGGGGGCACTGGTCATGGGCATGATCGCCACCGGCGGAGACGTGGAACCAAAGAACTGGATCCGCATCTTCTTCACACTGGCCACCTCCCTGCTGGCCGCTTCGCTGCTCCTGTCCGGAGGCCTCGAAGCGCTCAAGACCGCAGCCATCGTTATCGCGTTGCCCTTCAGCATTGTCTTGATCATGATCTGCTGGGCGACGTACCGGGCATTCTCCCGCGAAGTGAAGGTCTACGAGAAGGCCCGTCGGATGGCGTTCGTGGACCACATCGGTGACTTCTACGGGTTGGAAGTTGAAGGCCCTAACCGGGATTCGCAGCTGCTCAATCTCCAGAACCTAACGGCAAGGCTGCGCCGGGCCGTTCCCCAGGGTCGTCGAGCCGATGCCACGGTTCCGGCTCTCTCGGTTGGCGCGGCAGCTGTCCATGGCGCAGACGCACCCAAGACCGATGGCGGACAGCCCGGAGTGCAACCCAAGTCCACCGACTAACACGCACGGCAAACGAACGTGGGGTGGTGGTTCCCGTCCAAGGACGGGAACCACCACCCCACGTTCGTTTAGACCCGCATTCCTGTCGCTGCGGGAAACCGGAATCAGCCCGATTCGTCGGTGTCCTTCTGCTGCGCCGGGCCAAAGACCTTGGCCACGGGGCCCCGCGGGGTTGTCCGTGCGCCGAGCTCCGGATGGTGGAGGTCAAGGGCCGGGCGCTCGGAACGGATGCGCGGGATCGAGCTGAAGTTGTGGCGCGGCGGCGGGCAGGAGGTTGCCCATTCCAGCGACCCGCCGAAGCCCCACGGATCGTCCACGACCACTTTCTTCCCGTTCCGGTGCGTGGTCCACACGTTCCAGAAGAACGGGATCATCGAGGCTCCCAGGATGAAGGAGAACACCGAGGAGAATTGGTTCATCGTTGTGAACCCGTCTTCCGGAAGGTAATCCGCATAGCGACGCGGCATCCCCATGACGCCCAGCCAATGCTGGATCAGGAACGTTCCGTGGAAGCCCACGAACAGCATCCAGAAGTGGATCTTGCCCAATCGCTCGTTGAGCATCTTGCCGGTCCACTTCGCCCACCAGAAGTAGAAGCCCGCGAACATCGCGAACACCACGGTTCCGAAGACGACGTAGTGGAAATGGGCGACGACGAAGTAGGTGTCTGTCACATGGAAGTCCAGGCCCGGTGCCGACAGGACGATGCCGGTCAGGCCGCCGAAGAGGAAGGTCACCAGGAATCCGATGCTCCAGAGCATCGGGGTTTCGAAGGTGACAGAGCCTCGCCAGAGGGTGCCGATCCAGTTGAAGAACTTCACGCCCGTGGGCACCGCGATCAGCATGGTCATGAAGGCGAAGAACGGCAGCATGACCTGGCCGGTGGCGTACATGTGGTGGGCCCAGACGGAAATCGAAAGCGCAGCGATCGAGATGGTGGCAAAGATCAGGCCCTTGTAGCCGAAGATCGGCTTGCGGGAGAACACCGGGAAGATCTCCGTGACGATGCCAAAGAACGGCAACGCAATGATGTAGACCTCGGGGTGCCCGAAGAACCAGAATAGGTGCTGCCACAGCATCGGGCCGCCCGCTTCCGGATCATACACATGCGCACCGAACCGCCTGTCCGCACCCAGGGCGAACAGCGCCGCCGCCAGCGGCGGGAACGCCATCAGGATCATGATCGCGGTGATCAGCGTGTTCCACGTGAAAATGGGCATGCGCCACATGGTCATGCCAGGTGCACGTAGGCAGATGATCGTGGTGATGAAGTTGACCGCGCCCAGGATGGTGCCGAAGCCCGACAGCGCCAGGCCGAAGACCCAGAGGTCACCGCCGATGCCGGGGCTGAAGGTGGTGTTCGACAACGGTGCATACCCGGTCCAGCCAAACGCCGCCGCGCCCTGCGGGGCCAGGAAGCCCGAGATCGCGATGGTCGAGCCAAAGAGGAAGAACCAGAAGGCCAGCGCGTTGAGCCTGGGAAACGCGACGTCGGGCGCCCCGATCTGCAGCGGCATCATCACGTTGGCGAAACCGGCAAAAAGCGGCGTCGCGAACATCAGCAACATCAACGTGCCATGCATGGTGAACAGCTGGTTGTATTGTTCCTTGGTCTGCACGATCTGCAGGCCGGGGTCGAACAATTCGGCCCTCATCAGCATTGCCATCACGCCGGCCAGGCAGAAGAAGGTGAACGAGGCAATCAGGTACATGTACCCGATCTTCTTGTGGTCGGTGGTCGTGAGCCAGCCGACGATCATCCGCCCCTTGCTCAGCGGGACTGCCCGTGGCTGGTCGCGGGTCAGTTCATCCGTTGCGTATTCATAGGTTGCCATTTTTCATCTCACGGTTTCCCCAAACGACGCGGCAGGCACCCGACGTTCCCCGGCCGGGCATCCGATCCACGAAGTTTCTGTGGTTCGAAATGTGTGGTTCTTCCCCAGCATGCTCTTCTTTGGGCCAAGTTGCTAGGGCTGGCCGACGGCTGGCACCGGTGCCGGCAGCCACGTCCGGGGCAGGACTCAGCCGCCGAACCGAAGCCTTGTCGCGCGGTATCCCAGTCCCACGGCGAACATGACCAGTCCGCCGATGACGGCGGAGGCCGGAAGCGTGGCGACGAGCACCGCGCAGCCCGCGGTCCCGGCGACACCCAGCCACACGGGCGCCAACCGCTCGTTCTTTGGTTGCTTCGCGGCCGAGATGTTGGCGATCAGGTAGTAGACCAGGACCCCGAACGACGAGAAGCCAATGGCCGTGCCCAGGTCGAAGAACGCGATGAGCGCCAGGATCGCGGCACCGACGACGAGTTCGGCCCTCAGGGGTGTGGAAAACCGCGGGTGCACGGCTGAAAGGGCCCGAGGCAGGTCGTTCTCCCTGGCCATGGCCATGGCGGTGCGTCCGATCCCTGCCACCAGGGCCAGCAAGGCACCCAGGGAGGCCAGCGCCGCCGCAACCTGGACCAGCGGAAGCGCCCAGGAGTCCCCCACCGCGGTCGCCAGCGGCTTGGGGCTTTGGGCAATGCCGGCCGTCCCCAGGACATTGATCAGCACCAGAGCCACCGCGGCATAGAGGACCACCACGATGCCGAGCCCGATTCCGATGGCCCTCGGAATGCTCTTGGACGGGTTCCGCACTTCTTCCCCCAGGGTCGCGATGCGCGCATAACCGGCAAACGCGAAGAACAACAACCCCGCTCCCTGCAAGACGCCAAAAACCCCGTGGTCGGTACCGGCAACGTATTCCGGCGGAGCATGTCCTCCCGCCAGGATCACCATCAGGACCACGGCCAGAAGCGCCAGGACCGCGGTGACGATGATTCTGGCCGCGGCCGCCGTGCGGGTAACGCCCAGGCAGTTGACGCCCACGAGCACCGCCACAGCCACAGCGGCCACCGGTTTCACCCAGGGTCCGGGGACCGTGTAGGTGGCAAAGGTCAATGCCATGGCTGCCGCGGATGCAGTCTTGCCGACCACGAACCCCCACCCGGCAATGAAACCGGGCCACGGCCCCAGCACCTCCCGCCCATAGGCGTAGGTGCCGCCGGAAGTCGGGTAGCGTGCCGCGAGCTGCGCGCTGGAACGAGCATTGGCATAGGCAATCGCGGAGGCAAGAACGAGGGAGACCAAGAGCGCGGAGCCGGCCGCGGAGGCCGCGGGCGTGAAGGCCGAAAACAGGCCCGCCCCGATCATCGCCCCCAGCCCGATCATGACCGCGTCAAAGGTGCCCAACCGTCGCTGAAGACCTGGTACCACTTTTTCCCCATCCTGAGTTCGCATGCACAAGATCTACTACACGAAAGTTAACACCCGGTGGGCCCCAAACACCGGACCCGAGTCCCACGGCCCTGCCGGTTGGCCTAGGATCAAAACACATCGTCGGATACGGGCAGGGAGCGGGGCCTCCATGGCACAAGGATATTTTGCCGTGATTGACACGGAAACCACGGGACTTTTCCCGGGAAACCACGACCGCATTGCGGAAATTGCCGTCATCACACTCGACCGCTCGGGCACCGTCCTGGATCGGTGGGAAACGCTGGTCAACCCCGAACGGGACCTGGGCAAGCAATCGATCCACGGGATCCGTGCCAAGGACATCCTCGAGGCACCGCGCTTCGTCGACATCGCCCAGGAGCTTGACTGGCGGCTGTCCGGAACCATCGTCGTCGCGCACAACCTCGGCTTCGACGCCCGCTTCCTCGGCGCCGAATTCCAGCGCGCGGGGCTGGCCCTGCCGGACTTCTACCTGCCCCGAGGCCTGTGCACCATGCAAATGGCCCACGAATACCTGCCCGGCGCCGGGCGTTCCCTGCAGGACTGCTGCGATTCGTTCAGCATCGAGCTGCGCCATGCGCACAGCGCCGGGGACGACGCGGAGGCCACCGCCGTGCTCTTGTCCCGGTACATGGAGCTTGACCCGGACCTGGACGACTGGGACTACCTGCTGGAGCAGGCAGCGGCCACCAGCTGGAACGTAGATACTCCTCCCGCGCTGTTTGCACCCGTGCACCGCTCCACGGAGGGAACCAGGGAAACCCACTTCGTCGACCGGATCGTGGTTCGCCTGCCCGAAATCACCGGGCCCGCCCAGCACCAGGAATACCTGGCGTTGCTCGACCGCGCACTGCTTGACAGGTATCTCTCGGCCCACGAGCAATCCGCCCTGGTGGCGATGGCCGACGAGCTCGAATTGAGCAGGGCCACCGTCATCGAACTGCACCGCCAATATTTCTCCTCGATCGCCGACACCGCTTGGGCCGACGGTGTCCTCACCCACGACGAGCTGCACGACCTGGCAACCATCGCCCAGCTGCTTGGCATCCCTTCCGCACAACTCGATGCCGCCACGCTGGCCAGGCCGGCCGGCCCGCCGCAGGCCCCCTTGCCGCAGCGGACGGCATCCTCGTTCCTGGAACCCGGGGACCTCGTCGTGCTCACCGGGGACATGACCCGGCCCCGGAGCGCCATCGAGGCCGAACTGGCATCCGCCGGGTTCAAGTCGCACCCGGCGGTGACGAAAAAGGTGAAGCTGTTGGTGGCCGCCGACCCGGACAGCCTCTCGGGCAAGGCCCGCAAGGCCAGGTCATACGGCATCCCGGTCGTTGGCGAAGATTACCTGTGGAACCAGGTCCTCCACCCGGCCGGGCGCTGAGGCGGCCGAGAAAACCTTCGTTCGCAGTACTAACGGCCCCGGCTCGCTAGTATGCTCAAATCGAAAGCGGCCCTGCCGTCATCATGAGGCATTGCCACGAATCCCGACACGTGTGGAATGAAGATGTCTCACAAGGACCCGGAAACAGCCAAGAACGCCGAACCGGCGCCACGGGAATCCCGCGGGCCGGCCATCGTCAGCATCGGTGAATATCGCATACGGCGCGAGATTCCACGTGTGCTCCCGGCGTTCGAAGCTTGGTGCCGCGAGAAGAATTTTGACGTCCGCGGAGACGCGCTCAAGGCACGAATCACCGCCTTTCTCGGACACTACGCACGCCTCAACAGGGACAGCGACATCACCTTCCTGAATGTCCAGGCCTTCGCGGCAACACTGGATGAGCTGATGTTCTTCGGGAAAACCAACGATTTCCTGGACATGACCCACGTCTTTGGCGCCTACCTCGAGTTCCTGCACGCCACCGGCACCTGGGGCGGAACCCACGAGCAATTCGTGCAGCTCGACACCTACTTCAAGTGCTTCAGCTTTCCCGGCTTCGAGCCGTCCTACTCCCCGATCCCCGAGCTTCAAGCCGCCATCATCACCGTCCCCAAGCTCTCCGAGGACGAGCTCGCCGAAGCCATCGGAAGGCTGCCGGTGGCCAGGCGGGTGCTCTCGTTCCTGCAATGGCTCGGGCCAAGGCGCGAGATCACCAGCTTGAAGGTGCTCAACAAGAAGCACGTCCAAGAGGCCGCCGCGGCCCTGGACGTCGACGCCGTGCCCGTCTCCGGCGCCCTTCCGGTCGGAGGGCAACCCACGAACGGTCCGGTCTTGTTCAAGAGCGCTACAGGCGTCGGCCGGCTTGAACTTTATTGGGGCGCGCTGGTCGGTGCCGGATTGATCGAGCTCAGTGCCAGCCGGGCCTACCCGAGCCCCGAGGCAATCGGCTTCCTCGAGGATCCCTCCGCGAACCTTGTCGAGGTCGTTCGCACCGTCGCCCGGAACATGTATGGGGCGTTCTCCAAGGAGGTCAGCGACCGCTACCAGGAGATGGAAATGGGGTACCTGACCCGGTATTTCCTGTTGGAGGCGGCCGTGGAACCGATCAACACCGAGGTGCTCAAGCACCCGGTCCGCGGCCTACCCGACCTTGATCCGCGGGGAGACGCCGACATCATTGCGATTGCCTGGCGACGGCTGGAACGACTGTGCGACGAGGGGCTGGTCGAGATTGGTTCAACCCTTTCCATCCCGCCCGCCTTGCTCAAGCCCTTGGTCCTTGAACTCGCGAAGGCCTCCGAGGTTGCGGTCCGTTTCAAGGACCCGGCCGACGAGGCCCCGGCCGTCGACGGATACCCTCCGGCTTGAACCCGGCGAACCGCGGCGGAGCTAGGTCCGGATTCCCAGGTGGTTCGCCAGGATGTGTTCGG
Organism: Arthrobacter sp. C2; assembly: GCA_024207135.1. GTDB lineage: Bacteria > Actinomycetota > Actinomycetes > Actinomycetales > Micrococcaceae > Paeniglutamicibacter. The sequence continues at coordinate 3,496,067 of CP042428.1, read as the reverse complement.
CAATGGCCATGGCCGAGGTTGCCGCCGGCGAGGGCGCGTTGCGCAGCAGCGTGACCGGCCCGACCTGGTCCACGGCAAAGTCATCAAGCAGGGAACCGTCCCTGGACCATGCCTGGGCGCGAACTCCCGCGGTGGTCTTGTGCCGCAGGTCAGAGGGCAGCAGCTCCGGGATGAAGGCCTGGGCAGCCTTGAAATACAGCGGCTTGAAGAGCGACGCGGCAATTTCCTTTCCACCCATTTTCCAGTGGGCCTTGGCCAGGGCTCCGGCCCCGGGCCACCGCAGGGATTCGACGGTGTCGCGGACCGAGATCCTGCCCCACGAATACCCCTCCCGGGCCAGTGCCGGTACGGCGTTGGGCCCCACATGCGTTTCGCCATAGACCCCGCGGGTGAAGTGGACCCCGAGGAACGGGAATGCGGGGTCCGGAACCGGGTAGATCATGCCCTTGACCAGGTCGTTGCGCTCGGGGGCCAGGGACCAGTACTCGCCGCGGAACGGCAGTATCCGTGGCGAGTCCGAGGCCCCGACCAGCTTGGCGACGACATCCGAATGCAGGCCGGCGCAGACCACCATCCGGTCGAAGACGTGGGTGGTGCCGGAGGTTGAAACGCGGCAGCTGCCGGGCGAGGATTCAACGGCCTGGACCTTTTGGTTAAGCAGCACCCTGCCGCCGGCCCGCCGCACCTGGTGGGCCATGGTTTCGGCAATCACCGCATAGTCGACGACCGCGGTATGCGGGGAATGCAACGCGGCGACCCCCGCCGCATGCGGCTCGATCTCGCGCAGCCGCGCCATGGAAACGCGAGCCAGACCGGGGACCGCGTTCAGGGCGGAGCGCCGCTGGATCTCCTCGAGCCGCGGGACCTCTTCGGCATTCAGGGCCACCACGAGTTTCCCGGCCTCGCGGTACGGAAGGGAATGCTCCTGGCAGTATTCGCGGGTCATCGCCCGCCCCTTGGCGCAGAGTTCGGCCTTGAGCGAGCCGGGTTGGTAGTACAGCCCGGCGTGCACGACCCCGGAGTTGTGGCCGGTTTGGTGCATGGCCACACGGGATTCCTTCTCCAGCACCGTCACGTCGAAGTCCCCCGTGCGGGACAGCGCCTGGGCGATGGCCAGGCCCACGATCCCGGCGCCAACGATCCCGATGCGTTCGACCATGATTTTCCGCCCTCCCTGCGCACAAATGGTGGTGTCCCCAAAAACCCCAGGGGACCTTCGCATCGTCTCACGACACCGCCGGGATGGGTATGGCTCCTCGGGGACGACGCCATCCACCCGGCTACCGGATGAGCGGGGTGTCCACGGCCTGCCCGTTGACGCTGCGCACCTTCCAGGGTCCCTCGTCGTTGTCCAGCAGCGAGACCGAGCCGTTGAGGATGCTGTCGAACGTGCATCCGGCGAGCGCGGAGAGCGTGTAGCGGATGATCGTCCCGTGGCACACCACCGCGACGTTCCTGCCCGGGAGGTCCGCGGCGATCTTCTCGATCGCCGCTCTTCCGCGGGCGACCACTGAGTCCAGGGCCTCGATGCCGCCGCCGACCTTGTTGGGCCAGAGCTTTTCCCATTCCTCGTCCGTCATGCCCTCGGCCTGGCTGTAGTCGCGCTCGATGAGTTCGTCATAGCTGCGGCCAAGTTCGATGCCCAGGCCGGCGGCGATGATTTCGGCCGTTTCACGCGCCCGGGAGAGCGGGGAGCTGACGATGGCGTCCCACGTTCCGGCGCCAAGCACCGCCACGGCGTCACGGGCCTGCTGGCGTCCGACGTCGTTGAGCGGGATGTCGCTGGAGCCCTGCAGGCGGCCTTCGGCGTTCCAGTTGGTCTGTCCATGGCGAATGAATCCAAGTTTCATGCTTTCATTCTCCCGGTTCCCGCTCTCCGCCGCCCACCTTGTGACGAAGCAGGGCAGCCGTCCCCCGGGTGCGACACGGAGGGCAGGGGCATGCACCCGCCCCTTCCGCGGATTGAGCTTCCGTGCGATCCTCTAATGGGCGAGAGGCGGGAGACATGAAGGTGCAACGGCTGGAAGCCGCACTGGCCGCATTCGAGGACCCGGCGGCCAAGGCACGCTCGCTGGTGCCCCTGTACCGGGCGTGGGCCAGCACCGAGGCCATCCCCGCACCGGTGCGCCCCGTGGTGGCCAGGTCCTGGCAGCGGCAGTCGCTGAAGAACCCTGCCGTCCGGCCGCTGGGTTCGGCGGGGATCGGGGACCGCAGGGAACGCGCGGCGGTGCTTTCCGGCCTGGTGCCGATGCTCGAGGACCGCCTGCTGCCCCTGGCGGCGGATGCCGGCAACGAGCTGGTCATCAGCGACGACGAGGGCTACGTCCTGTGGGTTGCCGGGCCCTCCCCCATCCGCCGGCGCAGCGAGGACATCGGATTCGTCGCCGGCGCGCGCTGGCGGGAAACCGACGTCGGCACCAACGGGCTGGGCGCCGCCATGGCCGAACGCACCCCGGTGCAGATCTTTGGCCCGGAGCACGCCCGCGAGGAACAGCACACCTGGGTGTGCACCAGCGCCCCGATCATCGAGGAACGCTCCGGCCAGGTGCTTGGCGCCATCACGCTCTCCGGCTCCTACCGCACCGCCCACCCGCACACCCTGGCGCTGGTCAGCGCGACGGCGCGGGAGGCCACCGGCCTGCTGGCGGCGCGGCACGAGGGCGCGCTGCACCTGCTGGCCGGCTCGGTTCCCGTCCCTTCCGGCCGGCACGTGCTGGTCGATGCGCAGGGCTGGGTGGCGCATGCGGCGGGCTTCGGGGTGGGGAACCGCCTGCGGCTTCCGGGCGGCCTGTGCGCCGGCGGGGCGTGGGTGCCCGAGCTCGGTGCGGTGGTGGCCGAAGAGGTCCCCGGGGGCTGGCTGCTGCACGGTGGCGACCGTGCGTCCGACGCCCGGCTGGAATTCTCCCCGGCCCCCGTGCCGGTGGCCGCCATCATCCAGGACGGGCAGCGGACCGAGATCCGGCTCAGCGAGCGGCACGGGCAGATCCTGGCGCTGCTGGTGGCCAACCCCGAGGGACTTGACGCCCACGCACTCATGGAACGGCTGCCCGGGACCACCACCACCGTCACGGTGCGCGCCGAGCTGTCGAGGCTGCGCGCCCGGCTCGGCGGGCTGGTCGAGTCCCGGCCCTACCGCCTGGGCCTGCCGGCGGACTTCCGCCCCTGAACCGCGGCGGGCATTGCAACCTTCTGCAACCCTCGCGGCACTGTGACCCAGCTCATAGCATCGTCTCCATCGCAACACGCTTTCGAAGGAGAAGGACATGACTGAAGTGAACGCCGGCGCCGCGGCGGAACAATGGCTCGGGGAACTGGAACGCGCCCTGGGAGCGGGCAACACCGAAGCGGCCGCGGCCCTCTTCGGCGAGGAATCCTACTGGCGGGACCTGTCCGCGCTGACCTGGAACCTGCACACCTCCGAGGGCCGCGGGGAAATCAAGGACATGCTGGACGGGGTCGGGCCCGACGCCTGGCCGCGGAACCTCGCCCTGGCCTCCGCCACCGAGGGCGACGGCGTGGTCGAGGCCTGGTACACCTTCACCAACAAGTCCATCGACGGCAAGGGGCTGTTGCGGCTGCGCGAGGGAAAATGCTGGACGCTGCTCTCCACCGCCCAGGGACTGCGCGACTTCCCGGAACCCGCGGGGGCGCTGCGCGAACGCGGGGCCGAGCACGGCAGCGAAATGTCCTCGGAGAACTGGCTGGACAAGCGCACCCGCCGCGAGGCCGAATTCGGCATCACCGAACAGCCCTACGTGCTGGTCATCGGCGGCGGGCAGGGAGGCATCGGGCTGGCGGCGCGCCTCAAGCGCCTGGGCGTCCCGGCGCTGGTCATCGACAAGCACCCGCGCCCGGGCGACCAGTGGCGCTCGCGCTACCACTCGCTGTGCCTGCACGACCCCGTCTGGTATGACCACATGCCCTACATCCCGTTCCCCGACCACTGGCCGGTGTTCACCCCCAAGGACAAGATGGGCGACTGGCTGGAGCACTACACCCGGCTGATGGAACTGGACTATTGGTCCAACACCGAGGCCACCTCCGCCACCCACGACCCGGACACCGGCAGCTGGACGGTGCAGCTGACCCGCGAGGGGAAGGCGCACACGCTCCACCCCGCGCACGTGGTCATCGCCACCGGCATGTCCGGGATCCCCAACATCCCCTCCTTCGAGGGCCGGGATGTCTTCGCCGGGGAACAGAATCATTCCTCGACCCACCTGGGCGGCGAGGCGTACCGCGGCAAGGACGTGGTGGTCATCGGCGCCAACAACTCCGCCCACGACATCTGTGCGGACCTGGTGCAGAACGGTGCCAGGCCCGTGATGGTGCAACGCTCCAGCACCCACATCGTGCGCTCCGAGTCCCTGATGAACACCGTGCTCGGCCCGCTGTACTCGGAGGAGGCGCTGGCCAACGGCATCGACCACGAGACCGCGGACCTGATCTTCGCCTCCATCCCGTACAAGGTGCTGCCCGAATTCCACCGCCCGGCCTTCGAGAAGATCCGCGCCGACGACGCGGACTTCTACCAGGGGCTCGCCGACGCCGGGTTCGACCTGGACTTCGGCGACGACGACTCCGGGTTGTTCCTCAAATACCTGCGCCGCGGCTCGGGCTACTACATCAACATCGGCGCCTCGGAGCTGGTCGCCGACGGGTCCATCGCCCTGGCACACGGCGACGTGGCGCAGCTGACCGAGGACTCGGTGGTGCTCGACGACGGCACGGTGCTCCCTGCGGACGCGGTCATCTACGCGACCGGCTACGGGTCCATGAACGGCTGGGCCGCCAAGCTCATCTCCCAGGACGTCGCCGACGCCGTGGGCAAGTGCTGGGGCCTGGGCTCTGACACCACCAAGGACCCCGGTCCGTGGCAGGGCGAGCTGCGGAACATGTGGAAGCCGACCCAGCAGGAGAACCTGTGGTTCCACGGAGGGAACCTGCACCAGTCCCGGCACTATTCCAAGTACCTGGCGCTGCAGCTCAAGGCCCGCTTCGAGGGCATCGACACCCCGGTCTACGCGCTGGCCGAAACCCACCACGCCTCCTGACGGCGGCCGCCGTGCCCCGAATTCCGGCGTATTGTCGGGGCTTCGGGGCACAATGGTGGTGTGAGTCCCGCACGCCACGATCCTGCCCAGACGCAGCTTCCCCTGGATGACGAAGCGATCGCCGCGATGGCGCCCGCCCACCCGGAGGTCGAAGACGTGGCCAGCGCCGAGGCGGTTGCCAGCGCCGTGCAGCGCGAGCTCGAGGCGCTGCGCATCGACAACAAACGGCTGCGCAAGCTGCTTGACTTGGGCGCCTCCGAGGCCCGGGCCGCCGCCCCGGACCAGGGGCAGCTTGCGCTGGCGGCGCCCGGCCCGGTGACCGCCGCCTCCCCGGAGGCCGAGAAGATCGCCTTCTATATGGACCTGTTCCGCACCCGGACCGACGTCTTTGCGCTGCGCTGGGAGAATGCCGCGGAGGGAAAGGCCGGCTGGGTGCCGGCGGTTCCCGGCGGCTGGCGCAAGTGGATGGACCGGGACAACACGAACTACACCCGGCTCACCCCCGCCGAGGTCGAGGCCCACCTCCGGGGCCGGCAGCACATCGGGCTCTACCCACTCACCGAGGCCGACAGCTGCGCCTTCGTGGCCGCCGACTTCGACGGTGCGGCCGCGATGCTCGATGCCCTGGCCTATCTCAAGGCCGCCCGCTTCCGGGGCATCCCCGCCGCACTGGAAGTCTCGCAATCCGGGCGCGGGGCCCACGTGTGGATCTTCTTCACCCACTTCGTCCCGGCCGAGGCGGCCCGGGCCCTGGCCACGTCGCTGCTGCACGAGGCCATGGGCATCCGCGGCTCGATGTCGCTGCGCAGCTACGACCGGCTCTTCCCCTCCCAGGACCGGCACACCGGCAAGGGCATGGGAAACCTGATCGCCGCCCCGCTTTCGGGGCGGCGCCGGATGCACGGCACCACGCTCTTCCTGGATCCCGCGACCCTCGAACCCTTCGGAGACCAGTGGGCCTACCTCTCGGGGCTGGGCCGGGTGAGCCCCGGGGAACTGAAGAAACTGCTGCGCTCCCTGCCGCCGCCGGCCACCGGGCGCAAGACCCGTTTGGAGGTCCCGGCCTCCTCCAAGATCTCCCCGCGCCCGGCGCCCATTGTCCAAGCGGTCATCGGTGCACGCATCACCCTGCGCTCCACCGACCTGGGCCCGGCCATGGTCACCGCACTGAAGCACGCCGCGGCCCTGCCCAACCCCGACTTCTACGAGCGCCAGCGCCAGCGCCGCTCCACCTGGGGCATCCCGCGCTTCCTGGCCAGCTACGACGAGAGCCTCGAGGGCGACCTCATCCTGCCACGCGGGCTGCTGCCGATGCTCGAGAAGCTGGTGGAAACCGCCGGCAGCCGCCTGGCGCTCACCGACGAGCGCGTGGGCGGCCAGCCCCAGGACTTCGCGTTCACCGCAACCCTGCACCCCGAGCAGGAGCGGGCCTTCAAGGCGCTGGCGAATCGCACCCACGGCGTGCTGGTGGCGGCCCCCGGCAGCGGCAAGACCGTCATGGCCTGCGCCCTGATCGCGGCCAAGTCCGTCTCCACGCTGGTGCTGGTGGACCGCAAGACGCTGGCGGACCAGTGGCGCGGGGAGATCCTGAGGTTCCTGGGCGAGAAGTCCGGGCAGATCGGCGGCGGGAAATCCAAGACCACCGGGCGGATCGACGTGGCGCTGCTGCCCACGCTGGCGCGGCGCAAGAACGTCGCCGAGCTGGCCGCCGGGTATGGGTTCGTGGTCGTCGACGAGTGCCACCACGTCCCCGCCGCCGCGTTCAGCCAGGTCATGAACCAGATCCCTGCCCGCTGCTGGCTCGGGCTCACCGCCACCCCGTACCGGCGCGACGGGCTGGAAGAGCTGATCTTCCACCAGCTCGGCAGCTTCACCCACGAGTTCACCGCACCACGCCACGGGGAATTGCCGCAAAGCGCCGCCGAGTATCCGGCCCCGGCACTGCAACTACGGCTGCACGAGACCGCCTTCGAGTACGACGGGGACATCGATCCGAGCTCGCCGGGCGGCATCACGCAAATCCACAAGATCCTCATCGAGGATCCGGCCCGCGTGGCCCAGGTCGCCGGCGACATCATCGAGGCGCACGCACAGGGCAGGCAGGTCCTGGTGCTTTCGACCTGGAAACGGCACCTGCAGCTGATTTCCGAATCGCTGCGCGCCGCTGGCCTGGATCCGGTCGAGCTCACCGGCTCGCTCAAGGCCGGGGCACGCCGCGCAGCCATGGAGCGGATCAATTCCGCGCCGGCGGACGAACCGCTGCTGGTGCTGGGCACCGGGTCGCTGATCGGCGAGGGCTTCGACTGCCCGCGCCTGGACACGCTCTTTCTGGCGGCCCCGATTTCCTTCCGCGGCAGGCTCCTGCAGTACGCCGGACGCGTCACCCGCCCGTACCCGGGCAAGGCCGATGCCGTGGTGCACGACTATGTCGATGTCCGCACCCCGGTGATCGCCAGGGCCTACGACAAGCGTTCGGCCGGGTACCGGGAGCTGGGGTTCGAGCCGGTGACGGCCGCTACCCCGCGTCCAGCTCCCTGACGGCGCCGGTGGCGGTGTCAGCCCGGAAACCACGTTCCCAGGTTTGCCCGCCGGCATGCACGGCGCAGCGCACCGTTGCGTGCCCGCGGGCCACGTCGGCATCGGTGACGGTGTAGGCGGGGGTGAAATACAGGGCCGATTCCCCGGGCCCCACCGCCGCGGCCGGGAAGGCTGCGGCCACGTCCCCGTCGAAGTTTCCCTCCAGCACCGCTTCGACGGTGTGGCCGGACGGGTTACGGAAGCGCCCGGTGAAAGCCAGGATGTCCCCGGCCCGCAACCCAGGTGCGCCGGGCCCGTAGTTCACGTCCTGGGCCTCGCGGGTGCCCAGGACCTGGTCCCCGTCCCCGTAGCCCTGCCCGATCTCCTTCCAGGTGTGCACGCCCCACTGCGCGGGCGCCGCGGAGATGGTGTGGGATTCCCCGACGCTGCGCCAGGAGGCGGGGCGTCCCGGGGTGATCGAGCGCAGCACCAGGCAGAAGTCCCCGCCGTCGTCATCGAGGTACGCCTCGGCTGCCGCGTCCAGGGCGGCAGGAGCCAGGTGCTCCGCGGCCAGCCGGGCAAAGACGATCTCGCTGTACCCGTTGTCCTCGTAGAGAACCCCGAGCGACCCGTCGGGCAGCAGCGCCGCGGTGGAGTAGGCACTGGATCCGCGGCGGATCGCAGCGACCGGGCGCCAGCTGGCGCCCTCGTCCCGGGACATGCTCAGCACGGTGTTGCGGCGCAGGTCTGCGTCCCGGTTGTTGGTGGCCAGCAGCAGCCCCGGGCCCGCTCCCGGTTCCGGAAGCCGCAGGATGCTGCCGTTGTCGCTGGGATCCGGCAGGCTTGGCACTTCCTCCAGCGGCCCGTAGCTGTGCCCGCCGTCGGTGGAGATGGCCTGCATCCGGGCGCCGCGGGCCCGGGAATTCAGCAGCACCCGCCCGCCGGGCAGCTCGACGACCTTGTTCTCGTTGGCCTCGGTGGCGGTGGCCTGCCCGAGAGTCCAGGTCTCGCCGTGGTCATCCGAGTAGGCGGAGGCGGCGCGGATGTTCCCGTGCAGCAGGATGACCATTTGCTGGACCAGGCGCCCGGCCCACGGCCCGTGTTCGAGCTGGATCCCGGCCCCGGCCGCGGCGAAGATCCCGGTGATGCCCTCGCGCTTGAGCGCCCCGGTCAGCCGCCGGTGGCTCCAGGATTCCCCGTCGTCATCCGAGAAGGACACATCCACGTGCTGCACCGCGTCCTCGGGCTCCAGGCCCTCAACGGCCTCAAAGAACCCGGCATGGGTGCCGGCGGCGTGGAAGCAGAAGATCCTCCCGGTGGCCTTGTCCACCAGCAGGCTGGGATCCCCGAAGCCCTGCAGCCCGCTGCCGGTGCGGATTTCGCGCTGGGCCTCCCAGCTCGTCCCGTTGTCGAAGCTGCGGCGCAGCAGCAGGTCGATGGTGTTGGGCAGGTCATCGAGGTTGGGGCGCCCGTCGTAGGCGGCCAGCACCGTTCCGCGCGTGGACACCGCCAGCGCGGGGATCCGGTATTGGCGGTGGCCGCCGGCGCCGCGGGCTGCCAGGACCTGGTGGGAGAACGGGGAATCGTCATGGGGCATCCCCCATCTCTACCGCCGTCCCGCCGTCCGCACCAAGTCGGCGCATGCTGCGTTACGGGGCAGAACATGAGCCGGGGCGTGGCGCGGACCTTTCCGGGTTCCGCACCACGCCCCCGGTGTCGTTGCGCCGGGCGGCGACTCAGCGCAACGGGTTGAAGTGCCGCATGATCGCCGGGGTCGACTCCCCGGTGATCGAGGCGGCGAGCATCTTGCCGGTCAGCGGGCCCAGCGCCACGCCCCACATGCCGTGGCCGCCGGCCACATGCACGCGGTTCGAGCGGGTGGCCCCGATCAGCGGCAGCCCGTCGGTGGTGCAGGGCCGGGAGCCGACCCATTCCTCCTGGCGGTCCTCCCAATTGATGCCGGTGAACAGCGGGGAGGCCGCGGCGACGATGGCCTCGATGCGCTTGGGCTCCAGCGGGTGGTCGGCATCGCGGAACTCCATGGTGCCTGCCACCCGGAACCTGTCGCCCAGCGGGGTGCAGGCCACGCGCTGGGCGGGGAAATAGATCGGGTGGGTCGGCATGACCTCGGGAACCACGGTGAAGGAGTAGCCGCGTCCGGCCTGGACCACGCGCTTGACGCCGAATTTCCGCGCGAGCTTGCCCAGCCAGGCGCCGGTGGCGATGACCACCGCATCGGCTCCCTGGGTGCGTCCGTGGACGTCGACGACCTCCACGCCGTGGGCGTGTTCGCGGATGTCGGCGACCTCGAAGTCGGTGGTGATCCGTCCGCCGCGGGCGATGACCGAGTCGGCAAGGGAGTCCATGAACTTGGGCGGGTTGATGAAGCGCTGGTGGTGGATCGCGACACCGGCCTTGACGCCGTCGCCGAGGGTGGGTTCCATGGCACGGATGTCCGCGGCGTCCAGCAGGTCGAATTCGACCTGGCCGCCGGAGGCGCGGATGCCCTCGAACTCGTGCAGCAGCCCGTCGCGGTCCTTGAGGCTCTTGAAGCCGGTCAGGAAGGGTTCGGCCGGCTTGGTGGGTTCGGAAACGCCGGTGCCCAGGGTCGTGGTTCCGCCGCCGCTTCCGGAGGCTCCGCCGCCGACGGCGGCCTGGTCCCGGCCGATCCGGGTGACGGCGTTGGCCTCGGAGATCTCGTCGAAGGCGTCCAGGCCGGTGGCGCCGATCTCGCTGAACACGGCCATGGCCTCGCGCCATTTCCCCGGGGTGCAGTGCCGGGCGAAGCCGAGCAGGAAGCGGATCAGCGAGGGCTTGGCCGAGAGCGGGATGTACAGCGGGGAGGCGGGATCGAACATGGTCTTGAGCCCGTAGGTGAGCACCGAGGGTTCGCTCAGCGGCAGCGTGAGGGCGGGGGTCAGCCAGCCGGCGTTGCCCCATGAGGACCCGGCGGCGACGCCGTCGCGGTCCACCACGGTGACGTTGACACCGCGTTCCTGGAGGTACCAGGCGGTGGCGAGTCCCACCATGCCCGCACCGATGACGACCACGTTTTCCGGCGTCTGCGTATTGCTCATTGTTCGCTCCAATCCTTGTGCACTCTCGCGTCGCTGCGGCACCTCGTGGTGCGGCGGCGGAAGTAGATGTTTGTGGGATGCAATGGGGGGAAGGCCGGGCCAGCGGGCACCGCGGTGCCGCCTGCCTTGCCCTCCCCCCACTCATTGCTGCCCGGGGATGCGTTCCGGGTTTAGACGTAGTCCTTGTACTTCTCCAGGTGGCGGACCGGGGTGGACAGGGCGTCGCGGCGGAACGGGTCGCCCAGCTCGCGGGTGCACATGACCTCGATGACGGTGGTCTTGCCGTCGACCATCTGGGCGTTCAGGGCTTCCTTGAGGGCGGCACCGACGTTCTCCAGCTTGTCCACGACGATGCCCTCGGCACCCATGGAACGGGCCATCTCGGCGAAGGACTCGCCGTTGTCCAGCTCGCCGGCGATGAAGCGGCGGTTGTAGAACTCGACCTGGTTCTTCTTCTCGGCGCCCCATTGGCGGTTGCGGAAGACGACCGCGGTGACCGGCAGGTCGTGGCGCACAGCGGTGAGGACCTCGCCCATGCTCATGGCCCAGGCGCCGTCGCCGGCGTAGGCGATGGCCGGGCGGTGCGGGGCCGCGGCCTTGGCGCCGATGATGGTCGGCAGCGCGTAGCCGCAGTTGCCGAAGGACATGGGGGCGAAGAAGCTGCGCGGCTTTTCGAAGCGCAGGTAGCTGTGGGCCACGGAGTTGATGTTGCCGATGTCGGTGGAGATCATGACGTCTTCCGGCATGGCGTTTTCCAGTTCGCGCAGCACCTGGCGCGGGTGCAGCCAGTTGCCTTCCTCGCCCTTGGCCTCCTCGATGACGTCGAGGGAGTACTCGTCCTTCTCGTGGGTCCACCCGGAGAGCTCCTGCTCCCAGGCGTCCTTCTCGGCCTTGATGTTCGCGGCGCGCTCGGCCTTGGTGGCGTCCGAGGCGAGCTCGGTGCCCTCGAGTCGCTTGACCAGTTCGATGGCCACGGCCTTGGCGTCGCCGGTGATGCCCACGGAGATCTTCTTGACCAGTCCGAGCTTGGTGTGGTCCGCGTCGATCTGGATGATCTTGGCCTCGGTGGGCCAGTAGGCCTGGCCGTACTGCGGCAGGGTGCCGAACGGGCCAAGCCGGGTGCCCAGGGCGATGACGACGTCGGCCTCGGAGATCAGCTTCATGCCGGCCTTGGAGCCCTGGTAGCCCAGCGGGCCGGCCCAGAGCGGGTGGCTGGCGGGGAAGGAGTCGTTGTGCTGGTAGCTGTTGACCACCGGTGCGCCGAGGCGCTCGGCCAGGGCCTTGGCTTCCTCGACGCCATCGGCCATGACCACGCCGCCGCCGGAAACGATGACCGGGTTCTTGGCGATCTTGAGCAGCTCGATGGCCTCGTCGAGGGACTTGGTGCCGCCGGCGCCGCGGTCCACGCGGCGCGGGGCCGGGATCTCGGTGATGGATTCGCCGTAGAAGTAGTCGCGCGGGATGTTCAGCTGGGTCGGGCCGTTTTCGCTCATCGCGCGGTCGAAGCAGCGGGCGGTGAATTCGGCCATGCGGTTCGGGTGGGTCACGTGGCCCTGGTACTTGGTGAACTCCTGGAACATCGGCAGCTGGTTGGCTTCCTGGAATCCGCCCAGGCCGATGGTGTTGGTTCCGGCTTCCGGGGTGATGATCACGACCGGGCTGTGGGCCCAGTAGGCGGCGGCGATGCCGGTGACGCAGTTGGAGATGCCCGGGCCGTTCTGGCCGATGACCACGCCGTGGCGGCCGGAGGCACGTGCATAGCCGTCGGCCATGTGGGCGGCGCCCTGTTCGTGGACGACCGGAACCAGGCGGATGCCGGCCGGGGCGAAGATGTCCATGGCGTCCATGAAGGCAGAGCCCATGATGCCGAAGATATCGGTGACGTCGTTGGACACCAGCGTCTCAACGAAGGCTTCCGACGACGTCATCTTCTGCGCGCCCTTGACGACCTCGCGGGATGTGGCCTTTTCAGTCATTACAAGTCTCCTTCGTGGATCAAGACGTCGCAATCACGCAAAGTCTCAAAAAATGATTCGAACTGCTCCCATAAACGGGATTGCTCACAAAGCTATGCGATCCAGCTCACATCCGTCAAGCCCCTATTCCATTTATTCTTCGTACTGATACGATTTAATGAAACTTCGCACAACGGATGATTGGATCGATCATGGAAAATCTCACGGAACCGGATCTCGGGCCCGCGGGTGCCGTCCAGGGCGAAACACCGGCCCTGCGCCTCTTCGCACTGCTGGAGCTGATCACCACCCGCGACCAGCTCTTCACCCTGCAATCCCTGGTGGACCAGACGGGGCTTCCCAAACCGACCCTGCACCGCATGCTGCAACAGCTCGAGGGCGCCAACCTGCTGACCCGCCAGTCCGACGGCCGGCATTACGGCACCGGTTCGCGCATGCGCCGCATGGCCGAGGACGTGCTGCTCAACGACACCCGGCACGGCACCCGGCACGCCATCCTGCGCGGACTGGTCGACGAGATCGGCGAAAGCTGCAACATCACGGCACTGTCCGGCAACGAGGTCATCTACCTGGACCGCGTCGAGACCAACGAGCCCCTGCGCGTGCACCTGGGGCCCGGCTCCCGGGTGCCGGTGCACTGCTCCGCCAGTGGAAAGCTGATCCTTTCCCAGTTCGGTCCCACGCAGCGCGAACGCGTGCTGGCCACCGGGAAGCTGCAGCGCTTCACCGCGCACACGCTCACCGACAAGGCCCAGATCGAGGCCGAACTGACCCAGATCCGGCGCAACGGCTACGCCGAGGACCGCCAGGAATTCCTGGACGGGCTGGTCTGCCTGGCCGTGCTGGTTCCCAACCCCGCCGGCCGTTCCAACCTCTGCGTCGCGGTGCAGGCACCGATGATGCGCAAGAGCTCCGCGGACCTGCTCACCTTGCTGCCGGCCCTGCGCCAGGCCGCCGAGAGCATCGCCCGCATCGAGGACCACGCGGATCTGGGCTCCCCCGAGTCCGAGCCGCTCGCGGCAGGGTGGTGACCCGGATGAACCACCAAACACCCGAGCTCGCGGCCCAGGAGCTGGTTTCGGTCCGTGAGATATTCGGCATCGACAGCGAGCTGCGCGTGCCGCGGTTCCTCGAGGCCACCGAGCACGTCCCGCCCATCGACCCGGCCTACAGGTTCAACGCCGACGTCACCCTGGCGATCCTGGCCGGGTTCACCCACAACAGCCGGGTGATGGTCCAGGGGTTGCACGGCACCGGAAAATCCACCCACATCGAGCAGGTCGCCGCCCGGCTGAACTGGCCGCTGATGCGCGTGAACCTGGATGGCCACATCAGCCGCCTGGATTTGGTCGGCAAGGACACCGTCGTGGTCCGGGACGGGGCACCGGCCACCCGGTTCCAGGAGGGAGTGGTGCCCTGGGCGATGGTCCAGCCGATGGCCCTGGTCTTCGACGAATACGATGCCGGGCGCCCCGATGTCATGTTCGTCATCCAGCGGCTGCTGGAGCGCGACGGCGGCTTCACGCTGCCGGACCAAAACCGCGTCATCCGCCCGCACCCGCATTTCCGGCTCTTCGCCACCGCCAACACCGTCGGGCTGGGCAACCTCAACGGGCTGTACCACGGGGTGCAGCGGTTGAACCACGCCCAACTGGACCGCTGGAACATCGTTGCGGCCCTGGACTACCTGCCGGTGGCCGACGAGGTGGACATCGTTGCCGCCCGCGTCCCGGACCTGGCACAGCAGCCCTCCGGAACGGACCTGATCCGCTCCATGGTGCAGGTCGCCAACCTCACCCGCGACGGCTTTGCCGCCGGGGACATCTCCACCCTGATGTCCCCGCGCACCGTGATCACCTGGGCGGAGAACATCTCCATCTTCCGCGATCCCGCGCTGGCCTTCCGGCTCTCCTTCATCAACAAGTGCGACGAGGCCGAGCGCTTCATCATCTCCGAGTACTACCAGCGCGTCATGGCCACCGAGCTCGACGAGTCCTACGCGCTCGTTCCGGCCGGGGCCTAGCGGAGGCCGGCCGCAACGCCATGGACAGCACGGGAATCGCCGAACGCCGCGCCCAGGAAATCCGCCAGCTGTGCGCCGCGTCCCTGCGCGCGCTGGGCGCCGACCGGCATCTGGAGCTGCTTGGCTCCCGGCCCTACCGCGGCACCGCGGTGCTGCCGTTCAACGCGCCGCACCTCTACCCGCCCTCCCCCGGCGCGGCGTTCGAGTCCTTCCGCGGCGCCAGCGACGGGATGGCGCTGCGCACCCTGCATTCGGACACCGCCGCGCATCTGGCCCTGCTGCCCGAGAATCCCAGCGCCCGACTGGTCTTCGAGGTGCTCGAGCAATTCCGCTGCGAATCCCTGGCCACCCTGCCCGGGGTGGTTTCCAACCTGCGGGCCCGGCACGAGGCATGGTCCAAGGAATACCTGGCCTCGGGCCTGGCCGAAACGTCGCTGGGCATGCTGCTGTACACGATCCTGCAGGTCACCCGCTCGCGGATCACCGCCGAGCCGGTCGTCGAGGAATCCGAGGACATGATCGAGGCGACCCGCGCGAACCTGTCCCCGGTGCTGGGCCCGCTGCTTCCCGCCCTGCGCCGGAACAAGCTCAGCCAGGCCGATTTCGCCCCGCCGGCGCTGGAGATTGCACGTCTTGTCGCCGACGCCGTCCAGGCCCTGGAATCCCGTGCACCTACCCGCAAGGCGCCGAAGGAGTCCAAGGCGGCGGCGTTTTCGCTGCTCGTGGACGTCGAGCGGGAGGCCGCGCTGATCGGGAGAACCGGCACCGGAACCAGCGGCACGCTGGAGGCCGCGGCCGGCGGCTACACGGTCTTCACCCGTGCCTATGACAAGGAATCGGCGGCCCGGGATCTGGTCCGGGAGGACCTGTTGCGCGGCTACCGCGAACGCATTGCCGCCCGGGTGCACACGGAGGCGGTGAACACGGCACTGCTGGCCAAGAAGCTCCAGGGGCTGCTCTGCGTCCCGGAGCGCTCCGGGCACGATTCCGGCGCGGAGGAAGGCCTGCTCGATGCTTCCCGGCTGGGCCAGTTGATTGCATCCCCCACCGAGTCCAGGCTGTTCAAGACCGAACGCTTCGAGCCGGTGGCCGCCGCAACCATCACCTTCCTGGTTGACTGCTCCGGGTCGATGAAGCAGCACGCCGAGGGGCTTGCCGCCTTCCTGGACGTGCTGGTCCGGGCGCTGGAACGCATCGAGGTGCCCTGCGAGGTCCTGGGCTACACCACCGGCGCGTGGAACGGCGGGCGGGCGTTGAAGGACTGGCGCCGCTCCGGCACCCCGGAAAATCCCGGGCGGCTCAACGAGCTCAGCCACCTGGTCTTCAAGGACGCCGCGACCCCGTGGCGCACCGGGCGCCCGGGCCTGGCGGCGATGCTCAAGTCCACGCTGTATCGCGAGGGCATCGACGGGGAAGCTGTGCGCTGGGCACTGAGCCGGCTCGAAACCCAAGGCCAGGAACGCCGGATCCTGGTGGTCATTTCCGACGGCAGCCCGGCGGACGGCGCCACGGCAAACGCCAACGACGAAAACTACCTGCAGCACGATTTGGCCGCAGTGCTTCGCGGGGCCGAGGCCGCCGGCTCCACGACCATCCTGGGCCTGGGCCTGGGGCTGGACATGAGCGAGTACTTCCGCCGCAGCACCATCCTGGATGCCGGGCGGCTCGGCGGCTCCGAGTCCGTGCGCGACCTGCTGGGCCTGCTCGAGCGCTCGCTGCGTCCCGGGCGCTGATCCGGGCTGCGCTGCAACGTGTGATTGCCTGTCCCTGCCGCACGGTGCCCCGCGGGGGCTTCACCTGACCGGGGGTACGCTGGGTTCCCCAGCACCATCGCAAGGAGAACCATGGCCGCGAAACCGCCCGCAATGTCGCCGTCCGACCTGCCGGTCGCCCAGGTGCTGGACCGGGCCACGGGGCCGCGGCGCGCCGAAGCCGAGGAACTGCTCGCGATGCTCGGCGGGATCAGCGGCGAGACGCCGGTCGTGTGGGCCGGTCGCATCATCGGCTTCGGAGAGTACGAGTACCGCTACGCGAGCGGGCACTCGGGACGCTCCCCCCTGCTCGCCTTCGCGCCGGGACCGACGAAGCACACGATCTACCTCGTCGACGACTTCTCCCAACGCTGGCCGGAGCTGCTGGACAGGCTCGGGCCGCACCGCTCGTCCAAGGCCTGCCTGTACCTCACCCGCTTGAGCGGGGTGGACCGCAGCGCGCTGCGCGAATTGCTGGAGCACTCGCTCGCCGAGACGATGTCGCCGGGGTCCTGAACACCGCACGTTCTCGAACGGCCGCGATGGTGGCACGATCGAAACAACACGGGGACGGCAGCTTGGCCCGGGACATTCGGACGTCGTTAAGGGGAACGCCATGTTGGCCGCGTCGTTCGGTACCGGAACTGTTCACGGGCCGCCGGTGCGTGGTCCTGCCATGAGCGTGGACCCATCCTCAACCGCGGGTGCATGCGTCCTCGTTGCCTTAGTTGTTCCCGTCCAAGCCGGTGTGGCCTACCCCGTCCGGCTGGCCGCTGCACATTGCCTTGGTCCGCTTCGACACCCGGGAAACCGCCAGGTTTGCAAGCGCCCGGCTCGACGGCGTGCCGCCGGCGCGATTGGGCTTTGGCGTGCACACAGGCGCGGACGCGCGGTGCGGCCACGGCGCGTCCGCGCCGGTCTCGCTGGTGGAACCGGCGTAGAACAGGATCCGCCGCGGAATGCCTGACGCCACGGCATTGAGTCGTGGCGGGGGGGCAGGATCTGCATGGCCCGCCTTCGGGCTCAGGTTCCGCAGAAGGTCCGGTAGGGGCCGAAGCCTTCCGGGGCCGCGACGGCGAACCGCTCGAGGCCGGGGCGCTCCTGGAAGGGTGCGGTCAGCGCAACCAAGAGCTGCGAGAGCGGCTCCTGGTCGCCGTCGACGGCGGCGGCGAGCGCCTCCTCGACGAGGTGGTTCCGCGGGATGTAGATGGGGTTGGTCCGGTCCATCAGGTCAGCGTCCGGTTCCAGGGCCCGCCAGCGCTCCGTCCAGGCGTCGAGCGCGGCCGGATCGGGGAACATGGAGCGCGCGAACTCTGCCTCACCCCGCGCGGCCGTGCCCAGGTTCCGGAAGAAGGACGTGTAGTCCACGCGGGTCTCCTGCAGGAGGGTGAACAATTCCCCGGTGAGTGACGTGGCCGAGTCGTCGTCCAGGCCCTCGGCCAGGCCGAGCTTGGTTTTCATTCCGGCCAGCCACGCGGCGCTGTACCGGGTGTGGAAGGCGCCCAGGGATTCCTGGGCCATGGCAACGGCGTGGTCCTGGTCCTCGTGGAAGAGCGGCAGGAGGGCCTCCGCGAGCCGGGCGAGGTTCCACTGGGCCACGAGGGGCTGGTTGCCGTAGGCATAGCGCCCGGCTTCGTCGATCGAGCTGTAGACCGTGGCCGGATCGAAAACGTCCATGAAGGCGCACGGCCCGTAGTCGATGCCCTCCCCCGAAATGGTCATGTTGTCGGTGTTCATGACCCCGTGGATGAAACCCGCCAGCATCCATTGGGCCACCAGCGACGCCTGGGCCGCGACCACCGCTTCGAACAGGGCGAGATAGGGGTTCTGCGCCTGCGCCGCCCCGGGATGGTGGCGTGTCATCGCATGGTCGGCCAGTCGGCGCAGCAGGTCCTCGTCGTCCATGGCCCGGGCATATTGGAAGCTTCCCACCCGCAAGTGGCTGCTTGCCACCCTGGTCAGCACCGCTCCGGGCAGCATGGTCTCGCGGCTCACCGGCCGTCCCGTCGCCACCACGGCCAGGGAGCGCGTGGTGGGAATGCCCAGGGCGTGCATCGCCTCGCTGATGACGTATTCACGGAGCATCGGGCCGAGGGTGGCCAGGCCGTCACCACGGCGGGCAAACGGCGTGCGCCCCGAGCCCTTGAGGTGGAGGTCCCGCAGGCGGCCCTCGGCATCGGCGATCTCGCCGAGCAGCAGCGCCCGGCCATCGCCCAGGCGCGGCGAGTAGGAGCCGAACTGGTGGCCGGCATAGCCCTGCGCCACCGGAGTGGCGCCATGGGGCAGCGCGGTGCCGATCAGCAGCCCCAGTCCTTCGGCATTGCCCAGGGACTCGGGGTCGAGGCCCAGCTCGGCGGCCAGCGGCTCGTTGAGCACGACCAATTGCGGATCCGGAGCTTGTTCCGCCTGCCAGGGAACGGCCAGTTCGGGAAACTCACGGGCAAATTGGCCGTCCAGGAAAACGGTGGATTGTGCGTCGACACTCATCTTTCAAGCGTACCTTCGATATGGTGCGGTCCGCGGGGAAAGACGGAAGCAGGCAACTGCCACGGCACCGAAGACGCCCCCTGGCCTCCGGCGCATCACCACACCGAAAAACAGGGAAGGGCTCGTCCGCCGGTGACCGTGCCGGCAGAGGAGCCCTACTGTTCTTGCGGCCCCTGCCCTACAGCTGCAGCAGCAGGACCCCCGCGTAGCCCAGGCCGGCGATCAGCGCCCAGGCGCACAGCGCCATGAGGATCGAGGCACCCTTGGAGGCGAAGAGCTGGCGGACCCGCACCGCGGAACCCAGACCGAAGAGCGCCGCGGCCAGCACGATGTCCTGCACGATCGTGGCGGCGTCCAGCAGCTCGGCCGGAACGTCGAAGATCGAGCGCACTGCAACCAGGGCCACGAACCCGATGATGAACCCGGGAATGATCGGGGGCAGCTTCAACCCCTCGTGCGCGGAGCCGGTCCCCTGGGAGCGGCGGCTGATGATGCCCGCGGCGGCAACCATCGGGGCCAGGGTCAGCACGCGGGTGAGCTTGATGACGATGGCGATGGCCAGCGCGGAGGCGCCGGCGGTCTGCGCGGTGGCCACGACCTGGCCCACGTCATGGACCGAGGCGCCGACCCACTGCCCGAAGGCCTCCGGGCCCAGCCCCAGCGGAACCATCAGCAGCGGCAGCACGGCAATGGCAAGGGTGCCGCACAGGGTCACCAGCGCCACCGGGATCACGGTGTCCTCGTCCTTGGAGCGGCGCACCGCGCTCATCGCGCCGATGGCCGAGGCACCGCAGATGGAAAAGCCCGTGGCGACCAGCAACGGCTGGTCCCCGGGCAGCTTGAACGCCTTGCCCAGCAGGTAGGTCCCGGCAAACGCCAGCAGCACGATCGCCACGACCACCACGAAGGTCAACCACCCCAGGTCCAGCACATCCACGATGCTCAGTTTCAGGCCCAGCAGCACGATGCCGACGCGCATGAGCTTCTTCCCGGCGAATCCCAGGCCCTTCTGCAGCGGGCCGGCCACCAGGGTGGACAGGCCCGGGATGTTGGCCGACAGCACGCCGAGCACCACCGCGGTGGTCATCACGGGGATGGAGGGGAACAGCAGGTGCACCGCGAAGGACAGCGGAACGGCCACGGCACAGGCGGCCAGTCCGGCCCAGTGCGCCACGACCCAGGAGCGGGTCTTGCCCGAGGGAGGGGACCCCGGGCCCTTGGACTGCACCACCGGTTCGTGTGTTTGGTTGGCCATGAGGGGAAAGCTCCTTGGAAAAGAGTCGCGCTCGTGGTGCGGCCTGCGGCCGCACCACGAACCACGCGCTGGATATGTTTACTATTGTGCCCCGTCTCGCTCCGGGCGTCAGTTTGCCGCCGAGGCACCGCTGGCGGACTGGGCCTTGAGTTTGGTACCCTCCGGCCGCGGGGCGCCGAGGACCAGGATGTCGACCTGTTCGTCGGACAGGGTCTTGTTGTGCTTGCGGCGCATCATGAAGAACGCCACGCCCAGCAGGGTCCAGACGGCCAGTGCGGACATGGACTCCTTGCCCAGCACGCCCGGCGAGCCCGGGACCAGCAGCAGGGCCATGAACACCAGCGCCGTGACCGCGCCCAGCGCGCTGAGCACCTTCTTGGAGGTCGAGCGGGTGCCTTCCAGCTCGCCCGCCCGCTCGACGGAGTTGGTCGGACGGAAGATCTTGAACGCGCACAGGCAGGTGTAGAGGTAGGCGACGGTGACTCCGACCGCGGACATGTCCACCACCCAGGTCAGTGCTGCGCGGCCGAACCAGGGGCTGACCAGGCATACGGCGCCAACAAAGATGACTCCGACGTACGGGGTCTTGTACTTGGGGTGCAGCCGGGCGAACACCTTCGGGACCATCTGGGCCCGGCCCATGCCCAACAGGATGCGGCTGGCCGAGACGTAGAAGCCGTTCAGGCCGGTGCTCACGCCCATGGTGATTCCGATGGTCAGCAGCAGCAGGCCCGAGCCGCCCAGCACCCCGGTCAACGCATCCGCGGTGCCCCACGCCGAATCCCCGGCAACCAGGGCCTCCCAGGGTGCGGCCATCGCCACCGCGGCAATCATGGCCGCGTAGAGCAAGGCGGCTGCCAGCAGGGCCAGCACAATCAACTTCATGGCCTTGGCCGGAGGAAAGTCGAACTCCTCCGCGGCCTGCGGGACGTTGTCGAATCCGATGAAGGCCCAGGGCGCAATCGCAACGATCGCAGCTATCGCGGCGATAGGATTAACATTCTCCGGGAATGCCGGAAGCGCGTTGGAAAAGACGACCTGCGGGCTGGCGATGACGGCCACCAGGATGCAGGCGACCGCGACGAGCATGATCACGCAGGCAATGAACTGGATGCGGCCCGACAGTGCGGTGCCGCGGATGTTCAGGTAGGCGAAGACCGCCAGGGCCACCATCGAGATGATGACTTCCACCAGGTAGACGTCCCATCCGGCCACGGTGTAGAGGTAGCCCTGCTGCACCACGTCTGGCATGAGCTTGCGGAAGAGCAGGGCCAGCGCCGAGGCGTTCAGCGCCACGATGCAGGTGTACCCCAGGGTCAGGAACCAGCCGCAGAAGAAGGCATGGGTGCGGCCGAAGCCGACCAGCGCGAAGGCCAGTTCGCCGCCGGAGACGGGGAACGACTTGATCAGGAACCCGTAGCTGACGGCGATGAGCACCATCAATGCGCCACCGATCAGGAAGCCGGAGACCGCCCCGAGCGGTCCACCCATGGCCAGCCAGTCGGTGGGCAGGATGAAGGCTCCCCATCCCACCGCGGAGCCCAGGGCAATGGCCCAGACCCAGTGGGCCTTGAGCGTCTTTTCCATGCGCTCGGGCTGGCCGCCGTCGAAACCTGGCGAAGCCGATGCCATGGGACTAGTCACCGTCTTATCTGTTGTGGCTTTCATTTGAACCTCGTTCTTGCACGGCGACGCTTGCGTCACCATGGATGGGGGTTTGTCGGTTCGCCCTGGCGGGCGGACCTGTCGGGGTCAAGATTTCTGGGATTGCATCATGCTGATCAGTGAAACGTTCACGATGTCCGCCACGGTTGCGCCGCGGGACAAATCGTTGATCGGTGCGGCCAGTCCCTGCAGGATCGGCCCGTAGGCCTGGGCGCCGGCGAGGCGTTGGGTGATCTTGTACCCGATGTTTCCGGCGGCCAGGTTGGGGAAGATGAAGACGTTGGCGTGCCCGGCCACCGTGGATCCCGGGGCCTTGGAGACGGCCACCGATTCGAGCAGCGCCGCATCGAATTGCAGTTCCCCGTCGATCTGCAGCGCCGGCTCGGCTTCCCGCGCCAGCGCCGTGGCAGTGCGGACCGTGGAGATGGTCTCGTGCTCGGCGGATCCGGCGGTGGAGAAGGAGAGCATCGCGACCGCCGGTTCCTGCCCGGTGAGCGTGGCGAAGGTGCGCGCGGTGGCGGTGGCGATGTGCGCCAATTGGGTGGAATCCGGGGTGGGGATCACCGCGCAGTCTCCGTAGCCCACGTAGCGTCCGTCGTTCAGCCGCATCAGGAACGAGGAGGAGACGGTGCCGCCGGCCTCGCGGGTTCCCACGACCCGAAGGGCCGCACGCAAGACCTCGGAGGTGGGCCGGGTGGCACCGGCGACGGCTGCCGCCGCCATACCCGCCGGGACCGCCGCGACGGCCAGGAACAGCGGGTCATCCATCCATCCGGCGGTCTTCTCCGGCCCGAGCCTGGCGACGATGCCGGCGAGGTGGTCGCCGGCGGCGCTGTTCCTCAGCTCGGCGATGTCCATGACGGTGGTGGCATCGGTGAGTGTGACGCCCTCGGTGAGCGCGCGGGCGTTGATGCCCTCGCGCCCGCCGACCAGGATGACCTCCAGGCCGATCTCGTTGAGCACGCCGGCGGCGGTGACGGCCCGCGCGTCGTGCCCGTCGGCCAGGATGATGCGGCCCGCAGGGCCGGCCCAGTGGCCCGCGGTGAAGCGGGCCAGCATGTTTTCGTCGACCCCCTGGGGCCGCACCGGTGCAATGGTCATCTGCCGTGCTTCCTGTTTCCGGGTTCCTAGACCGAGGCCAGTGCGGCGGGGGCCTTGAGGTAGTTGTCCACCGCGCCCATGACGTGGTCGACCTTGTTCAGCAGGTCGTCGAGCACGTCCTGGTCGGCGACCAGCGGCGGGGAGAGCACCAGCATCGTCGCGCCGCGGTTGTCCGGGCGGGTGATGAGGTTGACCTCGCGCATGGCCTGCGGCATGACCCGGGTGAGCAGCGCCTTGGACTCGTCCGCGGTCAGTTCGCGGCCCTCGCTGCGGCTGCCCATGAGCTCGATGGAGTAGAAGAATCCGGTGCCGCGGTATTCCTTGATGCCGTCGTGCGCCGAGAGGATCCGGTCCAGCCCGTTCTGGAAGTACGGTTCGAGGCTGCGCACGTTGCCCACGACGTTTTCTTCCTTCAGCGCGGTCAGGTTGGCGACGGCGGTGGCAGTGGCCACCGGGTGCCCGCCCCAGGTGGCGCCGTGGGTGAAGACCCCGGCCAGCGGGGAGGCGAGCATGGAATCGGCCAGCGGCTTGCGGATGATGACCCCGCCCAGCGGTGCGTAGCCGGAGGTCGAGCCCTTGGCGAAGGTGATCATGTCAGGGACGACGCCGTACTTGATGCTGCCGAACCACTCGCCGAGGCGGCCGAAGCCGGTGATGACCTCGTCGGCGACCAGCAGGATGCCGTGCTCGTCGCAGATGGAGCGCAGTTCCTGCCAGTAGCCCGCCGGCGGGACCAGGGCGCCGCGGGAGTTCTGCACCGGCTCGGCGAAGAGCGCGGCGATGGTGTGGGCTCCTTCGCGGGCAATGACCTCGCGGATGGCCTGCACGGAGGGCAGGTCCGCTGCGCTGCCGCCTTCCGGGACGACCTCGCCCAGGGTGTTCGGGACGTGGAAGACCCCGGGCATCAGCGTGCCGAAGGCTTCCTTGTAGGCCGGGATGCCGGTGACGGCCAGGGCGCCGAGGGTGGTGCCGTGGTAGGCCATGTCGCGGGCGATGATCTTGGTGCGCTCGGGCTGCCCCTGGCTGCGGTGGTACTGGCGGGCGAACTTGATGGCCGACTCGACGGCCTCGGAGCCGGAGTTCACGAAGAACACGACGTCCAGGTCGCCGGGGGCGAGGTCGGCGATGGCGGTGGCGGCGTCGACGGCGGCCGGGTGGGCCGAGCCCCAGTTGGTCCAGTAGGCCAGCTTGGACATCTGCTCGTACGCGGCCTTCGGGATGTCCTGGCGTCCGTGGCCGATGTTGGCGCAGAAGAGTCCGGCCAATCCGTCCAGGAACTTGTTGCCGTCTTCGTCGAAGAGGTAGCTTCCCTCGCCCCTGGTGATGATCGGCAGGTTCGGGTCGTTCCACACCTGGCCGGTGGTGAAGTGCGGGTAGAGATGCCGCTGTGCACGATTGCGGATATCTGAGTTGGTCACGAGACCCCTCCATTCAAAGTTTTCCTGACAGGACCCGAAGCAACCTCGCTGCGGTCCTCGCCACCAATGACTTGCTGTGGTGTGTATCACTCTGCCCGCTGTCTGGGTCCTTTCCCAGACCCAAATTGGCGTCCCTTTTTAGGTACCAGTTACCTACCTACAGGTAGATTCGCGGCACCCTGGACCCGATGCGGGTCAGCACCTCGTAGGGAATGGTCCCGGCGGCCGCGGCCCACGCCTCCACGTGCGGTTCCCCGGAGTCCCCGGGGCCAAAAAGCAGCGCGACATCCCCGGCCGCGACAGCGTCATCGCCCACGTCGACCACGAACTGGTCCATGCAGACCCGGCCCAGCACCCGGTAGGTGCCGCTCCCGATCAGCACCGGGCCCGCGGAGCTGGCGGCGCGGAAGACCCCATCGGCGTAGCCCAGCGGCACCACCGCCAGCGTGGTCTGCCGTGCGGTGGATTCGGTGTGCCCGTAGGAAACCCCGGCGCCGGCCGGTGCGCGCTTGGTTTGCACGACCGCCGCGCCCAGGCTCATGGCCGGGCGCAACGCCGGACCGTTCCCGCGGTCCGCCTCGGCCAGCGGGTTCACCCCGTAGACGGCCAGGCCGGGGCGGACCATGTCGAAATGCGCCTCGGGGCTTGCGAGGGTCGCGGCGGAGTTGGCTATGTGGCAGAGCTCCGGCTCCAGCCCCAGGGCGCGGGCCGTGGCGATCGCCTGCCTGAAGACCTCCAGCTGCGCGGGAAGCGATGGGTGCCCCGGCTCGTCCGCGCAGGCCAGGTGGGACCAGATGCCCAGCACCCGGATCCTGCCTTCGGCCTCGAGCTCCCGGGCCGCGGCACAGAGCCCGGGCCAGTCCTCGGGCGTGGCCCCGCCGCGCCACATCCCGGTGTCGATCTTCAGGTGGATCCGCGGCACGGCGCCGACCCGGTCGCCGGCACCCGCGATTTCCCGCAGCTGCCCCAGCGAGTATGCGGCCAGTTCGACGTCCTCGGTGATGGCCCGGCCGTAGGGCGCACCGGGTGCCGACAGCCAGGAGAAGAGCGGGGCGGTGATCCCGGCGGCGCGCACCGCAAAGGCCTCCTCGAGCACCGCGGTGCCCAGGTAGTCGGCGCCGCCCTCCAACGCCGCCCGGGCCGCGGGTACGATGCCGTGCCCGTAGCCGTCGGCCTTGAGCACGGCCAGGACCTTGGCGCCGTTGGCGACCTCGCGCAGGGCCCGCACGTTGGCGGTGATCGCGGCGGTCTCGATGTAGGCCGCGCGTTGCGGGACGAACCCGTCGGCGTTCCGGTAGGTGGATGCGGCGGCGTTTTCGAGCGTGCTGAGGTGTTCCATCGGAGGCTCCCTTGTCTCTGAGGCGAATTGCCGTGGCTGCTGGTTCCGGGCGTTGGAAAGCTCGCCCGGCGCTACTGACTACTGTTGACCACCTGCGGCGCCCGGCCCAGATCCAGATCGGGGGCGCTTCCTTGGGTCCACCGCGGTGCGGCGTGCTACCGCCCGTCCTGGGCGGCGATGACCCGGCCCAGTTCCTTGATGCCGGGGCGGATGGCCTCGAGGGAAATCGCGGCGAAGCCCAGGCGGAAGTGGTTGCGGTTGGCTTCCGGGTCGTCGAAGAACACGTCCCCGCGCTCGATCACGATCCCGGCCTCCAGGGCCGCGGCCGCCAGCGCGACGCAGTCCAGGCCTTCGGGTCCGCGGATCCAGATGCTCACCCCGCCCGGGGGCGCGGTGATCTTCCACGGCACGAACTCCTCCAGTGCCTCGACGAGCACCTGCCACTTGCGCGCCAGCTGGGTTCGGCGCCGGGAAATCGTGCGGTGGTACTGCCCGGATTCGATCAGCAGGGCCATGGCCCGCTGCGGGTGGCCCGGGATGTGGCGGATCTTGTAGCGGCGCTGGTTGCGCAGCTCGGTGACCAGCTCGGCCTCGGCCACCAGGTAGCCCATGCGCAGCCCCGGGGCCAGGAACTTGGTGAAGGAGCCCAGGTAGATGACGTGTTCGGAGTCCGGCAGCGCCTTGAGCGCCGGGGTGGGCTTGCCGCGGTAGCGGAACTCGGAGTCGTAGTCGTCCTCGATGACCAGCGCCCCGGTTTCCCGGGTGCCGTCGAGGATCTGCCGGCGCCGGGATCCCGAGAGCGTGACGTTGGTGGGGCTGTGGTGGCTGGGGGTCAGGTAGAGCAAATCCAGTTCGCCCAGGGATGCGGGCGGGAGAAGCCCGTGCTCGTCCACCTTCAGCGGGCGCAGCGTCGCCCCGGTGCGGGCAAAGGTGTGCCGCGCATCGACGTACCCGGGGTTTTCGACGCCCACCAGGGTGTTGGTGCCCATCATGGTTTGGGCCAGCAGGTCCAGGCCCTGCTGGGAGCCGGCGGTGATGAGGATGTTCTCGGGCCGGGCCAGGATGCCGCGGGCCGGAAGCACCTGCTTGCACAGGACCTCGACCAGGAACGGGTCGTCCTCGTCGACCGAGTCGCGCAGCGAGTAGAACAGGTGCGGCGGGTCCAAGGCGTCACGCAGTGCCCGGGACCAGCCCAGCCGCGGGAAGTCCCGCTCGTCGACCTGCCCGGCCACGAACGGGTAGGGGTAGCTGGACCAGTCGCGGACCTTGGTGATCTCCGGCATCCCGGCGTCCTGGCGGGGACGGATGTGCCGGGACCAGTCCACCGTCGAGCCCGCGGCGGGGGCCAGGGCGGACTCCGGGGCCACCTTGCGCAGCATCTGGGTGTTGATGAAGTAGCCGCGCCGCGAGTGGGACTCGATGATGCCCGAGGCGAGCATTTCCTGGTAGGCGGCATTCACGGTGTTGCGCGAGAGTCCCAGTTCCCGGGCCAGTTCCCGGGAGGAGGGCAGCGGCAGGTTGGGCACCAGCGAGCCGGAGAGGATCTGGTGCTCCAGGGCCTGGCGCAGCTGCCGGTAGAGCGGCTCCCCGGAATCCGAGCTGACCGCGATCGGGGCGCGGACCAGCGCGTGGCGCGGCGGGGGCAGGTGCGGGTTCGGTGGCGTCATGGGTGGTGCGGGCGCGGCCCTAGATGCGTCCCGGCCGGCCGGCCGCCGGGACCGGGACGTGGAAGCGCGGAACCACGACCATGGGCACCGGCAGCGCGCGCAGCATCTTGTTGGCGGTGGATCCCAGGAAGATCCGGCTGCGTTCGGCCAGGCGGGAGGAACCGATCATCACGATTTCCGACTCGTCCCAGTCCAGGGAGTCGATGGCCGCCTCCGTGGACTTCCCCTGCGCCACGTCGGCGGTGACGATGGTGCGGGCCCGCACCCCTTCGATGGCGCGTTCCAGCGTCGCGGCGGCATGCGCGCGGGCCCACTGCCCGGCGTCGGCGTGGCTTGACTCCCCGTCCAGTGCCACCAGGGAGATCAGCCGCAGCGGCACGTGGCGGATCGCGGCGGAATCCACGGCGACCTCCAGCACCGAGTCGGCGCCCGTGCGGGTGCCCAGGGCGCAGGTGATCCGGGTGATTTCCCGCGGCGGCAGGTACCCGGAGGGTGCCAGGGCCACGGGCACCGGGGAGGAATGCAGCAGCGCGTTGGCCACGGATCCGACGGTGAAGCGGCGGAACGGCCCGTGGCTGGCGGCGCCCACCACCACCAGGTCCGCCTTGAACGCGGAGACGGCCTCGAGCAGGCCCTCGGCCATCGAGTCGGCAAAACGGATGTGGGTGCGCGCGGCCATGCTCGAGGGGACCAGGGCCAGCGCGCGGTCCATCCACTTCTGCGCGGACTGCTGCAGGAACTGCTGGTAGACGCGTTCGCTGTGCGATCCCGCGTCCTCGGGCGCGGCCCCGCGGATGATGTGGACCAGCTCGAGTTCGGCATGCGTCGGCGCGGCCAGCGATTTGGACAGGGCCAGGGCCAGCGAGATCGCCTCGCGGCCGCGCTTGTCCGCAAGGCATCCGACGACATACTTCATTTCAGTGGCCCCTTCGGTGGGAGTTCGGCAGGCGGTGCTGCGTGCTCCCTATACCTACCAGCAATGCCCGGCGGGCGGAAAGCATGACGATTGTGTGACGCGGGGCACTACTTGTCGCCGGAGTGCTGGGCCAGGAAGGAATACACCTCGGTCTCGTCCACGCCGGGGAAGGCCCCCTGCGGCATGGCCGCCAGCAGGTGGGTCTGGGCGCGGGCGCTGGGCCAGGCCTGCCCGGCCCATTGCTTCTGGAGTTCCAGCGGCGGGCGCCGGCAGCACGATTCGTCCGGGCAGGTGGAGATGGAGCGCTCGGTGGTGTCGCGCCCGCGGAACCACTTCACGTGCACGTACGGCACCCCGATGCTCAGCGAGAACTTCCCGGTGGTTGAGCGCTCGGTCCGCGCGGTGCACCAGAACGTGCCGGCGACCGTGTCTGTGTATTGGTTGTAGGCGCTGAACTGGTCGGCCACGTCGAAGACCTCGCGGCTGGTCCAGTGACGGCAGACCGACTGGCCTTCGATGGCGCCGATGTGGTCCATCGGGAAGTTCACCCCGTCGTTCTCGTAGGCCTTGTGGATGATGCCGGATTCGTGCACCTTCTGGAAGTGCACCGTGATGCCCAGGTGCTCGGTGGCCAGGTTGGTGAAGCGGTGGGCCGCGGTCTCGTAGGACACCGCGAAGGCGTCCCGGATGTCCTCGACTGCGAGCTCGCGGGCGCTCTTGGCGCGCTGCAGGAATTCCACCGTGGCCTTTTCCGGCATCATCAAGGAGGCAGCGAAGTAGTTGGTGGCCACGCGCTGGCGCAGGAACTCGGCGTAGTCCCCCGGAGTGGCGTGGCCCAGCACGTGGTGGCCGAAGGCCTGCAGCAGCACCGAGCGGGTCGAATGCTCGGAACGCTGGGACTGGGTGAGGTAGACCCGCATGTTCTTCAGGTCGGTGACCGAGCGGGTGGAGTGCGGCAGGTCCGAGACGTTGTGCAGCGAGAAGCCCAGGTGCGAGGCGATGTCCGCGACCTCGTGGTGCGAGAGCGGTCCGGTGGCGTGGCCGATGGCCTTGAGCACCTTGGCCGCTTCCTTCTCGATCTCCGGGTAGTAGTTGTTGCGCTCGCGCATTTCCCCGCGCAGCTCGGCATTGGCGCGCCGGGCTTCCTCGGGCGTTGCGGATTGCTCGTTGAGCCGGCGTTCCAGCTCGCCCTGCAACCCGACCAGGGATTCGAGCACGTCCATGGGCAGCCGCGAGGAAATGCGCACCTTGGGCAACCCCAGCGCCTGGTAGAGCGGGCCGCGCTGGGCACGCTCGAGTTCGATCTCCAGGGCCGCCCGCTTGGTGGGCGGCTCGGCCCCGAGCAGTTCCTCGAGCCCCACGCCGAAGACCGAAGCCAGCGACTTGAGCATGCTCAGCTTGGGTTCGCGCTTCCCGTTTTCCATCAGCGAGAGCTGGCTGGGCGCCGTCCCCACGGCCGCCGAGAGATCGTCGAGGGTCATCGCCTTGGCCTTGCGCAGGTGGCGAATCCGCCGTCCCAGGGAAATGATGTCCAGTTCTTCGGCGTCTTCCGGGGACAGGATGCTCTTTTCCGGCGCTGCGGGCCGGTTCCATGTGGGGGTGCTCACATTTTCAGGGTACGCGAAGAAACGGGGATCTTCCCAGCATTTTTCCCGATCGGGAGGTGAAGTAAACGCCAAAAGGCAGGTTTCGGGCAATTCTTGTCGCGGGCCACCTGCCGGAACGGCGTTCCGCGAGCCACCCCCAATGCGTCCGGGTCCCGCGCGGTGGACGGACGGTTCCGCGCTGCCGGCGGCCGCGGATTTTTGCCTCGCGGTTCCTCCGGCCGATGCCACTCCTCTGGGATGTCGGGCCACCGTACGGACCCTGGAGGGGGTTGCGGCGGCCCTTCCGCACTGACAGCATGAAACCGGTGAGCGCACTTGCGAAATACCTCGAAGCCTACGACGGCCAGCTCCGCACGGACGCCGAGACACCCAGCGCGATCCGGGTCGACCTGCTGGGCCCCCTGCGACTGGTGACTTTCGCCGGCGGGCGTGGTTTCATCACCTACCGCGACCTGGGGGACCTGGACGGGCGCCGCATCGCGGCACTCGTTGGCCAGGCGCTGGACCACTTCCGCGCCGATCCCGATATCACCCGCGTCGAGTGGAAGAGCCGCGGCCACGACCGCGCCCCGGGGTTGCACGAGGCGTTGCTGGCGCACGGCTTCCTGCCCGACGAGCCCGAGTCGATCATGATCGGGGCCCTCGAGTGCCTGTGCACCGACGTCCCCATGCCCGCAGGGGTGGCGTTGCGGCGGATCAGCAGCGATGCCGATGTCCGCGCCATGAGCGCGATGGCCCAGGAAGCCTTCGGCGACCCCGCCGAGACCCGGCTTGCCGAAGCACTCATCTCGCGCCTGGCGCGCAACGACGGCATGGAGCTGTGGGTCGCCGAAACCGACGGGCGCATGGTTGGCGCCGGCCGGCTCGAGCCCGTGCCGAACACCGACTTCGCGGGCATCTGGGGCGGTGCCACCCTCGCGGATTACCGCGGGCGCGGCATCTACCGTGCGCTGACGGCGGCCCGGGCCCGCTCGGCACTGGCGGCGGGCAAGACGCTGGCCCACAGCGATTCGACGGAGTATTCCAGGCCCATCCTGGAACGCTCCGGCATGCTCAAGGTCTCGACAACCACGCCCTACAACTGGTCGCGCTAAGCCCGAAGACCCGCCGCCCGACTACTCCTTTTTCGACGCCCCGATGGCCCAGACCCGCGGCAGCACCGCACCGTTGACCGCATGGTCCCCGACCAGCCTGGCCTTGTAGACCCAGGGGTTGTGGTTGCCGGCCGTGCGGGCGTTGCGCCAGTGCCGGTCCAGGTTCTTGGCGGTGCTGGTGGCCGATGCCGCCAGCGCGTCAAAGGCGTGGGTCACCGCGTTGAGCACCAGCGGGGTGAGTGCCACTTGGGCCTGCGCCGAGGCAAGTTCCGCTGCATCGTTGGCTGACTCGTCCTCCTGCTCGGTGACATCCCCGGAGTGGAGCCCGACGGCGGTTTCGTAGGCACGCTGCAGGGAAGCGGCCACGCGTTCCACCGCTCCGGAAGCGACGAATGCCGCGGCAGACACCTCTCCGACGATTTGCAGCAACTGCGGATCCTGCCCCGCCACCTCGGCGGCCGCGTGGCTGAAGGTGCGCTTGCGCGCGGCAAGCTCCGCGGCGAACTCGCGTTCCACGGCGCGCGCCGTTCCGGCCAGCGCCGCGAGCAGCACCTCCTGGTAGAACGCCGTCTGGTACTTGAACCGGGTGTCGAATTCGATGAGGTTCTCGGCGGAAACGACGGCATCGGTGAACGTGGAGGTTCCGGTGCCGGTGGTGCGCTGGCCGAATCCGTCCCAGTCGTCCGCGAGCTGCACGCCGGGCTGGTGGGCGTTGATCGCCGCGATGACCCTGGTTCCGGTGTCCGTGCGCTGGGCGTAGGTGTCGATCCAGTCGGCGTAGATCGACCCGGTCGAGTAGTACTTGGTCCCGTTGACCACGAACCCGCCTTTGCCATCGGGGCTAACCTTGGTGTTCACCTCTCCCACGGTGACGGTCCCGATCTCGGTCCAGGAGTTGCCGACCAGCTCGCCGGCGGCGAAGCGCGCCAGCCAGATGTCGCGTTCCGCGCCGGGTGCGGCAACGAGCCGGTCCTCCACGAAGGCGAAGTGCGCGCGCAGCGCCTGGGTGATGTTCGGGTCCGCCGCCGCCAGTTCGGTCAGCAGCTCGAAGAGTTCGGGCAGTGTGGCCCCTGCCCCGCCGTGGGATTCGGGCACGCGCACCGCGCCGAACCCGGCAGCGGCCAACCCCGCCACCTGTTCGCGGGGAAGAGAGTGGCTGCTGTCGCGCTCCGAGGCACCGGCGGCAATCTGTTCGAAGAGCGGTGCGAAGCGTGCCGAGAGCTCTTCTAGCCGGCTGCGGTTCAGATACGTCGTGGTCATGGCTTGGCTCCTGGTCGTGTCGGCAAATCGATCGAAGTGGTTGGGATTCCGGTGTGAGGCGCGAACCTACAGGCACCTTCGGCGTTGGGGATGGAATTCGACATGAACGCCTCCCAGCGGGCACTGCACTGCCGGCCGAAGGGGAAGTTGCGCGATCTCCATCGATCCTGGCGGAAGCACTATCCACTCATTGCTGAGTGGATTTGCTGCGGCGTCGACAAGCCAGGTCTCTCGGCCGCTCTGGATGGGTACCCCTTGATTCAAGCAGCCGACATGATCCGGCGGAACCCGTCCGTCACATGCGGACCAAACACGGACTTCTGGGGTCACATGGGGCACTTCCCGCGTTCTGGGTCCTGCCCCGGCGGACATTCGCCAGGGGCAACGCGTCATCAACCGCAAGAAACCGTGATCTTTCGACACCAACGTGGAACGGGGCCAGTCATGTGCATCGGATGCGTGTCCCCAGGGAACGTGCACTTCGACGGCCAAAAGATGTTGTCGGATTTCCTGCCCCGGGCCGGGGAAGAAAACTAGAATTGAGGTACCGACAAAGGACCCGGTGATGACGATGAAAAAGATATTCCCCCGCCCGGAAAGCGTCCAGGGCAGGACATCACGGATGGGACCGGCATCCCTGCACGGTTCGGCGTCAAGCCCCGGCCTTCCGAATCTCGCCGGTGCCCAGATCCCCGGTCCTGGCACCAAGCACCTGCTTTACGGCGAGGACGGCCGGTTGTCCGACGAGGCCGCGGGCCCTTGGGAGCTCGAGGGACATTTGGGCTCCCGCGGCGGGGTTCGCCGTTTTCTGGGCCGGTTGCTCGGACGCTGAGAACGCGGCCAGGAATCCGGTCCGCTGATCCACAGCCATATTTGATCAACCCAAGCGCAGGAATCCACCTTCATGGTTTCCTGCGCTTGGTGTTTACCTCGACTCGTCACGAAGGCAACCCCTGCTTCACCCGTCTGGTTACATATAGCAAGGGAACGAGTGGGGAAGGTGGCGAACGCCTACGTGGCCAAGGAATCCGCTGTCGAGGCCGGGACGATACCCGACCCGGTGCTCAGGTCCATCGGCTTCCTGGCATTTTTTGACCGCTTCGCCACCCCGCCGATGCTCGTCGCCCTGGCCACGGTCACCGAACTCACCCTGGCCCAGGCAGTCCAGCTGGTTGCCGCCTATTCGCTGTTCTACGCGCTTGGACAACCGCTCTGGGGCTTGCTCAGCGACCGATTCGGCCGGTTGGCGGTGCTGCGGCTGGCGCTGGCCGGGGCCGCGGTCGGAGCCGTCACGAGCACCTTGTTCATGGCATACCTGCCGTTGCTCGTGGTCCGTTCAATCACCGGTTTCATGTTCGGCGCGCTCTATCCGACCCTGCTGACGCTGCTGGGCGACACCCGGAAGGGGACGGACCGCGCACGGGGACTCTCGGACCTGCAGATCTATTCCTCACTCGGGGCAACCTTGGCCACTTTGGGTGCCGGAGCCGTTGCAACCTTTGTGGATTGGCGGTTGGTCTTCGGGCTTCCCGCCCTCGGGGCCGCGGCAATACTGGTGGCGCTGGCAAGGGTGGAAGCTCCTCCGGCGGTGCGAGGCCGGTTCCGGCTGCGGCGAGCCTTCACTCCCGCCGCGGTTGGCCTCTATGCCATTGCCCTGCTGGAAGGCACAGTGTTGCTCGGCGCCCTGACCTACATCGTGCCGGCGCTGCAGCACGCCGGCGTGGGCATCGGGTTGGCCGGGCTGTTGGCCACCGGCTATGCAGTCGGCGTCATTCTCGGGGCACGCGCGATGAAGGTCCTGGTGCATCGCTTCTCCCGGACCCGGCTGATCCTTGCCGGCGGCGCGGTGTTGGCGCTGGCCTGCGGGATCTCCATGCTCTGGCCGGTCCCGGCGGTGGTCACCGTGACGGCGACTCTGATAGGCGTGGCCAACGCGGTCATGCACTCGTCCATGCAGGGCTGGGCCACGGACGTGGCACCGCAGGCCCGCGCGACGACGGTATCGCTGTTCGCCGCATCGCTGTTCCTGGGCGGCTCGCTGGGAAACTTTGCCACGGCAACACTGGCCGAGGCAGGTTCCTATGCCGCTATCTTCGGATTCGGCCTGCTGGCCAGCGTGGTGCTGACAATCGCCGCGACGATCGGCCATGCCGCATGGACCCGCCGACACGCGAATCGCACAACCCCGGGATAACCACCGCGGGGATTTCCGGGGTTTCGCCCAGTGCCCGTTACCGAGGTTCCCTGCCCGCAAGCTCCGGCGTCAGGCGCGAGGTGTCGGCGCCAGCATGAATTCGCGTGCCGCTCGGATCTGTTCCGCGGTGGGCCGGATGCCCGTGTAGAGCACGAATTGCTCCACGGCCTGCAATGTTGAAACATCGACGCCTGTCACGACCGGATTTCCCGCAGTGCGTGCCGCGCAAATCAACTGCGTTTCCGTCGGGACGGCAACCACGTCAAACACCGCCTGCGCGGTGGCCACTTGCTCCGGCGAGAACGGCATCTGGTCCGCCTCCGCGCCGCCCGCCATCCCGATAGGGGTGACATTGACCAACAATTCCGCGCTTTCGGCGGCTTCGGGCGCCCACGTGAAGCCGTAGGTCTCGGCCAGGTTCCGTCCTGCCGCCTCGTTGCGGGCCACCACCACGACGTCGCCAAACCCGGAGTGCGCCAGCGCCGCCACCACTGCCTTGGCCATCCCGCCGGAACCCCGCACCACGGTCCGCAGTGCAGGGGAAACGTTGTGGATACTCAGCAGTTCAACGACCGCCGAGTAGTCGGTGTTGTGGGCGGTGAGGATCCCGTTGTCGTTGACGATGGTGTTCACCGACTTGATGGCCGCCGCCGACGGGGCCAAGTGGTCTACGAGCGGGATCACCGCTTCCTTGTAGGGCATGGATACTGCGGCACCGCGGATGCCCAGCCCACGGACGCCGGAGATGGCCTGGGCCAGGTCGGTCGGGGCGAAAGCCTTGTAGATCCAGTTAAGTCCCAACTGGTCATAGAGGTGGTTGTGGAACAGCGTCCCGTTGTTGCTGGGCCGCGCCGCCAGCGAGATGCAAAGCGTCATGTCCTTGTTCAGTATCGGCATGCCCCGAGTCTATTCCGGCAGCCACGGCCCCAATTTTCTGGACGTCCAGAAAAACGGTCCGAGGCAACAGTCGGCCCTGAACGGGAACCTGGAGCAGCAAACTGCGAGCGCTGACAACGAACAAGACCAACTCATGTGAAGCACGAATAGCTGTCGGCCGCGCTCGATGCCGTCGTCAGGGACTTCCGGTCCGCCGCGCACCCCCTTGCCCGCCACTGGTCATTTCCCGAAGGAAAAGACCACACCTACCGCACCTGAACTTTGCGTTTTGCCTTGTTGGTCAGCCGTTGGGCAAGTCTTCACGGGCTTGACCTCATGCCGAACCCCAATGGCGGCTTTCCATTCATCGGCGTTTGGAAAGTTGGTGACGGTCGGCAATATAGCCGGCTGGTTTCCCCAAACCGGAGGTACGTCATGCCCACGTCCACCCAACCGCCCAAAAAACTCCCCACCCGGCCGCTCGGCATCATTGTAGGAACCGCTGCCGTTCTCGTTGCAGGCACACTGCTACCCTCGTCCGCCGGAGCCGCGCCAGCCCAGAGCGACTGGGACGCAAATGCCTACCGCGGCTCCGTGGACGTTGTTGAATCCAACGGCACCAGCAACCAGGAATCACTCAAAGGCGTCGTTTTCGACGATTCGAACAAGAACTCCGTTCTTGACGGCAACGAACGGGGTCTCAATGGCGTGGCCGTATCCAACGGTCGCGATATCGCCACGACGGACTCGAACGGCCGCTACGAGCTGCCCGCCTTTGAGAACATGACGGTTTTCGTCACCCAGCCGCGCGGCTACCAGGTCCCGGTCGATGAGCACAATGTCGCCCAGTTCTTCTACAACCACCTGCCCGCGGGCTCCCCGAAGCTGAAGTTCGGCGGGATCGCACCCACCGGTGCCCTGCCGGAGGCGGTGAACTTCCCGCTGGCCCATAGCAAGCTCACCCAGTCTCCCGAGCAGCACTGTGCCATCGGCGCCGATATCCAGACGTACAACGAGAAGGAGGTCGAATTCGCCCGCAACGGCGTGTTCGCGGACCTCGCCGAACGCCAGGACTACGCGGGCTGCGGTGCGCTCTTCATCGGGGACGTGGTCGGCGACGACCTCTCGGTCTTCACCCAGACCCGCGAACTGACCTCCATGCTCAATGGCCCGGCGCGGTTCCTGCCCGGCAACCATGATCTGGACTTCGATGCGCTCGACGGCGAGCACGAGTTCGACTCCTACCGCGCACAGTTCGGGCCGGAGTACTACTCCTACGACGCCGGCAAGGCCCATGTGGTGGCCCTGAGCAACATCGAATACCCGACGAAGGTGCCCGCGAAGAAGGGCGACTACACCTACGGGCTCGGCGAGCGCCAGCTCGAATGGTTGCGCGCCGACATCGCGAAGGTCCCGAAGAACAAGGTGATCCTGCTGGCCGGCCACAGCCCGCTGCTCGAGTTCTACTACAGCAACTCCCACACCACGAAGCAGCTGCAGGAGATCTACGAGATCCTTGAGGGCCGCGAGGTCGTCTCGCTGGGCGGGCACACGCACATGGCGGAAAACCTGCGCAAGGGCGACCTGATGGCCGGATGGCGCGACGAAGTGGGCGAGGCGGGCCTGCCGTTCACGCACCTGACCGTGCCCGCGGTGTCGGGCCATTGGTACGGCGGCCGGGTCCTCGATGGGGGTTACCCGACATCCGTCCAGCGCGACGGCACCCCGCCCGGCGTGCTGACCCTCGACATCAAGAACACGGAGGTCACCGAACGGTTCACTGTCCGCGGCGGCGACGGATCCGAGCAGATGTCAGTGGGCCTGAACACCCCGAAGTACCGGGCCTGGTACGCGGACAACATCTCCGTGCCGCGCGGGTCGGCTCCGGAACTGGAAAGCCCGATGGCGGTATCCCGGGCCGATCTGGCGGGCCAGGCCTGGCTGACGACCAACTTCTGGATGGGTTCGACCGGTTCCACGGTCGAGGTCGAAATCGACGGCGACGAGCCGCTGGTTGCATCGCGGACCCAGCAGCTACGTGGCGAAACCCCGCTGGTCGGCTCCGAGTACTCCGATCCCGTTGCCATTGCGGAGCAGTTCGTCCACGGCGGCGGCTTGGCAGACAGGTCGATGCACCTGTGGCGCCTGGCGCTGCCCCCGGGCCTCGCCGTCGGAGAACACACCGCCGAAGTCACAGCGACCGACGTGCACGGCCGCGAATTCAGCGAGACCCTGGCCTTCGAGGTCACCGAGTAACTCCTCGGTTCACGCGTCCAAACACGATGGCGGTGCGTCACGGCTTTGCGGCCGCGGCGCACCGCCGTCGCTTGTGCAGCTATCTTCCGGGCATCCAGCCCATGCAATAGTCGAGGTTCGCGATGACTGTGCGCACGGCGGCATCTCCGTCCCCTGCCTCGATCGCCTCGAGCAACTCCTCGTGCCCGGCGGCCAGGCAACCGTCAAAGCCGGCCTCGAGCCGCTGCACCATCTTCGTCCCGTGGAAGACGTCCCCGAAGCTTTCGTAGAGTTCGTGCAACAGCGTGTTTCCGGAGGCTTCGGCGATGCGCAGGTGGAATTCCCAGTCCGCGGACGACCATGCCTCGTAGTCCCCGGCATCCCAGCTTTCGCGCCGTTGCAGCAGCAGCGCACGCAGGACCTCGACCACCGCGGCGTCGGCCGCGCCTGCGGCAAGCCGGGCGGCCTGCGTGTCCAGGGCGAAACGCACCTGCAGCACGTCCTCGTCCGCGTGCTCGCGATAGACCCGCTGGGCGGTGCCGCTGATTTCGCTGGTGGCCCGCACGTAGGTCCCGTCCCCGCGCAGCACCTCGAACAAGCCGGCGTGGGCCAGCGCCTTGACCGCCTCGCGCAGGGTTCCGCGGGAGACACCGAATTCGGCGATGAGTTCGGGTTCGGAAGGGATTTTCGCTCCCACGGCCCAGCGGCCCGACGCGACGGCCTCGCGCAGCCGGGCAACCACCTCGTCGGCCAGTGGAAGCCTCACGCCGGGGGTGCTCATGCCCGCACCTCCACCGGGGTGCCTTGCTTCCGTCCGATTCCGCCGAGCCGGTATCCCAGGAAGAACTGCACCAGGGTGACCCCGACGAGGATGACCAGCGGAACCGTCCAGGACCCCAGGACCCCCTGCAACAAGCCGAGCCCGAACGGGCCGGCGGCGGCGACCAGGTACCCGACGGACTGGGCCAAGGTCGACAGCGCGGTGGTTTCGGCCGCACTCTCGCCGCTGCGGCTGATCATCAGCATCAACAGCGGGAAGATGCCCAGCCCCAGCCCGGTGAGCACCGCGGGGACCACGGAAAATTCGACCGGGAGCAGCAGAAGTGCGGTGAACCCGGCAGTGGCAGACCCGCAGGTCAGGACGAAGGCGGGGCGCAAGAGCCGTGGTTTCGAGGCCATCCACAGCAAGAGCAGGACCGTCGGAATGCTGACGGCCTGGACCAGCCCCAGCATGAAGCCGGCGGTGGCGGGGTCGGAGCCGCGCGAGATGAGGATGTGCGGCAACCAGCTCAGCAGGGTGTAGACCAGCAATGCCTGCACGGCGAAGACCGAGGTGAACAGCATGCCCTTGCGCGTGGCAAGCATGGGCCACGGGGAAACGTGCGGCCCCGCCGGTCCGTCTGCGCGGCTCCCCCGGATGGCCAGCGGCAGGAACACCAGCAGCGCCAGGGCGGCGGGGACCGCCCAGGCGGCCAGCCCGAGGGTCGGGGATCCCAGCCGCGCGGCAATCGGCACGCTGAAGGCCGCGGCGCTGGTCGCACCCACCGACATGGTGACGGTGTAGGTCGCGGTCATCGAAGCGGTCCGGTGCGCGTGGTGCTCGCGGATGAAGGAGGGCATGGCCACGTTGCAGATGGCCAGCCCTGACATGCCGAGCACGGTTCCGGCCAGCAGCAGCCAGGTGGATTCGAAGGCACGCACGGCCAGGCCCAGGGTGAGCAGCAGCAGGGCCACGCCGATGGCACGTTCGAGTCCGGTGCGCTTGACCAGCCAGGCGGTCCCCGCGCCGGCGAAGGCGAAACACAACACCGGGATGGTCGGCAGCAGCGAGGCCACCAGCGTGCCGTAACCCAGCAGTTCCTCAAGGTCGTGGAAGAGCGGCGCCGCGGAGGCGATCCCGGCGCGCAGGTTCAGTCCCACCAGCACCACGGCCGCCACCGCCAGGGCCCCGGAAAACCAGCGATTCCGCCTTGCGGGGGCCGTTGGCGGCACCGGGGCACCCACCGCGGCCTCCGCCGCCACCATTTCGGCGGCGACATCCTCCATGGCCTGCGGCGGGGCGGAGGGTTGGCGGGTGCTCTCTGAATTCATGTTTAAACATTAGACGTCTGATGTTTGTTGCGACGAATTTCGTGCCCTTCCCAACAATCCGGCATGACCGGCACCGGGCTCCGATAGGCTGGCGGCAGCACCCCGCGCACCACTTTGCGCTCCACCTCCGCGATTCAGAGGAGCCCGCCACGCATCCCCGTCCTTCACCGCGCACGACCCTGCCATGGGTCATCGCCGGCATAGTGGTCGTGGCCTTGAGCCTGCGTGCTCCGATCATCGCCCCCACCGCGGTGATCCCCGGCATCACCGCCGACACCGGGCTCAGCGCGATCGGGGCCGGGCTGCTGACCGGGTTGCCCGTGCTGCTGTTTGCACTCGCCACACCGCTGGCCACCCGAAGCATCCGCCGGTTCGGGCCCGAGGCCACTATCATCCTGTGCCTGGCCGGGGTGCTGGCCGGAACCGTCATCCGCTCGATCGGACCGGCACCGGTGGTCCTGGCCGGAACCGTGTTGATCGGTGCGGCCATGACCCTGGGGAACATCGCTGTCCCCGTGCTGATCCGCCGGGATGTCCCGTTCAACCGGATCTCCGCCGCCACCGGCGCCTATTCGGCCACCATGAACATCGGCTCCATGGCCACGTTGCTGGGCACCGCGCCGCTGGCGGCCCTTGTTGGCTGGCGCTGGGCGATCGCGGCGTGGGGCGTGGTGACCGCCGCTGGACTGGCCTATTGGCTGCTGCGGCAACGACGCGGGCGTTTTGCACCCACGCCCCGCGAGGCCGCGGCATCGCCGGCGCCCGCGTTGTCCGACGGGCCCGGCGCACTGGCCGCCACCGCACGCGGATCGGCCGACCGGACCCGCTTCCGGCGCGTCGTCGGGCTGCTGGTCCTGGCCTTCTGCGGCCAGTCCGCCGCCTACTACGCCACGACCGCTTGGCTGCCCCTGCTGCTGGCCGACACCCGCGGACTGGCTCCGGCCTCCTCCGGCGCAACGGCTTCCCTCTTCCAGATTGCGGCCGTCGTCGGGGCGTTCGGCGTTCCGTTGCTGGCCTCCCGCACAAAACTCTGGATCGCCACGGCCGTCATCGCCCTGTGCTGGGCCGCGCTGCCGATCGGACTCCTTGCCGCCCCCGAGCATTTCGTGCTCTGGGCCCTCATCGGCGGGGTGGCCCAGGGCGGCGGGTTCACGGCGATCTTCTCGATCATCCCCCGGGTCGCCCACAACAATGCCGACGTGGCAACCGCGTCGGCCCGCATCCAGGGCAGCGGATACCTCGCGGCCACCTGCGCCCCGCCGCTGGCCGGGTGGCTGAACGGCGCCACCGGATCCTGGACCATGCCGCTGTTCCTGGTGCTTGCCGCGACCCTGGCCTTCACCATCGGCTCGCTGTTGGCCGTGCGGCTCTCGGGGCGGCAATAAGCCCCCGCGGGGCGCACCGCATTTGTGCCGGCAGGCCCTCCCCTTCAGTCCTCCGTCGCCCGTGCCGGGCGGCGGCGCAACGGGGCAACCCACGGCTCACCGAAGATGAGTTGGGTTCGGCAATGCGCGACCTGGGGCAGGGCGAGGATCTTGTCGATGATGAGGTTCTGTAGTTCGGTGCTGTTGGCCACCGCGACGTGGAGCAGGTAATCCTCGGAACCGCTGACGTTGTACAGCGCAAGGGTCTCGGGCAGC
The DNA here is from genome assembly GCA_024207135.1 of Arthrobacter sp. C2. Classification (GTDB taxonomy): domain Bacteria; phylum Actinomycetota; class Actinomycetes; order Actinomycetales; family Micrococcaceae; genus Paeniglutamicibacter. The sequence continues at coordinate 3,454,824 of CP042428.1, read as the reverse complement.
GCGAGGGCTTTCTGGACGAAGTCGTTGGCCGTGTCGCGGGCATGCGGACGGATCTGGATGCCCAGGAACGCCTGCTCTCCCCGCCCGAGCAGGCTCGGGAGCACGTGGGCCCGGGTGGCGACGATGGTGCCATTGCGCCGCATGCGCCGGATCCGCTCCAGGGCGGTGCTCGGAGCCACACCGACCCGGGCCGCGATGTCCTTGTTCGGCATGGTCGCATCAACCTGCAGCAATTCGAGGATTGCCCAATCAACCGCATCAAGTTCGGGGATCCGATTCAATTTCCTCGTCAATTCGTCCATGGCCCGAGTCTAGCGAATCACCTGTTTACAGTGGGTTCATTGCTCGATGACAGGGAGGTGCTCATGGGCGTGGAAACCTGGATGACGTTCATTCTCGCGCTGCTGGTGGCCCTGGCCGTGCCGGGCCCCGACCTCGTTCTCGTGGTGCAGTCGGCGACCCGCGGTGTGCGGGAGGGCGCCTCGACGGCGGCGGGCGTCGTCACCGGACTGGCGCTGCACGCGGTGCTCGCCGTCGCCGGGGCGACCGCCCTGCTGGCGGCCAAGCCCGGTGCGCTGAGTCTCGTGCAGCTGCTCGGTGCCGGCGTGCTGCTGTGGATGGGGACGGCGATGCTCCGCTCCCGCCGGGCGGATGCCCGGGCCCCGTCCGCCGCGAAACCCGCAACAAGGGGCGGGTATGCCCGCGGATTCGCCACAAATGCCACGAATCCGAAGGCGCTGCTGTTCTTCGCCGCGGTCCTGCCCCAGTTCATCGGGCGCGGCGACGACGCGGATCTGCGTACACTCGTGCTGTGCGCGAGCGTTGTCATCGGCGCCGGATTGTGGTGGTCCGCGGCCATCGCCCTGGTGCGCATCTTCGGCTTCCACCGGTCGCCGACCGCGGATCGCGTCGTCACGCTGCTCGGCGGCGTGGTGTTGCTGGCCATCGGCGCGGGACTGCTCGCGACCACCATGACCGACCTGGCCGGAATCGGTTCGTGAGACTGCCAGCCACACCTCATGCCGCATCATTCGACAAGGGCGGACCGGGTCCCTCCCGGTCCCGCGAAAGGAACAAGGCCACCATGACCCGCATACTCATCGTCGGAGCCGGCGCGACGGGCGGTGCCCTCGGGGCGCGACTGCTCGACGCCGGACAAGACGTGACGTTCCTCGTCCGCGAGCGACGCGCCGCCGAGCTCCGTGAAAACGGGCTTCGCTTCCGCGCCCCGGATACCGCCACCAGGCACCGCGTGCGCGCCGTGACCGACCTGGCCGACAGTGCGCCCTTCGACCTCGTCGTGCTCGCCGTCAAGGCACCTGCATTGCCCGCGGTCATCCCCGCGCTGAAACCCGCGGTCGGGCCGGGCACCCGCCTCCTGCCGCTGCTCAACGGAATGGCCCACCTGGAGGCCTTGGAAGATGCGTTCCCGGGCCAGGTGCTCGGGGGCCTGGTGAAGATCGTGGCGACTCTCGACGAGGATTCAACCGTCGTGCAGATGACCGAACTGAGCACCCTGTCGATCGGGGACCCCCGCGGCGGCACCGTCCCGGAGCAGATCGTCCGGGCCCTCGACACGGCCGGGATCGGCCTGCAGGTCGCTGACGACATCACCGCCAGGCTCTGGGAGAAGTGGGTGTTCATCGCCGCTGCCGGCGTGATCACGTGCCTGTTCCGCGGAACCGTTGGCGACATCCTGGCCGCCGGAGGCGAAACGTCGATATTGGACGCCATCGACGAATGCGAGCAGGTCGCCGCCGCCTCCGGCCATCCGGTCAGCGGGCCGGGCCACGCCCAGTCGCTGGCGTTGCTCACCGAACCGGGTTCCGGCTTCACCTCGTCGCTCTATCGGGACCTGGAGCATGGCGATCCGCTTGAGGCCGAGCACATCCTGGGCGACCTCGCCGCCCGCGCCAGTACCCTCGGTGTCTCCGCGCCGCTGCTGGATGCGGCCCTGCTCCAGCTGCGCACGCATCACCGGGCAGCGGCCCGGGCCCATGCCTCGGCGCAGGAGGCTTCGGCATGAGCACCGGGATCTCCAGCTCCACCCTGGCCACCATCGGCAACACCCCGGTGGTGCGGCTGCAGCACCTCGTGCCACCCGGATCCGCCGAGGTGATTGTCAAGATCGAGGCCGGGAACCCGACCGGCAGCTACAAGGACCGCATGGCCCTGGCGATCATTTCGGAAGCCGAGCGGCGCGGGGACCTCAGACCGGGACAACGGGTCGTGGAATATTCCGGCGGCAGCACCGGCTCTTCCCTGGCCTACGTGTGCGCGGTCAAGGGCTACCCGTGCACCATCGTCAGCTCGGACACCTTTTCGCAGGAGAAGCTGCGCACCATGCGCGCGTTCGGCGCCGAGGTGGTGGTCGTGCCCAGCGACAACGGCCTGATCACCCCGGAACTGTTCGACCGCATGCGCGAGGTCCTGAAGCGCATCGTGATCGACGAAAACGCCTACTGGACCGACCAATTCCACAACACGGACGCCCTGGCCGGCTACGACGAGCTCGCGCTGGAGCTGCTGCGGCAGACGCGCCACGACGGGGTGGCCGTGGACGCGTTTTGCGCCGCGGTCGGCACCGCGGGCCTGTTGGCGGGGGTTTCCCGAACTCTGAAAGTGCACGCCCCGGATGCCACCATCACCGCCCTGGAACCCACGGCGTCCCCGATGCTCAGCGCCGGGCACGCCGGACCCCACCATGTTGAAGGCATTGCGACGGGCATCGTCCCGCCGTTGCTCGCCCGCGGCCTCTACGACCGGGTGCTTGCCATCGATGAGGAAGACGCCAGGAGCTTGGCACTGCCGCTCGCCCGCAGGGAGGGCATCTTCGCGGGCACGTCAAGCGCCCTGAATATCGCCGGCGCCCTCCGGCTCGCCGCGGAGCTTGGGCCAGGGCACACCGTTGCGACCGTCACCTGCGACACCGGACTGAAATACCTGGCCGGCGACCTCTTTGAACCCGGAGCCGCCCTGTAGACCCCGGGTGGAATACGATCCGCCCCCGGCGCGTTGGCCACCGTTGTGAAGAACATCGGATTTTTGTCATTCGGCCACTGGACCGACCACCCGTCCTCGGCCACGCGAAATGCGTCCGACGCGCTGCTGCAGGCCATCGACCTCGCGGTGGCGGCCGAGGAGCTCGGCGCGGACGGCGCCTACTTCCGCGTCCACCACTTCGCCGCGCAGCACGCGTCCCCGTTTCCCCTGCTCGCCGCGATCGGGGCGCGGACCAGCCGCATCGAGATCGGCACCGGGGTGATCGACATGCGCTACGAGAACCCGCTTTACATGGCGGAGGATGCCGGCGCCGCCGACCTGATCTCGGGCGGACGGCTGCAGCTGGGCATTAGCCGTGGTTCGCCCGAGCAGGTCATCGACGGGTGGCGCCACTTCGGCTTCTCCCCCGCCGACGGCGAGTCCGACGCGGACATGGGCCGGCGGCACACCGAACGCCTGCTCGAGGTGCTCACGGGCGAGGGCTTCGCGGAACCGAGCCCGAACCCGATGTTCCCCAACCCTCCAGGTCTGCTGCGCGTGGAACCGCATTCGGTGGGCCTGCGCGAACGCATCTGGTGGGGCTCCGGCTCCAATGCGACGGCCGTGTGGGCCGCGAAGCTGGGCATGAACCTGCAAAGCTCCACACTCAAGGACGACGAATCCGGCAAGCCCTTCCACGTCCAGCAGGCCGAGCAGATCGAGCTCTACCGCCAAGCGTGGAAGGAAGCCGGCCACCAGCGCGAGCCGCGGGTCTCGGTCAGCCGCAGCATCTTCGCGCTGACGGAAGAGCGGGACTGGCAGTACTTCGGACGCGACCGCCACAGTTCCGACCAGATCGGCAACATCGATGCGAAGACGCGCGCGGTCTTCGGCAAGTCCTACGCCGGGGAACCCGACGAGCTGGCCAAGAAACTGGCCCAGGACGAGGCGATTGCCGCAGCGGACACCCTGCTGCTCACGGTCCCGAACCAGCTCGGCGTCGAGTACAACGCCCACGTGATCGAAGCGATCCTCACCCACGTGGCGCCACTACTGGGCTGGCGCTGATCCCGCCGCCGGCGCGCGGGGCCGAGCCGGCATCCCCACGCGCCGGCGCATCCCCGCCCTAGCCAACAGTGCATTTGCTGATGCATAATCAGGCATGCACACGCCCATGGACGAGAACCAGGACCGGGACACGCTGCGCTACCTGCGCCTGATGCTCCTGGTCATTCCCCTGCTGCTCCTGGTGGCCATCGCCTGGTACGCCTGTTGGACCGGGCGTATCTGGGAATCCATCAGCTCCTACTATCTCGGCCCGGCCAGGAACCTGTTCGTGGCGATGATGGTGTCCACCGGCGTGCTGCTGGTGGTCTACAAGAGTCTGGCGCTAGAATCCACGGCTAGATAGACTGATTTCCTCCGAACGCGACGACACACGGGAGCAGAATGCGAGACGTCTCAGCAGGTAGAGACATAGTCAATTCCACCATCATGGAAATCGTTGGCAATAATCCCAGTGTCGAAATCCTTCAGCAACCCGCGGAGGAGCTCGCTGCGGCCGAGAAACTATCCCGCAAGGTGGTGCGAGGGGGTCGCAAAAAACGCGCAACCCTGGCAGCAATCTTCTCTGTCATCGCGCTAGTCGCATTCGCCGCGGCCTGTCTACTCGGATACTTTTGGCTGTTACAGGATGGCAAGATTGGAATCTCGGACATCATTCGCGATAGCTCGAACATCACGGTGGGCGCGCTCGTTTCTACTCTTGTCTCCGCCGCGGTCAGCTTCGTCACCGGTGCTTTCGCCTACCAGCAGAAGGACCCCAGCAATGCCGAGGCAATCAACTCCCAGCGCTTGAGGACAATCGCCACGCGATGGGATGAGCTGAAGTTCTTGGGATTTCCAAAGTCGGAGATGCGGCAGCTTCGCAAGCGGCAGTAGCCGCTCCGCTTATTTAGGGAACCATCCCGAACCAGCTCGGCGTCGAGTACAACGCCCACGTGATCGAAGCGATCCTCACCCAGGTGGCGCCCCAGCTCGGCTGGCGCTGATCCCGCCGCCAGCGCGCGGGACCGAGGCGGAACTGCCCCGCGCCGGCGCGTCCCCGCCCTAGCCAACAGGGTATTTGCTGTTGCACAATCAGGCATGCACACTCCTGTCGACGAGAACCAGGGCCGGGACACACTGCGCTACCTGCGCCTGATGCTCCTGGTCATTCCGCTGCTGCTCCTGGTGGCCATCGCCCTGTACGCCTGGTGGACCGGGGTCATCGGGGACTCCATCAGCTCCTACTACATCGGCCCGGCCAGGAACCTGTTCGTGGCGATGATGGTGACCACCGGCGTGCTGCTGGTGGTCTACAAGGGACCGCCGCTGGAGGACCAGGCGCTGAACCTCGCCGGCTTCTACGCGATGTTCGTCGCCTTCGTCCCCGCCGGGCTGGGCCAGACCCTTGGCACCCTGGACCCCGCCGCGGCACGGGAGCTCATCCAATCCATCCAGGTCTCCGTGGTTGCGGTGCTGGTCGTGGCGCTGGCATTCGGGTGGCTGGAGTGGAAGACCCGCAGCTGGTCGCCGCGCTCATTGCTGCAACGCACGGAAACACGTTGGCTGGCCGTGGCAGGCACGCTGCTGCTGGCGGGGTTCCTGGTGCTGTTGCTGTGGCGGACGATCGAAGGCAAGGACTTCGTCGGCGTCCACCTTGCCGCAGCCCTGCTTCTGCTCGCCAGCATGGGCATCGCGATCGCCAGCCACCTGGGCAGCAGCAGGCTTGGTGACACCGACACCAGCGGCGGGCGGGCTGGCCACTATGCGGGGCTGCTGGTCCTGATGGCGCTGGGCGTGGTGGCATGGGCCGTGTTGGCCGCGCTCGGGGTCAGGCAGGCGGTCTTCTTCGTCGAGTGGTACGAAATCGCACTCTTCCTGTACTTCTGGTACCTCGAGACCCGAAGGACCTGGAACCCCGTCCCCGCCCCGGAAACCGGCACGGGCCGGCACGCGGCCGCATGACGCCGGGGCCGCCCCCAAGGGAAACGGCCCCGGCGCGGACCGGAATGCTACCGCTACTTCGCGGCGGGCTCCTTCACGTCCGCCTCCAGCACCGCGCCACCGGCATTGAACGACGCCGCAAGCATGCGCTCCTGGGCGACCTTGGCCTGGTGCAAAGCCCGCAATTCGGCGTGCTTGGGCTTGGAGCGCAGGATCGCGTAGCCGATGCCCAGTGCCACGAACCAGATCGGGGTAAAGAGCAGCGCGGCCAGGGTGTCAGCCTGCGTGGTCAGTGCCCAGAGGATGAAGCCGAAGAAGGCCAGCACCACGTAGGGCATGAACGTTCCGCCGGGCATCTTGAACTTGCTGGCCACGTGCAGCTGCGGGCGGCGCTTGCGGTAGACCAGGTAGCTGATGAGGATGATCGACCAGACGAACATGAAGCACAGGGCCGAGATGGTGGTGACCAGGGTGAACGCCTCGGCCACGCCGCCCTCCGCGTAAAGCAGCGCCACGCCGGCGAGCAGGAACATGCAGGAGAACAGCAGCGCGTTGCGCGGGACCTTGGTGCGGGAGAGCTTCGCAAAGCCCCTGGGGGCGTCGCCCTCCTCGGCCAGGCCGTGGATCATGCGGGAGGTCGAGTAGATGCCGGAGTTCGCACTGGAGGTCGCGGAGGTGAGCACCACGAAGTTCACGATGCCTGCGGCGCCGGCCAGGCCGGCCAGGGCGAACATGCCCACGAACGGGGACTCCGCGGCACTGAACAGCTTCCACGGCTGGACGGCCATGAGGATGACCAGGGCACCGACGTAGAAGAAGAGGATGCGGATCGGAATGGAGTTGATCGCCTTGGGCAGGGTCTTCTCCGGGTCCTTGGTCTCGGCCGCGGTCGTACCGACCAGCTCGATGCCGACGAACGCGAACACGGCGATCTGGAAGCCGGCAACGAAGCCCATGAAGCCGGTCGGGAACATCCCGCCGTCGTTCCAGAGGTTCGCGAAGGAGGCGGTGGCCCCGTTGTTCTCGAAGCCGGTAATGACCATGACCAGGCCGACGACGATCAGCGCGCCGATGGCGACGATCTTGACCAGGGCGAACCAGAACTCGGTCTCGCCGAAGTTCTTCACGCTGGGCAGGTTGAGGGCCACGAGCAACAGGATGCAGGCCACGGCGGGGATCCACAGCGGCAGGTCCTTCCACCAGAACGCGACGTAGTGGGAGATGGCCACCACGTCCGCGATGCCGGTGACCACCCAGCAGAACCAGTAGGTCCACCCCGTGAAGAAGGCGGCCCACGGGCCCAGAATGTCCCCGGCGAAGTCGGAGAAGTTCTTGTAGTTGGTGTTGCTCAACAGCAATTCGCCCATCGCGCGCATCACGAAGAAGAGCATGAAGCCGATGATCATGTACACGAAGATGACCGAGGGCCCGGCCACCGCAATGGTCTTGCCGGATCCCATGAACAAGCCGGTGCCGATGGCACCGCCGAGCGCGATCAGTTGGATGTGGCGGTTGGAGAGCCCACGTTCGAGGTGGGGCGCGGAACTGTTCTTGCTCATGCTGTTGCCTTCCAGATTGGTGCCGGTGCTTCGGTGGCGTGCCATGGACGATTCCCTAACGGTTCTCGCCGACGGGCGCGATGCCCTGGAACAAGGACTTCGCGTTGTTCTCCGAGGCAACCATTCCCAGGCCGGTGCGCTTGCAGGAGTGCCCTGCGGTGCGGCGCTCGGCATTCCCGCGGGACCGCAGCGCGGATTCACGGGGCAGGCCGGCGGGCGCACCAAAGGGCGACCGGGCAGTGGCGTGGGTGGTTGGCGTCATTGGAGGAACTCCCGAATCGCGCGCGGACGGGTCCGCGCTGTTCTTGGATCCTCCCCAATCTGTTGACGTACCTGAGAGTTTCCATCCCGTCCGCAAGGGGATCGGGACTTGCTCCTTCGGTGAGCACGGACCAGACCGTGCTTCTTTCCAGATTCGCCTCTTCGTGGCGGTACGGGGGCCTGAGAGTTTCCTGGGGAGGAATTGCTCCTACGGCGCCCGTCCATGGCGCGGACGGGTCTCTCCCGCCACGTGTCAACGGCGATATTTTGTGATTGCAGTCATAACTTACTGCGCGGTGGCTTGTGGTGCAACTCACAAGCCTTTTGTGTCATCGCCCGCGAAACATGTCGCGGCGCCCCCGAAAAAGAGCCCACCCCGCGGCCGCGGCCGTCACATGAGCCAAAAAGCCAAGTCAGCGATCGGTGCAACAGCCACGGCCCGTTGGCCGGTCGTTTAGCTGCTGGAGCACAGGACCTGCAACGCCGCATGCAGGCCACTGCGGCACCCCCGCCGGGTCTGGTTCCGCCCGCGCAATGGTTCGGCTTCCCCCAGCGCATCCCAGAAGCCCTCCGTGGGCATGGATGAGGGAGGAAGAATGAACCAGCAGTCGGCCAGCGGATCCGCCGGACCCGGGATGCCGGCATCGGCCAGCGTGGTCGCGATCTCCCGGGAGTCCCCGACGCGTTCGGTGCCTGCCCCGTCCCCGGCCTGGCGCGGCAACCGGTACACGGCACCCGGCACGCCCAACTCGAGGATTCCGGCGACGGCGAGGAATCCGAAGCCGATGCCTGGCACCTCGACCGCCCCGGGCGGCGGATCGGCCACGGGAACCGAATCCCAGTCAACGCCGCTCATGATTCCTCCTCGATCGCCGACCAGGACCTCGCCCCGGCCCGCGCGGCCAGCCCAACCGACTCGAGACGGACACGATAGGCCAAGGACGCAGGCCGGCATTAATGCCGGAGCGGACGGCCGCGCCGGGTCACAGCGGCTGGCGCCGCACCAGGCGCGTGCCGGTCTTAACCAACATCAGGACCAGCAACAGGATCCCGACGTAGCCGTTGACGACATAGACGATGTTGACCATCTGGGAGAACGGCAGGACCAGGCCGATCACGGTGCCAACCACTGCCAGCGCAATGGTCAGGTACTTGAAGCGCGGCGTCTTGTCGGCGAAGAAGCGCGAGGAGACTGTCCACAGCAACGGCACCGCGGTCGTGTAGATGCCCGCGAGGATCATCACGGAAATCCCGGCGGCAAGCACCGGGCTCACGTCCTTGGCCAGCACGAGCATCGGGATCTCGGTCCCGCCCACTCGCACAATGTTCGCCAGCAGGCCCAGGCCAACAATGATGCAGGCCACCGAAAACGCGATCGACCCTGCCAGGGCCCCGGAGGACGCCTCCTTGCGGTTGCGTGCAGTCTTGCCAAGCGCGGTCAGGAAGGCCGCGAGCCAGAGCATACAGAAACCCACGTAGGACAGGCCGGCCATGAACCAGTTCGTGGAAGCCTGGGTCAAATCAAGACCCGAAAGCAGGGCGTTGCCCTCCGCGATCCCGCCCGGGTTGCGGAAGATTCCCAACAATCCGAGGGCAATGGCGACCACGACGATCACCGGACCGATCTTCCCGATGACATCGACCAAGGACTTCAGGCCAAACCACACGCTGATGCCCACGACCACCGCCAGTCCGATGCCGCCAACGTATCGCGACATCCCGTAGTGCTCCTCGAAGACAGCGCCGGCGCCGGCGACCATCACGGTGAAGCTCAGGAAAACGAACAGGATCGAGAAGTAGTCGAAGAAGGTCCCCAGATGCTTGCCGCAGTAGTAGTGGAAGATCCGCGACGGCCGGTCGAATTTCTTCGCCTGCCCGACCACGAAGAATTCGACGGCCACATAGGTCATCAGCACCAGGACCAGCAGACCGGTGCCGAACACGCCCCAGTATCCGTAGGAAGTGAAATACTGCAGGATCTCCTGCCCGGTGGCGAACCCGGAGCCTATGAGGAACGCGATGATCGCTCCGGCATAGGTGAGGACGCGAAGGAAGCTCGCCTTTTCGACGGTGTCAAGATGCGCCCTGGTGGGGGATTTTTGTGGCATGTGGCTGTTGTCTCCCGTGGTTCTCGCCGACGCCACCAAAGATGCGCCGCTCCCTGATATATCAATTTCCATAGAACGATATGTCTCAGATGTGACCTAGTCAACAAACGAAAGTAATATGACGGGCCTCACGCCGGTTGAGCTTGGCTTTGGGCTGGGAGGCATTGGGTCACTGAGGACACGGTGCAGTTCTTCGGCACCGATGCCGCTGGTCAGAACCGCCCAGCCACCACCGAGTGAAGCTCGAGCCAGGCACGTTCTCGGTTTTCCCGCAGCATTTCCTCCTGGCGTGGCGAGAACACCAATAGCGGGCCGAAGACCAGTCGACGGCGCGGAGCCGCATGGGCTGCCGCGGTCGTCCGAGAGGTACGTTTTCTGGCCCGATGGCGGGCACCTGCACGGTTGTCGAAGGCTGATTGGACATTGAAGGCATCGGTTGAAGTAGTCATGCATCAAGCCTGAAACGACCAGAACCGCCTGACCACCATTCGGCCATTTCCGAATCCTTACCTCGGCGCCGCCGCAAGCCTAGACTCGGTGTCATGCAGATCAGACTGTCGGCCGAGGACCTGACCCGGGTGCGTTTCACCGTCTCGCCCCTGTGGGAAACCGTCACCAGCGTGCGCGCCCTGCAGCTCGGAACCCGGTTGCACCGACCCTGGATCACGGAGGCGACCTCGCGCATCCTGGCGTCGAGGGACCCCGCGAAACTAGACCACCTGAAACTACTCACCACATTGATCCGCCCCACCGGGTTCATTGCCGATTCCCTGACGCCCACCCCGCTGCGGCAGGACACCTTCGAGGCAGGGCTCGCGGCGGTCGCCGCCGTGCCGCCGGAGCTCTGGGTTCGCGACCTCAGCTACCTGATGGCGGTCGAGCGGGACGAATCCAGGCTGGAGACGATCAGCGATTTCTGCGACGATCCGACGGCCGGAGCCACTCGTCTGGTCGACGCCCTGCGCTGGTACTGGGAGACGGCACTTGAGCCGTTCTGGCCCCGGTTGCGCTCCATGCTGCTGGCCGATCTGGACTACCGCCTGGCATTGCTGGCAGAACACGGCATCCACCAGGTCTTCGATACCCTGCACCCCAGCGTACGGGGCACCCGCGACGGACTTGAGGTCACCGCGAACTGCGACGGTACGCACCACGCCGCGCCCGGCAACGGGCTGATCCTGGTGCCCAGCGCATTCGTCTGGCCGCGCACCCTGGTCCTGGATGTCGAACCATTTGTCCCCACACTCACCTACGCCCCGCGCGGGGTTGGCCGGCTGTGGGAGAACAGCCGCCAGGTGAAGGACTCCCCCGTGGCCAAGCTGCTGGGCCACACGCGTGCGACGATCCTGGCCCAGCTCGACCTCCCGATGACCACCACCCAGTTGGCCTGCGCCCTGGAACTTGCAGCAGGAACAGTGAATGGACACTTGAAGGTGTTGGAGGCTTCGGGGCTCACCGACACCATCCGCGCCGGCCGCGAGGTCTTCTATCGGCGCGCAGGCCTGGGCGAGGACCTGCTGGCCCGGGCGTAGCAACGGGTCGCTCCCGGCTTGTCGCTCCGACTGGGTAGGGTCGGGGCATGATCGATTTCAACAACGCCTCCGTGTTCAAGCTCAGTCCGTGCGACCCCGGGGACGTGGCGGGTGAAGTCACCCCCCTCTTTGTCCAGGGCGAGGAACTGCTCGCCGCTTTCAAGGGAGCGCGCGACTACGTGGTCTTCACCAACAAGAGGCTCATCGCCGTGAACATCCAGGGGCTCACGGGCAAGAAGCGCGATTACACGTCGTTGCCGTATTCCAAGGTCCAGGCGTTTTCAGTGGAGACCGCCGGGACCTTTGACCTCGATGCCGAGCTGGATTTGTGGTTCAGTTCCCTGGGCAAGGTCCGTCTAGAATTCAAGGGCAAGGTCGACGTGCGTGCGCTCTCACAGCTCGTCGCCTCCCACGTTCTGTAGCGCAACGCGCCCTTGGTGTGGTCCGGTATTTGCGATTAACGGGAAACTCACAGGCCGAGGCCGGCATCGAATCGGTTGCGTTGTTCGTTGGAATTGAAAGAAAGAACCCACCGAACCAACCAACGGAGCCCCTTGCCCTCTTCCCGCACGGCCACAAGCCTTGTGCTTGCCGACCGACCGGAACCTCGGGACGCAGATACCCTTTCCGGTGATTCGTCGCGCCACCGAACCATCGTGCTGCTGGGGATCGACGGGGCAGGCAAGACCACCACGGCAACAACCCTGGTGGCTTCCCTCCGGAATTCCGGGGCCCGGGCCCAGCTGTTGCGAAACCCGGCCGGGCGCCGTTGGATGACCAGGGTGGCAGCCCGGTTCGGGACGGCGTTGACACCCGCTTGGGCGAATCGACTTGAATCGGTCGTCCGGTGCGTCAATGTCCTGCTTGCCCACAGCCGTGCCGCCGGATTCCACGGAACCACCGTCATGGATCGCCACGTGGCGTGCCAACTGGTCCTGCGCTCCGTCCGCGGCCTGCCCCAAGGGGTCGTCTTGCCGTGGATACTGGCCCGGCTTCCGCGCCCGGATGCGATCGTCCTGATCGACGTCCCGGCCGATGTCGCATACTCCCGGATCCTGCGGCGCGGGGAGGACAGCGAGACCATGGCGTATTTGAGCTCTTCGCGCGAGGCCTACCTGGAGATTGCGCTGGCCAGGGGCTGGCACATCGTCGACGGGTCAGGCACGCCCCAGCAGGTGGCGGCCGATGCCATGCGGGCCGTGACTCGCACCGCTTGAGGCAGTCGGCACCACGCCGCCTCTCTCGCGAACACCGGCAGGCCATCCGCCTACACCGGTGATTCACCGCTCTAACCACCGCTTACGCGTGTTGACATGGGTCGCGATGAAACTCCATTTCTCGGGCGTCTAAAAGACCCGGGCTTCTTCCGTGGATTCCCGCAGCTTCCGACCCATTTCCGGCCTTCTGGCCCAGTTCAGTGCTCGGACAGCTGCAATTTTAGATTTCGCGAAGAAACGCAAATCTTTCCATCAAAACCCTCTAGCTAGGTCTGGCAAAGTGCGGAAATGTAGTTCTTACGCAGAAGGAACGCCGGAACAACCTACCGGGATCACCAGCGAAGACGATCCCGAACCGGCACCGGCAACCAGCAAGGAGAAGGCAATGACCGAGCAGAACTCGACCGAAGACCGTATCGCAGCAATCGAACAGGATTGGGCAACCAACCCCCGCTGGAACGGCGTTACTCGTGATTACTCGGCAGCAGACGTTGTGAAGCTGCAGGGCTCGGTGCAGGAAGAGCACACCCTGGCCCGCCGCGGCTCCGAAAAGCTCTGGAAGCAGCTCACCGAGGAAGCCCCGACCGGCGGCTACACCAACGCACTGGGCGCCCTGACCGGCAACCAGGCAGTACAGCAAGTCAAAGCCGGCCTGCGAGCCATCTATCTGTCCGGATGGCAGGTGGCCGCAGACGCGAACCTTTCCGGCCACACCTACCCGGACCAGTCCCTCTACCCCGCCAACTCGGTTCCGCAGGTTGTCCGCCGCATCAACAACGCACTGCTTCGCGCCGACCAGATCGAGCATGCAGAAGGCATCAAGAGCGTTGAGGATTGGCTCGTGCCGATCGTGGCAGACGCCGAGGCCGGCTTCGGCGGCCCGCTGAACGCCTACGAACTGATGAAGTCGATGATCTCCTCCGGCGCCTCGGGCGTTCACTGGGAAGACCAGCTCGCTTCGGAAAAGAAGTGCGGCCACCTCGGCGGCAAGGTCCTCATCCCGACCCAGCAGCACGTTCGCACCCTGAACGCGGCCCGTCTGGCAGCCGACGTCGCCAACACCCCGTCGGTCGTCATTGCCCGCACCGACGCCGAGGCAGCCACCCTGATCACCTCGGACGTCGATGACCGCGACAAGGAATTCGTCACCGGCGAGCGCACCGCGGAGGGCTTCTACAAGGTGACCAACGGCATCGAGCCCTGCATCGCCCGGGCCAAGGCCTACGCACCGTACTCCGACCTCATCTGGATGGAGACCGGCACCCCGGACCTGGAACTTGCCCGCAAGTTCGCCGAGGCGGTCAAGGCAGACTTCCCGGACCAGATGCTCTCCTACAACTGCTCCCCTTCCTTCAACTGGAAGAAGCACCTGGACGATGCAACCATCGCCAAGTTCCAGCGCGAACTCGGCGCCATGGGCTTCAACTTCCAGTTCATCACCCTCGCCGGCTTCCACGCCCTGAACCACTCGATGTTCGACCTTGCCCACGGCTACGCCCGTGAAGGCATGACCGCCTACGTCGACCTGCAGGAGCGCGAGTTCGCTTCCGAGTCACGCGGCTACACCGCAACCAAGCACCAGCGCGAAGTGGGCACCGGCTACTTCGACGACATTGCAACCGTTCTGAACCCGAACGCCTCCACCCTGGCTCTGGTGGGATCCACCGAAGCCGGACAGTTCCACTAAACAAACCTCGGCGGTTGCCGCCGCGGTTCCGGTGGGCCGGCTGGAGACAGCCGGCCCACCGGGCCACACGTTTTTCCCCGATTTCCCCGGCACACCGCCACCCAAAATCTTGATTCAAGAAGGAGTCACAGCCATGAACGATCCAATCACCCTGAACGGTATTACTTTGGTCGCTGCCCCCGTCCGCCGGCAGGAACAGATCCTCACCCCCCAGGCGCTGGACTTCTTGGCCCAGCTCCACAAGGCATTCGACGGACGCCGTGCAGAACTGATGCAGACACGCCAGCTGAACCGTGCGCGGATCGCCAACGGCTCGGACCCGAGGTTCCGTCCCGAGACCAAGCACATCCGTGACGACGCAACCTGGCAGGTTGCCCCCATCGCTCCCGGCCTGGAGGACCGCCGCGTGGAAATCACCGGCCCCACCGACCGCAAGATGACCATCAACGCACTGAACTCCGGCGCCAAGGTCTGGCTGGCCGACCTTGAGGACTCCTCGACCCCCAGCTGGTCCAACGTCATCAACGGACAGCTGAACCTGCGCTCCGTGCTGGACCGCAACATCGACTTCACCTCGCCCGAGGGCAAGGAATACAAGCTGTACGGGGAGAAGCTCACCGACATGCCCACCATCGTGGTTCGCCCGCGTGGCTGGCACCTGCCGGAGAAGAACCTGCTGGTTGGCGGCAAGCCGGTCTCCGGTGCGTTGGTCGACTTCGGCCTGTACTTCTTCCACAACGCCCAGCGCCTGATCTCCCAGGGCCGCGGCCCCTACTTCTACCTGCCCAAGATCGAGAACCACCTCGAGGCACGCCTCTGGAACGACGTCTTCATCCTGGCCCAGGACCTGGTGGGCATCCCGCAGGGCACCATCCGCGCCACGGTCCTCATCGAGACCATCACCGCGGCCTTTGAGATGGAGGAAATCCTCTACGAGCTGCGCGACCACGCAGCAGGCCTGAACGCCGGTCGTTGGGACTACATCTTCTCCATCATCAAGAACTTCCGTTCCCGTGGCCCGCGCTTCGTGCTCCCGGACCGCGGCATGGTCACGATGACCGCCCCGTTCATGCGCTCCTACACCGAGCAGCTGGTCCGTGCCTGCCACCGTCGCGGTGCCCTGGCCATCGGCGGCATGGCTGCCTTCATCCCCAACCGCAAGGACGAGGCCATCAACACCGTGGCCTTCGAGAAGGTCCGTGCCGACAAGACCCGCGAAGCCAACGACGGCTTCGACGGTTCCTGGGTGGCACACCCCGACCTGGTCCCGGTGGCCCGCGAGGTCTTCGACTCGGTGCTCGGCGACCAGCCGAACCAGCGCGGGAACACCCGTGAGGACGTCACTCCCGACGACAAGGAACTGCTGAACATCGCCGGCACCGAGGGCAAGATCACCGAGGGCGGCATCCGCAACAACATCGAGGTCGGCATCCGCTACATGGAAGCCTGGCTGCGCGGCAACGGCGCCGTGGCCATCCACAACCTCATGGAGGACGCCGCCACCGCCGAGATCTCGCGTTCGCAGATCTGGCAGTGGATCCAGCAGGCAGCCATCACCGATGAGGGGGAACTGATTTCCCGCCACTGGGTCGAGGCGCTGACCGAAGAGGAGTTCGAGAAGCTCTCCCGCTTCGAAGGCGACCGTTTCGACGACGCCCGCGAGATCTTCGAGGCATGCGCCCTGCGTGAGGATTTCCCGACCTTCCTCACAGTCCAGGCGTACAACCGCTACCTGCGCGAGGCCAAGGCACTCGAACCGGCAGCCTAGATCCGCTGTGGTGGCGGGGGCAGGGGGCAAGCGCAACGACGCGAACACCCCCTGGTCCCCGCCACCAAGCAACAACTGAATACACTTCGATCGTCCCCACCGGCAGAGCTGCCCATGGCGGGGACGATCGTCATTTAACCCGGTTTTCCGCCAAAAGCTTGAATTCCAGCGTTCGACGCAACACCCGTGGTCAGCTTGCTTTTAGTAAATCACGTAGTTGCTCGCCCGGGGTATTCCAACCGAGTGTTTTGCGGGGTCGTCCGTTGAGTTGCTGAGCGACGCGTTCGAGTTCCTCCGGGCCGTGGACCGACAGGTCGGTTCCCTTGGGGAAGTACTGGCGCAGCAACCCGTTGGTGTTCTCGTTGGAGCCGCGCTGCCAGGGACTGTGCGGGTCGCAGAAGTAGACATCCATGTCGGTGGCGATGCTGAAGGCCTTGTGCTTGGCCATCTCCACGCCCTGGTCCCAGGTCAGCGATCCACGCAGGTGCGCCGGCAGGGTGCTCATGGTCTTGATCAGCCCGTCACGCACCGTTGCGGCCGTATGGTCGCCCGGCAAATGGACGAGCATGACGTAGCGGGTGGTGCGTTCCACGAGGGTGGCGATGGCCGATTGGTTGTGGGCCCCGGTGATGAGGTCGCCCTCCCAATGCCCCGGGACTGCGCGGTCTTCGACCTCTGCGGGGCGCTCGGAAATGTTGATCATCGGGTCGCGGAACCGACTGGTTCGTTCCTCGGGTTCTTGTGCTTTTTCCGGCGCGTGCGTCCTGTGCGCAGTGCGTTGTCGACCTCGCGCTTCAGCCCGCCGCGGGGCTGGTAATAGAGGGCCTGGTAGATCGTTTCGTGGCTCACGCGCATCTCGGGGTCATCGGGGAAATCCTTGATCAGGGCATGGGATATTTGTTCCGGGGACCAATACAGTTTCAGCATCGCGACGACGGCGTCGCGCAGCGGCCCCTGGGCTGCCAGCTTACTGGGCTTGGGCCGGGCCCGGGCCTTGGTGGCGGACCGCTGGGCGCCGTGGGGCTGGTATCCGAGCCTGGGGTGGGAGTTGCGCTTGATCTCTCGGCTGATGGAGCTGGGGCTTCGTCCCAGTTCCCGGGCGATGGCCCTGATCGACTTCTTGGCGCGGAGCATGTCGGCGATCAGTTCCCGCTCTTCGTGGGAGAGGTAGCGCGCATCGATGACCAGCTCAAGGTCCTCAATACTCACCGGCGCCGGCGCCGGAAGCTGCAGCGGGGCCGGTGCCGGTGCCGTGGAGGGCTCCGCATCCGCGGGCGGCTCCGGAGCCGCCAGGAGCCCTTCTCCCGGCTCCGGCACCAGGGCCAGCACCGGAGCCATGGGTGGGGCGGTAGGTGGCTCCGCAGCGAGCCGGGCCATGGTGTCGGATTCGGCAAAGGCAGTAGTCACCTGACAGTTATACGCGATGCTGGTGTCATCGTTTGCATCGGGTTGGGCATTGGCCGCGCGGGCGGCCTGGTCCCAGTCGTAGCCGGTGCGCCGGTTGATGCCCACGGCCGCGGAAGCGGCCTTCTGCGTGGCCCCCGCCTCCCGCAATCGCATGTATTCCGCCCGCCTGCCGGAGCGGTCCTGCGGGATGTTTTCCACCCCGGCGGCACGCGCCCAGCTCAGTCCCTGGGAGGTTTTGATGCCGGCGTCGCGGGCGGCAACACTGATGTTGCCCCCGCGTTCCAGGGCGTCAAGGAACGGAGCCCGCTTCGGTTCGAGCGCCAGCTGCCTGGCCGTCATTGCGGCCTTGGGCTTCCGTTCGAGCGCCGCGAGCGAGTAGGACCAGTTGAAGGCCGTCTGGGTGTTGATGCCCAGGGCCTTGGCCGCGGCGCTGACGCTGTTCAGACGGTCCAACAACACGAAGAACTCGTCCTTATGCTCCGCGGTGTAGCTCGTTCCCGGCGCCCGGCCGTCGTCTTTCGTCCACATCCGGCAGGTGGAGGGCGTGAAGCCCAGTTCCCGGGCTGCGGCCACTCCGGTTCCCAGGCGTTCCTTGGCTTCGAAGAACCGTTCCTTGTCCTGCGGCGAATACTTGCGGTACGTCCGCGGTGCCGGGGAAGAACCCGATTTTTTCCTTAAGGAAAGACCTTCATTTGATAGTGGATCCATGGACGTTGAAACTCCCGAATATCGGGGGCGTTGCAACGATCACGAGAACTCAAGAAGCGTTGGATCCGTCACGGCATGTCGGCAATGACACCACCCTCCGCATCCTCAAATGCCCGAACCCGCCGGGCACGGGGCCGATAATGGCAGGAGGCCCCGTTGCGGGACCGAAAGCAGTAAAAACCCAAAGAAGGAGCCCGGTGAGCCAGCCACACGATCCCCCAGCGAAACTCTTCACCCGGGATTTCTTGCTCGCAGGCCTCGCGAACCTCTTCATTTCCATGGTCTTCTACCTTCTGATGACCTCCATGGCGCTCTACGCCGTGGACAGGTTCCAGGCCTCCGACAGCGCAGCCGGCCTCGCCGCCAGCATCTTCGTCATCGGCTCGGTCACCGCCCGGCTCTTCGCGGGAAAGCTGCTTCAGGTCCTGGGACGAAAGCGGCTGACGGTCATCTCCCTGTGCCTCTTCGTCCTGGCCTCGGTGATGTACCTCTTCAGCGGTACGTTGTGGCTCCTACTGGTGGTGCGCTTTGTCCACGGAATGGCGTTCGGCGCGGGAAACACCGCCATTGCCACCGCGGTCCAATCCATCATCCCGTCGGCACGGCGCAGCGAGGGAACCGGGTACTTCGGCCTCTCCACCACACTGTCCACGGCCGTGGGCCCGTTCCTGGCCGTGCTCCTGGCCGCAAACGGCAACTACACCTCGGTCTTCGTGTTCTGCTCGATTTCCTCTGCGGCGGCACTGCTCATCTGCCTGTTGATCCGCATGCCGGAGCCTCGGCCGACCACCGAGAGGCACGTGTCGCATGTGCGTCGCGGAAGCTTCATCCGTTCCATCGTCAGCCCGGCGGCCCTGCCGATCTCCCTGGTGATCCTGGTCGGCGGCGTTGCCTACTCGGGCATCATTTCCTTCCTGGCCCCGTTCCTGATTTCGAGCTCGATGGCCGAGGCCGCGAGTTGGTTCTTCGTCGTTTACGCGATCACCGTGTTGGTTTCCCGGCTCTTTGCCGGGCGCATCCAGGACAGGCGGGGCGACAACGCCATCATGTATCCGCTGCTGGTCATCTTCGCCCTGGGCATGGCGGCGCTGGCCTTCGACCCCAGCAACCTGAGCGTCGTCTCGGCCGCCGCTCTGACCGGCCTCGGCTTCGGCGCGCTGATGCCCTGCGCGCAGGCCATTGCCGTGAACGCGGTGCCTCCGGCCGAGCTGGGCATTGCCACCTCCACGTTCTTCCTCATGCTGGATGCCGGGATCGGCTTCGGTCCGGTGGCACTGGGCCTGGTCATCCCCCACCTGGGATACACCGGCATGTTCGGTGCCTTGACGGTGCTTTCGGTCCTGGGCATCGGCATGTACTTCCAGGTCCACGGCCGCCACGCGCGCGGGTCCCGGGGGAATGCCGTCTAGTCACCGGCGGATGCGGAAAATCCGCCCCGGGCTGTCGCGCACGAACGCGACGACCGTCCACACCACCAACGCCAGCGCGGCCACCCACAGGATCAGCAGCCCCACCTGCAGGTAGAGGAATGCCCCGACGAAGGAGCCCAGCGTGATCATGGCCCAGAGCGCGCCGTATGGCAGCCACGCCCACTTGGGTCCGCCGACCAGTGCCGCAGCCAGATGCTGCCCCATCTTCACCAGGGCCCCGGTCATGTATGTCAATCCCACGCTGACTTCGCCGCGGCGCGTGTAGGTCGCGTTGATCGCCCCCATGGACATGGCCATCAAAACCGCTGTCCATACGGCATGGAGAGAGCCGAGCGTGGTCAGGGCGGCGGCCACCAGGAAGACCGACGACACCGAGAGCACCGCTCCGCGCCGGTGCACGGAAGGCACCTGACTGGCCAGGGTTGCCGCGGCCACGCCCAGAACGAAGCTGGCCACCAGACCGATGGCCAACGCCCATTCGAAGTAGTTTCCTTCTGCGAGTCCAGCGCTGGAACGCGTCGAGTTCCCGCTCATGAACGAGACAAAGTATCCCCCGAAGTGGATGAATGCCACGCCATCCACGAATCCGGCAATTGCGGTTAGTCCACTGGCATAGGCGATTCCCCGCCATCCCAAAGACCGCGCCACGTGTATTCTCCTCATCCGTGCCCCGGCGCAAAGCAACGCTCCAGGCTGGGACACCCTCAAAATCATGGGTCCGGCGTGCGCGCAAGATCGCTTCCGGCTCCCACCCAGTCTATTGACGAGCCCAAACCGCGCCGCCTCGACGCACTCGGGCCGCGTTTCCAGGTTTTTCACCGGTCCACGGGCACGCCGGACTGTCGGGTGATCCACGCCACCGAACCACTACCGATTCGGGTTGCCCACTTATCATTGGATAAGCCCCCTTTCCAACCGAAGGTTTATTTCCGTGCCCCAATTTGCCCAGGCGCTTGCCCGCGGCCTGAATGTCCGCCACGTCCGATTCATGGCCCTTGGCTCGGCCATCGGCACCGGATTGTTCTACGGTTCCGCATCCGCCATCCAGGCCGCCGGACCGGCGGTCCTGCTGGCCTACATGATCGGCGGTGCCGCCGTCTTCATGGTGATGCGGGCATTGGGCGAGATGGCGGTGCGGCACCCGGTCTCCGGGTCCTTCGGCCAATACGCCTCCAAGTACCTGGGCCCGTTCGCGGGGTTCATCACCGGCTGGACCTTTGCCTTCGAGATGGCGATCGTGGCCATCGCGGACGTCACCGCGTTCGGCATCTACATGGGCTTCTGGTTCCCGGATGTACCGCGCTGGATCTGGATCCTGGCCGTGGTCTTCTTCATAGCCGCGCTGAACATGATGAAGGTCAAGGTCTTTGGCGAGACGGAGTTCTGGCTCTCGCTGATCAAGGTTTCCGCCATCATCGCGATGATCGCCGGAGGCGTGCTGATCGTGCTCTTCGGCTTCGGGTTGCCCGCCGAGGCAAACCCCGGGCTCGGCACCCTGTTGGCCGCCGGAGGGTTCTTCCCCAACGGATTCTGGGGCCTGTTGGCCTCATTCTCGATCGTGATGTTTGCCTTTGGCGGCATCGAGACCATCGGCATCACGGCAGGCGAGGCCGAGAACCCCAAGTCGGTGGTCCCCAAGGCGATCAACACCGTGCCGGTGCGTATCCTGCTGTTCTACGTTTGCACCCTGGGCATCTTGATGATGATCTACCCGTGGAACCAGATCGGTTCCGAGGGCAGCCCGTTCGTGCAGATCTTCGACAACCTAGGCATCCCCGCGGCCGCGCACATCCTCAACGCCGTGGTCATCACCGCCGCGATCTCCGCGATCAACTCCGACATCTTCGGCGCCGGACGGATGATGTTCGGGCTGGCCCAACAGGGCCACGCCCCGGCTTCCTTCGCCAAGATCTCCCGCAACGGGGTGCCGTGGATGACGGTCCTGACCATGGGCATCGTGCTGCTAGCCGGAGTGGTGCTCAACGCGGTGCTGCCCGAGTCGCTGTTCCTGATCATCGCCTCGATCGCCACGTTCGCCACGGTCTTCGTGTGGGTCATGATCCTGCTCTCGCACATCTCCATGAAGCGAACCATTGCGCGGGAGAATCTCCCGGCGTCCGAGTTCCCTTCGCCCTGGTGGCCTGCGGCATCCTATGCGGCTCTTGCCTTCATGGGCTTTGTGATCGTGCTGCTGGGCGTGATCCCTGCAACCCGGGTTGCCATGGTGGTCGGCCTGGTGTGGATCGTGCTCTTGTTTGTTGCCTACAAGGTCTGGGTCCGCGGCAAGGGCCACGAACGCGCCGAGCTGGTCGACGAGACCGGTCGCGAATACGTGTCGGCCGACTCGCACTAACGGACAGGACTTCCCTGTTGCGCTGGCGGGACCCCGGACGCTCAATGAGTGGTCCCGGGGTCCTCTTGCATTTTGGCGATCCATTCCGCCAGGGGAATTCAATTCACGCACCTGCATTTCCAGCCGGGCGGCAGCCCAGCCGCCAATCTCCCGGGCCCGGGATTCCGAAGCCGGCGTCGCTTCAGGTAGGGGCAGCGGCATCCAGCGCCGATCGGTGGTTGGTGACGAATACCCCTCTGTGGCCCGAAGGTTGCAGGGAATACGCGCCCCGGCTCGTCTGTTGCCCCTGATATGACTGAGACCCGCTTGAGCGTTGACATTTATTCCGACATTGCCTGCCCCTGGTGCTTCATTGGCAAGCGCCGATTCGAGAAGGCCGTTGCGGCCCTTCCCTTTGGGAACAAGGTCGACGTGAAATGGCATGCGTTCCAATTGGATCCCTCATTGCCCGACCACTACGAAGGCAGCGAAGTGGACTACCTGGTCAAGGCCAAGGGCATGCCCGCCGAGCAGGTCGCCGGGATGCTTGAGCATGTCACCGCCCAGGCAGCCGGGGAAGGCCTGGACTACGACTTCGAGGCATTGCGTCCGGCCAACTCCTTCACCGCCTTGCGCCTGCTGGCCCTGGCCAAGGAACGCAACCTCGGCAACGAGATGAAGGAAGCCCTGCTGTCGGCCCATTTCGAGAAGGGCGTGGACACAGGCAGCAGCGCGGCGCTCCAGGGCATTGCCGATTCCGTGGGCCTCGACCCGGCGGAATCAGCCGAGGTGCTCGCCGGCGACAAGTACGCCGATTCGGTGCGGGCAGATGGTGTGCGTGCCCGCGAGCTGGGTGTCAGCGGAGTGCCGTTCTTCGTCCTGGAGGACAAGTACGGGATTTCCGGTGCCCAGCCGTCGGAGGTCTTCGAACAGGCCCTGAACCAGGTCTGGAAGGAAATCGGAGGCGAGTCCCTGCAGATGCTCGGCACACCCTCACCCGACGGTGAGGCGTGCGGTCCCGAGGGTTGCAACTAATCCCCTATTTGTCCTTCTGCTCCGTCGACGGTTCCGGTTTTTCCGGGGCCGTCGACGTCTTTGCATCGTCCTTCGGCTTCGGCGGGGTGCACCCAAGCTTCCCGGGCTTCTTGTTGACCGACTTTTCCTTGACCAGGTCCTTGTACTTGGTGCCAACAACCACGTCAACGGTCGTCCCCGGGCGCTTGGGATCGTAGACGTAGGTCAGGTCCTTGATGTTTCGCTGCACCGTCATGGCCTGGGCGTAGCCGTCGGGCCCGGAGGTCACGGCGCCCACCACCTCGACGTTGGACAGGCGCGCGTTGCCCACGTCACCGACCTTGAATCCGCGTTTCTTCAGCTTCGTTGCCGTGGCACCGGCCAGGCCGGAAACCTGCGTGGCGTTCATGACGTTGACCTTCATCTTGGCCGGGTCGACATAGTTGAACTTCGTGGTGGGGCAGGCCTCGTTCACCGCAACCGGGGCCTCGGCAACCGGCTTGGGCTCAAGCGCATCGATGATCAGCGACCGGGTGTTGACCATGTAGGCCAGTACCAGGGATGCGATCAGGACCAGCAGGATGAACGTGAGGATGATTCCGTGGCGGATGGTGCGCCGCTTCTTGATCCTGGCATCCGTGGTGAACTCGGGACTCGCCAACTGGTCTTCGGAGATGATTCGGTGGCCGTGCCAATCATTTGGATCGGTGTTGCGCGCCAAGGTCGCCCCTAGTCTTCCAGCACCAGCACGCGGGCGTGCAGGATCGAACGTTGGTGCAGGGCCGTGCGGACGGCGCGGTGCAGTCCGTCTTCCAGGTAGCGGGTGCCTTTCCACTGCACGACATGCGGGAACAGGTCCCCGAAGAACGTGGAGTCCTCGGCCAGCAACGCGGCCAGGTCCAAGGTGCTCTTGGTGGTCACCAACTCGTCAAGGCGCACCTGCATGGGCGCAACGGAAGACCAGTCCTTCGGGGTGACGTAGCCGTGTTCCGGGTATGGGCGCGAATCGCCGACAGATTTGAAGATCACTTGACCAGCTTAGGAAACTTCTAGCGACAATTGGGCCGATCCACGGTTTTTTGTGCGAGTCGCGGATTTTGTAGGCGGTTTCACAGCCGGCGTCAAGGGTCCCGACGCATGGATTCACACTACGGAACGGGACGTAACCTGCGCTGTCACAAACCAGCCGACCGGGTGCATTCTTGATTCATGAGTACAGTTCTCACCACCGTTCCGGTCCTAGACATGTCTACCGCACGTCGCGCCGATGGCAGTTTTGATGAAGGTTTCATTACGGCCCTGCGCGACGCCGCCCACCGCGTGGGCTTTTTCCAGATCACCGGCTTCGGCGCCGGCGAAGGCACGACGCAGAACTTGCTCAAGACCCTGGCTGAGTTCTTCGCCCTGCCCGTCGAGCAGAAGCTGGAACTGGACAACCGCACCTCGGCACAGTTCCGCGGCTACACCCGGCTGGGTGCCGAAATCACCCGCGGCCGTGCCGATTCGCGTGAACAAATCGATTACGGGCCCGAGCGCGAGGTCCTCGCCGAAGTGCCGGCCGATGCGCCCTACCTGAACCTGCAGGGCCCGAACCAGTGGCCTGCCGGGTTCCCGAAGCTTGAAGCCGTCGCCATGGAATGGGCAACGCTGATGAACCGCGTCGGTGCCGAGCTGCTCTCCGCACTGGCCGTCGGATTGGGCCTGCCCCAGGAATACTTCGACGAGCCCTTCGCCGAGACCCCGGCCTGGATGGGCAAGCTGGTGCATTACGTCGGTGGCGGGGTCGTCCCCGGTGCCGGAACCCAGGGCGTCGGAGCGCACGCCGACTACGGTTTCATCACCCTGTTGCTGCAGGACGCGGTTGGCGGGCTCCAGGTCCAGCCCTACGGCCAGGACGAGTGGATCGAGGTCGAGCCGATCGAGGGCGCGCTGGTGGTCAACATCGGCGAAATGCTCGAGGTCGCCACCAACGGCTACCTGATGGCCACCATCCACCGGGTCACCGCCCCACCGGCGGGGGTGGACCGCTATTCGGTCCCCTTCTTCTACTCCCCGCGCCTGGACTCGGTCATCAACACCGTGCCGCTGCCTGCAGAGCTTGCCTCCGATGCGCGCGGCGTTTCCGACGACCCGCAGAACCCGATGCTGGCTTCCTACGGCGCCAACGTCCTCAAGGGCTGGCTCCGCGCCCACCCGCAGACCGCCAAGGCGCACTACCCGGACCTGGTGAAGTAGACCTTCCGAATGCGGGCATGCAACGGGTGACTTGGCCGTCCTCATCCTGCGTGGCCTGGCCGCAAGTCCGCGGACAGGCCGGGGCGGAACCTATGCTGTACCTATGAGTGCCACGAATACGGGCCGGCAGCGCCACACGGGAGCCCGGTTGCCGTCGCTGATCTCCCGGCTTGTCACCAAGGGCGTCCCGTTTGCCGACCTTCCCTTGCAACGGAAGGCCGGCTGGTCGCAAACACCCATGCTGCTGGCGGTGGCCATTGCCTGCATCCTGGCGGCAATCACGGCCCCCAAGGAAATCTATGGGGACGGGCATTTCGTGGCCGGGGTGCTGCTGACGTTGCTCAACAGCGTGCTGGCCTGGACCGTCCCCTGGACGCGGCTCGGCCCGCAATCGTATCTCTCGATCCCCGCGCTCGGGTTGGTGGCGGCAACCCTGATGGCGATCGGCGCCTATCCCTGGCTCACCGGGGTCAGCCTGTTCATTGCCTTCCCGGTCTTCTGGTTTGCCTGGTCCGGGGTCATCCCGCGCACGACGCTGCTGCTTTCGTTCGTCGTGCCGCTGGCCGCGACCTGGCTGCAGTTGTGGCACCATCACGTTTCTTTCTCGCTGGAGACCATGGCCAAGCCGATGCTCGTCCCCCTGGCCATCCTGGCCCTGGCCACCACCACTGTCATCGCCGCACACAACGCCACACTGGCCGAACGGCAGCTGCGCGAAACCCTGGCCACCAGCAGACGGCAGACCCACCTGCTGAACGCCGTGCTCAATGCGGCAAACGTCGGCGTCGTAGTGGTGGATCGCGACGGCCACGACGTGTTCATGAACGACGTCCAGCGCTTCCAGCACCGGCATGCCACCCCGGAGGATAATCCCAACCCCAACGAGTCCCAGCTGCTGATACGCGCAGTCTCCCCCGACTACGAGCCGGCCGGAAAGCTGCTGGATCCCCATGACCGGCCGGTCATCCGTGCGATCCGCCAAGAGGAATTCACCGACGAACTATTTGCGATGGGTCCGCTCTCCAACCCCATGTACCTGTCCACCTCGGCCCGCTCGTTCTTTGGGGAAGACGGTGCCTACGACGGGGCGGTGACCATGTTCAAGAACATCACCCCGCTGATCGAGGCTTCAAAGACCCGCGACCGCTTCCTGGCCAACGTGAGCCACGAACTTCGCACCCCGCTGACCTCGATCCTGGGCTATCTCGAACTGCTCCAGGACGATGCCGGCCTGAACCACTCCCAAAAGCACTCCGTGGATGTGATCTCACGGAATTCCGAGCGGATGCTGCAGATGGTCAACGACCTGCTCGCCGCGGCAGCCGGGCACCACCAGGTCAACATTGTCGCCATGGACCTCGGAGCGGTCATCCACGCCCAGATCGAGTCCCTGTACCCGCGTGCCGAAACGGCGGGGATCGCGTTGCTCGAGGGAAACCTTTGCCACGAGGCCGTGCTGGGAGATCCGTTGCGACTGGGACAGGTGGTGGACAACCTCGTGTCCAATGCCATCAAGTACACCGACGCGGGGGGCTCCGTCACGGTTGAGATGAACTGCAACAACAAGGAGATCTCGCTCCGGGTCATCGACACCGGGCACGGGATGTCCGATATGGACCTCCAGGGCCTCTTTACCCGCTTCTTCCGCACCGACAGGGCCAGGCGCTCCGGGCTGCCTGGTGTCGGTCTTGGACTGGCAATAAGCCAGGAGCTGGTTGATGCCCATGGCGGGAAGATCACGGCCGAGAGCAAGCTGGGCGCGGGAACGACCATGACCGTCACCTTGCCGCGCAAGTCCCCGGACTCCGGCACGGGATCCTCGGTCCGCCCGCTGGGCTTTCCGTCCGTGCACCCGGATTCTCGCCGCTGAAACTGTGGCTTAAAAACAAAGTGTGAGTTCGAGGTGCACCTCTAACTCACACTTTGCCAGGTTCGTCGAGTTCCACTCACGCCCCCATGATGCGAGTGAAGAACCTTGAATTGGTATTCGGGAACTCATCACTTTCCCCGTTGCCGGCGGCGCGGGTTCCCCCGATCCTCCAGCAATCAACACTATTCCTTGACAACATCAATTTCTCGTCCAATCGCAGGCAATATTGCCGCACAGTATCCTCAAAAATCTTGGAGACTTCCTTGAGGTGGTCTTGAGCGATTTTGGGGCCCGTTCGTGAGCTTCGCGGAGCATGATGGGACCATGAGGTTCCTGCCCATTTCCCCAGACGACGCGGTGTGTACGCGAACCCTGGGAAAATTGTGCTCGGAACTGGGGCCGCAATCCGTCGACGAGTTCATTGCCCAGTTCAAGACGCTTCTGCCCCTGCGAATCACACGGTTGAACCAGGCTCATTCCTTGCACGACCGAGCAGCGGGACAGGATGCCGCGCTCTCCTTGAAGTCCGCGGCAACCATGGCCGGCGCCCATGGCCTGGCCTGGCTGGCCTTTCTCCTCCATGACGCTTTCAGGGACGACCAGCGGGACACCCAGGGCGAACTCATTGGCCGCATCGAGCGGGCAGGGAGCACGATCCTTGCGGTGTTGGGCGAACCCGGATTTGCCGAGTGCGCGCTCAAGGCATATCTAGGGTCGGCTAACGCCTAGCCACCGCGCGGTAACCAACCCCGCGCACGGTTTCAATCCAGCGCGGTTCCTGGGCGGAGTCTCCCAGCTTGCGCCGCAGATTCCCCACATGCACCTCCACGGACCGCTCATCGGAGGCCGAGACGTAGGTACCGGCATCGGAATCCTCGTTGCGCAACCGCCTCACTAAGTCGGTTTTGGTACGGATGTGGCCCTTCGCACCCAGGAGTGATTCGAGCAGCGTGAACTCCGTCGGCGTGACGACTTTTGCTTCCCCGTCAACATGGACCGAGTAGGTGGCCACGTTCATCACCAATCCGTTGAGGCTTCGTAGGTGGGCCTCGTCGGTGGCCGCCTGGTCCTGGGCCTGGGCCGCAGGTCGGTTTTCACCGGGCGTGGCGTCGTGTGCTGTGCTGTTGAGGCTGGTGCGCCGGCGCATGATTGCGTCGACCCTGGCACGCAGCTCACGAGGGCGGAACGGCTTGGTGACATACTCGTCGGCACCTGATTCCAGCCCCAGGACCGTGTCGATCTCGTCGGACCGTGCGGTGAGCATCAGGATGTGCGCGTCGGAGACGCTGCGGATCCGGCGGGCGGTTTCGAATCCGTCGATATCCGGCAAACCGATATCCAAGGTGACCAGATCGGGATGGTGGGACTCCACCATTTCCATGCCGGTAACCCCCGAGTCCGTGGAATGGACCTCAAACCCGGATTGTTGCAGGACAACCTCGAGCAGTCCACGGATGTCGGCGTCGTCTTCCACGACCACTGCGATTCGGCGTTCGGCCAACTCATTCACCTTTTCAGCTACGTTTGATTGGCGCCATCAACTTTCGCCAATGCACTGGTCGTTAGTCTAACGATTTCCCGATCAAGTGGGGCTTATAGGTCAGAAAGTGTGTCCATGAGGGGCCTGCATCCCAACGATGGCGCGGCAGAACGGGGTTTCTTATAGCCTTGGGCCATTAACCGTGAATGGTTCTGGAAATTCGAGGCACTGTGAAGTATGTGGATCTCGTCTGAAGCGCAATGGAAAGACGACGGCCGGGACCCAGCGCTGGAGGTGCATTGACTGCGGGGCCAGCAGCGTGCGCAGGCGGGCGGACCTGGCCCGCAGGGCCGAGCTGGACCGGTTCGTGGACTGGCTGATGGGCAAGGATTCCCAGGCCGAGATCGGACCCGGTGGCGGGCGGACCTTCCGCCGTTCCACGCAGTGGTGCTGGAACATCGAACCCGTGGTCGCGGTGACCGGGGAGATCCACGGGCAGGTCCAGATGGACGGCATCTACCTGGGCCGGGGCTGGTGCTGCCTGATAGCGATCGCCAACGGGCACGTCATCGGCTGGCAGTGGTGCGACACGGAAAAGTCGGCAGCCTGGCTGGCCCTGATGGAAGCGATCCCGGCCCCGCGGGCGGTGGTCATCGACGGCGGCTCGGGGCTGGCCTCGGCCCTGTCGCGGGCGTGGCCCGAGACCCGGATCCAGCGCTGCCTGGTCCATGTCCAGCGCAACGTGCGCACCTACCTGACGCTGCGGCCGCGCACCGATGCCGGGCGGGCCCTGCGCCGCATCTCGCTGGCCCTGACGCGGCTGAAGACCACGCAGGAGGCCGCCGCCTGGGTCCAGGTGCTGAACCAGTGGAACACCGAGCACGGGGACCCTACCAGCAGGGGCCGACCGGTTTCCGTCCAGCCGGGGTCCGTTCGGGCCAGGCCTGGTGGTACACCCACGACCGGCTGCGCAAGGCCTACCGGCTGATGGAACGCCTGGCCAAGAACGGTCACCTGTTCACCTACCTGCATCCGGAGCTGGCCGATATCGGCGTCGATCCGACGACCAACAGGATCGAGGGCGGGGTCAACACGCACCTGCGCGCCCTGCTGCGCAACCACCGAGGGATGCCGCCGGCCCACGCCAAGCGCGCCGTCGAATGGTGGCTCTACACCCACACCGAAAACCCCGCCGCGCCGCACACCCTCATCCGTCCCGAGCACCTGAAGCCGGCACCCAAGGCGGTGCACCGGGAAGAACGGGTCGGACCGGAAACACTGGGCACGGGATACAGCGCAGAGGAAGGGCTTTGGGCCAGAAAAGGATGGGCCGGCAGGCCCTGCTAAAACCCAAGCCAGACCGTGGAAACCCCGGGTGACACACCCGGGGCAGACACACTTTTTGTCCTATAGGCCTCAAGTGGTGCAGCTTAAACGAAATCGGCCTTGACGAGATTTCTCAAGTCAAGACCGATACCGTATCCGCGGAGGATGGGGGATTTGAACCCCCGAGGGCGTGAACCCAACACGCGTTCCAGGCGTGCGCCATAGGCCGCTAGGCGAATCCTCCAGCTTGCTCCAAAGAGCAGGTTCCAGCATAGCGGACAATTTCGGTGACAACTAATCGACGCTCGAAGCCCGTCCCCAAAAGGTTCTTGTCGCAACCGCAAGCCCTTTCCCGCACACCCCTGGATGGCCCCTGCCGCACTCCACAGCCCGGCCGGGTCCGGGAGCGGGAAAGTCCGTGCCGGGTTGAACTTGAACATGGGAAAATTTGCGGCGCACCATAGCAATCCAGGGCCCGAGGGAGGTGGCGTGCCGCCTGCCGGGTCTCGTTACTATGCCGGAATCGATGGCATCTGGAGCACCCTTGTGGAGACCTCCCTGGCGCGGAACCCCCTCAT
This sequence comes from Arthrobacter sp. C2, assembly GCA_024207135.1. Classification (GTDB taxonomy): domain Bacteria; phylum Actinomycetota; class Actinomycetes; order Actinomycetales; family Micrococcaceae; genus Paeniglutamicibacter. Next base: position 3,424,342 of record CP042428.1, on the reverse strand, counting down.
GCGGGCAGTAGCGAAGCTCACATCAACCCATTCCCCGCGCACGCCGGCACAGGGCCTGAACCAGCTGGGCGAGCTAAGCCGGATCCGCGCCATGATCGACGGGCTGGAGTCCACGTTGCTGGCAGACACCTCCGAGATGGTGCAGCGCGGCATGCCCACCCCGATGTCGGAGGAGAACCCCACGCTCTTTGACTACAAGCGGGAGGTCGAGGAACACGGCTACCCGCTCTCCCGGCTGGACCAGGACCTGAACCGGTCCTCCTTCGTGGCCGAGGCCGCCCTGGTCACCAGGACCTCGGAGCATTCCACCTTCAACAGGTTGGCCACCGCCGAAGGCCTGCGGACCGTGCACGAGGCCTCCCTCTTCGCCTTGTACAGCGGCTCCATCACCTCACGCACAGCCGCCGCGCTTGTGAAACAGACCCGCGGAATCCCACGCGCAACGGCCCAACAGATCGAGGCGAGCCTGCTTCCCACCGCCACCACAGCCTCCGACGCGGCCATGGCATTGCGCATCAAGCGCACCCGTGAGCGCATGCATCCGGAACCGGCCGCGGACCGCAGGTCGCGGGCGGAGACGGGGCGTTCGCTGGCGTGGTGGCCCGAAGAAGACGGGATGGCGGTGCTGCAGGCCTATCTGCCCGCCGAGGACGTGCTGGCCATTTACAACACCGTCTCCGTTCACGCCAACCTGCTGCTCCCGGGCGAAGCGGACCGGGCGCTGGGCCAGCTGCGTGCCGACGTGTTCAGGGATTCGCTGCTCGAGGGCTGGCCCGGGCAGCCCACGAAGAAGCCTCCGCCCTTTGTGGGGCTGACAATCCCGGCGCTGGAGCTGCTGGCCAACCCGGAACGCGGGACCGCCAACCTTGAGGGGTATGGACCCATACCGATCGGTGTCGCGGTGCGGCTGGCCGCCGCGGCGCCGTCGCTGCGGCCCATTCTCACCGACCCGTGGACCGGTTCCGTCCTGGACCTGGGCCGCAAGCGCTACAAACCCTCCAAGGCGTTGCGTGATTTCCTGCGGGTGCGCGACGAGCATTGCCGGTTTCCCGGGTGCCGGCGGGCCCCGGAGCTCTCCGAGTTCGACCACATCGACGATTGGGCAACCGGTGGCGGAACCTCGGCGCGCAATGCCCAGTTGCTGTGCAAGCGGCACCAGATCTACAAGCATGTGTTGGGCTGGCAGGCGGTATACCTGGGCAACGGGTCACTGCAATGGCGCACCCCGCACGGCCTGACGCAGCTGGAGCTGCCCGACGGGCTGCTGTACCCCCGCCCCCTGGGCCCCGAATCACCGCCGATCCAGCTGATGCTTCCCGGAACCACGATCAATGCGCAGGCCAAGCGGTTGTTGGGCTGGAACGAGTCAGAGAAGATCCCGGGGATCGGCGACGACTCCCCCGAGCCGTGAAAGCAGGAATACGTGAGCCGACCGACGCATGCGGATTTCGGGCCTGGGCCCTGTCTCGGGTAGACTATTTGACGGCCCCTCATGTGGTGTCATCCTGTTGAACTCCCCCAGGACCGGAAGGTAGCAAGGGTAGATGGGCTCTGGCAGGTGCATGAGGGGCCTTTACTATTTTCCCGCATCGAGTGTTGACCCAAGCACCTCGAATCCGGGAGTCGAAAGGGAGTAGGTCCATGGGTTCCGGACGGTTCGCTCCCAGCCCCTCGGGAGAACTGCACCTGGGCAACCTGCGCACCGCGATCCTGGCCTGGCTCTTCGCCCGCTCCACCTCACGCGGATTCCTCATGCGCGTCGAGGACCTCGACCGTGCACGTGCCGGCGCCGAGGAACTCCAGCTTGCCGACCTCGCCGCCATTGGGCTCACCTGGGACGGAGAGATCGTGAGGCAGTCCGAGCGCTCCGACCTCTATGTCGAGGCCCTTGGCTCGTTGCGGGCCCGCGGCCTGCTCTATGAGTGCTTCTGCACCCGGCGCGACATTGCCGAGGCCTCCAGCGCCCCGCACGCCGCACCCGGCACCTATCCCGGGACCTGCCGGGATCTCACCGAGGCCGAACGCGCCGCCAAGCGCGGGCTGCGGCCGGCAGCCTGGCGGCTTAGCACCGAGGCGGAAACCTTCACCGTCACCGACGTGCTGCACGGCCAATACACCGGGGTCGTGGACGACTTCGTGGTGCTGCGCAATGACGGGGTCCCGGCCTACAACTTGGCAGTGGTCGTCGACGACGTGGCCCAAGGCATCGACCAGGTGGTCCGCGGCGACGACTTGCTCTCCTCCGCCCCGCGGCAGGCCTACCTGGCCCGGCTGCTCGGCGCCGAACCTCCGGCCTACGCCCATGTTCCGCTGGCCCTGAATGCGGCCGGCAAGCGCCTGGCCAAGCGCGACGGGTCGGTGACCCTGGGCCGGCTTGCCAGCGTGGGCATCGACGCCGCGGCGGCCCGCGCAATGATCCTCGCCTCGTTGGGGCTGCCCGGCGACTCGCTGTCCGCTGCGTTGGCGGCCTTCGATCCAGCACTGCTGCCCACGCAACCGTGGGTCTTCACAACCGATCCGGGTGCGCATGCATCAGGAAAACCGATAGGGTGGCCCTCGTGAGTACAGCTCTTTACCGTCGCTACCGTCCAGACAATTTTGCGGACGTGATCGGGCAGGAACATGTCACCACGCCGCTGATGACTGCCCTGGAAAAGAACCGGGTCAACCATGCCTATCTCTTCTCGGGTCCGCGCGGCTGTGGCAAGACCACGTCCGCCCGCATCCTGGCCCGCTGCCTAAACTGCGCCCAGGGCCCAACGCCAACCCCGTGCGGCACCTGCCCCAGCTGCATCGAGCTGGCCAGCGGCGGCCCGGGTTCCCTCGACGTGATCGAAATCGACGCGGCCTCCCACGGCGGCGTCGATGACGCCCGCGACCTGCGCGAGCGCGCGACATTCGCCCCGGTGCGCGACAGGTACAAGATCTTCATCATCGACGAGGCCCACATGGTCACCTCGGCGGGCTTCAACGCCCTGCTGAAGATCGTCGAAGAGCCGCCGGAGCACATCAAGTTCATCTTTGCGACGACCGAGCCGGACAAGGTCATCGGCACCATCCGCTCGCGCACCCACCACTACCCGTTCCGGTTGGTCCCGCCAGAGCCGCTGATCAAGTACCTCGAGTACCTGTGCACCGCCGAGGGCGTCTCCGTGGCCCCCGGCGTGCTCTCGCTGGTCATCCGCGCCGGCGGCGGGTCGGTGCGCGACTCGCTGTCCGTGCTTGACCAGCTGATCGCCGGTGCCGGGCCCAACGGCCTGGACTACGAGCTGGCGGTGTCGCTGCTTGGCTACACCCACGCCACTTTGCTCGACGACGTCGTCGACGCACTTGGCGCCGGCGACGCCGCGACCGTTTTTGCCGCCGTGGACCGCGTGGTGCAGACCGGGCACGATCCGCGGCGATTCGTCGAAGACCTGCTCGAACGCTTCCGCGACCTGATCATCGTGCGCGCGGTTCCCGAGAACGCCGCCCAGATCATTCGCGGCCTGCCCGAGGACCAGCTCCACCGCATGCAGGCCCAGGCCGCGGGACTCGGCCAGGCCGAGCTCAGCCGCTGGGCCGACGTCACCAACGCGGGCCTGACCGAGATGACCGGTGCAACGTCGCCGCGCCTGCACCTCGAGCTGCTCTGCGCCCGACTGCTGCTGCCGGCCTCGGACGCCACCGAACGTGGTTTCAATGCGCGCATGGACCGGATTGAACGCCGCCTAGCCTACGCCGGCGACGATCTTCCACCGATCCCGGCCGGCGACTCCGGCCAGCCGGGCCATCCCGGTTCCACCGCCGGCTTCGAGGGCGAATCCTCGGGCCAGGGTGCGGCCGCGGTCCGCGAGGCCCTGCGTGCGGCACGGGCCCAGAAGGAAGGCGGCGCCGCCGAAGCGCCGGCAGTCCCCGCCGCCCCGGCTGCAAGCGAAGCAGCGCCAGCGGAGGTTGTGGTCCAGCCGGTCGACGAGCCCTCCCAAGCGCCGGTTTCGACCGCTCCCGCCGCCGCTGCACCCGCACCGGAAACATCGGCGGCGCCGGCCCCGTCTGCGCCCGTGGAGGAAACCCCCGTTGCGGAAGCTCCGGCCGCCGAGGAACCGGCCGGGCACTCCCCCGATTGGGGCGGAACCTGGGGGCCGGTGCCCGAGGGGCCCGCCAACCCCGTCACCGAGCCGGTTTCACCCTCCCAAGGCACTCCGGTGCACCCACCTGCCAATGTGCCGCCGTTCAGCATCCTGCCCGATCGCGCGCCGGAAACCGAGGGCGAGCCCGCGGCACCGGCACCCGAACCCGCACCGCTGCAGCAAAACCAAGCCATGGCGGATTTCACCAAGAAGGTCAAGGAAGAGCAGGCCGCCAAGGAGCGCGCCGCGGCCGAGCAGGTCATGGCAGAGCGTGCCGCCCAGGAACGGGCTGCCGCAGAACAGCGCGCCGCCGCCGAGCGAGCCGCGCAGGAACGCGAGGCCCAGGAACGTGCCGTGGCCGAGCAGCGCGCCGCGCAAAAGCAACAGGCTGCCCCGCGGCCGCAGAATGCGCAGCAATTCGCCGCGCAGCAGCAGAGCCAGCCTCAGCAGCAGGCCCCCGGGCGGCAACCCCAACAGCAGCCGGCCCCAACCCAGCAACAGCAGGGGCAGCCGCAGGGCCAGGTTCCTCCGCAGCAGCAACAGCAAAACCAGGCACCACGGCAGCAGCAGCCACCGGCCGCACAGCCGCAGCAGGGCCAAGGCCCGGCAGCGCACTCCGGCGGCGCCGGATCGGTGGAAATGTTCCGCCGTGCCTGGCCGGACATCCTGGAAGAGCTCAAGAGCAACAAGCGGTTTGTCTGGATGATGGTGGCGCCGAATGCCTCGGTCACCGGCTTTGACGGCCGCACGCTGACCGTGAGCTTCGCGCACACCGGCGCCATGACCGCATTCACCGCGCGGGCGGACAACGTTGCGATCCTGGGCCAGAGCATCCAGAAGGTGCTCGGCGTGAACATAGAGTTGGTCATCGCAGAGGGAGGCTCCGCACCCGCGGGTGGTTCTGGCCCAAAAGTTGATCGCCGGCCCGAGCCGGCGGTGACCACTGGTCCAGCTGAATCCGCACCACAGCAGCACACCGCCCCTTCCCCTTCCAGTGCGCCCGCGCCCAGCCAACCCGGCTGGGGCGCCGCACCGGCCCCTGCCGTCCAGGCCGCGCCCGCCGCACCCTCCGTGGTGTCGGCCGCACCGGCGGCACCGCGGCCGGTCGTTCAGCAACCGGCGGCACCGCAACGTGTCGTCCAGGAGCCTGTTGCCGCGCAGCCCGCAGCCGCGCAGCCCGCAGCCGCGCCTGCGGCACCCACCCAGCCCCCGGCGGCCGAGCCCCCGATCCCGGACGCCTCCTCCGAGGACCCGGGCTTCGGACCGGAACCCGCCTGGGATTCCGAACCGTGGGATGACGGCGGCGGCGATTGGGATGCTTCCTCCGTGCCGGTGCCCGACTGGGAAGGGGACCTGGGAACCCCGGTTGCCTCACCCGCCGTCGAGGACGATCCTTCAACAGCGTCCGGGACCTCGTTGCCCGCGGCCCCGCCCCCGGCCACGCCCAAGGGCTACGTGGCCCCGGCACCGTCCCTGGGTGCTGCCGACCGCCCGGTCGCCCCTCCCCCCGGCGCATCGGCCGCCACCTGGGGCATGCCGGTTCCGGCTCCCGTCCCGGCGGCGGAGGAACCCGGGGCCCCGGTGCCCGCCAACGGCGGCAAGCTCAGCCGCTACCAGCGCCTGATGAACCGCGCCGCGGGGATCACCGATTCGCACCCGACTCCCGTGCATGCCCCGATCACCACCGATCCGTCGGCCGGTGCCTGGGGCAACCCGGACGACGCCCCGGATTTCGCCCGCCCGCGGCCAACGCCGGTTGCGGAGCAGCGCCCGGCCCCGGTTGCACCGGTAGAATTGGAAGAGACGGAGTTCGTCCCCAGCGACGACGACATCGAGATCGAGGATTCCTCGTTGATCGGTGTTCCCGCCATCGAGCGCATCCTCAAGGGCATGGTCATCGAGGAACGCGATGCACAGGGCAACGTGCTCGAGCGCCCCAACCGGCCTCGATGACGGCCCGCCGGCCGGGGCCAAGCGTCGGGGCCGGTGTGTAGTGTCTGGTGCACGCAACAAAGTCGCAGCGAACAGCAAGATTAGGCAGTGTGATTCCAAGTGTACGAAGGCGCAGTCCAGGAACTGATCGACGAATTGGGAAGGCTTCCGGGCATCGGCCCCAAGTCTGCCCAGCGCATTGCCTTCCACATCCTCGAGGCGGATGCGGAGGACATGAAGCGCCTGGCGCAGGTCATCTCCGTGGTCAAGGAACGGGTGAAGTTCTGCACCGTGTGCTTCAACGTCTCGGAGTCGGAGACCTGCTCGATCTGCCGCGACGAACGACGCGGGGACGACATCATCTGCGTGGTCGAGGAGTCCAAGGACGTCATCGCCATCGAGCGCTCCCGCGCCTTCACCGGCAGGTACCACGTGCTGGGCGGGGCCATCAACCCGATCAACGGGATCGGCCCGGAGCAGTTGCACATCCGCGAGCTGATCGCGCGGCTGGGGGACGAGCGCATCACCGAGATCATCCTGGCCACCGACCCGAACCTGGAGGGCGAGGCGACGGCCACCTACCTGGTGCGCACGCTGCGCCCGCTGGGCATCAAGATCAGCCGGCTGGCCTCCGGGCTGCCGGTGGGCGGGGACCTCGAGTATGCCGACGAGGTCACCCTGGCCCGCGCCATCGAGGGGCGGCGCAACACCGCGCAGCCGGCCCCCGCCGCCCCGCTGGTGCGCACCGCCCCGCCCTCCCAGGAACCGGTCTCCGCGTCCTGACCTTCCGCACCCGTTTTTCGGGTGCCTCCTACCCGCGCAGTCGCTCCATCTTCGGATCGAAGAGCGGGTCCGCGGCAACCGTCGCGGGAATCCTGCGGCCGAAGTACTCGATCTCCACCTGGTCCCCCTCCATCATGGAGGCCGGCAGCCAGGCGTAGGCCAGCGGCGTGCGCACCGTGTAGCCGTAGGCGGCACTGGTCACGTAGCCGGCCGGGGCACCGTCCACGTACACCGGCTCCTTGCCCAGCACCATCGAGGTCCCGTCGTTGATGGTCAGGCAGCGCAGCGCCCGCGCCGAGGGCTTGTTGCGCAGCACTTCCACGGCCTGCGCCCCCACGAACCCGGTCTTGTCCTTGGCGATGGAGAAGCCCAGGCCCGATTCGAACGGGTGGTGTTCGGGGGTCATATCGGTGCCCCAGAGGCGGTAGCCCTTTTCCAGGCGCAGGGAGTTGAATGCCCCGCGCCCCGCGGCGATGATCCCGTGTTTGGCACCGGCCGCAAAGAGCACGTCCCAGAGCCGCTGCCCGGTCTCGGCGGTGGCATAGAGTTCCCAGCCGAGCTCGCCCACGTAGGACAGCCGCATCGCGGTGACCGGGATTCCCCCGATGACCACCTCCTTGCTGCGGAAGTACCTCAGCGACTCGTTGGAGAAGTCGTCCCCGCTGGCCTTGGCCATGACCTCGCGGGCCAGCGGCCCCCACAGCCCGATGCAGCAGGTGGCACCGGTGATGTCACTGACGTGCGCCCAGGCGCCCGGGTCCGCGGCCGCCTGGCGGCGCGCCTGGACGGTGAAGTAGTCCAGGTCGATGTTTGAGTTCACGCCCAGCTGGAAGCGTTCCTCCCCCAGCCGCGCGATGGTTACGTCGCTTCGGATCCCGCCGTCCGTGTTCAGCAGCAGGCAGTAGGTGACCGCTCCCGGCTTCTTGGCGATGTTGCCGGTGCTCAGGCGCTGCAGCAGCGCCAGGGCGCCGGGCCCGGTGACCTCGAGGCGCTTGAGCGGGGTCATGTCGTACATGGCCGCCGCGGTGCGGGTCCGCCAGGCCTCGGCCGCGGAGATCTCCGAGTGGAACCGGCCGGACCAGGAGTCGCGCGCCGGGGAGCGCCACTGATCGGGCAGCACCTGCAGCAGCTGCCGGTTGGCCTCGAACCAATGCGGCCGTTCCCAGCCGGCGGATTCCAGGAAGAACGCGCCGAGCTCTTCCTGGCGGGCCCGGAACGGGGCAGAGCGCAGGTCGCGGGGCGAGGTGCGGGGCTCGAGCGGGTGGCGGATGTCGTAGATCTCCACGAAGTTCTGCTGGGACGTCTCCGAGATGTAGTCCTTGGTGGTTTGCACCGGCTCGAAGCGGGTCACCTCTCCCTCGTGCAGGGAAACCGATGACTGTCCGTCGATGAGCAGCTCGGCCACGGCCCGGGCGATGCCTGCCGAATGGGTCACCCAGACGGCCTCGGCCACATAGAAGCCCCCAAGCTGCGGGGCCGCACCCACCAGCGGCCCGCCGTCGGGGGTGAAGGAGAAGATGCCGTTGAACCCGTCCTCGATCGACCGCTGGCCCAATGCGGGCAGCAGCGCCTTCGAGTCCTCCCAGGAGGGCATGAAATCTTCTGCGGTGAAGTCCAGCCGCGAGGGCATCTCGTGCTCGCTCATGTTCTCGGACGGCACCTTCGCCAGGGAGTCCAGGTCCACCGGCATCGGGTGGTGGGCGTAGGAGCCGATGCCGATCCGGTCCCCGTGCTCGCGGTAGTACAGGTCCTTGTCCTGGTGGCGCAGGATCGGCAGGGAGGCCCCGTTGGACCCCTGGTTGTGCCCGGCGAGCTCGGGCAGCGCGTCGGTGGTGACGTATTGGTGGGCCAGTGGCAGCAGCGGGACACGCATCCCGATCATGTCCCCGATGGCAGGTCCCCAGAACCCGGCGCAGGAGACCACGATGTCGGCCTCGATCACGGTGTCGTCCCCGATCCTTACCCCCGTGACCTTGCCGCCGGCCTGCTCGATCCCGGTGACGGTCGTGTCCCCCAGGAACCGCACCCCGGCCGCGGTGGACTTCTCGATGAGCAGCTGCACCGCCCGCGCCGCGGACGCCAACCCGTCGGAGGGAACCAGGAAGCCGCCGAGCACCACATCCTCGTCCAGCAGGGGGTGGAGCCGCTTGCATTCGGCCGCGTCAACCAGCCGCGATTCGAGTCCCCAGGAGGTGGCGAATCCGTGCCGGCGCGCCAGCTCCTCGAGGCGTGCGGGGGTCGTGGCGATTTCCAGCCCGCCGACCTGGTTGAAGCAGGAAACGCCGTCCTTCGTGAGGGACAGCAGCTTTTCGACGGTGTAGCCGGCGAATTCGGTCATCGACTTGGACGGGTTGGTCTGGAAGACCAGGCCGGGGGCGTGGAAGGTGGATCCGCCGGCCAGGTGCAGGGGACCCTGTTCGACCACGGTGGTGTTCGCCCAGCCGCGGACGGCCAGCTCATCGGCCAGGTTCGCGCCGACGATGCCGGCCCCGATGATCACGACGTTCGGTGCTTGGTTCATGGTGGTGCTCCTTATCCGACGAGGCTGATGCCCGGCGGGAGGTTCGGGGCCGCATCCGATTCGGCGACCGTGATAAGGCCGTCGACGACGGTGACCTCGTGGACCCGCACCGGGCGCTTGGCCGGGGGCTGGTCAGCCTCCCCGGTGCGGAGGCTGGATTTCGAGGCGTGCAGCGGGCATTCGTCTTCGCGGTTCGCGACCCAGCCTTCGGCCAGCGAGGAGTTCCGGTGCGTGAAAGTGCCGTCGATGGCGAAAAGCTCGCCCTCCTCGGTGTGGAACACGGTGATCGGGGGCGAAGTGTCACGCCGCGGTGCGTATCCACGGGCCGGTTGGGTCAGCGTGCAGGCGCCGTGCATCCTGTTTCACTCCTTGCTGGCTCTTCGGCCGGGGCATTTTCGGCGGCTGTCGGTGTTTCGCACTGAACAGCAGCATTCGCCCCGTGCGACAACAGTGGCGCAGGCCACGAGCGGAAGTCAAGGGTCGTCCCGGAGCACTGAGCCGAAGCGCCAAACCGAAGAACCCGGCCGGGCTGTCAGCGGTCCGGGTAGCCCAGCGAAGCACTGATCTCCAGCCCGGCCCGCTTGAGGCCCTCGAGCAGGCCGGGCTGCTTTTCCGGGTCGAAGCGGAAGGCCGGGCCGGAGATGCTGATGGCCCCCACGACCGCCCCGAGGTGGTTGCGCACCGGCACCGCAACCGAGTTGATGCCCATCTCGAATTCCTCGCGGGCCTGCGCAAAGCCGTCCTTCACGACCTGCAGCAACTCCTTTTCCAAGGCGGTGCGCGTGCGGATGGTTTTGGCCGTGCGCTGGGGAAGCTTGGCGGCCTTCAGGATCCGTCCGCGCTCGTCGGCCCCCAGGGCCGCCAGCAGCACCTTTCCGCTGGAGGTTGCATGCAGCGGGGTGAGGCTGCCGAGCCAGTCGTACGTCGCCAGGGTCGAGGGGCCCATGGCCTGGTCGACATTGACCGCGTATTCCTCGCGCAGGACCGCGAGGTTGACGGTTTCCTTGTACTCCTCGGCCAGCCCCTCGAGGACCGGGCGGGCTTCGCCCACCAGCGAGAGCCGTCCGGGAATGGAGCTGGCAAGCTTCAGGATGCCGAACCCCAGCTCGTATTTCCCGCGGTTGGTGTTCTGCTGCACCATGCCGCGGGCCAGCAGCGAGCTCAGCAGGCGGGAAGCGGTGGACTTGTGGATGTCGAGTTCCTCGGCGACCTCGCCCACTCCGGAGCTTCCGTCCCGGCCCAGGATCTCCAGGATCGCCAGCGCCCGGTCCACCGATTGGACGCCGCCGGGAACGGCATCGTCGCCGTCCGTTTCGGTGCCTTGCGGTTCGTCGACTGCCAATGCTTTTCCGTCCTTCGTGCCGGTTCGTCTCTTTGGTCGCTTCGCCCCAGCCTAGCGCTGGCCGGGCCGTCCGGCCCCGAGTCCGGGGCCGGGCGGCTAGGCGATCCGCGTTCCCGCGGCGAGCTTGCCCGCCGGGGTCCTGAGGCGGTTACGCCCGGCGGCCACGATGCCTCCCGCCAACAGGACCTGGATGCCAAGGCCCAGCGGCCACAACGGCGCGGGAGTCGGGGGCAACGCGGTGTTCTTGACCCCGTTCAGGCACGGGATCTGGAATTCCGGGCCCGCCTGCGAGTAGCGCACACCCTCGCTGATGGCCCCCATCGGGCCGGCCTCGGCGAACATCGACGAATCCTCCGGGGCCGGGGACCGCGGTGCTGCATCGGCGACCACCACAAACGGGTTGGCCGCCAGCAGCCAGGTGATGCGTTCGGTGGCAAAGGTTTCCTGCACGTACGTCCATGATTCGCAGGTGTAGTTGTTCTCGTCCCAGTCCCCCGAGTAATCGCCGTTCGTGTACGTCCCGGGCCAGACCTGGTTGGAGACATTGACGTCGGTCTTCACCAACTGCATGCTCAGCCCGTAGGCAATCAAGGTCCCGAGCCCGAGCAACGCCACCAGCAGGTAGGTGACCATGACGGCGAAGAGCGTGCGGTTGGTCAGCGCAGAAACCCCGACCCCGATCGCGCAAACGATGCCCAGTTCGACCGCCAGCATGCCCAGCAGCACCGGCGCTGCCGGCAGGTACACATCTCCGTAGGTCATCGCCCAGCCGATCAACGGGATCGTGACCACCAGGAACCCCAGCGACGCCACCCACGAGGCCAGCCACTTGCCCCAGAGCAATTGTCCCGGGGTGAGCAGCGTGTTTTGCAGGATCGCCAGGGTTCCGTTGGCCCGGTCCCCGGTGATCGAGTTGGCGCTCAGTGCCGGGGCGATGAGCATGCCGAAGAAGAGGACGAACGCGATGACCAACTCGAACATCACCTGCCCGGCACCGAAACCGTCTTCCCCGACGCTCAGGGCTGCAAGGCCCACGACGGCGGCGACCACCACGAACCAAATGCCCAGCATGATGTACCAGCCGCGGTTGCGGATCCGCTGCCGGATCTCCAGGCCGAAGACGGTGCGGATGCCCGCAAGGTAGCCCAGGGCCGGGGCGGCGCTTCGTGCGCGCGGGGACGTGGAGATACTCATGGCATTTCATCCTCAAGGCTCAGGTAGGTCTCTTCGAGCAGGCCGGAAGTCGGGGCGAATGCCGTGACGGGAACCCCTGCACCGGCCAGCCTGCCCAGAAGCTCCGCGGCCTGGACTTCCCCGGTGAGCTTCAGCTTGGCGCTGCCTCCGCCGTTTTCCAGGTTGCTGCGATACGCCGCCTCGAAGTTGGCTTCCGCCAAGGCGACGCGCAGCATCTCCAGGTCCAGGCTGGCGATGGTGTAGCCGCGGCTCTGCGCCCCGGCTTCGGCAAGACTCTGGCTGCGCACGGTTTTGCCCCGGGACAGGAACACCGCCGCGTCGGCGATTTCATCGAGTTCCACCAACACGTGCGAGCTGATCACCACGGTCTTCCCGCTGTCCGCGAGCTGGCGCACGAGCGTGCGCAGTTGCACGCGTGCTCCTGGGTCCAGCCCGCTGGCGGGCTCGTCAAGGAGCAGCACTGACGGGTCGTTGACCAATGCCCTCGCCAGCGAGAGCCGTTGGGCCTGCCCGCGAGAGAGGACCCGGGCCGGGGTGTCGGCCAGCTCCCCGAGGTTCACGACCTCCAGTAACTCCGCGGCGCGCACCCTGGCCTGCGCCTTGCCGATCCCGTACAGGGCGGCGACGGTGGTGAGGATTTCCCTGCTGGTCAGGGACTCCCAGAAGCCCAGCGTGTCGGGCATCCAGCCCAGGACGGCGCGCACCGCGCGGGGATCTGCCGTCGGGTCGATGCCCTGGATGCGGATGCTTCCGGCATCCGGGCGCAGCAGGGATGCCAGCATCAGCAGCAATGTCGTCTTGCCCGACCCGTTGGGTCCGATCAACGCCGTGACTATTCCCGGCGCCGCATGGAAATCAATGTTTTCCACCGCCCGCACCGCGCCGAAGGAGCGGGCCAGGCCGGTGGCCGTGATTCCCAAACCTAGATCCTGCCGTTGCCCCGGCGCTTGGCCCGGGCCCGTGACAGCTGTTTCCATGAGATCCCACCCTGCACTTGTTCCGATGGCTCCCCCGGGCCCGATCCTCCCAAGGTACGCAGTCTGACTAGGCAAGTCACGTGTTTATCCATTCCGTTACCAAATAGCGTTCTTCGGGCCCCCAATTCGCCGCACTCCTTCACGCGAGGTGACCTGCGCGATATCCAATCGAGCAAATAGACCAGCCAAACCCCGCTTTATGACCAAGAACGGTCATGCATTGGAGCTCCGGTGCATCACAATGGCTAATATGGAAGCGGTGCCGGCCACGGCTGCGCCGATTGAAGTCCACCTATTTCCCGTCCCATGGAGTGTGCTGACGCATGAGCCTGATTGTCCAAAAATTCGGCGGATCATCCGTGTCGGATGCCGAAGGCATCAAACGCGTTGCCCGTCGGATTATTGACACCAAGTCCGCCGGCCACGAAGTCGTCGTGGTGGTTTCCGCCATGGGCGACACCACCGATGAGCTGCTCGATCTTGCCGGCCAACTGACCGAAGAGGCTCCCGCCCGCGAGATGGACATGCTGCTGTCCGCCGGCGAACGCATCTCCATGGCATTGCTGGCCATGGCCATCGACGGACTGGGTGCCAAGGCCGCGTCCTTCACCGGCTCGCAGGCCGGCATGATGACCGATTCCATCCACGGCAAGGCCCGCGTGATCGAGGTTTCCCCGCAGCGCGTGCGTCGCGCCATCGACCGCGGCTACGTCGCGATCGTTGCCGGGTTCCAGGGCATGAGCAAGGAATCCAACGACATCACCACGATGGGCCGCGGCGGTTCGGACACCACTGCGGTGGCCCTGGCTGCCGCGCTCGGCGCCGACGTGTGCGAGATCTACACCGATGTCGACGGCATCTACACCGCCGACCCGCGCGTGGTTCCGGCGGCCCGCAAGATCGACACCATTTCCAGCGAGGAAATGCTCGAGATGGCCGCCTCGGGCGCCAAGATCCTGCACCTGCGCTGCGTTGAATACGCGCGCCGATTCGGGGTCCCGCTGCATGTGCGCTCCTCTTTCAGCACCAATGAGGGAACCTGGGTCCTGCCCAGCCCCGATGACCAGATCAAGATTCAAGAGGGAGAACCCTTGGAACAGCCCATCATTTCCGGTGTAGCCCACGACCGTTCCGAAGCCAAGGTCACCATTGTCGGCGTTCCCGACATCCCGGGCAAGGCCGCGCAGATCTTCCGCGTCATTGCCGGCGCCCACGCCAACATCGACATGATCGTCCAGAACATCTCCACCTCCGGCTCGGGTCGCACGGACATTTCCTTCACCCTGCCAATGGTCGATGGAAAGCATGTCCAGGAAGCCTTGCGTTCCGCGCAGGAGGAGATCGGCTTCGAAGCCATCTCCTACAACGAGAACGTCGGCAAGCTCTCGCTTATCGGTGCGGGCATGCGCTCGAACCCGGGCGTCTCCTTCACCTTCTTCGAGGCGCTGCACCAGGCCGGCGTGAACGTGGACATGATTTCCACCTCCGAAATCCGCATTTCGATTGTCACCGACGCCAACAAGCTCGACGACGCGGTACGTGCGATCCACGCCGCTTTCGATCTTGATGCCGAGGACGAAGCAACCGTCTACGGCGGTACCGGCCGCTAATTCCCGGTCGCTTTCAAACGCCACGCGGTCCGTGGCGCCGAGGCACGCGTCATCGCGTGCTCCGGCGCCACGGACCGTTTTCGTTGGCGGGCGTGCGGGGGCCCGGCATGGCGCGTGTGCGGTGCGGACCCCGGCGTCAGCAGGGGGTGCCGGGCAGCGGCGGTGCGGTGGAGGTGTAGGTCGCCCCGATCGGGGTGGTGATCTCGATGGTGTGCCGCCCACCGCTGTCCACGACGCGCTCTTCCCAGCCGGATTGTTCCTTGGTCTGGTTGCAACTTGCACACCTGCCGGCCGAATTGGCCTCGCTAGTCGGGCCGCCGCGGCTGTGTTGGACCACGTGGTCGAAATGCTTGATGGGTGCGTTGCACCAGGGGGTGCGGCAGTACCTGTCGCGGATGCTGATCAGGTCCTTGAGGGCTGTGGGGAACTGGCGGGACCTGGAGTCCATGGCCACCAGCGCCCCGGTGTCCGGGTGGGTGTAGATCCTCTTGAGGGACACCAGCCCCCGGTAGCGTTCCCTGTCCTGGGGGTCCCGCCCGGCGACCACCATCCTGGCCCAGGTGGAAGGGACGGTGCCATAGCCGATCAGGTGGGCGGGTTCGCTGGAGCCCTGAAAGAGGGTGCGGTCGTTCATGACCAGGTGGAGGACGACCTTCACGCCCTCGGCCGGCTTCCTCCCGGTGACCCGGTCCACCAGCACGTCCGCCCGGATCTGGGCCAGGGTGCGGGGGTCCCCGGCCGCCCTGATCTCCCGGGCCGCCTCGTCCAGGGCCTGGTGCACGGCCAGTCCGTCGTCGACGGGCAGCAGCCCGGCCAGCTGCATCATGCCGTCGCGGGTCGGGAACGCGGCCGCGTAGCGCCCGGCCCTAGCCTCTTCCAGTCTTCCCAGCGAATCGGAGCTGTCGTATTCGAAGGCGAACTTGCGGACCCTGTCCACCAGCGCGCGCGGGCATAGCCCCTTCAGCCCTTCCGGATTGCGCAGCAAGGCGGCATCGATTTCCTCGCGCTGCGCCGCGGGGAGGTGCTGGGTTTCCCGGTCAATAGCCCGCGCCTGGGATTCGCTGACCTTTCCGCGCAGCAGGGCGATGAGGGTGAAGGGCAGGTCGGCGATCAGGCGGTCCGCGAAACCGAGGAAGGCCCGGCCCTGGTCCGGGGATTCCCGGCGGGCCAACGCGATTTGCGACCCGACCCCGTAGGCCGGGTTGTTTCCCCGCACCCCGGCCTCGGTCCTGAGGGCCACCACGTCGGCCTCCATGAGGGTCGCCGACATGGCCTGTGCGCCGGCCGCGGCGCCCTTGATCTCCTCGACCATGCCGATCTTCTCGTGGTGTTCCCTTGCGGTGCCTCCCGAGTCCAGGGCCGCCAGGCCGTCTCGCACAAACCTCAGGAACGCCATGTCGTCCTCGTGGCTCCGTCCCGGTGCCGGCAGGGCGGAAGGTGCCGGGGGCGTTGGACCCGCCGGCGCACTGATTTCGCCTTGAGGTTCGTCTTCCGAATCCCCTTTGTGGTATTCATCGAACATATCTCCATTCTACGCCGCAAGACCGGCAAAATGAAGACCCGGAATGCGACCGTTCGGATACAAGAGTGCATGTCAGCATCGGTTTTTGGTTATCCCCAGAACCGCGCGGAGGGCTTGACAATCGGACCGGGAATGGGCATCCAAGCCGCAGAAATTGCTGCTTCCCGGCCCCGGCGCGAGACAATGGTTGAATGCTTCCCTCCACCCCGACCTGGCTGCCTCAAGAGCAGTGGCTGCCCGCGGCCGCCGCCCACCAGGCGCGCGCCAAACGCTTTGGCGAGCCGTTCACCGAGCGCCGGATGAAGCGGCAGAAGCATCCGGTCGAGGATTTCCTCTTCACCTACTACACGCAGAAGCCCGGGCAGCTCTACCGCTGGCATCCGGGACCCGGTGTGGTCCTGGCCGGGGATAAAGCCCGAGAACGAGCGGATTGGAAGTTCTACCAAGAGGCGATCCACCCGGAATCCGGCGAGCGCGGCTACACGGTGGACCTGGCGGCATTCGCCGACGCCCGCGCCGAGGCGATCCGCTTCGCCGCCATCATCCTGGCCGGCACGGCATCGCGCCCGGGGAACTTCGCCTGCTTCGGGCTGCACGAATGGGCCATGGCCTACAAGTCGGCGGACAACGGCATCCGCCACGAATACCTGCCGCTGCGGCTGGGCTCCGCGGGGACCGACGCGGTGGTGGAGGAACACAAGATCCGCTGCACACACTTCGATGCCTTCAGGTTCTACACCCCCGAGGCCGTGCCGCTCAACGAGTTGCAGCCGACCCGCGAGACCCAGCGGGACCTGGAACAGCCCGGCTGCCTGCACGCCAACATGGACCTGTACAAGTGGGCCTACAAGCTCACCCCGGCCGTTCCCACCGACCTGGTCATGGACTGCTTCGAGCTCGCCTGGGACATCCGCACCATGGACATGCAGGCCTCGCCGTACGACCTGGCGGCCTGGGGGCAGGAGCCGATCCGCATCGAAACGCCCGCGGGCAAGGCCGAGTACGTGCGCCTGCAAAAGGAGTTCGCCGACCGTGCCCAGGTCCTGCGCGGGCGGCTGCTGGCCGTTGCCCAATCGCTTCCGGTGCCACAGACTTGAGATAGGCCGGGAGCCACCGGTTCCGGCACCAGACGGGAGGGTTCGGCCATGCGGTCCAGGTCTTCCCTCTTGGCGGCGGCCCTGTTCGCCGGCGCCGCGCTGCTGCTTTCCGGGTGTGCCGGATCCACCGGCGGCGGGACCATGCCGTTCGAATCCGCCACCGGGCCGGCATCTTCCGCTTCGCCCGGCACGGGCCCTCCGACCACCGACCTGCAGGTCTCTATCCGGGCCGACGGCTCCGTGGAGAGCGCGCACTACCGCCTGCTGTGCCGGGGGTCCGGCCCGCTGCCTGAAAGCCAACATCCGGACGCGGCACGGGCCTGCGCCCTGGTGGCCAAGGAACCGAAGCTGCTCACCGGCCCCCGTCGCGGCGCCAACGTTGCGTGCACCATGCAATACGGCGGACCGGCGGTGGCCGTGGTGAACGGGACGATGGACGGGCGCGCGGTGAACCGCCGCTTCGACCTGCGCGACGGCTGCGGGATCGCCGACTGGCACGCGGCCCAGCCGCTGTTGGTGGACCAGCC
Source organism: Arthrobacter sp. C2 (assembly GCA_024207135.1). GTDB lineage: Bacteria > Actinomycetota > Actinomycetes > Actinomycetales > Micrococcaceae > Paeniglutamicibacter. Next base: position 3,406,728 of record CP042428.1, on the reverse strand, counting down.
CGCCCTGCAATGACCCCGGCACCGAACAGGGCTTCGCGGGCTCAGTCCTGCACGAGGTAGCGGTGCTCGGGCCGGCCCCGGCTGCCGTAGGCAAGTTCCAGGCGCAGCGATCCGGCCTGCACCAGGTTGGCCAGGTAGCGCTGCGCGGTGGCCCGGGAAATCCCCACGGCGGTGACCACGTGCATGACGGTGGCCGGCTCCCCCGCCGCGGCAACGGCCGCCAGCACCGCCTGCTCGGTGGGGGTGGCCGCGGCACCGGCCGACTCCTCGCCCGAAAGCAGCGCGCGTTGCGCCCGGTCGATGCCCTGCTGGTCCAGCGCCGCGGCGCCATCCAAGAGCCTGCGGTAGCGGGCGTAGCCGCGCAGCCGGGAGGCGAACACCTTGGGATCGAAGGGCTTGACCAGGTAGCCCAGCGCTCCGCGCCTGATGGCGGTGCGCACCGCGTCGACCTCGGTGGCCGCCGAGAGCACGAAAGCGTCCACGTCCAGGGTCGCCAGCAGGTCCAGCCCGGAACCCTGCGGCAGGTACACATCCAGCAAGAGCAGGTCCGGCTGCCCCTCGGCCACGGCGCGCGGCACCATCCGGGCGTCGTGCACCGGGGCCAGGGCGCGGAAGCCCGGGACCTCGTCAACGTAGCCGGCGTGCAGGGCGGCGACCCGGAAGTCGTCGTCGACGACCAGGACCTTGTAGTCGGTGTTCTCGCTCATCGGGCGTTCTTCCCTTCGGTTGTTCCGTTCTCGGTGGACAGCACCCCGGGCAGGCGTGCGGCAAAGACGGCCCCGGAGTGCGCATTCTCGGCGTTTCCGGGCCCGCCGGGGTCCGCGATCCAGACCTCGCCGCCGCGGGTGCGGGCCAGCCGGCGGACCAGCGGCAGCCCGACGCCCTGGCCGTGCTCGGGGGCATCGGGCAGCGCGCCGGTGCTGACCCCCTCGGCGAAGACATCGAGCCCTGGCTCGACCCCGTCCCCGGAGTCGGCGACGGCCAGGTGCAGCGTGGTCCCCTCGGAAAGCAGGTCGACCTCGACCCAGCGCGGCGCCGGGCCCTCGACCGCGGCGCGCAGTGCATTGTCGATCAGGTTCCCCAGCACCGCGGTGGCATCCTGCGCGTCGCCCAGCCGGCCGTAGAGCGCGCTGGCATCCCCCACGCGCAGCACCACACCGCGTTCGTACGCCTGGACGCCCTTGGCCCCGAGGAAGGCGCGCAGGTAGGTGTCTTCGATGGCCGCGAGGTTCTGCACCGGCTCGCGCACCGGCCCCGATTCGATGACCTCGCCGAGATACGCCCGGGCTTCGGCCACGTCCCCGTGGTGCAGCAGCCCGGAGATCGTGTGCAGCCGGTTGGCGAATTCGTGCCGCTGGGCGCGCAGGGCCGAGGCCATGGTCTCCACCGCGTCCAGCCGCGAGCCCAGGGTCTCGATGGTGGTCACGTCGCGCAGCAGCACCACCTGGCCCAGGTCCTGTCCGTCGCGGGTCACCGGGTGCACGGTGGCGACCAGTGCGGCGTGCTCGGTTTCCAGGCGCAGCGTGGCCCCGTCGCAGGAGGCGATGGCGGCAACCAGCGGCGCGGGCAGCCGCGCGTCGGTGTAGGGCAGTCCGATGATGTCGGCGGATTCGTGGCGGTGCGGCAGCCCCAGCATGATCCGTGCGGCCTTGTTGCGCACCGAGACCCGGCCGTCGGGGCCGATGCCGATGACCCCGTCGGCCACGCCGTAGAGCACCGCGTCGCGGTCCCGCAGCAGCTGCGCCATTTCGGCAGGTTCCAGCCCGAGGGTCTGGGCCTTGAGCCGGCGCACCAGCCAGCGGGTCGAGGCCGCGGAAAGCGCCAGGGCCCCCAAGCCCAGCCCGAGCACCCAGGCGCCGGCGGTGCGCAGCCGGGCGGCCAGTTCCTGGACCCCGACCCCGACACTGACCTCCCCGACGACGGTGTCGCCCTGCGGGGCGAAAACCGGCACCTTGGCGCGCACCGACTCGCCCAGGGTCCCGTGCTCGCGGGAGACCGACTCGTGCCCGGACAGCGCGGCGGGATCGGTGGAGACCTTCTGGCCCAGCAGCGAGGGGGTCGGGTGCGCCAGCCGGATCCCGCGGTCTTCGGTGACCACGACGAAGAACGCGCCGGTGCGCGTCCGCACGGCCTCGGCCGATGCCTGCACGTAGCCGGTGCGCAGCGCCGCGGCGTCGAGCGACCCGGCCTCGGCATAGCGCTTGACCTGCGCCCGGATCTCCGGGTCGGCTGCCAGCGTGCGCGCAATGGCCAGCGCCCGTTCCTGTGCCTGCTCGTTGACGCGTTCGACGGTCACCCACATGGCGCCGGCCGCGGCGGCAAGGATCATCAACCCCACCACAACGAACTGCAGGGTCATGATGCGGGCGGCGAAACCGCGCCCGGGCTTTGGCTTTTGGGGCATGGAATCCAGTCTAGGACCTCGGGTGGGCTTTATGAGCAAAAAAGGATTTAGGGGAAGAAGCGGGGTTTGTGGGCACAACCACACCGCCGTGATGCGCACCACGTAGCGTTATGTGTCACGGCGCACGGACCGGTGCCAGATTCCCTTCCGCGACGCCGACTCCCATCATTTGCGTTTACACGCACCACCCTCGAAGGAGACCCCCATGCTGGTAGCACTCGGGTTCCTGATGGTCGCCACGTTCATGGCGCTCATCATGACCAAGCGCATGACCCCGTTGCTGGCGCTGATCATCGTCCCGACCGTCTTCGGCCTGTTCGCCGGCGCCGGCCTGGGCCTCGGCGACATGGTCATGGACGCCGTGAAGTCCATGTCCGGAACCGCCGCCCTGCTGATGTTCGCCATCATGTACTTCGGCATCATGATTGACGTGGGGCTCTTCGACAAGCTGGTCGACGGCATCCTGAAGCTGGTCGGCAACGACCCGGCCAAGGTCGTCATGGGCACCGCGCTGCTCACCGGCCTGATTTCCCTGGACGGCGACGGCTCCACCACCTTCATCGTGGTCACCGCGGCGCTGCTGCCGATCTACCAGCGCCTGGGCATGAGCCCGGTCGTGCTGACCTGTGTCGCCGGTTTGACCAACGGCACGCTGAACATCGTCCCCTGGGGCGGGCCGACCGCCCGCGCCGCCGCCGCACTGCACGTGGATGCCTCCGCGGTGTTCGTCCCGATGATCCCGGCGCTGGCCGTCGGCCTGGTCGTCGTCTTCGCCTTCGCCTGGGCCATGGGCGTCACCGAGCGCAACCGGCTGCGGCGCGAAGACCCGCTGCGCTGGGGCCCGGGTTCGGTCATGACCGGCGGAACCGGCGGAACCGGCAACACCAAGACCCCTACCGGCGGCCGCGGCATCGCCCTGCTGGAAAAGGTTGCTGCACGTGGTGATGGCACGGAGGCACCCACCATGAACGGCACGGTCCTGGACCCGACCCGCGAAACCCTGCGCCCGAAACTGTTCATCTTCAACCTCTCGATGACCGTGGCGATCTTCGTGCTGCTGATCGCCGACGTGCTGCCGCTGTCCTACCTGTTCATGATCGGCACCGCCGTGGCCCTGCTGGTGAACTTCCCGCGCATCTCCGACCAGGCCAAGATGATCGCCTCGCACTCCTCCGAGGTCATCGCGGTGGTCTCCATGGTGCTTGCCGCCGCGGTGCTCACCGGCGTGCTCTCGGGCACCGGCATGGTCGATGCCATGAGCGCCTGGCTGGTCGACGTCATCCCGACCTCGATGGGCCCGTACCTGGCCATCCTCACCGGCATCATCTCGATCCCCGCCACGTTCTTCATGAGCAACGACGCGTTCTACTTCGGCATCCTGCCGGTGCTCACCGAGGCCGGCGCCCACTACGGCATCCCCGCCGTGGACATGGCCCGCGCCTCGATCACCGGCCAGCCGGTGCACATGCAGTCCCCGCTGGTACCCGCGATCCTGCTGTTGGTCTCGATGTCCCGCGTGGACCTAGGCGACCACCACAAGAAGGTCCTCTGGCGCGCACTGGTCGTGTCGTTGGTCATGCTCGCCACGGGCGTGCTCATCGGCGCCATCGGCATCGGCTAGGAAACACAGCACCACCACACGCACGCAAAAGCGGGGGCCGAAGCATCGGCCCCCGCTTTTGCGTGCCCGCACACGGGCGCCGCTTAACATTCCCGACATGCGGGTGTGAAAAGCTGGGGAAACCCGAAAAGGAAGAAGCACGCCCATGGAATTCCTGCTGTTGCTCGTAGGCCTGCTGTTCGGGACGGTGCTGGTGGTCGGGGTCGGCGAACGCATCCGCCTGCCCTACCCCATCCTGATGCTGGTCTTTTCAGCGGCCGCGGCGTTCCTGCCGTTCATCCCCGAGATCCACATCAACCCCGAGCTGATTCTTCCACTCTTCCTGCCGCCGCTGCTCTACGCCGCGGCCCAGCGCAGCTCTTGGTCGACGTTCCGGCTGCGCTGGCGCTCGCTGGTGCTGCTGGCCGTGCTGCTGGTCATCGCGACCACCGCGGCCGTGGCCGGTGTCGCCTGGCTCATGGTCCCCTCGATGGCGCTGCCCGTCGCGATCGCGCTGGGCGCCATCGTCGCCCCGCCGGATCCGGTGGCCGTCGAGTCCGTCGCCGGCAAGGTGAAGATGCGCCGCAAGCTGCTCACGGTGCTGCAGACCGAGGGCCTGTTCAACGACGCGATGGCCATCGTGATCTTCCAGGCGGCGGTCACCGCGGCGCTGAGCGGCGGGGACGTGGGCTGGGACGTGGTCCCGCGCTTCCTGGTCGGTGCGGCGGGCGCGGTGGCGTTGGGCCTGGCCATGGCCTGGGCCATCGGGGCGCTGAACCGGTTCGTGCCCAACCTGGTGGCGCGTTCGGCCTCGACGCTGGTGGCTCCGTACGCGGTGTACCTGCTGGCCGAGGAACTGCACCTTTCCGGAGTGGTCGCGGTGGTGGTCACCGCGCTCGAGCTGGGCCGCAGGGCCCGCCCCCAGGACTCGGAGGAGCGCCTGACCCGCCACGCGTTCTGGGACGTGGTGGAGCTGTTGACCACCGGCGTCGCCTTTGGCCTGGTGGGCGTGGAGATGCGTTACGTCATCGAGCACGAGGGTGCGAACCTGCTCACCTTCATTCCCGGCATCGCGGCGATCTGTTTCGCGGTCGTCGCCGTCAGGTTCCTGTGGATGTATGCGATGCTCAAGCTGGGCGGGACCGAGCGGCGCAACCGCACCCCCGGCTCGCTCAAGGAGGTCCTGGTGCTGTCCTGGTGCGGGATGCGCGGTCTGGCGACCTTGGCGCTGGCGCTCGCGCTGCCCACGACGCTGGCCAACGGGGAACCGTTGGAGGGACGCAACTTCGTGGTGGCCACGGCCGCCGCGGTGCTGGTGACCACCCTGGTGGTTCCCGGGCTGACGCTGCCGGCACTGATGCGCGCGCTGAAGCTGCCCAACGACCACGCGGCCGAGGAAAAGACCGAGCGCAAGCTTGCCCGCCGGGCCGAGAAGGTTGCGCTCGAGACCATGAAGCGTTCGCCCAGTGCCGCCGCCCTGCCGCAGAAGCGCCGCGAGGCGCTGGCCCGGCGCATGTCCTCGCTGCACACCATCCTGGCCGCGGACCTGGAGGAAGATCCGGAGAAGATGCTGCGGATCAAGCAGATCCTGGCTGCCATGGACACCGTGCAGCGCGAGGCCCTGGATGCGGCGCGTTCGGAGATGCTCAAGGCCCGCAACGAGCCGGGCAACGACCCGGAGCTCGTGGACCGGGTGCTGCGCCGGCTGGATTTGCGCACCGTCACGCTCGACCACTAGGCGCGTAAGGAATGGAACTTGGTCAAAAGCGTGGTGTTTTGCAAGATGCTGCGTGGACGAATTGTGGTCTTATGAACCCATGACACTTGAATTTCATGGGGGCTCCGTCTGGGGCGAAATCACCGAACTTGTTGCTGGCTCGACTGGTCAGATACAGGCGGCAATCGCATACGTGGGCAAAGAAGCACCCAGGCTTCTGCCTCTGAAGACAGGCGATGTCCTGATTGTGAACGCATCAGAACGGAGCCTCAGGTCGGGTGCGACCAACCCCTACGTCCTTGAAGAATTCATGGGCGCAGGGGTGGAAGTCCATAATGCCCATGCGCTTCACGCAAAAGTCATAACCACTGACACTCACACCATCGTCGGATCAGCTAACGCGTCAGAGAACTCGTCAATTCGTTGCCAAGAGGCCTTCATGGTCAGTTCGACCGTCAAGATGAGACATCAAGTGCGGGACTTCGTGGACACCCTTCTTGGAAAGCATTCTGCTCAAGTTCTTCACGAGGAACTGCCCGAATTCAAGCGGATCTTCGATTCAAACCCGGACCGACCCAAAATCACAGGCGTAACAAGCCCGCCAGAACGCAATGGGTTGTTTGGTGACAATAACGAAAAGTTCTATTTGTGCCGAGTTGAATGGGACGGCGATCTCACCAAAGACGAAGAAGAATTCGTTCTCGGCTCGACCGATGCCTATGTTGCAGTGGAGACGCTCTACATCGATTCGACGGTGCAGCTAACTGAACTAGACCCTGGCTATGAGACCGGGGACATCGTTATTTTTCACAACGGCAAGTCCTTCCGTTCTCCGGCCAAGGTCCTGGGTGAACCTATTTCCTTCATGAGAGAGTCAGGCGAACAAATCTATGGGCAGCCAATTCGACAGTTCAGCGGGATGATCACAAGACGCCGTTCAACCGTAGACAAGGTGCTTGAGAAACTATCCCTTGAGCTGAACGACGCCGAATTCCAGAACAGCAACTTTCACTTGAACGAACCTCTTCGCAACGGCTTTGTCCGACTGTGGCATCCCGAATTTGGACTGGAAACGGCCTAGTCCTCAAGGAACACCTGAACCCACCAGATGCCAGATATCGGGCAACCGCCGGCCGAAGACGCTGTGTCAGCTGCCCAATTGCATTAATGACAGCTATGGGCGCTGGTCCGAACCCACATGTCTTCACCGGTCCAAGATCAAAAAGGTTTCCTTCAGATCCAGCTATTCAGTCGGTGAAGCCGGTCAGCACGATCTTGCCTCCGGCATGCCCGCCCATGCTCTGTGTGAAGGCTGCCGCGGCTTCTTCCATCGGATAGCTGGCGACCACGTGCACGGAGAGCTTGCCTGCCTCGACCAGCGAGTCGAGCCGCGCTAGCTCGCGCCCGTCGGGGCGCACCCAGATATAGCGCCCTCCGTGTTCGCCCACGGTCCCGTCGGCGATCGAGGCGTGCTTCCCCGAGTCCTTGAGCACCGCCAGGGTGTCCTCGAGCGCGTCGCCGTGGAAGTCCGCCACGGCGTCGACACCCTCGGGAGCCAGCGCGCGCACCGCTTCGACAAGCCGGGCACCATAGGTCAGCGGCTCGGCACCCAGGGAGGCGAGCAGTCCGTGGTTCTTCTCCGAGGCGGTGGCCAGCACGCGGGCGCCGGCCGCCTTGGCGATCTGGATGGCTGCCTGGCCCACTCCCCCGGCGCCGTTGTGGATCAGCAGGGTCTGCCCGGGGACCAGCTCCAGTGCGTCGATGGTGCGCAGCGCGGTCCCGCCGGTCAGTGGTAGCGCCGCCGCCTCCTCGAAGGAGAGCTGCTTCGGCTTGTGCGCCACGGCGCCGGCGGGCAGGGTGATGTACTCGGCGAAGGAGCCGATGCCCACGGTGTCGCGCCGCCCGTAGGCGTGGACCTCGTCGCCGATGGTGAACTCGGGGGTGTCGAAGCCGACGGCGTCCACCACCCCGGACACGTCCCAGCCGGGAACCGCCGGGAAATCCACCTCCATGATGGGGTCGAGGTATCCGGCCATGACCTTCCAGTCCACCGGGTTCACCCCGGCCGCCTTGACCTTGATCCGCACCGTTCCGGGACCCACCTTCGGCAACGGAAGCTCGAGCTGCTCCAGCTTCTCCACGCCCCCGTAGCTCGCATATGCCATGGCCTTCATCGTGCGATCACCCATTGCGTCTCCTGCTTTCGCTTCTCGGCTGTATTGCTCTCCATGGACAACCGCGGCCGGACCGGAATTATTCGTGGCTCCCCGGCATGTGGGCAACGGCATCGGCATGGGAAGCCGAACTGCAACGGATCATCGACCGATCCGCAACACCAGCGCCCTGACATATACCAGTGATTCCGGGCCTTTCCGCCACCCGCCGCCTAGACTCAATTCAATCGCCCCGGATGGGGCCGCCACCGACCTCAGGAGCAATTCCCCATGATCATTGCCGTGCCCCAGGAAACCAAGAACAACGAATTGCGTGTGGCCATCACCCCGGCCGGAGTTTCGGAGTTCGTGGCGCACGGTCACCAGGTCGTTGTCCAGGCCGGTGCCGGGATCGGCTCGGGCATCGAGGACGCCCACTACCTCGAGGCCGGGGCGCGGATCGCCGCCGATGCCGAGGCCACGTGGGCGGCAGGGGACATGGTGCTCAAGGTCAAGGAACCCACGGAGCCCGAGTACTCCTTGCTGCGTGCCGACCAGGTCCTGTTCACCTACCTGCATCTGGCTGCCTCCCCGGAATGCACCGACGCAATCCTGACGGCGGGCACCACCGCAATCGCCTACGAGACCGTGCGCCGCGGCGCCGCCCTGCCGCTGCTGGCCCCGATGAGCGAGGTCGCCGGACGCCTGGCCGCACAAATCGGCGCCTTTACCCTGCAGGAGCCCTCGGGCGGATCCGGGATCCTGATGGGAGGCGTCCCCGGGACCCGGCCGGCCAAGGTCGTGGTGATCGGCGGCGGCGTCGCCGGCGAAAACGCGGCGGCTGCCTCCGCGGGGCTCGGCGCGGATGTCACGATCGTCGACGTGAACCTGACGCGCCTGAAGGAGATCGACACCGATTACCGCGGCCGGATCAAGACGCTGGCGTCCTCGAAGCTTGCGATCGCCCGTGAGGTCGCCGCGGCGGACCTGGTCATCGGCTCGGTGCTGATCCCGGGCGCCGCGGCCCCGAAGCTTGTCACCCTGGAGATGGTCGAGAAGATGCGTCCGGGCTCGGTGCTGGTGGACATCGCCATCGACCAGGGCGGCTGCTTCGAGGGCTCGCACCCCACGACCCACGCGGCCCCGACCTACAAGGTGCACGACGCCCTCTACTACTGCGTGACCAACATGCCCGGCGCCGTCCCGCAAACTTCTACCGCCGCGCTGACCAACGCCACCCTGCCCTACGCCCTGCGCATCGCGAACAAGGGCTGGAAGCAGGCCATGGCCGAGGATGCCGGCCTGGCCAACGGCCTGATGGCGCACGCCGGATCGGTGGTCTTTGGGCCGGTGGCCGAGGCCCTGGGCCGGGAGCACGTGTCAATCGAAACCGTGATGGCCGGGGCCTGACGAACACCACCGGCTTCAACTTCAACAACTGTCACTACTCGCGCCATGGTTGGAGTAGATGGTGCGAGTAGCGGTTCTCGTGGGTGATGTATCCGGGCCCCTCGCTCGCCCTAGTCCTCGCCGTCGAGGTAGTACCAGCGGCCGCCCTCGCGCACAAAGTCGCTGACCTCGTGCTGGGAATTGGACTGGTTGAGCAGGCGGTAGTGGGCTTCGAACTCGACGATTCCGTTGCTGTCGAAGGGGCCGCCGGCCTCGGTGCGGATGATGTCGAGGTCCTGCCAGACAATGGCTTCATCGAGTTCCAGCTCGGCTGGGCGGGTGTCGGGGTGCCAGGTGGCCAACAGGAATTCCGGCAGGCCCAGTGCGAAGGCGCTGAAGCGCGAGCGCATCAACGCGACAGCGGTTCCGGGCCAGGCAGGGGTGTCGGGATCGTTGAATCCCTGGTGATATCGGCCACAGCAGGATTCGTAGGATTCCCCGGAATTGCAGGGGCATCGCGAGTCTTTTTCCATTGAACCAGCTTAAGGGCAGCAGGAAGCTCGAAATACCGCCTTATCGCCCCGCCAACAAAACGTCGAAAGGCAGACACGAAATCCGTCAAGCTACCCCGTGCCGGTAGACTTAGCAGGCAAGCTCGCGGAGCGCCCCCACCCTTGGCGTGAGACGGCACGTCCGCGGGCGATTAACCACCCCTCGCGCACAGGAGAACCCGGATGCCCCGGATCGTTGTTGATGTTATGCCCAAGCCCGAAATCCTTGACCCGCAGGGCAAGGCCATCGTTGGCGCACTTCCCCGCCTCGGCTTCACCGCTTTCAGCCAGGTCCGCCAGGGCAAGCGCTTTGAACTGACCGTTGAGGGCGAGGTCACCGAGGAAATCCTGGCCCAGGCCCGCACCGCGGCCGAGACCCTGCTCTCGAACCCGGTCATCGAAGACGTTGTCAACGTCGAGGTTGTCGCAGACTAATGAGCGCAACCGAACTTCCCTTGATCGGCGACTACTCGACGCCCGTCCCCGAGCTGAACGGCGCCCGCATCGGCGTCATCACCTTCCCCGGAACCCTCGATGACCGCGACGCCGCTCGTGCCATCCGGTTGACCGGGGCCGAGGCCGTGTCCCTGTGGCACGCCGACCACGACCTGCAGAATGTCGACGCCGTCGTCATCCCGGGTGGCTTCTCCTACGGGGACTACCTGCGCGCCGGTGCCATCGCCCGCTTCGCACCGATGATGAGCAACATCATCGACGCCGCGAACTCCGATGCCAAGCTGCCCGTTCTGGGCATTTGCAACGGCTTCCAGATCCTGACCGAATCGCACCTGTTGCCGGGCTCCATGGTGAAGAACGACCACCTGAAGTTCCTCTGCCGCGACCAGGTCCTGCGCGTGGAAAACAACACCACCGCCTGGACCAACCAGTACGGCTTGGGTGAGGAAATCACCATCGTGCTGAAGAACCAGGACGGCCAGTACGTCGCCGACGAGAAGACCCTCGACGCCCTCGAGGCCGAGGGCCGCGTGGCCTTCAGCTATGTCGGATGGAACCCCAACGGGTCCCGCCGCAACATCGCGGGAATCACCAATGCCGCGGGCAACGTGGTCGGCCTCATGCCGCACCCGGAGCACGCAGTGGAGGCCGGATTCGGCCCCGACCACACCGGAACCGACGGACTTGGATTCTTCACCTCCGTCCTGACCCACCTTGTTGGAGGCCAGAAGTGAGCGCCGCAGAGCAGACCGCAGAAGCTAAGAAGTTCAACATGGACACCGTGGCCAACGCCGCGGCCACCCCTGACACCGAACTTCCGTGGGCCGAGCTTGGCCTGAAGCAGAACGAATTCGAAGAGGTCGTCAAGGTCCTGGGCCGCCGCCCGACCGCCGCCGAGCTCGCCATGTACTCGGTCATGTGGTCCGAGCACTGCTCCTACAAGTCCTCCAAGAACCACCTGCGCCAGTTCGGCGACAAGGTCACCGAGGAAATGAAGAAGGACATGCTCGTTGGCATCGGTGAAAACGCCGGCGTGACCAACCTGGGCGACGGCTGGGCCGTGACCTTCAAGATCGAGTCGCACAACTCCCCCACGATGATCGAGCCGTACCAGGGTGCCGCAACCGGCATCGGCGGCATCGTGCGCGACATCATCTCCATGGGCGCCCGCCCGGTCGCCGTGATGGACCCGTTGCGCTTCGGCGCGATCGACCACCCGGACACCGCACGCGTGATCCACGGTGCCGTCGCCGGCATCGGCGGCTACGGCAACTCGCTGGGCCTGCCGAACATCGGCGGCGAGGTCGTCTTCGACTCCGTCTACCAGGGCAACCCACTGGTCAACGCCCTCGCGGTCGGCATCATGCGCCACGAGGACATCCGCCTGGCCAACGCCTCGGGCCTGGGCAACAAGGTCGTGCTCTTCGGTGCACGCACCGGCGGCGACGGCATCGGCGGCGCCTCGATCCTCTCCTCCGAGTCCTTCGACGACACCAAGCCGTCCAAGCGCCCGGCCGTCCAGGTGGGCGACCCGTTCGCCGAGAAGGTGCTCATCGAGTGCTGCCTCGAGCTGTTCAAGGGATCCCTCGTGGAGGGCATCCAGGACCTCGGCGCCGCGGGCATCTCCTGCGCCACCTCGGAACTGGCCTCCAACGGCGACGGCGGCATGGACATCGAGCTGACCAGTGTGCTGCTGCGCGATCCCTCGCTGACCCCGGGAGAAATCCTGATGTCCGAGTCGCAGGAACGCATGATGGCCGTGGTCTCCCCGGAGAACGTGGAAGCCTTCGAGGCAGTCATGGACAAGTGGGCCGTGGAATACTCCTGGCTGGGCGAGGTGACCGACACCAACCGCCTGGTCATCAAGTGGGACGGCGAGGTCATCGTCGATGTCGACCCGCGCACCGTGGCGCACGACGGACCGCTCTACGACCGCCCGTACGCCCGCCCCCAATGGCAGGACAAGCTGCAGGCCGACACCTTCAAGGCCTCCGAGGCCGGGAAGAACCTGCCGGCCACCGGCGAGGAACTCAAGGCCGCGTTGGTTGAGCTGATGTCCAGCCCGAACATGTGCTCCAAGTCCTGGGTCACCAACCAGTACGACCGCTATGTTGGCGGCAACACCGCGCTGGCCTCCCCGGACGACGCCGGCGTGATCCGCGTTGACGAGGAAACCGGCATGGGCGTGGCCCTGGCCACCGACGCCAACGGCCGCTACACCTTCCTGGATCCGTACCACGGCGCGCAGCTGGCCCTGGCCGAGTCCTACCGCAACGTCGCCACCTCCGGCGCCGTACCGCTGGCGGTCTCCGACTGCCTGAACTTCGGCTCCCCCGAAGACCCGGATGTCATGTGGCAGCTGGCCGAGGCCATCCGCGGCCTCTCGGATGCCTGCATGGAGCTCGGCGTCCCGGTCACCGGCGGCAACGTGTCCCTGTACAACCAGACCGGCGCAACCCCGATCCACCCGACCCCGGTCGTGGCGATGCTGGGCAAGTTCGACGACGTCGCACGCCGCACCCCTTCGGGCTGGCGCGCGGATGCCGACGGACAGGCCATCTACCTGCTGGGCACCACCTTCGACGAGCTGGACGGCTCGGAATTCGCGAACATCCGCGGGCACCTCGGCGGCCTGCCGCCGAAGGTCGACCTGGCAGCGGAGAAGACCCTGGGTGCGATCCTGATCAACGCCTCGCGCGATGGCATGATCGACTCGGCGCACGACCTCTCCGAGGGCGGCCTCGGTGCTGCACTCGGCGAGATGGCCCTGCGCTACGGCGTCGGAGCCCGCGTGGCGCTGGATGACCTGTGCGAGCGTGACGGCGTGGACGCCTTCACCGCACTGTTCTCCGAGTCGCAGGCCCGCGCCGTCGTCGCGGTTCCGCGTTCCGAAGAGGTCCGCTTCAACGACATGGCCACGGCACGCCGGTTCCCGGTGGTTCGCCTCGGCGTGGTTGACGCCGCGAGCACCTCGCTGGAGGTCCAGGGCCAGTTCGACCTGGACCTGAACGAGCTGAGCGAGGCCCACGAGGCCACGCTGCCGAAATACTTCGGCTAAGCACGGCTAACACTGCGGGGCGTCGGGGATTCTTCCCGGCGCCCCGCAGTAGCTTAAGCGCCACGGGCCAGCGCCCCGTGGTTGACCGACAGAAGATTTTCGTGCACCACCCTCGGGAGACCCCCATGAAGCTTGTTCTATACATCATCTGGGCGCTGTTCATGGTTGCTGCAATGTGGGCCACGATCCACTCCGTGAAGAAAACCAGAAACCAGGAGCGGCTGATCGCCAGCTGGCCCAAGACCCAGGGCCGAGTCACCGGCAGCAGGCAGGGTTGGACCAGCGGTGTTGGAAATACCACCCGGAACATTCGCCATTGGCCAACCTACGAATTTGTGGGCCCCGAGGGCGCCTCCTACACCGGGGAATCAGAGGTTTCCTACGCCAATGCTCCCGTTCCGGGTTCGGCGCTGGAGGTGGCCTACAACCCCGCGGATCCGCACCAGTCATTCCAGGTGGATTCGCCGTCCAAGCTCCTCATGGGGTGCATCATTCCGGTCATGTTGTTGCTCGGCCTTGCCTCGTTCTGGTTCATCGGATTCCTCCCGTTGGATTGAGCAAAGGAACTTCACCATCAGTTGAGGTCCTCATCGGGCATGATCACGTTGCCCCGCGGCGACCTCGACGATGCGCTCCCCCGCGAGCTCCTGCGCCTTGGCCACGGCTGCCTCGACGCCGTCGACGAAGTGAAACGGCGCCTCGGGGTCCCAGCCCTCAGGTCTAGGCCGGTGCGTCACGACGACCACGTTATCGACCCCGCCCGGAGGCTTCCCGTCCCAGCCGTCCGTCATGTCGAAGACGTGGCGGCCGACGATTGTCGCCCCGATCTGGTCCCGGTACGGCCGGGTGTAGTCGCAGGAAACCTGCGACACCTTCACCTCGCCGCTCTCGTCCGCGACGAAGCCGTCCACCGACACCGAGCCGTACATGACCACCTTGCCCATGGGACACTCCTTGGCTTGGCTTCGGGGTGACCAATATTAACCCCGTCCATGCGCAAGGGACCAGCTCCACTGACAACAAACGGTCGGCCCCTCAGGGACAGTTCTTCCACTACCTGGAACACGCCCGTTTTCGAAGACATCACGATCGGGGAGGACCTTTGTTCCCAACTCCAAATTTACTCCAACTCCAAATTTTGATTTGGAGTAAATTTGGAGTTGGAGCACCTAAGTCCGATATCCTCAGGCTAGAATTACTCCAAATCCAAATATCTACTTTGACTTTGAGTTAGAAGGTCCTTCGTGAAGCTTCCCATGCCAGCGCCCGACGTCACACATCTACTCAACGAAACGCTCAAGAAGAACCCCAAGAAACTCAACGAATTACTTCTCACACCGGTGGACGACAGCGCTTACCTCCACTGGGACCAGCTGCGCTACAAGACGCCGCCCCCAAGACTCAACCATGAGGAATGGTGGCTTTCCCTTAAATTGCGCCGGAATCAACAACGTCGCCAAGTTGAACTTTTCAACAAGGACGGCACACGCTTTTGGTTTTCGATGACCGATCGACTGCTTCGACTCAGCGAAGAGATCGCCCGACGCGCAGGCGCCAGCATTGCCAGCCGCGACCAAATCCTTGGAGCCAAGAACCGTGAGAGCTACATAGTCCGGTCACTCGTGGAAGAAGCCGTGACTTCAAGCCAACTGGAAGGAGCCTCTACCTCGCGAAAAGTCGCTATGGACCTCCTGGATTCCGGGCGCGACCCCCAAGACAAGTCCGAGATGATGA
The DNA here is from genome assembly GCA_024207135.1 of Arthrobacter sp. C2. Taxonomy (GTDB): domain Bacteria; phylum Actinomycetota; class Actinomycetes; order Actinomycetales; family Micrococcaceae; genus Paeniglutamicibacter. The sequence goes on along the minus strand of CP042428.1, from coordinate 3,391,666 downwards.
TCGTCAACAACTATGTCGCAATGCAGCACGTCAAGGATTCCTCGGAGTCACCCTTGTCACCGGACTTCGTGTTGGAACTCCATAGAATCCTGACCGAGGGGACCCTCGACGATCCAAATGATGCCGGCAGGCTTGAAACACCGGATCACCAACGAGTCTCCGTTTGGGCCAACGAAACCGAGGTTCATGCCCCGCCGCCCGCGGAAGAACTACCTCGACGGCTTGCACAATTGTGCGATTTTGCGAACGCCAGCGACGGCGAAGCGTCCTACATCCCCCCCGTGGTACGCGCAATCATCGTTCACTTCATGATGGGCTTTGACCACTACTTTGCTGACGGCAACGGCCGCAGCGCCAGGACCTTGTTCTACTGGTCTATGCTCCGGGAAGGGTATTGGTTAAGCGAGTATGTGACGATCTCGAGGATTCTCAAGAAAGCCCCCGCTAAATATGGTGCCGCTTACCTGCTCACAGAAGATGACGAGGGAGATCTCACCTACTTCATTCACTATCAGCTCGATGTTTTTGTCCGCGCTCTCAACGACCTGGATTCCTACCTGAACGCTAAGGGCAAAGAATCAGCGGCCGTGCGAGCCGCGCTTGCCGATGCAGGAGACGAGCTGAACTTCAGGCAGGCTGATCTATTGGAGAAGCTGGCGCGCCAAGAGGAAGAGTCCATCTCAGCGTTGTCGTTTGCCCACAGATATCGGGTCACCGACCAAACTGCCAGAGCAGATCTTGATGCCCTGACGAAACGTGGCTACCTAGTGAAGCACCGCAAGGGGCGAGCCTTCATTTGGAGGGCTACCGAATCCTTGGCAGCCAAGCTCGCCCCCAATTCCTAAGAACTCCAAATTTACTCCAAATCCAAATTTTGATTTGGAGTAAATTTGGAGTTCCGCGAGACCCGCCCACCTAACGGTGAGCGGGTTTTTTGCGTTGCCCGACACCCGCACTTGTGAGCCACGTCGCCTTGCCGTAGAGTTCTACATCACGAGCATGTGTTCGACTATAGAACCTATCGTTCTAATATAGAACACATGCCAGGACCAACAGACATAGACCTGCAAAGTGAGGAAAGCCCGTGCAGTTCCACCACCACGGTTACGTATCCGGTGACCCGCGTATCAGGCCCGCAGCCGGAGTCGGCATCAACCGCCCGGAGGAACTCCCCGAAGAAGTCGACGTGCTCATCGTCGGATCCGGACCCGCGGGCATGCTCACCGCCGCCCAGCTCGCCCAGTTCCCGGACATCACCACCCGCTTGGTCGAACGCCGCGGCGGACGCCTGGAGATCGGCCAGGCCGACGGCATCCAGGCCCGCAGCGTCGAGACCTTCCAGGCCTTCGGCTTCGCAGAGGCCATCACCGCCGAGGCCTACCGGATCACCGAGATGGCGTTCTGGCGCCCGGACACCGAGAACCCCAAGAACATCGTCCGCGGCGGCCGCGCCCTGGACGACACCGTGGGCATCAGCGAGTTCCCGCACCTGATCGTCAACCAGGCCCGCGTGCTCGACTACTTCGCCGAGGTCGCCCACAACTCCCCCACCCGCCTGGTGCCCGACTACGGCTGGGACTTCCAAACGCTCGAGGTCGCCGAGACCGGCAAGTACCCGGTCAAGGTCACGCTCGTGCGCAGCGCCGCACCGGATGAGGGCACCACGCGCATCGTGCACGCCAAGTACGTCGTCGGCGCCGATGGCGCCCGCTCCAAGGTCCGCTCCTCGATCGGCTGCACCCTGGCCGGCGACCAGGCCAACCACGCCTGGGGAGTCATGGACGTCGTCGCATCCACCGACTTCCCCGACATCCGCCTCAAGTGCGCCATCCAGTCCCACGACGGCGGCTCGATCCTGCACATCCCGCGCGAGGGCGGGCACCTCTTCCGCATGTACGTCGATTTGGGCGTCGTGCCCGAGGACGACAAGGGCGCGGTGCGCAAGACCACCATCGAGCAGATCATCGCCAAGGCCAACCAGATCCTGCACCCCTACACGGTCGACGTGCGCAACGTCGCCTGGAGCAGCGTCTACGAGGTCGGCCACCGCCTCACCGACCGCTTCGACGACGTGCTGCCCGAGCAGCTCGGCACCCGCAACCCGCGCGTGTTCATCACCGGGGACGCCTGCCACACGCACAGTGCCAAGGCCGGCCAGGGCATGAACGTCTCGATGCAGGACGGCTTCAACATCGGCTGGAAGCTCGCCCACGTGCTCGAGGGCCGCAGCCCCGAGTCCCTGCTGTCCACGTATTCGGCCGAACGCCAGGTCGTCGCGAAGAACCTCATCGACTTCGACAAGGAATGGTCGACGATGATGGCGAAGAAGCCCGAGGACTTCGAGAACCCCTCGGACCTCGAGGACTTCTACGTGCGCACCGCCGAGTTCCCGGCCGGGTTCATGACCGAATACGCCCCCTCCATGCTCACCGGTGCACCGACGCACCAGGAGCTGGCGGCCGGGTTCCCGCTGGGCAAGCGCTTCAAGTCGGCCATGGCCTCGCGCGTCTGCGACACCAACCCGATGCAGCTGGGCCACCACGCCACGGCCGACGGACGCTGGCGCATCTACGTCTTCGCCGATCCCGCCGCCCCCGGGGCCGATTCCCCGGTGGCATCGCTGGCCCAGTGGCTCTCCACCGCGCCGGACTCGCCGCTGGCCGCAACGCCCGCCGGACTCGACGAAGACGCCTGGTTCGATGTGAAGGTCATCTACCAGCAGAAGCACGAGGACATCGACATCAACGCAGTCCCCGCGGTCTTCAAGCCCGAGGTTGGCCCTTTCAAGCTCACCGACTACGAGAAGGTCTACGGCACGGTCCCCGGCGCGGACATCTTCGATGAGCGCGGGCTCTCGCGCGACGGCGTCATGGTGGTGGTCCGCCCGGACCAGTACGTGGCCAACGTGCTCCCGCTGGATGCCACCGACGAGCTTGCCGCATTCTTCTCGCAGATCCACGCCGGGGCGTCCAAGGTCGCGAAGGCCTGACCCGCCCCGGAACCTCCGATCCGACCGGGCCGATGGCCGGGTGCAGCTCCCGTGGCGAACACGCGGGAACTGCACCCGGCACCCGGCTGCCTCGCACCTTGAATTCCCGAATCACTCATTGCAGCAGGCCGCAAGGGAATAATCCCCCAAATGCATGTGTTTGCATGTATGCAGGCGGTTATCCCCGCTTCATCCAGGGAAAGGAATTCCACAGTGCAGAGGTTCGAAGGAAAGTCAGTCATCATCACCGGCGCCGGTTCCGGCCTGGGCCGGGCGGCCGCCATCCAGGTCGCCAAGGAAAAGGGCAAGTTGGCCCTGGTCGACCTGAACGCCGCAGGGCTGCAGGAAACCGAAAAAGAGATCCGCGCCGTTGCCCCGGACACGGAGATCCTCTCCCTGACGGCAAACGTCGCCAACGAGTCCGAGGTCCAGAACTATGTCTCCGAAACGCTCAAGCGTTTCGGCTCGATCGACGGTTTCTTCAACAATGCCGGCATCGAAGGCAAGCAGAATCCCACCGAGGACTTCGGCTCGGAGGAGTTCGGCAAGGTCGTCGGCATCAACCTCACCGGCGTCTTCTACGGGCTCAAGCACGTCCTGAAGGCCATGCGCGAGCAGGGCTCCGGTGCAGTGGTGAACACCGCATCGGTGGGCGGCATCCGTGGCGTGGGCAACCAGTCCGGCTATGCCGCGGCGAAGCATGGCGTGGTGGGCCTGACCCGCAACTCCGCCATCGAATACGGCCAGTACGGCATCCAGATCAACGCCATCGCCCCGGGGGCCATCATGACCCCCATGGTCGAGGGGTCGCTCAAGCAGATCGACCCCGAAAACTGGGAGCAGGTCGGCAAGGCGTTCGTCGAGCCCAACCCGATGAAGCGCTTCGGCAAGCCCGAGGAGGTCGGCCAGCTGGTCGCCTTCCTGCTTTCCGGCGATGCCGGCTTCATCAACGCCGCGGTCATCCCGATCGACGGCGGCCAGTCCTACAAGTACTGAGTCACCGAGAGCCCGGACGGGCGCCGGCATGATTCGGCCCCCGCAGCGAAACCGCTGCGGGGGCCGGCTGGCGTCCGGGTTCGACGGCGGCGCTAGCCGAGGTCGACGACCTCGAACTCGAGCAGCTCCGCACCGCTGGACACCGGCGCCTGGGCGGAGTGGTCGTGGCCGGCACGGTTGTCGCGCCAGTTCTCGAAGTCCCCGCGAGTGGCCCACTGCGTGTAAACGAAGTAGCGGTCCTCCCCGGCGACCGGGCGCAGCAGCTTGAATCCCTCGAATCCCGGGGAGCCGTCCACTGCGTGCTTGCGGGCCGCGAAGCGCGCCTCGAGCTCGGGCCCGGCCTCGCCGGGAACCTTCAGGGCGTTGATGACAACGATGGACATTTTTGCTCCTTCCGGGCCCGGCATCCGCGCCGGGCCGCTTGTCCTTCCAAGCTACCGCACGCCGCCGCCGCGTCCGGCCGGGCCAGGTAGCGCCCGGCGTCCCGGTCACCTGGCCTCGCGGTCCCACAACCCGTTCTCCAGGGCGAAGAGCGTGGCGGAGACGCGGTTGGCCGCACCGGTCTTGAGGTAGATGTGCTCGATGTGGTTCCGGACGGTTTTCGGGGAGATGACCAGGGCCGCGGCAATCTTCTGGTGGTCCATCCCCCGGCACAGCAGCCGCAGCACCTCGATCTCGCGGGCCGTCAGGCCGCCGGGTCCTGCCCCGGGCAACCGTCCCCCGGCGCCCGCGGCCGCTACGAGCACCGCCTCGACCGAGCGGGCCTCAAGCCTGCCGGAGTCGGCCTCGCCGCGCAGGCGCATGGCCGCCGCCCGGGCATCCAGCGCCGCCCGGTGCGGGCGCGGCTCCAGATACGTTTGGTAGGCATCGACGGCCGCAATCAGGCGTTGGCTCGGATCCAGCCCGGAGGCGGTGCGCCCCAGCGGGTAGCCCGAGCCGTCCAGCCGCTCGCGGTGAGCCCCCGCCACCTGCCCCACGCGCCGCATGCCCGGCACCCGGGCGAGGATCCGCTCGCTGAGCAGCGGGTACATGTCCAGGTGCTCGCGCTGGATCCCCGAGAGCTCCCCCGGGGCATCCCACAGGGCGTTGGACACCCCCATCCGCCCCAGGTCGTGCACCCAGCCGGCTTGGCGCAGCACCCGGGTTTCGGCGGCACCCAGCCCGTAGCTGGCCGCCGCGCCGGCGGCCAGGGCCGCCACGGCCCGGGAGTGCCCGATGGTCCACGGGGATTTCAGGTCGGCAAAATCTCCCATGGCCTCCAGCACCGCATCCAGCTCCGCCCCGGTGAGCGCGGCGTCGCGGGGCGCTGATTCCAGCACGGTGGGCCAGGGGTCCTCCTCCAGCAGCCCGTGGGCCAGTTCCGGGGCCCGGGCGCAGAACAGGTCGGCGAGGGCCGGGTCGAATTGGGTGCCGCGGCGCGCCGCGGCCATGGCCACGGCCCCGTCCAGGCCCGCGGTGCGCAGGTGGACCTCGACGGTGTCGGCCAGCTGCGCGATCCGCATTTCCAGCGGAATCTGCACCCCGGATTTCCCGGCCGGCAGTCCCCTGCCGTCCCAGCGCTCAAAGGTGTGCTCCAGGATGCCCGGAAGCTGCTCGTCCAGGCCCACGCGTGCGGCCAGCCGACCGGCCGAGGTGCAGTGCGAGGAAATCAAATCCCGCACGGACGAGCGTGCGGTGGCGATGAAACGCGCCCGGGCCCGGGCCCGTTGCCCGCCCGGCAGATCCGCGGCCGTGTGGCGCACCATCATGGAGAGCATGGGCAGCCCGGTGGCATCGATGAGGTAGTAGTCGAAGCGGAACCCGATGTCGTCACCGAAGAGCGCGGCCAGTTCGTAGGAATCGGCATGGCATCCGATCCAGGCCAGGAGGTTCGCGTAGTAGATCCGCTCGCGCACCTGGTGGTCGACGTCCAGGGCCTCGGCGATGCGCAACCCCAGCAGGGTCGCGCGCATCATGTGTTCCATGGGCTGGCCGAGCCCCAGGTCGATGGCCAGCGAGAGCGCGGCCAGCAGTTCGCTGCGGCGCGGCGCGGGTCCGGGAACCGACGACTGCGCAACGGATTCCGCCCCGGGCCCCGCGGGCCCTGAAAACGCGTCCGATCCCTGCCTGGCCACGACTCCAGTTTACGTCGCAGGCCCCATCCTGCACCCGGTTCAGGGCATTCGGCCGCCGCCCACGGCAGCGGCCGGAACCGCGGGGGCCGTGGAGGGGAACTCGAGGTCCAGGTCGGCCACGAACAGCCCGCGCTGCGGCAGCCAGAAATCCGCCAGGTGTTCCTGCGCCGCCAACGGCCGCGGCGCCCCGGCGTCCTGGCCGTCGATGACCGCCTCGGCGGCGGCCGCCGTCCACACCCGCAGCGGGCGGGCCCGGAACCGCTGGCCGTTGGGCACCAGTCCGGCCATGCCCAGCCGTCCGGCACGCAGCGCCGGTCCCATCGCCCGGCCCATGGCGCCGAGCAGCCGGTCGTTGCGCCACACAGCGGCCGGCATCATCCCGGCCATCGCACTCAGCGCGCCCGCGGCGCGGGTGCGCTCCAGCCGGATCCGCCATTCCAGCACGCCGGGCACCGCAACCTCGAGCGTGAACGGGTCGGTGAAGCGACCGCTGACGGGGCACTGGACCGCGTGGCTGAAGGCGGCACCGAAGTACCTGTTGCAGCTGAGTTCGGGCGGGGCGTCGGCATAGACGCTCCAGCGTCCATCTCCCCGGCGCAGCCACACCGCATGGTAGGCCGGACCGATGGAACTGGCGGTGAAGCGCCGGTAGGCCAGGTACCGGCCGTCGCCGAAGGGCATGCCCATCAGCGCGTACCCGGAAAAGCGTTCGGCGCTCCCCTGCGGCAGCCGCGGCCCGGCCTCCGCTTCATCGGCGCATTGGCGCGGTGTTGGTGCTTTCATGGCGAACTCCTTGTGCTCGATACCCCGAGCCTAGGAGTCCCCTGCAAACGGCGCATGGGGCGCCTGCCCCATCTGTTGCCCCGCGTCAGGCTTCCTTCCGGCGCACCATCTCGTTGATCCAGTCCGGGGCGAACGGCGAGGTGCAATTCGGCGGCGTCGGGTAGTCCTTGAGCACCTCCAGGCGCTCCCCGATCCCCAGAGCCCTGGCGCGCAGCGCGGGATGCTCGATCCCGATCGTGGCCAGCGTCTGGTTCATGGCCCACTGCAGGCGTGCGGGGGCCTCCTTCATCTGCGCCTCGATGACATCCAGCAATCCGGGCAAATCCAGGCCCTCGGGCTTCTTGGCAACCCGTTCACTGGTCAGCGCCCAGCCGGCGCTGGCGACCACCGGATCCGCGTCCGCCATCCAGGCCACGCGCAGTTCCTCGGCGTGCCTGGATTTCTTCACCACGTAGTTCACCAGCCAGTCGTGCACCTTCGGGGCTCGGGCCTCGCGCAGCATCGCATCCAGCTGCCCGGACCCGAATTCCCTGGGTTTGCAGACCAGCAGCGCCAGCAGCCGGGCTGCGGTGTCGTTTGTGGCCCACAGTTCGAGGGCCAGGTCCTGCTGGGTCTTCAGCCGCTTGGCCGCCGCCCGCAATTGGGTCAGGTTCACCCCGTGGTCGTCCCCGCGCCTCTCGTTGGCCTCGCGCACCTTCGGGTTTTCGAGCCCTGCCAGCTCCGCCATGACCCCTGCAACAGTCGTTTCTGACATCCGAACCTCCCGGTGTTTGTTCCCGGCCCCAGTCTACTGACCGGCTGCCACGGGTGGTACGGGCTTGCGCCGCGGGCCCCGGATGCCCGGTGCGGTAAAGCCGTACGGCAGAATGTTTGCATGGACAGGCGCTTGGCCTGGCGTTTTCAGGGGGGAACCACCGATGGCAGGACTGTTGCGCAGGACCCGTGGCTGGGTGCGCCCGCTGCTGGGCTTGGCCCTGCTGGGGCTCGGGACCGTCCTGGCCCTGCATTCCTCCGCGTCCATCAAGGTCTTCGTCGTCCTGGTGGCCGCGGGATTGGTTGCCGTCGCGGTGCTGCGCATCCTCGAGGCCATCGACACCGACGCGGACCAGGCCAACTCCTGCCCATGGATCACCGGCGGCAGCGGCGTCCTGCTGGCCGGCGCGGGGATCGCGGCGCTGCTTTGGCGCGGGGCCACGCTGCCGATGCTCGCGCTGTCCGTCTCCATCCTCCTGCTGGTTTCCGGGGCCGGGTCCCTGGCCTCGGCCCTGCGCAGGGGCTCCCCGGACCGCGCGTCGGCGCTGCTGGGCGGGCTGGCCGCGGTGTTTGCCGGGCTGCTGGTGCTGCTGTGGCCACGGCTCACGGTGTGGGCCTTTGGCGTGTTCTTCGGCGGCTGGCTTGTCTTCATCGGCCTGCGGCTCATCCTGGGGTACCTGGCCCGCGGCCGGTGCTCCCCCGCGCCAGGGAAGCCAGGGCGGCTGCGCGGCTTCGGGCGGATCGCGGGCTCCGCGCTTGCATTGCTGCTGGCCGTTGGCATGGTGCTGGTGACCTCCTTTGTCCATGCGGGGGATCCGAAGCTGGTCCCGGATGCGTTTTACACCCCGCCCACTCTTGTTCCCGCAGAACCGGGCAAGCTGCTGCGCGCCGAGCCCCTGCTCCGGGGCATCCCGGAAGACGCGGACGCCTGGCGCATCCTGTATACGACCACCGACCCGGACGGGTCCCCCGCCGTGGCCTCGGGTTCCGTCGTGGTCCCGAAGGACCGCGGGGCCACGGCGCTGCCGGTCATCTCCATGGCCCACGGCACCAAGGGCATCATCCCGCGCTGCGCCCCCTCGCTGTCGGCGTCGCCGTATTCGGACGGGCCGGCCGCGGCCCTGCGCGAGCTGGTGTCCCGGGGCTGGGCCGGGGTCATGAGCGACTACGTGGGCCTGGGCACCGCGGGCCCGCACCCCTACCTGGTGGGGCAGGCCGAGGGCCGCAACGTGCTCGACGCCTACCGGGCCGCCGGCCAGCTGCGGGAATTCACGCTGCGCGGGGACACGCTCATCTGGGGGCATTCGCAGGGCGGGCACGGCGCGCTGTTCAGCGCGGCCATCGCCAGGGACTATGCCCCGGAGATCGGGATCCTGGGGGTCGCGGCGCTGGCCCCGGCCAGCAACCTGGCGGCGTTGGCGCTGGGGGTCAAGGACGGGGCCGCGGGCAAGGTGGTCTCCTCCTACATTGCCGCGTCCTGGAACGATCTCTTCCCCGAGCTCGGTCTGGCTTCACTGGTCACCCCCGGGTATGCGAGGTCGGTGCAGCGGATCGGGGAACTCTGCTTCGACGGGCGCGATGCGCTTTCGGCGGTCGTCGGCGGCACCCAGCTCTTCGACGCGGTCATCCCCGAGTCCGCGCTCAAGGGCCCGCTGGGGGCAAGGCTGGAGGAGAACTCGGTGGACATGGCCATCGACTACCCGCTTTTCGTGGCCCAGGGGCTCGATGACCAGCTGGTGCTGCCCGGGATGCAGCGCGCCTGGGTTGCCGGGCGCTGCGCCGCGGGGCAGGAGCTGGAGTACCGCGAGTACGCCGGCCGGGACCACATGCCGCTGGTCGAGGATGATTCGCCGCTGATCGGCGACCTGGTGGCGTGGGCCAACGACAGGCTCGACGGCAAGAAGCCGGCCAACACCTGCCGGTAGGGCGGCGGCGTCAGTGGCCGCCGGCCAGCTCGCGGGCGGCGGCGACATACCGCCGGGTGGCCAGTCGCTGGGCGGCTTCCGCCACCGGGGCGGCCATCGTGTAGAACCGGTTGGAGTGCCTCGAGGCGGCCTTGATTTCCAGGTACACCGATCCGTCCTTCTCCAGCACCGCGGAAAAGGACTCCTCCCCCGTTTCGGGGTGCCCGGCCAGCGTCCCGTAGGCAAAGCCGGACCGGCCGGGCTCGTCGATCAGCCGCACCACGCGGCAGGGCGCCTTGATGCGTGCCGGGCGGACGCCGAAGCCCAGCTCGACGCGGCTGCCGAGCTTCACCCGCGGGGTGTCGGGCCGCGTGCGCAGGCCCGAACGCCCATGCAGGGACCAGTTGAGGATGCCTTCGGCCAGCGCGTCGAAGGCCGCCTGGCCCGAGCCGACCCGTTCGCGCAGCCGCAGGTGGCGGTAGCCCTCGGGCATCGGGTCACGCCCGGTCATCCCCGCCTCCGGGTAGCTCAGGTCGGACAGCAGCCCGAGGCGGAAGAGCCTGCGCCGGGCGGCTAGCTCGGCAGGTCCCCGCTTGGCCAGGGCCAGGCCGGCCACCCCGAGCACCGCCCTGCCGCCGAGGCGGGCCGGGAGCGGCACCGGGCCCAGCGCGGGCCGCTGCAGGCCCAAGAGCTTGCGGTGGTTTTCCGGCAGCGTGTCCACGACGGCGGCAAAGAGCAGCTTGTAGCCGGGCAGCACCGCCGGATCCAGCGGCGGGTTCTTCAGGAAGGAGACGACCTGTTCGACCCGGGGGCCTCCGGCCAGTTCGCCGCGGGATTCGTAGCCGGCGATGGCCGCCTTCAGCTCGGCATCGCTGCGCGGCGGGTTGGCCACGCCCATGAGTTCGCCGGCCTTGGCCCATTCCCGCACGTAGGCGTCGGCTCCCTGCGGGACGGGGCCGGAGAAGATCTCGTGGCTGCGCAAGAACGCGTCGGCGAAGGCGATGTGCACCCATTCGGCGAGCCCGGGGTCGTTGGCCGCGTAGTCGCGTTCCGCCCCGGTGCCGGAAACGTACCTGCCGGTGACCGGCTCGTGGCGGCGGGCCACCCACGCACAGGCGGCGTTCGCGGCCGCCGTGTCGCCGTAGGTCAGGGTGAAGATCCAGCGGATGGTCCCGGCCAGCCGGGCCAACGGGTCGGACTGGTAGTCCGAATGCTCGGCGACCCCGGCCAGTGCGCCGGGATGCAGCGCCTGGGTCAGCAGTGCCCGGATGCCCGCGGCGATCGGGCTCATGCCCCCGTGCACCACCCAGACCGCGGAGTCGTGCGGGAAGTATCCCGCATCGTCCCCGCGGTCCAGCTCGCGTTCCCAGACCGGGTCGTAGTGTTCCTGGGCGGAGAACGTCTGCTGCAGCTTGTGCCGCAGTGGCTCGAACATGGCCGGTGGCTAGCCGATCTGCAGTTCGCCCATGTCGCCCCAGGAGTCGCCCTCGACCTTGCGCGAGACGATCTTCGGGGTGGCGGCCAGGGCCGGGCGCATGGATTCCAGGCCGGCCTTGAAGTGGTCGGAGTTCACGTGGGCGCCGGCGGCATCGTCGTCGAGGAAGGCCTCGACGAGCACGAACTCGGCCGGGTTCTCGACGCTGCGGGACCAATCGAACCAGAGGTTGCCGGGTTCGGCGCGGGTGGCTTCGGTGAACGGGGTCACCAGGTCGATGAATTGCTCGGTGTATTCGGGCTTGGTCTGGAACTTTACAACGATGAAGTACATGCCCCCAGCCTACAGAATCCGCCTCAGCCCCGCTCGAGCAGGCCCTTCCAGCCCAGCTCCGCGCGGTCGGCGGCCGGCAGGGAGGCGACCACCAGGTCGTAGGAGTCCTCGACCATCGCCAGCATGGTCTCCGAATCCAAGCCCGGCACCACGGTGTTCCAGTGCTTCTTGTTCATGTGGTATCCCGGGGTGATCTGGGGGTTTGCGGCTCGCAGCTGCTCGGCCAGGGCCGGGTCGCACTTCAGGTTCAGGGTCGTTGTTCCGCCGCGGTGCATCAGCAGCCCGAACATCTTGGCCCGTGCCCCGGCCCTGCCTTTAACCTTGAAGACTGCCGCGTCCTCGCCGAAGGGAAAGTCCTCGAAGGCACCGGGAAGGGAGAGCAACATCGCACGCCAGGATTCGTATTCCACGGTGCCCATCATAAGCCCGCCGGGCATGGAAGTGGCCGGCCCTGCCACCTGGGGGTTGCGGCAAGACCGGCCGGTCTACAGGGGTTCGCGGTCGGCCCGCCCCCGGACTGGGGAGGGGCCGACCGCGAACTTCGGTTTATCCTGTGGGTTAGTTCCCTTCGCCCTTGCGGCGGCGGGTGCTTGCCACGAACGCTGCCCCGAGGAGCAGGATCAGTGCGCCGGAGCCCAGGATCCACAGCGTGGAGTCATCCGCGCCGGTTTTCGCCAGCGCCGATGCCGGCTTGCGCAGCGGAACCACAACCGCCGATGCCGGCTTGCGCGGCGGAACCACGACCACAGGTGCCGGATTCACTGGCGGGACCACGACGACCGGCGGTGCCGGCAGCAGGTGCTGCTCCTCCGGGGTCGGGTGCACGGTCTTCGACGGCGGGACATCCCCGCTGCCGGTGGCCACGTTCACCAGGACCGTATCCCAGGCCTCGTCATCGACCGTGACGGAGTAGGTCAGGGTCTTCTCCTCGCCCACCGCCAGGTCCCCGACGGTCCAGGTCAGCTTGCTGCCCTCGATGGCCGATTCGCCGCCCGAGAGCAACAGGCTTCCTTCGTTGAAGGTGGCCGCGTGCTGCCAGCCGGCCATCTCGTCGGTGATTACCGCCCCGGCGTACACGAACTGCCCGGTGTTGCGCACCGTGAGGGTGTATCCGACGGTGTCCCCTGGCCAGACAACGGTGCCGCTGGCCGGATCCGAGGTCTTCACCAGCGAGTAGCCGCGCGGGTTCTTCACCGGGGTCTCGCAAGCGCGGGACGTGGTGGTTTTGCCGTTGGCACTCAGGGTGGCCTCGTTCAGGAAGCCGCCGTCGGTGTTCGTGTCCTCGGGCCGGCAGGTGCCGGCCTCGGACCCGATGACCCCGTCCGCCAGGACCGCGACGACGTGCACCACGTAGGTGTGGGAGTCGCGTGCCTCGAGGTTGCGGTCGGTGGCCAGTTCCGTGGAGGTGTCGGTGCCGGGGTTCTCCCAGCTGCCGGCCGTATCGGTGCCTTCCAGGGTCCAGGTGGCGCCGGTGGCGGTGATCCCCGCGCCGAAGCGCAGCGTGTCGGTGAGGTTGTAGCGGGTTGCCACGTCCGAGGTGTTGTTCACCACGACCGTGTAGTGCGCATCCCAGCTGCCATCCGCGTTCTCCTCGGCCGTGACGGCCGTCTTGACGACGTTGCTGCCCGGTTCCGGGATTTCCAGGCAGGCGCTGTCCGTATCGGACTCGTTTCCTGCGGTGAGAACACCGGTGTTCAACAGGCCGTGGCCGCCCTCGCCGCATGCCCGATCCGCATCGTTGATCGCGGAGGTCAGGGACACGTTGACGATGACCGTGAAGGTGTGGACGGCTCCCGATTCCAGGACCTGGTCCGCCACCACGACGTCGTCGGTGGAGTTGCTGCCGTGCCATCCCTCGTTGACAACCACATCGGTGGAGCTGACGTAACGGTCGTTGACGGTGACGCCCTCGGCGAAGGCCGGGGTGTCGGCGAGCGTGTAGTTCGCGCCCGCACCGCCGGTGGCCGGGTTGGTGACGATGAGCTTGTAGCTCGCGTCCCAGGTGCCGTCCCAGTTTCCGTCGGCGTCCTCATGCTGGACCAGCCCAAGGGCCTGCTTGTCGAGGCTCGGGGCAACCGGTGCGGCACAGGCCTGGGCCTCGCGGTCCTGGCCGTTGGAGGTGATTCTCGCCGTGTTCAGGAACCCGGTGCCGTCCTCCCCCTCGGTGAGCTTGCAATCCCCGTCCGTGCTGCCGGTGCTTCCGGCGGCCACAGTGGCGGTGACGCTGACCTCGTACTCGTCGGTGTCGCCCGCGGCCAGGAACTTGTCGGTGGCAAGCATGGTGGCGGGATCGGTGTCGGGTGCGCTCCAGGCGCCGTCGGCGCCGTCCGGTCCGCTCCAGGTGGCCGAATCGATGGTGGCACCTGCGCCGAAGGCCAGGGTGTCATCCAGTGAGTAGATGCTCGGCGATGCCGCGTCCCCGGTCACCGTGACCGTGTAGTCCACAACCCAGCTGCCGTCGGGCTGCTGCATGGCGGAGGTGACGGTCTTGGCGATGTCCGGGTTTCCGGTGGCCGGGATCTTCACGCAGTCCTCGTCCGCACCGGTCTGGTTGCCGCTGGTGAGCGTTGCGGTGTTGAAGAAGCCGCTTCCGGCGTCCCCGCATTCCCGCTTCGTTTCCAGGCCCAGCCCGGCCAGGTCCACGGTGAAGGTCACCAGGTAGGCGTGCCGTGTGCCCGCCGCGATCGGTGCGTCATCCGCGATGGCCACCGGGACGGTGGTGCCGTTCAGGTCCATGGCCGGGGTGTCCTCGCCAAGAGAGACGACGTTCCAGCCCTCGATCTGCGTTCCTGCGGCGAATGCCGGGGAATCGAGAAGATCGTAGTGGGAATCGTGTCCGGTGGTGTTGTCCACTTCCAGCTTGTAGGAAACGTTCCATGTTCCGGTTGCCTCATCCAGCACCGGTTCCCCGGTGGCGGTCTTGGCGATCTTCGGTGTGGTCGGCTCCGCGCAGGCCGTCACCTCGGCGCTCTGCCCGTTGGCGGTGATGGTGGCCGAGTTCAGGAACCCCGTGCCGTCCTCGCCCTCGACCAGTTCGCAGTTGCCGGCCTCGGTGCCCGTGACCCCGGCCGCGACGTTGGCGGTGACCGTGACCTGGTAGGCCTCGGTGGCGCCGGCGTCGATCAGCCTGTCGGTGGCCATGACCTCGGTGTAATCCGGGGTCGCCAGGTCCCAGGCGCCCGAGTCGCCGCCCGTCGGGCCGGTCCACGAGGCGTCGGTGACGGTGATGCCGCCGCCGAAGGACAGGGTGTCATCCAGCGAGTAGCGACCCTGGACGTCGTCGTTGTTGGTGACCTCCAGCTTGTAGGTGATGCTCCAGCTGCCATCGGCGTTCTGCCGGGTGCCGGTGACGGTCTTTTCAACCGTCGGGGCCCCTACCTCAACGCAGACCTCGACCGACGTGCTGGCGTCGTCCGTTGCCACCGAGGTGGCGGTGTTGGTGTGGGTGGTGCAGGTGCCGTGAAGGGCATCCGGGTTCGGGTTCGTGAAGATCACCTGGTAGGTGAACTCCGTGGGAACACCGTCGGAGTTCCAGTCCGCGGTGCCCAGGGACACCGGGGCTTCGACGGTTCCGGCCTTGTCGTCAAAGACCTCAAGGCCGGCATTCGTGGAACCCACCTGCTCGTAGAGCACCTCGACCGAGGCCGTGGCGGTGGCGACCCCGCCCTGGGCAGTTGCCCAGGTCGCGGTGACGGTGTGCTCGCCTGCGTAGGCCCCGTTTTCCGGGGTCCCGGTGCAGGTGTAGGGAAGGGTCACGGAGTTGGCCGTGCCGTCGGCGCCGGCCGGCACCAGGACCTGGAATCCGTCGGTGTCCGGGTCGGCGTCGGTGGCATCGATGTCGCAGGTGACTCCCGCAATATCGACCCCTCCGGTGAGCGTGGCGGTGATCTCTCCCCCGGCAAACCGGTTCGGGTTGACCAGTGTGATGGTGCCCGCCACCTGGTGGTTTGAATCCTCATAACCGTCGGGTGTCGCCGCGACCGTGTAGTTGAACGTCGCCGTTGAGTCCAGGCCGATTTCGGCCCCTGTGCGGTCCACCTGCTTGTCCAGCTTCCACAGGTACTCGCGGTCGAAGGTGGCTTCGCCGGGGTCGGAAACTTCCAGTCCCGCCTTGGCACATACTTCCACGTCCGCCGTGGCCGTGTTGTCGACCTCGTCGGTTCCGGTGGTTTCCTGGAGGACTGCGGTGTTGGTGTAGGTGGTGCATTCTCCGGCCACGCCCGCCAGTTCGACCGAGTACTGGAACTCGACCGGCGACTCGGAGACGCTGGCGCTGCCCAGATCGTGTGTGGCGCCGGGTACCGTCTTGTCGTCGATAACGTCGACCGTCTCGTCGATGTCCTTGGTCCGGTCCTGGGTGAACAGGACTTCCGCCGCGAAGTCGGCGGTGCGGTCCTTGCCGTCCGTGCCGGTCCAGGTGACGGTGGCGGTGTTGGTGTGCCCCTCATAGTCGGAGTCGGCCAGCTCGGCATCGATCACGCAATCGTAGGTGATGGTGGTCTTGCCGCTGACAACTTCGCTGTCAACGACGGTGGCCGCGGGGACAACGACGTCCGTGCCGCCGCCGGCGATGGTGCAGGTTGCGCCCGGCACGGAGGTGACGTCGCTGATGTCGGCGGTCAGTGCTTCCTGCTGGTTCGGGTTGAACACGTCGATCGAGCCGGACATCGTCCAGTCCTGGTCCTTGTGCCCGTCCTTGGTGGCGGTGACCGTGTAGTTCGCGGTCGCCTTGCCGTTGCCGTCGACCGTGAACTTGCCCTGGTCGACCTGCTTGTCGATGCTCCAGTCGTAGTCGCGGGTGAATCCGGCCTTGACGGTCTTGACGACCGTCAGGCCCTTCTCGACACAGACCTCGACGGACACCGAATCGGTGTTGTCCTCGTCGCTGCCGGCCTTTTCCTTGAGCACCGCGGTGTTGGTGAAGGTGGTGCACTTGCCCGCGGTGCCTTGGAGCTCAACGGGGTAGGGGCCGAAGACGTTCTCGCCGTCCAGGGTCGCGGTGCCCAGTTTCACGGGCTCCGCATCCGGGTTGGTCAAGTCGTCGTAGACGTTGACCGAGGCGTCGGTGGCCTGATCGAGCGTGAAGTCCACGTCAATCGGATTGCTGGACGCGGTGCGGCCATCGCCCCAGGTGGCGGTCGCCGTGTTCTTGATGAAGCCGCTGTACTTGGCTTCGTCCACGCCGGCGGCAACGTCACAGGTGTAGTTGAGCGTTGCCGTCTCACCGGCA
Organism: Arthrobacter sp. C2; assembly: GCA_024207135.1. Lineage (GTDB taxonomy): Bacteria > Actinomycetota > Actinomycetes > Actinomycetales > Micrococcaceae > Paeniglutamicibacter. The sequence continues at coordinate 3,375,129 of CP042428.1, read as the reverse complement.
GCGATCTGCACGTCCGCACCGTCGGCGACGGAGCAGGTGATGCCCTCGATGTTCAGGGCATCGGTGACGTCGGCGGTGATCGAGCCGAAGTCGTTCGGGTTGTGCACGGTGATGGTTCCACCGAGTATCCAACCCGAGTCGGTGTGTTCGTCCTGCGTTGCGGTCACGGTGTAGTTGGCCGCGACCTTGCCGTCGCCGTCGACGTTGAAGTCGGTCTCATCGACCTGCTTCTCGATCTTCCAGTCGTAGTCGCGGTCGTAGGTGGCCGTGGCGTCCTTGGAGACATCCAGGTCCTGCTCGACACAGACCGTGACGGTCTGCTCGTCGGTTGCCAAGAGGTTCGTTTCCCCGGCTGCCACCATCGCCCGCGGCTCCCCGGCCATGGTGGTCAAGGTCGCGGTGTTGGTGTAGTCGGTGCAGGTTCCCGCAACGCCTGGGAAGGACAGGTCGTAGGCGTCAAACGCCGTGGGTCCGTCATTCCAGTGTGCGGTGCCCAGCAGGACCGGTTCCTCAACCGTTCCGGCCTTGTTGTCAAAGACCTGCACGGTTTCGTTGGTCACGGTGGCCTCGTAGGCGAACTTGACTGTGTTCTTGGCCGAAGCGGGTTCCCCGGCGGCGTCGGTCCATGTCACGAGCGCGGTGTTGGTGCCGTTGTAGCTGGCGGGTGTGCCGGCGCAGTGGTACGTCAGCTCCACGGTGCCGTCGGTGGTGCCGTCGGTGCCCGCGGGCACCAGGACCTGGAATCCGGCCTTGTCCGGATCATGATCCGTGGGGTTGGTGATGTCGCAACTCAATCCGGCGATGCCCACGGTGTCCGTGACGGTTGCGGTGATCGCACCGTCAGCGAACTGGTTGGGGTTGGTTAGCGTGATCTTGCCGTCCAGCGTGAACCCTGTGTCGATCTTTTCCTTGGGTTCGGCCGTGACCGTGTAGGCGAACGTGGCCATTCCGTCCGGGGCGATAGTCTGCTTCGACGGCTTCGCGGACTTCTCCACGTCCCAGGTGTACAGGCGGTTGAAGGATGCGGTGGCGTCCTTGGCCACCTGCAGTCCGGCCTTGGCACAGACTTCCACGTCCTGGCTGGCCTTGTTGTTTGCGTCCTTGCCGTCGGTCGCGGTTTCCTCGTTCAGCACCGCGGTGTTGGTGTAGGTGGTGCACTGCCCGGCAGTGCCTTGGAGTTCAACCGGGTACGGGGCGAACGTCTTCGGAGCGTCGGACACGCTCGCGGTGCCAAGTTCATGCTCGGCCCCGGAAACGGTCTTGTCATCGACAACGGTGACGGAATCGTCGATGCTGCCGGTCTGCGTGAAGACGATCGGCGCGCTGTTGGTCACGGTGCGGTCCATCCCGTCGACACCCTTCCAGGTGACGGTGGTGTGGTTCTTCTTGCCCGTGTAGTCGCCTGCCAAGACCTCGTCGGCAAAGGTGCAGTTGTACTGCACCGTGGCGCTTCCGTTGGCGACCACGCCCTCCGACTCGGTGGCGGCAGGAACATTCACGCCGATGCCGTTGGCCACCGCACACACGGCGCCTGGGATCTCCGGGGTGTCGGTGACAACAACGGTGAGGGCTTCCTGCTGGTTCGGGTTGAACACGGTGATCGCACCGGACATCGTCCAGTCCTGGTCCTTGTGCCCGTCCAGGAGCGCCTTGACCGTGTAGTTCGCGGTGACCTTGCCGTTCCCGTCAACGGTGAACTTGCCCTGGTCGACCTGCTTGTCGATGCTCCAGTCGTAGTCGCGGGTGAAGCCTGCCTCGACTTTCTTGACCACGGTCAGGCCGTCCTCGACGCAGACCTCGATGTCGGCGGATGATTCGTTGCCTGCGGGGTTGTCGTCGTCGCCCTCGAGAACGGCCGTGTTGGTGAAGGTGGTGCACCTGCCGGCAACGCCCTGCCAATCAACGTCGTATGCAAAGGTCTTCGGTGACTGGTCGCGGATCACCGTGCCCAGCACGCCGTCATTCTCGGCGTAGTGGTCGTCGGTCACCGTGATCTCGGTGTCCGTTTCCGTAGCCAGTGCGAAGTTCGCGTCGACCGGGCCGCTGGAGGCGCTGCGGTTCTCTCCCCAGGTGGCCGTCGCGGTGTTGGTGATCTTGCCGGTGTAATCGGCTTCGGCCACGCCGGCCGAGACATCGCAGGTGTAGTCGAGCGTTGCCGTCTTGCCGGCAGCGACCACCACGTCCTGGCCTTCAGCGACGGAGCAGGTGATGCCCTCAACATTCAAGGCATCGGTGACATCGGCGGTGATCGAACCGAACTCGTTCGGGTTGTCCACCGTGATGGTGCCCGTGAGCTTCCACTTCGAATCCGTGTAGCCGTCCTGGGTGGCGGTCACCTTGTAACCCGCGGTGGCCTTGCCGCTCCCATCGACCTTGAAGGAGGTCTCGTCGGCCTTCTTCTCGACCTTCCAATCGTAGTCGCGGTCGTAGGTGGCCATGGCGTCCTTGGTGACAACCAGGTCCTGTTCGACACAGACTGTGACGGTCTTGCTGTCGGAGTCCAGGGTTGCCTGGTTCCAGCCCTTCTCGGTCACGATCGCGGTGTTCGTGTAACCGGTGCAGGTCCCCGGGGCTCCCTCGAACTTCAGGTCGTAGGCGAAAGCCGTGGCGGTCTTCTCCTGGTTCCAGGTGGCCTCGCCCAGCAGCTCGGGGTAGTCGGTCTCATGGACCTTGTCGTCGAAGACCAGGACGGTCTTGTCGTACTCGGTGTCGAGGAGGTACTCGACCTTGGCCGTTGCCTGGGCCGATTGCGGGGTGCCGGTGGCATCCTTCCAAGACACGTCGACCGTGTTGGTTCCCGTGTACGTGGCAGGCTTGCCGCCACACTCGTAGCTCAGCACCAGCCTGCCGTCTGTGCCGTTGGTGCCGGCTGGCACCACTGTCTGGAAGCCGGGTGCGTTGAGGTCGGCGTCCGTGCCCTTGATCAGGCACGTCACGCCTTCGATGCCCACGGTGTCGGTCACCGTTGCGGTGATGGCTCCGTCGGCGAACTGGTTCGGGTTGGTCAGGGTGATCGTACCGCTCAGGGTCTCTTCGATGTCCTCAAAGCCGTTCGGGACTGCCTTGACGGTGTAGTTGAAGGTTGCCTTTCCTTCCGGGGCGATCGTCTTTTCGGTCTTGTCGACGTCCTTGGTCACGTTCCACTGGTAGACGCGGTCGAAGGAGCCGACAGCGGTCTTGGCGACCTGCAGACCTGCCTGGCCACACACGGTGGCGGTGGCTTCGTCGGAGGGGTTCTCCGAGTCGTCGCCTTCAAGCTCGATCCATGCCTTGTTGGTGAAGGTCCCGCAGGTGCCGGAATCCACCGTATGCTCCAATTCGTACGCGAACGTCTTGGTGCGCGGGGTCTTGTCCTTGACCTCGCTCCACGAGACGGTGCCGACCTCGGTGCCGTTCGCACCGGGGACCGCCTGGTCGTCAAATACCTTGACGGTCTCGTCGGTGATCGTTCCCGGCTTGAATTCGATGGCCTTGGCCGGGCTGGTGGCTTCGCCGCCGGCCCAGGCAATCTTTGCGGTATTGGTTCCGCCGGTGTAGTCGGATTCGGCGACATTGCTTGGATCACAGGTGTAGTTCACGGTCGTGGTTCCGGGAATCCAGTTCCCGTCGACCAAGGTGGCCTGCGGTACGTTGACCTGCACGCCGGTGGCGATTGGGTTCACATCGTGGGTGGCGTCGACGGTGCAGAGCAGGCCTGTCAGCGACGTGGTGTCCGAGACCGTGGTCTCGACGTCTCCGCCGAACTGGTTCGCGTTGGCCACCGTGATGGTTCCGCCCATGGACTTGGTGTCCGTGTAGCCCTCGCCGGTGACGGTGATGCCGTAGCCGACCGTCGCCTTTCCTTCGGGGCCCGCATTGACGGTGCCGTCGGTCATGGCCGTCTTGTCGATGTCCCACGTGTAGGTGCGGTCGTAGCTTGCATCCACGGTCTTCGACACGCTCAAGCCGGCCGGGAGGCAGGCCTGGATGGTCGCGTCGTCGGATGCGAGGACCTCAGTGGCGGAAACCTTGGCGATGTTCGTGAACGGTACGCACTCGCCGGCGTCTGCCGCCGGGACCGTCCAGGTCACCGTGTAGTCCTTGGACTGTGGCTTCGTGCCGTCGGCCCCATCGAGGGTCCATGCGGGGCTGAAGGTGAACTCGTCATCGGTCACCGTCACCTTTTGGTTCAATGGGCTCTGGGTCCACGAACCAGCGGTGACTTCGGCAGTGCCCTCGTCGAACTCGCCCGGGGTTGAGGCCACGGCCTTGCTCCAATCGACCCTGGCGGTGTTGGTGCCCGTGTACCTGGGCTGCGAACCGAATTCACAGCCGTAGTCGAACTCGACGGAGCTGTCCTTCGGGATGATCGTCTGGAATCCGGGCTTGGTCTGATCCAGGTCGGTCCCGGTGCCCGGGCTGGTCTGGCCGGTCACGGCACATACCGCGTCGCCGCCCACGTCCACCGAGTCGGTCAGGGTAGCGGCGACGTCCTGCCACTTGTTCGGGTTCTTCACCGTCATGGTGCCGGTCATGGCCCAGTTGCTGTCCACGTATGGCTGCGGCGTCACCGTCACCCGGTAATCGACGGTGATCTCGCCGTTCGCATTGGTGGTGTACTTCGTGTTGTCCGCGACCGGCTGGCCGTTCAGCAGCGGGGTCTTGTCGATCTTCCAGGAGTAGGCCCGGTTGAAGCTTCCTTGGACGTTCTTGGTGACTTCCAGGTTGGCACCGATGCACACCTTGACCGAAGCCGAATCGCTCCCGGTGCCGCCGTCAGATTCCTTGTAGGTTGAGGTGTTGTCGTAGGTAGTGCATTCGCCGGAGACCCCTGGCCACTTGATGGAGTAGTTGAACGTCTTCGATGATTGCGCCGCGGTGACTTGGTTGCCATCCGGAAGGGTACTCAGGTCAAAGTTGTTGTCCGTGACGGTGACCTTGTCATCGCTGACGGTGGGTTCGACACCTGCGAAGGTGAAGTCCTTGGTGGCGCTGGCTTCGCCATCCGTCCCGAAGTAGGATGCTGCGTCCCAGTTGGCCTTGACGGTGTTGGTTCCTGAGGTTGCAGCCGTGGTTCCGGTCGGCATCTCACAGGTGTAGTTGAAGTTCGTCGTGCCGTTCGGAATCGAGATCGGGCCGGTAACGGCTGTGCCGCCGGCTGTTTCGATGGCACATTCCGCGCCGGGGAGGCTGTCGCTCAGCGTCACGCCGTTGATGGCGGCGGAGTTGCTGTTCTCGACGGTGATGACACCGTCAACGACAAAGTTGCTGTCCTTCGCGGCGCTGGCCTTGACCAACACGCTGTAGTTGACGTTGACGTTTGTCGTCGGCGACTTGACGCTGGCGTCCTGGCCGGCGGCAAGGTTCTTGTCGATGGTCCAGTCGTAGTCGCGGTCGAACCTTGGCTTGGCAGTCTTGGAGACCGCAAGATCCTTGTAGGTTGTCTTGGTGTTGGTGAACGTACAAACGACTTCCACACGGTTCAGCAAGGTAAAGGACACAAGACGCTTCGTTTTGTCGACCGTTGGGGCGACGCCCGAACAGGTCAGGTCTGCGAGGTTCCAGCCGGCAGGAAGGACACCTTCCGAAATCGTGACCTCGCCCGGTGCGACGTTGTACTTTATCTGGTTCGGAAGATTCTCACCGGTGTCGGAATCTGAACTGTCATCCAGTTCGAAGTTGGCTGAAGATTCTGCTTCCTCCGAGGACAAGTTGAAATTGAAATCCGTCCCATCGGCGGGGGTGGCCTTCTTGACAACGGTCACAAAACCGACCTGCATGCCCGCCGTTTTTATTGACAGGTCTGAGGCGCCCTTAACGACGCAGTTCAGTGAGACCTTGGATACGTGGTAGGACGAACCTGAAATCGACGAGGCTCCGGTGGCCGGCCCACGGTCAAGCTCGGAAGCGATATGAGCACTGAAGTAAAGGATCCCGCTGGTCGCAGTGGCATCGAATGTCACATACACGGTATCTTCGCGGGCAGAGCCGGAACCTTCCACAACCCTGGTCCTGATGTTGTTTCCGCCATCCATGGAGAAGCGACTTGCGTAGTCAAACCCCCATCTTTCGCCATCCCTGACTTGGTACCTAAAGACAAATTCGTTCTCTCCAAGGCTCAAGTCACTCATCATGACTCTGTACTGGACGAATCCACCTTCAAAAAGCCCTTCGGCAAGGTTGCCAGTCATCCAATCGGTCACTTCCGACCTTTGCTCCATCTTGCCAAGACTTCCCGTGCCCGCATTGGGACCACAGGTACCAAGAGCCGACGGAGTGACCGGTTCTTCCGCAAGGGGTGCGGCCTTGGGGTCAGCGGTTTTCGCCAAGGGGTCGCTGGTCTTCGTTTCTGTCTTATTGGGAGCTTCGGTGGCAGGGGCCGCCGACTTCTTCGTCTCGACGGGGTTCTTTGTCACGGGAGCTTCGGACTTGGGGGCCGCCGACTCCTGCGGTTCGGCAACTTTCGCGGCCGCGGGCGGTTCGGTGCCCTCAGAAGGTGCTTCAGCGGTTTTCTCGTCCGTGGCAGCGGCCAGGGATTCTTTCTTCGACGCGTCCGATTCGAGCGTCGTTTCGCCGTCCTTCGCCGCGTCGAGCAGTTGCTGCTCCACGGCGGTGTCCGGTTTGTCGGCTGGCGCGGCCACGGCGGGATTAAATCCACCGCCGCCAAACATCATCGTCGCAACGAGCGCCGTCGTCGCACTGGCGCCAACGGTTGAACGGACGACGCCGTTCCTCCAAATCGCAGCCAAAAAAGAGCCCCTGCGCATCGCGCGATGACCCTTTGGAATCCGTGCAGCATTGTCCCCAATTTTGCCGAGCACTTTAGTTACCCCAATTACCCCAAGGGGCGCGACAACCAGGCAATAAGCACCGTTTACGGAACGGCCCCAGCCGATCCGTTAGATAAGTTCAAACCCCAAGTTCGAACTTCCCCCAGTATTTATTGGGTCCCCAGCACCCAATTTTGTGTTGCTTGTGCTGCCGACATTCTAATCACACAATGTGATCCACGTCTACTACAATCAATGGAATATCTATTTCCGGTCGAATTCAGGGGTATGAATACTCGATCTTGGGGCAGGTATTCATCACGACGTCGAGCCCGGCTGCCTTGGCACGTGCGGCTGCCGCTTCATCGACGACACCGAGTTGCAGCCAAAGCGCATCCGCTCCGACGGCGATCGCCTGGTCAACGATGTCGCCGACTTTTTGCGAATTCACGAAGCAGTCAACGACATCGATGTGCCCGGGAATGTCCGCCAACCGCTTGTATCCGGTGTTGCCCAGGACTTCCTCGCCGCTCAGGGAAACCGGGATGATTTCCATGCCCAATTGCTCCTGCAGAAAATACGAGACCCCTGGTGCGACGCGGCGCGGGTTGTTGGTCAATCCGACCACCGCCCAGCGCGCGGGGGTTTGAAGGAGCCGTCGAACCACGGCCGGGTCGTTGACATGGCGTTGGCCAACTTCGTTGCTCATAGCCCCAACGTTACCGCCACATTCTGGGTCTTGGCCCAAAGCCGATGCGTCGCCAAGGCGCCACAGGGGAACCAAAAGGGCAAGTGCCCTTCCGGCTCCCCGCATCCCTGGGACCGCCCGATGCGGTCTAGAGCGAGCGCTCCAGTGCCTGCTCGGTGTTCGCTGCCGAGTGCTCCGTGAAGGCGCCGCGGAATTTCGCCGCCGGGTGGGAATCCTCGAGGCGGGCACCGCGCCCGAAGACCTTCTCGCGCAGGGTTCCCGGGGCGTACTCGGTCTGGGCCAGGCCACGCTTGTGCAGCTCGGGCAGGATGCCGTCGATGAAGTCGGTGTAGGAGCCGGGCAGGATCTGGTTCATGATGTTGAGCCCGTCCATGCCGGCGTCTTGCCAGCGTTCGATCTCGTCCACGATCTGTTCCGGGGTGCCGGAGATCTGCTGGGCCTTGGCACGGTAGCGCGCCAGGTCGCCGATGGTGGGCTTGCCTCCGGGCACCGAGGCGATGGCCGCCTCCAGGACGCCGCGGGCCCCCTCGGTCTGGACATCGCCCAACGGGGTGTCCAGGTCCAGGCCGCCCAGGTCGATCCCGATGCCGCCGCCGATGTGGGCAACGATGGCATCGAGGTCCAGGTACTCGTCGTACTCGGCTTCCTTGCGCTTGGCTTCCTCCTCGGTGCTGCCGACCACGAAGGACAGTCCCGCAAAGACCTTCACGTCTCCCTTGGCTCGGCCGGCAGCGGCCTCGAGCTCGCGGATCTCGCCCACCTGCTTGGCCACGTACTCCGGGTGCGGGGCAAAGAGGAAGGTCGCTTCAGCGTGCTGGGCGGCGAACTGCTTGCCGCGCGCGGAGGAACCCGCCTGGAACAGGAACGGGGTGCGCTGCGGGCTTGGCAGGGCCGTGTGCGGGCCCTCGATGGAGTAGCGCTTGCCCTGGTGGTGGATCTTGTTGACCTTGGCCGGGTCGGCAAAGAGTCCCGATTCCTTGTCGGCAAGAAGCGCGTCGTCTTCCCAAGAGCCCTCCCACAATTTGTAGGTGGCCTCGACGTATTCGTCGGCCCAGTCGTACCGGTCGTCGTGGGCGGCCAGGCCCGCGGCGCCGAAGTTGCGGTGCGAGTTCTCCAGCACGCTGGTCACGATGTTCCACGCGACGCGTCCGTTGGAGATGTGGTCGAGGGTGGAGAGCTGGCGTGCGAACTGGAACGGCGAGGCCTGCACCACCGAGCTGGTCATCGCCAGGCCGATCTCGCTGGTGGTCGCGGCGAGCGCCGAGAGCAGCACCAGCGGGTCGTGCGCGGGAACCTGCATGCCCTTGCGGACCATCGAGGCCCACCCGCCCTCGTGGTTGCCGTACAGCCCCACGACGTCGGCGAAGAACATGTTGTCGAACTTCGCGTCCTCGAGCTGCTTGGCCAGGTCGGCCCACAGCTTCAGCTCGTTGAAGCGGTGCTGCTGGGCCGCCGGGTGGCGCCATTGGCCCCCGAGGATGTGGCTCGGGGTGTTCATCAGGAAGGCGCTCAGCAGCAGCCGTGGACGCGCGTCAAAGGTACCCATTTACTTGTTCTCCGATTTCGAATCCTTGGCGTCCCCGATGGAGTGCAGCCCGGTGGGAATGGTGCCGTTGATGTAGTAGTCGCCCACCGAGCGCGCCTTGAAGGCGACCGGGTTGTGGGTCGCGACGGTGCGGGCGTTGCGCCAGTGCCGGTCCAGGGACTTGCCGCGCGACACCGAGGAAGCACCGGTGACGTCGAACAGTTCGCTGGTTGCATCCAGCACCAGTTTCGGGACGCTCACGTGCGCCTGCTGCACGGCGAGCTCCGCGCGGATGAAGGCTGCGGTCGGGTCCAGGCCCAGCGAGGTGTCGACCGCGGCGTCAAGGTCGCGGGCCGCGGCGAAGACGATCGCGTCGGCCGCGTAGACGGTCGCGGCGATGCGGCCGACCTTTTCCTGGATCAGCGGGTCGTTGCGGAACAGGTCCCCGGAACCGGTGTTGAAGGTTCGGGTGCGGTTGCGCACCAGGTCGGCAGCGTCGGTGAGCGCGGCGCGGCCGATGCCTGCCAGCACGCTGAGCAGTGCGAGCTGGAAGAACGCGGGCTCGAGCGTGGAGGAAACCTTGCGCGCGATGATGTCGTCGAATTCGACCACGACGTCGTCAAAGATCGCGGTGCCGGTTCCCGTCAGGGGCTGGCCGAAGCCATCCCAGTCGTCAATTATCCTGACCTTGGCGTCGTCGGCGCGCACGATGGCGTATTGGCGGCCCTCGACGCCTTCGGTGCTGGCCATGACCACGACCCAGTCGGCGAAGATCGACCCGGTCGTGTAGTACTTTTCCCCGTTGAGCAGCCACTGGCCGTTTTCCTCGCGGAGCTTGGTGTTGGTCGTACCCAGGGCGTTGCCGCCCTTTTCGGTGGCCGCATTGCCGAAGATCTCGCCGGCAAGCACCCGCGGGAACCAACGGAGCCGGAATTCCTCGGGCTGCAGGGCAATGGTTTCAACGAAGGAGAAGTGCGAGCGCAACAGATGCCCGACGTTGGAGTCGGCCGCGGAAAGTTCCACGATCAGCCGGAAGAGGTGCTCGTGGCTGACGGGTTCCCCGCCGTACGCGGCCGGGACCCGAAGCGTGGTGAAGCCCGCTTCCTTGAGCCATTTCACGGGCTCAAAGGGCAACACGTGGTTGTTTTCGCGCTCCACGGCGCCTTCGGCGATGCGCTCAAACACCGGGGCAAAGCGCGCGCTCAGCTCCGCGTAGCGGGCTTCTTCTGTTCGTTCCTTCACGTACGTTGCACTCATTTGTCTTCCTTTGCATCCATGAGTTTCAAGAAAATGTTGTCCAAGGACTAATTCGTTGCCATCTCGCGCAGCAGCGCCCCGGGGTTCGAATCAAGCAGGAGCCTGGTGTATTCACTGGCGGGATTGTTCAGGACCTGTGCTGCCGCCCCGACCTCGACCAGCCGGCCTTGGCGCATGACTCCCACATCGTGGGAAATGCGTTCGACCACGTGCAGGTCGTGGGAAATAAAGAGGTAGGACAGGCCTTGGTTGACCTGGAGGTCCTCCAGGAGCGCCAGGATCTGCGCCTGGGTCAGGACGTCGAGCGCGGAAAGGGCCTCGTCCAGCACCAGCGTCTTGGCCCCCAGGGCCAGCGCCCGGGCAATGGCCACGCGTTGGCGCTGCCCGCCGGAGAGCTCCTTGGCACCCAATGCGGCCATGCGGCCGGGCAGGTTGACCGCGTCCAGCAGCTCGGCCACCCGGATCTTGCGTTCGGCCTTGCTGCCGACCTTGTAGTTCTCAAGCGGCTCGCTGATGATCCGGGACACCGAGTAGCGCGGGTCCAGGGCCGAATCCGGGTTTTGGTACACCAGCTGCAGGCTGCGCCAGAGTTCGCGCTTGGCGGCCCCGCGCACGTGGGTGACGTCCTGCCCGTGGATCTTCACGGTGCCTGCACTGGGTTCCAACAGCCTCATGATCATCCGCGCGGTCGTGGACTTTCCGGACCCGGACTCGCCCACCAGGGAGAAGGTCGTGCCGGGGCGCACCACGAACGAGACCTCGTCCACGGCCGCGCGTTCGGTTTTCCCGCTGCCAAAGATCTTGCCCAGGCCCGCCACCTCGATGGCCGGGACCTCGATGCCGCGGGCATCGGCGGTGGTTCGTGAATCGTCGCCCGAGGCGGTGGCCTCGGTGAGCAGCATCCGGGTGTACGGGTCTTCGGGCGCCCGCAGGATCTCACGCACCGGGCGGTCCTCGCGGATCCGGCCGTGCTGCATGACCACGATGCGGTCGGCGATGTCCGTGGCCACGGCGAGGTCGTGGGTCACGAAGATGACAGCGGTCCCGAGCTCGCGCGCCAGCTTGGTGAAGACCTCAAGGATCGTCTGCTGGACCGTGACGTCCAGTGCGGAGGTGGGCTCGTCGGCAATCAGCAGTTCGGGCTCCAGCGCGAAGGCGATGGCAATGAGCACCCGCTGCTTCAGCCCGCCCGAAAGCTCGTGCGGGTACTGGCCGATGCGCTGTTCCGGGGTGTCGATCCCAACCAGCTCCAGCAGCCGGATGACTTCGGCGCGCAGCTGCGCCTTGGAGCGCTTGGGGCCCTGCGGGTGCAGGCGGAAGACCTCGGAGATCTGGGATCCCACGGTCTTCACCGGGTCCAGGGAAGCGCCGGGATCCTGCGGGACCATGCCGATGCGCCGGCCGCGGATCGATTCCAGCTCCTTGGCCGCCATGTCGAGGAGGTTTGCGCCGGCCAGGTCGATGTTGCCGTCCAGGATCCTTGCGGATTCGGGAAGCAAGCCGATGATGGCCTTGGACAGGGTGGACTTGCCCGAACCGGATTCGCCGACCAGGGCAACGATTTCCCCGGGCTGGAGTGCGAGGTCGATGTTCTCCGCGGCGATGACTGCTTCGTCGCCGTGGCCGTAGGTGATGCTTAGCCCACGGATATCCAGCAATGCGGGTGCCGAGTCGATGGTGCTCATGCTGTTCTCCTGGCTAGAAACGGAAGATCTTGTGGAGCTGGCGGCCGATTCCCGCAAGCAGGATGACCACCGCGACGATGACCACGCCCGGAAGGGTCGTGAGCCACCAGGCCGAGGCAAGGTATTGGCGTCCCTCGGCGATGAGCAGGCCCCATTCGGGGGTCGGTGGCGGGGACCCGAACCCCAGGAAGCCGAGCCCGGAGATTGCCAGGATGGCCACCCCGAGGTCCACGGCCAGCAGGGCCAGGACCGGGCCGCAGGAATTGGGCAGGATGTGCTTGAAGACCACCGACCAGTAGGTCCCGCCGTTCATGAACGCGGCCTCCACGTAGTCGAGGCTGCGCACGCGCAGCACCTCCGAGCGGACGACGCGGGCGAAGGACGCGATGGAGGCGATGCCCACGCCGATGCCCAGGGAGATCGGGCCCGGCGCGAAGGCCGTGACGATGATCAGCGAAACCAGGAAGCCCGGAACGGCCAGCAGCACGTCGATCAGGCGCATGGTCACGGCGTCGGCGGCACGTCCCGCGGTGGCGGCCAACAGGCCCAGGCCGGTTCCCACCACGAGCCCGATGGACACGGCCAGTCCCGCGGTCAGCAGGGTCTGGCTGGTTCCATGGACCACCCGGGCAAACACGTCCCGGCCCAGGTGGTCGGTGCCGAACCAGTGTTCGGCACCGGGTGCCTGGAACTTCTGTGCGGGCACTCCGCTGATGGGGTCGAATCCGCTGAACAGCGCCGGAAACAGCGCCCAGCCCAGGACCATGGCCAGCGGTGCGCAGGTGAGCCAGAAGGCGGGGGAAAGAAGGGCGCCGGCCTTCTTCTTCGGCGCGGCAGCCGCGTCCACCTTGAGGGGTGCAACGGCCGGGACGTTGTCCTGGACCTCGGCCCGGGTCAACGGTTCGTCTAGTTTGATGCTCATGGTGTTCTCCGTTCGTTCCTAGGCCACAAGTGCGCGCGGTGCCCCGTGCGTTCCACTCTTGAGGATCCGCGGATCCAGCAGCGGGTAAAGCAGGTCGACCACCAGGTTCACCACGACGAATGCCGTGGCCGTGAGCAGCACGAGTCCCTGGACCAGGGCAACGTCCTGCGCCGTGACCGACTGCAGCACGACCTGGCCCAGGCCCGAGCGGGCGAACACCGTCTCGGTGATGACGGATCCGGCCAGCAGCGTTCCCACGGTGATCCCGCTGATGGTCATGGCCGGGGCCGCGGCGTTCTTCAGGGTGTGGCGGAAGAAGATCCACGACGGCGAGGCACCCTTGGCGCGCAGCACGTCGATGAACGGCTGGGCGTGCACGTTGTCCACGCTCTTGAGCAGCACCTGGGCGATCGGGGCGGAGACGTGGATGGCCAGCACGAGCACCGGAACGGCGATCGAGGCGAAGGACCCGTCCGGGAACAGCGACATGATTCCCAACTTGATGGACAGCACCTGCAACAGCACCAGGCCCAGCCAGAACACCGGGACCGCGGCGAAGAGCGGCGGCAGGTTGAGCACCACCCGCTTCAGCCACGTGTTGCGTGCCAATGTGGCCGCCGCGACCAGCGCCACCGCGAAGATGACCGCGGTGACGAAGGCGCTGGAGGCCAGCACCAGCGTCGAGCCGACGACGGCGCCGATGCGTTCGCCGACCGGTTGGCCCGAGGCCAGCGAGTATCCGAAGTCCCCGGTGAAGAGGCCGACCAGTTGGTTGAAGTACTGCACGATCAACGGCTGGTCGTAGCCGTACTGCGCCTTCATGGCGGCAATGGTTGCCGGGTCGGCCGCAGCATCGGCTGAAAGGAAAATCGTTACCGGGTCATTGGGAAGCAGCTGCACGGCCAGGAAGACCAAGGTGTAGGCAAGCCAAATGACGAGCAAGGCTTGTCCGATGCGTCGCGCGATGTATGCGGCCATGGTTGGCTACTTTCCGGTCTTCCAGGCGCCCTGGAAGATCGGGGCGGTGCCGGAGGTGAATTCGACGTGTGCGTCGGAGTTGCCGCCGTAGACCTGGACTTCGTCCCACAGGACGAGGGACAGGGCCTTTTCGGTGACCAGCTGGCGCTGTTCCTCGGCGACCAGTTCCTTGTGCTCCGATTCGCTGGTGGCGGCACGTTCCTTGGCGAAGAGTGCGTTGAGCTCGGTGTCGGCGTTCAGCGTCTGGGTGTTGTTGGCCGGCCCGAAGACCGGGCCCAGTCCGCCGTAGGCAAACTGGCGGGTTCCGAAGAACTCGATGTTCTTATCGATCATGGCCGTGGCCAAGAATGTGTTGTCGGCGGCGCGGTTGATGAGCTTGACGCCGATTTCGCGCCACTGCTGCTCGATCAATTCGAAGGCAGGCTTGATGACGACGGAGTTGTTCGAGCTGGTGATGGTGAGTTCCAGCTTCTTGCCGTCCTTCTCGCGGAAACCGTCGGCTCCCACGACCCAGCCTGCCTCCTCGAGCAGGGCCTCGGACTTTTCCGGGTTGTAGGCCAGGTCCGCGGACAGGTCGATGAATCCGGGTGCCGCGTGGTTCAGGACCGAGTCGGCGATGACGTAGCTGTCGGAAAGCACGGTGTCCTTGATGGACTGGCGGTCGATTCCGACCTGGAGCGCTTGGCGCACCTTGGCATCGGCGAGCTTGCCGCTGCTGATGCGCACCGCTGCCATGTTGGTTGTCAGGTCGACGCCCTGGGCCGGAAGGACCTGGTCGCCGCTGCTCTTGAGCGCCTGCTCGTCCACGGGCTGGAGTCCGCGCACCAGGTCGACCTGGCCGGTTTGCACGGCGCCGGCCCGGTGGGCGACCTCGGGCAGGTACTTCACCACGAGCTTGTCCAGGTATGCGGCGCCCTGGTTGGGGGCCGTTTCCGGCGCCCACTTGTAGTCGGCGCGCTTGGCGAAGGTGACTTCCTCGTCGGTCTTCTCGGATTCAAAGACGAACGGGCCGGATCCGACGATCTTGGCGATCGCCGACTGTCCGGCGTTGTCCAGCTTCAGCGTTGCCGGGGAAACCAGGCCCGCGGTGACCGAGGAAGTGGCCCGCAGGAAGTTGGCGTCCGCTGCCTTGAGCGTGACCTTGACCTGGTTCTTGCCCACCACTTCGGAGGACTTGTAGGAGGAGAAGTCGACGTTCGGTGCGACCTGCGCGTCCTTGATTCCCAACCCGAGCGCGTCGAGGTTTTCCTTCACGGCCTTGGCATCGAGCGGAGTTCCGTCGGAGAACGTCACGCCGTCCCGGATGGTGAAGGTGATTTCCGTCTGGTCCTTGTTTGCCTCGAAGTCGGAGGCGATCCAGCCCACGAGCTTTCCCGATTCCGTGTCGAAATAGGTCAGGCGGTCCAGCACGCTGTTGAGGACGTTGGACTTCTCGTAGAAGCGTGCGGCTTGGGTCTGCCAGTTGTTGATCGGGGTGACCTCCGCATAGACGAAGGTTCCTCCCTGGACCGGCTTGGTGCTGACCGGGCCGGCCGCGTTGCCCGTTGTCGGGGCTCCGGCCCCGCACGCGCTCAGTGCAAGGGTGGCGACGGAAAGGACCGTAAGGATCTTGACGCTGAGGCTGGCGCGAATACGTCGCTTGGCCGGTGGGTTGGTGTTGCCCATGAGTATTTCCCTCTCGGTTCACCCGAGGAACGCCGCGACATGGCTGGTCCATCGGATACCGCGTGTGGCATGACGGTATTCGGTGGACCGCGCAGAGTTTGGCTATCTCCATCGGTCCTGGCGGTAGCACCGGCTCCCCGTGACGGGAGTGGTTGCTGCGACGTCAACGAGCCAGGTCTCTCAGTCGCTCTGGATGGTGTGTGCCCGCAAGCGGCTGGTTGCCGGCTTCGAACACTTCAAGTGTGTT
Organism: Arthrobacter sp. C2; assembly: GCA_024207135.1. Taxonomy (GTDB): domain Bacteria; phylum Actinomycetota; class Actinomycetes; order Actinomycetales; family Micrococcaceae; genus Paeniglutamicibacter. Next base: position 3,359,392 of record CP042428.1, on the reverse strand, counting down.
GCAGGATCTTCGATATGACCAAGGAGATGGACCCCGCGGTGAAACAAACCGACGCAATGGGTCGAGTTTGAGGATGAATCGCTTCACGCAGTGTCACAAGACCGATTGTGAAGCTTCGATTTTCGGCTGCTTGCGTCATCATCGCGTCATATTGATAATGACGCGCTGGACTCGGCGGCACTTCAGCGTCCGGCAAGACGCATTGCCGAGCACAACGGCCGAGTCTGGCAGTCCCCGGCGTCCCCAGGCTTTGCGTCCACGGCCACGGGGAACACCGAAGGATCCGTTCTGGCACCTCAAGGCCGCAAGATGGGCGACCCCGCCTGATCGCAAGGTTTTCCGGCGTTTGCCCAGGACTTTACGCTTAGGCCCCCCGTAATCGTAAAGTCCCATGCTTGGCCACCGCTTACGAGCAGCGGCCCAACGTATGCCAGTGCGCCCCGAACATGGTTGGATCGGTTCATGAAAAGCACGTTGTCGCAGCGCGCCAGGCATCGCAGGTTGCGCGTTCTGGGCATGCTCGCCGGCGGGGTCGCCGCCACGGCACTGACCGGCCTCCTGGGAGCCTGGGTTTATGCTCCGGCTGTTGGCTGGACAGTCGCCGCGCTGATTTACAACGCCTGGGTGTGGATCACCATTGCCCCCATGGACCATGCCCGCACCGCGACCCACGCACAGGAGGAAGACCCGGGTTTCCAGACCACGGACCTGCTGATCCTCTTCGCGGCCATCGGTTCCCTGGCCGCGGTCGTGATGGTGATGGCCGGCAGCAGGGACCTTGCTGTAGGCGCCAGATTGCCGTTGGCGCTGTTGGCACTGACCTGCACCGCGATGTCGTGGTTGATGGTCCATACGCTTTACACGCTGCACTACGCCATGATCTATTACAGCGGCACACCCGGCGGTATCGAATTCAACCAGGACGACCGCCCGCAATACACGGACGTCGCCTACATGGCATTCAGCGTGGGCATGACCTACCAGGTCTCGGACACCAGCATCACCACGCGCGAAATGCGCTCGGCAGTCTTGCGCCACAGCCTGCTGGCTTTCCTTTTTGGCACCGGCATCCTGGCCACCACCATCAACCTGGTGGTCAGCCTGGCGGCTTAAATGACGTGGGGAGACGATACACCATAGGTGCGCCACCTCCCCAACCGGCAGGGGGCAATCCCTTGCTATTGCCTACTTGACCTCGGCGTTCGAGAACCGGTAGTTTGCCGCGCGGTGCGAGTCCTGCACGCGGTCGCCCTTGCCGAAGAGCTTGTTGCGCAGCGTGCCCTCGACGTATTCGGTCGGGTAGGCGCCTCGGGCCTGCAGCTCGGGAACGATGAACTCCACGATGTCCTCGAAGGTCCCCGGGGTGATGGCGTAGGCCAGGTTGAACCCGTCCACGTCGGTGTCCTCGACCCACTCGATGAGCTTGTCGGCAACCTCGGTCGGCGAGCCGACGGTGATCGGTCCGAAGCCGCCAACGCCCACCCACTCGGCAAGCTGGCGGATCGTCCACGGCTTGCCCGAATCCCCGCTGGCCTGCTGGAACATCGCCACGGAGGACTGGATGGCATTGGACTTCACGTTGTCGCCAATGACGTCGTCCGGGCCGTAGGTCGACAGGTCGACGCCCATCCACCCGGAGATCAGTGCAAGGGCGCCGTCGATGTCGGCGTAGGACTTGTAGTCCTCGAACTTGGCTTGCGCGGCGGCGGAATCCACGTCCGTGATGATGGTCTGCATGGTGTAGATGCGCACGTCGTGGCGTCCACGGCCGGCCGCCTCGGCGGCGTCGCGGATCTTGGTGACCGTGGCCTTGAGCATGTCCTTGGTGGGGCAGGTGACGAAGACTGCCTCGGCATTTGCCGCGGCGAACTTCATGCCGCGCGAGGAGGTTCCGGCCTGGAAGATCACCGGGGTGCGCTGCGGGCTGGGCTCGGTGATGGCGATGCCCGGGACCTTGAAGTACTTGCCCTCGTGGTTGATGTCGTGGACCTTGGACGGGTCGGTGAAGACGCCGCGCTCGGCGTCGCGAACCACTGCGTCTTCTTCCCAGGAACCCTCGAGCAGCTTGTACACGACCTCGAGGTATTCGTCGGCGTGGTTGTAGCGCTCGTCGTGCTCAAGCTGGTCTGCCTGGCCCATGTTCCGGGCGGCGGAGGGCAGGTAGCCGGTCACCACGTTCCAACCGATGCGGCCCTTGGTCAGGTGGTCCAGGGTCGCCAGGCGGCGGGAGAAAGGATACGGGTGTTCGTAGGAGGTGCTGGCGGTGACGCCGAAGCCGAGGTTCTCGGTCACGGCGGCCATCGCGGAGACAAGCATGAGCGGGTCGTTGACCGGGACCTGGGCGCCGGTGCGCAGCGGCACCTCGTTCGAGCCGCCGAAGACGTCGTAGGTGCCCAGTACATCGGCGATGAAGATGCCGTCGAACTTGCCCTTTTCCAGGGTCTTGGCCAGGTCGGTCCAGTAGGACAGGTCCTTGTAGCTGGCGGACTGGTCCTTGGGGTGCTTCCACAATCCCGGGGACTGGTGTCCGACGCAGTTCATGTCGAAGGCGTTGAAGCGGATCTGGCGGGGGGCGGGCGTCGTGCTCATGTTTGTCCTTCGCGAGGTGTTGGGTGGTGGCGGATCCGGTAGTGCACGGACCAAGTCGTTGGATTGGGGGTGCTGGCGCCTTAGGGGACGCCGGTTGCCTGGGCGGCACCCACGTCGCCAATGGCGTTCAGCTGCTGGGGCGCCGTGCCGTTGACCTCGTAGTCGCCGATGATGCGCGACTTGTAGATCGCCGGGTTGTGGGTGGCCACGGTCCGGGCATTGCGCCAGTGCCGATCGAGGTTGCAGCTCGTGGCGGTTGCCGAGGCTCCCAGACCGTCAAAGAGCTTGGTCGCCGCGGAGAGCGCCAGCGGCTGCACGATGGCCTGGGCACGGTCCGCCGAGAGCTCGCAGACCGCGAACCGCTCGGCCGCGCTCAGCGACGCGTCGGCCAGGGCCACCTCGATCTCCGCGACCGCGGCCAGGACGATGGAGTCCACGGCGAACGCCGTACCGGAAATTTCCCCGACCAGCTGCAGCACCTGCGGTTCCTCGCGCACCGGAACGCCTGTTCCGGTGCTGAAGGATCGGGTGCGGGCCTGGACCGCGGAACGCACGTCGTTGAGTGCCGCGCGCGTGATCCCGGCCTGGACCGCCAGGAGCACCAACTGGAAGATCGCGGATTCAGGATCGTTGATCTGCTGCTCCTCGGGAAGGACCGAGTCCACCGGGACGTTCTCGAACGTGGTCGACCCGGTTCCGGTGAGCTGCTGGCCGAAGCCGTTCCAATCGTCAAAGATCTTGACCCCGGAGTGCTGGGTGGAGACCACGGCGATCTGCCGTCCGGCCCGGGTCGGATGAGCCGCAGCGACGGCGACCCAGTCGGCGTAGATGGTGCCGGTGCAATAGTATTTTTCGCCGTTGAGGATCCAGCGCTCGCCATTCTTGGCGATGGTTGTGTTCAGCGTGCCCAGCCGGTTTCCGCCGCGCTCGGTGTAGGCGTTGCCGACGATCTGCCCGGCGGCAATGCGCTCGACCCAGCGGTGCCGCTGGGTGACGTCTTCGAGTTGCAGCACGGATTCCACGAAGCCGATGTGCGAACGCCACAGGTGCGCGACCTGCGAATCGGCTTCGCCCAGTTCGATCAGCAGGCGGAACAAGTCCAGCAGGCTGGCCCCGAAGCCGCCCTCGGCCACCGGGATGCGAAGGGCACCGAAGCGCTCGCGGTTGAGCCAGCCGACAGGCTCGAAGGGAAGGGTCCTGTTCGCGTCGCGCTCGCTGGCCCCGGCAGCGATCTTGGCGAATACCGGGCGGAAGATCGCCGCCAGTTCATCGTAGCGCCCGTCCTTGGGGACTCCGGGGGTGAGCTTGAGCAGGTGCCTGGCAGGGGTGTTACCGGTGAACGCGTCAAGGTTGACGGCCCCGAAAATGTCCGGATCCGCTTCGACATTGTGTGCATCGTTGAAAGACTCGACAGCCATGAATTCTCTCCATCGGTTCTGGCGTGAGCACCTACCGCCCAGTTAAGGGGAGGGGTTGCTGCGGCGTCATCGAGCCAGATCTCTCGGCCGCTCTGGATGGTTGTTGGTCATATTTCTACACGTCGCCTCCGGGCGGTGACAACCCGGCTCGTCACAATTGACGGGTGCGTCACAGGGCAAACCACGATTCACCGACCGCCACGGCAAGAGCGATGTACCGGCGCGCCGGCATTCCGCCAGCCATTCGTTCGACGGAGCCGGGAGGACCGCTAGACGCTTCTGCACGGAATTCCCCAAGCGCACCCTGGCCTGCAAGTCCACGGGATCCCGGGGCAGGCGCGCCTGGCTCGACGTCTTTGACCCATACCCGGCAACCTCGATACACGACAAGTTGAATGATCGAAATACGCGCAACTGTTCGCAGATCATTCGAAACATGGTCGCAAAATTCCGTCTCATCGAACGTTCCGTCACATTACGGTGGGCTTGCTCCTGTGACGCCACATCGACTTTGATGGAGGTCATACACCCATCCCGAGCGGCCGAGAGATCTGGCTCTATGACGCCGCAGCAACCACCTCGTTGAGGCCGGTGCTACCGCCAGGTCCGATGGAGAGATCATGACTTCTGCCGCTCTGCCCGCTGCAACCACCGCCGTTGGGCCTCACAACAAACGCATCCGCGCCAAGGGAACCTGGCAGGGTTTGATGCGCACAACCGTCGAAATCCGAGATTTTTCCTTCGACATCGATGAACCAGTTGCGGTGGGCGGAACCAATAGCGCCCCGACACCTATGGAATTCATCGCCGGCGCCCTCAATGGATGCGTCAGCGTTGTTGTGGAACAGGTGGCAAAGGAGCTTCAGATCGATTTCTCGGCCTTGGAAACATACTCGATTGCCACCCAAGACACCCGGGGGTTTGCCGGAACGGCAGATGTTTCGCCGTTCTTCCATTCCTACCGACTGGAAATCCACGTTGAGACACCACTTGATGACCCAGCAACCCAGCAGGAACTCACGAACCAGGTCCACCGCCGGTGCCCGGCGATCAATCTGGTCAAGGCTGCCGGGGTGAACTTGGATATAAACTGGGTCTTTGCCACTCAGCTTGTTCCCGGCTCCGCCGAAAATGCCTGCAACATTGCACTTGGATACACTCCACGAGCCGCTACTTCCGTGGCTGCTGGAGCAAGCGCATGAGCGCGGCAGGTCTTTGGACCATTGGTCTCGCCGTGTCATATACGGCCCTGCTGATCCTCGGCGGGCGCTTTGCCCAACGTCGCAGCGCGTTGGGCAAGACGAGCGGCTTCTTTGTCGGGGGGCGCACCTTCAGCCCGTGGACGGTGGCCTTTTGCATCACTGGCTTGTTCTCGGGCTCTTCCTATATCGCCATCATGGAGCTGAGCTACCTCACCGGCATCTCCGCGCTCTGGTACGGCGTGGCCGAGACCGTGCAGATCCTTCTCATCGCGCTGCTGTTGGTCAAGCCGTTGCGGGAGAAGCTGGTCGTCACGGTGACGGGCATCATTGGTGACCGCTTTGGCCGCCTCGCCAAGGGGATCTCGGGCGTCATCACCGCTTTCACGTTCCCGATGTGGTCGGTAGCCACCACGATTGCCTTCGCCTCGGCCTTGACCGCTTTCACGGGCTTGAACCTGCATCTGGCGGTCATCGTCACGGCCCTGCTGCTGCTCGTGTTCCTGTGGTCCGGCGGCATGCGTTCGGTGGCGTTCAACCAGACCATGAACTGCATCGTCTTCGTGGGCATGCTGATCGTGGGCGCCTACGCCGTCCTTGCCAAGCCCGGAATCTCTGGACTGCGGGACTTTGCTGAGACCAACCCGCAGATGTTCGATCCCGGAAATGCGGGGATCTCCCTGATCGTCGCGTGGTTCGGCACCTTCATCGTGAACGTTCCGCTGGCCCAGGCCGCATTCCAGATGACCCTTTCATGCCGCACTCCCGAGGACGGCCAAAAGGGTCTCTACACGGCGGCGGCATTCGGCATACCCTTCATCCTCATCGGCGCACTCATCGGCACCTCGGCTGCCATCGTCATGCCCGGCGAGCGCCTCGGATTGGTGGCGATCCCGCACTACATCGAACAGGTCTTGCCGGCACCGCTGGTGGGCGTCTTCTTCCTGGGCGTCTGGGCTTGCGCCATGGGCTGGGCGGGCCCGTGCCAGTTCTCCGGGGCCACGTCCCTGGGCCGCGATGTGGGAAGCGCCATCAACCCCACGGCCACCGAAGCGCAGCTGGTTCGCTACACGCAATGGTCGCTGGTTGCACTGACCGGACTCATGATCATTTTCAGCATCCTTCGCACCGAGCAATCGGCTTGGTGGAACGTCCTGGCCTGGACGCTGCGCAACGGTGCAACCCTCGCACCGGTCTTGGCCGTTTTCTTCTGGCCGCTGGCCACCCGCGCCTCGGTCTATGCCTCCATGGTGACAGGTTTCAGCACCGGCATCATCTGGAACCAACTAGCTGGTTGGTCGCCGACGCAATTCTTCCTGGGCACCCACCCGGTGTGGGTCGGAATGATGGCCAACGTCTTCACCTTGGTTGCCGTCACGTTGCTCACGACCCGGTGGAGACTCGCTCTGGCCGAGGGCAGGCGCCGCAAGGCCTTGAGGTTCGCCGGCGCTGCTGCCCTGGCCCTGGTGGCCCTTGGTCTCTCGGCCAGCTGGCTCGCCGCCCACGGTCTGGTTGCGATGGCATTGTTCATCATTCTGTTCTTGACATCGCTTGCGATTTTCTACGGCACGGAAGATTCAACTCCACATGCCGACGCCGATATCGAGATCGATGCAACTGCCCCGGTCCAAGAACCCGCTTCGGTGGCCTAATCCCCACTTGGCGTCACCCACATCCCATGACGAGAGACCAAGCGACCTGGTTCGGCGACGCCGCGGCAACATTCGAGCGGCGAAGTGCCACTGCCAGGAGCAATGGAGAAAAACAATGACTGAAACCCTGTACCCCGCTGCCGGCACGACCGTCGAAGCAACCTGGACCGAAGACGAACGCCTCGCGTTCTGGGATGCCGCGGCACGGCGCCTGAGCTGGTCCGAGGACTGGCACACCATCCACTCGAGCACCGGTGTCGATGCCGAGGCCCGGCGCGGGCCCGAGCTTCGCTGGTTTGAGGGCGGCAAGCTCAACGCCGCCTACAACTGCGTGGACCGCCACGTGGAAGCCGGGCGCGGCGACAAGGTCGCCCTGCACTTCGAGGGCGAGCCCGGCGACAGGACCACCGTCACCTACCAGGACCTGCAGGACCGGGTGTCCCGGGCCGCGAACGCGCTGCTTTCCCTGGGCGTGGGCAAGGGCGACCGCGTGGTCATCTACCTGCCCGTTCTCGTGGAAACCGTGGTGATCACCCTGGCCTGCGCACGCGTCGGCGCGGTGCACTCGCTGGTCTTCGGCGGCTTTTCCGCCGAGGCGCTAAGATTCCGCGTCGAGGACACCGGCGCGAAGCTGCTGGTCACCACCGATGGGCAGTTCCGCCGCGGCGAGGCCGTGCCGGTCAAGGACAACGCCGATGCCGCGGTTTCCGGGGAGAACAGCATCGAACACGTGCTGGTGCTCCGGCGCACCGGGAACGAGATCGCCTGGACCGAAGGCCGGGACGTGTGGTGGCACGAGACCGTCGACACGGCGAGCACGGAGCACTCCCCCGAGGCCTTCGACGCCGAGACCCCGTTGTTCATCATGTACACCTCCGGCACCACCGGCCAGCCCAAGGGCCTGGTCCACACCACCGGGGGCTACCTGACGCAGGCCTCCTGGAGCCACGAGTTCCTCTTCGCCCATCCGGACCCCGCGCAGCGGGAAAACGATGTCCACTGGTGCACCGCGGACCTGGCCTGGGTCACCGCGCACACCTACGAGATCTACGGGCCGCTGTCCAACGGCGTCACCCAGGTCATCTACGAGGGCGTGCCCAACGCCCCGCACCCCGGACGCCACTTCGAGATCATCGCCCGCTACGGCGTGACCAGCTACTACACCGCGCCCACGCTGGTGCGCTCGCTGATGGGCTGGTTCCCCGAAGGGATCCCCGCCGACTACGACCTGTCCTCGATCCGGTTGGCCGGAACCGTGGGCGAGGCCGTGAACCCGGAGGCATGGCGCTGGCTGCGCGGCCAGGTGGGGCGCGACACCGAAGCCGGCATTCCGATGGTCGACACCTGGTGGCAGTCCGAAACCGGCTCCACGATCCTTTCCCCGCGGCAGGGGGACACCGCGTTCAAGCCGGGCTGCGGCACCCGGGCGCTGCCCGGCGTAGCCGTTGACATCGTCGACGAACAGGGAGCCGGCGTGGAACCGAATGTGCAGGGCAACATCGTGTTGACCCGGACCGGTCCGGCCATGGCCCGCACCGTCTGGGGAAACCCCGAGCGCTACTACACCTCCTACTGGGAAAAGTACGCGCAGCAGGGCTGGTTCCTGGCCGGGGACGGGGCACGCTTCGATGCGGACGGGGACATCTGGATCCTGGGCCGGACCGACGACGTCATCAACATCTCCGGGCACCGGCTTTCGACCATCGAGATCGAATCCGCGCTGGTCACCCACCCGGCGGTCGTCGAGGCCGGGGTCTGCCCGACCAGCGACGCGAAAACCGGCCACGCGGCCACCGCGTTCGTGGTGCCCTTCGACAAGTCGGTGGTGGGAACGGACCTGTCCGGCGAGGCGCTGGCCAGGCAGCAGGCCCTCACCACCGAGCTGCGCAACCACGTGGCAACGCAGATCGGTCCCATCGCCAAGCCGCGAGAGATCGTCTTCGTGCCCGACGTTCCCAAGACCCGCTCGGGCAAGATCATGCGCCGGCTGCTGACCCAGCTCTTCGAGGGCAGCACCCTGGGCGACACCACCAGCCTGCAGAACGAGCCCTGCATCGCTGAGATCAAGGAAATCTGCGAGCGCTAGGACCCCCTTGGCGCACTGCCAAGCGCGCCAAACCGCACGGCTTTCGCCCCCTTCCCGGCATCCTGGGAGGGGGCGATTCACGTGGATGCGGCAGCGACGCCCAACCCCGTAGCGCCGGGCACGCTCGACGGTTAAGCTGGTTGCTGGGCGCTCCAGCCGGTTCCGCCCGCCCGGATTGCATACCGCGATGCGGGATTCCACGAATCATTCCAGTCCGAAACCGCTCCGATCCCGGCCCTGCCGGGTTGGGCGGGAGAAGTTGAGCATGACCAAGCCTGTTGCGCTCGAGCCAGCGCCGCCCGAGGCGTCCCTGCGCATGACACCCCGGCGGACCGCCGCGGCCTGCTCCCATCCGCATGCCAACACCAGCCCCGGCCCTGGTGCCGCGGGCTACAAGCACCCCTCGGTGTCCTGCCCGGCAACAATCCTCCGCCATTCACGGGACAACCATCGACATCGCCGTGTTCGCCTTCAGGAAAGCATCTCGCCTGTGCCTCGCCACGGCATTTCGGCTCCCCCAGCCGACTCATCCCCCTAAGAAGGAAGCCATGTCTGAAACCACGAGCGGCCAGTGCCCCGTATTCGACGCCGGCCGCGCCCACCCCACCTATGCCAACACCAACACCGAGTGGTGGCCGAACAAGCTCAACCTCAAGGTCCTGGCCAAGAACACCCCGGTGTCCAACCCGCTCGCCGCGGATTTCAACTACGCCGAGGCCTTCGAGGCCCTGGACCTGGACGCCGTGAAGGCAGACCTCGCCGAGGCCATGACCAAGTCCTACGCCTAGTGGCCGGCCGACTACGGCCACTACGGGCCGCTCTTCGTCCGCATGGCCTGGCATTCCTCCGGCACCTACCGGAGCCACGACGGCCGCGGCGGCGGAGGGTCGGGCCAGCAGCGCTTCGCCCCGTTGAACTCCTGGCCGGACAACGTCAACCTGGACAAGGCCCGCCGCCTGCTCTGGCCGGTGAAGAAGAAGTACGGCCAGTCCATCTCCTGGGCCGACCTGATCATCCTGGCCGGCAACGTGGCCATGGAGACCATGGGATTTGAGACCTTCGGCTTTGCCGGCGGGCGCCCGGACGTCTGGGAAGCCGACGACGACGTGTATTGGGGCCCGGAGAAGGTATGGCTGGACAACGAGCGCTACACCGGGAACCGCGAGCTGGCGGCCCCGCTGGCAGCGGTCCAGATGGGCCTGATCTACGTGAACCCGGAGGGGCCCGACGGCCTGGCCGATCCGCTGGCCGCGGCCATCGACATCCGCGAGACCTTCCGCCGCATGGGCATGAACGACGAGGAGACCGTCGCGCTGATCGCCGGCGGCCACACCTTCGGCAAGACCCACGGCGCCGATGCCGAGTCCCACAAGGGTCCCGCCCCGGAGGCCGCACCGCTCCAGCTGCAGGGCCTGGGCTGGAAGTCCGGCCACGGCACCGGCCACGGGGACGACACCATCGGCTCCGGCCTGGAAGTCACCTGGACCTACCATCCGACCCGCTGGGACAACGAGTACTTCCACATCCTCTTCGGCTACGAGTGGGAAATGTTCTTCTCCCCCGCCGGCGCCCAGCAATGGCGCCCGAAGGACGGTGCGGGCGCCGACCTGGTCCCGATGGCCCACAACCCTTCCCTGCGCCGCGAACCGCGCATGCTCACCACCGACCTGTCCCTGCGCTTCGACCCTGCCTACGGCCCGATCTCGCGGGATTTCAAGGACAACCCGGAGAAGTTTGCCGACGCCTATGCCCGTGCCTGGTTCAAGCTGACCCACCGCGACATGGGCCCGAAGTCCCGCTACCTGGGCAAGGAGGTCCCGGCCGAGGACCTTCCCTGGCAGGACCCGCTGCCGCCCGCCCCGGAAACGACACTGGGGGATACGGAAATCGCGGCGCTGAAGGACATGGTTTCCGCCTCGGGCCTGGGCATCGGGCAGCTGGTCTCCACCGCGTGGAAGGCCGCGGCGACCTTCCGGTCCTCGGACAAGCGCGGAGGAGCCAACGGCGGGCGCATCCGCCTTCAGCCGCAGGTCTCCTGGGCCGTGAACCAGCCCGAGCAGCTCAAACCCGTCATTGCCGTGCTCGAGGGAATCGTTGACCGCTTCAACGCCACCTCGGAGATCAAGACCTCCTTCGCCGACGTGGTGGTGCTGGCGGGCAATGTGGGCATCGAGCAGGCGGCCCGGGCCGCGGGCGCCGAAATCGCCGTCCCGTTCACCCCGGGCCGCGTGGATGCCACCCAGGACCAGACCGATCCGGAACAGTTCGCGTGGCTTGAGCCGGTGGCCGACGCGTTCCGCAACTACGACTCGGGCTTGCTGAAGATGCCCAGCGAGTTCCTGCTGATCGACCGCGCGAACCTGCTGGGCCTCTCGGCCCCGGAGATGGCAGTGCTCCTCGGCGGGTTGCGCGTGCTGGGAAACAACTGGGACGGCTCGGACCTGGGTGTCTTCACCGACACCCCGGGCGTGCTGACCAACGACTTCTTCGTGAACCTCACGGAACTGGGCCTGGAATGGATACCGGACGCCGAGGAGCAGACCTACTCCACCGCCGACGGCCGCTTCAGGGGCAGCCGCGTGGACCTGGTTTTCGGCGCGGACTCCGAGCTGCGCGCCCTGGCCGAGGTGTACGCCTCGGACGACGCGAAGGATAAATTCGTGGGTGACTTCGCCGCCGCATGGGCCAAGCTCACGGACGCCGACCGCTTCGAGTTGCGGAGGTAGCAACCGGCCGAAGCACTGCAGCGGGCCGGTCTTGGGCGGCGTTGTTCGAGCTCGCGGCTAGAGCGAGATCTCCACGTAGCCCATGGCCCCGCGGCGTGTCACGGTGACCTGTCCAACCCCGGCCTCCCGCACCTCGTCGAAGAGCTCGCCGGCTGTGCGCGCCGCCGCGATGTCGCCGTGCGCCTTCAACAGGCCCAGGTAGGCGTTGGACCGCCTCGGGCCCTTGACCAGCGAGGCCAGGAACAGTTTCCCGTGGTCCTCCAGCTGCCGGCCAAGCGCACGGACGGTGGTGGCCACGTCCGGGACCAGGTGCAACAGCCCCAGTCCCAGGATCGTCTCGTAGCGCCGGTCCTGGGGCGGTTCAAGCATGTCCCGGCACTCCAGGGTGATCCGCTCGGGCAGGGTCCCGCCGGCCGCCTCGGCGATGGACTGCCGAGCCAGCTCGAGCATCGGCGCGCTCATGTCCACCAGCGTCGTTCTTCGGGCACTGGCCACGTGAAGGGCCCCGGTGGCTTGCGCCGTGCCGACGGCGACCTCCAGCAGCGGGCCGGTTCCCGAGCCGATGGCCCGGGCCGCGAAGGCGGTGTATTGGCGGGGTTCGGCACCCCAGAACACCTGGTTGTACAGCCTGGAGCCGACCATCGCGTCATAGGCACGCGCAAAGCGCGCATAGTATTCGGGGTCCCCGAAAAACGTTTGGTTCATGCACACATGGTGCGCCCGCGGGAGCGGTCTTTTCTAGTGCACGGCCTCGCGGAAATGCTCGCGCAGTTTCTGCACGTCCACGTGCACGGCTTCGCCGTTGCGCATGATGGGGCGCTTGGGGCCCTCGCTGATGGTGTCAAGGGCCAGGCGGATCAGCGTTCCGTGGGCCACCGCGATGATGTTTCGTCCCTCGTGGCGCTGGACCAGTTCGTGCAGCACGGCCAGTCCGCGGGTTGCCACCTTCTCCTCGGGTTCGGCCGACTGCAGCAGCTCATCGATCCTCTCCCGCGGCAGGTCGCGGACGACCTTGCCCTCGGCCTGCCCGTAGCTGCGTTCCTGCAGGCCCTGGAGCTTTTCGGTCAGTGCCAGGCCCAGGTTCTGCCCGATCAGTTCCGCCGTCTCGACGGCACGCCCGAGCGAGGAGGAAACCAGCACGTCCCAGGATCCGGAGCCGAGTTCCCGGCCCGCAACGTGGGCCTGTTCGCGGCCCCGGTCGTTGAGCGGAATATCCGCTTGTCCCTGCAGGCGTCCCTCGGCGTTCCAGGCGGTCTCGCCGTGCCGAACCAAAACCAATGTTGCACTCATGCCCCCAAGCCTACCGGGCGGGGTTTGCCGGCGAGTCCGGGTGCAGGATCTTCGATTTGCCTCCCTGCGTCCGCAACCTAAGCTCACATTCTTTGGCCGGTGGCGGTTTTCTTGCCACAATGGATGGCAGACCACCATCCCGAGCGGCCGAGAGATCTGGTTCAGTGACGCCGCAGCAACCTTCCACACGCCGGTGGACCAGGTGCTACCGCCAGAAACGATGGAGAGCGCGCAAGCAATCTTTGGGAATGCCGGGCCCCGGCCACGGCATCGCCCAGCATTGACCCGGGACACCACGCAAGAAAGCCCCACCCCCCAGGGCACGGCATCCACTGGCAGTGGAAGGCCTTGCCCGCACATGCAAGGAGTCAGCCACCGATCATGGCCGAACATCAATTTGGATTCCGCACGCGCGCACTGCACGCCGGCGGCACCCCGGACGCCGAGCACGGTTCCCGTGCCGTGCCGATCTACCAGACCACCTCGTTTGTCTTCAAGGACTCCGACGACGCCGCGAACCTCTTTGCGCTGCAAAAGTACGGCAACATCTACTCGCGCATCGGCAACCCGACGGTCGCCGCATTCGAGGAACGCATCGCGTCCCTCGAGGGCGGCATCGGCGCGGTGGCCACCGGCTCGGGCATGGCGGCCGAGTTCATCACCTTCGCCGCACTGGCCGGCGCCGGGGACCACATCGTGGCCTCCTCGAAGCTCTACGGCGGCACCATCACCCAGCTGGATGTGACGCTGCGCCGCTTCGGCGTCGAGACGACCTTCATCGATTCCACCGACCCGGCGGAATTCGCCGCGGCGATCCAGGAGAACACCAAGGCGATCTACACCGAGATCGTCGCCAACCCGTCGGGCGACATCGCCGACCTCAAGGGCCTGGCCGAGGTCGCCCACGCCGCGGGCCTGCCGCTGGTGGTCGATTCGACGCTGACCCCGCCGTACCTGTTGCGCCCGATCGAGCACGGCGCCGACATCGTGATCCACTCGGCCACCAAGTTCCTCGGCGGCCACGGCACCACCCTGGGCGGGGTCGTGGTGGAGGCCGGGACCTTCAACTGGGGCAACGGCAAGTTCCCCGCGATGACCGAACCGGTCGCCTCCTACGGAAACGTCTCCTGGTGGGACAACTTCGGCGAGTACGGCTTCCTGACCAAGCTGCGTTCCGAGCAGCTGCGCGACATCGGACCGGCCCTGCCTGCCCAGTCCGCGTTCCAGCTCCTGCAGGGGGTCGAGACCCTGCCCCAGCGCATGGATTCGCACCTTTCCAATGCCAAGGCCGTGGCCGAATGGCTGGACGCCGATGAGCGCATTTCCTACGTGAACTACGCCGGGCTGGAATCCCACCCGCACTTTGAGCGCGCCAAGGAGCTGCTGCCCCTGGGCGTCGGCTCGGTGTTCAGCTTCGGAGTCAGGGGCGGCCGCGCCGCCGGCACCGCCTTTATCGAGGCGTTGCAGCTGGCCAGCCACCTGGCCAACATCGGCGACGTGCGCACCCTGGTGCTGCACCCCGCCTCCACCACCCACCAGCAGCTAAGCACCGAGCAACTGGCTGCCGCCGGCGTGCCGGAGGACCTGATCCGCTTCTCGGTGGGCCTCGAGGACCTCGAGGACATCCTCTGGGACCTGGACCAGGCGCTGACCGCCTCGCAGCAGGTGGCCCAGGCCCCGGCCGGGGAAACCTACGACGGGGCTGCCTGCTCCATCGACGCCGCCCGCGCGGCCGCCGTGACGGGAGCCAAGTAATGACCGCCACCGACATCCGCACCTGGGACGGCCCGAATGCGGCCGAACGCCTGGAGATCCTGCGCAACACCAAGTCGATCGCGATCGTGGGCGCCTCCAACAAGCCCTCGCGCGCCAGCTACTTCGTGGCGACCTACCTGCTGTCCTCTTCCAAGTACAAGGTCTACTTCGTGAACCCGGTGCTCGATGAGATCCTGGGCCAGCCGGTCTACAAGTCACTGGCGGACCTGCCTGAGACCCCGGATTTGGTCGAGGTCTTCCGCAAGCACGACGATTTGCCCGGCGTGCTGGACGAGTCGATCGCCGTCGGGGCCAAGACGCTGTGGCTGCAGCTGGGCTCCTGGCACGAGGAGGTCGCGGCGAAGGCCGAGGCCAATGGCCTGGACGTGGTCATGGACCGCTGCGTGAAGATCGAGCACGCGCGCTTCCACGGCGGGTTGCGCCTGGCAGGGTTCAACACCGGCGTCATCTCCTCAAAGCGACAGCTGCTCGCCTAGCCAGGCACGCTGCGCAATGCAAAGGGTCAGGGCCCGAAACCATGTGGTTTCGGGCCCTGACCCTTTGTCGTGGGCGCGGACCCCTCGGGGGGTTGTCCGCGGTTGCCGCTACCAGTCTGTGTCGTCCTCGTCGTCGGCCTCGGAGATCCCCAGGTCCGGCTGCTGGTTCGAATCGAACTCGGCCCAGGCCTCGGCAAAGCCGAGGATGTCCTCGAGCGCTTCTTCCTCGTCGTCCTCCAGCAACTCCAGTGCCTCGGGGGTGTCGAGGATGATTCCGATCGCCGAGGCAGGGTGCTCCTCGAAGTAGTCGATCGGCGAGTAGTCGGAGTTGAACGTCAGGTTCTTGCTCTGCCCATACAGTTCAATGAAGGCACGCACCGCCTTCGGTACGCGGGCCAGATCCAGGCCGGTCAATGAGTCGTTGTAGGCCTGCGCCGTTGCCTCGGCCCATTCCTCGATGATGGCTTCATTCATTTGTGTATCGGTGTTGCCCACTGCCCTGTCCTGACTAATTGGAGTTACATCGAGCACCAATAGTAGTGGGCGGAACCCGAAGCGTACAGGCAGAAAATGTGAAATTCGTTGGGCTAACACCGGTGCATTCGCGGCTCCGATCCGCGGTCCCCCGGGACAGGCGGAAGGGAGCCCGCGCGGGCGCCGGGACGGCACCTGCACGGGCTCCCCGGGCCAGCGAATTGTTACAGCCGGCGGTTTTCAAGCACGGGCAGGAACTCGCGCACCTCGTCGATGCGGCGGCGCGTGACATCGGTCGTCACCAGGCCCTCGGCATCGTCGCCCAGGTACTCGATGGGCACCCCCATGGGATCCAGGATCGCGGAGTGTCCGATGGTATGGCTCGAGCTGGTCCCGGCGGCCGCGACCCAGACCGTATTCTCGATCGCCCGGGCCCTCAGCAGGGTCTCCCAATGCTCGATCTTGTGCTCGCCCTTGAACCAGGCGGCAGCGACAAGCAACAACTCGGCGCCCTCGTTGACCAGCCTCCGCGCGATCTCCGGGAAGCGCAGGTCGTAGCAGGTGAACACGCCGACCTTCATGCCGGCGATCTCGAAGACGGGGACTTCGGTGATGTCCCCGGCCTTGATGGACTTGGACTCCTGGTAAGAAAAGGCGTCGTAGAGGTGGATCTTGCGGTACGTGCCCAGGATCTTTCCGTCCTCCCCCAGCACCGCCAGGGTGTTGTAGGGCCGCTCGTCGCCGCTTTCCTCGTATCCTCCGGCCACGATGGCGATCTTGTTCTCGGCCGCCAAGAACGAGAGCTGCTGGACGAACCTGGTCCAGTTCCCTTCGATCGCGGCGTTCAGCGGACCCATCACCTGGGAAACGGCGAGCATGGCCTCTTCGGGGAACAGCACCAGATCGGCATCTTCGGCCTTCGCCTTGGCAACCAGTCGTTCCATGGTCTCCAAGTTGTCGGCGACCGACCCGGTGGGGGCAAATTGACCAACGCTGACCTTCATGGCGATTCCCTTCGTCGCTGAGTGCTTCCACCCAGCCTAACGACAATCACCCATCGGGTGGATCAGCGGCACCCTTTTTGCCCCGACCCGGAGTATGTGACGGGAAATGCCCGACGGCGCTGCCGCGAGGCCCCGCACCGCAGTCGATCCACCGACCCGGGGATACGGCAAGGGCGCGGCGCCGGCCGGTTCATCTGAACCCTGCCGCCACCGCGCCCTCGCGCTTGCCGTGTCTATCAGTCGTTGATCAGGTCGTGGCGGACGATGGTCTGCTCGCGATCCGGTCCGACGCCGATGGCGGAGAAACGGGTCCCGCTCATGGCCTCGAGGGCCAGCACGTACTTGCGTGCGTTCTCCGGAAGGTCCTCCAGGGTGCGGGCCGTGGTGATGTCCTCGGTCCAGCCGTCGAAGTACTCGAAGATCGGCTTGGCGTGGTGGAAATCGGTCTGCGTCATCGGCATTTCGTCGTGGCGCACCCCGTCCACGTCGTAGGCCACGCACACCGGGATCTTTTCGATGTTGGACAGCACATCGAGCTTGGTCACGAAGTAGTCGGTGAAGCCGTTCACGCGCGAGGCGTGGCGGGCCAGGACCGCGTCGTACCAGCCGCAGCGGCGCGGGCGGCCGGTGTTCACGCCGAATTCGCCGCCGGTCTTCTGCAGGTATTCGCCCATCTCGTCAAAGAGCTCGGTGGGGAACGGTCCTGCACCCACGCGGGTGGTGTAGGCCTTGATGATGCCGATCGAGCGGCTGATGCGGGTCGGGCCGATGCCCGAGCCCACCGAGGCGCCGCCGGCGGTCGGGTTCGAGGAGGTCACAAACGGGTAGGTGCCGTGGTCCACGTCCAGGAACGTGGCCTGGCCGCCCTCCATGAGGACGACCTTCCCGGCGTCCAGGGCGTTGTTCAGCTCGAGGGTCGCATCGATCACCAACGGGCGCAGGCGCTCGGCATAGGAAAGGAAGTACTCGACGATTTCCTCGACCTCGACGCTGCGGCGGTTGTAGACCTTGACCAGCAACTCGTTCTTCTGGCGCAGGGCGCCCTCGACCTTCTGGCGCAGGATGGATTCGTCGAAGACGTCCTGCACGCGGATGCCGAGGCGGCCGATCTTGTCCATGTATGCCGGACCGATGCCGCGCCCGGTGGTGCCGATGGCGCGCTTGCCCAGGAAGCGTTCGGTGACCTTGTCCATGGTCTGGTGGTACGGGGCGACCAGGTGTGCGTTGGCCGAGACCCGCAGCTTCGAGGTGTCGGCACCGCGGGCTTCGAGCCCGTCGATCTCTTCAAAGAGCGCTTCGAGGTTCACGACGCAGCCGTTGCCGATGATCGGGATGGCATTTGGCGAAAGAATGCCGGCGGGAAGGAGCTTGAGCTCATACTTTTCACCGCCAACGACGACTGTATGGCCGGCGTTGTTGCCGCCGTTTGGCTTCACAACATAGTCGACCTGGCCACCCAAAAGGTCTGTGGCCTTGCCTTTGCCTTCGTCGCCCCACTGGGCTCCGACGATCACGATTGCTGGCATGGGATCCTCCCCCTTGCTCGATTCAGCGCGGCCGGCACATGGTGCCGGGTCCCGGCGGTGCCGGGCGCAGAAATGCCCCTCGCTCTTCGATTGGCCCAAGCAGGATCAGGAAGAACAGTAAGGGGCTCTTACGTCACGAGTTTACCCGATGAAGGATCAATGGGTGGATTTATGCTTCCTTGGGCTCGTCCCCTGCCTCGATCGCCGCGGTTAATGCGGCCCGAACCAATGTTTCCCAGTGGGCCATCGAACTTTCGGGAACCGACACCCAGTCGCGGAAGGGCCGGCCCTGTCCCGAGGGGTCGAACAGGGCCGCCCCGGGGTAGGCCATGGCCGTGCGCATGGCTTCGCTTTCGCGCCCGACCTTGAACCCCATGGTGTCTGCGAGCAGGCAGGCGATCGCCTTGTTCTCGTACTTCAAGGCATCCTTGCCAAACATCTTTCCAGCAACCACTCCCTCGCCGAGCAGGGCACGGGCGAGCCGCTGAAACTCGGTCATTGCCTCTGGTGTAGGAAATTGCATACTCATGCCCCCATCAAACCTCGCCGGTGCCCCTTGCGTCGAGAGATCGGGGAAAAGACTTTTTGCGGCTGCCGCGCCGCGCGGTTCCCGGCGGTCTTGATGACGCGGCGGAGTCGGCACGTATTCAGACTTGTTTGGGCGTGCCGCCTAGACTGGGAGCCATGGCCCTGACACGTGAACAGCTCGTTGATGCCGCCGTGGGCGTGCTCTCGGAGTTTGGCTTGGCCGACCTGTCCATGCGCCGACTGGCCAGGGAACTCGATGTCCAGGTCGGGGCGTTGTACTGGCATGTGAAGTCCAAGCAGGAACTGCTGGTGGACGTTGCCGCCAAGCTGCTGGATTCGGTGCCCCGGCCCAATGTCCCAACCCCGGAATTGGCTCCGATGTCCATCGCCGCGCTGTTGCGCCAGCTGCGCAGCGCATTGATCGCGGTGCCGGATTCGGCCGAGGTCATGCAGCTGGCCCAGTCCATGCGGCCCGAATCGCTGGACCCGATGGGTTGGCTGCTGGATTTCCTGTCGATCGCAGGTGTCCCGGAGGCCGATGCGACCTTCGCCCGCCATGTGCTGGTGAACCACTTGCTGGGTTCCATTGCCTCGCACCAGGAAGCGGTGGCGCTTTCGGCCGGGACGGAACCGGGAACGGTGTCAACCGAATGGGAAGAGGCCGCGTTCGACTACGGGGTGCGGGTGATCCTGCAGGGCCTGGTCCTGGAGCACCCTCCGGTCGTTTAGCTGCCCAGGCGTCCGTTCGAGGCCTCGAGGTAGCAGGCTCCGCACAGCGACTCGTACCAAACCTCGTCTCCGTCGATGGCCACCTGGTCGCCGTCGAAGATGATCCGGGTGCCGATACGCCGGGTGTTGAACACCGCTTTCCTGCCGCAGCGGCAAATGGTCTTGAGCTCTTCGAGGCTGTGCGCGATTTCCAGTAGGCGCCGCGACCCGGGAAACGCGTGGGTGCGGAAATCCGAGCGGATCCCGTAGGCAAGCACCGGGACGTCGTCCAGGATGGCGATGCGGAACAGGTCATCGACCTGCTCCGGAGTCAGGAACTGGGCTTCGTCCACCATCAGGCACGCCACCGGCGGGGCATCCACGTGCTGGACCAGCGCGTCGGGGTCGTCCCCTGCCGCCCGCCGGGCGAACAGTTCCCGGATGTCCGCGTCCGGGGGGATCAGGAAATCCACGTCCCGGCTCATGCCCAGACGGGACACGATGCGGGAATCACCCTTGGTGTCGACCCCCGGCTTCGCCAACAGGACCCGCTGCCCGCGCTCCTCGTAATTGAATGCGGCCTGGAGCAATCCCGTGGATTTGCCGGAATTCATTGCCCCATAACGGAAATACAGCTTCGCCACATCGGTCCTTTCGAGTTGGGCATCGTGGAAGATTCTATGCGCTGAACCATTCATCCACGGACCGGCCGACCGGGCGGTGCACGCGAATGTCCCGGTGCCCGAGGATCTTGCGCTCCCCGGGCACCGGGACATCACGGCCGCGGCGGCCGCCAAAAGGCGGGCGCCGGCAAGGCCCCTACGTCACGGCGTGGCGCGTGCGGTAGGCCGGAACATCCCAGGCACGGGTCTCCAGGACGTCCCGCAGGATCTCCACGGCGTCCCAGATATCGGTGTAGGAAAGGTACAGCGGGGTGAGGCCAAAGCGCAGCACCTCGGGTTCGCGGTAGTCTCCGATGACACCGCGGTCGGTCAGCGCCTGGATGATCGCGTAGCCCTCGGGGTGGCGGAAGCTGACGTGGCTGCCGCGCTCGGCATGGATCTCGGGGGTGACCAGCTCGAGCCCAAACTCGCCGCAACGCTCGCGCACCAGGGCAATGAACAGGTCTGCCAGCGCGAGGGACTTGGCACGCACCAGCTCGATGTCGGCTTCCAGGGCCACGTCCAGCCCGCATTCGACCATGGCCATGGAGGTGATGGGCTGGGTGCCGCACAGGAAGCGGCGCACGTCGTTGGCGGCGGTGTAGCTGTCGGCCATTTCGAAGGGTGCGGCGTGGGACCACCAGCCGGTCAGCGGTTGCCAGAATCGGCCCTGGTGGCGCTCGTTGACCCAGATGAAGGCCGGGGAGCCCGGGCCGCCGTTGAGGTACTTGTAGGTGCAGCCCACGGCGTAGTCGGCGTCGGCGCCGTTGAGGTCCACCGGTACGGCTCCTGCGGCATGGGCCAGGTCCCAGATGACCAGGGCACCGGCCGCGTGCGCCGCGGCGGTGACGGCGTCCATGTCCCACATGGCCCCGGTGCGGTAGTTGACGTGGGAGAGGGCCAGCACTGCCACCGAATCGTCCAGGGCCTGCTCCAGGGTCAGGTTCTCGTCGATCAGGCGCACCTCGTAGTGCTCGTTGGTATCGGCGTTGACCGAGTTCAGGAAGTCGCTGATCCCTTCGGCAATGTAGATGTCGGTGGGGAAGTTGTCGCGTTCGGTCAGGATCACGCGTCTTGTCGGGGCGTCCTGCTGCTGGATGCGCACCGCCGAGGCCAGGGCCTTGAACAGGTTCAGGCTGGTGGTGTCGGTGACAACGGTTTCGCCGTCGTTTCCGCCGATGATCCGGGCCAGCTTGTCACCCAGCCTGCTGGGCATCTCGAACCACCCGGCGGTGTTCCAGGAACGGATCAGGCCGTGGGCCCATTCGTTGTTGATGACCTCGGCCGCACGTTCGGCGGCACCGAGCGGCATCGGGCCCAGTGAGTTTCCATCGAGGTAGATCAGCCCCTCGGGGAGGGAGAAGCGATCCTTGAACGAGGCCAACGGGTCAGTTGCATCCGCTGCTTGGAGACTTGCGCGGTCCGTTTGGGTGGGAGTGCTCATGGTGGGGTTCGATGGCCTTTCTGGAATGCGTGCCGGGGTCCCTGCCATCGCTCGGCGAACAACGACGGGCAATGCCCATCATAGAATTATTCATGGTGCACTAGATAGGGCACTGAACAAGTGCCCAAAACCTCAGGAGTTTTCCGTGCTAAATTCTGGTTCCATCAAGAACCACACCAGCTGGCAGAACGCTGTTCGCCTCGATGATGTCGACCTGCGGATCCTTCGCGAGCTCAGCGCGGACGCGCGCATCCCCAACAACCTTCTGGCCTCGCGCGCAGGGGTTGCCCCGTCCACGTGCCTGGGCCGCGTCCGGGCGTTGCAGGATGCCGGGGTGATCCGCGGGTTTCATGCAGATGTCGATCCCGCCAAGCTGGGCCTGCGCATTGCCGCAATGATATCGGTGGTGGTTCGGTCCGAGGCACGCGACGCCATGCTGGATTCGGCACGCACCCTGCGTGGGCTTCCCGAGGTCCAGGACGTGTTTGTGCTTGGCGGGACACCGGACATCCTGGTCCATGTCGTCACCGATTCCATCGAGTCCCTGCGGGATTTCGTGGCCGGGAACCTCGGTGCAAACCCCGCGTTCTCGTCGACGCAAACCAACATCGTCTTCGAGCATCTTTCCGCCGCCAACCCGAACTGACACCTGCTGGGCGAGGCCTGGCACGTCGTTACGGGGCTGCCTCCGCATAGGAACGCAACGACTTCAAGGTACCGGCCTCGGAACCTGCGATGGCGGCCAGCAGGTCCCCGACCTCGTCCCGCAATTCCTCGGCCGCGTCCACGCTGATGGTCAACCGGACGCGCGTTTGCTCGGATTCCTCGGTGAGCTCGTAGCGGTAGAGCACGCTGATGTCTCCGCCGCCGGAGGACAGGGCAATGACCCGCTCTTCGTGCAGCTCCGTGATGAGCAACTGGCGTTCGTGGGTCCCGGAGCGGTAGTCAAGCACCGCACCGGGGCTGGTGATTTGTTCCGGTTCCATGGAGTCGACGCCAGGCATCCACTTCGGGGCCGCAACCCAGTCGGTGAGTAGTTCCCACACCCGTGTCACCGAGAGGTGAATCAGCTCCTGAGTATCCAAAGCCTGAAACTGTGTCATAGCCGAATCGTGTCACGCGTCGGTCCAAAATGAAACGCTTAGTGGGCCCGGGGCTTCCTGCGCATTCGCAGCGCGAAGGCACCGAGCAGGAGCATTGCGGCACCCGCCCCGGCGTAGACCAATACATCGCTGGATCCGGTCTCGGCCAACTCGCCGGTCCGGGAACTCACGATCGGTTTGAGGACGGCCTTGACGATCGGCTTCTGGTCCAAGACCGGCTTGGTGACCGTGCCAGCGGGCTTGATCTCTGGCTTGGGGATTTCGGCGGGCTCCGTCGGTTCCGGCCTCGCTGACGGTTCGGGCGACCCCGATTCCTTCGGATCGAGGATCCCGGCATCCACCACGCCGCTCTCGATCAACCCGAAGACGATCTCCTCAAATGCTTCCTGTGCGGCGGCTTCGTTGCCGTCGAACATCCATAGCAAGTGCCCGTAGAGCGCGTCAAGATCCGTTTCACGGCCATGCTCAACGAGTTCTCCAATGATGGAATCGAGGTCCTGGAAAGCAGGCTCGTTCTCGAGCTCTTGGGCGACCTGCATGATGAAGTCCTCCCACTGGGCATCGGTCCAGTTTTCCGCGCCTTCCGGGATCTCGATTCCCTTGAGCCACCACGGCAGATCAACGACGTCACCCTCAACCTCGGTAGCATCGCCTACTTCGCTTTCGGGCCCTCCGGATCCCTCGGACTGCGTGGATGTCGGTCCGGTTGGCGTCGGCTCCACGGCAGGTGCAGTCGCGAGACCCGTAGTGCCGTCCGAATCGGTGTCGGTGACCGGACCGGTGCCCAGGGTTTCGGATACGGCAACGCCGTCGGGGGTCTCAACCGCATCGCCATCTGGCGAAACCGGTGTTTCAGACGGCTCCGAGGCCGAGTCGCTTCCCGGGGAGGCCTGCTGGGCATCGACTTGGGATTCGTCTTGGACGGCTTCGACGCCAACCGCTTCCTGGTTTTCCGCGGCAGCAACGCCAAGGTCCGGCGCGGTCGCCGGATTCGGTTCTTCGTCGGCGGTTTCAGCAACGGACACGGTGGGTTTTTGGATGCTTTCGGTCACCGCACCTTGCGTTGGTTCAGCCTCGCCCTCGAGGATCTGCGCTTGCGCGGGGGCCGAGTTGAGCAGCAACCCGGAGGCCACAGCGGTGGCGAGCAGCGCGGTGCGGAGATTCTTTGTCATTTGTGCGTTCCTGTCCCAGGGCCAATGCGGTGAAAGCAGGAATCAACACCAAGAAACCAGCGGTCAGATCCCTATTGAAGTGTGGTGCGACAACGACGTTGGAGATCAATCTATGGCACCGAACGGGTTTCCACCAGTCACGATTTGGCAACGGCTTCACAGGGACCCGGGCCGAGGGATTCTGGCTCACTAAAGTCGGTTCGTCGCCGACGAATAACCAGAAGGAATTTGCCGCATCAGGCTCGCCCGATGCTTAGTTTTCCGAATCTCTTAAAGTGCCGCCCCGAGCGCAGCGAACTTTTTTTCATTGGGCTTGGCCACGGGATGAAGGCTGTCCAATGTCTCGATCAAGCCAAGGCCCAGCTTCCTGGCCTGGATCCGGCCCACAGCGGCCTTCATGCTGGGCCAGCTCAATTCGTCGCGGAGTATAGAGACTGCCACCGAGGGACCGAGGCAAAACGGTCGTCCGCGATGCCGTCAATCATGCTGCTCGCGAAGTCCCGATCGAGCAACTCGCCGACCATGGCCGCCGATCATATACCTCCGGCGAGGTGAACCATGTCGGGTTCGGATCCGCTTCACCGTTCTCCGCAAAATACCGTGCGGCAGCAACGGCTGCCTCCCGGCGTGAAGTTTCCTCGAAGGTGCACGATCCCTTCAGCTCGCCAATAACAACGTCGGTGCTGCCCGACTCAGCACCCGGTGTTGTCAGGATGCTCCAGGAGTCTTCTTTCCTCGTACCCGGATAGTAGTAGACCACCATGTGGCCTCGGGCATCGCCGCCGCCAGTCCGGCCGCATGTGATGTTCGAAGCGATCATGAATGGGCTTGTCGATCGCACTAGTTGCACCGGATGCACCATTCCGCGGCGTAATCGCCGAAGTCCTCGGCAGCCCAAGCCCGATGGAAACGTCCAATCAGCTCAGTTCGTCTTGGGGGTATAGAGACTGCCACCGATGGACCGGGGCAAACTGGTCGTCCGCGATGCCGCTGATGATGCTGCTCGCGAAGTCCCGATCGAGCAACTCGCCGATCAGCTTGTGGGCCTCGTTCGGCCCAGGGGCCCAACCCGAAGGGCACCTTTTCAGCACCGTCCATTCCGGAACCGACGCACGAATTGGCGTGAATTCGATTTCCACCATCTGCTCGGAACCAGCGCCCACCCAGCGCGCCCTCACCCGCGGGACAGGAAGTAGCCCGGACCACGAGCTCACGTCGTCCGATTCAGGAACCAGGGCCCACAAGGAAGAGACCTCACTCTCCGCAACCCCAAACCGCCGCGCCATTCGGTCCAGCGCGACCGCATACCTGCGCGGAACCGACAAATTCTGGTCGACCGACACCGAAATGAGCCGCCCCATGGCAGGACCCGCAAGACCCTGGCCAAGAAGCGAATACACATCCAAGACCCTCGACTCGCCCAAAAGACGGCTGAACCACTCGGCCACCCATTGGCACTGCATGAGATCGGCACGCGTCGCATCGTCCGAATCGGGCCATAGGGGTTCGGCATCATCTCCATCCAACCCGCGCCACGGCCCCTGTTCCTCGCGCTTGGCACGCATGGCCCACAAGGGCCAACGCCTGCCAGCCGAGCGATCGGCTGCCTCGACAACCCTTGCCGCATCCTGCGCATCAATCAGGTTCGAGGCACCCAGCTTGCTTCCGGGTTCCCGCTTCACGCTCATGACATCTGCCGGAAACCGCGTCCGCAGACGGAACGCCGGAATGGACGCACCCCGTGGAACGGCCTCCACCTCATACACGGCCGCAGATGAACGATGCATATCCGGGATGAATATCCGGCGGACACGAAACCTTGGACTACTCACAATTAGCTCTTTCATCCCAAGAGCCTGCCCAAATGGACGGGCCGCTGGGTGTCTTGGACATAATTTGGGTAGCCGTTTACGGACTCAAGCTCCATGTTGTAGTACACGCTCGGAGCGGGACCCGACTCCCCGATATCTACGATCGTTTTTCCTTGTCTAATCTGCCCATTTATCCAAACCTTATTGAACGCTAAGTCAACCTTCTCCGTG
The DNA here is from genome assembly GCA_024207135.1 of Arthrobacter sp. C2. GTDB lineage: Bacteria > Actinomycetota > Actinomycetes > Actinomycetales > Micrococcaceae > Paeniglutamicibacter. The sequence goes on along the minus strand of CP042428.1, from coordinate 3,333,517 downwards.
AACGCTTCACTGGTGTGATCTTTAAAGAAATTATGAACGCGCTGCGGTGTGGCGTTGTAGTAACCATAATCGTGGGCATCCGCATATGGTATTACGCGTCCTTCCATCCAGCGCCCCATAACGATGGTGTCGGCCTGGGGGCGCGTCGTCAGAGGCGCCAGGAGTCGACCCGCTATCTTATGACCGACGCCTGCTCCTGCACCGCCCATGGCCCCACCGCCAAGTAGACCCATTCCGGTGGCGCCCAAGAACCCAGTCGCCGTATGCGGCCCCGGTCCAGTGGCATAGTTGTAAGCGTTTCCGGTCCCACCGGAAGCCGCGCCTGAGGCTATGCCTTCCCCTACGGCAGCCTTGATCCCGGTAACCCCCGCCGACCCAAGACGCCCCGCCATGGCCAGGCCGCCCAATCCTCCGGCCAACCCCATGACGGCGGTTTGGCCCCAGTTGACGTCACCCGTCGTGGCTTTTTGGATAATCACGTCGGCCCCGGCGCCAATGAGCATCATGCCCGCTGGTCCACCCACACCGGTTGCCATGAGGACCCCACCGGCCACCACCATGGCGCCACCTGCGAAATACTCCCAGTTGTCAGCACACCAGTCGCCGGCGGCGGCCAGGGCGCCATTGTTGCCGTCGCGGTACGCCTGCAGCTCCGCCTCGGTCACGGCCTGCAAGCCGAGCGGATCGATCGCATGCAACGGGTCGTTGCCGGCAAACGAATACGGGTTTCCGGCCCAGCCCGAACCCGCCACCGGATCCAGCGGATCAACCGACAGGAACCCACGCGTCAACGGGTCGTAGGTGCGGGCGCCGAACCAGTCCAGCCCGGCCACCTGCAATCCGCCGGAAGCGCCCACGGCCAACCCCGGGGGGATCCCCGGAAGCGCATCCGCTGCCATGCCCCACGGGCTGCCCGCCTGCGTCGGGTGCGCACTGCGCCACCCGGCCGAGAGCACCGTGCCGCCGACGGCTGTCACTCCGCCGGGCAGTGCCACCACGGACTGGTCGCCCACGGACATCAGGCGGGGGGCAACCTCCGCAGAGTCCCACCACACCGCGGAGCCATCAACCTCTGCCAGCTCGCCAAGGGCGTCAACCCACAATTCGCTGCGGGACGTTTCCCCGGCGGAATCCTCCGTGGCCACGGCACCCAGCCAGCCCGCGGGGGACCATTCGAAGGACCGCACCGAACCATCGGGGGCAACGGCCTCGGTCCGGCGGCCCAAGCCGTCGTAGGCATAGGTGCTGGCACCGGCGGCGTCGGTGCGGGAACGCAACTGGCCCGCAGCGTCATAGGCGAGCTCGGCGCCGAGCCCTTGAACGGATTCTGCGACCAGCCGGCCGGAAAGGTCGTAGCGCCACTCGGACACCACGCCATCCCCGCGGACCGAACGTTCCAGTTGGCACGCGGCGTCGTAAAAGAAGCGGGTCTCGGTGCCGTCGGCCAGGATCGCGGCAATGCGTCCGTCGGCGTCGCGGCGAATGAGGGTCTCGGTCACCCCGTCGACGGTGGTCGTCGTATGGCGCACCAATGCACCCTCGGCGTAGTCCCAGTTTTGGACCGCGTCGCTGGCGACAGCGCCGACCATCCGCCCGGCGGCATCCCGCTCGTAGGCAATGCGGCCGAAGACCGGATGCTTGACGACAACCACGCGCCCGGCGGCATCATGGCCGAACTCGGTGCGGGTTCCCAGCGGGTCGACCATCGCGGTGCGGTTGCCGTCCGCGTCGTATTCCCACGACGGACCGGCCCCGTTGCGCAGCCGCTGGATGAGCTGCCCTCGCCGGTTGAAGCGCAGCAACTGCTCGACCGCGGCCCCGTCTTCCCGGGTGCGGTCGGAGATCCGCACGGTCCTGGAGCGTGCATCGCGGCTGACCTGCATCAGCTGCTGCCCGTCGACACCCAGCCAGACCTGGCGGCCGGCTTCGTCGTAGTGCCATTCGGTGCGCCGCCCCTCCGGATCGCACTGCCACAGCTGGCGCCCGGCCGGGTCGAATCCCGCGGTCGTGCTCCGGCCCAGTGGATCGGTCTCGGCAACGACCTGGTCGGCTTCGTTGTAGCCTCGGCGCGTGGTGGCGCCCAGCGGATCGGTGACGGTGACCAGGCGGCCGCGCGCATCGTATTCGTAGCGGGTCACCCCGCCCAGTCCGTTGACGGCCTCGATGAGTTGGCCGGCCGCATCGTAGCGGAACTTGCGCCGACCGAAAGAGGAATCAACGGCCCGGACCATCCTCCCGGCCAGGTCGTACTCGAAACGCGAGGTGCCGCGGCCCGGGGTGTAGCGCGAGGCAACCCTGCCCACGGCGTCGTATCCCAGGCGCTCGGTTTCCCCGCCGGGGAAGACGCGGGCGACGACGCGGGAGTCGGCGTCGTATTCCAGGGTGGTGCGCGCACCGGTCGGGTCGATGCTCGCGGCCGGGCGGCCCGCGGCGTCGTACTCGAAGCCCGTGACGGCCCCGCCCGGGGAACGGTGCTCGATGACCCGGCCGGCGGCGTCGCGGCGCAGCAGGGTCAGCCCGCCCTCGGCGTCCACCAGTTCAACCGGGCGGCCGCATGCGTCGTAGGTGACCAGCTCGGTGCTGCCGTCGGGCCGCTCGGTCGCCACGGGCCGGCCGAACTCGTCGCAGCGCACGCTGCTGCGCTCGAAGGCGTCCTGCACGGTCACGGTTCCGGAGGCCGCGTCCGCGGTGATCTGCTGGCGCACGCCGGTCGGGTCCACCACCGCGGTGAGCTCGCCGTTCTTGTTGTACTCGCGGGACCAGGGGTGCCCGGCCGGGTCGGTGACCTGCGTCAGGCGCGAGAGCGCGTCGTGGGCGAAGCCCCAGCGGGCGCCGTCGGGCAGCTCGACGCCCGTGACCAGGCCGAAGTCGTCGAAGCTGCGCGTGACGGCGCGGCCCAGCGGGTCGACGGATTTGGCCAGCTGCCCGTGGGGGCCGTAATGCATTTCGGTGCGGGCACCGAGCGGGTCGGTGACAACCGCCAGGGCGCCGCCGGGTGCGTACTCGAACTTCCACAGCGCCCCGTCCGCGTCCCGGCGGGAACCCAGCCGACCGCTTGCGTCATACCGGTAGGTGGTCCGGGCGCCGCCCGGGGACACCGCCTCGGTGACCCGGCCGGCGGCATCGCGGTGCAGGGTGGCGGTGTTCCCGAACGCGTTGGTGATGGTGGACAGGTCCCCGTGCGCGTCGTGGCCGAAAGCCAGGGTTACCCCGACCGGGTCGACGACCTTCTCCAGCAGGCCCTCGCGCCAGTGCAGCTGCGTGCGCCCGCCCTCGGGATCGATGATGAGCGAGGGGTTGCGCGAGGAGTCGTCCGCGTATTCGTAGTGCACGGTGGCGCCGGATTCGGTCACCACTGTCACCGGGCGGTCGGCCTCGTCGTAGCCGTAGGTGATGTCGGCCCCGCTCGGGGTGAGCGTGCGGATCTTGCGGCCGCGCCGGTCGTAGGCGTGCACGGTCAGGGAACCGTCGCGCTCGGTGGCGGAGACCAGGTTGCCGTACCTGTCGTAGCTCATGGACTGCCGGTTGTCATCCGCGTCGATTATGCCGACTAGGCGGCCCCTGGCATCGGCGATCCAGGCATTGGAACGGGTCCCGTCCGCATCGGAGACCACGGTGAGGCGGCCGGGCAGGTAGGCGAAGCGGGTGACCCGCCCGAAGGCCGAGACCTGGGTCTGCACCCGTCCGTGCCCGTCGTAAGTGTTGACCACCTCTTCGACGCCGGCGGCGTCGGTGACCGCTTCGATCAGGCCCGCATCGTTCCAGCGGTAGCTGCGCACCCCGCCCGGTCCGGCGGCGGAGAGCAACTGCCCGTTCCCGTCGTACTCGAACTCCATGCGGCGTCCGTCGGAGGCTGCAAGCGCCGCGATCCGGTCCCCCGAGAATTCGGTGCGCACCCAGCGTCCGCGTTCGTGGGCCAGCTCGGAGATGCGTCCCTCGGCGTCCCGGCGCGCCAGCACCGCGGTGCCCGGGCCGATGTCCGAGGACAGCCAGGTCCCGGCCGTGGTGAACACCCAGCGGGCACCTGCGTTGTCGCGCACCACGAGGACCTCGGCGGATTCCGCCGCGTATTTGGCGCGTACCCCGTCGTTAAGGATTTCCCGGGCCAGCCAGGAGCTTTCCGCGTCGGCCCGGTCCCAGCCCTCGCCGAGGCGTGGGAACCACAGGTGGCGCCCGTCGGCCAGCACCATCCAGGCGCCCTCGTCCTCCAGCTCGAGGCGGGTGTCGAACACCGAGGCCCAGCCGAGGCCAAAGACCCCGGTCCGCTCGTCAAGGGAGTTGTAGGTCCGCGTGGCCGCCAGCGCCGTCGCGGCTCCCGCGAATCCGAGGTCGACCTCGGTTTCCAGGAAGTTGCCGGTGGAGGTGTTCACCGGGTCCATCGAATAGCCGGTCGTCGGAGGGGCTCCGAGGGCGAATGCCGCGTCGATGGCGATGTCCCGGCGGGTCGCCCCGACCCCTTGCGCCGCCAGCGCCGCCATCAGTGCCGAGTCGGCAAGCCGCGAGACGTTTCCTTCACCGCCGGCAGCGGCGAAGGCGTTGGCGATGGTCAGGGCCCAGGCCACGTCCTGGTCGTTGGCCTCGAGCCACTTGTCGAAGCCGTTGACGACTCCGTTGGCGTGCAGGGAGCCGTAGCTGCAGCGGGACGCGAAGTCCGCCAGGTGTCCTCGCAATGCCGCGGGCCGGCCTGCAAGTTCGGTGTTCAGGTTCGCCGAACCGGTGGCGAATGAGCGCAGGTCGCTGGGGCGGGCCGCCGATACGCCGGTGTTGGAACCACTGCCCGGTGCCGGTGTCTGCCGGATCCCGGTCACGGGGGCCGAGGCCTGGATGCTCACTTCCTGGGCCGGGGGCCCGACGGGCGGATCTTCCTCGCCGAAGAACTCATCCCACTTCCTCAGGAGAACGTTTTCTTGGCGTTCGTCGCGGCGCTGTTTCCATTCACGGGCCAGTCGGCGGCGTTCGTTTTCCTTGTGTGCTTCTTCCTTCAACGCCTTGGCGCCGGTGGCCGCCTCGCGCAAGCGTGCCGCGAGCTCCGTCGCGTCCGCGGACGCGATGCGTGCATTGTCGGCGAAGAACTGCGAGAAGTGCCCCTTGAATTCGGTTCCTGCCGTCGCCACCAGGGAGGAGCGGGATCCGGACTGCTCCTCGATGCTCAACGCGGCGAGGTTGAACGCCGAAATCAGGGCGTCTGCCGTCCCGTTGTCAAACACAACGTCATGGTCAAAGACCCCCAGATCGGCCACGTAAAAACTCCCTCATCAGCCGGCGGACCCGCAGGTCCCCGAACAACGACCCGAGGAACCTCAGCGGCCTCGGTTTACCTACAACGACGGAAAACGCCCCCGCCGCCTGGGGCGGCGCCACCTGGTGGCGGCAATGGGGGCGTTCCAGGGGCTGGCTAGTTTCCGCCGCCCGCGGTGAAGATGTTCGTCGAGATCTGGTTCAGTTGGCCTCGAAGCTGCTCAAGCTCGGTGCGTGCCTTGTCCAGCGCGGCCTTCGTCTCGGGCCACGTTGAACCGCGGAACTGGGAAGCCAGGGGGCCGTCCCACACGTTCGGGTCCGACAAGACCCGTCCTTGGGCATCCAGCTGGCTGATCTGGTCGGTGAAACCGCCGTTGATGATCGCCTGGATCTGCTGAATGGCCGTCTTGGCCTGCTCCGTTGATAGGACACGCGACATGAAATCCTCCAAGAATCTTGGTGATGTCCCCGCGCCGATGCGCTATTCGGAGACTCGAACGAAATAACACTAACAAGATGACAAGGCTCGGCCAAGTAACGCGGGGCACGCATTTCCAACATCCGCGCGAATGCGGGCAACTCGGCGCAACACGCCGTATTCACTTGTCAACGAACGGTTTTGGCTTCGGTGCGGGTTTATCAATTTGGACGATGCAACACCTATTATTCAAGAGGAATTTGAATCATGAAGGGGAGCAAGTGGCCAACACACGCCCAGCCAAGAAGAACGCAGCACGAAGAACACCCAGCCCGAAGCTCGTCCGTTCGGCGGGCGCATTCTTGGCAGTGGCCGTTGTTGCCATCACCGCTTCATGCACCAACGCACCCAACGTCGTCGGCACGCCCTCGCGCGTGCTGCAATCCGTGAACGTTGACCTTGCCTCCAACGGTTCGATCTCGGCGGTCAACGGGACCGCCATCTCGGTGGACGACACCACGGGTGAATCCTCCAGCGCGGACACTTCATATTCCCCGGGCGAGGTCGCCAGCGACTTGCCCGTCCGGGTGAGCGTGCAGTACCGCACCACGGAGAAGACCGGCACCAATCTCGAGGAGCTGGCCGGCTACACCGGACGGATCGAGATCGGGTTGACCGTGGAAAACCTGACGGTGGCCCCGCGGAACGTGACCTTTGATGTTGCGGGCCAATCCCGCACCGAACCGGCGCTCGTGGGTGCCCCGATGACCATCGCCGCCTCGACCGTGCTTGCGGGGGTCTCCCCCGGTGACATCGTGGGCGATTCCGGTTCCGGTTCGGCCGGCACCAACGGCATCATCAGCTCCTCGCCCGAGGGCGAGGCCGTCATCCAGTGGGCCACCCTCCTTGCACCTCCGGCCACGGGCGCCAGCACCACGCTGCGCCTGGTCGCCGATGTCACCGACTTCGCCGTCCCGGGCATCGATGTGGCCGTGCAGCCGGGCATGTCCACCGACCTCTCGGCCGACGGCGTGCTGGCCTCCGCGTTCGACACCAGCCCCACCTCCGAACTCGCCCTGCAGCGGCGCACCATCGAACTCATCGCCGAGGTCAACGACGTACTCAGTCGCGCCGGAGCCACCATCACGGACGTGCGCAGCAACCTCGAGAGCACCTCAAAGACCCTAGGCGTGAGCACCGCGGCGCACCTGAAGGAGAGCAGCGATTCGCTGGCCGGGACCCTTAGCGGGCTGAAGGACCAGCTCGGATCGCTTAAGACCGACCTGGATTCCACCGTCACGGGTGCCGAGACCACGACTCTGGCGCAACTCTCCCAGACCGTGAACAGCGTCGATGCCATGCTGGGAAACACCTCGGCCGGCGTACCGAAGGCAACGATCAAGGGCAACGGCTGCGCCGCAATCGTTGCACCAGCAGGCGAAGCCGCAACCGTCTACTCCAGCCTGGTGCTGATGTCCGCCCAGCTCGACGGCTACGCCCGCTCTACCGCCGGCTGCCGCGACGAGGTGGCCAACGCCCTGCAGAAGACAGTGGGCCCGGCCCAGCCGAACGCGGAGAACTGCACCGAGTCGTCCCTGACCTGCGCGTTCCACGCATCGTCGATCACCGTGACCGGCGCCCTCATCAAACTCGTGGACCAGGGCGACAAGCTGGTCGCCTCCCTGAAGCCGGAAGTCATCACCGGTGCCCGGGCCCAGCACCGGAATCTCTCGGATTCCATCGAATCTCTGTCCGCCCAAGTCCACGCGCTGGACGAGGCTTCGGCCAACGGCGAAGCCAACAAGGCCCAAACGACCCAGGACTCCATCGCAGCCCTGCGGGAAACAGTCAGGAAGGCCTACACCCCGCTCGATGCCGTGAGCAAAGAAGCCAAGGCTTTAGTCAAGGCCGAGCAGACCCGGATCGATGACATCCACGAGGAAGCACTGGCCGCAGTCAAGCTGGTCAAGGGCTGGGACAGCGAGCTGGAGAACCCTTGGATCTACAAGCCGATCGAACACAAGAATTCGCTCGACACCATGATCGACCGGAGCACCGAGATGGCGGAGCGGAACGACGAACTCGCGACCGAGCTGTGCGAATTGATCAAGACGGAGAAAGCGGAACCGACCCTCAAGACGGGAAGCGAAGAGCTCGAAGCCCTTCGTGCGTACCTGACCGATGTTCCCTGCCCCGGTGGCGAGACCGGGAAGGTGAAGTTGTCCAAACACGAACCGATGGACCAGCAGCTGTCCGACCAAGAGCAAGAGCTGTCCGACCATGCCCACGACCTCACGGTCCAGGCCAAGGAGCGGGCCGGCCAGGCCAGTGACCAGGCCACGGCGTGGACGACCTGGGTCGGCGAACAAGCCGGCATCTGGGACGAACGCGCCAAGAAGCAAAGAGCTGCGTGGGAAGACGTCGCTTTGGCAACCACGGACCGGGTCTCAGACGAAGAACTCCAGAAGGCCATCGAGACCGCCAAGTCTGGCCTCGATGCGATCGGCACGAGCATCGACTCCCTGGAAACCAACGTCAACAAGGGCGGCAGCCTCAAGAGCTCCATTGCCGACCTACACACGCGCATCGAGGAAGCCCGGGTGAGCCGCGATTTGATGGGCGGCGCTCTTCAAACCCTGCAGAAGCAGCAAGACACCCTCGAAGGAAGCATCAAAAAGGCCTTCGCGGACACACAGAACACCATGACCGATGAAGTCGCCGCGCTGATCGACAGCCAGATCCGCGTGGTCTCCGCCCAGGGCGCCGCGGGCAGCGACGCGGTCGTAAAGGCCTTCGACCGCTCGGTTGCCGGCTTGTCCGCCACCGCCGCCGACGTCGAGGCCAACGCCAAGACCACGGTAGACAAGCAGCATGCTGAACTTGCCAAGCAGGACGCCAGCCTCACAGCGGCAGTCAGCAAGCAGACCGCCGCCTCACTCGAGGGAATCGCGCGGAGCACCGGGGCCTCGACGCGGGACGTCGAGGGCGCCTCCAAGTTGTTGGCCTCCGGCCTTTCCAAGGTCATGCTCGACCTGGGCGACCGCAAGGTCAACGGGTCCGGCCTACTCGGATCGATGGCCACCAGCGCGGCGAAGGCCGACACAGCCGACTACCAGCTGGCGCTGGCCACCAAAAACGCCCAGGGCTACGCCAATGTGCGCGCCGAGGACGTCGCGGGGATCCTGCTGCGCCAGGCACAGTTCAAGGCCTCGCTCGAGGCTGTGTCGGCACTGCCGACCTTCCACCTCGAGGTGCCAGCGGGCGCCGCGACCCAGACGCTGTATTCCTTCCGCCTGGGAAGCACCAAGTGAGCCGTCTCGCAACGCGGCGCGGGCTCATTTCCGCCGGGGTTGTTGTCGTGGCAGTGGCTGCAGTCATCGCCCTGTCGGTCTTCCTGTTCCGACCGGCCGACGCCGCAATCGGCGAACCCGTTGAGTCAGGCGTCCCGGTGGCGCTGTCCGCCGCCAACCTCCCTGCCGACACCAAGATCGGCGTCGTGCTGACGCTCGGCTCCGGGACCGGCGCGGCGTGGAAGGACGCGGCCCAGGGCGCGGCGGTCGCCGCGCACCGCTTCTCCCTTTCCGGCACGACCGTCACCCTGTCCACCGCCGATGACCGGGGCACCGCCGAGGGCGCACGCAAGGCCGTGGAAAAGCTGGTTTCCGAGAACGTCGCCGGGATCGTGGTGGCCACCGACGGCCCGCAGGTGCCCGACGCGCTCTCGGCAGCGGCGGACGCCGGGGTCCCTGTGCTGCTTCCCTATGACGCGGGCAAGATCGAATCCGCCGGGCCCGCCTGGCGCACGGGCCCCACGCAGGCGCAGCTGTCCAAGGCCCTGTCCTCGGCCCTGGCTGGCGCCCGGCGCCCGCTGCTCATCGACGCCGGCGGCGGGGCCCCGGATTCCGTGGACGTCTCCGCAAGCATTTTCTTCGAGCCGGGCGCCGATCCGGAGGCGCTGGCCGCCGATGTGGCCCGGCGCACCGGGGTCGCGGAACCCGCAAAGGCCGACGGTACCCCGGGGCGCGCCCCGGTTTCCAACCCGGCCGACGCCATCCTGCTTTCGGGCAACCCGACGCAGCAGGCAACCGTGGTCCACGCCCTGCAGTCGGCAAACGTCACCGTCCCCGTGGTGCTGACGCCCGGGGCCACCAGCCCCGCGTTCTCCTTCGGCCTCGCCCAGGCCGGCGGCACCGCCTCGGGCAGGCTGTCCACCGTGGGCACCGACTCCGGCGACGCGGCGGCCCTGCGACCCGACGACTCCGGACGGGCCATGTCCGGGTTCCTCGCCGGCCTGCGGGTCCTGGCCCAGGATAAGGAAGCGAAGAACCTCACTGGGGACCTGGGCTTCGCCGAGGTCGCCGGGGCCGCGGACTCGCGCAGCCACGACGCCGTGGTGTCCCTGGTCCGTGCGGTCTCCGCCGCCGGCAGCAATAATCCGGCCAACGTCGCCCAGGCCCTCGGCACCCTCGCGCTCGGCTCTGCGGACGGGATCGCCGGAGGCGCACTGGATTTCACCCGTCCCGACGCTCTGGACGGGGAAGCAACGGTGCTGCACCTCTCGGACCAGGACCTGGGCCTGCGCCCGCAGGGTTCTTCCGGCCGCGTACCCGCCTCCTGGTTTGCGCGCCCGGCCATAGACTGAGCCCTTAGGTTCCCCCGACGAAAGGAGCGCCCGGTGCGCGTGCTGATCCGGACCGATGGCCAGCGGCTCGACCGGGAGCTGGGCAGCTTCGCTCCCGCCACGACGCTCGCGCAGCTGCTGGTGTCTGCCGGCGCCGCCGCCCCGGCCCCCGGCTCCACGCTGTACGTGGATGCCGCCGCGGTGCCCGCCGACACCCCGCTTGCCGAGTTGCTGCTGCTGGAGGGCAGCACCATCTCCCTGGCCCCGGCCCCCCGCCCGGAGCCGCTGCGCGGCTGGAGCGCCACCGTCTCCGGCGGCCTGGACGCCGGGACCATCGTCCCGCTGCCGGCCCACCGCCCGCTGGTCATCGGCCGCTCCCCGCAGGCGGATCTAGTGCTGGGAACCGAAAGCGCCTCCTGGCACCACGCCAGCGTGCAGTTCGAGGGCGACGGCGTACGCGTGCGGGACGCCGGCTCGACCAACGGCACGCTGCTCGCCGGGCAACCGGTGGACCAGGACGGAGTGCTGCTCACTGCGCCCGCCACCCTGCTCATGGGCGGCACGACGGTGCTGCTGCGCCCGGCCCTCGTCGAAAGCCCGGCCCCAGAACCCGGGTCGCTGCACAACCTCACCCCCGCCGCCACCGCGCCCTTCAACCGGCCCCCGCGTCCCGGCACCCCGCCGGAACCCGACCCGCTGTCCGCGCCGGTGCGCAAGGACGTCCCGCCGGCCTCCAAGTTCAGCTACATCACGGTACTGGCCCCGCTGCTGCTGGCCGGGGCCATGGTCCTGATGCTCGGGGACGCCCGCTTCGCGATGTTCGCCGCGCTGAGCCCGGTCATGGCCGTGGGCATGTTCTTCGAGCAGAAGCACCGCCGGAAAAGGAACCTCAAGGAAGAGGACGAAAGGTTCGCCGCGGCCTTGGCCGACTTCGCCGCCGAGGTCGCCGACGCGGCCGCCGACCAGGGAACCCGCCGGCACACACGGATCCCGGACCCGGCCACGGTGCTGCGCATCGCCGCGATGCCCACCACCGGGCTGTGGCAGCGGCGGTCCGGCTCCGCGGGCTTCCTGGCGCTGAACGCCGGGACCGGGGACGTGCCCTGGGCACCGAAGCTTGACGACCGCTCGGCCCCGGTGCCCGACAAGCTGGTCCGCGGAGCCCTGGACACCAGCCGGATCCCCGCAGCACCTCTGCTGGTGGACCTCACCGACGCCGGGGTCGTGGGCATCGTCGGGGACCGCGCCGGCGCCCTGGCCCTGGCCCGCTCGCTGCTCATCCAGGCCGCGGTGCACGCCGGGCCCGCAGACCTGTCCGTCGCGGTGCTCTGCGACCGCGGACGCCACGAGGACTGGGCCTGGGCCTCCTGGCTGCCGCACACCCGCCGGCCCGGCAGCTCCGAGCGCTGGCTCTCGGACGACCGCAAGCGCAGCGCCGCCCTGCTGCGCGAACTGCGCGAATCCCTGGACGAACGCCCCGGCGGCACCACGCTGCTGGTGCTCGATTCCGAGGTGCTCACCGAGGGCCGCGATGCCCCTGCGCGCGAGCTTTTGGGTCACGGCCGCTCCATCCCGGGCCTGGGCGGGCGCGGCCCGGCGCAGGGACCGCGAGTCTCGGGCATCGTGATTGCCGCCTCCGAGCAGCAGCTGCCCGCCGCCTGCACCACCGTCATCACCGTCGGGGCCGACGCTGCGGCATCCGTGCACGACCTCGGCGAGCTCACTGTCGTTCCCGACGTGGTGCTCGCCGGCCTCGGCCTCGACGCGGCCGAGCGCTGCGCCATGGACCTGGCCCGCTTCGACGACCCGGAGCTGGTGGTGCCCGGGGCGGCGCTGCCCTCCCTGGTGCGCCTGCCCGAGCTGCCGGGCATGCCCTCCCCCGATGCCGCGTCGATCCGCGCGGCGTGGGCCAAGGCCACGGGCTTCTCCGCCCCCATCGGCACCTCCGAATCCGGGACGATGTCCCTTGACCTGGTCAAGGACGGGCCGCACGGGCTGGTCGGCGGCACCACCGGATCGGGCAAGAGCGAATTCCTGCGCTCCCTGGTCGCCGGGCTCGCGGCCCGCAACGACGCCACCCGGCTGAACTTCATCCTCATCGACTTCAAGGGTGGCGCCGCGTTTGCCGCCTGCGAGGCGCTGCCGCACACCATCGGCACCATCTCCAACCTCGACGAGCAACTGGCCGACCGGGCCCTGCGCTCCCTCGAGGCGGAGATGGCCCGCCGCCAGCGGATCTTTGCCGCGGCCGGGGAGGACATCGACAACCTCGATGCCTATCTGGCCACCAACCCGGACGAGCCCATGCCGCGGCTGCTGCTGGTGGTCGACGAGTTCGCGATGCTCGCCAAGGATTTCCCCGAGGTACTCTCCTCGCTGGTCTCCGTCGCCGCGGTCGGGCGAACCCTGGGCGTGCACATGGTCCTGGCGACCCAGCGCCCCGCCGGGGTGGTCAACGACGACATCCTGGCCAACACCAACCTGCGGGTGGCGCTGCGCGTCCAGAGCCGCGACGATTCCTCCAACGTCATCGGCGTCCCGGCGGCCGCGGGCATCACCCGCGCGCAGACCGGGCGGGCCTACATCAAGCTGGGGCAGGACGAGATCACCGGGGTGCAGACCGCGCTGGTCACCGGGCGCGCGTCGCGGGCCGATTCCACCGAGCTGGTGCTCAGCGACATCGGGCACTTCGGGCATCCGGCCCCCGTGAGGGCCCCGGCCCCGGGCACCGAATCCGGGGCCAGCGACCTGGACGAGCTCATCGCGGCCATCAACCAGGCCCACGAGGACGCGGGATTCGGGGTTCCGCGGCCCGTGTGGCCCGTGGCGCTGGGAGAACGCGTCGACCTGGCCGGCTTCGACCCCGCGGACGCCGAGGCGGAAGCCGCGCCGGAAGCCGCGCCGGGGCGTCTGGCATCCACGATTCCGGTGGTCGGCGCGGTGCGCGGGCGCACCATCGAGGTCGCGCTGAAGGACGAGCCGGAGGCCCAGCGCCAGTCTCCGGCCGGCTGGGACCTGGCCCGCGGCAACCTGCTGTTGCTGGGCATCGCCGGATCGGGCACCAGCACCACGCTGGCCTCCCTGGCCCTGGCCGCCGCGGCCGCCACCGACCCGCGGGAGCTTGACCTGCTGGTGCTTGACACCGGGTCCCGTGCCCTGGCCCCGCTGGCCGGCCTGCCGCACACCTCCGCCTACGTGGGCACCGGCCCCGGCTCCCGGGAACAGCAGGCCCGCTTCCTGCGCCACCTGCGCACCGAGTTGCTCCGCCGCCGCGCGGATCCCGGCGCGCGCCGCGAAACCCTGGTGCTCATCGACGGGCTGGCCACGCTGCGCGACGAATTCGCCGACTACGACGGGCAGGGCCTGCTCGACGCGCTGAACCGGGCCTACGCCGACGGCCCGGCGCTGGGCCTGCACTTCGCCGTGTCCACCACCCGCGCCAAGGCGGTGCCCTCGGCCATCGACGAGGTCACCGTCCAGAAGTGGCTCTACCGGCTGGCGGACCCCTACGACTACTCGGCCCTGGGCGTGCGCGGGTCCAACATCCCTGCCGCGGTCCCCGGCCGCTGCGTGGATGCCGGATCGTTGCGCCAGATGCACGTGGCCACCCCCGGCAGCGGACTGGCCGCCGCCGTGGAGCGGGTGGCGGAGCGCTGGGCGGATGCGGAGCCGAAGCCCGCGGCAATCGGCAGGCTGCCCGAGCAGCTCACCGTTGCCGAACTCGGCGCCCCGGCGTCGCTGGACGGGGAGCCGTGGCGCTTCCCGGTCGGGTTGCGCGAGGAGGACCTGGCCCCCGGCGTGCTGGAGGTCTACGAGGGCGAGCATGTGCTCATCGCCGGGCCCGCGCGTTCGGGCAAGTCCACGCTGCTGCTGGCCCTGGCCGAGTCGATCCGCGCCTCGGCCGCCGCCAGCGGGCAGCCGGTTGCGGTCTGGGGCGCCTGCGACAGGCGTTCCCCGCTGGCCACCGCCGACCTGGACAAGGTGGCGGTGGGCGCGGAGGACCTGCCGGCGCTGCTGGCCTCGATCCGGCTCGAGCGCGGGCCGGTGGTGCTGTTGGTCGACGACGCGGAGCGCTTCGAGGACTCCGATGCGGCGCTGGCGAACCTGCTGGCCTCCTCGGCGCGGGTCTGCGTGATCGCCGCGGGCCGCTCCGCGGACCTGCGGGGCCTGTATTCGCACTGGACCAAGACGCTGCGCAAGTCCCGCTGCGGGGTGCTGCTGGTTCCCGACGTCGACTACGACGGCGAGCTGCTCGGGGTGACCCTGCCGCGCCGCGCACCGGTGGCGGTGACCCCGGGCCGCGGCTACCTCTGCGTCGGCGGGGCCCCGGCCTTCATCCAGGCCATGGGCCCGGGCGCCGCTCCCGGCGCCTGAGCCGTTCCGGGGCCCGGATCAGTCGCGGGTGGTGATGGAAAACGGTTCGCTGGCCAGGTCGGTGAAGTTCCCGACCCCGGCCCGCAGGATGCAACTCGGGGAGACCGTCAGCGCGGTGACCACCAGCCCGTCGGCGGAAACCGCCAGGGAACCGGAGCAGCCGTCGGAGAAGCGCACCCCGTCCTCTCCCCCGGCGACAGCGGCGAGCATCGCCGAGGCCTTGCCCGTGGACGGCGAGGTGTACAGCGGGTTCAGCAGGTCCTCGCCCCCGGGCCACACCGGCACCAGGGTGACCGGCAGTGCCGTTTGGCTCACGGTGCGCGCCGGGGTGCTGACCAGGATGTCCCGCAGGCGCTGCACCGGGTAGGCGGACCCTGCCGCCGCGGGATCCGAGACGGCCGCGTTGGTGGCCGCGGCGGCGTCCTTGAGCCACTGGTCCAGGGCGTCCTCGCCGGATAGTTCCACGGGAATCGTTGCGCGCAGCTGGACACTGCCCTTGGCCGGGACGCCGACCTCGGCCAGGCTCCAGCCGCAGGGTGCGTCGATGCCCGTCAGGCTCGGCTGGTTGCGGGTCGCCCCGGACTTTTGCCAGCGCACCGGCGGGCAGGAAGCTGCGGCGGAGGCACCCGGGAGCACCTCGAGGAAGGGCCCGGACAGCGGCGCCTTCTGTGCCGTGTAGGTGATTTCCAGCGAGACCTCGCGGGCCTGCGCGTCGTAGCGGGCGCTGCGGCCGATCGACAGCCCGGACGACAGCGGGGCATCCTGCAGGCTCGCGGCGGAATCGGCAGCCGGGGCCGCGTCCGGGGCCTTCGGGTTGGCCAGCGCCACGGCGCCGACGGTGATCCCGACGGCCGCCACGAGCCCGCCGGCGATCCATATGACGGCCTTGCCGCCCAGCCACGCCGGGCGCCGGCGCCCGGTGCGTGCCGGGGCGGGCGCCGCAGCGGCGCCGGGCAGTTCCCCGGGCCGGGACAGGGAGCGGACCACGGTGTGCCCGGCGGCCGGTCCCAGCTCCGGCGGCGCGGAGGCGGGCAGGCCGGTGCCGGGTGCCGTTGCGGGTTCGAGTTGGATTCCCGCCCCGCGCAGCACCGTCGCCGGGCGCGCCAGGGGCTCGAATTCCCCGGGTGCCTCGGCCATCGGCAACGGCGGCAGGGCGGCGAGGCGGGCGGCGAGCCGGCGCAGCAATGCGGCGGCCTCGGGCGCGCCGGGCCGTTGGCGCGGGTCCTTGCCCAGCAGCGCCTCGAGCGCCTCCCACAACGGCTCGGGCACCTCAAGGCGCGGCGGCATCGTGGTCACGTGGCGGTAGGCGACGGTGAAGTCGGTGCCGGTCCCGGCGAACGGGGTCCGCCCGGCCAGCAGCTCGTAGAGCATGATGCCGGTGGCGTAGAGGTCCGCGGCGGGGCCCACCTCGCCGGAGCTGAGCAGTTCGGGCGGCATGTAGGCGGGGGTGCCGACCAGGCCGGTGGTGTGCCTGGCCCGCTCGTGCATGACCGCGGCGATGCCGAAGTCCGAGACGCGCACCGCGTTGGCGAGCCCCGGGGTCCAGGGTTCGGCCAGCAGCACGTTGTCGGGCTTGATGTCCCGGTGCGCGGTGTTTCGGGTGTGCGCGTACGCGAGCGCGTCGAGCACCTCGGCGCAGAGCAGCAGGGCGTCCGCGGCGGGCAGCGTGCGCTGTTCCTGGAGCAGGTCGCGCAGCGAGCCGCCGGGCACCAGGTCCATGAGGATGGCCAGCTTGTCGCCCTCGACCACCAGGTCCCTGACCTTGACGATGTTCGGGTGCACCAGCCCCAGCAGCACCGAGCGTTCCTTCACGAAGCGTTCCACCAGGGCAGGGTCGTGCGCGTGTTCCGGGCGCAGCACCTTGGCCGCGAGGTCGGGCCCGCCCGAGGGCGCGCCGACCCGCCACACCTCGCCGACGGCGCCGGAACCGAGGGGCTCGACGAAGCGGTAGGAGGCGCCGAGCGCGTCACCGGGCTGCACGTTTGCCATGTTTCGTTGCTTGCTCCTTGGTTAAGCAGCAATTGTTCGTGCCTGACCACAAAGGTCGGCACGAACAATTGCTGCCCGGGCCCGCACAAGGGGGCCGGCTGGACTACTCGGCTTCGAGCGCGGCCACGGCCAGCGGATCGGAGTCGTTGAGGAAGCGGCCGATGCGGTCGACTTCCTCGGCCTCGCCAATGGCCGCGGCGGCACGCTGCAGCGCGTAGAGCGCACGCAGGAACCCGCGGTTGGGCTCGTGCGCCCACGGCACCGGGCCCTGGCCACGCCAGCCGGCCTTGCGCAGGGCGTCCAGTCCGCGGTGGTAGCCCACGCGGGCGTAGGCGTAGGACTCCACGACGTGGCCCTCGGCATGCGCTTCGTTGGCCAACAGCGCCCAGCCGGTCGAGGATGACGGGAAGGCCGCGGCGATGTCCACGGCTTCGTCTCCGGCTTCCAGCCGCGCGTTGACCTCGGTTTCCTCCGGCAACAGCGTTGCGGGGATGCCCAGCAGGTTTGCTCCAAGATCGGCCATGGTTACTTCAGCGCCTTTCCGGCGGAGCCAAGCTGCTGTGCGGCCTCCACGATGCGGGCGGCCATGGACTCTTCGGCCTTGGCACCCCAGACGCGTGGATCGTAGGCCTTCTTGTTGCCGACCTCGCCGTCGACCTTCAGCACGCCGTCGTAGTTGGAGAACATGTGTCCAGCGACCGGACGGGTGAAGGCGTACTGGGTGTCGGTGTCGATGTTCATCTTGATGACGCCGTAGGAGACGGCGTCTGAAATTTCCTTGGCCGAGGAGCCGGAACCGCCGTGGAAGACCAGGTCGAACGGGTTGGCCTTGCCGATCTTGGCGCCGACCTTTTCCTGGATGTCCTTGAGCAGCTCGGGGCGCAGCTTGACGTTGCCCGGCTTGTAGATGCCGTGCACGTTGCCAAAGGTCAGCGCGGTGATGTAGCGGCCCTGCTCGCCGGAGCCCAGTGCGGCAACGGTGGCCAGGGCGTCCTCGACGGTGGAGTAGAGCTTGTCGTTGATGGCGTTTTCCACGCCGTCTTCCTCGCCGCCGACGGCGCCGATCTCGACCTCGAGGATCTGCTTGGCGGCTGCGGTGCGCGGCAGCAGTTCCGCGGCGATGCGCAGGTTCTCTTCAAGGGTCTCGGCGGAGCCGTCCCACATGTGGGAGTTGAAGAACGGGTTGCGTCCGGCGGCGACCTCGGCCTCGGAGGCGGCCAGCAGCGGCAGCACGAAGTCATCGAGCTTGTCGGCCGGGCAGTGGTCGGTGTGCAGGGCGATGTTCACTCCGTAGCCCTTGGCCACTTCGCGGGCAAAGGCGGCGAAGGCCAGCGAGCCGGTGACCATGTTCTTCACCGAGGAACCGGACCAGTAGGCTGCACCGCCGGTGGACACCTGGATGATTCCGTCGGATTCGGCCTCGGCGAAGCCGCGGATGGCGGCGTTCAGGGTCTGCGACGACGTCACGTTGACTGCGGGGAAGGCGTAGCCGCCGGCCTTCGCAGAATCAATCATGGCGTTGTACTGTTCCGGGGTTGCGATGGGCATACTGACTCCTATGTAGATAAGGAATGTGTGGGGAGTAGACCTCGTTGGCTACCTCCATCCTAGCTACTTGTGTGCTGGATCGCTGACGGGATGACGCACCGGCCCCGGAGGGTGACATGCCAAGGGCGCCGGTTCACGGCGCCCTTGGCATGCGATTCACTTGTCGGCGGCCGCTTCACCTCCCGTGTCGGCGGGTGCGTCGGCTGTGCTTTCGGCGGCAGGCTTGGCCACGGGCTTCGGGGCCTTTGGCTTGACGGCTTCGGCCTTTGCCGGGGCCGGTGCGGCAGCCTTCTTCACCGGGGCAACCGGTGCCTTGGGTGCCACGGGCTTCGGCTTGGCCACGGGTGCGGCCTTGATGGCTTCAACCGGGGCCTTCGGCGCGGCGACCGGCTTGGGAGCCGGTGCTGCGGCCTTTTTGACCGGAGCCGGTGCTGCAACCTTCTTGGCCGGAGCTGGAGCTTCGGCCTTCTGGGGCGCCGGAGCGGAGACCGTCTTGGCCTCGGGTTCCTCGGCAGGCTTCACCGGCAGCTGTTCGACGGCGGGTGCCTTCTGAACCGCAGGGGCTACCTGGTCGGATTCCTTCTTGGCCGGTTCGATTTCGGCGGAATCCGGGGTGGTCCCGTCGTCCTTGGGAGTGGACGTCTTCGGCTCGGATTCCAGCTGAGGCGCTGCGTCGTCGGCCTTCGGTGCAGTTGCCCCGTCCGTTGGTCCGGTCGAGGGTTCATCGGTCTCGGTTTCCGGAAGCGGGATCTCCAGCGTCGGAACCTCGTTGACCTCGGGCAGCGGGTTGGTCGTTTCCGGTGCCGGCGTTGTCGGTGCCGGCGTTGTCGGTGCCGGCGTTGTCGGTGCCGGCGTTGTCGGTGCCGGTGTCGGCTTCGGCTTCGGCTTCGGCTGAGGTGCCGGAGTTTGGGTGGTCGGCGAAGGCTTGGTTTCGGGCTTCGGCTTCACCTGAGGCGCCGGAGCCTGGGTAGTCGGTGCAGGCTTGGTGTCAGGCCTCGGCTTCACCTGCGGCGCAGGCTTCGGCTTTGCTTCCGGCTTGTGTGTTGCAGGTGGCTCGGCCTTCGGTGCAACGGCCGGTGCCCGGTGCCTGGCTGGCGCCGGGCTTGGGTTGTGCGCGTGAGGTGCCGAGGCCCAACGTGTCGGGAAGTCCGCCGCACCGCCCTCCGATGAGCGGGGAGCCCCGGTGTTGCGGATCGGTTCGGCCGCGATGGTGGTGCGGCGCGAATCGATCATGGGATTGGGCTGGCCCGAGATCGGAGGCAGGAAGTTCCGTGGATCGTTCCAGCGCCCGTTGATGATGACCTCGAAGTGCACATGGCAACCCGTGGAGTTCCCCGTGGTGCCGCTCAACGCGATGAGCTGGCCCTGCTTGACGACGTCGCCCACCTTGGCAACGAGCCGGGAATTGTGGCTATAGCCGGTGCGCACGGAGGACCCGTGGTCGATAGTCACGCGCATGCCGGAATGCCCTGCCCACGCCGACTGGATCACCACGCCGTCGGCGGATGCATACACCGGCGACCCGCAGGGAACGGCGTAGTCCTGTCCGATGTGGATCTGCGTCCCAGGTCCGGTCGGATTATGCCGAAACCCGAACGGACTGGTGATATGCCGCGACGCCACCGGGTGCATGAGCTGGATGTTACCTGGAAGCGCCCCAAGCACTCCCACGTTCTGGCCAACGAGGATGCCGGCGGCATTGGCCTGCGTTGCAGCCCCCAGGCCGGACCCGGAGTGCGCCTGGAAAGCAGGCATGGCATCGGCCGGTTCCCCGTCGCTTCCAATCCCCGCGGCGGAGCTGGTGATGCCCAGCGCCTGCCACGCGATCGCGTCCACGCCGCTGAGCAATGAGACCCTGACCGGCTGCACGTAGGCCGCGGCTTCGTAGTTCGGTGCTTGTACCGGTTGTGGTGCGATTTGGTTCGCGGACAGGCCCAAGCCGGGCGCCCCCGACATCGCCACGGCAAGCCCCAAGGCTGAAATTTGTGGGATCTTATTCGTTGAACGGCCGGCTCTGCCCGGCACGGGACCCCTATTGACCTGATGTTTTTTCATCGGTAACAACCCCCTGTTGAGTCACCATGAAGTTTTTGCGCAGCCAAATGAGGGAGGTGGTCTGGCCGAGACCAGCGAGTTGTCCGTGTCACCCCAAGTAACTGAACACTTAGGCATCACCGTAACGCACGCGTGGCCAGGAATAAAGGGTTCAATCCGCAAGATCCCCAATTGATTTCACCGTGCCCGGCTTTCACGTCCTGGCAGGGTTGTGGAAAACGCGCCGACACGGGGCCTTGAGAGGCTCATTCCCATTCACGCGCGTTGCCATAGCTGGCCCACCATTCCCTGCCCAGACCGAAGCTACTGCCCACCGGACCCCTCCACGAGTTGGCGAGAACGCAAGGTCAAAGACGACTTGCGTGCCGGCATTGTCATCGGCGGTGCCTGCGTTTAAGACCCGTGCCTAGTCTTGCTGAAGCCGCCCTAAGTCGACGTCCGGCTGGCACCGGTGCTTTCCCATTTTCCGAAGAGCTCCTCGCTTGAGACCATATTGCCCAGCCTGACTCCGTCAAAGGCCGCGTGCCAAGGTTCCAGTCCCAAATGCGCTTTCATCGCTCGTTCAAGAATGATTGGTGCGGATGTTTTCCTCAAGGAAATGTTCTCCGCCTCAAATTCGGAAGCTACGCGGCTCCGTTTACCGTTGAAATCCTCAACTTTAATGTTGCCAAGGTCGCTGGCCCCGGTTTTGTACGCCGGCAGGTATCTCCTGCTGTCAACGTCGCGGTTTTCCAGGATCTGCCAGCGTCCGGGACGGAAGAGAGCGTCGAGTGTCAATCCGCCGAAGAGCGGCTTGGCCTGAAGGGCATCTGAAATCCTTGAACCAACTTCATCCTCCGGCGCCACGAAGTCAAAGAGCACGACGTAGTGGGAGGCCAAGTAGGAAGACACGACTTGGCCTACCGCAGCAGTTCCGTCACCGAGGGCGATGCTAAAAACGTCCCCGTCATTGGGAATACTGACCTTTTCCGCCTTTACCAAGGGTTTCTTCCGGCTTCCGCATGCTTCTTACCATTCATTTGATGTCCTTTATTTGAAATCAAACCATCTGGATTGCCCTTGTTCGCCGGTCCGCCCAAATCTCTGACCCACTACTCCGCAACTCGGTCCAACTCAATAGCCCGTTCTGCGCGCTGCAGTACGGCAAACCCAAACGCTGCATCCGGGAATTCTCTCGCATGTTCCCGTAACCGCAAAGATTACCGCAAGTCATTCTTCGCCTGCCCGACGCATGCCTCTTCATCACCTATTGGTCTACGGGGTGGCTGGCCGTTCTTGGCTGCGGGACCGCCGAGGGCCACTGCCCCGGTATCGCCGACCAAGAGGGCGGTCCCGTTGCCTCCCTTCGGGCAAGGGTGGATCGGCCAGGTCCGCAGACACTCCATGGCCACGTCCTTCCCGCTCCAAGGGAAGTATCGGTCGCCGGCGTCATCATCTTGGGCTGTTGCGTTGCAAACCCACGTGATTTTTGCCCTGGACAAGGCGAAGGATTGTTCTTGCCACGGCCTTCACACGCGATGTGGAGCGGCTACGAGGATTCCGCCGTGGTTGCAGACGACGACAGCGTCACAGCTGTTCCGTCGCCGGCACTGCCCGAGCCATTTGAAAATTCCGCGCTCGGAGTCCCGAATCCCGAATCGGACGACGTGCTTGCCGACTCGGTCGGTTCATTGGTCGAAGACGGGGTCGGCCTGGCTGACTGGGATCCCGCAGACGCACTGGACGGCGCGCCGGTCGGTTCGCCAGAGGGTGGATCAGTAGGTGTCGCGCTGGTCGGGGATGGATTGGGCGGAGGCGTAGGTTCTTCGCTGGGCTCCGGCGTCGGGGTTGGTGACGGGCTCGCGTCTGGTGTTGGCTTGGCCGAAGGTTCCGGCGATGTTTCCGGCATTGGCGTTGGCGTGGGGGTCTTTCCGGGTTTGGTTGCTTCGCCTGGCTTGGTCTCCTCGCTTGGCTTTGGCGGCGCAGTTTCCTTCTCGGGGGCTTTGGTCGAGGGTGCGGGCTTGGTAGGCTCCGGCATCGATACGTCGATGTCGTGCCCGTTCTCGCTTTCGCTCCGAGGTTCCCCGGTGTTTCGGATGGGTTCGGCCGCGATGGTGGTCCTGCGGGAATCGACCATCGGGTTGGGCTGGCCGGGAATCGGCGGCAGGAAGTTGCGCGGATCGTTCCAGCGTCCGTTGATGATGACTTCGAAGTGCACATGGCACCCGGTCGAGTTTCCGGTGGTCCCGCTCAGGGCGATCAGTTGGCCTTGCTTGACCACGTCGCCGACCTTGGCCACGAGTGTCGAGTTGTGGCTGTAGCCGGTGCGCACCGAAGATCCGTGGTCGATGGTCACGCGCATGCCCGAGTGTCCAGCCCAGGCCGACTGGATGACGGTTCCGTCCGCGCTGGCATACACCGGCGACCCGCAGGCAATGGCATAGTCCTGGCCGATGTGGATCTGGGTGCCGGCCCCGGTCGGGTTGTTCCGCCAACCGTAGGGGCTGGTGATGTGTCGGGACGAGACCGGGTGGATCAACTGGATCCCCGCGGGAAGCACACCGAGCGGGCTCACGTTTTGACCCACGAGTTGGGCCGACGCCCCGGAGGGGCCCAGCAGGGCCCCAGGGTCGGAGGCGTCTGCGACCTTGACGCCGGCAGCGGCGCTGGTGATGTTTTCCGATTCCCAGCGGATCGCGTCGACTCCGCCGAAGAGCCCGACCTCGACGGGGTGGTTGAAGGATGCAGCCTCCACCTGAAGGGCGGTGGCTGCCACTGGCATGGCGTAGATCTGGCGTCCGTCGAGGGTGGGGGAAACCGAAAGGGCAAGTGTCGCAAGAACCGCGATCCCCAGGGCCGCGGGCTTGGAGGTTTTCGGCTTGGTGCGCAGTTCGCGCCGCACGGGCAGCGGAAGCGGGTGGTTGACTTGGTGCTTTTTCACCAGCGGATGGCTCCGTTCACCTGCTTGAGACCTTGGCCGTTGCCGGCGCTGACCATTGGTCGTTCCCCGGCGACCGGGGCCTGTTGTTGCATTGCCCCCGTTGCAGGAGATTGATCGTCCAAGGCCCACGCTAACGCACCCGGGGCGGCGAGTGAAGGGATATTCGCTAAACGTTTGGCTTTCTAGACAAGCGACTACCCGAAGTTAGACCGACTGGTCGAAAACGTGCCGGCGGATCCACGCGTGCATGGCGATCCCGGCGGCCGAGGCGGCATTGATGGAGCGGGTGGAGCCAAACTGCTCAATGGAAAGGGTCGCTTCGGCGCTTTGGTGGACTTCCTCGCTCAGGCCCGGCCCTTCCTGGCCGAAGACCAGCACGCAATTGCGCGGCAGCTCGTAGGTTTCCAGCTTCCGTGAATCCGGGAAGATGTCGATCCCGATGATCGCCAGCCCCTCCCCCTTGGCCCAGTCGACGAAGTCCTCGACGGTGGGGTGGTGGCGCACGTGCTGGTAGCGGTCGGTGACCATCGCCCCGCGCTTGTTCCAGCGCCGGCGCCCGATGATATGCACTTCCTTGGCCAGGAAGGCGTTGGCGGTGCGCACGACCGTGCCGATGTTCATGTCGTGTTGCCAGTTCTCGATGGCGATGTGGAAGTCGTGGCGGCGCTCGTCCAGGTCCGCGACGATCGCCTCCATGGACCAGTAGCGGTACTTGTCCGCCACGTTGCGCCGGTCCCCGGTTTCCAGCAGCTCGGTATCGAAGTGGTCACCGGAAGGCAGCTCGCCCTCCCACGGGCCAACGCCCACCTCGGGACGCTCCTCGTGGACCGGATCGTACTCGGTGGGCTCTGGTGCGGGGGTTTCAAGGGCGGAAGTCACGTCTTAAGGGTAGTCGCCAATCCCCGCACGCCGGATTCCAGGTGCTGGACAGCACACCCGGAGCGCCGCGCCCGCGCCCGGCCGGTTGATGGCAAACTGGCCTAAGGCACTTTTGGTCCGCCGGGAATCCCCGGCCCGGCATGCAAGGAGGATCCATGCCCATCATTGACAATGCGATTTACGTTTCGGGCAAGCGCGTGATCCATCCGCCGGATCTCAGCTCCACGTTCGAGTCCATGAAGGAGTGCGGCGGCATGGCCTGGCTCGGGCTCTACCGTCCCGACATGGCCGAAATGCAGGAGGTCGCCGCGGAGCTCGGCCTGCACGAGTTGGCGGTGGAAGACACCCTCTCCGGCCACCAGCGCCCCAAGCTGGAGCACTACGGCGACCACCTCTTCGTGGTCTTGCGCCCGGCCCGTTACATCGACGAGTCCGAAAAGGTCGAGTTCGGGGAATTGCACGTCTATGTCGGGGTCGACTTCGTGGTCACCGTCCGCCATGCAGAATCGCCCAAGCTGGCCCAGGTGCGCCAGCGGCTCGAGGACGAGCCGGGGCTGCTGGGCATCGGCCCGGCAGCGGTCCTCTACGCGGTCCTTGACCAGGTCGTTGACGAATACGAGCCGGTGTTTGCCGGACTGAGCAACGACATCGACGAGATCGAGGACCAGCTTTTCTCCGGGACTTCCCACGTCTCGCGGCGGATCTACGAACTGTCCCGGGAAGTCATCGAATTCCAGCGCGCACTGGCACCGCTGGACGACGTGCTGGCCCGCTTGCGCAGGGACTTCAGGCTCAGCGACATCTCCGAGGAAGACGCCCTGGAACTTGACCGCAAGCTCATCGACGTCCAGGACCACGCGATCCGGCTCACCGAGCGCATCACCTCCTTCCGGGCCCTGCTGACCAACGCCCTGTCGCTGTCCTCGACCCTGGCCTCGCAGCGGGCCACCGAGGCCGGCCTGGCCCAGAACGAACAGATGAAGAAGATTTCCTCATGGGCAGCGATCATTTTCGCCCCGAGCCTGGTTACCGGAATCTACGGCATGAACTTCAAGCACATGCCGGAACTGGAATTCAGCTTTGGCTATCCGGCGGCGATCGGGCTCATGCTGGCACTGGCCGTGAGCCTCTTTGCCATTTTCAAGAAGAACAATTGGTTATAGTCTCCGCAATCCCCGCCCACGGCCGCGGAACCTGAAAGACTGGTTCACAGCAGGTTGTCTCTTGAAAGGAACACCCACTCGTGCCAACGCATGAACCACGCAACGTCCACGACATTGAATGCTGGCTCACGGACATGGACGGGGTGCTGGTCCACGAGAACCAGGCCATCGACGGCGCCGCCGACATGATCGACCATTGGGTCTCCACCGGCAAGCGCTTCCTGGTGCTGACCAACAACTCCATCTACACCCCGCGCGACCTGCGCGCCCGGCTGCTGTCCTCCGGGCTCGATGTCCCCGAGGCCAACATCTGGACCTCGGCCATGGCCACCGCGGAGTTCCTGCGCCGCCAGCGCCCGGGCGGACGCGCCTTCGTGATCGGCGAGGCCGGGCTGACCACCGCATTGCACGAGGCAGGGTTCATCCTCACCGACCAGGAACCCGAATACGTGGTGCTGGGCGAAACCCGCACCTACTCCTTCGAGGCCATCACCAAGGCCATCCGCCTGATCGCCGCCGGCGCCCGCTTCATCACCACCAACCCGGATGCCACCGGCCCCTCCCCGGAGGGCCTGCTTCCGGCCACCGGGTCCGTGGCGGCACTGATCACCCAGGCCACAGGCCGCGACCCCTACGTGGTCGGCAAGCCGAACCCGATGATGTTCCGCTCGGCACTGAACCGGATCGACGCGCATTCGGAGACCACCGCAATGATCGGGGACCGCATGGACACCGACATCATTGCCGGGATGGAGGCCGGTTTGCTGACCATCCTGGTGCACACCGGGATCACCAAGCCCGGCGATGTGGCGTCCTTCCCGTTCCGCCCGGACCTGGAGCACGATTCGGTGGCAGAGATCCTGTCCGAGCTTCGCGAGGGACGCGCCGCCCACCACGCGGGTCCGGCCTCGGGACCGCACGAGCACTAGGCGGCTGCTCGAACCAAGGTGGCAGTGCCCCGCAACGGGCACTGCCGCTCGTCATTAAGGATCGGGTCCTTCTAGAGCATTTCCAGCTGGTCCGCCACGACTCGGCCGTCATGGATGACGGTGCGGTCGACGCCGCGGTCCATGACGGCGCTGGTCACGGTCTCCCCCGCAAGCAACACGATGTCCGCACGGTCCCCGACCGCAAGTCCCGGACGGTCGCCGGTTGAGCGCAACCGAGACAGGCTCCGGTCCATGATGCCCGCCCCGCCCCAGGTGGCAATGGCCGCCGCGTGTTCGATCAATTCGTCCTGCCGCAACCCGTGGGTGAAGGCGAGCTGCCAGGTGCGCGAGAGCAGGTCGCAGTCCCCGTAGGGGCTCCAGTAGTCGCGCTGCCCGTCCTCGCCGAGGCCCACCCGGATGCCGGCCTCGGTCATGGCCGCGAGGTTGAATTGCTTGCCCGAGGTGGCCGGGGCAACCGTGGCCCAGGAGATGTCCAGGGCGCCCATCTGCTCGATGACGCGTGCGGTGGCCGCCTCCGAGACGTTCCCCAGTTCGTAGGCGTGCGAGAGCGTCACCTTGCCTTCCATCCCCAGGGCGCGGGTGCGTTCCATGACCAGCTCGGTGCTGAAGTGCGCCAGGTGCCCGGGCTCGTGCAGGTGGATGTCGATGTCCACCTGGTATTTCTCTGCCAGCCCGAACACGATGTCCAGGTGCCGGACCGGGTCCCGGTCCAGCTGGCACGGGTCGATGCCGCCCATGACCGTGGCGCCGAGTTTCAGGGATTCCTCCAGATAGGCAACCGTGCCGGGTTCGCGCAGCAGCCCGGCCTGCGGGAATGCCATGATCTGCACGTCGGCACGGTCCGCAAATTTTTCCTTGGCCGCGAGCACCGCCTCGAATTTCTCCAGCTTGCAGTCGACATCGATCTGCGCGTAGCTGCGCACCCGCGTGGTGCCGTGCGCGATCATGCGCTGCAGCGTTTCGGCGACCCGCTCGGGCAGCGGAACCTCGGCCTTGCGCCAATGGCGACGGTCGTTGAGCATCATGCCCCAGACCCCCGGTGCCCCGGTGTGTTCGCGGAAGGGCAGCCCGATCCGCGTCGAGTCCAGGTGCACATGGACATCGGAGAACGCGGGAAGTGCCAGCCGCCCGCGGCCATCGATGCCGCCGGCCACCGGGAAGCGCGGGTTGTGCGGGGAAACGGAGCCGATCAGTCCGTCGGTGATTTCAAGGTCCACCGCGTCCCGGCCCCATGGCCTCACGTTGCTGATGAGCACTGTGTGTTTCCCCTTTGCTGGTTGCCTGCCGCATTCCTTCGGCCTCACGGTTCCCAACTCTGCCACGCGGGATTCGCCGGTCAAGGCATTTGGGGTGGCTTTGCCTGGTCTTCTTCCCCGTGGCTGCCGGCGGTCGCAATGTGGGTCATCGATTTCCAGACCAGCAGCAGGATGAGGAACGAGCCGAAGAACCCGAACCAGAACGGCGCCCGGTAGCTGAACGCCTGGCCCAGCACGCCGCCGAGCAGAGAACCGGCCGCGATGCCGCCGATGCTGCCGAGCATGTAGACCGAGTTGATCCGGCCGCGCAGCCGATCGGGCACCGCCCGCTGGCGCACCGTGGAGGAGACCGAGCCCCAGACCAGGGCGTGGATGCCGAAGAGAAACAGGATGGCCATCGCCAGCCATGCCTGGCGGGTGAGCACCAGGGCCAGGTGCGTGGCGGTTTCCAGGACCAGTCCGGTGCGCAGCAAGGTCGCGTAGCTGAACCTGCGTTCCAGCCACGGGAAGAGCAGGGAACCCATGATGCCGCCCACGGCGCTGGCGCTCATCAACAGGCCGTAGCCGATGTCCCCGAGCGCCAGCTGGTCCGTCGCATAGAGCACCAGCATCGCGAACGTGGCCCCGAAGGTGACGTTGAAGCAGGTGATCAGGATCGCCAGGGTGCGCACGGCAAAATGCCTGCGCATCCAGCCGAGTCCCTCCCTGACCTCCAGCAGCATCGAGGTGCCCGGCGCCCTGGAGCTTCCTGGCGCCGGCAGCGGGACGGCCACCTTGGAATAGAGCACCACGGCCAGGGCCAGCAGCGCGGCAAATCCCGCGTAGGGAAGCGAGTGGGATACCGCGAAGAGCATGGCTCCCAGCGGTGGTCCGGCCAGTTGGTTGGTCACGGTGATGGTGCCAAAGAGCCGCGAATTGGCCAGCCCAAGCTGCGCGCTGGGCACCAGCGTGGGGATCAGCGAGGTGGAGGCGTTGTCCGCAAAGGCCTCCGCGGTGCCCAGGAGAAACAGGCACCCGTAGAGCACCGGCAGGCCCAGCGCCCCGGAGAAGATGATGGCGGCCAAGCCGAAGATCACCAGCATCCGCAGGAGGTTGACCAGGATCATCAGCTTGCGCCGGTCCACCCGGTCCACCACGGCGCCGGCGAGCAGCCCGAAGAGCACCCAGGGGATCTGCTGGGCGAAGGGTGCCAGGGCCACGGCCAACGGGTCGCGGGTGATGGTGGTGACCAGCAGCGGTCCAGCGGCCAGCAGCATGCCGTCGCCGAGGTTGCTGGTCGCCGCACCGGCCCACAGCCAGCGGAACGGGACCGGCAGCGCGGAAGGTGGTTGCTTGGTGGTCACGGGCTCCAGCGTACGCGGGAGCCTCCGGTCCCGGGCCGCCGGGCTGGCTCCGCTTAAACAGCCAGGGGCACGGCGCCGGGTGATATTCCCCCTGGCGCCGCGCCCCTGGCTCATCGCCGGGCGGAGGCTCAGGCCTGCGCGTCCAGCCAGGCGGCGGCTTCCTGCGCCAACTGTGCGGGCGTCGCGGCGATGTCGAGCACCACACCGGCTTCGTCGCTTTCCAGCGGCTCAAGCGTCGCCAGCTGGGATTCGAGCAGGCCCACCGGCATGAAGTGCCCGGGGCGGGCGCGCATGCGCTCGGTGAGCAGTTCGACGGATCCGTGCAGGTGGATGAACACCGTGCCCGGCGCCTCGGAGCGGATCAGGTCCCGGTACGAGCGCTTCAGCGCCGAACACGCGATGACCTTGGACCCGGGCTCGGCCGAGCCGAGGCGTTGGCCCACCTCACGCAGCCACGGTTCGCGGTCCGCGTCATCCAGCGGATGCCCGGCGGCCATCTTCTCGATGTTCGAGGCCGGGTGCAGGGAGTCCCCGTCGAGGAACCCCGCCCCCAGCTCGGCGCCCAAAAGCTCGCCCACGGTGGACTTGCCGCAGCCGGAGACACCCATGACGATGACCCGGTGCAGCGCGGTTGCCGCGCCGCTGGCGGCGGTGTCGGTGGCGGCTTCCATGGTTTGCGCGCTCACCAGTCGTGGACGGTGCCGTCGATGAGACGGTTGTAGGGCAGGTAGGCCTGCTGGTACGGGTAGGACAGCGCGGCTTCCTCGTTGAACTCGACGCCCAGGCCCGGCTTGTTGCCCGGGTGCAGGTAGCCGTCCTCGAAGGTCATCGACTGCTCGAAGACCGTGTTGGTGGCGTCCGAGTGCTGCATGTACTCCTGGATGCCGTAGTTGTGGATGGCCAGGCCCACGTGCAGCTGGGCGGCGAAGCCCACCGGGGAGATGTCGGTCGGGCCGTGGAAGCCGGACTTGACCTGGTACTGGGCGGCGTAGTCCATGACCTTCTTCAGCGGCGAGATGCCGCCGAAGTGGGTGGAGGCGGCACGCACGTAGTCGATGAGCTGTTCCTTGATCAGCGACTGGAAGTCGTAGATCGTGTTGAAGACCTCGCCGATGGCGATCGGGGTGGTGGTGTGCTGGCGGACCAGGCGCAGCGCCTCCTGGTTTTCGCCCGGGGTGCAGTCCTCGAGCCAGAACAGGTCGTAGGGCTCCAGCGCCTTGCCCAGCTTGGCCGCCTGGATCGGGGTCATGCGGTGGTGGCCGTCGTGCAGCAGCGGGATCTCGGGGCCGAATTCGTTGCGCACCGCCTCGAAGACGGTGGGCAGGTGGCGCAGGTAGGCGCGGGTGTCCCAGTCCTCTTCCACCGGGTAGGCGCCGCGGCCGGCCGGCTCGTAGTCGTAGCGTTCGCCCGAGGACTGGGTCTGGGCGGCCACGCCGTAGACGGCCTTGATGCCCGGGACGGCGGTCTGCACGCGGATGGACTTGTAGCCCAGTTCCAGGTGCTCACGGATCGAGTCGAAGAGCTGCTCGGTGTCGGTGCCCGAGGCATGGCCGTAGGCGCGCAGGCCGTTGCGCGAGGCGCCGCCCAGCAGCTGGTAGACCGGCATGTTCGCGGCCTTGCCCTTGATGTCCCACAGGGCCATGTCCACCGCGGCGATCGCGGCCATGGTGATCGGCCCGCGGCGCCAGTAGGAGGAACGGTAAAGGAACTGCCAGGTGTCCTCGATGCGGTGCGCATCCTTGCCGATGAGCAGCTGCGCGACGTGGTCCTTGAGGTAGGAGGCCACCGCGAGCTCGCGGCCGTTCACGGTCGCGTCGCCGATGCCGACCAGGCCGGATTCGGTGGTGACCTTCAGGGTCACGAAGTTGCGTGACGGGCTGGTCACAAATACTTCTGCCTTGATGATTTTCATGGCAATCCTTTCAGATTCCCGATGCGTCGGTGCACCGGGTGTGGCGGGGAGAAAAGTCAGTTGGTGAAGTGCCCGCGCAGGGCATGGATCGAGGCCACCAGGGAGGGGTCGGTGCCGAGCCCGGCCTCGATGACGCCCAGCAGTGCGGCGGTCTGTTGCGCAGAGCCGGAACGGATGGCCGGATCGGCCAGGATCACTTCCAGCGCAGTTGCGTTCGCATCCTGCACCGGGGTTCCGGCGGCATGTTGCGCCGCCAGCTGGTCACACCAGGCGGCCAACAGGCGCAAGGCAGCGGTGCCGTGGCGCCCGGCAGCCTGCTCGGCGCGGAACACCGGCAAGGCGCGGGCGGCAAGCTTGAGCGATCCGTCTCCGGCGATCTGGGCCAGGAAGTGGGCAATGCGCGGGTTCTCGAAGCGTTCGCGCAACGCCTTGCGGTATTCAGGGACCTCAAGTTCCGGCCCGGTGAGGTGCGCGGCGGCGGCATCCCAGAATTCCTCGACCCAACCGGAAACGGCCGGGTCGGCCAGGGCCTGCGCGACGGTTGCGTGTCCGCGCAGCTGCCCGGCAAAGGACATCAGCGTGTGGGCACCGTTGAGCAGCCACAGCTTGCGGCGTTCAAAGGACTCCAGGTCCGTCACGAACTGGGCGCCGGCTTTTTCCCAGGCTGGGCGGCCGGCCGGGAAATCCCCGGAAAGCACCCATGAGGTGAAAGGCTCGGTGACCACCGGGGAGACATCAACGAAACCGGTTTCGGCGGCCACGGTGTCGCGGTCGGCGTCGGTGGTCCGCGGGGTGATGCGGTCGATGGAGGTGTCCACGAATGAGACGTTCGCATCGATCCAGCGCGCCAGCATCGGGTCCACCGCCTGCGCGAAGCCCAGGATGCCGGCCCGTGCCACCGCGCCGTTGCCCGGCAGGTTGTCGCAGGACACGACGGCCAGCGGCCAGCCGTCGCCGGAACGGCGGGCAGCCAGGCCGACCACCAGGCGTGCCGCGGCGGTGCCCAGGGCCAGGGCCTCGAACTCGGCGGCGGTCTTGGCGAAGACCCCGGCGTCGTAGCATTCCCGCAGGACCCCCAGGTCCGCAAGGACCTGGTCGTCGTCGAGGTTCAACGTCGGTTCCGTGGCCCCGGGGGCCATCTTGTAGCCGGCTTCGGTGATGGTCAGGGTGACGATCGCGGTGGATGGGCTGGCCAGCAGGGTGGACAGCGCCGCCATGTCGTTGCCGTCACGGGCCTCCACGATGGAATCGATGACCTCGAAGCTGTCGCCCTCGGCCTCGCGCCGGATCAGCGTGAACAGCCCGTCCTGCGCGGCGAGCTCCTCGGCGGCGGTGGCGCTGCGTCCGGTGAAGGCGGCGATCCCCCAGCCGTCGTTCGCCTTGGCGGTGTACCAGGCCTGGTGGGCGCGGTGGAAGGCGCCCAGGCCGATGTGCACGATGCGGACCTCGGCCTTGGGCGCCGGGTGGGTCGTGCGGTTCAGTTCGCGGGTGGCCACGGATCCGGCGCTCACAGCTTGAACGCCCGGCGCGGTGCGGCGTCGACGACGTCAACGATGATTTCGTGGGCGCGTTCCTCGGTGATCCGGTGCTCGGCGACCAGCCGGGCCAGGAAGGATGCCTCCACGCGGCGCGAGGCGTCGTGCCGCGCCGGGATGGAACAGAAGGCGCGGGTGTCGTCGATGAAGCCCGAGGAACGGGAGAAGCCAGCGGTCTCGGTGACCGCGGAGCGGAAGCGCATCATCGCATCCGGCGCATCCAGGAACCACCAGGGGGCGCCGATGAACACCGACGGGTAGAACCCGGCCAGCGGCGCGATCTCGCGGGAGAACACGGTCTCGTCGATGGTGAACGGGATGAAGTGGAAGCCCGGCGCGGTGCCGAAGTCGTTGAGCAGCGGCTGCAGGCCGGTGGCGAAGTCCACGGCGAAGGGGATGTCGTGGCCGGTGTCCGGGCCGAAGGCCTTCAGCGTGGCTGCGTGGGTGTTGCGGTGCACGCCCGGGTGCATCGTCATGACCAGTCCGTCTTCCACGGCCATGGCGGCCTGCTGGTACATCATGTGCGCCTCGAAGGCGAAGGCCTCAGCGGTGGAGGCGGTGCCGGCCATGCCCTTGGCAAAGAGCGCGGCGGCTTCGTCGCGGTCCAGCTTCAGCGTGGCGGCCGAGTGCGAACCGTGGTCCGAGGACACCGCTCCGTGCTCGACGAAGTAGGCGCGGCGGTTGGCCATCGCGGCCAGGTAGCCGTCGTAGCCGGTGGCACCCTGGCCGGCGGCCTGGATCAGCGCGTCGGCCTTGGCGGCGAAGTCGGCGCCCCAGAACTTGATGTACGCGTCGGGGCGGAAGGTCGGCAGCACACGGGAGGCGAAGGAGGAATCCGTTGCCAGGGTGCGGTGCGCGGCCAGGTCATCGAGCGGGTCGTCGGTGGTGGCCATGACCTCGATGTTGAAGGAGTCCATCAGCGCGCGCGGGCGGAAGCCCGGCTCGTCGATCTTCGCCTGCAGCGCATTGAACGTCGCCTCGGCGGTCTCCTCGCGGATGTCAAGGTCGTCGATGCCGAAGACGTCGACGAATTCCTGGCGCAGCCAGTACCCCGAGGCGGTCCCGTCGAAGGCCTTCCAGTTGGCGCAGAAGGTGCGCCAGGCATCCAGGGCGCCGACCTCGGAGGTGCCGCCGACGCGCAGCGCCTCGAGCGGAACGCCGTTGGCGTGCAGCAGGCGGGTCACGTAGTGGTCCGGGCTCAGCAGCAGGGCGGTGGGGTCCGGGAACGGGGTGTCGTTGGCGATCATTGCCGCGTCCACGTGGCCGTGGGGCGAAATGATGGGCAGGTTTTCCACGTCCTTGTGGAGCGACCGGGCTATCTCGCGGACACCGGGGTCTGCGGGCAGAAGCCGATCGGGGTGGTTCGCAATCGAGGAAGGCATGTATTGATGGTCGGCTTGGCAGCACCACGACGGCAACAAGTTGCCATGAGTTGCACCACTCGCCCGGGGCCCGCCGGCCTTCTAGCCTCGGGGGCGTGCGGTGGACCCGCGCAGGACCAGCCGCGTCGGCAGCACCACCGCTTGTTCGTGCGCCGAGACGGCGCCGCGCGAGATCGCCAACAGGCTGCGCACCGCGGTGGCGCCCAGGGCATGCAGCGGGGCTGCAACGCTGGAAAGCCCCGGGACGATCAACGAGGCGCCCGAGGAATTGTCAAAACCGATGATGGAGAAATCCTCCGGGATGCCAAAACCGTTGGCCTGCAGCCTGCGCATCAGCCCGAGCGCCAGCTGGTCGTTGTAGGCGAGCACCGCGGAGGCCTTGCCCGTGGCAACCTTGTCGGCCACCTGCGCCCCGCCGTCCATGGTGGGCGCGGTGGATTCGATCTTCGTGATCCGCACGTCGAGTTCCTGGCCCGCCTGTTTCACTGCCCGCCAGCGCATCGAATCCGCCCACGATGCCTCGGGTCCGGCCAGGTAGGAAACCTCCCGGTGCCCCAACTGGGCGAAATGCTCGATGGCCCGGCGCACCCCGCGCACGTTGTCGGTGATCACGCTTGCCACGCCCTTGACCCCGCGGTTCATCACCACCGTGGGCTTCTGCTTGGCCATGGCCCGGATGGCCGCGTCGGACATCCGCGAGCTGCTGAGCACGATCCCGTCCACAATGTCGATGGACCGTTCGATGGCCTCGCGCTCGATGACCCCGGATTCCCGGGTGTGGGCCAGGAGCATGGTGTAGCCGTTCAACGCCGCTTCCTCCTCGGCACCGCGGATCATCTCGAAGTAGACCGGATTGGAAATATCGGCCACCACCAAGGCAATGGTCCCGCGCCTGCTGCGGCCCTGGGCCATGGGGCGGCGCACGCTCACCGACTGGTAGCCGATCTCGTCGGCAACCTTGCGGATGCGTTCGGCGGTGGCAAAACTGACCCTGCCCGGTCGGGCAAAGGCCCGCGAAACAGTGGATGCGGAAACCCCCACGATGCGTGCCACATCGTAGATCGTTGCCGGTCGGGGTTCTTCAGGTTGGGGACTCACCTTTCCATCTTTGCGCGCCGAAGCGATTGTTGGTAGCTCGTGGCAACTAGTGGCAACAATTGGCTCGCGGCGCGCTGTGGCGTACATCATCAATGCAACCGTCAACGTGGCCGGGAGGCACCCTCACAGGTGCCGCATGTAACAGGCGAGCGGCAAAGATGCCGCCCACCGGCCGGAAAGTAGCCTTTAGAGATGAAACTTCGCGTCATTCGCGTCGTTGCCCTTGCCGCAGCCGCCGCACTTGGTCTAAGTGCGTGCACCGCCGGCATCTCGGGCACCGCCGAAGAGGGAAAGACCATGGTTCTTTCCCTCAACCAATCAGAGTCACACCCCTCCTACATTGCCCTGACCGGCTTCGGCGAACGCCTGAAGCAGGCCACGGACGGCCGGTGGGACATCAAGGTCTACCCCAACGAGACCCTCGGCGCGCAGCAGGAAGTCATCCAGCTGGTCTCCGACGGCTCGGTCGACATGGCCATCGCCTCGGGCACCCAGCTGGAAAACCTGAACCCCGGCTTCGCAACACTGAACCTGCCCACCGTGTTCACCAGCATCGAGCACCAGATTTCGGTGCTGCGGAATCCCGCAATCGTCGGCGAACTCTTCTCCTCGCTCGAGGAGTCCAAGAACCTCACGGTGCTTGGCGGTCTCACTCAGGGCGACCGCAACCTCTACACCGCCGAAGGCCCCATCACGAAGCCGGCCGACTTGGCCGGCATGAAGATCCGGGTCCAGGAATCGGACATCCACATTGCGATGGTCAACGCCATGGGCGCCTCCGCAACCCCGATGTCCTATGGCGAGGTCTACACCGCGATGCAGTCGGGCGTGCTTGACGGCGCCGAAAACAACGAGGTTTCCTACGTCACCCAGAAGCACAACGAGGTGGCCAAGCATGTGGCCCGCACCCGCCACCTGGTGGGCCTCGACTACATGCTCATCAACTCCGAGCTCATGGAGAAGTTGAACCCGGAGGACCGCAAGATCCTGGAATCCGAATGGCAAAAGACCGTCGACGAGCATGTGGTGCTGTGGCAATCCGACACGCAGGCAGCCATCGACAAGGCCACGGCTTCGGGCTCGAAGTTCAACGACGTCGACGAGGAAGCATTCCGCAAGGCTCTGGCCCCCGTGGTCGAGGGTGCTCTGAAGGGCGAAAAGGCCCACAAGCTCTACGACAACATCAAGGAGGCCGGAAAGTGAACGCCGTCAAAACCGTCCTCGATGTCACGCTGAAGTGGCTGTGCGTGGTCCTTTTCAGCGCCCTGGTGCTGGTGGTCTGCTGGCAGGTCTTCAGCCGCCAGGTCATGCACGCCCCGGCCACGTGGACCACATCCCTGGCCCAGTACCTCTTTGTCTGGCTGGCACTCTTTGGTTCCGCCTACGTCTTCTCGGACCGCGGGCACATTGCCGTGGACTTCCTGGTCCGTGCGCTGAAAATCAACGAGAAGCGCACCACCGAGGTTTTCGTCCAGGTCATCATCCTGCTCTTCGCCGCGTTCGTGCTGGTCTACGGCGGCATCCGCGGCGTCGACCTGACCTGGAGCCAAAAGATTTCCGGGCTTCCGCTGAACATCGGCGCCATGTACCTGGCCCTGCCCATCTCCGGGATCATGACCGCGTTCTACGCGGTCTACCACCTGGTTGAGGCGCTGCACGGACGCGGCCTGCCCAACGACGACGAAGACGAAGAAATCCGGGAGGCGATCTAGGTATGGATGCAGCACTTGTAGCAGGCATAGTCCTGGTCGTTGGCATCGCGGTGCTCTTGCTGGCACGCGTGCCGATCGCCGTGGCCGTGGGCGTCTCCGCCTTCCTGGCCGTGGCGGCAGTCATCGGCGTGGAAAAGGCCTCCTTCGTCTCCGCGCAGCGGATGTTCACCGGCATCAACTCGTTCACCCTGCTGGCCATCCCCTTCTTCATCCTGGCCGGCGTGCTGATGAACAACGGCGGCATCGCCGGACGCCTCATCGACGCAGCCAAGGTCCTGGTCGGCCGCACCCCCGGCTCCCTGGCCCAGACCAACGTGGTGGCCAATGCACTGTTCGGTTCGGTCTCCGGCGCCGCAGTTGCCTCGGCCGCGGCGGTCGGCGGGGTCATCGGCCCGCGCCAGCGCAAGGAAGGCTACGACAGGAACTTCTCGGCAGCCGTCAACATCGCCTCGGCCCCCTCGGGCATGCTGATCCCGCCGTCGAACACCCTGATCGTGTACTCGCTGGTCTCCAGCACCTCGATTGCGACGCTCTTCGTCGCCGGCTACATCCCGGGCATCCTCTGGGCCCTGGCCTGCATGCTGGTTGTCTGGCTCTATGTGCGCAAGCGCCCGGAACTGAAGAACCACGTCAAGGTCTCCCTGCCCACGGCGTTGCTGACCATCTGGCGTGCGGTCCCCTCGATCCTGATGATCGTCATCGTCATCGGCGGCATCCTGGCCGGCGTCTTCACCCCGACCGAGTCCGCGGCGATCGCCGTGGTGTACTGCCTGATCCTGGGCTTCATCTACAAGGCCATCAAGGTCGGCGACCTGCCGCGCATCCTCATCGATGCCACGCTGACCACCGCGATCGTCATGCTGCTGGTCGGCGTGTCCACGATCATGGCCTGGGTCATGGCCTTCTCCGGCATCCCGGGAGCCATCTCCTCCGGGCTGCTCGGCCTGACCGATTCCCCGACCATGATCCTGATCCTGATCATGGTGATCCTGCTGATCGTCGGCACGTTCATGGACCCGACCCCGGCGATCCTGATCTTCGTGCCGATCTTCCTGCCGATCGTGACCACCTTCGGCGTGGATCCGATCCACTTCGGCATCATGGTCACCTTCAACCTGTGCCTGGGCACGATCACCCCGCCGGTGGGCAACGTGCTCTTCGTCGGAGCCAGGGTGGCCGGGCTGCGTGCCGAGCCCGTCATCAGGGCCCTGGTGCCGTTCTTCCTGGCACTGGTCGCGATGCTCTTCGTGGTCACCTTCATCCCGCAGCTGTCCTTGTGGCTGCCGGACCTGCTGGGGCTGCTGGCCCCGTAGCGGCGGGCGCCTAAAACACCTGCTGCCCGATGCGGCACCGGAACCTGTCAGTGGTTCCGGTGCCGCATCTCTGCGTTAAGTTCCCCTTCGGGCTTCGAAAAGCCCCTTGTCGCGAAGGCAATTCATGGCAACCGCGTGCATTGATCGGGTGACCTGCGACACAGTGGGAGATGCATCCGATGGCGGGGCCCGAGCCGCCCACCATCACCCCCGCACCTGACTCAATGGAGAGCACACCATGACCCGAAAGTTTCCGCCATCGCCAAGACGGCGACGCACGGCAGCGGCACTGGCCCTGCCCCTGATACTCACCCTGGGCGCGACGTCGGCGAGCGCCTTGCCGCCGCAGGACAACGCCGGCAAGAACGCCCCCGCAGCCGTGAACAACAATGAAGGCAACCACGGCAAGCCGCCGACGCTCGGTGTCCGCGTCAAGGACACCATCACGGTCAAGGGCCGCACCTTCAAGGACCTCAACGCCAACGGCAAGCTCGACCCCTACGAGGACTGGAGGTTGCCCGCCGGAGAGCGCGCGGAGAACCTGGTGTCGCTGATGACGCTGGAGGAGAAGTCCGGCCTGATGCTGATCGACACCCTCAACGCCGCCTGCGACCCCGACACGAAGAAGCGCGGCGCCCTCGACCCGGCGGCAACCGGCTACATCAACGACCAGAAGATGCACCGCTTCATCTTCCGCAACACCGTCACCAGCGAGGACCAGGCCGTCTGCGGGGCCACCGGCGACGGATTCCAGGCCAGCACGTCCCTGACGCCGCAGGAAGCGGCCACCTACATGAATTCCGTCCAGGAGCTCGGCGAGGCCACCCGCCTGGGCATCCCGATGCTCTACAAGTCCAATGCCCGCAACCACATCGACCCGGACGCACGCGCCGGCATCAACGAATCCGCCGGGGCCTTCACCGCCTTCCCGAAGGAGGCGGGGATCGCCGCCGCGGCCCTGGGCGAGGAAGCCGCGCGCACCGGGCAGGCGCCCACCACCGGCGACATGTCGGTCGTCGAGAACTTCGCCAACGTCATGGGAGATGAATGGGAGTCGATCGGGCTGCGCGGGATGTACGGCTACATGGCTGACCTGTCCACCGAGCCGCGCTGGTACCGCGCCCACGAGACGTTCACCGAGGACGCGGATTTGAACTCCAACATCATGACCACGCTCGTTGAATCCTTGCAGGGCCCGCTCGATGCGGAGGGCTCCTCGCTCAGCCCGGAAACCGCCGTGGCGCTGACCATGAAGCACTTCCCCGGCGGCGGGCCGCAGGAGCTGGGCCTTGATGCCCACTACTCCTTCGGCAAGACCCAGGTCTACCCGGGCGGCGCCTTCGGCGAGCACCTCAAGCCCTTCGAAGCCGCCATCAAGGCCGGTGTCTCCTCGATCATGCCGTACTACGGCGCCCCGGTGGAGGTTACCCACGACGGCGTCACCTATGATTCGACCGGCATGGCCTTCTCCAAGCAGATCGTCAACGACCTTTTGCGCGACAAGCTCGGGTTCGCCGGATACGTAAACTCGGACACCGGCATCATCAACGACCGGGCCTGGGGCCTGGAGGACAAGTCGGTTCCCGAGCGCGTCGCAGCGGCCATCAACGGCGGTACCGACACCCTCTCGGGTTTCCACGACGTCAAGACCATCACCGACCTTGTCGATTCCGGCCTGTTGACGGAGGAGCGCGTCACGCTCGCCGCCGTGCGGCTGACCGAACCGATGTTCAGCATGGGCCTGTTCGAGAACCCGTACGTCGACACGACCGCCGCCGGCAACACTGTCGGCAGCGCCGCGAACCGCGAGGTTGGCCTTGACCTGCAGCGCAAGTCCGCAGTCCTGCTGCAGAACAAGGAAACCGCCGACGGATCCAAGGTCCTGCCGTTGAAGCCCGCCTCCGACGTCTACGTCCTGGGAGACATTTCCGCGGCGAAGGTCGCCGAATACGGCTACAACGTCACCGACGGCAACACCAAGGACGCGGCCGACCGGCCCAGCGCCAAGGACAGCGACGTCGCCCTGCTCAACATTACGGTGAACAACGCCAACACCGGTTCCTACACCAGCAACGACCCGGAATCCGGCATGAACCCCGAGCACACCAACACCTCCGTGCTGGAGGGCGTTGAAGGGCTCGACGGCCAAAGCCCCTACGGCGCGGCGGACGCCTGCGTCACCCAGGGCGCACCGACGTGCACCGATGACGGCCTGCGCTTCGGCGGCTCGCTGCCCTGGGAGTCGAGCATCCTGGACTTCACGTCCATGGCAGAGTCCGAGTCGTGGAAGATCACCCCGTCGCTGGACACCATCAAGCAGGTCATGGCCGAGGTCGAGGACCCCTCCGCGGTGGTCCTGCACGTGTACTTCCGCCAGCCGTTCGTCATGGACGAGGCCAGCGGACTGCGCGACGCCGGCGCGATCGTGGCGGGCTTCGGCATGAGCGACACCGCGCTGCTCGACATCCTCTCGGGCAAGGTCGCACCCCAGGGCAGGATGCCTTTCGCCCTGGCGGGCACCGCCGAGGCGATCGAAGAGCAGTTCAGCGACCTGCCCGGTTACAAGGAGACCGCCGACGGGGAGCTCTACCCGTT
This sequence comes from Arthrobacter sp. C2, assembly GCA_024207135.1. Taxonomy (GTDB): domain Bacteria; phylum Actinomycetota; class Actinomycetes; order Actinomycetales; family Micrococcaceae; genus Paeniglutamicibacter. The sequence goes on along the minus strand of CP042428.1, from coordinate 3,293,216 downwards.
CGGCTTCGGCCTGGGTTACTGACAGGCTTGCCGGATCGACGACGGAAGGCACCCTCCCCCATAGGGGCGGGTGCCTTCCGTCGTGTCACCGCGGGGCCTGTGCGGTCCAAGTGGGAGCTCGCTCTCGCGCAGCTCCCTATTGGTTGAGTGCGGGCGCTGCCTGCTCGCTGAAGGCCGGCATGACCTGCTCGATGAACAGTTCCAGCGAGCGTTTCTTTTCCTCATGGCTGAGGGTGTTGTCGGCCCAGAAGCTGTACTCGGTGACTCCCAGTGCTTCGTATTTGCGCAGGCGTTCAACGACCTCGGCGGGGGTGCCAATCATGGCGGTCCGGTGCAGGGACTCCACCGAGAACTCGGGACGGGCTTCGAACTTCTCGACCGGGCTCGGGTCCAGGAAACCATTCTCCGGGATGGCCTTATTGCCGAACCAGGCGTCGAAGGTCCGGTAGAACTTCTGGATTCCCTCGGCGGCCGGGCGCCAGCCCTCGACGTCGTCCTCGGTGTGTACGTGGGTGTGGCGCAGCACCATGATGTCCGGGCGACGTTCGATTTCCGGGTGGTTGGCAATGGCGGTTTCGTACTTCTCGACCAAGGACTCGACTTCCTCGTCGCCCTTCATCAGCGGGGTGACCATGACATGGCAGCCATTGGCCACGGCGAAGTCGTGGGATTCGGGGCTGCGTGCGGCAACCCAGACCGGCAGCTCCTTCTGCACCGGCTTCGGGACGCTTGTTGAAGTCGGGAACTGCCAGACCTTGCCGTCGTGGGCGTAGTCGCCGGCCCACAGGGCCTTCATGGCCGGGACGATCTCACGAAGGTGCTCGCCGCCGTCCGCCGCCGGCATGCCGCCTGACATGCGGTCGAACTCGAACTGGTAGGCTCCTCGCGCCACGCCCACTTCGGCGCGGCCGCCGCTGATGACATCGAGCAGCGCAAGTTCCCCGGCGGCCCGGATCGGGTTCCAGAACGGGGCGATGATGGTGCCTGAGCCGAGTCGGATCTTCGAGGTCTTGGCCGCAAGGTAGGCCAGCTGCGGCAGCGGGTTCGGCGAGACGGTGTACTCCATCGAGTGGTGCTCACCGATCCAGATCGTGCCGAAGCCACCTTCCTCGGCCATGAGGGCCAGTTCGACGAGGTTCGCCCAGTGGTCCTCGTAGGAAATGGAATCGTCGTAGCGCTCCATGTGAACAAATAGCGAAAAACGCATCAGGCGTCCTTTCAGAAATTAGTGGCTTGCAGAATAAGCGTCGCGCTCGGCGATGGTCACGTTTTGGCGTGACCAATGTTCGCGTTCGACTTCCCTGACGATTACGGTGATATTTTCGGGTGCGGCGTCGACGGTGGTGACCGCCGCCTGGTGCAACGCGTCCATGAGGTCCCGCAGCTGTTCCGGGCTGCGGCCCCGGGCGATGGAAACATCGATCAGTGGCATGAAGGTATCCGTCCTATCCGCGCATGACGAAGGGGTCGGAGACCGGGCCCTCGTCGGTGTTGATCCAAATGCTCTTGAGCCGGGTGTACTCGTACATCGACTCGATGCCGTGTTCGATGCCCACCCCGGAGTTCTTGAAGCCCTGCCGCGGAGACATCGGGGACATCGCCCGGTAGGTGTTGACCCACACGGTGCCGGCGTCGAGCTTCCTGGCGACGCGGTGCGCGGTGGCCAGGTTCTGCGTCCACACCCCGGCGGCCAGGCCGTACTCGGTGTCGTTGGCCAGGGCGAGCAGCTCGTCCTCATGCTCGAAGGGCATGATGGCGGCCACCGGGCCGAAGATTTCCTCGCGCACCACTCGCATGTCGTTGTCCACGTCGGTCAGCACGGTCGGCTCGTAGAAGTAGCCTGGCAGCTCGAGGCCAGCCGGCCGGCCGCCGCCGCTGTGCACGGTCGCGCCCTCGGCGGCGCCGATCTTCACGTAGGATTCGACCTTCTCCAGCTGGTCTTTGAAGGCCAGCGGGCCCAGCTCGGTCTCATCCAGCAGCGGGTCGCCGATCCGGATCGAGCGGGCGCGTTCGGTGACGCGTTCCAGCAGTTCGTCGTACACCGACTTGTGCGCGAAGACGCGGCTGTCGGCGATGCAGGTCTGTCCGGCTGCGGCGTAGATGCCCGCGACAACGCCCATCGCGGCATTGGCCACGTTGGCATCTCCGAAGACGATGTTCGGGCTCTTGCCGCCAAGTTCCAGGGTGCATCCGATGAACCGGGCCGCCGCCTGGGCAGCAATGTGCGAGCCGGTGCCGGTGGAGCCGGTGAAGGAGATCTTGGCGATCTTCGGATGGCTCACCAGTGCGGCACCGGCCTCGGCGCCCAGTCCGGTCACCACGTTGATGGCGCCCGCCGGGAAGCCTGCCCGGTCCGCGAGCTCGGCCAGCAACAGCACCGTGCGCGAGGTGTATTCGCTGGGCTTGATGACCACGGTGTTGCCGGCGGCCAGGGCCGGGGCGATCTTCGAGGTGGTCAGCGTCAGCGGCGAGTTCCACGGTGTGATCGCCCCAACCACGCCTAGCGCCTCGCGCTGGGTGTAGTTCAGGATGTCCGGGTTCGTGCTCGGGATCTGCGAGCCCTGGATCTTGTCGGCCAGCCCGGCGTAGTAGTAGAAGTACTCGGGCAGCATGCGCATCTGCCCGCGCATCTCGCGCAGCAGCTTGCCGTTGTCCAGGCTTTCGCACATCGCCAGCTGCTCGGCGTTCTCCCCGACCAGGTCGCCTAGGCGGCGCAGCAGGTGTCCCCGTGCGGTGGCGCCGATCCTCTTCCAGGCGGCGGACTCAAAGGTGCGGCGGGCGGAATTGACGGCCCGGTCCACGTCCTCGGCGTTGCCGCGGGCGGCCTCGTAGAGGACCTCCAGGGTCGCCGGGTTGGTGCTGGTGAAGTAGGTTCCCTCGGACGGGGCCACGTGCTCGCCGCCGATGAAGTGGTTGAGGCGTTCAGTCACGATTCATCCTTTTCGGGTTGTCGATCAATGTGGTCAGTGCGTCGGCCAGTGCCGGTGCGTTCTCGATGGGCAGCATGTGTCGGGCGTGCGGTACGACGACAACACGGCAGTCGGGCATCGCCCGTCCCAGTCGGTGCGACATCTCAGGGGTCGAGCCCGGGTCGTCGCTGCCGGTGATGGCCAGCGCGGGCGCGGTGATGTCGCCCAGTTCGGGTCCGATCTCCTGGTCCCCGTGCGCGAACACCCGGTAGGCATGCAGGTAGGACTGGATGTCGCTGCGGGCCAGGACCTGCCTGACGGCCGCAATCCGCTGCGCCGGCACCGAGGTGGAGGCCTTCGGGAACCAGCGTTCGATGGCCAGGTCCACCCCCGCGGCGAACTCCGTTCCCGCGGTGTCCAACCGGCGGGCCACCGCCTCGGATTCCTCCGCAGTGCGCCGGCACACGGAGTTGACGGAGGTCAGCGTGAGGACCCTGGCCGGCGCAAAGCGTGCAATGTATTGGGCGATGAGTGCCCCCAGCGAGAACCCGACGAGGTGCACTGGACCTTCGGGCAGCCGCGACATCACGTGCTGCGCCAGGGACTCAAGCGTCTGCGGTTCCCGCAGGGGCGGCTGTGCGCCGTGGCCCGGCAGGTCCAGCGCGAGGGTCGGACGGTCGCACACCGCCCGGAAAGTTTCCCACATACTCCGGTCCAGGCCGACCCCGTGCAGGAGCACGATCCGTGGTTCGAGGACACCCATCACGAACAGTCGCTCCTAGAGCTCGGTCGAGAGCGCTGCCAGGCGCTGCTGAGGACGGCCACCGGTGGCCGCCGCCAGGGCGATGATGATCTCCCCCGGGTGCGGGGCATCGGGGATGCTGACCTCGATGCTCTGGTGGTGCGAGCGAATGGTGGCGTCGGTGAAGTGTTTCAGCGGGATGTCGAAGTGCACCCCTGCCGGGCCGCGCTTTTCCACGGCCGGCAACAGGGTGGTCGCCTGAGCCGCATCGCGGAAGTGGTTGCCGAACTTCAGTGTGTGGATCAGCGCGGAACCGTGTTCAATCTCCCCTTCAAGCCCGACAATGGCGGCCTTTCCATAGGCCTCCAGCGGGGCGCCCAGCGCCTCGATGACCTTCGGCGCCAACAGCGCGCCGAGGTCGGAGGCGACGGCGTCGATGCCGGCGTTCAGGTCCTCGACGAAGCCCTGGCCTGCCCACGGGTTGTCGAAGATCGCCGCTACGATGGCGATGCGGGCGACGGGGTCGACGTCGCGGCCGCCCTCACGGGTGGTTTCCTCGACGATGGTCACAAGCTTGCGGTATTTCACAGTGTAATTTCCTTCAGGATCTCGGAGGTGACGGGAATATCGGTGTTGCGGTCCCCGATCCGCGCGTGCGGGCGGGGTCCGGTGGACGCTGCGGCGACGACGGCGATTTCCGCTGCGTTCGGCGCATCTGACAAGAAGATTTCAATGGTCTGGTAGTGACTTCGGGTGGCCGGTGCGGTCTTGTGCCACATCGGGATCCGCAGACTTTCACCCGGCTGGCCGAATCCGTCGGCGAAACACAGGATGGAGGTACCCTCCAGCGCCTCGCGCATCAGGTTCCCGAAGTACGGGGTATGGATCAGCGCCCCGGCGTGTTCGATTTCGCCCCCGGCGCCAATGAGGGCCGCTTTGCCGAATGCTTCTACCTTCCCGGCGCCTCCCAGCACGTCCAGCAGACGGTCGGTCAACAGCTTCGACAGCAGCGGGGCGATGCGCTCGGCTTCCGGGGCGAGCTCGAAGTCGGTGCCGGTGCCTTTCCACGGGTTAGCAATCACCGCGGTCGAGGTGGCCCGCAGGATCGAGTCGCCCTCGGCATGCGGAATCTCTTCGCTGAATGTCGATATCTTGCGAAGTCCAATGGCTGCGGCAATGTCGTCATAGCCGCCTAGGGTCGAACGCGTGCTGAGATCGACTACTGTCGTCGCCGCAAGTGGGGTTGTTGTCATGTTTTGGAGCTTTCTGGTCTGTGGCGTCGTTGGGCCCCTTGTGGCCTGGGATGTCAACCATCCCGCCTTCCCCCGTTCCGGGCAGCCTTGCCCTGGCGGGAATCCGCGGCGTGGCTGCCGGCAATCAGGCGTCAGCCGGACCGACGGACGTTGTACAGGGGTTCAGGGTCAAAGACCCCAAATCTCAATCTGTTGCATACAAGAACTGTAGTCTTTTCTGTACGAGTGTGCAAGAAGTCACCTTGAGTGCACTCATAACTCATGAGATACGCGCAAGCTGTTGCGCATCTCACACTAGATGCTACGATCTGATGCATGCAACAAATCAATACTATTTTTCCGCTCTACGGCTCCCGGGCACGGGCGCCTCGGAGCAGGGAGCACGGGCGCTTTGTTGGGCTCTTGACTCTGCTCGCTATTCGCCGACCGTGGCCGCGGACGCTGGGGGCGCCGCCGGTCAGAGGTTCCGCTTCGCTGAGGGTCGACGCTGGATGATCTTCGGAGCAGGTCCAGGAAACGGCAGCACCCGGGGTGCGTCCCCAACCCGGACTCCACCTGGGCACGCCGCTTCCACCAACCGTCGTCCTCGCGCCGGGAGCACTGATCGACCGACGCTGGATCGACATCATGGCCCCGGCCAATATGGGGCTGCCACTGGCTCCATCCCTCCGTTCAAAGCCCCGGAGGGTCGGATCTTCCCCACGTGGGCCGCCCGGCCTGTGGCTATTTCGCATTCACTCACAGACAAAGGACATAACGATGTCACAGTACGATGACTCGCAACCTGCGTACGGCACGTCGCTTACCAAGGCAGAGCCATTCGCAACCGAGGAGATTCCCGACGGCGAGCGCCATGGCCATTCCCGCAACCAATTCACCCTGTGGTTCGCCGCCAACATGGTGCTTGCCGTCATGGTCTCCGGATTCTTCTCCTCGATGTTCGGCCTTTCGGTGTGGCAAGGGTTGAGCGCCGTGGCAGTCGGAACCCTCTTGGGCGTTATCGTCATGGGCGTTCTGGCCGGGATCGGAACGAAGCTTGGGGTTCCGCAACAGGTGCAGGGCCGAGGCCCAATGGGCTTCTACGCCAACTTCGCGCCAATCACGCTGCTGACCATCGTTTCAGCCATCGGTTGGACGGCAGTCAACACCGTTTTCGCCGTGATCGCCCTGCGCATGCTCGTCGATGTGCCCTTCTGGCTCGCAGCGTCGCTCATTTTCGCCGTGCAATCGGTCTTCGCCATCTGGGGCCACAACCTTGTCCACCTCGTCAACAAGATCGCCACGGTGGTGCTGGCCATCCTCTTTGCCGTGATCACCGTGCTGTCAATGCGCGAGGCCGACTTCAGTGCGGCGGTCAACGTCGAGGCTCCGCTATACATGGGAAGTTTTGCCGGATGGGCAACCTTCGCAGGCTTCTTCTTCGCCTATGTGATGACCTGGACCCCGTTCGCTTCCGACTTCTCCCGCTACCTTCCGCGCAAGACCCCGCACTTCAAGGTGATGGGCTATACCGCGGCCGGAAGCTTCGTCGCCATGACCTGGCTGGGCGGCATCGGAGTGCTCGTTTCGAGTTTCGCCGGTGAGCTAGATGCGATCGCAGCGCTGGCCGAACTCACCGGTTCCTGGGCGCCGGTGGCCATGATCACCGTAGTAATTTCGACGCTGCCGGTCAGCGCCATGAACCTCTATGGCGGATCCCTGTCGCTGCTCACGATCCGCGTCCCGGTCAACCGTGTTGTCGGCGTGATCATCATTGCCGCGGTCAGCCTGTGGATCACGTTGCTGATGCAAACCAATCCCTACGGAAACTTCTACGACTTCCTCTCGGTCTTGGCGTACTTGGTCGTTCCGTTCAGCACCATCCTGCTGCTGGACTACTATTTGCGCATGCGCCGCGACCTTTCAAAGGCCGTCACCGAACTGTTCGATCGCCGTCGTTCGATCGAGTGGGGATTCGCGGCATGGCTCATCGGTTGCGTGGTCTCCTCCCTGTTCTGGAACACCAGCCTTTGGACAGGCCCGTTGGCCAACGCGTTCGTGGCTTGGGGAGATCTCGGGTTCGTCACCGGAGCCTTGGCATCGACGGCTGCGTACCTATTGCTGTACCGTCTACCCGTATTGCCCTTCATGCGCACCGCCGGCCGAGACCATGCGGCGAACGACCCCCGAACCGAAAAGGTAGAGGCCAAGTAACATGACCGGGAATTCACCGATGCGCATCGTGCAGGGGAATAGTGCACTCGTGGCCATCGACATGCAGGTGATCTTTCAGGATCCGCACAGCCAGTGGCACGTATCGACGTACGAGCAGGTGGCGTCAAGGGTCGGACGGCTCGTTTCCCGGTTCCCCTCGAACGTCATCTGGACGAGGTTCGTCAGGGACCCCGAGGAACAAGGCAGTTGGGGCGCATACTACGACCGGTGGGGATCCTGCCGGCTGGAACCCCACGCAGTTGACTGGGACCTGACCCTGTCTGTCTCCCAGCGCGACCAAGTCCTGACCCTGCCAACGTTCTCGAAGTGGGGTCCAGAGTTGGCTTCACTGACCGCCGACAACGAACACTTGATTGTATGTGGCGTCGCCACGGACTGCTGCGTGTTGTCAACGGTGATGGGTGCGGTCGACGCAGGAAAGCACGTCACCTTAGTGGCCGACGCCTGCGGCGGGGCGACTCCGGAGGCGCATGACCAGGCCATTGGCCTCATGAAGCTGCTGTCACCCATGGTTCGGGTCGTGGACACCGCGGAACTGCTGGATAGCACCAAGGCTGCGGCCCAGGCATCCGGTTAGTTCAAGAAGCAGCGGCCTAGCCTCACACGAAAGCGGCGGTGCCGGGATGAGCATTATTGGTACTTCCCGGCACCGCCGCTTTCGCGCCACATGGAGGCGGTCGCGGGCATCTGCATCCGACCGCAAGAGCCGGACACCACCACTGCGGGCGCTACGTATCGCGGTTGCCACCCAGCAACTCGCGGGCCGAGGCATACACGTGGTTTCGCATCGCGGCCTCGGCCCCGAAGTGGTCCTTGTCCTGGATCATCTGCAGCACCTGTCGGTGTTCGCCGCTGGAGGCGGAAATCCTCCGTGGATTCTCCACGGTCTTGAGCACCAATCGATGGAAGGCCAACTGGTTCATCAGCAGCCTGTAGTGCTCGACCAGCTTGGTGTTGTCGGAACCGTTGACCAAGGCCCAGTGGAACTCATGCACCAGCTGGGCGTAGCGTTCAGAATCGCGGGCCGCAGCGGCGGCCTCCGACGCTTTGACGTTCTTCTCCAAGAATTCCAGGCTCGGCGTCCTGCCCCGCCGCGCCAGCAGGCCGGCGGCCAGGCCTTCCAGGCCTTCCTTGAGCTGGAAGAGCTCGACGATTTCCCGCTTGGTTGGTTCGCGGACGTATGTGCCGACCTTTGGCCTGATTTCAATCAGACCCTCGCGCTCGAGCTGCTTCAGCGCTTCGCGCACCGGGGTCCTGCTGACATCGAACTGCTGGGCCAGGAAGATTTCCGACAACGGCTCGCCTGGAGCATAAGTTCCCCCGAGCACCAACCCCCGGATCCGGGCAAGCAATGAATCGTCCGATGGGGGAGGCGCCCCGAGGTCAGTGAGTTCCGATGTACCTTGCATACAAGAACACTACGATGCATGCAAGATCAAGTCAATCTGTGCATCAGCTTCCGAAGTAAGTTCCTGATATCGCGGGGAATTTAGGAATTTCTGCAATCCGGTTGACCGGGTATGGTGACCGGCATTACAGTCTCTAGTATGCAACAGACATTTGAAGATACTCTCGTGAACGCATGGACCTCCGCATGGGATCGCGGCGAAGTCGATGCTCTTAAATCCATCTCCAGTGACGGCTACACTCGGCACGGCAAGTCCGGCGGCTCCCCGATGAACCTGGACCAGTACCTGGATGAGATTCGTGCCATTCGCCAGGGTTTTCCGGATCTGAGCACGACCATTGATTCGATCATCGCCGACGGCGAGCGGGCGGCCATCTTCTGGACGACCACCGGCACGCACACCGAAACGTTCCTTGGTGTGCCGGCCACCGGCAAGTCCGTCGTAACCCAGGGCTCCAATCAAGTCGAATTGCGCGACGGGCTGATCCACCGAGAAACGGTCACCTGGGACGGAACCGAATTGCTCAACGCGCTCGGAATCCGTTCGCTGTCCGACGCCATCGCTGCCGAGAAGGAACAGACAGCGGAGGTCGTCGTGGTCGATCTGTCGGGGGAACCCGACCTTGACGCGATGAAGGCATTCAACCGCCAGTTCGTCACCGGTGTGACCGTGGTGACCACCATGGAAGACGGAAAGCCCAAGGGCCTTGCCGTCAACGCCTACTCCTCGATTTCCTTGGAACCGCCACTGGTCATGGTGTGCGTGCAGAAGACGTCTTCAACGTACCCGGCGTTGTTCGCTTCCACCCACCTCGGAATCAACATCCTTTCCCGCGAGCAGAAGGACACCGTTTCCACGTTCGCCTCGAAGTCGACCGACAAGTTCGCCGACATCGAGTGGCACCAGGGCCCGGAAGGCAGCCCGTTGATCGACTCTTCATCGGCCATGATCGAGGCGGAAATCCGCGAACGCTTCCAGGCCAAGACCCACACGATTTTTGTCTGCCGTGTGCGCCATGCAGAGGTTACCGACATCGAACCCATGGTCTACAAGGCAGGGCGCTTCTACGACGGGGCAAACCTCGCCTCGCTTTAGCCCTTGCCAAAGCACCACCAGCTAACGGACCGCGCGTTCCAGCGGACCAGATCAGAGAAGTAGGAGACCACTATGGTCGAGAAGACATTGGTAGAGAAACCCAGTCCGGGTCCGACTCAGCCAACTCCAGCGAGACGGCACTCGGACCTGCCCAAGGTGGGCGCCGTGTTCTGGGCGTCTCTGGTCCTTCTTGCCGGGTTCCTGCTCTGGGCCAGCATCTCCCCGGCGAGCTTGGGATACCTGATGACCAGCAGCATGGAGTGGATCACCCGCTCCGTCGGCTGGAGCTATCTGTTGGTAACGCTGGGGTGCATCGGCCTGATGATTTATCTGGGAGCGAGCCGCTACGGCAGCATCCGGCTCGGCTCGAACGACGACAGGCCGGAATTCTCCACGTGGGCCTGGCTCGCGATGATCCTGTCGGCCGTGATGGGAATCGGCCTGATCAGCTACGGCGTCGCGGAGCCGATCTCCCACTTCATGGCTCCTCCGCATGCTCTGGAAGAGCCCGAGACCATGGCTGCCGCCGTACGCGCGCTGCAATTCAGCTTCTTCGACTGGGGCCCCCACGCTTGGGCGGTTTTCGGCGTCTTCGGCCTGGCCATCGGCTACTCAACGCACCGCAAGGGGCGCCCGGGACTGGTCTCCCCCATGTTGCGCCCTGTGCTGGGGAAATTGGTGGATGGCTGGTTTGGGAAACTCGTCGATGTGTTTGCCATCCTAGCTACGCTATTCGGCACCACAACGTCGCTGGGCCTAGGTGCGGCCCAGATCGAGGAAGGGCTGAACCGGGTATTCGGACTACCAACCGGGCTCAGTGTCCAAGTCATCATCATCGCCATCATCACCGTCTTGTTCACGCTTTCGGCGCTGTCGGGGGTTAACCGCGGCATCAAGTACATAAGTCAGATCACGATGGCCCTTTCGGCTGGTCTGGCCCTATTCGTCCTGCTGATGGGACCGACCAGCTTCATCGGCAATATCTTCTTCCGGTCCATCGGCCAATATGTGAGTGACTTCTTCCAGGTTTCCCTGATCACTCCCTCCACTCCGGACGACCTTCAGTGGATGCAGTGGTGGACCTACTTCATGATGGCTTGGTGGCTCAGTTGGGGAGCCTTCGTGGGCGTTTTTCTGGCGAAAATCTCCAAGGGCCGGACCATCCGCCAGTTCGTAGCGGGCGTCCTCGGTGTCCCCAGCCTGGTGTTCTTCGCGTGGTTCACAATCTTCGGCGGAACCGCCATCAAATTCGAGATGGATGGGGCACCCATCGCAGCGCAAACGGCGGAGAACCTGAATTCGGCATTCTTTGCGATGCTCAACGAGCTGCCGCTAGTGCAGGTCACTTCCGTGATCACCATGATTCTTGTGGCGCTGTTCTTTATCTCGGGTGCCGACGCAAACACCTATGTGTTGAGCATGATGTCCAGCAAGGGACACTTGACGCCGACCCGGCCGGTGCTGACCATTTGGGGCGTACTGACCGGGGTCAGCGCCGTGCTGCTTCTCTTGGTTGGCGGTCTGGCGGCATTGCAACAGGCAGCGATGCTGTCCGCGCTGCCCTTCACCATCATCGTTGCGCTGTTGGGAGTATCGCTGACCATAGAGCTTCGGAGGGATCCGGAGTTTGACGTGTTGCGGAAGTCCAGGTTCGACTTGCGCAAGACCGTCTACGGACATAAGCAAAATCCGGAACAGTAGTCGTCACACGAACCGAACATGGAACCGCCTTGGCGGCAGCGAAAGTTGCCGCCAAGGCGGTTTCAGATGCCGCACACGTCACCCGCAGCGGCGTAGCCTCCGGGGTTCGAGATGATGCCCATCAGGAAGGGACGAACGCTTCGTCGCCGATCAAGCCCTGCCGGAGTTTGCCGGGGTAGCCGCTGAGCGGGCATCCCCTATTCCGGGCAGCACGACGTGCCCGGGGCCTCAGTGATCCGGGTGCTCGGGATGCAATTCCGAATGCGGTGCCTGCATCTGGTGCAGCAGCCGGTGGACCTCGGGGTGGGTCAGCGTCCAGCGGCGGTAGCGGCCGTCGGCACGCACGCTCACCACGCCCGCCTTGTGCAAGGTGGCCAGGGCCTGGGTGACGGTGTTCGCTCCCAGCGCCGTGGCGGCGGCCAGCTGGCTGACCGCGGAGTCCGGGGCGGCATGCATGGCGATGAGGATCTTCATTCGCGTGGCATCCGCAACCAAGGCAAAGACGTCGATCCAGTCGGGCATGTTCGGCTCCGAGGCGGCCACCGCGTCCGCCCCGATCTTGCTGTGTTCCGTTTCCGGCATGTGGTCCCCTCCTTCCCTTCGTTGCGGGCTGGTGCCCAAGCTCACCGGACCCATGCCCCGAACCCTTCATCTGTCCACCTGGACAGATGTACAGTAGGGGCGTTGCCGCATCCCGTTTGCCCGTCGGCGACCCGGATGAAAGGCCCAAACCCAAAACGTGCGAAATCCACAACGCCTGACGACGCTGGCCGTTCTTACCTCCATTCTATTGGTCGGCACCGGTTGCGCACCTGCGGCTCCCGGGACCAGCGGCGCGAAGCCCGCCCAGCCCGCGCTGTCCCTGCTCACCGCGGCCCTTCCCGAGACGCTCAATCCGCTGGCCGGATTCGACAACAACGGCACGGGCAAGATCAACGAATCCCTCTACACCCTCACCGGCTCCCCCGACCGGTTGCCGCGGATCACGCCCCTGCTGGCAGCGGACGAACCAACCGTTTCCGCCGATGCGCGCACGTGGACGGTCCCGCTGCGCGACGACGCCCGGTTCAGCGACGGAACCGCCTTTGATGCCGCGGATGTCGTGGCAAGCTACCAGGCCATCATGGATCCGGCGAGCGCCTCGCCGATCATCGGCACGCTCTCAAACGTCGTGGACGTCAAGGCCCTGGATGCGCACACCGTCGAATTCACGCTGCGCGAATCCCAGGTCTCGTTCAAGACCGCGATGCTCATCGGCATCGCCCCGTCCGAAGCCATCGAGCCCGGACAACGGGTCGAGGAATCGGCCTTGAACCGGACACCGGTGGGCACCGGACCCTACCTGGTGGATTCGATCGGCCCCTCGCGCCTGGTCCTGGTGGCCAACGCGGAATACCGCGACGGCGAGGCCGCGCTCAAGCGCGTCACCTATGAGGCGGCCCCCGATGACAACGCCCGCGCCCAGCGCATGCTGGCCGGGGAATTCGACGGCACCGTGCTGCCCCCGCGCCTGGCGGCCACCTTCGAGGCCAATACGGCCTTCGAGCAGGTGACGGCCACTTCCGCGGATTGGCGCGGACTCTCCCTGCCGGCGGACAACCCGCTGACGTCCGACCCGAAGGTGCGCCTTGCGCTGAACCTTGCGGTGGACCGGCAGGGCCTGGTCGACGGGGTCCTGGCCGGCGCCGGGCGCCCGGCCCACACCTTTGTTCCCGCCGAGTACGGGGATGCCTTCGACCCCGCGGCCGTCTTTGCCCACGACCCGGCCCGCGCCGCCCAACTGTTGGACGAGGCCGGATGGGTTCTCGAAGCTGACTCCATGCGCTCCAAGGACGGGACCCCTGCCGCGTTCACGCTCATGTACAACCCCGGGGACCAGCTGCGCCGGGACATGTCCCTGGCGTTCTCCGCCCAGATGAAGCAGCTGGGCATCGACGTTCCGGTCGAGGCAGCAACCTTCGAGATGGCCGAGCCGCGGGTGGGCACCGATGCGATCATGCTCGGCGGCGGCGACACCCCCTACGACGTGGACACCCAGCTGTACAAGATGCTGCACTCCTCCTACCCGGCGGCCGGCGCCTACTACGACAACCCGAGCAGGTTCGCCGACCCGGCCATGGACCGGGCCCTGGAAACCGGGCGCACCACCCTGGATGAGACCAAACGCGCCGCCGCCTACCGTGAGGTTCAGCGCCGCTACGTCGAGGACCCATCCATGGTGCTGCTCGCGTTCATCGACCACACCTACATCCAGCGCACCTCCGTCTCCGAGGCCTGGACCGGCACCGGGACGCTGCTCGAACCCCACGACCACGGCACCGCGTGGGGCCCGTGGGTCAAGATCGGCCAATGGGTCCCGAAACCATGAGCACGCGCGTCCCGACGGCGGGCACGAAACGACGCCGCTCGCGTGCCGGCGAGGTCCTGACCCTGCTCGGACGCCGGGCCCTGGTGGGGGTCCCGGCCACGGCCGCAATCACCGCGGCGGTCTTCTGGCTCGCGTCCCTGGCCCCCTTCAACCCGTTGGCCCTGTACATGGGCACCCAATACGAACACGCGACCCCGGAGGCGCGCGCGCAACTGGTCGACCGGCTGGGACTCAACGACGCCTGGTACGCAATCTGGGGGCGCTGGGCTTCCGGTGCCCTGCGCGGGGACTGGGGAATCTCCCGGCTCTTCGGCCAGCCGGTGGCCCAGGTGGTTTCCGAACGCCTCCCCTACACCGCGCTGCTGGTGGGGCTCGGGCTAATGGTCGCCATTGCGCTCTCCGTGCTGCTGGCGGCGGGTGCCGCCCGGCGCCCGGGCTCCCCCGTGGACGCCCTCGGCCTGGGGCTGGTGCACCTTGCCCAGGCGATTCCGCCCTTCGTCCTGGGCCTGGTGGCCATCGCCGTCTTTGCGATCGGGCTGGGTCTGCCGGCCGGCGGCGCCTCCTCGGGAGGGGCCGACCCCACGCCCGAGGGCCTTGCCCTGCACCTGGTCCTGCCCGTGGGAGTGCTGGCCGTGACCCTATTGCCGTGGCTGGTGCTGAACCTGCGGGCCTCGCTGCTCGAAGCGCTGGAATCCGATGCGGTGCTGGCCGCGCGCGGCCGCGGGCTCGGCGAGTTCACGGTGCTGCGCACCCACGTGCTTCCGGTCGCATTGCTGCCGTTCATCACGGTGCTGGGTTCCCGGCTCGGCGAGCTGGTCACCGGGGCGCTGCTCATCGAGGCGGTGTTTTCCTGGCCGGGCCTGGCCTCGGCCACGGTGTCCTCGGCGACCGCCGGCGACTTCCCGCTGCTGGCCGCGGTGACCGCGCTGACCTGCGCGGCGGTCTTTGCCGGGTCCGCGCTGGCCGACGCCTGCTACCTGCTGCTTGATCCGCGGGTGGGCGATGTCTAGGCCCCGCCCGCTTCCCGTGGTGCTGCTGGGGATTGTCCTCGCCTTCGCCGTGCTGGTTCCGTGGCTGCAACCCCTGGACCCGCGCGCGGTGGACCTGTCCGCGGTGCTCCGGGCGCCCTCCCCCGAGCATTTCTTCGGCACCGACCAGTTGGGCCGGGACGTTTGGATCCGTTCGGCCCAGGGCCTGCGCATGTCCCTGCTCCTGGCGCTGGGCGCCTCGGTGTTCTCCACGGCGCTCGGTGTGGGCGTGGGGCTGCTGGCCGCCTGGCGCGGGGGGATCGTTGACCGCCTGGCCATGCGCCTGGTGGACACGACCAACGCCCTGCCGCACCTGTTGCTGGCGGTGGTCATCGTGGCCCTGTGGCGCGGGCAATGGTGGGCGATCGTGCTGTCCATTGCCTTGACCCACTGGACGCAGGTCGCACGGATCGTGCGCTCGCGGTTGCTCGCCGAACGCACCGCTGACTACGTGCAGCTGGCCCGTGCCTCCGGAGCCCCGGCGGCAGCGATCTGGTGCACCCACCTGGTTCCCGCCGTTGCGCCGCAGGCCGCCATCGCCCTGGTGCTGCAGCTGCCCCACGCCATCTGGCATGAGAGCTCGCTCTCCTTCCTGGGGGTGGGGCTTCCGCCCGAATCCGCATCGCTGGGCCTGCTGCTGGAGGATGCCCGCGGCGGGCTGCTGGCCGGGGCCTGGTGGCTGCTGGCCTTCCCCGCCGGGCTGCTGGTGCTGGTCAGCTGGTGCGCCGCTTCGCTCATCGACACCGCGGGGACCTCCCGGCGCCGCCGGCTGTCCAGGCTCTTCGGACGAGGCCCCTGCACCGGCACGGCCGCTTCGCCGGCAGCTTCGGCCACCCACGCCGCCTCGGACCATGCCCCCGGCAGTCCGGCGATCCTGGTTTCCGGCTTGGACCTCCGGCTCCCCTCGACCACCGACCCGCGGGCAAGCACGCTGGTGCTCAAGGGAATCGACTTCCGGGCCGAGGCCGGGTGCATCAATGTCATCCTGGGCGCCTCGGGGGCAGGCAAGTCCCTGCTGCTGCGGACGCTCGTCGGGCTGCTGCCGGCCGGTGCCCGTTTCACGGGAAACATCGTGATCAACGGGCGGACACTGGATGCGGCAGGGCTGGCCGCCGCACGGGGCACCGGCACCGTGCTGGTGCCGGGCTCGGCCGCCACAGCGCTGAACCCGGTGCGCAGGGTTGCCGCGCAGATGCGGCAGACCCTCCGGGCCTCCGGGCGTCCTGGGTCCTCCGCCGATGTCCTGGCGGCGCTCGAGGCCGCAGCCGTAGACGGCGCGCTGGCCGGGCGCCACCCCCACGAGCTCTCCGGCGGGCAGGCCCAGCGCGTGGCCCTGGCGCTGGGCGTTGCCGTGGAGTCACGGATCCTGCTGGTGGACGAGCCCACCAGCGCATTGGATGCCGACACCGTTGGCCACATCGAAACGCTCCTGCGGTCCCGGGCTGCGGCGGGCACGACCGTCGTCATGGTCACCCACGACCTCGAGCTGGCCCGCCGTCTCGCCGACCACGTGGTGGTGCTCCGCCACGGGCGGGTCGTCGATTCCGGACCCGCCGCCGAGGTGCTGGGCGACAGTGCGCATCCGGAGACCGGCATGCTGCTGGGGGCCCCCGCATGAGCCTGGAGCTGAGGGATGTCGCTTTCACGCACCCCGGTGCCGACCAGGCGGCCGGGAAGCTGCTGGACCGGGTGGACCTGGCCGTGGGCGCGGGGGAAATGGTGGGGCTCCGTGCCCCGTCGGCTGCCGGCAAGTCGACGCTGCTGCGCATTGCCGCCTTGATGGTGCCCGCGGATGCGGGAACCGTGCTCATCAACGGGCGGGGCTTTGCCCCCGGCGCCCCGGTGCCGCGGGAGGTGCGCCGATCCGTGGGCGTGGTGCTGCAGTCACCACGGGCAGCGGCCGATCCGCGAATGCGCCTCGATGCCCTGATTAGCGCGCCGCTGTCCTTCCGCGAGGGCTGGTGGCGTCCGCATCCGCGGCGCCACGCCGGACGCCTGGCCGAATTGGCCGAACTGGCGCAGCTGGATCCGGAACTCCTGCACCGCTACCCGCACCAGGTCTCGGACGGGCAGCTCCAGCGGGCCATGGTGGCCCGCGCCCTGGCACTGGACCCCGACGTGCTCCTCTGCGACGAACCCACGGCCCAGCTTGATTCCGAAAACACCGCTGCCGTCCTGGGAATGCTGGCGAACCGTGCCGCAGCAGGGGCCGCGGTCCTCATCGCCTCGCACGACACCGCCGCGCTGTCGGGGGTCGCCGACAGGATGCTGGACCTGGCGGGGATCAACCGGGCAGGAGATCGTACCGGGCGCGCCTAAACCCAGCATGCCGCCCGGCGGACAGGTCCCGGACGGGGAGACGGTTCACGGTGAATCGGGGGCCTGTTTCGAGAAGCCCCTCCGGGTCCCGGGCACCGGCCCATTGACCGCCAGGTTGGCGGGCAATGGGCGGGAACCATGCCCGGCACCGCGGACGGGGTTGCCGATCGCCTTTACGTGGAGCATCACGTCCGCACTCAGGTTGTCGTAGAACGGAACCTCGATCCATCGCCGCACGGCACCCAGCGCGCCAAGGACAATGAAGCCGGTCAGCAGTTTGTCGGCCAACGAATGAACCACATTCGATCCCAGGACGGCCACGGACAGGGGATTGCCCATCTGGGCGAGGTTCCGGGTCGTGTGCTCCGAGGCGTGGCCGGTTCCGCCGTTGAACAGCAGGAGCAGCAACGCGGTTGCGACCACCGAACAGCTGAGGGCGACCAGGACATTGAGCAACAGGTATCCGGGGAAGGTCCGGCACAGCCGGAGGCTGCGTGCCCCGTACCCCCACACCAGGGCGCCGACGACGTTGACCAGCGCGAAGGCAATCGACGAGGAGTCGGTGATGCCCAGGCCAATGGCGTTCGTTGACAACCCCACCGCCACGCCCGCCCAGGGGCCAAGCGCGATTGCGGCTATCGCCGTGCCCACCATGTCGAAGTAGAGCGGCAGCCCCAACCTGGCCACGAGCGTGAACCCCAGGACGTTTAATCCGATGCATGCCAAAACCAGCATAAACTTCCGGCCATTGGCCGGAGCCGCCGTTTCGACCACCGCGGGCCGAGGGTCCGACTGAGCCGGTTCAGGCAAGACGTCCGGTTCAGGCGTCACGGCCGGTGCCGCTGGCAGGTTCCTTCTGGCGAGAAGGCACCGTTCCTCCCATTGTGCGGACTCGATTTCGGAGGCCTCCAGGACGCGGGCGATTTCGCCGACAAGATGGGGGTTGACCCGGGTCCGTCCGGTCCGGAAGGCGTCATAGACGGTGGTGCGGGCGGGACGGGCATTGCCGGCGTCCACGCCGTTGCGTTCCCGGTGGGCGGCAATGCGTCGAACGATCTCGGCGTAGGAAACGTCGCCAGCGGCGAAGCGCAATTGCTGCAGGTCCTGCGCAATTTCGTCATACGCACCCATAGGGGCGTCCACTGCGCGGGGTTGGTCAGTCATTTGGTCCTCTTCGGCCACGGGCGCGCATCCCGCGCCATGCGTCACCTGCAATCTTAGGCATCCGGCTGCCCCACTAGGAACGTTGTGACGACCCGTTCGGACAATTCGGCTTTGTTCGGGGTTGTTCGAGAACCGGAAGTTCGGGCATTTTTGCTTGCCGCGTCAGCTATGTTGATATTTGGGTGGCGGCCAGCGGTCGAATGCCAGACGTCTCGATCTTGACATCTGGCCACCGAGAGCCTCGGCCCCGCGGCATCATGGGATGTCCGGACCATGGATATATTCCTCAATTGGAATTTAATACCAAGGCTCCACTTGGCATCCGCAAGCGGGAACCGCGGCGGTTTCAGGACGATCGCCCGTGTACTCGGCACGACCAAACTTGGGGGCGTGCCGGGCACAGGGGCCGGTCGGCAAACCCGAACCTTGCGCGCGGCGGGAGAGCACGAATCTGGCTCCCCGCGCAACCTCCCCGCGCTCCGAGTGGCGGGCTGTCGGCCTTGGCCCGTGGGGCGCACGCCCTAGTACTTGCGCAGGTTCAGTGCCTTTTGGCCCCTCAGGTGGAGGCGAAGCTCGTCAACCACGGCCATCAGGACCGCATTGATGGCCTCGGTGGAGTTCGACAGTGCCCGCACCGCGACGCCCGGGCCCGGCACCTGGCTGATGCCCAGGTGCACCGGCGTGCGCTGCGCTTCCCCCATGCGGTAGGCCAGCTCGCGGATGCGCTCGACATCCGACGCCCCGATCTTCGCATCGATGGCCAGCAGCATGCCCACGTGCGTGAAATCCTGCAGGAAAAGCAGCGAATCCAGCGAGTCCTCCCCGGGCCGCACCAGCAGGTTGTCCAGCACCGCGAGCTTGCCTCCCACGCTGACCTCGGTGCGCAGGCGCACCTCGTCGTAGCGGAAGAGCTTCCCATCCGGGCTCCACCCGGGGGTGAGCACCTCGCAGAACAGCAGGCTGGAGTCCTGGTGCATGTCCACCCGCGTGAACTGCCGGTAGCTGGCCCCGCGGTAGGCAATGAGCTGGTCGGGCACGTATTCGAGCACCGCGCCCGGCCCCAGGCGCACCACCATGTCCTGGCGGGCAAAGCTCCCCGGGGTCTTGTAGACCTTGGTCGCCGACTGGGTGGTCAGCAGCAGCGAGGTGCCCTCGTCCACCGAGACCTCGATGCCGTAGTTGTCCCCGCCCAGGTACCCGCCGCCGGGATTCACGATGGTGTAGCAGACCTGGGCGGTGTCATCGAGGTAGTGCGGGCGCAGGATCCGCAGCGCGCCCTGGTGGTACTGCCGCGTGGCGATGGCCTTGCCGGCGCGCGTGCCCACCTGCAGGCGCAGCTCGCCGACGAGCTTGGTTCCTTCAAAGGGCGAGGGGCCCAGCTCCCGGATCGCCGGCTGTTCGGCCATTTTCGGTGCCATTGGCCCTAGCCCAGATCCAGCATCAGCACCTCGTGCTTGAGCCAGTCGATCACGGTGTCCAGTCCCTCGTCGGTCTTGAGGTTGGTGAAGCAGAACGGCTTGTCCCCGCGGAACTCCTTGGAGTCGCGCTCCATCACCGACAGGTCGGCACCCACGTACGGGGCCAGGTCGGTCTTGTTGATGATGAACAAATCCGACTTGATCATGCCCTGGCCGGCCTTGCGCGGGATCTTCTCGCCCTGGGCCACGTCGATGATGTAGACGGAGAAGTCCACCAGCTCCGGGGAGAACGTCGCCGAGAGGTTGTCTCCCCCGGATTCGACGAAGATGATCTGCAAATCCGGGTGCTTGGCCTTGAGCTCCTCGATGGCCGCGGAGTTCATCGAGGTGTCCTCGCGGATCGCGGTGTGCGGGCAGCCGCCGGTCTCGATGCCGACGATCCGATCCAGCGGCAGCACGCCGTTGGCCGCCAGGATCTTGGCGTCCTCGATGGTGTAGATGTCGTTGGTGATCGCGGCCATCGACACCTCGTCGTTCAGCCGCCGGGTGATCCGCTCGATGAGCTGGGTCTTGCCCGCTCCCACGGGGCCTCCGATGCCAATGCAAATCGGTTCCATCATGCACTTCCTTACTGTCGTGGGTTTCGCGCCCCGCGTGTCCGTCCGGTCAGGACATGAACATGCGGGCGCGCAAGTGTTCGTGGCGCATCTGCGCTATTTCCAGGCCCGGCGCCGCCGCGCCCAGGTCTTCCTCGTCCAGGGTGAAGATCGTCTCCACGGCCGCCAGCACCGGGGTGTGCATGGCCCGCAGCACCCGCTGCCCGGCGTTCTGCCCGATCGGGATGCCGCGGATCGCGTTCTGCGTCAGCGAGGTGATGGTGGAGAACAGGTAGGCGGCCACGGTGTCGGCGCACGGGGCGCCGGCGCCTTTCGCGCCCAGGGCGAAGGCGATGCCCGGATGTCCTGAGCACGCCCCTGACTCCACCTGCAGGCGGTACGCTTCCAGTTCGGGCGTGGGGAAGACGCTGGTGGCCACGTGCAGCATGCGTGCACCCATCTTCACCCCGGCCTCGCGGATCTGCCGGGGCACCGCCGCGGCGGTCACCAGCGCATCGAGGCGCGCCAGCGCTTCTCCCCCGGCGGCCTCGTGGGCGAGGCGCACGGTGAGTCCGTCGGTGTAGGCCAGCGACTGGGACAGGAACTTCTCCAGCCACAGCGTGAAGCTGGCCTCGTCGTGCACCGCCCGGGTGGATAGGTAGCTTTCCAGGCCCATGGAGTGGCTGAATGCGCCGGTGGGCAGCGCCGAGTCGGTCAGTTGCAGCAGCGTGAGCAGGTGCCCCGCCGCCTGCCTAGTGGGTGTGTTCGGCATGGCGGAACGGCACCGGCATCACGCGTTCCTGGCGCTGGTACGGCGTGTGGTGGTGCTTGAGGAAGTCCTCCACGGTGTGGTCGTACTGCACCACCATCACCGCCGTCCCGTAGTCGGAATCCGCGTCGAAGAACTGGGCCTGCAGGTGCCGGTTGCCCAGCGCGTGCGCGACCTGCCCCATCTCGAAGACGGATCCCGGGGCAATGACCAACACGTCGGTGGGCAGCACCGAGATCGTGATGATCTCCTGCTCGTTGCGGAACAGGATGTCCCCGTCGGCCAGGTCGGGTCCCGGGGCCAGGCGGATGCCCAGCTCCCGCCCGTGGTCGGTGGTGACGCGCTGGATGCGCTTGACCAGTGCCGACGAGGGCAGCACGACTTTTTCCTCGTGCAGCTTCGCCAGCTCGGCCGCGGGAACATCTTTCTTGTTCCCCGATAGCTGCTCGATGATCATGAAACTCCTTGGTTGTTCTCGCCGTCGGTTTAGAAGAGGAAGTAGCGCTGGGCCATGGGCAGCACGCTGGAGGGCTCGCAGGTGGCCAGCACGCCGTCGACGGTGACCTGGTAGGTCTGCGGGTCGACCTGGATGTCCGGGGTTTCCCCGTTGAACTTCATGTCTGCCTTGGTCAGCGAGCGGATCCCCGACACCGGGCGGATGACCTTGCGCAGCCGCAGGCGCTCGGGAACGCCCTCCTCGATCGCGGCCTGGGACAGGAAGGTGATCGAGGAGTGGTGCACCGCTGTGCCCAGCGCACCGAAGTTCTCGCGCAGCGTGCGCGGCTGCGGGGTGGGGATCGAGCCGTTCGCGTCGCCCATCAGCGACTGCACGATCAACCCGCCCTTGATCACCATGTCCGGCTTCACGCCGAAGAACGCGGGATCCCAGAGCACCAGGTCGGCGAACTTGCCTTCCTCGATGCTGCCGATGGAATCGGCGATGCCGTGGGCGATGGCCGGGTTGATGGTGTACTTCGCCACGAAGCGCTTGATCCGGAAGTTGTCCCCGACCTCCGGGTCGCCCTCCAGCTTGCCGCGCTGGCGCTTCATGGCGTCGGCGACCTGCCAGGTGCGCAGCACCGTCTCCCCGACGCGGCCCATGGCCTGGGAATCGGAGGAGGTCATGGAGAACACGCCCAAGTCATGCAGGACGTCCTCCGCGGCGATGGTCTCGGCGCGGATGCGCGAGTCGGCAAAGGCCACGTCCTCGGGGATGTCCGCGTTGAGGTGGTGGGCCACCATGAGCATGTCCAGGTGCTCGTCCACGGTGTTGTTCGTGTACGGCAGGGTGGGGTTGGTGGAGGCCGGCAGCACGTTGGGCAGGCCCGCCATGCGGATGATGTCAGGTGCGTGCCCGCCGCCCGCGCCCTCGGTGTGGAAGGTGTGGATGACGCGTCCGTCGATGGCCGCAATGGTGTCCTCGACGAAGCCGCACTCATTCAGGGTGTCGGCGTGGATGGCGATCTGCACGTCGAATTCGTCGGCGATCTTCAGGGAGTTGTCGATCGAGGAATGGGTTGCTCCCCAGTCCTCGTGGATCTTCAGGCCGATGGCTCCGGCCCTGATCTGCTCGGCCAGCGGTGCTCGCGCGCTGGCATGGCCCTTGCCCAGGAAGCCGATGTTCATCGGCAGGTTTTCCACGGCCTGCAGCATCCGGGCAATGTGCCACGGGCCGGGGGTCACGGTGGTCGCCTTGGAGGCGTCGGAGGGCCCGGCGCCGCCGCCGATCATGGTGGTGACGCCGGAGGCCAGCGCCACCGGGATCTGGTCGGGGCTCACGAAGTGGATGTGGGTGTCGATCGCGCCGGCGGTGAGGATCTTGTGCTCGCCGGCAATGATGTCGGTGGCCGCACCGATGGTGATGTTGACCCCGTTGGTGATGTCCGGGTTGCCGGCCTTGCCGATCTTGAAGATGTGCCCGTCGCGCAGGGCCACGTCGGCCTTGTAGATGCCGGTGTAGTCCAGCACCACCACGTTGGTGATGACGGTGTCCGGGATGTCCTGGTCGCGGGTCAGCTGTCCGTTTTGGCCCATGCCGTCGCGGATGACCTTGCCGCCGCCGAAGACGACCTCGTCGCCGTAGTTGGTGTAATCGTGCTCGATCTCGGCCAGCAGCTCGGTGTCTGCCAGGCGAATGGCGTCCCCGGTGGTCGGACCGTACATTTCCGCATAGTGCTTGCGGCTCATCTCGAAGCTCATGCCTGGTCTTCCTCCTTCGTCTCGTCCTTCGAAGCCGACTCGGCTTCCGCCTTTTCGCTTTCTTCGGTGGCGCGGCGCACCTCGTCGGGGTGCGGCGGCAGGGATTCGTCGACATCGTCGACGCCGAAGTCGGTGTGGAAGCCGACCGATTCGCGGCCCAGGTTCGGCAGGTCGATGTCGTAGTCGGAAATGATTTCCGCTTCGGTCACCGGGTTGATGCCGGCGGAACCGCCAATGGCCTCGGTTTCGACCGCGGGGATGGTTTCGCCCAGCGGCCCGTTCACGCGGTCCTGGAATCCGTAGACGTGGCGGCGGCCGGCGAATTCGACCAGGTGGACGGTCTTGGCGTCCCCGGGCTCGAAACGCACCGCGGTGCCGGCGGGAATGTCCAGGCGGAAGCCTCGAGCGGCGACCCGGTCCAGGTCCAGCTGCGGGTTGACCTCGGCGAAGTGGTAGTGCGATCCGACCTGGATGGGGCGGTCCCCGTGGTTGACCAGGTTCAGGATTCGGGTTTCGAGCTCCGAATTGCAGAGCACGGGCTCGTCACGCAGGATGTATTCTCCCGGTTTCATGGTCTTCTCTCCCTTATGCCTAGCGAATCGGATTGTGGACGGTGACCAGCTTGGTTCCGTCGGGGAAGGTCGCTTCGACCTGCACGTCGGGAATCATGTCGGCGACCCCCTCCATGACCTGCTCGCGGGTCAGGATCGTGGTTCCGTAGCTCATCAGGTCGGCCACCGTGCGCCCGTCCCGGGCACCTTCAATGAGTTCGTAGGTAATGATGGCGACGGACTCGGGGTGGTTGAGCAGCAGTCCGCGGGATTGCCGGCGGCGCGCCAAATCGGCGGCAACAACCACCATGAGTTTTTCGTGCTCACGCGGGGTCAAATGCATCTAGGGCTCCAGTTCTCAACAGCGGTAATAATAAACGCCACCCGTTATCTTCAACCGGCGGGCAGATGCGCCGGGAGGTCCGTGGATATCGCAAGAATAGCAGAAGAAAACCGGCAATCAGCCGCCGATTCGGGCGGCGCGCCAGCACCGTGGTCCACCCGTGGTTCCCCGTTTACGGGCGGCGGCCCCGCCAAGGCACCCAATCCGGTGCTGACCTAGGCTTAAGCCACGCGTCCCGCGGTTTCCACCCTTGGTGAAACCCGCGGGACGCGTGGCTTTGGCCCGGCGGCCCGGACGGCCTTAAAGCCCCAGTTCGTCCTTGCCGAAGGCGAAGAGGTACGGCACCCCGGCCTCGGCCTCGATGCGCTCCTTGGAACCGGTGTCGCGGTCAACGATCACTGCCACGGCAACGACGTTGCCGCCGGCCTTGCGGACGCCCTCGACGGCGGCCAGCGCGGATCCGCCGGTGGTCGAGGTGTCTTCCAGAACGACGACGTTGCGGCCCTCGACCGAGGGCCCCTCGACCTGGCGGCCCATGCCGTAGGACTTCTGTGCCTTGCGCACCACGAACGCGTCGATCGCACGTCCGTTGTGTCCGGCGGCGTGCATCAGTGCGGTGCCCACCGGATCGGCGCCCATGGTCAGGCCTCCGGCGTTCGTGAAGTCGATGCCTGCCGCATCGAGCATGTCGAGCATGACCTGGCCGACCAGCGGCGCGGCCTCGTGGTGCAGGGTGATGCGGCGAAGATCGATGTAGTAGTCGGCCTCCTTGCCGGAGGAAAGGATGACCTTGCCGTGGACCACGGCGAGTTCCTTGATGAGTTCGAGCAGGCGTGCGCGGGCAGCAGTGTTGGTCATGGACCCAATTCTAGTTTGGAGTTCGGCCCTCCGGCGTTCGCCATGCCCGCATGCCCCCTGGCCCGTGAGGTCCGCGCCGCGGCCCGTCCGGACCGGCGGTGCCGCGATCCTGCTACAGACAGGCAGGTGGTCCCGGGGTTAGGGTGGGGACATGACCGATTCTCGCCCTTTGGGTTACTGGCTTAAATTGGTTGACTCGCTCATTTCCGAGCAGTTCGCCAACTCCCTCGAAGAGCACGGCGTCACGCGCCGGCAATGGCAATTACTCAATGTCCTCTCGCTGGGACCGGCCACCGGCGGGGAGCTCACCGCGGCCCTCGCCCCGTTCTTCGGCGAGGCACAGGCCGAGGACGAGCCGACCAGCCCGTCCGAGCATCTGGCCGAGCTGGTTGAGTCGGGCTGGATTGCCGAAGAAGGGCACACCTTCACGCTCACCGAGCGCGGAGCGGTGTCGCTGGACCGGCTGACCGAGATCGTCGACGAGATGCGCGAGGAGTCCAGCTCGGGAATCAGCACCGAGGAGTACGCCACCACCGTCGAATCCCTGAAGAAGATGGCCGTGAACCTCGGCTGGGATCCGGACAAGCCTCCAGCCGATGTCTAGGTAAACACCCCGCGGCCTCGTCGCGGGGACGGGATAGGCTTGGGGCATGCGCGAACTACAGGCCGTCATCATCAAGGAAATGGGTGTCAAGCCCCGGATCGATCCCGCCGCGGAGGTCCGTGCACGCATTGATTTCCTCAAGGAGTACCTCGTTGCCACGCACACCCATGGGTTTGTGCTGGGCATTTCCGGAGGGCTGGACTCCACCCTGGCCGGGCGCCTGGCCCAGCTCGCCGCCGAGGAATTGCGCGCGGCGGGAACCGATGCCAAGTTCGTGGCCGTGCGGCTTCCCTACGGCACCCAGCTCGACGAAGACGATGCCCAAGCCGCCCTGGACTTCGTGGCCGCCGACGTCGAGCGGACCTTCAACGTCAAGGCCGGAGTCGACGGCCTCGAATCCGCCTTCCACAAGGCCGTGGGCACCCCCGTCTCCGATTTCAACAAGGGCAACATCAAGGCGCGCATGCGCATGATCGCCCAGTACACCCTTGCCGGCGAGGACAACCTGCTGGTCATCGGCACCGACCACGGTGCCGAATCGGTTACCGGCTTCTTCACGAAGTTCGGGGACGGCGGAGCGGACCTCCTGCCGCTATTCGGACTGAACAAGCGGCAGAACCGCGAGTTGCTGCGGCACCTGGGCTCGCCTCGGCAATTGTGGGAAAAGGTCCCCACGGCAGACCTGCTCGACGGGCAGCCGCTGCGCACCGACGAGGACGAGCTGGGCATCACCTACGAGAACATCGACGACTACCTTGAAGGTCGCGAGATCCCCCAGGACGCGGCGCAGAACATCGAGTCGAAGTTCCTGCGTTCGCGCCACAAGCGCACCACCCCGGTCACCAGCCTTGACTCGTGGTGGAAGAGCTAGGACGACCCTTGACTTCGCAACGGATTGAGCCAGTGGAAAACACGGCGAACGACCCGGCATCGAGCCCCGACCCCGCCGAGGCCGAAACTCCGACAGAAGAATTTCCGGAGCCAACCGGCGAGCTGGTCCAGCCAATCATCTTGCTGGTGGACCGCGAGGAACCCTGTCCGGAGGACGAGGGCATTGCCGTGGCGGCATTGGCCTCGGTCAGCGCGCTGCTGGCCAATCCCCGACACCCGTATTGGCGACCCTGGGCGCAGGGCGCCTTTGCCAAGAGCGTCCGCCGGGCGGACGCCAAGATGTTTGCCAAGGTTGCCGGTGAGTTCCCTGCCCATGTCATGGCCGAGGTCGGGTCCGCTCGGGCCATGGGGTTTGCCCCGATGCAGGCCGACTCGCTGCCCAAGCGCCTGGCCAAGCTCCAGGTCTCGGGAACCACGCTGCCGCCGGGCGAGCCGATGGATTCCACGACGGTGCGCATTGCGCTGAACGATTCGCTGGGGATGAGCACCGGGAAGGCCGCCGCCCAGGCGGCCCACGCCCTGTTCGCCTGGGTCCTGGAGGGAAACCCGGAGGAGCTGGACGCCTGGCGGGACTCCGGCTGCCCGTTGTCGATCCAGCGGCTGGACGCCAAGGCATTCCGGAAGAACGCCCGCGCGGCAGGCGGTCCGGTGATCCATGATGCCGGCCGGACCGAGATCACCCCGGGGTCGGCTACCGCCTTCGTCAGTGTGGGTTGACGAACGCCGAGTGTCCGGTGACGGCCCGGCCAACGATCAATGAATTGATCTCGTAGGTTCCTTCGTAGGTGTAGAGGATCTCCACGTCCCCGAAGAGCTTGGCCATCTCGTAGTCGCTGGTGACGCCGTTGCCTCCCAGCAGCGCGCGGCCCTTGGCTGCCGATTCGCGGGCCAGGCGGGTGGTGGTCGACTTCGCCATGGCGGCCTGGACCATTTCGAGTTGCCCGGTTCCCTGGATCCTTGCCACGTCCGCCATGAGGGAAAGGCTGGCCATGGCGTTGCCCAGGATTTCCGCCAGCGGCAGCTGCACCAGTTGGAACCCGGCAATGGGCGATCCGAACTGCGTGCGCGCCAGCGCATAGTCGCGCGCGATGTCGAAAATCCCCAGTTGCACGCCGGCCGCCTGCCAGCCGACCCAGGCCCGCGAATGCTTCAGCAGTTCGTTGGCCGCAGCGAAGTTCTTGGCCCCCGGAAGCCTGTTGCCTTCGGGCACCCGCACCGAGTCCAGCGTGATGTCGGCGTTCTGCATGATCCGCAGGCCGATCTTGTTGCTGATCTTGGTGGTGCTGAACCCGGGGCGGTCCGATTCGACGATGAAGGCCTTGATCTCGTTGTCCGTGGTGTCCCTGGCCCAGACCAGGGAAAAGTCCGCCATGGAGGCCGCACCGATCCAGCGCTTGGCGCCGCTGATGACCCATTCATCGCCCTCGCGGGTGGCGGTGGTGGACAGTCCCCCGGCGATGTCCGAACCGTGGTCGGGCTCGGTCAGGGCGAAGGCGCCCAGCGCGCTGAAACGGGCCAGTGCGGGCAGCCAGGTCGTTTTTTGCTCCGGCGACCCCAATGCCTCGATCATGCCGACGATCAATTCGTTGTGGATGCCGATCAGGGCCGAGAGTGAAACATCCGCGCGGGCGGCCTCGACGTACACAAGTCCCTTGAACAGTTCGCTGCTGCCTTCAAGTTCGATTCCCCCAAGGCCGTATTCGGCCATCTCGCGCAGCAGGTGGTGCGGGAATTCCTCGCGGTTCCAGTAGTCGAGGGATTCGGGACGCACCCGTTCCTGCAGGAAGGCGCGGATGCCCCGCAAGCGGGTTCGTTCGCCCGGTTCCAGCAGCTGCCAAATGTGCATCAAGTCCACATCGGGAAACGGCAGCTCCTTGGCGTACGGCTCGTGGCCGGTTTCGGTGAGTGATGTGCAGGTCTCGCTCAGTGGCATGAGAGGGGTTACTCCTGGTCCGGTGAAATGGTTGGCTCGATGTTTGCAAGCCCTTCCAAACGCTTGGATATCAAAGTATATTTGCAAGTGATCCGAATCACTAGGGCTTCCTACTAATTGGGGCCCGACGAAAGGACGGCAATGACCGTAACCGAAGAATTCCGTGCGGCCCGCGATCGGCTCCTGGAGCTGCGCACCGACTACGCCGGCGCCCTGGCGGAGTTCCGCTGGCCGGAGTTCACCGAGTTCAACTTCGGTCTCGACTGGTTCGATGCGGTCGCCAGGGATCCCGCCCGTGTCGACTCCAATGCCCTGGTCATTGTCGAGAAGGACGGCTCCTCGACCCGCCGCACCTGGGCCGAGCTCTCGGCCCGCTCAGGCCAGGTCGCCAACTGGATGCGCTCGATCGGTATGAAGCGCGGCGAAAAGATGATCGTCATGCTGGGGAACCGCGTGGAACTCTGGGAAATCATGCTCGCCGGCATCAAGCTCGGCATGGTCATGATCCCCACCACCACGCAAATGACCCCCGCGGACCTGCAGGACCGGGTCGATCGCGGCGAGGCACGCTGGGCATTGGCCGGAACCGGGGACACCCAAAAATTCGGCAAGCTCACCGGCACCTTCACGGTCATCCACGTCGATGGCAACGCACCGTCCGGCGCCCTCGACTACACCGAAAGCTCCGGTCACCCGACGGAATTCGTTCCCGAGGTTCCCACCCGGGCCGACGAAACCCTGCTGCTGTATTTCACCTCCGGCACCACCTCCAAGGCCAAGCTGGTTGAGCACACCCACACCTCCTATCCGGTCGGCCACCTGAGCACGATGTTCTGGATCGGGCTGGAACCAGGGGACGTGCACCTGAATGTCGCGTCCCCTGGCTGGGCCAAGCACGCCTGGAGCAACTTCTTCGCCCCCTGGATCGCCGAGGCGACCGTCTTCCTCTACAACTACGACCGCTTCGACGCCAAGGCGCTCATGGCCCAGATGGACGCCGAATCCGTCACGAGCTTCTGTGCGCCTCCCACGGTGTGGCGCCTGCTCATCCAAGCCGACCTCACGGCACTGAAGAACCCTCCCGCCAAGCTCGTCTCGGCCGGCGAGCCGCTGAACGCCGAGGTCATCGACCAGGTCAACCGCGCCTGGGGGCAAACGATCCGCGACGGTTTCGGGCAAACCGAAACCACCGTGCAGATCGCCAACCCACCGGGGCTGCCGATCAAGATCGGCGCCATGGGCCGCCCCATGCCCGGCTACGACGTGGTCCTCATCGACCCCGCCACGGGGGAAGCCGGCAGCGAGGGGGAAATCTGCCTGCGGCTGGATCCGCGCCCGCTGGGGCTGATGAAGTCGTACTACGGGGACGCGGAAAAGACCGCGGAGGCCTTCCGCGACGGCGTTTACCACACCGGGGACATGGCCGAGATGGATGAACAGGGCGTCATCACCTATGTGGGGCGCGGGGATGACGTATTCAAGTCCAGCGACTACAGGCTCAGCCCCTTCGAGCTCGAGTCGGTGCTGATCCAGCACCCCGCGGTGGCCGAGGCAGCGGTGGTCCCGTCCCCCGATGCGCTGCGGCTCTCCGTCCCCAAGGCGTTCGTTGTCGCCGCCGAGGGGTACGCGCCCTCGGCGGAACTGGCGGAAAGCATCCTGCGCCATTGCCGGGAAAACCTGGCACCCTACAAGCGGATCCGCCGCCTGGAGTTCGCCGATCTTCCCAAGACCATCTCCGGGAAGATCCGCCGGGTGGAGCTGCGGCGCAACGAAGTGGCACGCCACGAAGACTCCGGCGGCCTTGAGACCCAGGGCCTCGAGTACCGCGACGACGATTTCCCGTCCCTGAAATCCTGATCCCCACGTGGGCTTGGATATGCTGGGGCACGAGTTCTATCCGGAGGGAAAATTGAGCCAGCCACTATCGCGCGACCCGATCTTGGAAGCGCAACGCAATTGGGAACGCCACGGGTGGCAGGACGTCGCCGAGCCCATGGCGGCGATCACCGCCCTGATGCGGACGCAACAGATCCTTTTGCAGCGCGCCGAAACGGTGCTCAAGCCCTTCGGACTCACCTTCGCCCGCTACGAGATGCTCGCCCTGCTCAGCTTCACCCGCGACGGCGCGCTGGCCATGAACAGGGCCAGCGCGCTGCTCCAGGTCCATGCCACTTCCGTGACCAACGCCGTGGACCGTCTGGAGCGCGCCGGGCTGGTGGCCCGCACCAAGCACCCCACCGACAAGCGCACCACGCTCATCGCTCTGTCCCCTCAGGGCCGCGAGCTGGCCGCTGCCGCCACGAGGGAACTGAACGCCACGGTCTTCGCCGACTCGGGTTTTTCGGACCGGGACATCTCCACCTTGATCAGGATCTTCTCCAAGTTCCGCCGGGATGCCGGGGACTTTGCGTCGGAGGCTCCCGGCCCCGAGTAAGCAGGATTGCCCCTTGCTCCTCGTTCGCGTCCCCGCATTGACGGGGGGTCGAAGGCTCTCCCGCGCCTAGACACCGACGAGCTCGGAGGCGCCCAGCACGCCGTCGCGCATGGTGGCCACCGAATCGGTGAGCGAGATGAATTCGGTGTCGTGCGTGACCATGACCGTCGCAACCGAGAATTCGCGGGTCACCTCGGCCAGCAGCCGCACGATCGATTCGCTGCGTGCATGGTCCAGCGCCGCGGTGGGCTCGTCGACCAGCAGCACCTTCGGGGAGCCCATCAGGGCACGGGCAATGTTCACGCGCTGGCGCTGTCCGCCGGAGAGCTGGTGCGGGCGCTTCGTGGCGCTGTCTTCCAGCCCCACGACTTCAAGCAGTTCCAGGGCACGGGCCTTGGCGGGCTTCAGGGGCTTGCCGCGCAGGTGGTCGGAGATCATCAGCTGCTCGAGGGCGGTCAGCGAGGCCAGCAGGTTGGGCTGCTGGAAGATGATGCCCACCTTCTCGCGGCGCAGCGTGGTCATTTCAGTGTCGTTAAGGTCGCTGGCGGTGGTGCCGTCGATAATGACCAGCCCGCTGGTGGGACGGATCAGGGTTGCGGCGACGGCCAGCAGCGAGGACTTGCCGGAGCCCGAGGGGCCGATCAGCGAGAGCATCTGTCCGCCTCCCACACCCAGGTTCACCGAGTCCAGCGCCTTGATGGTGCCCTGGCCATCCGGGTATTGAAGGGTCAGGTCGATCAGTTGCAGGGGCATGGTGGTGGTTGCGGCAGGCCGGGTTGGTTCTGGGGTGGTCATGGGATTCCTTTGCGCGGGAGATTCAGGGGAAACGTTGGTGGGCGGTGCCGGGGCTGCGCGGTGCTAGTTGCCGCCGAGGGCAATGAGCGCGTCGACCTTGGTGACGCGGGAGACGGCGAGCGCGGCCCCGGCCAGGCCGAGCAGCACGACCCCGGCGATGGGCAGCAGCGTGGTAGCGGGGGTCAGCAGGAAGGGTGCGGCCTTGGCGGCGAAGGTGCCGCCGAGGATTCCGATGCCTCCGCCGATCCCGGCGCCGAGCAGCAGCACGATGATGGCCTGGGTGATGGCGTCCTTCAGCACGTAGCCGCCCGACCCACCCAGGGCCTTGAGCACCGCGATGTCGCGGGTGCGCTGCACGGTCCAGACCGTGAGGAAGGCCAGGATCACCAGGGCCGAGATGCCGTAGAGGAAGCCCTGCATCATCAGCAGCGAGCCGTTCTCGCTCTTGTAGGAGCCCAGCGCCGCGTAGGAGCCGGTGCGGGTGGTGCTGACGGTGGCCGCTGCGGCATTTGCGCCATCCGTGTCCACGGTGGCGCCGTCCTGGTTGGTGACGGCGATGACGGTTCCGACCTGCGTGCCCTGGCCCAGGTGCGCGAGCTTGGCCCACGAATCCAGGTCCGTGTAGAGGACCGAGGTGTGCGAGTACCAGTTGTCGGCGGCGATCCCGCCGACCACCAGGTCCACCCCGGCCATGGAGATGGTGTCGCCGATGCGCAGGGAGAGGTCCTTGGCGACCGAGTCGCCGATGACGACCTTCCCGGCCTCGAGGGGCAGCGGCGCCAACTCGCTGCCGTCCGGGAGGCCGAAGACCGCGACATTGGTGGTGCCGGTGCTGGTCTCGGAGCCGGCCGCGGATCCGGTCAGGCGGGTCTGGGTGATGCCGAGCGCCTGCGCCGAGGCGACGCCGGGGCGGTTGCCCCAGGCGCGCACCTGGTCGGCAGTGACCTGGCTTTCGGTGAAGGAGGCCTTGGGGTCGTTGCCGCTGGCGGCACCGAAGGCGATGGTGTCGACGGGCCGGGATTCGCTGCCGAGGTTTTTCAGCGCGGAGGTGGATTGGTTGCCCAGTCCCGCGGTGAGCCCGGAGAGCATGACCAGCAACAGCGTGATGAGGGCAACCACCGACCCCATGAGGGCGAAGCGGCCCTTGGCGAAGCGGATGTCGCGGATGGCAAGAAACACGGGCGGGGTTCGCTTTCAGTGGATGGAGCGGGGATCTTGCCGGCGGCAACCTCCCCCTTCTTATCTCCAATCCTCCGTTTTCCCGTGCCCGTGCACATCGACCATATGGTTGATCGGCCCGGGTTGGTTGATGGCGTCCTATTCGGGCATTTCCCCGCGCACCCACGCGATGTAGCGACGCAGCGTGCGTTCGACGGTGGTACGGGCGTCGGACTCCAAAACCCCGAAGGCGCTGTACAGCCGCTCGAATTCCAGCGGCATCACGGTGTCCAGGATCCGCTCGATGGTGCTCGCCGGCAGCGGGATGTTGTTGACGTAGCTGCGCATGGCGTTTGCCGATTTCCTGTCCCCGCCCACGGCGATGGTGTCCCCGGTGATCAGCACCCCGGCGCCGGCCTGGCCGGCCGGCCAGTGCACTACCGAACTGCCGGCAAAGTGGCCTCCGCATTGGTGCATCACCAGCCCGGGCAGCAGCTCGATGCTTCGCTCCCAGAGCTTGATGGCCGGATCGGGCCGCCGGATCCATGGTTCGTCGGCCCGCGCCACGTAGACCGGGGCATGGCCGAAGCGGTGGCTGTACTGGATCGAGGAACCGGTCAGGTGCGGGTGGCTCGAGGCGATGGCCGCCACCCCGCCGAGTTCCTCGATGCGCGCCGCTCCGGCCGCGTCGATGAAGCCGGGCGGTTCGAAGAGCAGGTTCCCGCCGGGCGTGTTCACCAACAGCCCGCGCTGCCCGATCCCCAGGCGCGGCGTCGTGGTGACGGCGTGGAGGCCGGGTTCCAGTTCCTTGACCACAAGCCGGTGGCCGGCGGCTTCGAGCTCGTCGCGGGTGGTCCAGGCCTGGCCGGTGGCTGGGACCCACTGGCGTTCGTCCTCGCAGATCGCACAGCGCTCCGGCGGCAGGGCGGTGTCCGGGTGTTCGATGGCGCAGGTCGAACAGGTGAAGATGGTCATCGCAGCTCCCTTCCGTGTCGGCTGCGGGCCGTGGGGCCCCGCCGGCGAACGTGCCCGGCTAGCCTTGCGAGCCGTCCCTGATGTCGGTGATGATGCCGGAGAAGTCGCGTCCGGCCCCGCCCTCGTCGGCGAACCTGCGGTAGATCTGCGCGGCGAGCGGGCCCAGTTGCGCGGCGACCCCCGCATGCTCGAGCGCGTTCAGCGCCAGGCCCAGGTCCTTGGCCATCAACGCCCCGGCAAACCCGGGAACGTAGTCGCGGTTCGCCGGGGAGGCCGGCACCGGGCCGGGGACCGGGCAGTTGGTGGTGACCGACCAGCATTGGCCCGAGGCCGTGGAGATCACGTCGAAGAGCGCCTGGTGGGTCAGCCCGAGCTTCTCGCCAAGGACGAAGGCCTCGGCCGCGCCGATCATGGAGATGCCCAGCAGCATGTTGTTGCAGATCTTCGCGGCCTGGCCGGCCCCGTGCCCGCCGCAATGCACCAGTTTCTTGCCCATAACCTGCAGCAGCGGGGTGATCTGTTCCAGGTCGGGGGCCTCGGCACCGATCATGAAGGTCAGCGTCCCGGCCTCGGCTCCGACCACTCCGCCGGAGACCGGGGCGTCGGCGGAGCGGTGCCCGGCGGACAGCGCGAGCTCCGCGGCCTCGCGGGCCTGGGCCACGTCGATGGTGGAGCAGTCCAGGAACAGGGTGTCGGGCCCGGCGACCTCGAGCAGGCCGGGTTCCCCGACGCCGCGGTAGGCGTCGAGCAGGATGTCGCCGGAGGGGAACATCGTCAACACGATGGCCGCACCGGTGGCGGCCTCGGCGGCGCTGGCGGCGCAGGGCACCCCGGCGGCGGTGGCGGCGTCCACGGCCGCGGGAACCACGTCGAAGCCAGCGACGTCGAATCCGGCCTTGATGAGGTTCACCGCCATGGGTTCGCCCATGTGCCCGAGTCCCAGGAATGCTATCTTGCCCGCGGAGGCGGGTGTTTTCTCGCTCATGTTCTTCCTCCGGTCATCGTCGTGTCGCTCGGCACGCGTGGGTTCAGTTTGAGTTCGCGGCTCCCCAGGGGGGCAAAGCTGGCTTCCACCAGCTCCCGGTCCACCTCGGCCAGGGTGGCGGGGTTCCACGCCGGGGCGTAGTCCTTGTCGATGACCTGGGCGCGGATGCCCTCGGGGAAATCGCGGGAGGCCAGGGCGCGCAGCCCCACCCGGTACTCCTGCTCCAGGGCCTCTTCGAGGGTTGCCAACTCCCCGGCCCGGCGCAGCGAGGCCAGGGTCAGCTTCAGCGCCGTCGGCGATTTCTTCGCCAGCGTCTCCACCGACATCCGGGCTTCCTCGTTGCCCGCGTCTGCCAGGACCGCCAGTGCGGCAACAATGGCTTCGACTTCGTCGTGCCCGTAGGCGACATCGAGCCAGGGGCGCCAGGATTCCAGCTGGGAGGCGGGGGCCGGCAGGATGAAGCCGGGCAGGAGATCAGCGACAGGGGCTTGCTCCAGGGCACTGAAGAGTTCCTCCGCACGGTTGAAGTCGATCAGGTGATCGGCCAGTCCCAGGTAGAGCACCTCGGCGGCGCCCAGGTGCTCCCCGGTCAGGGCTGCGTGGGTGCCGGTCTGCCCCGGGGCGCGGGAGAGCAGGTAGGTGCCCCCGACATCCGGGACGAATCCGATGGTGGTTTCCGGCATGCCGCTGCGTGTCCGGGTGGTGACCAGCCGGTGGCTGCCGTGGGCGGAGATGCCCACGCCGCCGCCCAGGACCAGCCCGTCCATGTAGGCGATGTAGGGCTTGGGATAGGCGTTGATCAGGGAGTTGAGCCGGTATTCGGTCGCCCAGAAGCCCGCGGTCTGCGTGCCGCCGGAGGCGATGTCGCGGTGGATCGCCACGATGTCGCCTCCGGCGCACAGCCCGCGCTCCCCGGCCCCGCGCACCAGCACCTGGTCCACCGCCGGGTCCTGCGCCCAGTCGGTAAGGGTCTCGAGCATGGCCTCGGCCATGAAGGCCGTCAGGGCATTGACCGCCCGCGGCCGGTTCAGCGTGATCACGCCCAGGGTGCCGCGCACCTCAAAGAGGACTTCGGGTTCGGCCATGGGACTAGCTGCCCTCCGGCATCACGAAGCTGGCACCCTGGCGGATGCCCGAGGGCCAGCGTGTGGTGACGGTCTTGGTCTTGGTGCAGAAGCGGAAGCCGTCGGACCCGTGCTCGCTCAGGTCCCCGAACCCGGAGGCCTTCCAGCCGCCGAAGGTGTAGTAGGCGATCGGCACCGGGATCGGCACGTTGACCCCGACCATGCCGACCTGCACGCGCGAGGAGAAGTTCCGCGCGGTGTCCCCGTCCCGGGTGAAGATGGACACGCCGTTGCCGTACCGGTGCTCGCTGGGCAGGCGCAGCGCCTCCTCGTAGTCCTTGGCGCGCACCACGCAGAGCACCGGCCCGAAGATCTCCTCCTGGTAGATCCTCATGTCCTCGGTGACGTTGTCAAAGAGCGTGGGACCGACCCAGAAGCCGTCCTCGTGCCCGGCCACGTTCAGCCCGCGGCCGTCGATCAGCAGCGAGGCGCCTTCGTCCACGCCGACCTGGATGTAGTCTTCGATGCGTTCCTTGGCGCTTTGGGCCACGACCGGGCCGAAGTCGGCGCTCTCGTCCATGCCGTCGCCGACCTTCAGCTTCCCGATGCGCTCCTTCAGCTTGGAGACCAGGGCATCGGCCGTGGCCTCGCCGACCGGGATGGCCACGGAGATGGCCATGCAGCGTTCGCCGGCGGACCCGAAGCCCGCGCCCATGAGGGCGTCGGCAACCATTTCCAGGTCCGCGTCCGGCATGATCACCAGGTGGTTCTTGGCCCCGCCGAAGCACTGGGCGCGCTTGCCGTGCGCGGCGGCGGAGGCATAGATGCTCTGGGCGATCGGGGTGGATCCGGTGAACCCGATGGCCTTCACGCGCGGGTCCTCGAGCAGCGTGTCCACCGCCTCCTTGTCGCCGTTGACGACGTTGAACACCCCGTCGGGCAGGCCGGCCTCGGTGAAGAGCTCGGCCAGGCGCAGCGGCACGGAGGGGTCGCGCTCGGAGGGCTTGAGGATGTAGGAGTTGCCCGAGGCCAGTGCCGGTCCGGCCTTCCACAGCGGGATCATGGCCGGGAAGTTGAACGGGGTGATTCCGGCGATCACGCCCAGGGGCTGGCGCATCGAGTGCACGTCGATGCCGGCTCCGGCGCTGTCGGAGAATTCGCCCTTGAGCAGGGACGGGGCCGCGGCGCAGAACTCGATGACCTCGAGCCCGCGCTGGATGTCACCCTTGGAGTCGGGGAAGGTCTTGCCGTGCTCGCTGGTCAGCAGTGCTGCCAGCTCGTCCATGTTCGCGTAGACGAGCTCGACAAACTTGTTCAGGATGCGGGCCCGGCGTTGCGGGTTCACCTGTCCCCATTCGACCTGGGCCGCCTCGGCCACGGCGATCGCGGCGCGTACCTCGTCGGCCGAGGCCAGCGGAAGCTTCGATTGCACGGCCCCGGTGGAGGGGTTGTACACGTCGGAGAAACGCCCGGAGGTTCCGGCGACGTGGGCGCCGC
Source organism: Arthrobacter sp. C2 (assembly GCA_024207135.1). Lineage (GTDB taxonomy): Bacteria > Actinomycetota > Actinomycetes > Actinomycetales > Micrococcaceae > Paeniglutamicibacter. Next base: position 3,255,944 of record CP042428.1, on the reverse strand, counting down.
CCACGTAGTGGGTCAGTTCACGAGTCATGTGATTGATGCTCCTTCGGCAAGAACTTGCGAAAAACGCGGCAACGTCCTGTGATGCGCACCACGCCCTGTACCCAAAAATATACTCGGACTTCCTACTAAATTGCTAGGGGCGGGGCGCCCCGCCGATTGCTGGTTCCCAAACCTGACCGAGTGCACCGAAGTTGATAGGTTGGGAGGGTGAAGATTGCTACTTGGAATGTGAACTCCCTCCGTGCCCGTGCCGACCGCGTCGAGGACTGGCTGCGCCGCAGCGACGTCGACGTCCTGGCCATCCAGGAAACCAAGTGCAAGGACGAGAACTTCCCCTGGGAACTGTTCGAGAACAACGACTACGAGGTGGCCCACTTCGGATTCAGCCAGTGGAACGGCGTGGCCATCGCCTCCCGCGTGGGCCTTGAAGACGTCGAACGCACCTTCGTGGAGCAGCCGGCCTTCGGCAAGGGGGGCAAGGACCCCGTGCAGGAGGCCCGCGCCATCGGCGCCACCTGCGGCGGGGTGCGCATCTGGAGCCTGTACGTGCCCAACGGCCGCGCCTTGGACGACGAGCACATGCCCTACAAGCTCTCCTGGCTCGACACGCTGAACAAGCAGGCGGCGGGCTGGCTCGGGCAGGACCCCGAGGCGCAGGTCGCCTTGATGGGCGATTTCAACATCGCCCCGCGCGACGAGGACGTCTGGGACATCGGCTTCTTCCACGAGAACAACCTCACCCATGTCTCGGCCCCGGAGCGTGCCGCCTTCGAGGCTTTCCTGGAGACCGGGTTCGTCGACGTGGTCCGCCCGCGCACCGACACCCCCAAGACCTACACCTACTGGGACTACACGCAGCTGCGCTTCCCGAAGAACGAGGGCATGCGGATCGACTTCACCCTGGCCTCCCCCGCGCTGGCCGCGCGTGTCGTCGACGCGCAGATCGACCGCGAGGAACGCAAGGGCAAGGGCGCCTCGGACCACGTCCCGGTGATCGTGGAGCTGGACTAGGCCATGGCGCAGGCAAGTGGTTCCAGTCGGCGAGCCCTCCCGCCGACCTCCTACCTGCGCGTCTTCGAGCCCCTGCGTGCCTTTTCGGATGCCGACCAGCTGGTGGCCGTGGCCACCGGCCGGGTGAACCGCGAGGCACTGGAGGATGCCAGCGCGGCCGCGGCGCTGGCGCGACTGACCCGCCCGGCCTCCGACCCGTTCCCGCACCACCACACCGAGGTCTTCCGCAGGCTTGTCACCACCTCCTGGGACGGCGCCGTCAACACCCTGTACTGCCCGGACCAGCTGGCCACGCGCACCATCCTGGCCTCGGAACAGCTCGACGGTTCCATGCGCCCGCAGCTGCTGGAATTGCTGGTGCCCAGCGCCGCCCGGGCGGCCAACGCCGCGCGCGTGGACCGGCAGCGCTTCACCGACGACCTGGCCCACCTGCACACCCGCACCGCGACCTGGGGCATCCCCTTCGGCTGGTTGATCCTGGTGCACGAGGACGACGAGGTGGATGTCATCGAGGACGGGGAGGAATTGCTCTCCAGCCGGATCTACACCCCGCTGCACCAGGCCCTGGACCGCGTCCGCTATGCCGCGGCCACCCTGGCGATCCACGCGCCGGAGATGGACTTGCTCGACGAGCTCGCGGCCCTGAGCGAATGGCTGCAGCTCTTCGACAAGGAATCGGTGGTTGAACTCGACTACGGGCGCATTGCCACCTTGGTGTGGCCGGATGATTCCCCGCACGACCTGCGCCTGGGCATCGAGTCGCTGGCCGAATCCGACATGACCGGGGCCGCGGCCTCCTACCGCAGGCTCTCCAACCGCTGGCTGGCGGTCCGCCAGCTCGCCCGGGCCAACTAGCCGGGCCCTCAACGGCTCGCCCCTGCCATGCGTGCGCCATGGCGTTCGCCGAAGGACCCCTGGTCACCGCTAAGCGTCCCCCGGCCCTCGAGTGGGTGCCGGCGCCGGAGCGCGATGGCCCGGTGCTGCTATCCGGTTGATAGTCTCAAGTGGTGACGTTGATCCCGGCCCTTCTGCTCTTTGCCCTGTACTTCTACCTGCGCCGCCGGGATCGCCGGATGCTGCGCAACGGCGTGGTCCTGGTGGCCGCCTGCTATCTGCTGCTGCTCGAGGCGGGCAACCTGGTTTCACGCTGGGTTCCCGGTGCGTCCTATGTTTTCCTGGCCTTGCTGGCCGTGGCCCCGTTGGCAGTGCTGGCGCTGGCCGCCGCCCTGATCCACAACGGCGTGGTGATGTTCCGCTCCGAGGGCAGGCGATTGGGCAACATGGTCTCCCTGCTGCTGGGCCTGCTGCTGATTGCCCTGCCGATCCTGGCGGTGGCCCTGGTGCTCACGCTCAGCCCCCTGGCAATCGGGCTGGCGGCGCTGCTCTTTTTCCTGTGCAGCTACTTCGGCGTGGTGTTCGTCGTGTTCCTGGCGTACGCCATCGCCTACGGGCGCATGCCGTTCCGCGAAACGCCGCAGGGAATCGTGGTGCTGGGCTCCCGGCTGATCGACGGCGAAGTTCCCCCGCTGCTGCGCAGCCGCCTGGACAGGGCCCTGCAGATCTACCGCGACACCTCGCCGAGGCCGCTGCTGATTCCCTCCGGCGGGCAGGGACACGACGAGCCGCGCCCCGAGGGAGTTGCCATGGGCGAGTACCTGGTGGCCGCCGGGGCGGCTCCGGGGGATGTCATGGTGGAGGGCAAGTCAGTGAACACCGAGGAAAACCTGCTGCTCTCCTCGGAGCTGTTTGCGGAGTCAGGCCGCAGCGGCCCGCTGCTGGCGGTGACCAACAACTACCACGTGCTGCGCGCGGCCCTGCTGGCCCGCAGGCTGCGGATCGACGCCGAGGTGGTGGGTGCCCCCACCGCCAGGTACTACCTGCCCAGCGCCTTCCTGCGCGAATACGTGGCGGTGCTGGTGGAGCACAAGTGGCTGCATGCGCTGCTGTGCCTGCCCTTCATGGGGTTCACCGCCGTGCTGGTCATGGCGGTCATCGCCAACCAGCGCTGACACCACCGGTCACAAGACGCGTTCGGACCGCGCAAAGCGGGAGCGCGTGCCCACCACCAGGTAGATGAGCACGGGCCCGCCAACGCCCAGGGCGGCCTGGGCGAGCCGCGCCGCGGTGGCGACATCCCTGCCCAGCGCCCCCGGGGCGGTTCCCTTGCGGGGCTGGACCTTGATGCGCAGCCCGGCCTCGGGACCCAACTCCCACACACTGACGTTGATCGAGACCACGTCGCCGCGCCGGCCCAGGAAGTGGCGCAGCGCCTGTTCCACGGTGCTCTGGGAGATTTCCACCCGGCCGGGCATGGACTCATCGGGAATGTACGTGGACAGGTAGTCGCCGCCCCGGCCCCTGCCCTGGACGGCAATCCACCACAGCATCACCAGGATGGCACAAATCAGCAAGGCGGCCACCACGATCCACAGCCAGGAGTCCTTTTGGCCCGGCAAGGTGGTCTCGGCCAGCATCGCGTCGAACCACGCGCCGAGACCCGAGGCCACGTTCCGCCATCCGCGGGCGTAGCCCTCGGAGATCGCGACCAGCAGCGCGTTCAGGCCGCCGGCCAGCAGCAGCAGGCCCAACAAGGACAGGACCATCCTGTTGAGAAGTCTCGGGGTCCGGTTCATTGCCCGACCACCCCGCGTTCGGCAACCCGCAGGTAGACCCTCGGAGCCGGTTCCACCAGGTTCAGCCGCAGCTCGTCCTCCAGGCCGGCAACGACCGCAGCCGGGTTGACCGGGGTGCCCGATGTCGGGCTGAGCTGCACCTCGACGCGTTCGCCGTTCACCGTGACCAGCACCTGCCCCGGGCCGACGCCGGCTTCCGCCCGTGCCCGGCGGGCCAGCGAGGCGGCCAACACCTGGTCGTCGACAATGAGGATTGCATCCTCACAGGCCAGGGCGTGCCGTGCGCGCCTTCCGCGGCGCAGCCCGTGCACCAGAAGCAGCAGGCCAAACAGGGCCGAGGCCAGTCCGATGGCCGCCAGCCCGGCAGGCGGCAGGCTCCCAGGAAGGGTGGAAAGCCAGAGCCACCAGGTTTCCGGGGTGGCCACCAGAGGCTCCTGCCCCAGGGCCTTGAGTGCCGCTTCAAAGAGGGCATAAAGGCACACCAGGATGACCAACGCGGCCGCGGCGATCGCTGCGGGAGAGCGCCCGCTGGTCAACTCGCGCTCACGGATTCCCCCTGGCTGCTCCGGCATCAGTGTCTCCCCTGGGTCTGGTCCACGATGCCGGTGACGCGCACATCCACTCGGCTGACCAGGGAACCGGTAAGTGCGGTGAATTGCTCGCCGATGCCCGCGCGCTTCTCGCGCACCCGGCCAAGCACCGTGCCGCGGGCCATGCCGCCGGCATCCGTGAGCGGCACGGGCAGCTGGATGAACAAGGCCAGGTATCCGGCGTCGTCACGCAGGAACGCCCTCACCAGGGACGGATCGACACCAAAGGCATCGGCCGCCACCGCACGCGCCGTGCCGGCCAGCGCCTGGGCGCTGACCCTGGTGTAGCCCGCGCGCGGGGGAACCCCCGGATCGCGCAGCGTGGCAGGGGGCTGCTGGCTCATGACGAGGATCGTCGACCGGTCAGCGCGTCCCGGATCGCACGCATGTCGACCCGTCCGCCGGCAACCCGGGCAGCCAAGGCGCCGATCGCCATGAACAGAGCCATGAGCAGGAACCCGCCCAGACCGTGGGCCAGCGCCGCCCAGGCCAAGATGGCTCCCAGGAGCGCACCAATCAGTGTGGGTTTCATGCCTGTTCCTCCACAGTCGCATCGCGACGTTTCTCGGATCCCGCAACGGAGACGGGAATGTGGACATCGCCGATTTCGATATTGACCTCAATGACCTCGAAGTCGGTTAGGTCCTGGACGGCATTGAATACCGCTTCACGCACCGCGCCGGCCAGGTCGTGCAGGCGGACCCCGTAGTTCGCCGTGAGCACCAGGTCGATGGCAACTTGCCGGGTCCCCACTTGGACGCTGACCCCGTGGGCCGGCTCCTGGGGCGATCCCACCGCACCGCGCAGGGCACCCAACGCCCGCGAGGTGCCCAATCCCAGGGAATGCACTCCCGGAATTGCGCGGGCCGCGGCGGCTGCAACCTTTGCCACGGCAAGGTCGGTGATTCTTGTGGTTCCGCTGGCTTCCGTTTCGGGCAGGTTGTGCACCGTCAGTTCATGATCCACGGTTCCGGTCCTCTCTGCGCTCGCCACACGGCACTCGGCGTACGTCCCCAGCCTACAACTGAACGTGACGCATATCGCAAGAATTGTCAGGTGGGCAGGGACTCCGCCGCTCTCGGGGCCGGATACGGGGCAGACATACATTTGTGCCTCTAGGCCTACAAGCTGTCAGCAGCGGGCGTCGCTGGCCGCGATTCTTGTTAAAGCAAAAACCCCCTTGTTTCCAAGAGGGTTTTAGATGGTGGCTCCGACCGGCGTCGATCCGGTGACCTTTCGATTTTCAGTCGAACGCTCTACCAACTGAGCTACAGAGCCTGGCATCATCAGGCAAGATGATCACCGAGATCCTCCGGCGAACCAGAAAACCAAAGCGACCCTGACGGGACTTGAACCCGCGACCTCCGCCGTGACAGGGCGGCGCGCTAACCAACTGCGCTACAGGGCCTTACTCGCGAAGTCTCCCTCGCTCACAAGACAAGAACTCTACCAGAGCTTTTCGCTCGTGCAAAATCCGCATTTCATGCGTACCCCCAACGGGATTCGAACCCGTGCCGCTGCCGTGAAAGGGCAGTGTCCTAGGCCGCTAGACGATGGGGGCCAGGAACCTCTACCGTGAATTTCTCCGCAGCAGTGGACTCAAACAACTATAGAGGTAAATTTCCCGCCGCGCAAAACGAACCGATCGAGAGCGCAAGATGCGACCCGCATCACCCTGATTTCGACGTCCCACCTCACCAAACCGCTTGCCCCGCCGGGAGTTGCGCTCGGTAGAGTGCAAAGCATGGGGTACGAAATGACCGACGATGAATTTGAGCTTGTGGCCGAGCGCGCCCTGGACGAGATCCCGAAGGCCCTGCTTTCGATGATGGAAAACGTCGCCATCTTCATCGAGGACGCATACAAGCCGTTGCCGGGCGAAGACCCTGGAACCAAACTACTTGGCCTCTATGAGGGGACGGCCCTGACCGAGCGTGACTCGGGATGGGGCGCCGGGGCGATGCCGGACCGCATCACGATCTTCAAGGATGCAATCCTGGAAATATGCTCCTCGGAAAAGCAGGTGGTCGAAGAGGTTGGCATCACGATCGTTCACGAAATCGCCCACCACTTCGGCATCGACGATGATCGGCTGCACGAGCTCGGTTGGGGCTGACGGGCGGTTTCGCTCGAAAAATTTCCTGCGGCTTTCCCCGACCTCGGCCCGTTGACGCATCGCCCCCGGCCAGCCCGGCGTTTCGGCAATCCGCAATGTAACGAAACGGTCTCGGAAATCGCCCATAATCACCGCTTCTCGCTAGGCGGGGCTCGACAAACCCCAAAAGCTCCCGCATTATCGTTATGCATTCGTTGCATAAGCCACCCCCACACACTCCCACCTTCATCTTGGGGATGCAGTACAGCCCGTGACCATTTTCGCTAATTGACCCCGGCAGGCCCATCCTGCTTCGGGTTGCCCGGCCACGAATCAAGCACCTGGTTGGACTGCAAGGCGGTTAGGAACCCCCTTCATGTCCATCCTCAAAAGCGTGGTCGTCGTGACCAGCGCAGCACTCATTGCCTCCGGCGCGCTGACCGCCAGCAGTGCACCGGCACCAGCTGCCGGCCGGACCACACAGCTCCACGCTGCGGCCCCCGAACAGCTCAATCCGGGCCTGCTGGCCGCCATCACCAAGTCCATGGCAGCCGCCCAGCTCTCCCCCGCGAAGACCACAGAGGCCCTTGAGAAGCAGCTGGCCACCGTCCGCGCGGCCCTCCAAGACGCCGAGGCGGCAACACTTGAGGCCACGGAGAACGCCGTGGCCGCGGAAGAGGCCGCCACGCAAGACCGGACCACCGCAGCTTCCCTGGCCGGAACCTCCCTGGCAACCCTGGGCCGGAGCCAGGCCCTGGTCCAGCAGCTGGAGTCCGCGAGGCTCGCCCACACCGCCCAGCGGCTCTTCGACCAGGCCGAGCTGCGGCTCAATGCCAAGCACGAGGATCTGGTGGAGGCGTCCGCGGCGCTGCGCAAGACCTCGGTTGCCCGAGAAAGTGCGCGGCTTGCCAGGGTGTCCGAATCCCGCGAGGAGGCCGAACTCATCGCCGCGCTGGAGGACTCCGAATCCGACGTCGCCGAACCGGTGAATGATCCGGCGCTGGATCCAGAGACGCTCGAAAGCACCCAGGTGGCCGTCGGCGCGCTCGGCACCGCCTCCGTGGCCACCGCCGCTATCCAGGTTCCCACCAAAAAAATGACGCGGACGGCCCGAATCAAGAAGTCCGTCGAGTGGGCCAAGAAAATCGCCAAGAACAACAAGTACAAGTACCGCTATGGCGCCACCGGCCCGCGGTACTTCGATTGCTCCGGCTACGTGGGCAAGGCATTTGCGCAGGCCGGGAAGAAGCTCAAGCGCACCTCCAGCGCCCAGTACCAGGCGGCGCCCAAGAAGGTGAAGCTGTCGAAGCTGAAGAAGGGTGACCTGGTGTTCTGGTCGTCCAACCGCGGCCGGTCCTTCTACCATGTGGCCATGTACGTCGGAAACGGCAAGATCGCCCATGCCCGCAACCCAAAGGCCGGTATTTCCGTAACCAGGTTGAATTATGCGGGCATGCGCAATATCTACAAGTACGCAGGCCGCTACTGATCGGAACCGCTTGGCGGCGTCCGGCGACACCCCGCACTGACCTTGGACAACATGGCTTCGGTGCGGGGCGTTGTCTCGGAATGGCCTGCATATTAAGGTCGAATTAAGGAATAATTACACCGTTGTAATTGAAGTTATTGATGTGGCTGCTGTTGCCAGTGTGAATAGGTATCCCATAGGGTGCTATAGGAAGCAGCGATCAGGCCGCACCGTTCAGGCCGTATTTCTCGCATTGGTTGCGAGACTTGCAAACCGATCGCGCGGTAAGGATCAACACGGCATGGCAATCAGGGAAACACTGGGCGTCGCCGCCTGCTCAATTGCATTGGCAGCCACGTGCTTTACTGGCGGACTCCCCGCCGCAGCGGCAACGCTGAACGCAGCAAGCACCATCGGTATCGCAGCACAGCCCCACACCGTGGGCACCGCGCTGCCTACCCAAGCCCAGCTGGAAGCAGCCAAGTCGGATCCCGAGGCCCTCAGCGCCATGGTCGATCAGCTTGAATCCGAAATCGAATCAGGCCGCCAGCGCATCATCACCGCCGAGGCCGCCGCCTTGGACGCCCAGGACATCCTGCTGGATGCGGACCAGCTCGTGGCCGAACGCACCCAAGCGGCCGACGAAGCCAAGACCGAGGCAGAGAAGGCCACCGAGTTCCTGCTTTCGAGCAAAAAGGATGTCGGGGCACTGGCCTCGGACCTGTACCGCAACGGCGGCGTCAACCCCGGCGTGGTGACCCTGCTGGAGGACAGCAAGGACAACGACGTCCTGTACAAGGCCTCCACCTTGGACGCCCTGAGCGCCAACCGCACCATGGCAGTGAGCAATGCCGAGGACGCAGCAGCACTGTGGACGGCGTGGCAGGACTATGCAGCGGCGGCCGCGGAAGCCGCCGACGAGGCCACCGCCGCCCAGCGCACCGCGGCTGCCGAGGCCACCACCACTCTTTCCAGCTACCAGGATTCCATCGCGCCGCAGGAACAGCTCCGTGAGCAGCTCATTGGGCAGCTGGCCTTCCTGCACGAGGTCGACGCGGCCAAGGAAGCCGAGCGCATTGCCGCCAAGGAAGCGGCGGCCGAAGCCAAGAAGCTCCAGGAGCTGATGGACAACGCGCCGCAGGCCAAGCCGATGGAGATCCGGCAAAGCAAGGCGCCTGAGGTCAAGCCTCTTGCCGCCCCGCCGAAGGTTCCCACCGAGCGCCCGCAGGGGCAAACCCTGGTCCCCAAGGCCTCGGTGCCCAAGGCCCCCCAGCTGACCGTCGCGGTTCCGCCCAAGGCCCCCGAGTCGACCCCTGCCCCGAAGCCCGAGACGACGCAGGCACCCAAACCAACCCCCAAGCCCAAGGAAACGGCCAAGCCCAAACCCGAGGCGACGCAGGCACCCAAGCCGGCTCCCAAGCCCAAGGAGACGGCCAAGCCCGAAGCGCCCAAGGAAACGGCCAAGCCGAAGCCGAAGCCACCAACAATCGCTCCGCAGGCCCCGAAGGAATCGATCAAGCCCAAGCCCGAGCCCGAGGCTTCGGCACCGCAGTCGTCACGCAACTACAACGCCGCCTTCGCCTGGGGCCGCATGATCGCCAATGACGAATCCAAGCAGTACAGGTACGGCGCCAACGGCCCGGACTTCTACGACTGTTCGTCATTCACGCAGGCGGCCTATTCCAAGTCGGGAATCAGCCTGCCCCGGAGCTCCTCGCAGCAGTACGCCGCGGCCCCGACCAAGGTGCCCATCAGCCAGCTGCGCCGGGGTGACCTGGTGTTCTCTTCGTCCAACGGCGGCAATTCGTTCTACCACGTCGCCATCTACCTGGGCGACGGACAGGTCCTGCATGCACGCAACCCCAACAGCGGCATCTCCGTGACCCCGCTGAGCTGGGTCAACAACCTGCATCCCTACGCGGGACGCTACTAGGCACGAAGCAAGCCGGCCCACCATGAGTGAGGGCGCTGCAACCCTTGGTTGCAGCGCCCTCACTCATCTGACGGGAATCGGCCTACAGGCCGTTGGCCCTGTCCTCGAACTCCTGGCGAGAAGCCAGCCGCGGGTCGTCCCCGTCGGGAACCACCATCACGGGGCCCTTGGAGTGGTGCAGCACACCCTGGCTGGTCGAGCCCAGGAGCATCCCCGCAAAGCCTCCACGGCCGCGTGAGCCGGTCACCAGCAGCCTGGCGGTCTGGGATTCACGGATCAGGATTTCCACCGGGGCGCCGTCGATCACGTCGGTCTCGATTTCCAGGCCCGGGAACAGGCTCTGCAGCCAGGCCTTGCCGATGCCCATCTGGTGGCGCACGTCGGCGGTGACGGCTTCCTGGTCGACGGTTGCCGGCATCCAGGCCAGGGCGCCGCTGATCGGGGCCAGTGCACAGACCACGCGCAGCGTCAGTCCGCGGGTGGCGGCCAGCTCGGCGGCAACGAGCACGGCCAGGCGCGCCCGGTCCGATCCGTCCACGCCGACGACGATGCGGTCCTGGACCTGGACGTCGCCTTCCTCTCGTTTGGCAACGCACAGCGGCACCACGACGGTCGGGCACTTGGCGTGGGCCGGAAGTGCACTGGAAACCGATCCGAGCAGCCTTCCGACGAATCCGCCGCGGCCCCGGGTGCCGACCACGATCAGCTCGGCCTGCCGGCTCAGGTCCAGCAGCACCCCGGCCGGGTCGCCGGACTCGATGTAGGTACGCACCGTGATGTCCGTGTCGGTGATCGTGGCACGCGCCTGGCGGACGACTTCCTCGGCGCCGTTGCGGATCAGTTGGTCGTCCAGCGTGGCATAGCCTGCATCCATGGACGAGGCGGCGAAGACAGGGATCGTGTAGGCCGTCACGATGTTCAGGATGCTTCCGCGCCGCTTGGCTTCCTGTGCGGCCCACTTCAGGGCGCAAAGGCCCTGGTCCGAACCGTCGACACCGACAACGATTCCCTCGATGACCTCGGCGTCACCCTCGGGCCTGTTGTTTTCGCTCATCGTCTTCACTCCTACGCGTCACGGTCTGGGTCCTCGCGGGCTTCCCCGTACGAGGTCCCGTGCTTCCATTGTTCACCACAGTGTGACGTGGGTCTATCTGTTGCCGAGCGTGGCGCATTTCTCCCTTGTTTTTTCGCCTAGCGGCGTAAAACCGAACTATACTTCCCCCATGCCCTCACAGGAAAACTCCCTCCTCGAAAAGACGAAAGTTTCGCGTCTGGACCGTTACTTCAAGGTCTCCGAACGCGGATCCAACTACTCCAGAGAAATCCGTGGCGGCTTTGCCACCTTCTTTGCCATGAGCTACATCGTGGTGCTGAACCCGCTGATCCTTGCCGGTGCGGATTCCAACGGCGACTCCCTGGGTTCGGCCCGGGTCGCCGCCGCCACCGCACTGGTTGCCGGCATCATGACTATCCTGATGGGTGCCTGGGCCCGGCACCCCTTCGCCATGGCCACCGGGCTGGGCGTCAATGCCTTCATCGCCGTGACCGTGGCAACCAACCCCGGGCTCACCTGGCCCGACGTCATGGGCCTTGTCATCGTTTCGGGCCTGACCATGCTGGTGCTGGTGCTCACCGGCTTCCGCACCGCGGTGTTCAACGCCGTGCCCGCGAGCCTCAAGTCCGCCATCGTGGTCGGCATCGGCATGTTCATTGCGCTGATCGGGCTGGTCAACGCCGGCTTCGTGCGCCGCATCCCGGATGCCGCCGGAACCACCGTCCCGGTCGGCCTGGGCTTCGAGGGCACGCTGGTCGGCTGGCCCATCCTGGTGTTCATCGTCGGCCTGCTGCTGACCATCGCCCTGGTCGTGCGCAAGACCAAGGGCGCCATCCTCATCGGCATCATCGTCTCCGCCGTCCTGGCAAACGTCCTCGAGGCCGTGTTCAAGATCGGCCCGTCCTTCGACGGCACCACCGCCAACCCGCAGGGCTGGTCGCTGGTGGCCCCCTCGATGCCGAACTGGGCGCTGCCGGACCTCTCGCTGATCGGGCAGGCCAACATCTTCGGCGCCTTCCAGAACCTCGGCGTGACCGCAGCCCTGCTGCTGGCCTTCGTGATCCTGCTGTCCATCTTCTTCGACGCCATGGGCACCATGGTGGGCCTGGCCAATGAGGCCGGCTCCGTGGACAAGGACGGGAACATCCCTGACGTGGACAAGGTGCTGCTGGTCGACGCCATGGGTGCCGTGGTGGGCGGCGGCGCTTCGGCTTCCTCCAGCCAGATCTACGTGGAGTCCGGTGCCGGCATCGGCGAGGGCGCCCGCACCGGCCTGGCTTCCATCGTCACCGGAGTGCTGTTCCTGGCCGCGATGTTCCTGACCCCGCTGATCCACCTGGTCCCGTTCGAGGCCGTAGCCCCGGCCCTGGTGGTCGTTGGCTTCATGATGATCTCGCACGTCTCGAAGATCGACTGGAACGACATGGGTGTGGCCATCCCCGCGTTCCTGACCTTCGTGCTGATGCCCTTCACCTACTCGATCGCCAACGGCATCGGGGCCGGCTTCGTGTCCTTCGTGTTCATCCGGGCCATCCAGGGTCGCGCCCGCGAGGTGCACCCGCTGATGTGGGCAGTTGCCGCCGCCTTCGTGCTGTTCTTCGGCATCGGCGTCATCGAGCAGGCAATGGGCGCCTAGCCCGCGGCATTGGACACCGCCTGCACGGAAGCGGGCCGCGGGGAGGAAATCCTCCCCGCGGCCCGCTTCTTTTGTCTCCCCGGCGCGTTCGTGCGGCTACCTGGCCTCGAGCTTCCACAGCGAGGTGACCTCGGCCGAGCGTTCGGCGTGGAACGGGTCGGACGCGTCGGCGGCGCGGCCGTGCGACGGTACGGTGTCATCGCGCCCGCGCACCACCAGCCCGGCCTCCTCGATCCACCCCAGCAATTGTTCGCGGGTGCGCAACCCCAGGCGCTCGGCCAGATCGGAAATGACCAGCCAGCCCTGCCCGCCCTCGGAAAGGTGCGCCGGCAGGCCCCTGAGGAACGCACGCAGCATGGCCGATTTCGGGTCGTAGACCGCGTAGTCCAGCAGCGTCTGCGGGGTCCCGGGCAGCCACGGCGGGTTGCACACCACCACGTCCGCTTTGCCCTGCGGGTACATGTCCTGCACGATGGCGGTGGCGCTGCCGGACAGGCCCAGAGCCTCGAGGTTCGCGTTGGCGCAGGCCACGGCCCGGGCCTGCGAGTCGGTGCCGGTGACCTGCCCGACGCCGCGTTGGGCCAGGATCGCTGCCAGCACCCCGGTGCCGGTGCCGATGTCGAAGGCCAGCGCGGTGCCCGGAAGTTCCGCGCGTGCCACCAGGTCCAGGTATTCCCCGCGCACCGGGGCGAAGGTGCCGTAGTGCGGGTGGATCCTCGCGCCCAGGGCCGGAACGTGCAGCCCGGTGGCCCGCCACTGCTGGGCGCCGATGGCCCCGAGCAGTTCCTGCAGGGACACCACGGTGGGTTCGTCGACCGGGCCGAAGGCGTTGAGCCAGGCCTCGGAGACGTCGGGGGCGCGGCGCAGCGGGACCACGGGTCCCGGATCCACCGGGACCAGCAGCATTGCCAGCACCCGCGCGCGCTGGGTGCGCGCCTGGCGGTACTTGTAGAAGCGCTCGGCGGTGGTGGGTTCCGCGGCGTTGCGCTTGGGCTTGGCCCGCGTTCCGTCGGGGATGCGCCGGGCGATCGCCCCGAGCAGCTGGCGGGCGTTGTGGTAGTCCCCGGTGAAGAGCAGGCCGGTGCCCGCCGCGGCCAGCCGGTAGGCCTCGTCGGCGCCGAGTGCGTCGTCGACGACCTGGATGCTGCGGGGCGCGGCCGCGTCGTTGGCCGAGGACCAGCGGGCGCTGCGTTCCTCTCCCTCACGCGTGAAGGAAATTGTTGCCGGGGTATTCATCGCGGTGCGTGGCTCCTGCTCAAGATGGGTGGGTCGTGCGGCGAAACCGGTTCCGCCGCGGTTCGGTCGCGGAACCCAAGCCTATAGCGGGCGGCGGGCGGCCACCCTCCGGCGAGGCCAGGGGCCGGGCCGGTCTAGAGCGCGGTGGAGTGGCGCGCGAAGTTGCGCACCGTGGCATCGTCCCAGTGCTGGGCCGGGACCCCGCCGCCGAGCAGTTCGCGGATGAACCCGGCCCCGGCGGGGATCGGCGCATGCGATCCGGCGATGATGACGTTTCCGTGGCGCCGGCCCTTGAGCATGGTCGGGTCCGCGACGATGGCCACGTGCTTGAAGACAGCACCGATGGTGGCGGCCTCCCGCCTGGCGTTTTCCAAGGCCGGGGTGTCCCCGCAGTTGACGATGTACAGCCCGTCGGCGTCCAGCACGCGGGCCGCGTGCGCGGTGAACGCCAGGGTGGTCAGGTCCTTGGGCGTCTGGTCCCCGGCGAAGACGTCGCGGATCAGCAGGTCGCGGGTGGCGTCGGTGAGCGTGGCCAGCACGGCCCCGGCCTCCCCCACGCGGATCCGCAGCAGCGGTGCGCGCGGCAGGTCGAACCAGGCACGCACCAGTGCGGCGAGCTTGCCGTCCAGTTCGACGACGACCTGGCGGGCGTTGGGGTAGGTGTCCGAGGCCCAGCGCGCCATCGAGCAGGCGCCGCCGCCCAGGTGCAGGACCCTCAGCTTGTGCCCCGCCGCCTCGATCTGCGAGGGGACAAAGCGCGAACGGATCAGGGCCGCGATCCACCGCATGTATTCGAAGTCCAGGTGCCCGGGGTCGGCCAAATCCACGTGCGAGGAGGGGACGTCGTTGATGCGCAGCAGCCAGCCGGTGGGCGAGTACGGGTCCCGTTCCAGTTCCGCGGTGCCGGTGTCGATGGGGTAGATGCCCTCGAGCGGGCCGTCGGTCGGTGCGGCCAGGGAGGTGGGCGCCACCGGGGCGTTGTTCCGGGATCCCTTGTTCCTGCCCTTAGCCACGGTCGGCACCGTGGCGGACCATGCGCAGCTCGTTCAGCCCGGCCCAGTCGTCGACCAATGCCTCGACGCGGCCGTCGGCGACGAAGCCGTGCTTCTCGTAGAACCGGCGGGCACGCGGGTTGTGCTCAAGCACCCAGAGCACCGCGTCGCGGTTCCCCAGCGCGGCGGCCATCAGGCGCTCGCCCAGTCCGGTGCCGTGGTGCGAGGCCAGGACGTAGAGGACCTGCAGTTCGATGGCGACCTGCGTGTCCGCGTCGTCGTCCGCCGCGGGCCCGCCACCGGCCACGCCAACGACGTCACCCGATGCGCTGGTGGCGATCCACAGCTCGGCGCCCTGGGCCAGGCCGCGGGTCCACCAGTCGGCCTGTTGCTCCAGCGACGCGCGGGCGTTGGCGAAGAAGGAGGCGGGGCGCTGGCTGCCATAGGCCTCTTCCCAGGATGCGAGCTTCATTTCGAGGGCTGCGGGAATGTCTTCGGGCACGGCAAGTCGGATGGTGCAGGGATCGGTAGTCACAGGGGCAAGCTTATGCGCTTGGCGGCCGCCGCGACGAAAGGAGCGGGCACCCCGAATCAGCCCCGCCCCGGGGCCGTTGCCTGCCGGGCTTCCTAGCGGACGACGGCCAGGGCAAAGCCGTCCCAGCCCTTGGCCCCGACGGTCTGCAGTGCCGTGGCGTCGAGCCGCGGGTTGGAGCCGAGCACATCGATCCCCTGCCGCACGCCGTTGACCATCCGCCCGGCCTCGGAGAGCGGATCCCCGGGCCGCAGCACCGCGCCCTCGCGCACCACATTGTCCACCACGATGACGCTTCCGGTGCGGCCCAGCGCGATGGCCAACTCGATGTAGTGCCCGTTGTTTTCCTTGTCCGCATCGATGAATATCAAGTCAAAGGGTTCGCCGCCCTCGGCCAGCAGGGCATCGAGGGTGTCCAGGGCCGCGCCGATGCGGATGTCGACCCGGTCCTCGACCCCGCACGCGGCAAGGTTGTCCGCGGCCACCCGGGCGTGCAACGGCTCGTACTCGCAGGTGGTCACATGGCCGCCGGGGCCGACCCCGCGGGCCAGCCAGGTCGTGGAATACCCGCCCAGGGTGCCGATTTCCAGCGCCCGCCTGGCACCGGCGATCTGGGCCAGCAGCATCAGGAACTTGCCCTGCACCTCGCTGACCTCGATGTGCGGCAACCCGGCGGCGTGGGCGCGTTCCCGCGCCTTCGCCATTTCCGGTTCCGGGGCGAGCAGTTTTTCCACCATGTACTTGTCGACGTCGGCCGGGCCGGGCACGGCAGCTGGGGTATCCATGTTTGCTACTCCTGTGAGTTGATGGCCTTTTCCAGTCGCTCGATCTTTCCGGTCAGCTCGCCGGTGTAGCCGGGACGGATGTCGGCCTTGAGCACGAGGGATACCCGGGAACCGTAGGCGGCAACGGCTTCGGTGGCCCGCTTGACGACGTCCATGACCTCGTCCCATTCGCCTTCGAGTTCCGTGAACATCGAGGAGGTGGAGTTGGGCAGGCCGGAGTCCCGGACGACCTTGACGGCGGCGGCCACGGCTTCGTGGACGGACCCGTCGGTGTTGTCGGTGCTGGGGGCGACAGAGAAGGCAACAATCATGCTTCCACTGTGCCACCGCGGCACCGACATGTCACTTGCCGGCGCCGGAAACACGACATGCAAGGAGATCCGTTGTTGTTTTCCTTGCCAAGCGCCGGGGGCTCTGCAAGGCTCAAGCCCAACCGGAAAATACTTGGGAGACGGTAGACATGGGGGCATTTCTGAGGATCGGAGCGGCCGCGGTGCTGCTTGGTGTGCTGGGCGGCTGCTCCGCCGGGCCCCTTGTCCCGTCGCGGGCATCCCCGAGCGACGCCTTGGAGGACCTCATGGATCTTGTTCCCGGCGAGGCCCAGGTTCTGATGGGCATGGGGTCGGCCGACCGGGCGACGGTCAAGGCAACCGCCAAGCTGGGGCGCTACGAGGGAACCCGGCTGACGTTGATGGCCGTGTGCGCCGGGTCCGGGACGCTGCATCTGGAGCTGGAACACGGCAACCTGTTGGCGGTTCCATGCGACCGGAAGGTTGCCACGGTGGACGTCTTCGTCACGGGCACGGCCCGTCCGGGCTTCGTGTCAATCGCCCTGGAGCCGGGCAACACCTATTCGACGCTGGTTTTTGCCAGCGCCCCGGGGCAAGGGTCCTAGCCCCAACCCAGGTAGCGAGCCAGGGCCGCGGCCCCTGCGCCGACGATGACCACCACGAGGAACGGGGCGCGCAGCAGCAGCGCGACGCCGGCGGCAAGCAGGGCCGCCACCCGCGCATCGAATGCCACCGCGGTTCCGCTGGCCACGGTGTTGACGATGGTCAGTGATGCCAGCAGGCCGATGGTCAAGGTCCCCGCGGCACGGGTCATCTTCTCGTTTTCAAGGATCTTTTCCGGGACCAGGTAGCCCAGGAGCTTGATGCCGTAGGCTGCCGCGCAGCCGGCAAGGATCCACCACCACAATTCGCTCATTCGGACTCCCCACGTGTTGCGCGCGGCTCGACATCCGGTTCGAGCCCCTCCGTTGCCGGTCCCCGCCCGAAGTAGCCCCACACGCCCGCAACGAGGGCCGCCACCAGGATCGGCACACCCGGCGGGACCAGCGGGATCGCCAGGACGGTGGCCAATGCGCACACCGTGGCGATGGCAACCGGTTCGGCCGATTTCAGGCGGGGCCACAGCAGCCCCAGGAACGCCGCCACCGCGGCACCGTCAAGGCCCCAGGCCTTGGGGTCTCCCAGCGCGTCGCCAAGCAGGGCCCCGGCGACGGTAAAGATATTCCACAAGACGTATACGCCGATTCCCGCGACCCAGAAACCGCGTTTCTGTTCGGCCGGGTCGCTCTGCCCGGCGGCGGTGGCCGTGGATTCGTCGATGGTCACCTGCGCGGCCAGCAGCTTTTTCAGTCCGTTCGGTCTGAGCATGGCCTTGATCTGCATGCCGTAGACGGCATTCCTTACGCCCAGGAGCGTGGCCGCGCCAAAGGCCGCCCCCGGGGAACCCCCGCCGGCGATCACCCCGATGAAGGCGAATTGCGAGCCCCCGGTGAACATCAACAGGCTCAGCGCCATTACCTGCCAGAGGTTCAACCCTGCGGCAACGCCCAGCGCGCCGTAGGAAATCGCATAAAGGCCCGTGGCAACCGCAATGGATGAACCGATCTTGGTTGCTGGAGTCATGAGGGATGGCACGGCATCAAGCTTAGCCATCGCCGATGCCGCCGCGTGCATCGTGGTCTGCGGTTGCCTGTGGCCCGGGCTTAGGCGTGGGTGGCCTCGTAGCGCACCTTCAGTGCGCCGCGTTTGATCTTGGCCTCCAGGATCCGGGCACCCTTCAAGGCACCCAGGTCGCTGACGTGGGTGCCGCCGCACGGTTCGGCGTTGACCCCGGCGATCGCCACGGTGCGGATCCCGTGGGCGTCAATGCTGCTGGTGACCGGCGCCCGGGTGTCGATCAGTTCCTGCATCCGCGCCTGGAGCTGCGCGATAACCGCGGCACGGGTGTCCGGGTCGCCGAGGTCCTCGGCGACAGACTCGGGGTGGAAGTCCAGGCGGGCCTGGCCGGGGAAGTGGCTGTGCCCGCTGTGCCGCCAGCCCCGCTCCTCGCCCAGGAATCCAACCAAGTGGCCGGCGGTGTGCAGGGCGGCATGCAGCAAGCGGGTGCCGGGATCCACGGCGGCGTGCACCGTGGTCCCGAGCCCGGGCAGTTCCTCGCCGGACAGGACCACCAGGCCGTTCCCTTGGCGAGCCACTGTGACTTCGCGGCCATCGACCGTGCCGGCGTCCTCCATCTGTCCCCCGCCGCGCGGGTGGAAGATGTTCGGGCCCAACGCGATCCACGCTTCGCCGGCATCGGTGTGCCCGGCGGCGATGACGACGGTTTCGGTCTCGAAGAGGTAGGTGTCGGAGAAATATGCGCTTGTTTGTGGTTCCACGAATGCCAGCCTACGCTTCGGCTCCCGGGCACCCGTTCAGGCCGAGGTGTTCCTTGATGGCCGCGGGAACGTTGCTGGTGAGTTGGGCGACCCCGCGCTTCACGAGGTAGCTGGCGTCCTGCGGGTCATCGACGGTCCACACCCGGAGTATCGCCCCGCGGGCCAGCCAGGCATCGGTCAGTTGTGGGTACTTGCGCATGTAGGCCACGCCCGGGCCGGCGAGCTGCGGCACCCCGGAACCAAGCAGGTCGACCCCCGCGGTCATGGCCCGGGCCAGCACCGCGGCCACGCCGGCCCTGTCGGTTTCCCCGGCCTTGACCAGCTCATCGATCCACTCCTCGTCGACCTCGGTGACCAGTTGGCAGACGTGGTCCGGGGACACCCGTTCCATCAGGTACCGCACCGAATCCGGGTCGAAGCTCATGAAGGAGACCTGGATGTTGCCCAGCGCGGAGGTCTCCGCGTCCCAACCCAGGGCCGAAAGCTCCTCGAACATCGCCTCCTCCAGCCGCCTGCCGAAGGGGCTTGGATGCTTGATCTCCACGGCCAGGCCGATGGGACGGCCGGCATCCTGCAGGAGCCCGACGAGTTCACCCAGCGTCACCAATTGCTCGTGCAGCCCCCCGTAGGCCGCCGGGATCGCCGGGTTCTTCCAGGACGAAAAATCCAGTGCCTTCAACTCCGACAGGGTCTTTTCCCCTACCCGCCCGCTGGAGTCCGAGGTCCTATCGACCGTGGGGTCGTGGTGGCACACCACGAAGCCGTCCGAGCTCAGGTGGATGTCGCACTCGATGCCGTCCGCCCCGTCAGCAAGGGCTTGCATGTAGGCTGCGCGCGTGTTTTCCGCGTAGGCCTGTGACGAACCGCGGTGGGCATAGACGAGGGTTCTCATGCCTTTCACGCTACCGCCGGGCACGGCATCCGTGCCGCTTCCCGCGCCTGTGGCTTAGTGAACTATCGTTGGAACCCTGTCCCACCCGCACGCCCAGGCCAAGGGAGCCGCACCCATGACATCGACAGGATTCGGCCTTGCCGCAGCAAACGATGCCGCCAAGGCGGTCGCGCTGCGCAAGATGAAACGCCTGGCCACCTCCCTGCTGGCGGTCTTTGCCGTGATCTTCGCCGTGGCCTTCGCGCTGCAGCACAGCTACCCGTGGCTGGAGTACGTGCGGGCGGCGGCCGAGGGCGGAATGGTTGGCGCATTGGCCGACTGGTTCGCCGTCACCGCCCTGTTCAAACACCCGATGGGGCTCAAGATCCCGCACACCGCGATCATCCCGCGCAAGAAGGACCAGATCGGCGAAAGCCTGGGCCAGTTCGTGCAGGAAAACTTCCTCTCCCGGGAGGTCGTGGACGCCAAGCTGCAGCAATTCGATGTCTCGCGCAGCGTCGGGACGTGGCTCGCCAAGGACGAGGCGGCCACCCGGGTTTCCCAGGAGGTTTCCACGGTGGCCCGGGCGGTGCTGGAGGTCTTGGACGACCGCGACGTGCTGGCCCTGCTGGAGTCGCTGGCCAAGAAACACATGCTCGCCCCAGAGTGGTCCTCGACCCTGGGGCGGATCATGGCGCGCGTGGTCGCCGACGGGCACCACAAACCCGCGGTGGACCTGCTGGCCGAACGCGCCGAGCAGTGGGTCGACGGCAACCGCGTCATGATCGTGTCCCTGGTCGCCGAGCGTTCCCCTTCCTGGGTGCCGGCGATGGTCGACACCCTGCTGGGCGAGAAGCTTCACCGCGAGCTGCACAAATTCGTCCGTGCCGTGCGCGAGAACCCGCACCACCCGATGCGGCTGAGCATCGATGCGTGGCTGGAGAAATTCGCCACCGACATGCAGGACGACGCCGAAATGATCGCCAAGGTCGAGGCCTTGAAGCATTCGGTGCTGGGGGATGCGCAATTGCGTGATCTTGCGGCCACCAGCTGGTCCTCGATCAAGGCCGGCCTAATCGACTCCATGGAAAACCCGGAATCGGAACTGCGCCGATCCATGATTGCGGCGATCCGCGACCTCGGCGCCAGGCTGCGCGACGACGCGCAGCTCGCGGCGAAGGTCAACGGGTGGGTGGGCAACGCCGTGGGCTACGTCGTGGAGAACTACCGCGGGCAGATCACCTCGCTGATCACCGAGACCGTGGCCCGCTGGGACGGGCGGGAAACCAGCGAAAAGATCGAGTTGCAGGTGGGACGGGACCTGCAGTTCATTCGCATCAACGGCACGGTCGTGGGCTCCCTGGCGGGCCTGGCCATCTTCACGGTGGCCAACGCGCTGCTGCGTTAAGGCGTCTCGCCGGCTTCCAGGCTCGTTCCGCGCCGCAGGCGTTCGGCCTCGATGCCGGCCTCGACCTCGGCCATGGCCTCGCGCCGTTCGCCCTCGCTGACCAGTTGCCCGGGGATGGTGGTCGGCAGGGTGCCGAAGGCCAGGCCCGCGGCCTCGATGACCTTCTTGCCCAGGAAGCGGTTGCCGAAGCCACCAACCGCCGCGCCGATGCCAAAGGGGACCATCCGCCCAAGCATCGAAGCACCCTGGGTGGCGAACATCTTCTTCAGGAAGGTCCGCTGGATGGTTCCCTGCAGCGTCGAGACCAGGCTGGAGGGTTTGTTGGTCCCGAACATTGCCGCCCATCCCTTGACGGGTCCCGCGCCGTGGCCTGCGGCCTGGTGGGTCAGGGCCGAAATCATCGAGCTGCCCTCGTCGCCCAGCAGGATCGCCATGACCAGGAGACGGGCCTTGTCCGGGTCCTCGGTGGTGATGCCGTGAAGTTCCGCCAGTGATTGGGCGTAGAGGGCGCTGGCCTCGAGGAAGGCCACGGTTGCAGCGGCCGAAAACCCCAGGGCCGCGACGGTCCCCACGCCGGGGATGGCCGCGGTGGCACCCACCGCAGCACCGGAGCCGGTGATGGTGAGCAGGTAGTCGCGCTCGACCAGCTTGGCCAGTTCCGCCGCGCTCCGGTCCGGGTTCTTGCGCCGCATCCGCCGCAGGTAGGCCAGGACCATGGGGCGCTGCACGCCAACGGCCTTCATGATGGCGCCCTGCACTCCCGGCTTGGGCTTGCCGTCCGGGCCAATGACAGTGGAGGTAATCGGGTTCTTTTTCATCCTGCCCCCACTCTATGGGCACCGGGCCGGTCGCCGTAAACGTATTTTCGCTGGGCATATGCTGGCAACCGCACCGCCCGCCCTGCGGCAAGCCCGTGGCGCGGCGGGTTTCCGCGGCGGAAGGCGCCGCGCCGCGGGCGCAACCGGCTTGGCGTCCCCTCAGCGACCGGCGAGCGCCGGCGCAACCGGGCCGACGGCCTCGGCCTTCTTCAGCGCCGCCCGCAGGGACACGAACAGCACGGCAACGGCCAGCGAGATGTGTCCCAGGCCGGCGATCCCGGCGAAGGCCGCCGAACTGGCGTCGGCGCCCAGCACCACGAGCGTCCCCTTCACCAGCATCATCCCTCCGGTCACCGCTACGCCGAGCGTCCACAGCCAGTAGAACCAGGTGAAGGCGCGCGGGGCGGCGGCGGTGATGGCGAAGAGCTTCTCCAGCGCCAGCACGATGAGCAGGAAGACGAAGCCGAGCACCAGCAGGTGCGTGTGGACCAACGGCAGCTGGGAGGCCGAGCGGTCCATGAAGTCGTTGGCCTTGGTCAGCTCCCGGTAGTACAGGCCCGAAAGGACCCCGGTGGCTCCAAAGGCAAAGGCGGTGTAGAGCAGGCGCATCATGAGAGTGTTCTTCCTTGTCGCAGGTGCCCGGGCAGGCGATGGTTGTGCCGGCAGGACCCGAGGGGCCCGGGCCTTGCCGCATCCCACCACCAACTCTGCCCGGAAGCGTTCCCGCCCGGATCAACCATCCGGTTGATCCTGCTTGTCGCCCCCGCCAGGCGCAGGCCTGGTCAGGGTGCCAGGTAGTGCTTGAGGAAGTTGCGCACGTCGCGGCGTTCGTCCGCCCCGAACCCGTGCCCCATCTCCGGGTAGGTGCGTGCGGTCAGCGCCGTGTTGCCCGCCAGCCATTGGTCCGTGTGGGCGATGGCGTCCGGGTTGATGACCACATCGCGCGGGTCCCGTCCCCAGAAGCACGGGATCGCGGCCCCGGGCTCGGGAACCGTGTCCGTGAGGTTCAGCAGTTCGTTGGAGAGCACGAAGCCGCTCAGGCCCACGAGGGCCTTGTAGGTTTTGGGCCGCAGCCGATGCAGCGTGGTGGCCATGGCCATGCCCTGGGAATGCCCGAGCACGCTGATCGAACGGTAGCCAAGGGCGTGGCGGTCCTGCCAGTCGAAGACCCGCTGCGCGGCGGCGACGACCTGGGCAAAGTCGTTGGCCAGGAAGTAGTCCAGCAGGAACCAACCGCAGCCCCCGCCCACATCCATCGGGCCGCGCAGTGCCACGCCGGTGGCGTGCGGCGGAAGTTCGTCGAACCAGCCCGTCATGCGTTCGGGGTTCGAACCGTACCCGTGGAGCACCACGACCAGGTCGGTGCCTTCACGCTGCGGCGCCGGGCGCGAATAGATTCCCTCATCCATTCCTCCACCGTAACCGGTGCCGGGCCACCCGATTCGCGCGGACGGTGAGCCGCATCGCATACTGGGGCGCATGAGAATCGATTCGTTGGACGTGTCGCTGATCGAGCTGTTCACCGATTTTCCCGGCATCGGGGTCATGGAGTGCTCCAAGCGCCTGGGGGTGGCCCGCGGCACCGTGCAGAACCGGCTCAACCGGCTGCACGAGTCCGGGGTGATCACCCGGATTGCCCCGCACATCGATGCCGCGGCCATGGGTTACCCGGTCACGGCATTCTGCTCGCTGAGGATCCAGCAGAACCTGGGCCACGACGGCATGGCGGAGAAACTCGCGCAGATCCCCGAGATCCTCGAACTGCACACCGTCTCGGGCTCCAGCGACTTCCTCGTGAAGATCGTCGCCCGCTCGACGGCGGACCTGCAGCGGGTGCTCGATGCGATTTCCTCCACCGAGGGCATGGGGCGCTCCGCCTCCTCCATCGTGCTGGCAACGCACTTCGAGAACCGGGTCATCCCGTTGGCGAGGGATGCAGCCCTCCGGAATCCCGAGCCCGCCCCCGAGCCCGGCGGGCGGTCGCGAAACGGCGTGCAGCGCAATGGCGGTACGCTGAATGCGGCTAGAAAAAACATTGGACACAATGCCCAGTGATTCACGACGCACAGTGAACCTTGTGTACATGTTGTGCGGTGTTTTGCCGGGCGGTTGACCCGCCGGAGCTTGTTTTCGTAGCTTTTGTGAGTCACGTCACCGGCGACGTGCGAGCAGCTTGTTTTCGAAAGGCACCCCCCACCATGAGCATTGTCCAGCGCACATCCCTGCACGCGATCCCCGCCTACAAGCAGGGCGCCACGCCGGGTGCCGGTCAGCAGGCGTTCAAGCTCTCCTCTAACGAGAACCCCTACCCGCCGCTGGATTCGGTCGCCGGCGGGCTTGCCGCGGAACTGGGCGCCATCAACCAATACCCCAACGCCGCGGCCCCCCAGCTGGTTGGCGCACTGGCCGCACGCCTCGGCGTGGAGCCGGGCACCATTGCCCTGGGTGCCGGCTCGGTCGAGGTCGCAGGACAGCTGATCCACGCCACCGCCAACCCGGGCGACGAGGTCGTCTTTGCCTGGCGCTCCTTCGAGGCCTACCCGATCCTCACCCACGTGGCCGGGGCAACCCCGGTGGCGGTGCCGCTGGACGCGCGCGGTGCCCACGACCTTCCCGCCATGGCCGAGGCCATCACCGAGCGCACCGCGCTGGTGTTCATCTGCAACCCGAACAACCCGACCGGCACCGTCGTGGACACCGCCGCGGTCGATGCCTTCATGGCCAAGGTCCCGGCCCGCGTGCTGGTGGTCATCGACGAGGCCTACGTCCACTTCAACACCGACCCGGGCTCGGCCATCGGCCTGGATTTCTTCCGCCGCTATCCCAATGTCGCGGTGCTGCACACCTTCTCCAAGGCCTACGGGCTGGCCGGGCTGCGCATCGGCTACGCCGTGGCTCCCCCGGAGGTCGCCGCGAACCTCCGCAAGACCGCCGTCCCCTTCGGCGTCACCGCCCTGGCCCAGCGCGCCGCGGTGCTTTCGCTGGAGCACGAGGGCGAACTGCAGGTGCGCATCGACAACCTGGTCGCCGCCCGCGAAACCCTGCTGGCCACGCTCCGCGACGCCGGAATCAACGCCACCGATTCCCAGGCCAACTTCATCTGGATTTCCACCGGCGAGGACACCGGGGCCGTGGATGCGGCGCTGCGCGCCTCCGGCATCTGGGCGCGTGCCTTCCCCGGGGAAGGCATCCGGATCTCCATCGGGTCCGCCGAGGCCAACGAGACCATCGCCACCGCCCTCATCTCCGCACTGCAGGAAGCCCCCGCCCATGTCTAGCAACGCCGTGGCTCCCAAGACCGCGAGCCTGAACACCCGCCAGATCACCATGATGGGCCTGGGCGGCGCCATTGGCGCCGGACTGTTCATCGGCTCCGGGCAAGCCGTTGCCGTGGCCGGCCCGGGCATCATCCTGGCCTTCGCGCTGGCCGGCTTCCTGGTCATCCTGATCATGAACATGCTCGGCGAGATGGCCGCGGCGAACCCGTCCTCGGGCTCCTTCTCCGTCTATGCCGCCAAGGCCATGGGTCCCAACGCCGGGGCGATCATCGGCTGGCTCTACTGGATCCAGGGGGTCATCGTCATCGCCGCCGAGGCCACCGGCGCCGCGGCCATCATCGGCGGCTGGTTCCCCGGGGTTTCCCAGGGCACCTGGTCGCTGCTCTTCGTGGTGCTGCTGACCGCCGTCAACCTCGCGAACGTGGCGCGCTTCGGGCAGTTCGAGTACTGGTTCTCCTTCCTGAAGGTGGCCGCGATCGTGGCGTTCCTGGGCATCGGCGTGGCGATCATCCTAGGTTTGGTGCCCGGGGTGGCGGCCACGGGACTGTCCAACCTGGTGGCGCACGACGGCTTCCTGCCCAACGGCCTGGTCGGGCTGTGCGCCGGGCTGCTGATGGTCATCTTCGCCTTTGGCGGCATCGAGATCGTGGCCATTGCCGCGGCCGAAAGCGACGACCCGCGCACCTCGATCCGCAAGGCCGTGCGCGGCGTGCTGTTCCGCGTGCTGGTGTTCTACGTGGGCTCGGCCCTGGTGATGGTCTCGGTGCTGCCCTGGTATTCGCCGGAGCTTGCCGCCTCGCCGTTCGTCGCGGTGCTCACCTTCGCGCACATCCCCTGGATCGACTCGGTCATGGCCCTGGTGGTGGTCATCGCCCTGCTCTCGGCCATGAACGCGAACATCTATGCCGCCTCGCGCATGTTGCTTTCGCTCTCCGAGCGCGGGATCGCACCCAGGGTCATCCAGGTGCGCAACCGCAGAAACACCCCGTACGTCGCGGTGACCGCCTCGGTGGTCCTGTGCACGGTCGCGGTGGTCATGAACTACCTGGCCCCGGATTTGGTCATGCCGATGCTGCTCAACGCCGTGGGCTCCACGCTGCTGGTCACCTGGGGGTTCATCGCGGTGTCGCAATTGATCCTGCGCATCCGCGCGGACCGGGACCCGTCCATCCACCTGCCGGTGCGGATGCCGTTCTTCCCGTACCTCTCGATCCTGGCACTTGTGATGCTCGCGGGCATCGTGGTGCTGGCGCTCTTCGACCCCGCCAGCCGCACCCAGCTGCTTGCCACCCTGGGGCTCACGGTGGCAATCGGGGTGCTCAACGCCCTGGCCCAGCGGCGCGCCCGGCGCCTGGCGGCCCCCGGGGCCCCCGGAGCCGGGGTCCAGCCAGGGGAATCCGCGGACGCGGAGCGTGGCGACCACCGGGTTTCCTGACCCGCCGGCCGCCCCGAATGCCGAACGGCCGCCACCTCCCCGCGGGGAAGTGGCGGCCGTTCGTCGTGGCCCGGAACGCCGCGCCTAGTTCCCGAGCGAGACCTCGACCCAGACCAGCCGGTGGTCGCTGCTGGCCGGCGGCCATCCGGATACCAGGTCGGCGCCGTCCTGCCCGGCGGCGGGCCAATAGACCCCCGAGCTGCGCACCGGCAGCGTCGCCGAGGGCAGGACGTAGTCCACGCGCAGCACCCCGGCGCCTCCCCTCCCGAAGTCGGCGGTGCCCGTCACGTCGCGCGTGATCCCGGCAAGCCCGCGCACCGGGTCGCCCGCGGCCTGGGGCACTGCGGGCAGCGGATCAACCAGCAGCGGGTTTTCCAGCAGCTCCCTGATGGCCTCCGGGCTGGAATCCCCGGAGCGCGGATCGGCGTTCAGGTCCCCGAGCACCACGAAGTTGCTGCCCGGGGCCAGCGGGCCGCGCTTGCCCGCATCGTCGTAGATGTAGCTGCCGCTGCCGCCGAGGTAGTCGTTGACCATCCGGATCTCGTCGTGGTTGCGTGCCTGGTTGCGTTTTTCGGGGCCGTCGAAGACCGGCGGGGTGGGGTGGGCGGCAATCACGTGGACCGTTTGGCCGCCGACCTGGACCGGCACGTCCCACATGGACTTGCTGGGCAGCCGCAGCACGCCGCGGACCAGTTCGTCGTAGTGCCGGGTCGGCAGCCGGGAATCGGGCATGTCCTTCCACAGGAACTTCTGGAAGGTGCGCACGTTGGCGGTGTCGATGGGGTACTTCGAATACAGCACCATGCCGTACTGTCCCTCGAAGTCGCCGTAGCCCAGCGCGTCGGCCGGGCCGCCTACGACGCCGTCCCCGTCGAGGTCGGCGCCGCTGGGGATGCCCGTGTTGGAGGGGGCCAGGTACATGTAGGGGTAGTCGATGGGCGCCTGTCCGCGCTGGGAGCGGGCCAGGTAGTTGTCCCTGAAGCTTTCCGCGGCGGCACCCTCGGCGTCGTGGTCGAACTCGTTGAGCAGCAGCACGTCCGGGGCGTTGCGCTGGACGATCTCGGCCACGGCCTGCGCCTGGGGGTCGACAAACGACTCGAGTTCCAGGGCCAACTGCCCGGGCTGGGGCCGGTTGAGCGAGGCGTTGAAGGTTGCCACCCGCAGCCTTGGCCCCACGGTGTCGAAACCATCGGGGATGGGCGCGGTGGCCGCACTGTCGGGGTGCACGATGCTCGACCTCACTTCGGTCACGGGCCGGGCCTGCGCCGGGACGGCTCCCCCGAGGGCC
Organism: Arthrobacter sp. C2; assembly: GCA_024207135.1. Taxonomy (GTDB): domain Bacteria; phylum Actinomycetota; class Actinomycetes; order Actinomycetales; family Micrococcaceae; genus Paeniglutamicibacter. Next base: position 3,228,213 of record CP042428.1, on the reverse strand, counting down.
AATGCGCCCACTGCTGCTGCGGCCAGGGCCGTACGGATCAGGTAATGCACCCTCCCACCCTAGGCGCGGAACCTACTTGACGGTAGGTCAATAATTTATCCACTCAACGGTTTTTCTTCCGGCGGAATCCGGCGGCCCCGCGGGGAGCCGCCGGCAGCGGGCTCAGCGGCGCACCTCGGCGGCCCTGCGGTTGGCCTGAAGGACCTCTTCCATGTAGGGGGCGCGCACCTCCGGGGAGATGCGGCAGTCCACCAGGAACACCCCGTTGGCGCCGGCGGCGACCCAGTCCCGCAGGCCCGCGAGGTCTTCGATGGTGCGGACCTTGGTGGCCCGGGCGCCGAGCCCACGGGCCACGGCGGCGAAGTCGACCTCGGGAATCAGCATGGGCCCCTCGTGCAGCCCGATCGAGCCGTACTGGTGGATCTCGGCCCCGTAGCCGGCGTCGTTGTAGATGACGATGATGCCGCTGCGCACCGAGCGGATGACCGATTCCAGGTCCGCCAGCCCCATCAGGAAGCCGCCGTCCCCGCTGGCCAGCACGACCGTGGAATCCGGCGCTGCAGCCCCGGCACCCACCGCGGAGGCCAGGCCCAGTCCGATGCTTTGGTAGGCGGTGCCCACCAGGTGCAGCGCGTGCGGGCCCGGCACCTTCCAGTACATCGGGCCCCAGCCGATGAAGTGCCCGCCGTCCTGCACCACCACGCGCTCCGCCGGCATGATCGAATCCAGTTCCCGGGCCACCGTGCGGGGGTCGAGCAGCCCGTCCGGCGCCGTCTCATCCCCGGGCGCATGGTCGCCGGTCCGGGCCAGGCGGTCTCCCGCCTGGTCCACCCAGCGCGCACCGGTCGCGCGCCGGGCCACCAGCGGCAGCAAGGCGGTCGCAACCGCCGCGGCGTCGGCCCGGATGAAGGCATCCACCCGCGGGCTGGTCGCTGCCTGCGCGACATCGACCTGGACCACCTGGGCACCGTCGTTGAACAGCTCCCCGAAACGGGTGGTGAATTGGTTCAGGCCCGCTCCGAGCACCAGCACCACGTCGGACTCGTGGACCAGTGCCGCGGTTTCTTCCGAGGAAAAGCCGCCGGTGATCCCCAGGTCGCCGTGGCGCCCGGCCAGCAGGTTCGGCGCCAGGACGGTGCTGGAACTCAGCGCACCCAGGGAATCGGCGAGCGCGGTGATCGCGTTCGCGGCACCGGCCAGGCGCGCCCCGCGCCCGTAGAGCACCAGCGGGCGCTTGGCCTCGTTCAGGGCCGAGGCGGCCTGTGCGAGCAGTTGCGGTGCGGCGGACGGGTAGCCGGGATCAAGGGCAAAGTCCGCCAGGGCAGGGGCCTGTTCCTCGGCGGCTTCGTCGGCGACGATGTCGTAGGGAATCGAGATGACCACCGCGGTGCGCTCGCGCAGGGCGTGGGCCACGGCCTTTAGGGCAATGGCCATGGGGCGCCGGGCATCGACCACGAAGGTCTTGGCTCCCACGGCGTCGCCGACGGCCTTCTGGTCGATGTCCCACGGACGGGCGCCGGCGGTGGGCTGGTCGCCGGTGAGCAGCACCATCGGGACCCGGGCCTTGGCGGCCTCGGCCAACGGGGTGACCGCGTTGCTGAAGCCCGCGCCGTAGGTGGTGGTGGCGATGGCGGGCTTTCCGGTGATCCGGAAGTAGGCATCTGCGGCGGTGACGGCGGCGGCTTCGTGGCGCACGGCGGTGAAGCGGAACCCGGTGCGCACGGCGGCGTCAAGGAAATGGGCATTGCCGTTCCCCATGACCCCGAAGATCTCGGAGGTGCAGGTTAAAAGGGCGCGGGAAACGGCAGCGGAAACTGTAGACATTTTTGTGACTTTCGAATGCAGCAAAAAAGAATTATGGCCATATTCGTCTTCGGGCATTGCGCCCGGATTTCGCCCATTTTTAGAGCGACGGCCAGAACTGCAGAATCGTTCCGCCTGACGATGCCACGATATCCGGGGCACTGTGTCCTGCGCAACATTGCTACTTCGAAGGACGGGGTCGACAGCACCTTTGCCCCTTGGCTGATCCCGGCGGGGCGCGGAAGCAACGCAGCTTCTCCGGATGTCTTGGTGTCGCGGATTTTCCCGATCTCCGCCCGGCCCTTCCCCGGCTGGCCGTGCTGCCGCACCAGGCCCCTCCACGGCCCCCTCGCTTGGCACGACGAAAGCGACGTGGCCTGTGTCTTCACAAGCCAACGCCGCTTTGTCGCGTGACGTTCACGGCGGCGGAGCTGCGGGCCCCGGCGCCTCAGCGGATCTTGCGGCGGTACTTGGCGATCGCGAACCCGTAGGAGACGGCCAGGATGCCGAGCAGCCAGGCCAGCGCGATCCAGATGTCGTTGCCGACGGGCTGCTGGGCGAACAATGCCCGGACGGTGTTCACGATGGAGGTCACCGGCTGGTTCTCGGCGAACCACGCCACGGGGCCGGGCATCGACCCGGTGGGCACAAAGGCCGAAGAGATGAACGGGAGGAAGATCAACGGGTAGCTGAACGCGCTAGCCCCGTCGACCGTCTTTGCCGAGAGTCCGGCGATCACGGCGATCCAGGTCAGCGCGAGGGTGAAGAGGACCAGGGTGCCGACCACGGCGATCCAGGCGCCCACCGAGGCCCCCGTGCGGAAGCCCATGAGCAGCGCGACGCCGACGACCGCCGCAACGGAGAGAAGGTTTGCGGCCAGGGACGTCAGCACGTGGGCCCAGAGCACGGACGAGCGGGCGATCGGCATGGAGGCGAAGCGTTCGAAGATGCCGCCCTGCATGTCCAGGAACAGGCGGTAGGCGGTGTACGCGACGCCGGAGGCGATGGTGATCAACAGGATGCCCGGGAGCATGTAGTTGACGTATGACTGCCCGGAGCCGGTATTGATCGCGCCGCCGAGCACGTACACGAACAGCAGCATCAGGGCGATCGGGGTGATGACGGTGGTGATGATGGTGTCGGGGCTGCGCAGAATGTGGCGCAGCGAGCGGCCGGTCAGGACGCCGGTGTCGGCCAGGACGTGGGTGGTCATTGGATTTCCTTTCCCGCTTGGACCGTGCCGTCGGTGCGGCCGCCCGTGGCGGTGTCAATCCCGCCGCTCTCTTCGACGAGGGCCAGGAAGACGTCTTCGAGGGAAGGCTGCTTCTCGACGTATTCGAGCTTGGCGGGCGGGAGCAGTGCCTTGAGTTCGGCGAGGGTGCCGTTTTGGATGATGGTGCCCCTGTGCAGGATCGCAATGCGGTCCGCCAGGGTCTCGGCCTCGTCAAGGTATTGCGTCGTGAGCAGCACGGTCGTGCCGGCGGCGGCAAGGCCCCTGACGGTCTGCCACACCTCGAGTCGGGCCTGCGGATCCAGTCCGGTGGTGGGCTCGTCGAGGAAGATGACCGGCGGATTGCCGATCAGGCTCATCGCGATGTCGAGCCGGCGGCGCATGCCGCCGGAGTACGTCGAGGCCTTGCGGTTCCCCGCCTCGGTGAGCCCGAAGCGGGCTAGCAGGTCCTCGGCGATCGCGCCGGGGTCCTTCAGGTGGCGCAGCCTGGCGATCAGCACCAGGTTCTCCCGGCCGGTGAGCACCTCGTCGACCGCGGCGAACTGGCCGGTCAGGCTGATCGACTCGCGCACCTGGCTTGGCTGGGCGGCGACGTCGAAGCCGTTGACCGCCGCGGTGCCCGCGTCGGCCTTCAGCAGCGTCGAGAGAATCCGCACCAGCGTGGTCTTTCCGGCGCCGTTGGAGCCGAGCAGCGCGAAGATGCTGCCCGTCCACACGTCGAAGTCGACGCCCCGCAGCACCTGCAGGTCCTTGAAGGATTTCTCGATGCCCCGCACCCGGATCGCGGGCCCGGGGGCTTGGTCTGTTTCCATAGGGGTTTCTCCGTTTCCGGTGGGGTCAGGCTTCGTCGACGGACTGGTCGATGGCATCGTTCAGGCGTTTGCGTTCCTTGTTGATCCATTGGCCATCCGCGTAGTTTGCGATGAAGGCATCGGCGAACTCGACCGGGTCTTCCCCGACGATGTCCCGGATCGGGGTGCCGTCGGTGGCTGCGCGCTCGATCAGGTCGGCGAGCTCCTCGAGCATCTGCATGAAGACATCGCCCTTGACGATCGACCCGGCGTACATGAAGTAGCGCTCGATCCCGTCGATCGCGGTTCGATAGCTCGTGGGGAGCTGTTCCTTGCGCGCCTTGTACTGGCGCCAGCGTTTCTTATCCTCGAACGATCCGGTGACCAGTTCGATCCATTTTGCTGCCATGTCTACTCTCCTTTTTCCTGCGTGTTTTCAATGTGCTGCTTCAGTTCTGCGATCCGTTCCGCAAGGAAGCTCCAGGTCCCCCAGAACTCCTCCAGGTACTCGCCGCCCTGTGCGTTCAGCGAGTAGACCTTGCGTGGTGGCCCCTTTTCGGACGGGACCTTTTCGACGTCGACGAGGTCGCGCTTCTCGATCCTGATCAGCACGGCGTATACGGTGCCCTCGACGATGTCGGAGAAGCCCTCCTCGCGCAGCCGGGCCGTGATCTCGTAGCCGTATGCCGGCCGCACGGCCAGGATCGCGAGGATCATGCCCTCGAGCGTGCCCTTGAGCATCTCGGTCATTTGCTTGCCCACGGAACCCCTCTCCCTAACTACTCTGTACTGCTAACTACCACTAAATAGTAACACTGAATAGCGGTCGCGCAAGAGGGAAATTCCCGAATCTTGGTCGTTTGATTTCGGCGGTGGCGCACCGCCCCTCACGCGCCCGGGGCACCCCGGGCCGGTCGCCATCGCTTGCTGCTTGGCACGGGGGCTTCGTTGCGCGCGGGGGCTGCCGTCCGCGAGCGCAGGCCGCAGTTCGACGGCCGAAGGGAACAAGGGGGCCCGGGGCCAAGCCGACGCGGGTCGGGGGCAGTGCCGTCCATCAGTTCGGGCCTGAAACACGCGCTGGCACTCCTGGCATGACGCAGGACGATCACGAGGCCGGGCCATCGCTGGCCAAGCCATCCGGAAACAGAAGATCCCCGCTCTCCCAAGGAGAACGGGGACTGATCTGTGCGCCCTGCGGGGCTCGAACCCGCGACCAATGGATTAAAAGTCCAGTGCTCTACCAACTGAGCTAAAGGCGCATTGGCACTTAGCCATCACCCATATTAGCGGATAACCCGGCATCTTCTGGACATCCTGGCCAGATTCAACCGGCACGTGGAACCCGGGGGTTTGTGGTGGTCACCCTCGTCATGGCCGCGTTGCCCACCGGCTTCCCGGCCAGGGCAGGCAGCGGCCCAACTCCAATTGGCGGGCCGCGCAGGCCTGGACCCGGGCGGGGCAGCGGCCGCAGCGGTCACCACGCATGTTGCCTCCGGTCCGGCCGGCCTGCCCGCCGATGGGCAAGTATCCAGCCGGGCAGAGTATCCTCTAGCCCATGAAAGGCCATCCAGCATTGACTCCTCCGGCAACCACGTTCCGCCACCACAAGCCCAAGCCGTTCGCGCCCATGGACTTCGACCCGTTCGAAGGCGGCGCCGATCCGGCACGCGTCTCGGAGGCCGCGCACCTCTCGGCCCAGGCGCTGGTCCACGCCGGAAAACTCAACAACGACCCCCAGGTCCGCGAGCGCCTCGTGCGGCTCGCCGAGGACGAGGGCCTGGAGGTCATTGCGGAGCTCTGGTCCAAGGCCCCGGCCCGGTCGCTTCCCGGGGCGCTGTGGCGCTTGTACGCAATCAGAGCCGCAACGGTCAACAACCCCGAGGCCATGGCCTCCTTCTTTGCCGCCGGCGCCCACCTGGCCCAGGTCGAGCGCGTCGTTGCCGGAGCCGCGGAGCCTCCGGGCGCCGAGGAGCTGTGCGCCATGACCAGCTCGATCCTCACGGGCGCCTTCGACGGCGAGTTCGACGTCGCATTGGAACGCACCGCCGCCTACTGCCGGGTCATCGCCCTGGGCCAGGCCGAACAAGCCGACGCGGCCGAGCTCTCACACCCGGAGCGTGCCACGCTGATGACCACCCGGGCCCACGCCCTGGTGAAGACCGCCGAGGACCTGGAATCCGCAGCTGCCTCATGGCGGGCAGGGGAGCTTGACTGAGAATTCCTTCACGCTGCGCGCGAATATGGGGCGCCCCATGTTGACAGGAAGGCCTGTTTCCTAGAAAACTGGACTCACGGTGCCGGACCGCGGCAGCCCCGGGCTCCAACTTTCAGCCGCTACGAGCGGCCTTCCGCCGAGAGGCGCTCCCGGTTCGGCACCGCCAACTTCTTCCCCGCATTCTCAGGGGACACACTTCACACCGTCCCGGACGGGCTTGTTAACCTTCGATGCGTAAACTGGGCATCGACCCGCACTTTCCTTTCCATCCGGTGGTATCTTCGTGAAGTTTAGATTGTTCCCTTCGGACACGCGTGGCCTAGAGCTCCTGCGCGACCTGGCCACCGAGGTCCACCACTGCGTCGGCGTGCTCTCCGAAATGCTTGGATCCGACGAGGACCGCGAACTGCACCTCGAGGCGCTCAACGCCTCCGAGGTCAAGACCACCGACCTGCACTACGCGGTGCTCACCCACCTGCGCACCAGCTACGTCAACCCGTTGCCGCGCGAGGACGTCTACACCTTTTCCCGCCTGCTCCACGAGGCGGTCGAACAGCTCAGCGGCGCCGGCGACCTCATCTCCCACCTGGGCAAGCGCCAGCTTTCGCACCGGGCGGCCGAACAGCTTGAACTCATCGGGCGGCAGGCCGAGCTCACCACCCAGGCCCTGGGCCAGCTCCAGCACCTGGACGACCTCGAGGACCTGTGGCTGGAACTGGTGCGGATCTCCAAGCGGGCGCACCGGACCCACCGAACCTGGGTTGGGGAGATCGGGGAACTGAGCAAGGCCGGAACCATCATCCGCCACCGCTCGGTCGCCGAGCAGTTCCTGGCCTCTGCGCAATCCCTGCGCGCCGTGGCCGACCACCTTGGCCGAGTCCTGGTCAAGGAATCCTGAGCCGGGCGTGATTACCGGACAATCCTTCATGATGGTCGTGGTGCTGTTGTGCACCTGCGCCTTCGCGTTCCTCAACGGCTTCCGCGACGCCTCGAACTCCGTTGCAGTCGCGGTGCGCAACCGGGCGCTGACCCCCACCTATGCGGTCCTGGTGGCGGCGTTCTTCACCTTCGCGGGCACCATGCTTTCGACCAGCTTCGGGGTCTACCTGATTTCGGCGGTGGAACTCAACGTCCCGACCGGGATCCCGGGCCTGGCCCTGCTGCTGTCCGCGTTGCTTGCGGGCGGCGCCTGGGCGCTGCTGTGCTGGTGGCGCGGGCTGCCGGTGTCCTCCACGCATTCGCTGATCGCGGCGCTTGCCGGGGCCTCCGGCGCCTCCGCGCTGCTGGGCAACGACGGCGTGCATGACGCCTGGCGGATGCTCGCCGGCGGGGTGCTGCTGCCGCTGGTCTTCACCCCGGTCTTCGCCTTCGCCGTCTCCTACGCCCTGGTCATCCCCGTCACCTGGCTGGTGCGCCATTCAACGGCCTCCGACGTCAACGGCGTGTCCCGTGCCGGCCAGGCCATTGCGGCGTGCGCGGTGGCCCTGGGCAACGGGCTGCAGGACGGCCAGCGCACCGGTGCCTTCCTGACCCTGGCCCTGGTGACCGCCGGTGCAGCCGAGCCCGGCTCCATCATGCTCGGCCCGCAGCTGCTCGGCGCCGGCTGCCTGGCCGCCGGTGTCCTCTTTGGCGGCTGGCGCATCGCCCACACCCTTGCCTACCGGCTGGTCAACATGGACCCGTTGCGCGGCATGGTCGCCCAGTCGGTCTCCGCGGCCATGCTCTTCCTCGGCGCCATGCTGATCCACCTGCCGATCTCCACCACCCAGGCGGTCACCAGCTCGATTGTCGGGGCCGGCGCAAACCAGCGCTTCGAGTCCGTGACCTGGCGGCACGTGAACCGCATCCTGCGGCACTGGGTCGCCACCCCACTTGTGTGCGCCGTCGTGGGCGGGATCCTGTACCTGGCCATGCACCCGCTGGTGAACTGACCGGCGAGCGCCCGCCGGGCAACGGCCCCTTGGCCATTGCCCTTGGAAATTAGCGCCCCTGGGTCAACGCGGGCATTGCCAGCTTCAGCTCCGCGGCGATCCGCCCGAGTTCCGACCAGGTCCTGGAGTTGACCTCCACCGGGTGCCCGGCCGGGCACCCGTCCCCCACCGACGGGCCTTCGCCCGGCACCCGGATGGGTCCGTTGCCGTCCTCCGGTTCGCCGGATTTCACATGGGCGATGAACTCCTCGACCTGGGCGGTGAAGTCGTGCAGCTCGCGCAGCTGCGCCACGTCGATCGCGATCACCAGGGCCCCCTGGTGGTCGGCCGTCTTCCGCTCCGACACGGTTTCCGAGCCCGTCAGCGCCCCGCCCAGTGCCTCGACCAGCAGCGCCAGCCCGAAGCCCTTGAACCCGCCAAAGGGCTTGAGCAGCCCGTCGGGGGTCACCCACTGCTCCGGAAGCTCGGCACCGCGGTCGCGTTCCTCCGCCAGCCGGCCGCCGGCGACGGTGCTGGTGGCAAAGTCGATGACCAGGTGCGGTGCCTGGCTGCGCGGGACCCCGGCGGCAATCGGGTTGGTCGACAGCCGCGCCCGGGTGCCGCCCGGCGGCACCACGACCTGCCCGGCACCGTTGTTGTTCCCGAACAGCAGGGTCGCCACCCCCGCGTTGGCCGCCTCCTGGCAGAACGGGGCAAACCGCCCCGCATACTCGCTGTTGCGCACCGCGACCGCGGCGATCCCGTGGGCCTTGGCACGGGCCACGGCCACCGCCGTGGCATCGCGCAGCGCAAAGTGCCCGTAGGTGCCGTTGCCGTCCATGCGCACCAGGGAGCCGGTGTCCAGCTCGATCGCGGCCCGGGCCCCGGGCCGCGCGAATCCCTGCAGCGCCCGGTCGACGTACTCGGGAAGCCTGCGCATCCCGTGCGAGGGGTGGCCGGCCAGCTCCGAGGCGAGCAGCTGGTCCGCCATGTAGGCGGCATCCGTCCCGGAGGCCCCGACCGCGGCCATGGCCTTCACCACGAACCCGTGCAGGTCCCCGGCCCGGCTCACGTGGTGCACCGCTGCGGTTTCTTGGCTCACGTTGTTTCCTCCTATTTGGGGGTCGTACCGGCTCCCCACCATACCGAGGTCACGGGCCCGCTGCGGGCAGGCCCGGTGGCGCGGCACCGCCAAATCGTGCGATCCCACACCGCTCCACACGTGCGTGCCAACTATCCCTCCGGGCTAATCGGGCCGCCGTGGCGGTGGCGATGGTGCAGGGCATCGTAGCGTCCCGCCCGGAGATGGTGCCTGCCTCGAACCCCGCGCGACTCAGAGCAGGCTATTCTGCATCAACTCCACAACGAGTGGACCGACGAATTCTATGCCACAGACAAACACGGTGAAGAACGCCGCCAGGATCGCCAGAAAGATGAGCAGCAGAAGCGCCAGCACGCCGAACTCGGCGGCTGCCTGCTGGACCTTGGACCTGTCAGGCTTCGCCGTGCCCGTCGCGGTTCCGCGGGTTCCCGGGTTGGGGGTTTTGGGCTTTCGCCGTCGTGATGTGATCACCCGGAACAACTGCCACGAGAACCAAGTGAAGACCACCGCCACCGCTATTCCTACCAACATGCCGATCATGTCGGACGCAAACGGCGATAGGCGCTTGAGTATCATCGTCGGCTGGTTGTCGGCGGGGTTTGAGGCGTTGTACGTCACCATGATTGTTGAGCCGGCTTCCACCGTGTTCCACAGATCCGAGGGCAATATCACCTCGGTGGGGTGTTCCTCTGCCTTGCCGATTGGCGTGAAGGTGTAGTCAATCAGGTGGTACACGCTGGTGGTTCTGCCGCCCACGGTTTTCTTGTGGTGCTGGGTGACCGTGGCCGGTGCCTGCACCCCTGTTTGTGTCAGTTCTCGTTTCTCAACAATGGATGTCGCCAACGAGACGCCACCCCACGACAGGCCTGAAAGCAGCACGGCTACGGAAATGATCTGCGGAACCAGGCCCATGCGGCTGGCTTTCCGGGCCTTCGATGGCCGTCTGTTCGGCTTCGGCCCGGTCGGCGCGCGGTGCTTGGCATTCATCGTAAAGGAACCATCGATCCATTCTCTGAGGCGCTTCCCGCAGTGATGCGACACTCCGTGGAGAGGGCCGCTAAAGGCGAAGCAAAGATGTCGTCTCCCAGCGACTTTACGGAAGGGCAGGTCGTTTTCCGCAAAAAGTCGACCCTGGTGTGGTGAGGCAAGGGCAAGCCCAAGATCCTTCGCATCTGCCGACCTGAATCCGGATTTCCTCCGGAACGGGCCAGGCATGCGGCTGAACAACCAGGCCTGTTGGGCTTAAACGAGGCGACGGCGGAGGAAGGTGCGCAAGACTCGCGCACATTCCTCCGCCGTCGCGATCCCCCTCCAGGGATCCCCGGAAGATCCCCCTTCCGGTACCGCCGCCACGACCTGTTCGGTCATGCCGGCGAATTCTGGTGTTGCGTGTTTTCCCCGGGCGGGGATTATCCGAAGCGGCCCGAGACGTAGTCCTCGGTGGCCTTGACGGCCGGGTTGGAGAAGATCGTCGCGGTTTCCGCGTATTCGATCAGCTTGCCGGGCTTGCCGGTTCCGGCGATGTTGAAGAACGCGGTCTTGTCGCTCACGCGTGCGGCCTGCTGCATGTTGTGGGTCACGATCACCACGGTGAACTCGCTCTTGAGCTCGTTGATCAGGTCCTCGATGGCCAGGGTGGAGATCGGGTCCAGGGCCGAGCACGGCTCGTCCATCAGGATCACCTGCGGCTTCACCGCGATGGTGCGGGCGATGCACAGGCGCTGCTGCTGGCCGCCGGAGAGGCCCGATCCGGGCTTGTCCAGGCGGTCCTTGACCTCGTTCCAGAGGTTGGCCCCGCGCAGCGACTTCTCCACCAGCGAGTCCGCATCGGACCTGGAGATCTTCTTGCCGTTGAGCTTGACCCCGGCCAGCACATTGTCCTTGATGGACATGGTCGGGAACGGGTTGGGCCGCTGGAAGACCATGCCGATCTGGCTGCGCACGGTCACCGGGTCGACGCCGGATTCGTAGAGGTTGTCCCCGTCCAGGAGGACCTCGCCCTCGACGCGGCCGCCGGGGATGACCTCGTGCATGCGGTTCAGGGTGCGCAGGAAGGTGGACTTCCCGCAGCCCGAGGGGCCGATGAACGCGGTGACGGACTTGGCTTCGATTTCGATGTTGACATCTTCAACGGCCAGGAACTTGGAGTAGTAGACGTTGAGGTCTTTGACGTCGATGCGCTTTGACATGGTGGTTGTTCCTTAGAAAGTTTTTTGGTGTCGGGTCCGGAGCCTAAAGGCTCAACGGCCCTTCTTGGGGGCGAACAGGCCGGCAACCAGCCGGGCACCGAGGTTGAGCACCATGACCATGATGATCAGCAGCAGGGCCGCGGCCCAGGCACGCTGGATCGAGGGGTCCACGTTGGTCGGCGAGGTCGGGGTGAGGATCTGGTAGTAGATGAACGTCGGCAGCGTGGCCATCCAGTTGCCGAAGACGTTCACGTTGATGTTGTTCGCCAGGCCGGCGGTGACCAAGATCGGTGCGGTTTCGCCGATGACGCGGGCGATGGCCAGGGTGACGCCGGAGGCGATGCCGGAGATGGCCGTAGGGATGACGACCTTGGCGATGGTGCGCCACTTGCGCACGCCCAAGGCGTAGGCGGCCTCGCGCAGCTCGTTCGGGACGATCTTGAGCATTTCCTCGGTGGAGCGGACCACCGTGGGGATCATCAGCACGCTCAACGCGACTGCGGCGACGATGCCCATGCGGGCGGTGGGGCCCATCAGCACCGCGAACAGCGCGGTGGCGAAGAGGCCGGCGACGATCGAGGGGATGCCGGTCATCACGTCGACGAAGAAGGTGATGGCGCGGGCCAGCGGCCCGTTCTTTCCGTATTCGACCAGGTAGATTGCTGTCAGCATGCCCACGGGCACCGAGATGACCGTCGACCACAGGGTGATCAGCAGCGTGCCGATGACCGCGTGGTAGGCCCCGCCGAGCACCGGGGTGCCGTCTTCGACGCTGGCGTTGTCGACCGCGCCGGTGATCCCGTTCATGGAGTGGAACAGGAAGTGCGTGTTGATGCCCGGCAGTCCCTTTTGCAGCACCGTGAACAGCACGGAAGCCAGCGGGATCAGTGCCAGCAGGAAGGCTGCGTAGACCAGGTTGGTGGCCAGCGCGTTGCGGCCCTGGCGCGGGCCCTCCACCAGCGTGGTGATGACGGTGGAGGCGATGACGAAGATGATGGCTGTGTAGATGGCCAGGGTTGCCACCGAGAAGCCGCCGAGCGTGGAGGCCGCGGCCCCCAGGATCAGCGAGGCCGCGGCGATGCCCGGCACCGCCCAGCGGGGCAGGTGGCCCTTGGCCAGGGAGTTGCGCTTGCGGGCAACCGGCGGCGGGTTCTGCACGTTGCGCGAATCGTTCGAGGTCTTGCGCGTGGTTGTGGCACTCATCAGTTGGCTCCCGAGAATTCCTTGTGGCGGGCGATGATGGCCCGGGCGATGAGGTTGACCACCAGGGTGATCACGAACAGCACCAGGCCGGCGGCGATCAGCTCGGCCAGGCGCAGGCCGAAGGCCTCGGGGAAGTTCAGTGCGATCTCCGCGGCGATGGTCTGGTTGCCGGACTTGATCAGCGACGGGATCAACCCGCCGGTGGACAGCACCAGGGCAACGGCCATGGTCTCACCCAGGGCGCGGCCCAGGCCGAGCATCACGGCGGAGATGATGCCGGGGCGGGCGAAGGGAAGCACCGACATGGTGATCATTTCCCAGCGCGTGGCGCCCAGCGCGAGCGCGGCTTCCTCATGCAGCTTCGGGGTCTGCAGGAAGATCTCGCGGCTCAGCGAGGTGATGATCGGGAGGACCATCACGGCGAGCACGATGCCGGCGGTGAGGATGGTCTTGCCGGTCTGCGAAGCCGGGCCTTCAAAGAGCGGGATGAAGCCGAGGTTCTCGGACAGCCACTGGAAGCTGGGGACCAGCGCCGGGGCCAGCACCAGGTAGCCCCAGGCTCCGTAGATGACCGACGGGATCGCTGCCAGCAGGTCGATGACGTAGCCGAGCCCGGCGGCCAGCCGGCGCGGGGCGTAGTGCGAGATGAACAGCGCCACGGCAATGCCGACCGGGGTGGCGATCAGCAGGGCTATGGCAGCCGCGATGACGGTGCCGATGACGATCGGGAAGATGTAGGCGAGGAAGCCCTCGCCGCCGCTGACCAGCGTCGGGTCGGCGGTGAAGGTGGGCAGCGCCTGGATGAACAGGAAGATCGCCACCGCAAGCAGCGTTGCGAGGATCAGGATGCCTGCGCCCAGCGCGGCACCGGAGAAGATTTTGTCTCCGGCCTGTCCCTTGGATCCGTTGCGCCGAAGCGCGTTGGTAGTCATATGGGTAAGCCTTTGGATGTTGTGCAAACGGGTTCAGGGGGATCGGACGGCCCGCTTGCGCCGGGATGTGGAGAGGGGCAAGTGCGATGCTACTGCGCCCGCCGGGGAATATCGATGATTCGACGTTCCCCGGCGGGAGTGTGACAGCTAGGAAGCAACCTTGATGGAGTCGATCGACTTGATTGCCGCTTCGCTCATCTTGGCAGAGAGCGGTGCGTTTCCGGCGGAAGCTGCGGCTTCCTTCTGGCCGGCTTCGGAGAGCACGTACTCGCCGAAGCTCTTGACCAGGTCAACGGTTGCCTGGTCCTTGTAGCTGGAGCAGAACACGTGGTAGGAGACCAGGATGATCGGGTAGGACCCGGACTCGGTGGTGTCGCGCTTCAGGTCCAGGGACATGTCCAGTGCGCCGCGGCCTTCGACCGGGGTGGCTGCCTCGACGCCCTTGGCTGCTGCCTCCGCGGAGATCTCGGTGAAGTCGTCGCCGACCTTCACGTTCACGGTGCCGAGCTTGCCCACGGCGGAGAAGTCGGCGTAGGTGATTGCGCCCTCGGTGGCGGTCGTGGTGGCCACGACGCCGGAGGTGCCCTTGGCGTTCTCGCTTGCGAGGTCCTTGGGCCAGTCGCCGGAGACGTCGTAGGTCCAGACGTCCTTCGCGGCGGCCGCGAGGTAGTCGACAAAGTTCTCGGTCGTGCCCGACTCGTCGTTGCGGTGCACCACGGTGATGGCGGTGTCCGGAAGGCTCACGCCTTCATTGGTTGCGGCGATGGCCGGATCGTTCCACTTGGTGATTTCCAGCTTGAAGATCTTGGCGATGGTGGCCGCGTCAAGGTTCAGGGTTTCGACGCCCGGAAGGTTGAAGGCAACCGCGATCGGGGAAACGTAGGCCGGGACGTTGAAGGCACCCTCGGGGCCGCAGATTTCCTTCGAGGATTCGATTTCCTCGTCCTTCAGGTAGGCATCCGAGCCTGCGAACTGCGCGCCGCCGGCCAGGAAGGCCTTGCGGCCCGCGCCGGAACCGTCCGGGGAGTACTGGACCATGGTGCCGGGGGTGGCGGCTTCGAAGCCGGCCTTCCAGGCTTCCATGGCGGACTTCTGCGAGGACGCGCCGGAACCGGTCAACGTGCCGGAAACCGCAGCGGCGGAGCCGCCGGTCGAGTCAGCCGTGCCGGCCGAGGCGGTCGGGCTGTCCGAACCGCAGGCGGTCAGGGCCAGGGCGGCGACGGTAAGAACAGCAGCCGCGCTGCCAATGCGATGAAGCTTCACGAGTTATCCTCTTTCAAATGCCTGTCAATGACGAAACGTGTCGTCCTGGTTTGTTCCCAAGGATGCGCACGCCGGCACATCGCTTCAATACGAAGTTAGGCCCCGCAGGTAACCAGCTACTGCGATGAAGGTGAACGCAAGGTGAACACGGCTGATTCGCACCGGTGTTTCGCGTCACGTTTAACACTTGCCGGTGCGGCGCCCAAGCCGTGACAGACTGTTGCCCATGGGAATCGGAACTTCGGCGGGCGGAGCATGGACCTTCGTCAAGCGCCGCTACCGCGTGGGCATGCGCCGCGCGGGCACTTCGTTCCCCAGGATCATCCAGATGACCGCCTCCGCGGTGCTGGCCTATTGGATTGCCGAGCAATTGCTGGGGCACGTCGGGCCGATCTTTGCCGCAACCAGCGGCCTGCTGGTGCTGGGCTTCGGCACCGCGACCACGGTGCGCCGATCCCTTGAAGTCGCCATCGGCTGCACCCTGGGCGTGGCGGTCGGCGACCTGCTACTCACCTTGCTGGGAAGCGGCCTGTGGCAGGCGGGATTGGTGCTCTTCCTGTCCCTGACGATCGCCCGTTTCCTGGATTCCGGTCCCATC
Source organism: Arthrobacter sp. C2 (assembly GCA_024207135.1). Taxonomy (GTDB): domain Bacteria; phylum Actinomycetota; class Actinomycetes; order Actinomycetales; family Micrococcaceae; genus Paeniglutamicibacter. The sequence continues at coordinate 3,212,976 of CP042428.1, read as the reverse complement.
TTCACCACCCAGCTGGGCCTGCAGTCGGTGCTCGTGGTCCTGCTGCCCATCGCCGATGCGGCCGGCCCGTTCAGCCGCTCCCTGGACGCCGTGGTCGGCTCGCTGTGCGGCCTGTTGATTGTCATGGTCTTTCCGCGGGACCCGCGCCGCACACCCATTGCCGAACTCGGCAAGCTGCTCAGTGAGCTTTCGGGGATTCTCCAGGAGTGCGCGCGCGCCGTGAGCTCCTCGGATGCCACCCTGGCCTTCCACGCACTGGTCCGCGCCCGCGGCACCCAAAAGCTCATGGACTCCCTGCCCGCGGCACTGAACGTGGCACACGAGGTTGCCACACTGGCCCCTGCCCACCGGCGACGCCGTTCGGACCTGGAGCGGTTGTCGATCGCGGCCGAAAAAACAGACCTGGCGATGCGCAACTCCCGGGTCCTGGCCCGGAGATTGGCCACGGTGATCAACCACGGCGCGCTGACCGACCGCGGGGTAGAAGCCGTGGCCAGCCTGCTGGGTGAGTTGGCCGAGGCCGTGGACGCCTTCGGCTATGCGGTGCTGGAAACAAACGAGTCCGGGTACCAACGGGCCGTGGGGCGGGCGCAGCGCGAGCTGGCCGAGTGCGCAGCCCGGCTGGATCCCCAGACGCTTCAGGTCAGCGGGCTGCAGGGCGAGGGCATGGTGCTGCTGTTGCGCCCCTTGGTGGTCGACCTGCTCGAGGCCTCCGGCGTCAGCCACGAAGACGCAGTCGCACTGCTGCCGCGCCTGTAGCGAAAGCCCGCCGCGGCGAAACCAAACCGTTGGCGCCGGGCACTAGCATCAAGCACATGGCTAAGAATTCCCGCACCAAGAACACACCCGCATACCGTTGCGCGGAATGCGGGTGGAGCGCCGTGAAATGGGTGGGCCGTTGCGGCGAATGCCAGGCCTGGGGCACCGTGGAGGAAATGGGCGCGGTCACGGCCAAGACCACCGTGGCAACCACCATCGCGGTCCCCGCCCAGCCCATCGGCGAGGTCGATGCCACCGCCGCCTCCTACCGCACCTCCGGGGTGGATGAGCTTGACCGGGTGCTCGGCGGCGGGCTGGTGCCTGGGGCCGTCATCCTGCTGGCCGGGGAGCCAGGGGTGGGCAAGTCCACGCTGCTGCTGGACGTCGCGGCGCGCGCCGCACGCACCGGCCGCAGGGTCCTGTACATCACCGGCGAGGAATCCGCCGCCCAGGTCAAGGTCCGCGCCGAACGCATCAACGCGATGGCGGAGACCCTCTACCTGACCGCCGAGACCGACCTGGGCATCGCGCTGGGCCAGGTGGAAAAGATCGACCCGGAGCTGCTGATCATCGACTCCGTGCAGACCCTGGCCTCGTCCGAGGTCGACGGGACCGCGGGCGGCATTTCCCAGGTCAAGGAGGTTGCCGCATCCCTGATCAACGCGGCCAAGCGGCGGAACATGACCACCATCCTGGTCGGCCACGTCACCAAGGACGGCTCGATCGCCGGGCCACGGACGCTTGAGCACCTGGTGGATGTGGTGTGCCAGTTCGACGGCGAGCGCCACTCCCGCCTGCGGCTGCTGCGCGCCCTGAAGAACCGCTACGGCCCCACCGACGAGGTCGGCTGCTTCGACTTGACCGAGGGCGGCATCGAGGGCCTGGCCGACCCCTCCGGGCTCTTCGTCACCCGCACCAAAGACCCGGTTCCCGGCACCTGCATCACCGTGACCCTCGAGGGCCGCCGGCCCCTGGTTGCCGAGGTGCAGACCCTGCTCTCGCGGGCCACCAGCGCCATCCCCCGCCGGGCCACCAGCGGCCTGGACGCGGCGCGCACCCAGATGATCCTGGCGGTGCTGCAATCGCGGGCCCGGATGGAGCTGGGCGGGCTCGACTCCTACGTGGCCACCGTCGGCGGGGTCAAGCTGAGCGAACCGGCAACGGACCTGGCCACCGCGCTGGCGCTTGCCTCCTCGATGCACAACCATCCGCTGCCGCCGCAGTTCGTGGCCTTCGGCGAGGTCGGGCTGGCCGGGGAGGTTCGCCCGGTGCCGGAGATCGGCAGGCGGATCATCGAGGCCGAACGGCTCGGATTCCGCTACGCCATGGTCCCGGCATCCCCGCAGCCGCCGAAGAACATCCCGGACTCGATCAGGGTCTTCACGGTCTCCTCGGTGCTCGAGGCGCTGGACATCGCCTTCGAACAACGCGTCAAGACCGGCGCCTGAGCGTGGCTTCGGTAACAAAGGGGTACCGAAGTGTCCCCGACCTGCCCCAAAGGGCGGGTCGGGGTCCGGCCGTGGCCATACGATAGGTAGTAGTCCCCTGGAAGGAAATGGCCACCCATGTCGAAGAGCCCCGAAGATGCGCTGCGCGCCACGCTGGCCCGCGTTGCACCCGGAACGGAGCTGCGCGACGGGTTGGAGCGCATCCTGCGCGGCCGCACCGGCGCGCTGATCGTGCTGGGGCACGACCGGGTGGTCGATTCGATCTGCTCCGGCGGCTTCGACATCGACATCGCCTTCTCCCCCACGCGGCTGCGCGAGCTGGCCAAGATGGACGGGGCGATCGTCTGCGACAAGGACGGTTCCAACATCCTGCGTGCCGGGGTCCAGCTGGTCCCGGACCACTCGATCCCCACCCAGGAATCGGGAACCCGGCACCGCACCGCCGAGCGCGTGGCCATCCAGACCGGTTTCCCGGTCGTCTCGGTCTCGCAGTCGATGCACATCATCGCCCTGTACGTCCAGGGCATCCGCTACCTGCTCGAGGGCTCCGAACCGGTGCTGGCCCGCGGAAACCAGGCACTTGCCACGCTGGAACGCTACCGCTCCCGCCTGGACCAAGTCACCAGCGCGCTGTCCGCGGCCGAGATCGAGGCCGTCGTGACGGTCCGCGACGTCGCGGCGGTGCTGCAGCGCCAGGAAATGGTGCGCCGCATCTCCGAGGAGATTGCCCAGTACGTGCTGGAGCTCGGCGCCGACGGCCGACTGCTCGCGCTGCAGCTCGACGAGCTTTCCGCAGGCCTTGGCCCGGGCTCGGACCTTTTGCTGAAGGACTACTCGAACCTGGGCCGCGAGGAACTGGACATCGACGCGGCACTGAAGAAGCTGCAGAACCTTGATTCCACCGACCTGATCGACCTGGGCAAGTTCGCCGCCATCCTGGGCATCAGCCCCGGCATCGATTCGCTCGAGGCCGTCGTGGCGCCCAAGGGACACCGGTTGCTCGCGGGAATCAAGTCGGTGCCGCGCGCGGTGGCCGACCGGCTGGTCAACAACTTCGGCGGCCTGCAGCGGCTGATGGCCGCCAACATCGAGGACCTGATGGCGGTGGACGGGATCGGCGAGCAACGCGCCCGCACCGTGCGCGAGGGGCTCTCGCGCGTCGCCGAGTCCTCGCTGCTGGACCGCTTCCTCTAAGCCGGAGAACTGGCCGGCCGCCGCGCTACTTCAATTCGAACTTTGCGGTCTCGCTGGTCAGGTCCCCCAGTTTCGCGGTGAATCCGTACCAGCCCGGCCGCGGCTTCGCATTGACGACCTTGCAGCCCGGCGCGCTGCGCGCCCGGGTCCAGGTGAAGCGGGCGGTCTCGCTGGCGCCCGGCTTGATGGCGATTTCCGTGTCCATCGGGTCCTGCACGCAGTCCGAGGTGGAAAAGATCCGGTCCGCCCCGCTCGTGACGGAGAAATCCTGCTGGCTGGTGCCCACGTTGACCAGGCACTCGGTCGTCCCGGCGTTCTTGATCGTCATCACCAGCACCGGGTTGTCGGCCGGTCCGTGGGTGGCCCGGGCCGTGGATGCCGTGACGACCACGTCCCCCTCGGGGCACACCGCCGGGCCCGCGGAAGGCTCCGCGGTGGGTTCAACGGATGCCTGCGTGGAGCTTCCTCCCCCCTGGCTTGGCGCCGGGGCGGCACCCGGGTCGGCGGGGCGCAGCAGGGAAGCAATGCCGAATCCGGCCCATGCCACAAGCCCGATGAGAACCAGCGTGGCAATGAGCACCGCGAGTCGACGACGCCGAAAAACCCGTGCGGAGGGGCGGGTGGAACGGACCTGCTTTTGTGCCATGCCTCAAGGCTACGAAACCAATCGTTTTGATCCCGACTCCCACGCCGCCAGCTAGAGTGATATCGCCAGCATTCCCCTTCCAGCCAAAGGATTTCTCCCCATCGTGGCCCACCCCGACCTGCCGAAGATCCACCGTGAAATCACCGACTGGTACCTCGCCCATGCCCGCGACCTGCCATGGCGCCGCGAGCCTGCCGGGCCATGGGCCGTGATGGTCTCGGAGTTCATGCTGCAGCAGACCCCGGTGGTTCGGGTGCTCCCGGTGTGGGAGGCCTGGATGGAACGTTGGCCCACCCCGGCCGCGCTGGCCGCAGAGCCGGTCGCCGAGGCCGTCAAGGCCTGGGGCCGGCTGGGCTACCCGCGCCGGGCCCTGCGCCTGCATGCCGCCGCCACCGTGATCGCCAACGAGCATGGCGGCCGGGTCCCGGGGACCGAGGCGGAGCTGCTCGCCCTGCCCGGAATCGGCACCTACACCGCCGCGGCCATCGCGTGCTTCGCGTTCAAGGTCCCCACCGTGGTGGTGGACACCAACATCCGCCGGGTCCACGCCCGTCTGGTCAGCGGCAAGGCGTTGCCGGAACAAAACCAGAACGCCGCCGAACTCGCGCTGGCCGCACGCCTGCTCCCCGCCTCCGGGCCCGAGGATCCGAACGGCACAGCTCTTGCCAACGGCTGGAACATCGCCGTGATGGAACTCGGTGCACTGGTGTGCACGGCCCGATCCCCGCGCTGCGAGGACTGCCCGGTGCTCGAGAGCTGTGCCTGGATTGCCGCCGGACGGCCCGAACCGCACTACAAGCCCAAGGGCCAGCCGTGGCACGGCACCGACCGGCAGGTGCGCGGGGCCATGATGGCGGTGCTGCGGCACTCCGCCGGCCCGGTGGACCGCTCCGAGCTGCTCGGGGTCCCCGACCTTGCGCTCGAGGGGCAGGATCCCCGCCGGCTGAACCCGGCCCGCGAGGCGGAGCCCGTCCACCAGGCGTGGGTCGGCCTGCACGCGCTGGAAGCCGGCGCCGAGCAACGCGAACGCGCCCTGGGGTCCCTGCTGGCCGACGGCCTGGCCCAGCAATCCGCCGCGGGCATCGGGTTGCCGCACTGACCCGGAAGGTTCGGGTCAGTTCCGCAGCTAGAAGTGGGTGATCATCCGGGTGTTGCCCAGCGTGTTTGGCTTGACCCGGGCCAAGTCCAGGAACTCGGCCACGCCCTCGTCGGTGGAGCGCAGGAGCTCGGAGTAGACCTCCGGGTCGACGGCGGACTGCTCGGCCATCACGGAGAACCCGTTGCGCAGGAAGAAGTCGACCTCGAAGGTCAGGCAGAACACCCGTGACACCCCCAGCTCGCGGGCCTCGGCGAGGAGCTTCTGCAGCAGGCGGTGCCCCACGCCGTGGCCGCGCCATCCGGCGTCCGTGGCCAGGGTGCGGACCTCGGCAATGTCTTCCCACATCACGTGCAGCCCGCCGCAGCCGATGACATTCCCCTCCGAATCCTCGGCAACGAAGAACTCCTGAAGGTTCTCGTAGTAGGCGACCGCCTCCTTTTCCAGCAGGACGCGGTTCTCGGCCAGCGGCCGGACCAGGTTTCGGATGCTCTTCACATCGCTGGTCTTGGCCCGCCTGACGGTAAAGGAATTCATCTACGTATCCTATGCCCGGGGCCGGGGCCCGAGGTCAATTGTGTAGCTGAAGCCCCGGACCGTTGCCGGCGCATGCAAAACGCCCCTGGGGTGGCCTTCCTTGCGGATGCCGCCCCAGGGGCGTAGTTGCTTGCTTCGGGCCTAGCCCTCGATGGCGACCGGGGCCGGTTCGCCCTCGATCTGCGGGGTTCCGCCCTCGCCGTGGAAGGTGAACGTCGCTTCGTCGCCCTCGCCGTCGACATCGACCTTGATGTGTTGTCCGGCGACCAGCTCGCCAAAGAGGATCTTCTCCGAAAGCTGGTCCTCGATGTCGCGCTGCATGGTCCGGCGCAGCGGCCGGGCGCCCATGGCCGGATCGTAGCCGCGGGTTGCCAGCAGGACGCGTGCGGCCTGCGACAGCTCGATGGTCATGTTCCGGTCCACCAGGCGCTTGCGCAGGCGTCCGAGGAACAGGTCCACGATCTCCACGATCTCGTCCTGGGTCAGCTGCGGGAACACCACAACGTCGTCAACACGGTTCAGGAACTCGGGACGGAAGTGCTGGCGCAGCTCTTCCTGGACCTTGGCCTGCATCCGGTTGTAACCGGTCTTGGTATCGCTGGACGACTGGAAGCCGGTCATGACGCCCTTGGAAATGTCGCGGGTGCCAAGGTTGGTGGTCATGATGATGATCGTGTTCTTGAAGTCCACGACACGCCCCTGGGAGTCGGTCAAACGGCCGTCTTCCAGGATCTGCAGCAACGAGTTGAAGAGGTCGGCGTGGGCCTTCTCGACCTCGTCGAAGAGCACCACGGAGAACGGGCGGCGACGGACCTTCTCGGTCAGCTGGCCACCTTCCTCGTAGCCGACGTAGCCCGGAGGGGCACCGAAGAGACGCGAGACCGTGTGCTTCTCCGAGTACTCGGACATGTCCAGCGTGATCAGCGCGTCTTCCTCACCGAAGAGGAACTCCGCGAGGGCCTTGGCCAACTCGGTCTTGCCGACGCCGGTGGGGCCGGCGAAGATGAACGAGCCGCCGGGGCGGTTCGGGTCCTTCAGCCCGGCACGGGTGCGGCGGATGGCCTGGGAGATGGCCTTGATTGCCTCGTCCTGGCCGATGACCCGCTTGTGCAGCTCATCTTCCATGTTCAGCAGTCGCGTGGATTCTTCCTCGGTCAGCTTGATGACCGGGATGCCGGTGGAGTTGGCCAGGACCTCGGCGATCAGGTCGGCATCGACCTCGGCGATCTCGTCGAGCTCACCGTTCTTCCAGGCCTTTTCCTTCTCCGCGCGGGCTTCCTGGAGCTTGCCTTCCTTGTCGCGCAAGGCGGCGGCACCTTCGAAGTCCTGCGCATCGATGGCGGCTTCCTTCTCCAGTCGGACCGTGGAGATTTCCTCGTCCATGGCCTTGAGAGCCGGGGGCGCGGTCATGCGGCGGATGCGCAGGCGTGCACCGGCCTCGTCGATCAAGTCGATGGCCTTGTCCGGAAGGAACCGGTCGGAGATGTAGCGGTGCGCCAGTTCGGCGGCGGCCACGAGCGCCCCATCGGTGATGGAGACGCGGTGGTGTGCCTCGTAGCGGTCGCGCAGCCCACGCAGGATCTGCGTGGTGTGCTCCACCGAAGGTTCCTTGACCTGGATCGGCTGGAAACGGCGTTCGAGGGCCGCGTCCTTCTCGATGTGCTTGCGGTACTCGTCAAGCGTGGTCGCGCCGATGGTCTGCAGTTCGCCTCGGGCCAGCATGGGCTTGAGGATCGAGGCCGCATCGATGGCGCCTTCGGCGGCACCGGCACCGACCAGCGTGTGGATCTCGTCAATGAAGAGGATGATGTCGCCGCGCGTGCGGATTTCCTTGAGGACCTTCTTCAGGCGTTCCTCGAAGTCACCGCGGTAGCGGGAACCGGCCACCAGGGAACCGAGGTCAAGGGTGTAGAGCTGCTTGTCCTTGATGGTTTCCGGGACGTCGCCGCGCACGATCGCCTGGGCAAGCCCTTCGACGACCGCGGTCTTGCCGACGCCGGGCTCGCCGATGAGCACCGGGTTGTTCTTGGTTCGTCGCGAGAGGACCTGCATGACGCGTTCCATCTCGAACTCGCGCCCGATGACCGGGTCGAGCTTGCCTTCGCGGGCAGCGGCGGTGAGGTTGCGGCCGAACTGGTCCAGCACAGCCGAACCTGCCGGAGTGCCTTCGGTCTGGCCGCCGGAGCTGACGCCGGCACCCGCGGTTTCCTTGCCGCCCTGGTAACCGGAGAGCAGCTGGATGACCTGCTGGCGCACGCGGGACAGATCGGCGCCGAGCTTCACCAGGACCTGGGCGGCAACGCCCTCGCCCTCGCGAATCAGGCCGAGCAGGATGTGCTCGGTGCCGATGTAGTTGTGGCCTAGCTGGAGCGCCTCGCGCAGCGAGAGCTCGAGCACCTTCTTGGCCCGGGGGGTGAAGGGAATATGACCGGACGGAGCCTGCTGGCCCTGTCCGATGATCTCTTGGACCTGCTCACGCACGGCGCCGAGAGAGATGTTCAGCGACTCAAGGGCCTTGGCCGCTACTCCCTCGCCCTCATGGATGAGGCCGAGCAATACGTGCTCGGTTCCGATGTAGTTGTGGTTGAGCATGCGCGCCTCTTCTTGGGCAAGCACGACAACGCGACGGGCACGGTCGGTAAATCTCTCAAACATGCGGCACACTCCTAGCTAACACGTATTTCGATGCTACGCATCAAATTCGGGCAAGTGTTGCATGTTCGCCCAAGGGATAACATTGTTCACCCTCGGCGTTCAACTTTGGATTAAACAACGTCGAGGGACCGGTTCCATTTCACTGGAGCCGATCCCTCGACGTTTATTCGCATTCCCCACAGCGGCCGGGGGCGCTGGGCCCGCCGGAAGTATCAGGTGCCGAAAGTGCTACTTGGACTTCGAGCGCGACTTCTTCGCCTGGGCTGCGTGGTAGGCAGCGATTACATCGGCCTGCAGACGGCCGCGGGCGTTGACCTTGACGTTGTTCTCCTTGGCCCAGGCGCGGATGGCCGGAGCTTCCTTCGGGGTGAACTGCTTCGAGGTGCGGGCAACCTTGATGTAGGGCTTAAAGGCTTCACGGAAAGCTTCTGCATTTTCCTCATTGAGGTCAATTTCATAGTGCTGTCCGCCGATGCCGAATACGATGGATTCTACTGCCTCGGAACCGTCGATATCATCAATCAATGCTATTTGGACCTGACGTGCCATTACCGTCTCCTTGCTGGGGTGGGAATTCGCATGAACCAATTAACGGTATTGGCCCATGCTCGCACTCATATCATAAACACAAGTAAGCGTCATTCAGCAAGTGGAAATAGAGATAATGGGCTAATTATCAGCTTTCGGGCTTTTGTTGTCCTTGGCCTGTGCCGCCAATTTAATTTGTTCCTCGACTTCGGCTTCCGCTGCGCGCTCCGTGCGATCCACGTTGGATACAGCACGGATGGCAAACCAAAAGACCAGGGCAACAACAATGGTCGGGACAAGCGCCTCGATATACGGCATTTAGGCCTCCGGCTTGAGCAACGGAAAGAGAATGGTTTCGCGGATCCCGGTGTCGACAAACAGCATGACGAGGCGGTCGATGCCCAGCCCGATACCGCCCATTGGCGGAGCGCCATATTCCAGCGCACGCAGGAAGTCTTCGTCCAGCTGCATGGCCTCGTCGTCGCCATCCGCGGCCATGCGGGACTGCTCGGTCAACCGCTCACGCTGGATCACTGGGTCAATCAGTTCGGAGAAGGCAGTGCCGCGCTCCATGCCGCCAATGATCAGGTCCCAGGCCTCGATGACGCCCGGCTTGCTGCGGTGCGGGCGGGCCAGCGGCTGGGCAGCCGGCGGGTAATCGTAGACGAAAGTCGGATTGATGAGAGTCGGTTCAACGATTTCTCCAAACAATTCAATGACCAGCTTTTCAGCATCCCATTTTGGATCGACTTTCACTTCATGCTTCTGCGCAATTTCGCGCAGTGTTTCCGCAGAAGTCTCGGGGGTGATTTCCTGGCCCACTCCCTTGGAGAGACCCGGGTACACACCAAGCCATGCCCATTCCCCGTCCAGGTCGATGGTTCCCTTGGGGGTCTCAAGCTGGCGGCCGGCACCCACGGCGTCGGCCGCATTGAGGATGATTTCCTGGATGCGCTCGGCCATCACGAACTGATCTGCGTATGCTTCGTAGCATTCGAGCATCGTGAACTCCGGGGAGTGCGTGGAGTCCACACCTTCATTGCGGAAGATCCGACCCATTTCGAACACGCGGTCAATACCGCCAACGACGGCGCGCTTGAGGTACAGCTCGAGGGCTATGCGCAGGGTCATTGGCTGGTCAAATGCGTTCAGGTGGGTCTCGAACGGGCGCGCGGAAGCGCCGCCGTGGACCAGCTGCAGCATCGGGGTCTCAACCTCGACATAGCCGCGGGAGTGCATGGTGTCCCGCACCGAGCGGGTGATCGCCGCACGCTTGTAGACCATTTCACGGGCTTCGTCACGCACGATCAAGTCCGCGTAGCGCTGGCGAACGCGGGTCTCTTCGTTGAGCTCGGCGTGCAGGACAGGAAGGGGACGCAGTGCCTTGGACGCCATCTTCCAGTCGGTGGCCATGACCGAAAGCTCGCCACGGCGGGAGGCAATGACCTCACCGGTGATCAGCACGTGGTCGCCCAGGTCCACCAGGGACTTCCAATCAGCCAGCTTATCCTCGCCGATGTTGGCAAGCGAGAGCATGGCCTGGAGCCGGGTGCCGGCGCCCTCGGGCCCGCCCTCCTGCAAGGTGGCGAAGCACAGCTTGCCGGTATTGCGCATGAACACGATGCGCCCGACGATGCCAACGGTCACACCCGTTGCGGTGTCCGGAGCCAGCTCGGGGAATTGTTCCCGGATTTCATGTAGCGAGTGAGTGCGCGCGACGCCCACTGGATAGGCTTCGTCTCCGCGGGCCAACAAAGCGGCACGCTTGTCCATGCGCACCTGGCGCTGGTCGTTGGTCTCGGCAGGGCTGGCTACTGGGGCAGTTTTTTCGGCAGTCACAATAGCCAATTCTAGTCCGAATAATCTGAGCGCGGGCTGAGAGGTGTTCAGCAACACCCCGACGCCATTTTCCTGCGCAGAATAGGATGGAGGAATCATGGAAGAAAACATTCTGCGAACCTCCGATGGCGGCTCACTGGCTCTGTATTCATATGGCGATCCGCAAGCTCCCGGGCACCGTCGGATCCTGGTTGTCGGCGGAGCGTTCTTGACCGCATTGATCTATCGTCCGTTTGCCGCGGCCCTCGGAGCCAGGTTGGGCGAGAACTGGACGGTGGACGTATACGACCGCCGCGGGCGTGGCAATTCGACCGAGCAGCCTGCGGACTACTCCATGGACACCGAGATCGCAGACGTGGCGCTCATGCTCGAACACACCGGGGCGCAAAGCCTCTTTGGGCACTCCTTGGGCGGCGCCGTGGTGCTCAATGCAGTGCGCAGGTTCCTGGACCCCGGGGCGAAGGGCGATGGCCCGGTTCCCGCGCGCCTGGCGGTCTACGACCCGGCCATCAACCTTGACGCCTCCATCGACACGACGTGGCTGGATGCTTTCTCGGACGATGTGGCGGCGGGGAGAAACAGTCGAGCCCTGGCACGTATGCAGCGCGGCATGAAGTTTTCACCCACCCTGGGGAAGATTCCCGAGCCAATCCTTGCCGCGCTGCTGGCAGGGACTTCCCGAACCAAGGCCGGCAAGCTGGCCCGCACAATGCTGCCCAGCGGGGTGGGCGAGCTGAAGGCCGCACTTGAGGAATCGCAACCCGCAAGCGGATTCTCGATCCTGCCGGAAAATACTCGCTTCATGGCGGGATCCAAAAGCGCGAAGTACTTCCGTTCGACCGCACGGAAGCTGCATGAGGTGGTCCCGGGATCCACCTACCTCGAAACCCCCAAGGGCATGCACGGGTCCGTTCCGGCTGCGTTCACGTCGTTGCTCGACGACATCGGCGACTACTTCACCCGGCCATAGTCGCCGGAACCAAGAATGCTGCCGCCGTCCATCCCGGATGGGAACGGACGGCGGCAGCATCGGCGGTCACCAGATCTTGACGCGATCCTCCGGATCCAGCCACATGCCGTCTCCCGGCTTGGTGCCGAAGGCATCGTGGAACGCATCCATGTTCTTGGGTACCTGGTTGCAGCGGAATTCGCCCGGAGAGTGCGGGTCCGTGGTGATGCGGGTGATCATGGTCTCCGGGCGGGACAGCGTGCGCCAGCATTCGGCCCACGAGTAGAAGAAGCGCTGATCCCCGGTCAGCCCGTCAATGACCTCGTCGGTGTCCATCCCGCGGGCCGCCATGTCGAGCTTGTAGGCGGTGTAGGCGATGCCGAGACCGCCCAGGTCGCCGATGTTCTCCCCGAGCGTGAGCTTGCCGTTGACGTGGTGTTCCGGGGCTTCCGGGGGCACCAACACATCGTACTGGTCAACGAGCTTGCCGGTGAGCTTTTCGAAGGCCTCCCGGTCCTCGTCGGTCCACCAGTTCTTCAGTTCGCCGGTCCCGTCGAACTGCGAGCCCTGGTCGTCGAAGCCATGCCCGATCTCGTGCCCGATGACCGCACCGATGGCCCCGTAGTTGGATGCAGCGTCGCGATCGGCGTCAAAGAACGGTGAGCGCAGGATGGCAGCAGGGAAAGCAATCTCGTTCAGCAGCGGGTGGTAATACGCGTTGACCGTCTGCGGGTACATGAACCACAGTTCTCGATCCACACCATCATCGATCTTTTTCAGTTCGCGCAGGAATTCGAATTCGTTGGCCGCGGCGATATTGGAAATGACATTGTCCGCCACCGTCGAAATGCCGGAGTAGTCGATCCACTCGTTCGGGTAGCCAATCTTCGGGCGGAACATCGACAGCTTTTCCAGTGCCTTGTCCTTGGTTTCCGGGCTCATCCAGGAAAGCTCGCCTATGGACTGGCGATAGGCGTCAATGAGGTTGGCCACCAGAGCATCCATCTCGTCCTTGCTGCGTTGTGGGAAGTGCTCCGCAACGTAGAGCTGGCCGATGTCTTCGCCGACAGCACCTTCGGTGAATGCCACCCCGCGCTTCCAGCGTTCGCGTAGTTCCTGCACCCCTGCGAGCTTCGCGGAGTAGAAGGAGAAGTTTTCATTCACGAATGCGCTGGAGAGGTACGGTGCGTTTGAGCGGATCAGTTGCACGGCCAGCCAGTGCTGCCAGGAGGCGAGGGGTTCGCTGCCAAGGACCTGCTCAAGACCCTTGAGATAGCTTGGCTGCCACACGTCGACCTCGGCGAAGTACTTCTCCTCGATTCCTGCACCTTCGAGCCACCCAGCCAGGGACGGGATGTGTTCCAGCAACTCTGCGGCCGTCATGAGGTTGTAGCGTGCCTGGGCGTCGCGGCATTTGACCCTGTCCCAGTGGTGGGAGGCCAACGCGGATTCCAGCGCGACAACGTCCCGCGCCGCCGTCCCAGTGTCGGTCAGCTCTCCCAAGGACAGCAGCCTGCCCAGGTGCTCCTGGTATTCGCCCAGGAGCTCCGCGAATTGCTCTTCACGGTAGTAGGACTCGTCCGGCAAGCCCAGGCCGCCCTGGATCAGGGTCAGCAGGTTGCGTTCCGGAGATCCGGCATCTGAGCTGGCCCCGGCCTGGATGAAGCCGGAAACGCCTCGGCGGAAAAACGATCCGCTCAGCGCGAGGAGTTCTGCGATGTTAGTGGTTTCGTAGATGGCCGCCAGGTCGGCGCGGATCGGTTCGACTCCACTAGCCTCGATGCGCTCTTCGTCCATGAAGCTGGCGTAGAGGTTGGCGATGCGCTCCTTGCGCCCATCCACGGAGCCGTCGGCCGCTTGGCGGTTTTCCGCGGCTGCCTCGATGATGGCTCGGACAGCGGCCTCCGAATCGTCTCGCAGCGCCATGAAGGAGCCGTAGCTGCCTTGGTCGGCCGGGATCTGTGCACTAGAGAGCCAGGTGCCGTTTGCGTGGCGATACAGGTCGTCCTGTGGCCTGACGCTTTCGTCGCGGTGGTTCTCGCTGAGTTTCGGATCCCCGGCGTTGGTAGCAAGTGACGAATCGGTGCTCATTGTGGTCCTATTCCATTCATCCATACGCGTGCAGCTGGAGCCGCAGCAAATCTGCCTCATCGCGACCTAGTTCCTTGCACCAGGTCGAGGAGGGAAAGACGCGGGCGGCGACGCGTAGCGTGTTCTGCGTCTCAAGAACTCACTTTACGCGTCTGAAACAAGAATTTGACATAATTTTGCGTGGTTATTCCGATGGTGAAATAGCCCGCGGGAAGTGCCGCTGCGGAACCGTCAATCGAGACCAATCAATTCACGGAATCATGGAGCGACTGGGGCCATGCACTGCTCAACGGCCAACGCTCGTGGCCTCACGCAATTGGTGGGCTCGGTGCACAGAAAGGCGTACAGAGTTATCCACCGAAGCTGTGCATAACTTTTGGCCGGATTCGTTGGGTGTTGGTTTCCCTGGTTCCTGCGGTGCCGGCCGGCGGTGCCGGTCCTTAAGCGGGTGCGGCCCCCGGCGGGTGCCGGGGGCCGGGAACGGGCGTTAAGCATCGGAACCCCCAAGCCACAGGCTTGGGGGTTCCGGGACAGGGTGTCCGGCGGTGACCTACTCTCCCACACCCTCCCGAGTGCAGTACCATCGGCGCGGTGGGTCTTAGCTTCCGGGTTCGGTATGGGACCGGGCGTTTCCCCCACGCTATGACCGCCGTAACTCTAGCCACGCACTGCCCGGAGGTTCTCCGGGGGCGTGAAAAATGGGTTACGACCACAATAGTGGTTGTTGTGTTGTTGTGGTTCCGCGACAACAAGGGTTGTTGTTTCGGGACCGCATAGTGGACGCAGCGTATCTTGCCAACCACCCCAGGGGGGTGGTGTGGTGTTTGTGGTTGAAGTTGTCGGCCTATTAGTACGGGTCAGCTTCACGAGTCTTTGGTCCTCGCTTCCACATCCCGCCTATCAACCCAGTGGTCTGGCTGGGGGCCTCTCGCCACACAAGGTGGCGTGGAAATCTCATCTTGAAGTGGGCTTCCCGCTTAGATGCTTTCAGCGGTTATCCCTTCCGAACGTAGCTAATCAGCGGTGCACTTGGCAGTACAACTGACACACCAGAGGTTCGTCCGTCCCGGTCCTCTCGTACTAAGGACAGCCCTTCTCAAATTTCCTGCGCGCGCAGCGGATAGGGACCGAACTGTCTCACGACGTTCTAAACCCAGCTCGCGTACCGCTTTAATGGGCGAACAGCCCAACCCTTGGGACCTACTCCAGCCCCAGGATGCGACGAGCCGACATCGAGGTGCCAAACCATGCCGTCGATATGGACTCTTGGGCAAGATCAGCCTGTTATCCCCGAGGTACCTTTTATCCGTTGAGCGACGGCCGTTCCACAACGTGCCGCCGGATCACTAGTCCCGACTTTCGTCCCTGCTCGAGCTGTCGCTCTCACAGTCAAGCTCCCTTGTGCACTTACACTCGACACCTGATTGCCAACCAGGCTGAGGGAACCTTTGGGCGCCTCCGTTACTCTTTAGGAGGCAACCGCCCCAGTTAAACTACCCATCAGGCACTGTCCCTGACCCAGATCATGGGCCGAAGTTAGGTGACCGGTACAGCCAGAGTGGTATTTCAACGATGACTCCACCCGAACTGGCGTCCGGGCTTCAACGTCTCCCACCTATCCTACACAAGCTGCACCGAACACCAATACCAAACTATAGTAAAGGTCTCGGGGTCTTTCCGTCCTGCTGCGCGTAACGAGCATCTTTACTCGTAGTGCAATTTCGCCGAGTTCATGGTTGAGACAGCGGGGAAGTCGTTACTCCATTCGTGCAGGTCGGAACTTACCCGACAAGGAATTTCGCTACCTTAGGATGGTTATAGTTACCACCGCCGTTTACTGGGGCTTAAATTCTCAGCTTCGCCCACAAGGGGCTAACCGGTCCTCTTAACCTTCCAGCACCGGGCAGGAGTCAGTCCGTATACATCGTCTTGCGACTTCGCACGGACCTGTGTTTTTAGTAAACAGTCGCTTCCCCCTGGTCTCTGCGGCCCACACCCGCTCCGGAACGCATGGTCCCATCACGGGGCAGGCCCCCCTTCTCCCGAAGTTACGGGGGCATTTTGCCGAGTTCCTTAACCATGATTCTCTCGATCGCCTTAGTATTCTCTACCTGATCACCTGTGTCGGTTTGGGGTACGGGCGGCTAAAACCTCGCGTCGATGCTTTTCTTGGCAGCATAGGATCACCGAATCACCCCCCAAGGGGGGCGCCTATCGGATCTCAGGCATCATGAGTCACGGATTTGCCTATGACTCGCCCTACATCCTTGGACCAGGTCAATTCCATTGCCTGGCTCGGCTACCTTCCTGCGTCACACCTGTTAATACGCTTACCTCCCTGGTTCGGGTCCCACGCCGCACACCCGGTACCGCTCCCGAAGGAACGATGGTGGGCACTTGGGGTGGTTAGCATCACCAGGTCAATATGGGCGGTTTTTCGCCGGTACGGGAATATCAACCCGTTGTCCATCGACTACGCCTGTCGGCCTCGCCTTAGGTCCCGACTTACCCAGGGCAGATTAGCTTGACCCTGGAACCCTTGATCATTCGGCGGACGGGTTTCTCACCCGTCATTCGCTACTCATGCCTGCATTCTCACTCGTGTGGGCTCCACCGCTGGTTTACACCGCGACTTCACTGCCCACACGACGCTCCCCTACCCATCCACACGGCTGGACCACGAAGGCCTGCCAAAAATATGAATGACGCAACTTCGGCGGTGTGCTTGAGCCCCGCTACATTGTCGGCGCGGAATCACTTGACCAGTGAGCTATTACGCACTCTTTCAAGGGTGGCTGCTTCTAAGCCAACCTCCTGGTTGTCTTCGCAACTCCACATCCTTTTCCACTTAGCACACGCTTAGGGGCCTTAGTTGGCGTTCTGGGCTGTTTCCCTCTCGACTATGAAGCTTATCCCCACAGTCTCACTGCTGCGCTCTCACTTGCCGGCATTCGGAGTTTGGCTGACGTCAGTAACCTTGTAGGGCCCATTAGCCATCCAGTAGCTCTACCTCCGGCAAGAAACACGCAACGCTGCACCTAAATGCATTTCGGGGAGAACCAGCTATCACGAAGTTTGATTGGCCTTTCACCCCTACCCACAGCTCATCCCCTCCATTTTCAACTGAAGTGGGTTCGGTCCTCCACGCGCTCTTACACGCGCTTCAACCTGGCCATGGGTAGATCACTTCGCTTCGGGTCTAGATCACGCCACTGACTCGCCCTATTCAGACTCGCTTTCGCTACGGCTTCCCCACACGGGTTAACCTCGCGACGTAACACTAACTCGCAGGCTCATTCTTCAAAAGGCACGCTGTCACCCCAACAAGGAGGCTCCAACGGATTGTAAGCGCACGGTTTCAGGTACTATTTCACTCCCCTCCCGGGGTACTTTTCACCATTCCCTCACGGTACTTGTCCGCTATCGGTCATTGGGTAGTATTTAGGCTTACCAGGTGGTCCTGGCGGATTCAAACGGGATTTCTCGGGCCCCGTCCTACTTGGGATGCTCTCACAAAGCGGCGGAACGCATTCGCACTACGGGACTCTCACCCTCTATGGTCCGGCATTCAAGCCGATTCGCCTATGCGCCCGCACCTCACTTCACCAGTCCGGCAGAACTGGTATGTAAAAGTCCCACAACCCCGACCATGCAACGCCCGCCGGCTATCACACATGGCTCGGTTTAGCCCCATCCGCGTTCGCTCGCCACTACTAACGGAATCACTTTTGTTTTCTCTTCCTGCGGGTACTGAGATGTTTCACTTCCCCGCGTTCCCTCCACGCAGCCTATGTGTTCAGCTGCGGGTCGCACCACATGACATGGTGCGGGGTTTCCCCATTCGGAAATCCTGGTCTCAACGTCCGGTTATCGACTCCACCAGGCTTATCGCAGATTCCCACGTCCTTCTTCGGCTCCCAATGCCAAGGCATCCACCGTGCGCCCTTAAAAACTTGACCACAAACAAGGGTCAAAAATTTACATGAGCTTCATACATACAATCGAAAGAACCAAGAAACACACACCGCGAACGATGCGCATACCAGGTTCAATAATTCATAAGAAATTGCTTATGCAAAACAAGGACAAAGTCCCTGCTTCACAAGATGCTCGCGTCCACTATGCAGTTCCCAAACAACAACCCCGTCGCACCCACCACCCACACACCCGCAACAAAGGGGAACGTGTCGGCTTAGGCCATGCGCGGGAACACTGAAAAAACAAAACCCGATCCCGCAAGGGGACCGGGGCCTGTTGTTTCAGGACCCAACAGTGTGCCAAAGACCACCCGCGCTCACCGATGGTCCCCGTTCCAGCCACCGGACAAGTCCGGAAGCGTACTAGAAGACCATCCACCAGCGATGGACGGCCGTGATTTGTTGATATTCCACCCTTGAGCACTCGCCCACCAACACAAGTGGTGGATGCGAGCAGCACTGAACACCCGCAAGGGAAACACTGTGGAATCCCTGCCTGGTGCTAGTTGCTCCTTAGAAAGGAGGTGATCCAGCCGCACCTTCCGGTACGGCTACCTTGTTACGACTTAGTCCCAATCGCCGGTCCCACCTTCGACGGCTCCCTCCCACAAGGGGTTAGGCCACCGGCTTCGGGTGTTACCAACTTTCGTGACTTGACGGGCGGTGTGTACAAGGCCCGGGAACGTATTCACCGCAGCGTTGCTGATCTGCGATTACTAGCGACTCCGACTTCATGGGGTCGAGTTGCAGACCCCAATCCGAACTGAGACCGGCTTTTTGGGATTAGCTCCACCTCACAGTATCGCAACCCATTGTACCGGCCATTGTAGCATGCGTGAAGCCCAAGACATAAGGGGCATGATGATTTGACGTCGTCCCCACCTTCCTCCGAGTTGACCCCGGCAGTCTCCCATGAGTCCCCGCCTTTACGCGCTGGCAACATGGAACGAGGGTTGCGCTCGTTGCGGGACTTAACCCAACATCTCACGACACGAGCTGACGACAACCATGCACCACCTGTGAACCAGCCCCAAAGGGGAAACCGTGTTTCCACGGCGGTCTGGCACATGTCAAGCCTTGGTAAGGTTCTTCGCGTTGCATCGAATTAATCCGCATGCTCCGCCGCTTGTGCGGGCCCCCGTCAATTCCTTTGAGTTTTAGCCTTGCGGCCGTACTCCCCAGGCGGGGCACTTAATGCGTTAGCTACGGCGCGGAAAACGTGGAATGTCCCCACACCTAGTGCCCAACGTTTACGGCATGGACTACCAGGGTATCTAATCCTGTTCGCTCCCCATGCTTTCGCTCCTCAGCGTCAGTTAATGCCCAGAGACCTGCCTTCGCCATCGGTGTTCCTCCTGATATCTGCGCATTTCACCGCTACACCAGGAATTCCAGTCTCCCCTACATCACTCTAGTCTGCCCGTACCCACCGCAGATCCGAGGTTGAGCCTCGGACTTTCACGATAGACGCGACAAACCGCCTACGAGCTCTTTACGCCCAATAATTCCGGATAACGCTTGCGCCCTACGTATTACCGCGGCTGCTGGCACGTAGTTAGCCGGCGCTTCTTCTGCAGGTACCGTCACTTTCGCTTCTTCCCTACTGAAAGAGGTTTACAACCCGAAGGCCGTCATCCCTCACGCGGCGTCGCTGCATCAGGCTTTCGCCCATTGTGCAATATTCCCCACTGCTGCCTCCCGTAGGAGTCTGGGCCGTGTCTCAGTCCCAGTGTGGCCGGTCACCCTCTCAGGCCGGCTACCCGTCGTCGCCTTGGTGAGCCATTACCTCACCAACAAGCTGATAGGCCGCGAGTCCATCCCTGACCAACAAGTCTTTCCACCAAGGACCATGCGGTCCACGGTGCATATCCGGTATTAGACCCAGTTTCCCAGGCTTATCCCGAAGTCAGGGGCAGGTTACTCACGTGTTACTCACCCGTTCGCCACTAATCATCTTGTGCAAGCACAAAAGTCATCGTTCGACTTGCATGTGTTAAGCACGCCGCCAGCGTTCATCCTGAGCCAGGATCAAACTCTCCGTAAAAAAATACAGACACAACCAACACGACCCTGGAAAAAGGGTTGCGGGTTGCACCAAGTAAAAAAATCCCGGCAAATTGCCCCAGGCGCCCACACGGGGGTGCGGACCCTGAAACCATTCACCAATAAAATAAATAAATTGGTATCAACAAACTTGGCACACTATTGAGTTCTCAAACAACAGACGCTTCCAACTTCCACGACCCGGACTGACGTTTCCTGCCGGCGCTTCGCTCTGGAGCAACTTGTCTACCTTACCCCACCGCGTGTCCCGACGCAAATCCACCGTTTCCGGCCCGACCTGGTCTAGCATGCGATTCCCGCCGTACTTTTTCCGGCGCACGAAGGCACCGGGAAAATACTGGGTGGGGGTTTTGGTAGAGATTTCGGTCGCCCGGCGATTCTTCCAGCGGCTTTCCCGCTGTGTCCCTCGCGGCGACTTAGAAAACTATACACACCATTTCCCACCACCGCAAATCGACGCTTACCTGCACTGATTCAGCAAAGAACCCAAGCAAACAAAGGGAAGGCGCTCCCGCCGCGGCACCCAACCAGGCCAATCGGCGGAAACAGAAGGAAGTGATCCGCGCCATGCTGACACCCCCGTAATCCAAAGCAAGCAGCTGCACGAATCTGGACGATTGATAGCTCGGCACGGTTTCATCCAGCTAAAGCAAGATTTTCGTGGCCAACAGGCTGAACAAGAACCAAGCAGGACACCGCCTCATCCATTGTTAGGTTGTCACCGAACTCTGGGTTCGACCCGGTGCGTCGAAAGCAGCCATGGTCCTCCAGCTCCGATCTGAACCCCGCGACGATACAGCAATGTAAGCAAGAGAGCACTGAAGTCGTAGCGGCAAGTCAGCTTGGGCTTCACGTCGGTAGCAGATTACCGGGGATGGCGATCAGGATCCTGCGCGCGTGCTCTTCCCTGACCATCCCAGGGGCCGTCGCTACTGGCCGCATGTTCGCCTGCGCTATTTTCGGTACGCGCCATACGCGCATCCGACACTTGCTCAAGGTTGCAACGAAGTGCGGTTGACTCGGCGTGGGCTAGTGACGCCCTTTTGGCGCCGAGCTCCGAGCTCCTTCCCGATCATGAGTTAGCCGCGTCGCCGAACTGCTGAGACGATCCCTCATGCGTCCCTGACCATGGAGTTCCGGTCATAAGGAAACCCGACACCAACGGCAGCGACTCCAGCGCCGCTCTGCCATGATTCTCAGCTGGATTGACGACCGCGGCATAAATGGCGGATCTACACCGAGAGTTCCCGGTAACTACTACCGCGGGCATCCTGCCACATCAAGACAGAAGTAGAACTTGGTCCCTCCCTGTTCCCGAGGCTTCCCACGCCGGCGGCTAGGGTGTTCTGCATTCGGAAGCAAAACAGTTATGCGGCGCGGCCTGGCAATGGAGCGGTACCTACTGCGGCGTCGATGCACAATCCTCTCGGTTGTTGTCGACTGTGGTCTGAAGCATGGATAGCATCGGGATCATTTGGCTTCCGCTGTTCCTGGCCGAACAATGCATTCTCCCCGCTGCCTCCTTGCAGCCACCCTTTGCTTCGGTCCATCTCTGCGGTGAGCTCTGGCCGCAAGAAGGGATTCCACGCACCGCGGCTGAGTCCCGTGGATTCCTCTCTAATCGGGCAGGATGATGCATTTAGGCCCCGGCAATATCGTAGATCCACAAATTCACGAGCTGGACCCCTCAAGCCGGAACTAGTCGTGCAAGCCGCTTTGACGCAGCACCATTGGTTACCGGAGAGGGATCTTCTTGGGGAACTTCATGGCCGGCGAGATATGCCAGCTTGAACTAGGGCATCAGCAGGCAATACGCGAGCAGACGCCAGACCGCCAATGGCGATCTTCGGCAGGCTGCCGGAGACACCGCCACAATTGGCATATTTCGGGCCGCCACCGTCTGGGCCGGCGTATCACCTGATTCCTGGCCTGCACCGCGCGTTGGTTGCCCCGCTGGACAAGGTGATCGTGCAGATGAAAACTTGTTTTCCTCATTGATTGAATATTTGCCCCTGTGGGAGCCAGCAATATTGCGGGTGGGGACCATCCCGGGAAAACGCGAATATCCTCCATGGGAGCCACCAAGGGCATGTCTGGAAGCCACCTTGCCGTCGACGGGTGGCCGCGGCCATGCCGGGACCCAGCCGGACCGGGGACAGACCGGTTGCCCATGACAATTCG
This sequence comes from Arthrobacter sp. C2, assembly GCA_024207135.1. GTDB lineage: Bacteria > Actinomycetota > Actinomycetes > Actinomycetales > Micrococcaceae > Paeniglutamicibacter. Next base: position 3,191,012 of record CP042428.1, on the reverse strand, counting down.
ATCGGCGTTACAACAATGCTTCGGAGCAGCATGGCTGGTTCAATCCTGCCGGCGTGGCACCGCCATTGCCGGGACCCACCACCGGAAAGTGCCTGCGCACGCTGCGTGGGCGAAGGCCACGCAGCCGCGGCCGGACGGTGTTCCCCCCGCAGTGTCTTCAGGCGGGCCGGCGCCTACGGTCCGGCACTTCGTCCACGACGAAGCGGTCATGGGGCGGATCATCTACAACGCCCTCTGGATCGGTGTCGGAAGCTGGAACATGCAGGTGAAGATCGGCACCGTTCAACATTCGTGGATCCGTTGGGGCAGGTGGCTCCCATCCGGGCAGTTGCTGCCCCCAACGGCAATATCGCTGGCACCCAAGCACAATAATGGGTGGCCCCCAAAGCGTCGAATACTCATTGATGCCTGAACTGCCGAACTGTATTGTGCAGGGATTGCGTGTCAGGGCTAACCAGTGCTTCAGGGTTGAACGCCTCCAGCGGCGAAGCTCAGCTCGGTGGTCCTTGATTCGAGGATCGAGGACATGCTCGAGGGAGAGGGCTGTCGGCGGATGGCGGTACTTGGGGGCCCAACGCGGGGAAGCGCAAGATTGTCTGTAAGCGGCCATGAGGAAATGTCCACCTGCGGCCACGGCTTAGCTCACATTTGGCCGCAACCCAATGGACATCCGTGTGTGGTCCAATCCCTGCCACGGACTTTCAAGCGTCCGAACAGAAAACTTCTAAATTTGGCATTGGATCGGCACCAATATGGGCCGTGCCTGTCAGGGCCGGGACACACCTAGCCTGCGACTCGCTTCGATCGGCATTCGCTGCCGAACCGGGGAAATACGGTTCGAGACGTACAGGACGTTTCGATCTTCCGTTGTCCCACCGAGCGGTGGGCACGCAATCGTAGCTGGACCCCACGTGTCCCGGGAACGAATCGAAGCCCCAGCCACCTGGGGATTCGAGCTTTTGGGCTGACTGACCGCCAGCAGGCCACCCTCGTGGCCGGGCATGGAAAATATGGTGGTCTCAGGATGGCCACCAGTGGGCATATTTCCAAGGCCACTAACAACAGTTGCCTCTTGCGGTCATCGGCGCTGCCAGGGGGTTTCTCAATGCGGCTCACCTGAAGGTCACGTCCGATCACCACGGATGAAAGCATCACGATGCCCTTGGGGTGCGCCTACGAAAAGCCAGTCCCTGGGCGCATAGACCTGCGCAATATGGGTTGGGTGTTGGTTTCCCTGGTTCCTGCGGTGCCGGCCGGCGGGGCTTATAGGACAGAAAGTGTGTCTGTGAGGGGCCTGCTTCCCAACGGTAGCGCGGCAGAACGGGGTTTCTTATAGCCTTGGGCCATTAACCGTGAATGGTTCTGGAAAATCGAAGCACTGTGATGTATGCGGATCTCGGCTGAAACGCAATGGAAAGACGACCGCCGGGACCCAACGCTGGAGATGCATTGACTGCGGAGCCAGCAGCGTCCGCAAACGTAGCGACCTAGCCCGCAAAGCCGAACTGGACCAGTTCCTGCAGTGGCTCATGGGCAAGGATTCCCAAGCAGAGATCGGCCCCGGTGGCGGTCGGACCTTCCGCCGCTCCACGCAGTGGTGCTGGAACATCGAACCCGTGGTCGCGGTGACCGGCGAGATCCACGGCCAGGTCCAGATGGACGGCATCTACCTGGGCCGGGGCTGGTGCTGCCTGATCGCGATCGCCGACGGGCACGTCATCGGCTGGCAGTGGTGCGACACGGAAAAGTCGGCCGCCTGGCTGGCGCTGATGGAACTGATCCCGGCCCCGCGCGCGGTGGTCATCGACGGCGGATCGGGGCTGGCCTCAGCCCTGTCTCGGGCGTGGCCCGAGACCAGAATCCAGCGCTGCCTGGTCCATGTCCAGCGCAACGTTCGCACCTACCTGACGTTGCGGCCGCGCACCGATGCCGGGCGGGCCCTGCGTCGTATCTCCCTAGCGCTGACGCGGCTGAAGACCACCGAAGAGGCCGCCGCCTGGGTCCAAGTGCTGAACCAGTGGAATACCGAACACGGGGACCTGATCAAGCAACGCTCCTACCAACAGGGGCCCGCAGGCTTCCGGCCGGCCGGGGTCCGTTCAAATCAAGCCTGGTGGTACACGCACGACCGGCTGCGCAAGGCCTACCGACTGATGGAACGTCTGGCTAAGAATGGGCACCTGTTCACGTACCTGCATCCTGAACTCATCGACGTTGGTGTCGACTCGACGACCAACAAGATCGAGGGTGGGGTCAACACTCACCTGCGCGCCTTGTTGCGCAACCACCGTGGGATGCGGCCAGAACATGCCAAACGCGCTGTCGAATGGTGGCTCTACACTCACAGCGAGAAACCTGCCGCACCGCACACTCTCATCCGTCCCGAACATCTGAAGCCGGCACCCAAGGCAATACATGAGGAAGAACAGATCGGACCGGAAACGTTGGGCACCGGATTCAGTCCGGAGGAAGGGCTTTGGGCCAGGAAGGGATGGGCAGGTCGGCCCTGCTAAACCGTGCCCTGACATGAGAAAGCCCCGGGTGACACACCCGGGGCAGACACACTTTTTGTCCTATAGGCCGCCGGCGGTGCCGGTCCTTAAGCGGGTGCGGCCCCCGGCGGGTGCCGGGGGCCGGGAACGGGCGTTAAGCATCGGAACCCCCAAGCCACAGGCTTGGGGGTTCCGGGACAGGGTGTCCGGCGGTGACCTACTCTCCCACACCCTCCCGAGTGCAGTACCATCGGCGCGGTGGGTCTTAGCTTCCGGGTTCGGTATGGGACCGGGCGTTTCCCCCACGCTATGACCGCCGTAACTCTAGCCACGCACTGCCCGGAGGTTCTCCGGGGGCGTGAAAAATGGGTTACGACCACAATAGTGGTTGTTGTGTTGTTGTGGTTCCGCGACAACAAGGGTTGTTGTTTCGGGACCGCATAGTGGACGCAGCGTATCTTGCCAACCACCCCAGGGGGGTGGTGTGGTGTTTGTGGTTGAAGTTGTCGGCCTATTAGTACGGGTCAGCTTCACGAGTCTTTGGTCCTCGCTTCCACATCCCGCCTATCAACCCAGTGGTCTGGCTGGGGCCTCTCGCCACACAAGGTGGCGTGGAAATCTCATCTTGAAGTGGGCTTCCCGCTTAGATGCTTTCAGCGGTTATCCCTTCCGAACGTAGCTAATCAGCGGTGCACTTGGCAGTACAACTGACACACCAGAGGTTCGTCCGTCCCGGTCCTCTCGTACTAAGGACAGCCCTTCTCAAATTTCCTGCGCGCGCAGCGGATAGGGACCGAACTGTCTCACGACGTTCTAAACCCAGCTCGCGTACCGCTTTAATGGGCGAACAGCCCAACCCTTGGGACCTACTCCAGCCCCAGGATGCGACGAGCCGACATCGAGGTGCCAAACCATGCCGTCGATATGGACTCTTGGGCAAGATCAGCCTGTTATCCCGAGGTACCTTTTATCCGTTGAGCGACGGCCGTTCCACAACGTGCCGCCGGATCACTAGTCCCGACTTTCGTCCCTGCTCGAGCTGTCGCTCTCACAGTCAAGCTCCCTTGTGCACTTACACTCGACACCTGATTGCCAACCAGGCTGAGGGAACCTTTGGGCGCCTCCGTTACTCTTTAGGAGGCAACCGCCCCAGTTAAACTACCCATCAGGCACTGTCCCTGACCCAGATCATGGGCCGAAGTTAGGTGACCGGTACAGCCAGAGTGGTATTTCAACGATGACTCCACCCGAACTGGCGTCCGGGCTTCAACGTCTCCCACCTATCCTACACAAGCTGCACCGAACACCAATACCAAACTATAGTAAAGGTCTCGGGGTCTTTCCGTCCTGCTGCGCGTAACGAGCATCTTTACTCGTAGTGCAATTTCGCCGAGTTCATGGTTGAGACAGCGGGGAAGTCGTTACTCCATTCGTGCAGGTCGGAACTTACCCGACAAGGAATTTCGCTACCTTAGGATGGTTATAGTTACCACCGCCGTTTACTGGGGCTTAAATTCTCAGCTTCGCCCACAAGGGCTAACCGGTCCTCTTAACCTTCCAGCACCGGGCAGGAGTCAGTCCGTATACATCGTCTTGCGACTTCGCACGGACCTGTGTTTTTAGTAAACAGTCGCTTCCCCTGGTCTCTGCGGCCCACACCCGCTCCGGAACGCATGGTCCCATCACGGGGCAGGCCCCCCTTCTCCCGAAGTTACGGGGGCATTTTGCCGAGTTCCTTAACCATGATTCTCTCGATCGCCTTAGTATTCTCTACCTGATCACCTGTGTCGGTTTGGGGTACGGGCGGCTAAAACCTCGCGTCGATGCTTTTCTTGGCAGCATAGGATCACCGAATCACCCCCCAAGGGGGCGCCTATCGGATCTCAGGCATCATGAGTCACGGATTTGCCTATGACTCGCCCTACATCCTTGGACCAGGTCAATTCCATTGCCTGGCTCGGCTACCTTCCTGCGTCACACCTGTTAATACGCTTACCTCCCTGGTTCGGGTCCCACGCCGCACACCCGGTACCGCTCCCGAAGGAACGATGGTGGGCACTTGGGGTGGTTAGCATCACCAGGTCAATATGGGCGGTTTTTCGCCGGTACGGGAATATCAACCCGTTGTCCATCGACTACGCCTGTCGGCCTCGCCTTAGGTCCCGACTTACCCAGGGCAGATTAGCTTGACCCTGGAACCCTTGATCATTCGGCGGACGGGTTTCTCACCCGTCATTCGCTACTCATGCCTGCATTCTCACTCGTGTGGGCTCCACCGCTGGTTTACACCGCGACTTCACTGCCCACACGACGCTCCCCTACCCATCCACACGGCTGGACCACGAAGGCCTGCCAAAAATATGAATGACGCAACTTCGGCGGTGTGCTTGAGCCCCGCTACATTGTCGGCGCGGAATCACTTGACCAGTGAGCTATTACGCACTCTTTCAAGGGTGGCTGCTTCTAAGCCAACCTCCTGGTTGTCTTCGCAACTCCACATCCTTTTCCACTTAGCACACGCTTAGGGCCTTAGTTGGCGTTCTGGGCTGTTTCCCTCTCGACTATGAAGCTTATCCCCACAGTCTCACTGCTGCGCTCTCACTTGCCGGCATTCGGAGTTTGGCTGACGTCAGTAACCTTGTAGGGCCCATTAGCCATCCAGTAGCTCTACCTCCGGCAAGAAACACGCAACGCTGCACCTAAATGCATTTCGGGGAGAACCAGCTATCACGAAGTTTGATTGGCCTTTCACCCCTACCCACAGCTCATCCCCTCCATTTTCAACTGAAGTGGGTTCGGTCCTCCACGCGCTCTTACACGCGCTTCAACCTGGCCATGGGTAGATCACTTCGCTTCGGGTCTAGATCACGCCACTGACTCGCCCTATTCAGACTCGCTTTCGCTACGGCTTCCCCACACGGGTTAACCTCGCGACGTAACACTAACTCGCAGGCTCATTCTTCAAAAGGCACGCTGTCACCCCAACAAGGAGGCTCCAACGGATTGTAAGCGCACGGTTTCAGGTACTATTTCACTCCCCTCCCGGGGTACTTTTCACCATTCCCTCACGGTACTTGTCCGCTATCGGTCATTGGGTAGTATTTAGGCTTACCAGGTGGTCCTGGCGGATTCAAACGGGATTTCTCGGGCCCCGTCCTACTTGGGATGCTCTCACAAAGCGGCGGAACGCATTCGCACTACGGGACTCTCACCCTCTATGGTCCGGCATTCAAGCCGATTCGCCTATGCGCCCGCACCTCACTTCACCAGTCCGGCAGAACTGGTATGTAAAAGTCCCACAACCCCGACCATGCAACGCCCGCCGGCTATCACACATGGCTCGGTTTAGCCCCATCCGCGTTCGCTCGCCACTACTAACGGAATCACTTTTGTTTTCTCTTCCTGCGGGTACTGAGATGTTTCACTTCCCCGCGTTCCCTCCACGCAGCCTATGTGTTCAGCTGCGGGTCGCACCACATGACATGGTGCGGGGTTTCCCCATTCGGAAATCCTGGTCTCAACGTCCGGTTATCGACTCCACCAGGCTTATCGCAGATTCCCACGTCCTTCTTCGGCTCCCAATGCCAAGGCATCCACCGTGCGCCCTTAAAAACTTGACCACAAACAAGGGTCAAAAATTTACATGAGCTTCATACATACAATCGAAAGAACCAAGAAACACACACCGCGAACGATGTGCATACCAGGTTCAATAATTCATAAGAAATTGCTTATGCAAAACAAGGACAAAGTCCCTGCTTCACAAGATGCTCGCGTCCACTATGCAGTTCCCAAACAACAACCCCGTCGCACCCACCACCCACACACCCGCAACAAAGGGGAACGTGTTGGCTTAGGCCATGCGCGGGAACACTGAAAAAACAAAACCCGACCCCTCCGCACACCCCAAAGGGGCAGCGAAAACGCCGGGGCCTGTTGTTTCAGGACCCAACAGTGTGCCAAAGACCACCCGCGCTCACCGATGGTCCCCGTTCCAGCCACCGGACAAGTCCGGAAGCGTACTAGAAGACCATCCACCAGCGATGGACGGCCGTGATTTGTTGATATTCCACCCTTGAGCACTCGCCCACCAACACAAGTGGTGGATGCGAGCAGCACTGAACACCCGTGACACACGCGCTTTGGCGTGCACACCTGGTGCTAGTTGCTCCTTAGAAAGGAGGTGATCCAGCCGCACCTTCCGGTACGGCTACCTTGTTACGACTTAGTCCCAATCGCCGGTCCCACCTTCGACGGCTCCCTCCCACAAGGGGTTAGGCCACCGGCTTCGGGTGTTACCAACTTTCGTGACTTGACGGGCGGTGTGTACAAGGCCCGGGAACGTATTCACCGCAGCGTTGCTGATCTGCGATTACTAGCGACTCCGACTTCATGGGGTCGAGTTGCAGACCCCAATCCGAACTGAGACCGGCTTTTTGGGATTAGCTCCACCTCACAGTATCGCAACCCATTGTACCGGCCATTGTAGCATGCGTGAAGCCCAAGACATAAGGGGCATGATGATTTGACGTCGTCCCCACCTTCCTCCGAGTTGACCCCGGCAGTCTCCCATGAGTCCCCGCCTTTACGCGCTGGCAACATGGAACGAGGGTTGCGCTCGTTGCGGGACTTAACCCAACATCTCACGACACGAGCTGACGACAACCATGCACCACCTGTGAACCAGCCCCAAAGGGGAAACCGTGTTTCCACGGCGGTCTGGCACATGTCAAGCCTTGGTAAGGTTCTTCGCGTTGCATCGAATTAATCCGCATGCTCCGCCGCTTGTGCGGGCCCCCGTCAATTCCTTTGAGTTTTAGCCTTGCGGCCGTACTCCCCAGGCGGGGCACTTAATGCGTTAGCTACGGCGCGGAAAACGTGGAATGTCCCCACACCTAGTGCCCAACGTTTACGGCATGGACTACCAGGGTATCTAATCCTGTTCGCTCCCCATGCTTTCGCTCCTCAGCGTCAGTTAATGCCCAGAGACCTGCCTTCGCCATCGGTGTTCCTCCTGATATCTGCGCATTTCACCGCTACACCAGGAATTCCAGTCTCCCCTACATCACTCTAGTCTGCCCGTACCCACCGCAGATCCGAGGTTGAGCCTCGGACTTTCACGATAGACGCGACAAACCGCCTACGAGCTCTTTACGCCCAATAATTCCGGATAACGCTTGCGCCCTACGTATTACCGCGGCTGCTGGCACGTAGTTAGCCGGCGCTTCTTCTGCAGGTACCGTCACTTTCGCTTCTTCCCTACTGAAAGAGGTTTACAACCCGAAGGCCGTCATCCCTCACGCGGCGTCGCTGCATCAGGCTTTCGCCCATTGTGCAATATTCCCCACTGCTGCCTCCCGTAGGAGTCTGGGCCGTGTCTCAGTCCCAGTGTGGCCGGTCACCCTCTCAGGCCGGCTACCCGTCGTCGCCTTGGTGAGCCATTACCTCACCAACAAGCTGATAGGCCGCGAGTCCATCCCTGACCAACAAGTCTTTCCACCAAGGACCATGCGGTCCACGGTGCATATCCGGTATTAGACCCAGTTTCCCAGGCTTATCCCGAAGTCAGGGGCAGGTTACTCACGTGTTACTCACCCGTTCGCCACTAATCATCTTGTGCAAGCACAAAAGTCATCGTTCGACTTGCATGTGTTAAGCACGCCGCCAGCGTTCATCCTGAGCCAGGATCAAACTCTCCGTAAAAAAATACAGACACAACCAACACGACCCTGGAAAAAGGGTTGCGGGTTGCACCAAGTAAAAAAATCCCGGCAAATTGCCCCAGGCGCCCACACGGGGGTGCGGACCCTGAAACCATTCACCAATAAAATAAATAAATTGGTATCAACAAACTTGGCACACTATTGAGTTCTCAAACAACAGACGCTTCCAACTTCCACGACCCGGACTGACGTTTCCTGCCGGCGCTTCGCTCTGGAGCAACTTTTCAAGCTTAGTCCCATTCAAACCCGGAGTCAAATCGACTTCCGAAATTCATTTGGAATTCTTTGCATCCGCCTTCCGCTGCTCTCCCTTTCGGGCTACGCTGCGGGGCTCGGTGCGAGAAACAACTCTACGCGCAACCCGCCCGAATGTCCAAACGGGCGCCTCCTGCACCGGCCGGACACCAAGAACCGCGGAAACCCGGGGACCATTCCGGGTTTTCGCCCGGGAATGCCCGTATTCCTCCAATTTCGACCTTTGAGCGCTGCATCACATCGACTGTGCCGCATCAGTCCTAGACTGAAAAACATGCCTGAACTTCCAAAGAACACAGCGGTCAGCATCTACCCCGCCAACAAACTGCAGCAGGTACTTGGTTATGCAGAACCCATCTTCAATGCCTCCATGGCCGGTGCTGCCGGCGGTGCATTGGCCGCAGCCGTGTCGGCAGCGGGCGGTTTTGGCATGCTGGGCATCGGCGGAAACGCCACCAAGAAGTGGATCGATATCGAGGCAGGGATTACGGCTTCGTCCGGACACCCCTGGGGTGCCGGTCTGATGGCCTGGGTCTTGGACAAGAACCTCGATCCCCTGGAGCATGTCCTGGAACACGGCCCGTCCTTCGTCTGCATCAGCTTCGGCGAACCGGGCCCTGCTGCCGCGTTGGTCCATGAATCCGGAGCCTTGACCGGGATGCAGGTAGGCAATGCGGCCGAACTGTCACGTGCACTTGAGGACGACATCGACGTAGTGATCTGCCGCGGGAACGAGGGCGGGGGCCACGGCCGGAACGAAGTCTCCACACTCCCCCTGCTGCAACTGGCCTTGGAAAAGACCACCAAGCCGGTGGTCGCAGCGGGGGGACTGGCCACGGCCGCCGGAGTCGCGGCCGTCCTGGGTGCAGGGGCTTCGGCGGCCTGGATCGGCACACGCTTTGCCGCGGCCACGGAATCGATGAGCCACCGGAACATCAAGGATGCAATCGGGGCCGCCGGAATCGATGACACAATCTACACTCGGGCCTTCGACATCGCCCAGAGAATCGATTGGCCGGTGGAATACGGCGGCCGGGCCCTGCGCAACGAATTCAGCGACAACTGGGCCGAAGACCTCGAGGCGCTCAGTGCCACGGTCGACGCAAACGATTCCCTGACCAACTCGATCAACGAGGCCCGGGCGCAGGCCGACCTGTCCTTGGCTCCGGTCTATGCCGGCCAATCGGCAGGACTCTCCGCCGCAGGCCAAAGCGCCGCGGAAATCGTTGCGGACCTTGCCCGCTTCCGCTCGGTATTGCGACAGGCGTCCCAACGCTGGGAGACCTCCTAGCCAGCACGGTTCTTGGTGCTCAGTAGCCCAGCGGCATGTTGTCGATCAACCGGACTTCGCCGACCTTCGCCGCAACCAGCAGCAAGCCTTCCCCGGTGAACGGGGTGTCCTGGCAGTTGAAGGCCAACTCCTGCAAGGTGCGCGGGTCGACAAGTTCGAAGTAGTCCAGCTCCACCAGCGGTTCCATCTCGAAGAGCCCCGCGGCGTCCTCCAGGTACAGCGGTTCATGGCGGTCGGCCCGCCGCTTGACCAGATTCAGCGCCCGGTGGATCACCAGGGCCGCCTCCGCCTGCTCCTTGCTGAGGAACTGGTTCCTGCTGGAAAGCGCCAGGCCCTCGGCGCTGCGGATGATCGGCACCGAGCGGATCTCGACCGGGAAGTTCAGGTCCGCCACCATGCGGTTGATCAGCACCAGCTGCTGGGCATCCTTCTGTCCGAAGTAGGCACGGTAGGCAACGGGGACCCCCAACGAGGCCGGCGGCATACAGAAGTGCAGCAGCTTGGCGACCACCGCAAGCATCCCGTCGAAGTGGCCGGGACGCGAAGCGCCCTCGAACTTCTCGCCCAGGGCCCCGGAATCGAGCTTGACCAGCGGACGGCCGTCGGGATAGACCGTCGACACCTCGGGGGCAAAGACGATGTCGGCACCGGCCCGGGCCAGGATCTCGACGTCGGCCTCCAGGGTGCGCGGGTAGCGGTCGAAGTCGGCCCGGTCATTGAACTGCAGCTCGTTGACGAAGATGCTGACCACCAGCACGTCGTTTTGCTCCCGGGCGGTGGACACCAGCGATTCGTGCCCCGAATGCAGGGCCCCCATGGTGGGCACCAGCCCCAGGGTCGCCGGGCGGTTTCCCGAGGCCGGCGCTTCGAGCGCCTGGGCAATGGCCGCCGAGAGCTCGGCGGCGGTACGGACAATGCGGGGGGCGCGGCTGGCGGAATTTGCTGGTGTGCTCACCATCCCAGCTTAGCTTTGGGACGTCGTGGCCGGTGGCCGTCGGTCCTACTTTCCCAGCGCGGCCAGGATCCCTTCGAGGGTTTGGCTGCTGATCAGGCCGCGGGCGTGGGCGCGCAGCGCGGTTGCCCGGCTCATCGCCAGGTATCCCTCCCGGGTGTCCTCGGCGATCGAGGGGTCCGAGAGCGCGGCGCGGTGCGCGGCAATGGTGTGCACGTCCCCGCGGGCCACCGGCCCGGTCAAGGCGCCTTCCCCGGAGGCCAGCGCATTTTCCAGCGAGGCGCGCATGAGCGCCGAGAGCATCCGCTCGGGTTGTTCGACGCCGATGCCGGCCAGGATCCCGGCCGATTGCCCGGCCACGGTCACCAGGTGGTTCGAGGCGTGGGACAGGGCGGCATGGTATTTCACCCGGTCATCCTCGGCGATCACCACCGGTTCCCCGCCCATTTCCACCACGAGCGCCTGGGCGATGGGCAGGACCATGTTCGAGGCGCTGACCCCGAAGACGCAGTCGGCCAGCCGCTCCAGGTCCATGCTCATCCCGGTGAAGGTCATGGCCGGGTGCACGGCCAGCCCGATGGCGCCGGCCGCCGTGGCCGGGGCCAAGACCTCGGTGCCATAGCGCCCGGCGGTGTGCAGCACCAGCTGTCCGGCCTGCCAGTGTCCGGCCACGGCCAGTCCGGAGACCAAATCCGCCAGCGCATCGTCGGGAACCGCCAGGATGACCAGTTCGGCACGGCGCAGGATCTCGGGGATTTGCAGCACCGGCACGCCGGGCAGCAGCATTTCCGCGCGCTCGAGCGAGGCGTCGGAAACCGCATGGACGCCAACGATCTGGTGCTCGGCTGCACGCAGCGCTGCGCCCAGCACGGCGCCGACCTTGCCCGCGCCAATGACCCCGACCCCCAGCCGTCCCGGCTTGCCCGTGCTTCTCATGCGTCCCCCAGCCAGTGGTTTGAATCGGTTTGCCTGCGTGCCGCCGCGGCGCGGTCGGCCTGTTCCAGGAACAGTTCCCGGCCCGAGGCGACATCGAGCTGGTGCACCAGCGGCACCACGGGCCCGGCGATCGTGGCCAGGGACAGGTCAACCACCCCGAAGCGCCTGGCCAACGGACCCTGGCTCAGCCTCAGGCCCTGGGTGCGGGCGTGCGGCACGATGGCGATGGTGCGGTGAAGCGCCCCGTTGCGCGCCACCAGTGCGGTGTCGGTCAGCGCGTAGCCCTGCCGCTTGTATGCCAGCGGCGAGAGCGGGCGGACCCGCGGCGGGGACACGACGAACCCGCCCTCGGTGCCGGAGCCGTTGATGGCGGCGGCAAAGAAATCGCGCGGAGCGGCAACGCCCGGGGCCGGAAGCACCACCGAGAGCACCGCCAGGACGTCCTCGTAGCTGCCCACCGGCAGCAGCACGCTGCGTTGCTCGGCGTCGTTGGCCGCCCCGCCGCCGATGCCCGCGACGTTCACCGCGACTCGGTACCAGCCCAGCGGCCGCCAGAAGAAGGGGGCGGTGACCTTGATGGCCTGGACCCGGCCCGGCGGCACCGTCTGGTGTCGGGTGTCCAGCAGCCCGTAGCTCAGGCGCAGCCCGTCCGCGCTGGTGGCGGCCTTGAAGTTGTATCCGGTGTTCAGGTTGTTCCACAGCGCGCCGGCCATGCCCAGGAGGGCCGGCAGCAGGTAGAAGGGGGCGAACCCCTCGATGGCGGACATGGCGATGCCCAGCCCGATGATCAGCAGCACCATCAAGATGGTCGAGGGGCGCAACAGGATGGACCCGATGAGCCGGCCCGTGGGCACCACGGCGACCACGCGCTCGCTGGCGGCCAGCGAGGCGGAAACCGAGGCGTATCCCGGTGCCGGGGCCCCGGGGGCCGCTTCCTGCGGTGCCGTCGGATCCGGCGACTGCCCCGCGATCTGGGCCGCATCCGGCTGCACGGGAAGCGCGGGCGCCGGCGGCGCGGGCGTCTTCAGCCCGGCGGCGCGGGCCAGGATCTCGTTGCGCAGCTGGTGCGCCTCGGAGAGTTTCACAAAGGCCAGGTTCATCGCGGCGGAGCCCGAGTCCGCAACGTCGAAGCGCAGCTCGGCAAGCCCGAAGATCCGGGCCACCAACGGCTGGGCGATGTCGATCGACTGGACCCGGTCGATGCGGGCCTGTCGCTGCTGGCGGAAGACCATGCCGGTGTTCACGTTGACGTGGCGATCGGTGATCTGGTACTTGGTGAACCACCAGGTGCCGAAGAAGCCCAGCAGGATCAGCAGCAGGATGCCGGCGCCGACCAGCAGCGAAACCATCAGCGGGGTCCCGGAAATGAAATCGGGCCCGGGGTTCGGTTCCTCCTCGCCGAAGAAGGAGGACAAGGTGTTCTGGCCGTAGACGAAGGCGATGGCCACCACCGCGATCCAGCCGCGCACCAGCGGGGAGACCGGGTGCACGCGGTGCCACGGCGCCGCCGGGGTGCCCTGCCCCTCGGTTTCCCCTGGACCGGGGACCGGCACGGCCCGCCCGGGAGTCACAGCCCGGCCAATCGCGATTCCCCGCGGGCCGCAAGCTGCTCGCGCAGGCGCGTGCCCTCGGCCACCGGCAAGCCGGGGATCTCCGCGGTGGCATCGGCCGCCGCGGTGTGCAGCTTGACCTTGCACAGCCCCAGCATCCGGTCGATCGGGCCCACGGCCACATCGACGAACTGCATCCGGCCGTAGGGGACCACCAGCACCTTCTGGAACATCAGACCGTGGCGCACCAGCAGGTCGTCCTCGCGCTCGGCGTAGCCGATCGCGGCGACCTGGCGGGGGATCAGCACCAGGCGGATGACCTCGACGGCCACCACCACCGCGGGGGCGGCGATCGCCAGCCACAGCGGGAAGCCGTCCCACACCCCGGTCAGCACCAGGACCAGCGGGACGCTGAGCACCAGCAGCGTGATCAACGCGCCAATGGCCCAACCCACCATGCGGACCTTGGCGTAGCTGGGGGACACGCGTGTCCATTGGATCCCGGCCGGGTCAATTGGTTCCTGCCGCATAGCCTTCCTCGTCCTTGCCCTTGGTCTTGGCCGCCGGGTCCGATGGATCTTCCGGGGGCAGCTTGCAGAACTGTTCCACAACCCATCCCACGATAACCATCACCAGCGCGCCACCGATCATCACCAAGGATGATTTCACCGCCGCGGACCCCATTCCGCCCGCCGTGAGCAGGCCCAGCAGGATCCCGGCGTGCCATCCGGCAATCGTGGAACCGGCATACACGCTGGCCTGCGCCAGCACCAGGGTCCGGGCCGCGGCAATCGGGTTCACGCGTTTCTTGGTCCGCCCGCTGGTGAACAGCTTGATGCGGATGCCCATGACCAGGGTGAGCAGGCAGGCGGCCCCCATGGTCACCAGGGAGGTCCAGTGCAGCACCGGCACCGGATAGCCGCGGGTCGTGGCAATGATCTGCAGGGCATAGCCGGCAACCACCCCGATGACCAGCACGGTGAAGACCCACAACGGCCGCAAGGAATTCATGGCCCTAGGCCCCCGCTTCGACGCGGACGATGCCGGGGGTGTCGGCCGCGGCGGCGGCAAGCGTGGTGACCGGGATCCCGGACAGCTGCGCGTCCGGTTCCATCCAGGACCACGGCAGCAGCACGAAGCCGCGTTCCGCGGCCCGCGGGTGCGGCAAGGTCAGCACCGGGTCCGAGCTGGTTTCTTCCCCGTAGGTGATCACGTCGATGTCCAGGGTGCGCGGACCCCAGCGGACCTCGCGGGTGCGGTGGTGGTCCGACTCGATCTGCTGGCAGGCGGCCAGCAGCTGGCGCGGGGCCAGCGTGGTTTCGATGCGCAGCACCAGGTTCAGGAAGTCGGGTTGCCCCTCGGGCCCGCCCACGGGCCTGGTCACCGCGGTGTCAGAGACGCGCACCAGCTCGATGCCCGCGGTGGCGGCCAGGGAGGCGACGGCGGCCTGCAGCGTTCCGGCACGTTCGCCCAGGTTGGAACCCAGGGCAAGGATGCAGGAAACCATCTGGTTCACTCCCGTTCGCGGTAAATGTGGATCGTGACGTCGGAAAAGGTCACGGTGATCGGGGCCTTGGGCTTGTGCACGATGACCTCCACCCCGGTGACGGTGCCGAAGGACGCCAGGATCGCCGCGGCGGTCTTCTCCGCCAGCGTCTCGATCAGGTCCCAGGGCCCGTCTTGGATCTGGGCCACCACCAGTTCGCCGAGTTCCCCGTAGTGCGCGGTGTCCGCGACGTTGTCGCTGGCCGCGGCCTTGCGGATGTCGGTGTGCAGGACGACGTCGAGGGTGAAGGGCTGCCCGTCGCGCTTCTCGTGCTCGAAAACGCCGTGGTGCCCGATCGCGGTGATGCCCGACAGGGTGATGGTGTCCGTGCGCATGCTGCTGCCCCGCCCGTTTCCTAGAGTGCCGGGACGCGGGCCGCGGACCAGGCGGTCGCGACCTTGACGGCATCCAGGTTGCCGGGCACGTCGTGCACGCGCACCCCCCAGGCTCCGTTGGCCGCCGCCAGGGCGCTGGTTGCCGCGGTGGCGGCATCGCGGGCCGTGGGCACCGCGGGCTTGGAATCGACGGTCAGCAGCGCACCGATGAAGCGCTTGCGGCTGGTGCCCACCAGGACGCGGTGGCCCAGGGCGGTGAAGCGGTCCAGGGCGCGCAGCAGCTCCCAGTTGTGTTCGTGGTCCTTGGCGAAGCCGAGCCCCGGATCCAGGATCAGCTGCTCGGCGGCGACCCCGGCGGCAAGGAACGTCTCGCGCAGCGCGAGCAGTTCATCGATGACCTCGGACACGACGTCGGTGTAGTTCGCCTCGGTGGTCATCGAGGCGGCGTCCCCGCGACGGTGCATCAGCACGTAGGGGGCACCGGTTTCGGCGATCAGCGCGGGCATGTCTGCCTCGTGGGTGAGCCCGGAGACGTCGTTGACGATGTGCGCGCCGGCCGTCAGGGCCGCCCGGGCGGTGGAGGTGTGCATGGTGTCGACCGAGATGATCGCCCCGGCCTTGGCCAGCGCCGTGATGACCGGAAGGATCCGGGCCTGTTCCACGGCCGGGTCCACCGGCTCGGCACCGGGGCGGGTGGACTCCCCGCCGACGTCGATGATGTCGGCCCCGCCGTAGTACATGCGCAGTCCGTGGCCGATGGCCTCGTCCGCGGTGGCGTACTTGCCTCCGTCGGAAAAGGAATCCTCGGTGATGTTCAGGATGCCCATGACCAGGGTGCGGCCAACGGGCAGGTCGGCCATGGTGCGAGCCGTTGATTTCTTGATGACCGGCAGCGGGCTGGTGGCCGGTCCGGTTCCGGGGATCGCTCCAAGCGACATGGGGTTTCCTACTTTCCGAGAATGAGGCTCATGGCCTCGGCGCGGGTGGCGGGCTCGCGAAGCTGGCCACGCACCGCGCTGGTGACGGTCTTGGCGCCCGGCTTGCGGACGCCCCGCATGGACATGCACATGTGTTCGCACTCGATGACGACCATCGCCCCGCGCGGGTTCAGGTGCTCCATGAGCGCCTCGACGATCTGGGTGGTCAACCGCTCCTGGACCTGCGGGCGCTTGGCGAAGACCTCCACCAGGCGGGCCAGCTTGCTCAGCCCCGTGACCTTGCCCTCGGGGCCGGGGATGTAGCCGACGTGGGCGGCGCCGTGGAACGGCACCAGGTGGTGTTCGCAGGTCGAATAGAAGGGGATGTCCTTCACCAGCACCAATTCGTCATGCTCGATGTCGAAGGTGGTGGCCAGGTGGTCGGCCGGGTCCTGGTGCAGGCCGGCGAAGAACTCGCCGTAGGCCTTGGCCACGCGCTTGGGCGTTTCCAGCAGGCCGTCGCGGTCCGGGTCCTCGCCGATGGCGTAGAGGATCTCCCGCACGGCCTTTTCGATGCGGACCATGTCCACGCCGCCGGCGCCCTGGGCGCTGTCGTCTTCAAATTGATCGATCTCGTTCACGCTTCCGATCCTAGCTGGTGTGTGCGTTGGGTTACGCGCCGGCCGGAGCGCCCGAGGTGCCGTCGGCTGCTTCCGCAGCGTCGTTTTCGGCCGCTTCGGAGGCGATTTCCCTCGCCGACAGCACCGGTCCGGCAGCGTGCACCGGGCGGGAGTCCTTGCTCAGCCAGACCTCGCGCTCGGGGCGCTTGGTGAGGTCGTGGAAGATTTCCTCGATCTCCTTCTGGTTCAGCGTTTCGTGCTCCAGCAGGGCCAGCGCCAGGCGGTCGAGCACGTGGCGGTTCTCCGTCAGCGCGGCGTAGGCCTCGTCGTGCGCGGTGTCGATCAGCGCGCGGACCTCCTCGTCGACCACGTTGGCCATGGCGTCGGAGTAGTCGCGGCTGGAGGGCTGCCCGTACATGGCATCCCCGGAGGAAGAGCCCAGCTTCACGGCGCCCACGCGCTCACTCATGCCGTAGTCGGTGACCATCTTGCGGGCCGTGGCGGTGGCCTTCTCGATGTCGTTGGAGGCGCCGGTGGACGGGTCGTGGAAGACAATTTCCTCGGCCACGCGCCCGCCCATGGCGTAGGCCATCTGGTCGAGCAGTTCGTTGCGGGTCACCGAGTACTTGTCGTCGTCGGGCACCACCATGGTGTAGCCCAGGGCGCGGCCGCGGGGCAGGATGGTGACCTTGGTGACCGGCGCGGTCTGGCGCATGGCCGCGGCGACCAGGGCGTGTCCGCCCTCGTGGTATGCGGTGATCTTGCGCTCGTGTTCCTTCATCAACCGGCTGCGCTTCTGCGGCCCGGCCATGACGCGGTCGATGGCCTCGTCCAGGGCGCGGTCGTCGATCAGCTGGGCGTTGGAGCGGGCGGTGAGCAGCGCGGCCTCGTTGAGCACGTTGGCCAGGTCGGCGCCGGTGTAACCCGGCGTCTTTTTCGCCACGGCCTTCAGGTCCACGTTGGTGGCCATCGGCTTGCCCTGCGCGTGGACCTTGAGGATCTGCTCGCGGCCGATCATGTCCGGTGCCTCCACCGGGATCTGGCGGTCGAAGCGGCCCGGGCGCAGCAGCGCCGGGTCAAGGACGTCGGCGCGGTTGGTCGCGGCGATCAGGATGACGTTGGTGGTGGCGTCGAAGCCGTCCATCTCGACCAAAAGCTGGTTGAGGGTCTGCTCGCGCTCGTCGTTGCCGCCGCCGATGCCGGCGCCGCGGTGGCGGCCCACCGCATCGATTTCGTCAACGAAGATGATGGCCGGGGAGTTGTTCTTGGCCTGCTCGAACAGGTCGCGGACACGCGAGGCGCCGACGCCGACGAACATCTCCACGAAGTCCGAGCCGGAGATCGAGTAGAACGGGACGCCCGCCTCGCCGGC
Source organism: Arthrobacter sp. C2 (assembly GCA_024207135.1). Classification (GTDB taxonomy): domain Bacteria; phylum Actinomycetota; class Actinomycetes; order Actinomycetales; family Micrococcaceae; genus Paeniglutamicibacter. The sequence continues at coordinate 3,173,023 of CP042428.1, read as the reverse complement.
GACGGCCTTGGCCAGCAGGGTCTTGCCGGTGCCCGGAGGGCCGTAAAGCAGCACGCCCTTGGGGATCTTGGCGCCGACGGCCTGGAACTTGCCCGGTTCACGCAGGAATTCCTTGATTTCGTGGAGTTCCTCCACGGCTTCCTCGGCACCGGCCACGTCGACGAAGGTCACCTGGGGCATGTCCTTGGTGATCAGCTTCGCCTTGGACTTGCCGAACTGCATGACCTTGGATCCGCCGCCCTGGGAACGGGACAGGATGAACCAGAACAGGCCGACGATCAGGATCATCGGGATCATGAAGCCCAGCATCGAGGTGAACCAGTTGTTCTGCACGGGCTGGTCGGTGTAGCCGGTCAGGTTGGCGTCGTTGACCGCGTCAACGACCTGGGTTCCGCGCGGGATGGAGTAGAAGAACGAGACGTTCTTTCCCTTGTCCGCGCCGTCGACGTTCAGCGGCTGCTTCAGCGTGAGGTCCACGCGCTGCTCGCCGTCGAAGATCTTCGCCTCGGAGACCTTGTCGTCCTTGAGCAATTGCATGCCCAGGGAGGTGTCGATGCGCCCGGAGTTGCCGCCCAAGAGCGTCGGCAGGAAAATCAGCAGCACCGCGGCACCCAGCAGCACCCAGACGATCCAGCTGTTAAAGATCTTTTTCGCGTTCATTGATTGGGGGTCCCTCCCCATCCCTCCTGCTTTCGGGCCCATGCCGGCCCGGGCGTCTTGGGCGACGCCGGTATCTTGCTACACGTTAATAAGTAAACGCCCTCTTCGGTACCCACGGATGGGCCAGGCGATAAGTTCCCCTTTGGGCGTAAGAACACCGATGGCCGCCCCCGGGGATCCGGAAACGGCCATGGCGCACCGCATTTTGGTGCGTGCTGCGGCGGAAGGCTGGGGTGCTGCCCGCTACTGGTAGACGTGCGGGGCCAGGGTCCCGATGAAGTCCAGGTTGCGGTAACGCTCGTCGAAGTCCAGGCCGTAGCCGACGACGAATTCGTTGGGGATCTCCATGCCGACGTATTTCACGTCGATCTCCACCTTGGCGGCCTCCGGCTTGCGCAGCAGGGTGCAGATTTCCACCGAGGCGGGGCCGCGGGACTGCAGGTTGGCCAGCAGCCAGGACAGGGTCAGGCCGGAGTCGATGATGTCCTCGACGATCAGCACGTGCTTGCCCAGCAGGTCGGTGTCGAGGTCCTTGAGGATCCGCACGACGCCAGAGGACTGGGTGCCCGAACCGTAGGAGGAAACCGCCATCCAGTCCATGGTCACGTGGGAGTGCAGGGCACGGACCAGGTCGGCCATGACCATCACGGCACCCTTGAGCACGCCGACAACCAGGATGTCCCGGCCTTCGTAGTCGGCGTCGATCCGGGCGGCAAGCTCATTGATCTTGGCCTGGATTTCTTCCTTGGTGTAGAGGACATGCGCCAAATCGGCGCTGACATCTTTCGAATCCACGAGGGCTCCTGGTTCTGGGGTCGGCAATAGACCGGTCGAGGGGAGGGCGTTTCTACCCACGGTCTAGAGTGCCACAGTCTGGAGCGCGGTGGGGAGTGCGGCACCTGGGTCTTGCCGCGTCTTGGCGGCAGGGGAACCCGCGAATGTGAGGCAATTCTCACGATCCGGGGTGCGGCAGGGCCGTGGCATCCAGCCGCAGGTGCGCCCGGGCGCCGGCCGGGAGCCGGGTCCCGGCGACGCGGGTGGCGTACACCGGGCCCTCGAGCTGGACGGGGCCGGCCGAGACCGAGCCGCACACCAGGGCATCAAGCGCGGCCAGGCGTTCGAAGTCGGGCACCGGTGCGCCCAGGCGTGCCACGGCCAGGCGCAGTGCGCGCGAGCGCAGGGGACCGGGCAACGCGCGCAGGCGCTCGAGGTCCAACGTGAGCACCGCAGCGGGTCTGTCGTCGGCGACCGGCAGCGCGGCATCGTCCAGCGCGGTTTGTGCCAGCCCGTCGAGGTACTGCGCGTCGGCGCGCGCCAGCGCCGCGGTGCGCGCCAACGCGGCGGGAATGGAGTCGCCCAGCACCTCCCGCAGCACCGGCATCAGCTCGTGCCGCACCCGGTTGCGCAGGTAGCGCGGATCGGTGTTGGTCGGGTCTTCCCAGTAGGCGAGGCCCTCGTGCCGGCAGATCTCCTCGATGTCCGTCCGGGACAGGGACAGCAGCGGGCGCAGGTAGGGGCCGCGGGCCGCCGGCATCCCGGCCAGCGAGAGCGTCCCGGATCCCCTCCCCAATCCGAGCAGCACCTGTTCTGCCTGGTCGTCGAGGGTATGGCCGAGCAGCACATGGTCGGCCCCGGCCTGCCTCAGGCCTTGCTCGAAGGCCGCATAGCGGGAGGAACGGGCCGCTTGCTCGCTGCCGCCTGTCACCCGGACCTCGAGCACCAGCACCGGGTCCAGGCCCAGGGCGCGGCACTGGTCCGCGGCCCGCAGCGCCACACGGTCGCTGCCTTCCTGCATGCCATGGTCCACGATGAGGGCACCGGCGCGGATCTCGCCCTTGCGGTGCAGGAACGCGGCCGCTGCGGCCAGCGCCAGCGAGTCCGCCCCGCCACTGCAGGCCACCAGCACGCTTGCACCCCGGGGCACCATGGCACGGATCGCGTTGCGGGCATCGGCCAGCACGCGCGGCAGCTTCCCGCCCATCGACCTGCCTCTCCTTCGGAGGGGTTGTTCCTAGTTGTTGTGGGGTGTTTCGGTTCCGGCAGCGGTGCCGGGGCCTTCCATGCGCGCCACCCACTGCTCCGGGTGGTGCACCTCGTGCTCGGTGGGAAGGTTTTCCGGACCCTCCCAGACCTTGTTGAAGCCCTCCATGCCCATGAGCTTCACGGCCCGGGTGACGAAGCGCTGCCCGTCGGCGTACTGGCGCATCTTCGCATCCAGCCCCAGCAGCTTGCGCAGCCATTTTTCCAGCGCCGAACGGTCCTTGCCGCGGGAGCCGAAGCGCTGGCGGATGGTGCGCACGCTGGGCACGATGGAGGAATCCACCGCGTCCATCACCACGTTGGCGTGGCCCTCGAGCAGCGACATCACCGCGGTGATGTGCGAGAGGATCGCCTTTTGCTCCCCGGTGCGCAGGCCGGCCAGCAACCCGCCCCCGGAGGCGAAGTCGTCGGCCGCTTCTTTCGTGTCGGCCGTCTTTTCCAGCGCCTTCTTCCCGCGGATGACCTCGGAGGCGGCGGCGCGCAGCCGCTCGCCCAGCGCCTCGGGTTCGGCCAGCAGCGAGGCCAACAGCTCTGCGATCTTGGACTGCAGGTGCGCCCGCAGCCACGGGGCCGCGGCGAATTGCACCCGGTGGGTCTGCTCGTGCAGGGTGACCCAGAGCCGGAAGTCGTCGACATCGACCTTCAGTTCCCGTTCGATCGCCACGATGTTCGGCGCCACCAGCATCAGCCGCCCGCCGGCCGGCAGGTCATCGCGCAGCAGCCCCGCGAAGGGGTCGTACTGGCCCAGGACCTTGGAGGACATGAAGGCCAGGATCGCGCCCATCTCCACGCCGGTCGCGGTGGCGGAGAGCACCTGGGTGGCCTCGGAAATCTTCTCCCCGCGCGTCTTGGCCAGGTGCTCCATGGCCGGGGCCAGCATCGCCTCGAAGCTTTGGGTGTTCGCCTTGGCCCAGCCGGGCCGATCGACGATGAGCACCTGCGAATCGCGCAGGTCTGCGGCGGCCGCCAGGCCGGTGATCCGGTGCACGTGCCCGACCGATTCGTCGGCCTTGGCGCGCAGGTCCGCGACGACCTCGGCAATCTGTGCGGGGGTGAGGACCGGGCCGGCGCCAACCAGCTTGGCCGCGGTGGTGGCGGCGAGGTCCCAATTGATCAGCCGGAAATCGGTGGTGTCCATGCTTTCCATCCCATCACGCTTTTGGCCCGTGCGGCGGGATTGCGCGCTAGGCAAAAAATCCCTGGCCCGGCGGCGGGCCGGGTTGGAGGGCTCAGCGGCAGCCGCAGCCGGTCAGCGCCGCCGCGGCCGCATCGAGCAGGCCCTTGTGCGGCGCGATGGTCCGGTCGTTGGTGTGCACGAAGAAGGAAAAGGCCAGCACCCGCCCATCCCGGGTCACGGTGAGCCCGCTGAGGCTGGAGACCTCCATGAGCGATCCGGTCTTGGCGCGCACCACCCCGCGGGTGCCGCCGGAACCCAGCCGCGAGGCCAGGGTGCCGGTGGCACCGGCGACCGGCAGCCGGTAGCTGAGGTTGCGCAGTGCGGCGTGCTCGGAGGTGGCGGCGTATTCCAGGGCGCGGGCCAGGGTCAGCGGGGTGACCCGGGTAGCCCCGGCCAGCCCGGAGGTGTCCACCAGGTGCATGCCGGTGGTGTCGATGCCCAGCCCGGCGATGGTTTGCGCCACGGCGGCCGCCCCGTGGGAATAGTCCCCGGGCTGCTCCTGGGCTACGGCCACCAGCCGCCCCAGCACCTCGGCGACGTAGTTGTCCGAGACCTCCAGCATGAACCGCACCTGCTCCCCGACGGTCGCCGAGGCCACCGACGCCAGCTCGGTGCCCGGGGTTCCGGGCTCGGCCCGCACCACCTCGGCGGCAACCTGCATCCCGCCCCCGGCCGCGGCCACGGCCGCCCGAAGCTCCTTGGCAAACACCGTTGCGGCATGCATGCCCGGATCGGCCACCCGTGGCGCGTTCGCATCCCGGGTGGCGCGGGCCCCGTACATGGCGATCGGCGAGATCGGGGAGATGTTGTGCGTGGTCACCAACGAGGCGTCCCAGTCGGGGTTCAGCGCCGCACCGGCAAAGAGCGACTCGTCCAGCTCGACGCGCACCGTCTCTCCCGCCTGGCCAGCGGCACGGGCCTTGCGCAGCGCGGTGGCCGTGCGTTGTGCCAGCGTTCCCAGCCCGGCCCGGCCGCTGATGGACTCCGAGTCGCCCCCGGCCCCCAGCAGCACGTCTCCCCCGCCGACCAGCACCACGGTGTTCGGGTCCTTGAGCATCGCCGTGGTGGTGAAGCGGTGGTCCTCGCCGATGTCCTGGGTGGCCGCGATGGCCGTGAGCACCTTCAGGCTCGAGGCCGGGATGCCCGGCTGCCCTCCGGAGCGCGAATACAGTTCCTCGCCGCCGGCCACGTCGATGACGCTCGCGGTGACAGTGGTGCCGTCCCCGCCGGAGGACAGCGCGGCATCCAAGACGGTTTTCAGGGCCGCCGGGTTCGGGGCCGGGGCCGCGGGGTCAAGGTGCGGCAGTGCCGTGGGGTCGGCGGCGGCCAGCAGAGCGGGTTTCTGTGGTTCCGGAGCCGGCTCCGCAGCGGCGCCGGGGAACGCCACCGGGACGACAAAGAATGCCACCAGGCCCATTACCAGGCCGGCAACCAACACCGCAATACCCAGGCGCAGGAATTGGAGCGCTTGTTTCATCCGGCATCCTTAGAAATCGTCGTAGTCCCCGTGCGCCATATACCCTTAAGCGCAGTTACCTAAGACTAGACGGCAATCGGATGCGCCCGCTTCCGGACGTGCCACTGGTCACGAAAGCGAGGAGACCTTTCATGAGCCATGACGTCACCATCGAGATCCCAGCCGGATCGCGCGTGAAGTACGAGATCGACCACGAGACCCACCGCCTGCGCCTGGATCGTGTTCTCTTCACCTCCATGCAGTACCCGACGCACTACGGTTTCTTCGATGACACCCTGGGCGAAGACGGCGACCCGCTGGACGCACTGGTCTTCATCCCGGGCGTGGACCTGTTCCCGGGCGTCGTGGTGGAGTCCCGCCCGATCGCCGTGTTCAACATGACCGACGACGGCGGCGGAGACGCCAAGCTCGTGTGCGTCCCGGCCGACAAGCGCTTCGACCACATCCAGGAATTCGAGGACCTCGACGGCTGGCTCATCAAGGAAATCGAGCACTTCTTCCTGCGCTACAAGGACCTGGAGCCGGGCAAGTGGGTCAAGGCCGAGGGCTGGGAGGGCCGCGCAGCGGCCGAGGCCGAGCTCGAGCGTTCGATCGAGCGCTTCAAGGCCCAGGCCTAACCGCTCCGGGGCAATCGCCCAAAGGTTGGGTCCGAAAGTTGCGCCACCGGCGCGATGTTCGGATCCAACCTTTTTGCTTTCCCGCACATGCTGTCCGGACCTGCCTCCACAGGTCCCCGGCACCCTTCCGCGCCCCGCCGTCCCCGCGGCGCACACTGGTGCCATGGAAACACGCCAGCTTATCGACGCCCTCACCACCACCGGTGGCGAGCCGGGACACCCAGTGTCGCCGGTCGACAAGCTGCGCCTGCTGGCAGCCCTGGAGTTGCGGACCGCGGCCCTCGCCGCCGAACTGGCCGCCGAGACCACCTCCCCCGCCCAGGCAGCGCTGCTCGCCCACACCGTCGAACGCGCCCACCAGCGAGGCGAAATCACCCAGCTTCGCGCCGCCCGCGCCGCCCAACGCACCCTGGTCCAGGACCTGGGGCCCGAGTCCCTGGACGAAGTACGCGCCATCGCCGCCGACCCATCCGCGTTCATCGCCGGGAACCGGGAACTGCCCGCGGACCCGGCCACCGCCCCGACCGGCATCATGCCGTTCCAGGACACCGCCGGATTCCTGGAACACGACCTGCGCATCCCCCGCACACTGGCCCTGCACCGCCTGCACGCCGCCAACTGCCTGCTGCCGGGCACCGATGTCCACGGCAACCCCAGCGGACCGCGCTACCCCAGGCTCGCCGAGACGCTGGAGACCGGGGCCTCACGCCTGGGACCGGTCGCCTCCGCGGCCCGCCGGCTCGACACGCTTTCCCACGCCATCGCCCGCCAGCTCTCCCCCGGGGACCTCGCCGCCCGGATCGAGGAGCAGGTCGCCGGTTCCGTGGCCGCCGGCATCCCGAAGGACACCAGCCGGCTGCTGGCGGGCATCGGCGATGAACTCGACGACTCCCCCGACGCCGGGCAGCCCCCGTCGCCGGCGGAAATCCGCGAACGGACCGGCATCACCGTCACCAAACGCACCCGGCACTACACCTACATGTCCGCCTGCATGCGCAACGCCGACGCCGAGGTCTTCCTCTCCCACTTCGCCGCCGCCGACAATCCCCGGACCCTGGCCGGCAACCGCCAGGGGCTCACCGCCTCGGCCACCGGCATGTCCCCCACCGCCGGGAACGGCACCGGGAACCCCGACACCACCGCCGCAGCCACCGGAAACGGCGCGGGAAACCCCGGAACCACCACGGATGGCACCGGCCAGGCACCCGGGCCCGAACCGGGCACCGCCATGGCTCCCCCGGGCGGCCCGGATTGGTTCACCCGCCCCGGAAACGCCGAAACATTCCCGGACCCGGACCCCGGCTCCCCTCCGGGACTCGGACCGGACGGACTCACCACGGCCCAGCGACACCTCCAGCTGCTGCTCAACCTCATGCGGGCACCGCAGGGCGCCTTGCCCCGGGGCACCACCGGGCTGCCCACCGCCCAGCTGGTCATCCACTGCCGCCTCGAAACCCTCCTGGGCCTTGCCAAGGGCAACGGCTGGAGCGCCAACGGACTGGAAATCCCCATTGGCGAGATCCGCCGGCGACTGGCCACCGACGGCGCCATCCCGATCGTGCTGGGCGGGCAAAGCGAGGTCCTCGACGTCGGGCGGGAAATGCGGCTGGCCAACGACACCATCCGGCGCGCCGTGCTGGCCCGCGACGGCGGCTGCTTCTACCCCGGCTGCAGCGTCCCGCCCGAACACCTGGAGATGTGCCACATCGATGGCTGGGCGGCCGGCGGAGGCACCAGCGTCGCCGGGCTGACCCCCGGATGCACCTGCCACCACCACATGGCCGACAACGGCCTGCTGCAACTGCTGATCCACAACGGGCTCCCCCACGTCCTTTTGCCCAGGCACTTGGACCCCGAGCAGATCCCACGCCGCAACTCCTACTGGCCGCAAAACCAAACCACCCTCTTCTAGGAAAACGCGGCCCCGAAAGGCCGCCCAAGACCCTCGATTCGGTGCCGCAGGCCACATCATGACGGGAAATTTTCCCACTCGCAGGTTGTGCGACATGCTGGATGCATGACCAAGCCAGCCCAACGTGAACTTGCCCAGTTGACCCCGCTCGCGCAGTTGAGGGCCGGACGGCTTCCGCTGCGCCTCATCCAGCTCTTTGTGGGTCTCACGTTGTTTGGCGTGGCGATGGCCGGATTCGTCCGTTCGGGTCTCGGGCTGGCCCCGTGGGACGTGCTCCACTACGGCGTCACCCTGCACACCGGGCTCAGCCTGGGCACCGTGGTGATCATCTTCGGGTTCATCGTGCTGCTGCTCTGGATCCCGTTGCGGCAGATGCCCGGCCTGGGCACCATCGCCAACGTCATCTGGCTTGGCATCGCTGCCGACATCGGGTTGGCGTTCATTCCCGAGGCCCATGGCCTGCCCGCACAACTGGCCATGTTCATCGGCGCACTGCTGGTGAACGGACTCGGGGGCGGGCTGTACATCGGCAGCCAACTTGGCCCGGGCCCGCGCGACGGATTGATGACGGGACTGCATGCGCGCACCGGAATCAGCCTGCGCGTGGCGCGCACCGGCGTCGAGGTCATCGTGCTGGCCATTGGCTGGCTGCTGGGCGGCATCGTCGGATTCGGAACCGTCCTGTACGCCGTGGCCATTGGACCGGTCACCCAGCTTTTCCTGCGCTTCTGCATCATCGAGCTCCGCACGCAGGCTCCCGCAGCGGAAGTCCCCACAACCGCCCCGTAGCACCGCAACCGCCGGCGGCCACCTCGCGGCCGCATGGAAACCCGCGTTCATCCAGACGAACGCCGGGTTTCGCTGCATAATTGGGAATGTGTATGTCGTAACCCTTAAACAACGCGATCGACGCGCCGACGGCGACCTCGGCGATGAAATGCTGCGCACCCTCTCGCACGTCCCGACGCTTGCGCCGTTCCAGCGCTCCGGCCCCGCCGTGCTGGTCGGGGTCCCCGAGCGTGCCGAGGACGCGGTTGACGCGGTGCTGAGGGCGCTGCGCAGCCACCACTGGGTGGTCGGCCTCGGCGTGGGCAGCCTGTACGAACCGGTGCCCCGCGAGGCGCAATACCTCCAGGGCACCGCGCTGGGTTATGCGCACACGGCCGTGGAGCGTTCCGAGCACACCGGGGAACGGATACCACTGAGTGTCGTCGGCCCCGAGGCGGCCATCGCCGGCGAGGCCGAGGCGGTGCTGCGCCTGCTCGGGCAGATTGTCAGCACCCGCAGCGCCGCCGAGTGGGCCGTGCTCGACCTGCTCACCCCGGGGGTGCGCGGCCAGCAAAAGCATGTCGCCGCCGAGCTGGGCATCAGCGCCCAGGCCGTTTCCAAGGCAGTGGTCCGCTCGGCATGGGTCGAGGAGTGGGCGGCGCGGCCCGCGGCCGCCCGGTTGCTGCATTGGAGCGAAACCCCCGACGCCCCGGCCGGGACCTAGCCCGCCGGGAATCCCCGGTTCCCTAGTCAACCAGTGGTTCTGGCCGTAGTATCGGCGATACTGATGACCCGCACGCCGGGACCGGTGACACGGCCCCGCACGATGGCACGAGGAGCAAACGATGGTTCCGGAAATTAATTGGATCGCCGTAATTGTGGCCACGATTTCGACCATGGTGGTCGGCAGCATCTGGTACACCCCGAAGGTTTTCGGCAACTATTGGATGCGGGTGGCCAAGGTGACTCCCGGCAGCGGCAAGAGCGCCGTCGTCCCGATCCTGGTGACCCTCGTCGTCAGCTTCATCAGCGCCTGGGTCCTGGCCGGGGCGACGTACCTGTCCTTTGACTTCTATGGCGGGTCCTACCTCACCAACGCGCTGCTGACAGCACTAATCCTCTGGGGCGGGTTCACCGCCGCACGCTTCATCACCCACGACGCCTTCGAGGGCCGGCCCGTGGGGCTGACCGCGTTGAACTGCCTCCACGAGCTGGTGACATTCCTGGTGATGGGCGTGGTCATCGGCCTCTTCGCCATCTGAGATCGGCAGAGCCGGAAGGCAACGCTACTTCGTCGCGGACGGGGACGGCAGCGGGTCCTGCTCGAACTCGAGCCACCCGATCGTGTACTTCCCGCCGCGCTCGAACACGTCGAAGCGTTCCCCTTCCGGGTGGCTGGGCGTGCTCAGGGTCAGTTCGGACCACTGCCCCATGGTCGAATCCGGCACGGGCTTCACCGTGAAATCGGCCGCGACCCCCAGGTCCTTCAGCTGCGCCGCCAGTCGATCGAATTGCTCCCCGACGGTGTCGGTCCCGCCCGTGGTGGTCACCCGGCAGACCTCGACCTGGTCCCCGGCCAGCGTGGAGGCCACCAGATGGTCCATGGCGTCCTCGATGCTCGGCTCCCCGGTGTTGCAGATGACGTCCGGGGAGGTGCACCCGGCCAGCAGCGCCGCGGCACCGAGCAGGGACAGGGCAAGGGTTCCGGCGCGTTTCATGGGTTTAAGCATAGCCAGTCGAATCGCCCGGGGCGGTCGGCGCCGTTGTGTGCCGCGCGACGGGCGGGCATCCCGGGCGCACGAGACGTGCGACGGGCCGCCGAACGCAAGGCCCGGAACCCGCTCGGCAAAAACACCGATTGGATAAAATATCGGCGGCTTCTTTCCCCAAAGAATTCCGCCTGCACCAAGGGGCCCTGGCGATTTCCGGTCGGCACCCGGGCTTTTCCTTCCCGAGGCCGGTGCGTCTCCTGCACTGCCGCCGTGGACAGGGCACTTGGGAGGTGTTCCGCCGGAGCCGGGGAACTGCGGGGCCGTTAACGCGGCGGATCGCCGCTCGCAGGCGGGGAGGATTCCCCGGCGCGGGCGACGATCCGTCGGTGCGGCTGTTGGCCGGGCGTGCTCAGGCGCGGACGGCCTCGCCCAGGATCTCCTGCAGCACCGTTGCCAGCCCGTCGTCGTCCACACCCGCGGCAATCTCGTCGGCCACGGCCTTGACCTCGTCCGGGGCCTGGCCCATGGCCACGCCGCGGCCTGCCCAGGCGAGCATCTCGATGTCGTTGCGGCCATCGCCCACGGCAATGGTTGCCCCGATGTCGAACCCGTGCTTCTCGCGCAGCACCTCAAGGCCGCTGGCCTTGGTGACGCCCTCGGCGGCGATGTCCAGCCAGGCGGTCCAGCCCACGGAGTAGGTGACACCGGACAGGCCCATGGCGCCGACTGCCTCGCCGAATTCCTCGGCGGTCGAGTCGGTGGAGAAGACCACCAGGCGCACCGCGGTGGCCGCGAGCATCGCATCGAGCGGCACCGGGGTGGCGACAACGCCGAAGCTGGCATCCTGGAAGCGTTCGGTGGAAAGGAATTGCCCCTGGTCGTCTTCCAGTGCGTACTTGGCGGTGGGCATCGCCTTGACCAGCGCGCGCAGGGCGGGGGCCGGGTCGAAGGTCTTGCGTTCGACGACCTCGTAGCCGTCCTCCAGGGACAAGTCGATGCGGGCGGTCACCCCGCCGTTGCAGCACACCGCGTAGCCGCTTTCGATGCCGAGCATCTGGATGACCGGCAGGGTCGCCCCGAGCGAACGGCCGGTGGAAATAACGACCTCGTGGCCCGCCGCGACGATGGCGCGCGCCGCGTCCTTGACCGCTTGGCTCATTTCCCCGTCGTGGTTGACCAGGGTGCCGTCGACGTCAAGGCAGATCATGTAGGTTTCGGTTGCTTCTGACCGGTCTTCGATGCCGGTTCTTGTCATAACTGTCATTCATCCAGTGAAGCATCAAATTCCGGTTCCCGACATGAGCCAACCCACAATGTGTCCTGAACGATGGGTGAACCTCCCCCGAACCCGCGGTGCCGCCGGGGCGGGAATGCGCACCAAACGCCGAAGGGGGATGCGGCATCGTCCGCATCCCCCTTCGGGTTCTTCCGGCGCACGTGGCGCGGTGTCCTACAGGACGGGAAGCACTTCCATGCCACCCAGGTACGGGCGCAGCGCCACCGGCACGTTCACGGTGCCGTCGGCGTTCTGGTGGTGCTCCAGGATCGCGACAATCCAGCGCGTGGTCGCCAGGGTGCCGTTGAGCGTTGCCACCGAGCGGGTCTTGCCCGGCTTGCCGTCGGCGCCGGTTTCGCGTTCGCGGATGTTCAGGCGGCGGGCCTGGAAGGTGGTGCAGTTGGAGGTGGAGGTCAGCTCGCGGTACGCGTCCTGGGTCGGGACCCAGGCCTCGCAGTCGAACTTGCGTGCCGCGCTCATGCCCAGGTCCCCGGCCGCGGTGTCGATGACGCGGTAAGGCAGCTCGACCTTGGCGAGCATTTCCTCTTCCAGGGCCAGGAGCTTGGCGTGTTCGGCCTCGGATTCCTCCGGGGAGCAGTAGACGAACATCTCGAGCTTGTTGAACTGGTGCACGCGGATGATGCCGCGGGTGTCCTTGCCCGCGGAACCGGCCTCTCGGCGGTAGCAGGAGGACCAGCCGGCGTAGCGGGTCGGTCCGGCCGACAGGTCAAGGATCTCGTTGGCGTGGTAACCGGCCAGGGCCACCTCGGAGGTGCCCACCAGGTACAGGTCGTCGCGCTCGAGCTTGTAGATCTCGTCGTCGTGCTCGACGTCGAAGCCGGTGCCCTTCATGGTCTCGGGGCGGACCAGGGTCGGGGTGATCATCGGGATGAAGTCTTTTTGCAGGGCCAGGTCCAGGGCCATGTTCATGAGCGCGATTTCCAGCCGGGCGCCGACGCCCTTGAGGAAGTAGAAGCGCGAGCCCGAAACCTTGGCGCCGCGTTCCATGTCGATCGCGCCGAGCAATTCGCCGAGCTCGAGGTGGTCGCGCGGTTCGAAGCCCTCGGCGGCGAAATCGCGCGGGGTGCCCACGTGCTTGACGACGGTGAAGTCGTCCTCGCCGCCGGATGGCACGCCATCCAGGATCAGGTTGGGGATGGAGCGCTGCAGCGCGCTGTAGGCCGCGGCTGCCTCGTCGGAGGCCGCCTGGGCGGCCTTCACGTTCTGCGAGAGCTCCTTGACCTCGGTGAGCAGGGCCTGCTTTTCCTCGCCCTTGGCCGCTCCGACCCTCTTGCTGAAGGCATTCTGTTGGGCACGCAGCGCCTCAAAGGATGCAATCGACTCGCGGCGCGCCGAATCGGCGGCCAAAATCGCATCAATCAGGGACTCATCCGCCCCGCGGGCGCGCTGCGAAGCGCGGAAGGTATCTGGATTTTCACTGAGTAGTTTTACGTCGATCACGCCCTAAGCCTAGCAATGCCCGTTAGTCTGGGGAGACTATGCAACGCAATCGACTCTTTGCCCTGATCAGCGCCGGTGCCGCGGGCACGGCCGCAACGATTAGCTGGCTCTCCGTGCGCCGGCTTGTCGACCGCAACCGGCCGGCCTCCCTGGCGCCCGTGGTCGGCGTCGCCACCTCGGCGCTCAAGGTCGCGCTGGTGGTGAATCCTTCCAAGTCAGGCACCGATGAAGCAATCTCCGCGGTTCAGCACGTGTGTGCCGAGGCGGGCTTGGTGGAGCCTTTGGTGCTGGAGTCCACGGTGGAGGATCCGGGCCAGGGGGCCGCACGCCAGGCGCTGGAGGCCGGATGCGATGTGGTCATCGCCGCGGGCGGGGACGGAACGGTCCGCGCCGTGGCGGAGGTCCTGCGCGGCACCGAGGCAACCCTCGGGCTGATTCCGCTGGGCACCGGGAACCTGCTGGCCCGCAACGTCGAGGTGCCCCTCGAGGACATCGGCACCGCCGCCTTCGGGGCCGTCCGCGGCCCGGTGCGCACCATCGACACCGGCTCGGTCACCCTGAACCACGTTGACGGGAGCAGCAGCGAACACGCGTTCCTGGTGATCGCCGGGATCGGCACGGATGCCGACGTCATGGACGACACCAACGAGGAGCTCAAGGCCAAGGTCGGCTGGCTGGCGTACTCGGAGGCCGGTTTCCGGCACCTGCCGGGCAAGCGCAAGAAGATCTCGATCGCGCTGGACGGCGGAAACGAGCAGACGCGTAGCGTGCGCTCGGTGCTCTTCGCCAACTGCGGGAAGCTGCAGGGCCTGGACCTGGTTCCGGAGGCCAAGATCGACGACGGCGTGCTGGACGTGGTGGTGCTCAGCCCGCGCAGCGCCGCCGGCTGGGGCTGGATCTTCCTCAAGACGGCCTTCAGGGCACGCGGGGCCATCCCGGTGATGGGCTTCTACCCCAGTGCCTCTTTGACATTGAGGTGCCACGAACCCATGAACACGCAGATCGACGGCGACGGCACGGGGCTCGTAAACGGATTGAGCGTTTCGGTGAAGCCCGCGTCGCTGAAGATCCGGCTGGCCTGACACCGCCGGAGATCCGGTCTCGCGGCGGTGCCCGGCCCTGTTGCTGCCGCTAGTTTGCCAGGCGGGACTTGAGCCCGGAAACCCACTGCTGCGCCTTGGAGAACGCGTCGTCGGAGTTGTGCGCATCCACGGAGGAGGACAGGCCCTGGGCCGCCGGGTAGGACCCCAGGAAGCGCAGGTCGGGGCAGACCCGGTGCAGGCCGGTCAGTGCGTCAGCCACGCGTTGCTGGGCCAGGTGCCCGTCGACGTCCACGGAGAAGAAGTACTTTCCCATGCCCTCGCCGGTGGGACGCGACTCGATGCGGCTGAGGTTCACCCCGCGCACCACGAACTGTTCCAGGATGTCCATCAGGGCGCCCGGTCGGTCCTCTGCCAGCGGCAGGATGACGGTGCTCTTGTCCACGCCGGTCGGTGCCGGGATCGGGCCCGGGCGGGTCACCAGCACGAAACGGGTGACGGCGCCGGCGTTGTCCTCGATGCCGGTGCGCAGGATCTTCAGCCCGCGTTCCTCGGCGACCAGCGGCGAGCAGATCGCCGCGTCGTGGGTGGTCTCGTCGTCCAGCAACCCCAGGGCGCCGGCAGCGGTCGAGGATGCCGGGACGAATTCCGCTTGCGGAATGTTTGATTCGGCCCAATTGCGGCATTGCGCCCAAGCGTGCCCGTGGGTGGACACGGTGCGGATCTGCTCGATGGAATCGATGTTCTGGCGCACGGCCAGCACGAAGGTGATGGTCACCAGGGCCTCGCGCATGATTTGCAGGGCCTCGCCGGTGGCGATGGCATCGAGCGTGGTGGTGACCCCGCCCTCGACCGAATTCTCGATCGGGACCATGGCCGCGTCGGCCTCCCCGGTGCGGACCATCTCCAGGGCGGCATTCACGTTCGCTGCCGGGATGCGCTTGGAATCCCTCGCGTCGGGAACCTGCAGCAGGGCGGCCTCGGTGAAGGTCCCCGCGGGACCCAAATAGGTATAGATCATCGGACGTTGGGCTCCTGGCCGTTTTCGCTCTTGAGTGCCAGCCCGGCTTCCAGCCAGGCCCCGGACCCGCCCGCGATGTTGAACGCGGTGTAGCCCAGCGAGACCAGCCACGCGGCGGCCTGCGCCGAGCGTCCGCCGGTGCGGCAAATGATGTAGGTGTCTTCGTCCGGGTCGAGTTCCTCGTAGCGGACCGGAAGCTCGCCCAGCGGAATGTGGATGGCCCCGGCGGCGTGCCCCTCGGACCATTCGTACTCTTCGCGAACATCCAGGATCAGTGCGCCGGCAGGCACCTGGTCTACTGAAACCGTTTCAAAATCACTCATGGCTCTCCCTTGGCTCGCCCGATTCCCTGTTGGCATCCAGCCTAGCGCCCGGGGGTGTTCGGCCACCGCCTCGGTGAAGCGGATGTTGCGCCCCTCGAGCGGGACGTTTCACCGGGGCAAACGGGCGCAACGGGACCGCAACACCCAACCCGTACTAGTCTCAAGTCAGGCCCAAGCCCGCTTCCTCCCACAGGCAATGCCCAATGGCGGGCGCCACCGGTGGCCACATGCTTGCAAAGGAGTCCATGATGACCGAGATATCCGAGCTGACAGCGCTGGAACTTCGCGATGCGCTGCGACACGGGGAAGTGGGGGCCCGCGAGGCCGCCGCGCACTTCCTGGAACGCATCGAGGCGCTCAACCCCACCCTGGGATCCTTCGTCACCGTCACCGCCGAGCAGGCCATGGACGCCGCAGCGCATGCGGACGAGGCCCTTGCCGCTGGGCACGCCCCGGGCATGCTCCACGGCATGCCGCTGGCCTACAAGGACCTGCTCGATGTGGCCGGGGTGCCCACCGGCTACGGGACCGCGGCATTTGAACCGTCCCCTGCGCAGAAGGATTCCCCGCTGGTGGCGACGTTGTCGCGGGCCGGCGCAATCTCGCTGGGCAAGACCCAGGTGCCGGAGTTCGGGCTGAGCTGCCACTCGGAAAACGACGTGGCACCGCCCGCCCGCAACCCGCTGGACCCGACCCGCTCCGCCGGGGGTTCAAGCGGCGGGGAGGCCGCGGCCGTGGCCGCCGGCATGCTGCCCTTCGGCCCCGGCAACGACGGCGGCGGATCGGTGCGCATCCCGGCCTCGGCCTGCGGGCTGATCGGGCTCAAGCCCGGACTCGGAACCATCCCCAGCGACATCCTCGATGGCACCATCGACACCTTCGGGGCACCGCGGCTCACGGTTTCCGGGCCGCTGGCGCGCACCGCGCTGGACGCGGCCCTGCTCATGGACGCGATGGTCGACCCCCAACGGGACGCCTACCTGGAGTCGCTGGGCGAGGGAGCCGTGGATGCGCTGCGCGGGCTGCGCGTCGGGGTCAGCACCGCCAGCCCCTTCTCCTCGGCGTATGCAATCAAGCTCTCATCCGACGCCCATGGGGCGCTGGATGCGGGCATCAAGTCCCTGCGCGCCCGGGGCCACCACCTCGAGGAGGCGGAAATCTTCTACGACGGCGCCTACCCCGAAACCTTTGCCACGGTGTGGACCAGCGGGCTGGCTGCAGCGCCGATCCCGCCGGGCAGCGAGGCGAAGCTGGGGACCCTGGCCCGGTCCTTCCGCGAACGCGCCACCGCGCGCGAGCACCGGACCAGCGTGGAGGCCGCCGCCCGGCTGACGGAAATCGCCGCGGACTTCCGCACCCAGTGGGGCCGCTACGACGTGGTGCTCACCCCGGCGATGGCGTTCGCTCCCCCGGAAATCGGTTTCTACACTTCGCAGGACGCCGACACCGACTACATGCGCCAATGCCAGTACACGCCCTACACCTCGATGGTGAATGTCTCCGGGCTTCCGGCCATCACCGTTCCGACGTTCACCACCGCCGAAGGGTTGTCGATGGGCGTGCAAATGATCGGCAGGGCGGGCTCCGAGGCCATGCTGCTGGCACTGGCAGCCCAGCTGACCAGAATGTGAGATTGGTCTACAAAGTAGGCATGGCGCACGTCACGGGCGAAAAATTGAATGCATGTCTATATCCACCCCGCTGAAGGACCGATCCTCGACCGGATTCTTCGGCCACCCCAAAACGCTCTCGAACCTGTTCAGCATCGAGATGTGGGAACGCTTCTCCTTCTACGGGATGCAAGCGATCCTGGCGTACTACATGTACTTCTCCGTCGTCGACGGCGGGCTCGGCCTGTCCAAGGACCTGGCGCTCTCCCTGGTCGGTGCCTACGGCGGCGCCGTCTACCTGAGCACAATCCTCGGCGCCTGGCTCGCGGACCGCCTGCTCGGCTCCGAAAAGGTCCTGCTGTCCTCGGCGTTCATCATCATGGCAGGCCACATCGCCCTGGCCGCGCTGCCCGGCGCCCTGGGACTGGCCATCGGCCTGGTCCTGGTTGCCGTGGGCTCCGGCGGGCTCAAGGCCAATGCCACGGCCTTGGTCGGTTCCCTGTACTCCAGGGAAGACACCCGCCGCGATGCCGGGTTCTCGATCTTCTACATGGGCGTGAACATCGGCGGCCTGCTCGGCCCGCTGCTCACCGGCTTCCTGCACCAGCGCTGGGGCTTCCACATCGGCTTCGCCGCCGCCGCCGTCGGCATGGCCGTTGGCGTGGGGATCTACATGATGGGCCGCAAGGACCTTCCGGCGGCCGTCCACGTGGTGGCCAACCCGCTGCCGGCCGGCGCACGCAAGAAGTACGCGCTGTACCTGGTGGCCTTCATCGTCGTGGTCGTGGCGCTCTTCGCGCTGAAGATCGTCACCCCGGCAACGCTGGCCAACGCCATCGCGCTGGCCGTCATCGCGGCCTCCATCATCTACTTCACCCTGATGCTGCGCTCCAAGCGCGTCACCACCGTGGAGCGCAAGCACGTGCTGGCCTTCATCCCGCTGTACATCGCCTCGGCCGCGTTCTGGGCACTGTTCCAGCAGCAGTTCACGTTCATCGCCGTGTACTCGGAGGAACGCCTGGACCGCACCATCTTCGGCTGGGAAATGCCCGCTTCCTGGGTCCAGTCGATCAACCCGGTGTTCATCATCGTGCTCGCCGGCGTCTTCGCCACCCTGTGGACCAAGCTCGGCACCCGCCAGCCGGGCACCGTGGCGAAGTTCTCCGCCTCGCTGATGATCGTCGGCATCGCGTTCCTGGTCTTCATCCCGCTGGAATCGCTGGAGAAGACCCCGCTGCTGGCCCTGGTCGGGATCCTGCTGCTGTGCACCCTGGCCGAGCTGCTGCTGAGCCCCATCGGCCAGTCGGTGACCACCAAGCTGGCCCCGGCCGCCTTCGGCACGCAGATGATCGCGCTGTTCTTCCTCTCGGTGTCCCTGGGCACCACGCTGGCCGGAATCCTGGCCGGCTTCTACACCGAGGGCAACGAGATCACCTACTTCCTGGCCCTGGGCGGCACCGCGATCGTGCTGGGCATTGCCCTGCTGCTGTCCGCACCGGCACTGAAGAAGCTGATGGGCGAGGTCCGCTAGGACCTTCGCGCGCACTTCCCGCATAAAAAACAGCGGCCGCACCCGGCATCCAAGCCCGGGTGCGGCCGCTGTTTTCACGTGGCCTCAAAGGGGTTTGCGCTACCAGGAACCCATCGAGGCGGAAAACACGGTGATGAGGAAAAGCGTCCCCAGCAGGATGAACCCCAGCATCAGGTAGCCGGTCACCAGCCCGGCAATGGCGATCCCGCGCATGTGGGGTTCCCGCTTCAACGCCAGGTGGCCGCAGATGACCGCCGCAATCTGGGGAAGAATCAGCATCCCGCCGGTGAGCACCGCGATGATTCCGGTCACCAGCGACACGATCGCCAACGCGCCCGCCGGCTGCTGGACCGGCATCGGGTATCCGGGTTGGGGGTAGCCCTGTGGCGGGTACTGCTGCGGGTGGCCGGGCTGGGCGCCCGCCCGTTGACCGGTGTGCTGCCCGGCGAATCCGTACCCGCGGCCGTTCGGGGCCCCGGCAACCGGCGGCGCGTCCAACGGCATGTCCAGGTACGGGTTGCGCGGCGGTGCCGCGTGCGGGTTCTGCGACCAGCGCGGGTCGCTCGGATCGTCAAACGACGGCTCCGCCGCGGGCTCGTGCCCGCCGTCTTCGTCCTTGGCCATGGGTTCCTTCCCCTCCAGCTACCGGCCCCGCACTGAACGGAGGTTCGTGCAGCCAGGCGCGGCTTCTGGCTCCCCAGCTTAGCGACGATCACGGACCGCGCCCAACCCCTGTTCGGGACCCGCGCGAAGCCCGCCGGAGCCAGCCACCGCGGGCGCAGCCATCGAGCCGGGACGCGTCCGTTGATCACGTGGCCGACGACCAGCCCGAATACCGCAGGGGCGGGCATGCGGCTCGCGCCGCAGGGACAGGTGCCCGCAGGCTATCGCCGCGACCCGGGGGGAACTGGCAACATGCCAAAGGGAGGAATCCACTCGCGCCCGCCGCCAGGGAAACCACGGCAAGCTTCCGGCTCCGGCTGGCCTCCCGCACGGGGTGGCCGGGCAGCTGCCCGCCCTGCGGCCGTCCGGGCCCCGGCAATCGGTGGCGCTTCCAACGGCATCTGCCCGAAGGGGTTGCGGGGAGGTGCCTCGTGCGGGTTCTGCGACCAGCGCGGATCCTTCGAGGCGGCACCAACTCGCCCCAAGCGTGGCGTTCGCGCCTGGCCACAGCGCGCTCACAACGGCTGCTCAGGATCCGGTGGGAGAGTTGGCACCATGGACAAGGAACCCCAACCTCCAGCCGCAAAACCCCACCCCCGGCACCACGCGGTGCCACCGTACCTGCTGGTGTCGATGGCCGCCTGCGACGGGGCATGGGAAGCCCCGACGGCGATGCGCGACTTCATCGCGCTCCCGCCGGCCGAAGTCGACCGGGAGCTTCCGGACGCACACGGCGAATCTGCGGGCCCGGGCCGCGAAACCCGCCGCCGCATCGCCACCCGCGCACGCCGGACACTGCTGCTTGACCAGGCACTGCTGCACGAGCGGGCCACCACGCACACCGACATCGCCCGCCTGCTGGACCCCGCCGGACGCCTGGTGCGGGCCATTTCCGACGCACAGGGAGCCGAGACCACCCCCGGAACCGCCGCGCGCACCGAGGGCCAGGACCCGGGGCAGGATCCGGACGCGAACCGCGCCTACGACGGGCTGGGCGAGGTCTACGAGTTCCTCGCGGACATGTTCAAGCGCTCCAGCCTCGACGGCGCCGGGCTGGTGCTTCGCGGCACCGTGCACTACGGGCAGCACTACGACAACGCGTTCTGGGACGGCACCCAAATGGTCATGGGCGACGGGGACGGGGAGGTCTTCAACTCCTTCACCTCCTCGCTGTCGGTGATCGCGCACGAGCTGGGGCACGGGCTGCTGCAATACACCACCAACCTGGACTACCGGGGCCAGTCCGGCGCGCTGAACGAGTCGATCGCCGATGTCTTCGGCGCCTTGGTGGAGCAGTTCGTGGCCGGCGACGACGCGGCGTCGGCCAGCTGGCTGATCGGCGCCGGCCTGTTCACCGACGCCGTCCAGGGCGTGGCGCTGCGTTCCATGGCCGCCCCGGGCACCGCCTACGACGACCCGATCCTGGGCAAGGACCCGCAGCCGGCAACCATGGCCGGCTACGTGGACACGGCCGAGGACAACGGCGGGGTGCACCTGAACTCCGGCATCCCCAACCACGCGTTCCACCTCTTCGCCACCGCGCTGGGCGGCAACGCCTGGGAAACCGCCGGGTCCCTGTGGTTCAACGTGATTGCCACCCGCTCATTGCCGCAGGACGCGGACTTCGGCACCTTCGCCGAACAGACCCTGCTCCAGGCCCGCCGCGACCACGGAGCCGGCTCCTCCGTCGAGCGGGCCCTGGCCGAAGCCTGGGACGCCGTCGGGGTCGAACCCGTCGTCCGGGAGGCCGTCCATGGCTGAGAACCGCGACGATGTGCTGGTCATCCGCGTGGCCCGCTCCGGCGGGGTCGCCGGGATTCCCCGCACCGGGATCCTGGAACTCCACGCGCAGGACCCCGGGCACGAACAGGAAGCCTCCTGGATCAGCATCGCCCGCGACGCCCTGGATGAGCTGCGGGCGCTGGAGCAGGCCAAGGCACCGTCACCGGTGCGCGATGCGTTCACCTGGTCGCTGAGCATCGACGGGGAAGACCATTCGGTGCCTGACACCCTGCTCACCGGCCCGGCCCGGACCCTGGCCGAACACGTCATTGCGCTCCCGCGCCGCTGAATGCCCGACGCCCAACGACGTGGGCGGGGCGCCGTCGGGCAATCAATGAGAAACTGGTGCCATGGCCCATCCTCGCGCCGGGACCCCGGCACTGCCCCAAGACCTGATCGACCTTTCAGCGGTGCGCGACGCGTACTTCGACATCCACCCGGATCCGTCCGACCCCGCACAGCGCGTGGCCTTCGGCACCTCCGGACACCGCGGCACCTCGATGAACGGCTCCTTCAACGAGGACCACATCGCCGCCATCACCCAGGGAATCGTCGAATACCGGCGCGCCGCGGGCATCACCGGCCCGCTGTTTGTCGGCAAGGACACCCACGCGCTCTCGGATCCCGCACAGGACACGGTGCTGGAGGTGCTGGCCGGCAACGACGTGCCGATCCTCGCCGACGCGCGCACCGGCTGGACCCCCACCCCCGCCCTGAGCCACGCCATCCTGGCGCACAACGCCAACCCCGATGCGCCGCGCGCCGACGGCATCATCATCACCCCCTCGCACAACCCGCCGGCCGACGGCGGGCTGAAGTACAACCCGCCGCACGGCGGACCGGCCGACACCGATGCCACGTCCTGGATCGCGAACCGCGCCAACGAGCTGCTGGAGGCCAAGCTGGACGGGGTCAAGCGCACCTCGCTGGGCGCCGCGCGCCTGGGTGGCAAGATCGGTGCCTTCGACTTCCTCGCCTCCTACGTCGACGACCTGCCCTCGGTGCTGGATCTCGACGCGATCCGCGCCTCGGGGCTGCGCATCGGCGCGGACCCGATGGGCGGTGCCGCGGTGGACTACTGGGGCGCGATCGCCGAGCGGCACCGGCTGGATTTGACCGTGGTGAACCCCGGGGTGGACCCGCGCTTTGCGTTCATGACCCTGGACACCGACGGGAAGATCCGCATGGATTGCTCCTCGGCCCACGCGATGGCCTCGCTGGTCGCCGCGCGCGACGCCTATGACATCTCCACGGGCAACGACGCGGACGCCGACCGCCATGGCATCGTCACCCCGGATGCCGGGCTGATGAACCCCAACCACTTCCTGGCCGTGGCCATCGAATACCTCTACACCCACCGCACCGGCTGGTCCACGGACGCCGGGATCGGCAAGACCCTGGTGTCCTCCTCGATGATCGACAGGGTGGCCGCGAAGCTTGGGCGCACCCTGGTGGAGGTCCCGGTGGGCTTCAAGTGGTTCGTGCCGGGCCTGCTGGACGGAACCGGTGCCTTCGGCGGCGAGGAATCGGCCGGTGCCTCGTTCCTGCGCCGCGACGGGCGCACCTGGACCACCGACAAGGACGGGATCCTGCTGGCGCTGCTGGCCAGCGAGATCACCGCGGTCACCGGCTCTTCCCCGTCCAAGCACTACGCGGCGCTGGCCGCCGAGCACGGGGCCCCCAGCTATGCGCGCCTGGACGCCGCCGCGGACCGGGACCAGAGGGCCCGTCTGGCGAACCTGTCCGCCAGCGACGTCACCGCCGATTCGCTGGCCGGTGAAAAGATCACCGCGCGGCTGACCGAGGCGCCGGGCAACGGGGCAAAGATCGGCGGGCTGAAGGTCACCACCCAAAACGCCTGGTTCGCCGCGCGCCCCTCGGGCACCGAGGACAAGTACAAGATCTACGCCGAGTCGTTCCTGGGCGCCGAGCACCTGGCCCGGGTGCAGGACGAGGCCAGGACCATCGTGGACACCGTCCTGGGCTGAGCCAGGTGGTGCGGGGCGGGCGCGGCCACACCGCACCCGCCCCGAAACAGCCGACCACCTACAGGTATGCGATCCCGGGCATGTCTACATCAGGCGTTTGATGATCTTTGACTTGGCCCAGGTGTACGGCGGGTAGACGGCCTTGAGCGTGTCCACCACCGTGGTCTTGCCCATCACCGCGCGCATCTGCGAGAGCCGCTCGAACCCATGCCGCCCGTGGTAGGCACCCATGCCGGAGGCTCCCACGCCCCCGAACGGAAGCGAGGGGACGGCCAGGTGCAGGCTCGGCGCGTTGTGCACGATGGCCCCGGCGCGCACCTGGTCCCCGAAGGACGACTGCAGCCGCGGGTTCTCGGAAAACAGGTAGGCGACCAGCGGGGTGGGACGCGCGTTGATGAAGCGAACGGCGGCATCGAAGCTGTCCACCGCGATGACCGGCAGGATCGGGCCGAAGATCTCCTCGCGCAGCAGGGCCGAGTCCGGGTGCACGTTGGTGATCACCGTCGGTTCGATCTGCAGCGTGTCCTCGTCGTACCCGCCTCCGACGACCACGTCCCCGTCGCCCAGCATGGCCACCAGGCGCTGGAAGTGCGCCGTGTTCACGATCCGCCCGTAGTCGCGGCTGGCCAGCGGATTCTTCCCGTAGAACCCCGTGATGGCCTTTGACAGCTGCTTTTCCAGGTTCCGCGCCGCGTCCCCCACCGCCAGCACGTAGTCCGGCGCCACGCAGGTCTGCCCGGCATTCATGAACTTCCCGAACGTCAGCCGGCGGGCGACCGCCGCCGAGGACCCGTCCATGACCACGGCCGGGGACTTGCCGCCCAGCTCCAGGGTCACCGGGGTCAGGTGCTCGGCCGCCGCGCGGGCCACGATCTTCCCCACGCGTTCCCCGCCGGTGTAGAAGATGTGGTCGAAGTGTTGTTCCAGCAGGACCTTGGAGGTCGACGCGCCGCCCTGGACCACGGCGCACGCCCGCCGGTCCATGAATTGCGGAACGAGCCGCCCGAGCAGCGCGCTGGTGGCCGGGGCCAGCTCCGAGGGCTTGAGCACCGTGACGTTGCCGGCGGCAATGGAGGCGACCAGCGGGGCGAGGATCAATTGCAGCGGGTAGTTCCAGGCACCGATGACCAGCACCACGCCCAGCGGCTGCGGCTCGATCTTGGCTGCCGCCGGGTGCAGCGCGAGCGGGATCTTGACCGCCTTGGACTCCATCCATTCGGAGAGGTGCAGCTGCGCGTGGTCGATTTCGGCACGCACCATGTCGACCTCGGTCATCCTCGCCTCGACCCCGCTCTTGCCCAGGTCATCGGCCAGCGCATCGACGAAGTCCTGCTCGTGCGCCTCCAGCATCCGCTCCAGGGCCTTGAGCTGGGAGGCGCGGAAGCGCCGCGGGTGGGCCAGCCGGGTGGCGACCACGTCGTGCATCGAAGCGACGATCTCCACGATGTTTTCAGGCGACTCGGGCACCACCGGCGGCAGCTCGAGCTCGCTCAGTGCGCGCGACTCGCGCGGCGCGGTGGATGGATGCGGATTCTCGGTGATGCCCATGCCTAGAGCGTATACGGCGTGCGCGTGGGCCGCGACAGGCCGCGACGCGCAGTTGACGCCCCGCCCGTGCGGTGGGATAGGCTCGCGCCTAGTGACACGGGGTGTCGGCGCGCCAGCGATCCGACTGAGATAAGACCCGTAGAACCTGAACTAGTTCGTACTAGCGGAGGGATGTTGCTCATGGGATCCATGGCGCCTTCAATTGTTTTTTCACCCGGCGAGCTCGCCGATGCCCTGGGCGCGCTGCGGGCCTCCACCCCCTTGGTGCAGGTGTTGACCAACACCGTGGTCACCAACTTCACCGCCAACGTGCTGCTGGCCGCCGGGGCCTCCCCCGCGATGGTCGACGTGCCCGGGGAGGCCGGCGGATTCGCGTCGGTGGCCTCCGCGGTGCTGGTGAACCTGGGCACCCCCCATTCCGAGCAGCGCGCCGCCATGGCCGAGGCGGTGGCCGCCGCCAACGCCGCGGAAACCGGCTGGGTGCTGGATCCGGTGGCCGTCGGGTCGCTGCGCGTGCGCACCGACTTCGCCCTGGGACTGCGCGATGCCTCCCCCACGGTGATCCGCGGCAACGCCTCGGAGATCATGGTGCTCGCCGAGGCCGGGTCCGGCGGGCGCGGGGTGGAGGCCACCGACACGGTCGATTCGGCCGCCGCCGCGGCCCGCTCCCTGGCCTTGCGCAGCGGCGCCGTGGTGGCCGTCTCCGGGGAGGCGGACCTGGTGACCGACGGGGCGCGCACCATCTACGTTCATGGCGGAAGCAAGATGCTCACCCTGGTGACCGGCGGCGGGTGCGCGCTGGGCGCGATCTGCGCGGCCTTCCTGCCCGTGGTCCGGGACCCGCTGTTGGCCACCGTCGCGGCCCACGCGTTCTACTCCGCCGCCGCCGAACGGGCCGCAGCGGCAAGCTCGGGGCCGGGAAGCTTCGCTGTGCATTTCCTCGACGCCCTGCACGCGCTGGCCCCGGCCGACCTCGCGGCCACGGCGGTGCTGTCCTGATGGCCTCCGGAATCTACCTGGTCCTCGATTCGAATTCCACCGCCGGACGCCCGCTGGAAGACATCGCCGCCGCAGCGGTGGCCGGCGGGATCACCACGATCCAGCTGCGCTGCAAGGACCTGCCCGCCGGGGAATTCGTCGACACCGTGGAAAGCTGCGCCAAGCACACCTCCGGGCGGGCCACCCTGCTGGTCAACGACCGCGTGGACGTGTACCTGGCCGCACGGGCCCGCGGCGCCGACGTGCAGGGCGTGCACATCGGCCAATCCGACATCCCCGCGGACCTGGTCCGCACGCTGATCGGGCCGCACGCCGTGCTCGGTCTTTCGGCCTCCACCGCCGACGAGATCGACGCGGCCAACGAACTCAACGCGCTTGCCCCGGGCACCATCGACTACCTGGGCGTCGGCGCCGTGCATGCGACCCCGACGAAGAAGGACCACCCGGAGCCGCTGGGCTACGGGGGCCTGGCCGCCGCCGTGGCCCGCAGCAACGCACCCGTGGTCGCCATCGGCGGGCTCGACGCCACCGACGTCCCGGCCGTTGTGGCCTCCGGGGCCGCCTCGATGGCCGTGGTGCGGGCGATCTGCGCCGCGGATGACCCGCGCACCGCAACCGCCGACCTGATCAGCCTCTGGGAAGGGGAAACGCCATGAACACCATGAATTCCACCAAGAACATCCTGTCCATTGCCGGCTCCGACCCCTCCGGGGGCGCCGGGATCCAGGCCGACCTGAAGTCCATCGCGGCCGCCGGCGGCTACGGGATGGCGGCGGTCAGCGCGCTGACCGCCCAAAACACCCGCGGCGTGCGCGCCGTGCACGTGCCCCCGGCCGGATTCCTCACCGAGCAGCTGCTTGCGATCTCCGAGGACATCTCCATCGACGCGATCAAGATCGGGATGCTGGCCAACGCCCAGGTCATCGACGAGCTGGGAACCTGGCTGGCCACAATCCGCGGTGCCGCCGGCGCCCCCGGCGGACGCGTGCCGGCCGTCGTGCTTGACCCGGTGATGGTGGCCACCAGCGGGGATTCGCTGCTGGATGCGGCCGCCGATGCGGCGCTGCGCCGGCTCTTCATCCATGCCGACGTGATCACCCCCAACATCCCCGAGCTCGCGGTGCTGGCCCGCGGCCCCGAGGCCACCGACTGGGACTCGGCGGTGTCCCAGGCACGCATGCTCGCGGCGGAATACGACGTGCTGGTGCTGGCCAAGGGCGGGCACCTGGCCACCCAGCGCTGCCGCGACGCGCTCATCGACGCCGGCGGGGTGCTGCTAGAGGTCGAATCCGAGCGCCACGCCACCGGCAACACGCACGGCACCGGCTGCTCGCTCTCGGCCGCACTGGCCACGCATTACGCGCGCACCGGGAACTGGGGCACGGCGCTGCGCCGTGCCAAGGACTGGCTGTCCGATGCCATCTCCCGCGCGGACGAGCTGTCCGTCGGATCCGGGCACGGCCCGGTCAACCACTTCGCCGCGCTCTGGGACGGGGTGCGCCCGGCGCAGGCCGGGGACCCGCTGGCGCAGTGGTGGGAACGGATCGCCCCGATCCGCGCGGGCATCGACGAGCTGGGCTTCATCCGCGCCCTGAAGGACGGGTCGCTGGCTCGGGCCCACTTCGAGGACTACCTGGGCCAGGACGCCCTGTACCTGCGCACCTATGCGCGGTCCATGTCGCGGGCCGCGGAACTGGCCCCGGACACCGCCTCGCAGCGCTTCTGGGCGGCGGCCGCCAGCGGCTGCCTCGAGGAGGAGCTGAAGCTGCACCGCGGGCGGCTCGACGAACGGGTCCCGGAGCCCTCGGCAACCACCACCGCGTACCTGAACCACCTGCTGGCCGCCGGGGACGACTATGCGGTGCTCACCGCCGCGTTGCTGCCCTGCTTCTGGATCTACCAGGACACCGGCACCCGGTTGGCCGCGGCCAACCACGACCGCCACCCGTACGCCGACTGGCTGGCCACCTATTCCTCCCCGGAGTTCGACGCCGCCACCGCGGCGGCCATCGACCTGGTGGCCGCTGTGCACGCGGGCGCCGATGCCCGCACCCGGGCGGCGATGTGGCGTGCGTTCGAGGCCTCCAGCGCCCACGAGCTGGCGTTCTTCGCGCAGACCGCCGCCGACGCCCCGGAGGCGGCAGCGGGACCCCGGCGCGCGTCCGGGCACCTTGCCCCGGACGCCGCCGGGCACGGCGAACCGGTCGCTGCCCGGTAGCCGCGCGGGGGCGGGACGTGCCGGGGGCACCGGCCCCGGGCGGCGGGCGGGTAAAATGCACGAGGGGGTTTTGCGCTGTGCACCGCGCGCCCCCGACGCCCGACTCCCGCCCCTTCCCGGAAGGCCCCACCCCATGAGCAACCGATTCGGCATCGGCTGGCGCCTGCACGGCGACGGCAAGTCCATCTCCCCCGGAACGGTGGTGGCCCCCGACGAGCGCCTCGCCTGGCCGCAGACCGTCGGCGTGGGCGTCCAGCACGTCATGGCGATGTTCGGCGCCACGGTGCTGGTGCCGACCATCACCGGTTTCCCGGTCACCACCACGCTGCTGTTCACCGGCGTCGGAACCCTGCTGTTCCTGATCATCACCGCGGGCCGCGTGCCCTCCTACCTGGGGTCCTCCTTCGCGTTCATCGCGCCGGTCACCGGGGCCATGGCCACGCACGGGATGGGCGGTGCCCTGGGCGGCATCGTGATGGCCGGGGCCTGCCTGTTCATCGTGGGGCTCATCGTGCAGAAGGCCGGAACCGGCTGGATCCACGCACTGATGCCCCCGGTGGTCATGGGCACCATCGTCGCGCTGATCGGGTTGAACCTGGCCACCACCACCACGGACAAGATCACGCAGGTGCCGCTGACCACCTTCGCCACGGTGCTGGCCATCGTCATCACCACGGTGCTCTTCCGCGGGATGCTCGGGCGCCTGTCGATCCTGCTGGGCATCATCGTCGGCTACCTCGCCGCCTGGGCGCAGGGCCAGGTCGATTTCTCGGCCATCGGCCAGGCCGCCTGGTTCGGGCTGCCCGACTTCGCCGCACCCACCTTCCACATCGAAACCCTGACGCTGTTCCTGCCGGTGGTGTTCGTGCTGATCGCCGAGAACGTGGGACACGTCAAGACCGTGGCGCTGATGACCGGGCGCGAGCTGGACGACGTGAACGGCCGGGCGCTGATGGCCGACGGCACCGCCACCATGATCGCCGGGTTCGGCGGCGGCTCGGGCACCACCACCTACGCGGAGAACATCGGGGTCATGGCTTCCTCGCGCGTCTACTCGACGGCCGCATACTGGATCGCGGGCACCGTGGCCATCGCGCTGGCGTTCTTCCCGAAGTTCGGCGTGCTGATCAATACCATCCCGGCCGGGGTTGCGGGCGGCGCGGGCATCGTGCTCTACGGGATGATCGCCATCGTCGGCGCCCGGCTCTGGGTGCAGAACAAGGTCGATTTCTCCAACCCGATCAACCTGATGACCGCTGGCACCGGGCTGATCATCGCCATCGCGCTCTTCGGGGACAACGTCCTGTCGATCGGCACCATGGACTTCGGCGGCATCGCCCTGGGCACCGCAGCCACGCTGGTGGTCTTCCACCTGATGCGTTCCATCGCCAAGGTGCGCGGCACCGAGCCGACGGAGATCGAGGCCATCGGCGGGGCCACGCACTCCAAGCTCGGCTAGCGGGAGGCAACCCGCACCGGGCGGGACCCCTCGCGGGGGTCCCGCCCGGTTTTTCGTGCCGCGGCCGCGCCGGCACGCTACCCGATGATGGTGATCGGCGGCTCGTTGGCCAGCTCCTCCTCGTGGGTCAGCTTCTTGATGCTGGAGGTCAGCGGGGAACCGTCGTCGCGCTGCAGCGCAAAGACCGCCTCGATGGACGGCTCGCCCCGAAGCACCGGGCCCTGACCGTGCAGCTGGACGGACACCACCGGGTGCTGCGGGGACACCGCATGCCCGGCTCCGCGCACCGAGAAGTGCACCTCGTCGTCCCCGGCCCGCAACGAGGCGGTCAACGCGTCAGCGGTGAGGTGGAAGTGCACCGAGGAGTCGTTGCGGCGCAAATTGAATTCCAGGCCCTCCCAGTCCTCGGGCAGCCGCGGGTCAAAGAGCCAGGCCCCGGTGTCGTCGCGCAGCCCGGCAAAACCATAGACCAGCGCCGCCCACACCCCGCCGGTGGAGGCCACGTGCACCCCGTCGGCCGCATTGCCGTGCAGGTTCAGCAGGTCCACGTTCAGTGCGTGCTCGAAATAGTCGTAGGCCAGGTCCCGGTAGCCGACCTCCGCGGCGAGGATCGCCTGCACCGTGGCCGAGAGCGTGGAATCCCCCGTGGTCAGCGGATCGTAGTAGTCGAAGTCGGCGCGTTTCTGCTCCGCGGAGAAGTCCGAGGAACGCAGCCACAGCGCCAGCACCGTGTCGGCCTGCTTGAGCACCTGGAAACGGTAGATCACCAGCGGATGGAAGTGCAACAGCAGCGGCCGGTGCTCCGGACCGGTGCCCGGCATGTCCCAGACCTCGCGGTTCAGGAACCCGGCGTCCTGCGGGTGGATGCCCACGGTCTCGGAGAACGGGATGAACATCGCCGCGGCCGCATCGCGCCAGTCCCGCACCTCGGAGTCACCCAGGCCCAGTTCCTCGACGATGCGCGCGTGGTCCTCGGGGAATTCGCGCGCCAGGTAGCCCACCAGCTCGACCGCGTAGCTCAGGTTGAAGCGCGCCATCACGTTGGTGAAGGTGTTGTCGTTGACCACCGCGGTGTACTCGTCCGGGCCGGTGACCCCGTGGATGTGGAAGCTGCGCCCCTTGTTGGTCTCGCGCCAGAACCCCAGCGAGTTCCACAGCCGGGCGGTCTCCACCACGATTTCCGCGCCGCCCCCCAGCAGCAGCCCGGTGTCCCCGCTGGCGCCCACGTAGCGGGCCAGCGAATACACCACGTCCGCATTGATGTGGTACTGCGCGGTGCCGGCCGGGTAGTAGGCGCTGGCCTCCTCGCCGTTGATGGTGCGCCACGGAAAGAGGATGCCGTGCTCGTTCAGCGTCGCCGCGCGGCGCCTGGCCGCGGGGATCATCGAGACCCGCGCGCGCAGCGCATTGCGCGCCCATTGCGGGTTGGTATAGGTCAAAAACGGCAGCACGTAGATCTCGGTGTCCCAGAAGTAGTGCCCCGAGTAGCCGGTGCCCGAGACCCCCTTGGCGGAGATCCCCAGCCCGTCGGAGCGGGCCGAGGCCTGCGCCAGCGAGAACAGGTTCCAGCGGACGGCGCGCTGCAGCAGCGGGTCAGCCGCGTGCACCACCACGTCGGAGTTCTCCCAGAACGCCGTGAGGAACTCGCGCTGGGCCCAGAACAGTTCGTCCGCGCCGCGCGGGACCAAGTGGCTCAGCGCGCGCACGCAGCGGCTGGTCATCTCCGCGGTGTCGTGCCGCCGCGAGGAGTGGAAGGAGGCGAACTTGTCGATGTGCAGCGCCTCGTCCTTCTCCAGGTAGGCGGAGACCGTGTGCTCGACGCGCTCGGGGGTGACGGTGGAGGACTCGACGAAGTCGCTGGTCTCCCCGGCGATGCGGGTCACGTGGGAGATCGCGGCGGCCACCGACATGTTCGATCCGCGCACGTAGTAGCTCAGCGCCGCGATCCCGTCCTTGTCCCGGGTGCCGCCGGGGAGCAGCGACGGCTCGCCGCTGCTCTCGGACTTGCGCGGGTCGAAGGGCACCTCCCCGGCGTCGGACTCCGCCGGGGTCGGGACGGGCCGGGCATTGGACTGGCCGATCAGCGCCGATTGCACGAAGACATGGGCGGGGGCGTCGAGCAGCCGCACGGTGATGCGGAACAGGGCCAGGTGCCGCTCGGAGAAGGAGACCATGGACCGGGTGCGCACCATCACCCGGTGGCCCTGGGCGGTGCGCCAGAGGGTGTCGGAGATCAGCGTGCCGTCCTTGAAGTCCAGCCGCAGCTCGTCCTTGAGGATCTCGGTGCGCCCGATCTCCAGGGCCTCGTCGTTGATGTAGACCCGCACGGTGCGCGCATCGGGGGCCGCAACCATGGTCTGCCCGGCCTCGGCGAGCCCGAACGCGGATTCGGCGTGGCGGATCTTCCAGGTCTCGTGCAGCCCGTTGATGAACATCCCCTCGGTGCTTTCCCCGATGCCCAGCGAATCCCCGCGCATACCCAAAAACCCGTTGCCCAGCGAGAAGATAGTCTGCTCCACGCCCGGGTCGATGGGACGGGGATGCTCGCGGGTGTAGGACCAGGCGTCCAGCTCCCAGTCGTCGCGGGCCTGCTGGTTGACCAGTTCGTCCAGGTCGTCGAGCACCAGGTCGGCCCCGGCGTCGCGCAGGTCCCGGTGCGGCTGGTCCCTGCCCACGCCGATCACCATCCCGAAGCCGCCTGCCGCGGCCGCCTGGATCCCGGAGATCGCGTCCTCGATGACCACGCACTCGTTGGGCGACCAGCCCAGGTCGCTGGCCGCGGCCAGGAAGGTGTCCGGGGCCGGCTTGCCGGCCAGGTTGCGCGCGGCGGCCTGCAGTCCCCCGATGACCACGGAAAAGTCGTCGCGCAGCCCCGCGGCCTCCAGCACCTCCTCGGCGTTGCGCGAGGAGGAAACCACGGCGACCTCGAGCCCCGCGGCCTGGATCTGGCGCAGGTAGTCCAGCGACCCGGGGTACGGCTCGATGCCCGTCGAATGCAGGATTGCACGGAACACCGTGTTCTTGCGGTTCCCCAGCGCGCAGATGCTGGTGCTGCCCGGCGCGTCGGTGTCGTGGCCCCAGGGAAGCTCGATCCCGCGATCCGCCAGCACCGCGGCGACCCCCTCGTAACGCGGGCGCCCGTCGACCAGCGCGAAGTAGTCGTCCTCGGTGTAGGGGCGGGTCACGCCGGCCTCCGCGAAGAAGCCGTTGAAAAGCTGCGCCCAGGCATCGCGATGAACCTCGGCCGTGGGGGTCAGGACCCCGTCCAGGTCAAAGAGCACGGCCTTGAAGTCACGGCGACGGTAAGGGGCGCCGGTGGCGAGGGCTTCACGCATGGTGTTGGATTCCCATCTCTCTGGCTGCGGCTTCGGCGCCGCGTAGGGTTCCGGCGCGAGCATGCGCCGCATTGCTTCCGTTCCGGCAGGCCCGGCTTACTCCAGCCTAGCCACCGGTTCCCCCGCCCGTGAAGCGCCCCGGGGGTCCCGGCCGTGTCGCCCGCGGCCCGCGCGGGGTGCCCGGCCGCCCCACGGCGCTTCGCTGGCCCGAAAAGATCAAGTCACTTCGCCATTGCCCGAACAGTCATGTTGCCCCAAACCCTTGAAAAACGGGTGCCGGCTCTACATGATGAGCAGTAGAAGAGCTTCGGTCCCCTGTGGGCCGCGGCCCTTCGCCTTCATGGGGGACACCACGGTGGTCCATACCGGGGAGGCCTCGTTCCCGCTGGGGCACGCCCCCGTTGGATGCCTGGCACCCCCTTGCGGCGCTCGCGGCCGACGGCTCACCGCTTCCCCTTCCTATAACGAACCGGGTGGCCGCGGCCAGCCGGCCGAGCAGGAGGAATGATGAAAACATCACGACGGGGAAAGGCGTATGCCTCGCTGGCGGGCCTGGGGGTTGCAGCCTTGGTGCTCACCGCCTGCGGCGGGGGACCGGGCGCCCCGGAAACCAGCGCCGCCAGCACCGAATCCGGTGCGGCGACGGGCAAGTCGGAGGTCACCTTGTACGGCACCATCGCCGACGCCGAGGCCAAGTTGCTGGAGCAGTCCTGGGCCGACTGGTCCAAGGAAAACAACATCAAGATCAAGTACGAGTCCTCCAAGGAATTCGAGACCCAGATCGCCGTGCGTGCCCAGGGCGGCAACGCCCCGGACCTGGCGATCTTCCCGCAGCCGGGGCTGCTGGGGGACCTGGCCACCCGCGGGTTCCTCAAGCCGGCGCCCGAGGGCGTCAAGGCCAATGTCGCCTCCGGCTGGTCCGAGGACTGGGCCAAGTACGGCACCGTGGACGGCACCCTGTACGGGGCCCCGCTGATGGCCAGCGTCAAGGGCTGGATCTGGTATTCGCCCTCCGAGTTCAAGGACAAGGGCTACGAGGTCCCCACCACCTGGCAGGGGCTGCTGGACCTGACCGCGCAGATCGAGAAAGACAAGGGCAAGGCCCCCTGGTGCGCCGGCTTCGGCTCCGGGGACGCCACCGGCTGGCCGGGCACCGACTGGGTCGAGGACCTGGTGCTGCGCCAGTCCGGGAAGGACGTCTACGACCAGTGGGTCGCCAACGAGGTGAAGTTCACCGACCCGCAGATCAAGTCCGCGCTCGATGAGGTCGGAAAGATCCTGAAGAACCCGAAGTACGTCAACGCCGGCTACGGCGACGTGGCCTCCATCAACGCCACCGAGTTCGGTGCGGTGGCCGACGTCCTGGTCAAGGGCGACTGCTCGCTGCACCACCAGGCGTCGTTCTTCAGCGGGTTCGTCACCGAGGCCGGCGGCACCGTCGGCCCGGACGCCGATCTGTGGGGCTTCGTGACCCCGTCGATGGACGGGGCCGGCAACTCGGTCACCGGCGGCGGCGAGATCGTCGGAGCCTTCAGCGACGACCCGTCGGTGGTGAAGGTGCAGGAGTACCTCTCCAGCGCCGAGTGGGCCAACTCCCGCGTGAAGCTCGGCGGGGTGCTTTCGGCCAACAAGGGCCTGGACCCGGCCAACGCGTCCGACCCGCTGCTGCAGGAGGCCGTGAAGATCCTGCAGGACCCGGCGACGACGTTCCGCTTCGACGCCTCCGACCTGATGCCCGGTTCCGTCGGGGCCGGCACCTTCTGGAAGGGCATGATCGACTGGATCAACGGCTCGGATTCCGAGACGGTGCTCAAGGCGATCGAGGCCGGCTGGCCCTCGTCCTAGGGCCTCGCGGCACCCGCGCCCGTCGGGTCCGGAGCGGTCATCCCGACTGCCCGGACCCGCCGGCGCACCACCCCACCCGGTTTCCCGGCCCGGGCATCGATGCCCGGGCCGCACGCCTCTTCCAGCATTGCCTCCGGATCGCGCGCAGGTGACCCCGCCACCGCGGGGCACCTCGGGCAGCCACCTCGAAAGGCCGGCACCGACGCATCATGACAAACTTCCTGCAATGGCTCAGCACGCTGCCCACCCTGGCGCAGATCCCGATCATCATCGGGGTGTTCTGCGCCGTGGTGCTCCTGCTGCTCTTCCTCATCGAGCTGGCCCCGCGGCGCGGGCGCAGGTTCACGATCATCCGCGCCGTCGCCTGCGTCCTGTTCCCGCTGCTGATGGTCGCGATCCTGGATTCCTACACCTGGGCCATCGTCGCCGCCGGCTTCCTGGGCTTGCTGCTCTTCTGGCTCGACTACCGCTCGCGGCACGGGGCGGGGTACATCTTCGCGCTGGTGGGCTTCCTCTCCCCCGCGCTGCTGCTGCTGGCGGCCGGACTGGTCATCCCCACGATCCAGACCACCGTGCAGTCCTTCATGAACTCCCGCGGCACCGAATTCGTGGGGCTGGAGAACTTCATCTGGATCTTCACCCAGCCCGCGGGCATCCGCACGGTGCTGAACACCATCTTGTGGGTGCTCATCGCCCCGGCGGTGTCCACGATTGCCGGGTTGGCCTACGCGGTGTTCATCGACAAGTCCCGCGGGGAGAAGTTCTTCAAGATCCTGGTGTTCATGCCGATGGCGATCTCCTTCGTGGGCGCCTCGATCATCTGGCGCTTCGTCTACACCGCGCGGCCCGCGGACTCGGAGCAGATCGGCCTGCTGAACCAGGTGATCGTCTGGGCCGGCGGGGAACCGGTGCAGTTCCTGCAGGAATCCCCATGGAACACCGTGGCGCTGATCGCCGTGCTGATCTGGGTGCAGACCGGGTTCGCGATGGTGATCCTTTCCGCGGCGATCAAGGCGGTGCCGCTCGAGCAGCTGGAGGCGGCCGAGCTTGACGGGGCCAACGGCTGGCAGCGCTTCGCCAACGTGACGCTGCCGGGCATCCGCTCCTCGCTGGTCGTCGTGCTGACCACCATCTCGATCGCCTCGCTGAAGGTCTTCGACATAGTGCGCACCATGACCGCCGGCGCCAACGACACCTCGGTGATCGCCAACGAGATGTACACCCAGTTCCGCAACTTCGAGGCCGGGCGCTCCGCGGCGTTCGCCGTGATCCTCTTCCTCATGGTGATGCCCATCGTCATCTACAACGCCCGGCAGATCAAGATGCAAAGGGAGATGCGCTGATGTCCACGCTCGCCAGAACCGAAGAGGCCCCCGCGGCAACCGATCCCGGGGTGCGGCGCGGCCGCCCGGCCGCCTCGCTGGCCAAGACCCGGCTGACCAACCGCTGGGCCACCCTTGCGGCCCTGCTCATTGCCGCGCTGTGGACCGTCCCGACCATCGGGCTGCTGGTCTCCTCGTTCCGCCCGGCGCAGCAGGTGCGCACCACCGGCTGGTGGACCCTGTTCCAGAACTGGGGTTTCACCACCGACAACTACGCCGCCGTGCTGCAGGCCGGAAACTCGCAGCTGACCATGGCCGGGTCGTTCATCAACTCGATCGCGATCACCCTGCCGGCCACCGTGATCCCGCTGGTGCTGGCCACCATGGCCGCCTACGCCTTCGCCTGGATGCGCTTCCCGGGCAAGGACCTGCTCTTCGTGCTGGTCTTCGCGCTGCAGATCGTGCCCATCCAGATGGCGCTGGTGCCGCTGCTGCGGCTCTTTGCCGCCGGGGAGCTCTTCGGGGTCCCGGTCATCGGCGCGTTCGGGCAGGCCGGCTACGCGCAGGTGTGGATCGCGCACACCATCTTCGCGCTGCCGCTGGCGATCTTCCTGCTGCACAACTTCATTGCCGAGATCCCCAACGAGATCATCGAGGCGGCCCGGGTCGACGGGGCCAGCCACGGGCAGATCTTCTTCCGGATCGTGCTTCCGCTCACGGCCCCGGCGATCGCCGCGTTCTCGATCTTCCAGTTCCTCTGGGTGTGGAACGACCTTTTGGTCGCGTTGATCTTCGCCGACGGCGCGGTCGCCCCGATCACCAAGCTCCTGGCGGAGATCACCGGAAGCCGCGGGCAGGACTGGCACCTGCTCACCGCCGGGGCGTTTGTGGCCATGATCGTGCCGCTGGCCGTGTTCTTCGCGCTGCAGCGCTACTTCGTGCGCGGGCTGATGGCCGGCTCCGCCAAGGGGTAGGCAGGCCCCGCGCAACGTGCGCCGGGACCCTCTCCCAGCAAAGCCGACGATTCACTGGCTACCATGGAACACGTGGCTCAGTGGATTAAGACTTGGACGGAAGACGGTTGGCGCGCCGAGGTGCTCTCTTGGGTGGACATGGCCTGCGAGGCATATTCCATCAAGCGTATAGATGCACTTCAAGACGCATCTTCATCGATCCGCGCGACGCACCTGCGGGTGCCCACCGACGCCGGGATGCTGTTCTTCAAGGCCGTGGCGCCCGGGCAGCTGTTCGAGCCTCCGTTGACCGCCGCCGCCGCGTCCCTGGTCCCGGACCGGTTGGTCATGCCGCTGGCGATCGACCCGGACCGCGGCTGGATGCTGTCCCCCGACTACGGCGCAACCCTCGACGAGCTGGCCACGACCCCTGAGCTGTGGGCCCGCGCGCTCGGCGCCCTCGGCGGGCTGCAGCGCGAGCTCGTGCCCAGCGAGGAGGCCCTGTTCGACGCCGGCCTGCAGATCCTGGATCCCGCATGGATCCCCGAGGAGTTCAACAACGCCCTCACCCTGCATGCCTCGCTGCCCGCGGAACACCCGCTGGGCATCCCGGCCCGCGACGCCGACCACGCCTTCGCAGCGCTCAAGGACATCGAAGAAGCTTGCGCGCAGCTCATCGCCGGCCCGATCCCGCTGAGCCTGGAGCACGGCTCCTTCGACCGCCGCCGGGTTTTCGCCCCCACCGACGAGACCTCCGCACCGCGGATCCTGAACCTCGGCGATGCGCACTGGGCACACCCCTTCGCCTCGCTGGCCCGCCCCATCGAACGGATGCGGATCGATTTCCGGGCCCCGGCCGACGACCCGCGGATCATCGCCGCCATCGGCGCGTACCTTGCCGCGTGGGACGACTACGGGTCCCCGGACGAGCTCTACGCCCTGGTGGCCCCGGCCCTGCGGATCTCCCCGCTGCACACCCACGAGACCTGGCTGCAATTGCTGGCCGAGGCCGACGAACCGGCCCTGCAGCGCTGGGCGCCGAAGGTGCTCGAACCGCTGGCCTCGCTGGCGGCCACCACGGCCTGAGCCGCGGGGTTGCCGGCCGGCGCGGTTTCAGCCGGCCGGGCGGTCCTGCGGCCAGATCCCGCGGACGGCCATGACCCGGGCCAGGACGTCGGCGTTGTCGCTCATGATCCCGTCCACGCCCATCTCCAGCAGCCGGTGCATGTCCGCTTCCTCGTTGACCACCCACACGTGGACCTGCAGTCCGGCGGCGTGGGCATGGCGGATGAAATTCGGGCCCACCACCCTCAGGGCCCCCTGCCGCTCGGGGACCTGCAGGGCCGCGACATTGCGGAACCAGGAACGCGGCAGCTGGACGAGTGGACCCAGCAGCGCCGCCGCACCGACCCCCAGCACCCCGGGGCTGGCAGCCACCGGGCCCCCGGAGGCGGCCAGCAGCCGCTGCACCATCCTGCGGCGCCGCCCGTTGAACGAGGCCACCAGCACCCGGTCTCCGGCCCCGTGCCGCCGGATCGCGCGGGCCAGCAGGTCCGCGGAGGCCGGATCCTTCACGTCGACGTTGAAGTGCGCGTGCCCGAAGCCCTCCAGCAGCTGGTCGAAGGTGGGAATCGGTTCCCCCGCCACGCGCAGCCGTGCCAGTTCGGCCGCGGTGCATTCGGAGACCTTGCGGTTGTCCCCGGCCAGCCGGCGCAGGTCCTCGTCGTGGAACACCATCAGCACCCCGTCCTTGCTGGCGCGCACGTCGGTCTCCAGGTAGCCGAAGCCCAGCTCCACGGCGGCACCGAAGGCCTTGAGGGTGTTTTCCTCGCCGTTCGGCGCGAACCCGCGGTGGGAGAACGCCAGCGCGGAGCCGGCCAGCGGCGAGCCTGCGGTGTTGCGCAGGTACGGTGCGGTCCCGGCCCGTGGTGCCTCGATCATGGTGTGCTTCCCCGTCGGTTCCGCCCGCAGGAACGGGCCTGGTTGATGTGTGCCTAGCGTGTTTCCGGTGTGCGTCCGGTCAGGATGTCCTCCAGGATGCGGGCCACCCCGTCGTCCTCGACGCCCGGGGCCAGGTTGGCGGCGGCCAGGAGCGCGCTCGGGTGCCCGGAGGCCATGGCGTATCCGTGCCCGGCCCAGGAGAGCATCCGCAGGTCGTTGGGCATGTCCCCGAACGCGACGACCTCGTCGGCGCCGATCCCCAGCGCGGCCGCATAGGCTTCCAGCGCCACGGACTTGTCCACGTCCACGTGCGCCATTTCCAGCAGCGCGACATCGAAGGCGGAGTGTGTCACCGAGACCAGGTGCGCCAGGGGCCCGGCGACCGCGGCCATGAAGGCGTCGGAGTCCCGGGTGCGGGACTTGGCCAGGAACTTCACCACGCCCGCCTCCTGCAGGTCCGCCGAGCCCAGGTCCAGCGCCCGGATTTCCCCGAGGCGTTCGGTGTCCCCGGGTTCGGCGAATCCGGCCCCCAGGTGCAGTCCGCGGGTGGTTTCCGCCGCGAAGGTGGCCGTGGGCTCGGCGTGCAGGATGATGTCGCGGACCTCGAGCAGCGCCGCGGGTTCGATGGTCGCCGCGGAGATCAGGGACTCGGATTCCAGGTCGTAGAGCACCGCGCCGTTGGAGCAGATCACGGTGCCCAGGTGGCCGAAGGCCCGGCGCACCGGGTCCAGCCAGCGCATCGGCCGGCCGGTGACGAAGACGATGTGCATCCCGGACTCGCGGGCGCGGCGGAACGCCTCGATGGTGCGGGCGGAAATGGTCCCGTCCGCGCGGATGATGGTTCCGTCCAGGTCGCTGGCGACCAGCCGCACATCCATGTCCGTTTGCCCCCACATGCCTCTGTGCTCAGGAAATTTCTTGCCGGGTCGGCGGGTTTGCGCCGGGCCGCGAGACGGTGATCGCCGCCGCGCGGGCGGCATAGTCCAGGATCTCGGTGAGCGTTCCGGTGTCCAGCGCGTGCAGGTGCTCGCGCCGTTCGCTGCCCAGCAGCCCACGGGACTCCAGGGCGGAGATCATCGCGGAGATGAACGAGTCCCCGGCGCCCACGGTGTCCGCGACATCCACCACCGGTGCGGCGGTGCGCGCCGTGCCGGCCTTCACCAGCCCCCAGGGGCCGCCGGAACCGTAGGTCGCGATGACCAGCGCCGGGCCCAGGTCCAGCCAGGCGGCGGCGGTGTCCTCGACGCTGCGGTGCGGGTAGAGCCACTCGAGGTCCGAATCCGAGGCCCGGACCACGTCGGCCAGCGCGACGAAGCGTTCGACGTCGGCCACCGCCTTGGCATGGTCGGTGACCAGCGAGGGGCGGATGTTGGGGTCGTAGGAGATCGTGGCGTGCGGGCGGGCGGCCTCGATGAGCTTGCGCACCTTGGAGGCGCCCGGTTCCACGAGCGTGGCCAGCGAACCGGTGTGCACGGCCCGGGCCTCGGCCAGCGCCGGGGTGTCGGCGGGCAGCTCGGGCAGGTCCCAGTGCATGTCGAAGGTGTAGCTGGCGGCGCCCACGGGATCCAGGATCCCGCGCGCGGTGGAGGTCGGGGCGTCGTCGGGACCGCAGATGTAGCGCACGTCGTTGGCGGCCAGCGACTGCTGGATCATCACCCCGTACTCGTCCTTGCCCCAGCGTCCGATGAAGGTGGTGGGGTGCCCCAGCTTGGCCAGGCCGACGGCGACGTTCAGCGGGCTGCCGCCGACGAAGGAGCGCGGCGCGCTGATCCCGCCGGAAAGCACGTCGACCAGGGCCTCGCCTATGACCGTCAGCACATCGGGCTCCTCATCCTTGGTTCGGGGGTGTCGACTTCAATATACCGGTCGGTAGCCAACGGCGGCGCAGCGTGTGCCGCGGCTCTCCGTCCCGCCGGCCACCTCAGCGGTGTTGCGCGGGGGCCCCTCCGAGTTCCAGCAGGGCCGCCACGCTCGCTTCCCAGGCCGGGTCCCCGGGGGTGATCAGCCCGTAGTGGTCCCCGGACAGCTCCCGGTAGGACACCGGGGCACCTGCGGCGCGCGCGCGGGCGGCGAAGGAACGGGCCAGGGCCACCGGCACGTCCGCATCGTTGCTCCCGTGCAGCATCACCAGCGGAACCGCGGGCAGGGCCCGGGCCGCGGGATCCGCGTTTTTCCACGATCCCGGGGCGGCTTCCGGGGTGGCGCCCATCAATTCGGCGGCGGCACCGTGGCTCAGGTGCAGTTCGTGGGCCAGCTGCAGGTCCAGCACCCCGGCCTGCGAGACGACGCCCTGAAGGGTCCTGCCCTCCGGCGGGCACGCCCCGGGGGCGCCGGGGGGCAGCAGGTTTCGTCCCGCGGCCCACAGCGCCAGGTGTCCTCCGGCCGAGTGCCCGATCCCGATCCGCGGCCCGTCCGGGATCCCGGCGGCGGCCAGCGCCGCATCAAGGGCATCGAGTCCCGCCGCGACATCGTGGAAGGTCTCCGGGTAGCCGCCCTGGCCCCCGGCGGTGCGCCGGTACTCCAGGTTCCAGGACACGATGCCGCGCGCGGCCAGGTCGGCGGCCAGCGGGCGGCCCAGTTCCGCGCCGTAGGCCTGCCGCCAGAACCCGCCGTGGATGATCACGGCGATGACCCGGTGCAGGCGTGTTTCGGGGAGCCACAGCTCGGCGTACTGGCTGGGGTGCGGGCCGTAGGCGTGGTGCGCCGGCGGGGCCGTAAACGGCATTAGCGGCCCGGGAACTCGGGGGCGGACTTGGCCACGAAGGCCGCGCGCCCCACCACGGAATCCTCGGTCGCAAAGGCCTTCACGAAGGAGCGGGCCTCGGCCTCCAGCCCGGCGACGACGTCCAGCCCGGCGATCTCGTTGATCGCTTGCTTCACGTTGGCCACCGCGGTTGGAGCCTTGGAGGCGATCTCGGCGACCGTGGCCAGGGCGGCCTCCAGCAGCGCCGCGTTGTCTTCCAGAATCCGGTTGACCAGTCCGATGCGCAGCGCCTCGGCCGATTTGATGCGCCGGCCGGTGTAGATCAGCTCGCGGGCCATGCCGATGCCCACGCGCTGCTGCAGGCGCACCGAACCGCCGAAGCCTGGCACCAGGCCGAGGTTGACCTCGGGCTGGCCGAAGCTGGCGTTGGCGGAGGCGTAGAGGAAGTCGCAGGCCATGGCCAGTTCGCAGCCGCCACCCAGGGCGAATCCGTTGACCGCGGCGATCACGGGAACCGGGAGGGCCTCGAGGCGCAACGTGACCTCGTGCATGCGCTTGCCGTAGGCCAGCGCCTCCTGAGGGCCCATCAAGTTCATTTCCACGATGTTGGCCCCGGCGACGAAGGCCTTTTCCCCCGCCCCGGTGATGATGATCCCGCGCACCGGCCAGTTGGCGTCGGTGCCGAGGTCGGCCAGCACGCCGGTGAGCGCGTGGAGGTCCTCGACCACGGCGGCGGCCAGCGCGTTCATCGACGCCGGCTGGTTGATGGTCACGACCAGCGCCTCGTCGCGCTGTTCAACGAGCAAAGTCCGGTAGGTCCCGAAATCCATGTGCACTCCCTTGTGATTGGCTTTGCGACCAGCGTCTCATGTTTCCCGCATCACAGGCACGGTGGCACGCGGTGGCGAAAGCGGGCGGACGGCGCCGCCGAACACGAAGGCCCGCCCGGCTCCCCCTGCGGAACGGGGAGCCGGACGGGCCTGGGCGATGCGGAAGGGAGGGATCAGCGCTTGCGGCCGCGGGAGGCGGGCTTTGCGCCGCGCTTGGCCCCGGGCCGGGACCCGGAGGCGGCTGCCTTCCTCTTGGTCTTGGCCTTCTTCGCGTCCTTGGCCGCCTCGGATTGGCTGCTCTGGCGCTGTTTGCGGGCCTCGACCGCCTGTTCCTGCTGGCGTTGGGCCACCGAGGCCTGCCGGGAGGAGTTCTCCCCGCGGCCGCGCACCACCCCGATGAATTCCTCGATGACCGGGTCGGCGGGTTCGTCCCCCACCGGTGCCAGCCAGGCGATGCCGACGCTGGTGCCGGGGACGCCTTCAAGCACCTTGTGCACCACGTCCTTGCGGTGGTGCAGGCGGGCAACGCCCATCGGCAGCACCAGCAGGCCTGCGCCCGAGGAGGCGACCTCCATGGCCATCGCGGTCCCGCCCACGGATTCGGGGTAGTCGGCCAGGTCCAGGAAGTTCTCGCCGGAGAGATCCGCGTAGGGGACCGTCTCCTCGTAGAGCTCGATGTCGTGGTCCTTGGCTGCGCAAACGACTTGGGACTCCTCGTAGAGAGGAATCACGTGGATCGCGGGGGTCTTCGGCGAGGTTCCGGTGGCAAAGCGGACGAAGACGACGTCCGATTCCCCGGTGTCCAGGCG
This sequence comes from Arthrobacter sp. C2, assembly GCA_024207135.1. GTDB lineage: Bacteria > Actinomycetota > Actinomycetes > Actinomycetales > Micrococcaceae > Paeniglutamicibacter. The sequence goes on along the minus strand of CP042428.1, from coordinate 3,130,002 downwards.
CGCCAGGATCGCCTCCCCGTCGTAGCGCAGGGCCTGCAGCGGGTTCTGTGGATAACGTTCGTTCCACCTGGTCAGCCATTTGCCGGGCGTGACGCCCGGTACATAGGCGATTTTTAGTCCTGTCACCACCCCAGCGTACCGGTACGCTAGTGCACATGAGCGAGAAAACCCCACAGAACATGAAGCCGGCGACTGCCGCAAAGAAATTGGGCATCTACCTGCCCGCAGCTCCGGCCGAGTTCCAGGAGGGTCCGGTCACCCGGGCCGGGCTCGACGAATTGCTGGCCAACCCGCCGGCGTGGCTCGAAGACTTGCGTGCCAACGGCCCGCATCCGCGCCCCGTGGTGGCCCACAAGCTGAACGTTTCGATCGCTGGCCTGGCCCGCGCCGAAATCACCGAGGCGTTGACCACCGAACAGATCGAGGCCTTGCTCGCCGACCGTCCGGTGTGGCTGCAGGAAGAGCGCGCCTCGCTGGCCGCCGTCCGGGCAGAGGAAAAGCGTGTGCGTGACGCTGCGGCCGCCAAGGGCGACCGCAGCTAACCACGATTCAACTACGGTGCGGTGACTACTTGACCGTCTTGACGATGTAGACATCGCACGGGGCTGCGTGTGCCACGGAGGTGGCCACGGAGCCGAGCACGCGGCCCAGGCCCTTCATGCCGACGTTTCCGACCACGATCAGGGTGGCGTTGAGGCGCTCGGCCTCGGCAACCAGGACTTCCTGCGGCTTGCCGTGGGCTGCCGTTGCGGTGATCTTGGCTGTCGGCTCGGTGATGCGCAGGCCTGCGGCGCACTGCTCGGCGACCTTTCCTGCCTGCTCCGCGTCGTCCAGGATCCAGGTGTCGGTGCCGATCTTCACGACTTCGGTGTTGTCCGAGGTGTGGGCGGTCACGACGACCAGTTCGGCATCCATGTTGGAGGCGATGCGTGCCGCGCGTTCGGCGGCGCGCTGTGCTGTCTCGCTGCCGTCAACACCGACGATGATGGTTTCTGCCATGTTCTGACGCTCCTTTTGCTGTGGCCACCCGTTCGGCGGCCGTTATTTGGGTGTAAAAAACTGGTTAGGAAATATTCTGCCGCAGGAAGTCCACTGCCCGGCTCCACGCCACAGCCGCGGCCTCGGGCCGGTAGTTGCCCGACGGGTTCTCGTCGTTGTGGAAGGCGTGCGGGGCGTCGTAGTAGAAGAACGTCACCTCGGTGCCGGATTCGGCGCGGATCTGTTCTTCCTGGGCGCGTGCCCTGGCCACCGGGTAGGACGAATCCTCGTTGGCGTAATGCCCCTGGATCTTGGCGCGCACGCCCGTGTAGCTTTCCGGTACGCCCTGGCCGACGCCGTAGAAAGGAACGGCCGCGGAAATCTTCTGTCCCTGCTGCGCCGCCAGGGCCAGCACGAAACCGCCGCCCATGCAGAACCCGATGGTTCCCGCGGTCGCGCTGGTCACGGCGTCCAGGCCCAGGAGGTAGTCGACCGCCCCTGCCAGCAGCTTCGCACCGATCTCCTCGGGAAGCTGGGACATCATCTTGGCTGCCTCGGCCCCGTCGTGGGCCACCGAGCCGCCAAAAAGATCCGGTGCCAGGGCAACGAAGCCCTCGGCCGCCAGCCGGTCGGCCACGTCGCGGATGTGGTCGGTCAGTCCCCACCATTCCTGGATGACAATGACGCCGGGACCATGCCCGCCCTCGGGCAACGCCAGGTAGCCGTGCGCTGCTTGCCCTTCGGAGGGAAATGAAACGTTCTGGTGCGGTGTCTGAGACGCCATGATGCTGACTGCTCCTGCCCTACATGCTTCTTTGCCTACGGAAAAGATCGAACGACTCCCAGTCTATGCATGGGGATGTGGGCTCCTGCCCCAAATCGCCGGTGTTTGCATCACATCCGCGGCGCCGAACGCCCTGCAAGGAGGCCGGTGACACCTTTTAACGGGTTAATCCCCGCTCACGGGGTCAAATGCACCACAACCGTACTATCGTGGGTCACCCAAAACAGTGCAGCGCTAGTGATCATGGAGCCAACTCACATGTCCCATCCTCAGAGCATGACATCGCGCCTGGCGGCCGAGTTCCTCGGCACCGGCGTCCTGGTATTCGGCGGCTGCGGAGCCGCGATCTTCTCCGCCAAGGTCATTTCCTCGAACACCGTCAACATGGGGATCGGGTTCCTCGGCGTTGCCCTGGCGTTCGGCCTGACCGTCCTGGTGATGGTCTACGCGGTAGGCCACATCTCCGGTGCCCACTTCAATCCCGCTGTCACCTTTGGTGCAGCATTGGCCGGGCGCATCGAGTGGAAGGCCGTTCCCGCCTACATGATCACCCAGGTCCTCGGTGCCTCGGTCGCGGGGCTGGCACTCTTTGCCATTGCCGCCGGCAAGCACGGTTTTGATCCGGTCACCTCGGGCTTTGCCTCCAATGGCTATGCCGACCGCTCCCCCGACGGCTACTCGATGCTCTCCGCGCTGCTCGCGGAGATAATCCTCACGGCGATCTTCCTGTATGTCATCCTGGGCTCCACGGATGGGCGGGCCCCCAAGGGCTTCGCCGGGATTTCCATCGGATTGTCCCTGACGCTGATCCACCTGGTCGCCATCCCGATCACCAACACCTCGGTGAACCCCGCCCGCTCACTGGGCGTGGCATGGTTTGCCGGTCCGGCAGCGCTGGGACAGGTGTGGTTGTTCATCGTGGCGCCTTTGGTGGGAGCCGCGATCGCAGGACTCACCTATCCGCTGTTTTTCCCGAACCCCGCAATCTCCATGGCCGTGGAGATGGATCGGGGGTCGGGGACAACCAGCGCCGCCTAGGCAGGTATCCACCGGTTCCGGCGGAGGCACGGTTTGCAGGAACCGGGGCAGGCCGCCCACTGTCCATCCGTATGTGCCCCGATGAACCCTGGATGAAATTAACGAAACAACCCCCGGTCCGAAGACCGGGGGTTGTTTCTCATATGTGCGCGAGGGGGGACTTGAACCCCCACGCCCTTGCGAGCACTGGCACCTGAAGCCAGCGCGTCTACCAATTCCGCCACTCGCGCATATTCACTGCTGTTTTCGTCATTGACTTCAACAGCGAGATCAATAATATACACAGATCGCCCCGAACAACTAATCGAGGGGTACTTTGTGATCAGAGCCACTCTTCAGCAACCTTTGGAGACGGCCATTCGTTCCTGATCAGAGGGCCGGTTTCACCACATTTAGCCCCACAGAAAATGCAAGACAAGTAGTATCGAACAATGCGTAGGGCAACCATGCCCTGCGACGCAATGCCATAAACCGTGGAACCACACGCGTTAGAACCAGGAAGGGAGCGAAGCGATGGGTCTCATTGACAATGTTGAACGCGGACTTGAAAAGCTTGTCACCAGCGTCTTCCGCGGCTCCGGCAGCTCCGAAGTCAAGCCCGTCGAAATCGCTTCGCGCCTGCGCAACCAAATGGACGCGAAGTCGCTGACCATCTCCCAGGCCCGCACCCTCGCGCCGAACCACTTCATCATCCGCCTCGCGGACGAGGATTTCGCCAGGGCCCGGGAATGGGGTGCCCCCCTGGCCCGGGAGCTGTGCACCGCGGCCCTGGACCACGCCAAGAGCCAGGGCTACACCCTGCAGGGCGCCGTCGAGGTTAATTTCCGCAAGGATCCCGAACTCAAGCCGGGAGGCTTCGAGATCGATGCCACCACCTCGGATGCCTCAACCCCCGAGGTCCACAACACCCCCGCCGCACCACCGGCCCCGTCCGCTCCGCCCCGCGCTGCGGCCAGGATGCAGCCCGTGCTGGACATTTCCGGCCAACGCTATGCCCTGAACCACCCCAGCATCGTCCTGGGACGCTCGGCAGACACCGACATCCCCATCGAGGATCCGGGGGTCTCGCGCCGGCACCTGAAGATCGAGCAGCGCGGCCCCTCGACCTGGGCTGTTGACCTGGGGTCCACCAACGGAAGCTTCGTCAACGGACGGAAGATCGTCGGCGAGACGGAGCTGCATGACGGTTCCAACATTGCCATGGGGCAGACGCGCATCATCTTCCGACTCGTCCCCCAATCGCAAGGAGACCGTGCGTGAACGACCTAGTGTTCACCGTGCTGCGGCTCGGATTTCTCATTTTGCTGTGGCTGCTGGTCCTGAGCATCGTCGGCGCGCTTCGCCGCGACCTCGCCATCGGCAGCAAGGCCCGCGTGGGCGCACCGACCGCCCGGGAGATCCGCAAGGACCCTTCGCTGGCGCCTCCGCCCGAGGTCCCCGCCAAGCAGCAAGCCAAGACCCTGGCCATCCTCGAAGGCCCGCTCACCGGCCTCGAGCACCAGCTCACCGCCAGTCCGATCCTGCTGGGTCGCGCCCAAGAGGCAACCATCGTGCTCGAGGACGACTACGCCTCGGGACGCCATGCGCGCCTGTTCCCGCAGGGAACCCGCTGGTTCATCGAAGACCTCGGTTCCACCAACGGAACCTTTTTGGGCGAGGCGCAGCTGACCCGCGCCCAGCCCGTTGAACTCGGCCAGAAGATCCGGATCGGCAAGACCGTCATGGAGCTGAGGCCCTAGACATGGCGTTGATGCTGAAGTTTGCGGCGCGGAGCGATGTTGGCAAGGTCCGCTCCAAGAATGACGACTCCGCCTATGTGGGACGCTACCTGGCCGTCGTGGCCGACGGCATGGGCGGACACGTCGGCGGGGACGTCGCCAGCGCCTCCACCGTGCTGGACCTCGTCCACCTGGACGTCCCCGAGACGCCCGACGCCGAAACGGTGCTGCCCGACGAGATCCAGGCCGCGAACCTGGTCCTTAACGACCTGGTCAGCGCCAATCCCAAGCTTTCGGGCATGGGAACCACCGTCACCGCCATGCTGCTCACCGGCAACGTGCTGCAATTCGCCCATATCGGCGACTCGCGTGCCTACCGCCTGAAAAACGGTGTGTTTGAGCAGGTCAGCCACGACCACACCTTCGTCCAGCGACTCGTCGACGAGGGCCGCTTGCGGCCCGAGGAAGCCGAGATGCATCCGCACAAGAACGTCCTGCTGCGCGTGCTCGGCGATTCGGATGCGAGCCCGGAACTCGACGTGAACCAGTACCCCGTCGAGGCGGGGGAGCGCTGGATGCTCTGCTCCGACGGGCTGAACGCCGTCGTTCCCGATTCCATCACCGAACGCATCATGCGCGGCACCGCCTCCCTGGAGGAAACCGTCGAGGACCTCGTCGAAACGACGCTGGCCCACGGCTCCCCGGACAACGTCACCATCGTCGTCTTCGAGGTCGTGGAGGACAACGGCGAGACCGTCCCGACCCCGAGCGAGGAATTGGTCGCCGTCGACGAACCGGCCCCGGACACCGGGCAGCTGACGATTGCCGCCGAGGGCGACCTCGAGGCCAGTGCGGCGCTGATCCGCCACGAGATGTCCAAGCGGCCCCACCTCCTGGTTGGCGCAGCCGAGCTGGCGACCCAGTCGGGCAAGATCCCGATCGTCACCCAGCGCTCGGGCGAGAAGCGCGCCGCGGCAATACTCACGCACAAGACCCCGGCCGCCCAGGCTGCGGGGGAACAGGACGACTACGAGTCCGTCTCGCGGCGCCCGCGGCGCTGGCTGGTCCCGACGTTCCTGGCCTTGATGACCCTGATCCTTGCCGCGGTGTGCGGTTGGGGCTACCTGTGGACGCAGACCCAGTACTTCGTGGGCAACCAAGACGGCCACGTGGCCATCTTCAAGGGTGTCTCGCAGGACCTCGGACCGTTGAAGCTCTCGCATGTTGACACCGTGACCGACATTCCCCTGGACGCACTTCCGCAATACACGCAGCAGCGCATTGATTCCGCTCTCCCGGCGCGGGACCTGGCGCACGCCCAGACCATGGTCGGGGAGCTGCTGGTGACAGCCAAGCAACGCTGCCCCGTGGTCGTTCCGGAAAATCCGGGTGCGGCCGGGACCTTGCCGGTCCTGCCCTCGTACTGTCAGGAGATCAAACCGTGAGCGAGTTGGAAACCGCGCCGGTCCCACGGCGCAACATGGAATTGCTCCTGCTGCTGCTGGCCCTGGCCGTCGCCATGGGTGCCTACTACCTCGTGGGCATCAACAGCGATGACGGATTGAGCCAGGAATTCATTTCCCAGGGCCTGATCCTGGTCGGGCTTGCCCTGGTCTTCCACATCGTCCTGCGCATCTGGGCGAAATATGCAGATCCGGTGATACTTCCGGTGACGGTTGCCCTCAACGGCATCGGCCTGGCCATGATCCACCGCATCGACCTGGCGAAGACCGACGACACCGCCTTCCGCCAGATCATGTGGACCGGCGTTGCCATGGTTGTGGCCATGATCGTCCTGTGGACCATCCGCGACCACCGCGTCCTGCGCCGCTTCACCTACATCGCCCTGGCGGCCTCGGTGCTGTTGCTCCTGCTCCCGCTGATCAAGGGACTGGGCGTGGAGATCAACGGTGCACGGATCTGGGTGCGTTTCTTTGGGCTTTCCTTCCAGCCCGGCGAGCTTGCCAAGATCACCCTGGCCATATTCTTTGCCGGCTATCTATCCTCCAACCGGGAACTGATCCTGTTGGCCGGCCGGAAGGTCGGCCCGCTGCAGCTGCCCCGCTCCCGGGACCTCGGCCCGATGATCGTGGCCTGGCTGGTCAGCATCGGCGTCCTGGTCGTCCAGCGCGACCTCGGTTCCTCCATCCTCTTCTTCGGGCTGTTCATGGTGATGATTTACGTCGCCACCGCTCGTGTGAGCTGGATCGTCATCGGGACCCTGATGCTGGTCGGCGGCGGAACCTTCGCCTACCTGACCATGAGCCACGTGACCCGACGGATCGACGGCTGGCTCAACGCCTTCGACCCCGACATCTACCATGCAATCGGCGGCAGCCGGCAAATCGTCGAGGGGCTCTTCGGGCTCGCCAACGGCGGGCTGATGGGCACCGGGCTGGGCAACGGTAGCCCCTACATGGTGCCCCTGGCCAACAGCGACATGATTGTCGCCTCGCTGGGCGAGGAACTTGGCCTCATTGGGATCTCCGCCATCGTGCTGCTGTATTTGATCCTGATCAGCCGCGGCATGCGTGCCGCCCTCGGCTCGCGCGACACCTTCGGCAAGCTGCTGGCCACCGGGTTCTCATTCACCCTCGGGTTGCAGTGCTTCGTCGTCATCGGCGGCGTGACCCGACTGATCCCGCTGACCGGCCTGACGACGCCGTTCATGGCCGCCGGCGGTTCCTCCCTGCTCTCGAACTGGATCATTGTCGCCTTGCTGCTGTTGATTTCCCATAATTCACGCCGCCCCATGGTTTCCGGGGTTTCGGCCACCGCGGAGGTCGCCACGAAGGCACCTCGCCGTTCGCCCGGCCTCCTTGCACCGCGAAAGGGGGCACAGCGATGAACCAAGCCATCCGCAACACCTGGATCGCCGTCATGCTGCTCTTTGTACTGAGCCTGGGTGCGCTGAGCTACGTGCAGTTCTTTGCCGCGAAGGACCTCAACGCAAATCCGTTGAACAACCGCCAGCTGTTCAAGGAATTCGATCTGCCCCGCGGTGCAATCCTGGTGGACGGCAAGCCCATTGCCGAATCGGTCGCCACCGACGGACAGTTCAAGTACCAGCGCGTCTACACCGACCCCGATTTGTATTCCCACCTGACCGGCTTCTACTCACTGGCCAACGGATCCACGCAGCTCGAATCGGTCATGAATGACGAATTGACCGGCCAGAGCCAGGACCAGTTCTTCGACAGGCTGGTCAACCTGTTCTCCGGCAAGGAGAACGAGGGTGCCTCGGTCGAGCTCACCATCGACGGCCAGCTGCAGAAATTCGTCTACGGCCTGATTCCGGACGGAACCCGCGGAACCATCATCGTCTCGGAGCCCAAGACCGGAAACATCCTGGCCATGGCCTCCAAGCCGAGCTACGACACCAATCTCCTGGCCGTGCACAGCTCCAAGCAGGCCGCGGCGAACATGAAGAAGCTCTCCGACACCAAGGACCTGAGCCCGTACCGGAACCCGGCCATCTACAACCTCATCGCCCCGGGCTCCACCTTCAAGATCTTCGACATGGTCGCGGCCCTGGAATCGGGCCAGTACACCGCCGACACGGTGCTCAAGAACCCTTCGAGCGTCATCCTGCCGGGAACCAAGACGCCGCTGAGAAACTTCTACGGCGGCAATTGCGCGGCCATCCCCGAGGCGAGCTTCGCGGAGATCGTGGCGCAAAGCTGCAACACCCCGTTCGTGCAGATGAGCGAAAAGCTGGGCAAGGCCCCCTACGAGGAGGTCACCGAACGCTTCGGCTTCGGCCAGCAGGTGAAGATCCCGCTGCGGGTGGAGCCGAGCGTCTTCCCGCCCGACCTCAGCCCCGCGGAACTCGGCCAGTCGGTCATCGGCGAATTCAATGTGCGGGCCACGGCCATGCAGATGAACATGGCGGCCATGGGCATCGCCAACGACGGGGTGATCATGGAACCGAACCTGATCAAGCAGGTCATCGCCCCGGACCTGCGGGTGCTCTCCGAAAGCAAGCCCAAGGAATTCAGCACCGCGACCAGCAAGGACATCGCAGACCAGGTCACCGACCTGATGCGCGGTCCGGTCAAGCGCGGCACGGCCGTCCGGGCGCAGGTTCCGGGACTGGACGTCGCCGCGAAGACCGGAACCTCGGTGGTTCCCTGTACGACCGATCCTTGCGGCCCACCTCTGGTGAACTCCTGGATCACCGGGTTCGCCCCGGCGGACGACCCGCAGGTGGCTGTGACAATAGTTTTTGAAAAGATTGATTTCAAGACTGGTTCCTCGTTGACCAGTCCCAACCTGAAGAAGATTCTAGAGGCGGTGTTCAACCAGTGAGGCCAATTTCCGGTATCACCCTGGGCGGTCGATACAAGCTGACCGACCGTATTGCCATAGGTGGCATGGGTGAGGTGTGGAGGGCCAGGGACCAGGTCCTTGGCCGCCTGGTGGCAATCAAGATCCTCAAGGAGGAATACACCGGGGATCCCGGGTTCCTCCAGCGCTTCCGCGTCGAGGCGCGCCACACCGCACTGCTGAACCACAACGGCATCGCCAGCGTCTTCGACTACGGGGAAGAAGAGGGTTCCGCCTACCTGGTCATGGAGCTGGTTCCCGGCCAGCCGCTGTCGACCATCATCGAACGCGAGCGCGTGCTCTCTCCCGACCGCACCCTGTCGATCATTTCGCAGACCGCCAAGGCGCTTGCCGCCGCCCACATCCAGGGACTGGTGCACCGCGACGTGAAGCCGGGCAACCTGCTGATGCTCCCCGACGGACGAGTGAAGATCACCGACTTCGGCATTGCCCGCATTGCCGACCAGGTCCCGCTGACGGCCACCGGCCAGGTCATGGGCACCGCCCAGTACCTCGCCCCGGAGCAGGCCACCGGCCAGCAGGCCACCGGCAGCTCCGACATCTATGCCCTGGGCGTGATCGGCTACGAATTGCTTGCCGGACGTCGCCCGTTCACCGGCGAATCGCAGATCGCCATCGCCCTGGCCCAGGTCAACGACACCCCGCCGCCGCTGCCGGAAAACATTCCGGTGCCGGTGCGCTCGCTGGTGATGTCGATGCTGGCCAAGGACCCGGCCGACCGGCCGGCCGACGCCGAGTCCCTCGCGGTGGCAGCAGACGCCATCCGCGCCGGAAACCCGGAGACTGCGACGCTCGCCGTGCCCGGCATGCTGCTCTTCTCGGGCTCCGATGCCGCCACCCAGGCCATCAGCCAGACGCCGATCACGCAAGGCAACGCGACTGTTGCCCTTCCCCCGGTCGACCCGACGGTTGCCGGGCCGGCACCGGCCACCAATGCCCTGCCGCAGGTTCCCGCGCCGCAGGCACAGGACGACGAGCAGAACTTCGATTCCTTCATGGGGGCATCCCAGCAGTGGGAGGAAGAACCCGTTGGCGTCCACGAGCAGGAGGTCGCCGACCGGCGCACCCCGGCCAAGAAGGGCCGCAGCCCCTGGACCACACCGCTGATCGCGCTGATCGCCCTGGTGATCCTCGCGATCCTCGGAGCCTGGCTGCTGCCCATGCTCACCGGAAACAAGACCCCGGAAAGCAGCCCAAGCATCACGACCACGGCCCCGACCACGGAATCCTCGTCACCCAGCACCGAGCCGAGCGAAACCGAAACCACGCCGACCCGATCGAGCGCCCCGACCAGCACCGCCCCGTCCACCGTGACGGTGTCCCAGAACGAATTCCTGGGCAAGGACTACAAGGATGCCACCGCGACCCTGAAAGGCCTAGGCTTCACGGTGGAGTCCGTGGGCAAGGAAAGCTCCGAGGCTGCGGACACTGTCATCAAGGTTTCCCCCGTCGGCGAGCTGCCCGTCGGATCCACCGTGACGCTGACCTATGCCGTCCCGGCAAAGGTCTCGGTGCCCGATTTGTATGGCAACGACGGCGAGCAGGCCGCCGCGGCGCTGACAGCGCTGGGCCTTGTGCCCAACGAAGGGGAGGCCCAGGAAAGCCCGCTGGCCAAGGGAACCGTGATCGGCCAAAGCGTGCCTGGCGGCACCAAGGTCGAGCCCGGCTCCACGGTCACCTACATCCTGTCCCTGGGTCCGTCGGAGCCCACCCCGTCCACGACCGCGCCTTCGAGCCCGGCCGCTGAGACCTCGGCACCTGCCGCGGACGGTCCCGGCAAGGGCAAGGGCCAATCCACGGGCCCGAGCCCGTCGACGGATTAGGCGATGACGGTGGTTTCACAGTGACCGAGGAACGGATTCTCAACGGCCGCTACGTCGTGAAGGAGCTCATTGGGCGCGGCGGCATGGCCGACGTGCACCTGGGCATCGACCAGGTCCTGGGGCGCAAGGTCGCCATCAAGCTCCTGCGTGCCGAAATGGCGCGCGACCCCATGGTGCAGGCGCGCTTCCGGCGCGAGGCCAAGGCCGTGGCCGGGCTGAACCACCCCAACATCGTGTCAGTCTTCGACACCGGCGAAGAGGAACAGGTGGTTTCCGGTTCGACCGTTGAGCTGCCCTTCATCGTGATGGAGTACGTCCGCGGGCGCACCCTGCGGGACCTCATCAAGTCCGGGGAAATGACCCGCGAGCAGGCCATCAAGTATGTCCTGGGGGTGCTGGAGGCGTTGGAGCATTCCCATTCCATGGGGATCGTGCACCGCGACATCAAGCCGGCCAACATCATGGTCACCGAACGCGGCAACCTCAAGGTCATGGACTTCGGCATTGCCCGCGCCCTGGCCGACTCCGCCAGCACCATGACCCAGACGCAGACGGTCGTGGGCACCGCCCAGTACCTTTCCCCGGAGCAGGCCCGCGGCGAGGCCGTGGACGCCCGCACCGACCTGTACTCCACCGGCTGCCTGCTCTACGAACTGTTCAGCGGACGGCCTCCCTTCACCGGGGATTCGCCGGTCTCGGTCGCCTACCAGCACGTGGGCGAGCATGCTCCGGCCCCCAGCACCCTGGTGCCCGAGCTGGACCCGATCTTCGACGACGTGGTGCTCAAGGCCCTGGCCAAGGACCGCGAGGACCGCTACGACGATGCCGCCGCGTTTGCCAAGGCCCTTGCCAACGCCCGCGCCGGGATTGCCCTGGCCCCGGAGGAACTCACCGCGCCGATGCCCCAGTCCCAGGCCCAGGCCGAGGAGCAGGCGACGGTTGCCGCGCTGGCCGCCCCTGGATTCCCCTCGCCGGGGTCCCCGGCCACCGGCGCCCAGGCACCGCTGACCCACACCGGCTATCTGGAACCGGTGCCCGGGGACGAGCGCTGGGACGCCGGTCCGATGTGGGAACAGAACCTGCGGCGCGAACGCGACGAGCAACGGTCGAAATCCAGGCGCACCTGGACCATTGCGATTTCGCTGGTCCTGGCCCTCGCCCTGGTGGTTTCCGGCCTCTTTTTCTACAATTGGATGCGTGCGGAGGCGGAACGCAACGCCCCCGTCACCATTCCCAACCTGGTCGAGATGACGCAGGCCAAGGCCGAGGCGTCACTGACCGAGCTGCAGCTGGTGTCCAAGGTCGAGACGGTCTTCGACGACGACGTCAAGAGCGGGCTCGTCGTGGAAACCGATCCCGCCGCCACCAGGGATGTCCGCAAGGGTTCCACGGTGCGCCTGATGGTTTCCAAGGGGCCCGAGTCGCGGGTCCTGCCCGCGGGGCTCGCCGGCCAATCCGAGGCCGGGGCCCGCCAGGCCTTGCAGGACCTGGGCTTTGAGATCGGTTCGGTCTCCCGGGTCAACGATCCCTCGATCCCCACCGACTGGCTGGTGAACACCGAGCCGAAGCTGGGCAAGACCGTCAAGGTCGGCACCACGATCGATCTGGTCCTTTCCACCGGGCTGGTGGAGGTTCCGCGGCTCATCGACATGACGGTTCCCGAGGCCACCGAGGCGCTGGAGGATCCGAAGGTCGGTCTGCGCATCGAAGTCCTCGAGGAGGAGAACGCGGTGGTGAAACCCGGGACGATCATCGCGCAGAAGTCCTCCACGGGTGATGTCAGCACTTCCCCGCAGGGCGGCACCATCACGGTCACGGTTGCCGTGAAGCCGGCCGAGCCCGAACCGACGGACACTTCCTCCGAGGCGCCCTCGACCTCGGGGCAGCCGCCGGAAACCACGCCCACGCCAAGCGGCCAGGCCACACCGAGCCCCACACCGACCCCGTAGCGGGGGCGAAGCCCGGTTCCAGCAAGAAGGGTCCCTGACCGTGAATGATCTTCACGGGCAGGGACCCTTCTTCTTCTGGCTGCGGGTCTTGTCTCAGGCCCCGGCATCCCGGATCAGCGGGCTGAGCGTTGACGCATGCGCGGCCGCCCCGGCCAGGCCCAGGGATTCGAGCCAGTTGCCCAGCATCTGGTAGCCGCCCTCGGTGAGCACCGACTCGGGGTGGAACTGCACGCCCCACAGGGGCGCGTCGCGGTGGGCCAGTCCCATGATGACCCCGTTTTCGGTCTCGGCGGTGATTTCCAGGATCTCCGGGATGCTCGATCGCACGGCAGCCAGCGAGTGGTACCGGGTGGCCGTGAACGGGCTGGGGATGTGCGCGAAGACCGGGTGCCCGTGGTGGAAGACCGGGGAGGTCTTGCCATGCATCAGTTCCTCGGCGTGCGTGACAACCCCGCCGTAGGCCTCGGCGAGGGCCTGGTGGCCCAGGCAGACCCCGAGCATCGGCTTGCGCTGCTGCCCGCACCACTTGATCACCTCGATGCAGACACCGGCCTCGGCCGGGGTGCCGGGCCCGGGGGAGACCAGGACCCCGTCGCGTGCCTGCGCCAGTTCAGTGACCTCGGCCAGGGACAGGTCGTCGTTGCGGATCACGGTGGTCTCGGCGCCCAGCTCCTGCAGGTACCCCACCAGGGTGTAGACAAAGCTGTCGTAGTTGTCGATCACCAGGATCTTGGGGGCGTTCACAGCAGCATCAGGCCAATCGTTGATTCGGTCCAGGGGCTGTACTGGCTCAGCCACGGGAAGACATAGTTCATCAGCAATAGTACGACGCCGGCGACCAGCGCCAGTGCCAAAATGATGCGGAACCACAGGGGACCGGGCAGGGTCCTGAAAATCCATGCGTACATGTGTCCGTGTCCTACTTTTCCATCGTCTTTTTCACCAGGTCGGCGATTTCCGCCGGGGGACCGGCATCGGCCGGACGCCAGGATTCCAGCTCCGCGTAAGCGATGATGCGCATGCGGGTGGTGAATGGCGGGTGGCAACTGGTCATCGTCAGCATCGAGGTCGTGGGCTTGGCACCCGGGTCGTGCGGCACCGGCAGCAGCACCTCGCCCTGCGAGGGGTGCACGATCTCGGTGTCGCGCCATTCATAGGTGTAGAAGCCCTTGCGGGTCTGCAGGTAGATCTTGTCCCCGGCCTGGAACTTGTCGATGTTCCAGAACACCTGGCCGTGCGTCTGGCGGTGCGCGGCCACGGCAAAGTTCCCGAGCTCGCCGGGCTCCTGGGTGTCGGGGTAGTGGCCGATGCCGACGTTGTTGAGCACGTCCATGCCCACGCCGTTGGTCACCGGGTGCGCGAAGTTGCTGCCGAAGCGCGGGATGTAGAAGACGCCGAAGGTTTCCCCGTCGGGGATCTCGGTGATGGGGGCCGGGCCAAAATCCTTTTCCGGAGCGCTGGTTCCGTCCCCCGGGCCAACCTGGAGGCCTTGGACGAATTCCGAGGTGACTTGCGTCTGCGCACGGTCCGCGTCGATGTTGGTCCACCACAATTCCCAGCCGACAAAGAGCAGCAGGATGATGCCAAGGGTGATGAGGGTTTCACCGAACCCGCCCAGCAGGCGTTGGCCCACCGTTGGCCTGGTCCGCGCCCGCACTGCGGATCGAGTCATGCGAAGTTCCCTCACTGCCACGTGGGACGCCGCGATACCCGGCGGCGTCCAGTTTGAGCGGATAGTATTGGATCAAAGCGTGACGTTGGGAAGCAGTTCCCTGACGACACACACTTACCTAGCCTACCGTTTCGACACGTGCCCGTTGGATCGTGCCGGCGGCAGAAGACCCAAGGAGCAGCAGTGCCTGAATCCAAGACCCGTCGGAAGAACCGCAAGCCACAGGGCGGCAGCGACACGGCGGCCTACGACAAGCCGATGCCCAAGTGGTACAAGCCGGTCATGTTCGGCCTGATGATCCTGGGTCTCATCTGGATCATGGTCTACTACCTTGCCCAGACCGCGTTTCCGATCCCCGGCATCGGCGGTTGGAACATCGTGATCGGCTTCGGCATTGCCATGGTTGGTTTCTTCATGACCACGGGGTGGCGCTAGCACCCGGCCTTCGGGCCCGCAACGCAACCCACCACCCGACCACCGGCCGGTCCTAGAAGACACCGATGGCCTGTCCGCCCCGGGCCCTGCCGCAGGCGGCCGCGTTCCCTGTCCCGGGTTCCCTCCCCAGGGAACGCCGGCGGCTCCCGCGGGAATTTCCTTCCAAGGCCCGGCAACTTAGCCCCGCCGCGTGCGCCGTTCACGCCAACTTCCAGAAAGGCACGCCAAACACCCATGGTTCGCCACGATCTTGCCGGTACCCCCTCGGCCACTGCCACTTCCAAGCTTTCCCCGAAGCGCCTGTACGGCTTTCTGGCCGCCGCAGAAATGGTCACCTGGGCGTTGCTGATCATCGCCATGGTCATCAAGTACGGCGTGGGACCGGAAATCTACGTCCGCATCTTCGGCATGTTCCACGGCGTGGTGTTCATTGCCTACGGCCTGGTGACCATCTTCGTCTGGGCCAACGAGCGCTGGAGTGCCGGTCGCGGCATTCTTGGGCTGGCCTCCGCGGTCGTTCCCTTCGCCACCCTCCCCTTTGAGCGGGCGATGTTGCGACGCGGGTTGCTCAGCGACACGTGGCGCCTGGCCCCGGGCGGGGACACCCCGCGGGGCCCCATCGAGAAGATCCAGGCCCTTGCCCTGCGCCGCCCCTGGCTGGCGGCGGTGGCAGGCATCGTTCTGGTGGCCGCCATCACCGCGGTGTTGCTGTTCATCGGCCCTCCCGGCGGAGGGAACTAGCACCACTTCGATGGTGCACCGGGTACTGCTCAAGCGGTTTCCGGCGCCAGGTGCTTGGCACGTACATAGACTTCCTTGCGCACCGTCGCCACGATCCGGCCCGATTCGTCGAAGATGTCGACGGCGAACCATTTCGTGGCCTTCCCGTCCCTGGCCACCGCTTCCTTGAGCTGTTCCAACTGGGCCTGGCCCAGTTCAAAACGACATGCCAGGGTCCCGCTTCCGGGCTTTCGGAAATCGATCTCGCCGCTCTTGTCCCACACGATGTGTCCGGGACCGATGTTGTGCAGGATCATCATCATCCAAAACGGATCGGTCATGGCGAACAGTGATCCGCCGAAGTGGGTTCCGACGTAGTTCATGTTCCAGGGGCGTTGGCGCAAGACGACCGTCGCACTGCGCCAGTCGGCGGAGATGTGCTTGACCTTGATGCCGGCGCCCCAGAACGGCGGCCAGAGGGACATCCCGTGCCGCACCACCCGGGGGTTTCCCGCGATCCTTGGCACGGCCGTTCGCAGGGCGTTGAGGATCGAGGCCGCGGTCCTGGGCCTGGCGGTGTTCCGGCTGCTCATGGGCCCAGCCTAGCCGCGGAGGTTACCTGGCAGTAGCTTCTTTTGCCCCGGCCTTATGGCTCCCGGTCCAGCCCTGCGTCCCGGGCCGCTTCCAGGACCAGCGCCGTGAGCAGGTCCAGGGCCTTGGAGGGGACCTTCCACCGTTGCCAGTAGAGCCGCACCTCGCTGGTCCATGACGCGTGGAGGCTGACCAGCGAACCGTCGTCGGGTTCCTGGATCTCGGGAATCATGCCCCACCCCAGCGAGGCCGCCACCGAGGCAACATAGACGCGTGAGTCCGGGACAAAGTGCTCCACCGGCGCGACCGCGCGGGTGGAGCCAACGATCTTTCGGCGCAGCCCCCGTTGCAGGCCATCGGTGCGGTCGAAACTCACCATGGGCGCGGCCGCAAGTTCGGCTCGGTGGTCGTTCCCCGGCAGCCAGCGGTCCCGGAATCCGGGGGTGGCCATCGCCCGGTAGCGCATGGCTCCCAGGTGCACCGAGGAGCATCCCTGGACCGGGGTGCTTTTGGTGGTCACCACGCCCATGACCTGGCCCGAACGAAGCAGCTCCGTGGAATGTGCCTCGTCGTGCCGCAGGATCTCGCAGGTCATCAGTTCCTGGTCCGCCAAGCCCCGGAGCACCGGGACGAACCAGCTGGCCAGGGAATCGGCGTTCACGGCAATGCTGAGCTCGGTTCGGCGGGGAACATGGCCGTCGGCGGATTCAAGCCCGAGCGCCCGGTGCGCCTCGGTGGAAAGCATGTGGATCTCGCGCGCCAACCGGAGCAGGACGTCCCCGCTTCCGGTGGTGCGGATGGGTCGCGAGCGAATGAACAGCACGCTTCCGGCCTGCCTTTCCAGGGCCTTGAGCCGTTGGCTCACCGCGGAGGCCGTGATGTTCAGTTCCCCTGCCGCACGTTCCAGCGTTCCTGCTTCGATGACGGCCTTGAAGGTCTGCAGTTGTTCCGCGGGGAAGTCCATAGTTAGCGATCCTAATGGACACTAAGATTCTTTAGCTCGACACGTCTTTGGCGGAACGCCTAGTCTCGGTTGGTGATGTTCTTCCCCTTTGTATCCGGCCTGGCCACGGGCCTGTCGCTGATTGTTGCCATTGGCGCCCAGAACGCGTTTGTCTTGCGCCAGGGCATCCGACGTGAACATGTTCGCACGACGGTGTTGATTTGCCTGGTGTCCGATGCCCTGCTGATTTTCGCCGGAATTGCCGGGCTTGGCGCCCTGCTGGCGGTGGCCCCGTGGTTCATTTCCGTCGCCCGGGCCGGCGGGGCTGCATTCCTGCTTGCCTATGCCTACTTTGCGGCCCGCCGGGCCTTCAGCCCGCTGGGGATGGAAGCCAGCACCGCGGCGACCCCGACCCCGCGCCGCACCGTCGCCCTCACTGCCCTTGCCCTGACGTGGCTCAATCCCCATGTGTACCTGGATACCGTGATCCTGCTCGGCTCCATCGCCTCGGCCCAAGGCGAGACCGGGCGCTGGGTCTTCGGCACCGGCGCGGCCTTGGCCAGCGTGCTGTGGTTCACCGGACTGGGCTTCGGCGCGCGCTACCTGCGGGGGTTCTTCGCCAACCCGAGGTCCTGGCGGGTTCTCGATGCCGTCATCGCCACCCTGATGGCCGTGCTGGCCGTGTCGCTGTTGCTGCCGCTTCTGGGCTGATGGCCCGCAGGGCCCTGCCTTCCGCGGTGCCCGTGGTGTCTCAGAGCTCCGCGACGGCCTTTCGGTAGACCGTCCCACGGCGGACCACCTTGAAACCCAGCCGTTCGTAGAGCCCCAGGGCCCCCGTGGGGCTCTGGGCATCCACCGACAGGTCCACCTTGGTGAATCCGTCGCCGAAGGCCGCAGCGACCACCGTGGAGAGCGTCCATGCCGCATACCCGAGGCCCCGCGCGGCCCGCGCGGTGCCCACGCGGGATATGTACAGCTCCTTGCCAACCCATTCGGCGCCCAGCACGTGGCTGAGCGCGCGTGCCGGCCGGTCCTCTCCGTGCCCCTCGAGCAGGACCCGGGAATAGTTGGTCCTGAAAGAACGCGCACCCGTCATGGCCACCCACTCATCCGTGCTTTTGGGGGCCGAGCCCCAATGGTCGGCAAACGCCTCGTTGTCCAGGAGCCTGACGGCCTCGGCGATGCCGGGGGAGTATGGAACCAGCACGGTGTCCTCCGGGACGCTGGCCGGCCGTCGATGGGGCCGGAAATCTCCCGGCACCAGGGTCATGTCCTGAAAAAAGCGCGCCGGCTCATAACCGCGTGCCACCGCCATCGCTCCGGCACTGTGCCCCGGGGCGTTTCCCCACACGTCAATGGTGTAATCGACGCCCGGGTGCCGTTGGGCCATTTTTTCCCCGGCCCTGGCTTCAAGAACGTCCATGACCAAGGTTCCATGGCCTTGGCGCCGGTATTCGGGTGCGATTCCACCGCCAATGGAAACGCGTCCGCGTCCGTCGCGCAGCTGCTCCCCGAGCCGGAGCTGCCCGAACCCCACCATGGTGTCCTTGTCCCACAACCCGAGGGTGTCTCGTGCCGGATCGACGCCCGGCTCGTTGAGCTCCTCCAACAAATCTTCGGCTTCGTAGAATTCATCCGTATCGTCGACTGCCGCCAATTTGTTGGTCAGTTCGGTCCACGCACCGACGTGCTCGAGGTGGATCCAGTTCTGGTGCATCGAAGTTCTCCCGCGGTGTTGTGGATTCGCTCGGCGCGCTTGCACGCCAGCTGAAATCCAGCTTTCCAGTTTTCTGCCGTGCTGCACAGGTGGACGCGACCACGGAACCGGTCGAAACTTAGGAACATGCTGTGCACGAAGGTTATCCACAGGTGGGGATAAGGCTGTGGGTTTCGCCCCTTTTGCACCTACATCATCGTCCTGGCGCGGTTTCGACCATTGTGAATTACATGTGCGTAAGTTATTAACACTGTGGATAAGGAGTGTGGACAACGCGCCGGGGCGGGGCCGAGAACCCTCCCGCTTCCGCGTATTCACGCGGATTAGTTCATACTTTCGAAGATTACTCACGGCCGATGTTCGAACGGCGCAAAGCGACCCTGCACAGGTTGTGCACTAAGTTATCCACAGGTGTGGATGAAATTGTGCATATTCATTGAAAGCTGTCCAAAACCAGAGCGGACCGGCGTCAGCGCGGGCGCTGGAGCCGGTCCGTTGCAGGTGAATTACATGGTTGTGAGTTATTAACAGTGTGGATAACCCATGTGGACAACTTTTGTCCCGCTAGTGCCGATCTGGCTATCCAACTCGAACGTTGACGGCCCCGTACAAAGTCAAGGCCACCAGCAACAACACCAGCAAGGCGGTGCCTGCCCATTGCATGGCGGCCTGCCTGGGGCCCTTGGGCGAATAAGCCATGACGGCCGCCACTGCCGCGCCCAGGACCATCCCACCGACATGGGCTTCCCAGGCGATGCCCGGGAAAATGAAGCCGATGGCCAGGTTGATGACGATCAGGATGACGATCTGCATCGACTGGACGCCACGCGAACGCAAGAGCACGAACATTGCCGCGAACAGCCCAAAGACCGCACCCGAAGCGCCCAGGACCGGGACACGGGGATCCGTGATCAGCAGCACCGCAACGGATCCGCCCAACCCGGCCACCAGGTACAGGGCCAGGAAGCGCAGCCGTCCCAGCATCGGTTCGAGCACGCGTCCGCAGATGTACAGCGCGTACATGTTGAAGGCGATGTGCCCGATGAAGGAAGTGGAGTGGGCAAAGATCGAGGTGATCATCCGCCACGGCTCGGGCTCGAAGTATCCGCTGGTGTACAGTCCCGCGTAAACCAGGTGGTTGGTGAAGCTCGGGATCGTCATCTGCAGCGCGAAGACCACGGCATTGATGGCGATCAGCACATAGGTGACGATCGGCCGGCCGTCGGTGGCCTTGCCGCCGAAGACGGTCCGGGTGCCGGGGATCTGTTTGTTGGCTTCGCGCACGCAATCCACGCATTGGGTTCCGACCGCGGCAGTCACCTGGCATTCCGGACAGGCCGGGCGGGAGCACCGCTGGCAGGTGACATAGGAGATCCGGTCGGGATGCCTGGGGCAGACCGGGGCCTGTGCGGCCTGGTTCGGGTTGGACAGTCCATAAGACATGGAAATGACGCTCCTGTGTAAGTACGTTCATGGCCCCGATGGCACGGGGCCGGTCTTTGGTTCCCTTGGCTCGCACCCTGCGGGAGGGCCCCGGCGCCTGGCCGGTTGCGGACTTCACCTGCCCAAGGATGCAAAACGGCCCCATCCACCCACGCCGCCCACGTCATTCACTTTGCGACCGCGAGGTGAACAACAAACGGGCGGGGCGGTCGATGGGGCCGTCCACGATCAGCGGCGCACGAGATACGCCGGAACCACGTGCCTAGACTGCCGCGACGTCGATGCTGCTGATGACGACGTCTTCCAGCGGCTTGTCGCGGCCATCGGTCGGAACGACGTTCAGTGCGTCAACCAGCTTGCGCGAGGCCTCGTCGGTGACATCGCCGAAGATGGTGTGCTTGCCCTGCAGCCAGGTGGTCGGGATCGAGGTGATGAAGAACTGGGACCCGTTGGTGCCCTGGCCCATCTGGATGCCGGCGTTGGCCATGGCCAGCTTGTACGGTTCGCGGAAATCGAGCTCGGGGTTGATCTCGTCGTCGAAGCGGTAGCCCGGACCGCCGGTGCCCTGGCCCAGCGGGTCGCCGCCCTGGATCATGAAATCGGAGATGATGCGGTGGAAGATCGTGCCGTTGTACAACGGGGTGTTGACCTTTTCCTCACCGCTGCGCGGGTCGGTCCAGGTCTGTTCGCCGGTGGCCAGGCCAACGAAGTTCTTCACGGTCTTGGGGGCGTGGTTGCCAAAAAGGTTGACGACGATGTCGCCCAAGTTGGTGTGGATGGTGGCTGTGTGCGTTGGGATTGCAGTCATGCAGTCATTCTTCCATGAGCGCTTGAACCGCCGCTGCGAATGGCTACGCGTTCAGTGAACACGGCTACACGTTTGTATATATGCCGGGCAGGTAATGGCCGCAAGCCAAGTGGAGGTCGTAGGCTGGGACGAAGCATCCGAAACGATCAAAGGGGTTCACTGTGAAGTCAGAACGTATTGCTCGAGACTTTGGTGAAAGTGTTGCCACCGGCGCCGAACAGGCCTTGGATTGGGCAGCGCCAAAGGTGGACACGGCAGTGAAGTGGGCCGTTCCGCGCATTGAAAAAGGCATCGAGACCGCAACCCCGAAGATCCAAGAGGGATTGAACTGGGCTGCCCACGAGCTGTCCGAGACCGTTGCCAAGGTCAGCCCCCTGCTCCAGGAATCCCTTGAAAAGGTGGGCCCGCGGCTCTCCGCAGCCATTGACGAGGCCACCCCGAGGGTCCAGAAGGCCGTTGACCGCGCCACCCCGGCATTGAACGAGGCCATCGAGAAGGCAGCGCCCGCGCTCAGCCACGCCCGCGATGTCGTCCTAAACGAATACCTGCCGACCGCCAACGAAAAGATCGGCCAGGCGGCCGAATTCACCACACGCAAGCTGGAGCAGGCCAAGTCCTCCGAGACGCTGCACCAGGTCGCCGACAAGCTCACGCCCAGTGCCGAAACGGTCCAGCGTCTCCATGACACGGCAAATGCAGCAGCCCAGACCGTCAGCAAGGAGATTGAAAAGGTGCAGAAGCCCGCGAAGAAGAAAAAGGGCTGGCTCGTCGTTGCCGTCATTGCCGCGGCCGGTGCCGCAGCCGTAGCCGCCTGGCGCGCGTCCAAGCCCATCGACGACCCATGGAAGACCCCGGCACCGGTGGAACCGACCACCGTCCGTGCCAGCGGACCGGTGGATGTCCCGGCAAGCGTCGAGGAGGTCCGCGAGGAAGTGGCAGCGTCAGCAGCTCAGGCCAAGGCCAATGTCGCCGAGGCAACCGAGGCCGCCAAGGATACGGTGGCCGAGGCCAAGGAGAAGCTCTCCGAGAAGGCCGAGGAATTGTCCGAGGCTGCCACCACCGCCAAGCACAAAGCCGAGGCCGCCGCCGACACCGGCAAGGCCGCCGCCGACGAGGCAGCCAACGGGGATTCCTCGCCGAAGCCGGGGCCTCGCGCCAAGAAGTAACCCGTCTTCGTGGGGTCGTACACCGATGCCATGGGAACAAGAACCAACCACAGGGCAGCACGTGCCCCGTGAGCAGCCTCCGGGAACCCGGGGGAGCCTCGGGTCAGGTGTTGCCCTGTTCCTTTGCCAGCGGCACGGTGCTGGCCGCGGCACGGGCCTGGGCGTGGCCCTGCCCCCTCACCACGAAGAACAACCCCGCAAGAATGACGACCAGCCCCGCGACGGTGCCCGCCGGCAGGACCTGTCCCAGGAACAACGCCGCCAGCAGCGCGGCACCGGGGATCTCCAACAAGATCAAGGTTGACACCGTCAGCGGCCCGAGCGAAGTCAGTAAGTGGTTCAGGGCCGTGTGCCCCAGGACCTGGGAGCACAACGCCAACGCCAGGATGCCGATCCATCCATTCAGGCCGAATCCCCATACTGGGGCGCCCGTCAGCAGGCACATCACCAGCAGCAGCACCGAGGTCATTCCGTAACAGATGGTCGTGTAGGAACTGGTGCTCATCGTGGCACGGGCCTTGGACCCGGCAAGCGTGTAGGAGGCGGCCAGGATCCCGCCGATGAGCGCCAGGCCGTCGCCGATCAGCGCCTCGGTCCCCGACCCGATGTCGAACCCGGTGATCACCACGACCCCGGCGAAGGCCAGCAGCACGCCCACACCCACGCGCCAGCCGTACTTGGTTCCGCGCAGCGACTGGAAGATGGCGATCCATGCGGCCTGCAGGCACACCAGCGCCGTGGACGCAGCCACCGTGGTCATACGGATCGAGGTCATGAAAAAGGCGAAGTGCAGGGCCAGCGAGAGTGCCGCCAGGGCGGTCCACCCCCATTCCTGGCGCCGCAGCCGGCCAAAGGTGCGGCGCTCGTTCACCAGCGCCGGAACAGCCATGACGGCCGTGCCCACGGCATTGCGCCACAGGGCCATTGAAAGCGCGGGGACGGCGGGAAACGCGGCTATGAGCGGCCCCGACGCGGCAACGCCCAGGACGCCCACGAGAGCCAGTAGAAAGGTCACCCAACCACTCTATGGGGTTTGGCGATCCCTCCTTGAAAGAGCGGTGGGACGGCAGTCCCAAAAAGGGAGGACCGAACTTAAAGCGAAAAGGCCCGGAACTTTCGTTCCGGACCTTTTCCTTCGGTGGAGACTAGGGGGGTCGAACCCCTGACCTGAAGCTTGCAAAGCTACCGCTCTACCAACTGAGCTAAGTCCCCGTATGAATTCAGTTTACCTTATCGGTACCCTGACTCCAGGTGGCCTTTTCGGCCGACGATTCCTTGTATTTCCGATAACCAATAATGCCTGCGGCTACTGCCACCAACACCAGAAATTTCCGCATGGGATTTTTCCTTTCACCTACCGGTCGGACGAGGGAATCCGTGGGCGTACCTGGACTTGAACCAGGGACCTCTTCGTTATCAGCGAAGCGCTCTAACCGCCTGAGCTATACGCCCTCTTTGTTCCCGCTGGGAACGAGATAAAACTTTACCCGAGAAATGGCCAAAGAAACAAATCGGCCCTCGAGGCACCCTTCGCAAGGGGCCCCGAGAACCGATTCTTGGCGTGTTTCCGCGAATTAATCGTCGGTCAGGGTCACACCGATGCCGCCAACCAGGGTCGAAGAGAGGTTGTAGAGCACCGCGGCGAGCATCGAGAGCGCCGTGAGCAATACCACATTCACCACGGCGATGATGGTGGCGAACGAGGCAACCTGTCCGAGGGACGCGATCTTCATCAGGTCGAAGCCGCCTTCGGTGCCGACGATCTCGCCGACCAGGCCGTTGATTGACGCGAAGATCCCGGTCAAATCGAGCACCGACCAGAAGACCACGGAAGCGACGACGGTCACGATGCCCAGGGCCACCGACAGCAGGAACGCCATCTTCAGCACCGACCAGGGGTCGACCTTGGAAATGAGCAGGCGGGCCTTGCGGACCTTGGCCTTGGGGGCCGGGCGAACCAGCTGCTGCGGGCGCGGAGCCCCGGGGCGGGGAGCGCCTGCGGGGCGCTGCTGTGCACCTGCGGGGCGCGGGGCCGTGCCCGGTCGCGGTGCTCCTGCGGGACGCTGGGCGCCTACGGGTGCCTGCCGTGGCGGTGCCGGACGGGTACCACCAGTGCCGCCCGCCGGGCGGGGCGTATTCGGGGTGCTCACGCGTTACCTCCGTCGTTGGTGGCCTCGTCGTCATGCCCAAGGTTTTCCTCGGTTCCCGCAGGGTTTTCATCACCCGGCAGGGCCTCGGAGGCCGTTTCTTGTGTCTTTTCCGCGTTCAACGGTACTGCATCTTCCTCGGGATTCTCTCCGAGGCCGCGCTCGGTGTTCTTCGCCACGGCGATGATCCGGTCCTTCTTGTCCGGCTTGGCAAAGATCACGCCCATGGTGTCGCGGCCCTTGGCCGGAACCTGCGAAACGTCGGAACGGACGACCTTGCCGCCCTCCATGACCACCAGAACCTCGTCCTCATCATTGACAATCAGTGCGCCGACCAGGTCGCCGCGGTCCTCGGCGAGCTTGGCGACCTTGATGCCGATGCCGCCGCGGGACTGCACGCGGTATTCGTCCACGGAGGTGCGCTTGGCGTAGCCGCCCTCGGTGACGACAAACACATAGGAATCCTCGGAAACCACGTCCGCGGCGAGCAATTCGTCCTCGTTGCGGAACTTCATGCCGGTCACACCGCTGGTGGCGCGGCCCATCGGGCGCAGTGCCTCGTCGGTGGCGGTGAAGCGCACCGACTGGCCCTTGCGCGAGACCAGCATCAGGTCGTCGGTCTCGGAGATCAGTTGCGCGGAGACAAGTTCGTCGCCCTCGCGCAGGTTGATCGCGATGACCCCGGCGGTGCGGTTGGTGTCGTAGTCGGTCAGGCGGGTCTTCTTGACCAGGCCGTTGCGGGTGGCGAGCACCAGGTACGGGGCATCCTCGTAGCTGCGCAGGTCAAGGACCTGGGCAATGTGCTCGTCGGGCTGGAAGGCCATCACGTTGGCCACGTGCTGGCCCTTGGCGTCGCGACCGGCCTCGGCCAGCTCGTAGCACTTGGTGCGGTACACGCGGCCGTGGTTGGTGAAGAACAGCAGCCAGTTGTGCGTGGTGGTGACGAAGAAGTGCTCCACCACGTCGTCCCCGCGCAGCTGCGCGCCCTTGATGCCCTTGCCGCCGCGGTGCTGCGAGCGGTAGTTGTCGCTCCGGGTGCGCTTGACGTAGCCGCCGCGGGTGATGGTGACGACCATTTCCTCCTCGGGGATCAGGTCCTCGACGCTCATGTCGCCGTCGTAGCCCATCAGGACCTTGGTGCGGCGGTCGTCGCCGTGCTTGTCCACGATCTCGGCAAGTTCCTCGGAGATGATGGTGCGCTGGCGCTGCGGGTCGGCCAGGATCGCCTGGTATTCGGCGATTTCCATTTCGAGCTCGTTGTGGCGGTCCTGGATCTTCTGGCGTTCCAGGGCGGCCAGGCGGCGCAGCTGCATGTCCAGGATGGCCCGGGCCTGCAGCTCGTCGATGGACAGCAGTTCCATCAACCCGTCGCGCGCGGCCTCGGTGGTGTTGGAGCGGCGGATCAGCGCGATGACCTCGTCCAGCGCGTCCAGGGCCTTGAGCAGGCCGCGCAGGATGTGCGCCTCCTCCTCGGCCTTGCGCAGCCGGTAGGCGGTGCGTCGGGCGATGACTTCCATCTGGTGGTTGACCCAGTGGCGGATGAACGCATCGATGGACAGCGTGCGCGGCACCCCGTCGACGATCGCGAGCATGTTCGCGGAGAAGTTGGACTGCAGCTCGGTGTGCTTGTAGAGGTTGTTCAGCACGACCTTGGCCACGGCATCGCGCTTGAGCACGATGACCAGGCGCTGGCCGGTGCGCCCCGAGGTTTCGTCGCGCAGGTCCGCGATGCCGGAGACCTTGCCGTCCTTGACCAGTTCGGCGATCTTCACCGCGAGGTTGTCCGGGTTGGCCTGGTAGGGCAGCTCGGTGACGACCAGGCAGGTGCGGCCCTGGAGTTCCTCCACGGAGACCACGGCGCGCATGGTGATGGAGCCGCGGCCGGTGCGGTAGGCATCCGCGATGCCCTTGGTGCCCAGGATCATCGCACCGGTGGGGAAGTCCGGGCCCTTGACGCGCAGCATCAATTCCTCGAGCAGCTCCTCGCGGGAGGCTTCGGGGTTCTCCAGGTACCACTGCACGCCGGTGGCGACCTCGCGCAGGTTGTGCGGCGGGATGTTGGTGGCCATGCCCACGGCGATGCCGGAGGAGCCGTTGACCAACAGGTTCGGGAAACGCGCCGGCAGGATGGTCGGTTCCTGGTTCTTGCCGTCGTAGTTGTCCTGGAAGTCAACGGTGTCCTCGTTGATGTCCCGGACCATCTCCATGGCCAACTGGGCCATCTTGGTTTCGGTGTAACGCGGCGCGGCGGCCCCGTCGTTGCCCGGGGAGCCGAAGTTGCCCTGGCCCAGGGCCAGCGGGTAGCGCATGGTCCAGTCCTGGATCAGGCGGACCAGGGCGTCGTAGATCGCGGTGTCGCCGTGCGGGTGGTACTGGCCCATGACCTCGCCGACCACGCGGGCGCACTTGTTGTAGGAGCGGTCCGGGCGGTAGCCGCCGTCGTACATCGCGTAGATCACGCGGCGGTGCACGGGCTTCAGGCCGTCGCGCACGTCCGGCAGCGCACGCCCCACGATGACCGCCATGGCGTAGTCAAGGTAGGAGCGCTGCATCTCGGTCTGCAGGTCGATCTGGTCGATCTTGTCGTGGCCGGTCCGGACCTCCACGGCGTCGTCGATCACCGCACCCTCGAGGGGTTCGCCGGTGCCTGAGGTGTTGTCCTGCGGGTTTTCGGGAGTCTGATCGCTCATCGATTTCTTCCTCTAGTCAAAAAGTCTGTGTCTGAAACGCGTGTCGGCGGCGGGGCTGGACTAGATGTCCAGGAAGCGCACGTCCTTGGCGTTTTGCTGGATGAAGTTTCGACGCGATTCGACGTCCTCGCCCATCAGCACGGAGAAGATCTGGTCGGCTGCGGCGGCGTCGTCCATGGTGATCTGGCGCAGCGTGCGGTGCTCGGGATCCATGGTGGTGTCCCAGAGTTCCGAGTAGTCCATCTCGCCCAGGCCCTTGTAGCGCTGGATGCCGTTGTCCTTGGGCAGGCGCTTGGCCTTCGCGGCGCCGGTGGCCAGCGCGTCGTCGCGTTCCTTGTCCGAGTACACGTATTCGTGCGGGGAGTTGGACCATTTGATGCGGTACAGCGGCGGCATCGCCAGGTACACGTAGCCGTTTTCGATCAGCGGGCGCATGAAGCGGAAGAGCAGCGTCAGCAGCAGCGTGGTGATGTGCTGGCCGTCGACGTCGGCATCGGCCATCAGCACGATCTTGTGGTAGCGCAGCTTGGCCATGTCGAATTCCTCGCCGATGCCGGTGCCGAAGGCGGTGATCATGGCCTGGACCTCCGCGTTGCCCAGGGCGCGGTCGAGGCGGGCGCGCTCGACGTTCAGGATCTTGCCGCGCAGCGGCAGGATGGCCTGGGTGTGCGGGTTGCGTCCGCGCTTGGCCGAGCCGCCTGCGGAGTCGCCCTCCACGATGAACACCTCGCACTCGGCGGGGTTCTTCGAGGAGCAGTCCGAGAGCTTGCCGGGCATGCCGAAGGATTCCAGCGGGGACTTCCGGCGCGCGTTGTCGCGGGCCTTGCGCGCGGCCAGGCGGGCCTGGGAGGCGAGCTGGGCCTTGCGGATGATGTCGCGGGCGGTGTTCGGGTTGCGCTCGAGCCAGTCGCCGAGTTCGTCGTTGACAACGCCCTGGACGAAGCCCTTGGCCATCGAGTTGCCCAGCTTGGTCTTGGTCTGGCCCTCGAACTGCGGTTCGGCAAGCTTGACGGAGATGACGGCTGTCAGGCCCTCGCGGATGTCGTCGCCGGTGAGGTTCTCGTCCTTTTCGCGCAGGATCGTCTTCTCGCGCGCGTAGCGGTTGATCAGCGAGGTCATCGCGGCGCGGAAGCCCTCTTCGTGGGTGCCGCCCTCGTGGGTGTTGATGGTGTTGGCGTAGGTGTGGACCGACTCGGAGTACGAGTTGGTCCACTGCATGGCGACCTCGACGCTGATGCCCTTGGAGGTGTCCTCGGATTCGAAGGCGATGACGTCCTCGTGGACGAGCTCGACCTTCTTGGAGGAGTTCAGGTGCTTGACGTAGTCCAGCAGCCCGTCCTTGTAGAGGTAGTCCACCACGCGGTGCTTCGGTGCGGCGTCGTTGGCTTCGTCCTCGTCGGTGGCGATCTCGTCGCCGTCCTCGGCCAGCACGCGCTCGTCGGTGAGGGTGATGCGCAGGCCCTTGTTCAGGAAGGCCATCTGCTGGAAGCGGGCGCGCAGGGTCTCGAAGTCGAAGTCGATGGTGTCGAAGATCGAGGCGTCCGGGTAGAACGTCTGGATGGTGCCGGTGGCCTCGGTGGCCTCGCCCTCGATGAGGGTGCCCTGGGGCTTGCCGCCGTCCGCGAAGGACATGCGCCAGACATGGCCCTGGCGGCGGATCTCGGTGTCCACGCGCGAGGAGAGGGCGTTGACGACGGAGATGCCCACGCCGTGCAGGCCGCCGGAGACCGCGTAGCCGCCGCCGCCGAACTTGCCGCCGGCGTGCAGGATGGTCATGACGACCTCGACGGTGGGCTTGCCCTCGGTGGGGTGGATGTCCACGGGGATGCCGCGGCCGTTGTCTTCCACGCGGACGCCGCCGTCTTCGCGCAGGGCGATCTGGATGTGGTCGCAGTGCCCGGCCAGGGCCTCGTCGACGGAGTTGTCCACGACTTCGTAGACCAGGTGGTGCAGGCCGCGCGCCGAGGTGGAACCGATGTACATGCCGGGGCGCTTGCGCACCGCTTCGAGGCCCTCAAGAACCGTGATGTCCTGGGCGCCGTAGGTGTGTTCCACCCTCCCGTTGACATGCTCTTCCGCCGGCGGGGCAGCGGGGGATTCGTCGACCTGGACGGAATCGATTGGTTCCTGGGGTGTGGTGTTATCGGTAGACACAGGTGCTACAGACTCCTCAAACAGTGGAAGGCCGAACACCGAAGGTGCCCGATCATGAACCAGCGTCTTGTCGCACTGACAAAACGCCTGTACCAATTCTACCGCGTATCGCCAAAACAATCGGACATTGACCGGCGGCAACATGCCGCCAATGGCCGCCAACCATACTTAGGAGCGATTGGTTCGGCCTCAAGTGGGGGGCTATGTGGTTTGGGCGCTGTGAGCGCGCCAGTGGGCCAGCTACGCGTTTTGGTTTTCCTAGCCGTAGGTGTCCCGCGGACCGCGGCCCTTGACCGAGCGTCCGCCGTGCCGCCAGGTGGGTGCCGCCGGCCCCAGAACCCGGATCACGGTGATCACCCCATGGCCCAGTTCCTTGTCGAAATGCTTGAGCAGTTCGTGGGAGAGCAGGCGCATCTGGGTGGCCCAGGTCGTGGAGTCGCAGCGCACCACCACGGTGGAATCCTCGAAGGACTCGGGCTTGCAGTGCGCGGCAATCTGCGGGCCCACCAGCTCGCTCCAGCGCGAGAGCACCGAGCCCACGGCCACCGGTGCGCTCCAGCCGCGGTCACGGACGATCCTGCCAAAGAGGTTGCCGATTTCCTGGGGGTCGCGCCCGTCGGTGTATTTCGCCGGTGCGGCGCTGGCCCGCCGCTTGGCCTTGCGTGCAGCGACGTTTTCCTCGAACTTGGCGGCCTTGGCCGCGTCGATCCGGGCTTCGCCGCGGCTGATTGCGGATTCGCGCATGCGGTTGAGGATGGCGCGGGATGCATCCAGCGCCTCGGGGGCATGCGGGTCCTTTTCCTCGCTCACGAGCTCACGACTCCCGGGCTGACCTTCAGGAAGGTGCCGCCGAGCTCCTCGGGCACGTCCGAGGCGACCGCGGCGGTGACGATCACCTGGTCGGCGCCGGCCACGATGGAGGCCAACCGGGTGCGGCGGGTGGCATCGAGTTCGGCGAAGACGTCGTCCAGGATCAGGATCGGTCCGGCGCCGGGGCGCGGGTCGTCCTCGCCCATGACCTTGTAGGCGGCAAGCCGCAGGGCCAGGGCCAGCGACCAGGTCTCTCCGTGGCTGGCATATCCCTTGGCCGGGGCGCTGCCCAGGGTCAGCAGGACATCGTCGCGATGCGGCCCAACCAGGGTGATGCCGCGCTCGAGTTCCTTGTCACGGGTGTTCAGCAGTGCCGCGAGGAACATTTCCTCGAGTTCCTCCGCGGTGGCGTCAAGCAGCACGGCCGGGGCCACCCTGAAGGTGCCGTCCTCGCGGGCCGGGGCATCGGCGGGGGAGTCCTCGGCATCGAAATCGGCCATCACCGTGCATTGGTAGTACGCACGGGCTTCCTTGTTGGCATCGGCCAACGACGCGTATGCGGCACCCATGTACGGGGACAACAGGCTGAGCACCTCAAGCCGCCCGCGCAGCACTCGCGCTCCGGCCCGAGCCAGGTGGGTGTCCCAGACATCGAGGGTGGATTCGTGTGCGGTGGAAAGCTTGCCGCCGGCGCGTGCCGATTTCAGCAGGGCGTTGCGCTGTTTCAAAACGCGCTCGTAGTCCCCGCGGGTGGCTGCCTCTCCCGGCCGCAGGGTAACGAGCAATTCATCCAGGAAACGGCGCCGGTTCGAGGGATCTCCCTTGACCAGGGCCAGGTCTTCCGGGGCGAAGAGCACGGTCCGCACGATGCCGAGGATGTCGCGCGCCCTCACGGGGTTGGCCCGGTTGATCCTGGCCCGGTTTGCCTTGCCGGCGGTGATTTCCACCTCGAGGGTGGTCACCAGCTTGGCGCGCTGGACCCTCGCCCGGACCAGCGCGCGGTCGGTGCCGAAACGCAGCAGCGGTGCGTCATTGGTGACCCGGTGGGACGAAAGCGTTGCAAGGTAGCCAATGGCTTCTACGATGTTGGTCTTGCCGACACCGTTGGACCCTACAAGGACGTTGGTGCCAGGTCCCAGCTCGACATCGGCTTGCGCATAGGAGCGGAAGTCGGTGAGAGAGACATGTGAGATATACACCTAAACGTCCTGCGATGGGATCGGGCGGGATGCCGTCGATCGGATGACAAAGGCTTGGTGGAAGCCGCCAAGAAAAGTTGTGTTCGGCCGCTCCGTTTGGAGCGGACGTGGAGCGGCCGAACACGAGGTTGCGGCAGGAAAGAAAACCGTGTTTTCCCCCGCAGGCAACCTAATTGGGCAAGTTTGGTAGGCGCACCGGCATGACCAGGTACCGGTACTGGTCGCTGTCCTGTCCGTCCAGGGAAGACTGGGCGGTCATCATGGCCGGCTTGGGGGCGCTGGTGAAGGAGAAGCGCACGAATTCGCTGTCGAAGGCGTTCAGGCCCTCGCTCAGGTAGGCGGGATTGAAGGCGACGGTGATTTCCTCGCCGTCGATCTGCGCCTCGATGGATTCCTCGGCCTGGGCGTCTTCGCCGGTACCGGCGTCAAGCGAAAGCTGGCCGCCGGTGAAGGAGAGCCGCACCGGGGTGTTGCGTTCGGCAACAACCGCTACGCGGCGGACCGCTTCCATGAGATCGGAGGTCCGCACCGTGGCATGGATCGGCGTGTTCTCGGGGAACAGCGAACGGATCTTGGGGTAGTCACCGTCGACAAGCAACGAGGTGGTGCGGCGGTTTCCGCTTTCGAAACCAATGAGTTCGTTGCCTTCGCCCAGCGCGATCTTCAATTCGCCGGCCGAACCCAGGGTCTTGGCGACCTCGTTCAGGGTCTTGGCCTTGACCAGTGCGGAAGTTGAAATCCCGGACTGCGACGGCTTCCAGTGGACCTCGCGCATGGCCAGTCGGTAACGGTCGGTGGCCAGGAAGGTGATCAGGTCGTCTTCGATTTCCATCTTGACGCCGGTCAGGATCGGCAAGGTGTCGTCCTTGGAGGCAGCAACAATGACCTGGTTGATTGCGTGGGCAAAGGCCTCGCCATCGACAACGCCAGTCACCTCGGGAAGCGTTGGAAGTTCCGGGTATTCGGCCACCGGCATCGTGGCCAGGTGGAATCGGCTACGCCCGCAGGTGAGTGTGACCTTGGTGCCGTCGGTCTCGATGACCGCGGTGGCGTTCGGGAGGCTGCGGCAAATTTCGGCCAGCAACTTGCCGGAAACCAGTATCGTTCCCTCGGCAGCGACATCAGCGGCAATTTCGAGGTGGGCAGAGATTTCGTAGTCGAACCCGGCCAGGGAAACGGTGCCGCCCGTTGCGGTGATCAGGATGCCTGAGAGCACCGGGGAAGGCGGCCGTTGGGAAAGTGAACGGGCGGTCCAGGATACGGCTTCGGCCAATACATCCTTTTCAACGCTGAACTTCACGAAGTGTTCCGCCTTTCACGACGAAGTCGACAGTACATGACTTGAAGCAAGCTTAGCGTCCTGAAAATCGAGACCCGGAACTGGTTCCGGGCACAAGGTGAGTTTGCAAGCTTGCTTTGTGAACCGACTGCGTTGGTTGGCAGAACTACGGCACAGCCTTCGAGCATACCGGTTTTTGGTGATCAATGAGCAAGCATCCCGGTGGTCGTTCCCGGGCAGCATCGTGGGACCGCAGAAATCCGAAGACTGCACGTTGCCGTGGACCGGCTTGGAAGTGAACGTTTCCAAGCCAGGCGCAAGGTCTCTCTAGGACAGGCTGACCAGAAGCGGTTTTTCCACGAAATCGGGTCCCGCTGTTTTCAACTGTGACGCAGCGGAACTGGAGTGCGGGCCCTGTCCGAACCTGGGGCCGGCACAGAACATTTGATGATCAATGAGACATGAACAGAGCTGGAAGCGGCAACCGAGTCATTCCCGGAAGTTCATCTCTTGGACGCCTGTCGGAAAGCCCGGGTGAAAAATGCCGGAAGAAGGCCCCTGGGTACGAAAGTGAAATGCAGCTGCAACCGAGAGGAACCGCGTCTAAGCAAGGGATTCGGGAGTATGCCAATTTCAGTTGGAAACGGTCCGTGGTCCTTGCGCAAAACTCTCCAAGGGGAATGGCCCAATTCAGGGTCATTCGGTCGATCTTGGCAGCTCGCGGCAAAAGGGGACTTGTTATCTGGATGAATAGGAAGAAAGGGGTTAGTAGTGTTAATAACCCCTGTGGATACTGTGGATAACCGTCAACGGCCGCGGGAACGTACCGATTATGCATGTGCACAACATGTGATTGGGGGTGACACTCAGTGTCACGCCCCGGTGGACAACTTTCCGCGTGGATTAAGGGATCCACAGGAGAGCATGGAGTTATCCGCAGAAGATCGAGGTCGTCCACTTAATCATCCACAGGTTTATCCACACCTGTGGTTATCGGAATTCTGGCGTCCTTAACCTTCGCGCTGCCGCTGCTTGATTCGGTTGGTCAGCTCGGTTACCTGGTTGAAAATGGCCCGACGTTCCGCCATGAGTTCACGGATCTTGCGATCGGCGTGAATCACGGTGGTGTGGTCGCGGCCGCCCAGTTCCTGGCCGATCTTTGGCAGCGACATATCGGTCAGCTCACGCAGGAGGTACATGGCGATCTGCCGTGCGGTCACCAAGGTCCGGGTCCTGGATTTGCTGGTGAGCTCTTCAATCGTGAGATTAAAGTACTCGGCAGTCTGGGCAACGATGGTCGCCGGCGTGATTTCCTGGGCGCCTTCGTCGGTGATCAAGTCCTTCAGGACCGTCTCGGCCAAGCTCATGTCCACGGTTTGGTTGTTGAGCGAGGCAAATGCAGTCACCCGGATCAACGCCCCCTCGAGCTCACGGATATTGGTGGAGATTTTTGAGGCTATGTACTCCATGACCTCGTCGGGGGCGGACAGATTCTCCGCCGTGGCCTTTTTTCGCAGAATGGCAATGCGGGTTTCAAGTTCCGGAGGCTGGATATCGGTGAGCAGGCCCCATTCAAAGCGGGAGCGCATGCGGTCTTCGAATCCGGACAGCTGCTTGGGCGGGAGGTCCGAGGTGATGACAACCTGTTTGTTGTGGTTATGCAGGGCGTTGAAGGTGTGGAAGAACTCTTCCTGGGTGGCATCCTTGTTGGCCAAGAACTGGATGTCGTCAATGAGCAGGATGTCTACGTTTCGATAAGTCTGCTTGAAGCTCGCGCCCTCGTCGTCACGAATGGAGTTGATGAAGTCGTTCGTGAATTCCTCGGAATTTACGTATCGGACCCGGATCCCGTTGTAAAGGTGGCGGGCGTAGTGGCCAATGGCATGCAGCAGGTGGGTCTTGCCCAAGCCGGAGTCGCCATAGATGAACAACGGGTTGTAGGCCTTGGCCGGGGCTTCTGCGACTGCCACCGCTGCGGCATGGGCGAAACGGTTGGAAGAGCCGATCACGAACGTATCGAAAATGTACTTGGGGTTCAGGCGGCCGAACTCCTGGGAATTCGACGGCGGGGACGGCTGCGGGAGGACATCGCTGATGCGTGCCTTGGGAACCGGCGGCAATTCAACAGGGGGAGCCGGCGCTTCTTCCGGGAGCAAATCGGAGTCGATGCTGAACGCACACCGGATATCCGATTGGAAGACGAGCTTCAACGACTGTTCAAGAGGGTCCTTGAGCTGGGTTTGGAGAACGTCACGGGTCAATTCGTTGGGGACCGCCAGCAAGAGTGTTGTTCCGATCAGCCCCTGGGGCTGCGCCAGGGCAGCGAAGGCACGCTGCATGGGCGTTACACGGTCGTCTTGTTCGATATGTCGAACTACCTGGCGCCAGGCACTGCCGACACTGTTGGTCTCGTCCGTGCTCACAATTAGGCCCCTTCGTTCTGTTACATCGACCAAACGGGCGACGAATGGGGCCCTCGACTGCCGAACCCCAACTAGATGATTCTAGCGGTCATCCACAGCGTTATGCACAGTCGGTGGATAACTTGAGGTGGATATCTCTCAGAGGCTTGCAAATCTGCATGGTTGCAAGTAAAAATTGAGATCCAGGACAAAAGCGTCAGAGCAGATATTCGAGGTTTTTGGGCGTTTATCCACCGCGGTATCCACAACCAAGATCACATAGTGCACAGGGCCCGGGTGGAACGCGAATGGGCTCAATTTGACGTACCTTCACTTGCACCCCTATCGTTGTGTAGTCCTATGTGTGCACTTTTGGCACTGTGAGGTGCCTTTGAAAGTCTTCGGATTGTCGAATGCGCGGAGCAGTCCACAAGGGCCACCTGAATACGAGCGTCGGCCTGTTCTTCCCTACTTATTAGCAACGGGCAAGGCGCATCACATGATCGTCTTGGAGTTACTACCGTGAGCAAGCGGACTTTTCAGCCGAATAACCGTCGTCGTGCCAAGAAGCACGGTTTCCGACTTCGTATGCGTACCCGTGCAGGCCGTGCCATTTTGGCAACCCGCCGCGCCAAGGGTCGCGTCGAACTTTCTGCATAACCATTAAGCACTACTGTCCTGAAATAGCGCAGGTTTTCGTGGGTTCTTTGTTTTTCAGACTCGACGCGTGACGTCGTGTTGCCAAAGAATCAACGACTGCGCCTTTCGCAGGACTTTACAGCCACTGTACGTTCCGGCGCCCGCACTGGGCGCCGGAACGTAGTGCTATATGCACGGGTTCGTTCTGAAGAACCCCAAGGCAATAACCGTTTTGGTTTTATCGTTTCCAAGGCCGTTGGCAATGCCGTGCAGCGCAATCTCGTCAAGCGACGAATGCGTGCACTGGCCGCGCAGTTCACTGCGGATGCCACCGGCCTCGATGTCGTGCTCCGGGCATTGCCTGGTTCCGCGGACATCGATTGGGACGAGCTTAGCCAGCAAGTCCGGTCCGGGCTTGGTTCGGTTGTTCCTAAGGCAGGTGCGAAGCGTGAAAAAGGATTCTAGGCCCAGAACAGGGATCCTCTGGTTCCTGATTGATATGCCCAGAAACCTCATCATCGGTTTCCTCATGGTCTATCGCAGGATCATTTCGCCGATCTACGGCGATGTTTGTCGCTATTTTCCCAGCTGCTCGGCTTACGGCCTTGAAGCGGTTACGGTTCATGGAGCCGTCAAAGGCATCGGATTAACCATCTGGCGTGTCTTAAGATGTAATCCGTTCAGCCATGGCGGGATCGATTACGTTCCCGAAGGCCGACGGATTTGGCCAGAAGGCAAGACCCCCAAGATCATGGTGTTGAATCATCCTCCGATTCCCGCCGACGAAGACGCCGCAGACGCGGCCTGAGGAGCATGACCGGTAATGAACTTCCTTGACCTGATACTGACCCCGTTTCGGTACGTAGTCTCGTGGATCCTTTGGGCCTTCCACGAACTGTTCACATCCATTGGCATGGATCCCAACTCCGGTTGGACATGGACGCTGTCCATCATCTTCCTGGTTTTGTTGATTCGAACCGCACTGATCCCTGTATTCGTGAAGCAGATCAAGGCTCAGCGCGCCATGCAGGCACTTCAGCCAGATCTACGCAAGCTCCAGGCGAAGTACAAGGGCAAGAAGGACCAGCTCTCGCAGCAGGCGATGATTGCCGAGCAGCGTGCCCTGTTCAAGAAGCACAAGACCAACCCGCTGTCTTCCTGCTTGCCGATGCTTGTCCAGATGCCGTTCTTCTTCGCGCTCTTCCGCGTCTTGAACAGTGCCTCCCAGGCCAGCGCCGCCGGTGAAAGCGTCGGCAAGCTGTCGGCCGACCACATCAAGAGCTTCGACCAGTCTTCGATCTTCGGTGCCCGGCTTTCCGAAACCTTCCTTGGCACCATCAATTCAGATGGACCGATCAATGGCGCAGTAATCGTTGTTGCCATCGTGATGATCCTGGCGATGACCGCCTCCCAGTTCATTACGCAGAAGCAGATCATGTCCAAGAACATGACGAAGGAAGCCCTCGAAGGCCCCTTCATGCAGCAGCAGAAGATCATGTTGTACATCCTGCCGCTGGTATTCGGCATCGGTGGCATCAACTTCCCGATCGGTGTTTTGATCTACTGGACGGCCACCAACGTGTGGACCTTGGCCCAGCAGTACTACGTCATTCGCAACAACCCGACTCCGGGTTCACAGGCCGAGCGCGAACTCAATGAGCGCCGCGCAGCCAAGGGCCTTCCCCCCATAGGGCAGAAGAAGGCCGACGCGGAGGCTGCGGAAGCGATCGTTGAAGAGCCAAAGGTGCAGCGCGTCCAGCCACAGCGCAAGAACAGGAAGAAGAAGTAGCCATGAGCAATGTTGAGCAGAGCGACGCTATTGAGACCACTATTCCGGCTGAGGAAACCGAAGTTCTTGATGCTGCCAGCAGCATTGAAGAAGAAGGCGACATCGCCGCGGACTACCTCGAGGAACTGCTGGACATCGCCGATCTCGACGGCGACATCGACATTGAAGTCCGTGGTGGACGAACCTATATCTCAATCGCCGGGGAGCCTGAAGACGAGGCGTCCCTGCATCGCCTGATCGGTTCCAAGGGCGAGGTCCTGGACTCCCTGCAGGAGCTCACACGACTGGCTGTCTTGACCGCGACGGGCAACCGCTCACGCCTTGTCCTGGACATCACCGGGTACCGTCAGGGACGTGCCGGCGAGCTCAAGCGTATTGCTGAGGAAGCCGTCGCGAAGGTCGAAGCGACCGGCGACGAAGTGGCCCTCGATCCCATGAGCGCCTACGAACGCAAGCTCGTTCACGATTGCGTGGGGTTGTTGGGCATGCACAGCGAGTCCGAAGGCGAAGGCCCTCGCCGCCACATCGTCGTTTCACGCGCCGACTCCTAAGCACGGAACCAAGGAACAACACGCTATGAGCAACGAAGTAGAACTTACCGCTGAAGAGAGCCAGGCCGCCCGGACCGTGTTTGGCGACCGTCTGGAGCTAGCAGAGCGCTACGTTCAGCACCTGGCCACCTCCGGCATGGAACGAGGCCTGTTGGGCCCTCGTGAAGTCCCGCGGCTGTGGTCGCGGCATGTCTTGAACTGTGCGGTCGTTGCCAATCTGATCGATGAGGGTGCCCACGTTGCCGACGTCGGCAGCGGCGCGGGGCTTCCGGGGTTGACCTTCGCTCTGGCCCGCGCCGACCTCGAGCTGACCTTGATTGAGCCGCTGGAACGTCGTTGCATCTGGTTGCACGAAGTTGTTGAGGACCTCGGGCTTGAGAACGTTACCGTGATGCGGGGCCGTGCCGAGCAGGTAGTGGAGCACGTGAATGCGGACTTCGCCACTGCTCGCGCGGTTTCGGCCTTGACGAACCTTGCCGGGCTCACCATCCCGCTGCTCCACGGCAAGGGTACCGTTTTGGCCATCAAGGGGCGCTCCGCGGCCGAGGAAGTGGACAAGGCGGCCAAGGTTATTCGCCGCCTGGGCGGAACCAAGACCGAGGTCGTGACGGTGGGGGAAGACATTCTCAGCGAACCGACGACCGTGGTGCGTATCAACGTAGGCTAGCGCAATCGCGATAGGCTGTATCAGGTGGCTCCAAGCCACCTGTTGAGTTAGTAGAGAGAACCGTTTTGAAGCGTAGCGTTAACAAGATTCCACCGTTTGCAGCGCTTTTCGCTAATTTTGGTTCATCAAACACTCAAGAACAACCTAAAACGATTGATTCAGTTGAGGTTGAAGCTGTTTCACGTGAAACAATTTTTACCGCGGCGCCGATTCTCGATGAGAGCGAAGCCGTGGAGTTAACGGATTCCGATGGGGAGGACATAGTGGTGGCGAAGGAACCTGCGACAGTGCGAAATGTTTTCGATACCACCGACGATAGTTCTCCATTGGCTAGCCAGCTTGCCAGCGAGCATAAGCGTCGCGAAAAGCTGAGCGGGAGGAAACTGCCGAAGCCAGATACCACCCGTTACATGACGGTCAGCAACCAGAAGGGTGGCGTCGGCAAGACGACCACCACGGTGAACATTGCTGCCGCCTTGGCCATTGCGGGACTCAACGTCTTGGTGATCGATATCGATCCGCAGGGGAATGCCTCGACTGCGCTGGGCATCGAACACCACGCGGACGTAGACAGCATCTACGATGTGCTCATCAATGACATGCCTTTGTCTGATGTTGTTGCCATCTGCCCGAACATCGACAACCTTACGGTCGCGCCAGCAACGATCCACCTGGCCGGTGCCGAAATTGAGCTGGTGTCCCTGGTTGCTCGCGAGCAACGGCTTCGCCGAGCACTGGAGCAATATGCCCAGTACCGGGATGCAAACGGCATGGAGCGGTTGGATTATGTCTTCATTGACTGCCCGCCAAGCCTGGGACTGCTGACGGTCAATGCGTTCGTGGCAGCGCGTGAGGTTTTGATTCCAATCCAGTGTGAGTACTATGCGCTGGAGGGACTGAGCCAGCTCCTGAAGAATATCGAGATGATCCAGAAGCACTTGAACTCGGACCTAACGGTTTCGACGATTCTCCTGACCATGTACGACGGACGGACGAACCTCGCCGCACAGGTTGCCAGTGAGGTACGTGAACACTTCCCGAACCAGGTGCTCCAAGCTCTGATTCCACGAAGCGTTCGGATCTCAGAGGCTCCCAGTTACCAGCAGACCGTCATTACGTACGATTCGAGTTCCACCGGTGCCCTTTCGTATTTGGAAGCAGCCGCGGAGATTGCGGAGCGAGGCAACAGCTAGCTTTCCCGGACCGAGCAACCCAGGTTGTTCGATCGGTGGCCGGTGTTGTGATGGTTCACAGTATTCTTTGGCCGAATGTTCTCGGAATAGGTTGTTTTAAGGATTCCGCGTCCTGAAACGGTTTCTATCACGGCATACCCCTTGACCTTGGGGGTTGGTAGGGGCAGAACCATCGCTTCTCAGCGGCGTGCGAGCCACACCCGTGAGCCGCGTCCTTAACAATCAATGGCCAGCCAGTAGAATTGCCTTGGGTCAAGGTAGTAACGGTGTCGAAAAGGAGTAACATCCAATGTCGGAAAAACGACGTGGTTTAGGACGAGGTCTAGGTGCGTTGATTTCGAGCAGCCCTGTCGTTGAGACTGAGGACGAAACGCCTAAGATTGTTTCACGTGAAACATCCAAGACGAAGACCGCGAGCTCGGCGAAGACCGCGGACCTGACAGCACCAAAGCGCAAAGCATCGGGAACCGCCTCGAGCGCCAAGAAGGCTCGCCCCGTGGACATGTTCTTTGTCCCCGGAAAGACCGAGGAAGAAGTCGCGGCCGAGAAGTCTGCCTCCACAACCTCTCCGTCCGCTGCGGCAAAGAAGCGTCGTGCTCAGATGCCGGGCCTCATTGCATCCTCAGGTCGAGCAGGGGAGGTCGACGTGGTTGAACCTGTCGACAACAACCTCGTTGACGTACCTGGTGCCAGTTTCGCTGAGATAGCCGTTGATAAGATCCACCCAAACCGCAAGCAGCCCCGTTCCTACTTCGATGAAGAACACATGGACGAATTGGTCCATTCCATTCGCGAGGTGGGGCTGCTGCAGCCAATTGTCGTGCGGCCGTCGCGAGAGAACGACAAAGAGCCCTATGAGATTGTCATGGGTGAGCGCCGCTGGCGGGCCACCCAGGCAGCCGGCCTGACCACGATTCCAGCGATTGTCCGGGAAACCCAGGACGATGATCTTCTTCGTGACGCCTTGCTGGAAAACCTGCACCGTTCGCAGCTCAATCCGCTCGAAGAGGCGGCCGCTTACCAACAGCTGCTGAGCGAGTTTTCCTGCACCCAGGAAGTCCTGTCGGAGCGTATTGGTCGCTCCAGGTCCCAAATCTCCAACACCATTCGACTCATGAAGCTACCCGCTCTTGTGCAGCGCAGAGTTGCAGTAGGAGTTATCTCCGCCGGGCACGCGCGCGCTCTGCTGGGGCTGGCCGATGTGGTTGAGATTGAAAAGTTGGCTCAGCGAATCGTCAATGAGGGCATGTCGGTGCGTGCCACGGAGGAAGCCGTCGCCATGAGCGATGGTCAACAAAAACCGCGGAAGGCGGCCGCGCCAAAGCAGACGCAGCGCCACGAGCGCCTCGATTTCTTGGCAACGTCACTTTCTGATCGGTTGGATACAAATGTCAAAATCTCGCTCGGGGCCCGGAAGGGTCGAGTAAGCATTGAGTTCGCCAGCGTTGACGACCTGAACCGCATCATGGGGGTTTTGTCGCCGGAAGCAGAAGCCAAGTAGCCGTGGCCCTCGAACTAGATTGCAGTGTTTCACGTGAAACACTGCAATCTTGATTTAACGTGGCATCCAGCTGACGTTGGCGCCGACGGGATCGATTTTGCATCCTAGTCGGCCAGTTTCCAGATAGCCGCGGCGCTCGCGTGGTTGAAGCCGGGCATTTCCGTCCAACCGGGTCGTCACCTCCGCCCATGTGGGCCAGGCAGACGCCTGGCGGAGGGCTCAGGGCACCTGCGCCCTCCCGCGGGTCCTCAGTGGCATCCTGAGGCCCCTGAGAGCCCCGTGAGAGGGCTGGGGAGTGGCCTTGGTGGATAAGCAGTCAATGTCTGGGCAGAAATGCTCCTCTAGACACCGAGGGCTCATGGGATTGGTGACTTCGAGGCTCCCTGCTGATTCCAGATCCCGTCCTATTGGGAACCGCTAGCCTGGGTAGGTCTTCATTGTCTGAGATCCCTGCAAGGCACCTTAGATGTCGTGGATATTTGCTCCTGTGGGAGCCATCGATCTTGTTGGTGGGGACCACGCCCGGAAAACACAAATATTCCACCTTGGACACCACCGGTGGCCTTGCTGGGAGCCACGTTGTCGTCGGTAGATGTCCGAGCCGATGCAGTGAGCCGTCCCGGCCTTGAGACGGAAGTGTTGCCCGGGCCGGGCCGATGGGCACGGTGGATTTCCGGAAGCGCATACGGCTTCCATCCTGCCGGCGATGGATGGGCTGCTCTCGGAGCGCACAGGCGGGAAGCGTCTCCAAGTGCTGCCCGAGCCCATGGAGCACGGCTGCTGCTCGACGGTGCTCTGTCCGCTGTACCTGAGGAAGGACTGGCTCCAGCGGATCGGCTCCGGCATCGACGTCGGCGTGGTTATCGACATCATCGTGCACGAGAGCATCTTGATCGGCATCTGAAGTAGCAAAGGGCGCGAGAAGATCGGCGCCGTTCAGCATGGCAGGACGTGTTGGAAGCCAGTCGCTCCCGTTCAAGCAGCCGCCATCCCCCGAACGGCAAAGTCGGTGGCCCCCGTTAAGACGGAGCATTCGATAGCGGGCGCGCGACGAAGCCGTAGCACGCCTGGGTGCATCGGATAGCACCTTCGCGACGTCCGACGGGCTGGCCGGCGACATCAACCACCCGGGGTCGCTGACTTTGCGCCGGCACCCAGCAAACGGCCACGCGAGCCGCCGACACGTGGCCGGGCATTCCAGCCGAGTATCTCGGACCTCGCTCGGGGCCGACGCCGTTGGACCGCGGGGGAGCGTCGGCACGCCGCGGGCTCCGTGCGTGACTCATCGGATGCCGTCGGCACAAGCCTTGGCGGCCAGCAACTGCCGGCATGTTGCCTGCCCCGACCGCAGTCGATGGCGTCCTGGCTTGTGCCGGGCCTTCGGCGTTCCCGAGGATCTCCGGCGGCCACGGGGCAGCCGGACGCCAAGTGTCGGCCCACCGCTGAGCACCGGTTGAGGGGCAACGCCTCAGGCCACCGACCTGCCAAGGGCTCGGCTCCTCCGGGTGCAGTTGTGTGGTGCGGTTCCCGACCATGGAACCACCTGCGGCCGAGGCTAATCCAGGTGCTTTCCGATGCCCGCACAGCTGCTGGCCGTTCGACCCACGTGCGCTACCGAAAGCCTCGTCTCAACAGTCCCAACGAGAGTAGTGAGTGGTCCCCCAAGCGCCGAGTACTCAGAATCCTTTTCACACGAGGCACCTGGGGACGATGGCAGTATTGCTAGCGTCAAGATCGCCATTGTTAGCTCCCGCGCGGTGTTCCGGTATATCCGATGTGGTTCGCACCTTTGATATCGTAAATTTCCCAAGAGCTGGTGTTGACCCAGCCACGTTTTGGACGTCGATCTGGTTGGCGGGTGCATCTATTTGGCCGACTACGAGCAG
This sequence comes from Arthrobacter sp. C2, assembly GCA_024207135.1. Taxonomy (GTDB): domain Bacteria; phylum Actinomycetota; class Actinomycetes; order Actinomycetales; family Micrococcaceae; genus Paeniglutamicibacter. The sequence goes on along the minus strand of CP042428.1, from coordinate 3,086,963 downwards.
AGTCTGACAGTCGTACAGCCGCTGCAGATCGGGTCACCGGCGTGGACACCTTGGCCACGATTAGTCTGCAAATCTTCTGTCGATCAGGATCACGCCAAGACGATGCATGGTGAGGCACCTTTGGGTGATCGTGTGATAGCTCGTTTTCCATGCTGTACCACTCGAGCAGGTGTTGTGCCTCGGCCAGGGCGTTTTTCCTTGACCATACTCCCGTGCAAGGGCCAGAATCGCGCTGGACATCAGAATCGTTCGCAGGGCGGTATTGAGGCATGGCGGTGTCTGATGAGGAAAGTGACCGAATGACAAAGTACCTGATCTCGTTCGACGGTGAGGCCATGATGTTCCGCGAGCACCACTACGACTGGGTGGTCCGCGATGCGCCTGCCGTCATAGGCGAGGCCAAGACAGCAGGCGTGTACATCTTCAGTGGTGGGATCGATGGGGACGTCGGCCCGGTGCTCGTGGCCGTCGACGGCACCGTTGCCGAGGGCGCCCACCTTGGGCACAAGGTGCGGAATGGCGGCTACAGCGTTCTCGACCTGTCATCGCGTGAAGCCACACTTGAATGGGTAGGCATGATTGCCGTCGCATGCCGCTGGGCCCAAGAGAATCGGTAGTTCCAAAACGACCCGGCAAGCTGACCGAGGTAACCTTTCAACGTCGGTTGTGCATAGGGCTCCACCATTGGTCGATTGGCACCCTGTATCGGGAGAATATCCCAGAGCGACGGCATGTCACCGGTCCACCCATAGATCGGCGCCAGTTCGTATTGCCTCGCGTATGCGGCTCGCTCATCCATCTCCGGTTGAGTTTAGGTCTCTCGAAGAACGGCGCCATCTCTGGGAGCCTGACGATGGCGTCGGTTCGCACGATACGACGGGGCCGGCAAAGAAATCCTTTGGGCCGGCGGATGCGCCCCACACGGGGGCGCAAGCGGAGCCGGAAGACCTGGGAATACATTGGTGCCAGGATCTTGAATCTCACTTCAACGCATGAGTACAGCCAACGCCGTCAGGGGGAGACGTGCCCGCAACGTAGGCGTCCCGGATGAAACTGCGTGGACGCTAGTCGGATCCTGGGATCAAATGTTTCACGTGAAACGCAGTCTCGTGGACGCAGGGGTTGGCATGGAACGTATTACTGTTTGCATGCGACCACCCTGGACCGAATGAAACCGTCAATGTTTCAACCATACGCAGAGGTACATCCCTGGCAGGTCACGTACCCATGGAAACTGAACCAACCAATCCAATTGATGGGGGAGTGCGAATACGAACTGTAGCTCCCAAGCTTGAGATTCAGTTCGAGTACCATCTACGAAGGGAATCTGTTGGTATCGGTTCGGTTCAGGGAGGCAAGGCAGACCGTCAGCACCAAATGGCAAGGTGCGAGTCTGGTTCCCTCCACGAAAAAGAATCCCGCAAATGTTGATTGGTAGCCGTCATTCACGGTCCTTCGACCTGACCACAGCCTAGGCTTCCAAAATTGCGCCCTAGCCCTCATGCCCGTCGGATGGCATCTCACCGACACCAGATGTGCCATTGGCGAGGTGGTGTCCGTGCGTCAGCTGCCCTTGGGCGAACCGACAATCGGTGCGCTGAGTTAGAGGCTCTTCGGAACCGCTCCATTGGCGAACCCCGCCTTTTCGACTGCCGAGAAGACGGGGACACACCCAGAGTGTCAACCGATCGAAGAGTTGCTCGGTCAAGAGCATCTGCACGAAATCGAGGCTGCCGACGACGTGGACGTCCTCGTGCCAGTCATGCAGTTCATGTATAGCTTCACGGACATCTGGTCCGAGCAGAGTGGAGTTGTGCCATTCGAGGATCGGTGTTTGGCGGGAGGCCACGTACTTCGGAACACGGTTGAGCGATTGCGCGGTGTTCCCGTCCTACCGAGTCCAGTACGAGGCGGAAGTGTCGTAGGTCCGACGCCCATGTAGAAGGGCATCCATTTCCGGCAACCCGGAACCCACTTGTTCGTCGAGACCTCGTCGCAGAGGATCTGCCAACGGCCGATCACAGGCCGTCTTCGGCCATCTGGTTCCTGCGCAACTGCGACAAGAGCGACGGTGTCCCATGCCGCGCTCCTTACCAATCGCCCGTCGTCGCTCAGGTGGAGGAAACACATCGAGCGCGGCACAGCTATTCGTGCCGTGCAACGGGTTTCGACGGAGGGAATCGACCACACCCACCGTCGTCCGAAAATTCATCGGGCGGTCGCGGCAACAACCCTTCCCGAACGTGAGACAAAAGAGCGGAAATCGCTCGGTAGTTTCGTAGTGGGTGCAGAAATATGTTTAGAAGTCGGCGGGCCGTAAGGACCCGCAAGACGCCCCAGGGAATGGAGATAATCCGCGTTCCTGGACGTTGGTCAGTTGGAGGTGAGCGGCGCGGAACGCATGGTTCTTTTCGGTCAAACGGTTCGGTTGATCTGGACAATGTTGTGAAAGCTGAACACGAGAAACCGGTGCCCTGGGGGAGCAGCCGCCGTTGCCGTTGGGGCCACCGATATTGGTGCGAGGGCCAGCAATGCTCAATGAGGGATTCCACGGGCAGACATCGATTCCCTCCATTCCTGAACGGAACTAGTCTGTAGCCAGGTCTCGCGGTGGATGTTCGGGACCCTGAACGCGTCGACATGGCTGCCAACGTGTAGCCGCTGCAGGCCGTCCATCTGTGCGTACAGACTGCAGAACGCCGCCGACGTCGATCAGTGGCACCTTCTCCAGCCTTCGCGCAGCAGGTGGAGCGAATGCCCGCGGGGTAGGTGCTTAGGGATCACCCCTGACGTACCCTCGCAATCTGTCTGAGAGGCAGCGTGGATGCCGTCCGAGAGCGCCGTGGGCGGCTCCCAAGGACAATATGCTGCCACCCAAGAACGACAGGCAAGCACGGCGCACTCAATGCCCGCCTAACTGGGCAGGGAGCCCATCTGGTCGAAGCGCTGCCAGCCGCCGTTGGCGAGGACCAATGACCAGACGCGATCGTCGGAGAAGAATCAGACCGAGATGATGACGGAACATTGGTGCAGGACACGTCGCTCCCGGAAGACTGCGTGCAGGAAGGGAGGTGAACCGGCAACCGGCGTTGCTGTGGATAGAATCGGGTGCACGAGGCAGAACGATGACCGTCCTTCCCAAATGCCTCAGCTTAGAATCACCGGAAGCACCGCTAGGGGCGTGTCCGCGTGGAGTCTCGGACGGGGCAAAGAGGCCCCCCGAGCGCGGTGTCGACATGAGCAGTGCGGGTGGCACCCACAAAGGAAGTATTGTTGCGGGCCATTGGAACCGCGGGCTAGATGCTTGTGGGAGCAAACTTCAACCGGACTTGATGAGATGACATCCCGAGCGTGAACCAATATGTCGGATCAGGTTTCCATCTCTTCCCTGGAGCAATCGATCGTCAGTGTCGTACCAATTGCGAAACACCCAGGATGGGGATGAAGCATGAATCGAAGTGAGGATTCCAGACGCAACGAAGAACTCCTCTTGAATAGGGACCCGCCGGTCACTGGCGTGAGAGTCCGCCGGAGTTCCCGCACCTCATACTTCGTTTTCGCTTAGGGATCGCCTGTACCGATGCCCATTTCCCTGAACTGGACTCCGCGGGGCAGGGATTGAAGCCCATTCAGCCACGGGGTATAGCTGAGTTCCAGGCACTCAAAATGCTCCGCCCGACCCACGAGAAGAAGGGGGAAGCCGATCGCCCCTTCTTTCCATCCAGAAGATCGGGGACTATTGGAGAAATGCCTTGCGCCCACATCTCGAGGCAGACGAGTAGAGGATTCCCGCTTGGTACGGTCCTCTTCATGACCGGACCGTAGTGCGCTCGGCTGCAGACTACGAAGGTGATGAACCAGGCCCAGCGCACTCAGGGATTCCGAACAAGGAGTCTCCTAATCCGCAGGCAAGCCGACGACGCTGGTTCCTCCCCGCAGAGGAAACAATGAACGAGGAGGTGCTCCAGTGGGTTCCTCAGACCGGTAAACCTACCCCCGCCGCTACAGCCAGCCGGATTGATTCGGCAACCAGGAACGTTCTTCGAGGATGACTCAACATACGAATTTCGCCCGCGAATGTTTCACGTGAAACGTGGGCGAATGCGGCTAGGCATCCTTCAGGATGACGACGAATGCCGAGGGGATAGCGGCCGGGCCTCAAGAATGTTTCACGTGAAACAGGCAGACGTAGGCACCCCTGGCCTCTCACGACAAAACTGGACACTTCTCAAGCTACGGGGAGCTTGTTTCACGTGAAACAACCGGGTGTTTTCAAAAACGTCGGCCTGAGCCGTCCCCGGCCGACTGGGGAATCCTGCCCGGATCGTGTCTTGCGCCGATGGTGACATTGGCGCGCCTCCGGCGGCCCTAGCAAACAATTGCCCGTGGCCTCTTGTCCGGGAGTTCCGAGTGATTGCCTTTCGCCCAATGACGCACCCTCGCAAACGGAGGCCTCGCTTGATGCCGCGCAGCCGCAGACTCGCCCGCCAGCTGCGCCCGGTCTGACTTGATGGCACGTCTAAGGCCGCACCCAGAGGAGGCACGGAGACGGCTCGTGGCATCACGGGGAGACGCAGCCGGAAGGGGAAATCATGACAGCGCGAAGTCTCGCAGTCGCGGGTGCCCACCACAAAAGAGGTCCAGGAGAGTCGGATAGCTGCCGCGGAAACTGGCTGTGCCAGGACGAATACAGGATGCTTCGAGGGGTCAACGGCGCGACATTGTCACCAGTGGCCACCCAAGCCGGCGGAAGCCGTGATCATCAGGACCCGAAGTCCTTGCTCTGATGATGGAGGTCGATTGCCTTTTCTCGAGCGCGTGCCACCCGGTGGAACGGTGAATCTGCCCTGTGGATTGGTTGAAAAGTTGGCGCCCAGGCGGTTGGCCAGGGCCAGGGGACAGTGAGCATCGTCCAGTGGCCGAAGGGCTCAGGCAGTGCGAAGGCGGGATGCCTGGACCGACCCCGGTTCAGCCGTGGACCCAAGTTGGGCAAGTGTCCACTGGCCTGCGCCGGGAACCACTGCTGCCTGAAGCATGATGCCGCTCCGGCATTGCGAAAATAGGGCCGGTGCCGAGGATGACGGAACGACGCAGAACACCCAGATGAGTATTAGATCTGCCAGGGATCGCCAAGGACTTGGGGGAGCGCATCCGCGGGAACGGCGCCAATCTTCCCCCTTGGCGCCGCTCTGAGCGTTCGAGGCGGCCGCAGCAGCTGTCGACAACCGACGAGCCCGCGACATACACCTAACAGGCGTGGAAGGGGGCGTAGCTGCCAGCCCATGCCCACCAACGGCGGCAACGAAACCGCTGGGGAACACAATTTTCACTTCCCTGAGGCGTGGTGGTTGGTCGATCCCTCCAGGAAGCTGTCCGGAATAACCTTGTAACCCAAGGTACGGCACTGCAGAATTGTCCGCCTCGGTGGTTCCCGGCTACGCATTATCAGTCGAAGAACCGGGTCCAATGATGGAGACTGCGGTGGCTATGCGCACGCGATGATCGTGGACACGATCTTCCGCAACAGGTTTGGGATCAAACCAGGAACCGGCAACATTGGGGAATGGGCCTGCCTGGACTTCTGCCGGTAGTTGGAATCCGGACAGGACAACGGTTCCCTGCAGCAGAGAGGCTTGCTTTCAATGGCAATATCCCCAATGGGAAGCTCCATCGAAGCCAACGATTACTCACTTAGGGAGACCGGACATTCGCGGGTTCGCCCCTGAGTAATGGGCGGAGGACAAGCGCTCCGTGAACGACCCCGGCGCAAATCATCCACGCGCAGCGAGGACCCGAAACCATGCGCAAGCCGTCGAGAACGGGAGGGTTTCGTGGTCGGGCCGTTTCGGCAATCCGGTAGCGGTGCCCAGAAAACGCCACCGGAAAACGGCCGCGCCCGAGGCCGCTGAATGCACCCGGCACCACGTCGTCGTTGTCGGAATTTGCGGTCATGGTCTTTGGCCCGAAGACGCCGGTCAATGACGAAATGGTTGGTGTGAGACAACCCGGCTGGTGATGATCATGGCACGTACATCGGCACCGCGACCATGGACCATGCCTGCCCTTGAGACGGGAAAACAACTGACGAGACAAGAGCGGACCAGCTGCACCCGGGACCACGGCCTTGTCGATTCAGAGGTATCCAGCTCTGGTTGCGGCACATATTCGCGATGGACCAGTCCGTTGATCTCATTCACGGCGGGTGGTCGACGAAAGCCGCGGACGTTGGCAAAATTGCTCCGCACCTCGTATCGGAACCAAACGGAGCCAGCACTGCTGCCGGCGAAAGCCGGCCCTTCGATTCGGAGCCCGGTTAACTGGGTGCATCAAATACTCCCGAAGCAGACGGCCCGCCTGCGTTCCGGTGATCCTCTGGATTCTTTCAATTGAGAAGCAACGCATGGGCATCCATCGTGATCGCAACTGGCCCGATCGCAAGTGATAACGGTGCGAAACTAGAGTTTTCCGAAAGAACACTTATAAACAAATGATTTCATTTGTTTAAACGTCCAGCTTGTTCCAGTGTCCATCGTTGACGAGCACGACTACACCCTGGGGGAGGTGAGGGCCTTAAAAAGCTCGGTGCAGCCATCCCGAGGGAGTGGCTGCACCGAGCGGACGGAAAAGTCGCGAACCTTACAGGAAGGCAGCGAATTCCTTTTCAAGGACCGGCTTCGGCTTGGCGCCGATCGAGGTGGCAACGTGCTCGCCGCCCTGGAAGACGTAGACGGCCGGGATGCTGGTGATGCCGTACTTGGCGGCAATGGCCGGGTTGTCATCGACGTTGATCTTGACGACGTCGATCTTCTCGGAGTGCTCTGCGGCGATCTGCTCGAGGATCGGGGTCAGCTGGCGGCACGGTCCGCACCACTCTGCCCAGAAATCGACGATGACCGGCTTGGTGGCCTCAAGGACCTCAGCCTGGAAAGTTGCGTCGGTGACGTCTTTGGTCTGGCTCATGGCTTGCACCTTTCGTTAAGGTTCTCTTCCCCGTGCTGGGGAAAAAATTAGTTGGAGACTGAGACTGCGTTTGCGGTTGCTGCGGCTTCGACATCGGCAAGGTAGTGCTCGACGTCGAGGGCGGCGGCGCATCCCGAACCGGCTGCCGTGATGGCCTGGCGGTAGGAGGCGTCGATGACGTCGCCCGCGGCGAAGACGCCTGGCAGGCTGGTCTTCGAGGTGCGGCCGTCAACGGCGATCGTGCCCTCGGCGGTCAGGTCGAGGACGTCCTTGACGAGGTCGGTGCGCGGGTCGTTGCCGATGGCCACGAACATGCCGGTGATGGCGACTTCCTGCTCCGCACCGGTCTTCAGGTTGCGGAGGGACATGGCGGTGACCTTCTCGGCGCCCGAGATGCCGATGACCTCGGAGTCCCAGATGAACTCGATCTTCGGGTGTGCCAGGGCGCGGTCTGCCATGATCTTCGAGGCACGCAGGGAATCTCGGCGGTGCACCACGGTGACCTTGGAAGCGAACTTCGTCAGGAAGAGGGCTTCCTCCATGGCCGAGTCGCCGCCGCCGATGACGGCGATTTCCTGGTCGCGGAAGAAGAAGCCGTCGCAGGTCGCGCACCAAGACACGCCGTGGCCGGCCAGTCGCTTCTCGTCGGGGAGCCCGAGCTCGCGGTATGCGGAGCCGGTGGACAGGATCACTGCGTGGGCGCGGTACACGGTGCCGTCGCCCAGGGTGACGACCTTGACGTTGCCGGCCAGTTCGACGGCGGTGACGTCGTCAAAGAGGATCTCGGCGCCGAAGCGCTCGGCCTGCTTCTGCATGTTGTCCATCAGGTCCGGGCCCATGATGCCCTCGGGGAAGCCCGGGAAGTTTTCCACGTCGGTGGTGTTCATGAGCTCGCCGCCGGCGGTCACCGAACCGGCAATGACCAAGGGCTTCATGTTGGCGCGAGCCGTGTAGACGGCAGCGGTGTAGCCCGCGGGGCCGGATCCGATGATGATGACGTTGCGGATGGCGTCTTGTGCTTCTGTGGCCACGGGTGGGCAAACCTTTCATAAGTGCGGTCTTGTTTCAAACACACCGCGGGGAAGAGGGGCTATGCGGCATAACAGCGAATGCCTTGGTGGTATTCCCGGACCGGTCCGGCTAGGAGACGCGGAACTCGCCGATCTGCAGTCCGTACGGGCGTGAGGCGTTGGCTCCCGAGGCGCGGCGGGGCAGCTCGGTGACGTTCAGGAACACGTATTGCCCCTGGGCGCTGTCGCCGTCCTCGCCGCTGACCGGGACGGTGACCGTCGGACCCGTGAAGGAGCCGCTGGAGACCATCTTGGCATCGGAAAGGTTGTTGGTCTTGCCCACGCGGATCTCGAAGGAACCGCCGGAGCCGTTGAGGCCCTCCAACTGGATTTCGGAGATGTCGGACTGCTTCTTCAGCTCCACGATGAACACCATGTTGGAAGCCAGTCCGCCGAACTGCGGGGACGTGTAGGAGTAGGACTTGTACAGGCTCGCCGGGTTGCCGTCGATGGCCTTGGCCAGCGTGTTGTCGGTGTCCGAGTTGAGATCCTGGTTTCCGGGGACCATGCGCGTGATGTCCGCGATCTTCGGCTTGACCGCCTCGGCAGTGGGAGACTGCGAGGCTTCCCCGCTGGCGCTGCCTGATTCGGTGGCGCTCTGCGTGGGGGTGGCGGTGGCCACGGGCGAAGGCTTGCCTCCGCCGAGGGTGTTGTAGGCGAAAACGACGGCCAGCACCAGGACGGCGCAGAGCAATGCCCCGATCAGCAGGCGTGTGGTTTTCTTTCCGCCCTCGCCGGCTTCCTCGTCCTCGTATTCGTCGGCAAGCGGCTCCGAATAGGACTGGGCCGCCACCGGGAAGCTGGAGGGCACGCGCTGGCCCGATTCGTCGACGGTGATACCGCGGGACTTCTGCGCCGCGGCCAGGGCCGCCGCCGAGGTCACGACGGGCTCCTCGGCATGGTCCGGCTGCTCCATCCGGGTGACCTTGGATGCAGGCTTGGCAACGGGCGGAGCCGGGGGAGTGAGGGGCGCTGCCATGGTGGCAGCGGGGGCCTCGGGGGAGGGAACAACGGGGGCTGCAGGCGACGGTGCCGACGATGCGGGCACCACGGGTGCCTGTTCGGTGCTCGAACCTACCGTGGCGGGCGGCGCGACGGGCGCTGCGGCCGGGGGGACCTGCTTGCCGCGGGTGAAACGACCCTTGATGTTGTTCAGCTTCTCGTTGAGGCTGATTTCAGGAAGCCTGTCCAGCATGGCCGGACGCTGCTGTTCCTGGGCGCGCTGGTCCTCGTAGTACTCGGCGTCGTCATCGTAGCTCGCCGGCTCCGAGGAGCGGGACACGCCAAAGATCTCGGTGCCCAGGGTGTCGGTGTAGAACGGTTCGACGTACGGCGAGTCGGCCTGGACCACCAGGTCAAGAAGGTCGGCCGGCTCTGCGAGGTTGGTCACCAGATAGGTGTTGCCCTCGGAAATGCCGAGGTCGAGGACCTGCACCGCGGCGTAACGTTCACCGGTGGCGATTTCGCGCGCGCTCGTGGCCAGCTGCGAGGCATTGGCCGTTGAACCGACGAGGATGCTCACCGGACGGTTGAGCACCTGGTCGATGCCACTGAGTACCTGGTCTCCGTCTGCCGAGGTCAAGACCGATTCGGTCACCTGGTAGCGGCCGCCAAGCACGGCGCCAGCGTCGATGGGCTGCGACACGATTCCCTCCCGGGATTACTTTGCGTTGCCGGCACCCTCGTGGGTGCCCCGTTCCATGTTACCGGGCCGGGGAAGGGATTTCGTGAAGAACAAGCCCGATGTCGCCGGTGCGGCGGGCACGCGAAGCCCTTCTGCGAAGGCGCCTAGCGCCGCAGCACAGGGATCCGGCGGGCGAGCGGGCCGAGGAAATTATCCAGCTCCTCGGAGCGGATCAGCCGCAGCAAGACGATGTAGAACACGGCCATGACGGAACCGACGACGGCAATCGAGATGATGGCCGAACCAATGGAACTCCATGCGAATCCCCAGCTGTAGCCTCCCAGCAGCCACAGCACCCCGGCGCCCGCCATGCCCGAAAGGGCGGCCATCACACCGATCCTCACGTAGCTGTCGATCACCTGGGCGACTCCGTAGTCGCCGTAGCGGCGGACGACCAGGACGTGCGCAATCACCGCGGAGAGCACGTTGGTACCACCGTAGATCAGGGCCACGGCCCTGGCGATCTCCGTCGCGGGCAGGACCTGCACCGCACCGAAGGCCAGCACGACGCACAGCACGGCGATGACCGTCTGGATCAACATGGGCGTCTTGGTGTCCTCCTCGGCGAAGAAGACCCGGATCATGAAGAAGTGGATCGACTTGAACGGCAGCCCCAGCGTGGTGAGCAACAGCAGCTGGCCGATGGCGGCGCCCTGCAGCATCGCGGTGGAGGAACTTCCGGCAAACAGCCGGCCCAGCGGCCCGGCCAGCACGATGAAGGCCACAGTGGCGAAGACGATCGGCACGGCGGTGGTGCGCAAACCGCGGGAGAGCAACGGTGCGATGTCCCCGCGGCGCTTCTCGTGGAAGGCCTTGGTGAACTCGTTGAAGAGCATCGTGGCCAGGGTGAGGGCAAAGATCGAGTGCGGCAGCACGGTGATCAGCTGGGAGGTGTTCAGCGCGTACTCGCCGGGAATGTCGGCGCCGCCGAAGGGCATGCCCTCACGGGCATTGGTGGCGGCCGAGACGAACTTGGAGTTCACCAGCGAGGCGATGTTGCCGACCATCATCGAGCCCAGGGTCCAGGCGGCAAGCTTGCCCACATGGCGCAGGCCCATGCCGCGCCAGGAAAAGTCCGGGCGCAGGTTCAGCCCGATGCGGCGCAACGGCATGAACAGGGCCAGGGCCTGGACGACGATGCCCAGGGTGGCTCCACCGGCCAGCAGGGCCGTCCGGGAGGTCGTCCAGCTGTCCAGCTGGTCATTCCCGCCGCCGTAGGCGCCAAAAAGGACAATGAACGTGCCGATGGTGAGGATCTGCACCAGGTTGTTGGCCACCGGGGACCACATGTAGGCGGTGAAGCGGTTGTGGGCGTTGAGCACCTGGCCGATGACCGCGTAGACACCGTAGAAGAAGATCTGCGGCAGGCACCAGTATGCGAACGTGGTTCCCATGGCAATCATGGGTTCGGTCCAGTTGAGGGTCAGGACCTTGATCAGCGGCCCGGCCATGGAAACGAGCAGCACCGTGGCCAGGCCCATCACCACGATGGTGAGGGTCACCAGCTTGGAGGTGTACGCCGATCCGCGGTCGGAGGCCTTCGAAGCCTTGATGAGCTGGGGGACCAGCACCACGTTGAAGATGCCGCCGGCCAGCAGCATGAAGATGATCGTCGGGATGACGTTCGCCTTCTCGAAGATGTCGGCCATCGTGGTGCTCGAGCCGATGGCAACGGCCAGCAGCGCGGTGCGGATGAATCCGAGAATGCGGGAAACCAAGGTGCCAGAGGCCATCAGGGCATAGGCCTTGGATTGGCGTTGGGCCTGGTTTCCGGCCGGTGCTTGCGGGATCTTGGGTGGCGTGCCGGGGCGCGCGGGGTGCTTAGATACCTGGGACATAGTTGGGGAGTACTTCACGCGCAAGATCGGCGATGCGCCGCTCATTGGGGAAGGACAGGCGTTTGCCGAGATCCAGCAGGGGAACCCAGGCCACGTCCACGGCCTCGTGGTCGGGGTCGTTTTCAATGGTCAGTTCGCCGCCCGTGGCACGCAACAGGAAATGGTGCACGGTCTTGTGGACGCGGTAGTTGGTGACGGTGAACCAGTAGTCGACCGAGCCCAGCGGTGCCAGGATGTCACCGGCGATTCCGGTTTCTTCCTCGATCTCGCGCACGGCGGCTTCCTCGTTGGTTTCCACGCCTTCGGGGTGTCCCTTGGGCAGGCACCATTCGAGCCGACCGCCGCGGTTGTACCGGGCAATGATGGCCACCGGCAGGCTGGGAAGTGACGTATCGATGACAACGCCGCCGGCCGAAACTTCCTCCACGGTGGGGAGCGGGTGGTGCCCGGGGCTCACCTGTGCCTGCGCATGCGCCATTGACGCAGTCAACGGCGTGCGCTTCGGGGCGCTGGGAACTGGATGGGCCATGGCAACCACTCTATCGGTTCCGCGGCGCTTCGTGGCTTGCCCCGCCCGGCCTCCGCGTGTTATTCGTGTCTTCGTTACGGGGCGGTGATGTCGGCGGCGTGTGGAAGCTAACGCCGAATTGAAGTGGCCGGGATCATGGCACTATCCAGAAAGTCTGGCACCCTTAAAGAACTATGCAGCAACTACCGTCCCCCCAGGTTCTCACCGAACTATTGCCCCCCGTCATCTTTGAACTGGGACAGCGATTCGTCGACTCCGGTTTTGAACTCTCCCTGGTGGGAGGCCCGGTGCGGGACCTCTTTCTCGGCAGGGTGTCCCCGGACCTGGACTTCACCACCAGCGCCTCTCCTGACGAAACCCTGGCCGTGGTGGCCGGGTGGGCGGATGCCACCTGGGAAGTGGGACGCGCCTTCGGCACCATCGCCTTGCGCAAGGACCAGCACACCATCGAGGTGACGACCTACCGGGCCGATGCGTACGACCCGTCCTCGCGCAAGCCCATCGTCGCCTTCGGGGACAAGCTCGAAGACGACTTGTACCGCCGCGACTTCACCATGAACGCCATGGCCCTGCGCCTGCCGAACCTGGAACTGGTGGACCCCTACAACGGGGCCGTCGACCTGGCCGCCGGCGAGGTGCGCACGCCCGGGGCACCCTCGATGTCCTTCTCCGACGACCCGCTGCGCATGATGCGTGCGGCACGTTTCGCCTCCCAGCTGGGAATCGACGTGGCCGCCGACGTCCGGGCTGCCATGGCGGAAATGGCCGAACGCATCAAGATCATCTCGGCCGAGCGGGTCAGGGATGAACTGGTCAAGCTCATCAACGGCGCCAACCCGCGCGCGGGCATCGACCTGCTGGTGGACACCGGCCTGGCCGACATCGTGCTCCCGGAGGTCTCCGCCCTGCGCCTTGAGATCGACGAGCACCACCGCCACAAGGACGTCTACCAGCACTCCCTGACGGTGCTCGAACAGGCCATGGAACTGGAAAGCGATGCCGACGGACCGGTTCCCGGACCCGACTTCGTGCTGCGCTTCGCGGCCCTCATGCATGACATCGGCAAGCCGGCCACCCGCAAGTTCGAGCCCAACGGGGCTGTCAGCTTCCGCCACCACGACGTGGTCGGCGCCAAGCAGGTCAAGGCGCGCATGCGCGCCCTGCGCTTCGACAACGACTCCATCAAGGCCGTCGCCCGGTTGGTCGAGCTGCACATGCGCTTCTACGGATACGGCGATGCCGGATGGAGCGATTCGGCGGTGCGCCGCTACGTCCACGACGCCGGGGACTTGCTGGAGCGCCTGCACCGGTTGACCCGTTCCGATGTCACCACCCGCAACCGCAAGAAGGCCGACCGGCTCAGCTTCGCCTACGACGATCTCGAGGCCCGCATCGTCGAGATCAGCGAGCAGGAGGAAATGGCGGCCGTGCGCCCGGACCTCAACGGGCAGCAGATCATGGAGCTGCTGGAAATCAAGCCCGGCCCGGTGGTGGGACGCGCCTACAACTTCCTGCTGGAACGCCGCCTGGACAACGGCCCGATCGACCGGGACGAAGCGGTAACCGTGCTTCGCGAGTGGTGGGCGCAGCAGCCGGAGTCAACCGAGCAGTAGTCCGAGCAGGATTTCGGGGCCTTGTTCCGGCGTGTCGTCAGCAACACGCCGAAACGGGGTCCTTTCTTTAAAGTTTTCCCAAATTGATGTGGCGTAATGGCGCATTGTTGTGTATCGTGGAACCTGTGATTGAGAAGTCTCAATGAGACATCGAGATCGAATAGACAATATTGGCGCCAGGATTTTCTGGCATGTTCTTCCAGAAAAGGAGGTGGGAATGATGATTAATTCAATGAATTTCGGCGGCTTCTATGTGCCCCGTCATGGCTTCGGCGGCTCTACCGCCCGAGCAACTTCCCCCGCCTCCGGAACGGCGCCCTGCTAGTACTTCCCTAGCTTTTCAAAGTTCCCGAGGCTGATGAGTCATTAATCGACCAAATCCTTGAGGAACTTTCGTCATGTCTACCCAGATCTCTTCGATCACCACCCAGGCTGCTCGCTCCGCCGAACTCATATTCGCCGGACCGGAAGCGTTGCACGCCCGCACCACTCGGCCGGCCGAACAAGCCGCCTTCCGCACCTCCAACAAGGTTGAGGGGAGGTAACCACCGTGGCTGCAAAAAACCGAAAGCCAAAGAACAAGGCTTGGCTTCAGACGCAGTTCAACCCGGACAACCGGGATCGTGAACTACGTAACCACCTTCCGATGGACATGGTCTTCCGCGTGCGGTGAGTGGATTAGGATCGGGCATCCACAGCCGATCCGGAATTCGACTCATTCACCGAACAGGAGCAAGACCCATGGAAACAACTGAAACCCACAGTGCAAAGCCCGCCGGCTTCACCGGCGGGCTTTGCCTCTTAAACGAACGTTTCGCTTGGCTCTGCCGAGTCTATGTCCGTGCCCGGGTCCAGCTGCGCGCGCCAGTGGCGCAGAAACGCCAGCCCCGCATGGTCGTGGATGACCTCGTTGCCCAGGCCAAGGTCTCCGGCCGTGAGCACAGGGTACGGTTTTCCTGACGGAATTCCGTCGCCCGGGCGTACATCCACGTGGCTAACCTCATGCCCGTGCGCGGCCAGCCAATCGGCCATGGCGTAGTCCGTGCGCGAATCGCCGACGGTGAACCACGCTGTGGGCACAATCCCGTCGGAGGCCAAGAGTTCCACGGTGCGCCTGGCACCGAGATCCTTGCCCAGTGCCACCGATTCGATGTCCGTGGAAATGATGGTTGGATCCACTCGGTATTCGATCCCGCTGTTGGCGCCCGGCAGGCGGAGCTCGAGGCGCTCAACACCAAGCCCCAGACGAGTCATCGCTTTGATGGCGGCCGCGTCAAAATCAGCCTGGACGCGTCGGTAGTCGGTGTTGTCGGCGTGGATGTGCTGCTCGACGGAGACCATGGCGCGCTTGGTCTCGTCAAAAAACATGTGCGAGCTGAAGGATGAAGCCACCAGCTCGCGAATCTCTTCCGAGTAATACCCCGGAACCGCCAGTTCGTGGTCAACATGAACCTCGTCCGCGCCTGTCGAGTCGAAGGTGAACCATGTGGCACCCTTCTCGCATATCGCGTGGATCTTCAACGTCGAGGGCATTCCCGCCGCGATCATGGGCTCCATCACCTGCTGCTTGATGAAATCATCTGATCGCCCCGTGTTGAAGACCACGGGAATTCCGGAGACTGCAAGATCCAGGAGCAGCGCAATGATTTCCGGGGCGACGTCGCGGGTCACTGGCGAGGCGATCGGGCCGTCGACATCGAGAAGCAAGGCAAATGGCGGTGTTGTGGGCATGTTGTTCATTCTCCCATCGCACCGTTGCGGAACGGAATCGCCGCAAGTCCACCGTCGGATGGCTGCCGGCACGGTCGAAAAAATAGTTATCCACAGATTCGGAAAACCTGTACGACGGGGCCAATGGAATTTCTAGGATGGGTCCATGATGACGGGAAAACGGACATATGCCGTGGCAATCGGGTTGTGTTGTGTTGGATTGGCGCTCGGTTCCTGCACCCAGGGACCGGACGCCGTGGATGCGGGAGCCGCCGAATCCGGCGTTGCTGCACCGCCGGCTCCTGGGCAGGATGCTGCGGTCGAACAGGCCGAACGCCGGATCATGATGGTCAAGCCCTCGTGGAGCGTGAAGATGAAGGTGCTGGACCGCCCTCGGGTGGTCAAGGGGGTAGCGGTAGTGCTCTCTGAAGGCACGAAGGGGCTCGAACTGACCGGGTTGAAGGGTGCCACCGGGAAGAAACTCTGGAGGGTGCCGGTGGATCCGGGGTGGGTGCCCAGTGGCGTGAACATGGGAGTGGAACTCAGCAAGACCGAAAAGGGCAGGAACGTGGCATTGTTCCTGCAAAAGTCGAAACCACGCGATGGCTGGGGCGGCGATGTCTGGACCAAGCCGGTTGCCGTGGATGTCGTTTCCGGAAAGGTGCTCTACCAGGGCCCCGCACAGCTGGTCAGGTCCAGGCCGGAGGCCTGTCCGGACGGCAAAGACATGTGCTATCTCTCCCTCAAGCCGGAGATCGATGACGAGCAGCGGATGCGTGTGGACCTCGACCGCGGAATCCAGCGGACGTTGACGCCCCAGCACAAGCTGGGGGATTCCATCTTCCCGATCTCCGGAGGGGAACTCTACGTCCACTACAGCGGGAACAAGAGCAACCTCATGCGGCTCAACGGAGACAAAAAACTGTGGGGCCTGTCGTTGGCCAAGGTGATGGGACCGGCCCACACACCTGGCCAGGGGTGGACTATGGACTATTCGGAAAAGCTCGGGGTCTTCGCAGGCTGGATCGGTCGCAATTACAAGGAAACCAAGGACAAAAAGGGCAACGTTGTTGCCCGGGAGTCGGACTTCAGGCAGGAAATGATGATCGGCCTCGACGCCAAGAGCGGCAAGACCTTGTGGAAGGCCAAGGGCGCCACTACCTTCTGTCTGCCTCCCATGGGCACAACACACACGGTGCTTGATGGCGGAAAATCCTTTCCCGTCAGGTGCGTATTCGATTCGGGCATATTGAAGGAGTCCAAAAAGACCACGAGCAGGCTGGAGAACGGAAAACTGCACCTTGAGGGCTACGACCCGAGCACCGGGAAAGTCATCTGGAAGACCAAAAGCTATGTGGTGGTCACCGACGTCGATGTTGCCCATGCCCCGGACGACGGCGGGGCGAGCCTGCTCCTGGCCAAGGAAAAGAAGCCCACACTGCTCGACACCCAGACGGGAGAGACCCGGATCGTCGCCCCGGGGGAACGCTTCCTCTGCACCGATGGGGCAAATTACTCCAAGCCACGGGACGGAACCGGAGGGACGCTGCTCTTCCCGTGCGGAGCGGACGGGAAGAAGGCCAAAGGCGTCAGTGCCGGCGCCATTGACGCCCAGGGTGGCGAAGGAAGCCATGTTGTTCTTGGTTTCGCCGACACGGTCTCCGGATATCGTGTGGAGGCACGCTCCGATTAGCCCCCCACGGCCCGCATTCGGGACGTTTGCAGCATTGCGGTGATAGCTTGAAGGGGAATCAAGGAAAACCAAAAACCTTGGTCTTCCTCATCCCCCGAATACCGGGAATCCAGATAGGGGACACACGATGACAGCGACGCCTGAAACCGACATGAGTGATCTAGCGATTGCCTCACGGGCCGTGCTCAAGCCCATTTCCGAAATCGCAGCGACGGCGGGTATCCCGGAGGACGCCCTCGAGGCCTACGGCCGGTACAAGGCCAAGGTTGACCCGGCACTCTTGACGGCACGCGGCGTGAAGCCAGGAAAAGTGGTCTTGGTCAGCGGCATTTCCCCAACCCCTGCCGGTGAAGGGAAGTCCACCATGGTGGTGGGCCTGGGGGATGCACTGGCCGCCACCGGGACCAAGACCATGATTGCCCTGCGCGAACCGTCCCTGGGACCGATCTTCGGTATGAAGGGCGGAGCCACAGGCGGAGGATATTCGCAGGTCCTGCCCATGGATGAAATCAACATGCATTTCACCGGGGACTTCCACGCGATCACCAGCGCGAACAACCTGTTGATGGCGCTGATCGACAACCACCTGCACCAAGGCAATGCACTGGGCATTGATCCTCGCCGCATCACGTTCAAGCGCGTCCTGGACATGAACGACCGCGCGTTGCGCAACATCGTCATCGGCCTTGGCGGCCCGACCGAAGGCGTCCCGCGGGAAACGGGTTTCGAGATCACCGTGGCCTCGGAGGTCATGGCGGTCTTCTGTCTGGCCAACGGCCTCGAGGACCTGCGCGCCCGGCTCGGCCGCATGACCATCGGGTACACCTACGGCAAGACCCCGGTCACGGTCGATGACTTGGGCGCCGCCGGCGCCATGGCCATGCTGCTCAAGGAAGCGATCAAACCCAACCTTGTCCAGACCATGGCCGGCACGCCCGCCTTCATCCACGGAGGCCCGTTCGCCAACATCGCCCACGGCTGCAACTCGGCCATAGCCACCAACACCGCCCGCTCGCTGGCCGACGTGGTGGTGACCGAGGCCGGCTTCGGCGCGGACCTCGGTGCCGAGAAGTTCATGGACATCAAGGCCCGCTATGCGGGCTGCAACCCCGACGCCGTCGTCTTGGTCGCCACCATCCGGGCACTGAAGATGCACGGGGGAGTGGCAAGGGACGGTCTCAAGGAGGAAAACGCCGAGGCCGTGCGCCTGGGCATGGCAAACCTCGCCCGGCATGCCTCGAACATCAAGAAATTCGGGATCCAACCGGTCATCGGCCTGAACAAGTTCACCGCCGACACCGACGGCGAACTCGCGGTTGTCACCGACTGGGCCGCCGCAAACGGCATCGAATGCGCCGTGGCCGATGTCTGGGGCCAAGGCGGTGCCGGGGCCGAGGAATTGGCCGCCGCGGTCCTGCGGGCCATTGAAGCACCGAGCAACTTCGCCCCGCTCTACGAATTGGATCAGCCTGTCGAAGACAAGATCCTGACCGTGGTCCGCGAGATCTACGGAGGAGACGGTGTCGAGTACTCGGCCGGGGCCAAGCGGATGCTTGAGCAAATCCATGCCAACGGTTGGGACAACCTTCCGGTGTGCATGGCCAAGACCCAATACTCGTTCTCCGACGACCCCACGCTCCTGGGGGCCCCCGAGGGGTTCACGCTGCAAGTCCGGGACCTCATCCCCAAGACCGGTGCCGGTTTCATCGTGGCGATCACCGGGGCGATCATGACCATGCCTGGCCTTCCCAAGATCCCGGCCGCCATGCACATGGATGTCGACGAAAACGGAAACGCAGTGGGCCTGTCATAGGGCACCTGCAGCGCAGCAACGGCGAGGTGCCCTGAAACCCGCAAGAGCAAGCTTAAATGCCGAAGCCACCACAGAGGTGGCGGCTTCGGCATGTGGCCCCCGGGATGCGGGGCGCGAAGTGCTTAGCGTTCGATGTCGCCGCGGATGAAGGCCTCGACCTTTTCCTTGGCGATGTCGTCGTTGAACTGCTCCGGCGGGGACTTCATGAAGTAGGACGACGCCGAGAGGATCGGTCCGCCGATGCCGCGGTCAAGGGCGATCTTGGCGGCGCGCACGGCATCGATGATGACGCCGGCGGAGTTCGGGGAATCCCACACCTCGAGCTTGTACTCCAGGGACACCGGGGCGTCGCCGAAGTTGCGGCCCTCAAGGCGCACGAACGCCCACTTGCGGTCATCGAGCCAGGCGACGTAGTCGGACGGGCCGATGTGCACGTCGTCCGCTTCCAGCTTGGCCGAGGTGTTGGAGGTGACGGCCTGGGTCTTGGAGATCTTCTTGGATTCCAGGCGGTCGCGCTCAAGCATGTTCTTGAAGTCCATGTTGCCGCCGACGTTCAGCTGGTAGGTGCGGTCCAGGACCACGCCGCGGTCCTCGAACAGCTTGGCCATCACGCGGTGGGTGATGGTGGCGCCGATCTGGGACTTGATGTCGTCGCCCACGATCGGGACACCCGCAGCGGTGAACTTGTCGGCCCAATCCTTGGTTCCGGCAATGAACACCGGCAGGGCGTTGACGAAGCCCACGCCGGCGTCGATGCATGCCTGGGCGTAGAACTTGGCCGCCGCGTCGGAACCGACAGGCAGGTAGCAAACCAGCACGTCGACCTTGGCGTCCTTCAGTGCCGCAACCATGTCCACCGGATCGGCGGAGGATTCGGTGATGGTCTCGCGGTAGTACTTGCCCAGGCCGTCAAGGGTGTGGCCGCGCTGCACGGTGATGCCCGTGGTGGCAACATCGGCGATCTTGATGGTGTTGTTCTCGGAAGCAAGGATGGCGTCGGCCAAATCCAGTCCGACCTTCTTCTCATCCACATCGAAGGCCGCAACGAACTGCACGTCGTTGACGTGGTACTTGCCGAACTGGACGTGCATCAGTCCGGGAACGGTGGCCTGCGGGTCCGCGTCACGGTAGTACTGGACACCCTGGACCAACGACGTGGCGCAGTTGCCCACGCCTACGATTGCAACCCGAATCGGATTTTCCGACAACTTGTCTCCTCAAAATCAAAAACTTCCAGGCAGGGGAAGACCCGCCGCCCGGCACACTTTCAATGCTAAGTGAGAAGCCGTGCCGGTTATTCCCCAACGGGTGCCGCGAGGGTGCGGGCGGGCCCCCGATCAGGTCCGGGAACCCCGTTCGCTCAGCCACCAACGCCGGATCCGCAACAGCACTGCCAGCGCCGGACGCGGCAAGGTGGTGCGGACCCGCTGCCGGAAAGCGACCTCCTTCACCATTGCCAATTGCGCATCTGACGTGGTCAATGTCTGGTTCGCGGCGCGCTGCGCGTAATGCGCCAGGGCCGAGGCGAACTCCGGGCCGCGACGGTGGAAGTAGTTCTCGCGCAACCACGCACGATTCGGGAAAGAAAAGTGCAACGAAGCCGCGTCATCTAGGGTTCCGAGCAGGCCCGAACCACGGAAAACCGAGTTGAGCATCGCATCATTGAGCCCGAAGTCGGTCAGCACCAACACCGGCAGCCCGCGGTCCACCGCCTCCAGGGCCGCGGTGGAAGAGACCGTCAGCAATGCCGACCCGGGAGCCAGCGAGTTCTCCATGGGACCGGTCACGAACTCCACATGCCCGTTCCCGACCTTCCCCGCGGCGACCAGCTCCTCCCACAGGCTGTCGTAGGGGTGGGCCTCGAGGTGGGTCTGGGGTTCGCCGGCCCGGGCACGGAGCTTGGCCACGACCCGCACCGCCGGGTTCAGCCTGGCCACCTGTTCCAGGGCCAACAGGATCTCCTCGCGCTCGGCCCGCTGCACCGGGACCTTGGCCTGGGCCGCGAACACCACGGTGTCGATGGGGATTGGCGCCGGCTGCGGGAACCCCGCGGTCTTCAGGAACGGCAGCTTGGAGACCAGCACGTCGGGGCGGTGTCCGGTTTCCGCCTCGGCCAGCTGCAGGAATTCGCGGGCCTCGGCATGGGAATGCACGATGAACGCATCTCCGCTGCGCCGGTAGGCCCAGCCCTTGGTGGTTGCCGGGTAGGCGACGCCGGGCAACGCCGAGATCAGTGCGGAGGGACGCACCGTGGTGGCCCTCGAGCGCAGGAGCTTGGTGAAGAGCTCGCTGACCACCGGTCCGGTGGCCGCGGCAAAGATGATGTGCGCATCCAGCGAGCGGTAGTCCAGGGCGGCGCGCGGCAGCACCGGGATATGCACGTCCTGGAAGCAGGTGCCCGCCGTGGCCGCGGCGACCTGCTCGGGCGTGGGGGCGATGGGGGTGCGCACCAGCACCACGCGGCGGTCCCAGTCCGGCCCCAGTGCATCCAGCGTGGTGCAGGCGAGCTTGAGGTAGGAATCCGAGTCGGCCACCGCAACGATGCTGGGCCTGGAAGCGGGTGTGTTCATGTGGGCAGCAGCTCCAGGGACGAGGATAGGTGGGAACGAAGTTCTTCCGTGGCGGCGGGCTTCCACCAGGCTCCGGGAACCTGCTTGCCGATGATCCGCACGCCCGATCCGCCCAGCAACAGCCGCAACGAGGGCAGTGCGGTGGAGGGCAGGGCACGGACCACCTGGCCGCGGCGCAGGGCGCGCAGCCGCATCTCGATGGGGATGGTGTGCTCGCGCACCGCGATCTTCTGGTGCGCGGCCAGCAGCTCGAGGAATTCCGGGGACTCGCGGCGATGGGGGAAATAGGCGACCGGCCCGTCCAAGGTCAGCGAATGCAGCCAGCGGAAGTACGGGTCCGGGTGGATCAGCCCGTCGGCGGCCATCGCGGAGCCGACCACCACGGTGGGTTCGGCGATCCGCTCGGC
Source organism: Arthrobacter sp. C2 (assembly GCA_024207135.1). GTDB lineage: Bacteria > Actinomycetota > Actinomycetes > Actinomycetales > Micrococcaceae > Paeniglutamicibacter. Next base: position 3,065,076 of record CP042428.1, on the reverse strand, counting down.
CACCGGCTGGGTGTTCAGCCACTCGAAGCGGTGCGATTCCAGGTGTCCGCCCAGGTCGCGGAACCTGCGCGCCACCTCCGGATCCACCGGCAGGGCGGTGAAGACCAGCAGCCGGCCGGCCCGCGCCAGGGCGCGCAGCCGGTACCAGCTGGCAACCCCCAGCGCGCGGCGCGCAGGGTTGGGATTGGAGCGCGGGCGCACCAGCGCCGTCGGTTCGCTCGCCACCAGCGCCCGGATCAGCCCGAGCGTGGCCAGCCCGTCGTCGATGACCACGATTTCCTGCACCGCGATGTGGCCCAGCAGGGCGCGCTGGACCCGGCCCGAGTACGCGTCCCCGGTCACCCAGCGCCGCGCGCCGGCCGATCCCGGGGCCGGGGGCACCTGCGTGGAGGGCGCGAACTCCACGCCCGCCGGGGCTTGGGCGATCAGCGTGGACAGCGTGGCATCCAGCGTCGTGGTGCCCCCGCGCGGGTGGATGCGGCTGGAAGTGCCCAGCAGCCCGGCCCCGTGCGCCTCGATGGCGGAGAGCAGCTGCAGCGGGGATTCGACCCAGACCTCGGCGTGGCCGAAGCGGGGCCGGGCCACGGCGGAATCCGCCCGGTACTCAACGTGAGGCACGGGAGGCTCCCTCCTGCAGCGTGCGTGCCAGGCGCTGCAGCGAGCGGGTCCCGACGCGCAGCGCGCGGCGCTGCAGCCGGCGGCCCCAGTGGCGGCGCCGCCGCGGGTGCGCCCAGTGCGGGGGAAGATCCAGTGCGGCCAGCCGGCGGCGCTTGAAGTGGGCGCCGAAACGCGAATAGTTCGCCTCCAGGAACGCCGCAGCCTCCTCGCGCAGCCCGGGCAGGTTCTCGTATTGCATGCAGTAGGCGACCGCGCGCAACAGGGGCGTGAGCTCGTCGTTCGGCCCCGCTTCGGCGGGCGTTCGGAGCTTCTGGACGAGCAGGGCATCGACGATCGAGACGGGGATGCGGTTGGAATTCTGGTAGGGGCTCAGTTCCTGCAGCAGCTCCCCGGTGCCCACGGCGATGACGGGGGTGCCGAGCATGTACTTGGCGCTCATCAGTGCCGTGGAGAAGCAGGAGATGACCACCAGCGGCTTCATGAGCGTGATGACGGTTTCGGCCAGCAGGTCGGTCTGAAGGATCCGGAACCTCAGGCCCAGGGATTCGGCGCGGGCCCGCAGCTGCAGCGCGGCCGTGGGCCCCGAGCTCGGGTGCGGCTTGAAAACCACTTCCGACGCCCCGGCCTCGCGGGCGGCCAGCAGCATGCCGTGGTGCAGCTCGAGTTCCGCGGCCGCGTCGAGGATGCCCAGCGAACCCAGGTACTGGCCCACCACCAGGGCGGCGCCGGGGGGCAGATCCAGCTCGGCGGGATCCAGGCCCGCTGCCAGTTCGGCAAAGACGGCGGCCAGCGACTCGAGGCCCAGGACCTTGCGTTGCACCGGGGCCTCGAGCAGCAGCATGGGCTCCAGGCCCGGGACCAGGTCGATGTGGATGGTCTCGCGCAGGCGCTGGAGCATCTGCATCGACTGCTTGTTGCGGGTGGGGCCGTAGGACATCAGTCCGTCCGAGTGCACCGAGATCGGGGCGTCGAAGAAGATCCGGGCCATTGCCTGGGCCGGGTTCACCTGGATGGATTCGAGCACCAGGGAAACCTGCTCCTCGCCGAGGTCCCAGCGGTGGCGCAACAGCTTCTCGAAGAGCGGAAGCTCCTCGTTCCGGGGGTTGAATTGCCCGGGGCGGCGCGGCCACAGCAGCTCGCCGAGGTCCACCACGTCGTCGAAGCGCGCGGCCAGGGCATCGAACCCCGGGTTCTCCCGCAGCGGGGTGGTGATTTCGGGCATCTGGCTGCCGTTGGCCAGCACCAGGACGCGGCGGTCGGCGTCCGGGAGCAGGCCCGCATCGACCATCGCTGCCAGCGAGACGACCTGGAAGTAGGCGGAAGCCTGGACAAGTTGGATCATTTGCTTTTCCCCTTGGCCGCGGCGGAGGCCAGCAGGCCGGTCAATGTCTTGCGGCGCTTGGCGTCGATTTGGGCCAACCCGTCATCCAGCAGCGGCGCGGGTATGGCTGCGAGCCGCTGCGCAATGCCCTCGCGCAGGGACTGGCGCAGGGCGGGAGGGAACTGGGCAGAGCGGCCCAGGTGGTGGCAGGAAATGGCGAGGAACTGGCGCAACGCCTTGGGCCCGTGGGCCTCGTGCGCCGGGTCGCCCAGCACCATGTCCAGGATCCCGGCGAAGGCGTCAAGGAAGTCCAGCTGGCGGTCGTCGAAGACCTGGGTGAGCGAGCCGGGCAGCCCGCGCCGGTAGAAGATCCCGTGGGCGTTGAGCACCGCGTAGCTTTTCGCCTTCAGGGCAAGCTCCCAGAGCCAGGGCCGGTCCTCACAGGTGCGCAGCTCCTCGTTGAAGCGCGGCGCGGCGGAGCTCAGCACCTCGGCGCGGTACATGCCCGCCCAGACCAGCGGGTAGTCGATCATGGTCGCGGTGTGGATGGGCGAGATGTCCTCGGCCGGGTCCAACACGACGTTTCGGTTCGCCTGCGGCGCCCGGTACAGGGTCCGGTTCCCGCCGGTCACCCGCACGTGGTCGCAGCGCACGTAGTCCACGTCCAGTTCCTCAAGCCCTTCGGCCAGCTGCGCCAGGTGTCTGGGGGCAAACCAGTCGTCGGGATCCAGGAACACCACGAATTCGCCGCTGGCGTTTTCCAGCCCGGTGTTGCGGGCGGCGGACACCCCGCGGTTGGCCGCGTGGGTGATGATCTTCAGGCCCGGGACACGTGCGCCGAACTCCGCGGCGATCGCCGCGGTGGCATCGGTGGAGGCGTCATCGACCACCAGGACTTCCAGGTCCCGTCCCTTCAGTTGTTGACGGGCCAGGGACGCCAGGGTGTCGCCAATGAAATCCTGCTGGTTCATCGCGGGGATGATGACGCTGATGCGCCCGGGGATGCGGGACACGGCGGGGGGAATCTCGGTGGTGGAAGGCATGGGGATCTCGGGATGGTCCTTAAGTCTGGGAAAGCCGGTCGGCGGCGCTTGGCCGCCCAATGCCGTTGGGGTGCCCGCCGGAAGGCGGACACCCCAACGGTCCTGATGCTATGCGGAAAGGCTGAGGATCAGGCGTCGACGCGGCGCAGGCGGGACAGCGGTGCCAGCTCGCCCGGGAAGACCTTCTTGACGCCGTCGCCCATGGCCTGCTCGAGGATGCGGATGTCGCGGATCAGTGCCTCGAAGCCCTTCGGCTCCAGCGAGGAGGCCTGGTCGGAGCCCCACATGGTGCGGTCAAGGGTGATGTGGCGCTCGACGGTGACGGCGCCCAGGGCGACGGCAGCCAGCGAGATCTGCAGGCCGCGCTCGTGGCCCGAGTAGCCGACCGGCACCTGGTAGCGCTCCTGCAGCGTGGTGATCATGCGCAGGTTGGCCTCTTCGGGAGGCAGCGGGTAGGTGGAGGTTGCGTGCATCATGACCAGCTTGTCGGTGCCGAGGGTTTCCACGGCCTTGTCGATCTGCTCGATCGTGGACATGCCGGTGGAGAGGATGATCGGCTTGCCGGTCTCGGCCAGGGCCTTGAGCAGCTCGAGGTCGGTGACCGAGGCGGAGGCGACCTTGTGGGTCACGGCGCCCTGCTCTTCCATGAATTCGACCGAGGGCACGTCCCACGGGGAGGCGAAGGCGTGCAGGCCCTGTGCGGCGGCGTAGCGGATCAGTTCCTTGTACTGGGCGGCATCGAACTCGACGCGGTAGCGGTAGTCCAGGTAGGTCATGTCGCCCCACGGGGTGGAGCGGATCTTGTCGCGCATGTCCATCGGCGTGGAGATGTCCGGGGTGCGCTTCTGGAACTTCACGGCGTTGGCGCCGGCCTTGGCGGAGACGTCGATGAGCTGCTTGGCGATCTCCATGTCGCCGTTGTGGTTGATGCCGATCTCGCCAATGACGTAGACCTGCTGGCCGGTTCCCAGGATCTGCTCGCCGATGGCGACGGGTGCGGTTTCGGTGGTGGTGATAGTCATGGGGGACTTGCCTTTCATCGTTTGCCGGACCGTTCGGGGATTGAATGGGTGAAGGTCTCGGTGAGGATTGGTGGAAAACTGTGGGGCCTAGTGGGCCAGGGATGGTTCCAGGGGCCCGGATGCCGGGGCGGAGGCCGCCACGGTGCTTGGGGTGGTGATGCCGGCCAGGATGAGGTCGGCCGCCTCGCGGACCGCGCCGTGGCCGCCGTTGGTGGAAAGCCGGTGCCGGGCCGCGGCGTGGACCGAATCGCGGGCGTCGGCCACGGTCAGCGGCCAGCCGACCTGGCTCATGGCGTCCAGGTCGTTCACGTCGTTGCCCAGGTAGGCGACGCGTGCCGGGTCCAGGCCGCGCTCGGCGATCCATTGGTTCAGCACGGTGGCCTTGTCCGTCACGGATTGGGCGACGTCCACGCCAAGCTTGGCGGCCCGGGCGGTGACCACGGGGTTGGTTTCGGTGGAAAGGATCAGCAGGTGGATTCCGGCCTTCTTCAGCAGGGAGATGCCCATGCCGTCGGAACGGGAGACGCGCACCGCTTCGGTGCCGTCCTGGCTGAGGTAGGCGGTGTCTTCGGTGTGGACGCCGTCGAAGTCGGTGACCAGTGCGTCCACGTCGATCCCTGCGGCGGGCGTGTTGCCTGACAGCCGCCAGCGGGCCAACTCCAGGTCCGCCTCGGTGTCGATGTCGATGCCGTGCTCCTCGGGAACCCGGGCCAGGGCCAGGGACCCGAAGAAGCGATGCTCCGCCTCCAGGAACCCGGCGGTGTCCATGACGTAGAACGCCCCGGTTTCGCGGAAGCGCGGCTCGCGGTCCTGCCGGCGCGGACGCCGGGCGGCGTCGTGGCCGCTGGCATGGGCAACACCGGTCTCGTCGCAGCTCCAGTGGAACCCGTGGTCCGGGACCACCGCGAAGCTCACGTCCGCCGCTCCGCTGGCGACCGTGGTGATGGCCCCCTGCAGGTCCGCCGGGTCGATGACCGGCGAGGTGCATTGGATGAAGACGGTGATTTGGGGGAGTACGTCCAGGGTGCCCAGGGCGTGCAACAACACCGATTCGCTGCTTGCGGTATCACCGGCGATATCTGCCGGGCGGTCGATGACTGTCGCACCGTGGGCCAGGGCCTCGGCCTTGATCTCCGGGTGGTCCGTGCTGACCACGACGTCGAGAACTGACGGCGTGGCAAACGCGGATTCAATGGCCCGTGCCAACAAGGTTTGGCCGCCGATCCTGCGCAGGTTTTTTAGCTTGATCCCTTTCGATCCTCCACGTGCCGGGATGATGACCAGGGTTTTTGCTTCACTGTTCGTGCTCACAACCAAAGACGCTATCGGCGCGAATCAACCAGTTGGCCGCATTCAGGTTAACGGCAGGCGACAACTGCAAGACCAATGGGTGCGGGGCTGTTGGGGCATGGACGTAGAGTGGCTCCATGGGTGGATGCGAGGACCGAATATCGCTGCGTGGCTTGGTGCTTTCCGATGCCGCCACCATGGCGCAATGGGCAGCGGACCCGGAGTTTTGCCGCGCCGCGGGATGGTCGACGGACCTGGAGCCGCGGGCCCACCTGGAATTCCAGCGCGGCATCGTGCTCGATCCCCCGGCCGACCTGGTGCGGCTCGGAGTCGAGTTTTCCGGAGGCCTGGTCGGCTACGTGGACCTGCACGGCATCGAGCCGCGGCGTCGCGAACTGGGGTTCTTGATCGGTGAACGCCGGCTGTGGTGCAGGGGACTGGGGCGCAGGGCCGCCGCCGCGGCCCTGGAGCACGGTTTTGTCCGGTTGGGCCTGGATGAAATCTGGGCCGAGGCACTGGAAGCGAATGCTGGTTCGCTGCGCATATTGCGCGGACTCGGCTTCAGGTCCACCGGCACGGGGTGCACGGAGGACTACCTGGGCGTTCCCGGCGTGTACCGACGTTTCGCGCTTTCCGCCGGGGACTGGGCCGCTGGGGACCGGGATCCCGCACTGTATCTATGATGGAAGGGCCCAAGTATCGTCGACAGCAAGGAACAACGTGAGCGACAAAGTGCTGGCAGACCCGCTGGCCTTGGAGAACCAGGTCTGTTTCGCCCTGTCGCTGGCCTCGCGCAGCGTGATTGCGGCCTACCGGCCGGTCCTTGAACCGTTGGGCCTGACCCACCCGCAGTACCTGGTCATGCTGACCCTGTGGGAACACGAGCCGCTGTCGATCAAGGAACTGAGCGCGCTGCTTCACCTGGACCCGGGAACGCTCTCGCCGCTGGTCAAGCGGATCGAGGCGCTGGGCTATGTGCAACGCAGCCGGAGCGCCACCGACGAGCGGATCCTGCAGGTCGTCCTGACCGAGAAGGGCAGGGCCGCGCGCGAGGTGGCCCTCGAGATCCCCAAGGAAATGATGCGGCGCCTGGACGTTGACGCCGAGGAGCTCAATGCGCTGCACGGAACCATGAAGAAGCTCATTGCTGCCGCCACGAGGTCCCAGCACTAGGTCGCTCGTTCGGTCGGGAGGAGCGCCTGGCCAATTAGTTGGTGCACCAATCGTTCGAATACAATTGAAGGTGACAGCCGCGCGTCCGCGGAGAATCCGCCACGCAGCAGCAGCGCGGATCCCCACAGAAAGAGACCGAACACCATGAGCGACAAGAGACTGCCCATCGTCAAGGACACCACCGGGCTGAGCCTCGTCTACCGCGCCCTGTGGCGCCTGCAGTTCGTGGGGTTCTTCTTCTTCGGCCCTGCCGAGCTTCCCCCGCACCGCGACCCGAAGGAAAAGCTGAAGCGCGAGCGCGCCCGGAAGGTACTTGCCGCGCACGAAGCTGCCGGAACCCAGGCACCCGACGAGGTCATCGCAACCGCCAACCGCTGATCCGCGGATTTCGCGCAACCCACAGCTCGACGCAGGGGAAACGCAACTTTGTGCATGCTTTGTTGAGCCTGCGCTGCACCGGCGGCAAAACCTCAAGAGTGGCCCGAAGGCCCTTGAGCCGCCTGCGGAAAGCTTGGCGCAAGTTTGCAAAAAAGATGCTCCCTTCCTTGCAGTTCAACCCGGAGAGTTGATCCTGCACCGGCCGCTGGGGCCGGCGCAGGACTCTTCGAGGATTGCACCATGAACAAGATGACCAAAGGCGCACTCGCAACCGGCCTCGGCGTGGCCCTGCTGCTTGGCGGAGGCGGAACACTCGCCGTCTGGAACACCACGGTTGAAGCCAACGCCGGGAAGATCGTCACCGGCGACCTGCAGCTGACAGCGGGCCAGGGGACTTGGAGCAACGCTTCCGGCCAGGCAATCGACCCTGCCACCTACAAGGTGGTCCCGGGAGACGAGCTGCGCTTCTCCCAGCCCGTCACCGTGAAGCTCACGGGTGACCAAATGCGTGCCTCCCTCACCGTTTCCGACAAGCTCGGTTCCACGGCCTCCTACCTGAGCGTGGCGAACCCGGTCCTCACCGATGGACACGGTGCCACCGTTCCCGCTGAACTGCTCCCGGCATCCAGCGGCGTCTACACCGCCTCGGTGCTCGTGACGTTCCCGGCATCGACCACCGGCACCACGGGCGCCGAGGCCACCAACGACCTGGGCAAGATCGGCTTCAAGCTGGAGCAGAAGGCCCCGACGAGCCCCACTCCCTAGGCAACGAGGCAGATCCGGAACGACGGGGCACCGCAATGGGGACAAGAACCGTACTGAAAGCCGGGGCGCTTCTGGCCATCGCCGCCATCCTGGGCCTTGGCGCAGTGCAGGGCACGCTGGCCGCCTGGAATGCGGCGACCGCTTCGAAAGCCCAGACCGTCACCACCGCCCGGTTCTCCCTGTCCATCAAGGCGGCGGACGCCGCGGCGCAACAGCTGTCCGTCTCCGGGCAGGAAGTGTCGCTCCCCGGAGCCACCGGCCTGCTGCCCGGAACTTCCCGCACCACGGCCCTGACGCTGACCAACACGTCAGACGCGGGCAGCGGGTTGCTGGCGGCCACGGTGGAGGTCGGGAGCCCCAGGGCTTCCGGGGCCCTGGCGGCCTACCTCGGCACCGAGATCTACCGCGCCCAGGGCACCGATTGCTCGGTGGCCGCCGCACCAAGCCAGCTGAAGCTGGCCCAGGGCAAAAGTGCCGTGCTGTGCCTGCGCACCACGCTGGCCGGCAACGCGCCCGCAACGCTCGGGGGAGCGGGCGCGAAAATCACCTTTGTCCTGGGTTCCACCCAAGACCCCTGATCCACCCGGCCACGAATTCAATGAGGTTCCCCGCCATGACCCGGCATCCTTCGTCACCCCGATCTTCTTCCGCTTCCACGCCCCTGCGCCGGGCGGGAACCGCGGCCAGCTTCGTGCTGCTGGTGGCCGCGGCCCTGGCCGCGCTGGTGCTCGTCGTGGTTCCGCTGCTGACCGGATCCCAGACCTACTCCGTGCTGACCAGCTCCATGAAGCCGAACTACGGTCCCGGGACCCTGCTGGTCGTCAAGCCCGCACCCCATGAATCCCTGAAGGTGGGCGACGTGGTGACCTACCAGGTGGAATCCGGGCGCCCGGATGTCATCACCCACCGCATCGAGGCCATCGCCGCCGACCAGGACGGCCACCGGACGCTGGTGACCAAGGGAGACAACAACGACGTCGCCGACGAGTTGCCCGTCACCGAGGTGCAGGTCCGCGGAAAGCTGTCCTATGCCGTCCCCTATGCCGGGTTCGCGGCCAATTGGCTGGGCACCCAGGACCGCGGCGCGGCCGGCCGGATTGCCGCGGCGGGACTCATCGGGTACGGGGTGCTCACCATGATCCTCGGTCTGCGTGCCCGCCGGCGCGCGGCAACAAACAACGCCGCATCCCGCGGCCCAGACAAGGTTCCGGCATGAGGGCCGGGCGCGTGCCGGGCCTGCGCCCGGCGGCCATCGCCTTTGCGGCGGCGGTGGTCCTGGGGCTTGGTGCCACCGGTGCCCAGGCGTTGTGGTCGCTGGGGGGCACCGTCTCCACCGACGTCACGGCCGGCGCCTGGGCACCGCAGGGTGTCGTTGCCGCGACGGTGTCCTGCTCCCGCACGGACGGCAGCTCCCATTCGGACCTGACCCTTACCTGGGCCGCGGTGGATGCCTCCGGGTATTCGGTGAAAGCGGTCCGCAACGCGGTGGCCGTGGTCGAGACCACCTCGGCAACCACCGCCACGCTGCGCCTGCCACGCACCTCGCTTTCGGCCCGGGATGTGTTTGCCGTGAGCATCACGCCCAGCGCGTCCAGGCTTGAGGGCCCCGCGGCGCACATCGACGCCGTATTGACCCCTGCGGCACAGGGTGCAAGGGTCGAGTGCACGCCGGCCAAGTAGCCGGCCGCCAGCACCGGGCTACGCGCCGATGTAGGCGGCCAGGTGCTTTCCGGTCAGCGTGGAGCGATCCGCCACCAAATCCGCCGGGGTTCCCTCAAAGACGATGCTGCCGCCGTCGTGGCCGGCCCCCGGGCCCAGGTCGATGATCCAGTCCGCGTGGGCCATGACCGCCTGGTGGTGCTCGATCACGATGACCGACTTGCCCGCTTCGACCAAGCGGTCCAGCAGGCCCAGCAGCTGCTGGACGTCGGCCAGGTGCAGGCCCGTGGTCGGCTCGTCCAGGACGTAGGTCCCGCCCTTCTCGCCCATGTGCGTGGCCAGCTTCAGGCGCTGGCGCTCGCCGCCGGAGAGCGTGGTAAGTGGCTGCCCCAGGCTCAGGTAGCCCAGGCCCACCTCGACCAGCCGGGTGATGATCTTGTGCGCGGCCGGTAGCTTTGCCTCTCCTTGCGCGAAGAACTCCTGCGCCTGTGACGCCGACATCGCCAGCACCTCGGAGATGTCCTTGCCGCCCAGGTGGTACTCCAGCACCATCGAATCGAAGCGCTTGCCCTCGCACTCCTCGCAGGTGCTCGAGACCCCGGCCATCATGCCCAGGTCGGTGTAGATGACCCCGGCGCCGTTGCAGGTGGGGCAGGCGCCCTCGGAGTTCGCGCTGAACAGCGCCGGCTTCACGCCGTTGGCCTTCGCGAAGGCCTTGCGGATCGGCTCCAGCAACCCGGTGTAGGTGGCCGGGTTGGACCGCCGCGAGCCCTTGATCGCGCCCTGGTCCACCGTGATGACTCCCTCGCGGCCGGACACCGAGCCGCGGATCAGCGAGCTTTTGCCCGACCCGGCGACCCCGGTCAGCACCGTGAGCACGCCCAGCGGGATATCCACGTCCACGTTCTTGAGGTTGTTGGTGTTGGCCCCGCGGACCTCGAGCGCTTCGGACCAGGTGCGGACCGTTTCCTTCAGCGTCGCGCGGTCATCGAGGTGGCGCCCGGTGATGGTGTCCGAATCGCGCAGGCCGGCCACGGTGCCCTCGTACATCAGCTGTCCGCCGGCGGACCCGGCCTTCGGGCCCAGGTCCACCACGTGGTCGGCGATGGCGATGGCCTCGGGCTTGTGCTCGACGACCAGCACCGTGTTGCCCTTGTCGCGCAGGGCCAGAAGCAGCTCGTTCATCTTGTCGATGTCGTGCGGGTGCAGCCCGATGGTCGGCTCGTCAAAGACGTAGGTGACATCGGTCAGCGAGGAGCCCAGGTGGCGGATCATCTTGGTGCGCTGCGCCTCGCCGCCCGAGAGCGTGCCCGAGGGACGTTCCAGGGAGAGGTAGCCCAGCCCGATGTCCACGAAGGAATCCAGGGTGTCGCCGAGCGCCTCCAGCAGCGGGGCCACCGAGGGTTCGTTGAGCCCGCGCACCCACCCGGCCAGGTCGCTGATCTGCATGGCGCAGGCGTCCGCGATGGACTTGCCCTCGATCTTCGAGTTGCGGGCGTGCTCGGCCAGGCGCGTGCCGCCGCAGGCGGGGCAGGCGGTGAAGGTCACGGCGCGTTCCACGAAGGCGCGGATGTGCGGCTGCATGGCCTCGAGGTCCTTGGCCAAGTGCGACTTCTGCAGTTTCGGGATCACGCCCTCGTAGGTGAGGTTGATGCCCTCGACCTTGATCTTGGTCGGCTCCTTGTACAGCAGGTCGTGCAGCTCGTCCTTGGTGTACTTGGCCAGCTTCTTGTCCATGTCGAAGAACCCGGAACCGGAGAAGATGCGCCCGTACCAGCCGTCCATGGAGTATCCCGGGACGGTCAGGGCGCCCTCGGCCAGAGACTTGGTCTCGTCGAAGAGTGCGGCGAGGTTGAAGCCGTTGACCTGGCCGCGGCCCTCGCACTCGGGGCACATGCCGCCGGTGATGGAGAAGGAACGCCGTTCCTTGATCTTCTTCCCGCCCTTTTCGACGGTGACCGCGCCGGCCCCGGAGACCGAGGGGACGTTGAAGGAGTAGGCCTGCGGGGAACCGATGTGCGGTTGCGCCAGTCGGGAAAAGACGATGCGCAGCATCGCGTTGGCGTCGGTGACGGTGCCGACCGTGGAGCGCGGGTTGGCGCCCAGGCGTTCCTGGTCCACCAGGATCGCGGTGGTCAGCCCCTCGAGGGTGTCGACCTCGGGGCGGGCCAGGGTGGGCATGAAGCCCTGCACGAACGCGGAGTAGGTCTCGTTGATCATGCGCTGGGACTCGGCGGCGATGGTGCCGAAGACCAGCGAGGACTTCCCGGAGCCGGAGACCCCGGTGAACACCGTGAGGCGGCGCTTGGGGATCTCGACGCTGATGTCCTTGAGGTTGTTCACCCGTGCCCCGCGCACGCGGATCACCTCGTGGCTGTCCGCGGCGTGCACCGCTGCTGGCTTGTTGGCGGTCATCTCGCTGGTCATCGCTTTTCCCCTTAGTGCCGATTCCGCGTCGGCGGAACTCCCGTGCCTACACTATCGCCCCGGTGCCGGCTTGGGCTTCTTGAAAACTGCTGCACCGTACCGAATCCTGCCTGCAGCCGCTCAGCCGAGTTCCGGCAACCTGGAAAGCAATGCCCGGGCCGCCTCGGTCGGATCGTCGGCATCGGTGATCGCGCGCACCACCACGATGCGCGAGGCACCGGCGGCAACGACCTGCTCCACGTTGGGGAGGTCGATCCCGCCGATGGCGAACCACGGCTTGGCCGTGCCCAGGGACGCGGCGTGCTCGACCATTTCCAGGCCGACCGCGGCGCGCCCGGGCTTGGTCGGGGTGGCCCACAACGGGCCGACGCAGAAGTAGTCGGTGTTCGCATCGGCGGCCGCCGCGGTGATCTGCGCGGCATCGTGGCTCGAGAGCCCAACGATGGCCGAAGGGCCCACCAGGGACCTGGCGGCGCGCAGCGGCAGGTCCTTCTGCCCCACGTGGAACACCGGTGCACCGGAGAGCAGAGCCAAGTCCGCGCGGTCGTTCACCGACCACAGCTTGCCGGACTGCTCGGCCACCTCGCGCAGCACGCCGAGCAATTCCAGCTCTTGCGCGGCGTCCAGGGCCTTGTCGCGCAGCTGGATGACGTCCACCCCGCCGGCATAGGCTGCGCGCAGGAAATCGGCGAAATCCCCGCGTTCCGTGCGCGCATCGGTGCACAAATACAGGCGGGCGGAGGCGATGCCCGGAGCGGTCAAGACGGCTGCGGTGTCATCTGTGGCGGTGATGTGGCTCATATCCCCTACACTAGCTTCTGTACCGCGGGAGCCAGGAAAGCTGGCTGAGAGGGCGCCGATTGCGCCGACCGACAGACGCCGCCCGAACTCCGGGGGCGTGGAACCTGATCCGGCTCATACCGGCGTAGGGAAGGAGACCTCGATGTCGTGCACCGTGCCCGACCCCCTAAATGCACACGACTTGTCCACCGACGTGGCCGTCATCGGCGGTGGAATCATCGGCCTGGGCATCGCCCTTCAAGCCCAGCGTGCCGGGCATAGTGTCACGCTCATCGACCCGGCCCCCGGAACCGGGGCGACCTTCGCCGCGGCGGGCATGCTGGCGCCGGTCAGCGAGCTGCACTACCAGGAAGAAAACCTGCTCCCGCTGACCCTGGCCTCCGCGGCGCTCTGGCCCGGCTTCATCCAGGCACTGGCCGAAGACGGGTACCCGGAGACCGGGTTCCGCTCCACGCCCACGCTGGCCCTGGGCGCGGATGCCGCGGACCGCACGGCGCTTGCCGACCTGCGCGAGGCCCAAACTCGCCAGGGGCTCGACGTGGCGCCGCTGACCATCCGCGAGGCCCGGAAACGCGAACCGCTGCTCTCCCCGAACCTTGGCGCCGCCCACCTGATCGCCCATGACCACCAGGTCGACCCCCGGGCCGTGGCCGCCGCCATCGAGGCCCGGCTGGTCGCCGCCGGGGCGGAGGGCCAGGACCACACCGTGGTGCGTGCCCGGGCCACCGCCCTGCTGCACGAGGACCCGTTCGACACCCGGTCCCGGACCTGCGGGGTGCTGCTGGATGACGGGCGGGTTGTCCGCGCCCGTGAGGTCGTCGTCGCCAACGGAATGGGTGCCGCGGGCCTCGGCGGCCTGCCCGAGGGGCTGGTTCTGCAGCTGCGCCCGGTGCACGGGGACATCCTGCGGCTGCGCGTCCCCGCGCACCTGCAACCGCTGTGCACCGCCACGCTGCGCGGGATGGTCCGCGGGTTGCCGGTCTATGTGGTTCCGCGCAACGACGGCACCGTGGTCATCGGCGCCAGCTCCCGCGAGGACGGCTCGGCCGGCGTCAATGCCGGATCGGTGCACCAGCTGCTGCGCGACGCCCAGGTGCTGCTGCCCGCTGTCGCGGAACTCGAACTCATCGAAACCACCGCCCGCGCCCGCCCCGGAACCCCGGACAACGCGCCGCTGTTGGGCCGCGTCGCGGCAAGCGACGGAACAGAGGTGCCCGGGCTGGTCATCGCCACCGGGTTCTTCCGGCACGGCGTGCTGCTGACCCCCATAGCCGCCCTCATCACCACCCAATTGCTGGCAGGGGTGCGCGATCCCGCCTGGGACCGCTTCCGCCCCGACCGCTTCTCGCCCGCACTGCAACCCCAGGAGATTCCATGAGCACCATCCAACTCAACGGCGCCACCCACCCGCTGGCCGCCGGCACCACGCTGTCCCAGCTGGTCGCGACGGTCACCGGCCGCGAGCTGCTTCCCACCGGCAAGCCCGCTGACGGCGGCCGGCTCGGCGTTGCGGTCGCCCGCAACTCCGGGATCGTCCCGCGCAGCCAGTGGTCGGCCACGGCACTCGAACTCAATGACGACATCGAGATCGTCACCGCCGTCCAGGGCGGCTGAAACACCCCCGTATTTGACCCCGACGTTTGAGAAGGAATCGAAGCACCATGACCCAAACACTCACGCAAACCGACCCGCTGGTCATCGACGGCATCCCCCTGGGCTCCCGGCTCATCATGGGCACCGGAGGGGCACCGAGCCTGGACGGGCTGGGTGCCGCACTCGTGGCCTCCGGCACCGAGCTGACCACCGTCGCCATGCGCCGCTACAGCGCACCGGCCGCCGGCTCCACCGGAGGAACCAACCTCTTTGACCTGCTGATTGAAAACAACATCCGCGTGCTGCCCAACACCGCCGGCTGCTTCACCGCCCGCGAGGCGCTGATGACCGCCGAGCTGGGGCGCGAAGCCCTGGAAACCGACTGGGTCAAGCTCGAGGTGATCGCCGACGAGCACACGCTGCTGCCCGACGCAGTGGAACTCGTCGAGGCCACCGAGGCCCTTGTGGCACGCGGCTTCAAGGTCTTCGCCTACACCAACGACGACCCGGTGCTCGCGCTGCGCCTCGAGCAGCTCGGGGCCGCGGCCGTGATGCCGCTGGGAGCCCCGATCGGCACCGGGCTGGGGATCCTGAACCCGCACAACATCGAATTGATCGTCTCGCGGGCCTCGGTGCCGGTCATCCTGGACGCCGGGATCGGCACGGCCTCCGATGCCGCACTGGCCATGGAGCTGGGGTGCGACGCGGTGCTGCTTGCCTCGGCGGTGACCCGCGCCCAGGACCCGGTAGCCATGGCACAGGCCTTTAGACATGCGGTCATTGGTGGAAGACTGGCGGCACAAGCAGGGCGCATCCCGAGGCGCACCCACGCCTTGGCATCCTCCGCCATGGAGGGACGCCCGGATCTGTAAGAACCGGAACTCGAAGGAGCACATCATGCCCGCAAAAGACGTTCTGACCACGGAACAAGTCCATGCCAACCTCACCGCGCTGCCGCAGTGGCGCTACGGCCAAGGCGCGCTGCGCACCGCGCTGAAGTGCGAGTCCTCGGCCTCGGCGCTGGCATTGTTCGCCACCATCGGGGCCCTGGCGCAGGAAGCCAACCACCACCCGGACATCGACTGGCGCTACAACACGTTGTTCATCACGCTGACCTCGCACGACGCCGGCAGCAAGGTGACCGCACGCGACGCTGCGCTGGCCCGGTCGATTTCCGCCGAGGCGACCAGCGCGGGGGCCGACGCGAAGCCCGAGCTCCTGCACACCGTGGAAATCGCCATCGACACCGACGACGTGGATGCCATTTCGGAGTCCTGGCGCCTGGCCCTGGGCTACAAGCGGCAGGAAGACGGCAGCATCACCGATCCCTTCGGGCGCGGGCCGGGCCTCTGGTTCCAGAAAACCACCACGCCCAACGCCAACCGCTTGCACCTGGACATCACCGTGCCCTTCAGCGAAAGCGCGTCGATCCTCGACGGACTGGAAGCCACCGGGGCGAGCCTCGAGACCGGGGCGGCACCCAGGTTCGTGGTGGCCACCGATGCCCAGGGAAACCGCTTCTGCATCTGCACGGAAGAGGGCCGCGAGGTCGAATGATGGCTGCATAGCCGTTTCGGGCCAAGCTGGATATCCATTGATGCTCGCCAAATTGGTCATTGGCAACGATGGTCGATACTTTTCCGTGCCCAAATGAAAAATCATTTCACATCGTTAACAATGTCGAGCAAGGTAGGTCCCATTGACACAAGCTCTTGTCAAAAACAGCATTCTTCCGTTGCCGCCGTTGGTGGAACCGGGACCGGCGCTTTCCAGCGAGGAGCTTGAACGCTACTCCCGCCACGCCCTCATGCCCCAGATCGGGCTGGAGGGACAGCGCCGGTTGCGCAACTCCAAGGTGCTGGTCATCGGTGCCGGCGGCTTGGGATCGCCCGCATTGCTGTATCTGGCGGCCGCCGGCGTGGGAACGCTGGGCATCATCGACGACGACACGGTGGAACTGAGCAACCTCCAGCGGCAGGTGATCCACGGGGTGGCCGATATCGGCCGCACCAAGCTGGACTCGGCCCGCGACTCGATTGCCGAGCTCAACCCGGGTGTGGAGGTGGTTCTGCATCCGGTGCGCCTGGATTCCACCAACGCCCTGGAGATCTTCGCCGGCTATGACATGATCCTGGACGGTGCGGACAACTTCGCCACGCGCTACCTTGTCAACGACGCCGCGGCGCTGATGGGCAAACCCTATGTGTGGGGTTCGATCCTGCGCTTCGACGGACAGGTGAGCGTCTTTTGGGCCAAGCACGGGCCGAACTACCGCGACCTTTACCCGGAGCCGCCGGCCGCGGGCACGGTTCCGTCTTGCGCCGAGGGCGGGGTCTTCGGGATGCTATGCGCCTCGATCGGGGCGATGATGGTCACCGAGGCCGTCAAGCTGATCACCGGGGTCGGTGAAACATTGCTGGGCAGGCTTCTGGTTTTTGACGCGCTTTCTTCGCGCTGGCGCGAGCTGGGCATCGCCAAGGACCCGGAGGCGGAGCCGATCACCGAACTGGTCGACTACGAGATGTTCTGCGGGCTCGGCGCAAGTGAAGAAGAAGCTGTCGCGGACGATGCCCTGGTCTCCGTTGACGGCCTGGCCGAACGGCTGGGCAGACGGGAAGCGGGGGAGGAGGACTTCGTGCTGCTCGATGTGCGCGAGCCGGTCGAGTTCGAGATTGCGCGCATCGAAGGAGCCGTGTTGGTTCCGCTGGCCGGCATCAAGGACGGGACCGCGCTGGAGCTGATTCCGCGCGGCGTACCGCTGGTGGTGCACTGCAAGTCAGGCGTGCGTTCGGGACAGGCGCTCAAAGCCCTGGTCGCGGCCGGCTACACCGATGTGGCCCACCTGGATGGCGGGATCGATGCCTGGCTGAGGGCGGAAAGCCGGGTGCGGACCTAGGTTGGTTCAACCTCGGATCGCAGCATCGTAATGTGGTCGGTGATAATGCGCTGTTCGCCCTGCGTCCACCGCCTGGCCTGCATATCAAGCACGGCGCGTGCCTGGAGCTCGTCCATGCTCAGCAGCTTGGCCACCGCGGTGCGGGCCTCGTCCTGGGTTTGGGCTATTTCGATGGCGGAGAACACTTCTTCGCGCCGCTCGAAGGCCTGCACCATGGCTTCAAGTATGTGCAGCTCGGCGCGGGTCTTGTCGTGCGGGTCCGGTTCCATGTCGCCATCATGCCATGGACGTGGCGCACCCACTGGCCCCCTGGTGCCGCGCTGCGGGTGGCACCAAGGGAGCGTGGGGAAGGTCGGCTATCCGCGCGCGGCGCGGTTTAGGCCAGGGTGGCCGTGTCGATCACGAAGCGGTAGTGCACATCCGAGGCGAGCACCCGCTCGTAGGCCTTGTTGATGTCCTGGGCCGCGATGACCTCCACCTCGGCGGCGATCCGGTGCTCGGCGCAGAAGTCCAGCATCTCCTGGGTCTCGCGAATGCCGCCGATCATGGAGCCGGCAAACGAACGCCGGCCGGTGATCAGCGAAAACACGTTGACCGGCAGCGGCTCGGCCGGGGCACCGACGTTGACCAGGGTGCCGTCGAGACTCAGCAGCTGCAGGAAGGCACTGATGTCGATGCCTGCGCTGACGGTGTTGATGATCAGGTCGAAGGATCCGGCGAGCACCTCGAAGGTTTCGGGGTTTTCCGTGGCGAAGTAGTTCTGGGCACCGAGCTTCACGCCGTCTTCCTGCTTCTTGAGCGTCCGCGACAGCACGGTGACCTCGGCTCCCATGGCGTGGGCGATCTTCACCGCCATGTGCCCGAGCCCGCCGAGCCCGATGACCGCGACCTTCTTGCCCGGGCCCGCGCCCCAGTGGCGCAACGGCGAGTAGGTGGTGATGCCGGCGCACAGCAGTGGAGCGGCGACGTCGAGCTCGAGGGCCGCGGGGATGTTCACCACGAAGTCCTCGTTCACCACCACGGCCGTGGCGTAGCCGCCCTGGGTGATGGTGCCGTCGACGTCCGTGGCACCATAGGTGCCGGTGTTGCCCAACAGGCAGTACTGCTCCTCGCCGGCGCGGCAGTGGACGCACTCGCGGCAGGAGTTGACCATGCAGCCAACACCCACACGGTCGCCCACGGCGTGCCGGGTGACCGCGGCTCCGACCTCGGTGACGATCCCGGCGATCTCGTGGCCCGGAACCAGCGGGTACTGCTGCGGGCCCCATTCCCCGCGCACGGTATGGATGTCCGAGTGGCAGATCCCGGAGTACTTGACACCGATCAGCACATCGTGCTCCCCGACCTCGCGGCGGTCGATGCGGGTGGGGACGAGGTCTTCCGTCGCGGACGGTGCGGCGTAGGCGTTGACTTGAAGCATGGTTCTCCGTAGTGCGATAGGAAGTTTTTCACTGCGGGACGGATCCGGTGCGGGCCCGTGCGTACCTGCCGCGTGACGGCGATGGCGGCACGGTCCCATGTGGGCACCGCGTGGTGCGTCGAAACGTCCCAGTCAATCAAACCACCACGGGGACGGCCGAGGGAGGCCCTGTTGGTACACCTATCGGCGGGGCATCCCCGGATGCTCCCGTGATGCTGTCGTCGGGGCCGTCCGGAACAACGGCGCGGGGGAATCCACGCGATGCCGGCCCGGTTGGCGGGGCAGGGAATGGGGTGGTGAGACCCGAGGCAAGGTGATTGGACGCGCCCGGTCCGATGGTCTAGCGTCAAATTCATGTCGAAGGCCGAAGCTCCAACGAAAAACCAGAACCCGCTGCTCGTGCTGGGCAAGATCAGCGCAATCCTTGATTCATTCTCGCTTCGCCAGCCGGTCCTGACTCTCTCGGACATCCGGGAAAGCACCGGAATGCCCACCTCCACGGTGCAACGCCTGGTGGCGAACCTGGTCGGCCAGGGATTCCTGGATCGGGACGGCGACGCCTTCCGCATCGGCATGAAGATGGCCTACTGGGCCGCCCCGGCCACGCGCGGCAAGGAAATCCTTGACGTGATCAACCCGCTGCTGGCGGACCTTCGGGACACCACGGGAGAAACTGCCTGCCTCTTCCGCGCCGAGCAGCAGTACCGGGTGTGCGTGGGAATGGCCGAAACCAGGCATGCGCTGCGCCGCGAAATGCACCTCGGGAAGCTGGCGCCGCTTCATGCCGGATCCGCCGGGCGGGTGCTCCTGGCCTGGAACCCCGACCTGCTGGGCACGGTGCTGGATGCCCCGCTGGAGCACTTCACCGACGCGACCATCACCAGCACCGAGGATCTTCGCGACGCGATTTCCCGCACGCGCGCGGACGGCTTTGCGATCACCACCGGGGAACGGGAAAGCGGCGCCTCGGGCCTCTCGGCTCCGGTGTTCGATGCGGCGGCGGGGCTCGTCGCTGCGGTGACCATCAGCGGCCCGACGATGCGCATGCCCCGCTCCGTGTGCGAGGGGTGGATCGAGCCGCTGCTGGAGACCGCCGAGCGCATGACCCGGCTCATTGGCGGACGGTTCCCCGGGGAAACCGTGGCCTCGCGCAGCTAGCTGGCCGGCTGCCGCAGCGCGGCCTGGACCTGGACACCGGCCCTGTCCATGTCCGCCGGAGCCGAGGCCACCATC
Source organism: Arthrobacter sp. C2 (assembly GCA_024207135.1). Lineage (GTDB taxonomy): Bacteria > Actinomycetota > Actinomycetes > Actinomycetales > Micrococcaceae > Paeniglutamicibacter. Next base: position 3,045,437 of record CP042428.1, on the reverse strand, counting down.
AAGTCGGCAAAGAAGTCCCGGGCCGCACCCAGGTCCTCGCCGAGCGATCCCACCACGGCAAAGACCGGCACGCGGGGTGCACGCGCAGCCACGCGCTGCAGGATCACCGAGATGATCTTTCCGCCCATGGTCTGTCCGTCGAGCCGGCCCTCGCCGACCACCACGGCGGTGGCCCGGGTCAGGTGCCGGTCGAAATCCACCGCGTCGAGCACGAACTCCGCTCCGGAGACGAGCTTGGCACCGTAATGCGACCACATGCCGCCGGAAAAACCGCCCGCGGCTCCGGTTCCGGGTGTCCCGGACGGGTCGCGGGGGAAGGAGCTCACCTGCTGCCTCAGTCTTTCGGCCAGCAGCTCCACGGTGGCCGGGTCCGCGCCCTTTTGCGGGCCGAAGATCCGTGCCGCATCCAGGAATAGCGTGGTGACATCCGAGAGCACGGTGATTTCCGCGCCGCGCAGGCCCCCGGACTCCTCGATGGCGCGCACCGCGCCGGTCCCGCCGTCGGTCGTGGCCGATCCACCGGCCGCCACCAGGATCTGCCGGGCGCCGCGGGCCACGGCCTCGGCGATCAGCTGGCCGGTGCCGTAGGTGTCGGCGGCGAAGGGATCGCGGTCCCCGGAATGGGGGACATGCAGCCCGGAGGCCTGCGCCAGCTCGACCACGGCGGTGGAACCTGCCAGGCCGAGGGTTGCGGTGACCGGTTCTCCCCAGGGGTTGCGAACCCGAACCCGGACCGGCACCGCGCCGAGTGCCGCGCACAGCGCGTTGAAGGTTCCCTCGCCGCCGTCGGCGACCGGGAGTTCCAGCGCCGTCCCGCCGGCACGCCGCACGCCGGCGGCGATGTGCCCGGCGACCTCGGCCGCGCTGAAGGTCCCCTTGAAGCTGTCCGGGACGATGAGCACGCTCATGCGTAGACCTCCGGGTTCACCGGGTGCGCGGGGACTTGCCCGGTGGCCATGGCGATGGCGTTCAGAGCGCTCAGCCGCGCCATTTCGGCGCGCACCGGCACCGTCGCGCTGCCCACGTGCGGCAGCAGCACGGTGTTGGGCAGCTGTGCCAGCCCTTCTGCCAGCTGCGGCTCGTTCTCGAACACGTCCAGCCCGGCGCCGGTGATCTGCCCCGTGGACAGAGCATGCACCAGCGCCTCCTCATCGACGATGGGACCGCGGGCAGTGTTGATGAGGATGGCCGTCCTCTTCATCCGTTCCAGCACGTCCGCGTCCACCAGGTGGTGCGTGCCGGCGTTCAGCGGAACATGCAGGGACAGGTAGTCGCTGGAGGCCACCAGCTGGGACCAGGGAACCTGGCGCACCTTGCCGGCGAACTCGCCCAGCTCTTCCTGGCTGACAACCCGGTCCCCGGGTGGGCGCGGGGCAAAGAGGATTTCCATGCCGAATCCCAGTGCCCGCCTGGCCGTGGCCCGGGCGATGCGCCCGAACCCGGCAAGGCCCAGCGTCTTGCCGGAGACGTCGGAGCCGAGCATCAACTCCGGTTCCCAGCCGGTGAAGCGTCCCTCGCGGACGAGCCTGTCCGCCTCGACGACGCGCCGCGCGGTGCCCAGGACCAGCAGCATGGCGATGTCGGCGGTGGCGTCGGTGAGCACCCCGGGGGTGTTGGCCACCGCGATCCCGTGCTTGGTGGCCGCGGCAACGTCGATGTTGTTGTAGCCGACCGCGTAGTTGGAGATGCCCTTGAGCCGGGCCCGGGCCAACAGCGGCGCATCGATCCTGTCGCGCAGCTGGGTGAGCACCACGTCATAGTCCCCGCTCGCGCACAGCGCATCGAGTTCGGAGTAGGTGGGCGGTGCATCCAGGACGGTCAGTTCCCCGGCCGAGGCCAGCATTGACGGCGCGGGCTCCGGCAGGGGCGTGGTGAGCAGGATCCGTGCCCCCACTACAGCGCACCCTCGCAGGCTGGGGCCCGGTCCGAGACGATGACCCACTCGAAGGCCGCGGCATTGGACCGCGCCCCCTGGGCCGACTTTGAGCGGTTGGGCTCGCCGAGCTCCTCCAGCAGGTCCTCGGAGAGTTCCACCAGCCCGGCGAAGGCCTGTGGATCTAGCCATTCGGGCCGGGTGGCGAAGAGGATGTCCTCGCTGGAGGTGTTGCCGCTGGCGCCGGGGGCAAATGGGCAGCCGCCCAGCCCGCCCAGGGCCCCATCCACCACACCGGCTCCGGCGCCGATGGCGGCAAGGGTGTTGGCAACGCCCAGGCCCCAGGTGTCGTGGCCGTGGTAGACGATGCGCCGTGCCGGGGTCTCGTCGCGGACCCGTGAGATCAGGCTTGCCACCTGCGCGGGGACCGCCTGGCCCAGGGTGTCGCAGATGACGATGTCGCAGGTTCCCTCCGCGCGCGGGTCGTTGGCGATGTCCAGGACCCGCTGCTCGGGCACCTGTCCGTCGAAGGGGCAGGTGAAGGACGTGGCGATGCACAGCTGGATGCGGCCGTCCACGGCCCGCGCGTACTCGATGGCCTGCGGCAGGGCGGCGAGGCTGGCCTCGGTGCTGCGTCCGATGTTCGCCTGGTTGTGGGCGTCGGAGGCCGAGAGGCAGTACTGGAAGTTGCGGATGCCGGCCGCCGCTGCCTTGGCGACGTGTCCGGGGGTGGCGACCCAGATCCAGCACTTCTCCAGTTCCTCGGCGGTCAGCGCCGCGGCGACCTCAAGGGTGTTGGCCATGGGCGGAACCAGGTCCGCCCGTGCCATGGAGCCCAGCTCGATTTCCGGCACGCCCAGGCGGATCATTTCGCGCACGGTTTCCACTTTGCGTTCTGTGGACAGCAACTTGCCGGTCAGCTGCAGGCCGTCGCGCAGGGTCACGTCGCGCAGCACGGCGCGGGGTTCAAGGGTGTGGTTCATGCCGGGGTCCTCTCGGGGTTTGATGCGTTGGCGATTTCGTCTGCGTCCATGCCCAGGAGGCCGCCGAGCACCTCCTGGGTGTGTTCGCCGAGGTCCGGGCCTAGGGTGCGGATCGGCAGCGAGGTGCCGCCGATGACCGGGACGATGCCGGGGAACCCGACGCCCTCGATGATCTCCTCGCCCGTGGAGACGTCGAAGGACTGGATCATGTTGCGGGCGGTGTATTGCGGTTCGTTGACGATGTCCGCGGCGGTGTAGATGGGACCTGCCGGGACTCCGGCGGCGTCGAGCATCCGAAGCGCCTCGGCCGAGGGCAGCATCGCGGTCCACACTCCGATGGCCGCGTCGAGTTCGATGCGCCGTTCCCAGCGTTCGGCGTTGGACTGCAGGGTCGGGTCGTTGCCCAGGTCGGGGCGCCCGATGGTTTCCATGTAGCGGCGGAAGATCGCATCCCCGTTGCCGGCCACCACGATGCTGGCGCCGTCCTTGCAGACGTAGGCGTTGGACGGGGCGATGCCCTCCATCCGGCCGCCCACCCGGGTGCGCTTGTCGCCGTAGGCCCCGAGGTCGGGGATGAGGGATTCCATCATGGAAAACATGGCTTCGTGCAGGGCCACGTCGATGACGCGTTCGCCCAGCGGCACCGTCACCGCAGTGCCGCGGCGGGTCTCGCGCTGGAAGAGGGACATGACTGAGCCGAAGGCCGCATAGAGTCCCGCGATCGAGTCGCCGATCGAGACTCCGACGCGCACCGGGGCGCGGTCGGGATCCCCCACCAGGTTGCGGAATCCGCTGAAGGCCTCGGCGACCGCGGCGAATCCGGGGCGTTCGGAGAGCGGGCCGGTCTGGCCGAAGGCGGAGATCCGGGTGATCACCAGGTCGGGGTTCGCTTCGTTGAGGACCTCGGGGCCCAGGCCCCACTTCTCCAGGGTGCCGGGGCGGAAGTTCTCCAGCAGGATGTCGCACTGCTTGACCAGTTCCAGGACCGCCGCGCGCCCGGCGTCGCTGCGCAAATCCAGCACCACGGACTTCTTGTTGCGGTTGATCGTGCGGTACAGCATGGACACGCTGCCCTTTTTCAGCCGCCAGTTGCGCAGCTCGTCTCCGGTTCCGGGGCGCTCGACCTTGATGACCTCGGCGCCGAAGTCGGCCAGCAGGCGGCCGGCGGTCGGGGCTGCAATGTAGTTGCCGAGTTCCAGGACCCGGACTCCGGCCAGGGGGGCAATATCTTTTTCAGGCAATGGGTGGACTTCCTTGGGTGTTCGAAGGGGGAGTGCTAGATGAAGATGGACAGGACCAGGACCACGAGCATGGCCACGACCGAGGCAACGGAGACCCCGAAGGTGACGGTCTTCAGTGCGCCCCTGACCGATTGGCCCAGCAGCGACTGCAGCAGCCAGAAGGTGTTCGAGGTGACGTGGACCATGAACAGCGAGCCGGCGCCGGCGGCCAGGGCGATGAGCACCGGGTCGATTCCCAGGACCGGTGCGATCGGTGCGAGCAGGCCAGCGGCAGTGATGGCGGAGAGGGTCACGGATCCCACGGCGATGTGCAGGATGGCGGCGATTCCCCAGACCACCAGCAGCGGGGCCACGGCGCTCGCCGAAAAGAAACCACCCAGGATGTCGCCGAGCCCCGCGGCTGCGACGGTGGCAGCCAGCGAACCGCCCACACCGGTGAGCAGCAGGATCTGGCCGCTTTCCTTGAAGCCCGAGGCAATGGCGTTCTCGACGCTCTTTTGGCCGACGGTGTAGCGGCCAACCAGGGTGGTGCCGATCAGGCCGATTAGCAGCGCGACCACCGGGTTGCCCATCAATTGCAGCGCGGCGATTTCCGCACCGAGGATCTCCACCAGTGCGCCGCCGGCAATGAGGGCCAGCGAGAGAAGCAGGGGGGTGAAGAGCAGGAGCAGGGGGGCTTCGCGTTGCGTGTCTTCGGCCACGGCCACGGTGCCCGGGGTCTGCCGCGGCTCCGTGGCTTCGGGCCCGGAGCCGGCAGTCGTGGACGAAATCCCGTAGGCGCCGGGACCGTGGGGCTCGCTTGGCTGGGCCTGCGGGAAGTCCTCTTCCTCGAAGATGTGTTGCTCATCGCGGTCCGCTTTCCAGAATCCGCGCTTGAACAGGAACGTCATGATGGCAATGGAAATAATGATCGTAGGCACGACGACAAGGAACCCGAAGATCAGCATTTTTCCCAGGGGGACGCCGAGCAGGCCGGCCAGGGCCAGCGAGGCAACACCGGGAACCATGAAGACAATGCCGCACTCCAGCGCGATGGCCATGGCCGCAGCCATGCGGGCCGTGCCGAGCTTGCCGATTTTCGGCGCCATGCGCCGGGCCAACGGCGCGGAGATGACCAGCAGCACATCAAGGAAGATCGACTGCAGCGCGGTGCCGATGGCCAGGGCCATCGTGTAGGGAAGGGCCTTGGGGCCGAATACGCGAAGAAGGTGCTCGACCAGGCGTCTGATGGCACCCGTCTCATTCAGGATCGAGCCCATCAGCACACCGAAGGCGATCAGCAATCCGACCTCGACCATGATCTCGCCGAAGCCGCCGGTGATGGTCTCGATGGTCTTGGTGATGCCCAGTCCGGTCGACAGGCCCAGGTACAGGGAACCGAGAACCAGGGCGATGACTGGATTGACCTTGAATCTAACGATCAGCAGCACGGTGGCCAGGACGGCCACCGCAGTGTTGATCAGAATCGCAGTTTCTGACATGAGTTGTTCCGATCGTGAAGGAGGGAGGAATTTGCCTTGATGGTGAGCTGCACCACTTCGCTCAACTCATAGTATGGGTTGATGCTCACTATGTAAACAATCGACGTTGAATTGATCGCAGGACCTGACAAGGCGGCGACCGTCCTTGGGGGACACGCCGCCGCTGGGACCGGTGCCTCCAGCTGTTCGCGGACCCGGGCCCGTGCGTTGGCGTGCGCCGCGGGCCGCCGGCGGCAGACCAGGCTTCCTGGCCGCACCGGCACCCCAAATGCGTCACAGACAACCGTGGGGGGTGCCGTCTAGAATGTCTTAGGCGCCGGAACACCCACTGCACCAAGCCGGCGTCCCGGGGCAGGCATCCAAGGATGAATGCCGGCCCTTGCACAACCCCCTCCAGGAGATCCCCCTATGCAGCGCACCATGTTCAAGTCCAAGATCCACCGCGCCACGGTTACCCATGCGGACCTGCACTACGTCGGATCCATCACCATCGACGCGGACCTGCTCGACGCTGCGGACATCCTGCCCGGGGAACTGGTCTCGATCGTCGATGTCACCAACGGCGCCCGGCTGGAGACCTACACGATCGCCGGGGAACGCGGCTCGGGCGTCATCGGCATCAACGGCGCCGCCGCCCACCTGGTCAATGTCGGCGACCTGGTCATCATCATCACCTACGCCTCCATGACCAACGCCGAGGCCCGCGCATTCAAGCCCTCCGTGGTGCACGTGGATGAAAGCAACGCCATCCGCGCGCTGGGAACCGACCCCGCCGAGGCGCTCGCCGACGGCCTCCACACCCCGCCGTTCGCCATCTTCGCCGACGCCTAAAGGGCCCGGGTAGTTCCCCTGCCGTGAAAAGCGGCATGATGGAACCATGGAGAACAGCGCCACGCACCCCTGGACCAAGAACTACCAGCCGGGCGTCCCGGCCGAGATCGAGCTGCCCACCGAATCGCTGAGCGCGATGTTCGAGCGCTCCGTCGCCGAGGCCGGCGACAGTCCCGCCACCGAGTTCTTCGGCCGGCGCACCAGCTACCGGGAGCTCGGCGAGCAGGTGGAACGCGCCGCCGAGGGCCTGCGCCTGCTCGGGGTCCGCGCCGGGGACCGGGTCGCGCTGATCCTGCCCAACTGCCCGCAGCACGTCATCGCGTTCTACGCGGTGCTGCGCCTGGGCGCGGTGGTCGTGGAGCACAACCCGCTGTACACCTCCCGCGAACTGCGCCACCAATTCGAGGACCACCAGGCCCGCATCGTCATCGCCTGGGACAAGGCCGCCGATTCCGTGCGCCAGTTCCCGCAGGACATGCGCATCGACACCGTCATCTCGGTCAACCTGCTCGAGGCGTTCCCCGCCGTGAAGCGCCTGGCCCTGAACCTGCCGCTGAAGAAACTGCGCGCATCCAAGGCCGCACTGACCGCGGCGGCACCGGGGACCATGCCCTGGAAGGACCTGCTCAAGGCCGAGCGGCTCGATGCCGCGCATCCGCGCCCGGGCGTGGAAGACCTGGCGGTTATCCAGTACACCTCCGGAACCACGGGCAACCCCAAGGGCGCCATGCTCACCCACTTCAACCTGTATGCCAACGCCCTGCAGGGCGAGGCGTGGATGGCCGGGGCCCAGGAACGCAAGGAAATCCTCTACGCGATCCTGCCGATGTTCCACGCCTTCGGCATGACCCTCTACCTGACCTTCGGCGTGAAGAAGCAGGGCCTGCTGGTGCTTTTCCCGAAGTTCGACCCGGACCTGGTCCTGGCCGCGATGAAGAAGTCCCCGGCCACCGTGTACTGCGCCGTGCCGCCGATCTATGAGCGCACCGCCATGGCCGCGAAGGAAAAGGGCGTTTCGCTGCGCTCGGCCAAGTACTGCATCTCCGGGGCCATGAACCTGCCCGGTTCCGTGGTCGAGCTGTGGGAATCGGTCTCCGGCGGCCTGCTGGTCGAGGGCTACGGCATGACCGAATCCTCCCCGGTGGCCCTGGGCAACCCGTTCCACCCGACCCGGCGCACCGGCACCATCGGGGTGCCGTTCCCCTCCACCGACATGAAGGTCGTGGACCTGGATGACCCGGCGCTCGAGGTGGCCCAGGGGGAACCGGGCGAGCTGCTGCTCAAGGGCCCGCAGGTGTTCTCCGGGTACTGGAACAACCCGGAGGAAACCGCCAAGTCGCTCACCGCCGACGGCTGGCTGCGCACCGGGGACGTGGTGACTGTCGATGCCGACGGGTTCGCCACGATCGTGGACCGCGCCAAGGAACTGATCATCACCGGCGGCTTCAACGTCTCGCCCACCGAGGTCGAATCCGTGCTGCGCGCCCACCCGGATGTGAAGGATGCCGCGGTGTTCGGCAAGCCGCTGGATCGCGGCGGGGAAATGGTGGTGGGTGCCGTGGAGCTGGAGCCCGGCACGGAGCTGGACGAGGAGGTGCTGCGGGATCACTGCCGCACCCAGCTGGCCGGCTACAAGGTGCCCAAGCGGATCGTGGTCATCGACCAGATGCCGCGCTCGATGCTCGGCAAGATCCTGCGCAAGCAGGTCCGGGAGCAGGTCAATCCGGGCCTGTAGGACCCTGCGCGAAAGCCCCGGGACGGATGCGGTCGATGCCGCATCCGTCCCGGGGCTTCGTTTGTTTGAAGGCCTACCTGGTCGCGGTGCCGTCGGCGCCGATGGAGATTTCCACGACGTCGTCGTAGACGCGGCGTTCGGTCTTCACCAGGTTGTAGTCCGCATCCAGCACCGGGAAGAGATAGACCGGGCTGAGCTTGATCTGGGCACCCGAGCCCTGCCGCGCGATGTCGATCTGCAGGTGCCCGTAGTGCAGGCCGCCGTCAACCAGCTGCGGGGTTCCACTCTCGTCGGTGGCCCAGGTCTCGGGCTGGTTGGCCGCGGCGGACCACTTCGAATGGGTGTTGAAGCGCAGCGGCTCGTAGACGCCCTCGGCGTTCTTCACCTGCAGCTCGCCGCGCAGCCCGTCGGAGGCGACGCCCACGTCGTAGGAGTGGAAGCCCCGTCCGTCGCCGTCCTCGTCGACCCAGGAGCGCTCGAACATCTCGTCGTGGCCGGAGAGCACGGCGGCCACCCCGTGCTTCTCGAAGAGCGGGGAGTACGCGCGCATGGCCGTGCCGGACTGGTTGTCGGCGTGTTCGTGGTTCGGCGGGGTGCCGTGTACGCCCGAGGAGTACGCAGCGTGGTGGAACTGGACGATGACGATCTGTCCCTGCTCGCGGGCCTCGGCCAGCTGCGCCTCGGCCCACTTCCACTGCGCTCCGCCGACGGTCATATTCGGCAGGTCCGAATCCTTGGCGGTGGTTCCGGCAAAGACCTCGGTGTACGCCTTGTCGTAGTCGGCGTCGGTGAACTCTCCCTGGGTGTCGGTGGAGAGGTTCTGGGCTGTGAGGTTGGAATCGTCGCCGGAGAAGGGTTCCCCGGAGAGCGTCCCGGTCCTGGTGTTCTCGTCCGGTTCGCCGTTGGTCGAATCCAGGGTCAGCACCGTCACCGGCCCGTGGTCGGTGCGGTAGTAGGAGCCCTTGGCCGCCGGGTTGGCGGGGTCCCCGTCGTTGTCGAAGTAGGAGAGGTACTTGTTCCGCGAGATCACCGCGGGGGACTGGTCCTCCGGCGTGCCGTAGCCGCCGTTGATCCCCGCATAGGTCTCCCAGTTCCCCAGCGCCGTCACCAGCGGGACGTTGGAGGCCAGGTCGCCGTGCTCGCCGGCGAAGTAGCCGAAGAACTCGTCCCAGGCCGGCTGGTATCCGGCGCCCTGGACCAGGTCGCCGGAGATGAGCATCAAATCCGGGTCGGCGGCCTCGATGGCCGCCATGTTTTCGCGCATCGCGGTGTCCTGGCTGAGCGGGTAGCGCAGCGTGAAGTCGCCGTAGCGGGTGGTGGAACCGAACTTCTGGGCCCAGGCCGAACCGGCTCCGGGGCGCTGCTCGGGATCTTCCGTGTACCCGTTGGCCGGGTTCAGTTCCCATTCGCGGTGCTCGACGCGGCCCATCGGTTCGGTCTCGGAGTCGGAGAACGCGATCAGCCGCAGGTCCTCCCAGGAATCGGCATCCGGCGCGGTGGTGAACGTGGCTTCGTGGAGTTTTCCGCCCTGGTTGACCGTGTAGTTGTAGTCCTTGCCGGCCTTCAGGTCCTTGACCGTGAGCGTGTGCTTGTAGTTGCTGTTGGCCTTGAGCCAGGAGCCTTTCACCAATCCGGCGATGGACTGGTCAAGTTCCTTCTGCGTGTATTCCATCAAGGGCAGGTACTCGGGAACGGAAACTAACTTGAGCTGGTTTCCGGATCCGCGGCCCTTGCCGTTTCCGATGCCCGGACCGGTGACGGTCAGCGTGCCCGGATCGGCGGTTTCACTGATCCAGCTGATGGTCATGGCGTCCGCCTTGGGATTCTGCAGGTAGGGCAGGATGCGGAAACCTGGTTGGGCGTCACGGGCGCCGATCATGGTGCTCGCCGGGGCGGGAGCGGCGCCGGCCGGTGCGGCCAACACCGGACCGGCCAAAACGGCAAGGGCCAAGGCGGCGGACAGGGACTTCTTCATGGCGTGCCTCACGGTGCGGTGGTTGGATGGCGCGGCCGGGGGAGAGCGGTGCGCGCATTTATCTTCCACGACCCGGGCCAACCTCCGGTGGCGTCCAGGTGTACGGAAGGCGACCGGGCATTGACCCTCGCGAAGTGCGCGATGGTTGCCCGCGGCGTCGCATACCCCCTTGCGGCCCGACACGCGCGGACATAGGTTTGGAGGAGTCATGGCCATTTTCTTGGGGGAGAAGCTTTGGATCACTATGAGTTCTTGGGGGTGGGGCGCTCCGCATCGCCCAATCAGATCAACGCGGCCGCAAGGTTGGCGATCTGGCGCAATCGAAGCGATGCCCGACTGACCGAGCGGATCATGGGCGCCTGGTACATCGTGGGGGACCCGGACAGGCGCTTCGATTACGACTTCTGGTTGCTGACCGGGCCGTCGCCGGGCGAGTCGTACCCGCCGGTCGAACGAGGTGTCGCCGCGTCGGACGTTGCCGAACCCCCTGTGCCTCCCGCGGCACCTGTGGCTGCTCCGCCGCGCCGGGTGACGGGTCCGTTGCCGCCCGAACGGGTGGCTGGCATTCCGGACCGGCAACTGCGCGAGGCCGAACCCGAGCCGCCGGCAACGCCCGGGCCCACGGGCACCGGGCCGGTCCCGCCGGGCGACGCACCGGCCGCAACGGCGCCGCGATTCGACCCGGAACGGCTGTCCTGGTGGGAAGAATCCTTGGGAGGGGAGGAGAAGATCGGGCCGGGCCACAACCTGCTGCGCGTGCTGGTCGTCCTGGGGCTCGTGGCCGGGGTGCTGGGATCGATGCTCATCCTGGTTGCGGCACCGGCTCCCATCGCGCTGGTGCCCATTGGGCTGTGCGCGGCCGGCCTGGTGCTGGTCAGCCGTTTCTGGCCATATGCAGCGACGCGGCGGTCGGTGGACCAACGCGTGTTTGGCGTGGGTGGCGGGGCGCTGTCCAACGGCCGGAGCCGGTTCAGGAAGGAAAACATCGCCAAGGGCGTGATTGGGGAGCGCCGCACCGCGCTGGCCCTTGAATCGCTGTTGCGCATCCCGGGAACCCGGATCTTCCACGGGCTCCGCTTTCCGGGCAGCAGCGTCGCCGACATCGACCATGCGGTGGTCAACGGGGACCGGGTGCTCTTCATCGATTCAAAGTTCTGGAAGCCGGGGGAGTACCGGTGGCTGGATGCCGACAAGCTTGGATACGTCCGTGGACGGCGCGTCGACCGGCGGGATATCCACATGGACCATGTGCAGCGCCATCCGCTGACGTCCAGCGCCGCGACAGAGGTCGGTTGCCACGTGCTGATCCACCCCAACGACGAGGGCGCGATAACGTTCACCGCCGGGGCACACATTTCCCCGACGGGAATATCGGCAACCGGAATCCAGGACGGGATCGAGATGATCGGACGCTGGCTGATGCAGGGACAAAAATGCGGGTTGGTCGACCGCTACGTGATGGCCCGGATGATCGCGCTGCTGAAGTAGTGGTTAAAGCGGTCAGGGGTGGATGCCGCAGTGCGGCATCCACCCCTGACCTGGCGGTTATTCGGCCGCAGAGTGCGTCAGGACCTGGACCTGGTCGGCAAAGGTGACGGACAGTTCCGACTCCCCGCCGGTGACGGTGGTGTCCTGGCTGCCCTCCACGTACGCCCACGGTCCGGAGGGGCACGAGCCCAGCTTCGGACCGTCGGACTCGGTCACGGAACTCGAGCCGTCCGCCAAACCGGTGAGCAGGAATCCGGTGACCTTGTCCTGCGGGTTGGTGCGGGCCTCGTAAAGCAACTCTCCGGTGGTGCCGGCCAGGACGACATGTTCGCGGTCCTGGAATTTCCCGTTCTTCGAGTTGAAGCACGACCACGTCGTGGTCGACGTGGTTTTCGCGTTCAGGGCGAATGACACGCCCTCGTGGTTGGCCTGCAGGTCGTGGTCGTTCCAGCCGAACGCGTCCTGCACGTCGCCCTTGCCGACGAATCCGACGCCGGTGGAAGGATCCACCGTCCAGACGGCCGATGCCGGGGCGGCGACAAACAAGGCCGCTGCTGCGAATCCGGACATGGCAAATAGAGCCATGGATTTCTTCATGGTATCCCCCAAGATTAAGTTATTTCCCCAATGATGCGGCCAAAATGGTCGCTGACGTGGACATTAGCAGATGGGTATGCGCCATGTAAATGGCACGGGCAATCCGCGGGGAAATCGCCCGGTTTGGAGGGCCTTGCCGGTGCAGACAGTGGTCCGGATCGCGGCTAGGCTGGGCCTCAAATACCGGAAATCCGGAGCACGGCACGCCGCACGAGTAGCAGGAGAACGGCCATGGCCTACACGCACAGCATCACCGTTTCGCTGGAGTGGGAGGAAGCAGTGGCCCGCACCAAGGAGGCCTTGGGACGACAGGGCTTCGGGGTGCTCACGGAGATTGACATGAGAGCCGTCCTGGCAACGGAGATCAGTCCGGAATCGGCCAACCGAATCGGCGACTACCTGATACTGGGTGCCTTCAACCCCCACCTGGCCAATCGCGGGCTGCTCACCGAACCCGAAATCGGGGTGTTGCTGCCGTGCAACGTGGTGGTTCGCCGGGCCGCGGACGCCACCGAAACAACGATAGAAACCATCGATGCGCAGGTCTTGGCGCGAGTCAGTGGAAACCCGGCAATACGGGAGGTCGCCTCCGACGCAGACACGCGGTTGAAGGCGGCGCTGGACCAGTTGCGCGACGCCTGAAAGCCCGCGACGGTGCCGATTGCGGCGGACCATTGAACGACGTCACGACAGCCGCCGCACCGAACATCTAGAGTTGCGGCACACAGGCCCCGGTGCCCAGAAGGGCAAGTCCCGCCCGGTCTCCATCGGCCAACGCCGTGGTTCCCACGTTGTCATCATGCATCAATTGGCCGGGGTCATCGATGTGGCCCAGCCCCACCACGTGCCCGAGCTCGTGGATGATGACCGCACGAAGAAGCGCGGGGCCCTGACGGTGCGCCAGCAACGGAGCCAGCGCGGGTGCATCGAGTTTCACCTGGCCGGCAACGTAGACATAGGGTTGCCCGGGGACGTGGGCGTAGGCGCTGCCTCCCAGTCCCGCCACGTCTCCGGCCAGGTCGGGGGTTTCCTCCGGGGTCGACCAGGCGATCAGGACTGGTGCCCAGCGCTTGCCGTAGCGCTCGGGCTGGTACTTTTTGCGTTGCTCGGTGGGGGCCTCGGTGGTGGAACCGTCGTAGATGAACCGCAACCCCGTGGCGGCGGAAATCTCGGCGACAGCCTGGTGGATGAGCGTCTCGCCGCCGACGGGGGAGCCTTCCGTGCGAATGACGTAGCGGACGGGCCGGCAGGGATCGTATGCGACGAAGTCCTGGCCGGGATCAGGGGAATCCTGCAGCCGGAACGACCCGGAGCCCGTGGCGGCCGGCGGTGTGCCCAACGGCTCGGTGGCCGCATCGACGCCGCGCGGGGGGACGTTGGAGCCGGGAACCGACGGTGCGAGTGCCGGCATGATGTGGCGCTCGAGGAGCACGGGGCTGTAGTAGAGCCCCACGAGCAGTGCGATGACCACGCCAAGGTTCCAGCTGCGCCGTGGACGTCGCAGGCGAGGACGCCTGAACGAGCTGCGGGCGGGTCTTTTCAGCGGAACGACGCTGGCATAGGGTTCCTGGCCGGCCGCCTCGTCAAGTGCCCATTGCGGAACCCGCCCGCTGGGCGAGCGCAGCGGCTGCCCGGCCCGGCCCGGCTCCCGAATCCTGGTTCCTGTTTCCACGGTTTCTGCTGCGGCATTTTCCCCCCAAGGTTGGCGCCCGTGCGGGGCTCCCCAGCCCCTGCAACACCAAGCATAGGCGGAAGACGCAAACGGGGTGGGTGGGACCCATGGTCCCACCCACCCCGTTCCCCGAGGGCTACGCCGCGAGCGCTGCTTCCTGCCGTGCCGAAACCCGTAGGCCCGACCCGTCGGCGGTGACCGCAACGGTCCCGCCTTCGGCCAGCTCGTCGCTGACCAGCAGGTCCGCGATCCTGTCGTCAAGCTCGCGGGCGATCACCCGGCGCAGCGGCCTGGCGCCGAGCTCCGGCTCGTGGCCGGCCTCGGCGATCCAGCCGACTGCAGCCTCGTCGACTTCCAACCCGATGCCGTGTGCGGCGAGCCGGGCCTCGGTGCGGCGCAGCTGCAGCCGCACGATTTCCCGCAGCTGCTCGGCCTCCAGCTTGCGGAAGAGCACCGTCTCGTCGATCCGGTTCAGGAACTCCGGGCGCATGGTCTCGCGCAGCCGGCCCATCACCTTGGCACGCAGCTCGCGCTCGGACCCGGCCCCGGAATCGGAACCGAAGCCCAGCGGGGCGCCGCGGCTGGCCAGGAACTCCGAACCCAGGTTGGAGGTCATGACTATGACCGTGTTGCGGAAGTCCACGGTGCGGCCCTGCCCGTCGGTGAGCCGGCCGTCGTCGAGCACCTGCAGCAGCAGGTTGAACACGTCCGGGTGTGCCTTCTCCACCTCGTCCAGCAGCACCACCGAGTAGGGACGCCGGCGCACGCGCTCGGTCAGCTGCCCGGCCTCGTCGTAGCCGACGTACCCCGGAGGGGCGCCGACCAGGCGGGAGACCGTGTGGCGCTCGCCGAACTCGCTCATGTCGAACCTGACCATCGCCGACTCGTCGCCGAAGAGCGAGGCCGCCAGTGCCTTGGCCAGCTCGGTCTTGCCCACGCCGGTGGGGCCCAGGAACAGGAAGCTGCCCACCGGCTTGCCCTCGTCGCCCAGCCCGGTGCGGGAACGCCGCACCGCCTTGGCGACGGCCGCCACGGCATCATCCTGCCCGACGACCCGCTCGTGCAGCTCCTCCTCGAGCCGGGCCAGGCGTCCCTTCTCGTCCTCGGTGAGCCGTGCGGCGGGGATGCCTGTGGCGCGGGCGATGACCTCGGCGATCTGCGCCTCGTCGACCACCGCCGACGGGGCCTCCGCGGTGCCCTCCTGCGCCTCGGCCAGGCGGGTGCCCAGTTCCTCGGCCTCGTCGCGCAGCTTCGAGGCGTCCTCGTAGCGTTCCTCGGCGACCGCGCGGTCCTTGGCGGCGCCGAGTTCGGCGATCCGCGATGCCAGCGCCTCGGTGTCCACGCCGGCGGGGCGCTTCAGGCCCAGCCGGGCACCGGCCGTGTCGATCAGGTCGATGGCCTTGTCCGGCAGGAACCTGTCGGTCACGTAGCGGGCCGACATTTCCACCGCGGCGCGGATCGCCGCGTCGGTGTAGGTCACCTGGTGGTGTTGCGCGTAGCGGTCCTTGAGCCCGTGCAGGATCGCGACGGCGTCCTCGATCGAGGGCTCGCCGACGGTCACCGGCTGGAAGCGGCGCTCGAGGGCAGGGTCCTTCTCGACCTTGCGGTATTCGGCCAGCGTGGTGGCGCCGATCAGGTGCAGCTCGCCGCGGGCCAGCCGCGGCTTGAGGATGTTCCCGGCGTCCATGGAGCCCTCGCCGCCGCCACCTCCGGCGCCGACCACGGTGTGCAGTTCGTCGATGAAGACGATCACCTCGCCCTCCTGCGCCGCAATTTCGTCCAGGGTCTGGGTCAGGCGTTCCTCGAAGTCGCCGCGGTAGCGGGTGCCCGCGACCATGGCCGGAAGGTCGAGGGAGACCACGCGCTTGCCGGCCAGCTGGTCCGGGACCTCGCCGGCGACGATGGCGCGAGCCAGGCCCTCGACGACGGCGGTCTTGCCGACGCCGGCCTCGCCGATCAGCACCGGGTTGTTCTTGGTGCGGCGGGCCAGGATCTCAATGGCCTGCTCGATCTCCTTTTCGCGGCCAATCACCGGGTCCAGCCCGTCCTCGGCCGCCCGGGCGGTCAGGTCCATGCCGAACTTCTCCAGCATCGGGGTCTGGCCCTTGGCGGGAGCACCGGCCTCGGAGGGCTTGCCCGGTGTCGTGCCGGAGGGCTGCTGCTCGGTGCCCTCGGCAGCTGCCTGCAAGGACTGCGGGGTGACCCCGGCGGCGCCCAGCACCTGGCCGGCGGGGGACTCGGTGTTCAGCACGAAGGCCAGGAAGAGGTGTTCGGGATCGATGTAGGTGGAGCCGAAGGCGCGGGCCACCTGGTAGGCATCCAGCAGCGCACGCTGGGCGGATGGGGTCAGCGCGGGAGTGGAATCGGAGCGCTGCGGCCCGGATTCGGGCAGGCGCTGTTCGGCGTCTCGGGCAATCGCCGCAGCGTCCGCGCCCGAGCGGCGCAGGGCCTCACCAACGGGCTCGGTCTCGAGCATCACGCGCAGCAGGTGAAGCGCGTCGATGTCGCTGTGGCCGTGTTCGACGGCGAATTGCGCGGCACGGGTCAGCACCTCGTGCGTGTGGCGGCTGAGCAGCCGGGTGATGTCGACGGGGCGCCCGAAGCGGCTGGTGCGCTGGCCTTGCAGGTAGCGCGCCAGGAAGTCCTCGAAAGAGCCGTTTCCGGCGTCGGCCGGGCCAAAGAATGCTGGCATGTTTCCTCCTATGGATACTTGAGTGCCATTGACTCAAGTTAACGCGGATGCAAACAGGATATTCCCGGCTACCCTCCCCGGAGGGTTATGTTCGCCGAGGGCGAGATGTGCACCGGGGGCTCGCTGGACGCTTGCGATTTACAGCCTTGCCTTGGCGATAGGCTCAGAATATGAACTTCGCATTCCGTCAGGTTGATGTGTTCGGTGGGGACCCGTGTCTCGGTAACCCGGTTGCCGTGCTCCTGGACGAGGAGGGGCTCGACGATGAGATGCTACGCAGGTTCTCGGTTTGGTCGAATCTGTCGGAATGCACGTTCGTGTTGCCGCCCACGGTCCCCGGAGCGGACTATCGTGTGCGCATTTTTAGCCTGAATACCGAGTTGCCCTTTGCGGGGCATCCGACGCTTGGAACGGCGCGGGCCTGGCTGGATGCAGGCGGGATCCCGGCGACTCCGGATGTTGTTGTGCAGGAGTGCGGTGCAGGCCTGGTGCCCGTGCGCATCGATGGAGATCGGCTCGCTTTCGCCGCGCCGGAACGGCTGCGCTCCGGACCCGTTGCTCCAGGCATGCTCGCTGATTTGATCGGGATCCTCGGGATCGAACCCGAGCAGGTTGTGGATGCCGAGTGGCTCGACAACGGGCCTGGCTGGGTGGGGCTACTGCTCGATAGTGCACGCACCGTGCTCGATCTGCGCCCCGACGCGTCCGGGTATCCGGGCAGGTGGGACATCGGTGTGATCGGCCCCCACCGACCGGACTCGGAAGCGGTGTTCGAGGTGCGTGCGTTCTTCACCGAGGGGGAGGAACCGCTGCGCGAGGACCCGGTGACTGGAAGCCTCAACGCCTCGGTGGCCGAATGGCTCATCGCCACCGAGCGCGCCACCGCACCGTATCTTGCCGCGCAGGGAACGGCGATGGGGCGACAGGGGCGAATTTACATCAGTGGAGAGAATGGCAAGCTGTGGGTCGGGGGACGGGCCAAGGTCGTCCTGTCCGGGTCCGCGGACCTCGAGTAGGTCGCCACCGCTCCCCACGTGCGTCTAGGGCAGAGGGAATTCTTCGGCGGCTAGTGCGAGGTGGGTTGAGGCCCAGCACCGAACGACGGGGCGGGCTTCGCTGCGGACCCTTGGCAACAGACCGGCTGGAGGAGGGTGTTTTGGGGAAGGCCATGCTCCGCCCGTATGGGGGAGTGTTGCACGTCACGGAAGGTTCGGGAATCGCGGGGGCCGCCACGCGGTTGGCTCTCATTGACGTATCAAGCACAGCCCCCGAAACAGGAGACTCCCCATATGGCAACCACAGTCCTTACCCTCGTCGGTTCGTTGCGCAACGGCTCGACCAACCGCCAGCTCGCCGAAGCCACGGCCCTGAACGCCCCCGCCGGCGTCGAGGTCAACGTCTTCGCCGGCCTGGAGAACATCCCGTTCTACAACGAGGACCAGGACATCGAGGGCCAGGTTCCCGCCGCGGCACTTGAGTTGCGCGCCGCCGCAGGTGCGGCAGACGCCCTGCTGCTGGTCTCCCCGGAATACAACGGCACCATGCCCGCCGTCCTGAAGAACGCCATCGACTGGCTGTCGCGTCCCTTCGGCAACAGCGTCGCCAAGGACATGCCCGCAGCTGTCATCGGCACCGCCTTCGGCCAGTACGGCGGGGTCTGGGCCCAGGACGAGGCCCGCAAGGCACTGAACATCGCCGGCGCCAACGTCCTGGAGGACGTCAAGCTGTCGATCCCGAACTCGGTGGTCCGCTTCGCCGAACTGCACCCGAAGGACGACGCAGAGGTCGCCGGCCAGGTCGCAGCGGTGCTCGAGGGCATCCGCGCAGTGGCCGAAAGCAACTGATTTCCGATTTCCCGCGTTGACCCGCCAAGGGTCGATGCACCACCTGTGGCGGGCACCATTTCCCAAGGTGCCCGCCATGGCTGTCTTCGGCGCCGCTATTGCCCAAGACCAAGGCAAGTAACCGTGGGGCCGGTGCCCGGGCCGCTGGTTAGGATGAACCCCATGAACGATGTGATGATGCTGCGCTTCCTGGCCGCCCCGACGGACGTGTCCGAGGACGGCACCACCGTCCAGGCCGGGCGGGTGCTCGAATGGATCGACAAGGCCGGGTACGCCTGCGCCGTGGGCTACTCCGGCGGGTACTGCGTCACCGCCTACGTCGGGAACGTGCACTTCACCAGGCCCATCGAGAACGGCGACCTGATCGAGGTCACCGCCCGGATCGTGCACACCAGGCGCAGCAGCATGCAGGTGGTCGTCACGGTCGACGCCGCCGACGTGCGCGAACGGATCTTCAAGCCGGCCATGGACTGCATCCTGGTCTTCGTGGCGATGGACGAGAACCGCCGCGCCAAGGCCGTCCCGCCGTGGGAGCCGGCAGACGCCGAAGCCGCCCAGCTGGCCCAGGGGGCCACGGCCCGCGTTGCCGCGCGTGCCGAGATCCGCGACGCCATGCGGGCCCAGGAATACACGGAGGCGGGCACCGCGCCGCGGGAGCGGTTCCGCTTCCTGGCCTCGCCCGGCGACGTGAACTGGGGCGGGAACGCGCACGGCGGGATCGTCATGCGCTGGATCGACGAGGTCGCACGGGCCTGTGCCATGGGCTGGTGCGGCGCGGACGCGGTGGCCGTCTACTCCGGGGGCATCCACTTCACCAATCCCATCCACATCGGCGACATCGTCGAGCTCGAGGCCAGGCTGATCCACACCGGCCCGCACTCCATGCACATCGCCGTGCACGTGCGGGCGCGGGACCCGCGCGACGCCCAGTGGCGCGACACGACGCAGTGCATGACCATCTTCGTCACCCGCGATGGGTCCGGGCGGGCCTCCGAGGTGCGGCAGCTGGTGCCCGCCAACGAGGAGGACAGGCGCCTGGACGCCCATGCCGTGGACCTCATCCGGCGGCGCGCGGAGCTGAGCCCGCTGCGGTTCGCCACGGCGCGCGTCTACTGAAGGCACGGTTGCGGGACCGGTGCCCTGTCACTTGCGAACAGGCGGTTCCTCTTCCCGCGAACCGTTCCGGCGCGCGCCGAGGGTTGCGGCGGCGACGGTGTCCAGCCCGGGGAGTTCCGGGGCCCCGTCCCGGGCCACCCCGGTGAGCCAGCTGAACGCCAGCCCGTCGCCGGTGACCTCCAGGATGGCCAGGTTGTTGTCGAACCAGGGACCCTTGATGAGATTCCAGCCAAACGGCGGGCTTGGCACGTTCGCCCTGCGCGCCATCCAGGCCCCGAACGGAACCGCCGGCCCAAAGGCCAGGGCCGCGGCAAAGTAGCGCAGGAAACGGGGAAGCGGGTTGCGGATCGGCGAACAGACCGCCTGCAGGATCCTGCTGCCGCCCTCGCGTTCGACCTCGGAGACGTAGGAGAAGTGAACGTCTCCGGAGAGGAACGTGACCGTCTGCGGGGCCGGTCCGCGCTTGCCGTCGGCGACCTCGGTGGCGAGCCGGGCCACCTCCTGGAAACTGCGCTGGAACGCGGCCCAATGCTCAAGGTCAAATGTCCGGCGCAACCGCTCGCCCAGCCATGCCCTGAGTCGCCGGTGGCTCCCGCTGGAGATTGCCTCGTCCCACGATTCCACGTGGTGCAGGCCCATGGGCAGCTGGAAGGGCAGCGAGGTGCCGATGAGCAGGTGGCGGAATCCGCCGCGCATGTGCTCGTCGAGCCAGTCAAGTTCCGCCGCATCGAGCAGGGCGCGCCGTTCGGGCTCGAGCTTGCGGGCTGCCCGGGAGTCCACCACGATTAGGCGCACCGCATCCCAGTCGCGGCAGTAGCTCCATCGGTAGCTTTCCGGCACGGCATCGACGCGCTCGGCGAACTCGTCCAGGTCCGCGGTCAGGTCCAGCTCGCCGGGACCGGTGTGGGCCGCGATGCGCCGCCACAGCGGATCGGCCGCACGCAGGTCGGGGGAGAGGTTTCCGAGGTGCTGGTAGATCCAGTACGAGCCGAGCCCGGAAACGATGCGCTCGTGCCACCAGCTGGTCTTCTGCATCTTGTGTTTCCAGCTCAGCGAGGAGTTCCAGTCGTCGCGGATGTCGTGGTCGTCGAAGATCATGGCGCTGGGCAGGGTCGAGAGCAGCCACCGGTTGGCCGGGTCCGACCAGGCCAACCGGTACAGGTGGGCGTATTCCTCGAAGTCCTTCAGTTCGGCCCCGGGTGCCTCCTTGATGTTGCGGCGGCTGCGGATGAATTCCTGCATCTCGTCGCTGGTGGAGTCCGCATAGACCTGGTCGCCGAGGAAGAGCGCCACATCGGGCCAGCGGTCGTGCCCGGGTGCGGCCATGGCCAGGGCGTAGGCGCGCATGGCGTCGATCCCGTGGGTGCGATTGCCGGCTTCGTCGTGGGAAACACTGGTGCGGCAGGAGCCAAAGGCCAGCCGTGGTTCCTTGGCCGGGTCCAGGGTGGCGATCACCGGGTCGGGAAACCCGTCCGCAACGGGCCAGGCAAGGGTCCCGTCCAGGTGCACCGTGTAGGGGCGTACGCTGCCCGATTCCAGTCCCGAGACCTCGACCAGGGCGTAGTGGTGGCCATGCGCGGCAAAGGTTGTGGCCTGCCAGGCGTCCGCGCCGGAACGGACCTCGACGGTGCAGGCCGCGGCGGTCTCCACCCAAATGCTGGCGGAGGCTGCGTCAACGTGGCGGAGCATCGGGCCGAGCACCAGGCCCCGATCGGGCCGGGGGCCGGAGCCGGCCGGCGTGCTTCCAATGCTCATCATTCTCTCCTGATGGTGCCAGTCACCCCAGAATGGCACAACTGAATCGTTGGGGATAGACCAGATGGCGCGCCAACGCCGTTCGCCAAGTCGCGCGCAAAAGCAGTCCGGGCACCGGTACCGGGGCGGACGGCGCATAGCATGGGCTGATGATCCCCTCCGCATACCTGCAGTCCCGCCAGCGATTCATCGCCGCCGCCCCGCACGAGGTCTTCGAGCTGCTGGCGAATCCGGCGATGCACCCGGTCATCGACGGATCCGGAACGGTGCGGGCAACAAGCGGGCAGGCGCAAAGGCTCGCCCTCGGGAGTGAGTTCGGCATGCAGATGCGTCTGGGTGTGCCCTACCGGATCAGCAACACCGTGGTCGAATTCGAGCAGGACCGGCTGATTGCGTGGCGGCACTTCAGCGGGCACCGCTGGCGCTACGAACTGGAACCCGACGGGTCCGGGACAACGGTGCGCGAAACCTGGGATGCCAGCCGATTGCGGCACAAGTGGATGCTGCGGCTGCTGGGCTTCACCCGGACCACCGGGCCGAACATGGAAAGGACCCTGGAGCGGCTGGCCGCCCAGTTCCCCGAAGGCGAACGATAGGGCAGAGGCGGGTTCGTCCTCCCTGTCGCCATCGCGCCGCGGGTCCGGAGCCGGGGCTTTGGCCGCTTGACCTACTAGGCTGAAAACCATGAGCCAGCCACCGAACCAAGGTCCGCCGAAGCCGCGGCTTGCCCCGATGCGCATCACGGTTCCGAGCCGCAGCGACGCGTTCCTGCGCAAGTTCACCGAGGTCATTGGCGGCCCGCTGGGCAGGCACAGCAGCCCGGGGCGGATCAGTCCCGGCTTTTTCACCGTCGAACGCGTGCTGGTCATCCTTACAGTCATCGCCGCGCTGCTCGCGGTGGCCTCGAAGAACGCCTGCCGGCTCAACGGCTGGGGCGGAACCAACTCCTATGCCTGGGCCTGCTATTCGGACTGGACCGCGCTCTTCTACGCCCGCGGCTTCGCCGACAACGCCTTCTCGCCCTTCGCCTCCGGTGCCCAGTTCGAGTACCCGGTGCTGATGTCGGTCGTCGCCTCGCTGACCGCCGCGCTGATCCCGCAAGGCGAATTCAACCGGGCCCTGGCCTTCTTCGACCTGAACTTCTTCCTGGTGGCCGGGCTGTGGCTGCTGGTGGTCATAGCCACCGCGCGCACCGCCGGGCGCCGGCCCTGGGACGCGGCAATGGTGGCCCTGGCCCCGGGCCTCATCCTGGCCTCCACCATCAACTGGGACATGTGGGCCGTGGCCTTCCTGGCCCTGGCCATGCTGGCCTGGTCGCGGCAGGCAGTCTTCCTGGCCGGGGTGCTGATCGGCCTGGGCACCGCGATGAAGGTCTTCCCGCTGCTCTTCTTCGGGGCCGTGATCGTGCTGGCCATCCGCACCGGGCGCTACAAGCCGCTGGGGGTGTCCCTGGCCGGGGCCGCGATGTCCTGGCTGGCGGTGAACCTGCCGCTGGCGGTGGTGAACTTCGAGGCGTGGAGCCACTTCTTCTCCTTCACCGAGGACCGCGGGGCCGGACTGTCATCCTTCTGGCACATCTGGAACGTCACCGCCGGCGTGGTGCCGGGGATGCCGGCACTGGGCGCCGGAGCCATCAACGCCCTGGCCCTGGGGCTCTTTGTGGCCAGCTGCGCGGGGATCGCCTACCTGGGGCTGCGCGCGCCGGTGGCCCCGCGGCTGGGCCAGCTGGTGTTCCTGATCGTCGCCTCCTTCATCCTGTTCAACAAGGTCTACTCCCCGCAATTCGTGGTGTGGCTGATCCCGCTGGCGGCGCTGGCCTGGCCCAAGTGGAAGGACTTCCTCATCTGGCAGCTCTTCGAGGTGCTGCACTTCTGGGCCATCTGGATGTACCTGTACGCCACCACCGCCGACATCAAGGCCTCCAACACGTTCCCCACCTCCTTCTACGTCTTCGCCGTGCTGGGGCACATGATCGCCACCGGGTATCTGATGTACCGGGTGAGCCAGTCGATGTTCGACCCCGAGCTGGACCCGGTGCGCCGGGTGGGCCAGGAAGACCCGCAGGCCGGCGCATTCGCCGGGGCGGAAGACAGATTCGTGTTGGGAGCAAGACATGGCGCATGACGCCGCAGTGATCGGGGCCGGACCCAACGGGCTGGCCGCAGCCCTCACGTTGGCCCGCGCCGGGCTCTCGGTGCGGCTCATCGAACGCAACGCAACCGTCGGAGGGGCCGCGCGCACCCGGGAACTCGGCTACCCGGGAGCGATCCACGACCTGGGCTCGGCGGTGCACCCGATGGCGCTGCTCTCCCCGTTCTTCAGGCAGATCGGGCTGCGCGAGCACGTCGACTTCGTGGTCCCGGAAATCTCCTTTGCGCACCCGCTTCCCGACGGCCGGGCCGGCATCGCCTGGCGGGAGCTGGAGCGGACCGTTGCGGCACTGGGCATCGACGGGCCGGGCTACCGGCGGATCCTGGGGCCCGTTGTCGATCGCATGGAGGGGACCGCGGAGCTGTTGCTCAACCCGCTGCTGCGCATCCCGCGGCAGCTTGGTCCGCTGGCCGTCTTCGGGCTGCGCGCCGCGCAGCTCATGGTCCCCGGGCTGGGCACCGGCCAGATGGCCGCGGCGATGATCGCCGGCTGTGGTGCCCACACCGCCGGCGGCGGGCGCGGACCGGCGGCCACCGGAGCCGGGCTCTTCCTGGCCGCTGCGGCGCACTCCGGGGGGTGGCCGATCCCCGTGGGCGGATCGCAGGCGATCTCCGACGCGCTGGCGGGCATGCTCGTTGCGGCAGGGGGCAGCATCGAGCTGGACACCGAGGTCACCGACCTGGCCCAGATACCCGAAAAGACCGTCCTGTTCGACACCTCGCCGGAGGCCATGGCCTCCATCGCGGTCAATGCCCTGCCGCAGAAGTACAGGGACATCCTCACCGGCACGCGCCGGCCCCCGGGATCCTGCCTCGTCCACTACGTGCTCAACGCCCCGGTGCCGTGGCGCAATCCGGAGCTGGCCGATGCCGGCACCATCCACCTGGGCGGCACCGCCGCGCAGATCGGGCGGGAGGAGCGCCGGGTCCGCACCGACGTCTCGGCCGCGCCCTACGCGATCGTGTCCCAACCCAGCCGCTTCGATCCAAGCCGAGCCCCGGAAGGCAGGCACGTCCTCTGGGCCTATTGCCATGTGCCCAACGGAAGCCCGGCGGACCTGACCACCGTGATGAACCGCCAGCTGGAGGCCGTGGCCCCGGGGTTTACCGACACCATCGAATACAGCGAGGCGGTCACCGCGCCGGGGTTGGCCGCGCAGAACCCCAATCTGGTCGGCGGGGACCTCTCGGGTGGGGCAACCGACATGCGCGGCATGCTGGTTCGTCCCACGCTGTCCACCGATCCGTGGCGGACTCCGGCCAAAGGGATCTACCTGGCCTCCAGCTCGTCGCCGCCGGGGCCCTCGGTACACGGAATGTCCGGCCACTTGGCCGCGCAAAGCGCGCTGCGCCACGAGTTCGGGATTCGTTTCTAGTCGTCTAGATTCGCCGGGCGAAAGTATAGGAAAATTCCTATACGCACCTATACGTTGGCATACCTCTTTACAAGTAGCTGCCCGTCTGGGTCGATATGAGCCTTCCGGAGAACCCTGTCGCGGGCCTGACCTGAGCCAGCGGAACCTCAGGGCAGGGAGCCGCCCGCCCGGCTGCGGGATGCCTGGCGCAACGCGACCAGGGTTGCGGCCGTGGCCAAGACCGGGACCAGCAGGAAGGCCGCGGATCCGGCGCTGCGGGTGTTCACGATCCCGACGATGGCTACCCACCAACAAAGGATCGCGGTGAATCCGATGGTGAGGGTCAACGTCTCCCACAGACCGCGGCGCTCGACGGGAAAGAATCCTGAACTGTGCTTGTTCGACATTGCGGTCCTCCCGAGACTCAAATTGCTTCCTTCCCCAACCACACCACGGACCAACGCCTTTGGCCAGAGGTTCTGAATCCGTCAGTTTCCGTCTTTGTCCGGTACTTTGGCGCTCTGCTGACCGGGGTCAATTCTTTGACGATTCGGGGTTGAAACGTTGAGTGGGGTCGCCGACTCTAATCGGCATAATGCTGGCGCTCGATATAGGCGCTCATGCCTGGCACGGTAAATGCGACGCGTCCATGGTCCGGTGCAAATATGAGGCCCTTTCCAATTAGTTGAGCACGCGTTGGGCCCAAGTTTTGAACGGCCGTGCCAAGTCTCGTTGCCACGGATGAGCTGGAAGAACCGTCTTCACCATCTTGTGCCATGGCGGTCAGATATTGGCGTTCCCTCGGCGTCGCACGATCCCAACGGGATGGAAAGAAGCCAGAATCAAGCCGCTGTAGTCCAATTCGCGATGCAATTTCGGCATCAACGTCAGTGAAAGGAGAATCTTGGGCGGCCTCCCACATTGCGCTTCCGAATTCCTGGATGAAGTAGGGATACCGTCCAGAAACGTTGAGCAGTATTTCCAATGCCTCCGGGGAGTACTCCTGCCCAGCTCTTGCTGCCGGAATCTGGAAAGAGTCGATCGCCTCATTCTCTTCAAGCGTTCCAATGACCCGATAATCGAAGAGGCGCTCCGCGTAGCTTCGTGCTTCGGCCAACCGTGAAGGGAGATTGGGGAGCCCGGCACCAACGACATAGAAGGGCAATTCCTCCTGCCCGGCATGATGCTGCGCCGTAACCAAAGCTGACAACAGCTCATTGTCGAGGTCTTGCATCTCGTCAATAAAAATGACGAACCCCTTGCGTAGGGAACGCATCGCCCTTGCCAAGTCCTCGGTCAAGTCCCGCAAATCGATTTCGATTTGTCCGGTAGCAGCACGGGTAGGGTCGGCTTCCACTCCAAGTGAGATTCCCTGTGCTCCCATGCTGAGACTAAATGATGTCAAGGTGCCCAGCATCTGCTTGAACTTTTCCCCGACGTATGAAGATGTGGTGTATCTCCTGGCAGCAACTTGCAGTTCCCGCGCAAGGGTTTTGCGGGTGTCGATGGAACCAGCGACGCCGGGGCGGGCTTCAAGCTTTACCTCGAGCCATTCGTGATGCCGAGCCATCCCGCGGAGCTTGTTCAGGAGCACGGTTTTCCCCACGCCGCGGAGTCCGCCGAGTATCATCCCTCGTCCTTGGTATTGCAGCTTCGTCCGAGCAAGCAATAGGTCGAAGGCCTCGATTTCACCTTCCCTGCCAGCAAGGAATGGGGGTTGCAAGCCAGAGCCGGGACTGTATGGGTTGAGGGCAGGTTCCATGTTTAGGAGTGTATAGGTAAGTGTATGGAAATTCCTACACTTACCTACACATGTTTATATACCGTTAGATGCTCGACCGTACCCGCTTCCGAGTCACGGGATCAGGGAAGTCTGGACTCAACCATTTGGTGGAGTCGGCTCGCCGGTGCGCGGCGCTACGCTGGGTGATGTGACCATTCCCGCAGCACAGCCAGGCCGAGACGCCCCGCCTCCTCCACTCGAACCCCAAACGGGCTCGGCCGGCGAAATGGTGCTGCGCGTCTTGCGCGTGGGACTGCACGTTGGCTTCGCCGCACTGCTGGGCGTCGGACTCATCCGAGTGCTGCTCTCAGAATCGAGCCCGGCCCCGCGGATCACGGCAATCGCACTGACCGCTCTGCTTGCCGCCCTTTACCTGGCAGGGACCATCCAGGAGAAACGGCATTCCGCCGCCCGGGCGCAGAGCACCGTGCGCTGGGCCAAATGGTGGCTGGCCGGGGTCGTGGTGTTGTGGCTCGTACTGCTCTACCTGCACGCCGACTACTCCTGGCTGGCCTTCCCGCTCTTCTTCCTGCACCTGCACATCCTGGGCCAGCGCCACGCCCTAGTTGCTGTCGCGCTGCTTACCGCCGCGGTCGTCACCGCCGGCTGGTACCACTCCGGATCCCTGGCCCTTCCCCAGATCCTGGGACCGGTGGTCGGCGCGATCTTCGCCGTCATCATGGGCATGGCCTACCGTGCGCTGTACACCGAGGGCGTGAACCAGCGCCTGGCCCTGGACGAACTGCGCGCCACCCGTGCGGCGCTCGCCGAGGAACAGCACCGCGCCGGGACCTTGGCCGAGCGCACCCGCCTGGCCCGCGAAATCCACGACACCCTGACCCAGGGGCTCTCGAGCATCGTGCTGGTCTCCCGCTCCGCCTCCGCGGCCCTGGCGGCAGGGGACTCCACGGCCGCGGCCGAACGGCTCGAGACAATCGGGGCGACGGCCTCCGAGAACCTGGCCGAGGCGCGCGACTTCGTCGCAGATTTGTCCTCGGCCGGCGACGGGGCCCGTTCCCTGTCCGGGCGGCTGCGCCGGCTCTGTGCCTCCGCCGAACGCACCGCCGTGGCCGCCGGCCATGGCTTCGACGTGGTTTTCCGGCAGGACGGCACCGCGACCTCGCTGCCGGCGGAGGTTTCGGCGGCGCTCTGGCGGGCGGCCCAGTCCGGGCTGGCCAACGTCGCCGCCCACGCCCACGCGTCCCGGGCCGTCATCAGCCTGGGCTACCTGCCCGACGCCGTCACCCTGGACATCTTTGACGACGGGGACGGCATGGACACCGGAGACATCCCGGCCAAGCCCCGCGCCGACGGCACCGGGTACGGTCTGGCAGGCCTGCGCGAGCGCCTGGGGCTGCTCGGTGGATCCCTGGAGATCGAATCCGCACCAGGGGAGGGGACGGTACTGGCCGTCCGCATCCCGCTCACCACCGCAGAAAGCAGTTTGTGATGCCCAACCTGAAAATCATGCTCGTCGATGACCACCCGGTGGTGCGAGCGGGCCTGCGCGCGGTGCTCACCGAACAGGGCGGGCTGTCGGTGCTGGCGGAGGCCGGCGACGGGGCAGCCGCCCTGGCCCAGCTCGAACGGCTCAAGACCCTGGGCCAGCACGTGGACGTGGTGCTGATGGACCTGCAGATGGACGGCATGGACGGGGTCACCGCCACCGCGAAGATCCGCGCCCAGGGCGGGCCGCCGGTGTTGATCCTGACCACCTACGACTCGGACGCGGACATCCGTGCGGCGCTGGATGCCGGGGCGGCCGGCTACCTGCTCAAGGATGCCCCGCTGCCCGACGTGCTGGCGGCGGTCGAGGCCGCGGCAGCCGGGGAACAGGTCCTCTCGGCGGACATTGCCGCGCGCATCACCCCCGAGGCACGTGCCAACTCCACCGACCTGAGCCCGCGCGAACTCGAGCTGCTGCAGCTGCTGGCTCGCGGGCAGAGCAACAAGGAGATCGCGGGCGAACTGTTCATCTCCCAGTCCACGGTCAAGACGCACCTGATCCACATCTACGACAAGCTCGGGGTGGACAACCGCACCGCGGCCATCGACAGGGCCCGGGGCAGCCGGCTGATCCGCTAACTAGCCGCGGCGGTCCTCGCGCGCAGCGCCTCCAGCATGAGCGGTTCCATCTTGTCCCGCAGATGGTGGTTTCCCGCCACCGAGGGATGCAGCCCGTCCGGTCCCACGAACCGGCCTAGGTCCTCGACGAGCCAGCCCTCGGCGATGGGATCAACGAATCGGGCCCCGGCTGCCTGTGCCGCCTGCTCGATCACGTCCCGCAGGGCCAGGCGCCGGGCCTCGGGGCGGGTGCTGTAGGCCGGCGGCCCGATCACCAGGAAGGTCGCGTTCGGGGCCTGCTGCCGGGCGGAGGCGTAGATTTCGGCGATGACCGGAGCCAGGTCCGCCGGGTCGTGTCGCAGGTCGTTGACCGAACCGAAGAACATCACGAGGTCGGCCTTCGGCGTCACCGCCTGTTCCACCTGCCACGCGAAGGTGGTGCCGGTGAGGCCGACGTTCAGGTAGCCGCTTCCGTTCTGTGCGATGTTGAGGATCTCCAGCGGAGGGGTGTCGTCCCGGTGCGAGGTGGCGATGAGTTGTGGCCAGGCGTTCGCGGGGCTGGTGCCGAATCCGGTGCTCAGCGAATCGCCAATGACCACCACGTTGCGCACGGCGTCCGGAACTCCCATGGTGCTGGTGGGGGACGGTTCGGCGGAACCGACCGCTTGGCAGCCGGTGAGGACCAACGCCGCAAACAGGGCCAGCAGGCCAAGGACCGCTGGCCCTTGCCTGTTCTTTCGGCGGGCCATGATCTTGTCCTTTTCCAGGCCGATGGGTTCCCAGGAACTTCCGCCCACGATGAACCACCTCAGCCCTATAGACAATATTCTTCCCGAGTCAAGGCCGCCGGGGAACCGACCGGCTCTTCGGGAGCCAGGGCGCAGTCGAGGATGCCGGACTCGGTGTTGTTCCAGGTGTGGAGCGTTCCGCGGGCTTCTTCGTTCCCGCAGGCCAAGGTGAACGGCAGTCTCGCCTCCTCGACGGCACGGTAGGTGACGATCCTGCCCTCTCCTTCGACGTCCTGGAAGGTCGTTTCCAGCGATTCAACGCCGGACAGGACTCCATCCACGGGAAAACCAATGTCCTCGCTGACCGTCCCGGTGAAACGTCCCAGGTCTTGGGAGCCTTCGTCTTCGAAGAAAATGAGCGGGCTGTAGGCTCCGTCCAGGAGTGTGGTGCCGGAGATCCCTCCCGGCCCCGTATCCACAGCCTTGACTGCGAAGACCTTCCAGCCTTC
The DNA here is from genome assembly GCA_024207135.1 of Arthrobacter sp. C2. Classification (GTDB taxonomy): domain Bacteria; phylum Actinomycetota; class Actinomycetes; order Actinomycetales; family Micrococcaceae; genus Paeniglutamicibacter. Next base: position 3,015,565 of record CP042428.1, on the reverse strand, counting down.
GACGAGTGCCTCTCCTGCCGTGACGACGGGATCCTGGCAGTCCTCCCAACCGGTGGGAATCGCGGAGGCCGACTGGATTGGCGCGGGGACCGAGGGGCTCGGGATCGGCACGGGTTCGGGTGCATCCAGCGGGACGCACCCGACAAGCAGCAGGGTTGCTGCCCCGAGCCAGGGGACGGCAAGGGCAGGCCTTGCCGCGCCGCGATCAGTTGCCTTCATCGATATCCCCCTGATGTTGCTCGTTGGCCCCAACCTATACCGCGGATGCGGTCGAACCCCGCAAGGTGCCTCAGTGCGCCGGCGGTGCGTTCCACGGACCGGGCTGCACCCACGGTCCGGGTACGGGGGGTGCCGGTGTGGCCACCGGCGGAACGGACCGGCGCTGGATGTTGCGCTTGTTCGCCAGCTTCACGATGACCAGGACGAACACCGAGGTGGTGATGATCGAGGCGATCAGGCTTGGCAGGTCGCTTTCGGTGGCGCTGACATCGACCAGCCCGATGGCGCCCAGGCCGAAGATGACGGAGTTGTTCACCACGTGCAGCGCGATGGCCGCTTCCAGCCCGCCGGTGCGCCAGGCCAGCCAGCCGGCTGCCAGGGCAAAGAAGCCCACATCCAGCTGCCCGTAGATGTCGTACATGTGTCCGGCCATGAACAGCGGGATGGGCAGGAGGATCGCGAAGGCGGGGTGGCGCAGCCAGCCGCCGATCAGCTGCATCAGGTATCCGCGGAACACGTACTCCTCGGCCGTGGCCTGGAACGGAACCAGGAGCAAGGTCAGGATCAGCATCATCCACATGTCCGGTGCGTTGAAGTCCGGTGCGATGCCGTGCCCGGCCATGGCATCCAGCGCAAAGGAGAGCCCGAAGCTCAATGCCAGGACCGCAAGGGCCACGGCCATGCACTGGCCCAGCCAACCCCAGCGCATGCGCCCGGTGACCGAGGTCAGCGAGCCGACCTTCTGCACGTTCATCATCCGGGTGGCCAACAGGATCACCGGAAGCATCACGACCAAGGTGGCCATGGAGAGTATGAAGACGGCCGGGTCGGACATGTCGAGGTTGGTCGTGCCCATGACGACCGCATCCATCGAGGCCTCCAGCTCCGGGTTGCCGAGCGCGACGAAAACGAAAACGATCCCCACCAGCAGCATGAGGCCCACGTACAGGCCCAGGGCGATGAGCCCCACCATGAGCAGCTTCCACCAGCGATAGGCGCCATAGGTGCGGGCCAGCCGGTGGTATTCCAGCGGTTCGGCCGGGACGGGTGCCGGGGCGGGGACCACCGGACCCCAGTAGGCGGGCTGGGCTCCGGGCTGCGGGCCGTGGGTCGGTGGCGGGTACGGCGGTGGAATCGTGTTCATGCCACCATTCTGTATCAGGCGGTGCCTTGTTTGCCTCGGCAATTCGGACGATCTTTGCGCTTCCGCCGGGGCAGGGCAACGTGGTCCTTTCGGCCGATGCCGGCACGTTGGTCCCGCCGGTAACGTTAAGCCAATGACCACAGTGAATGCAGCAACCGCCAAGGCATCGATGCCGCGCCGCATCCTTGCCCACTCGTGGCGGCTGGCCCTGGGGCTGCTGCTGGGGATCCTGGGGTTCGGGATGGTTTACGAGGGGTATTCCCCCGACAACCCCGCGGACCTGGACGCGGTGGGGCTCGTTGTCGGATTGGACATCCTCTGCGGGCTGGCGGCATTCGTGCTGTACCCGTTCCGGCACCGATTCCCCGTGCCTGTGGTGGCTGCCCTCGTGTTGCTTTCCATCCCCTCCGCAGTCGCCGCAGGCATCACCCTGATGGGAGTGGCGTCCCTGGCCACCCGGCGCAAGCCGTGGGAAATTGCCGGGATCTCGGTGCTGTTTATCGGGTCGATGCTGATCAGCGAACGCCTGGCCTCCACGGTGCTGATTCCCGTTGGCGAGGCCCTGGCCTGGTGGGAAACCACCATCACGGCCCTGGTCCTGCTCGCCGTCATGGTGCTCAGCGGCATGTACATCGGGGGACGGCGGCAATTGGCGGCCGCGCAGCGGGAGCAGCTGCACAGCGCCCAGCGGGAACGCGAAGCCCAGATCCACGCGGCCAAGGCGGACGAGCGCACCCGCATTGCCCGGGAGATGCATGACGTCTTGGCGCACCGGCTCTCGCTGGTTGCCCTGCATTCCGGTGCCCTCGAATACCGCAGCGACCTCACGCCGGAGGAAACCCGGCAAACGGCCGGCATCATCCGGGAGAATTCGCATCTGGCCCTGGGCGAGCTGCGCGAGGTGCTGGGCATGCTGCGCGACCCCAACACGCTGCGCGAGGACGAATCGGCCAGGCCGCAACCGACGCTGGAGCAGCTGGAGCAGATCCTGGCGGACAGCCGGGCCGCCGGCACCGCGGTCAACCTCGAGCTGGAGCCCGGAGCCCGGGAACGGCTGGATGCCCTGCCGCAGAGCACCGGACGCCACCTGTACCGGATCATCCAGGAAGTGCTGACCAACGCCCGCCGCCACGCGCCCCGGCAAGAGGTCAGGCTTCTGGTCGGCGGTGGCGGCGAGAGGCTGTTCCTGCGGGCAGCCAACAGGCTGGACGTCGGGCCGCGGGAAGCACCCGAGCCGGGGAGCCCTCCCAGTTCCGGCCTGGGCTTGACCGGCCTGGCCGAGCGGGTCCGGCTGGCCGGCGGGGAATTGCAGATCGAGCCGGAAGAACAAGGCGAATTCGTGTTGAAGGTGTGGCTGCCGTGGGGAACCTAGACGAAATGATCCGGATCGTGCTGGTCGATGACGAGAACCTGGTGCGCGCCGGGCTGCGCATGATCATCGAATCGGACCCGCGCATCGAGGTCGTGGGCGAATGCGCAGACGGCCGGGCGGCGGTGTCCATGGTGGCCTCGATGGCACCGGACCTGGTGCTGATGGACATCCGGATGCCGGTCATGGACGGGCTCTTGGCCAGCGAGGAGATCCTGCGGGCCGACCCGGGCCAAAAGATCCTGGTCCTGACCACGTTCAACACCGACGAGATGGTCCTGACCGCGCTGAAGATGGGTGCCAGCGGATTCCTGCTCAAGGACACCCCGCCGGCCGACCTCATGAACGCCATCAACCAGGTGGCCGCCGGGCGAACCATGCTCTCTGAATCGGTCACCAAGCAGCTGATCTCGGTGGCCGGTTCGCGCCCGGAGAGCTCGCGGCGCAACCTGGCCCTGGAGAAACTGGGCGTGCTCACCGGGCGGGAACGGGAGATTGCGGTGGCGATGGCCCGCGGCTACTCCAACCAGGAGATCGCGCAGCAGCTGTTCATCTCGCTGGCGACCGTGAAAACCCACATCGGCCGGGTGTTGGAGAAGCTGGGCATGGACAACCGCGTCCAGGTGGCGCTGTGCGTCTTCGAATCCGAGGTCCGCTAACGCCCTGCGGGCTGCGGGCCGGCCGCAGGCGTGCTCCCGGGGAGGCCTTCCTGAATCGAGGGGAGTCCGTAGTGGTCGGCGATCAGCTCCACGGTCCGGGACTGGGCGCGGCGTGAATGGCCGCCGACCACGAGCATCACCTCGTTGACGCCCGTCTGCCGGTGAAGCAGCTCCAGGCCCTGGGCCACGTCCGTGGCGGTGCCGTGCAGCGTGCGGTCGGTCCATTCGTCGAGGATTGCGCGCTCGTGCGTGTCTGCCGGGTAGGCCTCGACCTCGTCAGGGGGCAGCAGGGCAAAGGGCTTGCGCTGGAACATGCGCATCATTGCCATTGCCGAGGACGCCGACTGGCGGCGTGCCTCGGCCGGGTCGTTGTCGGCGATCGCGCCCACGCTGACCAGGCTGTACGGCTCGTCCAGCAGCTCCGAGGGCCTGAAGTTCTCTCGGTACAGCCGCATGGCCGTGGTGACGTCGGCGCTGCCGAACTGCAGGGCGAAGGCATAGGGGCGGCCGAGCTGGCCCGCCAGCTGCGCCGAGTACGGGGATGAACCCAGGATCCAGACCTCGGGATTCGTCTCGGGCCGGGGCACCCGGTTCTGCTCCGCGAGCCAGGGACCGGGCACGGCGTGGACGTCGTGGTACGGGTGCCCCTGCCCGAAGTCGTCGTTGATGAACCCGAGCAGTTCCAGCACCTGCTGGGGAAAGTCGTCGTTCGCGTTGTGGCGGCGGCGCAACGCCGCCGCGGTCTGCCCGTCGGTTCCCGGAGCGCGACCCAGGCCGAGGTCGATGCGTCCCGGGGCGAGCGACTCGAGCATGCCGAACTGTTCGGCGATCACCAGCGGTGCGTGGTTGGGCAACATCACGCCGCCGGCGCCGAGGCGGATGCGCTGCGTCTCGCCGGTCAGGCGCGCGACCATCAGCTGGGGAGAGGAGGTCACGGCACCGGGCATGGCGTGGTGTTCGGACATCCAGAAGCGCTCGAAGCCGCGCTTCTCGGCCAACTGCGCCAGCGTGATGATCTCCCCGAAGGTCTCCTGTGCCGTATGCCCCACTCCGGTGATGGCATTGTCGAGCACCGATAGGACGAAGGGCGCGTTGCCCAGGGGTCGTGACTGGATCATGGGTTCTCTCTCAATTCTCATGGAAAATATGTAACTTAAGCGTGACTCTCAGGTTAGCGTCTTATCACGGAAAAATACAACTGATACCATGAGATCTATGTCAAGGATCCCACTTCCCCCTGCCCCCGGCGCCGACGACCACCCGAGCCTCGCCCTGGTCAATAGCGCCGTGAGCCTTCCCGGCGGACACGTGGCGGACGATCTGGGCAGCCCGGCCGAAGCGACCGCGTGGCTCGTTGGGCAACGCCTGGTTCCGGCCGAAACCGCCCTGCTCGCCTATTGCCAGGACCAGCTCACGACGTTGCGCGGAAATTTGCGCACCCTCTTCACTGCCCGGGTGGTGGGCGACGCTCCCGCGCCGGAGGCAGTGGAGGCCGTGAACCGGGCGTTGGTGAAGGTGCCCAGCGCACTGCTGCTGCAGTTTGACGCCGGCAGCGGACTCCGCCGGGTCCCACGGCACCCGGTGACCCAGCTGGTCGAACACGCCATGGCCCAGATCGCGGAGGATGCGGCCGCCTTGCTGACCGGCGGCCAGGCCGAGCTGGTCGCGCAATGCGAGGCCGCGTCCTGCGACAGGTTCCTCCTGCGGACGCACGCCCGTCGATGCTGGTGCTCCACCCGCTGCGGCGACCGCGTGCGCGCGGCCCGGGCCTACGCCCGCAAGCTGGAACGGGCCCAGGCCGGCTGATTCCGGGCCCGCGGCATGCGGCGGTTTTACCGGAACTCCGGCACCCCCTAGGGGGAAACCCGTACGCCGAAAGAGTGACGGCCTCACCCCTGAAGATCATCCACTTGGGCGGCGACGCAACGAGAGATACTCCGTACCGTTGGAGACATGATCACAGCAGAGGCACTGACCAAGAACTACGGCACCAAGCGTGCGGTGGACGGCGTGAGCTTCACCGTCCAGCCGGGCAAAGTCACCGGCTTCCTTGGCCCGAACGGGGCCGGAAAATCCACCACCATGCGCATGGTCGTCGGGCTCGACCGGCCGTCTTTTGGCAACGTGACGGTCAATGGCCGCAGGTACGCCGAGCACGCAGCGCCGCTGCGCGAGGTCGGGGCCCTGCTGGAAGCCAAGTCCGTGCACAAGTCGCGCAGCGCCCGCACCCACCTTCGGGCCCTGGCGGCAACCCACTCGATCCCCAACACCCGCGTCGACGAGGTCATCGAACTCACCGGCCTGGGGGCTGTCGCTTCCAAGAAGGTCGGCGGCTTCTCGCTGGGCATGGGCCAGCGGTTGGGCATCGCGGTCGCCCTGCTGGGTGACCCGCAGACGCTGATCCTCGACGAGCCGGTCAACGGGCTGGATCCCGAGGGCGTCCTGTGGGTGCGCAACCTCGCCCGCCACCAGGCATCCCAGGGCAAGACGGTATTCATCTCCTCGCACCTGATGAGCGAGATGGCCCTGACCGCCGACCACCTGATCGTGATCGGACGCGGGCGCATCATTGCCGACGCCCCGATCGAGCAGATCATTGGCGGCAGCAACGTGCCGACCTGCAGGGTCAAGACGGACTCGGCCGAAGACCTGATGAACGCGCTGGCCGCCGAAAACGTGCACTTGACCCGGGTCGATGGCCAGACCATCCAGGTTGCCGGGCTTGATGGCCGGGCGATCGCGGCCCGCGCCCTCGACAGGCGGATCCTGCTCTACGAGTTGACGCCCGTGAAGCAGTCCCTCGAAGAGGCCTACATGGCGCTGACCCAGGACGAGGTCGAGTACCACTCCCACCTTGGCAACGAGCTTGCCGCCACGACCACCGGAAAGCAGGGCTAGCCATGAGTACCGCAACCATGAAACGACCACGTTCCGCCGCGCCCGGTGCCGCCGGAAGCGGAAAGCTCAGCTTCCCCGGAGTGCTGCGCGGCGAATTCATCAAGTTCTTCTCGCTTCCCTCCACCATGATCCTGATCCTGGCCACCGTCGTGGTGATGGTGGCATTCGCCGCACTGGGCGCATGGCTTATCGGCTGGTCCATGGGCATGGCCGCGGAGTCCCCGGAAATGGCCGCATCCATGGGGGACATGGGAGAGGTCACCGCGGCACTGCCTACCAGCGGACTGGCCTTCGCCCAGCTGATCATCGGGGCGCTGGCCGTGATGGTCATGAGCTCCGAGTTTGCCACGGGCGCAGCACGTTCAACCTTTGTCGCCGTCCCCACGCGCCAGCCCGTGTTCTGGGCCAAGACGCTGATGATCGGCATCGTTTCCGCGGTGGTGGCGACCGTGTCGATTCTGCTCTCCTTCGCCGTTGCCAAGCCCATCGCCGGAGCATATGACCTGGAGTTGGTGTTCTCTTCCGAGGCGTTGCAGCGCGCCATGTGGGTCGGCGTGCTCTACGTGGTGATGGTGTCGCTGATCGGGATGGCGCTGGGGGCCCTGCTGCGCAACTCGGCCGGAGGCATCGTCGTGCTTGCGGCGCTGTTCTTCGTCCTTCCGTTGGCCATGGGCGGATTCAGTGCACTTGCCGATTGGTTGGCCAAGGCCATGCGCTTCCTGCCGGACCAGGCAGGTGCGGCACTGATGCAGCTCCAACTGGCTCCAGGCGGCCTGGAGCAATGGCAGAACGGGCTGGTGGTCGCCGCGTGGATCGTCATCCCGCTGGTCGCCGCGGCCGTGGTGCTGCAGCGCCGCGACATCTAGAATCCGCCGATTGGTCGCTAGGCTCAAGACATGAGTGAAAACACGGCGCTGGCCTCCGGGACCCCGGAGGCCAGCTTCGCCGAGATCTCGGCGCAGCGCATCGGGCCCCTGCGTGCCTACATGCGCCGGAACCCGGTGCTGGTCAATGCCTCCGTGGTGCTCCTCTACTTCCTGTTGACCATGACGAGCCTGGTCGAATCGGTGCTTTCGGGGCACTGGGCCACCGCCGGCCTGTTGACGATCACCGGGGCCTGGTTGTACTTCCGCCGCCGCTGGCCGATGTTCGTGCTGATCATGGTGGTGCTCTTCGACTCGGCCGCAACACTGCAGGATTCCTCGTACTTCGGCGGCAGCGCCGGGTTGTGGATCGCGCTGTATGCCGCCTCCACCAAATATGCCGCCAGGCGCATGTTCGCACTGACCGCCCTGATCACCGCCCTGCAGGGACTGATCTTCGTGATCATCGGCCTGCCGGCGATGTTCACTGATTCCGCAGAGGACCAGGCCGCGCTGGCGGAAATCGGCGGACGGAACCTGATCATCACGCTCTCCCTGGCCTTCCTGCTGGGCACCAACGCCGCGGCCGTGGCGATCGGTGCCGCGGTGCGCAACCACCGCCTGCACGAGGCCGAGCTGGACAACTGGGCCAAGCGCGTCCAGACCCTGGCACGGGTGCGCGAACGCACCCGCATCGCCCGCGAGATGCACGACGTGGTCGCGCACTCGCTCTCCGTGATGATCGCACTCTCCGACGGAGCGGCGGTGGTGCTCAAGCGCGATCCCGTCCGTGCCGGGGAGGTGCTGGCCGAGCTTTCCGGCACCGGGCGGCGCGCGCTGGGGGACATGCGACGGGTCATCGGGGTCCTGCGCACCGGGGACGGGGCGCCGTTGGAGCCGCAACCCGCCGGGGGGTCGCTGGCGGAAATGCTCGCCGGATTCAAGGTGGCGGGGCTGCCGCTGCGCTATTCCACCTCCGGACCGGCGCTGCCGGACGACGCCACCTTCCAGCTGACCGTCCACCGCATCATCCAGGAATCGCTGACCAACGTGCTGCGCTACGGCCGCAACGTCACCGCGGTCGAGGTGTCCGTGGCCCGGGTGAACCGGGATGTCACGGTGCGCATCCACGACGACGGCACGCACCAGGAGGCACGCCGCGAACTGGTCGGATCGGCCCAGGGCATCCGCGGCATGAAGGAACGCGCCGCGCTCTTCGAGGGCACGCTGTACGCCGGGCCGGCCTCCGCCGGCGGCTGGAGCGTGCTGGCCAAGCTCAAGTTGCCGCACCCGACCCGCTGCCCCGAGGAAACGCCCGGGGGCCCGGGCACCCAAACTGCACCCAAGACCCAACACCAAGGATCGTGAGCAAAACCATGCCCGAAACCACCGACCAAACCACCGCGCGCATCGGGGTGCTGCTGGTCGACGACCAGCCGCTGCTGCGCATGGGATTCCGGCTCATCCTCGAGGGCGAGGATGACCTGGCGATCCTCGGTGAAGCCTCCGACGGGGCCGAGGGCGTGGCGCTTGCCGCCACGCTGAAGCCCGACGTGGTGCTCATGGACGTGCGCATGCCGGTCATGGATGGCATCGAGGCCACCGGACGCATCGTGCGCGAACACCCGGAGGCGAAGGTCATCATCCTGACCACCTTCGACCTGGACGAGTATGCCTTCGCCGGGCTGCAGGCCGGGGCCAGCGCCTTCCTGCTCAAGGACGTCGCTCCCGAGGAACTGGTCAACGCGGTGCGCCTGGTCGCCTCCGGCGATGCGGTGGTCGCCCCCCGGGTCACCGCCCGGCTGCTGGAAACCTACGTGCGCGCCGGCGGGGCCAACCGTCCCGCACCGGCCCCGGAACGCGACCCGCTGCTGGGGGACCTGACCCCGCGCGAGCTCGAGGTGCTCGGGGCCATGGCCGAGGGCCTGTCCAACGCGGAGATCGCGCACCGCTTCTTCCTCTCCGAAGCCACCGTGAAGACCCACGTGCGCCGGATCCTGACCAAGCTGCACCTGCGCGACCGCGTGCAGGCCGTGGTCTACGCGTACGAAACCGGGTTGGTCATCCCCAGCCAGGGGCTGGACTACTAAAGGACGCATGCCCATGAACTCCGAATTCCTGCGCAGCCCCTGGCTGCTGCTGGCCGTGGTGCTGGGGGTGCTCGGCGCCTTCCTGATCACGCTCTTCGCGCTGCCCGTCCCCGGTTGGGCTAGCATCGTGCTGGGGGTCGGCGCCCTCGTGGTGGCCCTGGTCCGCACCCGCTACTAGGGCCCGGAGCCGCGGCTCCACGCACGTTTTCCGGAACCGCACCGCCGGAGCCCCCGCCCGCAACCTACGTCAAGGGAACTCAATGCCCAGCGCAGCCATCGAGCACATCAACGACCTCTCCGCCTTTGTCGCGGCCTCGCCCTCGTCCTTCCACGCCGCCGCCGAGGCCGCCCGCCGGCTGGACGCGGCCGGGTTCACCGCCTTGAACGAGGCCGACGCCTGGGAGCCGGCACCCGGGCGGCACTACGTCATCCGCGACGGGGCGATCATCGCCTGGGTGCAGCCCGCATCCGCCGGCGCGACCACCGGTTTCCACGTGCTGGGCTCGCACACCGATTCGCCCTCCTTCAAGCTCAAGCCCAAGCCCACCACCGGCGCCCACGGCTGGCTGCAGGCCGGGGTCGAGGTATACGGCGGCCCGCTGCTGAACTCCTGGCTGGACCGCGAGCTGCTGCTGGCCGGGCGCCTGGTGCTGCGCGACGGCACGCAGGTGCTGGCCCGCACCGCCCCGATGCTGCGCTTCCCGCAGCTGGCCATCCACCTGGACCGCGCGGTGAACGAGGGGCTGGCCCTGGACAAGCAGCAGCACATGAACCCGGTGTGGGGGATCGGGGACCCTGCCGAATCCGACGTGCTGGCCGTGCTGGCCGCTTCCGCCGGCGTGGAGGCGGCCGACATCGGCGGCTACGACGTGGTGGTGGCCGACGCGCAGGAAGGGCAGGTGTTCGGCGGCGCGGGCGAGTTCTTCGCCTGCGGCCGGCTGGACAACCTCTCCTCGATGCACGCCTCGCTGGCCGCGCTAATCGAACACGCCGAAACCGGCGGCGGGGAGCACATCGCGGTGCTGGCCGCCTTCGACCACGAGGAAATCGGCTCGGCCTCCCGCTCCGGGGCCTGCGGCCCGCTGCTGCAGGACGTGCTCGAGCGCATCGGGCACACTCTGGGCGCCACGGGCGAGGACCGCAACCGCGCCTACGCCGACTCGTTCTGCCTCTCCGCGGACGCCGGGCACTCGGTGCACCCCAACTACCCCGGCCGCCACGACCCGGCCAACCGCCCGATGCTGGGTGCCGGGCCGCTGCTGAAGATCAATGCGAACCAGCGCTACGCCACCGACGCGGTGGGCGCGGCGCTCTTTGCCCGGCTTTGCGCACAGGCGGATGTCCCGTACCAGGAGTTCGTCTCCAACAACCAGATGCCGTGCGGCTCGACCATCGGCCCGCTGACCGCCACCCGGCTGGGCATCCGCACCGTGGATGTGGGCATCCCGCTGCTGTCGATGCACTCGGCCCGCGAGCTGTGCGGCGTGGAGGACCCGCTGCGCCTGGCCAAGATCTCCGCCGCGTTCTTCGCCGCCTGATCGGCGGCCGACGATGGGCGGGCAGATGGAGAACGGCGGGGCCGTGGCGGGACTTGGAACCAAGCCCGTCCTGGCGGGGGAAAAGGTCATCCTGCGCCCCTTCACCGAGGCGGACATCGCGGCCATGGGCCCGATCCTTGCCGATCCCGAGGTCTTGCGGCTGACCGGGTCGGTGCATTCGACCCGGGACGCCGAATCGGCGGACCCGGGCCTCGACGCCGCCACCAGAACCTGGTACGAGGGGCTCGCGGCGCGGCCCGACCGGCTTGACCTGGCGGTGGTGGATGCGGCCGGCGGGCACTGCGTGGGCGAGGTGGTGCTCAACGACCTGGATGCGGAAAACCGCTCGTGCGGCTTCCGGATCCTGCTGGGCCCCGCCGGCCGGAACAGGGGACTGGGCTCGGAGGCGACGGCGCTGCTGCTGGAGCACGCCTTCACCAATACGACCCTGCACCGCATTGCCCTGGAGGTCTACGACTTCAACCCGCGGGCCCGGCACGTCTACGAGCGCGCCGGGTTCACCTTCGAGGGCACGGCGCGGGCCGCGCTGCTCTTTGACGGGCGGTGGATCGACGCCCACGTGTTCTCCATCCTGGCCACCGACCCCCGCCCGGGCCCCGCCGCCCGTTCCTGAGCTCCGTGGCCTGCCGGCCACCGGCGCGTCACCCGATGTTCACCCGCCCGTGCTTTGCTCGCGGACATGATCGCCGAGCAAAGCACGCCACGCCGTTTCCTGCCCGAGGTCCAATCCCTGCGCGCCGTCGCGGTGCTGCTGGTCCTCGCCTACCACCTGGAGCCCCGGCTGGTGCCCGGCGGGTTCATCGGGGTCGACGTGTTCTTCGCGATCTCCGGCTTCCTGATCACCGGGCACCTGCTGCGCGAGGTGCGCCGCACCGGACGCATTGACCTGCCCGGGTTCTGGGCGGCGCGGGTGCGGCGGATCCTGCCCGCCGCGTTCGCGGTGATCCTGGCGGTGCTGGCCGCCACGCTGGTGCTGCTGCCGGCAACGCAATGGAAATCCGTGGGCGCCGCGGCGCTGGCTTCCGCGTTCTCCGTGGAGAATTGGCTGCTTGCAGCAAGCTCGGTGGACTACCTGGCCGCCGAGGAGGCGCCCACCGCCCTGCAGCACTTCTGGTCCCTCGGCGTCGAGGAGCAGTTCTACCTCTTCTGGCCGCTGCTGGTGCTGCTGGCCGTGTGGCTCGCAAACAAGTGGGTGGCCGGCCGGGCGCACGGCACGGCGGGCCGGCGGGAAGCGGCCGCCGGGTTGCCGCGCACCGGTCTGCTGCTGGTCTTCGGTGCAGTCGTCGCGGCATCCCTGGCCTATTCGATGGTGCTGGTTGCCGCGGGGAACCAGGCGGCCTACTTCGACACCGGCGCCCGGGTCTGGGAACTCGCCGCGGGCGGGCTGCTGGCGCTTTTCCTCGCCCCGCCCGAGCCCGGGACCCAGCCACTGCGCGCCCGCTGGTTCGAGGGCCGCCGGGCCCGCACCGCGTTGGCCTGGGCCGGGTTCGGGACCATCGCGGTCGCGGCCTTCGGGTACGGGCCGGGCACCGCGTTCCCGGGGCTTTCCGCGGCCATGCCGGTGGCTGGAGCGCTTGCGGTGATCCTGGCGGGGGAGACCCGCGGCGCCCTAGCCCCGCAAAAACTCCTTGAGGCCCGGCCCGTGCAATGGGTCGGGGACATTTCCTATTCGTTGTACCTGTGGCATTGGCCGGTGCTCACCTTCTTCCTGTTCCTGGCCGGACGGGAACCGGGCCCGGCCCAGAGCCTGGGGCTGCTGGTGCTCTCGTTGCTGCTCGCTGCGGCCTCCCACCGCTGGATCGAAACCCCGGTGCGAACCCTGGCCCCGCTTGCCGCCTCGAAATGGCGGGCGCTGGGTGACGGCGCGGTCGCGGTCGCGGTGGTCGCCGCGCTGGCCCTGGCGCCCGGAACCCTGGCGCAGCGGGAGACCATCGCCGCCGAACGTGCCGCCGCCACGTTACTGGCCGCCCCGCCTCCCGGCTTCGGCGCCGCGTCGATTGCCTCCGGCGCGCCGGCCTACCTCCAGGGCGTGAACCAGATCGTCCCGGTGCCAGCGGAAGCCGAGCGCGACCTGCCCGACCTGGGCGATTGCGTCCAGAAACCGCAGTCGCCCAGCACCCGCGAATGCACCAAGGGAGCGAAGGACGGCTCCCTGACCATTGCCCTGGTCGGCGACTCGCATGCCACGCACTGGTACCGGGCGCTGGAGGCCTCCGCCAAGCGCCACGGGTGGACGCTGTTGACCTACCTGAAGAACTCCTGCCCGTTCTCCTGCACCAAACGCGTCGCCGAGGCCAACGGCAGCATCTCCTGCAGCGGGGCAAACCAGGACACGCTGGAGCGCATCCTGGCACGCGGGGACGTGGACGCGGTGGTGACCAGCCACTGGGCCGGGTCCACGTTCGAAAGCGGTGCGGCCGAGGGCTTCGCCGACTACTGGGGGCAGCTCGAGGACGCCGGCATCAAGGTCTACCCGATCATCGACACCCCGCGCCCCGGGACCAGGACCTACGCGCGGGACTGCGTGGCGGAACACCCCACGGACCTGGTGTCCTGCGGGGCCCCGGAGACCAAGGCCTTCGAGGCCAACGACACCACCCGTGCCGCTGCAGCACGCGAACCACGCGTCGACGTGCTGGATTTCTCCGACCAGTTCTGCGCGGACGGATTCTGCCCGGCGGTGATCGGCAACGTGCTGGTGTACCGGGACAAGCACCATGTCTCGGACACCTACATCCGCACCCTTGCCCCGGTCTTTGACGCCCGGCTGGGCGCGTTGCTGCGTGTTGATGGATTGGGCTGAGGGCCCGCGCGAAGGGCGTGATGCACCGCACCGGACACGGTCGGGAGAATCCCTGGTTTTCCGCTAGAATGGTTGAGGCTGTTTCTGCCGCGCCCGGCAATCGGGTTGCGGCGACAGCAAATGCAAAGAACCTCCTGTTGCGGAAATGCCGTGACCGTTTAGCCCAAAGGAGGTGGGTTCACATGCGTGCTTATGAATTGATGGTGCTGATCGACCCCGAGGTCGACGAGCGAACCGTTGAACCAACCCTCGGTAAGTTCCTGGACGTTGTCCGTAACGATGGTGGAACCATCGAGAACGTTGACATCTGGGGCCGTCGCCGCCTGGCCTACGACATTCAGAAGAAGAATGAGGCCATTTACGCGGTAGTTAACTTCACCGCCACCCCCGCTACTTCCGCAGAGCTTGACCGCCAGCTGGGCCTCAATGAGACCATCATGCGCACCAAGATCACCCGCCCGGAAGAGGCAAAGGTCGTTGCAGAGTAATTCTGCTCTTCGATCTTCGTAGAACAACACTTTAGGAGGCTCCAATGGCAGGCGAGACAGTCATTACGGTTATTGGTAATTTGACCGCTGACCCGGAACTGCGTTTCACCCCGTCAGGATCGGCCGTGGCGAACTTCACCATTGCATCGACCCCGCGAACCTTCGACCGCCAGACCAATGAATGGAAGGACGGCGACACGCTGTTCCTCCGTGCGTCGGTGTGGCGTGAGGCTGCCGAAAACGTCGCTGAGACGTTGACCAAGGGCATGCGCGTCATCGCCCAGGGCCGCCTCAAGTCGCGTTCCTACGAAACCAAGGAAGGCGAAAAGCGTAACGTCACCGAGCTCGAGGTCGATGAAATCGGCCCGTCGCTGCGTTACGCCTCCGCAAAGGTCACCCGTACCCAGCGCTCCGGCGGTGGCGGTGGTGGCTTTGGTGGTCAACAGCAGAACGCCGGCGCTAACGCCGGTGGATTCGGCGGCGGCAACCAAGGTGGCGGCGGTGGATTCGGCGGCGGCAACGCAGGCGGAAACACCGGTGGCGGCTGGAATGCACCCGCGGCCGATCCATGGGGAGCTCCTGCCGGAGGAAACAACGGCGGATGGGGCAACCCGGGTTCCGACGAACCACCTTTCTAAACAAATTTATTCACCATCCCGCAGAAAATTCTGCGGGCTCCACCTGATAAAGGAGCTCCACGATGGCTAAGGCTGAACTCCGTAAGCCCAAACCAAAGTCCAACCCCTTGAAGGCCGCTGACATCACTGTCATCGACTACAAGGACGTAGCATTGCTGCGCAAGTTCATTTCGGATCGCGGAAAGATCCGTGCCCGTCGCGTTACCGGCGTTTCCGTACAGGAACAGCGCAAGATCGCACAGGCCATCAAGAACGCGCGCGAAGTGGCATTGCTGCCTTACTCCGGCGCTGGCCGCGGCTAAGGAAGGTATACCAACATGGCAAAGCTCATTCTGACCCACGAAGTTACCGGCCTTGGTGCCGCAGGCGACATCGTCGAGGTGAAGACCGGTTACGCACGTAACTACCTTCTCCCGCGCGCCTTCGCCATCACCTGGAGCAAGGGCGGTGAGAAGCAGGTTGAGTCGATCAAGGCCGCCCGTGCTGCTCGCGCCGTTGCTTCCCTGGAAGAAGCACAGGCACTTGCCGCTTCGATCTCGGCCAAGCCGGTCAAGCTGACCGTCAAGGCCGGCGCTACCGGTCGCCTCTTCGGCACCGTGAAGACCGAGGACATTGCCAAGGCTGTTGCAGCCGCTGGCTTGGGCTCGATCGACAAGCGCAACATCGAGATCAACGATCACATCAAGTCGACGGGTAACTACTCGGCGACCGTGCGTCTGCACACCGATGTCTCCGCGACCGTTGCACTGCAGGTTGTTGCCGCCAAGAAGTAATTTCTTGCGCATCCGCCGTCTTGGCTGACGGCAAACCACTGTGGACCCCGCCGTTGGCGGGGTCCACAGTGCTTTAAGGTCAGCCCGGGCCCCAGTCCCCGCGGACCGGGCTGGCCGGGGTCTGGCGCATGGCCCCGGCGTCCCGTAGCTTTGCGGCAGGAAACCGCTGCCGACCGGTTCCGCAGTCCTACCCGGGCCACGGACCCTGCCGGCCGCTCCAACAGGAAGGCACGAGCATGAAACTGACACTGACCGAATTCGTGAGCTTGGACGGGGTCTGCCAGGGCCCCGGGGCTCCCGACGAAGACACCACCGACGGATTCACGCAGGGCGGATGGTTCGTCCCGCACATGGATGCGGGGTTCGTCGACCAGGCCGCGCAATGGCTGGCACAGGCCGACGGGCTGCTGCTGGGCCGCCGCACCTACGAGGCCTTCGCACGGGACTGGCCGCAAATCACCGACCCGGACGACCCTTTCACCGCCCTGATGAATTCGCTGCCCAAGTACGTCGCTTCGCAGACGCTGGCCGAGGGAACCTGGAACCCGACGACGGTCCTCTCCGGCGACGTTGCCGCCCGGGTTGCGGAGCTCAAGGCACGGCCCGGCAGGGAACTGCAGATCCACGGCAGTGGCAGGCTCGCGGGATCGCTGCTCGCCGCGGGGCTGATCGACGAACTCCGGCTCGTGGTGGCTCCCGTCGTCCTGGGGCACGGCCGGAGGCTCTTCCCCGACGGCGGAGCGCCGGCGGGACTGCGGTTGGCCGACAGCAAGGCGACGGGAGGCGGTCTGGCCATCCTGGTCTACGAGAACTCCGGAATCCCGGACTATGCGACCTACACGGGTGCCTCGGACGTGGGCTGAACGGCCACCTTTCCCAAGATCGCCCTCGGATGTCCGCATCGCGCCAGATGATCGCAGGATCTTCGATTCTTACGCTTCATGACCTCGTGTGTCGAAACAAACTTTGACGGAGTCGCAATATTTCTCCTAACGTTAGTGGTGAATCAAGAGCGTCAACGTTCAAGCCCTGGCTTGTTGGCCGGCAACCCTCTCACGGTGGTGGGGTGCTCCAGGTGATGATTCGGCCTACCGGAACCCCGGGGGCAAGTACCGCACACCTCGCTGTTCCATGCGTGCATTTCACGCAGCAGCGAAGGTGGGCCGAAGCCGAAGGATTGAGCACCATGACACTCACCTCTGACCTCACACCAGATACCCTGCGCAACGTCTTTGCCCAGCATCCATCCGGCATTGCCGCACTCTGCGCCATCGTCGACGGGCAGCCGCAGGGAATCGTGGCCTCGTCGTTCACGGTCGGCGTATCCATGGATCCGCCGCTGGTGATGTTCGCGGTCCAGAACACTTCGAAGACCTGGCCGCTGGTGCGCACCAGCGGGCGCATCGGCGTTTCGGTGCTCAGTGAAAAGAACGAGGGCGTCTGCCGACAGATCGCCTCCAAATCCGGGGACCGCTTTGCCGGGCTTCGCCTGGATTCGACCGACGAGGGCGCACTGTTCCTGCATGACGCCACCCTGTGGCTCGACTGCTCGATCGAGCAGGAGATCCCGGCCGGGGATCATCACGTGGTGCTCCTGCGCGTGCACGGCCACCAGACGCACGACGAGACCAATCCTCCGTTGGTGTTCCACGGTTCGGCCTTCCGCCGCCTGGAGGCCCAGCAGCTGGTCTCCTGAAGGCCACCGAAACGCGAGGGCTCCCCGCCCGCCACCCCGAACCCATGATTCGGAGCGGCAGGCGGGGAGCCTTCTTCGTTGATGCGGTGCTCAGCCCTGCGGCTGGACATGGACCACGTCCATCATGTGCCGGTACCCGTCGCGGGCCAGCCGGGCCAGGACCTCGACATCGACATCGGCAAGCTTGTTTACGTACAGGCAGCCCGCTCCTCGCTTGTGCTTGCCGAGCTGAGCCAGGAGAGCCGGTGCCGTCGGTGCGTTGGTCAGCCCGTAGAGAGCCAAATTGGAGGAACGCGGTGAAAAGCCGATGGCGGCCGCATCTCCCTCGCGGCCGGACTCGTATTTGTAGTGATAGGTGCCGAAACCGACGATCGTCGGTCCCCACATGGTGGCGGTCCGGCCGCTGGCCTCTTCCATCATCTCCAGCAGGAGCTCGGCGTCAGCGCGCCGCGTCGGGTGTGGCACCGCCGCAATGAACTCGTGGGGATCAATGGATGTCGGTGCGGTCTTGTTGGCGGCCATGCGGCCCAGTATGTCAGGGCTTGGTGATGTGCATCAATGCCCGTAATCCCCAGATCCGTGGCGAGCTCCGGCGTGTCTGTGGATAGCTTGTGGGTAACTCTGGAAACGGGGGTGGATTAACCGCGGAATCTCGGGGTTTTTGTATGTATAACCCACTTTTACGCCCGTGGAGGATGTGGATAACTAGTTTGTATCCACAGGTGAGGAATCGCATAAGTACTAGTCAAAAGCCTGTAGTGATCAAATATCTTGTGTAATCCACAACGTTCTCCCCAGACTGTGCACACAACACGCCGCGAGGTTCACAGGTTATCCACACGCCTTGTGGATAACCGTGTTGGGTTTGGGGGAAAACAGGTCTATGGTGACAGTGTTCCCCACCTATTTCCACAGGTTCGTGGTGCCTTGCGGCACGTGTGAGCTTGGACCTAACGAATCGTCCGTGCTCCTTGAGACACTGGAAAGGTAATGAAGCGGAAAACCTGGGAACCCGCGCAGCTTGAAGGGAAAAGCCCGTGTCGCTAGCCAGCACCGAAACCAGCTCCGATTCACAAGGATCGGACTATGGACGCACTCCACCACAGGACCTTGTAGCAGAGCAAAGCGTCTTGGGCGGCATGATGCTTTCCAAGGACGCCATCGCTGACTGCGTCGAGGTGTTGCGAGGCCTCGATTTCTATCGCCCGGCACACGAGGCAATCTACGAAGCCATCATCGACCTTTACGGCCGCGGGGAGCCCGCCGACGCCGTCACCGTCTCGGACCTGCTGACCAAGCGCGGCGAGATCACCCGCATTGGCGGCCCGGCCTACCTGCACACGCTCATCCAGTCGGTGCCCACCGCCGCCAACGCCGGCTTCTACGCCGAGATTGTCCGCGAACGCGCGGTCCTGCGCCGCCTGGTCGATGCCGGCACCAAGATCGTGCAGCTTGGCTACTCGCAGGACGGCGAGGTTGACGCCATCGTCAACGAGGCCCAGGCCGAGGTCTACAAGGTCGCCGAACGCCGCACCGCCGAAGACTACGTGCCGCTGCGCGACATCATCGAGGGCACCGTCGATGAGATCGAATCGGCCGGCAGCCGAGGCGAGGGCGTGATCGGTGTTCCCACCGGGATCTTTGAGCTCGACGAGCTGACCCAGGGCCTGCACGGCGGCCAGATGATCGTTATTGCTGCGCGCCCGGCCGTTGGCAAAAGTACGTTTGCATTGGATTTTGCCAGGTCAGCGTCCATTAAGAACAACATGACCTCAGTTTTCTTCTCCCTGGAAATGGGACGCAACGAAATCGCCATGCGCCTGCTGTCGGCCGAAGCGAGCATCGCGCTGCAGAACCTGCGCAAGGGCACGATCCAGGACGAAGAATGGTCGAAAATCGCCACCACGATGGGCAGGCTCAACGACGCCCCGCTGTTCATCGACGATTCGCCGAACATGTCGCTGATGGAAATCCGCGCCAAATGCCGCCGGCTCAAGCAGAAGCACGACCTCAAGCTCGTGGTGCTGGACTACCTGCAGCTGATGAGCTCCGGCAAGAAGGTGGAGTCGCGTCAGCAGGAAGTCTCCGAGTTCTCGCGTGCGCTGAAGCTGCTGGCCAAGGAACTCGACGTTCCGGTCATCGCCCTGTCGCAGCTGAACCGTGGTTCGGAGCAACGTACCGACAAGAAGCCGATGATCTCCGACCTTCGCGAGTCCGGATCGATTGAGCAGGATGCGGATATGGTCATCCTCTTGCACCGTGAAGACATCTACGACAAGGAATCGGCACGTGCCGGCGAGGCCGACGTGATCGTGGCCAAGCACCGTAACGGTCCGACCAAGACCATCGTTGTCGCGTTCCAGGGCCACTACTCGCGCTTCAACAACATGGCCCAGGACGGCATGGGCTAGCTGGTTCCCTTCGGGTCGTCGTGTTCGGGCGGTTGTGCCCTCTCGCAGGGGGGCACAACCGCCCAAACCATTTCCGGCACTTTCCGGGCAGGCGACAGGCGCGGGCCTCGGCGAACTCCTTGGGGGCCCTCAGCACCGGGAGACTCTGCTTCGTGACCATGGGGCCGAAGCGCAGCGCGCCGATCCGCAGGGTGTCGGTGGTCACCGCCGGTTCGCCCCGTGTGGTGGAGCCGCGCGCCAGCCCTTACGCTCGAGGTATGTCGAGCCAGCCGAGCGCATCCAGCAGCGGGTCCCCGGCGGGCCTGCTTGCCCCGGAATACCGTTGGGTCACCGCCGGGATGTTCGCGCTGGTCTTCCTGGTGGCGTTCGAGTCGCTGGCCGTCACCACCGTGATGCCGCTGGTCAGCAAGGAACTGGATGGCGCCGCGCTCTATGCCCTGGCCTTTGCCGCGCCCATGGCCAGCGGGGTGATCGGCATGGTGGCCGCGGGGAGCTACTCCGATCGCCACGGGCCCTCCGTCCCGCTGTACGCGTCCTCGGCGCTCTTCGTGCTCGGTCTGCTCGTGTGCGGCCTGGCCCCGGACATGGAGGTACTGGTGGCCGGACGGCTGGTGCAGGGGCTCGGGGGTGGGGGCATCACGGTGGCCCTCTATGTGGTGGTGGCCCGGGTCTTTGTCCCGCGCCTGCACCCGCAGATCTTTGCGGCCTTCGCCGCCGCCTGGGTCGTTCCCTCGCTGATTGGTCCGTTCGCCGCCGGGCTCGTGGCGCAAACCATCGGCTGGCGCTGGGTGTTTCTCGGGGTCGTGGGCCTGGTGGTCCTGGCGATGGCCGCGGTCATGCCCTCGGTGCACGCGATGGGCGGTGGTGAGAATCCCGCGGCGGCCTTTAGCTGGAGGGCGCTGGGCTGGGCCGGGTTGGCGGCCGCAGCCGTGCTGGGCATGAACCTGCTGGCCCGGGCTCCGGCGCTGGGGCTGGTGCTCATGGGCATCTCGGTGCTGGTGGTGCTGGTTGCGGTGCGGCCGCTGCTGCCGCGTCGGACGCTGCTGGCCGGGCGCGGGCTGCCGGCCACGATCCTGGTGCGCGGCCTGGCCGCCGCAGCGTTCTTCGGCACCGAGGTCTATCTGCCCTATCTCCTGATGGACCGCTTCGGCCTGTCCCCGGCGGTAGCCGGCCTCTCCCTGACCGGCGGGGCCATCTGCTGGTCCATCGGCTCGGCCATCCAGGGCCGCATGGGGGAGTCGCTGGACAACGCCCGGGCCATGTCCATCGGCTCGGCCCTCGGCGTGGGCGCGATCTTGCTGGTGCTGGGAACCGCGGCGTTCCACCTGCCGGCGATCGTCGCGATCCTCGCGTGGGCCATGGGCGGGGGAGGCATGGGGCTGGTGTATCCGCGGCAGAACGTGCACATGATCGCGCTGTCCACCACCGCTAACCAGGGCTTCAACTCCTCGGCGCTGGCCGTGTCCGACTCGCTGGGCTCCGCGATGGCGTTGGCCGCCGGCGGGCTGGTCTTCGGCGCCTTTGGCGGCAACGACTCCTTCGTGGCGGTCTTCGTGTTCACCGCCGCCATCGGCGTGGCGCTGCTGGTGCTCACCCCGCGGGTGCGCAGCGGCACCGGGACTTCCGCCCGCCTGGAATCCATCGCTACGCTGGAGCCATGAGTACCCACCCCCTGCCGAAGATCTCCGCGCCCGCCTCCCGCGCCCTGGCCGGCGCCGGGATCACGACCCTGGAACAGGCTGCCGCGTACGGCCAGGCCGCGCTGCTCCAGCTCCATGGCTTCGGGCCCAGGGGCATCGGGATCCTGCGCGAGGCCCTGGCCGGGCTGGGGATGGAGCTGGCGGACTGATCCGCGCTGCGGGCTATTCCTGCGGCAGGATCCGCAGGTGCGCGCTGGTGGGCTTCACCAGGTCGGCGTCGAACTCGTGGTGCTTGAGCAGCCAGGCCTTGATGTAGGGGCAGACGGCCACGATCTTGTGCCCCTGGGCCACGGTGTCCTGCAGCGCCTGGGCGGCCAGCTTGGAGGCCAGGCCCTGTCCGGCGTAGGACTCGTCGACGACGGTGTGGAAGAAGACCCGATCGATGCCGCCGGTGGTTTCCAGCTCGCGGTAGTGGGCCGCCCCGATGGTTTTCTCGTCGTCCAGCAGCGCGTAGCGCCGGCGTTCGGGACGGTGCTCGATGCGGATCTCGCTCATGTGTTGCTTCCTTGCTGGTTGGTGGTTTTCAGGGGTTTCCGAAGAGACGGCCGAAGAAGCCCTTGGGCTCGCTGCCTTCGGCGTCGATGAACACGGCACCGAACCCGTCATAGGTTCCTCCGTGTTTTTCGGTGACGGCGTGCACGCCGCGCAACGCCTGTTCCGCGCTCCAGACGTCCAGCGGCTGTTCCCGGTAGACGCGCAACAGGTACCGGGAATTGGCGTCCTGGCCACCGGAGCGGTCGACGTCCCAGCCGGAGCGCTCGAAGTGGTCCGCGGCCTCGGTGACCTCCCGCAGCGAGCGGAAGGAAACGAAGTGTTCCATCTCGCGCTTGGCATCGAGCTGGTCGCCCAGCGCGGCGCGTTCGGCCAGCGCCCGACGCAACTTGGCCAGTTCCTCCACCAATGACATGTGGGCCTCGCTCCTTACGTTGTCCTCTTTGGGCTGCCGGCGTGCTCCGGTGATCCGCTGCGTGGCCGGTTGCTTGTTCAGTCGCGGGGCCGCAGCCTGACCATGGGCAACACCGGTGCCGGCAGGGGAGCGGGCTCGCCCGCCGGGAAGTCCCCGAAGCGCTTGGAGGTGGTGTCCCCGGGTTCCGCGCCGATCTCCGCCTGCCACTGCCTGCGGTACTCGACGACTTCCTCGTGGGTGCGACCGACGAAGTTCCACCACATCAGGATCTGCTCGTTCAGCGGTTCCCCGCCAATGAGCAGGGCGCGCACGGGTTGGGCGCCGGCGCTCAACGTAATTTCCTGGGTGCCTGGCGGCAGGTAGGCCAGGTGGTCCACGGGCAGCTCGTCGACCCCGACGCTCAGCGTCCCGGAGTCCAGCAGCACCCCGTGCTCGTGGTGGGCCTTCACCCCCAGTCGGATGGAGGCGCCGGGTTGCAGCAGGATCTCGGCGCCCACCAGCTCGGTGTGCGTGGACACCGGGGAAAGGGAGTGCAGGTCCGTGCCGCGCGGATTCGGCACCGTCAGCGAGCCGAGGAACACGCTGACGCTGAACCCGTCACCGGACATCGGCTCGGGCCGGTAGTGGGCGAAGGTCGGCGGCATGTGCCGCGCGGAATCGGGCAGCGCGACCCACAGCTGGGCGCCGTGCAGCACCGTGGTGTCGGGGGTGGAGAACTCGGAGTGGCTGATCCCGCGGCCGGCGGTCATCAGGTTCAACTCGCCGGGACGCACCATGGCATGGAACCCGGCCGAATCCCGGTGCTCGATCTCCCCGGTGAACAGCCAGGACACGGTTTGCAGCCCGGTGTGCGGGTGGCGCGGGACGTTCATCCCTCCGGTGTCGCCCACCGGGTCGGGACCGTAGTGGTCAAGGAAGCACCACGCGCCGATGAGGCTGCGCTGTTTTTGCGGCAGCGTGCGGCGCACGTCCATGGCGCGCGGCCCGCCGAGCGGGACGTTGCGCGGAACCAACAGCTCGATCCCGGCATGGGTTTTGTCTGCTCCGCAAACCATCTCGTCAGGGGCGGCCTCGAGGTTACTCATATCCCCAGCCTAGTGCCGGGGCCGGTTTTAGGCATCCCCCGCACCGCGGTGGCGGGCGGGTACGGCGGGCGGGTAATCGGTGACGGGCACCGGGTGCCCCGGCGGCGCTACTCCACGGGCGAAGGATCCCGCCCGGCACGCAGCCAGCGCAGCAGGCAGGCGAGCATCAGCACCGTGGTGCCGGCCCAGGCCGCAGCGGCGACCCACGCCCCGACCTCGCCGACGCCCACCATCACCGCGACGGACTCGCCCCGGCCAAAGGCGATGGACGCGGCCGACATCATGCCCAGCGGGAAGACGATGGCCCACAGCCCGGTCTCATAGCGCATCGGGTAGCGGCGCATCCCGTGGCGCCAGATCCCGAAGACCACCAGCAGCGGGATCCACCACATGCCAAGCGCCCACAGCATGTAGCTGGCGCCGGCGACGAACACCGCGGTGCGCACCATCACCGGGAAGTCGGCGGGCATGGCCAGCACCTTCGCGCCGGCCAGCACCGTGATCGCGGTGGCTCCCATGAAGATCCAGTAGGTGGGGCTCAGGTTTTCCGGGCGGTTGGGCCGGGTCAGCAGCCGCAGGGTCACCAAGGTGCCCACCAGCAGGTAGAGCACCAGCCCGATGCCCCAGGCGGCGACGGCAGCGGCCCCGGCCAGCTCGTTGTTGCTGCTGCGGGCGATCACCGCCAGGGCGTTGGCCATGGACTGGGTGGCGACCACCCAGAGGAACCAGCTGCCGTTGGCGTCCTGCAGGATCGGGGTGGAGCGTTCGCGCAGCAGCATCGAAGACGGTATCCCGTAGTTCAACCCCACCCAGAACACCCCGGCCACGATGGCCAGGGCCACCGCCGCGGCGGGGGTCCCCGCCATGTCGAAACCCAGGCCCAGCACGTTGGCGCCGGCCACGATGGTGAAGAACCCGAAGGTCTTGGCCGGGTCGTTGAGGTCCTTGAGCAGGGAACCCGGGTGGGAGATTGCGCGCCAGGCCAGTCCCGCGCAGAGCAGTGCCCCGGCTGCCACCGCAATCCACAGCAGCACCGAGGCCAAGGCCTCGCGGCCCACCAGGGCCAGAGCGATGGACAGGATGCCGGTGGCCATGACGAAGGAGAACGCTGCCGGCGGGAAGTCCTTGATGGCCGCATCCAGCCGCCGGTGCGCGCGCCGCAGGTGCCCGTCCGGTGCGGCGGCGGGAGGTGGCGGGATCATCGGCGGCACGCGGGCTCCTTCAGGCAAGACACCCTGCCAGAGTATCGCGGGAGCCTGCCCCGAAGCGGCTATCCGCCGGCTACCGACTGCATGATCAACACGTCCTGCCCCTCGGAGACGGTCGAATCCAGGCCTTGGAGCCTGCGGATGTTGTCCGGACCGACGAAGATGTTCACGTAGCGGCGCACCTGGCCGCGTTCGTCGCGCACCCTCCGGGCAAAGAGCGGGTAGCGCTCGCCGAGCGCATCCAGGATCGAACCCACGGTCCCGTCCTCGGGCAGCGGGACCTGCAGGCTGCGCTGGCCCTCCAGCGTGGAGGCGAGCACCGAGGGCACCTCAACGGTAATGTCCGTCATTGCCCCGCACCGTTGACCTGGGCTGCCCGGACGCTGAGCACATCGGGCAGGCGCTGGGCCACCGTGACGAAGTGCGCGCCCTCGTCGTTGCTGGCGAAGACCTCTCCGCCACGGGTGCCGAAGTACACGCCCACGGTTTCGGGGTGCTCGTCCACCGCCGCGGCGTCGCGCAACACCGCGTTCCAGTCCGCATCCGGCAATCCGGCGTGTTGTTCGCTCCAGGTGTCCCCGGCATTCGTGGAGTGGTAGACCGAGAGCCGTCCGCCCACCGGATTGCGTTCCTCGGCTGCCTTCAGCGGGATGGTCCACACGGTGCCGCCCGTGCGGGGGTGTGACAGGAACACGAATCCGAAGTCGGCCGGCAGTCCATCGGCGATGCTGTTCCACTGGTCCCCGGCGTCGTCGGTGCGGTAGACCCCGCCGTGGTTTTGCGCATAGAGCCGGTCCGGGTCTTCGGCATCGGCGGTGATGTGGTGGACGCATTGGCCGAACTCCGGGAACGGCTCGGGGAAGAAATCTGCCTTGATGCCGTGGTTCCGTGGCTCCCAGGAGGTGCCGCCGTCGGTGCTGCGGTACACCCCGCCGGTGCTCATGGCCGCGTGGATGACGTTCTCGTCCGCCGCGTTGGGCACGATGCTGTGCACCGCGGCCCCGCCGAAGCCGGCGCCCCATTCGCTGCGGTGCGGGTGGTCCCAGAGCCCTCGGTTGAGCTCGAAGTTCTCCCCGGAGTCGGTGGACTTGAAGACCGAGATCGGTTCGCATCCGGCCCACACCACCCCGGGGCGTTCGGCGGTGTCGGGGCGCAGGTGCCAGATCCGGGCCAGTGCGGTGTCGGTGTCGGCGGGGAACTTGATGGCGCCCTGCTCGGGTTCGGACCAGGTTGCGCCCTCGTCATCGCTATAGACGACGGTCGGTCCCCAGTGCCAGTCGTTGACCCCGGCCAGGATGCGGGTCCGGCCTTCCCGGGTGTCGATGGCGACGGAGGGGACCTCGAGGTTGGCGAAGTGGGGTCCGGTCAGATTCCAGTTTTCGCGGTCGGTGCTTTCGGCCAGCCAGAGGCCCTTCTTGGTGCCGATGGCCATGATGGTTCGTTGGTCGTTGTCCATGGCAAACAGTGCAACACCGCAGCGGGCTTGATTCAAGGGTTGTGGCGCACGGCTTTGCGCGAAATGACGCACTGTTGGTTTCACGGTGATTCGGTTCGGCCCGTCACGCAAGTGACACATTCGGTTCTATTTGACGGGCCCGAGCGTCATGGGCGGGCATCGGACTATGGAGGGGGCCGTCGATCGACGCCGGGAGAAAGGGCATTAGCGGGCGTGGGATCGCTGCGGTGGGTGAGGAAAATCGGCCATGTCGCATGTGCACTGGATTTCGGCTGATGTAAATTCCATCAATATTCCGCTGTGTGAAAACTAAATACTCCCTTGTGAAAGAATGTGATCCGGGTTACGTTGCTTGGAAGCTTCCCGCCGTGGGGATTCTTGAGGAATGGATGAAACCGTGAAAACAACGCCAGGTGCCACTGTGGCACGATCGGATGTTCGGCCCAAAAGGGCGCCGATCTACAAGTCGCTCTTTTTCCAGCTTGCACTTGCCGTTGTAGCAGGGGTGCTCATCGGGCACTTCTGGCCCACATTGGGTTCGGCCTTGCGGCCGCTTGGCGACGGCTTCATCATGCTGATCAAGATGATCATTGCCCCGCTGATCTTCCTGGTGATCGTCACCGGCATCGCCGCCGTCGGCGACGTCAAGGCCGTGGGCCGCGTCGGGGTCAAGGCGCTGATCTACTTCACCGGCGCAACGCTCTTCGCCCTGGTGTTCGGTCTGATCATCGGCAACATCGTCCAGCCGGGTGTCGGGCTCAACATCGACCCCGCCACCCTCGACGGCGGAGCCCTGGCGGAAAAGACCGGCGAGGCCAAGGACGCCGCCAGCTTCATCCTCGGCATCATCCCGGTCAGCGTCATCGGCGCCTTCGCCGACAACATCCTGCTCCAGGTCCTCTTCTTCTCCGTGTTCTTTGGCGCCGCCATCGTGGTCGTCGGCCAGGAACGCTGCGCACCGGTATTGAGCCTGTTCGAGATCATCCTCGAACTCATCTTCAAGATCATGAGCTGGATCATGCGGGTTGCCCCGTTGGGCGCACTGGGAGCCATGGGCTTCATCATCGGCCAGTACGGCATCGAAACCCTGGGCACCTACGCCAAGCTCATCGTCGCCTGCTACGTCGCCGCCCTGCTGTTCATCGGCATTCTGTTCATCATTGCCTGGGCCGTGGCACGAGTGCCGCTTTGGCAGTTCATCCGCTACACCCGCGAGGAATTCCTGCTGGCACTGGGCACGGCCTCGACCGAGGCGGTCATGCCCCGCATCATGACGAAGCTGACCAACGCCGGTTGCTCGCGTGCAACCACCGGCCTGGTTGTTCCCACCGGCTACTCCTTCAACCTCGACGGCGCGGCAATCTACCTCTCCATTTCGCTGCTCTTCCTGGCCCAGGCCTTCGGGCATGACCTGACCTTCGGCCAGCAGCTCGGCGCGCTCGGTGTCCTGCTGCTGACCTCCAAGGGCATGGCCGGGGTTCCCGGTTCGTCCTTCCTTGCCCTCTCGGCCACGGCCGCCGCGCTCGGGATCTTCCCGGTTGCCGGTGTCGCCCTGCTGCTTGGTGCCGACCGCATCATGGACTCCATGCGCGTGGCAGTGAACCTGCTGGGCAACTGCGTGGCAACTTTCGTGGTCGCCAAGTGGGAAGGCCAGTTCGACCGCGAGGCCATGGTCCGTGCCTTCGCCGGGGAAATCACAAACGAGGACAGCGCCATCATGCTTGGCGAAGAAGACGGATTCCGCGTCGAAGAAGAGCTGCGCCTGTCCGAGGGCGGGGAGCCGTCGCCGAAGTTCGCCGGCGGACCAACCCGTGGCTCGACCCCCAACATCCAGATGTCCCACGCGGAACGGCTGCTGGCGGCCAACGGGGCACCGGAACGCACGGAGTAACACCGACTCCTTGTGGCAAAAAGCTATCCATGCAGTGGACCGAGGCATTAGTGTCCGCTGCATGGATAGCTTTCTTAACGACGGCCCCGGCCTGGTTCTTGGCGCCTACTCCGCCGCGGTGGATGGCAAGAACCTCACGGACTACACGGGCCTTTATGCCCCAGATGTCCATGTCTACGATGCGTGGGGAAAATTCGAATACGTGGGTGCCGAGGCCTGGCAGGCGATGGCGGCCGACTGGTACGGTTCCCTGGGCACCGAAACGGTCCGGTTGGACTTCGCCGATGTCCGGGTCCTTGCCGGCGAAAAGGTGGCGATGATTTCGACCGCGGCAACGTCTACCGCGTTCTCTGCCGACCGCGGCAAGCTGCGTTCGCTGACGAACAGGATGACCATGGGACTGGAGCTGCGGGGGTCGAGGTGGCTGATTGTCCACGAGCATTCGTCCCTGCCGATCGACATGGAAACCGGCCAGGGGGTCTTCAGGTCATAGACCCCCTGTCGCACGAGGCGACCTGTTGCGCGGGACAAGCACTGCCCGGCCCCCGGGGAGCCTTTTCCGGGGCCCTTGTCTTCGGGGTCTTGCGTTGTTTCCCCTGCAGCGTGGGTGCGGTGCGGTGGATGGGGGCGCCGGTATGGAAAGCTGGATCAATGATGCCGCAGAACCCGGACAATGCCCGACGGCGGTTTGCCACCGCAGCCATGGCCGGCGTCGCCGTCTACGTCCTGGTCGACGTGGTGCTCCAGTTCCTGCCCCCGCACTACAACGTGGTCAGTGAAGCCGAAAGCAACCTGGCGGTGGGTCCGTTCGGGTGGATCATGAACCTGAATTTCCTCGGCCGAGCCGTCACCACCCTGTGTGCCATCGTTGCCATCAACCGGATCGACCAAGTCTCCGGGCTTCGACGGGCCGGGGTGCTCCTGATGGCCGCCGGGGGCCTGTGCTCGGCGGCACTGGCCTTTTTCCCGACCGACGTAGATGCCGGGTCCGGCCTGCATGCGGTGACGACGGCGGGCACCGTGCATCTCTACGTGGCCGGCGCCGGATTCCTGGCCGCGCTGGCCGGCATTTTCGTGCTGACCCGCTGGATGCGCTCCGCCCCGGAGCTGGAGAAGGCCTACCCTGCGGCGTTGATTCTTGCGGCAGTTGCTGCCGTCGGGCTCGCATCCCTGGGACTGGCAGCAGCCGTTGGGCAGGATCTGCTGGGGCTTGCCGAGCGGGTCTGTCTCGCCGGAGTGCTCGGCTGGGTGCTGGTGGTGTGCGGGGCCATCAGGAGGTTGCCCCTTAGGACCTGGCCGGCACCCACGGTTCTTCCCGGAGGGGATCCCCTGTCTGCGGGGACGGTCGATCCCGGCCGGGGGATCTTCGGTTCCTAGGCCCCGCGCGGGCCGTACATGATCAACCCGACCCCGGCCAGGGCGATCGCAGCCCCTGCGATGTCCCAGCGGTCCGGTCGGAAACCGTCCAGGAGCACCGCCCAGAGCAGGGACCCGGCAATGAAGACCCCGCCGTAGGCCGCCAGGATGCGGCCGAAGTTGGCGTCGGGCTGCAGCGTGGCGACGATTCCATACAGCCCCAGGGCAATGGCCCCGCCGCCGATCCAGAGCCAGCCGCGGTGTTCGCGGATGCCTTGCCACACCAGCCAGGCGCCGCCGATTTCCAGCAAGGCGGCAACGCCGAAGAGCACAATTGATTTCAACACGGTCATGCCGGCCATCCTTTCATCTTCTTCCAAGGGGTGTTTGCCCCCCGGAAGGAGCACGCCATTCGGCTCGCGGCTCGAATCGGGGTAACCTCGTGCGCATGGATATGGGCGAACTGGTTATTGAACGTGAATTTTCCGCACCCCGGGGTGCGGTGTGGGCGGCATTTACCGAGCCGGAAATCCTGGCCGAATGGTTCGGCCCCGAAGGCTGGGGCGTGCACGTGGATACCGTGACCATCGAGCCGCGCGTGGGTGGCGTCCAGAAGTTCGTGATGCACCTGCTGGAGGACCCGACCAAGACCTCGCCGGTGCACGCGACGTTCACCGAGGTCCGTGAGCACGAGCTGCTGGTCGGGGAGGACGGGCCGCATGAGATGACCCTGAACCTGGTCATTGAAATGCGCGTCGAGTTCGCCGACTGCCCCACGGGGACCGCGCTGCGGATCACCCAGGGGCCGCTTCCGGCCGAGGTCCTGGAACTGGCACGTGCCGGCTGGGAATCCTCGTTCACCAAGCTGGACCGGCTGTTCGCCATGCACCTTTAGCAGGCACCGCTCCTAGCCGCGGCCGATGAACGGCATCCCGGCGGCGGTGATGGTGACCTGGTTGACGGAGACCTCGGCGGGTGCGGAGGCCATGAACTCGATGGCCGCAGCGGCCTGGTCCATGTCGAAGGTGGGCTCCACCTTCCGGCTGCCGTCGGCCTGCAGCGCGCCCGAAGCTGCACCGACATCCTTCATCATTTCCGATGCGGCGTTGCCGATGTCGATCTGCGAGCAGTTGATGCCGTAAGGGCGGCCATCCAGCTCAATGGACTTGGTCAGGCCGGAGATTGCATGTTTGGTCACCGCATATGCGACGGACGCCGGGCGGGGCACCTGGGCGCTGATTGATCCGTTGTTGATGATGCGCCCGCCGCCGGTTTCCTGCATGTGCCTGAACGCGGCCCCGGCGCAGTAGATGGCGCCGCTGAGGTTGACGGCACAGACCTCTTGCCACTGCTGCGCGGTGAGCTCGCCGATGGTTGCGGCCGGCCCAAAGACCCCGGCATTGTTGAAGAGCACACCGATCTTGCCAAAGCGTTCGATTCCCGCGTTGAAAAGCTGCTCGATGGCGGTCGGGTCAGTGATGTCGGTGGGCACCACGAGGGCATGGGGGTGCCCGGCTGCACTCTGCTCAAGCTGGAGCCCGCGGCGGCCGGCCAGGACGACATTCCATCCCGCATTGAGCATCCGCCCGGTGACGGCCTTGCCGATGCCGGAGCCGGCCCCGGTGACCAGGATGGTTCGAGGTGCGGGCGCGGCATGTTCCTGGGGTGCGGTCAAGGGGATCATCCTTTGGAAATAAAACTGTCATTTTGGGCGGTTGCGGGTAGGGATCTGCCCGGGGGAGGCCTTCGGTTCCCAGACTACCGAAGCCGTTGGTGACGTGGCTGGATCTTGGAACCCTGCCGCATTGGTGGCGGCTCTTCGATGAATCCCGGTGACATGCCAACGGTGGGATCCCGTGGCCGTGCCTGGAATCCCACCGTGGTGGTCATGGTGCCTGAAAGTCGTGTGTCGGCGCCCGAACGGATAGCTTCGGCGGGGTGGCCGGCGCTAACTGCGTGCGGCGCGGAAGCGGGACCAGAAACCGATGCGAGCCTTGGAACCGCGCGGACCGCGGCTCATATCGGGGTCGAGGCCGCCGATGGGGTGGAAAATTCCTGTGCCTAGTGCCGTAGAGGGCTCCGGAACGACGCGTGGGGTTTTCTCGCTGGTTGCTTCAACGATGGGCTGGGTGATTTTCATGCGTTCCTCCTCTGAATGGCGAGATTCCAATATATGAAATCTTAATATTGCTTAGTGAAATTAAGTATGTAGGTGAATCGGCGGAAAGGCAAGGGTTCGACGTAACTTATTTCACACCGGATCGTCGCCGGCGCTGCAGGACGAGCCGAAAGTTTTTCGGCGGAGCCCTTGACGGAGCGGCTGTGATGCGGGTTACATAGTGTGAACACGAAGTTCCACCATCCAGAAACATCGAGTCGAATCCGGTTTCCAAAACCGGTTGTAAGGGTGTTCAGCCCTGGATGGTGCAAGCAACTCAAGCAGGATGAAAGAGCTGACCACCCCATGAACATTTCCCGTTTCAATTCACTCGACTCGAATGCCGCAACAGCAGTCCTTCAACCATGTGCCGACATCGTTCGCTGGGTTGAAGCCATTCTTGCTGCCCGTCCGTTTGCTTCGGTCAACGAACTCCTGGAAACCGCCGCAACTGCTGCATCCCCTTTCACCGAAGCGGAAATCGACGCGGCACTGGCCCACCACCCCCGCATCGGGGAACGTGCCGCCGGTTCCTCCGCGGAAGCGGCACTAAGCCGCGGCGAACAATCCGGGCTCGACATCGACGAGCAGGTTGCAGCAGACCTCCTGGCTGGAAACCGCGCCTACGAAGAACGGTTCTCCCGCGTCTTCCTCATTCGGGCCGCCGGACGCACCAGCGAAGGCATCCTTGCCGAACTGCACCGGCGCCTCGACAACGACCCCGCCGCCGAGGTGGCGGAAGTCGGCGAACAGCTGCGTGCCATCGCGCTGTTGCGTCTCACCTCGGCCTTCGACCCCGTCCCAGCGCGCTAGAAAGCGCCACTGGATCTTCTTCACTTCCACTCATCGAACCCCAAAGGAGTCTTTTGATGAGCGCCACCCAGACTGAACGCAGTCACATCACCACCCATGTACTGGACACCGGGACCGGGAGGCCTTCCTCCGGTGTCAAGGCCACGCTGGAAGCCAAGGCGGCATCCGGCTGGCAAGAAATCGGAACCGGGGTGACCGACCGCGACGGGCGGATCGCGAACCTCGGCCCGACACAGGTTGAAGCGGGACACTACCGGATCACTTTCGACACGGGTTCCTACTTTGGAAAGACGGGCACGGAAACCTTCTTTCCCGAGGTGGTGATCGGCTTCAGTATCAGGGACACGGCCGATCACTACCACGTACCTCTTCTTATCAGCCCGTTTGCATTTTCCACGTACCGAGGGAGCTAAACACCATGACTACATTTGCATCCGACCCGGCGACCGGCACCACGACCGGCAACAAGATCGTCTTGGGCTCGAACCAATACGGCAAGGCCGAGGTCCGACTGGTCAAGGTCACCCGCGACACCAAGCGCCACGAGATCGAGGACCTCAACGTCACCTCCCAGCTGCATGGGGACTTCCTTGCGGCCCACATCGACGGGGACAACGGCCACGTCGTGGCCACCGACACCCAGAAGAACACCGTCTACGCATTCGCCCGCGACGGCGTGGGCTCGCCCGAGGAATTCCTCGCCCGCCTGGGCAAGCACTTCACCAGCGAGTTCGACTGGGTCACCGGCGGCCGCTGGGCGGCCGAGCAGTACTTCTGGGACCGCATCCAGGACCACGACCATGCCTTCTCGCGCAACAAGTCCGAGATCCGCACCGCGGTGCTGGAAATCCGCGACGGCGAGACCTCGGTGCTGGCCGGCATCCGGGACCTCACGGTGCTGAAGTCCACGGCCAGCGAGTTCCGCGGCTTCCCGCGCGACAAGTACACGACGCTGCAGGAAACCGGCGACCGGATCCTGGCCACCGACGTGACCGCACGCTGGCGCTACAACAGCCAGGCCGCCGCCTCCGGCGGCGTCGACTTCAACGCTGTCTATGCCTCGGTGCGCGAGCTGCTGCTTGCGGGATTTGCCGCCACGCACTCCTACGCGTTGCAGCAGACGATGTTCGAGATGGGCAAGGCCGCGCTCGAGGCGCACCCGGAAATCGAGGAGATCAGGTTCTCGCTGCCCAACAAGCACCACTTCCTGGTTGACCTGTCTCCGTTCGGCCAGGACAACCCCAATGAGGTCTTCTTCGCGGCGGATCGCCCGTACGGCCTGATCGAGGCGACGATCACCCGCGAGGGTGTTCCCGCCAGCCACACCATCTGGGAAAACACGCCCGGATTCTGCTAGCCGATGAGGTTTCGGGGGTGCCGGCGCTGCCACGCGGGCACCCCCGATTCATCGCAACCATCAAGGAGTTCAGACATGAAGGCTGCGCACGTCAAAAGTACTACACTCCGTCCCGAGGACGAGCGGTTGCCCCTGGGCAAGACCATCGCCTACGGGCTCCAACACGTACTGACCATGTACGGCGGAATCATCGCGCCGCCGTTGATCATCGGCGGGGCCGCCGGGCTCACCCCCGAGCAGATCGGCGTGCTGGTGGCCAGCTGCCTCTTTGTCGGCGGGCTGGCCACGATCCTGCAAACCGTCGGCATCCCGTTCTTCGGGGCCCAGCTCCCGCTGGTCCAGGGAACGTCCTTCGCCTCGGTCTCCACCATGGTGGCCATCGTCAACGGCGACGGCGGCCTGCAATCGGTCTTCGGCGCCGTGCTTGCCGCCTCGCTGATCGGCTTCCTTGTCGCTCCCTTCTTCGCCAAGATCGTGCGGTTCTTCCCGCCGGTGGTCACCGGCGTGGTGATCACGATGATCGGGCTTTCGCTGACTCCCGTGGCGGCAAACTGGGCCATGGGCGGCAACGCCAAGGCCGACGACTACGGTTCGCTGGCCAACATCGGTCTTGCCGGAATGACGATGCTCATCGTGCTGCTGCTCTCCAAGGTCGGCAAGGCCGCGATCTCGCGCCTGTCGATCCTGCTGGCCATGGTCATCGGCACCATCGTCGCCGTGTTCCTGGGCATGGCCGACTTCTCCGCGGTGCCCCACGGGTCGATCTTCGCCTTCCCGCAGCCCTTCGCCTTCGGCTGGCCGGTGTTCGAGGTCGGCGCGATCGTCTCGATGACCATCGTTGTCATCGTGATCCTCACCGAAACCACCGCCGACATCCTCGCGGTGGGCGAGATCGCCAAGACCCGCGTCGATTCCAAGCGCATTGCCGACGGCCTGCGCGCCGACATGGCCTCCAGCGTCCTGGCTCCGGTCTTCAACACCTTCACCCAGAGCGCGTTCGCACAAAACGTCGGACTGGTGGCCATCACCGGGGTCAAGTCCCGCTTCGTGGTCACCGCCGGCGGCGGCATCCTGGTGGTGCTGGGCCTGCTGCCGATCCTCGGCCGCGTGGTCGCGGCAATCCCCACCCCGGTGCTGGGCGGGGCGGGCATCGTGCTCTTCGGCACCGTTGCAGCCTCGGGCATCCGCACCCTGGCCAGCGTCAGGTACGAGAACAACCTGAACATGATCATCGTGGCAACCTCCATCGCCTTCGGAGCGCTGCCGATCGTCAAGACCGATTTCTACGACGCGTTCCCGACCTGGTTCGCCACCATCTTCCACTCGGGCATCAGCTCGGCGGCGGTCATGGCCGTGGCGCTGAACCTGTTGTTCAACGAGTTGAAGATCGGCACCCCGAAGCGGGACGGTTCGGCCTATGCCGCCGCGCCCCCGCGGATGCTCATTGCCGAGCAGATCCCGCGCATCGTCAAGGCCGAGGAAGTCCGCGGGCTGCTCGAGGGCGACCACTTCAAGTCCGGGCGGCTCATTGACGCGGCCGGCGAGGAAATCCCGGTCGTGGACGACGAAGAATTCAGAGGCATCGTGTCGGACTACCGCAAGAGGTGCGAGGAAGCCGGCGTGCCCTGTCCGGACGAGTCCGAGTTCGTTCGTTCGGGCCCGGCTTCGCCGCCGCACCACTGAGACGCGGACACTGCCATCGCATTGAACTCCAAGGCGGTCCGGCCGGAGGCAGGGAACCAGGTTCCCCGCCTCCGGCCGGACCGCCTTGCCGTGCCGTTGCCGGCGCTAGCCCGTGGTGACGGCCAGGGCCGCGGAAAGCTGGGCCGTGGCCGCGCGCAGGTGCGGTATGGCCCGGGAGGTGAACTCGTCGGTGACGCGGGTGACGGGCCCGGAGACGGAGATGGCCATCGGCGTCGGCGCGCCCGGGACCGACATGCCCAGGCAGCGCACGCCCAGTTCCTGCTCTTCCTCGTCGATGGCGTATCCGCGGGCGCGGACCGCCTCGAGCTCGTCGAAGAGCTGGTGCATGGTTGTGATGGTCTTGGGCGTGTGGGCGGGCATGCCGGCCTGGTTGACCAGCCGCTGGACCCGGTCGTTGTCCAGCACCGCCAGGATGGCCTTGCCCACGCTCGTGCCGTGCAGCGAGGAGCGGCGTCCGACCTCGGTGATCATGCGCATTGCGTGCGGCGACTGGGCCTGGGAGATGTAGGTGACCATGTCGCCGTCGAGCACCGCGATGCTGGCCGATTCGCCCAGTTCGTTCACCAGGGTCTGGAGGATGGGCGTGGACAGGGCGCCCAGTTGGCGGTTGGCGACCTCGCCGAGGCGGATCAGGCGCGGGCCAAGGGCGTAGCGGCGGTTGTTCAGCTGGCGGACGTAGCCGATCCCGACCAGGGTGCGCAGCAGCCTG
Source organism: Arthrobacter sp. C2 (assembly GCA_024207135.1). GTDB lineage: Bacteria > Actinomycetota > Actinomycetes > Actinomycetales > Micrococcaceae > Paeniglutamicibacter. The sequence goes on along the minus strand of CP042428.1, from coordinate 2,979,611 downwards.
TGGATGGTGGGCAGCGGAAGCGGGGTGTCCACGGCAAGTTCGCTCAGTGCGGCCTCTCCGCCGGCCCGGCCAATGAGTTCGAGCAGCTCGAAGGCGCGCTCGACGGACTGGACGCCCGGTGTCGTCTTTGCTTCGGCCATGGAGGGGCTCCTGATGTCGGTGGTGCGCGGAAGGGGATTCCCGGTCCGGCGATCCCCCAAACGGGTGGGTTGTTAGGCCTTACGTTACCGGAGCCGGGGCCCACTTTTCCGCAATCCGGAAGTTTTCGCGGAAAATCTAGTGACGTAGTCCACAAGTAGGCTTGTAATTTCACTGCGTAGATAATAGTATCCACTATACGGAAACATTTATAGGAGGACGAAATGGCTGTTCCAAGCCCAGGCTACTCAGTGACGTTGCGTGTTGAAACGCCCGTCTCCATTACGGCGACCACCGAATTGGCTGCCGCGGTCGGCCGCGCGGGCGGCTCCATCACGGCACTCGATGTGGCCGAGTCCGGCCACGACACCATGGTCGTCGACGTCAGCTGCAACACCACCGACGCCGACCACGGGCAGATCGTCCGCGACGCGCTGAACGAGCTAGAAGGCGTCACCGTCCGAAATATTTCCGACCGCACCTTCCTCATGCACCTGGGCGGCAAGCTCGAGGTCGTCCCGAAGGTCGCCCTGCGCAACCGCGACGACCTTTCCCGGGCGTACACCCCGGGTGTGGCCCGCGTGTGCATGGCCATCGCAGAGAACCCCGAGGATGCCCGCAACCTCACCATCAAGCGCAACACCATCGCCGTGGTCACCGACGGCTCGGCCGTCCTGGGCCTGGGCAACATCGGCCCGGCCGCTGCCCTTCCGGTCATGGAGGGCAAGGCAGCGCTGTTCAAGCAGTTCGCCAACGTCGACGCCTGGCCGGTCTGCCTGGACACCCAGGACACCGAAGAAATCATCATGATCGTCAAGGCCCTTGCCCCGGTCTACGGAGGGGTGAACCTCGAGGACATCGCGGCCCCGCGCTGCTTCGAGATCGAGGCCCGCCTGCGCGAGGAACTGGACATCCCGGTCTTCCACGACGACCAGCACGGCACCGCCATCGTCACCCTGGCCGCACTGACCAACGCGCTGCTGGTGGTCGGCAAGCAGATCGACAAGGTCCGCATCGTCGTCTCCGGCGTCGGCGCCGCCGGCAACGCCATCATCCAGCTGCTGGCCGCACGCGGCGCAAAGAACATCATTGCCGCAGGCCGCAACGGAGCGATCAGTGCCGCGGATGTCTCCGCCGACCCGCACCGCCAATGGCTCGCCGAGAACACCAACCCGGAGCAGTTCACCGGAACGCTCAAGGAAGCGGTTGCCGGGGCCGATGTCTTCATCGGGGTTTCGGCCCCGAACGTCCTGGACGAGGCCGACATCGCCGCCATGAACAAGGACGCCATCGTCTTTGCCATGGCCAACCCTGACCCGGAAGTGGACCCCATCGCCGCCGGCCGCCACGCAGCAGTGGTTGCCACGGGCCGTTCCGACTTCCCGAACCAGATCAACAACGTGCTGGCATTCCCGGGCTTCTTCCGCGGCCTGCTCGATGCACGCGTCGCGGACATCACCGACGAAATGTTGTTGGCCGCAGCCGATGCCATTTCCGCCCGCGTAAGCCAAGATGAACTTAACCCGGGCTTCATCATTCCGTCCGTCTTCGACCCGCATGTGGCCGCAGACGTCGCCGAGGCCGTCGCCACCGCGGCCGCGAAAAACAAGTAGCAAGAAAGTCTGGTCCACCACCATGAGCATCACCCTGACCCACACCCCGGCCGTTGCCAAGGCCGATGAGATCCTTTCCCCCGAGGCCCTGGCGTTCGTGGAGAAGCTGCACGAAAAGTTCGCCTCCACCCGCGAGACGCTCCTCGAGGCGCGCACCGCCGCGCGCGCCGAGGTGGCCAAGACCGGAACCCTGGACTTCGACCCCGCCACCGCCGAAATCCGCAACGGCGACTGGAAAGTCGCGCCGGCACCGGCGGCCCTGCAGGACCGCCGCGTGGAAATCACCGGCCCGGCCACCCCGGCCAAGATGGCCATCAACGCGCTGAACTCCGGCGCCAAGGTCTGGCTCGCGGATCTCGAGGACGCCTCGACCCCGACCTGGCACAACGTCATCGATGCACTGGTAAACCTCACCGACGCCGCCGCCGGCACGCTGTCCTTCGAGGATGCGGGCAACGGCAAGTCCTACGCGCTGCGCACCGACGCGCCGCTGGCCACCGTCGTGGTCCGCCCGCGCGGCTGGCACCTGCCCGAGGCCAACGTGCTCATCAACGGCGCACCGGCCGTGGGCGCACTGGTCGACTTCGGCCTGCACTTCTTCCACAACGCGCGTGTGCTTGCGGAAAAGGGCCAGGGACCGTTCTACTACCTGCCGAAGATGGAGTCCCACCTCGAGTCCCGCCTGTGGAACGACGTGTTCTCCTTCGCCGAGGCCGAGCTGGGCATCGAACACGGCACGGTGCGCGCAACCATGCTCATCGAGACCATCACGGCCGCCTTCCAGATGGACGAGATGCTCTACGAGCTGCGCGACTATGCCTCGGGCCTGAACGCCGGGCGCTGGGACTACCTCTTCTCCATCATCAAGTACTTCCGCGAGGCCGGCGACGCATTCATCATGCCCGACCGCGCCGACGTGGCGATGACCGCCCCGATGATGCGCGCCTACACCGAACTGCTGGTCGCCACCTGCCACAAGCGCGGCGCCTTCGCGATGGGCGGCATGGCCGCGGTCATCCCGAACCGCCGCGAACCCGAGGTCACCGCCGCCGCCTTCGAGAAGGTCCGCGCGGACAAGACCCGCGAGGCCAACGACGGCTTCGACGGCTCCTGGGTCGCACACCCGGACCTGGTGGAAATCTGCGTCGAGGTCTTCGACTCCGTGCTGGGAGACAAGCCGAACCAGATCGACCGCCAGCGCCCGGAGGTCAACGTGACCGCCGCACAGCTGCTCGACGTCGCCTCCGCACCGGGCTCGGTCACCGAGGCCGGGGTCAACACCAACCTCTACGTGGCCGTGGCCTACACCGCCGTGTGGCTCTCGGGCACCGGCGCGGTGGCCATCCACAACCTCATGGAGGATGCGGCAACCGCCGAGATCTCGCGTTCGCAGATCTGGCAGCAGATCCACAACAAGGTCGTCGCCGCGGACACCGGCAACACCATCACCGCCGAGCTGGTCGCCAAGGCCCTGGAGACCCAGGTTGCCAAGCTGCGTACCGAGGTCAACGACGAGGAGGCCTTCAAGGCCTACTACGCACCGGCAGCCGATTTGATCGGCCGCCTGGTCTCCGGCCGCGACGAGGACTTCGAGGACTTCCTCACCCTGCCGGCCTACCGCCTGCTGAGCACCGAATTGGTGTCCAAGTGAGCATCCGGGGCGTGCTGAACGCCGCGGCCCTTGCCAAGGTCGACAGCGACCTGGCGGCCACCGACGAGCTGCTCGAAAAGGGCTACCCGGGCGACTCCGGCGTGCGCCAGCCGATCCACACCGCCTACGTCCCGGCCGACCGCTTCACCCCCGAGCTGCCAGCAGCCTGGGGAGCGGCGGCGCTGGCCGCGGCCGGCGGCGTGTCCGGACTGGAAACCCTTGCCGGGAAGCTGGGGCTGTCGCAGCCCGGCGAGCTGGCAGCGCTGGTTGCAGCGAAGCTGGGCAGCGAACCCATCGAGGATTTGCGCCTGGACTTCGAGGACGGCTACGGGGACCGCGGCGACGAAGCCGAGGACGCCGCGGCGGTTGCCGCCGCCGAGCAGGTCGCCAAGGCCGTTGCCGCGGGCGTCGCCCCGCCGTTCATCGGGATCCGCTTCAAGTGCTTCGAGGCACCCACCCGGGGCCGCGGACTGCGCACCCTGGACCTGTTCGTTTCCACGCTGGCCCGCGCCGGCGACCTCCCGCAGGGCCTGGTGCTGACCCTTCCGAAGGTCACCACCATCGCCCAGGTGAAGGCCATGGTCTTCGTCTGCGAGCAACTGGAGGCCGCCCACGGGCTGCCCGCCGGCCGCCTGCGCTTCGAGGTCCAGATGGAAACCCCGCAGCTGATCCTTGCTGCCGACGGCACCGTGCCCTCGGCCGCGCTGATCCATGCCGGGGCGGGTCGCGTTTCCTCGCTGCACTACGGCACCTACGACTACTCGGCCTCGCTGGGCATCGCCGCGGCCTACCAGTCCATGGAGCACCCGGCAGCCGACTACGCCAAGAACGTCATGCAGGTGGCCATCGCCGGCACCGGCGTGCACATGTCCGACGGCTCGACCAACATCCTGCCCCTCGGCGACCCGGAACAGGTCCAGGCGGCCTGGGCGCTGCATGCCCGGCTGGTGCGCCGCCACCTGGAACGCGGGATCTACCAGGGCTGGGACCTGCACGAAAACCAGCTGGCCACCCGCTACCTGGCGACCTACGCCTTCTACCGCGAGGGCTTCGCCGCCGCCGCGGTCCGCCTGCGCAACTACGTGCACCGGATCGAATCGGCCATCATGGATGAACCGGCAACCGCCAAGGCGCTGGCCAACTTCATCCGCCGCGGGCTGGTCTGCGGCGCGCTGACCGCCGAGGAGATCACCTCGCAGGCCGAAATTTCACTGACCACCCTTGAAGCCATCGCGCTCGCGCGAGCAACACAGACGGAGGACTCGAATGCCTAAGACCCAGACTCGTGCGGATGCAAGCTACTACACGAACTACGGAGGGCACCCGCCGCAGACCGACCTGCTCAGTGACCGCGCCATCGTCACCGAGGCCTACACGGTCATTCCGCGCGGCGTGCTGCGCGACATCGTCACCTCGGTCTTCCCGGAGTGGACCGGAACCCGGGCCTGGGTGCTGAACCGCCCGGTCGCCGGCGGCGCCACGACCTTCGCCCAGTCCATCGTCGAGGTCAACCCCGGCGGCGGCTCGGAGAACCCGGAGCCGCAGGCCGAGGTCCAGTCCTTCATCTTCGTGGTCGCAGGTTCCCTGACCGTGAGCATCAACGGCCAGACCCAGACCCTGGAGGAGGGCGGCTTCGCCTTCGCCCCGGCAGGTGCCAAGTGGTCGGCGCACAACAACGGCGTCGAGGTGGCCACCTTCCACTGGATCCGCAAGCGCTACGAGGTCCTGGCCGGAGTCGCCGCCCCGGGCCCGGTCTTCGGCAACGAGCGCGACATCGAGCCCGGAGCCATGCCGGAAACCGACGGCAAGTGGCGCACCACCCGGATGCTCGATCCCGAGGACGTGGCCTTCGACTTCGGCGTCAACATCGTCACCTTCGAGCCGGGCGCATCGATCCCGTTCGCCGAAACCCACGTCATGGAGCACGGCCTGTACGTGCTTGAGGGCAAGGCCGTCTACCGCCTGAACGCCGACTGGGTCGAGGTGGAGGCGGGCGACTACATGTCGCTGCGCGCCTTCTGCCCGCAGGCCTGCTACGCCGGCGGACCGTCGAACTTCCGCTACCTGCTCTACAAGGACCAGAACCGCCAGATCGCCTTGTAAAATCGCAAAACGAAAGCCGGGCGCGTGCGAATCCAATCATCTGCGGATTCGCCGCACCCGGCTTTTGCGTGCCTTGGCGCGGTCCGCGGCCTACCAGGCGGGCAGCACCGGCAGCGGGCCGTCGGCCTCGATGTAGCGCGCCTGGCCGCGCGCCAGCCACTCGATCAGGCCCTCGCGGTCGGACTTCACGTGCAGGGCGCCGTCGCCGATCACCCATTCGTCGCCTTCCTCGGTCACCAGGGTCATGCCCGGGGCGTCCTTGGCCCGCATGGTGCGCACCGCCGCCTCGACTGCGTTGAGCTGCGAATCCGGGTCGGCTTCCTCGATGGTCCAGGCGGTGTCCAGGTCGTGGTGGTGGACGACGACCTCGGCGATGCGCAGCGCCACGATGGAGGTGGCGGGGATGACCTTGCCGTGCAGGTCCACTTCCTCGACGGCGAGTTCGCCGGTCAGCCGTTCGGACTGCTCGGCGAAGAATTCCGCGGCCGTGCGGACCTTCTCGACCAGTTCCGCGCGGGGCAGGGCCGCGAGCGCCGCGATTTCCTCGGCGCGGGCCTCGGGCGATGCGTAGAGCTGCTGCTCGTCCCCGGTGGTGGCCCAGTCGATGAGCTTGACCAGCGAGCGGCCGTTGGAGGCGAGGTGGGCGATGACATCTGCCCGGCTCCAGCCTTCGCACAGCGAGGGGGCGGCCAATTCTTCGGCGGACAGGGTCTCGATGGTGGCCAGCAGCATGTTTGTTTCGCGGCCGAGGCGGGAGAGGTCCGAGTGCAGGCGGGCGGAGTTGATCATGTGGCCACCCTACCAACGGGCAGCCCGGCGCGGTTGCCGAAAACCCATACATATCGAACTGGTATCGACTCATATGCAGGGGGCTCCCGGAGGCAGCAGTCTTCCCGGGCCCCGGGCGCGGGGCCCTTCGCACCCTGTTTGTGTCGGCGGCGCGCGATAGGTTGGGGACATGACGGAGATGAACCCCGGGACACCAAGGCTGCAGCTCGATCCACCCGTGCCCGCCGACCGGGACGCGGTCTTCGCGATCGCCAGCGACCCGCGCACCTGGGCGCACATCCCGGGAGCGCGGAGCACCGATCCGGCACGGGTCGAGGCAACGCTGGAGATGTTTGGCACCGGCTGGCGGGAGCACGGTCTCTCGCATTGGGTCGTGCGCTTGGGGGAGGGCTGCGCCATACCGGGCCTGGAACCGGGCCGGGTGCTGGGCACCGGGGGAGTGCACCTCTTCGAGTCGGAGGCCGGAGGAAGGATCTGGAATCTCGGCTACCGGTTGGATCCGGCTTGCTGGGGCCACGGGTTTGCCTCCGAGCTTGCCCGCACGGCCGTGGCTTGCGCGGGGGAGAAGCTGGCTGAAGTGCCGGTCATCGCCCGGGTGCTCTCCACCAATCCCGCCTCCGCCCGGGTGGCGGCGAAAGCCGGGCTGGAACTTCAGTGGACGGGGGAAGCCTCGGAGAAGACGCGGGCCGCGGTGGGGCGCGAGTCGGTGCAGCGACTCATTTTCGCCGACCGGGAACTGGAACCCGGTGTTCTTGGATGGCTGGTCTCCCGCGGCTGATTGCGTCGCTTCGCGGGAGACCGGCCGGGGGAGCTATTCGCCGTCGCGCACGCGCTTGGCGAAGTTCAACACGTGCTCCTGCAGCACGGCGATGCGCCGGTGCATTTCGGCCTCGCGATCAAAGCCGATGTACGGCAACGACTTCATCATGCGGACATTGGCGGAGCATTCGAAGTTGGCGCACACGAGCATGCCGATGGTGTCGCCGTCGCGACCGGCCTGACCGCCGGCCTTGGCGTTGAAGAACACCACGTCGTTGGGCAGGTCAACATCTTCGCACCACGAGCACTGGGCCCGGTTGCGGATCTTGCCCTCGGCCTTGCGGAACATGATGCCCACGGTTGCATCGCCCAGGGAGGTGACGACGTAGCCGACCAGCGGCAGTTTCGGATCCCGCCAACCCAGGAATTCCAGGTTGGCCCAGTCCAGGGAGCCGAAGTTTTCCGGGAGGGTGATGGCCTTGCGCTCGCGCAGCGAGGCGTTGATGAAGGAGGCGCGGATTTGTTGTTCGATGAGGGGGAGCATGGAGAAAAGGTCCTGACTGTCTTGCCGCCTCGTCGCCGCAGCGCGGGCGAGGGGGCACGTTCGGGGTGGGTTTACGTGATCCGCAGGTGCAGGGGCGCAGGAAAGCGCACAAAACCTGCAGCGGATGCGGGCGCGCCACGGGGGCGCAAAAAATCACCGAAAGCGGACAGCCCTATCTCGAGCCGGCGAAAAAGACGCCGGCTACCCCCGAACGCCCGCGGGGCAGCTGGGTCGAGATCGTGATGGACATGGGAAAAAGTATACGCCCGCGCAACGGGTGCCCGTCGGCACGCGCTCAGTCGCGCAGCAGGCTCCGCAGCGGGGTCCAGCCGAGGGGAAACAGGCCGCGGATATCGGCGCGTTGCCGATCGGCCTCGGCAGACCAGCCCTGGGCGGCTCTCGCGCCGCGCTCGCCGACCGCTCCGCGGGCCACCCGGAAGCCGACGTCCTCCAGCACGGCGTCCGGTGCGCTGCCGCGGCGCACCGATGCCCGGCAGCTCCAGGCCTTGTCGTCCCACCCGCCGCCGCGCAGGCTTCGGTAGCCGCCGTAGCGGGCGGTATCCGCGTAGTCCCAGCACCATTCCCAGGCATTACCGATCATGTCGAACAGGCCGAAATCGTTGGGCTGCTTGAGCCCGACCGCTTGCGGGCCATCGAGGCCGTCGGCCGAGGTCCAGGCGATGTCAGCCAGCGGCCCGTGCGTCGGGGTGCTCGTTCCGGCGCGGGCGCCAAACTCCCATTCGGCTTCCGTGGGGAGCCGGTAGCCCTCGGCCGCCACGTTCCAGGTGACGGTATCGGTGCCGAAGGCGTAGGCGGGCTCGAGCCCCGCCAGGCGGGAAGCGGCGTTGCACCAGCGCACCGCAGCAAACCAGGTCACCGGATGCGTCGGAACGTTCGATCCCGGCCGGCCAATCGGGTCCGTCCCCTGGACTTGCGCCCATTGGTCGCCGGTGACATGGGTGTTGCCGAGTTCGAAGGGGCGCAAATGCACTTCGCGAACCGCCTCGGAACGCGCGTCGCGCATGCGAATGCTTCCGGACGGGATCGAGGCCAGGGGAATCTCCACGATTCGATCATGCCCCGGGATACGGGGAAAGGGGTAGCGGTCGGTCGCAGATGACCTCACAGGGCGGGGGCGGGATGGTTCGAGCCCGCACGCCATCCAAGGGACGCCCCGCCGGGGGAAGTGGCGCGGCGGGACGCGATGCTGTAGACCGGAGGCATGTTCATCCGGCAACTCGAGTACATGGTCGCCCTCGCGCGCGAGCGGCACTTCGTGCGTGCCGCCCAATCCTGCTCGGTCTCCCAGCCCGCCCTCTCGGAGGGGATCCGGAAGCTGGAAAAGGAACTGGATGTTCCCCTGATCCGCCGGGGCAACAAGTTCGAGGGTCTGACCGCCGAGGGCCAAGAGCTCGTCAGCTGGGCGCGCAGGATCCTCGCGGACCGGGACGCCATGAACGACGAGATCGCCGCCATGCGCACCGGGGTTTCCGGCCAGCTGCGCTTCGGCTCGATCCCGACCGCCTCGATCGCGGTGTCGCTGTTGAATGCGCCATTCTGCGATCTCCATCCCCGGGCCCGCGTCCAGGTGGTCTCCGACCTGACCTCCGGGGACGTCCTGGGCAGGCTGCGGTCCTTCGAGATCGATGCGGGCATCACCTACATCCAGGATCCGGTGCCGGAGGAATTCCGCGTGCTCCCGCTGTACCTGGAACGCCATGTGCTGCTGACCTCCAGGGGTGCCGTGACGGCGTCCTCCGCGACCTGGGCCCAGGCGGCGACGCTGCCGCTGTGTCTGCTGGCCCCAAGCATGCAGGGCCGGCGACGCATCGACGAGGTCTTTGCGGAGGTGGGGGCCGTTCCAGCGCCCCGGCTCGAAACCGACTCCGTGGCCTCGCTCTTCGCGCACGTGCAGACGGGCTCGTGGTCGACGATCGTGCCCGCGGCCTGGCTGCATGTCTTCGGGATCCCGGCCAACCTGCAGGCCGTGCCGTTGGTTGAACCCCGGCGCCCGGTGCCTGTCGGGTTGGTGACCCTGGCCCGCGACCCCGCTCCGGTGTTGGTCCGCGCCTTGCTGTCCGTGGCGGAATCGACCGATCTCACGTTCCTGGAGCACCTCCCGGCCGAAAAACCACGATAGGCAGTGCCTATAGGGGCATCGTCATTGTCTCTTTGACGCTTATGACCGGTATCGCGCACAGTTGACCCCGGGGCACGGTGCCCCAAGGTGCGGGAGGCGCAATGGCAAGGATGGCGGGGCCACGGGCCACCGAACCAGGTGGCGGTGGTGGAGCCCTCGGCGCGTTGGGGTCCCGCGCGTTCTTCGCCATGGGCCCGGCACAGGGCGACCGGCTGGCCGCCTGGCGCGTGGCGCTGGGTGTTGCCGTCCCCTCGCTGGCCCTGCTGGCAACCGGCCGCCCGGACCTGGTCATCTACGCGGTATTCGGGGCCTTCGTCGGCATGTACGGCAGGAACGAGCCGCACCAGCTGCGCGTCATCCACCAGGGGCAGGCCGCGGTGCTGCTCGTGGGCGGGACCGTGATCGGCATCGGCCTGGCAGCGGCGCATATCGGGCCGTGGACGCTGGTGGCGCTCGAGGCGCTGGTCGCGGGCGTCGTCTCGATCGTTGCCGACAAATACAGGCTCAAGCCCGGCGGCCCCTTCTTCTGCATCTTCGCCCTGGGGGCCTGCGCCTCGGTTCCGCTCGCGGTCCCGTGGTGGTGCGCCACACTCATTTGCCTTGGTTCGGCACTGTTCGCCGTGCTCGTCGGGTGGATGGGGTCGCGGAGCTGGGTGCCCGGCACCGTCCGCCCGGTCGAAGCGGCCATCTCGCCGGCGATCCTCGTCCACGCCCTGCGCTACGTCCTGGCCGTGGGCGGCGCCGGGGCCGCGGGGATACTCCTGGGCATAGGGCACCCCTACTGGGCGATGGCCGCCGGCGCGGTTCCGCTGGCCGCAGAGACCCTCGGGGCGCGCATCGTCCGCGGCATCCACCGCGTCGTGGGAACGTTGGCCGGGGTCGGGGTGACCGCACTGATCCTGCTGCCGCAGCCTCCCATCATGCTCCTGGGGCTGGCGGTGGTCGTGCTGCAGTTTCCCTCCGAGCTGTTCATGGCCCGACACTACGGGCTGGCGCTGGTCTTCTTTACGCCGCTGATCCTGGTGATGACGCACCTGGCCTCCCCGACGGATCCCGCCGTTCTCATGGCCGACCGGGCCGTGGAGACGGTGATCGGGGCCGCGTCCGGGGTGCTGGTGGCCCTGTGCATCCGCGAGCCGCGGGCGTTGCGCGCGGGCTGAAGCCGATGGCTCGGGGAAGGCAGAGCCGCAACAAAGGCATTGGCGTTCATTCCCGGGCGGGAATGAACGCCAATGCCTGGACTCTTGCGGTGCCGGAGCTAGGAGATCTCCACCTTGATGTCGGCCTTGACGTCGGCCTTGGTGATCGGCCAGCCGGTGACGACCTTCGGCCGCGGGGTCGCGTAGGTGCGCACCTTGGAGGTGCTCAGGCCCAGGCGCACCAGCGACTCGGCGATGGTCACCGCGGCGCGCACGCCGTCGACGATCGGCACTCCGGTCGCCTCGGCGACCTTGGCCTCAAGTTCCGCCATGCCGCCGCAGCCGAGCACGATGACCTCGGCCTTGTCGTTTTCCACGGCTTGGCGGGATTGCTCCACGATGGCGGCGACCGCACGTTCCGGGTCGGATTCGAGCTCGAGCACGCCCAGCCCGCTGGCGCGGACCGAGGCGCAGCGGTCGGTGAGCCCGGCCAGCTTCAGCCGGTCCTCGATCAGCGGCACCGTGCGGTCCAGCGTGGTGACCACGGAGTACTTGTGGCCCAGGAACTGCGCGGTGGAGGCCGCGGCCTCGGTGATGTCCACGACCGGGACGTCGAGCAGTTCCTGCAGGCCCTCGCGGCCGTGTTCGCCGTAGCCGGCCTGGATGACCGCGTCGTACGGTTCGGTGTAGTTCACGACCTTGTCCATCACCGCGATCGCCGCAAGGTAGCTCTCGAAGTTTCCCTCGCAGGAATCCGCGCCGAAGTTGGGCGTCAGCTCGATGATTTCGGTGCCCGGGGAGGCCGCCGAGCGGGCCGAGTCGCCGATAGACCGGGTCATGGACGCGGTGGTGTTGACGTTGAGGACCAGAATGCGCATGGGGGAATGCTCCTGTGTAGCGGTGGATCTGAGGAAGGGGTTAGGTGCCCTAGTGGGTGGGGGCGACGGCGATGTGCTCGCCGCTGACATCCTCGTGTGCCTGGCCGCGCTTGGCAATGGCCAGGTAGACGACGGCACCGAGGCCGGAGCCGATGAACCACGCGAAGGCCGAGACGGCATGCAGCGCCGGGTTGAAGGCCAGGACCAGGGCCGCGACGGCCGAGACGCCCAGGGCGAGGATCGCGCGGAAGTTCACGCCTCGGGTGAAGTAATACGTGCCCTCGGGATTGGCCCGGTACAGGTCCGGGATGTTGATCCGGGAGCGGCGCAGGATCCAGTAGTCGGCCATGATGATGCCGAACAGCGGGCCGAGCAGCGCGCCCAGGCCGCCGAGGAAGTAGGTGATGACCGCGGGGGAGTTGTACAGGTTCCACGGCAGGATCAGCAGTCCGATGACACCGGAGATGATGCCGGCGCGGCGGAAGTTCAGGTGCTTCGGGAACAGGTTCGTCAGCGCGTAGATCGGGGCGACGAAGTTGGCCATCAGGTTCACCGCGATGGTCAGGATCAGCAGTGCGGCAGAGGCCGCCAGCAGCAGGAAGGTGTTCGGGATGGCCTCGACGACGTCCGAGGGGCTGTCGATGATGGTGCCGTCGATCTTGAACTGCGCACCGGTCAGGACCACGACGATCAGGCCGAAAAGGAGCATGTTCAGCGGGATGCCGAAGAAGTTGCCGCGCACGATCGAACCCTTGGACTTGGCGCTGCGGGTGAAGTCGCAGAAGTTCAGCACGAAGGTGGCATAGATGGAGACCCACAGGGCGCCGCCGCCGAGGATCCCGATCCACATGTCGGCACCGGTCTTGGTGTCACCGGTGGACCAGGCGATCGAGCCGCCTGCCTGGATGAACATCCACACGGCCAGTGCGCCCATGGTGACAAGGATGACCGGGCCCGCAAAGGCCTCGTACTTGCGGATCATTTCCATGCCGTAGCTGACGATGACCAACTGCAGTGCCCACAGGGCCACGAAGCAGACCCATCCGAGGGTGGACAGCCCCAGGAAGAGGTTGTCGTTCAGGGTTGACGCCCCGGGGGCCACGGCGAGGACCATGACGACCAGGACCACGGAGGCCAGGTAGGTCTGGATGCCGAACCAGGCGATGGCGACGCCGCCACGGAGCAGTGCCGGAATCTGTGCCCCGCGGATGCCGAAGGCAATGCGGCTCATGACAGGGAACGGTACGCCGGTCTTCTCGCCCATGAATCCGGAGAAGTTCAGCAGGCCGAAGAGCAGCAGTGCGCCGAAGCCCAGGGCCAGCAGGATCTGCCAGCCACCCAGGCCGAGGGCGAAGAGCCCGATCGCAAACGCATAGTTGCCAAGCGAGTGGACGTCGTTGGCCCACAGCGTGAAGATGCTGTAGCTGGACCAGGTCCGGCCTGCCTTCGTGGTGGGAGCGAGGTCGCTGTTGTAGAGCGAGGCGCTAAGCCCATGGGGGTTCAGTTCGTGCAGTTCTGTCGACGGCACGCTTGGCACGGACGACGCTGTGCGCACATCTGGATGGGTCATGACTGGTCGTACCTTTCACCACAAGGGGTGTGACGGGGATTACTGCGTTGAACGATAATGGCACGGTTCCACGTAAAAGAAAAGAGTTTTCGTCTGGTGGAAACGCCGTGGAAGTGCCCACGGTGTGGCAGTTGGGCACTCCCGCCCATGTCGCGTGCCGAAAGCTGTCGACGGTGCGGCGCCCGGAGGGGATTCTGGTGCGATGCGCTTCTTGACAGTGACTCAGGCCACTCGGTAGAGTTCTCGTCAAGCAATAAACATATTTCACAATATGGAAGTTGGAACCATGAAGGAGTCGAAGATGGCCTACACCGTCAACTGTTCAATCCTGCTCACCGAGCTGCCCCTCCTGGAGCGCGCCGCTGCGGCGAAGGCCGCCGGCTTTGACAGCGTTGAATTCTGGTGGCCCTTTGCCTCCGCGGTTCCCTCCGACTCCGAGGTCGATGCCTTCATCGCCTCGATCAAGGACGCGGGCGTCACGCTCGAGGGCCTGAACTTTTTCGCCGGCGACATGCCGGCCGGGGACCGCGGCCTGGTTTCCTGGGTGGGACGCGAATCCGAGTTCCTGGCCAACATCGATGTTGTCGCCGGCATCGGCGAAGCGACCGGCTGCAAGGGCTTCAATGCCCTGTACGGCAACCGCCAGCCGGGCCTCGACGGCCAGGCACAGGACAAGCTGGCCATCGAAAACCTTCTCGCGGCCGCCCAGGGCGTCGAGCGCATCGGCGGCACGGTGTTGCTTGAACCGATCTCCGGTTCCGAGGCCTACCCGCTGAAGACCTCGGCCGACGCGTTCTTTGTCCTGGAAAAGGTCCACGCCGCCGGCGCCTCCAACGTGAAGCTGCTGGCCGACTTCTACCACCTGGCCGTCAACGGCGACGACGTCGCCGCACTGATCGAGGGCCACGCCCACGAATTCGGCCACATCCAGATCGCCGACGATCCGGGACGCGGCGCACCGGGCACCGGCACCCTCCCGCTGGGCGAATGGGTCACTCGTTCCCGCGACCTCGGCTACGCCGGAGGCGTCGCCCTGGAATACAAGGCCGCCCACGCGCAGGCCTTCAACTGGCTCATCCGCCAGTCCGCCTAACCCGCATCCCACCCTTCCGGGCCACCATTGCCCAAGCCACCAGCACACAAGTTTTCAGGAGCACGGCATGTCGAACACGCAAAAAATCGCATTCATCGGCCTGGGCATCATGGGCCTGCCCATGGCCATCAACCTGGCCAAGGCAGGCTTCGAGGTCACCGGCTACAACCGCAGCCCGGAAAAGACCGCGGAACTGGTGGCCGCCGGCGGCAAGGGCGCGGGCTCCATCCCGGAGGCCGTGGCAGGCGCCGACGTCGTCATCACCATGGTCCCGGACTCCGCGGACGTCGAAGCGGTGGTCACCGGCGAGGCTGGCGTCTTCGCCCACGCCAAGGCCGGCGCCCTGTGGATCGACAACTCCTCCATCCGTCCCGACGTCGCCGCCCGCCTGGCCGACGAGGCCCGGGCCGCCGGCATCCGCCCGCTGGATGCCCCGGTCTCCGGCGGCGAGGCCGGTGCGATCGGCGGCGTCCTGTCGATCATGGTCGGCGGCGAGCCGGCGGACTTTGCCGCTGCCGAGGCCGTCTTCAACGCCGTGGGCAAGACCATCGTGCTGGTCGGCCCGGCCGGATCCGGCCAGACCGTCAAGGCGGCCAACCAGCTGATCGTGGCGGCCAACATCCAGGCCCTCTCCGAGGCCGTGGTCTTCCTCGAGGCCTACGGCGTGGACACCGACGCCGCCCTGGAGGTCCTCGGCGGCGGGCTTGCCGGCTCCAAGGTCCTGGACCAGAAAGGCCAGAAGATCCTTGAGAGGTCATTCGAGCCCGGCTTCCGCCTGGCCCTGCACCACAAGGACATGGGCATCGTGACCTCCGCGGCCCGCGAGGCCGGGGTCGTGCTTCCGCTCGGTGCACTCGTCGCCCAGCTCGTGGCCTCCACCGTGGCCAGCGGCGACGGCGCGCTTGACCACTCCGGGCTCTTCCGCGGCGTACAACGCCTCAGCGGGTCCGCAGACGTGCCGGCCGAACCAGTGGCCGCCAACTAGCCCCACGCACCGACGGCGCCGGACCGCTTCCCTGCGGGAAACGCGCCGCCCACACCACCCGGACCGCCGCGCGGCATCCGCCGCGCGCACAGGGGCCCACCCGAACTTCACACCCTTCCCGCCGCCAGGCCCTGCCGGCGACCGGAATTGATACAAGGAGCAGTACAACATGGCAACAATGCGCGTCGTTGATGCAATTGTCTTGATTTTGGAAAAGGAAGGCGCCACCGAGGCCTTCGGGCTGCCGGGGGCGGCAATCAACCCGCTGTACTCGGCCATGCAGCGCCGCGGCACCATCCGCCACACCCTGGCCCGCCACGTCGAGGGCGCCAGCCACATGGCCGACGGCTACTCCCGGGCCACCGGCAAGATCGGGTTGTGCCTGGGCACCTCCGGCCCGGCCGGCACCGACATGATCACCGGCCTCTACGCCGCGATCGCCGATTCCATCCCGATGCTCTGCATCACCGGACAGGCGCCGACCGACAAGCTGCACAAGGAAGACTTCCAGGCCGTGGACATCGAGTCCATCGCCAAGCCGGTCACCAAGTTCGCCGCCACCGTCCTGGAGCCGGGCCTGGTCCCGGGCTACTTCGCCAAGGCCTTCCAGATCATGCGCTCGGCACGCCCGGGCCCGGTCCTGCTGGATTTGCCGATCAACGTGCAGATGGCCGCGATCGAATTCGACATCGACGCCTATGAGCCGTTGGTCCCGGACAAGCCGGCCGCCACCCGCGGCCAGGCCGAGAAGGTCCTGGACCTGCTGGTCGCCGCCAAGCACCCGATGATCATTGCCGGCGGCGGAGTCATCAACGCCAACGCCTCGGCAAAGCTCGTCGAGCTGGCCGAGCTGCTGAACATCCCGGTCTCCCCGACCCTGATGGGCTGGGGCGCCATTCCCGATGACCACCGCCTGCAGTCGGGCATGGTCGGCATCCAGACCCACACCCGCTACGGCAACGTCTCCTTCCTGGCCTCCGACTTCGTGCTGGGCCTGGGCAACCGCTGGGCCAACCGCCACACCGGTGGGCTGGACACGTACCGCAAGGGCCGCAAGTTCGTGCACATCGACATCGAGGGCACCCAGATCGGCCGGGTCTTCTCCCCGGATCTGGGGATCATCTCCGACGCCGGGGCGGCGATCGACCAGCTGCTGGCCGCCGCCCAGGACCGCAAGGCCGCCGGAACCCTGCCGGACTACTCGGCGTGGGCCGAGGAGTGCACCGAGCGCAAGGGCACGCTGCACCGCAAGACCAACTTCGAGAACGTGCCGATCAAACCGCAGCGCGTCTACCAGGAAATGAACGAGGCCTTCGGCCGCGACACCACCTACGTCTCCACCATCGGGCTGTCCCAGATCGCCGGTGCGCAGATGCTGCACGTCTACGGCCCGCGCCAGTGGATCAATGCCGGCCAGGCCGGCCCGCTGGGCTGGACCGGACCCGCGGCCCTGGGCGTGGTGCGCGGCAAGCCGAACTCCACCGTCGTCGCCCTCTCCGGGGACTACGACTTCCAGTTCATGATCGAGGAGCTGGCCGTCGGCGCGCAGTTCAAGCTGCCCTACATCCACGTGGTGGTCAACAACTCCTACCTGGGCCTGATCCGCCAGTCCCAGCGCCCCTTCGAGATGGATTACCACGTCTCGCTGGGCTTCGAGAACATCAACTCCCCGGAAACCAACGGCTACGGCGTGGACCACGTCAAGGTCGCCGAGGGCCTGGGCTGCAAGGCGGTTCGCGTGGAGGATCCCTCCAAGCTGGCCGAGGGCTTCGCCGAGGCCGGACGCCTGGCCGCCGAGTTCCAGGTGCCCGTGGTCGTGGAGGTCATCCTGGAGCGTGTGACAAACATTGCCATGGGTGCTGAACTGGATGCAGTGAACGAGTTCGAGGACCTGGCCGACGCGGCAGCGGACGCGCCGACGGCATTGACTCCGTTGGCGGCATTCGAAGGCGCCCACGCCGGCGCATCCGCCTAGGCAAGCAGACAAAGGGAAGAAACACGCAATGCTGATCGTTGTGGCACCGGACAAGTTCAAGGGAACTCTCACGGGCGCGGAGGTTGCCGCCTCGATCAGTGCCGGGCTGCGCCAGGCGCTGCCGCAGGCGCGCACTCTCACGGTGCCCGTCGCGGACGGCGGCGAGGGAACCCTCGCCGCCGCCCTGGAATGCGGCTTCGTGCAGCACCACGCGCAGGTCTCCGGCCCCACCGGGGAACCGGTCAGTGCGGCCTTCGGGCTGAAGGGGCACACCGCCATCGTGGAGATGGCCGAGGCCTCGGGCCTCGACCGCCTGGCCGGCGGGGTGAAGGACGCGATGGGCGCCAGCAGCCTGGGCACCGGCCAGCTGATCGCCGCGGCGCTGGACGCCGGGGCCACCGAGATCATCCTGGGCGTCGGCGGCAGCGCCTGCACGGACGGCGGCGCCGGCATGCTCCAGGGGCTCGGCGCGAGGCTGCTCGATTCCGCGGGCCACGAGGTGGCCCGCGGCGGCGGACCGCTGGGAACCCTGCACCGGGTCGATCTGTCAGGGCTGGATCCGCGGATCGCCGCGACCACCTTCACGCTGGCGGCCGACGTGGAAAACCCGCTGACTGGGTCCAATGGCGCGGCCTTCGTCTTCGGCCCGCAAAAGGGCGCAAGCGACGCCCAGGTCATCGAGCTGGACGCGGCGCTGGGCCGCTTCGCGCAGGGCCTGGGTGCCGCACTCGGAGGGCAGCGCATCGCCGGCATCGCGGCGTCCCCGGGTGCCGGGGCGGCCGGCGGCGTGGGCTTCGCCGCGCTGGCGGTGCTGGACGCCACCCGGCGCCGCGGCATCGACGTGGTGCTGGAACTGACCGGGCTGGAGGGCGCGCTGGAGGGCGCGGCCGCCGTGTTCACCGGCGAGGGCAGCCTGGACACCCAGTCGCTGGAGGGGAAGACTCCGGTGGGCGTCGCCCAGCTGGCCGCCGCCCGCGGCATTCCCGTCTACGCCATATGTGGACGCAACCAACTTTCCACCGAGCAGGCAACATCCGCGGGCTTCACCGCGGTACGATCGCTGCTCGAGCTGGAACCAGATGTTGCCCGTTGCATGAGTGAGGGTGGATCTCTTGTGCAACGGGCGGCAACCCTCTTGGCCGAGGAATTCCTGGCCGCCCACGCGGCCAACACCTAGGGCCGGGCTACTCTTTCCCCAACCACCATTTTCCAATGCACGAGATGTAAGGATGCGATCATGGGCAACACCGAGCTCACCGAGGCAGGCACGCCGTCACCGGAAGCAAACACAGGCACCGACTTCGATCTGGTGATCCGCGGCGAGCAGATCGTCACCGGCGCCGGCACGGTCGCGCGCGAAATCGGGGTCCGCGACGGCAAGATCGTCGCCATCGAGCCCCTGGGCAACAACCTTGCCGGCGCCACGGTCATCGAGCTGTCCGCCGAGCAGGTCCTGATCCCGGGACTGGTCGACACCCACGTGCACATCAACGAGCCCGGCCGCACCGAGTGGGAGGGCTTCGAGTCCGCCACCAAGGCAGCCGCCGCCGGAGGCGTGACCACCGTGGTGGACATGCCGCTGAACTCCATCCCGCCGACCGTCAACGTCGAGGCACTGGAACTCAAGCAGGCAGCCGCACGGCCCAAGGCGTTCGTCGACGTCGGATTCTGGGGCGGTGCCATCCCGGGCAACAAGACCGATTTGCGCGAGCTGCACGACGCCGGCGTCTTCGGCTTCAAGTGCTTCCTGCTGCACTCGGGCGTCGAGGAATTCCCCTACCTCGAACCCGACGAGATGGAAGAGGACATGACCGAGATCGTGTCCTTCGACTCGATGATGCTGGTCCACGCCGAGGATTCGCGGGCCATCGACCGCGCCCCGAACGCCGAGGGCGACCACTACGACCGTTTCCTGGCCTCCCGCCCGCGCGGCGCCGAGAACGTCGCGGTGGCCGAGGTCATCGAGCGCGCCCGCTGGACCGGGGCCCGCGCCCACATCCTGCACCTGTCCTCCTCCGACGCCCTGCCGATGATCGAATCGGCCAAGCGCGACGGCGTGAAGCTGACCGTGGAGACCTGCCCGCACTACCTCACGCTGCTGGCCGAGGAAATCCCCAACGGCGCCACCGCCTTCAAGTGCTGCCCGCCGATCCGCGAGGCCTCCAACCGGGAACTGCTCTGGAAGGGCTTGGAAGACGGGATCATCGACTGCATCGTCTCGGACCACTCGCCCTCGACCATCGACCTGAAGGACGTCGAGAACGGCGACTTCGGCGTGGCCTGGGGCGGGGTTGCCTCGCTGCAGCTGGGCCTGGCACTGATCTGGACCGAGGCCAAGCGCCGCGGCATCAAGCTCGAGACCGTGCTGAACTGGATGTCCAAGCGCCCGGCGGAAATCGCCGGCCTGCACCACAAGGGCGCCATCGCGCTGGGCAACGACGCCGACTTCGCGTTCTTCGGGCCGGAGGACAGCTTCGTGGTCGACGTGGACAAGCTGCACCACAAGAACCCGATTTCCCCGTACCAGGGCAAGGTCCTGGCCGGCAAGGTCAGCCGCACCTTCGTGCGCGGCGTCGAGGTCGACTTCAAGACCCCGCACGGCAAGCTGATCCGCCGCGGCGAGGTCTAAACACCCGCCGCCACACCCTTCCGGGCCGCCCCGGCTTCCCCCGGTTTTTCCAACGCTCTCTTTGGTCAGTGAACATGTTGGAGGAACACGGTGGTGCCGAGGCGGCCCGGTCTTTTAACCCTGGACCGGTTTGTCGGTCGCTTTATCCAAGCGCTTTACTATATGCTTGTACGGCGCGGGCTCGTCCCGCGCATCGCACCACAACGAGGTGGTGCGCGACAATCTTGATCCCGCCGAAGTCGGGCTGCGGGCAGGAAGGGACGGCAATGAACTGGAAGCAGGCGAACTTCCTGGGCATGGGGCTCTCGGGGGTGTTGACGGCCCTCATCCTGGCCGTCCTGGTCTCCAACGGCGCCGGGGGACTGCACGAGTTCCGCCTGGTCAACACCCTGCTTCTGGTGGTGTTCAGCTTCGTGGTGCTCGCCGCGGTGTTCAGCGCGCTGGGGGCAAGGTTCCTCGGGTTTTCCTCCTGCCGCAATTGCATGCTTGCCGTGGGACTGGCCTGGGCGCTCTCGGTCCCCTTGTCGGCCTGGATCAACATGGGCGGGGCCACGGCGGAGGCCTTCGAGGTGTTCCCCGGCGACTGGGGCTGGGCACTGCTGCCCGCGCTGCTTTACGCCGGGTCCATCGCCGGACTGCAACTGGCCAACCGGCGCCGCGAAGCGGATGCCGCCTCGGCCCGGTGAGCCACGGTTCGATGTGCCTTCGGCCGCGAGTTTCTGCGGCTCAGCGGCTGGTGAAGCGGGTCCGGTAGGAGGTCGGCGTCGTGGCGTAGGCCGCGATGAAGTTCTGGCGGAACGTCACGGCGCTGCCGAAGCCACACGACTCGGCAATGCGGGCGATGCTCCAATTGGTGGTTTCGAGTAATTGGCGGGCGTCGTCGAGCCGGCGGCCCAGCACCCAGCGCGCCGGAGAAAGCCCGGTGACCTCCTTGAACCTGCGGGTGAAGTTGCGCTTGCTCATGGTGGCGTGCGCCGCAAGACTCTCCACCTCGAGGTCCTGGTCCAGGTTTGCCAGCGCCCATTGGATGGTCCTGCCCAGCGGCCCGTCCAAGTCGGGATCCGGCAGCGGGCGGGCAATGTATTGCGCCTGGTCCCCGTCCCGGTGGGGCGCAACGACGATTTGGCGCGCCACCGCCGCGGCGGCCGCCGAGCCCAGGTGCGTGCGCACGATGTGCAGGCAGGCGTCAAGGGCGGAAGCGGTGCCGGCCGAGGTGAGCACGTCGCCGTGGTCTATGTAGAGGGCGGAGTCGTTGAATTCCACGGCATGTGGCTTGGCAGCCACCGCCTTGGCGCCACCCCAATGTGTGACCGCCGTGCGGCCGTCGAGCACGCCGCTGCGCGCGACCGGGTAGGCGCCCAGGCACAGCCCCGCGATCGCGGCGCCGCGTCCGTGGGAATCGCGGACCAGCCGGAGCAGGTCCCCGGACGGGTCGGGTAGCTCCGAGAGCCAGGACGGAAACACCAAGAGGTCCGCATCGGCGGCAACCTTCGGTCCGGAGACCTCGCCAATTACGTAGCCCTCGGCGCTGCGCACCGGATGCCCCGATTCGCTAAAGACCTCGGTGGTCCAGTCATCGGCCAGGCCCAGCCGGGAGACCTCGCCAAAGACGAGCAGCGGGGTCGCGAGGTGGAACATGGTGATTCCGTCAAAGGCATGGATGGCGATCTTCAGTTTGGCCCGTTTCCATCGAAGATGTGCAGATACGCCACTCACTGTACCCGAGGGCACGGTGCCATGCTGGGATGACCAACCAAACACCACGAATGGGAGCCCACCATGGCTGAACTGCGCCGCGCACTGGTCATCATCGACGTGCAGAACGACTACTTTGCCGAGGAAGGACCGCTCGCGATCCAGTACCCGGACCGCAACGAATCCCTGGCCAACATCACCCGGGCCATCGACCTGGCCGACGCAAAGGGCATGCCCATAGCCGTCGTCCAGCACCAGTACCCGGCCGGGGCACCGGTGTTCGCCGAGGGCTCCGAGGGCTGGAAGCTGCACCCGGAGATCGCCTCCCGCCGCAAGGACTCGTGGAAGCACTTGGTCAAGAGCTACGCCAGCGTCTTTGCCGGCACCGACTTCGAAGCCTGGCTGCGGGAAAACGACGTCGAGACCATCACCGTGGTCGGATACATGACCAACAACTGCGACCTGGCCACCGCGGCGGCCGCCGAGCCGCTGGGCTTCGGCGTGGAAATGCTCTCCGACGCCAGCGGCGCCATCCACCTGGCGAACGAGTCAGGCCAGGTCGGTGCGCAGCAGCTGCACGAGACG
This sequence comes from Arthrobacter sp. C2, assembly GCA_024207135.1. GTDB lineage: Bacteria > Actinomycetota > Actinomycetes > Actinomycetales > Micrococcaceae > Paeniglutamicibacter. The sequence continues at coordinate 2,957,325 of CP042428.1, read as the reverse complement.
TTGATGGTGCTGCTGCACTCCAACTTCGCCACCGTCGCCACCACCGACGCCTGGGCGCAGTCCGTCGAGGGCGGAGCCGAACTGCCCAAGGGCGACCTGGGCTCCTCCGCGATGCAGGGACGAGCGGCATTCCAGCCCGTCGGCTGATGACGGCCGCTTCGTCGCACTGCGGCGAGTTGCCAAGAAAACCGTGGTGCGCAACGGGAACCAGGGCCGCAACCCGCGGTTTGCCGCGATAGGTCCTGACCCCGTTCCGCCGTCGGCGGTGCCCCTTACCGCCTGTGGCCAGGGGCACCACTGCTCCGGGGTGCGTTTACTCCGTCGGCGAGCCGGGGTTGCCGATCGGAAGCGTGCGCCACGCCCGCTTGGCCTTCCTCGGCGTCCAGTAATTGGAGGTCGTGATCCGGCGCTGGTCCAGGTCCCAGTGGGAAAGCAGGCGACGGATCTCCTGCGTGGCGGAACGCTCTCCCAACGCCAGGATCTCCACCTGGCCGTGGGCGGCCGGCAGGTCGCGCAGGGCATTGGCCAGCATGGTGCTGGTGGCGGAGGGCTCGCCCGAGCGGTGGACCCAATGCAGTGCCATGCCCGCGGGCCGGTCGATCTCGAACTCGTCCTGCGCGGAATCGACCTCCAAGATCACCTGGCCCACGGCGTTGCGCGGCAACATTTCCAGGGCCGCGGCGATGGCCGGGATGGCGGACTCGTCCCCGACATACAGGTGCTGCTCCGCCCCGGCATCCGGGCGGAACTTGCCCTTGGACTTCGAAAGCACCAGCAGGTCGCCCGATTTGGCCCCGGCCGCCCAGGAGCCACCGACGCCGTCGGTCCCGTGGACGAAGAAGTCGATTGCTATTTCACGGGCCGCCGGATCATGGCTGCGGATCGTGTATGAGCGGGAGACCGGCAGGTCCTCGCGGGCCAGGCGCCCGCGCAGTGAACGCATCTCATAGGGCGGGACCAATCCCAGGGCGGGGTTGGCGAAATGCACCTTGACGTGCTGGTCGGCCGCGCCGTTGGACTCGAAGTCGGCAAAACCCTCGCCGCCGGCAACAATGCGCACCATGCTTTGGCTCAGCCATTGGGTGCGCAGCACCTCGAGCACGATCTGCGAACCGCGCACCCGGGTGCGGACCGGCGCCGCGGTATCGGCAGGGGCTGGCCCGGCAACCGCAACCGCGTGCTGCGGTTCGGCGCCCGGCGCCGGCGGCAGCGGAGGCAGTGCACGGGGCCGTGCCTTGCGCAGCGCCTTGGTGGCCGCGGCGTAGGCGGCCCTGCCTCCGGCCTTCTCGGCGTCGCGCAACGTCGCGTCACGCAACGCCTTGGAAAGCGTGATGCCGCCGTGCCGTGCCGCGCGCTTCAGCTTCTTCTTGGCGGCTTTCCGCCCGGCCCGCCGGCCTGCCTCGACGGCGGCCTCGAAGACCCGGGCGTGTTCGCGGGCCAGCGCCGGGGGCAGCTCGCCGGGATACACCGGGTGCTTGGGGTGCTTGTGGTGCGACATCTCGAGGGCTCCTCTCGGCCGTGCGGGCATCTTGCGTATCCTCGAGTCTGGCCCGAGTGGCTCCCGGTTACAAGCGGGCCGGCCCCCTGGCGCGGCCTCTGGTGACCGACCTGTCCGGCTACCTGCCCTGGTTCATCCGCCCGAGCACCAGCCCGAGGGCCGGCCAGGCGCTGCGCCCGGCGCGGGTCCGGGCGAAAGACCGCAGCCGCAGGTCCGGCTTGCGCAGCGGCAGGATGGCGATCCCTTCCTTCCGCGGGCGGTTTTCCGGGAGCAGCCCCACCCCGAGCCCGGCCAGGATCAGGTCCTCGACCAAGTCCAGGCTGTCGGCCTGGTGGCGCATGGCCGGGGCAAACCCGGCCATCGAGGACAGCAGCCGCAGCACCGTCTCGTCGGCGATGTTGCGAGAGTTCCCGATCCAGTCCCGGTCGCGGAAGGCGGAAAACACGTCCGGCGCATCGGGCGCAGCCGTGAAGCCTTCCGCATCGCCGCTGGGCACACCCAGGCCCCACGGCGTGCTCCACAAGTCCAGCCTTTCCACGCCGGGACCGGCCGAATCCGGGGCCAGGTTGTAGTCGTAGGTCAGGGCCAGGTCTACGTCGTCGGCGGCCAGCAGCTTCAGCGCCTCGGCCGGTTCGTGCTCCAACACCACGATCCGCACCCGAGGATGATGCTCGGCCAGCTCCTTGATGATGGGCATCAGCGTGGTGCGGATCGCAGTCGCGAACCCCGCCACCCGCAGTGTGCCCGAGGGCTCGGCGGCGGGATCCAGGTCGAGCCTCGCCGCATCGATGGCGCCGAGGATGGTGTGCGCGTGCTCGGCCAGCCGTCGGCCGGCCGGGGTGAGCCGGACCCCGCGCCCGTCGGGTTCCAGCAACCGGGCGCCGGTTTCCCTCGAGAGTTGCGCGATCTGCTGGGAGACTGTCGAAGTGGTGGTTCCCAGAACGTCTGCGACGGCCCGCATCGAGCCCATGCGGGCAAGTTCGTAGAGGTATTGCAGGCGCCGGGTATCCATGATCTCCATTGTGCAGGAATCCTGGACGATATGTTGATGATTCTCGCGTGGACATGGATGACTTGCCTCGGCTCTACTGGGTCAATGACTTCAACACACGCATCCGCAGGCAAGACCGCCGGCGTTGGCTCCATGATGGCGTTTGCCGCGATGGGCTGCGTCCAGCTGGGCCTGGCGGCTTCGATAGGCCTGGCCGGGACCCTGGGCTCCGAGGGTGTCGCCTGGCTGCGCCTGGCTTGGGCCGCGGTGATCCTGGTGGCCATCGCCCGGCCCTGGAGGATGAAATTCACCCGTGCCACGCTGGGGATCTGTGCGCTGCTGGGCCTGGCCACCGCCGGCATGACGCTGGGCTTCATGAAGGCGGTGGAAACCATACCCCTGGGTACCGCGAGCGCCCTGGAATTCATGGGGCCGCTGGCCGTGGCCATCATCCAGGGCCGCGGCGCGGGGCGCTGGTGGGCGCTGGTCGCCGCCGCCGGAGTGCTCGGGCTGACCGAGCCCTGGCACGGTGCCGCAGATCCCGCCGGCGTGCTTTTTGCACTCGGCGGCGCGGTCTGCTGGGCCGCCTATGTCCTGCTCACCCAGCGCGCCGGGGACGCGGTAGACGGCATCGGCGCATTGGCCATATCCATGCCCGTCGCGGCGGTGGCCGCAACGCTGGTGGTGGGCCCGGAGGTGATCGGACGCATGGACGTGCAGGTGCTGGCCATAGGATTCGCGCTCGCGCTGCTGCTGCCGGTGATCCCGTTCAGCCTCGAACTGCTGGCGCTGCGACGGCTGACCACCGCGGCGTTCGGCACGTTGATGTGCCTGGAGCCGGCCATCGCGATGGTCGTCGGGCTGCTGATCCTCCACCAGGTCCCGCGCCCGGCCGCGATTCTTGGCATCCTGCTGGTCATCGTCGCGGGGATCGGTGCCACACGCACCGGCCGTCGCGACCCGGCAAAGATCGCGCAACCGGCGGTTGCCGCGCAGTCCGTCCCGTAGACCACCCACGTCCGGAGTCGTGTGATGATCAACGCTTGAACGAGAGCCAACCTTGAGATGCGGGGAATTGCGCGCGGCTCAACTTTCCATCGGTCGCGTTGAATCCCGTAATCCGTCAGTCAATGCCGCAGTTCGTGGAATGACGGTTCGCATTTCTGGCGGACTGGCAAATCTGCCCGCGGCACTCTGTCTGGCACACTCCCTGCATTTATTCGCCGTGGACGGACCGGACCGGTTCAGTAGGCCGGTTCGGAGCCGTGGAGCGCCGCGGTGAGCAGCCCCGCCAGATCTTCCGCGGTGACGGTCCGGGGGTTGTTGGCCGGAATGGCCGGAAGAATGAGCGAAACAGCCTCGGGGATGTTTGCCGCCGCGAATCCGTAGTCCTTCAACGCACGCGGCGCATCCAGCCGGGAGCGTAGCGCGTTGAGCCCACCAAGGGCGGTCGGGCTTCCAAATGCCGCTGCCATGCGGGCCTCTGCCCCGGGAGCCGCAGGCGCGTTGAAGGCCAGCACGTAGGGCAGCACCGTGGCATGGGTCTGGGCGTGGGGCATGTCGTAGGTTCCGCCGAGCACGTGGCAGATCTTGTGGTGCATCCCGGATCCGGCAGAGGCGAACGCCACCGCCGACAGGTACGCGCCGTAGAGGGCCTGTTCGCGTCCCTCGATGCCTGCGGGATCCGCCACAATTTCCGGCAGCCCGGCGGCAAGGGCCCGGATCCCCTCGGCGGCCAGCGCCGCATTGATCGGGTCGGCGCGCGGCCCCCACATTGAGTCGATGCAGTGGGCCATGGCGTTCAAGCCCGAGGCCACGGACAGGCCGATTGGCAACGAGGTAGTCAGCGCGGAGTCGTAGATGACGGTGGCCGGCAGCACCCGGGCATCGACACCCGTGGTCTTGCGCCCCGCCTCGGTCAGGCCCCAGACGTTGGTGGCCTCGGATCCGGCATAGGTGGTGGGTACGGCGACGATGGGCAGCGCGGTGTCCAGGGCGATGGCCTTGGCCAGGCCGACGGCCGACCCGCCACCGAGGCACACCAGCAGATCGATGCCGTTCTCCCGGGCGGCGGCGCGGGCCGTCTTCGCGCTGGCGATCGGCACGTGCTGGACGATGTCGGAATAGCGCAGCGCCACGGGGAGCCGTCGGGTCAGTTCGTCAACGGTGCCGGAATCGCGCCGCCCGGCGATCACCATCACCCGGGTGGCGTCGAACCTGGCCACCTCCGCCGCAAGGTGCTCGGCCGCCTTGCCGGTGCCGAAGAGGACCCGTTGGGGCAGGGTGTCGTGGCTGAAGGTCATTCCCATGTTGGCAGTCCTTGGATTGTGGTCCCGTGCGGGGGACCGGAGACGTTGCCTGAAACGCTACCCGATACGCAAGTGGTCCCTGTCGGCGGAACGATTTGTTCCGCCGACAGGGACCACCTGTGAAACCCGGGGTTTAGAGCGGGGAGTTGTTCAGCCGCGCCAGCAGGTCGGTGAAGCGGCGGACCTCGCCCGGTTCCCACTCCGCGAGCCGGTCATGGAGCACCCGGCGGGCGTCGGCCAGGTTCGCGTCGAAGCGTGCCCGTGCCTCAACGGTCATGGAGACCAGCAGGGCCCGCCCGTCGCTGGGATCCATGCTCCGGTCGACCAGCCCCAGGTGGTCGAGCTGCTTGATGGTCCGGCTCATCATGGCCTTGTCCACCTCCATCTCCTCGGCCAGGCACCCCTGCTGCCGGGGCCCCGAGCGGGAGAGGATGGTGAGCACCTTGAACCCCATGGGGGGCAGCTCCGGGTCGATGGCCGCGGCCCGGGCCCGGATGCTGTTGCGCGCGTTGACGAACATGGTCGCGAATTGCTTCTCGACCTCGTCGATCAGCGGAGCCATGACGGCGTCATCGGCCCTGGAGGGTTCCGCGACGGCGAAGTGATCGGCCACGGCGTCCATCTCAGCGGCGCGCCGAGGTGTTCTCGTCGTCCAGGCGCGGGGTCGCCGCGATGGCAGCCTCGCTGACCTCAACCAGGTTTGCCTCGGCGGCCTCGGCCTCCGCGCGCTGGTGGCGGGTCTGGGTGCCCAGCTCCAGGTTGGGCATGAAGGCCACGGCCAGGATGGTCAGGATGCTCAGCGGGGCCGCCACCATGAAGACGTAGGCCACGGCGTCGCCGTAGGAGGACTCGATGATGGAACGGACCGAATCGGGCAGGGCATGGACCGCGGGGATGTTCCCGGAGGCCAGCGAGGCGGCCAGGTCCTTGCCCTTGTCCCCGAGTGCGGCAATTGCGGCGCCCAGCTCGGCGCTCTTGGCGCCCATGAGGTCGGCGACCTTCGTGGCCATCAGTGCCCCAAGGACCGAGACGCCGATGGTGCCGCCCAGCGAGCGGAAGAACGCGATCCCGGAGGAAGCCACGCCGATCTCCGCCGGGGTGACGGCGTTCTGCACGATCAGCACCAGGTTCTGCATGACCATGCCCAGGCCGGCGCCGAGGACGAACATGTAGGTGGAGACCAGTACGAAGTTGGTGTCGTAGTGGATGGTGCCCAGCAGGTAGAGCCCTGCCAGCTGCAGCACCGAGCCGGTGACCATGATGGCCTTCCACTTGCCGTGCTTGGAGATCAGGGCTCCGGCGATGGTGGAGATGACCAGCAATCCGGCCATCATCGGGATGGTCATCAGCCCGGATTGGGTGGCGTTGGCGCCGCGGGCCAGCTGCATGTACTGGGCCAGGAAGACCGAGGTGCCGAACATCGACACGCCCACGGAGATCGAGGCGACCACCGAAAGGGTGAAGGTGTTGTTCTTGAACATGGTCAGCGGGATGATCGGCTCGGCGGCCTTGAATTCCACGATCACGAACGCGGCCAGCGCGGCAACGGCGCCGCCGACCATCCATGCGGTCGTGGCCGAGGCCCACTCGAAGTTCTTGCCGGCCATCGAAACCCAGATCAGCAGCGCCGAGACGCCGGCCGAAAGCAGCACGATGCCCGCGTAGTCGATGGACACCTTGCGCTTGGCCACCGCGGGCAGGTGAAGGGTCTTTTGGATCAGGATGATCGCGATGGCCGCGAAGGGCAGGGCGATGAAGAAGTTCCAGCGCCAGTTGATGGCGTCGGTGATGAATCCGCCGATCAGCGGTCCGCCCACGGTGCCAAGCGCCATGACGGCGCCGAAGAGGCCCATGTACTTGCCGCGCTCGCGCGGGGAGATGATGTCGGCCATGACGATTTGGGTCAGGGCTGTCAGTCCGCCTGCGCCCAGGCCCTGGAAGACGCGCATGGTGATGAGCATCGTGGTGTCCTGCGAGAACCCGGCGATGGCCGAGGCGACCACGAAGATCAGCAGCGAGAGCTGCAGCAGGAGCTTGCGGTTGGACAGGTCGGCCAGTTTGCCCCAGATCGGGGTGGAGATGGTGGTGGCCAGCAGGGTTGCGGTGACCACCCAGGTGTAGGAGGTCTGGTCGCCGGCCAGGTCGGAAATGATGACCGGGAGCGAGGTGGAGACGACGGTGCCGGCGAGGATCGAGACGAACATGCCCATGAGCAGGCCGGTCAGTGATTGCATCACCTGGCGGTGGGTCATGCCCGATTCGGACAACTGGGGCGCCGCCTTCGTGGCGCTGGGTGTCTGGGACAAAAGGGGACTCCAAAACAAGGGGGAAGATGGTTGATTGGTATCAACTATATTGAACTAGTTGCTGTTGCGCAACTAATTCCCCTGTGATCCGGGGCTCCTTGTCGGCGCTCGCCGGGCGCCGCGGGACGCGGAAGGAGCCGGGACGCCACTTGAACTGGTCCCGGCTCCTTCCGCCCGCAAGTGGCGGGCGCCGTGCTAGTTGCCGAACGCCGGGGGAGCGACGTCATGCGGTTCGAACGGCTCGGCCTCCGGCACGCGGTCCTTCGGCTCGGCCGGGACCGTGACGATGATCGCGGCGATCGCAATGACCACCATCAGCACGTTGAACAGCAGGCCGATGGCCCCGCCGAAGCGCAGCGCGACATTGTCCTGCCGGCCGATGAACAGGCCCCAGGACTGGATGAGTTCCGGGTTGACGGCCTGGCCGGCCACGTACAGGGCCGCGGAGATCGCCACCCCGATCGCGTTGCCCAGCGAGGAGGCCATCTTGTAGATGCCCGAGGCCGCGCCCACCTGGGCGTCCGGGACGTTGGAGAGCGCCGCGTCGGTGGACGGTGTCGCGTAGAAGCCCAGGCCCACCCCGAAGAGCGTGAAACCGATGACGGACAGCACGATGTACTGGTCGATGTACAAAAATGTCATCGAGCACATCAGGATGCCGACGCCGGTGATCATCGAGCCCCAGAGCATCGGCTTCTTCGGGCCGAAGCGCTGCAGCAGCTTCTCGCCCACCCGGATGGTGGCCAGGATCGCCACCAGGTAGCCCAGGGTGAGCAGGCCCGATTGCAGCGAGGACATCCCGGCCGCGACCTGCACCAGGCCCAGGGACACGATCAGCGTTCCGGCCGCGCCGTTGAGCAGGAAGTTGGACAGGGTGGCGCCGGTGAAGGTGCCGTTGGAGAACAGCTTCAGGTTCACGAACGCGCCGGCCCGGTGCGTCTCGATGTACAGGAAGACCAGCCCCGAGACCGCGGCCAGTGCGATCAGCCCCAGCCCGGCGAGGCTCAGCCAGCCCAAGGCCGGGCCCTGGGAGATGTAGATGTTGATCGAGACCAGCAGCACGATGAACGCGACCAGTCCGCCCCAGTCGAAGCCCTGCTCCACGGCGGCAGGATCACGCTCGGCCCGCGACTCGGGGGTGCCGCGCAGCAGCCACAGGGCGAGGATCGAAAGCACCACGGAGATCCAGAAGATCGAGCGCCAGCCCAGGAAGGTGGAAGCCATCAGCCCGCCGAAGAGCGAGCAGAAGCCGGAGCCGCCCCAGGAGCCGATCGACCAGAAGGACAGCGCGCGCTGCCGGGCCTTGCCCTCGTAGAAGGTCTTCACCAGCGCCATCGAGGAGGGCATGATGCAGGCCGCGGACAGGCCCTGGACCACGCGTCCGCCCAGCAGCATGGTGCTGGTCAGCCCGCCGAGGTTTTCCGGGGTCAGGGCGATCAGCAGCGAGCCGGCGATGGACAGCCAGATGCCGGCGTAGAGAATCTTGACCCGGCCGATCCGGTCGGCCAACCCGCCGGCGACAACGATGAAGATGCCGGAGAACAGCGAGGTGACCGACACCGCCAGGTTCGCCAGGGTCTCCTCCACGCCGAGCTGGCCGCGGATGCCGGGAATGACGTTGAGCAGGGTCTGGGCAAAGAGCCAGAAGTTGATGACCGCCAGGACGATGCCCAACAGCCACTTGTCGGTGGGCTTCCAGGCGGTGGTCGCCGGGGAGTGGGTTTCAGCGCTCATGGTGTTCCACGTTCCTTCTCTCAGTTCTTCTTGCCCAGGTAGGCCAGTGCGGCGATGACTTGGGTGCGGGTGGCGGTTTCGAGCGTGGGGTCGATGGCGGGGGCGAAGAAGGGGGAGTGGTTCGCGGGGATGTCGGAGGACACCGTCCCGCTTGCCACCGCCTTGCGGTAGGCCTCGGCCGGGACGCAGCCAACCGTCCAGTACGTGTAGGGGATGCCGAACGCGTCGGGGATGGTGCTGAAGTCCTCCGAGGCGGTGGCCGGGTCGGCGCGATGGACCTGACCGTCGGGGAAGTGTTCGGTGAAGGCCCGGGTGACGGTTTCGTTCACCTCGGCATCGTTGCTGGTGAGCGGGAACTGGTCGTAGTACTCGAACTCCGGCTCCTTCGGGGAACCGGCCGCGGCGCATTCCCCGCGCACGATCCGCTCGATGGAGGCCATCACGTGCTTGCGCAGCTCCGTGTCATAGGTGCGGATGTTCAGCCTCAGTTCGGCCCGGTCGGGGATGATGTTGGCGGTGGTCCCGGCGTTGGACGCACCGACCGTCACCACCGCGAACTGACCCGGCCGGGTCTCCCGGGACACGATGGTCTGCAGCTTCAACACGATCGAGGCGGCCAGCACCACCGGGTCCACCGAGTTGTGCGGCATGGAGCCGTGGGCGCCGCGGCCGTGGACGGTGATCTTCAGGCTGTCGCCGGCGGAGAGGATCGGCCCGGCGGTGGTGCCGATCATCCCGGCCTCCATGGGCATCACGTGCTGGGCCAGGGCGACGTCGGGACGCGGCAGCTTGTCGACAAGCCCGTCGGCGACCATGGCCCTGGCTCCCGCGGCGGTTTCCTCGGCCGGCTGGAAGAGCGCGATGTGCGTCCCGGACCAGGCGTCCCGGTGGTCGGCCAGCACCTTCGCGGCGCCCAGCAGGGTGGCCATGTGCATGTCGTGCCCGCAGGCATGCATGACGCCCGCGACGGTGGAGGAATACTCCAGCCCGGTGTCTTCCGTGACCGGAAGCGCGTCCATGTCGGCGCGGGCAAGGACCACAGGTCCGTCGCCGTTGGCCAGCACCCCGACCACGCCGGTGCCGCCGATCCGCTGGATCTCGTATCCCAGGGTGCCGAGTTCGGCCGCGATGCGTTCGGAGGTCTCGTGTTCCTGCAGGCCGAGCTCCGGATGGCGGTGGAAATGCCTGTACAGCTCGCGTTGCCACTCCAACTGCTTTTCCAGCGAGCTGAAAACAGCTTGATAGCTCATGCTTCGGCCTTCCGTCCCGGCCGCGAACGGACGTTGCCGGATGCTGGGTGCCTCGTCCGCGGATCCACAAGGCCAAATGTATTCCCGCCGGGAGCACGCTGTCCATGTCAGCGTGGTCTTTTCGCGAGACATTCACGGCAGCGAACGGCGTGCTCCGAGGGCGGCCAAGGTCTGGCCTGCCGGTTCCGGCGCGAAAATACCGCGGGCGGCATGTGGGGGCTCGCGCGCCTTGACAGTGTTTTGTGAGACGTGACATAGTCGGAACATGAACCTGTCAGACAGCCGGGCAGCCGGACCGCAGCCGATCGTGAGAGTCAGCGCGGCCGAGGCCGTCTTTACCTCCATCCGCGACGCCATCGAGTCCGGCGAACTGCCCGTCGGCAGCAAGTTGAGCGCCGAATCGGTGCTTGCCGCCCAATACGCGGTCAGCCGCTCGGTCATCCGCGAGGCCCTGCGCTCCTGCGCTGCACTCGGGCTCACCCAGACCCAAACCGGCAAGGGCACCTTCGTCATTGCCCCGCGCGCCGGCGGCGACCTGGTGCTCGGGGCCTTCTCCGCGCGCAGCCTCATGGAGGCACGCCCGCACATCGAGATCCCCGCGGCGCAATTCGCCGCCACCCGCGCCACCGCCGACCAGCTTCTCCAGCTGCGCGGCATCATCGAGGCCATGGAAGACGAGGACGACCCGGAAATGTGGGTCACGCTCGATGCCAGCTTCCATGCCACCATCGCCGCGGCCAGCGGCAACGGCGTCTTCGCCCGCGTGGTCAACGACATCCGCGACGCGATGGTCAACCAGTCCGAGACCATCAACCTCATCACCGGCCGCCAGCACCCCTCGCACGCCGAACACCGCGAGATCCTCGCGGCCATCGAAGCCGGCGACGGACCCGCGGCCGGGAAGGCCATGGCCGCACACCTGGCCGCCGTCGACGAAGCCCTGACCCTGATCCTTGGAGTGGGCAAACCGTGAACCTCGCCAATTTCCCCGGCCACGCTCCGCTCGCCGTGCAAACCCGCGGCCAGCTGGTGGAAAGCGTCCACTACGGCTCCCTGGCGGCCCTGGATCCACACGGCACCACCGTGCTCACCCGCGGGGAACCCGGAGCCCGGATCTACCCGCGTTCGGCCCTGAAGCCGCTCTTCGCCGTGGCCATGGTGCGCGCCGGGCTCGAGCTGCCCGCCGAGCAGCTCGCCCTGGCCGCCGCCAGCCACTCCGGCTCCGCCGACCACCAGGACCTCGCCGCCAAGATCCTCGCCGAGGCCGGGCTGGATCCCGCGGCGCTGCGCAACTCCACCGACCTGCCCTACGGGACCGCCGAACGCCACGCGTGGATCCACGCCGGCAACGGCCCCACCCAACTGGCCCAGAACTGCTCGGGCAAGCACGCCGCGATGCTGGCCGCTTGCGTGCTCAACGGCTGGGACACCGATACCTACCTGCACCACGACCACCCGCTGCCCACCCTCATCCGGGCGGTCGTCGCCGAACTCACCGGCGAGGACGTGACCATCACCAGCACCGACGGGTGCGGCACCGAGGTCTTCGCACTCTCCCTGACCGGCATGGCCAGGGCATTCTCCAGGCTGGTCACGGCCACCGGGGGCACCGCCGAACGCCGGGTCGCCGACGCCATGCGCGCGCACCCGCTGATGGTTGCCGGTATCGGGCGCGATGTCACGGCGCTCATGGAGGCCGTGCCCGGGCTGCTGGCCAAGGACGGGTTCGAGGGAATCCAGCTCATCGCCCTGCCCGACGGCTCCGCGGTGGCACTGAAGATCTCCGACGGGTCGGACCGGGCGCGCATGCCGGCCGCCGTCCCCGCCTTGCTGGCCCTGGGCGTGGCGCCCGGGCCGCTGGAACCCTTCAACAACCTCCCCGTGCTCGGCGGCGGCCACCCGGTCGGCACCCTGTCCGGGCTGCCCCTCAGCTAGCGCCGCTCCCGGGGCCGCAACACGGCCCCACCCACAACGCACCACCGCGCGCTGCCTTGTCGTGCCCAAAAACAGCCCTTCCAACGCAGCGCACCATCCATCGCCCACGCACCGCCCCAGCACAGGAGAACCTCCCGCCATGAACGAATCCACCGCCACCTTGCAGGCCACGGCCCCCCAGGGCACCCGCAGCGAACACGATTTGATCGGCGACCGGGACATTCCCGCGCACGTGTATTGGGGCGTGCACTCGCTGCGCGCCGTGGAAAACTTCCCGATCACCGGCCAGCCGCTGTCCACCAACACCAACCTGGTGGTGGCCCTGGCCATGGTCAAGCAGGCAGCAGCCCGGACCAACCTGGAACTGGGCCTGCTCGACGCGCCCCGCGCCGAGGCCATCGTCGCCGCCTGCGCCGAAATCATCGGCGGCAAGCTGCACGACCAGTTCGTCGTCGACGTGATCCAGGGCGGCGCCGGGACCTCCTCGAACATGAACGCCAACGAGGTCATCGCCAACCGGGCCCTGGAACTCATGGGCCACGCCAAGGGCGAATACCAGTACCTGCACCCCAACGACCACGTGAACCTCAGCCAGTCCACCAACGACGTCTACCCCACCGCGGTGCGCGTGGCCACGATCTTCGCCGCGACCTCGCTGGTCGGTGCGATGGAGCACCTCGGCGCGGCCTTCGCCGCCAAGGCCGTCGAGTTCCGCACCGTGGTGAAGATGGGCCGGACCCAGCTGCAGGACGCCGTGCCGATGACCCTGGGGCAGGAGTTCAACTCCTATGCCGTGACCCTGGGCGAGGACCGCTTGCGGCTGGCCGAGGCCACCTTGCTGGTCCACGAGATCAACCTCGGTGCCACCGCCATCGGCACCGGGCTCAACGCCCCGGCCGGCTACTCGGCGCTGGCCTGCACCCACCTGGCGGAGATCTCCGGGCTGAAGCTGGAAACCGCGTTCGACCTGATCGAGGCCACCGCCGACGTCGGCGCCTTCGTGCACCTCTCCGGGGTGCTCAAGCGCGTGGCCGTCAAGCTCTCCAAAATCTGCAACGATTTGCGCCTGCTCTCCTCCGGCCCGCGCGCCGGCCTGGGCGAGATCGACCTGCCCGCGGTGCAGTCCGGCTCCTCGATCATGCCCGGCAAGGTCAACCCGGTGATCCCCGAGGTCGTGAACCAGGTGGCCTACGAGGTCATCGGCAACGACGTGACCATCACGATGGCCGCAGAGTCCGGGCAGCTGCAGCTCAACGCCTTCGAGCCGATCATCGTGCACAGCCTGACCAAGTCGATGCGCCACCTCGAGGCCGCCTGCACCACGCTGGCCGACAAGTGCATCGTCGGGATCACCGCGCACGAGGACAAGCTGCGGGCCCAGGTGGAAAACTCCATCGGCCTGGTCACCGCACTGACCGTTCAGCTGGGCTACGCCGCCTCCACCAAGATCGCCCTGGAGGCTCTGTCCACCGGCCGCGGCGTGGCCGAGCTGGTCCTGGAACACGGGCTGCTCTCGGCCTCCCAGCTGCGCGAGCTGCTGCGCCCCGAGCGCCTGGCCAACCTCAGCGAATAGCTGTTCCCTCCGCCGGTTTCCGGGCACACCCGCCCGCAACCGGCGCCCCGCCCGCGGCCCACCCCCGCCGCGGCCTTCACGACCCGTTCCGCCATCACGCACCACCTTGCAAGCAAGCCCCCACGACATCCACTCCCCGAGAGGCCCACGCGCATGACACGTGAAAACCCCACACCCGGCCCCGCGCCGCGTTCCGGAAACACCCTGGCCGACGGCCGGCCGAAGTCGGCATTGACCGCCGAGGACGCCGGCATGCACAAGGGGCTGAAATCCCGCCAGATCCAGATGATCGCGATCGGCGGGGCCATCGGCACCGGCCTGTTCATGGGTGCCGGCGGCCGGCTGGCCGGCGCCGGCCCGGCATTGATGTTCAGCTATGCGGTCTGCGGGTTCTTCGCGTTCCTGATCCTGCGCGCGCTGGGCGAACTGGTCGTCCACCGCCCCTCCTCGGGTTCCTTCGTCTCCTACGCCCGCGAGTTCTTCGGCGAGAAGGCAGCCTTCGTCACCGGCTGGCTGTACTGGCTGAACTGGGCCATGACCGCGATCGTGGACATCACCGCGATCGCGCTGTACATGAACTTCTTCGCCAAGTACGTGCCGTGGATCGGCGCGGTCCCGCAGTGGACCTGGGCGTTGGCGGCGCTGCTGCTGGTGCTGGGGCTGAACCTGGTCTCGGTGAAGGTCTTCGGCGAGCTGGAGTTCTGGTTCGCGTTGATCAAGGTCGTCGCGCTGGTGGCGTTCCTGGCCGTGGGCGTCTACTTTGTCATCTTCGGGTCTCCGGTCCCCGGGCACGAGGTCGGCTTCTCGCTGATCGCGGACAACGGCGGGTTCTTCCCCAACGGCCTGCTTCCGGTGGTCGTGGTGATGCAGGGCGTGGTGTTCGCCTACGCCTCGATCGAGCTGATCGGCACCGCGGCCGGGGAGACCGAAAACCCGGAGAAGGTCATGCCCAAGGCCATCAACACCGTGATCATCCGCATCGCCGTGTTCTACGTCGGCTCCCTGGTGCTGCTCTCGCTACTGCTGCCCTACAGTGCCTACAAGGCCGGCGAATCCCCGTTCGTGACGTTCTTCGGGTCCATCGGCGTCGCCGGCATGGACTCGATCATGAACCTGGTGGTGCTCACCGCGGCGATGTCCTCGTTGAACGCCGGGCTGTATTCCACCGGGCGCATCCTGCGTTCGATGGCTCTGGCCGGATCCGCGCCGCGCTTCGCCGCGCGGCTGAACAAGCGGGGCGTGCCCTACGGCGGCATCGCGCTGACCACCGTGGTCGCAGGCCTCGGAGTGGTGCTCAACGCGATCGTTCCGGCACAGGCCTTCGAGATCGTGCTGAACATGGCGGCGCTGGGCATCATCGCCTCCTGGGGCATGATCGTGCTCTGCCAGCTGGCGCTGTACCGCCTGTCCCGGCGCGGGGAAATGGCCCGGCCGGCCTTCCGCATGATCGGGGCGCCCTACACCGGGTACCTGACCCTGGCCTTCCTGGCCGCGGTCATCGTGTTGATGGCCTTCGACTCGCCGGTGGGCACCTGGACCGTGGCCTCGATCATCGTCATTGTCCCGGCGTTGATGATCGGTTGGTACGCCTCCCGCGGGCGCATCGCCGACATCGCCGCGGCACGCGATGCGGCCGACGAGCGCTACGAAGTCGCGCTTTCCGCCTCCGGGCCGGAGGCCTGAGCCACCCGGCACCCGGCGCCCGCACCCGCCCCCGCAAGCACCTTGCGGGGGTGCGGTTGTGTTGCGGCGACGGTGCCCGGCGGCGCCGCGGCAGCGGGCCGCCCGGGGTCCGGCGCCAAGCCGGTTACTTTCCCCCGCGCCTCTGCTACCCTCGCAGCATGAGGCACCCATCATGCGTTGCTTTGCCACCCCTCATCCACCCCGATCCAGCCTTCCGCAGAGGTGCGCCATCTGCCGGCGCGCCCCGCGGGTCCCGGCGATGAGCACCATCCAGGGCGGCGGCTGGGAAACCACCGCCCGTGCCCGCGGGCAGGCCGAAGACGCCGACCTGGGGCGATGGCTCTACACCCTGCAGCTGGAACGCGAGGAAGACCGCAAGTCGTTGGTCAACAACGCCGCAGGCCTGGTCGTCGGGCTGATTGTCGCCACCGCCAGCATCATGTTCCTGGTGCGCGCCCATCCCGCGGTGCCCGGATTGAAGCTGGGCGGGTTGGCACTGAGCGTCCTGGGGCTGGGGTTCGTGGCGGTGTGCGGCTACCGGATGCTCTTCCGGGACCGCGAGGGCATCCGCGGGATCCTGCTGGGCCACGTCTACGAGGCGGGCCTGGTCCTCGAACGCACCCGGGGCCCCAGCCACGTGGTGCCCCGGGACACCGGCATCCTGCGCCACGTCGCCTGGGACGCAGGCGGGGACGAACGCGCGCGCGACCAGCTGTGGATCACGCTGCCCGATGGCTCCGTGCGCGGCATCGAAACCTGGAGCGGGTTCGAATGCCGGCAGCTGGCGCAGCTGGCCACGCACTTCGGGATGCCGGACGAACCGGAACGCATCGCCCCGGTCCATCCCGCAGACATCCCCGAACTCCTGTAGCGGGGAGGCAGGGAAGCGGCTAGATGCCGAGTTCCTCGCGCAGACGGGCCACATGCCCGCCGGCGGCGACGTTGTACTCGGCCAGCGAGACCAGGCCGTCGCCGTCGACCACCACGGTGCTGCGCAGCGTGCCGGAGGACTTCTTGCCGTTGAACTCCTTTTCCCCGTACGAGCCGTAGGCGGTGGCCACCGCAAAATCGGGATCCGAAAGCAGCGGGAAGTTCAGCGATTCGGCAGCGGTGAACGAGGCCAGGGCCTCGCCCTGGTCCGGGGAGATGCCCAGGACCTCGTACCCGGCGCCCCGCAGCGAGTTCAGGTTGTCCCGGAAGTCGCAGGCCTCGGTGGTGCAGCCGGGGGTGGCCGCCTTGGGGTAGAAGTACACGACGACGTTCTTGCCCGCGTAGTCGCCCAGCGAGACCTGCCGGCCGGTGGCATCGGCCAAGGTGAATTGCGGTGCGCGCTGCCCAACGGCCAGCGGTGATGAAAGTTCAGACACAAGCGACTCCATTCGTTTCCACATCCTGATAATTCAATTTCATCCTATTGCTTGTGTGGCGGACCAACAAGGGGTGAACGAGGGTGAAAACCACGCATTGCACACCCGTCGGGGCACCGATCGGGCCCGCATACCGCGCGCGATGTACGCGGGGGGCAAAAAGTCAGTCTTAGGGAGGGTCAAACCGTGGGGCATCGAGGGTAGAGTGACCAATGCTTGGCTGAAAAATGCCGCGTTGCCGCCCTCGCGGGGCCACCAAACCATGGTGGATTCGTGCGGCTAAAAAATCATGAGGACACTGCCTGATGCTCTTAAAGCTCATACTTAGACATTCGAAACCCTACAAGTGGTGGATTGCCGCCGTGCTGTTCTTCCAGCTCGCCACCACCATCGCCACACTCTTCCTGCCCAGCCTCAACGCCCGCATCATCGACACCGGCGTGGTCAAGGGCGACACCGACTTCATCTGGCGCACCGGCGGCGTGATGCTTGCCGTCGCATTCGTCCAGGTGCTCACGGCCATCGCCGCCGTGTACTTCGGCGCGAAGACCGCCATGGCCATCGGCCGCGACCTGCGCCATTCCGTCTTTGACGCCGTCACCGGGTTCTCCGCGCAGGACGTGAACAAGTTCGGCGCCGCAACGCTGATCACCCGCGGCACCAACGACGTACAGCAGGTGCAGATGCTGGTGCTGATGGGCCTGAACTTCATGGTTTCCGCCCCCATCATGTGCATCGGCGGCATCATCATGGCGCTGCGCGAGGACGTCGGCCTGTCCTGGCTGGTCTGGGTCTCCGTGCCCGTCCTGCTGGTGGTCGTCGGCGTCCTGGTCATCTTCCTGATGCCGCTCTTCCGCCAGATGCAGGACCGCATCGACGGGATCAACGGGGTGCTGCGCGAGCAGATCACCGGCATCCGCGTGGTGCGTGCCTTCGTGCGCGAACCCCACGAGACCGAGCGCTTCGAGGAAGCCAACGCCAAGCTCACCCGCGTGGGCGTGAAGGTCGGCAACCTCTTCGTGTTGATGTTCCCGCTGATCGGCATGATCCTGCACATCGCCACCGCCTCCGTGCTGTGGTTCGGCGGGCACCGCGTGGAGACGGGCGAAATGCAGGTCGGCGCGCTGACCGCCTTCCTGCAGTACCTGCTGCAGATCCTCATCGCGGTGATGATGGGAACCTTCATGGCCATGATGATTCCCCGTGCCATCGTCTGTGCCGAGCGCATCGACGAGGTCACCACCATGGCCCCGTCGCTCACCGACCAGCACGAGCACGTGACCGAGATGGACGCCCCCGGAACCATCGAGTTCCGCAACGTCACCTTCGGCTACCCCGGTGCCGAGGCGCCGGTGCTCAACAACATCTCCTTCACCGCCCGTCGCGGCGAAACCACCGCCATCGTCGGGTCAACCGGCTCGGGCAAGAGCACGCTGCTGAACCTGATCCCGCGGCTCTACGACGCGAGGGAAGGCCAGGTGCTGATGGGCGGGGCCCCTGTCACCAAGCTGACCCGCGCGCAGATTTCCGCCTCGGTGGCCACCGTCCCGCAGCGCCCCTACCTCTTCTCCGGAACCGTGGCCTCCAACCTGCGCTTCGGCGCGGAGCACGCCAGCGACGAGGAGCTGTGGGACGCCCTGCGCACCGCCCAGGCCGAGGACTTCGTCGCAGCACGCGAGGACGGCCTGAACGGGAAGATCTCCCAGGGCGGCACCAACGTCTCCGGAGGACAGCGCCAACGCCTGTGCATCGCCCGGGCCCTGGCCGCGAAACCCGAGGTCTACCTCTTTGACGATTCCTTCTCCGCCCTCGACGTGGCAACCGACGCGCACCTGCGGGCCGCGCTGAAGGAACCCACCAAGGATGCGGCCGTCATCATCGTCGCCCAACGCATCTCCACGATCACCTCGGCCGACCAGATCCTGGTCCTGGACCACGGCGAAATCGTGGCCCGCGGAACGCACGAGGAACTCCTGGAATCCTCGGAAACCTACCAGGAAATCGTGACCAGCCAGCTGGCAGTGGAGGAGGTGGCCTAAATGGCAAAACGTACCAAGAAGGAAACGACAGCGGTCGTGGAACCAACCGACGAGATCGACGAGTTCGACACGGCAGGGGCCTCCGACATGTTCGGGGACTCGATGCCGGTCCGCAAGGCCAAGCACTTCTGGCCCTCGGCCAAGCGCCTGGTGGGGCTGCTGGCCCCGCAAAAACTCGGCATGACCGTGGTCCTGCTGCTGGCGGCCGCCGGCGTGGTGCTTTCGGTGATCGCACCGAAGATCCTGGGCCAGGCCATGGACGTGATCTTCGCCGGAGCCATTGGCGGGAACATGCCCGCCAACGTCCCGGTGGAGCAGGTCGTTGAGGGGCTGCGCGCCTCCGGGCAGAACGACTTGGCCGAGATGATGTCCAAGATGAACCTCATCCCCGGCGTGGGCATCGACTTCCCGCTGCTGAGCCGCTATATCCTCATCGTGCTCTCCATGTACTTCGTGGCTTCGCTGTTCATGTGGGCCTCGGGCTGGTTGCTGAACCGCCTGGTCATGAAGGTCGTCTACGGCCTGCGCCGCGACGTGGAAACCAAGCTCAACCGGCTGCCGCTGAACTACTTCGACACCCGCCAGCGCGGGGACCTGCTTTCGCGGGTCACCAACGACGTGGACAACATCCAGAACGCGCTGCAGCAGGCGATCAGCCAGCTGGTGCAGTCGCTGCTGACGGTCATCGGCATCATCATCATGATGTTCATCATCTCCTGGCAGATGGCGCTGATTGCGCTCATCGCACTGCCGCTGTCCGCGGTCGCCGCGGGTGTCATCGGCTCCCGCGCCCAGGGATTGTTCACCGCGCAGTGGAAGAACACCGGCGCGCTGAACGGGCAGATCGAGGAGTCCTTCTCCGGCCACGACCTGATGAAGGTCTTCGGCCGCGAGCAGGACATGCTCGACCGCTTCCACGAGAAGAACGAGGAGCTCTACAAGGCATCCTTCGGCGCCCAGTTCGTCTCCGGCATGATCTTCCCGGTCATGAACTTCATCTCCTACCTGGCCTACGTCGGCATCGCCGTGGTCGGCGGGCTGCGCGTGGCCTCGGGGCAGATGTCCCTGGGCGACGCGACCGCGTTCATCCAGTACTCGCGCGAGTTCACCCAGCCGCTGGGGCAGATGGCCGGCATGGCCAACATGCTCCAGTCCGGCGTGGCCTCCGCGGAGCGCACCTTCGAGCTGCTGGATGCCGACGAGCAGGACGAGGACACCGTCACGGCGTCGCTTCCGGCGCGCACCGACGGCCACGTCGAGTTCGAGCACGTCACCTTCTCCTACTCGGAAGACAAGCCGCTCATCGAGGACCTGTCCTTCGAGGCGCACCCCGGGCACACCGTGGCCATCGTCGGACCCACCGGCGCAGGCAAGACCACGCTGGTGAACCTGGTCATGCGCTTCTACGAACTGAATTCCGGGCGCATCACCCTGGACGGGGTGGACGTGACCCAGATCAGCCGCGCCGACCTGCGCTCCAAGGTCGGCATGGTGCTGCAGGACGCGTGGCTCTTCGGCGGCTCCATCCTGGAGAACATCCGCTACGGGCGCCTGGAGGCCACGGACGAAGAGGTCATCGAGGCGGCCAAGGCCACCTTCGTGGACAGGTTCGTCCGCGCACTGCCCGAGGGCTACGAGACGGTCATCGACGAGGAAGGCACCAACGTGTCGGCCGGCGAGAAGCAGCTGATCACGATCGCCCGCGCGTTCGTGGCCAACCCGTCGCTGCTGATCCTGGACGAGGCGACCTCCTCGGTGGACACCCGCACCGAGCTGCTGGTGCAGAAGGCCATGGCGGCGCTGCGCAGCGACCGGACCAGCTTCGTGATCGCGCACCGGCTCTCCACCATCCGCGATGCCGACACCATCCTGGTGATGGAAGAGGGCAAGATCGTGGAACAGGGCAACCACGAGGTGCTGCTCGCGGCCCGCGGTGCGTACTACCGGCTCTACCAGTCGCAGTTCGCCGGCCCGGCCGAGAACGTCGACGCGGAAGCTGCCGGCGGCGGAGCCCCGGTGCTGACGGGCATTGAGCCCGGCGCGGCCGAGTCCCGGCTGGACGCCAACGGCTAGCACCCACTGGCTCGCTGGTGGCCCCGGGCGCGATGGATTCAACATCCATTGCACCTGGGGCCACCTACGTTTGGTCCGGGTTGCCGATTTCGGGCCCGTGCCCGGTCACACAATGATTGATCGGGCCTTGACCGCGGAACACCGCCCTTACTATCACTTTCAGCGACGAGATCAGTGCGCACGACCGATGGGCTAGGCTTGCGCGAGTGACAGTTTCAACCGGCTCCGCCCCGCAACAAACCCCGCGCAATGCCCCGTCCGTGAAGGCCCCGCAGGCCGCCGGGCGCGGATCGTCGATGGGGTTCCGGGCCGACATCCAAGGGCTGCGCGCGATCGCCGTGCTGATGGTGGTCATCCACCACCTGCGCCCCGGCGCACTCAGCGGCGGATTCATCGGCGTGGACATGTTCTTCGTGATTTCCGGGTACCTGATCACCGCGCACCTGTTCCGGGAAATGCGCGCCACCGGAACCATCAAGCTGGCAACGTTCTGGGCCAGGCGCATCCGCCGGCTGCTGCCGCTGGCCTTCACGGTGCTGCTGGCCAGCGCCGGGTTGGTGTATTTCTTCATCCCCGCCACCGAGCACGGCACGATGTTCAAGCACATTGCCGCTTCCGGGCTCTACGTGGAGAACTGGGCGCTGGTTCTGGACGCCACGGACTACTCCGCCGCCGGGCAGATGGCCACCGCGGTGCAGCACTACTGGTCGCTCTCGGTGGAGGAACAGTTCTACCTCGCCTGGCCGCTGCTGCTCTTGGGCGGCGCGTTCATCGCCGGGAGGCTGCTGCCCCGATTCGGGCCACGGGCCGGCATCGGCAGGCACACCTTCGCCGGGCCCGGCACCCGGCAGCTCTTCCTGGGCGTCATCGGCGCGATCATGGTGCTTTCCTTCGCCTACGGGCTCTGGGTCACCGCTGCCAGCCCGCAGGCGGCCTACTTCGACACCGCCGGGCGGGCTTGGCAATTCGCCGCCGGCGGCATCGTGGCGCTGCTCTGCGTGAACCGCGGGATCGGCGGTGCGCTTGGGTTCCTGCTCGGTTGGGGAGGCCTGGCCGCCCTGCTGGCCGGCGCGGTGCTGATCCCCACCGAGACCCGTTTCCCCGGCACCATGGCGCTGGTTCCGGTGCTCGGCACCGCCGCGGTGCTTGCGGCCAGCGGCACCGAAAGGCCCGGGCTGCGCATCTTCTCCCACTCCACCTGGCTTTCGATCCGGCCCGCGCGCTGGGTCGGGGACATCAGCTATGGCGCGTACCTGTGGCACTGGCCGCTGATCATCGTCGCGCCGTTTGTGCTGCACACCGAACCCAAGTGGTACCACGAGGCCGGCATCCTGGCGCTGACCCTGGCCCTGGCCTGGATCTGCCAGCTGCTCATCGAGGACCCGCTGCGCTTCGGGACGTGGCTGAAGCCGGTGCGCAACGCGTTCGTCTTCGCCCTGGCCGGGATGCTGGTGCTGGCCTCCCTGGCCTGGGCGGGAACCGCCGCCTCCGCGCAAAGTTCCAACCTGCCCCGGATGGATGTCAGTTCGAAGTGCTACGGCGCCGGAACCATGGAACACCCCAAGGACTGCCTGCCCGTGGCCTCGGACTTCGCCCCCTACCCTTCGGCGGTCGCGGTGTCCCAGCAGGTGCGTGCCCCCCTGTTCCCGGGTTGCGAGACCGACACGCTGCAGGTGGGCGAGTCCAGCTGCCGGCTGGGCAACACCGCCAACCCCACGCTGCGCGTGGCCGTGGTGGGGGACTCCCACGCCTCGGCCTGGCTGCCGGCCCTGGCGGTGATCGCCAAGGCGCGCGACTGGGAACTGGTCACGCACATCCGCTCCGGCTGCTCGCCCTCGGTTGCCGCGCTCAAGGGTGCGGAGAAGCTCAGCGGCGCGGCCGAACGCCTGTGCACCGAATCGGTGCGCGCGCTGGGACCGGGTCTCGCCGCGGATCCGGGCATCGACGCGGTCATCGTCGCCGCGCAGGGCAACAAGCGCAGCTGGATCTCCTCCCCGGGCTACGAGTTCAAGGATCCGGCCACCGAGGGCTTCACCAGACTCTGGAAGCAATGGACCGACGCCGGCAAGACCGTCGCGGTGATCGGCGAGGTGCCGCGGCTGGGCAACAAGAACGTGCCCACCTGCGTGGCCTCGAACCCCGGTGACCCGCTGGCCTGCTCGGTGACCCGCAAGCAGGGCCTGTCGATCCGGCACAACCTGCAAAGGGCGCTGGAAGCCGACTCGGCCCCGGCCGGCATCGTGCGCGCGGACCTGACCGATTCGATCTGCTCGGAGGAAACCTGCTTCGCCGTCATCGGCTCGCTGATCACCTACTACGACCAATCCCACCTCTCCCACGACTTCTCCGCCTCGCTGGCACCCCGGCTGGCCGGCGAACTGGAGAAGAACCCCGTCTTCGCCACCGGCAGGTAGGCACGGCGGGCGGCGGATGCCCCGGGGATGGGGCCACCGGACCCGGTGACGCCAAGCCGCCTGCCGGTGAGAAAGCCAACGTGCGCTTCGGCGGGAATCGTCCGCGCCGCCGCATAAGCTATTGCCCATGCCTGCATCCGTGAAAGCCCCCCGCCTGCCCGCCTTCAAGGAACCGGCCACCACCGGCTCGGGGGACCTGACGGGGCTGGATCTGGATGGCCGCGCCGAGTCCCTGCTCTTCGAATCCGACGATGCCGATGGGGTGGACCTGGAGGACGCGGTCTTCACCGAATGCATCTTCCGCGCGGTCTCCCTGCAGGGCGCACCCATGGCGCGGGTGACATTCGGGGACTGCCGCATCGAGGAGGTCAACGCCCCGGTGCTCGAGGCCCCGGACTCCGGCTGGTGGAACACCGCGGTCATCGGCGGGCGCATCGGATCGGCGGAACTCTACGGCTCCACCTTCCGCTCGGTGAAGTTCGAACGCGCCAAGCTCGGCTACCTGAACCTGCGCCGCGCGAAGATCAAGGACGTCGAATTCCGCGATGTTCACATCGACGAGCTCGACGCCGGGGGAGCGAACCTGGAGCGGGTCACCTTCATCGACTGCACCATCGACACCCTGGCGCTGAACGGCGCCAAGCTCAAGGACGTGGATTTGCGCGGCGCGCGGCTGCGCACGCTCTCGGGTATCTCCGCGCTCAAGGGCGCCACGGTCAGCTTCGAGCAGCTCATGGACCTGGCCCCGATCCTGGCAAACGAGCTGGGCCTGCGGGTCCAGTAGCTCCGCCGCGGGGCGGCGCACACGCCGGGGTGCCCAAGGTCGATAGGGTGGAAACCATGCACCAGCCGCCCGTCCCGTACCCATTCGCCCCGCCGCCGAAAAAGCGGCAACCGGTCTTCGACGCCGGACCCCTGCGGCGCGGGGACCTGGTGGTGGTGGGCATCTACCTGGCGCTGTTCGTCTTCGGCGCCGCCGGGCTGCTGGCCCTGGTCCCGGGGTTCATCGAGGCCTTCCAGGACCAGGAATCCGCGCTGTTCGGGGTGAACCTGATCATGTACGTGGTGGTGTTCACCGGCGCGATCATCATGGGCTTCGAGACACTGCGCAGCTCGTTTGCCACCTTCAAGTACCACCCGTGGGCCAAGGCCCTGATGGTGCCCGGCGGCTGGCTGGGGTCCCTGATCGTCAGCGCCGTCGTGCTGGTGTCAATGGGCAACCCGGTCAAAAGCGAAAACCAGCTGGCCCTGGAGGGCATGACGCGCGCGGTCCCGTTCATCACGATGTTCGTGGTCACCGCGATCCTGGGCCCGTTCGTGGAGGAATACATCTTCCGCCACCTGCTCATCGGCAAGCTCAGCCGCCGGCTCAACGTGTGGGTCTGCGTGGCGATCTCGGTGGTGCTTTTCACTGCGCTGCACTTCATCGGCTCCGGGTCCTTCGATGTGACCAGCGCGATTCCGTACACGACGCTGGGCATCATGATGTCGGTGGCCTACGTGCTCACCGGCAAGTCGTTGGCGTATTCCTACGTGCTGCACGTGTTCAACAACGCGGTGGCGCTGTCCCTGTCCTACACGCTGCTGCCGCTGATCCAGCAGTAGCCGCCCGGATCCACCCGGCTCCCCGGAGCCAGCCACGAAGAGGAACGGCAAGCGCACGTGAGCAACGACCCCGGCCGGGGTGGACCTTGGCACGGCCACATCCACGGCAGCGACGGCTACCGCCGCATGATCCTGGCGCTCTTCGCCGCCGGGGTCGCCACCTTCTCCCAGCTGTATTCGGTGCAGGGGGTGCTGCCGGAGCTGGCCCGGGACCTGGCGGTGTCCGAGGCCGACGCGGCGCTGGCGGTCTCCGCCGCGACCCTGGGCCTGGCCGCCTCGGTGCTCTTCTGGTCGCTGCTGGCCGACCGCATGGGCCGGTTGCGCACCATGACCATCGCGGTGCTCGCGGCCGTGGTGCTGGGCCTCGCGGTCCCGTTCTCCCCGGGCTTCGAGGTGCTGCTGGCGTTGCGCTTCATCGAGGGCCTGGCCCTGGGCGGGATCCCCGCGGTCGCCCTGGCCTACCTCTCCGAGGAGGTTTCGCCGCTGCATTCGGCCGTTGCCGCCGGCACCTACATCTCCGGCACCACCCTGGGCGGGCTGGCCGGGCGGCTGGTGGCCGGTCCGCTGAGCGAGTTCGTTTCCTGGCGCCTGGGCACCCTGGTGGTCTCGATCATGGCGGCGATCGCCGCCGGCGTGTTCATCGCGGTGGCGCCCAAGCCGCGCGGCTTCACCCCGGTGCCCTGGCGCAGCCCGAACCGCATACCCCTGTGGAAAAAGCTGTGGATGAACCTGCACAAGGGGCAGTTGCTGGTGCTCTACGCACAGGGGTTCCTGCTCATGGGAGGCTTCGTGGCCGTCTACAACTACCTGGGATTCCGGCTCGAGGCCGCCCCGTTCCTGATCCCCGCCTCGCTGGCCTCGCTGGTGTTCATCGCGTACCTCTCGGGCACGTGGTCCTCGAGGCAATCCGGTGCGATGGTGGCCCGCTTCGGGCGGCTGCCGGTGCTGCTGGCCTCCATCGGGTTGATGGCCGCCGGGCTGGCGGTGACGCTGGCCGACTACCTGCCCGCGATCATTGCCGGGCTGCTGGTGTTCACCGCAGGGTTCTTTGCCGCGCACTCGGTGGCCAGCGGGTGGATCCCGATGCTGGGTGTCGGGGGCCGGGCGCAGGCCGCGAGCCTGTACAACCTGGCCTACTACTCCGGGTCCTCGATCTTTGGCTGGGCCATCGGGCTGGCGTTCAAGGCCGGGGACTGGCCGGGGCTGGTGGTCTCGGTGGTGTCCCTGCTGGTGCTGGCGGCGCTGCTGGCCCTGGGCGGGTTGCATCGGCACCCCTAGGCTTGCGGGGCAAGCTGGCCCGAGGACGGGTTTTCCCGGCGAGTCCGTGCAAATCGTGATGGCTCCGGCGGCGCCACCCGTTATGCTGAAGAAGTTCTCTGTATACCCATATTGAGAAGTAACAACGAAGAGATTGGAAGTGGACCACATGCGTGGAAGCAACCTTGTATGGACAATCGTAGGCGTTCTCGTCGCCGTTGCCTTGGTAATCTGGATCGCTTCTGCGATCTAGGGCATCGTCTCTGAGTAGTTAACGGCAAGCCCCGTCCGGCAATGGACGGGGCTTGCTGCATCCGGGGGAAAGCGCAGGGGCTGCCTCCGTCCTTCCGGGCAGGCCCCGGGGCACGATCGGTGCAGGGGGGCCGGGATTCGTGACGTGACGCCCGCGGCCGGCCGGGTTGCGCGCATCTAGAGCAGCTGGATGAGCTGGGCCTTGTAGGCCTCGAACGCGGCGACGCCCCGGGCGGTGACGCCGACATAGGTGGCGGGGCTTCGGCCCTCGAGGACCTTCTCCTGGGAGATGTATCCGGCGTCCTCCAGCTTGCGCAGGTGCGTCGAAAGGTTGCCCGCGGTCATCGTCAGGATTTCGCGCAGCTTGGGAAACGCCATGGATTCCTTCGGCCCCAGGGTGTTCAGCGCCGACATGACCCGCAACCGGGCATCCGCGTGGATGAGTGGATCCAACTCGGCCATGGCTACTTCGCCCCCGGGGAGGAAGCGCGGCGGCGAACCAGGGCAAGGATGCCGGCGGCGAGGAAGAGAATCGGGCCGCCGATGGCGAAGATCGAGATGAAGGCCTGCGCCCCGGCGATGAGGCCTGCGGCGTTGAGCACCGTGAAGCAGGCGCCCAGAAGGAACATCGGGCGGTCGCCGAAGATCGCGGCGCCGGCCATGTACATGATGCCCACCACGAGGATGGCCACGGAATTGATCAGCCAGCCGGTGACCAGCTGGTCCGTGCCGGCCAGAAGCCGGGAGATGGCGATGGAGAACAGCGCGACGACCAGGAATCCTCCCATCCAGCTCATCCCGTAGGCCATGCCGGCGAATTTGGAATCCCCGCGGATCTCGGAGCCGGACCGGATTCCGGCCACCGCGGTGCAGAGGACGGCCTGGTTCATCGATGTCAGGGCGGCAGGGGGTCGAGTGCCGGTTCCGGTGTGGCTGGCTGGTTCGTGTTCATGGTGCGTTCCCTTCGGTGGTGGCGGTGGACCGCGCGGCAAACCATGGTGCATCTGCAAATAGGTTGTAACGCAAACCTATTTGCGTCACGCCACATGGGAAAAATCCTTGGCACCCGTCCCGGACCGTGCCCCCGGTAGTCTGGAGTGGTGAAAGAAGCCGCCAAAAACCAGGTCACGGCCCCCGACTCCGCGCGTGGGCTGGGACGAACCATCCTGGCGCTGGCGGTTCCCGCGCTCGGCGCACTGATCGCCGAGCCGCTCTTCCTGCTGGCGGACATGGCCATCATCGGGCACCTGGGCATCAACGAGCTGGCCGGCGCCGGGCTGGGGACCACGGTCCTGCAGACCGCCGTGGGACTCATGGTGTTCCTGGCATACTCCACCACCCCCGCGGTGGCGCGGGCCATCGGTGCTGGAAACATGGGCAAGGCCATGGCCGCCGGGCGCGACGGGATCTGGCTTGCCGTCGGCCTGGGCGTGGTCCTGGCGCTGGCCGGGTTCTTCGGGGCCCCGACGCTGGCAGCCGCCATGGGCGCCGAGGGTGAGGTGCGCGGGTTCGCGGTGGACTACATCCAATATTCCACTTTCGGCATCCCCGCGATGCTGCTGGTGCTCGCCGCGACCGGGGTGCTGCGCGGCATGCAGGATACCAAGACCCCGCTGTACGTGGCCGGGTTCGGCTTCGCCGCCAACATCCCACTGAACTTCATCCTGGTCTACCCGCTGGGCATGTCCGTCGCCGGTGCCGCACTGGGCACATCGATCGCGCAGTGGGGGATGGCGGCGGTCTATCTGTGGATGCTGGTCCCGCGGATCCGCAAGGCCGGACAGTCGCTGGCGCCGCACGGGCGCGGGGTGCTGGGCACCGGGCAGGTCGGATCCTGGCTGATGCTGCGCACGCTGTCGCTGCGCCTGGCCCTGCTCGCCACGGTCTGGGTTGCCACCGGACAGGGGGCGCTCACGCTTGCGGCGCACCAGCTGGTCTTCACCATCTTCACCTTCATGGCCTTCGCCCTGGATGCGCTGGCCATTGCCGCGCAGGCGCTCATCGGCAAGGAACTGGGCGCCGGGAATGCGGGCCGGACGAACCTGCTCACCAAGACCATGTGCCGCTGGGGCGTGTACTTCGGGGTGGCGACCGGCGCGGTGCTGGCTGTCATTGCCCCCTTTGTGGGTGCGCTGTTCACCTCGGATGACTCGGTGCGCCAGGCGACCATGGTCGGGGTCTGGATCCTCGCCGCGTCACAGCCGGTGTGTGGGCTCGTCTTCGTGCTGGACGGCGTGCTCATCGGCGCCGGGGATGCACGCTACCTGGCGGTCGCCGGCATGATCAACCTGGCCGCCTACCTGCCGATGCTGTTTATCGTCACGCTCTTCGAGCACCCCGGGGTCTCCGCCGTCGCCTGGATCTGGGTGGCCTTCGGGCTCGGGTTCATGCTGGCCCGCGCCGCAACCCTGTCCTGGCGGGTGCGCAACGACAAGTGGATGCGCCTGGGCGCCTGAGGCGCGGGACGCTTAGGCCCAGAGACTGCCGGGATCGGTGAACTGCTGGGCCATGGCGGTGCGGATGGAGCGCAGGTGCACGCGCATGGCCTCCTCCGCGGCCCGGGCATCCGCCGCGGCGATGGCGGCGTAGATGGCCTCGTGCTCGGCAAGCTCGGTGGGAGCACCCATGTAGTGCTGCAGCCCGGGGAGGACGTGATGGGCACGGGCGGTCTCGTCGAAGCAGCGCCGCAGGGAGTCTGCCAGGCGTGAATTGCGCGATGCATCCGCAATGGCCTGGTGGAAGTCCTGCGCCGCGTTCATGGCGCCCAGCGGGTCGGCGGCGGACAGCGCCGCCTGGGTGTCGAGCAGCTGGCGCAGCTTCACGGTGAGTTCCTGCGGCAGGAACCCTGCGGCGGCCGCCGCAGCGTGCGGTTCCAGGAGCATGCGCAGGTCCAGGGTCTCCTGCACGTCGTTCAGGCCCATGGTGCGCACCAGGTAGCCCTTCTTCGGCAGCACCGTGAGCAGTCCCTGGGAGGTGAGCAGGCGCAGCGCCTCGCGGACCGGGGTCTTGGAGACGGAGTATTCCTCGGCCAGCCGCGGTTCGACCACGATGCTGCCCGGGGCGATCCGCCCGGAAAGGATGGCAGCGCGCAGCTTCACGACCAGGCGATCGGTGAGCGAGGGGCTCATCGGTTCAACTCCCCGGGATCAGGCGGGCTTCTTCCCCGCGTCACATTGGGCCGGATGCGTCCGCGGCCCTTGTGAAAGATACTACCTGCCTGTTAGAAATATCTTTCAGGGATTTTTCATGGAGTTTTGAACGGATGAGTGTCACGGATGACCACTAACCCCGGGCTTCGCGCCGAGGAACAGAGAGCAGACAACCAACGCCTCACCCCTGCCGGGCGCCGGGCGGTCTTTGCCGCGGTGCTCGGCACGGTCATCGAATGGTACGACTACGCGCTCTACGGCGCCGCGGCCGGACTGGTCATCGCCCCGCTCTTCTTCTCCGACGCCGTGTCCTCGGCCGCCGCCATGATGGCCTTTGCCACGTTCGCGGTGGGTTTCGTCGCCCGCCCGCTGGGCGGTGTCATCGTCGGGCACATTGGCGACAGGCACGGCCGCCGCCCCGCCATGATGCTGACCATCATCCTCATGGGCGTGGCCACGGTGGGGGTGGGGCTGCTGCCCACCAGCGCCGCAATCGGGGCCGCCGCCCCGCTGCTGCTGGTCGTCCTGCGGCTGTTGCAGGGATTCGGCGCGGGAGCCGAGCTGGCCGGTGCCATGACCCTGGTGGCCGAGTTCGCCCCGCCCAAGCGCCGCGGCTTCTACACCTCGCTGGTGCTCTCCACCCCGCCGGCCGGCATCGCGCTGGCGACCTTCGCGTTCTTTGCCGTCTCCTCCCTGGGCACCGACGTGCTGCTGGGCTGGGCCTGGCGCGTCCCGTTCCTCGTGTCCGCGGTGCTCTTCGGCCTGGCCCTGTACATCCGCAACCGGCTCGAGGAAACCCCGGAGTACACCGCGGCCATCGAGAAGGCGGCGGCCGAGCGAACCAAGGCCCGCGCCCCGCTGCGCGACGTACTGGCCCGTGACTGGCGCCAGGTGCTCATCGGGTTCTTCGCCATCACCGGCCACAACGCCATGAACTACATCCTGGCCGTCTACGCGCTGAGCCTCATGACCTCCCCGCTGGTCGGCCTGGCCAAGCCCGACGCCCTGCTGGCCGTCACCCTGGGCTCGCTGGTCTCGGTCGCGCTGACCCCGGTGGGCGGCTGGCTCTCGGACAGGTTCGGGGCACCGAAGGTGCTGCTCTTCGGCTCGGTCATGGGTGCGGCGCTGGCCTACCCGATCTTCGGGCTGCTCACGGCCGGCAGCTTCGCGCCGGCCTTCACCGCGATCGCGCTGGGCTACGGGCTGGTCATCCCGGCCACCAGCGGCGCCCAGGGCGCCTTCCTCACCAACCTCTTCCCGGCCCGGCGCCGGCTCAGCGGCATCGGCGTGGCCCGCGAGACCAACGGCGCAGTGGTCGCCGGGCTCAGCCCTCTCATTGCCGCCGCCCTGGTCAACGCCGCGGACGGCGGCACCCACCTGGCCGCCGGCTACCTGCTGGCCTGCTGCCTGCTCTCGGCGATCGCCGTCCTGCTCTCGATGAGGGTTCCCGCCAACGACTGACCAGCCCCCGCCGGGGCCCATAGCCATCCCTCCACGCACGATCCACAGAAAGCCGGACAAATCCACATGAAGCGTCGCCTGCCGCAGATTTCCGAACTCCGCTCGTTGATGAAGTTCGAACCCGTCACCCTGGACCGGCGGGCGGCCCGCCTGGCCAAGGCCGCCGACGTGTGGGACCTGCGCGCCATCGCCAAGCGGCGCACCCCCACCCCGGCCTTCGACTACGTCGATGGCGCCGCCCAGCGCGAACTGACCGCCCGCCGCGCCCGCGAGGTCTTCGACTCCATCGAGCTGGTCCCGCGCATCCTGCACGGCACCGCGAGCGCGGATTTGTCCACCACCATTGCCGGGGCACCGTCCGCGCTGCCCTTCGGCATCGCCCCGACCGGGTTCACCCGGTTCATGCACGCCGAGGGCGAGACCGGTGCGGTGCGCGCCGCGGCCCGCGCGGGCATCCCGTTCTCCCTGTCAACCATGGGCACCCGCTCGCTGGAGGAGGTTGCGGCCGCGGCCCCGGATTCCCGCCGCTGGTTCCAGCTCTACCTGTGGAAGGACCGCGAGAAGTCCCGGGCGCTGCTCGAGCGCGCGGCAGCCAGCGGCTATGACACCCTGCTGGTCACCGTCGACACCCCGGTGGCCGGCCAGCGGCTGCGCGATGCCCGCAACGGCATGGTCATCCCGCCGCGGCTGAACCTCAAGACCGTGCTGGACGCCTCCTACCGCCCCGAATGGTGGTTCAACTTCCTGACCACGGACTCGCTGAAGTTCGCCTCGCTGTCCGACAGCGCCACCGACCTGCCCACGCTGATCAACTCGATGTTCGACCCGACGCTCTCCTTCGCCGACCTGGAATGGATCCGCTCCATCTGGGACGGGAAGCTCTTCGTGAAGGGCGTGCTCACGGCTGAGGACGCCCGCAAGTCCGTCGATGCCGGGGCCGACGGGCTGGTGGTTTCCAACCACGGCGGACGCCAGCTGGACCGCGCGCCGGTCTCCTTCGAGGCACTGGCCGAGGTGCGCGCCGAGGTGGGTGCGGGCACCGAGATCATCCTGGACTCGGGCATCATGTCCGGCGCCGACATCGTCGCCTCGCTCTGCGCCGGGGCCGACTTCGTGCTCATCGGCCGGGCCTACCTCTACGGGCTGATGGCCGGCGGGGAAGCCGGAGTGGAGCGGGTCATCGAGCTGCTGGCCAGGGAAATCGAGGTCAACATGCAGCTCATGGGCGCCGCGACCATCGCGGACCTGGGCCCGGAGCTGATCCGCCGGCGGTCCGGGCGCGGATAAGGCCCAGGGCCCCGCGCCCGGTAGACTCGTAGGCGTGCCTGCAGTAAAGATCCCCGCAACCATTGCCGCCGAAGCAGCCGTCCCAGTCATGGGGCGCGCCGCGACGGCCGCCGGTTTTGCGCTCCTGTCCATCTTCTGGCCCGCCGCGACCAACCAGGTGCTGGCCTATGCGCTGGCCGCCTTCATGGTGCTCAGCTCGAAGTTCCTCTGGGACTACGCCAGTGCCCCAAGCGCGCCGAAGCCGGTGCGCGGCCTCTACGCGGTCGCCGCGGTGGCGATGATCATCGCGGCCCTGGTGATGGCCTTCCGGCCCGAGACGCTGGTGATCGCGATCGCCGCTGCCGCGGCCTGGATCATCGCCGGGGTGCTGGAAATCGTGGTCTTCATCCGGCACCGCGCCGACTTCGCCCCGTTCAAGGACCAGCTGGTCACCGGCTTCGTGTCGCTGGGCGCCGGGGCCGCGCTGCTGATGGGACTGGACCTCGACGCGCACGGACTGCTCGGCCTGGCCGGCGGCGGGGCCATCATCCTGGCGGTGTTTGAGCTGATTTCTGCCTTCGGCCTGCGCCATGCGGCCAAGGAACCCGAGACCGGGGTTTGGAGCTAGACTAGATGTTGAACCAAAAATCCGTAGGAGGGCCTTTCGTGGGCAACACCCCAGCCGAGCAGAAGAAATCTTGGCAGCAGAGTATCAAGGCACCCCTGTCGTTCTCCCTGGTCATGGCCATCATCGCCGGCGTCATTGCCACCATCTCGGCAACCGGCGGGTCCGACAACCCGTTGCGGATCGACATCGGGCTGGTCGCCTTCGGCGTCGCCTTTGTCGCCTGCCTGCTGGTCATCTCCGTGATGACCATGGCCGGCAAGGACAACCCCGAGGAAATGGGCACCGGATCGGGCGTCAACCGCTCGTCGTCCACGCCGGATGAAAAGCCGGACACCAAGAAGTAACTAGTCCTTTCACCGAAGCCGCCCTGGAAGAATCCGGGCGGCTTCGCTGCTTAACGGGCGGTTCGGTGAGTGTCGGGTGGGTGGCTTCAGTGCCCCGCCCCGGCCTGCGGGTACTACTTCGAAGGCAAGCTGCCGGCACTGGCTGCGGCATTCATCCCGGCACAGGGGCGGTAACCCGTCGAGCGGTGTGCCCAAGCCATGGCGGGGGACTGGTACGGCCAGTGGCCGTGCCGCCCGAGGGTGCGAGCCAGCTGGACGCCGGGGAACCTTTCTAACGCGCCGGCTCGGCGCCGTCGCGCCCGCCCCAGCGGTCCAAGAACTCTTCGTGTCCCAGCTCCTCCAGGTCGGAGCGGACCATCGCCACCAGTGACTCGGCCTCCTCGATGCTGCCGGCATTGATGCGCAGCACCTCGGCGTCGTTGTCGATGCGGTGGACCACGACGGCGGCGCCGACGGCGTCTGACCCGTCTCCGCCGAAGAATGCATCGACCAGGCCGGCCGCCCAGCGGGCCGCAGCGCGCACCGGGCCGTCGTTGGACTTCTCCAGGTCGACTTCGTACTCGTCAGCGGCGTGCTGTTGCGGTTGCGGGACTTCTTCGCTGTTCACGGGGACTCCTCCGATCGGCGGGACGAATGCACTTTCGCCCCATGGCTCCAGTGTATGTTCAAGCCCCGGGTTTTTGCTCGGATTTCCGTTGGCGGTATGCGCGGACGTGCTCGCGGTTGGCGCAGTTGCCGGTGTCGCAGTAGCGCTTGGAGCGGTTCCGGGACAGATCCAGCAGCACCGCCTCGCAGTCCGTGGCCGCGCAGACCCTCAGCCGGGACAATTCCCCTGAACGCAGCACGTCGACCAGCGCCATGGCGGCCTCGACCGCCATGCGTTCGCTCAGCGGCGCCTCCGGGGTGGTGGCGTGGATGTGGTATTCCCAGCCGTCGTGCTTGACCAGCTGCGGCAACGCCCGTGCGTTGCGCAGGATGTTGTTGACAGCGTCCACCGACTGCTCCTCGTCGGCCAGCCAGATGCAGTGCAGCTGGCTGCGCAGCTGGCGCACCGAACGCAACTCCGCCTCGTTGCGGGTGCGTGATCCGGTGAACCCCTGCTGGTCCAGGAAATGGTCGAGGTCCGCCCCGGTCAGCAGGTGGTCGTTTGAAGGGGTTGCCGAGTTGATGAGCGCCACGATGGTGCCCAGGGCAACTTCTGTGTCAGGGGCAAATATCATTATGACTCCTGTGGGGACGCGTGTATTGACGGAGGAACCACTGTGGTCCTAATGTCATGAGCATACATTCTTTTGCTCCTGACAGTCGATTTGGGTCATAAGGCCACCTCGTTCGCCGGAGCAACCTCGTCCCAGGGAGCGTTTCGCCGTGCCAAGAGAAGAAATCCATACCCAGGTGGCACCTCCTGCACCGCTCCCGGTCTCCCCGACGCTGCGCAAGCCACGCCTGGGCGGGATCGGGGTCGCCCTGTTTTCCTCGGCGGTCTTCGGTGTATCGGGTTCGTTCGCAAAGGCGCTGCTCGAGGCCGGATGGAGCCCTGCCGCGGCGGTCACCCTGCGGATGGCCGGGGCCGCGCTGGTGCTGCTGCTTCCGACGCTCCTGGTCATGCGCGGCAAGTGGCCATTGGTGGCGACCAACTGGAAATCCATCCTGCTTTTTGGGCTCTTCGGCGTCGGAGCCTGCCAGTTCTTCTACTTCCTGGCCGTCGAGCGCCTTGACGTCGGGGTGGCGCTGCTGCTCGAATACCTGGCGCCGGTGTTGATCGTGCTCTTCCTCTGGGTGAAGTTCCGCAAGCGGCCCAAGGTCATGACGATCGGGGGCACGCTGCTTTCGCTGGCCGGGCTCGCATTGGTCCTGGACCTCACCGGGGACACCCGGGTGGATCCGATCGGGGTGCTGTGGGGATTGGGTGCGGCAGTGGGCCTGACCGTGTACTTCTTCGTCAGCGCCCGGGCGGACGGCGCGCTGCCACCGATCGTGCTGGCCACCGGCGGGCTGCTGGTCGGAGCGGCAACCATGGGCCTGTTGGCGCTGGTAGGCCTGCTGGAAATGAAGATGACCTTCGTGCCGGTGCGGTTGGCGCAATGGGAGACGCAGTGGTGGGTGGCCCTGGGTGGACTGGTCCTCATCTCCACCGTCATTTCCTATGTCACCGGGATCATGGCGGCCCGCGCCCTGGGCTCGAAGCTGGCGTCCTTCATCTCCCTGACCGAGGTGCTCTTTGCGGTGCTCTGGGCGTGGCTGCTGCTGGGCGAACTGCCCGCCGGGATCCAGCTGCTCGGCGGGATGTTGATCGTCGGGGGCGTGCTGCTGGTGCGTGCCGACGAACTGCGTAGCCCGTAGCGGACCGACGGACGCCTGGTCCCGGACAAGCCAAACGCCGGAGCCCTGCGCCTCCATGGCAGGAGGAGCGGGGATCCGGCGTCGTGCGGAGGGACGGGGACGAAGTCTACTTGCGGCCGAAGCGACGCAGGCGCAGCGAGTTGGCCACCACCAGCACCGAACTGGCGGCCATCGCGGCCCCGGCGATCATCGGGTTCAGGAACCCGAGTGCCGCGATCGGGATGCCGGCCGTGTTGTAGGCGAAGGCCCAGAACAGGTTCACCTTGATGGTGCCCAGGGTCTTGCGGGAAAGCTCGATGGACTGCGCCACCTGGGCCAGGTCGTTGCCCATGATGGTCAGGTCGGCCGCCTCGATGGCGACGTCGGTGCCCGATCCCATGGCGATGCCGAGGTCGGCCTGGGCCAGCGCCGGGGCGTCGTTCACGCCGTCGCCGACCATGGCGACCACCTGGCCGCGGGCCTGGAGCTCGCGCACGGCCCGGGCCTTGCCGTCGGGGAACACGTCGGCGAAGACGTCCTCCCCGGCGATGCCGACCTGGGCTGCAACCAACTTGGCGACCGCAGCATTGTCGCCGGTGAGCAGCACCGGGCGCAGGCCCAGTTCCATGAGCTTGGCAATGGCGGCGGCGGAGGATTCCTTGATGGTGTCGGTCAGGTTCACCAGTCCGGCGAAGGAGCCGTCGACGCCAACCATGATGGAGGTGGCTCCGGCCTGCTGCGCGGCGGCAAGGCCGGCGCGGTGCGCATCGGTGAGTTCGATGCCGCTTTCCTTCAACCAGCTTTCCCGGCCCGCGACAACAACTCGGGTGCCGACCGTGGCGCGCACGCCGCCGCCCGGTGCGGAATTGAATCCGCTGGTCTCTCGCAGCGAGTCCTTGGCGCGGGCCGCTGCGACGATCGCGTGGGCGATCGGGTGCTCCGAGCCGGACTCCGCCGCACCGGCCAGGGCCAGCAGCTCCGACTCGTCGAACCCGTCGACCGGGTCCAGCGAGGTGACGGCGAGGTTCCCCTCGGTGATGGTTCCGGTCTTGTCCAGCAGCACGGTGTCGATCTTGCGGGTGTCTTCCAGGACCTGGGGGCCGCGGATCAGGATGCCTAACTGGGCCCCGCGACCGGTTCCCACCAGCAGCCCGATCGGGGTGGCAAGGCCCAAGGCGCACGGGCAGGCGATGACCAGCACGGCGACGGCCGCGGTGAAGGCGGAGTTCACCTCACCGGTGAACACCAGCCAGAGGATGAAGGTGAGAAGCGCGATGACCAGCACGATCGGCACGAAGACGGCGGAAATGCGGTCGGCCAGCCGGGCTATGGGTGCCTTGCCGGTCTGCGCCTCGGACACCAGCCGGCCCATCTGGGCCAGGGTGGTGTCCGCCCCGACGCGGGTGGCGCGCACCAGCAGGGCCCCGGAGGTGTTGATGGTGGCACCGGTGACGGTGTCGTCCGGACCCACCTCGACGGGCACCGACTCGCCGGTGACCAGCGCGGTGTCGATGGCCGAGTGCCCGGTGACGACGAAGCCGTCGGTGGCGATCTTCTCCCCGGGCCTCACGACGAACTCGTCGCCGGGAACCAGCTCGGAGGCCGCGATCTTGGTTTCCACGCCGTTGCGCAGCACCGTGGCTTCCTTGGCGCCC
This sequence comes from Arthrobacter sp. C2, assembly GCA_024207135.1. GTDB lineage: Bacteria > Actinomycetota > Actinomycetes > Actinomycetales > Micrococcaceae > Paeniglutamicibacter. The sequence continues at coordinate 2,920,214 of CP042428.1, read as the reverse complement.
AGGTCCAGCAGGGCCTTCAGCGCGTCGCCGGCACGAGACTTGGCGCGGGCCTCGAGCCAGCGGCCGAGCAGCAGGAACGTGGCCACGACGCCGGCGGTTTCGAAGTACAGCGCGTGATCGCTCATCGACATGCCGACGTGTGCCGTGATGTTCGGGTCGGCGATCAGCTGCCAGAGCGAGAAGAAGTAGGCCGCCAGGACGCCGATGGACACCAGGGTGTCCATCGTGGAGGCGAAGTGGCGGGCGTTGATCGCCGCGGCGCGGTGGAACGGCCAGGCGGACCAGAAGACCACCGGGGTTGCCAGGAACAGCGCGACCCAGCCCCAATGGGGGAATTGCGCCCCGGGAATCATGGAAATGATGAACAGCGGCACGGTGAAGATCGCGCCGATCACCAGGCGCTTTTTCAGCTCGTCCCCCGCGGTGTCCGGCGCGTGGTTGGTGCCCAGCTGCCTGCTCGGTTCGCCGGTGGACAGGGGGGAAGGCGCTTGGCCGGATCCACTATTCCCGGGGATCGCGGTGGCTGCCGCGGTGGCGTACTGGTCGACCTTGAGGCTTGCCTGGTAGCCGGCCGACTGGACCGTGGCGATGAGCTGTTCATCGCTGACGTTTTCGGGGACCGTGATGCGTGCCGATTCCAGCGGCAGGTTCACGAGGGCCTCGACGCCGTCGATCTTTCCAAGTTTTCGCTCAACCCGACCCACGCAAGATGCACACGTCATGCCCTGGATGTCCAGTTCGACGATGCGTTGGTTGGCGGGGAACGTGATGTCGTTGCTCATGATTCCATTTCTTTGCCCGGCCGCGGGGGACACCCGGACGCCCGTTGGGGAATCCCGTCCCCGTGGCGAGCGGGGAGATGCTTAGGCGCTTGCGGAGACGAGCGTGTAGCCGGCCTCCGTCACTGCGGCTTCGAGAACCGAGTTCTCGACGGGGGAATTGGTGGTGACGACGGCGGTGGAGGTTCCTCCGGCGGACAAGATGACTTCGACGTTGCTGACACCGGGAACCTCGTTGAGTTCCTCGTTGACGGAGGCGACGCAGTGGCCGCAGGTCATGCCGTCGATTTTCAGGGTGATGGTGCTCTGGCTCATGGCTTCCTCGGAGGGCTTGGTGGTGATGGTGAGGCCTTCGTTCGAGTTGCTTCCGCAGCCGCAGCCGCAGCCGCCGCAACCGCAGCTTGATTCGTTGCTCATGTGTTCTCCTGGTCGGGTTGTTGAAAAGTGGTGTGGGTACCTAGCGCAGCAGGCGGCCGATGGCCGTTGTCACTTCGCTGACCTTGTCGTCCACATAGGACCGGTCCCCGGTCTCGAGTGACTGGGCAGCGGCGTTGACCACGCAATGTGAAACGTGCTCCTCGACCAGCCCCAGGCTGACCTTGTGCAGGGCGGCATTGATGGCGGAGATCTGGGTGAGGATGTCGATGCAGTACTTTTCCTCGTCGACCATGCGGCTGACCCCGCGGACCTGGCCTTCGATGCGGCTGAGCCGCTTCAGCAGGGCTTCCTTGTTGGCCGTGTAGCCGTGGTCAACGTGGGAATCGGCAGGGACGACAATGTTTTCCATACTTCGAATAATACCCCCTAAGGGTATGTTGTCAAGTACCCCCATGGGGTATTCGATTTGTGGCAGGTTGATAGTTTTGGATCATGCAGATCAGCGAGAACCAGCCTTTTGTCCCTGTCATTCTGGGCGGTGACATCGGCGCCTACTCGTTGGCGCGGGAATTCCACGAGCAATACGACGTGCATTCGGTGGTTGTTCCCTCGGTGATGACCGGTATCACCGAGCATTCGCGCATCCTGCTCCCGCGGCCCTTCGCGCAGCAGGACGACCCGGGCGCATTTGCCGCCTTCGTCTCCGAACTGGGACGCGAATTCGGCGGTTCCAACGGCACCAAGCGGCCGCTGCTGCTGCTGGGCGCGGCGGACCAACACATCCGCTTCATCGCCACGCATGCCGACGAGCTCTCCGAATGGTTCACCATCCCGTACGTCGGCAACTCCGAACTGGACCGGGCCACGGAGAAGGACGCCTTCTACCAACTCTGCCGCGACCTGGGCGTGAGCTACCCGGCCACCGTGGTCCACGACTGTGCCGGGGGTTCCGTTGACGCCCCGGCGCTGGAGGCCGAGCTGGCAGCCGAGGGCGTGCCGTTCCCGGCCATCGTGAAGCCCTCGGACGGGGTCGCCTGGGGAGCCCTGGAATTCCCGGGCAAGAAGAAGGTCCACACTGTCGCCTCGCTGGCGGAGCTCACCAACCTGGTCGCCAAGGCCTCCGGAGCCGGGTACGCAGGCACCCTCGTCATCCAGGACCTGATCCCGGGCGATGACAGCGGCATGCACCTGGCCACGTTCTTCAGCGACAAGGCCGGACGGGTGCGTTTTGTCTCCTGCGGACGGGTCATTGTCGAGGAGCATGCTCCCGGCGCCCTGGGGAACTCGGCGGCCATCGTCGCCCAGCCAAACGATGTCGCGGTGGCCGAGGGGACCCGGCTGTTGGAGGAGCTCGGGTGGACCGGCTTCTCCATGTTCGACATGAAGCTGGACCCGCGCGACGGCGCATACAAGTTCTTCGAGCTGAATCCCCGCCTGGGCCGGAACCACTTCTATGTCACCGCGGCAGGACACAATGTCACGCGCTTCTACGTCGAGGAGTACCTGCGCGGCGGACTGGCCGGAGGCAGCGACCTGCAGGTGGCCAGCGAACGCCACCTCTACAACATCCTTCCGCTGCGCCTCCTGCGACGTTACGTGCCCGGTGACATGACGAGCGGGGTCGAGGAGCTGATTTCCTCAAAGCGATACAGCCATCCGCTGTACTACAAGAAGGAAACCAGCCCCCGGCGTTGGCTCTACATCCTGCTGAGCACCGTGAACCACTACCGCAAGTTCAAGCGCCACCACCCGGCAGCCTAGAGTTCCGAACCCGGCCCGGCGTAGAGTGAAGAAAAGCCCTCGGGGGGCGGTTCAAGGGAGGCAGCAATGGGTGACTACAAGTTGTACACGGATGCCGAGCGTGCGTCGTATCTTTCACCGGCCTGTGAGCGTTGTGGGCAACGCCGGCACGTCGTGTGGGAGGACCAAGGCGAGGCCGAAGCCCACTGGTCGCCGCGCGATGCCGGTTGCACCAACGAGGCCTGCACGGCCTGATCCGGGACGTTCCCGGAGAGCCACGCGGGCACAGGCACGAGGCGTGTCACCGGGCCATGCCCGGCGACACGCCTTTCGCATGCGGCTAGGCGCCCTGGACGGCCGACATGTCCATCCAGCCGACCTCCCATTCGTGCCCGTCGGGATCCAGGAAGGCTACGGAATACATCCCCGGGAACTCCTCCGCGGCCTCTCGATAGATGGTGCCGCCATGGGCGAGGGCGCGGCGCGCGTACTCATCGACCTCTTCGCGGGTCTCCCCGCTGATGGCGTTGAGCACCTCGCGCGGGCCCGCGCCGTAGGTGGGTGTGTCTCCGTTGCGCAGGAACGAAGAGTAGAACTCCTCGGTGAGCACCATGACCCAGATGGTCTCGGTGATCATCCAGGCGCTGGCGACCTCGTTGGAGAAATCGGTGTTCTTCTCGAAACCCAGCCCGGCGTAAAAAGTGTCCGAGATTGCCAGATCCTTGGTGGGAAGATTGACGAAAATCATGCGTGCCATCGGATCGTTCCTTTGTTGGTGTGCGATGGATGAGTCGGGAAATGATCCCGCACCCATGATCCGTGCCCGCCCGTTGCGGTGGCAATAGCCGGTGGAGAATTCCACCCGTCGGATCGCCCGGGGCGGTGCGGCCCTCCGGGACGGAGCTGCGGAAAATCGCTCGATTTCCCGTGGGGGTGTGCGAATCACACCGCTTTCTTGCGGTGTTGCGGCTTGGGCGGCCCACGCGAATCCGCAGGGGTATTACTGGTATGGAATCTCCCCTAAACTAGGAGCTAAATCGTGAAGGGGGTCACATTGGGTGCCGTGCGGGCGCCCACGTGGTGATTTCCTGACTCGTGGAAGGTAAAAGATGCCTCTGGTGACCCCGGCCTCGATGGCTTTGCAGCGCCGTGCGCTGGCTGCGCACGAGGCACTGGGGGCCGGTGTCCCGAACGAAACGGCATGGCAGCTCCGCGATGTGGTCCGCGAGTCCTGGTTGCGCTCGCTTGAATACAAGGACAGTGTCGAATCCAATGCCCACACGGTGCTAAGCGACGAGGCACTGCGCGATTTGCGAACCGCCTCGCCGCTGCGTCTGGTATTGCCGGTCTTTGACCGCCTGCTCCTGGAATCGACGCGGGACACCAACCTGATCCTTGCCATCGGCGATCCCAACGGGCGGTTGCTGTGGGTCAAGGGCGACAGCCAGGTATTGCGAGATGCGGAGTCCATGGCCTTTGTTCCCGGTGCGGACTGGTCCGAACGAGCCGTGGGGACTTCCGCACCGGGAACCGCACTGGTCACCGGCGGGGGAGTGCAGGTCGCCGGCGCCGAACATTTCGATCCCATTGCCCACAGGTGGAGTTGCACTGCGGTCCCCATCCATTCTCCGGACACCGGGGAGATGCTCGGGGTTGTTGACATCACCGGTGGCGCGGACGCCGTGGCGTCGCATTCATTGGCGCTCCTGAAGGCGGCCGTCGCGGCGGCCGAGTCGGAACTGCGCTGGCACCAGGAGCATGCCGATCCGGAACGCAAGACCTTCATCGTTCCCGCCTCCCGCAAGCCCAAGATGGCACCTGAACCGGAATCCATGCTGCATCTGACCTCCGGTGCCGGTGCCCAATTACGCCGCGGCAACGTCAGCATTGAACTATCCACGCGGCATGCGGAGCTGCTCGCGCTACTGAGCTGGTACCCGCGAGGCCTCAGCGGCGAGGAACTCGTCGAACTGCTGCACATCAATCCGGATGCGGCAGATGCGGGCACGCTTCGGGCCGAACTGGTGCGGTTGCGCAAGGTGCTTGCGGACTTCGACGAGTCGTTGGTCCCGCTCTCGCGCCCCTACAGGTTGGGAAACCTGCCGCGATGCGATGCCCGCGAGGTCCTCCGGGCAATCGAGAAGGGCGACCTGGACGCCGCCTTGTCGTATTACCAGGGTCCCATCCTGCCGCGTTCGCTGGCCCCCGGCATAGAAGAGATCCGTGACGAGGTGTTCGCGGCCCTCCGCCAGGCAATGCTGCAAGACGGAAGCGACACGCATCTGATTCGGTTCCTGGGATTGTCCGAGGCCCAAGACGACGAAGAGGTCCTTGGCACCACATTGCAGGTGTTGCCACCCCGCTCCCCGCACCGGGCCCTGGTGGTCGCGGCGCTTGAACGGATCGAATCCCGAGGTTAGTCGGTGAACATCGGCGGGGTGTAGCCGGCCGCTGCCCGGGCCAGGATCGGAATGCCGGCACCCCGAGTGCGGAGCCGGGTTCCGAGACCGAACCCGGTGCGGGCGGGGCCGGGGCGACGAGCAACCGGGCACCGGCAATCCGGCGGCGCGCCTCGGTCTCGGAGATGTGCCGGTGCGACTGCATCCAGGCCGTGGTGGTTCGGTGCGGGGCCATCCCCTGGCACATCGCCTCCACGGGAACCGGGGCGGTGCCGGCGGCCAGTTCCCGGGGATCGGCAGCCAGGGCATCGATCTCCGCAGCGGTCTCCGGGTCCAGCCGATTCACCCCGGCCGCGTCGGCGGCGAACGCGGTGAGCAGCTGCCCGAAGGCGACCGCCCGGTTTCCCTGCTCGTACAGCCCCAGCACCAAGGCGGCGGAGGCTGCATCCAGGTCCGCGGCCCCCCAGCGCCAGCACCGCGTCGGCCAGGTGGCGGATCGCGGTGTCGGTGGATGCGTGCCCCCTCGGGGTGCCGGTTGGCGCGGTGGTGGTCATGAACCCCAGTCTGCTCCGCCCGCGCCCGGCGCGCGGCCGGAAAAGCCCAATGTGCGGGGAGATGGACCCGAGGACTGAAAATTCCCTGCCGAAGCTTCAAGGAAGCGCGGAGAAAAGGGAGGTGCGCTCCGATCGGGTGGAGGGATAGGCGGGTTGGCTGGGCGAATTGCCCCGGAAATCCGCGGGATCCCGCCCGCCAGGCAACGTTGCAGCCTCGCGTGCAACGTTGCCGCAACCTCGGTGTGAGTAGGCTCACATCAAGCAACAAGTTCACCACCCCACTCATCTCCAAGGAGTCGTCATGACGGTCTACGCCAACCCCAACACCGAAGGTTCACTCGTTCACTTCAAGTCCCGTTATGAGCACTACATCGGTGGCCAGTGGGTGGCCCCGGTCAAGGGCCAGTACTTCGAGAACATCACCCCGGTCACCGGCAAGGGCTTCTGCGAGGTCGGCCGCGGCACCGCCGAGGACATCGAAGCAGCACTGGATGCCGCGGAGGCCGCAGCCGGCCCGTGGGGCAAGACCAGCCCGGCCGAACGCGCGGTGATCCTGAACAAGATCGCCGACCGCATCGAGGAAAACCTGGAAATGCTCGCCGTCGCGGAGACCTGGGACAACGGCAAGGCGGTCCGCGAGACCATCAACGCCGACCTGCCGCTGGCCGTCGACCACTTCCGCTACTTCGCCGGAGCCATCCGCGCCCAGGAAGGCGGCCTCTCGCAGATCGACGAGAACACCACCGCGTACCACTTCCACGAGCCGCTCGGCGTGGTCGGCCAGATCATCCCCTGGAACTTCCCGATCCTCATGGCCGTGTGGAAGCTGGCCCCGGCGCTGGCCGCGGGCAACGCCATCGTCCTGAAGCCCGCCGAGCAGACCCCGGTCTCGATCCTGGTGCTCATGGAACTGATCGGCGACCTGATCCCGGCCGGCGTGCTGAACGTCGTCAACGGCTTCGGCGTCGAGGCCGGCAAGCCGCTGGCCTCCAACAAGCGCATCCGCAAGATCGCATTCACCGGCGAGACCACCACCGGCCGGCTGATCATGCAGTACGCCTCGGAGAACCTGATCCCGGTCACCCTGGAGCTGGGCGGCAAGTCCCCGAACATCTTCTTCGAGGACGTTGCGGCCAAGGACGACGCGTTCTACGACAAGGCCAAGGAGGGCTTCACGATGTTCGCGCTGAACCAGGGCGAGGTCTGCACCTGCCCCTCGCGCGCGCTGGTCCAGGAGTCCATCTACGACTCGTTCATGGCCGATGTCGTGGAGCGCACCAAGGCCATCAAGCAGGGCAACCCGCTGGACACCGAGACCATGATGGGTGCCCAGGCCTCCAACGACCAGCTGGAGAAGATCCTCTCCTACTTGGACATCGGCAAGGCCGAGGGTGCCAAGGTGCTCACCGGCGGCGGGCGTGCCGAGCTCGGCGGGGATTTGGAGGGCGGCTACTACGTGCAGCCGACCATCTTCGAGGGCCACAACAAGATGCGCATCTTCCAGGAGGAGATCTTCGGACCCGTCGTCTCGGTCGCGAAGTTCTCCGGCTACGACGACGCGATCGAGATCGCCAACGACACCCTCTACGGGCTGGGCTCGGGCGTGTGGAGCCGCAACGGCAACACCGCCTACCGCGCCGGCCGCGACATCCAGGCCGGACGCGTCTGGGTCAACCAGTACCACGCCTACCCGGCGCACTCCGCCTTCGGAGGCTACAAGTCCTCGGGCATCGGGCGCGAGAACCACAAGATGATGCTGGACCACTACCAGCAGACCAAGAACCTGCTGGTCTCCTACTCGGAGGACAAGCTCGGTTTCTTCTAAACCGGCAGTTGCCGGCGGGGCCGGAGGTGCAAAAGCCTTCGACCCCACCGGCCACCGCCTGCCGTTGCACCACCCCCGGCAGCCATCCCGTTCCGGCAAGCAGCACACCCCTTCCACCCTTCTTCGGTGGTGCGGGATCAGGGCCTGGCACCGCTTGGTGCATCCCCCTGTGCCCGCGCCACCGGCCAAAGCAAAGGAAACACCCCCCATGAGCACCATGCGCGCAGCCATCGTCGAGAATTTTGGCGACGAACTCACCATCGGAACCATCGCCATCCCCGAGCCCGGCCCCGGCCAGGCACTGGTGAAGGTCATTGCCTCCGGCGTCTGCCACACCGACCTGCACGCCGCCGAGGGCGACTGGCCCGTCAAGCCCAAGCTTCCGCTGGTCCCGGGCCACGAGGGCGTCGGCACGGTCGAGAAGATCGGCGAAGGGGTCACCGAAGTCAAGGTCGGGGACCTGGTCGGCAACGCCTGGCTGGCCAGCGCCTGCGGCAGCTGCGAATTCTGCCGCACCGGCTGGGAGACGCTGTGCGAGTCGCAGTCCAACGGCGGCTACTCGGTCGACGGTTCCTTCGGCGAATACATGCTGGTCGATGCGAAGTTCGCCGCCCACATCCCGGCGGGGTCGGACCCGTTCGAGATCGCCCCGGTGCTCTGTGCCGGAGTCACCGTCTACAAGGGCCTGAAGCAGACCGAGGTGCGTCCCGGCCAATGGGTCGTGATCTCCGGCATCGGAGGGCTGGGACACATCGCGGTGCAGTACGCGGTGGCCATGGGCATGCGCGTCGCCGCGGTCGACGTCGCCGAGGAGAAACTGGCCCTGGCCCGCAGCCACGGCGCCGAGGTCACCGTCAACGCGTTCGCGCAAGACCCGGCCGAGGCCATCCAGGCGGCCACCGGCGGCGCGCACGGGGTGCTGGTCACCGCGGTGCACCCGGCGGCGTTCGGCCAGGCCATCGGGATGACCCGCCGCGGCGGAACCATCGTGTTCAACGGCCTGCCGCCGGGGGACTTCCCGGCACCGATCTTCGACATCGTGCTCAAGGGCCTGACCATCCGCGGCTCGATCGTGGGCACCCGGCAGGACATGGACGAGGCGCTGGAATTCTACGCCCGCGGCCAGATCAAGCCGACCTTCCACACCCGCCCGCTCGAGGACGTCAACGCGGTCCTCGACGAGATGAAGCACGCGAAGATCGACGGCCGCGTGGTCATCGACTACGCAAAGTAGCACCGGGCCGTTCGGCCGGTGACAAGATCTCCCAGCACCCGTGGAACAAGGGTGCGGGGAACCGGCAAGACCGTTCCGCACCTCCCGCCCGGCACCGTCAATCCAAGACGGCGCCGGGCGGCGGTGTCTGCCAGTGAAACCACGAAGCACAAGGGAGCAGGACCATGGAAGAGAACATCGAATCGGCACCGCGGATTGCCGGCGAGGAATTTTCGCGCGTGGCGCTGGCACCCGAGGCGGCCGGGCTGCTGCGCAAGCTCTGGGGCCAATACGGCCCGCTGATGTTCCACCAATCCGGCGGCTGCTGCGACGGATCCTCGCCCATGTGCTTCCCCGCCGGGGATTTCAAGACCGGGGACGCCGACGTGCTGCTGGGGACTTTCGCGCTGCCCGATGCCGACGGAGGTGCACTGGGGGAGCTGGATTTCTGGATGAGCCGCGAGCAATTCGAGTATTGGAAGCACACCAAGCTGACCATCGACGTGGTTCCCGGGCGAGGCTCGGGCTTCTCCGTGGAGGCGCCCGAGGGCAAGCGCTTCCTGATCCGCAGCGAGATCATTCAGTTCCCCACGGTTTAGCCGGTGTGGCGCCGCGGCCCGGCTTGGAGCGACCGCCGTGCGCCATCGTTGGTTGGCCGGTCGCCGGAATCCCCTCGCCGGAGTGAGGGGCGACACAGGGGGCGCGACGTAATATAACAAAATGATAACGGTATTTCGGGCCCGTTTTCGGCCCCGCCGGGCACCGGTGCATCCTTAGTCGCGCGTGGGATCCCCCGGAGGGGCGGAGCGCTCGCCCAACGGGCCGATTCGTGTCAAATCCGACGGACCGGGGGTTGAATTCGACTGGCATCTCGTTACGTTGGAGTGGATGGTTGAAGAAGTCGAAAACACATTGTCCGAGGCAACATTCCGCCAACCAGCAGTATCCGACGGCCAAACCCTGTGGCAGATGGCCACCGACAGCCAGGTACTGGATGTGAACACGTCGTACGCGTACCTGCTCTGGTGCCGCGACTTCGCCAAGACCTCGCTCGTCGCCGAGATCGACGGCACCCCGGCCGGTTTCGTCACCGGCTACCTGCGACCCGACGAGCCGGAAATCCTCATGGTCTGGCAGGTCGCCGTGGGTGCCGGCTTCCAGCAGCGCGGCCTGGCCGCGGCCATGCTCGACGAACTCGCGGCACGCTGCGGCGTGCAGGGAGTCGAGACCACGGTCACCGAGGACAACGCGCCCTCCAACCGGCTGTTCACGCGCTTCGCCGAACGGCACGGGGCCGAGCTGACGGGCACCGCGTTGTTCACCCCCGAGCTGTACCCGGATGACCACGACACCGAATACCTGTACCGGATCGGGCCGCTGGGCCCCGGCGCCGCCGCGCGCGTACCCGAGCTGGCGGCCGCCGGCATCCGCTGACACCCACACGCAATCGCACCCAAGCCTTTTCGGCACGCCAAAAAACAACATCACCGCACCGCGGCAGGCTCCTTTCCGAAGGACGCGCCGCAGCTTTGTCATACCTATCGAAGGGAAAGACCATGAGCTCCATTTTTGAAACCCTCGAGTCCGAGGTCCGCAGCTATTCGCGCAGCTGGCCCGCCGTGTTCACGCACGCCAGCGGCGCCACGCAGACGGCGGAGGACGGGACCGAATACCTCGACTTCTTCTCCGGCGCCGGCGCCCTGAACTACGGGCACAACAACCCCAAGCTGACCGCCCCGCTGCTGGACTACCTCGCCAGCGGCGCGGTCGTCCACTCGCTGGACATGATGACCCCCGCCAAGCGCGAGTTCCTGGAAACGTTCCAGGATCTGATCCTCAAGCCGCGCCACCTCGACTACAAGGTGATGTTCCCGGGCCCGACCGGCACCAACACCGTGGAGGCCGCGCTGAAGCTGGCCCGCAAGGTCACCGGCCGCCAACACATCCTCTCGTTCACCAACGCATTCCACGGGATGACCCTGGGTTCCCTGTCGGTGACCGGGAACTCGCTCAAGCGCAAGGGCGCCGGCATCCCGCTGACCAACAGCTCCAAGATCCCGTACGACGACTACTTCGACGGCGCCACCGCCGATTTCATGTGGCTCGAGCGGGTCCTGGAGGATTCCGGCTCCGGCGTGGACAAGCCGGCCGCCGTCATCGTCGAGACGGTGCAGGGCGAGGGCGGCCTGCGGGCGGCCCGCATCGACTGGCTGCGCGGCCTCGCGGCCCTGCTCAAGCGCCACGACATCCTGCTGATCGTCGACGACGTCCAGGCCGGCTGCGGCCGCACCGGCACCTTCTTCAGCTTCGAGGAAGTCGGCCTCGAGCCGGACATCGTGTGCCTGTCCAAGTCGATCTCCGGCTACGGCCTGCCGATGGCGCTGACCCTGTTCCGCCCGGAGCTGGACGTGTGGGAGCCGGGCGAGCACAACGGGACCTTCCGCGGGCACAACCCCGCCTTCGTCACCGCCACCGCGGCGCTGCGCACCTACTGGGCCAACGACGGGTTCCAGCAGCAGCTGGCCGGCACCATCGCCACCCTGCATCGCGGCCTGGAGGATATCGCCGGCACCGTCGAGGGCGCGGGCGTGCGCGGCCGCGGCCTGCTGGCCGGGATCATCTTCCCGGACCTGGCCACGGCCTCCAAGGTCGCCGCCGCGGCCTTTGCCAACGGGTTGCTGGTGGAGACCTCCGGCCCCGAGGACGAGGTCATCAAGATCATGCCGCCGCTGACCGTCACCGACGAGGAACTCGGGCGCGGCCTGGGGATCCTTGCCGAGGCGGTGCGCACCGCCGTCGGTTCGCCGGCGCTGGCCGCCGTGTAGCCGGCCCCCACCCACCAAACCCGGCTGGCCACGGCCAACCACCACACCGAACCCATCCCCTGGAGGACACATGCTGGTTACCAACCTGAACGACCTGAACGACACCGACCGCGACATCAAGTCGGAGACCTGGCGCAGCCGCCGCATGGTGCTTGCGGGGGAGGGCGTCGGCTTCTCCTTCCACGACACCGTGATCTACGCCGGAACCACCTCGACGTTCCACTACGCCAACCACATCGAGGCCGTGTACTGCGTCCAGGGCGAGGGCACGCTGACCAATGAGGAAACCGGCGAGGTGCACGAGCTGCGCGACGGCACCATGTACCTGCTGGACGGCAACGAGAAGCACACCGTGCGCGCCACCACCGAAATGCGCATGGCCTGCGTCTTCAACCCGCCGGTGACCGGCCGCGAAATCCACGACGAGAACGGCGTCTACCCGCTGGTCCTTGAGGAGACCGCAACGGTTTCCTGACCCCCCCACGGGGACCCCCTGGAACTGCCCGCCTCTTTCCCAGGCAGGGCTTCCCGATGTGCCGGCCCCCAACGGGTCCGGCACATCGGTGTCTGCGCGGCACGGCGCAGCGAACCAAACAACCGAGGAGGAACGAACATGAGCCAGACACTTGATCGGGTGCACGATGCCTACCCCACCCGAACAGGGAACGACTACACGGTGCTGGACCGCCCGGACCCGGTGGTCCGGGGAACCGCGGCCGACGGCCCGATCGACCAGGCGACCTTGCAGGGCTTCGAAGACACCGGCTACCTGGCCATCGAACAGCTGGTCAACGCCGATGAACTCGCGGTGCTGCGTACCGAACTGGAGAGGATGTCGCGGAACCCGGCGGTGCGGGCCGACGAACGGACGATCATCGAGGCCAAGTCGCAGGAAGTACGCTCGATCTTCGACGTGCACCGCACGAGCGAGGTCTTCAAGGCGATCGCCAACGACCCGCGCGTGGTGGACCGGGCCCGGCAGATCCTGGGCTCGGAGGTCTACATCCACCAGTCGAGGGTGAACTTCAAGCCCGGCTTCGAGGGCAAGGAATTCTCCTGGCACTCGGACTTCGAGACCTGGCACGCCGAGGACGGCATGCCGACTCCGCGGGCGGTGAGCATCTCGATCTCGCTGACGGACAACTATTCCTATAACGGGCCGCTGATGATCATGCCCGGATCGCACAAGAAGTACATCTCCTGCGGGGGCGAAACCCCGGAGGACAACTACAAGAAGTCGCTGATCATGCAGGGCGCCGGAACCCCGGACAAGGGCACGTTGACCCGATTCGCCGACGAATACGGGATCGACGTGCTCGAGGGCAAGGCAGGAGGGGCCGTGATGTTCGATTCGAATTGCATGCACGCCTCGAACGGCAACGTGAGCCCGTACCCGCGCTCGAATATCTTCATCGTGTTCAACAGCGTGGAAAACACCCTGGTGGAGCCGTTTGCTGCCGCGGCGCCGCGCCCCGACTACATCGGCGTGCGGGACTTCACCCCGGCCGGCTAACCCCGGCGTCCGGCCTCGGGCCGTTCCCAGGGCTCGATGTCCCCGGGAACGGCCCGGAAGGCCGGGTGCAGGGCCGGCGGATCGGCCGCAGCCAGCAGGGATTCACGCTCCGGGTCGCGCACGGCGAGCTTGGTGCGCAGGTGTTCGCGCTCGTAGTCGACCTGGCCGGCGGCCACGGTGAGCATCTGCACCGGGCCGCCCGCCGGCGGGTGCAGGATGAGGGCGCGGTTGAAGTTGTAGCCGCGCGCGTCGGCCTCCCGGGCCAGGCCCTCCAGGTAGTTCCCGACCGCCGCGAGCGGATCCGCGGTGGCCCGGAAACGTTGAAGCTGCGGGTGGTTCCGGTAGCCGGCGGTCTTCCCGTCCAGCACCTTCTGCGCCAACAGGGTCTCGCGCCAGCAGGCGAGCAGGCCCTTGGTGTCCAGGTACGTTGGGTGCAGGCTCCAGAGTCGCATCCGACCAGCCTAGCGGCGCAGACGCTCCGGCGACCTGCGTGCTTCATGTTCTGCGCGCTTTTCCCGCACTCTGGTGCAATGGGGTCATGAGCGAAAACACCCCCGCGGTCACTTCAGGACCCGTTGACATTGAATTGCAGTTGCGCTGGTCCGACGAGGACGCGCTGGGGCACGTGAACAACGCCCGCATCGTCACGCTGATGGAAGAGGCTCGGCTGCGCTGGACCCAACCGCGCGGCAAGGCCGGCCGCTTCCCGCACGGCACCGTCGTGGCCTCGCTGAAGCTGGACTACCTGCGCCCGCTGTACTACCAGCCGACGATGCTCATCCAGTTGACCGTGGTGCGCATCGGCACCAAGTCGTTCACCCTGCGGCATGTGGGGATCCAGGACGGACAGGCGGTCTTTGACGGCACCACGGTGATGGTGCCGCTGGCCGAAGACAAGGTCTCCAGCCGTGCACTCAACGACCTCGAGCGTGCCTGGCTGGAAAGTGCATTGGCCGAGGCCGCCACGCCATGACCGCTTAGCCCAGGTGCCCGGCCATGCGCTGCTTCATGGCCGCGCTCGCATCGTTCAGGCCCACGATCTCCACATGCTTGCCGGCGGCCTCATATTTGGCGGTGATCGCCTCGAGCGACGCCAGCGTGGAAACGTCCCAGAGGTGCGAGGCGTGCATGTCGATGAGAACGTGTCCCGGGTCCAGGGCGTACTGGAACTGCGTGTACAGGTCGTTGGACGAGGCAAAGAAGAGCTCGCCGTTGACCGTGTAGGTGGCGGTCTCGCCTGCGGCATCCAGGGTTCGGGTGACGGTGACGAAGTGCGCCACGCGGCGGGCGAACAGCACCATGGCGGTGAGCACTCCGGCACCCACGCCCACGGCCAGGTTGTTGGAGGACACCGTGGCCACCACGGTGATGAGCATGACCGCGGTTTCGCTCTTGGGCATGCGGCGCAGCGTGGAAGGCCGAATGGAATGCCAGTCGAAGGTAGCCCACGACACGAAGATCATGACCGCCACCAGCGCAACCATGGGTATCAATGCGACCACGTCGCCGAAGACCACCACCAGCAGCAGCAGGAAGACGCCGGCCAGGAACGTGGAGATCCGGGTCCGGGCCCCGGAGGCCTTCACGTTGATCATGGTCTGGCCGATCATGGCGCAGCCGCCCATTCCGCCGAAGAATCCGGTCACCAGGTTGGCCACGCCCTGGCCCCAAGCCTCGCGGGTCTTGTTGGACGCGGTGTCGGTGACGTCGTCGACCAGCTTGGCCGTCATCAGGGATTCGAGCAGGCCCACGAAGGCCACCGCGAGCGCGTACGGGGCAATGACTTTGAAGGTCTCAAGATTTAGCGGGATCTGCGGGAAGAAAAGCTGGGGAAGGCTCGAGGGCAGCTCGCCCTTGTCTCCCACCGTGGGCACGGTGACGGCGGCCAGTACGGTGATGAGCGTGAGGACCACGATCGCCACCAGCGGGGCCGGGACCTTCGTGGTGATCCGCGGCAGGCCAAAGACGATCAGCAGCGCCAGCCCCAGCAAGGGGTAGGTCAGCCACGGGACATTGATGAGTTCGGGCAGCTGGGCGATGAACACCAGGATGGCCAACGCATTCACGAACCCGACCATGACCTGGCGGGGGATGAAACGCATCAACTTGGCCACGCCCAGCACCGCCAGCAGGATCTGGAAAAGCCCGGCCAGCAGGATCGCCGCGACCAGGTACTGCACGCCGTGGCTGGCCACCAGCGGAGCGATGACCAGGGCCACTGCGCCGGTGGCAGCGGAGATCATGGCCGGGCGCCCGCCCACGATGGCGATGGTCACCGCCATGGTGAAGGCGGAGAAGAGCCCCACGCGCGGGTCGACCCCGGCGATGATCGAGAACGCGATCGCCTCGGGGATCAGCGCGAGCGCCACCACCAGTCCGCCCAGGACCTCGACGGCGAGCAGCCGCGGAGACCGCAGGGTGCGCAACACCGATTGGCGTTCGACCGGGGTCGGTGCGGTGCTCGTTGCGGCGGACAGGGAAGGCATGAAGGTTCCGTTCAGAAGTATTGCGGCAGGAGAAACCATGGAATCAGGCAGCTGTCGCTGGCCATGGGGAAAGTGGTCTCTATCCAATCCTATGGGAGTGGGCACCGCTCAGGGCCTTGATGGTGGCCAAAGCAACAAGGCACCGGCGACAGAGTTTGGGTAGTTCGCGCCGGAACCCGGAAGCGCCGAATGGCCTGTCACTGGGAAGAACGTACGGCAAATGTTATCCCCAAAGCCTGTGGATAACATTTGCCGGGCCGGAGGCCTTCGGGACTTGTGGGGGTTGAGCAGCGGACCCGCGGGCGGTCCGCACGAAGCGGTGTCCCGACTCGGAATCACTGTCGGATAAAGCGTGCGGGAACGGGGCTTAACCCGGGGCTTTGTCGCACGAGTCTGCGGAAGCCGAGACATTCCCTGGGCGTCCCGCCCCCAGAGGCCTGCAGAATGTGTCTACACCCTGCTGGTGCGCCCACCGATGCCCCTTGTCAGGTTCGTTCCCGGGTGCAGGCCGGAATCTTGTCGGTGCAGTCAGGACGCGGGGTCGAAACCCAGTGAATCCAACTTGTTGCGGACCCGCCCGCAGGCCACCTGGAACAGGGAAACCACCGTTGTGCCCTGCAGGTCCCCGGCGCGGAAGCTCGGCGCGCTCAGCGACAGCGCAAACGAGGCGCCATTGGCCAGCGTCCCCACGGAGGCACCGACGGCGGCCAGCTCGGGTTCGGTGCGGCCGATGCTCAGTGCATAGCCCCGGGATCGGACCTCGATGAGCTCATGCAGCAGGCCGGACAGCCCGCGGCATACAGGTCGTGTGCCCCGCGTTCCGAGGCCCGGTCGCGGTACAGCTGGGCCACGGCGGATTCGGGCAGCCTCGAGAGCGAGGCCCGGCCGGCGGAGGAGGTTAGGGGCGGGCAGGGTTGTTCTGCACAACAGGATCCTTTGCCAACTCCGTGCGGCCGGGACCCGGCCGCACGGATGAAATCCGGCTACACCAGCGCCGGGGCCTTCATGATGCCGGCGAAGAAGCCGGACAGTTCCGCGTGCGCGTCCAGCGGCAGCACGTGGGCCACGTACTGGTCGGGGCGCACCACCACGATCGCGCCGTGTTCGCGGTTCACGCCGCGTGCCTCGAAGATGTCGTTCGCCGCGTCGATGGTGAAGACCTTTTCGTAGTCGATGAGCCCCAGCGGCGCCTTGCGCGGTAGCAGGAACGCGGGGACCTGGCCGGGCTCCACGTCGCGGTGGTGCTGCTGGAGCACCGCGCGCACGTCGAAGACCGCGTCGTCGTCGGCCCCGTGCGGGGTGAAGGCGCGGACCGGGGAAGATGGGTCCTGCCCCAGGTAGGCGCAGAAGGCCGCAAGGTGCGACTCAGCTGCATCGGGCCGGGCTGCGTCGGCGAAGGCGTAGATCCGCCAGCGGCCGTCTGCCAGGGCCTGGTGGCCGAGTTCCAACGGCTTGGCATCCGCCAGGCGGATGACTGGGGAGGAATGGAAGCGCTCGCCGACCGGGAAGCCGGAGGCCAGGTGCTCGTGGGTGTCCTCGCCGGTGATCATGCTCGGGGCGTAGTCGGTGGCGAAGCCCGCGGTGAACCGCGCGCCCTGGGTGAAGATGCCCTGGCGTTCGGCGGCGTCCATGCCGCCGGCCTCCGGGTTGGCCGGATCCTTGGGCTTGGCGGCCATGGCGGTGGACCACTTCAGGTCGAAGTCGATCAGCTCCTGGGCAATCACCTGGCGCTCGGCGGAATAGGTGTCCAAAAGTGTCTCGGGGCTGCGGCCCTGCAGCACCGCTGCCAGCTTCCATCCCAGGTTGAAGCCGTCCTGCATGGAGACGTTCATGCCCTGGCCGGCCTTGGCGCTGTGCGTGTGGCAGGCGTCCCCGGCAATGAACACGCGTGGGGTCCGGGTGCCGCGGTCCTCGGGCAGCACGTCGTCAAAGCGATCGGCAATGCGCTGGCCCACTTCGTAGACGCTCCACCAGGCGATTTCCTTCACGTCGAGCGTGTAGGGGTGAAGGATCTTCTGTGCTGCCTCGATCACCGAGTCGGCGGTGAAGCGCCCGCGGGCCTCGCGGTCGCCCGGGTCGATGTCGCCGAGGTCCACGTAGAGGCGCACCAGGTAGCCGCCCTCGCGCGGGATCAGGAGGATGGACCCGCCGGAGGCCGACTGGATGGCCGCCTTCAGGCGGATGTCGGGGAAGTCGGTGACAGCCAGCATGTCCATGACGCCCCAGGCGTGGTTGCGGGCATCTCCCTGCAACTTGATGCCCAGCGAGCGGCGCACGTTCGAGCGGGCGCCCTCGCAGCCCACGGCGTACTTGGCCTGGACGGTGATCTCGTTGCCGGGTTCCTCCCCGGTGCGGCGCAGCGTCGCGGTGACCGGGTACTCGCCGGTCTCCGCGACCACCACGTCGATGAGTTCCAGCCCGTAGTCGGGGACCAGGCGGCTGGGGGAGTTGGCCATGTGCTCGAAGAGCATGTCCTGCATGCGGGCCTGGTTCACGATCACGTGGGGGTACTCGGAAAGTCCGTCGGCGACGTCCTGGATCCGCCCGGTGCGCCCGATTCCGCCGCCGGATTCGGGGCCCCAGAAGGTGGTCTCGTTGACCCAGTAGGCCTCGCGCATGAGGCGTTCGGCGAGTTCGAAGCCGTTGAACATTTCCACGGTGCGGCAGGCCACCCCGTCGGCGTGCCCCAGTTCGAGGGCCGCCTCGCGGCGTTCGACAACAAAGGTGGAGATGTCGGGGAACTCGGCCAGCTGAGCGGCCAGGACGGAACCGGCGGGGCCGGTGCCGGCGATGAGGACGTCGACCTGGGTGGGGAGGGTCCCCGGGGCGCGGCGTCCGGGAGCTGCGCGGCGGATATCCGGGTCGCCCGGGCGGTAGCCATCTTGGTAGAACTGCATGCTGCTCCTTGAATCTGCCGCGCACCCTGCGCCAGGCTGTGATCTGTTTCATCAACCGTAGGGCCGGCCGCTTCCCCGGAACCACAACATTCTGCACAGCAGAAAGCTGGAGCATGGTCGTCGACCAAAGGGACCGGTTCCACGGCGGGGGCATGGATGGTCGGTGCGCCGCGAATTACCAGACAATGGATGCTCCAGAACGGGACCAGCTTGAAGGGGCACCACCCGCGGAAAAGGGGTAGCTGTCCGCATCCGCATCGGCGACAGGTAACGCCAGGGCGGAAGACGTTCAGTCCCGCCGGGTTGTGGAAAAGCGGTCGCGGAAACTGGTCGGCGTTGTATCAAGCTGCCGGGCGAATGCCCGTCGGAGGGTTTCGTCGCTTCCGAATCCGCTCAATTGCGCCACCTGCGTCATCGAGCGGCCTTCCAGGATCAGGGCCCGGGCCGCGTCGACGCGAACCCGTTCGAGCCAGCGGGCCGGAGTCGTGGCGGCCTCTGCCCGAAACATCCGGTTCAGGTGGCGCACGCTCACCCCGGCGCTCGCCGCCATGGACGAGGCGGTATGTGCGCCGACGGGATCGGCCAGCACCGAGTCCATCAGCGTCCGCAACGGACCGTTCTGCGCCGGGGGTGTGCTCAACGCGGTCGAGAACTGGGTCTGGCCGCCGGGCCGGTGCATGAACATCACCAGCTCGCGAGCCGTTTCACGGGCGATTTCCACCCCGAGGTCCTCCTCGACCAGGCTCAGGGCAAGGTCGATGCCAGCGCTGATTCCCGCCGAGGTCAGGTAGCGACCGTCGCGCACATGGATGACATCGGGCTCGACCTTCACGCGGGGATACCGGGTCGCCAGGGTGTGCGCGTGCCGCCAGTGGGTCGTCGCCCGGCGCCCATCGAGGTGCCCCAACTCCGCCAGGACGAACGCCCCGGTGCACACCGAGGCGACCCGTTGCGCGCCAGTGGCCAGCGAGTCGACGGACGACAGCAGCTCCTGGTTGATTCGGCCTTCCGGAAGCCGTGCCCCGCCGGCGACGAGCAGCGTGTCCACCGGCCCGGCATCGGCGGCGGCAAGTGTCTGACCGAGTTCCATCCCCGAGGAGGAAATGACCCGACCGCCCCGGGGCGAGACGAACGCGAGGTCATAGAACTCGCGCGCCGGATCGGCGAGGTTGAACACCTCTGCCGGCCCGCTGGCATCGAGCATGGTCATGCCGTCGAAGACCACGAGGCCCATCCTGATGGTCATGTCCGAAATCGAGGGAGACTGGGCAAAAAAGACATGTCCCCAGCCTAGCCCGTCAGGCCAGAATGGGAAGTGCACTATTCGCAGAACAGGCTACAGAAGGCGGCAAGCATCCATGACCGAGACCATTGCAGGCATCCGGATCCCAGACAGCAAGATGGCCCAGGATGCCACCGAGCTCCTGCGTGAGGTGGCCACCGAGCTCGTGTACAACCATTCCCGGCGCGTGTTTGTCTTTGGATCGCTGCGCGGCCAGACGCAGGGGCTCGACTACGACCCCGAGCTGCTGTACATCGGGGCGATGTTCCACGACCTCGGGCTCACGGACAAGTTCCGACGCACCGACCAGCGCTTCGAGATCGACGCCGCCGACGAGGCGCGCCGCTTCCTGGGCGACTACGGCATCACCGGCGAGGCGGCAGACAAGGTCTGGTCGGGCATCGCACTGCACACCACCCCGGAAGTCCCGCTGCACATGGCGCCGGAGATCGCGCTGGTCACCCGCGGCGTCGAACTCGACGTGCTGGGCATCGGCTACGACGCGATCACCGACGACCAACGCAATGCCGTCGTGGCGGCGCACCCTCGCCCCGATTTCAAGAACCAGATCCTGGCCGCCTTCGCCAACGGCCTGAAGGACCGCCCGGACACCACCTTCGGCAACGTGAAGGCCGATGTCTTGGCGCACTTCGTCCCGGGATTCAAGCGCGGCGACTTCGTGGAAGTCATCCAGGGATCAGCCTGGGCCGAGTAGGCCGGCAGGGCAGGCAAGCCGGTGCCACGCAGTGCTTGATGCGTGGCACCGGCTTTGCCGACCGGCGGATTCCGTGACAAGCACCCGGTCTGGAACAGGCCCTGGAGCACGTGCGCGACCGGGGGCTTTGAGTCTCGGAGGTGTCCAGTGCAGCCGCGTGCCGGTTTCCGAAGCGCGCCGGTGCCAAGCCCGATGTGAACATAGATTTTTTCTATGTGTGGTGCACGCCGCATCTATTGGACAATATAATGCGAGCTTAGGCACACTTGGTGGTGATGGGTGCCATAGATCTCTTGGCTCCCGAAAGTCTTGACCTAAGGTTCCACACACTCCATGAAATCCACCCGCAATAAATGGATCGTTGCCCTGTGCTGGCTGACGGTTGTTTTCGAGGGCTTCGACATTGTCGCCCTCTCCGCCTCGATTCCGCAGCTGATCGATACCTCGTACGCGGGGATCACCGCACTGGACGCGACCTTCATCGCCACGATCTCGCTGGTCGGCGTCGGTGCCGGCGCCGTGCTGATCGGCCCGATCTCGGACCGCTACGGACGCCGCAACCCGCTGATGGCCTGCGTGCTGATCTTCTCGATCTTCACCATCTTGTTCCCGCTGATGCCCAACGTCGCCCTGCTGGCCACGACGCGCATGATCGCGGGCCTCGGCATGGGCGCATGCATGCCCGTGGCCATCACCATGATGCAGGAAGCCGCTGCCTCCAACGCCCGTGCGCACTCCTCGACCATCACCATGACCGGCTACCACGTCGGCGCCGTGGCCGCCTCGCTCTTCGCGATCCTTGCCCATGCCGACTGGCACCTACTCTTCTACATCGGCGGCGCGCTGGGCCTGGTGGTGCTCCCGTTCATGTGGGCCAAGCTGCCCGAGACCCACGCCGTGGGACTCAAGGACATTGGCACGAAGGCACCAAAATCCAGCATGGCGACGCTGTTCACCGGAGGGCTTGCGCGCTCCACCATCGGCCTGTGGGTCGCTGCCTTCATGGGACTGCTACTGGTCTACGGGCTGAACACCTGGCTGCCGCAGCTGATGCGCGGCGCCGGGTACAACGTTGCGGATTCCCTGGTGCTACTGCTGATCCTCAACGTCGGTGCGATCGCCGGGCTGCTGCTCGGGGGACGCATTGCGGACAAGCGCGGCGTCAAGGGCACCACGATGTTCTGGTTCACGGCTGCCGCGGTGCTGCTGGCCCTGCTGAGCATCCGGATGGAAAGCCAGTTGCTGCTCAACGCCGTGGTCCTGGTGACCGGCTTCTTCGTCTTCTGTGCGCAGGTGCTGGTCTACGGATTCGTCGGATACATCTACCCCAAGCACGTGGTGGGCACCGGCATGGGCATGGTGGCGGGCGTGGGACGCCTGGGAGCCATCGCCGGGCCGGGCCTGACCGGCCTGCTGGTGGCCAGCGGCCACGCCTACCCGTGGGGCTTCTACCTCTTCGCCGGGGCGGCGTTGCTCGGCATGCTCGCCGTGGCCGCCATCCCCAAGCCGGCCGCGCAGAAGGATGCCGACGAGCCGGTGCTCGAAACCCAGTCGGCGTAGGGGCCTTGCCCCCGGGCGCGAAACGCCGCCGGGGAAAACGATCCGGATAGGCAATGGGGGCGCGGTTCCCGGGGATTCGCTGGTGCGAAACCCCGG
Organism: Arthrobacter sp. C2; assembly: GCA_024207135.1. Lineage (GTDB taxonomy): Bacteria > Actinomycetota > Actinomycetes > Actinomycetales > Micrococcaceae > Paeniglutamicibacter. Next base: position 2,897,952 of record CP042428.1, on the reverse strand, counting down.
GAACCGCGCCCCTTTTTCGTGCCCAGGACCCGGCGCCGGCTCAGGGTCCCGCCGGACCCAGCGCCGAAGGCATCTCGCGCAGGGCATCGCGCACCAGCTCGCGGAACCAGAGCACCGGCCCGCCCGCGGCGATCTTGTGGTCGGTGTAGAGGTCCACGGAGAAGGCGGGGCTGTCCACCGGAAGTTCGCGGTGGACCAGGGGCCACTGCCGGCAGAAGCGCTCGGCGATCTCCAGCGGGACCACCGAGGCCAGCGAGGATTCGAGCTGCACCGAGGGCAGCACGGAAAAATGGTGCACGCGCAATGCCGTGCGCAGCGAGATGCCGGATTCCCCCAGCCGTTCCTCGATCTGCCCGTGCCCGGCCGTGGGGTCGATGGTCACGAATCCCAGCGCGTCGAATTGCGCGTGCGTGAGCTTGCCCCGCTTCGGGGCCAAGGCGTGCGGCAGCAGGCAGACGTACCTGTCCTTGATCACGCCCTCGCGCCGCGCGCCGCCGCCGAGCACCAGAGAGGTCAGCACGGCGTCGACCTGGCCGTGGGCCAGCCAATGCGGGATGCGATCCACGGCCATGGGCACCGATTCGAGGTTGGCGGCCGGCGCCAGCGCTGCCAGGCGGGCCATGATCCGCGGCAGGAAGATGACCTCGCCGATGTCCGAGAGGCAGATGCGGAAGGTGCGCCGCGTGGTGGCCGGATCGAAGGCGGAGTTCGAATCCACCGCCGCGTCGATGTTGTCCACCGCGGAGCGGAAGACCTGGAAGAGTTCGTTGGCTCGGGCAGTGGGTTCGAGTCCGCCGGGACCGCGGACAAAGAGCGGGTCGCCCAGCTGGGTCCGGAGCCTGGCCAGGGTGTGCGAGACCGTCGGCTGGGTGAGCGAGAGTTCCTGTGCCGCCCGGGTGACGCTTCGGGCCTCGTAGATTTCCAGGAAGGTGCGCAGCAGATTCAGGTCCATGCTCATGCGCCCACTCTATCGAAGTGATCGATGACCGATTGCGCGTGGATTCGTTGGACCGATGCGTTGTCCTGGCATAGCGTGGAGGTGGGGCGGGTCACGCGCGGGGCGCACGGCAAGGGGGAGCGCCGCGCGCGATGATTCCACGCCCCGCCGGCCCGCGCCGGAATGCCGCATCCATGCCCACCAGATAAGGAACCACAAAGTGCCACTGCTTGAAGAATCACTCTGGAACTCGAAGATCAACGTCAATGGCTGGGTGGCCGGCGGTGCCGGCACCCAGGATGTCGTGGAGCCGGCCACCGGGAACGTGCTTGGCACACTGGGGGTGGCCTCCGCCGAGGACGTGCTGCGTGCCTCCGCCGCGGCCGCCAAGGCGCAGGTGTCCTGGGCGGCGAAAAAGCCCGAGGAGCGGGCAGCGGTGCTGCGCAAGGCGGGGCTGCTGTGGGAAGAGCATGCCGAGGAGGTCAACGGCTGGCTGGTGCGCGAGTCCGGCGGAATTCCCGCCAAGGCGGGGTTGGAGACACACACCGCGGCCAACGAATGCTACGAGGCCTCCGCCCTGCCTTCGATGCCCGCCGGGGACGTGCTGACCACCAACGAGGAACGCTGGTCCTTCGCCCGCCGCCGCCCCGTCGGTGTCGTCTCGGTGATCGCGCCATTCAACTTCCCGCTGATCCTGGCCATCCGCGCCGTCGCCCCGGCGCTGGCGCTGGGCAATGCGGTGCTGCTCAAGCCGGACCCGCGCACCTCTGTCTGCGCGGGGGTGTCGATCATGCGGATCTTCGAGGAGGCCGGGCTGCCCGAGGGCCTGCTGCACCTGCTTCCCGGCGGAGCGGAGGTCGGTGCCGCGGTGGTCGAGGCCCCCGAGGTGCGGGTCATCGCCTTCACCGGTTCCACGGCCGCCGGGCGCAAGATCGGCGAAAGCGCCGCACGGTTGCTCAAGCGAGCCCACCTCGAACTGGGCGGCAACAGCGCCATGATCGTGCTGCCCGGGGCTGACCTGGCCAAGGCCGCCTCGGCGGCGGCGTTTGGTTCGTTCATGCACCAGGGCCAGATCTGCATGGCCACCGGCCGGCACATCGTGCACCAGGACATCTACGAGGACTACGTGGCGGCCTTGGCCGAAAAGGCGAAGAACCTGCCGGTCGGCGACCCGAAGTCCGGAACCGTGGCGATCGGGCCGATCATCGACGGGCGGCAACTGGAGCGGATCGATTCCATGGTGCAGGCGGCGGTTGCGGGCGGCGCGCGGCTGGCGGCCGGCGGGACCCGCGGCGAAGGCTGGTTCTACCCGCCCACGGTCCTTGCGGACCTGGACCCGGAGCACGCTGCGTGGAAGGAAGAGATCTTCGGGCCCGTCGCCCCGGTGCGCAGCTTCTCCACTATCGACGAGGCGGTTGAGATGGCCAACGCATCGAGCTACGGGCTTTCGCTGTCCATCCTCGGGGACGTGGGCATGGCCATGAAGATCGCCGACAGGGTTGAATCCGGCAAGGTCCACATCAACGAGCAGACCGTCTCTGACGAGCCCAACTCGCCGTTCGGCGGGGTCAAGGATTCGGGCAACGGTGGGCGCATCGGCGGGGCCTCGGCCAACATGGAGGCGTTCACCGAGACGCAGTGGCTGACCATGCGTCCGGAGATCGCCCCCTACCCGTTCTAGGGCAGCGTCCCGGAAGGGGAGGCCCCGGCGGTTCAATGGAACCGCCGGGGCCTCCCGGTGGGCTGTTCGCCGGGATGGGCATGTGCCGATTGCCACCAGGAAATGCTTGAAGCATCAACTAATCTGGTTTAGACTGGTCCCATGACTACTGCAGCTGACCTCCCACCGGTGCTCTTCCTCTCCCATGGCGCGCCGCCGCTCGCCGACGACGCCACCTGGACCGCCGAGCTTGCGGCCTGGTCGGGAACCATGGAAAAGCCCAAGGACATCCTGATGGTCTCCGCGCACTGGGAGAACGCGCCGGTGTCGCTGAGCGCCACCCACCGCAAGCAGGAACTGGTCTACGACTTCTGGGGTTTCCCGCAGCACTACTACGACGTGCGCTACGACGCGCCGATGGCGCCGGAGCTGGCCGACGAGGTCGCCCGGCTGACCGGCAACCACGGCCACCACGTGGAGCGCGACGAGACCCGCGGCCTGGACCACGGCGCCTATGTGCCGCTGAAGGAAATGTTCCCCGGGGCCGACGTGCCGGTGGTGCAGATGTCGATGCCCACGCTGGACCCGCAGGGGCTCTTTGCCCTGGGCCAGTCGCTCGCCCCGCTGCGCGAGCGCGGGACCATGATCGTCGGCTCCGGCTTCACCACGCACAACCTGCGCTGGTTCAACCCGGCAGCAGGACCGGACACCACCCCGCCGACGGCCTCGAGCGAGTTCGACCACTGGGCCGAAGAAGCCATGGCCCGCGGGGACGTTGACTCGATCCTCGACTTCCTGCACAAGGCCCCGGCCGCGCGCGAGGCGCACCCGCGCTCCGAGCACTGGGCGCCGCTCTATGTCGCCCTGGGCGCGGCATATGCCTCGGGAGGCATCGAGGCCAAGAGCGCGATCGACGGCTTCTGGTTCGGGCTTTCCAAGCGCTCCTGGTCGCTGACCTAAACCACAGCCAGGAAAGTTCCCCGAAGCCGGGGCTCTGTGTGTAGATCGGTGGCGGTGCTACCGGCTTCGGAGCGAAGGAGTGCCAGTTTCGGATTGAGGCCTGCCGGTAGACTGGCAGCGAGGCAGAGCTCGTCTTGGTGAGAAAGAATCGTGGGAATGGCCAACGCAACCCCGCGTCGGGGAATCGACGCCGAAGGCAGGGTCGTGAAGGCCGCGGATTCCGTGACCTGGAGGTCGCTGGAGATTCTTGGGGCCTTCGACGAACGCCATACGCACTTGTCCTTGAGTGAGTTGTCCCGCCGAGCCGCGCTGCCCATCGCCACCGCACATCGGTTGTCGGCCGAATTGGTGCGATGGGGAGCGCTTGAGAGGTCCGGCAGCGACTTCGTCATTGGCCAGCGGCTCTGGCAGATCGCGACCCTGGCCCCCGTGCAGAAGGACATCGCCGAGATTGCGGCGCCGCACATGCAAGATGTCTTGTTCGTGACGCAAAACGTGGTCAACCTCTTTATTCTCGACGGGTCCTCGGTCCTGTTGTTGGACCGGATTTCCGGGACGCGAGCCGGGGCCCCGTTCCGACGGCCGGGATCGCACCTTGGCCTGCATGCAAGTGCCGCGGGCAAGGTGATGCTGGCCTATGAGGGAATGGAGCTGCTTCCGCGGATCGGCAAGCTGGAGGCTTTTACCCGGCACACCATCACGGACCGGTCCAGGCTGGCCGAAGAAGTGAAAGCCGTGCGCCAACAAGGCTTTGGTGTCTCCAACCAAGAAAGCGGCGAGGACAACTTCGGCTTGGCCGTCCCCGTCATCCTGCCCTCGGGAAAGATCGCGGCGGCCATCGGCGTGGTCTCCCAGAAGGACCCTCCGCCGGTCGGGACAGTGGTTCCGGTCCTCCGAATTGCAGCCCGTGGTATCGCCCGCAGTTTGGTTAGCCGCGAGCTTGCCTGAGTATTTGCCGTCTTTCCATTGGATGGAAGACGCTGCTTGGGCTGTGTTGCAGCGCACTTACGATCGTTGTTGTGGCCCGACGGAAAGATGATCGGGTCGGTAGCAATAAGGAGCGATGGACATGACGCCTCAAACTGGGCGGCTCGGTGCAGCCGTTGACACGGTAAAGCCGGTGGCTAGCGGAGCTGGGCTGTTGGACGTCGTTGTTGACGCGGCCGAGCACGTGGCTGACCAAGTGGTCTCACTGGTATTGCGGCGCATTGACGGCGAGAGCTTTCCCGAGTGGGCCCCAGGGGCCCACATCGACGTCCATCTCGGTGACGGACTCACACGCCAGTACTCCTTGTGCTCCGATCTAAACGACCGTGAAGTCCTGCGTATCGGGGTGCTGCGCGTTCCGGACTCCCGTGGCGGCTCGGAGGCCGTTCACGAAAAGTTGGTTGCCGGAACCCCGCTGACCATTTCGGCGCCGCGGAACAACTTCCCCATGATTGATTCGCGGAAGTACCTGTTCATCGCAGGGGGAATCGGCATCACGCCGATCATCCCGATGATTGAAGCGGCCGAAGCCGCGGGGAGGGAATGGCGCCTGGTCTACGGCGGCCGTTCCCGGCATTCCATGGCGTTTGCCCAATCGCTGGAAGACGCGTACGGGAGCACCAAGGTCAACCTCTATCCGGAGGACGAAGTCGGCCGCCTGGACCTGAACGCGATCCTGGGCATGCCGCGGGCCCACATGCTGGTCTATGCTTGCGGCCCCGGCGGCATGCTGGGCGCCATCGAGGACCTGTGCATGGGGTGGCCTCCAGGTGCACTGCACCTTGAGCGTTTCTCGGCCGACACCTTGGGAGCAGGTTCCGTTAGCGCTCCCTTCGAGGTCGAATTGGCCAAGGCCGGGCGCATCGTCACGGTGCAGACCAACGAGAGCATTCTCGACGCCGTCGAAAAGGTGGGTGTGCGCATTCTTTCATCGTGCCGTGCCGGCCTGTGTGGAACGTGCGAGACGAACATCCTCTCGGGAACGCCCGAACACCGCGACGCGGTGCTGACCGAAGCCGACAAGGACGCAAACGAAGTCATGCTGGTGTGCGTCTCGCGTGCCGCTGCCGGGTGCGACCGACTTGTGCTCGATCTTTAAAGACCAGGAGAGAAACTTCCATGACTACATCCACCAGCGAACCCATCGTCTTCACGGGCGACCCGTACAATGAAGAGCACCTGCTCAACCCCTACCCGTTCCTTGCTTCCTTGCAAGAGGCCGGTTCCGTATCCTGGCTGGAATCGGAACAGACCTACGCCATCACGGGCTACGACGAGGTCTACGAAGTGCTGACGGACTTCGAGACGTTCGTGTCCTCCGGTGGGCTGGGGCCACGCGACATCCGCAAGGACGACGGCTGGCGCCCGCCAAGCATCCTGGAATCAGACCCGCCGATCCATACGCTGATGCGCCGCGCGCTGACCGGTGTCATCAACCCTGGAACGGTCCGTGCCTTGCGCAAGGACTTCACCGCACCGGCTGTTTCACTGGTTGAGGCGTTGGTGCAACGAAACACCTTCGACGCCATTACCGACCTCGCCGAAAAGTACCCGATCGAGGTTTTTCCGGATGCCGTCGGCATTCCGCAGGAAGGGCGCGAGCACCTGCTTCCCTACGGCAACATGGTGTTCAACGCGTTCGGTCCCGAAAACTACATCTACCACCAAGCCTTCGCTGAAGGCGATGAACACGCTCGCGTGGTCATGAACGCCTGCAAGCGCGAGTCTCTGACCGATTCTGGCTTCGGCGCGGGGATCTGGGCCAAGGTCGGCGAAGGATTGATCACGGAAGAGCAAGCCACGCTCTTGGTCCGTGCGCTGCTTTCGGCGGGTGTGGACACGACCATCTTCGGGATCGGAAACACGCTCTCGGTCTTGGCCCGCCATCCGGAAGCCTGGGAACGCCTTCGCAAGGAACCGTCGCTGGCCAAGTTCGCCATTGACGAGGCCCTGCGACTGGAATCGCCATTCCAGAAGTTCCACCGGACGACCACTGTCGATACGGAGTTGGGCGGGGTCGGCATTCCTGCCGGATCCAAGGTCCAGGTCTTCATCGGCGCGGCCAACCGCGACCCCAAGAAATGGGGAGCCGACGCGAACGAGTTCTCGCTGGAACGCACTTCTTCGGGCCACGTTGCGTTCGGCATGGGCCTGCACCAATGTGTGGGCCAGCCGATTGCGCGAATGGAAATGGAAATCGTCTTGCAGCAACTGCTGGAGAAGGTTGTATCGATCGAACTTGTCGGCGAGCCGAAACCGATTCTGCACAATGTCTTGCGCGGATTCGAGTCGATGCCCGTGCGCATCACCACCCAAAGATAGTCATCCGGCCGGGGGCCCAATGCCCCTATTACTTTTGGAGCAACGCTATGTCACTCGATGCTTTACCGCGCCCAAAAAACGCCAAGAGCGACCCTGCCACGTGGACCCCCGGGCGCCGCAAGCGATACGGTTGGCTGACCACCGCGGCACTCCTGGTCCTGATGATGGTCAGCTGGGCGGACAAGGCGATTCTGGGTATCGTGGCGGTTCCGTTGATGCACGACCTCCACATCACCCCGCAACAATTCGGGTTGCTCGGTTCCGCCGTGTTCATGCTCTTCGGGATCGCGCAGTTTGTCGCTGCTCCGATTGCCAACAGGGTCAAGTCCAAATGGATCTTGCTGACCTTGTGCCTGATTTGGTCGGTCGCGCAGGTGCCCATCTTCGTCTTTGCCTCGCTTCCTGCGCTGTGGGCCAGCCGCCTGGTCCTTGGAGCCGGGGAAGGTCCGCTGGCTCCGGTCATCATGCACTCGGTGTACAAGTGGTTCCCTGCCAAGCGGTCGGCCACTCCCGCGGCTGTCGCCTCGTCGGGAGTCACGCTGGGCATTGTCGCGTTCGCCCCAGTATTGGCGTGGGTCAATGCCGAGTTCGGGTGGAAATCCACTTTCGTGTTCTTGGCCATCGTCGGCGTCGTATGGTCGATCCTGTGGCTCTTTATCGGCAAGGAAGGACCCTACACTTCCGTCCAAGCCGAACTCGAGATCGAGGGGCAAGCAGTAAAAACGCTCGACACCGCCAAGGTCCAGGCGTCCGACGCGCCGGTGCGGTACATGCGGTCGTTCTTGACCCCGAGCTGGATCCTGGCCGTGTTGTGTTCATTCTTTGGCTATTGGACGTTTACCGTTGCCACCACGTGGCTTCCGGCCTACTACGAAAACGCCATGGGAATGTCCACGCAGCAGGCGGGTTCATTGATAGCCCTGCCGGCAATTTGGGGTTTCATCGCGACGATCGGCCTGAGCTGGCTGACCGAGGTGCTGGTCAACAAGGGGATCCCCACGCGAGTGTCGCGAGGCGTGGTGTTGGGAGGCGCCGCAACGTTTGGCGGCCTCATGGTCATCGTTGGAACACTGTCGAACATCGATGCCGTTTCCATCATTTGTTTCATGTTTGGCTTCGGCACGGCGCCCGCGCTTTTTGCCGTCACATACCTGGTTGCCTCGGAAATGACCACGATCCAGCAACGCGGAGCCGTTCTGCAAATCACCAATGCCTTCCTGACGACCGGGGGCTTGGTCGCGCCGATGTTCGTAGGATTCATGATTGGATCCGCGGCGGTGCCAAGCGCGGGCTACCTCAACGCCTTCGCTTACACGGGCGGCGCCTTGGCCCTGATCGGGGTGCTGTCGATGATTTTCATCAACCAGCAACGCGACAGGACGAAGCTGGGACTGGACCTCAAGCTCAAGGCCTGAGCTCGGCGCCCGTTCCCGCGATCTGAGATGGCTGCCCCGCACCACATGGTGAGGGGCAGCCAGCTGCATGTGGCGCGGGGCCGTTGCCGAGAAGTTGATGTTCCTCGTGGGGACAGTCGAGCGATCCACGGCCGTTCTGCTCTTGTCGTGCGGCGTTTCGGGGGCACGTGCCCTGAACCTGAGTATTCTACGTTTTGGAGACCACCCATTATCGTGCTTGGCGTCCAACGATATTGCCGTTGGGGGCAAGCATCTGCTTGGATGGGAGCCGCCTAGCCGCAACGAAGCCAACCGTGCCTGACGATGCCGATCTTCTCCCGCATGTTGTCAGCAGCGTCCAGCATCGATTCAAATGGAGTTGTGGATGATCCGGTCCAGGACCGTGTCGTCGTGGACGCCGAGGGGGCCGCGGGCGTCGGATCGCCTTAAGACTTCGACTGTGCCGGACACCGTCCAGCCGCAGCGGCGCGACATGTGCCCAAGCAATATGCTCAAGCGCTTTCCAGCAGCGGCCGCACCACCCCGGCAAGATCGAACCGGCCACGCTCTTCCAGGGACTTGCAACGCCCAACGGTTCGTCCCGGGCAATCGGTCCATTTCCGGCCCGGCCGGCTCGCGTCACGGGAACGGTCACCTGTCAATGGCCAAGTGGATCCCAACGATGGCATTCGTGGGTCGCATGGGGAATATTTACGCTATCCCGGGGTGGTCCCCACTCGCAATATTGCTGGCCCCTTGAAAGAACCCATAGATGGGTCAAACCATTGCCAGGCCATGGACATAGATCGTCGAGACCTGCAGCGGAGGGCTTTGGATATCGTGGTTCGGACATGGCAAGGCCTTCCGTCTTCGGGCGGCAGTCCGGAATTGGTTCCGGCTGGCCGCGGGTTCGATGACGGAAGGCCAAGGAGCGTTGCGAGAGAAGTTACATCCCGGAAACCATCGATTCCGGACGGGCAACCTTGTTCAAGGCAAACCGCTGCCCACTGGTGGCGACGGTAATCTTTCCGGAGTACGTCGCTTCGGCGCGGGACTTCCACTGCTCGGGGGTGGCAATGCCGGCCAAGTGGGAAAGCACCAGAGAACGGGCGCCAGAGCTCGCCGCGACGCGTCCTGCGCCCTCCGGTGAGGTGTGGGCGATCATCTGGTGGTTGATGAATGCTGGGCTGAAGTCCTGTGCCCTGTAGAAATCCAGGTTGACTGCCTCATGAACCAGGACATCGGTGTCCTGCGCCAGGATTGCCAGCGCCTCGGACTCGGCGGTGTCGCCCGAGAACGTGACCGAGCCGTATGCGGTGTCGAACCTGAAGGCCAGCGCCGGGAAGATCGGGGGGTGCTTCACTAGCACCGCGGTGACCTTGACCAGGTCGTCCTCGTACACGTCAAAGGGCACTATGCTGTCGGGGTGCGGCACCTCTATCTCGCGGGCACGGACGATCTCGCGCAGGTTTGGACGGGCTTCATCGGTGATGCGGATGTCGACATCGTAGGAATAGGCGTCGAGGCAATGTTGGACCATGCCCATGGTTCCCGACAGCTGTTTGCCGCGCGGGTGGCCGGGATCTTGCCCCGGACCCAGGATGTCGATGGGAGACGTAAAACCGTCCACCGGCGCGCCCCAATTCCACAGCAGGAACGCGGGAAGCTCGACCACGTGGTCGGAATGCAGGTGGGTGATGAAGCCGGCGCGGAAATTCTTGCCGCGCAGCCCCGCTTCGTGGGCCGCACGCGTTGCGCCCAATCCGAAATCAACCATGTAGAAGGAATCCTCCACCCGCAACGCGCTGGCAATCCCGTCTTCATGGCCGCGGATGGCCGGGCCGGCGGCGGTGCCGAGAGTGATGAGTTCAAAGGGAGTGTCCACGTTGTGGCTCCTTCTGCTGGGTTTGGTGCACATTGTCGCGCACATTGATGGTTCGTGTTTCGAGGTACTCGTCGAGTCCCCAGCGTCCGCGTTCCCGCCCGACGCCTGAGGCTTTCCAGCCGCCGAAAGGCGCATCGAGTTCCACGACGGTGTGCTGGTTGATCCACACCGTTCCGGTTTCCAACTGCGAGGCCAGCTCATGGGCGCGTTCTTCGTCGGGCGTCCAGAGCGAGGAACCCAAGCCGAATTCCTGGGCGTTGAGCATCCGGATCAAGGCATTTTCGTCGTCGAAGCCGACGATGGGCAGCGCATTTCCGAACTGTTCCTCGTCAACGATTCTCATCCCGTCGCTGGCGTTCGCAATAACGGTCGGGCTGAGGAAATATCCGGGCAGGTCCGTGCCGCGGTTGTTGCCATGGACAACCCGGGCACCGGAGGAGAGGGCCTGGTCGATCATGTCCTGGACGGTCGCGAGCTGGGAGGCGTTGTGCATGGGGCCCATGGTGGTGCCCTCGGCAACGCCGTGGCCCAGGACGTGCTTGGCAACCTCGGCGCTGATGGCCTCGGTCAGTTCGGTTTCAAGGGAGCGTGGCGCATAGACGCGCTTGACGGCCATGCAGACCTGTCCGGCGTTGCGGAATGCGCTGGCGACAATGCCGCGCGCTGTGGCTGCGACATCGGCATCGGGCAAGACGATGGCCGGGTCGTTTCCTCCGAGCTCGAGGGTGACTCGTTTGACGCTTTGCAGCGACTGGGTGGCCACGGAGATGCCCACATCGGTGGAGCCCGTGAAAGAAATCTTGCGTACCCGGGGCAGCGTGCTCAATGCGACGTTGACCGCACGGTTTGAACTGGTGCGTGTCTGGACGACGTGAGGAGGCAGCACCTGGTTCACGAGTTCAACCAAGGCGATCGTTGAAAGCGGGGTGGTGGGTGCCGGTTTCGCGATGACAGTGCAACCCGCGGCCAGTGCCGGGGCGAGCTTGACCGCAAGCAGGGAAATGGGGAAGTTCCAGGGGGTAATGGTTCCCACCAATCCGACAGGACGGTGTTGGATGCTCAGGCGGCGATCGGCGCGGTCGGGCAGGTTCTCCGATTCCTCCCAGGCCAATTGCGCGTAGTAAGCGAAGACGTCCGCAGCCACCGCAAACTCCTGGGTGGCTTCTGCAAGCGGTTTGCCCTGCTCGCGGCTGAGGATTTCTCCAAGTTCACCGCGACGTTCGCGGATGAGGGCGGAAACCCGTTGCAGTGCCTCGCGGCGCATGGGAAGGTCGGACGCCCAAGCCTTGGCGGCGATAGAGGCGTGGGCGACCGCCTGCTCGACATCCGCCTGCGAATGCTGCGGGGCCACACCGATTTTCTCCAGGGTTGCCGGGTCGAAAATGTCATAGGTGCTTGCAGTCATTCGGGGTGGTCCTTTCGGAACAAATTCACGGTGATCTCTCCTGAAAGCATCCCCGACAGGATGCCGAAGTCTCGTCCACATTTCCATTGGTTGAAAATTTGGGACGGGGATGGGGTCTGCTGGCGTCACACTTGAGGTGGCGAGGAAGACGCCATTCTTGAATTGAACCGGGCTGCGCTGCCCGCACCGAACACGCCGAGGACGCCCACATGAATTTTGCCAGCAAGCCCATCGTCATCACCGGAGCAGCATCCGGCATTGGTGCTGCCACCGCGGCCCACCTGCGCCGACTGGGGGCATCACTCATCGGCGTGGACAGAAACGTCCCGGAAGCCTTCGAAGGGCCATTCATCCAAGGTGACCTGAGCACCTTCGAGGGGGTCGAAGCGATCGCCTCGGAAGTGGGCCGCCTGGCGCCCGAGGGAATCGGGGGACTGGCCAATATCGCGGGCGTTCCCGGCACGGCTCCCTGGCGTACGGTATTGGAGATCAACGTGTTTGCCGTGCGCGATCTCACCAGGGCACTCGTCACCCGGATGGAGCGCGGCTCCAGTGTCGTGAACCTGGCGTCGTCGGTGGCGTGGGAGTGGCGCGCCAATGCACAGGAGTTGGCCGTGTTCGCAATGGAACCGAACCGAGAAAAGGCCCTGGAAGCTGTTGCCGGGGCCATGGAAGCCGACGGGGAATCCTACCTCTTCTCGAAGCAATGCGTCATGCTGCTCTCCGGTGAACTGGCGGCCGAGAACTTGTCCGCGGGCGTCCGCGTGAACTCCGTCAGTCCCGGGCCCGTCCAGACCCCCATTCTTAACGATTTCAAGGCGGACCACGGCGCAGCCAAGGTTGAGGGTGCCGCGGCGCTGCTCGGACGTTTCGGCGAACCGGAGGACATTGCCGAAGTCATTGCGTTCCTCCTCTCGGAGCAATCACGGTGGGTCAATGGGACCGATGTCCGCGTAGACGGAGGCTTGACGGCTTACCGCATCAGCGCCGTCGCAAGCCGGGCCTAAAAGGTAGGCGCGGCTAGGGAGAACCGCTTCCCTTCGGGGCGTTACCGCTCATGAAGGTGCGGAGCGGGAAGGGCCGGGGCGGCTTTCGCCGCAGGCCGTGGCGCTGTCGGGGATGCAAACGCTCGTGGTCGCTGACCTAAGCGTTGCCCGGGCCCGGAAGCAGCCTCAGAGGTCGCGGCGCATGACCAGCCGCGGCATCCTGCTGGCCACCGCATCGGTGGTGCCGATGACGCGGAAGCCGGCCCGCTCGAACATCGCCCGCGTTCCGACGAACGCCATCGTGGTGTCCATCCTTCCGTCCGGATCCACCGGGTGGGCCTCGACGGCCAGCGCCCCGCGGGAGGCCGCGTAGGCGATGGCCCCCTCGAGCAGGTGCTTGGTGACGCCCTGCCTGCGGTGACCGCTGCGCACCACCACGCAGATGATGCTCCACACCGGAACCCCATCCACGGGCCGGATGAGCTTGGAGGCCGCCAGCAGCGGGATCTCGGCGCGCGGGCCGATGCTGCACCACCCGACGGGCTCGCCGTTGCGGTAGGCGATCACCCCTGGCGGATTCTCCCGCTCGCAAAGTTTGCGCATGGCGGTTTCGCGGTTGCCGCCGCCGAGCTCCTCGATCTCCTTGGCCCGCAGGCGGTGCGAGAGGCACCAGCAATGCTTGTCGCGCCCGGTCGGATTGACGATGGCGGCGAAGTCCTCGAAACGGTCAGGCGTGACCGGATGGGTTTCCCACTGGGTGTCTTGCGCGGTGGTGGACATGGAGTCAATTCTGCCCCGTGCACCCCGCGCCCGACCAGAGCCGCCCGGGCGCTTAACATGCCGTAAGAATGGAATGGGCGCGGCCTTCGCCCCGTTGAACCCTGCATGACTACCATCGGAATCATCGGAGCAGGATACATTGGATCGCAGATCGCACGCAAGGCCGTGCAGCTGGGATACGACGTGGTCATCGGCAACTCGCGGGGGCCGGAGACCCTCACGGAACTGGTGGCCGAACTGGGGCCGCGCGCACGCGCGGCCACCGCGGCACAGGCGGGGGCGGCGGCCGACTTCGCCGTCGTCACCATCCCGCTGAAAAACCACCAGGCGCTTCCCGCCGAAGCACTGGCGGGCAAGGTCGTGATCGACACGGTCAACTACTACTGGGAGCGCGACGGCCACATCGACGTGCTGGACCGGGGCGAGACCACCACCTCGGGACTGGTCCAGGAACACCTGAGGGACTCGAAGGTCGCCAAGGGCTTCAACCACATCCTCGCGGCGGACATCACCACCACCGGCTCCCCGGCCGGCACCGAAAATCGCCGCGCCCTGGCCACGGCCAGCGACCACGAGGACGCCGCGGCGCTGGTGGCCGGGCTGTACGACGAGTTCGGCTTCGACACCGTGCAGATCGGCCCGCTGGCCGAAAGCTGGCGCGTGGAGCGCGACCGCCCCGCCTACGTCGTGCGGCAGAACGTGGCAGAGCTGGAGGCGAACCTGGCCAAGGCTCCCCGGAGGGTCTAGGCAGAGAAGGCCTGCCGCACTATCCCCCTTCCCCCCGACGCCGCGATCGCGCGGGGAGAAGTCTTGGCACCAGCAGTCGCAAACGCAGGAGAAAGTCCGACACGGCTGGGCCGTGCAGGGCTCTCGCTTAAGGCCCCGACGGGCGTGGTGGACGGAGCGGTCTAGATGATTAAGTCCTAATGAAGTCAGTGGTCGTAGGCGGTCAGGGAGCGCTTTCGGGGTGCGTTGGTCTTCCAGTTGTGCCAGATTCCGGCCGCGAGGGCCAGGAGCTTTGAGGCGACGCGGGCGTAGAGTCCGTCGAGGGTCCGGGCGCCGTGGTGCTCGAGCCCGAGCTGGCCCTTGAGGCTGTCGAAGACGGACTCGATCCACTGGCGGATGCCCCCGAACTTCCCGAAGCGGGGCTTCTCGTCCTTGCGGTCCGGCCGCACCAGGTTGGCACCGAGGTCCTCGGCGATGAACCGCTCGAAGTCCCTTCCGGCGAAGCCCTTGTCGGCGAGGATGACCTGCCCGTCGCGGACCAGGTGGTGGTCGCGGCGCAGCAGGGCCTCGGTGACCTCGCGTTCCCCGAGTTTCGGGTTGGCCAGCCCCCAGATCACCGGCATGCCCTCCGGGGTGCTGACCAGGTACAGGCGGAAGCCCCAGAAGTAGCGCGAGTGCGAGGCGCAGTATCCGTAGCCGGCGTGCCCGGCCAGGTCCGAGCGCTTGACGGTTTCGCGGCTGGTGCCGCACGGCACCGGGGTGGAATCGAGCAGGCGGAGGATTTCGTGCCAGGATTCGGTGTCCCGGGCCAGGGCGGTGATCACCGCTGAGATCAGTGTTCCGGCTGCGCGGACGCGCTTGTTGTATCCCGATTGCTGCGGGATTCCGGGGAATAGCCCGCTCAGGTGGGTGCGCGCATAGCGGACCCATCGCGATTCGGAGGAGTGCCCGTGCAGCAGGTGCTGGGCCACGACCAGGCACAGCAGCTCCGCATCGCTCAAGATGGCCTTTCGGCCGGGTTTGCTCGAGCGGTCGTATCCCAAGTCCGGCAGGACACGATCGGTCAGTAGGACGTAGAGTGTGGTCAGGAGGGTGTTGAGTTTTGGGTTCACATACGAGGCTTAACACTCTCCGCCAGCGATTAAAAGACCCCAGTTCATATGAACTGGGGTCTTTTTGTCCTTGGGACCGATTAGGACTTATTCATCTAGACGCCGATCCTGTCGTTATCCAATTTCGGCGCCTGGCTTCGGGCGGCCTTGCTGTGGCGCAGGTGCTGGATGCCGGTGACCGCCAGGGCGATGGCCAGCAACCCGTACAGCACCAGCGTGACGGGGCTGCCGACCAGGATCGACAGGTCGCCTTCCGAGACCGTCAGCGCGCGGCGCAATTCGGTTTCGGCCAGCGGGCCGAGGATCACTGCGATCAGCACCGGCGCCAGCGGGAACTTGTAGCGGCGCATCAGGAAGCCCAGCAGCCCGATGGCCAGCAGGATCCACAGGTCCACGATCGAGGAGCTGATCGCGTACACCCCGAGCACCGAGAGCACCGTGATGCCCGCGTAGAGGTAGTGCCGGGGGATCAGCAGGAGCTTGGCCCAGAGCACGGCAAACTGCATGTTCAGCACCAGCAGGATCACCAGGCCGATGAACAGCGAGGCGAGCAGGGTCCAGACCATCGGGCCGCTGCGTTCGAACAGGAGCGGGCCCGGCTGCATGCCGTACTGCTGGAAGGCGGCCAGCATGATCGCTGCGGTTGCCGAGGTCGGCAGGCCCAGGGCGAGCAGGGCGCCCATGGCGGTCCCGGCCGTGGCATTCGCCGCGGCTTCGGGGGCAGCAACGCCGCGGATCGATCCGGTGGTGCCGAAATCGGTGTCGCCGTTGCGGGCGGCGAGCTTCTTTTCCAGGCCGTAGGCCATGAACGTGGGAACCTCGGAACCACCGGCCGGAATGACCCCGAACGGGACGCCGAACGCGGTGCCGCGCAGCCAGGCCGGCATGGCCCGGCGGATGTCGCTCAGGTCCAAACGGGGCCGGCCCTTGGACTCCACGCGGACAGCCGTCTCGTCGCGGTGGATGCGCGAGGCGATGTGCAAGACCTCGCCGAGGGCCAGCAGCCCGACGGTGATCACCACGATCGACATGCCGTCAAAGAGCTGCGGCAGGCCCAGGGTGTAGCGCTCGGTCCCGGACGGGCCGTCGACGCCGACCAGGGCGAGGACCAACCCCAGTCCCAGGGAGAGCAGGCCCTTGACCACCGAATCGGAGACCACGGAGGAGATCGCGAGGAAGGCGAAGACCGCCAGGGCGAAGTATTCGGCCGGACCGAAGGCGGTGGCCATCTTCACGAGCACCGGGGCGAAGAAGACGACCACCGTCGTGGCGATGAGTCCGCCGATGAAGGCGCCCATCGCGGCGGTGGCAAGCGCCTTCGCGGCTCTGCCGTCGAGCGCCATGCGGTGGCCCTCAAAGGTGGAGGCGATGGCGGAGGAGTTGCCCGGCGTATTCAGCAGGATGCCGGAGGTCGAATCCCCGAAGAGGCCGCCGAAGTAGACCCCGGCGAACATGATGAATGCCGCGGTCGGGTCCAGCGAAAAGGTGATGGGAAGCAGCAGCGCGACCGCCATGGCCGAACCGAGGCCGGGCAGCACGCCCACGGCGGTGCCGAGGATTGCGCCGATCACCACCCAGAGGAGGTTCATGGGAGTCAGTGCCGCGGCAAAGCCCTCCATGAGCAGGGACAGTGAATCCATGTCAGATCAGTCCTTCCAGGAAGCCCGACGGCAGGTTGAGGCCGAGGCCGGCGTTGAAGGCCAGCTGTATGAGAGAGGAAAACAGGATCGAGATGCTGAGGTCGAACAGCGGGCGCTTGCTGCCCAGCGCGCGGCACGCCACCCAGAACAGGCCGGCCGCACTGAGGACCCAGCCGAGCACCGGAAGTGCCAGGATGAATCCGGCCACCGCCCCGATGACCATGCCCATGGTCTTCCAGTCCGAGTAGGCCCTGCGCTTTCCGGCCGACGTCGGCGTGGAAGCGGCGCCATAGATCGACTTGCCCTCGGTGTCGCCCAGGTCGCCGAGCATGTCGCTGGAGAAATCCGGGTTGTGCCCCTCGCTGTCGGCTTGCGGGAACCGCCGGGTGCGCAGGATCTGGATCGTGTGGATTCCTGCCATGAGGTAGAGCAGCACGCAGACGATGGTGGGGAAGAACTGCGGCCCCGGAACGCTCTTGCCCATGACCTCCATGGTGGCGGTCCCATAGGTCAGGAATCCGGCCAGCGTAAAGACCAGTGCCGGGACAATGAGCTCGCTGCGGCCGGACCAGAAGCCGGTGATGCGTACCGGGTAGTCTTCCCCGGTGCTCACGGGTGCGGGTGTTGCCTTGGTCGTGCTCACAGTCCCAGTCCTTCCACGATGTCCTTGGTGATGGCGGTCTCGGAGTCGATGAAGTCCTCGAATTCCTTGCCGGTCATGAAGCTGTCGGTCCAGCTGTTGCGCTCCAGCGCGTCCTGCCAGTGCTCGGTCTGGCGGTATTCGGAAACGATGTCCACGAACTCCTGCCGTTGTTCCTCGGTGATGCCCGGGGCGGCTGCCACGCCGCGCCAGTTGGCCATCGCCGCGTCGACTCCCTGCTCCTTGAAGGTGGGGACCTCGACGCCGGGGAGGCGCTCTTCGGAGGAAATCGCCAAGGCGCGCAAGGTCCCGGCCTCGATCTGGTCGGCCACCTCGTTGTAGCCGGACATCCCGCCGACGGTCGTACCGGAAAGCATCGAGGTCAATGCCTCGCCGCCGCCGGAGTAGGCGATGTAGTTCGTCTTGATCGGGTCGATGCCGACCTTCTGGGCGACCAGTCCCGTCAGCAGGTGGTCGATGGAACCCAGGGAGCCGCCGGAGATCGAGGTCCCGCCCGGGTCGGCCTTCCATTGCTCGACGAAATCGCCCAGGTCCTTGAACTCGGACTTGGCAGGGACCACCAGCACCGCGTAGTCGTCAGCAAGCCGGGCAATGGGCACGATGTCATCGAAGGTGGCCTCGGAGTCGGCAAGCTCGATGGCACCGACCATGACGCCGCCGGTGACCATCAGCATGTCGTGGCGGCCGGTCATCTGCACGAACTGGCTCAGGCCGATGGTTCCGCCGGCGCCGGGCACGTTGACCACCTGTGCGTTGTTGACCACGCCGCCGGACTTCAGCGCCTGCTGGGACTCTCGGGCAAACCCGTCCCACCCTCCGCCGGGTGCCGCGGGGGCCATGAGGACGAGCTTTGACCGCGCAGTCGACTCACCCCCGCTGGCAGCCGCATTGACCAGTGCCAAACCCGCCACGACGGCGACGACGGTGCCGTATAGCGTCTTCTTGATTATGCTCTTGCTCATTTTCATCCGTAATCTCATGGGTGGCGGACCGGGTGTCATTGGCGGGTCCCTCGACCACCAAGGTGCCAGAGAAGTGATCTGAAGCACAGCAAAAATGTGCTTTAGTTCATAAGAACAGTAAAGAAAACAAAGTCAACGAGAACTGGAAGAGGCCCGAAGCAAAGTGCCCGCCCTGTCGAAACACCGCCGCCGGGCCCAGCTCCTGGCCATGCAACTGGGAATCGTGTTGGGACTGATGAGTGCCGTGTCCGTCGTGATCCTGGTCTTCGAGGACCACCGGACCCAGGAGGTCGCCTTTGACCGGGTCCACACCGTGGCCCTGCAGATGGCCGCCAACGGGTCGGTGCGGGAAAGCCTGGAGGGTCCCGATGCCACCAAGGTGATCGCGCCGATTGCCGAGCTCGCGACATCCGTTTCCGGGGTCCAGTACGTGACGGTGGCCAACCTGGCGGGCATCAGGGTGGCGCACCCCGATCCGGAACTCATCGGGGAGCCGGTGTCCTCGGACCATGACGCGGTCCGGGCGGGGGAGTCCTTCCGGGGCACGGAGATCGGGCCGCAAGGCGTGACGCTTCGGGCGAAGGAGCCGGTGCGTTTCAACGGGAAAATTGTCGGAACCGTGTCGGTGGGCATCCTGCAAAGCGAGATCCGCGGGGAACTGCTGGAAATCGTGGCCGAGGTGGCTCCCTGGATCCTGGGTGCGGCGGCGTTGGGAACGGTTGCCTCGGCGGTGGTCGCACGGGTGGTCCGCAGGCGGATCTACGGCGTCGAGCCCGAAGCCGTGGCGGGCCTGCTGCAGTCCCAGCAGGCGTTGCTGTTCAGCGTGCATGACGGCGTCGTCGGCGTGGATTCCGCCGGCCGGCTGACCCTGGTCAACGACGAGGCGCGGCGCCTGCTCGGGCTGTCGGGGGACGTGGTGGGGAAATTGGCCTCCGAGGTGCTCGATCCCACGGTCAGCACCCAGCTCGGCAGCGAAGGCCCGGGGGCCGAGGAAACCCAATACGTCCTGTCGGGGGAGCGCATCCTGGTGGCAACCCGGCGCGAGGCGCTGGCCAACGGAAAGTCCCTGGGGCGGACATTGACGCTGCAGGACCGCACCGAGCTGGAGGAGACGCTGCGTGAGCTGAAGGGCCAGCGAAGCCTCGCCGACGCCCTGAGTTCGCAAGCCCACGAGTTCGCGAACAGGCTGCATGTGCTCTCCGGCTACCTGTCCTTTGGCGAGCCGGCGGAGGCCGCCGAGTACCTGCAGCGGATCAGCGGCGCCGCCCTCGGGGCCGACGCCGGCATCCTGAAGGATCCGGCGCTCTCCGGGCTGGTCGGCGCCAATGCGGCCGGTGCGCGCGAGGCCGGGGTGCGGCTGCTGGTGGACCCGGAATCCCGCATCGAACCGGGCTGGCGCGCGGACGAGGATACCCTGACAGTGGTGGGAAACCTGCTGAGCAATGCGATCGAGGCCGCCGGCGACGGCGGAGCGGTGCGTCTGCTGGTTCAGGTCGGGCCCGACCGCCTGGGGATTTGCGTGGAAGACAGCGGACCGGGCATCGCACCGGCCGAGGTCGAGGGGATCTTTCGCCGCGGGGTGAGCAGCAAGGCCGGCACCGGGCGTGGCATCGGCCTGGCCCTGGTCGACCGGGTGATCCGGCGCCGTGCCGGTTCGGTGTCGGTTGACGCCGGGGAGCTGGGCGGGGCGATGGTCTCCGTCGAATGGAATTGGACGGCACCGGGGACGTTGCCGGGAAGCGAAACGGAGGGATCGGCATGATCAGGACCCTGATTGTCGACGACGATCCGGACATTGCCCGGCTCCACGCCCGCTATGTGGAGGCGTTGGAGGGATTCGAGGTTGCCGGCGTGTTGGAGCGCGGCGGCCCGGTGCTGGCCTTTCTCGAGGAAGGCAACGTCGACCTGGTCCTGCTCGATGTTCATCTGCCCGACATGGACGGGTTGCAGGTGCTGGAGGATCTGCGCGGCAGCGGATACGAGACCGGCGTCATCATGATCACCGCCGCGTCCGAGCGCAATACGGTGCGCTTTGCCGTGGGCCGCGGTGTCGACGACTACCTGGTCAAGCCCTTTACCGTGAACGACTTCAACCGCCGGCTCGAAGCGTTTCGGGAATCCAGTACCGAAGCCGCGGCGCAGGCCGGACCGACCCTGGCCCAGGGAGACATCGACTCGATGCTCCGGGCCGGTGAACCGGAAAAGCGTGACGTCGGCCGGGCCGTGCCGACCACCGCGGCGATTGCCGCGGCGCTGCCGAAGGGATTCTCGCAGCCCACCGTGCAATTGGTGGGCCGGGCCCTGCGCGAGGCGGCCGGGCCGGACGGGAGCGGCGACATGTCCGCCGCCGAGATCTCCGAGACCTGCGGAATTTCCCGGGTGAGTGCGCGGCGGTACCTGGAGATGATGGCCGGGCGCGGGCTGGCGGAACTGCGGCCCAAATACGGCGCGCCGGGCCGCCCGGAACACCGCTACCGCTGGATTGGGCAATAGCCGGACCCAACCGGATCCCCACCAAGGAACACGAACCTCTGGCGCACTTTGTATATTTGTGTATACACTCGTATCCAGAAGGTTCCGGACGGGGGCCGAAGACAGGGAGGCTCGATCATGGGCAGCATGGAAAACGAAGCAGGCAACGAACTCGCGGCAGACGTCATCGTCGTGGGCGGCGGCAACGCGGCCTTCACCGCGGCGCACGCCGCGACCGAGCGCGGCCGCAAGGTCCTGCTGCTGGAGAAGGCCCCACAGGACCAGTTCGGCGGCAACAGCTACTACACCGCGGGCGCCACCCGCATCGCCCACGACGGGCTCGAGGACCTGAGCGACTTCATCGAAGCCGACGAGCGCCACGCCCTGAGCATTGTCCCGCCGTACTCCGCCGCCGATTACGCCGCCGACCTCAAGAAGGTCACCGAGGGACGCAACGACCCGGAATTGACCGAGGTTTTGGTCACCGAGGCCGCACCGGGCCTGCGCTGGCTCCAGTCCCTGGGCCTGAAGTACCGCCTGATGTACGAGCGCCAGGCCTACGAGCGCGAAGACGGCAGCTATCTCTTCTGGGGCGGCCTGCATGTCGGAAACGTCGGCGGCGGAGAGGGCCTGATGCACGACCACGTCGCCGTTGCCGCCAAGCTCGGCACCGAGGTCCGCTACGGCCAAGACGTCTTCGACCTGATCATCGAGGACGGCGCCGTCAAGGGCGTCAAGGTCCGCGCCGAGGGCGGCAGCGTGCAGGAGCTGCGCGCCGAATCGGTGGTCCTGGGTGCCGGCGGCTTCGAATCGAACCCTGAACTGCGCCGCAAGCACCTGGGCGAGGGCTGGGAGAACGCCAAGATCCGCGGCACCGCCTTCAACCACGGCGAGATGATCACCGCCGGCCTGGCCGCCGGCGCTGCCAAGGGCGGGGACTGGGGAACCTGCCACTCCGTGCAGTGGGACGCATTCACCGCGAAGAACGAGTCGAACCGCGAGCTGACCAACCGGCTGACCCGCCAGAGCTACCCGCTGGGCATCATCGTGAACAACCGCGGCGAGCGCTTCCTGGACGAGGGCGCGGACTTCCGCAACCTCACCTACGCCAAGTACGGCAAGGTCATCCTGCAGCAGCCGGATTCCGTCGCCTACCAGGTCTTCGACGCGTCCCTGCGCCCGATGCTGCGGGCCGAGGAATACGAGATGCCCGGCATCTCCGAGGTCATCGCCGACACCATCGAGGAACTGGCCGACAAGCTGGGCGTGGACGCCGCGGCACTGTCCAAGACGGTCGGCGAGTTCAACGACTCCATCGACACCTCGATCGCCTACGACCCGAACGTGCTCGACGGCCGGGCCGCCAAGGTCACCCCGCCGAAGAGCAACTGGGCCATGCCCCTGGAGACCGGCCCGTTCTACGCCTACCCGGTCACCTGCGGCATCACCTTCACCTTCGGCGGCCTGAAGTCCGACACCCACGGACGGGTGCTCAACGAGGACGGCGAGCACATCGACGGGCTGTACGTCTGCGGTGAAATGCTCGGCGGCCTGTTCTCCGCGAACTACCCGGGCGGTTCCGGGCTTGCGGCCGGCGTCGTGTTCGGGCGTCGTGCCGGTACGCTGGCCTAGGCAGGAATTGACGACGGAGCCCCCGAACCGGGGCGGAGGTGGATGAAGATGGCGGCAAAGATGGACTCGGAGACGATCCATGCCGAATTGCGTGCCGAAATACTGCACGGCACCCACCGTCCCGGCACCGCGTTCAAGGAAGTGGCCCTGGCCGGCCGCTTCGGCGTCTCGCGCACCCCGGTGCGCGAGGCACTGGGCCGGCTGCAGCAGGAGGGCCTGCTTGAGCGCGGCACCCGGGGGCTCCAGGTCCGGGACATCACCCCCGAACAGCTGATGCAGGTCTACGACCTGCGGATATTGCTCGAGGGGCAGGCGGCGCTTGAAGCGGCGTCCGCACGGACCGAGATGGACCTCATCCGGCTCGAGGGGCTGGTCGAACGGGACCGGGCCCTGCAGGAGCCCGACGACCTGACGCGGTTGCAGACCAATATCGAGTTCCACTCCGCGCTCTGGACCGCGGCGCACAACCCGATCCTGAAGGACCTGCTCGACCGCCTGGCGACGCACCAGATCCATGCCCCGTCCTCGACGCTGTCCATCGGATCCAGGTGGGCCGATTCCCTGGACGAGCACGCCGGGATGGTGCGGCTCATCCGGGACCGCGACGGCGCCGCGGCGCAGGACGCCATGCGCGGGCACATGGGCGAGGCGCGCAAGATCCGGCTGTCGCTTTTTGGCCGGATCGGCCTGCCACACGGCTGAGTGGCCCGGAAGCCTCGACGTTCGAAGCCGGCGCCTTCGCCTACGTCACCTGCTTCATCCCCTGCCGGGGCTATCCACAACCAAGAGCGAACCTGCCACAGGCTGACGTTCTTCCCGCACATACTGGCAGCCCCGGGTGTGCAGCAAGAAGGGAATGCGGGTCATGTTCTGGTGGCGGAGAAATTGGTTGTATCTCACCGTTGGATCCAGTGGCGTTGTGGTCGGTGGGATCCTTGGGCGGCTCCTGCCTCCGTTCGTTCTGGACGACCCATTCTGGCGGTCCTTCTGGGTGAGCCCTGCCGTTGGAGGGATGGCGGCAGTGGTGGCTGCCGTTATTGCTTTCGGTGCCGCCCGGCAGTCGGCCAGTGCATCCAGCAGGGGAGCGCGGCGGCAGGAATGGTGGTACCGGGCAGAATGGGCGTTGAACTTAGCAGCCACCAAGGAAGATGCATCCCGCGAAATGGGGCTGCGGGTTCTTGAGGTGCTTCTTCAAGATGCGACGGAAACCGAAGCACAGATTATCCGCGCAGTCATCAGCGGCTACCTTTCGGCTCTGAACGATGCTGATGGTGGACTCGCGGACTGAATCATTGGACAATCGAATCAGCCGTGGAAGGAAAAGTGATCCCGATGAATTCCAAACATGACACATCCGACGGTGTTGATCTTGCGTACCGGCTGCCATCGGGCACAACCGTACGCGAGTTGATTCAACGCATGGACTCCCTGATGAAGCTGATTGACGAAGGCAAGGCAGACCCGATCAATGACTTCCAACGAGCCAGTGCAGCGCGCATCCGCATGGCCTCCGATAAGAAACTCGGCCTGAAAACACAGCGGTGGATCGTGGACCTGGCAAAAAGCGCCTGACCGCAGCGCAGGCCACCCTTCATCCGAACATGAACTTTATGCCAAAACCTGGTTGGGGCTCCCCGTCGGCAAGGGTGCAGGCAACCTTTTGGCAATCATCAAAGCCGGCTACAGGCGTGGCTTCATTGCAGGAGCTGGATCGTTTGGGGGTCAGATACGGCCGCCAGCTTACGCTTGCTCGAGTCCACCCTGGATGAATTGTCGTGGGGGGAGGAGGCCGCCGGTGCGCATGCGCGCCATGACACGGCAGCTGTCTTGAATTCCGCCCGCCCGCGACGAAACCATCCCCGGGAGAGCGCTTGATGGGCTCGCCCGGGGATGGCCTCGGTGTTGCGGCGCGACAGGCAATCGTTAGCTGGCCGACCAGCCGCCGTCCATGGTGTAGCTGGCGCCGGTCACCATGGCGGCCTCATCGCCAGCCAGCCAGGTCACCAGCGAGGCCACTTCCTCCGGTTCGACCAGGCGCTTGATGGCGCTTTCGGTCAGCATGATCTTCGCCAGGACCTCGGCCTCGGGGATTCCGTGGACTCGGGCCTGGTCGGCCAACTGCTTTTCCACCAGCGGGGTCCGCACGTATCCGGGGTTGACGCAATTGCTGGTCACCCCGTGCTCGCCGCCCTCCAGCGCGGTGACCTTGGACAGGCCCTCGAGCCCGTGCTTGGCGGTGACATAGGCTGACTTGAACGCCGAGGCGCGCAGCCCGTGGACCGAGGAGACGTTGATGACCCGCCCGAAGCCTTGGGCATACATCTTCGGCAGCGCCGCGCGGATCAGCAGGAACGGGACCTCCAGCATCAGGGTCATGATTCGGCGGAAGTCCGCCGGATCGAAGTCCTGGATCGGGCTGACGTGCTGGATCCCGGCATTGTTGACCAGGATGTCCACCCCGTCCAGCGCCTTCGCCAGCCGCTCGTCGGTGACGGCAGCCGGGTCCAGCAGGTCGACCAGCCAGCTGGATCCGCCGACCTCGGCGGCCACCGACTCCGCGCCGGCCCGGTCCCGGTCCGCGACGACGACGTGGGCGCCGCGGGCGGCCAGCGCGCGCACCACGGCCAGGCCGATCCCGCTGGCCCCTCCGGTGACCAGCGCCCGCCGGCCGGCCAGGGGCTGAAGAGCCGGTTGGGGATCTTGCTGGGTCGTCCGTTCGGATTCCTGATGGGTCATGAGAGTTCCCTTGTGTAGGCCATGGTGGAGCGTGTTGCGGGCGATCGGCGGGTCAGCTGCCGACCCGGGCGGTGTTCAGCCCGTGCCTGCGGGCATCGGCGTCATCGATGTCCTGCAGCGAGGCGCCCCGGGTCTCCTTCAGCGTCACCACGGCGACGGCGGTGATGGCGCAGGCGACCGCCACGTAGATGGCCACCGGCAGCCAGGAGCCGAAGTCCTGCAGCAGGGCGGTGGCGATGATCGGCGCCATCGAGCCGGCCACGATGGAGGTGACCTGGTAGCCCAGCGAGACCCCGGAGTAGCGCATGCGGGTCGGGAACATCTCGGCCATGATGGCCGGCTGCCCGGCGTACATCAGCGCGTGGAAGCACAGGCCGATGGTGACGGCCAGGATGATGACGACCGGGTTGCGGGTGTCGAACATCGGGAAGGCGAAGAACGCCCAGCTTGCCCCGAGCACCGCTCCGGCCAGGTAGACGGGCTTGCGGCCGAAGGCGTCGGAGAGCCGTCCGACCTGCGGGATCACCAGGAAGTGGATGACGTGGGCCACCAGCAGGGCCAGCAGCAGCTGGGAAGTGTCGTAGGCGTGCACGGTCTTCAGGTAGACGATCGTGAAGGACACGATGATGTAGTAGAGGATGTTCTCGGCAAAGCGCAGGCCCATGGCACCGAAGATGCCCTTGGGGTACTTGCGCACAACTTCCAGCACGCCGTAGCTGGCAGCCTTGTCGGCCTCCGCCTGGGCGCGGGCCTCCAGGAAGATCGGTGCCTCGGACACGTGGGTGCGGATGTAGTAGCCGATGATGACGATGAACGCGGAGACCCAGAAGGCCACCCGCCAGCCCCAGGACAGGAACTGGTCGGCGGGCAGGATCCAGCTCATGCCCAGCAGCACCAGGGTGGCCAGCAGGTTGCCCACCGGTACGGCGGCCTGGGGCCAGCTGGACCAGAAGCCGCGGGACTCGTTGGGGCTGTGCTCGGCCACCAGCAGGACGGCACCGCCCCACTCACCGCCCACGGCGAAGCCCTGGACGAAGCGCAGGATGACCAGCAGCGCCGGTGCCCAGTAGCCGATGGAGTTGAAGCCGGGCAGGCAGCCCATCAGGAACGTGGCGACGCCGACCATGATGATGGTGACCTGCAGCGTGTGCTTGCGCCCGAGCTTGTCGCCGATCTGGCCGAAGACGATGCCGCCCAGCGGGCGGGCGATGAAGCCCACCGCGTAGGTCAGGAACGCGGCGATGATGCCGTCCAGTTCCGTGTCGGCGTTGGGGAAGAAGAACTTTCCGAAGACCAGCGAGGCGGCGGTGGCGTAGAGGAAGAATTCGTACCACTCCACGACCGTGCCCACCATCGAGGCGGCCACCACCTTTTTCAGCCCGGACGTTGCCGTCTTCGGGACGTCGGTCAGCTTGCTGGTGCTCATCTTTGCACTCCTTATGCCATGCAGGTGTCGGCGTTGACACCTGCCTTGAGGGGGGGACTGTGTGCTGCCACACAGGGAAGCTTCACCCAGTATGGACACGAGCGCTAGTGTGCATCAATGACCAGTTGCGCAGTGATCGGGTGCACAATTGCAGATATGAACCTGAAGACTCCCGGATCCGCGGTCCCGAATCCCGATGACCTGCTGGTCCTGCTCGCGGTGGCGCGCACCGGACTGTTCACGACGGCCGCCGAGACCCTGGGCCTGAACCACACCACCGTCTCGCGGCGGATCGCCGCATTGGAGAAGGACCTCGGCGGCCGAACGCTGGCCCGCACCGTGGGCGGCTGGGAACTGACGGACCTGGGCCGGAAGGCCGTGCGGGCGGCCGAGGACGTGGAAACCGCGGTGGCCACCATCCACGAAGGCGAGGTGGAAACGGGCCGGATCACCGGGGTCGTGCGCATCTCCGCCACGGATGGCTTCAGTGCATTCATCATCGCGCCGGCGGTGGCGCAGCTGCGCCGGAAACACCCGAACCTCAGCGTGGAGATCGTCAACGTGACCCGCCGGGCGCTGCAGCACCGCTCCGGGTTGGACCTTGAGGTGGTGGTCGGCGAGCCCCAGGTGCACCGGGCGGAGGCGATCCGGCTCGGCGACTACACGCTGGGGATGTACGCCTCACGCCGCTACCTGGATGAATGCGGCACGCCCTCTGGCGTCAAGGAACTGAGCGCACACGGGCTGGTGTACTTCGTCGATTCGATGCTGCAGGTAGACGACCTGGATGCCCCGCGGCGGCTGGTCCCCGGGATGCCGGATGCGCTCAGCTCCACCAACGTCTTCGTCCAGGTCGAGGCCACGCGTGCCGGTGCCGGAATCGGCTTCCTGCCCTGCTTCATGGCCGACCCCCACCCGGATTTGGTGCGGCTCCTGCCCCGGGACTTCGCCGAACGCCTGCCCTACTGGATGGTGTTGCGGCCCGATTCGCTGCGCCAGCCCGCGGTCGCCGCAGTGGCAGATGCGCTGCGTCGCCGGACGGTCGACGTCGAGGACGCGCTGCTGGGAATCGAACGGCTGGAGCACTGATCATGTCTAGGTAGTTTGTGCGTCGAGTTGAACCAGAACGTCTCTGATCCAGCATAGGAAATGCTGGTCTTAGCGTCGCTCAAGCGGCCAACGCGCGGGGTGGAAGCTGCTCACCGAAGGACACTTAGCATGTGATGGATAGCCGGAAACCGCCGACGCCGAAATCTTCCAGAGTTCAACAAATGCCATCCACAACGAAGCCCGCTATGGCCGCCAACATCCTGAGGTCCCGCTCACCAAGAAGAATCAGGGGCACCCTGATCTTGGGGAGCAGGCCGTGTTCTGCTGGCAAGAAGATTCGTTTCGGCTGCATACTTTGCCTGCGTCACCGCAAAACAAGCGGCCAAATCCTCCAAAGGAAGCATGGAGCGGCGAGAAGGGCAGAACCAAGCCGAACGGGTGTTAAACACGGTTTTGCGGAAGAAGGCAGCCGCGCACAATATGTGAATCAGGGTTCTGGAAGTGCGTGTGTGGGATGCGACTAAAATCAAAGCCCAAATCATAAGTGCGCTAGAAAGCGAAAACTTCAGGTGATCCGATGGTACCGAGACCGAATGGCTCGAAGGCCGAACTACTCGAGCAGGCGCATGATTGGACGGGACGATAAATCCAATGCGTCGCACAGTTAAGAGATCGAAGACAATTTCCAGCAGCATCGGATCGTGTGAGACCACCGTACGGGATTTCTAACAGCCCAGAACCGTGGAACGCTCCCCAGCACTGCATATTTATGACAGCGCAACAGTCCTAAAGCCGCAGTTTCCGCTGGAGGAATCAGGCGTATTTGAAGTACGGGCAGCGACGCGATACCGGTTGCAATATGATTCGTGGCATAGGTACGACCCCCCGCGCATGACGCGTCCGGCCCCGACAGTGGGCCCCTTTGGATCATGTCGCGGTGAGTTCAGATAGTACTTGGGCAGAAACCAGTCGGCGCACCATTCCCATACGTTCCCTGCAACCTCGTAAAGCCCGTATCCATTGGGGGCAAAAGACCGAACCGGTGCCGTGCCCCTATGACCATCGTTAGCGGAATCCACCGTTGGAAAGGTTCCTTGCCAGATGTTGCAGAGATGTTGCCCGTGCGGTTCTAGGTCATTGCCCCATGCATAGCGCTTTTGGTCCAGTCCTCCGCGGGCCGCGTATTCCCATTCGGCTTCGGTGGGGAGGCGTCGCTTCGACCATTGGCAGTAGGCAAGAGCATCGTTGTGGGAGACATGAACCACTGGATGATCAGGTATTTCCTCCCAAGTGGATCCCGAGCCGGTGGGATTCATCCACTGGGCGCCGCGAACGTTCAACCACCACGGAGATCCCGCGATAGGGCCGACTATTTCATTTCGCGTTGCAGTAGCCAGGAGGTGGAACACCGCGGACGTGCCATAAATTTGAGCCTCGGTTCGATACCCGGTGTCGTTTACGAACACAGCGAACATTTTGTTCGTTACCGTGGTTGCATCGATCCGGTAGTGATCCAGCGAAATCTCATGGACAGGAACTTCACCGTCAGCCTCATATCCCTCGTTGAAGGCATCACCCATTTTGAAGTGACCTCCATTGACCTGGACATCGACATGCAGATTCTCTGACGAATCACGCTCCGCCGAAGGCATATGTGGATCAAAAGCCTTAACTGTTGTTCCAAGGCGTATTGGGGAACAGCAACTCTTTGCTTGTGTTTCCTTGGAAGCGTGCATAGGTGTGGGGTCCTTTTCAGATTGTCCATGCAGAGGGGGGCACGTCTGCCGACGTCGGGTTGTCTGGGAAGTTGCGTTGTTGCACCGCTTACCGGAAGGCAAGATCCCAAGCAGAATACGTTTCACACGAAACTATCCTCACGGAATTCCAAAGCGGTGCGTGGCGCTGCGTTCGCTGGTGGTCGGGCGGACTACCAGCGAACGCAGACTACCGGGATTCGCGGATCAGTTCGGCGCAGCGTTCGCCGATCATCATCACCGTGATGTTCGGGTTCACCGTCACCAGTGCCGGCATCACCGAGGCGTCGGCCACGCGCAGCCCGGAGACGCCCTTGACCCGCAGCTGCGGATCCAGCGGGGACATCTCGTCGGTTTCCGCGCCCATGCGCACCGACCCTGCCGGGTGGTACACGGTGTTGTGGGTGCGTTTGATGTAGTCGGCGATTTGCTCGTCGGACTGCACCTCCGCCCCCGGGTACAGCTCGGTTCCTGCCCATGCGGCCATGGCCGGCTGGGCGATGATCTTGCGGGCCTTGCGGATTCCGGCGACCATCACCTCCATGTCGTGGCCCTGCTCATCGGTGAAGTAGCGCGGGTCGACCCGCGGCTTGTCGCGGAAATCGCGGCTGCGCAGCCGCACCGTGCCGCGGGACTTGGCCCGGGTCACGTTGGGCGTCAGGCAGAAGGCGTTATCCGAGGTTGGGTAGCCCTGGCGCAGGGTGTGCATGTCGAAGGGCACCGAGCCGTAGTGCATCATCAAATCGGGGCGGTCCAGCCCCTCCACGGTGTGGGTGAAGATCCCGATCTCCCACCACTGGGTGGATTCGGTGACCATGGGCTGCTTGGCTTCCCACTGGATCACGCCCTCGGGGTGGTCCTGCAGGTTCGACCCCACGCCCGGGGAGTCTGCCAGCACCTCGATGCCGTGCTCGGCCAGGTGGCCGGCCGGGCCGATGCCCGAGAGCATCAGCAGCTTCGGTGAGTCGATGGCACCGGCCGAGACGACGACCTCGCGGCGGGCCGAGTAGTGGATGGTGCGCCCGAAGGCGCCCTCGACCGCGAACACGCCGGTGCACCTGCGGTCCTCGTCGAAGGAGAGCCTGCTGGCCTGCAGCCCGGTGAGCAGCGTGAAGTTTTCCCGCTGCGCGATCGGGTGGATGTAGGAGACCGAGGAGGAGGACCGGGTGCCGTCCTCCAGCCGGTTGATCTGGAAGAAGTTCGCCCCGTTGAGCACCGTCTGATTGTTGTTGAACCTGGCCCGCGGGATCCCGGCCTGTTCGCAGGCATCAAGCACCGCGACGCCGCAGGGGTCGTTCGGGGGCACGTTCATCAGCTTCACCGGGCCGGCATCCCCGTGGTGCGGGGCCTCCGGGCCGGCGTTCTCGTTGGTTTCCAGCTGCTTGTAGAGCCGGAAGGCCATCTCGGCGTTCCAGCCGGTCGCCCCGTGCTCGGTCTCCCAGGCGTCCAGGTCCTCGGCCGGGGCCCAGAACGCGATGCAGGAGTTGTGGCTCGAGCACCCGCCCATGACCTTGGCCCGGGAGTGGCGCATGAACGAGTTGCCGTTTTCCTGCTCCTCGATCGGGTAGTCCCAGTCGTACCCGGATTCCAGCAGTTCCATCCAGCGGTCCAGCTGCAGCACCTCGGTGACGCCCCGGTCATCGGGGCCGGCCTCGATCAGCGCGACCGTGACGGACGGGTCCTCCGAGAGCCGGGCCGCGACCGCGGCCCCGGCGGAGCCGCCGCCGACGACGAGGTAGTCGAATGCGGTCTGGGGGGTTGGTGCGTTCTCGGTGCCCACGTTCAGGTTCTCCATCCCTAGCTGTCCTTGTCCTGTGCCTGTGCCTGGTCCTCGAACCAGCCGGTGACCTGCGGGTCGAGGTTCTGGTAGATGTGCTTGGCTTCCTGGTACTCGGCCAGGCCCGTGGGGCCCAGCTCGCGGCCCACCCCGGATTGGCCGAAGCCGCCCCATTCGGCCTGCGGCAGGTACGGGTGGAAGTCGTTGATCCACACGGTGCCGTGGCGCAGCGCCCCGGCCACGCGCTGGGCCCGCCCGGCGTCCCGGGTCCATACGGCCCCGGCCAGCCCGTAGTCGGTGTCGTTGCCGATGGCCACGGCCTGGGCCTCGGTGGTGAAGGTTTCCACGGTGACGGTCGGGCCGAAGGCTTCCTCCCGGGCCACCGACATGCTCCCGGTGACCCGATCCAGGATCGTGGGCAGGTAGAAGTGCCCGGATTCCAGGTCCTTGCCGTCCTGGTTGGTGGCCTTCCGGCCGCCGCAGCGCAGGCGTGCGCCCTCGGCGATGCCGGCCTGCACGTAGGCGTCGACCTTGGCCAGGTGCTCGGCGGAGATCAGCGGACCGGTCTCCGCGTTCTCGTCAAAGGGTCCGCCCAGGCGGATCAGCCGGGCGCGGCGGACCAGTTCGTCGACGAAGGCCTCGGCGATGGATTCCTCCACCACCAGCCGGGCCCCGGCGGAACAGACCTGCCCGGAGTGCACGAAGGCGCCGTTGAGGGCATTGTCCACCGCGGCGTCGAAGTCGGCGTCGGCGAAGATCACGTTGGGGTTCTTGCCGCCCAGTTCCAGGGCGACCTTTTTCACGGTGCCGGCCGCCGCGGCGGCGATGACCCGCCCGGTGGCCAGTCCCCCGGTGAAGGAGACCATGTCCACGTCGCGGTGCGCGGACAGGGCCGGGCCGACCGCGGACCCCGCCCCGGTGACCAGGTTCGCCACCCCGGCCGGCAGGCCCAGTTCCTGCAGGACGTCCATCATCAAGATGGCCGTGGAGGGGGTCAGCTCGGCGGGCTTGAGGATGAAGGAGCAGCCGGCGGCCAGGGCCGGGGCGATCTTCCAGGCGGCCTGCAGCAGCGGGTAGTTCCACGGGGTGATCATGGAGACCACGCCGACCGGTTCGTAGACGATCCGCGAGACCACGTTGGCGTCCCCGGCGTCGACGACCCGGCCCGGTTCCTGGCCGGAGAGCTTGCCGAAGTAGCTGAAGCTGTCGGCGATGTCCTGGATGTCCAGGCGTGCCTCGTACATGCGCTTGCCGGTGTCCAGGGCCTCGGCGCGGGCGAATTCCTCCTGGCGTTCCAGCAGCCGGGCCGCGACCCTCAGCAGGAAGTCCCCGCGTTGGGGGGCCGGGACCGAGGTCCACACCCCGGAGTCGAAGGAGGCGCGGGCCGCGGCGATGGCGCGTTCGGAGTCGGCGCCGGTTCCCTCGGAGACGGTGGCGACGTGCTCGCCGGTGCCCGGGCAGGTGATCTCCCGGGTCCGGCCCGTATCGGCGGACCGGAAGCGGCCGTCGATAAACAGGCTGGAACCGCTGTGTAGTAGTTGATTGGTATTCTGCGGAAGGCTCATGTGACCTCTTTCCATGTTGAAATCGCTTGTGCGATGTGTAGAAGGCTGACTCTGCCTCTTATCGAAACTTTGGGTCCTTGGAATCGACTGGGCTTATGGGTGTAAAGGGTAATTTCGGAAGGTCCAGTACGCGCTGCAGGAACGTGCCTGCGCGAGCGTCTGACACTGTGATCTACGGCCTGCATATGTCCGGGTTTCGCCATCCACTCCCTAGCGCGGGTGAATGACACCGAATCTGCGCCGTCGCCGGGTCAAACGGACAGATCGGAAATCGTGCCATAACCAAGAGCGTTCCAGAAGTCACCGCGGACGTACCGTTGCTCGGGCCGGGGTTCGAAGTCCCAGTGCTGTGCCCGCCCCTGCTGGAGAGCCTCGGCCACCAGCTGCCGTCTGGACTGGCTGGCCAAGACCCCGGATTCCAGCGCGGCAAGGTCGTATTGGGCTGCAAGGGTTTGGTGCAGCTGTGCGACCACATCCGCGTAAGCGTGATCCATGGCCCGGTTCTGCAATTCGTCCGGGTCCTCATCCAAATCGAACAACTGATCCGGATCGCCGGGGCAAACAACGAATTTGAACCGACCGCGAACCACTGTGATCTGAGGTCGATACGTGCCCTCGGCCAGATATTCAATCATGATGTCTCGGTCTTCGGGAGCGACAGTGCCCGAGAGCTCACGGCGGATGGATTCCAGAAGAGAGATGCCTGTGGCCTTTGCCTCTGGTGCCCCGGCCAATTCGACCAGCGTCGGCATTAAATCAAGAAGGCACACTGGATTCGCGAATCGCCCCTTGGACACTAGGTTCTCCGCGCCATGCATGATCAGGGGGACCCGGGACGATTGCTCGTAGGGTGACATCTTGAACCACAGCCCCTTTTCCCCGAGCATGTCCCCATGGTCGCTGGTCACCAGGATCACGGTGTTGTCGGCCAGGCCCAGCTGCTTGAGCCGCTCGTGGATCCGACCGATGTGGTCATCAATGTAGCTGACCGCCGCGTAGTACGCTCGGCGGGCCCGGCGAACTTGGTCGATGCTTGGATCACGCTTATCGAACCCACTCATTGCTCGTAGCCGATGGGTGTGCGGATCCTGGGCAGCCGGCGGTATTGCGGGGTATTTGGGATCGGGGATCATCTCACCCTCGAAACGGTCCCAGTGCTCGCGCGGTGGTTCGTACGGATCGTGCGGGTGGATGAATGAGGCCACCATGAGGAAGGGCAGGTCCTCACCCGCGGCTTGATTTGCACGCACCCGGTCGTTCAGGTGACGCAGCGCACGGAACCCGACTTCTTCGTCAAAATCCTGTTGCACCGTCGCCTTCGAAACCCCGGCGTTGAATACAGCATCGGCATCGTGGTACCACTGCAGACGGCGGTCCAGCGGCAGGGTCCAGTCTGGCACCATGTCAAGGCCCGCAGGATAGACATCGGTCGTCAGCCGTTCTTCAAACCCGTGCTGCTGATCGGGGCCGATGAAGTGCATTCGGCCGATCAAAGCGGTGTGGTAACCGACTGCTCTCAGGCGATGCGCAAAAGTTGGCGAAGAAGCGGCAAAGTCATCACCGTTGTCGTAGCATTCGCTTTCGGAAGGTAGCCTGCCTTCCATCATCGATGCGCGAGACGGCGCGCACAACGGGGTATTGCAGTAGGCCCGTTCAAACACCGCGCCATTTTCGGCCAATGCGTCGATGTTCGGGGTCTTAGCGGCCTTGTCACCGTATGCACCCAGCGCTTGGGCCGCCATCTGGTCGGCTTGGATGACCACGATGTTAGGTCGTTTCTGAGTCATGATGGGTCCTTTCGATTAGGGTGAGTGGGAAAATTGCAGTGCAGGGTTGCCGGCGAGGTTACGGACCGAGTCGTCCGCTTCCCTCGCAGCCACACGGCACTATCTGGCATAGGCCTGGCGGCCTGAGTGGTAACGGCCATCCGCATCAGAGGCCGTATGGTGAAGTGTGCATTCGCCAGCGAATGTACTTCTGGTGATAGCCCGCACAGGAGTTGCAGCAGATACGCCGCTCGTCGATATTTCCACCCGCTGAGGGGCTTGGAGCTCTCCCCGCACGGGCCGGTGCGGGAACCCCTTCGGGGTCATGATCGCAAGTGTTGAGGTTCTTGCTCCTCTAGCGGGGCAGGGGGCGGCTCAATAGTCGGTTCACTAGGATCTTCAAAGACCTGGTCACTCTTGGTCGATGGACTTTCGACAGACTCCGGGTCGTATCCGTCAGCCCATTCTCCGGTTTCGAAGTTGTATCCGACCGGTTCGCCGTCCTCGTTGGTGCGCTGATACCACTGGGTATAGGCCTCGTGTAATGAATCCACCTCGGCGCCGGCGCCACTTCCGTTCTTCGCTTTGCCAACTTTGAGGGCGAAGTCGTCACCGAAACGTTCGACACCGTCGGTTACCGCATTATTCAACGCACTTTGGGTATACCGGATACGCAGCGCCATGGGATCGGTGCGAAGTTCCCGGAACCACGCGATCAAGATCAGGATCAGTATCAGAGAGAACGGGACCGCCGTAATGATAACGAGTTGTTGCAGTCCGGTAAGCGCCATCGCGTCGCCGAGTAGCAACATGACGATAGCGATTCCACTCATCACGAGTCCCCAAAAGACGATCACCCCGCGGCGAGGATTTTGATCGCCCTGCGTGGTGAGCATGCCCATCACGACCGAAGCTGAGTCAGCGGCCGTGATGAAGAAGATCGCGAGCACCACCAGTACGACATACGGTAGCCATTCAACGTACGGCAAGTTGTCTATCAGTGCGAAGAGCACCTCGGGCGCAGCCATGTCCGCAGAGAACCCCGGCAGGTCCTGGCGGTACATCCAAATCGATGTGCCGCCCATAATTCCATAGGCAACGAAGATCAAGGACGAAGGAATCAGAATGGTGCCGAGAACGAATTGCCTGATACTTCGGCCACGCGAAATTCGAGCGATGAAGATGCCGACGAACGGCGACCACGAGATCCACCACGCCCAGTAATACACCGTCCATATCGACTGGAATTCTTGCGTCTCGGAACCCCATGAGAGGGACCTGCCCATTAGTTCGAACATGGAGCCGAGATACTCCATGATCGCCGAGGGCAACAGGTTCATGAGAAACAACGTGGGACCCAAGAAAAGGACGATCAACATCAAAGCAATCGTTAACAGGATGTTGATGCTGGACAGATACCGGATGCCGCGCGAAACGCCCGACACGGCCGAAACTACAAAACCAATCGTGAGGATGGCGATAATTACGACGAGTGTCGTGTTCGTGGCCTCACCGGTCCCGGACACAATGCTCACCCCGGTACCGATCTGCATTGCAGCGATGCCAAGGGCGGCAGCGGTGCCGAAGAGTGTGGCAACGATGGCGAAGACATCCACCAGCTTGCCAGCGATGCCTTCTGTGAGCCGCTGTCCGAAGAGAGCCCGAAAAATCGAGGAGATGAGCAGGGTGCGACCACGGCGGTATGCGGCGTAAGCCACTGCCCCGCCCACAAGCGCGTAGACCGCCCACGCGTGGAAGCCCCAATGGTAGTAGGTCTGTGCAAAGGCTCGATGCATAGCCTCGACGGACTCCGGCTGGCTGGTCAACGGCGGCGGAGAGATGAAATACGTGAGAGGTTCTGCAGGACCCCAGAAAAGTACCGCCACACCAAGACCGGCAGCAAAAAGCATTGCTGTCCAGGAGAAGGTGCTGAATTCGGGTTTCTCGTGGTCCTTGCCGAGCGGAATCTTCCCGTAGGGAGATAAAGCCATGCCGACCAATGCGATGAGCACAACGATGGCTACGGTGTTGAACATCCAGCCGAGGTTATTGGTGGACCAGTTAAAAGCCGTCTCGGCTACGGAAGCGACACTCGTAGGGGACCAAATGCCCCAGACAACGAACGCCGTCGTCAACGAACCGGCAATCGCGAAAACGAGCTTGTCTACCTTATAGCGCCGACGTTGCTCATCAATGGCGATGCCCGGAACCAGGACAGGGTGCCTGTTGTGTGGATAAGCAAGAAGTCTGCGATTCAGACGTCCGGGTCCCTTCCGCTGATTTGCGCGCTCGTTG
This sequence comes from Arthrobacter sp. C2, assembly GCA_024207135.1. Classification (GTDB taxonomy): domain Bacteria; phylum Actinomycetota; class Actinomycetes; order Actinomycetales; family Micrococcaceae; genus Paeniglutamicibacter. The sequence continues at coordinate 2,861,062 of CP042428.1, read as the reverse complement.
TCGAGCAAGGTTTGATTCCGGCGTGAACTGCTCTGCTCTTGTTCGGGTTTACTGGGTTTGAACGTCATCGAAATGGGGTCCTCTCTGGGGCCTCGAATCGAAGCATTGCTAGGAGCAGCGGAGCCTCGAGTGCACAGCAAAATGAGCCCAGTTGGTGCAGGAAAGTTAGGAAGGGTTTAACGTAAGCTAAATCGCCGTAGCGAAAAACGCATGCCCAATACCTGACGCCGAGATGTCGGCATGGGTGGCACCCCGCAATTCAAGGGATGCGGGGAAGTAAACAGCAGGAATGGTTCGAACTACGTGAGGATCCAATATCGGCTGGATCAGCCGCCTGGACAGACCCGGTTCCTGCTTCAGGGGGCAACCGTTTACGGTTCGCCACCCCACCAGCCGATTGCTGCTGGCGACCACGAGTCATTTGCATATCCCACCGTAGGGAACGAGGGAAAGGACTTCGTCAGATTGCGGAGGACGGCTGAAGCCTCGACTCTAGAAGCATGGCCACGCGCACGGCGGCGGGATGCAGGTAGAGTGAGGTATGTCATACCATCGGACACTATCTGGTGTATCAATAGCTGTCAACGAGGAAGGACGGGTCGACTCACAAAACCCTCGGCGCGGCCGGATACGTCGCCTCAAAAGGAAAGCTCGATTTCCCCTCATCCTGCTTTGAGGGGTGGGGCCGCGGCGGCGTGCGTGAGCCGAGAGCCTGCTGTTGACGAGGATCTGACCCAAAAGCGAGGATGAACCCGAGCTCGTTGAGTGGTTCACACCCGGGGTGAAGCCCGGGCTCTTTTTCGGTCTCAGCCGAGCACGTTGACCGCAGATCCGCCGGCCCAGGCGGCGATGTCCTGTGCTGCTCCCGTGTAGAAGATCCTGAACTGGTCCTCGGTCACGTAGCCGAGGTGCGGGGTGGCAATCACCCCGGGCGTGCGCAGCAACCGGTGGCCCTCCGGAAGCGGCTCGACGTCGAACACGTCCATGGCCGCCAGCGACGGGGCTCCCGTGTCCAGGGCGAAAACCAGGGCGTCCGTATCCACGATGGCGCTGCGCGAGGTGTTGACCAGGATCGAGCCGGGCTGCATCAACGCAAGTTCTTCCTCTCCCACCGCACCGGTGGTGCGCTCGGAGAGCTTCAGGTGGATGGTGAGCACGTCGCTGCGGGAAAAGAGCCCCTCCTTGGACACCTGCTCGGCCCCGACCTCCGCGGCGCGTTCCGCCGTGAGGTTCTGGCTGTGGGCGATCACGTGCATCCCGAAGGCCTGCCCGATGCGTGCGACCTGGCTGCCCAGCTTGCCCAGGCCGTAGACCCCTAGTGTCTTGCCGGACAGCCCGGTGCCCAGGGTCTGCTGCCAGGGCTGGCCGGCGGCACGCGGCCGGTCGGTCGAGAACAGCTCCACATCCAGCTGGCGGGCGGCAGCCAGGATCAGCGCCCAGGTGTGTTCCACCGCGGCGGTCGCGCTGCCGGCGGTGCCGCACACCGTGATGCCCAACTCCCGCGCCGCATCCAGGTCGATGGAGGCGTTGCGCATGCCGGTGGTGACCAGCAGCCTGAGGTTTGGCAACTCGGCCAGGCGCGCGGCGGTGAACGGCGTGCGCTCACGCATGGCCACCACCACCTCGAAGTCCCGCAGGGCAGCGGTGACGGCGTCATCCTCGTGTCCCAGGAACGCAGTGAAGAAAACGGTCTGCCCGGGCAGTGAATCCCAGTCCGCCAGGGAACGGGCAACGTCTTGGTAGTCATCGAGGACGGCTATGCGCATGACCCCAGTCTAGGACCCGGCACGCCGGGTACGGTGGAAGCCAAGCAGCCATGTGACGGCTGGCCATACCTTTCGGGAGAGAAAACGGTCATGGAATTGGTTGAGGCGTTGCTGGGAGGTCGGCGGGGCCGGCGGCTGCTGCTGGAGTTCGCGCTGGAATCCGAGGCGATCCTGCTCACGGGCCAAGCCGAACATCCGCTGCATGGAGGGCTTTTCTACGCCTCCTACCGAGAGGACGTCGCACGAGGCGAAGCGGTGTCGTTGTTCGGGCCCGGCGCCGAGGAGGGCCGGAAAATCATCGTCACCGCCGAAGACGTGGCCGAGCTGCTCGCCGCCACCGGGCTGGTGCCCGTCACCGCGGCTTTGCTGCGCACGGTCCTGGCCCGGAGCGTCGATACCGCCCGCTACTGGCAGCCACCCGAGGGGGCCGACGTGATCGCGGCCTCGGCGCCGGTGCGCAAAGAACTGGTGCGGGTCGCCGGACACCTTGCCGCATCCGGGTTGGCCGTCTGGTGGATGCGTACGGCCGCGACCGGAGAACAGTGGCGAGTCCAATGGGAGCAGGAAGACGCGCCGGATTGGTGGGCACCGAGCGGCGAACCTGCGGCAACGGTGCTGGACGCTTGGCATCAGGCGTTGGAGCAAGAGGAGCGGCGCGCGGGAATCGAACGTCCGGCCGACCCCGCGGCCAACTACGGAGGTGAGTGGTGGTCGATGCCGCCGGCAAAGCTGCTGCATTCCACCGGTACATTCGAGGACGGATCCCCGGTTGGGCTGTGGTGCGTGGAGGACGGTTTCGGGTGGGAGCGGGCCAAGACCCGTCGGGTGGAGGTGCCGGAAGCGGTGCGCATCTTCGAAATCACGCAGGCCGCCGACTGGGCGCAGCTGTGCCACGACCATCCGATGGAGGTCACGGCGCAGAAGCGCCACGACTGGTACCGCACCACCGGGCGGGTCGGGGCATGGGTCATGCCCGATTTCTCGCAGCTGGCCCGCGGCTACGACGGCGTGCACCTGACGGTCGCTGCGTATCTGGGGCTGGCCGGCGAAGCCATCGAAGTCGGCGCGGAACGGGCGAGCGTGATCGCCGGGTGGAACCCGGATGAGACCCATTGGTTCAGCGACGAGGTGGCGCTTCGGGGCGAAGAAACGGCGTGGGTGTGTGCGGATGCGAATTCCGGGGAGGGTACATGGTCACGCGTTGCCGAATAGGCTTCCCGGGTGCCATCCGCCCGGACGAACGGCCGGCAGGGCATCCCCGGAGGAGGCCGTGCCGGCCGTTCGGAATCGGACAAGGGGCGTCAGCCATCCATGGTCCGGCGTTCCCAGCGCCGTTTGCGTCCGATGGTGCGGTTGACGCGCCAGGTGACTTGCGGGCTTTGCCCTGCCCGCGCCACTGGTGCGGCTTGCACAGCGCGCACCCCCGATTTCGGCGGTGAGGCGAATGGGCCATGTGATGTTCCTTCCCGGGTCATGCCCCGCCCGGGTGGGCGGGGCTTCTTTCGGGAAGGCAACGGGGTTGGCATATTTGGAGCGTACTTGAGACGGGTAGACCTGTCGCCCCGCCTCCTGGTGCCCCTGTCCGGTCAGGCCCGCTGTGTGGCCAATGCACCGGCGGAGGCCCGGACGGCTTCGCCCAGCGTCGTGGCGGGGCGGCCAAGCAGCGTGGCCAGGGCATTGCCTTCGACGAGCAGCTCGCCGCGGGCGATGCCGCGGTCGCTGTCGGCCAGGATCCTCGCAAAGTCTCCGGGAACGCCTGCACCCACGAGCAGGTGGGAGAAGTCCTCCTCCGGCAGGTCCTGGTAGGTCACCGCCTGGCCCGTGGCCGCGCTGACCTCGCGGGCCAGGTCCTCGAGGCTGAAGGATTCTTCTCCGCCCAGTTCGTAGACCATTCCCGCCTGGTCGTCAGCCAGCAGGACGGCCGCGGCGGCCTGTGCGAGGTCGGCGCGGGTCGCGCCGTTGAGCCGGCCCTCGCCCGCGCTGCCGAAGACCGAGCCGTGCTGCAGGAATCCCCCCAGCTGTGCGGTGTAGTTCTCCAAGTACCAGCCGTTGCGCAGCAGGGCATGGGGCAGACCGGAATTGCGCAGGGCCCGCTCGGTTTCCTGGTGGTCGGCGGCCAGGACCATGGTGGTGGTGTCGGCATTCGGGATGCTGGTGTAGGCCAGAAGTTGGACGCCTGCATCCTTGGCCGCCTCGATGACATCGAGGTGCTGGGCAACCCGCAGTCCCGGCTCATTGCCCGAGACCAGCAGAGCCTTCTCGACGCCGGCAAATGCCTCGCGCAGCGAAGCCGGGTCTGAATAATCCATGGAGCGGACCTGGATGCCGAGTCGGGCGAGTTCTGCCAACTTGGCCTGGTTCCGGCCCCCTGCCACGATCTGTTCCGCATGCAAACCTCGCTCCAGGAGTGCTTCGACGACGAGGCGGCCGAGCTTGCCGGTGGCCCCGGTGATGAGGATGGTCATGGCGTTTCCTTTCGGGAAATATTGGCTGTCTTCCATCACAACCATGCACCCGAGAAATTGCTTCCCAAAAGAGAGTACGCACTTTAAGGTAAGTTGGTGTCATGTCGGCAACCACCAGTCTCCAGCCACCCGCACTACCCGCATCCGTCATGGTCTTGCAGGCGGGGTGTCCGAGCCGGACGGTCCTTGACCACGTCACCAGCAAATGGGGCGTGCTCATTCTTGTGGCGCTGGCGCGCGGCCCGCAACGCTGGAGCGAGCTGCGCCGCCGCGCCGAGGGCATCAGTGAGAAGATGCTGGCCCAGACCCTGAAGACCCTTGAAGGGGATGGATTCGTCCATCGCGACGCCCAGCCGGTGATCCCGCCGCGCGTCGACTACAGCCTCACGGCCCTAGGCCAGGAATTGGTCCAGCGGCTGCTTCCCCTGGTCACCTGGATCGGTGAGCACGCCGATGGGATCGTCCAGACGCCGTCCACGCGTCCGTCCCGCCCGGACAAGGACCCGGGCGCGGCCTGAAAACACGCCGGGCCCCGGACAATTCAACCGAATCGTCGGGGCCCGGGGCCTTGCCTTGAATCAGGTACCTACTTGGCGTCCTGCGCTTCGTATTCGGCCAGCACTGCCTTGCCGATCTTGAACGCGGTGTTGGCCGCGGGCACCGAGCAGTAGATGGCCGACTGCAGGAAGACTTCCTTGATTTCGTCGGCGGTCATGCCGTTGCGCAGGGCCGCATGCACGTGCATTTCCAGCTCTTCCCAGTAGCCGCCGGCGATCAGTGCGGTCAGCGTGATGGCACTGCGCGTGGTGCGCGGCAGCCCGTCGCGGGTCCAGATGGTGCCCCAGGCGTAGCGGGTGATCATTTCCTGGAACTCGTCGGTGAAGTTGGTCGAGTTCGCGGTGGCGCGGGCGACGTGCTCGGTGCCCAGGACCTGCTTGCGGACCTCCAGACCGGCGTCGTAGCTGTCGCCGGGGAGGCGCTCGGCGGCGCTCATGCGGTCTTCTCCGCGGTGGCGGAAGCAAAGAACTCCACGAGAAGTGCGGAGGTCGCCTCCGGGTTCTCGGCCGGGGCCAGGTGCGCGACGGTGTCGATGGTGGCCGCCCGGGCGTTCGGGGCGTGCTCGGCGATGAACTGCGCGTCGGCCGGCGGGCAGACCACGTCGTGGGCGCCGGCGATGGCCAGGATCGGATCCTTCATGCCCGGCAGTGCCTCGCGCAGGTCGAAGCCGGCCAGAGCGCGGCAGACGTGGGCGTAGGCGAAGCGGTCCGCGTCCTGGAGGTTGTGCAAGAGGTCGGTGGAGATGACAGGGTTGGCCTCGATGAAGCCCGGGGCGAACCAGCGCTCGGCCGATCCGGTGACGACCACCGGTGTGCCGGCCTTGGCCACGAGTTCGGCGCGTTCCCTCCAGCCCTCCGGGGTGCCGATCTTCGCAGCGGAGCAGATGACAGACAGCCCGGCAAAGGTGCCGGGGAAGTCGTTGGCCAGCTGCAGCGCGATGGCCCCGCCCACGGAAACGCCCGTGTAGAACAGCGGGGTCCCGGGGACAATCACGCCGTCGGTTTCCAGCGCCTCGAGCATCTTGATCACGCCGGAGGCCAGCTCGGCCATCGAGAAGTCCCCGGTGGAGGGCGCGGATTCGCCGTGGCCGGGCAAGTCCCAGGCCACGAGCTGGAAGCGCTCCCTGAGGTACGGGACCGCCGGGCCCCAGAGGGCCAGCGAGCCGGTGCCCAGCGAGGGGCCCAGCACCAGGGTGGGGAGGTCGGCTGCTTGGTGCAGCAGGGACGGGGTCAGTGCGGGAATGCTCATGAGTCCTTCCAATTCGTGTACTCTTCGCGGATGCGGGTGATGAAGTCGGCGGCCGAACCCAGATAGCCGGCCGGGTCCAGCAGATCGTCCAGGAACAGCTGATTGTCCATGTCCGAGGGCAGAACGCCCTGCAACAGGGTGCGCAGCGGGGTGCCGGTGCGCAGGGATTCTAGGACCAGCTCCTGCACGGCCGCCTTGCCGCCTGCCACCAGGGGTGCGGCGACGGTGGAGATGCGTTCGGAGACCAGAAGGTCCCCGGACAGGGCCATGTTCCGGGACATGGCCCCGGGGTGCACCTCCAGGCCCGCGGCCAGGACCGAAGCGTGGTGCGCGGCGCCGCCGGCCAGCCTCAGCAGCTCGCGCAGGGCGGACCACTCGGTGTGCCAGCCGCCGTCGGGGCGCTCGTCCACGGCCGTGCCGGCCGCGGTGTACAGCGTAGCCAGGTGCGCGGGGGCGGCCAGCGCGGCATTGCGCAGCAGCACCGAGTGCACGGGGTTCTGCTTTTGCGGCATGGCCGAGGATCCGCCCTTGCCGGCCTCGCGGGGTTCGGACAGCTCGCCGATTTCGGGGCGGGAGGCGGTGAGCACGTCGGCGCCGAAGGTGCCGGTTGCCGCGGCCACGGAGGCCAGCGCGGAGCCCAGCGACAGGACCGGCTGGCGCACGGTGTGCCACGGGGCCGCGGGTGCGGCCAGTCCGAGCTCGGCGGCGAGGTTCGCGGCGAGCTCGGCGGCGCGGGCCGAGAGCTGGTGGTCGGACTTGTAGGGCAGGGCCGCGCCCAGGCGCTGGTGCAGCGAGGCCAGCGTGCCCACCGCTCCGCCCCACTGCAGTGGCAGCGACGCCGCGGCGGCGTCGAGTTGGCGGCCGGCCGCGGTGAGGGCGGCGAGCCAGTTGGCGGCGCGCAGCCCGAAGACGGTGGGAAGGGCGTGCTGGGTCAGTGAGCGGGCCGCGCAGAGGGTGGCGGCGTGCTTCAGTGCGAGCTCCGAAAGCGCCGCGGCGGCGGCGAGCAGGTCGGTTCGCATGGCCGCGATGGAGCGGGACGCGAGGAGCATCAGGGCGCTGTCGATGATGTCCTGGCTGGTGGCGCCGCGGTGCAGGGCCAGCGCCGCGGTGGACGGGGCGCCTGCCTGGGCGAGCTGTTCGCGCATCATGCCCAGCAGCGGGATCAACGCGTTGGCTCCATCGGGCCCGCGCTGGGCCAGCGCGCCCAGGTCGTAGAGCTCGACCTTGGCGATGGCGGTGACGGCATCGGCGTCCGCCTGGCTGCAGAGCCCGGCCTCGGCCTGGACCCTGGCCCAGGCGGCTTCAATGTCGAGCATGCCCTGGGCGAAGGCGGCATCCGAGGCGGCTTCGGCAACTGGTGTTGCCGCCCAGGCGGGGGTCAGCAATCCGTAATCGACCGGGTACATTCGCTGGTGCATCTCCTTGGGAGGGGGTGGGACCGGGTGGCTTCTGCGGTTCCGGGAATGCCCGGGAACCCCTGGGGGGTGAACCCCAAAGCCCCCGCGGTGCCGGAAGACGCACTTTCCATCATCCCGGTTCGGGGACGGAACGGCGAGTTCTGCGGCAGGCGGGGGCCAAAAGGTGTGCGCGTGTTACGACTCGCGCGGGTAGGACAGGAACACGGTTTCGCCCTCGCCCTGCAGCGAGATGTCGAAGCGCAGCGAACCGTCGGCCTCGCGGGTGGCGACCAGCGTCTTGCGCCCGGCCTCGTCCAGCGAGGCCAGCAGCGGGTCGTTGGCCAGCGCCGCGGTGTCCTCCGGCAGGTAGATGCGGGTGAACAGGCGGTTGAGCAGGCCGCGGGCGAAGACCGTGAGCATGATGAACGGTGCCTTGCCCTCCTCGGTGGCCCCGGGGTTCAGGGTCGTGAAGGTGTAGTGCCCGACGTTGTCCACCGCGGTGCGGCCCCAGCCGGTGAAGGTGTAGCCGTCGCGCACCAGCGAGCCGTCCCTGGCCACGATGTTGCCGGCCTCGTCGGCCTGCCAGATTTCCAGCAGCGCGTCGGGGATGGGGGTGCCGGCACCGTCGGTGACCACGCCGTGCAGGCGCACCGCGCCGGGGCGGGCCTGGTTGACCAGCTCGTTGTCCTTGTCGAAGGGCAGCGCGTAGCCGTAGAACGGGCCGATGGTCTGGCCTGGGGTGGGGGCGAGCTTCAGCGCGGGTGCCTGGGTGTTGGATGCCTGCGTCATGTTAGTGATCTCCCTCTTCGTCTTCCATCCAGGTCCGGTTGCTGCCGGTGAGTACGATGTCCCAGTTGTAGCCGGTGGCCCATTCGTGGGACGTGATCGAGTGGTCGTAGGTGGCGACCAGGCGAGCCCGCGCATCCGCGTCGGTGATGGCCTGGTAGATCGGGTCGAGGCTGAACAGCGGGTCGCCCGGGAAGTACATCTGGGTGATCATCCGCTGGGTGAAGTCGGTGCCGAAGAGCGAGAAGTGGATGTGCGCCGGGCGCCAGGCGTTGTGGTGGTTCTTCCACGGGTAGGGAGCCGGCTTGATGGTGGTGAAGGAGTACTCGCCGTTGGGGCCGGTGATCGCGCGGCCCACGCCGGTGAAGTTCGGGTCGATCGGGGCGGGGTGCTGGTCGCGCTTGTGGATGTAGCGTCCGGCGGCGTTGGCCTGCCAGATTTCCACGAGCTGGCCGGCGACCGGGCGGCCGTCGCCGTCGAGCACGCGGCCGGCCACCACGATGCGCTCGCCGATGGGCTCGCCGTTGTGCTGGATGGTCAGGTCGGCCTCCAGGGCGTGCACGTCGCGCTCGCCGAAGGCGGGGGAGTGCAGCTCGATGGTCTCGGGGTCCGCGTGGTGCAAGTTCTTGGTGGGGTGTCGCAGCAGCGAGGAGCGGTAGGGCGCGAAGTCGATGCGCGGCTGCGTCTCGGCCTTCGCCCCGTCAACAACGGACTGGCGGTAGGCGGCGTGGATGTCGGTGATCTCGGCGGAGATGGCGTCCTGCGAGAGCGTCGTGGCTGCGGGATCCAGCACGTGCGAATCGGTGAAGGACTCGGTCGAGGTGGCTTCGGTGCTCACTGCGTGCTCCTTTCGGTGGGGGGGAAATGCGGGAAATGGATGGAGGGAGGAAGGCTAGGAGTGCGGCCAGCCGGTGTAGGACTCGGCCAGGTATTGCTGCCCGTAGCGCGAGGAGGTCACGGTGTCGAGCTCGCCCAGGGCGCGCTTGGCCATGAACGGGTCCGCGTCCACCGGGGTGTGCAGCATCGAGGTCATCCAGTAGGAGAAGTTCTGCGCCTTCCACACACGCTTCAGCGCCAGGTCGGAATAGCCGTGCAGCAGCGTGTCGTTCCGGGTGGCGTAGAAGGAATCCAGCGCCTCGAAGAGCACCTTGACGTCTGCGAAGGCCAGGTTCAGGCCTTTGGCGCCGGTGGGCGGGACGGTGTGCCCGGCGTCCCCGATCAGGAACATCCGGCCGTGGGAAAGCGGTTCGCGCACGAAGGAGCGGAACTTCAGCACCGTCTTGTCGAAGATGTTTCCGGTCTTCAGCGTGAACCCGTCCGGCCCGTCGACGCGGCGCTGCAGCTCGGACCAGATGCGGTCCTCGCTCCAGGTGTTTACGTCCTCGTTGGGGTCGCACTGGAAGTACATGCGCTGGACGGTTTCGCTTCGCTGGGAGATCAGCGCGAAGCCGTGCGGGGAGTTGGCGTAGATGAGCTCGGGTGCGGACTTGGGGGCCTCGGTGAGGATGCCGAACCAGGCGAAGGGGTACTCGATCTTGAAATCCTGGGTTCCGGGGACTGCGCGGCGGCAGAAGCTGCGCGAGCCGTCGGCGCCGACCAGGATGTCGCAGTGCACCTCGAAGGCGTTGCCCTCGGCATCGGTGAAGTGGAACTTCGGGGTCTCGGTTTCCAGGTCGAAGACCGCGGTGACCTCGGCGGAGTAGCGCACGTCCCCGCCGTCGCGCGCCCGGGCCGCGGCGAGGTCGACGAAGACCTCGTTCTGCGCGTACAGCGTGACGGTGGCGTCGACCAGGTCGGTGAAATCCAGCGGGTGGGATTCGCCGTTGAAGCGAAGGTCGATCCCCGCGTGCTCGTCCCCGTGCGTGAGCACCCGGCCCTCGACCCCGGTGTCGGTGAGCATCTTGACCGAGCCCGCCTCGAGGATGCCGGCGCGGTGGGTGTTGCGGATGGTCTCGTGGTCGCGGGATTCCACGACGAGGTTCTCGATGCCGGTCTTGGCTAATAGGTGCGAGAGCATCAGGCCGGCGGGGCCACCGCCGACGATGCCGACCTGGGTCTTGAGGATGGTGCGCTCTGTGGCCATGGGGCGATTGAGTCCTTTGGTGCGTCGGTGGCGGTTCCCCCTGCCGGCGGCCGTGCGTCGTCGCGCGGGAAACCTGGGGAAGCCGAATGAATGTGATCCGTCTGCAAACAGTCTGTGGGCGCCGGCACACAAAGCACATGCCGCATCTCATTGAATGAGAATGTATTTTCTGGTGATTCATGGAGATGCTGAACGTAGGCGGGAATGACTCTACGGTGCCGCCCTGCTCCAGAGCGGCGTCAAAGAATCCTGGGTGGCTTTGCGGACATGAGCGAGTGCTCCAGATTTGAACGGCTTGCCACTGATATTCGATGGAATTCTGCTAGGCTCGTTGCATCATGATCAGCCCGCTCGCCTCACGGCTCGGGCTGATTTTCCTTAACAAGGAAGTCCATGCCTACGGGTTCCTGCGGGCTGCGTGTCACATTGGCAATCGTAACGGCGCGGGACGGGGCAGCGTCCGGTTTCAGGTGGAATAGATCGTGACGGCGGTGGCCTTGAGCACGAAGAAGGCCCGCATTCCGGGCGCCAGCCCGAGGTCGGCCAGTGCCGCCGGGGTGATGTCCGCGGCCAGGTCGCCGGCCCGCACCCGGATCGCATCCCCGTGGGGTTCCAGATCGGTGATGGTGGCGCGAAGCATGTTCCGCGGGCTGCCGTGCGGCGGATCCAGGTACACCGAGACCGCCGAGGGGTGGAAGGCCGCCGCCGCCGGGACGCCCGGCGACACCGTCCCCTCGGGGGTTCCGGAGACCAGTCCGTAGCGGGTGTCGATCCCCTCGGTGCGGGCCGTGCCGGTGAGCAGGTTCAGCCCGGAGAGTCCGGCGGCAAAGCGGGAACGCGGCCTGTTGAGCACTTCACGGGTGGCCCCGGCCTCGGTGATGCGCCCATCCTCCATGACGATGACCCTTTCGGCGAGCATCAGGGCATCGAGCACGTCGTGGGTGATGATGATGGCGCTGCGGCCGGCCAGCACGTGCTTCAGCAGCCGGCGCATCAGGGGCGCGGCATGGATGTCCAGCGCGGCCATGGGCTCATCGAGCAGCAACAGGTCCGGACCGGCAGCCAGCGCCCGGGCCACGGCGACCCGCTGCGCCTGGCCCCCGGACAGCTCGCCGGGGCGACGGGATTCCAGCGCCCCGGTGTCGGTGGAGGCGAGCCATTGGCGCGCCACGCTTCTGGCCTCGGCCACGGGGGTGCCGGTGCTGCGCGGGCCGAAGGCCACGTTCTCCAGCACACTCAGGTGCGGAAAGAGCAGGGGCTCCTGCGCCAGCAGCGCGGTGCCCCGGTCGTGCGGCGCCACCCAGGTGGACCGGGTGGAAGCGAGGTCAAAGAGGGTGCGCTCGCCGATCGTCGCGCTGCCCGAGTCCGGGCGCAGCAGCCCGGCAATGATGGACAGCAACGTGGATTTGCCCGCCCCGTTGGGGCCCAGCACCGCCAGGGTCTCACCCGGGGCCAGCTCCAGGGCAACCTCGAAGTTCCGGGATTTCAGCGTGGCCTCGAACCGGAGCCCCACCTAGCTCGCCCCCGCCATGGCCTGTCGCCCGCGCGGCGAACGGTAGGACAGGGCCACGACGATGACGGCGACGGCAACCAGCACCAGGGACAGTGCCACCGCGGCATCCGCGTCGGTCTCGCGCTGCAGGTAGATCTCCAGCGGCAGGGTCCGGGTGACGCCCTGCAGGGAGCCGGCGAACGTCAGGGTCGCCCCGAATTCCCCGAGGCTGCGGGCAAAGGAGAGCACCGCTCCGGAGGCCAGTCCGGGAAGCACCAGCGGCAGGGTCACGCGTCGCAGCACCGTGGTGGGACGCGCCCCCAGCGTTGCCGCGACTGCCTCGTACCTGCCGCCCGCGGTGCGCAGCGCGCCCTCGAGGCTGACCACCAGGAATGGCAGGGCGACGAAGGTCTGGGCCAGAATGACCGCAGTGGTGGAAAATGCGATCTGGATCCCGGCCAGCTCCAGGGACCGGCCCAACAGGCCCTGGCGACCAAAGGTGTAAAGCAACGCGATGCCGCCGACCACCGGCGGCAGCACCAGGGGCAGCAGCACGAAGGCGCGCAGCACACGCTGGCCCGGGAAATCGCCGCGGGCCAGCACCAGTGCCAGCGGAATGCCTAGCAAGATGCACAGCGCCGTGCTGGCCGCCGAGGTGCGCAGTGACAGGCCCAGGGCGGTCAGCGAGGACTCGGAAGTGATCAGCGGGATGAACTGGGCCCAGTTGATCTTCACGGCCATGGCAACCAGTGGAAGCATGACAAAGAGCGCGCCCACGGCCGCGAGTGCATAGATCCACGGGGGAACCGCGGTGTATCCGATGCCGCTTCGTCGACGCATCCCTCTAGCCCCGCGGGTTTCCGAAGCCGGCGGCGGCCAGGACCTTGCGGCCCTCGGGCCCGGTGGCCGAGGCGATGAAGGCATCCGCGAGTTCCTTGTTCTTGCTGGTGGCCACGGTGGCGATCGGGTAGGTGTTCACCGCAGCGGAAGACTCGGGGAACTCGATGCCCTTGACCTTGTCCCCGGCAGCCAAGACATCGGTGACGTAGACCAGCCCCGCGTCGGCCTCGCCGCTGGTCACCTTGCCCAGTACGTCGGTGACGGAGGATTCCTCGCTGACCGGGGCGAGCATCACTCCGGCGGATTCCCCGACGGCCTTGGTCGCCGCCCCGCACGGGACTTGGGGTGCGCAGATGACCAGCTTGAGGCCGGGTCTGGCCAGGTCGCCAAGGGAAGCGATCGAGGCGGGGTTGGACGGGGGGACCACGATTTGAAGGGTATTGGTGGCGAAATCGACGGGCGTGCCGGCAACCAGGCCGGCGTCCTGCAGCTTGGACATGTTCTTGGTGTCGGCCGAGGCGAAGACATCGGCCGGGGCGCCGGCGGTGATCTGGGTGACTAGGTCCGAGGATCCGGCGAAACTCAGGTGGACGGTGGTGCCGGGATGGCTGGCCTCGAAGTCGTCGGCCAGCTGCGTGAACGTGGATTTCAAGGAGGCCGCGGCAAATACCGTGATGCTTCCGGTGGGCCCGGTGCGGGGGGAGTTGGGCGAGGCGTCGCTTGCGGCGCCCTGGGCGCATCCGGCAAGCGAGGCGATGAGTGCCCCGGCCGTGACGAGTGTGGCCATGCTTTTGCCCAGGAAACTCATGTCGCGGTCTTTCCCTGCGGGGATTCGATGATGACGGTGGTCGCCTTGACCACGGCGGTGGCAATGGACCCCGGCTTGAGGCCCAGTTCTCGGGCGGCCTCGCTGCTCATCAGCGAGACCACGCGGAACGGCCCGCATTGCAGCTCGACCTGCGCCATGACGGTATCCATGGTGATGTCGGTGACCAGTCCGACGAATCGGTTGCGTGCGGAGGAACCGATCTGCGAGGGGTCATCGGGCAGGTGGGCCTGGTTCCGGGCGAGGTGGGCCAGCTCGAGCCCGTCGACGGCCAGCCGGCCCGAGGTGTCCTTGTGCGGAGTGAGGTTTCCGTTCTCGGTCCAGCGGCGAATGGTGTCGTCGCTGACCCCGAGAAAGCGGGCTGCTTCGGAGACGCGAATTTTCGGCATATTCCCATGGTGCCTCATTTGCGGCGGTAATGGGGCCTAAAGTACGCAAATTCGGAAAAATGCCCGCTTGGCAGGCGCCCGTCTCGATCAGTCGCGAAACGCGATCCGCGACAGCAGGTCGCGCAGGGTCTCCTGTTCCACCTTGCTCAGCTTCGCCATGGCCACGGCCTCGCCCTCGGCGGTGGCTTTGCGCGCCTTGGAGTAAAGCTGCTCGCCGGACCTCGTGCCGGTGATGACCTTGGAACGGCGGTCGTTGGGGTCGGCGGTTCGCTCCACCAGGCCCCGGCCTTCCAGCTGGTCGACCAGCGGCACGATCTGGCTCGGATCCAGCGAGAGGAATTCGGCCAGTTCCCGCTGCGTGGGTGCCTGTCCGCTGCAGGCCAGCGAGAGCACCGAGTAGGAGCGGACCTTGAGGTCAAGTGGCTCGAGGAGCTTGTTGGCGCGTGCCGATCCCAATGAGCGGGTGCGGGCGGTGAGGAACTCGATTTCCCCCGCCAGTTCGCTGGACAGGAATCGGTGAATGGTGTTCATGGTGGTGCCCGGCTTGGTTGCCATGGTGCTGCCCCTCGAGATTGATAAGAAACTTAATCGTTGACTTTATCAAGAGTTTAAGTTGTTATGTATATAGCAAGGTTCCCACGACACGGTCGGCGGGGGCAATAACTACCCTCGAAGGAGCAGACATGTCACTGGCTGGAAAAGTTGCAATCGTTACCGGCAGCGGCCGCGGACTCGGCCTGAGCTACGCACAGGAACTGGCCCGCCAGGGTGCCGCAGTGGTCGTCAACGACGTCGATGCCGACGTGGCCGCCGAGGCGGTTGCCTCGATCACCGCGGCGGGCGGCAAGGCCGTGGCGGTCGTGGCCCCCGTCGGATCCTCCGAAACCGCCCAGGCACTGGTTGCCTCCGCCGTGGAGAACTTTGGCCGCTTGGATATCCTGGTCACCAACGCCGGCGTGCTGCGCGACAAGTCGATCCTGAAGATGACCGACGAGGACTTCGACCTGGTCATCAACGTGCACCTGCGCGGCACCTTCACCTGCGTCCGCGAGGCCTATGGCTACTTCAAGGAAAACAACATCGCCGGTCGCATCATCACCATCGGTTCGCCCACCGGCCAGCGGGGCAACTTCGGCCAGACAAACTACGCCGCCGCCAAGGCCGGCATCGTGGGCATGGTGCGCACCTGGGCCATGGAAATGAAGCGTGCCGGCGTCACGGTCAACGCCGTCATCCCGGTGGCCGCCACCGCCATGACCAAGACCGTCCCGTTCTTCGCCAAGGCCGTCGAGGCCGACGAGCGCGGCGAGGCCATGCCGGACTTCTTCCGCAAGGAACTGGGCTTCGGCACCGCCGACGACGTGGCAGGACTCATCGCCTTCCTCGCCTCCGAGCAGGCAAGCAACATCACCGGCCAGGCCATCGGCGCCGGCGGGGACCGCCTGCAGCTGTGGAGCCACCCGGAGGCCATTGCCTCGGAATTCAACGACGGCGGCTGGGACTACGCCACCTTGCTCGAACGCTTCCCGTTTGCGGACAACCTGCAGTCGGTCGGCGAAAAGTTCCCGGAGCTGCCGGCCGAGTTGCAGCCCGAACCGGCAGCCAAGTAGAAAGCACCACCATTACGATGAGCGTTCGCTACGAATCCAACATCGACCTCGACGCGGTCTCCGCGATCGACATGCATGTGCACGTCGAGGTCGACGACTGCGGGCACAAGGCCATGCCCGAGGACCTCTTCGAGGCCTCGGCCGCCTACTTCAAGTCCGCGGACCGCACTCCGTCGGTGGACCGGATCGCGCAGGTCTACCGCGAGGCGAAGATGGCCGCGGTGCTCTTCACCGTCGATGCGCGCACCGCGCTGGGCCACGAGCCGAACTCGATTGACGACCTGGTGGCCGGGGCCGCGCGCAACAACGACGTGCTGATCCCCTTCGGCTCGGTGGACCCGCGCACCGGCCCGGCCGCGATCACCGAGGCCCGCCGCCAGGCGGACGAACTCGGGGTGCGCGGCTTCAAGTTCCACCCCTCGCTGCAGGGCTTCGACCCCTCAAGCGAGGAGTTCCACCCGCTGTGGGCGGCGCTGGAGGACATCGGCTTGCCGTGCATCTTCCACACCGGCCAGAACGGCATGGGTGCCGGATTGCCGGGCGGGCGCGGCATCAAGCTGCGCTACTCCAACCCGCTGCTGCTCGACGACGTGGCAGCGGACTTCCCGGGGCTGACGATGATCATGGCCCACCCCTCGGTGCCGTGGCAGGACGAGGCGAACTCGATCGCCACGCACAAGGCGAACGTGTTCATCGACCTTTCGGGCTGGAGCCCGAAGTACTTCCCGGAGTCCTTGGTGAAGATGAGCAACAACGTGCTCTCCCGCAAGGTGCTTTTCGGCACCGACTACCCGTTGATCACCCCGGAAAAGTGGCTGGGCGCCTTTGCCGAATTGCCGCTGAAGGACGAGGTCCGCCCGCTGATCCTCAAGGACAACGCGGTGCGGGTGCTGGGACTGCGCAGGCCATGACCGACTTCTATCCCAGCGACCAGTACGGCTTCGCGCGGCTGCTGACCGATGCCGAGCGCGCCGCGCTGCTGCGCCTGCGCGCCGTGCTCGATGAGCATGTGCGCCCGGTGCTCAGCGACCATTGGGAGCGCGGGGAGTTCCCGGAATCGATCATCGAGCCGCTGGTGGGCCTGGACTTGATGCGGCCGGCCGAGGTGCTGGCCGCCGGCGAGCCGGTCCGCGGCCTCTTCGGCGGCTTCCGGAACTTCGAGCTGGCCCGGGTGGATGCCTCGGTCGTCACCTTCTACAACGCCCAGTCCGGGCTGTTCCGCACCACGGTGAACCTGGGCGGCAGTCCCGAGCAGGTCGCCGAGCTGGACCCGCGCATCGCCTCCTACGAATTCAAGGGCGTCTTCGCGCTCACCGAACCGGACCACGGATCGGACATCGCCGGGGGACTGGCAACCACCGCGACGTTCACGGACGACGGACAGGGCGGGCACTGGGTGCTCAACGGGGCCAAGCGCTGGATCGGCGGCGCCGCCCAGGCCGACGTGCTGGCCGTGTTCGCCCGCGACACCGCCGATTCGAAGGTCAAGTGCTTCTTGGTGCCCACCGACGCGCCGGGCATGAAGCTGAGCAAGATCGAGCGCAAGACCAGCTTGCGGATCATGCAGAACGCAGACATCGAGTTGGTTGACGTCAGGGTTCCGGAGTCGGCGCGGCTGGCGAAC
Source organism: Arthrobacter sp. C2 (assembly GCA_024207135.1). Taxonomy (GTDB): domain Bacteria; phylum Actinomycetota; class Actinomycetes; order Actinomycetales; family Micrococcaceae; genus Paeniglutamicibacter. Next base: position 2,843,978 of record CP042428.1, on the reverse strand, counting down.
ATCAACTCGTTCGCCGACGTCGCCGCCTGCCTGCGCAACATGCGCTCGGACGTCGCCTGGATCGCCGCCGGAGCGGCGGCCGGCGCCTACGAGGCGGCGCTGAAATACGTCACCGAACGCCACCAGTTCGGCAAGCCGCTGGCGTCCTTCCAGCTGATCCAGGAAAAGCTCGCCACGATGCTCACCAATGTGACCGCCTCACTGGCCATGGTCACCAGCCTGACCCAGGCACAGGACGAGGGCATCTACAAGGACGAGAACTCGGCCATGGCCAAGATGTTCACCGCGCGCATGCTGCGCGAGACCGCCGCCCTGGCACGGGAGGTCTGCGGGGGCAACGGCATCGTGCTCGACTACGATGTCGCCCGCTTCCACGCCGACGCCGAGGCGATCTATTCCTACGAGGGCACCGACGAGATCAATGCGTTGATCCTCGGCAGGGCCATCACCGGGATCGGGGCCTTTCGCTAGATTGCCCCGGCACCACAAGTTTGTTTTTTGCACATCTCAAGACCAACCACTTAGTTAAAGGGAGTACCCATCATGGGCCAGACAGTTCTTTCCTACGAGCAGCTCGCAACCGCGGCCGGCACCGACCTCGGGTACAGCGATTTCCGCACCGTCACCCAGGACCAGGTGAACACGTTTGCCGACGCGACCGACGACCACCAGTGGATCCACACCGACCCGGAAAAGGCCAAGGATGGCCCCTTCGGCGGTCCGATTGCCCACGGCTACCTCTCGCTGAGCCTGCAGATCGCCTTCTGGTCCGAGCTTTTCGACGTCACCGGCGTCTCCACCCGCGTGAACTACGGGCTGGACAAGGTCCGCTTCCCCTCGCCGGTGCCGGTGGGCGCGCAGATTCGCATGAAAGCGCAGATCGCCGAGGTCGAAGAGGTCAAGGGCGGCTACCAGATCGCCGTCGACCAGGTCGTCGAGGTGGAGGGCGCACCGAAGCCCGCAGTGGTGTCGCGCGGCATTTACCGTTTCTACGCCTAGTATCCAGCAAAAGGCCGGGAGCCCGCTGGGGGCGCTCCCGGCCTTTGCCGTAGTGGCGCAAGGTCGCTGGCCCGAATGTGGCGTCACATTCAGCCATCCCAGGCGCACAAAAGTTACAACTATTGATTTTCTCAATGATTGTGCTTAGATTGTCCTATGTGGCAGGGGTCACAGAATCTCGCGGTTGGGGCGTAGGTGCCTGGCCCATCATTTTTCACCAAGGAGCATCCATGAAGAAGCGTTTGTCCACCATCCTCGCCGGGGCATCGATTGCGGCTCTCGCACTGACCGGTTGCGGCCAGGGATCGCCCTCCGGCTCTGCCGCCTCGGATACCGGTACCGCCGCCGCCGGCTCCGACGGATTGACCAAGGTTGTCGTCGGCGTCCTGCCGATCGCACCGTCAGTTGCCGTGAAATACGGAATCGACAAGGGCATCTTCGAAAAGCACGGACTCGACGTCGAGTTCACCACCAGCTCCGCCGGTGCAGCCATGCTTCCGGCCGTCTCCACCGGCGACCTGAACTTCGCCGTCGGCAACCCGCTCTCGGTGCTGACCGCGGTCGACAAGGGCCTGGACATGAAAATCGTCTCGGGCTACTCCGATTCCAAGGCCGAAGGGGACGACATCAACGGCGTGGTCGTGCGTGCCGATTCGGGCATCAAGGACTTTGCCGGCCTGGCCGGCAAGACCACCTCGGTGAACGCGCTGAAGACGCAGGGCGACCTGACCATCATGGAATCCGCCGCGATCGATGGCGGGGACTCGGGGGCCCTGAAGTTCTCCGAGATGCCGTTCCCGGACATGGAAGCCCAGCTCGACCGCGGGAACATGGACGCCGTCTGGCTCCCGGAGCCGTTCCTGTCCAAGGCGCTGGCGAACCCGGACAACGCACTGCTCGGCTACCCGAACCAGAAGGCCATCCCCGGCCTGCCAACCATGGTCAGCTTCACCAGCGGCAAGTTCGCCCAGGAGAAGCCAGAAGTCGTCTCCGACTTCAAGGCAGCCATGACCGAAACCCTCGCCGCTGCAGAAGCCGACCAGGCCGGGGCCAAGGCCATGCTGCCCGAGTTCATGAAGATGGACGCCAAGGTGGCCGAGAACCTGAAGATGGAAACCTGGGACGGCGAGGTGCCCAGCGACCAGCTCGCCAAGCTGGCCGAGCTGGCCGCCAAGCTGAAGTTCCTTTCCAAGGCACCCGACGTCGCGGCCATGACGGTCAAGTAGTACCGACAACAACGTTCTAAGAAGGTGTGCCGGCCCTCCGGCCGGCACACGGGAAAGGCACCCATGCTCAACCAAGGTCTCGGCGGCTGGATCCACAAGCGCCGCGTCAAGTCGCAGGACCACGCGGCCGTCATCGAGGGGGAAAAATCCCTGAGCTACGCACAGCTGGCGACTCGCATCGACAAGCTGGCCAACGCGTTTCGGGCCTTGGGTGTGGCCAAGGGCAGCCGCGTGGCGTACCTGGGCAACAACCACTCCGCCTTCCTGGAGACCCTCTTTGCCTGTGGCGGCATCGGTGCCATCTTCGTGCCGCTCAACACCAGGCTGACCCCGCGTGAACTGAACTACGCGCTGAACGACTCGGGCAGCACCGTGCTGATCAACCCGGAGTCATTGGAAGACCTGGCGCAGGCCGCGATGGGCGAAAGCCCCGTGGAGCACCACCTGGTGCTCAACGACGAGCCCGGGGCGGACTCGGCGTACGAGCGCGCACTGGGTGCGGCGGAGGCCGGCTACCAGGACATCGCCGTGGACCACGAGGATCCAGCCATCATCCTGTACACCTCCGGAACCACCGGCCGGCCCAAGGGCGCGGTGCTGACGCACGGGAACATGACCTGGAATTCACTGAACGTCCTGGTCGACTACGACGTGACCAGCGACGCGAAGGCCCTGATGATCGCCCCGATGTTCCACGTGGCCTCGCTGGGCATGGGTGCGTTGCCGACGCTGCTCAAGGGCGGCACCCTGGTGCTGCAGGACCGTTTCGAGCCCTCCTCGGTGCTCGCGGCGATCGAGCGCCACTCGATCACCTCGCTCTCCGGGGTCCCCACCACCTACCAGATGCTGGCCGAGCACCCCGCATGGGCCGGCACCGACATTTCCTCGCTGCGCATGCTCACCTGTGGCGGCTCCGCGGTCCCGATGCGTGTGCTCGAAGCCTACGAAAAACGGGGCCTGGGATTCTCGGGCGGCTACGGGATGACGGAAACCGCCCCGGGGGCCACCTCCCTGCAGGCCGAACGCTCCCGTTCCAAGGCCGGTTCGGCCGGCCTGGCGCACTTTTTCACCGACGTGATGATCGTTGATCCCTCGGGGGCCGAACTGCCGGCCGGCCAAGCCGGCGAGATCCTGATCTCGGGCCCGAACGTGATCAAGGAATACTGGCAGCTTCCGGAGGCCAGCGAGGCTGCCTTCATCGACGGACACTGGTTCCGCTCCGGGGACATGGGGCACCTGGATGACGAGGGTTTCCTTTACATCTCAGACCGGCTTAAGGACATGATCATCTCGGGCGGGGAAAACATCTACCCGGCCGAGGTGGAACAGGCCATCATGGAACTTGACGGCGTGGCCTCGGTGGCCGTCATCGGTGTCCCGGACGAAAAGTGGGGCGAGGTGCCGAGGGCCATCGTGGTCCCGGTGGAGGGCGCGGCCATCACCGAGTCCGACATCAAGGAACACCTGGCAGGACGCCTGGCCAAATACAAGATCCCCCGCACGGTGGTGCTCACGGACGATTTCCCGCGCACCGCCAGCGGCAAGATCCGCAAAACCGATTTGCGCAAGAACTTCGGCGGGACGACTCCGCCGGTACACACAAGCTAAGGATTCATGACGACCATGAAAAACAAACTCACACTCGCAGTGGCCGCCTTGGGGATTCTCGCATTGAGCGCATGTGGCTCGGGCTCGCCCAGCGGCGAGGCCGCCGGCACCGCCTCCGAATCCGGCGGCGCCGGACTGGAAAAGATCACCGTCGGCGTGATCCCGATCGTGGACACCGCCCCGATCTTCCTCGGCGACTCCAAGGGCTTCTTCGAGGCCGAGGGCCTGGACCTGGACATCCAGACCGCCACCGGCGGCTCGGCCATCGTGCCGGGGATCCAGTCCGGAAGCTACGACTTCGCCTTCTCCAACTACGTCTCGCTCATGGTCGCCAACGACAAGGGCCTGAGCATGAAGGTCGTCGCCAACGGCGTGACCACCTCCGGGAACAAGGACGGGGACTTCGGCGCCGTGGTGGTCCCGAAGGACTCGCCGATCAAGAGTCCCAAGGACCTGGCGGGCAAGAAGGTCTCGGTGAACAACCTTTCCAACATCGGGGACATCACCGTTTCGCAGGTCGTCAAGGACGACGGCGGGGACCCGAGCACCGTTGACTTCGTCGAGGTTCCGTTCCCCGATGCCCCGGCGGCCCTGGAAAACGGCATCGTGGATGCCGCCTGGATCCTCGATCCCTTCCTGGTCCAGGCCAAGGGTGACGGCGCACGGGTCGTGAGCAACAACTTCTCCGACTTCGATCCGGAACTGGACATCGCCGGCTACTTCGCCTCCTCGGACAAGGTCGCCGCCGAGCCCGAGCTGACGGCCAAGTTCCAGCGCGCGATGAACAAGTCGCTGGAATACGCGAACGAGAACCCGCAGGAGGTCCGCGACATCGTGGGCACCTACACCAAGATCGATGAGGAAACCCGCGCCAAGCTGGTGCTGCCGCGCTACCGCGTGGACATCAACACCGAGGCCGCACAGAAGCTGGGCGACGCGGCCCAGGAATTCGGTGCCATCGCCAAGCCCGTTGACCTCGAGACCCTGTTGCCATGACCCAAGTGACCGAACCATCGACGCGCGCCGCGGTGAAGGCCAAGGCCTCCCGCGCGCCGTCCAAGGGCCTGCCGAAGTGGGTGCTGGGCCTGATCGGCATCGTGGTGTTCCTGGGGTTCTGGGAGCTGATGCCGGCGCTGGGCGTGGTGCAGGCCAAGTACCTGCCTCCGGCCTCCGAGGTCATCGCGGCCCTGGCCACCGACCTGGGGCTGACGGCGTTCTGGGTCGCCGTGGGCGACACCATGCTCGCCTGGGCGATCGGCCTGGCGATCGCCGTGGCCGCGGCCCTGGTGCTGGGCCTGGTGATCGGGATGTCGCCGTTCCTGCGGCGCTTCACCAACTCGACCATCGAGTTCCTGCGCCCGATCCCGTCGGTGGCGCTGATCCCGCTGGCGGTGCTGCTCTTTGGCATCAAGATCGAGTCCTCGCTGCTGCTGATCGTCTACGCCTGCTTCTGGCAGGTGCTGATCCAGGTGCTCTACGGGGTGGCTGACGTGGACAACGTGGCGATGCAGACGGCCCGCTCCTACGGGTTCTCCTACGCGCAGCGGGTGCGGGACGTCGTGTTCCCCACGATGCTGCCGTACCTGATGACGGGCATCCGGCTGGCCGCCTCGGTGGCGCTGATCCTGGCGATCACCGCGGAGCTGCTGATCGGCTCCCCGGGGCTGGGCAAGGAGATCGCCCTGGCGCAGTCCGGCGGCGCGATTTCCGGGATGTATGCGTTGATCCTGGCCACCGGGTTCCTGGGGGTCGCGATCAACGGGGTCACCCGGGTGGTTGAGAAACGGGTGCTGTCCTGGCACCCGTCGGTTCGCGGGGAGGCGACGGCATGAAAATCCTGAAATCCTTCGGCTTCCTGTTGGGGTTGCCGCTGATCTTGCTGGCCTGGTGGTGGCTGGCGACCTCCGGGGCGCCGAACTTCTTCGTGCCCACCCCGGCCAAGCTGGTGACGACCTTTGTGGAGACCTGGTTCGGGGAGCGGATGCTCACCGACGTGCTGCCCAGCATCATGCGCCTGGTCATCGGGGTGCTGGCCGCGATCGTGCTGGGCATCGTGCTGGGGCTGGCCGTGGGCCTGAACCGCACGCTGCGGGCGGTGACCGAGCCGGTGTTCGAGTTCTTCCGGGCGCTGCCGCCGCCGGTGCTGGTTCCGGTGCTGATGCTGCTGGTGGGCATCAATGACGGGATGAAGGTCGCGGTGATCATCTCCGGCTGCATCTGGCCGGTGCTGCTGAACACCATCGAGGGCGTGCGCTCCATCGACCCGGTGCAGAACGAGACCTCGCGGTCCTACGGGATCACCGGGTTCTCCCGGATCCGCTACCAGATCCTGCCCTCGGCAACCCCGACGATCATGGCCGGGGTGCGCCAGGCGCTGTCCATCGGGCTGATCCTGATGGTCATCTCCGAGATGTTCGCCTCGTCCTCCGGCCTGGGGTTCACGATCGTGCAGTTCCAGCGGTCCTTCGCGGTCCCGGAAATGTGGTCCGGCATCGTTGTCCTGGGGCTCATCGGCGTGGCCCTGTCCTTTATTTTCCAATGGGTCCAACGGCGCGTGCTGCGCTGGTACCACGGCCTGAAAGAGGTTGAAAATGCAGTCTGAGAATCCCACGTCGCACAAGGGCGGCCGCACCCTGCCCGAGGGGCAGGCCCTGCTCTCGGTCCGCGGACTGAAGAAGGTTTACCACACCGACGCCGGGGACATCGAGGCGGTGCGGAACCTGACCTTCGATTTGGGCCGCGGCGAGCTGGTCTGCCTGGTCGGTCCCTCGGGCTCGGGCAAGACGACGCTGCTCAAGTGCATCGCCGGGCTGCTGAACTCCACTTCCGGAGAGGTGCTCCTGGACGGGCAAAAGGTCACCGGCCCGCCGAAGAAGATGGCGGTGGTGTTCCAGGAATACGGCCGCTCCCTGTTCCCGTGGCTGCGCGTGGCCGAGAACGTCGAGCTGCCGCTGAAGAACGCCGGGGTTCCCAAGGAAGAGCGCAAGCGCCTGGTGCAGGAGGCGCTGGAGGCGGTGGGCCTGGACCACGTGCCCAAGTCCTACCCGTGGCAGCTCTCCGGCGGCATGCAGCAGCGCGTGGCGATCGCCCGGGCGGTGGCCTACCAGCCGGAGGTGCTTTTGATGGACGAGCCGTTCGCGGCCGTGGATGCACAGACCCGTGCGGACCTGGAGGATTTGATCCGCAGCGTCTGGAAGAAGCTGGGGGTGACGGTCCTGTTTGTCACCCACGACATCGACGAGTCGATCTACCTGGGGGAGCGGGTGATCATCCTGTCCTCCTCGCCGACGATCGTGCAGGAGGACATCGTGATCGACCTGCCGGCCGAGCGGGACCAGCTGGAGACCCGGTCGCTGCCGCGGTTCACCGAGCTGCGCCACCACGTCTATGCGGAGATCCAGAAGGCCAAGCAGGGGCACCGCCCCGAGGAAGCCATCACCATGGTCGCCAAGTAGCCTGGAACGGAAGTAGCCACAGGGCGTTGTGTGCCCATCACCCCGCAGCCGGGATGGTGGGCACACAACGCCCTTTTTCGAGGAAATAATTGAAGTCCACCCTTGGACAGCTCATTAAATCCCTGCAACCTCGGCCCTTGCAGATGGTCTTCTGTGGACGAGGGCCCACGCTGATAACGGTGATTACATGGATTTGAATCTGTTGCTTGTGTTCCGGAGCATTTTTGACAAGGGCAGCCTGACAGCTGCCGCCGGAGAACTGAACCTCACCCAGCCTGCGGTCAGCCATGCCTTGGGCCGCCTCAGGCGGGAGCTGAACGATGACCTGTTTGTGCGGCAGGGACGTGGCATCGTTCCGACGGAACGGGCGAGGGTGCTGTATCGAGAGATCAGCGGGCCGCTCGCCTCACTTGGCGTATCAGTAGCGCAAAGCAGGATCTTCGCCCCTGCGTCGTCCACACGAATTTTTAAGCTGTGTTTGTCGGATATCGGCGAAATGGACTTCCTGCCGCGCATTGTGGAAGGGCTGCGGCGGGAAGCGCCTCGGGCAGGTTTGGAGATCGTGCCGATGGATGCTTCCCGAATCCCGGAGATGCTGGATCGTGGTCAAATCGACGCAGCGATTGCCTCGACGGACTTGGGCGAAGTGGTGCAAAGCGATGTAATCAAGCGAGAGAGGTATGTTGCTCTTCGGGCAGCGCACGCGGAAGAAGCGCTGACGAAAGAAGCGTTTGCCACCAACGCACTGGCCATGGTGAGGCCGAGTATTGGGCACCCCGCTCCAATGGCCGGGCTCGAAAAGGCCGGTCTCGTTCCATCGTCCATTTTTACAGTCCAGACGTTCGCGGTTTTGCCGAGGCTAGTCAGCCAGGGCGGCATGGTCGCGATGGCCCCGGAAACAATTGCGCAAGGCTGGCGGAGCCGGTGGCCGATCCGGCTCGACGCACTTCCGTTTCCCGTGGAGGACCTGATGGTTCGGCTCTACTGGCGTTCGGGGGCCACCGCGGCAGATACGAGATGGATCATAGATTTGATCCTCGCGGCGGTCGGGGAGCCGGCTGCGGCCACTAAAGTACATGAATAAAATTCATGGATCAATGCCTAAATATTCATTAGACGCCTTAGTGAAACTATCGAATGATTGATTCATTGCGATACTCCACCGCTCGAAGAAGAGGTTTCAATGAAAAAGCCGCGCTGCAAGGAAGCATCACCGATTCGACCCTTCAAAAGCATCCGCTCACGGGCCCTTGTGACGGCAGCCGTGTTGTCGCTGGCCCTGACGGCCTGCGGGTCCGGGACGCTGTCTGGCGCATCGAATTCGGCGGACGCCAGGACTTCGACGAGTGCCGCCGAAACCGGTTCTCTCACCAAGGTGTCGGTCGGGGCAATCCCGATTGGCGATGTCGCCCCGATACACGTGGGCAAGGCACAAGGATTCTTCAGCGATGAGGGGATCGACCTGGTCATCGAAAACACCAATGGCGGGGCAGTCTCGGTTCCGGGCGTGGTGGCGGGCAGTTATGACTTCGCTTTCGGGAACTTGGTTTCCCTCATGGTGGCCCGCGACAAGGGCCTTGACCTGCGCTATGTGGCAAATGGTACGTCCACCACGGGAGAACAGGGCAAAGACTTTGCAGCGGTAGTCGTGCTTGAAGATTCGCCGATCAAGACGGCCAAGGATCTGTCAGGAAAGACCGTGACCTCCAACAACTTAGCAAATATCGGCGACACCACGATCCGTGCCACAGTTGACAAAGAAGGAGGCGTCGGATCGGAATTGACCTTTGTCGAAATAGCCTTTCCCGACGCCTTTGCTGCGCTCGAAGCGAAGCAGGTCGACGCCACCCTGATTCTTGAACCATTCCTCACCCCAGCCCTTGAACAGGGCGGACGAGCGGTGTTGTGGCCGTACGCCGGTGCCCACGAAAACCTTGATATCGGCGGCTATTTCACGACGGGCGAGCGCATTGAGCAGGACCCGGAACTTGTCGCGGCATTTACCCGGGCCATGAGCAAGTCCATGGAATTCTCGCAGGAGAACCCCGAAGCTGTCCGAACAGCTATTGGCACCTATACCAAGACCGATCCCGAACTGCTGAAGAAGATCACCCTGCCTAGTTTTACTCCCGTTTTCAGCCGAGAAGCTGCCGCCGAACTTGGTGCAGCCGCCGTGCGCTACGGAACCCTAAACAAGGCTCCGGACCTCGACCTGCTCCTTCCAAAGAACTAGGAACCACCTATGCAACAGCAAGCCACCGTCTCCCAAGCAATCGCCAGGACCCTTCACCGGCTCGGCGCGGCCCATATCTTTGGAGTGGTTGGAAGCGGAAACTTCCACGTCACCAACGAACTTGTCGCACTCGGTGTGGGATTCACCGCGGCCCGGCACGAGATGGGTGCCACTTGCATGGCGGACGCATACTCACGCGCCACGGGCAAGGTCTCCCTTGTCACCGTCCACCAAGGATGCGGGCTGACCAACGCCCTGACAGGAATTGGCGAAGCGGCCAAAGCCCGGACACCGATCGTCGTGATTTCCGGAGATACACCTCCGACGCAAAAGAACTCAAACTTCTGGATCGAACAGGACGACGCGGTTCGATCCGTGGGTGCAGTGGCCGAGCGCATACATTCAGCAGCAAGCGCCGTGGCGGATGCTGCACGCGCATTCTCCACCGCGCTCCTGCACCGTCGCACAGTCGTGCTGTCCATGCCCATTGACCTGCAAAAGGAGCTCATCGACTTCGACGAAGACATGATTCCAGCCTTGGTCGAGCACACCGTGCCAGCAGCCTCTGAGGAAGCCATCGCCAAGCTGGCGAGCCTTCTACGAGCAGCCGAGCGTCCGGTGTTTGTCGGGGGGCGCGGGGCTTGGGGAGCCATTTCTCCGATCCGTGAACTGGCGGAGGCTTCCTCGGCCCTGCTGACGACCTCCGCCGCCGGCCGCGGGCTGTTTGTCGAGGACCCTTGGCACATGGATGTGATGGGCGGGTTTGCAACCGAAGGGGCCACCGAATTAATCAAGGACGCGGACCTTGTAGTGTCATTCGGGGCTGCCCTTAACCGGTGGACGACTCGCTCAGGCTCCCTGCTGCGCGGTGCGAAAATTGTGCATGTGGACGACACCCCTGAGGCGATTGGCTTCCACCACCGAACGGATCTGGGCGTCATCGGCGATAGCGCACAGGTAGCGGCTGCCACCCTCGAGAAACTGCGTGAGGCGCCGCGTACCGGCGGGTACCGCAATGACGAGGTGGCCAAGCGACTGACCGAGAGCCGGCATTGGAGCGAACAGTCGTTTGAAGATCGCGGCGGCGAGGGAAAAATCGACCCCCGGGCGCTGACCAATGCGTTGGATCAGATGCTCCCAATGGAGCGGGTCGTGGTGCCCGACGGGGGAAATTTCAACGCCTACCCGGCCATGCTGTTCAAGGTGCCCGACCACTTGGGCTACTGCGTCCCGCTGGCCTTCCAATCCATCGGCCTGTCCTTGGCCAGCGGAATCGGAGCAGGCGTGGCGTTGCAGGACCGCATGCCGGTTGTCGGTGTCGGAGATGGCGGGTTCATGATGAGCCTGGTCGAACTCGATACCGCCGTGCGCCTCGGACTGGGGATGGTCGTGGTCGTCTACAACGACAGCGCCTACGGGGCCGAAGTCCACCACTTCGAGCATGAGACGACGGACCTGGACATCGTGAAGTTCCCCGAAACCGACATCGCTGCCATTGCCCGGGGATTCGGCTGCGAGGGGATCACGGTGCGAAGCGTGGAGGACTTGGCGCCGGTCAACGACTGGTTGGCCGGCCCACGGAACAAGCCCTTGGTCATTGATGCCAAGATCGCCAAGTTCGCCTCCTGGGTGTTGGCCCACAGCTTCGACGGCGAATAGCGGCACCGAACAACAGAGGGTCGGGACGGCAGCGGTTCCGCTGGCAAAGCAGAAACCCTAAGGGTTGTCGATGAATTCCCTGCCTAATCGACTCCGGTCCTATCCTGCGACGAGCAGGGCCGCCATCTCCCCTCGGGAGACGGCGGCCCTGCTCGTCGCTATCGGGGGCTACTTCCCGTAGGAGGTGCGCCACCCGCCCTGGTATTCGGCCCGGGCCACGGTCGAGTACGGCACGGGGCTGACCACCACGCGGGCCTCGAACTGGCGGTGCGGCTCCACGGTGGTCTTCTTCGTCCCTCCGTCCGGCTCGCCCCACACCACACGCAGCTCGGTGCCCTCGGGGACATCCGGATCAACAATGGCCAGGGACAGCCCCCGGCGCTCGTTGGAGCTGTAGCCGGTGAACATGGACAGGCCCACGGTCTTGCCGTCGGCATCGATGACGCGGTCGTAGTTGGAGGAACCGTAGTTTGCCAGCGGCAGATCGAAGTACTTGTAGGGGACCTCGTCGGGGTCCAAGACGGAGGAAAGGATCGTGCCCAGGTCTTCGGCGTTCCAGGCGAGGGTGACCTTCTTGCGCTGGCTGACCGGGTCGATCTTCTCCAGGGCCTCGCGGCCGATGAAGTCGTGGTCGAATTTCACGAAGGATCCGTAGCCCAGTTCCCAGGGCGTGTGATAGTAGTCCTCGATGTCAGTGGAATCGAAGCTTCCGGCCACGGCGTTGGTGGCCTCGTAGCTGTCGGCACCCAGCCATTCGCGGTAGGCGCGCAGCTCCTCACCGGTGTAGATCCCCGGCAGCGGCGAGGGGATCCACCCGGATTCCAGGGTGTTGGAGGGATAGGCCCGCGCACCGACCGGCACCATGCCGAATTCCGCCCCCGCGTCCAGCACTGCCGCGCGGATCGTGTCGTAGGATTCGTACGGTCCCCAGATTTCCAGACCCGGTGCCCCTGCCATGCCGTGGCGCAGGGTGCGCACCTTCTGGCCGGCGATGGTCATGGTGTCCATGGAGAAGAAGCGCTGCTGTTCCAGCGGTTCGCCATTGAGCTTCTCGATGATGTTCCAGGCCTGTGGCCCCTGGATCTGGAAGCGCCAGTATTTGCGCTGCACCGGCTTGCCCATGGGGCGGGAGGGGGAGCGGCGATCCACTTCGATCTGTACGTCGTACCCGCCTGTTTCCGCCTGGAAGAGCAGCCAGTTGGCGGCAGGTGCCCGACCCACGTACACGTATTCGTCCTGTTCCTCGTGGAAGAGGATGCCGTCGCCGATGACGTGGCCGGCCGGTGTGGTGGGGACATACTGCTTGGCGCGGTTCACCGGGAAGACCGCCACGCTGTTGATGGCGGTGTCGGAGATCAGCTTCAGGGCGTCGGGACCCTTGATGAAGAGGTTGTCCATGTGGTGGGTCTGGTCGTAGAGCACTGCGGTTTCCCGCCAGGCACGCTGCTCGCTGCGCCAGTTGGAGAATTCCGGGGCCACCACCGGATAGACGTAGGCCCCGAGTTGGGAATTGCGCAGCAGTTCGGCGGTGTTGCCAGCCGCATCCAGGACTTCCTGGAGGTTCTTGGATGACATGCGAGAAGGCTTCCTTTCCTTGGGGAGCGGTGCCCTCTTTTCGCCGGGCCCGCACTGGAACACGAAGGAGCGGCGTATCTGCCGCTACCCCGACCATAGGCCAACGGACTCACTAAGTCGATAGTTACTTTTCGGAAAATCAAACCCCACCCGGCCTTGCCGCGGAGCCCCGGAGGCCGTGAAGTTGCGCGCCCAAGTATTTGGTCCCGTCGTTATGCCCCAAAACACTATCGAAATAGGTAGTATGCGACGTACATCACTTTTCTTTCGGGGGTGACCCCGGGAATCCTGGAGACCAGCATGAAGAGAATCAAAGGGGCGTTGGCCCTGCTCGCGGCACTGAGCTTGGCGGCCTGCGGGAGCGGATCGCCGTCGACCGGCCCGGCCGAATCGTCCACAGAAGGCGCATCCGGCAGCGGCGCCGCCACGGGACTGGAAAAGGTCGAGGTCGGCGTGATCCCGATCGTGGACGTCGCCCCGATCTACTTGGGCGTCAAGGAGGGGCTCTTCGAAAAGGAGGGCCTGGACGTCAAGCTGACGCTGGCCCAGGGAGGGGCGGCCATCGTCCCGGCCATCATGAGCAAGCAGATGGACTTCGGGTTCTCGAACGTCACCTCCATGATCGTGGCCCGCTCAAAGAGCCTGCCCCTGAAGATGGTGGCACCCGGGGGTAGCTCCACCGGCGACACCAAGGCGGACTTCGCCTCGGTGATGACCAAGCCGGACAGCGGCATCAAGGACATCAAGGACCTGGTCGGCAAGAAGGTCGCCGTAAACACCCTGAACAACATCTCGGACTCCACCATCAGCGAGGCGGTGAAGCTCGCCGGCGGGGACTACAAACAGGTCCACTTCGTGGAAATGGGCTTCCCCGACATGGCGGCCCAGCTCGCTGCCGGCAACGTCGATGCAATGGCGGCCGTCGAACCGTTCGTGACCATCTCCGAGGCAGACGGCAATGTTCCGATCTTCTCCAACTATGCCGAACCGGTCGATGACCTGACCGTCGCCGTCTACTTCACTTCGGATGAATACATCAAGGAAAATCCCGAAACGGCGGCCAAGTTTGCTCGTGCCATGAAGGCCTCGCAGAAGTTCGCCGACGAGAACCCCGACAAGGCCAAGGCCGTCCTGCCGGACTACACCTCGCTGGAGCCGGATGTCATCGAGAAGCTGACGATGCCGAGGTACTACACCGAGGTCAACGAGGCCTCCATCGAGAAGATTGCCGAGATCTCGCTGGACCGCGGACTCATTGAAAAGATCCCGGACCTCACGGCGCTGCTGCCGTCAAAGTAGCTCCTACCAAGCATGACGTCGGCGGCCTGCCGGGAACGGTTTCCCGGCAGGCCGCCGTCGGTTCTGCATGCTCCTGGTCCCCGTCTCAGCGGTGCGTCGCAACCCAGTCCGCGGTGGTCTTGATGCCGCCGAAGGTGTAGAAGTGCAGCTTGATCTCCCCATGGCGTGCCGGGTCGTAGTCCCGGGCCAGGTCGGCAACGAAGCGCTCGGGCCCGGCGGTCCCGAGCAGGTTCCCCAGGGAAAATCCGTAGCGCTTGGCGATCCCGGCGGAGGAAGCGACTCCGAACCGTCGGGCATAGCCCAGCAGCCGCTTGATGCCAGCCGGACCGGGTACCCCGATCCGCACCGGCAACGTGATGCCGCGCTCACGCAACGTGGTTAGCCAGTCCAGGACCGGGACGGTGTCGAACCCGAACTGGGTGATGATTTCGCCCTCGAATCCCCTCTCCCGAAGGGCGGCGTTCTTGGCCTCGAGGGCCGACCAGAGTGCGTCGGCCTCGATTTCGGAATGGCCGTCGGGATAGCCGGCAATCGACACCGTGTTCACTCCGAAGGCCTCGAGCCGCCCGGAGGTGATCAGCGACAGCGAATCGGGGAAAGGGCCCATGGGTTCGGTCGGGTCGCCGCCGACAGCGAAGACGTGGCTTCCGGACCCAACCTGCACCAGCGCCTCAAGGAAGCCGTCGAGCTCGCCGGTGGATGCCAGCCTGCGCGCCGAAATATGCGGCACTGGATGCAGTCCGGCTTCTTTGACGGCTGCCGCCGCGGCCACCCGCATCGACAGATCCTCGTTGCCCAGGAAAGTGACGTTGACGGGGGTTCCGGGCGGCAGGGACGGGGCTGCTGCTTGGAGTGCGGGGATGTCCTTGCCCGTCATTTCCAGGGAGAATCCCTTCAGCAAGTCCCCGGAGGTGGTGCCGGGATGATCCGTTGTCATCGGTGGTGCCCCTTTCGTGCCCCGTGGGGCAGGTCGGCATCATTGCCTATCCCCATAGGTATATCCCGGATGCACGATGGTGTCCATGGCCAGGGGGAGGGTCGGTCATTCCTTGGGAATGACCACCTCGCCCTCGAGTCCGTCCGGGTCCCGGAAGAACATACTGAGCACGGAACCGAAGTCGTTGATTCTCCCGTCTCCCGCTCCGGAGGCGATGAGCCGGTTGCGGATGGTCTCGAAGGCCGGCCGGGAGGCGGCTGCAAGGCCGAGGTGGTCGATGCGTCCGCGGCCCCACATCGGGGTCTGCCGTCGCGCCTCGGCGTTCCCGTCGATCACGAAGACATTGAGTTCCGTGCCCGGCCCGATCCTGATGTTTGTCATGGTCTCGCCCGGGCCGTGGTTGCGGGTCGGTCCCACCTGCGCGTCGAAGACCTTTCGGTAGAACTCGCCCAGTTTTCCGACATCGTTTGAGATGATCGCGATGTGGTTGACCCCATCGAGCAACATGTTCCCATCCTCCGTCTTGCCATGGCACGCTCGAGTGCCTTCCATGCCATTGAGCTACAGGTTCCGGGAGTTTACAAGGGCGGCCCAGCGGTGGCCGGCTCGGGGCGAATGGGGCTGGCGGTCAGCCGTTGAGCCGGTCGATGAGCTTGAGTCCGCGCCGGGCCCAGGCGATTTCTGCCTCCGCCTGGGACATGAGCCCCTCGTAGGTGTAGATCTTGTAGGCGCTGGTCTTTTCGCGGTCGGCCTCCGGGGTGTTGGCCAGGCGCCGGTTGAGCATGGCGCTGGAGCCATCCTCGATTTCCCTGACCTTTTCGCGCCATTGGCCCAGAAGCCCCGTGTGGTGTTCGATGTGGGCGCGCAACTGCTCCCGGGCGGCATCCGGATCCGCCCATTCCAGATAGGCGGCCTTGAGGTGTGCGGGGTCGCGGGTGCGGGCGTATTCCAGCGGGGTGTTCATCCAGTTCCTGAATGCAGCCTTGCCCGCCTCGGTCACGTGGTACTGGCGCTTCTTGCCACGCGGGCCCCAGGGGATTTCCTCGCCTTCGAGCAGGCCCTCGGACTCCATGCGCCTGAGCTCCGGATAGATCTGCGAGTCGGGGGCGTGCCACACGTGGCCGACCGAGGACTCGAACTGCTTGTGCAGGTCGTATCCGGTCATCGGCTCGACAACGAGCAGGGCGAACAATGCGTTACGGAGACTCATAGCAACTTTCGGCGGTCACGGGTGTTGCAAATCACTATATCCGCAGTTAGTCTATGACCAACACCACTAACTATGTCGATAGGTAGTTTTGCTGCCGTATCGAAAGGAAAACCCCATGACCGTCGTCGCCACGACAAGCTCCACCACCAACAAGGTCCTGCCCCACCCGCTGAACGCCTGGTACGTGGCCGGCTGGGACCATGAGGTCACCCGCAAGCCGATGTCCCGCCGCATTGCCAACCGGCCCGTGGCCCTCTACCGCACCGAGGACGGCAGGGCCGTCGCGCTGGCGGATGCCTGCTGGCACCGGCTGGCACCGCTGTCCATGGGCAAGACCATGGAAAAGGACACCATCCAGTGCCCGTACCACGGCATCATCTACAACTCGGCCGGCCGCTGCGTCTCCATGCCGGCGCAGGAAACCATCAACCCGTCCGCCACCGTCCCCTCGTTCCCCGTCGTGGAGCGCTACCGCTATGTGTGGATCTGGATGGGCGACCCGACGCTGGCCGACCCGGATCTGGTGCCGGACATGCACCAGATGACGTCCGACGAGTGGGCGGGAGACGGGCTGACCATCCACGCGGCCTGCAACTTCCAGCTGGTGCTGGACAACCTCATGGACCTGACCCATGAGGAGTTCGTCCATTCCTCCACGATCGGCCAGGAGGAACTCAGCGAGTCCGACTTTGTCACCGTGCGCGAGGGCAACAAGGTGACCGTCACGCGCTGGATGCACAACATCGACGCCCCGCCGTTTTGGCTCAAGAACATGCGCGACAAGTTCCCCGGTTTCGAGGGCAAGGTCGACCGCTGGCAGATCATCAACTTCGAGGCGCCCTCCACCATCAGCATCGACGTGGGGGTGGCCAAGGCCGGCACCGGTGCACCGGAGGGCGACCGCAGCCAGGGCGTCAACGGCTTCGTCATGAACACCATTACCCCGGAAACCGACAGGTCCTCCCATTATTTCTGGGCCTTCATGCGCAACTACTGCCTGGACAGCCAGCTGATCACCACCCAGCTGCGCGACGGCGTGCACGGGGTCTTTGGCGAGGACGAGGAAATGCTCATGGCCCAGCAGGCAGCCATCGACGCCAACCCGGACTACGAGTTCTACAACCTGAACATCGATTCGGGCGGCATGTGGGTGCGCCGCATCCTCGAAGCGATGCTGGCCGCCGAGGGACGCCTGGCCGCCTCCGCCTAAGGCGGAGACGGACAGCGAAGGATACGGACAAGGACCATGGCAGCAACCAACATTGAAACCTGGCAATCGGCCACCGTCGAACAGGTGGTTCCGGTCGCCGACGGCATTGCACGCATCGTGCTCATACCCTCCCTGCCGCTCAAGGCCGAACCGGGATCACACGTGGACCTGATGGTCGAAATCAACGGGGAACAGGCAAAACGCTCCTACTCGGTGGTGGAATCGAACCACGACGGGACCCGGCTGGTGATCAGCGTGATGAAGGCGCCGCTCTCGCGGGGAGGCTCGATCTTCATGCACTCACTCGTTCCGGGGCAGCGACTTGAAATCACCCAGCCGCTGCAGAACTTCCCGCTGCGCGTCGGCGCCCGGCGCTACATCCTGCTCGCCGGAGGCATCGGCATCACCGCAATCGCCAACATGGCAGCGGTGCTCAAACGGCTGAAGGCCGACTACACGCTGGTGTACGTCGGACGCAGCCGGGGCGCCATGGCGTACCTGGCGGAGCTGTCCGACCTGCACGGCGAGCGGCTCGAGGTGCACGTCGATGACGAGGGCTCCTCGCTGAGCGTCCCCGCGCTGGTGGGCCGCGCCGATGCGGACACCGAACTGTACATGTGCGGGCCCATCCGGCTGATGGACGCGGTGCGCCGCACCTGGGTGGAGCGCGAGCTGGATTTGCCCAACCTTCGTTACGAGACCTTCGGCAACAGCGGCTGGTACGACCCCGAGGAATTCATCGTCAGGGTTCCCAAGCTCAACCTGGAGGTCACGGTCCCGCAGGGCCGCTCCATGCTCGAGGCCCTCGAGGACGCGGGCGCGGAGATGATGTTCGACTGCCGCAAGGGAGAATGCGGGCTCTGCGAGGTCCGCATCACCGAGCTCTCCGGTGCCATCGACCACCGCGACGTGTTCTATTCCGAGCGCCAGCAGCGCCAGGGCACGAAGATGAACTGCTGCGTCTCTCGCGCTGTCACCTCCCCGACAGGTTCCCGGACCGATGCGGGCGCCGGACCGGCCGTGATCACCATCGAACCCAACTAGCAGGAGCCCGGCTGACTCCCCGCCAGGTTTCCCGTCCGGAGGCTTGGCGGGTGATTTGTCGTGTCCAAAAAACGGAAGCGCACCATCATGAATATCAGAGAACGCATCGACGCCTCTCCTATGGCCCCTTTCCAATGGGTGGTCGTCGGTGTCTGCACCTTACTCAACGCCCTCGACGGGTTCGATGTGTTGGCCATGGCCTTCACCGCCAACCGCGTCTCCACCGAATTCGGGCTCAGCGGTTCCCAACTTGGTGTTCTGCTCAGCGCCGGACTCCTTGGCATGGCCGCCGGTTCCCTGTTCCTCGCACCCTTTGCGGACGTCTTCGGGCGTCGCCCGATGCTGCTGTTCACCACCGGGCTGGCCGCGGCCGGCATGTTCCTTTCCTCTACCGCGCATTCGGTGACCGAGCTTGGATTGTGGCGCGTGGCCACCGGATTGGGCGTCGGCGGCATCCTGGCCTGCACCAACGTCATCACCAGCGAGTACTCCAACAAGCGCTGGCGCGGCATGGCCGTGAGCATCTACACCGCCGGCTACGGCGTCGGCGCCACACTAGGCGGCATGGCCGCGGTCTCGCTGCAGGCCGCCCACGGCTGGCGATCGGTCTTCGTCTTTGGCGGCATCGCCACCACCGTAGCCTTCCTGCTGTTGCTGGCGGTCGTGCCCGAGTCAGTGGACTTCCTGATCACCAAGAGGCCGCCGCGCGCCGGGAAACGCCTCGCAGTTCTTGCCCGCAAACTCCGTCTGGCAGAGGATACGGTCCTGCTTCCCGACCTCGCCGGCCATAACGCGGGCCGTGGCGTAAGGGGGCAGCAGGTGACGGCACTGTTCTCGCCGGCCAACCGACGTGCCACCGGCCTGATCTGGGTCGCCTTCTTCGCCACCATGTTCGGCTTCTACTTCGTCAACAGCTGGACGCCAAAGCTGTTGGTGACCGCCGGCATGACCGAAAGCCAAGGCGTGGTCGGCGGGCTCATGCTGACCCTTGGCGGGACGTTTGGAGCCTTGCTCTTTGGCGCGCTGACCACCACGTGGCAAACGCGCAAGGTGCTGCTGGTCTTCACCGTGCTCTCCTCGATCACGATGGTGTTGTTCATTTCGGCCGTCGGCATCCTGGCTCTGGCTTTTGGAATGGGCATCGTCGTTGGAATGCTCATCAATGGCTGCATTGCCGGCCTGTACACGCTGGCACCTGCCTCCTATGCCCCGCATACACGCGGCACCGGCGTCGGTTGGGCAATTGGCATCGGGCGGTTCGGCGCAATCCTCGCGCCGCTGGCAGCCGGTGCACTGCTGGATGCGGCCTGGAGCGCCGGGCAGCTGTACCTGGGCGTGGGCATCGTGGTCTTGGTCGCGGCAGTGGCCATTGGCTTGATGCGTTCGCCGCAGGCCGCCGAACCGGTCGCTGCCGTCGACGTCGAGGCGCTTGTGGTTGTTGACGGACGGTAGCACTTAAGTAGCTATGCTCTCGTTCCCGTGGAGGCGGCGGCCGGGCAACGGACGGCGCTCCGGATTGGCGACCATGCACCAAAGACGGACCATCGGTGCAGGGAGGCACCCTGGCACCGATGGTCCGTCTGCGGGCTCACCCGGTCAGGGCCAACGCATTCGACTGGGATTTGAGATCGAACGCCGTGTCGCCGCATTGCTCCGGCGTCACCGCCAGGACCCGGCCCAGGAGCTTTCTTGCGGCAACGTGGTCTCCGGGCCTGTTGACGGATTCGACGGCCGTGAGGACTTCCCCGTCAAAGCAGAACACCGAGAACTTGCCGCTGCCCGGGTCCCCGCGCAGCACCGTCTCATTTCCGGGTGAAGACAACCCGGCAATTTGCAGACGAACGCCGCCCTGGATCGACCAGAACCACGGCACCGGCTCGTACCGTGCATCTGCGCCGCCGGCGATCTGTCCCGCGGCGTGCTTGGCTTGGTCGGTCGAGTTCTGCACCGACTCCAACCGGATGCGCCCGGTGCCCGTCGGGCTCGGGAAGGAAGCGCAGTCGCCCACGGCGTAGATGTCGGGGTCCTCGGTCCGCAGGTCGTGGTCCACGACGATCCCGTTGTCCACTGGCAGTCCGGCGGCCCGCGCCAGTCCGGTGTTGGGGACGACTCCGACGCCGACCACCACGAGGTCCGCGGCGTACTGAGAACCCGATGTCGAGACCGCAGTTGCCACGTTCCCGTCCTCATCGCCAAGGAAGGAAGCTATGCCTTCGCTCAGGCGGAGGTTGATTCCGGCGTCCACGTGGTGCCGGGCGAAGAAATCTCCCATGGCGGGGCTCAAGGCCCTGGACATGGGACGGTCAGCAAACTCAAGTACCGTCACGTTCTTCCCCATGGCGCGCGCCGCCGAGGCAAATTCAAGCCCGATGAACCCCGCGCCAACGACCACGATATTCCAGGCCGGACCCAAGAGTTCACGCAGGTTCCCTGCGTCGTCCAACGACTTCAGACCCACGATTCCTGAAAGCGCCGACCCGGGGATATCCAGCGCCCGGTTGGAAGCGCCGGTGGCGATAACAAGCTTGGAAAACGGTACCTGTTCGCGGCCGGAAAGCCGCACCGAGCGGGCTGCACGGTCGATGGACTCAACCCGAACACCAAGACGCAGTTCGATCCGGTGTTCCTCGAAGAACGATGGTGCCCGCAAAGGAAGCGGTCCTGCTGCCTTGTCCAAGTCCAGGTAGTCCTTGGACAGGGGAGGCCTTTGGTAGGGGGCATGCTGCTCCTCGCCAAGGAGAACGATTCGTCCGGTCCAGCCCGATTCCCTCAAAGTCTCGGCCGCCTGAACTCCTGAGTGTCCCGTTCCGATGATCACGGCGCTCTGGAGGTGTTCCGAGATGTTCATTACTGGGTCTCCGGCAGGTCGACTTCAATGGTGGAAAAGTGTTCTCCGGCCTTGAGTTGGCATCCCAACCGTGAACCTTCCGCTCTGGCTGTGGCCGCACAATCAAGCATCTCGTCTTCGTCTTCGCTCAGCGGAGGCAGCTGCTCGCGGTGTTCAGGTCGAACAATCACGTGGCAGGTGGCACACATGGCCTGGCCCCCGCACTCGCCGACGATGTTTCCGACGCCATTGAGGATGGCGGCTTTCATGATGGAGACTCCCTGTTCCATCTTTACCAGTTCAGCTCCACCGATGTAGTTGTTGAAAGTTGCCGTGATCATGGTGGTACTCCCTTGTTGTCGTGGGGATTGAGTGGTGTCGTAATGGCTAATTGGAAACTGAGCTCAGGTCGTTGTCCTTGGATTCCTTCATGAAGATGACGGTGACCAAGCTGATGACCGCAAGGGTGCCGAGGTACACCATGACTGGACCGGTCGCCTGAGCCGGTGCGTAGAGCGATGCCAGGATCGCGGGGGTGAACCCGGCGCCCAAAACCGTTGCCAGCTGGTAGCCCATGGATGCTCCGGTGTAGCGGGACTTGGTGCCGAACCGTTCTGCAATGAACGCCGCCATGGGTCCGTAGATGACCGTCTGGGTGATGATCCCCAGAGCGAATCCCAGGAAGATGAGAAAGAGGTTGCCCGAAGCCAAGAGCGGGAAAACCACTGGCAAGACGAGCAGAAATGCAACGTTGCCAACGATCATCAACGGACGCCTGCCCCATCGGTCCGAGAGCCGACCGAATAACAGAGTCGTGAAGATGCTGATCACTCCGGCAATGGCAAACATGAACATGACATCCTGGCGCGCAACGCCGTGAGACACCGTGAACGTGATAGCGAAGGTCGACAACGTGGTCTGCAATGCGAAGGCTGACATCGCCGCGAAGATCACCACAAGCAGGCCCTTGGGGCGACGTAGAACTTGCACGAGGGGTGAGCGGGCTGGTTCTTGGCCCTTGGCGGTTTGCTGCTCGCTCGCTTGAAGGAAGATGGGGCTCTCGGAAACGTTTTTGCGAATGTACAACCCGACGAGAAGCAGCACGAACGACAGCAGGAAAGGCACGCGCCAGCCCCAGCTGAGGAATTGCTCCTGGGGAAGAGAAGAGAAGAGTCCCATAATGATCAGTCCCAAGACCGAACCGCTCGGAGCCCCTGCGTTGACGAATGACGCTGCAAATCCGCGCTTCTTGGAGTCAGCGTGCTCCAAGGCCATCAGTGCGGCCCCACCCCATTCGCCGCCCACGGCGATTCCTTGGATGACGCGCAGGGTCACGAGGATGACTGCGGCCCAGGAGCCGATCATTGCTGACGGAGGCACAAGACCGATCGCAGTGGAGGCCAACCCCATCATGAGCATGGAAATGACCAACAGCTTCTTGCGGCCCACTTTGTCCCCGAAGTGACCGAAGATGATTCCGCCCAAGGGGCGCGCGAGATATCCGGTGGCAAACGTTCCATAGGAGGCCACGATGCCTGCCCATGGGGAAAGGTCGGAGAAGAAGACAGGTCCGAAGACAACAGCGGAGGCCGTCGCGTATAGGAGGAAATCGTAGAACTCGACGGCTGTGCCGAAATAGCTGGAGAAAACTACCTTACGGATTTCTCGCGTGCGGGCTTTTTCGCTTGCGGAGGCGATGCGAGTGTCAATTTGCATGCTGATTCCTTTCACTTCGTTGTGCGGCGTCGGTGCATAGCTTGGTTGTCTTGCGGTCTACCAAATGACGGGAAGGGACTTGAATCCCCGAAATGCCCATCCGTCCTTGATCCCGGGGTTCGCCGGATCCGTGCTCAGTTGGGGGAAACGCTCATAGAGTGCCGGGACCGCGACGTTTCCGATGGCTGTCTCGGCAGCCCACTTCCCGGCACACATGTGGTTCCCGCTTCCGAACCCCAAATGGCGGCGTTCCGAACGGCGGGGATTGAAATGTTCGGGGTCTTCGAAATTGCTCGCGTCCCTGTTGGCGGAGGCCACCAAGAGGCCGATTTGGCTGCCCGCGGGGATCTGGAAACCATCGATTTCGGTGCTGGTCTTGGTTTCGCGCGTGACCATGCCGATCGGGCTCTGGAACCTCACGGTTTCCTGGAATACGTGAGCGAAGTTCTTGGGATCCGCGCGTGCCCAGGCCAGGTGTTCGGGATGCTGCGTCAACAGCGAGACGCTCGATGTAGTGATGTGCTGCGGCTCGCTGACTCCGCCCGAGATGGCAAGAATGACATTGGCCCGGACGCTTTCGAGCGGCATGTCGGCATGTAGCAGCAACGAGGTCATGGAGTCGTCGGGGTGCTTCCGGAGTCTCGGGAGCGCCTCGTCAAGGGCAACATCCACTTCCGCTCGAGAACGCCGGCAGCGAAGCCAGATGTCTTCGTTACCGAGGACGTTTCCTGCCCCGGCAATGAAATCCGCCGACCACCGGGCAAGATCCGTGGGGGAGACGCCAGTCAGGCCCAGCAGATCGATGAGGTTCTTGGCAGCCAACGGGGCAGCGAAGACCTCGTTGAGGTCGGCACCTGGACCGGCTGCTTCCAACGCATCCAAGTAGGTGTCGGTGTTGGATCGAAACCGTTGTTCCCAGACCTGGGCGATTTTCTTCGGTCGCAACGTGGGATTGATGACGCTGCGTTCGGCAGCGTGGGCGGCTCCGTCTTTGCGGATCATCGGCTGCCCGCCGAACGCCCGGGTCATGTGTGCTCCGGAAACGTCGTTGGAAAATATGTCAGGGTGCTGTTCCCCGAAGAGGCATCCGGCGAAGGACGCGACCAGAACCTTTTTGATGGAGGGGACCCAAACCACGGGTGATTCATCACGCAGTCGCGCATAGGTTGGGTAGGGATCGACGCGCAGCTGTTCGACCTCGACCCAGTCCGCGACCGGCAAATTGAGGGTTGCGCCAACCGGCACGGATGATTCCGCGGCTGCGGGCGCAGTTGCCTCCTCGGGCTCGGCGTGCGAGGCCCGGTCGGTGAACGGGCACCTCGATTCCGTAATGGCGCTCGTTTCCATGGTGATCATTCCTCGTTCCTCGGGTCTGCTTCCTGAATGACAACTATGATCTGAATTACATGCAAGGATTGTGAAATTCGCATGATGCGCAAAAAATGTTTTGGCAGGGGGTCAATCCAGATGAAGGGGCAATGATGGCGAAGGAGTCAAAAGGTGAATCCGCGATGAGTCGGAGTGTGAGGGTCCTTGAGGCCTTCGACCAAGGAACACGGGACCTCAGCCTGACCCAGATCACCAATCGCTCGGGAATGGCCAGCTCCAGCGCTTATCGACTTGTGAGTGAGATGACCGCACTTGGTCTGCTGGAAAAGCTCCCCAGTCGTCGCTATCGCATCGGGCTGCGGCTCTGGGAGTTGGCCAATAGAACCCCGGGTGCCCTGGGATTGCGAGAGGTCGCGATGCCGTACCTCCAGGATGTACAGGCAAGGATTCGCCAGCATACGCAGCTTGGCATTCTGAAAGGGAACGAGGTCCTGTATCTGGAGCGCCTTTCGGCCCGCCAGTCGGTCATCAACCTCACCATCGTGGGAGGCACCATGCCCTTCCACGCGACCTCGAGTGGATTGGTCCTCCTTGCGCACAGCGATCCAAATACCGTTGAAAATGCATTGAAAACGCAGCTCGACATACAGTTTCCGGCACCGCGGCCAAGTGCACAGGCATTGCGACGGATACTCGGGGATGTCCGGCGGGACGGATATGCGGTAACCCGGGGCTATGTCCATCCCGATGCCACCGCGGTGGCCGTACCAATCATGGACCCGTTTGCCACGGCCGCTGCTTCACTCGCGGTCGTTGTCCCGTCGGAAGAATTTCATCTCGAGCGTTTGCTGAATGTCTTGCGACCGACGGCCCGGAAGATCGCCGACGGCATGAGAAGCGCCTATGTCGGGGAGTCCTCGTAGCTGAAGACGCAGGTTCTGCAGCAGTGACTGTCTGCCATGGGAAATGAGGCTGGTGCCGGCGAACCTGAAGTGGGCCGTCGACCACGGAGTGCAGGGGCAGCGCGCCGTGGTGGCGACCCGCTATGCCGCCCAGGCTCAACGTCAGATTAGGGGGCCCGCATAACGGGCCCCCTAATCTGATTTACCGGGCTGGAAGCTCCCCGCCCCCGCGGGGGATCTGTGCTCGGCATAGCCGCGCACCATGGCCGGCCGGTCGCACCCTCGTTTCCAGGTGCTCTAGTTTCGAACGGCTGCGCTGAATCCCTTGTGTGCGTGCCCGGAGACTGCGCTCGACGCGGCCTCACCCACGTCCGCATCAAGGTTTTGGATATCTGAACCGGAGCGGTCCTTGGCATAGAGCAGGGCAATGAGGGACATTGTCGAGAACGACATCCACAGCAGCGCCACCAGCCACAGGTCCCCGCCGCCGGCGATGACCAGGGCGGTGGCGATCATGGGCGTGAATCCGGCGCCCAGTGTCGAAGCCATCTGGTAACCGATCGAAGTTCCCGAGTACCTTACCGAAGTCGGGAAAAGCTCACCGGCAAACGCCCCGTACGGGCCGGAGGTGAAGCCCTGGACCAGGCTCAAGCCGAGCACGATGGCCAGCATGAAGGCAACCGTGTTGCCCATGTCGAGCAGCGCCATGACGGGGAAGGCAAGGACGATGGCGCCGATGTTGCCCCAGATCAGGATTTTCCGGCGGCCCAAGCGGTCACTGAGCTTTGAGGCAACGATGATGGCCAAGACAGTGAAGATGCCGCCGATGGCCTTGATGTTCAGCACCTCGGTCTGTGCCAGGATGGCTTGCTGCACGGCGAAGGAGATCGCCCAGGCGCCCATGAGTCCCTGTGCCATCTGGCCGGAAAGCCCGGAAACCATGGCGATCAGAAGTGGCTTGCGGTGATGGCGGAAAAGTTCCGCAATGGGAATGCGCTTCTTGGCCTTCTCGGAGGACTCGGAAACCTCGGTAAAGACACGGGATTCGGAGACCTTCATTCGGATGAAGATGGCCAGCATCATGAGCACGGCAGAGAAGACGAACGGTACACGCCAGCCCCAGGCCAAGAACTGTGCCTTGGGCAGGGTGGACATCGCCGAAAGGATCAGCGTGCCAAGGATGGTTCCGGCCGGTGCCCCCATATAGGCGAAGGCGGAAGCGAAGCCGCGCGATTCCTTCTTGGAGTTCTCAAAGGCAAGCAGCATGGCCCCGCCCCATTCCCCGCCCACGGCAAGGCCCTGGAAGACGCGCAGGGAGACCAGCAAGATGGGTGCCCAGACCCCGATCTGTGCGGTGGTCGGCAGCAGGCCGATCAGCGTGGACGCGATGCCCATGGCCAGGACGGTGGTGATCAAGATGGCCTTGCGTCCGATCTTGTCTCCAAGGTTGCCGAAGAGGAACGCGCCCAGCGGCCGGGCAATGTAGCCGACCGCCAGGGTGCCGAAGGAAACAAAAAGCGCAACGTTCGGGTCCAGGTCCGCAAAGAACACTTGATTGAACACGATGCCTGCGGCCGTGGCGTAGAGAATGAAGTCGTAGTACTCGACCGCCGTGCCGAGGAAGCTGGAAAACAGGATCCTGCGCATCTCCTTCGGACTGGCGTGATAGACCTTTCCTTCCGGTGCTGGGCTTGCCGGATCGGCAGTACTGCTGTGGCTCATGGCGTGGTCCTTTCAGTGCTCGAAATTGGATGTCAGCGACTGGTCGCGCTGGCGGAAGACAATCGGGCGGCGACGCGGGCGGCGGGGCCGAAGGGAATGACTTCCAGGTCGTCGGGGATCGAGAGGGGTCCGACAAATGTTGTACGAGCCTCTTCCCAGGCTTCCGGCGGTGAATAGCTCGGCACCAGGTGGTGCAATGCCAAATGGGATACGCCGGCATCGCTGGCGATTTGGCCGGCTTCCGCCGCCGTGGTGTGTGCGCGGCGGTGGTGGTCCATGGTTGCCTGCAACATCTGCGCGTCGGAGTACTGCGCTGCCAAGATTTCCAGGTTGATGGCCTCGTGCAGCAACAGGTCGGTGCCCTGGGCAAGGCGAACCATGTTGGTGCAGGGGGCGGTGTCCCCGGAAATGGTCACGGATCCGCCAACGGTCTCGAAACGGAAGGCATAGGCCGGGGCGGTGGGATGGTGGGAGACCAGAATGGCCGTCACGGTGACGTTTCCGTCCCGGAAGACTTCGATGGGTTCCATGTCCGGGGCGACGTCGGTGTCGGGGTCAAACCCGATTCCCCCGGGTAGCTGGATCTCTCGCGGATCGAACTGCAACGCGGGGGAAACCGCGAGGGAGTCGAAGATCCGGTCGTTGCAGTCGGTCGCGTAGGCCGAAAGGATGCCTGACACCAGGCCCTCGACGCCGGGCGTCGGGCGATGCGGGGCAATCGGATTCGGGGTGGCAGTGGCCCGGGGGGAGAGCGGCGGCAACTTGCCGCGGTCGCCCGGCCCCACGACGGGAATCGGTCCGCGGGGGCTGTTTTTGAGTTCGAACGCACCGAAGAGCAGCAAAGAGGGCAGATCGACGGTGTGGTCGGAGTGCATGTGGGTGATGAAGATGCCGCCGAGGTTCGACATCGACAATCCGGCTGCATTCGCCTGGCGACCGGCACCCTGGCCGCAATCGACCAGGTACCAGGCTTCGCCGACCACCACGGCCGTGGCAATGCCGAACCTCGGTGTACCCTCGTGGTCCTTCCACCAGCGGGGACCTCCCGCGGTGCCGAGGGTGACCACATAGGGAATCATCGGGGACGGGCTGGCATCGGTCATGGCGGAGATTCTCGCTTTCCGGCGGGTGGGATGAAGAAGTCGGGACGCAGGGCTCACTGTTGGAGGCTCGTGTGCCGACTTATTGCTTGATTCCATCTTGGTGTCGTTCATCACATTTGCCTAGCTAGAATAGTTGCACACGGTCATAAGGAGAACTAATGAGTGAAATAACGCTGCGCCAACTCGAATACTTCGCGGCAATCGCGGAAACCCAATCGGTAACCAGCGCAGCCCGTCTTTGCCACGTCAGCCAAGGGGCCGTGAGCCTGGCGCTTGGACAACTGGAACACTCCCTCGGTGTCACTCTCGCTATGCGGCAACGCGGACGCGGCATTGCGCTGACGGCCGAGGGACAAGAGGTTGCCACGCGCGCGCGATTCATTGCCGACCAGGTGGAACGGCTGCGCGACGCCGTCTCCAATGCACACACCGGGCTGTCCGGGCGGCTGAGCATCGGGGTTTTCACGACACTGGCGGTCCACGTCGTCCCGCATCTCATTGACTGGTTCTGCGCTCGCCACCCCGGGGTGCACCTGGCGTTCGTCGAGGGCAGCGGCCCCGAGATCCACGAGGCCTTGTTCGCCGGGCGCACGCAGCTGTCCATTGGCTACGAGACCCAGTTCGGTCAGGATTGCACGATGGAACTGCTCCAGGAGTTCCACCGCAAGGTCGTGGTGAGCCCCTCGCATCCGCTGGCTGAATTCGAAGAGATCGGCTTTGCCCACCTTGCCCGGTACCCGGCGGCCTTCCTGAACCTGGAACCGGCGCTGCAGCATACGCTTGCAGAATTCCAGCGCCATGGCGTCACGGCAAATGTCGGCTGGCTCTTGGCCAACGTGCCCTCCATCCATTCTGTGGTGGGCCGGGGACTGGCATACTCGCTGCTGATGCAACCGACCGAGAACAGCATGGAGGACCGCCCGCTGGTGTTCCGTTCCCTCTCCGATGAAACCCAGGCCAACTCGCTGGTGGCTGCGGTGCCCACGGGCGTCAGCCGTAGCGCCATGGTGTCGGAAGCGCTGGCCGCCCTGCACGCCCAATGGACGTGAGGCCGGTCGGGCAGGATGCTTTGCGGAGGGGAAATCGCCCGGGTGCTTGCCTGGGATTTCTGCCTCGGGGTGAAATTAGCGGGGCAGCGGCGTCCCGCAGGTTCTCCACGGGAAAGACCTGGGGACGGATCCTGAGGGCCCACGGCTTGGGACCAGGGCCGGGCATCCGCCGTCCAGCGTTCCTGAAAATGCAGGCCAGGCGTCCGCGGCGCCGCTGGAGGTCAACCCATCCTGATGGCCCGAACACCCAACGCATGGTCCCTCTCGGCCGCCTTGCCGGTCCGGCCCAGGATCGAGGAGACGAGTTCTTCGGGCGGCGGATGATCCGGCAGGGCGGCAAGGTAGGCTTTGTGCGCGTTGAGCGAGGCGACTGCGAGGTCCACCGACTGCTTGCCGACGGGTATGGCGTGGGTGTCTCGGGATTCGGTGACCAACAACAACGAGACGGCCCATGGTTCATTCCCCGCCTCTTCGCCGGTGGTGCGAAACAGCCATGGGTTGTCGGCGTCACGGATTGCGTCCACGACAGCAAGCCCCGCGACCCTGTGGTCCACGTGGTTGATCCCCCACAGGGTTTCCAGGTCCCAGGTCATGGTCATGACCACATCGGGTTTGAAGCGGCGGATGTGGCGGGCTATTCGCTCCCTCAGCGCAAGCCCGGGTTCCAGCAGCCCATCGGGAAAATCCAGGATAGTCAGATCGGCAACCCCCACGATTTCGCAAGCGCGCCTTTGCTCTTCGGCGCGCAGGGGACCCGCGACGGCCGGGGCCAGATTCCGTATCCCTGATTCGCCCGAGGTCAGCACGAGATAGCCCACCTCGATGCCCCTGGAAGTCCACTCGGCCACGACGGCCGAGGCGCCGTATTCCATGTCGTCGGGGTGCGCCACCACGCAAAGCACGCGTTCGATGGCTGAATCGTCCAAAATCGGAAGCGGTCCAACCGGTTCGAGAGTTACCGGAACCACGGAATCATTGCCCATTCCTTGAGTGTAGGGGCTTGGCGCATCGCGCGGGCGATCGTCATGGCATGGCCTCCGTTCGGTGTTCAGTCGGTCATGATGGGACGGTCACCCGTCCGCACCCGGACCCAAGGCCCGGGCGATGCCTCTGGTCGCGGTTTGCAGGGCCATGACCGCGGCCGGCAAAAGGTCCGAACCGCGCGGGAGCACCACGGCCAGCACGGCCAGCGCATGGCCGCGGGCATCGAGGATCGGTGCGGCTGCCCCGGTGGACTCCGGGTCGATGAACCCATCGAAGGTGGCGTAGCCAATCCGCCGGATTTCGGCCAGCTCGTGACGCAGCTTCGGGTGCCTGGCCAGCATGGCGTCCCCGTGCCGCTCAAGGTAGCCCTCCAGCACGTTGGCGGGGGAGTAGGCCAGCAGCGCCATGCCCATGGACGTGAGGTGGACCGGCATGCGGCCTGCCACATTGGCCTGGTTGACCACGGATCCCGGGCGCGAGAGCCGCTCGATGACCAGCACGTCGTCCTCGTGCAGCACCGCCAGCTGGGTGTTCTGCCCGACCAGCTGGTTGATGTCCTCCATGAAGGGAAGCGCCGCCTGGCGCAGGCCCAGGGTCGAGGCGCTGCGGTTGGCCAGTTCCCACAATCGCAGGCCCAAGCGCACCTGGCCGTCGTTGTCGCGCGCCAGCAGACCGTGGGAGACCAACTCATCGAGCAGTCGGTAGGTGGTGGCCCGGGGAACGTCTGCGCGCCGCGACAGCGCATTGACCGTCAAGGTGGGGTTTTGCGCGTCAAAGGCATCAAGGATCCGCACCAGGCGGTCCAACATCGAGTCCCCGCTCGGTGAATTGGCCATGACACCACCTTAGAGCAGGTGGCCGTTCCCCCTGTTCCCGGGAATCGAGGGTGCTCCGGGTGGAAGCGGCAAGGCCGCGCAGGCCGACCTGCCTCGCGTGCCGCGAACGGGCCAAGAACGTCCGGAGATAAAAGTAACTCCGGCAAATTCCCTTGAACTCCGTCAAGTGGGCCTAACATGAGGAAGCAAAGGCAACCAGGTGCACCGGCCCATCCGACCAGCCCTTAGGGGTTTGACAAGCGGTTATTGACTTCATGGACGACCCTCCGGCATCCCTGGTCCACAAGACATAAGGAGAACCACATGGCCGGGCCAGAGGACATGCAGGGCACCGGGCCGGAGCGCCCCCAGCCCATGGTGGAGCGAAGCCGCTTCGGCGTCAGCGAACGGCGCAAGGACCCGGCGGCCGAGGAAAACCGTGCCCCGATCACCAGCACCGAGCTGAGCAAGGGCCCGTCCGAACTCATCGAGTATGCCGGGCCCAAGGTCAACTGGCGCGTATTCATCATCTCGGCCGTCATCATCCTGGCCTTCTCCCTCTGGGCCATCATCGTCCCGGACAACGCCGCGGCCGCCATGGCCGCGGCCGTCGCCTGGATCTCGACCAACCTCGGCTGGTTCTACGTCGTGACGGTGACCCTGGTGGTGCTCTTTGTCCTCTGGGTCGCCTTCTCCAAGGAAGGCAGCGTGCGCCTGGGCCCTGACCATTCGCGCCCGCAGTACAACCTCTTCACCTGGGTCGCGATGCTCTTCGCCGCCGGGGTCGGCATCGACATGCTCTTCTACTCGGTGACCGGACCGATCACCCAATACATCACCCCGCCCTCGGCCGACCCCCAGTCCGCAGCGGCCGCGCAGGACGCGGTGGTGTGGACGATGTTCCACTACGGCATCGCCGGCTGGTCCATGTATGCGCTGCTGGGCATGGCCATGGGCTACTTCGCCTACCGCTGGGGCATGCCGCTGTCGATCCGCGCGGCGCTCTATCCGCTGCTCGGCAAGCGGGTGCGCGGGGCGACGGGAGACGTCATCGACATCTTCGCCCTGGTTGGCACGGTGTTCGGCGTGGCCACCTCGATGGGCATCGGCGTGGTGCTGCTGAATGTCGGGATCTCCTGGCTCTTCGGCATCCCCGAGGGGCTGGCCCTGCAGATCGCCCTGGTGCTGGTGGCGGTCATCATGACCATCGCCGCCTGCACCTCCGGGGTGGACAAGGGCATCCGGCTGGTCTCCGAGCTGAATCTCTGGTCGGCCGCGGCCATGATGCTCTACATCCTGATCACCGGCAAGACCTCCTTCCTGCTCACCGCGCTGGTGGAAAACATCGGGCGCTTCATTTTCACGCTGCCCGAGCGCACGCTGCAGACCTTTGCCTACGAGGAAGACGGTTCGGCCTGGATGGCCGGCTGGACCCTGTTCTTCTGGGCCTTCTGGCTGGCCTGGGGCCCGTTCGTCGGGATGTTCCTGGCGCGCATCTCGCGCGGGCGGACGCTGCGCGAGTTCGTCATTGCCGCGATCACCGCCCCGGTGCTCTGCGACTTCCTCATCGTCTCGATCTTCGGCAACAGCGCGATGAACGAGGTGCTGGGCGGGAACACCGAATTTGCCGAGCTCGCCATCAGAAGCCCCGAGCACGGCTGGTACGCGTTGCTGGAGATGTTCCCCGGCGCCCCGTTCCTCATTGGCCTGGCCACGCTCTCGGGACTGCTCTTCTACCTGACCAGCGCCAACTCCGGCGCCATGGTCATGTCCAACTTCTCCTCCTCCATCCCGGATCCCTCGCAGGACGGCGCCAAGTGGCTGCGCATCTTCTGGGCACTACTCACCGCGGTGCTCACCGTGGCGATGCTGGTGGCCGGCGGGGTGACCACCATGGAGCACGCGACGCTGATCTTCGCGCTGCCGGTGACGATCATCGCCTACCTGGTCATGGCCTCCTTCTCCAAGGTCCTGCGGATGGAGCGGGCCGAACGCGAAGGCACCGTGATGCGCCGCCGCTCGGTGGCCGCGCACGGCGGCAACGCACCGGAAAAGACCTGGCGCCAGCGGATGGCGCAGCTGCGCGCCTACCCGTCGAACAAGGCCGTGGCCCAATACGTGGAGCGGACCATCCACCCGGCGCTGGAGGAAGTGGCCGGAGAATTCAACGAGCTGGGCTACCAGGCCGAGCTGACCACCGCGCCGAACGAAGAGACGGGGATTTCCGAGCACACGCTGCTGGTGCACATGCACGACCACCGCAACTTCCACTACCAGGTGTCGGCGGTCGAGGCCCCGGTCCCGGCGTTCGGTGCCCGCACCGTCTCCCGCGAGGTCGACGTGTACTACCGGCTGGAAGTCTTCACGCAGACCGGCACCGAGGGCTACGACCTGATGGGCCTGGACAAGTCGCAGGTCATCAACGACGTGCTGGACCGCTACGAGGCGCACCTGGCCTTCCTGCAGTACTCCTCCGAGCACGACTACGCCTCGCTGCTCACCCCGCCGCGCCCGGCCACCGGCATGGTCCCGCAGGTGGAGCAGCCGGAACCCGACGAGGACGAGGGCAAGGGCCGGGAATAACGGAAGCACCAACCGGAACCCGTGGAAGCGCGGGCCCCGGGGCAGGAACCGGACGGTGGGCCAGGCATTCGCGCGCAGGTAGCGCGAGGGATCTTGGCCCACCGTCTTTTTGCCGTGTTTGGAGCCGGCCCAGGCCGGGGTTCCGGGCGTCGCTCCTTCCGGCGCGGCCCGGCTCCGGGGTGAAAGGGGCCCGGTCCCTGCCCCGCCGGTCCACCAGTGAATTCACGTTTCTCCAAACCATTGACACGTGTGGCCAAGCTCACCTAGGGTCTGTTATATATCAGTTGTATGCCTGAATGGGCGAGGCCAGGGCGACACCGGCAAAAAGGGGTTCTGTTGATCGATATACGTGACGAGTCGGTGGGTGGATTGATCCGCGACATCGGGAAGCGGATCGCTTCGCCCGGCGGCGGAACGGTGGCGGGGCTGCAGGCGGCGCTCGGCGCCAGCCTGCTGCGCATGGTGGCGAACTATTCGCAGGGCCCGAAGTTCGAGCACGTCTCGACCGCGGTGGCCGCCATCCTGGCCGAACTTGAAGTCCTGGAGGCACGCTCGCTGGACGCCGCCAACGAGGACGCCCGCGCGTTCGACGCCGTCGGCCGGGCCTACGCGGCCAAGCCCGGGGTGGGCCTGGACCCCGCGGAACGCCGGGAAGCCATCGGCCGGGCCCTGGACGCCGCCGCGGACGCACCGGCCAAACTCATCGTGGTCTGCGGGGAGCTGGTGGCCCTCGCCGAGGAACTGGCCCCGATCGGCAACAGCAGCGTCATCGCTGACGTTGCCGCCGCCGCCGCGTCCATCCGCGCCGCGGTCTCCACGTCGGTCGTGAACCTGGAGGCAAACCTGCCCTCCGTCAAGGACCCCGCCAGGCTGCGCAACTTCGAGCGGATCCTCCAAAACGTGTCCCGGGTGCGCAACCGTGCCGATGCCCTGGTCGAGTCGGTCCGGAACCCGGTGGCGGCATGAGCGCCGGGATCCTCGACGGCCGGGCCGTGGCGGCGGGCCTTACCGAACGCTCCATCGAGCGCGTTGGCGAACTGGCCCGGACCGGTGGGCAGCGCAGCCTGCACATCGTCACCGCAACGACGGATCCCTCCAGCGAATCCTATGTCCGTGCCCTCACTGGGTATGGCACCCGCATCGGCGTCCGGGTCACCGTGGAGCGGCTTGGCGAAGGCGCCCCGGCCGAAACCATCCGCCGCGCGCTGGCCGGCGCAAGTGCGGATCCATCGGTCCACGGCGTCATGCTGCAGACGCCGCTGCCCGCCGGGGTGTCCCTGCAGCAGGTCGCCACGGCCATCGCCGTGGACAAGGACGTTGACGGGGCCAACCCGCTGTCGCTGGCCACCTGGATGTCGGGCGGCGCCGGGTTCGCCCCGGCGACGGCCGCTGCAGTCATCGAATTGCTCGACCACCACGGTGTCGAACTCGCAGGTGCCCGCGTGACGGTGGTGGGCAGGTCCCCGGTGGTGGGCAAGCCCCTGCTGCACCTGTTCCTGAACCGCGATGCCACCGTCACGGTGGCGCACTCCAAGACCAGGGACCTGGCCGCGGCGACCCTAGGGGCCTCGATCCTTGTCGCCGCGGCGGGCAGTCCCGGCCTGGTCACCGGCGAGCACGTGGGCGACGGCGCCGTGGTGGTCGATGTCGGCACCAACTACGACGCTGCCGGCCGCCTGTCCGGGGATGTCGACGCCAGGTCCGTCGCACCCCGGGCCGCTGCGCTCAGCCCGGTCCCCGGAGGCGTCGGGGCGATCACCACCGCATTGCTGTTCCACAACACCATCACCGGGCTCGCCGCCCGCCGGCCCACCAAACCAGCCGCCCCATCCACCACCGAACCGGCGCCGGTGCCGGTTCCCCACTGATTCGATAAGCCAAGGAGCACCAGCCATGACCTATTTGCCTTCCACCATCGCTTCGGGAACCACGAGCCTGCTCACGCCCCGCGAGAACACGCCAGCCACGGACCACGCGGTCCTCACGCTCTCCTGCCCGCAACGCAGCGGCATCGTCCACTCGGTGTCCAGGTTCCTCTTCGAGCGGGGCTTCGACATCGTCGAGCACCAGCAGTTCGACGACCCGGCCGCGCAGCGCCTCTACCTGCGCACCGCCTTCGTCCAGCGCGAGAAGGCGCTGAGCGCCAGCGACCTCGCCATCGACTTCGCCCAGGTGGCCAACGAGTTCTCCATGGACTTCAACTTCCACGACGGGACCAAGCCCAGGGTGCTGGTCATGGTCTCCAAGATGGGCCACTGCCTCAACGACCTGATCTTCCGCTGGACGACCGGAACCCTGGCCGCCGACCTGGTCGCGGTGGTGTCCAACCACGAGACCCTGCGCCCCATGGCCGAGGCCGCCGGGCTTCCGTTCATCCACATTCCGCTGACCGCCGACACCAAGCCGGAGGCCGAGGCACGGCTGCTCGAGGCCGTCAGCGACTTCGAAGCGGACCTTGTGGTCCTGGCCAGGTACATGCAGATCCTCTCCCCGGAACTCAGCACGCGGCTCGCCGGGAAAGCCATCAACATCCACCACTCGTTCCTGCCGGGCTTCAAGGGGGCCCGTCCCTACCACCAAGCCCACGCCCGCGGGGTCAAGCAGATCGGCGCCACCGCGCACTACGTCACCGACGACCTGGACGAGGGGCCGATCATCGAGCAAGAGGTCATCCGGGTCGACCACCGGCTCAGCCCCCAGGAGCTGGCGACGGTGGGCCGGGACAACGAGGCCCTGGCCCTGTCCAAGGCCGTGCGGCTGCACGTCGAAAACCGGGTCATGGTCGACGGACTGCGCACCATCACCTTCACCTAGCCCGGCGCCCGATCCGGGCACCACACCCCCCATATACCTGCGGTCCGCCTGCACGGCACCAGCACCCACACCCCCCAAGGAGAGCCATCATGAAGCCACCACGCGTCGTCATTATCGGAGCCGGAATCGTCGGGGCCAACCTGGCCGACGAACTCACCCAGCGCGGCTGGACCGATATCACCGTCCTGGACAAGGGCCCCATCCCGCTCACGGGCGGCTCCACCTCGCACGCCCCCGGGCTGGTCTTCCAGACCAACGCGTCCAAGACCATGACCGAATTCGCCGCCTACACCGGGGCGAAGCTCGCCTCGCTGGTGCGCGACGGCGAAAGCGCCTTCAACCGGGTCGGCGGGCTGGAGGTGGCCACCACCGCGGCCCGCATGGAGGAGCTCAAGCGCCGCCAGGGCTGGGCCACCTCCTGGGGCCTGGAGGCCCGGATGGTGGACTCCGCGGAGGCCAAGGCGCTGCACCCGCTCATCGACGAAAACCAGGTGCTCGGCGCCCTGCACATCCCCAGCGACGGGCTGGCCTCCTCGGTGCTCGCCGTTCAACTGCTGCGCGAGCGCGCCGAGTCCCGCGGTGCGGTGTTCATCGGCTCGGCCCCGGTCACCGGCGTCGAACGCCACGCTGGACGAGTCACCGGGGTGCGCAGCGGCGACACCGTGTTCCCCGCCGACATCGTGGTCTCCGCCGCGGGGTTCTGGGGCCCGGCCGTGGGGGACCTGATCGGGATGAAGGTGCCGCTGGTGCCGCTGGCCCACCAGTACATCACCACCTCGCCGCTGGCCCCGCTGCGCGGATCGGCGGCCGCGGGCCGCACCGTGCGCGGCACCGGGAACAGCGCCGACCTGCCGATCCTGCGCCACCAGGACGAGGATCTGTACTTCAGGGAGCACGGCGACCGCCTGGGCATCGGTTCCTACGCCCACCGCGCGATTCCCGTGGGCTACGACGAAATGCCGAACACCGGGGAGATCACCGAGCACAACATGCCCTCGCGCATGCCGTTCACCTCCGAGGACTTCGAGGTCCCCTGGAAGAACTGCCAGCTGCTGCTCCCCTCCCTGCACGGAGCCACCTTCGAGGACGCCTTCAACGGGATCTTCTCCTTCACCCCCGACGGCGGATCGCTGGTCGGCGAATCCCGGGACCTGCGCGGCTTCTTCATCGCCGAGGCCGTCTGGGTGACGCATTCCGCGGGCGTGGCCAAGGCCGTGGCAGAGCTGCTGGTCAACGGGCGCTCGGAAACCGACCTGCGGGAACTGGACGTCGCCCGCTTCGAGGAGGTCCAGCTGCAGCCCGACTAC
The DNA here is from genome assembly GCA_024207135.1 of Arthrobacter sp. C2. Classification (GTDB taxonomy): domain Bacteria; phylum Actinomycetota; class Actinomycetes; order Actinomycetales; family Micrococcaceae; genus Paeniglutamicibacter. Next base: position 2,806,372 of record CP042428.1, on the reverse strand, counting down.
GTGCTGGAGACCTCGCAGCACAACTTCGACGAGATCTACGACATCCGCCACCCGCTCGAGCCGCGCACCTCCCCGCGCAACGTGCGCGTCTCGCCCTTCCACCGGCGCCAGGTCGAGCTCGGCGCCTTCTTCCTGGAAACCGCCGGCTGGGAGCGCCCGCACTGGTACGAGGCCAACGCGGGCCTCGTGGCCCAGCTGCCCGAGGCCTGGCAGCCTCCGGAGCGCGACGCATGGAGCGCGAAGTTCGAATCCCCGATCTCCGCGGCCGAGGCCCACGCCACCCGCACCAACGTCGCGATGTACGACATGACCGCACTCAAGCGGCTCGAGGTCTCGGGCCCCGGGGCCCTTCCGCTGCTGCAGAAGCTGACCACCAGCGGGCTGGACAAGTCCATCGGCTCGGTGACCTACACGTTGATGCTCGACGAGGCCGGCGGGGTGAAGAGCGATTTGACCGTGGCGCGCATCGAGGAAGAGCTGTTCCAGCTCGGCGCCAACGGCGGGCTTGACCTGGACTACCTCGTGAAGCACGCCGCGGACCAGAGTGCGGCCGACCCCGCGCTGTGGGCCCAGGTGCGCGACACCACCGGGGAAACCTGCTGCATCGGGGTCTGGGGCCCGCGGGCCCGGGACCTGGTGGCGCAGCTGACCGCCCAGGACCTGACCAACGGCGGGCTGAAGTACTTCCGCGCGGCCAGCACTTCCATCGGCGGGATCCCGGTGCGATTGATGCGCCTGTCCTACGTCGGGGAGCTCGGCTGGGAGATCTACACGACGGCCGACTTCGGCCTGCGGCTGTGGGACATCCTCTGGGAAGCCGGCCAGGACCTCGGCGTCATCGCGGCCGGACGCGGCGCCTTCAACAGCCTGCGGCTGGAGAAGGGCTACCGCTCCTGGGGCGGGGACATGGACACCGAACACGATCCGTTCTCCGCCGGGCTGGGCTTCGCCGTGCGGGCCGCCAAGGAGGGGTACATCGGGAAGGAAGCGGCGGAGAAGCGCCGCAACGAGCCCGCCGCCAAGCGCCTGCGCTGCCTGACCGTCGATGACGGAACCTCGATGGTGCTGGGCAAGGAGCCGGTCTTCGTGGACGGCACCAACGTCGGCTACGTCACCAGCGCCGCCTTCGGGCACACCGTCCACAAGCCGGTGGCCTACGCCTGGCTTCCGGCGCAGATGGAGGAGGGCGAGCAGGTGGAAATCAGCTACTTCGGGAAGATGATCTCCGCAAGCATCGTTGCCGAGCCGCTGGTCGACCCGGGAATGGTGGCGATCCGCGCCTGAGTCCGCGGGCCGCGTACCGAGAAGGCCGCCGGGCGGGTCCCCGGCGGCCTTCTTTTGTGCCCGGCTACAGGGCCTCGCGCACGCGGTTCTCGAAGTGGGTGATGTGCTCCTCGGCCAGGCGTGCGGCCAGCTCCGGGTCCCCGTCGATGATGGCGCGCAGCAGCGCGGTGTGCTCGTTGACGTGGCCTTGGATGGGCTCGAGCCCGGAGAGCACGAAGTTCCACATGCGCTGGGAGAGATGGAAGTACTGGATGAGCGTGGTTTCCACGTAGCTGTTGCGCATCACCGCGTACACGGCGCGGTGGATGTGCGCGTCCAGGTCCACCGAGGCCCGGTTCGAGGCGAAGGAGCGGGCCTCGACGTCCGCCAGGCAGGCCCGCAGCATGTCGCGGTCCTCCTCGGTGGCCTGCTCGGCCGCCCGCCGGGCGGCGAAGGCCTCCAGGACACGGCGCGCGTCGGAGATGTCCTTGAGGTCGCGGATGTTGACGTCGGCGATGATGGTCCCGCGGCGCGGGAAGACCTTGAGCATCCGGTCCGTTTCCAGGCGCTTGACCGCCTCGCGCATCGGGGTCCGGCCGACGGACAGGTCGCGCATCAGCGCGTCCTCGTCGAGGGCGCTTCCGGGCGGCAGCCGCATGTCGATGATGCGCTCGCGCAATTCCAGGTAGGCGTGTTCCGCCTGCGTCCTACCCGCCGGGACGGTGTTTGCCACGGTGCCTGGCCCCTTCGTCGATGATGCGATCCGGATGGTCATCCGTTCCTAGGTATATCAGAGAGTACGGCACGCGGGCGCCGGGCCCGGCCCTGGCGGAAGCGGGGCCCGGCGCCCGGGCGGTTCCGCCGGTTGGCAAGGACTTCATTAAAAGGCGACACGGTCGTTGCGGCTCCCCAGCGCTCTGGGTGCTGCAACGACCGTGTCGCCTGCCTGCAGGTGGAACCGCGGCATCCCGGTCCGATGTCCCGGTTTAGTTGGAGAGGTAGCCGTTGGGGTCCAGGACGTACTTGGTGGCCGCGCCGGCGTCGAACTCGGCGTAGCCGCGCGGGGCGTCGGACAGGGGGATCGCCTGGGCGTTGACGGCCTTGGCGATGTGGATGCGATCGTGCAGGATCGCCATCATCAACTGGCGGTTGTACTTCATCACCGGGCACTGGCCGGTGGCGAAGGACAGGGACTTGGCCCAGCCGGTGCCCAGGGACAGCGACAGGCTGCCCTTCTGGGCGGCCTCGTCCACGGCGCCGGGGTCCCCGGTGACGTAGAGGCCGGGGATGCCCAGGGAGCCGCCGGCCCGGGTGAGGTCCATCAGGGAGTTCAGCACGGTGGCCGGGGCCTCGGACGCGTGGGTGCCGTGGCCGTGGCCGCGGGCCTCGAAGCCGACGGCGTCGATGCCGCAGTCGACCTCGCGCACGCCGAGGATTTGCTCGATCTGGTCGGCCGGGTCCCCGGCGCCGACGTTGATCGCCTCGCAGCCGAAGGAGCGGGCCTGGGCGAGGCGGTCCTCGTTCAGGTCCCCGACGATGACCACCGCGGCGCCCAGCAGCTGGGCGGAGGCGGCGGCGGCGAGCCCGACGGGCCCGGCGCCGGCGACGTAGACGGTGGAGCCGACGGTGACCCCGGCGGTGACCGCGCCGTGGAAGCCGGTGGGCAGGATGTCGGAGAGCATGGTCAGGTCCATGATCTTTTCCAGGGCCTGGTCGCGGTCGGGGAACTTGAGCAGGTTCCAGTCGGCGTAGGGGACCAGGACGTATTCGGCCTGGCCGCCGACCCAGCCGCCCATGTCGACGTAGCCGTAGGCGCTTCCGGGGCGGTCGGGGTTCACGTTCAGGCAGATGCCGGTCTTGGCTTCCTTGCAGTTGCGGCAGCGGCCGCAGGAGATGTTGAAGGGGACCGAGACGATGTCCCCGACCTTGAGGAATTCGACGTCGGGTCCGGTTTCGATGACCTCGCCGGTGATTTCGTGGCCGAGGACCAGGCCGGCGGGGGCGGTGGTGCGGCCGCGGACCATGTGTTGGTCGGAGCCGCAGATGTTGGTGGCCACGGTGCGCAGGATGGCGCCGTGGGGGACCTTGCGCCCGATGTTGGACGGGTTCACCCCGGGTCCGTCCTGCAGTTCGAAGGTGGGGTAGGGGGTGTCGATGACCTCGACGATTCCCGGCGACTTGTAGGCGACGGCTTTGTTACCTGACATTGAATGGCTCCTATGTGTTGGCGGTCAAACCTTGGTCGTGATGCTTGTCACGCTAGACTACCTATGAAGATAGTTATTGTCAGTTTCCGTGAAGACTTTTGCGTCGGCTGCTGCTCGTTGCGCATTCATCCGAGGGTGGCATGAGGCGGCGAAGAGGGCCCGAAGAAGCGGATTGAGGCGAAAGCGGCAGGTGCGCCGGCGAACCCGCCGGGCCCGCAACGCCACCCGTGGCCGTCCCGGCCACGGACGTTCGTCCACAAGGTGAAACCAGGCCTGTGCGGTGGTTTGTGCGGACCTGCCCCGATCAACTGTCAGTGGCTAGGCGTCGATCACCATGTCGGTCAACGCCGTGGAGCAGCAGGGCAGGAACTTGCCGGCCTCGATCTCCCGTGACCGGATCCCGCCCTGGTGGTTCATCTCGATGTCCCCCGAAAGCTTCACGACCTTGCACGAACCGCACATGCCTTCCTGGCAATTCGCCCCGATCCTGACGCCTGCCTGCTTGGCCACGCCAAGGATCTTCTCCTCGGGATTGATCAGGACGTTGAGGCCCGTGCGAACAAAGGACAGGGTGAGGGTTCCCGTGCCGACGGTGTCGAATGCCGAAACGTCCGGGGCGGAGGGCTCCGCTGTTACTTCGGGTTCCGCTTCGGCCGCCGGGACCTCGGAATCGACCGGGCCTGGTTCGGCAAGGTCGGGATCCGCCGCCTCGAGCAGCAGCCCCGTGGCCTCCAGCGGACCCTCGTCGTCGTAGGCCGGTTCGTACATGCCCAAGGCGGAAGGCTGGCTTTCGTAGTACTCCTCCGCGGAATCGGCGATTTCCTCGGCGATTTCCTCCGCAATCTCCTCGGCCAACGCGACCTCTGCCTGGTATTCCAGGGTCGTCTCGCGGTCTCCTGAGAAGAACTCCATGTGGATGGAGGTGTCGTCGACCCCGACCGCGGCGAGCAGTTCGGACACGTTGTTCAGGTAGCCCTCGGGGCCACAGGCGTAGACCTGGCGTCCGTTGGCGTCCGGCGCCACCTCGTCCAGCATCGCGGTGGACAGCCGGCCGGTGAGGCCGGCCCAGTCCGCGGGCGCGCTGCGGTCGCCCAGGGAGAAATGGACGGTGACGCGCGAATCCACGGTGGCGATGTAGCCCAATTCCTGGTGGAATGCGAAGCCTCCGGGCTCGGCCCCGTGGTAGAGCACCACCACGTCGGCCTGTCCGGGCAGTGAGTGGATGGTCCGCAGCATGGACATGATGGGGGTGATGCCGGCTCCCGCGGCCAGCAGGAGGTAGCGTGCCCGCCGGTCGACGTCGGGCAAGTGGAATGCGCCGACGGGTCCGAGCATTTCAAGCACCGTGCCGGGTCCGATGTTCTCGTGCACCCACGGCGAGACCCGGCCCTTGGGATCGCGCTTCACCGTGATGTCGAAGGTCCAGGGTTTCGTGGGCGAGCTGGACAGGGAGTAGCTGCGGTCCATCGGGTCCCCGCCCTCGCCGTTCACGGGAAAGGCGATGTTCACGTATTGGCCCGGACGGAACGCCAGGGGCGCGCCGTCAAGGCGGCGGAACACGAAGGTCAGCATTCCGCCGACCTCCGGAACGATCTCGACGCATTCGGCCAGGAACTCCTGCGGATGCCAGGGGCCCAGGGCGCGCGCGGCACTGGCCGGTCCCTCGGTGCTGCCCAGCACCCGGTTCCACGGCATTTCCAGGCCGCGGATGCGCTGTGGCTCCTGGTGGGGCGCGGTAATGGTCGTGGTTGTGGACTCGGTCGTGATCTCGGTGGTTGTCGTGGGCTCGCTCATGGTCTCGGTCGCAGTCGTGGGCTCGGTCATGGTCATGGTCACGACAGGTGCTCCTGCACCCGCTGGACGTACCAATTGATGAAGGCCTCGACCTGGTATTCGCTCTTCATGTACGGGCCGGGCTCGTAGGCGGGGCTGTTTGCGCCCTTCTGGCACAGTTCGACGAACGCCTTGTCCTGCAGGTTGGTCTGCTTCCAGGTGTGGGTGAGCTTCTCCAGGTCGTAGTCGTCGCCTTCGACGGCGTCGTCGGCCACCAGCCAGGTGGTGCGCACCAGGGTCTGGTGCTCGGTGACGGGGAATACCGCGAATGTGACGACGTGGTCGCCGAGGAAGTGGAACCAGCTGTTGGGCTGCAGGTGCATCGAGCAGCGGCCCAGGCGGAAGTCGCGCAGGTCCCCGAGCAGCTTCTTGGAGAGCCGGTGGCCGTCGGGCGAGAACGACTCGCCGTCGCCGTCGAGGGATTCGCGGGAGATCCGGATTCCCGCCACGCGGGTGTCGAGCTCCTCGACGACCTTGTAGGGAATGCCGTAGCGCTCGCAGCGCTTTTCGAGCGCGGCCTGGGCCTCGGTGTTGCGGTCCCACACCTCCTCGAGGTGCGGCGGGATGAGGCCCTCCGTCAGGCCCCAGGTGGGGAAGAGGGAGCAGGCGAGTTCCGGGTGGCCGTCGCAGTGGTAGCACTCCCGGTTGTTCTCCATCACGAGCTTCCAGTTGGCCTCTTCGATGATGTTCTGCTGGTAGGCCACCCTCGTCTTGGCCAGGTCGTGCGGCGCCAGGTAGGGCTCGAAGATCTTGGCCGTTTCGTCGAAATCGGCCGGCGGCTCGTCCGCCATGCAGACAAAGATGAGTCCGGCGTATTCGCGGCCGTGGGCGCGTTTGAGGCCGAAGCAGCTCTTGTCGAACTTGGTTTCCCCGGGAGCTGAGGCATGGATCAGGTCGCCGCTGGGGGAGTAGGTCCAGGAGTGGTAGCCGCAGACCATGTTGCCGGTGCTCCCGGCCGATTCGGTCAGGACCCGGGCCCCGCGGTGGCGGCAGACGTTGTGCATGACATTCACGCCGCCCTCGTCGTTGCGCAGGACGATCAAGGAGTAGGGGCCGTAGTCGACGGTGACGTAGTCCCCCGGCTCGGGGAGCTCGGCAACACTTGCGGCGAAGATCCAGTGTTGGCCGAAAATGGCCTGCATATCGAGCTTGAAAATCGCCGGATCGGTGTAGAACGGCGCGTCGAGGGAGTAGCCTTCCCGCCGCTGGTCGAAGAGTTCGGTGATTTCCGCCAGCTGCTCAGCTGGCAATGGCGAAGCGAGCTTGCCGCGTGAATTGATCGGCACGGTCACTGAAGCAGACATCTGTTTACTCCTCGAAGAGCTGGGTAGGCGTGGGGTACGCGGGAACTTACGAGCTTTTTGGTGCGCCAGTGCTGTTGAAAGCGTTGTAGTCACGACATTAGGACGCGAGCATCTGCAAGAAAAGCGCAAGATTTCGTCGGGAATGGTGCAGGATGGGTGCATGATCGATTCACGGCTCACCACGCTCCGGGTGTTTGCCCGATGCGGCACCGTCGCTGCCACCGCGGAGCTCACCGGATACTCGCCTTCCGCCGTTTCCGCGCAGCTGCGGGAACTGCAGCGCGTGCTCGGACTGCAGCTGCTGACAAAGGACGGACGGGGCCTGCGCTTGACCGCGACCGGACGATTTCTGGTGACGGGCTCGGATCCGATGATCGCCGAATGGGAGCGCCTGCGGGCCGCGGCGATGGAGGCCGGAGGCCAGATGCAGGCCCATTTTGGGCTGGGGGGCTTTTCCAGCGCGGCCGCCCAACTTCTGGCGCCGCTTGCCGCCACGCTCCGCTCGGTGCACCCCCTGGTCGAAGTCCAGGTGCTTGAGGCCAATCCGGCACGATGCTTCGACCTGCTGGTCGCCGAGCGCATAGACCTGGCCGTCATCGTGGCCATGCAGTCCGACATGCACGCCGACGAAGACCAGCGCTTCGAACAGACCACCCTGCTGAATGACCCCCTCGACGTGATCCTCCCGTCCGACCACCGGCTGGCCACTCGGGAAACGGTGACCCTCGAAGAGCTCGCAACGGACCCGTGGATCACCGAAGCCCCCGGATCCGCCTATCACGCCCTGTTTACGGCGGCGTTCACCGCTGTCGGGGTGACTCCGCGAATCGCCCACGAGGCTGTCGAGTGGGAAACCCAGATTGCCTTCGTAGGTGCCGGGTTGGGGGTCGGCCTGTTGCCGCGGCTGGCCACCCTGGGAAGCGCGGAGAACGTGACCCGACTGCCCATTTCGGGCAGGGGAAAACCCTCGCGCAGGATCGTTGCTGCCGTGCGCAAGGGCAGCATCGGCTCGCCGCTGATCAAGGATTCCCTGGCGATCCTGCAGGACCGGGCGAAGCGAATCCTCACCGAGCGCCTCGAGGACGAGCTGTAACGCCGCGTGTACATCGACCCGCCGTTCGGCGGCACAGGTAGGCACTTCCCATAACTTCGCCTGCATCGCGAGCGCTTGCTACCCAGGCCGCCGCGCCAGGCCTGGAAACCGCGGGCCGATCACTGGTTCGAGAGGTCGCCATGCCCGTCTCCACCGTTTCCCGAAGGCGGCGCGAATACACAGCCTTCGAACCACCTGCCCCGAATGCCCGGAGGCCCCGTCGCGTCAGGTGGGCGCGTGCCGGGGTTTTTGGGACGCTTGACTTTCCCTTGTGAGGTGCGCCACGATTGTTGCTCGTAGCGCTTGCTGTTGATCCATGTGAACCACTGTCCACCCGTTCCCCACAGAACCACAGTATGGAAAGGACCGGGTCTGCGATGCGCTAGGCCGGCCCTGACCGAATAAGTCTTGCCGGCCAACCGCTGGGTCGAATGACGACTGCGCATCTCGGATTCCACCCTGCGCACCTTCGGGGTAAGCCCTTCCACGGCCTATCCGCCAGCGCGCTCCGAGGCTGCCGCCATGATCCGCGGCGCCAGCAGGTCCGAAGGGCCCACGCAACCGCCACCACTTCAGTTGGGTGTCGGTCCCGTGGCATAACCGAGCAGGGCGGCGGGCACGCCGTCCGTGGTCCAACCACGCCCACAGCATCCCCCAGGCAAAGGAATATTCCATGGCTTTGAACACCCAAGAAGTCCTCTCCGATGAGCCGGAAGGGAGCCCGCTTGAGAGTCCGGTCGAGAGCCCGGGGGTGGAGTCCCTGCCCCCGGACGATTCCGCGATCCTGCAGGAGCTGAAGGACAGCGAATCGGAGCGAACGGCCACTCGGAGCATTACCCGCATTCCCGCGGGGCTGGACAAAGTGACCTTCGGCGTTGCCGGTGTCTTCGCCGTGGCCTTCGTGGTCTGGGGCCTGGTCAACTCCGCCTCGCTCTCGTCTGCCTCCACCGCGGCGCTGTCCTGGGTCACCGAGAACACCGGATGGTTCTTTGTCTCGCTGGCCTCCTTCTTTGTGATCTTCGTGCTCTGGCTGGCACTGGGACGCTTCGGAAACATCCCGCTGGGGCGCGACGGGGAAAAGCCCGAATTCCGCACCGTCTCCTGGATCTCGATGATGTTCAGCGCCGGAATGGGGATCGGCCTGGTCTTCTATGGCGTGGCCGAGCCGCTCTACCACTATGTTTCTCCGCCCCCGGGAACGGTTGACGGGAGCACTCCCGAGGCCATCCAAACGGCCATGGCCACCTCCATCTTCCACTGGAGCCTCCACCCTTGGGCCATGTTCGCAGTGGTGGGCATCGCGATGGCATATTCGACCTTCCGGTTGGGGCGCCGCCAGCTCATCTCCTCGGCTTTCACCTCCTTGTTTGGTCCGCGCGTCGACGGGCCCGTCGGCAAGATCGTGAACATCCTGGCCATCTTCGCCACGCTCTTCGGCACCGCCGCCTCCCTGGGTCTCGGTGCCATGCAGATTGCCAGCGGCATCGAATTCAACGGCTGGGTCGGCCATGTGGCCTCCCCGGTGCTGGTCGTGGTGATCGCGGTGCTGACCATCTGCTTCGTGCTCTCCGCGGTCTCGGGGATCTCCCGGGGCATCCAGTGGCTCTCCAACATCAACATGGTCCTGGCCCTGCTGCTGGCCGTGATCGTCTTCGTGCTGGGCCCCACCTTGTTGATCCTCAATCTGGTGCCCTCGGCCATCGGCGACTTCGTACGCGACCTGCCCTCGATGGCCTCGCGCACCGAGGCTGCCGGCGACGAAGCGGTGCGCGAGTGGATGTCGAGCTGGACCATCTTCTACTGGGCCTGGTGGGTGTCCTGGGCCCCGTTCGTGGGCATGTTCATCGCCCGGATCAGCCGCGGGCGCACCATCCGCCAGTTCGTCACCGGCGTGCTGCTGGTTCCGTCCCTGGTCTCCGTCATCTGGTTCTCGATCTTCGGCGGGGCCGCCTTCAACGTCCAGCTCAAGGCGGAAGCCTCCAACGGGGCCACCGGTTCGATGGTCAAAATGGTCAACGGGGAACCGTCCATCGACTTCGAGGGCGCGATGTTCGACTTGATCCAGCACCTGGGCACCTCCCCGGGCATCACCCTGGCCATTGCCATCCTGGCCATGGTGCTGGTGGGCATCTTCTTCGTGACCGGGGCCGACTCCGCCTCGATCGTGATGGGCTCGCTGAGCACCAACGGGCACATGCACCCCTCCAAGCGCGTGGTCGTCTTTTGGGGAGTGCTCACCGGGGCGGTGGCGGCGACCATGCTGCTGGCCGGGGGGAACAACCCCGGGCAGGCGCTGAACGGGCTGAAGAACATCACCATCGTCTCCGCGCTGCCCTTCGCGGTCGTCATGTTCATCCTGTGCATTGCCTTGGTCAAGGACCTGCGCCGCGACCCGCTGGCGCTGCGCAAGAAGCTGGCCGACTCGGTGGTCGAGAGGGCCATCCGCACCGCCGTGGACGAACACGGCGGGGTGCCCTTCGAGCTGGTGACCAAGCACGACTGCACCGACGCCTGTGAATCCGAGGACCGCTGTCCGGCCAAGTGCGCCGACGACTGAGGACCCGCAGCGGTCCGCGTGCCACGGGCCCGCGGCCCGCTGCCGCGCTAGGGTCGTTTCTCGGGCCCATGCCCCGGGACGTTCCTGCTGCCCCGAGCCATCCAGCACATGGCTTGGGGCAGACCCGTTTAAGCGGGGCATGTCAAGCGGCAGACCGATTCCATCAGTGCCGGGCTGCGCGGCCCATCACGCCGGTCCTGACGGTTCCAACCGGATGGAGTCCTACGCCGCGCTGGCCGGACCGTCGTTCATTCGGCGACCGGGTCCTTCCGGGCGCGTCGCTTCCCGCGTTCACCTTTGCTCCAAGGCCCGGAGCCGGAGGCCCGACGGGTTGGAACGTCGATTCCCCGGCCGGGCACCAATCCCGCGGCAGACCCCTTGTCCGGCCTGCGGCAAACTGATAAAGTTCATTTAGTGAACAAGCGTTCGCGATGCGAACATTTCAGATCAGGAAGCCAGGACCCCACACCATGAAGCAGGCGTACCTCTACGACGCGATCCGCACCCCCTTCGGCAAGATCGGCGGAAGCCTTTCCTCCCACCGCCCCGACGACCTGGCCGCGCACGTGGTCCGCGAACTCGTCGCCCGCGCACCGCAGCTGGATCCGGCCTCCATCGACGAATCGATCTTCGGCAACGCCAACGGTGCCGGCGAGGAAAACCGCAACGTGGCCCGCATGGCCACCCTGCTGGCCGGCCTGCCCACCTCGCTGCCCGGCACCACGATGAACCGCCTCTGCGGTTCCTCTCTGGATGCGGCCATCGCCGCCTCCCGCCAGGTCAACACGGACGACGCGGACCTCGTCCTGGTCGGCGGCGTCGAATCCATGAGCCGCGCCCCGTGGGTGCTGCCCAAGACCGAGCGCCCCTTCCCGATGGCCAACCTCGAACTGGCCAACACCACCCTGGGTTGGCGCCTGGTCAACCCGGCCATGCCCAAGGAATGGACCGTGTCCCTGGGCGAGGCCACCGAGCAGCTGCGCGAAAAGTACGAGGTCACCCGCGAAGACCAGGACGAGTTCGCCGCACTCTCGCACAAGCTCGCGGCCGAGGCCTGGGCCAATGGCAAGTACAACAACCTCGTGGTCGCGGTTCCCCCGGCCAACAAGCGCGGCACCGAGGTGACCATGGATGAAACCATCCGTCCCGGCACCACCGCCGAGACCCTCGCCGGGCTGCGCACCGTCTTCCGCGACGCCGCCACCGGAACCGTCACCGCCGGCAACGCCTCGCCGATGAACGACGGCGCCTCGGCGGCCTTCATCGGCTCCGAGCGCGGTGGCGAGCTGCTGGGAACCGCGCCGCTGGCCCGCATCGCCGGCCGCGCCTCCTCCGCCCTGGACCCGCAGTACTTCGGCTTCGCCCCGGTCGAGGCCGCCAACAAGGCGCTGGCCAAGGCCGGCATCTCCTGGTCGGACGTCGCCGCGGTCGAGCTCAACGAGGCCTTCGCCGCCCAGTCGCTGGCCTGCGTCCGCGCCTGGGGCATCGACGCTTCAATCGTCAACGCCTGGGGCGGCGCACTGTCCATCGGCCACCCGCTGGGCGCTTCCGGCCTGCGCATCCTGGGCACCCTGGCCCGCCGCCTGCAGGAGAACAACCAGCGCTGGGGCGTGGCGGCGATCTGCATCGGCGTCGGCCAGGGCCTGGCGGTCGTGCTGGAAAACCCGAACGCCACCGCCTAATCACCCTCGGGGGATTTTGTTCCCCCGGTCGTTTCGAAACCAGACTTAAGGAGAAACCCACGATGGCACCACGCATCGCCGCCACCGCTGCAGAAGCAGTGGCAAACATCCACGACGGGGCAACCGTCATGATCGGCGGCTTCGGCAACGCCGGCCAGCCGATGGAACTGATTGACGCGCTCATGGACTGCGGCGCCACCAACCTCACGGTCGTGAACAACAACGCCGGCCAGGCCGATGCCGGCCTGGCGCTGTTGATCAAGGAACGCCGCGTCGCGAAGGTCATCTGCTCCTTCCCGCGCCAATCCGACTCATGGCACTTCGACGAGGCCTACCGCGCCGGCGAGCTCGAGCTCGAGCTGGTCCCGCAGGGCAACCTGGCCGAGCGCATCCGTGCGGCCGGTGCCGGCATCGGCGGGTTCTTCACCCCCACCGGCTACGGAACCATGCTGGCCGAGGGCAAGGAGACCCGCGTGATCGACGGAAAGGGCTACGTGCTCGAGACCCCGATCAACGCCGACTTTGCACTGATCAAGGCGCTGCGCGCCGACGAACTGGGCAACCTCGTCTACCGCAAGACCGCACGGAACTTCGGTCCCATCATGGCCACCGCAGCCAAGCAGTCCATCGTGCAGGTTTCCGAGATCGTCTCCACCGGCTCGCTGGACCCGGAAAACGTCATCACCCCCGGTATCTTCGTCGATACCCTGGTCACCATCGGAGGCAACAACTAATGAGCACCGAAACCACCACCTTCACCACCACCGACGCCGCGTTGACCCGCGACGAGATGGCCAAGATCGTCGCCGCCGACATCCCGGCCGGCGCCTTCGTGAACCTGGGCATCGGCCAGCCGACCAACGTCTCCAACTTCCTCACCGCCGAACAGGGCGTCACCCTGCACACCGAGAACGGCATGCTGGGCATGGGCCCGGTCGCCACCGGCGATGACATCGACGAGGACCTGATCAACGCCGGCAAGATCCCGGTTACAGAACTGCCCGGAGCCAGCTACTTCCACCATGCGGACTCGTTCGCGATGATGCGCGGCGGACACCTGGACGTTTGTGTCCTGGGTGCCTTCCAGGTCTCCGGCGGCGGCGACCTGGCCAACTGGCACACCGGCGCCCCGGGCGCGATCCCGGCCGTGGGCGGGGCCATGGACCTGGCCATCGGCGCCAAGGCCACCTGGGTCATGATGGGCCTGTTCACCAAGACCGGCGAATCCAAGCTGGTCGAGGCCCTGACCTACCCGGTCACCGGGCTGGGCTGCGTCTCGCGCATCTACACCGAGTCGGCCATCTTCGAGCTGGCCGACGGCACCGTCACCGTGCGCTCCACGCACGGCATCACCTTCGAGGAGCTCGCCGAGCGCCTGCCGGTGGAATTGGTGAAGGCCGCCTAGGCAGTACATTGGTGGGTGCGGCTTGCGGGTTTTCCCGTCGGCCGCACCCCCGTCGCCCGCGCACATGCACGCGCGGGCACAGCTATTTATAGGCATAACCCCCGTAGGAGCAAGATCAGATGAGCCAGGAAACCGGCACCCCGTCCGCGGGCGGTTCGACCTCGGTCCAGTCCCTGGCCCGCGGCCTGGACGTCATCTGCGCCTTCGACGCCGAGCACCCCTCGATGACCCTGAGCGAGGTCGCCAAGCGCGTGTACCTCTCCCGGGCCACGGCCCGCCGCTTCCTGCTGACCCTGCAGGAACTGGGCTACGTGCGTTCGGACGGCAAGTTCTTCGAACTGACCTCCAAGGTCCTGCAGCTGGGCTACTCCTACCTCTCCAGTGCCACCCTGCCCCAGCTCATGGAACCTGTGCTCGAGGAACTTTCCTCGAAGGTCCACGAGTCGGCCTCAGCCTCGGTGCTCGAGGGCGCCCAGATCCTTTACATCGCCCGGGTGCACACCCGCTCGATCATGCGCGTGGGGATCTCGGTGGGCACCAGGTTCCCGGCGACCAACACCTCGATGGGCCGGGTGCTGCTGGCCTACCAGGCGCCCGGGGTGCTGGAACAACTGCTGGAAGGCGGCATGCCGAGCCCGACCGGGCACGGCATCGGCACCGCCGCAGAGCTGCGGGCCGAACTGGAACGGGTTCGGGCCCAGGGCTACGCGATCGTCGACCAGGAACTGGAGATCGGGCTGCGCTCGGTCGCCGTCCCGGTGTTCAGCCCCGACGGCAGCATCGCCGCGGCCATGAACGTGTCCATGAGCGTGGGCCCGGCGTCGCACACCGGCGCGCAGGAAGCCGCCGATGCGGTGCTTCCGGCGCTGCAGCAGGCCGCAGCGCAGGTCCAGGACGCGCTGGCCGCCAGCCGCTAGGAGGAACCGCCGGGGTTCCGGGCGAACTTCGCCGAGTCCATCCAGCCGCCCGGTGGCATTGTGCCGCGAATATTCCTGTGACTTGGGTCGGTTCGTCGGCGGCAACAAGGGCCGGAAGCATGCCGCCGGCTTGGCAACCTTCCTCGGAGGCGTGCGTTGCCGCACGAGCCATGTGCACAAACGGCTGCCCGAGATGCCAATGGAAGCCCTTCACGATTTCTGTGATCCGGGTCATACTCATGGGGTGATCGGCAGGCGGCAATTGCCCCAGGTGCCATCCATGGACCCCGGAGGTTGAAAGTGGCTTCATCCAACTCCAGCAGCACCAGCATTCAGGAACGCAAGGGACTCAAGCGCGTCGTTGTCGCCTCGATGGCCGGTACGGTCGTCGAATGGTACGAGTTCTTCTTGTATGCGACCGCGGCAACGCTGGTCTTCAACAAGATCTTCTTCCCCGAAGCGGCGAACGAGCTGGACAACATCATCAAGGCGTTCCTGACCTACGCCGTCGGCTTCATTGCCCGGCCCATCGGTGGCATCGTCTTTGGGCACTTCGGCGACAAGTACGGCCGCAAGCACCTGCTGCAGGTCGCCATAGTCCTGGTGGGTGTCACCACTTTCCTCATGGGCTGCCTGCCGACCTTCGATTCCATCGGCTATGCGGCACCGGTGCTACTGGTTATCCTGCGCTTCTTCCAAGGGTTCGCGGTCGGCGGCGAATGGGGTGGAGCTGTCCTCCTCGTTGCCGAACACGCGCCCGACAAGGAACGCGGGTTCTGGGCATCCTGGCCGCAGGCAGCGGTGCCGGCAGGCAACCTGCTCGCCACCATTGTGCTGTTGGTGCTTTCCTCGACGCTGTCCGAGGAGGCCTTCCTGGCCTGGGGCTGGCGCATCGGCTTCTGGCTCTCGGTGGTCATCGTCGCGGTGGGCTACTACGTGCGCACCCGGATTTCCGACGCCCCGATCTTCCAGGAGGCCAAGGCCGAGCTGGAGCAGAACGCGGAGGCCGGATACGGCGTCGCCGAGGTCTTCCGCCGCTACCCGCGCGGCGTGTTCACCGCCATGGGCCTGCGGCTGGGCGAGAACATCCTCTACTACATGGTGGTGACGTTCTCGATCACCTACCTGAAGACCCAGCTGAAGATGGACACCTCGACCATCCTGATGCTGATGCTGGTGGCACACGCGATCCACTTTGCCGTGGTCCCGGTGATCGGCCGCTACACGGACAAGCTGGGCCGCCGGCCGGTGTACGCGCTGGGCGCCTCGCTGATGCTGGTCTGGGGATTCGTGGCCTTCCCGCTGTTCAACACGCAGAACGACTTCGTGATCCTGCTGGTGGTCGTGGCCGGCCTGCTGGTCCACGGCCTGATGTACGCCGGGCAGCCGGCCATCATGGCCGAGATGTTCCCGACCCGCATGCGCTATTCCGGGGTCTCCCTGGGCTACCAGGTCACCTCGATCGTGGCCGGCTCGATGGCGCCGATCATCGCCACCTTCCTGCTGAGCATCTACGGGTCGTGGGTGCCGGTGGCCATCTACATCGGCATCGCGGCCATCATCACCCTGGCCGTCGTGTACTCGATGCGTGAAACCAATGGCATTTCCCTGCACGACATCGACGAGGCCGACCGGGCCCGGACGATCGTCATCAACACCGAGGCAACGGAGGCCGCCGCACGCGACAGCGTGAAGTAGCCGCGTGGCAACCATGCCCGGGGGAGCGGCGGTCGCCGGCCCCCCGGGCATGTGCGTGCCCGGTGTCCTACGCTGCGGCCTCCGCCATTGCGGCAACGGCCGCCTGAACCGCGGGGTTGCGAATTGCCTCCTCGCGTCCCACCACCCAGTAGGTGGCGGCGTGCGCGTAGTCGCCGGGCAGCAGGCGTACCAGGTCGTCCTCGAGGTCGGCCAGGAAATCCGGCAGGATCCCGATCCCGGCCGCGGCCTTGGTCGCCGCGATGTGCGAGAACACGCTGGTGGAGGTGATGCCCCGGGGCATCGGCGGCAGCGACTCGGTCGCGCTGTCCAGCTCGTCGATGGTCAGCGCCGACTCCACGTAGTAGTTCAGCCGGTGCGTCACGAGCTCGGCAATGGCATGCGGTTCCCCGTGCAGTGCAAGGTACTCGCGGGAGGCGTAGAGCCCCAGGTGGTAGGTGAGCAGCTCGGTGGCCACCGCCTTGTGCACATGGGGCTTGCCCACGACCACTTCCAGGTCGACACCCGAACGGGTCTGCCGGGCGCGCTGGGTGGCGCTCATGAGTTCGACGGCCAGCCGCGGGTGCCGGCGCTGCAGTGCAGCCATGGCCGGGGTCGCAAAATGCGCGGCGAAGGCGTCGGGCACGCCGATGCGGACGGTCCCGGCGAGCTCACCGCTGGTCCGCGTCTCGGTGAGTCCCGCGACCGCCCGTTCGATCTCCTCGGCCGCGCCCAGGGCCCGCCGGCCCAGGTCCGTGACCTCCCAGCCGGAAGGCGTGCGCGTGAGCACCCGGCCTCCCATGGCCTTCTCCAGAGCTGCAATGCGGCGCGAGACGGTCGAGTGGTTGACTCCCAGCACGTCGGCGGCCGCGGTGTAGCGCCCGAGCCGCGCCACCGAGAGAAAGGTGATTAGGGATTCCAGGTGGTGGTGGTCGATGCTGCGTTCCATGCACTCATTGTGCGTTGATGCACATGAATGGTGCAAACGTGGGTCCGTGATGTGCGTTGAACGCGAGGATATTCGCACCTAGTGTGGTGCCTATCACGGCCCGAGCGGGCAGGGAACGGCACAGGAGGAATCATGGCAGTTTACGGCTGGATCGGACTCGGGAACATGGGCGGTCCGATGACCGCGAATCTCGTGGCGGCCGGGCACCAGGTCAAGGGCTACGACCTGAACCCGGACGCCTGCATCGCGGCGAAGGAGCGCGGCGTCGAGATCGCCGGCAGTATCGCCGAGGCGGTGCAGGGATCCGACGCGGTCTTCACCATGCTGCCCAAGGGCGAACACGTCCGCGCCGTGTACGAGGGCGAGAACGGGATCTGGGCCCACGCCAGCGCCGACACCCTGCTGCTGGACAGCTCGACGGTCGACATCGAAACCTCGCGCTTCTGCCACGAGGGCTCCAGTGCCCGCGGCCTGAAGTTCGTCGACGCCCCGGTCTCCGGCGGGATCTCCGGAGCCGCCGCGGCAACCCTCGCCTTCATGGTCGGGGGACTGGCCGAGCACACCGCCGAGGCCGTCGGGCACATCGAGCCCATGGCAGGAAAGACCATCGTCGCAGGCGCAGCGACGGCGGGCATCGCCGCGAAGATCTGCAACAACATGATGCTCTTCATCGACCTGATGGCCTCGGCCGAGGGTTCCCAGCTGGCCGAAAAGCTCGGGCTGGATCCGAAGGTCTTCTGGGAGATCGCCTCGGTCTCCTCCGGACGCTCGTGGGCGCAGCAGACCTGGTACCCGGTGCCGGGGGTCATCGACAGTGCGGCGGCCAACAACAACTTCGACGCCACCTTCAGGGTGGATCTGGCCCGCAAGGACGTGGGCCTGGCCCTGGACGCCGGGGAGATGACCGGGGTCAAGCTCCCCGCCGCGACCCTCGCGCGCGAGCACTTTGATGCGCTGATTGCCGAGGGGCTCGGGGAGAAGGACTGCTCGCTGATCGTCAAGAACGTTTCGCCCGACGGCACCGTTGCCGGCTACACCCAGGAGAAGAACTAACCCATGTCGCAGACCCTTGAACACCTGACCGTGTCCACCATCGGCCACCGCATCGGCGGCACGTCCGTCACCGACTCCGAACGCTTCGGTCCGGTCTACAACCCGGCAACCGGTGAGCAGACCGGCCAGGTCGCCCTGGCAAGCGCGCAGACCGTGCGCGATGCGGTGCAGACCGCTGCGGCCGCCCAGCGTGGCTGGCGCCGGCTCGGCCTGGCCAAGCGCAGCCAGATCCTCTTCAAGGTGCGCCAGCTCATCGACGAGCGCCGCGGCGAACTCGGCGCCATCATCACCGCCGAGCACGGCAAGGTCCTCTCCGACGCGGACGGGGAAATCGTCCGCGGCCTGGAGAACGTGGACTTCTGCACCGGGCTGATGCACCACCTCAAGGGCGAGTACGCCGAACAGGTTGCCACCGGCGTCGACGTGCACCAGACCCGGCAGCCCCTGGGCGTGGTCGCCTGCATCACCCCGTTCAACTTCCCCGCCATGGTCCCGCTGTGGATGATCACCACCGCCATCGCCGCCGGCAACGCGGTGATCCTCAAGCCCAGCGAGCGCAACCCCTCGGCGGCCAACTGGATCGCCTCGGTCTTCGAGGAGGCGGGCCTGCCGGCCGGGATCCTGAACGTCGTGCACGGGGACAAGGAAGCCGTCGACGAAATCCTGGAAAACCCCGGGGTCACCGGCGTCTCCTTCGTCGGCTCCACGCCGATCGCCAAGTACGTGTATTCCACTGCCGCTGCCAACGGCAAGCGGGTCCAGGCGCTCGGTGGCGCCAAGAACCACATGGTTGTGATGCCCGATGCGGACCTCGATGCCGCCGCGGATGCGGCCATCTCCGGGGCCTACGGCTCGGCCGGGGAACGCTGCATGGCAGTCTCGGTGGTGGTGGCGGTCGGCTCGATCGCCGACGAGCTCGTCTCCAAGATCTCCGAGCGCATCCCCGGCCTGGTGGTCGGCGACGGCACGGACCCTGACTCGGAGATGGGGCCGCTGATCACCGCCGCCTCGCGGGACCGCGTGGCAGGATTCATCGCCTCGGCCCAGGAAGAGGGCGCCGCGGTGCTGGTCGATGGCCGCGAGCAGCGCTTTGACTCCAACGGCTTCTTCATCGGGGTCTCGCTCATCGACCACGTCAAGCCCGGCATGCGGGTCTATGACGAGGAGATCTTCGGACCCGTCCTGGCCGTGGTGCGCGTTCAGGACTACGCGGAGGCCGTCGAACTGATCAACTCCAACCGCTTCGCCAACGGCACGGCGGTCTTCACCCGCGACGGCAAGACCGCCCGCGAATACGAGTTCGACATCGAGGTCGGCATGGTGGGCATCAACGTGCCGATCCCGGTGCCCATCGGCGCCTTCAGCTTCGGCGGATGGAAGGACTCGCTCTTCGGCGACACCCACATGTACGGCCCGGAGTCCTTCAACTTCTACACGCGGCGCAAGGTCGTCACCAGCCGCTGGCCCGACCCCAGCGAATCGCAGATCGAGCTGGGCTTCCCCACGCACTGAGCAGGGATCCCTCCCCGGAGTCGTCGGCGGCCTGCGTGCTTGCCGACGGCCCCGGCCCGGGGATGCGGAGCGGAACCATACACTGAACCACATTTCAGCAATGCCAGGACAGGATGAAGTGCCATGCCCGAGACAATGAACGCGGTAGTGGTTTCCGCACACGGAGGCCCGGAAAACCTTGAATTCCGGCGCGTTGCGCGCCCGGCACCCGAGGCGGGCCAGGTCCTGGTGAAACTGTCCGTCGCCGGGGTGAACTACCTCGATGTCGCCCAACGCAACGGGGCAACCGCGCTGCAGGCCCCGTTCTGCGCGGGTGTCGAGGGCGTCGGCGTCATCGCTGCCCTGGGCACGGAGGTGACCGGCTTCGCCGAAGGCCAGCGCGTGGGCTGGCTTGCCGGGGGACAGGGAAGTTTCTCGGAGTTCACGGTGGTCGAAGCCCCGCAGGTGGTGGCGATCCCCGAGGGCATCGACGATTTCACCGCCGTGGCGGCCCTGATGCAGGGTTTCACGGCCCACTACCTGTCCCACGACACCTATGCCCTGGGCCCGGACGACACCGTGCTGATCCATGCGGCCGCCGGCGGGGTGGGCCAATGGCTGACACAAATGGCCAGGCTGAAGGGTGCCCGGGTCATCGGAACTGTTTCCACGAAGGCCAAGGAGGACGTGGCACTGGCCAACGGGGCCGCCCACGTTATCGGCTACGAGGGATTCGCGGACAAGGTCCGCGAACTCACCGGCGGTGAAGGCGCATCCGTCGTCTACGACGGGGTCGGGAAATCGACCTTCGCCGAAAGCCTGCGCGCCCTGCGAATAAGAGGCATGCTGGTCGCGATCGGCGCCGCCAGTGGCCCGATTCCGCCCCTGGACGTGAATTCGCTGGCCGGCTTGGGCTCCCTCGCCGTGACCCGGCCGACGGTAATCCACCATGTGCGCACGGCGGAGGAGATCTCCCGACGTGCCTCGGAGGTCTTCGGCTGGATCGCTTCGGGGGCCATCAGCGTCCCGCCCGTGACGCACTACGACATCACGGAGGTCGTCCAGGCCTTCACCGCGCTCGAGTCCCGCCGGACCACCGGCAAGCTCGTGCTGGTCCACCCGCGGTCCTGAAGACACCGGCCCCCGGACGGTGTCCGGAGCCGGTGTTGCCAGTCGATGGGTTGTGCACAACTAAGTTGTGTGCAATTATTCAATGCATGGCTATCGTCGATGAAATGGTGTGCTTCTCCCTCTACTCCGCCACGCGCGCCACCACGCGTGCCTATGCGGAGCTGTTGGCCCCATGGGGACTGACCTACCCCCAGTACCTGGTGCTGGTCGTGCTGTGGAGCGACGGCGAGCAATCGGTCAACGAACTGGGGGATTTGCTGCAGCTCGATTCCGGCACGCTGTCCCCGCTGCTGCGGCGGATGGAAAGCAAGCTCCTGATCGAGCGCAAGCGGGTGCATTCCGATCAACGCATCGTCACCATCGCGCCCACCCCGCGGGCAGCCGAACTTCGCCGGGAGCTCGGACATATCCCGAGCGCCATTGCGCACGCCACGGGGCTGCCCGACCTCGAGTCCGCCCGGGAACTGATCGCCACCCTGCAGCGCCTCACCACCGCCATGGGCGAGCTCAACCCGAAGGACGCCTGAGCAGCCCCGGAAGAACCGGCGCATCCGCCAAAGCCCCGGCAGCGACACCGCCGGGGACCGAAACCCCTCGAAAGGCACCACCCATGAATGCCCTCTACACCGCCGAAGCACTCTCCACCGGACACGGGCGGGAGGGCAGGGTCTCCACCTCGGACGGAACCCTAGATATCGCGATGACGCCGCCCCGGGAACTGGGCGGTTCCGGGGAAGGCACCAACCCCGAGCAGCTTTTTGCCGCGGGCTTCGCCGCGTGCTTCCACTCGGCGCTGCACCTGGTGGCCCGCAACAGGAAGATCTCGGTTCAGGACTCGACGGTTGGCGGCCGGGTGAAGCTGGGGAGCACCGGGGACGGCGGATTCGCGCTGGCCGTGGAGCTGGAAGTCGTCATTCCAGGCCTGCCGCACGAGCAGGCCCGCGAACTTGCGGACGCAGCACACCTGGTGTGCCCCTACTCCAACGCCACCCGCGGCAACATCGACGTCACCGTGCACGTCTCCGATGACTAGCAACGGCAGGGCGCTGCCCGCCGCACTTACCCGGCCGGCCGACCCAACCGCCCGGGGACGCACCTTGGTGCGCATCGCCCTGGGTGCCGCTCTGGCCTTCGCGGGTGCCAGCCACCTGACCGTGGCCCGCCGCGAGTTCCGGGCGCAGGTGCCGGAGATCGTTCCCCTCGACGCCGACCTGGTGGTTCTTGCCTCCGGCATCGCGGAGATCACCCTTGGTGCGGCGCTGATGCTGCTGGCGCGCCGACGCGTCCCCGTTGGCTGGGCCGTGGCACTGTTCCTCGTCGCGGTGTTCCCCGGAAACATCGCCCAGTGGCTGCACGCGCGTGACGCGTTTGGGCTCGACACGGATGCCAAGCGCTTCATGCGGCTCTTCTTCCAGCCCGTGCTGGTCGCAGTGGTGCTGTGGTCCACCGGGGCCTGGCGGGATCGGCCGCGCCGCGGACCGGGCAGCACCTGCGCACCGGACTAGGGCGGCGAAGCCGGCCACCGCCGGCGCGAGCGTATGGGCGATCTTAACGCGCGGTTCACCTCATCGTGGCCGCAGCGTTGTCCGGGGAGGGCAGCGTGGTGGGTGTCCGTTCCCGACACCGAAGGATCCCCATCATGAAGTTTCGCACCCTCACGCTTGGAACCCTGGCCGCCTGCATGCTCGCCGGGCTGGCCACCCCGGCCGTCGCCGCACCGACCACCACCGATTCCGGCCAGGCTCCCATCCTGATCGGCCACCGCGGCGCCGCCGGCGTCGCGCCGGAGAACACCCTGGCCGCCATCAAGGCCGGAAGCCAGTCCGGTGCCGACTTCGTCGAGATCGACGTCCAGCTCTCCAGCGACGGCGTCCCGTTCATCTTCCACGACGACACCGCGGCCCGCACCACCAACGTCGCAGACGTCTTCCCCGACCGGGTCAACGACCCGATCACGTCCTTCACCTGGAACGAGCTGCAGCGCCTCGACGCCGGCTCCTACTTCTCGGCAAAGTTCGCCGGCGAAAAGATCCCGCACTTCGACGCGGTGGCCGACGTGCTCACCGGGGAGGCCGGGGTGTTCATCGAGATCAAGTCCCCGGCCAAGTCCCCGGGCGTCGAGCAGGTTGTCGCCGAGGCGCTGGCGAACGATCCAGAGTGGAGCGAGCTGGAGCAGACCGGGAAGATCGAGGTCCTGGGCTTCGACGCGGCATCCAACAAGATCTTCGCCGACCTGGCCCCGGAGGTTCCCTTGCAACAGCTGACCGGCACAGTGCCGGGAGCCGCGGTCCTGGCCGACTACGCGACCTACGCCGATTCCTTCGGCACCAGCTACCGGACCCTGGATGCCGCCGGCGCCGCGCGGGTCAAGGAAGCCGGGCTGGGCCTCGGCGTCTACACCGTGAACTCCGACGAGGCAGCCGACGCTTCCCTGGAATTGGGCGTCGAGCGCATCACCGGCGACTTCCCGCAGCAGATCGACCGCCACCTGGACGGCAGAAAGGTGTTCCCGTCCAACAACGGGATCGTCATTGCCGACTCGGTAAACGACGTGCCGGGCAACGACCTGCAGCCGGAAACCGGCGAGCACGTCGTGCTGGCCAACACGGGCAACCGCACCATCGACGTCAGCGGCTACGTGCTGCGCGACGCCGCCAACAACATCCTGCGCATCGGCGAGGGATTCAAGCTCACGCCGGGTGCCGAGCTGCGGGTGTTCTCGGGACCGGGAACCAACAGCGCCGAGGCGTACTACCTGGGCGGGGACGTCGCCGTCCTGAACAACGGCGGCGACTCGCTGGGCCTCTGGGACGCCAAGGGCCGTCTCCTGGACACCTTCGCCAACTAGAACCGGTTTGCCCCGCAAGCCACCAAGCGGCAGTGCCCACCCCCATCGCTCTACGGGTGGGCACTGCCTTTGGCGTTAAAGCTCGCGCTGGTCGCGGCGGATCGGGTGGTCTTCGGGAACCTGCACCAGCACGATCCTGGTTCCGTCCGGGTCACTGACCCATCCCTCGACCGGTCCCCATGGCTCGGTCCTCGCCTCCCGATCGATCGTGACTCCGCGCCCGGCAAGTCGCAGGAGCTCGGCCTGCACGTCCCGGACCTGCAGCCAGAGCACGAGCGAGGACGGCTCGCCTGCCCCGCGATTGCCCGCCACCTCCAGCAGGCCGTTGCCCAGGAAGAACACCAGGCCGCGGTGCTCCACGGTGCCGAACTCGCGGGCGATGGCCAACCCCATCACGTCGCGGTAAAACGCCTGCGTCTCGGGCAGGTCCACGGGGCGCAGCAGCACCCGGCTTGAGAGGATCTCCATGGACCCAATCTACCGGCGGGAGTCTTGCCTAGCGCCAGGAAACCTTGCCGGCCATGTTTTGGCCCTCGGCCACGTATCCTGCCATCTCATCGGCGGGGACCATGGAACCGTTTCAGCCCGGTATCGGCTACGGAGCTGGCATCTTGGAAGTCGGTGCGGGAACCCACGGAAGAATGGTCAATTCTTCCGGGTAACGCAGTGCCCCATAGAGCAGGGCGCCGGTTCCCCTGCAAAAGAGGAACCGGCGCCCTGGTACGCAAGCGTGGGAGGCGTTAGCTGGCGATGTTCGCCATCACGTGCTTGATCCGGGTGTAGTCATCGAGCCCGTACATGGACAGGTCCTTCCCGTAGCCAGACTGCTTGAATCCGCCGTGCGGCATCTCGGCAACTAGAGGGATGTGCGTGTTGATCCACACCGTTCCGAAATCCAGCTCTCGGCTCAAGCGCATCGCCCGGCCGAAGTCGGTGGTCCAGACCGACGAAGCGAGGCCATAATCGACGTCGTTCGCCATAGCCAGGGCCTCGTCCTCCAGCTCAAAGCTCTGGACGCTGATCACCGGGCCGAAGATCTCGTTCTGCACCAGGTCATCGTCTTGGCGCAAGCCGCTGACGACGGTGGCTGCATAGTGGAAACCGGAGTTGCCCAGGCGCTGGCCACCGGCATTCACCACTGCATGCGCAGGCAACGAATCGATGGCGCGCTGCACCCGTTCAAATTGCGCCGCATTGTTCAGTGGCGGGAGCATGGCGTCCTGGCTATCCAGACCCTTTTCGTAGGCGGTTGCAACATTGTCGGCCTGTTCCGCAAGGGCGGCAACGAACTTGTCATGCACTCCGGACTGGCACAAGACCCGGGTGGCAGCAGTGCAATCCTGGCCGGCATTGAAGTACCCGGCGATGGCGATGGCCTCTGCCGCGGCGGTGATGTCGGCGTCGTCGAAGATGACCACGGGTGCCTTGCCTCCCAGCTCAAGGTGTACCCGCTTTACGTCGGCAGCTGCGGAGGTAGCCACGTTGATTCCCGCGCCCACCGAGCCGGTGATCGCGACCATGGCCGCGGTGGGGTGTTCCACGATGCCCTTGCCGGTATCGCGGTCGCCGCAAACCACATTGAACACTCCAGCCGGGAGGAACTCGGAGGCGATCTCGGCCAACAGCAAGGTGGATTCGGGTGTGGTGTCACTGGGCTTGAGCACGATGGTGTTGCCGCCAGCCAAGGCCGGCGCGATTTTCCATACTGCCATCATCATTGGGTAGTTCCAAGGAGTGATCTGCCCGATGACTCCCACCGGTTCACGCCGGATCCAAGAGGTGTGATCGGCCATGTACTCGCCTGCGGATTTCCCTTCCAGAATGCGAGCAGCACCGCCGAAGAAGCGCAAATGGTCGACCATGCCCGGAATCTCCTCGCTGGCCACCAAGGCAGTTGGCTTGCCGCAGCTGCGCGATTCCACAGCTATGAATTCGTCCTGCCGAGCCTCCACCGCATCGGCCAGCCGAAGCAGGGCCAATTGGCGTTCGGCGGGCGTGGTCCGGCGCCAAGTGGTGAAGGCGTCCTGCGCTGCGGAGAATGCGGCATCGATGTCTGCCGGGCCAGAGAGCGGCGACGTGCCGTAGACCTCGCCGGTGAAGGGATCGACTAGATCCAGGGTCGATTTTTCCTGGGGCTCGACGTAGTTTCCGTTGATGAAGTTCTTGAGGACGAGTTTTTCGCTCACAATCGGTTCCTTTGAGTTTGTTGGTGAGTAGATTGATGGAATTGGGAAGGGAAGGCCGGCTAGACCGGTAGTCGACGGGGCTTGGTATCGGCGGTCAGACGCACTCGGGTTCGCAGCCGGTCAACCATGAGGGCGAGTACCAGCAAGGCGCCGAGCAGGATGTCCTGCACGTAGCTTTGAACGCGGATCAGGTCCATGCCGTTGCTGAGAAGGATGATGAAAAGCGCCCCCATGAAGGCACCGGACACCCTTCCCTCGCCACCGTTGAGTGCAATGCCACCAATGACAGCGGCGATGATGGACTCCATGGGGAACTGCAAGCCGATGTTTGCTTCGCCGCTGGAAATACGTGCGGTCATCAGGACTCCGACCAGCGCGGCAAGCAGGCTGCCGGTGATCATGAGTTTCAGCAGTGTCGACTTGACGTTGACCCCCGCATGGTGCGCAGCGTGTTCGTTACCGCCGACGGCGAAGGCCCTGCGGCCCAGCCTCGTCCAGTTGAACAAAACATAGGCACCGGTCAGCACCAGCAACATAACAAATGTGGAGAACGGGAGCCCCATGACCAGAGAGCTTCCGTAGGCCCTGGTAAAGGCCTGAGGAAGGCCCGTGATGGGGACACCACCGGTCAGAAGCAATGCCACGCCGACTGCTGCGGAACCCGTGCCCAGCGTCACCATAAACGAGGAGATCTTGAATACCGCGATCAGCACCCCGTTGATGGTCCCGACGACTAGTCCGACCGCTAGTCCGGCCAGCGCACCTATCAGCGGTGAGGCACCGCCGTGTGAAAGCACCATGGCACAGATGACTGAGGAAAGTGCAACCGTTCCGCCATTGGACAGGTCATAATTCCTAGTCACCAGATACATCATCTGGCCAATCGCGATGATCCCCAGGAAACTAACTTGCCGCATCACGTTGACGATGTTTCCGGAGGAGAGAAAACGGGGTTCGACGAGGGTGAACCCCACCAGGAGGAGAACCAGAAGGATCGGCAGGATTCCGTAGGCCACGAATGTCTTCCTGGCCAGTGAATAGAACGAAAAGCCCGAAGTTTTGAATGCCAGGGGGTCGGAAAGTGGTGATTGTTTGATGACGGGTTTCTCTTTGAGCATGCTCATGCCGTGGCCTCTGCTGGGTGGTGGAAGAACCATGGAAGCAGGTTCTCTTCGGTCAGGTCTGTCTCGGTGAACTCACCGACGATGCGTCCCTCGGTGATTACATATGCCCGATGGACTAGGTTGACGATCTCAGGCAGGTCGCTCGAGATGACCAGTACGGCCGCCCCTGCATGCACGAGATCCGCAATCGCCTGATAGATCTCGCACCTCGCTCCAACATCCACACCGGTAGTCGGCTCATCGAAGATGTGTAGGTCGTAGACCCGGCTGAATCCGCGGGCCAGCACGATCTTTTGCTGGTTTCCTCCAGAAAAGGTGCCGGGCAGTGCCGTGGTCCGCATGGGCCGTAAGGCCAGACGCTCAAGAATCCTGTCTGCCGCCCGGGCTTCCATGCCGCGTTTGAGCACTGGGCCGCGGGCATACGTATCCAAGGCCGACAGCGATGCATTTTCGCGCGCGGACCGGGTCGGCACCAAACCGGCCTTCTTGCGGTCCGAGGGATAGTGGATGATCCTGTCCCCGACCCGACCCCGCGGCCCGCGGGAGGTGAGTTCGCGGCCGTTGACCATGATGCGGCCGCGATGATGCCGGGTGAGCCCATAGATCGTTTCTCCGACGGCGGCCTTGCCGGAACCTACCAATCCGGTGAGACCAACAATCTCGCCGGGCTTCACGCTCATCGATACCCCGTGCAAACCGGGTCCGTGGACGTCCTCGAGTAGGAGGCCGCCGACACCCGGATTGTGGGCGATCGTCGGGAACAGCGCCTCGACCTTTCGTCCCGTCATCAAGGTGACGAGTTGATCGTCGTCCACTTCGTCGAGACGGGAAGTCCGCACGAGCTTTCCGTCTCGCAGGACGCTGATGTCATCGCCTATTACGCGCAGCTCGGACATGCGGTGCGTGATGTAGATGATGGCTAGGCCCTCGGATTTCAGCCGCTGAATGGTTTCGAACAGTCTGGCCGTTTCCTCTTCGGTAAGTGATGCGGTCGGCTCGTCGAAGATCACGAGTCGGGCCTTATCCTGTACCGATTTCGCAATCTCGACGATTTGCTGCTCTGCCCGGCTGAGATCGCCGGCGTGGGTGCCGGGGTCCATCAACGACGCAACGCGTTCGAGCGCAACTGCTGCCTTGGCGCGCATGGCGCGGCGGCGCAGGAACCAGCCGAGGGTTTCCTCGCGGCCAATGTTCAGATTCTCTTCGATGGTCAGTTGCGGAACCAATGCGGGTTCCTGGAATACCGTCGAAATGCCCACCTGGCGTGCAGCATGGGGGGAGCCGATCGAACAAGGCACCCCATCGACCTCAATGGTCCCGGCGTCGGCCCGGTGCACGCCGGCCAGCAGATTGATGAGTGTAGACTTTCCGGCACCGTTTTCACCGAAGAGCATGTGCACGCGGCCGGGCAGAAAGTCGATGTCCACCGCGTCTAAAGCGGTGAAGCCCTGAAACTTCTTAGTTAGTCCGCGGACCCGTACCGTGGGGTTCTGTGTCGTGACGGTCACGGGGGCCTACTTCGCTTCGACCGTGAAAACGGGCCGGTAGCCGTCAGGTGCCAGATTTAATTCCTTGACCAGGGTGTCCAGATTATTGTGCTGTTTGCCGGCCGCAGGTCCGCAAATGACACTTGCAGCCGTGCCGACATAGTCTCCGCCGACGAATGGCTTGTTCTCAAGGGCCCGAAGGGCCATATCCACCGCGATGCGCGAGAGCACGAGATCGTTGCCCGCACTGGAACAGGTGGCTTTGCCGGAATCGAGAAGCGAATATACCTCGGGAGTGAAGTAATAGGAGGCAGTGTCGATCTTGTCTTCCAAGCCGCGTTCGGCCAGCGGCCCGACCGCGGCATCGACCGTGGTGGCGCTCCCAATGACATAGTTCATCTCGGGGTAGGCGCTCAAGGCGTTTTCGACGAGGTTCAGCTGTGCATCCTTGCCGGTGTCGCCATACTGGACGCCGAGGACCTCCACGTCCCCTCCTGCGGACTCTTTTTCGAAGCAGGACATGAGCTGCTCAAGGGAGCCGACACCCGCCGGGCCGGGGAACCAAACCGCGCGGACCTTTTTGCCGGTTTCTTTCAAGTGCCGTCCGAGGTTTCCGCCCAGGGTGCAATAGTCAAAGAGTGCGCGGCCGGCGACCGACTCGCTGGTGACGCCGTTGACTGCGTCGATCACGGGTATTCCCTGTGCCGCTATTTCCTCAATGCGTGTATTGAGAGCCTCATTGCTGACGGCGCTGGCGATGATCGCATCGGCACCACCTGCTGCGCAATTGGAGAGCTGATCCAGCTGATTGGAGATCTCCGTGTAGCCGCCTGCCTCATAGGTCTGGAGGGCGATGCCCATGCGCTGTGCCTCGGCGACCATAGCCGCGTTCTGTCCCACCCAGTAGGGGTCCTTCACGTGCGGCAACACGGCGCAAAGGTTCCATTCCTGTGTCAGGTCGGACGGGGCCAACGGGGTGTAGACACTTGCTGTTCGTGTGCCTTCGCAGCCGGGTGTTTGGCAGTCAATCACCTCGATGGGCACGGCCCAGTCCTGGGCAGAGGCCGCCGAGGCCAGCGTGTCTGGCGTATTTTTGGCCGGGTCGGCGAAGATCCCCGCGGCCTCGGCTACTACCGGGCTTGGATCCGGTCGTTCAGCTGCGGTGGTGTCGCCGACTTGGGTGCATCCACCCAGTGTGAGAGCTAGGGCGATGGCAATTGGTGCTATGAAGGTACGCGATCTCGTGGTCATGTCGCTTCGATCCTTTGGGTGCTGGGATTCAAATGGATTCGTAGTGGAAGTCGGTGCTGACCAGCCCGTGCGGGTTTGGTCCATATACGCCGACCATGTGTGCAAATTCTGGTGCGCTGTAGCGGGCTAGCTGCCCGGGGGCGATTTCGACGGAGTCCCCGGCGTGCAGAACCACACGTTCACCGGCGACTTCAACGATCAGCTCGCCCGCAACCACAAAGTTGAATTCCGTATGTGGATGCCTGTCGGTCCAGGCAGCACTCTCGAGTTCCCACGTCGAGAGAACCGGGTCATTCCACGGTCCGCTCTGCGGGGAATGCGTGATGAAACGACCCCGGTTTCGGTCCCATTCCGGACGCTCGGGCATATTTGGACTAGCCCGCCAGATCTCAACACCGGTGAAACCTGGTAAGTGCTCCAAAGGGTCTTCTGCAGTTGGATCCGCCGGGTGGATCTCTGCGTCATTGTCCAATGCCCAGTATTCAAAACCAGCGGACGCATCGCCTTCAGGGTTTGGCCCATAGACGCCGACCATCCGGGCGTACTCCGGCGCCCAGTAACGTCCCATCCGGCCTGCCGGGACACGCGCCACATCACCTGGTTGAAGAACTTTGACGTCGCCCCCGGCTGCAACGAAAAGCTCGCCTTCGAGAACCATGTTGTATTCGCTGTGTGGGTGGAAGTCCTGCCAGGATGCTGCCTTGAGATCCCATTCCGAGATCGAGTAATTGCCCCAGCCGTCCTTGCAGATCGGAACAATTTGTCGGGTTCCCATTCGGTTCCATTCGGGCTTCAAAGGCTGTGGAACACTGTTGGGCCAAAACGCCATTGCGTTGGACCGCCACGGGGTTTGGACGTCGCTGACTTGAACTTGGGGGTGCACGGAAGACCACTCTCCATCGGATGAGCTCGGCTAGTGTGAGCTGAGTAACAAATCGTATGGAGAGAGTTTCATGGACGGTTGTCTTAGTCAAGGGTCCATGTTAAATTTGTCGTAGCTATTACATCAAGTTACGGACAAAAGGACGTGCCGAGTCTTAGCGGTTTCAAGTTTCAAGGAGGAGAAATGCGTATTCCGGCGACCGAGCGCAAGGAGCAACTCATCGACGCCACGATTGCACTGATGCAGACGCACGGCGTGGTGTCACTGACACTTCGTGACATAGCCAAGCATGCAGGCGCATCGCTGGCAGCAGTGCACTACTGCTTTGCCGACAAGAACGAGTTATTCACGGCCGCCGTAGAGCGGTGGCTTAAGAACATGATGACCTACGCCGAGGATGTTGATCCTTCCCTCGGCCTCCGCTCTACGGTGGTCGAAGTCGCCCGGCGCTACTGGGACGAGTTGGAGATGACTCCCAGCGACGTCCTGGCTCAAATTGAATTAGTCATTTGGGCGGCGCGGCAAGAAGGCGGCCAAGAGCTTGCTGCCAGCATCTACCCAGGCTACGAATCCGGGTTGGGCGCTCTTTTCAGCAAGGCGATGGAAGTTGACAGCCAGGACCAGATTTTGTCGCCGGAGGAGCTCGCTCGAATATTCATCGCCATTATTGATGGCTGCAGCCTGCAATACATCACCCAACCCGATGCGGGTTCGCATCGGCGCCTGTTCGAATTCCTCGTCGAGGCCGTCTTGCAACAAATGGCTGCACCAGTTCGGACATAGAGAAGTTACGTTTGCGACTTACCCCGGTGGTGCGGGCGGGCATGGTCCGTGACTTTTCCGAATTTTGGGTGGAACATGTCGTCATTTAAGTTGTCGTGAAGGGTATTCCTGTCCCTCATGCATGAGCGTCGTCTACGGGCCTGGAGGCCAAGACGGGGGTCATGCATGTAGCCATCAATCAGTCGTATCGGGTGAATTAGGCTGGTATGGAAATTGCCTACCGGTCTGCGTTGGTGCACCGTCATCGAGCTCATGCTTCCGGTTTTCTTAGCTCCAACTGACCTCGTTGGCCAGGCGCTGGCCCTCGGCCACGTAGCCGGCCATCTCGGCGGCCGGCACCATGGAGCCGCCGGTGGCCCAGACGATGTGGGTCGCGTTGGCCATGGACTCCTCGTCGAGCCCGAACGCGGAGCGGTAGTCCTGGTTGGCGAGCATCGTCCACGGGCCGGCAAAGCCCGCCGCGGCGCTGGGCTCCACGTCGATGCCCTCGGTGTCGTGCAGCAATCCCTGGAAGGCCTTCATACGCTCATCGGTGACCGTCACGTAGCCGTCGATCATCTGCTGCAGGTGCTCGCCCACCAGGCGCGAGGGGCGGCCCACCGCCAGCCCGTCCGCGGCGGTGAGCCCGTCCAAGCCGATGTCCGCCACGGAGATGGCATCGTGCAGCCCGGTGCGCACCCCCAGGGACATGCACGGAGCATGGGTGGGTTCGACGAAGATGCAGTGCACCGCGTCCCCGAATGCCTGCTTCAACCCGAAGGTCACGCCGCCAGGTCCGCCGCCGACCCCGCAGGGCAGGTGCACGATCAACGGGTGGTGCTGGTCCACGGTGACCTCCAGTGAGGCCAGCTGCCCGGCCAGGCGCGCGCCCGCCGCGGAGTATCCGGCGAACAGGCTCAGCGAGGCCTCGTCGTCGACGAACCAGACGCTGGGGTCCTCCTCGGCGGTGCGGCGGCCTGCGGTAACCGCGTCGGAAAAGTTGCCCTCGTGCTCCACGACGGTGACCCCGCGCGAGCGCAGCATGTCCTTCTTCCAGGTGCGGGCGTCCATCGACATGTGCACGGTGGTCTTGAAGCCCAGCTCGGAGGCGACGATGCCGATCGACAGGCCCAGGTTGCCGGTGGAGCCCACGGCGATGCCGTGGGCCGAGAGCACGTCCCGGGCCTCGGGGGTCATCAGCACCCGGGCGTCGTCGGTCTCGGCCATCAGCCCGGCCTCGGTGGCAATCCGTTCGGCGACCTCCAGGACCTCGTGGATCCCGCCGCGGGCCTTGATGGAGCCGCTGACCGGAAGGGAGTCGTCGCGCTTGAGCCAGAGCTTGCCCGGCAGCTCGGTGCCGAAGCGGGCGGAAAGTTCGGCCTGCATCCCCGGGATGCCGACCAGCGGGGATTCCAGGATGCCGTGGGTGGGTCGGGTGTCTTCGAAGCGCTCGGCGAACCACGGGGCGAAGCGGCGGAAGCGCGCCCGGGCATCTGCCACAATGGCCGGGTCAATGCCCGACTGTTCGATCCCCGCGGTGCTTGGCGTGGGGTGCTCGCTGAACCATGCGGTTTCCTCGGCCCGGGCCAGGGCTGCCACCACGGGATCGGCGAGCAACTGCTCGAGGTCGGGAAGCTGGATCATCGCGGCGGCTCTCTTCAAGGTTGGGAGTGTGTTCAGCATCCCAATGTAGGGCACCGACGTGCTACCGGCGAGTCGGTGAAATCGCCACGGTGCCGGTTTCCGGAACGGGCCCGTGCCATGCGGTGCCGGCGCATTTCGCCCGAGGATAGAGCCGCAAACACCTTGGTGCCCGTTGCGCGTGGAAACCCGTTGGAATCCTGCCCCAGCAATCCACCTTGAAGCGCCATAGACTGCTGGCATCTGCGGGGGTACCGGCCGTCCAAGGGGATGGCTTCGCCCGGCCCCTTGGCATCGACGGAAAACAAAGGACAAAAAACATGAAAGCCCTGGTTTACAACGGCCCGAACCAAAAATCTTGGACAGACGTGCCGAACCCGACGATCCAGCAGCCCACCGACGTGATCGTCAAGATCGAAACCACCACCATCTGCGGCACCGACCTCCACATCCTCAAGGGGGATGTGCCGGCAGTGACCCCCGGGCGGATCCTTGGCCATGAGGGCGTGGGAACCATCACCGAGGTCGGCGCCGCCGTGACCAACCTTGACGTGGGGGACAGGGTCATCCTGTCGTGCGTCTCCTCGTGCGGACGTTGCGACTACTGCAAGAAGGGGTTGTTCTCCCACTGCATGGGGGAGGAAGGCGCCGCGGGGATCGGCTGGATCTTCGGCCACCTGATCGATGGCACGCAGGCCGAGTTCGTGCGTGTTCCCTACGCCGAAACCTCCGTCCACAAGATGCCCGAGGGTGTCAGCGCCCAGGAGGGTACGCTGCTGTCCGACATCCTGCCCACGGGCCACGAAATCGGCGTCCAATACGGGGCGGTCAAGGCCGGGGACGTGGTCGCCATCGTCGGGGTGGGTCCCGTGGGACTTGCCGCCGTGACCACAGCGCAGCTTTACGGTCCCTCGCGCGTCATCGCGATCGATGTTGATGCGAACCGGTTGGAACAGGCCAAGGCCTTTGGCGCCACCGACGGGGTGCTGTCAACGGACGCGGATTGGAAGGAGCAGGTGCTTGCCCTGACCGACGGGCTGGGGGTGGATGTGGCGATCGAGGCCGTGGGAATCCCGCAGACCTTCGCCATGGTTCTTGACATGGTCAGGCCGGGCGGGCACGTGGCCAATGTGGGTGTGCACGGAAAGGGCGTGGACCTGCCGATCGACAGGCTCTGGATCTCCAACATCACGCTCACCATGGGCCTGGTGAACACCAACACGACGGCCACGTTGCTCAAGCTCGTCGCGCAAAAGAAGCTGGCGGTCGACAAGTTCGTGAGCCACACCTTCAAGCTGGACGACATCGAGGCCGCCTACGACACCTTCTCCCGGGCCGCGGAGACCAAGGCACTGAAGGTCATGCTCAACGCCTGAGAAGGATGAAGGGTATCAACCACCCAATGGGCGGCTATATCCGTTGTGTGCTCTTTCAATGCTGTCGCGCGGATCGAGGGTCTTGGCATGCGCCGGGCTGGGTTCTTCTTCCTTGGTACGTGGAGGAATCCGGTTACCTTGTGCTTTTCCCTATGGCCTCATGCCGCGACAATGTTGTCCTGGCGTGGCGCAGCAGCGGCTCGTCCACCATCTGCCCCTCGAAGGTGAAGACGCCCGTGGCATCCTCCGCCGCCGCGAGGATGCGCGTGGCCCGTTCGACCTCCTCGGCGGACGGCGCGAACGCCTGGCGGATGACGGACATCTGGCTCGGGTGGATCGAGGCCTTGGCCCCGAATCCGGAGGCGGCCGCGTCAACGGTTTCGCCGAGCAACCCGGCAAGATCCGGGATGTCGATGTAGACCGAGTCGATGGCCGTCTTGCCGTGCGCGCCGGCGGCCAGCAGCACCTGGGACCGGGCATGCCGTGACACGTCCCGGTAGGTGCCCGACGCCTTGCGTGAGGAGGAGCCACCCAGGGAGGCGACGAGGTCCTCGGCGCCCCACATCAGCGCCACGACGTTCTCCGCGGCGGCGATCTGCGGCGCGTTGAGGACCCCCAGCGCGGTCTCGCACAACGCCACCACGTGGAACCCGGCGACGGCGGCCAGATCATCAAGGGTCTCGGTCTTGGCCAGCATGAGGGTGCGGTACGCGGTCTGCTCGATGGCGGCCAGGTCCTGCGCGAAGTCCGGGGTGTTGACCGGGTTGACCCGCACGATGGTGCGGTGCGGATCCAGCGGGTTTTCGACCAGGGCCCGGCGTGCCGCCTGCTTGTTGCCCGCGGCCACCGCGTCCTCGAGGTCCAGGATCACCGCGTCGGCGCGTTCGACGGCCTTGGCGTAGCGGTCGGGGCGGTCCGCCGGGCAGAACAGGATGGCCGGGCCCATGCTGAAGCTTTCCATGACTAGTCCTCTTCCTTGGGGTTCATGGATGCCGCGTGGGCGTCCTTGGTCCACATCATGCAGGTGCGCGTGGCGGTGGCCACGATGACGCCGTCCTGGTTCTTGCCGGTGTGCTTCATGGTGACGATGCCCTGGCCGGGCCGGGACTTCGAAAGCCGGATGCCGGTGACCTCGGTTTCGGTGTAGAGGGTGTCGCCGTGGAACATCGGGTGCGGGAACTTCACGCCGTCGATGCCGAGCTGGCCGATGATGGTTCCCTCGGTCATCTGCGGCACCGACTGGCCGATCATGGTTCCCAGCGTGAACAGCGAGTTCATCAACCGCTGCCCGAAGGGCTGGGTCGCGCTCCAGGCCGCATCCAGGTGCAGGCCCTGGTTGTTCATGGTCAGCGAGGTGAACAGGACGTTGTCGGTCTCGGTCAGCGTGCGTCCGGGGCGGTGCGCGTAGACGACTCCCTCGCGCAGCTCGTCGAGGTAGAAGCCGCGCTGCTCGACGCGTTCGGGGGTGCGGGTGCTCATGCGCTGTGCTCCAGATCGGTGAGGGTGATGTCGGTGTCGGCGGCCGGGGTTTCCAGGACCTCGACCATGGCAATGAGCTGGTTGGCCTTGACCAGGTCCCCGGCCTTCAGGTGGCTCATGGTCACGACCCCGTCGGACGGCGAGAGCATCTGGTGCTCCATCTTCATGGCCTCGATGGTGGCCAGGATTTGCCCGGCCGCCACCTGTTCCCCGTCGACGACCTGTACGGCGATGACGGTTCCGGGCATGGGGGAGCGGACCTCGGGGGACAGTGCCCCGGCGCCGCGGTCCATGGCGGCGAGCTCGCGGGCGAGCACCTCGGCGCGGCCAAGCGGCCGCACGCCGGCGGTCCACCCGTCGTGGCTCAGCCAGATGGTGCCGTCCGCGGACCTGGCGGTGGACATGCGGTGCACCAGCCCGTTCACGGAGAAGCGGCCCGGGCCTGCTCCCTCCACCAGGAATTCCTGGCCATCGATGTCAATGGCGGAGCCGGAACCGGTGCTGCGGAAGGACAGGGAGCGGATCTGCTGGTCGACCTCGAATTCCAGGGCGGTGCCGACACGGGTGCCCAAGCGCCAGCCGTCCCCGCGCTGCCAGGGGTTGTTGGACGAGCCGCGCGCGGGGCGGGACAGGTGTGCGGCCAGGGCCAGCTCGGCATCGGAGAGGGCACGGAAGTCCATGTCCGGCATCTTGCGTCCGATGAGGTTCGTGTCCAGGTGCCCCGCGGCCACATCCGCATCGGTGATGAGCAGGCGCAGGTACTCGATGTTGGTCAGCATCCCCAGGATCACGGTGGAGGCCAGGGCCGCATCCAGGCGGGCGAGGGACTGGGCGCGGTCCGCGCCCCAGGCGATGACCTTGGAGACCATCGGATCGTAGAAGGAGGAAACCTCGAGCCCCTCGCGCAGCGAGGAGTCGACGCGGAGGTGCTCGCCGGCCGCCTCGGTGACAGAAAGAATGGTGCCGATCGATGGCATGAAGTCGTGCGCGGGGTCCTCGGCATAGACGCGGGCCTCGGTCGCATGCCCATGCAGTTGAACCTGGTCCTGGGTGAAGTCCAGGGCCTCGCCGGCGGCGATGCGCACCTGCCATTGAACCAGGTCGATGCGCTGCCCCTGGATGCGGACGACTTCCTCGGTGACCGGGTGCTCGACCTGCAGGCGGGTGTTCATTTCCATGAAGAAGAACTCGCCGGGGTTCTCGTCGCTGACCAGGAACTCCACGGTCCCGGCGCCTACGTAGTTGACCGATTCGGCTGCGGCGACGGCCGCGGCACCGATCTCGGCGCGGATGCGTTCACCCTCGGCGTGGTTTTCCAGCAGCGGCGAGGGCGCCTCCTCGATGACCTTCTGGTGCCGGCGCTGCAGGGAGCATTCGCGCTCGCCCAGGTGCACGGTGTTGCCGTGCCTATCGGCCAGGACCTGGACCTCGATGTGCCGGGGGTTGCGCACCAGTCGCTCGAGGAAGAGCGTGTCATCCCCGAAGGCGCTGGCCGCGGTGCGGCGGGCACTGGCCAGGGCCTCGGGAAGCTCGGTGGCGGATTCAACCACGAACATCCCCTTGCCGCCGCCTCCGGCCGAGGGCTTGATCAGCAGCGGGAAGCCCACTTCGCCGGCGGCGACCATGAGTTCCTCGTTGGTCAGCCCGGCCTTGGCAATGCCCGGGACCACCGGAACGCCGTGGGAGGAGACGTGGTTCTTGGAGCGGATCTTGTCACCCATCAGGTTGATGGAGAAGGTGTCCGGGCCAATGAAGGTGAGGCCCGCATCGTCCAGGGCGCGGGCGAAGTCGACGTTCTCGGCCAGGAACCCGTAGCCCGGGTGCACGGCCTGCGCGCCGGAGCGTTCGCAGGCCTCCAAGAGGGCGGGGATGCTGAGGTAGCTTTCGGTCGCGGCCCCGGGCCCGATGCGCACGGCAACGTCGGCCTCGGCCACATGGAGGGCGCCGGCATCGGCGTCCGAGTACACGCCCACCGAGCGGATGCCCAGGGCCTTGAGGGAGCGGATGACGCGGACGGCGATTTCCCCGCGGTTGGCCACGAGCACCGTGTCAAAAAGTTTGTTCGTCACGATTGGTCCTTATCTGGAGTCAAGTGATCTTGGGAGGAAAGAAGGCAGTGTGGGACCACTTACATGCGGAAGACGCCGAACCCGGTCTCGGGCAGCGGCTGGCGGGAGGCGACATCAAGGGCCATGCCGAGCACGCGGCGGGTGTCTTGCGGATCGATGACCCCGTCGTCCCATAGCCGGGCGGTGGAGTAGTAGGGGTTGCCCTGGGATTCGTACTGTTCCTTGATCGGCGTCTTGAAGGATTCTTCGTCCTCGGAGCTCCAGGTGCCTCCCGCACCTTCGATCGCATCGCGCTTCACGGTTGCCAGCACGGAGGAGGCCTGGTTGCCGCCCATGACCGAGATCCGGGCCGCCGGCCACATCCACAGGAAGCGCGGCGAGTAGGCGCGTCCGCACATGGAGTAGTTTCCGGCGCCGAAGGACCCGCCGATGACGACGGTGAACTTGGGGACCCGGGCGGTGGCCACGGCGGTGACCATCTTGGCGCCGTGCTTGGCGATGCCGTCGGCCTCGTAGTCCCGGCCCACCATGAACCCGGCGAGGTTCTGCAGGAACACCAGCGGAATGCCGCGCTGGTCGCAGAGCTCGATGAAGTGGGCTCCCTTGAGCGCGGACTCAGAGAAGAGCACGCCGTTGTTGGCAATGATGCCGACCTTGTGCCCGTGGATGCGGGCGAAGCCGGTGACCAGGGTGGTTCCGTAGTTGGCCTTGAATTCATGGAATTCGCTGCCGTCCACGACCCGGGCGATGACCTCGCGGACGTCGTAGGGGGCGTTCACGTCGGAGGGCACCGCGCCGTAGAGCTCTGCCGGGTCTTCGAGCGGTTCGGCAACCTGTTCGGCGATGTCCCAGGCCGGTGCCGGGGTGGGCGGCAGGGTCTCGATGATGTTCCGGACGATCTGCAGGGCGTGCGCATCGTTTTCGGCCAGGTGGTCGACCACTCCGGAGGTCTTGGCGTGCAGGTCGCCGCCTCCGAGTTCCTCTGCGGTGACGATTTCGCCGATGGCGGCCTTCACCAGGGGTGGTCCGCCCAGGAAGATGGTGCCC
Organism: Arthrobacter sp. C2; assembly: GCA_024207135.1. GTDB lineage: Bacteria > Actinomycetota > Actinomycetes > Actinomycetales > Micrococcaceae > Paeniglutamicibacter. The sequence continues at coordinate 2,767,639 of CP042428.1, read as the reverse complement.
TGGTTGCGGACGATGACGGTCTCGTCGCTCATGGCCGGGACGTAGGCGCCACCGGCGGTGCAGGAACCCAGGACCGCGGCGATCTGCGGGATCTTGGCCGCGGAGAGATTGGCCTGGTTGTAGAAGATGCGCCCGAAGTGGTCGCGGTCGGGGAAGACCTCGTCCTGCATGGGCAGGAAGGCTCCGCCGGAGTCCACCAGGTAGACACAGGGCAGCCCGTTTTCCATGGCGATTTCCTGGGCCCGGAGGTGCTTCTTGACGGTCATCGGGAAGTAGGTGCCGCCCTTGACGGTGGCGTCGTTGGAGATCACCAGGACGTGGCGTCCGTGCACCAGCCCGATTCCGGCGATCATGCCGGCGCCGGGGCAATCCCCTCCGTACATGTCTTCGGCGGCGAGCGGTGCGATTTCCAGGAAGGGGGAGCCTTCGTCGAGCAGGGTGTTGACGCGGTCGCGCGGCAGGAGCTTGCCGCGGTCCAGGTGGCGCTGGCGGGATTTTCCGGAGCCGCCCAGGGCTGCGCGCGCCAGGCGGCTGCGCAGTTCGGCAACCAGCCGGGTTTGTTCGGCGGCATTCTTCAGGAATCCGGGGCCGGTCGTGTCAATCGTGCTGGGCAGGGCTTCCATGGATCCTCTTTCGAAGCTGAAAACGTCGGGGATGGTGTGTCAGTGGGCGGAGGCAACGGGGACTCCCGGCGGTTCACTGGCCAGTTGCACGGGTGGGTGGATGAAATTAGTGCCCGCCAACATGGAGCGGTCGGCGGAGAGAATCTTGCAGGCCATCATCACGAAGTTGTGTTGGACCTCGGACAGCGTCAGCCGACCGTCGGGGCGGTACCAGTGGGCGACGCCGGTCCCCATTTCCATCAAGGCCAGGCGTGCCATGGTCGGGTCCTCCGTGCTGAAGTCTCCGACACGGATGCCGCGTTCGACGACCTGGGCGAAGAGCGACTCGTAGTCGTCGCGCAGCTTCTGCATCGCCTCGCGGTTCAGCGGTGACAGCACACGCATTTCGTATTCGGCCACCCGGGCTGTTAGCGGATTGGTGGCGGTGAAACCGACGTGGGCCGATACCAGGGCCGCCAATTGGATGGTTGGCTCGGCGCTGAGGCGAAGGGCCGTCGAGCCGGAGTTGATCATCTCACCAAGGCAAGTGCGCATCACCTGCACCAGGAGTTCTTCCTTGCTGCCGGTGTAGTGGTAGATCGTGGCGGAGTTGATGCCGGCGGCCGCGCCCAGCTCGCGGATCCCCGTCGCTGCGAATCCTTGCCGGGCAAAGAGCAGCACGGCCGCCTGCTGGACCTTGTCGATGTTCATCATTTGCTCCGTTGCCGGGGTCGCACGAGAGCCGATCGAATGATTGGCTCCTACGTCCAGCAAACACCGTGATGCGGGTCACTGTCAATCATTCGATTGGGAACCGCCCGGGGCGGGCTCGCCATGCAGGTGAGCTTCGAACTTGCCCGGGAGATGGACGGCAAGGCGTACCATGTGAAGCCGCTTGGTGCGGCCTGAATTGCATGAAAACACGGGTACTCTCCAAACCTCTTGAGAGGTGTGGAGAGTACCCGTGTTCGAGGCAGGTCGCAGCGATACCCGAGGTTGTTGGACCTACAGCGCCCGCAGGATTACGGCACTGCCCTGCCCGCCGCCTCCGCAGATGCCGGTGGCGCCCACGGCCCCGGCGCCAAGCTCGGCCAGCTGGCGTGCCAGCGTGCCAACGATGCGCGCACCCGAGGCCCCGATCGGGTGTCCCAGGGCTATGGCGCCGCCCTTGGTGTTGACGATTTTCCCGTCGATGCCCAGCTTCGCGGTGGAGCGCACGCCGACGGCGGCGAACGCCTCGTTGATCTCGACGGCCTTCAGGTCAGCGGTGGAAAGCCCAGTGCCCTCGAGCGCGGCCAGGATGGCGTTGGCGGGCTGCTCGTGCAGCAGCACGTCCGGTCCCGCCACCAGTGCGTGGGAGACGATCTCGGCCATCGGCGTCAGGCCTAGGCGCTCGGCGGCGGCCCGGCTGACCAGCACCAGGGCGGCGGCGCCGTCGGTGATCTGCGAGGCGTTTCCGGCGGTGATGGTGCCGTCCTTGGCGAAGGCCGGGCGCAGCTTGCCCAGGGACTCCGCCGTGGTGTCGGCACGGATCCCGTCGTCGGCCGACACGACGGTGTCCCCGCGCCGGGAAGTAATGGTGAACGGCGCGATCTCACCGGCATGGAACTCGGCGGCAGCTGCTGCCAGCTGGTGCGAGCGGGCGGAGAACTCGTCCTGCTCGGCACGCTTGATGCCCATGGCGGTGTTGCCGTCCTCGGTGGAGGAACCCATGGAGCGGGCCTCGAAGGCATCGGTGAGCCCGTCGAATTCCAGGGTGTCGATCATTTCGATGGCACCGTACCTGGTCCCGGCGCGGGCCCGCTGCACGTGGGGTGCCAGGGACATGGACTCCTGCCCGATGGCCACCACGATGTCGGCCTCGCCGGCGTCGATCATGCGGGTGCCCGCGACGACGGCCTCGGTGCCCGAGAGGCACACGGCGTTCAGCGTCAGGGCCGGGACATTGAAGCCGATGCCGGCCCCCACGGCGGACTGCCGTGCCGGGTTCTGCCCGGCGCCTGCCTGCAGGACCTGTCCGGCGAAGACCCGCTGGACGTCCTCGGCGGAGATCCCGGCGCGCTCGAGGGCGGCGGCTGCCGCGTGCGCCCCCAGCGCCGTGCCGGGGACGGTGGCAAAAGCCCCGTTGAATCGGGCGAACGGGGTGCGGGCGTACCCGGCAATCAATGCGCTCATGCTGCTTCTTCTTCCTGGAGGTCTACGGTGAATGCGGCCCCGGTGGCCTCGGTGAGGGACTCGATGGTGGTGCCGGGCGCCATGGCGCGCAGCACCAGGGCGGAATCGAGAACGTCGAACACCGCGCGGTCGGTGATGATCCGATCCACCACCCCGACACCGGTCAGCGGCAGGTCGCAGGCCTCGACGATCTTGGGGGACCCGTCCTTGGCCACGTGGTCGGTGATGACGATGACGCGCGGGGTGCCGGCGACCAGGTCCATCGCGCCGCCCATGCCCTTGACGAGCTTGCCGGGGATGGTCCAGTTGGCCAGGTCGCCGTTGGCGGCAACCTGCAGGGCGCCGAGGATCGCGGTTGCAACGTGGCCACCGCGGATCATGCCGAAGGAGGTGGCCGAGTCGAAGTAGCTGCCGCCGGGCAGCAGGGTGACGGTCTGCTTGCCGGCGTTGATCAGGTCGGCATCTTCCTCGCCCTCGTAGGGGAAGGGGCCCATGCCCAGCAGGCCGTTCTCGGACTGCAGGGTGACGTTCACGCCCTCGGGCAGGTTGTTGGCCACCAGGGTCGGGATGCCGATGCCCAGGTTCACGTATTGGCCGTCGGTCAGTTCGCTGGCGGCAATTGCTGCCATTTCATCGCGTGTCCACATGGTTCTTATGCCTCCTGGCGGACGCGCACGGTCCGCTGTTCGATGTCCTTGGTGCCGTCGGTTTCGACGACGTGCTGCACGAAGATGCCGGGGGTGTCCACGAGCGACGGGTCCAGGTAGTCCTCGTGGATGACCTCGACCTCGGCGAAGGTCACCCGCCCGGCCGCGGCGACGAGCGGGTTGAAATTCCGTGCGGTCATCCGGTAGCGCAGGTTCCCCTCGCGGTCTGCCTCGTGGGCGCGAACCAGGGAGATGTCGGCGACGATGCCGCGTTCCAGGATCGCAGCGCGCCCGTCGAATTCCATGGTTTCCTTGCCCTCGGCGACCGGGGTGCCCACGCCGGTGGGGGTGTAGAAGGCGCGGATCCCGGCGCCACCGGCACGCAGGCGTTCGGCCAGCGTGCCCTGCGGGACGAACTCGACCTCGAGCTCGTTGTCCAGGAACTGCCGGGCGAAGAGCTTGTTCTCGCCCACGTACGAGGCCAGGACCTTGGAGACCTGCTTGTTTTCCAGCAGCAGGCCCAAGCCCTTGCCGTCCACGCCCATGTTGTTCGAGACGATGGTCAGCCCGGTGGCGCCCGAGTCGCGCAGGGCGGTGATCAGCCGACTGGGGATCCCGCTGAGGCCGAATCCGCCCACCGCGATGGTCATACCGTCGCGCACCTGTGAGGCCAAGGCCTGCGCGGCGTCGGCCAATACTTTCGTTGCCATGATTCTCCTTGAGTAGTCCACGATGTGGATTAGGTCACCGTCCTGCTTCGACGGTACATATCCCGCTGGTTATGGGTCAACGAATGACGGAGAATCCTCTCAGACCGTTCGAGTGGTGGCTGGAATGCATCTTCTCGTCCATAATATGGACATGAATACTTCGTTTCCCGGTGCCCAAGTCGTGGGCAGGATGGCCGCGGTGCTGCGCGCCGTAAGCACCGCGATGCCCAGGGGAATCTCCACCGCGGAGGTCGCACGAGGGACCGGGCTGGCGCGGCCCACCGTCCACCGGCTGCTCGCGGCGCTGACCGCCGAAGGCTTTTGCGACCACGACAACAAAGCGGGGTTGTGGATGCTGGGCCCGGAAATGTACCTGATGGGAACCGTGGCCGCCGAACGCTACGACATCACCGACATTGCCCGCCCCCATGTTGCCGCGCTGGCGGATGCCACCGGCGAGAGCGCATTCCTGTCGGTGCGCCGGGGTGAGGAAACGGTCTGCCTGCTGCGCCAGGACGGGTCGTTTCCGATCCGTTCGTTTGTGCTCTACGAGGGCAAGAGGTTCCCGCTGGGGGTGGCCTCGGCTGGGCTGGCGATACTTTCCTTCCTGCCCGAAAAAGCCATCGAACGCTACGTGGAAGGCCACGACCTGGCGGAAGGCCACGGCAGCGAGCACGGTCAGGAGTTGCTGAGGCACCGCATTGCCCAGACCCGGGAACGGGGCTGGGCGGTGAACCCCGGATTGATAGTGGAGGGGAGCTGGGGGATGGGAGCGGCCGTCTTCGATACGGCAGGCCAACCTGCATGGGCGTTGAGCCTGACCGGCATCGAGTCCAGGTTCACCGAGGAACGCCAACCCGAACTGGGTCGGCTGCTGCTGCACCACGCCCACGAGCTGTCCAAGAAGCTGCGCGGCGAGCAGGTTGTGGCTACTCGGTGAGCCCGGGCCCCGACGATCCGCACCGGTGGGCACCGGTCAGAAGTGGTGGCCTGAAGACCTCTCAAGCCCTGCTGCCAGCAGTTCCCGGGCAGGCAGGAAGCGCGTCCAGGGCGCTGACAGGATTTTCGGGAACCCCGGTCCGATACGTTCCAGTGTGAGGGAGTGCGCAACGGCAGCCCATCGTTGACTCCGCCAATTCGGCGTTCGAGACGGATATCTCTGACCTCACCGCCGCTATTGCGGGTGCCGACTGCGACGCCCGATTTGAGGGACCGCAGGACGGTTCACTGTACTGGATCATGGTGAGGTTTCGTCGTGTACTTTTGATGTCCCGGTGGACCATCCGTTTTTGATGGAAACCGTCGTCGGATCGGCAGATTTATCAGTTACCGCGATCGCGGTAACTGAAATGGGCGTCACATTCGAAACCCCCTACTCTAATTGAACCCCACACGCGGGCTCCCCACCCGGATTTTATTGAAAGGCTGCGCCATGATTTCGAAACGTAGTGCCGTGAAGATCGGTGCACTGCTCTGTGCTGCTATGGCACTCTCTGCCTGCGGCGGTGCACCAACGCCGGATGCTGCTGCTGGATCCAGCGAACCGGTCACCGGTGGTGAGCTTGTCGTTGCGTCGCTCCCATCGATGATCGACCCATATGTCACGACCTCGCGGTCGAACTGGATGGTTGCAGCCTCAACGTGTGAGGGCCTCTTCGCCAACGCCGCGAACACCTCGGTAGAAGGCGGGCTTGCCGAAAGCTATGAGGTATGACGAAAAAACCGGTGTCTACACCATCAAGATTCGCGAAGGCGTCAAACTTCATAGCGGCGGTGAACTGACGGCTGCCGATGTGGTCGCTTCGCTAGAGCGCTATGGCAGCGCGGATGCCGGCGAGCTTTTCAGCTCATTGACCAAGGAAATTTCCGCGGTTGACCCGTTGACCGTTTCCATCTCCACGAAGCAACCGACGGGTGCGATCCCAGCGCTGCTCGCAACGCCGGACACCGGTGCCTACATCATGTCGGCCGCATCGTTGGAAGAGGCCGGTTCAGATGACCTGACCTCACTGGATTGCACCGGTCCCTACAAGCTCGACAGCTTCGCCACCGACCAGCAAGCCGTGATCTCACGTTTTGCTGACTACACCGCACGCAGCGAAAAAGCAGACGGTGCAACCGGGGCCAAGACAGCCTATGCTGACACTATTAAGTTCATCCCCTTTAACGACGCCAATGCCCTGAACCAAGTTCGTACCGGTCAGGCACACATCGTGCCACAGTTCATGAGCATGGATCAGCTTTCTGTCTATCAGGCTGACCCATCACTGAAACCGGTGGTGAGTGAGGATGCTGGATTCTCGATACTGCAGCTGAACAACAAATCCGGACTCATGGCAGACCTGAAAATGCGTCAAGCTGTTTTGAACTCCGTAGACCCGGTAGCGATTGCTACCCAGCAACTTGGCGGGACCGAGTACTTTGCTGATGACTCAAGCCTGTTCCCCAAGAGCTCGCCATGGTATTCGGAGGCCGGTTCAGATATTTACAAAAACAAGAACGTTGATGCCGGTAAGGCTCTGCTGAAAGAGGCAGGATACGACGGCACTCCGGTCCGTGTGCTCTACCGCCCCGACTCCGATGGCTACGGTCCCCTGCTCAAGCAGCAACTGGAAGGCATTGGCTTTGCCGTCGAACTGCAGGCCATGGACGCAGCCACATTCGGCTCCACCCGTACCGATCCCTCCAAGTGGGATATCTTCCTTGCTGGCGGTACCGCCTATTCGGACCCGCTGACCGTAGTCTTCCTCAACGATGATTTCCCGGGATGGTGGACCACGGATGAAAAGAAGTCACTGATGGCTGATGTCACTGAGGGTAAAAACATCGAAGCCCGTCTGCCTGCCTGGAACAAAATGCAACAGCTCATCTGGGATGAATTGCCATTTGTAAAGCTCGGGCACGAACCGCGGTTGAGTGTAATCGGAGCCAATGTCGGTGGATTTGAACCGACGCAAGGAACTGTGCGCGGCTTCTACAACGTATGGATCGGCAACTAAACACCACACGAGGGTGGGAGTGGGTGGTTCCGTCTCCGAGCAATTCATGAAGTCGGGGCAACCCACCTCCGGTGCAAGAAATCTCGCTGTTGATCGTCCGTGGACAAGAAGAGAAACATGAAAACAACATTCAAGGCCTTGCTGAGGGACCCCTCCGCTATGACGGGTGCAGCCATCATTTTGGTGGTAGTTTGCCTAGCCCTATTAGCGCCAGTTCTTGGCGGCGACCCAAATTTTGTCGATCCGGTAAACCGGCTGAAAGCGCCTCAAGCGGCATTCCCGCTGGGTACTGATGACCAAGGACGCGACATGTGGACAATGCTGCTCTTTGGGGCGCAAACTGCACTCGGGATCTCCGCGCTTTGTACGGTCTTGGCCATAGTCATCGGTTACCTGATCGGAATCATCTGCGGGTACTTCCCAAAGGTTGACGCAGTGGTCATGCGCATCATCGATGGAATGATGTCGTTCCCAAACATCATTTTGGTTATGAGCCTGGTTGGCGTTCTAGGCCGGGGCGTCGGACCAGTAGTCTTCGGACTAACCGTGGTTTTGATTCCGCCGATTGCGCGCGTGGTTCGTTCGGCATCACTCAGCGTGAAATCCACTGCCATGGTCGAGTCCGCCCGGGCAATGGGTGCCAAGGATTCATGGATCCTTTCCAAATATGTTGCTCCCGAAGCTGTCTCTGTCCTGATCGTTCAGGCAACAATGGGCTTCGCTGCAACCGTGCTCTCCATTGCCGCGTTGAGCTTCCTAGGCATCGGAATCCCGCCCGAAGTGCCGAGCTGGGGTGCCAGTCTCTCGGCCGCACAAAAATATATCGCTGTCGCCTGGTGGATTGGTGTATTCCCCGGTGTGGCCATTCTGGTTACGGTATTGGGCCTCATTCTCCTAGGTGATGGGCTTCGAGACTCGATGGATCCTCGAGCCCGCCGCATCGCGGGCCTCGCAAAACTCAAGACACTTGTCAAGGTCGCTGCAAAGGAGGGACAGCACTAATGCTCAATTACATCTTCAAACGCTTGTTGGCGTTGCTGCCAACCATTGCCGTACCCATGGTTTTGCTCTTCGTATTGCTGCGGCTGACTCCCGGAGACCCCGCCGCGGTCATCCTAGGCGAAGAGGCCACTGCGACCGACATTGAAAATCTTCGTGAAGAGATGGGACTCAACCAACCCATCATCCTTCAATTCATTGTCTGGCTAGGGCGTATGGTCCGATTCGATTTTGGCGAATCGATATTTCTCCGGGCCCCAGTGAGCGAGCTGGTCCTTGCTGCAGCCACAGTAACCGCCCAACTTGCCGTTCTGGCATTGATTGTTGCCGTCTTGCTTGGCCCGCTTCTGGGCGCGATTGCTGCATCAACCAAATCAAGAATTGTGGATAAGGCCATGGTTGTTGGTTCGGCGGTCGGCATTGCCATGCCGACTTTCTGGCTGGCCATCTTGATGGTCCTGGTGTTCGGTGTGATGTTGCGTTGGTTCCCTGTCGCCGGCTATGTGGCCCCAACGGAAAACTTCGGTCAGTTTCTCTCCTTCATGGCGATGCCGGCCCTGGCGCTGGGCGTCTTGGAGGCAGCCACGCTCTTCAGGTATTCACGCAATGGCGTCTTGGATGCCAAATTCCAGCCCTTCGTCACTACCGCACGTGCCCAGGGCATTGGTGAGCGGACGATCACTGGAAAGTATGTGTTCCGCGCGGCCTTGGTGCCGGTCGTTACTGTGGTGGGGCTGTCCATGGCTTCATTGCTCGGAGGCGCGGTGGTTACCGAAAACGTCTTCTCGCTTCCAGGATTGGGCAAGCTCCTGCTGACTGCTGTAGATCGCCGTGACTACCCGCTCATTGAAGGATGCATTTTTCTCATTGCCATCATCTTTGTGGTGGTGAATCTCTTGGTGGATGTGGTCTGTGCACTGATCGATCCGCGTATTCGTTTAGACAGCAAGGACTAGCGCCATGAGCGTAGGTGAAAAAGTGTTACTCGAAGTTTGCGATCTGAACATCGACATCCTTAAGCCAGAAGGTCCAAGCAGAGTCGTGCATTCGCTGAACTTCTCGCTTAAAGCAGGGAAGACATTGGGCGTTGTCGGCGAATCTGGTTCCGGAAAATCCATGACTGCTACCGCCATCATGGGGATATTGCCGGATGTGGCTGTTGCTTCGGGCCAAATCCTTTACAAAGGTCAGGATCTGCTCACCGCAACTCACGCCGAGCGGCGCAAACTGAGCGGCTCCGAGATCGGCTTCATTTTTCAAGAGCCAATGAGCGCTCTGCACCCGACGATGACTATTGGCGAGCAAATGATTCGCCCTATGCGTATGCACCTGGGCTTCAGCAAAAAACAGGCACGTGATCGTGCCAGCGATCTGCTGGATCTCGTGGGCATTCCTCCAACGCGAGGTGTACTGGGATCCTATGTCCACCAGCTCTCCGGCGGTATGCGACAACGCGTCATGATCGCCATGAGTATTTCTTGCAATCCGGCCTTACTGCTTGCGGATGAACCGACGACCGCCTTGGACGCCACAATTCAAAAACAGATCCTGGACTTGTTGCTGAAACTGCGCGATGACCTCGATCTGGCCTTGGTCCTGATCAGCCACGACCTTGGTTTGGTTTCGCAATATACCGACGACGTAGTCGTCATGCTGGATGGCTATGAAATGGAGCAGGGCGCGACCCAAGAAGTCATTGCCAACCCGAAATCTGGATACACACAAGGTCTTTTGGAAGCGGCACCTCGGCTGGGTCATCAACCGCACCGACTCCCAGTGATCGATAAGTCCATCTATTCAAAGGTGACGCTATGAAAAACGATCAGCTCGGAGCACATAACGACCTCGTCTTGGAGCTTACTAACGTAAGCAAAGAGTTCACGCTCGGCGGCGTGTTCAAGCGGTCTAAACACGTCGCAGTAGACAACGCATCGCTTTCGGTCAAACGAAATCAAGTTGTGGGGCTAGTAGGGGAATCAGGATCCGGCAAATCCACCCTGGGCAGGATCTCAATTGGTCTCATCAGACCCACCTCCGGATCGGTACGCGTCTTGGGCCAGGACATCTTTGCCTTGGGCAAGGACGAACTGCGTTTGTACCGTCGCAAGATGCAGATGATTTTTCAGGATTCATCAAATTCACTCAATCCGCGGATGAGCTTGCAAGAGCTCATTGAAGAACCGATGCGCGTACAGAATCTGTATTCAGCCGGGGAACGTCGCATGCGGGCTCGAGCCCTTGCAGATGAAGTGCAGTTGGCCGAGGGCTGGTTGGGACGGTACGCGCATGAGTTCTCGGGTGGTCAGCGGCAACGCATTTCCATAGCACGCGGTTTGGCGCTTGAACCTGAACTTATCGTTGCTGACGAACCAGTTTCAGCGCTGGATGTTTCAGTTCAGGCTCGCGTCTTGAATCTGCTCAAGGACATCCAAGAGTCGCGGAGTCTCTCGATGATTTTCGTGAGCCATGATATGGCCGTCGTGGAATTCATGAGTGATCAGGTAGCTGTGCTTTGCGACGGAAAAATTATGGAAAACGGGCCAGCGGAAGAAGTTTTCGCCAACCCCAAAAGCGCATATACGCGTACATTGCTGGACTCTTCGCCCAGTCTCTAGCGCCGCCACTCGCTGGCACTTGGCTTCAGAACAGGAGAATTAAAATATGACCACCTCACAGACCCTAGCTCCCTGCGCCCAAATTTCGGGTCCAATCCCGGAAACCGAGGGTAATCGAGCCGTCGTGCTCGAATCCTACGGAACGGAACGGATGCCCACATATGGGTACATTCAAGAAGAATATTTTGTTTCGGGTATCGCAGCCGAGGCACCATTTCTCACACGTATTTTGGTTCGACGGCCTGAAAACATGGAAAAGTTCAATGGTCGAACACTCACGGAGGTAAGCCATATCTGGGGTGGAACCTCGGTCTGGCGCGCCTACAACCGTGCGCTGATGCGTGATGGGTATATGTGGATAGAAATTGACTCACAGGCTCCTTCGGCGCTGGATATGATCCAGGGGGGCAACCCCGAACGATATCGAGACATGAAGTTTACGGCGGGGGAGCTGGCAAGCGACTTCGCAGGTTCGATTCCCTTCACAGCGAACCCGACTCCTGAGATCCTTGCTGAACAATACGATGCGTTCAAGGAACGATGGTGGCGAGCGACACCCCAGTCATTTGAAATAATTGCACAAGTTGCGCACGCACTTCGTGGGGGACTGCCGGGAATCAAGAATTCAGAAGCCAAGACGCTTCTCTTCGCCGGGATATCCCAGACCGGTGGTGTGGTTCGTCGCTTTGTTGAGCAGCACCACGATGCCATGCGTCGGGCCGATGGCGGGCCACTTTTTGACGGATACCTGCCTGGAGCCTCAGGAGGTGAAGCACTGCCGGACATCGATGTTCCGGTGATTGAAGTATTGGGTGAAGCAGAATTTCAGTCTGTTCGTTGGGATTGCGGAGTATCTGGTCAAGTTCGTGGACTGAAACACCGCCGAGCTGATTCCGAAACATTCCGCCTTTACGAGGTCGCAGGGATGGCACATCGGGAAACGCGCCACATGAGTCAGAAGGATGTACTTCGGCTTAAGGATTGCCCACTGCCTCCCGGAGCACACTGGTCGACCTTCCCGAATTCTCATATTTACGGAGCGCTTCTGGGACTGCTTGCAGACTGGGCAGAAGGAAAGCTTGTGCCGCCACCTTCCCAATTGCTTGAAACCGAGGGACACACCGATACCATTTTGCGTGATCAGTGGGGCAACGCGCGTGGAGGTGTACGAAGCACTTACACCGATGCTCCGACGTCGACCTTGGTGGCAGCGACGCCCATGGGACGCCCCTCGTGGTATCACGGTAATGAGACACCGTTCGAGGGGCAGCAGTTGCAAGAGATTTACGGCGATGCTGATAGCTACCGCCGTGTCTTTGCTCGAATCGTCGACCAGCTGATCTTGCAGCGATTTTTGCTCCCTGTTGATGCCGAGGAACTGCGAATTTCTGCCGAGGGACTGCGCTTCTAAACGCCGTTGATTCCTCGGGTTTGAGATGCTATTCGTCGACACCCGAGGTCAGCTAAGCTCGTCTCATGCCGATCATCTTTGACCTGACCGACGTCGAACCTGCGAATGTCACTGTCAGGGTTTCAGAGATGGCCGAGATGATGGCCATGCTCCACTGCATTGCGGAGCCTGGCCATCATCTTGAACTGTCGCGAGAACTCAAAGCGATTGACGCCCAAATGTCTGCCCAGTTGAGACGGACCATGCGTTCGTTCTCACCATTGTGGGCGCGATTCAGATTCCGCGCACTGATGCCTCTGAACACCATCGACTACCAAAGTTTCGAATCGGAGCTGGCAACCTTCGAAGCCCTGCCCCTAGAAGCGTTTGTGCAAATGAGCGTTCAGGCGGTCATTGGTGGTCGCTCCGAGCGTCCCATGGACATCATGAACAACAGTAGCGACCGCGCTGATTTTCTAGAGATGTGCCGGGCACGGAGCGAAGAGCGTGAAGAACTTGGTGCCCGGTTAGCTCGCGATCCCGAGCACTTCCGGCAGGTCCTGACTGCGTTTCTCAAGACGTTCCATGACACTTGCTTTCGTGCGCGCTGGGAATCGGGATCTGCTCGGCTCAAAGCCAGTGAAGTTGAAGTGCAACGAAGACTCGCTGGCGGGTCCGTTTCTATGGTGCTGACCTCTTTGACGCCCGGCGCACATTTCTTTCCACAGACCGCTCAGGTGGCCTATGACAAGCTGCAAAATGCCTTCGTTAGCGGTTACGGCCGCAAATTCGTCCTTGTCCCGAGTATCCTGACGAAGCCTCACATAGTTGTGAAATACGACGATGAATATGCGGGTTACGTTGTGCCCATTGTTGTGCAATTTCCGATTTCCGACATGGGAGCCGTCAACAGGAACATCCACGAAATCCAAAATCAAATGGCCGTGCTAGCCGATGGTGCACGTTTGGAGCTGTGTCGGCACCTCGTCAACGAATATTGCACCACCAGTGATCTATCCAGACGGCTGGGCATTGGAGCTCCACAGGTATCGCGGCATCTCCGGAAACTCAGAGAAGCAGAACTTCTTGAATCGGTGCGGGATGGAAAAATGGTAAAGCATCGGCTTCGAATGAATGTCGTCTATTCTATTGGTTATGAATTTTTGACCCAAATCGTGAAGTAAACTCGATCACTCAAAATGCTAAATACCTCGGGAAAGGTATGCCCGAGTACGGTCCAGCGAGTGCGTGGCTAAAACACCGCCATCCGGCCTAGGAGCATCACATCCGCACGGAAATCGGCGAACCTCGATCAAACAAGTAACGCATTTTGCGTATGCAATACGGATAGATCTCCTGCTGCCAGGTTGCCGTAGGCATTTCACCCAACCGACGTGATCGGCGTGGTACGCACTGGAAGCTTCCTTCGACGGGGAATTCCTGGCCGCAATGGCGAAGACGTTCTCATCATCATTGAGGAATGCGGGCAAGGCCAGCTGCGCCGCAGTCAACGTGTTCATCCAGACCCTGCGGAACCGGCGGAGTGGTTTCAGGGACTCTTTAAACCACTGGATACCTGGGCCCATGTCTGCTGCGAGAAATCGGTCAACCCACCTGCGGCAACCCGAAGGATCCCAAAACCGGCAGTGGAATTTCCCTTCAGGGCTTTCCGAATCCAACGTGCGCAAACGGGCGTACAGTGAAAATACAAGGGCATACAGACTTAACGTCGAGGAGATGGTCAGCCATGACTGCTCAGGTGCAGCCGTACAAAAAGTTCAAGATGCCGTTCAACTATGTTCAGGTTGTCATTGCGACTTTTGGGGCCGTGATCACGAGCATTTTTGTCTATTTCGTCAGCGAGGCAGCTGGGGCTTCCATGTATTTCAACGGCGGCCTATTCACGCATCTGACTTTTGGTGAGATCGTTGGCTACATTGTCTTGCCGTTCGCCGTTCTTGGGTTCCTCACCTTCCTGATTGGCAGGTCGAAGCCGGGGTTCTGCAAGATCGCGCAGTGGATCGGCGTGGCTGTCGCCGTACTTTCGATCGCCAACGCGATCCTGTACGCAGCAGACCTGCCCAGCGGTATAGGGCTTGCAGTCATGCATCTGGTCGTCGGTGCATCCTGGTACCTCGCGGTGAACAACTCGAACAAGAAATACAACGAGGAAGCCGCCGCAAGCCGGAACGCATTGGTTAGCACATAGTCTTCCTCATGGCGCATGAATGGCGCTGCTTCCTCGGGTGGAACAAAATCTCCGGTTCGCCCGTCTATCGAAGGGCGATGCCAAGTTTTAGGCTTGGAACATGTCGCAGGAAGAGCCGTCCTCCGCGGACATCGAAACGACCGACAGGCAACAAACCGCCGCCACAGAGGCGCCTCCGAAATCGGGGCACCGCACGTTCATGCATGTGCTGGTCAATACTGCTTTGGCCAACGTGGTCACCAGTTTCCTTTGGTTCGCGCTGACCTTCTGGGTGTACCTGGAGACGCGCTCGGTCCTGGCCACAGGGCTCATTGGCGGGACCTACATGCTGCTGGTCGCGTTCTTCGGCCTGTTCTTCGGGGTGCTGGTGGACAGGTACCGCAAGCATGCGGTGATGGTCGGCTCCACGCTGTTCACCGTGGCGTGCTTCGCGCTGGCCGGAACGATGTTCCTGCTGGTTCCCGAGGCCGAGCTGCTGAGCCTGTCCGGGATCTGGTTCTGGCTCTTTGCCCTGGTGGTGCTCATCGGTGCGGTGGTCGAACAGCTGCGCAACATTGCCCTGTCCACCACCGTGACCCTGCTGGTGCCGGCCGAGCGCCGGGCCAACGCCAACGGACTGGTGGGCACTGTGCAGGGGCTGGCCTTCATGATCACCAGTGTCTTCAGCGGCCTGGCGATCGGGTTCCTGGGCATGGGCGGAACGATCGTCATCTCGCTGGTGGCCTGCGGCGCGGTGCTCGGGCACCTGCTTTTCCTGCGGATCCCGGAGCCCAAGATCGTGCGCGCGCAGGACCGCGAAAGCTTCGCCGAGCTGCGGGCCGGGATCGCGGCGGTGCGTGCCACGCAGGGCCTGTTCGCGTTGATCCTGTTCACCACCTTCAACAACCTCACCGGTGGGGTGTTCATGGCGCTGATGGATCCCTACGGCCTGACGATCTTTCCGGTTGAGATCTGGGGCGTGGTGCTCGGGGTGACCGCAACCGGATTCCTGATCGGCGGCGGGCTGGTGGCCAAGTTCGGCCTGGGCAAGAACCCGATCCGCACCATGTTGGTCCTGGTTGCCTTCAGCGGCGTGCTCGGCGCGACCTTCACGATCCGCGAGTGGTGGTGGCTCTATGCCCTGGGCATCTGGATCTACATGATGCTCATCCCCGCGGTCGAGGCGGCCGAGCAGACGGTGATCCAGAAGGTGGTGCCCTACAAGGTCCAGGGCCGGGTCTTCGGCTTCGCGATGACCTTCGAGGCCGCTGCCGCGCCGATCACCGCGTTCCTGATCGCGCCTTTGGCCGAGTTCTGGATCATCCCGTACATGAACTCCGATCCCGGGAAGCAGAGATGGGGCTGGCTGCTGGGGGAGGGGGACGCCCGCGGCATCGCGTTGGTGTTCCTGGTCTCCGGGATCGCCTCGATCTTCCTGGGGCTCGCCGCCCTGGCCACGCGGTCCTACCGGAGGCTCTCGGTCGCGTACGCCACGGCACCGGAGAGCGCACCCGTCGACCCAGGTGACGACCGCGGGGAAAGCCCTGCCGCCGCGGAGTCCTGAGGACTGGGCCGGAATGCCCCCGCGTGGAGTCAACCGCGGGAGCGGCCCCGGCGTGGCATCGTGCCAGCCGCCGGGGGGTCCCGTAAGCTACACCCGCTCGGGGGCCTCCGTCTTCAACGGAATCTCCTCGGACTCCGACGGAATTTCCTCGGGCTCCGGCATGGCGTTGTCCGTGTACCAGTCCGTGAGGGCCGGGTCATCGCTCTCGAAGTCCGCGCCGGCACCCTCTTCCTCGGCCACCTGGGCGGTGCCGAACACGAAGTCGTCACCGTGTTCGCCGATGCCCATGCGGACGCCGCGCCGGATGGCCTCATGCGCGTACCTGCGTCGGATCATCAACGGATCGTTGCGCAGGTCCCGGGCCCAGGAGACCATGACGCCGATCAGGATGATGGTGAACGGCAAGGCACAGGTCACCATGATCGACTGCAGCCCCGACAGGGCGTTGCGGCCGCCGGCCAGCAACAGGAACATGGCGATCAGCCCGAGGGCCGCGGCCCAGGTGATGGTCACCGACTTGGAAGGCACGGGCCGGCCCGACTGGGACATCGAGCCCATGACGTTGCTGGCCGAATCGGCGGCGGTGACAAAGAAGACCAGGATGGCCAGCAGGCAAATGATCCACGTGACGTTGCTGAAGGGAAGGTTTCCCAGCAAGTCGAACATGACGTTCTCGCCGGCTCCCTCCACGGCCATGTCCTGCCCGTTCATGTTCATCCAGATCGCGTTGCCGCCGAAGACCGTGAACCAGCCGATGGAGATCGCCGAGGGGACAAAGACCACGACCGTGACGAATTCGCGCAGGGTGCGGCCCTTGGAGATCTTGGCGATGAACATCCCGACAAATGGGGACCAGGAGATCCACCAGGCCCAGTACAGGGTCGTCCAGCTGGTCAGGTATTCCTGCTCGGAGGAGCCCTGGCTGGCGAAGACGGTGAGCATCTCCGGCAGGTTGCCGACGAAGGCGATGAGCGAGGCCGGCAGCAGGTCGAGCAGGAAGAACGTCGGCCCGGCCAGCAGGGCGAAGACGGCGAGCAGGATGACCAGGGCCATGTTGGCGTTGGACAGCAGCCGGATGCCGGTCTTGATGCCGGCCACGGCCGAGATGGTGAAGATGATGGTCAGCACGCTGATGGCCACCACGACGAATCCGTTGCCCAGTTCCTGGCCGGTGACGATCGAGGTTCCGGTGCGGATCTGGAGCGCTCCGATGCCCAGCGAGGTCGCGGTGCCGAACAGCGTGACCAGGACGGCGAAGATGTCGATGATCTTGCCCAGGATCCGGTTGTTGCCGTCGGGGAAGACCGGCTCGAACAAAGAGGAGATCAGCGGCAGCCGGCCGCGCCGGTAGGAGGCGTAGGCCAGGGCCCCGCCGACCAGTGCGTAGATGCACCAGGCGAAGGTGGCCTGGTGCAGGAAGGCATCTGTCATGGCCGGCAGGACCGCGTCGGTGGTTCCGGCCGCGGCATCCGTCGATGGAGGCGGGGACAGGAAGTGGCTCAGCGGCTCGAGCGGTCCGTAGAAGACCAGCCCGATGCCCAGTCCCGCGGCGAACAGCATGGAGATCCACGACAGGGTGGAGTACTCCGGGCTGCTGTCGTCGGCGCCGAGGCGGATCTTGCCGGTGGGGCCGAAGCCGACCACCAGCATGAACGCCACGATGGCGACCACGGTGGCGTTGAACAGCCAGCCGAAGTGCGTGACCACCCAGCCCTGCATGGTCGTGCCGACCTCGTTGAGGTTGCCCGGGGCGAGGATGGCCCAACCGAGCACTGCGAGCGTGAGGGCCAGGGCGACGACAAACACGCTGCGCCGGGTCGGGAACTTCGCACCGGTGTCCTCGACGCTGATGCCCGGAACCAGTCCGGGGTGGATGCCGAACGCCGGCTCCTTGGCTGCATGGCGCAGGGCGTTTCGCACGCGGCCGGCGGGCCGGACGGGGGTCGGCCCGTGCTCCCGGGTTCCGGCAGGCGCTGGCCCGGGGGTGCTCAAGGTGGCTTGTTTTGGATGTGAATCGGGGGAATCCATAGCATTCGACACTAGCGCAGCGGGCCAATCGCCCCTCGGGCTCCGCGCGGTTTCCGGGCCGCCGGAGGACCGCTGTGGGACGTGTTTTGCGTCGCAATCGCCAAGGTATTCATGAGCCGTATGTCGGGGTGCGGGCCGACGCCCGGCCCGGAGTCTTGGCCTTGGCGTCCCGGCTCCAGGAACCGGGTGCAATGTACACGGGCGGGAGGCTCGGGGGGTGTGGGAAGTCCGGGACTTTCGGGCGGCACGGCCCAGGGACCCCGAGACAGAGGCAGCAACCGCGGAAATCGCTTGGCTGCGCGGCTGAGCGGACGTTGTCGGCAATCGACGCCGGAGCCTACGGACGTGCCCGGCCACCGGCCCCGGGGCCGGCCCTCACCGCCCCGAATCCGTGCATCGAGGGGCCGGGGGAGCGAAGGCCGGCGGTGGCGTCGCGGATGCCAAGCCCCCCGGACTGGCCGTCGGCGACGCGGGGTTTCGAAGGAGCGCCGCCGGGAGTTCGGGCCGAAAAAAGTGCCGGCGGTGCATGGTCGGGAGTGTCGTGCCGGGAAAGCGACGCCATCGCGAACGGAATGCGGGGGCTGTGTTCCGCCTCACCGCCGGGGCCCGGAAGGAATAGCGTTGCCGCGGGGCTGGTTGCACCAGGCAACCACCCCCGACCTCTGGAGCCCCACCCCCATGGACCTGTTTTCCCCGCTCACCCTCGGTGACCTCGAACTGCCCAACCGCCTGGTCATGGCGCCGCTGACCCGCTCGCGCTCCCGCGTGGACGGGGTGCCGAACGACGACGTTGTCGAGTACTACCGCCAGCGTGCCTCGATGGGATTGATCGTCTCCGAGGGCGTTTACCCCAGCTTCACCGGCCAGGGGTTCGTCCGCCAGCCCGGGCTTGTCACGCAGGAGCAGATCGCCGGGTGGAAGCGCGTCACCGACGCGGTGCACGCCGAGGGCGGGCTGATTGTCGCGCAGGTGATGCATGCCGGCCGTGTCACCCACACCGAAACCACCGGGCAAGCCCACGTCGTGGCCCCGAGCGCCATCGCGGTTGACGGCGTCTCCCGGACCTACACCGGCAAGCACGCCTACCCCGTTCCGCACGCCTTGGAGACCGGCGAGCTGCCGGGAATCATCGAGGAGTTCGTGGCCGGATCCCGAAATGCGATCGCCGCGGGGTTCGACGGCGTGGAACTGCACGGGGCCAACGGCTACCTGCTGCACGAGTTCCTGGCACCCAGCGCCAACACCCGCACCGACGCCTATGGCGGGTCCCCGGAAAACCGGGCGCGCTTTGTCATCGAGGTGGTCGCCGCCGTGGCCAACGCCATCGGCGCGGGCCGGACGGGCCTGCGTATTTCCCCCGAGCACAACGTCCAGGGTGCGGTGGAAACCGATCCGGCGGATGTCGCCGCCACCTATGAAGCGCTGATTGACGGGATTGCACCCCTGGGCTTGGCGGCGCTGAGCATCCTGCACGCCGATCCATCCGGGGCACTGGTCCAGGACCTGCGGGAACGGTTTGATGGGCCGGTCCTGTTGAACACCGGGTTCCGGACCGTCACCACGTTCGACGACGCGGCGGCGGTTGCCGCCAACGGCTGGGGAGATGCCGTGGTGGTGGGCCGCCCGGCGATCGCCAACCCCGACCTGGTTCGCCGTTGGCAGGAGGGCCTGCCGTTGAACGAGCCCGATTCCTCGACCTTCTACACGGAGGGCGCCGCCGGCTACACCGACTACCCGTTCTGGCAGAACTGACTCTTATTGATTTGTGGGCCCGGGTGAGCAAGGCGCGTTAACGACGTGAGGGGCCGTCGCATCAATGATGCGACGGCCCCTCACGTTGAGTTGCCCGGTGTTTGGGGATCAGCGGCGGATCGAGCCGCCGTCAACTACCAGTGTCTGGCCGGTGACAAAGCCCGCTCCCTCGGAGAGGAAGAAGCGGGTTGGCCCCACGTAGTCCTCGACCACCGAGGCGCGCTTGATGGCGCGGGTGGCAATATTCGCTTCCTCGCCGCCGGCGAGCTTGGCGGCCAGCGGCGTCATGACCAGGCCCGGTGCGATCACGTTGACCGTGATGTTGCGTTCTCCCATTTCCATGGCGAAGCTGCGGGCAAAGCCGATGATGCCGGCCTTGGACGCGGCGTAGGCGGCGGCGCCGCCCGGGGCCTTGAACACGGTGCCCGAGGAATACAGCAAGATGCGTCCGCCGTCCTGAACCAGGTCCGCGGTTCCCTGGAGGAAGTTCAGCGTGCCATGCAGGTTCAGCATCAGTGCGCGTTCCCAGTCGGCCTTGGGGGTGTCCAGGAACTTGCCGAAGAGGCCGACGCCTGCACAGTGGATCAGCGAGTGGATGGACCCGCGTCCTTGTTCCTTCAACGCTGCACGGACATTCTCCGCGGCATCCCCCGCGACATCGCCTGCCACGTAGTTGACCCCGTCCAGCGGGTTCTTGGGTAGGGAACGGGACACCGAGGTGACGTCCCAGTCCTTGCGCAGGTCGTTGACCAGGCCCTCGCCGATTCCGGAGGAACCGCCGGAGATCACCAGTGCCGGCGCGCTCATGCGTTGCCGTCCTGGGTGATCTCGGTCAGGAACTCGTTGAGGACGGCCCAGGTCGGCTGCGGCTGGCTGATGTTCGGGCTGTGCCTGGAATCCATGACCACGGCCTTGGCCTGTGGCAGGAACTCCCGCAGCTTGGTGCTCCAGCCGCCTTCGAACAGGGTGTCGTCCTTGCCCTCGATCAGCAGGGCCGGGGTCGTGACACCCGTCAGGTTGCCCGGGTACGGGTCCGCCGGACGCTCGACCTTCATGGCCTCGGGGACAGCGGTGTGCGGGGCCTTCATCGAGGCGAAGTGCCCCGGCGCGATGGCCCAGCGCATGCGGGCCTCAAGCTGGGCATCTTTGTTCTCGAACGGTTCGCACAGGTAGCCGACGATTTCCTCGAGGCGCTCGGGCGTGCCGTCGAAGTCGCCGATCTTGGCCAGGTCGGCTCCGCGCCAGGCGCCGCCGGTGCCGGCGATGGTGGTCACCGAGGCGATGCGCTCGCGCAATGCCGGGTTGGTCAGGGCACGCAGCGTCAGCGAACCGCCGAAGGAGTTGCCGACCAGGTGCACCGGTTCGGTGATTCCCAGGTGGTCCAGCAGCGAGAACAGGTGGGTCAGGCGGAACGCGAAGGGCGAGACGTCCAACCGGATCGACTTGGCCGAGCCGCCGTAGCCCAGCAGGTCCGGTGCGATGACGCGGAACTTCTCGGCGGCCAGCGGCAGGATGCCGCCCCAGGTCACGTCCGAGGCGCCGCCCCAGGCGCCGTCGTGCAGGAAGACGACGACGGGGGCGCCATCGGTCGGGCCGCCGGAGAGGTAGCGGGTTTCAAGGTTGGCGACGACAACCGTCGTCTCGGTGATCATTGATGTCTCGGTGAGCAATTCAGCCTCCGGTGTTGTTGAACGGATGTTGGATGTTTACGGCGGCGGATCAGCCCAGCTGGTATTCCTCGGGGCGCACGTGGGTGGTGCGCTCGAAGTAGTTCCGTGCCGGCAGCGGCCACATGATGGTCGAGCGGCCCTCGGCGTTCATGTACCAGGAGTGGGTCTTGGACCAGCCCCAGGTGCGCTTGGCGCTCTCGGCCACGATTTCCTTGTCGTACGCGGCAAACACCTCGTCGCGCAGGTTCATCGACTTGTAGCCGCCCGATGCCAGGGTCTTGATCGCGTCCAGGACGTAGTTGGCCTGGCATTCGAGGAAGAAGACCAGGTTGCCGTGGATGACGGTGTTGGTGTTCGGCCCGTACATGCAGAAGAAGTTCGGGAAGCCCGGCAGCGTGGAGCCCAGGTAGGCGCTGGCGTCGATGCCCCAGGTCTCGTGCAGGTCCTTGCCGCCGATGCCCGCCACCGACATCGGAAGCAGGAAGTCGGCGGCCTTGAAGCCGGTGCCCAGCAGGATGATGTCTGCCTCGATGTGCTCGTCGCCCAGCCATACGCCGGTCTCGTCGACGCGGCTCACGCCCCGGGACACCAGCCGGACGTTCTCGCGCTTGAGCGTCCTGACCCAGGTGCCGTCGTCGCAAATGATGCGCTTGGCGGCCGGCGGGTAGTTCGGGATGATCTGGGCGAGCAGCTCCTTGTCATCCCCGGCCTGCTCGGTGAGGTACGCGGTGAGGTCGACGCGCAATGCCTCGTTGGCGGCGGAGACGGAGACCTCGGTCGGCCCGAAGTCCTCATCGACGGTGGCTGCGGCCAGGTTGCCCACCACGCGGGGCAGGAAGATCGAGAAGCGGTAGTAGGCGCGGTACTGGTTCAGGTTGTTCAGCAGCCAGCGCTCGCCGCTCTCGATCTCCTGGCGGAGCACCGGGGTGGAGCGCAGCCACGGGGCGCTGCGCTGGAAGATGGTGACCTGTTCGGCGACCTTGGCGACGGCCGGGGCGAACTGCAGGGCGCTGGCGCCGGTGCCGACGACGACGACCTTCTTGCCGGCGAAGTCCAGCTCGTGGTCCCACCGGGCGGAGTGCACGACGGGGCCCTTGAAGGTGTCAAGGCCTTCCAGGTTCGGGACCGAGGGGCGGTTGAGCTGGCCCACGGCGCTGATGACGATGCTGGACTCGAAGCTTTCCCCGACGCCCTGCGCGGTCTTGGTCTCCAACGTCCAGGTGCTGGTCTCCTCGTTCCAGCGGGTCGCGGTGACCTCGGTGCCGTAGACCATGTGCTCAAGCAGGCCGTTGTCCTTCGCGAACTGGTGCAGGTAGCCGTGGATCTTGTCCTGGCGCCCGAAGTGCGTCTCCCAGTCGTGCTGGGTGAAGGAATAGGTGTAGATGTGGCTGCGCACGTCGGTGCGGCAATCGGGGTAGGTGTTTTCCCACCAGGTGCCGCCGACGTCGTGGCTCTTTTCGATGATCTTGAACGGGACGCCCGCCTGTTTCAGGCGCAGGCCGGCGAGCAGCCCGGAGAAGCCGGCGCCGATGACCACGGCGTTCAATGCGGTGTCCGGGGCGATCTGCTCGAGCGTCCACCCGGGCCGGCGCGGATCGGTGTTGTTGGGGACGAAGGAGACCTCGGACATCGCCAGCGCGTCCTCCACCGGGGCACCCATCAGCCAAGTGCTCATGGCCAGGCGGAGGTCCTCGCCGGGCTCCTGGTCCCAGGTGCCCTGGGTCGCCAAGTACGGTGCCAGCAGCTCGAAGCAGCACTTGCGGGCCGTAGCCTCGGTCTCGGCATCCAGGCCGCTGTTCGGCAAGGCGCGCAGGTTCGGGCGCCAGTCGTCGCGCAGCACGCTGGTGTCGCCGGTGACGTGGGCGGTCAGCATGATCAGCGCCGGAACCTGGGCGGACTCCAGGTGGGCGGCAAGTTCTTCTTCGCTGACGTGCGCCGTGGCGCGATCCAGTGTCTTATTCATTTCTTCTCCGTAAGGCAGTTTAAGTGTACGGCGGACCCGAAAGGCCGTTATTTGGTCCAGCAGTCCAAGCTGTCAAGGAAGGGGCGCACGGTTCGGGCGACCTCTTCCGGATTCTCGAAGGCCACCAGGTGCCCGCCCGCGGCAAAGCGCAACTCGGCACCGGGGATCGAGGCGGCCAGCTGCTCGATGGCAGCACGCGGGGTGCTTCGGTCATCGTCTCCACCGACCACGAGGGTTGGGGGTGGCGAATCCAGCTGGAAGTCGCCGACCTTCGTCATGGCCTCGAAGTACCCGGCGATTTCCTCGCCGCCTGCCCCGAGGAACTGGGCACGGGCCTGGGCCACCAGGGGGTTGGAGGCGTCGGTGGAATTCTCGCCGAACCAGCGGTGCATGGTCGCCTCTGCGGCGTCCTGCAGTCCGTTCGGGGCCCGGACCTCCGCCGCACGCGCCAGGGTCCCGGTGGTTGCCGCGTCGTCGTAGGCACCGCGGGTGGCCATCAGGATCTGCGCGTCCACGCGGTCGGGGAAGCTGCCGGTGAGCGCCTGGGCAACCATGCCGCCAAGCGAAATGCCCAGGATGACCGAGCTGCGCACGTTCTCGGCGTCCCACATGGCGGCAATGTCCCGGGCCACGAGGGCCAGGGTGGGTGCCGAGTCCCCGCGGGCGCTGTGGCCGTGCCCGCGGAAGTCGGGCGCCAGCAGGCGATACTCCTCGCCGAGGGCCTCGGCCAGGGGTGCGTACCAGGATCCGTCCAAGGCAAGGGAGTGCAGGACGGTCACCAGGCGCGGTCCGTGCCCGTACTGGCGATAGGCGACGGTGGTGCCGTCGGCGGCGGGAACCTTCTGCAAGGTGTCAGCCATTCTGGTTTTCCTCCCGGATGCGCTGTTCGGCGAGTTCGACCTCGGAACGAAGCCGATCGGACATGTCATGGAAATAGGACTTGAACAAGTCCGATTCCCGGCGCATTTCCTGGCGGCGCGGGCGTTCGAGCTCGATCTTCATGTCGACCACCATGCGGCCCGGACGGCTGGCCATCAGGATAACGCGGTCGGACAGCAGGATGGCCTCTTCGAGGTCGTGGGTCACGAAGATGACGGTGGGACGCTCGGCTTCCCAGAGGCGCGTGAACTCCTCCTGCTGGATGGCGCGGGTCTGTGCGTCAAGGGCCGCAAAAGGTTCGTCCATCAACAGGACCTTGGGGTTCTGCACCAGTGTCCGGGCAATTGCCACGCGCTGGCGCATGCCCTGGGACAGGTGTAGGACGTCGGAGTCGGCGAATTCGTGCAGGCGGACCTTGCGCAACCACTCCTCGGCGCGCACGCGGCGCTCTTCCTTGGGAACCCCGCGGGTCTCCATGCCGAGTTCCACGTTGCTGCGGACCCGGCGCCAGGGCAACAGGGCATCGCGGGCGAAGAGGAAGGCGGCCTCGTTGCTGTCGGGGCGCACCTTGTGGCCGTCGATGAGGACCTGTCCTGCGCGCGGCTTCAGGAGGTTGCCGACCATGCCCAGGGCAGTGGTCTTGCCGCAACCCGACGGGCCGACAATGCTGACGAACTCCGAGGGTTCGATGCGCAGGTTGAAATCGTTCAACACCCGCACCGGCCGGTTGCCGTGGAGGAAGCTGTGGTTCACCTGTTGGAACTCGACAGAGACCCCTCGGGCCGTGGAGGACGGGGCCGCCTTTTCGGTCATGGAAGTCTCGCTGTCGGAAGTTGCGCGGAGGGTTGTATTGGGCATTTTCGCTCCAGTCACTGGTTTGCGGGGCCGACCCGTTTGGCAGTTTGCGTTGGTCAAGGATTGCTGAGCCGGCGCCAGCGATGGTCACGCTGGAACAGCTATGAACACGAGGGAACCGGACGGCTTGTGCTTGTGGTGCACGTCACCAGCTGGTCCATGAATCGTTGAACACCCCGGCGGCAGAGTCAAGGAAAAGACGGGCGATCCGGGGCTATCGCATCGATAGCGATTAGTTCATTGCTACCGGGAACGAATGGATGGAAGCTTTCTCAAACGCACCATTTCCATGTGGGCCCGCCGTGTGCGATCCACCCCAGCACACCGGGCAGGCATCAATTCAGAAGGATTCCAGGATGACGAAAACAGACACCGCCAACAGCAAAAAAGTGGGACAGGCCACGTTCGATTTCACGGGCCAGGTCGTCATCGTGACGGGCGCTTCGGGCGGTATCGGTTCGGCACTTGCCGACAAGTTTGCCGCGGCGGGCGCGGACCTGATCCTGCACGGTCGCAAGGCCGAGACGCTCGAGGCCAAGGCCCAAGAGATCCGCGCACTCGGCCGAAGGGCCGAGGTCGTTACCGGCAACATCAAGGAGCCCGAAACCGCCGCACTGCTGGTGGCCACCGCCGTGGAAAAGTTCGGCCGCATCGACATCCTGATCAACAACGCCGGCGGCAACTTCGCAGCACGCCTCGAAGACCTGTCGACCAACGCCTGGAACGCCGTGATCGGCACCAACCTCACTGGCTCATTCCAGACCGCCGTGGCCTGCCTGCCCGTCTTCACCGAGCAGGGCGGCGGAAACATCATCAACGTCGGTTCCAGCTCGGCCAACCACGCCCACCCGATGCGTGGCGCCTACGCCGCCGCCAAGGCCGGCATCGCCTCGCTGACCAAGACCATGTCGTGGGAATGGGCAGACCGTGGCATCCGCGTCAACTGCGTGGAGCCCGGTGCCACCCTGACTCCCGCTTCCCGCTTCAATTCCCCCGAGGCCGAGAGGACCTTCGGCGAGAACATTGCCCTCGGGCGCGTGGGCCGGCCCGAAGAGGTCGCGGACGCCATCATGTTCCTGTGCTCCGGCGGTGCAAGCTTCATCACCGGAACCATCGTCCAGGCCACCGGCGGACCACACACCTCGTCACCCTCGGACATCAAGCTCATTCGTTGAGCATCGCACCGAATCATTCATCAAGCACCAAACCTTCCTGGAAGGAAAGGGCCCACCATGGAAACCATCGCTCAAGCCGCCACTGAGGCCGGACCCGTCGCCTACACGGACAGCACGATTCTTGCTGAACGCACCCGCACACGCCGCAAGGAAAAAGCAACCGTCTGGGCACTTCGGCTGGGCGCGCTCGCGGCCTTCGTCCTGGCGTGGTCGTTTGTCACCCGCCAAGGGATCATGGATTCGACCCTGGTTTCCACCCCGATCGATGTCGGGACATCCTTCATCAAGCAGTTGTCGGATGCCACGTTCTGGACGGACGTGTCCGCGACGTTCAGCGGTGCCATGGCCGGCCTGGTTTCCGGCGCGGTCCTCGGCATCCTGGCGGGCGTCACCTTTGTGCGGGTCCCTGTCCTGCACGTTGCGGCCAGGCCGTTCCTGACCCTGATGAACAGCCTTCCCCGCCCGGCGCTGGCACCGATTTTCATCCTCTGGTTCGGGCTCGGCTTCGGGCCAAAGGCCCTGGTCGCCTTCAGCGTCGTGTTCTTCGTCCTGATGACCAGCACCATGGGGGCCCTGCAGGCCCTGGACCACGACATCAAGCAGTTGACCCAGTCCCTGGGCATGTCCAAGGCGCAGCGATTCTTCAAGATCGAGCTGCCCTCGGCACTTCCGGCCATCGTCGGTGGTTTGCGGCTCGGTGCTGTCTACTCGGTGCTCGGGGCGGTGGTGTCGGAAATGGTCGGCGCCTACACCGGTCTGGGACAGCGACTGGTGGTGGTGACCAACAACTTCCAGGTCGCCGAGACCTTCGCGATCCTGCTGGCCATGGGCTTGCTGTCGATGGTTCTGGATCTTTCCATTTCGGGCCTACAAAAACTCGTGACCAAATGGACCCGCTAGAACAACACTGACTCGGCAAACCAAGGAATAGACATATGGCGGTCAGGGACGAGAAAACTTGTCCCTGGCCGTTCATGTGCATGCTGGAAGGAAACGCCATGCCCAGGGAACAACTCACCCGCCCACTTCCCGCCACGGAGGTTGACCACGCAAGGCTATTCAGGCTCGACGGCAATAAGTACGTGGTGCTGGGCGCGGGAGGCGGCATCGGGGAACATGTCACCCGGACGATCGTTGGCCTCGGCGGACGGGTCCTGGGCGCGGACATCGATGCGGAGGCCCTCGCCGGTGTTGCCGGCTCGGTGGGGATGCCCTCGGTGGTCGCGGACGCCACCACCGAGAGCGGCATGAAGCTGGTTGCCGAGGCTGCGCGCGCCGAATTCGGGACGATCAACGGATACATCGACGTCATCGGACAGATGCACAGACGGGGAATCGCCGAGTACTCACTGGCCGATTGGGATCTTGATTTCAGGACCAACCTTGGCCATGCCTTCTTCTCTGCCCTTGTCCTTGCACCCTTGGTGGAGCATGGATCGATAGTCCATGTCTCCAGCGTGGTGGCCTCGCGCGGGGGCCTGACGGCGCCGGGCTACGGTCCGGCCAAGGCGGCACTGCAGGTGTGGGTCAAGCAGTTGGCCGCCGAACACGGGTCCCGCGGCGTGCGTGTCAACGCGGTGGCGCCCGGGCTCTTCCTCTCGCCACGTTATGTCGCTGCGGGCCGAAGCACCGCCGATTCACGGGCGCATGCCTCAAGGCCCCTGCTCGGCCGGCTTGGGCAGCCCCATGAGATTGCCGCCGCGATCGTCTTCCTGCTGACACCGGCGGCCGGATACATCACCGGGACCACGATCCCCGTCGAAGGCGGGGCCCTGTCAAGGGATGCAACGGGAATCGATGGACCCTAGCGCCAACACCGGCCCGGCCCCCCAGGTCCAATGCTACGCCGCCATTAACGGGCGTTTCCCCACCGGGCATGTGATCGCGGTAACGTTGGCCACCGGTGGTCTGGAGCCGCAACAAAACATAAGGAGAGCACGCCATGAGATTTGCGCAATTGCGTTACCTGGAGGCTGCTTTGCGGACGGGTTCCTTCCGCCAGGCAGCCAAGGAACTGGGCATTTCCCAGCCCACGATCACCAACCAGGTGCAGCGTCTCGAAGAAGACCTCGGTGTCATCCTGGTGACCCGCGGCGCCAAGGGCGTGCGCCCGACCTATGCGGCCGAGCGGATCCTGCCCCACGTCGTCGCGGCGGTCCAGGCCGAGCGCATGCTGCGTGAGGAAGCCAGCGCCATCGGAGGCCTGAAGCTTGGAACGGTCCGGCTGGGCACGGTGCCCGCCGGATCCCAGACGATTCTTCCCGGGGTGGTCAAGCGACTGCTGACGGAATTCCCCAATGTCCGTTTCGAGGTTGACGAGGGTCCCTCGAAGATGGTGGCTCGGGGTGTCATTGCAGGGAACCTCGATGTTGGCTTGGTGACCCGGCTGCCGGGAATCGAGATGGCACCTGGCGCTGACGCCTTGCTGCACCACATCGACCTGCTTGCCGGCCGCCTGGTCCTGGCGGTGCCCGAGGGGCACCGGCTGGCCGAACAGGACGAGTTCAATCCCGCCGACCTGGAGGGCGAAGCGCTGATCTTTCCGGCGGAATCAAGCATCCTGGGGCAGGCCTGGGAACGGTTGCTCGACGGTGTTGAGGCCAAGGTCGTTTTCACCACGCCCAATGCCGAGGCCTCGCAGTCAATGGTGCGGGCCGGTGTCGGAATTTGCATGGCGAACACGCTGCTGGACTCCACGGTCAGCGGCAACGGCGTCTCCCTGGTGCCCCTGCCCTACGAGTGGGCACATGTCAGCACCTCGGCAATCGTCAGGAAGGACGAGGCCAGGTCCTCGGCGGTGCAAGCGTTCCTGCGCCTCCTGAAGGAAACCGCCAAGACACTCTAGGGGTTGTTTGGTTCCAACGCGCCCCGCCGGCAGTACCTGAGAACGTCTGCCGGCGGGGCGTTTGGCGTGCCGGTGCCCAAGCCCCGCCGGGGTCACCGGCGAGGTGGTGTCCCCGAGGCAGGCACCCCTGGCGGCATCCGCTCTTCACCTTCCGGCATCGGATGGCCCGGGGTTCCTGTTGGTGGCAAACGCGGGCCGGGCCAGGAATCCAACCGGGACCTGGCCTGCGTGGGGCCTGAAACGACTCGGCACATCCGCACGGTGCCACCCAAAGGGCGCTCCGCGAGCCGAATCCCACCGCCGTCCCGGCAACGCTTGGCTCCGGCCATGCGACCACGCCATGTCGTCCTGGGGGATCAGCGGGCGGCGTTCTGGCGGATGGCATGGATCACCGTGTAGTCAAGAAGCCTGGCCCGGGCGCGGGCCGGATTCAGCATCAGGCCGCCGGCCACGGCAAGGACGCAAATGATGATGCCGACGATCAGGAACCCGTTGGCATAGCCCTCCGCAGGTGTTGCCGCACGCTCAACAATGATCCCCAGTGCATAGGGTGCCACCATTCCGGCCACCGAGTAGGCGGCGACGATGCAGCCAAAGAACGCTGCGCGTTGGTGGGCGGGCAAGAAGTCCGAGGCCCCGGCGAAACCGATCGCGAAGGCGATCGAGTTGACGGAAAACGCGGCAACCACGAACACCAATTGAATCGGGCCGGCGGGGAGCTGGGTGAAGGCGATCATGCTCAGTCCCGCGAACACCAGGCAGGCCGTGGTCAGGAACGACCGTGCCACACGTGAGGAGAAGCCCCGCTTGAGCAGCCAGCCGGAAAGTGCGCCCGTGCCGAGGAGCAAGAACATGGCACAGACATAGGGGACCGCCACCAACGTGCCCACGGTTTGCATGGAATAGCCCAGGCCCTCATTCATGAAGGCAGGCAGCCACGTGACCTTGAGCGAGGTGATCAGGTAACCGGCAAAGGTCAGCAGGGCCAAGCCCCAGAAGCTGGGAAGCATCAGCAGCCGGTAGAACGGAACAACGATGTCGCCGTTGGGATCGACGATCGCTTCCCTTTCCTCGGTGGTTTGGGGACGCTTCTTGAACGGCAGGCGGTCCGCGAAAAAGAACCACACGACCGTCCAAACCACGCTGACGCCAACCAGGAAGATAAACGATGCATGCCAGTCCCACCTCATGATGATCCACGTCAGCGTCGGAGCTGCGAGCAACGGGCCGATCGAGGTTCCGGCGGTGACAATGGCACCGGCGGTGGCGCGCTTTTGGGCCGGGAAAAGCCCGTGGACGATTGACTGGCACAAGGCATGAGCCGGTCCCTCAAAGAATCCCAGGGCAATGCGGCTGGCCAGCAGGACACCGAAGGTGGTTTGCGTGGTCAACGGAAGCATCGTCAAAACCCAGGTGAACATCAGGATGCCGACGGCCCAGTTGTATGAAATCCTCCTGAACACCGCGGTCAAAACCACGGCACCCACGGCAAAGAGCCAGAAGAAGGCACTGGACAGCAGGCCATATTGGCTGGCGCCCAAGTCCATGGTTTCGCGGATCGGCTTGCTCGCCAGCCCGATTGCTGCCTTGTCGGCAAAATTGAGCATGGAGAAAATCAGAAGCATGAGGACAATGCCCCAGTTGCGCCGACTCGTGGGCGTGCTTGGCTGCATGACGCTGCCCCGCGGGCTCGTGGAAAGGGACACGCTGGTCTCCTGGCGTATTGGGTGTCGATGGACGGGAGGCCGAGTGTGACATGCCGCACACCGTGATCCTCATTCTACAAGTAGAGCCGGGGCACTGCTGCCGTTCAACGGCGCTTTGGCTATCGCGCTGATCGGGAATCATGCTGGACAACCGGGCCGATCTCCCGGCCCTTGGACGGCCACGGCGCCCAGGCCGTGAGGGAGTCCGCTTGGCAGCCATGGCGGCTCGGCGGTCCGGTTGCGAATTTCCGCATCCCGGATCGTGCCGGGGATCTCCCGTGGGTTCCCGCACCGGGACCGGAAGGCGACCATCGCGGGATCTTGCCTGTCCATCGCGTGGCGAGCCGCCGGATGCCTGAAGGGGGATTGCGGGCCATCGATCTGCCCCGCCCGGCCGGCCGACGGCATGGCATCCCCGGCGGCATCGGAAAACCGCGGCGTTTGCCTTCGGGAGTCCGTGTTTCCGGACGACCCTCGGGGTGGAGCCCACCGTGCCGGAGCCGCGCCGTCGGTCGGTGTCGCCCGATCGAGCCCACCTGCTTTCCTTCCCCGGGCAAGCGCCCCGGACTCCCCACCCGGCCGGGTTTTCCGTGACCGGAGGAGTTTGGAAGTGCGGGTGATAAGGATTTCCGATAGCGCACCGGTATCACCGTGCCAGCGCGGAAATGCTTCACAGATGTGAATTGGCTAACGAGACTGATCTCACGCCGGACGCATGCCATGCCGTCCGATCCAACGTTCAGTGAGGTGCCCCCAGTTGTTAGTCGAAACAGCCAAGCCTAGTAACTCCGACACCATCGTTGGGTTCATTGCCCAGGCGAAAAACAGGGAATCGGCCATGTTCACCGAAGCAGAAGGAAAATCCCTGCTCTCGGCCTTCGGCATCGACACCCCCCAGGGCGTGGAAATCCCCGTGGGAGGGGAACTTCCCGGACACCTTCGCGAGCCCCTGGTCGTCAAGGCGATTTCCACGACGCTTGTACACAAGTCGGATGCCGGCGGAGTCCGCGTCGGGGTGACCCGCGCCGAACTCCATGAGGTCGCAACGCAGATGCGTGACTCCCTCGCCGACTTCGGGCACCGGCTCGAGGGCCTGCTGGTCGAGGAAATGATTCCGGCCGGCCACGAAATCATCGTCGGCGCCGTGCGCGCCCCCGGACTGGGCTGGACCGTCATGGTCGGCCTGGGCGGAGTCATGGTCGAGGTCTTCGAAGACGTCGCCTTCGGCCTGGCCCCGCTGTCCGAGACCCGGATCAACGGCATGCTGCAGGAACTGCGCGGCCTGAAGATCCTCAACGGCGCACGCGGCGGCCTGAAGGCCGACGTTTCATCGCTGGTCACCCTGATTTCCCGGCTCGCCGGCCCGGACGGACTGCTGGCCTCGCTGCCCGCGGACGTCACGGAAATCGACCTGAACCCGGTCATCGTCTCCGACACCCGCGCGGTGGCCGTGGATGCCCGCTTCGTCGTCGGGGAAGCCGACCCGGCCGATACCGCCGCCATTCAACGTTCCGAGGTTGCGGCAACCGATTTCTCCGCACTGTTCGAACCCCGCCGCGTCGCCGTCGTCGGTGCCAGCGGCAAGCGCCCGAACATGGCCAACCGCTTCATCCTCAACATGCTCGCCAACGGCTTCACCGGAACCATCATCCCGGTGAACCCGACCGCCGACACCATCGAAGGCCTTCCGGCCATCGCTTCGCTGGCCGAGCTGGACGAGCCGGTCGACTACGCATTCGTGGCCATGCCCGGTGCACGCGTTGCCCAGGCGCTGGCCGCCGGCGCCGGCAAGGTGCGCTTCGCGCAGGTCATCTCCAGCGGCTTCGGAGAAGTCGAGGACGGCAAGGAGCTGGAAGCAGAACTGGTGCGCACCGTGCGCGAAGCCGGCATCCGCTTGATCGGCCCGAACTGCCTGGGCACCCACGCCTCGGCCTCACGCCTGTCCTTCCTGCCCGAGGCGCCGCTGACCCCGGGGTCGACGGCAGTGGTATCCCAGAGCGGCGGACTGAGCGTGGACATCCTGCGTGTGGGAGCCATGCGCGGCATCGACTTCCATTCCGTGGTCAGCATCGGCAACAGCGCCGACGTGAACGCGGCCGAACTGGTGAAGTCCCACCTGGCAAACGACGACGTGCAGGTCATCGGCCTGTACGTTGAATCCCTCGGGGTGGCCCGCGAGGTCATGGACGTGCTCGGGGCCGCAGCGACCCGCAAGCCGGTGGTGCTGCTGGCCGGCGGCCGGACGGCCGAAGGCTCGCGTGCAGCAACCAGCCACACCGGCGCCCTGTCCGGGAACCACCGGCTGTGGCCGGCCATTGCCCGGCAGGCAGGGATGACGCTGGTCGACTCGCTCGAGGACTTCGCCACGGCCCTGCACGCACTCTCGACGCTGGACCTCGGCGTGCAGACACGCGGCCGCGAGGCCGTCCTGTTCGGCAACGGCGGCGGCGCCAGCGTGCTGGGCGCCGACGCACTTGACCGCCAGGGCGTGGGATCCCCGCACCTGCCCGACTCGGTGGTCAACCAGCTTGAATCCCTGGAGCTGCCACCGGGCAACGGCTTCCACAACCCGATCGACGTGCCGGCCGGGACGCTGGCGGTCAAGAACGGCGCTGTCGCGCAGGACATCCTCAAGACTGTTCTCGCCGGCAGCCACCCGGCCTTGCTGATCTCCCACCTGAATGTCGGGATCATCCAGCGCAACCTCGGGGAAACGCACGGCGACGTGACGGGCAACATCATCGACTCGATCGGCAAGGCCCGCGACGAATCGAAGCCCGGCACCCACCAGCTGCTGGTCCTGAAAACCGATGGCAGCGCCGAAACCGAGGAAATGATCAAGGCGTACGCACAACGTGCCCGCCGGATCGGCATCCCGGTATTCCCGACCTTTGAAGACGCGGCACTTGCCGCGCGGGCAGTGCTCGAACAGGGCCAGCAAATCCACCAGGCATCGCTTGGCGCAAACGGAAGGCAAGAAAGATGACAACCGAAGCAGTCAAGAAAGACGTGGCCGGCCTCGCAGAAGCCACGTGCACCCGCGAGCAGGAGCACGAAAAGAAGCGCGCTGCTGCATTGGCCATGGGCGGGGTCCGGAAGCTTGAGGCCCGCCGGGCCAAGGGCGAGCTGAACGCCCGCGAGCGCATCGCGCTGCTGCTGGACCCTGGAACCTTCCGCGAGTCCGGGCTGTTCGTGACCTCGGCCGTGCCGGCGGACCGCGACAAGACCCCCGCCGACGGCAAGATTACCGGTACCGGCGAGGTTGACGGCCGGCGCGCGAGCGTCGTGGCCTACGACTTCACCGTCAAGGGATCCTCTTCGTCCCCGATCAGCAACAAGAAGATGTCCCACTTCAAGGAATTGGTGGTCAAGACCGGCCAGCCACTGGTCTACCTTTGCGAATCCACTGGCGTGCGCATGCCCGACGCCATGGGCGGCACCGGCATGGGATCGGCCAACGGCAAGACCCGGTTCCTGCGCCAGCGGGAAAGCCCCTGGGTTTCGGCCGCCTTCGGCTACTGCTTCGGATCGGCGGCCTGGCACACCATGGCCTCTGACTTCGCGGTGTTCCGCAAGGGCGCCGTGCTTGCGGTCTCCAGCCCCAACTTGGTCTCCCGCGCCACCGGCCAGCAGGTCGACGCCCAGGAGCTCGGCGGCTGGAAGATGCACTCCGAGGTCACCGGCTTCGCCGACGCGGTGGCCGACTCCGACGAGGAAGCGATCGAACTGATCCGCCGCTTCCTTTCCTACCTGCCCTCGCACAACGGCCAGACCCCGCCGCTGGCCCCGGTCCCCAGCGGATCCGGGGACCGCGCCGAGGAAATCAAGAACATCGTTCCCGCCGAACGCACCAAGACCTACGACGTGCGCAAGGTCATCGACATCGTCGTGGACACCGGCTCGGTGTTCCCGATCAAGGCCCGCTACGGCAAGTCCCTGGTGACCTCGCTCGCCCGCATCGGCGGCCAGTCGGTCGGCATCGTCGCCAACAACCCGATGTTCAAGGGAGGCGCCCTGGACGGCGCCGCCTGCGACAAGGCGACCAGCTTCCTGGTCCTGTGCGATTCGTACAACATCCCCGTGGTGATGCTCGTTGACCAGCCCGGCTTCCTGATCGGCCTCGAGGCCGAGCGGAGCAAGGTGGCCGGCAAGATAATCAACTGGATGAACGCTCTTTCACTGGTCACCGTGCCGAAGATCGCCGTCACCATGCGCAAGAACTACGGCCAGGCCCTGATCAACATGGGTGGCGGCGGCACCGCCGACGCCACCGCCGGCTGGTGGTCCTCCGAGGTGAGCTTCATGGATCCGACCTCGGCTGTATCGGTGGTGCACGGCATCGACAAGGAAACCGACCCGGAAATGTACGAACTGCGTCTCGCGGAGATGAACAAGGGCACCACCGCCTACGACGTGGCCCAGGTCTTCGGATTCGAGCAGGTCATCGATCCGGCCGAAACCCGCGAGTTCATCCTCGGCGCCCTCAAGGACCACTACCGTGCCCGGACCAACGGTGTCGGCGAACACCTGTTGCGCACCTGGCCCACGAGCTTCTAAGGAGCCCATAATGAATTCATTTCCCGAATGCCTGCTGGTCGCCAACCGCGGCGAAATCGCCCGGCGCATCATCAAGACGGCCAACCGCCTCGGTGTGCGCACCGTCGCCGTCTACCACAAGGTCGACGCCGCCCTGCCCTACGTGGCAGAGGCTTCAGTGGCCATCGAGCTCACCGGCGACATGCCGGTGCAGTCCTACCTCGACCGCGCACAGATCATTGCGATCGCCAAGGAAGCAGGGGCCACCGCCATCCACCCCGGCTACGGGTTCCTGGCCGAAAATGCCGGATTCGCCCGCGAGGTCGCCGAGGCCGGATTGATCTGGGTGGGTCCCTCGGCCGAGGTCATCGAGGTCATGGGGGACAAGGTCGAGTCCCGCCGCGCCGTGGCGGCAGCGGGCGTGCCGATCAGCGGCGACGCCGGTGCCGCACTGAAGACCGGCGATGAGGCCGTCGAGGAAGCCGACCGCATCGGATACCCGGTGATGGTCAAGGCCTCCGCCGGCGGCGGAGGCATCGGCATGGCCGTTGCGCACAACGCCGAGGAGCTTCGCAAGGCCTTCGAGAACACCAAGTCGATGTCCGAGCGCAGCTTCGGCTCCGACCGCGTCTTCGTCGAGCGCTTTGTCCAATCCGCGCGGCACATCGAAGTCCAGGTCTTGGGCCTGGACGACGGCACCGTGGTGGCCCTGGGCGAGCGCGACTGTTCCACCCAGCGCCGTCACCAGAAGCTGATCGAGGAATCCCCGGCGCCGCACCTGGACCCGGCGGTGCGCGAACGCCTCATCGAATGCGCCATCGCCTCCGCCGCAGCGGTCGGCTACCGCAATGCCGGCACCGTCGAGTTCCTGCTGGACACCGTGACCGGCGACTTCGTCTTCCTGGAGATGAACACCCGCATCCAGGTGGAGCACCCGATCACCGAGATGACCCACGGCGTCGACCTGGTCGAGCAGCAGCTTTCCATCGCGGCCACCGGCACCACCACGGAGGATTTCGCACCAGTGGCCCGCGGCCACGCGATCGAGTTGCGCATCTGCGCCGAGGACCCGAAGAAGTTCTTCCCGCGCCCCGGCCCGATCGACGGCTGGATCGAACCCACCGGCGAGGGCATCCGCGTCGACTCCGGCTACCAGGCGCACACCGAAGTCACCCCGCACTTCGACTCGCTGATCGCCAAGGTGTGTGCATTCGGTGCCACCCGCGCCGAAGCCCACGCCCGCGCCATCAAGGCGTGCGAGGAATTCGATATCCAGGGATTGGTCACCAACCAGCAATTCCTAGAGGAGATCCTCGCCTCCGGGGAATTCACCGAGGGACGCTACGACACCGGACTGGTGGAACGCATCCAACTACGACTTAAAGAAGAGGCCAAGCTGGCCAAAAGGAGTGCATGAAAATGGCAGAGACAATTGCGGCGGACATGGGCGCAAACGTGTGGAAGATCCTCGTTGCACCGGGTGACCACGTGGAGGAAGACGATGTTTTCATGATCCTCGAAGCCATGAAGATGGAAATTCCCGTCACGGCCGAGGAAGCCGGCACGGTGCTGTCCGTCGACGTGGCCGAGGGCGACGTGGTCGCCTCCGGCCAGGCCCTGATCCAGTTCGAGTCGGAGTAGCCATGTCGATCCCCAGCACCCTGAAGGCGTGGACGGTCACCCGGCTGGGCGAACCCGTCGATGCACTGCAACTGGCCGACATCGAGGTTCCCGAACCCGGGGCGGGGCAGGTGCTTGTGCGCGTCCTGGCTTCCGCGGCCAACTTCCCGGACGTCCTGATGTGCCGCGGCATCTACCAGGTCAAGCCGGAACTGCCGTTCACTCCCGGACGCGAAGTCTGCGCCGAGGTGATCGCCGTGGGCCCGGGAACCACCCGGGCGGCGGTCGGCGACCGGGTCCTGGGCCTGACCACCCTGCCGTACGGCGGGTTCGCCGAATACGCGCTGATGGACCAGGACAAGGTGCACCAGGCACCGGCCTCGCTGGATGACGCCCAGGCCTCCTGCCTGTTCATCGGCTACCAGACCGGCTGGTTCGCACTGCACCGCCTGGCCCGGATCCAGCCGGGGGAGACGCTGCTGGTCCACGCCGCCGCCGGCGGCGTGGGCAGCGCCGCGATCCAGCTCGGCAAGGCTGCCGGAGCGAGGGTCATCGGCGTGGTCGGTGGCGAGGCGAAGGCCGAATACGCCCGCAAGCTCGGCGCCGACCTGGTCATCGACCGGCGCAAGGACGACTTTGTCGAGCAGGTCAAGGTGTTCACCGGCGGCCAGGGAGCCGATGTCATCTACGACCCGGTGGGCGGGGAGACCTACCAGCGCTCGACCAAGTGCATCGCGTTCGAGGGCCGGATCATTGTCGTCGGCTTTGCCGGGGGAGAAATCCAGAGCGCGAAGCTGAACCACGCGCTGGTGAAGAACTACTCGATCATGGGCATCCACTGGGGCCTTTACAACACCAAGAACCCGGCACTCGTGGACCGGTGCCACCAGGAATTGACCAGGTTGGCGGACTCCGGGGCCATCGACCCCTTCGTCAGCGAAAGGTTCACCCTGGACGGCGTGCCCGCCGCACTCCAGCGGCTGGCAGATGGAAAGACCGTGGGCCGCGTGGTCATGGAACACGCCGAGAACCAACACTAGTCAGCTCACCGTCGCACCGGGCCACGGACGGCCGGGGCCGGCAGGTACGAATCAACCACAATGGAGTGAAGATGTTTGAGTCACAGAACGGCCGCTCGCCCCTCGGGGCCCGGCGGATGTTGGACAGCGGCGTATCTCGACGTTCGCTGTTGAAGTATCTCGGCCTTGGCACGGCCGCCCTTGGCTCGGCCTCGCTGCTGGCGGCCTGCGGTGGGCAGGCCGGGGGCGCGGCGGGCGCCTCCGGTGCCGCCCAGAAGTTCGGGGTGGCGTCCTTCCCCGGCGACGCGTACTTCCTGGACACCGTGAACCTGGCCAACAAGGACTACGCCAAGCACTCGCTGGAGGTGCCCAAGCTCCTAACCCCGCAGAGCGGCGTCCAGGCGTTCCAGCTCCTGGTCGCCGGTGCAGTTGACGGCTACGCCGCCGACACCGGGCTGCTGATGGCCACCCACGCGAACAGCTCCAAGGGCAAGCGCCCGGTGCTGGTGGGCTTCCGGACCCTGGAGACCACCTACGGAATCGTTGGCAGCCCGGATGTCTCGTGGCCCGCGGCCGATGCCGGCTTCGAGGAGAAGATGCGCTCCCTGAAGGGCAAGAAGATCGGCGTCACGGCCGTTGGCGCCGGCGGCGACCTGCAACTGCGGCTGGCCCTGGAACTGGCGGGCATGAAGGCCGGCGACGTCACCGTCCTTGCCG
Source organism: Arthrobacter sp. C2 (assembly GCA_024207135.1). Lineage (GTDB taxonomy): Bacteria > Actinomycetota > Actinomycetes > Actinomycetales > Micrococcaceae > Paeniglutamicibacter. The sequence goes on along the minus strand of CP042428.1, from coordinate 2,728,985 downwards.
TCGGGCCCACCGTCCAGGCGATCCCCAACATCAAGGCCAAGCGCATCGACGCCTACGTCTCGGTCCAATGGACCTCCACGCGCCTGATCGCGAAGGAAGCCGGCGGAAACATTCTGCTCGACTTCTCCGCGGCCAATGTCCCGGAATTGCTGCGCAACCAGGCGGTGGTGGCGATCGGCGTCCGCGAGGAACTGGCACAAAAGCAGCCCGAAGTCGTCCAGAACTGGCTGGCCGCCCAGGAAGATGCCAGCAACTGGATCCACGCGAACAAGGAGGCGGCGGCGAAGTTGCTCAACGACAATGGGCTGGGCGGCAAGGCCCCGGAAATCGCGGCGGCCTATGTGGAGCACTACATCACTGCGGTCCAGCCAAAGATCAAGCCGATGTTCAAGGCCGACGAGGCAACGGTCGATAACATGGCCGAGCTTGCACTGCGCTTCGGCAGCGTCAAGAAGGGCGACATCACCTTTGAGACGCTCGTTCCGGAGTTCGCACGGGCATGAGTGAAACGGCAGACATAATGAAAACCGCACACGAACCCGGCGCAGCGGCGCCGGCCGGCTCACCCACCGGACTCGATCTTGGCCGGCTGAAGGCCTGGCTGGAGACGGAGAAGCCAGGCCTGGTGGCCGGGGACCTGAGGGCAACCCTGATCCAGGGCGGCCGTTCCAACCTGACCTACGCCATGGGCGACGGAACCCGGCAGTGGATCGTGCGCCGCCCGCCCCTGGGCGAGATCATGGCCACCGCGCATGACATGAACCGGGAATACGCCATGGCCTCGGCGCTGGAAGGCACCGACGTCCCGGTGGCGAAAATGATCGCCTACTGCGGTGACAAGGACGTGCTGGGCGCCGACTTCTACGTCATGGAACTAGTCGAAGGCGTGCCCTACCGGTACGCGGACGAGTTGAAGCCGCTGGGCGAAAAGCGCACCCGCGCCATCGCGGACCAGCTGGTTTCCACCCTGGCCAAGCTGCATTCCGTGGATCCCGCCGAGGTTGGCCTGGGCGACTTCGGCCGCCCCGAGGGATTCCTGGGTCGGCAGGTCAACCGCTGGAAGAAGCAGTTGGATGCCTCCTTCACCCGGGAACTTCCCGGGTCCGGGGAGCTGTACCGGAAGCTCGTTGCGGCGCTGCCCGCCACGTCGGCCTCCGGCATCGTGCACGGCGACTTCCGCCTGGACAACGTGCTGATGGGGGCCGACGATGTGCCGGCCGCCGTCATCGACTGGGAAATGGCCACGCTCGGGGACCCGCTGCTCGACCTTGCGCTGATGCTCACCTACCAGCGCCGGGCGGAGGTCGTGGCCGGCTGGGAATCGACCGACCCCGCCACCCACGACGCAACCCTGGCACCGGGATACCCCTCCCAAGAGGAGATCATGGCGCTCTACGCGAAGGAGAGCGGACGTTCCCTGGACGGATTCGGGTTCCATCTCGGCCTGGCCGCCTTCAAGCTGGCCGGCATCGCCGAGGGGGTCCGCTACAGATACATCAACCGCCAAACGGTTGGCGAAGGTTTCGAAAACGCCGGCAACACCGTACCGATGCTGCTGGAACTCGGGCTTGAATCACTGAAGGAGTACAAGTAAATGGATTTCTCGACGGATGAGCGGACGGAGCTGCTGAAAAAGGAGCTCGTCGATTTCATGTACGGCCACGTGTACCCGGCGGAAGCCGAGTACGAGCAGGAATTGGAGGCCATGGAGGACCCCTTTGCGTTCTCGCAGTCCCCGACCCTGCAGCGGCTTCGCGCCGAGGCCCGCAGCCGCGGGCTGTGGAACCTGTTCCTGCCGGGCGAGGAAGGAGCCGGGTTGACCAACCTGCAGTACGCGCCGCTGGCCGAGATCACCGGCCGCAGCCGGACGCTGGCTCCCGCCGCGCTGAACTGCGCGGCCCCGGACACCGGGAACATGGAGTTGCTGGCCGAGTTCGGCACCGAGGAACAGAAGGAAAAGTGGCTCAAGCCGCTGCTTGCGGGCGAAATCCGGTCGGCCTTCGCCATGACCGAGCCGGCCGTGGCCTCCTCGGATGCGACCAACGTGGAGACCTCGATCGTGCGCGACGGGGACGACTACGTGATCAACGGCCGCAAGTGGTTCATCACCGGTGCGGTGAACCCGAACTGCGAGATCTTCATCGTGATGGGCAAGACCGACCCAAGCGCCCACCGCCACCGCCAGCAGAGCCAGATCCTGGTTCCGCGAGACACCCCCGGCCTGGTCATCAAGCGGGCCATGACGGTCTTCGGGTACCAGGACCACTACAACGGCGGCCACGGCGAGATCGAGTTCAACGATGTGCGCGTCCCGGCAACGAACATCATTGGCGGGGAAGGCGAGGGCTTCGCCATCGCCCAGGCCCGGTTGGGTCCGGGCCGCATCCACCACTGCATGCGTGCGATAGGCATGGCCGAGCGTGCCATCAACTCGATGTGCGAGCGTGCCGACGAGCGCGTGCCCTTCGGCAAGCCGCTGTCGGACCAGGGAGTGGTCCGCGACTGGATCGCCGAATCCCGGGTTCGCGTGGAGCAGCTGCGCCTGATGGTGCTCAAGACGGCCTGGCTCATGGACACCGTGGGCAACAAGGGCGCCCACACCGAGATCCAGGCGATCAAGATCGCCACCCCCTCGACCGTGGAATGGATCCTTGACAAGGCCATCCAGGTCCACGGGGCCGCCGGGCTCTCGCAGGACACCTTCCTGGCTCCTGCCTTCGCCTATGTGCGCAGCCTGCGCTTCGCCGACGGTCCGGACGAGGTGCACAAGAACGCACTGGCCCGCAACGAGCTCAAGCGCCAGCGCGCCCGCCGTGAGGCCCGCGCCAACGCCTAAGTTGGTTCGGCGCAGCGCTGCTGACCCAGTCTGAATCGACGTCCCCCGCCACACCTCGTGGCGGGGGACGTTGTCATATCCGGGGACAGGCGACGTTCCGATAGCGGATGCATATCACCCTGCCATGGGCCGTGCACTTCCTGCGGCCAGCTCCGCAAACGAGACTTGGCTCACACCGGGGGTGCGGGAGCGCGGGATCGACGTCCAGATTCGACGTCCATTCAGGCGTACCGGGTCGCCAATCGAAACCGCCCTGGCGGATGGCCCCGGAGCGCAAGGCAAATCCGTGCATTGGCCACCAACACTCGACCACGGGGGTCAACCAGGACTGTGCATCACGAAGTTCCCGCCAACGGCCTATGTCCCCAGCAGGTGCGCGGTTCGCCGGTCAACGGGCGCCCGGCGAATGCCCATGGACCATGCCGGACCCAAGGAAATCGAATGCCGTACCCAACGCAACCACTGGCACGAAGCACGAATCAACCACTGAGGAGCAGGAATGTTTGAGTCACGGAACAGCGGATTGTCCATCGGAAGCCTGAGGCAGTTGGAAGGTGGCGTGTCGCGGCGTTCGCTGTTGAAGTATGCCGGACTCGGAGCGGCGGCACTTGGCTCGGCGTCCCTGCTGACGGCCTGCGGAGGCGGGGCAGGAGCCGCGGACGGCCTCACGACATTCGGGATCGGGGCGTTCCCGGGGGACTCGTTCTTCCTCGATACGGTCAATCTGGCCAACAAGGACTATTCCAGGCACGGCTTGGACGTTCCCAAGCACCTGACTCCGCAAAGCGGTGTCCAGTCCTTCCAGCTGATGGTTGCCGGAGCTCTTGACGGGCTGGGCGCCGACACGATGCTGCTGATGGCGACCCACGCGAACAGCTCCAAGGGCAAGCGCCCCGTTCTCATTGGCTTCCGAACGGCAGAGACCTCCTACGGAATCGTCGGAGGCAAGGACTTCCAGTCGCCAGGTTCCGATGCGGGTTTTGAGGAGAAGATGCGGTCGCTGAAGGGCAAGAAGGTGGGCGTGACGAGCGTTGGTTCGGGCAGTGACCTGCAACTGAAGCTGGCGCTCGAACTGGCCGGCATGAAGTACGGCGACGTCACCGCCCTGGCGGTCGGCACCACCGCCAACGCCATCCCGAACCTCAAGCAGGGGCGCGTCGATGCCTATGTCACCGTCCAGTGGACCTCGACTCGGTACGTGGCCAAGGAAGCCGGCGGTTCCATCATCATCGATTTCGCCGAACCGAGTGTTCCGGAGCTGCTGCGCAACCAGGCCGTGCTTGCGATCGCCGTCCGCGAGGAAACGGCCCAGAATCAGCCGGAGCTGGTCACGAACTGGCTGGCATGCCAAGACGATGCCAAGAACTGGATCATTGACAACAAGAAGGCGGCGGCCGAGCTGCTCAACACCACCGGGCTCGGTGGCAAGGCGCTGGATATAGCCGAGGCGTACATCGAGCACTACGCCACCACGATGGCTCCGAACATCCAACCGATGTTCAAGGCGAAGAAGGAAACCGTGGAACACATGGCCACACTCGCCGAGCGTTTCGGAAGCATCAATAAGGGGGATATAACCTACGAAACCTTGGTACCCGAATTTGCGCGGGCGTAGGTGGCACGGGCATGAATGCGTGATGCACGCATTCGCCCACTGCGGTTGACCGGGAATCAATTGCCGGCGCCGGTCGGCCGTGGAGGGCGGACGGGGTGCACGGCAATGTCCCTCGCCACGGTGGCGGGGGACTTTGCCGTGCCCGGACCAACTTCCGGCATTTGCCGTCAAGCGTTGCCCCTCTACCACCCGGCTATCACGTCGATACGACATGTGAGATTGATTACAGGCTTGTTTGGCAGGGATGATCGAGGTATGTCTACTCATGCCACTTCGCTCCCGGTCGACGTTTCGTCGGCGTACAGGCCCACCGTTGGCCGCCCTGGAATCCAGTCCCTCCGGGTAGCCCGGAAGGATCTGCTGGCAGACGGTGTCGTCCGCTTGCGGCTGGAGGAACCGAACCAGGCCCGAGTGCCGGACTGGACGCCCGGCGCGCACATCGAACTGGTGCTCCCGACCTCGGACGAGGGAACCGTGTCGCGGCACTATTCGTTGTGTGGCGACCGGTGGGACGCGCATGCCTACGAGGTGGCGGTCTTGAATGAACCGAATTCCAGGGGCGGATCGCGCTACATCCACGAGGAGCTCGCGGTGGGGGACATGATCACCGTGGGAACCCCGCGCAACAACTTTCCCCTGTCTCAGGCGAAGCGCTTCGAGTTCATTGCCGGCGGCATCGGGATCACCCCGATCATGACGATGATCGCGGCCGCCGAACAGTTGGGCATCGATTGGCACTTGCACTACGGCGGCAGGACGCGCGCCTCGATGGCCTTCCTCGACGAATTGGCGCAGTACGGCGACCGCGTCACCATCTGGCCGCAGGACGAACTCGGCCACCTGAACCTGGGCTTCCTCAACGAGATGCCCGAAGACGGACGCGTCTACTGCTGCGGACCGGAACCGCTGTTGAACGCGGTAGCCGGAGCCGCGGCGGCATGGCCCACGTGGGCGGTGCGCTTTGAACGCTTCGTTGCCGCAAGCCTGGACGAACCGGTGCGCACCGAGCCGTTCGAGCTGGAACTGGCCGTGTCGAAGAAGACCGTCACCGTCGGAACCAACGAAACCGTTCTCTCCGCCCTGTCCTGCGCCGGGGTCCCGGTGTTGGCCTCGTGTATGGAGGGCGTGTGCGGCACCTGCGAGGTCGGGGTGCTCAAGGGCACCCCGGAACACCGCGACTCGCTGCTCAACGATGCCGAGCGTGCCAAGAACGACCGAATGTTTGTCTGTGTCTCGCGAGCGGTCTCCGATCGCCTCGTGCTGGATCTATAGAAGAGGTACTCCCATGTCGATCACGACGAAATGCCCGGCCCACCAGGGTGCCATCCCGGTCCTCGACGATGACCCGTTCTCGCCGGAGATCCTTGAAGACCCGTTGCCGTTCCAGCAGCGCCTGCGCGAGGCCGGCCCGGTGGTATTCCTGTCGAAATACAACGTCCATGCGATCGGGCGTCACGAGGAGCTGGCCGGTTCGCTGGAGAACTGGCAGGAGCTGAACTCGGGCTCGGGCGTGGGCCTGAACGAGCCTTGGCGTGCTCGGGGCCTGCTGCAGATGGATCCGCCGGAGCATGACGCCCCGCGCGAGGTGTTGCAGGAGATCATGTCCTCGCGCGCCCTGCGTGCGCTGAGGGACACCTGCCTGTCGCACGCCGATCGGGTGCTGAACCCCCTGCTGGCCGGAAAAGACCCCGGTACGCAGGTCGAGATAGACGGCTTCGGCGACATCGGCTCCGTCTTGCCGGTGAACTTCTTCCCGGATGCCGCGGGCATTTCCGACGAGGGCCGCGAGAACCTCGTGCCCTATGCCGACCACATCTTCAATGCCGCCGGCCCGCACAACGAGCTGTACAAACAAGGCGAATGCCAGGCCCCGGCACTGGCCGAGTGGGCCACCGCAAAGTGCCAACGCGACTCCCTGAAGCCCGAGGGCTTCGGAGCCGACGTCTGGGCAGCCGCCGACCGCGGGGACATCACCCATGACTTTGCGCCGCTGCTGACCCGTTCGCTGCTGTCTGCCGGCGTGGACACGACCGTGTACGGCATCACCGGCCTGCTGTACGCGCTGGCCACCAACCCCGACCAGTGGGCCGCGCTGAAGGCCAATCCGGGCCTGGCCCGCGTGGCCTTCGACGAGTCGCTGCGCTGGATCTCCCCGGTGCAGCATCTCTTCCGCAAGGCAGCGAACGACGTGGAAATTGGTGGAACCGTCATTGCCGCCGGGACCCGTGTCATGCTGAACTTCGCCGCCGCGAACCGCGACCCGCGCCGCTGGGAAGACCCGGACAAGTTCGACTTGTCGCGTGACCCCTCCGGCCACCTGGCCTTCGGCATGGGCGTGCACCAATGCGTGGGCCAGCATGCCGCCCGACTGCAGGCCGCCTGCCTCCTGGAGAAGCTGCTGCCACTTGTCGAACGCATTGAGCTGGCCGCACCGGTTCGGTACCACCACAACAACGCGCTGCGCGGCTGGGGAGCCGTGCCGCTGCGCCTGACACTCGCCTAGGAAAACCCCTAGGCGTATCAACGCCGGCATCGAGGAAGAACCCTTAGTGCCGGCGCCCTGTTTTCGGACTTCGACTTTTCACCTGCCACGACATGATCACGGCACGGGGCAGGGCGGTTATTCCGGCATCATGCCGGCCAACCGCCCTGCCCCGTGCTTCTTGTTTCTAGCGTGCGACCTCGAAGAGGCCGGCGGCTCCCATGCCGCCGCCCACGCACATCGAGACGACAACGAATTGCGTATCGCGGCGCCGGGCCTCGAGCAGGGCGCTGCCCACGGCACGCGAGCCGGTCATGCCGTAGGGATGGCCCAGGGCGATTGCACCGCCGTTGACGTTCATCTTTTCCGGGTCGATGCCCAGAATGTCGCGGCAGTAGACGGCCTGGGCGGCGAAGGCCTCGTTCAGTTCCCAGATCCCGATGTCGTCAACGGTGAGCCCGTGGTTCTTCAGCAACTTCGGGATGGCGGTGACCGGCCCGATCCCCATCTCGTCGGGTTCGCATCCGGTCACGGCAATGCCGCAGTAGAAGCCCAGCGGCGCCAACCCCAGGGACGCTGCGTAGTCGCTGTTCATCAGCACATTCGCCGAGGCGCCATCGGAAAGCTGTGAGGCGTTGCCCGCGGTCACCGTCGGATTCGCGGTGAAGTCCCCGGGCTTCAGCACCGTGCGCAACCCGGCCAGGGTTTCGAGCGTGGTGCTGGCCCGAATGCCCTCATCCTGGCTGACGAGCTGCTCGAATTCGGTGACTTCGCCGGATTCCTTGTCGGTCTTCAGCGTGGTCACCAGGATCGGGGCGATCTCGTCGGTGAACCTGCCGCCGGCCTGGGCGTTGGCTGCCCGTTGCTGGGAGAGCGCGCCCATTTGGTCCTGCCGTTCGCGGCTGATGGAGTATCGCTCGGCCACGAGTTCGGCGGTCTGCAGCATGGGCATGTAGGTGCCCGGGCGGTTGGCCTCAAGCCAGGGATCGCGGTTGCGGTACCTGTTGAGGTGTTCGTTTTGGACCAGCGAAATGGATTCGACCCCGCCGCCGACGGCAACATTCATGGAATCGACGAGGATTTGCTTGGCAGCTGTCGCGACGGCCATCAACCCGGAGGAACACTGCCGGTCGATGGTTTGCCCGGGCACCGTCACCGGCAGGCCAGCGCGCAGGGCTCCCTGGCGGGCGACGTTGAAGCCCTGCGTCCCCTGCTGCGCCGCGGCACCCATGATGACATCTTCGACCGACGCCGGGTCGATCCCCGTCTTGGCAAGCGCCGCCGCAATTGCGTGGCCGGCCAGCTCGGGGGCAGAGGTGTTGTTGAATGCGCCACGGTGGGCCTTGCCAATGGGCGTGCGGGCGGTTGCAACGATGGCTGCTCTGGTCATGCCGACTCCTTGGATTGTGTTTGGGTCTAACTCGTGGTCTAAAAGCAAGGCAAGGCACACCGACGCGCTGCGTCAGGTGTGTCCTTGCCGAAGGCGGATCATTGGCCAGTGAGCGGCACTGCCGCCCTGGGCCACATTCCGGGAGGTGCCCCGCAACCCCATTGTTCCGGGGCACCTCCCCATTGCATCGCCCCCGAGGTGAAGGGTGGATTCCCTCAGGTTCCGGACGATGTGCCGGGGGACTCGTAGAGCCGTGAGACGATCTCGGCCACGCAACCGGGTTTGGACTGCATCCCGTTCGCCTGCTGCTCGATGGTGACTTGGATGATCGACTGGCTCCAGGGCTCGGTGCGTTCCACCGACAGCAATTTGACCCGGGCACGTACCGTTGCCCCCGTGGGCACGGGGGCCGGGTAGCGGACCTTGTTCGATCCGTAGTTGACGGCCATCGCCAATCCGTCCAGCTGGTACACGGTTCGCACGAGTCCCGGAATCAGCGAAAGCGTCAGGTAGCCATGCGCCACGGTGGTGCCGAATGGGCCGTCTGCGGCACGTTGGGCATCAACATGGATCCATTGCTCGTCATTGGTGACCTTGGCAAACACGTCGATGTCATCCTGCGTGATGGTCCGCCATTGACTGACGCCCAGTTCCTGGCCAACATTTTGCGCGAGCTCGTCGATGGAGCTGAAGACTCTCATGCCTTCGGTCCGCCCGCCACGTACAGCACCTGGCCGGATACGAAGCCGGCCGCCTCATGGGCGAAGAACGAGACGGCGTTGGCGATGTCGGTCGGCGTGCCGGCGCGGCGCACCGGAATCTCTTCCGCGCGGGCCTTTTTGAAGTCCTCGAAGCTGACGCCCATCCGCTCGGCCGTGGATGCTGTCATCTCGGTTTCGATGAAGCCGGGGGCTATCGCATTGGCGGTGACGCCGAAGGGGCCCAATTCCAGGGCGAGGGTCTTGGTGAATCCCTGCAGCCCGGCCTTGGCCGCCGAGTAGTTAGCCTGGCCGCGGTTGCCCAGGGCGGAGGTGCTCGAAAGATTGATGATGCGCCCCCACTTGGCCTCGACCATGTGTTTCTGTGCGGCCCGGGCGACGAGGAAGGATCCGCGCAGGTGGACGTTCATGACCAGGTCCCAATCGGAGACGGGCATCTTGAACAGCATGTTGTCCCGGATGATGCCGGCATTGTTGACCACCACCACCGGCGGGCCAAGTTCGTCGGCGGTGCGAGCCACTGCCGCGGTGACGGCATCCTCGTCGGAGATGTCAGCGACAATGCCGATGGCGGCGTGGCCCTCTGCATGAAGGTCGCTGGTGAGCGCATCAAGGCCTTTTTCGTCCAGGTCCACCGCGGCGATGTTGAATCCGTCGGAGGCCAGTCGACGGGCAACTTCCGCGCCAATGCCGCGTCCCGCCCCGGTGATAATCGCAGTGCGCTTGTGTTCAGTCATGATGAAACCTGTTTCCTTGTCTTGAATGCAGTGGTTGGAGGGGAACGCCGGCCGGCTCAGCGGTAGGTGATCCAGGACTGGGGGAGATGGCCATGGTCGTTGTAGGTGACCATCGTCTTGCCCTGGGCCCCGGAGACGATCTTGGTGACGCCGGAGTTGACGGTGACGCGGTTCAGCGCGAGCCATTGCGGAAAGCCGCCATTGACCAGTCGGGTAACCGCCCAGGCGATGGCCCCCGAGCTCGAGACGACCAGCGCGCTCTTGCCTGGGCCGAGCCCGGCCATGGCATTGTCCATGGCCGCATCGATCCGGTCGGCAAAGGCCTTGAACGTCTCCCGGTAGTCATCGTCGTGCTCGCCGGAGGCCCAGCGTGCCGAGGATTTCTCCAACATCCGCTGGAAGGCGCCGGTATCGGTCTTGGACTTCGGGTCCTTTTCGGGGAAGGCATCGATCACCGCGGTGGCGTTGAATTCGTCCCAGCCGGGGTCAACGGCGGGGGCAGCGTCCCAGCCTGCAACCTCGAGGGCGCACAGCGCCGTCTGCCGCTGGCGTTTCATGTCACCGGTGAGGACGCGGTCGGGGATGGTTCCATGACGCTTCAAATGCTCGCCGAGGGCCTGGCTCTGGGCGATGCCGCGCCGCGACAATCGATCATAGTCGTCGGTGCCAAAGGATGCTTGTCCATGCCGGACCAAATAGAGAACGCTCACCTTCTGGACGTTAGCCCAGCCACTTCCACCGCGGATAGCATCCGCCCCTTATAGCCGCGATAGGCGAAAAGCGGACCATCGCCGGCTACTTTGCCCCTGCCGTTCTTGAAGCCCTTCGGATCGGTCGGCAGGGTTCCAATCGCAGGGTCGTTGTCGGCGCAGCGCCATGCAGACCACAGATCGACATCGGGGGAGCGCTCGGTCAGCCGCACGAAGGCCACCGGGGCCGGAAGTGGAAGAGAGCCACGGAAGCCACGGGAACGTGCCAGCCGACCGGCTCGTCATGACCGGCCTGACATGGCCCGGAAAAGGCTTGGCCGTGATAGATGCCGGGTATCTGTCGTGGGCCATGGGGGGTTGCCAGGAATTCCAGTGCCGGTAGGCTCAGCGGTATTACACACCTCTGCGGCAAGTCAGCTCCAAGGCCGCGGCGGTGGAGAAGGGCGCGGGGTATTGGGGTCCTCGGATGGACGCCGTACAACCGTGCGATGCCCGGCAACGAGTTCCTTCACCGGAAAATTTCATCGACCATGGACAGGATCCACAGCATGAGCACCGACGTCCTCTTGGAGCGCACCGAAGGCCACGTCCTGGTGCTGACCATCAACAGCCCTTCCACGCGCAACTCGATCGGCCCCGAGTTCTTCCAGACTCTCAGCCGGACGCTGGCAGCCGCTGCGGGCGATCCCGCTGTGGGAGCGGTCGTGATCACTGGTGCCGATGGATTCTTCTGCTCCGGCGGCAACCTTCACCAGCTCGCCGGCACCCGGAACCTTGACGCAGAAGCACGACGTGCGCGCATCGATTTGCTGCACCGGATGATCCTTGACATCAGGTCATGCCCCAAGCCCGTCATCACGGCGGTGGAAGGAGGCGCCGCCGGGGCGGGCTTGTCGCTGGCGCTTGCAGGCGACCTGCTCGTTGCGGCCCGCAATGCATTCTTTTCCGCCGCCTACATCAAGGCCGGGCTGACCCCCGACGGCGGACTGACGGCTCTGCTTGCCGAATCGGTGCCGCGTCAGGCGCTGACCCAGATGTGCCTCACCGGCGAACGGGTCGGAGCTGAGCGCATGCACGGGCTGGGTGCTGTTTCAGCACTGGTGGAGGCCGGCCATGCCGAAACCAAGGCCATCGAACTGGCAACGCAGTTGGCCCGAGGCCCGGAACACGCCACGGAACGAATCCTCGGATTGTGCCGCACCGCGCACACCCAAACCCTCGAAGCGCAGCTGGATGACGAAGCCGGTGCCATGGTCGCCAGTATGGTCGACCCGGAGGCGGTCGAAGGTATCTCCGCCGTGCTGGCTCGGCGGGCCGCCGACTTTACGGCCCTGCGAGGCGCCGGATTCCCGGGCTCGGGGCTGGCCACCTGAGGGGCATGGAATGGTGTGATCCCCGTAGTGGTTGGCCATCCACTCCGGGCCAGCATCTATCGGGGTGATTAGTTGAAGAACGGCCCGAGGAACCGATTGGCGAGGGACGGAAGCCATGATTCCGGTCCTGGGCAGAAGCGCGAATGCCAGACATGGAGCCCGGCATTGGTGCCCAGCTGGCGAAAATACGGACTTCATGCGGCTTCGGTGGTCATGCAGTGAGGTCGTTGACGGAATGTCAAGGGTTGGACTGGCTTTCATGCTCTGAGGCAGCGTGTAGGCCTGCTGGTCCAATCCGGTTTGCCCAACACGGTTGTTAGTGTGGTGCGGGTTACCAGGTGACGTGAAAGTCCGCAGTGGATGGAAACCATGGTGTAAGCCCAGGGTGAGCCAAGCGCGATAGGCGGATGCGCCTACGCCACGGGCCATCAGCGTGGCGTCATGGCGTGCAATCGCCTGCCACGGCGGGATGACGGTTGATGCCCTGCCGCCTACCCATTGGCGCTGCCAGGACTTCATGTCTCTGCAGAATACGAAAAGAAAGATGGACCATGACCTCGGTTATCGACCACCCAGACTACTTCTTGCTTGATGCGGATCTCACCCACGCAGATCGAGAGCTCCGTGACCGGGTGCGCGCCTTTGGACAGGCAAGCATTGAGCCGATCATCAATGATTACTGGGAACGCGCAGAATTTCCGCGAGAGGTAATCCCGGGTCTTCGTGATCTTGGAATCGTTGGCACCTTCATCAATGGCTACGACTGCCCGGGTTTCTCCCGGCAGGCTGCCGGACTCGTTGCCCGCGAAATGGGGCGCATTGATGGTTCGGTCAACACGTTCCTTGGCGTGCACTCCAACCTGTGCATGGGTTCCATCTACATGCTGGGCAACGAGGAACAGCGGCAGCGTTGGTTGCCTGCGATGTCGCGACTTGAGAAGACCGGGGCCTTTGCACTGACGGAGCCCGACCATGGATCCGATTCGGTCTCGTTGGAGACCTCGGCACGCCGTGACGGCGACACCTGGTTGCTCAACGGGCACAAGCGGTGGATCGGCAACGGGCACGAGGCGGACGTGATCGTGCTCTTCGCCCGCGATGAGGCCGATGGGCAGGTCAAGGCATTCGTCGTGGAACGTCAGGCCTCGGGGGAGTACCCCAGCGGGTACCGACCGACACCGATCGTTGGCAAGATCGCCAAGCGGTCAATCCTGCAGGCAGACATCGTTATCGAAAACCTGCGCATCCCGGCGGAAAACCGCCTGGAAAACTGCGAGTCATTTGCCGGGGTCAACCGCGTGCTGAAAGCGACCCGTGGCGGTGCCTCGTGGGAAGCGGTGGGTCACGGCATGGCTGCCTTCGAAATGGCTGCCAAGTACGCCCTGCAACGTGAACAGTTCGGGGCTCCGATCGCCAGCTACCAGCTGGTCCAGGAGAAGCTGGCGACGATGCTTTCTGACCTGACGGGCATGCAGTTGATGTGCACCCGCATGGCGGAGTTGCAGGAACGCGACGAACTAACCGCCCCCATGGCGTCGATGATCAAGATGACGACCTCGCGCAAGGCCCTTGCCATCTGCCGTGAAGCGCGTGACATGATGGCCGGCAACGGCCTCCTGCTGGAAAACCACGTGGCCCGTCACTTGATGGACATGGAAGTCGTTTCCACCTATGAGGGCACCGATTCAATGCAGGCCCTAATTGTCGGTCGCGACATCACCGGCATTTCCGCGTTCACCCGCAAGCAGTCGACAAGGTAGCAACCCGGGAATTGAAAAAGAAGCGCGAAGGAGCGAAAACACGAGACTCCGTGCTCTCACCCCACCGCGATTGATTCAGGCATCATCCGCTCCCCGCGGACAGATGCAGGTGCGAACCTGGAATCCCCGGTGCCTGTCCATGACCATGGCCCTCGCGGAGGTTTAGGGGCGCTTGTCCAAGCGCTTGCGCGCTTCCTCCCGCGCGCGTTCGATCTTGTCCAGGTGCTTGCCCTTGGTGGCTTTTCCAGCCAGAACCGCGGCCTTGTCGACCACCTGGCCACCGGCCTGCCTGACCTTGGGGTTTTTCGCTGCTTCCCTAAGGATCTTGCTGAATTTACTGAAACCTGCCACGGCGTTTCCCACCTTCTATCATCGGAATCATGCGGTCGAAATTAATGATCGCATGTCTATCCAACGGATGGGGGTGCCGGATCATCCCCGGTGCCGAGGTCAACGGCCGTCGTTTCCCGCGAGGTCGCGGTCCTCGCTCGCCAACCGGTATTGCCTGGAAAATCCCCCACTACCAGTGACGTCCGCTTGTAAGCCGAATCCCTTTGGCATGTGGCACTTCAAACAAAAGATGTGAAGGACTATCTCGCGGTCTTTGTTCGATGCCGACGGATCTCGTCCGACGAGACACGGAAAATCGGGGTTGGGAACTGTCTGTTAGATCCAAGTCCCAACCCCGACATTCGCTAGTTGGAATGCGCGACTACTTCGATTTCCAGCATCGACGCATCCCTGAAGCGGGTCACTTCCACCGATGTCCGCGGGGGAATCGGGTGACCGTCCAAGAACCCGTAGTAGATGTCGTTGAACTCCGGGAGGTTGTCGATGTCGGACAGGTAGGCGTTGACCTTGACTAGCTTGTCCAAGCCCGTTCCAGCCGTCTCAAGGGTTGCGGAGATCTTCTCCAGCACCAGCCTCACTTGGTCCGCGAAGGCGGCCGGGACGGTGCCGTCGGGGAGCCGGGGCAGGTGGCCCCCGGTCCACACGATCTCGCCTACGCGCGCGAACATGGGCGGAACCGGCGCACCGGAACTCACTTGGCCTGCCATTCGCGGGCCTGCTTGATGACAGCCTTCGCATCGAAGTCGTTGTACTTCTCGACGAGGTCGTAGTTGAACATCTTCTCCAGCGCGAAATCGGATGCCGAGCCGGTGAGGATTCCGCCCTCAAGCCCGTCGTCGATCAGGCGCTGCATGTCCTTTTCGGTCTGCTCGCCGTAGCGGCCTGCGGATCCGACCTGCGCGGTGGTCTTCATGCGCAATGCCAACTGGCCGGTGGCCATTTTCAGGTTTGCCGCCTCATCGCCCTGGGTTGGCTTGCTGGCGGGGAACTTTTCCCAGTGCATCTTCACCGCGGCTTCCGGGTTTTCCTGGGAGAAGACCAAGGCCTTGAAGAAGGCGGTCCACAGCCCTGCGACCATGTCCGGCTTTTCGGCCACGTCCTTCGCCCGGCACACCAGCGAGGAGGTCCCGGTCATCGAGTCGGCCTCGGACGCCACGTCCACCACCGGTTCGCCGAGCAGCGATTCGATGACCATGTTGGGGCCGTCGAATCCCGAGTACGCCTGGATGTCGTTGTTCTTGAAGGCCTGCGCCGTCTGGGCGCCGTAGCCCACGGACAGGAACTGGTCCTTGCTGGGCTCCACGCCGTCGTAACGCATGCCGATGCTGGCGATGTCGGTGGCAATCGAGGTCAGTGAGGAAACTCCGATGCTCTTGCCCGCGAGGTCGCCGGAGGTCTTGATGCCCAGCGACTCGGGGGCGATGACGCGGAAGATGTTGCCGGTGGTGGTTCCGACGATGACGAGGTTCGGGTCGTCCTTGATGGCGGAGAGCGCATTGTAGGTCGAGGCGTAGGTGCAGAAGGAGTTGCCGGAGGCAACCGACTGGATTGCCGCCAGGGCGGATTCGACCGGCTGCATCTCCACCTCGAGGCCTGCCTCCTTGAAGTAGCCCATCGAGCCGGGAACCGTGGCATAGCTGGCAGAGGTGGCGCTCAGCGACTGGTCCGCCACGGCAAAGGTGACACGGCTCAGTCCGTCGGCTTCCGAGGACGAGCCCGCGCAACCGGTGAGCCCAATGGCCAGGGCGAGCGCTGCCGAGGACGCTGCGAGATTCTTGATTTTCATGAGTGGTCCTTTCCTACTGCTTGTAGTTCTTGAAAACGCGGTTGAGGATGGCCATGACGACCCAGATCATGGCGCCGAAGACACCGAGCACGATCAGCAGCGCATAGGTCGTGGCGACGCTGCCGGTCTGGGTCGCCGACTGGATGGCGAAGCCCAGGCCCTGCCGGGCGGAGACGAACTCCGCGACGATGGTGCCGATCAGGGACAGCACCAGCGCCGTATTCAGGGCAGGGAGGATGTAGCTGATGGCATTGGGGATCCGGAGCTTGAAGAGCACCTGCCAGGTGTTGGCCCGCATCGACTTGAACAAGTTGAGTTGGTCAACGTTGATGTTGGTCAGGCCGACCATCGCGTTGACCAGGACCGGGAAGAAGGCCATGAGTGCCGCCAGCACGACCTTGGGCAGCAGGCCGTAGCCGAAGGACGCAATGATCAACGGGGCGATGGCGACCTTGGGGAAGGTCTGGATGATGACCAGGAACGGGTAGATGGCCTTCTGCAGCGACTCCGAGAAGACGAAGACGAAGCTGACCAGAAGCGCGGCCGCCGTCGCCACGAAGAACCCGATGAGCGTGACGTAGGCGGTGGCACCCAGGTTCTTCCATACCGCCCCGGTGGCGAACATGTCCTGCAGCGCCTTGCCGACCTCGTCGGGAGGCGCGACCACCAGCGGGGACACCCATTCCTTGTCCGTGGCGACGTTCCAGAGGATGAACCCGCCGACCAGCAAGACAATGGCGATGACGCCCGCGCGGAACGATGTCGATTTCAGGGTGAGCGCCAGCCGGGTCGGCAACTCGTCGGCGGCCGTCGTGGTGATGGCTCCGGGCCTGTCGATCTGCGGTGTCTTCTCGAGGATGCTCATGATGCCTTCCGATTCGGCTCCACGTCGTGGCCGGCCTTGGCCTCTTCGAGGCTGAGCCGCACGGTGCGGATGAGGTCGTAGAATTCTTGGCTGTTGCGGATATTCCGGTGGCGGGGACGTGCCAGCGGCACGTCGATCACCTCGTGGACGGCGCCGGGACGCGCCTTCATGACCACGATCTGGTCGGAGAGGAACACCGCCTCGGAGATGCTGTGCGTGACGAAGACCAGGGTCTTGGGTTCGCGCGCCCAGAGGGAGAGCAACTCGTCGTTGAGGTCCTCCCGGGTGAACTCGTCCAGCGCGCCGAAGGGCTCGTCCATCAGTAGCAGGCTGGGCCGCGAGATCAGGGACCTGGCGATGGCGGCACGCTGTTCCATGCCGCCGGAGAGCTCGCGGGGATAGTGGCCGGAGAAGTCCTCCAGGCCCATGACCTTGAGCAGCTGCTGGGCGCGGTCCTTGATCCCGGAGTCGATCCGCTTGCCGGAGATCTGGATCGGCAGCAACAGGTTGTCCATGACGCTGCGCCAGGGCAGCAGCGTGGGTTTCTGGAAGGCGACGCTGACGCCGTCCTGCGGTCCCGTCAGGGTCTTGCCGTCGATCACGACCCGCCCGGAGGTGGGGGTTTCCAGTCCTGCCATGATCTTGAGCAGCGTGGACTTTCCGCACCCGCTGGGGCCGATGAGCGAGACGAACTTCCCCGCCTCGAACTCCAGCGAGGTCTCCGCCAGCGCGTGGATGGTCTTGCCCGCGCGGTGGTAGCGCTTGGTGACGGACTGGATGGAGATGTTGGTGGCCCTGGTGGCCGGCAATTCCGAAAGTGCTGCAGTCATCACATGACCTCCTTGTAGAAGCGGTTCCAGTTTCCCCAAAGGATGTTGCCGGTTTCCTCGTCGCTGAATCCCACGCGCCGCAGGGCGGGCCCAAACACCTGGAAATCACCGGGCCCCCGGTACCACTCGGTCTTGGTGCCCGTGGCGAGTCCCGGGCCGACGCTTGCGCCCTGTTGCGTGCGGAAGCTCCAGCGCCCGTTGCGCATCCACGCCAGGTAGGACGCGTCCCCGCCCTGGTTGTCGTCGGTGCCGATGCCGATGCTCTCGGCACCGATCAACTCGGCGGTCCTGGCAACCATGGTGGCCCACTCGTCGGGGGATCCGTTGTAGCCCCGGGTGATGTTGTGATAGGTCGTCAGCCCGACCATGCCGCCGCGCGCCGCTAGTTCCTTCAGGATGTGCGCCGGCTTGTTGCGGGGGTGATCAACCAGGTCCGAGCAATTGGCGTGCGTCACCGCCACGGGCTTTGTGGAGGCCTGGATCGCCTCGAGGGAGGTGCGGTTTCCGACGTGGGAGAGGTCAACGACCATGCCCACGCGGTTCATTTCCCCCACGACCTCCTCGCCGAACCGGGTCAGGCCCGCGTCCTCGGGGTCGTAGCAGCTGCCGCCGATGTCGTTCTGGATGTTGTAGGTCAGTTGGGCCACGCGCACTCCCATCCTGTGGAACATCTCGACGTAGCCGAGACGCCCCTGGAGGAATGCGCTGTTCTGGAATCCCAGGATGATGGCCACGCGGCCCTGGGCGGAAATGGCCTCGATTTCGGCCGGCGAGGTGCCGAGCCCGGCCAGGTCGGGGTTTTCGGCGATGAGCCGGTGCCAGTTGACCAGCGAATCCATGGATTCGGTGGCGTCTTCCCAGAACCCGCAGGTCACCGTGGCGCAGCGAACCCCGCCGTCGACCAGGTCCTGCAGGCCGGCCCGGTCCAGACGCGAACAGATCAAGCTATCCAAGTACATGCCGTTTCCTTACTTGATCGCCAGGCGGCGAGGGGTGGGTGAGGGGGTGTTGCCGGTGTGGAACCGGGAGATCTCGGTGATGTGGCTCAGCGCCAGCGTCGAGGCGTTGTAGATGGGCCACCAGAGGGTCGGGGAGACCATGATTCCCTGCACCAGGTCGCCGTGGCTGGAGGGCCGGACGTCCCGGATTTCTCCCTGGGCCAGGAAGGTCGCCGAGTTTTCGCCCTCGACGATCTGAACCTCCACGCCGCGGCGCGCCAGGCGGTGCACGACCCCGGCAAGAAAGCGGGGGCTGGAGACATTGACCACCGAAAGCGTCACGCTCCGGGATCGGGATAGCAGGGACTCCATGGCATTGCCAACGAGGGCGCCGGCGACCAGCGAATGCTGGTGGCGTGCATCGATCCGGTGGCCGTCGTGGGACGTGTCCACGCCCAGCCCGTCGGGGTGCACTGGCTGGGGGCAGTTGACGACCTCCAGCAGCCCGGCCACGGCGTCCGCCTTGAGCAAGACCGCGACGTCGAGGAAGTTGTTGCGGGCAGCTGCCCAGGCCCCGTTGGGCACTCCCCGGTGCTGGAACACCCGCTCGCTGATGAGCGTGAGCTCGCGCCGCTTGAGCAGCAGAGGTTCGTCGCCGACTTCATCCAGGTCGACCATGTCGTGATGGTCCTGGGCCGGGTTCATGGGGTTCACCACTGGCTCATTCCGTTCTGTTGGTTCAGGATTTGCTGGTTGATGGATTCCGCCCGGTCGACAAGTGCCGCCTCGACGGCGTCCGCATCATGGCGCGTGGCGGGCATGATGACGCTGAGCGCACCAACGCAATGTCCGCGCAGGAACACCGGGCTGGCCACGGCGATGATTTCGTCGCCGAGCCAACGCGAGTGCACCCGGGAGGCGCCGCGGGTCTTGACGCGGTGCACGATTTGCTGCAGTTCCTCCTCGTTGCTGTCGATCGCGGAGGATTCGATGAGTCCAGGGGCGTGGGCGAGGAACACCTGCCCGGAGGCCGAGGTGCGCAGCGAGAAGCGCGACTCGAGCCCGCTGCGTATCTGGATGGCGCGGTCGGGCTCGACGCGGTCGATGACGATCGGGCTTTCCTTGTCGAGGACCGCGTAGGACACCGCCGCGTTCACGATCTGCACCAGGTCGTTCATTTCGGCCAGCAGCAACGAGCGGATCCGGCCGTGCGGGGAGGCGTTTCTGGCCACCACGGCGGCGTGGAAACCCACCGAGTATTTTTGGTTTTCGCCCTGGACCAGCCAGTCCGCAGCCACCCCGGTGGTCAGGTATTGGTGGGTGACGTTGCGCGACCAACCGAGCACCCGTGCCAGCTCGGAAACCCCCACGCCGTTTTTGTAGTCGGCCACCGCGTCGATGACCTGCAGCATTTTCAACCCGGTGCTCAGCAGGTTGGTCCCGCCTGTTGCCGTCTTTTCGATGGTCATTATTTGTCGCTCCATTGGACTGCGTCGATGACGGGAAGGGCGTAGGTGTCGTGGTTCGGCGCCCAGTACCAGTCCGTGGCGTCCGGGTGGGCGAGCTCATCGCGGTAGGGGGCGCCGTCGAAGATGACTCCGCGCAGGATGCGCTCGAGGCGGTCCACCGTCTTATCCAGTCCGAAGGCAAAGCCGTTGAGCAGGTGGATGAGGTGGACGGGCACCAGATAGTCGTCCTTGATGTCCATGCGCGGAATGGCGTAGGGGAGATCCGCGAGGTTCTGCACGTGGGCGACGATCTGCTCGAGCGTCGGGTCGGCGACCAGCAGGGCTCCGACGGTCTCGAGGCCGGCGTCCCGGTCGATCCGGCCCAGCAGGCGCTGGATCTCGCGTGGAACATCGAACGACAGGTCAACGGTGCCCGCGGGGACTTCGCCCGCCGGGCCGCATCGCGGCTCTTCGGAATCCCTGGACTTGTACCAAACCCGGTTGGCTTCGTGGTCTGCGGCGAGCTGGAGATCCAGCGCCCACCCGAAGTGCTCCTCGATGTCGACTCGCAACGAGTCAATGCTCTGCGCTCCATTGGCTAGCAGGCTCTCGTCGACCGCGTCGGAGAGCAGGAACGAATCGGTTGCCTCCGGAGCCAGTTCCAGCAGGATCGCGTGGACGGTCTCGATGGTTTCGGGGAGGAATATCCCGTTCATCGATTCCTCAAGCACGCGCAGGGGACGTGGGGAGCCGCTGGTTCTTGCGGCATCGATGAGGCGCTTGGCCGCTCGGAGGTCGGAGGAGATCTGCGGTCCGCCGGGGAGTGTGACGTAGCGGCCCACGTCCTGCTGGCGGTAGAGGATGGATCGGTTGACCAGGGTGTCCAGGCGTTCCCAGGCCGGGTCATCGGCGTTGAGTGGAAGGTCCAGCGCCTGGGCCAGGGCCTTTTCATATTGGCCGATGAGGGTGCCGATCAACTGGGGACGATTGAAGGCAAAGAGCACCAAGCCCAGGGCCGAGCCATTTCCGATCGCGATGCCGCGGCGGATGACGGGGGAGAGGGAGGCAGCGTCCGTGCTATCCAGCCGCGCCAGGTGCTGCACCAGGTCAATGGAGAGCTCGCGCATCAGGTAGGCGGAGAGCATTTGGGCGTGGTACGGGGCGGCCAACGGGTGATCGGGGCCGAGCTCCCGGAAGTCCCGGGTGCCGAAGGTGCCGTTGCCGTCCAGGCCGGTGTTGCGCATCAGGTAGCCGACCTCGGCCACGAGTTCCTGGTCCGGCTGGCTTCCGGCGGCCAGACGCTCGCGCACGTGTTCGAAGAGGCGCACGCTTTGGTTGGCGCGGAACCAGGTGAGGGTGCCTGCCGGTGCCCGGCCTGCGTACAGCTTGGGCAGTTCGCGCCGGTTCTGTTCGATCCTGGCGGGATCCGGTGCGCCGTCCATGAGGCTGCCGAGCATGTCCCAGCTTGAGCCGATGATCCTGGAGGTCCGGTTGACCGAGCGGGGTTCGGACACGAATCCCACGAAGGACATGATCCCTGAGGGGGTGCTGATCCGGTAAGTCATGGTTCCGTTACCGGATGCATCGACATCGGTGCTCAGCAGCTCGATGTCCCAGTGCTCACGCACCATCTTTGCCACAAAACTGCGGGCAGCGCTGAGCCTGTTCGGTTGGAGGGCACCGAGCCAGCGAGGATGCATGATCCGCTGTGGTGGTCTCGGAGGTGATGCGACGGTACTCATGAACGTCCTTGTGGTTAGATCCAATTTCGGTGACTGTCCTGCATGTAAGGACTCGATCCTTTGGAAAGCGACAAGAATCTAGCACTGTGATGTGGATCGCACAAGGATAGTTTTTGAATTGCTCGTGTATGACGCGAATTCCTTGGGCCGGGCACGTTTTACACGGAGGTTCGCCGGTGTCCGAGGTAGTTCACATTGCGGGACATTGCCGCCAGGGCATGACCCGGATGGTTGAGGGACGAACCGTGATCCACCTCACCCGGCGGGCCCAGAAGGAATATCGCCGCAGCGTGGCCGGTTGCACCAGGCAACCCACCCCAACGTTTGGAGTACTGCCCCATGGACCTGTTTTCCCCGCTGACCCTAGGTGACCTCGAACTTCCCAACCGACTCGTCATGGCGCCGCTGACCCGCTCCCGTTCCCGCGTGGACGGCGTGCCGAACGACGACGTCGTCGAGTACTACCGCCAGCGCGCCTCGATGGGGCTGATCGTGTCCGAGGGCGTCTACCCCAGCGCCACCGGCCAGGGGTTCGTCCGCCAGCCGGGACTGGCCACCGAGGAGCAGATTGCCGGATGGAAGCGCGTTACCGACGCCGTGCACGCCGAGGGCGGCCTCATCGTCGCCCAGGTGATGCACGCCGGCCGGGTCACCCACACCGAGACCACCGGTCAAGGCCACGTCGTGGCCCCGAGCGCCATTGCCGTGGAGGGGCTGACGCGGACCTACACCGGCAAGCACGCCTACCCCGTCCCGCACGCCCTGGAGACGGATGAGCTGCCGGGCATCATTGAGGAGTTCGTGGCCGGATCCCGCAATGCGATCGCCGCGGGGTTTGACGGCGTGGAACTGCACGGCGCCAACGGCTACCTGCTGCACGAGTTCCTGGCCCCGAGCTCCAACACCCGGATCGACGCCTACGGTGGATCCCCGGAAAACCGGGCGCGCTTCGTCATCGAGGTGGTCACCGCCGTGGCCAACGCCATCGGTGCGGGCCGGACAGGCCTGCGCATTTCCCCCGAGCACAACGTCCAGGGTGCGGTGGAGAGCGATCCGGTGGACACCGCCGCCACCTATGCGGCGCTCATCGACGGGATTGCACCCCTGGGGCTGGCCGCGCTGAGCATCCTGCATGCGGATCCCGCCGGCGAACTGGTCCAGGACCTGCGCTCACGGTTCAACGGACCCGTCCTGCTGAACACCGGGTTCCAGACCGTCACCACCTACGACGACGCGGCCGCGGTTGCCGCCAATGGCTGGGGAGATGCAGTGGTGGTTGGCCGCCCGGCGATCGCCAACCCGGATTTGGTGCGCCGCTGGCAGGAAGGCTTGCCGTTGAACGAGCCCGATGCCTCCACGTTCTACACCGAGGGTGCAGCCGGGTACACCGACTACCCGTTCTGGGAGAACTAAGCCGGCGGTTCATAAGTGCGCGGGGTTCCCCGCCGATTGACGTGAGGACTTGGCACCTGCGCAAAAATGTGTGGGGTGGACGAACCGAAGTTCGTCCACCCCACACGTATTTCTTGGGTTTCCGTTAGGCCGCGTCCACCAAGGACCCGTCATTGAGATCTTTGCCCCGTGTTTCGGGGGAAGCAATTGCTGCGACGAGCACAAAGGCGCAAAGCACCATCAGGTAGACGTCGAAGATCCGTGGATTGCCCTGCGAGTAGAGCCACGTCTGCAGATACGGAGCCGTGCCACCCGCCAAGGCCCCGGCAATGGAGTACGGCAGGCCCATGCCCACAGCCCGCACGTGCGTGGGGAACTGCTCCGGGAAGGTTGCTGGCATGATCGCCGTTGGTGCCGAAATCAGCACCATGCCGATGCCCATGTAGAAGGCCAGGCGCCACACTTCCGGACCGCCGTTGAGCACCAGCGTCAGCGGAATGATGAGCACGATGGCGCCGACTGCGAAGAAGTACCAATTGAACTTGCGTCCCACCCGGTCCGAGAGCCAGCCCCAGAACACCAGGCAGGCCATGAAGAACACGTTGGCGCCTGTGCTGATCCACAGCACCTGCGTCGGATCCATTTTCAGCGGGCCCATGGCAAAGGCGGGTGCCATGATTGACCAGACGTAGAACATGACGGTTCCGCCGGCGGCCAGGCCAACGATGCGCAGGCAAGCGCGACGGTGGCGCCAAATCTCGCGACCCAGGCCGCGTGTGCGTGGAATGGCCAGGCCTGCCGCCTTGGCTGCCGCGGCGGCTTCGACCTTGGCACGGAACATCGGCGTTTCATCCAGCTTGCGGCGAAGGTACAGGGCATAAACACCCAGCAATCCACCGAGGATGAACGGTACGCGCCAGGCCCACTCGCGCACGGCATCGGTGCCCAACGTCGAGGAAAGGATCGCTCCGAGCAAAGTTGCGGCGATGACGCCGAGGGTGACGAAGACGAAGACGGAGGAAGACCACAAGCCGCGCGATTTACGCGGGGCCATTTCCGTGACGTAGGTGAAGGACGAGACCACTTCTCCGCCGTGTCCGAGTCCCTGCAACATGCGTCCAAGGAGCAAGAAGACCGCCGCGGCCGCACCGATCATTTGGTAGTTGGGGGAGATGCCGATGAGCAGGCTTCCCCCGGCCGTGATCAGCATTGACACCGACATGGCTTGGCGGCGTCCATATTTGTCGGCGAACCAACCGAAGAACAACCCGCCCAGCGGTCTCATGAAGAAGCCGGCGCCAAAGATCGCGAGGGTTCCCAGCAGGGCGGTGACGGGGTCCTTGGCGTGAAAGAACTGTCCGGCGAAGTATGCGGCAAAGATGGAATATGCCGTCCAGTCGTACCATTCGAGGGCATTTCCCACGCCCACGCCCAGGATGATCTTGCGCTTTTCCTTGCGGTCCATGGCTGAACCGGGCAAGGCCGTTAATGCCGTGGCAGTTGTTGAATCACTCATGATGTAAACCTTTGCGAGTAGGTGTCGAAGGAGAACTTTGGAGTCCGTGGAAAGGCCACGACCTTTTTATAGGCGCCGCCTGGGCGGGGCATGGCTCACCCCGAATCTGGTGCATTGATGGCCCTTGGGCCGTTATCAAATTCTGGCGGTCGTCATGAGAATGCCAGATCTTGACAGGGGTCCTGCTATGCGGCGAGTTGCCGAAAGGCGGAGTCGTGGAATACCAAGGGGCTGGTGGTCTTGTCGGCGTGCAGGGCGTGGATCTCCAGCAGCACGACGTCGTGGTCCCCAGCGGGATGTTCGTCGAAGATGCTGCATTCAAACCACAGTGAAGCATGGGGCAACAGCAGGGCGCCGGACTCCAAGCGGTGAACCTCCACGTCGGCGAATCTGGCGTTCTTGTCGCGGTTGGCCAGCTGCCGGCAAAGGGCGCCCTGGTCCTGCCCCAAGATGGAAACGCCCACGCGTCTCGCCTGTCGCAGGATGGGCCACGTCCCGGAGGACTTCTGTACTGCGAACATCACCAGGGCCGGCTCCAGTGAAACTCCAACGGTGAACGACGAGGCGACGAGTGCGTGGGCAACCCCATCGACCTCGGCCGTCATCGCGGCAACCCCGGAGGGGAAATGGGCAAAGGTCTCGCGAAGGACCTGCGAGTCCAAGGTCTGGGGTGTCAAGATCATTTTCTGCTCCTTGGCTGGTTCTTCCACCGGCGCAGGAGCCCGGTGGAACTTCCTGTGAGCAGTAGCTTGCCAGACGGAGACGATCCTGTATAGCCCTTTTTGAACGCTCGTCTAGATTTCGGCAATATGACGCGCCTCACAAATGGATATTGCGCATTCGTGGCGACCGTAGTAGCTTCGGTCACATCGTTCGGCGCCAGTGCGCCAGCCGCCATGAAGGAGCAAAAGATGACACAACTTACCCAGCAGCAGACCAGTCGCCTGAGCGTTGTCAGGCAATCCGAGCGGGAGAACCTGTGGTTCCTGGGCGACTTGATCCAGCCGATCATTACCAGCGAAATGACAGACGGCCGATTCATGATGGCACTGACCCATTCAAAGCTCGCCTCGGAGCCGCCGCTGCATGAACACGTCGGCGAGGACGAGATCTTTTACATCCTTGAGGGAACCGTGACATTTTGGGCCGCCGAAGCCGATGGGCTGACACTGGGCCCCGGCGACTGCATCCTGATGCCCAAGGATGTCCCGCATACCTTCCAGGCGAGCCCCGACATCGAAGCCAAATGGTTGGTCATGTCGGCACCCGGGGGACTGGAGAAGTTCTTCCGTGCCGTCGCCATTCCGGCGGAGTACGCTGGCCCGCAGCGGGGCTGGGAAATGGACGAGGAAACCGAACATCGACTCCAGAATGCTTGCGACGACTTCAATATCACCCTCCTGGCCGAGCCGGGCGTGGTGACGGGAACTGACATCTAATGGGACAGACGTCCGACGGGCAACTGGTTGTGGTGCGGAAGTTCTGGGATGCCCAGGCCGTTGGAGACGAGCAGTCAGCACGCTCGGTGCTGGCCGAGGGCCTCGAGTGGACTGTCGTAGGTCAGCACTCCCGACTGGCACGAACATATCGAGGGGTGGATGCATTCTTCGATGAATTGATCGGAACACTTGCGGCGACATTCGTGCCGGGCAGCGCGGTCATGGAGATCCGGGGCATGTACCTCGATGCCGGTCAGTCCGTGGTGGTCACGCATCTGCGGGAGACCGCAAGCACCCGTGACGGACTGTTGTTCGACAACGACATCGTCACCATCATGACCGTCGCAGGCGGCCGGATCGCCAAATGCCAGGAGTTCATGGATCTCCACGAGGTCCGCCGGGCGTTCGGCGAGGAAATCCGAAGCGCACCCATTGCAACATTCAACGTACAAGGTTAGGCAGAGCAATGATCGAAGTAGCAGAAAACCTTTCAAGCGAAACAGCCCGACCGGTCGCGATCTGCGCGCCCCCGTCGGAGATCACCGCGGACATGGTTAAGCGTGTTCACGAGATCGGGCCGTTGCTGCGCAGGAATGCGGTGGAAGCCGATGCACAGAGGGTGATGTCCGACGAATCAATCGAGGCCCTGGACTCCATCGGCGCCATGCGCATCTCGGCGATGCAACGCTACGGAGGGTATGAAGGCGGCGCCTCGATGCTTCTTGAGGTGGCTCGAACCATCGGCTTCTACGACCCGGCCGCCGCCTGGTGCACCGTGATTTCCAATGGTTCGGTCATGCTCGCCAACCGCTATTCCGACGAGGTGCTCGACGAAGTGTTCGCCGGCGGTCCGGTGCGCATGGCCTCGATCTTCGCCAGCCCGCAGGGAACCGCGACTCCCGAGGCCGGGGGCTGGCGGGTCAGCGGCGAATGGCCATTTGCGTCGAATTCCTCGCACTCCGAGTGGGCCATTGGCATTCTCTTCATCGAAGACGGCACCACCGAAACTCCTCAGATTGGGTTTGCGCTCATGCGCCGCGGGGAATACGAGGTCAGGGACACCTGGCACACCATTGGCATGCGGGGATCCGGGTCCAACACCATGCACACTAAGGACCTCTGGGTGCCGCAGGGCAGGGTCATCACCTTTACCCAGCTGATGGGCGACGCAAACGAAAAGGACCCCCAGGCCACGTTTGCCCGGCGACTCACCCCGCACCTGACCATGTCGACCACCATTCAGGCCGCCTCGCTGGGAGCTGCGCAGGCGGCACTTGACCACGTGACCGAGAAAGCCCAAAGCCGGGGCATTACCTACACCCACTACAAGCGCCAAATCGACTCGGGTGCCTTCGTCCAGAACCTGGGCCAGGCCAGCATGAAGATCGACTCGGCACTGTTGTTGCTCCAGCGTTCCGCTGCCGAAATCGATGACGCAGCGGCAGGAACCGCTCCCATGCCCTTGGCAAACCGCGCCAGACACCGGGGCGGCATCGGGCACGCGGGACATGAGCTGGTGGATGCGGTCAATGACCTGTGCTGGCTTCACGGCACCGCTGCCTTTGCCGAGAACAGCCTGCTGGGACGGATGTGGCGGGATATTAATACGGGCACTCGACATGCCTCGATCACCGCCCACATGGGATATGAACTCCAGGGCAACGGGCTGACCGATACCGTCTACATCTCCACCAAGCTCTAGGCCGGGGCAAGGATGGGAACCTCGACGTCGCCAAGAATCGACGGATTGAAGTCGAAGATCGACCAAGCCGGCATTCGTGCGGTGCTTGGAATCCGCTACGCGCAGCTCGCCAACGGAGAGCGGTTTTCGGCCCCGGTGGCGGCGGATGGACAACTGGAAGTCCAAAGACTGGCGGAGGTTCCCGTCTTTCCCCAGCTCCCCAGTCGCCTGGCCAGTGTCATGGGCACGGGCAGGGATAACCCGCAAGCCGAGGACTCCTTCTTCCTGAATGTTTGGGCACCCGAGGGTGCCGTTGGATTGCCCGTCCTGGTCTTCGTCCATGGCGGGGCCTGGACGAGCGGCGGAGGATCCAATGAGTGGTATGACGGGTCGGCGCTTTCGGCCGAGAACATGGTGGTCGTGACCGTAAACTACCGCATCGGCCCCCTGGCCCATCTGGCGGCACCCGGGGCCCTGGACCTCCCGATGCAGGATTTGGCATTGGCCCTTCAATGGGTCAGCGAAAACATCGGCGCCTTCGGCGGAGATCCTGACGAAGTCACCCTGGCCGGCCAATCTGCGGGGGCTTGGTATGTACATCTGCTCAGCATGGATCCGGGTGCGAAGGGACTCATGCGCCGTGTTGCCTTGCTGAGCATGGCGACGCGTGAGCCGTGGAGCAGGGAAAGGCTGGAAGCCGTGAGGGATGCCGCCGCCAAGCGATTGCATCCCCGGAGCCTTGAAAATGCCGAGGTGGAGGACTTGCTCAAGGCGGGCGTCGGCGCGCTGCAGGAAACAGCCGAACGCCGCCCGCTGGGCCACGCGCCATCCGGCTATCTGCCCGGCCTTGCCGAAAACATCCCGGAGGATTTCTTGCGAACCGAATGGTGTGCCCAGAACGTCCACGTGAACGACGTCCTGCTAAGTTTTACGGCCCAGGAAACGGGGACGTTCTTCTGCGAAGCATCGGAGGAAAGGTCGGTGACCCATGAAGCCGGCGACGCGTGGGTGGCAACCTTGGATGAAGCGGATCTCCCGCCGGACATGGACCTTCGATGCCGATCCCGGGAACCGTACGATCGGATCGTGCACATCTCGTCATGGGTTCAATTCCAGCGTTTTCCGACAGAGCTGGACAACGCGTACAGCGAACGGGGGTTGAATTCCCATCTCGTGCGCCTTGCGATGCGGAGTCTGCAACCCGGAGTCTTAAGCGGTCATTGCCTTGACCTGCCATATTGGTTTGGGACCTTGGACGCGTGGGCGGATGCGCCGATGCTTCAAGGCGTTGACCCCGAGGAATTCGCTATCGAGTCCCTACGATTGCGCCGACTTTTGGCGCGTTTTGTGCAGGGCCACCGGAGTGCGTAGTGCCGTGGATGATGCGTTGGGCGTGCCATCCGGCCAACGGGCTCAGCAGGGCTCGCAAATCAAGGAATAGGGAGCGGGCAGCTCCCCCTTTCCACGAATTGGGCAGGGCTTCCAGGGGAAGCCCCGGATCGAGGTACGGAAGGGTCCGCCAGTCGGTCACCATCCGGATATAGTCGACGAAGGCTTCCCGGGAGCCTTCCTCCGTTTGCTGGGCGGGTTTGCCCCACCGGGCCAGTAGCGGCGAGTACTTGTCAATGAATTCCTGGTAGTGCGCCTCCAAGCTGTCCAAATCCCACCACTGGGCGACCTTGGCGCGGAGTTCTTCCGGGCCACCATGGTTGGCGTGGAAAAAATCGACAAATTGCAACAGGTCATTGTCTTGGAGGTATTCGAGGGCCTCGTCATAGACGTGCCCGGGTGCAACACAAAGTCCCGCGCTGACGGTGCCGAATCCCATGCGAGAGAGTCCGCTGCGGATTTTGTGTCGCTGGCCGCGCTGGGTTTCCGGGACCGAAAAAGAAACCAACAACCATGGGTCGGACGCGCGGGCAGGGTGCGGTGAAAAGATTCGCTCGTCTCCGACGCGCATGTGTTCTTCGAGCTCGGCCGAAAGTGCATAGCCGGCCTCGCCATTGATGCGTTCGCTGGTGAGCACTTCCCGCTTCTTGAGCCGGGAAATCGATGATCGAACGCTGGCTGGCTCGGCTCCCAAGTCCTGGAGAAGGTGCACAATTGCGGCCACCGCTATCGGCACGCCGGCAGGACGGGCATATAGCCCAAACACCGTCAGGATATGGCGATGGTGGGCGGCCTGCCCGCTTTCCCCGGTCAGACGACCGGCGATGATTTCTTCAATTGCACGCATGCACTGAGCGTATCAACCAGGAGGCTGCCAAGAGACGAGCGCCTTCGAGATGAACCCACCATCGCTGGAGCAGCAAGCTGGACTTTTTGCTCGGTAGCGGCTTGGGGGGAAACCGGGACTCAGTCCGAAGAGTCCATAGACTCCGGCGGCAGTCAGTTCGTCGCGTCAAGGCCGGGCGAGTTCGACAACGCCCCTAGTTTGACGATCCGCTCCTCGGTCACGGCGCCGCGGGGCGCGGAGTCGGAGATCGAGACGATCGGATCCACACGTAGTTTCACTGCGAATTTCCCCGAGTACGATGTCCGGGGCACAGTAGAGAACGATCCGGCTGGCGTCGCGGCCACCGATGCTGCACTCATCGACCGGATCACAATCTGATGGCCGGGCTGAACATCCGGCACGCGGTTCACGATTTACACCGAGGGAGCCGCCAGCTACACCGACTACCCGTTCTGGGAGAACTAGCCGAGATGTAGTGGCAGGCTACCTATCCAAGGAGTCGAGGAAGTCCATGCTCGCCCCGGAGACCCGGGTGCGGGCCTCCTCGGGCGGAATCGACGGGAAGCCGTCTCCGGCTTGGCGTCCGTAGTCGCCGAAGCTTGCATGGGTTGCACCCTCGATCTCGGTGAATCGGGTGCCGGGCGGCAACAGGTCCCGGGATGCGTCGATTTCCTCCGGCGTGGAGAGCCCGTCATTCGACCCCGAGACCGAGAGCACGGGCATGTTCAGGATGCTCACGTCGGTGGCCGGATAGGAAGCGAAGAACAGCAACCCTGCCACCGGAGCATCCGCTGCTGCGGCGAAGGACGCTGCGTCATTCGCGGACACCACGCCGCCCAACGAATGGCCTCCAACCACCCAGCGGATCACCGGCGGGTGATCCGAGCGTGCCCCGGAGAAGGCGCCCGTCGCCAGGAAGGCGATGCCGAACGGTTGTTTGGGGATGACCACGGTGTGCCCGGCTTCGGCCAGCGGCCGCAATATGGCGGCGTAGGCCCGTGCATCCACCAGGGCGCCGGGCTGGAAGAACACCCCGACATCCCCGGGATTCTTGACCGGGGCCATGACGATCCGACCGGCCGTCTCGGTGACGGCCACGGTGGCATCCGACTTCATGGCGGCGTGGGCCGGGCCGATCGCCCGGTACGGAACGAGCCACCACACAGAGGCCAGCACCCCGCATGACGCCGCGAGGGCAACCCAGCGCAGCACCTTGAACCTGCGCCCCTGCGCCCTCGGCTTGGGCCAAGCCCGCACGGCCGCGAAGGCGCTGGCCAGGAAAACGATCCCGAGGAATACGGCATACGCGGGGTGGCCGTGAACCAACACGTCACCCGCGGCGATGGCGGCCCACACGCACACGACAAGGCCCAAGCCGGAGACGGTCCGCGTGGCCCAGGCAACCGCCGCATCGGAGCGAGTCGCCGGCGGGGCGGGTTCCGGAGTGTTCATGGCTGGCTCCCGGGGACGGTGGTGGCGAAACTAAAACCTTGCGTTTCATGGTTTATCTGGACAACGCTATCAGTGGGTTGGGCGCGCCCCCCTGCATGCGCACCGCGGAGTGGTGCACGGGATTCGGTGTCTCAGCTCCATCGGGTTCGCACCCGATCGGAGATGGCCACGATAATCGGGTGGCGCCCGCCGCGGCCGAGGGAGGATGGAGTCTGAAAGTGAGGACCACATGATCGGCACACTCAATGCCCTGGTAGATCTCGTCGAGCGGAATACCGGCGACGCGTTCGACGTCGCGGCATTCCCCGCAAGCACGGGACGACCGAATACCACCTGCGCAAGATGTTCTCGGCGCTGGCCCGGATGCCCTTGTCGGAATATGCGCGCCGCCGTCGGATGACCCCGGCCGGAGCCGACCTCGCGGCGGGGGATCCGAACCTGCTGGATGTCGCTGTGCGCTACGGCTACGGATCGGTGGAGGCGTTCGGGCGGGCATTCCGCTCGGTGCACGGCACCGGCCCGGCCGAGGTGCGCCATCATGGTGGTCCGCTGAGCACACAACCCATGCTCAGGTTCCGCCTGAGCGTCGAAGGGAGCACCCCGATGGACGTCACCATCACCCACAAGCCCGAATTCGTTCTCGCGGGACACGCGGCGCAGGTCCCGCTCATTCACGAGGGCGTCAACCCGCACATCCAGCGGCACATTGCCGGCATTGCGCCGGAGGAACACGCACGGCTCAAGGCGCTGGGGGACACCGACCTCGCCGGGATCCTGGCCGTCACCGCGGATGTGGAACCGGACGCGCCGGAAGGGTCGATGCTCACCTACCTCCACGGGGTCGCGGTCAATGCGGCAACCGCGCTGCCCGATGACCTCGACACCATCCGGCTCGAGGCGGGGACCTGGGCGGTGTTCTCCTCCCGAGGACCGTTCCCGGAGGCTCTGCAACAACTGTGGGCCGCGACGGCGACGGAGTGGTTCCCCTCGAACCCGTGGCGGCTGCGCCCCGGCCCATCGATGCTGCGTTACCTCGAGCTCACCGACACCTATGCCTCGTGCGAACTTTGGCTGCCCATCGAGAAGTCCTGACCCGGGACGTTCGGGCGGTGGGCGGCCGCCGCGGCCGATCGCGCCGCCCGGCGTACCATCAACTACATGTCATGGGTCGAAGTAGCAGCCGACGTCTTCGTCAAGAGATACGAAGCGGGCGACGTCAACGTGGTGGCAATCCCCGGACCCCAGGGAGTGACTGTCATCGACACGCGAGGCTCGCCGGCGGAAGCGCAGGAGATCGTCGACGACGTGGCCGAACGCTTCGGCATGCCGATCGTTGGTGCGGTCAACACCCATGCACACTACGACCACAGCTTTGGTAACTCAGTCTTTGCCAACGTCGGTGTTCCGGTGATTGGGCACCATCGGATTCCCGAGCACTACGCCACCTTCGAGGGGCCCCGGCTGCGCGCCTGGCAAGCCGACCCGGCTCGCGAACCTGACAAAAAGTGGGACCACGTGGTGTTAGCGCAGCCCACGGTCCTGATCCAACGGTCCACGACACTCACCGCAAGCGGGCGCAATATCGAACTCATTCCGATCTCCCGCGGCCACACCGACACGGACCTGGTCGTATACGTGCCCGACGCAGGGGTCTGGGTGCTCGGTGACGCGATCGAGGAATCCGGCCCGCCCATGTTCGGCTCGGGCTGTTGGCCACTTGAATGGCCAGCGGCGTTGGACGAGGTTCTGCCCAAGATCAAGCCGAACGACGTGGTGGTTCCCGGCCATGGACGGGTGGTTGACCGGGAGTTTGTCACACGTCAAGCCGCCGACCTGCATGCGGTGGCAGTTGCCATTCGCGGAGCCCATGCAGCCGGGACTGAAATTGAGGAGGCCTTGGATAGCACCCGGCTTCCGTGGCCGAAGTGGATGCTCCGCTCGGCCTTCGAGCAGGGTTTTTTGCAGCTTGATGACGGGTCTCCCTCCGTAGCCTGAGCCCCGTCCAACCTTGATCAAGCACTCCATGAAGGCTGGGCAGTGGGATTCGCGGTTTCGCGGGCCAGATAAAGGACGCTTCGCGGTCGGGCGAAAATCGGTAGGAAGGCTAGTATCGGCATCTGGAAGAGAGCCACAGATTCGGGCAGGAACGAGTTGCCCACCCCGAGCGCCGCCAGACCATCAGGCTTTCTGAAGAATGGCCAGTTCCACGACGTGCGACCGCATGCCGCTGAACAAACCTAATGCTTCCACCTTCTACGCCGCGGGCACAGCCGGCTTCGTCAATTATCGTTGCTGTGTCGTCAGGAGCAGCCGTTCACCGAAAGCGGTGGCTGGCCGAGCTTGAAAAATGGTTCTTTTCCTACAACGGATCTCTTGTGCCGCAACGAATGATCCGAGTCCCCATCGAAGGAACATTTCCTTGTCATATAGTGTTTCCCAAGGCCGCAAAGCCAAGCTAGAAACCAGGGGGACATCTTGAGTGAATACAGTGCTGATGAATCGATGAGTAGGGACCGAAGGGGATCCGAGCCAGAGCTGGAATCAGCCGGTCAAATGATCCTTGAACGAGGCCTACGCGGCGACCCGTCCCCCTTCTGGGATCAGCCGACATGGACCGAGCACAACGCTACGGAGCTGCTCCGTAGGACGTTCGTCAACTACGACGGCGGCACAGGCAACTTCTTGTTCAAGCTGCAAGGCCAGTTGGAAGGGGCCGAGACCGCAGTCATCGTTCTGGCCGCCGAGCTCATGGCCCTGACCCAGTTGCCGCTCGTCAATGTCAGGAGCGACACCAAGCGGGACCATGTCGAACTGATTCTGTCCTGGGCGCATGCAGAGACAAAAATCCCAGATGAAGTCCTCAGAGGGATGGATTCATCTGGTGCTTTCAACGGCGGGCAGGGCTACAACAGCCGGAAATGGCATCATTTTGTGTGGCTTGCCCGCTTCGTGCAGAAGGTGCGTTCGCAGCCCCAAAATGCTGTGGAGGATGCACTTAACGACCCTGAAGCCTTCGGCGCACTTACAGACGCGGTTGACGACCAAATTCAGGGTGTTCGTTTTGCAATCGAATACATGATGTGGCCGAACTTCTTCGAACCGGTGGTTAGCCAAAACCATCGAAAACTACTTCTCGAGGCGTACGCCTGGGAAATTGGTGGTCGAAGTGGCACAGATCAACGCGCAATTGCCAAGGACCTCGCCGCCATCCACAGGATCCACAATTCCAAGGCCGGCCACCGTGTGGATTGGTATGAAGAACCATTCATCCACGACTGGCTGAGCAAAACTTCGACGAAGGCAGGACAGCGGGCCTGGCTGGTTCGCCAACAACAGGGTAGCCATCAGCTATTGGACGACTGGTTGGATCGGGGAGAGGTCTCTCTGAATGCAACCCATCTCGGCGAGATTGAGGCGGGGAGCACTCTCCCCCAGATTCAGAGCGCCGTTGAGTTGGGTTATGACCACGTTGATTATGCGGAACGCAAGCAGAGCGCCCATGCTTTTCATCGATTCCTGACTTTGATGGGCGAGGGAGATGTGGTCTTCACTCGTCGCAGTGACGAACTTTTTGTTGGCGTCGTTGAGTCCGGAGCCCGCTTCGTTTCAGGCGAGCCGGATCATCTAGCCTGCGCGGTTGACTGGCAGCTGCTGGATCTGCCTGTTGGCGATGTAGATGAACTAATCCTGGGAACATTTGACGAACGGGGGATCATTGTTGACGCGACGGCTGCGCTGTCGGCCTTGACCGCTTTGCTCACGGGAGCTGGCGCAGGCGAAGATACCGCGGACCTTGAAACTCCGAAGGCGCAGAAATCCACGGCGCAACCAGGGCTCCTGCCCGATATTGACGAGACGTTTGCCGCATCCATCCACATCGAGCGAGAGCAGCTGCAAGAGGTTGTGGAAATGCTGCGGACCCGCCGGCAAATTGTTTTCTACGGTCCGCCGGGAACGGGCAAAACTTACCTTGCAGGCAAGCTTGCTAGATACCTTGCGACGGCGGAACACGTCGACCACGTCCAAGTGGTTCAGTTCCACCCTTCTTATGCTTACGAGGATTTCTTCGAGGGCTTCCGTCCGGCGGCTATCGACAACGGCCAAATGGGCTTCTCGTTGGAGCCGGGCCCGCTAAGACGCATTGCGGCCGAAGCTGCGGCGGAGGGGAATCGAGACAAACCGTTCTTCTTGATCATCGACGAGATGAACCGTGGCAACCTGGCCAAGATCTTCGGCGAGCTCTACTTCCTGCTCGAATACCGTGACCAGAGCATCAACCTTCAGTACAGTCCAGGATCGACATTCAAGCTTCCGCC
Source organism: Arthrobacter sp. C2 (assembly GCA_024207135.1). GTDB lineage: Bacteria > Actinomycetota > Actinomycetes > Actinomycetales > Micrococcaceae > Paeniglutamicibacter. Next base: position 2,693,371 of record CP042428.1, on the reverse strand, counting down.
CAATCTTTTCTTCATCGGAACCATGAATACCGCGGATAGATCGGTCGCGATGATCGATGCAGCTATCCGCCGTCGCTTCGCCTTCATAGAGTTGCATCCCCAGGAGGGACTGATTGAGGGCTTGCTTGATCGTTTCCTTCGAGCCACAGGACAACCATCGCTACGGGCCGATCTGCTCAGGGCGTTGAACTTGGAGATCGAAGGCACGGATCGAGACTTGATGATCGGCCCGTCGTACTTCATGGGGAAGCACGCGGAGAGCGACATTGGCTTGGAACGGATCTGGCGGTACGAGCTCTTACCGTTGCTGGAAGAGCACTACTTTGGACGCTTCGGTCGAGACGAAGTTCGCCATCGGTTCGGCCTCTCCAGCATCCGCAGGAAGGCTGGGCGGCTTGCCTCCAATAACGATGTCCGCGAGGCTGCGGTGGTCGAGTCGGAATTAGCGACCGAAGATGATCTGTCCTGACGTGAGTACGCACATCGTCTTTGACGAGCTTGAAACCGCACCCCGAACGGTGGAACTAAGTGAGGGCGATGCTGCGCGGCTGCGGGCCTCCAAGTTGTTGCTTGTCGCTCGGGCATGGGGCGGTGGCTGGACTATCTGCCCGACGGGAATGGTGGGGGCCGTGCAGATGGGCGGGCTGCTGATTGAGGTTCTTCCCAAAGCGAGGGTGGGCCTGAACCGATTGATGTTCATGCTCGGATACGCTGCCGATCCAGGGTTTCGCGAAGAGGACACTGACGCGGTGGAGGAGCCAGACTTTTTTGCGGCGATCGCGCACTCCTTTGCACGGCAATGCGAAAAGGCACTGAAACGCGGACCGCTATTCAGCTACCTCACCGTGGATGAATCTCTGCGAGTACTCCGTGGCAGGATCCGTGTGGGTGACCAGCTCTCGCGACACGTTGGACTACCTGTTCCGCTGGAAGTCACCTATGACGAATTCACGATGGACATCGCTGAGAACCGGATCCTTCGGACGGCGATCCGATTGCTGCTCGCTCTTCCCGATCTTTCTCCGGAGGTCAGCGCACGTCTCTCTCATTTGGACAGGAAGCTGGACGGTGTTGAGGTGCTTCGTCGAGGTGCCGCTTGGCCGGATTGGCGCGAAAGCAAGGCCAACGCCCATTACATTCCTGCTCTGCGCTTGGCCGCGCAGATCCGGGCTGGCCTATCGGTGGAGGCAGGAATAGGGCGCGGCCGGATGAGCTCATTTGCAGTGGACATGGCAAAGGTTTTTGAGGACTTTGTTGCGGCAGCGTTGAGAGAATCGATGCTTTCCTTTCCCGGGACTGTTCACTCGCAGTTCGAAGCTCATTTGGATGAACCGAAACCAGGGGGAAAGCCGCGGACGTCCATGTATGTCGATGCCGTCTATTGCGAGACTGGAGTGCCTCGAATCGTATTTGACGCCAAGTACAAGGCTTCATATTTCGGTAGCTACTCGAACGCCGATGAGTACCAGATGCTTGCTTACTGCACCGCACTTGCTGTGCCAAGGGCATGGTTGCTCTATGCAGGATCCGGCAAAGCCAGGCTTGTGAAAGTCCGAAACACGCGCAAGGAAATCGTTCACTTTCCATTGGATCTGTCGCTGAGTCCAGAACTGCTGCTGGAGCGAGTGCAAAACGTCGCCAACTTGGCTCATGCTCGAGTGTGTTCCGCGTAAGGCCCGACGTTCTCTTGCTCGAAGTTGACGGACACCGTGGTGACTCGACACAGCGTTCCTGGTTACGGGCGACGGATTCTATGCTGCATCGCCGATCCTCCGCGGGGGCCCAATTGTTTCCTGAGTTCTGTCTCTGGGGAGCCCAGGGTCAGTCCCAGGAGTCCTTGAACCCCGGAGGCAGGCAGCTGGTGATTTCCGGGCCGTGCGAGTTCAGCAGCGCCACCAGGTCGGAGATCCGCTCCTCGGTCATGTAGACACTCGGGGCCGAGACGGAAATCGACGCGATCGGCTCCCCGCTCAGGTCGGGGATCGGGATAGCCACGCAAATGATGCCTAGTTCGTTCTCCTGATTGTCCAGGGAGTAGCCGCGCTCGCGGATCAGCGTCAATTCCTTGTCGAAGTCCTCCACGGTCGTGATGGAGTGCTCGGTGATCGTGGCGGAGGGGTCGAAGCGGGCCAGGGCCTCGGCTCGCGGCCGCAGGGCGAGGAGCATCTTGCCCATGGCGGTGTTCTGGGCGCGCAGCCGGCCGCCGGGCCGCGAGGCCATTTCGATGCCCCGGCTGCCGCGCGCCTTGGCGAGGTAGAGGACGTCATCTGCTTCGAGGATGCCCAGGTGCGTGGTGTCGCGGGTGGCCTCGGCGATCTCCGCCAGCCGGGACTGGATTTCCTCGGGCAGGTTCAGGCTGCGCTGGGTCTGGGCGCCGAGTTCCATGAGCTTGAGACCGAGCCGGTAGCGGTTGTCCGCACCCAGGGAAAGGTATCGCCCGGCCACCAGGGAGGTCAGCATGCGGTGTGTCGAGGAGCGGCTCAGGCCGGCCGCCGCGGCGATGCCATCAAGCCGATCTACGCCGGCCGCCACGTGGTCCAGCAGCTCGAGGCCGCGCTCGAGGGTCTTGGCTCCGGTCGGTTTTTCCATGCCATCAGTCTTACATGACTTGGGCCTTTCCCTGCCGGGGCCTCCGCGGGTGTGACCGGGGTTGCATTTCAGGGTGTGAGGTGGCTTATAGTTGACCTTATTGAAAGTGGGACGTCATACCGATAATAGGGATGACACAATTCTTTGGATTGGTGACTATGAACGAGAACAACGGTGTTCCCGCCGGCGGAACAGTGACGGCTGGCCCTCAGCCCGCCGCCACGACTGCCCGGCATGACCAGAAGAACGTCCGCCGCGCCGCCTGGGCGGGCCTGGTCGGCACGGCACTTGAGCAGTACGACTTCGTGATCTACGGGACCGCGTCGGCGATCATCTTCAACACGATCTTCTTCCCCAACGTCAGCCCGGCCGTCGGCATCATCGCCTCCTTCGGCGCCTACGCAGTCGGCTTCGGCGCACGCCCGCTCGGCGGACTGTTCTTCTCCCGCTACGGCGACCGCCTGGGACGCAAGTGGGTGCTGGTCTGTACCTTGATGCTCATGGGCGTTGCCACCTTCGCGATCGGCCTGCTGCCGACCTACGCACAGGCCGGCGTCTGGGCCCCGATCCTGCTGGTGGCCTGCCGCTTCCTGCAGGGCTTCGGCGCCGGCGCCGAACAGGCCGGCGGCGTGGTGCTCCTGACCGAGCTCGCCGCGAAGGGCAAGCGCGGACGCTTCGCCTCGCTGGTCTTCGTTGGTGCCGCCGCCGGCACCGCCATGGGCGCGGTCGTCTGGATGCTGGTGCAGCTCATGCCAAGGGAAGCGCTGCTGTCCTACGGCTGGCGCCTGGTCTTCTTCTCCTCGATCTTCGTCACCATCGCCGCTTGGCTGATCCGCCGCAACCTCAAGGAATCCCCGGTCATGGCGGAGCTCAAGGCCGAAGTCGGCATGGCCGAACGCCAGAAGACCCCCGCCGCCGACGTGTTCAAGAACGGCCGCCGTGGCCTGTTCAGCGTCTTCTTCATGAACGTGGGCGCCAACGCGCACTCCTACATCTTCCAGACCTTCATGGGCTCGTACCTGATCACCTACCTGGCCGTGGACTCGACCTTCATCCCGAAGGTGCTGTTCATTGGCGCCATGTTCGCCTGCATATCGGCCTGGGTCGCCGGCAACCTCTCCGACAAGTTCGGCCGCCGCCCGCTCTACCTGGCCATCACCGGGTTCCTGCTGCTCTTCCCGTTCCCCGCCTTCATGCTGCTGAACACCGGCAACCTCTTCTGGATCGGCGTGGTCATCGTGCTCGGCTTCATCTTCGCCGCGCAGGGCACCGTGGGCGTGCAGGCAGCCTACTTCCCGGAGCTCTTCGGCTCCCGCTACCGCTACGCCGGCGTGGCCCTGGGACGCGAGTTCTCCTCGGTCTTCGGCGGCGGCATCGCCCCGCTGATCTGCTCCGCCCTTGTCACCTGGGCATCCGGATCCTGGATCCCCGTGGCCATCTACATGATGTTGATGATGGCCATCACCTTCATCGCCGCACTCAAGGCCCCCGAAACCCGGGACCGCGACCTACTCACGGAAGAAGACGCCCACAAATGAGCATCCGCATCTTGATTACCGACTGCGACCACGACTCGATCGCCGTCGAGCAGGAGGTCGCCGCCGCGGCAGGGATCGAACTGGTGCTGGCCCAGTGCCACACCGAGGACGAGGTGATTGCCGCGGCCGCCGACTTCGACGGGATCGTGGTGCAGTACGCGCCGATCACCGCACGCGTCATGGACGCCCTGCCCAGGCTCAAGGCCATTGGCCGCTACGGCGTGGGCGTTGACACCCTGGACGTTGAGGCAGCCACCGCACGCGGCATCGTGGTCTCCAACGTCCCTGACTACGGCACCGAGGACGTCTCGGACCACGCGATCTGCCTGACCGCCACCCTGGCCCGCGGGATCACCCGCCTGGACCGCGAACTGCGTGCAGGCTCTTTCTCCCTGGAATCGGTCAAGCCGCTGCGCCGCATCCGCGGACGCGTCTTCGGCGTGATCGGCCTGGGCCTGATCGGTGCCGCCACCGGACGAAAGGCCAAGGGCCTGGGCTACCAGGTCATCGGCTCGGACCCGGCCCGCGAGGTCGGCACCACCACTGAGGAGGGCATCGAGGTGCTCACCATGGAGCAGGTGCTCGAGCAGGCTGATGTCATCTCCCTGCACGTACCGCTTAACAGCCACACCCACCATCTGGTGAACGACGACTTCCTGGACAAGGCCAAGGACGGCGCGGTGCTCATTAACACCTGCCGCGGCGGCGTCGTGGAATCCGCCGCAGTGGTCCGCGCCCTGCGTAGCGGCAAGCTCTGCGGTGCGGGCCTGGACGTGTTCGAGGAAGAACCGCTTCCCAAGGATTCGGACCTGCTCACCGAGCCCAATGCGGTGCTGACCCCGCACGCGGCCTGGTATTCCGAGGAGTCCTACACCGAATTGAAGTCACGCGCCTTGGGCAACGTCATTGACGTGTGCCAGGGCAAGGAACCACGCAATATCTACAATCCGGCAGCACTCGCTGTTGCCCGCTAGGAGCTCTACCGTGTCCACCCACACGACACAGACCGGGGGAGTCTTCGACATCTCCGGTCGCACAGCAGTGATCACTGGAGCCTCCCGCGGGATCGGACTGCACATAGCCTTGGGCCTCATGCGCCAGGGCGCCAACGTGATCACCCTGCAGCGCGGCGGGCTCGCCCCCGAACTCGAGCAGCTGGCAAGGGAAACAGGCCGCAGCGCCCACGCGATCGCCGTGGACCTGGGCGACGAGGCCTCCGTCGCCAGCGCAGCGGCGCAGGCACTGGCCTTGGGGCAGGTGGACATCCTGGTGAACAACGCAGGAACCCAGATCCGCCATGACGCGGTTGAGTTCCCGTTGGCGGATTTCGACACCGTGATGAACGTGAACACCCGCGCGGTGTTCCAGCTCTGCCAGCTCTTTGGCGCGCCGATGCTCGAGCGCGGGAACGGCAAGATCATCAACCTGGCTTCGATGCTCACCTTCCAGGGCGGCTTCCGGGTTCCTGCCTATGCCGCCTCCAAGGGTGCGGTGTCGCAGCTGACCAAGGCCCTGTGCAACGAATGGGCCGGACGCGGAGTGAACGTGAACGCGGTGGCCCCAGGCTACATCGCCACCGACATGAACGAGGCGTTGCTGGCGGATGAGGCACGCAACGAACAGATCCTGGTGCGCATCCCGGCCGGACGCTGGGGCAACCCGGATGACCTGGCCGGTGCGGTCCTCTTCCTGGCCAGCGGCGCTGCCGACTACATCCACGGCACGGTTCTTCCGGTGGACGGCGGGTGGCTGTCGCGATGAGCACCGGAATCAATCGCCCGGCACCCGGCGCACTGCTGCGCGAAACCCCGATCGTGGCGGTGCTGCGGGCCAAGCACGCAAGCGAATACGCCCCGGTCATTGACGCGCTAGTCGCAGGCGGCATCACCAGCATCGAGCTGACGCTGAGCACCGCCGGCGTGTTCGAGGAACTGCCCGGGCTGCGCGCCCGTTATGGGACCGCGGCGGATATCGGGGTAGGCACCATCACCACGGTGGAGGAAGCCGAGGCAGCCATTGCTGGTGGCGCCGGATTCATTGTCACACCGATCACCGACACAAGAGTCGTTGCCGCCGCGGTGGCGGCGGGTATCCCGGTCTACCCGGGCGGCATGACCCCCACCGAACTGTTCGCCGGCTGGAAGGCCGGGGCCACCGCGGTGAAGATCTTCCCCGCCTCCCAGGTGGGCCCCGGGTTCCTCAAGGACCTGCGCGGCCCGTTCCCGGACATCCAAGCTGTCCCCTCCGGCGGGGTCGGCGTTGCCGAGGCCGTTGAGTGGATCCGTGCCGGGGCGCTCGCTGTCAGCGTGGGCGGCCCGCTGCTGGGAGACGCCTTCAATGGTGGGAACCTGGACGAGCTCACGGCCCGGGCCAAGGCACTGGTCGCCGCCGTCGCGGCCGCACGGAACGAGGAAAGGGCATGAGCCAGGAGAAATGCACCGACGTGGTGACCCTGGGGGAAAGCATGGCACTGATGCGCGGCACCAGTGCCGGTCCGCTGGCCCACGCCTCCACCCTGGGTCTGGGCATGGGCGGCTCCGAGTCGAACTTCGCCATCGCGCTGCGCCGGCTGGGCACCTCCGTGTCCTGGATCGGACGTCTGGGGGCCGACAGCCTGGGTGATCTGGTGCAGCGAGAAATCCGCGCCGAGGACGTGAACACCGTGGTGGTGCGCGACGAGTCGGCCCCCACCGGCCTGATGATCAAGGAACGCCGCACAGAAACTCACCAGAAGGTCTGGTACTACCGCGCCGGGTCTGCCGGTTCGAAGCTCTGCGCCGCAGACCTTCCTGAATCGTTGATTGCCAACGCCAAGTTGCTACACCTGACCGGAATCACCCCGGCGCTCTCCGCGGAGGCCGCCGGTGCGGTGGACTCGGCCATCGAGATCGCCCACGCCGCCGGCGTCTTGGTCTCCTTCGACCTGAACTACCGGGCGGCGTTGTGGAGCGAGGAAGAGGCGGGGGAAGCCTATCGGGCCATCCTGCCCAAGGTCGACGTGGTCTTTGCCGGGGACGAGGAAGCAGCCATCGCCGTGGGCCCGAGCGATGACCCCATGGAGCTGGCCCGACGGATCGCCGAGCTGGGCCCGCGCCAGGTCATCATCAAGCTGGGTGATGCGGGCGCCGTGGCGCTGATCGACGGCAACGAATACCGGCGCGAGGCGATCAAGGTGCCGGTGGTTGACACCGTCGGTGCCGGGGATGCATTCGTCGCCGGCTACATTGCCGAACTGCTAAATGGCCTGGATCCGCTCCAGCGGCTTGAAACCGCGGTGCGCACCGGGGCCTTTGCCTGCATGGTCCCCGGAGACTGGGAAGGCATGCCGCGACGCGACGAGCTCGGGCTGCTCGAGCACACCGAACCGGTGGCCCGCTGAGAAACCCCCGACAGGACCAGCGGGCAATACCAGATAGACAAAAACCAAGGAGTTGTAATGAAGGCAGTAGTGGTGCACGGACCCAAGGACCTGCGCGTGGAAGAGGTCCCGGAATCCCCGGTGGGACCGGGCGAGGTGGCCGTGGATATCGCCTACGGCGGGATCTGCGGGTCCGATTTGCACTATTGGCAGCATGGCCGCAATGGGTCCTTCGAGGTCAAGGAACCGCTGGTCCTAGGCCACGAAGTGGTCGGGCGCGTGCGTGAGCTGGGGGAAGATGTCACTGGCTGGAGCGTTGGGGACGCCGTGGCGATCCACCCGGCAACGCCGTGCCCCGAACCCGGTGCCAAGCCAACGGGCATGCACCTGGTCCAGGGCGGCACCTATCTGGGAAGTGCGAGCACCACGCCGCACACCCAGGGCGGACTGGTTGAGGTGCTGAACGTCCAGGCGCGACAGCTGCGCCGACTGCCCCAGGGGCTAAACCTGCGCACCGCCGCGTTGGCCGAACCGCTGGCAATCGCCATACACGGGATCGACCGGGCAGCTGGCTGCATCGAGGGATCGCGCTGCTTCGTCAGCGGCGCCGGGCCGATCGGATTGCTGGCGGCGGCGGTGTTGAAACTGCGCGGCGCTGCTTCGGTGGCGATTTCCGATCTGCAGCCGCGGGCGCTGGAAGTGGCCAGGGCCATGGGCATTGAAGAGACCTTCAACATCCTGGAGGGAGAAAGCCCCGTATCACTCGTCTTTGATGTGAGCGTGGAGGCCGCAGGTGCCGCTGCGAGCCTGCAGATAGTGTTGGATGCGACCTGTCGCGGAGGGACTGTGGTGCAGCTGGGGATCCTGCCCCGCGATGCGGCGTCGATCTCGCTCTCGGAGCTGGGCCTGCGCGAGCTGACGGTGTTTGGTTCACAGCGATTCGAGACCGAGATGGACGAGGCGGTGGAATTGTTGGCGGAGCACCCGTTCCTGGCGCGGGTCATCAGCCACGACTACCCGCTCGTAGAAGCCGAGGAGGCTTTCGCCATGGCCCAAAACTCGGCAGTTTCCTCGAAGGTCTTGATCAAGGTAGGCGCGCTCGAAGCATAGTGGGGCCGGGAGAGCCTCACACGTTCAGGTGCAGTAAGCGATTCTTGGCCGTTGGCAAGGATGCTCGCGGGTTTCATGTATGCCGCTCCAAGTGGTAGTCAACTATGGCAGTAATGATAGGGGGCAGACATACTGCGAGCATCGCTCACAGTGACAAATATGCCTAAATGCTACGGGTGTTGTGCGTAACCTCGCAAGGCGCAGGCCGGAACGGGAGTACCCACTGGCGCTATTTAGCACTGTCGGTGCGGATGAGGATCTTCTCGCCGAGCAGGTTCCCGTGCCCGTCGTAGAAGCCGTCCGGCAGCTGCGCCAACGCCCGGGTGAGCACCTCGATGTGGTCCCGCGCGCTTGGCTCCCTCGTTGCCCGGGCGCATCATCACCGCGAGGATTTCCCCGGTCCCGTCGTCCCGGCCGTAATCGACGATGGCGATCTGCGGCGAAAACCCGTACCCGCCCTTGTAGGTTCCCACAGCCTTTTCCTTCTCCAAAGTGCACGTGCACGAGTGACGCGTCGATGTCGATGATCAGCGGGTCCGCCGCGGTGGCCCGGCGCCCGGGGTTCCGCTTGCCTGCCGCGCCCAGACCTTGGGTCGCAGGGTTCGCTGCATCGTCGTGGCGAACCCGTGGGCGAAGGCCTCAGGCTGGTCCTTGACGCGGGCCATGAACCGGCTGATCGTCGCCTCCGAGGCGACGGCACCGAACAGTGCCGGGGGCGGCGTGCAGCTGGTCGACGTCGGTGACCTGTTCGCCGTCGGCGGCGAGCATCACCGCCAGGGTCCCGAGGATCCTTCCCGGCCGGTGCACCGCCGTCGAAGGCACGAATTGGGAGAACCGGTCCTCGCAGAGCTTCCGGAAACCCAAGGCGTTCAGCAAGCCGGTGAGCACCCCCAGCCCGGCGTGGGACACCAGCGCCTGGCCGGTGAGGGATGCCGGAACGGCGGGGAAGACTGGGGTAGAGTTGTGCACTGAAAGGTGACCCTTTGAACCGGTAGATATAAAGCTTAGACACTCCTATTGTCCCAGTTCAGGTCATCTTTTCTTCGTTAAAGACGGACAATGACGCCAGCCCTCATGAAACCCTCGGGCTAGGTCTTCCAAGAGAATTCTGCCACGAAACGTACGTGGCTGCACCGGTCAAGAACAGGGGAAGCTGCCCCCATCAACCTAATGGATACCAAGTTCCATTTCTGTGGCTTGCCCCGGGCCGCAACGCCGAATTTCAAGGTCAAAAGCGGTCGATTATGTGGAGAGATAGGAGGCAGCGAGGAGCCTCCGAGTCGAAGGCGTTGAATTTAATGCACGAGGATGGGATCGCCTTCGCCGACGTGACCGTCTCCAACGGGACAATAGCATGGGGGAATAACTAGAAGGAAAAACTAGCTTTCGCGCCCGCGAAGTGTGCGGATCTATACGACACAAACCAATCCAGCTAAGAGTCTACGAGCGTAACAAAAGATTCAATAGTATTGCGTGTGAGTTTTGAAACCCGGCGAGCCAAAATAGCGAGTATTCTAAAGAGAATGACATCCGAGTAGCCGACAAAACTTGCACTAGCTATAAAAGTTTCGTCACAAATATAGAATGATACTCATGAGATAGCGAAGTGGATTTCGAACAAATATCTACATCACTTCTCAACGAAAGAAAGAAATAAATTGCGAACTAAATTTGTGTCAAAGATCGGCACGTTTTCGATGCCAACCGAAAATATTAAAAACAGGCGATTGGAAAATAAGTTCACAGTTGTTATTGGCGCAAATGGTGCCGGGAAAAGCCATTTGCTTGGAAGCATTGCCCATCAGTTTAGGCGAGAGACCAAAGGATTGACGTCTTGGGAACTTAGATTCGACCAGGACAAGGCCCCTGGGAGCTTTCCGGATAACACCAGCCTCCTTGCAATCTCGAACCTGGTACAGGATTCATTTCCGTACGACACCGGCACCATAGGTGGATACAAGTACCTAGGATTGCGCGGGGCAACCAACAATGTGTTTACTGGATCCCTTGCACAAACGACGTGCGATTCACTCTTGGACTTTGAAGGAACACCGGCAAAGCTGGAGTGGATCCAACCTCTTCTATCAGAAATTCAAATGACGAAATTTGGATTCACTTTCGAAGCAGCGAACAAGGCGGAAATAAGCAAACCAAACGTTATTTATAGAATTTCAGAAATTTTGGAAAAACCCAAGGGCACTAGAAGTGCTTTAATATCTCAACTTTTGGATTCAGCTAATGTAGAAATTTCCGGACTAGCTCAGGATGTCGAGGAAGCAATAAGACATTTTGGTATCGACGAAGAAGACAGTTTCAAGTTCGGTAGATCAATTGAAAAAGTTTTAGACATGTCTTATAAGTATGAAGTCAGCCCATCCAAAATTTCTCAATTATTTAGAATACTGAGTTTGGGTAAGGTCGAATCGACATTTACTGGGAAATATGGAACATTCAATTTCACATCACTTAGCGCTGGTCAGCAAATAATTATCTCTACATTCGCCCGAATAGTTGCGAATATCGAGCCTGGGGCGCTGGTCCTTATTGATGAGCCAGAATCTGGACTACATCCAAATTGGCAGCACCGCTATATTCCACTTCTCAACGAATCGATCCCGTCGAATTATCGTTGCCACTTCGTCATTGCCACCCATTCCCCGTATATTGTCTCAGACGGCAGCGATCTGCTTGTCCCGGGTGCCAAGTGGGGTGATTTTGTGCAATTTGATGAGCCTTTTCAGGGACGCTCTGTCGAAAACATCCTTTACCGCGTTTTTAGGGCCCGAATCAGTGGGAACTCGTTGGTTCAAGACGATTTGCAGATTCTGCTGGAATATATTGCCGGTTTGGGTGATTTTCCGGACGCTGAAGTCGCGCGAAGCCTGCGTCGGCTAGAGATTTTATCCGGACCGGACACGAAAGACTTGAACGATGTGATTGGTCAAGTTCGCGAATTGCTCGGTAGTGGGGAGAACTAGATGCGCCAGTTATCTAAGCCGAAAATTTCAGCCTCATCAACAGTTGGAGTTTCGCGAACCGGTGGCCAACGGTCATGGGACAGTTCAGCAAATGAGCTAGAAGACCTTAAAGATAGCTTCAGAGCTTGGGCTTTGACTTCGCAGAATCATCGATGCGCTTTTTGCTTAGCAAAGATCGGGCACGTTCTGGCCCGTCGCGGAATCGATATTGACCACTTTGCACCCAAAGAGACGTATCCTCGGTGGACATTCGAAACCATGAATTGGATAGTCGCGTGCAGCAGCTGCAACCAGCACTTCAAATCTCGCTATGACCCTGTGGTTCCCACCTCGAAAAATATAAAAAATTCGATTTATTATTCTACGGAATTTACTTTAGTTCATCCGTATCTTGATAAATTGGATAACCATCTTTGCGGTGGATTCATGAATGATAACCGTAGGCCAACTCCAATTCAAACTCTCGACGATAAGGGACGGGAGACGGTTAGACTTTTCGATCTTGCTTCACCCGACTTGCTCAGTGAATGGAAAAATGATTACAGAAGAAACAAGTTTGATAGACTGCCACCAATATTACAGTATATCTATGACAGGATATTGGATTCCTTATGATTTACAAGATTTGCGATCTCCTCATATTGTTTATTGCAATTTCCGTTAGGTGTATTCGGTGATTGTGAGTTCCCTAGACATGTTCCGTGAGATTTGCAATTGGCCGGTAGGGGTGGCTGGCCACAATGAAGCGACCACCTGCCAGATAGCGTCTGAAGGTACTACTGTTCTGACGACTTGGACTCTTCTATGTCTTGTCTGATGCCCGCACCCGCACAGGTGTTCCGCTTCGTGACACACCCGTACCGAAAGCCACGCCAATACACGAAATCCTTCTCCGTCGGCGAGATAGATGCCAAATAGGGCCAGACGGTACTCCCGTTCCGACCTGTTGGTCGCCGGAACACCGGTACCATCAGACGCTATTTGGCAATTACACACCAGGTCGTCGGATCAGCACTACCAAGAGGCGCTATTTCGCAGCAATCCGATGCACCCACGGGTGCTACCGATTCGCTCCACACCCGCTATCCGATGCTTCGAATTAACATCACTGCCTGTCGAAACCAACCAGCAGTGTCATCCAAGCAACTGAGCTCGGGGATCCAGCCCATCATTCAAACCTTGTCGCTTTAGCTATTGCGATCGCCTCGTCGCGGTTCCTCGATGATGGGGGCAGGCTCGTCGATTGCCTCATCCGGCCGAGCGCGCCGCCACCGACGGCCATTGATTACAGCCCCTGTGGCGTCAGTGGATGGCGTAACGCGAACTGAAATGTACTCATCTTGGAGGGGAACCGCAATGCCAAGATCCTCGGCCAATTGCCGATGATAAAGCCCGCTGAGGATGATGATGCCTTCAGGCTGCAAGGCAGATCTGGACCCTCCATTGTAGCGCACTCTCTTTTGCGGGTCTAACTGATGACCTACGGTGGCAACGATGTTGCGGTGAACGATCATGTCCGCGGTCGCTCTGAAGAGGCGGTGAGTCCGCTGGGTGCCGTGCGGATGGTCCAGAATGTCTTCAACGATGCTTTCTGGAAGCTGTAAAAGGACGTTTGGACGAAGTGGCGCATCCATCCAGACCCAAGCGACGTTATCACGCCCAAACTTGTTGAGCCGACTCTTCTTATCGCGATTGTCTTTTTCATGGCGGACATCTGCCGTTATGCGGATGAGCCCAAGGGACCAGACAGATTTCTCATCGCTAGCTGTTACAACCAACGCTAGCTCACCGAAAACCTCCGGGGGGAGCATCCACTTACCCCAGTCTTGACTCCACTTCGCATCAACTTGATGGCCAGCAATCCTGTAATCGGTTTTATCCCCATCTTCAAACTCAAATTCTCTTTGGGCATTAATTTCCAGGACAGTCCCGAAATGAGTCTTTTCAGTCTTCATTAACTGATCCCAGCGATAACGCCCCGATTCCTGGCCGTTATAAATCATGTCATACGTGTGCCGAATTACGGCTGCCCAACGTACACCTTCAGGGTCGAGCCGTTTCAGCTCAGCGGCGACCTCATCAAGAGCGGGGTCTGGTTTGGGAACGAAGACTTCAAATGACTGATTCACCGTCTGAGACTACAGAATGCAACCGTGCTCTCGCACCTCGACACTTCTGCATGTCGATGTCAGATCGCGTGTCACGACCGCTATGCGCCAGGGAGTCGCTGCATCAATTCTGCCGAATGAGTCGTGAGAGGTTAGATGGATGCGTCGTGCTGCGATACGCCTACCCGAATGGTTGAGATCTGCTCACCTCCACGTTCAGCGCTGAGGCTTGCCCACGCAAACACGAACGGGAGCGAGTTTCGTTTAGCAGCCCTAGCTCACGGCACGAAGATGGCGTACTACATCCGCCGAATCGTATTTCTTAGCCGCCGCTTTGACGCCCAGCGCGGTTGCGATCGATGTCCCGATAGCTGTAGCAACCGGCGGCGGGAACGCGTTGCCGATCTGACGGTATACGGATGTCTTCAGTCCGGAGAACTGCCACTCCGGAGGGAAGCCCTGGATTCGGGCGACCATCTGGTTGGTCAGACGCGGAATGTGGTCGAAAGGAGTATCCGGCCCTGGAACCTCGTTAGCAACTCCCTTGCCATCGACGCCGAGCTGCAGCCATCCGGCCTTGGCGCGAGTCGGGCCGAGATCGGCTCCGCCGTGCTTCTTGGAACCGCCCACGACGGTCGGGGCAACACTGTTAGCCTTGGCCGCCCATGCTTCCGCCCCGGCCCAGCCACCACTAGCCATGTATGGCAGCAAAACTTCACCGACCGTCGGCGGAGTACCTTGCGGCGCGGGCCAAGCAAACTTCTTCTGAAAGCGGGTTTTGACAGCCACCAGGATAAAACGGGGGCGCAGCTGGGCCACGCCAAACTCACTCGAATAAAACAGCTGCCAATCCGCATGGTACCCAAGCTCTTTGAGTTCATCCAGAATCGACTGTCGGTAGGTCGCAAACCTAGCCGAAGCTAGCCCCTTAACGTTTTCAAGCATGACCGCCGACGGATTGGCTTCTTTGACGAGCCTCAATGCTTCCGGGAACAAGTCACGCTCATCGTCAGCACCAAGCTGCTTTCCCGCAACGCTGAATGGAGGACACGGCACACCGCCGGCGAGCAAATCCACACCCTTGTAGTCCTTGCCGTTGATCTCCCGAACGTCCCCATGGTGGACGTTCCATGCCTCACGGTTGAGCTTCAGCGTTGCCGCCGCGTCCTTGTCGATCTCGACTGCCAAAGCATGGCCGAAGCCGGCCTTTTCCAGGCCAACTGACTGGCCACCTGCACCAGCGCAGATTTCAAGTACGGAAAGGGAGTTGGTGGTGTTCATGTCGTCTATCTTCTCATTACGGGGCAGTTACCGGGACCTTGTGTGGTGCGCCTCCCACAGTGCCATGCAGCACTGACAGTTAGTCACCGGGGGAGCTCAGGCTGAGAATGCCGCCACTAGACGTTGAAGTCTACAGTCGTGCCGCGAACTCCTAAAGACCCCGCGAGAGGGGTCAACCGGTCTCATTAATCGTTCGTTTTCGAGAATGGAACGGCCGCCAAGATAGGGGGGGGCGGTTGGGACTGTCGTTGTCGTAGCTATGGACCGGTAGGAAGTAGGGTCGTCATCATGATTGATGCGACAGCACGTGAAAATCAAACGACTCTGAGCTGGAGTCACTCCGGACCGAGCCTGGTTGTTGAAGGTGACAATTTGGGCGTACTTCGTTCTTTGCCGGATGAAACTTTCCGACTGATCTACATTGACCCGCCATTTAACACCGGAAAAACTCAAGTTCGGCACTCGTTGAAAACGATGCGATCTGCTACTGGTAACAGGTTAGGTTTCAAGGGCGAGAGGTACGAAACGGTCAAGGGCGCGAAGTTAGCCTACGACGATACTTTTGATGACTATTGGGCTTTCCTGAAGCCACGTTTGATGGAAGCCTGGCGGCTGTTGACCGACGACGGGACCTTGTATTTGCACCTTGATTACCGTGAAGTGCATTACGCCAAGGTCTATTTGGATTCGATATTCGGAAGTAACTGCTTTTTGAATGAAATTATTTGGGCGTACGATTATGGCGCAAGAGCCCGAACGAAATGGCCAACAAAGCATGACAATATATTGGTCTATGTGAAGAACTCAGAGAACTACATTTTCAACACACGGGACGTTGATGGAGAACCGTATAAGACTCCGGGCCTGAGTCTTAGGCCGTCAGCCACAGATGTTCTTCCCAGCGATGTCTGGTGGCACACTATTGTGTCGACAATGGGGAAGGAAAAAACAGGGTATCCTACCCAAAAACCGGAAGGCATCCTTCGGCGGATTATTCAAGCTAGTAGCGAGCCAGGCGATTGGGTTCTCGATTTTTTTGCAGGAAGTGGAACTACGGGAGCGGTGGCGCATGACCTCGGAAGGAAATTTGTAATGATCGATCAAAATCCTGAGTCGTTAGTCACCATCAAGGCGCGACTCAGTCCCCATCTGAGAAGCTCTGCCGACATGGAGGAGGAGGTTCGGATTTATGCCGCTAGTCCATCCAAACGGGGGCTAGCGTAATGACTTTAAGTGACTATAAGATCATGACCTCCGCCTCCGAAAAGCTTCTTGGGGAGATCGTGCGGAACGACGCATGGACGGGGAGTTCTTTCGAATGGATTCGAGGAGTTCCTTCGGCCACCAAGGGTCGGGTTGGGAAGACCTTGATAACTGAATGGGCGCGTGCTGTTGGACTTTTTGTAGAGGGAGCTCCAGATGGACAAGGGGATCGTTGGATCAATGGACATCTAATCCAAATAAAGATGTCCACCCTTTGGGACGTGGGCTTCTATAAGTTCCAGCAAATTCGCGACCAGGACTATGCATATTGTCTCTGCCTGGGAATCTCACCTTTCAAAATACACGCATGGTTGCTGCCGAAAAGTGTCATCAAAGAGCATGTCATCGGCCGTATGGGGCAGCATACGGGCTCTGGCGCTAATGAAACGGCCTGGTTGGAGGTGCGCCCTGGTGCCGCCCCTGATTGGATGCACCCCCACGGAGATACCCTTGAAAGCGTGCGATCAACGCTCGAGAAAGTTCAAACGTAGACGATCCTCTGGGATGCCAAATCACCGTATAGAACGAGGCTGATCGTCCCACCCGTCGCCAACTCACCCCTTTGGTTTGACGACAACGAATTGAACGTCGGTTGTTCAAATGCGGCCGCTAGTGAGCATTGGGCGCAAGAACAGCCCGTGGCTTTAAGGCCGCAGCAATGTTGAGGGATGGAAAAGAATTTTGAAACGTGCAGGGTGCCGAGCAGATCCAGCCATTGGGATGGTGCCATGTGGTTAAAACGCGGGACGCCGTTGCGCAGGCCAGAGATGGCTGGCCTTACTTTGAGGCTGAAGAGCGAGGCACTGATTCAAAGGGAAAGGCCTTGGTTGAGATCCGAGTCGGAGACAGGGAATGGATACTCGCTGTCGAAAACGACTTGTTGCGGCGCGGTCGTTAGGAATATCAGTCAAGGCTGGCGAGATCCGAAAGGAAAATGAAATTTAGCTAACGGCTTGAAAATACCTGTCGACCAAATCGATTTCCATGTTGTTCGAGTGGCTCTTTACGCCGAGGGCATGCGCAATGAAACTTCCGATCGCGCATGCGACAAGCGGGGGAAAGGCGTTGTCGGTCTGGCGGTAAACGGAGGTTTTGCGACCTGCGAACTGCCACTCTGGGGAAACCCCTAGACGCGCGCTACCATTTCGTTCGTCAGTCGCGGTACATGGTTGAGGGCTGTGTCAGGGGCAGGCACTTCATTTGCGATTCCCTTGCCGTCGGCCCCGAGCTGCAGCCACGCGGCCTTCGCACGGGTGGGACCGAGGTCGGCGCCGCCGTGTTTTTTCGAGCCTCCTACAACTGTTGGAGCAATGTAGTTGGCTCTCGCTGCCCATGCCTCTGCGCGTGGCCAGCCTCCGCTTTTCATCAACGGCCACAGGACGCCGCCCACCGTCGGGGGAGTGCCCTGGGCCCCGGGGACGCAACTGGGGGACCCCAAGCTCGCTTGAGTTAAACAGCTGCCAGTCAGAGTCGTAACCCGGCTTGTCGAGGGCCTCCAAGATTAACTGGCGGTCCGGAGTGAACCGAGCCGAGGCCAAGCCCCTTGCGTTTTCGAGTAGTACGGCTGTAAGTGACGGTTCGCGGACAAGGCGGAGCGCTGCGGGGAAAAGGTCGCGTTCGTCATCAGCGCCCAGCTGCTTGCCGGCAATGCTGAAAGGCGGGCAGGGAATTCCACCGGCCTAGAGATCAATGCCTTTGTAACCCCGTCCACTGATTTCCCGGACGTCGCCCTGATGCACATTCCAATCAGGACGGTTCAGGCGAAGGGTCGCGGCTGCATCAATATCGAGATCCGCCGCGAGGGAGTGTCCGATATCCTGCCTTTTCCATGCCGACGGATTGACCTCCCGCTCCGGCGCAGATTTCGGGCACGTTGAGGGCGGGGGAGGTTGCAACCATGCGGCCCATCATCTCATGTCATCTGTGATGGTTTGGTCGCCTGACGCGCCTTGGATCCTATTTAGGTGATCGTTTTAAGTCGATGTAGTAGATCGTCGCGCTGCGCCTTCGAAAGCAGCCTCACAAGAGTCCAGGTCTTATCGAGTTTTTGCGGCGTCCTGTAGCCGACGGCTATCCACTGGGCTAGCACCTGAGTTTCAGCAGGGTCGAGCCGTGCGGCGGCCTCAAAAGCGTCATTACCTGAGTCGGCTCCGTCAAGCGGATTGCGGCACAGTTTGCAAGAAGTCACATAACGTCCTGCTGGCCCAGCCGACCCGCACCAGGTAACGCTCAACTGTCCCGAACGAGCCGGATCGTCACTGTAGGATTCTCCGGCGCCTATGCCGCAGAAGACACAAGCAAAGTTGTCCCTGGCAAGAGTCTCCCGGCGCTCACGGTTGCTGGCGGTTCGGGTTGTTGTGGATTTATACCCGACTTCCCAGACAGGGCCACCGATCTTGACCAGCCGGAGCTCGTCCACGGCCAGTGAGCGTTCTTGCGCGTACGTTGCAATGATCCAGTCGTCCTTTCTTAGATCCCGCATACGGCGATCAATCTGTTCGACTCCCGGAAACGCTTCCCGGAGCCGGGCTTTCGTAAAGACGCCCCCCTCGCCAATCTCTGATGCCAGCCATAGGGCAGCCCGGACGCGTGTCCCAGCGTTGCTTGTTCTCCAGTCGGGAAGGTTCATGACGTCAATCATGATTGATTTATGCCTTATGGACAATGCAGACATGTCTGGCGGTTTGGGTGTCCCCTGAAGATTGACCGGGGGCAACACATTAGGATGAAATTGGGAACTTTACTTTAAGGGGGATGACTGTGAGCAACGTGCCAAGGCGTGCGCAGGACAACAAAGCCATTATCGAGGAGCGTTTAGCTGCGAACCGGTCCACAGAGGGAGTCCATGAGACTGTCTCGATTGAATGGCGCGGAAGCTCGACGCACTTGCCAGTCATTTCCATGCCGGTGGAAATTTTGTACTACAACCCCGCAACTCATCGTATTCGTGCCCAGCGGAGTATCGACAGCGTCAAGGACCAAGACCTGGACAACGATCCGTATGGCGATCTTGGCCAGGCGTACCTCCATCAACTGCTCAAAGGTGATCCCACAAACCCGGAGTCCGTAGATCCCGCCTTTGAGGTACTTAAAGAGGACCTGAAGGTCCACGGTCAAAGCGACCCGGGCCTCATAACGCGTAACGGTGTCCTGATCAACGGCAACACACGCCGGGCGGCGCTTTCGGAGCTGAAGCAGGAGCACATCCGCGTCGGAGTCCTTCCTCCGGATGCAGGCCTGGATGATCTTCGTTCCATAGAGCTTGCTCTGCAATTGAGAAAAGACCACAAGCGCGACTACTCGTTCATGAACTTCCTACTGGCCATTGAGGAAAGGATCCAACAGGGACGACCTGCCCATGAGATCACGACTGACTTCCGAATCAAGGCGGCAACTCTTGAACGCCATCTATGGATCTTGAGCCTCGTCCGCGAAGCCATCGACAGGAGCCGGATCGTGGCATCGGACGGCCTGCCCGTTTCCCTGCGTTTAGTGGATTTTGAAGAACAGCAGGGGAAACTCGAGGAACTCTACCGGTCCTATTCCGCCCTCAAGGTAAAGGCACCGGATGAAGCGGAAGCGCTGAGAGAACAGCGCCTGTTGGCCATAGCACTCAATAAATCCAAGACCGATCTCCGGTTGATCGAGTCTGATTTTCTCGGAAAATACGCTAAGCCGCTTATGCCGGAGCTGTCCTCGACCCAGGGAAGCACCGTGCGCATTCCGGGCACGCAATTGACGGCGCCAGGCCCGAGCGCGATGGTCGAAGCATTGAAAGCCTCAACCACCGCCGTGCTCCAAGCGAGGGCAGCAACTCAGCCCCACGCCGATGTATCCATCATGGAGCGGGCGGCAGCACAGCAATTACTTACAACCACACAGACTGCCCTTGACGATGGGTTGGATCTAGCCGGCCGTCAGGGCAGGGTACTGAAGAGGAAACTAGCAGCAGCTGACCGGCTGTCCGATGCAAACGATGCTTTGGAGCTGGCCCTGGAAGCTGTCGGGGTTGCTAAAGCTACAGGCAACTTCAGCATGTCAGACCTGGAAGACGGCATAGGAGCAATCCGAGAGAATCTGCACAAGCTTGCACAGATTGTCAGCCGAGGCTCCAGCGAAGTGACAGACGGCGTTCGGTGGCTTCAAGCGATAACCCGAGTCGAGATAGGGGCGGAAAACTAGAGTGCTCGACCTCCGGTTTTCTCTCACGGCAGGGCGAATTGATCTTTCGTGCGATGAAAAAAACGCGCCGCATCTTCGGATGCTGACCACGCACTTTTCGACAAGTTTGAGCTTGCACAAAACATCAGTCAGCGTTGAAATCGATGACTTCCTCGTCAATCTCCGTGAACTAGCGAGATGGCCTCAAGAAGATGTTGATGTCCGCTGGGACGGCACTCTCCTCAGGCTCGTCGAAGGAAACGTCCAGGACTCCACTGTGGTAGAAGCGCGTCTTAGAACCGAAGAGTCCGGTCCGCTGTCGGTTCCCACCCTGCCATCCAACTGGATTGCTCCGCTTACGGAGCACCAAACCCGTGATCTCTCTAAGCTTATGGCGCTCAATCACGGCGCAAACTTCAGTGTTCCAGGCGCAGGAAAGACCCGGGCGACCATGGCGGTCTACGCGACCCGTCGTGGGAGTGGATCGATCGATCGCATGCTCGTGGTGAGCCCTAAATCTGCATTCGAAAGCTGGGTATATGAAGCCGGGGTCTGCTTTAGTGGTACCCGGATAACTACCCATGTGTGGACCGGGGGTCCTCCTCCGGAGGTCGACATTCTCTTGGTCAACTACGAGCGTCTTTCCAATTCAATTCCGCCGCTTATTTCGTGGATGAAAGCTGCTTCAACCCTCTTGGTCCTTGACGAAGCCCACCGGATGAAACTTGGGAGTTCGGGAGCCTGGGGGAGCGCGTGCCTTACTCTTGGCCCCTACGCGACGAATCGTCTCATCTTGACCGGTACACCAGCTCCCAACGGGGCAAAGGACCTAGAAAGCCTCTTCTCATTTGTGTGGCCAGGGCAAGGGCGAGCAACTGTTCAGCGGGCGGTAGCCTACGACGATCTTTCGATTGCGAGCCAGGCCCTCAAGCCACTTTTTACCCGGACAACGAAGTCCGAATTGAATTTGCCCCCAGTTGAGGTATCCATCCGCCGGGTCGAACTTCCGCCGCTGCACCGGGAAATATACGATGCACTTCTCGGCCAAGGAAGACTTGCTTCAGCATCCGAGGCCGGTGACATGGCCGCTCTGGGAAGAATCCTGCTGTATCTGTTGATGGCTGCCACTTCGCCCGCACTTCTTGCCGTTGGCTCGGACAAACACGAAGCTTTGCCATACCGTGTGCCGCCCTATCAGGTCCCCGAGAACACTTCCGCCATGGAACTTCTTCGGGACCTGCCACTCTATGAGCTCAACCCTAAATACCAGGAAGTACGCAGCATAGTGGAAAAGAATGCTGCCACAGGAAGAAAAACTCTCATTTGGTCGACTTTCGTGCGAAACCTGAAGTCGCTAGAGAGGATACTCGTGGACTTCAACCCCGCCTTGATCCATGGAGGAACCATCGACCGGGAAGCAGAACTCAAACGCTTCCGGGAGGATCCCACCTGCGCTGTCCTGCTGTCCAACCCCGCAACACTGGGCGAAGGTGTCAGTCTCCATCATGAGTGTCATGACGCCGTTTACGTAGACCGTGATTTTTCCGCCGGCCGGTTCCTCCAAAGCCTGGATCGCATCCATCGGCTCGGTCTTGCTCCGTCAACGATTACGAAGATCACCATCTTGTCAGCCTCAGGGACTATCGATGAGCTAGTCGAAGATCGGCTTGCCCGGAAACTGGAATTCATGGGCGGCATTCTCGACGATCCCAACGTGCGTGTTCTCGGGGACCTCGAAGAAGAAATCGACGAATCTATCGGAATGGACCTGTCCGACCTTGCTGCCCTCTCCACCTACTTGAATCGATGATCCCCGCTGAAGGAGTACTCATCGCCGCAGCCAGATGGCTTGACTTGCTAGGGCGTTCCACTGAATCTCAGGCCTCGATGGTTATTCGATCCAACTCCCGATACGCGGATCTGACTCCAACGCAATACTCCACTGCCCTCGATTGGCTGCACTCGCTGCGATGGACGGACCTGACAGTTAACACCTTGGGCCGGTCCGACACGCTACAGAAAATGACTTCACAGGGCAGGAAAGAATGCCTTTTGGCCAGTCTCTTGGAGGCCTCTAACCCCCCTTGGCTGGAAAATTCGGACGTGCTGGTTCACAGCAGCGATGACCTGCCCCAGGACATAAATAGGTGGCAGGAACTGCTGGGGCTCCCTCCCAGCTCAGGCTTTCGCGTCGTACGCAGAATTAGCGGAAAAATTGATTTGGCGCGTCGTGCACAGATAGGAAATGCCGGAGAAATTGCCTTATGCATGCTCCTCGAGGCCAAGTGGCCGGGCGCAATCCATCATGTGGCCGCAAGGGACGACGGATTCGGATACGACGTTTCAGCCTCAATCCAGGACTGCGAATGGCATTTCGAAGTGAAATCTACCACTCGCAGAGGTCGTCTTTCCTTCTTCCTTAGCCGCCATGAGTTCGAAACGGGACTGGCCGACAATTATTGGAAGTTGTTGGTTGTCGGGTTAGACGACGAGCTCAGAGCCACCTGCGTCGCCGAAGTGGATAAGTCAGCGTTGAAAAAGTTCGCCCCAGCTGATCGGACTACGGCAGCAATCTGGGCAAGCGCAAGGTACGACTTCGGGGAAGGCCAACTGAGTCCTGGTCTGTCATTTCTTCCTTGGGAGGAGGCAGACATGAGGACACACAGATTACTCACCCAAGGCACTCGAGACCACGGCCCCAATTTTTCTTGGATGCCAACAGATGCTGGACGGGCTGCTGCATTGCCGTTTCCGGGTCCTCCATGACTTCTGCCGGTCGGTTGTACATGTCAGCAAGCAAAGTGCGAACTCTGCCCGGCCTACCGTCGGCGGGAGTTTTCCAGTGCGCGAAGCAGGGGAGAGGAGCCGGTCTTGAGGAGGCCTACGGGGCAGGATCCGGCCAAGTCCCGCGCGGGGTGACCATCCGTAGGGCGAAGGCAATCGACTTCAGCAAACATTCGGAGCTTGGCGAACTGGTGGTGACCTTCAGAACGCTCGTGCTGACGTAGGCGCGATTATTGGCGATTGCGCTACCGGCAGGGGGAGTGGAGACCCCTTATCTACTAGGTGCATCACTGACCGCCGCATAGGGGCGCTGCGCGCCCAGGACACCCCGGCACGGTGCAAGCCAACAACTTCACCCCCACGCTACGGCGTATGACCTCATGCGCTTCTATCTCGGCGATGGGTCGGCCCAGCCGGTACCGCACCACCGGGCCACAGCAGGGGTTCCCACACTTCGTGGCGGCCAGAGCCGGGCAGGCTCCCGCAAAGCCGAGCTTCCTCGTTGACATCGCCCGGAACTGGCGTCCGGCATTGCAGATCATGGGCCTGACGGTGGGAGCCACCGTGGTCTATTGGGTGTGGGAGGTCTCCACCCCGGCCTATGCCATCAACGTGCTGGGCATGGACCCGAGTAGGGCGCTGTGGGCAGGGGTGCTGGCCAACGTGGGGCAAGCTCTCGGACCGCATCGGCGGCTAGCCGGTGCTGTTGATCGGTGCATTGGGCTCGGCGGCGTGCTTCTTCCCCGCGACCTGGTTCGTCAAGGACTCGGTCTGGCAACTGGGCGTGGCCATAGCCATGATGCTCGTGGTCATCGGTGCGACCACGTTGATTGTCCCTGCCGTCTACCCCGAGCTTTTCCCGGCATCGGTGCGCACCATCGGGATTGCCATCCCGTACGCCGTATCCGTTGCCGCTTTCGGTGGCACCGCTGCCTACCTGCAGGCCGGGATGGCGCTGCGGTTCGGGGATGCCGGGCACATCTACTTCGGGATCTACACCATCGTGCTGCTGCTGGTCGGCGCGAGCACGGTGCTGACCCTGCGAGAGACCCTCGGCATCGAGCTGTAGGCTCGGCGCCGGGCGAAGCTCCGGAGCGATTCCTTGTCATGGCCAACGCGGCGGGGGTGGATGAACTACGACCGGTTCATCCACCCCCGCCGTTAGACGTCATGTGCGGAAATTCGCGTGTTGGTTAGATGGCTGACAGCTCGCGCTTGCGACCCTCGGGTGCGAGCATCACGGCAATCGCGCAGATGGCGAGGACCGAGATCCAGCCTGCTCCGAGGACCACCGCGCCCGCGGTGGCCGCCATGATGCCCGCGGCAATCATCGGGGTGAACCCGGCACCGATGGTCGAGGACGCCTGGTAGGCAATGGAGGAGCCGGTGTAGCGAACGCGGGTCGGGAACATCTCCGCAATGAAGGCGGCCAGCGGGCCGAACATGAATCCCTGGATCGCCTGGCCCATGATCACCGCCGTCGCGTACCCTGTCACGGTGCCGGTCTCCACCAGGTTCAGGATCGGGAAGACCGCCGCCATGCCCGCAACGATGCCGATCAGCAGGATCTTCTTGCGCCCAAACCTGTCACAGAGCCGGGCGCTGACGATCGTGGCGATCAGCATTGCCGCTGCGGCAATGGCCTTGGCGTTGAGCACACCGGTCTTGTCGGCGCCGTTGGCGACGGCCTCGCTGACCGCCCAGACGGTGACCATGCCGGCCATCGTGAACTGTGCGACACCGGCCAGGATGCCCAGGGTCAGCTGCCTTGGGTGGCGGGTGAACACCTCGAGGATCGGCATGCGTCGACGGTCGGCTTCCTGCTCCAGGTTCTGGAAGAGCGGGCTTTCGGAGACCTTGAGGCGAATGACCAGGGCCAAGGCAACCAAGGCGGCGCTGAGCAGGAACGGGATACGCCAGCCCCAGGACAGGAACTGCTCGTCGGGCAGCAAGGTCGCGGCGGACATGGCCAACGTCGCCAACGCGGCACCGGCAGGGGCGCCCATGTTGGCGAAGCTTGCGGCGAAGCCGCGCTTGCCCTTGGGCGCCTGCTCCAGCGCTATCAGCATCGCGCCGCCCCATTCACCGCCCACGGCGATGCCCTGGATGACGCGCAGGGTGATCAGCAGGACCGGTGCCAGCACGCCGATGGTGGCGGCGGTGGGCAGCAGGCCCATCGCGGTGGTGGCCACGCCCATCATCACCATGGAGAGGATCAGCATCTTCTTGCGGCCCAGGCGGTCGCCGTAGTGCCCGAAGATGGCCCCGCCGATCGGGCGTGCTGCGTAGCCGGCGGCCAGGGTGCCGAAGGAAGCGAAGGTGGCCCAGCCTGCGTCAAGGTTGACGAAGAAGACCTTGTTGAAGACCACTGCGGCGGCCGTCGCATAGAGCAGGAAATCGTAGTACTCGACCGCGCTGCCCACGAAGCTGGAGGCAAGGATCCGCCGCATGTGCGGCGTGTTCAGCGACGTCTCGGCAACGGCCGGGGCCGTGGTGGTGTCGTGTGACATGGTTCCTAGTCCTTCTGTGTGCTGGTGGCGACCGCAAGCGCTTCGTTGCGCGGGCGGGCAAAACTGATCGTCTCGAGGTCGTCCGGGACAAACACCGGTCCGGCGAAGGTCTCCTCGGCGGACCGCCAGACGGCGGGTTCGGCGTTGCCCGGCACCAGGTGGTGCAGGGCCAGCGCCCGGGCCCCCGCGGCGGTGGCCAGCTCGCCGGCCTGCCGTGGGGTGGTGTGCGACTTGCGGTGGTGTTCGATGGTCGCGGCGCGGGTTGCCTCGTCGACGTCCGCGTAGGAGTTGGCGGCCCAGTCCATGTCGATGGCCTCGTGCAGGAGCAGGTCGGTGTCCCGCGCCAAGCGCACGAGGTTGGCGCAGGGGGCGGTGTCCCCGGAGATGGTGACCGAGCCTTCGGCGGTGTCGAAGCGGAAGGCGAACGCCGGGGCCACCGGGGGATGGGCCACGAGTGTGGCAGTGACGGTGACCAGTTCGTCCGTGTAGATCGTGAACGGTTCCATGCCCTCGGGGGTGGCATTCTCGTTCGGATGGTAGCCGGTCTCCGCGGGGATCGCGATGTCGCAGGCCTCGAACACCGTGTACGGCGAGGGGCGCAGCGAGTCGAGCATGCGGTCGGTCAAATCCGCCGAATAGGCACGGAAGAGATGCTCGACCATGTCCTTGGTGCCGGCGGTCGGGGTGTCGGCGAAGAGCGGTTTGACGTCGCCTTCCGCGTGCTGGTTCACCGGGGGAAGCATGCCGCGGTCGCCCGGGCCCACGATGCGCACCGGGGCGCCCTGGCGCTGGCCGGTCATCATCCAGCCGAAGAGCAGCATGCCGGCCATGTCCACGGTGTGGTCCGAGTGAAGGTGGGTCAGGAAGATCCCGCGCAACTGGTTCGGGTCCAGCCCGGCCTCGGCGAACTGGCCGCTGGCCCCGCGGCCGCAGTCGACAAGGTAGACGGCCGTGCCGACGACGACAGCGGTGGCAATGCCGTTGCGCCGCCTGCCGGCAGAACGGGCGCCCCACCAGCGGGGGCCGCCGGCGGTGCCAAGGGTGATGACTCGGGGAGAGAGGTCCATGAATGCTCCTGAAAGGGGAAGGTCTTGGAGTCAACTATGACCCAGAACATATACTGTGAAAATCGAAACTAATGATTGATCTTGTTTGAAGGAGTCAACTTTGCTTGCCGTGACCCTGCGCCAGCTGGAAATCTTCCTTGTCGTGGCGGAAGAAGGCACCTTGGCCGCTGCCGCGCAACGCCTGCACATGACGGCAGGCTCGCTATCGGTGGCCCTAAGCACGCTGGAAAAAACGCTCGGGGTGCAGCTGCTGGTTCGCCGGCGGGCCAAGGGTGCCGCACTCACCGTGGCCGGGCGCGAACTGGTCGAGAATGCAAGGCAGGTGCTTGCCTCCGCCCAGGCGCTCGAGGCCTCGGCCGGCGCCATCCGGGGTGAGCTCGTCGGCACCTTGACGATTGGCTGCTTTGACACCCTGTCCCCGTGGCTGGTGCCGCCGGTGCTTGAGTACTTCGCGGAGCATCACCCGCAGGTCGAGGTCCTGGTGTCCGAGGCCTCCTCCGACGAGCTCCAGCGCCGGCTGCAGCAAGGAGAACTGGATGCCGCCTTCATGTACCAGTTGCACGTGGACACCGACCTGGAACGCGCATTGGTCGCGGCAGTGCGCCTGCAGCTGGTGCTTCCGGCCAACCACCGGCTGGCCGATCGCGAGGAGGTCTACTTTGCCGAGCTCGGGGACGAGCCGGCAGTGCTGCTGGGACTCAAGCCGGCACCGGATTTGATCATGGCCATGACGGAGGCTGCGGGCTTCACTCCAAATGTCCGGTGGCGCTTGCGCAACGTCGAGACGATCCGCTCGGTGGTGGGCCGCGGCCTGGGGTACACCGTGATCATGGGCAGGCCCAGCGGGGACAAGACCTACGACGGGCACAAATTGGTCTACAAACGCATCGCAGACGAGCTGCCGGAGAATGCCGTCCAGCTCGTTTTCCAGTCCGGGTCGCTCGGCAACGCCAAGATCCGCGCGCTGCGCGACTTTGCCACGACCCAATTGGGCGACATCGCCGATCCCATGCAGCACTGGGCCGCTGACGAGTAAAGCTGCTTCAAGGAGCGCGCTCGACTTTAGTACTGCTCTTCAATGGGCGCGGTCTCGTCGAATTCTGGTTCCGCGCATTCGCTCCGATGCAATGGCGAACGAGCGGTTGCCATGCCTGCGTTGCGGACGGATTATGCGCTGGCGCTGTAGCGTTGGCGTGCGGCCTCGCCGCTGGTGCCGATCGCTTTACCGACTTCGCGCCACGACATCCGCTGTTCACGTGCAGCACGCACGGCCTCGGCGAGTTCATGTTCGGCGGTGTCGCGCCGCCAGGCGGCGAGCTTGACGGCCAACGCCGGTGGCACCGGAGCGTCCTGGTCACCAGATTTCGGATCATAGTTTTCGAAAGCGTTGGCGAGCTCTTCGGCGCGGGCCTTGATTTCTTCGATGGAACGTCGAGTCATGATGAATCACCTCAAATATTTGGATCGGGCCGGACGCATGGCATGGGCGATGGCGGTGACACCATGCCATTCCACCACCCCTACCTCGACAAGGGTGCCCGTCTCATCGGGCCCGATGAACATGGTCATCGAGTCATTTTGAACGAAATGCCGGACAGGGAAACGGCGCGCGTGGAGCATTGCACCATCCGAGACACCATGCCGGCGAGCACTGTCGAGGATAATCGGCTCAAACTCCGCATATACAAGGTTACTTGCCACAAGTAACCTTGCCAAGCGTCTTTTAGAACGCATCCGACTTTGCCTCAGGGCTGTGGGCTGGGTCGCGCACCGGTGCTCTTTTCCTCGGCGGCGAAGGGCCAGCGGAACTGCTCGCGCGGGCTCACCACTGGCTGTCCAGGTTTCTCCGTGGTTCGTGCCGGTATCGATCCCGACGGTGGTCATACGCGAATCAACCCCGAGCGCTCTGGTTGTGTCTTTGCGAAGGCTGAGCAATTCTTCCAGCACTTCCAAACGAAATGGCCTCCAACCCAAGATGCGAAATCAGGGGTCAATGCGCATTGCATTCGCGTGCGCGAGGGACGAATGCATATGGCCCCAGGCGCTACATCACCGCGTGGGCCCCGTCGTCGGCGACATGGTGGGATCCGGTGACCCATTTGGTTTCGTCGGAGGCCCGATGGAGGCCGGCGTACGTGACGGCCAGCGGATCCCCGGGCTTGCCGTCGATCGTGCGCTTGAGGACCGGCGCGACAGGTGCGTTCTCGCCGCACTGCTCGAACATCACTAGTACGGGAGGGATCGCCATGACCACGGGGCTCGCACAATTGACGCGCACTCCCACGGCCACGCCCTCGGCGGTCAGCTGCCGGGTCAGGGCAATGACAACACCTTTCGCTGCCGCATGCGCGGCTTGCGGCAGCGCTCGTGCGCCCTGGATTCCCGTAAAGGAGCCGATGTTCACGATGGCACCGCCGATCTTGGCCAGTTGCGGCCAGGGCGCTTGGCAGGCATGACAGACCAGGTCCAGCTCGTTCTGCATGGTGAACCGGTAATCCTCGCCGCCCATCTGGGCGAACGGGGCGAATTTGGGCTTACTAGCGTTGTTGTAGCGCACGTCGATGCGGCCGTCGCTCTGGATCACGTCGGCGATTCAGCGGTCGATCTCTTCGCGGGTGCCCAGATCCACTGGCGCGCTTGACTCGATCGAGCCGCCCTCGGCCTCGAAGAACCTCACGGTCTCCGCGGCTCCCGCTGCATCGAGGTCGCAGCCCACGACGGTGGCGCCTTCGGAAGCGAACAGCCGGGCGGTCGCCCGGCCCATGCCGGATCCGATGCCCGTGAGCAAAACTATTTTTTCTTCAAGGCGGCCACCCACCATGCTACCTTCTCCATTCATCCCGTAAACGTGCTTGGCCCCCCGTGCAGTCGCGGCGGGCAAGGCGGCGGGGCTACACCCCGCTATTCAAGGCCATCAGCGCAGCGGCTCTGGAGACTTACCTGACCGCGGATGTCACCCCCGTCGCTCTTCGAAGCAGGCGAGTCTCTGGCCCCGTGGCATGAGCGCGGCATCCCGGGCTACCCCTATGTTCTGGACAACGGCGAGCTCATAGGGATGCGTGGGAACGACGAGCGGATCTACGTCGAGGCGCTTCGCCGGGGCAGCGACTACACGTACAAGGTGTTCTCCGGCTTCTGAAACTGAAGTGCTGCACCTCCACGCGTTGCGGCTTGCCCTGGAGCGAGAGACGGCCTCGTTGTACTTGCACGGCTCCCGGATGATCGCACCCGGAGGCCGCTGGCCGGGCCGAAACCAAGAAATTTTAGTTCGTCGGTGCCGCGCCGGGCCAAGCCCGCTCCAGCTCCCTGCGGAATGCAACATGCCGCGGGTAGCGGGTGGACCAGTCCCGGAACCAGTGCACACCGGCTTCGCCCCCGCGGGCCAGCGACAGCGCCAATGCACCGTCGGCCAGCCATTCGGCAGCTTTTTGGTATTCACCGCGGCGCTTGTCCGACACGATTGCATCGACGTCCCGGCCGAGCTGACCCAGCGCTGCCTCGAGCCGGGACTCCAAAGCCGCGGGGTCCGCCGCTTCGGCGCGAATCCGTTCCGCGAACAGTTCGGAGAGCGTCGGGAACCCTTCCTGGCCCGGTTCCCCGATCCGCCGGAGCATCATGATGCCCCGATCAACTTTTTCCAGGTAGTTGTGTGCCCAGTCGATCGCCTCCTGGCCGCCAGCAAACGCGTTGGAGGCGGAAACCAGCAGGTAGGGCACGAGAACTGAACCGGAGACTTCGTTCTCGCGTTCGGCGGGCGGCAGCGACAACAGCCGCGTGGCGCGCTGAAGCTCGCCGGAGAGCAGCAACAGGCAGCTGAAGAACGATCGTCCCAACGGCTCGGACTGCGGGTTGGAATCGGCGTAAGCCAGCTCTTCGGCCATGACCCGTGACGGATCGCCGAGCTGCGCGGCGGCATGGTGCAGCACCAGCAGGCGGGTCTCGCTGGGGCGGCTGCGCCAGGCTACGCGTCTGGCTTCCAGGACGGCTCCGGCGTCCGGCCCGCTGAGTTCGGCCAACTCCTCGGCGATGGCTGCCCGGCTGTAGGAACCGATCGCCTCCGCGGCCAACGCCTCACGCGCGGCACCCGCGGCCTGGGCTGTTTCCGAGGCGGAGCGCAGTGCCAGGACCCATTCCAGGAACATACTGCCCTGGCCCGGGCCGGGCTGCCGTGCCAGATCCCCCAGGGCGCTCGGGCCGCCGGACATGGTCGCGGACTCGACCAGCAACGCGCGGACCAGCTTGTTGCCGCGGTCCCCGTCGGACAGCTGACCGACCCACAACGGCAGGAAGCCGTCGAGGTCGGGAAGATCCTCCGGTGCGCAGTCGCGGATGTCCTGCAGGCTCGGTTCCTCACCCGGCAGCGGAAGCCTGGTCCATTGCCTGAGCAGTTCGCCGGCATGCTCATCGGGGTAGCTGGTTTCATACACGGCGCGCAGGTACTGGCTCATGGCCTCGTTGAGGTTGGCATCGAGCATCACCACCGCTGGTTCCTGCCCGGAAAAGGTTCCAACCTCGTCGTCGAGATCCAGGGTGTCGAAGAGTTTGCGGTAGGCCGCCCTGGCAAGGCCGAGGTTGCCCGTGGCGAATGCCTCGTTCGCTGCGTGGAAGTAGTCAGACATCTCGTACGTCCAAGAATCATCGCCAAAGGAGCGTTCGTCGCAGATCTCGTCGTCCCACCCGAAGCCCTGGAAGAAGTGACCTGTTTCAACCCGGTGGGCGAAGTCGTCAATGTCGGTCAGCAGCGGGTCGGATTCCACCGGCCACGTCAGGTTCCGGACAACCTCGGGAATCTGAGCCGATGGGATTTGCCCCTCGGAGACGTTGCCGGGGGACAGGAAGAAGTCCAGGAAGGTGCGTCGTTCATCGGCGGGGACGTCGCCCGCATAGGTGAGAAGCGCCCGCTGGAGCTCCGGCAGGCTCAGCTGTTCCAGCCGTTGCCCCAAGATGGTGAACATTTCTCGCAGACCCAGTGGATTGCTATCCATCGGTGGCCTCCTCGCCGGGTACGTAAGGGATCAGGCCCATGTCGAACGCCTGGCGCTGGAACTCGACCGGGAGTCCGCGCACATCCATCGGCATGCCGTCAACGAGCAGCATCCAGGTCAGCGGGTTGTCCTTCAGCAAATCGGGATGCGTGAATTCGGGATCCATCATCCCGATCTTCAGCAGGCTGCGCACGATATTGCCCTTGTTGCCCATGGTGGTCTTCTTGACGCCAAGCAACTCGCCCAATTGCTGCGCGCTCAGGTGCATCGGCTGCGACTTGTCGAACAGGAAGTTCTGCGATGCCATCGAGTAAATGACCCCGCTGGCCCAGATCCGCAGGTCCCCGCGCAGCAGCGGGGAGGGCCGCTTGCGCGCGAGCTTGCCGACCACGTTGTGGCACAGCTGGGCGTACTTGGCGTCCAGGTGCTCCCGGCAGAACTCATCGGTGATCCCGATGACTTCGGTGCCCTTGTCAAGCACCTCCTTGGGCATCTTCGGATCCTTCAGCTCTGCCACTCCGGTCCCCTCGTTGTGTTGATTAGTCGCTGTCTCCAGCAAACACGATACACAGGCCCGGGCCCGGGGTGGCTTGAGCGCTACGTACGAGACCATGTCACGAAGGTGGGACATGGCTGGCTGAAAGATTCCGGCACCGCAGCCACACGGGAAATCGCCCGACCGTCTCGAGACGAGCAACCGCCCGGTCTGGCTTTGATCCTCCGCGTTTCTGCACGAACAACGAAGAGCAGGGAATCATCCAAAAGGAGTGGCCTGCCATTTCCCGCGCTGATGGCGGGAAGCGGCAGGCCGTGCTTGGGGGACGAGCTAGCGGGCCAGGTAGCCGCCGTCGACGGGAATATACGAACCGGTCAGGAAGCTGGCCTGGTCACTGCTGAGCCAGGCGAAAGTGTCGCCCACCTCGCGTGGTTCACCCATCCGGCCAAGCGCGTGCATGCCCGGAAGCTGGGCACGGACGTCTTCGGGCATGTTGTCTTCCAGCCCGGTCTTGATGAACGCCGGGCCCACGGCCAGCGCGCGAATGCCTTCGGTGCCATACTCCCAGGCGATGGTTTTCATCATGCCGATCACACCATGCTTGGCCGCGGAATAGGGCAGCATTCCCCACAGGCCGCGCTGTCCGGCAATGCTTGAGGTCGTGAGGATGACGCCGCCGCCGGCGCGCTGCATCGCCGGGATCTGCGCCCGGACTCCGTAAAAAACTCCGTCAAGATCCACGCTGCGCACCCGCTCCCAGTCTTCGAGAGACAGGTCGGCCGTGGGCCGAGCCGGGATCGTGATGCCGGCATTGTTGGCCGCAATGTCGAGGCGCCCGAATGTGCTCTCAATTCGAGCCACCAGATCCATATGCTGTTGCGGGTCCGTCGTGTCCAACCGGGCGCTGGTCGCGGTGCCGCCGGATTCGGTGATCGCGGCTGCCACGGCAGCGGCGCCTTCCGCGTTGATGTCCGTCACCATGACCGAGGCGCCTTCCCGGGCGTAGGACTCGGCAATGGCTCGGCCCAGGCCAGCAGCCGCTCCGGTGACCAGGGCAACTTTACCTTTGAGCAACATGTCATTTCCTGCTTTCTTCGTGTGTTGGGCAAGGCTTGCCGCCGTTGACCCGATATCGGTTTCATTGGATGGGCGGGAGCCGGGATATCGCGGAGGAAGATCCCCGGGATCAGCCTTGGGCTGTTGCATTTCCTTCCGGAATGCCGTTCTCCGGCGCATGCAAACTCGGGAAATCCAGGCCTTCCATGTCCCTCAGTCGCCGGCCAATGCCTTCCGCGGCGTGCAGGAGCGGTTCGGAGAATCGTTCCAGATCACCTTCGAGGCGGTAATTGACCAGCGCCACGGCGGCTTGGACGGACTCTCCGACCATCACCGGCGCCGCAATCGACATCGATCCGGGGACGTATTCCTCCGAACTCGTGGCATAGCCGCGGTCCCGGATCTGATGGAGTTCCTGCCTGAAGCTGTCGGGATCGACCAAGGTGTTGGGAGTGTAGGGTTTCAGCGGCTGCGCCAGCACCTCGTCCAGCACCTCGGGTTTGCTGAAGGCCAGCATGGCCTTGCCCAGTCCGGTGGCGTGCAGCGGGATCCGCGCCCCGATGCGACTTTGCTGGGGCACCGACTCCTCGTTGGTCAGCTTTTCGATATACAGTGCGGCAGCGCCGTCCGGGATGGCGAACTGCACCGTCTCGCCGGACTTGTACTGGAGGTTAAGCAGGAAGGGCAGGGCGCTTTCCCGCAGCCGGGCATGAAGCGGGGTCAGCAATCCCATTTCCCACAGTCGCTTCCCCAAACGGTAGCGGCCGCGCGGAGACCGCTCGACGTATTGGCCCGCTTCCAGCTCTCCGAGTAGCCGAAAGACGGTGGCCACCGCCAGTCCGGTGCTTCGGGAGAGCTCGCTGATGGTCAGTGCCGGTGTGGCAACGCTGAATTGCCCCAGGATCAGCAGGGCCCGTGCCACGACCGATTTGGGGGGAGGTGCCACAAGTGGTTCGGTCATGGGGCCAGCCTTTCGTTCAGTATGCCCGAGAGCGATCGGGCGGTTTCCTGCAGCGCCGCCAATCGCGTGGCGTCGTTGCGTCCGTCGGTTCCGGACGGACGCGGGTAGCGAAGGGAGATCGACATCGGCGGTCGATCCGTGACATCCAATGCCACTGCAAGTTCGCCGAATCCCTCCTCCGCAAGATGGACATGGCGGCGCTCGCCCGCGTCGGAGACCCGCTGCTCGAGCCTGTTGAAGACCGCCCGGGTCAGTCTCAGCTTCTGCCGCTTGTCGGGGGACAGTTGGGCGGCAATCGCGATTCCTCCCGCCGAAGTGTGCAGAGGGTGCATTTCCCCCAGTCCGCTGTCGGCCGACATTGAGACGGCAAGGATTTCGTCGACACACATTGCTGCCTCGTCAAAATAGCTAAGAACCCGGACGTTTGCGGAGGTGCGGGCGCTCAGGGACATCAGCAGGGGCCGGGCGCCGCGACCGATCACGTCATGCGTCGGGGCGAGGATGCCCATGCGCCACATCAGGGGGCCGATGCCGTAGCGGCCGTCTGCTGCGCGTTCGACGGCTCCCATGGATTCGAGCTTGTGCAGCAACCGGTGCACCGTGGCCACGGGCAGGCCCACTCGGCGGGAGATCTCGGACTGGGTCATCGCGCGGTGGCGGGGGTCAAAGGACAACAGCACCATGAAGACGCGCTCTGCAACAGACTTCACCGCCAGCGGGACCGGGTGGGTTTCCTCGACACCAGTGGCCGCGGGTGCCGGGTTAGTGCCCGATTCCTGGTCGCTTTCCGGCTTCGGGGCCGCTGGCTCGGCGCTACGCGCAGACAGCATCGGATTTCGCGTCATGGCGTTCCTTTCATGTGTTCCTTCAATGTTCCCTTTTCACTGAATGAAAAACAAGGTGGTGACGCTGGTCACTGTGAGGCATGCTCGATGGTACGCCCCAGTCAAGCGAGTCAGCCCCTCGGCCAGCCATCCAGCCGAGCGGTGCCGGTTCCATTCCGAATCCAAGGAGCTCCTCATGCCAAGCCATGCAACGGATCAATTGTCCGCTCTCAAAGCAAGCTTTCCAGACCCGTACGACATCGAGACACCCGAGGGCGCCGAAGGCTGGGAGGATATGTACTCCTACCACAACCGTTTTCTCGAGGCCCGTCGTGACGAGGATTCGAAGAGGACCTGGTTCCGCAACTCACTGCACTTCCCCGAAGTCTCCTACCCCTTCGACCACGCCGTCATCGACGGGTCGTTCACCGGAACCGGCGTGACAAATACCCGGGTCTTCGCCCTGCCACCGGCCTTGGGCCTGGATGTTCGCGTCATCAACGGGTACACCTACATGTCCGCGCTGGACTCCCCGGACGAAGAGACACAAGCCCGGCGTGCCGGAGAATTTGCCCAGCGTGCCGGCTACTACTTCAAGAACTGGGACGCCCTCTACGATGAGTGGGAAACCCGCGTCACGGACGCCATCAAGGGCGTTTATGAGATCGAGGTCCCGGAACTCAGCGAGTTCGAAGCCCTTGAAAGGGTCACCGAGGACCGGGGCCCCACACAGGGAAACCTGCTGCTGGCCGGATACCACCGACTGCTT
This sequence comes from Arthrobacter sp. C2, assembly GCA_024207135.1. Lineage (GTDB taxonomy): Bacteria > Actinomycetota > Actinomycetes > Actinomycetales > Micrococcaceae > Paeniglutamicibacter. The sequence continues at coordinate 2,657,533 of CP042428.1, read as the reverse complement.
GAAGCAGGGGACCAGATCTGGACCTTGCATTCCGAATTCCTGAATCTTGGTTACGCCGCCTACCTGCAATTCCTCACGCTGTGCAAGGGGCACTTCCCGGAAATCGGCGACCAGACCATCTCACGCATGGTCTCCGGCATCGATGTCCTGCTGTTCCGTCCCGATGACGAGTTGCGCAACCTGGCCCGCAAGGCCGAGGAACTTGGCGTTTCCGACGCGGTGAAGGCCTGCTCTTCCGAGGACGAGCTGCGGGCGAACCTCACCGATGAGGCGGGTCTGGCCTGGCTCGCCGCCCTCGATACGGCCAAGGATCCCTGGTTCAACTTCTCCAACGGATCGGGCATGTACCACTCCCACCGGAGCTGGGTCGATGACATGGCGCTGCCGCTGCAGGGCATCGGAGACTACATCGACCAGCTCCGTGCCGGCAACGACCTCACCCGCCCCCTGGACAAGCTCCAGGCTGAACGCGACGAGATCACCGCAAACTACCGCGAGTTGCTGGACGAGGATGACCGGGAGGCCTTCGACGAGACCCTCGGGTTGGCACGCACGGTGTTCCCCTACGTCGAAAACCACAACTTCTATGTCGAGCACTGGTTCCTCACCGGATTCTGGAACAAGGTGCGGGAATTCAGCGCCAAGTTCGTTGAATGGGGCTTCTGGAACGACATCGAAGACATTTTCTTCCTGCGCCGCGCAGAGGTCGAGGAAGCGATCTACGACCTGCAGATGGCATGGGGCGCAGGTGGCACCCCGCAGGGCGGCTTCCACTGGCCGCCCATCATTGCCCGCCGCCGCGAGATCTACCGTGCACTCAGTGCCTGGTCCCCACCGCCGGCACTCGGCCCGGTCCCGGGCGAGGTCAACGAGCCGCTGACCATTATGCTCTGGGGCATCACCCCCGAAACCGTTGACAGGTGGCTCGCCGCCCAGGCGGGCGAGGGTGATTCCAAGGTCCTGACCGGCTTCGCCGGCTCGCCCGGTGTGGCCGAGGGACGGGCCCGCGTGGTCATGCGGCCCGACGAGTTGGATACGGTCCAGGACGGGGAAATCCTCGTCGCCCCGGTCACGAGCCCCAGCTGGACACCCGTGTTCGGCCGCATCCGCGGCTCAGTCTCGGACATTGGCGGCATCATGTGCCACGCGGCGATCGTCTCGCGCGAATACGGGTTGCCCGCCGTCGTCGGAGTCGGCTTCGGCACCTCAACCATCAAAACTGGCCAGCTGATCCGCGTCGACGGCGACGCCGGCACCGTCACCATTCTGGAGGAAGAGAACTGATGCCACGCTACGTACGTCCCTTTGCCGAATTGCGGGCCGGCGACCGCGAAACGGTGGGCGGCAAGTGTGCCAGCCTCGGCGAAATGGTCGGAGCAGGGCTCCCCGTCCCGGACGGCTTTGCCGTCACCGTCGACGCCTTCGAGGACTTTCGCGATGGCTCCGGCCTTCGCTCACGGCTGCAGGACCTGGTCCAGGGAATGCAGGACGCCGGCCCCCAGGAACTCCAGCGGGCCCACGAGAAGGCCATCGAGCTGATCCTGCACCATCCAATGCCCCAGGACATGGAACGGGAAATCACCGAGGGCTACAACGCCTTGGCGGCCCAGACTGCCGCTCGGCGCGGCCTCACCGGGCCGGACGCCGCAATGATCCCCGTGGCCGTCCGCTCATCGGCCACCGACGAGGACGGAGATGCCGCCAGCTTCGCCGGCCAGCAGGAAACCTTCCTGTGGGTCAGCGGCGCCGAAACGGTGCTCGAGAAGATCCGCGAATGCTGGGCCAGCCTCTACACCCCGCAGGCCATCTCCTACCGGTCCACCATGGACGCAGCCGAGGGCGCAGCCTCATCGCGCATCTCGGTGGCCATCCAACTGATGGCCGCTGCCGACGTCGCCGGGGTGACCTTCACGGTCAGCCCCATTTCCGGGGACCGCTCCGTGGTCGCCATCAATGCCAGCTACGGACTGGGCCAGTCGGTGGTCTCCGGCGAAGTGACCCCGGATGAATACTGGCTCTCCAAGATCGGCCCGGTCATCAAGGAAACGCGGATCGCCGAGAAAGCCCAGGAATACGTCCCCAACGCCGGCTCCAACGGCATTGAACTGCGCGAGGTGGATGCCGAACGCCGCAGCCGGGCATGCCTGAGCGAGGAAGAAGTGCTCCAGCTGGCACGGATCGCCATCGACGTCGAAAAGCACTACGGACAACCCCAAGACATCGAATGGGCACTTGAACGGCATGCGGATGGCACCAGCCAAATCATGCTCCTGCAATCGCGCCCCGAGACGAACTGGAAAAAACGCAAGGAAGAACACAACGCCCGCACGAAAGACAAGTCCGCGGCATCCGCGCTGCTGGGCTTCATCTCATCGGCTTCGAAAGGATCCTAATCATGGCAGAGAACTCCCGTCCCTCCTGGGACGACCTGGTGCAACTGATCACCGAACTCGACGGTTCCGACTTCGACAATGTCGCAGTCGACTACGACGGCATCTCCGTGCGCATGTCCCGCGGCGATCTGCCCGTCGAGGCGGCCGCGCAGCCTGTTCCCGTTGCCCCGGCCGCAGCTGTGCAACCCGCGCCCGCGCCGGCGGCGTTGGTGCAGCCGGAACCATCCGCGCCGGCAACTCCGGCAACTCCGGCAGCTCCGGCAGCGCCCGCGGCGCCCCAGGGCACAGCCGTGACATCCCCGATGCTGGGAATCTTCTTCCGTAGCCCTGCCCCTGGTGAAGCGCCGTTTGTCTCAGTGGGAGACACCGTCACAGCCGATTCGGTCATCGGCATCATCGAGGTCATGAAGCTGATGAACCCGGTCCATGCAGGGGTTGCCGGAACCGTCTCCGCCATCGCGGCGAAGGACGCCGAGGCAGTGGAATACGGACAGGACCTGCTGTTCATTGCCCCGGAGGCCTCATGAGCCAGCAGCAGGGCGGCGCGAAACCGGCCGCCATCCCCACCGTGCTGGTGGCAAACCGCGGTGAGATCGCCGTGCGCGTCATCGAGGCCGCCCACCGCATCGGGGCACGCGCCGTGCTTGCGGTCAGCGCGGCCGACCGCAATTCCCTGGGGGCAGCGCTCGCCGACCAGGTCGTTGTCATCGGCCCCGCCCAGGCATCGCAGTCCTACCTGCGTCCCGAACTGATCGCGCAGGCAGCGATCCAGGTCGGAGCGGACGTGGTCCACCCGGGTTACGGATTTCTCAGCGAACAGCCCGAGCTCACCGAACTGCTGGAAGCAGAAGGCATCGCCTTCGCCGGCCCGCGCGCCGAGACGCTGCGGGCAGTGGGCGACAAGTCCAGCGCCCGCAAGGTGGCAGTTGCGGCGGGAACCCCGGTGGCCGTGGCGGCACCCGTTGCCGACCCCCATAACGCGGAGCAGCTGCGCTCCCTGGGTGCCGAGGTGGGCTATCCGTTGCTGGTCAAGGCCGTCTACGGGGGAGGGGGGCGCGGCATCCGCCTGGCCCCCGACGCCGAGTCCCTGGTGTCTCTGGCCCCGCAGGCCGCGGCCGAGGCCATCGCGGCCTTTGGCAACGGCGAACTCTACCTCGAGCGCTACTACGCCGCAGCCCGCCACGTGGAGGTGCAGGTGTTCGGGGACGGGGAAGGCAACGCGTTGATCTTCGGCGACCGCGATTGCTCGGTGCAGCGCCGCCACCAGAAGCTGGTCGAGGAATGCCCGGCCCCCGGACTCTCCGCCGAACGCCGCAAGATCCTGCACGACTCCTCCCGCGCGTTGGTCCGCGAATTGCGCTACCGCGGGGCGGGCACCGTCGAGTTCATGGTCGACACCCAATCGGAGGACGTGATCTTCCTCGAGGTCAACGCCCGCATCCAGGTCGAGCACCCGGTCACCGAAGAAGCATTCGGTGTCGATTTGGTGGCAGCCCAGCTGCGCCTGGCCCTGGGGATGGACCCGGAACTGCCCGAGGTCCCGCCGGTGCCACCGACCACGGCGATCGAGGTCCGCATCAACGCCGAGGACCCGCTGCTGGACTTCCGCCCGTCACCCGGGCACATCAACACCGTCACCTGGCCGCGCGGGCCCGGGATCAGGGTGGACACCCACCTGCGGGATGACTACTCGTTCCCGCCGTTCTACGACAGCCTGATGGGCAAGCTCATCGTGCGGGCACACAACCGCGAGGCGGCGGTTCAGGCGCTCGCCTCGGCCGTGGCGCGCACCCGCATCGACGGGGTGAAAACCACGCTGCCGATGCACGAATTTGTCTTGAACCATCCGGACTTCCGCGCCGGTTCCATGCCCACCACGTGGTTCGGGCCCGTGTGGGAGACCCACTTGAAGGATAGGACGCAGCCAGATGACTGAACAACCGAGCACCGATTCCACCGGCCGGGCGCCGGTTCGCTTCGTCGACACCTCGCTGCGGGACGGCAACCAGTCGCTGTGGGGGGCCACCGGCCTGACCACGGGCATGGTCGAGGCCGTGGGTGAGGACCTGGCCCTGATCGGCCTGGAAGCCATCGACTTCACCAGTTCCACCAACCTGCTGATGGGTTCCAAGACCCACCTCGAGGATCCGTGGGAGCGGATTTCGCGCATGCATGCGGTGACCGGACGCACGCCGCTCTCGGCCATCACCACGGGCATGCGTTTCATGTCCTGGGACCGCGCCTCGGAGACCGTCATGCGCCTCTCCTTGCGCTTGATGGCCAAGCACGGACTGGCACGGCTGCAGATCGCCGATCCGATGAACGACGTCGACGCGGTGCGCACCATCGCCAGGTGGGCCAAGGAAGAGGGCATCACCCACGTCGTGGCAGCCACGACGTTCACCGAATCGCCCCTGCACACCGACGACACCTATGTGGAAGCGGCCCGCGCGTTCGCCAAGGACTCGAACATCGACGCGGTCTACCTCAAGGACCCCGGCGGACTGCTGACCTATGAGCGCACCGGGCACCTGATCCCGGCGCTGCGCGAGGTGGTGGTGGGCAAGACGCTGGAACTGCACAGCCACTGCACCACCGGGGAGGCACCGCAGGTCTACATGCTCGCCGCGCAACTGGGCGTGGACGTGCTGCACACCGGTATCGGGGCACTGGCCAACGGCACCGCCCAGCCCGAGATGCTCTCGGTCATGGACAACCTCGACGCCCTGGGCATCCCCTATGCGGCGGACCGCGCCGCCGTCGAGCGCGCCGCGGCAACCATCGCCCGGATCGCCGAAGCGCAGCAGCTGCCCGCCGGCCAAACCATGCCCTTTGACCTGTCGCCCCACGCCCACCAGGTCCCCGGCGGCATGATGGGCACCCTGAAACGGCAACTAAAGGAATTGCGGATCGAGGACGACCTGCCCGCGGTGATCGCCGAGACCGGGACGGTGCGCGCCGAACTCGGGTACCCGATCATGGTGACCCCGTTCAGCCAGTTCGTCGGCAGCCAGGCATTGATGAACGTGCTGGCCGCCAAGTCCGGGCAGGAACGCTACAGCCGCATCCCCGACGAGGTCGTCAGGTTCGTGCTGGGGCACTTCGGCACGCCGGTCGGCGAGATCGACCCGTCGATCCGCGCAAGGGTCAACGCCTTGCCCCGGGCCAGGGAACTGAAGATGGACCCCGCCCACGACCGCCCGCTCGAGGAACTGCGCGCCGACCAGCAGCGCAAGCTCGGCCGCGACGTCGCGGACGAGGAGCTGCTCCTGCGCCTGGTCATGGCCCCGGACCTGCTTGACGCCGTGCGCGCCGCGGGCCCGGCTCCCGCGTGGGAACCAGCGGGCAAGCGCGCCGCAGCCGCCGGCCCGGTGCTGAACCTGGGCGATGCGATCCGCGCGGTCAACACCCTGCCGAACTGGAAGTCGCTGGATATCCGCCGCGGCAACCAGCACCTGAGGCTGCAACGCCGCAACGACGCGGGCAACCCACAATCCCCCGGGGGAACAACATGAGCACCAGAACCACGACAGGAACCAAGGCCCCGGGAAACCCGGCCCGCACCGGCGCCGCGGTGGCCCCGGAGCTGGCCAAGCGCCTGGCCCGGGTCCACGGGGTGATGTTCGACATCGACGGCTGCCTGCTGCTGGCCGATCAGCCCAGCGGCTACGGCGGCACGGTCCTGCCCGGTGCCCTCGAAGCCCTCGAAGCGGTGCGGGCCACCGGACGGAACTTCGTCTGCTTCACCAACGGCTCTTTCCAGACCCCCTCCGCGATCGCCACCACCCTGCGCGAACTCGGACTGGAGGTGCGCGATGACCAGGTCATGACTCCCGCCGTGGTCGCGGCCGAGACCATGGCCACCCGCTATCCCGGCGGACGCGTCATGGTCTTCGGCGGCGAGGGCGTCACCGAGCCCTTCGCGGCGCGCGGGGTCCAGATGGTGGATCAGGACCAGGCGCTCGCCGGCCGCGCCGGAGAGGTGGCCGCCGTGGTGGTCGGCTGGGACATCGAGTTCGGCCGGGAGAAGATCGTGGCAGCAGCGGAGGCGGTGCTGGCCGGCGCCGAGCTCTACACCACCTCGGCTGCGCCGACCTTTGCCTCCCATGAACGCCTCAACGTCGGGGTCTCCGGATTCATCGCCGCGGGGCTGACACACGTGACGGGCAGGCCCTACAAGGTCCTGGGCAAGCCCTCCGCGGAGGCCTTTGGTGCCATTTGCTCCCGGACCGGCGCACAGCCCGAAGAAATACTAGTGGTCGGCGACGACCTGCGGATGGAGGCCGGAATGGCCCGGGCACATGGGGCCCTGGGGGTCCTGATGACCACCGGCACCAACTCCCGCGAGGATGCAGGCGAAGCCGGCGTCGAGCAAACCCCGGATCTCATCCTCGACTCGCTCGAGGAATTGGCAGCATTGCTGCAGGAACATGGGGCTCCGATGCCCGCACCCACCGACGAGGAGACCCCGTGAGCACCGCAAACGCAGCATCGATGGCCCAGCGACCTGCCGTCACCTGGCACCCCGCGCCCGAGCAGGTTCGAAATGCCCGGCTGAGTGACTTCATGCGCTGGGTCGAGGCCAGGCACGAGGTGTCCCTCAATGACTACCGGGATATCTGGAATTGGTCGGTCACCGAGCTTTCCGACTTCTGGGACGGCGTGCGGGAATACTTCGGCATCCTCGGGGAAGGCTTCGAGGGCCCGGCGCTCGCGGAGGAAAGGATGCCGGGAGCCGTGTGGTACCCCAACGCGCGGTTGAACTTCGCCGAGAACCTCCTGCGCCATGCCAAGGACCCGCAATTGCGCGATGCCCCGGCAATCCTTGAGGTGGGCGAGGACGACTCCCGGCGGGACATCAGCTGGTCCCAGCTCGCCGGGCGCGTGGGCGCCCTGGCCAAGCACCTGCGCGATCTCGGCGTGGGTCCCGGGGACCGCGTCGCCGCGGTGCTTCCCAACATCCCCGAGGCGATCATCGGCCTGCTCGCCGCGGCCTCCATCGGTGCGGTATGGACCATCAACTCCCCGGACCTTTCCGCCCAGGCCACCCTGGACCGGCTGGCGCAGCTGGAGCCGACGGTCCTCATCGGGGCGGACGGCTACCGTTTCAACGGCAAGGAATTCGACCGCCTGGAACACCTCGCCGAAGTCCGCGCCGGGCTGCCCAGCGTTCGGCACACGATCCTGGTGAAGAAACTGAACCCGGACCTGGCCGCCGGCGACGTGGCCTTCGAACACGGGGACTTCGCACAGCTGACCGGCACCGCAGTTGAACCGGAATTCCTCCGGGTGCCGTTCGGCCACCCGCTGTGGATCCTGTTCTCCTCCGGAACCACCGGGGCCCCGAAGGGCATCATCCACGGCCATGGCGGCATGACCCTGGAGGCCTCGAAGGGCTGCGGGCTCAACCAGGACATGGGCCCGGGCGACCTCTATTACGTCGCGGCCAACACGTCCTGGATGGTGTGGAACACCCTGGTGAACAACCTGATGGTCGGGGCCTCGGTGATCACCTACGCAGGGTCGCCCACCTACGGGCGCGCGGATAGGCAATTCCAGATCCTCGCGACCAACGGAGCCACCATGTTTGCCACCGGGGCCGCCTACCTGGCCCTGGCGCAAAAGGCCGAGACCCACCCGGGTCGGGACTGGGACCTGTCCAGGCTCCGGGCCATCCTCTCCACCGGGTCACCGCTGCCGGAAACCACCTGGCAATGGGTGCACGACGAGGTCAAGGCCGACGTGCACCTGGGATCCGACACCGGGGGCACGGACATCTGCTCCGGATTCATCGGATCCAACCCGCTGGATCCGGTGTACCTGGGGTACCTGCAGGGACCATTGCTCGGGGTGGCCGTCCAGGCCTGGAACGAGGCTGGAGAGCCGGCCGTCGGCGAGGTCGGCGAGCTCGTGGTTTCCCGCCCCATGCCGTCGATGCCCGTGGGGTTCTGGAACGACACCGACGGCTCCCGCTACCGGCGTTCCTATTTCGAGAAATTCCCCGGCGCCTGGACCCAGGGCGACTGGATCACGCAGTCGCCCTGGGGCGGTTTCGTGGTCCATGGCCGCTCCGACGCCACCCTCAACAGGGCAGGCGTGCGCCTGGGAAGCGCGGACATCTACGCCGCGGTGCAACAGGTTCCGGAGGTGGCCGATTCCCTGGTCATCGGCGTCGAGGAGTCCGGCGGCGGATACTACATGCCGCTGTTTGTCGTGCTCAAGGACGACGCCACGCTGGGGCCGGAGCTGTCCGAGCGCATCGGAAAGACGATCAGGTCGGTGACCAGCGCCCGCCATGTGCCCGATGCGGTGATCCAGGCACCTGCCCTGCCGGTGACGCATGCCGGGAAGAAGATCGAGATCCCCATCAAGCGGCTTTTCCTGGGCCACGACCCGGACGATGTCATCAACCTCGGATCCCTGGCCAATCCCGATAGCCTTGAATGGTTCATCGGGCAGGCGTCGGGGTATCGATCATTGATCGCCGCAGGGAAATAGGAGGCGCCTCGATGGCTGGGGGAAGCCGCGAAGCGGGTCGTTCGGTCACGGACAAGGTCCTGTCCGTGTTGACGGCGTTCGAATCCGAACGCCGTCCCCTGGCGCTGACCGAGATTGCCGCGATCGCTGGCATCCCGGTCAGTACCGCCCACCGCCTGGTCGGCGAGCTCACCGAGTGGCAGCTGATCTCCCGGACGTCCAACGGCCGGTACCAGCTGGGACTGCGGATCTGGGAACTGGCCCAGAATGTCGGGCGTCAGTTGCGGGACACCGCCAAGCCCTTTGTCCAGGACGTGTTTTCCCTGTCGCGGGAGACCTCCCACATCGCGATCAGGGACGGCAATGAGGTCCTCTACATCGAGCGTGTCTACGACAGCCGCCGGGTCCCGCAATCCGCCGGCACGGGCGGGCGCCTGCCCATGCACACCACCGCCGTCGGCAAGGTCCTGCTCGCCTACGAAGAGCCCTGGGTCCGCACCGCCTATCTGGGCCTGGATCTGCAGCGTGCGACCGACCGGACCATCACCGGCGCCCGGGAACTGGCGGCCGAGCTGGACCTGACCCGAGCCCGCGGTTATGCCACGACCCATGGCGAGCAGAGTCCGGGGACCTGTTCGATCGCCGTTCCGGTCTTCCACACCGGGCGGATCGGGGCCGCGCTGGGAATCGTGGTGCCGGCCGAACGCTCCGAGACCATGACCAAGCACCTTCCGGTGCTCAAGGCCGTCAGCTCCAGGCTTGAGGCCGCCACCGCGCGCATCCCGTTGGAGACGTTGATCAAGGCCCACCACGGCGACCCGCCGAAGGACACCGAGTCCGCCGGTTCGTGAAGCGGGGAAACGTCCGAAACAAGTGGTTTCCACTGAGTGAAAAATCCGATGGCGTGAGGTGGATCACCCGGCCTACGATGGTTGTCAAGCCCATCGAGTGATCCACCTCACAGTTTGCACGAAGGCCACGGAAAGACCAAAGCGCACAGCGCGAAGGCACCGGCGGCCACGGACAGGAGACGACATGACCAGCGAGTCAACCAGCACCACCGCAGCAGCAGAAGGCAAATGCCCCCATGGGCACGGCGAGGCGGCGGACACCGCGGATCACCACGGCTACCAGCCCTTCGACCAGAAGAACCCTTTCCCGGCATACGCCGAACTGCGTCGCGAGGCCCCGATCTTTTTCGACGAGCGGACCAACCTGTGGGTCGTCGCCCGGTATGACGACGCCAAGGCCGTATTCGATGACTGGGAGACCTTTTCTTCCCAGAATGCCCAGGCCCCAATCCGCGAACGCGGTCCCCAGGCCAAGAAGATCATGGAGGAGGGCGGCTTCACCGCCTACTCCGGCCTCTCGGCACGCATCCCCCCGGAGCACACCCGCATCCGCGCCATCGCCCAAAAGGCGTTCACCCCGCGTCGTTACAAGGTGCTGGAGCCGTTCATCCGCGAAAACGTGGTCTCCCGGCTGGAGGCCATGCTGGCCCGCGAGGAGCACAGGGGGGACATGTTCAGGGATCTTGCCTACGAGATCCCGACCATCACCATCCTCACACTCATTGGCGCGGACCTGTCGATGCTGGACACCTACAAGCGCTGGAGTGATTCCCGGGCGGCCATGACCTGGGGCAACCTCAGCGACGAGGAGCAGGTGCCACATGCCCACAACCTCGTGGAGTACTGGCAGGAGTGCCAACGACTCGTGGCTGAGGCCAAGGAAAACGGCGGCGACAACCTCACCGCCGACATCGTCAGGGCCCAGGCCGAGGGGGCGGAGATCTCCGACCACGAGATCTCCTCGCTGCTCTACTCGCTGCTCTTCGCCGGCCACGAGACCACCACCACGCTGATTGCCAACTGCTTCCGCATTCTCCCGACCCACCGTGACCAGTGGGAAGCACTGGCCGAGGATCCGAAGAAGATCCCCGGTGCCATCGACGAGGTCCTGCGCTACGCCGGATCCATTGTCGCCTGGCGCCGCCTGGCCACCCGGGACGCCGAGATCGCCGGCCAGAAAATCAAGAAGGGCGAGGGCATCCTGCTCCTTCAGGGCTCAGCCAACCGGGACGAAGATCGCTTCGAAGGCGGCGAAGAATTCGACATCGCCCGGCCCAACGCCCGCGAGCACCTCTCCTTCGGGTTCGGCATCCACTACTGCCTGGGCAACATGCTCGCCAAGCTGCAGGCAAGGATCTGCCTCGAGGAAGCCCTGAGAATGGTTCCCTCCTTGCGGGTGGCCGAAGGCGCCGAGATCCCCTTCCGTGAAAATCTTTCCTTCCGCGTCCCGGAGACCGTCCCGGTCACCTGGAACGCCTGAATCGAACGGGAAACACCATGTCACCCGAACTGAACCCCTACATCCAGGCCTTCGACGAACCCCGCGCCCCGGAACTCGAGACCCTCGGCGGCAAGGGTGCCTCGCTGGTATCCATGACGGCTGTCGGGATGCCTGTGCCCCCGGGATTCGTGGTCACCACCGCGTCCTTTGACGCGTTCGTGGAAGAAGCCGGCATCGCCCAGGAAATCGCCACGCTGTTGGCGGACATCGATGCCGACAACATGACAGAGGTGGACCGGGTCGCCGCGGCCATCCGCGAGGACTTGTGCAGCCGCCCCGTCCCCGCCTTGGTCCGCACTGCCGTGGTCCAGGCCTACGCCGCCCTCATGGAGCAGTGCGGTGCAGAGGTTCCCGTTGCGGTGCGGTCCTCCGCCACAGCAGAAGACCTGCCCGATGCCTCCTTCGCCGGCCAGCAGGACACCTACCTGTGGCTGACGGGCTTGCCGGCGGTCACCGAGCACATCCGCAAATGCTGGGCCTCGCTCTACACCGCGCGGGCCATCATCTACCGCCTGAAGAACAACATCCCCAATGCGGGACTTTCGATGGCGGTGGTCATCCAGAAGATGGTCAACGCCCGCGTGGCAGGGGTTGCCATCACCATGAACCCGGCCAGCGGTGACAGGTCAAAGATCACCATCGACTCCTCCTGGGGCGTCGGCGAGATGGTCGTCTCCGGCCTGGTCACCCCGGACAACATCATGCTCGACAAGGTCACCCTCCAGGTGGTTTCCGAATACATCGGGGACAAGCATGCGGAACTCGTTCCCGATGCGGTCTCGGGCGCCCTCATCGAACGCGAAGTGCCTGCCGAACGGGCCGAAATCCGGTCCCTGACCGACGACGAGCTCAGGGCAGTGGCGCAGATGGCCAAGCGCGCCGAAAAGCACTACAAATGCCCGCAGGACATCGAGTGGGCCCTGGACGCAGACCTGCCGGACGGCGAAAACCTGCTGTTGCTGCAGTCCCGCCCCGAAACGGTGCACTCGCACGGAACCTCAGGCCAAAAGTCGGCCGCTCCAGGAACCCCGACGCAGGAAGGCAAAACGACCACGCCGGCCACCGGCTTCGATCTCAGCTCGATCACCAGTTCATTGATGGGACCCGGGAAGTAATTCCGGGCCACCCACCAGCCACTCGCAAGACCGGCTTGGGCCGGTCCCCACCCCAGTTGGAGCAACCATGATCAAGAAGTCCTTCCCGAAGCCCTCCGAGCTGCCGGTTCCCGCCGGAGCCGAAGGCTGGGAAAAGCTCTATCCCTATTACCTCGTCTTCCAGGACAAGCTCAAGGCCGTGGAGGACGAGAAGTTCTGGTTCTGCGATTCGCAGCACTGGCCCACCGTTTTCAAGCCGTTCGAGACCGTCGGCACCGAGTTCGCCTCGAAGTGCCTGGGGCAGTACAACGCCCGGCACCTGATGATCCCCACGGCCAACGGGATCGACTTCCGCATCCACCTGGGCTACCTGTACTTTTCCCCGCTTCCGGTCCCCGAGGACCAGATCGCCGCCCGCGTGCCCGAGTTCCAGGCCCGCGTCGGGCACTACTTCCAGAACTGGGACTCCCTGCTGACCCAGTGGAAGACCAAGGTCCTGGGCACCATCGATGAAATGGAATCCCTTCAGTTCAACCCGCTGCCGGACATGGTCCCCATGGAAGACATCCTCTCCGGCAAGGGGAAGGACGGCTCCGAGGTGCTGCTGGAAAACTACGACCGGCTGATCCAGCTCTGCTACCAGAACTGGCAGTACCACTTCGAGTTCCTGAATCTGGGCTACATCGCCTACCTGGACTTCTTCAACTACTGCAAGGAAATTTTCCCGGACATCCCCGACCAGTCGATCGCCATGATGGTCCAGGGCGTGGACATGGAACTGTTCCGCCCGGATGACGAACTCAAGGACCTCGCCACGCTGGCAGTTGAATTGGGCCTTCAATCCCACTTCGGCAACACCGACGACGTCGAGGGCACCCTGGCCGCGATCGCTGCCGCCCATGGCGGGCAGCGCTGGATGGGCCGCTGGGCCGAGGCCCAGGACCCGTGGTTCAACTTCACCGTGGGCAACGGCTTCTACGGGCATGACAAGTACTGGAACGAATACCTCAACATCCCGCTGGGGTACATCGCCGACTACATCGGCCGGATCGAGCAGGGACAGACGATCATGCGTCCCAAGGCGGAACTGATCGCCGAGAAGGATCGGATTGTCGAGGAATACCGCGAATTGCTGGAGGGCGAAACACTTGCAACCTTCAATGCCAAGCTAGGGCTGGCCGCAACTGCCTACCCGTACGTGGAAAACCACAATTTCTACATCGAACACTGGACCATGGGCGTCTTCTGGCGCAAGATCCGCCAGCTTTCCCGCATGCTGCACGGCTACGGCTTCTGGGAAAACGAGGACGACCTGCTGTACCTGGGCCGCAACGAGGTTCGCGACGTGCTCTTCGACCTCGTATCCTCCTGGGGCGTCGGCAACCCGGAAGGTCCCACGGGTACGCACATCTGGCCGGAAATCATCGCCGAACGCACCGCTTTGGTGGACGCGCTGAAATCCGCCCGCCCGGCCCCGGCGCTGAACACCCCGCCGCAGGCGATCACCGAACCGTTCACCCGGATGCTTTGGGGCATCACCACCGAACAGGTGGAGTCCTGGTTGGGTGTGGGCGAGGACGGTTCCGAGGGCGTGCTCAAGGGCATGGCCGCTTCCCCGGGCATCGTCGAGGGTGTGGCCCGTGTCATCATGGACGCCGACGACCTGGCCGAGATCCGGCAGGACGAGATTCTCGTCGCCCCGGTCACCGCCCCGTCCTGGGGCCCGATCTTCGGCAAGATCAAGGCCACCGTCACGGACATCGGCGGGATGATGAGCCACGCGGCCATCGTCTGCCGCGAGTACGGGCTGCCGGCCGTCACCGGCACCGGAAGTGCCTCCACCACCATCAAGACCGGGCAGCGCTTGCGCGTGGACGGCAACAAGGGCACCGTGTTGATCCTTGACGGCGAGAACGCCGCGGTCCTGGTTCAGGGCCCCGGCGCCCACAGCCACCACGAGCATGCAACCCCCGAGGAGAGCCCGACCCATGCCTGAGTCGACTATGCCCCAGCCCCCGCGCACCGTCCTGGTCACCGGTGCCGCAGGTGGCCTGGGCAGGGCCATTGCCGAAGGCTTTGCCGCAGCGGGGGACCGGGTGGCCATCGCCGACATCAACTTCGACGGGGCCCAGGCCACGGCCGAGGCCATCCGCGGAACCGGGGCCGACGCCCGCGCCTTCAAGGTCGATGTCACGGACCTGGCCTCCGTCACCGAACTTGCGGCCGGAGTCGCGGAGTTCGGGAACGGAAGCATCGATGTGGTGGTCAACAACGCCGCCATCTACGCGACCATCAAGCGTTCCCCCTTCGAGCAGATCGACCCGGACGAGTGGGACCTGGTCATGGGCGTCAACCTCAAGGGGCCCTGGCTGGTGACGCGGGCCGCCAGCCCGTATCTGCCCGACGGTGGGCGCGTGGTGAACCTTGCAAGCGCGACGATCTTCTCCGGCTCCGCCGAATGGGCCCACTACGTGGCGTCCAAGGGCGGGGTGGTGGCGCTCTCCCGCGTGCTTGCCAAGGAACTCGGCGCCCGGAACATCACCGTCAATGCGTTGGCTCCCGGCTTCACCCTGACCGAGGCCAGCTACGGCCACATGGACAACGCCGAGACCTACGGCGTGGACCGCGGGTCAATCAAGCGGGCCAGCCAGCCCGAGGACATGGTCGGGGCGGCACTGTTCCTGGCGTCCCGCGGCGCCGGCTACATCACGGGCCAAACGCTCGTGGTGGACGGCGGACGCCAGTTCATCTAGTCCCGGCACCTTAACAGCGCCAGCCAGCCACAACTTCGAGGAGGACCACATGCCGGTCATTCACTACACGGACCACGACGGAAAGACCGTCGACATCAACGCCAAGACCGGGGACTCCGTCATGGAGACCGCCGTGCGAAACGGCGTGGACGGGATCGTCGCCGAATGCGGCGGCTCCCTCTCCTGCGCCACCTGCCACGTCTTCGTCCGCGAGGACCAGCTGGGCGAGCTGCCGGAGATGGAAGAGATGGAAGACGAGATGCTCTACGGAACGTCCGTGGACCGCGAGGAGAACTCACGGCTCTCTTGCCAGATCAAGGTGACCGAGGACATGGACCTGTACGTCACCACCCCCGAGACGCAGACCTAACGCACCCGGACCGCAGCCAGGCGTCGCCTGGCCGCGGCCCGCCACCAACACCAGCCCCGGCCGACCGGCCGACCCGATCCAGGAGCGAGACATGAGTACCCCGAGAACCCGGAGCGAAACGGGACTGTTGATCATCGGCGCGAGCCAGGCCGGCGTGCAATTGGCCATCTCGCTGCGCGGCACCGGCTTCGGCGAACACATCACCCTGCTGGGCGAGGAAAACCACCGCCCCTACCAGCGTCCGGCCCTGTCCAAGGAGTTCCTCCAGGACAAGGTGGACAAGGAAAACCTCATCTTCCGGTCCCAGGAGTACTGGGACGAACACAACATCGAGCTTGTCAAGGGTGCCCGGATCCAAGAGGTCCGCAAGGGCACCGACGGCGAGAACCGTCAAGACGGCTCCGGCGTCGCCGTCGCCTCGGACGGCACCGAATACCCGTTCCGCCGGGTGGCCCTGGCCGTGGGGGCGCGCGCCCGGAAAATCGAAATCCCGGGCGCCGACCTTGACGGGGTGGTCTACCTCCGCAGCGCCGACGATGCCCTTGCACTCAAGGCGCGACTGGGCGACTTCCAGGATGCGGTGGTCATTGGTGGGGGATTCATCGGCCTGGAGGCCGCCTGCTCCCTGCACGGGCTGGGCAAGAACGTCACGGTGCTTGAATACGGGCCGCGTCTGGTAGGCCGCGCCGTCGGGGAAGAGACCTCCGAATACTTCCTGCAATCCCACCGCAAACGCGGCATCGACATCCAGCTAGACTCCCGCATGACCGGCTTCGTGGACAACGGAAACGGAAAGGTCGCCGGCGTCCAGCTGGAGGACGGTTCCGTGGTCAAGGCCCAATTGGTCCTCATCGGCATCGGGGTCGTCCCGAATACGGAACTCGCCGAGCAGATGGGACTGGAGATCGACAACGGAGTGGTGGTGGACAAGCACGCCCTCGCCTCCGACGGGACCACCATCGTCGTCGGGGATGTGGCGAACATGCCCAACCCGTTGCCGGGCGCACCCGAAGGCGAACGCATCCGCCTCGAAAGCGTGAACAACGCGATCGAGCATGCCAAGATCGCCGCCTATTCGCTGACCGGGCGCCAAGAGGAATATGCAGGCATTCCGTGGTTCTGGTCCAACCAGGCCGACCTGAAGCTGCAGATCGCCGGACTCACTCTTGGCTACGACTCCACCGTGGTCCGCCATGATACGGAGAAGGGAAAATTCTCGGTGCTCTACTACCGCGGCGAACAGATCATTGCCGCCGACTGCGTCAATACGCCCCTGGACTTCATGGCCGTGCGGACCGCCCTGGGAAAGAACCAGAACATCCCCGCGGACCTGGCGGCCGATGTGTCGGTTTCGCTGAAATCAATCACCGTGGACCTGGAGGTCACAGCATGAGCAACACCGAGACTTTGCCCAGGGACCTGCCCGAGGAAATCACCTCCCGCATGTCCGTCGAGCAGGAAACGCACGCCCGCGATCCGCGCGCGCTCGCCTTCGCCGATGCCTACCCGACACGGCCCATCCCCGCACAGGGGAAGGTGAACACCGACCCGATCGCCACCACCCCCTCCACCGGCCACGACGAGTTGTGGAGGGCAATCATCCCTGAGACTCGCTCGCGTGCCAATGACCTGCACCTGCCGATCGTGGCTGCCTTCGCCGCGCGCCTGTGCGACGCCCATCCGGAGGCGGACCGCGAACTGGTCATGGTTGCGACAATCCTGCACGACACCGGGTGGGCGCACGTGGATCAGTCACGCATCGTCTCGGAAGGATTTCGCGGAAGCGGCGACTGGCGCCAGGCCGTTATCCGGTTCGAGCACGAGGTGGAGGGCATGAAGGTGGCCCGCCGGGTGCTGCCGGGTCTCGGCTATGACGAGTCCTTCGTTGAACGGGTCTGCGAGATCATCGACGGCCACGACACCCGGAAGGCTGCCTTCAGCCTCGAGGATGCCCTGGTCCGGGACTCCGACAGGCTCTGGCGCTTCGACCAGGCCGGGATCGCCATGTCGATGGAATGGTTCGGCACCGACGCGTCCAGCTACATGGCCAGGCTCGATGCAGAGATCGTTCCCGAACTTATCAGCGCGGCAGGTGTCGCCATGGCCCGGGCCGATATCGAGCGGAACAATGCCCTGCTGCGCACCGAGGTGATCCGGTGAGCCCCGCTGCTGCTGGTACCGAGGCGAGCCAGGATGCGCGCACCCGTCGAGCGGCGCTCGATCTTCCGTACGCACATGTGGATGACTTCTACGTCGACGGGTCCTGGCACGTGGCCGCCGACGCCACCCGGAACCCGGTCACCGACCCGGCCACCGGCGAGCAATGGGGCTCTGTCCCGGCTGCCACCGCCGGGGAGTTGGATGATGCCGTTGCCTCCGCCCGGCAGGCGTTGGCCGGCTGGGGTGGTCTCTCTGCAGCCGAACGCGCCGCGTACCTGCTGCGGATTGCGGAGGAAATCGAGGTCAGGGCCGAAGTCCTGGCGCTGACCAATACGCGGGAGAACGGCTCTCCCATCACCGAGACGCGCGGGGCCGCAGCCAATGCGGCGGGCATTTTCCGCTATTTCGCCTCGCTGGCGGGTTGGCTGGATTCGGACGACATCCGCGCCTTCCCGGCCGGCGGCGCCGAGTCCGTGGTTCAGCGGGACCCCGTCGGCGTGTGCGGGCTGATTGCGCCCTGGAACTTCCCCATCAACCTCGTGGTCATCAAGCTGGCCCCGGCCCTGCTCGCCGGCTGCACGGTGGTCATCAAGCCTGCCTCGCCCACCCCGCTGTCCTTGCGCTTCATCATTGATGCGGTGCACGCGGCAGGCGTCCCGGCCGGCGTGGTGAACCTGCTGACCGGCCCTGGCCGCCTGGGCGATGCGCTGGTGCGCCATCCCGGGATCGACAAGATCGCGTTCACCGGTTCGACGCCGGTTGGCCGGAAGATCGCCGCGGCCTGCGGCGAGCTGCTGCGCCCGGTGACCCTGGAGCTGGGCGGCAAGTCCTCGGCGATCGTGCTGCCGGATGCCGACCTGGAGGCCATGGCCTCGGTGCTGGTGCGCTCCTGCATGCGCAACACCGGCCAGACCTGCTACATCTCCACCCGCATCATCGCCCCGGCCTCCAGGTACGAGGAAGTGGTTCGGATGGTCGGCGAAACGATCTCCGCCGGCAGGCAGGGAGACCCGCTGGACGAGTCGACGGTCTTCGGCCCGGTGGCGCACCGGGCCCAATACGACACGGTGATGGAGTACATCGAATCGGCCCACGCAGAGGGTGCCCGGGCCGTGGCGGGCGGTGCAGCAGTCGACGGAGGTTCATTGGGGCCCGGGCTCGAGAACGGAGCGTTCATCCGACCGACGGTCTTCGCCGATGTCACCAGGGACATGCGGATTTCCAAAGAGGAAATCTTCGGTCCCGTCATCTCGATCCTGAAGTACGACGATTCGGGCGGTTCCGCCGACGAGGCGGTGGCCCTGGCCAACAACACCGAGTTCGGACTCGGCGGCCTGGTCTTCGGGGCCGACGAGACCCACGCGTTGGAGGTCGCGAAGCGGGTGGACTCCGGATCGGTGGGAATCAATTTCTTCGGGTCCAACCATGCCGCGCCGTTCGGTGGCCGGCACGATTCCGGCTTGGGCGTGGAATACGGCATCGAGGGACTTGGCGCGTACCTCAGCTTTAAGTCGATCCACCGCAAGATCGCTGGCTGACGGCGTGGCAAGATGATGCCCAACAATCACGGAGAAAGTGACACGGCAAATATGAGTGTTCGCTACGAGTCCAGGATCGATCTCGACGCGGTCACCGCAATCGACATGCACGTGCACCTCGAGGTCGACGGGCACGGGCACAAGGCCATGCCCGAGGACCTCTTCGAGGCCTCCGCCGCGTACTTCAAGTCCGCGGAGCGCACCCCCTCGGTGGACCGCATTGCGCAGGTCTACCGCGAGGCGAAGATGGCCGCGGTGCTGTTCACCGTGGACGCGCGCACCGCGCTGGGCCACGCGCCGAACTCCATCGACGACTTGGTCGCCGGGGCCGCGCGGCACAACGACGTGCTGATCCCCTTCGGCTCGGTGGACCCGCGCACCGGCCCGGGCGCGATCACCGAGGCGCGCCGCCAGGCGGAGCAGCTCGGGGTGCGCGGCTTCAAGTTCCACCCCTCGCTGCAGGGCTTTGACCCCTCAAGCCAGGAGTTCCACCCGCTGTGGGCGGCCCTTGAGGAGATCGGCCTGCCGTGCATCTTCCACACCGGGCAGAACGGGATGGGCGCCGGGCTTCCCGGCGGGCGCGGCATCAAGCTGCGCTATTCCAACCCGCTGCTGCTTGACGATGTGGCCGCGGACTTCCCGAACCTGACGATCATCATGGCGCACCCCTCGGTGCCCTGGCAGGACGAGGCCAACTCGATCGCCACGCACAAGGCCAACGTTTTCATCGACCTCTCGGGCTGGAGCCCGAAGTACTTCCCGGAGTCGCTGGTGAAGATGAGCAACAACGTGCTCTCCACCAAGGTGCTCTTCGGGACCGACTACCCGCTGATCACCCCGGAGAAGTGGCTTCGCGCCTTCGCGCAGCTGCCGCTGAAGGACGAGGTCCGCCCGCTGATCCTCAAGGACAACGCGGTGCGGGTGCTGGGACTGGACAAGACGTGACCGGGATTCTCGGCCGGGGAGCAAGAACTATTTCTGCCGTGGTTGGAGACGGGGGCGAATCGGCTACCTTCGCCGCCCCGCTTGCTGCGGATCCAGGCCTTGATTCCTTGCTGCAAGCATTTTCTTCGGACGGCCGAGTTCTCCTCAGGGACAGGGTCAACTCAAGCCACCGATGTAACGGCGAACCCGGCAAACCAGCATTGCAACGCGCCGGCCACGGCATCCTTCCGCATCGTGCGGTCAATCCACCAGTTCTCGCTGAATGTCATACCAACGACGCCCTTGCGACTCAATCCTCCAATCAAAGGAATGCCCATGTGTGTTGACCTGCCCACCGAAATGCGCTCCGGGATCGGCCGCCGCCGCCTGATGGCTGGCCTGGGGCTTGGTGCGGCCGGCCTTGCGCTGGGTGCCGCTGCCCCGGCCGAAGCCAGTGGCGCGGGCAAAGCCCGCCGCAAGTTCGGACCCCCGAAGTCCCGTGGCTCCAGGACCAGGCTGGTGTTGCTGGGGACCGCCGGCGGGCCTGCAATCTTTCCCGGCAATGAGACAGCGGGAATTGCGTCCGCCTTGGTCGTCGGGGACAGGTACTACCTGATTGACGCCGGTCACGGGGTCCTCAGCCAACTGCATAAGGCCAACCTGGGACCCGAAAGCAATACGGCACTGGACGGGCCGCTCGACGCCCTGGCGGGGATTTTTCTGACCCACCTGCATTCGGACCATGTGGTGGATCTGAACAACGTGTTGGTCAACGGGCTCTACAACGGTCTGCAGAGCGTGAAGAAGATCCCCGTCTGGGGACCGGGCAACCGCGGGGCTCTTCCCCCGCTGTTCGGCACGGGCCCCTTACCATCCCCGGTCAGCCCCGGGAACCCGACACCCGGCACCCGGGAAATGGGCGAGCTGATGATGCAGCTGTTTGCCACGGACCTCAACGACAGGATCTTCGACAACCGGAAGCCGGTGCCGACCCAGCTGTGGGAGGCCAAGGATGTCCCGGTCCCGGAGCGGTACCTGGGCGATCCCAACGGCACTCCGGCGCCGGCCATGAAACCGTTCACCTTCTATGAGGACGAGCGGGTGAAGGTCTCCGCGACGCTGGTGAACCACGCTCCCGTGTTCCCCGCGCTGGCCTACCGCTTCGACACCGACGACGGATCCGTGGTGTTCTCCGGCGACACGGCCAAGTGCCCGAACCTGGTGCGCCTGGCCAGGAATGCGGACGTGCTGGTGCACGAGGTGATCGACGAGGACTGGGCCGCGAAGCTGTTCCCCGTCCCGCGAAGCGAGGCGGAGGAAGGCCTCTACCAGCACCTCGTGCAGGCGCATACGCTGAAGACGGAGGTCGGATCGATTGCGGCCCAGGCCAACGTGGACACCCTGGTGCTTTCCCACCTGGTCCCGGTGATCCAGCCCGAGTCGGTGTGGGCCGCCTGTGCCGAGGGATTCAAGGGGCGAATGGTCGTCGGGCGCGACTTGGACGTCATCGACATCGGCAGGTAATCGCCAGGTGCCGGACACCGCATGCGCGGTCTCCGGCTCCTGGCGACTGCCATAGATTCTTCCAATGGACGAGAAGTCGGACGCGGTGC
Source organism: Arthrobacter sp. C2 (assembly GCA_024207135.1). Taxonomy (GTDB): domain Bacteria; phylum Actinomycetota; class Actinomycetes; order Actinomycetales; family Micrococcaceae; genus Paeniglutamicibacter. The sequence continues at coordinate 2,635,859 of CP042428.1, read as the reverse complement.
AGGGCTCGGCAGCTGCCGGGTGAAGAATTTGCGCACGCAGGGAGTTGGTCTTCATTCTGCCCAGGTGTGCGGATACGGCACATTGGCAGCCGAGAGCAGCTACATCACCGCGTGCGCCCCGCCGTCCACGACGAGGTGGGATCCGGTAACCCATTTGGCCTCGTCGGAGGCGAGGTAAAGACCTGCGTAGGCAACGGCCAGCGGATCCCCGGGCTTTCCGTCGATCGTGCGCTCGAGGATCGGTGCGACGGGTGCGTTCTCGCCGAACTCCTCAAACATGGCCAGCACCGGCGGGGTTGCCATGACCCCGGGGCTCACGCAGTTGACCCGGACCCCGGCGGCCACGCCTTCTGCGGCGAGTTGCCGGGTCAGGGCGATGACCGCCCCCTTGGCCGCAGCGTGGGCTGCCTGCGGCAGTGCCCGGGCGCCCTGGACCCCGGCGACGGAGCCGATGTTCACGATGGCCCCGCCAACCTTGGCCAGGTGCGGCCAGGCCGCCTGGCAGGCGTGCCAGACCAGGTCCAACTCGTTCTGGATGGTGAAGCGGTAATCCGCCCCGCTCATCTGTGCGAACGGTGCGAATTTGGGCTTGCTGGCGTTGTTGTAGAGCACGTCGATGCGACCGTGGCGTTCCACCGCGCGCTCAACCCAGGCGTCGATCTCCTCCCGATTGCCCAGGTCCACCGGCGCACTTGAATCGATCGATCCACCCTCGGCCTCGATGAGCCTCACTGTTTCCGCGGCCCCGGCGGCGTCGAGATCGCAGCCGACGAGCGTTGCTCCCTGGGACGCGAACAAGCGGGCGGTCTCCCGGCCCATGCCGCCTCCAATGCCAGTCAACAGGACAACTTTTCCTTCAAGGCGGCCACCAGCCATGGTTCCTTCTCCATTCAATTTCGTCTTATCCCAGTGGCCCCATGCAACCACACCAGGCAGTGGGGAGGAGACCTCGGCCGGGCGACGGTGCAGTTCGCGCACACTTCTGTGCACGAACTGCACCATCGCCCCGTGGCTATCGAATGCGGAGACAAAGTCGCGCACGATGGGTGACACGCACCACACCCACACCGCAGCACGTAGGAGATAAGACAAGATGAGCAACACATCCGCGACCTCGACCCGCCCGCTCCCTCCCGGCGTCACCGAGGACGACCTCGAGGCGGCCTTCGCCGCGTTCGCCGAGGCCATCGGCGCCGAGAATGTGGCCACCGATGCCGCATCCCTTGAAGACTTCCAGGACCCCTTCCAGGTTCCGGGAACCGCCACGAATGTTCCCTCCGGTGTCGTCAGCCCCCGCAGCACCGAGGACGTCCAAGCGATCGTGCGGATCGCCAACCAGTACCGCGTTCCGCTCTGGCCCATCGGCCGCGGCAAGAACAATGGCTACGGCGGGGCGGCGCCGCAGGTCCGCGGATCGGTGATGCTTTCCTTCCGCGAGATGAACAAGGTCCTGGAGATCAACGAGGAACTCGGCTACGCGATCGTGGAGCCGGGGGTGAGCTGGTACGACCTGCATGATGCGATCGAGGCCGGCGGGCACAACCTGGTGGCCTCCATCGTGGACATCGGATGGGGAGGCGTCGTCTCCAACACCCTGGAACACGGCCTGACCTACATGCCGTACTCGATCGATCAGGCCTCGCACTGCGGGTTCGAGGTGGTGCTGCCGAACGGGGACCTGATGCGCACCGGCTCCGGCGCCATGGACAACAACCCGACCTGGCCGCTGTACAAGCGGGGCCTGGGCCCGACCTCCACCGAGATGTTCATGCAGTCCAACTACGGCATCGTCACCAAGATGGGCTACTGGCTCATGCCAAAGCCCGAGACGTACATGCCGCTGTGGCTGCGCGTCTGGGACGAGGAGCAGATGCCTGCGGTGGTCGATGCGCTGCGCGAGCTCATGCTCGACGGCACCATCGACATGCGCCCGCAGCTGTCCAACACGCTGTGCATGGCCTCGATGCTCACCACGCGCGCCGAGTGGTACACCGGCGAGGGCCCGATGCCGGAGGAGGTCATCGACAAGATCGCCAAGGAGATGGGCCTTGGCCGCTGGATGATGCGCTTCGCGCTCTACGGCGACGAAGCAGTGGTCGACCACAACTTCGCCAAGCTTGAGGCGCGCTTCCTGCAGATCCCTTCCGTGGACCTGGTGGGCCAGAAGCACGGGAAAGAGGCGTGGGAGACGCTGCCCAACCCGCACGAGCGGGTGCAGATCGGGGTGCCGAGCCAGGACCTGTACAAGATGGCGGGCTGGTCCGGCGGCGAGGAAGGCGGCCACGTCGACTTCTCGCCGGTCATCCCGCTCACCGGCAAGAACGCGATCGCCGCCCAGAAGATGATGAGGGAAATGTGCGCCGAGGCGGGCCTCGATTTCCTCGGAGGCATGCTTCCGATCAATGCGCGGTCCACCACGTTCATCAACGTAATCGCCTTCGACACGAAGAACCCCGAACAGGTCGCCAATGCGTACGCCCTGGCCAAGCGCATGGTGGCCGAGGCCGGCAAGCGCGGCTACGGCGAGTACCGGGCGCACCTGTCCTTCATGGACCTGGCGGCCGAGCAGTTCGGCTTCAACGACCACGCGCTGCGCCGCTTCAATGAGCAGATCAAGGACACCCTTGACCCGAACGGGATCATTGCCCCGGGCAAGTCGGGGATCTGGGGTACCCGGCTGCGCGAGGCCGGCTTCCCGCAGCAGGTGTGATCGCGTCAGGCTAGAAGGCTCCCCGCCCCTTCAACTGGGCGGGGAGCTTTATGCCGATAGTGGCAGCTACCGTGCATCGCGCGGAGCGCAACCGTGGACCTCGCGGAACGCCCGGCTGAAGCTCGCCGGATGTCGGTATCCCCACCTCGTCGCGACGGTCGCGATCGTCGTTTCCGGGGATCGGCGCAACTCGTTCACGGCACCTTCAAATCGGCGTTCGCGGATCCAGGATGACACCGCGGTGCCGGAGGATGCAAAGATCTTGTGCACATAGCGCGTTGAGACATAGTGGGCCTGTGCGATTGACTCGGGTCCGAGTTCCGGGTCGTGCAGGTTCTCCATCGCGTACCGCTGCATGCGAGCGAGCAGTGCCGCAGGGCGGGAGCGCGGATCGGCAGTCTCTTGTGTGGCATACATGCTCCGCAGCAGGGGCAACATCATGTCCGCCGCGGCTTCGCCGTCAGGACCCGAGAACCCGCCGCCGATTGTGGTGGTCCGGGCGAGCTGCGCGAGGAATGGAATTGCCGGACCGGTGAGCCGTCCGCGACCTGTTTCCACCCGAGTCGCCGAACGCCGGGCAATGCCCTCGGCCGGCGCCCCGATGAACATTTTGGGAATGCTGAAGACGAGCACCTCGAAGCCCTCCCGCCCCTCAAAAGTGGAAGGCCGCGACGTATCCTGGCAAGCAATGTCGCCAGGGCGAAGGGCACAGCTGCGCTCGTCCTGCTCGATCTGGATCTCGCCCTTGGCCATTAAATAAAGCAGGATGCACTCGGGATCGGCGGTGGCGATCATCCGTTGCGTCCGCGCCACCCGGTGTGCAAGTCCTTGGATGGACTGGACCCCGACCTGTCCCATCTGGCCCCCGGCCAGGCGGGCCTCGAAGGAAGAGGCCCCGACCGATTCGACCTCCATCGGAAAGAAGCGTTCGGCGATCCCTGCGGACCAGTAGTCCCGGCGGTCGGCAGCGGGAACCGTCCGGGTGTCGAGCACGGAAGTCATTGGTCCAACTCGAAGCAGGCTCGGTGGGAGTTCCGCGGGGCCGGCAGGTGCGCGCGAAGCAAGGAACGGTGGGCGCTAACCGAGCCCACCGCGAGTGCCTTCGCTGGGTTTTTTGCTTCCACGACCTCCGGGGCAAAAAATGCAGACACGATGCCTCCCAATAAGAACCGATCCGTTTCGTATTGAGTGTAAGGCGCATCACAGTGCAATGCAAAGATGTCACGTCATCCCGCCGACGAGCCTCGGGCAAGAGTCCCAAGGCCACGACTCTGGGCGTGACGCCTCGGGGATGCCTCCCGCGGCTGTTGGGCACTTATTGCCTTCGACCCGCTCGGAGTGTGATTGTTCCAGTGTTCGTCGGGTGGGACGCACTTGCTGACCCGCCAGTGACGACCGCCCCACGATGCCCTGGTGCAGAATTGCCCAGAAACGATCGTGTACGTTTCGTATTGGATGATTTGGCACGTATTGTTTGACGCATGGCAATTAGAAGCGAAGACAGTCGGCGGGCGGTTTTGGAAGCAACGATGAAGTTGCTCGATGGCTCGGGGTCGGACGGATTTACGGTGCAGAAGCTCTCCATTGAGCGCATTGCCCGCGAAGCGGGCGTCAGCAAGACCACCATCTACAGGTGGTGGTCGAGCAAGGTTGCCGTGGTGATCGACACGTTCCTGGACAACCACGTCGCACGCACTCCGGTGCGCGAGGATGTTTCCGCGATCGAAGCGCTCCGCGAGCACATGGCATCGCTTGCAGAGGTCTATGCGGGTAGCGAGGGCCGGCTTGTTGCCCAACTTATTGGCGAGTGCCAGCAGGACGAGGCCACCATGGCCGAGTTCAAGAAGCATTTCTGGACCCCGCGAGCGCTGGTCGTTGAATCTTTGGTTGAGCGGGCCATCAGTGAAGGGTCGATGCGCGAGGGTCTCGATTCGCGGGTAGTCACGGAATTGCTCTACGCGCCCATCTACTTCCGGCTGTTGTTCCAGTCCGGCACCCTGGATGCCAAGGTCACCGGTGCCATCATGCAGACGGCACTTGAGGGGCTCGCGGCCGGAAAGTGATTCCTGGAATTTCTCGGGATCTATAATGCTCCACGGGTCCCGAGGCCAGGGGCTTGGCCCTGCAATCCTGGGGAAGAATTGCGCCGGGTCGAGTATCCGCGCGACGAGGCTAGCGTGCTTTTCCAGCCCGGTCAACCTTGATCCCGTGCTTCAGGTGCCCGTCGGGGCGGCTCCGGTTGCGCATGACCCTTGTGCAATACGATACGGTTCGTATATATTCGAGGTGACGTTGGATGAGTAAACCCGCAGTGCCGGTTGTGCACCTGGCTGCTCAGTGCTAATCCTCATTCTTTTCCTGTCCGCGGAGCCTGTCCGATAGGCGGGGACGTCGACAACGAAAGGAACCATCATCGTGAACACCGCCCTCGCGCCGAACGACGCGGTCATCGTCGCCTACCGCAGGACGCCGATCGGCCGGGCCCGCAAGGGATCGCTGGCCACCGAACGCCCCGAAGACCTGGCATTGGCTGCCATCCGTGGCGCGCTTGCGAGCATTCCGCAGCTGGAGCACACCGAGTTTGCCGACGCCTACATGGGCTGTGCGGTCCCGCAAGGTGCCCAAGGCGACAATATCGGGCGTCGTGTCATGGTGTTGGGGGGAATGGACAGTGTCCCGGCTGTCACGGTCAACCGCTTTTGCGCCTCCTCGTTGCAGGCCACCGCGATGGCGGCCCAAGCGGTGAAGGCCGGCGACGGGGAAGCATTCCTGGTCGCGGGCGTCGAATCGACCAGCTCCACACCTCCGATGCTCGAGTCCCCGCACCCCGCCTTTGCTGCCGCGGCACGACATGCCGATGAGGTGTTCGAATCCGAACAGCAGTGGGTTGACCCCCGCGAAGCCGGGCAGCTTCCCGATGTGTCCCTCTCCATGGGCAAAACCGCCGAGTTCGTAGCCCGCCAAACCGGCACCACGCGCCGGGACCAGGACGAATGGGCGCTCGAGTCCCAGCTCCGGGCGGAACAGGCGATCGGCTCCGGGTACTTTGCCCGAGAGATCGTGCCGGTGACCACGGCTTCCGGCCTCGTGGTGGGCTCCGATGACGGCCCGCGCCCGGGAACCACGTTGGAGGCGCTTTCCGGCCTCAAGCCGGTGTTTCACGAATCCGGAACCGTGACCGCGGGCAACGCCAGCCCGCTCAATGATGGCGCATCGGCCCTGGTGATGATGAGCGCCAAGCGTGCGGGCGAACTGGGATTGAAGCCGCTGGCCCGCATCCTGGGCAGTGCCGCGAGCGGACTCTCGCCGGAAATCATGGGCCTGGGTCCGGTGGAGGCATCCACCCGCCTGCTGGCGCGTTTGGGTCTGTCCATTGGCGACATCGACATCATCGAACTGAATGAGGCCTTTGCGGCCCAGGTGGTGCCCGTGGTCCGGAAGCTCGGTGCCGACCCGGAAAAGGTGAACCCCTTCGGCGGGGCGATCGCCCTGGGCCACCCCTTCGGTGCCACAGGCGCGCGACTGGTCGGAACGCTCATCAATGGCCTGCAAACCACCGACGGCTCCCTCGGCCTGGCCACGCTCTGTGTGGGCGGCGGCCAGGGCATGGCAATGGTCGTGGAGAGGATCTCATGAACCCGTCAACACTTATTGCCGACCCGGCCCGCTCGATGCTGGCAGCCGACAGGGCCTTGGAGGGCCTCGGAATCCAGGTACTGAGCGCCAGCGAGGGACGAGCCACGGCGATCCTGACGGTGACCCCGGAGATGGCCAACGGGCACGGGATTGCCCATGGCGGGTTGGTCTTTGCGCTGGCGGACACCGCGTTCGCCATGGCCGCCAATACCTTCGGCGCCGGAATCGCGACGGCCGAGGCATCCATCTCCTATATTTCACCGGCCCACATCGCCGACGAACTGGTGGCCACCGCCGAGGTCAGCTTCCATGAGGGCCGTCGGATGATTGTTGATGTGATGGTGCGCGCGGGGGAGCGGACCGTGGCCATCTACCGCGGGACCGGCAGGGCGCTGCGCCCGGCCGGCCAATGACTTTCGAAACAGCCGCAATTAAATAGACCAGAATGCGTGTGCGCCCGGACTCCGCTTGGAGTCCGGGCGCACACGCATCTTGTCACGATCGCCACGCCGGGTCTCCTCAGGAACGGAGGAGACCCGGCGTGGCACTGGTGTCAGCTCTTGGCTGCCTTCGAGCCGGCGGTCGCCAGCTTGTCGGCAATGCCCATCAGGACGGTGGAGCCGGTCGCTGCGATGAGCAGGCTCTCCACCGGACGCTTGAGCATGATGGATACGGGTTCCTTGGCACCGGCGAGAACCGCTTCGCGCCCCATGGCCGGATTCTTGTGGCAGCGTACCGGTACGTTGAGGATCAGCCGGCGCAGGCATGAGTTGTCGTGGTCGCACCAGTTGATCTCATTCTGGCGACCCTGGAGCACCTTGTTGGGGAAATCCGGGTCGGCCAGCAGCTGTCGTGCGAGCATGATTCCGTCGGCGAACCCGGCGGTGATGGCGTCCGCGCTCTGCCGCGGGTTGTAGGTGCTGCTGAGCAGCAGGGGGACGTGGGGCATGGCGGCACGGAATGCCTGGGGCTCTCCATGCTCGATGATTGCACCGGACTCGGAGGTGACATTGTTGTCCATCGACTCGTAGTTTGCATCGCTCAGGGCGATGTATCCGAGACCTTCCTTGTTGATGATCGACGCAACCTCCGCGAACCCCTCGGGCCCCTGGCCGTCGGGGAGGTGGTCGTTGACGCTCATGCGCAGGCCCACCGGGTAGTCGGTGCCGACCTCGGCGCGAATGGCCCGAATCGTGTCCACGAGAATGCGTGCGCGGTTTTCGGCGCTGCCGCCGTATTCGTCGGTCCTCCAGTTGGTGCGCGGCGAGAGGAAGGAGGAGTAGAGGTAGCGCATGTGCGCACCGAGCTCGACTCCGTCGAATCCGGCGGCCTTGGCCCGGAGCACCGAGGCAACAGTGGAGTTTTGGACCTCGAGGATCTCGTCCTTGGTGATCTCATCCGGAGTCGGGTTGGTGCGCCCGCCCGGAATGTAGAGGCCGTGCGGCAGGCGCGGTGCTGCCATGCGGACAGGCTTGGGGCTTGCCGCACGAGTTGTCCTGCCCTCGCCGGGTACGCCCATGGCGCCGAAGCTCGGGAAGATCTGGGCAAAAATGGGGACATCGTGTTCGTGCACGGCATCCACCATGCGCTTCAGGCCCGGAATGAATTTGTCGTCGTCGAAGCGCATCAGTGGCTGGAACGGTGCTTCCTGGTTTCCGCGCTCGGTGGCAACGGTGCCACCGATGATCAGGAGGCCGGCGCCGCCGCGCGCGCGCGTGGTGAGGAACGCGATCGTCTGGTCGCTGGGGTGGCCGTCCTTGGTGGGCTGGAGCACTGCCATGGGGCTGAGCACATAGCGGTTCTTGATTCTCAGTCCGTCGATTTTCCAAGGGCTGGACAGCACCTCGGCGACGGTGGAGGTCTCGGCGGGCATTTGTTCTCCTTGGATGGATTTTCAATGGAACCACGATGAAATCGTTCATCCATTATTAAATTCGAGTCGTATCGTATCGTATCGTGTTGGCGCTGGGTTGCCTATGGGTTCGGGATAACAATTTGTGCCACGGGCGGGTTTCCGGGACCCCGTCGCGGCTGCGACCCGATTGAAACCGCACCCTACCCCGTCCTCGCCCAGCCGATGTGGCGTCAGGTGGGTTATCCGCTGACTTGGGTGAACATTCCGGCAAGCGTCCGCGCTGTTGAGCAAGCCCGGCCCGGAACCTAGAACCTGTCGCGGACGTGGCGCTCGCGCCCGTAGAGGGAGACCACCGCCAGGATGATGATCCCGAAGATGATTCGGCTTTGCGCCTCGGACAGCCCGTTGCTCACGATGATCGTGGACAGCAGGGTGAGGGTGAGCGCACCGAGCAGCGTCCGGGTGTAGCTGCCGCGGATCGACCCGAAGATGGTGCCGCCGACCAGGACGGCGGCCAGCCCGGAGAACAGATACGGTTCACCGATGGTCTGCGACCAACCCGAGCCATAGGCGGCAATGAAGATGCCGGCGATCCCGGCCAGGGCGCCGGAGGCGGCGAAGACCAGGGTCCACACCACTGAGGTGCGGATCCTTGTCAGCCGGGCGGCCCGGAAGTTGACGCCCGTGGCGTGGAAACGGCGTCCTGCAGCGGTGCGGTTGAGGAAGATCCACATGCCCACCCCGCAGAGCAACACGATCATGATGATGGGCGGAAACGGCATGCCGAAGGTGGTTCCCCGCAGGCTTGCCAGGGAGCGCAGCGCTTGCGGCGGGGCGGAGGAGTAGTCCCCGTCGGCGAGGAACAGTGTCGCGCCGGTCAACGCCGCGCCGGTGCCCAGCGTCACGACCAGCGGCTGGACGCTGAAGCGGTGGCAGATCCAGCCGATGAGCGCGCCGATGCCGCCGCAGACCAGGACCGTGCCCAGCACTGCAACGGCCGGCGGCACGGCAAGCTTGCCCGCGACGTTTGCGGCCATGAAGGCACCGAAGAGGATGTAGCCCGGCGCGGCCAGGTCCAGTCCGCCCAGGATCACCACGAGCGTCTGTCCCATTGCCGCCAGGGCCAACAGCGAGGTGATGACCAGGATGGAGGTAACGGACCTCGGGTTGGCGATGGCCGGGATGGCGGTCACCAGCCAGGCCGCCAGAGCAAGCACCACCAGGACCTGCAGCAGGGGAACCTCGAGGGCCCAGGCCCTGAACCTGGCCCACGGCCGGCTGATGCGGACCGCGGGTGCGGGGGCGGGGGAGAGGGTTTCGCTGGTCATGATGCGCTCCTTTTCAGGCGGGGTGCCAGCAGCGTCGCGCCGAGCACGACACCGACGACAAGGACCGCGCCATAGGCAAATTGGATCAGGCTGGGTGCCACGCCGGAGGCGGTGAGCAGTTGTTGCAGCAGGTAGATGGACACGGCCCCGAAGAGGGCGCCGAGCAGGCCGCCGCGCCCGCCGGCCAGGGAAGTTCCGCCCAGGACCGCGGCGGCGAGGCCCAGCAGGGCATAGGTGGTGGCCAGGGAGGACTGCGAGGACTGGACGATGGCCGTCAGCGCGATCCCGGCGATGCCGGCGAACAAGCCGCCGAGCGTGTACGCCAGGATGCGGACCGCCATGACGTTCACCCCGGATCCGTAGGCGGAGACATCGCTTTCGCCGGTGGCCAACAGGTTGCTGACAAAGGCGGTGCGGCGCAGGGAGAACCAGAGGAGCCCGGCGGCACCGATGGTGATAAGGGCGCCCGGGAGGAAGCCGACGCCGCCTGCAAAGACCTCGGTCCAGTTGTCCGGTGCGGCCACCGGATTTTGGGCGATGGTCAGCGACAGGCCCACGAGCAGGAACAACATGCCGGTGGTGGCGACGACCGGGTGCAGTCGCACCACGGCGATGAGGATTCCGTTCAGCGCGCCGACCCCGGCGGCAACGGCCAGGACAATGGGCGCAGCCAGCTGCCAATCGCCCAGGCCCGCGGGAATGAGCACGGCAACGAAGAAGCAGTTGATGAACGTGGCCAACGGGCCGACGGAGATGTCGATTCCTCCGGCCAGGAGCGAGGGCGTCGAGGCGAATCCCACCAGGACGAAAGGAGCCAGCGTGGCCAGGGTGCCCGGCAGCCGTGCGGGGGAAAGGAAGGACGGCGAGATGGCCAGGTTCAGCACCAGCAGCACCAATGCGAGCAGCAGGGCGAAGGCGAAGGGCCAGCGCTGGAACAGGGTCAGTACACGATTCATGAGAGCACCTCTGATTTCTGGCCGAAGTAGGCGGCAACGACGGACTCGGTGCTGAGCCCCGAGTGGGCGATTTCGGCGAAGACCGCCTGGTCGCGGAAAACCAAGACCCTGTCGGCGAGGTCCACCAGCTCGTCGACCTCGCTTGAGAGCACCACGATGCCCATGCCCGTGGCGCTGAGCCGGTCCAGGATGGCGTAGATCTCCCGCTTGGTTCCGATGTCCACCCCGCGGGTGGGGTCGTTGAGCAACAGGACCTGCGGATCGGTGGCCAGCCAGCGCGCCAGCAGGACCTTTTGTTGGTTTCCGCCCGATAGCGTGGAAATGGCATCGTGTGCGGTGCCGAAGCGCAGGGAAAGCAGGTGGGCGAAGGCCTCGAACCGCTTCGCGATGCTGGCGGAGTCCAGCAGCCCGGCGCGGCGGTGCATGTGCAGGGTGGGAAGCGCAAAGTTCTCGCGGATCGACATGGACTCGAAGAGCGATTCTCCGCGGCGTTCGCGCGGCAGGTAGGCGACACCCAGGGTGTTGCCGTTGCGCTCGGACACTTCCTCCGGCCCCCGGGCCAGGACGCGTTCGACGCGTCCTGGCCCGGGGGCGAGGCCGGCCAGGCGCTTGATGAACAGGTCCTGCCCGTGGCCCTCGAGCCCCGCCAGGCCCACGATTTCCCCGGACCGCAACTCGAAGTCGATGGGGGCGGAGCCGGCGGCCAAGCCGAGCGCGGTGCCTTGGAGGATTTTCTCCCCTGGCTCGTGGGGCTGTCGCCGGGTTGCGTCGTGGTCGGGGTTTCCGGTCATGTCCGTGATCAGCCGGTCAATGGAGAGTTCGGCACGTTCCACGGCGGAGACGGTTCTTCCGGAGCGCAGCACGGTGACGCGGTCCGAGATTTCCGCGACCTCGTCCATGCGGTGCGAAATGAACAGGATGGCTGTTCCCTCGGCCGCAAGCCGGCGCATCTCGACGAAGAGCCGATCGCGCGAGCCGACATCCAGGGAAGCTGTCGACTCGTCGAGGATCAGCACCTTGGGCTTGCGGACCAGGGCCCGGGCTATGCAGAGGGACTGGCGCTCGGACAGGGAAAGTTGGCCGGCCGGAAGATCCAGCGGCATGTCCCCGGCAATCCTGGTGAGCACCTCGCGGGCAATGGTGCGCTGCTCGGCCCGGGGCATGGCACGGCGAAAGATCCCGTGGGATCCGAGCCAGACGTTCTCGAGAACGGATTGGCTGCCGGCGGTGAGGACCTCCTGGAACACCGTGGCGATCCCCAGGTCCATCGCCGCCCGCGGGGAGCGGCTGGCCACGGGAACGCCGTCCAGCGTTACGGTTCCCGAGTCGGGGCGGTGGACCCCGCCCATGATCTTCACAAGTGTGCTCTTGCCTGAGCCGTTCTCACCCAACAGGGTGTGGATCTCGCCGGGGCGCAGATGCAGGTCCCCGTCGATGAGGGCGCGCGTGGCCCCGAAGCGCTTGCTCACCCCGGAGAGCACCAGGCCGGTGGGTTGGTTGTTCACGGAGGATCTCCTAGGAAATGCGAGTTAAGTGGCGTGGATCTCATTCGAAACTAGACGAATCGTACCGCATATGGTTACTCTGATTCAATACGATACGAATCGTTCACTCGGCAAGGAGCTAGACCATGAAGAAAACCTCCTCTTTCCCCCGTTTCACCACGTTCGGCACCGCGATCCTGGGCGCCGGCGCGCTTGTCCTGAGCGGCTGTGCGGCATCGGCACCGGCGGAGCCCGCCGCTTCCGGCGCTACCGCTGCTGCCCCGTCGGCCTCCGCGGCGGCGGGAACCTGCGGGGCCGTGCCCACGGGCACGGCCAAGGATCCCAGCGGACTGTTGGCCGGCTTCCCGAAGGAGATCTCCGCGGGATACGACCTCTACCCGTACGAGATCCGCAAATCTGCATGGTCGGAGTTCAAGTCGAAGAAGACCGAAGGTTTCACGGCAGCCATCGTGGGCATGCCGCCGGCCAGCCCCTTCATCGCCTCGATGTCGGAGTCGATCCGCAAGACCCTGAAGGCCGAGGGTGTCGAGATTGTCGGCGAATTCGCCCCGGACGATCCCTCCAACGTCCCGCTTCAGCTCCAGCAGTTCAACGAGGCCCTCTCGCTGAAGCCCGACGTCATCATCTACACCGCCATTGCCCCGGAGCCCTCGGTTGACCTGGCCAAGGCTGCCCATGCCGCTGGCATCCCGCTGGTTGCCGCCCAGGTGCCGATCGATTCCGAATACGCCGTGAGCGTCACGCGCAACACCCCGCTCGCCATCGCCCAGGTCACCGCGGGAACCGTCGGGGCCATCGGGGGCAAGGGCAACGTCCTGCGCGTCGATGGCATCCCGGGGATCCCGGTCTCCACCTTTGCAACCCTGGGCATCGACGCCGTCCTGGAAAACTGCCCGGACATCAAGGTCGCGGGATCGGTCACCGGATTCTTCCAGCCGGCCACGGCCCAGGCGGAGGTCCAGAAGTTCTTGGCAACCAACCCGGCCGGCGTTGACGCCGTGCTGCAGGCGGGAACCATGGGCGTGGGCATCCGCAACGCCTTCGAGGAATCGGGCATGGAGGTACCGCCGATCGCCGATGACGGTTCCAGCCATGGGTTCTCGTCCTGGGCCCTGGCCAATGCCGATTACCCCTACTTCGGCACCACGACCCCCTCGGTGCGCACCGGGGAGGCGGTGGTTGATGTGGCCCTGCGCATCCTGAAGGGCGAGGGGCCGAAGGTCAACCAGATCGTTGAGCCGTCGGTGATCGTCAACCGGGAGAACCTCGCCGATATTGCGGATCCCTCCTGGGATGCCAGCGACCTGACCGACCTGGCCGGCGCACCGGAGGACTACCTGCCCACCGAGCGCCTCAACAACTTCTTCGCGAACCCGGGCCAGTAGTTTCCTGACCGGTTCGCGATGCAACGGACTTGTTGCAAGCCGAAGGGCCTCGTTCGGAGGATGGTGTCGACAAGGCAACCATCCCTCGGGCGGGGCCCTTCGTCGGTTATGCCTTCGAGAGGCGGGCGATGCGCCCGCAGCGGCCACGCGCGACATCTCGCTGAATCTTGACCGCCCGTCCGGGCAGGTGCCCGGCTCCATCCGTCCGGTGCCGCGGCATCCCGTCCGCCTCCTCGCTTCGAGGGGGCCGTCCGGGGTTCTGGACCGAGGTTTCCCGCCGCCGGTAGGCACACGATGGAAGCCCCCGGGAAGATCGAACCGGATCGGTTCGATCTTCCCGGGGGCTTCCGGATGCCGCGACGCGGCAGGGTCGATGGATTAGGCGCTGACGCGCCCGCGCAGGAATTCGGAATCAGGGGAGTCGGTGACCGGAAGCCCCGAGGCTTCCAGGCTGGCGCGCAGCTGCTTCATGAAGCGGTCCGGCAGCCTGACGGCAGGCGGGCGCAAGGCGCCGCCGTTGAAGCCGGAGAGCCATTCCTGGTACTTCCACTGGGTGCGGTTGATGGAGCTGGTGCCCGGGGTGGAGGTGGAAGACACGGCGATGTTGGCGGCGCGGGCCGGCTGGACCTCCCAGTAGCGCTCCATCGCTTCTTCCCACTTGCCGGTGCGTGCAAGCTCGAAGGCCTTGGGGTAGTAATCTCCCATCCAGTTGGTGTTGGCGGTGCCGGAGAACTGGACGTCCAGGACCGACATGAGCGGGATGATCTCGGCCTCGATGGGGCAGGAAATCACCACTTCGTCGCGGAAGTGGTGGTACATCTCCATGACGCCCGGGATGCCCGGGTAGCCCTGCTCGGCCTTGATGGCGACGATGCTCGGCATCGCATCCAGCACGCGACGCACAAAGTCAACGCTCATGCCCGCGGGGTGGATGCGCTCAAAGCCCCAGGCGGGAAGCGGGAACAGCATGGTGGCCAGGTCGGTTTCGTCGGTGAAGCGCTTGGTGTAGTCGAAGACCTCGTCGTAGGAGGTCGGCCAGAACGAGGACGGGTAGGCGAGCAGGGCGCGGTCGGCTCCGGCCTTGGCGGCCAGGTTTGCCGCGTGGATGTTCTCCTCCAGGGTGCCGAAGATGGCGTGGAAGAAGAGCCCGAAATCCGGCCCTGCGGCCTCGCGGGCCACGGCCGTGATCCGGGCGTTCTCCTCCGGGGTGACGTTTGCTTCGGCGATGATCAGCGAACCGGCGTAGCCGCGTTCCTTGAGCAGCAGGATGTCGTGGCGGATCGCGTTCTCGTTGATGCCCGAAAAATCGGGGGTGAAGGATGGGTGCGTCACCGCGACGGTGCCGGTGAAGTTCTCCTTGGCCCAGGCGCGGGCTTCGGATTTGGTGTATTCCACCATGGTGTTCTCCTAAGGTGTCTGTGAGGTGTTATTTGCGGCTGGTGACGATGCCGACGGGCAGGACGGTGCCGATGCCCTCGGCGCGGGCGCGGTCAACGAGCATCTCGGCAACCACGATGTCCTGCAGGCCGGAGCCTGTTGACTTGTAGATCCTGATCCCGTGCGCCGAATCGATCTCGGTTTCGCCGGACAGGACGGCATTGAGCGTGACAACGATCGAATCGACATCGACGCCGTGCGCGCGGGCGGCGATCATGTCCCCGCTGTCGTTGACGACCTCGTCACGGGAATCCACCACGACCACCGCTGCGCGGGCGATGAGTTCGGCGGGCAGCTCGCGCTGGGCTGCTGTCGTGGATCCGATCGACACCACAGCGGCGTTCTCCGAGACCCAGTCGGCCTGCAGCGTGGGGGATTCATCGCGGGAGCGTGCTGCGCACAGGATGAGATCCGCGCCCTCGGCGGCCTCGCGGGCCGAGTCGACTGCCCGTGCGGGGGCCCCGAATGTGCCGTCGAATTCGGCGGCAAAGGCCTCGCGGTTGGCGGGGGTTGGGCTGAACACGCGGATTTCGGCGAACTCCAACACGTGCGAAAAGGCTGTCAGGTGGGAACGGGCCTCGAAGCCGGAGCCGATCACGCCCACGGTCAGCGGCCGTTGCGGCACGATCGTGGAGGTGCCCACCGCGGTGGTCGCGGCGGTGCGCAGGCCGGTGACGCGGTTCCCATCAACCAGCGCCACCAAATCCGCGGTGTCCTTGTCGAAAAGGGAAATCAGGTAGCTGACGCGCAGGCCGTCGGCGAAGGACCCGGCGATCGACTTGGCGCCGAACAGTTGTCCGCTGGGCGGCACGGAGGGCATGATCCGCAACCATTCCCGCTGTGTCTGGGCGAAGATCCGCCCCGGGGTCCCGGCCTCGTCGCCGGGGGCCTTGTAGGCGGCGCGAATGGCTTCGATCGCTCCGGACCAGTCCGAAAGGTTGGCCACGTCGGCGTCGGTGAGGAAGAGGGGAAGGTTCGTCGGCAGCTCGCCATTGGTGCTCACGATGGCACTCCTTGGTGTTCGGGCAGCCGGTCCACGGGCTGCGGGTGGAGGTGGATTCATTCGGTGGAACCAAATGGTGTCCGATACGAATCGTATCCTATATAGTCGTGACAGAGAACACGCCTGAAGAAAAGGATCCCACCCATGGCAATTGCAACCATCAACCCGACCACCGGTTCGACCGAAATGATCATCGAGCCGCACTCGCCCCAGGAGGTTCAGGACCGCATTGCCCAAGCCGCCGAGGCGGCGCGCTTGCTGCGCGGCACCACCTTTGCCCAGCGCGCGGCATGGATGCTCGCTGCGGCAGACGCCCTGGAAGCCCAGGCCGAGGGCCTTGGTGAATTGATCACCGTCGAGATGGGCAAGCCCATCGCCCAATCGGTCGCCGAGGTGCACAAGTGTGTCAAGGCCATGCGCTTCTATGCCGCACAGGCCGAGGGGTTCCTGGCCGATGCCCCGCTGGCCGACCCGGAGTCCGTGGGCGCGAGCAACGCCTGGACCCGCTATGAGCCGCTGGGCACCGTCCTGGCCGTCATGCCATGGAACTACCCGCTCTGGCAGGTCATCCGCTTTGCCGCCCCGGCGCTCATGGCCGGCAATTCCGGGCTACTCAAGCATGCCTCCAACGTCCCCCAGGCTGCGCTTTTCCTTGACACGCTCTTTGAGCAAGCCGGCTTCCCGGCGGGTTCCTTCCGCACGCTGCTGATCGGCGGCTCCGAGGTTGCCGCAGTTTTGTCCGACCCCCGCGTCAAGGCGGTGACCCTCACGGGCTCCGAGCCGGCCGGCCGCTCGGTGGCCTCCATTGCCGCCGACCACGTGAAGAAGTCGGTGCTGGAACTGGGCGGCTCCGACCCGTTCATCGTCATGCCCTCGGCCGACCTCGCCGCCGCCGCCGCGACGGCCGTGCGCGCGCGGATCAGCAACAACGGCCAGTCCTGCATCGCCGGGAAGCGATTCATCGTTCACGCCGAGGTTTATGACGCATTTGCCGCCGAATTCGCGAAGCTGATGTCGGAGCTGGTGGTCGGGGATCCGCTGGACCCCGAGACCCAGGTGGGGCCGCTGGCCACCGCGTCCGGACGTGACGAGCTGGCCGAACTTGTTGAGGATGCCCGCGCCCTGGGTGCCCAGGTGCTTACCGGCGGGACGGCCCCGGAGGGCCCGGGTTTCTTTTACGCCCCCACGGTGCTCGCCGGCCTCACCGATCAGATGCGCATCATCCAGGAAGAGACCTTTGGCCCGGTTGCCTCGCTGTACCGCGCTACCGACCGCGAGGACGCCTTGCGCATCGCCAACCAGACCACTTTCGGGCTTTCCAGTGCGGTCTGGACCAATGATGCCGAGGAGGAAGCCTGGTTCACCGCCGGCCTTGATGCCGGTGCGGTGTTCATCAATGGCATGACGGTTTCCTACCAGGAGCTGCCATTCGGCGGGATCAAGCGCTCCGGTTTCGGGCGCGAGCTCGCCGCCGACGGCATCCGGGAATTCTGCAACCTCAAGACCGTTTGGAAGGCCTGAGGCTCCAACGCCCGGAGCGCACTCGGGGCCTATCCAGGCCCCTTGCGCACCAAGCGTGACGGGTGTTACATTTATTCGAAACGATACGTACTGAACTTGAGGGAGCGAAATGGCAAACGTCATTGATGTGGACGTAGTGGTTGTCGGTGGCGGACCCGTCGGGGTCACCGCCCTGGCGTTGCTGGGCCGCGCCGGCTTGAGTGCCATTGGCGTGGAGCGCGAGATCCAGCCCTGGCCGACCGCACGCGCCGTGCACTTCGATGGCGAGACCTTCCGTACCCTCCAGTCCTTGGGGGTCGCCGAGCGCTTCGCCAAGGCAACCTTGCCGATGGCCTCGATGCACATTGAGAACGAGGAGCACGAGGTCCTCATCTCGGTGCCCACGGGCCGGCTCGGGACCCAGGGTTGGCACGACGACCTTACTTTCCACCAGCCTGACATTGAAGTCCTGCTGCAGGAGGTCGTCGAGGAACTTCCCGGCGTCGAGCTGCGCCGCGGCATGACGGTGCTCTCGGTGCGCAATGTCGGCGAAGGCGTCGAGGTCGCGGTGCAAAACGCGGACGGCGAGGAATCCCTCATCCGTGCCCGTTGGGCCATTGCTGCCGACGGAGCCCGTTCCCAGAGCCGCAAGGCGCTAAACATCGAGACCGAGAAGATCGGCGAGGATGCACAATGGCTGGTCGCCGACGGGATCCTTGAAGACAGCCCGGGATTGTCCTCCGACATGATCTTCCTGGGCCACCACACCAGGCCCGCCCTGTGGATCCGGCTCCCCGGCAAACGCGTACGCATGGAATTCATGCTCATGCCGGGGGACGACCCCGAGGAAATCACGACCCCGGCGGGCCTCGAACGCCTCAGCCACGGGGTGCTTCCGGCCGACAAGTTCACCGCGGACCGGCTGGCTACGTACACCTTCCGCGGGCGCATCTCCCAACAATGGCGTGCCGGGAACATCTTCCTGGCAGGCGATGCCGCGCACCAGGCGCCGCCGCTCTTTGGACAGGGACTGTGTGCCGGCATGCGCGATGTGGCCAACCTGGTGTGGAAGCTGGACGCCGTCAAGCGCGGTGCAGCGGATGGCAGCCTCCTTGACACCTACGAGTCCGAGCGACTGCCACATGCACGGTTCTGGGTGGAACAGGCTGCCAACGCCGCCGGCTTCCTGCAGACCACCGATGCCGATGTTGCCAGGCAGCGAGATGCCTTCATCCGGGCGAACCCCGCTGCATCGGCACCCGTGGCGCCCCCACTGGGACCGGGCCTGCACGAGGGCGGCACCGACGAACGCGCCGGCCGCCTAGGCATCCAGCCGATCCTCGCCGACGGGGTGCGCCTCGATGACATGGTCGGCTCCCGCTTCCTGGTGGCAACCACCCACGAGCTCTACTCCGCCCTTCCTGCCGCACTGCGCGAGCGGCTCGAGGACAACGACGACGTCGTGATCCTGTTCGACCCGGCCAAGGTCGGCCAAATCCTGGAGGCCGCCGGCGCCAAGATTGCCATCATCCGCCCGGACCGCTACATCCTGGGCCTGGGGGAGACCCCGGAGGATTTCGAACGGCTCGTGGCAGCCCTCCCACAGGCCGGCCGCGACGTGCCGGCACACCTTTAGACCACCCGTCGCCAGACCCCGCATCCACCCGGATCAACAGATTTACAGGAGAGAATCATGGCCTTCAGCCCGATCACACACCTGAGGCACTTCGACATCGCGGTGCCCGACTACAAGAAGCAGGTCGACTTCTACAAGAACCACTGGGGCTTGACCCAGATGGAGGACGACGGCGGGGTCACCTACTTCGCCGCCGAGGGCTCCCCGGAACAGTACTCGGTCCGCGTGCGCGAGGCCGACGAAAAACGCCTGGACCTGGTCGCCTTCGGCGCCGCGGACAAGGCCTCGGTGGACCAGCTCGCCTCGGACCTCATCGCGAAGAACGTGAAGCTCATCGGCGAGCCCGACGACCTCAAGACCCTGGGCGGGGGCTACGGCTTCCGCTTCTTCGACCTGGAGGGACGCACCGTCGAGGTCTCCTCGGACGTCGAGGTGCGCAAGCACCGCAAGATCGAGGAACGCGAGTCCATCCCGGTGCGCCTGTCCCACGTGGTGCTCAACTCCCCGGAGCCGGAGAAAATGCTCGCCTGGTACGAGCAGACCCTGGGCTTCCGGCTCTCGGACACCCTGAACCACCCGCACATGGGGGACCTGTTCTACTTCCTGCGCTGCAACGCCCAGCACCACTCGATCGCGATTGCCCGCGGCCCGCACGCCTCGCTGCAGCACGCCTCCTTCGAGCTGCGCGGCATCGACGAATACATGCGCGGCAGCGGCAGGCTGCTGCGCTCGGGCTTCAAGAAGATCTGGGGCCCGGGACGCCACAGCGCCGGGGACAACACCTTCACCTACTTCCACGATCCCAACGGCAACACCATGGAATTCACCACCGAGCTTGATTCGGTCGACGAAGACACCTGGCACCCCAGCATCTACGACACCCAGGATCCGCTGACCTCGGACCAATGGGGCACCGGCGGGGACATGGACGAGTTCATCGCCAAGGAAATGTTCAACGACAAGGACAAGGGCCTGTTCGTCCCGCCGCCGGTCTAGGCGGCGACCGACAGTGGCCTTTGGAGGATCCATGAAAGACACCAGCAACAACGAATTCAAGCTCGGCTCCTTCGAGGACGCCGGGGAGCAGTTCCCGGGCGCCGTCTTCGGCGACACCGTCGTCGACCTGCGCACCGTGCTGCCGGGCATCACCCGCATCGGGGACTTGTTCGCCGACTGGGATGCCCACCTGGAGAAAATCGGCACCATCGATCCGGCCGCGGCCGGGTCCCGCCGGTTGGCGGGGCTGGGGGTGCTGCCCCCGGTGCAACCGGTGGGCACCATCATCGCCGCCGGGGCAAACTACCGCGAACACGTCATCCAGATGAGCGTGGCCCACAAGCTCGGCACCGAGGGGGCCGATGCGCGGCAGCTCGCGGCCGACGCCGCGGCGGAAATCGACGAGCGCGGCCGCACCGGGGACCCGTACATCTGGACCGGGATTCCCTCCGCGGTGTGCGGGGCCTACGACGACGTGCAATTGCCCGACGTGGGCGGGGACATTGACTGGGAACTCGAGCTCGGGGTGGTCATCGGCCGGCGCGCGCATCGGGTCTCGGCCGCCGATGCCATGGACCACGTGGCCGGCTACACCATCGTCAACGACGTCACTTCGCGCGCGCTGGTGCCGCGCACCGACATCGCGATGATGGGCACCGACTGGTTCCGCTCCAAGAACCAGCCCACGTTCTTCCCCGTCGGCCCGTACGTCGTGCCCCGGCGGTTCGTGCCCGATCTGTCGAAGTTGCGGATCCGGCTGAGCCTCAACGGCCAGATGATGCAGGACGCCCTGGTTGACGACCTGCTCTTCGACATCCCGAGCCTGATCGCCTACGCCTCCTCGGTTGCCGTGCTGCAGCCCGGGGACGTGCTGATCACCGGGTCGCCGGCGGGCAACGGATCGCACTGGGGCAGGTTCCTGCGCGACGGCGACGTGATGGAGGCATCGATCTCCGGGCTGGGGACCCAGCGCTCGCCGGTGCGCGGGCCTTCCGGGCAGCTGCCTCCCTGGTACGCGGACCGCCCCGTCGCGCTCGCCGCGGCCGGAGGCAGCGTCGCGTGATGCTGCGCCAGAGCCACTTCGTTCCGCCGGTTTCCTACCTGCTGGCCTCCGAGCTCGGCTTCCTGCGGGAGCTGGAGGTGGTGCCCACGCGCACCACCTCCAGCAAGGAGCAGCTCCGTGCCCTGCTGGCCGGGGAACAGGACGTGGTGGTCACGGCCATCGACAACCTCTTCGAGTGGACCCGCGCCGGGGCGCCGCTGCGCCTGGTGGCGCAGGTCGAGGCGACCACTCAGCTGGGCATCCATGCAGGCGGAAACGTGGAAACCTTGGCGGAGCTGGCCGGGTGCCGGTTCGCGGTTGACGCACCGGACAACGGGTTTGCGCTGCTGGCCAAGCATCTGCTGGGAGAGGCCAGAGTCGAGGTCGACTACGTGGTCGTCGGGGGCGTGCGCGAGCGGCTCGAAGCGCTGGTGGACGGACGCGCGGATGCGACCCTGCTGGGCCCGCCCTTCGACAAGCTGGCCGAGAAGGCAGGGTTCAGGCAGTTGGCGGATGTCAATGCGCTGCTGCCCGAACTTCCCGGCCAGGGACTGGTGGTGCGTGCAGAGGTGCTGGAATCCGGGGAGCTGCAAGGCTACCTCGGTGCCCTGGCGCGCGGGGTTGCGGCGGGGGAGGCGATGAACGATTCCGGGGGCATCGAGTTGCTCGAGCGCTGCGGCTACCAGGGTGCGGCGGCAAGCGCCTGGGCCGCCCGGGGCCGCACCCTGGAGGTTGACCACCGCGGGCTGGAGTTGCTGACGCGGATCCGCAGCGGCCTGGGCATGCTTCCGGAGGGCATGTCCCTGAAGGGGCTTTGCGATGCCGAGCCGCTGCGAAGGGCCATGACCGGCTCGGCGTCGCTCGGCGGCTGAGGCGGCAACCCCGGCGTCGGCGATTCATTTCCAAAGCCAGGATGCCTGGAGGTCCGGGTCGATGAATTCGACCCGGACCTCCAGGCATCTATCTTGTTGCGGCGAGAAGGAACTACACAGGAGCCATGGCCCTGGCCGCCGCCTTGAGCGTGAACCCCTGCGCGCTTGCCTCGAGGCGGGAGATCCGGGCGGAGCCTGCCAGGAGCTTGCGGGCGGCCAGGTGGTCGGCCGGCAGGTTCACCGACTCGACCGCCGCCAGCAATCCGTCACGGAAGCACAGCACGGAAAACTTCGCGGCCGCCGGATCCCCCAGCACCAGGGTATCGTCCCCCGGATTCGCCAGCCCCGCCATCTGCAGGCGGTACGGGCCCTGGGTGGACCAGAACCAGGGTAGTTCCGCGTACGGGGCTGCCTCGGGTCTTTCGGCCGCGCCCGCCATGATGGTGCGCGCGGCATGGCGGGCCTGGTCGGTGGCGTTCTGCACCGATTCGAGCCGGATGCGTTCACCGCTGCGGGGGTGGGGGAAATTGGCGCAGTCCCCGACCGCCAGGATGGCAGGGTCCGAGGTGCGCAAACACCCATCCACACGGATACCGTTTCCGGTTTCCAGCCCGGCCACGGCGGCCAGCTCGTCGTTGGGCAGCACGCCGATCCCCACCACGACGAGGTCGGCCAGGTGGCGTGCCCCGGTGGTGGACACCGCGACGGCCACGCGGCCATCGGGCCCGGCCTCGAAGCGTTCGATGCCCTCGGAGAGTTTCAGCCCGATGCCCAGGCGCGCGTGGGCGCCGGCGAACCAGTCGCCCATCACCGGGGTCAGCGCCCTGCCCATGGGGCGCGGCGCGAATTCCAGGACGGTGGTGTTGCATCCGCGGGCGCGGGCTGCGGCGGCAAATTCGAGGCCGATGAATCCGGCGCCGATCACCACCACGTTCCGTGCGGCGGGCAGCGCCGCATGCAGTGCCCGGGCGTCGGCCAGGGTGCGCAGGTAATGGATCCCGGCAAGTCTGGCCCCGGCGCAATCCAGGGTCCGGTTTCGGGTGCCGGTGGCCAGGACCAGGTGCCCGTAGTCGAGGGTGGTCCCGTCGTCCAACGACACGTTGCGGCAGGGGCGGTCGATGGCCGTGGCGGCAATCCCACGCAGCAGCAAGATGTCCTTGTCTGTGAAAAAGGCCTCGCCGCGCAGCGGCAACGGCGATGCTTCCGTGCCCGGTGCCAGGAAGTCCTTGGACAGCGGCGGGCGCTGGTAGGGCAGTTCCGGCTCCCCGGCGACGACGGTGATTTTCCCGCCGTACCCCGCGCTGCGCAGCGAATCAGCGCTCTGGAGCCCAGCCTGCCCGCCGCCCACGATGACGACGCCCGCATCCATGGCCATGTCCTAGACCTGGTCCGCGGGCACGTCGACGACGATGGCGCCCAACGTCGGGCCGACGGCAACCTGGCAGCCCAGGCGCGAGGCGTCGGTGCGCGCGGCCGTGGTGCAGTCAAGCATTTCGTCTTCGTCTTCGGTGATTTCGGGCAGGGACCGGGCATATTCCGGGCGGACGTAGACGTGGCAGGTGGCGCACATGGCCTGCCCGCCGCATTCGCCGACGATTCCGTCGACCCCGTTGGAGACCGCGGCGCGCATCAGCGTGGTGCCGTCGGCAACCTGGAGGACTTGCTCGGACCCGTCGGGCTGGGTGAAGGTGATGGTCGGCATGGTGGCTCCTCGTTCGGTGTGATTTTTTAGTTCCAGGTGACGGGCAGGGATGACAGGCCGCGGAATACCCATCCGCCCCAGCTTTCGGCACGCTGTTCATCCACGCGCAGCGAACCGAAGCGCTCGTAGGCCTTGGGCACGGCGATTTGGCCGATGGCGCTCTTGGCGGCCCAGTGTCCGGCACAGAGATGGACCCCAGCGCCGAAGGCCAGGTGGGGGCGCTTGGGCCGGTGGATGTCGAAGTCCTCCGCGCCCGGCCCGAACCAGGATTGGTCCCGGTTGGCCGAGGCGACCACGACGCCGATGCCGGCGCCTGCGGGGATGGCGACGCCCTCCAGCACGGTGTCGCGCGTGGCCTGGCGCGGGTACATCCCGATGGGGGATTGCCAGCGCACCGTCTCGTCGAATGCCGCCGCCCACAGCGCGGGGTCGGCCAGCACCGCCTCGCGCTGGGCCGGATGGCGGCTCAGCGCCCACACCATGTTGGTGACCATGTGCTGGGGTTCATTCAGGCCGCCGGAGATCGCAAGCTTGGTGTTGGCTGCGACGTCCTCCACGGGCAGCCCGCTGTTGGCCAGGGCGGAAACCAGGGAGGCATCGGGGTTCTTGCGATAGAACGGAATGAGTTCGGCCAAAAGGGCGTCGGCATCGGCCGTGGAGGCGTCGCAGCGCGCCCAGATGCCGGGGTCGTCCAGGACATTGCCCATGCCGGCAATGAAGTCGTGGGACCAGCGGCGGACCTGGTCTACGTCGGCGTCGAGCAATCCGAGCAGGTCGATGAGGTTCTTCGAGGCCAGCGGGGCGGCATAGTCGGTGTTCAGGTCCGCGTGCCCGGGTCCCTTGTCTTCGAGCGCGTCCAGGTATGTCTCGGCGTTGCGCGCAAAGACCGGCGCCCAGGCCTCCTTGATCGATTTGGGGCGGAGCACCGGATTGATCGGCGCGCGGTCGATGGCGTGTTCGGGGTCGTCCTTGCGCAGCATTGGCTGGGCACCGATCGCGCGGTTCATCGTGGAACCGGAGACGTTGGCGCTGAAGGTTTCCTGGTCCTGCTCAATTCCGTGGCATCCGCCATAGCTGGTCACCAGGAATTTGTTCAGCTTCGGGACCCACGCCACCGGGGATTCCGCGCGAAGCCGGGCATAGGCGGCGTAGGGATCCGCGGCGAGACCTTCGACATCCAGCCAGTGGGCAACCGGTGCCTCGGACACCCCGCCCGGGGAGCGCAGCGGCTGCGGGACGGGGACGGCGGCGGCGGTGCCGGCCGCCTGGGTGCCGCTGTATGGGCATTTGGCAGTGCTACTGGACATCGGGTCCTCCTCAATGGTCGTTGCCCCAGTCTCACGGCAAAAGTTCTTGCAGTAAACTGCGAATATTAGCGATACTTCTTCGATTGTTTAGGAATTAACGTGGCCCGGTTCACCTTGCGGCAACTCGAACTTTTCTCAGTCTTGCCCGACCACCCGACGCTCGGTTCGGCTGCCAAGGCACTGCACGTTTCCGAATCGGCACTGTCCCATGCCTTGACCGAGCTCGAAGCGGCGGTCGGCGAGCAGCTGTGCGTGCGCCGCAAGGCCCGGGGAATGAACCTGACCCCGACCGGTCGGCACTTCGCGGCCCGGGCCCGGGAAATCCTGCGCTCCACCGACACCCTCGTCGGGGAGCTGGCGGAAGTCCGCGGGGAACTGCGCGGCCCGGTGGCCCTGGGGTGCTACACCGGCCTGGCCAGCAACGTCCTGCCGGAGGTCCTCGAGGGCATGGGGCGCCTGCATCCCGAGGTCGAGATCGGCATTGTGGTGGGAGACCACACCGAACTGCTGGCCGCATTGGACGAAGGCTCGCTCGACCTGGCGATCGTCTATGACATCGGTCTGCCCCCCGGACTGCAGCGCAGCGTCGTCTATGAAACTGAGGTGATGGCGGTTCTTGCCGACAGCAACCCGCTGGCCCGGCAGGTCGACGTCGACCTGGCCGACCTCGCCCGGCTGCCCCTGATCATGCTCGACACCGCTCCGAGCACCGGCTACACCCAGCTGATGTTTTCCCAGCGCGAGCTCAATCCGCGCATCGGCGCCGTGGTCCCGCAGATCGACCTGGTCAGGGCACTGGTGGGGCGCGGGCTGGGCTACAGCCTGCTGATGTCGCGTCCCCACCAGATCCCTGTCTCCAGCGAGGGGCGCCCACTCGTCACGCGGCCGCTGCGCCCGCGCAGCGGCGTCACCTCGGTGGTGGCCATCTGGCCCACCGGCGCCAGGCCCAGCAAGCGGGCCCAGGCGGTCCTGGACTATGCCGTCCAGGTCCTGGAAGCCGCCGAACCTCACTAAGATCGGGGGCCGCGCTCCGCCGACTCCTCCCATGAGGCGCGCCGGCGTGGGGCCAAGGCCGAACACCGCACTGGACCCGCCGCCTGCATCAAGTGGCTTCGCCGGCACGCCGGACGCCCCTGCCTTGTTATGGCACTACCTATGGCCCTTGCCATCTCCGTCACATCAATGCGATACTGTACGTA
This sequence comes from Arthrobacter sp. C2, assembly GCA_024207135.1. Classification (GTDB taxonomy): domain Bacteria; phylum Actinomycetota; class Actinomycetes; order Actinomycetales; family Micrococcaceae; genus Paeniglutamicibacter. The sequence goes on along the minus strand of CP042428.1, from coordinate 2,609,790 downwards.
TCGTATGAATTTGACTTGAAGGAACCCCCATGAAACTCGGTAGAATTGCAGTCCCCACGCCCGACGGCGAACAGATCCGCCTGGTGGCGGCCCAGCCCGAGCAGGGCCGGGTCATCGACCTCGCCCGCGCCTACGCGCTGACGCTGCAGCGCAAGGCCGCCGAACCGGACCGCGCCCGTGCCGTGGCCTTGGCTGTGCTTCCCGGAAGCCTGGCAGCCGGAATCGGCGGGGGCTCCATCTTCCTGGATGCCGCCCACGACGCACTGGCCGCAGCCGATGACGCCTCCTACGGAATCGACGAGGTTTCCTGGCGCGCGGCGGTCGACTCCCCGGTGATCCGCGACGGGCTGACCTTCGAGCAGCACATCCAGAACTTCCACCGCATCGTCGCCAAGGCCCAGCCGGCACGCTCCATCTACGAGCGCCCGGGCTACTTCAAGGGCACCACCGCCATGTCCTACGGGCACAACCAGGAACTGCCCTACCCCGACTTCACCGAGGCCCTCGACTGGGAACTCGAGGTCGGCTACGTGGTGGGCAAATCCGGCAGCAACCTGACCCCTGAAACGTCGCTTGACCACCTCTTCGGCATCACCGTCTTCAACGACTTCAGCGCCCGCGACATCCAGGGCGCCGAAATGGCCATCGGCATGGGCCCGCAGAAGTGCAAGGACTTCGGCTACGGCATCGGCCCCTGGGTCACCACGATGGACGAAATCGACTCCGTCGAGGGCCTGCGCGGCCAGGTTCGCGTCAACGGCGAGGTGCTCTCGGAAACCAAGGTCGAGGATTTCGTCTACACCCCCGCCGAGCTGCTGGCCTACGTCTCGATCTCCGACCGCCTGCAGCCGGGCGACCTCATCGGCTCGGGCACCATGGGCTTCGGCGCCGGCGTTGAAATCGGCAAGTTCCTCAAGCCCGGCGACGTCATTGAGCTGGAACTCGAGGGCGTTGGCACGCTGCGCACCCCGATCTCCGCCGAGCGCCAGAAAGCGCCTTGGTGGCCCGAGCCCCGCACGTACCCGCACGAAGAATGGGTGGCGTAATGACCCGGCCCCCGGTCCGCCGCATCGTCACCGGTCACGACGATGCGGGACGCGCCATCATCCTCTCGGACGGCGCGGCCCCCAACCACTGGTCCTCGGACATGATCCCGGGTTTCGGGGCCACCGTGCCCTGGCTGACCGAGGCCGGGGGGATCGACCATGTCACCGACGTGGACCCGGCTTCCGCCGAGGCACAGATTCCCAGCTTCCCCGCCCCCGGCCAGACCATCATGCGCATCGCCGATTTCCCGCCGGATTCCGTGTACCCGGACGAGGCCGGCTCGGTGATCTTCAACGAGCTCGACGGCCACGAGGCTGCCGAGGCGGGCGCCGAGCACAGCGGCTCCAAGCACTTCTGGTTCCACCGCACCGACTCGCTGGACTACGCCGTGGTGCTCGAGGGCGAGATCACGCTGCTGGTTGACGAGGGCGAGGCGACCATGCGCGCCGGCGACGTGGCGGTGCAGCGGGCCACCAGCCACGCCTGGTCCAACCGCACCGACACCACCGCCCGGGTCCTGTTCGTGTTGATCGGCACCGAACCGCTCAGCGCGGCCCAGATCGCGCAGCGGCGCCGGGAGGCCTCCCGCCCCCTGGAGAGCGCATGATCACCGACGCGCTCGCCGCCGACGGCGAGGTCATCTGGCGGCCCGAACCGCAGGAGCTTGCCGGCACCGGCGTGGGCCGCTTCGCCGATTTCCTTGGGGAGCGGGGCATCGACGTCGGCACCGGCTACGACGAGCTGTGGCAGTGGAGCGTGGATGAGCCCGAGCGGTTCTGGGAACACTTCGCCGGTTTTGCCGGAGTCGAATTCGGCGGGACCGCCGGCCCGGTGTGCAGCGCGGATCCGATGCCGCACACGCGCTGGTTCCCGGGGCGCACGCTGAACTTCGCCCGGCACCTGTTGCAGGGCCACGAGGGGACCGCGCTCATCGGCATCAGTGAGGACGGGAAGCGCGAGGAGGTCTCCTTCGAGGAGCTGCGCCAGGAGGTGGCTGCGCTCGCGGCCCACCTTCGGGCCCGCGGCGTGGTGGCGGGGGACCGCGTTGCGGCCATCCTGCCCAACGTGGCCGAGGCGGTCACCGGGTTGCTGGCCGCCGCCTCGATCGGTGCGATCTGGTCGGTCTGCGCCCCGGAGTTCGGCCCGGGGGCGATCATCTCGCGCTTCGCCCAGCTCGACCCCAAGGTCGTCATCGCCGCGCCGGGCTACATGCTCGGGGGCAAGGACAGGGACCGCCGCGCGGAACTGGAGGAGATTTTCGCCCAGCTTCCCACCGTCGAGCACGTCATCTGGGTCCGGCGACACACCTCGACCCCGGGCATTGCCACCGCGGCTCCGGCCGTGGACTGGGAGCGGGCCGTGGCTGAGCCGGCCGAGCTGGCCTTCGCGGACGTCGAGTTCAGCCATCCGCTGTGGGTACTGTTCTCCTCGGGAACCACGGGGATCCCCAAGGGCATCGTGCACGGACACGGCGGTGCGCTGCTCGAGGAAATGAAGATGCTGCTGATCCACTCCGACCTGCGTCCCGGGGAGCGCTACCTCAACGTCGCCTCCACCAGCTGGGTGCTGTGGAACGCGATTGTCTCGGCACTGGGCGTGGGAGCGACGGCGGTGCTGGTCGACGGGAATCCCACCTTCCCGTCGCTGGACCGGGTGTGGCAGATCGCCGCCGCCGAGTCCGTGGCGGTGCTTGGCGTGGGCGCGGGATTCGTCCACTCCTGCGCCAAGGCCGCGCTGGTGCCGATGCGCGACCACGACCTGGGTGCGCTGAAGTCACTCCAGGTCACCGGCTCCCCGCTCTCGGCCGACGGCTATCGCTGGGTCTACGGCAACGTGGGCGACATCTGGCTGGCTTCCATGAGCGGGGGCACGGACATCGCCTCCATCTTCGTGGGTGGATCCCCGACGCTGCCGGTGCGCGTCGGCTACATCCAGGCCCCGGCCCTTGGTGTGCGGGTGGAATCGTGGGACGAGGAGGGTAACCCGACCCGCGGCAAGGGCGAACTCGTGGTGACGGCCTCCATGCCCTCGATGCCGCTGAGCTTCTGGGGAGATGACGGCAGCCGCTATCACGAGAGCTATTTCGCGACGTATCCGGGGGTGTGGCGGCACGGGGACTTCATCGAGTTCACGAGCAGCGGGATCCTGATCCACGGACGCTCCGACTCAACGTTGAACCGCAACGGACTGCGGCTCGGGTCGGCCGACATCTACGCCGTTGTCGAGGCGCTGCCGGAGGTCGCCGAGGCCCTGGTGGTCGGCGCGGAACTGGGCACCGAATACTACATGCCGCTGTTCGTCCAGCTGGCCGAGGGTGTCGGGGAGGAATCGGGCCGCACGGCGATCACCCGGGCCATCCGCGAACATCTCTCCGTCCGATACCTTCCTGACGAGATGGTCTTCATGCGCGGCATCCCGCACACCCGCACCGGCAAGAAGCTGGAGGTCCCGGTCAAGCGGCTGCTGCAGGGGGCCGCGATGGACACCGTCGCGGACCTCGGCTCGGTGGATGATCCGGAGTTGCTGAAGGAGTATGCCCGCTTCGCCAGCGACCGGCAGGCGGTCTCGCCGTAAGCGGGCCCGCGGCAAAGTTGGTGAGCCGCGCACCAGGGACCGGTGAACCGTTGTCGGTTCACCGGTCCCTGGTGACGTGGGGGGGGCTACTGTTTCAACCGCTCCCGCGTTTGATGGCGGGGGGGTTGCGGGGACCAATGGCAGCAGCGGCACGACTGCCGGGTGAAATTAATCTGACCGTCAACCCGCATTAATTGCTTGAAGATTAAAGTAATTCGTGTATCGTTGAAGGCAGAGCACCACCCTCTCCCGCCCACCCCTGTCCAAGGAGCCGATCCACCCATGACCACCACACTGCGCGACGTACGCTCGACCGGCTGGACCACCACCGAGGTGCGTGACGCGGTCGTGCTCTTCCTGCACGGTTTCGGCTCCAACGAACAAGACCTCAGCTCTCTGGCCCCGGCCCTCGGCCTGGACCTGCCGTGGGCATCGCTGCGCGCACCGCTCGAACTGGGCAACGGCGGGGCCGCCTGGTTCGAGATCACCACCCCCGGCGTCCCGGATGCGGCACCGGTTGAGGCGGCAACCGCCGCCATCTGGGCCTGGATTGAACAAAACGTCGACCCGGCCACCCGCATCATTCCCGTCGGGTTCTCCCAAGGCGGCCTGATGGCCAGCCAGCTGCTGCGCACCCGCCCCGAGCGCGTGATCGCCCCGGTGATCCTGGGTGGATTCGTCCTCGGTGCCACCCAGCCCGGCGACGAGTCGCTGCGCGAAAACCTTCCGGCGGTCTTCTGGGGCCGCGGCGCCGAGGACCGGGTCATTGCCCCGGTCGCGATCGCCCGCACCACCGAATTCCTGCCGGCCCATTCCTCGCTCATCGAGAAGGTCTACCCGGGACTGGCCCACGGCATCAACGCCGCCGAGCTCGACGACGTCCGCGACTTCATCACCGCCCACCTCGGCGCCGAGGTGGTCTCCGGCGCATGAGTGCCGCCAACCCGTTCGAGATCGGGATCTTCACCTTCGGCGAGCTCACCCGCGACGCCGCCGGCACGCCGATCGACGCAGCAACCCGCATGCGCGACATCCTCGAATGGGCGCGGGTGGCCGACGAGGCAGGACTCGACGTCTTTGGCGTGGGGGAGCACCACCGCGAGGACTTCGCCGTCTCCTCACCGCCGGTCGTGCTGGCGGCCGCAGCCGCGCAAACCAAGAACATTCGCCTGACCAGCACCGTCACGGTGCTCTCCAGCGCCGACCCGGTGCGCGTGTTCGAGGACTTCGCGACGCTTGATTTGATCAGCTCCGGGCGGGCCGAGCTCACCGCGGGCCGCGGCGCCTACCTGGAATCCTTCCCGCTCTTCGGCCAGGACCTGCAGCGCTACGACGAGTACTTCGATGACCGACTTGAGCTGCTGCTGAAGATCCGCGACGAAAACCCGGTCACGTGGAGCGGCAGCACCCGCGCGCCGCTGCACGACGCGGGTGTCTTCCCGCGCCCGGTCCAAGAATCCCTGCCGATTTGGGCCGCCGTGGGCGGAACCCCCGCTTCAGCGGTGCGGGCCGGAAAACTCGGCCTGCCGCTGTACTTGGCCATCCTTGGCGATCCTCCGCGCTTCGCTCCGCTGGCCGAACTGTACCGGCGCTCCGCCGTGGCAGCGGGCCGGGAGCCCGGGCGGATCGGGGTGACCTCGCACTTCTACGTCGAGGAAACCTCCCAGGGTGCCAAGGACACGTTCTTCCCGCACTACAGCTCCTACATCGGGCAGAACATGCCCCGGGCCGGCCGCCTGGACCGGGCGGCCTTCGAATCCTGGGCGTCACCGAGCGGTGCACTGTTCGCCGGCAGCCCGGCGGAGATCGTGGAGAAGATCCTCTGGGAGCACGAGATCCTGGGACACACCCGCTTCCTGGCCCAGGTCGGGCTCGGCGGCCTGTCGCAGGCGCAGACGCTGCGCTCCATCGAACTGCTGGCCACCGAGGTCCTGCCCGCGGTCCGGGCGGCGTTGAAGAACTAGCGATTACATAAAAAGGCTGGCCTGCGATCACGGGCCACCCTTTTTACGCGTGGTCACTCAACTCGGGACGTATCCAGTTCGTCGGAGACGATCTCCGGGTCCGCCTCAACCGACTTCCGCGAGCCCGGCATGAAGAACAGGCTTCCCGCGGCGAGGAAGCATAGAACCGCGGTGGTGATCCAGGCGATCAGGTAGCTGCCCGACATCTCCCGGCCGATTCCCGCAGTCAGCGCACCCACGCCAGCGCCTACCATGTGGAACGCGAAGACCCAGCCGAAGACCACAGCCGCCCGCACCGGGCCGAAGTATTGCCGGCACAGCACGACGGTGGGCGGGACGGTGGCCACCCAGTCCAGCCCGTAGAAGAGGATGAAGATCCAGAGCACCGGCTCCACCGTGGGGCCGAGCAGCGAGTGGACGGTCAGCAGCGATATTCCGCGCAGTCCGTAGTAGAACACCAGCAGCAGCCACGGGCGGACCCGGTCGGTGAGCCAGCCAGAGGCGATGGTGCCGATGATGTCAAAGACACCGATCAATGCCAGGAGCCCGGATGCGGTGGTTGCCGGCATGCCGTGGTCGTGGGATGCGGGAATGAAGTGCGTCTGGATCAGGCCGTTGGTCGACCAGCCGCAGATCCAGAACGTGAACGCCAGGATCCAGAAGGCCCGGAACCTCATGGCATGGCGGAGCACCGCCAGAGTTTCGGCCATGGCGTTGCCGGTTGGACGGGCCTTGGCCGGTGCCGTTCCGGAGCTCGTCTCATCGGCGGCTCCATAGGCCGTGGTCTTCGCCTCGGCCGGGCTGTTGGCGAACGGCCAGAACAGCAGGGGGACAATGGCCAACGCGAAGCCCGCCACCAGCAACGAGGCGGTGCGCCAGCCGTGGAGTCCGGTGAGGTGCACGATGGTGGGCAGGAAGATCAGCTGTCCGCAGGCATTGGCCGCGGAGAAGATGCCCATCACCAGGCCGCGCCGCGCGGCGAACCAGCGGTTCGCCACCACCGCCCCGAAGACCAAAGCAATGGCGCCGGTGCCGATTCCGACCAACCCGCCCCAGAGGAGCCAGAGCTGCCACACCTCTGAAACGAAGACCGCCAGCCCGGCCCCGGCCGAGACCAAGCCAAGAGCCAAGGCGGCAACGAAACGCATCGAAAACCGTTCCAACAACGTCGCGGCGAACGGTGCCACCAAACCGTAGACCACCAGGTTGATGGTCACCGCGGTCGAAAGCTGGGAACGGGTCCACCCGAACTCGGATTCCAGCGGTTCAAAGAACGCGCCGGTGGTGGAGCGGAAGGCTGCGGCCGCCACGAGGGCGAGCACCGTCACCGCGGCCACGAGCCAGGCGCGGTGAATTCGCGGCGACTTGCGCGGCACCGCGTTGCGGGTGGGATCGGCGGACGGGGAAGGCAATGTCAAGGGCTTGGCTTTCTCACAAGGGTGGGCGGTCATCCAACGGTTTCACATGCGGCACGGATGGTCGAAGTATGTCACGGGGTTCCCATGAAATTGGACCTCGTCCAAGCCTCCACTCAGCGCGGGCCGTGGGACGGGGGTTAGGTAGTCGGGGGCGGCCTGAATATCCATGATCGAATACCCTCGCCGCGGGGATCGCACGGCAAGCCTAGAAGGAAACCCGAGAAATGTGCTTGCTGATTATCGCCCGGTTTCCGGCGTAAAGGAGAGAAACACTCTGCTCCAATTCAGTCCGAGCGAGAATATCGCGCAATGCCGTGAAGCGGCGCTCCGCGATCCTCAGGAGCCCTTGGCAATCATGGTTAAAGCCCACGCCAGAAGTTCTTAGCGGCTTGCTGACTCAATGAACCGCGTGGTTTCGCTGAGCGGAGGTCGCCGTACCGGTTTAGGCGCGGTCTGCGTTGCCCACGCGTTGTTCGGCGTCGCGGTAACCCGCTCGCCGTTTCCAGTATCCGGCGGTTGCCACCAGTTCGAGAGGTCCCCAGAACAAGATCGGTACATAGCAAACAACCATGACTGCCAGTGGAATCCCGGAGACCAGAGCGTTGTCCGGGCGCAGACCGGCACTGAACTGCGCGATGGTCGTAATGGTAAACAGCCATGTCACGGCCAGCCCACCCAAGATGGCGACCGCGAGGACAGGTGCGAGAAGTATTGTCCGTCCAAGGAACCGCTCGCCCCAAGGCCGAACCAGACCGATCGAGAGGAAGCCGGCGATGAGTTGCACCCCGCTCAGGGCGAAGACGTCAACGTACCCCTGGACCGGGTCGCCAGCGAGCTCGAATTCTCGAAGTTTCGCGGTCCCGGGCAACAGCCCGACAATCATGAGAACCCGCCAGAGCGCCGAGGGAACGGTCGCGAGGAACGCTCCCCACGCAGCGAGCAAGGCCCAGCGCTGGACTCCTGGCATATTGGCACCAACCTCCATCGTCGTAGGCTAGCCATGAATTTCGCTGGGGGCAAGGTCTTTCGGGTTCACCGGCAAGCGGAGACTGGCCATGCTTGTGGTCGTTCCGCGAGTGCAAAGCCCGGGCCGAGTGTACCCCGAGGACACGTGAACGACAGAGGGCTGGGATCGGATGAATCCTCCGGTCCCAACCCTCACACGTGTGCCTCTACTTTTCGGCCTTTTCCATCGGATCGGGATCGCCGATGTGTCCCTCGGCGCTGGCGTCCAGCACACGCTCGACGAATGCGGCGTACTCGCGCATGTAGTGGGCCAGGAAGTCGGCGGTTCCGCTGTCTGTGACGGTTCCGTCGTCCTCAAAGAGCCCGGGCTTGAAGGCGATGTAGGCCTCGGGGGAGTTCAACTGCGGGGCGTCCAGGAAGCTGAGCACGCTGCGCATGGAGGACTGCATGACCGCGGTGCCGATTGCGCCGACGGAGGCCCCGACGATGCCCGAGGGCTTGCGGGCGAAGGAGTTGGCGCCCCAGGGGCGCGAACCCCAGTCGATGGCGTTCTTCAGGGCCCCGGGGATGGAGCGGTTGTATTCGGGGGAGACGAACAGCAACCCGTCGGCTGCCTCGATGGACTGCTTCAGCGCCGTGCCCTCGGGAGGGTAGCTGGCGTCGAAGTCGTAGTTGTACAACGGGAGGTCCTTGATGGGGATCTCGGTGAATTGAAGGTTGTCCGGTGCCAGCTTGATCAACGCCTTGGACAGGGTGCGGTTGATGGAGTTGGAGGACAGCGAACCGACGAAATAACCAATGTTGTAGTTAGTCATGGGGACAGTCCAACATGGGAAATGCCGGCACGTCCATAGCCCCGGGGGAATTTTTCAGAAGACGCAACATGCACGTATTTGAGGCCGGTCATGGCCTGACTCCGGGTGCAAGGCCCCTGCAAACCGGGACAACTACGCCGCGACCGATTCGCCCGGAAACGGGACGAAGCGCATCCGCACGGCCGCCTGACGAGGGACGGCGATGGGGCAGATGGTGTATCGATAACCGTAGACCGAAGGAACTTCCACAACCCGGTCCGAATGCGAGCGCACACGACGTTTGGGAGGACGCCATGGGGCTGTGGCATCGCCTGACTGCGAGCGTGGGGAGAAACGGCCGTTGCCGGCCGTTCTCGCCAAACGAGCGGGCGTCCCGTTACCCGGGACGCCCGCTGCCAAGATTCAGTCCCTTAGGGCATGACATCGCCGCTGTTGGGACCCAAGGTCTGTCCCATGAACAGGTTCCCTCCGGGAGACGACGCCAGCAGCAACGCGCTGGGGGCAACCTCTTCGGCCGTGCCGAAGCGGCCCAAGGGGAGTTCTGCCTGCTTTTCCGCGCGCCACTCATCGCTCAAGTCACCCAGCAACGGGGTGACGATCGGGCCGGGGGCGATGGCATTGACCAGGACGTTGTCGGCGGCAAGCTCGCGCGCCATCGACTTGGTCAGGCCGAGCACGCCGGCCTTGGCCGCGGCGTAGTGGGCCAGCCCGTGGCCGCCCTTGAGTCCGATCTGGGAGGCGATGTTGATGATCCGTCCCCACTGCTGCTTCACCATGAACGGGGCAACCCAGCGGCTGCACAAAAAGACGCTGCGCAGGTCGACGGCGATCATCTTGTCGAAGTCCGCGGGTTCCATTTCCAGGAACGGGATTTCCGTCAGGATGCCGGCGCTGTTGACCAGGATGTCGATCCTTCCGTGGAGCGCCGCGACGTCCTCGGCCAGGGCCTTCGTGGAGTGCTCGTCGGTCACGTCCACGGCGTGGGCGCTGTGCGAGCCGCCAAGGGACCCCAGTTCCCGGGCGAGTGCTTGGCCCGCTTCCAGGTTCAGGTCCGCGATGGCCACCGTGGCACCCTCGCGTGCGTAGAGTTCGGCGATGGCACGGCCGATGCCGCTGGCTCCGCCCGTGACGATGGCGATTTTGCCCTCAAGCTGTCCGCTCATGGTTCCTCGTTTCAGGAGATTGGTACGTGTGATGGTTCAAAGTGCCGGGCGGGCTCCGCAGCTTCTGCCGGGGAGACCACCCGACACCATGATGTGCAAAGGGTCAGCTGGGCCAGCGAACCGTCAGGCCGCCGTCGACAATGAGCTGCTGCCCGGTGATGTAGGCGGCGTCGTCACTGGTCAGGAACCGGATGGTGCGGGCCAACTCATCCACGGTGCCAACCCGGCCCTTGGGGATGAGCTTGCCTGCGGCCTTCAGGCCTTCCGCGCCGAGGGAGTTCTTTGCGTCGAGGGACTGCGGGCTCTCGATCAGCCCCGGAATCACGGTGTTGACGCGAATGCCCCGCGGAGCCAGCTCGGTGGCCAAGGAGCGGCACAACCCCAGCAGACCGCTCTTCGAGGCGGCGTAGTGGGCGTGATCGTCCCAGCCGTAGACGCCGCCGGCAATCGATGAAACCGCGACCATGGAGCCGCCGGAATCGCCCATGTGCCGGGCGCTGGAGCGGAACAACCGCAAGACCCCGGTGAGGTCAACGGAGAGCATGTCGTCCCAGACCTGGTCGGTCATCTCGGCCAAGGGCGCGCGACGCAGGATCCCGGCGCTGGCCACGGCAATGTCCAACGAGCCGAAGCGCTGGATGGCCTGCTCGGCCAGGGCATCGACCTGCTCGGTGCTGCGCACGTCCACCGCCACCGGATGGCATTCGCCTCCGGCCGCGCGCACGGCGTCGACGGTTTCCTGGACATCATGCGGGTCGCCGGGGTAGTAGCCTGCCACGGTCTTGGCGCCGGCACGGGCGTAGGCGACGGCAAGGGCCCGCCCGATGCCGCTGCCGGCTCCGGAAATCACTGCAACCTTGCCTTCGAGGCCGTCGTCGCGGACGAGATTGTTCATGCCGATACTCCTTCGATTGCGGGTTGGCGGTGGTCGACCTTGCGGGCGCCGAGCATGACCAGTCCCGCCAGGGCGAGCGGGAGCGATCCTGCCAGCAGTGCTGCGGCGGTCATCGGCACTCCGGCCGTCAGCAGGACGGAGACCAGGGCCGAGCCGACGATGGCGCCGACGGGAGCCATCACGTGGGCAAGGTTGCTGCCGGTGCCACGGACGTGGGCAGGGAAGGACTCACCCATGTAGAACAGCATGGCGGCAAACGGACCGGTGAGGAAGAACAACGTCAATGCGTACATGGTGATGACGAAGCCCGAGCTGTTGGGACCCAGCAGCATGGCGGCGCTGGCAATGCCGCCGAGGACGAATCCGCCCAGCACCGTGTTGCGTCGGCCCAACTTGTCGCCCACCCAGCCGTGGAACAGGTATCCGGTGAAGGCAACGGCGTTGGCCAGGATCAGGATGAACAGGGCGTTGTCGAAGGAGAGGCCCTTGGCTTCGACCAGGACGGTGGTCCCGAGCACGGAGAACACCTGGATGGCCATCCAGCTGAACAGCCATGCCAGCGAAATGCTGATGGTGTGGACCCGCAGCTCGGGGGTGAAGACGCCCCGGAGGCCACTCTTGGAATCCGTGCCGGTTTCCAGCTCGTGTTCGGCAGCCAGCGCCGCGGCGCCGGCTTCGTCGCCGGCCTTGCGCCTGCGTTCGACTTCCTTCATTGCTGCAAAGGTGGGGGATTCGGGGAGCTTGGCGGCCAGCAACACCACGACCAGCGAAACGAGGGCCGCGATGACGAAGCTGCCGCGCCATCCCACGATCGGGAGGAACAGGGCCGTCATGCCCGCGGCGAGCAGGGCGCCCACCGGCCAGCCGGACTGGACCAGGCTGAACATGAAGCCGCGGCCCTTGGCCTTCTTGTAGATCTCGTTCAGGTAGACGGCGTTGACGACCTCTTCGGAGATCGCGAAGCCGGAAAAGCCGCGGATGATGACCATGGAGAGTGCACCGGCGGCTGCGCCGGTCAGGCCGGAGCTGACCGCTCCACCGATGACCAGCAGGATCAGGGCGCGCTTGCGGCCCATCTTGTCCATGATCGTTCCGACCACCAGCGAAACCAGGAAGACTCCCACGGTTGCCCAGGTGTTCACAGACATGGACTGTGCCGCAGTCCAGCCGAAGTCTTCGGCGATGACCGGCAGGAGGGTGCCAAAGAGCGTGTAGTCGTAGACGGAGGCAACCCAGGCGATGAAGCAGACCACGGATACGTAGGCCATCTTCTTGCCGGTGATGACCACGTTCCACGGTTCGATTTTTGTAGCGGCAGTCTGGGTGCGGCGGGAAGCCGATGTTGTGGAATCCATGGACTGCTCCTTTCGGGGTGAAAGTTCCACAAACCTTTGTGTAAACGGCCAAACGAGACGGGGCCGGGGCATGCGTGGAACTTGATCGAGTGTGTGAGGGCACGTACGCAAACCTTTGTGTACGTGTCAGAAAGGGACATTACACGGGAAAGGTGTTGCTTGTCACCCCCGCGATCGAGGTGCCGGAGACTTTCAGCCTGCGGTCGAGGCGCGGACGACCAGTTCAGGGGCCAGTCGTACCGACTGGACGGCTTCGCCACGCAGCATCGCGAGCAGCAAGTTCAAGCCGGCGCGCCCCATCTCATGCATCGGCGAATGGATCGTGGTCAGCGGGATTGAAAGCTCGGCGGCCAGCGGGGTGTCGTTGTAGCCGACGATCGCCACGTCGTCGGGCACCCCGATCCCGCGATCGCGCAGGACGCCCATGGCACCGATGGCGGCGAAGTCGTTGGTGGCGAAGATGGCATCTGGGCAACCGCCCTGCTCGAGTAGGCGCTCGGTGGCCTGCCGCCCGCCCGGGGCATCGAAACCTCCATGGACAATCCGCTCGGGCCGGATCCTGATGCCGGCCTCCAGGCAAGCTTGGACCACACCGGCCGTTCGATCGTTGCCGGTGGATGCGTACTGGCGGCCCGACAGGATGCCGATGTCCCTGCGGCCGGTTGCCAGGAGGTGTTCGGCAACCAGTCGTCCGCCCAGGATGTCGTCGCACGTGGCAGAGATGTGGTCGCCCGATCGGCGGGACACCAGGGTGAACTTGATGCCGCGCTTGGCCAGGGTGTCAAGAAACGGGTCCCCGGCATGGGCATCACCGAAGATCAGCCCGTCAACGCGCCGCGAGAGCATGAGCTCGGTGCGAGAGGCCTGGTTTTCCGGTCGGTCGAGCGAGTTGGTGACAAAGGTGGAGATTCCCTGCTCCGTTGCGGCTTCCTCGATGCCTTCGTAGACCGTGGCCAGGACAAAGTCCTGAAGCCGGGGGACCAGCACGCCCACCAGACCCGAGCGGCGCGTGCGCAGGCTCGCGGCGTGGGGGTTTCGCTGGTAGCCCCGGGCGGCGACCACCGTTCGGATCCGGTCGATCATCTCACTGGACGCCCACCGCCGCGCCTCCTTGTCGGAGGAATTGATGACCCGGGAAACGGTGGAAACATTGACCCCGACCTCGTCCGCAATCATGCGCAATGTAACGGGCTCTGAACCTTTGTCCATGTCTCCTCCGAAGGTGCCGCGTGCCTCAGCCGCATGCGCGACTGGTTGTGCACTCATCAATGCCCCAGCATATTTCATCGCACCAAGGTGACGTGACGCACTTGCGGCAAACGTTTGTGTAGGGCATGCTTGCGGTATTCGTTCCCGCAGCAGCAGCTGACGCGGGAGTACTCCTGCAACGGAAGGGTCCAGGCAAAGGTGCACAGCATGCCTCAGGTTTCGGTATTGGCAACGGGAGGGACCATTGCCTCAAGCGAAAACGATCGCGGAGCCTCGGTTGCAAGTCGTGGGGCGGGCGAGCTGCTGGACGGCATCGCCGCCGGCGGGCCCAACGTGTCGTCGCGGGATGTCATGCGACTCGGGTCCTACCTGTTGGGCCACCGCGACCTCCGCGTGGTCTGCGAAGCCGTGGCCGCGGAACTGGCGGATGGCGACGTGGACGGCATTGTTGTCACGCATGGAACCGACACCATGGAGGAAACGGCATATCTCCTGGACCTGGTCCATTCCTCTTCCAAGCCCGTGGTGCTGACCGGCGCCCAACGCCCTGCCGACCACCCCTGCCCTGACGGCCCGGGAAACCTGCAGGAGGCCATCGCTGTCGCGGCAAGTTCCTCGGCCCTAGGCAAGGGCGCGATGATCAGTTTCGCCGGCAACATCTATGCAGCCAGGGGCACCCGCAAGGCCCACACCATCGCGCCCTCGCCCTTCAAGACCATGGACGGCGGCCCGATCGGACAGGTTGCAAACGGGCAGGCCCGCTTCCTCTCGGCCCCGATCCGGCCCAAGGCTCTTGCCCTGCCCCCGCCGGCGTTCGATAGCACCAGGGTCGACATCGTCACCGTCCACCCGGGTTCCGACGCCACCCTTGCCAGGGCCGCCGTTGAAGCCGGAGCCCAAGGCGTCATCATCGCCGGCAGCGGGGTGGGCAACGGCAACTCGTCCATCCTGGCCTGGGCCGAGGAAGCCGTGCAGGCAGGAATCACCGTGGGGCTGGGCACCCGGGTTCCTGAAGGCCCCGTGGTCCCGTTCTACGGCAACGGGGGCGGCGCCGACCTGCTCAGGGCGGGTGCGCTGCAGCTCGGCTCGCTGCCGCTTTTCCAGGCCCGCCTGCTTTTGGCATTGATGCTCTCACAGGGGCAGAAGCCAAACCCTGAGCTGCTCGCAGCTTACATTTGAACCGATCCGCAACAAGATAAGGAATGAAGATGGCAAAAGAAATTTCCGTGGCGTTCGGCATCGACGTTGATGCCGTTGGTGGATGGCTTGGATCGTACGGGGGAGAAGACTCCCCGGATGACATCTCGCGCGGCATGTTTGCCGGCGAGGTCGGCGTCCCGCGGCTGAACGCCCTGCTGAAGAAGTACGACCTGCCGGCAACCTGGTTCTGGCCTGGCCACTCCATCGAAACCTTCCCCGAGCAGTTCGACGAAGTCGTCGCCGCGGGCCATGAAATCGGGGTGCACGGCTACAGCCACGAAAACCCCCTCGCGATGACCCGCGAGCAGGAAACGGACATCCTGGACCACTGCATCAACCTGATCGAGCAGCGCACCGGCAAGCGGCCGACCGGCTACGTGGCACCGTGGTGGGAATTCTCCAACGTCACCAACGAGCTCTTGCTCGAACGCGGCATCACCTACGACCACTCGCTCATGCACCGCGACTTCGAACCGTACTACGTGCGTGTCGGGGACAGCTGGACCAAGATCGACTACGACAAGCCCGCCAGCACCTGGATGAAGCCCCTGGTCCGTGGCGTGGAAACCGACCTCGTGGAGATCCCGGCCAACTGGTACCTCGACGACCTGCCGCCGATGATGTTCATCAAGTCCAGCCCGAACAGCCACGGTTTCGTGAACCCCCGCCACCTGGAAGAAATGTGGCGAGACCAGTTCGACTGGGTGTACCGCGAACACGACCAGGCGGTCTTCACCATGACGATCCACCCCGACGTCTCCGGCCGCCCACAGGTGTTGCTGATGCTGGAACGCCTGATCGAGCACATCAACAGCCACGAAGGCGTGAAGTGGACCGACTTCAACACCATCGCTGAAGAGTTCAAGGCGCGGAACCCGCGCCAGAAGTAGCTGGAAGGAAGTCGGCACGCACATGTGTGGAGCCTGCGCACGCGTCGCACCGGATTGGGCCGGGCCAATGGTCTCCGGCCCAATCCGGCGTGCCTCGATTGGTCGGTTCCTCACGGGTGTGTGCCGAGGGATCAAGGTCGGCACCTTCCCCGGAGGATGGACCGTTTCCAAACAAACGGGTGCGGCTCGCACCGCTTCAACCTTCGATGAACTCCTAGACATGGTTGGGCAGCACTGCTCCGCCGCCGGCTGGGAAGCCTTGGATGCGGCTCTTCTGGAATACCTGGGATCCGCAAGAGCCGAGGAATTCAGCGACTATCTGCCTCTGCCCGCCGTTGCCGGGCGCGTACCTGCCTTGGTCCTTGTTCGATCCCGTGCTGCTCCAACGCACCTCCGCCTGACCGCGTTTGGACTCGGGCTCAGGACATTGGAAGCACCTAGCGCAGCGGTGGAATTCCCGTACCGGCTGGCGCCGTTCATCATGGTTGCAGTCGATGGGGCCATTCTGGGCTCTGTTTCGCTGCCGGCTCCGGCCTCGTGAAAACGAGACTTCGCTGCTCGTTTACAGGACGCCGGATGAAGCCCTGTGGAGGCTGGCACGTCGCGTAACCCTTGGTGGTCCAGACGGGAGCTGCCGCATGTCAAGCAGTCCCGCCTTGGGGGAGCTTCGGGCTCCCCGCGACCAATCGACGGACCTGCATCCAGTCATTCCACTTCGGACGTGGCGAGGGTCGTTTCGCTGCGGGCGGCACGAAGAACCGCTCGCAGCAACCCCGGGAACCGGGCTTCGAGGTCGGCTGCTCGTAGCGTGTTGAGGATCGTGGTGCCGCTGTAGCGCTGTTCAATCAGGCCAGCCTCACGCAGGACCCTGAAGTGATACGTGGAGGTGGACTTGCTGATTGGCAGTTGGAAAGCGCTGCAAGCCTGATCGATAGATGCGTTCGCGAGTTGGCCAACAATTTGTCGTCGCACTGGGTCGGATAGCGCGGAAAGCACCGTGTCCAGCTGCATCTCTGCTTGGGTCGGGTGGGCGAGAGCGCGCATGTGTACTTGGCCTCCTCGATTGCTGAATTGACTGAGAATCTATTGTACGATATTTCTAGTACTACGAAGAGTGTCGTACTTTGAATGCGGGTAACGGCGGCAAGGGCTTGCGTGCTGAAAATGCACAGGTCGTTGTACCCCTGTCTGCTCTGCCACCCTCGTGCGGATCCATGAACCGCCAATAATGCACTGATCCATACATACTTGGTGCGGTTGGCGACTAACGCGGTCTCCGATAGACCGAACTGGAAATCCCGAAAATTCAACAAACCGAACGTAGGGCATCTTTGCCTACACAAACGTTCGGGTAACCAATATGCGCATGCTTTCCACCGGAATAGCGTCGCCCCTGAAAATCCAAGGAGACATTCATGACAAACCCCAGCCCGTTCTGGTCGAGCCTGCAGATCGGTTCCACGCAGTTGTCCAACCGCGTGGCGTTGGCACCCATGACCCGTGTTAGTGCCACCGAGGACGGATTGGTCACGGACAAGATGGTCTCCTACTACGAGGCTTTCGCCAGGGGCGGCTTCGCGCTGCTCATCACCGAGGGCATCTATCCCGACACTTCATACAGCCAGGGCTACTTGCATCAGCCTGGTCTGGCAAATGATGAACAGGCCCGGTCCTGGGCCAGGGTTGTCGACGCCGTCCACGCATCAGGGTCCGCAATATTCGCGCAGCTCATGCACGCTGGATCCCAAGCCCAGGGAAGCCGTTTTGCGGACGCCACGGTGGGTCCCTCCGAGGTTGCGCCCAAGGGAGAGCAACTGGCCTTCTATCGCGGCGAGGGAGCTTACCGGGTGCCCGCTGAAATCACTCGGGAGCAAATGCAGGAAGTTCGCGAAGGCTTCGTGGATGCCGCATTGCGCGCCAAGGAAGCTGGGTTCGATGGCGTGGAGATTCACGGCGCCAACGGCTACCTGCTGGACCAGTTCCTCACCGATTACCTCAACCTCCGCACCGACGAGTACGGAGGCTCCGCCCAGAACCGGGTGCGTTTCCCCGCGGAGATCGCTCGCGCCGTGCGTGAGGCCGTCGGGCCTGAAATGACCGTCGGTATCCGCATCTCCCAGGCCAAAGTCAGCGACCACGACCACCGGTGGGCCGGCGGAATCGATGAGGCCGAGGTCATTTTCTCCACTCTGGGTGACACCGGCGTCGACTTCATCCACACCACCGAGTACAAAGCCTATGCTCCGGCGTTTGGCGACGGGAGTCCCTCGCTGGCCGCCCTGGCCAAGCGGTATTCCGGGTTGCCGGTGATTGCCAATGGCAACCTTGACGACCCCGAGACAGCGGAAGCGCTGCTGGCCGACGGCACAGCCGATGTCATTGCCCTGGGCAAGGCGGCTCTGGGCAACAGAGACTGGCCGGAGCGGGTTCGCCACGGACGGCCCCTCGACGAGCTGGACGCGAGCCTTTTTGCCCCGTTGGCCGACGTCAAGGACTGGGAGCTTGAGTTGCTCTCCTGAGAGAAACCTCTTCATGGGGAACAACGATTCTGCGGCTTCCACGTGAGACCTCCCCTTCGGTAGTGGTGGCGGTTGCTTCGCGGGCCACACCGTTGGGGGTGGCCCGCGTCAAAGCGGATGACCACGACGATTTCCGCGTTGGGATTCCTCTTCTCATTCGCTCTGCTGCAGCGAAAGCCGGGCATGCGGTCGGTGCAGCAAATGCCTGCGGAGCGGACGCGCATTCGAGGCCGATCTGTAACTTGGACAAAGAACCGCCACGAGCGGACAGCTACGGTTGGTGTAGCGCTGCTGGCACATTTCCGTAAAAGATTTCCGTTGTTCTCTGGGCAAGGCGCGATGGCCTGGCTGCCTGAACCGAATAATCCGTCGCTGTGGCCGAGGGGTTTACTTAGTGCAGCGCCGGATCCTGCCTCGGAAGCAGATGCTGGACGGCCCAGCCAAGTCGCATGTCGGCAGCCTGCAAACACGGAAACCGACAAGAGATGCATCGGCGGATTCAACGTGCACGACAGCGCTGCTGTACCGCCCGAACGATTACCTCGAGCGGACAGTGTTCGGGCATTCCCACCTTGTGGGTAGGGGATCGTACGACAATGATCCTCGCAAAGGAGGAAAACAGTGACTACTGCGTGCTGAAGACCGTCCCCGACGGCGGGGGTACATGGCGGCCCGGACCTCAAGATACGTACGATGTTCTTGCGGGCACTGGTGCCCGTTCAGGATCTCGGATCTTGCCCGTCCAACGTACTAGCATGCCTTGGCTCCGGTAATTCCTCCAGGCGCCTGAACCATCTGACGTGTGCGTGCCTAGCCTATCGCCGGGACTGCTGCACGGGTTCAGGCGACAGGACCGCGTGGTGTGGTCTTCGAGGAAATCACCGGGCCCACCGGCTGTCGAAGCAGAATACACGCATATCGTCCACCAACGCATCGGCCGAGACGTTGAAGAAGATCTTGCTGGAATAACTTCACCAGAAAGCAACGAATGTCCACGGGCAACGTCATGGAAACCGATGTGCAAATCAGCCGAGGACGAAGGTAATCACCAGCGTCACCGGCAGCGCCAGCAGCGTGCTGCACAGGATCACCTCGCGGACGACGGTGGTTTCAAGCCTGAATTGCTGGGAGAAGAGCAACACGTTTTGCGCCGTGGGCAGGGCCGCCATGATCACCACCCCTAGCAGGTCCGTTTCTTCCAGCCTGAAAACGAGCGCCGCGAAGGCCCAGGCGACCACCGGCATGAAAAGCATCTTGAAGAAGGTGGCCAGGAAGACCTCTCCGCGCAACGCCTTGTCGGCCAGCGGACGCTGCCCGAAGAGCGACATGCCAAAGGCCATCAAGAGCAGCGGAATGGAGGCCTGGCCCAGCATGTCAATGGGGATGTTGATGACTTCGGGCAAGTTCAGGTCGAATGCAGCGAACAGGGCCCCAATGAATGTGGCGATGGTGACCGGGCTGGCGATGGAACGAAGGATGGTCCTGCCCAGCGGGGACCTGTTTTCCTGGTTGCCCCTGGCCCGGGCGGCCAGGGCGAAGATGCCCAGGTAAACCGGGGCGATCAGCAGCAGCTGGGCGATGAGGACCGAGACCACGGGGTTGGTGCTGCCTACGGCGTAGAGCGCCAGTGGAACACCGATGTTCCCGGCATTGACGTAGCTGGTTGACATGGCTGCGCCGGGAAGCCGGTTGGCCGGGACCTTGAAGAACAGCTTGGCGCTCAGCGCATACAGACCACCGGTCACGGCTGCAGTGATCAGCGCAATCGGGGTGTACACGCCGATCACCGAGCGCAGGTCGGTCTCCGAAAGCAGCATGAACATCAGCGCCGGATTGGTGATGTAGTAGATCAGCGGTGTCAGCCCGGCGGCAATGGACTCGCGCTTGCGCGGCAGGACCCTTGCCGTGACCAGGCCAACGCCAATCAGGATCAGCACGATCGAGAACCCCTGGAGCACTCCTTGCACACGGCCTCCCGAATAGGCGTTGGTGATCGTCGTGGCGAACCGGTGTCCGCCAAGGACGGCAAGGGACGGTGGGGAAGTTCGCTTGAACCATCCCCGCCGTCCCTTGCCCTATTTTATTGTTCCCAAGAGCCCTCTCAGCGCACCAGCGCCGGGGACTTGGCGTCGAATTCCCACCCCGGAATCAGGTACTGCATCGAGGCGGCGTTGTCGCGTGAGCCCAGCCCGTGCTCCAGGTAGAGCTGGTGGGCCACTGAGAGGTTCCGCAGCATTGCATGGTGCGCGGCAACCGGGACGACTTAGAGGGAGCAATGGTGGGCTGGTTTGCACTCATGCTTGTTCTCCAGCAGACCTCAAGGTGCCGTCGAAGCGGCGGGTCAGCTTCCACGGGTTTGACTGCTGCAATGGTGCCGGCAGCAGGCCATCCGGCAGGTTCTGGTAGGCGACCGGGCGCAGGAAGCGCTCAATGGCTAGTGTGCCGACCGAACTGGTCCGGGTGTCCGAGGTGGCGGGGAACGGTCCGCCGTGCACCATGGCGTGGCCGACCTCGACTCCGGTGGGCCAGCCGTTGACCAGGATGCGACCGGCCTTGCGCTCCAGGATGGGCAGCACCGCGGCGACGGCCTCGTGGTCCGAGTCGTTCAGCTGCAAGGTTGCGGTGAGCTGGCCCTCGAGCTTGGACAGTGCGGCGGCCAGATCGGCGCCATCCACGTAGCGGATGACCAGGGAGGCTGCGCCGAAGATTTCCTCGTGCAGCACCGGGTTGTCCAGCAGCTGCGCAACCCCGGTGGAGAAGATGGACGGGGCCGGTGCGTTCTCGGTTTCGCCCTTGGTGCCCTGGGCCAAGAGCTTCACTCCGGGCTGCTGGCCGAGGGTTTCCACGCCCTGGACCCAGGAGTTGTAGATGCCTTCGGTGAGCATGGTCTGTCCGGCGGCGGTGGCCGTCTCGGTGCGCAGGGCCGCGGCGAACTTGTCGCCTTCCCCGCCTGCCGGGACAAAGACCAGTCCCGGGGCGGTGCAGAGCTGGCCGCTGGAGCCGGTGACCGATCCCAGGTAGGCCTTGGCGTGTCCGGCGGCGTCCTCGGCCAGCGCGCCAGCGAAGAAGATGACGGGGTTGATGGAGCTCATTTCGGCGTAGACAGGAATCGGCTCCGGACGTGCGGCGGCGGTGGCCATCAGCGCGGTGCCGCCGCCGCGGGAACCGGTGAAGCCCACGGCCTTGATGCGCGGGTCCGAGACCAGAGCCTGGCCGATGCTGGCGCCCGGCCCGTAGACCAGCGAGAAGATGCCCGGGTGCAGGCTCGCATCCGAGATGGCCTGGGTGATGGCCCGGCCCACGATTTCGCTGGTGCCCGGGTGGGCGTTGTGGGCCTTGAAGACCACGGGGCAGCCAGCGGCCAGGGCCGAGGCCGTGTCACCGCCTGCGGTGGAGAATGCCAGGGGGAAGTTGGACGCACCAAACACCGCGACCGGGCCCAGCGGGATCTTGCGCTGGCGGATGTCCACCCGCGGCATCGGCGTGCGATCCGGGAGCACCGGGTCGATCCGCACCCCGTGGTGGTCGCCCTGGCGAACCACCTGCGCAAAGAGCCGCAGCTGGTTGCAGGTGCGCCCGAGCTCGCCGATGAGCCGTGCCTGGGGAAGCCCGGTCTCCGCCATGGCCCTTTGGACCAGCTCGGTTCCCACGGCCTCGATGTTCTCGGCGATGGATTCGAGGAACCTTGCGTGGGTCTCGGGGTCAAGGGACCGGAAGGACTCGAAAGCATCTTCGGCAGCATACGTTGCCAACCTCAATTGCTCGATGCCGATCAGGCTGTAGGCCGGGTCGAGCATTTGGTTTGAGGCCGGGTTGAAGCCCCGGACCTCGCCCCCATTTCCATGTGTGCCGACCCCGGCCACGATGGACTGGCCGGTGAGCTGCTGGGTATCCGTGGACATTGCTTCTCCTGCGTTGCGCGTGGGTTTATCGGTAGTGGTGCTGGTGCGTCCCCAACCGGGGCTAGACGGTCGCCGCCACAGGCATCAGTCCGGCCGCCTGGATCAGTGCGCCCAGGTCGGCCAAGTCTGACTCGGTCATGTTCTGTAGCGGTGGGCGTACCGATCCGCCATTGCGGCCAACGGCATTCAGCCCGCCCTTGACAATCGAAACTCCGTAGCCCTGGACCCTGTCGCGGATGTCTAGGTAGGGGAGCACGAAGCGCTTGAGCTTCTCGGTGACGGCATTGTGATCCTGGTTGCGTACGTCCTTGTAGAAGTCCAAGGCGAACTCCGGCACGAAGTTGTACATGGCAGATGAATAGGTGCTCATGCCCAGCTGCAGCAGCGGCAGGGCAAAGGTCTCGGCGGTTGGGAGGCCACCGAGGTAGAAGAGGCGGTCGCCGTTCTTCGAGTACACCTTCGTCAGGTGCTCTATGTTGCCTGTGGCGTCCTTGAACCCGATGAAGTTTTCGTGGGTGTCGGCCAGGCGGGCCACGGTGTCTGCCGAGTAGATGGCGTTGGCGCGGTTATAGACAATGACACCCGTGGAGGTGGCTTTGCAGACTTCGGAGGCGAATTGGAAGAGTCCTTCCTGGTCGCATTCGGTCAGGTAGGGCGGCAGCAGCAGCAGGCCCTCGGCGCCGGCGGCCTCGGAGTCCTGGGCGTTCTGGATGGCCTGCTTGGTGGAGCCTCCGGCCGAGCCGAGCACCGGAACGCGCGAGCCGGCTTCCTCGACCGCCATGCGCACCACGCGGGCGGCTTCCTCGGGGGTGAGGGTGAAACCCTCGCCGGTGCCGCCGGCGGCAAAGAGGCCGGCAACGCCGAAGCTTGACTGCCAATCCAAGTGAGCGCGGTAAGCGGCTTCGTCGATTTCAAGATTGTCGTCAAAGGCAGTGACGGGGAACGAGAGCAGTCCATCCTTGAGCTTGTTGGCAAGTTCGTCAGGGGTGTAAGTGGCCATGATGTACTCCTAGTTTTCTATGCCGTCACGATTGGGGTTGCGGCATTGGGGGATGTTCGTTGTCACCAGCCTATGGACGAGAATGATGCATGTCCAAGCCTATATTTGTATTGATTGATGCTCGAAAGGTATTGTTCAAATCTCGTTGGATTCCCCGGAAAAATCCGTTGTGGACTGGGCGCGACATACTTCATGGACGGGCAGGGAACGCCTGGATGATGCTGGTTCCAAGCTGTCCACTGCCCGACGCTGCACCGTAGCGGTGCCTTGGTCCGGGGTCCCGGGACAATAGCGGGAGAACTTCAGGGTTGCTTCAGGGTTTAGACGGGAATGGGCCACTGCCGGCGATGGAGAGCGGGCCGAACAGAGGCAAGAAGGCCTGACTTTGGGGGCGAATCCGGGCGGGGCGAGCCAACCGACGTTGAGTTGGAGGAGCCACTGTCAGCGATCGAGACGGCGTGAAGAGACGCGCCAGTCTGGGAACGGCTACCCAAATGGAGGACAACCATCTTCAAATTCGGACACGGCCCCTTTCCGGTAGCGGAAACCCGAAGGCTCCGTGGCCTCGAACCTGCCATCGTCGGGGGAATCGCGGCGGATCGAAGTCACGGAGCGGGCGCAGGGTTTGACCTCAGTGATGAGGCTGCTGGGCCTTGCCCTACAGAAGTGTCAACAGGTAGGTCTTCTCCTCGCCGAGGTACCACATGTCCTCGGTCCCGATCGCGTACCCGTTGAAACGCCACGGAATCTCCGCAGCGCCCAGGGAACCTACGTGAAGGACATGATCGTAGCCGGGGCGGAGCTCATTTGCGAAGGACTCTTGCTTGCCCATGAGATGGCCGACATTGCGCTTCTTGTATTCCTTGACGAAATCAAGATCCGGGGCGAGGAGCCCGAGCTCCTCAAGCCGGGTCCGGTTGGCCGTCAGGGCCGTCATGGTGTGCTCATGGACATCGGAGCACACCACCCCTGGCCGGAGCTGCCCAACGATGTCCTCGCGCATGATCCGGGTGAGTAGGTCGTAGCCTTCCTTGCCTTCGGGTGTCAGGAGGAGCGAACGGGCCATGTCAGAGGTCGCCACGACAATGCCATCGACAGTTACCTTGACACCCGCATCCAACTGGATGCACCGGGTCTCTTCATCGAGCGGGTAATCGGTCGGGGGACCGGGGAACAGCATGCGGGACGACGAATGGAGATTGGTGAAATATGGTTCGATGCAGAACGGAATCCCGTTCTTGGCACGGAACTCCTGGATGGCTTCGAGATACGTCCGGTATACATCGTTCTCGGTCAGCGCGTTTCCGGAGCTAATCTGAGCCTGCGCGAAATCAAGTGCATTCTCGATGCAGGTGACACTGGCACGCGCGGCTATCACCTGGAACGGAAGATCCTCGTGGTCACGGATATCGCGCCAGTGTCCGAGGGCGATCGAGGCGTTCTCCGTCTCCAACCCAGCCTGGGCGATGTCCAGGCCCAAACGGGCGCTGATCCACTGCTCCTCAACGCCGATACGGCGGGTTGGCCCTTCCAATAGTCCGGCCAGCGCGTGGGCGGCCGAGTCAAAGAGACCGATTGGCTTCCCCGGTACATCCGTCTTGCCCGCGGGGGCAATGATGATGACGGCGTCGGAACCGCGGCTCCAAAGCGCCACGCTTTCTTCGTCGGCCCGGTACCCGGTGGCTTCCGAGAAGTTCGGGGGCGAGGCAAGCAGGAATCCATCGACATCCAGGTTGGAGGCCAGCGTCTCGAGACCCGTGAATCGGGTGTCGACGCCCGAAACCAAATCGGCTTCGAGACCATCCAAGTGACCGATGCCGTTGATGAGCGTCCGGGCCGTCGAGACGCCGGATTCCCGAATCAACTCGAACTTGGCCAACACGTCTGCGGTGCCGACGGCGTAGGCACGTACCTGCTGCACAGGAGCGTCGGGGAACGTCACCGCGACCCGACCCTGCAGTGCACGGTAGTGGACCAAGGGGATGCCTTCGTCGAACTCTACCGACGTGCCCTGGGCCAGGTCTTCGACCGCATCGGCGAATTTCGGGAGGACGGGAACCCCGGCCGTGATGCTTTCGTCAATGGTTACCCAGGGCTCGTAGAACTTGAGGTCCGCATGCTGAATTCCAGCGGAGAGCAAGTTGCCCATTTCCTGCTGGCGAGCCATGAGGAAGCGGCCTGACTTGGTCTCGGCGAGGAGTGGTGTCACCATTTTTCGGGAGTCAAGTCGGATGTTGGTGAAAAGAAGCTGAGCCACCGGATCAAGCCCATAAGTTTCCCGGATCGTTTCAACTTTGCTGATGAGTCGCATTCTTGTGCCTTTCGTTTCTGCTGCTCGAAAATGCCCTGAGGGTGTGGCTGTGAAGGAGTTAGCTGATCGCTCCGGGCGTGCCAATGAGTGCCTCAATTTGGCGCTCATATGCAGTGAAGTCTTCTGAGAACCTGTGCTCGCGGGTGCGCAATCGCGGAATATCAATTTTGATGTCAGCCACGATGCGCCCGGGGCGGTCTCCAACCACGATGACGCGGTCGGCAAGCCAGATTGCTTCGGGAATACTGTGCGTGACAAAGAGGACGCTCTGCCTGGTTTCGTGCCAAATGCGCTGCAATTCAAAGTTCATGGTGTCACGAGTCATCGCGTCGAGAGCGCCAAACGGCTCATCCATCAGGAGGATGTCGGGACGGGAAACCAGCGCTCGACAAATGGCAACACGCTGTTGCATTCCTCCACTTAGCTCATAGGAGTACTTTGTTGCCTGGTCGCCCAGACCGGCAATCTCCAGGAGTTCTTTGGCATACGCTCGAACCTGCGGAGTGACTGCCTTGCGGAATTCCATGGGAAGCAACACGTTATCCAAGTTGTTCCGCCAGGGAAGAAGGACCGGAGCCTGGAACACCATGGCCAATTCCCGCAGTGAATGGGCCACGTTCTTGCCCTTGAGCAGGACCTCGCCGGAAGTATTGTTGATCAGGCCTGAGATAATTCGCAGGAGCGTGGACTTGCCGCTGCCGGATTGACCGACGACCGAGACAAATTCTCCGGGCGCAACATCGAAGTTGCATCCTTCGAGCGCCGTATGCGAACGGCCGTCTCGAGTTTTGTAAGTCATGCCCACATCTTTGACTTCAATGACTGCACTGCTGCTCATCATGATTCCTCTCGAGCATCGTTGGGACTGGTGGGGGTTTCTTGTCGGATGAACGGCACGGCTACGACTGCTTGGCAGGGAGCTCGATCTTGGCGTCCTTCTTGATCGGCTCAAGGAATTCGTTGCTGTAAACGTCTTGTGGCGTGAGCTCGTCCGGGTTCTCCAGGCCGAGGTAAGTGGCGGCAGTGTCGATCGCGTTCTTGACCCCTGCATCGCTCATGGTGCCGAAGCCGGTCTTTTCGCTTTCATCGTTCCAAAGCAGGCTGCATTGGCCATCAAGCGCGTTCTTGACGGCGCTTTCCTTGAGGCCAGTGACCTCTTCCATGATGTCTACAGCTGCTTGGTCCTGGTTCTGACAGGCCCACATGAAGCCCTTGGACATGGCACGATTGAATTTCTTGATAAGTTCCGGGTCCTTGGCGATCATGCGGTCGCTGGCAACGATGCCGTTCCCGTAGAGTTCGAAGCCCAGATCTGCCCATTTCAGGACGACTGGTTCTTTTTCCAGTCCGACGAGAACTGGCCCGTCAGAAACAAACAGGGCTAGGTTCGCGTCCCATTGTCCAGCCAAAAGTCCAGGAATCTTTGCCTCACCTGCGGCGTGAACCACTTCGATGTCGGACTCGGCAAAACCAAGCTTCTCCAAAGCCAGGGGCCACATCGATGTCATGGCGCCGGCACCCTCGGTGGCAACGGTCTTGCCCTTCAAATCGTCCCAGGTCTTGATGCCACTCTCGGCAAGGGCCACAGTCGCGTACGCATCCTTAGCCTGGACGAGGTTGATTTGTTTGACCTCGGCACCCTTACCTTGGTTTAGGACAGTCACACCGAAATCGGCCCAACCGAAATCAATCTTGCCGGTGTTCACCGCAACGACGGTGTTGTTGGAACCGGATCCGGGCAAGATCTCGAGTTCGAGCCCTTCTTCCTTGAAGAAACCTTGCTTGGCTGCGGAGAAGAATGGAGCGTGCTTTGGAAGGAATGCAACATCCGTCATCATGGTCACCTTCTGCAACCCGTCTGCGCCGCTTGCGCCCGAGCTGCACCCAGCCATTCCGAGAGTCAAACCTAGTGCTGCGGCTGTGACGATTCCTTTGCCGACGTTTTTCTTGAGATGCTGGCTGATTTTCATGATGATGGGCCTTTCCCGTGGTGGTGCGGTGTTTACGAGTGTTTTATGGACTTGCGAGCTCGAACGGTCTATTTGCCTGCGTCTCGCCAGGGTAGAAGTTTCTTGCCGAGGCGATCGATGAACAGGAATAGAAGCAGCGAAATGCTCGCGAGAACCATGAAAGCAGCGAACATTGAGGCCAGGTTTACTTGGCTATTGGCCAGCAGAACCACATGGCCCAGACCGGAAGACCCTGCGATGAATTCCCCGACGACGGCGCCACCGACGGCCATGGAAATGGAAATTTTCATCCCGGTAAACAGGTTCGGTAGGGCGTAGATGAATTCAATCTTTGTCATTTGCATAAATCGGCTGGCCTTGTTGATCTTTGCGAGTTCCCTTAGCTCCGAAGGAACGGAGGAAAGTCCGTCAAAGGTATTGATAACCAGCGGGAAGAAGGCAATCGCCATCGAGACGAATGCCTTCGACTCGAAGCCGAAGCCGAACCATACGATGAACAGCGGCGCGAGGGCGACTTTCGGGATGGTGTCGATGGCAATGAGAGTCGGGTAGAGAAAATGCCGGATAAAAGGAATGTAGAAAAGGATCGCACCGCAAATTATTCCGAGTGCTGCACCTAACGCGAATCCTGCCAGGGCTTCCTGGATGGTGATCCAACTGTGTTCCAGATAGAACATGGGTCGTTCGGCCAGTTCGGCAAACGCCTCAAGCGGGCCCACGAGGAGATAGCGAGGCATATCAAATATGCGTACGATGCTTTCCCAAATTGCCAGCATCAGTGCCAGCCCCGTTACAGCTTTGGCCGCTGGGCTAAGCAGGATGCTTGAAGCGGATAACCGCCTCGGTTTGTGGTGTGGAGCGACAGATGGCGACCCGGGTTTCGCTACTGGGGTCACTTCCAGATCTTCAATGACGGTTGGTTGTTTCATGGCGCCCTCTCAAGCATGTTTGGTGCATTTCCGTGGCCATCGTGGCTGAGTGTCTGAGCTTCGTTGGCCGTAATATGCCGTTCGCATTGAAAATAGTATTCGCGACATAGCGATACCTGTCTAGGACCCATTTGGTATGCAGCGAAACCCAAAAGGTATCATATTTGTGAAACGGAGGAGACGTTGGCCACAAATTAGTGACTTGGCTTGAACTTGCTTGGGAAGCCACCGGCGATCGAACGGCTGCAAAGGTCAATGAACATCTCCCTTTCTGTCCGGAAAATCATGCCTTGAGCCCAAAGACCGCTTCGATCTCGACGAGTGAATTCGCGGGGAGCATACGCACTCCGAGAGCGGTGCGTGAGTGACGGCCCGCATCGCCGAGAACGTTGAGCAACAGTTTTGAAGCTCCATCGATCACCTGGGGCTGGTCGAAATAGTTGGTTTCGCTGGAGACATATCCGTTGATCTTTAGTAGCTGGTCGATCCGCTCGAGGCCGACATTTGCTTCAACTTGTGCCAGAAGATTGAGTGCGCAAATTTCTGCGGCGTGAATTCCGTCTTCAAGTGGTCTTTCGGTAGACATGCTGCCGGTGTACTCAATGGTGCCGTTGCGTCGAGGAATCTGCCCGGAGACGAACAGTAGCTTGTCCCATTGGGTGGTCGCCTCGTAGGCATACTTGGGAGCTGTTGCGACGGGAAGTTCGAGGCCAAGGTCAGCTAGGCGAGAAGAGATTATTGCCTTCATGATGATTCTCCGGTTCAAAATTGGACGGCCCGGCACGCCGATGACTCCGTGCCAAACGAGGCAGCGGGCCGGCGGGGTTCGGAAAGGAATGTGGCAAGCGCTGCGAGAAGCGGAGCGGTGCCAAAGTGACGGAGACAGCTAAACATCTAGATTGTGACTTGTCCAACACGAAAGCTGATTTCGGCCTCGGCGTCCTTGGAATATTGACCTTCGGCAGCACTTGTCGGGTTCGGCCTTTCTCGGTTGGGGTATTTGGCAGTGGCCAGCGACAGCAAGTAGGCGGCAGTTCCGATTTGTCCATCCGCGAGCAGGTCTGCGTGGCAACGAAAGCCGCAGGCTGTTGGAAATTCCCGGGCATGGTGATTCGGCCCGATGGTAGTGTTTCGCACTATGTTCTCATTGGATCAATTGCGTGCTTTTGTGGCTGTAGCCGAAGAGCTTCACTTCGGCCGAGCAGCTGAACGCCTTAATATGACGCAACCTCCGTTGAGTCGGCAGATCCAAAAGTTGGAGAAGAGCATCAAGGTGCAGCTTTTCAAGCGGGATAATCGGCATGTGGCACTTACACCTGCGGGGAAGGCCTTTCTGACGGAAGCCCGCAGTTTGTTGGCCCATGCGCAGAGCGCCCCCGAGCTAGCACGTCGCATTTCCGATGGTTCCAGTGGGCTGATCCGCATCGGTTTCACGGCAGGGTCCAGTTTTGGTCTCTTGGGCAAGCTGCTCGCGGAGATCTCAGCGGAACTCGATGGAATTTCCATCGACTTGCGGGAAATGGTGACGACCGAACAACACAGCTCCCTTGAGCTGGGTCTGATCGACATAGGCTTGGGTCGTCCGCCAGCGGATACAAGGATGTTCGACACCATGACAGTGGGACGCGAAGACCTTGTGGTTGCGGTGCCCGTAGGCCACCATTTATGTTCGCTTGGTCGGCCCATTTCTCCACAAGATGTCGCTGCAGAGCCCATGGTCATGCATTCTCCTATCAAGGCCAGATACTTCTACGACCTTTCGGTTAGGGCAGTGCCGACGAGCAGTGACAACGTGGCTCATACAGCTAGCCAGATCTTGACGATAATTGCCTTGGTTTCCGGCGGACATGGCATTGCGTTGGTTCCGGAGTCGAGCAAAGTCATGGGATACCAGGGTGTCGATTATCTTGAGTTCAAAGGCGATATCCACACGCCAGTAGAGCTCCTAGCCGTCTGGAAAAGAGGCTTTGACAACCCCGCGCTCGAACGCGTTTTGGATTTGTTGGCTCGCCGTTTCAGCACAACGATCAAACCATAATCGAGACCAGCTATCGGCTATTAGGGCTCAGTATTCCTTTGCGATCCGCGTCTTGGAAAACCGCCCGCAGGCTTTGGCCGTTAGAGCTTGCGTTTGGACCGGGGTCTCGGCGCCGGGTGTGCCTCGGCGCGCGGATCAGGTTCCGCAGCATGACGAGGCCGCTGGTCAGGGTGATCATCGTGTCAAAGACCCGGCGCCGGTGTGCGGTGCAGACCAACAGCCTCGTGGAACCGGAGGTGTTCCTGGCGTTGATCCGCTCGACCACCAATCGGGTGCCGGCCTGAAGCGGTTCGCCTTTGGTGCCGATCACCCAGTCGGACCCGAGCCCGGTGAGCAGGGTCCTGAGCTTGGAGCTATCGTACCGGCGTTCAGGTGCGCGGTGATCAGTGGGACAGGTGGAACCCGATGGGTGAGAGTTTCCCCGGGATGGGGCACATCAGCGCGGAGTCGTTCCGGTTGGCCGGAGTGGTCACCCAGTCCAGCGGGATGCCCCTGCCGTCGGTCAGCACGGAACACTTGGTGCCGAGTTTGACACGGTCCACCATGGATTGTCCGGCCATTTTCCCGCCGCAGGAGGCATTACGGTGCACCCGTCCACGGTGAGATGCCCGGTTCCAGGCCAATGATCAGGTCGAAAGACCCCAAACGGATCCGTTCCCGGGCGGGGAAGGACACAGAGCCGGTCCATTCATCGCGCCGCCGCCGGATCGAATGTGGCCGAGCAACCGGTGTCGCCGATCTTCCCGGAGGCGTCCTCGGGGTCGAGGACCTGGACGATCTTGCCGCAGACCACGCGATCGCCGCTCCACAGCTGGTGGCAGTCCAGGGGGTGGTGCTCCTCCACCGGCGGGATCAACACCTCGAATTGGCACCAGAACGGTTCGACTATGAATGATCGAACGGCATAAGGTTCTCCCGCTCAAAAGTTTTCTTGGTCGAAAACATACTTGACAGGAGCCTTACCCGCTTTGCTTCTAAACGACGCTTGGCCGGCGATTACTGGTGCTGGTAAGCGGATCAAGGGTGCTGGAGTGGGGGCCTGTTGCCGGATTTTCTCGGCCGTTTCTTGTCTATTGCCGAGTAGTGGTAAGTGTCGGTGTGCGGACGGTGTCGCTCCATCCGCGTTGCCGAGGGCGTTCACCAGCTCTTGTCTATCTC
Organism: Arthrobacter sp. C2; assembly: GCA_024207135.1. Classification (GTDB taxonomy): domain Bacteria; phylum Actinomycetota; class Actinomycetes; order Actinomycetales; family Micrococcaceae; genus Paeniglutamicibacter. The sequence continues at coordinate 2,578,467 of CP042428.1, read as the reverse complement.
GCTGCATCCAGCAATTCATGGGAGCGGCGTTGGGCTTCCGCGTCGCGTATGCCCAGCTTGTCCACCAGATCCTGCAACTTGTCGATCTGCAGCAGGTATTCGGTGCCGAGGCGCTGGGACAGCGGACGGGCAGCGAGGTCGTCCGCCATCCGCCAGGCCACGGCCAGGGCGCGTTCAAAGATCCGCTGGTCGGCTTCCGCGCTGGTGGCCGCCGGGCCGGCGCCAAGCACCGCAACGGTGTTGAGCCGCGAGTCATCCAAGCCGAGCGCAAGGTCGTCCAACCGGCGGCGCAGCCTGCGCAGAGTCTTGGCGTTGCGCCCAAAACGGCCCAGCCGCATCGAGACGGTGCCGCCGTAGGCGATGACCTGGGTGAGGGTGGTCAGCGCGAGGGCAAAGGTCAGCGTCAGCAGCCAGTAGAGCAGCGATTCGTTGAGCGGTTGTTTCGTGAACCCGTTGCCCTGCAAGCCGCGCGCGAGTTCCTCGATGCTGTTGGCGACCTTGAGCTCGGGGTAGGTCGAGACGTAGTAGCTGCCGTACTTCCATGAGGTGTCGACCAGCCTGCTGTTGCCGCCCAGGCCCACCGCGCCGGTGATCAGGACCGGTATGGTCACTGTCCCGTCGGGGAAGGTCCACACGGGGATGATGGTTTGGTCAGGGAAAAGCTCGCCGGTGGCGGGATTGACCAGGGCCGGGAGTTCGCCCTTGATTTTCCACAAGGCATCGACCAGCACTGTCGGATCGATCTTCTGCCTGGTGGCTTCGTCGTCCGTGTCCGGCTCGGGGCGTACCTGCAGGTATTCCTCAGCATCGCGCACGGCGAGGGTGACATCAACCTGCTCGGTGAACTTGTCCTCCAGGTATTTGCGGATTCCTGCTTCGGTGATCACCGCGGACTGTCCGTCAATGGCCAGGGAGCGCAGGGGCTGGGTACCCTCAAGCGTCCACGAGGGTCGCATCGTCAGCTTGTCGTTGGCCACGCCGCCGGCGATGAGCGACGCCACCATGACCACAGCACCGATGCCGATCCACGCTCCCCGGTGGCGAATGCGCGGCAGCGACAATTTCCAGCGGCGGGGCGGGGCAGCGGGCTCCTGGTATCCCATGGCTTCCGGCAACGGGCCGAACAGTGCCTTGGCCGCGGCGTTGGCGCCGTCCAAGACATGCAGCGCCCGCAGCGAACCACGGGGAGAGAGCCCCATGCCCGCACGCAATGTTGACAGGTCATCGCGAACAGCGGAGGTGCCTCGGACCCGGCCTTCACGTTTGCGGCGCAGCCACCTGTTGACGATCGTTGCGCTGCGCTCCAGCGCATGTTCGGCCTTCTCCCAGGCCCGCACGGCCGCTGCGGAATCCTGCTCCTTGGCGCCGGCGGTGAGCAGCGCGGCAAGCGCGCTTTCAAGACGGCGGATACGCTTTGGGGCCACGGCGCCCGGGGGAGCGGCGTGCAAGCGTGCGAGCAATTCACGCGTGGCAAAGGCCAGCGGCGCGGCCAGCCGGTCGAGGGTTCGTCGGCTGTTGATGGACCGTCCAAGCACCGACCCCGCACCCATTAAGGCGTCCGCGGAAGCCGTGAGGCTGCGGCCGCCCGCCTCGAATTCCGCCAGGAGCGTGGCGGTGTGTGGCTTCAATGCGTCCCGGGACGCATAGACCGCCTCGACCACGGCAGCCTCGGTGCGCGCCAAGTCCAGGGAAGACGTGCGTATCTTGTTCCAGGCGGCGTTGAACCCCGCCGGGCGTATGGCCTTCTCCGTGGCCTGGTAAGTGACTTCCAGTGCCTCGAGGTCGAGCACCACGCGGGCCAGCTGGTGCTGGGCGACGGTGAGCCGGCGATAGCGCGATTCCCGGCGCATGCGCCGGGACAGGGAAAAACCGAGGCCCAAGATGGTGAGCAGGAGCCCGAACGCCGTGCCCGCCACCCAGAACACGGGGGTGCGGATGGGACCGTCGTCGAGGACCTCCGCGGCCCGCTGAGCGGTGGCGACGACCGCCATTGGGCCGTGGCCCAGCCCCAGGTTGCCCATGTAGGCCTTGTGGATTGCGAAGCGGCTGGTCGAATGCTCCTGGCGATCGGCCAGCTCGGGGTAGATGCCGGCACCCGTGAAGCCTGCGTCCGGCCCGAAGCCCCGGTAGTCGTCGATGATGGCGGTGCTCAGGATGACGTCGGCGCCCGGATCCGTTTTTCCCTGGAGCTCGTCGTAGCTCAGCAGGCGATTGGTGACCCGGATCGTCAGCGGTCGCCACGCGAGGATCGGCTCGGTGACCACCGCGTCGACGGTGGCCTGGGAGATGTTCCAGGGATGTTCGCCGTCGACGATGATTTCCACGGGTGCCGCTGGCCGCGCGGTGACGGCATGGATGCCGGTTCCGGCGAAAACGATGGTGCCGATTCCCAACAGCATGGCCAGCCACGGAAGGCCGAAGCGTGGTTTGCGTCGGGCACGGATCAACTGGTTGGTCATTGGCACGCGTGAATCGGGAAGTGGCACATCGACCTGATTCTAACGTCTATTGACTAACAGTGTCCCGAGGCCGCATCGGCTGCCGCCGGTTTGTGTGGTTCCTGTGTAATATTGCCCGCCTCCCGGTAGCTTGCCGGCGGCAGGGCGCCCTGCAGGACCATAATGCAGTCATGAGCAAATCCTTCACGCTGGTGCAGCTGCGCTACTTCGGAGCGGTGGCCCGGCTGGAGAACATGACAGCAGCGGCGGCCGAATTGAACGTCACCCAGTCAACACTTTCCTCGGCCATCGCAAGGCTCGAAGAGGAATTCGGGGCTTCCTTGTTCACGCGACTCTCCAGCAAAGGGCTGCGGCTGACCCCGTCGGGCAAGCGCCTGCTGCTGGGGTCCCAGGCCTTCCTGGAGGAGGCCGACCTGCTCTATCAAGCGGTCCTGGACGAAGGCGAGGCGCTCGCCGGGGAGCTGGTGGTGGGCATGTACTCGCCATTGGCGCCGTTCAAGGCCCCGGTGATCCTGCAGGCGTTCGAGGCGGCGCATCCCCACGTGAAGGTCAGCTTCCACGAGGGGGACCAGGAGTCGCTGCGCCAGGCGCTGCTCGACGGGGTCTGCGAGCTGGCACTCATGTACGACCAGGGAATCGGGGCCGAGTTTGACCGGCGGGTCCTGGAACGGATTCCACCGCACGTCTTGGTCCCGGCCGACCACCCGCGGGCTGCCACACCGAATACGCCGGTCAGCCTGCGGGACTTCGCCGACGAACCGCTGATCTTGCTGGATGCAAAACACACCAGGGAATACTATCTGGACATGTTCAGCCGGCTCGGGGTCCATCCCTCCATCCGGCACGTCGTCTCCGGCTACGAGACGGTGCGCTCCTATGTGGCCCGCGGCCACGGGTATTCGCTGTTGAACCAGCGGCTGAGCAGTGACCTGACCTATGCCGGCGGTTCGGTGGTGCCGCTGGATATTATCGAGGACCTCCCGCCGATCGAGATGTCGCTGGTGCGACCCATTGGCGCCAAGCCGACACGCAAGTCGCTGGCATTCGAGCAGGTCTGCATCGGACTCTACGGGTCTGCCTCCGATCAATCGACCTCCGCCTGACCGAGTTCCAATCGATTCACTCGATGGGTTCAACCGAAATAATCCGTTAGACCCGTGTGACTGCGGTCACCACAATGGTTCCAGGGTAAACATCAAAAGCCGCCGTTTGAGCCAACGGGTCGAACGGACCGCACATTCAGGAGCATCGATGAAGACCGAGATTAAATCCCAGTTACCGCAGACAGGAACGAAACAGGACCGCAAGGCCGCCAGCGGGATGCAGAAGCGAGTGCTCGCCGGCGGCAGCATCGGGCAGTTCATCGAGTTCTACGACTTCACGCTCTACGGGCTGTCCGCAGTTGTCCTCTCCCAACTCTTCTTCCCTGGCACCAGTGCCCTGGCCGGGCTCCTGGCCACCTTCGCGACCTTCGGCGTGGCCTTCCTGGTCCGCCCTTTGGGCGGGCTGTTCTTCGGGGCCCTGGGGGACAAGATCGGGCGCCGCAAGGTCCTGTTCATCACGCTGCTTTCCATCGGCGCGGCCACCGCGACGATCGGCCTGCTGCCCACCCACGCGGCCATCGGCGCCGCAGCCCCGGTGTTGCTGGTGCTCTGCCGCATGGTGCAGGGTTTCTCCGCCGGTGGCGAATCCGTCGGGGCCCCGGCCTTCGTCTTCGAACACGCCCCGATCAATCGGCGCGGCTTCTGGCTGAACATCACCCTGGCCGCCACCGCCCTTCCCTCGGTCTTCGGCGGCACGCTGATCCTGGTGCTCTCCAGCTCCATGTCCTCCGAATCATTCATGTCCTGGGGCTGGCGCATCCCCTTCCTGCTGGCCCTGCCCATGGCCTTCTTCGGCCTGTGGATCCGCTCCAAGACCGAGGAATCCGAGGCGTTCAAGGCCGTGCTGGCCAAGGAATCGACCAAGGAATACAGCCCGTTGCGCGAGGCCTTCGCGGAAAACAAGGTCCGCATGCTGCAGGTCATCTTCGTCATGGGCCTGACCGCCATGGGCTTCTACTTCCTCTCCGGCTATTTCGTGTCCTACGTCCAGGTCACCGGAAACCTGAGCCGCGACCAATCGCTGCTGGCCAACGCCACGGCCATGCTGCTCTATGCGATCCTGCTGCCCATCGGCGGAATCATCGGTGACAAGGTGGGCCGCAAGCCGATGCTGATCGCCGGCTCCGCGGCGCTGGCCCTGCTGTCCATCCCGTGCTTCATGCTGGTCACCTCCGGCTCGCTGCCGCTGGCCATCGCCGGACAGCTGCTCTTCGTGGTCCCGATGTGCATCTACGGAGGCGGCTGCTACACCTTCTTCGTGGAAATCTTCACCACCCGCACGCGCTTCACCTCCGCCGCCATCAGCTACAACGTCGGTTACGCAATCTTCGGTGGATCGGCACCCTTCGTCGGAACCTTCCTGGTCTCCCAGACCGGGCTGAACGCGGCGCCGGGCTACTACATGGCTGCCGCCGCCGTCATCGTGTTCCTGCTGCTGACGCTGACCAAGGTCCCGGAGACCCACCACCGCGTCGGCTGACGCACTTCTCGACACCCCACGCGAACCACAGACCCACCGCAAGGAGCACCCACCCCATGAGAGATGCAACATTCCTCACCGATTTCCACCACGTCGCCGGAATCGGTGCCACCGAGAACAACGGCGTCGAGCGCCAGGCCGCCACCGCGGCGGACAAAGCCACCCGGGACTGGTTTGCCGCCTTTGCCGGGGAACGGAACTGGGAGGTGCGCGTCGACGGGATCGGGAACATGTTCGCGCTGATCGAGCTTGTCCCCGGCGCCCCGTACATCCTGCTCGGATCCCACCTGGATTCCCAGCCGCTGGGCGGGCGCTTCGACGGGGCCTACGGGGTGCTGGCGGGCCTGCACGCCGCCGAACGCGTGGCAGGATCCCTGGCCGCCACCGGCACGACCCCGGTGTTCAACCTGGCCGTGGTCAACTGGTTCAACGAGGAAGGCGGGCGCTTCGCCCCCTCCATCATGGGTTCCTCGGTCTTCGCCGGGCTCATGGACCAGGACAAGATGCTGGCGGTCAAGGACCTGGCCGGCACCACCGTCGCGCAGGCGCTGGAAGCCATCGGCTACCTGGGCAGCGACGAACGCCCGGAACTTGCCGGCTACGCGGAGATCCACATCGAGCAGGGCCGGATCCTGGAGCGCGAGGGCATCACCCTGGGCGCCGTCGACTATTCCTGGCACACCCAGAAGCTGGACATCGAGGTGCTCGGCGAACAGTCGCACACCGGTGCAACCGCCATGGCGGATCGACACGACGCGTTGGTGGCGGCCTCCAAGGTCGTGCTGCTGGTCCACGACGTCACGCAGAAGTTCTCCGAGGAGGCCCTGGTGTCATCGGTCGGGCAGCTGACCCTGGAGCCGAACTCCCCGATCGTGGTGGCCCGCCGCGTGCACCTGGTCGCCGACCTGCGCTCGGCAAGCCCGGACATCGTCGCCGAGGCCCGGGCTTCCTTGCTGGCCGACATTGCGCAGATTGCCAAGGACCACGACATCCGCATCAACGTCAACGACTTCGACGTCCGCGGGATCCAGCACTACCCCGAGGCCGGGCTGGAACTGACCGAGAAGGTCGCCGCGAACCTGGGGCTCTCGGTGCGCCGGATCCGCACCATGGCCGGGCACGACTCGGTGGCCATGAACCGCATCGTCCCCACCGTGATGATGTTCATTCCCTCGGTGGACGGGGTCAGCCACTGCGAACGCGAGTTCACCACCGATGCCGACATGGTGGCCGGGGTGAAGGCACTCGAAGCGGTGGCCCGGGAGATGGTCAGCGGGGCGCTGGCCCCCAGCGACCGGGCCGAGTCCGAGCTCTCGAAGGCGGGTGCCGCGTGAGGCCGGGCGCAGCCACCGTCGTGGACTCGCTGGCGCTGCTGCCAGCAACCGATGCGCTGGCCTTGTTCCGGTCCCTGGAAATTTCGCCCGTGGAAGTCCTCGAGGCCCAGATCCAGCGGATCGAGTCGCGCAACGGGGACCGGGAGACCGGTATCAACGCCTTCACCGAGACGCTCTTCGACTCCGCCCGCGCGCAGGCACATGTCGCGGCGGATGAGTATGCGCGCCTGGCGCGTGAGGGTGGCGAGGTCCCGGCGTTGCTCGGGCTGAGCGTGGCCACCAAGGAAAAGCACGGGATCGCCGGGCTGAAGCTCGAGCAGGGACTGGCGGCCCACCGCGGACGCGTTGCCCCGGTGGACCACCCCGTGGTGGAACGGCTGAAGACCGCGGGCGGCATCATCCACGCCCGCACCACGAGCCCCGAATTCAGCTGTGCGACCACCACGCATTCACCCATGTGGGGCATCACCCGGAACCCGTGGAACACCCAGGCCTCGCCCGGCGGATCCTCCGGCGGTTCCGGGGCCGCCCTGGCCGCGGGGTTCACCACGCTGGCCACCGCCTCGGACATTGCCGGGTCCACCCGCATCCCGGCCGGGTTCACCGGAACCGTGGGCTACAAGGCACCCTATGGCCGGATCCCGGGGGCCGGGGCGCTGGCCGCAGACTGGTACCGCGGCGACGGGCCGATGGGACGCACCGTTGCAGACACCGCGCTGCTGGCCGGCGTCATGTCAGGACGCCACCGCTCGGATCACGGCTCCTGGGGTGAAAACGGCAGCAACCCGCTTGGCGGCCGGGACGTGACAGGGCTGCGCATCGGGCTGTCGCTCACGCTGGGCAACTACCCTGTGGCCCCGGAGATCGTCGAAAACACCCTCAAGGTGGCCCGGGCACTGGAAGCCGCGGGAGCCGTGGTCGTGCCGGTTGACTTGCCTTGGACCACGGCGCGGATCACCGAAACAACCTTCGCCCACTTCGGGCACATCCTGGGCCCGGCCATGGCCGCGGAGACCGCAGGCACCGAGTCCGAGCTGGCGGCCTACACGGCCCGGTTCATCAAGGACGCAGCCGCCGCCGCAAGCCGGCACACACTGGTGGAATCCCTGGCCATGGACCATGCGCTCCAGGCCGAGCTCGCCGCGGCGATGGCGGGGCTGGATGCTCTATTGTGCCCGACCTCGGCGGTGGCCTCGCTGGCCGCTGACGGGGACTACCTGGACGGGATCGAGACCTCCGAAGGGCACTTGGGCCACTATTGGGAGGCGCACCTGACCAGCCCGTTCAATGTCGCCAACCGCTGCCCGGTCATGTCGATTCCCAGCGGGCTGTCCACCGACTCGGTGCCTACCGGAGTGCAGGTCGTGGGACACCCCTTTGACGAGGCCATGGTCTTCCGCGTCGCAGCGGCGGTGGAGTCCCTCGTGCCGGGACCGGGGTTCCCGCTCCTGGGGTAGGCCTTATTCCGTGTCCGTCCTGGAGATGCCGTGAGGGTCGGGATCCTCAATGGCCTTGATACCGACCAGCCATTCGACCACGACCTTGTTCATCGCGTCGTTCTTGAATGTGTACCAGGCCTCGCGTTCGGCCGGGAAGTCTTCCAGCACGTCCCTGAAATGCCGGAACGGCTTGCTGCGGATGAGCGCCTGCTCCAGTTTCACCCGTGCCCCGCCCTCGGGAAGGCCCACGGTGAAGTCCTCCATGTGCCGGTAGGACTCATAGGATTCTAGGGGATCGACATAGGCGTAGTTGCCCTCCTCGATTTGATCCTCGCTGAGGTCTTCGTCGAGCCCCGGCACGACGACTTCCCCGGATTCCAGGTTGAGGTAGTACTCGTGGCCCATGGAGCGGTCGTTCTGCATGGCCCAGGCGATTTCCTCCAGGTTCAGGTCTTCGAGTTTCAACATGGTTCTTCCCTGCCGCAGTCGGTGTTGTATCCCTTCCAGCCTTGCGTCAGCCGATCCACAGCGCAAGGCCATCCGGGTGTGAGTCTGCCTAGCGTGCGGGGGAGGGGACCAGCAGCGGCGTTTCCGGTTCGGCGCCCTGGAGGACTGCAATGACGTTGAGTGCCGGCAGGGCGATATACTCGCGCAGCGATGCGTCGGACCGGTAGGCGGTGTGCGGGGTGACGATCGCGGAGGGGTGGTTCACCAGCGGATGGTCCGCCGGCGCGGGCTCCTCGGCCAGCACATCCAGCATGGCCCCGGACAGTTGCCCCGAATCCAAGGCAGCGAGCAGCGCGGTCTCGTCGATCAGCCCGCCACGGGACACATTCACCAGGTAAGAGCCGGGCTGCATCGATTCGATGGCCGCGGCATCGATCAGGTTTTCGGTTTCCGGGGTCAGCGGAGTGTGCAGGCTCAGCACATTGGCTCCGGCCAGCACCTCGTCCAGCCCGACCCGGCGCACCGAGGCGGGCCAGAACTCCACCGGGGTGAAGGGGTCGTAGGCGATGACTTCCTTGAAGACCGGGGTAGCAATCATGGCCAGATGTTGGGCGATCCGCCCGAAGCCGACAAGCCCCAGGGTCAGGTTGCTTGGTCGCGGCGGAACCGGGAGCCCGGTGCCGGTCCAGTCGCCGGAGAACGTGAGCGCCTGCGAACGCGGCAGTTGCCGGATCAGCGCGAGCATTCCGGCGAAGGCGTGGGTTGCCACGTCCCGGGTGGCGGCGGAGGGCACCGTGCACACCGTGATTCCGGCGTCTGCCGCGGCCCGGACATCGACCATGTCGAAGCCGGCAGACATGGTGGCGACGACCTTCAACTCCGGCAGCTCGGCAATCATCGCGGCATCCAGGATGGCGTAACCCAGGATGAGTCCGGTGCAATTTTTCGCCGCGGCCAGGATCTGTTCGCGGTCGCGGGAATCCAGGTACGAGGCCTCGACTCCGGCTTTCGCCAGCAGGTCCAGGGCAATGGTGTGGTCCAGGTCGGATGCGTCGGTGATCAGGACGCGGGGCGTGGCTGGCAAGGGGTGGCTCCTGGTTTGGGGAAAAGGGAATGGCGGCGCATATGACGGTGGGGCTGCGGGAAGGAAGGATCCTTTCCGCAACCGCACTTCGGTTGGTGTCGTTTAGCTGAACAGCGCCATCGGCACGTGGATGAGCTGCACACCGCCGTTGGCCAGCGCCGTGCGGATGGCCGGGGCCAGCTCTGCGGCGTCGGCGATCCTGGTGCCGGTGCCGCCGAACGCGGTGGCAAGCGCCGCCCAATCGGGCTGCACCAGGTCCACACCGACGGGCGTGATGCCGCGGTCCAGCTCGTTCTGCTTGATCTCGCCGTAGCCGCCGTTGTCCGCGCAGACCACCACGAGATCCAGGCGCTGTTCCACGGCCGTGACCAGTTCCTGGACGGCGAACATCAGGGCGCCGTCGCCGATCACGCAGACCACCGGGCGCTCCGGTGCGCCGATGCGCGCCCCGATGGATGCGGGCAGGCCGTAACCGAGCGTCGCGTAGGCGGGGGTGTAGAGCAGCGAGTGCGGCGCATCCTGCGGGATGAAGCTTGCCGTGCCCAGGTAGGTGGCCTGGGAGGAGTCCCCGCCGATGATGGTGTTGGCCGGGACCGCGGAGGCAACCTGTTCTGCCAGTGCGGCGAATGCGGGGGACAGGGCCCTGGCATCGGCGCGCATCGTTGAGCGCAGGGCTTCCAGCCGCGGAGCCGCCGGTGCCTGGTGTTCGGACAGGGCTTCGAGCAGCTGCGGCACGATGGCCGCGGAGTCTCCCACCAGGCCGATGTCCGCGGCGAGGTTCTTGTTCAGCTGGGTGTCCAGGATGTCCACGCGCACCACGGTGCCCGAGGGGTTCAACCTATTGAACCAAAGCTCGGCATCTCCCACCTTGGAACCGAGCACCAGCAGCACGTCGGCGTCCTCGCAGAACTTCTGCGCAACATCCAGGCGGATGTCCGAGCCCAGGGACAGCGGATGCGATTCGGGGATCGCGCCCTTGCCGTTCAGCGTGGTCACCACCGGGGCGGCCAGCTTCTCGGCAAGCGCCAACACATCGGCGCCGGCACGCAGCGAACCGCCGCCGGCCAGGATGACCGGGTTGGTGGCGGTGCGCAGCGCCTCGGCCGCCTTTGCGAGCGCAGCAGCGTCTGCCTGCTGCGGGGCACGTTTCGCCACCGCTTCAAGCAGCTGCAAAGGCGCGTCCGAGGGGCCCTCGAGGATGTTCAGCGGGATCTCGATGTGGATCGGGCGCGGACGGGAGTAGCGGAACAGTTCGAAGGCGTCGTGGATCGCCTGGACCGCCTCGGTGCCGGAGGCCACGCGGCGGGACCACTCGACGATGGCGCCCACGGCGCCGGTGGCGTCCTTGGTCTCGTGCAGCGAACCGATGTCCGCGAATTCCTCGCCCACCGGCACACCGGGGGAGAGGATGACCAGCGGGCGGGACTCGCAGTAGGCCGTGCCCGCCGCGGAGAGTGCGTTGAGCAGGCCGGGCCCCGAGGTGGTGATGACAACGCCGGGCAGGCCGGTTTGCTGGGCCCAGCCGTCTGCGCCGTAGCCGGCGCCCTGCTCGTGGCGGTTGGTCACCGGGCGGATGCCCAGCGGGGCCAGATGGCGGTAGAACTCGAGGTTGTGGGTTCCGGGGATCCCGAAGACGGTGTCGATGCCGTAGTTGCGCAGCACCGTCATCACGTCCAGGCCGGCGTTGTTGGCCACGACGCCCTCGGGCAGCTCGATGGTGGAGGTGGTTTCCGGGTTAGACATGTTCGAGTTCCTTTTCCACGGAGGTTGAGCGGTCTGCGGTGAAATGGCAGATGCCGCCCACCCAGGTTTCCAGCACACGGATTTCGGCGATCGCGCCGACCTGAACGGCCAGCGGGTCGGCGGCCAACACGGCGAAGTCGGCGCGCTTGCCGGCAACCAGGGAGCCCAGGTCGTCCTCGCGGCCCATCGCAAAGGCCGCATTGATGGTGTGGGCCTCCAAGGCCTGCTTGGCGGTGATGAGCAGCTCGTCGCCGCCAAGCTTGTGGCCCTGGCGGGTCACGCGTGTCGCGGCGGCCTGGATGGCCTCCAGCGGGAGCGGCTCGGCCACCGGGGCGTCGGAGGAAATGGTCACCTTCACGCCGGCATCGATGAATTCGCCCAGCGGGTTGAAGCGCTCGCCGGGGGTGCCGATCGCCTCGGTGACGCCTTCGCCCCAGTTGTAGTAGTGCTGCGGCTGGTTCACCGGGTGGATGCCGGCGGCCGCCATGCGGGTGATCTGCTGCGCGGTTGGGAGGCCGCAGTGCTCGATCCGGTGGCGCGCGTCGGTGTCCGGGCGTTCGGCCTGGGCCGCCTCGATCGCGGAGATGACCATTTCCATCGCGGTGGGGGACTGGGCGTGGGTCGCGGTCTGCAGGCCCAGTCGGTGGGCCTTGGCGATGAGCTCGGCGTAGGCGGCGGGCTCGTGGTAGAGCTGGCCGGTGCGGCAGGGGTCGCCCACGTATCCGTCGGGGAAGTAGGCGGTCCAGCCGCCCAGGGTGCCGTCGGCGTAGAACTTGAAGCCGGCGAAGCTCAGCTGCGCGTTGCCGAAGGCCCCGTGCATGCCCATCTCGGACGCCTCGTCCAAAAGGTGCGAGAGCAGGTACATGCCCACGCGGATCTTGAGCTGGTTGGCGCTTGCCATGCGCAGGTACATGTCGAATTCGCGGCGCGAGACCTGGGCGTCGCCCACGGTGGTGACCCCTCCCGCCAGGAATCCCTCCTGGGCGATCTGCAGCTGCCGCAGGTGTTCCTCGGGGGCGTCGGCCAGGTGGAAGTTGGGACCGTGGTGCCCGATCTTCACGCCCTCGACGCCGGTGAGGATGTTGCAGGCGGCGTCCGACAGCTCGCCGGTGAGCTCGCCCGCCTCGTCGCGGAAGAATTCGCCGCCGGCCGGGTTCACGGTGCTCTTGTCCACCCCGTGCAGCTTGAAGGTGTAGTTGTTCACGACCCCGCCGTGGCCCGAGGCGTTCATCAGGTAGACCTCGCGGTCGGAAGCGACCTCGTCGAGTTCCGCGGCGGTGGGGTGGCGTTGCTCAACCAGGTTGGTCTGTTCGTAGCCGTAGCCGCGCACCGGCAGCCCGTTGGGGGTCTGTGCGGCGCGTTCCTTGAGCAACGCCACGATCTCCGGGATGCTCTTGGCCTGCTCCGGCCCGCAGTCGACCCAGGTCTTCAGCTGCCCGTACATCAACGGGTGGGCGTGGGCATCGATGAAGCCCGGGACCACGGTGGCGTCCCCGAAGTCCTGCACGCGCGGTTCCGGCAGTCCCAGTTCGGTGGCGGCCTTGCGGCATTCGGCCGCGGTGCCGACGACCAGCAGGTGCCCGTCGTGCAGCAGCATCGCGGTGGCGACGGGGGTGGCCTCATCCATGGTGTGGATGGTGGATGCGGTGACCAGCTGCGGGATGAAGGTGCGTGCCGGTGCGTCGAAGGTCTGCAGTTTTCTCATGGTCAGGCCCCAATCGTTTCGTTCGTGGTGGCGAGTGAGGAGTCGGTGGTCTCGGAGTACGGCTCCTCGTCGCGGTGCTGCGGTGCGAAGTACAGGCAGAAGATGCTCAGCGTCCCCATGCCCAGGAAGACCGCGAGGACCGGCCAGATGCTGCCGGTGGTTGCGTAGAGCAGGGTCGCGGCCAGCGGGGAGAGTCCTCCCCAGAAGGCTGCGGCAATGCCGTTGGACAGCGAGATGGAGGTGTAGCGGGCCTGCGGCGGGAACAGCTGGGCCATGATGGTGGCCATCGGCGCGTAGGTCGCGGTCATCATCAGGCGCATGGCGCAGAAAGCCACGAAGAGCAGCCACTCGGGTCCGGTGGACATGACCAGGAATTGCGGGATCACCAGGATCATCGAGCCGAGCAGGCCAACGAACATGACGCGCTTGCGGCCCCACCTATCGCCCAGCCAGGCAACACCGAGGGTCGCCACGAGTTCCACCAGCGCGGCCAGCGCCAGGGCGTTGAGGACCAGGGTCTCGTCCAGTCCCACCGACGGGTCGGTGCCGTAGGCGGTGGCGAAGGTGGTGGTCAGCTGGTAGCCGCCGGTGGACAGCGGCAGCAGGCCGATGCCCAGCAGGATCGGCTTCCAGTTCTTCACGATGGCGGTCTTCAGCGGCAGGGTCTGGGCGACGCCCTCGACCTTGGCCTCGAAGACCGGGGATTCCTCGACCCGGTTCCGGACCCAGAAGCCCACCAGGATCAGCACGAAGGAGAGCAGGAACGGGATGCGCCAGCCGCCGTTCATCAGGAAGTCGTCCCCGCGGGAGGTCAGGGCGCTGAACATCAGCGTGGCCATCAGTGCGCCGGCGGGGTTGCCCAGCTGGGCGAAGCCGCCGTAGAAGGTCTTGTGCTTTTCGGGGGCGTGCTCGACGGCCATCAGGACCGCGCCTCCCCATTCGCCGCCCACGGCCAGGCCCTGCAGTGCGCGCAGGACGATCAGCAGTGCCGGTGCCCAGACGCCGATGCTGGCGTAGGTGGGCAGCAGGCCGACCAATGCGGTGGATACCCCCATGACCAGCAACGTGATGACCAGGGACGGGCGGCGCCCGAACTTGTCACCGATGTGCCCGAAGATGATCCCGCCCAGCGGGCGGACGGCAAAGCCGACGGCGTAGGTCGCGAAGGCCGCGGCCACGCCGACCATGCGGTCGGCCTCGGGGAAGAACAACGGCCCGAAGACCAGGGCCGCCGCCGTGGCGTAGATGTAGAAGTCGTACCATTCGATGGCCGTGCCGACGAATGCGGCCATGCCTGCCCGTCGTGCACGGGCGTGACTGAATTCTTTCACTGCGGCCCTATTTTGTTCCATGGGAGATTCCACCTTTTCCAGCTCTAGCCAGAACTTGTCTGTGATGCGGACTACTGTAGCCACGGAAAAGCGTGACGGCAAACACAATAAATACGCTTGCCGTGAGGTAATCTTCACTATTGTATGGATCGATCAGTATTTGCGTTCCAGAGAAAATAATCCATGCACGATTACGCAGTTTTTGTTCCAGAGTCGAAACATACCTGAGAAATGAAGGCGCCATGAAGGATCCACGAAACATTGACACCGCGATCATCCGCGCGTTGCAGGTCGATGGCCGCGCCAGTTTCCTGGACATCGCCAAGGACCTCGGTGCGCCGCGGGCGACGGTGGCCACGCGGGTGCAGCAGTTGCTGGATGCGGGCACGGTTCGGGTCATCGCGGCAGTTGATCCCTCGTTCCTGGGCCAGCGGGTCATCGCCCACGTCTCGGTCGTGGCCGAGGGACCGGTGCGCGTCATCGCCAACGGCCTGGTGCAAGACTCGGATTCGGTGCTGGTTTCGGCGGTCGGCGGCGACCACGACCTGATTGCCGAGTTCCGGGTGACCAGCCACGAGGAACTGCACCGAAGGCTGGCGGACGTGCGGCGGCTGCCGGGGGTGGCCAAGATCGACACCCTGATCTACACCTCGGTCATCAAGGGCTTTTTCATCTCCAAGTACACCGGCGACGCGGCGATCGATGCCATGGACACCCGGCTGATCGAGCTGCTGCAGGCCGACGGGCGGAGCAGTTACCGGCAGATGGCCGGAATCGTGGGACTGTCGGCCACCGCGGTGCGCACCCGCGTCCAGAGGCTGCTGGACCTGAGAATCATCAAGATCAGTGCGGTCGAGGCGCGCGGCGCACACGGACGGCAGCTGTCCATGGGGGTGGGGCTGAACATCAATGGGGGGCACGACGAAGTGATCGAGCTGCTGCGCACCTCGAGCGACATCGAGTTCGCCGCCGAGACGGTGGGCAGGTTCGATGCCGTGGCAACGCTGGTGGGCCAGTCACCTGCCGCGCTGCTACAAACCCTCGAGGTCCTGCGTGCGCTGCCGGGAGTCAAGCGCACCGTGTCCTGGTCGCACCTGGACGTGTTCAAGGAGGACTACGCGCGAAGGGTCTAAGCGGGTGCTCCTCTGGGCTTTGGCTTCCGGGCCGTCCCAACCACTTCGTGCTGCCGAAGGGCTAGCATGAGGGCAGTGGGCCAGGGCGCTTGTGCGCCAGTGAATGGTTTCACCGAAGCCGTGCGGGATGCGACGCGCGAGCCCCCAAGCGGGCATGCGCGTTCGTTCGAACGCGCATGACCTGAAGGGAAGACACATGAAGACCAGAGCAGCAGTGGCGATTGCCCCCGAAACCGACCTCGAGATCCGCGAGATCGAGGTGGACGAGCCCCGTTCCGATGAACTCCGCGTGAAGATTGTCGCTTCCGGCGTGTGCCACACCGACGCCATCATCCGCGACCAGTGGTACCCGGTGCCGCTGCCGGTGGTCCTGGGCCACGAAGGAGCCGGGATCGTCGAAGCAGTTGGCTCGGACGTGCAGGGATTCTCCGTGGGCGACAAGGTCGTCATGGGTCCGGCGTTTTGCGGCCAGTGCGAGCAATGCCTGGCCGGGCACCCGATGTACTGCGTGAACTTCTACGACCGGAACTTCGGGGTCCAGCGCGCCGACGGCTCGAAGGCTTTTTCGGACCAGAACGGCGCGATCGGATCGCACTTCTTCGGCCAGTCGTCCTTCGCCGAGCACACCAATGTCGCGGCCCGTGGCGTGGTCAAGGTCCCCAACGACGTGCCGCTGGAGATCCTCGGTCCACTGGGCTGCGGGATCATGACCGGTTCCGGGGCCGTCCTGAATGTCCTTGAGCCGAAGCCCGGATCCTCCATCGCGGTGTTCGGCACCGGGGCCGTGGGCATGGCCGGCATGCTTGCCGCAAAGGCCGCCGGCGCCACGACCATCATCATGGTGGACATCGTCCCCGAACGCCTCGCATTCGCCAAGGAGCTGGGTGCCACCCACACCGTGAATTCCAAGGAGGTGGACCCGGTCGAAGCGATCAAGGAGATCACCGGCGGCGGGGTCAACTACGCGTTGGACACCACCGGCGTACCCCCGGTGTTCTCGCAGATGACCCAGTCGTTGGCCACCCGCGGCCACGGCGCCCTCGTCGGTGCCGCGAAGCTGGGGACCGAGGCGCCGTTCGCCATCGGCAACCTGCTGCTGACCGGCATCAAGGTTTCCATGGTCATCGAGGGCGACGCGGTGCCCAAGGAATTCATTCCCCGGCTGATCAGCCTGCACGCCCAGGGAATGTTCCCCTTCGACAAGTTGATCAAGAAGTACAAGTTCGAAGACATCAACCAGGCCTTCGCCGATTCCGCGGACGGATCGACCCTCAAGCCGGTCATCGTGTTCTAGCGCCTACGGATCCCGTTGTGGGGTGGCCGGACATGTGCCAGCTGGCGCGTGTCCGCCCACCCTTCCTCAGGAATGGACCAGTGCAAGACTCAGTCGCCCCACGTGAACCTGGGCCGCTCGCCTTCCAGGAACGCGCGTTGGCCGACGGCGAAGTCCTCGCTGGCCGGCAGGTTGGCCCATTCCTCGCGCCACAGCTCATCCTCCGCGCCGCTTCCGGAAACCAAGGAATCGATCAGCTTCTTCATGGTGTGGATCGAATACTGGGAGCGCGTGGCCATGCGGGCGACCAAGCCTTGGCTGAGGGCCTCGAAGTCGGCCTCGGGAACCACGTCCGTCAGCAGCCCCCAAGCCGCGGCCTTCTCCGCGGGGATCAGATCCGCACTGAACAGCACGTACTTGGCCTTGTCGGCGCCGAGACGCTGGACCAGGCGTTCGACGCCGCTGCGCGGATAGATGATGCCGAGCTTGGACGGCGTCACCGCAAGTTTGACGGAATCGGCGGCGATGCTGATGTCGCAGGCCGAGGCAATCTGCCACCCCCCTCCCATGCAGGTCCCGCGCACCAGCGCCACGGTCGGCTTGCGTGCCGCCCCGATCGCGGCATCGGCGGCGCTGAGGTGGTCGATGGTTTCCCCGTCCGGGCTCTCGTCGAACAAGACCTGGTGCAGTTCGTTGATCGCGGCGCCGGCCGAAAAGTCCTGCCCGCTTCCACGCAGCGTGATGACCTTAACCCTCGGGTCGGCATCGAGCCGGCGCACCCGCTTGGCAAGTTCGAGGCACATGTCCCGGGTCAGCGCATTGCGCTGGCGCGGGTTCTCGATCACGATGGCGCCGACATCCCCGCTGACTTCGCTGGCGATGCGGCCGGCCAGCGTCGTCGCGCTCATGCCGTTGCCCCGGTCGTGGCCAGGACGGCCGGTTCCCGCACGATGCCCTCAGCCATCAGCCGGTCGATCTGTTCGTTGTCCAGTCCCATGCCGGTGAGGATCTCTCGGCTGTGCTCGCCCAGCACGGGCGGGGCATGGCGCACCGGTGTGGGGGCATTGCCGATGCTGACCGGACCACGCAGGATCCGCAGGTTGGTGCCGTCGGCTCGCTGGGTTTCGGCGATCAGCCCGAGCGCGCGGGCCTGGTCGCTGTTTACCGCCTGCAGGTAGTCGAACACCGGCCCGCTGGGGATTCCCACGGCGTTGAGATCCTCGATCCATTCGGCGGCGGGGCGGGTCGCCAGCTCCCTGGTGACCAAGGCGTTGAGTTCTTCGCGGTGCACGGCCCGGTCCCTGCCGGTGGCAAAACGGGGATCTTCGGTCAGCTCGGTTCTGCCGAGCACCGAGCAGAATGCCGCCCACTGCGACTCGGTGGCAACGGCCAGAACGATGTCGTCGCCGGCCGTTGCGTAGGCCCCGTAGGGGGCGATGGTCGGGTGGTTGTTGCCCTGGGGTTCCGGTGCCCGGTCCTGCGATAGTGCGGTCTGTCCCTGGAATGCCGAAAGCCCCAGCGCGGTTTCGAACAGCGAGGTGGAGACGTTCTGCGCTTCGCATCCCTGGGCCCTTGCGTAGAGCGCACTGACCAGGGCGAAGGCGGAGATCATGCCGGTGGCGATATCGATGACGGGAACGCCGACGCGGTAGGTTTCCTCCGTGTTCTTGCCGGTGACCGAGGTTAGCCCGGAGGCGGCCTGGATGACCTGGTCCAGTCCGGCCCGGTCCTTCCATGGTCCTGCCGTGCCGTAGCCGGTAATGGAGGAAACGATGAGTCGCGGGTTGAGTGCACGCAGCCGTTCGGCCCCGAGCCCCATCTTTTCCATGGTTCCGGGCTTGAAATTCTCCACGAGCGCGTCGGCATCCGCGAGCAGCTCGGAGAGCAGTTGGCGTCCGGATTCGCTGTAGAGATCCAGCGAGAACGACTTCTTGTTCCGGTTGGTGGAGTCGAAATACAGGCTGTGGTTGCCGTCAAACGGCGGCCAGGACCGCGACGAGTCCCCGCCGGTGACGGTCTCGATCTTGATGACGTCCGCACCCATGTCCGCGAGCAATGCTGTGCAGTAGGGGCCGGCCAGTGCTCGGCTGAGGTCGATGACGCGAATACCGCTCAATGGCAGCAAGGTGTCCTCCTTGGGATGAAATGAATCGGAAATGGCGGGGGCACTAGAACATGGTTGGAAGCACTAGGGCGCCCACGAGGCCCAGCGGGCCGATCACGACCATGGACATGCCCCACCGGGTCAGCAGCTGGTTGATGCGCGGGCGCTCGTCCTCATCGACGGTGGCCACCAGTGTGGCTCCCACCGTTGAAAACGGGGATACGTCCACGATCGAGGAACAGACTCCAAGCGCCGCGATCAATGCCCAGCCGGCGATGTCGCCCGAGGCCACCAGCGGGATGGCCAGGGGCACCAGGGCCGCGAGCATTCCGGTGGTCGAAGCGAAGGCCGAGACGAGCCCGCCGATCAGGCAAATGACAAGGGCCGCGATCAATGGGCTTCCGATCTGGCTCGCGGCATCGCCCAAGAGCTCGACTGCGCCCATCTTCTGCAGCACTCCGACGAAGGTGATGATGCCACCGACCATCAGAACCGTGGACCAATCGATTTTGGCCACTGCGGTCTTTCCGGTCTTGGGGTCCACCAGTGTCATGACAGCAGCGAAGGCAAAGCAAAGGACTCCGATGTCCGGATCCAGCCCGAAGAGCGCGAGGGCGATGACGCTGGCCACCAATCCGGCCATGCACAGCACGGTGATCAGTTGTGTTGGGTTCATTCGTGGACGAACCGCAGCGGGGGTTTCTGTGCGTTGGAGCGTCTTTAGCCCGCCGCGCGCGATTTGTGCGCTTCGCTTGGAGATGCCCTCGCGTTCGAAAGGATGGGATGGAAGGGGGGCCTTGGCGGCGAAGTTCGGTGCAATGGCCGGTCCGATTTCACCCGGTGCCCGGGTCTTGAGCAACTTGAATCCCCCGAACATGACATATGCGGCCGCAAGCAAAACGATGTTGGCGCCGAGCGCCACGGCAAACAGCAACAACGGGTTCAACGGAATGCCGACCGAATGGGCGGTTCCGTAGGTAACGATGCCAAAGAGGCTGGTGGGAGCGAATCCGCCGGCGCTCAGGCCGCATCCGATGGCAAGCCCCATCAGCATCCGGTCGATGCCGTATTTCTTGGCCAGCGGCATGCCTATTGGGGTCATCACCAAACCGGCAAGCGGTGAGCCCATCGCGGAGATACCTGCGGTCAGGGCAAAGAACACCATGGGGAGAACGAAGGCGTTGTCCCCGACCTTCGAGATGGCGGATTCGATGATCTTGTCCACGGTGCCATTTGCCTGCGCGATGGCAAAGAAGTAGGTGACGCCAACGAGCAACACCAGGATGGAGATCGGGAAGCCGGCAACAACCTGCTTCATTTCCATGTCGGCGAGCCAAATGCCAACACCTGCGGCACCGGCGAACATGATGACGCCCAAGTGCACCTTGCGAATCGTGGCCAAGGCGAAGATGCCTACAAAAATTATCAAGGCAATGATCTGAGAAGTCACTGTGATCCTTTCACAAAAACATTCATTGGTTCATCTAGTGAACCGACGGTTCATTTTGCTGCATTGGCTGTAAGCTATATCACAAACAAGGATTGGGCAAGAGATGAAATTGGGGCGTACGGGTTGAGCACACAAAGCGTGAAGTCGGCAATGCAGATCATCGAGGTCATCTCGGAGCACCAGCCCATTGGCCTCTCGGATATCGCGAGAAGGACCGGCGGTTCAAAGGCCACGGTCCTGCGGATGCTCACGACTCTCAGGGATATGCGTTGGGTGGAGCAAAGTGATACGCGAGATGCAACCTGGTCGCTGAGCTTCCACGCCTATGCAGTGACTGCCCGCGCAGGGCTGGGCGTCGACCTGCGCGACATCGCCATTGGGCCGATGAATGGGCTTCAGCTGGATACCCGTGAAACGGTGCACCTTTGTGTCCCGGATTCAAACTGTCTGGTGGTCATTGAACGGCTCGATACCCCGCATGTCCTGCGCGCGTTCTTGGCGTTGGGCACGCCGATTCCGCTCCATGCCTCGGCCACTGGACTGGCGTTCCTCGGGGCATCCACCGACGAGTTTGTCGAGGGAGTGTTGAAGGGCCCGCTGGAAAAGACCAGCGGGCAGACGGCTACAACCCCGGAAAGTGTGTGGAAACTGGTGCGTGAGGCACGCGAGCGCGGCTACTCCATCAACGAGGAGGGACTGAGTGACGGAATCACCTCGGTGGGAGCCGCAATCATGAACTCCACGGGTGCACCGGTGGGCTGTGTGTCCATCTCCGGGCCGTCGAGCCGAATAGTGTCTTCCAAGTACGAGGAATACGGCACGGCCGTGATGCGAACGGCCAATGAGATCAGCGGGCTGATGCGCGGTCGACGCTGAAGCTTGGCTTCGGATTGGGTTAAAAACGTCCGGCCAGACCCGCCGGGGATCTGGCCGGACGCCGAGTCTTCGTCTTTACTTGCCGACCTTGGAGAACAGCGCGCGGACCGCAGCCTGCACGCCGGTGCTCAGCGTCGGTTCCATGACCGGGGCGAAGAACGGCGAGTGGTTTGCCGGCGGGTGGCCGGCGGCCAGGGTCTTCGCGTCATTGCCGCCGAAGAACCAGAACACCGAGGGCACGCCGATCGCCGCGGCCAGCGCACCGAAGTCCTCGCTGCCCATGACCGGCGAGCCCTGGCGAACGCGTTCCTCGCCGAACTCGGCACGGAACTGCTCGGCAAGCTTCTCGGCCTCGGCCGGGTCGTTGTACAGCGGCGGGAAGTGGGAGATGTCCTCGATGAGCGGTTCCGCGGCACCCGAGGCCTGCGCCTCGGCGGCAATGATGCGCCGGATCGAGGAGAGCACGATGTCCCGCACCTCGGGATCAAAGGTGCGCACGTTGAGGGTGAACACCGCGCGATCGGGGATGACGTTTTCCTTCAGGCCCGCGTGGAAGGACCCGATGGTCACCACCGCGGCGGATTGCGGGGCCACCTGGCGCGAAACGATGGTCTGCAGGCGCAACACCATGGCCGCTCCCAGCACGATCGGGTCGATGGAGCGCTCGGGCATCGATCCGTGGGAGCCTTGGCCGTAGACGGTGACCTTGAAGGAATCCGCGGTGGTCATGGCCGCACCGCCCATGATCTCCACGGTGCCGGCGAGCCCGTTCATCACGTGCTGGCCGAACATGATTTCCGGTTTGGGGGCCTTGTCCCACAATCCGTCCTCAACCATGGCCTTGGCGCCGGCGGCCGTTTCCTCGCCCGGCTGCAGCACGAACACGATGGTGCCGGCCCAGGCGTCCTTGGCGGCGGCGTACAGTTCGGCGGTCTTCAGCGCGGTGGCCATGTGGGTGTCGTGGCCGCAGGCGTGCATGGTCGGGACCTCGGTGCCGTCATCCAGGAAGCCGGTGGCGGTGCTGGCGTAGTCCAGCCCGGTGTCTTCGAGCACCGGCAACCCGTCCGTGTCGGCGCGCAGGCCGATGACCGGTCCCTCGCCGTTGCGCAGGATGCCCACGACCCCGGTGCCGCCGCAGCGGAACACCTCGAGCCCGAGGTCTTCCAGGCGTTTGGCCAGGTAGTCGGCGGTCCGGTGTTCCTGCATGGACAGCTCGGGGTTGGCGTGGAGGTACTTGTAGGTCTCGTGCACTTCCGCGGTCGAGTCCTCGGTCAGTGCCAGGGCCGGCGGGATGGTGTTCGTCATCGGGCGTTGTTTCCTTGCTCTTGGGTGGGGCGGCGGCACCCGGGAGTGCCGCCGCCGGTAACTGTGGTGTGGATGCGCTCGGTCTCGGGCCGGTCCGGGCAGCCGAGTGCGTCGGTCAGTAGACCGGCCCCTCGGGGGTTGCATGCACCGGTACGTCCTCCGGTGTCCCCAGGGTCTTGCGGTCGCGCAGCACCCAGGCGAGAACAGCCGTGGCAATCACGGCGACAGCGGTGGAGAACAGGCCGAAGGGCTTGAAGAAGAAGGCCACGGAGACCACGATGATCGAGACGACCAAGGCAATCAGCGCCGAGCGCGGTGCCTTCTGGCTCACGATCGCCTGCACGACCACGGCGCCCATGACGGTGGGCAGGATGTAGAACTGGATGGTCTGGACGATGTCAGTGGGAATCACGCTGACCAGCCAGGTGCCCAGCAGTCCGACGAAGATGAACAGCGAGGCCAGGTGGACGGTGGCGGCACCGCAGATCGCGGCGACCGAGGCCAGCTCGCCCTTGCGGGTGCCGGGCTTTACGCCGATGGTGGCCTGGGCGATCATGGCCGCCGGCAGCAACTTGTTGGAGATGTTGCCGATCATGAACGCCTGGTACATGGACGAGGCGCCCAGGATCGGGAAGTAGGTCAGCGGCTCGACGATCCAGATGACCCCGAAGACCGCGGCCAGCGCACCGAAGGCGGCGATGATGCCGGAGACCTGGATGTCCAGTCCGGCAAAAAAGACCAGGTAGGCAGGGGCGGCCAGCGAGAAGAACAGGCCAATGATCATGGTGATCCGGCCCCAGCGGGAAGTGGTCTTGTCGAAGGCGCCGAGCGCCTGGTGGATTTCTGTTGCCTGAGGCATGATGTGCTCCTGGGAATCTTGGCTGCGATTAGAGGCGGGTGGCCGCGTAGGTGATGGCCAGGGAGAGGATGATGGCAATGCCCAGGGCCCATTCCTTGATCCAGGGCCGGTTGACCTTCTTGGCGATGACCATCAGACCGGTCATGATCGCGGCCGAGGAGACGAAGGCGACCACGTGTATCCATGACTTGGGCAGTTCGCCGATTCCCAGCACCATGAAGGCGGCAACCATGGCGGCACCCGGGACCACGAGCATGATGGCCGGGTTGACCTTGCGCAGCGCGGAGTCGCCCTTCTTGAGCAGCGGGGTCAGGATGAGCGTGGCAATCATCCACATGGCCCCGCCCAGGCTCATGGCGGCCAGGGCCAGGCCAAAGACGGCCTGCGTGTAGGTCGGCCCGCCGAGTTCGGCTCCGGCGGTGTTGGCTGCGATTGCCGCGGCGGCGGTCTCGTAGGACACCGAGCCGATCAAGCCGATGCGCACCAACACCGCGGGGGTGCCGAAGACCGTCAGCAGGGCGACGGCAACCATGACCACTGCCAGTGAGGGGCCAAGCGCGGAGATGGCGCCGGCGCGGAAGCTGGTCTTCAATTCGGCCTGGCTCATCCCGACATGGGGTGCAGCGATCCGTGCGGCCTTCATATAGATGACGGACTGGACGACGATGACCAGGAAGACGCCGACAGCACAAGCCCAGAGGACTGGCGAATTGGCTATGGCGAGGATGTCCGTGGAATTGCTGTCCGCAGCGGCGGGCAATATGGCAGGTACGTGCATGGGGGAGTTCTACCGTTCATCGAAGGGGTCAGTGCGGTGCATGCGGGCCCTGGGTGATGCCGGTGCCACCGTGCCCGCTCTGTCCTGAACCTGAAAGTGAAACCGGTGCCCCATGGCACCGGCGTGCTTCGTCGGTGAGCCACCGGTCCCGGCGGCTGCTCTCCAGAGTTTCCTCACGCGGCTGTTCCTGGTACCTGAGAGATTGCGGGTGCTTGCCCCTTCGGTGCCCGAGTGGTGTCCGGGACTCTCCAGCCGCGCGTGACCGGAAGACTATTCAGTTGTGTGCGGATGCTTTTCCGCGTGCGACCAAGAATACTTGACGCGGGTCACAGTGGCTCTTTTGTTTCTCCCGACCAAGCAGTCGTGAATCAATATTTTTGCGTCTGGTCATCGATGGCCTAAGGAGCCAACCTCGTCCGCCTGCAATCGAGTAAGGAGGGCGGTGCTCCGGAAGATACCTCGCGCATCGAATGGATTTCGGGCGGACAAGCATTCCATCGAGATGAACCGGTGGTTAGCCTTGAAAAAATGCATGGCGGCCTCGCCTGTCCACTTGTTATCGATCACCGGATGCGCACACCGGGGCCGGATGCCCATCGAAGCGCCACACCCCGATTCCCGGCGGTTTTAAATATGTCTGCCAACAAAGACACCGCCAGGAAGTACATCTACGGATTAAACAATTCGGATCACGCCTAAATCCTCTCGTGCCTGACCGGCGACACTGAGTGGAGGGCCTTCGGCCACTTTCGGCTCAACGGCAAGGAAGTCTACGACCCGCGATCTCAAGCCCCGATTTCAGTGGACCGCCAGTGCTGCTCATAGTGCGCTTTGTCGAAGGGGACGACGTGGTGATGACCGAGTTCTCCGGCGAGGTCTTACGCATGGCCATAGGCGAGGTCTTTGTGATGCGCGAGGCCTTGATCACCGAGCGCCGCACCTTCGTCATCGAACTGACCGAGAACGACCACAAATAGGCGCCGGAGGAACCTACTCTCAGCCTTGCTAGGCACGATATTTCCCAAGCCTCGTATCGCAGATGCCCTCCTGGGTGAGCAGTCAAGTGTTGCTATCAGCAACGTACCCCTTCAGCAGTGTTGAAGCTATCTGGGCTGCCGCTAAATTCGTTTCAACGAGAGGGCGATGAATGCTGGTGTTCAGATGATGATCAATTTCTCAGCAGGATCTATCCGCCTCAATGGACTTAGAAACACAACTGCCGCCTCGCTCATTTGTGTTGCATGTCTCACTGAGTAAGACGCATAATAATTCGCATGGTTGTTTCTCTCCCTCAGGTACCGGTCTCGATGGTCGATCGCATTGGTGTCATCCTCGAGACGTTTAATGTTGATGACCCGGTGTTGACGGGCTCGGAAATTGCGCGTCGTACGGGCCTGCCCAAGGCGACTGTCGCGCGGATACTCGTGGACCTTGATCGGCATGATTTCGTTGCCCACACCGAGTCCGGATACCAGATTGGCATGAAGTGTTTTGAATTGGGGGAACGGGCACAACAGCCCAAGAACCTGCGCCGACTGGCTTTGGCCACCATGTCTGATCTTCGGCAAGCAACTGGTCTGACAGTGCAACTTGGCGTGCTTGATGGCTTGGATGTCGTATATATCGAGATCCTCCGCGGAAAGCACCGAGAGCTTCGTATTCCCTCACGAATCGGCGGGAGGGTGCCCAGTTATGCCACTGCTGGAGGCAAGGCGTTATTGGCCCACTCGGCCGCGGAAGTCCAAGAACTGGTCCTCAGTAGCGCCCTCACAAAAATCGGGCCTCGGACCATCGTCGATCCAAAAGAATTGGCCGCCCAATTGGAACGTACGCGCCGAGATGGCATTGCCTACGAGGTTGAAGAGTCCCATGGAGGTTTATCATGTGCGGCGAGCCCAATCCTTCGAAGCGATGGAACGGCGCTCGCAGTAATCTCAATCACCGCACCGGTAGGTAGCGTTGATATGCGCATAGTGGGGCCGGCTGTTCATGCCGCGACGCTCGGCTTGAACCGTCAGGTGCGGGCTACGCCATACTGGGCAAGCCTCTAGCATTACCTGTCCCACTGAGTGGGACGATTTTTTGACTTCAACGACACGTGATCACAGGCTATTTCCTAGTCGCCGTGACAAACGTCACGAGCGACAAAATCGTTACGAGGAGTCGTTTGTGAAAGCCGCAGTCATGACAGAGCCCAATGTGCCCCTGAGGGTGACCGAGTTGGTCATTAGCGCGCCGGGCCCTGGGGAAGTCCGGGTCCGGATAGAGGCAGCAGGCGTATGCCACAGCGACCTTCACTATATGAAGAACGATCTGGCCTGTAAGACGCCGATTGTCATGGGGCATGAAGGTGCTGGGATTGTCGAAGAACTTGGAGACGGGGTCCGAAGCGTGGCAGTTGGTGACAAGGTAATCATGACGTGGCGACCTCGATGCGGCTCCTGCGAATACTGCTCTTCTGGTCGTCCGGCGCTTTGCACTCTGGGCAAGATCCACGCCGTCACTAATGGCTTGCTGCGCGGCGGTTCTCGCTTGGATCATGATGGCACGGCTGTCCATCACCTCATGGGTGTTTCCTGCTTTGCGCAAGAGTGCGTTGTTTCCGAAGAATCCCTCATCAAGGTTCCTAAGGAAGTTCCTTCAGCCATTGCGGCAATCGTAGGATGCGCCGTCGTAACTGGCATGGGTACGGTACTCAACGGTATGCCGCATGCTGCCGGTGAATCCGTGCTTATTGTTGGTGCCGGCGGAGTCGGACTTTCGGCAGTCATTGGGGCAGCCGCAGTCGGCGCCTACCCCATCATCGTTGCCGATATCGACGACCAGAAACTTGATAAAGCGCGGGAGCTAGGTGCCACCCACACGATCAACAGCAAACTCGTGGACTTAGTTACTCAAGTTCTCGAGATCACTGAAACGGGAGTTCACTGGGCCATCGAAGCGATCGGGCGTGAAGAAACCATTACTGCGGCCGTTACCGCACTGCGTCCACGAGGCACCGCCTTCGTAATTGGACTGGGCAACCCGAATACCGACATCCGTTTCCCCCTGAATCAAGCGGTCCAACAGGAAAAGACCATCCGAGGAAGCTTGTACGGTTCCTCAAATCTCTCGGTTCAGATTCCACAAATCCTGCGGATGTACCTGGCAGGAAAACTGCCTCTGGACGCAATGCTGGGCAACAGCTTCGCGCTCGATGAGATTAACGAAGCTTTCGACGACTTGTCTGGCGGCGGCGCGGGCCGGGCCGTCATCCTCATGACTTAGTCAACTCGAACTAAATCGACATAGGAAGGCCACAGCAGCGTAGCTAGGGCATTCCCTGATCACTCACACAGGAGTTCTAAATGTCAGCCCAAACATCTGCGGTGACCATCCAAGTCACCAATCAAGACCGCAAGCGCGCTCTCTGGGGCAGCGCGGTCGGAAGCACCATCGAGTGGTACGACTATTTCCTCTACGGCACAATGTCGGGCCTCGTTTTCGGTCCGCTCTTCTTCCCCTCGGATAATCCAACCGCCAGCCAGATGCTCTCCCTTGCATCGTTTGCTCTTGCCTTCTTCGTACGACCCATTGGCGGCATATTGTTTAGCCAC
Organism: Arthrobacter sp. C2; assembly: GCA_024207135.1. GTDB lineage: Bacteria > Actinomycetota > Actinomycetes > Actinomycetales > Micrococcaceae > Paeniglutamicibacter. Next base: position 2,550,968 of record CP042428.1, on the reverse strand, counting down.
ATCGGTGACCGAATCGGCCGGAAGAAAACGCTGCTAGTCACCCTGACTATGATGGGCGTTGCCACTGTTGCTATCGGTCTGATGCCTACTTATGCAGCCATTGGTGTAGGTGCCCCCATCCTCCTGACAATCTTGCGCCTCATCCAGGGTCTGGCGTTGGGCGGTGAATGGGGCGGGGGGCTGTTGCTGGCCGTCGAATATTCTCCGAAGGAACGCCGAGGATTCTTCGGCGCAGTTCCGCAAACTGGTGCGCTCCTGGGACTGGCCTTGGGAAACATTGCCACGCTTGGCGCCGACGCTCTTTTCCCCAAGGAAGCGTTCCTCACATACGGATGGCGAATTCCGTTCCTGCTTTCTGCTGTTCTGCTTCTGGTTGGTTTGTGGATCCGACATCGAGTCGATGAAACCCCGTCCTTCCGTCAGATGAAACTTGCCGGCAACGAAAAGCGTATTCCGATCGTAGAAACGCTCAAGTACCACTGGCGATCGGTCCTCATCGCAACCGGTGCCAAGATTGTCGAGACATCTACGTTTTTCATTTTCGCGACGTTCACCGTCTCATACGCCATTTCACTGGGTTACGAACGGACTCCCGTACTAGCGATAATTCTGATCTGCTCGATCCTCGGCGTCTTCTCCATGGTTAAGTTTGGCGCGCTGTCCGACAAGATTGGTCGCAAACCGGTATTCATTGGTGGCTCCATCGCTGTTATGGCCTTCATCCTGCCTTACCTGTGGCTTCTGAACCAGAAATCGCTCATTCATTTGGCTATCGGTTGCTTCATTGGTTTCGCGATCATTTGGCCAAGTTATGGATCGCTCATCGGAACGCTCATTGCCGAGAGCTTCACTCCGGATATCCGATACACGGGCGCTTCTTTGGGGTACCAGCTTGGTGCAGCGATCGCCGGTGGGCCCGCTCCGCTCATTGCAACTGCACTGCTGACCGCGTTTGCCGGCAGCTACGTCCCGGTCGGCCTGTTCGTTATGCTCTGTGGCGCCATTTCGGTCGTGGCAGTTTCATTCGCCAAAGAAAAGCGAAATCAAGAAATCGACTAATTTCTGCTGCAACCTTGGCTGAGGCCTGGGTGAAGCTCCTAAGAAAGGCAATCATGGCGCTCACACTTGAGACCATAAATGAAACATCGGCAGCCGCACTGGAACTCATTCTGGCAAAGGCGGAATCCTCCTTCGAGCCATGGGCCGGCACCACACTGATCGAGCGTTCTGAAGCATTGGAACTCATCGCCGATCGGCTCGACGAAGCCTCGGACGAACTCATCAGATTAGCAGTGGCGGAAACGCACCTGGCGGAACCCCGGCTCCGGGGTGAACTGAAACGAACAACGTTCCAGTTGAGGCTCTTTGCCAAGCAGGTTCTCGGAGGAGAATTCCTGGATGCGCGAATTGACCATAAGGACGACGAGTGGCCCATGGGTGCTCCTCGTCCCGATTTACGCCGAACTATGCAGCCTCTTGGCCCAGTTCTCGTGTTTGCCGCCAGCAACTTCCCTTTTGCGTTCTCTGTCGCCGGCGGTGACACTGCATCTGCACTGGCCGCTGGTTGCCCCGTAGTGCTCAAGGTTCACCGCGGACACCCGGCGTTATCCCGCAAGACCGCGGATGTGGTTCTAACCGCACTCGTGGATGCCGGAGCGCCGGACGGAACCTTTGACATAATTTTCGGAACCCGAAATGGCGCTGAAGCGCTGGCGGATTCTCGCATCAAAGCTGGCGCGTTTACCGGGGGAATTCCAGGTGGGCGAACGTTGTTCGACATTGCCTCGGGACGTGCAGAACCAATCCCCTTCTATGGTGAAATGGGCAGCAACAACCCCGTATTCGTTACTCCGGCAGCAGCAGAGGAGCGTGGCGGATCCATCGCCCGTGAGTTCGTGACCTCCTTTACTCAGAGTGCGGGGCAGCTTTGTACAAAGCCAGGAACTCTGTTTATACCGAGCGAGAGCGTAATTCTTGATGAGCTTCGCAATATGGAACTTCCATCGGAAGCGCCCCTGCTCAATGAAGGAATTTTGGCTGCATTCTCCGATGCCAAAGAGAAGCTCGAGGGCCACGCCGGGGTACAAGTGCTGAACGAATCCAATTCACGAACGAGTGGCGATGCCCGGCCGATACTCTTTCACACCACCTTGGAGCAAATTCGCAGGGACCCAGAGTCGTTGCTTGCAGAGTGTTTCGGTCCGGCAGCACTGGTCATTACGTATGAAGACTCTTCGGAGCTCAGCGAAGTGGCAAGGCTATATGAAGGTCAACTAACGGCTTCGATCCATGGCACTGATTCATGTGAAGTGGGATCCCTCTTGCAAGTGCTCTCACATAAGGCTGGACGAGTCCTCTGGAATCAGTGGCCAACGGGTGTTTCTGTCACTTACGCACAGCAGCACGGTGGCCCCTACCCAGCAAGCACCGCGGTGCAAAGCACCTCTGTAGGCACGGCGGCTATGGATCGTTTCCTCCGCCCTCTGGCTTTCCAAGGATTCCCGGAGCACCTCTTGCCAACCCATTTGCGGGAATCGAATCCCTTGGGAATTCCGCGACAAGTTAATGGTGAGGGCGATTGAAAGCTGATTGCCACAGCAAGAGTTTCTGACCGCGTGCCCTGAAAAGGCCGCATCCCCGAGCAGCAACATCGCATTTGATTCGCGTTCGGGGTACCGTCTGGCCGATTCCACTCACATCGGTGGAAGTCGCGGTCGTCCATGCGCCGTCAGCGATGCCGCGGTGCTTCAACTGACAACATCCTAACAAGACCCGACGAAGCCGCCTGCGGAAGATGAGCATCTTCCGCAGGCGGCTTCTCTTCGAAGAGGCATAACGTAGCGCCCACGATGGGACCCATGAATTTCCTTACCTGCGTGGGATAAGTTCTAAGGAACGAATGGGTGGGCACGGCAAATGTCGAGCCCGCGGGGAAACAAAGGACGGCACACTTGACGATTCACAGTGACTATATGGGAAATGCACTGGAAATCGTCTCCGGTGCCCTCGCGGTGTTCACGGACCAGAAGCGCGCGGCCCGAACCGCGGCCGCCGGCTGGACGGGATTGGCGGGACAACTCGACCACGTCCTGGGCAATCCCGGTGCGTCCACGGGCATCGTTGACCTTGCCGCGCAACTGCGCGAACTATGCTCCGCACCTGAAGACCACGGGCTCTCCGAAAAGCAGAGCCAGCAAGCGCGCCGGCTGCAGGAAATCCACCAAGGCTGGGCGAATGGCACCGCCTTCACAGCGATCGACATGCAGCGCGCCCTGGAAACCTGCAAGGATTTCCTGGCCGGGCTGGATCTCGACCACGAGGCCGAGCAAGTGGCGGAACTGCTCCATTCCTCGGCCGTGGGCGACCATCCGCCGGCTTCGGTCCGGGGACCAAGCCGCGGCTCCATTTCGGTCGACATCGCACACGGCAAGTCGGTCAACTACGCCACGGCACACACGCACACGCGCATCCTCGAGCGGGTGGTGCTGGAGAATCGCGCCGGCCAACCACGTTCGGTTCTGGTGACCGCCGTGGTGATGAGCGGGAACCTGCCGATCTCCGCCGTGGCCGATCGCCGCCTGGAACTTCCTGCCGGGGTGAGCACCCTGCACGACCTGGATGTGGTGCTGGATCCGGCTGCCTTTGCCCTGATCGATTCGAGGCGCCCGGGCACGTTGATCGTGCGGGTGGCGGAGAACGGGAAGCTGGTTGCCGAGCAATCCGGTTCCATCGAGTTGCTGCCGGCGAGCCATTGGACCGGTGCCGGAACCCAGGCCAACGCCGAACTGCTGGCGGCGTTCGTGCAACCGCAGCACCCGTTGCTCACCGAGCTGCTGTCCGAGGCCGGCGACATTTTCCGTGCCCGCACCGGCACCTCGAACCCCGACTCCGGACTCGGCGGATCCGAACGGGTGGATGCGTCGGTCGAGTCGATCTTCGAGGTGCTCGGCACCCGCGGCATCCGCTTCGGGGCCCCGCCGGCGAACTGGGACCTGGCCGATCTGGGCGGGCAATACCTCCGCAGCGCCCAGGAGGTCCTCACCGAGCGTGTTGGCTCCTCCCTGGAAACCACGCTGCTGTTCTCCGCGCTGCTGGAAGCCGTGGGCATCAACTCGGTGGTCTGGCTGGCCAAGGACCATGCATTCCTGGCCTATTGGCGGACCCCGGAGGGGGCATTGCCCAGCAGCAGCCTCGATGCCGAGGGCGCCGGGGCACTGGCAAACCTGGTGGCGGCCGGCCACCTTCGCATCGTGGAGAGCACCGCCATCACCACGGACCGGCGTACCTCCCTCGCCGAGTCCTCCGCCGCAACCATGCGTGACTACGCCCAAGGTGCAACTGCCGCCGAACACCTGGTCTTCGCCATCGACATCCGCGCCTCGAGGCGCAGCGGGATCACCCCTCTGCCGGCCCGCGGGCTTTCGGAGAGCGGCCGGCCTGTCGTCATCGAGTACAAGGCAGCGGCCTCGGACACCCTGGCACGCTTCTTCAAGGAAAAGTCCGAGCGACAACGCTCGGCACCGGTCTCCGCGGGCAAGCCTGCGCCACCGCGCATCACCGCCTGGAAAAACGGGCTGCTGGATCTGTCCCTGCGCAACCGCCTGCTGAACTTCACCGAACGCGCGCGTTTCCCGCTGGCCGTTCCGGAATCCGTGGTGGACGGCTTCGAGGACCTGGTCAACAACGGGCGGGCCATCGAACTGCTGCCCGCCGACGAGATTTCCGCCCTGGATGCCCAGCGATACACCTCCGGCCCGTCGCTTCCGATCGAGCGGCGCATCGAGCTGCTGCTGAACCGCGGGAAGGTCTACACCCGGCTGGAGGCGGACCGCTACCTGACCCGGCTTCGCCGGATGGCCGGCGACGCCAAGCGGATCGTCGAGGAAAACGGCGCCAACAACCTATACCTGGCCGTGGGGTCGCTGAACTGGTCGATGGACGGGCGGGCGCTGCGCTCGCCCTTGTTCCTGGTCCCGGTGCGCCTGTTGCCGGCCGGACGCGGAAAGCACTATCGCATCGAAATCGACGAGACCGGCTCCTCCACCCCGAACTACTGCCTGAGCGAGAAGCTGCACGAGCAGTTCGGCCTGCGCATCCCCGGGTTCGAGGACCCGGTGCGCGACGAATCGGGCATCGACCTGGCCGCCGCCCTCACCGCGCTGCGCGAGGCGCTGGTGGCGGCCGAGCTTCCCTTCCACGTGGAGGGGAGCGTGGACCTGGCGATCCTGCAATTCGCGAAGTTCCGCATGTGGCGCGACCTGGACGAGAACTGGGAAACCTTCATGGACGCCCCGCTGGTGCGCCACCTGGTGCAGACCCCGACCAGCGAATTCATCGACCCGGCAAGCACCGAGGCCGAACCGGTCGTTGACCTTGACCGGCTGGCCGCCCAACTCCCGGTCCCAGCCGACGCCTCCCAGCTCGAGGCCGTCGCCGCCGCCCGGGCCGGGCGCACCTTCGTGCTCGAGGGACCTCCGGGCACCGGGAAGTCCCAGACCATCACCAACCTGCTGGCCCACGCCATGGCCAACGGGCAGCGGGTGCTCTTCGTGGCGGAGAAGCGTGCCGCGCTCGAGGTGGTGGCCAAGCGCCTGAACGAGGTGGGGCTGGGGGAGTTCGCCCTGGACCTGCATGACAAGGGATCCTCCCCGAACGCGGTGCGCGCACAGATCAAGGCATCCCTCGACCACCTGGTCTTCGCCGACACCGCGGGGATGAAACTGGCCACCGGAGACCTGGAAACCTCGGTCCGCCGCCTGGCCGGCTACGCCCATGGCCTGCACGAAGCGAATCCGGCCGGCTACTCCGCCTACGGGGCATACAACGCGGCGCTGTCCATGGACCCCGACATCGCCGCCCTGCCGATCCCCGAGGCCTTTGCCGCGCAGGCCGGCGAAGCCGAGGTTGCGGCGGTGCGCGAGGCATTGCTCCAGCTTCCCGACACCGCCCAGCCGGCCAACCCGCGGCTCGAGCACCCCTGGGGATTCATGGGCGGCCCACTCACCGACGACCAACAAGCCGCCCTGCTGGGATCCGCGGCAACCCTGGAACTCGCAATGTCCCAGGCGACCAGCACACGAAACGACGACGCCGTTGCCGCCCTGGTCGATGGCGCCGCGGCACCGGAACACCTGGTGCACCTGGCCGACCTGCTCACCGCCGCAGTCCCGCTGCCGGTGCTCGATGCCGCCGCCACCTCCACTTGGCAGGAACGCTCCACCGCGCTGCTGGCCGAAGCCACCCAACTGGCGAAAACCATGGATTGGCTGCCGAACCTTGTCGCACCCGCGGTGCTGGAAAACGACCTTGCCCCGGCACACGCGGCGGCCACTGAGGCCAACAAATTCGGCTTCCTGGGCATTGGCCGAAACAAGCGGCGGCTGCGGGTCATCGCCGAACACTTCGGCCCGCAGTGGAAGGGCACCAACGACGACGCCAAGAACATTGTGCCCATCATCGAGTCGTTGATCGAGGCCCGGGCCCGGTGCGCAAGACTCGTGCAAGGCCTCGGGGAACTGCCGGGCCTGGAGCCGAACGCGCACTGGAATCCCTTTGTCGACGGCGACATCGCCTCGGTGGCCGGGCAGCGCGAGAAACTGGTGCACCTGGCCGGGCTGCTCTCCGAAGCCGGGGCCACGGGTGCGGATGACCGGTATATGACCTTGCTGCGCGAGCTGCTGGGCCGGACTGCTCCGTTCCCTGCCGCGCTCGCCGGGGAACTGCGCAAGGTTGCAGCGGCCTGGGAAGCATTGCGCGACGCGGTTCCACGCGAAACCCACACGCCGTCGGCCTGGAGCGACGCACCGGGATTCCTGGGCAGGTTCGGCCGCAGCTCCGCACAGCGCGGCACCGGGTCCCAGGCCCAACGCGACCTGGAACGCTGGAACGCCTTCATCGAAAACCTCGAGCCGCTCAAGACCCACGGGCTCGAAGCTGCCTGGGAACAACTGGCCACCGGGGTCTTCCCTGCAGGTGATGCGCTGCGCGGATTCGTGCGCGGCACCGCCGAATCCGCCCTGGCCGAAAGGCTTGCGGCCAACGGATTCGATGCCTTCAACTCCGAGGCCCAGGCGCGGGCCATCCAACGGTTCGCCTCCTCATCGACGGCCTTGCGCAAGCACGTGGGCAAGTCCCTGCCCGAGGCGATCAGCCGGCAACGTGCGGAAAAACTGAAGAGGGCCGAGAGCCGCATGGGGGAGCTGGCGCGGCAGCTCGAGCGCCGCCGCGGAGGGCTGAGCGTGCGCAGGCTCATGGATTCCTACGGGGACCTGGTCACCAGTATCCTGCCCTGCGTACTGGTCAGCCCCGACTCCGCCGCCCGGTTCTTCCCGCCGCGGGCCGGGGAATTCGACATCGTGGTCTTCGACGAGGCCTCGCAGATCCGCGTCGCCGACGCCATCGGCACCCTGGGCCGGGCCAAGTCGGCGGTCATTGTGGGGGACTCCAAGCAGATGCCGCCCAATTCCTTTGCCGAGGTGTCCATCGACCCGCAGGACGATGAGGAATCCGAGCTGCTGGTCGCCGACGAGGAATCGATCCTCTCCGAGGCGGTCATGGCCCGGGTGGACCGCCGCTGGCTGTCCTGGCACTACCGCAGCCAGGACGAGTCCCTGATCGCCTTCAGCAACAAGCATTACTACGCCGGCAAGCTCTCCTCCTTCCCCTCCCCGCGCAACGGGGCCGCACGCACGGGTCCGGACGGTTACGGCATTTCCCTTCGCCGGGTCCAGGGCACCTTCCACCGCACGGGTGCCGCCGGCATCCTGCGCACCAACCCGGTGGAGGCCGGGCACATCGTCGCGGAGATCAAGGCGCGCTTTGATGCCTCACCGGAAGCGGTCCCCTCCATCGGCGTGGTCACGTTCAACGCCCCGCAGCGCGACCTGGTCGAGTCCCTGCTGCGCGACCATGCGGACGAACGCCTGGGTGCCGCGTTGGATGCACAGGAGGAAGGCCTGTTCGTGAAGAACCTGGAAAACGTCCAGGGCGACGAGCGGGACGTGATCCTGTTTTCCACCGCCTTCAGCGCCAACGAGCGCGGACGGCTGCCGTTGAACTTCGGCCCGCTGAACAACATCGGCGGGGAACGCCGCTTGAACGTTGCGGTGACCCGCGCCCGGCGCCAGGTCATGGTGTTCACCAGCTTCGACCCAGCCGACCTGCGCGCCGAGGATTCCTCGGCGCTGGGCATCAAGCACCTGCGCGCCTACCTGGACCTGGCAGCCGAGGGCACCCACGCCCTGGGCAACGGCTCGCTGGCCGTGATCGCGCGCGACCGGCACCGCGAGCAGGTGGCAGCCGCCCTGCGGGCACGCGGGCACCGGGTGGAAACGAACCTCGGGCTTTCGGACTTCAGGATCGATGCGACGGTGGCGCTGCCCGAGCGCCCTGACGAGCCATTGATGGCGATCCTGCTCGATGGCGAACCCTGGGCCGCGCGCAAGACCGTGGGGGACCGCGACGGCTTGCCGCAGGAGATCCTGCGGAACCTGTTGGGCTGGGAATCCGTGGTGCGGATCTGGTTGCCGGCCTGGCTCCAGGATTCCGAATCGGTCCTCGCCTCCATCGATGCCGAACTGGCAAAGGCTTCCAAGGTCCGGGCGGCCAGGGAAACGGCGCCACGCAAGGTTTCCCCGAACAAGCGAAAAACCGAAACCGCGGCCTCGGTGGCAAAGGACGCTCTTGAGGCGGAAACCGAGGTGCAGCCGCGCGGTTATCCGGGAAAGGCCGTACCGTTCACGCCGTGGGCTGCCCGCCTGGCGGGAACCGTCGATGAACTCGACGAGTTGAAGAGGGCCGCGGGCAAGCGGAAGGCCGCCGCACTGCTGGCCGAGATCGTGGAAGCGGAAGGACCGATCCAGCAACGGCGGCTGGCCAGGCTGGCCATCAACGCCTACGGCCTGGGCAGGGTGTCCGCGGCCCGGGAAAAATCGATGCTGGCGGCACTGGACAAAAAATCCCACACCATTGATGCCGACGGGTTCATCTGGCCGGCCAAGCAGGAACCAGCCCGGTGGATCGATTACCGGACCGGATTCGCGGCGCACGTACCGGGCATCGAGGAGATCAGCCCCCGGGAGATCTCCAACCTCATGTGTGCGCTGGCATCTCTCACCGGGGAATCCGGCGTCGAGGAGCTCAAACGCGAGGCCATGGGGATCCTGGGGTACGGGCGCATGACCGAGAAGGTTTCGGCAGCGCTGCAGCAGGGGTTGGAACTCGCGGTGCGCGAGCAGCGCCTGGAATCCGTGGCCGGCAGGATTCGTCCGGCCGGGTAACCGCAGGGCCGTCGGTCGGGCAGGACCGAATGCCTGGTTACGTGGCGAATCGCTCGTAGGGGATCTTTTCCCCGGCCTCAATGGCGACCTTCAATCGATTCTCCGCCGGCGGCAGCGGGCAGGTGGCCAGGTCGGTGAACGCGCAGGGCAGGTTCACCGCCCGGTTGAAGTCCAGGACAACGCTGCCGTCGGGGCCCGGCGCCCCGACACGCAACGAGCGGTTGGCGGCATAGGTGGTCTTGCCCGAGGTGGCATCGGTGAACAACACGTTCAGCGATCCGTCCGCGTGCCCGTTGAAGGCGGTGAGGACGTGGGTGGTGCCGTCGAGTTCGAAGACGACTTCGCCGGGAGCCTGATAGACATGCTCGATGCCCTCGACCGCCGCGCCAACCCGCGTCGGGCGGGGTTCGGCGAAACGGCGGAAGGTACCGCGCACGCGCCACCGCGCATCCGGTGCATAGGTCGGGACGCCCTTGAAGTCCTGCAGCAGCGGGTTCTGCGGGTGCCGGGGGCGCAGGATGTACCTGCCGCCACGCTTGGCCGCTTCGATGACGGTTTCGCCGTGGCCCACGTCAAAGCCTTCGTGTTCGGCGATGCTGCCAAGCCTTTGCACGCCGGTGACCGTGGCGCCGTTGAAGAGCAGGGTCTCGCCCTGGGCCAGGCCCACATAGAGCCAGTCGTCGTGGACCCACCACTGTCCCGGCAGGCCCTCGAAGCGCGTGGCTTCGCCGGTGACCCAGTGCAGGGCGGTGACTGCAAGGAACCCGAAGGGCGCCGACAGCGACTGCAGGCGGTGTTGGTGCCAGCTGCGCCAGTCCGTGGCAAATCCGGCGACATCACGTTTATCCGGCACGATGGGGGCGAGCGTCGGGGTAGCCATGGTGTCTCCTCGTCGTCGTCTCGAACCGTGTTTGCCGTTACCGGTGGCCGTTTCGACTGTTCGGTGTGCAGGGGGTGCGGGCCCCCTGGTGGCGGCCATGCTGCCAATGTTTGCACCCTTTGGGGCAGCGGTTCGAGAAGGACGACGCGGGAGGTCGTGGGACTTCATCCAAGGAAACAATCGCCAAGCCACGCACTGCCCCAGGGGGATGAATAGTGCGATTGTTACGCGACCGCCAGGGTGGACTCCGGAGCAGTGAGCCACTGCCGTCGGCTTTGAGGTTCAGCACGGTGCATCCGGTGTTGTCCGACACCGCGGACCGTCAGGTGTCGGCCGCGGTCGTGGGCGCGCCCATCCGGGTTCGTCGTATCCGTGCCAGGGCGGGGGCCGCTCGGGGTGGCACGGCCCGAGATTCGGCTTGCGACGATAATTGTATCGATTGAACACATAATCAATGATCGAATTTGTCATGGACAGTACATAGATTCACATCTCATAATGAGGGGAGGAAAAGCCAGTGACGCACAGCACCTGTGCCGTGAAGGAGAACCATGAACCAGAATCCGGACAGCAAGTGGGACCAGGAAGTGGATCTCCTGGTCCTTGGGACCGGAGCGGCAGGCCTTTCGGCGACGTTGACCGCCGCGGCGCAAGGCTCAAGGGTTTTGGCGCTGGAAAAGACCGAATACCTCGGCGGAACGACGGCCTATTCAGCCGGCACCTGCTGGGTGCCCAACAACCGCTACCAGCGCGAAGACGGAAACCTGGACGACCACGCGCGCGCCGTGCGCTACCTCGATGCCGTGGTGGGGGACAAAGCCCCGCGCGAGAGCCGCATGGCCTACCTGGACGCCGCACCCAAGATGCTTGACGAGATGCACGACCTCGGGGTCAGGTTCCTGCGCTCCCCGGCAGTCGTCGACTACCACTCGGAAATGCCCGAAACCGGACAGACCGGCCGCGCTCTGGAACCAGAGCCGTTCGACGGACGTCAACTGAGCGCCTCCGACTTCCGCCGCGTCCGCCCCCCGGTGCCGGAGTTTGCGCTCATGGGCGGGACGCTGATGCTGCGCCGCCCCGACGTCGCCGCGTTGCTCAAGCTCTACACCGGCTCGCTGGCCGAGCGCGGCAAAGCCGTGATGCTGGCCGCCAAGCTCGGGTTCCAATGGGCCCTCGACCGGCTGACCCGCCCTCGCGGCACCCGGCTGGTCATGGGCAACGGGCTGGTGGCCCGGCTTTTCCACGAATCCCGGAACCGCGGTGCACAATTCCTCTTTGGAGCCCACACCACAGAGCTGATCACCGAGGCCGGAACCGTCATCGGGGCCGTGGTCGTGCACAACGGCAAGACTCTGCGCATCCGCGCCCGCCAGGGTGTGGTGCTGGCGGCGGGAGGCTTCTCCCACAATCCGGCACTGCGCGAAAAGCTCATGCCCAAGCCCACCCCGCGCTACTCGAGGGCCGGGGAAGGCGCCACGGGCGACACCCTGGCGCTCGCCGAGAAGGCCGGCGCCGTGCTGGGGCGGGACGACGGGGAAAACGCGCTGTGGTTCCCCAGCTCCATCGGCCGACGCGCGGACGGTTCCGAGGTGGTCTTCCCGCACATCTGGGACCGGGCCAAGCCCGGCGTCATCGCCGTGGGGGCCGCCGGCACGCGTTTCGTGGACGAGTCCGTCTCCTACCATCGCTTCGTGCGCGCCATGTTCGAGTCCCCGGAAGCCGAGGCCGTGCCGGCCTGGTTGGTCGTCGACTCGCGCACCCTGGCCAAGTACGGGCTGGGCATGATCACCATGCCGCACCTGCCCCGTGCCGCCCTGCGGCGCTACATCAACGACGGTTACCTCTACGAGGCCCCAACCCTGGGCGATTTGGCCCGGCAGATCGGCGTGGACGCCATGGGCCTTGAAGCCACGGTGCAGCGCTACAACGGCTTTGCCGCCACGGGCGTCGACGAGGACTTCCACAAGGGCGAGCTGCTCTTCGGCCAGGTGGCCGGGGACCCCGCCCACGGCCCGAACCCGAACATCGGCCCGGTGGCCAAGGGCCCGTTCTATGCGATGGCCGTGGTGCCGACCCCGCTGGCCACCTCCTTCGGCATCGAAACCAACGCAAACGGGCAGGCGCTGAATGCGGAGGACGAGCCGGTCGCCGGGCTCTACGCCGCCGGAAACGACGCCGCCTCGGTCATGGGATCGGAATATCCCGGGGCCGGGGTCCAGGTGGGCGCCGGCATGGCCTTCGGCTGGGCCGCCGCACGCCACGCGGCTGGCGGCGACCGTGCTGCGGGTAGTCTGGAGAAGCTCAAGGCCAAGTAGGAACGCGCGGAGGTCGACATGGAAATTCGGTGGTTGGAAGCCTTTATCGCGGTTGCCGAGGAATTGCACTTTGGCAACGCGGCAGTGCGGCTTCGCATGGCCCAGTCGCCCCTGAGCCAGACTATTCGCAAGCTCGAGCGCTCATTGGGTGCCGAGCTCTTTGTGCGCAGTACCCGCTCCGTGGAGCTGACCACTGCAGGGCATGCATTGCTTCCGCATGCCCGCGAAGTCCTTGAGCAATTGCGCATCGCGGCACAGGCCGTCAAGGTGCCCGAGGGACGGGTATACGGAAGCCTGGCCCTCGGGTTCACCGGGGTGCTCAACCACCTCTCCCTGCCGCCCCTGACCCGCGCCCTGCGCAAGACGTACCCGGACATCGAACTCACCCTGGTGGGGCGGGTGATGACCCAGGATGCAGTGCACCAACTGGATTCAGGGGCCCTTGATCTTGCCTTTGTCGGGCTGCCGGTGGACTCGACCCGGATCAATTCCAGGTTGCTGGCCCAGGAGGCCTTCGGGGTGGTGCTCCCAACCGACCATCCGCTGGTTTCGGGGGCCGCCGTGGACCTGACCGACCTTGCGGACGACCAATTCATCACGCCGCCATTGGCTGCGGGTTCGGCCCTGCACGAATCCACCATCAGGGCCTGCGCCGATGCCGGATTCTATCCGCAGGTGGCCCAGGAGGTCAGTGATCCCTACATGATCATGATGCTGGTGGCTGCCGGCATCGGCGTCGCCCTGCTGCCCGAGGGCATCGCCGCCTTCGTGCCGCCCGGAGCCGTGTACGTTCCGCTGAGCGGCGTCCCCCGCTACATGAACCACGGGCTGGCCTGGTCGACCAGACCGGGGTCCCTGGCCCGCGAGGCCTTCCTTGAACTGAGCGAGAAGGTGCTCCCATCACCGGAAATGATTGTGTAGTTTTCACACATTGTCTATGTGTAATTAGGTCGTGGACATAATAAGTGCGTGGGGTCACACTTGATGAAGTTCCTCCATCGGGGGAGAGAAAGGATCATCATGAACACCACGACCCCCACCGCCCGAGTTGCCCGGCCCAAGGCCGGGCCGCAGGCTCGACGCGCAGCGCTCTCAGGATTCCTGGGCAGCACACTTGAGTACTACGACTTCTTCATCTACGGCTCCGCCGCCGCCCTGGTTTTCTCCCACGTCTTCTTCCCGGCGGATGGAGCGAACGCGGTCCTGCTTTCCATTTCCACCCTTGGCGTCGCGTACGTCGCCCGCCCGCTGGGAGCGGTCATCTGGGGTCACCTGGGCGACAAGTTCGGCCGGAAAAACACGCTGATGGCGGTGCTGGTGCTCATGGGCGTGTCCACCTTCCTGATCGGTTGCCTGCCAAGCTACAACCAGATCGGCATCTTCGCCCCGATCCTGTTGGTGCTCCTGCGCCTCTTCCAGGGCCTGTCCGCCGGCGGCGAGTCCCCGGGCGCCGCGTCCCTGTCCATGGAGCACGCGCCGGACGACCGCCGGTCGTTCTTCGCCAGCTTCACCATGAGCGGGATCATGTTCGGCATCGTGCTGGCAACCCTGGTCTTCATCCCGGTCGCCTCGATGCCCGACGAGCAGCTGTGGAGCTGGGGCTGGCGCATCCCGTTCTGGATCAGCATCTTCCTGACCTTCTTCGCGTTCTGGATCCGCCGCCACCTTGAAGAGCCGGAGGTCTTCGAGGAGGCCAAGGAAGCCCACGAAGTTGCCAAGATCCCCTTCGTCGAGCTCTTCAAGAACCATTGGACCGCCGTTGTCCGGGTCATGTTCTCCTCGACCTTCGCGATGATCAACACCATCGTCAACGTCTTCGCCCTGGCCTTCGCCGTGGAGCACAACGGCATCGAACGCACCACCATGCTCGCCGCGATTGCCGCCGCAAACTTCGCCGCAGTGCTGACCCAACCGCTCTATGGACACCTGGCCGACAAGATCGGGCGCAAACCCGTCTTCATCGGCGGCGTCCTGGGTGCCGGGGCCATGATCTTCGTCTTTTTCAACGCCATCGGCACCGGCAACGTGGCACTGATCTTCATTTCCTCGATCATCCTCATGGGCGGGCTGTATGCCGCGCCGAACGGTTCCTACATGGCATCCTTCCCGGAACAGTTCCCCGCCACCGTCCGCTACTCCGGCATGGCCATCGGCCTGATGCTGGGCCTGCTGGTCTCGGGCTTCACCCCGGCCGTCGGCACCATGATGACGGCCGGCGACACCTCCAACTGGATGCCGGTGGCCATCATGTGCGCAGGATTCTCGGTGCTCTCGGCGATTGCCTTCGCCACAGGACCGGAGACCTACAAGATCCCCACCGCACAGCTGGGCATGACCCGCGCCGAACGCAGTGCGCTAGGGAACAAGTGAGCGTCCGCACGCACCGCGTCGGGCTGATCGGCAACGATCTGGGAACCTCGCTGTCCCCGGAGATCCACCAGGCGGAGGCCGCCGCGCTGGGCCTGGCCGGCTTCAGCTACGAGGCCATCGACCTGGCAGGGATCCCGGAGCCTGACCTCGGCCGGGTGCTGGCAACCGCCATCGCCGACGGGTTCACCGGTTTCAACATCACCCACCCGCACAAGCAGGCGATCATCCCGTTCCTGGACGCCGTCGCCCCGGACGCCGCAGCCCTGGGCGCGGTCAACACCGTGGTGATCGAGAACGGCCGGTTGGTGGGCCACAACACCGACAGGACGGGGTTCCTGGCCGGGCTGCGCCGCAGCCTGCCCGAGAGCACCGCACGCCAAACGGTGGTGCTCTTCGGGGCCGGCGGGGCGGGCTCGGCCGTCGCCGCCGCGCTGCTGGATTACGGCGTGGGCCGGCTGCGGATCATCGACACCGACCATGGGCGGCGGGAGCAGCTGCACCGGCTGCTGGTGCGAAGCTTGCCCGAGGGCAGCGCCGCGACCGTCGAGATCGCGGGCACCGACATGGCCGAGGCCTGGGTGGGCGAGGCGCAAGGGGTCGTGAACGCAACCCCGATCGGGATGGAGCACATCCCCGGGACCCCGTTTGACCTCTCGTGGCTGACCGGATCGCAGTGGGTGGCCGATGTCATCTACCGGCCTGTGGTGACCGGTCTTCTCGCCGCGGCGGCGGACCTTGGCTCACCGGTGGTTCACGGCACCGCCATGCTCGTCGAGCAGGCCGCCGACACCTTCGAGCTGGTCACCGGCCGTTCGCCGCGGCGGGAGAGGATGCGCGAGCGGCTTGCGGGCCTGCTGGCCTCGGCGAAACCGTAACGGCTGCACGTTTGTAGACTGGTCTTTGGTGGTCACGAGGGAAATGGAGGGATCATGGCGAATTCCCGTTCCGGGGAATCGGTCGTCGACCGGATCGTGAAGCTGCTCAGTGCCTTTGAGCGCTCCACCCCGGCATTGACGATGAGCGAGCTCTCCCGCGCCACCGATCTGCCCACCAGCACCACCCACCGGCTGGCCGGCGAGTTGCTGGCTGCCGGCTTCCTGGACCGCGACGAAGAGGGCCGCTTCGGCATCGGGGTGAAAATGTGGGAGCTGGCCGCCCGTTCCAACCCGGTGGAGGAATTCCGCCGCCGCGGCCTGCCGGTGCTCGAGGGCATCCATGAGGCGGTTCGGCAACACGTCTCGCTGTCCATCCCCAGCTTCGAGGACTTCACGGTGCTCTACCTGGAGCGCCTGGACAAGCTGGGTGCCGCGGTCAACCTTGCCGAGGTCGCGGGGCGGTTGGACATGCACTCGACCTCCGCCGGGTTGTGCATGGTGGCGCATGCGCCGCACCGGATCCAGGACGAGCTCCTGGCCGGCACGTTGGCGCAGTCGACCCCGCACACGGAGACCAACCCGGGCCGCGTCCGGGCGCACCTGGCACAGATCCGCGAACGAGGCTTTTCCCGGCTGGCCGGAGTCCTGGTCAAGGAGAACGCCGCCTACTCCGTGCCGGTGTTCGGCATGGGCAACGAGATCATCGGGGCGATCACCGTGGTCACCCCGCTTCTCGAGGAAGACCCCAACCTGATCATCCCGGTGCTGGTGGCCGCCGGGCGTTCGCTCTCGCGCTCCATGGGTGCCGAACAGCGTCCCTACGGGTCGCGCAGCTGGCTTCCCCGGGGCAAGTAGCGGCACGCAGCAAGGCCGCAGGGAATGCGCCCTGCCTGTCGCGGCCGAGGGAACTTTCCCATTGGACGGGAAAATGTGGCGGCGGGGTTCGGAAGCTTCCTAAGGTTGTAATCCAGCGCACGAGATGGGCATCACAAGCACCTTCAACGAGCCAGGCAGCTCCCGCGACCCACACCCCGGCCGTCGCCGCTGATGCCACCGCGCAGACACCCCGAATTTTCCTACGTTCCTCAGGAGGGCTCCCATGCCCCGCACACAGAATGACCCCGCCGCCCACGTCCCGGATCGCGCCAGCGATGAGGTTGTGGCACCGGAACCGTTGCGCAGCCCGCGCAAGGCCGCCCTGGCGGCCTTCCTGGGATCGACCCTCGAGTACTACGACTTCTTCATCTACGGCACCGCCGCGGCACTGGTCTTCAACAAGCTCTTCTTCCCGGATGCCGACCCGGCGGTCGCGCTGCTGGGATCGATGGCCACCTTCGGCGTCGGCTACCT
Organism: Arthrobacter sp. C2; assembly: GCA_024207135.1. Taxonomy (GTDB): domain Bacteria; phylum Actinomycetota; class Actinomycetes; order Actinomycetales; family Micrococcaceae; genus Paeniglutamicibacter. The sequence continues at coordinate 2,533,900 of CP042428.1, read as the reverse complement.
GGCCCGGCCGCTGGGCGGCATCGTGATGAGCCACGTGGGGGACCGCGTGGGACGCAAGCAGGCACTGATGATCACGCTGCTGATCATGGGCGTCGCCTCCCTGGGCATCGGGCTGCTGCCCACATACGAACAGCTCGGCTGGTGGGCCACCGGCCTGCTGATCCTGGGCCGGCTGGCCCAGGGCTTCTCGGCCGGAGCGGAGGCCGCTGGCGCCTCCACGCTGACCGTGGAGCACTCCCCGGAAGGCAAGCGCGGCTTCTACACCTCGTTCGTGATGACCGGATATGCCTCCGGAATGGTGCTCTCGACCCTGGTTTTCATCCCCATCGCCGCGCTTCCCGAGGACCAGCTGATGAGCTGGGGCTGGCGGATCCCGTTCCTGCTCTCGGTGGTCGTGCTGGCCGTGGCCTACTGGGTCCGGACCCACTTGGATGAGACCCCGGTCTTCGAGGAAGAGGTCAAGGCGGAGAGCACCGGTGCCAAGCAGAAGGCCCCGGCCCTCATCGTGCTGCGCACCCAGTGGCGCGACGTGCTGCGCATCGTGTTCATCACCATGTACGCCGTCATGCAAACCATTTTCACCGTCTACGCCCTGGCCTATGCCACCGGCCCGCAGGTCGGCATCGACCGCACCACCATGCTGGTCATCAGCGCGGTGACAGTCGGGCTGTCGATCTTCACCATCCCGCTGGCCGGCCACCTTTCGGACCGCTTCGGGCGCAAGCCGGTGCTGCTCATTGGAATGCTGGGCTGCTCCGTGACCATCTTCGGTTATTTCTGGGCCATCGGCGAGCAGAACATCGTCTTGATCTTCGTCTTCGGCCTGCTGAACATGTCGGTCTTCTACTCGGCCTGGAACGGCGTGTGGACGGTGTTTTTCCCGGAGATGTTCGCCGCCCCCGTGCGCTACTCGGGCATGGCCATCGGCAACCAGTTCGGCCTGGTCCTCACCGGCTTCGCCCCGGCCGTGGCCACCCTGCTGACCGGTCCGGGCGAATATGGCTGGCTGCCGGTGGCAATCTTCGCCGTCAGCTGCGCGCTGGTCTCCGCGATCTTCGTGATGACCGCCCGGGAAACCGCGTTCACCCCGATCGAGGAGCTGGGCACCGGCAGCTGGGCACGCGCCAACTAGCGTCACCCTGGCCCGCCAACCCCTCGCCGGATGGCGAGGCAACCAGTAAATGTGCAAGTGGAATCGATGTTTTCGAACGTGCTTCCCATTCAACAGGCAACCTGACCACGTGTCCTGCGCCACTTCCTAGAGTTGAATCCATGCACGGCGGGCAACCGCGAAGCACCCGACAGACCCCAACAGAAAGGCCTGGACCATGTCCGGATCCACCACCGCATCCACCCCGCGCTTGCGCGTGGGCATCGTGGGATGCGGCAACATCAGCCGCAACCACCTCGAGGCCTTCACCTCCCTCGGGAATGTGGAGGTCATCGGGGTCTGCGACGTCGACATCACCCGCGCGCAGGCCACCGCCAAGTCTTGGAACCTCGCCCACGCGGTGGACTCGGTCGACGCCCTGCTGGCGCTGGGCCTGGACATCGTCTCGGTCTGCACCCCGCACCCGACCCACGAGGAAGTGGTCCTGGCCGCCGCGGCTGCGGGCGTGAATGTCTTGTGCGAAAAGCCGATTGCCGTGGATGTTGCCTCGGCGGAACGCATGGCCAATGCCTGTGCGACCGCCGGGGTCAAACTCGGTGTGCTCTTCCAGCGCCGCTTCTGGCCCGCGGCCCGCGCCCTGCGCGAGGCCATCGACGACGGCACGCTCGGCGCACCGGTCATGGGCCAGGTCTCGGTGCTGCTGCACCGCGAACCGGAATACTACTCAGCCGACGCCTGGCGCGGCACCTGGGCGAATGACGGCGGCGGGGTGCTGATGACCCAGGCCATCCACTACATCGACCTGCTGCAGTGGTACATGGGCCCTGTCGCCGAGGTCTACGGGGCGATCAACACCTTCAAGCACGCAGCGAACATCGAAGTCGAGGATTCGGCCTCCGCGGTGCTGAGGTTCACCAGCGGGGCGATCGCCACGCTGACCGCCTCCACCGCCGCAAACCCGGCACTCGGGGTGCAGATCCGCATCACCGGTGCCACCGGAGCCACCGCGGAGCTGAGTGAATTCCCCGAGGGCAGCGACGGGCGCCTGACCATCATGGCCGCGGGCGACACGGTGGCCAGCACCCCGGCGCACCCGGCCGACGCCGTCGCCAACGTCGGGCTGGCCGGCATCAACGCCGCGCTGATCCCGCACCACCGCGAACAGATCGCGGAGTTCGTCCACGCCGTGACCCACTCGCACGACCCGGCCGTCACCGGGCAAGACGCCACCAACGCGTTGCGCATCCTGCTGGCGATCTACAAGTCGGCACGCACCGGGGAGCCGGTGCGCTTCGCACCATTCCCGACCAATGTCCCCACGGCCCCCGATGCTGTCGTGGCCCGGCTCGATTCCATCACCCCGGGCGCCTAGGCCCCGGCCCCATTCGTTTCCCACCCCCATGATTTGAGCGAGAACATGACAAGCACAACCCAGCAGATCGGCCTGGCCCAGCTTTCCCTGGTGGGCACCGCCCCGCCGCAATTGGTGCGCATCGCCGCCACCGCGGGCTTCGATTTCATCGGCGCCCGGGTCCGCCCGGTCACCGCCACCGAACGCGCCTACGACCTGCAGCCGGGTTCGGCGATGCTCGCCGAAACGCTGCGTGCCGTGAAGGACACCGGGGTCGGGATCATGGACATCGAATTCCTGCTGCTCGACGGCACCGACCAGCGCACCGCCTGGCGGGCAATGATGGAAGCAGGCCAGGCGCTGGGCGCAAACAGCCTCACGGTCGCCGCCGCGCTCACCGACCACGACAAGCTGGCCGAAATCCTGGGGCAGATGGTCCGCGACGGTGACGACTTCGGCATCGTCCCGACCCTGGAGGTCATCTCCTACCAAAGCGTCAACTCGCTGCCCCTGGCGGCGAACCTGGCCCGGGACACCGGCTGCAAGCTCGTGGGCGACACCCTGCACCTGAGCCGGGTCGGCACCACCGACGAGCAGCTGCTTGAACACGCCGGGCTGATCCCGATGCTACAGCTCTGCGACGGCCCGGCCGTGGCCCCGGCGGACCGTGACGGCCTGGTCCATGAATCGCGCTCCGAGCGCGGGGTCCCGGGCGACGGTGACTTCCGCCTCGCCGAGATGGTCGCGGCCCTCCCGGCCGATCTCCCATTGAGCGTCGAGGCCCCTTCGGACTCCACGCTCGCACGCCTCGGCGAACAGGGCTGGGCCAACACGCTCAAGGCCGGAGCCGATTCCGTCGTGGCGGCCGCCAATGCGCTGCGGGCCGCGGCCCTGCTCCCGCAGTCCAAGTGAAGTCTCGAGAGGCCAACACCATGAACACCACCAACACCGCGGCAGCGGATCTGGAGATTGCTCCCGGCGTGCGGGCCCCCATGCTCGGTCTGGGGACCTGGCCGCTGCTCGGCGAGGAAGCCGCCGACAGCGTCGCCCGCGGCATCGCCAACGGCTACCGCCACCTCGACACCGCGCAGAAGTACGGCAACGAGGACGCCGTCGGCGAAGGCATTCGCCGCAGCGGCATGGCCCGCGAACAGCTCTGGGTCACCAGCAAGCTCAGCCTGCCGGGCCACTCCCGCGGCGGCGCCATCCAGAGCTACGATGCGGCGCTGAAGCGCATGGGCCTGGACTACCTGGACCTGTTTTTGGTCCATTGGCCCAACCCGCAACTCGGCGGCTACGTCGAGGCCTGCCGCGGCCTGCAGGACCTGGTGGACGCCGGACGCCTGCGCGCCTGGGGCGTGTCCAACTTCAAGGCCACCCACCTGGACGAGGTGCTGGCCGCGGGGCTGAAACCGGCCATCAACCAGATCCAGGTTGACCCGCAGCACCTGCAGAAACCCTTGCTGGAGGCCAACGCGGCACGCGGCATTGCCACTGCGGCCTACAGCCCGCTGGGCCGCGCCGGGGATTTCCTTCTTGATCCTGCCATCACCGGCCCGGCAACCGCACACTCCAAGACCCCGGCCCAAATCGTGCTGCGCTGGCACCTTGACGCCGGCCGCCTTGCGGTGCCGAAGTCGGCCAGCGACGCACGCCAGCGCGAGAACCTCGAGGTCTTCGACTTCAGTCTCACTCCCGCCGAACGCGCGGGGATCGACGCCCTGGACACCGGGGCCGGACCGCGCCTGGACTCCGACGAATACGGCCATTAGGCCCGGGACTTCACCTTCCCTCCCTCCCTTTTTGAACTGAACGGAAACACCCACCATGAGCACCACTCCCATCCAAGCATCCGAGGTCGATGTCGTTGTCGTCGGATCCGGCGCCGGCGGACTGTCCGCCGCGGTGACCGCCGCCTACCACGGGCTGAAGGTGGTCGTGGTGGAAAAGGCCGAGGTATGCGGCGGAGCCACCTCCTGGTCCGGCGGCTGGGCCTGGACCCCGGGCAACCCGCTGGCCAAGGCCGCGGGCGTCAACGAGGACCGGGAGGAATTCCGCACCTACCTGCGCCACCGGCTGGGGGCTCGCTACAACGCTGCACGCGTGGACGCCTTCCTCGAAGCGGTGCCGCACATGGTCGGCTTCTTCCACCAACGCACCTCCCTGCAATTCACCCCCGGCGCGAAGATCAACGACATCTATGGGGACACCCCCGGAGCCGGCACCGGACACCGCTCGGTGGGCCCCGCCCCGTACAACGCGCGGAACATCAAGCCCGGGCTGCGGGCCAAGATGCGCCACCAGCTCTACGCCACCAGCTTCCTGGGCATGGGCATCATGGCCGGGGAAGACCTGTCCAAGTTCCTCTCCGCCTCCCAGGGAAGCATCCCAGGCATCCTGCATGCGGCCAAGCGCGTCACCACCCACCTGTTCGACCTGGCCGTGCACCGCCGGAACATGCAGCTGGTCAACGGCACCGCGCTGACCGCACGCTTGATGAAGTCCGCCGACGACCTGGGCGTGGACATCCGCGTGTCCACCGCCGCACACCAACTGCTCACCGACGACGCGGGCCGGGTCACCGGGGTTAAGCTCAGCGGCCCGAACGGCGATTACACCCTGGCCGCCCGCCGCGGCGTGGTGCTGGCCACCGGCGGCTTCCCGCAGAACGCCGCCCTGCGCGCCGAACTCTTCCCCCACACCCCCACTGGCAACGAACACTGGTCCCTGGCCCCGGCCGAGGCCAACGGTGCGGGCCTGGACATGGCGCGGGCCGTGGGCGCACGCTTCAACACCGATATGGCCTCCCCTGCCGCATGGTGCCCGGTCTCTCTGATCAAGTACCCCAACGGGAAAACCGGCACCTTCCCGCACATCATGGACCGCGCCAAGCCAGGCAGCATCGGGGTGCTGGCCAACGGCAAGCGCTTCGTCAACGAGGCCAACGGCTACTACGACTACGTCGACGCCATGATCAAGGCGAGCGGCGAGGGCCAGGCGGTGCAGGCCTGGCAGATCGCCGACTCGCGCTACGTCCGTCGCTTCCCGCTGGGCATGGCCAAGCCGCTTCCGGTGCCGCTGGCCCCGTACCTGCGCAGCGGCTACCTGGTGAAGGGCAGCACCTTGGAGGAGTTGGCGGCCAAGTGCGGCATCGATCCGGCACAGCTCGCCGCAACCGTGGCTGACTTCAACGCCAACGCGGCCCGGGGCATCGACCCGGAGTTCGGGCGCGGCGAAAGCGCGTTCAACCGCTATGGCGGGGACGCGAAAAACACCCCCAACCCCTCGCTCGGCCCGATCGAGAAGGGTCCGTTCTACGCGGTCAAGGTGGTGCCCGGATCCTTCGGCACCTTCGCCGGCATCGACGTGGATGCCGCGGCCCGCGTGCTCGACGAGTCCGGGAACGTGATCGCCGGGCTCTACGCGGCGGGCAACGACCAGGCCAGCGTCATGGGCGGGCACTACCCGGCCGGCGGCATCAACCTCGGGCCCGCGCTGACCTTCGGATACGTCGCAGCGCGCGACATGGCCGGAACCACCGCTTATGAAGACGACGGCACCGAGGCCCCCGCGCTCGAGGATCGCACCCGTTAGCTAGCAGCACCCACCGATTTCCAAACACACAACATCCCAGGAGCACCACGCCATGAACACCTACGCCATTAGCTACACCTACTCGGACGAGACCGCTTCGAGGCGCGACGAGGTCCGCCCCACCCACGTCGAGTTCCTGAAGGACCGCTTCGAGGCAGGCCGCCTGTTGGTCAGCGGTCCCGTCGACTCCGGCGCCGGCGCCCTGCTGATCATCAGCGCCGCCGACGAGGCCGACGCGCTGGCCATGATGGATGCCGACCCGTTCGCCCAGGCCGGGCTGATCACCGAGCGCGGCATCCGTCGCTGGGACATCTTCTTCGGCAAGGACAAGCTCTAGGCCTCGCGGCCCGGACGGGAGAGGACAAGACCATGCTCAGAGCACACACCACCAAGCGCCGGACCATCGAATTCCGCGACGAGGACATGCCCGCGCTGCGTCCCGGGCACGCCCTGGTGCGCGTCCAGCACGTCGCCCTGTGCGGCACCGACCTGCACATCTGGGACGACGACTATCCGACGGACCTTCCGCTGGTCCAGGGCCACGAGTTCGTCGGCATCATCGAGGCCATCGACTTTGGCACCGAGGCAGCGCCGGGAGCAGAGCAGCTTCCGGTGGGTGCGCCGGTGGCGGTCAGCCCCATGGTCTACTGCAACGAGTGCGGTCCCTGCAAGGCCGGGCGCTACAACGTCTGCCAGTCAATTTCCTGCCTGGGCTGCTACGAGGACGGCGCGCTGGCCGAAGTGGTCAGCGTCCCTGTCGGCAAGCTCCATGTGCTGCCCGAGGGCATGCCCGTGAGGCTGGCCGCCCTCGGGGAGCCCGGTTCGATCGCGATGCAGGCCGTCAACCGGGGAACCCCGGTGGAGGGCGAAACCGCGCTGGTGCTGGGGTGCGGGCCGATCGGGCTGCTGGCCACCTTGTTCCTGGCCGAGCGCGGGGTCACGGTCATCGCCTCGGATCTTTCGGAATCGCGCCTCGAACTGGCCCGGGCCTTCGGGGCCGTGGCCACGCTGAAGGCCGGCTCCGGCGAATTCCCGAACCCCGAACAGCAGGCCGAACTCGAGAGCTGGTGCCCGCTGTCGGGCCCGTCGCTGGTCATCGAGGCCACGGGCGTTCCGGTCTCCTTCGAGAACGCGGTCCGCCTGGCCGCGCCCACGGCACGCATCGTCCAGGTCGGGATCTCCACGGCAACCGCGGCACTGTCCATGAGGGATGTCCCCTTCAAGGAACTTGACATCCGTGGCAGCCGCAACTCGCTGAACCTGATCCCGGAGGCACTCGAGGTGCTCAACCGGCACCACGACCTCGCCTACAAGCTGATCACCCACAGCTTCGATTTGAAGCAGCTGGGGCAGGCCTTCGAGACCATGCTGGATCCCGGGCAAAACGTCGGGAAGATCGTCATCGACATGCCCGCCAGCGTCCTGGCCTCCTAAGAGCCCCGTCCCCGAGTCCCACCGAACGAAAGCGCCGAACCATGAACACCCCCCTTGCCTCCCCGGCCACACCGATCACCGAGCTGGAGCCCGGCTATGACGTGGTGGTCATCGGGTCCGGTGCCGCCGGCCTGACCGCCGCGGTGCGTGCCGCCCACGCGGGGGCCAACGTGCTGGTGCTGGAGAAGGCCGCGCTGCTGGGCGGAACCAGTTCCGCCGGCGGCGGCGTGATCTGGGCACCGAACAACCACCTGGCCCGCGAAGCCGGATTTGCCGACTCGAAGGCGGCCGGGGCCGCCTACCTGCACGCCGCGGCAGGCCACGCCGTGGAGCAGGCCGACATCGACTGGTTCGTTGACACCGCGGCGCAGGCCATCGAGTTCCTCGACGGCCAGACCCGGGTGAACCTCGTGCCGCTGGCACGGCCGGACTACCACATGGAATGGGACGGCGCCGCGCACGGCGGTCGAAGCCTGGACAACCTGCCGTTCTCCGGGGAAGGGTACCCCGGGCTCAGCGCCATGCTGCGCCCGCCAACCTATTTCCCGCTGCTGAGCATGATCGAGCGCGACAACCTCAACGGGCGGGCCCCCGACGCGGGGCTGCTCGCCAAACGAGCCGCCTCGGGGGTGCGCACCATGGGCGGCGCCCTGGTGGGCTCCCTGGCTGCCACCGCCCTGGACCTGGGAGTGGTCTTGGCCCTCGAGGCACCGGTGACCGACATGGTGCGCGGAGACGCGGGATGGCGTCTCACGGTGGACGGCTCGGTTGCGGTTCGCGCCGATGCGGTGGTCATCGCCTCGGGCGGGTTCGAATGGAACGAGCGGCTGCGCCGGGCGTTTTTGCCGCTGCCGGTCACTCCCATCGGCGCCCCGTCGAACGAGGGCGACGGACTGGAACTTGGACTCGCCGTCGGTGCCACGGTGCGGGACATGACAGCGGTCTGGGGCGTGCCGGTGATCACCCCGCCGGCGCAGCAATACGACTCCAGGCCCTCGGGCCGCATGGGCAACGTGGAGATGACGTTGCCGGGTTCCATCACCGTCAATGCCTCGGGGCGCCGCTTCGTGAACGAGGCCCTGAACTACCACGATGCCGCGCGGGTCTTCGCCAACATCGATCCGAACACCTCACACCAGGCCAACAACCCGGCCTGGCTCGTGTTCGATGCCAACTACCTCGAAAAGTACCCGGTGGCCGGTTCCACTCCCGGGGTGCCCGAGGAGTGGATGACCAGCGCCGAGTCCCTGGAGGACCTGGGCCGGGCACTGGGCATCGATGCCGCCGCCCTGGCCGAAACGGTGCGCATCTTCAACCTGGACGCCGAAAAAGGCGTGGACACCGGGTTCGGGCGCGGCGGCAGCGAGCAGGACCGTCACCTGGGGGATGCGTCGAACCTGCCCAACCCCTGTCTGGCACCGCTGGCGCGCGCACCGTTTTACGCGGTGCCGTTGCATGCCGGTGTGCTCGGCACCTCGGGCGGGCTGGCCACCAACCACGACGGGCAGGTCCTGGACCGGCACGGCAAGCCGATCGAGGGGCTCTACGCGGCGGGGAATGTTGCCGCGAGCGTGTTCCGCAACAACTACCCCGGTGGCGGGGCAACCCTCGGCTCGGCGGTGACCCGTGCCTTTGCTGCGGGTAGGCACATCGCCGCCGAGGGTGCACGAAAGCGGGCCGCCGCAGGGGTCGTTCGCGCATGATTCCGCAGATGCCCGGGGGCACCGAGGTGCTCCGCCGAACGCATACCTGCTGCATGGATGGCCTGGGCCCAAGGCCCACAAGCCATGAGCGAAGCTGTAGGCCCGGATATCTTCCGGGACTCCACACTCGTATCGCACACCAAGGAGAATCTCATGGATGATCCCATACTGGCACCCCCGCCAGATTTTAGTCCGTGGCCGGGCCGCTTCGCCCAGCGGGTGGTCCTGGTGACCGGGGCCAGCGGGGGACTGGGCTCCACCGCCGTGGAACGGCTGCGCCGGGAGGGCGCAGTGGTGGTGGCCACCGACGTGGTCGCGCCCGTCGAGGCTCCGGGGGATGACGGGCTGTCGCAGAGCCTGGACGTCACGGATCCGGGGCAATGGTCGCAGGTGCTGGAGGGGATACTGGGGCGTTTCGGCCGGCTCGACGGGGCCCTGTTTTGCCACGGGCTCCAGGGACCGGAAACGCCGGTGGACCAGATGCCCCAGGCCGGATGGAACCGGACCTTGGAAATCAACCTCACCGGGTGCCTCCACGGGTTGCAGGCCGTCTTGCCGGTGATGCGTGAGGCCCGTTACGGACGGATCGTCATGCTCGCCTCGATCGCGGGGCGGGAAGGCAACCCGAACATGGCTGCCTACTCGGTTTCCAAGGCGGGTCTGATTGCGCTGGGCAAGACCGCGGCCAAGGAGAATGCCCGCCATGGCATCTCCATCAACTGCGTCGCTCCGTCCATGTTCCAGACGCCGCTGCTTGCGGCACTTAGTCCGGAACGCAATGCCGAACTGCTCTCACGCGTGCCGATGGGGCGGGTAGGCGATCCCACCGAGTTTGCGGCGCTGGCCGCCTGGCTGCTCTCTTCCGAAGCCAGTTACATGACCGGGCAGACCCTGGATCTCAGCGGGGGCCGCAACAGTGCCTGACCTCCACCCGTGGACCACAGGCGCGCGTGGCCTGGCTGAAGCAGCTGACCCCGGCGTGCGCAAAGCGCGCAAGTGTTACGGCCGTCCGTCCGCTGACCGAACCCTGGAAGGATTCCGCACGGGGCAATTGTCGAGCGGTTCGGATGCCGGGTGATGGAGCTTGAATACCTTGTCAACGGGGTTTTTTGAGGAACTTTGAACAAGTATCGGCTGTGTTGTCGGTGCGAAAATGCGGTCGAATGCCTGCCGTTGAAGTTCGGATTTTTACAGTGGCTTGCATCACAGCATGCAGTACGCTACGTTACAGGTTGTTCGCATTAAGTACATATGTGCGCATTACGCACAAGTACTGATCGAGCAGGCACTGCGAGGAAGCCTTGGCGAAACCCGTCCGGCACCACCAGCCCACCCAGCTAGGACATATACATTCGCACCGCGTCGGGCACCTGCCCGGCCACCAAAATTCCAGGGGAACCATCATGAAAAAGACCATCCTCCGTTCCGCGGCACTGATTGCCGCAGGCCTGCTGACAGTCACCGGTTGTTCGGCCAACGCCAAGTCCGGTGGCACGGCCGACGGGGACTTCCCGTCCAAGGACGTCCGCCTGATCGTGCCGTGGGCTGCCGGTGGCTCCGGCGACCTGACCGCACGCACCATCGCCCCGCTGCTGGAAAAAGACCTCGGCGTCAACGTGATCGTGGAAAACAAGCCGGGTGCCAACGGTTCGGTGGCCTACAACTGGCTGGCCGAGCAGGAACCGGACGGCTACAACCTGGCCATGATGGGCGTCGAGGTCGCTACCTTGCAGTTCATGGACTACGACATCAAACCCGAGAACTACGCGCCGATCGGCCAGGGGCTGGCCGGACCCGGGGCCATCGCCGTCCCCGTGGATTCCCCGTTCAAGACCCTCGAAGACCTGATTGCCGCGGCCAAGGCCAAGCCGGGCGAAGTGACCTTCTCCTCCCCGGGCATCGGCTCGGTGTGGGACTCCCCGGCAGCCGGCCTGCAGCAGTTGGCCGACATCAAGCTGACCTCGGTTCCGTTTGACGGGTCGGCCCCGGCCATCGCCGCAGCGGCCTCCGGCAAGGTCGACTTCTCCATTGACGCCATCGGTTCGCAGAAGGTCCAGGTCGACGGCGGCCACCTGCGTTACCTGGCCATGCTCACCGACGAGCGTGATCCGGACAACTCGGATGTGCCCACCGCCAAGGAAGCCGGCGTGGACCTGCAAAACGCCTCCTGGGTCGGGATCATGGCGCCGAAGGACACCCCCGAGGACACCGTGAAGAAGCTCTCCGACGCCATGGAGAAGGCCACCGCCGACGCCAGCTACCAGGAGGTCATCAAGTCCTCGAACCTGGTGCCGACCTTCAAGGACTCCACCGAGATGGCTGCCTTCATCCAGGACGAGGCCAAGCGCTATGGCCCGTGGATCGACTATGCCAAGAACAACACCAAGTAGTTCCCTGGCCCGTCCCTGGGCACCTAAAAGTCAGCGAGGAGAGCATGACTGACCAACCACCGCTTGAAGAAATCGACCAAGACGCGGCCATCGAGTCCGCGCACCACCACGAGGAACCACTGGTCCGCGACCTTCCGGTGCGCCTGCGCGAGCTGATCGCCGTGGCCGCTTGCCTCGGTCTGGGGATCTGGATCCTGGTTGCCGGCAAGGGCATCGTCGTGCGCGGCAGTGCGGAGCTGGGCCCGGTCTTCTGGCCGAACATGCTCGGGGCCGGACTGATCCTCTTCGGCGCGGTGATCGTGCTGAACAACGTGATGCGCGGGGTCCGCAAGGCCGATGTCCCGGAGCGGATCACCACCTCGGGGCTGGCGATGTTCGGGATGACGATGGCGGTATGCATCGGCTACCTGCTGCTGTGGAACGTCCTGCAGTTCTGGATTATCACCTTTGTCGCGCTCGCTCTGTTCACCCTGGTCCTGGGCGGGCGCAGCTGGAAGGCCGTGCTGGCCTTCCCCACGGTGACCACCGCGGTCCTCCATTTCCTGTTCATCGTTGCATTGCGAGTCCCGCTATGATCACCGTTTTCACCTCACCCGTCACCGACGGCATCGCCGCGGTGATGGCCCCCGACACCCTGATGATTATCGGCATCGGCATCCTCATCGGCATGCTCGTCGGGGCCTTCCCCGGGGTCACCGCCACCATGGCTGTGGCCCTGGCCTCCGGGTTCACCCTCACCATGGAACCCACCCAGGGTCTGGCCATGCTGCTGACCATCTACGTGGCGGCGCAGTTCGGGGACAGGATCCCCGCAATCCTGATCAACACCCCCGGCACGCCGGCCTCGATAGCCACCACGTTCGACGGCTACCCGCTGGCCCGCCAGGGCAAGGCCGGCCTGGCGCTGACCACCTCGGCGCTGGGCTCGGCGGTCGGCATGATCTGCGGCATCGCGATCCTTGCGGTCGCTGCGGTCCCGCTTTCGGCCTTCGCCATGCAATTCGGTCCGGCGGAGATGTTTGCGCTGGTGGTCTTCGGGTTGACCATGATGGTGGGTGTGTCCTCGGGACGGATCTTCAAGGGCCTGGCCGCCGGTGCGTTCGGGTTGTTCCTGGCCACCGTCGGGCGCGATCCCATCACCGGGGACCAGCGCTTCACCATGGGCATCCTGGAACTGAACGGCGGAATCCCGTTCATTCCGGTGATCATCGGCTTCTTCGGGCTGGCCGAGGTCATCAACCAGATCCTCACCCACCGCAAGGGCAAGGGCATCAAGCCCATCAGCCAGATGGGCCAGTGGATGCCCGACGGCAAGCTGCTCAAGCGCCTGGCCAAGCCCACGGCCATCGGTGCCGCCACCGGTTCGGTGATTGGCCTGGTTCCCGCCGTGGGCGGGGACATTGCCGGGATCATCGGCTGGGACAACGCCCGCAAGGCCTCGAAGAAGAAGCACGAATTCGGCAAGGGCTCGCTCGAGGGACTGACCGCGGGGGACACCTCTTCCACCGCGACGCTGGGCGGATCAATCACCACCACCATGGCCCTGGGCGTGCCCGGGGACTCGGTGATGGCCGTGATGATCGGCTCGATGATGATCTGGGGCATCCAGCCCGGTCCTGGCCTGTTCAGCAGCCACCCGGATTTGATCGCGTCGCTGGTGACCATCCTGCTGATCGCCACGGTGCTCACCCTGGTGTTGAGCCTGCTGCGCATGAAGGGCGTCATCAAGCTGCTCGAGCTGCCGGACCACTTCCTGTGGGTCGTCATCCTGGTGTTCTGCATGGTCGGCACCTACTCGATCAACAACTCGGTGTTCGACGTCTTCATGATGCTGATCTTCGGCATGGTGGGTTTGTTCATGCTGCGCTTCGGGTTCCCTCCGGGTCCGGCGGTGCTGGGACTCATCCTGGGCCCGCTGGCAGAATCGAACCTGCGCCGCGCATTGCTGACCGATGGCTGGGCCTCGATCTTCACCAGCCCGATCGCCGTGGTGCTGCTGGTTATCGCGGTGCTGGCCGTGACGCTTCCGCCGTTGCGCCAGTTGGTGCGCCGCCGCAAGGCCGCCAACGAGGGCAAGAAGGTTCCGACGCTGCAGCCGTAATGCGGTGATCCGCCCCTGCGACCGGAGACAACCCGGGGGCGGAGCCAAGAAGCGTCGCACCACGTGCTGCTCCCCATCGGGAGCGCGGCGGCAACCGCGTTCCCGAGCAGTACCTCAATATGCTGAAGCGTCCCGGGTGGGCCGAAAAGAAGCCCGCCCGGGACGTTGCTATATATAAGGAGTCGCGGAACCTATGCGTCGTGGTCCGTTTCCAGGATCGTGGCCAGGGTCTCGAGCACGGATTCTGCACCGAGGCCCTCCGCAGAAACTGCCGTGGGGAAGGCGCCGGAGGGGCGCGGATTGCGAAAAGTTGTTCCGCGACGGCTGAAGGCCGAGACCATTCAAGTCCAAGACGAACGCGGCTGAAAGAACTGTTCAGTAGTGGTATCTGGCTTGAAGAATCACCAAGTCATCTTGAATCACGAGGTAAACCAGCCGGTGTTCTTCGGTGATGCGGCGGGACCAAGAACCTTGTGCGCCGTATCTAAGTTGTTCAGGCTTCCCTATGCCGGCATAGGGATCGCGCAGGGTGGCATCAATGAGCTTGTTGATACGTTTGAGAATGTTGCGGTCGACTGATTGCCAATGGACGTAGTCTTCCCATGCGGACTGATCCCAGACGAGTCTCATGGATCAATCGCGATCGAGCTCATGCTCGGAGTGCTCTCCCGTGGTGGCGCGCTCGTATGAGTCCAACAGGCGCCGGGCGTTGGCCGGAGACCGGAACAAATAGGCTGTCTCCTGCCAGGCAGCGTAGTCATCTGCGGGCATCAGGACGGCGTTGCCGCGGCGGGAAACAATCTCCACGGCGATGCGATCCTCATTGATGCGATCGATCAGAGGAAATAGTGTTTTTCGCGCCTCGCTGGCTGAAATCGACATGGCCTGGACCTCCAAGGTTGTACGACTTTATTGTACCACTTTGGGGTTCTGTTGACATCGACCAAATCATTCGCTGGCACGACTCTTAAGCTGTCCTGCAAACGTTGGATTGGGAACACCTCGGCGCCACGCACGAGGTGCATTGAGCAGTTGAAGGCACCGGCATCGCCTGCTCTCGTGCGGTGCGCAGCCGATCTGTTCGGAAACGCAAATGTCCCGGGTGGAACTTCCTTGAGAAGTTCCACCCGGGACACAGGGCTCAAGCGCAGCGACCACGCTTAGGCGTCGTGGTCCGTTTCCAAAATCGCGGCCAAGGTCTCGAGCACGGACTCGGCACCCTCGCCATCTGCCCGCAGCACGACCTTGGTGCCGTGTCCGGCGCCCAAGCCCATCAGCGACAGGATGCTGGCGGCGTCGAGTGCGTCCTCGGCCGGCTCTCCCTCGCGGGCGATGGTGACCTCGAGGTCCTCGTTGCCGGCTGCCTCGGCGAAGATGGCTGCCGGGCGGGCATGCAGGCCCACGCGGCTGGCGATGGTGGCGATGCGTTCTGCCATGGGGAGCTCCTTGGGTTGGGGTGGGTTTGAGGGGTTGCCTGGTCCCGCTTACGCGGCGACCTTGACCGGTTCGGCGACGGCCGGCGCCTGCGTGACGGGCTTACGGACGAACTTCTTGAGCACGATCACCAGGACCGCCGAGACCACGGTTCCCACCAGGGTGGAGAGAAGGAACATCGGCCAGGTGTTGTTCATGGCGAAGAAGACGAAAATGCCGCCGTGCGGGGCCTGCGAGAGCACATGGAAGCCCATGATCATGGCCCCGGTGATGCCGCCGCCGACCATGGAGGCCGGGATGACACGCAGCGGGTCGGAGGCGGCGAACGGGATGGCACCCTCGGAGATGAACGAGAAGCCCAGCAGCCAGGCGGCCTTGCCGTTTTCGCGCTCGGCACCGGTGAACAACTTCGGCGAGATGACCGTGGCCAGGGCCATGGCCAGCGGTGGCACCATGCCGGCGGCCATGACCGCCGCCATGATCATCAGCGGGGCGGGGTTCGCGGCGATCGAGCCGGCACCCAGCCCGGCCACGGCGAAGGAGTAGGCGACCTTGTTGACCGGGCCACCCAAATCCACGGCCATCATGAGTCCCAGGATCAGTCCCAAGGTGATGGCGGCGGTGCCGGTCATGCCCGAGAGCCAGCCGTTCAGTGCCACGGTCAGCTTGGCGATTGGCCCGCCCAAGAGCAAGAACATCAGCCCGGAGGCGACGATCGAGGCCAGCAGCGGCACGATGACCACCGGCATCAGCCCGCGCATGAAGCGCGGGACCTTCCAGGAGGTGATCCAGCGGGCGGCCAGGCCGGCGAGCACGCCGCCGACGATGCCGCCGAGGAAGCCGGCGCCCATGAACCCGGCGACCGCACCGGCGGTGAAGCCCGGGGCGATGCCCGGCCGATCCGCGTAGGCGTAGGCGATGTAGCCGGCCAGCGCCGGGACCAGGAAGGCCATCGACAGGTTGCCGATCTTGAACGCGACGGCACCCAGGTAGACACCCAGCGGGCCGAATTGGGCGCCGATCTGCGTCACGACATCGGCACCAGGCAGGTTGAACAGGGTGTTTGAGCCCAGCACGTCGTCGGCGACCTCGGTGATCGCGTAGCCGCCGAGCAAGAAGCCCAGGGCCATGAGCAGCCCGCCGCCGGCGACGAACGGGATCATGTAGGAAACCCCGGTCAGCAGCGCGCGCTTGAGCCCGCCGCCGAAAGATTCCTTGCCTTCGGATGCGGTGGGCTCCTCGGCGCCCGCGCCCGCCGGGACGCGGCGGGCGTGCGGGTCCTTGGAAGCGGCGATGGCGTCGTTGATGAGCTTGGCCGGTTCGTCGATGCCGCGCTTGACCGGTACCTGGATCAGCGGCTTGCCGGCGAAGCGGGAGCGGTCGCGCACATCCACGTCCACGGCGAAGATCACGGCGTCGGCCGCGTCGATTGTTCCCTTGGGCAGCGGGGTGGAGCCCGAGGAACCCTGGGTCTCGACGGCGAATTCGACGCCCATCTCCTCGGCGGTCTGGGCCAGGGAGTCGGCGGCCATGTAGGTGTGGGCGATGCCGGTGGGGCAGGCGGTGACCGCGACGATCTTCGGCTTGGGCTGCTGCACAGGTGCATCGTCTGCCGGGGCGGGAGCCGGGGTTTCCGTGGCCGCGACGGCTGCGGCGGCGGCTGCCGGGTCGTCGGAGATCACCGCGGAGACCAGTTCCACGATCTCTTCCTCGCTGGTTGCGGCGCGCAGGGCGGCGGTGAAGGACTTCTTGACCAGTGCGCGGGCGAGCTTGGAGAGCAGCTTCAGGTGGGCCTGGTCGGCGCCCTCGGGGGCGGCGATGAAGAACACCAGGTCGGCAGGGCCGTCCTTGGCGCCGAAGTCCACGGCCGGGGCCAGCCGGGCCATGGCCAGGGTGGGCTCAAGCACCGCGGCCGAACGGCAGTGCGGGATCGCGATGCCGCCGGGCACGCCGGTGGCGGTCTTGGCCTCGCGGGCCTTGGCATCGGCGGCCAGGGCACTGGCATCGGTGGCCCGGCCCTGGGACGAGACCAGGGACGCGAGGTGTTCGATCACGTTGTCGGTGGTGGTGCCGAGATCTGCGTCCAGGCTGACAAGAGCCCGGTTGATGAGTTCGATCATGACGTCGTCCTTGGGGTGTTGGACAGCTCGGCGACGGTGACGGCGTCGGGAGCCAGCTGGTTGGGGGTGGGAATGGCGGAGCCCGGAAGGGACGCGGCAGCGGACCCGTAGGCCACGGCACGGGACAGGCAGTGGGCCGGGGAGTATCCGGCGACATCGGCCAGCAGGTACCCGGCCAGGGCCGAGTCACCCGCGCCGACGGTGGAGCGCGGGACGATGGGCGCGTGGCTGGCGGTCCACGCTCCCTCGTCGGTGACCAGCACCGCGCCCCCGGCGCCCAGGGTTGCCAGCACGGCACCGATCCCGCGGTCGACCAGTGTCCGGGCTGCGGTGGCGGCGGCGATGGGGGAGTCCTCGAAGCCGGCGGCCGTGCCCTGGCCGGTGAGCTCGGCCAGTTCCTCGGCGTTGGGCTTGACCAGGTCAGGCAGGGTGGTGACGCCGTCGGCGAAGAGCGCACGCAGCGGGGCCTCGGAGGTGTCCACAGCGATCTTCGGTGCCGCATCGCCCAGGGCCGTGCGGACCGTGGCCACCAACTCCGCGTAGAAGCCCGGTTCCACGCCCGGGGGCAGCGAGCCGGCCAGCACGAGCCAGGTCGCGGTCCGGGAAACCTCCACGACCACGCGCACCAGTTCCTGAAGCACCGCGGAGTTGAGCACCGGGCCCTGTTCATTGATCTTGGTGGTGGTGCCGTCGGGGTCGGTGATGGTGATGTTGGTGCGCAGCAGGTGGTCGATGTGCACCGAGCGGTGGTCGACGTCGTCCAGGATCAGTTGGCGCAGCAGCGGGTCGGTGCCGGCCCCGGGCAGCACCGCCAGGGTCTTGACCCCGGCCTGGGCGATGGCGCGCGAGACGTTCACGCCCTTGCCCGCGGCCTGGAGGTGGCTGCCGCGCGAGCGCTGCACGTCTCCGTGCGCCAGTGCGGCGCCCAGTTCGATGGTCTTGTCCAGGGCGGGGTTCATGGTCAGGGTGACGATCATGCCAGCACCACCTCCACGTCGGCGGCCTCGAGGGCCGCAGCCAGCTCGCCGGTCGGGGCGGCGTCGGTGACCAGGGTGTCGATTGCGTCGAGTTTCGCGAATTGCACGAGGGTGAGCCTTTCGAATTTGGAGGAATCCGCCAGCACGATCACGCGCTGGGCGCTGGCGACCATGGCGGTCTTGACCGTGGCCTCCATGGGGTCGGGTGTGCTCAGGCCGAAGCTGGAGTGCAGGGCGTTGGTGCCGATGAAGGCCACGTCGGCGCTGAGCCGGGAGAACTGCTCGACGGTCCCGGCGCCAGTGGCGGCGCTGGTCAGACCGCGCACCCGGCCACCGATGAGCTCCAGCGGGATCTGCGGGTTTCCGGCCAGGCGCTGTGCGATGGGCAGCGCGTGGGTGATGACCAGCGAGGGGGTGTTGAACGAGTTCCGGGCGATCAGCCCGGCCAGGATCTCGGTGGTGGTTCCGGCGTCGAGCATGACCGAGACGCCCTCGGCGGGCAGGAGCAGGTGGGCGGCCTGGGCGATGCGTGCCTTGGCCTCGGAGTGGATGGTGGTTCGTTCGTCGTGGCTTTCCTCCCGGGTGCTCACCGCCTGGGTGGCCACGGCCCCGCCATGGACGCGGCGCAGCGTGCCCTCGGATTCGAGCTGGGCCAAGTCCCGCCGCACGGTTTCGCGGGTGATCTCGAAGCGCGCCGAGAGTTCGGCTACGGTGACCTTCCCGTTGCCGGCGATCATCTCGGTGATCAGTCGGTGCCGTTCTTCGGCGAACATGGCTTCCTCGCATCCAGTGACGTGCCACACATGAATCTGTGTTTGAATGACTTTATGCCCGTTTGTGTGGCAACGTCAAGTGGTTTGCGCGGAAGGTGTGGGATTGCCTGTGGATGTGCCCGCTTTTTGGGCGAATCGCCAGCCGTGTTCGGGGCATGTGGCCATTCGGTTTCGGTGTTGAGGTGGCTTGACACCCGAAGGTTTGTGAACCCTCCGATTGCCTGCGGACGGCAATGTGCGGCAGTCCCGGCGGGGAGGGGCTCGGGTGCCTTAAGCTGCGGCCGTCGAATACCTGGGGACGGAAAATCGACTGAAGAGATGGTCGGCCCAGATGATCCAGCCGCTGGGGTTCAGCTTTCGGACACAGGCTTGTCTTGGTTGAGGGGCTGGCTGTTGGTGTTGCCTCCAAGTGTGTGGCGCCGCTGGTTCGGGACCTTCCGCCGGGAATCCGCCGGATCGTGGGGTCCCGGTTAATCCGCGGTTCATCCAGTGTTTGCCGCTTCTTCATGAGAGCCCTCTCATCAAAAACTCCTTTTCATCTCATAAAGAATCAATACCGTCCTAGTCAGACAGTGAATGAACAACACCTGAGATGAAGGAGTTCGATATGCAGAACTTTTGGATAGCCCTGGCAGCCAACATGGTTGCGATGCTGGTCCTGGTATGCGGCATCTACTACCGCCGGCACTTCCGCAAGGACCTTGCACTGGCATACCTGGCACTGAACTTCGGCATCTTCGGGGTGACGATGCTGCTCAACGGTTCCGGAGCCGGAGCCGGCCTGGGTCTGGGACTGTTCGGCATCCTGTCGATCATCCGCCTTCGATCGGATACCCTGACCCAGGAAGAGGTCGCCTACTACTTCATTTCGCTGGCGATCGGCCTAATCAACGGACTGCACCCGGACCCGGCCTGGCTTTCTCCGGCGCTGAGCCTGGCCATGGTGCTGGTCATGTTCGTCGCCGACCACCCGGCCTTCGGCCGACGCACCATGCGCCAGACCGTCACCCTCGACACTGCCTATGCGCAACAGCACCAGCTGCACGCCGCACTGGCCGAGCTGCTCAACGCCAAGGTGCTGCGCACCGTGGTGATCGAGCTGGACATGGTCCGCGACCTGACCATTGTGGACGTGCGCTTCCGCGCCAACACCGTGGCCGGCAAGCGTCGCGAGCTCCTTGACGCGCCGTCCATCGAATCGATCCCGACACCGGCAAGCACGCCGCAGCCGCACACCGCCGGCGAACGGGACCTTGCCCAGCGCCGGGGGCGATGACCATGACCACGACGCAGGGTTCCGGGACCGGGGTGCTGGCAGGATCGTGCGCCCGGGCGTTGGACTCGGCTGCCACGGCGGCGGATCCGATCTCGCTTGAGGAGGTCGTGAGCGAGGCCGCGTTGATGACCCGGGTGGATAAGAAGTTCTTGCTTTCGGCCGAGCAGTTCACCGAGCTGATGTCCCGGCTTGGCCCCGATTTCCGGATCATGGAGATCGAGGGACGCCGGATGTTCACCTACGAATCGGTGTACTTCGACACCCCCGACCTGGAGATGTTCACCGCGCACAAGCAGGGGCGCCGACGCCGCTACAAGATCCGCACACGCACCTACGCCGATTCCGGGTTGTGCATGTTCGAGGCGAAGTTCAAGGGTTTGCGCGGGCAGACCGTGAAGCACCGGATTCCCTACGAGGTTTCCGAGCGCGATGCCATCAACCCCGAGGCGACCGAGTTCCTGCGTGCGCAACTGCGCGCCGAGTACAACCAGGAACTGCCGCACCTGGAGCCGGTCATGCGCAGCGATTATGTCCGCGGGACCTTCGTGAACCCCCTGGACGAGGAGCGGCTGACCTGCGACGTGAACCTGGTGTACTCCCGGGAGGACGCCGCGGTGCACGGCCCGGACCTGTTCGTGATCGAGACGAAGACCGCCAGCGGACGCGGAGCGGCGGACTCGGCGTTGTCGCAGATGGGCATCCGCCCGGTGAGCATGAGCAAGTACTGCCTCGGCATCGCGCTGCTGCACCCACACCTGGCCGCCAACAAGTGGAGCCGGCTGCTCAGGCAGAACTTCGGCTGGAACCGCACCCCGCGGCAATTGTCGGCCTAAGCACCGGATTCAAAGGAGCGTCGTGGCCCCACCATCGCATGGTGGAGCCACGACGCTCCGTTGCTGTGTGCAGGACAGCCCAAGAAAACCCTTGGTCTTGCAACGGTGCATCGGCAGGCAAAAATCCGGGACAGGTGAGCCATTGACCGCAAAGCAAGTGGAATGCTTCGAAATCTAGGATTCCAGGCGTCGCGAGGGTGGCCCAAGGAACCGGGCGAGAGTTTCCATGGTGGCGTGCGGGTCCCCGAGGTCGCATTCCCACAGCACCAAGGATTCCCAGCCCAGGGCCTTGAGCGCCTCGGCGTTCTGCCCGTCGCGTTCGCGGGTGCGGTTGCGTTTGTCTTCCCAGAACCGGGCGTTGGTCGCCGGCGCGTGCCGGCCTGCGGGGCAATCGTGCAGGTGCCAGAAGCAGCCGTTGACGAAGACGACCTGCCGACGGGCCGGAAAGACAATGTCGGGGGTTCCCGGTAGCTTGCCGCCGGGCAGCCGGGCCTCGGGATTTTCTCGGTGCAACTTCACCAGGGCGCCGGACGGGATGCGGCCATGAAGCAGGTAGCGGTACCCGGCGGCATGCAGCAGCCGGCGCACGATGAGCTCGGGCTTGGTGTCCTTGGCCCGGATCTTCGACATGAGTTCTGATCGCTGCTGTTGGGACATGCTGTCCATGCTTCGATTCTGCACCCGCCGGGTTCGCATGGAAATGGGGCCTTCGCGAAGGAAGGATGGGCTGCTAATGTGGGGCACCCCAAAGCAGAAGGAGAGAACCGTGGGCAAGGTGGTCATGTACGGATCGGTGTCGGTGGACGGCTTCATCGCGGACGGGAACGACCAGCCCGGGCCGCTGTTCGACTGGTTGTCCGGCGGCGACGTTCCACTGGACGAGAGCGGCGCGCTGAAGGTGTCGCAGGTTTCCTTCGACTACACCCGGGCGTACTGGGACCAGATCGGGGCGACAATCGTCGGCCGCCACGTCTTTGACATGACCGACGGCTGGGACGGGAAGCCTCCGGGCGGGGTAGCCCACGTGGTTGTCGTGACGCACCGCCCGAGGCCCGAGGGGTGGGACCCCGAGGCTCCGTTTCACTTCGTCGACGGCGTCGAGGCAGCCGTGGCCAAGGCGCAGGAGCTCGCCGGTGAGCGCATCGTCGAGGTCTCCGCGGGCGACGTCGGCGGCCAGGTGCTTGCCGCGGGCCTGGTCGACGAGGTGCGCATGGATGTTGCACCCGTCGTGTTCGGGGCCGGCAAGCGCTACTTCGGGTCGGTCCGCGCACAGCACCTGTTGGGGGATCCCGATGTGGTGATCCAGGGCAACCGGGTGCTTCACCTGCGCTTTTCGGTGCGCCGCTGACCGATCCGGGCGGGTACGCGAAGCAGACCACTGCGAACGCCGGCGCCAGATCGGACAACCGGCCGCGTTTCCGCACCGCTGCCCGGACCCTGTGCGCCGGCCGGCATCCAGCTAGCGATTACCCACCTCAACCGTGAATTGCTTGAGTTCTCGTGATCGTTGCAACGCCCCCGATATTCGGGAGTTTCAACGTCCATGGATCCACTATCAAATGAAGGTCTTTCCTTAAGGAAAAAATCGGGTTCTTCCCCGGCACCGCGGACGTACCGCAAGTATTCGCCGCAGGACAAGGAACGGTTCTTCGAAGCCAAGGAACGCCTGGGAACCGGAGTGGCCGCAGCCCGGGAACTGGGCTTCACGCCCTCCACCTGCCGGATGTGGACGAAAGACGACGGCCGGGCGCCGGGAACGAGCTACACCGCGGAGCATAAGGACGAGTTCTTCGTGTTGTTGGACCGTCTGAACAGCGTCAGCGCCGCGGCCAAGGCCCTGGGCATCAACACCCAGACGGCCTTCAACTGGTCCTACTCGCTCGCGGCGCTCGAACGGAAGCCCAAGGCCGCAATGACGGCCAGGCAGCTGGCGCTCGAACCGAAGCGGGCTCCGTTCCTTGACGCCCTGGAACGCGGGGCAACATCAGTGTTGCCGCCCGCGACGCCGGCATCAAAACCTCCCAGGGACTGAGCTGGGCGCGTGCCGCCGGGGTGGAAAACATCCCGCAGGACCGCTCCGGCAGGCGGGCGGAATACATGCGATTGCGGGAGGCGGGGGCCACGCAGAAGGCCGCTTCCGCGGCCGTGGGCATCAACCGGCGCACCGGCTACGACTGGGACCAGGCCGCCCGCGCGGCCAATGCCCAACCCGATGCAAACGATGACACCAGCATCGCGTATAACTGTCAGGTGACTACTGCCTTTGCCGAATCCGACACCATGGCCCGGCTCGCTGCGGAGCCACCTACCGCCCCACCCATGGCTCCGGTGCTGGCCCTGGTGCCGGAGCCGGGAGAAGGGCTCCTGGCGGCTCCGGAGCCGCCCGCGGATGCGGAGCCCTCCACGGCACCGGCACCGGCCCCGCTGCAGCTTCCGGCGCCGGCGCCGGTGAGTATTGAGGACCTTGAGCTGGTCATCGATGCGCGCTACCTCTCCCACGAAGAGCGGGAACTGATCGCCGACATGCTCCGCGCCAAGAAGTCGATCAGGGCCATCGCCCGGGAACTGGGACGAAGCCCCAGCTCCATCAGCCGAGAGATCAAGCGCAACTCCCACCCCAGGCTCGGATACCAGCCCCACGGCGCCCAGCGGTCCGCCACCAAGGCCCGGGCCCGGCCCAAGCCCAGTAAGCTGGCAGCCCAGGGGCCGCTGCGCGACGCCGTCGTCGCGATGCTGAAACTGTATTGGTCCCCGGAACAAATATCCCATGCCCTGATCAAGGATTTCCCCGATGACCCCGAGATGCGCGTGAGCCACGAAACGATCTACCAGGCCCTCTATTACCAGCCCCGCGGCGGGCTGAAGCGCGAGGTCGACAACGCACTGCGCACAGGACGCACGCGCCGGAAAAAGCACAAGAACCCCGAGGAACGAACCAGTCGGTTCCGCGACCCGATGATCAACATTTCCGAGCGCCCCGCAGAGGTCGAAGACCGCGCAGTCCCGGGGCATTGGGAGGGCGACCTCATCACCGGGGCCCACAACCAATCGGCCATCGCCACCCTCGTGGAACGCACCACCCGCTACGTCATGCTCGTCCATTTGCCGGGCGACCATACGGCCGCAACGGTGCGTGACGGGCTGATCAAGACCATGAGCACCCTGCCGGCGCACCTGCGTGGATCGCTGACCTGGGACCAGGGCGTGGAGATGGCCAAGCACAAGGCCTTCAGCATCGCCACCGACATGGATGTCTACTTCTGCGACCCGCACAGTCCCTGGCAGCGCGGCTCCAACGAGAACACCAACGGGTTGCTGCGCCAGTACTTCCCCAAGGGAACCGACCTGTCGGTCCACGGCCCGGAGGAACTCGAACGCGTCGCTCAGCAACTCAACGGACGACCCCGCAAAACACTCGGTTGGAATACCCCGGGCGAGCAACTACGTGATTTACTAAAAGCAAGCTGACCACGGGTGTTGCGTCGAACGCTGGAATTCAAGTTGCCAGCAAGGGGCCCGGTTAAAAATTTGAGCACCGGCCGGACGATTCGGGGGAGGAATCGTGTATCCAACCGGTGCTCGCATCACTCGCACCTTCAAGAGGTAGTAACGACTCTAGGCGGCGACGCTATGGATTTGATGTGCCGGGCCATGGCGTTTGGTGTGAGAGGTCCGCGCGAGAGGTCAGCCCGCGACGCGCACCGTGATCCCGGTTCCCCACGGATCCTGGGTCGTCAGGGTGCCCTTGCCGAGCTCGTGCGGGATCTTGTGCGCAGTCAAACGGGAAGCGACGGCATCCAGTTCGGCGACATCGGCCACGTGGATGGAGACGGTGCGCAGACCCAGGGAGTCGGGGCGTTTGCCCGCCCCCGCCGAGGACCACGTGTTGACGGCAAGGTGGTGGTGGTAGCCGTTGGCCGCCAGGAAGATGGCCCCCTGCGACCGGGCAGTCACGGCAAATCCAAGTCCGTCCTCGTAGAACTCCTCGGCTTGCTGCAGGTCGCCGCCGCGCAGGTGCACGTGTCCCATGGACACGTCCTTGGCGCTGGCATTTGGCGTTCGGTTTCCCAGGTGCGTCGCGATGTAGGCGTTCGGGTCAAGGGCTGCCGACCCCATGGTCACGAGTCCGTCGTTCCACTCCCACGTGTCTTCAGGGGTATCGGCATAGAGTTCCACACCGTTTCCCTCGGGGTCGGCGAAATAGAATGCATGGCTGACCTTGTGGTCGCTGGAACCCTGGAACGAGTCCGGTTTCAGGGTCGCTGTGCGCAGCACGGCAGAGGCCAGCTCGGTCGCATCCGGGAACAGGAACGCGGAGTGGTAGAGCCCGGCCTGGGAATAGTCATCCGGCGCCGCATCGGGGGAACCGGCTGCGATCAGGCGGAAAAGTTCGGTGCCCTCGGTGCCCAGGATCACGTCATCCTCGTCGCTGCTGAGTGTGGTCAGGCCGACTCCCTCGGTGTAAAAGCGGTGAAGCCCCTCGAGATCCGACGTCACCAATTCGACGGGGCCCATCCGCAGACCGGGGCCCAGGGCGCTTGACGTGGGGCCTTGGACGGCCGCGGCGTTCGTGCCGCAGGCAGCGAGCGCGAAAGCGAGGACCGTAAGAACCACGGTGATCGCTCTTGGCTTGGGTCGCAGGCGGTCGGCACGGTGTGCTGATTTTTTATCCACGGTCGGATTCCTGTTCGTTGCCGGAAAGAAATAAAGTTGACGAGTCAACTAAATTCTAGCCCATGGGATCCTCCCCCTGCGCGATCCGGGATCTACCGCCCGCACCCCGGTCTCGATCCGCTCGTGGGACGCACCGGCGATTTCCGCGAGACGGCCCCTTGGCTGCAGCGCCTCTGGTCGCCGGGTGCCCTCGCGATTCCCGGCCGGGGCGGCATCGGCTTGAAGCGGGGAAGATGCCGTTAAAGGTTTGAGCACCGGCCGGAAGATTCGGGGATTGAATCGGTTATCCAGCCGGTGCTCGCATCACTCGCACCTTCATGAGGTAGTAATGACTCTAGGGCCAGTGTCTATGGATTTGATGTGCCTATCCATGATGTTGGGTGTGAAGGCGGTGTCCATCGTGCCACCGGGCAATTGGCTTTTCACCCGCCCGGCGGCACACAGCTGGCCTGTATCAGCGCCGATGAATCGACTTGTAGCTCAGGTACGCGGCCAGCCCCTCGGGACCGTATTCGGTACCCAAGCCGGAGTCGTTCCGCCCGCCGAAGGGCGCGGCGTGGTTGGACGCAAAGAAGTTGATGCCAACGCTGCCGGTATCCATACGCTCGGCCGCTGCCTGCGCGGCATCGATGTCGGTGCCAAAGACGAGGCCGCCCAAACCGAACTCGGTGTTGTTCGCCAGCGAGAGGCCCTCATCGATCCCGTCGTAGCGCAGGATCGAGACCACCGGTCCGAAGATCTCCTCCCGGGAAATCCGCATGCCGGGCAACACGTCAGCAAACACCGTCGGGGCAATGAAGTAACCGGCATCCAGGTCGCCGCCCAGCTGCGCCTTGTGCCCGCCTGTGGTGGCGCGGGCACCCTCGGCCCGGCCCGACTCGATGTACTCGAGCACCGTCCGGTACTGGCTTGCAGTGGCCGAGGGGCCAAAGACCGTGGCGGGATCCAGCGGATCACCCTGGGGAGCTGCGGCAATTGTGTTCGTCACCAGCTCCACGACCTCGTCGTAGCGCTCGGAGGGAGCCAGGATGCGCGTGGAGATGTAGCAGGTCTGCCCGGTGTTGCGCATGCAGGAGCGAATCAGGTTGTTCCCCATGGCGTCCAGGTCCGCGTCGGGCAGCACCAGCGCGCTGGACTTGCCGCCGAGTTCCAAGGTCACCGGTCGCAGCAGTTCCCCGCAGGCGGCGGCGATCTTGCGTCCCACGGGCGTGGATCCGGTGAACGCGACCTTGTTGACTTGGGGATGCCGCACCAGCGCATCGCCCAGGCGGCCGGATCCGGTGACCAGGTTTGCCACACCGGCCGGAACGCCGGCGGCGGCCAGCGCATCCATGATGATCCTGAATGACAACGGAGTGGGGGAGGCCGGCTTCATCACCACGGTGCACCCGGCCAGCAGCGCGGGAGCCAGCTTGATGACCATGAGGTTGATCGGGAAGTTCCACGGGGCAATCAACCCGCACACACCCACCGGATCCCGGCGCACCAGTGACTCGCCGGCACCATTGGGGAAGGGGCGGATGTCCTCGGATTCGAGCAGCGGGGCCAGCGAGGCGAAATAGCGGAAGATGGATGCGGCGTTGGCCGCCGCGCCCTGGGTCTCGGAGACCGGGGAGCCGTTTTCCAGGGTGTTGGTCAGTGACAGTTCGGTGGTGCGGGCCTCGACCTGATCGGCGATGCGCAGCAACACCGCGGCGCGTTCGGACGGGGCCAGCCGCGGCCAAGGACCCGTGTCGAAGGCCGCCCGTGCCGAGCGAACCGCCTTCTCGAGGTCTTCGGTGGTGCCGTCGGCGACCGAACCCCACACCGACCCGGTGGCCGGGTCGGTGACGTCGTTGTGGCCACCGCAGGTGGAGGGAATCCATTCGCCGTCGATGAAGTGGGTGTCGACATGGCGGTAGGGAAGAGAAAGCGCCTCACGAGCGGCCACTGCGCCGAGTTGCTCCCGGGTGCTCATCGGAGCACCGCCGTCTGCAGCAGGGCACGGGAGCGTTCCAGGTCCGTGGAGGCCATGTCCAGGGCAGCCTCGGTGATCAGCTCGGGGATGATCTCGGTTTCCAACCGGTCGGTATAGGCGGCGGGGTGCTGCGAGAACCAGCCGGCGGCCAGCGCGATGCCGGCGTGGTCGAAGCGCCAGAGCCGGTCGGCGTCGCGCATCAGCGCGTCCTCCAAGGAGTGGGCCACCGGGCGGGTGTCGTGCCCGTCGATGATGGCGCAGACCGCCTCGATGAATTCGGGCTCGTACCCCAGCGGAGGCAGCACACGGCGGGCCACATCGCAGCCCAGGCGTTCGTGTTCATAGCGGATGCCTGCCTTGCGCCAGTCGCCGCGGAAGCCCTCGGAGATGATCTTGGTTTCATCCACGTGTGCCCATCCGGTGTCGTGCAGCAGCGTTGCCACGAGCACCAGCTCGCGGTTCGCTTCCGGGTAGGCGTCACACAGGCGGCGGGCGAAGGCCAGCGAGATCGGCAGGTGGATGTCGTTGCCGCGCGCCCGGGTTTCCGGGACCACCGCGGCCCAGAGCGGCAGCAGGTCCGCTTCGAGGCCCGGGGTCAGGCAAATCGGTGTGGTGTCCACATTTCCGGGGGCGGGGATGGGACGTTGCGGGTAGGCCGCGGCAAAGGCGGCGCCTGGATCGGTGTCGGTGAGGGTGTTCATGGCGCGTGCGGCTCCTTGCGTCAGGGAGAGTATGTGGGGGAGGGCGGCTAGGCAATGAGGGTCTTGAGCATGGTGGCCGGATCGGCGGCCGCCACCGGGTCGATGGATTTGCCGGCGGCCAGGGCCTGTTTGACCGCCATGAAATCCAGCGGGGCGTTCACGGCGTCGGCAGCAATGATGCGCCCATTGCGGTAGTAAAGCACCGTGAACTTCCCCTTGTCGGGATCCTTGCGGATGACCGTGGAATCGAAGCCGGTGGACAGCCCGGCGATCTGCAGCTTCATGTCCGCCTGGTTGGACCAGAACCACGGGATGCCGGCGTATTCCTCGCTGCGTCCCATGAGCGAATAGGCGGCGACCTTGGCATGCTCGATGGCGTTGTTCACGCTCTCGAGGCGGATGCGCTCGCCCTTCGGCGCGCCTGGAACGGGGTTGGGCATGTTGGCCACGTCGCCGACGACGATGGTGGTGCCGTCGGAGGCGAGCGCCCCGGCGTCCACGACGATGCCGTTGTTGACTTCCAGCCCCAGGGCCTCGCCGAGCTCGGTGTTGGGGATGACCCCGATGCCGACCAGCACGATCTGCGCCGTGATCCCGGACCCGTCCGCCAGGCGCACGCCGTCCACGGTGCCGTGGCCGTCATCGAGGATCTGCTCGATGCGGGCGCCGATGCGGATGTCCAGGCCGCGCTTGCGGTGTTCGGTAAGGAAGTACTCGCTGGTTTCCTCGCCAACCGCCCGGCCCACCAGCCGCGGTCCGTATTCAAGCACCGTGACGCGCTTGCCCATGGAGGCCAGCGAGCTGGCGGCCTCCAGGCCGATAAAGCCGCCGCCGACCACGACCACGTCGGTGGTCGCAGGGGCCAGTTCCTTCAGCCGCAGCGCGTCGTCGGCGTTGCGCAGGTACACCACCCCGTCCAGTTCGGCGCCGGGTGCCTCGAGGTGGCGCGGTCGGGCTCCGACCGTCAGGGCCAGCCGGGCGTAGGGGTAGGTGCTGCCCGAGGCACCGTGGGCGATCCCGCTGCCGTCGGTGTTTGAGTCCACGGACTCGATCCGCTCGCCCTTGATGAGGGTGATGTTGTGTTCGATCCAGTAGTCGTTGGTGCGGAAGATCAAGGACTCGGAACCGACCTTGTCCTGCAGGAATTCCTTGGACAGGGCGGGGCGCTGGTAGGGGCGGTGGTCCTCGTCGCCCAGCAGCGTGATGTGTTCGGTGTAGCCCAGGGCACGCAGGGAAATAGCCAGTTGCACCCCGGACTGGGAGGCTCCGACGATCAACAATCCGGTGGCGGTCCCCGACTCCGGCGCGTCGGCGCCGGCAAGTGAGGGAACGGTGAGCGTTTCCATGTCCTAGACCTGCGTTTCGGGTGTGGTTACGTGAAGGTCCTGGCCCTCGGTCATGCGGAGCTGGCAGGAGAGCCGGGAATTGTCCTCGCGGTCCACGGCGGTGCCGTAGAGCATCTCGTCCTCCATCTCGCCCATGGGCTCCAGAGTCGGCAGGTCGGATTCGGCGACGAAGACGTGGCAGGTGGCGCAGGAGAGTGAGCCGCCGCATTCGGCGACGATGGCGGTGACGCCGTTGCGGACCGCGGTCTCCATGACCGAGTCCCCGGTGTTGGCGTTGATGGTGGTGGTGGCACCGGCTGCATCGGTGAAGTGGACTGTAGGCATGGCGATCGTTCTACCTTTCTAGATGAACTGGCGGCCACCGTCGACGACGAGCGTCTGACCGGTGATGAAGGAGGAGTCGGGGCCGGCCAGGAAGAGCGCGGCCCCCACGATGTCTTCGGGTTGGCTGGCCCGCTTGAGCGCGCCGCGGTCGACCCCGTAGCTTTCGGCGTTCTCCATCAGCCCAAAGCTTGCCTCGGTGAGGGTGAAGCCCGGGGCGATGGTGTTGACGGTGATCTCGCGCCGGCCCAGCTCCTTGGCCATGACCCGGCTCAGGGCGATGACCCCGCCCTTGGAGGCGACGTAGTGGGCCCACTGCTCGGACCCGGAGTAGACGGTGGCCGAGGCCATGTTGATGATGCGCGAGCCGGCGCCCAGGTGCGGGCTCAGGGCCCGGGCCATCATCCAGGGACCCTTGAGGTTCACCGCCATGACCCGGTCCCACTCGTCGAAGTCGATATCCTCGAAGGGCGAGCGGGTGACCGTGGCGTAGATGGCGGCGTTGTTGATGAGCACCTGGACCTGCCCGCCGGCGAAGCCCGCTACCCGGGCCGCAAGCGCGTCGGTGGAGGCGGGGCTGGTGACATCGACGCTGAAGGCCTCGGCGCGGCCGCCGGCGGCCCGGACCATTTCTGCGGTCTCGGCGGTGCCGGCCGGATCGATGTCCGCCGCGGCGACCGCATAGCCGCGCCGGGCGAATCCGAGGGCGAAGGCCCTGCCGAGGCCTCCTGCGGCGCCGGTGACCAAGACCGTGCCCGGCGGGGTGTGTGCTTCGGTGCTCATGTTCTGTACCGGGGGCCTTTCACTGGGGCGAATGCTGTGGAGTGGCGAATTAGGGGGAGGTGGTGGGCGGGGCCTTGGGTTGCCATGCCCACCACCGGACGTCCGGAACCGCTATGGGGGAGAGCGGTCCTAGACGTGCGAGTGGGAGTGCGCCCCGGGGCCGGTGACCACGGGAGCCTCCTCGAGGATCTCGACGGTGCCCTTGGTACCGTCCACGCGCAGCATCTGGCCGGTGCGGATGGTGGTGGAGGCGCTGCCGGTCCCGGTGACGGCCGGCAATCCGTATTCGCGGCAGACGATGGCCGCGTGGCTCATCATCCCGCCGATGTCCGTAACCGTGGCCTTGATCTTGCCGAAGATCGGGCCCCAGCTCGGAGCGGTGATCGGGGCGACCAGGATCTCGCCGGCCTGCACCTCCGAGAGGTCGTCGGCATGCATGACCACGCGGGCCATACCCTCCACCAGACCGGGGGATGCGGCCATGCCCTTGAGCACGCCCGACTCGGAATCCTCGTCCCCGCCCAGCCACTGCTGGACCTGTTCGGTGGTGATGCCCCAGAGCATCCGGGTGAACGGTTCGGTGATGGCCGAAGGCGGGGTGTTCAGGGCCGGGGCCGGGCGGGCGGTCTTCAACGCGTCGACGATGCCGCGGCGGCGCTCGATCTCCTGCGGCCACACCACGTTGCCGATCGGGTCGCCGGCGCCGATTCCCCACGAGGTGACCAGGTCGAAGAGCACGTCGCGGACTTCGTTGCGCCCGAGGTAGAGCATGTCCTCGGGTTCGTTCCAGAGGCCCTGGGCGTGGAGCATGCGGGACAGTTCGCGGACCTTGCGCCAGAACACGCCCATGGTCCAGTGCTCGATGTAGAAGTTGTGGTTTTCCACGTAGGGGTAGGCGGTGGCGGCCAGGGTGCGCTTGGCGTCGAAGGCCTCGCGGATTTCGGGATCCAGCAGGTCCCGGTACTCGGAGACGATGCGGTCCTTCTCGGCGATCAGCTTCTCGGTGGGGCGCATGATGTTCGCCCCGCCCTGCAGGCGGTGGATGTAGTCCGCGATAAAGCCCAGGGGGATCTCCTGGTGTTCGATCCAGTACTTGTCGTGCCCGTAGAAGCCGTTGCCGATGGTGAAGTTGAACCACGGGTCCTTGGCTTCCTCCCAGCGTGCCAGCCAGCGCTCGCCGGCGGGGGACGCCGCGATCGCGGCAAGGGTGGCGGCGGGATCGTCGGTGTTGGAGAACGCGCCGGCAAGGTCCAGTTCCACGGCAAGGGCGGCAAGTTCCTTGAGCTCGTCGTCGGGCCTGAACAGTTCCATGTCCACGCCCTGGACCATGGTGGCGATCGACTGGTCGGGGATGTTCGGGAAGACTTCCTTGCAGAAGTTGAAGAAGTCCAGGTAGGCAATGTAGCCCAGGTTCAGGAACTCGAAGTGGTACTGCCAGTTCTGGTAGCAGAGCTGGATCAGCCGGTCGTAGTTCTCCAGCAGCACCTCCGAGCCGTCCTTGGCCTTGCCGGAGAGGATGTCCGCCATCGGCACCATGTCGGGCAGGGCCTCAAAGGTGAGGGTTTCCATTTCGGCGATGGTGCCCTTGACCTTCACGTGCCACTGTTCCAGGAGGGTATCCCAGTTGGCGAAGTAGTGGCCGATGCGTGCCTCGAATTCCGGGACACGGGCGGCGATCTGCTCGCTGGGCACCGGCAGCGGGGACATGTAGAGGTAGCCCAGGTGGATGCGGAAGTCGATGCCGTTGGCGTTGGGGATCATCAGGTGGCGGGCGTTGTACTGGCCCAGGCACTTGACGGCGAATTCCCCGCCAATGGTTTCAAAGGGCTTGAAGACGGTGGGCCAGTGCTGCGAATCGCAGAACCAGAACTTCTCGTCTTCCTCCGCCTTCAGCGCGTCCTGGAACACCAGGTAGTACGGGTAGAGCTCCTCCCAACCCTCGGCGCCCGGAGGGACCTGGAGATCGGAAGGCTTGGGAAAGGATTTCATGCTCATGGTGGTGGATGCCTTTCAAAAGATGCTGCTGCGGAGTTGGGGAAAAGCGACAAACGATGGAGGTCGGAGCAACGCGGCTAGGACGCGGAGTTCAACAACGAGGAGGTGATCGAGGAGAAGTTGAAGCCCGAGCCCAGCCCGAGCGAGGAGGCGTAGCCGCTGCCGGTCGGCTTCACGGTGGCCTTGGAAGAATGCACGGTCTCCGGGCGGGATTGGAGCAGCAGCAGGTTTTCGCCTTCGGGCAGATCCGCATCCAGCGCCCACTCGATGTCCTGCGGGCAGCCGTAATGCTTCTCGGCGCGCTTGGCCAGCTGGGCCACCAGGGCGAGGTCCACGTCGGACAGGCAGCGCACCGCGCGGCGCTCGTCGCTGACCTCGACCTCCACCAGGGAGTTGGTGGCAGGATCCGGGATGAGCTCGGCGTGCTTGGCCCCGATGTGTTCGGTGATGACGGCCAGGGTGACCTTGTCCAGCTGGATGTTGTCGGGGGTGACGGTTCCCGAGACGACCATCTCGCCGACCCCGTAGGAGGCATCGATGGTGATCTTGGAGCGGTCTCCGTTGGTGGGATCCAGGGTCATGGCCACGCCGGAAGCAGCGGAGTTGACCATCTTCTGAACGACCACCGCCATGGACAGGCCCTCGTCGGGAATGTTGTTCTTCAGTCGGTAAAGGATGGCCCGGGAAGTGTAGAGCGAGGCCCAGCAGGCGCGGATGTGTTCGGTGACCGAGGCGTAGCCGTTGAGCCAGAGGTAGGTGTCCTGCTGCCCGGCGAAAGAGGCGTCGGGCAGGTCCTCCGCGGTGGCCGAGGAACGCACCGCCAGGGGCACCTCCCGGGCGAAGTTCGCCTGCAACGAGGCGTAAGCGTCCTTGGTGAATTCGCGCAGGGCGGAGGGCACCGGGCGCTGGGTGATCATCTTGCGGATCGTGGCGCTGGCGGCGTCCACTGCTTTGACGTCCTCTGGGTCGAGGCCAGCCAGTATGGTGTTGATTTCAGCAGTGATGCCGCCTTCCATGAAGGCGTCGAACGCCGCGGTGGTGACGACGAATCCGGGCGGAACCGGCATTCCGGCGGCGGTCATGGTCACCAGCGAGGCGCCCTTGCCGCCGAGGTTTTCCAGCTTCGGTTCGGAGCCGCCGTTGAAGAACTCGATGAAGTCGTTGTTACTCATGCCTGGGCTTCCTTCCAGCTCACGTTGACGTATTCGGGGACGCGGAAAGACAGGTTCTTGCGGAACTCGATGCCTTCTCCGTCGATGAGCTCCAGGCTCGGGATCCTGGAAGTCAGTTCCTCCAGGGCGATCTTGGCCTGCAGCTTGGCGAGCATGTTGCCCAGGCAGTAGTGGATGCCGAAGCCGAAGGAGAGGTGCTCGCGGGCGTTGGGCCGGGCGATGTCGAAGGCCTCGGGATCCTGGAAACGGTTTTCGTCGCGGTTGGCCGCACCCATCAGCAACAACAGCTCGGCTCCCTCGGGGATCTTGACCCCGGCGACCTCGGTGTCCTTCAGGGCCTTGCGGCGCCAACCGACGATGGATCCGGAGTAGCGCAGCACCTCGTCGATAGCCGCGGAGATGGCCTTGGGGTTATGCACCACCTGTTCCCAGGCCTCGCGGTGGGACAGCAGCACACGCACGCAATTGGAGATCAGCGTGGTGGTGGTTTCGTGGCCGGCGAAAAGCAGCGAGTAGAGCAGCGAGGCGATCTCATGGTCGGTGATTTCCGCGCCCTCGGACTGGGCCTTGACCAGGTCGGCGGTGAGGTTGTCCCCACCGTGCTCGTGGGCGTGGGCCACGAGGCGCAGGCACTCGGCCCAATACTCGACGAGGTTGTGGGCGTGCGGGATCTGTTCCTCGTCGCTGAGGTCTCCCCAAGTCATGGCGGCCCGGGAATCGCTCCAGCGCTTGTAGGTGTCGACCTGGGAGGTATCGGCGCCGATGAGGGTGAGGATCGTGATGGTCGGGATGGCATAGGCCAGGTCCTTGACGATGTCACCGGTGCCGGATTCGCGGGCCGACATGACCTCGATCGAATCGATGACATTGGCGCGGATGGAGGGTTCCAGGGCCTTGAAACGGCGCGGGGTGAAGGCCTTTTGCGCGATCGCCCGGATGCGGGTGTGCTCCGGCGGACGGCGGGCCGAGAGCCCGGAGTAGGTGGTGAATCCGCCGTCGTTCATGATCTTGGTGGCCTGCGGGCCGCGCTTGCGCACGGGGGCCTGGGCGTTTTCCGAGGAGAAGGTTTCCCAGTCTTCGAAGACGGCCTTGACGTCGTCGTAGCGGGTGACCACGTAGAGACCGACGCGTTCGTCGAACATCACGGGTTGTTCGTTGCGGAGGTTCGTGTAGGAGGGAAACGGGTTTTCCATGGTGAACGGTTCATAGCCGTGGTGGTCGGCCGGTGCCGCGGCACCGTGACCCATGGGGCATACCCCCGCTGCGACGTTGTTGCTGGACATGGAACTGACTCCTTGAGGAAGGAAGATCGGGGTTGCGCCGCCCGATTGTGGGCTGCGAAACTTTCATTGCCTCAAGTGTTACCCACGACACACGCAAAGCGTGTGGATAGTTTCCCACTCAGTGGAAGACAGTTCAGTGCTGGGGGTCGATGGGCGGCAGCGGGGCGCCTCCGGTGACGCTGCCCAAGAGGGTTTCCAGCGGGATGTGTGCCGTTGCGGCCTCGATGCGCTGGGATACACCCCTGAGCACGGGCAGGTGCCTGGTCATGGTGCCGGCATTGGATGATGAGACCACCAGACCGATCGAGCAACCCAGGCGACCGGTGTGGAAAACGGGCACGGCAATCGAGCACGAGCCCAGGATGACCTCCTCCTGGGTCGTGGCGTAGCCCCGTTCCCGCACCTGGGCCAGCTCGGCACGCAGGCGAGTCGGATTGATGTGGGTGTGCCCGGTGACCGTGGCCAGCGGGCGCCCGAGATAGGCATCGGTGACCCAATCCTCGGAGTACGCGAGGATCACCTTGCCCACCGCGGTGGCATGGAGCGGCAACCGTCCGCCGACCCGCGAGGCGCGCGGCACCCGCTTGGAGCCGTAGACCCGGTCGATGTACAGGGCCATGTTGCCGTCCCGCACGGCGAGCTGGCTGGTCTCCCCGGTCAGGGAGAAGAGGTCCTGGACGAAGGGGCGGGCGGTGTCGCGCAGTTGGCGCCCCGCATTCTGGGCAATGGCCCACAGTCGCAGCCCCAGTTGGATCCCGCCGTTGGGCCCGCGGCTCAGCATGCCCCAATCGACCAACTCGCCCACCAGACGATGGGTGGTGCTCAGCGGCACGCCCGAGGCTTCGGCGATTTCGGTCAGGCTCAGTGCCCGCCGCGAGGTTTCAAAGACTTCCATGATGGCAAGGACCTTGGAAGTCACGGTGCTTCCGGGCACGCGGTTTCCACCGGCCATCGTTGGGCCCCCTTCCTTCAGCTGCACGTATCCGCCGTGCATCCTTGAGTGTAGGCGAGCACCGGCCGAGGATGCCGAACGGATATGGGAATGGGGGAGTGTCTTCAGGCGCCCGGGCGCAGTTCCCGGCTTCGGGGCCAAAGGTTCGCCTGTTCCAGCGCGATCAACCCACGGGCCATGACGGTGGCTTCGGGAGTGAAGAGCTTTCCAAGCACCCGTGAGGAGCAGAGGCGCAGGGCCTGTCCGCGATGCAGCCCAAACCAGTCCATGACGGTGTCGAGACCATGTGGGGTCAGCCGCCAAAGCTTGTCGGCGTCCTTGACGATTTCGTCGTCGGGGTTCAGCGCATGGGTGCGGGAGTCGTGCCCGTCGATGATCGTCGCGACTTGTTCGATCACCAGTGAATCCACGCCGAGGGACTCGAGGATCTCCGAGGACAGACGGGCACCTTCCTTCTCGTGCTGCAGGACCAGTTCCGGACGCCCCCCGCCGGGGGCGATGGCGGCGAGCACAAGGCCTGGTTCGACTTGGGACCAGCCAATGTCATGCAACATCATGGCCGGCAGCACCACTCCCGGTTCTGCCTGTGGGCGTGCATCGAGCAACGAGGCGGCAAGGGACAGGGATAGGAGGGTATGGGCATCGTTGTCCCGCACGGCCAGCAGGGACCGGGCCCGTCCCCAGATTTCACCCAGAAGCGGATGGGTCTCGAAAAGGTCGGGCATCGGCGGTGGG
Source organism: Arthrobacter sp. C2 (assembly GCA_024207135.1). Lineage (GTDB taxonomy): Bacteria > Actinomycetota > Actinomycetes > Actinomycetales > Micrococcaceae > Paeniglutamicibacter. Next base: position 2,496,884 of record CP042428.1, on the reverse strand, counting down.
ATGTGCTTGGAGGTGTCCAGGCCGAAGTGGTTGGCCTGTGGATGCACTTTGATCATGGGCACATACTTGCACCTGCACCCGTTTTTCCCAAGGGTTGTTTTCGCGTCGGTGGATATCACTGATTAATGCCGGACGTGGGAATTATGGAGTGCCCGGACTCGGCATGTTCATCTTGGTCTTCGATCCGACAAACAGGGAACGGGGCTTTCCCAGGCGGCTGCGACCGTCTCCAATGGGACTACGGGGTACGTCTCCCGGGGCGTCGGTCTGCGCGGACGGAGCCAACGGACGGCCAACTCATCCGCGTTCCGAAGGAACTGTTCGAGCGACTCCGGCACGCGGCGCAGCCGGACCGCTGTCGGTGAGCGTCCATAGTCCACATGACCGTTAAAGAGGTGAGCACCGGCCGGAAGATTATGGGGGGATTCTTCCGACCGGTGCTCTCATCACTCGCACCTTCAAGAGGCAACTACGACTCTAGGCAATCATTCTGGATATTCCATGGGCAACGGCATCGCGTTTCATGTGACTGCAGTTGTGCGCGCTTACTGGGCGTGCGAGAAATGCATGCTGCCGCGTCGGCCGACGAGAACCGCGGACAGGACAATGCCCAGGACGGCGAAGACGCTGGTCATCCACCAGGTCGAAGACCAGCCGCCGGTGCTCATGGCCAGCCAGGCCACGATCATCGGGCCGGTGAAGTTGCCGACGTTGTAGATCTGCTGCATCAAGCCCATGGCGGCCGGGGCCGAACCGCCCTCCGGGGCCAGGTCAACCGCCATCCGGGTCATGGTTGCCGGGATCATGGCCCCGGAGAGCGAGAAGAACCCGACGCAAGCGACCTGCCAGGCCAGTCCGCCGGGAACCGGCGACCAGTCAACGGCAAAGGTCAGCAGGCCGGCCGCGGCCATCAACACGAAGGAGAGGAACAGCAGGGCGCGGGCCGGGGCGCCACGCTGGAGCAGCATTCCGGTGATGATGGCGCCGACCCCGTTGAGCCCGCCGACAACGGCCGACAACACCCCGGCGTGCGTGCCGCTCAATCCGCTGTCCCCGTAGAGCGTAGGCAGGAATCCCACCACGGCCATCCACTGGACGGTGTAGCAGCCGAAAACAACCCCTGCGAGCCACACCTTGGGCGAACGGGCGGTGATGCCGATGCGTCCGGCGGCCGCCTTGGCACCCCCGGCCCCCGCGGGTTGGTCCTTCGGAACCATGCGCAGCACCAGCGGGATCGGCACCAGGCTGACGGCGGCCATGACCCACCACCACGCCTGCCACGTGCCGACCTGCAGGAAGTAGGCGCTGGCGATCAATCCCACGAAGGTCGCGGTGCCCTGGTAGGCACTCCAGCAGCCGACGGCCAGGTTGACGCGGCGAAACGGTGCATGGCGGCGGATCAAGCCCGGTCCCACCACGGTGGCCACAATGAAGCCGATGCCCTCGATGGCCCGCGAAGCCAGCAGGGTGTTCGCGCCGATGGACAGGGCACCAAAGATCGACCCGGCACTCAGGAAAAGCAATCCCAGCAGCAGGGTCCGGCGCTCGCCGATGACCTCGGCCAACAGGGACACCGCCAGGCCGCCGACCATGCCGGCCACCTGCACGATGCCCAGCAGCACCCCGGCGGCAAGCAGGGACAGGCCCATGTCTTCCTGGATCCTTGGAAGTGCCGCGGGCAGTTTCCAGATATGCAGGGCGGCGGAGATGCCGGCAACCACCACCACGATCCAGGCGGCATTGCCGCTGGCGGTGCGTTGGAGACTCGGTTGGGTCAAGGTCAATGGAACAGGTCCTTCGTTGGGCAGTTGATCGGATTCTTCCACGTCAATGTCCGGAACACGAAGATATGTCGTGGCGAGCCAGCGGGCGGACAGCGATCCGGAATACGAGTAGGCACGGAACCCTGTCGGATTCCTTCAAGACCGCGGACCTGCATGAGGGGTTCAATGGAACGACAAGCAACCGTCCAGACCTTTGAAAGGTGAGAGACCATGCCCATGGAACCAACAACCACGGCAGCAACCGGCAAGCACACGACCAACGGGGTGCCGCACGGCTACACGGCGCTGACGCCGTTCATCGTCGTCGAGCCGGCGCAGGCAGCCATCGAGTTCTACCGCGAGGTCTTCGGCGCCACCGTGCTCTCGGTGATGCCAGGTGCCCCGAAGGAGGACGGCAGCCCCACCGTCTCGCATGCCGAGCTCGACTTCGGCAACGGAATCCTGCAGCTCTCGGACCCGCAGCCGGGGTACGGGCTGGTTGCGGCCGACGCCCAGCACACCAACAATTCCCTTGCGGTCTACGTGCAGGACGTGGACGCCGTCTTCGCACGTGCGCTGGAACGCGGCGCCACCGCCGTTGAGCAGCCCGCCGACTTCGTCTCCGGGGACCGCTTCGCCACCTTCGTGGATGCGTTCGGGCGGCGCTGGAACGTCATGACCCGCGTGGAAGACCTGTCCCGGGAGGAATCCGAGCGCCGGGTCACGGCCTGGCTGGAGACCTTCAACGCCACGGGCACCGCGTAGCGGGACCGCGGCGCGGCGCAGCTGCCGGCGGACCCGGCCTGGACCTGCCGGATGTACTCGCCCGGGCTCATCCCGGTGACGCCGGCGAAATCCCGGGTGAAATGCGCCTGGTCCGCATAGCCCAGCGCGTGGGCCAGGCGAGCCAGGTTCGGGCCGGTGCCCCGGCCCATGAGCGCCGCGGCCTCCTGGAGCCGGCGGCGCTGCAACAACCACTTCGGCGAGACGCCCATGCGGGCGTGCACCAGCCGCTGCAACGCCCGCTCGCCGATCTGCCAGCGCTCGCTCAGCTGTGCCACGCGCCCGATGCCCGGGGTGGACTCGATGTCGGCGCAGATCCGGTTCAGCAGCAGTCCTTCGTCGTCCATGCCCTCCGGGAGCCGTTCCACCAGCCAGTCCTCGAAGATTTCGATGGCGCGGCGCTGCCGGTGCCCGGTGGTTCCCTCCGCGAAAAGGGCCTGGTGGATGGCGCCGGCGCGATCCAGCCCGCAGTCCAGGGCCGGGATCGAGCCGTCCACCAGCTCCGGAAGGGGAATGTTGCACAGCAGGGCACCGGTGCCCGGACGCAACAGCACCCCGAATGCGCGGCCCGAGCCGGACAGCCGCTTGAGCGAGAGCCGCGTGAGAGGCCCATAGAGCGTGCCGACGCCGTCCTCGATGGCCAGGTTGCAGCCCGGGTAGGAAAGGATGCGCTGTTCGTGGGTGGCTCCGGCAGGGATCTGCCAGGTGGGAAGCCAATAGTGGACCACCAGCTCGCGCAGCGCATCGGACGGTTCGAAGCGGGTCACGTGCGCCGTTCCTTCACCTGTCGGCTGCAGCGGTCCGCGCGGGGTGTCCATGGAAGCCATTATGTCGCTCCGGCACGGCGAAAGCCGTGGTTCGGCGCAGGAAAATCGGGGGACAGGGCGCCGGGGAGCCCTGCTGGCCCCCCGATGCACCAGACTGGAACCATGAAGAACCTGCGTACCCAACACACGCTGCACATCCAACTCCATGGCTCGGAACCGGCCATCTGGCGGCGCCTCGAGGTCGACGGATCCATGACGTTGGAGCGTTTCCACGAGGTCCTGCAGGGTGCGCTGGGCTGGACCAACTCCCACCTGCACCTGTACATGGACCGCAATCCCTTCATCCGCGGCCAGGTTGCGGCGGGCGAGCAGCCGACCACCTGGCTGATGGCCAGCAGCATCGAGGACGGGCTGGAGGGCGAGGACGAAACCGGCTCCACCCTGACCCAAGCGCTGGCCCGCTCCGGAGGCACGCTCTGGTACGAGTACGACCTGGGCGACAGCTGGATGCACCTGATCACCGAGGAATCCTCCCGGCCGCTGGACCCCGCGGTTCCCGAGGCCCGCGTGCTCGACGGCGCCCTGCGCGTCCCGCTGGAAGACTGCGGGGGACTGGGCAGCTGGTACGAGATGCTCAAGCTGTCCCGGGTCCCCTCGGCGAACCCCGACCGAAGCTACATCGTGGATTGGTTCAGGGCCCACGCCGGCTATTTCACGCCCGTGGATCCGGAGGCCTTCGACGCGGGAGCCGCGAACCTGCGGGTGCGCCTGCTGCTCGGCGGGATTCCGGAAGCCACCGCGATCGGCAAGTGGCTTTCCACCCTCCCGGTGCATGCCCGCATGGTGTTGGCCGAATTCCTCCACACCCTGGGAATCGACGTGTTCGCACACCCGGCGACGGCGGAAATGCCCGAGGAGGCACCGCGGGCCATGGCCTCGATCCTGTGGTGGATCAACGCCTGCGAGGGCGCGGGCCTGCCGCTGACCGCGGCCGGCTACCTGGCCCCATCCGTGCTGCCGGAGGTGATCGCGGGGATCGGCTGGGAGCACGAGGACTTCGTGCAATTCGGCGGCAAGACCGAGGTGCACCTGCACGGCATCCATGATTTCCGCTTGATGCTCATGGACGTCGGCCTGCTCAAGGCCCAGGGCAAGAAGCTGGTGGCCACGCCCGCCGCGCTGCGCGTGGCCCGGGACCCGGCCAAGCTGTGGGCGCACCTGGCCAAACGTGCCCGGGATTCGGTGCGGGACAAGGTCACCTACGACGCGACGATGCTGGCCCTGCTGGCTGCCGCCGGGGAGGGCGACGCGGAATCCAAGGCCATCGCGGCGCGCACCAACGAGGGCATGCGGCTGCTGGAATACGTCCACCACGACGGGCGCACGATCGAGGACGACGACTTCAACAGGCTCGGGGACAGGTACGACGCCATCACCAAGGCGTTCCGCATGGCGGTGCTGGAAAACGGCAATAGGGGCCGCGCGCCCGGGCTCGAACGGGCCTTCGCCCTGGCCGTGCTGCGCTCCTGAGGTAATTGAACCCCGGCATGACAAGGCCCCGGCGCCTCCCGAAATCGGGAGGCACCGGGGCCTTGGGTGCGGTGTGCCGCGGCGCTACTGCAGGTGGGCGCCGGAGGCGCTTTCCACCTTGTGCGCGGTGCGGCCCAAAAGGTGCGTGGGCACCTTGTAGGTTTCCTTGGCGGTCAGCGCGGAGACCGAGGCGATCAGCGCGATCGCCAGGGTGAAGAAGCTGATGACCACCCAGCCGCCGGGCTGCAAGCCGCCCAGTGCCGCAACGATGGACGGGGCGAAGCCCGCCATCAGGAAGCCGAGCTGGGTGCCGATGGCCAGGCCGGAGAAGCGGACCTGGGAGGAGAACATCTCCGCGTAGAAGGAGGGCCAGACGGCGTTGGCCGCGGCGTAGGCGCAGGAGAAGACCAGCACCGAGAGTGCGAACTGCAACAGGGTGTTGCTGGTTTCCATCGAGCGCAGGTAGAACGGCATGAAGGCCGCCGAGGACAGCGCGCCGTAGATGAACACCGGCTTGCGGCCGATCCGATCGGCCAGCTTCCCGAAGAACGGCTGGGTGAACAGCGCCCCGACGTTGCCGGCGACCACCAGCCACAGGGTGACCGACTCGTCCATGTGCCCGATTTGCTTGCCATAGGAAATGGCCAGGGTGCCGTAGACGGTGGAGACCGCGGCGATGAAGGCGCAGAAGACCACGCGCAGCACATCGCGCCAGTGGAAGCGGATCAGCACGCCCAGCGGCAGCTTGGCGATCTCGTTGTTCTTCTTGGCCTCTTCGAACTCCGGGGTCTCGTGCAGCGAGCGGCGGATGAAGAAGGTGACGATGACGACCACGGCCGAAAGCCAGAACGGGATGCGCCAGCCGATGCCGAACTTGAACTCGTCGGGCATGGCCACCACGGGAATGAAGATCAGCGCGGCGAGGATCTGGCCGCCCTGGGTGCCGGTCAGCGTCCAGGAAGTGAAGAAGGAGCGGCGGTCATCCGGTGCGTGTTCCAGGGTCAGGGAGGAGGCTCCCGCCTGCTCGCCGGCGGCGGAGAGGCCCTGCAGCAGGCGCGCCAGCACCAGCAGTGCCGGGGCCCACCAGCCGATCTGGTCGAAGGTGGGCAGGCAGCCGATGGCGAAGGTGGCGGCTCCCATCAGCACCAGGGTGAACATCAAGACCTTCTGCCGGCCGATCCGGTCGCCGAAGTGTCCCAGGATGACCGCGCCGATGGGGCGGGCCACGTAGGCGAAGCCGAAGGTCGCCAGCGACATCACCGCGGCATTGGCGCCGGCGTCGGGGAAGAACACGTGCGGGAAGATCAGTGCGGCGGCGGAGCCGAAGATGAAGAAGTCGTAGTATTCCACGGCACTGCCCATGAAGCTGGCCAGGGCGGCCTTGACCGGCGTCCTGCCCCCGGTGCCGGGCGCGGATTGCGCCGGTGTGTTCTCGGTGTTTGGCATCGGATACTCCTAGGTAAGACTGGGGCTGTGGGGGAGGCGAACGGCCTATTGTGCGTATTGCGTACAGTTGTACGAATTGCGTACAACCACTAGGGTAGAGCTAAATCACATTCAAGACAATCCGCACGCGAAAAATCTCAAGGACTGGAACACTCATGAGCACCAGCACGCAGTCGTACCTTGTAGGCCTGATCGGGGACGGGGTCCTGCCATCGTTGACCCCGCCGATGCATGAGGCCGAGGCGGACGCGCACGGATTGCGCTACCTCTACCGGCCCATCGACCTCACCGAGATCGGCAAAGAGGGCGCGGACGTCGGGGAGCTGCTGCGCGCCGGGGCGATGCTGGGATTCAACGCCTTCAACATCACACACCCCTGCAAGCAGTTGGTGCTCGAGCACCTCGACGAGATCAGCGACGAGGCCCGCGCCATCGGCGCAGTGAACACCGTCGTCATCAAGGACGGCAAGTTCCACGGGTTCAACACCGACGCCTCCGGTTTCGCCTGGGCCCTGGCCAACGGCCTGCCCGGCGCCGAGCTTGATTCGGTGCTGCAGCTGGGCGTCGGCGGTGCCGGTTCCGCGGTGGCCTACGCGCTGCTGGACTCCGGGGTGAAGGAGCTGCTGCTGGTGGACCCCGAGGCCACCCGCGCCGCCGAACGCGCCGCGACCCTGTCCATGCAATTCCCGGACCGCACCATCCTGGCCTGCACCCCTGACACCGTCCCGGAGCTGCTGCCGCGCGTGGACGGCGTGCTCAACGCCAGCCCCATCGGCATGCACCACCACCCCGGCCTGCCCCTCGACGTCGCCGGGCTCACGCCCGGGCACTGGGTCGCCGACGTGGTCTACCGACCCGTGGACACCGAGCTGATCCGTGCAGCCCAGGCCCTTGGCTGCCGCACCCTCGACGGCGGGCACATGGCCGTGGGCCAGGCCGTCGACGCCTTCAACATCATCACCGGGATCGCCCCGGACACCGCCCGGATGCGCAAGCATCTGCTCGACATGCTGGAAGCTGGTCTCTAATGCGCACCTCCATCGCCACCGTCTGCATCTCCGGCACCCTCGAGCAGAAGATGCTCGCCTGCGCCAAGGCCGGCTTCGACGGCATCGAGATCTTCGAACAAGACCTCACCGTCTCGCCCATGTCCCCCGAAGAGGTGCGCGCCCTGGCCGAGCGGCTCGGGCTCACCCTGGACCTCTTCCAGCCCTTCCGCGACTTCGAAGGGGTCGATACGGCAACGCTGGCCGCAAACCTGGCCCGCGCCGAGGCCAAGTTCCGGCTCATGAACCGCCTGGGCATCGACACCATCCTGCTGTGCTCCAACGTCGGCACCGCCACCATCAACGACGACGAACTGTTCGCCACCCAGATCCGCGCCCTGGCCGAACTCGCCGCCGGCTACGGCGTGAAGATCGCCTACGAGGCCCTGGCCTGGGGCAAATACGTGAACACCTACCTGCACTCCTGGCGCATCGTGGAACTGGTGGACCACCCCAACGTCGGGCTCTGCCTGGATTCCTTCCACATCCTCTCGCGCGGGGACGACCCGGCGGGCATCGCGGACATCCCGGCCGAGAAGATCTTCTTCGTCCAGCTGGCCGACGCCCCGGTGCTGTCCATGGATGTGCTGTCCTGGTCGCGGCACTACCGGGTGTTCCCCGGCGAGGGCGGCTTCGAGCTCGACGCGTTCATGGGGCACCTGGTCCGCTCCGGCTACGACGGGATCGTCTCGCTGGAGATCTTCAACGACGTCTTCCGCCAGTCCAACGTGGAGCGCACCGCCGTGGACGGGATGCGCTCGCTGATCTGGCTGCAAGACCGGGCCATCGCGCTGCTGGGTGCCGGCGCGGCCGGCTACCCGCTGGGGATCGCCGCGCTGCCCGGGGCCCAGGCGCCCTCCGGCTTCGACTACGCCGAGATCCGCACCGAGGACCCCGAGGCCGTGGCCGGGATGCTGGCCCAGCTGGGCTTCACCTTCCGCGGCCAGCACCGCCGCAAGCCGGTCACCCTCTGGAGCGCCGGGGATGCCCGGATCATCATCAACACCCAGCGCAGCCGCGGGATCACCGCGGAGGTCTCCGGCTTCGGCATCCAGGTCCCCGACGCCGCCCTGGGCACCCGGCGGGCCACCGCGCTGAAGGCCCCGGCCGTCCCGCGCCACCACACCAGCGACGAGCAGCCGCTGCACGGCTTCACCGCCCCGGACGCGACCGAGGTTTTCTTCGGGACCACCTCCTCCGAGCCGGCCTGGGCCCCGGAATTCGGCAACGGCAGCAAGCCCGCGGACACCGGGCTGGTGACGGGCATCGACCACGTCAATCTCGCCCAGCCCTGGCAGGCCTTCGACGAATCGGTCCTCTTCTACACCTCCACGCTGAACCTCCAGGCCCGCCCGGGCACCGAGGTTCCCAGCCCCATGGGCCTGGTCCGCTCCCAGGTGCTGCGCACCGACGACGGCGCCGTGCGCCTGGCACTGAACATCGTGCCGCACGGGTTGGAGAACACCACCGACCGCGCCCTGGGCTATCCCGAGCACATCGCGGTGCACACCGATGACATCGTCGCCTTGGCCCGCCGCGCGGTGGGGGCCGGCATGGAGTTCCTGGCCGTGCCGAACAACTATTATGAGGACCTGGCGGCACGCTTCGGGCTGGACGCGGCCACGCTGGGGCAGTTGCAGGAACTGAACCTGCTCTACGACCGCGACGAGCACGGCGAATTCCTGCATTTCTACACCGAAACCGTGGGCACCATGTTCCTCGAGGTCGTGCAGCGCCGCGGCGGCTACGACGGCTACGGGGCACCGAACGCCCCGGTGCGGCTTGCCGCGCAGTTCGAGCGCAACCGCCTGATGACGTACTAGGGAAGAACAAGGGGAATGGTGGACCATGGCCGAGCAGCCTGACTACTACGTGAAGTCGGCGGAAAAGACGCTGGCGGTGCTGCTGGCGTTCGACGCCGGCCACCAGGCGCTGACCGTCACCCAGGTGGCCGAGGCCATCTCGGTCTCGCGCGCCGCGGCCCGCCGCTTCCTGCTGACCCTGGTGGATTTGGGGTATCTGGAAACCGACGGCAACGCCTACCGGCAAACCCCGCGGGTGCTGGACATCGGCGCCTCCTACCTCTCCGGGCTGACCCTGCCGCAGGTGGCACGCCCGCACCTGCAGCAGCTGGCCGTCGAGCTGTCCGAGACCACGGCCCTGTGCGTGCTCGACGACCAGGACATCCTCTACGTCGAGCGCATCAGCAATCCCCGCCTGCATTCGATGAACGTGTCCATCGGCAACCGGCTGCCGGCCTGGGCCACCTCCATGGGCAGGGTGCTGGTCGCCGAGCTGCCAGAGGCGGCGCGCGAGGAGTTCCTCTCCAAGGCCAGGCTCACCCACTACACCGCCAAGACCGTGGCGAGCATCGACGAGCTGCGCGCGGAACTCGACACCGTGCGCGCCCAGGGCTGGTCCCTGGTCGCGCAGGAACTTGACGAGGGGCTGCGCGGGCTGGCGGTCCCCGTGTACCGCGGCAAGCAACTGCTCGGCGCGCTGAACGTCTCGGTGCAGCCCGGGCGCATCGGCTCCGCCTCGATCACCGAGGAGATGTTGCCGCTGATGCGCCGGACCGCCCAGGACATCGCCGACGACTTCGGCGGACGCACCGCGGCCAGGAACTAGCGGCGCCGGCCTCGCCTCCGACCTGGTTCCGCCGGACGGCGGCGAGGCCCGAAGTCGCTACCGCGGTGCCGGCGCCTCCGCGGCCGTGCCGGCCAGGCGCAGCCAGGTGTCAACCACGGTGTCAGGGTTCAGCGACACCGAATCGATGCCCTCGTCCACCAGCCACTGCGCGAAGTCCGCGTGGTCGCTGGGCCCCTGTCCGCAGATGCCCACGTACTTGCCGCGCGCCTTGGCAGCGGCAATGGCCATGCCGAGGATCTTCTTGACCGCCGGGTTCCGTTCGTCGAAGCTCTCGGCGATCACCGCGGAATCGCGGTCCAGGCCCAGCACCAGCTGGGTCATGTCGTTGGAGCCGATGGAGAATCCGTCGAAGTGGTCAAGGAACTCGTCGGCCAGCAGCGCGTTGGACGGCAGCTCGCACATCATGATGACTTCCAGCCCGTTCTCGCCGCGGCGCAACCCGTTCTCCGCGAGCAGGTCGATGACCCCGCGGCCCTCGGCCACGGTGCGCACGAAGGGAATCATCAGCTTGACGTTGCTCAGGCCCATCTCGTTGCGGACAAAGGACAGGGCCTCGCATTCCAGGTCGAAGCAGTCCCGGAAGGACGGATGCAGGTAGCGGGAGGCACCGCGGAAGCCGAGCATCGGGTTTTCCTCGTGCGGCTCGTAGGCCGGTCCGCCCAGCAGGTTGGCGTACTCGTTGGACTTGAAGTCGGACATGCGCACGATCACCGGCTTGGGGGCGAAGGCCGCCGCGATGGTTGCCACGCCCTCGGCCAGGCGCTTGACGTAGTAGTCGCGCGGGGAGTCGTAGGCGGCAATCCGCTCGTGGATGGCCGAGGCCACCTCCGCCGGCTGGTCTTCCAGGTTGAGCAGGGCCTTGGGGTGGATGCCGATCTGCCGGTTGATGATGAATTCCAGCCGCGCCAGGCCCACCCCGTCGTTGGGGAGCTGCGCAAAGGTGAAGGCCTGTTCCGGGGTGCCGACGTTCATCATGACCTTGACCGGGGCCTGCGGGAGCGTGTCGATCTCGGTTTCCGCGAGGCTGAAGTCAAGCAGCCCCTCGTAGATGAAGCCCGCCTCGCCCTCGGCGCAGGAGACCGTCACCTCCATGCCGTCGGCCAGGGCCTCGGTGACGTTCCCGGTGCCCACCACCGCGGGGATCCCCAGCTCGCGGGCGATGATCGCCGCGTGGCAGGTGCGCCCGCCGCGGTTGGTGACGATGGCCGAGGCCCGCTTCATGATCGGTTCCCAGTCCGGGTCCGTCATGTCGGCGACCAGCACGTCGCCGGTGGTGAAGGCCGCCATCTGGTCGACGGAGGTGAGGATGCGGACCCGGCCCGCGCCGATGCGCTGTCCGATGGCCCGGCCCTCGGCGAGCACGCGGCCCGACTCGTTCAGGCGGAAGCGGCTGAGCCGGCCGGCGGCGCGGCGGGACTGCACGGTCTCCGGGCGGGCCTGCAGGACATAGATTTCCCCGTCGATCCCGTCCTTGCCCCACTCGATGTCCATGGGACGGCCGTAGTGCTCCTCGATGGCCAGGGCGTGGCGGGCGAGCGTCTGAACGTCCGCGTCGGTGATGCTGAAACGGTTGCGCAGCGAGGCTTCCACCGGCACAAAGTCGATGGTGCGGCCTACCTCCTCGCTGGCGGTGTAGGTCATCTGCAGCGCCTTCTCGCCCAGCCCGCGCTTGAGGATTGCGGGGCGCCCGGCCCGCAGGGCCGGCTTGTAGACGTAGAACTCGTCGGGGTTCACGGCCCCCTGCACCACCGCTTCGCCCAGCCCGTAGGAGGAGGTCACGAAGACCGCGTCCTGGAACCCGGATTCGGTGTCCATGGTGAACATGACGCCCGAGGCCCCCACATCCGAGCGCACCATGCGCTGGATCCCGGCGGAAAGGGCGACCTCGGCGTGCTCGAACTTGTGGTGCACGCGGTAGGCGATGGCGCGGTCGTTGTACAGGGAGGCGAAGACGTCCTTGATGGCCAGCAGGATGTTCTCGATGCCCCGGATGTTCAAGAAGGTTTCCTGCTGCCCGGCAAACGAGGCATCCGGAAGGTCCTCGGCGGTGGCGCTGGAACGCACGGCCCAGGAAAGCTCCGCCGACCCGCCGTGCTTGTCCACCAGTTCCCGGTAGGCGGTGCGGATCTGTGCCTCGAATTCCGGCAGGAACGGCGTCCGGCGCATCATCTCGCGGATCTCCTGGCCGGCGGCGGCCAAGGCCGTGACGTCGTCGGTGTCCAGCCCTTCCATCCGCGCCACGATCCTGCGGTCGAGGCCGGATTCGGCCAGGAAGGCACGGTAGGCCTCGGCCGTGGTGGCGAACCCGTCGGGGACCTGGACCCCGGCCGTTCTCAGGTTCTGCACCATCTCGCCGAGCGACGCGTTCTTGCCGCCCACCCGGTCCAGGTCTTTGAGTCCAAGTTCCGAGAACCAGAGGATGTCTGTTGTCATGGTCATTGCTCCTTTGCAATTGCTGACATGCGGTGCTGCTGCCTCCGGTGCGCGGCCGATGGCCGGGCAGGGGGGACGTTCCTGTCCACTGTGACAGGTTCCTGCGGTTTCTTACTAGGTGATGTGCACCATATTGACTTGGCGGGATTCCTTGCCTAGTGCTTCAGGCGCATTTTCTGCAGGATGGTCGCGGACATCTCTTCCACGGACACGCTGGCCGAATTCAGGTAGGGAATCCCGTGGGCAAGGTACAGCAGTTCGGCACTGCGCAGCTCGTAGCCGCATTGCTGAAGCGAGGCATACGAGGAACCCCGGCGGCGTTCGGTGCGGATCTGGCTCAGCCGCTGGGGAGTTGAGGTGAGCCCGAAACATTTCTGCGCAAACGGCCGCAGCGGCACCGGAAGCCCGTCCCTTTCAAAGTCCTCCTCGATCAGCGGGAAGTTCGCCGCGAAGATCCCGTGCTGCAGCGCCAGGTACATGGTGGTCGGCGTCTTCCCGCAGCGCGACGGAGCCACCAGGATGACCTGGGCCTTCTCCAGGGCCCGCAGGCTCTGCCCGTCATCATGCTCCATGGCATATTCCACGGCCGTCATCCGGGCCTGGTAGCGGACCGCGTTTCCCAGGCCGTGCGCCTGGCCCGGCTTGCCGCTGGCCGCGGTGCCCAGCGCACCCTCCAGTTGCCCGATGTGGGTCCCGATCAGGTCCACGACCGTTGCCCGGCATTCGGCCAGCGTCGCCCGGATGTCCCCGCCCACCACCGTGGAAAACACGATCGGCGGCAGGCCCCGGGCAGCGATCGCGTCGATGGCGTTCACCACCGACCGCGCCTGCTCGACGGTCGTGATGAAAGGTACGGTGGTGCGATTGAAATTGCTTTCGGGGAACTGGGTGAGCAGGGTGTTGCCCAGTGTTTCGGCAGTGATTCCGGTGCTGTCCGAGAGGAAATAGACGGGGCGGGACACCGGTTCATCGCCGCCGGGATTGTCGATCTTGCCCAAGATGCATCTCCTTTTTCCCCATCATTGCAGATGGCCGGAAACCAGATGCGTCCGCCCGAACGCCAAGACCCCGGAAAAACCCTTGGAGGGATCGGGGAGAGGCGCGGAAATGCGGGGTTTTCGGGCCGTCTGCCGCCGGCCGGTCCACGTGGCTGCCCTGCCCGGGCGGGCGGGCGAACCGGCGGAAGATCCACGGCAAACGACGGGTCAAACCGTGTGGAGGAAGACTAGAATTGCGTCAGTTTCCTTCGAATCGAGGCGTTCGCCATGCGCGGGCATTCATCTTCCACCCCTCGTTCCGCCGCACGCGCGGCACTCACCGGAGCCCTGGCGCTCGTGCTGGCGACGAGCCTCTCTCCATTTTCGCCGCCCCTGGCAACGCCCGGCCCGGCCGCCACGACCGCCGGCGTGCAACGCGCCGCGGTGAACATCGCCGCGCTGACCCCGTCCCAGACCTTGGCCACGCTGAGTCTTGACCAACGCGTCGGGCAGGTGCTGATGATGGGGGTGCCCGCCACCGGCGCCAGCTCCACCGACCTGTACATCCTCACGCACAACAAGATCGGCAACGTGTTCCTCAAGGGCCGCAGCTACTCCGGGGTCACCGCCACCAAGGCCGTGGTCACCAAGATCAATGCCACCGTGTCCCTGGCAACCACCGGCGGGCAGAAACGCTTCATCGCCACCGACCAGGAGGGCGGATACGTCCAGGTGCTCAAGGGGCCCGGCTTTTCCACCATGCCCACCGCGCTGCACCAGGGAACATGGGCTCCCTCGACGCTGAAGGCCGCGGCCACCACCTGGGGCAAGCAGTTGCATGCCGCTGGCCTGAACGTGAACCTGGCCCCGGTCGCCGACACCGTCCCGTCCGCGGCCTTCGCCCCCTACAACCTGCCCATCGGGTATTGGTACCGCGAGTACGGGTACACCTCCTGGCACGTCGCCGACGAGGTCGCGGCCTTCGTGTCCGGGATGCGCGCCGGCGGTGTGGCCCCGGTGGCCAAGCACTTCCCGGGCCTGGGCCGGGTCACCAAGAACACCGACACCTCCACCAACGTGAAGGACACCATCACCACCCGGTACAGCGTCTACCGCCGGCCGTTCATCCGGGCGATGGCCTACGGCACGCGCTGGATCATGGTTTCCAACGCCATCTACACGCAGATCGACCCGTACCACGTGGGGCCGTTCTCCCCGACGATCATGAAGACCATGCTGCGCCACGACCTGGGGTTCACCGGCATCGTGATCTCCGATGACATGTGCAACGCGAAGCAGCTCTCGCCCTGGAGCTACGCGACCCGCGCGAAGAACTTCTTCAACGCCGGCGGCACCATGATGCTGTGCGTGAATGCCGCCGCCATCCCGACCATCCACCAGGCGCTGGTCTCCGCGGCCAAGGCCAGCCCGAGCTTCCGGGCCAAGATCGACGCCGCCGCCCTGGAGGTGTTGCAGACCCGCGTCGGGCAGTAGCAGCAAAGGCGATTCGGCCGGCTATGGCTGCCCGAAATCGATGCGCATCACGAAGCGGCGCGGGGTCGGGTGGCCGACCTCCCTGAAGCCGGCGTCGGCAAAGATCGAGCGGCTACCCACATACAGCTCGCCCCACATCGGGGCCTTGCCCGCGGGCAACAGCAACGGGTAGCCCTCCAGGGCGCGGGCCCCGCGGGACCGGGCGAAGTCCACGGCCGCCGCAGCCAGGGCGCGGCTGACCCCGCGGCGCCGGAACCCCGTGCGGGTGACAAAGCAGACCGCCGTCCACACGCCCGCATCTTCCCGGTCCTCCTCGTCGCGGCCGCCAAAGGCCACGCGCGAGGTGCGCAGCCGCGGGTAGGCGGTGCGCGGCTCGACGGCGCACCAGCCCACCGGTTCGTCCCCGAGGTAGGCGACCAACCCGCTGGTGGTCTGCGCATCCGGAATCCCGCACCGGGTCTGGGTGCGCAAGTCGTGTGCGCGCTCCTGCACGGAGAGTGCGTCGAAGCTCTTGCCGGGATTCTGGAACCACTGGCACTGGCAATCCCACGCGGTGCCCCTGGAGCCGAAGACCTTCTCCAGGTCCGCGCTGCCGGCCTGGTTGGCCGGCACGATGCGCAGGTCCGCGGTCTTGGTGGATTCCCGGTTTGTTTCCATGTTCTTTTCGCTCCCGCCCTGGCGGCATGTGCCGGGCGAGGTTCGTCCGGCACCCTGGATACGAGACTGCCAGCGCAGTATCCGGCGGTCAAGGGTAAACGAGGCCCAGCGGCCCGGGGAGCCGGCGTCGCGGCGCTGCAAGACAAGGAAAGGGGACCCCGGAGCATGCTCCGGGGTCCCCTGGCTGGCCGTGCGGCCGGCGCTACTTGGCCTTCTTGGCAGCGCCCTTCTCGGTGCGGGTGTCCTTGTTGGACAGCTCCCCGGCGCTGTTTTCCAGGTGCGAGCGCATGAACCACTGGAACTGCTCCAGTTCGCCGGTCTGGCCGATGAGGATATCCTCGGTGATCGGGTCCAGCTTGCCGACCTCCTCGATGGTCTTGCGCATGGAGGTGATGACCCCGGTGTAGACCAGGTCCAGGGCTGCAAGGTGCTCGGTGGTGCTGGCCCGGCCGATCTCGTAGTCGTCCCAGGCGCGTGCCGCGACCAGGGCGCCGGGCAGGCCGTTGGGGGAAACACCCATGGTGGCCATGCGTTCGGCCAGGGCGTCGATCATGGCCCGGACCAGATCGATCTGCGGGTCAAGCATTTCGTGGACGCCGATGAAGTCGCGACCCACCACGTTCCAGTGTGCGTGCTTGAGGGTCAGCTGCAGGTCGTTGAATGCGTGGATCCGCATCTGCAGCGCATTGGCGACCTTGTGCCCGTTGGCCAGGCTCATGCCCGGGACCGTGAATCCTGCGTTGGTTTTTGCTGCCATAACTGCCTCCTCGATGATCGGCTGCCGCGCAGCCTTCCGTGGATATCCATGTGATGTAGCGGTGACAGCAACGTATCACGCACCGGGAAGGAAACGCCCGGGGATTTCGCGAATGGCAAACAACGGCGGGTTGATTCCTGCGTCGGGGTCGTTCATTCCGCCGGGAGCGTCGAGCGCGGGGTAACGATCCGCGGCAGCACCAGCAGCAGGAAGAGCGCGGCCGCCATCAGGATCCCGCCCACAAGCAGGCCCATCTGCCAACCATGCAGCACCTGGACGACGAACCAGACGCACCCGGCCACCAGCACCCCCACCCCCAAGACCACGAGCCGGGAAATGATGTGGCCCAGGTGGACGGTGGTGGCCTTGAGCTGCTGGCCGAAGAAGTGCCGGTGCACGGCCACGGGGGTGACCAACAGCAGGATCACCAGGGCCGAGGCCACCAGCAACACCAGGTAGAACCGTTCATCGGGTACCTCCAGGGTGTCGAAGCGGGACTGGAAGGGCAGGACCACCAGGAAAGCGGCGAGGATCTGCGCGCCGGTCTGCATCACGCGCATCTCCTGCAGCAGCTCGTTCCACTTGCGGTGCAGCTCCTCGTCGCTGTCCTCGGTCTTCGAAGCCGGTGTGCTGTGCTTGGCCATGTCTGTTCCTCTTGCCGGGAATGGTGTGTGGGAAAACCCTATGCGACACCGGGGCGCCGTGCCCGGCAACACGGCCCATGAATTGCACCGACAAGTGGCGCGGGTGGAGCTCCGGTGCACGCTGGCCCTAGGGTGGGGAAGGTGAACAGCATTGGCCAGGACACCGAATACACCCCGGCACCGGGCACGCATGACGGATTCGTCCACGTGCGCGGCGCCAACGAGAACAACCTGCGCGACGTCGAGGTGCGCATTCCGCGCGATGCCATCGTCGCCTTCACCGGGGTCTCCGGGTCCGGGAAGTCCTCGCTGGCCTTCGGCACGATCTTCGCCGAGGCGCAGCGACGGTTCCTGGAATCCGTGGCGCCCTATGCGCGCCGGCTCATCGCCCAGGGCCATACGCCGAAGGTCGAGTTCATTTCCGGCCTGCCTCCGGCCGTGGCGCTGCAGCAGCGCCGCGGCACCGCCAGCTCCCGCTCCACCGTGGGCACGCTGACCACGTTGTCGAACTCGGTGCGGATGCTCTTCTCCCGTGCCGGGGACTATCCGGCCGGGGCGCCGCGCCTGGATTCGGATTCCTTCTCTCCGAACACCGCGGTGGGCGCCTGCCCGCAATGCCACGGGCTGGGCGTCGCCCACACCGTCACCGAGGATTCGCTGGTCCCCGACCCGACCTTGAGCATCCGCGAGGGCGCGATTGCCGCGTGGCCCGGTGCCTGGCAAGGCAAGAACCTGCGCGACATCACCTCGCACCTGGGCCACGACGTGGATGTGCCCTTCCGCCAGCTGCCGAAGAAGGTGCGCGACTGGCTCCTGTTCACCGACGAACAACCCGTGGTCCAGGTGACGCCCGAGCGCGACAGGGTCGCCAAACCCTACCAGGGCCGCTTCTGGAGCGCGCGGCGCTACGTGCTGCACACCGTGGCCGACTCCAAGTCCGAAACGATGCGGGCCAAGGCGCTGCGCTTCATGCGCTCCGGGCCCTGCCCCCAATGCCATGGCACCGGCTTCCGCCCCGAAGCGCTGGCGGTCACGGTGGCGTCCCTGGACATTGCCGGCTTCAACGCCACCGCGCTGACCGACCTGGCCGCGGTGCTGCGGCCGCTGGCCGATCCCCGGAAGGAGGCCTCGGGGGACCTTGCCGCCGGGGTCGCCGCCTCGATCGCCGCCGACCTGCTGGGACGCATCGAGGTGCTGGTGAATCTGGGCCTGGGCTACCTGAGCCTTGACCGCGGAACCCCGACGCTCTCTCCCGGGGAGATGCAGCGCCTGCGCATCGCCACGCAGCTGCGCTCGGGCCTCTTCGGGGTCATCTATGTACTCGACGAGCCCTCGGCCGGCCTGCATCCGGCCGATGCGCGGCCGCTGCTTGAGGTGCTCGAGGCGCTGAAGGCGTCCGGGAACTCCGTCTTCGTGGTGGAACACAACATGGAGGTGGTGGCCCGGGCGGACTGGATCGTCGATGTGGGCCCGGGCGCCGGTGCCGGCGGCGGCAAGGTGCTCTACAGCGGCCCGGTGGCCGGACTCCGCCGCGTGGACGAATCGGTGACCCGGCGGTTCCTGGAGCCCCGCGCGGACGCCGCGGTGGCACGGGCGCCGCGGGTTGCCGAGCACTGGCTGGAGCTGGACGGGATTTCCCTGCACAACCTGGCGGACCTGGATGCGCGCTTCCCGCTGGGCGTGCTCAGCGCCGTCACCGGGGTGTCCGGATCGGGCAAGTCCTCCCTGGTCAGCCGGGCGCTGGCGCACGGGCTGGCGGACAGGTTGGGCGGCAGCCGGCGCAACGGATCCGCCGAAACCCCCGAGCCCGCGGCCCCGGGGCCGGAGGCGGAAACGGACTTCGCCACGGTGCTCGAGGTGCGCGGGGCGCAGCGGATCGAGCGGATCGTGGCCATGGACCAAAAGCCCATCGGCCGCACCCCGCGCTCGAACCTTGCCACCTACACCGGCCTGTTCGACGCGGTGCGCCAGGCCTTCGCCGACACGCCGCTGGCCAAGCGGCGCGGCTACGGCGCCGGGCGCTTCTCCTTCAACGTCGCCGGCGGCCGCTGCGAAACCTGCCTGGGCGAGGGCTACCTGGAGGTGGAGCTGCTCTTCCTGCCCGGAAGCTACGGGCCGTGCCCGGAATGCCACGGCTCGCGCTACAACCCCGAGACCCTCGAGGCCACCTATGCGGGCAAGAACATCGCCGAGGTCCTGGCCCTGAGCGTCGATGATGCCGCGGCGTTCCTGGCCGGGATCCCGGCCGCCGCACGGTCCCTTGAGACGTTGCGCGACGTGGGATTGGGCTACCTGGCCCTGGGGCAGCCGGCGCCCGAGCTCTCCGGCGGCGAGGCCCAGCGCATCAAGCTGGCCACCGAGCTGCAGCGTGCCCGGCGCGGGCACACGCTCTACCTGTTGGACGAGCCCACCACCGGCCTGCACCCGGCGGACGTGCAATTGCTGCTGGGCCAGCTGCACCGGCTGGTGGAGGCGGGCAACACCGTGATCGTGGTGGAGCACCACATGGACGTGGTGGCCGCCGCCGACTGGGTCATCGACCTGGGCCCGGCCGGGGGAGACGCCGGAGGGAAGATCGTGGCCACCGGGACCCCCCGGGAGCTGGCGCTCCACCCGGAGTCCAGGACCGCGCCCTACCTGGCCCGGCGCCTGGGGATGGCGGGGTCGAACGCGCCGTAACCGGCGAGCGCGGCACCTCGCGCTCGCCGGTTGGCCGGACGGCTCAGGCCGTAAAGCCCAGGTCCCGGCGGCGGCTCTGGCGCATCAGGTGGCGGATGCGCCCGACGGCGCTGGGCGTGAGCACCTCATCGATGTGCTCTTGCAGCAACCGCGACTGCTTCTCCCGGTGGGCCGGCCGCGCCCCCTGGCGCATTTGCCGGGCGGCGTCGGCGGCCAAGGCGTCCTGCGCATAGGCGATGAAGGCCTGCGGTCGCGCGGCGCGGATCATGTCGAAGGCCTCGATGGGCCGGTATCCGCGATCCAGCAGGATCGCGAAGCCCATGGACGGCCCGCGGTTGATCCCCATGTGGCAGTGGGCCAGCAGCTTTCCGCCCTCGCGCGCCGCGAGCCGGGCGAAGCGCACCCCCGCGTCGAAGATTTCCGGCGGGACCACGTGCCCGTCGGCGTCGTCGGTCCCCAGCCAACGGTAATTGACCTGCACGTGTTTCCAGATCTCTGCGTCGTTGGCCTCACTGCGCAGATCCACCACGTGGGTGATCCCCGCATCAAGGATCTCGGCCATTTGCTGCACCATGACGTCGTCGTCGACGTCCAGGTCCCCGCCGACGGCAAGGTCTGCGGTCACCCACCCCAAGTTGGCGCGCATGCTACTTGCCGGTGGCCTTGCGCTGGCGTGCGGTGAAGACCGACTCGGCGCGGACCTCGTCCCAGTCCGCGCCGAGGCGGGTGGCGCCGCGGGCCTTGCTGGTCATCTGGCTGTAGGCGTCCATGGCTTCGGCGGCGGTTTCCCGGGTGTAGGTCAGTGAGCGCTCGGGGGCGATGCCCAGGCTGGTGCCGATCTCGACGGCGTCCTGGTCGCAGCCCATGTAGGAAATGATCCAGTGGTCGACCTCCTGCTGGGTTTGGACCAGGTCCCGGATGGCCCGGCGGGTGTATCGGGTGGAAGCGTTCTCGTGTCCGTCGGTGGCGATGTTCAGGTGCACGATGCCCGGGCGCCGGTTGGCGGGCATGGCGGCAATGCGCTTGCGGGTGTTGGTGATGGTCGTGGCGATCGAATCGAACAGGGCCGTGGAGCCGCGGGGTTCCAGGGTGAAGGTGGGCACGTCCTCCAGCGGCAGGTCCACGTAGACGTCCTCATACTCGTTGTCGAATTGGTGCAGGGACGCGGTGGCGCTGCCTGCTTCGGCCTTCTGCTTGGCGACGTAGGCGTTCAGTCCGCCCTCGATGTCGTGCTTGATGTCGTGCATGGATCCGGAACGGTCGAGCAGGAAGACCAGCATGGCGGTGTCTTTGTCTGACATGATCAGTGCCTTTCGGATGTGGCGCGTCGTTTAGTTGGTGCGCCGGGGTTTGAAGGTCATCGGTTCGGTGGGCGCGGGGCGCCCGGTTTCCGAGTCGTAGCGGGCCCGCTCGATGGAGGAGCTTGACACCTTTCCGCCGGCGTCCGTGTAGCTGGACAGCTGCGAGGTGCGGGCCAGCCGCGGGGGGACCGCGTTGGGCGAGAGTCCGGCGCGGACGGCCACCGAACGGATCGATGCGCCTTCGAGGGCGGCCTTGGCCATCTCCTCGTTCAGTGCGGCATCGATCAGTTCGCGGACCTCGCCCAGTCGTTCGACTGCTGCCAGCGGGTCGGACGGGACGTCCCCCAGCAGCTGGCGGGCTTCGTCGATCGGGGTGCGCTTCTTCTTGTTCATAAACTCATTATGTGCAGTTTCTGAGCATGTGTCAATAGTGAGAAGTGGATTATTTTGCGCAGACGTGTCTCCGGCGGGCCGAAGGTCCCATGGAGGGCCGCCCAAAGAATGGCAGAATCGATTGCGTGGACAGCGAATCAGGACCGAGAACCCAAGCCCCATCTGCCGAAATCCAGTTTCGAGTGGAGAGCTGGGCACTATGGCTGGGACTGGGCTGCACCGTGGCGGGCATCGTGGCGGGACTCATCGGATTCGTCGGCTACCGCCCCGATCTGGCCGGCTTCCGCTCGGTGGGCGTCTTCGCCGCGGTTCTCGCTGCACTGGCCGCCACCGCCGGCGCCATCCTGGGATACCAGCGCTTCCTGCTGCAGACCCAGGTGTGGCTGCTCGAGTTTCCCCGCTACCGCCGGATCATCAACGCCGTTGCGCTCGTGCTCATCCATGCCGCCATCTGCGCCATGGCAGCGATCATCATCTTCCGGGTGTTCCAGGACGCCTTCCTGGGGCTGACCGTGGACAGGTTCGCCGGAAGCCTGATGGTGGGCATTTTTGCCGGGATCGCCGGGTACGCGGCGCTGGTCTCAGCGGCCAGGCTCAACGCCCTGAACCTCTCCGGACTGCTGGCCGTCTTCCTGGTGACGGGCGTTTTCATCAGCATGCTGGCGGCCGAGAACCCCTATTGGTGGAGGTCGATGTTTTCCTCGCTGGGAACCCGGACCTCGGGGCTCACCTCGTTCTGGACCTTCAATGTCACCCTGGTGATCTCCGGACTGGTGCTCAGCACCCTGACCGCGTTCATCGTGCGCAACGTCAGGCAGCTGGCCCTCATCCACGACGAATTCGCCCGTGCCCAGGGCAAGCCGCGGCCCAGGTTCATCCGGCCGCGGCCCGCGGTGGTGCGCACCTGCCTGCTGGGCCTGGGTGCCTGTGTCATCGGCATCGGGCTGGTTCCGGTCAACGTCGCGGCCCCGGTGCACTCGGTCATCGTGCGGATCGCGGCGGGCTTCATCGTGGTGCTGCTCCTGGGGGCGGCCTTCTGGCTCCCGGGGTTCCCCTGGGTCTTCCACCTGCTGTCCTTCGCCTGCTTCCTGGGGCTGGTGGGCGCGGCGCTGCTCTGGCAGCCGCTGGCCTACTACAACCTCACGGCGTTCGAGCTGGCGGTGGTGGGCATCGTCTTTGGCTGGCTGGTGGTCTTCATCCGGACCGCCGCCGCGGCGCTCGCCGTCAAGGAGAAGGCACTGGCCGACGTGGTGGCGGTCAGCGGCTGAGGAATCAGGCCGGGACCTGTTCGAAGTGTGCGACGAACATGTCCGGGCGCACCAGCACCACCGAGCCGTTGGGCAGCCGGCGCTTGGGGGCGGGCGCGAATTCATGCAGCGGCACCCCGAACTCGGAAGCCAGTTCCTCCCCGCGGTCCCGTCCTGCGGGACCATAGATGTGCACCTGCCAGCAGGCGTCGTTGAGCACCTCGAAGTTGTCCGGTGCGGCCCCGGAGCGGTTGGGCACCCAGGGCAGGCGGCGGCCCAGCACCTTGCCGCGGCGCCTGGTGCGGGCAAAGCCGGTGGCCAGGGTGGCGCGGTCCTTGGACCGGTCGTCCATCCAGTAGTGGATGCGGATCTGCGAGAGGTATCCGAAGAAGCGGCGCCCGGCGGAGATCCGCCCCACCAGGCGCACCGCCGCCGGCCAGAAGATCGGCAGCGCACGGGTGCGCACCGTGCGGGCCAGCAACGAGCTGGAGGTTGCGGCGCTGAAGAGCTTGTCGGTGGTGGACACCAGCCGCAGCGCCACGGGACGGCGCTCGGCCTCGTAGCGCTGGAGGTAGGTCTCGGGCATGCGGCCGGAGAACACGTCGGCCAGCTTGCACACCAGGTTGTGTGCGTCCTGCAGGCCGGTGTTCATGCCCTGGGCCCCGACGGGGGAGTGGATGTGGGCGGCGTCCCCGACCAGGAAGACCCGGTCCTCGCTGAAGTGCTCGGCGACCCGGTGGTGCACCCGGTAGGTGGCAAACCATGCGGCATCGCGGTACCGCACGCCGAATTCCCGGCGCAGGCTGGCGCGCGCCCGCTCCTCGTCCACATCGGGTTTTTCCCGGCCGGAATCCTTGGGCTCGTGCAGGATGCCCAGCAGCCGGCGGCGTTCCGCGCCGTTCTCGTCGTTGCCCATGGGGAATCCGAGCATGAAGTTCTCGTCGGAGAAGCGCAGGTTGATGCCCGAACCCATGCCGGTGACCCCCTGGGCGTCGAGCACGTAGAAGACCTCGTCGTCGGTGGTGCCCTCGAAGGCGATGCCGAAGGACTCGCGCAGCGGGGAGGAGGCGCCGTCCGCGGCGATCACGTAACGTGCGGAAATATGCACCGGGCCTTCCGGGCCGGTGCACTTGATGAGCATCCGGTCCCCGGTGTCCTCGAAGGATTCGTAGCCGTGCTCCCACATGACCTCGTGGCCGCCGTCCTTGAGGTGCTCGGCGAGCAGTTCCTCGTTGGCGCTTTGCTCCAGCATGGTCAGGCCCGCGTAGTGCGTCTGGGCGTAGCCGAGCCGGTTGAGCTTGATGCTCTTGAAGCTGCGGGCGCCGATGCCGGGGCGCAATTCACCGGTGGGGATGGCGCGGGCCTTGACCTTCTCGGCCAGGCCGAGCTGGCGGTAGATCTCCATGCTGCGCGCCTGCAGCGCCAGCGCCCTCGATTCCTTGGTCGGGCCGGATTTCAGGTCCACGACCTTCGCGTCGATCCCGAATTTTTGCAGCCAGGCCCCCGCCATCAGGCCCGTGGGCCCGGCGCCGACTACCAGAACGTCAGTGTGTAGCAGTGAGGTCTCCATGGTTCCCACGCTACGCCCCCGGCCCCGGCAACGCACCGGTGGAGCACCGCGTGGCGGGGCCGTCAGCCCTCGACGCCGGTGCCCCCGGACTCCTTCATGCGCGCCAGCGCCGCCAGGGCCCCGGCGCGCGACGGCCCCAGCTCCACGATCGGCTCGCCCGGGGACAGCGGTGCGAAGCGGGCCACATAGGCGCCGCGCGGATCGAACTTCTTGGCCTGCAGCTGCGGGTTGAAGATCCGGAAGAACGGGGAGGCGTCGGCACCGCACCCGGCAACCCACTGCCAGTTCGCCGGGTTCGAGGCGGCATCGGCGTCCACGAGGGTGTCCCAAAACCATTCCTCGCCCGAGCGCCAGTGGATGCCCAGGTTCTTGACCAGGAAGCTGGCGGTGACCATGCGGACCCGGTTGTGCATCCACCCGGTCTCCCACAGCTGCCTCATGCCCGCGTCCACCAGGCCAAAGCCCGTCGAACCCGCGCACCAGGCCGCGAAGTGGTCCTCCGCTTCGTCGTTCGGGACCCCGGCGCCGGGCCGGGCCCAGTCGAACGCGTCGAACTCCGCACGCAGGTTCGCCGTAGCCAGCTCCGGGTGGTGGTAGAGCAGGTTCCAGCAGAAGTCGCGCCACGCCACTTGCCGCATCATGGCCCGCGCCCCCGCCGCCCGGTCGGGGTGCCGGGCCAGGGTGAAACCCAGTGCCTCCCAGACCTCGACCGGGCTGAGGTGCCCCCAGCGCAGGGCTGCCGAGAGCC
This sequence comes from Arthrobacter sp. C2, assembly GCA_024207135.1. Lineage (GTDB taxonomy): Bacteria > Actinomycetota > Actinomycetes > Actinomycetales > Micrococcaceae > Paeniglutamicibacter. Next base: position 2,472,000 of record CP042428.1, on the reverse strand, counting down.
GTGCGGTGCCGTCGGTGTCGGGCCTGTCGCGGGTCTGCGCGTAGTGACCGGCGATGTCCTCCAGCACCGTGCCGAGGCGGTCGCGGGCGGCTGCCTCGCCGGGAACCCAGGTGGCAGCCAGCCCGTGCGACCAGTCCGGATGCACCGGCAGCAGGTCCCACGCGGCAAGCTCCTCCGCGGGCAGGGAGATCGCCGGGGCGTGTTGTGCGGCGGGCCGCGGCAGTGCCCGGCGCAGCGGAAGGGCCTGCAGCGCGTTGAAGAAGGGCGTGAACACCTTGAAGTTCGTGCCTCCTTGCGTCGCCACGGTCCACGGCTCGTGCAGCAGGGTGCCGGCATGGCTGTGGACCTCGATTCCCGCCGCTGCCGCCAAGGCCTTCGCCGCGGTGTCCACCGCGCGTTCGGGCCCGCCGTAGCGGCGGTTGAAGTGCAGCGCGGTGAAGGAACCGGTGGCCAGCAGCCCCGGGAGGATGTTCGTCGCGGCCCCGCGGTAGAGCAGCAGCGGCACGCCGAGCCCCGCCAGGGAATCGCGCAGTTCGTTCAGCCCGTGGTGCAGCCACCACCTGGCCGCGCCGCCCAGCGGCCGGATCCCGGGGGACTGCTCGTCGAGGATGAACAGGGCAACGGCCGGGCCAGCGGCCATCGCGGCGGACAGCGCCGGGTTGTCGGCGACGCGCAAGTCGTCGCGAAACCACATCAGGGAGGTGGGTGCGTTCATGGTCCGGTCCTTCGGGATCAGTGGGGGCGGGGTGGGCCTAGCGGCCCAGGACATGCCAAACCAGCAGCATGGTGACGAAGAACCCGGTGGCGTAGTTCAGCCACAGGAAGCGCCGCCATCCGGCGTTGGCCGCGACGGAATCCTCGTCCCGCAGCCGCGCGTAGGGCAGCACGTTGGCCAGGTAGGGCAGCGCCAGCAACGCGGCCAGCGGACCGGGCCAGTCGGTGGCCAGCAGCAGCGCGCCGGCTCCGAGGTAGGCGGCCGCGGCGAAGCGGACCGTCCACCTGGCCCCGAGCACCGTGCCGATGGAGCCCAGGGACGCGGCGCGGTCCGGCAGGATGTCCTGCACCGCGCCAAAGGCGTGCGAGGCCATGCCCCAGAGGAAGAAGGCCAGCAGGATCGCCACCAGGGCGAAGTCGAAGTGCGCCCCGGCCAGCACCAGGCCATAGAGCGCGGGGGAGACGAAGTGCGTGCTGGAGGTCAAGGAGTCAAGGAAGGGCCGCTCCTTGAAGCGCAGTCCCGGGGCACTGTAGGCGATGACCGCCGCCATCGAGAGCAGCAGCACCAGGTTCGCCCGCCAGGAACCAACGATTCCCAGCACCGCCAGGAACGGCACGCAGGCCACCGCGCAGGCCACCAGGATCCCGCGGTGCCGGCTGCGGTCCACCACCGCACCCTCCGCCCCGCCCTTGCGCGGGTTCAACAGGTCCGACTCGTGGTCGAAGACGTCGTTGATCCCGTACATGGCCAGGTTGTAGGGGATGAGGAAGAAGAGCGTTCCCGCCACCGCGATCCAGTCGATCCGCCCGGTGGCCAACAGGTAGGCGGCGGCAAAGGGGTAGGCGGTGTTGACCCAGGAGACGGGCCTGGAGGTCGCCAGCAGTTCGCGCAGCATCGCTAGCCTTCCCTTCCGGAGTCGTCCGGGGAGGAATGCTTCGGCGTGGCACCGGCGGGAGAACCCCCGGCCAGCCACCACAGCGCCGGGACCACCAGCGCCGCGCAGAACGGGTAGCTGAAGTCCTCCAGCGGGGCCAGGCCCACGCGGATGCCCAGCAGGGTCTGGCTGTTGTAGTCAAAGAGGCCGGAGCCGATCATCACGTTGTCGAACACCGCGGTCAGCACCAGCAGCACCGCCAGGGTGAGCCCGGCCGCGGGGGCGACGTCGCGCAGCCGCACACCGCGCATGCGCAGCGCCACGGCGAAGAGCACCATGGAGCCGAGCATGAAATAGAGGGACAGATGGGCGAAGCTCATGAGTTTTCCTCCGGGGCCGGAAGGGGCGTTGAAATGCGGGCCGCCACGGCGCGCCGTGCCCGCAGGGCCAGGGTGCCGGTGAACAGGACCATCGCGTTGTAGCAGAGGAAGAGCAGGAAGAAGGCCTCTTCCAGCGGCAGTTGGGGACCGAGCATCACCCCGGTCATCAGCGCCGACTCGCGGTGCAGGAAGATCCCCAGGTCGATGGCGATCACGTCCCAGAGCAGGAACATCGCGGTGCCGCCGGCCAGTGCCAGGAGGGCGGGTGCCGGCCGGGCGAAGACGAACAGCCGGTACCTGGCATCCAGGGCGGCCATGCAGGCGATCAAGGCCAGCAGGATCAGCAGGTAGGTCACGGGCGTGCCTCCCGGGCCGCCGCGGTGCGCCCGGCCGCCCACGCCGGGTGGCCGGGGTCGATGGGCCCCTTGCCCGTGAACCCGTTGACTTTCTTGGCAATGATTTCGGCACTGATCAGGCACATGGGGATGCCGATGCCCGGACGCACCGAGCTGCCGGCGTAGTGCAGTCCGCTGACCTTCGAGCTGTGGTTCGAGGGGCGGAAGAAAGCCGACTGGCCCAGCGTGTGGGCCAGCCCCAGGGCCCCTCCCTGCCAGGCATTGACGTTCTGCGCGAAGTCTCCGGGGCCAAAGCTCTGGCGCACCACGACGCGCTCGCGCAGGTCCTCGATCCCGGCCCAGGCGGCCAACTGGTCGAGCGCGGCATCCGCCACGGCCTCCACCTGGTGCGAGCCGGTGCCGTCCGGGCCGCCGGTGCCCCATGCGGGCAGGGCGGGGGCGGGAACCAGGATGAACAGGTTCTCGTGGTCCGCCGGTGCCACGGAGGGATCGGTCGCGCTGGGCATGCAGACGTACAGGCTGGTTTCCTCCGCGAGGTCTTCCCCGCGGTGGATGCGCCCGAAGTTGTCGTCCCAGTCGGCGGTGAACAACAGATTGTGGTGGCTGAGCTCCGGTAGCTTGCCGGCGATGCCCAGGCAGAGCAGTACGGCGCTGGGCCCCGGATCGCGCCGCTTCCAACTGGCCGCGGAGGAGGAGCGATGTTCCGCCGGGAGCAGCTCGGTCTCCAGGTGGTGCAGGTCCGCGGCTCCCACCACGGTCTGCGCCTCCAGGTGCAGTGGGGTGCCCTCCTGGATCCAGCGCACGCCCCGGGCCCGGGCGTTCGCGCCGGTGCCGGAGACCTCGATGCCGGTGACCTCGGCCCCGGTGACGATCTGCACCCCGGCATCGACGCAGAGCGCGGCCATGGCATCGACCAGCTGCGCGAAGCCGCCCATCGGGTACTTCACGCCCTGGGTCAAATCCAGGTGGCTCATCAGGTGGTAGAGCGCCGGGGTGCGCTTGGGGCTGGAGCCCAGGAACACCGCGGGATAGCCCAGGATTTGGCGCAGCCGCGGATCGCTGAAGCGCTTGGCCACGAAGGATTCCAGGGAACCGGCCAGCAGCGGCGCGAGCCGGGGCAGCAGCGGCAGCAGCCGGGGATCGAGCACGGAGGCGGCGGAGGAGAGATCGGCGTAGAGGAAGTGCTCCAGGGCCAGGTCGTGGCTCTCGGCGGCTTTTTCCAGGTAGCTGTCCAAGGCGGCTCCGGCTCCGGGCTGCAGGGACTCAAAGGCATCCCGGGCCCCGGCCCCCGACGGCATGTCCAGCGGGGTGTAGTCGCTCTGGAACCAGGTGCGGTAGCCGATGGGCAGGTCCACCAGGTCCAGCTCGTTCTGCGTGGAGGTTCCCATGAGCTCGAACCAATGCTCGATGACCTCCGGCATCAGGTACCAGGAGGGGCCGGTGTCGAAGCTGAATCCCGCGCGCCGCAGTCGTCCGGCGCGTCCGCCGAGCTCTTCCTGCTTTTCCAGCAGGGTCACCCGGTGGCCGGAGGCGGCCAGCAGGCCGGCGGTGGCCAGGCCGGAAAACCCTCCGCCGATGACCACCACCGCGCGTCCGGAGTCTGTCGGTGTGTTTTTCATGGTCGTCCTTTGGTCGCCGCGTCGGCGGTGGCGGTGGTGGGGCGTCGGCCCAGGGCGGTGCGCAGCGCGATCAGTGCCTTGCGTCCGGGCGGCACCGAGATCCGCCGTGTCATGAGCTCGGCGGCGGGGGCGCGTTCGATTCGGTGGTTCAGTTCGCTGAACAGCCCATGGGCCATGGCCACGGCGCGGGCGGCGCCGGGGGCCAGGTGCTCGATGCCCAGGGCTGCGGCGTCGAGGTCCGCGCGGATCTCCCGCACCAGGGCGTTTTTGTGCTCGTCGGAGAAGCTGCGCGGATCCAGCCCCGGGAAGTAGCTGCGGCCCAGCTCGGAGGTGTCGGCGGCCAGGTCGCGCAGGAAATTGACCTTCTGGAAGGCCGCACCCAGGCTCTGGGCGGCGGCCTCGGTTTCCGCCTCGTGCCCGGCCGGGGCGCCGGGCATGGAGCCGAACACCCGCAGGCACATGAGGCCCACGACTTCCGCCGATCCGTAGATGTAGCCCTTCAGGGTCTCCGCGTCGTGGTTGGCGACCTGCAGGTCACTGCGCATCGAGGCGAAGAACGGGCGGGTCAGCTCGGTGTCGATGCCCCGGGACCGGGCGGTGCAGGCGAAGGCGTGCACGATCATGTTGGTGCTGTAGCCGCTGGCCAGCGCCGCCTCGGTTTCGGCCTCGAGTTGTTCCAGGGCCGCGGCGACCTCCCGGGCCTCGAGGCCCGCCTCGCGGGCGACCCCGTCGACGACCTCGTCGGCCAGGCGCACCAGTGCGTAGATGTTGGAGATGTCCTCGCGGGCCGGGCTGCCCAGCAGGCGGCAGGCCAACGAGAAGGAGGTGGAATACCGGGTGATGACCACCCGGGCGCTGCTGCTGGCCGTGGCCGAATAGCGTTGCAGGGCGGTGGGCCCGCCGGTTCCGGCCATGGTGTGGGCGTTCATGTCCTAGGCACCCCGGTTCAGGATCAGGTCGGCGAAGTCCTCGAGCTCGGAGCTGACGGCCACGGGCAGGTTGAGCGTGCGCGAGGCCGAGGTGGCGCCGGCGCACAGGTCATGCGCCAGCTGCCGGGCGAAGCGCTCGGCGCCGGTGGCTTCCAGTGCCGAGCGCATGGCCGGGACATCCGCATCCGGATCACGGAAAAGCTGCAGGTGGGCTGTGAAGCCGGGAGTGGCCGCGGCCATGGCCGTGAGGATGGTGCTTTTGCCTTCGCGCAGGTCCGACTCGATGGACTTGCCCGTCTGTTCGGGATCTCCGAAGGTCCCCAGGATGTCGTCGATGAGCTGGTAGGCGACGCCCAGCTGGCTGCCGATGTTGGCCAGGGCCGCAGCCCCGGCGGCATCGGCGCCGGCCAGCAGCGCCCCGGTGTGCAGCGGCACCTGGAAGGAATATGCGGCGGTCTTCAGCTTCTCCATGCGCAGCACCTCGTGCACCTGGGCCGGAACCGGGTCCAACGAAAAGAGCAGGTCTTCCAACTCGCCGGCGGCGGCGTGGTGGATGGCCTGGTGGAAGGAATCCTCGATGGCCTTGGCGGCGGGCAGCGATTCCGCGGCGCCCCGGGCGAGCTTGATCGCGGCGGCCAGCAGCAGGTCCCCGGCAATGATGGCCGCCGAGTGTCCCGCGTGTTCGGCGTCCTGCGCGGACTTGCCCCGGGCCAGGGCATCGTCGCGGTACAACGCCGAAAGGGTGGGGCGCCCGCGGCGGGTGAAGTCGCGGTCTATCACGTCGTCGTGCATCAGCAGCGAACCGTGGAGCAACTCGAAGGCGCAGCCGAGCTGGATGACGCGTTGGAGGCGCTCCGCGGACTCGGTTTCGCCGGCGGCGGGGGACGCGAAGGCCTCGTGGCCCAGCAGCACCAACCGTGGCCGGGTGAGCTTGCCTCCTTCCAGGGCCAGCCCGATGCGGGTCCAGAGTGTTTCGGTGGCCTTCGAATACTGGGCTGCGGCTTCCCGATGCTCCTGGATGACGGCCGCCAGGTGGAGCCGGACCCGCTGCTGGAGTGCGTCCGATGCCGGGGCTGGTCGTGGTCTGCAAGTCTGCGCGTGACTTTGGCTGGGCAGGCTCATGATCGTTCGTTCCGTTTCTTGGTGGCGGTCGGAGGGGTGAGGGCGTCGATCCGGGTTTGCATGACGGAGAGGATGTATTCCAGGTAGCGCACCACTGCGCGTTGCCCCTCGGGGCTCAGCCCTTGGACGGCGAGTTCGGCGTCGTCGACGAGCGGCCGCAGGGCGGCCATGGTCCGGGTCACGGCCCGGGGGCTGGGCTTGAGCAACAGGCTGCGCCGGTCGGTGGGGTGGGCCAATCGCACCACGAACCCGCGCCCACTCATCCGGTCGATCAAGGCGGTGGTGGCGGCGCTGGAGATGTTCAGCTTCGCCGCCAGATCCCGGGGAGTCATGGGATGGCCGAGCATCAGGTGCTGCAGGGCCTGGAAATCGGTCTCGTTGATTCCGAGATGGCGGCACAGGGCATGCTCCAGTGCGGCGTTGAGCTGCAGCACCGAATGCAGCAGTGCGGACGCCGCGTGCGGGCCGGATGTCTCGCCGGTGGAAACCTGGATCACGAATTCCTCGAATGGTTGATTACTAGTCTAGCTAGATACATCATGGGTTAACAAGATAGGGTTTGTCGAGTAGGGCAGATCGATTCAGTGCATTTTTCCCCGAGGCAAAGGAAACCGAATCCATGCAATCGACACCACCGGCGTCCATCGCGAGCCGGATCATCTGCGCAGCGGCGGTTTTCGCCGCCATCGCCGGGGCCTTCATCGGAAGCGGCGCGCTGGGCGGCACGCCCATTGCCGAGGCCGCCGACGGACGCCTCGGGGCCGATTCGACACTGCTGGCCCCGGGTACCGGAGCCTTCTCCATCTGGAGCGTGGTCTACATCGGGCTCGTCGTCTACGCGATCTGGCAACTTACACCGGCGGCGGCGCGCAGTGCCACGCAGCGGCGCATCCGACCGTGGGCCGCCGGCTCCGCGATCCTCAACGCGCTGTGGATCGGCGTGGTGCAACTGGGCTGGCTCGGTGCCAGCGTCGTGGTGATGCTGCTTCTGCTGGCGGTGTTGGCCAGGATCTTCGTGTTGATGAAGCCCCGGATCGAGAGGCACGCCGAGCGCTGGATCATGGCCCTGACCTTCGGGCCGTATCTGGGCTGGGTCAGCGTGGCGACCGTGGCCAACATCGCCGCCTGGCTCTCCGCACTCGGTGTGGGGGCCGGGGCGACCTGGACCGTGGCGCTGGCGTGCGTCATGGTGGCGGTGGCCGCCCTCATCGGAGCCCTGACGGTCGCGTTTTCCGGGGGCCGGATCGCCGCCGCCCTGGCCATGGTGTGGGGCATTGCCTGGATCGGCGTAGGACGCAGCGACGGCGGACTGGAATCCGGCACCGTCGCGATCGCCGCCTATTGCGCTGCCGGGGCCCTGCTGCTCTTTGCCCTCGTTTCGGCCGCAAGGCGTCGGGTACGAGAGAACGCCGCTGCGGGGGTGGCGGCATGAGCGTCATCGCCGTCACCGGGGCCACCGGCTACATCGGCGGGCGACTGGTTCCGCTGCTGCTGGAGCAGGGGCACAGCGTGCGGGTGCTCACCCGCCGAAGCAACGCCCTGCGCGATGTTCCCTGGGGAACGCGGGTGCAGATCGTGGAGGGGGACCTCACCGATCCGCAGGCCGCTGACCAACTGTGCGAGGGCGCCGAGGTCCTCTACTACCTGGTCCACTCCATGGGCGGCACCAGCAATTTTGCCCCCGTGGAGGAACGCTGTGCCCACACCATCGTGGAAGCGGCACGGGCCGCGGGCATCGGGCGTCTGGTCTATCTCTCGGGACTGCATCCCGAGGGCGAGCTGAGCCGCCACCTCGCCTCGCGGGTCGAGGTCGGGCGGATCCTGGAATCCAGTGGCATTCCCACCATCACGCTGCAGGCCGGGCTGATCATCGGTTCCGGGTCCGCCAGCTTCGAGATGGTCCGCCACCTCACCGACGTGCTTCCGGTGATGCCGGCCCCGCGCTGGGTGCTGAACCGTGTCCAGCCCATCGCCGTGCGCGACGCCCTGCACTACCTGGGCGCATGCGCGGGCCTGCCGCCGGAGGTGTCCGGCACCTACGACATCGGCGGGCCGGAGGCGCACAGCTACGGGGACATGATGCGCCTCTATGCCGATGCCGCGGGCATCCGCCGCCCGGTCATCCTGGCGCTGCCCGTGCTGACCCCCTGGCTGGCGGCCCAGTGGGTCAACCTGGTCACCCCGATCCCGCGCGCGCTGGCCATTCCGCTGGTCGAGTCCCTGCAGCACGACTGCGTGATGCGAAACCGCGACATCGATGGGGTCATCGACCGCCCCGCCGGCGGGCTGACCGGATACCGGCGCTCCGTCGAGCTGGCGCTGGCCAAGATGCGCGACGACACCGTGGAAACCACGTGGACGACCGCCCACGCCCTGGAAGCTCCCGCCGAGCCGCTGCCCTCGGATCCGCAATGGGCCGGGCACACAGTCTTCACCGATGTCCGGGAGCGGGAAACCAGCGCGAGTCCCGCCGCGTTGTTCCGGGTCATCGCGTCACTCGGCGGTGAGACCGGATACTACTCGCTGCCTGGCGCCTGGGCGCTGCGCGGATTGATGGACAAGCTCGCCGGGGGAGTGGGCCTGCGCCGCGGGCGGCGCAACCGCACCTCCCTGGCGTTGGGGGACGCGGTGGACTGGTGGCGCGTGGAGGAGCTGGTTCCGGATCGCCTGCTGCGCCTGCGTGCGGAAATGCGGGTCCCCGGACGGGCCTGGCTGGAGCTCTCGGTGGAACCGACCGAATCGGGAAGCCACTACCGGCAGCGTGCGGTGTTCTTCCCCGAGGGCTTGGCGGGCCGGCTCTACTGGCTGGCGATCTTGCCCTTCCACGGGGTGATCTTTTCCTCCATGGCCCGTCGCATCACCACCGCCGCGGAGGGGCTCGAGGCCACGGACGATGCCTAGTCTTCGGAGGTCTTGCGCTCGCCGACCGAGCCGATGCTGTCCTCGAGGTCCATGGCCGTTTCGGCGAGGAACCGGATGACCACCTCGCGTTCGGCGGGGCTCAGCCGCGCGGCCGCGCCGAAGCGCGCGGCGTGGTGTCGACCGACCTGCTGGCGGGCGGCAAGGTGCGTCTCGGGGGTCACGGTGATGCACAGGGACCGGCGGTCGGTGGGATGTGCCGCGCGCACCACGTGTCCGGCCTTCTCCAGCCGGTCAACCATCTTGGTCACCGAGGCGGTGGTGATGCCCAGGTGCTTGGCAAGCATGCCGGGGGTCACTGCGGTCTCGGTGTGCTTGGCCGAGATCAGGAACCTGATGGCCCGCATGTCGGTCTCGTTCAGGTTCATGTAGCTTTGCGAGGCGCGGGAGATCTTGCGTTCCACGGCCCGCAACCGACCCATTTCGGCCATGATCCGATCGATCTGCTGCAGCGTTTCCTCGCTGAGCTGCGACCTGTCGATCAATTCGCTGCGGGGATCGCTCGAGGCAAGGTTGAAGATGGTGGGAAGTTCTTCGCGGTCCACTGGATTCCACTCCCTTTCCCGTGCGCAGGCTGATAGATTCGACGTCCCCATGATACGACCCGGTCAGGCCGCGTCCGGTATCGCACGAAGTTCCGCGACTGCGGGACTGTCACAGCGCCGCCCCGGTCGTGACCTGCTTGGGCCGGGCAGCGCTCCCGGGCACCGGGTGGTGCCCAATCTCACCGCCCACACTCTGGACATGCATGGGAGAATGGAAACGATGACTTCCCCCGAAATTACCCCAGTGACCGAGCCTGCCGCTGCTGCGCCGACCGCAGCTGACATAAAGGCACGCCGCGCTGCCCAGGCCGCGGCGCAGGGCGCCCAGCAAATGCGCATCTCCGAATCCCGGGCCAAGGCCGAGGGCCGCGCCCAGGTGCGCCCCACCGCCGAAGGATGGAAGCAGGCCATGGGCGAGGACGGCCGCCCGCAGCTCCAGTTCACCGCCAAGGCCCGCGTCAGCCAGCCTCCGGTGCACCTGGCCGATCTCACCCTGGCCGAGCGCGCCGAGAAGCTCAAGGAGCTGGGCCTGCCCGGCTTCCGCGCCAAGCAGCTTTCGGTGCACTACTTCCAGCACTACACCACCGATCCCGAGCTGATGAGCGACCTTCCCAAGGACCGCCGCGCCGAGATCGCCGACGTCATGTTCCCCAAGCTGCTGACCGAGGTCAAGCGGCTTGCCACCGACGATGGCCGCACCATCAAGTTCCTCTGGCGACTGTTCGACGGGTCGTTGGTCGAGTCGGTGCTGATGCGCTATTCCAACCGCATCACCCTGTGCATCTCCAGCCAGTGCGGCTGCGGCATGAACTGCCCGTTCTGCGCCACCGGCCAGGCCGGCCTGACCCGCAACATGTCTACCGCCGAGATCCTGGACCAGATCGTCCAGGCCAACCGCGTGATTGCCGAGGGCGGACTGGGCGGACAGAAGCACCCCGAAGAGCGCGTGGGCAACATCGTCTTCATGGGCATGGGCGAGCCCCTGGCCAACTACAAGCGCGTCATGAACGCCGTGCACCGCATGGTCGCCGAGGCCCCCGAGGGCCTGGGCATGAGCGCCCGCGGCATCACGGTCTCCACCGTGGGCCTGGTTCCGGCCATCAAGAAGCTTGCTGAAGAGGACGTCCCGGTCACCTTTGCCCTGTCGCTGCACGCCCCGGACGACGAGCTGCGCGACGAAATGATCCCGGTGAACTCGAAGTGGAAGGTCGACGAGGCGCTTGACGCCGCCTTCGCCTACTACGTAAAGACCGGACGCCGCGTCTCCATCGAGTACGCGCTGATCAAGGACATGAACGACCACGGCTGGCGTGCGGACCTGCTGGCCCGCAAGCTCAACGCCCGTGGCCGCGGCTGGGTGCACGTAAACCCGATCCCGCTGAACCCGACCCCGGGTTCGGTCTGGACCTCCTCGGAGCCCGACGTCACCGCCGAGTTCATTGACCGCCTCGAGTCCGCCGGAGTGCCCACCACGCTGCGCGACACACGCGGCAAGGAAATCGACGGGGCCTGCGGCCAGCTCGCCGCGGCTGAGTAGGCTGTAACCACCACACCACGGGCGCGATGCGCCATTGATGAGATGAGTTTTTAGATGTCGTTGGCAGCACCGTTCTTCCTGGACAAGTCCGACACCGCCAGCTGGAAGGCCCTGAACGGCCTCTCGCTCAAGGTGAAGGAAGCCACCGAGGCCGCGGGGCTGGGCACCAGGCTCATCGAGCTGCTCAACGTGCGCATCTCCCAGATCAACGGGTGCTCGTTCTGCCTGGACATGCACTCGCGGATGGCCCTTGAAGCCGGCGAGACCACCCAGCGCCTCGCGGTGCTCTCCACCTGGCGCGAGACCTCGCTTTTCGACGACCTCGAATCGGCAGCGCTCTCGGTTGCCGAGGCAACCACCGAGCTGCCTGATTCCGAGACCCGGATTGCCGAGCTCGCCGCATCCCGGTTGGTGCTGGACGACGCGCAGTTCTCCGCGATCCAGTGGGCGGCGATCGCCATGAACGCCTTCAACCGCGTCTCCATCCTGTCCCAGCACCCGGTGCGCCCGAGCAAGAAGTAGCTGCACCATGGCAGCGGGAACGACCGATATGCGGGGTGCACCAGCGAGTCCCGAGTCGGTGCTTTCGCGCTTTGCCCCCGAGGCCGTCTACCTGCTCGGTGGCGGACGCGCCATCCTCATGCAGCTGGCGATGCCAGGTGTCGGCCACGGCGTGGCTCGGCACTCGAATTTCGCCGCCAATCCGCTCGGCCGCCTCAACGGCACGCTGACCTACATCTACGCCCTGAGCAACGGCACCGACGCGCAGCGGGCCAGGGTGCGGGAGGTCGTGCACGCGGCGCACGCGCCGGTCAGGGCCCCTGCTGCGAAGGATGGATCGCATCCGGCGTATTCGGCCCGTGATCCGAAGCTCCAGTTGTGGGTTGCCGCCACGCTCTACGACTCCGCGATGCAGATCCAGCACGCTGTCTTCCCTCCGCTGGACGAGGAGACGGCCGAGGCGTTGTACCGCGAGTACGCGCAGCTGGGGACCGAGCTGGGCATGCCCGCACACCTGTGGCCTGCGACCCGCGCCGACTTCGCCGACTACTGGGCGACGACAACGGATCAGCTGCGGGCTGATCCTCAGATTCGAGCGGTGGCTCATGAGCTGCTGGCAGCCAAGCGTGCGCCGCTGTGGATCCGAGCGGCGATGCCGCTGGTGCGGCTGATGACCATCGGGTTGCTGCCCCAGCAGGTGCGCACCATGTATGGGTTCGAGTTCGGCCCCCGCCAGCAACGACGAATGGGCATGGTGCTACGCTGCGCGAGGGTCTCAATGCGCATCCTGCCGCGTGTCATCCGGCATTTCCCCATGCACTACTACTTGCGCCGCCTTGATGGATATGTAGCCAACTGACATGGCCAAATGTCGTGCGCGCGGCGGATTTTCTTAGCCAGCAAGCCAGAGGTTAGGGCGGGCCTTCCATACATCCTTGGCTATTGGCCATCTCTTGGCCGAATCCCTATGAGCGTGCTGTTTGGCGGCGAATTCACTGTTAGCGTCAGAAAATGATTCACCAACTTCTGACGCTTCGGCGATGGAGATCCCGTGTGGATTTCTGGATGCCCCGCAGATTTCTAGCAAGGGGGAGCAATGGCTCAGCAGGAAAAGAACCGCAAGGTACGCGCAGTGCTAGCCGGAGGGCTGGTGCTCGGTGTAGGAGTCGCCGTCACCTTGGCGGCATGGAACGATTCCGAATTTGCCGAAGGGGTCTTCGGGACCGGTCACTTCAACATGCAAGGCAGCGTTGACGGCATCAATTTCACCGATCATGCTTCGGGGGCTGCGGCGTCGTTGAGCTTTGCAGTCGAACCCGGATCGATGAGCCCGGAAGACACAGTTGCAGCGCCGTTCGTATTGCATCTGGATGAGGAAACCACCAACAATGCCAAGGTGAACGTCGCCTCGGCGCTCGGTTCGGGAACCGCTGTTGACCAGCTCAGCTACGCCATCGTGCAGGTGCCATCTTTGACGGACTGCAAGCCCGAGGCCACTGGTACGGTAATCGTCCCACCAGGAACTGCATTTGGTGCGGCCACCGGCGTGGCAACTTTCGACCTGACGAAGAGCGACGTCTCCGGCGAGCCTGGCGCTGATGCATTCCTGTGTGTTCAGGTCACAGCTGCTGAAGACCTTATCCAGGACACATCCGCCACTGCCACCTGGGAATTCGTCGGCCAGTCTGTGTCATAGCCAGCAATGGGAGAGCATCTAGTGCAGGGAGAAGGCTCCCGTTTTACCCGCCTGCGAGCAGTTCTCGCGGGCGGGCTTGTCCTTGGCCTCGGTGTTACGGCGACGCTGGCCGCATGGACCGACAAGGAACACGCGTCGGGTGAGTTCAAAGCAGGGACCTTTTCCATCATCGGCAGCACGAACGGCACGGACTACAGTGATCATCCAAGCGCGCCCGGAGCACCATTGGCTTTCACGCTGACTGCGAATTCCATGGTCCCCGGTGCAACGGTCTACGCGTTGTACTCCGTTAAGACTAAAAGTGAGAGTGTTGGTGGCTCCATCCAACTAACGGGCCATTCGGGCAATGAAAACGGGCTGGGTGCGTACCTTGAATATGGTGTCGCCAAGATCGCGGGCACGACATGCAACGCAGGTGCGTTCGCCGAGGGGACAGCGGTGGTCGGTCTGAAGTCGAAGCTGACGTCGGGTGCCGCCACAAAAGCCACGTTGCCAGCGGCAGGGACATCGCCCGTCAACTACTGTTTCGCAGTTTCTTTGCCCCCGAATGCACCTAACGAGGCCCAAGGCACCGCGCTCGACGGACAGTGGACGTTCCAGGCGACCACCGATCCCGCAGGAACCTGACGTGGGCAGACGGGTCAAGGGCGTCGGGCAGTTCATAGGTGGTGCTGCGTTGAACCTGGCCGCATTGGGTGGAGTCATCTGCTTGGCATTTGTCGCTTTGGCCTTCATATTCAACATCACCCTGATAATGTTCAAGACCGGTTCCATGAGTCCCACGATTCCGGCGGGTTCCCTATCCGTGGTTCGGGAAATCCCGGCGACCGAGATTAAAGTCGGAGACGTAGTGACGGTGGATCGCCCGGCTGCTCTGCCCATCACGCATCGGGTGACGTCCGTAGCCGAGGTGCCATTGAGTACCGAGCGGATCATCACCATGAAGGGCGACGCCAACGAGGCCGAAGACCCATTCCCCTACACCGTCAACACTGTTCGGCTTGTCCTCGCTTCGGTACCCAATCTGGCATACGGTGTCATTTGGTTATCGAATCCGTGGGTAATGGCCGTCCTCACGATCGGCGCCTCGACATTGGTCACATGGGCTTTCTGGCCACGGGATCCGTCGGAGGACGACACCGATTTGCAAGAAGACCCTATTCCCCGACGGGAACCACCAAACAATTTCTCGCAGCTTGGGCTGATCGTGTTGATCGCTCCCATTGTCCTCGACCTGGCTTTGGCCGGCGCCGCCCCGACGGTCACAGAAGTCGCCTCCAGCAGCGGGCAACTGACAATCATCTCGATCGGTGATGAAACGGCCATGGCTCAGCTGGCTCCCGGTGACCCCGTGCAATGGCAGGTCGGCGTTACAACTACGCAGAGAGCATCCGGGGAAGTCAAGATCGAGTTGCTGGGTGCTGGGAACGCACGTATGGGGCTGAAGACGGATATTCGATCCTGCGACCAGCGGTGGGTCAAGGGCAATTGCGGCGGTAACGTCATCGAGGTCCAAACGTCTGGTCTGGTTGCAGTCGACGGAATGAAGCGTCAGCTCACGGCCATGACCGCGGAAGAGGAGCGCTGGTTGCTATTTGATCTGTGGCTGCCGATGGACGGCCCGGCAGATGCCGGCGACGAGTTGGTGCGCCTGCAGGTGCACGCGTCGGGCTCAGGAGACGAAGTCGCTTCGTCCCCTCGGCCGATCGGTACCTTGCCCCCAACTGGCGCAAACCCGATAGTGCCCTTGCTGGCAGCGGTGGGCGCAATAGTATTCGGTCTCGTTTTGGCCGTCTTCGCCAAAAAGCGGAGGAGCCGAGGATGCTGAATCGCATGGCCTCGCACCGGGATAGGAAAAGGCGGCGAGTTGCCTTGACCATCTGCTCGGTCTTTGTCGTCTCCTCCGGACTTGTTGCTTCCTTGGTGCAACCCTTAGTGACAGAGGCAGCGTGGATGGACGCAGAGGTAGCTCAGGCACACTTCTCTGCCGGGACCTTACCTGCTCCCAACTCACTTGCCTGTCAAACCCAGGCGGGCGGTCTACTCGGGACCGATAAGGCACATGTTTCTTGGAACACGAGTGCGTCGTTGCCGCCCGGTGCGAAATATGAAATTGTCATGCAGAAGGTGGGAGGGGCAGCAGGGACTCTGCCACTCCAAACCGAGCGACAGATAACTGTTGTTCCGGGACTTCTCGACAGTCTGCTTGGCTTGGTCTTGAACTTGCTGTCCCCGCCTGCCGAGTATTCCGTGAAGGTCAGCGTTGTTTACCCTGGAACTCAGTGGCGTTCTATGCCGAGCACACCGCAGTCGGTCCGGTACACGGGGGCGCTACTCGGGCTTCTCGGCGGATTCCAATGCTTGTCGTAGTCCAATAGAAAACGGTGGGCCAAGCAATCGCCGGTGCTCACGTCAAAAAGCGATTATTTGCAGCCGCAGCGATCAGCCACAGCAACGTCACCGAGTGCATCCTCGATGTGCTCGCCGCAGCCTTCCCAGGTCGGCTTGGCGCAGGCTACGCAGGTGATTTTCTTGCACATGTTTGACTCCTTGGGAGATAAGCGTTTACGAACTCATAGGAATATTACCCCTGCGGGTATGGTTGTGCCATTTGCGGGTGCTCCCGGTATCCGCGGCAAACGCAACATCTCGAAGGGAAGAAGCACGCATGGCTTCCGTAGAACTCACCGCAGCAAATTTTGAATCCACCATCTCGGGCAGCGGTACGGTCTTTGTCGACTTTTGGGCCGCATGGTGCGGTCCGTGTCTCAACTTCGCCCCGGTCTTCGAAGCAGCCAGCGAGAAGTACCCCGACATCACCTTCGGCAAGATCGACACCGAAGCCGAGCAGCAGCTGGCGGCAGCCGCAAACATCACCTCCATCCCCACACTGATGGCGTTCCGCGACGGGATCCTCGTGTTTTCCCAGCCCGGCGCACTGCCCGCAGAGGCTCTTGAAGACCTCATCGGCCAGGTGCAGGGACTGGACATGGAAGCGGTCAAGAAGGACATCGCTGCAGGCGCCCAGGTGTAAGCACCGGCGTGTCCAAGGTTCGTAGGCCTCACCCGCATGTGTTGCGGGTGAGGCCTTCGGTCTGTCCCGGTGCCGTTTGTGACACCCTTGGGGAGAGTAGGAACGCACAAGTTCACTGGAGGAAGAGTGCAGCGCAATTTGAAGGTCGCGGACCGGGCCAAGGTTCCGGCGTTTGAGGTCATGAATATCCTGGATCGGGTAGCCCAGTTGCGGGCCGAGGGCCGGGATGTCATCTCCTTGTGCGCAGGCGAGCCTGGCGATGGCGCACCGAGCGCCGTTTCGCAGCGCGCAGCCCAGATCCACGCCGCCGGCACCCCGATGACCTACACCCCGGCCCTGGGCATCAGGGACCTGCGCGAAGCGGTCGCCAAGCACTACAAGCGTTGGTACAACATCGACGTTTCGGCGGACAACGTCGCGGTTACCACCGGCAGTTCCGGCGCCTTCTTGCTGATGTTCCTTTCCGCGTTCAACGCCGGCGACAAGGTCGCGTTGGCGCGTCCCGGCTACCCCGCCTACGCGAACATCCTGCGCACATTGGGCATCGATGTCATCGAGCTAGATGCTGGGCAGGAGTCCCGCTACCAGCCCACCGTGGAACTGCTTGAAGCGGCCTGGCAGCAGCACGGGCAGCTCGATGGCCTGATGCTGGCCTCGCCGGCGAACCCGACGGGCACCATGGTCTCCGGAGACGAATTGGCTGCCCTCACCGGTTGGTGCAAGGAACGCGGGGTCCGGCTGATCAGCGACGAGATCTACCACGGCATCGACTTCCCGGAGCCGGGCACCGAAGCCCGCCGCTCGGTCAGCGCCTGGGAAATGAACACCGACACGGTCGTGATTTCGAGCTTTTCCAAGTACTGGGGAATGACCGGCTGGCGTCTGGGCTGGGCGCTGGTGCCCGACGACATGCTGCCCACCGTTGATGCGTTGGCCGGCAATGTGGCGCTCTGCCCTCCGGCGCCGGCCCAATACGCCGCGCTCGAGGCCTTCACCGAGGCCTCCTACGCAGAGGGCGAAGCCCGGGTGGCCGAGTTCGCGCGGACCCGCAAGACGGTCCTGGATTCGATCGGACGCCTGGGATGGGGCGAATGCGCACCGGCCGACGGAGCCTTCTACCTGTATGCGGATCTGGGCGACAAGCTTGGAACCCACGCGAATGCTGCAGCGTATTGCACCGCTTTGCTCGAAGCCGAGGGCGTTGCGATCGTGCCGGGCAATGACTTTGACCGGGTCAACGGGAACACCCACGTGCGCCTGAGCTTCGCCGCCGGGTACGAGGCCGTCACCGCGGCCATCGAGCGAATCGTGCGGTTCCAGGCGAACGCCTGATTCCTTGCGGCAAAGCGCCGCTTCTCCGCACAGCTGTGGTTGGCCCAAATCGGTTCCGCTTGTGCACAGCAGGGGCGCATGCCGGCCCGGCGACAGCATCCAGTGTCCATGCTGAAGACTCCACAGATCCAAGGAGTCCACCATGGAGCAATACACGGTCACGGAACTTGAGGACGCACTCAAGGTCGTAAAGAGGCTGCTGCCTCCGCGCTACGAATGCCTGGCCTGCTACGTCAATCGCATGCTCGACCACGGGTGCAACGGACTGAAGTGGTGCACCACGTACCGGGACCTGCGCGCGCCCCGTGCCACGGCGATGGAACGGAAATTCCCGGCGCTCGGCGGCTACTGCGACTGCGAGGTCCTGGCCAACGTTTTCCGGATCAACGACGGGCTCTGGCCGCACGCGGAAGACGGAAGCATTGACGACACCTACGTCCCGCAGTGCCACAAGGTCCGGCTGGGCACCATCAAACCATGCGAACTGTGGCTCATGCGAAGCGGGGTCCAGTGGGGCGGGGGAGTCTTCCGGCAGGCAACGAAGGCGTCGTAGCCGGGATTATTGGTTGGCACCGGCCAAGGAGCCCGTGATCTTGGGGCTGTCGGGATCCGTGACCAGGCAATGCACGAGCCTGTCGCCCTCGGCCCAGCTGCTTTTGGTGGGCTGCATCGAGGTGTAGTCCAGGCGGGATTCCTCGTACGAGCGCCCCACGAAGGACCTGAATGCGGGGTCGCACTGCTCAAACGTCAGGTCGTCCATGGCCTCCGCAGTCTCGGGATAATCTGCAGTCTGGATGCTGAATTCGTGGAAGACCTCGAGTTCGTGCGGTTCCGCGCAGGGGACCACCGGGACGCGGTCGATGTTGCCCTCACCCGGATCGTTGATGCAGTCGCCGACGCGGATGGAGAAGGCATCGGCGTCGGCTTTCTTGTCGATGGCCCCGGTCTCGTCGCGCGGGGCCTCGCTTGCTCCGAGCAGAGCACAGCCACTGAGCGCGAGGGCGCCGGCAACGAACAAGATGGCCGTCTTCGTCAATCGAATCATTGCGGTGTCCCCTGCAGCTGGGTGATGGTTGGGATCATCGTAACCGTCGATTGCACGTGGTCTGCCAGTTGCCCATGCGTGTCGCGAGTGCTCCCGGCCTAAAGTCCCTGTTTGGTGGAGGAGCGCGGTGATGGAATGGGGGCATGGCACAGGATTCGCGGGCCGAGAGCGTTGGATCCGTCTTGCAAAGCAGGCTCACCACCGGGTCGTTGGCCGTCCTCGTCCTGGCCGGTGGATTTCACCTGGGTCGCGGCGCGCCCGTCGACGGGGCCACCTACCTGGCGCTCGCGGCCATCGTCTTTTTCTCGGAGCGTCAGGGGCGCAAGGAGCCCGAACGGTCCGGTCTGCGGCAGTGGCCGGCGTTGACGGCGACCGGTCCATGGCTGTGGATGGCCGTGGTGGTGCTGGGCACGGCCTTGGCCATGTTGCCGCTGGGTGACGGGCTGGCGACCGTGCTGCTGGCACTTGGTGCGTTGATGGTGTTACTGGGGTGGCGGCAGTCGGCCCGCCGATTGACGCCGGACCACGCCCGCCGAAAGGCGGTGCGACGGACTTCCCTGGCCTGGTCGCTTCTCGTCCTGTACCTGTGCGCCTGGGAGCTGGGAATGTTCTTCAGCGACCACTACCACCCGCAGGGGGCCAGGACGTATCCGCCGCTGACCGACTTGGTGGAGCCGTCCTTCCAGCAGCCGTTCACCCGCTGGCTGGCGACGGTGACCTGGATGGTTGCCTGTGCGCTGGTGCTGCGTGCGCGCCGCGGCAAGGAAACGGTGGGCGAGCCATGACCCGCGGCATCGCGATCACCGGCTACCTGCTTGTTCCGGTGCTGGGCCTTGTGCTCTTCCTGCTGCCGCGGCGGTGGCCCGATTCCTGGGTTCCGCTCTCGGGAATCACGGGGATGCTGTGGGAGAACCGGGCCGCCCGGCTGACGTTGGTGCTGTTCTGCTGGTGGTTCGGCTGGCACTTCCTGATGGACGGATAGCGACCCCGCCAGGGGAAGGCTAGCTTTCGTCGGACTGCTTGATCTTCAGGTGCTCGCCGGGGATGCGGTCGCGATCATAGGTGATCTCCGAGTAGCCGTGCGGAGCGGGGATTCCGTCCGGGCCCATGTTCACGAACACGATCTTCTCGATGGTCAGGATGGACTGGCGGGTGATCATGTTGCGGACCTCGGCACGCATGGTCAGCGAGGTGCGCCCGAAGTGGGTGGCGGTCAGGCCCATCTCGATGAGGTCGCCCTGCTGCGCGGAGGAGACAAAGTTGATCTCAGACATGTATTTGGTGACGGCAAAGCCGTTGCCCAGCTGGACGATGGCGTAGATCGCCGCTTCCTCGTCAATCCAGCGCAGCAGGCTTCCTCCGAAGAGCGTGCCATTGGCGTTGAGGTCTTCGGGGCGGACCCATTTGCGGGTGTGGAATGTAATGTCGCCTGCGTTCATGGAACGAGTCTATGGCGTTGGTGCCTCGTGGAACGTCCATCGTGACCGGAGCCATGGGTGTGGCAGCCGGCTGTGCCCAGGGGGACTACCCGAGGTGGTCCATGGCCTCGCAGGGATTCGCGCCCGGCTGCGCGCGATGAATGGCCATGGAGAGCTTGGAGACCAGGCCCGCGAGCTGCGTGCTCTCCGCGGCATCGAGTCCGGCAAGCAGGGTCTGCTCTGCGGCGGCGACGCGCGATTCGAGCCGGGTCAGCAGCTCTGTTCCCTGCCGGGTGGCAACGATTTTCCGGGCCCGGCGGTCCGTGGGCGCGGGCACGCGTTCGACGAGCCCGGCCTCGACCAGATCGTCAATGAGGTAGGTCAGCACCGTGCGGTCGATGCCCAGGTGCGCGCCCAGGGCCTGCTGGTTGGCCGGATCGTGGTGGACGACGGTGGAGAGCATCTGGTATCCGCGCACCGAGCAGGGCATTTCCTCCACGGCCTGCGCAAAGTGGGTCTGGTGGCCACGCAGGATCATGCCGAGGTGCCACGCGAGATCGCCTGGGATGAATCCCGGCAAAGGCTTGTCCAGTGAAAGGGGTGCGTGTGCAGTGGTAGCCATGGCACCCATCATACCCGAATATGTGGAGTTGCACAGATGATCTGTTCGGAATATAGTCTGTGTAACAGCATATATTTCGGAGAGTAGGACACATGGACATCGGCGAACAAGAGCTCACCGCCTCCCGCGGCACCATCGGCATCCTGGGTGCGGGCCGCGTGGGAACGGCCATCGCACGCCTGGCCGTCGCCGCCGGGTACCGCGTGAAGATCGCCACCTCCAAGCCGGCGGCCGAGAACGCCTTGATTATCGAGATCGTGACCCCGGGCGCCGAGGCCGTCGATGCGGCCGAGGCCGCCGGATCCGACCTGGTGGTTGTGGCCGTTCCGCTGCACAAGTACAAGTCCGTCAACGCCGACGCGCTCGCCGGCCGGGTCGTGGTTGACGCCATGAACTACTGGTCCGTCACCGACGGAGACATTGCCGACTTCGAGGCCGACGACCGTTCCTCATCCGAGGTCGTCGCCGCACATTTGTCGGCCTCGCGGGTCGTAAAGTCCTTCAACCACATCGGTTACCACGAGATGGAACCAGACTCCGCGGCGCCCGGCACCGCCGACCGCCGAGCCCTGGCCATTGCCTCCAACGACGCGGCGGCCAAGGAACAGGTTTCCGCCTTCATCGACGCGCTCGGCTTCGACTCCGTGGACGCCGGGGATCTTGCATCCGGCAGGGCCTTCGAGCCGGGCACGGATGTCTTCAACGGCCGCTTCAACGCCGATGAACTATCGGTGAAGCTGCACACCAGCCTCGTCGCCGCCTGACACGCTTCCCGAAACCTTCAACGAAAGAGACGAACCCACATGGAAATCGGTGCCTACAGCTTTGGCGACACCCAACGCAATTCCGACGGATCCCTGCGTTCCACGACCGAGGCCATCGCGAACCTCTTCGAAGCCATCAAACACGCCGACGCGCAGGGCCTGGACTACTTCGGGGTCGGCGAGCACCACACCGCAACGATGCCCGCCTCCTCGCCCGGTGCCATGATCGCCGCCGCGGCGGCAGCCACCGGGCAGATCACCCTGGGCAGTGCCGCAAGCATCATCGGCACCGACGACCCGGTGCGCATCTTCCAGCAATTCGCCATTGCCGACGCAATTTCCGGCGGGGGTCGGGTGGAAATCACCGCCGGGCGCGGCTCCTCCGTGGAAACCTTCCCGCTCTTCGGTCACAGCCTGGAGGAATACGACGAGCTCTACGCCGAAAAGCTCGACCTGCTCATGACCATCAACAACGCGACCAGCGAGAACGTCACCTGGTCCGGCACCGTGCGCCCCGCGCTCGAGGACCTGGCCGTGGTGCCGCGCCCGGCCTCCGGCAAGCTGCCGATCTGGCTGGCCACCGGCGGCAACGCCAGCTCCTCGGCCCGTGCCGGCCAGCTGGGCCTGCCGGTGTCCTACGGCATCATCGGCGGGGCACCGCACCGCTTTGCCCCGCTGGCCGAGCTCTACCGCCGCTCCGGCGCCGCCGCGGGCCACGCTCCCGAAACCCTGAAGGTCTCAGTCGGAGCGCTGGGCTTCGTGGCGCCGACCAAGAAGGAAGCGCTGGAGCGCTTCTACCCGGGCTGGCACAACCTCAACGTGGAAATGGGCCGGCTGCGCGGCTGGCCGGCACCGGACAAGCGGGCCTACCTGGCGCAGGCCGACGCCCCGGGTGCCTACTACGTCGGCTCCCCGGACGAGGTCGCCGAGCGCATCGCCCACCTGCACGGACACCTGGGCCACATGCGCCACTTCCTGCAGATGGACATCGGCGGCATCCCGCAGGAACAGCTGCTCGAATCGATCACGCTGCTGGCCACCGAGGTCAAGCCGCGCGTGGCACGCCTGCTGGCGCAGAAGTAGCGGACCTGCGGCGGCGCGGCCACGTCCCGCCGCGGGACCCGGCTGGGTGCCCCCGCGTGGGTTGGCCCAGATGCGTGTAGAACCCCGGCCGGCTCTTTGCTTGGATTGAGGTTGTGGTTCCCATTCATGGGGCAAAGCATTCCACCGACGGCGCGTACGCATCCGGGGGAAGGCCGAACCCATCGTGGAATTCGGCTTGGCGTGTCCAATCGGGGAGTAGCGGATGCCCGCTGGATCAGGAACCACCTGTGTTGCGGCGCATGCGTCAATGGCACAGCCGGGGCGGGAGCGCCTGGCCACTTGGGGGTGGCCGGCTCCCGCCCCCATCAATCTTCACCAGCGTTCCCGGACGCCGGGGAACCCTGGTCCGACGGTCAGGTTGAGCGCCGCTGGTGTATCCCGAGTTCGGCGGCCCGTTCCAGGGACAGGCCGTCGCCGGGATCCACGAGTGCCATGAACAGTGCCAGCGCCGCGGTGCCCAGCAGGGATGTCTTCGTCTCGTGGTCGAGCACCGGCTCGTCCACCTCGGAAAGCAGCCGAAGACCCAGGCCCTCGGCCATGGCCTGCAGCAGGATGTTGAACTCCTGCATGCCAATCCCGGGCCTGAACCTGAATCCGTAGTGCTCAAAGACCTGGGTGTAGAGGGTCATCCACACCTGCGAGAGATTCTTGTACATGCGGTTCAGGGCCACTGCGGACGCGGAGTCGGACTGGGCCGTGGCCACCGCCAGCAACTGGAAACGGTAGGCCGGAAGTTCCATGATCAGCTTGAGGTCCTCGTAGGCCACCCGGTGCACGGCGCGGGAAAAGTCGTCGTCGCTGGTGAGCAAGTCCTTGGCATGGTGCGAGAGTGCCACCTGCAGGCTCCAGTGCTTGTCCGCCAGCGCGTAGGAAATGAAATCCGCCAGGAAATCCCCGTGCGAGCTCCAGCGGTGGCGCATCATGTTTTCGCTCAGCGGGAAGTTCTCGCCGCAGTTGCTTCGTGCCTTGGCCAGGACCTTGCGGCGCGAGAGGTAGGACATCACCGGGCGCGCGTCTTCCTCGTCGGCGTCCAGGAGCTGCTCGGACAGGCCGGGCGTGAACAATTCCGTGGTGAGGTCCAGCGCCGCGTCAAGGAAGGCCCTGGTCTCGCGGCCGTTGGCCAGGCGCTTGCGGGTCAGCGCGGTGCGCCCGGACACCTTGGTCACGATCTTGGCGTCGTACAGGTCCAGGTCGTTCCCCGGGCGCCGATGGGCAGAGCGGTCCGGGGGCGTCTTGTTCCATGAACCCATTGGTGCCTCCAAAACCGGACCTGCTCGTTAAACGCATGACTGATCCCAACGTACAACACCCCGCGGGCGCAAGCGGAGGTCAGGAGCCGAAAAGTTATGTCCGTCCGTTGCACCGCCACCGACTCCGGAGCAAGCCCGTGCCGTGGTTTCCCGGTCGCGTTCCCTTGGCCGCCGCGGGGGTGGCCTCGAACTCCGGGATGCCGGAGACCCCTGGTTCACCGTCCTCTGTCCGGGAAACCGGCACCGGTCCGCACCGGGAGCCGACGAAGGAAGGTGCCGGCCAAGCGCAAGCTGGCGGTGTTGAACAACCTGACCATGCATGTCGCTTCCCGGACGCTGGCCGAGCCGTGGCCCTGGGCGAACTCCGTGCTCCTGCCGCCCGATGCCGCGGACGGCGTCGCGGAGCTCAAGAGCCAGGTTGGCCCGGACCTGCTGGTGATGGGCAGCGGTAATCTCTTGCGTTCCCTGATCGCCGAGGGACTGGTCGCCGAGTACACCTTGCCGATCCATCCGCTGATCCGGGGGAACGGTGGCCGCTTCTTTGACCGGGGTTTGCCGGCCACCGACCTCGAACGGGTCGAAACGCTGGATACCACGACCGGTGTCATCATTGCGGTGTACCGCCCGGCAAACCGGTAGGGCAAGAGGTATGCGGTGCTCAAGGCGCTTCCGCATGCGGAGGTTAAATGCGTGTGGTGCCGCCCGCAACTGCGGACGGCACCACACGAAGGCAGAAGAAGCTTAGTTCTGCGAAGCGAGCACGAATGCGGAATCGATGTTGATGGTGACCTTGTCGCCAACCAACACGCCGCCGGCCTCGAGGGCGGCGTTCCAGGTGATGCCGAATTCCTTGCGGGAGATCTGCGTGGTGGCGGAGAATCCTGCGCGGGTGGCACCGAACGGGTCAACGGCCACTCCGCCGAACTCGACCTTGAAGCTGACCGGCTTGGTGGTTTCCTTGATGGTCAGTTCGCCGCGCAGTTCGAACTCTTCCGGGGAGCCTGCAACGCCGGTGGACACGAAGGTCATTTCCGGAAACTGCTCAACGTTGAAGAAGTCCGCGCCCTTGACGTGGGCATCGCGGTTGTTGTCGTTCGAGTCGAAGGACTCGGTCTTGACGATTGCTTCGACCTTGGAGGAATCGATCGAATCGCCCACGGTCAGGGTGCCGGTGACGTCGGTGAATGCGCCGCGGACCTTGGAGATGCCTGCGTGGCGGACCGTGAAGCCAACCTCGGTGTGCGAGGTGTCGAGGTTCCAGGTGCCGGGGATGATTTCAAAGCTCATGGGGAAATTCCTTCTCTCGGAAGCCGGTGCAGCTGACCGGATTGCATGTGTATGCATCTAAATATGCCACAGGATGATTGACGTGTCAACCATTTCTTTTGGATGGTGAAACATTCCTTAATCTGTCGCACCCCGGCTGCTGCCCGGGGAACGCTTGGTTGATGCGCGATGAACACCTGGTGCACATGTCGGAGGCAGGTTTGTGAAGGGGTCCTCCCGGTTGTTTGGACGATTGGACGACAGGGGCTTTGGTTTCGTTGGTCCAAGGCTTCACATGCGCCCGGGCAGGGACCTTCCGGCATAGGCTGGCTTCGAGGTATCCAGCGATTGCAGTGAGAAGAGAGAGATCAAATGACCCAGATCGTTCCAGTTCGCCACCTTTTCGGGCCGGGCCCGTGCAACCCCTACCCGGAAGCCACCGCGGCGCTTGGCCTGCCGCTGCTGGGCCACCTTGATCCGGCATTCATTGCCCGCATGGACCGCACCTGCGACGGGTTGCGCACCTTGTGGGGAACCGAGAATTCCCGCACCCTGCCAATCAGCGCCACCGGTTCGGCCGGCATGGAGGCCTCGTTCGTGAACACCGTGAAGGCCGGCGACGTTGCGGTCATCGCCGTCAACGGCCTGTTTGGCGAGCGCATGTGCGAGGTCGCTTCGCGCGCCGGGGCGGAAGTGGTCCGCGTGGACCACGAGTATGGCACCCCGGTCGACGCGCAGCGGGTCGCCGATGCGCACCCGAATCCAACGGTCATTGCCGCCGTGCACGCGGAAACCAGCACCGGTGTCATCTCCGACATGGCCGCGCTTGGCGCCATCAAGGGCGACGCACTGTTGATCATGGATGCCGTCACCTCGATCGGCGGGATGCCGGTGAAGGTGGACGAATGGGGCGTGGATGTCGCCTAGGCCGGAACGCAGAAGTGCATCGGGGTGGCCCCGGGACTGGCCCCATTCACCATTTCCGAGCGTGCGTTCGAACGCCGCGTGCAAAGGCCGCAGTCCTGGTACCTCGACCTTGGCTTGCTCGGCGGATACGCCACCGGAGGTGCCGGCGGCGGGCGCACCTACCACCACACCGCGCCGGTGGGCATGGTGGCCTCGCTTGAGGCCGGCATCGACCGGATCCTGGCCGAAGGCATTGAAGCTGTCACCGCCCGCCACCAGGCCGCCGGCCAGGCATTGCAGGACGGGCTTGAGGAGATGGGCCTGACGCTCTTCGCCGCCGAGGGCCACCGCCTTCCGCAGCTGACCACCGTGTATGTCCCGGAGGGGGTGGACTCGGCCAAGGTCCGTAACTACCTGCTGGAGCGATTCAACATCGAGATCGGCGGCGGCGTGGGCAAATACGCCAGCACCGTATGGCGCATCGGGCTCATGGGCCCGAACGCCAACCCGACCTCGGTCGCACTGATCCTCGCCGCACTGAAGGAAGCGATCGCCAAGGCCTAACGCCGATCCGCAACCGCTTGCCTGCTGCCCGTCCCGAATCCGGGGCGGGCCGCAGGGGTCTGCGCTAGTACTGCCGGTGGCGCACCCGCTGGCAATGCCCAATCACCCTATGGGCATCGCAGGAACGGATGGAGTCCAGCGATTGGAACGGGCGCCGGAGGATCTGGCTGACGTTGCTGAGTACTTCATCCGGGTCGTTGCTGCCCAGAATCCTCAACTCGCGCAACATCAAGTCCTTCTCGGCCCGGCTTGCCGTGTGTGTCGGCCTGTCCAGCAGCATGGTTTCTTCAAGGATCTCGTATTGGTTAGGCATTTCCCCTCTGCCATTCCCCGCCCCCAAGGCGGTAGTGCTTCGGCCATATGACCGTAGTGTCAGTAGAACACAGGCCTGGGACATTTTGGAGCGCAGGGCGGCCGAAAAATCCGGAAGTTTTCCTCCGGGGCGTTCCATTGGAAATCCATGCACTGCTTGCCAATGGAGCCGGCCGGGGAAATCGGACAAGATTCGGTGACGCGGCCGTAGGGTCACGGCAAGCTGACTTCGGGGTTTGTCCAGTGAAGCGGCGCAGGTGGGGGTGTTCGGGGGGGCTTGAAGGTCGTGCGGCACAACCCATTGCATCGCGTATCCAGGCGGAGTAACCTACAACCAAATGGTTGTACATGAACTGAGCGAAACCGAGATCGACCGCATTTTCCATGCCATGGCGGATGCAACCCGGCGCGACATCATCAAGCAAGCAATGCTCCGGGAACAATCGGTCTCCGAACTGGCGAAGCGCTATGTGATGAGCTTCGCGGCCGTGCAAAAGCACGTGGCCGTGCTCGAGCGGGCCTCGCTGGTTGCCAAGCAACGACGCGGGCGGGAGCAAATCGTGCAGGCAAATCCCGAATCACTGCGCCGTGCAGCGCGGCTGCTGGAAGCCTACGAAGACATCTGGCGCGAGCGGGCAAACCGCATTGGGGAGATACTCTCCAACCAACCCGAAGGAACGGAACCATGAGTGTCATCAGCACCCAGAAGAATACGGAAAACCTCACGCTGACCTTCGTCGCGGAATTTGCCGCCGACATCGATCGGGTTTGGCAAATCTGGGAGGACCCGCGCCAACTCGAACGGTGGTGGGGCCCTCCCACCTGGCCGGCCACGTTCGTGCGCCACGAGATGTTTGTCGGCGGGGAATCCCGGTACTACATGACCGGGCCCGACGGGGAAAAGGCGCGTGGCTGGTGGAAGATCATCGCGGTCGATGGCCCCAGCGGCTTTGAATTCGAGGACGGGTTCGCCGGGGACGACGGGGAGCCCAGTGGATTCCTCGGCAGCACCCGCTGCGTGGTGACCCTTGAGCAAAACGGCGGGACCACCAGGATGACTACGGTTTCTTCGTTCGAGAGCGCCGAGCAGCTCGAAGAAATGGTCAAGATGGGCATGGAAGAAGGCATGGGCCTGGCCATGGGACAGATCGACGCTTTGCTCGCCGAATAGACGAGTCCGCGGGCGGGCGGGGCCGGCAACAGCACGCCCCGCCCGCTTCCGGGCCAGAACACAGCGTGTTTGAATGTCGAGGCAGGCCGTGGGCCATCGCCAAGCCCGCGGCTGCGGCGTACCGTGGAGATACCAGGCCGCTTCAACCGGATCGCAGATCATGAAACCCGCTGTGCTCAAGAAATGGATACCTGCCGTGCTGGCGCCCGCAGTCATTGCGGCCTTCGCCATCGGGGCCTCGATCGCCGCCGACGCGCAGGTGCAGCTCGAGCCCAAGACGCCGCAGCAGGTCCTGCAGATGATTGTCGATTCCAAGGTCACCGACTTCTCCGGAAGCACGAGTGCAACCCTGGACCTCGGAATTCCCCGGCTGCCGGATCTGGGAAGCAACGGCACGATGGCAACCCCGGACGCGAGCCCTGGCCCCGGTGCTTCCGCGTCGCCCGATTCAACCTCGGCTCCCCCCGAAGCGCACCTGTTGGACATGCTCGCGGCACTCTCCGGCACCCACGAGGCCCAGGTCTACGTCGACGGACCCGACAAGGCACGGATCCAGGTGCTTGACGGCATGGATGAACAGAATTTCATCCGCAATGGTTCCTCGCTGTGGCATTACGACTCCTCCAGCAACACCGCGGACCACATCGTGGTTCCCGGCTTCCCCAAGAAGGCCTCCTCGAAGCATTCGACGATGCCGCCGACACCCGGAGCCATGGCAGACAAGATCCTGGAAGCCATGGGTCAAAACACCGACATGAGCGTGGCCGACGGGCCCCGGATTGCCGACCGCGATGCCTACACCCTCGAATTGGTCCCGCGCAGCGACGACTCCCTGGTTGCGAAGGTGAGCATCGGGGTCGATGCGGCCACCGGGGCACCGCTGCAGGTCGTGGTGGACGCCGTGGGACAAACGAACCCCGCGGTTTCCGTGGGATTCACAAGCTTCACCCCGGGCACTCCCGCAGCCAACCTCTTTGAGTTCACCCCGCCGGCGGGGGCCAAGGTGAACGAACACAAGGTCCCGCCGCGGGCACTGAAGGACAAGCCCGGACACCATCCCGATGCCGCCAATCCCGGCAAAAAGTTGGGCCACAAGCCCGGCAATGCCAAGCCTGGCAAGCAACCGGGGCACCGATTCGATACCGACAAGCCCGGCCACAAGAAAGCAATGCAACGCCCCGATTCCATCAGGGGCACCGGTTGGGACACCGTGGTGGTGGTCCCGGCCAAGGACGTCCCCAAGGAGGTGGCCGGGAACGCGATGCTGAACCAGCTGGCAACCCCGGTGGAGGGCGGCAAGCTGCTGCACACCTCGCTGCTCAACGTCTTGCTCACCGACGACGGGCGCATGGTCCTTGGCCTGGTCTCTCTGGCCCGGCTGCAGGCCGTGGCCAACGGAAAGTGACCGGGGTGCCGGAGTCCGGCGACCTCGCCATCCAGACCGCGGGGCTGGGCAAGAGCTTCGGGAAACGCCGCGCGGTCAACAACCTCGATTTGGCCGTGCCGCGCGGCTCGGTCTTCGGATTCCTGGGACCCAACGGCTCCGGCAAGACCACCACCATCCGCATGCTGCTGGGCCTGGCAACCCCCAGCAGCGGAACCATCTCCCTGCTCTCCCAACCCATGCCAGCAGCGGCAGGCGAGGTGCTGCCGAGGGTCGGCGCCCTGGTCGAAGGCCCGGCCTTCCACCTTTTCCTCAGCGGAAGGGCCAACCTCACCCGCCTCGATTGCGCCGATGCCACCGCCGACCGCTCCACCCGGACCCGCCGCGTGGATGCGGCACTGGAAAAGGTCGGGCTCGGCAAGGCCGCGAAGCTTCCGGTGCACGCCTACTCGCTGGGCATGAAGCAGCGGCTGGGGATCGCCAACGCGTTGCTGCGCGAACGCGAGCTGCTGGTGCTCGACGAGCCGACCAACGGCCTGGACCCGCAGGGAACCCGCGAGGTCAGGCACCTGATCAGCGCACTGGCCACGGAGGGGACCACGGTGTTCGTCTCCAGCCACCTGCTCTCCGAGATCGAACAGATCTGCAGCCACGTGGCGGTGATGAGCGTGGGGAACCTCGTGGCCCAGGGAACGCTGGAGCAGTTGCGTGCCCAGGGCCGGCGCGGGGTGAAGGTGGCAACTCCGGACACGGGCGTGGCCATGGCGGTGCTGTCCCGGCTGGGCCTGGATCCCCAGGTTGAGCCGGTGCCCGGCGGGGAGGACGGGATCGTGGGTGCGGTCCTGGGCCCGGAGGCCCCGGAACCCGAGCACCTGGTCGAGGGGCTCGTGGCGGCCGGGGTGCGCGTGCGCGGATTTACGGTCCAGCCGGCAAGCCTGGAGGAACGCTTCGTGGCGCTGACCGGGGAGGGGTTCGACCTTGTCCAATAGGGGATTGCTGGCCAACGAAGTCGTCCTGCTGTATCGGCGGCGCCGCACCTGGGCGATGCTGCTGGCCCTGGGCGCGGTGCCGGTGCTCATCGCCGTCGCGGTGCGCCTGACCTCGGGACCGCCCACCGGGCGCGGCCCAGCATTCCTGGACCGGGTGGCCGGGAACGGGTTTTTCGTCGCCATCACCGGGCTCCTGGTGTGCATCCCGCTCTTCCTGCCGCTGACCGTGGCCGTGGTTGCCGGGGACACCATTGCCGGGGAAGCCGGGAGCGGCACGCTGCGCTACCTGCTCACCGCGCCGGTTTCGCGCCCGCGCCTGCTGCTGGTCAAGTTCACCGTGGCGGCGCTCTTCTGCCTCTCGGCCACCGTCATGGTCGCGGCGTGCGGGCTGGGCATCGGGTCCTTGCTTTTTCCCGTGGGGCCCGTGACGCTGCTGTCCGGGACCACCGTCTCCGCGCCGGCGGCGCTGCTTCGCGTGGGCTTGATCGCGCTGTATGTGGCGGTGTCGTTGATCGGCCTGGCCGCCGTGGGCCTATTCATCTCCACGCTGACCGACGTGCCCGTCGGCGCCATGGCCGCCATCGCGGTGATCGCCGTGGCCGCGCAGATCCTGGGCCAGCTGCCGCAGCTTGACTGGCTGCATCCGTGGTTGTTCACCCACCACTGGCTCGGCTTCGCCGACCTGCTGCGGGACCCGATCCGCTGGGCCGAATTCGGGCAGAACGCACTGCTGCAGGGCGGGTACCTGCTGGTCTTCGGTGCCCTGGCCTACGGCAGGTTCGCCAGCAAGGACGTGCTCTCCTGACACTGGTGCCCGGCAGTCCGCCACGCAAGAATGGGGGAATGGACATCGCGACCTGGCTGCTCGACTCCGATCCCTCGCTCCGCTGGCAGGTCATGCGCGACCTGTTGGACAGGCCCGAGCCGGAGGTGGCCCGGGAACGGGCCCGTGTCGCGCTGGAGGGGCACGGTGCACAGGTGCTCGCGCTGCAGGACGCGCGCGGCTATTGGAACAACGACGAATACGGCGAGGACCAGGACCGCCGGTCCGTGTTTTGGTCGCTCGCGCTGCTGCGCCGCCTCGGTGCCGACCCCGCAGCTCCCGGCGTGCACACCGCCGTGGATCGGGTCCACAAGTCTGTCACCTGGAAGTACTGGGACAACCTGCCCTACTTCAACGGCGAGGTCGAACCCTGCATCAACGGCGGCGTGCTCTCCCAGGGCGCCTACTTCGGTGTGCTCGGCGAAGGCGCCGAACGGATCACCGCCCGGCTGCTCGCCGAACAACTCCTCGATGGCGGATGGAATTGCGAGGCGCCCGAGTCATCCACGGTCGCCTCCTTCGACACCACGCTCTGCGTGCTCGAGGGACTGCTCGAACACGAACGCGCGGTGGGCCAGGTTCAGGCCGCGCTCGCCGAGGCCCGGAAGCGAGGCGAGGAATACCTGCTGAAGCGCTCGCTCCACCGCAGGCTTTCCACCGGGGAGGTGGCCAACGGGCGCTACCTGAACTTCTCCTTCCCGCCGTACTGGTTCTACGACGTGCTGCGCGCCCTGGACTATTTCCGGGACGCGGGCGGAACCGTCGACGCGCGGCTGGAACCGGCCATCGAGGCGCTGCTGTCCCGCCGCGGTGCGGACGGGCGCTGGGCCTCCGGGGTTGCCTGGCCCGGGGATGTCTACCTGCAGGTCGATGCGCCCGAGGGCGAACCGAGCCGCTGGAACACCCTGCGCGCCCTCCGGGTGCTGCGCTGGGCCGGGGCGGAAACGGATTCCTGGGCCGCGGGCTGAACCACTTCGGGACGGACGGCTGAAGTTTGCCGCCGGTTAACGCAACGCTGGGGAAGCGTTGGGCCTGGTGCGTCAGGGTGGGAAACACATGGGTGTTGGGGCGCCCCGGCCACACTTGCTCCAACGAACCGAAGGACATCCACGACATGCCGCAAAAGCCCATGCCCATCACCGCCGTACTCTGCCTGGCTCTCGGCCTGCTCGCCGGGCTCGTTGCTCCGAGCGCGGCACTGGCCGCCGGCACCCCCGATCCACAAGGACCGCCCGTGCACGCGGCACCGGAAAAGGCCATCGACCGGTACCCGACGAGCATCGACTCCGGCTCCTGGGACGCCGGGCACATCCAGGGCATCGCCATCGATGAAAAGGGCGGCTTCGTCTACCACTCGTTCACCAACATGCTCGTGAAGACCGACCTGGACGGCAACGTCGTGGGAACCGTCGAGGGCTTCACCGGCCACCTCGGCGACCTGGACTTCAACACCCAGGACGGCCGCGTCTACGGTTCGCTCGAGTACAAGGCCGCCGAGTCCTTCTACATGGCAATCTTCGACGTCGAGAAGATCACCGAGATCGGCATGGACGCGGAGAATTCGGGCATCGTCACCGCCGTCTATCTGGAGGAAGTTGTCGACGACTTCACGGCGGACCTGGACGGCAACGGGATCTTTGACGGAGACACCGCCAACACCGCCGACCACCGCTATGGTTCCAGCGGCATCGACGGGGTTTCCTTCGGGCCGGCCTTCGGCGCCGCCAACGGCAAGCAACAACTGATGGTCGCCTACGGGATCTACCGGAACAACCAGCGCGAGGACAACAACCACCAGGTCATTCTGCAGTACGACGTCTCCCGCTGGGGCAAGTTCGAACGACCGCTGACCCAGCAGGACCCGCACTCCTCGGGACCGGCCGAGGTGGACGGAAAGTTCTTCGTACACACCGGAAACACCAACTTCGGTGTCCAGAACCTCGCCTACGATGAAGCCAGCAAGAACTGGTACCTCGGGGTCTACCGCGGGTCCAAGCCCGGCTACCCAAACCGCACCCTGTACGTCGTGGACGGCACCGCAACCCCGAGCGAAGGGACGCTCCACGGGCAGCCGGGCAATGAGAGCGGGCTGCTGCTGTCGTTGGTCCAGGCCGGCATCCCCGATGAGTCCACCGGCATCTTTGGCTGGGAGTTCAAGGCGGATGTCGGCATCGAGCCGGTGGGCCACGGCTACTTCTACGTTGCGCGGGACTTCGATGACTATTCCAGCGGGCACAAGCAGGAAGCCGCAACCCTGGAGCTGTACCGGTGGACCGGTGCCGGCGGCGCCGGATTCGAGCGCGTGGTCCGCTGACGACGCCTGGCAACCCAACCGAAGGCCGGGGAACGCATCTTGCGCGTCCCGGCCTTCGGCGTATCACCGCCAGAGGGTCACAATCGGTGCGCACCGCAGCGCATTCATCGCTGTCACCCGACGTTTGGGTGAATCGGAGGACTGCAACACGAAGTAAGAAATGACCATCCGCGCAATCGTGGCTATGGTTTGGCTATTGGTTGGAATAGTTGAAGGTTTGGGGAAATCGTGAGCTGGAGCAATGAATCGGTGCCGTTGAAACGGCGGAAGAACGTGCGTTGGATTTGGTTGGGGCTTGCCGTTGCGGTCCTGCTCCTGTTGGGTATCGCCGGGGCGCTGCCGGGGTTGATGATTTTTGCCGGAATCATCGCCCTGATCCTCGGCATCGTGGCCTTGCTGGCCAACGGCATCAAATGGGCAAGGATCCCGAATCGCAAGTTCGGGGCCGGGGTCGCTGGCGCGGCGCTGGTCCTGACGATTGCAGGCGGTGCCTTGAGCGGCACCGAGGGGACTGCCAACCCGGAGGCCTTGCTCGAAGAACCAGCGGTGGCCGAGACGCTCCAGGCGGACCTCGCGAGCTTCATCGGCAAGTCCTGCGAATTCGACCACCAGGTCATGACCCAGGGCGATGACAATAATTATTGCGACGAGGATGCAACCGGCGCGCTGATCTGGGTCGACCAGGAGACCCACGATCGTGCCGAGACCGACCTTGCGGTAGCCCGCGAAGCCGAAACCCAGAAGAAGTTGGACGAGGCAGCGGCAGCCGAGGCGAAGGAAGCCGAGCAGGCCAAGACGGCGGAAGCGGCGGCAGCTGCGAAGGCCAAGGAAGCAGCCGAGGCCAAGAAGGTGGAAGCTGCGGAAGCGGCGAAGGCCAAGGAAGCGGCCGACGCCAAGAAGGCGAAAGCGGCGGCAGCGGCGAAGGCCAAGGAAGCGGCCGACGCCAAGAAGGCGAAAGCGGCGGCAGCCGAAAAGGCCAAGAAAGCAGCTGAGGCCAAGGCAGCCCTGGCCGCAGAAAAGGCCCGCAAAAAGAAGATCGCCGAGGCAGAGGTTCGGAAGAGTCCCTCCAGCACCCATTACCAGAACTGCACCGCGGTGAGGAATGCCGGGGCTGCCCCGATCTACAGGGGCGAACCGGGATACAGCCGCAAACTGGACCGCGACGGCGACGGCATCGCCTGTGAGTAGCGACGAAGGGTCGACACCGGCTGGTTCCACAACGCGGAGGAACCCGAAACCCAGCAACAGGACCGGAACTGCCATCCTTCTTTCGGGGATGGCCTTGGCACTCGGCTTGGTGTTGGTATCTTGCACGGGAGCGGGCATCGAAACCCCGGCTGGTGCTGCGCCGGTTATCTGGTCAGAGGCTCCAACCGCGGAACCCTTGGTGGTTTGGTCGGAGGCACCCACGCCGGAGGCACCAGCAGCAGTTGCCGTATCCGAACCCGAACCGTCGGCCGAAAAGGCCCAGGCGCCGGCCGAGCCATCGCAGGCACCTGCAGACGCCTCTGCGGCACCGGCACCACCGTCCGGCAGTGCAAACCCCACCCAAGCCAAGGCCGGCACGACGCTGCGCCAACTTGCGGGCATCCAGATCAAGGGGCGGGCACCGAAGACCGGTTACGAACGCAGCTTGTTCGGCAGCGGCTGGAAGGATCCGGACCGCAACGGCTGCGATGCCCGCAACGACATGCTGCGTCGTGACCTGAAAGGGATCGAGGCGAAGCCGGGGACCAACGGCTGCGTCATCACCAGCGGTGTGCTCGCGGACCCGTTCACCGGAAAACGCATCGATTTCGTACGCGGGCAGGGGACCAGTACCAAGGTCCAGATCGACCACGTCGTGGCGCTGTCCGATGCCTGGCAAAAGGGTGCGCAAATGATGACCGAAGAGCAGCGAGTGGCCTTTGCCAATGACCCACTGAACCTCTTGGCTGTCGATGGTCCGTCAAATGCTTCCAAGGGCGATTCGGATGCGGCCACGTGGTTGCCGCCGAACAAGCCGTTCCGTTGTTCCTACGTCGCACGGCAGACCGCGGTCAAGGCCAAGCACAGGTTATGGATGACCAAGTCCGAGCATGAAGGGATCAAGCGAATCCTCACCTCGCAATGCCCAAAGCAGGCGATCCCCGCGGGTTGAAGATCCAGGGACTGGACCCAAGCTGTCTTAAATGGTCTTTGACATGGGAATCCGGAACAATTGAGGGTTGATCCCCGAGCCCATGGCGGGAACCGACGTCTCGCCGATACACCACCTGGAGAGTCATGAGACCCGTCTTTTCCCTGGTTGCCGCAGGCCTTCTGGCCACCGCTTTGCTGGCCGGATGCAGCGTTCAGAACCAGGCGCCTGTCTCCACGGAAACCAATTCACCGGTTGAAGCCGCCGCCGCGGACGAAGGCGCTCCGGCTCGCGTCGTGTCGGTCGATACCGGGACGGTGATCGCCCAGCAGGAGTACAAGATTCCAGGCTCCAAGGACGACAAGGTGACCTTCGGCGTCCAGTCCCTGGCGGTCGAGGGGAAAACGATGGTCCTGAAGTTGGTGCTCACTCCGGACTTCGCGTCCGTCAGCGATTCCGAGGCCGTTTCCGTCTACGACATGACCGGAAACGTAACGTTCAATCCGCGGCTGGTCGACCGGGAAAACCTCAAGGAATATTCGCTGCTGACCGAATCCGTTTACACCTGGGCGACGGACCGCGTGCACACCGAGACGACCAACCATGAACCGGTCATTTGGTGGGGCGTCTACGCGGCCCCTGAAGACGAAAATGAATCTTTTGACTTGCGCGTGCTTGATGCAATGGCCGAATTCCCCGACGTGCCGGTGCAACGATGAGCGGCACTTGCACGCGGGCAGTGCTCGCCGTGCTCCTTGCGGCGTCCCTCGGACTGCAGGCCCTCCCGGCCCAGGCATCCTACGACAGCCCCCGGGAACTGCCCGAGCCGACCAGGGAACAACTGGACAGGTCGGTGAGCTCCTGGGACACCCGTGGAAGCATCCGCGTCTGGGCCGCCGACCGTTCGGTCAAGCCGGTCGAACAGGTGGATACCACGGCGGGGGAAACAACGATCAGCCTGGCCACCGACATCTTGTTCACGCCCGACAGTTCCAAGATCCCCTCCGCCGCCGGAGCTCGGCTGAGGGCGCTCGCGAACAAGATCCCAAAGGGTGCAACGGTGGAAGTGAACGGCCACACCGACTCGGTCAAGAGCACGGTGGGCAACAAAAAGCTTTCCACCGACCGGGCCAATGCGGTTGCAGCCGTCCTGAAGGCGGAGCGCAAGGACCTGACGCTGAAAGCCAGGGGACTGGCCGCCACCGTGCCGGCCGTGCGCGAGGACCCCAAGGAGCCCTCGACCTTTGCGGCAAACCGGCGAGTGGAAATCATCTACACCCACTGACCCGATAGCCCCGCGAACAACCTGTTGCCAAGAAGCGACGCCGGTGCAACTGTGGAGGTAACCGAACCCTTCCGGGAGGCACACCATGGGCAACAACCACCACGAGGACGAACGCTACAAGAAGTTCTACGACCGCCCGCCGCATGGCGAAGTGCCCAGGGATCCACGGATCAGGGAGGCCAAGGAAGGCGGTTCGGAGCCCGTCGAGAACGGCGCGGACGCGAGCGCAAAGCCGGACCCGTCCCGCACCTAGGAAGTGTTCCAAAGCGCGGCCTGCCCATCGCAGCGGGGCTGCCCCTGGCCTTCATCCTCACGGACACACTCATCGATCGGGCAGGCAGGTCCGCCCGCTTAACGCAATCGTCCCGCGCCCCCACCGATGGCGGGGACGCGGGACGAATGGCGCTGGAGGAGCGTGCCTACTCGGCGCTGTCCACCGTTGCGCGGTGGCGACGCCAGAGCAAGAACCCGCCGGCCGCAGCCAGCAGTGCGCCGGCACCGGCGATCACGCCGACGGTGGCACCGGTGTTGGCCAGGTCGCCGTTCGGCTGGGGTGCAGCAGCTTCCGGCTCGTCGTCGCCGTCGTTGGCCTGCGGTCCGACAGGTGCCTTGGAAGGCTCCTGATCCTCCGCTGCGGGAGTTTCGCTCGGTGCAGGCTCCTCGCCCGGAGCGGTCGCGGCCGCAACCTCGACCTCGACGGCGATGTCCTCGTGGCCCACGGTCGAGACCAGCAGCGTGTGGGCGCCGGTCTCGAAGTCGGCCGGAACCGCGATCTCGAACGCGGTTTCGCCCTCGGCGTTGGCCGCGGGGATCTCGAGCGCTTCGATCGGGTCCGAGTGCAGGACCGCGGAGATCCGCATGCCCTCCGCAAGCCCGGTGACCTCGGCCTTGAGGGTTTCGCCCTGCGTGACGGTGGCTGCTTCGAGGTCGACCGTGGCCCACTCGGTGCCCGCCACCACGGTGCGGCCCAGCGGGGCGGGGTCGACCAGCGGGTGCGCCTTGAAGTACTCCACGGCGGCGACCAGGTCGATCTGGCCGCTGTCGGCGGCGTTGGCGCCCTGGGCGAAGGTGGTGAAGTTGTCCCCGCCCTCGGCCAGGAAGGAGTTGGCCGCCACGCGGAAGACCTGCTCCGCGGTGACTTCCTCGCCCTTGAACGTCATGGACTTGATGTGCTCTCCCCGTGCGGCATCCGGGTCATAGCTGTAGGCCAGGTCCGCGGAGATGCCCAGGTGCAGCTTCGGGCGCGAGGATCCCTCGGGCTGCCACTGCTCCTCGAGGATGTCCTTGAGCTGGGCACCGGTGAGGTCCTGGGTGATCAGGGTGTTGCCGAAGGGCTGGACGCTGGTCGCGTCCTGGTAGCTGACGGTGCCTTCCTTGCCGAAGAGCAGGTCGGCGCGCAGGCCGCCGGGGTTCATGATCCCGATGTCGGCCTTCTCGCCGCCGAAGGACTCGTTGGAGGTCGACCAGAGGTGCATGTCGGCCACCAGGTTCCCGAGGCTTGATTCGACGCCGCGGTCCGAGCCCTCGGTGCCGCCGCGGGTGATGTCGGCGCTGATTTCGCCGACCCGGACGGCTCCGGCGACCTCCGCCTCGGCGGTGGCCTTCTCGACGATCTTGCCCACCGAGGCCAGGGCCTCGTGGTTCGCGGTGGTTTCCCCGGCCTCGTCGGTCGTGGTCAGCGCGAGCAGCTCGGCGTCGAGGGAGAGAACGTCCTTGGTTTCCGGATCGACCTCGAGGGCCAGGGCCCCGAGGGTCGTGCCGTACTGGTGGGACTGGACGACGGGGCGTTCAAGTCCTGCCGCCCAGCCCTCGACGGGGAACGAGCAGTCGTAGGACTGGTGGGTGTGCCCCGAGAAGATCGCATCGATCTTCGGCGAGGCCTTGCGGACCAGCTCGCCGTAGGTGGTCTTTTCCGTGGCGATGGCCTCGCAGGTGTCCACCGCCGACCCGTCGTGGGTCAGCAGCACGATTGCGTCGGCTTCCCCGTTGGCGTCCTGGCCGTCGGTCAGCTGCTCGGCAACGCGGTTGGCTGCCTCGAGCTGGTCGCCGAACTCGATGTCCTTGATGCCGTTGGGGGAGACCATGGCCGCGGTGGATTCGGTGACGGTGCCGATGAATCCGACCTTCACGCCGTCGACCTCGCGGATCGCGTATTCGCCCAGCGCCGGGGTCTTGGTGCCCTTCTGGTACACGTTGGCGCCCAGTGCGAGATCCGCCCCGTTTTCGCCGGTGGCGGTTGCGTAGCGCGGGATCACGCGGTTGAGCAGGTCGTCGAATCCGGCGTCGAATTCGTGGTTGCCCACCACCGAGACATCCAGGCCCGCCGCGCCGAGCGCATCGATGGCCGGGTTGTCCTGCTGGGAGAAGGAGGTGAAGGTCGAGGCGCCGATGTTGTCGCCCGCCGAGACGAAGAGCGTGTTGGGGGTCGCTTCGCTCAGTTCCTTGACGGCCCCGCCCAGGACCGCGGCGCCGGCCTCGGAGCCGTTTGCCTCGATGCGGCCGTGGAAGTCGTTGATGCCCAGCACCTGGATGCTGGTGCTTGCCGGCTTCTGTGGTTCCGGTGCGGGCACGGCATCCCCGGTGATGGAGAACAGCGTGGTGGTCCCCGAGACCTCGTTGCCCACGGCCAGCATCGGGGCGCCGGTGGGCGAGCCCTCGGCCGGGATGAAGGCCAAGCCCTCCGGTCCCAGGTCTCCGGCCGCAGCGAGGTTTCCGCCGTCTTCGACGGATTCGGAGAAGTCGCGGTTGTTGACGTAGGTGACGAACGTGGAATCCGTGGGCTTGGTGATGTCGTAGACCATGACACCGCCCACGCGCTCGAGGCCGATGAAGGCGTAGGTGGATTCGCCGATGGTGCCGATGGCCAGGTTCTCGGGCTCGGGACCCTTGTCCTCGCTGCGGCCCTCGAGGTTCGACTCGGAGTGGTTGGAGTTGAAGAATCCGGGGTTGGCTTCGGCTGTGATCTGCTCGAAGTCGTCTCCCGAGTCGAAGACCTGCTTGCCGTTGGTGTCCCAGATGGAGAAGGATCGCGACCCGAAGGCGACAAGTTCCTCGTAGCAGCTGCCGTCGGCGTTCAGCCCGGAGGCGGTGGTGACGTTCAGCCGGCCAAGGTCGGTGTCCGCCAGGAGGCCCGCGGCGGGGCTGTCCTCGCAGACCGGGGCGAGTCCGTCCTGGCCCAGGTCCTTGACGCGGGTGCCCTCCTCGTAGCCGCCGAATTCACGGGCATCTCCCTCGTTGGCGGTGACCAGGTACGTGATGCCGCCGGCGGTGGTGTAGGCGTTGATGCCGTCGGGCATGTAGGCGCCCTTGAGCCCCTCGAAGGTCCGGATGTCGATCTTGCCGTCCTTGTCGGAGGCATCCAGGCCGTTGCCGGGCAGCGAGTGGTCCTTGAACCCCAGGGCCCGGATGGCCGTGACGGTGGCGGTGGGCAGGTCGATCTCCGCGATCGCGTTGGCTTCCTGCAGGGCCGCGTAGGCGGTGTTGCCGTCGATCGCTATGTATTCGGGTTCCAGGTTTCGCGAAACCGGGTTGTCTTCCCCGTGCGGGGTTTTCCCGAAGATGCGCACCTCGGCCGGCAGCTTCTTGGAGCCGCCCGCCTCGAATTCGTGGAAGGTCGCGGTCCTGGCCGCGGACTGTGCCGGGGACGCGAGCTTGGCCGGCAGGGTGACGACGCTGACCGATCCCTCGGGGTCCGTGGAGAAGTCGTCGGCCGGTTCGCCTTCGTTGGCGACCACTGCGTAGTTGCCGTCCGCCGAAATCGAGACCATGTCAGGCAGGGGGCCGACCTCGACGCTGCCGAGCACCTTGGCTTGGTCCGCGGTGGCATCGAAGAAGAGCAGCGAGCCCTTGGCGGTCTTGGTGGAAGACTCCAGGGCGATCGCGCCCAGTCCGTCGGCGCGCACCGTCACGGAGTTGGCGATGCCGGAACCGGAGATCGAGTAAAGCTTGGTGGGCTTCGTCGGGTCGGCGATATCCAGGACGTCGACGGCGCCTGCCTGCGCGTTGACCACAAAGAGGCGCTTGCTGGCGGCGTGGTAGGTGACGATTTCGGCTGCCGACTTGTCGAAGGTGCCGGTCTCGTAGGAGCCGACGGCGGACAGTTCGAGTCCGGCGCCCTTGGCCGAATGGGTGATTGGATCGGGCACGATTCCCGCGGCTGCGCTCGAGGCGTAGAACGTGGAACCGGCGAGTGCAAGCGCGGCAATGGCTGCCGAGGCTCGGGTCAAGCGACGCGATGGTCGCCCTGTTCTAGACATGGTTTTCCCAACAAATAGCGAGTGTGCAGGAGTGAGTACACCAATGTCTATCGGTTGAAGGTTTCCGATGGGTGAACGGGGAGCAACGCGGAGGAGCCGGGGCCCAGTTCACCTCCGGGCCCCGGCGCTCGCGTCCCTGGGACATGTCGGGCCGGAGCCGCCACATATGGCCGGCCCAAGCCGTTGCCGTCGCAGGGAGGTTAGCCGTGCAGCGCCCGGTAGGCGTCCGCGGCGGCCGGGTGCAGCGGGATGTCCGCGGTGTTGATCAGCGAATCGGCGCTGAGGAACTGCACCCCGACGCTGGAGCGCGGGATCAGTTCGTCGGCGTGCCCCACCAGCAGGTTGACCGTGGCCTTGGCGGTGTCGGCATCGAGGTCCGCGCGGCACAGCAACAGATTCGCGACCCCGACGGTCCACACCGCCTCCATGCCCGCGTAGCTTCCGGCCGGGACCAGCACCTTGTCGTAGAAGGCCCCGTACCTCGCCCGCAGCCCCGGCAGCAGCGCCGAGAGATCCAGCAACGCGAACCCGGTTTCGGCGTGCGCCTTCGCGATGGCCGCGGTCGGTACCCCGCCGGACCAGAACAAGGCGTCGACCGTGCCCGCGGAGAGCGCGGCGATCCCGTCGTTGAGTCCCAGGCTGCGCACCGTGGTGGCACCGGAGGACTTGGCGCTTGCGGCCGGGGCCGAGACGAGCCCGGCGACCTCGAAGAGCCGCGGCGTGATCAGCGAGGTGCCCGAGCCCGGCCGGCCCACGGCCACGGTGCGCCCAGCCAGGTCGGCCAGGGAGGAGATGCCGCTGTCCTTGCGCACCACCGCGTGGACGTAGTTTTCATACACCTTGCCCAGCGCCGCGATCTGCCCGGGGTTCTGGCTTTGCGGCCCGCCCTCCAAGGACGCGGCATCGGCCAGTGCCACCGCGAGCGTCGCCTCGCCGCGCAGCAGCGTGCGCACGTTGTCCAGGCTGCCGCCGGTGGACAGCACCGTGGCGGACTCGGAGACCCGGTGCCGTTGAAGGGAATCGGCCAGCAGCGTGGCGAATTCCAGGTAGAAGCCGCCGGGTTCCCCGCCTGCCACCACGATGGGGCCAACGTGCGAACCGGTCGTGCAGGATGCCAGCGCCGGGGCCAGGACGCCTGCGGCAGCGGTGGCGCACGCGGCGCGCAGCAGCGTGCGGCGTGACAGCGTTGCGGGGGAGCGGGGTTCGTTTCTCATCGGCCATCCTCCCGTCCCGGGCCGGGAGCCACGGCATCGAACACGATCCGGGCACGCAGCCCGTGCGGCTTGTTGCTGCCCAGGACCAGGTGCCCGCCGTTGGCTGTCGCGAGCTTGTCCACGATGGTCATGCCCATTCCGGTGCCGCGGATCGAGGCGTGCTCGGGGGCGCGCCAGAAGCGGGTGGTGGCCGCGGCCAGCTGCGCCGGTGCCAGCCCCGGCCCGGCGTCGGCGATCTCGAGGATGATCCGCGAGCCCACCTGGAGGACCTCTGCGGTGATCTCGGTGCCCGGGGCGTACTTGATGGCGTTGTTCAGCAGTTCGCCGAGCATCTGGGCCAGCTCGATGCGGTTGCAGTCGATCTCGAGGCCCGGGTCCTGCCCGGTGGCCAGGGTGATGGTGTTGCCGGACTTCAACGCGGCGGGACGGGCGCGGTCGACCTCCTCGGCCAAGACCACGAAGGCATTGACCCCGGAGGGGACCAGGGCCTCCAGCTCGCCGGGTGCGGTGCCTGCCGAATCCTCGATCACCCGGTGCTCGGCCACCGCGAGCCGCAGCACCGAATCCAGGATCTCCTCGACGCGTTCGAGCTCGGCCAGCACCCCGGCCCCGGCTTCCCGCTCATCCTTGTTCTTCAGCTTGAGCAGCAGCAGGTCCACGCGCAGGCGCAGCGCGCCGACCGGGTTGCGCAGGTGGTGGGAGGTGTCGGCGATGAGCTGGCGCTGGGACTCGATGACCTCCCCGAGCGTGGCGGCCATGGCGGTAAAGGAACGGGAAAGCTCGCGCAGCTCCGGGGGACCGGCCTCCGGGAGCCGGGAGGTCTTTCCGGTGTCCTTGAGCTCGCGCACCGCCGTTCCCAGTCGCTGCACCGGGCGCAGCACCCAGCCGGTGACCCGTCCGGCAAGCAGCAGCAGCAGCGTGGCCAGCGCGATGGCGGCGACGCCGGTGGCCAGCCAGCGGGCGCGCAGCTTGGCCCGCGCCGCGTCGAGGTTCACCTCCATCACCGCCTCGCCCAGCACCTGGCTCGCGGACCCGAAGGACCGGGAAATCACCTCGGTGCCGGTGCCAAAGGGCGTGACGGGGTCCAGCTCGGTGTCGGAGAGGTTCAGTGAGGCCCGGGCCAGCGCGTCGCGCACATCGGGCCGCTCGGGGTCCAGCCCGCCGGAGACCAGCGTGCCGGATTGCAGGCGCACCGCCAGTCCCTCCTCGTAGAGCCCGGAGTAGGTGTCCATGTCCCGCTGCAGCACCGTGGTGTCGCCATCGGTCGCCGCATCGAAGGCGACCTGGGCGATCCGGTTCAGCGAGGCGGCCCTGTTGATCTGCAGCGCGGAGGTCAGTTCGCGCCCCGCAGAGGAGAGGATCACGTTGGAGACGATCAGCACCAGCAGCAGCGCCAGCACGCTGAGCACGCCCAGGACGCGAAGCTTCACCGCGGGTCGGCTTCGACCCGGTACCCGACGCCGCGGACGTTGACGATGAATCCGGGCAGCGCGAGCTTGGAGCGCAGGCCGGTCAGGTGGACATCCAGCGAGCGCGAGGAGGCCAGGAATGCATCCCCCCACAGCGCGTCCAGGATTTGTTCGCGGGTCACCACCGATCCGGCGTTCTTCGCCAGCAGGGCCAGCAGGTCGAACTCGGTCGGGGTCAGCGCAAGTTCCGTGCCCTTGACCTGGACCACGCGCCGGTCCGTGTCCAGTGCCAGGTCCCCGAGGCGGATCAGGGAGTCCTTGCGCCCGGAGGCGGGCATCGCGCGCCGGGTGACGGCCTCGATGCGGGCGAGCAGTTCCACGAGCTTGACCGGCTTGATCAGGTAGTCGTCGGCGCCCGAGCGCAGCCCGAGGACCACGGAGCGTTCGT
The DNA here is from genome assembly GCA_024207135.1 of Arthrobacter sp. C2. Classification (GTDB taxonomy): domain Bacteria; phylum Actinomycetota; class Actinomycetes; order Actinomycetales; family Micrococcaceae; genus Paeniglutamicibacter. The sequence continues at coordinate 2,427,778 of CP042428.1, read as the reverse complement.
CGTCGCGGGCGGTGAGGATCAGGATGGGGACGTCGGTGACCTGGCGCAGCTTGCGCAGCACCTCGAGCCCGTCCATGTCGGGAAGCCCCAGGTCCAGCAGGATCACGTCGAAGTCCCGGTGGCGCAGCAACGCGTCGGTGCCGCGGGCCACCCGCGCGGCGCCGTGCCCGGTGGAGGACACCGCCGCGGTGAGCGCCGCGGCCATGGAGTCGTCATCCTCAACGATGAGTACGTCCATGGACCGGTTCCTTAGCTTTGCGGATTGTGTCGTAAAAAAGTTGCTGTTCACGGCCGTCTTGTGCGTGGCGTGTCCGTCTTGGAGATTACCATTTCCTCGCGGTTCCCGCCGTTCCGTCGTCGGTGCCGCGGGAACCCCGGCCGCACTGGGCCGTCCCCGGGACCCGCGGACGAGTCCTAAGGAAGCGTTAGGAATGGGCTCCCGCGTTGGATGCCGCCGGTGGCGCGACTACCTTGGTTGAGGCCCTCGATGCATTGTGGGGGCCGCCAACGCAAGAGGAGGAACACCCATGGGCCAAGCCGCCCTGGACAACATGAAGAAGGCGCCGCGCCGCGGCGCCCGCGACAAGGACCCGGTTGAGGCGGCCGCTACCCGCAAGGCCGTGAGCAACATCCTCAAGGGCTCGGCCGGAAACCTCGTGGAGTGGTTCGACCTCTACGTCTACACGGTGTTCGCCGCGTACTTCCAGTCGCACTTCTTCAACTCGACCAACGAGCTGCAGGCCGGCCTCGAGGCCATGGCCGTGTTTGCCACCTCGTTTTTGATGCGCCCGGTGGGTGCCTGGTTCTTCGGCCGCTACGCCGACCGCCACGGCCGCAAGGCCGCGCTGACCCTGTCGGTGACGCTGATGAGCGCCGGCTCGTTCGCCATCGCGATCCTGCCGACCCAGGAAGCTATCGGCATGTGGGCCATGATCCTGCTGGTCTTCGTGCGCCTGTTGCAGGGCTTCTCGGTGGGCGGGGAGTACGGCACCAGCGCCACCTACATGTCCGAGGCCGCGACCTCCAAGCGCCGCGGTTTCTTCTCCTCCTTCCAGTACGTGACCCTGATCGGCGGCCAGATGCTGGCCTTGCTGGTGCTCGTGATCCTGCAAAACACCATGAGCCACGAGACGCTCAGCGCGTGGGGCTGGCGCATCCCGTTCGCCATCGGCGGCGTGGCCGCCCTGGTGGTGCTGTGGCTGCGCCGCTCCATGGAGGAAACTCTCTCCGCGGAGCAGGTTGCAGCGGCCAAGAGGCCTGCCGTGGCAGGCGAGGCCCAGCCGGGCACCATGAAGCTGCTCTTCACCCAGTACTGGAAGCCGTTGCTGACGTGCATCGGCATCACCCTGGGTGGCACCGTGGCCTTCTACACCTACACCAACTTCATCCTGAAGTTCATGAACGATACCTCCGGCATCGAAAAGACCCAGACCTCGGTCATCAACTTCTGGGCGCTGTTCATCTTCATGCTGCTGCAGCCGGTCTACGGCATCATCTCCGACAAGGTCGGGCGCAAGCCGCTGCTGCTCTGGTTCGGCATCACCGGCGTCTTGTTCACCTGGCCGCTGCTGTCGCTGTTGGCCAAGACGCAGAACCCGGTATTGGCCTTCGCGCTGATGATGGGCGGTCTGGTCATCGTTGGTGGTTACACCTCGATCAACGCTCTGGTGAAGTCGGAACTGTTCCCGGCCTCCATCCGCGCCCTCGGCGTGGGCCTGGGCTACGCCATTGCGAACTCGCTCTTCGGCGGAACCGTCCCGCTGATTGGCGCCGCACTGCAGAAGGCCGATCGCATTGATCTGTTCTTCACCTATGTCACGATTGCCATCGGCATTTCGCTGCTGGTCTACATCTTCGCGCTGAAGAACAAGAAGACCACGCACCTGGATGACGAACAGGGCCACGCCTGGACCGGCAAGAACCCGGACGCCGAGGTTCCGGATACCAAGGACCAGGGCGACGACAAGAAGGATCTCGTCGACGCCTAGTTTCACCGTTTCGCCGGGATCATTGCCGGAAAAGTAGCCACCCGTCTTCACGCGTCCCAACGTGAATGCGGGTGGCTTCTGTGTGTGGCGCGGGGAACGTCATGGATAGGTTAGGCAGCGGACGCGGGAGGGGACTGCGATGCCCGGATGGCACGGCGCAGGTCCTCCAAGTCCGGCTGGCCGGCGAAGCCCGTCGGCGTGCGGTAGACACGACATGACACCGCCGGTTCCGTCCCGGAATCAAAGAGGTCGGTGCCGTTGAGGCCGAAGCTCGGCGAACCGTGGAAATCGTGGAGGGCCGCTTCTTGTTCCGTGCGGATTTCACGCACGGAGGCCGGAACCCCGATGCCCTCGAGTTCAAGCGCGGCGGCAAAGAGTTCCCTGGCGGATTCGGAATTCGGGCATCCGGGGATCACCTGCAAGATCGGTTCCATGTCTTGAGTATCGCGCATTTGGGTCGCGGCCGTAAGGCGGGCAGCCGGCCCAAGGCCCGGTGGCCATCCCTCGAGAACTGGGATGCGGCCACCGAGCGCCACGGGCTGGGTTCCTAGCCGTTGAAGGAGCCTGGGAACGGCCCGGTGCGCCCGTCGCGCTCGAGTGCGTCCAGGGCCGCGACCTGGCCGACGTCAAGGTCGAATTCGAACACGTCAAGGTTCGAGGTCATGCGCGAGGCGGTGACGGACTTCGGGATCACCACGTTGCCCCGCTGCAGGTGCCAGCGCAGCACCACCTGGGCTGGGGTGACCCCGTGTGCCTGCGCCGCGGCCAGCACGGCCGGATCGCCCAACACGGCTCCCTGGGCCAGCGGACTCCAGGCCTCGGTGGCGATCCCGTGGGCGCGGTTGGCGGCCACGGTTTCACGGTTCTGCAGGAAGGGATGCAGCTCCACCTGGTTTACAGCCGGAACCGTGCCGCCGAGTGCAATGACGCGTTCGAGCTGTCCGGGGAGGAAGTTCGAGACGCCAACGGACCGGGTGAGTCCAGCGGCGCGCAAGTCCTCCAGGGCTTGCCAGGACTCGAGGTAGGCATCGGTGTCGGTGCCCGGCCAGTGGATCAGGTAAAGGTCCACGTGGTCCAGCCCGAGCTTCTCCAGGCTTGCGGACAAGGCGTCACGCGCAGACGCCCGCCCCAGGTCAGCCAACCAGAGCTTGGTGGTCACGAAGAGTTCGTCGCGCTGGATGCCGGATTCGGCCAGCGCACGTCCCACTCCTGACTCATTGCCGTAGATGGTTGCGGTGTCGATGCTGCGGTATCCGGTTTCAAGAGCCGTGGCCACCGCCTCGGTGGTCTGCTCATCCGGGACCTGGAAGACGCCGTAGCCAAGCTGCGGCATGGTGGTGCCGTCGTTGAGGGTGATGGTCGGGATGGTGTTCGTTGAGGTGGTCATGGGAAAACTCCTTGGATTGACGGGAAAGGTGTTGATGGTGGCGTGCCTGTCGCCTTAGACGGTGACTGGCACGGACGCGGAAGTCCGCGACTTGGCGTATTCGCCGCCCCGGACGCGCGTGGCGATGAGCATGACCGCCAGTCCGGCAACGGTGATGGCGGCTCCGGCCCACAATGGCGAGGTGTAGCCCAGCCCTGCGGCGATGGTGAGGCCGCCGATCCATGCGCCCAGTGCGTTGCCCACGTTGAAGGCGGCGATGTTGGCCCCCGAGGCGAGGGTTGGTGCGTGGGCGGCATGGTTCATGATGCGCATTTGCAGGCCAGGGACGGTGGCGAAGCCGATGCCGCCCATGAGCACCAGCGCGATGATGGTGGCGACCTGGTTGCCGGCGGTCAGCGCGAAGGCCGCCAGGACGACGGTGAGAATCGAAAGCACGGTGATCAAGGTGGCGGCCAGATTGCGGTCGGCGGCCTTGCCGCCGAGGATGTTGCCCACGAAGAGGCCCAGGCCGAAGAGGACCAACAGCCACGGGACCGAGCTGGCGGCAAAGCCGCTGATGCCGGTGAGCGTGAAGGCGATGTAGGTGAAGGCGCCGAACATGCCGCCGTAGCCCAGGATGGTCACGATCATGGACAGCCAGACCTGGGGGCTGCGGAAAATGTCGAATTCGCCGAAGATTCCCTTGTTGCCCGACCGGGCAAGGTTTCCGGGAACCAGGAGCATGATGCCAACAAGGGCAACGACGCCGATGGCCGTAATGGCCCAGAACGTGGAACGCCACCCGGTGGCCTGGCCCAGCAGGGTGCCGAAGGGCACGCCCAGGACGTTGGCGATGGTCAGGCCCGCAAACATGAAGGAAATGGCGCCGGCCCGCTTGTTGGCGGCGACCAGGTCTGCGGCAACGACAGAGCCGATTCCGAAGAATGCTCCGTGGCAGAGGGCCGCCACGATCCTGCCGACCATGACGATTTCATAGGTGGGACCCGTGGCGCTGAGCAAGTTTCCGATAATGAACAGGAGCATCAGGAACAGCAATGACTTCTTGCGGTCCAGCCGGCTGAGCACCGCGGTGACGATGATGGCGCCGATGGCCACGGCGAGTGCGTATCCGGATATGAGGTAGCCGGCGACGGTTTCGGTAACGCCGAAATCCGCGGCAACCTCGGGCAGGAGGCCCATGATGACGAATTCCGTCAATCCGATTCCAAAGCCGCCGAGGGCGAGGGCATAGAGAGCTACGGGCATGGTGAACCTTCGGTATGTGAGGGTTGGAAGAAGATGCGAAGGGTTTCTTCGCACCAATCGTTGCGTATGCAACTAACTGCTAACGCAATGATTGCACACGCGTTATATCGGCGCAAGGTGCTATGCTGAGCGGACGAACACACGAGGAGACTCACATATGGGGATCAAGGACGACGCCGTACAGATCCGCGCGCAGGGCTGGCGCACGCTTGCCGCACTGCACAACCTCATCGAGGGGGAGCTGGAGCGCGCGCTGCAGGCCAAGCACGGGCTGTCCGTTGTGGAATTCACCGTGCTCGATGCCCTGAGCCGGCAGGACGGTTGGCATATGCGCATGGCCCAGCTGGCCCGCGCCGCCGCCCTGTCCAGTAGTGCCACCACCCGCCTGGTGACCCGGCTCGAGGATCGCGCCCTGTTGACCCGCATCCTGTGCACGGACGACCGCCGCGGCATTTACACCGAGCTCACGGTTGCGGGGGAGAAGCTCTTGGCCGAGGCGCACCCGACGCACGATGCGGTCCTGCTCTCGGCACTCGAGTCCGCGTCGCGGGTCCCGGAGCTCCAGGAATTAGTCACCGCGGTGGCTCCCGAGGGCCAGGACAACTAGCCGTCCGTTCGATCCGTGGGCGCGCTGCCGGCAACAACTTTCCACCGTCGTTTCCGGTCGGGGACGTTGCGGGGTGAAGCGCGCGGGTGACAGCAGATGACGCACCGCGTCGCCGCATGTCCGCCGGATGACGGCGGATTGACTCAAGTCCGGCGCCGATCGGTCATGCCGCCTCTCCCGGTGAAGCCTCGTGACGATCTGCTTCCCGCGGTGAAGCGACCGATGCGCCGGACCCCTCGATGTTCCTAGTCTCGAGTCATTGATCCAACGAGATTCAGGAGCCGCACACATGAGCGCCACCCAGCTTGAGACCGCCGCACTTCCCCGCACGCCCTGGACCGGGCATGCCGGACCCGACGAACTGGAGCACTGGACGTCCGTGGCCGGCGCGGTTGCAGACGCCCTGGCCGTCGATGCCCTGGCCCGCGACATCGCCAACCAGGATCCCTTCACCGAGGTCGACCTGTTGCGCGAATCCGGATTGCTCAACCTCCTGGTGCCGGTCGAATTCGGCGGGGCCGGCGGGCACTGGGAATCGGCCTTCGCCGCGGTGCGCATCATCGCCGGGGCTGACGGATCGATCGCCCAGCTGCTCGCCTACCACTACGCCAACCAGTCCAGCATTGCGTTCTACGCCGCACCCGCGGACCAGGGCCAGTGGTTTGCCCGCAGCGCATCCGAAGGCTGGCTCTGGGGCGACTCGGTGAACCCGGTCGACCCCGACCTGTCCCTGGTGGCGGTGGACGGGGGCTACCGGCTCAACGGACTCAAGCGCTTCTCCACCGGCTCCAGCGTCGGTGACGTCATCGTCGTCAACGCAGCCGTGACCGGCGGCGAAAACGACGGAAAGGTCCTGGCCTTCGTGCTTGAACGAGGCCGCGAGGGCCTGGAGCTGCTCGGCGACTGGGACCAGCTGGGCCAGCGGCTCTCGGCCTCCGGCTCGGTGAGGTACCGCGACGTGGCGGTGGCACCCGAAGACGTGCTGGGGGAGGTCACGCCCGAGCCCATTGCCACGCTGCTGACCCCTGGGCTGCAGCTGGCCTTCGGGAACTTCTACCTCGGCATCGCCGAGGGTGCCTTGGCAGCGGGTCGCAAGATCCTGCTCGGGCGCAAAAACTCCTGGTTCCTGTCGGCGGCCGACACCTACGCCCAGGACCCGGTGTTCCAGCGGACGGTCGGGGAACTGAAGGCACGCGCCGCCGCGGTGGCGGCGTTGGCCGAAAAACTCAACCGCCGCTTCGACACCGAGGTGGGCCGCGCCGGCGCCTTGGATGCCGGGCAGCGCGGGGACGTTGCCGTGGCCATCGCCGAGCTCAAGGTTGTCGCCACGGAGGTGGCCCTCGAGGTGGCCAACAGGATCTTCGAGGTCACCGGTTCCAGTTCCACCGGAAACCACGTGGGGCTGGATCTGTTCTGGCGCAACGTGCGCACGCACTCGCTGCACGATCCGGTGGATTACAAGAAGATCGAGGTCGGCACGTACTTCCTGCATGGAACCACGGCGCCGCTCTCGCTATATACCTAATACGGCAGGCGGGCGGTGCGCATGGGCCGCGGGTCAGTCCGCTGCGCCCAGGTAGGCCAGGTCCTCGTCCCGGGGGTCCTCGTAGTTGATCTCCAGCCCGGACGGTTCCGCCACGGCGAAGGCGACGAGCTTCTTGAGTACGTCGGGAACCCGGATGTGGGTGTCGCGCTCGAGCAGGCCTTCGGCAACCAGCAGGTCCACCGAGAGTTCGGTCAAGGAGCCTTCGTCCAATTCGGCGCGTTCAAGCGTCGCAAGGGCCTCCGCAAGTTGCCCGGACTCGATCCCCTCCTCGGTTCCCGCATCGAGCAGGATCGTGCTGAGCATGTTGTCGAAGAGGTTCGCATCCCCGTCCTCGGGGTCTTCGTCGCCAAACCCCGTGGCGGCGGCAGTGGCATTGAGCTGCATGTACAGGCTCAGCGCCACGTCCCGAAGAAGGTGCATCAGCATGTCCTCGCGGGCCGTCCCCTCCAGCGATTCCAAGGGATGATTCATGATGGCATGCCGCGAACCCACCTCGACCAGGCCGATGCGGAGCAGGGAGTCCCAGAGCAGGTCCAGCTGGGGGATCTGCTGGGCACTGGTCACCTGCAGGGGTGCGCCCTGGTCGGGGGAGGTGCCTTGTGGCAGGCTGCCCACACCCTGGGCGGCAACACCGAGGGCCGCGGCCGCCCCCTGGATGTCCTTGCGCGTGAGCAGGCCGGTGGAGGTCACATCGCGCTTGTTCCCGAACCACGCGATAAATGCCTGCAGGTGCGTGGCCAGCGGCAGGGCGAGCAGGGAGTCGCGGGTCTGGGACCGGGTCAGCGCCGGAACATCGAAGACGCGGTCGTCGAATTCTTCATCGGAGTCATCGTCCAGGGCTTCGAGCAGGGCTTCCTGCACCTCTTCGAACAATTCGTCGCTGCCGCTCCACAGGTCGGAATCGTCGAGGTAGAGCAGGTATCCGACCACCACATGCAGGACGAAGTCGAAGTCCTCATCCGGGTGGTCGTAGACGTACTTGCCCAGGGCGACCTGCGTTGCAGAGGGCTCCAGCACGGTGGTGACCGAGGTCCGGGCGGAGGCCCCGTGGTTTTCCAGGAAGGCGCGCAGCACCGGCAACGGATCGCCCAGCTGCAGCAGCTCGGTGTTGGCGCGCACCCACTTCATGAACCCCGCGGCCACCTCGTCACCGGTGTTGCGGGCACGGAACTCGTCGATGCTCACGATGTTCGCGGCTGCCGCGGCGCGGCCCGGGTGTCCCTGTTTGGCCTTGGTTGGGGATTTCTTCTTCTTGGGCACGACGGCTCGCATTCTTGACGGGGGGCAACTGCTCACCACAGTACAACGGATCGACGCACGGGAGCGGGCGGTTGCGTGGACGCGGAGGCCTGGGCATGGAACATTGGAAGAGTGGATGACATGACTGCCGAAATTGAATTGAAGACCCGGGAGCGTGCTCGGGAACAACTGCATACCATGTTGATGCTGGTGGAGGGCGGCCAGGTGCGTTGCAGCGCAGCGACCAAGAAGCCGTCGGCCGCAACCATGCGCCTGCTGGCCGAGGCCTTGCCGGGAGGTGACTTCTACGCCGATGAGCACATCGCGTCCTTCGCTTGGCCGCTGCTGCTGCAGGCCGGCGGACTGGCAGCCGGAACCAAGCTCGAACTCACCGCACGCGGCCGAGCCGCACTCAAGAAGGACCCGGACGAGGTGCTGCTGGGACTGTGGGACCGGTGGGTCCGCGGCGGGGTGATCGACGAGCTGTCCCGGATCGAGGCCATCAAGGGGCAGAAACGGACCAACACGCTCTCCGGGTTGAAGAACCGCAGGTTCATGGCGGCGGAGGTCCTGAAAGTGCTCTCCACCAGCGAGTTCACCATGGTGACCCAGGCGTTCAACGCCTCCATCCACGTTGGCTCGCACTTCACCGTGGCGCGCAACGACTTTGCTGCGTTCAAGCTGTATGTCGAAGATCCCCAGTACGGCAGCCTCGGGTATGACCACGTTGATTTCGAGGGATTCGTGGACAGGCGTTACCTGATGGCCTTGCTCCTTGAATACGCGGCGACGCTCGGAATGGTTGATGTGCGCTACGTCGATCCCGCATTCGCGATGGATGACTTTGAGGATTTGTGGGGAACCGAGGCATTGACGCGGATCAGCCGTTATGACGGGTTGCGTGCGGTGCGCCTGACCGAATTGGGGGCCCGCTCCATCGGGTGAAGGAAGGAAACGGCCCAGTATAGGCAAAACCGGGGATTGGAATCGATAAAAACAGTTTTACGTATGTGCCGCGAGGCTACATCCTTGTGTGAAGGACATCTCATTCTTTCCGCATAAGGAGCATCACACGTGCAAGGCACTTCCCTGAAACCCCGCGTCGTAACCCTGGGCACGGCCGGCGGCCCGCGTTGGTGGACCGGCGAAAACGCCGGCAAGCGTGCAGGCATCGCCACCGCAGTGGTCGTCGGTGACGCCGTGTACCTGGTGGACGCCGGGACCGGCGTGGGAAACCAGCTCATGAAGGCCGGGTTCAGCACCGCGAACCTGCGCGGGATCTTCCTGACGCACCTGCACTCCGACCACACCATCGACCTGGCGTCGCTGGCGATCTTCGGGCTCTTCACCATCACCCCCGGCCAGGCACCGGTCCACATCATCGGCCCCGGCGACCGCGGCGCCCTGCCGCCGGCCTCCTCGCGTGCCCAGGTCCCGCCGACCCCGCTGTATCCGGAAAACCCGACCCCGGGCACCGCGGACATGTTCAGCCACCTCATGCAGGCCTATGGAACCGACTTGAACGACCGGGTGATCGACGCGCTGCGTCCTTCCCCGCTGGACCACTTCATCGCCTCGGACATCGCGATCCCCGCCGGAAGCGGCTACCACCCCAATGCGAACCCGACCCCGGAGGGTTTCGAGCCCTTCGAGATCTACCGGGACGAGCTGGTCACCGTGACCGCGACCCTGGTCAAACACCCGCCGATCGCCCCGGCCTTCGCCTTCCGCTTCGACACCGCCGAGGGTTCCGTGACAATCTCCGGGGACACCGCACCGTGCGAGAACCTCGTGCGGCTGGCCCGCGACACCGACCTGCTGCTGCACGAGGCCATCGACTTCGACTGGGTCCAGCGCAGCTACGGGAGCATCGGCACCGAGGCCGCTGCCGCCTCGATGGACCACCACCGCCTCTCGCACACCTCGGCGGCCCAGGCCATCGAGCTGGCCGAACGTGCCGGGGCCCGCACCCTGGCCCTGCACCACCTGGTGCCAGGGACCACACCGGTCTCCACGTGGCTCGCCCACGCCAGGGATTTCTCCGGGACCTTCCTGGTTCCCGATGACCTCGATACCATTTCCTTTAGCCGCGCTCACACAGAATTGATGGTTGCGCCATGACCCACCTCAAGACATCGGCCGGGCAGTCGGCAGAGATCGCCGTTCCGTCGTTGAACGATCCGCACATGCGAAGGATCCTGGCCTCCTCCTTCATCGGCAGCGCCATCGAGTTCTACGACTTCATCCTTTACGCCACCGCCGCGTCGCTGGTGTTCAACAAGGTCTTCTTCGTCAACCAGTCACCCGCAGTGGCGCTCTTCGCCTCCTTCGCCACGCTCGCGGTGGGCTACCTGGCCCGCCCGCTGGGCGGCATCATCTTCGGGCACTACGGAGACAAACTGGGCCGCAAGGGCGTGCTGATCACCTCCATGGTGATGATGGGCGTCGCCTCGACCATCATCGGCCTGCTGCCGCCCACCGCACAGGTCGGTGTCATTGCCCCGATCGCACTTATCACCCTGCGCGTCATCCAGGGCCTGGCCGTGGGCGGGGAATGGGGCGGGGCCATGCTCATGGCACTGGAACACGCACCCAAGGAACGCCGCGGCTTCGCCGCCAGCTTCGCAAACATGGGCGGTCCGGCCGGCGCGGTGCTGGCTACCCTTGCCGTCTCCGCCGTTTCCACGCTGCCCACCGAGCAGTTCCTGGCCTGGGGCTGGCGCATCCCCTTCATCGCCAGCCTGGGCCTGGTTGCCATCGGCCTGGTCATCCGCCTGAAGGTCACCGAATCCCCGCTGTTCCTGGCCCTGGAGGGCAAGGCCGCGGAGAAGAAGATCCCGCTGCTGCAGGTGCTGACCAAGTACCCGAAGTCCGTGCTCATGGGCACGCTGGTGGGCATGAGCTCCTACACCGTGCAGGGAATCATGACGGTCTGGGCCATCTCCTACGTGGTGGAGGAAGCCGGCATGGACCGCACCGCGGTGCTCAACATCAAGGCCGTGGGCGCCACCCTGACCATCGTGGCGGTGTGGTTTGCCGCCCGCTACTCGGACAAGCTGGGCCGCCGCCCGGTGATGATGTTCGGCATCATCGCCGGAGCCGTGCTCGCGCTGCCGATCATGTGGATGCTGCAACTGGGCGAGCTGTGGCTCTTCGCGATCGCGCTTTTCCTGGCCAACGGCGTCATCCAGGGCACCATCTTCGGGCCGTTCGGTGCCTTCACCGCCGAGCTGTTCCCCACGCGCATCCGCTACACCGGGGCCTCGCTGGTCTACCAGCTCTCGTCGACCCTCGGTGCGGGCTTCACCCCGATGATCGTCACCGGCCTGGTGCTGCTCGGTGGCGGCTCGCTGTGGATCGCCGGGGCCGTGTGGGCCGGGGTCTTCATCGTGGCCGCGCTGGCCATGCGCAGCGTCAAGGAAGGCAAGGACGCGGACCTGGGCGCCGAGGAGATGTAGCACCAGCCAGCTGTGCCGCGATGCGGGGGCCGGGAATGTCCGTTCAGGACGTCTCCGGCCCCCGCTCGCGTTCGGCCCCGATCCGTTCGCAGAACTCGATGAAGGCGCGCAGCCGCAGGCTTGGCCGCTCGGCGGCCGTGTAGGCGACGCAGATGTCGCTGTGGCCCACCTGCCCCTCGATCTCCAGCACGGCAAGCGGCAGCCCGTCGTAGCTGACATCCGCCGGCGGGCGCTGCACCAGCACCGTGTAGCCCAGCCCGCGGGCGACCATGCCGCGCACCGCCTCGAAGTTCGAGCTGCTCCAGGCGATCTTCGGGTCCAGCCCGGACATGCGCAGGTTGACCAGCTGGTTGTCGCGCACCGTGGGGATGTCCAGGGACACGAAGTCCTCCTCGGCCAGGTCGGCCAGGCGCACGGAACCGGTGCCCGCGAGCCGGTGCCCGGCCGCCAGCAGCACATAGGGGCGCCCGCTCATCACCGGGGTGTGCTGCACACGGGGCAGCAGGTGCCGGGTGTGGGTGATCACCGCATCGAGGTAGCCCTCGAGCAGGCGCCCCTGCAGCTCGGCACCGTCTCCCTCGGTGATGCGCACCTCCAGGCCCGGGTTCGGCTTGGTGAATTGCTCGCAGACCACCGGCAGCCAGAAGGCCGAAAGCCCCGAATACATCCCGATGTTCAGCGGCCCCACCAAGCCGCTCTGCCGTTCCCCGATGAGCTCCTGGACCTCCTCGGCGTGCCTGACCAGCTCCTTGGCGTCGCGCAGGAAATGTGTCCCCACCGCGGTCAGCACTACGCCGCGGGCCCGGTGCCGCACCAGCAGCTGGGACCCGACGATGCGCTCGAGCTCCCCGATGGCCTGGGACATCGCGGCCTGCGAGATGTGGCAGGCGGCCGCGGCACCGGAGATCGTGCCGGCATCGGCCACGGCGATGAAGTACTGCAATTGCTTGAAGGTGTAGTTGACCACCTCCCCAGCGTAGGTGATGGGCGCTGGGCCGTGGCTGGGCTCCGGGGCAAATGTTCCGGCCTGTCGCGGGGCACTTCATTCGAAAATGCCGTGGGCGGGCATCGGATATCCGGTGCCCGCCCACGGCATGTGCGATGCCCGGGTGTTACTTCTTGGACCTGGACTTGGAATTGGCCTTGCGGGCGTTGACGATCTCCATGACCTGCTCCTCGGCGTCGATGCCGGCCTTGATGCCGCCCGGAACCTTGAAGAGGAACACCGCTCCCATGCCCCACCAGACGAAGAAAATCAGCCACGGCTGCCACGACAGCGAGGCGGGCATGCCCGGCATATACAGGGAGAACAGCGCCAGGGTCAGCACGGTGGCGGCGATGCCGATGGCGATGCCGCCCTTGCCCTTGCCTCCAATGCGCAGCGGGCGATCCATCTGCGGTTCGCGCTTGCGCAGCACCAGGAACGTCACGGCCACCAGGAAGTAGGCAATGATGATGCTCGGTGCGCCGCCGTCAACCAGCCAGCCTAGCATTTCGACGCCGAAGAACGGTGCAAGCATCGAGATGCCGCCGATGAACAGAAGCGCGTTGTGCGGGGTGCGGAACTTCGGGTGCAGGGCGCCGAACCATGCCGGCAGCATGCCGGAACGGGCCAGCGAGAAGACCAGGCGCGAGGCGCCGAGCAGCAACGAGTTCCACGAGGTCAGGATGCCGGCGATGCCGCCGGCGATCAGGATCTTGGCCATGATGTCGGAGTCGAACAGTGCGCCCATGGCATCAGCGGTGGCGATGTCGGTCTTGACCAGCTCGCTGGCCGGCATGGCCGAGGCGGTGGTCAGCACGACCATGATGTACCAAATGGTGGCCAGGACGACCGCGATGACAACGAGCCTGCCGACCTGGCGCGGCGGGATGTTGACCTCCTCGGCCGACTGCGGGATGACGTCGAAGCCGATGAAGAGGAACGGGACCACCATCAGCACCGCGAAGTAGCCGCTGACCCCATTGTTGAACATCGGGAACATGTTCTCGGAGCTGCCGCCGATGACGGAGCCGAAGAGCAGCAGCGCTCCGATCAGCAGCAGGAAGAGCACGGTGAAGGTCTGCACGATGCCAGCCTGCTTCACGCCCAGGATATTGATCAACGTGATCAGTGCTCCGGCGACCACGCCGACCAGTGCCCAGGTGAGGTGGACCTCGTACCCGGCGATGGTCCACAGCGGGATCCGGCTCAGCCCTGGAACGATGTATTCGATGGTGCGCGGTAGCGCCACGGCCTCGAACGCCACGATGGTGACGTAGCCGCCGGTGATGGCCCAGGAACCAATGAACGACGGGCGGGGGCCGAGGGCGCGCAGGATGAAGTTGTGCTCGCCTCCCGCCTTCGGCATTGACGAGGTCAATTCGGCATAGGTCAATCCGACGATGGCCATGATGACGCCGCCGGTAAGCATGGCCAGGACAGCACCCATGGTTCCGGCGCTGGAGAGCCAGCCACCGGTGAGCACCACCCAGCCAAATCCGATCATGGCCCCGAATCCCAGGGCGAGGGCATCGCGGTTGCCCAGCGTCTTGGCCAGCGTGTTCGCCGGTCCCGACGGGGGCTTGAAATCTGTAGTCATAAGGGGTCACTCCTTCGTGCCTTCAACGGTGAAGTATGTCTGAACGGCGTGATCCAGATCTATGTGCAGATCGTCGATCACAGGCCTGTCTGTTGTGTCCATGCCCAATGCGATCGGCCCCGCCGCATGCATCGAGCCGTTCGGCGCTCCGCAGGCGCCGCCCAGCCCACGCTAGAAGAGGTTTTGAGCCCATGGTGAAGCGTCACACATTTGTGGAATGTGACGTGACGCCCATGGGTTTCGAGGTCTGGCACCGGACGGAGCACCATCTGAGAGGCGCTGTGTCGACGAGTCGAGGGCCCAGCTGGACGCGGATATCCACGGACACGGGAGCCTGCCAGTACGGCACGAGGGAAATGTCTGTCATGACATCTGTCATGGCAATTTCATGATCTATAGGACTTCTGCGGGCAGGCCCGAGGCGACAGACTGGAGGCATGAAAACCACGACCGAACAGCAACCGGCATCGCCGCGGGCACCGCAGCCCGGTGCCACGGCACTGGAACTGCGCGACGTGCGCAAGTCCTTCCACACCAACGAAGGCCGGCTCGAGGCCGTCGCGGGGATCGACCTGCGCGTGGGCACCGGGGAGATCGTGGCCTTCCTGGGCCCCAATGGAGCCGGAAAAACCACCACGATCGACATGATGCTCGGCCTCACCCAGCCCACCTCCGGCACGATCTCCGTGTTCTGCAAGCCGCCCCGGGCGGCCGTCGAGGCCGGGGAAATCTCGGCGGTCCTGCAGACCGGCGGGCTGCTGCGCGACCTTACGGTGCGCGAGACCGTCACCGCCATCGCCGCGCTGCACGGTGCCAAGTCGCGAATTGACGAGGTCATGGAACGCACCGACATCACCTCCCTGGCCAGGCGCAAGGTCTCCAAGTGCTCCGGGGGCGAGCAACAGCGGCTCAAGTTCGCCCTGGCCCTGCTGCCCGATCCGCGCCTGCTGATCCTGGACGAACCCACCGCCGGGATGGACGTCTCTGCCCGCCGCGCATTCTGGGACACCATGCGCCAGGACGCGGTCGCCGGGCGCACCGTCCTGTTCGCCACCCACTACCTGGAAGAAGCGCAGGACTTTGCCGAACGCACCGTTCTCATCGGGGCCGGGCGGGTGCTGGCCGACGGGCCCACCGCGCAGCTGCGCGAGATGACCGGGGGACGGGTGGTCGGCGCCACGCTGCCGGCCGGCAGGCCGACCGCCCCCGCCGTGGCGGCGCTCCGGGCCCTGGACCAGGTCACCTCGGTGCGGCTGGAGGGCCGCCGCGTTTCGGTGACCGGCCCCAAGTCCGACGCTGCGGCGCGGATGCTGCTCAACGAACTGGCGGCCACCGACCTGGAAATCACCACGCCGACCCTCGAGGCGGCATTCATGGCACTGACCGGAGAAGACTCATGAACCCGACCTATGTCCGCATCGAGCTCTTCCGCCAATCCCGGGACGTCGGGAACCTGATGTTCACGGTGCTGATGCCGGTGGTGATGTACCTGCTTTTCGGGAACATGTTCGGCGGCGGGGGAGAACCCGCCGGAAACGGGAACGTGAAGTTCTACGTCATGTCCTCGATGGCGGCCTACGGGGCGGCTCTGGCCACCACCTCCATCGCCGGCACGGCAGCCACCGAGGCCATGTTGGGCTGGGGACGCCAGATCGCCCTGACGCGGATGACGCCCGCCGGGTTCGTGTCCTCCAAGCTGGCCGTGGCCCTGATCGTGGCCACCGGTTGCGCCGGGCTGGTCTTCGCGGTCGGGGCGGGAACCGGCGCCCGCGCCGACGCACCGTGGATCTGGACCGCAAGTTTCCTCATCGCGGTGCTCGGCTCCGGGGTCTTCGCCCTGTACGGACTGGGCATCGGAATGGCCTTCAAGTCCGAGACCGCCCTGGGCGTGGCCAGCGGGGGCATGGTGTTCTTCGCGTTCTTCGGAAACGTCTTCATGCCGCTGAGCGGGACCATGCTGGACATCGCCCGGTTCACCCCGATGTACGGCTACGCGGGGCTGGTGCGCTACCCGTTGACCGAGGGCTTCGGCGCGGGCGAGGGGGCCGGAACCGATTCGCTGGGCATGCTTGTCGCTAACCTTGTGGCATGGACTCTTCTCTTCGCGGTGTTCGCCCTCTGGGCAGTGCGCCGCTCCCGGGCGCGGAGGTGAACGACGAGGTGGGCGACCCCGGTTCCTTCTGGTCGAAGTTCGGCTGGCTGCTGGCAGCCGTCTGGGTTGTCTTCCTCATCTTCCCGATCCTGTCCATCACCGAGTCAACGCAGCCCATGCCCGCCAAGATCGCCGGGTACGGGCTGGTGGCGGCCTTCGCCGCCGTCTATCTGTGGGGCTTTTTCACCTACAGCTCGGAACTCGGGGTCAGCGCGAGCGGCCACGGACGCGCCTGGGTCCCTTTCGGCGCCCTGTTGGCGATCACCGCCGCCAGCCTTCCGATCCTCGGTGCCGACGCCATCAGCCTCGGCCCGTTCCTGATCAGCTTCGCTGCCTACCTGCTCTCGGTGCGCAGCATGTGGATCACCAACGCCGGGGTGCTCGCCGCGGCCCTGTCGGTCGCCATCCCCGCGGGGCTGGGCGACTACGTCTTCCTGCTGGGCCTGCTGGTGGTGCTCGTTGTCGTCAACGCGGTGAACACCGCGCTGATCCGGCGCGGCATCGCGGCAGACGACCTGCGCCTCGACTATGCGCTGCTGGCCGAACAGGAACGGATGGCCCGGGACGTGCACGACGTGCTGGGGCACTCGCTCACCGCGATCGGGCTGAAGGCCGAACTCGCCGAACGGCTGCTGGATTCCGACGTCGACGCCGCCCGCGCCGAGCTGCGGCAGATCCGCGCGCTGAATGCTGAGGCGCTGGACTCGATCCGCGCCACCCTGGACGGGCAGCGCAGCACCACCCTGGCCCAGGAACTTGCCTCCGTGCGCGCCGCGCTGGACGATGCGCGGATCAAGACCGTGCTCGTCGGCAACGCGCAGGATCTCGAGCCGGCGCACTCCACGGTGCTGTCCTGGATCCTGCGCGAGGCAGCCACCAACGTGCTGCGCCACGCCCACGCCACCACCTGCTGGATCCGCATCGCCCCCGGCAGGCTGGGCATCGAGGACGACGGCGACTCGCTGGCAGGAAGCCGCGAGGGGCACGGCATGCGCGGGATGCGCGAACGCGCCCGGCTGGCCGGGGCGCGGCTGGAGATCGGGGACTCGGACCACGGCGGCACCAAGGTTGCGGTGAGCTGGGAATGAGCGCAGCAGATGCCGCCGCGGCCGCACCCATCAGGGTGCTGCTGGCCGACGACCAGGCGCTGGTGCGCGGGGCGCTGGCCGCGCTGCTGAACCTGGAACCCGACATCGAGGTCGTCGCCCAGGCCGGTGACGGAGCCGAGGTCGCGAAACTTGCCGTCGAACACCGGGTGGACGTGGCGTTGCTGGATGTCCAGATGCCGGGCACCGACGGGCTGGAAGCGGCACGGATGCTGCGGGCGGCCATGCCCGGTTGCAGGATGCTGATGGTGACGACCTTCGACCGGCCGGGGTACCTGCGGGCCGCGTTCGAGGCCGGGGCCAGCGGGTTCCTGGTCAAGGACACCCCGTCCTCCGAGCTGGCCGCGGCGGTGCGCCGGGTGCATGCCGGGGGCCGGGTGGTTGACCCCGCCCTGGCCGCGACCTCGCTGACGAGCGGGGCCAACCCGCTGACCGAGCGCGAGCGCGAGGTGCTGTCCCGTGCGCAGTCCGGCGCCCCGGTGGCACAGATCGCCGCGTCCCTGCACCTGAGCGCCGGCACGGTGCGCAACCACCTCTCCAGTGCCATCGGCAAGACCGGGGAGGCGAACCGCATCGCCGCGGCCCACCTGGCCCGCGAACAGGGCTGGATCTAGGCGAGCCCACGCCCTTGCGGCACAAGGCCGGGCGGGTGTCCTCTGTAGACTCGTACACATGTCGGTTTCGGAACTTTCCATCAGCACGCAGAACTACCTGAAGGTCATCTGGGGCCTGTCCGAATGGTCCGACGACCCGGTCACCGCAACGGACATCGCCCAGAAATCGGGGCTGCGGGTTTCCTCGGTCTCCGACGCGGTGCGCAAGCTGACCACCCAGGGCCTGGTCAGCCACGCCCGCTACGGCGCCGTGGAGCTGACCGAACTGGGCCGCAAGTACGCCCTGGACATGGTCCGGCGGCACCGGCTGCTGGAGACCTTCCTGGTCGAGCACCTGGGGTACGACTGGGACCAGGTCCACGACGAGGCCGAGAACCTGGAACACGCCATGAGCGACTTCATGGTCGAACGCCTCGACACGTTCCTGGGCCACCCCTCCCGAGACCCGCACGGGGACCCGATCCCGAGCGTCGACGGGGTGCTCACGGTGCCCGACGCGGTGCTGCTGAGCACCGTGGAGCCCGGGGGCCGGGTCGTGGTGGAACGCATCAACGACGAGGACCCGGAGCTGCTGCAATACCTCAGCGCGCAGGGCGTCGTGCCGGGCGTGGGCCTGGTCGTCGCCGAGGCCGCACCCTTCTCCGACGCGGTGCAGCTGCTGGTCGCCGACGGCACGGCCAGCATCACGCTGGGCCGCCAGGCCGCCGACGCGCTGCATGTCTCGCGGGGCTAGCTCCCGGGTCCCGCGCCTTCCGGCGCACTGGTCCCGGCTTCCGGGGCGCGGCGGCGGCGCACCGAGGCGAAGATCCTGCGCCCCAGCAGCCCCTGGGCGGGGGCGAAGAGGTACACGAGCGCGAACACCGCTCCCTGGACCAGCACGATCATGCCGCCCGAGGCGGTGTCCAGGTAGTAGCTGGCGTACAGCCCGATGACCGAGCAGGCGACCGAGATGGCCGGGGCGATCAGCAGCATCCGCCCGAAGCGATCGGTGAGCAGGTGCGCGGTGGCCCCGGGGATGATCAGCATCGCCACCACCAGGATTACGCCCACCGCCTGCAGCGCCACCACACTGGTCAGCGCCAGCAGCCCCAGCAGCGTGGCGCCCAGCAGCCGCGGGTTCAACCCGATGGCGTGCGCATGGGTCGCATCGAAGGCAAAGAGCGTGAAGTCCCGGCGCCACAGCAGCAGCGCCGCCAGGGCCAACGCCCCGAGGACCAGGATCTGGACCAGCTCGGCCTTGGAGACGCCCAAGAGGTTCCCGAAGATGATGTGTCCCAGGTCGGTCTCGGACGGGGTGACCGAGATCAGCACCAGGCCCAGGGCGAAAAGCGTGGAAAAGACGATGCCGATGGCCGCGTCCTCCTTGATCCGGCTGGTGTCGCGCACCGCGCCGATCAAGCCCACGGCCAGGAACCCGAAGAGCAGCGCGCCGATGGCGAATGGCACGCCGAGCACGTAGGCCAGCACGACGCCCGGCAGCACCGCGTGGGAGACCGCGTCTCCCATCAGCGACCAGCCGATGAGCACCAGCCAGCAGGAGAGCACCGCGCAGACGGCCGCGGCGGTCACGGCGGTGGCCAGGGCGTTGACCATGAAGCCGTAGCCCAGGGGTTCGATGACGAGGTCCAGCAGGTTCATGATTCTTCGTTCCGTCCCAGGACGTCCAGGCCGAAGGCCAGGGCAAGGTTTTCGGGGCGCAGCACGGTGTGCGGGTCCCCGTGCATCAGCACCTTCCGCATCAGGAGCACCGCCTCGTCGGCCAGCGCCGGCAGGGCGTGCAGGTCGTGGGTGGAGACCAGGATCGCGGCCCCGGCCGTGGCCTGTTCGCGCAGCAGCCGGGTGATGGTGGCCTCGGATCTTTTGTCGACCCCGGCGAAGGGCTCGTCGAGCAGCAGCACCGACGCGCCCTGGGCGATGCCGCGGGCGACGAAAGCGCGCTTCTTCTGCCCGCCGGAGAGCTGCCCGATCTGCCGGTGCGCATGCCCGGCCAACTCCACGCGTTCCAGGGCCTCGGCGACGGCCAGCTTGTCGGCCTTCGCGGGCCGGCGGGTGAATCCCATGTGCCCGTAGCGTCCCATCATCACCACGTCGTGCACAGAGACCGGGAAGGACCAGTCCACGTCCTCGGACTGCGGCACGTATCCGATGGCCGCGGACTTCCGGGCACGGGCGGGGGTGCCGCCGTTGATGCGCACGGTTCCGGCCTCGGGCTTGAGCAGGCCCATGATGACCTTGAACAGCGTGGACTTGCCCGATCCGTTCATGCCCACCAGCCCGCAGATGCGCGAGGGATAAAGCTGCAAGCTGGCCCCGTCCAGGGCCAGCACCTCGCCGTAGCGCACCGTCAAGCCGGTGGCGTCCACGGCCGGGGTGCTCATTCGGTGTCCCCTCTCAGTGCTTCAAGGATCACGTCGGAGTCGTGGCGGATCATTTCCAGGTAGCTGGGGACCGGGCCGTCGGCCTCGGAGAGCGAGTCGACGAACAGCGTGCCGCCGTAGGCTGCATCGGTTCCCTGCACGACCTGCTGCATCGGGGCGTCGGAGACCGTGGATTCGCAGAAGACCGCCGGGACCCGGTGCTCCTTGACGAATTCGATGACCGAGACGATCTGCCGCGGGGTGGCCTGCTGTTCGGCGTTCACGGCCCAGATGTATTTTTCCTTCAGCCCGGCGTCGCGGGCGAGGTAGGAGAAGGCGCCCTCGCAGGTCACCAGTGCCCGCTCGTTCTCCTTCAACCCGGAAAGCCCGGCGACCAGGTTGTCCTGCAGTGCCTGCAGCTGCGCGGTGTAGGCGCCGGCGTTGGCCGTGTAGTGTTCGCGGTTTTCCGGATCCAGCTCGATGAAGGCGTCGCGGATGTTGGCCACGTAGTGCTGCACGTTCACCGGGCTCATCCAGGCGTGCGGGTTGGGCTTTCCGGCGTTGGCGTCCTCGGTGATGTCCATGACCTCGATCCCGTCGCTGAGCACCACGTGCGGCACGTCGAGCTCGGCGACGAACTTCCCGAACCAGGCCTCCAGGTTCAGCCCGTTGTCCAGGATCAGCTGGGCCTTGGAGGCCCTGGCGATGTCCTGGGGCGTGGGCTCGTAGCCGTGGATCTCGGCCCCGACCTTGGTGATGGATTGGACCTCGAGCTTGTCGCCGGCGACGTTTTGGGCGATGTCGGCCAGCACGGTGAAGGTGGTCAGCACGACCGGGCGATCGGAGGCGCCCCGGGCGGGTCCGGTTCCGGGGGAGCCGCAGCCGGCTAGCGTCGCGGTGAGCGCGATCGCGGCGAGGGCCGCAGTGAGACGGCGGCGCAGGCGGGATGTCGCGGCACGGAGGCGTTGAGGATTCGTCATTGAGGTCCTAAGCGGTGCGGGGGTGTCGAACGGTGGGAAGGGAACGGATATCCCATGTTACGCCATGACGTAGATCTATGTACGCCATGACGTAACTTTGTGGTCGGGTGTCCGCGCTACGGGCAACGGCGGCAGGGCCCGGCGCCCCGCACCGCGAATTCGCGAGCTACCGACCGGTATTCGGAAGAAACCATTGATGTGGCGCGGGCACCGGCATAGAATCGCCCGTGGATCCACATTCATGCACCCCTGTTGATTGGTTGGAGTCGTCATGCCCAAGCCCGCGCTGCCCGTCGGATCGCCCTGCTGGATCGATCTGCTGACATCGAACCCGGAGAAATCCAAGGAGTTCTACAACGCGCTCTTTGGCTGGACCTACGAGACCGGGGACCAGGAGAAATACGGCGGCTACGTCACCGCGTCCAAGGACGAGGCGATGGTCGCCGGGATCATGAAGAACGACGGGACCTCCGGCTCTCCCGACACCTGGACGACCTACCTGCGCGTGGACGACATCGACGCGGCGGCGAAGTCCGCGGCCGAGCACGGCGGACAGGTCTACCTGCAGCCCATGGAAGTTCCCGACCAGGGCAAGATGGCGATGTTCGGGGATGCCTCGGGCGCCGCCGTCGGGATCTGGGAATTCGGCGGGCACACCGGATACCAGCTGGCTGCCGAAAACGGGGCACCGGCCTGGCATGAACTGTTCACCCGGGATTTCGCCTCGGCCGTGAAGTTCTACCAGGACGTCTTCGGCTGGAAAACCGCGGTGGTCGGCGACACCGACGAATTCCGCTACACCACCCTCGGGGAGGGCGACAACGCGAAGGCCGGCATCATGGACGCCAGTTCGTTCCTGCCCGAGGGTGCCCCGCCCAGCTGGCACGTGTACTTCGCGGTCGACAATGCCGATGACGTGGTTGCCAAGACTGTTGCCCTGGGCGGGGCGGTCATCCAGCCCGCGGAGGATACGCCCTTTGGGCGCAACGCCGCGCTGACGGATCCCACCGGTGCGGAGTTCTGGATCACCCAGGACATCGGCCAGGGAAGGTAACCAGGGGGCCGCCGCAACGGTTCCCCGCTCGGGGGATTCATTGACGCCGGCGCCCGTTACTTGGGGTGCGAGGCGCCGGCGTCAATGGACTTTGGTTGTCGTCCTGCCGCCCATCGCCGCGGACGCCGGGACCGAAGAAACGTGTAGACGACCGTGGCCGCGCCCGAAACATCGGACGCGGCCACGGGCCATGGGGTCGGTGCCGGAAAACGCCCGACCGAACCGCTTACTTCTTCAGGTGGTCGACCAGCTTCGAGGCGATGCCGTTGTAGGACCCCGGGGTCAGCGCCAGCAGGCGTGCCTCGGCCCCGGTGGACAGGCCCAGCGAGGAGACGAACTCCTGCATGCGGGCCGCGTCGACGCGCTGGCCGCGGGTCAGGTCCTTGAGGCGCTCGTATGGGTTTTCCATGCCCTCGATGCCGGCGATGGCCTCGGCGCGCATGACCATCTGGATGGCCTCGCCGAGCACCTCCCAGTTGTGGTCCAGGTCGTTGGCAAGCACGTCTTCGGCTACGTCCAGGCGGTCAAGGCCCTTGGCGACGTTGGAGATTGCCAGCAGCGAGTGGCCGAAGGCGGTGCCGATGTTGCGCTGCGAGGAGGAGTCCGTGAGGTCGCGCTGCCAGCGGCTGGTCACCAGGGTGGCACCCAGGGTGTCGAGCAGGCCGTTGGAGATCTCCAGGTTTGCCTCGGCGTTTTCGAAGCGGATCGGGTTGACCTTGTGCGGCATGGTCGAGGAGCCCGTGGCGCCCGCAACCGGGATCTGCGCGAAGTAGCCGATGGAGATGTAGCTCCACACATCGGTGCACAGGTTGTGCAGGATCCTGTTGAAGCGGGCCATGTCCGCGTACAGCTCGGCCTGCCAGTCGTGCGACTCGATCTGGGTGGTCAGCGGGTTCCAGGTCAGCCCCAGGCCCTCGACGAAGGTGCGCGAGACTTCCTGCCAGTCGGCGGCGGGCACCGAGGCGTAGTGGGCGGCGTAGGTGCCGGTGGCGCCGTTGATCTTGCCCAGGAACTCGGTCTTCTCGATGCGGTCCAGCTGGCGGGTCAGGCGCCAGGCCAGCACGGCAAGTTCCTTGCCCAGGGTGGTGGGGGTTGCAGGCTGTCCGTGGGTGCGCGAGAGCATCGGCACGTCGCGGGAATCCTCGGCCATCGTGGTGATCTGGGCTACCAGCGTGCGTGCCGCCGGCAGCCACACGTTCATGACCGCGTCCTTGACGCCCAGGGCGTAGGAGAGGTTGTTGATGTCCTCGGAGGTGCAGCCGAAGTGCACCAGTGCGGTGAGGTTCGCGATGCCGATGCCCTCGAGGCGGCGGCCGATGTAGTACTCCACTGCCTTCACGTCGTGCACCGTGACGGCCTCGATCTCGGCCAGCTCGGCCACGGACGCTGCGTTGAATTCGGTGACGATCTTGCGCAGCGCGGAACGCTGGGCCTCGGTGAGCGGGGAGGTGCCCGGCAGCACGGAGTTGTCGGTCAGGTGGATCAGCCATTCGACTTCCACGTGGACGCGGTCGCGGTTCAATGCCGCTTCGGAGAGGTGGTCGACCAGCGGGGCCACGGCGGCACGGTAACGACCGTCCAGGGCACCAAGGGCGAGGGGTTCGGATGCAAGTGAAATGCGCGCGGAATCAGCCATGGTGCCCATTCTTTCATGATTCATCGACACGGCGCCCGGGACGTGACGCCGCGCACGTCGCATACCTGACGCATTCGGCCTTGCCGGGTTATCCACATGTCGCGGCCATCGGTCCGCCGGCGGAGCATGGTGCTGTCAGCGTTGAACCCAACAAACACGACCGGGCCACCGGCACGAAGACGGAAGGGGTGCGGCAGAACAGATGCTCGAAGCAATTGCCGATGAAATGCTCATGCGGGTGGTCGCCACCCAGGCCGCGGTGTATCGGGCCCGCGAACAACTCGAACAGGTGCTGCGCCTGGAATGGGAGTCCCCGGCCGGCCGCGCGTTCCGGGACCGGGCTGCCGAACTGGCAGCCAAGGTCGCCGACCTGGACACCCGGCTGGAATCGGCCCGCGGTGAAATCTGGTCCGCCCGGTCCGACCTGGCCGAGCTCGAGTCCACGATCTTGTCCACCCTTGGCACCCTGGGGCCCATCGTGACCCCCGGAGGATTGCCGCGCGGATTGCTTGGAGGGTTCTAGGACACGGAAAAAGGAGGCAAAACCACCATGGGATACGAAGTGCGCGGGGGACCGGGATCCATCCGGTTCACCCTGACCGAACTCGAACGAACCACCTCGATGCTCACCGGGACCGGCGCGGAACTGCTCGAAGGCGCTTCCCTCCTGGCCAGGTTCCCGCAATTCCCTGCGGCCATGTTGGCGCTGGGCACGCTGATGCTGCGGGCCCGAGTCATCGGCGCCGTGCAGTCCCTGGCCGAGGCCGCAGGATCATGCACCGCACGGGCCGCGGAGGCCGGGGTCCTGGCGCTGGCGGTTGCCACCGCGCGGAGCACCTACGAACAAACCGAATTCGCGGCGCAGCGCGGGATGAACGAGGCGCGCGGAAGCCTGTTGCCCCTGACCGTGATGTGGGACCTGGCCAGCAACAAGGGCCGGCCGCGTACCCAATCCACCGAGGACCTGATCAACGAGATGCCGAGCATCCTGGGATTCCCCTTGGGGTTCTTGCGCGACACCGAGCACGGAGGCATGTTCAAGGCCCCGCTGGCCGAGCGGCTCTACCCGCAGCTCACCGAGTTCCTGCGTGACCAGAACCTCCTGCACCTGGCGCCCGTCAAGGTCCGCGGACAGGGGCCAGACCGCGTCGTGCAATTCGACGGGACCATCGAAACCCTGGTAGAGCTGCAGAAGATGGCGGAGCGGGAACCTCCGGGCAGCCTGCTGGTCACCCGGTTCGAGGGCGACGACGGGCCTGTCTATGTCATGACGATCCCGGGTACGCAGTCGGATCCGCTCAAGGACATCAACGAGAAGGTACGCCGGATCAGGGGAACGGAGTCGGAACCGGAACTGGGCAATCCCTGGGACGGCACGGGCATTGTTGAGGGGATGGGCAACGACTCGAAGAACCTCATCCCGTCCGTCGAGGAGGCATTGCGGAAATCGGGTGCCAACGACGGGGACCGCGTGGTGGTCACCGGATACAGCCAGGGCGGGATCCACGCGGTGAACATCGTCAACGACGAGCATCTGAATAAACTCTTCGACTTCCAGTACCTGACCACATTCGGTTCCCCGACGGGACAGGTCCCGATACCCGAGGACACCCTCGCGCTGCACCTGGAGGACAGGAACGACTTGGTTCCGGGCACCGACGGGAGCAGGAATCCCGAGGAACGCAACAGGTTGACGGTCGTTTTCGACGGCCCCGACGGATCAATCGAATTGGGCAGCGACGGGTTCGGCGAGGCCCACAAGCTGGAGAACTACGAGTCACATGCCAAGGACCTGCGTGGCTCCAAGGACCCGGGAGTCATCGAGTCCCTGGGTCTGTTGGGAACCCTGTTCGGGCAATCCCGGCGCGGGAAGGTGCATTCCTTCCGCCTCGGGCGCCAACCCAGGCCGGAAATGAAGCTGCCGAAGAAGGACGGGAAGCGCGAGCGCCTGTCCAGGATCACCCCGGGACACTAGGAAGCGAAATTCCCGACGGTTGCAGGAACCGATGCGCGGTGCATCAACGCTTGGCCGGTGCGATCCAGCCCATCAGGGCCGAAACGATGGAAATGATCACCGAGCCGATGATGGCATCCCAAAAGAACCTGTCGACATGCAGCCCCATGGGTAGGTACTGGGTCAACCAGGAGGTCAGCATCAACATTGCGGCGTTGATGACCAAGGTGAACAAGCCAAGGGTCAAGCAGGTGATCGGCAGCGACAGCAGGCTCACGATCGGCTTCACCACCGCATTGACCAGCCCAAAGACCAAGCCCACCACCAGATACGCCAAGACCACGCCCAACGTGGCATCGGTGGACGGTGCGGTGGTGACGGTGATGCCGGGCACGACCCACGCGGCGGCCGCAAGGGCCAGCGCGTTGATCACCACGCGGAAGATAAACGCAATCATGGACCCAATAATCGCACACCGCATCCTGGCCCCGCGGCAGTGAAACAGTCTTCCCAGAAGCTTGGCAGGAACGATGCGACACATGGGGAATGCCGGGGCGGCAACAGATAGGCTGTAAGGCATGACCACCGAAAATCCTGCGCCCCTCGATCCGGTCCAGCCCCGCACCATTATTGGTCGGATGCCCAAGTATGCTGCAGGCAAGCCGCCGCGCGAGGTGCCGGGCCTGAGCGCCTTCAAGCTCTCCTCGAACGAGAATCCGCTGCCGCCGATCCCCGAGGTGATGGACGCGATCCGGGCCCAACTCGACATCAACCGGTATCCCGATCCGCTCTCGACCAAGCTGCGCAATGCCCTGTCGGAATTCCTGTCGGTCCCGGCCGACGACATCGTCACCGGTGCCGGATCCCTCGGCGCGCTGACCCAGATCCTGGCGACCTTTGCCGGCCAGGACGACGACGGCGTGCAGGACGAAGTGGTCTTTGCCTGGCGCTCCTTCGAGGCGTACCCGATCGTGGTGGAAACCGCCGGGGCCCTGCCGGTGCAGGTTCCCCTGCTGGCGGACGGCCGCCACGACCTGGACGCCATGGCCGCGGCCGTCAACGAAAACACCTCGGTGATCCTGCTGTGCACACCGAACAACCCCACCGGCCCGGCGTTGCGCACCGAGGAAGTCGAGGCGTTCATTGCCAAGGTTCCCGCCAACGTGTTGATCGTCATCGACGAGGCCTACCAGGAATTTGTGCGCGATCCTCTGGCAGTCAACGGGATCGACACCTACCGCAGGCACCCCAATGTCATGGTGCTGCGGACCTTCTCCAAGGCCCACAGCCTGGCCAACCTCCGTGTGGGGTATTCGGTCTCGCATCCCGAGATCACCAATCACATCCGGGTCGTCGCCACCCCGTTCGCTGTCTCCTCGCTGGCCGAGGATGCGGCTGTTGCGTCCCTGGCCCACTTCGACAAGGTTGTGGAAAGGGTACAAAAGGTCGTTGACGAACGCACCCGCGTGGTTGCCGGGCTGCAGGAGCTCGGATGGCAGATTCCGGACGCCGACGGCAACTTCGTCTGGCTGCAACTGGGTGCCAATACCGCCGAATTTGCGGAGCTGGCTTCGGAGCAAGCGTTGGCAGTGCGTGCCTTCGGCAACGAGGGGGTCCGGGTGAGCATCGGGGAAGCCGAGGCCAATACCCGGTTCCTCGAGCTTTGTCGGAACTATCCAAAACCCCCGACGCTTTCCTAGGGGCGGATAAGTCGTGGTTTGCGGCAATCCACCGCTAGGCTAGAACAGACAATCCCGCTATATGCCCCATGGGGAATGTATTCCGCATGGGGCATATTTCATGTACGTAAGGACGCCCTCGGTATGACCAACACCGTGCACGAGCCCTCGGAGCAAGCGCTGATACAGCTACTTACCCCCGAAGGGGAACGTCGCTCGCACGCCGAGTACGACAGCTACATCCAGGATGTCGACGCGGAAATGTTGCGTGGGTTCTACCGCGACATGGCACTTACCCGCCGCTTCGACCAGGAAGCCACTGCGCTGCAGCGCCAGGGGCAACTGGCCCTGTGGGTTCCCCTGCGTGGACAGGAAGCGGCACAGATCGGTTCGGGAAGGGCCACCCGCCCGTCCGACTACATCTTCCCCACCTACCGCGAACATGGCGTGGCGCTGACCCGAAATGTCGACTTCCCGCAGATGCTGCGGATCTTCCGCGGCATTTCCAACGGCGGCTGGGACCCGAGGGAAAACAACTTCCACATGTACACCATGGTGCTTGCGGCCCAGATGCCGCACGCCACCGGCTACGCCATGGGCATCCAGCGCGACCAGGCCGGCTGGGACGCCGAACGCCTCGAGAAGGACGGCGAGGCCGTCGTGGCCTACTTTGGCGACGGTTCCTCCACCGAGGGCGAGGTCCATGAATCCATGGTCTTCGCCGCCAGCTTCAATTCCCCGGTCGTCTTCTTCTGCCAGAACAACCAGTGGGCCATCTCGGTCCCGTTCCACGTGCAGTCCAAGGTGCCGCTGGCCGACCGCGCCGCCGGCTACGGCTTCCCCGGAATCCGGGTGGACGGCAACGACGTGCTGGCGGTGCTGGCCGTGACCCGCTGGGCCCTTGAACGCGCCCGCCGCGGCGAAGGCCCGGTGCTGATCGAGGCGGTCACCTACCGGATGAGCGCCCACACCACCGCCGACGACCCCACCAAGTACCGCCTGGACGCCGACGAGGAGGCCTGGGTCGGCCGCGACCCGCTGGCCCGCCTGGAAAAGCACCTGCGGGACAACGACCTGGCCGACGAGCTGTTCTTCAAGCAGGTCGCCGTCGACGGCGACGAGATGGCCACCCGCGTCCGCGTCGAGGCCATGGCGTTCCCTGACCCGGAACTCGCCCAGTCCTTCGCCAACGTCTACGCCGAGGCCCATCCGCTGATCCAGGAAGAGCTCAAGTGGCACCTGGAATACGAAGCAGGGTTCGCCGACACCACCGAGGAAGGGGCCACCCGATGAGCACCACCACGATGACCCTGGCCAAGGCCATCACCGCCGGACTCGACAAGGTCCTGGCCGACAACCCGAAGTCCCTGCTGATCGGCGAGGACATCGGACGCCTGGGCGGGGTCTACCGCGTCACCGACGGGCTGATCGACACCTACGGAGCCGACCGCGTGATCGACTCCCCGCTGGGCGAGGCCGGAATCATCGGCACCTCCATCGGGATGGCCATCCGCGGCTACGCCCCGATCGCCGAGATCCAGTTCGACGGCTTCGTCTTCCCCGCCTTCAACCAGATCACCACGCAGCTGGCCAAGATGCGCGCCCGCTCCGAGGGCCGCTTCGGCGCCCCCGTGGTCATCCGCATCCCCTACGGCGGCGGCATCGGGTCCATCGAGCACCACTCCGAATCCCCGGAGGCGCTCTTCGCGCACACCGCCGGGCTGCGCATCATGGCGCCGTCCAACGCGCACGACGCCTACTGGATGATCCAGCAGGCCGCGGCCTGCCAGGACCCGGTGATCTTCTTCGAACCCAAGCGCCGCTACTGGCTCAAGGGCGAGGTCGACACCGAGAACCCGGCCGCCGACGCCTTCAAGGCCCAGGTGATCCGTCCCGGCGAGGACGCCACCATCGTCACCTACGGCCCGCTGGTGCCCGTCGCCCTGGCCGCGGCCGAGGCCGCGCGCGAGGACGGCCGCAGCGTCGAGGTCATCGACCTGCGCTCGGTCTCGCCGATCGACTTCGACACCATCACCGAGTCGGTGGAAAAGACCGGCCGGCTCATCGTCACGCACGAGGCCCCCACCTTTGGCGGCATCGGCGGGGAAATCGCCGCCCGCATCTCCGAGCGCGCCTTCCTCTCGCTGGAAGCCCCGGTCATCCGCGTCGGCGGCTTCCACATGCCCTACCCGGTGGCCAAGGTCGAGGAGCAGTACCTGCCCGACATCGACAAGGTCCTCGAGGCCCTCGATCGGTCCTTCGCCTACTAAACCGCAGGTGCGCACCTTTGCCACCGCACCGCAGATGCAAAGTTTCTCACAAGGAGTGAAGACGATGAGCACCTTCAATCTTCCCGATGTCGGCGAGGGCCTCACCGAGGCCGAAATCGTCAGTTGGAAAGTCAAGCCCGGCGACACCGTGGCCGTGAACCAGGTCTTCGTGGAGATCGAGACCGCGAAGTCGCTGGTCGAGCTGCCCAGCCCCTACGCCGGGGTGGTCAAGGAACTGCACGGCGCCGAGGGCGAGACCCTGGCCGTGGGTGCCGCGCTGTTCACGGTGGAGGAGGCCGGTTCCCGCCCGGCCCCGCTGGCCAACGTGCCCCAGGTGGCCGACATCGCCGAATCCGACACCCCGGTCGCCAGCGAGGAACCCGGCCCGCTGGTCGGCTCGGGACCCAAGGCCGATGCCGTCAAGCGCCGCGCCCGCACCAACCGCCCGGCCCCGACCAGGCCCGGCAGGGCCGCAGGCGCACCGGGTGCCCCGGCGATCCCCGCCGCGCTGGCCGACACCATCTCCCGCCGCGCCGCCGAGATCGGCCAGGCCTCCACCCGGCTGACCGCAGCGGCCAAGCCCGCCGTGGCCGCCTTCGTGGACCGCGTGCTGGCCAAGCCGCCGGTGCGCAAGGTCGCCAAGGAGCTCGGCGTGGACCTGACCGAGGTCACCGGCACCGGAGGCCAGGGCGAGATCACCCGCGACGACGTGCTCTCCTACAAGTCCCAGCGCGAGGCCGAGCGTGATGCGGCCCCGATGTTCTGGTCTTCCCAGGGCGTGGAGCTCGACGAGCGGATCGTGCGCACCCCGGTGCGCGGGGTGCGCAAGGCCACCGCCAAGGCCATGGTCGAATCGGCCTTCACCGCCCCGCACGTGTCGATCTTCGTGGACGTGGATGCCTCCCGGACCATGGAGTACGTGGCCCGGCTGAAGAAGAGCCGCGACTTCGAGGGCATCCGGGTTTCCCCGCTGCTGGTGCTGGCCAAGGCCGTCATCTGGGCGGCCGCCCGAAACCCCTCGGTCAACGCCTCCTGGGTGGAGACCGAGAACGGCGCCGAGATCCAGGTCAAGCACTTCATGAACCTGGGCATCGCTGCGGCAACGCCGCGCGGGCTGATCGTCCCGAACGTCAAGGAAGCCCAGAACCTGTCCATGCGCGAGCTGGCGATCGCGCTGAACGACCTGGCCGAGACCGCCCGCGCCGGCAAGACCTCCCCGGCCGACATGGCCGGCGGCACCCTGACGGTGACCAACATCGGCGTGCTGGGCATCGACACCGGAACACCGATCATCAACCCCGGCGAGGTCGCGATCGTCGCCTTCGGCACCATCCGGCAGAAGCCGTGGGTCGTCGACGGTGCAGTGGTGCCGCGCTGGATCACCACCCTGGGCGGATCCTTCGACCACCGCGTGGTGGACGGGGACCTGTCGGCCCGCTTCATGGCGGACGTGGCGGCCATCATGCAGGAACCGGCGCTGCTGCTGGACTGACACACAGCGGGACAACCTGTCGGTCCGCGGCCGGTGCGTGGAAGCGATTCCGCGCACCGGCCGCGGCACTTTCCCGCGCTGGCAATTCCACCGGTGCTGGGGCACAGTGGAAAGCGTATCGACGTCCGATTATGCACTCGCGCACAAGGAGACCACCGATGAGCATCAACCGGGCAGCCGCCGCATTCGGTGTTGCATCGCTGCTGGGCATGGTTTTGCTGGCCGGCTGCGCAGATGCCGCACCCCGCAAGACCTTGAACCAGAGCACCATCGATTCGAGCCCCTTCGGCCCGCCGCAGGTGCCCTCCGCCTACCCCGGGGAAGATTCCGGCAGCCCGGGCCCGACCCCCACCCCGGCGGCCTCGAGCCAAGCGTCCGGCGCCCGGGTCCCCGCAGGCGAGATCGACACCACCGGGTGGAAGAGCTTCAGCACCCAGGGAGTGGGCTTCACGTACCCGGCCGACTGGAACATCGAGGAAGACGACTGCAGCGACTGCAACTCCACGGCCAAGGCACTGGCTGACCCGTTCGCCAAGTGGGACCTCGAAAACTCCGACGGCGACGAGATCGCGGAGTTCCGGGCCGACAGTGCGACGGACACCGACGGCGACATCGCAACCTACACCCGCACCGTCCTGGAATCCACGCCCCTGGACGCCGGCTTCCACCAACCGGCCGAGGTGCTCTTCGAACACATGGTGATCCAGGCGCCGGGCAAGAAGACCGAGCAAAAGGTCGTGCTGATGATCAACGACTCCGCCGCCACCAAGGCGCGCGGCGAGCGCCCGGCGCTGGACTTCTTCACCCCGGTCAAGGGCCTGGCCAGCCAAATGGCAAGCACCGACGACCTGGCCGAGGAACTGGGGTTCGACGACGACCAGGTGAGCCTCGACGATGCCAGGAAGATCATGCGAAGCAAGGAATACCGGCAATTGCGGGCCGTCATGCTCAGCGTGCGGATTCAGAAGTAGCATGGAAGTCGACCAACCCACGTACCGACCGGGAAGTGCCGAGTGAATCACCAGCTGTACATCAAGATCTGTGGACTGAGCACTCCCGCGACCGTGGAAGCGGCCGTGGAGGCCGGTGCGAACGCCGTGGGATTCGTCTTTGCCCCCGGCAGCCCCCGGACCGTGGACCCGGAACTCGTCAAGACGCTCGTCGCCCGGGTGCCCGCGGACGTCGAAACCGTCGGGGTCTTCCGCAACCAGCCGCTGGACCAGGTCATCGACCTCGCCAAGCGGGCCGGCGTGGGCACCGTCCAGCTGCATGGCGACGAGCCCTACGCGGATGTGCAGGCACTGCGCGAGCAGGGGTTTGCGACGCTGCGGGCCCTTTCCTTCGACGACTACCGGGCGCTGGCCCCGGCGGAACGGGATCGCTGGGAGGCCGAACGGATCCTGCTGGACGCCGTGGAACCGGGCGCCGGGGTCACCTTTGACGCCTCGGAGCTGCTGGCGGAACCGCCCGCCGGAACCTGGATACTGGCCGGGGGGCTGAACCCCGGCAACGTCGCGCGCCTGGTTCAGACCCTGCAGCCTGCCGGGGTCGATGTCTCTTCCGGGGTCGAATCCAACCGAGGTACCAAGGACATCGGGCTGATCGAGGCATTCGTCGCCGCGGCCCGGTCCGCCGAAGCCACGGCCCAATAGGCGCAGCGTCCTTCGCCCCGGAGGATGCTGGAATGGCGGCCACGCCGACGACTGATACTTTTTGGCTCTGAATCGAGCCGATACATGTATTTCCCATAAGTAATCTTTGCGTCCTAATCTGGCAGTGGAGCACATCAGTGCCCGCGACCGGAGGGTGGACGACGTGGAAGTGCGTCAGATGCGTTACTTCATTGCCGTGGCCGAGGAAAAACACTTCGGCCGCGCGGCGCAACGCCTGCACATGGCCCAGCCCCCGCTGTCCCAACAGATCAAGGCGCTCGAGGAGCAGCTGGGCACCCAGCTGCTGGTGCGCACCACCCGCAAGGTCGACCTCACCGCTGCCGGCGAACTGCTCCTGGCCCGGGCCAGGTTGCTGCTGGCCGAGATCGAGAAGCTCGAACAAGACGTCAAGCTCGTGGGCCAGGGAGCCAGCGGCGTGCTGCGGGTTGGCGTGTCCGGCACCGCCACCTACCGTCTGATGCCCATCATCGTGCAGGCCGCCCGGAAACACATGCCGGGCCTGCGCCTGAGCGTGCAGGGCGAGATGCTCACCCCCGAGATGGAAATCGCGCTGGAAGAGCAGCGCGTGGACGTCGCGGTGCTGCGCCCGCCGATCCGTTCGAACCAGTTGAGCCTGAAATTCCTGGAGAAGGACGAACTGGTGGTGGCCCTGCCCGAGGACCACGAACTGGCCTCGCGCGGGCTGCTTGAGCTCGCGGACCTGGCTGATGAACCATTCATCGCCTACCCGTTGAGCTCCGCGGTGAATGCCATCTCCACCGAGGCCTGCCGCCAGGCCGGGTTCAGCCCCCGGATCGTCCAGGAAACCCAGGAAACCTCCACCCTGCTTTCATTCGTTGCCGCCGGGATGGGCGTTGCCCTGGTCCCCACCGCGCGACGCATGTTTGCCCTGCAAGGCATCGTCTTCCGCCAGTTGCGCAATGCGCCAGCGGTCGACCTTGCCGTTGCCTGGAAGACCGACAACGAAACAGCCCTGCTGAAGAAGTTCTTGGACCTCTTCGAGACTCCAGCCACCACGGAAGGAAACCAAGCGTGAAAATCCTGCGCATTGAAGCGATTCCCTATTCGATTCCCTACAACCACCCGCTCAAGTTTGCCAGCGGGGAGGTCACCGACGCCGAGCACGTGCTGGTGCGCATCCATTCGGACGAGGGACTCATCGGCGAGGCCGACGCCCCGCCGCGCCCCTACACCTACGGCGAGACCCAGGCATCGATCATCACCATCATCGAGAATGTCTTCGCCCCGCAACTGATCGGGCTCGATCCATTCGACCGCGGCAAGGTCCATGAGGTCATGGCCCGGACCATCCACAACCAGGTGGCCAAGGGCGCCGTGGACATCGCGCTGTGGGACCTGATGGGCAAGGCGCTGGGGACCCCGGTGCACAAGCTGCTGGGCGGCTATACCGATTCGATGCGCGTCTCGCACATGCTCGGGTTCAAGCCGGCCCAGGAACTGCTCGACGAGGCGCTGCGTTTCGGCGAGGAATATGGCATCACCACCTTCAAGCTCAAGGTAGGACGCCGCCCGCTGGCCCTGGACATCGAGGCCTGCCACGTGCTGCGCGCCGGGCTCGGCGACGACGTGGAACTCTACCTGGATGCCAACCGCGGCTGGAGCGCCAACGAAGCCATGGAGGTGCTGCGACGCACCGAGGGCCTGGGGCTGACGGCCCTGGAGGAACCCTGCGACGCGAAGGAAGCCATGAGCCGCCGTCGCCTCGTGGAGAAGTCCCCGATCCCCATCGTGGGCGACGAATCGGTGCCGACGGCGGGGGATGTCTCGCGCGAGCTGCTCTCCGGCGGCTCCAACGCGATCTGCATCAAGACCGCCCGCAGCGGCTTCACCGAAGCCACCGAGATCCTGGGCCTGTGCACCGGGCTGGGCGTGGATGTCACCATGGGTAACCAGATCGACACCCAGGTCGGCTCGCTGGCCACCGTGACCTTCGGTGCCGCCCACGAGGCCACCGTCCGCCGGGCAGGGGAGTTGTCCAACTTCCTGGACATGGCCGACGACCTGCTGGCCGAACCCATCCGGATCAACGGCGGCCGCATCTCGGTGCGCAACGTCCCGGGCGTCGGCGCGGCCGTCGACGAGGACAAGCTCACCCGCTACCGCCAGAACTAGCACCTACCCAAAACGCCTACTCCAGGAGAAGACATGTTGTTCCTAGCCCGCATGGACGTAACGTTCCCGCCACACCTGACCGAGGCGCAGATCGCCGATTTCCAGGTCCGCGAGAAGGAATACTCGGGATCGCTGCAAGGCAGCGGAAAGATGGCCGGCATCTGGCGCATCGTCGGCGAGTACGCCAACCACTCGCTGTTCGATGTCGAGTCGAATGACGAGCTGCACCAGATCCTCAGCGGGTTCCCGATGTACCCGTACATGAAGATCAAGGTCACGCCGCTTGCCAAGCACCCGAACTCGATTCGCTGACACCGGTCTTCTTTAGAACGCCACCCGGTCCGTGGCGTCGGGACGCGCTTTAATGCGTGCCCCGGCGCCACGGACCGTTGTCGTTGGAGGACGCGCGCGGGCCCGCCGGCGCACTGTTCTCGCCTGGGCCCGCCTTCCGAACAGGGGTCATGACGGGAAGCCTGGACCGGGCGTCCAGGCCGCGGACATCGATGCTTCACAGCACCCGCGATGCAATGGTTGAATGATCTCCTCCGCATCCTGGATCGGGCGCGATCCGGTCGTCGGGGCCGTTCAACCGTGGAAACCGTCGACTTATATGCAGAACATCTGAATGTAGCGAAAAGAAGTATTTCCCTCTTCCTAATAACCGTCATAGATTGAAGGCATGGAAAGTCGCTGTGACAGCAATCACCGGACCATGTGACCGGCGTCCAGCGCAACAACACCCCTCCAGCAGGAGATAGAAGGAGCAACTCGTGAGCACCGAAACCACCGCCAGCGCAGCATCGTCAGGCAACGCAGCCACCGACCGATTCCGCGAATCGGGCAAGACCTCTTCCCTCACGGTTGATGTCGAGCGCGTCAACCTGCTGGCCAGCAAGCTGATCAAGGCCGCCAACGACATCGTCCTCGAAGAGCGCGTCAGCTACGACGAGTTCAATGCCCTGAAGGCATGGCTGATCAAGGTCGGCGCCGACGGCGAATGGCCGCTGTTCCTCGACGTCTGGCTGGAGCACTCCGTAGAGGAGGTCGCCACCGACCACCGCGAGGGCAACAAGGGCTCCATCGAGGGCCCGTACTACGTGCCAGAGGCTCCTGAGCAGAACTCCCCGGCCACCATCCAGATGCGCGACGACGAAAAGGGCACCTCGCTGCTCTTCCAGGGCCAGGTCCGCAGCACCGACGGCAGCGCGTTGCCGAATGCGAAGATCGAGCTGTGGCACGCCGACGAAGAGGGCTTCTACTCGCAGTTCGCACCGAACATCCCCGAGTGGAACCTGCGCGGCACCTTCATTGCCGATGCGGAAGGCAACTTCCAGATCAACACCATGCAGCCGGCCCCGTATCAGATCCCGACCGACGGCGCCTGCGGCCAGCTGATCGCCGCCGCCGGCTGGCACGCCTGGCGCCCGGCCCACCTGCACCTGAAGGTCTCGGCCCCCGGCTTCGAACTGCTCACCGCCCAGCTGTACTTCCCGGGCGACGAGCACAACGACGACGACATCGCCACCGCGGTAAAGCCGGAGCTGCTGCTGGACATCCAGCCGGCCACCGAAGGCACCGGCGTGCAGACCACCTACGACTTCGTGCTTGATCCCGTAGCCAAGTAGGTCCTCGCCTCCCTCGTCACGGCGGGGCTCCCGGAGACATGTCCCGGGGACCCCGCCGTTGTCGTACCCCCGCACTTCCGCGGCGCCGCGAGCGGTGCCGCAGCCGGGCACCCAGACAACACCAAGACCACCGTCGCAACCCGGCAAGACATGCGAAAGAGAACCAGCAATGACCCAGGAATCCATGTTGAACTCGGTTGATATCAGTGAACTGCGCAGCGCGTTTGGCCAATTCACCACCGGCGTCACCGTGGTCACCACGCAGGGCACGGACGGACATCCCTACGGCGCCATGGTGACCGCGTTCGCCGCGGTGTCGGTGGACCCGCCCCTGGCACAGATCACGCTGACCCGCAGCTCGAGGGCAGCCAAGCACCTCGACGGGTCCTCATTCGCCATCAATATCCTCTCCGCGGACCAGCTTGAGGTTGCCAGGCACTTCGCCGGCCAGCCCTTGGACCGCGAACCGGAATGGGTCCTGAACGGAAACGTCCCGGTGCTGGTGGGCAACGCCGCCACGCTGGAATGCCGGGCCTGGAACCACTACGACGGCGGCGACCACATCATCGTGGTCGGCGAAGTGACGTCGCTGACCATCGGCGATGCCGAGCCGCTGCTCTTCCACGAAGGCACGTTTCACCGCATCGGTGAACGCCTCCTGGGCGGAGATAGCGAAAGCTGGTTCGCCGGCGCCAAGGCCTTCCAGCCATTCGTTCCGCAACACCAGTGAGACCCTGCGCCGCCCGGCGCAGGCCAACCGACAGCCCATGCACCACCTGGCCACAAAGGAGCACACCATGTTTGTCCCAACACGGCGAAAGACCGCAGGAAACCAGCGTCCCTCCGCCAACGTGCGGCCGATATCCGAGACCGCACCGGTGCTGAACCACTGGGCCTGGACCGGGTGGATGCCCGAAGCCGAGCCCGAACCCCGGCACCCTGCACTGCCGGCGGCCGAAAACCACCCGGCGTTGCTTGCCGCATAAACCTTGCGTCCCGAGCGGTACGGACCAGCGAAGGGCCCCAGACAGCAAAGACGCTGGCTGGGGCCTTTCGTGCGTCAGGTGCTCGACCACGAGCGCACCGCGACCCGTCAACCGACCGAGCGGAGAAAATCCGTGGTGTCTGCCGCCACGCGTTCAGGGCATTCCCACAGCACCAGGTGTCCGGTGTCCGGATAGACCTTCAGGACCGAACCGGCAATCCGCGCGGCCAGGGCCTGCTCATCGGCCAGTGACAGCAGGTGGTCGTGCCCGCCCCACAGGACCAACGTGGGTGTCGCGATGGTTCCCGATTCGGTGGGCGGTGCGGCCTCGCACAATCCCTTAAGGATGGCGCGCCACACGTGTGCGGGCATCCTGGTTCCGTCGTCCACGCGGTCGTCAATGAACCAGGCGGGCACCTCGTGCAGCAGCGGAAACCAGGTGAGCGATTCGCGGACCCACGCCGCGCCGATCGGGTCTACCAGTGTCTCGACTTCATCGGCGAAGGCGGGCCAGCCGCGCAGGCTCAGCGGAGCGCCGACCAGCACCAGGGCCGCGACCCGTTCCGGGCGGCCCGCGGCCAGCGCCTGGGCCACATAGCCGCCGCTCGAGGAACCCAGGACGAAGGCCCGGGGGACCTCGAGCGCATCGAGGATCGCGGCCACGTCCGCGGCCTGTTCCGCCAGCGAATATCCGTCCTCCGGCTTGTCCGCATCGCCCTGGCCGCGCAGGTCCGGAGCGTAGATCCTGAAGCCGGCCAACAGGGGTGCGAGGCGGTCGAAGCTCTCGAAGGACTCGCCCCAGGCATGCAGCAACAGCAACGGCCGGGCGTCCGGATCCCCGTCGATGAAGCACGGCACCTCGATGCCGGTGGAGAGCGTGAGTTTGTGCGCCTTGGATCCCATGGTTTCAGGCTACGCCCGGGGTTCCCTCCTGCCCATGCCTACCCGTCGGACTCCCGGTACCGGGCGGCGAGCTCGGTGCGGGAGGTCACCCCGAGCTTGGCGTAGATCCGGGTCAGGTGGTACTGGACGGTCTTGGCGCCGATGAACAGTTCCTCGCCGGCCTTCTTGTTGCTCGCCCCGGCACAGACCAGCGAAGCCACCGCCTTTTCCTGGGAGGTGAGCGTCGACCAATCCGCGGCGTCGCGGCGCGGAACGCTGATGCCGGTGGCCTGCAGCTCCCGGTTGCACCGTTCGATGTAGATCGTGGCACCCAATTGGGTGTAACCGGCCAGCGCCCGGGTGAGCGGTCCGACGGCGTCCCCGCGCTTGCCCGCCCGGCGCAGGGCCTGCCCGTAGGCGTACTCGACCTGGGCCCGCAGCACCGGCAGGGCGGTTCCCTGCAGCTTGGCCAGGGCCTCGTCGAAGGCGGCCCGCGCTCCGTCGATCTCTCCGCGCGCACTGAGGATCTGTCCGCGCACCACCAGGGCGCGCGCTG
The DNA here is from genome assembly GCA_024207135.1 of Arthrobacter sp. C2. Lineage (GTDB taxonomy): Bacteria > Actinomycetota > Actinomycetes > Actinomycetales > Micrococcaceae > Paeniglutamicibacter. The sequence continues at coordinate 2,388,578 of CP042428.1, read as the reverse complement.
TGGTCGAGCGGTGGTTGCGTGCCCGGGCCAGGGCCTCGTACGGGTCCAGCAACGCTTCGGCCTCCTCGAGGCGGTCCTTGCGGACCAGGGCATCGAGGTAGAGGTCCTGCCAGGGCCAGAAACCCGGTTCGTCGATTCCGCCGGAACGGTCAAACGCCAACAATGGCTCGAGGGCCAGAATGACCTCGTCGTGGTCGGCGCGGGCCCTGGCGGCCGAGGCACGCGCCATGCGGTACGGCACCTGCATCACTTCGTAGCTTCCGGTGCGTGCCCAGGCCTTGGCCAGGTGGGCCTGGGCCTCGTCCTGTTCGCCGCGCATGGAATGGATCAGCACCGCGGTGTGGTGCAGCAACGGGCGCATCAACTCGATGCCGGAGCGCTCCTGCAGGACGATGGCTGCCCGCACCGTCTCCAGCGCCTCGTCCCAGTCCCCGGAGGCGAACTCGGCCCGGGCCAGCCAGGCCCTGGCCCACAGGGCAATGCGGTGGGAACCTTCGCTGTAGTCGGTCGAGCTGGCGCTGGAAAGTTCGTGGCGGGCCAGCTCAACCTGGTCCCCGGCAACATGCAACCAACCCAGCGACATCTCGGCGCGCTGGCGCTGGGCACCCGAAGGCAGGGTGGACAGCAGCGCTGTCAGCATTTCCTCGCCCCGCATGGTTTCGCCGACCATGCCCAGACCCAGTCCCTGGATGACCGAGGCCTCGACGGCCAACGTGCTTTCCGGGCTGGCCAGCTCCAGGGTCTTTTCCGCCCAATCCACCAAACCTGGCCCGTCAATCCGGCAGAGCGCGTCGAGGACCCGGCGTTGGGCGACGGTGGCCATGATCTCGGTCAGCCCCGAGTGCGCGGCGCCGGTCCAGGCGCTGGCCAGCCACAAACCGGCGGTGTTGGCCAGGCCCCGGAGGATCGCGATGTAGCCCGAAAGCAGGTCGCGTGCGGGACTGGCGGCCAGGGAAGCCAGCTCGTCCGAACAGGCCAGCGCGCCGGGCAGGTCGCCTGCGGCCACCGTGGCGTCCACGGCACGCAGGAAGAGCGGGTCGCGGTGTTCCCGGTCCGTCGCCAGGCCAGCCGCCCGATGCAGGGCCACCGCTGCCGAGGCCCACTGCCCCTTTTTCGCCTGTCTTTGGGCGTAGCGCTCCAAAAGGTGCGCCAGCGCGGGATCCGAGAGCAACGTGGCATCGGCCCGGTGGGCCAGGGCGGTTCCTTCGGACTCGCTTGTGTCGGCAGCAGCCGCATGCAAGGCCAGACGGCGCGAAAGCGGGATCAGGTGGTAGACGGCCATCTGGGCGATCAGTCCCGGGAACACCAAGGAGAGGTTTCCGCCGGTTCCCGCCACGGACGCCAGCCCGGAGGCCACGCATTCCTCCACCAGCGGGAGCGGGTCCGCGGTTCCGGCCAAGCGAACCACGGCGTCCAGCCGTGCGCCGTACTCCATCACCGAGGCGGCCTCGACGAGGGATCTGGCATCCGGCGAGAGCCCGCCCAGCCGCGCGGCCGTGTCGGCGGAGAACGCACGGGGCACCGGGAACCGGCGGCCCGGTTGGTTCCAGGTTTCCTCGGGATTCTCCCTGACCAGGTCCAGGGCCGTGTGCATGTTTCCGCCGGTGTAGGCGGCCAGCTGGTCGGCCGCGGCTGCGGTGAGCTCGATGCCGAGCCGGGCCACGGAGATTTCCCTCAGGGCCGCTCCGCTCGGGGGGTCCAGCTCGATTGTGGTGCTGCCCGGCGCTTCGATGAGTTCGCGGGCTCCGGGCGGGAGGAACGCGGCTTCCTCCTGGCGCAGGGTCAGGATCACCAGCACCCGTTCGTTGCGCAGCCGCCGCCAGGCGAACAGCAGTGCGGCGAGGGATTCGGCGTCCGCCCACTGCAGGTTTTCCACCAGGACGATGCCGGTGCGCTTGCCGACCGCCTGGAGGAAGGCGAGCAGGGCCTCGGGCAGCGGGTCGGGACTCGCGGCGCCGGAGGCACCCAGCATTTCCTGCAGGGCCGATCCTGGCAGTTCCCTCTCCCAGCGGGCCCCGCCGGAGGTCCAGGCGGCAAGATGCTTGTTGTTTTCCATGAAGCGCCTGGCCACGGTGCTCTTTCCGCACCCGGCCGGGCCGCGCAGGATGAGCAGCTGCGCGGCACATCCCTCCGCGGCTTGCAGCAAGCGAGCCATCAAGGCCAATGACCGTTGTTGATCCATGGTTCCGCGTCTACCAATCTTTCAATGTACACAGACGGGGCTGCGTGGACATCCTTGTCCACGCAGCCCCCCAATGGTCGGTTGGTGCACCCGACCAGTGCTTATTTTGCGATGCCGGCCTGTGCCTTGACGGCGCGTACCGGGATGCCGGTTTCCGAGTTCCGCAGCGGAACGCACGCGGTGACCAATGCACCAACGATAGCAACCCCGGCAAAGACGTAGAAGGCGATGTGGTTTTCCACGCCCGCGGCCATGAGCAGCCCGCCGATCAACGGACCGAAGATGCCGCCCAACCGGCCGAACCCGGCGCACCAGGCAACGCCGGCGCCTCGCGCGGCGGAGTTGTAGTAGTTGGAAACGAACCCGTAGATCAGCACCTGGGTGCCGATGGTTCCAACCCCGGCCACCGCTACCAGTGCGAGCAGGATGCCGAAGGGAAGCTGCATGGTCAGCAGCACCATGGCGACCGCGGCGAGGAAGAACGTCGTGGAAACCACGCGCTTGGCACCGATGCGGTCGGCGCCCACGGAGGCAATGAGCCCGCCGAAGACCGCGCCGGCGTTGAGCACCAGCAGGAAGGCCAGCGAGTAGGACTTGCCGTAGCCGAACTGGGACATGATCTGCGGCAGCCAGGTGTTCAGGCCGTAGGTCAGCATCAGGCCGGCGAAGCTCATCAGGCCCAGCAGCAGGGTCGGCAGCGCGTACTTCCTGGAGGCCAGTGCCCGGAAGCCGATCTTGGTGTCAACGGCTTCGGGGAGAAGGGCGTGGGCGCCGGTGGCAACGGGTTCGGTGATCGGGACGCCGGTGCGGATCGAGACGCGCTGTGCGTCCTCGGTGCGGCCGCGGGCCATGAGCCATTCGGGGGATTCCGGGAGCTTGGCCAGTGCCATGGGCAGCAGGAAAAGGATGGGGGTGGCACCGACGAGGAAGAGCCCGCGCCAGCCGATGTGGTCCAGGAGCACGATGGCCAGGAGGGACGCCAGGACGCCGCCGACCGGGACGCCGGAATAGACGATGGCGTTGTAGTAGTTGCGCTTGCCCTTGGGGGCGAACTCGGCAACGACCGCGCCGGCGGTGGCCACCAACGCGCCGACCCCGAGCCCGGTGGCGAAACGCAGGGCACCGAACGCGAAGACGTTCGGGGCCAGGGCGGTCAGGCCCATGAACACGGAGAACCAGATGATGCCGGTGATCATGATTTTCCGCCGGCCCAGGTAGTCCCCGACCGCGCCGGTGGTCAGGGCGCCGACCATGACACCGAACAGGGCCCAGCTGCCCAGCACCCCGGCCGTGGCGGGGCCGATTTCCCCGAGCTGGGAGGGATCGTTCAGCAGGGTGGAGACGATGGTTCCGTAGACGACCAGGTCGTATCCGTCGAAGATCAGGGCGATGGCGGCAATGGCCACCACCCAGCGGACGGTGCTCTTTTGCCTTGCGAGGGTGCTTGGTTCCGGTGATTTCACGTTGTGCTCCGTTTGTCTCATGGGCCCGGCGCGCACGGCATTGTGCGGGTGTCAGGGCACGAACAAGTACCTCGGGGGATTCCCCGGGGTGTGGAAGCCGTGGCCCGGGGGATCCCGGGTGGCGGGCCGTGGAATTGCTGGGGTGGAAACTTGGTGCTGGTGGATACCGGTCGCAGGCGGCGGCAAGACCGCCGCCTGCGACCCGGATGGGGGGCGGGGACGGGGCCTAGCCCAGGTCCCCGCCGGCCACCGCCAGGGTGCTGCCGGTGATGTAGGAAGCCTCGTCGGAGGCCAGGAACGCGATGGGACCGGCCTGCTCCTCAAGGGTTCCGTAGCGCTTCAACAGGGTCGAATCGACGGTCTGGTCAACGATCTGCTGGTACCAGGCCTGCTCCTGCTCGCCCTCGGGTGAGGGGCCTCGCTTGACCAGGCGCTCGGGGGCCTGCGTGCCGCCCGGCGCGGTGGCCACCACACGGATCCCGTGGGCAGCCCCCTCCATGGCCAGGGCCGAGGTGATGGCCTTGACCCCGCCCTTGGCCCCGGCATACGGGACGCGGTTGACGCCTCGGGTGGCCACCGAGGAAACGTTCACGATGGTGCCGGACCCGGCCTTGATCATTTCCGGGAACGCGGCGCGGCACATCCACAGGGTGGGGAAGAGCGAACGCTGGATTTCCTTGCTGATCTCCTCCGGGGTGTAGTGCTCGTACGGCTTGGCCCAGATGGTCCCGCCGACGTTGTTGATGAGCACGTCGATCCGGCCGTATTCGCCGACCGCGGCGGTGACCGCGGACATCGCGCCCTCGAAGACCTCCAGGTCGGCGGTCACGCTCAGGGCGTGCACGCCGTGGGCCCGCAGGCCCTCGGCAACGTCGTGGACCAGCGGGGACCGGTCCACCAGTACCAGCTCCCCGCCCTCGGCGGCGATCCGCCGGGCCACGGCCCAGCCGATGCCCTGGGCCGCCCCGGTGATCAGCACGACCTTGGAGTCAAAGCGTCCGGCGTGGAAGGACTCGGGCAGGGAGGTCGTGGCGGCCTGGTGTGCCGCCGTGTTGTCGGCGCTCATTTGCCCGGGGTGCGCGACGCCGCGGCCATGGTGGCCTTGGCGTGCTCGTTGTGGGCGATGATGGCCGTGCGGGCGGCGGCCAGGTCCTGGTTTTCGAAGGCGGCGACGATTTGCAGGTGGTCGGCGTCGACCGCGCCGTCGATCCAGTGCTCCTTGCGCAGCACCTTGGCCATGGTCGCGGGGACCTCCAGGCGGTTGTACGCCTGCAACAGGTGTTCGTTGCCGACGCAGCTGAACAGGAACTGGTGGAAGGCCTCGTTGGTGATGGTGAATTCCTCGGAGCTGACGAACTTCTCGCCGTCCAGGGTCTTGCCGGCCAGTTCGGCCAGCACCTTGAACTCGACAAGCTGCTCGGGCGTCAGCTTGCCCATGGTCAGTTCAACGATGGCCAGTTCCAGAGCCATGCGCGCGTCGAATTGCGCCTGAAAGGTTGCGTGCTCTTCGCCGATTTCGTAGGCGGGCAGGGCTGCCGGGGCCTCGGAGGCGGGCGCCTCCGCCGGAGCCGCTGCCGCTTCGGGTGCCGGTGCGGCGGCATCGGGGGTGACGGCCAGTGCGAACTTCTCGAAGTAGAAGTTCTGCGGCTTGATGCCCTCGGCCTCCAGGTGGCGGCGCACGCCCTCGACCATCGGCGGTGGACCGCAGAGGTAGATGTCGACGTCGCCCTCGACCAGGTGGTGCGGCTCGAAGTGGTTGGTGACGTAGCCCTTCTTTTCCGAGCTGCTGGCCGGGTCGCCGACGACGGTGTCGAAGGTGAAGCCGTCGATGCGTGCCTTGTAGTCCTCGAGCACGTCAAGCTCGACCAGGTCGGTGTCGGTGTTGACGCCGTAGATCAGGTGGGTCGGGTGGGGGGTGTCCATGCCCGAGAGCTTTTCCAGGATGGCCAGCAGCGGGGCCAGTCCGGTGCCGCCGGCCAGCAGCAGCGAGGTGCGCTTGGGATCGCGCAGGAAGAAGCTGCCCATCGGGCCGGTGAAGTTCAGCTTGTCCCCGACGGCTGCGACGTCGCGCATGTAGGTGGACATCAGTCCGCCGTCGGTGATGCGGATCAGGAAGGAGAGGGTGGAGACCTCCGGGCCGGAGCTGAAGGAGTACGAGCGGGTCTGGCCCCCGGAGCCGGGAACCTCGATGTTCACGTACTGGCCGGGCAGGAACGAGAGCTCGTCGCGGTTCTCGATCTCGAGGCTGAACGCGTAGGTGGTCTCGGAGAGGCGGCGGATCTCGGTCAGCGTCGAGGAGTACGTGGTCGCGGCGGTCTTGGCGACGTCCGAGGTGGTGGGAATCTGCAGCACCAGGTCGGACTCGGGGACCATCTGGCAGGGCAGGCAGAAGCCCTTCTCGGCCTCGTCGTCGGTCAGCGCTTCCTCGATGTAGTCGCCGGCGTCGAAGGTGCCGGATTCGCAGAAGGCCTTGCAGGTGCCGCACGCGCCGTCGCGGCAGTCGAGCGGGATGTTGATCCGTGCCTTGTAGGAGGCATCGGCGACGGTTTCGCGGGGTCCGACCTTGATGAACCGGGTAATTCCGTCCTCGAAGGCGAGGGCAACCTGATAGGTCATGAGGGGAGCTCTTTTCAAAATAGTGCAGGGTGGTGCGGCAAGAGGTGCAAGGTGGTGGTGCGGGGGCGAATCAACGCCCCCGCACGCCGGTCTCGAAGGGCCTGGGAGGGGCCCGGGACGGGACTAGATGTGGTAGATGTCGACCACGTGGTGGATGTAGTCGTTCTTCAGGACGACCTTCTTGGCCATGATCACCGGCTGGGTGCCGGAGTAGTCGATGGTGTAGAAGGAGGTGCCGAAGTAGGTGTCGACGTTCTGGTAGCGGTAGTACAGGGTGAACCAGTTGAACCGGATATCAACCTTGTCGCCGTCGACGGACACGATCTCGACATTGGAGATGTTGTGCCCGGTGCGCGGCTCCGGCAGCGAGGTGGCGCTGGAGCGGTCGGTCTTGATGCGGAAGACGCGGTCTTCCAGGCCGCCGCGGTTTCCGTAGTAGATCAGCGAAATCTCGCGCTGCGGGTCCTCGGTGAGCTTGTCGTCGTCGGCCCAGGCGGGCATCCAGAAGGTGGCCTCGGGGTGGTAGCAGTCGATCCAGCGGTCGAAGTCGCGGTCGTCCAGGAAGCGGGCCTCGCGGTAGAGGAACTGCTTGATGTCCTCCAGCGCGAGGGGCCCGGAGCTGGTCTTTACCTCGGTGACGATGGCGTCAGTGGTTGCAGTCAATGTCATGCCCCTTTTCGGTGGTTCCGTTGGTGGTGTTTGCCGCCTCGGCGGCGACGGCCTCGCGCATGGTGGTCAACCAGTAGCCGTGCTGGATCGGGTACAGGCCCTCGTCCTCGGTGCGGGCGCCGGAGGAAATCGGCTCCAGGCCGATCTTCTTGGCGTTCTCGTCGGGACCGGTGATCTGGTGCGCCTGGCCGCGGGAAAGGTCGTTCCACTTGGCGGCGGTGGCCATGTAGGTCTTCTGGCAGGAACGGAATTCCTCCAGGTCGTCCGGCGTGGCCATGCCCGAGGCATTGAAGAAGTCCTCGTACTGGCGGATGCGGTTGGCGCGGGCCTCGTCGGATTCGCCGACCGGGGCGATGCAGTAGATGGTGACCTCGGTCTTGTCGACGGCCACCGGGCGGAAGACGCGGATCTGCGAGGAGAACTGGTCCATCAGGTACACGTTCGGGTACAGGCAGAGGTTGCGGGAAACACCGATCATCCAGTCGGCCTTGGCCTCGCCGTGGGCGGCGACCAGTTCGTCGCGCTTCTCGGCCAACGGGCGGTTGGCCGGGTCCAGCCATTCGGTCCACAACAGCAGGTGGCCGTTGTCGAAGGAGTAGTAGCCGCCCTCCTGCTTGTCCCAGCCACCGGCATCCATGGTCTTGGTGTCGTTGGAGGATTCGCCGGCCGCGCGGCGGGCCTGGGTGGCGGCGTAGTTCCAGTGAGTGGCCGAGACGTGGTAGCCGTCGGCACCGTTTTCCGCCTGCAGCTTCCAGTTGCCGTCGTAGGTGTAGGTGGAGGAGCCGCGCAGGACCTCAAGTCCCTCGGGGGACTGGTCCACGATCATGTCGATGATCTTGGTGGATTCGCCGAGGTGCTCGGTCAGCGGCTTGACGTCCGCGTTCAGCGAGCCGAAGAGGAAGCCGCGGTAGGACTCGAAGCGGGCGACCTTGGTCAGGTCGTGCGAGCCGTCCTTGTTGAAGCCCTCCGGGTAGCCGGCGCCGCGGGAGTCCTTGACCTTGAGCAGCTTGCCGGAGTTGTTGAAGGTCCAGCCGTGGAAGGGGCAGGTGAACGTGGTGCGGTTGTCGGTCTTGCGGCGGCAGAGCATCGCACCACGGTGGCTGCACGCGTTGATGAGGGCGTTGAGCACGCCTTCCTTGTTGCGCGAGATCACGATCGGCTGGCGGCCGATGTTGGTGGTGAAGTAGTCGCCGATGTTCGGGATCTGGGATTCGTGGGCCAGGTAGATCCAGTTGCCCTCCCAGATGTGCTTCATCTCCAGTTCGAAGACCTCTTCGTCGGTGAAGATGTTCCGGTTGGCGCGGAAGACGCCGGTCTCCGGGCTGTCGACGAGTGCGTCGTCGAGCAAGGTCGAGACTGCATTGAGAGTTTCAGTCATGGTGTGCTCCATCCTTCATAGGGGCGCTGGCGCCCGGGTCCACCGCTGGGGTGGCGAAACCATGATCTACACCATGCCAGTACGTGCGCGAACTCACACTGGGCATATGCCTAGGCTTGACCAAGGGTGGGGTTCATTGAGTGGATTGAGATATCAATCACACTATTCTGGGTATTTGTCTGGTGTTCACCGGCACCGTAGCGTTGGTGGCCAAGCGCCATGGGCCCTTACCGCGGCCATGCCGCCGGCGACGGGCCCGGGCATTCCCCACCCGAAAGGCGGCCCGCCCCGTGCCCGACAGCCATCGCGAGGAAACCGCAGCCACCGGGCGAAAGGCCCGCCGCCCGGGGTTCTGGGGAGATGTCTCGATCAGCGCGATCTGTGCAGGCCTCATCGCCGTGGCGGTCTCCTATGCCGGCCCGATGCTGGTCATCATCCAGGCCGCCGAGCGGGCGGGCCTCGAATCGGCGCAGACCACGTCCTGGGTCTGGGCGGTATCGGTGGGCAGCGGCATCGTGGGCCTGGTGCTGAGCCTGTTTACGCGCCAGCCCGTCGTGGTGGCCTGGTCCGTTCCTGGCGCGGCGCTGCTGCTGACGGTGCTGGGGGACTACGAATTCTCCGAGGCCGTCGGGGCCTACCTGGTGGCCGGGTTGCTGGGCCTGGTGCTCAGTTTGAGCGGGCTGTTCGGGAAATTGCTGGCCGTGGTTCCGCGGCCGATCCTTGCGGCCGTCCTGGCCGGGGTGCTGCTGCCGTTCGTCCTGAACGTGACCCAGGCGGTGCTTGCCTCGCCGCTGGTCGCCGGTGGATTGGTGGTGGCATATTTTGCCGGGCGGCGACTGTTCCCGAAGTACGCGGTGCCAGGTGCCCTGGTTGTTGGCGTGCTGCTGTCGGTGGCGGCCGGCCAGGCCCAGGCCCCGGAGCTGTCGCTGGCGCTGACCAGCCCGCTGTTCACGGTTCCCACCTTTTCCATCCAGGCCATCATGGGCATTTCCATCCCGTTGCTGATCGTGACGATGGCCGGACAGAACGGCCCTGGACTGGTCATGATGCGCACCAGCGGCTATGAGCCCAACGACCGGCTGCTGCTGGCCGGCACCTGCGTGGCCAGCGTGCTCTTTGCGCCGTTCGGGTCGCACGCCATCAACCTCGCGGCCATCACCGCGGGAATCTGCTGCGGGCGCGAGGCCCACGAGGACCCGGCCAAGCGCTATGTCGCAGGGGTTGCCGGTGGACTGTTCTTCATTGGCTTCGGGTTGTTCAGCGCCACGATCCTGGACCTCTTTGACGCGGTGCCGGGCGAGCTGATCACCGCCATGGCCGGGGTGGCATTGCTGGGCGCGTTGCAGGGGTCGATGCTGGACATGCTTGATGCCGGGCGGCATGGGCCGGCGGCCATCGAGGCCGCCGTGGTCACCCTGATCGTCACGGCCTCGGGCATTTCCCCCTTCGGCGTCGTGGCACCGTTCTGGGGCGTGTTGGCAGGTGCGGCCGTGTATCTGGTGCTGACGGCCCTGCGGAATCCGCGCGGCCGGAAAAGCCCCGTGGGCCCAATTCGGGAGCAGCAGGTCCCGGCCACCGAATCCCGGGGCTGAGCCGCCGGGGCACCGGTTCCGGGAGCGTATCCGGGCCGGTTCAGCCGGGCTCCACGCGGTGCGCCGGGTCGGAGACCAGGTCGTGCCGACGCTTGTGGCGGCGGTATTCGTGCCAGGTCAGCACCGTGACCGCGGCGTTGAAGATGGTCAGCGCCCACAGTCCGCCGGTGGGCGCCACAACTAGTTCGTACCCCTGGTAGGCGATGAAGGCCAGCAACATGGCAATCATCCAGGGGTAGGCCCAGAACTGCTTGCGCAGCAGCGCGGTGACCAGCACGATCTTCACCGCGCCGTGGATCAGCAGGTAGACGGCGGCGAAGGCGATCCCCTGGTCGGTCAGCCCGCCGGCCACGTGGAGCAGGTGCGTGGCGATGAAGTCCGTGGGATCCTCGGAGAGCTCCTCGCGCGTCAGCAGCACCACCAGGTGGTTCAACGTCCCGGGGCTGGCGAATAGCAGCAGCAGGCCGCCGATGACTTCCGCCAGTCCGTCAAGGCCCTTGCCAACGACGCCGATCCAAAACAGGCGTCCCCACCAGTCGAGCTTTTTCACGGGCGCTTCTCCTAGTCGGCAGGGGCCGCCGGGGCCAATCCCGCGAGCTTTTCGACCAGCAGCAAGCCAGCCGACGACCCGGTCCAGTTCCTCTCCAGCGACTGCCTCCCGGAGGCCCGAACCACCAGGCGCAGCACCAGGGCCACGACCAGGACGTCGTCGGCGTATCCGATCACCGGGATGAAGTCCGGCACCAGGTCGATCGGGGAAGCGAGGTAGGCGAGCAGGAAAAGCAGGGCCAGGCGCGGACGCAGCGGCAATTCCCGGTCCGACACGAGCCTGCCCAGGAAGCGGAGCAGGTCGGGCAACAATTTCAGGGCGTCGCCCAGGGCGACGGCCCCGGGGTTCTTGCGCGCGTAAAGCCACAAGGACGCCAGTGCCACCGCATAGGCCAGGAGCACGCTGCCGCCGATGACCAACAGGGGCTCAAGCCACGGCATGCGGGACTCGGCCCCGCCCGGAATCCGTGGTTCCCTGTTCGTCCGGGGAACCATCGTTGTGCAGCCGGGCATAGACCATGTCGGCATACTCCTCGAGGCGTGCGACGCAGATCTTCAGGTGTTCTTCGGCCGCGCCGGCCTCGGCCAGTTCCAGCACGTCGCGGCTCTTCAGATCGCGGTGCCACCGCCGCAGGCGTTCCAGGCTCTGCTCTTCTTCCTCCAGCTCGGCCAGGGTGAACTTTTCGATGCGGACCTCCTTGGCGATCTCGGCCTCGAACTTGCCGCAGTCGGCGGAGAACTCCTTCCACTCCTCGAGCCGCAGGGTTCGGAAGGCGGAGGCGACCGCTTCCTGCCCGGGTGCGCCGGCGGTCGCCGTGGAAAGCACGATGACATCGCCCGCGCCCTTGGCCGCCAGGTCCTGGACCTTGGCGAGGGAGCCTTGGAAATGCGGGGTGTCGGGCACGGTCCACACCCCCTGGGAGACGGGGGCTGCGCCGATGCGGCGCAGTTCGCGCCACACGGCGACGCGGTGCCGCGACGAGGCCCCGGTCAAACGAACGATCAATACCAACCATGTCATGGTGCAAGGATAGATGGTTACATCAAAGAATGTAACAAGTTATACAAGAATACTTGGTTCCCGGGGCAGTGCGCAGCTCGGTTGGCCACGCCGGTCCTGACCGTGCAGGGGCCAATGCTTGCCATCCCCAACCAGTATATGCAACTATCTGCGTATGAATGCAGATAGCGAAGCATGCACCCTGGACGCCGACAGCCAGTACGTCGAACTGGCGGTGGAGGTGTTCAGCATGCTCGCGGACGCCACCCGGGTGCGGATCATCCTGGCCTTGAGGTCCGGGGAGATGGCGGTCGGTGCCCTGGCCGAGTTGCTGGGCAAATCCCCGGCTTCGGTGTCCCAGCACCTGGCCAAGATGCGCCTGGCCCGCATGGTCTCGACCCGGCAGGAGGGGACCAAGGTGCTTTACCGCCTGGAAAACGAGCATGCGCGCCAACTGGTTGTCGACGCCATCCACCAGGCCGAACACGCCCTGGGCGGCACACCCGCCCACCATTCCCGGGGGCAACAGTGAGCACGGCACACGGCCCCGGGCCGGGGAACCACGGCCACGATCACGGGCCCGGAGGGCACCACGACCACCCGCATGACCACGAGCACAACCATGCCGGCCATGACCACGGCCATGACCACGGCCATGACCATGGCGCACACGGCCACAAGCACCGATCCGGATTCACCGGATGGCTGTTCGAGCTCTTCGTTCCGCACACCCACGACGCCGCCGATTCCATCGACGACGCCCTGGAATCCAACATCCAAGGGATCCGGGCGCTAAAGGTCAGCCTGGCCATCCTGCTGGCGACCACCGTCCTGCAATTCATCGTGGTGGGTTTCAGCGGATCGGTGGCCCTGCTGGCCGACACCATCCACAACCTCTCCGACGCACTGACGGCCGTGCCCCTGTGGATCGCCTTCATCCTCGGGCGCCGTGCGGCCAACCGGCGCTACACCTTCGGCTACGGGCGGGCCGAGGACCTGGCCGGGTTGTTCATCGTGGTCGTGGTGGCCCTGTCCGCGGTCCTGGCGGCCTGGCAGTCGATCGACCGTCTGCTGCACCCGCAACCCCTGGCGCACCTGGGCTGGGTGCTGGCCGCAGGCGTCGTGGGATTCATCGGCAACGAGGCCGTGGCGATGTACCGGATCAAGATCGGGCGCAGGATCGGCTCCGCCGCGCTGGTTGCCGACGGGGTGCACGCCCGCACCGACGGATTCACCTCCCTGGCAGTCGTGCTGGGCGCCGGCGGCGCGATGCTGGGCTTCCCGCTGGCCGACCCCATCGTGGGCCTGCTCATTTCCGCGGCCATCATCGTCCTGCTGGTGGGCACCATCCGCAGCATCGGGCGCCGGCTCATGGACGGCATCGAGCCGGACCTGCTGGCCCGGGCCGAGGAGGCCTTCGCCTCGGTTCCCGGGATCGTTCAAACGCCGCGGATCCAGTTGCGCTGGGTCGGGCACCGGCTGCACTGCACCGCCGTGGTCGTGGTCCGGGACGCGGCCCTCTCCGAGGTCGAGGCCACGGTGGAGGAGGCCAAGGCGGCCGTTGCCCGGGCGCTGCCCAAGCTCGATGACGTGTTGGTCCAGACCGGAACGCGGCGCCTGGATGCGCTGGGGGAGGACGCCGAGTCCGAGCTGGTGCGGGAACCGGGGAACTGATCCCCGCCCCGGACCCGGCTCAGCGTCCCGAAACCACTCCCGGGGAGGCCGCGAGCAGGGTCCGCGTGTAGGGGTGGGCCGGGGCGGTGAACACCGCTTCGGTGGGCCCGGATTCCACGATCTTCCCGCCCTGCATCACCAGCACCTCATCGCTCATGTGCCGGATCACCGACAGGTCGTGGGAGATGAACAGGTAGGACAGGCCGAGCCGCCGCTGCAGGTCATCGAGCAAATCCAGCACCTGCGCCTGGATGGAGACATCCAGCGCGGAGACCGGCTCGTCGCAGATCAGCACCCGCGGGTTCGGGGCCAGGGCCCGGGCAATGGCCAGGCGCTGGCGCTGCCCGCCGGAAAGCGTTGCCGGGTTCCGGCCGGCCAGGTCCTTGTCCAGGCCCACCAGCGCGAGCAGCTCGGAGATCTTCGCCGCATGCTTGCGCGGGTTGCGGGTGGCCCCGAAGCTGAGGGCGTCGGCCAGCAGGGCGCCGGCGGACAGGCGCGGGTCGAAGGAGGACAGCGGGTCCTGGTAGATGGCGCCGAGCGCGGAGCGGCGCGTGCGCCGGGCGGCCTCGGGCACCTGGCTCCAGGGCTCGCCAAAGAGCTCCACGGTGCCGGCATCGGGGGCCAGCAGGCCCAGGGCCATGCGGGCCGTGGTGGTCTTGCCCGACCCCGATTCGCCCACCACGCCCAGGGTGCGGCCGGCGTGCAGCTCGAAGCCCACGTCCTTCACGGCCGCGAAGTCGGGGCCACCGGGGACCGTGAAGCTCTTGGACAGCGCTTCGGCGCGCAGCACCGGCCGGCCGCCGGCCTGGCTTTCTTGCGGCGTGTCGGGCAGCGGGGTGGAAGCCCTCGTGGAGGCGGGGGAGAGCGGTGCGAAGCGGGGCTTGCCGGCGGGAACAGCGGCCAGCAGCGCGCGCGTGTACGGGTGCTGCGGGTCGCCCAGGATCCGTTCCGCGGGCCCGGACTCGACGATCCGCCCGCCCTGCATCACCGCGATCGAATCGGCGAGATTGGCCACCGCGGCCAGGTCGTGGCTGATCAGCAGCATGCCGGATCCGGCGGCGCGCAGACCGCCGAGCAGGTCCATGACCTGCGCGGCAATCGTCGCATCCAGCGCCGTGGTCGGCTCGTCGGCGATGACCAGGGCGGGGTCCAGCGCGATGGCCGAGGCGATCAAGGCGCGCTGGCGCATGCCGCCGGACAGCTCGCCCGAGCGCTGCGAGGCACGGCGCACCGGGTCATCCAGCCCCACCGCTTCGAGCAGCTCGACGACGCGGGCCGCCCGCGCGGCCCCGGAGCCGGAGCCGTGCAAACGCAGCGCATCGTCGATTTCCTTGCCGATCTTGCGCAGGGGATCGAGCGAGGTGAGCGCATCCTGAAGGATGAACCCCACCCGCTTGCCGCGGATGGAGCGCCAGGCACGCTGGGACAGGCCCCGGGCATCGACGCCCGCCACCTCCAGCGCGTTGGCGCGCACGGTGGATCCCGGCCCGGCCAAACCAATCAGCGAACGTGCCGTCACCGACTTTCCGGAGCCGGATTCACCGACCAGCGCCAGGCATTCACCGGGGTTGACGGTGAAGGAAACGTCCAAGACAACTGGGGTTTCGCCGAAGGCGACGTCGAGGTTTTCGACGCGCAGGAGCGGTGCGGTGGCATTCATCGGGCACCTGCCGTTTTCAGCGCGCGGGAAAGCACGGTGGAGGCCGCAGCCACCAGCACGATGGCCAGGCCGGGGAAGAACGTCATCCACCAGGCCAGGGCCAGGTAGGTGCGCCCGGCCGAGAGCATGGCGCCCCATTCGGGGGCCGGGGGAGGGGAGCCCAGGCCCAGGAAGCTCAGCGACGCGGCCCAGACCACCGCCTGCCCCAGCCCCAGGGTGCCCAGCACCGCGATCGGCGCCAGCGCGTTGGGCAGGATATGCGTGGCCAGGATCTTCGCGCGGGAGCGGCCCAGCACCGTGGCGGCCTCGACCATGGGGGAGGTGCGCAGCGCGATGATCTGCGCTCGGATCATCCGCGCGTACCCCGGCGCGGTGGTCAGCCCGACGGCCACCACCGTGGTCCCGACCCCGGGCCCGGCCAGCGCGATGAACACCAGGGCCAGCAGCAGGCCGGGCAGTGCGAAGAGCACCTCCAGGATGCGGCCCACCCCGAAGTCCAGCCACTTGCCGCCGAAGCCGGCAATCGTGCCCAGCAGCAGGGCCAGGCCCAGGCCGATCGCGGTGGCCGCGGCCCCGATCAGCAGCGAGGGCCGGGCGCCGTGGATGATCCGGGAGTAGATGTCGCGGCCGGACTCGTCGGTGCCCAGCAGGTGGGCCGCCCCGGGAGGCGAAAACGCGTCGACGGGGTTGATGGCCAACGGGTCAAAGGGTGCCAGGACATTCGGGAGAAGCGCCGCGAGCACGAAGAAGGCCAGCACCGCGGCCGAAAGCAGCAGCGGCAGGCGCGCTGCAACCGCCCGCAGCCCCCGGGTGCCGGGTGCCGGTCGCTTCGCGGTGTGTTGGGCCAGCACCGGGTCGCCCGGGGGCAGTTCCTGCCTCTCGATGCTCATGATCCGGCCATCCGCGGGTCGGCCAGGCGCTCGGCAAGATCGGAAAAGGCCATGATCACCACGTAGGCGCCGGCCGAGAGCAGGGCCACGCCGGTGACCATCGGGATGTCGCGGGCGGTCACCGCCGAAAGCAGCGAGCGGCCCAGGCCCGGCCGGGCGAAAATGGATTCCACGACCACCGCTCCGGAGAGCAGCGAGCCGAACGCCCAGCCGGAGAGGGCGATGCCCGGCAGGGCGGCGTGGCGCAGGGAATGGCGCAGCAGCACCCCGGTCTCCGATTCCCCGCGCGCCCGGGCGGAGAGGGCAAAGGGGGAGCGGTGTGCAGCTTCCAGGGTGTCGCGCATGACCTGGCCGAGGAACCCCGCCAGCGGCAGGGCCAGGGTGGCCACCGGCAGCACCAGCCCGGCCGGCGCATTGGTGCTCACCGGCGGCAGCCAGCCCAGCGCCGTGGCAAAAAGCATGATCAGCACACTGGCGAGCCAGAAGTGCGGGACCGCGGCCGAGACGATCTCCAGGCCCGAGGCCAACGCGGACCCCAGGGCACCGCTGCGCGTGGAGAGCACCGCGACGACCAGCGCCAGGGCCCAGGCCACGAGCAGGGCCAGCACGGCCAGGACCAGGGTGGGCGGGACCAGCTCTCCCAGGACCTCGGACACCGGGGTCTTCAGCGAGTAGGAGGTGCCCAAATCCCCGGTGGACAGGCGCCACAACTGGCTGAAATATTGCACGTACAGCGGCGCATCGAGGCCGTAGTCGGCGCGGGCCTGGGCCAGCGCCTCGGCCGAGGCCTGCGACCCCGGCCCGCCCATGATCGCCTCGGCCGGGTCGCCCGGGATCATCCGGATGCCGAAGAAGATCGCCGTGGCCACCGCCCACAACACGAACAGCCCTCCGCCGATCTTGCCCAGCACCCAGCGGGCGGCCGCCCCGGCAACCCGGGTCGACCGCCCGCCGGCAGGCAGGGGCTGGTTCATCTTTGGAGTGTGGTTTTCGGCGTTCGCTACTTGGCCAGCCAGGTGTCAAAGAACGTCGGGGTGGCCACCGCGGTGGTCGCGCCCACGTTCTTCAGCTTCTCCGAGTACAGGAAGTGGTTCTGCTGGTCATAGAGCGGCAGCAGGTAGTGCCCCTCGAGCACCAGCTTCTGCGCCTGTGCGTACTTGTCCTTGCGCTCCGCCTCGTCGGCGGTGGAACCCGCGGCGTCCAGCAGCTGATCGAGCGCCGGGTCCTTGACCTGGGAGAGGTTGGCGAAGTAGCCCGAGGGCGCCGGGATCGTGGAGTCCGAGTGGAAGAGGATGCTCAGCACGCTCGGTCCGACCTTGGTGTAGGGGGCGGAGACCAGGTTGTAGTCGTTCTTGAACAGTTCGCCGTACCAGCTGGAGAGGTCCAGCAGGTTGATCTTGATCTCGATGCCCGATTCCTTGGCCGTTGCCTGCAGCTGCTCAAAGAGCGACTGCTCGGCGGGGATCGACTGGCTGGTGCTCACCGGGAAGACCAGCGACAGGCGCTTGCCGTCCTTGGTCCGATAGCCCTCGGAGTCGCGCTCGGTCCAGCCGGCCGAATCCAGCAGCTCCCCGGCCTTGGCCGGGTCGTAGGCAAAGAGCGGTTCGGCGGAGTAGGCCAGTGGCTCGACGCTGGAGAGCGGCGAATAGGAGCGCGGCGCGGTGCCGAAGAACAGCGAGTCGATGCCGGCATCCACGTTCACCGCGTGGATGAAGGCCTCGCGGACCTTGGAATCGTTGAAGGGCGCCTTGGAGGAGTTCAGCTCAATGCGGTTCGAGGCACCCGGGCGCGGGGCGTCGAGGTGCTTGATGGTCTGGAGCTTGATCGCCGCGGCAATGGTGTCGGGCTGGGCGTTGTCGATGACCTGCACCTCGCCGGCCTGCAGCGCGGCGTAGCGGGTGGCCGCCTCGGGGATGAAACGCCAAGTGATGCCGTCCAGGTAGGCCGCGCCCTCGTGGCCGTCCGTGGCGACCGGCTGCACGTAGTCCTCGTTGCGGACCAGGTTCACCGCGTCCTGCTTCTTCCAGGATTCGACCTTGAACGGGCCGGTGCCCACGGGGGCCGCGCAATTTTCTTCCTGGCTGCGCTTCAGTGCGGTGGGGGATTCGATGGCTACCCATGGCATGGAGAAGGACTCCAGCAGCGAGTTGTCCGGGCTCTTGAGCTTCAGTTCGAGGGTGGCCGCATCCAGGGCCTTCATGGAATCGATCTTGCCCAGGGCCAGGTACCCGGTGGAGGAGGCGGTCTTGGGATCGAGCAGGTGCTCGAAGTTGGCCTTCACGGCGGCGGCGTCCAACGCGGTGCCGTCGGTGAACTTGATGCCTTCACGGATCTTCAGGGTCCGGGTGAGCCCGTCCTGCGAGACCGTGGAGTCCTCGGCCAGCCACGGGATGAGCTTGCCCTCGGCGTCCTTGGTGTACAGGGTTTCCAGGTACTGCGAAGAGACCAGGGCCTGCGGGTAGTTGCCGCCCACATGCGGGTCCAGGCAGCTGGGCTCGGCGTCGCCCGAGGCGTAGACCAGGGTGCCGCCGGCGACCGGGGTTCCGGCGTCATTGCCGGATTCCGGAGCAGTGGTGGCCGGGGCGCAGCCGGCAAGCACGAGTGCTGCGGCAAGGCCGAAGGCGGCCGGGAACAGTCGACGGGCCAGGGGACGAACGTTATTCATGAAGCTGCTTCCTGCGAACCAATGACGATGAAGTGAAGTGGAGTCGTGCGCCCGTCGCCGGACCGCGGGGGATGCTGGCGGTGGGCACCGCCCTCAACCTTAGTCCGTGCCTTGAGCCGGGGCAGGGGGTGTGTGGGTGAACTCATAGCGCGAGCGCCGAGGTCCGCAACAAAGCTTAACTGCGAGCGGGTGCGACGGAGATCGCTATTCCGATCTCCACCGCACCCGATGCGTGGATGGCGGTTAGGCGCTGGCCACCGTGAAGCGGCGGTGCAGGTGCTTCGGGTCCTCGATTTCGTCAAGCGCGGCAACGGCGAAGTCGCCGGTGCTCACGTGGTCCCCGGCCGGGGAATCGTTGCCCAGCACGATGTTGCCGGTGGCCTCGCCCGGGGCAATCACCGGGGCGGGGGCCAGCATGGTCCAGTCCAGGCCCGAAGCCGAGGTGTAGAAATCCAGGACCTCGCCCATGGTGCGGGCCTCGGGCATGTACTCCTCGGGGAACCCGGGGGTGTTGAACAGGCGGACCCCGTCGACTTCGGTGGCGCCGGCTCCGCCGACGACGAAGACGCGGGCGGGGACCAGGGTCTCGGAGATCTCTTCGTGGGCGTCGATGAACGGCTGGTGGGATTCACCGGTGCGCGATGGCGGGATCGAGAAGACGACGACGTCGTTTTCCTTGGCCAGCGCGCGGTAGGCCGCGGTGTCGCCAAGTTCGGCGACGGTTGCGGAGGCGGCTCCGGCGACTTCGCGCCCGCTGCGGGACACCGCGGTGACCTCGTGGCCACGCTTGGCGGCCTCGGCAACGACCTGGCTTCCGACCATTCCGGTGGCTCCGTATACGGCAATCTTCATGGGTGGTTCCTTGATCTCTAGGGTGGCGGGCGGACGGCCCTGCCGTGTCATTGCCTCAATGGTATCCAATTGATATCGAGTACCTCAACGTAATATGGTTACCCCATGGATACCAATGGTGCGGCTTTCGATGTCATGAGCCCCGACTGCCCCTCGCGCCTGATCCTGCAACGCATGGGGGACAAATGGACGCCGCTGGTGTTCCTGGCCCTGGAACCCGGGCCCCGCCGCTTCTCGCAGCTGAGGGCCGACATCGGTGGTGTCACACCCAAGGTTCTCACCCAAACACTTCGCCAGCTAGAACGTGACGGCTTGTTGACCCGCACCAGCTACCCAGAGATCCCGCCCCGCGTGGAATATGCACTCACCAGGCTCGGCGGCACCCTGCTCGGTCCCCTCGAAGTCATGCGGGAATGGTCGCAAGCCCATGCGGCATCCATCCTCCGGGCACGGAACGACTACGACGAACTCCACCAGGCCTAGCCGAGGCCAGAAGATCTTCGCCCCGAGGGCAATCCGTTTGCACTGTGGTTCCGAATACCTGGTGTCAGCAACGCAATCGCGTTGAAGATCGACAGGAACCCAAGGAGCACACCATGGCCTCGACACACACCACCACCCACCGCTCTCTGGTGCAATATGTTGCACTGGCTGTTGGCGCGGTCTTCCTGTTGGTTGGTGTCCTGGGATTCATTCCCGGCATCACCAGCAACACCGAACACCTGGGGATGGCCGGACACCACTCCAGCTCAATGTTGCTCGGCATCTTCCAGGTCTCGGTCCTGCACAACGTAGTCCACCTGCTCTTCGGCGTCCTGGGTGTCATGCTGTGGCGCAGCCCGGCGAAGGCGAAGGCGTTCCTGGTCGTCGGCGGGATTGTCTACTTGGTCCTGGGCTTCTACGGGGTTTTCATCGACCAATCCAGTGCCGCAAACTTCGTCCCGGTCAACACGGCTGACAACGTTCTGCACTTTGCGCTCGGCGTTGGCATGGCCGGACTGGGCCTGGTCCTTGGCCGGAATCTGGCCCCGGCCCGCCGCGCGGCCTAGGCAGGTCCCCGCCGCAAACCGAAGCCGATCCCGGGACCCGCCGTACGTTCACATGGTGAAACGTGCGGCGGGTCTCCTGCTGCCACGGCTGTGTGGTGCAACCGCCAGGAAGTCGTTGTTACTGCCACGGACGGGTATCCTCAATCGCAGCAGAACATGCCGCCTCAATTTCCAGGTGCGGCACCCCGAACAAAGGATGCGCCGCATGCTGGCACTGGCTGCCGCCTCCCCAATCGTGGTGGCCATGGCCCTGTTCTTCGCCAAGACCAAGGCGACCACCATGGCGACCTGGTCGCTGGTCACCGGGGTGCTGGCAGCGATCTTCTTTTTCCCCACCCCGCTGGCTGAACTGCTGGACGCCGGGGCCATGTTCGGCCCCACCATCCTGGAGGTGCTGCTGATCCTTTTCGCCGGGGTGCTGCTCTCGCGCATCACCACCGAAACCGGTGCCATGGACAGGATCTCCGGCTGGCTGCGCCAAAGCGCCTCGAACCAGCAGGCCGGGACGGTGCTGGTGATCTTCGGGCTGGTCCCGTTCGCCGAATCCGTCACCGGGTTCGGCATCGGTGTCACCGTGGGCGTGCCGCTGCTGCTGCAGCTGGGGCACTCGATCAAGCACTCGGCGATCCTGAGCCTGCTGGGGCTGGTGGCGGTCCCGTGGGGAGCGCTCGGCCCCGGCACCCTCGTGGCGGCGGACCTGGCCGGACTCACCCTCTTCGACGTGGGCGTGCGCTCGGCGCTGATGACCCTTCCGGTGGTGCTGGGCGCGGGAATCGTCTCCTGGCTGGTGCTGCGGGCAGGCTCGCCTCACCCGGGGCGGCTGCTGGCGCACCTGCTGGGTGCCGCGGTGCTGCTCAACGCCGGAATCCTCGCCGCCAACCTGCTCATGGGAACCCCGCCGGCCGGCATCGTCGGTTCCCTGCTGGTGCTGGCCGTGCACCTGCTGGCGTTCAAGGCCGGAGGCACCCTGGTGTCCGCCGGACGTGCGGTCTGGGTGGCACTGCTGCCCTACGGGGTGCTTACCGTCGGGCTGCTGCTGGCCAGGGCGCTGACCTCGCCCATGGAACCCTCGTTGCTCAAGCGCGCACTGACCAGCGGCGGGGTGTGGCTGGTTGTCGCCTGCCTGGTCGCGCAATATGCCTCCGCCTCGCTCGGCGGAGGAAACCGGAAGCTGCGCACCCGGGCCCATGTGGCCTACCGAAGCTGGATCCCGATCGGGGTGACCACCGGGGGCTTCACCATCCTCGGAGCCCTGCTTGCCGCCACCGGCATGGGCGGGGAACTGGGCGCGGCGCTCGCCGGGAACGGCACCGGATACCTGGTGCTGGGGCCGGTCATCAATGGGCTGGCCGGTTTCATCTCCGGATCAAACACTGCGGCAAACTCCATGCTCGCGGCAACCCAGGCGCAGGCGGCCACCGCGATGGGTTCCTCGGTGCTGCAGATCGTCGCGGTTTCCAATGTCACCGCCTCGATGGCCACGATGCTCTCGCCCTCGCGGATCCTGCTGGCCTACGGGCTGGCCATCTTGCCGGTGGCCTCGGTTTCCGGTTCCGTCCCGGAGGAAGTGCCGCCGAGCGAGCACGAGGTCACCGCGTGGATCGCCCCGCGGCTCGGAGTGCTGCTGGTGGTGGTGTGCACGCTGCTGGGCGTGGTCACCTGGGTGATCCACTAGCCGGCTTCCGGCAAGTCGGCCAGGGGCAGTACATCGACGTGGCTACTCGTCCTCGGAGGAAAGCAGCCGGCGGCGGGCGCTGAGCAACTCCACTTCCGGCCGTGCGGCGACCAGCCGCTCGATCCCGTCGAGCACCTCGATCACGTGGGCTGCGTCGGCCGCGACGAGTCCCGCCGCCAGCCCGGCGCGCCGGTGGAGTTCCTGGCTTCCGCTCTCCGCGACGGAAACCTCGAACCGGTGCCTGATCTCGGCGAGCATCGGACGCACGACGGTGCGCTTCTGCTTGAGCGATTGCACATCGCCCAGCAGGAGATCGAATTCGATCCATCCAAACCACATGGATACATCATGCGCTGTCCGTCGTCGCGTTGTCCCAGGGGACCGGCGGCTTTTCTAGCGCACGCCGTTCTCGGCGATGGCAGCGGCCAGAACCGGGGCCAGGCGTTTGACGCCCTCGCGGATCTTTTCCTCGGGGACCGCGCTGAAGGCCAGGCGCAGCCGGTGGCTTGGCCCGTCGTGGGGGCTGAAGGCAGCTCCGGGTATGAAGACCACGCCCGCCTCGATGCCCTTGGACAACAGTGAATAGGTGTCGATTCCCTCCGGCAGCGTGACCCAGATGAAGAAGCCGCCCTCGGGCCGGGTGTAGCCGACACCCTCCGGCATGTACTCATCCAGCGCCTCGAGCATCGCGGCGCAACGCCCGGCGTACAGCTCCCGGTAGGTCTGGATCTGCCCGCGCCAGTCGTGCCCGTCGAGGTACTTGCTGACCAGCATCTGGTTGAAGGTTGCCGGGCAGAGCGTGACGGCCTCGGCGGCGAGGTAGAAGCGGCGGAACAGGTGGGGCGGAACCACCGCCCAGCCGATGCGCAGGCCGGGGGCCAGGATCTTGGAGAAGGATCCCATGTAGATGACGTTCTCGGGGTAGTCGGCGCGCAGCGGGCGGATCGGCTCGCCGGAGTAACGCAGCATCCCGTAGGGGTTGTCCTCCAGGATGAGGATGTTTTCCTCGATGCAGATCTCGGCGATCTCCGCGCGGCGCTCGGCGGCCAGGGTAATGCCCGAAGGGTTGTTGAAATTGGGGATCGTGTAGAGGAACTTGATCCGTGCGCCGGCCTCGCGCAGCTGCCCTATGCGTTGGCGCAGTGCGGAGGGAATGAGCCCGTGCTCGTCGGTGCCGATGGGTTCTGCGCGGACCTGGTAGGCCTCGAAGGTGTTCAGCGCGCCCACGTAGGTGGGGTCCTCGCACAATACGGTGTCCCCGGGGTTGCAGAAGACCTTGCAAGCGACATCCTGTGCGGCTTGTGACCCGGTGGTGATGACAATGTTATTCGGGTCGACCCCGGTGATCCCTTCCTCGGCCATGACCTCGCAGATCTGGGCGCGAAGTTCCTCGGTGCCCTGGCCGCTGCCGTACTGCAACGCTGTCATGCCCTGGGTCGCGATCAGCTCCGAGGCCATGGCCCCGAGCTTTTCCAGCGGCAGCGACTGCAGGTACGGGTTGCCGCCGGCCAGCGAAACCAGTGAGGGGTCCAGGGAAAGCTCAAAGACGTCGCGGACCGCGGACTGCTTGATGTGCGAGGCGCGCTCGGAAAAGAGCGACTCGTGCGCGGCGGCGCGTTCGAGGGCGATTTCGGTTTCACTGCCCGCAAGGGGTCCTGTAATTGAGCTCACATCCGAACCTTATCAACAGTTGTTGCCTATACGTCAACACCTGGCTATTTCTGGCTCAAGTACTTGTTGACGTCGATGCCATTGAGCAGGACCTTCGCTTCGCCCGTGCCGGCGGCAACCATCGCGGTATAGGTGACCTGGGCGATGATGCGCGGATCGTCGCACACCCCGCCCGAGCTGAGCTCCCCGGAAAGCTCCACCGTGACCGTGTCGCCGGCGACGGAGGATGAGACGTACGTGAGGTTCGAGCTCGAGAGCGCATTCATCAAGCCCGATTCCCCGTGCTGTGCGTCCTTGTCATCGAGCAGGTCGCTCATCGCCGCCTCCACCTGGCTGGCGTACACCACCGGCCCGGTCTCCGTGGCCACGATGCTGTCGCCGCACCCGATCATCGGGCCGGATTTTCCCTGGTCGTTGAGGGCCACGTAGAAGATCGTCAAGGCCGATGTCGTGGTCGAAGGGCTCGTGGCGGGCGCCGTTTCCGAAGGCGAAGGCGTGGGTGTTGCCGTGGCCGAGGGGGACGGAGTGGCGCTCGCGGGTGTGTCCGTTGCCGGTGCCGTGGACGAGGGGACCCCGGACTGTGGAATCCCGGTCGTGGTCGGGGCTTCGGCGGGACCGCCGAAGCAACCCGACAGCGAAAGGGCCATGCCGGCACCCGCCACCGAGGCCAGCGAAAGCCTGATCATTCGATTCCGGAGCATGGCACCCAACCCCTTCTTGGCAACGACGCCGGCCACTGCGGCCACTTCCAACCTAGGGGGAAGGAGGGCACCGAAACCAGCACGGGGGTGTTGCGGTTGGGTCTATTCCGGGGTGTCGGTCGGGCTTGCCGCCCGTGCGTCCAGCCAGGCCTGGACGGAGGCCGGACGGATCCTGCGGTGGGTGCCCCGGTATTCAACCGGGATGGTTCCCGAGTCGGTGAGCTTGCGCAGGTAGCTGGCCGAGACCCCGGCCATCTTCGCCGCCTGCGAGGTGTTCAGCAGGGACTCGACGGTGCTCACGCTCACCTCGTCGCCGCGCGCCATGCGCTGCAGGACATCAATGAGTGCCGCGTGGGCTACGTCGGGCAATTGCAGGGTGGTGCCGTTGACGAAAACGGTGGTGTCCGCGGACTCGTCCAGGGCTGCCGCGAGCCGTGCCGCGGCCTTCTTCTCCAGTGCGGGGAAGGCCCGGACCTTGCTCAATGAGGGTGTTGGAAGCGACATGCTTCCATCATGCATGATTCGAGGCAAAAGTGCCGGTGTGGCGCGTCCTTGGCCGGCGGCACCTGCCGGAAGCCTGAAACTGCTCAAGCAACTTGATCAAGTTGCTTGTACAATAGTGTCCATGCCTGAAAATTCCCTGTCCCTGTCCCTGGTCGAAGCCATCCGTCCGATTGCGCGCCGCCTCAATTCCGCCAGCACTTTCTCAACCGGAAAACTTGGCATCCTCAGCCACCTGGCACGGAATGGGCGGGCATCCACCACCGAGCTGGCGGCAACCATCAGGGTCACCCCGCAGGCGGTGTCGCTGGCGGCACGCGAACTTGAGGACATGGGCCTCCTCGGCCGGGCACCCGACGCCGAGGACCGCCGCCGGACCTGGATCGAACTGACCGATGCGGGTCACGCGAGGCTCGCGCAGGAGCGGGCGGCCGGTCTGAAATGGCTCGAGGAAATGATCTCGGCACGGCTCACGCAGCCGGAACAACAATCTCTTGAAACGCTGATCCCGCTCTTGCGGAAGCTCGACCCGGAGTCGCGCGATGCCTAGGGCCATTGCAACCTCCCGCCCAAACCTGATGCCGGCGCTGGTCTATGCCGCGCTTTCCACCGCGATCGTGAGCTCGCTGGGCATGCTGTTGGTCCCCTCGATCGCCATCGGCATGCAGGTGCCGGTCAGCACCGCCCAATGGATGCTGACCATCAACCTGCTCGTCGGCGCCATCGCGACGCCCGTCATGGGCAGGCTGAGCGACGGACCCCACAAGAAGCGGCTCCTGGTGTGGTCATTGGGGTTCATCCTTCTCGGTTCGGTCCTGGCGGCACTGGCACCGACCTTCACGGTCTTCCTGATCGGGCGGGCACTGCAGGGGTTGACCTACGGGATCGTTCCGGTGACGATTTCCCTGGCACGCCGCTACATCGAACCGTCCAAGGTGCAGCCCTCGATCTCGAGCCTTTCGGTCACGGTGTCGACGGGAATAGGGATCGGCTACCCCCTGACCGGGATCATTGCCGGTCTCGTGGATTTCCGTTTTGCGTTCTGGTTTGCCGCGCTCTTTGTCGTCAGCGCCATCATCGTGGTCGTCCGTGTGGTGCCCGGCGGACCCGACCCATTGGCCGGCCAGGAGCCATTCGACTATCTGGGCACGGGCCTGCTTGGCCTGGGCCTGGGCACACTGCTGCTGGGTATCAGCGAGGGCCCCAACTGGGGCTGGGGATCGCCGGAAACCGTGGGGATCCTCGCGGTCGCGGCGCTCCTGCTGGCCGTTTGGTCCAGGACCGCGCTGCGGTCAAGCCATCCGCTCATCAACTTGCGGGTGCTGCGCCACGGCGAGGTGCTCCTGGCAAACCTCACCGCGGTGGGCCTTGGCGCAGCGCTCTACATCGGGCTGTCGATTTCAAGCCTCATCGCCCAGACTCCCGCCTCGACGGGGTACGGGATTGCCCTGCCCGTCTTCTGGGCCGGGTTCGTGATGTTCCCGCTCTCGGTGGGCAGCTTCACCGCCAACCGCATCGTGCGCCGCCTGTCGAACCGGATCGGGCTCACGGCGCTGTTGCCCATCGGTGCCGGGGTGGTCGCGGTCTCGGGGACCATGCTGTGGTTTGCCCACACGCAGTTGTGGGAGATCCTGCTCGGGATGCTGCTCTTCGGCCTGGGCATGGGTGCGAGCTACGCGGCCATGCCGGCATTGATCGCCCGCAGCGTTGCCACGGAGGAATTGGGCAGCTCGGTGAGTTTCAACCAGGTCCTGCGCACCGTGGGCAGCTCGTTCGGCACGGCCGTCGCCGGCGCGGTGCTTGCCGCGAACATGGGCCCTCAGATGCATTCGACCGACACCGGGATCACCCTGACGTTGGCCATCGGCGCGGTATTGTGCATGGCGGTGTTCGCAGCACTGCTCATCCACACCCTGAAAAACAAGGTGGCGGCCGTCGTGCGCCGCGCCGGTTGATCCCGTCGAATGGCCCATGCCTCCGGGGCCTGTTCGGGCCGGCCTCCAGGCGGCCGGTGGCCCCGGGCAACCGGGTTGGAAGGCCATGGACGGCACCGATTGGGTGCCGCGGAACAGGCGGATATTTCCCCTTGGTTGCGCCCAGCGGTGGCGCAAATACGCCGAAGTGCCGTATCCTGATGCCTACGGTCTAAAGAAAGTACTGACCAGTGCGCCGTTGCCGCAGCCATCACCCCCGGCCGGCAGACGCACAGCGAGGCAAGGAACCAGGCAGGCACCACATGGATGTGGTTGTGCCGGTTTCTTCGTTGTCCGCGATCGTTGAATCGCCCCTCGCTCCGATACATTTCAGAACTTTCAAGGAGACTTTCATGTCCATCGATACTTCCCTCGACGCCGCCGCAACCATCACCGAAGCCGATATCTTCGACGCCCACCTCGGCGGCAAGCTCAGCGTCCAGTCCAAGATGCCGCTGACCACCAAGCGCGATCTTTCCATTGCCTACACCCCGGGCGTCGCCCAAGTTTCCCGCGCCATTGCCGCGGACCCGGCCTTGGCCGCGACCCACACCTGGGCCTCGCGCCTGGTCGTGGTGGTTTCCGACGGAACCGCCGTGCTCGGCCTGGGCAACATCGGAGCCGCCGCCTCGCTGCCGGTCATGGAAGGCAAGAGCGCGCTCTTCAAGGAATTCGGCGGCCTGGACTCGATCCCGCTGGTCCTGAACACCACCAACGTCGATGAAATCGTCGAGACCCTGGTGCGCCTGCGCCCCAGCTTCGGCGCTGTCAACCTCGAGGACGTCTCGGCCCCGCGCTGCTTCGAGCTCGAGGCCCGCCTCATCGAGGCACTGGACTGCCCGGTCATGCACGATGACCAGCACGGCACCGCCGTGGTGGTCCTGGCCGCGCTGATCAACGCCGCCAAGGTCGCCGGCAAGGAACTGGGCCAGATGCGCGCGGTGATTTCCGGGGCCGGCTCCGCCGGCATCGCGATCTCCGAAATCCTGATCAATGTCGGAGTGGGAGATGTGGTTCTTGTCGATTCCAAGGGCATCATCCACCGCGACCGCGACGACCTGAACGCCGTCAAGGCCAAGTTCGCCGCCATCACCAACAAGGACGGACTGATCGGCGGGATCCGCGAGGCCCTCGACGGCGCCGACGTGGTCGTGGGAGTCTCCTCCTCCAAGTTCCTCGAGGAAGACCTGGCCGGCATGAACGATGACGCGATCATCTTCGCCCTGTCCAACCCGGATCCGGAAGTCATGCCGGATGTGGCGCGCAAGTACGCCGCCGTCGTTGCCACGGGCCGCTCGGACTTCCCGAACCAGATCAACAACGTGCTGGCCTTCCCGGGCATCTTCCGCGGCGCCCTGGATGCCGGTGCACGCCGCATCACCTCCGAAATGAAGCTGGCCGCGGCGCACGCCATCGCCGAGCTGGCCGAGGAAGACCTCTCCAGCGAGTTCATTGTTCCCTCGCCGCTTGACCCGCGCGTGATGCCGGCGGTTTCCGCCGCCGTCGCGGAGGCCTCGAAGGGCCAGTAGCTCCTCGGATTCTGTGAACGGCTCCGGCCCGGCCGCCTACGGGTGGCCGGGCCGGAGCCGTCCGGGGTCAACGGGCCATCCGCTGGCGTGGAGGTAGGGAAACCAGCCCTTGCGCCGACATGGCGCAGGCGCTTGCCGGGGCGGTGGCGTGCATCGAAAACGTCACCGAAATGCGGCCTGCCCGGCCTTGTTTGCGTGGTTCTCGGATAGTTACGGTGCAGCCATGAACGAGAACACAACACCATCCGACCGTGGCCGGAAAACCGTCATCGTACTGCTTGCCGCGGCACTTGTGGCGGCGGCTGTCTGGATCGCGATCATGCTGGTGCAACAGGCCGGCGGCCCCGGCCCGGAGGGCCCGGGAACGACCGCGGCCCCTCAAACCACCGCCTTGCCCAGCTCTCCGGCCGCTTCCGTCCCGACCCCGTCGCCGACGGCGAGTGCATCGGATTTGCCCGGCACCCCGACTCTGCCTGCCGCCGAGGCAGCGACGGTCGTTTGGCCGGATCCGGGAGGCACCCTGCGCTATGGGACCCCGGAAGACGCGGCCGAGGGACTCGCCGAGGATTTCGCCGGGTTCACCGACCCGGTCTATGGCGAATTCATGCAGGGGGACGCACGCTCCGGTGAACTGGAGGTCCGTCCCGTCGCGGACGGGGCCGTGACCACCGTTTTGCTGCGGCAGCTTTCCGACGGTCAGTGGTATGCCATCGGGGCGACCAGCAGCGAGATCCAGCTGGATGCGCCGGCGGCCGGTGAGATGGTCAGCGCCCCCGTGGCGCTTTCCGGATCGTCGCGCGCCTTCGAAGCGACCGTGAACGTCGAGGTCCGTGCCCACGGGACGGCGGAGCCGCTCGGAACAGGGATCGTCATGGGCGGATCCGGGCCCGACCTGGGGCCTTTCAGCGGGAGAATTCAATGGGAAAACCCCGGCACCGGCACCGGCGTGCTGTTGCTGTTCGAACTGAGCGCCAAGGATGGAAGCGTGTGGACGGCCGCTGCGGTGCCGGTCGGGTTCGCCCCGCAACCCTAACCCTCCCCATCTCCCCGGTGCCTTCGGGCAGTGGGAGTTCACGCAGCACGGAAAGGTCCCGGAACCACGTGGTTCCGGGACCTTTGACCGCTATATGGACTGTCGCGCGCTATAGGGCATGGCCGCCGCCGGCTGCGGCCAGCTCCGCTTCGACCGAACGCTTGGCGTCGGCCTCTTCCCAGCTGGTGGGACCGGCGGCGAATGCGCCGCGGTAGCCGGCCGCCGGGTGGCGTTCATTGAGCAGGGGACCTTCGCCAAACAGCTTTTCGCGCAGTGTTCCTTGCGCGTATTCGCTCTGGGCCAGGCCGCGTTCGCGCAGCACCGGAAGGACCTTGTCGGCGAACTCCTCGAAGGAACCCGGGATCACCCAGTTGATGACATTGATGCCGTCGACCCCGGCGGCCTGCCATTTCTCGATCTCGTCGGCGATCTGTTCCGGGGTTCCCACCACACGGGTGTTGCGGGCCTGCAGCCAGGCGATGTCCGCGACGACCGGCTCACGGTCGGTGATGTGCTTGGACACCCATTCGGAGAAGCCCTTGCCGGTGTTGGTGTCCAGGTCGGCGATGCGGGTCTCGGGCGGGTAGACGCGTCCGGTCTTGTCCACGATGGCCGAATGGGCCAGGTAGCCATCGACGCTGACGAACTGGTCGTAGTACGCCTCCTTTTCCCTGGCTTCCTCCTCGGTGTCGCCAATGATGAAGGACAAGCCCTGGAAGAACTTGATGTCTTCAGGGTTGCGGCCGAACTCGACGGCCAGGCGCCTGGTGTCGGCGATCAGCTCGGCGGCGATGGCCGGGGACGGGGCGATGATGAAGGTCGCCTCGGCGTTGCGGGCGGCGAAGGCCCGGCCCGAGACCGAGGATCCGGCCTGGAACAACAACGGGGTGCGCTGCGGCGAGGGGGAGGGCAGATGCGGTCCCTCGACCCGGTAGCGCGGTCCCTCGTGGTAGACCTTGTGGATCTTCGCGGCGTCGGAGTAGACCCCGGTGTCCTTGTCCTTCTTCAGTGCGCCCTCGTCCCAGGAACCTTCCCAGAGCTTGTAGGTGACGTCGACGTACTCGTCGGCCCAGGCGTAGCGCTCGGCGTGGTCGGTCAGCTGCGGCAGCCCGTAGTTGCGTGAGGCGTTGTCGTTGATGCCGGTCACGATGTTCCAGGCGATCCGCCCGTTGGAAATGTGGTCAAGCGTGGAGATCTGCCGGGCGAAGTTGTAGGGATGGTTCTGCACCACGTTCGAGGTGGTGGCCAGGCCGATGTGCTTGGTGCTGACCGCGAGTGCCCCAAGGAGCACCGTGGGATCGTTGGACGGGATCTGCAGGCCTTCGTTTGCGTAGACGTCGAAGTCCGCGTCCGAATCCCCGTACAGCCCCGAGACGTCGGCAAAGAACATGGCGTCGAACTTGGCCGCCTCGAGCGTCTGGGCCAGATCGATCCAGGTGTTGACGTCGTTGAATTCGGTCTGGCCCGCGTCCGGGCGGCGCCACTGGCCATGGTGGATGTGGCTGGTCGTATTCATGACGAATGCGTTGAAGTGAAGTGGCTTGCTCACGGTGTAACTCCTTATTGGTCCACGAGAAATCTTGAACGTTGGTGGCTTGGCGCCCCCGGCAATGCTGGTCTGCATCGATGTTTGCAGTCGCGAACCCGGGCCCGGAAGATTACGAAGTGCCGGGTCGTCACAAGTCCTCTTGTGACGATATGACAGGTTTGTGAAGCGTCCTCGATGTCGCGATGTGACGCAGCGTTGAGGGATGAGAACCCATGCAAAGGAGCCACGTCTAGGTGCTGGCGCCGCGCTCCGCCTCACGGATAGAACTGTCTCAGACATATCGCCAAACAAGTTTCGATCCTTGAGACCTGGGCCAAGCCCCCCATCAACAAGCAGGAGTACCACCGTGAAAAACCGCCAGCCGGCGTACCAGCCGACTTCCCGTTCCAAGACTGTCAAGGTGGGGGCAGCTGCCTCCGCCGCAGCGCTCTCCCTGCTCCTGGCAGCATGCGGAGGCCAGACAACGCCGGCCGCCAACGCAGGTACCGGCGAAAAAGTGGATGGCGGAACCATCCGGTACGCCCACCTGCAGGAACCTGCATGCGTCTACGGCGGCTGGGTCCAGCAGGCTTTCCTTTCCCGCCAGGTGCTCGATTCCCTGGTGTCTCAGACCGAGGACGGATCGATCGTTCCGTGGTTGGCCGAAAAGTGGAAAGTGAGCGAAGACCAGCTCACGTGGACCTTTACGTTGAAGCCCGGATTGGAATTCACTGACGGGACACCGTTGGACGCCCAGGCTGTGAGCGACAACTTCGAATTCTGGCAGGCAGGCGGCAACGGAACGGTCCAAGCCCACATCGGTGACTACTATTCCTCCAGTCGTGCGATCGATGCGAAGACCCTCGAAGTCAAGCTCAGCGATCCATTCACGCCATTTCTCTCCGCGCTCAGCCAGGGCTACTTTGGCATCCAATCCCCGACGGCTCTCGGAACGCGTTCCGAAGCCGAAAATTGCGAGGCTCCCATCGGTTCCGGTCCCTTCACCGTCGGTGAATGGAAGCGCGGCCAATCGATCACGTTCAACCGCAACGACGCGTACAACTCAGCACCGCAAAATGCGAAGCACCAAGGACCGGCCTACGTCGATTCGGTTGTCTGGTCATTCATCCAGGACAACACCTCCCGCTTTGGTTCGTTGGCCAGCGGAGAATCAGACGCCATCGGCGAGGTGCCGACCGTTGACTTCGACACGGCCAAGTCGCAATTCGACGTCCAGCAATACCTGACACCGGGCCGTCCGGTGACCCTTTCGCTGAACACCGTTGAAGGTCCATTCACCGATGTGAAGGTCCGCCAGGCATTTGCCTACAGCGCCGACCGCAAGGCAGTGGTGGACTCGGCGTTCCTCGGCGTTGTACCTTTCGAAGGCAATGGAACGGTGAGCAGCAGCACCCCCGGATACAACCCGGATGTCGCTGTCGATTACCCGTTTGATGCGGCAAAGGCCAACACGCTCCTGGACCAGGCCGGCTGGACCGAACGCTCCGCGGAAGGAACCCGCACCAAGGACGGCAAGGAACTGGAAGTAAAGATCGTCTTTGGCCTGAACTCCATCGTCACGGCCGAAGGTGCCACCGCCCTGCAGAACTTGCAGGAACAAGTGAAGGCCACCGGATTCAAGGTCACGTTGGTACCGGCAACGCAGGCCGAGTTGTTCTCGGGACAGTTCTCCACGCCCGACAGCTACGACGCCCAGCTGGGCTATTGGACGAGCCCACATGCAGGGATCCTTCACATTAATTTCCGCCAGAACACCGAGAAAAAACCAAACCCCGCCAACACGACGTTCTACAACAATGCCGAGATCGAGGACATCATCTTGAAGGCCAACTCGGCGAAGACCACGGCCGAGGCGAACAAACTCTACGGGCAGGCCCAGCAATTGCTCAGTGACCAGGCCGTTGCCGTGGGCCTGTACACACAGACTTCCTCGGTGGCGAGCAACCCCAAGCTCAAGGACATCTGGCTAGAAGCCTCTCAGGGCGAGCCGGTGTTCCACGACGCCTACTTCACCGAATAGACCGTCATGAGCATCCTTGAAACACGAGAGAACGGCCTCGCACCGGGTACAGACCCGGCAAGCAGCCCGCGGCGGCGCGACAGGCACGCCATTGCAGGCCTGCGCAGCCTGGGCACCAGGCTGCTGACAGCGGCGGGAGTCGTATGGGCGGCAGCCACGTTCACCTTCCTCATCCAGTCCTTGCTGCCGGGGGACAGGGCCACCCTTCTGCTAAACCAGCTCAACGGGCAGATCCAGGAACGAACTGCTGCTGAGTTGGCACCCATCAACGAGAAATACGGCTTCACCGATCCGCTCTTCGTGCAGTACTTCCGGTTCCTGGGAGACCTCGCCACAGGAAACCTGGGCATCTCGTACCAGCTGCACAAACCCGTCACCGAGGTGATCGGCGACCAGATCGCCCCGACCATCGTGCTGACGTTTACCTCCCTGCTGATTGCCTGGGTCATCTCCACTTTAGTGATTGTCGGCACCGCGAAACGGAACCGATTCTTTTCCTCCGTGGCGTCAGGGCTTGAAGCCCTGGCCGCCGGCCTGCCCCAATACTGGCTCGGGGTCATCCTGCTGGTTGTCTTCGCCTTGAACCTGGGACTCTTCCCGGTGGTTGGCGGCACCGGGATCGGCGGACTGCTCTTGCCTGCGCTGACACTGGGAATCCCATTGGCGGGCTTCCTCGGCCAAGTGATTCGTACCGAATTCGAGTCGGGCATGGACCAGCCCTTCGCATTGACAGCAAGGATGCGCGGCATGGGGGACACCGGGGTTCGCCTACGTCACGTGCTGCGCCACTCGGTGCTCCCGGGCATCACCCTGAGCGGGTGGGCATTGGGTTCCCTGTTCTCCGGCGCCGTGATTGCCGAAAGCATCTTCACCAGGCCCGGCTTGGGCAAGGTCCTTGTCACCGCGGTGAACTCCCGGGACCTTCCGGTGGTCTGCGGAATCGTGATCCTTGTGGCCGTCATCTACGTGCTGGCAAACCTGTTGGTGGACATTGCATATACCCTGATTGATCCGAGGTTGAAGAAATCATGAGCACCACGACACTTACGCCCGGAAAACCCGGAACCAACACCCGGACTTCCATCGCCTCGCTGCTTGGCGGTATCCCTGTGGCAGCGGTCATCAGCACGGCCGTTCTGGCATTCTTCGTGATTGCCGCACTGGCCCCGAGGCTTTTGACCGGAGCCGACCCGCTGGCCATCGACCTGGGAGCCGCACTGCAGGCACCCAGTTCCGACCATTGGTTCGGCACCGACCAGTCGGGACGCGACCTCTACACCCGGGTGGTGTACGGAACCCGAGAATCCCTGCTGATCGGGCTCGGCGCCACGGGACTGGCCATTGGGATTGCCACGGTCCTCGGCGTCACTGCCGGGCTCGGCGGCCGGTTTGCCGACGGCCTGATCAACCGCGGCCTGGAAGTGCTCTTTGCGTTCCCCGTGCTGCTGCTCGCCATGCTCTTTGTGACGATCTACGGACCAAGCGTCACCACGCAGATCGTCGCCGTGGGGCTGGGAACGGCCCCGGGCTATGCGCGCATGATCCGCGGACAGGTATTGGCCGTACGCAACTCCGGATACGTCGAAGCGGCCCACGCGCTGGGACATAGCCGATGGCGGGTACTTCGCCAACATGTCTTCCCCAACGCCATGCGGCCGCTCATCGCGGTGGTCACCCTGGGCGTGGGACAGTCCATCGTCTGGGCATCCGGACTGGCCTTCCTGGGCTTGGGCGTGGCACCGCCGTCCCCCGAGTGGGGCGCCCTGCTGGATGCCGGACGAATGTTCATCACCAAGGCGTGGTGGCTCGAGGTCATGCCAGGCCTTGCCATCGTCGCCCTCGCCCTGGCGGCAACCTCGTTGGGACGCCACCTCCAGACCAAGCTTGAAGGATCACAGCCGTGACCGTACTTGTCGAAAAACCCGTTTCCGCGCTCGCGCCATCCGCGAACCGGACGCTGCTTGCCGTCCGCGATCTCAATGTGTCCTTTGCCGTCGGCACCGGCCGACACCAGAAGATCAACCACGTTGTGAAGAATGTGTCCCTGGAGTTGTCGGCCGGTCGCTGCCTGGCCATCGTGGGTGAGTCCGGTTCCGGTAAATCGGTGACCGCCCGTACCCTGGTGGGCCTGCCAGGTCGCAACGCCGTCGTCGAAGCCGGCCAACTGGAAGTCGCAAACCAGGACGCACTCACCCTTTCGGAACGGTTATGGCGACAGGTGCGGGGAAAGGACATTGGATTCATTCTCCAAGATGCCCTGGTCTCCCTGGATCCCCTTCGCCCGGTGGGAAAGGAAATCGAGGAGGCCTTGCGCCTACACGGTTGGGGCAACGCGGCGTCCCGCCGACGCAAGGCCATCGAATTGTTGGATAGCGTGGGCGTGCCGCAACCGGACCTGCGTGCCCGACAGCGTCCCGACGAGCTATCCGGCGGCCTACGCCAACGCGCGCTGATCGCCTCGGCGATTGCATTGGATCCGGCGCTCGTGATTGCCGACGAACCCACCACCGCACTGGATGTCACGGTACAGGCGCAGGTGCTTGATCTGCTGGCGGCCATGAAGGCCCGCGGAACCGGGATCATCCTGATCAGCCACGATCTCTCGGTGGTCTCCCGGCTGGCCGACGACGTGGCCGTGATGCGAGGAGGCGCCATCGTTGAACAGGGCCCCGTGCGCGAGGTCTTGGGCAACCCGCAACATGAATACACCCGCGCGCTGCTGGACGCGGTGCCCTCGGCGCACACCAAGGGCACCCCGCTGACCAAGGAGGGGCGTTCGGGCATCATAGCCACCAGTGACCGACCACGTAGGGTCCGTGCGGAGAACTCCGGGCCGGTTCTCGAGGCCCGCGGCCTGGGGAAGTCCTACGACGGTCCCGACGGGATCCGCCGCGAGGTGGTCCACGACGTGTCGTTCAACCTGGCCGCCGGGGAAACCTTGGGCATTGTCGGCGAATCGGGGTCCGGAAAGAGCACCACGGCCAAGCTGGCCTTGGCCATGCTGGCACCGGACACCGGGGAAGTGCTGCTCGATGGCGAGCCATGGTCCTCACTGAGCACCAATCAGCGTCGTCCGCGCCGCCGCAGGGTCACTGTGGTGTACCAGGACCCGCTCAGTTCCTTCGACCCTCGTTGGAACGCGGAACGCATCCTGGTGGACGCACTGGACCCACAAGACTTCACCACCGCCCAAACACGGCGCGAGCGGGTGGCGGAACTCGCCGGCCAGGTCGGACTGCAGGTGGAACACCTGGAGAAGCATCCGCTGCAACTCTCCGGTGGACAGCGCCAACGCCTGGCCATCGCGCGGGCACTGGCGCCGGAACCCGAGGTCATCGTGCTCGACGAGGCAGTCTCGGCCCTGGACGTCTCGGTCCAGGCACAGGTACTTGATCTCCTGACCAACCTCCAGGCGCAACTGGGATTGAGCTACCTGTTCATTTCGCACGACCTGGGCGTCATCCACCATATGAGCGACCGGGTGCTGGTCATGAAGGACGGCAAGGCCGTCGAACAGGGAACCGCAGACCAGATCTTCAACCAACCGGAGCATCCCTACACGCAAGAACTTCTTGCGTCGCTGCCCCGTCTCGAGATCAATGAGAACACGACAAGGACTATCACAGCATGAGCAAGCCCCTGCTTTTCAACGCCTTCCTGATGAACACCGCCAGCCACATCCACCACGGCCAGTGGCGCCACCCCGAGGCCCGGCAGCACGAATTCAACGACGTCAACCTGTGGATCGAGCTGGCCAAGACCCTGGAGGAGGGTCTGTTCGACGCGATGTTCTTCGCGGATGTCACAGGGCTCTACGGCCCGGCCGACGGCCAATACGCGGACAACGTGCACGAGGGCCTGCAGATCCCGTCCAACGACCCCGCGGTGCTGCTTGGTGCCTTGGCCGTGGCCACCAAGGACATCGGGCTGGCCTACACCTCCAACGTCATGCAGAACCATCCGTTCAACTTCGCCCGCCAGGTCTCCACCCTCGACCACATCTCGAAGGGGCGCATCGCGTGGAACATCGTGACCAGCACCCAGGAAAATGCGGCCCGCAACTTCGGCTACGACGCACTGGTGGAGCACGACGCCCGCTACGACTGGGCCGATGAATACCTGGATGTCGCCTACAAGCTCTGGGAGGGATCCTGGGACGAAGGGGCGCTGCTGGTGGACAAAGCCGGCGGACGCTACTCGGATCCGTCCAAGATCCACAAGATCAACCACGTCGGTGCCCGCTACAAGGTGGAGGGACCGCACCTGCCGTCTCCGTCGCCGCAGCGCACCCCGCTGCTCTTCCAGGCCGGCGGCTCCCCGCGCGGCATCAACTTCGCCGCCAAGCATGCCGAGGCGGTGTTCATCGGCCCGCCCGACCCGGCCGGTGCCAAGCTCCACACCGACAACGCCCGGGCCGAAGTGGTCCGTGCCGGGCGCCGGGCAGAGGACCTCAAGTTCTTCCAGGGCATCAGCTTCATTGTCGGCTCGACCCATGCGGAAGTCGCAGCCAAGCGGGAGGAGCTCGAGCGACACACCTCGGTGGTGGGCTACCTGACCCATTCCTCGCTGGGGATCCTGCCCGACGGCTCCCGGCTGCCCCAGGACACCGAGCTGCGCAACATCCCCAACAACGGGGGACAAGGATTCGTCGATTGGCTGCGCGCCGCGATACCCGACCGTGAACCCACACTCGCCGACCTGGCCAAGAACCGCATCGAACGCGGTGTCGTGGCGGGGACCCCCGACGAAATCGCCGACCAGCTCTCGACCTGGCAGCAGGCGGGAATTGACGGCATCAACGTCATCAACTGGCGTCTGCCCGACACCTACCTGGAATTCAACGAACGCATCCTTCCCACGCTCCAGACCCGCGGGCTGGCGAAGACCGCCTACGAACCGGGCACGCTGCGAAACAAGATCTTTGGACGGGACAGGTTGCCCAAGAACCACCCGGGAGCCGCATACCGGGGTGCTTTCGGTCCTAACCGGTTAGGTGGAAAGGAACCGGTGCTCGCACATGGCTGACACCCAGTTGATAGCAAACCCCATTTCTGCCCAGGCGGAAACAGCCGAGTTGGTGGGCATCTTCGGGCCGATATTTGAGCGCATCGCGGCCGGTGCCATCGAACGCGAACGGGAGCGCCGTTTACCCTTTGCGGAGATTCGTGATCTTTTGGCCGCTGGCTTCGGGAGGCTGCGGGTGCCACGAGAGCACGGCGGATTCGGCGCGAGCCACCAACAATTCTTCTCCTTGCTGGTGGACCTCGGTGCTGCCGATTCCAACATAGTGCAGGCCCTGCGCGGCCATATCGGGTTCGTCGAATTCACCAGGAGCCATCGCAATCACGAGTTCCGTCGCACCTGGTTTACGCGGATCACGGAGGGTGAGCTGGTGGGCAACGCGGAGAGCGAGCGCACCGGCGTCTTCGCCCAGCAGGCCACGGAAGTAACCGAGCGTGACGGGCAGCTCCTGCTCAACGGCACGAAGTACTACACCACGGGATCGATATTCGCGGATTGGATCCTGGTGAGTGCGGTGCACCGTGACGGAGACCAAGAAACCCCCGTCACGGTGCAGGTGCCAACGTCGCACTCCGGGGTGAATACCATCGACGACTGGGACGGTTTCGGTCAACGACTGACCGGATCCGGAACCACCGTCTTTACTGATGTCGCCGTGGATCCGGCAAACCTGACCCCGCGGAATGCCGCAGCACCACATGGATCCGTTCTGCACGCCACCTACCAGCTGGTTCATTTGGCAGCACTGGCCGGCATTGCCGCCGCGGCACTGGGCGAAGTGACGGACTTTGTTCGCGGCAGAAGCCGCAACCTGTTCAACCCGGCGGTTCCGGCCCGTCAGGACCCGGTGGCGTTGCAGGTGCTCGGGGAATGCTTTGGGACTGTGGCCTCGGTGCGTTCTACGGTGCTTGGAGCGGCCGCGAGCCTCGACGGCGCCAGCACTGCGATGGATGTAGGGTTCGAGGCCCGGGATCTGCTGGCCGCAGCCGACGCCCACGTCTTCGGTGTCCAAGGCA
Organism: Arthrobacter sp. C2; assembly: GCA_024207135.1. GTDB lineage: Bacteria > Actinomycetota > Actinomycetes > Actinomycetales > Micrococcaceae > Paeniglutamicibacter. The sequence goes on along the minus strand of CP042428.1, from coordinate 2,349,649 downwards.
CTGTCATAGACGCGGTGCTCGGCTGCACAGGGAAATTGTTTGAGGTCGGAGGGGCTTCGGCCACGGCATCTGGCCGGGCCCTGGACAGGCATTGGCGCAATGCCCGCACCGTTTCCTCCCACAACCCGGCAAAGTACCGCCAACAAGCCGTGGGCGACTACGTGGCCAATGGAGCGGCGCCGGGTGAACTGATTGAACGCCTGCTCTCGGCTGTTCCGGTAGCTGAATAGCCGCAGACCCGCAATAAAATCCAACCGTGCTTCACACGGGGCGGCTTCAAGGACCCACGGGCGGGGACCTTGGAGCCGCCGTTGTCGTGGGCGCAGGAAGTTATCCACAATTTTCAAAAAGCGCCCCACCGCATCGGGGAACGGCGAACACTGGGTGGTGTCAACGAAAGATCCTAGTGGACCAAGGAGCAGGAACCATGTGCCTCCAGTGCGATGGGTGGTCGGCCGCGGAAGTCGAACGCCACATCAACAACCTGATCGAACAGCACGGCTGGGCCTTCCACTACGTGGAGGACCCGAACCCGCGTCGGTGCTTCGGCTACACCATGGGGCTGACCAAGCTTGGCGAACCGGAGTTCCTGGTCCGCGGGCTGGACATGGCCGACACCAACACCATGTTCACCGGCTTCGTCTCATCGGTGATCGACCGCCACGAACACTTCGACAACGGGCACACCTCAAATTGGGTGGACGGGAGGCTGCTGTATTTCTCCACCATGCACGGGGCCACCAAGTACGCCCTTGGCGCCTACGCCAGGTACGGGCACGCCACCCGGGTGCTGGAAATCCATTTCATGGACCGCGAGGTGCCGCCGGCCACCCCGGCGCTCCTCTTCAAACCCGTTTCCACGCCGGCCGGGTACGGCCCGGTCGCGGCCCGAAAACGCTAGGAACAGGAGGCCTGAAGAAGTTGTTTGGACCAGCGGGGGATCCGGAGGACGTGGCGTTCCTGCAACCGATTCGCGACTTGATTCGCCGGGAAGGCTACGGCAGGGTCATCGACGCGGACTCCGAACTCCGGCAACACGTTTGCTACACGGTCGGACTGACGGAGAAGGGGTTGCCTGAGCTGATTGCCGGGATGGAGGACTTCACCGAGTTTCCCGAAGGGACCCCGGGCTTGATGCACCACTTGGCTGGAATGTTGCTGCAACGGGGCGGGGGCTATGGGGAAGGCGACGTTTTCGAATTCCACGGGCAGTGGGTCCGCTTGATCCCCGAATCCCTCTACAAGGTGCAGTGCGACGTGGCGCTTGACCTCTACGGCCCAAACTTTGCCTTGCTGCAGGTCGCCCCCTGTGACCCCAACCCGACCGAGCGCAAGAGCACCCAGCCGATCTGCCTCAACTGAAGGTCCGGGCCAGGGGAGACCGTCGTCCACGGGCGGCTCGCTCACCAGGCGGCGGAGCGGTTCTCCCGCAACACGGGAAATACCATCCGCCGCCCAAGGCGTGCGCACCGAAGTCAGGCCCGCAGGCGGGCCCGGCGTTCGGCATGCTCGGCCACGACCTTGGCGTTGTGTTCTGCGCGGATGGCCATGTGCTGCGGGTTCCGGCGCACGACCATGTAGCCGATGCCCAGGGCAACGAACCAGACCGGGGTGAACAGCAGGGCCGCAAGGGTGTCGGGCTGGGTGGTCAGTGCCCAGATGATGAAGGCAAAGAAGGCCAGCACCACGTAGGTCATGTACGAGCCTCCAGGCATCTTGAACTTGCTTTCCTCATGCAGATGCGGGCGGCGACGACGGTAGACGATGTAGCTGACCAGGATGATGGTCCACACGAACATGAAGCAGAGTGCCGAGATCGTGGTAACCAGGGTAAAGGCCTCGGCCACGGAACCCTCGGCGTAGAGCAGGGCCACGCCGGCGAGCAGGAACATGCAGGAGAAGATCAGCGCGTTCTTCGGGACCTTGCGGCTCGAGAGCCTGCCGAACGCCTTGGGCGCGTCTCCCTCGCGGGCCAGCCCGTAGACCATGCGAGAGGTGGAATAGATCCCGGAGTTGGCACTGGAAGTGGCGGAGGTCAGCACCACGAAGTTGATCACGCCGGCGGCACCGACCAGACCGGCGAGGGCGAACATGCCCACGAAAGGCGATTCGTCCGCGGAGTAGCTGGTCCAGGGGCGCACCGACATCAGGATGATCAGCGCACCGACGTAGAAGAGCAGCACACGGATCGGGATGGAGTTGATCGCCCGGGGCAGGTTCTTTTCCGGGTCCTTGGTCTCGGCCGCCGCAGTGCCGACCAGCTCGATGCCGACGAAGGCGAACACGGCGATCTGGAAGCCCGCCACGAAGCCCATGAAGCCTGTGGGGAACATGCCTCCGTGGGACCACAGGTTGGTGAAGGACGCGCGTGCGCCGTCGGATTCGAAGCTCACGATGATCATGACCAGACCGACGACGATCAGGGCCAGGATGGCAACGATCTTAATGAGGGCAAACCAGAACTCGGTCTCGCCGAAGGCGCGGACCGTGGGCAGGTTCAGGGCCAGCAATACCAGGATGCAGGTGACGGCCGGGATCCACAGCGCCAGGTTGGGCCACCAGAAGGCGACGTAGTGGGCGATGGCGACGACGTCGGCGATGCCGGTGACGACCCAGCAGAACCAGTAGGTCCAGCCGGTGAAGAAGGCGGCCCAAGGGCCCAGGATGTCCCCGGCGAAGTCGCCGAAGTTCTTGTACTTCAGGTTGCTCAGCAGCAGCTCGCCCATGGCACGCATGACGAAGAACAGCATGAATCCGATGATCATGTAGACGAAAATGACCGAAGGCCCCGCCGCCGAGATGGTCTTTCCCGAGCCCATGAACAGGCCGGTGCCGATGGCGCCGCCGATGGCCATGAGCTGGATGTGGCGATTGGAAAGGGCCCGTTCCAGTGGCGGATTCCCGCCACCTTGGGTCGCATCAAGGGTTTTTTCTGTCATGGGGCGTGCTTCCTTGTGGAGATATGTGCGTAGTTGCACGTGACGGCCGATACAGTGCCGAAAAAACGATACGCCTATTTGACGCTGTTCGTGAAACATTCTCGACGCGTACGGGCATCAATCAGGGGTTTGACGCGCTTTCGCGACATGGAAGGCTCGCGGCGCCGTTCGCGTTGGTACCTTGGCATGCGTTGTCGGTAGGCTGGAGGCATGGCATTCCGTAATCGTCGCGCAGCTAACCTTCCAGCAAAACTTTCCCGCTCTTGGCTGCTAGTCAACGCCTCGAAGCCCGAGGACTTCGGCCCGGCGCTCGCGTCCGAGGCCGATTCGGTGATCTTCGACATGGAAGCAGCCGTTCCGGATGACAAGAAGGATGCCGCACGCGACGCCGTGGTCGAGGCCCTGTCCACGGGCATGACCGCCTGGGTGCGAGTCAACGGAATCGACACCGACTTCTGGGCCCGGGACCTGGCCGAACTGTCCAAGGCTCCGGGCCTGCGCGGGGTCATGCTCGCGATGACCGAGAAGCCGGAGCAGGTCACCTACACGGCCATGCGCCTGCAGGCCGGCACCCCGGTGCTCGCCCTGGTTGAAACGGCGCTCGGCATCGAGAACGCCACCGCCATCGCCTCGGCCCCCGGCACCTTCCGCCTGGCCTTTGGCGTCAACGACTTCCGCAAGGACACCGGCGTCTCCGGCGACCCGCTGGCCCTGGCCTACGCCCGCGGCAAGCTCGTGGTGGCCTCGCGTGTGGGCAAGCTTCCCGGCGCGATCGACGGACCCCCTGCCCCGGGCGCGGATGCCGCCGAGGTCCTGGCCGACTCCGCCGTGACCGCCTCGATGGGCATGACCGGCAAGCTGGCGCTCTCGCGCACGCAGGTCGACGAGATCAACCTTGGCCTCTCGCCGAGCATCGACGAGCTGTCCTGGGCCCACGAAATGCTCGAGGCGCACGCCGCCGGGGCTTCGGTGGGCGACGGTTCCTACCTGCCGCGTCTGGCCCGTGCCCAGAAGATCGCCGATCTGGCCGATTCCTACGGATTGTGGAACGCCTAAACCCCGTTCTTTCCCTCGGCCCCCGTCCCGGAGTTCCTCCGGCACGGGGGCCGAGCTGTTTGCCGCGTCCTTGTGTCCCACGGCGCACGGGCAGAGACTTGAGGCATGAACCCGGAACCAAGGACCCGCCTGCGCGGTGGATCCTGATGGCCAGCCTCTACGAAAAGCACATCCTGCCGCGCCTGGTCGCGTACACCTGCGGCAATGCCTCGCTGGCCCCGCTACGCGCCAGGGCATGCACCGGGCTGCGCGGGAAGGTGCTGGAACTGGGGTTCGGCTCCGGGACCAACGTGCCACATTACCCGCGGTCCGTCACCGAGCTGGTCGCCGTCGAACCCTCCGACACCGCCTGGCGGCTCTCGGCCCCGGCGCGTGCCTCCTCGGCCACGAGGATCCTGCGCGGATCGCTCGACGGCCAATCGCTGACCGAAGAGGACGGCGGTTTTGATGCAGCACTGAGCACGTTCACGCTGTGCACCGTCCCTGACGCGGGCGCGGCGCTGGCGCAGATCCACCGGGTGCTGAAACCCGGGGCAGGGCTGCACTTCCTCGAGCACGGACTGGCGCCCGATGAAAAGGTTGCGCGCTTCCAGCAAAGGTTCGAGCCCGTCCAGAAGGCGCTGGCCGGCGGCTGCCACCTCACTCGTTCCGTGGAGGGGATGCTGCGGGAAGCGGGCTTCGAGATCACCGAGCTGGACTCCTTCTACCTGCCCGGGGCCCCGCGCTTCGAATCCGCGCTGAGCCTGGGCACGGCCATCCGGCGCTGACGGGCGCGCGGCCTAATCCTCGAGGTATCGGGACACCAGCTCGCGCTTGAGGATCTTCCCGCTGGGGCCCAACGGGAATTCGACCACGATTTCGACCAGCCGCGGATACTTGTAGGCGGCCAGCCGCTCCTGCGCGTAATCGATGATGGCCGTGGCATCCAGCAGGCTTCCGGCCACCAGCGTCACCGCCGCCACGATTTCCTGCCCGTGCGCCTCGTCCGGCACCCCGAAGACCGCCACGTTGGTGATCTCCGGGTGGGCGATCAGCACCTCCTCGACCTCCCGCGGGTACACGTTGTAGCCGTTGCGCAGGATCATGTCCTTCTTCCGATCCACGATGGTGATGTAGCCCTCGGCGTCCTTGGTGCCCAGGTCCCCGGTGCGGAACCAGCCATCGACCATGGCCTCGGCGGTGGCCTCGGGCCGGTTCAGGTACCCGGAGAAGAGGTTGTGCCCGCGCACCACCAGCTCGCCCAATTCGCCCTCTCCCAGCAGCTCGATGCAATCGTGGACCTCGGGGCGGGCCACCTCGATTTCCACACCCCAGACAGCCTGGCCCACGGTGCCGGGCCGCGGCTCGATGCCCACGTGGTTGAAGGAGGCCACCGGGGAGGTCTCGGTCAGCCCGTACCCCTCGTGGATGGTGGCGCCGAAGTGCTCGCGGAAGCCATCGAGGATGGCCAGCGGCAGCGCGGCGCCCCCGGAGACCGCATAGCGCAGTGCCGGGGCAGGTTCCGGCCGGGCCTTGGCCGCAGCGAGCAGCCCCACGTACATGGTCGGGACCCCGATGAAGATGTTCACACCCTCATCGAGCAGCATGGACAGGGCGGCCTCGCCGGTGAACTTGGGAAGCAACAGGATCTCGGCCCCGGCGCGCAATCCGGTGTTCAGCGCCACGGTCTGCCCGAAGGTGTGGAACAGCGGCAGCCCACCGAAGATCTTGTCGCCGCGGCGCATGTCGAAGGTGTTCAGCAGCAGCACGTTGACCTGCTCGACCAGGGCGAAGTGGGTGCCCAGGGCGCCCTTGGGCTTGCCCGTGGTCCCCGAGGTGTACAGGATCGTGGCAATGTCCAGCGGGCCGCGCGGCAGGTAGGTGTCGATGGGGGCCGCCTCCCGGGCCAGGTCCTCGAGCCGGTCGAACTCCCCGGCCTCGGGGGACAGGACGGTGATAACCTCGGCGCCGGCGGCAACCGCTCCCGCGGCGCCCTCGACCAGCAGCGGGGCGGCGCACACCATCAGCCTGGCCTCGGCGTCGGTGAGCACGTATTCGATTTCGTGGCGCTTGAGCAGCGCGTGGATGGGCACAGCCACCGCTCCCAGGGACAGCACCGCGTAATAGACGCGCGCGAAGTCGGTGACGTTCGGGATCAGGATGGCGATCCTGTCCCCGTCCTTGACCCCGGCCTCGCGCAGCGCTCCGGCGTAGGCGCGGGTCTGGTCCCAGAGCTCCCGGTAGCTGGTGCTGGCTCCGCCCAGGGTGATGGCCGGCAGCTCGCCGTGGCGCCTGGCGCCCTCGGCCAGGATCGCGGCGACGGACAGGGTGGCGTTTGGAACTGCAGCGTTCACGGCGATACTCCCAGGAGCGGTTCGGGTGGCTTATGCCCCATCCTGCGTGCCGCGCCCGCGCCTGTCAATGAACCGGGCGCGGGCGCGGCACTAGGCTCGGGCGACGACCTCGGCGACCGGGACGGTACCGTCGGTGAAGTTGATGGTTTTGCAGACGCTTGCCGGTTCGTCCAGGGCGGCCACGATGGCCAAGGCCGTGTTGGACCGGGAGGTCGAGGTGTCGGATGCCGGGTCCGGGTCCGGGCGGAGCAGCCCGGTGGGTTCGGCCAGGGTCAGTGCCCCGGGGCCCAGGATCGTGTAGTCCAGCGAGCTCGCGCGCAGGTGCTCGTCGGCGGCGATCTTGGCGGCCATGTACGGGTAGAACGGGTCATCGAGCGGCACCAGGTGTTCGGCGTCGGCGGTGAGGAAGGAGACCATCACGTAGCGCGCGATGCCGGCGAGCTCGGCCGCGATCATGGAGCGGATGGCCGCGTCGCGGTCCACCGCATAGGTGCGGTCGGGGTTTCCGCCGCCGGCCCCCGCGGACCAGACAATCGCGTCGGAGCCCTTGAATGCCTCGGCCATCTCGGCGGCCGAGGCGTTTTCGACATCCAGCACCAGGGCGGTTGCGCCGGTGGCGGCGATGTCGGCAACGTGGTCCGGGTTGCGGATGATCGAGGTGACGGAGTCCCCGCGCCGTGCCAGTTCCGCTGCTGCCAGCAACGCGACCTTGCCGTGGCCGCCAATGATCGTGATCTTCATGTTTGACCTGTTCTTCCGTTCGTGGACAGCGAAGCGCATGTTCCGGCTTTGCCCTTGTGCTTGAGTCTACCGAAGAACCATGGCCACGGCCGGGAACGGGCGTTGGATTGCCCGGAGGGCATAGCCGGGAATAATCGGGGCGGTCGCCACACACCGATCCATCGTCAACGCCCGGTCGCCGCTTCGGCAAGGGAAACCGGCTGCCGGGACGCGAAGCCCCGAACATGGTCAGCCGGTGACGAGGATTCCGTCTTCGTCGGAATACAGGGTGGCTCCCGGGGTGAAGGTGGCTCCGCCGAATTGAACGGGGATGTCCACCGCTCCGACGGAGTCCTTGGCGCTCTTGCGCGGGTTCGAGCCCAGGGCCTTGATGCCAAGCGCGGTGCCCGCCAGGGCCACGCGGTCGCGGATTGCCCCGAAGATCACGACCCCGGCCCAGCCGTTGGTGACAGCGGCGGCGGCAATCATGTCGCCCATCAGGGCGGACTCCAGGGATCCGGCACCGTCAACCACCAGCACCGCTCCGTCGCCGGGGGAGTTGAGCAGCGACTTGACCAGGCCGTTGTCGCGGTAGCAGCGGACCGTGCGGACCGGTCCGCTGAAGCGCGGGTGCGCGCCGAGGTTTTCAAACGGCAGGGACACCGATTGCAGGGATTCGTCGGCGTCAAAGAGGTCGCAAGTCGTAAAGGTCATGGGCCTTAGCCTACGATCCGCGGCCCGGGAATCCATGCGGTGTTACGCGTTCCGGATGGCGCGGCCCAAGATTTGCGGCCGCGCCGTGCGGAACTAGCTGAAGACGTTGCGGCTGGTGCCCAGGGACTCGATGGAGGTTTCCAGCACGTCCCCGGCCTTCAGCCACGGGTGGCGTCCGGCCTCGTTGCGCCGGCCCAGGGCCACGCCGGCCGGGGTCCCGGTGAGGATCACGTCGCCCGGGCGCAGCTCGTTGAACACCGACAGGTATGCCACCAGCGCGGCGGGGGAGAAGACGAGGTCGGCGGTGGAATCCTCCTGGACGACCTCGCCGTTCACGCGCGTGGTGATCTTCGCGCCCTGGGTGAAGTCCTCGGCGCTGACCAGCCAGGGGCCCAGCGGGGAAGCCGCGTCCCAGCACTTGCCCTGCGTCCACTCGGTGGTGCGGCCCTGGTACCCGCGCATGGACACGTCGTTGGAGACCGCGTATCCGGCGATGTGCTGGTGCGCATCGGCCTCGGCGATGCGCCGCCCGGGCTCGCCGATGATGACCGCCAGCTCGCCCTCCCAGTCGATGCGGTGGTCCTCGGCCGGGATCTCGATCCCGTCGTTGGCACCGGTCAGCGAGGACGCGAACTTGGTGAAGATCGTGGGGAACTTCGGTTCCTCCTTGCCGACCTCGGCGATGTGGTTCCGGTAGTTCAACCCGATGCAGTAGACCTTGGCCGGGTTCACGATCAGCGGGGCGTAGTCGGCCTCCGACAGCGGAATCGCGGTGCCGAAATCGACGGCGGAATCCAACGAATCAAGACGGGCTTCCTCCGGTGCGCCTAGGAATGCACCGACGTCGTCGAAGCCCGAAAGCTCGAACGCGGCATCTCCCTCAATGAGCGCGGCAAAGGTCTGGTCGGTGGCGCCGGGCCGGCGCAACGTAGCAAGTTTCATGGGCCTATCCCATCACACCTGCAACCGCCCGCCGCCACCTGTGACGCACCTTGTCATCCGCCGGAAGCAGCGATCCTAGTGCAGTGCCGCGGTGAATTCGGCGGCGAGCCCGGTGATGGCCTCGTACTGGCCGGCCGCCACCAGGGCCCCGGGAAGGACCGCGGAGTCGACGCATACGGCCAGCGCCCCGGCGTCGAGGAACTCGTTGGCGTTGGCCAGGGTGATCCCGCCGGTGGGCAGCAGCCGCACCCCGGGGTAGGGTTCCTGCAGATCCAACAGGTAGCGCGAGCCCATCGTTGCGGCGGGGAAGATCTTGACCATGGCGCTGCCCAGGTCAAGGGCCATCGCGACCTCGGTGGGGGTCATGGCGCCCAGGCAGAAGGGGATCCCGGCCTGCGCGGCGACCTCCGCCACCTCCGGGCGGATGCCGGGGGCGATGATGAACCGCGCCCCCGCGTCGATGGCGGCCCGCGCCTGGTCGGCGTGCAGCACGGTGCCGGCTCCGACGATGGCGCCGTGCATTTCGGTGGTGTCGGCTGCCCGGGCCAGGTGGGTGAGCATGTCGGGGGTCGTGAAGGTGAATTCGACCGCGTTGATGCCCCCGGCGACCAGCGCGCCGCAGAGTGCTGCGGCGTCGGTGATGGCCTCGGTTCGCACCACCGCCAGGGTTTTGTCCCGGTGGAGCAGCTCGATCATTTCCGGAGTGTTCATAAGGATTGCGTGGTTCCTTCCGTGCCGCGGCGCAAGGCGCGGCCGGCCAAGGCCGAAGTGGGTTGGTGCTCGGAAACGGCGGGCACGCCGTTGACGAACACGTGGTTGATTCCTGCCGCCGGTTGCCGTGGATCGGCAAAGGTGGCCATGTCAATAATGGCATCCGGGTCGAAGACGAGCACATCGGCGGCGTTTCCGGCCGCCAGCACCCCGCGGTTGGACAGGCGCAGGCGCTGGGCCGGACGGCCTGTCAGCTGGTGGATGACCGCGGGAAGGTCCATGGCCTTGGCCTCGCGGGCGAGGGCGCCGACAAAGCGTGGAAAACTTCCCCACACACCGGGATGCCCGGCGGTGTCCGAGCCGAAGCCGACGCCGGCACCGGTGTGCGTGCGGTGGACCAAGATGGCCCGAAGGTCTTCCTCGGTGCCCGCGGCGTACAGGACGCCGGTGGCCAGCGAATCCGTGTGCAGGATCCGCGCCAGGGTGGTGACCGGATCCGATGACTGGATCGCTGCGATGCGCGCAATGCTTTGGCCCACGAGCATCGCTAGCTGCCCGGAGCACACGAAGGCAATGGTGAGCGCATCCCAGTCGATGCCCGAGGCTTCCAGATCGGAGCTGATCCGTGCAACAGCCTCGGGGTCATCGAGCCGTGCCAGGACATCTTCGTCTTGCCCGTCCCGGGCCCAGCCGGGCAGCAGCGAGGCCAGCATGCCGGGGTTCTCGAGGTACGGGTGGGAATCGCAGGACAGGTCAACCCCCGCCTTGAGGGCCCGGTCAAGTACGGCCAACAGGTCTGCAGCGCCTGCCCTGTCCGCGGCAAGGTGCGTCAGGTGCACCGGCACACCGGTCTTGGCGGCCAACTCAACGGACCGGGTGGCGGACTCGGCGGCGGGAACGGCCAAGGAATCCAGGTCCGGCGCCCAATACCCGCCGTAGGCGCCAACCGCAGCGCACAGCGCCTCCAGCTCGGCGGTCTCTGCCGGTGTTGCCGAATCACCCGGAGCGGAAGACGACAGGCCCACGGCTCCTTGCTCCAGGGCATCGGCCATGGCCTTGACCTCGGCGACGAGCTGCTGCGCGCCGGGCGCAACCGCTGGGCTTCCCGTGGCCAGGGCGCGCACGGCGTTCTTTGGCACCAGGTAGGCGGTGTTCGTGCCGGTGCCGGAATCGAGATGGTCGAGGTATTGGCCAACGGTGCGCCACTCCACGTCGCGGTCCGCCCAATCTGGGTCTAAGCCGGAAAAATGGTTGCGCAGTACCGATGCCGAAGCATCGGTGAGCGGGGCGCAGTGTGCCCCGTCCTGGCCAAGAACCTCGGTGGTGACGCCCTGGGTGAGTGCCGAGTGACGTGCCGGGTCCGTCAGCGGGGCGGTGTCCGAGGTACCTCGCAGGTTGATGAATCCGGGGCAGGCCACCAGCCCGGCCCCGTCAATGAGGACGGTGGCTCCGTCGTCCTTGAATGATCCTGCCGGGAATATGCCCGCAATGAGCCCTGACTCCAGCACGATGTCGCCCAGGTATTCGGGATTTCCGGTGCCGTCGAGGACCCGGGTGTGGGTGATAGCGGTGCGTACAGCGGTTGGGCGCACCTCGTGGGCCCGCATCAGAGGGAGACGTGGGCGAGGGAAACGGCATTTTGGCCGTTTGCTGCCGGGCAAACCGACTGGCATCGCTTGTTGGTGGTGGCATGTCCCTCGGTGGTGGGACTTGCCGAACGGTGGTTGTGCAACGTGGAGAGCTTCGAATTTGAGGGGGTGAGGTTTTCCACGGCTATTTCCTTATAAAGAGGTCCAGCGGCGAAGTGCCCGATGAACAGCGCAAATGGCGGGCACATAGGTCTCATGTCTAACACGGTCTGGAAAATCCCGTCAATGTGCCCGACGGTGCAGGCAGGACCGAATGCCGCCGGATTCGCCAGGAACGCTGCAAGGTTGGACTGGACGTGATGGCAGGGGAGCCTTCCGGGGGAGAACACTGCGTCGTGCGAAGCCGGGGAGCCGGCTGTGCCAGGGGAAGGGCGTTCCAGGAATCGTCACCTCATGCCAACGACCCACAGGCAACGTCCATCGAAGCCGGGTGGCCCACCCAGCCAGCTTTTCGGGAACATCCGGGGAGTCGAAAAATCGTCGAATGAGTATGAACATTCATGCACCGAAATGAAAGATATTCTCGGTCATTCAGATGCCCTGAATTGAGCAGTGAAAGGCCCATATTGAACCTACAGGAATCGTTGCGGGTTTGCCCGAACATGGCCATCCCGACGTGCCTGGATTGAGCCAAATGGAATCGGAGATGTGTTGCCCGGGATCAATGCATTTGGTGCCCGGGGACCTTGTCCGTCTGGCGCGCTGACACCAATTTCGCGTCAGTGAAGCTGGGTGAATCAGGCTGGTCGGGTGCTCGCCAGGCAGTGCGCGGCAACCGGACACGGAACCGTCCGTGGGTCGGGTCGGGCCGATGCCCGGAACCCCGTTCCTGCACCGGAATGCCGGGATCGCGGCAATAATTCGCGCAACCACAAGCCAGTTTGAGCGATGTGGGTGCAGAAAACAGCGCCACGGCCCAAAATGGCTTCGGTCAGGTGCCGGGAAAGGCGTGGATCGCCCGCGATTTGGTGTGAGGCTCGTTACTGTCTATGCATGGAATCGGGAGCCAAAAAGCGGCTGTCCCGCAGCTGGGGGACGCCGCCCGAAACGGGGAGCGGCGGGAGCAGTGGCCCGAAGGCTCAAATCGATTATCTGCCCAACGTAGGCAAGGATCTCCAGGCACTCATTGTTGCTATCTGGAGTCGATCTAAATGCGGTGATCAACGGAAACATTCAACAAAAATCCGCCAATTTCGGAGTAATCAGAATGCCGCCGAACGGCACCTCTCAGTTAGATACGAGGCCATGATTCACGTATGTTTGCTAGGTATCCAAGGTCGTTCGGGCCGACGAGAGCAGGCTACGTAACCAAAGTGAAGCAGGTTTTGATGTGTTTGAATTTATTGGCGAAAGGTACCGCCAAATATTGTTTGCCTCATGGCAGCATTTCTCGCTCGTTGCGCAGTGTCTGATCCTCGCAACGATTATCGCCGTGGTCATCGCGGCGCTGGTTTACCGCAATAAGTCTCTATCCTCCCTGGCCAATGGTGTCTCTGCCATCGGCCTGACGGTTCCATCCTTCGCCGCGATCGGCTTGTTGATCGCACCCATCGGGTTTGGCGTCACCCCGGCCGTCTTCGTGGTCACCTTTTTTGCCGCGCTGCCCATCGTGCGAAACGCCATCGTCGGCCTGGCCGGGATTTCCCCCTCCGTCGTCGAGTCCGCCCGCGGCATTGGCATGAGCCGCATGCGCACCCTGGCCACCATCGAACTTCCCATGGCGTGGCCCGTTATCCTGTCGGGAATCCGGGTATCGGCCCAGATGGTCATGGGCGTGGCAGCCATTGCCGCATATGCCCTGGGCCCCGGCCTCGGCGGATTCATCTTCTCCGGACTCTCCCGCCTGGGCGGTGCCAAGTCCCTGGAATCCGTGCTCGTCGGTGTCATCGGCGTGGTCATCTTGGCCTTCATTATTGATCTCATTCTGCTCGGCATCGGCCGACTTACCACCCCGCGAGGTATCCGTGTCTGAATCCTCTGACGCCATCACTGGCGCATCCATCTTGCTTGACGAAGTCACCAAGCAATACCCCGGCCAAACCAAGCCGGCTGTCGGCGGACTCACCCTGGAAATTCCCGCCGGAAGCATCGTCATGTTCGTCGGTCCCTCGGGCTGCGGCAAGACGACGACGCTGAAAATGATCAACCGCCTGATCGAACCCACCGGCGGCAAGATCGTGATCAACGGCGAGGACGTCACCAAGATGGACGGCGACACCCTGCGCCGCCGCATCGGCTACGTCATCCAGGCCGGCGGCCTCTTCCCGCACATGACGGTTGCAGCCAACATCGCGATTGTTCCGAAGATGCTGGGCTGGAAGAAGGACAAGATCGCCGCCCGCATCGACGAGCTGCTCGAACTGGTTTCGCTTGACCCGGCCATCTACCGCGACCGCTATCCGAAGGAACTCTCCGGCGGGCAGCAGCAGCGCGTGGGCGTGGCCCGGGCGCTGGCCGCCGATCCGCCGGTGCTGCTCATGGACGAGCCGTTCGGCGCGGTGGACCCGATCACCCGCCAGCGTCTGCAGGACGAACTGCTGAACATCCAGTCCGAGGTGCAGAAGACCATCGTGATGGTCACCCACGACTTCGACGAGGCGGTAAAGCTCGGCGACTGGATCGCCGTCTTCGACGAGGGCGCCCAGCTGGTCCAGTACGATTCCCCCGAACGCATCCTGGCCAACCCCGCCAACGAGTTCGTGGAGAACTTCATCGGCTCCGGCGCGGGCCTCAAGCAGCTCACCCTCACCCGCGTAAACCAGGTCGAGCTCATGGACGCCATCACCGCCACCGCCGGCGAGCTGGCCAGCGACGTGCTCTCCCGCCTCCAGGGTGCCGGTGCCTCCCATGCCGTGATCCTGGATTCGCGCCGCCGACCGGTGCGCCGCCTGACCCGCCGCCAGCTCTCGCGCCTGCAGCTGGTCGACGACACCATCGACGAGTCGATGCCCTCGGTCGGCGACCAGGCCACGTTGAACGACGCGCTGGACACCATGCTGGTGGCCAGCTCGGAAACCGCGGTGGTCACCGGACGCCGCGACGTGTTCCGCGGCGTGATCAACGTGAAGACCATCATGGAGGCGATCTCCCAGGCAAACGCCGATGCGGAGTCCGCCGCCGGCGATGCCCCCGTCGGGCTGAACTCCGGCGCCATCCCGGCACTGGCGGTGGAAAACGCCGTCGCCGCCGAATCCGCGCTTCACGGTGCGGCCCCGGATGAACCTCAGGGCACGGAGGAACCACGATGAGCACGCTCGCCGCTGGATCCAATCTGGCACAAATCACCGAGCCCAGCGCTCCCATAGAGCACCCCTGGCGGGTGCTGGCCCTGCAACTGCTCGGAATCGTGGCGGCGCTGGCCGCCGTGGCCATGTGGCTGGCCAACGCCGACCTGAGCGCCACCGAACGCACCACGCTGGCCCCGTCGGTCCTCTGGGGCTACACCGTCGAGCACCTGAACCTCACGGTCGTCGCCGCCCTGATCGTCCTGGTCATCGCGATCCCGCTGGGCATCGTGCTCACCCGGCCCTCCATGCGCCGCTTCACCAACCCGGTGATGGCCGTGGCCAACATCGGACAAGCGGCCCCGGCCATCGGGCTGGTCGTCCTGCTGGCGTTCTGGCTGGGCTTTGGCTATTGGGCATCCGTGGTGGCACTGGTGCTCTATGCGATCCTGCCGGTGCTGACCAACACCATGGTGGGGCTCAAGCAGGTCGACGAACGGCTCGTCGAGGCCGGGCGCGGCATGGGCATGAGCTCCATGGCCGTCCTCTTCAAGGTCGAGCTCCCGCTGGCCGTCCCGGTGATGCTCTCGGGCATCCGCACCGCCCTGGTGCTGCTGGTCGGCACCGCGACCCTGGCCGCCTTCATCAATGGCGGCGGGCTGGGCATCCTGATCGTCACCGGCGTGAACCTGAACCTCACGGTGGTGCTGATTGCCGGTTCCCTGCTGGTGGCATTGCTGGCGCTGCTCATCGACTGGCTTGGCCGCGTCGTTGAACAGCTGGCCCGGCCGAAAGGACTCTAGGCATGAAGAAAACAAAATGGATTAAATCGACGGCACTCCTGGCCGCGGCCGGCGTGCTGCTGACCGGATGCGGACTTTCCTCCGCTGCCTCGTACGTGCCGCCAGCCGGTCCGGGCAGCATCAGCCCGCTTCCGGACCTGCCGCAGGACGCGACCATGACTGTGACCAGCAAGGCGTTCACCGAACAGCTGATCCTGGGCAAGATCGCCGTGTTGGCCGGACAGGCCGCAGGATTCAAGGTCAACGACCTGACGAACGTTCCCGGCAGCCAACCGGCCCGGGAGCTGATCCATTCGGGCCAGGCGAACATGATGTGGGAATACACCGGCACCGCCTGGATGACCTACCTGGGACACGAGGACGGCATCGCCAACCAGGCCAAGATGTGGCAATCGGTGCACGACCAGGACCTGGGCAACGGGATCATCTGGGGCGATCCCGCGCCGATGAACAACACCTACGCCATGGCCGTGCGCAGCGAAGCGGTCGGGGACCTGGGCGGGATCTCCAAGCTGTCCCAGCTCAAGGACCTGTCGCCCAAGGACCTCACGTTTTGCGTAGACGCGGAGTTCAACTCGCGTTCCGACGGGCTGAACCCGATGCTGGAGCTCTACGGGCTCGAGCGCGGCAATCCGGCTTCCGTTCCCGACACGAACGTCGGGCTCTACGACACCGGTGCCATCTACAGCGCAACAGACGAAGGCGCATGCAACTTCGGCGAGGTCTTCACGACCGATGGCCGCATCAAGGCACTAGACCTAACCGTCCTGGAAGACGACCTGGGATACTTCCCCGCCTACAACGTGGCACCGGTGTTCTACGGGAAGTTCGCCGAGAAGTACCCGGGCATCGAGGAGGTCTTCGCCAAGATCGCCCCGCTGCTCACCGACGAGGCGCTGCAGGCCATGAACCTCGAGGTCGACGTCAAGGGCCGCGAACCCGCGGACGTCGCCTTCGAGTGGATGGTCCAGAACGGATTTATTTCCGAGCCGTAGCCATACGTACATCGGCAAGACAACCGGGCCTAGTTGGTTTCACGTGAAACCAACCAGGCCCGGTTGTGTTCGACAGGCCTGGCACCTGCCAGTTGTTGAGCGGCCCGGCCGGCCCCGGGGTGCCATGACCTGAATTGCGGCGGTTCCAGGGAGAAGGACGTTCCAGGATTCTTCACCTCAAGTCCCTGGGGCGAAGGTGGATCGACAGGCAACTTTCATCGGAGTGTGGCCATCTGCTCAGGGCACAGTTACGTCATGTAAGTAATTCCGGAAAGGTTGCTCCGTTGCCTCGGAAAGGTTCCTTCGCGTAAATCGTTAAACATTGCCAAGCACACCATCGCCGGGCGGGACCGTCTCACGGCAGAGAGAAAACTGGGCGCAGGCGGACAACAAGGCCGCCCATGCTTCGGTTAGGGGACGGAACACCGTGGCACCGAAGGCGGTGGGACCAGCCAAGACCCCTTCCGGAATCCCGGCTTCGGTGTGGGACACGGAGAAGCCCTGGGGCACGTGTCTCACGAATCATTGCCCAGGCGGCCCCGGTACCGGGAAATGACAGGGAGTTGCAGACGCTTCATCCCTGAATCATGTCTTCACAGAAAAGCCGTGGTCCGGGTGGAGTCTGCGCTCAACCACCCGGACCACGGCTCATTTTCTATTCGTTAGGCACCGCATAGGCTGCGGGCCGAGGGAACCTTGCCACCAACCGTATATTTGATTGCCTTAAGGTCTTGGGTGTTGGCTTCGCGCCATCCCTTGCCGAAACCCGCTGTATCGAACTTGGGATTCGTTCCGGTGCTCTTCAACTTGAGGGTTTGCTTCCAGGAACCGCCGAAAGCGGAACCGAGCGTTGCCGTCCTGCCGCTGCGTACTCCATGCATGCACTCGCCACCGCCGTTGAGAACCGATTGGGCAACGGTTAACTTGCTGCCTTGCACCGAGGTGAATGCCAACTGTCCAACATACATCTTTGACTTCTTGTCGTACCGAACGCCCGATACATACGTGCGGTTCGTGATCTTGCCCTTCATCGCCTTCGAGGTGGATACCTCGTTCCATGGCAGCAGGACACTGGGGTTTCCACACGCGCCGGGGCCGATCGCGTACTTCTCGTAGTGGAACCGGATACCCTTGGCCGAAACATCCCATGCCGCGGGGCGAGGAATGTAGTAGCCGTAGTCGGACTTGGAAGCTACGGGTATCAAATCGTTGACGCAGGTGTTCTTCGACTTTGCGAATCCACGTGAGACAGCAACCTTGGTGGTGATGTCGTCCTGCGCCACGAAAGTTCCGATCCCAACCTTCTTGCCGGTTTTTAGATCAAGCGTGAAGGACCTGACGTTGCTCCATGCCGAAGCGCCGCAAACGTACGAGGAGAAGTGCATGGTTACCGAAGCATAGCGATTTTTGTAGATGGCAGTCTTGGACGGGGCCGCAACAAACGAAGCTGTCTGGGTCCTGCCGCAGCCCTGCTGGCGTGCCGAGTTGAAGGACTTCAGTTCGGCCTTGACCATGTCATTCGCGTACTTTGTGAAAACCTTGCGATTCTTGGCCGTCGAATTGCCCAAAACCGGCAGCTTGACCGTTTGAACGGACTTCTTCGGTGATTTGGTATTTGTGGTTTTCTTCTTGCCGGTGGAAATTTTCGGTGACTTGGCCTTTTTGGCCCCGGCGATCATGACATTGGGTGCCGACACCGACAGCGTAGCGCCAACGACTGTTGTCATGCTTGCAGGCGCGGCGGCAGCTGGCCCTCCAAGCGCCAAGGACCCAAATACCAGTGCACCTGACGCTAGTAATGAAACTATTTTTTTCACGAATTTCCCCCATGTTTTTGAATGATTCAGGGACACGCTATCCAGTATTTCCAACTGTTTGAAAAGCATTACGTGACATGCGGTTTCATGACGTCATGAAGCCCTATTGCATGGTGAACCGGAACCGCCGCATGTGCTGTCGAGATGGACGAAACTGTTGCCAAGCGCGACGGAGAAATAGAAGGATTTCTAATGGGTAGTGGCAAGCCTGAGGCTGGCTGTCAGAATGGAAACCTTGGACCGGGCGAGACTCGCTACGTATCTGACCTGCCTGGAGGCAGTGTCCTGCGGCTGACTCGTCCGCCCTGCCCGTGAGGCCAGTTCTGGCTCGCATTATGGCCTGATAGGAGATTGTCTGTCCCGCCGTTTCCCGGGGGAACGTGACTCGTTAGAGATCTGCCTCGGCGCGAACCCACCCGGCCGGCCAACCAGATCCCTGCCTTGGGAAGGAAACCACTGCCATGAACGCAGTCCGGGAGCAATACACGAACATCGTCGGCGTGGACGCCCATGCCCGCACCAACATCTGCCCCATCCTCACGGCCGACACCGGCCAGGTCGTGGATACGGCTACGTTCCCCACCAGCCCTGCGGGTCTCAAACGCGCCGACGCGTGGATCGACCGGCGCAGCGAACCCGGCAAGACCCTTGTGGCCATCGCGGGTGCCAAGTCCTACGGTGCCGGGCTCACCCGCGCCGGAAACGTAAAATCATACATCGACGCGCTGGCGGCGGCCCGCACGGTGCTCGGAGTGGACGTGGAAGCCCTGCTGGAACCCCGAGCCGAGGGCGCCCGTGAAGCCCTGCGGATCCTCCTCAACGCCCGGAGCATCATGGAACGCCAGGGTACCGCCGACCGGCTGATGCTCACCGCGCTGCTGCGGACGATGGATATGGGCGTCGATGCCCGCCGCGTCCTCACCGACGAGCAGATCCTCGGCATCAGCCGCGGGCGGGCCCACGCGAGGACGACCTGCCCGCCCGGATCGCCCGCGCCGAGGCCAAGCGCCTCACCGCTGCCCTCCTTCAGTTCCAGGTGCTGCGGGACCAGAACAAGGCCGAGCTTGAGCAAATCGTCGGCATGATGGCCGCCGGCCCCCGGAATTTCCCGGGATCGGTCAGGTATCCGCGGCCCGGGTGCTCATCTCCTACTCGCACCAGGGGAAGGCCCGTTCGGAAGCCGCATTCGCCGTACTGGCCGGGACGAGCCCCATCCCTGCCTTCTCGGGCAACACCGTCCGGCACCGACTGAACCGCCACGGCGAACGGCAACTGAACCACGCATTGCACGCCATTTTCCGAACCTGAATGAAGTTCGATGCCACCACCATCGCATATGTCAACCGGCGGACCGCCGAAGGCAGGAGCCTTCGAGAGATCCGCCGCTGCATCACACGATTCACCGCCAGGCAACTCTTCAGAAAGCTGCCAGCCCTCTTGACTTAAGCCATGGAAGGGTCAGTACTCGATGCGGGTGTCGAGCCCCGCCCACAGGGTGAATGGTTCGTGGCGGTCGAACCCGCCCTCGGGCATGCGTTCGACCGACATCAGGAGGGAGCGTTCGGTCTCGCTGCCCTCGAAGTATTCGTAGAAGGCCGCGTCGTCGAAGCCGGCCTCCGCCGCCTCGTGCCTGTCGGCGGCAAAGACCACACGCGAGACACGGGCCCAGAGGGCCGAGGCAAGGCACATCGGGCAGGGCTCGCAGCTGGAGTACAACACCGCGCCGGTGAGGTCGAAAGTTCCTAGCGCTGTACATGCGGCGCGGATGGCGGTGACTTCGGCGTGGGCGGTGGGGTCGTTGTTGGCCGTGACGCGGTTGACCCCCTCGAAGCGTGATCCGTCTGCGGTCACGACCAAGGCCCCGAAAGGCCCGCCCGCATTGCGGACGTTGTCGGCGGCAATGGCAACGGCAGACGCGAGGTTTTTTGCGGAAACGGTGGTGTCCGTCATGGTGGCGACTTCCTTACCCATCAGGCGAAGCGCCGGAGAAAGGATGTCTTCCACTCTGCAGGGAAGCCGGCGTCGGTCACCCTCAACATAGCAAGGGAAGATGCACGACGCCACCATCCACGCGCGGCTAGGCGCGGGTCTTGGCGACGGCGCGAAGCCTCCGGAACACTGACACCGCGTGCCACACCACGGCGTAGGCCGCCAAGGCCACAACCAGGGCGGCGCCTCCACGCGTAATGACGATCCACAGGAACGTACCGGCACTGGCTGCGTCCTCCATGACAGGCTTCGAATCCAGGCCGAGGGCCGCGGCAATGGCGGCCGGAACCACCAGGAACAGCGCCAGCAGGAGGGCGCGGACTTTCTTGCCTTTAGCTTCGCCGCTCATCCCCCGATGCCCGGAGGCTTTTTGCCGTTTGAGGTACCAGAGGACGACGAACGCCAAACCGGCCAGGGTGCTGCCATGTTGCAGGAGCCGGTAGACGGCGATTCCGGCGACAGGCTCGCTGGCCAGCAACGGCACTCGTTCCACTACCCAGCCGTAGGAATGCGTGAAGGAATCCCACGCCAGGTGCGTGAGGAGCCCGAGCATCAGTGAATAGAAGGTCCACAACGCAACCCGGGCACTGGTCGGCGGGCGGCCCTTGAGCGCCGGCTTGTCCGGGACCCACGAGTCGGGAAGCGCCCACCGCAGCGGCTTCACCACGAGCCACAGGAAACCGGCCAACACCAGCGCCAGCGGCAACCCGACGCTCAGGATCTGGGAAAAATCGTGCGAGTTCGCGCCGTTGAGCATGGGTGCGTACCAGGCGTCGCTGGTGGAAGACACCATGGCGAAGTAGGGGACGTCCGGGGCCATGGCGCCGGCGACCAGGGCAACGGGGACGAATGGTTGTCGCAGGAAGGGCAAGACTGCAGCCGGGTGAGCCAAGGTGAAAGGCAAGGGATTCCTCGAAAAGTTGCGTCGGAGCCCACGGGGCAACGTGTTGACGTTGCGAATGGGTTCACCTCCAAGCCTAGTTGGCTCCGGGTCCGAACGCGGCCGGTTGGACTGTTGGAACCAACACGTTTGACCAGACCGCGACGACTACGAAACCCGGGTCACCAAGCCGCGGGTTGAGACGCTGCTCGACGCCAGGAGGTTTGCGGTGTCAAAAATCATCTCCTGCATGGCCTGGGCGGCGCGGGTCGGCGAGACATCGTTGCGGTGGGCGAGGCTGACCGTCCGGGACAACCCGGGGTCGGTGAGCCGCACCGAACACAGGCGCGGCCGATCGAGCATGACCATGGCAGGGACTACGGCGACCCCCAGTCCGCGTTCCACGCAACGCAACACGGCATCCATTTCAGACCCCTCAAGGACCAGGTTCGGGGCGAGTCCGGCGGCATGGAACGCCTGCGAGGTGGCCTCCCGCAGGTCGTAGCTCTGGTGGTAAGTGATCTGCGGCAGTTCCGCCAACTCGGCAAGGGTCAGGGAGGCGCGTCCGGCAAGGTGGGTGCTGTTCACCGAGGCGACGACCACCAGCTCCTCGGTGAGCAGCGGAGTGCGCTGCAGGCTGGCGACGGGGGCCGTGCGGTCCTCCGAGGTGACGATGAGCGCCAGGTCGAGGGCACCCCCGGCGAGCTCGTCGAGCAGGCCGCGGGAGCCCTGCTCTGTCAGGTGCAGGTCGATGCCGGGGTAGGCCGCATGGAACGCGGTCAGCACATCCGGAACCAGGCTGACGCACAATGTCGGGGTCGCACCTAGCCTCACCCGCCCCTTTTTGAGGCCCGCGAGTTCCTGCATCTCGTGGCGGACGGATTCCGCGTCGGCGAGCATCCGCCTGGCCAGGGGGAGTAGCGATTCCCCTGCATCGGTGAGTGTGATGTTGCCCCGGGCCCGGTGGAACAGCTCCGCACCGAGATCCGACTCCAGGGTGGAGATCTGCCGGCTCAAGGAAGGCTGCGCGAGGTGCAGAAGCGCGGCGGCACGCGTGAAATGGCCCGTGCGTGCGACTTCCACGAAGCTTTGGAGCTGTTCCAGGTTCATGGTCGATAGCCTATACGCATTGAAACGACTCGAACAATTCATTGGACGGATCGAGGGCAAGTTCCTAGCGTTGAAGACATGAGTGCAAGAGCAACGAAAGAACAACAGATTTCCACCACCGTTCTGGTCATCGGCACCGGAGGATCTGGCCTGCGGGCCGCCATCGAGCTGGCCGAAATGGGGGTCGACGTGCTCGCCGTGGGCAAGCGCCCGCGCAACGACGCCCACACCTCGCTCGCTGCCGGCGGCATCAACGCGGCCCTCGGAACCATGGACAAGGACGACAGCTGGCAGCAGCACGCCGCCGACACCATCAAGGAAAGCTACTACCTGGCCAACCCGCACACGGTCGAAATAGTCGCCCGCGGCGCGGCCCAGGGAATCCACGACCTGGAACGCTACGGCATGGGCTTCGCCAGGGAGGAGGACGGGCGGATCTCCCAGCGATTCTTCGGCGCCCACACCTTCCGCCGCACCGCTTTTGCCGGAGACTACACCGGACTGGAAATCCAGCGCAGCCTGGTAAGCCGGGCCGAACAACTGCAGATCCCGATCCTTGACTCGGTCTACGTCACCCGGCTGCTGGTGAAGAACAACCAGGTCTTTGGCGCCTACGGCTTCGACATCAACACCGGCAAGCGCTACCTCATCCACGCCGACTCGGTCATCCTGGCCGCCGGGGGCCACACCCGCATCTGGCGCCGCACCTCCTCCCGCCGCGACGAGAACACCGGGGACGCCTTTCGCCTGGCCGTGGATGCCGGGGCCCGGTTGCGCGACCCGGAGCTGGTGCAGTTCCACCCCTCTGGCATCATCGAACCCGAGAACGCAGCGGGCACCCTGATCTCCGAGGCGGCCCGCGGCGAGGGCGGCATTCTGCGCAACGCGCTGGGGGAGCGGTTCATGGAACGCTACGACCCGATCCGCAAGGAACTCTCCACCCGGGACCGCGTGGCGCTGGCCGCCTACACCGAGATCAAGGAGGGCCGCGGCACCAAGAACGGCGGCGTCTGGCTGGATGTCTCGCACCTGCCGCGCGAAACCATCATGGAGCGCCTGCCGCGCGTGTACCAGACCATGATGGAGGTGCAGATGCTCGACATCACCGCCGAGCCCATCGAGATCGCACCCACCGCGCACTACTCCATGGGCGGGGTCTGGGTGCGCCCGGAAGACCACAGCACAGACGTCGATGGCCTCTACGCCATCGGCGAGGCTTCCAGCGGACTGCATGGCGCCAACAGGCTGGGAGGCAACTCGTTGATCGAGTTGCTGGTCTTCGGCCGCATCGTGGCACGCGCCGCGGCGAAGTACTCGGCGTCGCTGGATTCCCAGCCCCGCTCACACGAGGCGCTGGCGACCGCGCGGGCCGAGATCGACGACCTGCTGGCGGCCGAGGGCCAGGAGAACGTGCGCGAGCTGCAGCGCGCCATCCGGAACATGATGACCGACCATGCGGGCGTGGTGCGGGACGAGGACGGCCTGTTGGCCGGCCTGGCGAAGCTGGACTCGATCGAAGAGCGGATGGAGGCCGTGGGGATCCACCCCGACATTGCCGGGTACCAGGACCTGGCCCACGCATTCGACCTGAAGGGATCCGCGTTGGCCGCCCGGGCCACCCTCGAGGCCGCACTTGAACGCCGGGAGACCCGTGGCTGCCACAACCGCAGTGACTACCCCCAGATGGACGATTCCCTGCGGGTCAACCTGGTGTGGTCGCCTTCCGCCGGAATCGTCCGCGAGGAAATCCCCGAGATCCCTGGGGAAATTGCCGCGCTGATCAAGGAAGTCTCGAGCGTCGGAAAGCTCGTGGAATAGCCTGCTTCAACTCGAGGGTGGCGATCGATGGATTCTGCCAGGGATCGTCCAGGCCCTCGGGGCCAAGAGCCAGAGGCTCATTTTTTGAACGCGTCGTTGGCGAGCCCCCGCGGAGGGGCTCGCCAACGACGCGTTTGTCGAATGTCGTGGCGACCCAGGCCCGTGGTGGGCCAGTAGACACCGGGTGGTTCGGTTCGTTTCTGGCGCTTGTCCGTCGCGGCCTATGCAAAATCGAACCCTTGACAAAGTGTGTGGCACGTCACTAAGTTGGAGGAAATGAATGATCATTCATTCATGGTGAACCAACATTCATTGTCCGTGGACTGTGCCGGAGGAGCCACATGAAAACGCTGCAGCAGGGAGCCGATGAGGCCACCGCGGCCGCCCGAGATGCCCGGACCAAGTCGCGCCGGAAGCAATTGCTGGCAGCGGCCGCGCGTCTGATGGAGGAGCGCGGATCACAAGAGGTGTCCATGCAGTCCGTGGCCGACGCGGCCGGGGTCAGCGTCGGGTTGATTTACCGCTACTTCGGCAACAAACAGGATCTGGTCCAGGCCGTCATCGTGGGGGTGCTGGAAGAGTTTTCGAACCGCGTAGGCGCTGCGGTGACCGAGGTGGAAGATCCCGTGCGGCAGATTGCCGCGGCATTCAAGGGCTACTGCGAAGTGATCGACGAGAACCGCGATGGCACCATCTTGGCCTATAGGGACACGAAGACCCTGGATGCCGCAGGTCGGAGCGCCGTCAAGGAGCTTGAATTGACCACCGGCAAACTGTTGTCCAAGGCCGTGCTGGACGCCGCCGACGCCGGTCTCATCCGCCCGGTCGACTATCGGATATTCGCCTTTCAGCTGCTAATGACAGCCCACTCATGGGCCCTAAAGCACTGGTACTTCAGCAGGCATTTCAGCCATGAGGACTTCATTGCCCACCACACTGCGCTGGCGCTCTCCGGCGTGCTGCGCCCCGAAACCCGTTCACAGTATTCGGACCTGCTCGGCGACCTGGCCTAAGCACGTCATCCCACGAAAGGAATTGCCATGCCCATCAACGTGAGTTCATTCGAAGACATCAGCTACGAGGTCGAGGACGCGGCCGCAATCATCACCATCAATCGGCCGGAGCGCTACAACTCGTTCCGCAGCCAGACCGTTGAGGAGCTGATCGCCGCGTTCCGAGCAGCATGGGCCGATCGCAAGGTCCAGGCCGTTATCCTCACCGGCGCCGGGGAAAAGGCCTTCTGCACCGGAGGTGACGTGAAACAGCGTGCGGAGACCGGAGACTACGGACCGAGCGAGTCCGGGATGTTCGAGATCGGAAACCTGCACAAGCTGATCCGCGACGTGCCAAAGCCCGTGATTGCCGCGGTCAACGGCATCGCCATCGGAGGCGGACACGTCCTGCACGTGCTCTGCGACCTGACCATCGCCTCCTCAACCGCCAAGTTCGGACAGGCAGGCCCGCGCGTGGGTTCCTTCGACGCCGGCTTCGGCTCTGCCTACCTGGCCCGCGTCGTCGGCGAAAAACGCGCCCGTGAAATCTGGTACCTGTGCCGTCAGTACGATGCGGTCACGGCCGAGCGCTGGGGCCTGGTCAACGCAGTGGTCGAGCCGGCAAAGCTGATGGACGAGGCCAAGGCCTGGGCTGCGGAGATCGCCGAGAAGTCCCCGACCGCGCTGCGCTTCCTGAAGCAGTCCTTCAACGCGGACACCGACCACCAAGCGGGCCTGAGCAACATGGCCATGTCCGCACTGGACCTCTATGCCGTCTCGCCCGAGGGCATGGAAGGCGCCCGCGCCTTCGCGGAGAAGCGCAAACCGGACTTCAACGCCCACGTCACCTCCCACTAGCCGCGCCACCGACATCCTGGATAGGAACCGTCCCGATGGACTTTAAACTCACCGAAACCCAAGAGGGGTTCGTCAAGGAAGCTCGGCTGGTCGCCGAGCAGATCGCGCCGGGCTACAAGCAGCGCGAGATCGACCGAAGGATCGAACCGGAGTTGCGCCGCGAGATCGGCGCCCGAGGCCTGATCGCCCCGGAACTGCCCACCGAACTGGGCGGCCGCGGAGAACGCCGGCTGACCTCCGGGCTCATCACCGAGCAGATCGCCCGCGGCGACTTCAACGTGGCCTACCTGCAGGTGGTTGGATCGCTGGTCGGCCAGATCCTGGCCGGCAACGCCTCCCCGGAGCTGGCGAAGGCCTGGGTTCCGCGCATCACCAGCGGCGAGGGCATCGTGGGTATCGGCCTCTCGGAACCCGGCGCCGGATCGGACGCCGGGAACCCCTCGCTGCAGGCACGCCGCGAACGCGGCGGCTGGGTGCTCAACGGCACCAAGTCGCTCTCCTTCGCGCTGCAGGCCGATGCGGCAGTGGTGTTCGCCAAGACCGACGACGCGCAGCGCCGCGGACGCGGCATCAGCGCTTTCCTCACCGACCTGAATGCCGACGGGGTCGAAGTCGAGGCGGTCGATGACATGGGCACCAAGGCCGTCACCCGCGGTTTCGCGCACTACACCAACGCTTGGATCCCGGACGGGAACCTCATCGGCGACGAGGGAAAGGGCTTCACGCAGGTCATGCAGGGCTTCGACTTCTCCCGCGCGCTGATCGGCTTGCAGTGCATCGGTACCGCCGCGATCACCATCGAGGAGACCTGGGAGTACGTCAAGAGCCGCAACGCCTTCGACAAGCCGCTGAGTTCCTTCCAAGGGGTTGCCTTCCCGCTGGCCGAAAGCGAAACCCTGATCGAAGCGGCCCGGTTGCTCTGCTACCAGACGCTGTGGCTAAAGGACGAGGGCTTGCCGCACACCTCGCAAGCCGCCATGTGCAAATGGTGGGCCCCGAAGACCGCCTACGACGTGATCAATTCCTGCCTGCTGCTGCACGGCCAATTCGGCTACAAGACCGATCGCCCGATCGAGCAGCGCATGCGGGACGTGCTGGGCCTGCAGATCGGCGACGGCACCGCGCAGATCATGAAGCTGATCATCGCCCGCCAGTCCGTGGGCCGCGAGTTCGCCCCGTAAACCAAGCACGGGCATCGGCACCAAGTACATACGACGAAGAGGGAAGAAAAATGGGAAAGCTTGAAAACAAGATCGCAATCGTCACCGGTGCCGGATCGGGCATCGGCCGCGGTATCGCGGTGAAGCTGGCAGCCGAGGGTGCCACCGTCGTGGTCAGCGACATCAACGAAGAAGCCGCCAAGGAAACCGCAAGCCAGCTGGGCAACGGCTCGATCGGCGTCCGCGCGGACGTGACCAGTCGCGAATCCGTGGATGCGATGGTTGCGGGGGTCAAGGAGGAGTTCGGCCGCATCGACGTGCTGGTGAACAACGCCGGCTGGGACAAGGTCGGTCCGTTCATCGACTCCGAGTTCGCCGACTGGGAGCGCGTCATCGCCATCAACCTGTACGGCACGCTGAATTGCAGCCAGTCCGTGGTGCGCGCCATGGAGGGCCAGGAGAGCGGAACCATCGTGAACATCGGCTCCGACGCGGCCCGTGTGGGTTCCTCCGGCGAGGCCGTGTACTCGGCGGCCAAGGGCGGCATCGTTGCCTTCTCCAAGACCCTGGCCCGCGAACTAGCCCGCAACGCCATCCGCGTCAACGCGGTGTGCCCCGGCCCGGCAGACACCCCGCTGTTCGCCGCCATCAGCGAGCAAAACCCGAAGCTGCGCACCGCCCTGGAAAAGTCGATCCCGCTGCGCCGCCTGGCCCAGCCCGAGGACCTGGCCAACGCCGTCGCATTCCTGGCCTCGGACGAGGCCTCCTACATCACCGGACAGACCCTTTCGGTCTCCGGTGGACTGACCATGGTCTAGCTGGGACCACGTAAACGGAAGGAACCACCCATGAGCTCCACGTTTGACATGCTTCAGCTTTCCGAGGCCTCCGAAGGCTTCAAGTCCCAAGGATTCTGGAAGGACCGCCTGCTCATCGACTACTTCGATGATGCGGTGGCCAGCCACCCGCAGGAAACCGCCCATATTGACGCCTCGGGCACCTACACCTACCAGGACATGGCCCGGATGGTGGAGGACGCGGCGGGTGGCTTGGCGGACCTGGGCGTCAACGCCGGGGACGTTGTCTCCGTCCAGTTGCCCAATGGACACCACTGGATCGTTGCGCACCTGGCGGCGCAGCGCGTCGGCGCCGTCACCAACCCGCTGGTTCCGATCTTTCGCGACCGCGAGATCGGTTTCATGGCGGCCAAGGCACGCACGAAGGTGATCTTCGTTCCCGCCGTTTTCCGCAAGTTCGACCATGCTGCCATGGTCGAACGGCTACGCGGGGACCTGC
Source organism: Arthrobacter sp. C2 (assembly GCA_024207135.1). Taxonomy (GTDB): domain Bacteria; phylum Actinomycetota; class Actinomycetes; order Actinomycetales; family Micrococcaceae; genus Paeniglutamicibacter. The sequence goes on along the minus strand of CP042428.1, from coordinate 2,321,643 downwards.
CGGACCTCGAACACTGCGTGGTGGTCGGGCCCAGCGAGGCACGGGCGGGGGTCATCGGGTTCGACGACCTGTTGGCCCGGGGCGCCGAGCACCCCCTTGCCGCGGCAGAGCTCGCCAAACGGCGTCCGGATGCCGACGACCTGGCGCTGATCATGTTCACCTCGGGCACCACGGGCAGCCCCAAGGGCGGCATGCACTCGCACAACACGGTGCTCGCCGGGTCCCTTCCCTGGAGCGGCAAACTGGGAATGGATTCTTCCTCGGTCATTCACATGGCCTCGACCTTTGCGCACCTGACCGGCTATCTCTACGGCGTGGCCCTGCCGATCATGCTCGGTGGAACCTTGGTGGCACAGCAGGTGTGGAACGCCGCCGAATTCCTGGCCCTGGTCGAGAAACACGGCATCCAGCACACCTCGGGAGCCACCCCGTTCCTGCAGGACCTGTTGCATGCCGAGGGGCTGGAGAACCACGACATGAGCTCGCTGGCACGCTTCTGCTGCATGGGCGCACCCATCCCGCGTGCCGTCCTGCTCGAGGCCAAGGCGAAGCTGCCCACGCTGGACGTCTTCGGCGGCTGGGGACAGACCGAATGCTGCCTGGTCACCATGGGCAGCCCGCAGGACCCGCAGGAGAAGATCCTCTCCTCCGACGGCAAGGCACTGCCCGGCATGGAGGTGCGCGTGATGAACCTGCTCGGGGAACAGGCCGCAACCAACGAGGAAGGCAAGATCCAGGTCCGTGGGGCGTTCCTCTTCCGCGGCTACCTCGGACAGCTGGAGAAGACCCTCGAGGAATTCGACGGGGACTGGTTCGACACCGGCGATTTGGGAAGCCTGGACGAGGACGGCTACCTGCGCCTGTCCGGACGCACCAAGGACATCATCATCCGCGGCGGGGAGAACATCCCGGTCGCCTACGTGGAGAACATCCTCTACGAACACCCGCGGATCAACGCGGTGGCGCTGGTCGCGATCCCGCATCCGAGACTGCAGGAAGTCGGCGGAGTGGTCGTCCAGCTCAAGGAACCGGGGGAATTCACCCTCGCGGAAATGCGCGCATTCCTCGAGTCCAAGGGACTGGCCAAACCCTACTGGCCCGAGGTGGTCAAGGTGGTCGAGGACTTCCCGCGCACACCCAGCGGAAAAATCCAGAAATTCAAGATCCGCAAGGAACTGACCGAAGAATTCGGCGCGGAACTCGCCGCGATGCATGCGGCGGCCACTGCAGCCAAGGATGAAAGCAAGTGAGCATGACACAGGTAAAAACAGCATCGGTGTTCGGCACCGTTGACCTCACCGGGCTGGATGGCCAGTTGAGCGAGCCCGAAAGGCAGCTGGTGCGCGAGGTGCGCACGATGGTCGACGAACACATCCGTCCAAACATCGCCGGCTGGTACGAGCGGGCCGTCTTCCCGCGCGAAATAGTGCCGGAGATGGCGAAGCTGGGGCTTCTGGGCATGCACCTGCAGGGTTACGGTTGTGCAGGCCGCTCGGCAGTGGACTATGGCTTGGCCGCCTCCGAGCTGGAAGCCGGAGACTCGGGCCTGCGCACCTTCGTCTCAGTGCAGGGCTCGCTGGCCATGAGCGCCATTCACAAGCACGGCTCCGAGGAACAGAAGCAAACCTGGCTGCCGGGCATGGCCAAAGGTGAGATCATCGGCTGCTTCGGGCTCACCGAACCAACGGCGGGTTCGGACCCGGCATCGATGGCCACCCACGCGGTGCGCGACGCGTCCGGGGACTGGGTGCTCAACGGCGCCAAGCGCTGGATCGGCCTGGCCACGATCGCCGACGTGGCGATCATCTGGGCGCAGACCGGCGAGCCCGGGGACGCCCGCGGGGTGCGTGGCTTCATTGTCCCGACCAACACCCCCGGCTTCACGGCCGTGGCCATCGAGCCGAAGCTGTCCATGCGGGCCTCGGTGCAGTGCGACATCACCCTGGCCGACGTGCGTTTGCCGGCGGAAGCGATCCTTCCCGAAGACTCGGCGATCGGACTCAAGGGGCCCTTCGCCTGCCTGAATGAGGCCCGCTACGGCATCATCTGGGGCGCCATGGGCGCGGCCCGGGATTCCTTCGACGAGGTATTGCGTTATTCCGGCGAACGCCTGCAATTCGGCACCCCGCTCTCGGGATTCCAGCTGACCCAGGCGAAGCTTGCGGACATGGCGTTGGAGATCAACAAGGGCTACCTGCTGGCACTGCAGATCGGCCGGGCCAAGGATGCCGGAACGCTGGATCCGACGATGATCTCGGTGGGCAAGCTGAACAACTGCCGCGAGGCCATCAAGATCGCCCGCGAGGCGCGCGAAATGCTTGGCGGCAATGGCATCACCCTGGACTACTCGCCGCTGCGCCATGCCAACAACCTGGAATCGGTGCGAACCTATGAGGGCACCGACGAGATCCACACGCTGATCCTGGGACGCAAGTTGACCGGCATTGGGGCCTTCACGGCCTCGGGAAAGTAGGGGGACGATGACTCACACGGCGCAAGAGACCCAACCGGCGGGATTCGAAACCATCACCGCCTCGGTGGTCGAGGGCCTGGGCCTGATCACCATCAACCGTCCCGAAGTTCGCAATGCGCTGTCCAAGACGGTGCTCGCCGAAATCCGCAGCGTCCTGGACGTGTGGGAGGAAGACGACCAGGTGCGCGCGGTGGCCTTCACCGGCTCGGGCGAGAAAGCCTTCGTTGCCGGCGCAGACATCAGCCAGCTGGCGAACTATGACGTCGCCTACGGATTGGCCGGAGCGATGCAGCGTCTCTTCGACAAGATTGAGGAGTACCCCAAGCCAACCATCGCCGCGCTGAACGGCATCGCGCTGGGCGGCGGATTGGAAATGGCCATGAGCTGCGATATCCGCATCGCCGCACAAGGGGCACGTTTCGGGCTGCCGGAGCCGAGCCTCGGAGTGCTTCCCGGCGCCGGCGGCACCCAACGGCTTTCCCGGCTGGTCGGCACCGGCCGAGCCGTGGAAATGGTGTTGACCAGCAGGTTGCTGGACGCCGGGGAAGCCGAGCGCTTCGGCCTGGTCACCAGCGTGGTCCCGGGGGAGCGGCTGCTGGCAACCGTCCGCGACACCGCCGCGACGATCGCTAGCAAGGGACCGTTGGCCGTACGCCTGGCCAAGATGGTGATCAAGCAGGGAGCCGAAACTGACCAGAAGACCGGGCAGATGCTCGAACTGCTGGCCCAGACCCTGCTCTACACCACAGCAGACAAGGCCGAGGGTGTTGCCGCGTTCCTGGGCAAGCGTCCGGCAGAATTCCAGGGGCGGTGACGCACATGGAAAGTTCGGTCAAGGAAATTCTTGTGGTCGGTTCCGGAGCCATGGGCAGGCAGATCGGGATGAGCGCTGCCGTCGCAGGATTCACCACCAAGGTCTATGACATCAGCGCCGAGTCGGTGAAAGCCGCCGAGCAGGACATGCGAAAGTGGCTGGACGGCCGCATTTCCAAGGGCAGGCTGACCTCGGCGGAAGCCGAGGACGCGTGGGGACGCCTGGAATTCACCACCGAACTGGAACCTGCGGCAGCCAACGCGGAGCTGGTGATCGAGGCGGCCACCGAAAAGCTGGAGATCAAGAAATCGATTTTCAGCCAGCTCGACGAGCTGACCCCGAAGCACGCGATCCTGGCCACGAATTCCTCAACTCTGGGATCTTCCACCGTCGCAGACGCTACCGGGCGTCCCGAGCAGGTATGCAACATGCACTTCTTCAATCCCGCATTGGTGATGAAGGCCGTGGAAATTGTGCGCCATGAACGGACTAGTGATCGCACGGTGGAAACCGTCAGCAAAGTGGTGCGCGACATGGGCAAATCCCCAATTCTTCTGAACAAGGAAATTCCCGGTTTCGTAGCCAACAGGCTGATGGGTGCGGTGCGCGATGAGGCACTTGCCTTGCTCGCGGGCGAGGTGGCCAGCCTGGAAGATATCGACACAGCGGCCAAAGACGCACTGGGATATCCGATGGGACCTTTCGAGCTGATGGATTTGGTGGGCCTGGACGTGACCTATCTGATTCGCCAGGCGGCCTTCGAACAAACCGGCGACAGCAAAGATCTGCCGCATCCGCTGCTGCAAGAAAAGTATGAAGCCGGCCAGTTCGGCCGCAAATCAGGCAAGGGCTGGTACGACTATGAGTGAGACGCACGGGGGCTTTCCAGACTTTGACGAAAGCGACGAGTATCTGCTGGCGCTTCGCAAAGAACTGAACACCCCGCTGGATACCGACTACTTCCTGCTGGATGCGGATCTGCCGCAGGACGCCAAAGACGCACGTGCGAAGATGCGTCAATACGTCAATGCCGAAGTCCTGCCGAAGATCAACGGCTACTGGGAACGGGCGGAATTCCCCTATGAGATGCTTCCGGGCCTGGCGGCGACAGGACTTGTCGGCGGCGTGATCAAGGACCACGGGGCCGCCGGCCTTTCCCGGCTGGCTGCGGGATTGGCAACCGCCGAGCTGGCGCGCGGCGACGGTTCGGTGAACACCTTCCTTGGGGTGCAGGCCAACCTGAGCATGGGAACCATCAACATGCTCGGCTCCGAAGACCAAAAAGAACGCTGGCTTCCCGGCATGGTGAAGCTTGAGAAGATCGGCGCCTTCGCGCTGACCGAACCACGCCGCGGCTCCGACTCGGCCCAGCTGGAAACCAGCGCCCGCCGCGAAGGTGAGAACTGGGTCATTAACGGTGCCAAGCGCTGGATCGGCAACGGCTCCATGGCGCATCTGGTGATCATCTGGGCCCGCGACGTAGCCGACGGCGAGGTCAAGGGCTTCGTCATGGAACGCGAGGATCCGACCGATCCCAGCACCATGCCTGCCGGGTTCAACGCCCGCACCATTGATGGGAAGATCGGCAAACGCGCAATCCTCCAGGCGGACATGGTCTTCGAAAACCTCGCCATTCCAGAGAGCAACCGGCTGCCCGGGGCCAATAGCTTCCGCGACACCTCGCGGGTGCTGGCAAGCACCCGCGGCGGAGCCACCTGGGAATCGCTGGGCCATGCACTTGCTTGCTTCGAAGCAGCGGTTGCCTACACGCGGGTCCGCGACCAGTTCGGCCAGCCAATCGGCAACACCCAGCTGGTGCAGAACACCCTGGCCGACATGCTCGCGGAATTGAGCGCGATCCAGCTGATCTGCTATCGGATGGCAGAACTGCAGGAAAGCGGGGCGTGGACCGGCACCATGGCCTCGATTGCCAAGATGCACACGGCCAACAAGGCCCGCACCATCGCCAACCAAGCCCGGGACCTGATGGGCGGCAACGGCCTGCTCCTGGACTTCCACGTGGCCCGGCACCTGACGGACATGGAAGTGGTCCATACCTATGAAGGCACCGAGTTCATCCAGTCCTTGCTGATTGGCCGAAAAATCACCGGGCATTCGGCCTTCTAAAGAACAAGGAAATACAACCAAAGGACACAACGCCATGACCCAGAGAGCATCTCAAGAAAACGGTGAGTACGCCGGACGCAAAGTGCTGCTGGTGGGAACCGGCGGAATCGGGGCCGCGATCGCCGAGCGACTGGCCGGCGCGGGAGCCCGAATCTTCGGAACATTCCACGGGAACGGCGAAGGGGCCGCCGCTGTGGGGGACCGGCTGCCTTCTGGAAGCTGGGCCGGCCGTGCCCGTCTGGACGCAGTGGACGCGGCAGCGGTTGAAGCCATCGCCGGAGCAGGAGGGGAAGCCGCCAAGGCGCTGGGCGGAATAGATACGCTCATCGTCACCACCGGCCACCGACACGCACTGAAGGTGCTCAAGGACACCGAGCCGGACATGCTCCACGAAATCCTGGACACCGAGCTCTACGGACCAATGCTGCTGGTCCGGGCCGTGCTGCCCGGCATGCTCGAGGCCGGCTTCGGGCGGATCGTGCTGATTGGCTCGGACAGCGGCAAGGCCGGGACGCTTGGCGATGCCGCATCCTCTGCTGCCCGGGCCGGACTGGCCGGAATGGCCAGATCCGTTGCGCGTGAGACGGCCCGCAAGGACATATCCATCAACGTGGTTTCGCCGGGCCCCACCGATACGCTATTGCTCGCAGGAATGCTGGCGGACGAAGGTTTCACCGGCAAGGTCATGAACGGAACGCTCAAGGCCGTCCCGAAGGGCCGGCCTGCACGAGCCGACGAGGTTGCCGCAGCGGTGGCTCACCTTGCCTCGGCGGAGGCCGGATACACCACCGGGCAGGTGCTCTCCGTTTCCGGCGGACTGACCATGTGATCCGGGGCGACACGGTGTCGCCTCGACTGTTTTCAGCAGCCAAGATCCGTGTCACCACCAGGAACCACCAGAGAAGAATCATCATTCCATGGCAAAGGAGCCACAGCATGGACGAGAACCCAATCGAAGTTGGTGCCGTGACAGTCTTTAGGAAGACCATCACGGAAACCGACATGGTGCTCTTCTCCGGGATCACCGGTGACTTCGCGGCCAATCACACCGACGAGGAGTACATGAACTCTTCGGTGTACGGAACCCGCCACGTCCATGGGGCACTCGTGGTCGGGTTCATGTCCACTGCCGCCGGACGGGCCCTTGAGGATGCCCGGCCTCATGGCCTTGTCCCGGTCTCCTTGGGCTATGACCGCATTCGCTTCATCAAGCCTGTTTTCCCCGGGCAGACGTTGCACGTGCACCACGAGTTCGAGTCCTACGACCCCGTTGGCTGGCGCGCTTCAGCCAAGGTCGAGGCGCGTGTCGACGGGGACCTCGTGGCCCTCGCAACCCACATCGTCAAATGGGTCCCGTCCGGGGAATCGGCCCAACGGCTCCGAACCCGACCGTGACCGGGCCGGCCGGTGTATTGATGTCTGCCTGGGAAGCCCCGTGACCAGGCGGCGGGGCCGCCAATGCCACATGCGTCCGGGCGCAGTCACCCTGGTCAGAGCGACCGAGTCCCGGTGGACTCGCGACCGGACGTATCCCTTGCCCCCGGACATGCCAAAAGGCCCGGGTGGCCGTTCCCCGCGGAGGGGAAGGCCGCCCGGGCCATGGCATTTCGCGGCGGCTAGTGCTGTTCGGCTGGGTCGGCCACGGGCTTGACGCGGAAGGTGATCACGGCGAACAGGACTGCGGCCAGGCCCGCTCCCAAGGCGAAGACGAGGAAGTTCGAGTTGACGCCGAGCCCGGAGGCCAACAACAGTCCGCCAACCTGCGGGGCTGCGACGGCGCCGATTCGGCCCATGCCCATTGCCCAGCCCAGCGCGGTGCCGCGCAGGCGTTCCGGGTAGTGGTTGGCGACGGCGGCGATCAGCAGCGCAGCGGTGCCGTGGGTGCCCACGCCGGCGAGGATCAACATCGCGTAGACGACGCCGACCGGGGGAGTGGTCATGATGACGGCCAGGCCTATCCCAGCCACCAGGGCCGCGGCGGCCGCGGCGGGGGCGGCGCCAAAGCGGTCACCGGCCCAGGCCGTGACGACGGAGCCTGCCACGGCGCCCAGGTTCAGGGCCAGCGCGAAGGTCAGGGCCGAGCCCAGGTCGTACCCGGCCTGTTCCATCAGGCTGGGCAGCCAGGTGCCCAGGCCGTACCAGGCGAAGAGGATGGCCAGCGAGGCCACCGCGAAGAGCACCGAGGCACGGGCATAGGGGGCGCGGAGCAGCTGGCCGAAACCGGAACCGCGGCGCGCGCCCGGCCCGCTGCGGTGCTTGAAGGACAGGGTTTCGGGCAGGTAGCGGAAGCCCATCGGCACCACCACGACCAGCGCGATGACGGCAATCAGGAACATCGCTTCCCAGCCGAAGGCCGGGATGACCCAGATGCCGGTGACGGCGGCGATCGAACCGCCGATGGGCACACCCGACATCATCAACGTGGCCATGGTCGAGCGCCAGCGGTCCGGCACCAGTTCGGCCACCATCGCGTTGGCTGAGGGAACGAGGCCACCCAGGCCGATTCCGGCCAGCAGGCGGAGGGCGCCGAAGACCAGGGGGTTCGGGGCGAAGGCGCACAGGATGGTGAGGGTGGAGAAGAGGATCGAGCAGGCCAGGATGGTCCGGCGCCGACCCAGCACATCGGCCAGCCGTCCGGCCCCGAGCGCACCGATCATCATGCCCACGAAGGCCAGCGAGCCGATGGTGCCCATGGTCGTCGGGGTCAGGCCCCAGTCGTCGATCGCCAGCAGGGATGACTGCACGGTGCCGTACACGATGAGGTCGTACCCGTCGAAAACCACCAACAGCCAACAGGTCACAATGGCCAGCACGGCCTTGCGGTTTGAAATGTTCCTGGGCTGTGACGGCTGTGCCGAATCGCCGGTCTTCTGTCCGGTGGGACCCGCAACGGCGCTCGTTGTGGAAAAAGTCATAGGTACAAGTGTTGCCGGTCTCAGTGTGACGGCGCATATAATTCTGATGTGCAGAAATTACGGGTAAGCCGCGAGATCCCCCGCTACCCCATCGACGCGGTCGACAACGCCCTGAAGCTCATTGAGCTGTTGCGCGACCATGGTTCCGTCCGGCTCAAGGACGCGGCCGCCGAGCTCGGCGTCTCGCCCTCCACCGTCCACCGCCTGCTGGCCATGCTCATTTATCGCGGCTTTGCCGAACGCGCGAGGGGCCGCGGTTACGTTCCCGGTCCCGCGCTCGGGGCCGGACCGGCCGGCCACGGCAGGATCAGCGAGCTGCGTGCACTGGCCCAGCCGCTGCTGGAGGACCTGGCGGCCACGGTGCGGGAAACCGTGAACCTGATGGTGCGCGTGGGCGGGGAAGTCCGCTTCCTGTCCACCGTCGAGGGTTCCCGGCCGGTGCGCGTCGGCGACCGCCAGGGGACGGTGCTGCCCGCCCACCGGGCCTCGGCCGGAAAGGCCATGCTGGCCCGGCTCGACCCGCCCGAGCTTGAGCAGCTTTACCGGGGGGAAACGGCCACCGCGCGCAAACTCAATGAGGCTGACTACGCCGCCCTGGTGCGCGAACTCGGATTCGTCCGGGATCGCGGGTTCGCCGCCAACTTCGAGGGGACCGAAGAGGGGGTCAGCGCGCTGGGAATGGCCATCACCAATGCCGACGGCGAGGTGGTCTGCGGCATCAGCGTGGCCATCCCGCAATCCCGTTTCCGGGAGGTGTTCGACGCGGGCCTGCTCGGGGAAACCGCGCGCACCGCCAAACTGCTGGAAGAGCGGCTGGGCGAGGTGGCCGGCGGCCCCGGGGTGGACCGGGACCAGCCGCCTTCGCCCCGGTAGCGCCCGCGCAGGCGCCGGAACGGACCCTGTACGATGGCGCCGGCCGCGCAACCTCGGCCCATGGCGTGCGGGCCTCTGGCTTTGATCGGGCGCAGGGACGAGAATGAGGCTGGGGGGGAGCCCCGAATCGGGAAACCCGGGAAGGGAAGCTGCATGGAGAACGTCATCGAGGTGCAGGGCCTTGCCAAGCGCTTCGCCCACCGCGAGGCGTTGCGCGGCATTGACTTCGAGATCCCCCGCGGCAGCGTCTTCGGGGTGATCGGGCCCAACGGTGCCGGCAAGACTACCGCCATGCGCTGCCTGCTGGACATCATCAGGCCCACGGCCGGAAAGGTGCGGGTGCTGGGCGCCGATCCGCGCCGCGCGGGCCCGGAGATCCGCCGCCGCATCGGGTACCTGCCGGGCGAACTCGCCCTGGAACGGCGGATCACCGGGCGGAGGATGATGGACCACTTTGCCGCCATCAGCGGACCCGTGGCCCCCGGCCGGGTCGAGGAACTCGCCTCACGGCTGGGACTCGAGCTGGACCGGCAGTCGCGCAAGCTCTCCAAGGGCAACAAGCAGAAACTCGGACTGGTGCAGGCATTCATGCACGATCCGGAGCTGCTCATCCTCGACGAACCCACCTCCGGACTGGACCCGCTGATGCAGCGGGAGTTCCTCGGGATGGTCGAGGATGCCCGCGGGCGCGGGCAGACGCTCTTCCTCTCCTCCCACCTGATCGGGGAGATCGAACAGGCGGCGGACCGCGTGGCGATCCTGCGCGACGGATTGATCGTACGCACCGCCACCGTCGAAGAGCTGCGGGCAGGTGCCCGTCGCCGGCTGCGCATCGTGGCCGCCACGGTCCCCGAGACGCTTGGAGCGGCACTGGAACCGCTCCCCGGCCTTCAGCTGCTGGACACCGAACGGCTCGGCGAAGGAGCCGGCGCACTCGAGGCGCGTTTCTCCGGCGAGGTCGGTGCGCTCCTGCACGCCCTGGCCGGGATCGAGGTGCTCGACCTGGTCCTTGAGGAACCGGACCTGGAGGAAGCGGTGCTCGAGCTCTACGGCTCACCTCCCGGCAACGGACGCCATCGCGCGGGGGAGCCGCGGCCATGACGCCCGCCGCCCGCCGCCCGTTCCTTCCGCTGACGGGCAAGGCGCTGCTGGACACCTGGCGTTCCACGCTCATCTGGGCCCTGGTGCTCCTGTCCGTGCTGGCGCTCTACCTTCCGCTCTACCCGTCCATGGCCGGCCCGGACATGGCGAAACTGCTCGCCTCCCTGCCCGAGGAGCTGATCCGGGCGCTGAACTACGACCAGATCGCGACGGGCGCCGGATACGCCCAGGCGACCTTCTTCGGCCTGCTGGGATTCATGCTCTCCTCGGCCGTGGCCATCGGCACCGGGGCGGCAGCCATCGGCGAGGACGAGGATGCTGGCCTGCTCGAGCTCACGCTCGCCCACGGGGTGACGCGCACCCAGGTGGTCCTGGAACGGTCCCTGGCGCTGCTGCTGCGCATGGCCTTCCTGATGGCGGTGATCTATGCGGGGGTGCTGGCGCTGAACGGGCCCTCGGAGCTGGGACTTGACGCCGGAACGCTCTTCCAGGCGGTGGCGCAATTCCTGCTGCTGGTCCTGCTCGGCGGCACCGCGGCGCTGCTGGGCGGGGCCGCGGGTGGGCACCGGACCCACGGAACAGCGGCCGGCGCCCTGGTGGCGGTCGGGGGTTACATGCTCAACGCGCTGGGCAACCAGGGCGAGGACCTGCAGTGGATGCACGCCTTCTCCCCGTACCACTGGGCGCTCGGCGGGCAGCCCGTGGCCAACGGCGTGGACTGGAGCGCGTTGTGGGGACTGGCGGGCCTGAACATGCTTTTCGTTGCGCTCGCCGTCTTCGCGCTGCGCCGCCGCGATGTCGGGGGAGCCTAGCTGCAGGATCCGAACCCACGATTGACAGGACGTGTGACCGGGTGAAGCCGGCGCTGGATCCGCGATCGCGGACGTGACGCCCACCCGGGCCGGGGCCGACGCGGCCACCAAGGCCATCGGGAAGGGAGTGATCGGCGGGCGCCGGCTCGCGCGACCGTGCGGAAAAGGCCAAGAGGTGGCCCCCGGAACCACCCGGGGGCCACCTCTTGGAGTGTGTGGTGGAGCCTACAGCCCCTTGACGATGATGACGTCCAGCCGGCGCGGGCCGTGCACGCCCTCGACGCGCTCGAGCTCGATGTCGCTGGTCGCGCTGGGCCCGGAGATCCAGGTCAGCGGACGGGTGATGTCCATGCGCGGCAGGGCCTCGGGCAGCAGACGCACGATCGTGGACGCCGGAACCACGCACACGTGGTGGTCCGGGACCAGCGAGATCGCACGGCGGCCCTGGTCGGGTGTGCCGTCAAGCACGATGGTGCCGGACTCGGCAATGGAGACGGCCGATGAAGTCAGCACCGCGTCGGTGGAATCCAGCTCCGGGATGCCCAGCACCGCGCCGGGGGCGTCGGTGCGGCGGCGCGCGTCGCCGTCCGGCGTGGCATCGGCCAGCCAGGTCTCGTCGATGCCGTGCGGCACCACAAAGCTGGTCGCGTCCTTGAGCCGGTCGGCAATCGTTGCCGAAAGCTGCGCCGAATCCACGACGTCGACGTGCGCCTTGTAGTCCTCGAGCCGGTCGACCAGCAGTTCGATGAGCTCGGCCAGCGGCATGTCCGAGGTGGTGCGGTACTCGCGGGGGATCGGCTCCGGCGTCGGGGCATCGCGCAGGGCGGAGGTGATGCGGGAGAGGATTTCTTCCTTGGCGCTCATTGTGGCTATTTCTCCTGCTCGGTCGTGGCTGCTGCGGGCCGGTGGTCTTTCTTCCACCAGTCGCGGAAGGACTGCGTCGGGGGAGCGGGGATGTCGCGGGACCGGGTCCAGCCTGCGGCGATTCCCGGAAGCCGCTTGATCTTCTTGTCGCGTCCGGCGGCGAGCTTGCCCAGGGGCAGGCCCTTTTCCAGCAGGCCCAGGTGCTTTCCGGAGGAGAAGGCCCACTGGGCACCCTTCATCATCAGGTCCATCTGGCTGGGCAGCTTTTTCTCGCCGCGCTTGGAATCCACGTCCTCGCCGCGCAGGTGCACCAGGATTTCGGGGATGTTGATCTTCACCGGGCAGGCGTCGAAGCAGGCACCGCAGAGCGAGGAAGCGTAGGGCAGCGAGCTGTTCTCCTCGGACTTGATGCCGGTGAGCAGCGGGGTGAGGATCGCGCCGATGGGTCCCGGGTACGTCGAGCCGTAGGCGTGGCCGCCCGTGCGCTCGTAGACCGGGCACACGTTCATGCAGGCCGAGCAGCGGATGCAGTTCAGCGCGGTGCGCCCGTACTTGTCGGCCAGTGCGGCGGTGCGGCCGTTGTCCAGCATCACCAGGTGCACGTTCTGTGGTCCGTCGCCCTCGGTGACGCCCGTCCACAGGGAGGTGTACGGGTTCATGCGCTCGCCGGTGGAGGAGCGCGGCAGCAGCTGCATGAAGACCTCGAGGTCCTCCTTGCCCGGCAGCAGCTTCTCGATGCCCATGACGGTGATCAGCGTTTCGGGCAGGGTCAGGCACATGCGCCCGTTGCCCTCGGACTCGACGACCGCCAGCGTGCCGGAGTCGGCCAGGGCGAAGTTGGCCCCGGAGACCGCGACCTTGGCGGAGAGGAACTTGCGGCGCAGGTGCTCGCGCGCGGCCATGGCCAGCAGGCGCGGCTCGTCGGTCAGGTTCGGGTCCACATTCGGCATTTCCGCCAGGAAGATGTCACGCACCTCGCTGCGGTTCTTGTGGATGGCCGGGACCAGGATGTGGCTGGGCTTGTCGTGGCCCAGCTGGACGATCAGCTCGGCCAGGTCGGTCTCGAAGGCGGAGATGCCCTGCTCCTCGAGGTACTCGTTGAGCCCGATCTCCTGGGTGGCCATGGACTTGACCTTGACGACCTCGTCGGTGTCCTGTTCCTTGATCAGGTCCGAGACGATGCGGTTGGCCTCGTCGGCATCGCGGGCCCAGTGGATGATTCCGCCGCGGGCGGTGAAGTTCTTTTCGAACTCCTCAAGCAGGGCCGGCAGGTTCGCCATGACCAGGTTCTTGGTTGCCGCTCCGGCATCGCGCAATTCCTCCCAGTCGGGAAGTTCGCCCACGACCTTGAGGCGCTTGTCGCGGATGGTGTGGGTCGCGTGGCGCAGGTTGGCGCGCATCTGGGTGTTGCCCAGTTCGCGGTGCGCCGCGGCCGGGAACGGCTCGTCGATGTGCAGGTTGCCGTCGCCGAAAACCGGAAGGCTCGGCATTCCCATGAAGACGTTGCTCATTTACTTGCCTCCCTTTCCTACGAATACCTCGCCCGTCACGGAGACAGGTTCGGCCATGGTGCTGGCCAGGATCTCGGCAAAGTGAAGAGTGGTGGTGTTGGACTTGGTGCGCGAGAGCCCGCCGCCGATGTGCATGAGGCAGGAGGCGTCTCCGCCGGAGCACAGCGAGGCGCCGGTTGATTCGATGTTCTTGGCCTTGTCCTCGAGCATCGCCGAGGACACGTCGGCGTTCTTCATGGAGAAGGTTCCGCCGAACCCGCAGCACTGGTCGGCCTCGGGCAGGTCGGCAACCTCGATGCCGCCGACACTCTTGAGCAGGTCCAGCTGGCGGTCGCCCAGGTGCAGCGAGCGCATGCCGTGGCAGGAGGGGTGGTAGGTGACCTTGTGCGCAAAGTGCGAACCGAGCTGTTCGGCGGCATTGGTGACGCCCAGGACGTCGACCAAAAGCTGGGAGAGTTCGTAGGTCTTGGCGCCCACGGCCTCGGCACGTGCCTTCAGCGCGGCGTCGCCGCAGCGTTCGGCAAGGATGGGGTGCTGGTGCTTGACCGAGGCTACGCAGGACCCGGACGGTGCAACCGCAACGTCGTAGGTTTCGGCCTCGAAGGCCGCCACGTGGTTGGCCACCACCGGAAGTGCCTCGTCCATGTAACCGGAGTTGATGTGCATCTGGCCGCAGCATGCCTGGCCGGAGGGGAAGATGACCTCGTGGCCCAGTCGTTCAAGGATCTTGACCGTGGCACGAGCGGTTTGCGGGTACATGGCATCAACGATGCAGGTGGCGAAAAGTGCGATTTTCATTCAATGGCCCTTCCGGCGTGCTGTGCCGAGGATATGATGTGGTCTGACCATACTATGGCGTGATCGGGCCCACGTCCAGCGAGTGCGCATGGCGAAAAATTTCTGTGACACCACTCACCATCGGGCCGGATCCTGGGTTATGCTGTTGTGGTCGGACCATAGTGGTCCGACCACGGATGTCTACAGGCATCCACCGCAAACCCCTTATCCGCGCTCCACTCCCAACGCGAAGGACGCCCAGTGGACACTTTCACACCATCCACAGATCCGCTGGCCGGAAGCATTGCGCTTTCCGCCATCATTTCCCTGTTGCCGTTGTTGACGTTCTTCATCATGCTGGCCGTGGTCAAGGCCAAGGCGCACGTCTCCGGCCTGGCCTCATTGCTCGTTGCCATCTTGGTCGCCATCTTTGTCTTCAAGATGCCGGCGGGCATGGCCCTGATGTCAGGGGTCATGGGTGCGGTCTTTGGCGCCTTCCCCGTAGTCTGGATCGTCATCATGGCGATCTGGCTCTATCAGGTCACCGTCGTCTCCGGGCGGTTCGAGGACCTGCGCCGCGTCTTCGACGTGATCGGCGGCGGGGATGTGCGCATCCAGTCCATCCTGATCGCCTTCTGCTTCGGCGGCCTGCTCGAAGCGCTGGCAGGGTTCGGCGCTCCGGTGGCCATCACCGCCACGATGCTCCTGGCCCTGGGCATGGCCCCGCTGCGTGCCGCTGCCGCGGTCCTGGTAGCCAACACCGCCCCCGTCGCTTTCGGCGCCGTGGCCATTCCCATCACCACCGCCGCCGGCCTGACAGGATTGGACGCCAACCACATCGGTGCCATCGTCGGCCACCAGGCACCGCTGCTGGCCATCTTCGTCCCAACCCTGCTGCTGTTCATCCTCGACGGAAAACGCGGCGTCAAGGAAGTCTGGCCCGCAGCGCTGGTCATCGGCGGCTCCTTCGCCGTCGCGCAGTTTCTCTGCGCCACCTACTTCTCCTATGAACTCACCGACATCGTCGCGTCGCTGGCAGGTCTGGGAGCAGCGGTAATCTTCCTGCGGTTCTGGACCCCGAAGGGCCGCGACGAGGCACGCGCCCGCGTTCTTGTGGGCGAAGCTGCCCAGGGCGCGGATCAAGCAGGCGACGGCGGCAAGGCCGTCTCCGGTTCGGCCACCGCCTACCACGGACACGAACAAAAACTTCACGCGGGCCCGACCTTCCTGGCGCTCTTCCCCTACCTGCTGGTCATCGTCGTCTTCGGCATTGCCAAGCTCTGGAAGCTGGGCGTGAACGTCCCGGGCGCGCTGGCCGCCACCGATGTCAAGATCAAGTGGCCCATGCTCTACGGCCACGTGCTTGACGGCGAAGGAAACCCTGTTTCCTCGACGATCTACAACTTCCAGTGGCTTTCCAATCCCGGAACCCTGTTGCTGTTCACCGGCCTGATTGTCGCGATCGTCTATTCGCTGAACGACGCAGGCGGCAAGTACAAGATCAAGGTGTCGGATGCCGTCCTGGAAATCGGGCGCACGATCTACAACATGCGCTGGGCCGCCACCACAATCCTTTCCGTCCTGGCCCTGGCCTATGTCATGAACCTGTCGGGCCAGACCATCACCATCGGCACCTGGCTCGCGGGAACCGGCGCCTTCTTCGCGTTCCTGTCCCCGATCCTGGGCTGGATCGGCACTGCCGTCACCGGTTCCGACACCTCGGCCAATGCCCTGTTCGCGAAGCTGCAGCAGACTGCCGGCATCAACGCCGGAATCGATCCGAACCTGCTGGTCGCCGCCAACACCTCTGGCGGTGTCGTCGGCAAGCTGATTTCCCCGCAGAACCTGGCCATCGCCGCCACCGCGGTGGGCATGGAAGGCAAGGAATCGGTCATCCTGAAGAAGGTCGCCGGCTGGTCCGTGGGCATGCTTCTGGTGCTGTGCGTGCTGGTGTACCTGCAGTCCACGCCGATCCTGGGCTGGATGTTGCCGACCCCTTAAAGCGGACGCGGCAAGACCGGCCGCGACGGCCGGCAAGCGGTCCCGTGGATCGGCGAGGAGTATCGCCGATCCACGGGGGCGCGTCCGGCTTCGCAACCCATTAGGCTTGGATGATTCGTTGATTGGCCAAGGGGCCAAACATGAGCAATAACCATGGGGACAAGAAGCAGTGAAAAGCACAACCAGGAATTCGCCGCAGCCGGCCCGGGCCTACGAGACGGTCCTAACCACCATCGAGGCCGACCTTCGCTCGGGAAAGCTCAAGATCGGCGACCAGTTGCCCGGCGAACGCTCGTTGGCCGAAACCCACGGCATTTCCCGGGCATCGGTCAGGGATGCCATCCGCATCCTCGATGCCATGGGCATGGTGCGCACTTCCACCGGGTCCGGGCCCAACTCCGGCGCCGTCGTCATTTCCGATCCCGCGGTGGGACTGTCGGCGACACTGCGGCTTCATGTTGCCTCGCGCCAGCTTTCCGTTGCCGACATCGTCGAATCCCGAATCCTGCTGGAAACCTGGGCGGCCGAGTCCGCCGACCTGGCCAGCGACCCCGAACGCAGCGCCGCGGTGTTGCGGCGGACCGCCGAGCTGCTTGAGGCCATGGACGTGCCGGGCCTTGACCGCGAGGAATTCCACGACCTCGACTCCCAATTCCATGTGCTGCTCTCATCGCTTGCCGGCAACGCCGTCATCGAGGCCATGATGGAATCGCTGCGCCTGTCGATCAGCGACTACGTCAGCGAGTCCGTGGCCAGCGACGCCGCCTGGCAGAAGATCGCCAAGGTCCTTCGAGCCCAACACCACGGCATCCACCAGGCGGTTGCGGACGGTGACGGCCCGCTGGCCGCCAGGCTCCTGCGCGAGCACATCGAGTGGTTCTACACGGAGTCCAGGCAGCTCTGAGCGGCGCCGGCGCCGCTCAGAGTTTGATGACCATCTTGCCGGTGTTGGCGCCGCGCATGAGGTCCAGGAACCCCTGCACCGCGTTGTCCAGGCCCTCGACGACGGTCTCGTCGAAGACGATCTTCCCCTGCGCAATCCATTCGGACATGTCGGTCATGAACGCCGGGTAGTGTTCGGCATAGTTCCCCACGGTGAATCCCTTGAGGGTTAGTCCCCGGGTAACCATGTTGCTCATGTTTCGCGGACCCGCGGGGGCCTCTGTCGCGTTGTAGACGGAGATGGCCCCGCACAAGGCGCCCCGGCCGCCGGGGTTGAACGCATCCAGTGCAGCCTCCAGGTGTTCACCACCCACGTTGTCGAAATACACGTCGATGCCTTCGGGCGCCGCTTCGTGCAACTGCCCGCGGACCGGTCCGTCCTTGTAGTTGAAGGCGGCGTCGTAGCCGTACTTTTCGGTCAGCAGATCGACCTTGGCCGCGCTGCCGGCGGAGCCGATGACACGCTTGGCGCCCTTGAGGCGGGCAATCTGGCCTGCCGCGCTGCCGACGGCCCCGGCTGCGCCGGAAATGAAGACCGTGTCGCCGTCCTTGAGGCCAGCGATTTCGGTCAACCCGATATAGGCGGTGAAGGCCGTCATGCCCAGAATGCCGAGGTAGGCCGACAGCGGCAGGCCGGGAATGTCCTGGACCACGCGGAAGTTGCCTGCCCCGGCCTGGGAGCGGTCCCGCCATCCCAGTTGGTGAAGCACCGGATCGCCGATGCTGAATCCCTCGGCGCGGGATTCGACCACGCGGCCTACCGCTCCACCCGTCATGACTTCGTCGAGGGCATACGGCGCAGCGTATGACTTGGTGTCGTTCATGCGCCCGCGCATATAAGGGTCAACGGAAATGAACTCGTTGGCCACCCGGATCTCGCCCTCGGCGAGGTCGGGCAGTTCCACCGTGACGGTGGAGAAGTTCGAGTCCGTAGGCCACCCGGTGGGGCGGCTGGCGAGGTGGATCTGGGTGCTGGTGGAAGTGGACATGTAATCGAGGCTCCTATGCAGAGAGGAATTTGGGGGGACTTAGCGGGCGAAGGCAAACAGGCCAAAAATGATGGCCAGGGTGGGAGCCGTGAGCTGGAGGATCGCCGCGCGGGCAAGCTTGGGCGAGGAAAAGAGCAGGACCATCCCCGCTGCCGCCATCGAGCCGGTGCCTGCAAAGATCAACGTGGCTCCGACGGTCGTGGACGAAGCAATCACCAGAACCATGCCGAGGACCGTGAGAACGGCCAGGAACAAGTTGTAGAACCCCTGGTTGAAGGCCAGCGGCTTGGTCGCGCTTGCCTCGGCGTCCGTTTTGATGCCGAACGCCTTGCGTGTGGAGGGGAGGTCCCAGCGCAGGGACTCCAATACAAAGATGTACACATGGATTGCCGCGGCCAGTCCGGAGAAAATCATGGTTGTCAGCAGCATCTGGTGCGCCCCTAGGTTGAATGAGTGATTGTGTAACGCTCGTTCCAATATATACTGGAATGACCGTTACACAAAGCAGGGGGATCCGGGTCTCATGGCCAGAACGCAAGAATTCGACACCAGCAAGGCGCTTGGCGATGCCCGGCGCGTATTTTGGGACAAGGGATTCGACGCCACATCCATCGCGGATCTTGAGGCCGCCACGGGACTTGGCCGTTCAAGCATCTATCACGGCTTTGGCTCCAAGCGGGGACTCTTTGACGCGGTGATCCAGGACTACATGGATACGATCCTGCGACCTCGCCTGACCCTGTTGCACAACCCGGCACACCCTGCCGAGGGCATCTCGACCTACCTGACCTCGTTGTCCGATGCCTTGGAGAAGACGGCGGACCAGACCACAAACCGAGGATGCCTGTTGCTGAACACTGCGGCGGGCATCGCGGGAAACGACGAGGCGCTGAGGCTGTTGATCGATGGGTACCAGGTCGAATTGCGGGACGGCGTTGCCGGCGCCCTGCGCGCAGCCGACCCGACGCAAACCGACGCGATGGTTCTTGCCCGGGCCCGTATCGTCGCGGGGCTGACCATGGGCGCCCTGCTCATGGCGCGTGTGAATCTGGGCGAGGCACTGTCCACCCTGGAAGCAGCCGGGGAACAGGCGCAGCTGTGGCTTCCGGCGGGATCGCAAGCCAGGTAGGCCTGGTCCGCGGGGTTGCCGCGCGATTTCCCTTCGGGCGGAAACCCAAGGTAAGTAGCGCCGCGTCGATGTGAGCAACCTTGCCCCCGGTTCGCCGTCTCCCGCAAGGGCTTGCCCAGTAATCTGTGAGCATGTCCAAGATGGAAAATCCGGCAGCCGACAGTCCGCTCAAGGTTCTGCGGCCGGCGTCCCGTGGGTTCATGTTGCTGTCGTTACTCGCCGTGATTCTGGTCGGGCTGAACCTGCGTGCGGGCATCACCAGTGCTTCACCGCTTTTCCTGGACCTGCAGGAATTCCTGGGCTATGGCCCGTTCGTCACGGCGCTGCTGCCATCGATCCCCACCCTGGTTTTTGCCGTCGCCGGGATGGCGACGGCGTGGCTGGCCCGGCGCCTTGGCCTCTCCGGAACGATACTGCTCGCGCTGGGCGTGCTTGCCGCCGGGCTGGCATTCAGGGCATTGCCGACCACGTGGGCATTGCTGGCCGGAACGGTGGCGGCCATGTGCGGCATTGCGCTGTGCAATGTTGCCATGCCGTCGTTTATCCGCGAGAACTTTGCCCAGAAGACCTCGATGATGACCGGTCTGTACACGATCACCATGTCGGTGGGTGCTACCGCCGCCTCGGCACTGAGCGTCCCCCTGGCGGTGGCCGCCGGCTCGCCGACCATGGGGCTTGCCACCTGGAGCTTCCTGGCGGTGGCCGCCGTGCTGGCGTTCCTGCCGTTCATGGTCATGGCCCGCGCGGACCGCGCCGCCGCGCCGTCGCCATCGGGGGTCAGCCCGCTCTCGCTCATCCGCACCCGGCGCGGGATGGTCATCACCGGGCTCTTCACCGTCCAGGCACTGATGGCCTACGCCATGATGAGCTGGCTGCCCAGCATCCTGATCTCGCGGTCCATGTCGCCCGCCGATGCCGGGATCATCCTGGGGGCGCTGCAGGCCATGACGATCCCCGCAACCATGCTTTCCCTCTGGCTCGTCAACAAGCACGGCAAGCTGCGCGGTGCCTTCATCATGTGTTCGGTCATGGTCGCCGCAGGACTGGCGGGCCTGGTGTGGCTGCCGCTCTCGTTCGCCTGGCTGTGCGCGGTGGCCATGGGAATCGGGTTCTCCGTGTTCCCGCTGGTGCTGCTGGTGATCTCCTACAGCGGGGACACCTCCGAAGAAACCACCGCAATGAGCACCCTGGCCCAGGCGGTCGGGTACCTGGTGGCCACCAGCGGGCCGTTCGGCATGGGCCTGTTGTACTCTCTCAGCGGCGACTGGACCTTGCCGTTGCTGCTGCTGATTCTCGTTGCCGGAATCCAGCTCTGGCTCGGTGTCGTGGCCAGCGGCTATCGCCGGGGAACCCCGCAGCGCGTGCAGTAGGTTCCCCGGCCGACGAGGCCGGGCTACGCCTTGGAGGCGAGCTCGTCTTCGACGTCCTGCGGCGCGGCCAGGTCCATTTCGAGCAATGGCACCACCTTGGACTTGGTGACAAAGCGGTGGACGAGCCACAGTCCCAGGAAGATCGGCAGGCCGATGTAGGAGGAGAGCACCTCCATGCCCCGCCCGGCAAGGACCGCCTCGTAGTTCTGCCCGGCGATCACCAGGATCAGCACCGCGAACGCCAGCAGCGGCCCGATGGGGAAGAACGAAGCGCGGTACGGCAGGTCGCTGACCTTGTTGCCCTGGGCCAGGAAGCCGCGCCTGAAGCGGTAGTGCGAGATCGCGATCCCGGCCCAGACGATGAAGCCACACAGGCCCGAGACGTTCAACAGCCAGGCGTAGGCGGCGCCCTGGCCGACGATGGCGGAGAGGAACCCGAAGAGTCCCACCGCGGCG
This sequence comes from Arthrobacter sp. C2, assembly GCA_024207135.1. Lineage (GTDB taxonomy): Bacteria > Actinomycetota > Actinomycetes > Actinomycetales > Micrococcaceae > Paeniglutamicibacter. Next base: position 2,300,489 of record CP042428.1, on the reverse strand, counting down.
GTGGCCAGCAGCGCGGGAATCGGCACGCCGCGCGAGTTGGTCCGACCGAAGATCTTCGGTGCCTTGCCGTCGTGGGCCATGGAATAAAGCATGCGTGTGGAGGCATACAGCCCGGAGTTGCCCGCCGACAGGATGGCGGTGAGGATGACCGCGTTCATCAGCGCCGCGGCAAAGGCAATGCCGGCGCGGGAAAAGACCAGGGTGAACGGGGATGCCGCGACGTCGGCCTCGCCGGAGGCCAGCAGGCTCGGGTCGGTGAAGGGGACCAGGCAGCCGATGATGAAGATGGCGCCGATGTAGAAAATCATGATGCGCCAAAAGACGTTGCGGATGGCCCGGGGGACCTCGCGCCGGGGGTTCTTCGCCTCGCCGGCGGCCACGCCGACCAGCTCGGTGCCCTGGAAGGAGAACCCGGCGATCATGAAGACCGAGATGATCGAGACCCAGCCCCCGTGGAAGACGTCCTCGCGGTTTTGCCAGTTGCTCAGCCCGGGGGAGTTGTCCCCGAGGATGCCGAAGATCATCAGCACCCCGGCGATCAGGAAGAGCACCACGGCCGCGACCTTGATCAGCGAGAGCCAGAACTCGGATTCGCCGAAGGCCTTGGCCGAGAGGGCGTTGAGGCCGGTGAGCACGAGCAGGAATACCCCGGCCCAGACCCACCCGGGCACCGACGGGAACCAGAAGTCCATGATGATCCCAGCGGCGACCAATTCGGCGGCCACCGTGATGGCCCAGTTGAACCAGTAGTTCCAGCCGATCGCGAACCCGAAGGAGGGGGAGACGAAGCGGGTGGCGAAGGTCTGGAAGGAACCGGCGACCGGGATCTTGGCTGCCATCTCGCCCAGGGACTGCATCAACAGGAACACCATCAGGCCGACCAATGCGTAGGCGACCAGTGCGCCGCCGGGGCCGGCCTGGGAGATCGTGCCGCCGGAGGCGACGAACAGCCCGGTGCCGATCGCACCGCCGATGGCGATCATCTGCAGGTGGCGGCTGCTGAGCCCGCGCTTGAGTTCGTTGTCCGGCCTGCCGGGACCGGTGTCGGCCCCGTTGGCCAGGGAAGCTGCCGGTTGCGCCGTTGCAGCCGGCCGGATTTCTGTTGAAGTTCTGCTCATGGATGTCATGCAACACCACCCGGGGGCATCGATGCGACCCGGCTCACATTCGGGCCACGGGGTGCTATCGGCACCGGTCCGGGCAATGCGCCCGGGGTCGCCGTGCGGTCGACGGCGAAAGCCGGAAAGGAAGCCGTTTTGGGAGCCGGGGGACAGTAGCGCACGAGCTGCGGCGGTGCGAATCCGGGGCCGTGAGCCACAGATGATGGAACGAATGACCTTACTCTTGCGTGTCTCAAGACACAGCGTTGCTGATGCACAGACGGCTTCCCGGCGAATGGTCTAACTGGATCAAGACCATGCCACAGTCGTTGACCTGGAGTCTGTCGGACTCTGATGAGCCGTCTTCAAGCGCCGGCCAAGGGCCCCTGGTCATGAAGGCGACGCCGCTTTTGATGATGCGGATTCGTCCTATTATGACGCGTAATTGTCACAAAAGGGGAATCGTGCCAGCCGTTGGGCCCCGTCGGCGGGCGGCGCCCGCGACCTGGCTGGTGGCTCTGGGAAGTTCCGGGATCTGCCACGGAGGATTCCGGGTCCCGATGGCTGCAGGGGAGGTGTCTGGCCTGGGAGTCGCCGGGTCCATGAAGGTGGAATTCCGCCGTGCCGAATGGTCTCGGCAGGCAAAAGCGACCCTCCGCCGGGTGGAGGCTCGCTTTTGCCTGCCCTGTCTACTGGGCGACCTGCGCCCGGCCCAGCGGCGCAGGATCAACCATCGGGTGCGCCTGGAAGTACTCGATGCCGGCCACGAGGTCGATCTGGCCCGAATCGGCCACGTTGGCGCCCTGGGCGAAGGTGAAGAAGTTGTCTCCGCCGGCGGCCAGGAACGAGTTGGTGACAATGCGGAACACCGCGTCGTTGGCGACGGGTTCCCCCTGGTAGCTCATCGAAACGATGTGCTCCCCGCGCGCCGCATTCGGGTTGTAGGTGTAGCTGAAGCCCCCGGAAATGCCCAGGTGCAGCTTGGGTCGGCTCGCGCCGTCGGGCTGCCACTGCTCCTCGAGCACCGACTTGATCTGCGCGCCGGTCAAGTCCATGGTGAACAGCGTGTTGCCGAAGGGCTGCACGGAAGCCGCATCCTTGTACGTCACGGTTCCGTCCGTGCCGTAGAGCAGGTCCGCGCGCAGGCCGCCGGGATTCATGAAGGCGATCTGTGCGGGGACGCCGCCGAAGTTCTCGTTGGACGTCGCCCACAGGTGCATGTCGGCCACGAGGTTGCCCAGGGAGGATTCGACGCCGCGGTCCGAGCCGTTGGTTCCGCCGCGGAGGATGCTGGCGCTGATGTTGCCGATCTTCTGGGCGCCGACGACCTCGGCTTGCCGACTGGCTGCCTCGACGATCTTGGCGACCCCGGGCACGGCTTCGAAGCGCGGCACCGTGGTGCCGTCGGAGGCGATGGTGGTCAGCGAGATCAGCCCGCCCTCAAGGCCGGTGACCTGCTTGTGCTTCTTGGAGACGGTGATCTTCAGGGTATCGAGCGTGGTGCCGTATTGGTGCGCCTGGAGCACCGGGCGCTCAAGCCCCTTGGCCCAGCCCTGGACCGGGTAAGCGCAGGAGTAGCCGATGTGGGTGTGGCCGGAAACGATTCCGTCGATCTCTCCCGAGGCCTCGCGGACCAGGTCCCCGTAGGCGGTGTCCTCGGTGCCGATGCTGGCGCAATTGCTGCTTGACGAGCCTTCGTGGGTGAGCAGCACCAGCACGTCGGCCTCGCCGTTGGATTTGTCCCCGTCGCTCAGCTGCGCGGCGACCCGGTTGGCCGCCTCGACCTGGTCACCGAAGTCCAGTCCGGAGATGCCGGCCGGGGTGACCAGCGAGGCGGTCTGGTCTGTCACGGTGCCGATCAGGCCGACGGTGACGCCGTTGAGCTTCTTGAGCGTGTATTCCTTCAGCGCCGGGGTCTTGGTTCCTTTCAGGTACACGTTTGCGCCCAGTGCGTAGTCGGCCCCGGCTGCAGCGTCCCCGTTGCCATAGCGGGGGATGACCCGGTTGAGCAGGTCGTCGAAGCCGCGGTCGAACTCGTGGTTCCCGACCGCGGAGGCATCAAGCCCCGCGGCCTTCAATGCGTCGATGGTGGGGTTGTCCTGCTGGGAGAAGGACGTGAAGGTGGAGGCACCGATGTTGTCGCCCGCCGAGACGAAGAGCGTGTTGCGGTTCTTGGACTTGTAGTCCTTTACGGCTCCGGCCAGCACTGCGGCTCCGGCCTCGGCGCCGTTGGCCTCGATGCGGCCGTGGAAGTCATTGATGCCCACCAGCTCGATGGAGGTGGACGGCGCGTTCTCCTGCTTGCTGGCCTGTCCCTGTGCGCTTGGGTTCTCCGGGGCGGCCGTGGCCGGCCCGGCTACGGCGGTGGATGCCATGAGCGTGAGTGCTGCGGCCGCGACCAGGGCGCTGCGCCGCATTTGATGTTTCTCGGACACGTGGTTCTCCCTCAAGAATAGTGACGAGTGGCGTGTTCCCGTCCGATGGCGCAGGCCGGGGGCACGTGGGGCTGATACTACCGAGCGGATCCACCAAGTGAAAGAGTTCTTTGATGCTTTTTGGATCCCCGGGCGCGTGCTGGGAGGAGGAGCGGACCAGGGCCTGCGACACGATTCGATCATGACCACGGAAAACGCGGCAAGCAGGCCGGAACCGGAACCCTTTGAAAAGCTCCACAAGGACGGCAGCCCGTGGGCGCGCGGCTTCATGCTGGAGGGGGAAATGCAGGGGATTGGGAATGGTTCAGGGTCGACGGAACACGCATGCGTTCCGGGGCCATGGACCGAGGTCGCCAGGTGGGGATCTGGACCACGTACGACAAGCCGGGCGTTCCCTACAAGGAGACCGACATGGGCAGGTAGCCGCCTCCGGCGCCCGCCGGACATGGTGCCGCCCGCCCTTCTGCGTGGCCGGCGGGTGGGATGCAACAGATTCGCTTTTGCGAATGATTCTCATTTAACTTACTGTTGTCGCCATGTCACATCACAAAACACCCAACAAGCCCCTTGCCCTTGCCCATTCGACTGTCCGTCTCAGGCGCAGGCGGTGGGGAGCGCTGGCGGTCCTGGCCACCGGGACGCTGCTGGCCGGATGTGCCTCCGCGGCCCCCGGCACGGCCGCACCCGGAAGCGAGGCCGCGCCATCGGCCCCGGCTCCGGTGGTGTCCGAGGCAGGCTCGGCCACGCCGCGGCTCGTGCTGACCTACGACGGGGGGCTGCTGGTTGCCGATGCGCGCGACGGCTCGGTCCTCTCGGAGCACAAGCTTGCGGGTTTCAACCGCGTCAATCCCGCGGGCGACGGCCGCCGGGTGCTCGTCTCCACCGCCGGGGGATTCAGGGTCCTGGATGCCGGGGCCTGGTCCGAGAAGCACGGGGAGCACTCGCACCACTACGTCTCCGAACCGTCGCTGACCGAGCTGGTGTTCCCGGCCGGGAAGCCCGGGCACGCGGTGGTCCATGCCGGGCACACAGCCCTCTTTGACGACGCCACCGGCAAGATCAACATCTTCGAATCCGCCAAGCTCGCCAACCATGAACTGCCGCGCACCGACGACGTTGCACTGCCCGAAGCCCACCACGGCGTGGCCGTGCGGCGCGGGGACGGGACGCTGATGGTCACCGACGGCAATGCCGAGGCCGTCAACGCGGTGAAGCTGCTCTCCGCCCCGGACGCCGGACACCGACGCACCACGGTGTCCGAGTCCACGCAGTGCCCGGGTGTCCACGGCGAGGCTGTCGCCAAGGACGAGGCCATGGTGGTGGGTTGCGAGGACGGCATCCTGGTCATCAAGGGCGACAAGATTGCCAAGCTTGACGCCCCGGACGCGTACGGGCGGATCGGCAACCAGGCCGGATCCGCGGCCTCCACCGTGGTGCTCGGGGACTACAAGACGGACAAGGACGCCGAGCTTGAACGCCCGCGCACCTTTTCGCTGACGGACACCGCGTCCAATTCCCTGAAACTCATCGACATCGACTACAGCTACTCGTTCCGCTCCCTGGCCCGCAGCGCCTCGGGTGACGCACTGCTGCTGGGCACCGACGGCAAGCTGCACGTCTACGACGTGAAGACGGGCAAGGAAAAGACGGCCATCGCGGTGGTCGAGGCGTGGGAGGAGCCGGTCGACTGGCAGCAGCCGCGTCCGGCGGTGCACGTTTCCGGCCCAATCGCCTATGTCACCGAGCCGGAAAGCAAGCAGCTACACCTCGTGGACCTGAAGGCCGGCAAGGTGTCCGGCACCGTCGACCTGCCCGAGGTGCCCAACGAGATCACCTCGACCGAGGGATAACCGGCACCCGGGCGCGGGTGGAAACCAAGAGCCGCGGGCCGGTGCCGATCCCCTCGATCGGCACCGGCCCACGGCCGGATCATGGTGGCGCTAGCTTGCGGTGACCAATTCGACGCTCACCGGCGTCGGGTTGGTGAAGATGTCCAGAACCGGGCAGTGCTCGTCCACGGCAGCCTGGAGCTCTTCGTAGCGCTCGCGGGTTTCCGGGCCCTGGATCTTCACGGTGAGGCGGACCTCGCCGAAGCCGGGGCGGACGGTCTTCTCGATGCCGAACAGCCCGCGCACATCCAGGTCCGCATCGGCGTTGATTTCCAGCGAGTCGATCTTCAGGCCCAACTGGTGCGCGTAGAGGCGGTAGACCACAACCTGGCAGGAGATCAGCGCGCCCAAGGCGAACTCGACGGGGCTGGCTGCAACGTCGTCCCCGGCCAGTGCCTCGGGCTCGTCGACGATGAAGCGGTGCTTGCCGGCGGTAATCTCGCTGGAGACCGATCCGGTGGACACGCCGCTGGCCTTGAAGGTCAGGGCAGCGCTGGCGGTGTTCTGCGAGATGCGCTCGCCCCACGCGGTGCCGGCTGCGGTGAGCTTCTCGGCGCGAACGGAGTCCAGGGTGTCTTCGATCAGGGTTTCGGACATGGGAAACGGATCCTTTCGTGGTTGGCGCATGCGCTCGCACGACGCCATACTTACGCCGGCCCGGTTGGGCGGCGTCGAATCTTCACCTGGAGCACCCCGCTATGACGAAGAGGGTTGCCGTCCCGCCGACCAGGGTCGTGAATGGCGGGAACTCGTGATTCTGCTGATGAGTCTTCCCGAAGCCGCACCACGGAGGCAAGGCGGGTGCTTAACAAATCGTCACGACAAAATCGGCTTTCGTCGAACAAGTGCCCGCTGGTGCCGCGACATGAGGCTGTTTGGCGAATGGGAATGGCCGCTTCAATGGAGGTATGCGAATAATCTTCGAACTGCTCGACGGCCTGGTGTGCCGGAGACTCCGGCCTTGATGCACGTGTGGTCCTCGGTACCAAGCGGGCGCCTCTGGCGCTGGGCATGAAAGAGGCCCCGGCCCTTCTGTGCGAAGGGCCGGGGCCGGGAAATCCATGGAGCCAAGTTATTTGCCGTGTTGGGGCTGGTCGTTGGCATTGAGCCGGGCCAGCAGGTCCGAGAAACGCTTGATTTCCTCGGGTTCCCAGGAAATCAGCCGGTTGCGCAGCAGCTGGCGCGAAGCGGCGCTCGAGGCGATCACACCGGCCCGCGCCGCGTCGGTGATGCTGACCAGCATGGCCCGTCCGTCATCCGGATCCGGGACACGGGTCACCAGTTCCTTGGCCTCGAGCCACTTGATCATCCGGCTCATGGTGGCCTTGTCCACCTGGAGTTCCTCGGCCAGGATGATCTGTTGCTGGGCCTGCTCGCGGGCCAGGATGGAGAGCACCTTGTAGCCCAAGGGCTGGAGCTCCGGGTGGACGGAAGCGGCGCGCCTGCGGATGGCCTGACGCGCCTTGACGACCATCATGGAGAACTCTTTTTCCACATCCTCGATCAGCGGATCGAGTGCGGTGGAGTCGGTGGCCGATCCCGGGTCGGGGCGGGAATCGGAAAACGGTGAAGTCATGTCATTCATTTTAGTTGCGATTTTCCGCTTCGACGTCCTTGTTGCCGCGGGATTTCCCGTGGTGCGGCATCGGGGCGACCGTTGCCAAGCCCTGCTTCGAAGCGGGCGGGGCCGCGGCACCATTCGCCTCTGCCCGTTTCCCGGCGGATACCCGGCAAACATCCGCCCGCAAGGGTTCCGGGGAGCGGGTGTGCCGGGCAGAATTGCTAGTTGTTGAACCCCGCCAAACGATGGAGAACACCATGGCCACGATCCTCAACCCCTACATCAGCTTCCGCGACACGGCGCGTCCCGCGCTCGAGTTCTACCAGTCGGTCTTCGGTGGCGAGCTGGACCTTCGTCCCTTCGCGGACTTCGAGTTCGCCAAGACGGACTACCCGGACGACGACAACAACAAGATCATGCACGGGCACCTGCGTGCACCCAACGGCTTGAACCTGATGGCCGCCGACACCCCCGCTTCCATGGAATGGAAGGGAGGAACCGCCATCTCCGTCACCCTCAGCGGCGACGACAAGGAAGAATTGACAAATTACTGGGAGAAGCTCAGCGACGGAGCCAAGATCGGAGAGCAACTCGCTCAGGCCCCGTGGGGCGACTGGTTCGGCATGCTCACCGACAAGTTCGGCGTCGACTGGATGGTCAATATCGCCGGAGCGGACAGCGCCGGGCAATAGCGAACGCATGCTTGGCGCGCCGGCATCGGGCGTGCCAAGGCTCGGAGCTGTGGGGTCAGGCCGTGTCGGCCGGGCCCCATAGGTCTTCCTCCGGGGTTTCTAGGCCTTGCGCACCAGTTGCAGGCGCCAGGCCTCCGGCCCCTCTTCGAGGTAGCTGATCTCGAATGCGCCGGGCGCCCGGCTTTCGAGCTGGTCCAGCAGCGGCAGGGGGTTGTGCGGCGCCACCAGGACCAGGCCGGCACCCGCGGCAAGGGAATCCAGGGCTCCAAAGATCGTGGCGTGGCGGATCGCGTGTGGGATGGACCGGGCGTCAAGCTCCGGAAGTTCGGCATCATGATCGCCGCAGGCGCACTCGTGGGCCGCGGGTTGGGTCTGCTTCTCGGCTTCTTCCTTGCTGGAGGAGATAACAATGTCAGCCATGATGGGGTTCCTTTGATCAAGTGGGGTCTCGGTTTCCAGCGTCGACTGGTAACCTTCGAATCATTTTATTACAGTTAACTACGTGGAAAACAATCGTAGTCGCCGTCGCCTGTCATTTGCTCCCTTGGCCACCCCGTGACCGGTCCCTCGGATCGTTCACCGGCCCGGACCAGACGCACGTCTTTCGGGCGCCCGCTCTCGCCCACGCGCCTGCGGATCCTTGAGCTGTTGGAAGCGCAATCGGCCCCCGCCACGATCGCTGCCATCACGCGCGCCTGTGGGCTGCATGAAAACACCGTCCGGGCTCATCTCGAGGATCTGTTGCGCGACGGCTACCTGAGCCGCGAGCGCGCCGTCTCGGAAGGCCGTGGCCGTCCCGCATGGCTCTGGGAAGCCAAGAAACCCATCGAGCATTCGCCCTATGCCTCCCTGGCCTCCGCCCTGGCCACCGTGTTGCATGAAACAAGTGCGCATCCGGTCCAGGATGCGGTGGGTGCAGGCAAGGTTTGGGGCAGGGAACTGACGCTCAAGCAACAAGGCGAGCACCATGGCGACCGCCCGGCGGAGGCGGCCCGGTCCCACCTGGTCGACATGCTTGAAGAAGTCGGATTCGCCCCTGAACCCGATGCCTCCAACGAACACGTGGTGCTGACCCGCTGTCCGCTCATTGAAGCGGCCAGCAAGCACCCGGACATCGTCTGTGGCGTCCACCTGGGGATCATCCAGGGGGCCTTCGCAGAGATGGGACTCGACGGCTCCTCCAGCACCCTGTTGCCGTTTTCGGCACCCGGCCAGTGCGCCCTGCACCTGCGCGCCGCAGCCAGCGAAACCCCCTCCGGATGAATGCCGCCCGAAAATCCATCCAAGCCAAGCCCCGGCCGATCCCGGCACGCACCCTGTTCATGGTGCCCGCTGCCGCGAGCCTGCTGGCCGGGCTGAACGCAGCCTTGCTTCTCCTGGATTTGCCCGCTCCGCTGAACGCAGCCCACTGGAGCGAGGTCCACGGCATGGTGCTGGCCCTGGGGTTCGTGGGAACCTTGGTCGCTCTTGAACGCGCGGTGGCCCTGGGTCGGCGCGCCGGCTACCTCAGCCCGCTGCTGCTGGGGGTCGGATCTCTCCTGCTGCTTTCCAACGTGCCGCGTTACGCCGGAAAGCTGGGCCTGCTCGCCGGGATGGCGGCCCTGGTGTGGGTCTACCTGCCGATCTGGCGCCGACAGCGCGACCACTCCGTGCTCATCCAGCTGCTGGGTGCTGCACTGGGCACAGGTGCCGCGATCCTGTGGCTCGGCGGGGTGGAAATGGCCCTGTTGCTGCCCTGGCTGGCAGCCTTCCTGGTGCTGAGCATCGCGGGCGAGCGCGTGGAACTGGCACGCATCTCCACGGGTCCGCTGGCCGGAACCCGGGCGCTCCAGCTGTCCTGGCTGCTCACCTTCGCGGTGGCGGCCTCGTTGCTGAACCCGGCGTGGGGATCAGTCGGGTTCGGCCTGGTCCTTGCCGTGCTGGTGTTGTGGCTGGCCGCCCACGACGTTGCCCGCCGCACCATCCGCGCCACCGGAGCCACCCGGTTCATGGCCACTTGCATCCTCGCCGGCTACGGATGGCTGCTGGTTGCCGCTATCACCTGGTGCTTCGGATTCCCTGCCACCCGGGCCGCCTACGACACCGTCATCCACGCAGTGTTCCTGGGATTCACGATCTCGATGGTCATTGCACACTCCTCGAGCATCCTTCCCGCGATCCTGCGCCGCCCCTTGCCCTATCGCCCGATGATGTGGGTCCCGGCGACCTTGCTGTGGGTGGGGTTGGCGTTGCGGCTGTGGATCGGCAACGGACTGGGATACGACTGGGCCTGGCGCGCCGGGGGCGCGGCCAACGTCCTGGCTCTGCTGCTTTTCCTGGTCCTGGCCGTCGCCTCCGTGCTGATGGGCGAGCCCCGGCCGAAGACTGTGGCACCAGCGCCGCCTGCCGCTGAGCCTCCCGGACCCGGCAAATCCTTGCTTGCGCCCAAGTTGCTGGGCATCGGCCCGCCGGAGGTGGCAAGACCATTGCCCGACACCAACCCCGCAGCGCAACCTCCGCGCTCCGGCCTACCGATAACTCTACGGAAGCCAGAATGATGAGCAAGAACCCTTCCAGGGGCTTCTGGCCCATGCGCGATCTGCCGGTGTCCTTCTGGCTGGTTCTCCTCGTGGCTGCCACGCTGGTCCACCGCCAGATCCCCGCGCCCCGCTGGCTCATGATCCACCTGCTGCTGCTCGGCGCGATCTCCCACGCGATCCTGGTCTGGTCCCAGTACTTTGCCATCGCCCTGCTGCGCACCCCGGCCCGGCCCCATGACCGGGCCACCCAGAACTGGCGGCTTCTCATGCTCAACGCCGGCACCGTCGTGGTGGTCACCGGGGTGCTGTCCAGCTTCTGGCCCGTCACCGCGACCGGGGCCGCACTGGTGGCAGGGGCCGTGATCTGGCACGGGGTGGACCTGCTCGCCCGCATGCGGCGCGCCCTGCCTTCCCGCTTTGGCGCAACCGTGAAGTACTACATCGCCGCGGCCGCCTTCCTGCCCGTCGGGGCGGTGCTGGGCACCGTGCTGGCCCATGGCACCGGCTCGCCGACCCATGAGCAGGTCACCCTGGCCCACGCGTTCCTCAACGTCCTGGGATGGGTGGGCCTGACGGTGGCGGGAACCCTGGTCACGCTCTGGCCCACCATGCTGCGCACCAGGATCGCCGACCAGGCCGCGGCCAATTCCCGGCGGGCCCTGCCGGTGCTCATTGCCTCCGCCCTGGCCGCGGCGCTCGGCGCCGGATTCGGTCTCCTGCCCGTGGCCGCGGCGGGCCTGCTCGGCTACATCGCGGGCCTGGGCATGATGGCGTCCTCCTTCATCCAGGTCGCTCGGAACAAGCCGCCGAAGACCTTCTCCACGCTCTCGGTGCTGGGCGCTGTCAGCTGGTGGATCGGGTGCCTGGTGGCCCTGGTCGTTTCCCTGCTGGGCACCGGCGACTGGCAGGTGGTCGGCCGCCAGTTTGCCTCCATCACCCCGTTCCTGGTGGCCGGGTTCGCCGCGCAGGTGCTGCTCGGTGCGCTGTCCTACCTGGTGCCGGTGGTCCTGGGTGGCGGTCCGGCCCCGGTCAGGGCCGCGACCACGGTGCTGGACCGCGGGGCGGTGCTGCGCGTGTCCACCGCGAATGCCGCGCTGCTGGTGTGTGCGCTGCCGGTTCCCTCGCTGGTTCGGGTGCTGTGCTCGGGGCTGTACCTGGTGGCCATGGCAAGCTTCCTCCTGCTGCTCTTTATGGCCCTGCGGGCCCACCGCGGTGCCAAGGCCAAGGCGGCCGCAGGCATCAAGGCCCTGGGCTTGCCCGCCGGAACCCCGGCCCCACGGGTGCGCCTGGAACCGGAAGGGGAGCGCCCCGCGGGCCAGCGTGCTGGCCAGGCCATGGCCGGACTCGTCGCCGTGGTGCTGGCCATCGCGGTGGGAGTGGCCATCGACCCGGCGGCCTCCGGCATCGCCGCACCGCCCGCCCCTCCCGAAGCCGGCACAGCGGCACCGGCAACCACGGCCGAAACCATGACAGTGGAGGTCCAGGCCGCCGACATGCGCTTCACCCCCTCCAGCATCGAGGTTCCCGCCGGCACGCATCTGGTCATCGAGCTGACCAACACCGATGCCACCGAAACGCACGACCTGGTGCTGGCAACCGGGGCAAACAGCGGTCGGCTGGCCCCGGGCCAAAGCGCCACCGTGGACGCCGGAGTCATCACCTCCGATGTCTCGGCCTGGTGTTCGATCGTGGGCCACAGGCAAATGGGCATGGTGCTGGACATCAAGGCCACCGGCACGCCCGCGGCACCCGGCGTCGATCCCGGAGCGGCTGACCCGGGCCACGGGTCCTTGCACCAGCCGGCGTCCCAGGCCCCGTTGGCCCCAGGCGCCCCGCTAGACTTGATGGCAGAACCCGATGCGTCCTTCACCGCGCATGACGCGTCGCTGCCCGTGCTTCCGCCACGGCCGAAGGACGGCAAGCCCGTTGTCCACCAGGCCACGTTCACCGCGCAGGAAGCAATTGCCGAGGTCTCCCCGGGAGTGCGGCAAAAACTCTGGACCTTCAACGGCACCGCGCCGGGCCCGCTGCTGCACGGCCGGGTCGGCGACAGGTTCGAGATCACGCTGGTCAACGACGGAACCATGGGCCACTCCATCGACTTCCATGCCGGTGCGCTGGCACCGGACGAGCCCATGCGCACCATCCAGCCCGGCCAATCGCTGCGCTACGCGTTCACCGCCACCCGGGCGGGGATCTGGATGTACCACTGCTCGACCATGCCCATGAGCGCGCACATCGCCAACGGCATGTTCGGCACCGTGGTGATCGAGCCCGAGGGATTGCCCGAGGTGGACCGCTCCTACGTGCTGGCCCAGTCCGAGTTCTATCTGGGCGCCCAGGGCGCTGAGGTCGACACCGCGAAGCTGGCCGCGGAGAAGCCGGACCTGGTGGTCTTCAACGGCTACGCGAAGCAATACGTGCACCGGCCGCTGCCGGCCAGGGTCGGGGAACGCGTGCGGATCTGGCTGCTGGATGTCGGGCCCAACCGGGCCTCCTCCTTCCACGTGATCGGCGGGCAATTCGACACCACCTGGCTCGAGGGAAACTACCTGCTCGATGACCGCGAGGGTGGGGGCGGCGGAAGCCAGGCGCTGGCGCTCGGCGTGGCGCAGGGCGGATTCGTGGAGCTCCGGTTCCCCGAGGCAGGAACCTATCCCTTCGTTTCCCACATTATGGTCGATGCCGAACGCGGTGCCCAAGGCGTGTTCAAGGTGGCCGAATAGAGGTCAGCATTTCAACGGCTTGGGAGCAGCGTTTCAACGGGTTGCCTGTGAAGAACCCTGGTTTCTTGACCGCCCGCACCGCGGCGGAGCACACTCGAGTCTAGTCAACACGATAATTCCCGAAGCAAGGACGGCTTGATGGAACACGAACTGGATCTGATTGTCATCGGCTGGGGCAAGGGCGGAAAGACCCTGGCCGGGACCATGGCCCGCGCCGGGCAACGCGTGGCCATCGTCGAGGCCTCGGACCGGATGTATGGCGGCACCTGCATCAACATCGGCTGCGTTCCCACCAAGGCCCTGATCCACGACGCGGAGACCCGCACCGGCAACGGGTTCGATCCCGGCTACTTCGACACGGCCGTGCAGCGCCGGGACAAGCTCACCGCCGCCATGCGGGCCAAGAACTTCTCCATGCTCGATGACCTTGATTCGGTCATGACCATCACCGGGCGGGCCGCCTTCATCGGCCCGCGCCGCATCAGGATCCAGGCCGGCGACGAGACCCTGGAGCTGGGCGCCAAACGGATCATCATCAACACCGGAGCCGTGCCGCAGGTCCCGGACCTCGGCGGCGTGCGCATCGGCGGGCGGATCCACGACTCCACGACGCTGCAGCACGCGCCGTTGCCCAAATCCCTGGTGGTGGTCGGCGGCGGATACGTCGGCACGGAGTTCGCATCCATGTTCGCGCACTTCGGATCGAAGGTCACGGTGCTGGATCGCGGGCCCCGGGCGCTGAAAAAGGAAGACGAAGACGTGGCCGCCGAGGTCATCGGCGCGCTTGGGGATGTGGGCGTCGAGGTCCGCACCGGCGCCAGCGTGCAGGGCATCGGACAGGACGCCGGCAGCGCCCGGGTTTCCTACGTGCAAGACGGCCAGACACACGAGATCGAGGCCGACGCCGTACTCATCGCCCTGGGCCGCACCCCGGCCACCGACGGGTTGGACCTGGCCTCCGCGGGAATCGAGCGCACGGATTCCGGGGCCATCAAGGTGGACGAGCACCTCCGCACGACCGCCGAGGGCGTGTACGCGCTGGGCGACGTGAACGGCGGACCCCAGTTCACCTACGTTTCCCTGGATGACAACAGGATCGTCGCCGATGCGATCCTGGGCGCCGGAACACGTTCCACCGCCGACCGCGTGGCGGTTCCCTCCACCATCTTCACCACCCCGCCGTTGGCGCGCGTCGGGCTCAGCGAGGAGGCGGCCCGTGCCCGGGGACTGGACATCAAGGTCGCCGTCAAGAAGGTCGCCGAGATCGCCGCGATGCCGCGGCCCAAGATTGTGGGCGATCCCCGCGGCATCATCAAGTTCGTGGTCGATGCCAACACGGACCTGGTCCTTGGCGCTGCCCTGATGCATGTGGATTCGCAGGAGGTCATCAACCTGGTCGCCCTGGCCATGCGCCAGGGCGTCACCTCGGCCACGCTGCGCGATTCGATCTTCACGCACCCCTCGTCCACCGAGGCGCTGAACGAGGTGCTCGGGACCTTCAGCAGGTAGGTCCGCCGGGTTGCGTCGGCAACCCGATACTGTGCCGGGAAGCTCCAGACCATAAGATGGGAACGTGCAAGACCTGCTGACCAGCCTGGGCCCGGCACTCGACCTCATTGGGTGGGTGGCGCTGATTGCCGCGGCCGGATTCTATGGCTTCGCGTTGGCCGAACGCCGCCGGGATGCAGGATGGAAGACCGCCGACTATGAGATTGCGGTGCTCGAGGGCCAGGAATGCCTGGTCTTCCACACCTCCGACGGCACCGTCCGCAGCGAACTGCTGGTGCTGGAAAGCCCCCGGGCGCCCGACGGCCACGCCCTGGTGTATTACCGGGACGACAAGACCGGCTCCTGGCAGCTGGAAAAGCCCCGTTCACAGGTGCGCTTCCTGTACTGGACCGCCGCGGCACTGGTGGCCGGCTTCATCCTCAGCAAGGTCTTGGGCATCGTTGCCCACCTGTAACTAGGCGACGGGAAGCTCAAGGGCGATGATCCTCGAGTCCTCGCCCTCGTTGGTCGCCACCCACAATTCATCCCCGACCACCAGCACATCGCGCAGCCGGCCTTCCTGGCCGGACAGCAAGGCACGGGCTCCCGGCAGTGTTCCGCCGGCGGGCGGATCACCGTTCGGCAGCGGCAACTCCCACAGCCTCTCTCCGCGCAGGCAGGCCACATAGGCAATGTCCCCGGCAACGGCCAGCGCACTCGGTGAGGCGTCGGCGGGGCTGGGCCACACATGGATCGGGTTGACGAAACGCGCGTCGTGGGCCACCCCTGTGGCCTCCGGCCACCCGTAGTTCTTGCCAGGCTCGATCAGGTTCACCTCGTCGTTCTTCTCCGGGCCCAGCTCACTGGCCCACAGCCTGCCCCTCGAATCCCAGCCGAGCCCCTGGACATTGCGGTGCCCGTAGGAATAGACCGGGGAACCGGCAAAGGGGTTGGCCCCGGGGATGCTTCCGTCGGGATTGATGCGCAGGATCTTGCCGTTGAGCCGGGACGGGTCCTGGGCCGCCTCCTGGTCGGTGGCGTCCCCGGTGCCGATGTAGAGCAGGCCGTCCGGGCCCTTCTTGAGGCGCCCGCCGTTGTGGATGTTGGCCCGGGGGATGCCGGTGAGGATGTCTTCGGCAGGTCCGACGCCGGAGCCGCGCAACTCCAGGCGCACCACACGGTTGTCGGTTTCGGTGCCCAGATAGGCGTAGAGCCATTCAGCCTCGCCGGATGCGGCGATGATCTCGAGCCCCAGCAGCCCCGCTTCGCCACCGGCGACCACCTGGGGCAGATGCACCAGGGGCGCGAGGACGCCGTCGGGGGAGAGCGCCAGGATCCGGGCGGTGTCGCGCTCGGAGACCAGGATGCGCCCGTCCGCGGTGCGGACCAAGGACCAGGGTGTGTCAAGGCCGCTGGCCTTGAGCATTCGCCGGGGATCTGTGCCGGTGGGCACGGGGCCGGGCGTGGCCGTACCGATGGGATTTTGCGGACGGGAACATCCGGCCACGGCGGCCAGGCCGAGGGCTCCGCCAAGGGCCAATACCGTGCGGCGATCCATCCGGGGGCCGGCCACAGGCCAATGAGCCGTCATGGCCCGAGTCTAGTGCCCACCTTAGGCCGCGCGGAAGGACCGGACGGAGACGGCGAAGGGCCCGGGCCTTCCAAGGACACCGCGGTGTTGGGCGGTGTCCCGGACGGCCCGGGCCCCTGGAGCAGGTGCTGCGCGGCTACTTCTTCGCGGTCAGCGAATCGACCCATTCCTGGTTTTCGCCGATCCACTTCTCGACGATCGGACCGTAGTCCTGGGTTTCGTCCTGGTTGAACATGGCGTTTTCCAGGGAGAAGAGCTTCTCGTCATCCATCTTGAAGTCCTTCATCCAGCCCGCAACGGTGGGGAAGTCGTCCTTGAAGGTCAGGCTGCCGTAGGTGCTGATGTGCTCGGCTGCACCCAAGGCGCCCTTGGGGTCTTCGAGGTCCTTGATCGGGAACGCGTCATAGGCCCAGTGCGGACGCCACAGCGTCACCGCGATGTTGTCCCCGTCGGTGGTTGCCTTCTTCAGCTGGGTCAGCATTGCCGTGGTCGAGGATGTCACGAATTCCATCTTGTCCAGGCCGTATTCCGGGATGACACGGTCCTTCATGGCGGCGGTCAACCCCGCACCCGGGTCGATGCCCACGATTCGGTTGTCGAACATGTCGGCCTTGCTGGCGAGCTCGTCCAGGGACGTGATGTCGGCGTCCTTGTTCACGGCCACTGTCAGCTTGGCGTTTTCGTTCCAGGTGCCCAGTTCCTGCATCTTGTCGCCGTACTTTTCCAGGTACGTTTTGTGGGTGTCCGGAAGCCAGACATCCATGGTCATGTCGAAGTCGCCGGTGGTGATGCCCGTGAAGACCGGTGCCGCATCGGCGGTGGTCAATGTGACATCGTAGCCTTCCTTGTCGAGGATGCTCTTCCACAGGTTGGACACGGCAATGCCTTCGTCCCAGCCGGCGAACACGCCAATTGTCAGTTCCTTCTTGTCTCCGCCCGGTGAGCCAGAGGCTTCCGATCCGGCGTCGCCGGATCCGCAGGCGGTCAGGGCCAGTGCCGAGGCGGCAGCCAGGGCCATGAATGATACGAGTTTCTTCTTCATGAAATTTGCCTTTCTTGATGGTCCCCAACTTCGCGGGAGCCGCAAAATGGGGAACTGGTTACGCTGGGACGTGCTTCTTGACGTGGGTCAGCGAAGCGGTGATGCGATCGAGGAAGATCGCCAGGATGACAACGGCGAGGCCGGATTCCACACCGAGCGGCGTGTTCAACCCGGTCAGGGCCGAGTAGACCGCGCCACCGAGGCCGCCGGCACCCACCATGCCGGCAATGACGACCATCGACAGGGAGAGCATGATGATCTGGTTGATGCCCGCCATGATGGTGGGCATCGCCAGCGGGATCTGGATCTGGCGCAGGATGCGCATGGGCGAAGCGCCAAAGGCCTGGCCGGCCTCGACCACTTCACTGTCCACGGAGCGGATGCCCAGTTCCGTGAAACGGGCGCCTGGCGCCAGGGCAAACACGATGGTCGCCACGATGCCGGGAACCGGTCCGATGCCCAGCAACAAAAGCACCGGAATCAGGTAGACGAAGGCCGGCATGGTCTGAAGGAAGTCCATGACAGGCTTGACGACGCTGGAGACGGCCGTGGACTTGGCTGCGGCTATTCCCAAAGGCACGGAGATGATCACTGCCACCAGGGAGGCCACGAGTACCAGGGCCAGCGAATCCATGGCGTTGTCCCATTGGTTCATGCCGTAGATCAGCAGGAACCCGATGATGGTGCCCAAGGACAGTTTCCAGCCCTTGAGCCAGAAGGCCAGAGCCGCGAGAACGACGATGATGGCCCAGAAGGGAGGGGTGGACAGGACCCAGTCCAGTCCGTTGTAGAACTCGGCGAAGAAGGCCTTGACGCCGTCGAAAAAAGCGCCGAGGTTGGCGATGATCCAGTCGAGGGCTGTTTCCGCCCATTTGCCGACGGGAATCCGGAACAAGTCGTCCATTAGAGAGTGCCTCCCTCTTCACCGGATGGCTCCTGGGTGAAAATACCTGGTTTCTGGCTGCCGTCGTCGCTTCCGGCGGTTTGGCCCGGCTCGAGGATCTCCATGGAGCTGGTGGTGGACGGCACGTTGCCCAAGGCCGCCAACAACGTTGCCCGGGCCACGGCACCGACCAGCCGTCCCTGCTCATCGACGACCGGTAGGGGGGTGTTGCTTTCCACTGCGCGGCCAAAGAGGTCGTTGAGCGCGGTGTCGGCGGAAATTGCGTCCTCGGTCCGGGTCAGGATCTCGGTGAGGTCCGATCCGCCGCGGTCGGCAAGGGCCTGGGTCTCACGGTCGGTGACGATGCCGCGGAAGTTGCGGTTGCGGTCGATGACAAACGCGCCGGAGGTCAGCTGCCCACGCATGGTCAACAGGGCAGCGCGTGCTCCGCCGCTGATCGAAACGACTGCGCGCGGATTCTCCATGACAGCGCCGGCCGTGAGCACGCGGGTGCGGTCCACGTCGCGGACGAAGGATGCCACGTAGTCGTTGGCGGGGGAGGTGAGGATCTCGTCGGGGGTGCCGATCTGCACGATTTCCCCGTCGCGCATCACCGCGATGCGGTCCCCGAGGAACATAGCCTCGTTCAGGTCGTGAGTGATGAAGATGATGGTCTTGCCCAGGTCCGCCTGCAGGGAAGCGAGTTGTTCCTGCATGTCGCGGCGGATCAGCGGGTCGAGTGCGGAGAACGCCTCGTCCATCAGCAGGATGTCGGTTTCCGAGCACAAAGCCCGGGCCAAGCCGACGCGCTGCTTCATGCCGCCGGAGAGCTGTCCGGGGTACTTGTCTCCCCAGCCGGTGAGCCCCACCGTATCGAGCATCGCGGTGGCCAGTTCGGTGCGCTTCTTCTTGTCTACGCCTTGGATCTCGAGGGCGTAGGCGGCATTTTCCAGCACGGTGCGGTGCGGGAGCAAGGCGAAGTGCTGGAACACCATCGATATGCTCTTTTGCCGAACCTCACGCAGGCGCTTGCCGGAGATCTTGGAAATGTCTATGTCGCCGATGTGGACCGAGCCGCTGGTCATGGGCCATAGGCCGTTGAGCATCCGGATCAACGTCGACTTGCCCGAGCCGGACAGTCCCATGACGACGAAGATTTCACCCGGCTTGACATCAAACGAGGCGTCAATGACGGCCGCGGTGCCCATCGCGGCCACATCCTTGCGGGTTTTGCCGTCCTTGAGGGCCTTCACCGCTTCTTGGGGTCTACGTCCGAACACCTTGTAGGCATTGGCGACACGTAGGGCCGGTGAAGCCGTCCCTGGTGCTGAGTTCATGCGAGGTTCCATCCACGTGTCGCGCAGAAGAACCGGCAACACGATTTGTGCATTCTTGTTCACGTGGCCGTTGCGCTCGGCTGGTGAGCCTCTCGCAACGGATGAGACTTAGGCCTTCACGCTAACAGCCGTCGCGGGAAAGGAGGAGGGATAAGAGGGTTTTTTCATGATTTGTGACCATGTGGATATCGATTGGCCCGCGTAATCACGGGGCAGGAACGGTGTTACGACATCGTGATACTGGCGGTGGCCGGAAATTGATTTCACATCGGTTATCGTTGCGGATGGCTGCCGTTCTTCGGCCGCCGTTCGTGATGATTGAAAAACATTATCCGTACCTTATGCGGTGTTATCCGAAGATATAAACGTATTTGGGAAATTTGGGTGCAGGATCTTCCCGGCGGACTCACTGAGCCTTGGCGGTTGGGCCGTGGGCCGAAAGGCGGGATGATGGAGCAACATCTTTTCCTATATCCATCGCTTTCGCGCAAGGCGCGGAGGCGACGGGGCACACCAGGAGGCACCCTCATGAGCGAGGCAATAAACATCGGTTCCGTCGACAGCATCGATGAAGGCGAAGCCATCGTGATTCCGTCCGAAGACAACGGCACGAAGGACGACATCGCGGTGTTCCACGCCGAGGACGGGAACTTCTATGCCATCAACGACGAGTGCACCCACGAGACCGCTTCGTTGGCCGACGGTTGGATCGAGGGCACCGAGGTGGAATGCCCGGTCCACGCGGCGAAGTTCTGCCTGAAGTCCGGCACCGCACTCTGCCTGCCGGCTACCGTGGCTGCCCGCACGCACAAGATCGAGGTCCAGGACGGGGAGCTGCTGCTTTACCCCGACACCCCGGCCGTGTAGGCACTGTGGCCCAAGGGGCCCGTCCGGTGGCGCCAGGAATTTGTTCTTGGCTCGATCTGGACGGGCCCTTGCCGTTTGCGGGCGCCGACGGAGGCATGCCGGCCAATCGCGGTGAAGCCGAGATGATTGAACGGTGTTCAATTGGCGTGTAGTGTGATCCGGGAATGATTGAACGGTGTTCAATGGGTTGTTCGGGCTGCCAACGCATGGACCTGTTGCCCTGGCACCGCCGAGAAGCGCCCGACCGGAAGGCCCCGCCATGACCACGACCGATACCATCCCCGCCCCCGCTGTACCTGCCACCACCGCCGGGATCCTGGACGCAGCAGACCTGGCCGCCCGCATCGACGCCGGCCACCGGCTCACCGCCGACGAAGCCCTCGCCGTCCTGCAGACCCAGGACCAGGACACGCTCGGGCTGGTTGCCGCGGCCGGAACCCTGCGCCGCAGGCACTTCGGCAACACCGTGAAGGTCAACTACCTGGTCAACCTCAAATCGGGGCTCTGCCCCGAGGACTGCACCTACTGCTCCCAGCGTCTGGGCTCCAAGGCCGAGATCCTCAAGTACACCTGGCTCAAGCCCGAGGAAGCGGTGCATCAGGCCGGGCTCGGCATCGCCGGCGGAGCCTCGCGCGTGTGCATGGTCGCCTCCGGCAAGGGCCCCAGCGACCGCGACGTGGACCGCGTGGCCACCATGATCGGCCAGATCAAGGACGAGCACCCGCAGGTGGAGGTCTGCGCCTGCCTGGGCATCCTCAAGGCCGGGCAGGCCCAACGGCTTGCCGCCTCCGGGGCCGATGCCTACAACCACAACCTGAACACCGCAGAGTCCCTCTACCCGGAGATCTGCTCGACCCACACCTTCGCCGAGCGCGTGGACACCGTCGGGGCGGCCAAGGACGCCGGGCTCTCCCCGTGCTCGGGGCTCATTGTGGGCATGGGCGAGACCCCCGAGCAGCTCGTCGAGGCCGTCTTCGCGCTGCGCGAGCTGGAGGCCGACTCCATCCCGGTGAACTTCCTGATGCCCTTTGACGGCACCCCGCTTGCCGGGACCTGGCACCTGACGCCGATGGCCTGCCTGCGGATCCTCTCCCTGGTCCGTCTCGCCGCCCCGGCCGCCGAGCTGCGCATGGCCGGCGGCCGCGAAATGCACCTGCGCACCCTGCAGGCCACCGCGCTGGCCGTGGCAAACTCCTTGTTCCTCGGCGACTACCTCACGTCCGAGGGCCAGGATGCGCGCCGCGACCTGGAAATGATCTCTGATGCCGGGTTCGTGATCCTGGGCCAGGAGGACACCGACCCGGCGGAGCTTGCCGCACGCCTGCGCCACCGGGCCGACGAAGCCCCTGCCGCAGCGAGCGAACCCGCCGGCTGCGGCAGTGCCTGCGGTTCCGGCTGCGGTGCGGGCGCTTCCCTGGGTTGCGGCCCGGCCCAAGGCGCCGAACCGGTGCTGCGCCGCCGCGGTGCAGGAACCGGCGAAAGCCCCAACGCATGAGCGCCGCAACGTCCTTGGTGAGCCAGGGACAGGACCTGCTGGCACGGGACGCAGGACTGCTCTGGCACCCCTACGCTTCCCTCGATGCAGGCGCCCGCTACGCGGTCACCGGTGCCAGCGGCGTGCGGCTCACCCTCGAGGACGCCAGCGGCAGCCATGAGGTCATCGACGGCATGGGCTCCTGGTGGTCGATGGTGCACGGCTACCGCAACCCGGTGCTGGATGCCGCTGCCCATGCGCAGATCGACTCGTTCAGCCACGTGATGTTCGGCGGGCTGACCCACGCCCCGGCCGTGGAACTGGCCGAGCGGCTCGTGGCCATGGCCCCGGGCGAGCTGGCCCACGTGTTCCTGGCCGATTCCGGCTCGATCTCCGTGGAGGTCTCGCTCAAGGTCGTGCTGCAATACCAGCACGCCCGCGGGCACAGCGGAAAGCAGCGCTTTGCGGCGCTGCGCGGCGGCTACCACGGGGACACCTTCGCGGCGATGGGTGTCTGCGACCCGGTGGACGGCATGCACGCCGCCTTCTCCCGGCCCGGGGCCGAACAGCTCTTCCTGCCCCGGCCGCCGGCCGCCCGGCTGACCGAGGAGGGCAGCTGGGAATTCGACGTGGTCGAATTTGCCGCCTGGGAAACCGAATCCCGCGCGCTGGCCGCGGCCCATGCCCCGGAACTGGCCGGGATCATTGCCGAGCCCGTCCTGCAGGGCGCCGGGGGCATGTACGCCTACGCCCCGGCGGCGCTGCGCGTGCTGCGCGAGATCGCCGACGCACACGACCTGCTGCTGGTGCTCGATGAGATCGCCACCGGCTTCGGGCGCACCGGGAAGCTGTTCGCCAGTGAATGGGCGGGCGTGGTGCCGGACGTGATGTGCGTGGGCAAGGCGCTGACCGGCGGCTACCTGAGCCTGGCCGCGATGCTCTGCACCCCGAAGGTCGCCGGCGCCCTGGACGGGGCGCACGGCAACGGCTCGGCGCTGCTGCACGGGCCCACGTTCATGGGCAACCCGCTGGCCTGCGCGGTGGCCAATGCCTCCCTCGAACTGCTCACCGGCGGAGGCAACCCGCGCGCCGCCGACGCACCCTGGAGCGGCCAGGTTTCCGCACTGTATGCCGGGCTGCGCGAGGCCCTCGCCCCGGCCGCCGTGTTGCCCTGCGTGAAGGACGTGCGGGTGCTGGGCGGGGTCGGCGTCATCCAGCTGCACGAGCAGGTGCGCGTGGCGGAGGTGACCGCGGCCGCGGTGCGCCACGGGGCATGGGTGCGCCCCTTCCGCGATTTGGTCTACGTGATGCCGCCCTACACCAGCGGCGCGGAGGAGATCCGGCTGCTGGGCGCCGCCCTTGTCGCGGCGGTGGACCATGTCCACGGCCCCTAGCCTTGCCCCGGCCGCCGATGCGCCCGCGGCCGTTCCGGAGGCGTGGGGAACGTGGCTGGGCGGGCGGGCACGGGTGCGCGCGGCCCGCGGGCTGCACCGGGTGGAGAGCGATCGCGGGCACCTGGTGGACCTGGCCTCCAACGACTACCTGGGCCTGGGTACGCACCCGGCGGTGCGTGCCGCCTCCGGGGAGGCCGCGGCCCGCCACGGAGCCGGTGCCGCCGCCAGCCGCGTGGCCACCGGCACCGTGGCGGTGCACAGCGCGCTCGAGGAGGCGCTGTGCGCCTACACCGGCAGGAACACCGCGCTGGTCTTTTCCAGCGGCTACACCGCCAACATCGGTGTCCTGCAGGCCCTGGGCGGACCGGGCAGCCACTTCATCCTCGACGCCCATGCCCACGCCAGCCTGATCGACGGCGCCCGCCTCTCCGGGGCCAGGGTGGCCACAGCCGCGCACAACGACCTCGACGCCGCCAGGGCGCTGCTCGAGGCGAACCGCGACTCGCCGGCACCGGCCCCGCGCGTGGCGCTGGTGCTCGAATCCCTCTATTCGGTGCTGGGGGATGCCGCCGACCTGGCCGCCGCGGATGCGCTGTGCGCCGAGTTCGGCGCGCTGCTTCTCGTCGACGAGGCCCACTCGCTGGCCGCCACGCGCAACGGCTCGGCGCTGCGTGCCGCCGGGCTGGCAGGTTCCGGGCACGTCATCGCCACCGCCACGCTCTCCAAGGCCCTGGGCTCCCAGGGCGGGGTGGTGCTGCTGGGCGGGGAAACGGCGGGGTTGCTGCGCGAGCACCTGGTGAACACCGCCCGCAGCTTCCTCTTTGACACCGCGCTGGCCCCGGCCGCGGCCGGCGCCGCACTGGCCGCCTTGGAACTGGCCGACGCGCAACTGCTGGGACGGCTGGAACGCAACGCCGCCCTTGTGCACGACACACTGTCCGCGGTGCCGCATCTTTCCGGGCGCATCGAGCGGGGCGCCGGCGCGGTGCACTCGATCACCATGGCCAACGCCGCCACCGCGGTGCGCACCGCCGCGGCCCTGCGCGCCCGCGGCATCGCCGTGGCCTGCTTCCGGCCCCCGTCCGTGCCCGACGGGGTGTCCCGGCTGCGGATCACCGCCCACGCCAACCACCACCGGCGCGAGCTGCTCGCCGCGCTGCACACCATTGCCGCCACCATCCTGGAGGAAGAATCATGAGCTGTCCCTTTGCCGGGTCCACGGCCGTTGCCCCAACGTCCGCGCCGCTGGCCACGGCCCTGCCCGGCACCTACCCCGAGGCGGTCAACAACCGCTACCGCAGCATCGAGGACCCCGCCCTGGTGCGCCGGATCCTGCAGCGCCCCGAGGATTTCACCCCGGCCAACGCCCTGGACACCGCCATCGACCTCGAACCCGCGGCCCTGCGCGTCCTGGCCGCCGAACGCTTCTTCCTGCCCCCGGTGCTGGCCAGCGCCGGCGGGGCAGCGCACCTGGCGGTCCGCCGCATCGTGGCACGCTTCTTCAGCCCCGCCAGGGTCGCCGCCCAGGCGGAGCCCATCCGGGCACGCGTGGCCGGGATCTGCGCCGCACTGGCCGCCGACTACCGCAACGGCGCCCGCGTCGACCTGGCCGCGCACCTGGCCGCGGTCATCCCGCCCGAGGTCATGGCCCGGCTCACCGGGATCCCGGTCCCGCCCGCCGCCGACCTCAAGGCCTGGAGCCTCGATTCCCTGGAGCTCTTCTGGGGCTGGCCCGACGCCGCCCGGCAGCGGGAACTTGCCGCCAGCGCCGCCGGATTCCACGCGTGGCTGCGCACCTCGGTCGCGCAGGCCGTGGCCCGCGACGACGGAAACCTCTATGCGGCGCTGCACCAAGGCGGGGTGGACCTGGACCGGATCCGCTCACTGGGCTACTTCCTGACCATTGCCGGACAGGAGACCACCGCGATGCTCATCTCCACGACGCTGGCCGCCGCGCTGCACGGGGGCCGCTGGGATTCCTGCGCGCAGGAATCCGCGGCCGCACAGCTGGTGGCCCGGTCGCTGGCGCGCGCGTCCTCGGTGCCGACCTGGCGCCGGGTGGTGCGGGCCGACATCGAGCTGGATGGTGTGCGCTTTGCCGCCGGGGAGCAGCTGGTGCTCCGGCTCTCGGGCGGTGCCCTGATGGAGGACGGGGACGATGATTCCCTGGCCTTCGGGTTCGGGATCCACCGCTGCCTCGGCGCGGGGCTGGCACGGATGGAAACCGAGGTGGTGCTGCACACCGCGGCCCGCGCGCTGCCGGGGCTCAACCCGGCCGGCGGGGAACCGGACTGGATGCACCTGCTCTCCTTCCAGTGGCCGCGTACCGTGTTCAGCTCGTGGCCGGGTGCGGGGGTGGCGGCATGATCGTCGCCGTCACCGGGACCGACACCGACGTCGGCAAGACCGTCCTCACCGCGGCCCTGGCCGCCGGAGCCCTGGATGCGGGGCATTCGGGGGCCATCTACAAGCCCGCCCAAACCGGCGTGGAACCGGGGCAGGGCGGGGATGTGCACGCGATCGGGTCCTGGCTGGGGAACCCGCCGGAGCTCACCCTGTCCGAGGGAGTGCGGCTGAAAGATCCGATGGCCCCGGTGGATGCCGCGCTGCACGCAGGGGGCCCGGCAGCCGCCGCGGCGCTGCCCACCCTGGCCGACCATCTGCGTCGCGCCCGGGCGCTGGCCAAGTGGCACGATGTGCTGCTCATCGAGGGCGCCGGCGGCCTGCTGGTGCCCTTGACCCTGGCGGGGGAAACCATCGCGGATATTGGCCGCGGGCTGGGTGCCCGGTTGGTGGTGGCCACCCGCCCGGACCTGGGGACGTTGAACCACACGGCGCTGACCCTGGAAGCCGCCGCGGCGCGCGGCTTTGCCCGCGGGGTGCTGGTGCCGGGAAGCTTCCCGGCCGACCCCACCGCACTGCAGCAGCGGAACCGGTCGAATTTGCGCGCGCTGGCCGGGCGCCACGGCTGGGCCTGGGCCGACGGCCCACCAGCCGGAGCCGTGGCCAACCCGGCGCACAGTCAGCTGATCCTGCACGCGGCGGGCCGGAAACTGGCCTCGGTGCTCGTCGAAGCGCCGTTGCACGTTGCCCCGGACACCACGGACGGCCGTCCCCGCTTTGTGGCGGAGCCCGCCCGCGCGGGATGATGGGAGGGCAGCAGTCGGGCACAAACTCGTGCCAGCACGCAGCACTGAACGTCCATGACCACATCCACGGATCGGCACCACACAACCATGAGCATTGAATCCATCCTGATCGTTGGCGGCGGCCTGGCCGGGTTCACCGTCGCGCAGAACCTGCGCACGCGCGGCTTCACCGGGACCATCGACCTCATCGACCCCGCCGGGATTCCCTACGACCGCCCACCGCTGAGCAAGGCCTACCTGCTGGGGGACAAGGACGCCGCGGGCATCGAACTGGCGCCGGCCTCCTGGTTCTCCGAACACCGGGTCGGACTTCTCCGCGCCACGGTGCACGCGCTGGCGATCGAACCGCTGGGCGTGGAACTGCAGGACGGCAGGAAACTGCACGCCGACATCCTGGTGCTGGCCACCGGCGGCTCCGCCCGTCCGTTGCCGGTGGCCGGCGGCGACCTGGACTCGGTGCTGGTGCTGCGCAGCCGCGCCGATGCAGACACGCTGCGCGGCAAGCTCGCCCCGGGCATCCGGCTGGCCATCGTCGGGGCCGGACTCATCGGCGCCGAGGTCGCCTCCTCGGCCCTCGCCCTCGGGGCAGAGGTCACGCTGATCGACCCCGTCGAGACCCCGCTGGTGCCCGCCGTGGGCCCAGAGCTGGCGCGACGCCTGCACGCCATGCACTCCGGTGCGGGCATCACCGTCGTCCACGGCACGCCCGCGGGCATCACGCGAACCGGGGCGGGCCGCCGGATCGAGCTGGCCGACGGCCGGGTCCTCGAATGCGACGAGGTGCTCGTGGGCATCGGCATCATCCCCAACACCGCCCTCGCCCAGGGCGCAGGCCTGGCGACCGACAACGGCGTGCTGGTCGACGAGCACCAGCGCACTTCGCACCCGGGGATCTACGCGGTGGGGGACATGGCCCGCACCCGGTCCGCCGACGGGACGCTGCAACGGCGCGGAGAGCACTGGGAACACGCCATGAACACCGGGGCCACCGCGGCCGCGGCGATCCTGGGCCAGGAACCACCGGTGCACGGTGCCTCGTGGTTCTGGTCCGACCGCCACGGCACCCACGTCGAGGGTGTGGGGGACATGAACGCCGAGGGCACCACCATCCTGCGCCTGAAAGAGGGGGAACCGGTGGCCGCCTTCAACGTTGCCGCGGACGGGCGGATGCTCGGGGCCGCGGCGATCGACGGCGGGCTGATGATCCGGGCGGCCCGGCGCATCATCGACCGCGGCATCATTGTTCCGCCCGAAGCGCTTGCCGACCCCGAAGTCCCGCTGAAGAAACTGGCCCGCTGACTCCCGGCCCTTCCTTCGTGCCCCTTGCCCGCCGGTGCGCGGAAGGGCAAGACTGGGGGCAGTGGCGGCCGGTTCTCCCGGGCTGCCCTCCCGACGGAGAGGTGCGCGAATCACATGGACACCGAAAAAAGCCCCGGTTTGCCGGCCGTCGACCTGGGTGGCGAGGACCTGCTCGAACCGGGCACGGCCCTGCTGGTCCCCGCGGAAACCAGCGGATACCCGGAGGACATAGGGCTCTTTCGCGCCGACTCCGGGGTTTACTACGCGCTGGATGATGAATGCCCGCACGAGGTCGCGTCCCTGTCCGAGGGCTGGATCGAGGACGACGAGGTCGAATGCCCCTTGCATTCCTCGCGCTTTTGCCTGCGCGACGGGAAGGTGCTGTGCCTGCCGGCCGTCCGCGATGCCCGCACCCACAAGGTCCAGGTCCTTGCCGGGCGGGTGCTGCTGCATCCGGGAACGGCCGCCGGCGGGAACTAGGACTGCGAGGTGAATCCCCGCACGCGCTCCAGCGCCGCGGCCGTCCCGAGCTCGGCCCGGTCCGCCGGGTTGACCCAGTAATGCTCCAGGGTGCGCATCAGCTGGTCCGGGTTGGCGGTGAGCTCGTGGACCAGGATCACCAGGGACTTGGCTCCGACGGCCTCCCCGGCCCGGGGACGCACCACGATCCAGGCAGGGCCGCGCCTGCCCAGTGGCCGGTGGCGGGCCGGATCGGTTGGCTCGATGCCCTCGAGGTCGTTCCAGTAGATTTCCCGGGTTCCGCGCGAGGAATAAAGCACGATGCGGCTGCGGGTGAGGTAGACCCCGGGATCCTGGGATGCGGCGGCAATGCGCGCCATGCGGATCCCGCGGTTCAAGACATAGACCCCGATCCCGAGCAGGAAGACCGTCAGCAGGACGATCAGTACCATCGGGTCGTAGCTGTGGATGATCAGCAGCCGTGCGCTCAGCGCCACGGTGGCCACCAGGATCACCACGGCCAGGCCCATCACCGCGGCGGCCCACTGCGGGGAGGTCCGGAACATCGGGAAGCACGTGGCTGCCCGCGGTCCCGTGCTGGTTCCGACCGCCGCGGTCGCGGCCGCCTGGTCCTCGGTCGGGCGGCGATAGGCCGCCACCACGCCCATCAGCACGGCCAGGGCGCTGGCCAGCAGCCCGGTGGAAAGCACCGGCCGCTCGTGCAGCAGCGCGTACACCCCGGTGCCCGCCAGGAAGGCCAGCAACACAAAGGACGGCACCAAATGGTGGGCCAGATTCCAGCCGCTGTGGCGCGGTGCCCACAACATTTGCTCGGATCCGCTTTTGCTCATGCCAGTAGCGTAATCTGCCCCGGTCCGAAAGCATGCGCGGTACGCGCAAGACAGGTGTCGTCAAAGGGGCGTTCGGAGCAAAACTCGCCTACGATAAACGCACTATGGAATCGATTCGCAAACGTGTCAAAGTGATCACCTGGCTGCTCATCGGGGCCCTGCTCGTGGGGACCGGAGCCGGCATGCTCTCGGGCATGATCTAGTTGGCGCGCACACCCAACGATCCCACGGCCCTTGCCGGCGGCGGCGAGGCGGGGCTCCCCGAGGCCCTGCGCACGCCGACCAAGGACGTCGCCCGCAGCTGGGTGGCCTCGGTCGTGGCGATCAACATCGGCATCAACATCGTCTTCTTCGCCCCCATCAATGTGTTGCTGGGGCTGCAGGCCACGGCGATCGATGCCGGGTCCAAGGAAGCGATCCTCTCGCTGGTCACCGCCTGCGGCGCCTCGGTGGCACTGGTGGCCAACCCGCTCTTCGGCGCGCTCTCGGACCGCACGGTCTCCAAGATGGGACGCCGCTCGCCGTGGATCCTGGCCGGGGCCATCCTTGGCGCCGCCTCGCTGCTGATGCTCTCCGGGGCCACCACCGTCGCGCTGATGCTGCTGGGCTGGTGCGGGCTGCAGGCCGGCGCCAACGCCGCCTATTCGGCCGTCACCGCCACCATCCCGGACCGCGTTCCGGAGCGCCGGCGCGGGGGCATCGGCGGGCTGGCCGCCATGGGCCAGACCGTGGGCATCCTGCTGGGCGCGGTGGTGGGCTTCGCCATCACCGGGAACATCGCCGTGGGCTACATGATCTGCGCCGCGGCCCTGCTGGTTTCCGTGATCCCCTACGTGCTGCGGTCCAACGACCCGCAGCTGCCACGCGAGTTCCGCCCCGCCTTCAACCTGCTGGAGTTCGCCAAGGGCTTCTGGATCAACCCGCTGACCCACCGCGACTTCGGGTGGGCCTGGTTGACCCGGTTCATGATGAACACCGGCAACCAAATGACCATCGTCTACCTGCTCTTCTTCCTCACCGACGTCGTCAAGCACCCGGATCCCGCCGGCGGGGTGCTGGTGCTGACCGGCATCTACGCGGTCATGGTGATCATCAGCGCAGTGATCCTGGGGCCGATCAGCGACAGGAGCGGGAAGCGTAAGATCTTCGTGATCGTCTCCTCGATCGTGGTGGCCTGCTCCGCACTGATCATTGCCGTGTCGCAGAACTTCACCGGCGCCATCATCGGTGCCGCGGTGCTGGGGCTCGGTTTCGGCGCGTACCTGGCCGTGGACTTTGCGCTGCTGACCCAGGTGCTGCCCTCGGCCAAGTCCCGGGGCAAGGACATGGGCGTGATCAACGTGGCCAACTCCCTGCCCCAGGTCATTGCCCCCGCGCTGGCGTTCGTTTCGGTGAAGGTGCTCGGTGGCTATACGGCCCTGTTCATCGTGGCAGCCATCATCGGCATCTTCGGTGCCTTGCTGGTGCGCAACATCCGCTCGGTTCCCTAGGAAATACGCACTGGCCGTTCGATGTATGGCGGCTCACGAAAGTCCGGCTCCATGACCCGGCACAGATAGGCTGGAGCTCATGGACTGGTTAAGAGACGCGCCTTTTGGATGGGCCTTTGCGTTTCTCTTTTTGCTTTCCATGGCCCGTGCAAACACCACCTACTGGCTGGGCCGCGGCATCGCCGCCGGGGTGAAGCACACCCGGTTCCAGCATGTGCTCACCGGGCCGATCTACCAGCGGGCCGAACGCTTCATCCAGCGCTGGGGCATCTTCGCGATCCCGCTGTCCTTCATGACCGTGGGCATCCAGACCGCGGTCAACGCCAGCGCGGGTGTCGCCCGGATGCCGGTGCTGCGCTACCTCCCGGCGGTCGTCGTCGGCTGCCTGATCTGGGCCACCATCTATTCCACCGTGGGCATGGCCGTGATCTACGCATGGCTGGCCCTCGGCTGGCAGTGGATCGTGGCGGGAGCCTTGGTGCTGGCGATTACGACCCTGGCGTGGATCCGCTACCGCCGGCAAAACTCCTGACGCGCAGGCTCCCGCAATCGGCCCGGCCATGAAGTCCAGTCAAGGAGCTGGCGCACCGTCGTGTTCTTCCTGCGGCGCGTTGGGCGCTTTGGCAAATATTCGTCGGTACGATTCAGGGAACCAATGTTTTAGTGCGAAAGCTGGGTACCGGCATGGCCATCACTCAAAGGAATATTCGCCAGTCCAACCCCGTGGAGCTGGACGACATCGACCGCGGGCTGCTGCGCATGCTCACGGAGAATGCGCGCCGCACCAACAACTCGCTTGCCGAGGAACTGGGCATCGCCCCCTCTACCTGCCTGGCCCGGCTCAACGCCTTGCGCTCGGCGGGCGTCATCCGCCGCTTCACCCTGGAAATCGACCCCGAGGTGCTCGGCCACGCGCTCGAGGCGCTGATCTTCGTGAAGATCCGCCCCGGCGCCCGCCACCTGATGTCCTCCTTTGCCGAAGAAATGCGCGCCAAGCCCGGGGTCACGCAGCTGTTCTTCCTGGGCGGCGCCGACGATTTCCTGATCCACGTGGCGGTGCGCGACTCGAAGGACGTGCGCCAGTTCGTGCTCGACAACCTGTCGGCAAACCCGGCGGTGGCCACCACCCAGACGTCGCTGGTCTTCGAGCACAGCCAGGGAGCGGTGCCCTGGCTGTAGCCTTGGGCTACCAGGACACCTCGCGCGGGCGTCCCTCCTCGTAGCCGGCGGCCGACTGCACCCCGACGATGACGCGCTCGCGGAACTCCGCAATCGAAGCGGCCCCGGCATAGCTGAAGGACGAGCGGACCCCGGAAACGATCGAATCGATCAGGTCCTCCACGCCCGGACGCTGCGTATCCAGGTACATGCGGGAATGCGAGATCCCCTCCTCGAAGAGCGCGGCGCGGGCACGCTCGAGGGCCGACTGGTGCCGGGTGCGTTGCTGCACCGCGCGCGCCGAGGCCATGCCGAAGCTCTCCTTGTAGAGCCGGCCCTCGCCGTCGGAGGCCAGGTCCCCGGCCGATTCGTAGGTCCCGGCGAACCAGGAACCGATCATCACGGACGCGGCGCCGGCGGCCAGGGCCAGGGCCACGTCGCGCGGGTACTTGACTCCGCCATCGGCCCACACCTCGACGCCGGCCTCCCTCGCGGCGGTGGCGCATTCCAGGACCGCGGAGAATTGCGGACGACCCACCCCGGTCATCATCCGGGTGGTGCACATGGCCCCGGGTCCCACCCCGACCTTCAGGATGTCGGCGCCGGCCGCGGCCAGGTCGCGGGTTCCGGCGGCGGTGACCACGTTTCCGGCAGCAATCTGGATCCGGCGCCCGGTGCGCCGGGCATAGTCGTCGCGGGCGGCGACCGCCAGCGGAAGGGCCTCGATCATCTTTTCCTGGTGCCCGTGGGCGGTGTCCAGCACGATCACATCCACACCGGCCTCGAGAAGTTCCCGGGTCTTGGAGCCGACGTCTCCGTTGATGCCTACGGCCGCACCGACCATGAGCCGGCCGTCCGGGTCCACCGCGGGGGTGTAGAGCCCGGAGCGCAGCACGCCCTTGCGCGTCAGCACGCCGGCCAGGTGCTCGCCGTCGAGCACCGGGACCATGCCCAGGTGCCGGGTGGCCAGGGTGTCGAACACCGAGTCCAGGTCCGCGTCCTTGGCCACCGTGACGATGTCCGGGGTCATGACCTTGTTGATCGGGGTGAAGCGGTCGACCTCGAAACAGTCCTTTTCCGTGACGATGCCCACCGGGCGGTGCCCGTCGAGCACCACCGCCGCGCCATGGGAGCGCTTGCCCAGCAGGGCCAGCGCGGTGGAGACAGAGTCGTTGACGTCCACGGTGATGGGGGTTTCAAAGACGGTGTGTGCTGCCTTGACCTTCGTGACCATGTCGGTGAGGGCGGCCAGCGAAATGTCCTGGGGCAGGATCGTGACCCCGCCGCGGCGGGCGACGGTTTCGGCCATGCGCTTGCCGGCGACGGCCGTCATGTTGGAGACCACCAGCGGAATGGAGGTTCCGACCCCGTCGGGGGTGGCCAGGTCCACCCCGGAGCGGGACACCACCGCCGATCGCGAGGGAACCATGAAGGTGTCGCTGTAGGTCAGGTCATGGGCGGGGCGCACATCGTTGAGAAACTTCACCCTGTCAGGCTACAGCCGCACGCACGTCCCGCGCGTGAGGTGCATCACCGTAGGCGGGGTGCGCGATCGGGATTCGGGCATGTTCCGCGCATGGAATCGCGCCCCGCAATCGTTTACCCGAGGGTAGCGACCCTCCCGATTAGGACCCATAAACAGCACTAATTTCCGGGCACGGTTTGGGGTTACCGTGGTACCTAGAGCGGTTCGAAATCCGCGAGACCGCCGGTTCGAGGAGTGCATCATGACAGTCACCGTGCCCGTTACCGAATGTTCCGTGTCCAATTGCTCGTTCAATGACCACACCCATTGCGGGGCATCCGGCATCACCATCGGCGGAAATGCCGACCACGCGCAATGCGCGACGTTCATCGACACCGGCGTGCACGGCGGCCTGCCCAAGATCCTGGCCTCGGTGGGTGCCTGCCAGCGCATGGAATGCACCCACAATGACCACTTGATGTGTGCGGCGGAATCGGTGCGCGTGGGGCCCGGCGCGGACAATGCGGACTGTCTCACGTACGAGCACGGCGCCTGAGCCGCGGCTGTTTGGGCCCTTCCCTGCGCCGGCGAACCGCGGCGCAGGGAAGGGCCTCGTCGTGTCCGGGTTCGGGTGCAATCCGCGGGTTTCCTTCGGCGTCGGGGGAGGGGATGCCCAGGATAAATTGTTGAACAACCTATTGCCAGGATTGTTCAACAACCTGTAGTGTACTTCTCATCGCTCCCACCTGTGACAGCAGTCACCCGCAACCCGATGGATGGAATCATGGCCACTCCTAGCACGAAACCGAAGCTCAGCACTTCAGCCAGGCGCACCGCAATGCTGGGCGCCATGTTCCTCATGGCCACCAGCGCCATCGGGCCCGGCTTCATCACCCAGACCACCGAATTCACCGTCCAGATCGGCGCCTCCTTCGCCTTCGCGATTGTCGTTTCCATCCTGGTGGACATCGCCGTCCAGCTGAACGTGTGGCGCATCATTGGCGTCTCGGGTCTGCGCGCCCAGGAGCTCGGCAACAAGGTCCTGCCGGGCATCGGCTGGGTCCTGGCCGCCCTGGTCTTCATCGGCGGAATGGTCTTCAACATCGGCAACATCGCCGGCACAGGCCTGGGCATGAACGCCATGATGGGGCTCGATCCCAAGATCGGCGGCATCATCTCCGCCGTCGTGGCGATCCTGATCTTCCTGTCCAAGCGAGCCGGCATGGCACTGGACAAGATCGTGGTGATGCTCGGCGCGATCATGATCCTGTTGATGCTCTACGTGGCCATCGTCGCCGCACCCCCGGTGGGCGAGGCCCTGAAGAACGCCGTCCTTCCGGAAAACATCAGCTTCCTGATCATCACCACGCTGATCGGCGGCACCGTCGGCGGCTACATCACATACGCCGGCGCCCACCGCATGCTCGACTCCGGCGCCGCCGGCATCGAGAACATCAAGGACATCACCAAGACCTCCATCCTGAGCATCATCGTCACCGGCATCATGCGCGTGCTGCTCTTCCTGGCCATCCTTGGAGTCGTCGCCGGCGGAGCCGTGCTGACCACGAACAACAAGGCCGCCGAGGCCTTCGGCATCGCCGCGGGCGATATCGGCATGCGTTCCTTCGGCGTGATCCTCTGGGCCGCGGCCCTGACTTCCGTCATCGGTGCCGCCTACACCTCGGTTTCCTTCATCACGAAGTCCACCACCCCCGAACGCACCCGCAACCTGATCACCGTCGCGTTCATCGCGGTGTGCGCGGTCATCTACCTCTTCCTGGGCCAGGCCCCGCAGACGCTGCTGATCTTCGCCGGCGCTTTCAACGGACTGATCCTGCCCGTCGGCTTCGCGGTCCTGCTCTATGCGGCCTGGCGCCGCCGCGACCTGCTGCAGGGCTACGTGTACCCCAAGTGGCTGCTCGGCATCGGCGTGGCCACCTGGCTTTTGACGCTCTTCCTCGGCTGGAACTCCCTGGCGGGCCTCTCCAAGCTCTGGGCCTAGCCCGAACGCCCCACAGCCCGCCAGCCACATCCACCCCTCCGGAAGGACTCCAGCAACCATGACACCCGCCAATTCGCCAACACCCGGAACCGGGGAACGAGCCGCTCTTTCCCCGGCCCGGGCACGTGAACTGTTCCGCAGCGGGTTGGCCGTGCCGACCGCCGGGTTCTCCCTGGGCTACGCGCAGGCCAACCTGATCATCGTGCCCAGGGACCAGGCCTTCGACGTGTTGCTCTTTGCCCAGCGCAACCCCAAGTCCTGCCCTATCCTGGGCGTGCTGGACGCGGGGGAGACCA
The DNA here is from genome assembly GCA_024207135.1 of Arthrobacter sp. C2. Classification (GTDB taxonomy): domain Bacteria; phylum Actinomycetota; class Actinomycetes; order Actinomycetales; family Micrococcaceae; genus Paeniglutamicibacter. The sequence continues at coordinate 2,265,322 of CP042428.1, read as the reverse complement.
GCGGGGAACTGCTGAAAGGCGGGGACATCCGCACCGACGTGCCGAAGTACGTGGTCTACGAAAACGGCGTGAAGGTCGCAGAACCCACCGACCTGTCCGAGTACTGGCGCGATGACCTGGTCACCTTCATCGTGGGCTGCTCGTTCACCTTCGAGACCGCATTGATGGAGGGCGGCATCAAGATCGCCCACATCGACCAGGGCGTGAACGTGCCGATGTACAAGTCGAACATCCGCAGCGCCTCCGCCGGGTCGATGTCCGGACCCATGGTGGTGTCGATGCGCCCGATCCCCGCCTCCCAGGTGTCCGATGCCGTGCGCATCACGTCCCGCTACCCGGCCGTGCACGGGGCCCCGGTGCACATCGGCAACCCCGAGGAACTTGGCATCACCGACCTGTCCAAGCCGGACTTCGGGGATCCGGTGGACATTCCCGCCGGGCACATCCCGGTGTTCTGGGCCTGCGGGGTCACTCCGCAGGCGGCGGTCATGGAATCCAAGCCCGCGCTGGCCATCGGCCACGCGCCCGGGCACATGCTCATCACCGACGCCCGCGACAGCAACTACCTGGTGCCCTAGCAAGGCAGCTCTTCCACGAGCCGGCTCCAGCGGGAGCCGGCCGTGGTCCTCGATCCGCCAGGGAATTTCCTGCTCCCCCATGCAGGGACTTCACTGGTGCCGCAAAGGGCGCCGGAGGCGGCATGCCGCCCCTCCCCATCACCGCCCTTGGGACGCGCGGCCCGGTTCTCCCCCCAGAACCCGACGGCCGCGCATCCCGCGCCCGGGAAGCGACCGTGGTTCCCAGCCGCTCGCTTCCCGGGCGCCCTTAACCGCCCGCTACAGGTGTTCGGCGGCCAGCCAGGCGTCCACCTCGGCGCACAGGCGCGCCTTCGCCGGCTCCTCCAGGAAGGAGGACTCGATCGAGTTCCGGGCCAGCACCGCCTGCTCCTCGCGGCTCAGCTCGAACTGCCCGATGACCGCGGCAAGGTTCGCGTCCAGGTAGCCGCCGAAGTAGGCGGGGTCATCCGAGTGGATCGATACCTTCAGCCCCGCCTCCAGCATCCGCCGCAGCGGATGCTCGGCCATGGTGTCAACCGTTCGCAGCCGCACGTTCGACAGAGGGCACACGGTCAGCGGCATCTGCTCTTTCACCAGCCGTTGAACCAGGGCCGGGTCCTCGAGGCAGCGGATTCCGTGGTCGATGCGCTCGACCTTCAGCAGGTCAAGGGCCTGGACGATGTACTCGGCCGGGCCTTCCTCGCCGGCATGGGCCACGACGTGCAAGCCGTGTTCGCGGGCGTAGGCGAAGACCTCCTGGAACAGGATCGGTGGGTAGCCGAGTTCCGAGGAATCCAGCCCGATGCCGTCGATGGCGTGCCTTTCCTGCACCAGGGTGCGCAGGATCTCCATCGCCGATTCGGCGGGGGCATGGCGCCAGAAGCAGGCGATGAGCCGGTGCGTGATGCCCCAGCGGGCCAGGCCCGCGTCGAGGCCCGCACGGATCCCGGCGATCACCTCGGCAAGTGCCAGGCCGCGCTCGAGGTGGGCCTGGGGATCGAAGAACAGCTCAACGTGCCGCACCCCGGATGCGTGGGCCCGGTGCAGGTAGGCGGTGGTGATCTCCTGGAAGTCCGCAGCGGTGCGCAGCACCGCCATGTTCGCGTAGAACAGGTCCAGGAAGGACTGCAGGTTGCTGAAGTTGTACTGCGCGCGCAGCTCCTGAAGCGAAGGCCAGGGCAGGTCGATGTTGTTCTGCCCGGCCAGGCGCAGGATGGTCTCGGGCTCCAGCGTCCCTTCCAGGTGTATGTGCAGTTCGGCAACGGGCAGTTTCACGGGCGGGCCGCCAATGGTGCGTCGGCCAGCGCCAGGGTGCCGCGCATGATCTCCCCGATGGCGTCCCCGGTGGCAGCCAGCACCACGCGGCAGCGCGCGCCCTCCGGCTTGGGGTGGCCCTTGTAGCGTCCGCGCAGATCGCAGATGGTCTGCCCGCGCCCCGGCCCGTCGGTGGCGTCCACGACCACGCGTGCGTACGGCGCGGAGGCCGGCCGCACCTTCCCGATCGCGATGGCCGCGGCCAGCGGGTCGTGCATGACCGAGCAGCGCCGGCCAAAGACGCTGCGGTAGAAGTCGAAATAGTAGCCGAGCATCGCCGCGACGGCCTGCACGGCCGGTGACGGGCTGGCCGCCAGGGTCTCGAGGTCGTGTTCCTCCAGCACGTGGTCCATGGTCACATCCAGCGGCACCAGCACGATCTCCCACCCGGCGGCAAAGACCTCGGCGGCGGCCTCGGGATCATTGTGGATGTTGGCCTCGGACGCGGGGGTGATGTTGCCCGGGGCCAGGGCCGCACCGCCCATGATGGTCAGTTCCTTCACCAGGGAGGGCAGCTCCGGGTCCAGGCGCAGCGCAGAAGCGATGTTGGTCAGCGGGCCGATGGCGATGACGCGCAATTCCCCGGCGTGCTCCCGGGCCAGCCGCACCAGCATCTCGGGCGCGGACTCGGGCGCAAGCTCCAGGCCCGCGTCGGGAAGCCGGACCTCGCCGATGCCGTTGATCCCGTGCACGTGGGGTGCCCCGCCGCCGTACGGGCGGGCCTGCGCGTCGTGGTGGCCCAGCGCGACAGGGATTCCCGCGTGGCCGGAGAGGGCCAGCAGGTTCTGCGTGTTGACCGCGCCCTGCGCCGCGCTGGTGTTTCCGGCGACCGAGCCGATGCCCACCAGGTTGGCCCCGGCCCCCAGCAGGTAGGCCAGGGCCAGCGCGTCATCGATCCCGGTGTCGCAATCCAGGAAGAACGGTCGCGTGTCGATGCTGCTGTCCATGTATGTTGCCCCTGCTGTTGGTCGGTGGGTTGGCCACGCGCAAGGCTCCCTCGGCCGGGGGCGCGTGGTGCGCCGTTGCCCGGGGGAGCCTTCGCGGAATCAGGTATCAAGCCTACCGGGCACCCGGGCTTCGGCCGACCGCGGGTGCTGGCCGGCGGCGTCCGGGGGCCTTCGGCAACCCGTGGACGAATCCGGGGTCCAGGAGCCCGGTTCGCCCGCGCGGACGGGAACGATCCCGAGCCGGCGGTCCGTGGTTGTCGCGGTGCAACGAGGGGACCGGGCCGAACCGAACACCGCGATGCCCACCGGGGCGGCGATGCACCAGGTCATCAACCCCGTCGGTGGCGTGCAACCATGAAACACTGGCCAGCAAGCACTTGTGCCACCACGCCCTGAAGGATCGCGATCACAGCCATGTCCCGCCCAGCCAAGCCCTGGTTCCCCGCAGCACTGAGCCTGATGATGGTCGGTTGGGGCGCCAACCAGTTCGTCTCCCTGCTGGTCTTCTACCGGCAGGAGCGCGGGTTCTCCGAGGTCATGGTCACCTCGATGCTGGGCATCTACGTCCTGGGCCTGGTGCCGGCGCTGCTGTTGGGCGGCCGCTATTCGGACCGTACCGGCCGCAAGCACATCACCCTCTTTGCCGTGGTCCTGTCGATGGCCGCCAACGTGGCGATGATGGGCTCGGTCTTCGGGACCCTGCCCCTGTTCACCGGCCGTTTCATGGCGGGTGTTGCCACGGGCCTGGCCATGGCCGCGGCCACCAGTTGGGTCAAGGAACTGTCCCAGGCGCCGTGGGACCTGCACTCGGCCGCCGGCTCGGGAGCCCGGCGCGCCTCGTTGTTGACCAGCGCGGGATTCTGGTTCGGCCCGGTGGTCGGCGGGCTGCTGGCCAACAATGCACCGGCCCCGGCGATCCTCCCGTACGCGGTGCACATTGCCCTGTGCGTTCCGGTGCTCTTCGTGGTGGCCAGGCTGCCGGAGACCCGTGCCGCAGGACAAGCCAGCCATCCCGGCGAGGAGGCCCGGGTGGCCCATCCCGAGGCCCGCAAGCGGTTCCGGCTGGTGGTGGCGCCCGCGGCGGTGTGGGTGTTTGCCGCGGGAACCACCGGATTTGCCGTCGTTCCCGCCATCATCCCGGGGCTGGGGGAGGGCCGGCTGGCCTATGCCACGGCAGCGGTGGCCATCACGCTGGGCTGCAGCGTGCTGATCCAGCCGCTGGCCCGCCGGCTGGACACCGTGGTTTCCGCCCGCTCGCTGCTCACCGGCACCGTCGTTGTTTTCGTGGGCCTGTCCGCCTTGCTGGCGGCGATCCTTGTCCCGAGCCCCGCGCTGGGACTGGTGGCATCGGCAGTGCTGGGCTGCGGAAACGGGCTGCTGATGGTCGGCGGGTTGCTGGAGATTCAGCGGCTGGCCGCGGCCCACGAGCTGGGCAAGCTCACCGGGTTCTTCTACACGCTGGCCTACGTGGGATTCCTGGCCCCGACCGCGGTCGCCGTGGCCGCGCAATGGGCCGACGGCGCCTGGATCATGCTCGCCATGATGATCCTGGCCATGGTGTCCCTGGCCTTCATCGGGACGAACTCGCGCAGGTTCCTGCCGCACGCCCTGGAGCGGGTCGAACCGGATCCGGCTGTGAAGGCCCGCGGGCACAGTGCCAGCTAGCCTTGGCGGGCACCTGCGGCCGCGAGGCTAGCCGGTCACGCGGACGGCCACATGGGGCGTGGCACAGGCGGCACGCACCGCGCTCAACCCGCTGTCCCCGAAACCGGGATTCTCCACCCGATTGTTGTGTCCGGTGTCGTCGCACCAGTCCACGGAATCGGGAGCCGCCGAGATGCCGTAGGTGCCTGGTTTCAGGGTAGCCGGGATGTCCAGCACATGGCTGAAGGATCCGTCGTCCGACATTGGGGCGAGCTCGCTGAGCAGGACCTCTTGGCGGGCGTCGACCAGATCGATCCGTACTCTTGCTGCCTCGCCATAGCGCGGATTGCACGTGGCTGCCGGAGCCGAAACGCGCAATGTCCCGCCCGGGGCAACGACGAGGGAATCCAACATGTAGCCGGGTGGCATGCAGGGACCGGAGGAATGCAGCATCAACGAACACCCCGGCAGTCCGAGCAGGGCACCCGCCCCCAGGGTGGCCACCAACAGGCCCCGTCTGCAAGCGGCCAATCCAGGAACCGGTGTCTCCATCCATGTCATGGAACCCAGTCTGCGCCCGCGGGACGCAGCGGGACAGGGGACGTGGAACAACGTTGCCTCATCGTTGTGCAGGGCCCGGGGACTACCGGGGCGCAGGCGCTTTCGCCACGCGCAGCTGCACCCAAAGGGCCAGTTGCTCGTCGCCGGTTGAGAAGTCCAGCCCGAAGAGCTCGGTGGCGCGCTTGAGCCGGTAACGCAGCGTGTTCGGGTGCACGTTCAGCGCCCGGGCAGCGGCCGCCACGTCTCCGGTCGCGGCAAAATAGGCGGATAGGCTCGCACGGTACTCCGTGCCCGAAACGGCGTCGTGTTCCAGCAGCTCCCGCACACCCGGATGCACCAGCCGGGGTCGCGCTTCCATGATGCGCGCGAGCTGGTCCAGCAGCAGTGCCGCATTCACGTCCCTGGAGCCGACCACACGTCCGGCAGCTCCGCGTGAACCGGGGATCTCCAACACCTGCACCACCTCATCGAGCTCCTTCCGCAATTCGGGCAGGCCCGGGGCGCCCGGTTCCACGGAGCTCACGGCGATATCCACCGGGAAACCCAAGCGGGCAGCCAGCGCGGTGGAGGCCCCGCCGGCCAGGCGCATGGCCGCCTGCTCGGTGCCGATGGCCGGAACCAGGACATAGACCATGCGCCCGGATTCCACCGAGGAGACGTTGGGGTGGAAGATCGAGCAGTACTGCTCCGCGGCAACGGCCAGCTGGCGGGTCAGCGGCAGCGCATGGCTGGGACGTTGGGCCGCGGGGTCCGGGGCGAAGGTGAAACCGAGAAGCACCGGGGCCATCCCGTCCATGAGCCCGAAACGTGCCGAGGTCCCTGGATCGGAACCGTGGCCCTCGAGCGCCGAGCGCAACCATTCGGTGCGCACCTGGCGCTCCAGGTCCACCGCGTTCTGCGAGCGCAGGATGTGGATGGCCGCCAGCCGGGCGACTTCCAGGAGTGCCGCCTCGCCGTCCGGTCCCAGCGGCGTCTTGTCCTCGATCACCCAGATCGAACCGAGCATCTGCCGGCCCGCGCGCACCGGCGCCGCGCAACGGGGCAACTCGCCGTCGAGCGGATCGTAGGGGAAATGGACCACCGATTCGGTGAGCATCACGGCACGGTACTGGGCGGCGTTTTTCTCCATTTCGGGCACCTGCCGGGCCAGGATGCCGCTGCGCCGCAAAGGATCGACCACGTGCCGCTCGAGGTTCGAGTAGGCCAGGATGTTTTGGTCCAGGTCCTCGATTGCCACAGCACCGTCGGTGGCCGTGGCCAGGGCGTTGGCCAACACGAACAGGTCCTCGCCATGGGCGCTGGCGGTTCTGCCGCCTGCGGGGCGGCCCCGGGTCACCGCCGTGATGAGGTTGTCCAGGTGCAGCCAGGGGACCTGGTCATCCACGACCAAGACGGGCAGGCCGGCGCCGGCCAGTTGCGCTGCATCGGGTTCCTGCCCATGGCTCTTGAGCACGACCGCGACGAAGCCGTTCTCGGCCGCCCGCCCCAGGAGGGCGGCCAGGTCGGGGTCGCATGGGCCGACTCCCACCAACAGCAGGATGCCCCCGGGAGTCTCGGGCAGTGGATCCAGCTGGTCGTGGATGACCGGGACGGAGATCGAGGCGTCAAGGCCCTGGAGGCCGGTGAGCGGCGTCAGCAGCGGGGCTCCGAGGCTTTCCAGGAGCCCGGCCAACGTCAATGGTGCTCCGGAGCTTTTCAACGAGATCCATTCCTTTCGTCCCGACCGCGTCTTTAGCGGATCGGACAAACATGCAAGCTAAAGCTTGGTTTTCACTACGAACTTTTTCGACGTTGCCAATCCTACAGTTGACGCAGATCACATTCGTTCCCGGATCTTGCCGAGGCAAGGGCCGGCCGGAAACACCAGAAAGCACGGCACACCACCATGACAGTGACCCAGCAGCTGCAGCACCCCGACCTCAACTTGTTGATGGACATCCTTCCGGAAGAATCAACCGTCTCCGACACCGGGGAACTGTCCATTGGCGGGGTATCGGTCAGCGAACTGGCCCGCCAGTACGGGACCCCGGCCTACATCATGGACGAGACCGGGCTGCGCCGGCAGATCCGCCGCTTCGTCCAGGGCCTGGGCTCCCGGCGCCCGAACTCCGAGGTGCTTTTCGCCTCCAAGTCCCTGCCGTGTGTTGCCATGTACGCCATCGCCCAGGCCGAGGGCCTCAGCGTCGACGTGGCCGGCGGCGGGGAGCTCATGATGGCGCTGACCGCCGGGGTCAGCCCCTCGAACATCTACCTGCACGGCAATGCCAAGTCCGACCAGGAAATCCAGATGGCGCTGGCTGCGGGAATCCGGGCAATCATCGTGGACAACTTCGACGACCTGGACCGGCTCGAGGCCATGGCCACCAGGGAACAGCGTGTCCTGCTTCGCATGATCCCGGGCATCACCCCGGCTACCCACGCCTCGCAGGTCACCGGCGGCAGCGACTCGAAGTTCGGGCTTCCCCCCGCGGATATTACCCGCGCCATCGAACGCATCGCCAAGCACCCGCTGCTGCACTTCGAGGGCATCCACGTCCACATCGGCTCCCAGGTGCTGGAAACCGAGCCGTTCGCGCAGGCCGTGAAATCCGTTGCCGAGTTCGGCACCTTCGACACCTACGACCTGGGTGGGGGACTGGGCGTGAAATACACCTATGACGAGATCGCCCCCAGCGTCGAGGCCTACCTGGATGCCCTGACCGAGGCGGCCGACCGGCTGCTCCCCGCCGATGCGAAGCTCATCATCGAACCAGGCCGCTCGCTCGTGGCCCGCGCCGGCATCACGCTGTATTCGGTCAACACGGTCAAGACCACGGGCAAGACCTTTGTCGCCATCGATGGCGGCATGGCCGACAACATGGACATCGCACTGACCGGCCAGCGCTACGAGGCCGTGATGGCCACCAAGATCGGGGCCGAACCCACCGTCATCGCCGACGTGGTGGGGCGCCAGTGCGAATCGGGCGACCTCATGTCCGCGGGCGTGCTGCTGGCCGACCCGCAGGTCGGAGACCTGGTGGCCATGCCGGCCACCGGCGCCTACGCCTACACCCTGGCCAACAACTACAACGGAGCGTGCAAGCCGCCGGTCGTCTTCTGCGCCGACGGCTCCTCCACGCTCGCGGTCGCCAGGGAAACCTACGAGGACCTGCTGCGCACCCAACAGCCGGCCCTGCTGCGCCGCTGGTAACCAATCCGCACCCCCATGCATTCCTGTTTGCCTCCCACGCCCAAAGGAAACCGCACCGCCATGAACACCACATCGCACAAGAACCGTCCCGGCCTGATCACTCTTTCGGCCGCCACCCTGGCCCTGGGGCTGGCCCTCACCGGCTGCTCCGTCGATGACCCGGTAACCGCGGGAACCCCGGCACCGCAGGTGAGCGTCGAGGTCGATGCAGCCGCCGCAGCGGCCCTGCCGGCAAAATACAAGGATGCCGGGGCCATCAACGTGGCCGCCGACATCCCCAACCCGCCCATGGAAATGCTGGACGAGAACAACAACCCCACCGGCCTTGACTACGACCTCTCCCAGGCCATGGGCGGCAAGCTGGGGGTCAAGTTCAACTTCCAGCAGCAGGCCTTCGACTCCTCGATACCGTCCCTGCAGGCAGGGAAGAACGACATCATCTTCGCCGGGATGAACGACACCGCCGAACGCCAGAAGGTGTTGAATTTCGTGGACTATTTCCACGCAGGATTCAAGATCCTGGTCAACGCGGGCAACCCCGACGGGATCGGATCCATCATCGACTTGTGCGGCAAACCGGTTGCCGTCCAGAAGGCGACGGTGCAGGGCGAGTACCTGGCCTCCTTCGCCAAGAAATGCCAGGAAGCCGGCAAGGCCCCGATCGAGCTGGTGCAGCTGCCCAGCGAGCTTGATGCCCAAACCGCCGTGCGCTCGGGCAAGGCCGTCGCCGACGTCGTGGATGCCTCGGTCGCCACCTATGCCGCGGCCACGGCGGGAGACGGAAAGCTCTTCGAACTGGTCAAGGACCCCGAATTCCCCAACGGCTACAACCCGGTCTACACCGGCATCGGCCTGCTGAAGGAAAACAAGGACCTCACCGAGGCGTTGCGCCTGGCACTGCAATCGCTGGTCGAGGACGGCACCTACGCCCAGCTCATGGAAAAGTACGACCTGGTCGACTTCGCCGTGACCGAGGCCGGTGTGAACAATGGCGGGAAATAGCACCGTGCACCGGCGGCCCGCACCCGGGGCCATCGTGGCGGCGGAACCCGGTGCCCACGACATCGTGGCCGTCCCGCTGCGCCACCCCGGTCGCTGGGTCCTGGCATCCCTGATCCTGCTGGCCCTGCTCGGGGTGGGAACCTCGCTGTGGCAGAATCCCAACATCGACCACCCCACGATCGCCAAGTATCTCTTCAGCGACCGGATCGTGGCCGGCGCGGTGCTCACCGTGGCGCTGACAATCATCACCATGGTGTTGTCCACGATCCTGGGGATCGTGCTGGCGCTGATGCGGCTCTCCGCCAATCCGGTGCTGAACTCCGTCGCCTGGCTGTATGTCTGGATTTTTCGCGGCACGCCGCTGCTGGTTCAGATCGTGTTCTGGGGTTACCTGGGACTGCTCTACAAGCAGCTGTCACTGGGGGTTCCCTTCACCGACTTCACGGTCTTCACCGTGGACACCAACGCACTGATCCCGGCCTTCGTGGCCGGCGTGATCGCCCTGACCACCAACCAGGCCGCCTACACCGCGGAGATCGTGCGCGCCGGAATGCTCTCCGTCGACCAAGGACAAAAGGAAGCCTGCTACTCGCTGGGCATGACCCCGCTGTTCACCTTGTTCAAGGTGGAACTGCCGCAGGCCATGCGGGTCATCATCCCGCCCATGGGCAACGAGACGATTTCCATGCTCAAGGACACCGCACTGCTCTCACTGATCGCCGTGGCCGAGCTGTACACGGTGGCCGCGCGCATCTCCTCGCAGAACCTTCACCAGGTGGAACTGCTGATCGTGGTGAGCATCTGGTACCTGGCGCTGACCTCCATCCTGTCGGTGCCGCAGTACTACCTCGAACGCCACTACGGCCGCGGCAGCCGCACCCTGGGACCCACACCCATCGGCCGGGCCGTGGCTCTTGCCCATCGCGTACGCCGCAGCCAGGAAGGAAACAGATCATGAATTCAATCCTTGAATCCCCGTCCCCGGTCCGCACCGACGAGAACCGCTTGCCGCTGGTCCAGGCCCAGGGGGTGCGCAAGAGCTACGGCCAGCTCCAGGTGCTCAAGGGCATCGACCTGCAGGTCGATGCCGGACAAGTCATGTGCCTGCTTGGGCCTTCGGGCTCGGGAAAGTCCACTTTTCTGCGCTGCATCAACCACCTTGAACGCATCGATGGCGGAAGGATCAACTTCGACGGCGAACTCATCGGCTACGCCCAGCGCAATGGCAAGCTCCACGAGATGAAGCCGCGCGAGGTCGCACGGCAACGCCGAGGCATCGGAATGGTGTTCCAGCGCTTCAACCTCTTCCCGCACCTGACCGCACTGGAAAACATCATCGCCGCGCCCATCGGCATCAAGAGGATCCCCAAGGCGCAAGCCATCGCCCAGGCCCACGAGCTGCTGGAACAGGTGGGGCTGGGAGACAAGGCCACCCTGCACCCGGCCAAGCTCTCCGGCGGCCAGCAGCAACGGGTGGCCATTGCCCGGGCGCTGGCCATGGAACCGAAACTGATGCTCTTTGACGAGCCGACCAGCGCACTTGACCCGGAACTGGTGGGAGATGTGCTGGACGTGATGCAGAAGCTGGCCGCCAGCGGCATGACCATGATTGTGGTGACCCACGAGATCGGGTTCGCGCGCAACGTGGCCGACGAGGTGGTGTTCATGGACGGCGGCGTCGTGGTGGAATCCGGTTCACCTGCCGAGGTGCTTGGCAACCCCAGCCACGAACGCACCCGCGCCTTCCTGGAAAACGTGATCTAGCGGCGGTGCCCCGTGGGTGCAGGTCTTCCGGCCGCTTGCACCCGCCGGCGTCCAGCGGCCGCCCTGTTTCGCCTGTTAGTGTTCCAAGCATCGATCCAAATGCTGGGAGTTTATGTTGCAGAAAAAGTGGGTTCTTTCCATGGCCCTTGTTGCCTCGTTGTCGTTCATGACCGGGTGCAGTGCCACGGCCGAACCGGAAGCGGCCCCCGCCTCCAGCAGCGCGGCCGCCGAGGCGGCACCGACAGATGCCGCAAGCCCGACCCCTGACCTCGCCGGGGTCCCCGAAATCGTTGCCACCGTCAACGGCGAGGAAATCACCAAGGCCGACTTCACCCGGATCTATGAAGGTCAATTCGCCCAGGTCTTGCAGCAGGCGCAGCTCTCCGGCGAGGAACTCGACCAAGAGCAATTGCGCAAGCAGACGGCAGAAGGCTTGGTGAACACCGAACTGCTGATCCAGCAGGCGGCCAAGAAGAAGGTCTTTGCCACCTCCAAGGACCTTGACGCGGCATTGGGGGACGTGGCCAAGTCCAACGACATGGATACCAAGGAATTCCTGGCGACCATGGATGCCCAGGGCCTGAACGAGGACGCGGTGCGCGCGCAGTTGAAGACCCAGCTCGAGGTCGAGCGGTTGATCTCCAAGGAAGTGGGAGATTTCCGGCCCTCCGAGAAGGAAACCAAGGCCGCGTACCAGGTGGTGCTCGACCAGTTCAAGAAGCAGGCGACCACCGACAAGGACGCGCCCAAGGCACCGAGCTACAAGACGATGAAACCCGAGCTCGAGCAGCAGCTCAAGCTCCAGAAGGAGGCCGCAGCGGTCAAGGACTACGTCGCGGTGCTGCGCAAGGACGCCAAGGTCACCATGAACATGTAGGCCTGCCCGGCGGGGAAGCTCAGTTTCCTTCGGAGTCGCCCAGATGCGAGAGCAACTCGGCCTCCGCGCGATCCAGGTACCCGCGCATTTCCTCCGCTGCCTGCTCGCGCTTGCCGGATTGCAGCAGTTCCACCAGTGCGGCGTTCAGCTCCACATAGTGCGAGTGGAAGTCGGGGGCGTCCCCCATGGCATGGAAGACCAGGCGCATCTGCGCCAGGACCTTGGTCATGAGTTCCTGCAGGTGCACGCTGCCGGTGGCCCGGACCAGTTCCTCGTGGAAGCACTGGTTGGCATCGGCCATCTTGGCGATGTTTCCCTCCTCCAGCGCGGCACGCGCGTCCACGATGATGGCTGCCAGGGCCGCGACGTCCAGATCCGGCCCCCAGAGCACCGCGGCGGGCTCGATCATCCGGCGCACCGCATAGATCTCCCGCACGCCCTCGGGCCCGGGGGAGGAGACGAAGACGCCGCGGTTGGGGATCCGGGTGATGACCAGCTCGTGGTCAAGCACCGCGAAGGCCTCGCGCAGCGTGTTGCGCGAAACCCCCATGGCGGCCGAAAGCGCCTGCTCGGAAAGCTTGGCGCCGGGCAGCAGCTGGCCCTCGGCGATCCGTGAGCGCAGCACCGCGGCTACCCACGCTCCGGTGTGCGCGTGGGTTGACCCCTCGGCCAGGGGCAGGGACGATAACAAGGCGTTCACTGGCATCCTCTCAATCTAATCGAACCCTTCCGCGGAAACGGCAAGCGTTAAGCGATGCTCCCGAGTGCTTCGCCGCGGGCGATCGCGGTCCCCGGTTCCTGGGTTCCGCGGCCGAACGTGCCGGCTCGGTGGGCGGTGATGTTCGATTCCATCTTCATGGCCTCGAGGACCGCCACGGTGTCGCCCTCGGCCACGGCGGCGCCGTCCTCGGCGACCCACTTGACCAGGTTTCCGTTCATCGGGGCGGCCAAGGTCGATTCGTCGGCCGCCGCCGCGATGTTCTCGGCTGCCGCGTCGACGGCGGCGCCGGTGCCGCCGTGGCGGATCGAGTCCACCAGCGAGGCCGGAAGGCCGATGTTCATGGCCTTGCCGTCCACCTCGATGGTCAGGGTCTCGCGCGCCGAGCCCGGCTCCGCCGCGGCGATCTCGGGGCTGGAAGCCAGCTCGTCGGCGAACTCGGATTCGATCCAGGTGGTGTAGACCCCGTAGCGCTCGTTGTTGGCGAAATCGGCGTTGCGCACCACCGCACGGTGGAACGGCAGCACCGAGGGAACGCCGGCGATGACCATCTCGTCCAGGGCGACCTTGGCACGGCGCAGCGCCTGGGCGCGGGTGGCGCCGGTGACGATCAGCTTGGCCATCAGCGAGTCGTAGTGCGGGGGGATCACCGAGCCGGTGCGCACGCCCGAATCGACGCGGATGCCCGGGCCGGTGGGCGCCTCGAAGGCGGTGATGCGGCCGGGGCCCGGCAGGAAGCCGCGGGCAGGGTCCTCGGCGTTGAGCCGGAACTCGAAGGAGTGGCCCGTGGGGTCCGGATCCTCGGTGATCGACAGGGCATCGCCGGAGGCAATGCGGAACTGCTCGGCCACCAGGTCCACGCCCGTGGTTTCCTCGGTGATCGGGTGCTCGACCTGCAGCCGGGTGTTGACCTCCAGGAAGGAGATCAGCCCGTCCGGGGCCACCAGGTACTCGACGGTTCCGGCGCCGTGGTAGCCGGCCTCGCGGCAGATGGCCTTGGCCGAGGAATGGATGGAGGCGCGCTGCTCATCGGTCAGGAACGGCGCGGGGGCCTCCTCGACGAGCTTCTGGTGGCGGCGCTGCAGCGAGCAGTCGCGGGTGCCGACGACCACGACATTGCCGTGGGTGTCGGCCAGCACCTGGGCCTCGACGTGGCGGGGCTTGTCCAGGAAGCGTTCCACGTAGCACTCGCCGCGGCCGAAGGCCACGATGGCCTCGCGCACGGCGGAGTCGAAGGCATCGTCGATTTCCTCGAAGTTGCGCACGATCTTGATGCCGCGCCCGCCTCCGCCGAAGGCGGCCTTGATGGCCACCGGCAGCCCGAATTCCTCGGCAAAGGCGCGGACCTCGGCGCCCGATGCCACCGGGCCGTCGGTGCCCGGCACCAGCGGGGCGTTGGCGCGCACGGCGATCTCCCGGGCGGTGACCTTGTTGCCCAGTGCGCGGATCGAATCGGGGCTCGGGCCGATCCAGGTCAGCCCGGCGTCCATGACGGCCTGGGCGAAGTCGGCGTTCTCTGCCAGGAAGCCATAGCCCGGGTGCACCGCGTCGGCGCCCGAGCGGGCGGCAATGTCAAGGATCTTGTCGATGTCCAGGTAGGTCTCGGAACTGGCCGCCCCGTTCAGCGCGTAGGCCTCATCGCTGCGGCGCACGTGCAACGCGTCGGCGTCCGGGTCGGAGTAGACGGCCACGGAAACCAGGGATGCGTCGGCACAGGCGCGGGCAATGCGGACGGCGATTTCCCCGCGGTTGGCGATCAGTACTTTTTTCATGCGTGGGTTCCTTCGTCGGTGGAAGTGCCGGACTGGGTGGGAGTGACAAGTTCAAAGCGGATTCTGGCCCCGGGCGGCAGCTGGGCCGCGGCGGGCAGGTCCTCGGCGACGACCCCGGCGATGACCGGGTAGCCGCCGGTGACCGGGTGGTCTGCCAAAAAGAGCACCGGCAGCCCGGAAGGCGGGACCTGCAGGGCGCCGACGGCGACGCCCTCCGAGGCCAGTTCGCCCTCGCGGATGCGCTGGAGCGGTTCGGCGTCCCGGCCCAGGGCCAGGCGGACGCCGACACGGTTGGAATCGGCCGAGACCGTCCAGGCCTGGCCGGTGAGCCGGGCCAGGCCCGCTTCACCGAACCAGTCCCCGCGGGGGCCCTCGCTGATGCGCAGCGTGTAGATGCCCTGGGCGTCGGGAACCGGCAGCGGGGAGGGCTCGGGGTTGCCCACCACATGGGCCCCGTGGATCGCGCCGACCGGCAGCCGGGTGCCCGGCGTGAGCGGGGCCGGGCCGATGCCGGACATCGAGTCGGTGGAGCGCGAGCCGAGCACCGGTGCCACATCGATCCCGCCGCGCACCGCCAGGTAGCTGCGCAGCCCGTTGCCCCCGGGGTCCAGACTCAGCACCTCGCCGTCGAGGAGCGCAAAGGGCGTGTCCATGGGGATTTCGCGCTCTCCATGGAACTCGTCCCCGTCCACCGGGTCCACACGGAGGGTGGCGGTGGCGCCGGAGACCGCAATGACGGCGTCCCCGTGGGCGCGCAGGCTCATGGCACCGAGCAGGTTCTCGATGACGGCCTCGGTGGTGCGGTTGCCCACGAGCCGGTTGGCCTGCGCGGCGGAGGCGGTGTCCGCGGCGCCCGCCGCCGACACGCCCAGCTCGCCGTAGCCGGGGCGGCCCAGGTCCTGGACCAGGGACTGCAGCCCGGGGTCCAGGATCTCGAGCATGTTGCCGGTCGCGGTCGCGGTCCGGGGGACGGCTGCGGGACGCGGCGCGGGGGCCAGCCTCAGGCTGGTGCGGCTCGGGACGAAGCGCACCCGGTCCTGCGGGCGGATCAGCGCGGGATTTTCGCGGTCCAGGTCCCAGAGCACGGCGTCGGTGTGGCCGATCAGCTGCCAGCCGCCGGGGGACCGGCGCGGGTACACCGCCGAGTAGTCCCCGGCCAGCGCGACGGCGCCGGAGGGCACGACCTTGCGCGGGGTGGAACGGCGCGGCACGTTCAGCACCTGGTTCTCGCCCAGCAGGTAGGCGAAGCCCGGGGCGAAGCCGCCAAAGGCAGCCCGCCACAGCTGCTGCGAATGGGCGTTGACGACGCCCTCGACGCTGAGCCCGGTCAGTTCGGCGACCTCGGCGAGGTCTTCCCCGTCGTAGTGCACGGGCACTTGAACCTCGGTGCCGGCGTTGTCCGGGGCGGCACCGAGCTCCAGGGTGCGCACGGTGGCGGCGATCTTCCGCGCATTGGCCCAGGAGTCGGCCTTGATGAACACGGTGCTTGCCGCGGCCAGCACATCGAGTTGCCCGGGCAGCGGGCTGGCCCCCAGCAGTGCGTCAAGGGCCAGCACCGAATCGAGGTCGGAGAGCTCCACGAGCACCGACCGGGTTCCGGCGAAGCGGGTGGCGACCACGCTCATGCGAAGCTCTTGATGGTGACACCGGCGGATTCCAGTCCCGCACGCACCGCGGCGGCCATGGCGACGGCCCCGGCGGTGTCGCCGTGCACGCAGATGCTCTCGGCGTCCATGGGGATGACCGAGCCGTCGATGGTCACGATGGTCTTCTCGGTGGCCAGGCGGATCATGTTGGCGGTGACGGTTGCCGGGTCGTGCAGCACCGCGTTGGCCTCGCGGCGCGAGACCAGGGTGCCGGCGGGGGTGTAGTTCCGGTCGGCGAAGGCC
Source organism: Arthrobacter sp. C2 (assembly GCA_024207135.1). GTDB lineage: Bacteria > Actinomycetota > Actinomycetes > Actinomycetales > Micrococcaceae > Paeniglutamicibacter. The sequence goes on along the minus strand of CP042428.1, from coordinate 2,249,087 downwards.
TCGGCGACCGGGCGCAGGCCCGCTGCCTCGGCCTTGGCCAGGGCGACGGATCCGGGCAGCAGCAGCACCGGCAACTCGGAGCCGAAGGCGCGGATGGCGTCGACGACGGCCTGGGCGTGGGTCTCGTGGTGCACGATGGTGTTGTAGAGGGCGCCGTGCGGCTTGACGTACTTGATGGAGGAGCCGGCCGCGCGGGCCAGGGCCTCGAGGGCGCCAAGCTGGTAGAGCACGTCGTCGGCCAGCTCGACGGGGGAGCAGTCCAGGAAGCGGCGGCCGAAGCCGGCCAGGTCCCGGTAGCCCACGTGCGCACCGATGGTCACCCCTGCGGCAACGGCGTCGCGGCAGGTCTGGGCGATGACGCTGGGGTCGCCCGCGTGGAATCCGCAGGCAACGTTTGCCGAGGATACGGAGGTGAAAATGGCGGCGTCGTCGCCCATCACCCAGTTGCCGAAGGATTCCCCGACGTCGGAATTCAGGTCGATGTAAGGCATTTGTGACCCCCGTCTCGTGTTGTGGTTCCCTTAAGGATGCACTATGAACGCGGATTGTTCAACAATCTTCCATTGCTGGTTTTCCCCGCCGCCGCCTTTCGTCCCCGCGTTTCGTCGTGGCACATCCGCCGATATGGCGCCTAGGATGGGAAAACACAGGCAGCGGTGCCACCAAGCGGGCATTGCACCGATCCAAGGGGAGCGGACAGATGAGATTCATTTTCGAAGTCGACATGGGCACCGAGGCGATGAAACTGGACCCCGAGGCGGAAATCTCCCGTGCGCTGCGCTACTGGGCCGGGAACCTCAAGAACTACCCCATGGATCCCGGTGCCGGCGAAGACATCTACGACAGCGAATACAAGCCCGCGGGCAGCTGGGCCATCGTCGACGACTGAGCCGCTTTCCTGCCCCGGGTTCGGCGCGCCCCTCCGTGACGGGCCTGGCGGATGCAAGACTTGCACTTGTGGATATCCAAGTCATCACCACCGTTGTTGCCGGGTTGCTCCTGGCGGTCGCCGTCGTGGGAACCATCGTTCCGGTGCTCCCCGGAAGCTTGTTGGCCATCGGCACGCTGCTGGCCTGGGGCTGGATCCTGGGCAGTCCCGCCGCCTGGTGGTGCGCCGGGATCGGCATGGGCCTGGCGCTCGCCGGCTGGAGCGCCTCGACGGTGCTCACCGGCCGGAACCTCAAGCAGCAGAAGATCCCGCGCGGGTCCATTGCCCTGGCCATCGCGCTGGCCGTGGTGGGCATGTTCGTCATTCCCGTGCTGGGCCTGTTCATCGGCTTCGCACTGGGGCTGGTGCTGGGGGAATACGGGCGGCGCAAGGATTTTCCCGCCGCGTTGCGGGCCTCGGGATCCGCGCTCAAGGCCATGGGGATCGGTGTCCTGGTCGAATTCGGCTGCGCGGCCATGGCCTCGTCGGTGTGGATGATCGGTGTGATCGTGCACTTCACCACGCGCTGAGCCAGGCCTGCCGGGCTCAGGCCGGGTCCGGCCCGGCCAAGCGGACCAGCGCCACCGTTATTTCGCCGCCCCCGACGTAGGTGAATTCGGCGCAAATGGAAGCCGTTCTGCCTGCCGCGTGAACGTGCGCCCACCGGAGCACCTCATGGACGTCGTCGGCGCCGACCAACCGCCACTCGTCGCTTGCGCCGTTTTCGTCCCGGAAATCCACCCGGTAGACCGGCTGCGGGTCCTCTTCCGATACGTAGCGCGGGTCGACATTGGTGGCGATCATCGTCCAAGCCTGGCCGCGCGGCAGCGGAGCCGCCGGGGTCCGGTCCGGGGCGTTTGGACGCATTGTGCCGCCCGCCACGGCTTTTGCGCGGCCCAGGCCACAACACCCTGTGAGCTTGCCAACCGAAAGCGCATAATAGCGCACCCGGGCGCAAAAGCGCACGTAATCTTGATGCTACAACGAACGAGTCTTGGGCGGGTGCTGATTTCTTTCCCCGCGAACTGAAAAAGGGGTAGGGAATGCGGTTGCTGCACAAGGCAATGCCACTGGGCGAAGACATCTTGCTGGCACGTCACGGCTCGAACATCGTCGAGATGACCCAGGACCGCAAGAACAACCTGACCCGCGCCCGCCTTGTCGACGGCAGCATCGACACCGCCTCGAACTTCCTGGTGAGCCTCAACGCCATGGCCGCGGTCACCCCGGCCGAGCGTTTCGGCAAGGTTGCCGGCGACTACTCGGCGGACCGGCTTCCGGTCAGCCGCCAGGAAATCCGGTTCATGGCCAAGCTCACCGGCGTCTGGGCCGTTGCCTCGACCGCCTTCATCGGCGCACTGGGCTGGGTCATTTTCAACTACGGTGATCCGGAGTCCCTCGTGGGCATCATGGGCACCTCGTTCTAGGGGCGACCCGCCCTTCCTGCTTGCAGCCCCGTCGCGACGCACCTTCGAAAAGGTGTCGGACCGACGGGGCTTTTTTGCGCCCGAGCAACACCCGGGCAGCGCCTTAGCGCTTGCGGAACGAGAAGCGCCCGATGGCCCAGCCAATGAGCAGCACCGCGCCCAGGGAAATCCACAGCGGTGCGTTCAGATCAAGGAACAGCAGCTCGATGCGGACCCGCTGGCGGTTCTGCAGGATGAAGACCAGCACCGCGACGGCACCTGCGATCGCGATCCAGTTCTTGGCGGTCATCCGCGAAAGGAACCGCACCACGGGGTTCGTTCGGGTTCCAGGGGTTTCGCTCATGGAGCCAGCTTATCGCTTATTCGCGGTTTGACGGGCGGCTATGTGGTCCGGGAAGCTGCCATCAGGCCGTTGACGATGGCGCGCAGCCCGGCGCGGAACGCGGCGTCGGCACTGTTGCGCCCGGTGGCCCGCTGCGCCTCCAGGGCGCCCTCGAAATTCGGGATGCCTCCGGCGTTTTCCCCGGGGTCGAAGATGTCCAGCGGTGCGGTGGCATCGAGGGCCGAGCCGAAGATGAATGATTCCAGGGCCACGATGGCGGGAATGATGTCTTCCTGCTTCCAGCCGGCGCGGGTGAACCCGGCCGCGACCTTTTCATACATTTCCAGCGTGCGCGGGGACCCCGAGACCGGCAGCACCGCGATCAGCGGGATCAGCGGCGCGTGCCCGGCGAAGATGTCGCGGTAGGTCACCGCCCAGGCCGTGAGCGCCTCATCCAGCGGCAGGGTCTCGAACACGGTCGAATCGACCCCGTCCATCACGATTTCCTGGATCCACTGCATGATCTCCTGCTTGGACTCCACGTGGTTGTACAGCGCCGAAGGGGAGACCGACAGCGACTTCGCCAGTGCCGACATGGTCAAGGTGGAGTATCCGCCCGCCACCACGAGCTTCAGCGCCGCCCGCGCAATGAGCTCCCGGTCCAGGACCCCAGACCTCGGGCGCCCGGCGCGGCGGCGCGGCGCGGCCGTGGAAGATGCTGGTTCTTGCTTCAAGTTCCGCTCCTGACGTGGCCCACTTCACAATACTGCACAACATGGCCTACCATGGAAACCAGTCTAGTAAATGAACGTCATTCATTTAGAACACCGGAAGAAGTGGACATCATGACAACCCTGGATCGCGACGTCGTCATCATCGGAGCCGGCCCCTCGGGCCTGACCGCAGCCTACGAGCTGCGCAAGGCGGGAAAGACCGTCGCAGTGCTCGAGGCCCGCGACCGTGTCGGCGGCCGCACCTGGAGCCAGGACATGGACGGGGCCACCATCGAGATCGGCGGCCAGTGGATTTCCCCCGACCAGACCGGCCTGTACTCGCTGATCGAGGAACTGGGCATCGAGACCTTCGAGCGCTACAAGGCAGGCGCCTCGGTCTACATGGCGGCAGACGGCACCCGCACCGTCTACACCGGCGCGGACTTCCCGGTGGCCGAATCCACCGTCGCCGAAATGAACAAACTCATCGCCGAGATGGACCGCCTTACCGCTCAGGTCGACCCGGACGCTCCGTGGGAGCACCCGCAGGCCGAAGAACTGGACATGGTCTCCTTCCACCACTGGCTGCGCACCCTCTCCGACGACGAGGTGGCCTGCAACAACGTCGGCCTGTTCATCGCCGGCGGCATGCTCACCAAGCCGGCCCACACCTTTTCCGCGCTGCAGGCACTGTTGATGTCATCCTCCGCCGGCTCCTTCACCAACCTGGTCGACGAGGACTTCATCCTCGACCGCCGCATGGTCGGCACCATGCAGGGGGTCTCGATCGCCGTGGCCCAGCGCCTGGGCACCGACGTCTACCTGAACAACCCGGTGCTCAAGCTCGACTGGTCCGAGGAGGGCGTGACCGCCCATGGTGCCGACGTGACCGTCAATGCCAAGAAGGTCATCGTCGCCGTCCCGCCGAACCTGTACTCGCGCATCTCCTACAACCCGCCGCTGCCGCGCCGCCAGCACGTGGCCCACCAGCACCAGTCCATGGGCCTGGTCATCAAGGTCCACGCCGTCTACGAGACCCCGTTCTGGCGCGAAGAGGGCCTCGCGGGCACCTGCTTCGGGCCGACCTCGATCGTGCAGGAAATCTATGACAACACCTACCACGAGGAAAGCACCGGCACCCTGGTCGGCTTCATCTCCGACTTGCAGGCCGACGCGATGTTCGAGCTCTCCGAGGCCGAGCGCAAGGAAACCATCCTCCAGGACATGGCCACGTACCTGGGCCCGAAGGCACTGGAGGCGAAGGTCTTCTACCTCTCCGATTTCGCCGCCGAGGAATGGACCCGCGGCGCCTACGCCACCAGCTACGACCTGGGCGGGCTGTTCCGCTTCGGGCCGGACCAGAACAAGAACGTCGGCCCGATCTACTTCTCCTCCTCGGATCTGGCCGGCGAGGGCTACCAGCACGTGGACGGCGCCGTGCGCATGGGACGGCGCACGGCCGCCCGCATCGTCGCCGCGGTGGACGGCACCGCCGACGACCCGGGGTACGACGGAGTCATCTCCAAGTTCGGCACCCTGACCTCGATGGACGCCTAGGTTCCATGCGCTATCTCGTTGGATACACCGCCGACGCCCGCGGCGCGGAGGCCATCGCGCTCGCCGCGGCGCTGGGCGGGCCCGCGGCCCACCTGGACATCGCCATGGTCCTGCCCGAGGACACCCCGTTCTCGGCCACCTACCCGGGCAGCGACCACGGATACTCCTCCATCCTGGCTGACCAGGTTGACGCCTGGGCCAAGGAAGCGCTCAACCTGGTTCCGGCCGGTCCCACCGCCCGGGTCGTCGCCCGCGCGGTCTCCTCCCCGGCCGCCGGATTGATCGCCATGGCCAAGGAAACCGGCGCCCGGGCCATCGTGCTCGGCGGGCGCAAGCGCCACGTGGCAGGGTTCTTTGTCCCGGGCTCGGTGGCCAGCTCGCTGCTGCACGCCTCGCCGTTCCCGGTGGCCATGAGCACCCCCGGTGCCGTCGCGTCCCTGGAAAGGGCCGGGGGCAAGCTCAGCCGGATCACCGCATTCGTCGGCACCCGCCCCGGTGCCCGCGCCGTGGTGCAGGCCGCAGCAACGGCGGCAAGCAACCAGGAGCTGGCGCTGCGCGTGGTGTCCCTGGTGGCCCAGGACCATGCCACGGCCGGTTCCGCGGAAGCGGCAGGCTCCATAGAGCGCACCCGGGCCGCGGCCGCCGCCATCGTGGAGGAACTCGGCCTCAGCGCCGAGATCACCGTGGCCTCCGGCACGGGCATCGACGACGCCATCGCCGAACTCGACTGGGTGGACGGCGAAATCGCCGTCGTCGGCTCGAGCCGCCTGGCGCGCAAGCGCCGGCTCTTCCTGGGCACCACCGCCCAACGCATGCTGCGGACCCTCCCGGTCCCGCTGGTTGTGGTTCCCAAGAACCACAAGCCCGAAACGGCCCGCTCCTAGCACCAACTCCCCGCATGAGGGTGCCGCGCTTTCCCCTGCCCGCCAGGCGGGAAGCGCGGCACCGCCTGGATGAAGGAATACAACCATGAGTCGTGACACAGCGACCGAATCCCGCGCCACACCGGCGGCCGAATCAGGCCTGGGCGACAAGGGCCTGTCCAAGGGCACCGTCGGCGTGCTTGGTGCCGTGGTCATCGGCGTCTCCTGCATTGCCCCCGCCTACACCCTGACCGCTGCCCTGGGTCCGACGGTCGCCGAGGTCGGCACCCAGTTGCCGGCGATCTTCCTGGCCGGTTTCCTGCCGATGCTGCTGGTGGCCCTGGGCTACCGCGAGCTGAACTCCGCGATGCCGGACTCCGGCACCTCCTTCACCTGGGCCACCCGCGCCTTCGGCCCCTGGATCGGCTGGATGGGTGGCTGGGGCCTGATCGCCGCGACCATCATCGTGCTCTCCAACCTGGCCGCGGTCGCGGTGGACTTCTTCTACCTGCTGATCGCCCAGCTCACCGGCAACGACGCCATCGCGGAGCTGACGCGCAACCTGTGGGTCAACATCCCCACGACGCTGGTGTTCATCGCCGCCGCCTGCTGGATCTCCTACCGCGGCATGCAGACCACCAAGGCCTTCCAATACGCGCTGGTCGCCTTCCAGCTCGTGGTGCTCACCTGGTTCGCCGTGGCCGCGTTCAGCCACGTGAACAACGGCACCGCCTTCGACCCGACCCCGATCGCGCTGGACTGGTTCAACCCGATGGCCGTGCATTCCTTCGGGGCCTTCGCCGCCGGCGTCTCGCTGTCGATCTTCATCTTCTGGGGCTGGGACGTCACCCTGACGATGAACGAGGAAACCACGAACCCCGCCAAGGTCCCGGGCCGCGCCGCCACGCTGACGATCCTGATCATCATGGGCATCTACATGGTGATCTCGCTGGCCGTGATCTCCTACGCGGGCATCGGCGAGACCGGCCTGGGTGCCGGCAACCCGGAGAACCAGGAATCGATCTTCGCGGTGCTGGCCGGACCGATCATGGGCCCGTTTGCGATCCTGATGTCGCTGGCGATCCTGTCCTCCTCGGCGGCTTCGCTGCAGTCCACCCTGGTGTCACCGGCCCGCACCATCCTGGCCATGGGCTACTACAAGGCGCTGCCCGAGCGCTTCGGCAAGGTTTCCCCGCGCTTCATGTCCCCGTCCACGGCCACCATCACCGCCGGCTCGGCGGCCGCGGTGTTCTACGTGGTCACCCGGTTGCTGAGCGAAAACGCCTTGTGGGACACCATCACGGCCCTGGGCCTGATGATCTGCTTCTACTACGGAGTCACCGCACTGGCCTGCGTCTGGTACTTCCGCCGCGAGGCGTTCGACACCGTGCGCGGCTTCTTCTTCAAGTTCCTGGCCCCGCTGGTGGGCGGGGTGATCCTGCTGGTGATGTTCGCGAGCACCGCACGCGATTCCATGGACCCGGACTACGGCTCGGGCTCCAACATCGCGGGGCTGGGCATGGTGTTCATCCTGGGCATGGGCGTGCTGGTCCTGGGCGTGGCCGTGATGTTGTACATGCGCATCCGCCAACCCGGGTTCTTCAAGGGCGAGACGCTCAAGCGCATGCTGTAGGCGTTGGCCCGGCAAGACCCCTGGTGGCTGCCGGTTTGGCGGGAGGCATGTTCCCCGCCAAACCGGCAGCCGCCCCGTTAAGCCCGAAATGCGCCATGATCCGGTCCCGTGCGGGCATGGGATGATTGAGGCTGAGGGGCATGGCCCCGCCACCTTCGAAGAAAGAGAGTCATGAGCGAGGAACTTGTGGTGTTGTTGGCCAACGACGGCACCCGCATCGGAACGGCATCCAAGGCGCTCGTGCACACCGCACACACGCCCTTGCACCTGGCCTTCTCCTGCCACCTCTACGATGGCCAGGGCCGGATCCTGATGACCCGGCGCGCCCTGTCCAAGAAAACCTGGGCAGGGGTGTGGACCAACTCGTTCTGCGGGCACCCGGGGGAGGGGGAATCCTTTCCCGAGGCCATCGCCAGGCGCGCCGAGCAGGAACTGGGCACCACCATCTCCTCGATCGCCCCGCTGCTTCCGGACTTCGCCTACCGGGCCGTGGACGCCTCGGGAATCGTCGAGAACGAGATCTGCCCGGTCTTCTCCGCGCTGATCACCTCCGAGCTGGCCCCCAACCCGGAGGAGGTCGCCGAGTACGCGTGGGTCGAGCCCCAGGCGCTGAAGACCGCCGCGCTGGCCGCGCCCTTCGCCTTCTCCCCGTGGCTGCTGGAGCAGATCGCCCAGGGCTCACTGGATGGCACCCGCCCCTGATCGCTGCCCGGCACCGTCCGCCGACCTTCCCCTGCCTTGGCGCGGGGGAAGGTCTTCGCATTTCCCGGTACCCTACGAGAAACCTCACCGGTGCAGGCCAGGCGCCGAATCAAGGATAAGGGCGGCTAACACCGCGACGGCCAATTTAGTAGGAAGACCTAGTAAATTTTGGCCCTTCCCAGTAGAGTCGCGAATGAGTGAACGACACGGCACCCGGGAAGGGAATACGGATGAAGATCGCGGTTTTGATCAAGCAGGTTCCGGACACCGCCGAGGAACGGATCCTGGATCCGGGCAGCGGACGGGTGGACCGGGAGGCAAGCGACCCGGTGATCGACGAGATCACCGAGCGCGCCCTGGAACTGGCCCTGACGGTCAAGGACCAGGACAAGTCCACCGAGGTGGTGGTCGTGTCCATGGGGCCGGCCGACACCTCCAAGTCCATCCGCAAGGCCCTGTCGATGGGCGCCGACTCCGGGATCCACGTGCTGGACGACGCCCTGGCCGGGGCCGACCTGGTGCTCACCGCCAGGATGCTGGCCGCCGCCCTGCGCGAGACCGGTGCGGACCTGGTCATCGCCGGCAACGAGTCCACCGACGGGCGCGCCGGCATGCTCCCGGCCATGGTCGCCGAGCATCTTTCCCTGCCCATGCTCGGCTCCCTGGTATCCGCGGAGATCGGCAGCGACTCGATCAGCGGCCGTCGGCAGAACGAATCCGGCACCCAGGAGGTCGTTGCGAGCTACCCGGCCATCATCACCGTGACCGAACGCTTCGACGAGGCCCGCTTCCCCAACTTCAAGGGCATCCTGGGCGCCAAGCGCAAGCCCGTGGAAACCCTGTCCGCCACCGATCTCGGCGGGGAGACCAGTGCGGCCAGCACCGTGCTTGATGTCGCCCAGCGCCCGGCCCGAACCGCGGGGGCCAAGATCACCGACGACGGGAACGCCGCCGCCGAACTCGTCGACTTCCTCGCCTCCCGGCGCCTGATCTAGCGAAGGACCATTCCATGGCAAACATCCTGGCACTGGTTGAACTGACCCACACCGGACACCTGGCCGCCTCGGCCCGCGGCCTGCTGGCCGTGGCCGCCCGGCTCGGCACCCCCGTGGCCGTCACCGCCTCCGAGACCGCCTTGGGCCCGGCCGCCGCGGCGCAGCTGGCCGACCTCGGCGCCGCCGTGATCCACGCGGTCCAGGTTCCCGGGGCCAACGGCACACTCATCACCCCGCTGGTCGACGCCCTTGCCGACGCCGTGGCCGCCCACGCACCGGCCGCGGTGCTCGTGGCAGCCTCCGTCGACGGGCGCGAGGCCGCCGCACGCCTGGCCGTGCGCACCGGCGGCGGCCTGCTGGCCGACGTCGTGGACGCAGCACCCACGGATGCCGGCATCGTCACCGAGCACTCGGTCTTCGGCGGCGGCTACACCGTCCACGCCCAGGTCTCCGGCGCCCTGCCCATCATCACGTTGCGCTCCGGGGCCATCGACGAGTCCGCGGCCCCGGCCGCCGGAACGCTCAACGCGGTGGTCCTGGAGCCGCCTGCCACCCGCAGCGCCACCGTGACCGCATTTGCCGATGCCCCGGAAGGCTCCGCGCGGCCCGAACTGCGCGGGGCCGCCACCGTGGTCTCCGGCGGGCGCGGCCTGGGCTCGGCGGAAAACTTCGTGCTGGTCGAACAGCTAGCCGACGCACTTGGCGGCGCCGTGGGCGCCTCCCGGGCAGCGGTCGACGCCGGCTACATCGCCCAGACCTCGCAGGTCGGGCAGACCGGCGTATCCGTCTCCCCGCAGCTCTACGTGGCACTGGGCATCTCCGGGGCCATCCAGCACCGCGCCGGGATGCAGACGGCCAAGACCATCGTGGCGATCAACAAGGACGAGGACGCCCCGATCTTTGACATCGCCGACTTGGGGATCGTCGGAGATGTCTTTACGCTGGTTCCGCAGGTGATTGAGCTGCTCAAGTCCCGGACCTAGCACCCGGGACGCATCCGATGACGACCCCAACCACGAACGCGAGGCACCACAAATGACGGCCCGGTCCACCCCCAAAAAGCAGGCCACCAACAAATGGGCACGCGCCGGCATCATCGCCGGGTCCCTGGTCGTCCTGCTGGTCATCGCCGTCTTCGTGGCCCGCTGGCTGGTAAGCCTCGAATCGGTCAAGACCTGGTTGGACACCTACACCGGGCACTCGGCGCTGCCCGACGGCGCCCCGGTCGGGTTCCCTGCCTGGCTGGGCTGGCAGCACTTCCTTAACGTGTTCTTCCTGGTGCTGATCGTGCGCACCGGCTGGCAGGTGCGCACCAATACCCGACCCGCCGCCCACTGGGTGCGCAACAACAAGGGCCTGATCCGCACCAAGGGCGCCCCGGCGCGGATCAGCCTGGACCTCTGGTTCCACCTGACCCTCGATGCCCTGTGGGTGCTTAACGGCATCATCTTCATCATCGTGCTCTTTATTTCCGGGCAGTGGGTGAGGATCGTGCCCACCAGCTGGGACATCTTCCCCAACGCCTTGTCCGCCGGGCTGCAGTACCTGTCCCTGGACTGGCCGACCGAAACCGGCTGGGTCAACTACAACGCCCTGCAGGTGCTGACCTACTTCGTGACCGTCTTCATCGCCGCCCCGCTGGCGATCGCCACCGGGCTGCGCATGTCCGGTGCCTGGCCCAAGAAGGCCGCCGCACTGAACAAGGCATACCCGATGGAACTGGCCCGCGCCCTGCACTTCCCGGTCATGATCTACTTCGTGGCCTTCACCGTGGTGCACGTGGCCCTGGTGCTGGCCACCGGCGTGCTGCGCAACCTGAACCACATGTATGCAGCCAACGACTCCACTTCCTGGACCGGACTCATCATCTTCGCGGTGTCCATCGTGGTGATCGTGGGCGTCTGGTTCCTGGCCCAACCGGTCTTCCTGCGTCCCCTGGCCTCGCTGACCGGCAAGGTCGGGAAGTAGCCAGGCAACACTTCCGACCATCCGCCCGCCCGCCATCGACGACCCAGGAGCCGAGAATGTTTGAACTCACCGAAGACCAAAAGGCCATTGTCGAGATGGTGGCCGACTTCGCCGCCGAGAACATCGCACCGCATGCCGCGGCCTGGGACCGGGACCACCATTTCCCCGTCGATGTGCTGGCACAGGCCGGGGAACTGGGGATGGGCGGGATCTATGTCCGCGAGGACTTCGGGGGATCGGGCATGAGCCGGCTGGATGCCGCACTGATCTTCGAGGAGCTGTCCAAGTCCGACCCGACGATCGCCGCCTACATCTCCATCCACAACATGGTCGCGTGGATGATCGACCGCTTCGGCAACGACGAGCAGCGTGCGGCCTGGGTTCCGCAGCTGTGCACCATGGAGATGCTGGGCAGCTACTGCCTGACCGAACCCGGGGCGGGCTCCGACGCCGCGGCGCTGAGCACCCGGGCCGTGCTCGACGGCGAACACTACGTGCTCAACGGGACCAAGCAGTTCATCTCCGGAGCGGGGGCCTCGGGCATGTACCTGGTGATGGCCCGCACCGCCGACACCGGCGGTGCCGGGATCACCGCGTTCATCGTCCCGGGCGAATCCGCGGGGCTGTCCTTCGGCGCGTTGGAGGCGAAGATGGGCTGGAACGCGCAGCCCACCCGCCAGGTGGTCATGGAAGACGTCCGGGTTCCCGTGGGCAACCGGCTGGGCGAGGAGGGCACCGGCTTCGGTATCGCCATGAAGGGCCTGAACGGGGGCCGGGTGAACATCGGGGCGTGCTCGGTCGGTGGCGGCCAGGCGGCGCTGGACAAGTCCATCGCCTACCTGAAGGAGCGCGAGGCCTTCGGGGCACCGCTGATCGGGCAGCAGGCGCTGCTCTTTGCGATCGCTGATATGGAAACCGAACTCGAAATCGCCCGGACCATGATCTGGCGCGCCGCGGACGCCTTGGAACGCGGCACCAAGGACACCGTCCGGCTGTGCGCGATGGCCAAGCTGGTGGCCACCGACGCCGGCTTCAACGCCGCAAACACTGCCCTGCAACTGCACGGCGGATATGGTTACTTGTCCGAATACGGGATCGAGAAGATCGTCCGTGACCTGCGAGTGCACCAGATCCTTGAAGGCAGCAACGAGATCATGCGCCTGATCATCGGGCGCCTGGCTGTGGAGAAGTAGGCTCCCCGCGCGGCATGGGCCGAGCCGGGCCGCCGGGGCCGGGATCGGTGGGGTCGTGACGCTTGTGCCCTCGGGTACCGCGTTTCCCCGAGTGCGCCGGGGACACGACGGACCGGTTCCAACCAGTGGTTGGGGTCGGTCCTTCGCTTCCCTGCAGGTTCATGTTCTGCGGGTGCCTAGTTGCCCGCCCAGGCGGTGGCCTGAACCTCGACCAACAGCTCGGGAGCGAGCAGCGGCGCAACGATGGTGGCACGCGAGGGACGGTGGCTGCCGAAGGTGTCGACCCAGGCACGGTTGTATTCCCCGGCCATGGCCGCGTCGTTGATGTAGACCGTGGCGGTGGCGACCGCGTCCAGACCGAGACCATGGGCGGCCAGCACGGTGTGCAGGTTTTTGAGCGTCTGGACCGTTTGCGCGTAGATGTCTCCGGCTCCGACCAAGACCTTGTTTTCGTCCTTGGCGACCATGCCGGAAACGAAAACCAGGTCTCCGGCGCGGGTGGCGCTCGGAAACGGGCTGGCCCCGGTGGTGATGCCTGCAACGTCGATGTTCGTAAGTCCCGAAGTGCCCATGATGCTCCTCAACCAAATATGGTGCGGACGGCAAAACACCGCCCGGAAAAAGACTAGGGCATCAAGGGCAAGGTCAATGGAACCCTTGCCGGGCATGTTTCGGCCGGTCAGCTCAGGTGGTCGAGCAGCGCGGTGGTGCGGTAGGGGATCACGTCGCGCAGGATCATCGAGGTGGAGGTCCGGGTTATCCCCGGGCACAGCCGGATTTCCTCGCTGACCCGATAGAGGTCATCCGGATCGGTGGCAACTGCCCGGATCAGCAGGTCGGTGTCCCCGGCCGGGGCCACGCATTCCAGGACCTCGGGAATGAGGCTCAACGCCGCGATGGCCTCATCCAGGTGCGACTGGTCCAGCTCGGCGCTGACGACGGCCGATACGCCGCGTCCAACCGAGGCGGGCTTCACGCGGCTCGAATTCGGGCGCAAGGCGCCGGAACTGGCCAGGCGCTCCATGCGTGTCTGGACGGTTCCTCGAGCCAGCCCCAGGCGCTGCGCCAGCATCATGGTGGGAACGCGGGGATCCTCGTCCAAGGCCAAGAGAATGCGCCTGTCCGTATCATCCAGTTGGTACGATTCCGGCGTCATTCCGGCTCCTTCGCCTAGGTTCGGTCAGACTGACCAAGTTGTTCGGTAGCTACCACTCCATGTTAGTCAAAATGATCAGTGATACCCAACTGTGTTGCACGGTATGCCCGGTTGTTGCTTTAGTGGTTGTTAGAAGCTCAACCAAGGTCACAAGCTACGGGGAGCAGACCCTTGCAGCGGGACTGGATCCAGGCCGCGCTACAGGCCGGCCCACAAGGCCCCTGGTCGAAACGTCAGAGTGGTCCGCAAAGATTCCAAAACTTGGAGTCACCGCGGACCACTCTAGTTTTTTGCCCCCGGGAGGTCCCGAGCCCAGTGAAACCAGCATCCGTTATCCACAGAAGCGACCTGGACCGCCTCGGTGAACCCGGAAACGGGTAGCCTTCAATACATGAGGTTCATGCGTCTAGAAGATGTCGCCGACGAGTTGAATGTAAACCTGCCGCAGGTGCGATCATTGGTACGCAGCGGGGACCTGCCGGCCATCAAGATCGGCGGTCGCGGAGTCTGGCGGGTGGAGCGCAGCGAACTTGAAGCCTACATCCAGCGCCAGTACACCGTGGCGCGCGAATCCATCGAGGCGGGGGCCGCCGACGGCGACGAGGAATAGGCGCCTGGAGAGAATCGATTTTGCATGCGGGTCGCCACGGGTTTAGGCTGAAAATGTTGCGGCTCCAAGCCATGACACGGGGCATTAGCTCAGTTGGTAGAGCGCTTCGTTCGCATCGAAGAGGTCAGCGGTTCGATTCCGCTATGCTCCACACATCGGCACCCGCCGGAACCCTAGGGGTTTTGGCGGGTGTTGTCCTTAGTGCCGGCTGGATCCGTGACGAGTTCCCAAGCGGTGACCGACACGGCACCGCCGTCGATGATGTCCAGGTCCACCGGCGAACTATGGCGCAAAGTCCCTGCGTAGGGTGCGACCAGCATGGTCCCGGTGCGCACGTCGCCCGCTGCCGCCATGGCGTTCCAGCCCAGGAAGGCCCGCGCGCTTTGACCGGGCAACAGGGTGATGGCCGAGACCCCGGCATCATCGGTCATGAACGAACCGCCATGGACCAATAGCACGTCGATGGCCCACCCTTCGGCGTTGTTGAAGGCGATGTCTGGGTAGGACTCCACGACGCAAGGACCGGTCCCGGTATTCGTCAGGTCGAAGCCCATCCCTCGGTGTCCCGTGGCCCCTTCCGGTTCATGCCATGAGATGGACACGCCTTCGCCCGGACACCAGTTTTCCCCGGCCGGTTGGAAGGCGTCCGACCGATCCGGCCAGCCGTACGGGGTTGGCGAGGGCGCGTCGGGCGGCGGGGGCGCGGCCAGCGGGGTTTGGGTTTCCGCGGTGTCGTTGTGGGCGGCGGGGATCGTGACGACAAGTATCACCGCGAGCAGTCCGGACACCAACAACGGCATGGCATCGGGCTGCCGCCGCGCGGCCTTCGGGCCGGGGAGCCGCTTGGGGGATCTCATGGCCAGGGTTCCCGCCAGCGCGGGCAGCCAACCCCAGATGATTCCCCAGTAGCCGGCTGCAAGCAACGCGGGCTGGACACCGTCCAGCAACCACGCCAACCGTGCCGGCGGCCAGGAGGCAATGACGTAGCCGAGGGAGGCAAAAGCGGCCGCGGCGAAACCGGCAAGCACGATGGACATCCACGCGGCAAGGAATCCGATGGGTTGATCTCCGGCTTGCTTGCCCGCACGCATGCCGGCTCCCCGCAGCAGCAGGAGCGTAAAGGCCATCAATGCCAGGACGGAAAACAGGGAAAGCAGGATCGGCCACGGCTGGGCCGATTGCCAGGTTCGCATGGCGATCGTCTCGGGAAAAAGCATCCGGGTGAACTGGGCAGGCAGGCGGACCTGGTGGGCGAGCATCCATCCGTTCAGCGCGCCGCTGAACAGCCAGAGGATTCCTGCCCCGGCAACGATCCATGCGGTGCCGATGGCTGTTTTTCCGTGTTGTCCCATGCCACCGAGCCTATCCGAGCTGGCTCGGGGTGCGGCTCCACCGGCGGGTCAGCCGCGGGCCGAGCGCGGCGACCAGTCTTCGGGAAAGGCCCCGGAACCTAGGAAATCGCCCAAGGCCGAGGACGCGGTTTCGTCCAACAGCTCATCGGCCTGGGCGTAAATGACCTTTTCCTCCATGGCGTTGTGCTTGTCTAGAAGCCCGAGCAACTCGGCGCAAGCGGTGCGGGTGCCGGGGGCGTCTCCGTGTTCGATCAAGCTGTCGATTTCGGCCATGGTGTTCCACAGCTGGCCGTGTTCGCGTTCCATGGCGAAGATCGGCCCCATCAACCCGCGCCTCTTCATCGGCGGGAAGAGGAACTCTTCCTCCAGGTAGATGTGGCGGCGAAGTCCGGCCAGGGAGCGCATCAGTGTCTCGGACTGATCCTGCGCGGTTCCGGTCGCGGCCAGATACGCCTCGATCCCGCCATCGATTTCGCGGTGCTCCGCCTCGAGCGCTGCACCCAGTGTCTGTTGTTCCACGACGTCTCCTTGCCCGAATCCACGATGGGATCCCCAGCATAGGCACGTTCGTCCTCCCGAGGATCCCTGGGAACATGCGCTTGTGCCGGCAGAAAAACGCGAATCGATGGGTAAACCGCGTGTAGCATGTATCGGTGGACCAGGCACTGCAAGGGCCGCCGCCTCATCCCCAGACCCAGGGAAAGATTCATTACATGCCCCTGCCCCGCAGGTACGACCCCACGATCGAGGATCCCCGGATCCCCGATGCCAACGAATTCCAGCACATGGCACTCGGATTCGTGGAACGGCGCATCCGGATCTTCCACTTCATGCTTTACGGCGCGGGGCTCTTCCTGGCTTCGGCAGCCGCTTTGCTGGTGCGTCGGCTCACCGACGTGGATCCGTGGGGAACAGCCGTGCTGACCGGTCTGGGCATCGTGGTCCTGCTCATTTCCGGGGCTGTCGCCGGATTGGCGGCACTGCGCCCGGCCAAGCCATCGGTGGCCTTTACCGTGGCAGACCAGTCGATCCGGGGAGACAAGGCTGCCGCCATCGGGATTGCGGTGGCCGGTGCGGTCTTCACCGTGATTTCCGCCTTCATGGCCGGTGACCACGACATCGCCCGGGTATCGAGCATCCTGGTGGGGATGTGGGTGGCCATCGCCTTGGCGATCCATGGCCTGCTCCACGCCCGCAAACTGCGCATGGAGCGCGACAAGGTCTACGCCGCGCACCTGGCCAAGAACGGGGCCTCGCCGCAACCCGACCGGCGGGTGGTTCGCGAAGTCGCGCCCGGTCCGCAAGTCTTCGACAGCGAGCCCACCGAATTCGAACGGGAAGCCGCTGCCTATGCCGGGACCCGGGCCCGTGCCTGGGCCTGGATGCTTTTCGGTCCGCTCTTTGTGTACTTTCTTGCCCCGGTGCTGGTGATGAGTTGGGCCATGGGGTTCGACTACGAAATGTGGATCGTGCCGGTGCTTGTCGCCCTGGGCTTCGCGCTGGCGTGCTTTGTCCACGGCTTCTTGAAGCTGAAAAGAGAACGCCCCGGAAAGGTGCGGTACAGGCGGTGGTACGGGCGCAACATGTACCAATCGGTGGGCAGCAATCGCAGGACGGGCATCGCGTACTACAGCATGGCGGTGGGCATTTTCATCACGGGGTCGCTGCTTGCGGGGATTGCCGCCAGTCCCGAATTCGTGCTCTATCCAACGGCATTCGCCATCATGATTGCCGCGATGGCCCCGCTGATGTTCATCGCCAGCAGGATCCTGCACCGGCGCCGCGAACTCTACACCGCATGGCTGCTGCGCAACGGCATGCCAATCGAGGTCACTCCGAGCGGGCAGTCCGATAATCCACGGGGGAGCGCAGGTAACACGGGCCGAACCTGAGTGCCCGGATCGCAGCCCGGTGTTGGAACCAGGCGAACCGCCGGATGCGCGCCCGCATGCCCAGGCCTTCGGGCGGGGGACACCGGGCCGATGGTTGCTGCAGCCCCCTCGCCGGCTTCGGCCGTTGGGTCCTTTGCTGTTGACGCGGGCGCAGGTTGCCGCACGCTTGAACCCGACCATGGGTTGGTTGCGGAAGACCATCGGTTCAGGCCGTGGCGCATCCAAGCAGGGCAGCCGGCGTGGGCCGGGGTGCGCCCATGTTCCAGTGGATCCCGTAGTGGTTTTTGGCGCGGTCCCTGGCTGTTCCGCAGAGGCAAGAATTCATTCCGAGTTTAGTTTCCGGTGGTCAACCGTCCGTTCGACGTTCCTATGGTTGCTGCGGGGCAACCTGCATCTGCCTCAGCCTTCCACCTATCGTTTTGCCGCCCGGCAGGCCCATGACGTGGCGCCGCCAGACGGACATTTCCAGCGGAAAGAATCCTGAACCAATGAACAACAGACGAATCCTCGCCCCGCTCTCGGTGGGTGCACTTGGCCTGTCCTTGCTCCTGGGCGGTACCTCGGCAGCAGCCGCCCCGATTGAGGGAACGGTTACGGCCTCGTATTCCCACATGGTGCTCAACGTGGGTGCCACCGATCTCGACCGCAACTTCGCCTGGTACTCGGATGCCGCCGGCGCCCAGCAGCTTAAACTGGCAGTCAAGGGAGCCGAGGCGGACACCACTCGTATCCTGGAGCCCACAGCGTCCGGCACATCGAATGAGCAGCCCGGCCTGTCCTGGCAGCATGCCGCAGCCACGGGCCTGACGCCGGGGGCCACCTACGTTTGGCAGGTGGGATCCGACGCACTGGGCTGGTCGGATCTGCAGGAGTTCAGCATCCAGTCGGACGAGAAGCTGGACGTGCTTGTCTATGGCGACACGCAGATCGGCTCCGGCGGCGGGGTTCCCAGCGACGTCGGTGCGTGGCAGGAAACTCTCGACGCGTCGCTCCAGTCCGTTCCCGACCCAGACTTTTTGCTCTCGGTCGGCGACCAGGTGGACGACCACGACTCGGATTCCCAGTACGACGACTACCTGTCGCCGAGCCAGCTGCGCCAGCACTCCCTGGCCACCAACATCGGCAACCACGACGACGGCTCCGTTTCATACGCCGAGCACTTCAACATGCCCAACGAACACGATCTCTCCGGCTGGGACGCCGGCCTGGGCAACTACTGGTACATCCAGAATGACGTTCTCTTCGTCTCCCTGAACTCCAACGAGCAGGACCCCGCGGCACACACTGCGTGGGTACGCGACATCGTCGAACAGCACGGTACCGGCGTGGACTGGAAGGTAGCCACCTGGCACCACGGGCTCTACTCCACGGCATCGCACGCCACCGACGGCGATATTGAGAAGCGGCGAGAATGGATGCCCCAGCTGATGTCGGAACTGAACTTCGACTTGGTCCTCTCCGGGCACGACCACGTGTACACCCGCTCGCACCTGCTCAACCAGGGCCACGCCGTCGGCAACCTCGATGCCCCGGCCGAACTGGCCAAGCAGGACGGCGAAGTGCTTTACCTGACGATGAACTCCTCCACGGGATCGAAGTACTACTCGATCCAGGAGGACATCGACTTCACGTTCAACGCGGTGGAGAGCCAGAACCGGAAGACGTCCTACTCGCATCTTCAGGCCGACGGTGATTCGCTCCGCGTCACCACCCGCCAGGTCGACGGCACCGTCCTGGACGACGTCACACTCACCCGCGCCGCGGAAGACGCCGTCCCGAACCCGGTACCGGACCACCCGGCGCAGACCGTGTTCGAGGGCCCCGGATACGTTGACAAGCCCATTGAAAACGTGGTCAACCCCGACACCGGTGAGGTCTCCGTGGAGGCTCGGGTGCTCTCCGCCAACGACGACGTCGAAGAGTACGTCGCCAACGGCAGGATCTACCTTGATTCCTCGGACCTGGAAATCACCCAGGAATCTCCCGGCAGCGAGGATCCCGAGACCCAAAACATCGGCATCCGCTTCGACCAGGTCGCGATCCCCGCGGGTGCCACCGTCACCGGTGCCTACCTGCAGTTCACCACCGACGAGCCGAACAAAAATGCCGATCCCTTCGATGTCGCGATCTCCCAGGAGAACACCGGGCACGCGGCACGATACACGGAGGACGCCTACAACGTCTCCAACCGCGAATTCCTTGACGACACTGTCGCATGGAGTGGCATTCCCAGCTGGACGACAGCGGGCGAGGCCGGCGAGGCCCAGCGCACCCCGGACGTCACCGGTCTGGTGCAGTCCGTCGTTGACCGCGAGGATTGGGCCAGCGGGGCTGCCATGGCCTTCAAATTGACCGGAACCGGAACCCGGACCGCCGAGGCCTATGAAGGCGGCACGGGCGAGGAAGCTCCGAAGCTCATGGTCACCTACACCCTTGACGGCGCCACGGAAATTGCCGCCACTATCGATGACGCACGTGACGACGTCGAACAGTACTCCGCCTCCGGGAAGATGGACCACGGTTCCTCCGACTTGGAAATCGTTGACGAAAAGGAATCGCAGATCATCGGCCTGCGCTACGCCGGACTTCAGATTCCCGCCGGCGCTGAGATCCTGTCCGCCCGCGTGCAGTTCACCACGGATGAAGAAGACAAGAACACCGATCCGTTCAACATCAGCATCGCTGGCGAGGCGGCAGGTTCATCGGCAGCTTTCGGCGACACCGACTTCGAACTGGCCGGCCGTGAACTGACCACGGCGCGCGCGACATGGGCCGATATTGCACCATGGCTCATCGAGCACGAAGCGGGCGCGGACCAGCGCACCGTTGATCTCTCCAACATCGTGCAGGAAATCGTGGACCGCGAGGACTGGGCTGCAGGCAACGCCCTGTCGTTCCTGCTTTCCGGCACGGGCCTGCGCAGCGCGGAATCGGCAGACGGCGAGCCGACCATGGCACCGAAGCTCAACATCGTTTTCCGCGCAGGCGAGACCGTCGAACCCAAGCCGGGCAAGCCGGATCACGCGGGCCAAAAGGGCAAGCCGGCTCACGCGGGTCAAAAGGGCAAGCCGGATCACGCCGCCGATCCGTCCAAGCCCGTCCAGCCGACGACGTCTTCGGAAAACTAGCCGCCACCGTGGACGGCGCCCCGGGCCGCCACCGTGGACGGCGCCCCGGGCCGCAACCGGGACGCCGTCGAAGCGAACGTGGTGACCAAAGGGCACCGATGAACCACCCGAGGACCTCCGGTATCGAATTTCGACCATCCGGGGGTCCTCGTGCATCACGCCGCCAAGCGCGACCGGTCCCGCCGTATCGGCAGCCGGACCGGCCAAGGGCCGAGTGCCACCCGCTCGCGTCCCCGCGCGTCACATGGCGACGCCCTTGACCAGGAATACTTGTCTCCCGGCAGGCCACCCGGGGCCACGTCGGACACGGGATGAACGCCCAATCCCACCCCGACAACGAGCACCGGCCCGGGGACCTCGGGGACCAATGCCAGGACTTTTCGGACGCCGGGGATGCCGACCCGTGTACCGTGAGCCTCATGGGGCAGGTCATTTTGGCATGCTCCACACAGGAAGAGAACACGAAGAATGGGCTTTACGAACGAACTTTCACTGGGTGTCATAGCCACTTCCAGCAAGGTGGACGAGCAACGTTTGCCGATCCACCCGTCTCACTTTGAACGTATTGACGAGCGCTTCCGAGACCGCATCACGGTCGAATCCGGCTACGGCGTGGCCTGCGGAATGGACGATGAAGACCTCGCGCCGTTCGTGGGAAATTTTGCCACTCGCGAAGAAATCATGGCCGGCAGCGACATCGTTCTCTTGCCCAAGCCCCAGGCCTCGGATCTGGTGCAGATGCACGAGGGCCAGACACTGTGGGGCTGGCCGCACTGTGTCCAGGACACTGCGCTGACGCAGCTGGCCATTGACAAGAAACTCAACATCATCGCCTTCGAGGCCATGAACCACTGGGGCACGGACGGCAGCTTCGGGCTGCATGTGTTCCACAAGAACAACGAGTTGGCGGGCTACTCATCGGTCATCCACGCCCTGCAGCTTTGCGGCAACACGGGTGACTACGGGCGCAGGCTCTCGGCCACCGTGATCGGCTTCGGCGCAACCGCCCGTGGAGCTGTCACCGCCCTGCGCGCCCACGGGATCCACGACGTGCGTGTCCTGACCGGACGCTCCGTCGCGGCCGTCGCTTCGCCCATCCACGCCGTCCAAATGGTCCAGTTCGACCACGACGGCGGACCGCACCTGAGCGAGGTCATCACGGACGAGGGACGCTTGCCGCTGGCACCGTTCCTGGCCGAAAGCGACATCGTGGTGAACTGCACCCTGCAGGACCCCAACGCGCCGTTGATGTACCTGAGCTCCCAGGACCTCGACGCATTCGCCCCGGGCAGCCTGATCATCGATGTTTCCTGCGACGAGGGCATGGGATTCGAATGGGCCAAGCCCACCACCTTCGCCGACCCGATGTTCACCGTTGGCCGGAACATCAACTACTACGCGGTCGACCACAGCCCCTCATACCTGTGGAACTCCGCCAGCTGGGAAATCAGCGAGGCACTCCTGCCCTTCCTGGATGTGGTGCTGGACGGGCCCGCCGCCTGGAAGGAAAATGAGACGATAGCCCGCGCCATCGAGATCCGGGACGGCGTGATCGTGAATCCGGCCATTCTCGAATTCCAGAACCGGACCGATGCCTACCCGCACGACATCAACGCCGGCTGACACCGGCGCGGTTCCGTATCCCGGGGGCCAGGGGGCACGGAACCGAACCGACAGGAAGGACCCCCGACCCATGGATGCGCTCTTTTCCGACAGCTTCCTGGGTCGTCCCCGGCGGGAGCTGGCGCCCGGGGCCCACTGGGTTCCGGACTGGCTGGACCTGGCGGAACAGCGCTGGATCGTGGACCGCTTCCACGAGTGGGGGCGGGGCCCGGTGCCGCCGCGCGCGGCCAGGGTCGGTGCACACGAGATGTCGGTGCAGACCGTGTGCCTCGGGTGGCACTGGCGGCCCTATGCCTATTCCCGCGAGGCCGTCGACGTCAACGGCAACCGGGTGCTGGAGTTTCCCGACTGGATGGTGCGACTGGGACGCAAGGCCTTGTTGGCCGCCACCGGGGACCAGCCAGCGGCCAAGGCCTACACCCCCGACACCGCCCTGGTGAACTACTACGGGGCCGACTCCAAAATGGGCATGCACCAGGATCGCGACGAACGGTCGGTGGCCCCGGTAGTCTCGATTTCCATCGGGGACACCTGCACCTTCCGCTTCGGCAACACCCTGAACCGCAGCAAGCCCTATCAAGACATCGCGTTGGCCTCCGGGGACCTGTTCGTCTTCGGCGGCCCGGTGCGACTTGCATACCACGGCGTCACCAAGGTCCTGCCCGGAACCGCTCCCGCCGGTTGCGGGCTGGAAACCGGACGCATCAACATCACCATGAGGGTCACCGGACTGGAGGGATGAACCCCAGCGATCGGCGGTCCCGGATCAATCCCCGGGCAGGTTCACCGTGGCCCGGACGGCCAGGTGGTCGCTGAGCCCGGCTTCGACATTGCTGTTCGAGGTGACCTCCAGCCCGCGCACCAGCACATGGTCAAGGCGCATCATGGCAAAGGGAGCCCGCGGCCAGGTGAACCCGAACAGCCCGTCGTCCTGGTTGGGCTCATCGAGCACCGTGGACATCTGCGTGAACGCCCGGTCGGTGCTGGTGGCATTGAAGTCGCCCACGGCCATGACGTTTTGGCGCGGGTCGGCCCGCACCGCGGCGGCCAGCTGCCCGAGCATCACGTCGCGGTCGACGTGGTCGTTGGGCCGGGCCGAGGCCGCATGGATGACATAGAGCGAAACCTCTCCCTGCCCCGTGGCCACCCGAGTCGACAGGGCCCGCTTCCACCCCAGGCCCAGGTCCAGGGAACGGGACCCCTCAAGCGGATACTTGCTCCAGACCCCGACGGTGCCCACCACGAAATGGTGCGGATAGGCGGCGCCCAGGGCCTCGGTGACTCGTGAGGCGCTGCCGGCGTCGAGCTCCTGCAGGGCAACGACGTCGCTGCCGCCTGCCGCCAGCTCCCGCGCGGACTGCGCAGCCGACCCGGTTCCGGCCTTGGTGTTCTGGCTGGAGACCGTCAATGTGTGGGTCGCGGACGCCGGCGCCGTCCAGGACAGCGGAACTATGGCCGGGCCAAAGGCCAGGATCCAGGTCAATGCGGGCACCAACAGGACCACCAGCGAGGTGCGGCTGCGTGAGGACAGCGCCACCAGCAGCAACAGCGGAACCACGAGCCCCAGCCAGGGGGCGGCGTTGTCCAGCAGCAGGCCCAGGCCCAGGGCATCCGGGATGCGGGTGTGGAAAGCGATCAGCAGCGCGGTTCCCAGCGCGCCGAGAAACACCAGGAACCGCAGGAAACGCTGGGCGCGCGAGGGAGGCCGACGGGTACGTTTCGCAGCGCGTGGCCGGGGCGGGTAAACAGACATCGTTACCAAGAATCGCACATCGGCCTGTTCGATGCATCGACGGCGGCTGTGATTCCGCCCAGAGACCTGTCACGTGATTCCCAGCCGGAATGCTGCTGTTTTTCGGCTCCCATCCATCGGCCATGGCCGAACCCTCGACTCTTGCCACGCCAAGTGACATTCTGAAGAGAGGAATACACACGGTCACCACCACTTTCCCGAAAACCCCGAATCACGGCGGTGGCACCATCCTGGCAGGAGACGAAAACCATGAGTGAAGCGGCGACGACGCAAGCGGAAGCGCAAGGAGAATTTGGGACGGTGGTGATCGGCGGCGGACTTGCCGCGGCCCATTGCATCCACGAATTGCGCGAGGGCGGCTACTCCAGGCCCATCACACTCATCGCCTCCGAAAACGAAGTTCCCTACGAACGCCCCCCGCTGTCCAAGGAATTCCTCCAGGGCAGCAAGCCCGCCCTGGAACTCGAGCCCTTCCCCGGAAGCTGGTACACCGGAGCGGACGTTGCGATGCGCCTGGGCACCACGGCCGAAGCCATCGACACGGCAGCCAAGACCGTCTCCCTGTCGGACTCCTCGACCCTGGGCTACGAAAACCTCGTGATCGCCACCGGATGCCGCTCCCGGCTCGGCGGCCGCAACGCCAACATGACCGGGTGGGACCTGCCCGGCGTTTACACGCTGCGGTCGCTGGACGACTCGAAGGCCATCAAGGAGCAACTCGTGTCCGGCCGGCACCTGGTCATCATCGGCGCCGGGTGGATCGGGATGGAGGTCGGGGCCTCGGCACGCTCGGCCGGCCTCGAGGTCACGGTGCTGACTCCGGACCAGGTTCCCCTCGCGACGGCCATGGGTGCCGAATTCGGGTCGCATGTGGCGCAGCTGCACATCGCCAACGGCGTCCAGTGCCGCTTCGGTACCGGGGTCACCGGAATCGCCGCGGACCCCCAAAAGGGGTTGGTGGTGCAGACCCCGACCGGGGACATTCCCGCGGACATCGTCCTGCTGGCCATCGGGGCGGTGCCCAACAACGAGCTGGCCGTCGCCGCGGGCCTCGAGGTCGGCAGCGGGGTCGTGGTCGATGAGCACCTGCGCAGCAGCGACAAGAACATCCTGGCGATCGGCGACATCGCCGAGGCCTACAACACCGCGCTGGGCCGGAACATGCGGGTCGAGCACTGGGACAACGCGATCCGCCAGGGCAAGCTCGCCGCCGCCACCATCCTGGGACGCGATCAATCCTATGACTGGTTCCCGTACTTCTTCACCGACCAGTTCGACTTGGGCATGGAATACGTCGGGGACCGGCAGGCCGAGGACGAGGCGGTGGTGCGCGGGGACATGGCCTCGGGGGAGTTCATCATCTTCTGGTTGCGCCACGGCGTGGTCACCGCCGCCATGAACGTGAACATCTGGGGCGTCAACGACCACCTGCGCTCGATGATCGGCAAGAGCATCCCGGTGGCGACGCTCCAGGACACGGGCAACGACCTGATGGCCCTCTAGGGCCGGCACCACAGGTCCCGGAACAACGCGAGGCACCCTGATCCGTATCGGTTGTGGGGGTGCTCACCAAGGCTCCCCGCGGTGCTTGTAGCCACGTAGGCTGGAGTCTGCGGCGGCAGGAACGCAAGCGTTTGCCCGCCGTCGACTCCGCACCGAACCTCGAAAAGGGACCCGTGAATTCCGACGCCACCGCCCCGGGCAGCACCAACCTGAAACGCTCCACCCAACTATCGGGGCGCGCACTGATGCTGGCGGTCGTGGCCCTGGCCATGGGCGGGTTCGGCATCGGCACCACAGAATTCGCCATCATGGGCCTGCTCCAGGAAGGCGCCGCGGACCTGGGCGTCAGCAACGCCCGGATGGGCCTGCTGATCTCCGCCTACGCCTTGGGCGTCGTGGTGGGGGCACCGATCCTCACGGCACTGGGCGCCCGGGTCGCCCGCAAGACCATGGTCCTGTGGCTCATGGCGTTCTTCACGCTGGCCAACCTCAGCTCCCTGTTCGCCGCGAACTACGAGTGGATGCTCGTGTCCCGCTTCCTGGCCGGGCTGCCGCACGGCGCGTACTTCGGCATCGCCGCGATCCTGGCAGGCACCCTGGTGCCCGCGTCGATGCGCGGACGCGCCATCGCCTGGGTGATGCTGGGGCTCTCGGTTGCCAACGTGCTTGGCGTGCCCGCGGTGACGTTCCTGGGGCAGAGTTTCGGCTGGCGCTGGATGTTTGCCGTGGTCGGCCTCGTCGGGGCACTGACCTGGGTTGCCATCCGCATTTTCGTGCCATTCTCCCCGGTGCACGAGGGAGCCAGCATCCGCAGGGAACTGTCCGCGCTGCGCAGCGGACAGGTGTGGATGGCGATGCTCACCGGCATCGTCGGCTTCGGCGGGTTCTTCGCCGTGTATTCCTACATCAGCCCGATCCTCACCGATGTCACCGGGCTGCCGATCCGGGCCGTGCCGCTGGTGCTGGGACTCTACGGCATCGGCATGGTGGTCGGCTCGCTGATTGGCGGAAGACTGGCCGACTGGTCCGTTCTTGGCGCCATCTACGTCGCGACCTCCGCCATGGTGCTCTTCATGGCGCTGTTCGGCGTGGTGGCGACCCACATGGTGCCGACCCTGGTGCTGGTCTTCATCCTCGGCGGCACCGGCTCGCTGCTGGTGCCGGCGCTGCAGGCGTTGCTCATGGATTCGGCCCCGCACGCGCAGTCTTTGGCCGCCTCGCTGAACCACTCGGCACTGAATGTCGCCAACGCGCTGGGCGCGGCCCTGGGCGCGGCGGTCATCACCGCCGGGCTCGGGTACCGGGCACCCGCGTTCCTCGGTGCGGGCCTGGCACTCCTCGGGCTGCTGCTGGCGCTGGCCACGGGATTCCGGGCCAAGCGACTGGCGGCAGCCGCGTCGAGGTAGCGGCACCGGCGGGCGCGCTGGCGCGTTACTCGGAAGTCGCCGCCAGGCGCCCCAGCTTCTTGTCCATGGCATCGTGCGTCTGGGACATCAGTTCCTGCATGGTGCCCACGACATCGATGCTGCGGTCCACCAGCCACTGAAGCTGCAGGCCATCGGCCGCAGCCAGGACCAAGCGCGTCATGGTGCGGAAATACTCGAGTTCCTCGGCCGACGGCGTGGCCTTGCCGGCGTAGTAGGAGTCTTCGGAGATCTTCAGCAGCCGGGCATTGCGTTCCTGGAAGTAGGCCGCCGCGGGATGTTCCGGGTTCGCGGCCGCCGCGGCCATCGTCACGTACAGGGCAATCAGGCCGGGCTCGCTGGGTGCCTGCCCCAAGACATCGGCAAACCGGTCTTCTTGCTGTTCCAGGGTGCCGGTGATTTCGTTGCGGGCGTCGCGCCTGCGCAGGATCTGGACGAGAAGGTCTTCCTTGGAGTCGAAGTAATGCATCACCCCGGCCAGGGACAGGTTGCACAGGCTCGCGACCTTGCGCAGGGATGTTCCCCGGTAGCCTTCAAGTGCAAACACCTCCAGCGCCACATCTAGAATCTCGGCACGCTTTGCTATGCCCTTTGCGTATGAACCACGTATTGCCATGTTGCTAGAGTAGCGAGATTTTGGGCCATCTCTTACTAACCTGACACCCCGCGGTATTAGGTGTGTCACCTGACCTGTGAAGACTCGCAGGAAGCGGATTCCGTGCCGCAGGCGCGGACAGCTGGCTGTGTTGGGGTCCGAAGCCCGCGGGCACCGCGGTGCCGCGTCCCGCACGTGGTCCGGAAGGACGCTGTGAGCGACGTCATGTTTGGGTTCGCGGTGCTGGTTTTGCCGCGGGTTTTTGCGCTTTCCTGCGTCCGGCGGTGCGGTTCGGCCGGGCGTGCGGGGCAAGTGGAACCGGGTCGATTGGCGTTTGG
Organism: Arthrobacter sp. C2; assembly: GCA_024207135.1. GTDB lineage: Bacteria > Actinomycetota > Actinomycetes > Actinomycetales > Micrococcaceae > Paeniglutamicibacter. Next base: position 2,221,412 of record CP042428.1, on the reverse strand, counting down.
GCGCCGGGGTGCTGTAGATTGTTATCTCGGTTCGGCAGCCCTTCGGGAAAGCCTGAAACCAATCCTTTTCGGGGGTATGGCGCAGTTGGTAGCGCGTCTGCATGGCATGCAGAAGGTCAGGGGTTCGAATCCCCTTACCTCCACGAAATACGGAAGGCCTCAAACATCATGTTTGGGGCCTTTCGTGTATGTCGCGTGGTGCGGTTCAGCCGATGGCCCGGTATCCCGAATAGCCGATCATGGCGCGCAACCACGTCACCAGGGGTTCAATCCCGGCATGCGGGAGGTCGCTGCCTCCGGCCGTGAACACGGGCACTTCCCCGCGCATGTGCTTGGGCAGCAGGCGCAGGATGCGGTCGCTGTCGCCGGAACCGGTCAGCAACAGGGCAACGGGCCTGACCCCGAACACGGCCTTGACCAACGCCAGTCCGTGCATGCGTGAAAAGCGCAGCGGGCCCACCAGGACCACGCCGTCGAAATAGATGAGTTCGTGCGCCGATGAACTGGTGACTTCAAGGATTTCGGAGCGCAGCTCATGGGCGTGCAATTGCTCGGCAAGCTCGGTGGAACGCAGCTTGGCAAGTGCATCACGTTGGTAGTAGACGATGGCAACGCGATCCATGCGAATCCCTCATTCCTGCAACGAACGCAGCGCGCGGGCAGGACCCGCGCGTCATTCCCTCCCACAGTATGCGCATTTGCAGGGAAATGGCTAGGAGTGCGGTGCCCGCGGGGCACACCCCAAGACGTTATCCAACGGACGCGAATGCATCGTGTTGCGCACAATAAGGGCACAACATGGAATATCGATTGCGGGTGGCGGCCTGCGGCCCCATACTGGCGGCAACAGTCTTCTGGGGGGAAGCAATCAGGGGGGAATTTTCGATGTTGGGGTCTTGGGGACAATACAGTTCAGTGAAGGGGGCCTGCGGGCTCCTGGTGGCCGCGGCGCTGCTGGTTTCGTCGGTTCCGACGATGGCTGCCGGGGTCTCCGAGGTGCCCGCCGCTGCGGCCTCGGCGTCCGTGACGGTGGCGGCGGCGCTTCCGGCGTCGGTGCGCACCACCGCGAACCTGAACCTGCGCACGGGTCCGAGCACCGGGTACCGGATCCTGCTGACCATTCCGAAGGGCACCACGGTCAAGGTGCTCTCGCGTGCCTCCAACGGCTGGTACAAGGTCAGCTACGCCGGCCGCACCGGATGGGTCAGCAACTACTACGTCACCGCCGTGGCTTCCTCGTCCCCGGGGGCGTTGCCGGCGTCGGTGCGCACCACCGCGAACCTGAACCTGCGCACGGGTCCGAGCACCGGGTACCGGATCCTGCTGACCATTCCGAATGGCACCACGGTGAAGGTCTTCGACCGGGCCTCCAACGGCTGGTACAAGGTCGGCTACGCCGGTCGCACCGGCTGGGTTTCCAATGCGTACGTCACCACCGGCAGCGGAACCTCCACGCCATCGGCACCCGGCACGCCCCGGTCCACCGGACCGAACCGCACCTCGCGCGTGGTGCTGACCTTCGACGACTGCCCGCGCACGCTCAGCGCCTTCACCGCGACCATCGACTACGCGGCAAGCCACAACATGGGCCTGGTCATCGCACCGACCGGCAACTGCCTGTCCTCGTTCAAGTCGCGTTACGGCGTCGACCTGGCGGCGCGGGCCCGGGCCAAGGGGCAATGGGTCATCAACCACTCGGTGAGCCACCCGGACCTGCGCCCGCTGAGTTGTTCGGCCGCCGCCGCCCAGCTCGGCGGCACCGGCGTGCACACCAATTTCGGACGGCCCCCGTACGGTGCGGTCGACGCCAGCGTCGTGTGCGCCTACGACCGGGTGGGCATGGCGATCTGGACCTGGTCGCGCGACACCCTTGACTGGAGCACCAAGTCGAAGGCGACCACGGTGGCCCGGGCTTCGGCCGCCAGGGCCGGGGACACCGTGCTGATGCACATGCAGTGGCAGGGATTCGCCCCCGACTCGCTGCGGCAGATCAAGGCCAACCTGGCCGGCCGCGGGCTGGGCGTGTGCCGCGCCTACCGCGGTGCCGACGGGGCCGGAGCCGTTCTCAGGACGCCCGTGCTGCTTCCTTCGTCGCTGCCCTGCTGACTACAGCTGCCGGGCGCCGGGCCCGGGGACCACGGAGAAGATTTCCGGGGCGATGTATTGGGCGGCGGCAAAGGCCTCCTGCACGGCGGCCGAGACCTGACCGGCGCGCGAGACCTCAACCAAGGCGATCGCCGAGCCGCCGAAGCCGCCGCCGGTCATCCGGGAACCGATGGCGCCCGCGGCGATTGCGGTGTTCACGGCCAGGTCCAGCTCGACGCTGGAGATCCCGAAGTCGTCGCGCATCGAGGCGTGGCTGGCCACCAGCAGCTCGCCGATGGCCGCCGGCCCCTGGCTTTCCAACAGCTCGACGGTCCGAAGCACCCGCTGGTTCTCGGTGACAATGTGCTTGACCCGCCGGTAGATCGCCGGGGCCAGGCTGGCCTCGGCCTCGGCCAGGCGTTCGATCCCCACATCGCGCAGGGACTTGACTCCCAGTTCCTCCGCCCCGCGGGTGCAGGCAGCCACCAGCTCCTTGTAGCCGCCCGAATCGTGGGCGTGGCTGACCCGGGTATCGATCACCAGCATCACCAGGCCTGCGGCCGCCAACGGCAGGGCCACCTGGCGCCCCTGGCGGGTGCGGCAGTCAAGGAACAGGGCGTGGTCGGGGGTGCTTAGCAGCGAGGCCGACTGGTCCAGGATCCCGGTCGGTGCCCCGACGAAGTCGTTTTCGGCCGACTGGCACACCAGCACCAGTTCCTCGCGGGAAAGGCCCAGGCCCAACTGCTCGTTCAGGCCAAAGGCCACGGCGCATTCGAGGGCGGCCGAGGAGGACAGGCCCGCCCCGATCGGCACCGAGGAATCCACCAGGATGTCGGTGCCGGGCAGGGTGAAACCGCGTTGTTCCAGCGCCCAGAAGACCCCGGCGACGTAGCGGGCCCACGGGGCCACCGCCTGGGGGACCAGCGCATCCAGCTCGGCCTCGACGACCGGGCCGCCCCGGGTCGAGGCGACGCGCAGCAACCGCCCGGATCCCTCCGGGCGGATCCGCAGCCCGACTCCCGCGGCCCGGTCGATGGCGAAGGGCAGCACGAAGCCCTCGTTGTAGTCGGTGTGCTCGCCGATGAGGTTCACCCGGCCGGGCGCGGCAAAGCACGCGTCGGGGGAGGAGCCATACAAGGCGGTGAAGGAAGCGGGCAAGGCATCGAAGGCGGTGGGCAGGGCGGTCATGGCATCGTCTTTCACAGGGCGGGAATGGTGTTCGCCAAGCGGGCGGCGGACTCGCGCAGCGCCGCGGCGGCGGCCTCGGGGGTGACATCCCCGATGAACGCGCCCATGGCAGCCTCGGAGCCGGCCAGGTACTTGAGCTTGCTCTCGGCGCGGCGCGGGGAAGTCAGCTGCAGGTGCAGCCAGGCCTCGGACCGGTGCTCGTGCGTCCGCGGAGCCTGGAACCAGCCGGCGATGTACGGGGTGGGGGTGGAGTACAACCCGTCCACGGTGAGCAGCAGCCGGTGGTACATGGCAGCCAGCTCGTCGCGCTCCTCGCCGGTCAGCTCGCCCAGGTCCGCGACCTGGCGGTGGGGCACCAGGTGCACCTCGACGGGCATGCGCGCGGCATAGGGCACGAAGGTGGTGAAGTGGGTGCCGCGTTCCAGCACGCGCCGTCCGTCGGCGACCTCGAAGTCCAGGATGTCGGCCATGAGGTCGTTCCCGGTGCGCGCCTTGTGAGCGGCGGCCCGCGCCAGTTGGTTCTCGGTGCGCGGGGTGGTGTACGGGTAGGCGTAGACCTGCCCGTGCGGGTGGTGCAGCGTCACCCCGATCTCGGCTCCCCGGTTCTCGAACGGGAAGACCTGCCCGATGCCCTCAAGCGCGCCCAGTTCCGTGGTGCGCTGGGCCCACGCCTCGATGACGGTGCGGATGCGGCGCTCGCCGAGCGTGGTGAGCGAATCGGTGTGCCCGGGGCCGAAGGCAATGACTTCGCAGCGCCCGTGGGACGGGCGCACCGCGCCGAGCTCGGCCTCCACGTGCGAGGCATGCTGCCCGGGCCCGAAGGAAGGGAAGCGGTTCTCGAAAACCACGACGTCGTAGGTGTCCGCCGGAATCTCACTGGCCATGTCCGGTCGCGTGGGGCACAGCGGGCATTCGCTGGCCGCCGGCAGGTGCGTGCGGCCCTGGCGGTGGGCGGCGAAGGAGATCCAGTCCCCTGCCAGTGCGTCGTAGCGCAGTTGCGAGGTTGCCGGGCGGGCAGGCAGCTCGCGGGTGTCGGCCGGGGCGGTGAAGCCGGCCGGGACCGCGGCCTCGTCGAAGAAATAGAGCAGTTCCCGTCCGTCGGCCAGGGTGCTGCGTACCGGTTCGCTCGGGCTGGGGTTCTGGTCCACTGCTGCTCCTTGGCGAGATATGTCATCAATCCAAATCAAACAATTCCGATCAAATTCTATCAGAAGGCAACGTAAGGCGGAAGGAGGGGGACGTGCTCCCAAGGGCCCGCTGCCGGACCTCCCCATCATTGGCGGATGTGGGCGCGGGGAAATCCCGGGCAGGGGCTGGCGGATCCGTTCCGCGCAACTTCGAACACCAAACGACGATTTGTGTTCGTTTTTTCGCTACGATGGATTACTGAACCAGATGCCCAACCGAACGGATCGCCATGACCGAGATGCTGGCCAGCGCCCGGCAACAACGCATTCTCGATGCCCTGCGAGAACGCGAGCAGGTGCGCGTGACGTCCCTGGCCGCCGAGCTGGGCGTCTCGGAGATGACGGTGCGGCGCGACCTGAACGCGCTTGCCGAGCGCGGCGCGCTGGTCAAGGTCCACGGAGGGGCCACGCTGGATGCCGCCCCGACCAGCAGCGAACCGGGCTTCACGCACAAGCTCGCACTGGAATCCGGCGAAAAGCAGGCCATTGCCCAGGCCGCCGTGAAGCTGATCAAGCCCGGCATGTCGATCGCGCTGAACTCGGGCACCACCACCTACGCCCTGGCCTCGCAGTGCACCGGGATCAAGGACCTGACAGTGGTGACCAACTCCCCGCGGATCGCCGAGATCTTCTATGCCGCGGCCAACCCGAGCCAGAACATCATCCTTACCGGCGGGATCCGCACCGTCTCCGACGCCTTGGTCGGACCGCTGGCACTCTCGGCGCTGGGCCAGTTGCACGTGGACGTGCTCTTTTTGGGTGTGCACGGCATGACCTCCGAGGACGGGTTCACCACCCCGAACATGCTCGAGGCGCAGACCAACCAGGCCTTCATCAAGGCGGCGGCACGGCAGATCATCGTGGCCGACCACACCAAGTGGGGCGTGACCGGGCTGTGCCAGATCGTCCCGCTGTCCCAGGTCGACGCGCTGATCACCGGACCGCGTCTGGACGAGGAAGCCAAGGTCCTGCTGCGCCAGGCCCTGGACACGTTGATCCTGGCCTGAGCCGCGTCCGAGCTTTCCTAGAACAGGGTTGCCTCGGGCGGCGGCTCGATGCCTTCGAGGCGCAGCAGGAACAGCTTGGCCCCCAGCCCTCCGGCGTATCCGGTCAGCGAACCGTCCGCACCGATGACCCGATGGCACGGAACGATGATCGAGATCGGGTTGCGCCCGTTGGCAGTGCCCACCGCGCGCGTCAGCTTCTCATCGCCCAGCGCCAGGGCCAGCTGTCCGTAGCTGCGGGACGTGCCGAATTCAATGCGTGCCAATTGCTCCCAGACCCGCTTCTGGAACTCGGTTCCCTGCGCATCCAGCGGCACCCCGAAGGCGGTCCGGGTGCCGGCGAAGTATTCGGCAAGCTCGCTCGCGCAGTGGGCGATGAACGGGTCGTCGGCCACCGAGCCCAGCAATTGCCCGAGCTTCTCGGGGTCCGGCGGGTGGGAGTGGTTTTCCATGTAGATCCCGGCGATCCCGCGCGTCGAGGCCACGATCCGCAGCTCGCCGAGGGGCGAGTCCATGACGGCGTGGCGCAGCCGTCGATCCTCAGCCAAGGATCTGCCCCAGCGCCGCCTCGAAGTCCGGATAGGCAAACTCGAACCCGGCATCGGCCAGCACCCTGGAAGTCACGTGCCGTCCGGTGGTGCCCAGTGCCGGGTCGGTGTGCAGCAGCACTGCGCCTGCGGAGAGGATCGGCCTGGGGGTGGGCAGCGAGAACCTGCGCAGGGGCCCGGGCGCCACGCGGGCACGCAGCGCGGCCATCATTTGGCTGTTGCGCACCGGATGCGGGGCCGCGAGGTGGATGGTCCCGGCCGGGAGGGCGAGGTTTTCCTCCAGCCCCAGGGCCGCCCGGACGATGCGCAGCCAGTCGGCCAGGTGGATCCAGCTGACCCATTGGTCCCCGCCGGCCACCGGGCCGCCCAGGCCGACCCGGGCCAGCAGCGACAGTCGGTCCACCAACGGGCTCTCCTGCTCGAAGACCAGGGAGGTGCGCAGGATGTTCAGCCGCTTCGTATGCGCCCCGGCCGCCGCATCCTCCCAGGGCTTGGCCACCCCGGTCATCTGCGCCAGCGCGGCCGCGCCGGTGGGCAGGGAGGAATCCTCGGTGAGGTGCCGTTCTCCGGCGTCGGCGAAGATCGCGGTGGTGCTGGCCTGCAGGAACGCGGACAGCGGCTCCGGGGCGGCATTCGAGGCGTCCACCAGCGCGCGGGTGGAATCCACGCGCGAGGAGCGCAGGCGCGCGATGTTGGCCTCGGTTGGCGGCAGGTCCACCAGTTCCCCGGCCAGGTTCAGCACCGCGGTGTCTGCTCCGGCGCGGTAGAGGACGGTGGACCAGGGACCCTGGTTCTTCCCGTCCCACAGGACCTGGGTGTAGGGGCTGTCGGGACGGATGGTGCGGGTGAGGATGGTGACCTCGTGCCCGCGGCAGTACAGGTCAGCCGCGGCGCGGGAGCCGAGGAACCCGTGGCCCCCGGCGATGACGATGCGCAATTCCTGCGTGGCGGTTCCCCCGGCCAGCGCATAGAGCCGGGCGCAGTTCTCGGCGAAGTGTGCCGCGATCGGCTTGGCCGCGGTCTGCGCGAACACGACGGAGGCCGGGCCTGCGACCGTGACCGACTGGGTCAGTTCGGTGCCCCCGGGAACCTCGCGCAGCGACCAGTCCACCAGCAGGTGCCCGCCGGGCTGCGGCTGGCGCCAGGCGATGGAGCTGCCCTCGTCGAACCGGGTGACGGTTGCCGCTGGTGCGGTGGCCGAATGGATCGGCCCGATGAGCTTCCCCGCGGGGGCCAGGTCCAGCTCGGTCCCGGCGGCCACCGGCACCTCGTGCGGTTCCAGGCGCGCAATGGCCCGGTTCCATTGGGGGACCCGGGATGGGTCGCGCAGCACCTCCCACACCGCGGCGGTGGGACGTGCGAGGAAGTGGGTTTGCGTGCGCTGCCAGGCCATGGTCCCAGCTTAGCCACCCGGACTGCGGTGCTACACCCCCGTGACGAACCCGGCCAGTGCGGCCAGCTGCGTGGTGCGCACGGCCGGGTCCAGGTACATCATGTGCCCGGCCGCGTAGTAGTGGTGGCTGAACCGTTCCCTGGCCGCCGGCGGCACGTCCAGGTGCGCCCAGACGTACTCGGCTGCATAGTGCGGGGTCGCGCCGTCGTGGTAGCCGTAGTCCACGTGCACGCGCAGCTCCGGGATGTCGATGAGCAGGCGCTCGAGGTCCCCGGTGACGTCGATGGGCTTGCCTTCGAAGGTGTCGTAGCTCCAGGGGTTCACCCGGCCGGTGAGCACCTCGTAGGGCAGGTCCGATTCGTAGCCCAGCTCGGCGCGCACGTAGTGGTTGATGGCCGCGGAGAAGGGGCCGGTGATGGCGCGCATCGAGGGGTCGTCCCAGGTGTGGGATTCCTGCAGGCGCGGGGGGACCCCGGTGAAGCGCCCGTCGATGCGCCCGACCATCAGCCCGTTTTCGCGCAGCAGCTCGGTGGCGAATTCCATGTAGTCCCAGCGCAGGTTGGTGCGCCGGATGAAGGACTCGGAGAGCGTGGTGAGCTCGGCCAGGTGCTTGACCACCCCGTCGGACTTGCGCTTGGAGAGCCGGTTGCCCAGGTGCAGGGCCACCACGTAGTCGCCCGAGGCGTAGTCCTCGGCATCGCGCACGATCTCTTCCAGCGGGCGGTTGCCGTGGCGGCCGTGGTAGTGGGCGATCGCCGCGTAGGTGGGCAGGTGCAGGGCGTAGGGGGTGTCGTTGCCCGGGGCGAAGTCCAGGGTGGACATGTTCAGCACCGTGGAGATCAGCCCCAGCCCGTTCACCGCCATGCCGTGGGCCTCCTGCAGGCGCCGGGCCACGGCCACCGCGCGCATGGTGCCGTAGGACTCGCCGATGAGGTACTTGGGGGAGAGCCAGCGCTGGTTGCGGGTGACCCAGAGCCGGATGACCTCGGCGACCAGGTCGCGGTCGGCGGTGAAGGAATGGAATTCGTCGGTGGTCCCGCCCTCAACGACGCGGGAGAACCCGGTGTTCACCGGGTCGATCATCACCACATCGGCGTGCTCGAGCAGCGACTCGGGGTTGTCGATGACCCCGTAGGGTGCCGGGGTCATGTTTCCCACGTCCCCGGAATCGACGATGCGCGGGCCCAGCAGGCCCATGTGCAGCCAGAGGCTGGCCGAGCCGGGGCCGCCGTTGAAGGCGAACACCACCGGGCGCCGGTTGGCCGCCGTTGGTCCGGACGGCTTCTTGGCGCGGGACTTGGTCCCGTTCCCGGTGGCGGGTGCTTCCTCGGTCTCGGCGGTGTAGGCGACCAGGAAGATCTCCGCCTTGGCGTTGAAGCCCTCGGTTTTGCCCTCGGTGTCTTCTTCCTTGCGCAGCACCATCCGGCCGGTGGTGCTGGTGTAGCGCAACCCGGAAGCGGTGCGGTGGCTGCGGGTGACAAAATCGTCCACGACCTCGGGCTTGGGCGTGGTCTCGGGCGCGTTCGGGGAGGGTACGGAGACATCAGGCATGCCAAGATCTTACCGTCGAAAACCGGTTCTCTGTGGGTCCGTGCGCGCTCGCCGGGGGAGGGGAAATGGAACCGGCGGTGGATTCGCGGGGCCGCTAGGGCTTTCCCGTGAATCCACCGCCGGTTTATGCCGTGGCCGGTGGAGCGGCTAGGCCTGCGGCCCATTCCCGTAGGGGTTGGCCGGAGGTGCCGGCGGGCCTGCGGGGCCGCCGAACGAGGGGCCCGTGCCGCCCGGGTAGGTGCCGGGTGCGGGCTGGTTGGAGCCAGCGGCATTGCCGCCGGCCAGGCGCACCAGTTCGCCGGTGTTCTGCGCGGTGCGGATCGTGGCGATCAGCGATTCCAGGCCCATGCGTGCCAACGCCAGGTAGATCAGCACCACCAGGGGGCCGATGATGATCAGCGCCAGGAAGCCGAAGGCCACCTGCCTGGTGGCGAACGCGGAAATCACGATGCCCAGGTACAGGATGCCCAGGCCGATGGTGATCAAGATGTAGACGATCTTGACGACCTTGGGGGTGACGAAGCTGTCGAAATTGAAATCGAAAAGTTCCTTCATGCGACTTTCCTCCCTCTCAGGGGCTCTTTGTATAAGCGAGTGACTATTTGTCGTTCCAAGTCAAGCATGACAATGCCCCCTCGCCGAAACATGGCGAGGGGGCAGGGCCACATCCAGGGGTTGGCTACGGAACGACGGGTGCCTCGACGTAGGGTGCGTTCTCCTCGATTTCCGCTTCCATCGCGGAGAACTCCTCCTCGATGGCGGCGTTGTGCTTGTAGGTGGCACGGGAGGCCAGCACGGCAACCAAGAGGTTGAGCACGAAGCCCGGAACGATCTCGTACATGGCACTGGACAGCACATCGATGTTGCCCCAGACGAAGACCGTCACGGCACCGGTGAGCATGCCCGCCAGGGCGCCGGTGGAGGTCAGCTTGCGCCAGTACAGGCTCAACAGCACGATCGGTCCGAAGGCAGCGCCGAAGCCGGCCCAGGCGAAGGAGACCAGCTCCAGGATGCTGGAATCCCGGTTCAGGGCCAGCGCCGCGGCAACAACGGCCACGACCAGCACACCGGTGCGCCCGAGCATGACCTCGCGCTTGGGGGTCAGCTTCTTGCCGGCGATGTTGTACAGGTCCTCGACCAGGGCCGAGGAGCAGACGATCAGCTGCGAGGACATGGTGGACATGATGGCCGCCAGCACCGCGGCGAGCACCAGCCCCGCCACGAACGGGTGGAAGAAGATCTGGCTCAGCAGCAGGAAGACCGTCTCCGGGTCGGTGATCTCCTTTTCCGGGCTGCCGGCAAAGTAGGCGATGCCGACCAGGGCGGTGACGATCGCGCCCAGTGCCGTGAGCATCATCCAGCCGATGCCGATGCGTCGGGCCGTCTTGGCCTCGGACGGGGAGCGCAGCGCCATGAAGCGCACGATGATGTGCGGCTGGCCGAAGTAGCCCAGGCCCCAGGCCGCGGTGGAGAAGATGGCGACGGCGGCCAGGAATCCGTTGGTCGTGTTGAAGGACGAGAACAGGTTCAGCGCATCCGGGTTGACCTGCGTGATCTTGTCACTGATCTGCCCGATGTTGCCCATCTGGAAGATGGCCACGATCGGGACGGCAATGAGTGCGGCAAACATCAGCAGGCCCTGGGCGACGTCGGTGAGGGTTGCGCCCAGGAATCCGCCGAAGAGGGTGTAAAGCAGGGTGACGCCGGCGACAACGAACAGGCCGGTGAGGTAGTTCCAGCCGAAGGAGGACTCGAAGAACTTGCCTGCGGCCACCATGCCGGAGGAAACGTAGAAGGTGAAGAACGCCAGGATGATGACCGAGGCGGCGATGCGCAGGAAGTGGCTGTTGTCCTTCAGCCGCTTCTCGAAGAAGCTGGGGATGGTGATCGCGTTCTGCGCCACCGCCGTGTAGGAGCGCAGGCGCGGGGCGACGAACTTCCAGTTCAGCCATGCGCCGATGGTCAGGCCGATGGCGATCCAGGCCTCGATGAGGCCATTGAGGTAGATCGCGCCGGGCAGGCCCATCAGCAGCCAGCCGGACATGTCGGAGGCACCGGCGGAGAGCGCTGCGACCCCGGGCTTCAGCCCGCGGCCCGCGAGCATGTAGTCGTCGATGTTGTTGGTGCGCTTGAACGCGAAGTAGCCGATGCCCAGCATGGCGGCAAGGTACACCGCGATGGCTATCAGCTGGAATGTTGAATCGGACATGATGGGTCCTCATGAAGGTTGGGGCGTCCCGGGGAAGGGTGATCCCCGGGGTCTTTCGTTGCCGGCGGCACGGTTGCACTGCCGCACCGGCACGTGCCTGTGGAACGCAACCGGTCTCGAGTATGACAGCAAAGTTCGCCGGTTTGTGGCGGCTCTCACGGTGCCGTTACCCGTTTGTGACCTAAGTAACTGTACCGTCACCGACCGCATGGGGTCCGGGGAGCGCCACCGCCTGCTCGTGCAGCGCCTTGCGCGCGGCCACCAATCCGGGGTGCTGCGCGGAGGAGTGCCGCATGGCGGTGAAGATGGTCCGGTGCGGGGCTCCGGGCAGGTCGACCACGCGCAGGTCCCGTGCCCGGTAGGCCCAAACCAAATCCGGCAGCAGGGCCACGGCGTTGCCGGATTCGACCAATCGCACGTGGGCCTGCAGGTCTGCGGTCTCGTAGCGCACATCCGGCTCGAAGCCCGCGGTGCGGCAGGTCTGCTCGGCCCAATGCCGGGAGGCCGCACCGCGCGGCTCCATGACCCACGGGAGGCCAGCCGCGGCCTCGATGGAGGAGACGTGCCGGAACTCCGCGGGCATCTCGTCGTTGTTTCCCGGCAGCGCCAGGCGGATGGCGTCGTGGGCCAGGATCTTGCGGTCCAGGGCCGCGTAGTGCGGGGCCGCATGACCGGGGTACTGCTCGGCGACGACCAGGTCGAAATCCCGCGCCCACGTCTCATGCAGGGCGGTTTCCGGCTCGTGCTGCACCATCTCCACCCGCAGGTGCGGGTACTGGTGCCGCAGCTCGCGCAGCACCGGGGGAATCAGCGAGAGCACCGCGGTCTGGAACACCGCCAGGCGCACCGTGCCGGCAATCGCCGGCTGGGTCGAGGCGAGGTCGGCCTCGGCACGTTCCATGGAGTCGAGCAGCTCGTCGGTGTGGGCGACCAGGACCTCGGCCTGCGGGGTCAGCTGCAGGCGCCGGCCGACCTTGCGCAGCAGCTTCACCCCGGTCTCCTTTTCCAGCAGCGAAAGCTGCTGGGAGACGGAGGAAGGACTGTAGCTGAGGGCGTCGGAAACCTCGGCAATGGTGCCGCGGATGCTCAGCTCCCGCAGCAGCCGCAGGCGGCGGATTTCAAGCATGGGTTGCTCCCTGGGATGCTCGGTGGGGCGGCCGGATTGCGGCCTTTGTCGACACCCCAACGATACATTGGAAAAGCCGAAGTAAATCGTTCGGGTTTGTTCACTTTTGCCGAAGTGATGGTTGGGTCCATACTGACTGGTGAACCCGCCTATCAAAGCGACACCTTTCGTGTGCAAGATGGGTAGCGGTAGCCCCTTTTTTAGCCACCCCTTTCCTCCAAGGAGAAGCAGCCGTGTCCCTTACGACCCCGCACGTGCGTGTAGTCCCGCCGGCCCTCGCCGCCGACGGCACCGCTCTGGTCCGCCCCCAGGACCTTGCAGACGAAGCCATCAAGCTGGTGCGCCACTGGCTCACCGAAGGCTCGAAGGTTCCCGTGGATGCCTCCGCCGCGCAGCTTGCCGGTGTGCTCAAGGACCCCAACGGCCTGGACTTCACCGTCGGCTTCGTCGACGGCGTGATCCGCCCCGAGGACCTGAAGGTCGCCGCCCGCAACCTCAAGGCCCTGGCCCCGAAGGTCCCCTCCTTCCTGCCCTGGTACATGAAGTCGGCCGTGGCCCTGGGTGGCACCATGGCCCCGATCCTGCCGGGCATCGTGGTCCCGGCGGCCCGCCGCGTGCTGCGCGAGATGGTCGGCCACCTGATCATCGACGCCACCGACGCCAAGCTCGGCGCCTCGATCTCCAAGATCAAGAAGGAGGGCATCGACCTCAACGTCAACCTCCTGGGCGAAGCGATCCTCGGCGAGGGCGAAGCCGCCCGCCGCCTCGAGGGAACCCACAAGCTGCTGGCCCGCGACGATGTCGACTACGTGTCCATCAAGGTCTCCTCCACCGTGGCCCCGCACAACCACTGGGCCTTTGACGAGGCCGTCGAGCACATCATCGAAAAGCTCATCCCGCTCTACCGCCTGGCCGCCACCTCCGCGCCCAAGAAGAAGTTCATCAACCTGGACATGGAGGAGTACAAGGACCTGGACCTGACCATTGCGGTCTTCACCCGGATCCTCGACCTCCCCGAATTCCGCGACCTGGAGGCCGGCATCGTGCTGCAGGCCTACCTGCCCGACGCCCTCTCGGCCATGATCCACCTGCAGGAATGGTCCGCCAAGCGCGTGGGCGCCGGCGGGGCACCGATCAAGGTCCGCGTCGTGAAGGGCGCCAACCTGCCGATGGAGCAGGTCGAGGCAAACCTGCACGGATGGCCGGTTGCCACCTGGAACACCAAGCAGGACTCGGACACCTCCTACAAGTCGGTGCTGGACTACGCCCTGCGCCCGGGACACGTGGAAAACGTGCGCATCGGCATCGCCGGCCACAACCTCTTCGACGTGGCCCTGGCCTGGCTGCTGGCCCAGGGCCGTTCCGTCACCGAGGGCATCGAATTCGAGATGCTGCTGGGCATGGCCACCGGCCAGGCCGAGGCCGTCCGCAAGGATGTCGGGCGCCTGCTGCTCTACACGCCGGTCGTGCACCCGGGCGAGTTCGACGTGGCCATCGCCTATCTGATCCGGCGCCTCGAAGAGGGCGCCAGCCAGGAAAACTTCATGTCCGCCGTCTTCGAGCTGGACAAGAACGAGGCACTGTTCGAGCGCGAGAAGCAGCGCTTCCTCGCCTCCCTGGCGGACCTGGATGACAGCATCCCGGCCCCGCACCGCATCCAGGACCGCAACATCGTGGACCCTGTGGCGATCGAGGCCAAGCTGGCCGGGCTGGCCGATGGCACGCTCGACTTCGAGAACACCCCGGACACCGACCCGGACCTGCCGGGCAACCGCGCCTGGGGCCGGGAGATCGTGAACAAGATGGTCGGCTCGACCCTGGGCAAGGATTCCGTGGCGAAGGCCATGATCCACACCGAGGACGAGCTGAACCGGGTCGTCGAGACCGCCGTTGCGGCCTCGGCATCCTGGCAGGCCATGGGCGCCGCCGCCCGCGCAGCCATCCTGCACCGCGCCGGTGCCGTCATGGAGGCGCACCGCGCAGACCTGCTCGAGGTCATGGGCTCCGAATGCGGCAAGACCCTGGACCAGGGCGACCCCGAGGTTTCCGAGGCCATCGACTTCGCCCACTACTACGCCCAGCGCGGCCTGGAGCTGGAAAACGTCGACGGCGCCACCTTCGTGCCCTCGAAGCTCACCGTGGTCACCCCGCCGTGGAACTTCCCGGTCGCCATCCCGGCCGGCTCCACCCTCTCGGCCCTGGCCTCGGGTTCCTCGGTCATCATCAAGCCCGCGGGCCAGGCGGCACGCTCCGGCGCCGTCATGGTCGAGGCGCTGTGGGAAGCCGGAGTGCCGCGCGATGTCCTGCAGCTGGTCCAGCTCTCCGAGCGCTCCCTGGGCACCGAGCTGGTGTCCCACCCGAGCGTTGACCGGTTGATCCTCACCGGCGGCTACGAGACCGCCCAGCTCTTCCGTTCCTTCCGCAAGGACCTGCCGCTGCTGGCGGAAACCTCGGGCAAGAACGCCGTGATCGTCACCCCACACGCCGACCTGGACCTGGCCGCCAAGGACGTCGCGGCCTCGGCCTTCGGCCACGCCGGCCAGAAGTGCTCGGCCGCCTCGCTGGTGATCCTGGTGGGATCGGCTGCCGACTCCAAGCGCTTCCACAACCAGCTCATCGACGACATCCGCTCGCTGAAGGTCGGCTACCCGCAGGACCCGCAGACCCAGATGGGCCCGGTCATCGAGCCGGCGCAGGGCAAGCTGCTGCGCGGCCTGACCACCCTGGGCGAGGGCGAGAAGTGGGTGCTTGAGCCCAAGAAGCTCGACGAGTCCGGCAAGCTGTGGAGCCCGGGCGTCCGCTCCGGGGTCAAGCGCGGTTCCGAGTACCACCTCACCGAGTACTTCGGCCCGATCCTCGGCGTGATGACCGCAGAGACCCTCGAAGAGGCCGTCTCCATCGTCAACGACATCGACTACGGGCTGACCAGCGGCCTGCACTCGCTGGATTCGGATGAGATGGCCTACTGGCTGGAGAACATCCAGGCCGGCAACCTCTACATCAACCGCGGCATCACCGGCGCCATCGTGCAGCGCCAGCCGTTCGGCGGCTGGAAGAAGTCGGCCATCGGCGCGGGCACCAAGGCCGGCGGACCGAACTACCTGGTGGGCATGGGCTCCTGGGAAGACGCACCGGTCGCTCACACCGGGACGCTCCCGGCAACCTCGGCCGCGCTGCTGAAGGCGGCCGGCGAGTCCGGACTCGAGGCCGCGGACGTGTCCTGGCTCGAAGGCGCACTGACCTCCGACGCCACCGTCTGGGCCAACGAGTTCAACACCGCCAAGGACGTCTCCGGCCTGCACGCGGAGCGCAACGTGTTCCGCTACCGCGCCCTGCCGGTGACCGTTCGCTTCGAGAACGAGACCTCGGGCCACGGCATCGCCGAGCTGGTTCGCGTCGTCGCCGCGGGCATCGCCGCCGGGTCCCGCGTCACGGTGTCCTCCGCCGTCGAGGTCCCTGCAGCAATCCGCGCGGTGCTCACCGAATCCTCGGCCACCGTCGTGGTTGAGGACGCCCAGGGCTTCGGCGCCCGAGCCGCACGCCTGGCCGCCAAGACCGGTCCGGACTCCGCATCCCGCATCCGCCTGATCGGAGGATCGGTCATGGACGTTGCCGAAGCAACCAACGGCAAGCCCGATGTTGCCATCTACGGCAACAACGTGGTTTCCGCGGGACGTGTGGAAATGTTGACCTTCCTGCACGAGCAGGCGGTCTCCATCACCGCGCACCGCTTCGGCACCCCGAACCACCTGAGCGACTCGGTGATCTAGTATCCCGAAGCTCTAACGACGAAGGCTCGTAGCATTCCCATAGAGGGGAACGCTACGAGTCTTCGTTAGTTATGAAGCCAGCTGTCCGACCGCAAAAAGTCATTAGATATGATGTACAGTTCCTGTCAGTTCGTTGTCTAAAAGCTGGAGGCGGTCCCACTTCAAAACTGGGGCTTCTCAATAGAAGTAATGGCGGGACTGCTTTTTCTCAGTTTTCTACGGTTTTTGAGCGAGCGAGGCCTTCGAATGAAGTCGTCGCACGCGAAGCACCTTCGTCAGAAGGAACAAAATAATCGTCGAAACAGTAGGACAAGGAGTATCAATATGAAAGCAGCTCACTCAGTGGCATCTGTAGGAAACCAAGTAGTATCAGGGGCAACCCGCTCATGGTGGCAATATGGACTTGAAACCGTTTGGGCCGTAGGAGCTGGGGTAATGGCAGCCCGCCTCCCACTTTGAGACAACGAACCGAAGGACCCCGAGAGGGGTCCTTCCCGTTTTTAGCACACTGCTGCTCTGCTTCTGCCTGAGCGATCCCTGCCATCGTTTACAACCCGTATATTACTGGTTCAACTTCAGGACCTTGCGCGAAGATAGCGCACTGCCTGACTGCATGAACGCTAGTAATTCTGTGATTGACGGCAAACCGGCCCTGGCGCTTCCTGACACCTAGAAATGTTGAAGAAGCATTCTACTAATCGGGTTCTCTGATTCGATTCCGTGTTACCTAGAAACCTCCGCGTTTAGCCTGTGCCTCGGCTTTGAATCAACGAGGACTGTTGTTCTAATCCTCGAGCTTCAGCGCCTTGCGCCAGGACAATGCCGATCCGGTCTGCATGATCGCCCGGCGGTAGATCTTCTCGCCGAACAGCACCATGGCCCAGGCCGCCGCGACGGCAACGGCCAGCGAGGCGAACGGCTCCCACAGCGGAACATCGCTGCTGAGCAACCGGATGGGCATGGCCACCGAGGAAATCACCGGAACGTAGGAAGCAACGACCAGCAACGTGCCCTTGGCGTAGATGCCGGTGAACAACACCGCCACCAACACCATGATCACCGGGCCCGTGGACTGCTGCAGGTCCTCGGTGCGCGAGGCCATCGCACCCAGCGCCGCCCAGACCGCGGCCAGGATCAGGAAGCCGGCCAGGAAGAAGGCCAGGAACCAGCCGGCGGTGGCGAACACCACCGAAACGAACGGAACCGGGGTGGGCATCATGTTCAAGGCCAGCAGGCCGATCCCCGTGAACAGGCAGAGCTGACCCATGGCCAGGATCATGTTGCCCAGGATCTTGCCCGCGAGCAGCTGGCGGATCGGGATGGCGGTGGCCAGGATCTCCACCACCCGGTTCTGCTTCTCCTCCACCACCGAGTTGGCGATCGGCATCCCGAAGATCATCGCGGACATGTAAAAGAGGAACGAGAAGATGAAGCCCATGACCATGGCCATCGAGTTGCGTTCCGAGTCCCCGTCAAGCAGCACCGGGCTCACGGTGGAACCCGCGGTGAGCGACTCGGGGGAGACCCCCAGCTTCCCTGCGTTGAATTCCAGAGCCTGGGCGCTTGCCGCGTCGCCGAGCAGCGACTGGACCGGGCCGGGTACCTCGTTCAGTGCGGTGAGGCTGTAGCCATCCGGGGTGGGCGCGAGTACCAGGTCGGCGTCCTTGGCGCGCAGGGCATCGAGCGCCGCGGTCCCTGACGACAACGGATGGGAAACCAATTCGACCTTCTGGTCGTTGGCGAGGGCCAGCTCGTTGGCCGAGGCCACCAAGGCGGCGGTCCTGCCGTTTTGCTCGAAGGCAATCGTTGCGGTGGTGGTCTTGTCTCCCATGATCCCGGCGAACAGCACCGAACCCACGATGAGCGCGAGGGTGATCAGCGTGGTGACGATGAACGACTTGTCCCGGACCTTCACCGTGACCTCGCGCAGGGTCACGATCAGCCAGGGCGCGCTTGGCTGTCCGGAAGATGCGGACCGGGCCGGTGCGTCGGTGGGCCTGGTGCGGTGATCGGTGATGCTCATCGGATGACCTCCCGGTAGATTTCTGCCAACGACGGACGTTGCGGAGCGAATTCGGTGACGGCCCCGCGATCCACCGCGATGCGCAAGACGCGCTGGGCAGCCGCGTCATCGGTGAACTCCACCAGGGCCCGCGGGCCCGCGACATCCAGCACCCGCACGCCGGGCTGCTCGCGCAGCCATCCGGCATCGGGCGGGGTCACCACCACGTGCTTGGCGCTGGCCCGCGCCCGCAGCTCCGCGGCGCTGCCGGAGGCCACGATCTTGCCTCCTGCCAGCACCACGAGGTTGTCGCAGAGCTGGTCGATCAGATCCAGCTGGTGGCTGGAGAAGAGGATCGGCACCCCGGTTGCGGCCCGCTCGGCCAACAGCTTGGTCATGGAGTCCACGGCCAGCGGGTCCAGCCCGGAGAACGGCTCGTCCAGGACCAAAGCGGTGGGGTGGTGCATCAGCGAGGCGGCGACCTGCACGCGCTGCTGGTTGCCCAGCGAGAGGGATTCGAGCTTGTCCTTGGTGCGGTCGGCAATGCCGAAGCGGTCCAGCAGGTCCAGGGCCTCGCTGCGGGCATCGGTGCGGCTCATGCCGTGCAGCTGGCCCAGGTACTGGAGCTGGTCCAGCACCTGCTGCTTGGGGTAGAGCCCGCGTTCCTCGGGCATGTAGCCGAAGCGGGCCCGGTCGGTGTCGGTGATCTGCGTGCCGTTGAAATACACCGACCCGGAATGGGACTTGAGCACTCCCATGATGATGCGCATGGTGGTGGTCTTGCCGGCGCCGTTGGCCCCGACGAACCCGGTCATGCCGTCGGCGGGGACGGAAAACGACACCTCGTCAAGCACCGTCCGGTCACCGAATCGCCGGGTGAGACCTTGTACCTCTAACACGGTGGGACATTCCTTTGGTTGGCGGGTGTTCTCCTGCCTTCCAATCTATGTGCCGGGCCGGCCGCGGCGGATCGTTCGAAGGAATGAAATTCGCCTGCACGGAACCTGCGCCCCCGTCTCAGGCCTCCGTCGTAGGGATGAGCCCGACGCGGTAGGCGAAGACGACGGCCTGCACCCTGTCCCGCACCCCGGCCTTGGCCAAGACGTTGGACAGGTGCGTCTTTACGGTTGCCTCCGAGACATACAGGGCAGCGGCGATCTCCGCGTTGGACAGGCCCGAGGCCAGCCTGGTGAGCACTTCGCGTTCCCGGTTGGTCAGCTCGTCCAGCACCCGCCGGTCATCCGGGGCAAGTGCTGCCGTCGGCGCCGCGGGCGTGCCCGGCGCCGAAGAGGCAGTGCCGCGCTTGATGATGCGCAGCGTGACCTCGGGGGAGAGCAGCGCCTGGCCGCCGGCCGCCGCGTGCACCGCCTGGATGATCATTTCCGGTTCGGTGTTCTTCAGCAGGAATCCGCTGGCCCCGGCATCGATCGCGGCAAAGAGGTAGTCGTCGCGGTCGAAGGTGGTCAGCACAACGACCTTGGCGTTGGTTGCCGAGGTGATCTGCGCGGTGGCGCCGACCCCGTCGAGCACCGGCATCTGGATGTCCATGAGCACCACGTCCGGGTGCAGGTCCAGGGCCGCGGCGACGGCCTCCTGCCCGTCGGCGGCCGTGCCCACGACCGCGAGGGACTCGTCGGTGCCCAGGATCAGGGCCAGGGAGGAGCGGATCAGCGACTGGTCGTCGCAGACAAGAATGCGGATGGGGCTCATGGGGTTCCTTCAACGGTGTCGGGCGTGTGCAGGGTGCGCAGCCGGGCGCGGGTGCGCCACCCGGCCGGGGAGCGCGGGCCGATGTCCACCAGCCCGTGGTGCAGCGCCGCGCGTTCCTTGATGCCGCGCAGGCCGTAGCCGCTGCCGGCGGTTCCCGGGCGCGGGGTCCCGTCGTCGATGACCTCGACCTCCACCCAGTCGCCGTTCCCGTCGCTGCCGCTGCGCAGCGAGAGCACCGCCGAGCGTGCGGTGGAGTGCTCGCGCACGTTGGCCAGGGACTCTGCGGCGATCCGGTACAGCGCCAGGCCCAGCCCGGGGCCGACCTCGCCCAGGAAACCCGGCCGGTGTTCGACGGTGATCAGCTGCACCGCGACCCCGGCGCGGGCCGACTGCTCCACCAGCCCCGGCAGCTGCCCCAGCGAGGGTTCCGGGGAACGGTCGGTGGCGCCTTCCGCGTCGGTGTCCCCGTGGCGCAGCACCCGCAGCAGCGAGCGGGTCTCGCCCACCGCCTGGCGGGCCGAGTCCTCGATGCCGAGCATCAGCGCGGCCGAGCGTTCCGGGTCCCGCGGCTGGACCATGCGGGCGGCTGCCGCCTGCACCCCGACGGCCGAGATGTGGTGTGCCACCACGTCGTGCAATTCCCGGGCAATGCGCAGGCGTTCGTCGACCACCGCGCGGCGGGCCAGCTCCTTGGCCTGCTCCTGCAGCTGTGCGGCCTGTTCCACCACGACCTCGTGCCGCCAGGCGCTGCGCCAGGACGTCTCTCCCAGGAAGATGGCCCCGCCGAAGTAGAAGAGGTTGACCAGGAAGTTGTACCCGGCGTAGGCGATGACCGGGTCGATGAAGCCGGAGGTCTCGATGGCGATGGGCAGTTCCAGCTCGGTGCCGTAGAACAGTTTCGCGTTGGTGATGGCCACCAGCAGCCACACGGCCATGGCCAGGATGACGCCGCCCAGTGCCAGCCTCAGGCCGCGCCGGTCGCGCGCCCAGGTGACCGCCGAATAGAGCCCGACGAAGTAGGCGATCTGCGGTGCCAGCTGCATCATGACCGTCGGGAGCCAGGTGCCGAAGCCGATGAACAGCGCCGAGAGCACCAACATCGAGGCGATCGGGAAGCGCCGGCGCACCGCCAGCGGGGCAATCATCGCGCACATGGCCAGGTAGGCCGGGACTCGGTCGGGGGCGTCTTCCGCCGGCGCGAAGCTAAGGATCATTTCCATGCCCAGCAGCGCCGCGGCCATGAGCAGCAGCGTCACCCAGGCATCGCGCCGCAACTGCTGATCGCTCGGTTGCCGGCGTTCCCATTCCTCGGGCGGAAAATCGCCGGGCAGGAAGCGTTGGCGCAAGGCCAGGAATTTCATGGTCCATCCTTTAGTTGCGCAGCTGTCGTCATCATTCCCACACACGAACCTATCGCACCGGGAACCTGCGGGGCGTCTTTCGTTGCGGCACCGGAACCCAAATTCCCTTGTCTGGGAGCGGCAAATGAGATTGGGTGGGGCCATGGGCACTTTCATCGAGGACTACGCGTTGCTTTCGGACCAGCGCACCGCGGCACTGGTCTCCCGGCTGGGCTCGGTGGACTGGCTGTGTTTCCCGCGCTTCGACTCGGGATCCGTCTTCGCCTCGCTGCTGGGCGGCCAGGAGAACGGCCGCTGGCTGCTGGCGCCGCTGCAGGGCGAAGTGGTGAGCCGCAACTACCTCGACGCTTCCTTCGTGCTGCGCACCCTGTGGGCCAGCGACACCGGACAGATCCTGGTCACCGACTTCATGCCGACGGGCAACGGACACTCCGGCATCATGCGGCGCGTGGAGGGGCTTTCGGGAACCATGCGGGTGGAACACGAACTGGTCATCAGGTACAACTACGGGGCGGTGCTGCCGTGGGTGCGGCGCAGCTTCGACCCGGTCAAGGGCACCGAGTCGCTGGTGACGGTTGCCGGCCCGCATGCCGCGGTGCTGCATGCCGCCCGGCTTCCCAAGGCCAGGCACCACACCCACCGCGACGAATTCGACGTGCGGGCCGGGGACGTGTTCGACTTCGAGTTCGCCTGCTATCCCGGGCATGCGGCGACCCCCGAGCCCAGCGACGTGGGCCTGGCCATGACCCAGACCGCGAAGCACTGGCACGACTGGGCCGCGAAGATCCCGCGGCACGAGGCCCACGACGCGCTGGTGCGCCGCTCGTTGCTGGTGCTCAAGGCGCTGACCCACCGCGAGACCGGCGGGATCGTCGCCGCGCCGACCACCTCTTTGCCGGAGTTCTTCGGCGGGGAACGCAATTGGGACTACCGCTACTGCTGGTTGCGCGACGCCGCGCTGACGCTGCAGGTGATGATGACCCACGGCTACGAGCAGGAGGCGCTGCATTGGCGCGACTGGCTTTTGCGTGCCATCGCCGGGGACCACAACAACCTGCAGATCATGTACGGGGTCGGCGGGGAGCGCGAACTGCCCGAGCGCGTCCTGCAGCACCTACCCGGTTACGGGGGAGCCAAGCCGGTGCGGGTGGGCAACGCTGCGGTGCACCAGTACCAGGGGGATGTGGTCGGCGAGGTCATGGTCGCGCTCGACGAGCTGCGCACCATGGGCGGGCGCGAGGACCACTTCTCCTGGCCGCTGCAAAAGGCGCTGATCGACTACGTGATTGCCAACCTTAAACGCAAGGACCACGGCTTGTGGGAAATGCGCGGGAGCCCGGAGTACTTCACGCACTCGCGGGTCATGATGTGGGCGGCCCTGGATGCCGGGGTCCGGGCGGTGACGCACCACGGGCTGACCGGCGACGTGCTGGCGTGGGAGTCCGTCCGCGACAAGCTGCGTGCCGAGATCATGGAAAAGGGCTTCAACGCGGATCTGGACTCGTTCACGCAGACCTACGCCACCACCGAGGTTGACGCCTCGCTGCTGGTCCTGGCCCAGGTCGGCTTCGTCGACTACCAGGACCCCCGGATGCTGGGGACCGTGGCACGGCTGGAGAAGGACCTGCTCGACGCGAACGGGTTCATCCGCCGATACCGCACCGAGGCCGCGGGAGACGGGCTGCCGCCGGGGGAGTACACCTTCTTGGTGTGCACCTGTTGGCTGGTGGAGCAGTATGCCCACTCCGGGCGCCTCGACGATGCCCGGGCCCTGTTCGAGAAGCTCGCCGAAACCGTCAACGACCTGGGGTTGGTGGCCGAGGAATTCGACCCGGTCTCCGGGCACATGGCCGGGAACTTCCCGCAGGCGCTCTCGCACCTGGGGCTGATCCGTGCCGCCGACGCTATCGCGGAGGCCGAGGGGACGCGTCCGTTCAGGCCGCGCCGCGGACCGAAGTAGGACCGCGGGAAACTCGGCCTCCGACCGGCTACCGGCCCTCGGGCAGCGGCAGCGGTTCTGCCAGCGGCTGGCGGGCGGCATCCATGTCGATCCCGTAGTCCTTGGCGAAGACCGTGCGGGTGGAGGTGTAGATGTCCTTGGCGTTCTCGTCGAGCTCGAAGACGCGGGCACCGCGCAGGTTGTGCTGTTGTGCCCCGCCCAGGCCGTAGGGTCCGAAGCCGGTGCCCGGGCCGTATCCCAGCTCGATGCCGAAGTAGTTGCCCATGTAGGTGTTGATGTGGTCGTGGCCGCAATAGGCGCCGCGCACGTCCCCGCGCTCCAGCATCGCGGTGAACAACCCCGAGTTGAACGCGCCGACGTAGACGTCCTCGTTCTTCTCTCCCACGATGCCGTGCTTCTTTGCCGCCTTGGCGTGGTCGGCGTCGTTGGAGGTGAACTGGGAACCGAACCACATGTGGTGGTGTTCCCACAGCGGGATGTGGAAGAACATCAGCGACGGGACCTTGCCGAAGCGCTGTTCTGTGGCCTTTGAAGCCGCGCTGTACCAGGCAACCTGCTCGGGCCGGATCCAGTCGTAGGACTTCAAGCCGGCAAAGTCCTGTCCGCCGACCTTTTCGTCGGCGTAGCGTCCCGAGTCGAGCAGCCAGATGCCGAACACCGGCTTGTTGCCGCGCGAGGAGGAGATCAGCAACTGGGAATTCGAGGACCCGAACACCGCGTCGTCCTTGGTGTTCACGTTGTACTTGTAACCGCGCACGAACTCGAGCATTTTTGGCTCGGTCATCCCGGTGCCATGCACCAGGGAATCCTCGTCGTGGTTGCCAAAGGTCAGGGCCCAAGGGATCTTCCGGGATTCCATGGGCATCACGACGTTGTTGATGGCCTGCTTGACCTCGATGGCGGTGGTGGGCTTGCCGTCAATGACGTCCCCGTTGATCACCACGAAGCCAGGTTTCTCGGCATCCAGCACCGCCTCCATGAGTTCCAGGGTGCGCTTGTCGGTCAAATGGCCGTCCTGCGTGTCGTTGAATTGGACGATTTTGAACTTGCCCTCTGGCCCGAACCTCAGCTTGCCGTCGGGTGAGGCCACCGGCTGCACGGGAGTGGGGGTGGTTGCTGCACTGGCCGGGGCGGTTCCGGCGGCAAGCGCGCCGGAGATGGCCGCGGCGGTGCCGCCGAGCAGGATGCCTCGGCGGGGAACGGACGAGGGAGTTTTCACGTGATGCCTTTCGGTGGTTGCGCCTCGGGGGGACGATCGAACGGGATGGTTCGAGGGCGCGAACAAGACCTTAGAAAGGTTTGGTGACCAACGGGTTAATGCGGGGTTGACGAGGGAATCCGGTGAGTGAAGTCGAAGGTGGGAGCTTTCGGGGTGCGGGCTGCGCTCGCCGAACACGACCTTGCGGCGAGCACCGTTACCTGCAAGAATTCTTGATGCGCCCCAGATGGGCCGAGCTTCCAGGAGGTCAAGGCAACTCACGTCGTTGCCACAATGCAGCGGTTCACGGACCGCCATGCACCGTGGTGACGGTCTTGCGTTCAGCAAGAGCCCCTCCGTATCCGGCGCACACACTTTTCCACACTGCCTGTCGACATGGGCCATGTGTTGCCTGCATCCTTCGGATCCACCAATTCGAGAAACAGGAAAAACCATGAGCATTTCTTTCAACCACACCATAATTGCCGCGAAGGACCGCGAAGCCTCGGCGCAGTTCTACGTCGACCTCGCCGAGGCCCACCGCATCGAAAGCTGGGGCCCGTTCACCAACCTCCAGCTGGACGACGGGGTCATGCTGCAGTTCGCCGAACCGCCCATCGACTTCCCGCCCCAGCACTACGCGTTTCTCGTCGATGACGAGCACTTTGAGCGCACCTACGCGCGCATCCAGGAACGCGGGATCGAGCATTGGGCCGATCCGCAGCGAACCCGCCCGGGCCAGACGAACACCGAGCATGGTGGGCACGGGGTGTATCTCCTGGACCCGGCGGGGCACTACATCGAGTTCATTACCCGGCCCTACCTGTAACGGGAATGTGCAGCCCGTTGTCCGTTGCGCAGAAATCGCGGGAGTCCTCAGCGTAGCTACTTGTCGAACAGGGAAGCGCAGCCCGGTGCGTGGGGGTTCCGGGTGCAGTTTTCGGCGACCAGGATCTTCCTGGTCCGCCACACGCTCATCGTGACCTGTTCGCTGGGCACGTTGGCGACGCCCGGGATCGGGGTCCAGGGGCCGCCCTCGGTCGAGTATTCACCGCGGAACCGGGTGGTCAGGCCGACCCTGAAGTCGCCGGTGTCCTGGTAGACGTGGCTGGTGCTGGTGGCCTCGTCGAAGCCGCGCTCGGCCACGGGGCCGCCGGGGAATGCGAGCGTCCGGGAGGTTCCGTCGCCGTAGGTCCACAGGTATGAAACGGGGATCGCCCGCACCCGGATGTCCTGGTCGTACAGGGTGATGTTGAAGTCCTGGGGTTCGGACTCCGCATACATGTGAGCGTGTCCGTTGCGCAGCGAGAAGTTCTCGGGCTGGCTGACAATGGTCGAAGCCAAGATCGGCAGCCTTCGGAAGTCGCTGAGGCCAACCTTTGCGATGTCGTCTTCCGCGCCCGGGATGGTGGTCGGCGGTTCAACTTGGCAGTATTGCGTAACGGAAACTACTTGGCCAGCTCGAGGACCGTTGACTGCCCGAATGGTCCGCACGATTCGATAGCCGCCACCCGGGCAAGTTGGATCAGAGATTGCGTTGCAGCCTCGAGCCAGAGTGAGATCCGGGGTGCATTCGCTGAAGTATTCCACGTCGTATCGAAGCTTAGGTCCGTTTGAAACGGTCTTTGATTTCCCTGGGAGGTGGGCGAAATTGCTGGAGTTCTCAACATTTTTCGGTGGACACGTCACTTCGATGGTCATGTGACGACCGCCCACCTTCGTGTATTCAACGCATCCTGTTTGCGCATTCGCCGGTGCTGCAAGGGCAATGCATGCGATCAACAACGAGAGAACAGCAACAAGTGTTCTGCTGCAGATGCGGCCGGACATGTCATTTCACGTCTAGGTATTCGAGAGTCTCCACCGACCATCCGTCATCCCAGCTGAGGAGCATGGTGGCCGGAAATGGCTTGTCGCTCGCAGGGAAAACTCCTTGTCTTGTCCCGTCGCTCATGTACGCCACCATTTCGCTTTGGGTGGATGTGTAGAGCACTACTCCGTTCTTGGGCTGCAGGATGCTTTTGGTGACGGTGATTTCAAA
Organism: Arthrobacter sp. C2; assembly: GCA_024207135.1. Classification (GTDB taxonomy): domain Bacteria; phylum Actinomycetota; class Actinomycetes; order Actinomycetales; family Micrococcaceae; genus Paeniglutamicibacter. Next base: position 2,195,079 of record CP042428.1, on the reverse strand, counting down.
GTCCGCACCAGCCAGCCACGATCCTGCCTTCCTGTTGTTGTCGAACGGATCAATGAAACCGCTGGCACATTCGACACAGGTACGTTCTGTCACCTGTTTGATTGGTTTCGTGTCGTTCGTTTGGATCGTGTACTCAACGAGTTCGTAGTAGTACTCGGCAAAAGCCTTGATCCCAGCCTCGTTCTTTTTCTTCGCAGCCTCGGGCATCTCCGGAATCGGCCAGTTCTTTGCGGGGCCTTTGGAACTTCCCGCAACCGGTGTGGGAGTTGGCTTCGCGCTGGGGGTCGGCGATGGCGTCGGAGGGGAACTCGTTGCGGTTGCTTCAGGCGTCGGAGGCGACTTGGTTGGCTCGAGCGGTTCGGCGCTTCCGCCGCATCCCGCCGCAGTGAGCACGAGCGCGCCGGAGCAGAATACGAGCATGACCTTTTTGAATTTCGCAAACATGCCAACGGCCTACGATTCGGTTGGAGTCAATTAGCAGACATCCTAACCCCGTTGCCAAATGTTTGGGAGAGGTTTTCCACAGGCACACCATCCGGGGCCGTTTGGTGTCCTGGGCCATGTTGCGGAACATGGCCCGGGACAACTCAGGCGTCGGCCTGCTGCGGAGCATCCACCCGGTCGAGCGGATGATCGATCTCGTCCCGGTACATTCGCCCTGCAAACCAAGCCAGGACGCCGATCACCGGTGAAGCCACACCCGCCACCACGAAGATGATCCACAGCGGCATGATTGCACCCAGCGGGCCGGCAAGCGCCATCGACACGGGCATGAGAGCCAGCGAGACGAAGAAGTCCAATGAGGACACCCGCCCGAGCATGTGGGTCGGCACCCGGCGCTGCAACAGCGTTCCCCAGATGACCTGCCCGAGTCCTCCGGTGATTCCCACGACGACCAATAGTGCGGCCAGCTGCCATGGGGATCGGGTCAACCCGATGAACGCCAGGGGGATCGTGCCAAAGGCCCAGAACGCCATCATGAAGGTCAGATAGCGCCGCGGCAAGGGAAGCGATGCGGTGACCATCGAGCCCAGCGCACTGCCGATGCCGAAAGCCGCCAGCATGAAGCCGAAGGTCTTTGCGTTGCCGTTGAGCTGGTCCTCCACGACGAAGGGCAGCAGAACCTCGATCGGGCCAATGAAACTGAGCACGGCGACAACGGCAAACAACAGGGTCCACAGCAGCCACGGGGTGCCCAGCGTGTAGCTGACCGCCTCGCGGAGGTCGGCCAGGACGCTGGGGCGCTTCTGGTCGGGTTCCAGGTGCGCGTCGTAGGCGCGGTGGTGGCCAAGAAGGTTCAACACCACGAAGGCCACCAGGTGGCAGGCGGCAATCCCGACTATCGCCATCGAGGGCGCAAAGGATGCGACGAGCACGCCGGCGATGGCGGGACCCGCGGCCTGCTGCAGCACCGGGCGAAACATTCCCTCCATGCCGTTTGCGGCCAACAGGTCCTCGGCCGGCAGGATCCTGGGAAGCAGCGCCGAGTATGCGGGAAAGAAGAATGCGGCACCGGCGCCCTGGATGAAACCTGCCACGGCGAGGTGCCAGAGCTGGATGGAACCGGTGAGTGCCAGGACCGACAGGGTGCTCATCACCGTTAGCGAGACGGCCTCGACGGCGATTATGATTTTCCGGCAGCTGACCCGGTCCGCGGTGATGCCGCCAATGAGCACGAAGCCAAGCAGGCCGAGCGAGGTTGCGGTGGCCACCACCGAAAGCTGGGCCGGGCCGCCGCCCAGGTGCTTGACCTGGTAGACCATGGCCACGGCCCACATTCCATGGGCAAAGACGCTGATGGCCATGGCAATGAGCAGGATGCGGTAATCGCGATGGGCGAAGGGTCGAAGCGCGCGCGGGGCCATGGTGGGGGTCCTGAAGATGGATGCGATGTCCGGAAGCACGGTGGTGTCCGGGTTCCATCTTGAATCAACTCATTGATATAAGTCAATCACTAGCGCGCGACAAAATGGGCGACAGGTAAGTTACCCATGAGTAGGATGGGGTTCATGCATGCTCTCTTTCGCCTCCTGATCCTGCTTGCCACTGCCGGCAAGCGCCCCAAGCTGTCCATGTTCGACACCTCGTCGGTGCCGATGCGGGCGCTGCTCACCGACATCGACGTGGCCGGACACATCAACAACGGCATGTACTTCTCGCTCTTCGACCTTGGCCGGTTCGATCTCATGGTCCGCGCCGGGGTGTGGAACGTGATGAAGAAGAACAAGTGGACCCCGGTGGTCCAGGCCGAGACCATTTCCTTCCGCAAGTCCGTGATCTTCAACCAGAAGTTCACGCAGGAAACCCGCATCCTGGGCATGGACGACAAGTGCATCTACTTTGAGCAGCGGATGGTCGCGGACGGTGAGATCTACGTGCACGCAACGATGGCCACCCGGTTGCTCTCCAGGAAGGGCCCGGTGTCCAACGAAGAGATCCTCGCCGCGGTGGGGCTGGAAGTTCCAGCGGACCTGGTGCTGCCCGATTGGGTGGCGCGCTGGCGCGAGGACACCGCGTTGCCCGGCGCCCGAAGGCCGGCGCCGCACCTCTGGGGCTAGCCGGCCGGGGCGTTGAAGTCCGCGAGCTGGCCGCGGATCCCGTCGAAGTGGCAGGCGAGCAGCGAGCTGGCCAGCGGCTTGTCGCCGGACTTCACTGCCTCGAAAAGTTCGCGGTGCGAATGCGCGGTTTCGGCAAGATGCGCGCGGGTGCTGTCCTTGGCATCGATGCTCTGGTGGATGGTGCGGTACACATCCCAGAAGACGCCCAGGAGGTTGCTCAGCAGTTGGTTGTTCAGCGGCTCGAACAGGATCCGGTGGAAATTCCTGTCGGCGTCGATGAAGCTGTGGCCTTCGGCTGCGAGCCGCTCCATGTCCACCACGGTGGCTTCGAGTTCGGCCAGGTGGTGCTCGGTGATCGCCGACATGGCCGTCCCCACGAGCCCGGCCTCGAGCGCCTGGCGCACGTCCACGAGCTCATTGGCCTCGTGCCCCTTGTGGCGCAGCGACATCTGCCCGCGGAAGGTCAGCGAGTCGGACAGGGCCACGAGGTTCTCCTCGGCCACGAACATGCCGAAGCCGTGGCGGATTTCCACCACGCCCAGGGCCTGCAGGACCTTGATGGCCTCGCGCAGGGTGTTGCGCCCCACGCCCAGTTCCGCCATGAGCTCCTGCTCGGTGGGCATGGCATCTCCCGGCAATAGGCCGCGGTCCAGGATCAGGTCGGTGATGTCGGAGGTGAGCGCACGCAGCCTGGCGTGGGCATCGAGACGAGGTGGTCGCGAGACGATCATGAGCGGCTGATTCCCCTTTCGGATGGGCGGTGAAGATTCCCTGCTGAATCAATGATGATGCAAGGTTTCCAATGTGACGCGGTTGACGTGTGGTGGTGATGGCGCTTACAGTCTATCTCACAGCATAGGACGTCCTACGTCCGACTTTCACCGTCTTGGAAATGAAAGAGATTAGATATGACCATCAAGGATTTGGCCAGCAAGCCCCGTGGCCGTCGTGAATTTCTCAAGATGACCGGCATGCTTGGTGCAGCAGCTGCCTTCTCGGCAACGGTTGCGGCCTGCTCGAGCCCAGGGACCGCAACCGGCGGCAGCGCCGCCGCCACGGGTGCCGCCACCCACCTGGAAGCCGGCATTTCCTACGCCCTGTCCACCGGTTTCGACCCGATGACTTCCTCCGGCGCCACCCCGTTCGCCGCCAACATGCACATCTTCGAGGGGCTAGTCGACCTGCACCCGGCAACCCGCGAGCCGTACCTGGCGCTGGCCGCCGCCGACCCGAAGCAGCTGACCGACACCAGCTGGGAAGTCAAGCTTCGCTCCGGCGCCAAGTTCCACAACGGCGACCCGGTCACCGTGGAGGACGTCGTCTACTCCTTCGATCGAGTCACCGACACCAAGAACGCCTCGCTGTTCGCACAGTTCGTCCCGTTCATCAAGTCCGTCAAGGCCAAGGGCGAAGACACCGTCGTGTTCACCCTGAACTACGCCTTCCCGCTCTTCGCCACCCGCATCTCCGTGGTCAAGATCGTCCCGAAGAAGGTTGCCTCCGCGGACCAGGCGGCATTCGACGCAGCCCCGGTCGGCTCGGGCCCGTACAAGCTGGTCTCCGCCACCAAGGACGACAAGATCGTCTTCGAGAAATTCGCCGACTACAACGGCGCCTACGCGGCCAAGGCGGACACCATGACCTGGTACCTGCTCTCGGACGCCGCAGCCCGCGTCACCGCTGCCGAATCCGGCCGCGTCGCAGCCATCGAGGACGTCCCGTACCTGGACGTCGACCGCCTCAAGTCCAAGATGAATGTCGAATCCGTGCAGTCCTTCGGCCTGCTCTTCCTGATGTTCAACTGCGAGTCCGGCCCGTTCGCCGACAAGCGCGTGCGCCAGGCATTCCACTACGCCACCGACACGCAGACCATCATCGACCGCGCATTGCTGGGCAACGCCAAGCCGGCCACCTCCTACGTGCAGGAAACCCACCCGCAGTACGTCAAGGCCGCCAACGTCTACGGCTACGACGGCGCCAAGGCCGAGGCCCTGTTCAAGGAAGCCGGCGTCACCAACCTCGAGATCGAGTTGCTGACCACCGACACCTCCTGGGTCAAGGACATCGCCCCGCTGCTGCTCGAATCCTGGAACAAGCTCCCGGGCGTCAAGGTCACCATGCAGAACCTGCAGTCCGGTGCCCTGTACACCGAGCGCGTCGACACCGGGAAGTTCACCATCGTGGCCGCCCCGGGCGACCCCTCGGTCTTCGGCAACGACCTGGATCTGCTGCTGAGCTGGTTCTACCGCGGCGATGTCTGGCCGACCAACCGCTTCCGCTGGTCCAAGGCCGCCGAATACAAGGCGCTGCAGGGCATGCTCGATGCGGCAGTGAAGTCCAAGGACGAGGCCGGTGCCGTCAAGGCCTGGACCGAAGCCATCAACCTGCTCTCCGACCAGGTTCCGCTGTACCCGGTGCTGCACCGCCAGCTGCCGACCGCCTGGGACGAGAAGAAGCTCGAGGGCTTCAAGCCGCTTCCGACCACCGGCATCTCCTTCGTCGGCGTGGCCCCCAAGGCCTAGCCCTCGATTGTTCCGGTTGCGCCGCCGATTCTCCCAAGTCGGCGGCGCAACCGCCCCCCTCCTGCAACACCCCTTGCCAACTCATTGCCTACCCATCGGAGTTCTTGCGTGGGAACCCTCCTACGGCTGCTGCTACGCCGCCTCGCCGCCCTGCCCCTGATGATCCTGGGAGTCACCTTCCTGGTCTTCATCATCCTTAAACTTGCACCCGGTGACGAGGCCACCTCCGCCCTGGGCGAAGGCGCCAGCGCGGCGGCCAAGGACGCCTACCGCGAGGAGCGCGGGCTCAACGACCCGCTGGTCATCCAGTACGTCTCCTTCCTGGCCCGGCTGATCCGGCTGGACTTCGGCACCACCACCCCGCCGGCCCGCCCGGTCGGCGAAATGATCGCCAACGCGTTCCCGCTGACCCTGCAGCTGACCTTCTTCGGCGTGGTGATCGCCGTGGTTCTTTCCCTTCTCTTCGGCGTGCTCGGCGCCCTCTACCGGGACCGCTGGCCCGACCAGCTGGTCCGCGTCTTCTCGATTGCCGCGATCGCCACCCCGTCCTTCTGGCTGGGCATCCTGCTGATCCAGTGGCTCGCCCTGGGCGCCAACCCGCTCTTCCCCTCCGGCGGCGCGGCCGCCGCGGGCACCGGGCTCGGCGGCTGGCTGGCCCACATGACCCTTCCCGCACTCGCACTGGCCATCCCGGTCTCCGCCTCGCTGATCCGCGTGGTGCGCACCTCGATGGTCGAGGAACTGGACAAGGACTACGTCCGCACGGCCATCGGCAACGGCGTGCCCCGCGGCGAGGTGCTGACCCGCAACGTGCTGCGCAACGCGCTGGTCACCCCGGTCACCGTGCTGGGCCTGCGCATCGGGTACCTGCTCGGCGGCGCCGTGGTGATCGAGATGATCTTCTCGCTGCCCGGCATGGGCCAGCTGATCATGAACGGCATCACCAACTCCGACGTGAACCTGGTCCAGGGCGTGGTGCTGGCCATCGCGGTCACCTTCGTGCTGGTCAACATCGCCGTGGACCTGCTCTACCTGCTCATCAACCCGCGCATCAGGACGGTGTAACTTCATGGCTCTCCTCGCCCCCCGCAACGGACTTGTTTCCCGCCTGAGCGCCGGCGGCACGCGCTTCACCGCGCTGCCGCTGGGCTCCAAGATTTCCCTGGCCTTCCTGGTGCTGGTCGCCCTCGCGGCGCTCCTGGCACCCATGCTGGCCCCGCAGGACCCGCTCGCCTCCGGCATCCCCGCCCAGGGCCCCAGCGGCGAAAACCCCTTCGGCACCGACCGGCTGGGCCGCGACATCCTTTCGCGCCTGCTCTTCGGCGCCCAGGCTTCGCTGCTGGTCGGCCTTGGTTCGGTAGCCCTGGCCCTGGTGATGGGCGGGCTGCTCGGCGCGCTTGCCGCCACCAGCGCCAAGTGGGCCAACGAGACCATCATGCGCATCATGGACATGCTCATGGCCTTCCCGGGCATCGCCCTGGCCGCCGCGCTGCTGGCCTCGCTGGGCAACTCGCTGCCGGTGATCATCCTGTCGATCGCGATCATCTACACCCCGCAGATCGCCCGCGTGGTCCGCGCCAACGTGCTGGCCCAATGGGGCGAGGACTACGTGCGCGCCGAACGCGTCATCGGCGCCGGCCGCTTCTACATCCTGGGCACCCACGTGCTGCGCAACTGCGCCGCCCCGGTGCTGGTCTTCGCCACCATCATGGTCGCCGACGCCATCATCCTCGAGGCCTCGCTGTCCTTCCTGGGCGCGGGCATCCAGGACCCAGCGCCCAGCTGGGGCAACGTGATCTCCTACGGCCGCACCCTGGTGCTCAACGGCGCCTGGTGGGCCACCACCTTCGCCGGCGTGACCATCCTGCTCACGGTGCTGGCGCTGAACATCCTGGCCGAGGGCATGACCGACGCGCTGGTGAACCCCAAGTCCACCCGGAAGTCGGCCTCCACCTCGGAGCGGGCCGCGGCCAAGGCCGCCAAGCCGGCCGTCGACACCGCCGCGCTGGCCCGCCTGCGCGCCGAGCTCGAGCTGCTCGCGGCCACCGAGGCCAGGCGCACCGACCGCCTGGTGCTCGATTCCTCGACCGGGGAGCCGAAGACCATCCTGGAGGTCAGGGACCTCTCGATCCGCTTCCCGGCCCGCTTCGGCGAGACCCGGATCGTGGACAACGTCTCCTTCACCGTCCGCGAGGGCGAGACCATGGCGCTGGTCGGGGAATCAGGCTGCGGCAAGTCGATCACCTCGCTGGCCATCATGGGCCTGCTGCCGGACACCGCCGTGGTCACCGGCTCCATCAAGTTCGGGGACAAGGAACTGCTGCCCGCCGGTCCCGACGGAAACCACATCGCCGGGGACGACAAGGTCTACAAGGGACTGCGCGGCGAGCAGATCGCGATGGTCTACCAGGATGCGCTGTCCTCGCTGAACCCCTCGATGCTGGTCGGAGACCAGCTGCGCCAGCTCACCAAGCGCGGCGGGCGCACCAGCCCCGCCGAACTGCTGCGCCTGGTCAAGCTCGACCCGGTGCGCACGCTGCGCTCCTACCCGCACGAGCTTTCCGGCGGGCAGCGCCAGCGCGTGCTCATCGCCATGGCCTTGAGCCGCAAGCCCAAGCTCGTGGTCTGCGACGAGCCGACCACCGCGCTGGATGTCACGGTGCAGAAGCAGGTCGTGGACCTGCTCAACGAGCTGCGCGAAACCCTGGGCTTCGCGATGGTCTTTGTCAGCCACGACCTGGCACTGGTCGCCTCGCTGGCGCACCGTGTGACGGTGATGTACGCCGGGCAGGTCGTCGAATCCGGCCCGGTCCCGGCGGTGCTCGCCGCCCCGGCGCACGAGTACACCCAGGGCCTGCTGGGCGCGGTGCTCTCGATCGAATCCGGCGCCGCCCGCCTGCACCAGATCCCCGGCACGGTGCCCTCCCCGTACTCGTTCGCGCCGGGGGACCGGTTCGCCGAACGCTCCCAGCGGGCCGCGGCGGATCCGAACCGTCCCACCGACTTCGTCCCGGCCGGGGAGCACCCGGAACACTTCTGGGCCAGCCACGAACCAGTTTCCCCAGGAGTATCGCGATGAGCAACGCATCCAGCACCCCCGTCGTCCAGCTGCGCGACATCCACGTGCACCACCGGGCCCGCGGCGGCAAGCTCTTCAGGCCGAACATCGTCAAGGCGGTCAACGGGGTCGACTTCTCCGTCTCGCGCGGGGAAACCGTGGGCATCGTGGGGGAATCCGGCTGCGGCAAGTCCACCCTCGCCTCGGTGCTGGTGGGCCTGCAGGAACCGACCAGCGGCCAGGTGCTCTTCCGCGGCAAGGACGCGGCCAAGCGCAACGCCGCGGGCCGCAAGGAATTCGGCCGCTCGGTGGCCGTGGTCTTCCAGGACCCCTCCACCGCGCTGAACCCGCGCATGAGCATCTCCGACATCCTCACCGACCCGCTGAAGATCCACGGCATCGGCACCCCCGCCAGCCGAGCGGCCAAGGTCGCGGACCTGCTCTCGGTGGTCGGGCTGCCGGCCTCGGCGGCCTCGGCGATGCCCAACCAGGTCTCCGGCGGCCAGCGCCAGCGCGTGGCCATCGCCCGCGCCCTGGCCCTGGACCCGGATATCATCGTCGCCGACGAGCCGACCAGCGCGCTGGATGTCTCGGTGCGCGCCCAGGTGCTGAACCTGCTCACCGACCTGAAGGCCACGCTGAACCTCGGCATGGTGTTCATCTCCCACGACATCCAGACCGTGCGCTACATCTCGGACCGGATCTGCGTGATGAACGCGGGCAAGATCGTCGAATCCGGCACCGCGGCCCAGGTCTTCGAGAACCCGACCGACCCCTACACCCGCACGCTGCTCGGCGCGGCCCCCACGCTGCTGCAGCTCTAGACCTGGCGGGCGGGGAACGCGGCACCACACATCCGCGCCCCCGCCCGCCACCTTCCCCACCCCAAGCACCACCCCCTAAAGAAAGATTTTCTCGTGGCATTCGCTAACAACCCCAAGTACTCCGGCGTCATCCCCCCGGTCGTGACCCCGCGCACCGCGGAGGGGGCCATCGATGTGGCGGGCCTGCGGGCTGTCGTCGAACACCTCATTTCCGGAGGGGTCACCGGCCTGTTCGTGCTCGGTTCCTCCGGCGAGGTCCCGTACCTGACCAACACCGAGCGCGAGCTCGTGGTCACCACCATCGCCGCCGCCAACGCCGGACGCGTCCCGCTGGTCGTGGGCGCCAACGAGCAGACCACCAACCGCGTCATCGAGGAAGGCCGCAAGATGGTCGACCTCGGCGCCGACGCCCTGGTCGTGACCACCCCGTACTACGCGCTGTCCAACGCCGCAGAGGTCGAGGCGCACTTCCGCGCCATCCACGCCGCGCTGGGCGTGGACATCTTCGCCTACGACGTGCCGGTGCGCACCCACGTCAAGCTGTCGGTGGCCACCGCCGTGGCGCTGGCCACCGACGGGGTCATCGTCGGGGTCAAGGACTCCTCGGGCGATGATGTCTCCTTCCGCCAGCTGCTGCTGGCCACCAAGGACATCGAGGGCTTTTCCGTGTTCACCGGGCACGAGGTCGTCGTCGACGGTGCGCTGCTGGGCGGCGCCCACGGCGTGGTCCCGGGCCTGGGCAACGTCGACCCGGCCGGCTACCGCCGCCTCTTCGACGCCGCGGTGGCCGGCGACTTCGCCACCGCCGCCAAGGAGCAGGACCGCCTGGCCCGCGTCTTCGACATCGTCTACACCCCGGACTCGGCACGCGTCTCCGGCGGCGCCGCGGGCCTGGGCGCCTTCAAGACCGCACTGGTCGCCCAGGGGATCATCGGCTGCAACAAGATGAGCGTCCCGATGGTGGACCTGAACGACTCCGAGGCCGCCGCGATCACCGCGATCCTCGCCGAGACCGGCCTGCTCTAGACGTCCATGGACAACGCAACAGCATTGGTGCGCCCCGGGAATCCGGGGCGCACCGCCGCGTTCGGCATCGACCTGGGCGGCACCAAGATCGCCGCCGGCCTGGTTGACGCCGCCGGCACCGTCCTGGCCACCGCCTCGGCCCCGACTCCCGCCACCGCCGGGGCCCGCGCCGTGCTCGACACCGTGGCCGCGCTGGTTGCCGAGCTCTCGGCCACCGAAGCCGCGGCGAACCTGCACCCGATCGGCCTGGGGCTGGGCGCGGCCGGGGTCATCGACCCGGGAACCGCCCGGGTGCTCTCGGCCACCGACACCATTGCCCGCTGGGCCGGCACCGACCTGGCCGCCGAACTGTACACCCGCACCAACCTGCCCGTGCGCGCGGTCAACGACGTGCACGCCCACGGACTGGGCGAGGCCTGGTGCGGCGCCGCCGCGGGCCGGGCCAACGTGCTGCTGCTGGCCGTGGGCACCGGGGTGGGCGGCTCGCACCTGCTGCACGGGGTGCCGCAGACCGGCGCGCACCACGTCGGCGGGCACATGGGGCACTTCGCCTCCCCGCTGGCCACGTCCGTGCCCTGCTCCTGCGGGCGCACCGGCCACCTGGAGGCCATCGCCGCGGGCCCCGGCATCCACCGGAACTACCTGCGCCTGGGCGGGGATCCGTCCGTTCCCGACACCCGCGAGCTGACCGCCCGTGCCTATGCGGGGGATGCGTTGGCCCGCCAGGCGCTGCGCACCGGGGCGCTGGCCGCCGGGATCGCCGCCGGTTCGCTGGCCAACATCCTGGACCCGGAGGCCATCGTGCTCTCCGGGGGCATGAGCGGGGCCGGAACCCTGTGGTGGGATGGTGTGCGGGAGGGCTTCGCCGCCGAGGCCATCGACCCGCTGGCGCACCTGGAACTGCTTCCCGCGGCCCTGGGCAACGACGCGGCGCTGATCGGCGCCGCCGGCCTCTTCCTGGCCCCGACCGATTCGAAGGAAAATCCATGCTCTTGACCCCCGCCGACCTCGAGGCCCTGCGCGGCCGGTTGATCGTCTCCGCGCAGGCCTACCCGGGCGAACCCATGCGCACCCCCACCACCATGGCGCAGGTCGCCGCCTCCGCCGTCATCGGGGGAGCGGCGGCCATCCGCGTCCAGGGCATCGCGGACGTGCAATTCACCCGCAGCGCCGTGGAGGTTCCGGTGATCGGGCTCTGGAAGGACGGGCACGATGGCGTGTTCATCACCCCCACGGCCCGCCACGCGCTGGCCGTGGCCCATGCCGGGGCGCACATCGTCGCCCTGGACGGCACCCGCCGCGGGCGCCCGGACGGATTGTCGCTGCAGCAGACCATCGAGCTGGTCCACGCCGAGTCCCACGCCCTGGTCATGGCGGACTGCGGGTCGCTGGCAGACGCACTGGCAGCGGCCGAGGCCGGGGCGGACCTGGTCGGGACCACGCTGGCGGGCTACTCCGGGGAACGGCCCAAGACCCAGGGCCCGGACCTGGAACTGCTGGAGGCGATCGCCGCCGCGGGCCTGTCGGTGCCGCTGGTCGCCGAGGGCCGCATCCACACCCCGGCCCAGGCCCGCGCGGCCCTGGACGCCGGGGCGTTTGCCGTGGTCGTCGGCACCGCGATCACCCACCCGGCAACCATCACCGGCTGGTTCGACGCCGCGCTGCGCTAGCGGCGATCCTCGTGGGTGACCAGCGACTCGGCGGTGTTCACGACCTGCTGGGCATGCAGGCGCGCAATGAAGTCCATGGGCCGCTCCTCGTCCAGCGCCCGGTTCGGGGACATCAGCCAGTCGACGGCCGCCTGCGGGTCCTCCAGCGACTGCAGGGTCAGCCAGACCCGGTAGCCCAGGCGCAGCCGCTGCTCCGTCATGGTGTCCGGTTCCGTGCTGTCCGGGTGGGCCCAGCGGTGCGGTGCGGTGGCGTCATGGGTGCCGGCCAGCTGCTGCACCGCGGGCGCGCCGATGGCATCGACCAGGGTGCGGACGATGTCGTGGATGTCCGTCCGTGTTGCTTCGACATACACGGCGCTGTGGTTCAACTCTTTCATGCCCTAAGCATCGTCCTGCCGGGCCCGAAAATCCATGGGATTCGCGGTCTTTTTGCCCAGATGGGGACACGGTTCTTGGCTTGCTGTACCCGGGGGCCGATTCAGTGGTGGAATGGAGGCATGATCATCGTTCCCCCGCCGCTGGCCGTCACCGGGTCCACTGGAAGCCTTGGCAGCCGGGTTGCTGCCGGGCTTTCCGCGGCCGGCGTGAAGCAGCGCCTGCTGGCCAGGACCCCGCGCAAGGCACCGCCAGTGGACGGCGCCACGGTGTTGCAGGCGGCGTACGAGAACACCTCCGCCACGCGCACGGCGCTGGCCGGGGCCGAAACGGTGTTCATGGTCTCGGCCTCCGAATCGCTGGAGCGCCTGGAGCAGCATTGCGACTTCGTGGATGCGGCCCTCGAGGCCGGGGTCCGCCACCTGGTGTATGTCTCGTTTGTCGGGGCCGCCCAGGACGCGGTGTTCACCCTGGCCCGGGACCACTTCGCCACCGAGGAATACATCCGGGCCTCGGGCCTGGACTTCACCTTCCTGCGCGACAACCTCTACGCAGACTTCCTGCCCGGGCTCGTGGGAGCCGACGGGGCCATCCGGGGGCCCGCAGGTTCGGGCAGGGTCGCGGTGGTGGCCCAGCACGACATCGCGCGCACCGCCGTGGCGATCCTGCAGGATCCGGAACGCCATGCCGGGGCAACCTACGAGTTGACCGGCCCCGAGGCGCTGTCGCTCACCGAGGTTGCCCGACAGCTCGGTGAGGCCCGCGGGGAACCGGTCAGCTACGTGGACGAGAACGTCGAGGAGGCCTACGCCTCGAGGGAACCGTACCGGGCCCCGAGATGGCAGGTGGATGCCTGGGTGTCCACCTACCTTTCGATTGCCTCCGGGGCCATGGAACGGGTCAGCGGGGACATCGAGGCGATCACCGGGGTGCCGCCGATGACGCTGGCGCAGCTGCTGGAAACCCTGCCGGCCGGTCGCTCCTAGGACACCAGGGATGACTCCCCGGCGCGTTCCTCCACGCTCCCGGAGGGCGAGATGAACTCGCCGCGCACCACGCGCGCCAGCACCTCGGAGAGCAGGTCCACGCCGGCAAGCATGTCCGCGTCACTGGTCAGCTCGCGCTCGTTGTGGCTGATGCCCTCGACGCTGGGCACGAAGAGCATGATGGTCGGGACGATGTCCTTCATGTTCGTCGAGTCGTGGCCCGCCAGGGTGCGCACCACCCCGTGGCTCAGGCCCAGCGACCCGGCGGCCCGCGCCGCCAGCTCCAGCCCGGCCTGGTCATAGGCCTTGGCGCCCCAGGCGTGCTCCTTGCCGCGCTCGATCCGCACGTTGGCCAGCTGCTCGATCTTCGCGATGCGGGCGTGCAGGTCCGCATCCGCGGCGGCCAGCACGTCGGGATCCGTGGAGCGCACGTCCACCAGCAGGTTCACGCGGCTTGCCACCACCACCGGGGAGTTGGGGAAGACGGTGAACTCGCCGCAGGAGGTGATGACCATGTGCTCATCGGTGGAGTGCTCCAGGGCGATCTCGCGGGCGGCCACCACCAGCGCGGAGGCACCCAGCAGCGCGTCCCGGCGGTCGGCGATGACCGTGGCGCCGGTGTGCGCCTGGTCGCCGTGCACCGTGAACTCGTACTTGTTCGCGCCCCAGGTCGACTCGACCAGGCCGATGGTGAGGTCCCGGTCCTCCAGGGAGCGGCCCTGCTCGATGTGGATCTCCACGTAGGCGGCCACGGGCAGCTCGAAGTCGCCGATGGTCCCGATGGCCTCGAGCGCCTCGCGCACCGTGGTGCCGGCCGGGTCGGTGGTTTCCAGCACCTGGTTGGCGGGCAGCTTGCCGGTGTACACGGAGCTGCCCATCATCGAGGGCTTGAACCTGCAGCCCTCCTCGTTGAACCAGTTGATGACCACGATGTTGAACCTGGCGGTGCCGGGGTCCCCGTCCAGGGATTCCCTCACGCGCAGGGCCGCATGCGCCCCGGCCAGCACGCCGTAGGCGCCGTCGAAGCGGCCGCCCAGCGGCTGGGAATCCAGGTGCGATCCCACGGCGATCCACGGGGCGCCGGGAACCAGCTCGAGCATCGAATACTGGTTGCCGACGGCGTCGTAGCGCACGGTGAAGCCGTGGCCCTCCACCAGTCCGCGGAACCAGTTGCGGGTCTGCCCGTCGGCCACGGTGGCGGCCTGGCGGTCCACGCCGCCGCCGGCGGTGGCGCCGTGGCTGCTCATCGAGGTGAAGTCGGCAAGGAAGGGGTTGTGGTCGGGGGTCATGGTCTCTCCTGCAAGGTGGTGGGGGCGGGGATCAGGCGGTGGCGGGAACCGCGGCGGCGGAGCGTGAGTAGCTGGACCTGCCGCCGACGAAGGTGCCCAGGATCTCGAGCGCGGCAATGTCGTCGGCGTGCAGCGGGGACTCGGAGAGCACCACGAAATCGGCGAGCTTGCCTCGGGCCAGGGACCCGCGGTCGGCGAACAGGCCGGTGGCCTGGGCGGCGTTGATGGTGTAGAGGCGCAGCGCCTCAAGCGGGCTCAGGCATTCCGCCGCACCGCCGAGCACCGTGCCGTTCTCGGTCCTGCGGTCCACGGCCGAGGCCATGGCCCGGCGCACGTTGTTGTCGGCCACCGGCAAGTCCGAGCTGCCGGCGGCCAGGACCCCGGCGGCCAGCAACGATTGGCCCCGGTAGAGCCAGCCCTCGCGCTCTGGACCCACGAGCTTGGCGAACTGGTCGCCGAGCGGGCCGATGAAGGAGGCCTGCGGGGTCACCGCGATGCCGTGCCTGGCCACCGCCGCGACCTGGTCGGGGCGGGCGATGCCGAAGTGCTCGATGCGGTTGGGCAGCGCGTTGCGGCCGTGCTTTTCCTGCAGCCCGGAGATGATCTCGATGGCCAGGTCGATGGCCGCGTCCCCGATGGCGTGCAGCGCCACGGGCCAGCCGGAGCGGTAGGTGGCGGCGATCCGGTCCCGGTACGCCTGCGCGTCGTCGAGCAGGTAGCCGGTGTTGTGCAGGTGCCCGCAATAGTCCTCGGTCACCGCGGCGGTGGCGCCCAGCAGCGAGCCGTCCATGAACACCTTCACCGGGCCCAGCGAAAGGTGCTCGTTGCCGAACCCTGCCGTGATGCCCAGGTCCAGTCCCATCCCGGTGCCGGTGCCGTGGGCATCGGAGGGGTGGGATTCCTGCTCGCGCAGCGCGTCGAGCGTCGGCATCAGCTGGGCGCGGGCGTGCAGCTTCCCGGCGGCCAGCGCCCTTTGGTAGGCGGTGACCTCCACGGGGGAGTGGCCGATCCAGCCGCCGCCGATGCCGGCCTCGGTGAAGGAGGTGATGCCCTCGGCGGCGTAGCGGGCGGTCGCGGCGTCCAGGGCCCCGGCGATCTGCTCCACCGAGTAGGGCAGCAGCATCTTCTGGATGATCCCCTGGGCCGATTCCTCGACCAGCCCGGTGGGGGCACCCTGCGCGTCGCGCACCACGGCGCCGCCCACGGGGTCGGCGAAGCCCGGTTCCAGGGCCCCGGCCAGGGCGAGGGTGGCGGTGTTGGTGATCGAGGCGTGCCCCGAGACGTGGCGCAGGTACATCGGGCGGTCCCCGGTGATCGCATCGAGCCGCACGATGTCCGGGAACAAGCCGCCGTGGTTCTTGTGGTTGAAGCCGGTGCCGTTGAGCCACACGACGGGGGTGTCGGCCAGCCGGTCCATCTCGGCTTCGAGCAGGGCGTAGAGCTCCTCGAGTCCGCGGGCCCCGGAGAGGTCCAGGGCGGCGAGCCCCAGCCCCCACCAGGTGGTGTGGCAGTGGGCGTCGATGAAGCCGGGGGTGATGGTCGCCTCGCCGAAGTCCTCGGTGCGTTCCGCGGTGCATCCGGCCAGTTCCTCGTCGAAGCCGACGATGCGCCCGCCGATGATCCCCATCTCGCGGGCCGTGGGGCGCGCCTCGTCCATGGTCAGGATGGTGCCGGCGCGCACCAGCAGATCGAGCCTCATGCGTGGGCCTCCGCACCGCTTGCCACGGATCCGTGCGCGACGGTGCCCGGGCCCATGGTGGCCGGGTCGGTCTTCAGGTGCAGCACCGCCGGCAGGCCGCTGGACAGGGCCCGTTCGAGTGCCGGGGCGAATTCCGCGGTGGTGGCGATGAATTCGCCGTGCCCGCCGAAGGATTCGATCCACTGTGCGAAGTTCGGGTTTTCCATCGCCGTGCCCGAGGGTCGCTGCGGGTAGTGCCGTTGCTGGTGGTCCACGATGGTGCCGAAGATCCCGTTGTCCGCCACGACGATGAGCGGGGTCCCGCCGTGGGCGAAGGAGACGGCAAGTTCCTGGGCGTTCATGAAGAAGTCCCCGTCCCCGCAGATGGCCACGACGTGGCGGCCCGGGTGCATGATGCTTGCGGCCACGGCGGCCGGAACCGAAAGCCCCATGGCGCCGTTGCGCGGTCCGGCCAGGGACTTCGGGCCGTGGTGGGACAGGTAGCGGTGTCCCCAGAGCGTGGCGTTGCCCGCGCCGTAGGTGATGATGCGGTCGGCATCAAGGGCGGCCTCGAGGGATTCGAAGGCGATGCCCAGGTCCACGCCGGTGCCGCCGTCTGGCCCGGGGACCGTGAAGTCCAGCTGTTCGGCGCGCAGCCTCTCCATCCATTCCGGACCGCGCGTGCCACGCAGCGAGTCGCCGGAGGGAAGGGCGGAAAGGAATTGCGCCGGGCCGATGCCCAGGTGCGCGTCGATGCGTCCGGCGTGGCCCGTCAGCCCGGCGTCGGGGGACACCACGATGGTCGGGGTGTCCAGCGCCGCTTGGTAGCCCTCGGAGAGCACATCGCCGCGGGTGCAGCCGATGAAGACCAACAGGTCGGCATCGTTCAGCGCCTGCACGGTGCGTTCGGCCCGGCCGTAGCCCAGCCAGCCCGCGTAGGCCGGGGAATCGTGGTCGATCGCGTCATAGGCGCGCCAGTCGGCCAGCACCGGCACGCGGGCGGCCTCGGCGAAATCGGCAAGCCTTGCCGAGGTGGCCGGATCCCAGCCGTCCCCGCCCACAACGATCGCCGGCTGCATCGCCCGGCCGAGCATGGTGGAAAGTGATTCAAGGGCGGCGGCACTTGGTACGGCATCGGGCAACGGAAGCACCGCGGGCACAGGGGAGGAGGTCATGCGCACCAGGACGTCCTCGGGCAGCCCGACCACGACCGGTCCGGGGCGTCCGGTGGAGGCCAGGCGCATGGCCCGTGCCACCACGTCGCCGGCCTGGTGCTCGTCATCGAGCACAAAGACCGCCTTGGCGGTGGTGGAGAACCAACCTTCCAGGCTGAACTCCTGGAAGGAGTCCCGTCCGCGGTCCGCCAGCGGAATCAGCCCGACGAACAGCACCATCGCGGTGGCGTCCTGCCAGGCGGTGTGGATCGCGATCATGGCGTTTGCGGCACCGGGGCCCCGGGTGACCATGGCAATGCCGGGGGTCTCGCCGAGCCGGCCCTCCGCCAGGGCCATGAATCCGGCACCGCCCTCGTGCCGGGTGACGACGGTGTGGATCGGGGAATCGTGAAGCCCGTCGAGCACATCGAGGTAGCTTTCACCCGGAACCGCATAGATGCGCTCCACGCCGTGGGCTTCGAGGGTCTTGACGATGAGGTGGCCGGCTGACAGGGTCATGAGCGGTCGTGGTCCTTTGTTGTCGAGCGTAAAAAAGAAGAGGGAGGCACCCGGTGTGCACCGCAGGAGTTGGGGCTCCTGCGGTGCACACCGGAGGGCCGCTAGTGCTTGAAGCCGGGCAGGTCGACGCTGAGCTTCGGGGCGATGACGCCCGCAACCGCGGTGAACAGCGACAGGAAGATGAGCATGGCGGCGGCGGGCCACCAGTGGTTGGACGCGGCGGCGACCAAGGCGGTGGCGGCCAGCGGGATGAACCCGGAGATCATGCCCGCGGTGTTCTGCGCGAAGCCGACGCCGGTGTAGCGGGTCTTGGCCGGGAACAGCCCGGTGAGCACCGTGCCGGAGGCGGCGTAGGGCAGCGAGAGCGCCGCGACGGCCAGGGTCATGCCGGCGATGACCAGCACGTCGTTGCCCGAATCGATGAGCATGAAGGCGGGCCAGGCAATGATCGCGGAGAAGATTCCGCCGTAGGTGATGACCTTGGAGGAGCCGAAGCGCTCGCCGAGGCGGCCGCCAATGATCAACACGGGGATTTCCACGAGGGCGGCAATGATGCCGCCAAGCAGCATCAGCGAACGCTCGTATTCCAGGACGTTGACGCCGTACCAGACCACGAATGCGGTGACCAGGTAGAAACCGCCGATGCCGAGCATGCCGGCAGCCATGCCGATGATGATGTGCTTCCAGGATTCCTTGAGCGTGGTGCGGATCGGGGCCTTTTCGGTCTCGCCATTTTCCATCAATTCCTTGAATACCGGGGACTCATCGAGGCGGCTGCGGATGTACAGTGCGACCAGCAGCATCGGGATCGCAGCCAGGAACGGGATGCGCCAGCCCCAGGCGTCGAAGCTTTCCTGGGACAGGAACACGGTCATCAGGAAGAAGCCTCCCGAGGAGAGGATCGTGCCAATGGGGGAGCCGATCTGCGGCAGTGCCGCGTAACGGGCACGACGGTGCAGGGGTGCGTTTTCCACGACGATGGTCATGGCTCCGGACCATTCGCCGCCGACGAACAGGCCCTGGGCGATGCGCAGCAGCACCAGCAGGATCGGGGCCGCGATGCCGATGGCCGCGTAGGTGGGCAGCAAGCCGATCAGGCCGGTGATGATGCCGATGCCGACGATGGTCACCATGAGCGTCTTGCGGCGTCCGATCTTGTCGCCCATGACCCCGAAGATCATTCCGCCGATGGGGCGGGCCACGAGTCCCACGCCGAAAGTGGCGAAGGCTGCCATGGCGGCAGCCGTGGCATTCTGGCTGTCGAAGAACTGGATGTTGAATACCAGCGCGGCGGCAGCGCTGAAGAGGAAGAAGTCGTACCACTCCATGGCCGTGCCAATGAGGGCACCAATGGCAACCTTGGTGGCCTCCTTGTCGGAGATTTCTCGGGTTGCACCAGCTTCGAGTGTTCCAGTGTGGGTCATGGGAATTTTCTGCCTGATCTCAAGGGGAGGGCCGGTGCGTCGCTGCATGCCATCCGGTTTGTGGGGATGATGTTTATCTTGCCAAGGATCCACCGTGATGCGTCGCACGTTTCTCAACGAGTTCCATGCCACAAACGGTGCAAAAGCACATAATATGGTCGAATGGCATGGAAGCAGGGCACCGAAAGCAAGCAAAACGTCCAATCTGGCGACGCGGGGCGTTGGAGCGTCCTGTTGGATGGGTTGGACGTTGGGAAGCTGACCGACGAATTCATTGCTCGTCTGGGCGCCATTTCGATCTATGCCCAATCGCCGTTGCCGCTCAGCGAGATCAGGCGCACCGGCAGCGCATCGTTCAAGGCCCTGATCCTCGCCATGAAGGCGGATGACGACGAACCTGGCTACTTGCGTGAACGCGATGCCATCGCGCTGGATGTGGGAGTCTCCAGGGCGCGGGCGGGGGTTCCCATTGAGGCGCTGATGACCGCGATCCGCTTGGACTTCTCGGTGATCTGGGAAGCCATCACTGCCATTGCCGCGCCCGCGGACGCACAAGTGCTGGTCGAGCACACTGCTCGCGTCTGGGAAGTCGTGGACGGCTATGCGGGCGAAACGCAGAGAGCCTATGTCGCGGAGCTGGCCAGGATCCAGGCGGAGGCTGCAAGCAAAAGGCAAGGTTACCTGGCCACGCTTTTTAGCGAGAAAAAATTGACGCCTTCCGCGTTGGAACGGATAGCAGAAGAACTTGGCCAGGACCCTGACACCGAGTATGTGGTCGCGGTCGCGCTGTGGGACCACATTCCAGCATTGCGACTTGCTTTGGCCAATGTGCAAGCGAGCAACCAGGTGTCGACCTATTCAATGGCGGATGCACTGGTGGTTTTTTATCCACTCGAGGAGAGTGCCGGCTCGGAGGCCCAGCGGCTCAACGCGAGCCTTGAGCGACTCTCCTGCGGATTGATCGGGGAAGGCTGCGTTTTGGAACAGGTTCCGCACGCCGCCGCCGTGGCTGCCGCGTTGGCAAGGTTGCTGGAGCCGACGGAAGAAGGTGCCATGACATGGGCTCGGGGATGGGCTCGCATGGCCCGGCGAGAGCTGGAACGGGCGGGCGCTCCAGGGCTGGGCGAGGTGGAGCGCGCATTGGATCAATGCGGCGCGACCGAACGCCGCCGACTGGGCGAAGCGGTGCAGGCCTACCTGCAATCCGGAAGCATTGCGCATGCAGCTGAACAGTTGTACTGCCACCGAAACACCTTGATGAACCGACTCAAACGCTTTGCCCAGCTCACCGGCGTGGACCCCACCATTCCCGTCCAGGCGGCGAGACTGGTGGTGGGTTGGTCTTAGGAGCCAGCCGGCTCGGGCCCGGTCGCAGTGGCGGTGGAGCGCCACATCGCGCCGCCATGGCGTTAGTGCATGATCCTGCCCGGCGAGCTGGTGCAAACTGCAAGCGGAGCGGTCCCGAAGTGCATTCGCTAGACGAAGTGGCTTGGGTATTCGGGAAGCCCACGGGGAGTCGGTTTCCCATGTGGTTGAAGTGCTCGGGGAAGCCATTGCCGCGCGGGAACCTGACAAATCCCCGAAATGGCAGGTCGAAGCAGGACTCCACCTATCTGTAAATTGGCTTCGGGCAATGGAGCATGTCGGTGGCGGCGCCGATGCCGTCTCCTGGAGTCTCTGCGGCAGGAAGTTCATGGGCTCATAGTGTGTTTGCCGCAGATCGGAGCCGCTCCATACTTTTAGAATATTTTTTCGATAATTTGTCATGGCACCTTCTAACTGTAGATTTTTAGTTTTATAATTAAGGTATGGCAGCGGCGTCATCGAGCAGCAGCAACCCCCTTCATGGGACCGCGATGTCGCTCGCCGGACAGGCCCCCACATATGATGCGCTGGTGCTTGCGGGAGTTGACCTGGACGCGATGGTCGCCGAGCACGTGACACGAACCGGCATTGACGGGATCCGCTGCGTGGCCTCGGCCGTGAACGCTGCCCCGCTGCACGAGGCAACCCACCAGGCGATTGATTCCTTGGGGGCCTTGGAGGCCCTGAAAACGGCCACATGGGCGAAGCAAGTAGCGCAAGCGGTGGCCTTCGAAGATACGGTAATCGCCCAGCGCGTGGAAACAGGGACGCGGAAGGACAACCCCTCGTGGGGAACCCGCGGTGAAGTGGCCCTGGCCTTGCATGTTTCCCCGGACAACGGGGCCAGCTTCATGAACAGCTCGCGGCTGCTTACCGACGACCTGCCCAGTACCGTTCGGGGCATGCGGTCCGGACTTATCACCTTCGAGCAAGCCATGGTGGTGGTTTCCTGCGTGCGTGACCTTCGGGTCGAAAACCGCCAGCTGATTGATGCGCTGCTGTGGAACGGGCAGCAAACCTGCTTCGAGGCTGGAACCGCCATGTTGCGGCACCGGATCCATTGCTGGGCGCTGGCCCTGGAACCCAAGGCCGCTGCTGATCTGGAGGATCTTGCCACCAAGCGTCGCTACTTCGATGGCTACCAGATCGATGACTACACCGTTAAATTCAGCGGCAGACTTCCCTTGGAACAGGGCCTGCCGATGTTGCAGGCCCTGCGCAACGCCGCGGACAAGCCCCGGAGCGCAGAGGATGACCGATCCCGGGCGCAAGTGGCCGCGGATACCGCGTTCGAGATGTTTTCGGGCACCAAGGCCGGCGACAGCGTTCCCGTGGAGCTCCTGCTGGTGATGAACGCAGAGAACCTGACCGCAGATGCCCAGCATCCGGTGCTGGTTCCCGGACATGGCTACCTCAGCGCGGCCAAAGGCCTCGACCTGTTGGCAGGGAGCCCCGAAAATCCGTTGGACACGTGGCTTCGAAACCTATATGTGGCCCCGGATACGGGGAAGCTGGTGGCCATGGAATCTGCCGGGCGGCTCTTCGCCGGGCAACTCAAGAAATTCATCAAGGTCCGTGACCAATATTGCCGGACACCCTTTTGCAACGGCAGGATCCAGGAACTTGACCACGTGGTGCAGGTGCGTCGCAATGGCAAGACCACCGAGATTAATTCCTCGGGTCGCTGCAAACGCTGCAATATGACAAAGGAAGCGCCCGGCTGGAAGGAATCCCCCCTTCCCGGCGCAGGCCGGCATGCCTTCGAAATCACCACACCCAGCAGCCACACATACATTTCCATTGCACCGGCTCCGATGAATGGAACCGGCCCCCAGTGGCCGCCGAAGCGTCTATAGAAACCCACCTCCACAACCACTTCCGGGCTCGGAAGCCATCACCGGGAACACACATGTGCTCCCGGCACAACTATGGGCTCGAGCCGTTCGAATCGCTGGAATTGTCCTGGGATTCGTGACGGGAACCGGGAGGGCACTAGATTATGGGAATGCCACAAGCAACCCCAATCACCGTATCGATAACCCGGACGGTACTTCCTGAACATCACCGTCGTTTCAATGCCTGGGTACAGGCCGGCCAGGTACTGGCGCGGGAATGGGACGGCTACCTTGGATCCGGATGGATCCGCACCGCTCCCGACTCCAACGAATGGCATGTCCTCTACCGGTTCTCCTCAGCCAAGGCCTTGGCGGCGTGGGACGAATCCGAGGAACGCAGCTGGTGGATCGACAGCGCCGCCGAACTGGTGGAAATCACCAAGGTCGAACACCGCACCGGAATCGAGGGCTGGTTCGAACAGCCCGGGGACATGAACTTCACCATCGCCGAAACCGTGGTGCCGCCGCGCTGGAAGCAAGCGGTCAGCATCTTCCTGCCATTCTTCCCGCTGAGTCTCTTGTCCAACTTCCTGCTCATGCCGCTACTGGGAAGCTGGCCGATTGTGCTCGCGGTGCTGCTCAACATTTGCATTCTCACCCCGCTGATGACGTACATCTTCCTGCCGGTGACCACCCAGCTGCTGAGGCCATGGCTGCAAAAGCCGCGCCGGGACAAACGCCGAAAGTAACCAGACCGGTCGTGGAAAAACGGGTGGGCACGGACCTTGCGGCCCGTACCCACCCGAAGAGCAGAGTCTTGCTGCGGTCTACAGCAGCTCGGCGCGCAGTTGCTCCGGGGACTTCGGGGACAACAAGCCGGGGGCGACGTCGAAGACCGTCTTTGCCCCGATCTGGCCGGACTGGTTCATCTTGTGGACCGCGCGGGCGTAGGCCACCAGCACGCTGGAGGTGAACTCCGGGTTCGACTGCAGGGTCAGCGAGTATTCGATGACCTGGGCGTGTGCATCGGTGGTGTTGCCGCTGCGGAAGACGAAACCGCCGTGCGGCATCGAGGAATGCTCGGAAGCCAGGGTGGCGGCATCGATGAAGTTCACCGTGGTGTCGTACTGGTCGAAGTAGTGCTCCATGGTCACGATGGCCTCGCGGACCGACGCGGCGTCGGCGCCGTCCTCGAGCACCACGAAGCACTCGCGCACGTGCTTCTCACGGGTCTCCAGGCTGGGGCGTTCGCCCGCCCGGACCTTGGCGATGGCCTCGGTGCTGGGGATCGTGTACTGGACGCCGCCTGCAACGCCCGGCACCCGGCGGATGGCGTCGGAGTGGCCCTGGCTCAGACCGCGGCCCCAGAAGGTGTAGGTTTCTCCGTCGGGAAGCAACGCCTCGCCGTAGACGCGGTTGATGGAGAACATTCCCGGGTCCCAGCCGGCGGAGATCAGCGCGGTCTTGCCGGCGGCGGTGGCCGGGGCATCGACGGCGGCGAAGTGCTCGGGGATCTTGGCGTGGGTGTCGAAGCTGTCGACGGTGTTGAACATGGCGGCCAAGGCCGGGCCCTGTTCGGGCAGGTCGGACTTCGAGCCGCCGCACAGGACCAACACGTCGATGTCTTCGGTGTGCTTGGTCAGCTCGTCCATATGGAAGGCCGTAGCACCGCCGGGAAGGGACAACGTTGCCGGGTCGCGGCGGGTGTAGACGCCGACCAGTTCCATGTCGGGGTTCTTGGCAATGGCTGCCTGCACCCCGCGTCCCAGATTTCCATAACCGGCAATGCCAATGCGGATTGATGCTCCCACGAAATTCCTCACTTCAAACTATTCTTGCGACCCCTCACACGCTAGTGCCTGCGGGGCCCGAACGCATAGAACGGTGACGGGCACCCGAACGGAACCCGGTTCGACCCGGTCTGTGTGGGGGACCGGTTCGCTAGCCCGGGAGGTTGGCTTCGATCGCGCGAATGATTTCGGGGTCGTCGGGCACGGTCTTCGGGCGGAACCGCTGGATTTCTCCCGAGGGCATCAGCAGGAACTTCTCGAAGTTCCACGTGATGCGCCCGGCCTTCCCGGTAGCATCCTTTGTCTTCTTCAGCTCGGTGTACAGCGGGTGTTCATGCTTGCCGTTGACCCTGACGCGGTCAAAGACCGGGAAGGTGACGCCGTAGGTGCTCGAGCAGAATTCCGCGATCGCCTCATTGCTGGACAGTTCCTGTAGGAACTGGTTGCTGGGGAATCCGAGCACGGTGAAACCGCGGTTCCCGTAGGTGCGTTGAAGCTGTTCAAGCTGCGCGTACTGCGGGGTGAGCCCGCAGCGTGAGGCGACATTGACTAGGAGGACGACCTGCTCGGCGTAGTCGTCGAGGGTTGTCATTGTTCCATCCATTTTTGCGATGGGAATGGTGTGGATGTTCATGCCAGTTACAGCAACACGGGGGTGCCTTGCATTCCCTGCGATGCACGTTTTCCGAGCTTTCCTCGTTCGCGGTGGTTGATGCGAATGGCAGCAACGGGGAAAGCGCAGGCGGCGCGGCCCCAAACCGGGGCCACGCCACCCGCTCCTGCTTTCATCGCATGGGTGCGATGGGAACCGCGTCCTAGCCGCGCAGGTGCCGGCGGTTGCGGACCATGACCAGCACCGGGATCAGCAACAACGCCAGCGGGATGAGCAGCAGCAGCGCGCTGGGACCGCTGCTGATCTTGGCTGCCGAGACCGCCTGAGTGCTGGCCTCCAACCGCGAGGTTCCGCTGGCCAGTTGTGTGGAACCTTCCGAGAGGGTGGACAGGCCGGTGGCGAGCTGGGAGTTGCCATCGGCCAGCTTCGCCGCACCGGCGTCGAGCTTGGTGGCTCCGGTGGACAAGTCCGAGGAGCCCTTGCGCAGGGCCTCGAGGCCCAACGCCAGTGTTTCGGTGCCGCCCGCGAGCTTCGCCGCACCGGCGTCGAGGTCTTCGGCGCCGCGGGCGAGTTTCGTGTTGCCTGCAGCCAGGTTTCCGGCACCGTTCTTGACCTTGGCTGCACCTGCTGCAGCCGAGTCGGCGCCCTGGGCCAGGGTGGGGGTGTTGGCCGCCAGTTTGGAGGTTCCGGCCTTGAGCTCGCCTGTTCCGGCTGCCAGCTTGTCCGTTCCGGCTGCCAGCTTCTTGCCTCCAGCTGCCAGGTCCTTGGCCCCGGTGTTGAGCTTGGCTGCCCCGGAATCCAGGGCCGAGGTTCCGGCCGCGAGCTTGGTTCCGCCCTGTGCCAGGGCACCGGCGCCGGTGCCGAGCTTGCCAGCCCCTTCTTCCAATGATGCCGTTCCCCGCGCCAGGGAACCGGCCCCGGTGCTGAGCTTGGTGGTTCCGGCGGCCAAGGAGTCGGTGCCCTCGGCTAGCTGCGAGGCTCCGTTGCCCAGCGAGCCAAGGCCCGCCAGCAGGCCCTTGGAAGAATCGTTGAACCCGGCGTCGAGTTGTCCGAGTCCCGCGTTGAGGTTCTTGGCGCCGGCATCCAGATCGGTGGCCCCGACCTTCAGCGCGCCGATGCCTTCGCCCAGGGCCTTGGAACCGTCACTGAGTTTTCCCAGTCCTCCATCGAGCCGCGCGGCACCGGACTTCAGTGCCTGTGCACCGTCATCCAGCGCGTCGGTCTGCTGGGGAAGTTCCTTGGTTCCCGCTTTCAGGGCGTGCATGCCCTGCGCAAGTTGCTTGCTTCCGGCGGCAAGTTCCCGGGCACCGGCGGACAGGCTGGTGGTGCCGGAGTGCAGCTTCTTCAGCCCGCCGTTGAGGTCCTGGGAACCCGAGCTCAGGGCGTTGACCTTATCCAGCAACAGGCCCGCCGGCACCGCCGGGTTTTCCTTCATGAATGCCGCCAGATCCGCGAGACCGCCGGAGAGACGCTCGGTTCCGGCTGCCAGTTCTGCGGTCTTTGCATCGGCCGTGGCCAGCCCGTCGGACAGGTTCTTGGCACCGTCCTCGACGCCGGAGGAGCCTTGTTGCGCCGCGACGATCCCGCCGCGCAATTGCGGTGCGGCGGCGGCCAGCGCCTTGGTGCCTGCGGCCAGCTTGGTGCTGCCGGAGGCAAGCTGGCCTGAGCCGTCCTTCAGGCCCGCCACGCCTTCGAGCAGGGCGGGAGCCTTGGCGGCGAGTTCTTCGACGCCGCCAAGCAGCTTGCCGCTTCCGGCGGCCAGTGCCCCGGATCCGGCCGCGGCGCTCGAGGTTCCTTCAGCGAGTTTTTGGGCACCCGCGTTTGCCGCTTGGGTTCCTGCGGCGAGTTTCTGCGCACCGTCCCGGGTGGCATCGGCGCCGGCGGCGACCTGCTGCGCGCCGGCGGACAGGTCCTGGGCTCCGGCGTTGGCCTGGCCCGTTCCCAGGCCCAGCTTCGCCATTCCCGCGGACAGTTCCAGGGATCCGGTCTTGAGCGACTGCGCCCCGGAGTCCAGGGTCGCGGTGCCCGTGGCCAGCGATTCGGTGCCGGTGGCGAGCTTGGTCGAGCCCGCACTCAGTGCACCTGCACCTGTGTGGGCATCCCGTGCACCGGTGGCCAGCTTGCCTGCACCGGCATCGAGCTTGCCCGCCGCGGCATCGAGTGAAGCGGTTCCCGCGGCTAACTTGTCCACACCTGTTGCCAGGTTGCTGGCCCCGTTGCCCAGCTTGGAGGCGCCGGCCGCGGCATCTTGGGCTCCGAGGGAGAGCTTTGAGGTGCCGGCGTGCAGCGAGTCCGCGCCGTCACCGAGCTTGCCGGCGCCCGCGGCGGCGTCCTGGGCTCCGTCGGCCAGCTTCTGTGCGCCGGCGGACAGGGCACCGGTGCCGTTGGCCAGCTCCGTGGCCCCGGCGGCTGCCGCGCCGGAGCCGTCGGCCAGCTTGGCAACCCCGTCGTTGGCCTTGCCCATGCCGTTGTTCAATTCGGAGGCACCGGTGGCGACCTGCGAGGAGAACATCGCGTAGAACGCCACGAAGGCGATCAGGAACAGGCCGAGCAAAACCGTGATGACGGCATGCAGCAACGTGTGCCGCTTGGCGGCAATATGTGCATTCAACTGGACTCCTTGGGGAAAAGCGTTGGACGGTGCAGTGGCTTGACGCAGCGTTTTTGGGCGCACCGAAGTACGCCGTGCACTGCGGCACGGTGGAGAGGGGAGGGCCTGCGGCCGGAGGCCGGATGGCCCGAGGTCGAACTGTGATGGGAGTAACAAAGAGGGCTAGACCCATTGAACTTACTCGTCGGTAGGTTTGCAAGGGTTTTGGCGAAAAAACTTACCCGACAGTAGGTTGTGACGGTTTCGGCGGCATTCTCCGCGGTCGACCCAAATGCCCTTCAACCGGTGCCGAGTGGAGCCGGGTTCCTGAATCGGCCCACATGGCGCGCGAAGGTTGTAGGCTCGCAGACATGGTGAGATTCCTGATTATCGCGTTGTTGTCGTTGCTCGGCTTCCTCACGATTGTCGCCGCGTCCTTCGGCCGCGATGGATGGTGGGCGATTGCTGCGCTGGCCTTGCTGCTGCTGGGGTTGGGCATCCACGACGTGATCCAGACCAAGCATGCGATCCTGCGAAACTTCCCGGTGCTCGGACGCATGCGCTTCTTGTTCGAGTCCATCCGCCCCGAGATCCAGCAGTACTTCATCGAGCGGAACACCGACGGACGGCCCTTTGACCGCGACACCCGCTCGCTCATCTACGCACGTGCCAAGGGCGCCGACAGCCACAAGGCCTTCGGCACCGAACGCGACGTCAACGAGGTCGGCTACGAGTTCCTGCTGCATTCCACCGCCCCGGTGCCGGTCAGCGGAGAGCAGCACCGGGTGCGGATCGGCGGACCGGACTGCACCCAGCCCTACGACATGTCGCTGATGAACGTCTCCTCCATGAGCTTCGGGGCGCTGTCCAAGAACGCCGTGCTGGCCATGAACAAGGGCGCCGCCATGGGCGGGTTCGTCCAGGAAACCGGAGAGGGCGGTCTGGCCCCGTACCACCTGGAATACGGAGCCGACCTGTTCTGGGAGATCGGCTCGGGCTACTTCGGCTGCCGGAATGCGGATGGAAACTTCGACCCCGTCGTCTTTGCCCAAAAGGCGGCCAACGAACACGTCAAGGGCATCACCATCAAGCTCTCCCAGGGGGCCAAGCCGGGCCTGGGCGGGGTGCTTCCGGCGGCCAAGATCACCCCGGAAATCGCCGCGACCCGCGGGGTTCCGATGGGCGTCGACTGCATTTCCCCTGCATCGCACTCGGCCTTCGGCACCCCGCGCGAACTCATGGAGTTCGTCGCGCAACTACGGGAACTTTCCGGCGGCAAGCCGATCGGCTACAAATTTTGTGTGGGTTCGCGCACCGACGTGCTCGCCATGTGCAAGGCCATGATCGAAACAGGGATCACCCCCGACTTCATCACCATTGACGGTTCCGAGGGAGGCACCGGTGCCGCACCGCTGGAATACGAAGACCATGTGGGCACCCCGCTGACGGAGGGCCTGATGCTGGTGCACAACGCCCTGGTCGGCGCCGGGCTGCGCGGCAGGATCCGGCTGGGGGCGGCCGGAAAGATCGCCACCGGCTCCGACGTGGTCAAGCGACTGATCCAGGGCGCCGACTTCACCTTCAGCGCGCGCGCCATGATGATGGCCACCGGCTGCATCCAGGCGCAGAAGTGCCACACCAACCGCTGCCCCGTCGGCGTGGCCACCCAGGACCCCCGGCTGATGCGGGCACTTGACGTCACGGACAAGGGCAACCGGGTCTACAACTACCACAAGCTCACCGTCCAGGAAGCGGCCCAGCTGATGGCCTCGATGGGCGTGGGGGCTCCGGGCCAGTTGAACCTGCGGATGCTGCGCAGGCGCATCGACCAGTTCACCACGCGCAGCTACGCGGGGCTGCACAACTGGCTGGCGCCGGGGGAACTGCTGGAGAACCCGCAGCGCGGCTGGGCGATGGACTGGGAGGAAGCGGACTCCGGCACCTTCGGCGAGCACGTGCCCCTGCTGTGGTCCAACGACCGCGAACCCGCTCCGGCGGCCGTGGCCGGGACGGTGCCGCCCCAGCGCGTGGAGCCCAAGGATTCCACGCACCACATTGTTGCCCCGGTGCACCCGAATGCCGAACGGCCCGAGGGGCGCCCGGCACCCAAGGCCACGCCCAAGTCAGGCTGACTTCGTCATGAATGCGTAGGCCCGGGCAGGGGCGCGGAATAATCGTCGCCATGGACGCACCCGGAACGGCACCGAAAATCGGATTCCCCTCGGTGCTTGCCCACGCGTTCTTCCTGCAGGGCGCCGTATACCTGGTGCGCCCGGCAACCTCCTACAAGGCGCTCGAGCTGGGGGTGGACCCCGGGCTGCTGGGGCTGGTGGTGGCCAGCTTCTCGATCCTGCCGGTCTTCCTGGCCATTGCGATCGGGCGTGCCACCGACAGGGGACGCGAAAAGCAGGTGCTGCTCGGTGGCGCGGGGCTGATGCTGGTCTCGGGCGCCGGGCTGCTTTTTGCCGCCCCCTCACTCCCTGCGCTGCTGGGCTGGAACGCGGTCCTGGGCGTGGGCCACCTGATGAGCATCATCGGGGAGCAAAGCCGGCTGGCGTCGGCCAATGCCCGGAACATGGATCGGGTCTTCGGCTTCTACACCATGGTCACAGCGGTGGCGCAGGCCGCGGCCCCGCTGCTGCTGGGGTTCCTGGGCGGGGCGGCGGTGAACCCGGACACCGCGGTGCTGCTGCGTGCCTACCTGCTGGCCGCCTCCGCGATGTTGCTGGCGACCTTGTTCATGGTGCGCCACTCGGTCCCGGTGGCGGCCGGCGGCTCCAAGGCCCCGGTGAAGCTGGGCACCGCGCTGAGGGTCGAACCCGCCGCCCGGAACACGCTCATCGCCTCGATCGGGCTGAGCATGATGGTGCTGTGCAGCATCGACCTGCTGCAGGTCTACCTGCCGGCGCTGGGCGTCGAACGCGGGATCCCCACCCAAACCATCGGCGCCCTGCTGGCGCTGCGGGCCGCAGCCACGGTGCTTTCCCGGCTGGGCATGGACCGGTTGGTCCGCGCGGTGGGCAGGGCACGGGTGCTGCTGGTGTCCACGGGTGCCTCGGCGCTTCTGGTCGGGTTGCTGGTGCTGGATTTGCCGGTGCCCGCGATGGCGGCGGTGCTGGCGGCGGCCGGGCTGGGCCTGGGCCTGGGGCAGCCGCTGAGCATGACGGTGGTGTCCACCGCGGCGACCGAGGGCACCCGCGGGACCTGGATGTCGATCCGGCTGCTGGGCAACCGGCTGGGCCAGGCGGTGATCCCGGTGGGCGTGGGCGTCTTTGCCACCACCCTGGGCGCCGGGGGAGTGTTCCTGGTTCTGGGCTTGGGCCTGGGAGCGGCGACGCTCGGGTCGATCGCGCCGCTGCGCCCCATGGGGAAATAAGTCCGCTACGGGGCCTCGGCAATGACCGCAGCCACCGCGGCGGTGTCCACCTCTTCCAGCCGGGCCGGCTTCCACGCGGGGTTCCGGTCCTTGTCGATGACCTGGGCGCGGATGCCCTCGGCGAGGTCGGGGCGGTGCATCAGGTAGTCGGCGACCCGCAGCTCGCGGTCCAGCGCCGAGCGCAGGTGGTCCTCGGCGCGCGCGGCACGCACCGCGGCCAGCGCGCATTCAAGCGACGTGGGTGAATTGGCCCGGATCGCCGCAGCGGCCTCGGCAGCGGCGCTGTGGCCCATTGCATCGAGGCGCTCCAGGATCCCGGCCAGGGAAGGTGCGGAAAACGCAGCATCGATCCACGGTTGTGCCGCGGCCAGCCCGGACGCGGCGAAGGACCCGAAAAGTACCTCGAGCCCGGCGGCGATCTCGGGTGCGGGCATCGCCTCGAAGTCCGCCAGCGCGTCGACGAGCTCCTCGAAGCGGCCGGAATCCACCAGCATGTCCGCAAAGCCCAGCTCCACGGCATCGGCACCGCTGAAGGTGGAGGCGGTCAGCACAAGGTATTCGCCCAGGTGCCCCGGGGCGCGGCCCATCAGGTGCGTGCCACCCACATCGGGGCTGTAGCCGATGCGGGTCTCTGGCATCGCGAAGCGCGCCTCGGGGGTGGTGATGCGGATCGAGGCGTGCGAGGCCAGCCCGATCCCGCCGCCCATGCACAAACCGTGGACCAGCGTGACCACCGGCTTGGGGTAGGAAGAGATCGTCTCGTTGAGGTCGAACTCCAGGGACAGCAACTCCAGGAAGCGGGCGTGTTCCGATTCGGTGACCGCGGCGTGGAAGTCCTTGATGTCACCTCCGGCGCAGAAGCCGCGTTCCCCCGCTCCGCGCAGCACGACCATCGAGATCGCGGGGTCCTGCGCCCAGGCGGTGAACACCTCGGTGAGCTCGGCCAGCATTCCACGGGTCAGCGCGTTGATGGCCGCGGGCCGGCGCAGCTCGATGAATCCCAGCGAACCGTTGCGGGCGGAATGGATGAAGGTCTTGATCGGTCTGGTCCTGTCGTTGCGGCTGCGGTGCTGCTGCCAAGATATCGCCGATGCACCCCGGATGCGAAACCGCCCGCTCGGCAACATCGCCGACTTGAACAGCGGGACAGCGCGGCTTCGCCGGTATCCTGAACAGGAATTCACCACACCGGTGCGGCGCGCCGCCGCACCCCAGGGAAACACAGCGCAAGGGAGCACTCCGGGGCCATGGGATCGACCGACGAAAACGACGAACGCGGGTCCATCGCCCGTCGCGTGCTGCCCGGCGGCAAGGAACCCGATCCGCGCTTCACGCTGGCCAACGAGCGCACGTTCCTGGCCTGGATCCGCACCGCCCTGGCCTTCCTGGCCGGAGGCATCGCGCTGGAGGCATTCGCCGCCGACGCGTTCCCGGGCCCGCTGCGCACCGGGATCTCGGTGCTGTTGATCGTGATCGGCATGCTGGTCAGCGCCGGTGCGGCCCTGCGCTGGCGCGGGATCGAGATGTCGATGCGCCATTCGCGGCCCCTGCCCTTGCCGCTGATCGTTCCCATCCTGGGCCTGGGCGCTGCCGTCGCCGCCGCGGTGGTGGCCGTGCTGATCGCCCTGGACCGTTGAGCGCCGGCCCGCGGGAACCCATCCACCAGGATCCCGGGCTGCAGCCCGAACGCACCGTGATGTCCTGGGGCCGGACCACGCTGTCGCTGTGCGTCGCGGCCCTGGTGTTCCTGCGCTGGCTGCCGCATTACGGGGTCGGGATCCTGGCCATGGTCGTGCTGGCGATGGCGGCCGCCGGGGGCATCTACGCCACCCAGCGCCACCGCTACGCACGTTCCTCCCGGGGGATCCGCTCCGAGCTCTTGCACGCCGACGTGGTTGCGGTGCTGTCCGTCAGCGCCCTGGTGCTGGGCCTGGGAGTGATCGGCATCCTGGTGGTGCTGGGCCCGTAGCGGTTGAAATTGGCAGGCCATGGCGGGTACCGGCCGATAAACGGTGGCATATGATCGGTAGTTGATGTTCCGCCGGGAAAACGCCCGGTTTCCCGCCGCACCGAGGTCCAAGGATCAACATGAGAAAAACCGCCCTGGCCGTATCGGCCGTGCTGATTGCCGCACTGCTGGTTCCCGGTGTTCCGGCGCTGGCCGTGGCCCCCGCCGGCGCCGCCGTGGCCCCCGCCGGCGCCGCCGTGGCCCCCGCGAGCATCAACGACACCAACAAGGCCTACCTGGCCAAGGCCGCCAAAACCCTCGGCGGGGCCGACGCGGCTACGGGCAAGCTCAAGGACGGGACGCTGTGGCGTTCGCACCGCGACGGCATCGTGGTGTATTCGAACAAGCGCCGCGCGCTGACGGTGCGCAACGCGATGGCCCGGGCGTGGGCGGACACCGGCTGGGAAAACGGCCGCTTCGGCTACCCAACGGGCGAGCAATACAAATCGGGGGCCGACACCCGGCAAAACTTCGGCGGCGGCGTCATCGGCGTGCGCCCCAACGGAACCTCATACTGGCTGCCCAAGGCCCCGAAGCTTCCCGACTTCACCGTCACCGGGGCCGGCTGGGGACACGGCGTGGGCATGAGCCAATACGGGGCCCGGGCCATGGCCGCCGAGGGCAAGAGCGCCACGGGCATCCTGCAGTACTACTACAACCCCGCCAAGGTCACCGCCGGCAAGAGTGCTCCGGCCGGAGACATCCGGGTGCAGGTGCTCAAGTCCGGCAGCAGCTCCCTGGCCGTTGCCGGCGGGCGCATGCGCGTGACCGACCCGGCGGCCAAGAAGACCTACACCGCTCCGGCCGGCTCAACGCTCACCCTGAAACGCAGCGGCTCCCAGCTGTCCTACGTGCTGAAGAACGCCGCCGGATACGACGTGGTGCCGCGCGATGCGAACAAGGACGGGGCCAGCGACAAGAACCCCAAGGCACAGGAAAACAAGACGAGCAGCAAGCTGCGTATCACCTGGGAGGGCACGCGCGCCTGGGCCTCGTCCAAGCGCGCCACCATTTCCATCCCCAAGGCCAACGCCGAGTCCTCGGCACCGGGGATCTACCGCCACGGATACCTGGAAGCGGGCCTGCTCAAGGACCAGGTGAACCTGGTGACCTCGCTGCGGTTGAACGACG
The DNA here is from genome assembly GCA_024207135.1 of Arthrobacter sp. C2. Classification (GTDB taxonomy): domain Bacteria; phylum Actinomycetota; class Actinomycetes; order Actinomycetales; family Micrococcaceae; genus Paeniglutamicibacter. The sequence goes on along the minus strand of CP042428.1, from coordinate 2,161,288 downwards.
AATACCTCTACGGCCTGGCCGAGGTCCCCTCCTCTTGGCCCTCGGCGGTGCTGCAGGCCCAGGCCATCGCCGGGCGCACCTACGCCATGCGCAAGGTCGGCAGGCTCAAGGAATCCTGCGACTGCAACGTCACCGACGAGGTCCAGGACCAGAAGTTCACCGGCTGGGCAAAGGAAAACGAACAGCCCGGCTACGGGGCCAAATGGAAGGCTGCCGTCAACGCCACCGTCTCGCGCAACGCCGCGGGCGTGCCCACTTCCGGCAAGGTCGTCACCTACGCCGGGCGGCTGGCCGAGACCGTGTACTCCTCCTCGACCGGCGGGGCCACCCGCAACAGCGAGGACGTCTGGGGCGGCGCGGGCCAGCCCTACCTGCGCTCGCGCACCGACCCCTGGTCGTTGAAGGCCAGCGCCAACAACCCCTACCGGTCCTGGACCCAGCGCACGTCCCAGCGGGAGATGGCCAAGGTCTTCGGCCTGGGCGATGTGGTGGGCGTGAAGTTCATCCGCGCCAAGGACCTGACCATCAGCTCGGCTACCGCCACAACCTCCTCCGGGACGGCCAAGACCCTGACCGGGAACGCCTTCCGCTCCTGGGCCTCCGGCATCGGCGCGCACTCGGCCTGGATCACCGGCATCAAGGCCAGCACCACCGTCCCCAAGGCCACGGCCATCAACCCCCGGAACTTCTGCAGCACCACGGTGAAACCCGGGTCGAACCTTGCCAAGGCCGCCTCCAAGGCCCGCGACGGGGCGGTCATTTGCCTGAAGGCCGGAACGCACAAGGCCGGCAACGTGGTGCTCAAGCCGCGGCAAACCCTCATCGGGCACACCCGGTCCAACACCCGGCTCGACGGGACCATCGCGGTCACGACGAAGAAGTCGGGCAAGCTGCACCGGATCGGCACGGCGCGGATACCTTCCAAGGCCCCCACGAAGCTTTCCTGCAACACGTCGAGCCCATGCAACTCCGCCCAGGTGCTCTTCGCCAACGGGGCCCAGCTGACCGCGGTGTCCTCCAAGTCCAAGGTCAAGGGCGGAACGTACTGGATCGACCACAGGAACCGGTCCATCTTCACGTCCAAGGCCAGCAGCAAGAAGTACAAGTACACCCTGGCCACCACGGCGCGCGCGGCAACGCTGGGCACACGGGCGCGGATGGGCAATGTGACTGTGTCCGGCTATGCCAACCCGGGCAACACCGGGGCTGTGTGGCTGCGCGGCGCCCACTCCACGCTGAGCGGCTCGACCGTCACCTGGAACCACGGCATCGGCGTGCAATCCAACGGCCAGGCCACGGCGGTCCTGGACTCCTTCGTCCGGCGCAACGGCCAGGCGGGCATCAGTGCCTCGGGCGGGAAGAACACCGTGGTGCGGGGAACCGAAATCAGCAAGAACGGGTGGGCGGGATTCCGGCCCGCGACGTTCACCGGCGGCATCGCCGCCTCCAACAAGGCCACGGTGAAGGTATCGGCCTCCCGGATCCTGGACAACAGGGGAGCGGGGACCCGCGGGGTGCGCGCCAAGAAGGGCGCCAAGGTCTCCGTCGTTTCAAGCACGGTGCGCGGAAACAAATAGGCGCGCGGCCTGCCAGTGCCGGTGTTGCCGGGTGCCCCCGAGGCGAGGACGGTGTCGCGCCGGCCCCTGAACCACCCGACGATTCCGAGGAGGATCGATGAATCTAGTTCCCCTGACCCAACCTGTTTCCGGCCGGGCGGTCTACAGCCTGGCGGACCAGGCCTTTGACTTCGTCCCCACCGATCCCGGGGAAGTGGCGGCGCGCAGGGGTTCGCCTGCCTCGCTGGCACTGGACACCGTGCTTATCGAGGTAGGTATGCCCAACGGCATCCTCCTTTACGTTTGGGGATACTCGCCGCGGTCATCGTGGTTCAGTGTCCCGGGTAGGCCCGAGGGTGCTATTGACGGGGTGGTGATGGTCGACGAGCCGGCCTTGGGTCCGAGCGGAAGTGTCTCCATTCGCCGCGACCGCAGTGATCCCGCAGAGGTGTGGTGGACGCAATTCGACCCGGAAAGCGGCTGGTGCCGGATCACCCGTGGCGGCGCCGATGGGCGCCTGACGAGGATTGCGACCGACACGGTGATTGGAACCGACGACAACGGCATCACCTCGATGTGGCTGAAGCCGACGTTCGTCCGCTGAGCAAGCCTCCACTGCCTAGCGTCGCTTGGGACCGATGCTTGTCTCAGCCAGCGCCTTGGTCAGCCGGTCCATGAACACCCCGGTCTTGGGGTTGTCCCGGCCTTCGGGCCGCAGCGCGAAGATGCTGCGGGCCAGGCGGATTTCCGGGGCGTCGATGACCTGGATGCCTTCGGGGGCACGCTGCATGGCCAGCTCGGGGACCAGGGCGGCGCCCAGCCCGGCGGCTGCCATGTGCAGCGAGGCGTTGAAGTCATCGGAGTGGGCGACCACGCGCGGGTGGATGTTGAACGCGGCAAAGAGCCGGGAGATCACCGTCGCGTCGGACGTGCCGGGGTGGTGCATGATCCAGGGCATGTCGGCCAGCTGGGAGGCGGAAAAGACCGATGAGCCATCGAGCTTCCAGGAAGCGGGGACGACGACGCGGAACGGGTCGTCGCCCAGCCACTGGCGCTCGAGCTGCGCCGGCCAGGCCAGCCCGGCCTGCCCGACCTGGAAGATCAGGGCCAGGTCCAGTTCCCCGTCCCGGCGCAACCCGGTGATGGTCTGGTGCGGCTCTCCCACGTTCACGCGCAGCGCGATGCCCAACCGGTCCCAATCCTTGGAGCCGAGCAGCCGGGGCAGGGCAAAGGTGGCCAGGGACGGGAAGATCCCGATGCGCAGTTCCTGCAACGGCTTGCCGCTGGGGTCAAGGTCGGGGGTGGAGGTCGCTGCCATGAGCGCATCGATGTCGGTGAGCACGCGCTTGGCGTGGCGCACCATGGTCAGCGCGGCCGGTGTCGGCTCGATGCTCTTGGCGCTGCGGGCAAAGAGCGTGGTTGAGGTGTCGCGTTCCAGGGCGGACATCTGCTGGGAGACCGCCGAGGGCGTGTAGCCCAGGGCCAGGGCGGCGGCGGCGAAGGACTTGTGAGACACCACTTCCAGCAGGGTGCGCAGATGTACCGGATTGACCACGTGGGGAACTCCTGTGCCTGGGGACGGGTTGAGGGCGCGAGCCGGTGGGGCTCGCACTCTCCTCAATCCTAGGCGGGCACGGGAGCTATTCGGTTTCCTCGGCGAGGACTTCCTCTTCCGTCCATTCCTCTTCGACGGTTTCCTCGTCGTCGTCCTGGTCCTGGGCGGCGAGGTCGTCATCGAGCAGGTACAGGTGTTTGCGCAGCGGATCCAGGGCGGTCATGGTCTCCGGGCTGTCGGAGGAACCCTCGTAGGGCTGGCCGTCACGGCCGTCGTCCGGCTCGTACATGTCGTCGTCAATCGGCTCGTCAAAGACGGTGTCGTCAAAGCTGTTGCCCATCATGTCCCTCTTTCCTCGATCGGGCGGGATTTGCGGCTGAACCCCGATTGATTACAGCCTATGTTGACTCGACCCGTATGGGAATGGGCACTTTTCGCGTGCGGACCAGGGTGCCGGCGCGCGGTATGGTCGATATATGGACAGCGACACCACACCCAGGTTCTTCACCCCGGCCATCAGCCGCACGGCATTGCTTGCCGCCGCCGGAAGGATCCTGGCACCTGCCTTGTGGCTGGGATTGCTGATCGGGATTTCATTCATCGAGACGCCATTGAAGTTCCTGGCCCCGGGCATGACCCTGGGGCTGGGACTGGGGATCGGGCAGCTGGTCTTCACCGCCATGAACATCGTGGAGGTCGTATTCTTCCTTGTGCTCGCGGCCTCCTGCATCAAGCGCGGCCTGGACAGGGCATTCCTGTGGGTGGTCGCGTCGACCGGCCTGGTGCTGCTGGCGAAGATCGGGCTGATCCGCCCGTTCCTGGCCAAGCGCACGGAGGCGGTGCTGGCAGGCGTCGAGGCCGGCGGATCGAGCTGGCACTACTTCTACATCGCCGCCGACGGGCTGCTGACGATCCTGCTTATCACCCTGCTGGTGATGGGCGTGCGCCGCTGGGTGCTCCCGGGACGCTGAGCCGGGGGCAGCAGGGCACAAGAAGGCCGCGCCGCGCAGAAGCCGGGGAACACACGGGTGTTCCGGGGCCTTCGCGCGACGCGGCCTGTTTGGTTGCGGCGCTAGACGCCTGCCGGTGCCATGGCCTTGGCGGTGATCTTCACCGAGGCCAAGCGCTGGCCGTGGTCGCTGGCACTGTGCACGGTGATCAGCTCGTCGGCCTGCGCGGTGCGCGCGAACTCCTCAAGGTACTGGGCCACGGCCGGGCCGTCGCCGACCGCGGTGTACTTGAGCATGTTCATGATCGAGTCCCCGTGCGGGGAATCCAGCAGCATCTCCACCTCGTCGTCGGTGAACTCGACGGGGCGGTTGCGGCCCAGCATCATCCGGATGCGGTCGCGGCGGACCTGCTCGAAGATGGCATGGGCCTCCGTGTTGGTCTCGGCGGCCACCACGCCGACGCCGGCGATGACCCAGGGCTCGGCGAGGAATTCGGAGGGCCTGAATTCGTTGCGGTACGCGGTGGTTGCCTGGATGAGCGCGTCGGGGGCAAAGTGCGAGGCGAAGGAGTATGGCAGGCCCAGTTGGGCGGCCAGCTTGGCGCCGAACATGCTGGAGCCCAGGATGTAGAGCGGGACGTTGGTGCCGTGGCCGGGGTAGGCATTGATGCCCTCGATGCGTGATTCCTGCCCGAGGTACGCCTGCAGCTCCAGCACGTCGTGCGGAAACGCGTCGGAGGCGGAAGGATCCCGGCGCATCGCCCGGAACGTGGCCTGGTCGGTGCCCGGCGCGCGGCCCAATCCCAGGTCGATGCGGCCCGGGAAGAGCGTTTCCAGGGTGCCGAACTGTTCGGCGATCACCAGAGGGGAGTGGTTGGGCAGCATGACGCCGCCGGCACCCAGCCGGATGGTGTTGGTGTGGTGGGCGACGTGGCCAATAAGCACCGAGGTTGCCGAAGAGGCGATCGAGCTCATGTTGTGGTGTTCGGCGTACCAAACGCGTTTGTAGCCGGTAGCCTCGGCGGTCTGCGCCAATTCGACGCTCTGCGCGAAGGTCTCGGCGGCTGAACCGCCACGGCGGATGGGGGCAAGATCAAGGATTGACATAGGAATGCTCACATAGGCGGCAACCAGCGCCCGCCCGCATTCATTCCCCGGCATCGTGCACACCACACCGCCACCGGATCCGGGCGTAGGCTGTGGGGCATGAGGCGGATTCCGTTGATGCTGGCGCCCGGACTGCTGGCCTGCCTCCTGGGTGCCTGTACCACCCTTGTGCCCGATCCTCCCGAACCGGAACCCTCCACCGAAGCGAACACCCAGCAGCTTCAGCTGCCGGGTGATTGCCCGCAGGCCGACGCCGTCGAACCGGCGAAGGGGATCGAACCAGGGACCGATGCCCAGATAGCCGCGGACCTGCTGGCAGCGGTGGGCCAATGGAGCAATGCCGGATCCGCCATGGTTGTCAACGAACCGGCCTGGATCGGCCCCGGGGTGCCCGGGCATTGCCTGGCGGACCTGGCCGAGTCGCTGGGGCGGATCTACGCACCGGTGCTGTTTGCCGGAAACGCGGATGAGACGCTGGCGGGTTTTCGGGCCGGGATCGTGCAGGAGAACCTGGCGAACCTGAAAACGGCCCGGGCGGAGGGCCGGGGCACGGATGCCAAGCGGGAATTGGCGCTGATCCAGCAATCGTCGCAGTCGGAGTCCGGGACGTTCTTGAATCTTGTCGTGCGCCGGTTCGAGAGCGGATCAATCCAGCCGGCAGGCGTGGAGGAATGGTTCGTCATCGTGGGGCCGCCGGACTCGCGGAACCTCGTGTTTCATCTGGAGATAAAGGCGAGCCCGCACGGATCGTTCAGCTGGTGAGGCGCAAATCGTTAAACAGCAAGGGCGCCACTCCCATAAGGAGTGACGCCCTCGCCTAGTCAGCTAAAAGCCGCAGGTGATGATCCGAAGCTTAGACAGCGCGGATATCGGTGGCCTGCAGGCCCTTCTGGCCCTGGGTAACTTCGAACTCTACGCGCTGGCCCTCTTCGAGCGAGCGGAAGCCGTTCGACTGAATGGCGGAGTAGTGTGCAAAGACATCATCCGAGTTGTCGTCCGGAGCGATGAAGCCGAAGCCCTTTTCGGCGTTGAACCACTTAACGGTACCTGTTGCCATGATGGGTGTGTCCTTTCGAGACTGTCCTGAAATGGGACGTAGGGGAGTGAAATCCACTATGGAATTCACTTGCAGCTACGTGATTCAACGCGGTTCAGAAAGGTACTCGCCCCGGCAACGGGGTATTTGCACTGCTTTACTGCGAGAAAAACTAGAACTACAAGCTCAACGGTACGCTACTTGGCGCCCAGTTACTACCATCGGGGTACTTTCGAGGCAAAGTTAGCCCGAAATACCCCGTTTGTTTACCTTGCGGAGGACTGGTGATACCGGGTGACAACGATATCCACCAGCTCTTTCGGAGGGCGTTGTGTGGAATTCAAAGGGGGACCGCTCGGCACGTCGGTGGCGCATTTGGCCGCCAATCGGGCGAAGCATCCCGGTGCCAGCCGGCAGATGGCCACCACCGTGCGCCGCCCCGGACTGTGTGATCGGGCATAGGCGAGCGCATCGTCCAGGAGGGGATCCTCCGCTGAGACGCAGGCAACAGCCACCTGCACCTGCAAACGGCCCGCAGGCAGCAGCGCCATGGTGCGGCGGTCGTTGACCCCCACCGGATCCGAGGTTCCGGCGCAGGCCATGATCACCGCTTCCCCGGGAACCCAGCCCGCCTGCGGCGGCCTCCGGGGCAGGCCGCCGCAAGGGAAGCATCGGGCCCAAGGGCGCGCACCGTGCGTCTAGGCCTCCGGCTGCTCCTTGACCGAACGCAGCGCGATCGCCACGATCACCGCGGAGGCCAGGGCCAGCACCATGGCGATTGCCGAGGTGTAGACCACGCCCTTGTCGAAGGCGTGCGCGGCGGATTCCAGCAGCCTGCCGGCCGCAGGCTCGCCCAGGGACCTCGCCACCTCGTGCGCGCCGCCGAGGGTCTGCCGGGCCGTCTCGGCCGCGTCCTCGCCCAGCCGCCCGGGGACCTGGACGTTGTTGCGGTACGCGGCATTGAGGATCGAGCCCAGCACGGCCGTGCCGAGCACCGACCCGACCTCGTAGGCGGTTTCGGAGATCGCCGAGGCCGCACCGGCCTGGGCCGGGGGCACCGCGGAAAGCGCCATGTCGTTGGACAGGGTCTCGCTCATGCCCACGCCCGCCCCGAGCACGCCGAAGGCCACCATGAGCATCAGCACCGAGCCGGACTGGCCGGTGAGCATCACGATGCCGTAGGCCAGCGCGTTCAGGCCCAGACCCCACACCATCACGTGCTTCACGGCGAAGCGGCTGGTCAGTCGCACGGCCAGCAGGCCGAAGCCAACCGTCAGCGCCAGGCCCGGCAGCATCAGCACCCCGGCCATCATCGGGGTGTAGCCGGCGACCAGCTGCAGGTGCTGGGAGATGAAGTAGATGAAGCCGACCAGCGCAAAGATGCTCAGCAGGTTCACCACCAGGGCCGCGGAGAAGGACGGGTTGGCAAACAGGCGCACATCCAGCATCGGGTTGGCGCGCCCCAGCTGGCGCCGGGTGAAGGTCACCCCGGCGGCGATGCCCACGGCAATGGCCAGGCACGGGAGCACCGGGGATCCGGCGGCGGTCAGTTCCTTGATGCCGTAGACGATCGGCAGCAGGGTCATGATGGCCAGCCCGATCGAGATCGGGTCGATGGCACCGGGGTTCGGGTCGCGGGATTCGGGGACCAGGGCCGGGGCCAGCACCAGCAGCGGCAACAACATCGGCACGGCCAGCAGGAAGACCGACCCCCACCAGTAATGCTCGAGCAGGAAGCCGCCGACAATCGGGCCCAGGGCGGCGCCGCCGGAGAACCCGGCGGCCCAGACGGCGATGGCCTTGCGGCGCTCGAGCGGGTCGGTGAAGATGTTGCGGATCAGCGAGAGCGTGGCGGGCATCAGCATGGCCCCGAAGATGCCCAGCAGCGCGCGGGCGGCAATGAGCTGCTCGGCGCTGGTGGCAAAGGCGGCGGCCGCGGAAACGGCGGCGAATCCGCTGGAGCCGACCAGCAGCAGCCTGCGGCGGCCGAAGCGGTCGCCGAGTGACCCCATGGGAACCAACAGTCCGGCGAGCACCAACGGGTAGATGTCGATGATCCACAGCAACTGGTTTCCGCTGGGGGCCAGCGCCTCCGAGAGTGCGGGAACGGCGAAGCTGAGCACCGTGTTGTCCACCGAGATCAGCAGGACCGGGAACATGAGCACGGCAAGGGCCGCCCAGCGTCGGCGGTGCATGGAACCGGTGTTCGTCTGCGGGGTTTGGCGGCTCAGGCGGGGAGTGCTCATGGGGATCTGTTTCCTGAATGGGTATGTGCGTGCTGACAACAGTAACTGTACCGTCCAGACGGTACAGTTACAATGTGACGATGCCTACGTGAAAGGGATAGGGTTCACTACATGTCTCGACCGCCATTAGCCAAGGAAAAGATCGTCGACGCCTACGCCTCGATGCTCTGCGACGAGGGCGAACGCGCGGCGACCATCGAGGCCACCGCCGCACGCGCCGGCGTCTCCAAGGGCGGGTTGCTGTACCACTTTGCCTCCAAGGAGGCCCTGGCACAGGCCGTCATCGAGGGGCTGCTCCAGGCACACGCCGATGACCTGGAGCGCATGTCCGCATCCCCGGAGGGCGCTTCGCGCTACTTCGTGCGCACCTCCACCGTCATCGGCAGCGACCTGGACAGGTACTTCCTGGCCGTGCTGCGCCTGGCCCAGTCCGGGCACGAGCCCTCCATCGAGGCGCTGGAACAGGTGCACGCCGGATGGCTCGACCTGATCCACGTCGAGGTGAAGGACAAGTACGTGGCCGAGACCATCATGCTCATCGGCGAGGGGCTGTACTACCAGACCTCCATGCCCGGGCCCTGGTCCAAGGGAACCTTCGCCAAGGACCTGGAGCACCTGCTGATCCAGGTGGAACGACTCAAGAACGGTAACTAAGCCCCATGGCACTGACCCCACCCCGACAAAAGCTGGCCGGCCGGATCGGTGCGTTGCTGGGCATCATCCTGATGGCCCTGTCCCTGCGTGCGGCCGTGGTCTCGGTGCCCCCGCTGCTGGGAAGCATCGGTCCGGAGCTGGGATTCGACTCCTTTTCCACCGGCCTGCTGGCCATGCTGGCCCCCGTTGTCTTTGCCGGGTTCGGGCTGCTGACCCCGCGCCTGATCCGCTGGTGGGGGTTGGAGAAGGTGCTGGTGGGCGCGGTCCTGCTGGCCGTGGCCGGGCAGCTGCTGCGCGCCGCGGTGGGGGACGTGGCAAGCTTCCTGCTGCTCTCGACCATCACACTGGCCGGGTACGGCATGGGCAACGTGGTGCTGCCGCCGCTGGTGAAGAAGTATTTCCCGGACCGCCTGGCGATCGTCACCTCGGGCTATGTCACGATGCTGGCGGTGGGCACCTGGATGGCCCCGCAATTCTCCGTACCGCTGTCCAACGCCACCGGCAACTGGCGCACCTCCATCGCCGCCTGGGCGCTGCTTTCGGCCGTGGTCCTGGTGCCCTGGGGCATCCAGATCTTCCGGGACCGCAAGACCCCGCGCCCGGACACCCCGCTGGTCAACGGGTTGGTGGCAGCGCCCCCGGCACGGATCAACCCGTGGAAGTCCCCGGTCGCCTGGGGGCTGGCGATCTTCCTGGCCGGAAACTCGGCCCAGACCTACGTCTACTTCACCTGGATGCCGCCCTACCTCTCCGAGCAGGGGCTGGACACCATGGCCGCCGGTTCGATGCTGGCCCTGTTCGCGATCCTGGGCCTTCCGGTGAGCCTGCTGGTGCCCTTGTGGGTGCCGCGCCTGCGCCACCCAATCCTTGCGGTGCTGGTCTTCACGGCCTTCTGGATCACCGGCCACCTGGGCCTGTATCTCTCGCCGACCGAGCACACCGTGCTGTGGGTCGTCTCCGCCGGGCTGGGACAGGGCACCTTCGCCATTGCCCTGCTGATGATGAACCTGCGCTCGCGCAGCACCTACGGCTCCGGCGTGCTGGCCGGCTTCAGCCAGGGGCTGGGATATGCCGGTGCGGCGATCGCCCCGCTGCTCTTTGGCATCGTCAAGGACGCCACCGGCGGCTGGAGCGCCTCGTTCGCGATGCTCGGGGTCTGCCTGATCGTGATGCTCACCGGTGCGGTGATGATCAACGGCCCGCGCAAGATCGAGGACGCCAAGGACGAGCCGGAGCACTACGCCGAGCTCGAGCGCGTCACCTGACCAGCCCGTTCCGCTATTGCAGTTCGATGTCGCGGTGCCAGTGCCCGACGGCCTTGGGCACGTGCCAGCGGAACTTCAGCGAGAGCAGGCGCAGGAGGAAGACGACGGCCGCGACGGCCAGCTCCCACACCCAGCCCCTCACGCCCATGACCCACAGCCCGGCCATGAGTCCGGCACCCAGCATGGCCGGGACCGCATAGATGTCTCGCGGGTCGAAGATCGAGGGGGTCTTGTTGGCAACCACGTCGCGCAGCAACCCGCCGCCCACCGCGGTGGTGACGCCCAGCAGCGTGGCGGCAAAGGGATTCATTCCCGCCTCCAGCGCCTTGATCGTGCCGGAGGTGCAGAACAGGGCCAGGCCGGCGGCATCAAAGACCAGCAGCGGGCGCATGAGCCGTTGCACGCCCGGGGCCACGAAGTACACCAGCAACGCCGCCAGGGTCGGCGGAATGAAGTAGTACGGGTTCTGGAACGCGGTGGGCACCACGCCCAGGACCAGGTCGCGCACGATGCCGCCGCCGATCCCGGTCAGCCCGGCCAGCAGCAGGGATCCGATGATGTCGAAACCGCGCCGTGCGGCCAGCAGCGACCCGGAGACGCCAAAGAAGAAGACGCCCAGGAGGTCGAAGAGCAGGGGCATGGTCAACGGGTCGTGTCCTCGGGTCTCATGTTCGCGGGCGGTGCGGCACTGGAAGTTCCATTACAACATGGGCGGTGCGGCGGTTTCACCGCCCCAGGGCGCGAAGCGCAACCAGGACCTTGTCGATGGTGTTCATGTTCCGGGTGGTCACCAGCGTGGAGGAAGCGGCCTTGGCGAAGTGCTTGGCCAGGGGCGAGCCCAGGGAATCCCCGCGTGGAACCTCCCAGCAGATGCACGCGCCCAGCTGCGCCACGCGCTCGGAATCCCCGAGGTCCGGGGCGCTGCCCAGGATGGCGGCGGCCTCTTTCTCGCCGGGCGTGAGCACCAGGTAGCGGTGCCGTTGCACACCGTCCTCGGGAGAATCGAAGGGGTAGTGCTCCGTGATCGACTCCAGCTGGTCCCCATCCTGGACGATCACCCCGATGTCCCGGCCGTAGCGGTCCCGCAGGGCTTGCTCGACGGCGTCCTTCACGCGCGAGGGGGTGGCTTCGGCGGCTCCGACCACCACGTTGCCGCTGGCCAGCAGGGTCTTCACCGGGGCGAAGCCGGACTCCTGCAGCAACGTGGCGAGGTCCTTCATCAGGATCTTGACCCCGCCGACATTGACCCCGCGCAGGAAGACAGCATAGAAGTTCATGGGGCCAAGTCTGCGCCGAGCGCGCCGGGGTTGTCCATTGCCACCCGGATGTACGAACGGGGCCGCACCCGCGAAAAGCGGATACGGCCCCGTGGGGTTTGGTGCGTTGCACCGAAAGGGAAGTGCTAGCCCTCCCAGAGCGGCGAGACGGCTTTGTACAGCTGTTGGACACCCAGGGAAATGAACAGGGCTGCGGTGATGGCCAGCAGGACGTTGGTGTGGACCTTGTTCGCCCAGACCTTGGGGATCCGCTTGCCGTTGAGCAGGCCCAGCAGGGTCACGGCGAGGAACGGCATGAACAGCGAGCCAAGCACGCCGTAGGCAAGGATCAGGGCGATCGGCTTGTCCAGCAGGAACAGCACCATCGGCGGGAAGGTCAGCCACAGGACGTAGAACTTGAAGTACTTGCCGCCCACGCGGGTGTCCGGGTGCCCGGATTCCTTGCCGCGGATGTTGCCCCAGAAGTCGGCGAACATCAGCGAGACGCCGTTCCACACCCCGATGATCGAGGAGAAGGACGCGGCCCAGAAACCCACCAGGAACCCGGTGCCGACCACGTTGCCGTACTTCTCGTTCAGCACCGTGGTCAGGTCCAGCAGGCCGGCATCGCCGGCGCTCAGCGAGACGCCTGCGGCGCGCACGACCTCGGCGCCGACGATCAGCATGGCGATCACGAAGATGCCGGTGAGAACGTAGGCCATGGAGTTGTCGATCCGCATGACCTTCATCCACTTGGGCGTGTACCAGCCCTTCTCGCGCAGCCAGTAGCCGTAGGCGGCCAGTGTGATGGTGCCGCCCACGCCGCCGGCGAGCGCCAGGGTGTAGACCACGCCGCCGGAGGGGATCATCGGGATCAGGCCCTTGAACATCTCGGGGATGTTCGGTGCGGCAATCACTGCCAGGCCCACGACGGTGACGAACATGATGCCCACCAGCACCGCGGTGATCTTCTCGAAGAAGGAGTAGCGGCCGAACCAGACCATGGCGAAGCCGGCCAGGCCCATGGCCACGGCGAAGACCTTCAGGTCGACGGCCGGGAACATGGCTGCCAGCGGCATCGCGGCCGAGGACATCGCGGTGGCCCCGTAGACGAAGCCCCAGATCATGATGTAGGGGCCGAAGTACCAGGTGGTCCACTTGCCCAGGGACTTCCAGCCCTCGAAGATGGTCTTGCCGGTGGCCAGGGTGAAGCGCCCGGCGCCCTCGACGAGGATGATCTTCAGTGCGACACCGACGATCACGGCCCAGAGAAGGGCGTAGCCGTAGCGGGATCCTGCCACCAGGGTGGCGACCATGTCGGCGGCGCCGACGCCGGTGGCCGCTACTACCAGGCCGGGGCCGACGATCTTCCATTTGGCGGCCTTGCCGCCGTCGTCGTCGATGCGGTCGGCGTGCAACGCCTTGACCGTCGGGAGGTGTTCTTCTGTTGGCATGGGCCTGTGCTTCCTGATCCTTGTGGTTGCCGTATGTGCCTGGGATGTCTCCCGCGGGGCGGCACATCCGGCACGATACTTCGCGTCCTGTGGGCCGGCATGCTACCCGTCGGACGTCCTGCGGCGGAAGTCGTCCGCCGGCGGCGCAGGGGGCCGGCCCGATGCCGGAGCGCAACGCTGCGGTTCCATGTGGGCCAAGTCCCGTGCGAGAGTCTTGTCACAGACAAACGTATAGGTGATCGCCCGCACACCGGTGCTTGTCCGCCCATTCCTAACACTTTCTTAGGGAACCGGCCGGTGAGCCGTTTTGGCGTTTCCGCCACCGGGCTGCCTCGCAGCCGCACCGCGGAAGGGTTCAGCCGAGCGTGCGGGAAGGCTAGGATCGCAGCATGACTACGCGTTTGCCCTACGGCTCCTGGCCCTCGCCCATTTCCGCCGCGCAGGTGGCCGCCGGCACCACGCCGGTGGGCGGCGGCGGTTTTGTCGGGGAGGAATTGTGGTGGCTCGAGGGCCGCCCGGCCGAGGGCGGGCGGCTGACCGTCCTGGCCCGGGCCGCCGCATCCGACGCTCCGACGCGCGAACTCGTGGCCGCCCCCTTCAATGTCCGCAGCCGGGTCAATGAATACGGCGGCGCGTCCTGGGCCGCCATCGGTTCCGGGGACGGGCAGAAGCTGGTGTTCGCGAACTTCCGCGACCAGCGCCTCTACCTCGTCGATGCCCACGGCGGCACCCCGGTTCCCCTGACCCCGGAGTCCTCCGGCGCCGACGGGGATCCGGCACTGCGCTTCGCCGAGATCATCCAGGGCCCCGCCGGGCACGTGCTGGCCATCTGCGAAGACCACCGCACCGATCTGCGCCGCTACATCGCCGCGATCCCGCTTGATGGCTCCGCCGCACAGGACCCCGGCGCGCTTCTCGAGGTCACGGCGTCCTCGCGCTTTGTCGCGGCCCCGCGGCTGAATCCCTCGGGCACCCGGATCAGCTGGATTTCCTGGGAACACCCGCAGATGCCCTGGGACGGGACCGAACTCCACGTGGCCGACCTGGGGGACCTGGCGGCCGCGAACGACACGGTGCTGGCCGGTTCCACCAGCGAATCGGTGCTGCAGCCCGAATGGCTCGACGATGACCGGCTCGTGTTCATCTCCGACCGCAGCGGCTGGTGGAACCCCTACCTGCACGATGTGCCCTCCTCGACCCAGCGCCCGCTGTGCGAAAGGGAGGAGGAGTTCGCCGGACCGCTGTGGACCGTGGGCCAAACCTGGTACAAGGTCATCGACGCCAACACCCTGCTGGTGACGCACGGCACCCACGGGAGCTCGCTGGCCACGCTGGATGTTGCCAGCGGCAAGCTGCAGCAACTCGTGCTGCCCTTCACCCGCATCTCGCCCACCGGGCTGCGCGGAAGCCTGCTGCTGGCCACCGCCACCTCGCTGGTTCAGGGCGACGGGCTGCGGCTGATCGACCTGGACACGCTGGCGGTACGGAACATCTCCCTGGCCCTGAAGGACCTGCCCGACCCCGAGGCGCTGCCCGGTGCCGAGGCCATGGAATTCACCACGGCCGACGGCTCGCGCGTCTACGCCCACGTGTACGAGCCGAAGCTCGGAATGCTCACCGGGGCCGCGGACGAGCTGCCGCCCTACGTGGCCTTCGTGCACGGCGGGCCCACGTCCCAGGCCTTTGCCCAGCTCTCCTTGTCCATCGCCTACTACACCTCGCGCGGCATCGGGGTGGTGGACGTGAACTACGGGGGATCCACCGGTTTCGGCCGGGCCTACCGCCAGCGGCTGAACGGGCAATGGGGAGTGGTCGATGTCCAGGACACCGTCGCGGTGCTCGAGGGCCTGGCGGCCGCCGGCATGGCCGACCCCAAGCGCCTGGCCATCGAGGGCGGGTCCGCCGGCGGCTGGACCGTGCTGTCTGCGCTGACCACCACCAAGACCTTCTCCGCGGGCATTTCCCGCTACGGGGTCTCGGACCTGGTCGGCCTGGTGCGCGACACCCACGACTTCGAATCCCGCTACATGGATTCGCTGGTCGGCCCCTACCCCGAGGCCGCCGAGCTCTACGCGCAGCGTGCGCCGATCAACCACGTGGCGGACATCAGCTGCCCGGTGCTGTTGCTGCAGGGGGACCAGGACAAGGTGGTGCCCCCGGCCCAGTCCCAGGTGGTCGCCGATGCGCTGGCCGCCAACGGGATCCCGCACGCCTATGTGCTCTACGAGGGCGAGCAGCACGGCTTCCGCCGCGCCGAGACCATCGTCAACGCGCTGGAAACCTCCCTCGGCTTCTATGCCGCGGTGTTCGGCTTCGAATCCGATGTCCCGGTGCTCAAGCTCAGCTAGCCGCCACGCAGCCTTCCGCCCGCACACCCGACCAACGCAAGGACAATCCGTAGAATGACCACCAACGGGAACGTGTCGTTTTGGTATGCCGAAGACGGGCTGCCGGCCCCGCGCCCGGCGCTCGCCGGGGACCTGGAGGTCGATGTCGCGATCGTCGGTGCCGGGTACACCGGGTTGTGGAGCGCCTACTACCTGGCCCGGGCCGACCCGTCGCTGCGCATCGCGGTGCTCGAGTCCCGCTTCGCCGGGTTCGGCGCCTCGGGCCGCAACGGCGGCTGGCTGGCCAACACCATCACCGGCGGACGCGACGGGTACGTCAAAAGCCACGGCCGGGCCTTGGTGGGCGACTTCCAACGGATGCTCAACGAGACCGTCGACGAGGTCATCTCCGTGGCCGCGGCCGAGGGCATCGACGCGCACGTGCACAAGGGCGGGGAACTGCTGGTGGCCCGCAACCGGGCGCAACTTGGCCGGCTCGAGGCCATGGCCGCGGAGCAGCTGAAGTGGCCGGAGGACGATGCGGTGCGGCTCTCGGCCGCCGCGACACGCGAGCGGATCAACGTGGCCGGTGCCCTGGGTTCGATGCACATCCCGCACTGCGCCCGCATCCACCCGGCGAAACTGGTGCGCGGGCTGGCCGCGGCGGTCGAACGCCGCAGCGTCACCATCTACGAGAACACCCTTGTCACCGAGATCAACGCCGGGGCCCACGGGGCACCTGCACACGCGGTGACCGAACGCGGAACCGTGCGCGCCGCGCACATCCTGCGGGCCACCGAGGGGTTCACCGCCAACCTTCCGCAGGCGCACCGCGACTGGCTGCCGATGAATTCCTCGATGATCGTGACCGAGCCGTTGGATGCCGGCGCCTGGGAGGACATCGGCTGGGAGGGGTGCGAGACCCTGGAGGATTTCGCCCACGCGTATGTGTACCTGCAGCGCACGCGGGACGGCCGCATCGCCATCGGCGGTCGCGGGGTGCCCTACCGCTACGGCTCGCGCACCGACATGGACGGGGCCACCGGGCCCAAGACCGTCAAGTCGTTGACCGGGATCCTGCACGAGATGTTCCCGGCAGCGGCGGGGGCCCGGATCGAGCATGCCTGGTCCGGGGTCCTGGGTGTGCCGCGCGACTGGCGGGCGAGCGTGAACTACGACCCGGCCACGGGCCTGGGCTTTGCCGGGGGATACGTCGGCACCGGGGTCACCGCGACCAACCTGGCCGGCCGGACGCTCACGGACCTGGTGCTGGGGCGGGACACCAAGGCCACCGCCATGCCGTGGGTCAACCGCACGGTGCGCCGCTGGGAACCCGAGCCGGTGCGCTGGCTCGCGGTGCAGGGCATGTATGCCATGTACCACCGGGCCGATGCCCAGGAGCGGGGCGGCCGGGCCGCCACCGCCCCGATCGCGCGGTTCGCCGACCTGGTCTCCGGGCGGTAGCCGGACTCAGCCGCCGGAGGCGATGGCCTGCAGCGCGGCCAGATGCCGGGCCCAGGTCTCCCGGCCGGCCTTGGTCAGCGAGAGCCAGGTGCGCGGACGCTTGCCGATGTAGCCCTTGCGGATGCGCACGATGCCGGCGGCCTCCAGGGCGGAGGCCTGGCGGCTGAGCACCGAGTCGCTGACCTGCAGGTGGTCGCGGAGCACCGCGAACTCCGTCTCGTCGGTGGCCGCCAGCGCCGCGGCCATCGAGAAGCGCACCGGGTGCGCGAGGTCCTCGGCCAGCCGGTGGCGGGGGTGCGAGGGGGTCTCCGGCGCGCTCATTTAGAAGCCTCGGTCCAGGCGCCGGCCACGGTGGCGATCGTGATGGCGGCCGCGGTGGCGGCGAAGAACCACAGCTCGCCGGCGAAGAAGTTGAGCCCGACGACGCACCCGATGCCCCACAGCACGGCCCAGATTCCGATGCAGATGCCCCAGCGGGCGGTGAAGCCCTGCTTCGTGGACCTGCCGAAGTACAGCATCACGGCCATGAAGATGCCCAACCAGGCGAGCATCCCGACCATGGGGATCCAGATGAGGGACTCGTCGACCTGGCCGACGAGCCAAAACGCGAGCAGCGACAGCGAAGAGATGGCGCCCATGCCCAGCAGCATCGTGATGTGCGGCCAGCCGGCACCGGAGCGCGAGGCGGCACCGAGCCGGCCCGCCTCGTTGAGCAGGTCCTGTGCCGCTGACGGTGAAAGCTTGTTGTTGTCCATGTCGGTCTCCTTGCGGATGTTGCCGGGGATCTGGCGTTTAACCCATCGTACGCAAGTACTTTCCATATTAGCAAGTACTTTTCACCATGGTTTGTGCGCGTCGGGATGGAGCGCGCGGGGTACAGGCCCTCCCATAGGATGGATCGAGTGTCAGACAGAATCATGCTCGGAGCCGTCGCCATCGTGATTGGCGTCGTCGCGGCGGTGGCCCTCCTCATTCCGTTCATTGCCATCAGCTATCGTCGGCGCGGGCACATCAGCGCGATGTGGCTGCTGGGGTGGATCGCCCTGGCCGTTTACGCCATGTCCCTGTGGACCTATACCCTGATGCCGCTGCCGCAGGACGGCTACCGCTGCGTCGGGATCCAGCTGACGCCGTTCGCCTCGGTGGCCGATGCGCGCGCCTTCCCGCATTCCACACCCGGCCAGATTCTGCGCAACCCCTCGGTCCAGCAGGTCGCGTTCAACATCATGCTTTTCATGCCCCTGGGTTTCCTGCTGCGGACCATGTTCCGGCGCGGGCTGGTTGTCGCCGCATTGGCCGGGGCCGGCATCTCGTTGTTCATCGAGGCCACCCAGCGCACCGGCGTGTGGGGCTTGTTTCCGTGTGCCTACCGCCTGTTCGACGTCGATGACCTGATGGCCAACACCCTCGGGGCAATCGCCGGTTCCGTGGTGGCGGTGCTCTTCGTACGCCGCCGCGGATCCAGCATCGATCCGTCGCAGCCGCGGGCGGTGACGGCCGGGCGGCGACTGCTGGGAATGCTCTGCGACGTGCTCTTCCTGGCGCTCCTGGGCGGAATGCTCGCCATCGGTTGGCGGGCCTGGCAGATGTATGTCGAGCACATTCCCTTTGAGCTGCTCGACCAAGACGTGCAGAGCCTGCTCGCGGCGTGGGTGCCGCTGGCGGTGCAATTGGCGTGGATCCTGGCCAGTGGGCAGAGCATCGGCGAAAGTGCGACACTGCTGCGCGGACACCCGACCCGGATGCCCGCCGTGCTGGCCCGTCCGCTGCGTTTTGTTGCAGGCATCGGCGGGTACGGAATCCTGGCGGCCCTCAGCTTCCCGTTCAGCGGGCTCCTGCTGGCGGTCTTCGTTCTGCTGAGCCTGGTAACGGTGTGGACAAGCCGAAACCATCGCGGATTCGCGGCCATGGTGGCGGGCATGGAACTGGAGGATGCCCGCGTGCGGCACGGGGTGCGGGCCGCAGCCCGCACCTGAAACCACGTTGCGGCTCCGCGCCGATCCCCATGCCCGGGTGGCTGCCCGACGTCAAGCGGCAGCTGCGCGGGCATGGGAACCACTCCTTTCGAACCGGCCCAGGGGATCTAGTCCAGCACCGCCTCGCTTTCGACGGCTGGCGTTTCGGCGGGTGGCTCGACGACCCGCTTCGGGATCAATGACACCGCGATGGCTGCCACCACGCCGACAATGGCAAAGAAAACAAAGTTGAATTCAAAGCTCAGCCCGGTCGAGGCAATCCACCCACCGATGATCGGCCCGGAGATGGCGCCGATGCGGGCAAAGGACAGCGCCCAGCCTGTGGCGGTGCCGCGCTGTGCCGCGGGGTAGTAGTCGGCGATGTATCCGGTCAGGACCAGTGAGGTCGAGATGGACCCGATGCCGGCGAATGCCACGAAGCACAGGTTCACGAACATGGTGTTGGGGAACATCAGCAACAGGATGCCGCCGGCACCTAGCAGGTAGAAGAGCACCAGGATGGTCTTCTGCCCGTATTTGTCTGCGAGGAAGCCCAGAACCAGGCCGCCAATGGCGGAGGCCAGCGAGAACACGAGCAGGAAGGCCAGGGAAGAGCCCAGATCGTAGCCCGCCTTGCGCATGATCTGCGGCAGCCACGTGTTCAGGCCATAGACCAGCACCATCCCGCAGAACAACGAGATCCAGAAGAACACCGTGGAGCGCAGGTACTTGCCCGAGAACATGGCGGCCATGACCTCGCGCCAAGGGATCCTCCGGCCCGGGTTCGCCGGGGCCACCGGCCGGTAGTCGCGCACGTTCAGCTTCTTGGCCAGGGCCTTGGCCTCGGCGATCCTGCCCTTGGCCACCAGGTATTCGAGTGATTCCGGAACGAGCCAGGCGACCACCGGAAGGATCAGGATCGGAAGCGTGCCCACGGCAATCACCCAACGCCAACCTAGCGTTGGCAGCAATGCCATGGCCACCATGGCCGCGGCGACGATGCCCAGCGAATAACCCGAGTACATGATTCCGTAGTTCAGCGACCGCTTCCTGGGTGCCGAGTATTCGATCGTCAGTGCCGCGGCGACCGGGATGATCCCGCCCATGCCCAGGCCGCCCAGGAAGCGGAACAAGCCAAAGATCTCAGGGGTCGGGGCCAGGGCAGCCCCGGCCTGGGTGATGGTGAAGATTGCCATCGATAGCAGGAGCATCCTGCGCCGGCCGATGATGTCGCTGAGGGTTCCGATGAAGAGGGCCCCGAAGAGCATGCCGACCAGCGCATAGGCGCCCAGTCCGCCAAGCTGCAACGGGGTCAGCGACCATTCCTGGTACTCGGCCAACGCCGGCAGGACGGCGCCAAGGACCCCAACGTCGTAGCCCTCCGCCAGGATCGCCAGCCAACAGGCGAAGAGGACCACCGAGGTGGTGCGTTTGGGGATTTTCCAGTCGGTGCTGGTTTGTGTTGCCGCCATGCTTAGGGCTCCTCGTATGAAGGGGTCAAGTCTTGATGGAGGTGGAACAGCGAATGCTTGTATTATGTCGTTAAAGTGACGTGCGTAACAATGGATGGATGGAGAAAACTTTACGATGATCGGAAAATCGAGTGACAATGGTGGAGTGAAAGCCGCTGCCGTTGCGGATGCGGCAGGGGAATTTCTCGCGTCGGGAGTAGCCGGCAGCGTGTTGGAGCGCCACATCGAATGGATCGACACCGATGCGGCAGGACACCAACACAACTCCGTGGTCATGCGGTTTGTCGAGGCCGCCGAAGCCAGGCTCTTTCGGGAGCTCGGCGTCGTTTCCTACTTCGGAAATGCACCTCGGGTACGACATGAAATCGACTACCGCGCAAAACTCTACTTCGGGCAACGGGTGACCACCGCAGTGGTTATTGAACATGTCGGATCCTCCTCCATGTCCTTTGCCTTCAAGGTCTGGGGACATCCACACGAAGGACGCGATTCCGTGCTCGCGGCCGAAGGCCGCTTTGTAACGGTTTGCGTGCCGGAAGGCGCCGAAAAATCGTCACCCTGGCCGGAGACGGTGCTTGCCGCGCTGAAACAACGATCCACCATCTGAGAAGGGCATGCAAGCGACCACGGTTCGCTGCTAGCCTGACCGGAATCTGCAATCTGGCCACCAACAACATTGGAGACCCATTATGAGCCCCGTCCACAGCTTCCTTTCCTCTCTTGCGGCCGGCACGGTCGAGCTCTTCGACCTGACCGCGCCGCTTTCGGCGCAGACGCCCACGTTGGTGCTGCCCGAGCCGTTCGCCAACCTGATCGATTTCAGCATCGAGGAGGTCTCCGGGTACAACGAGCCCGGCCCGTTCTGGAAGCACCACAACATCCACACCGGCGAACACATCGGCACCCACATCGACGCGCCGATCCACTGGGTCTCCGGGCGCGAGGGCAAGGATGTCTCCCAGCTCGATCCCGAACGCCTCGTCGGCCCCGCGGTGGTCCTGGATTTCAGCGAACAATCAGCCGCGGACCCCGACTTCCTGATCGACGTCGAGCACCTGGTTGCCTGGCAGGAGGAACACGGGCCCTTCCCGGCCAATTCGTGGTTGCTCTTCCGCACCGGCTGGGATCGTTTTGACCATGACAAGCAGGCATTCCTGAACCTGGATGAGCACGGCTCCCACACCCCGGGCTTCACCGCGGAGTGTGCCAAGTGGATCGCCGAGGAGCTGGACATCTCCGGCGTCGGTGTGGAAACCGTGGGCATCGATGCCGGGAACGCCGGGGCGCTGAACCCGCCGTTCCCGATGCACCACTTCCTGCTGGGCGCCGACAAATACGGCATCACGTCGCTGAAAAACCTTGACAAGCTGCCCACCCACGGGGCCATGGTCGTGGTGGCCCCGCTGCCGATCGTCGGCGGCACCGGCGCCCCGACGCGCGTGCTGGCCATGGTCGGAAGGAACCGACCATGAACGTTGCACAACTCGTCGGCAAGACCCTGGCCGAACTCGGCGTCGGCCACTGCTTCGGAGTGGTGGGCTCGGGCAACTTCACCATCACCAACACCCTGGTCGAACACGGGGTTCCCTTCACCGCCGCCCGGCACGAGGGCGGGGCCGCCACCATGTCCGATGCCTACGCGCGCACCAGCGGGAAGGTGGCCCTGCTGTCGGTGCACCAGGGCTGCGGGCTAACCAACGCGGCAACCGGGATCGGGGAGGCGGCCAAGTCCCGCACCCCGATGATCGTGCTGGCCGCCGAGGCGGCGCCGTCGGCGGTCTACTCGAACTTCGCCATGGACCAGGACGGCTTCGCCGCCTCGGTCTACGCCATCCCGGAACGGGTCCACAGCGCAGCCAGCGCGGTGGCGGACACGGTGCGTGCCTACCGGCGAGCGGTGAACGACCGTCGCACCGTCGTGTTGAACCTGCCGCTGAACGTCCAGGCGCAAGAAGCCCCGGCCGAGCAGACCCAAGCGACAGCTACCGTGGCCCCGGCAGAACCAATCCGGCCTTCGCGCGCCTCGGTGGAGGCCCTCGCGGAGCTGATCGGCAAGGCCACGCGCCCGGTGTTCGTCGCCGGCCGCGGAGGGCGCGGCGCCAGGGACGAGATCCTGGACCTGGCCCGGCACACGGGTGCCTTGGTGGCGACCTCCGCGGTGGCCAAGGGCCTGTTCAACGAGGACGAATTCAACCTCGGCATCTCCGGCGGGTTCTCCTCGCCGCTGGCGGCCGAGCTGATCACCGACGCGGACCTCATCATCGGCTTCGGCTGCGCGCTGAACATGTGGACCATGCGCCACGGGCACCTGATCGGCACCGGCACCAGGGTCGTCCAGGTCGATGTGGAGGAACAGGCGCTGGGTGCCAACCGGCCCATCGACCTGGGCATCGTGGGGGACTCGGCGCAGTGCGCCGCCGACGTGCTCGAAGAACTTCTTGGCCGAAGCGCCGAAGCCCGCGAGGGCTACCGCATCGCCGCGGTCGCCGCGCGCATCAAGGAATCCATCGACTGGAACCAGGTCGACTTCGATGACCTCTCGGATGCTCGGCTGATCGACCCGCGCGCGCTGACCAAGCGGCTCGACGAGCTGCTGCCGGCCGAACGCATCGTCAGCGTGGATTCCGGGAACTTCATGGGCTACCCCAGCCAGTACCTCTCGGTGCCCGACGAATTCGGCTTCTGCTTCACCCAGGCGTTCCAGTCCATCGGGCTGGGCCTGTACACGGCCATCGGTGCGGGCCTGGCGCAACCGGGACGCATGCCGGTGCTGGGCACCGGCGACGGCGGCTTCCACATGGCCATCGCCGAGTTGGACACCGCGGTGCGGCTGGGCATGCCGCTGGTCTGCATCGTGTACAACGACGCGGCCTACGGCGCCGAGGTGCACCACTTTGGGACCGGGAACCCGGAAGCGGACATGGGCATCGTGCAATTCCCGGACACCGACTTCGCCGCCATCGGCCGCGGCTTCGGCGCCGACGGGATCACCGTTCGCACGCTCGCGGACCTGGACGCGGTGCAGACCTGGCTGGATTCAAGCCCGGGCAGGCCGCTGGTCATCGACGCGAAGATCGCCTCGGACTCGGGTGCCTGGTGGCTCGCGGAGGCCTTCAAGGGGCACTGAGGCAATCGCCCGGAATCACCGGCGCGGAGTGCCAGGTGGGAAACGTTCCCCGCCGGCACTCCGCGCATTTCTGCGTCTTCTGCGTGGCGCCGCTCCGGATCTTGGCGGGAATGCACAGAGGGAGCGGCTCGGCCCGCTTCACGCGAATCGAGCCACTCCCTCCCTGCTTCCGATGCTAGGCGCTAGGCACCAGGTTCTTGGCTGCGGTGGCCTTGGCCGGGGTCCAGCGCAGGTGGACCTGCTCGTCGAGCTCGTCTTCCTTCAGCAGGGACAGGCGCGGGCGGACCGCGTCGGTGCGGGCGCTGGGCGGCTTGCGGCGCCCGGCCTTGAACGGCAGCGGCCAAGTGGCGCCGTCCCCGAGGTATTCCTGCTCCGCTGCTGCCTGCAGCGTCCAGGCGGGGTTGTACAGGTGCGTGCGGCCCAGTGCGACCAGGTCGGCACGTCCGGCCAACAGGATCGAGTTCACGTCGTCGTAGGAGGAGATCGCGCCCACCGCGATGACCGCGACGCCGGCAGCTGCGGCGACCTGGTTGCGGATCTTGTCCGCGAACGGCGTCTGGTAGCTGCGCCCGAACGCCGGGGACTCGTTGCGCACGATCTGCCCGGAGGACACGTCGATGGACTTGACCCCGTGGTCGATGAACGAGGCGGCGATGGCCAACGCATCGTCCTCGGTGTTCCCGCCCTCGGTCCAGTCGGTGGCGGAGATGCGCACGCCGATCGGCTTGTGCGCCGGCCACGCCGCGCGCACCGCATCGAGCACCTCCAGCGGGTAGCGCAGGCGGTTTTCCAGGGATCCGCCGTACTCGTCGCTGCGCTGGTTGGACAGCGGGGAGAGGAAGGAGGAGAGCAGGTAGCCGTGCGCGGCGTGCAGTTCCAGCAGGTCGAAGCCCGCCGCATCGGCGCGGCGGGCCGCGGCGACAAACTCGTCGCGGACCGTATCCATCGCGGCGCGGTCCATTTCCACCGGCACGTGGCAGCCCTCGCCGTAGGGGATCGCGCTGGCGGCCAGCACCTCCCAGTTGCCGGTTTCCAGCGGTTCGTCGATGCCCTCCCACATGAGCCTGGTGGAGCCCTTGCGCCCTGAATGCCCGATCTGCGCGCCGATCTTGGCCTTCGAGTTCCCATGAACGTAGTCGGTGATGCGCTTCCAGGCGATTGCCTGTTCGTCGTTGTACAGGCCGGTGCAACCGGGAGTGATCCGGCCGATCTGAGAGACGCAGACCATCTCGGTCATCACCAGTCCGGCCCCGCCCATGGCCTTGGACCCCAGGTGGACCAGGTGGAAGTCCCCGGGAACGCCGTCGACCGCGGAGTACATGTCCATGGGGGAGACCACCACGCGGTTCACCAATTCCAGCTCGCCGATCTTGTAGGGCTGGAACATGGCCGGGGCGGATTCCGCGGAGCCGGACAGTCGGGCGAAGTCGGCGTCGACCTTGGCCGCGAACTCGGTGTCGCGCAGCTTCAGGTTTTCATAGGTGATGCGGCGGGAGCGGGTGAGCAGGTTGAAGCAGAACTGCACCGGGTCCTGGTCCTTGTACTGCCCGATGTTCTCGAACCATTCCAGCGAGGCCTGGGCGGCACGCTGGGTCGAGGCCACCACCGGGCGGCGCTCGGTCTCGTAGGCTTCCAAAGCCGCATCGACGGAGGGGTGTTCGTGCAGGCAGGCGGCCAGGGCCAGGGAGTCCTCCATGGCCAGCTTGGTGCCCGAGCCGATGGAGAAGTGCGCGGTGTGCGCGGCATCGCCCAGCAGCACGATGTTCTCGTGGCGCCAGTTCTCGTTGCGCACGGTGGTGAAGTTGATCCACTTCGAGTTGTTGGTCAGTACGTTGTATCCGGCCAGTTCCTCGGCGAAGATCTCCTTCACCTTGGCAACGGCCTTCTCGTCGCTCACCCCGGGGGAGAAGACCTCGTCCTGCGTCTCGTCGAAGCCAGCGGCGCGCCAGACGTCCTCGTGCATTTCCACGATGAAGGTCGATCCCTCGTCCGAGTACGGGTAGCCGTGGATCTGCATGGTGCCGGCGTCGGTCTCCTTGACGAAGAACTTGAAGGCCTCAAAGACCTGGTCGGTGCCCAGCCACATGTACTTGGAAGTGCGCGCATCCAGGGACGGCTTGAAGGACTCGGCGAAGCGGGTGCGGATCGCGGAATTCAATCCATCCGCGGCCAGCACCAGGTCGTAGTTTGCCGACAGCTCTTCCACGTCCGGGGCGATGGTGGAGAAGCGCACGTCGACGCCGAGTTCGATGGCGCGGCGCTGCAGCAGCTGCAGCAGTTCCTTGCGGCTCATGGCGGCAAAGCCCTGGCCGCCCACGGTGTGCATCTGCCCGCGGAAGTGGATGTCGATGTCGCTCCAGCGGGCGAAGCGCCGGGACATGTAATCGGCGATGACGGTGTCGGCGTTGCCGATCCCGCCGAGGGTCTCGTCCGAGAAGACCACGCCGAAGCCAAAGGTGTCCGAGGCGGCATTGCGCTCCCAGACGGTGACCACGTGGGCCGGGTCGAGCTGCTTCATCAGGGCCGCGAAGTACAGGCCGCCGGGGCCGCCGCCAACAACTGCAATTTTCATGTCTGGGTCCTTATCTGGGGTCGGCAGGGCTGCGGCGACCGGGACTGATTCCGGTTCCGTGCGGTGCCGACGGGGGGAAAACTATGGGAAGTGTGGCTAGTGGGCCGGGGATTGGGCCAATGCCTCGCGCAGCTTGAAGTGCTGGAGCTTGCCACTGGGGTTCCGGGGCAGTTCGTCGACGAAGCGGACCTCGCGCGGGTACTTGTAGGGTGCGATGACGGTCTTGACGAAGTCCTGGAGCTCCTTGGCCTTCTCGGCCGAAGCGGTGACCCCGTCCACGAGCACCACGAAGGCACAGACCACCGAGCCGCGGTGTTCGTCGGGGCGTGCGACGACGGCGGTTTCCAGAACGTCGGGGTGCTGGATGATGGCCTCCTCGACCTCGGGCCCGCCGATGTTGTAGCCGGAGGAAATGATCATGTTGTCGCTGCGTGCCTGGTAGGTGAAGTAGCCGTCGGCGTCGCGCACGAAGGTGTCACCGGTGACGTTCCAGCCATTGGAGACGTAGGCATGCTGGCGCTCGTCATCGAGGTACCGGCAGCCCGTGGGGCCGATGACCGCGAGCCGGCCGACCTCGTCGGGCCCAAGCTCGTTGCCGTCAAGGTCAAGAATCGTTGCGCGGTAGCCGGGAACCGCAGTTCCGGTGGTGCCGGGGCGGATGTCCGCCCCGGCGGCCGAGATGAACACGTGCAGCAGCTCGGTCGAGCCGATTCCGTCGATCAATTCCAGGCCGGTGGCGTCCTTGACGGCTTCCCAGGTGGCCGCCGGGAGGTGCTCGCCGGCCGAGACGGCAATGCGCAGCGGGCGAAGCAGGTCCGCTTTGCCTTCCTTGAGGATGGCGCGGTAGGCGGTGGGTGCCGTGAAGAGGATCGTGGCACCGGCGTCATGGGAGAACTGCGCAAGCTCCACCGGGGTGGTGCGCTCGGTGAGCAGGGTGCTGGCGCCAAAGCGCAGCGGGAAGACGACCAGTCCGCCCAGGCCAAAGGTGAAGGCCAGCGGAGGGGAGCCGGCGAAGACATCGGAGGCGGTCGGCCGCAGGATGTGCCGGGCGAAGGTGTCCGCGTTGGCCAGGATGTCGCGGTGGAAGTGCATGGTGATCTTCGGGACCCCGGTGGTCCCGGAGGTTGGGCCGAGCAGGGCCACGTCGTCGGCCGCGGTGTCGACGTTGGTGAACTCGCCGGACCTGGCGCCAGCGAGCGCCACCAGATCCGCCGGGTCCTGGGATCCGACTGCCACGACCGGGTAGGAGGAACCAGCAGCGTCGCGGGCGTCATCCAGGAAGCGGTGGTCGCACAGCATCAGGGCGGGCTTGGTCAGCTGGGCCAGCTTGGCGATTTCCGGGGCGCGCAGGGCCGGCATGGTGGTGACCACGACGGCGCCGGCCTTCAGAACCCCGAGCCAGCAGGCCACGAGCCAGGCGTTGTTGGGGGCCCGGAGCATGACCCGGTTTCCGGGGACGATCCCGAAGTCCTCGACCAGCACCTGGGCGACCTGGTTGGAGCGGGTGAGCAGCTCCCCGTAGCTTTGCACCGTTCCGTCGGGGGCCAGCAGGGCCGGGGAACCGGCCCCGAACTTTGCCACGGCGTCGTCGATCAGCACCGTCGCGGCGTTGAGTCGTTCCGGGTACTGCAGCTCGGGCAGCGTGAATTCCAGGGTTGGCCACAACTCGTGCGGCGGCAGGTGGTCGCGCGTGAAGGTGTCTTGATGGGCCGAAAGCGATAATTCCATGAACTTGCCGTCTCTTTCCAGGAGTCGATTTTCAAGATTGCAATGGTGCTTGTGGTGCCTTAGCCGCGCGGTCCGCGGATCATGCCCTCCTGGGCGACGGTGGCCAGCAGCTGGCCCCCGCGGGTGTAGAAGCGGCCCAATGCCAAGCCGCGGTTGTTTTGGCTGGAGATGGCTTCCTGGACGTAGAGCACCCAATCATCCACGCGACCGCTGCGATGGAACCACATGGAGTGGTCAAGGCTCGCGGTGACGAGTCCTTCGGTGCTCCAGGACAGGTTCTGGGTCCGCAACAGCGGTTCCAGGATGGTGTAGTCGCACACATAGGCCAGGGCCGCGCGCTGGGTGATCTGGTCATCGGGAAGTTCGGTGAACGCCTTGACCCAGACCGCCTGGTGGGCCGAGGGCTTGCCGTCGACCTCGAGGTACAGGGCCCCGGGAACGTGGCGCATGTCGAAAGACCGGCCGGTGGACCAGTACTCGGCGGCAGGGCCCTCGGCAGAGGCCAGGACGCTGGCCGCGCTGGCCAGGGTTTCGGGATCCAGGTCCAGGAATTCGGCCGGTGCCGCGGAGGACTGTTCGGGACCGGACTCCGGCACGTGGAAGGATCCCAGGGCGGTGTAGACGGCCTTGCCGTTTTGGAAGCCTCGGACCTGGCGGGTGGAGTAGCCGCGGCCATCGCGCATCAGCTCGACCTCGTAGCGGACCGGAACGTGCATGTCCACGGGGCGCAGGAAGTATGAATGCATCGAGTGCAGTTCCCTGTCCCCGTCCACCGAGCGCATCATGGCCGAGGCGCCCTGGGCCACCATGTCCCCGCCGTAGGCCTTGGGCCACGGAACATATTGGGGGATGGCGGTGAAAGCCGTGTCAAAGACCTCGGCCTCGCAGGCGGTCAAATCGATGGCGTCAAGGAAGATTTGTGAGCTCATGCCCGGCGGTATCCTTCCAGGGTTTCGTCGGCGACTTCTTCGAGGTTCACCACGATGTTTTCCGGGGTGCGGGCGGTGAGCCAGACGAGGTCCTCGGTGATCGACATGTTGGCCTCGACATGCGGCATGAACGGCGGGACAAAGACCCAGTCGCCGGCGGTCATGTCCAGGAACTGCTCGTAGTTCTCGCCGAAGTAGATCCGTCCGTGGCCGCGCAGCACGTAGCCGCCGGTTTCGGCCTCGCCGTGGTGGTGGGGGAGGGACCGGTATCCGGGGGTGTTGGAGACCTGCCCGAACCAGAGCTTGGTGGCCGGGGTGTGCTGGATGCTGACCCCGGAGACGCGGATGCAGTCGCCGGATTGCGCGGTGTTGGTGTCTTCGGCGCCCTTGCGGGTGACCACGGGGACGACGACTCCGTCGGAGTTGGCGTAGACGGTGTTCTCACCCTCGGTGCGGTAGATGGTGGGGGTCGGGTTGTTCATGGGCTTGGCTCCTTGGTCTGTGGCTGGATGCGTGGATGGGGTGGTTAGAGGGAAGCGTTGATTCGCAGGTTGATGCGGTTGGACAGGGTTCCGATTCCGGGGATCTCGGTGACCAGCTCGTCCCCGTCCTTCAGGAAGCGCGGCGGGACCATGCCCATGCCGACCCCGCCGGGGGTTCCGGTGAGGACGACGTCGCCAGGGCGCAACACGGTGAAGGTGGAGATGTAGGAAAGGAGCTTGGCGGCGGAGAAGACCAGCGTTTTGGTGTTCCCGCGCTGGACCTCTTCGCCATTGAGTGTGCAGATGACCTCGAGGCCGGCCTCCGGATCCAGCGCATCGGCGGTGACCAGCACGGGTCCCAGCGGCGTGGTGCGGTCAAAGGCCTTGCCCTGGAACCACTGCAGGGTGCGGCGCTGCCAGTCGCGCATGGAAATGTCGTTGGCCACGGTGTAGCCGGCGATGGCGCCTGCCGCCTCGTCCTCGGAGGCGTCCTTCAGTGTGGAGCCGACCACCACGGCCAGCTCGGCTTCCCAGTCCAGGTCCACCGATTCGTCGGCGACGATCGGTGCTTCGGGGTCGGTGAGGGTGTCGGCGAACTTGGCGAAGAGCGTGGGGAATGCGGGAAGCTCGCGTCCCATTTCCAGGATGTGCTCGGAGTAGTTCAGGCCGCAGCAAATGACCTTCGCCGGGCTCGGCACCGGGTTCAACACTTCGACCTCGGCTGCGGGCAGGACATCCGGACCGCAATGGCCGGAAGCGGCATCCTTGAGGATCGCCTTCCACTCGGGAAGGGCCAGCAGCTCGCTGAGATTGCGTGCCGGCAGCGGCTGGTAGCCGCCTGCCACCACAAGGGCGGCGGTGGTGCGCCCACCGTGTCGAACCGTTGCGAGTTTCATTCCGTTGGCTCCTTTGCCATCCATCAAATCAACTGTGTCGACTTTTTGACCGCCGTCACGTATCCTCAATGTAACACGCATCACTAGCCCGGCGCCAGAGCGGAAGACCCGCAACCGCCACAAGAACCCACAGGAGAGCATGATGACCGAAACCACCCTCATCCAGAACCTCACCATCAACCCCGATTCACTGGGCAAGCCCTCCGGGTTCGCCCACGGCGTGCTCGCGGGAACGACCGTGTACCTGGGCGGGCAGACCGCCCTGGACAAGGACATGAAGATCGTTCCGGGCAACATCGTGGACCAGTTCAAGCAGGCGTTCTCCAACGTCCTGGCAACACTCGTCGAGGCCGGCGGACAGCCCGAGGATCTGGTGTCGGTGACCATCTACCTCACAGACGTTGACGACTACCTGGCCAACGGCCGCGAGATCGGCCGGCTCTGGCGCGAAATGGCAGGCAGCAAGTACCCGGCGCTCGCCGGCATCGGGGTCAGCCGCTTGTGGCAGCCCGAGGCGCTCATCGAGATCCAGGGCATTGCGGTGATCCAGGACCGCGCCTAGTTATCCGAGCCGGCAAGAAGGGCAAGAAACCAAGGAAGCCGTGTCGTGCTACCGCATACCCCGCAAGGGAGGGCGGTTGCACGGCACGGCTTCCTGTTGATGTGGGGGAGCGGCTATCCGGTGACGGCGTGGTCGTCGATGGCGCGGTCGGCATGGCGCTGTGCGCGCGGGGCCAGCAAGGTGTGGAGCTGCTGGAATAGGTGCTCGGCCTCCAGTGCGTTCCAGTTCCGGGGCAGGAACTCGGTGGGCAGCCCAGGGTCGAGGTAGGGCAGGCGTCGCCACTGGGTGACCAGGACCAGGTAGTCGGCAAAGGCCCGGGCGTCGGAGTCTGGATCTGCGGTGAACCCGTCGCGCTGGTCCCATGACTCCAGCAGCCCCCGGTTTTGCTCGAGGAAGTCCGAGTACAGTGCATCAAGCGCCGGCAGGTCCCACCAAGCACCGATGTTCTTGTGCAGGTCGGCGCCGCCAACGTGGTCGGCCATGAAGAACTCGAGGTATTCGTTCAGTCCGCGGGTGTCGAAATAGGCCAACACCGCGTCGCGCAGATGGCCCGGGGCGATCCACAGCCCCGGGGTCACCGAACCGAAGCCCATGCGCACCAGCGAAGAACGGATCTTGTGCCGGATGTTGCGCTGCGACTCGGGAACGGTGAAGGTTGCCAGGAGCCACTGCTCGCCGATCTTGGCCCGCCGGGGGTGGAAGATGCGTTCGTCGCCCTCGATGAAAGTTTCGATGACCGAGGGTGCCAATGCGTACCCGTTGCGGCCGTTGACCTGCACGCTGTCGATGACGCCGCGTTTTTTCAGGCGTGAGATCGAGGACCTGGTTCCAGTGGACTCGACCCCGATGTCACGCATCAAGTCGATGATGGTGGCCACGGCCAGGGCGCCGCCGTGCTGGCGTGCATACAGACCGAACAGCGAGACGATGAGCTGGTGGTGCCGCGGGACCGGGGTCTCTCTGGGGCCCTTGTTGTCGCCTACGAGTGTGGTCATGCGCTCACCTTATCGAACCACTCAAGGTAGCCTGTCCGAAGGGGCCCGGTTTTTTCGTCGTGTCGTTCTCGTGACGCTGGGAAAAACTACAGATGAGCCGCGTCCATTCGTCCCGCCACCCAACGATAGAGGTTCCTCAGTTCCATGCGCCCACAGGTTTTGATTTGCTCGTATCTCCAGGAGGAGCTGGTTGGCCGGCTGATCGATGCCACTCCCGAGGTCGATGTCATCTACCGGCCCGAGTTGCTGCCCGTCCCACAGTTCGGGGCGGACCATTGGGGCAAGCCCCGTGAGCTCACCGGGGGACAACTGGCGGAGTGGCAGTGGCATCTGGGCAATGCGACCATCATGTTTGATTTCGACTGGTGGCAGCCGCGCGATTGGCGGGAACACAGCCCACGGCTTGAATGGATCCAGGCCTCGCAGGCCGGGGTGGGCGCGCGGGCCGAGGCGATGGGGCACATTGATAACAAGGTTCGCATCACCACCGCTGCCGGCGTGCACGCCAAGCCACTGGCGGAATTCGCCCTGGCCGGGCTGCTGCATTTCATCCGCGAAATCCCACGCCTCGAATCCCAGAGAAAGGCACACCGTTGGACAAACGGTGCATCGAAGACCCTGTACGGACTGCGCACATTGATCATCGGGGCGGGCAGCATCGGGAGCGAAGTTGCCAGGACCTTGAGCTTCATGGGAGTCAGCTGCGACGGGACCACCCGAGCGGGCAGACTGCTGGACAGTCCATTTGAACGATCCGTCAGCCTGCAGGAATGTCGGCTGGGGGAGTACGACATCGTGGTTCTTGCCTGCCCGCTGACAGATGAAACCGCGGGGCTCATGGACGAGCGGCGACTGTCCGAAATGAAGCAGGGGGCATTTCTCGTAAATCTGGCGCGCGGCCCGGTCATTGACCAGAAGGCACTTATCGATGCACTTGTAGGCGGGAACCTCGGCGGGGCCGTCCTTGATGTGGCAAATCCGGAGCCGCTACCCGACGGGCACCCCTTGTGGGACGCCCCGAACCTGATTCTCTCCCCTCATACCGCCGCAAACGTGGACGCGGAGAATTCACGTTTGGTGGAACTCTTCACGAAAAACCTGCGCCGCTACTTGGACGGCGAAGCGCTGATCAATGCCTATGACCCGTTCCTGGGGTATTAGTTCAGACCAAAAAATTCAGGCACGGGGTGTTGCATGGCGCATGCGACCGACACCCAGCGGCACAGTCGTGCGCGACTCTTCCAGGAGCCCGGCTTGAACGGCCAAGACCGCGAGCTGGACACGGTTGCTGACGCCCAGCGGTTCCATGATTTTTGCCAGTTGCGCCTTGACCGT
This sequence comes from Arthrobacter sp. C2, assembly GCA_024207135.1. Classification (GTDB taxonomy): domain Bacteria; phylum Actinomycetota; class Actinomycetes; order Actinomycetales; family Micrococcaceae; genus Paeniglutamicibacter. Next base: position 2,128,366 of record CP042428.1, on the reverse strand, counting down.
GCCTTCACTGACATGCAGCAATGAGGCGATTTGGACGTTGGTAAGGCCTTCTGACAGTGCTTGCAGTATGCGTCGATCGCGAGGTCCGGCCTGACGCAACAGTTGCGATTTCAAGTCATACTTGCTCGCGGAGTGGGGCGGGAACTGGTCCGCATCCGCGGGCTTGGAGAAGATCATGTTTCCCGAGTGGATCATCCGAAGTGCGGCACCCAGGTCGGTTGAAATCGAATTCTTGGCCAGGTAGCTACAGGCACCCGCCGAATGGGCCCTGGCCATGGTCTCGATATCGTGGGTCGCCGAAAGCATCACTACCTTCGTCTCCGGGGCCGCCGACACGATTCGCCGGGTGGCTTCCATGCTGCATATGTTGCTGAGACTGGTTTCCATGAGCACCAAGTCAGGCCTCTTCTCGAGTGCCGCGTCAACGGCGTCGTTGCCGGTGCCGGTAACTTGTTCAAGTTGGACATCCGGGCTTGAGGCCAAGAGGCTCTCCAGACCAAGCCGAAGAAAGTAATCGCCATCAGCAAGATGGACTCGAATTTGGGGCTGCATCGGGGGCTCCTTTAACTTCTGCGAATGCTCGTGAAAGCGCAATAATTCATGCACAGCAACAACGATCAAAGCCCCAAAACTCTATTTCTCGATGTAATTAGATCTCATCGTAGCCAATGTAAATAGCCGATTGGCGATCCCGAGGTCCGAAAGCGTGCACATTACGGTATGAGGTGCCGAACTGTAGCCAAGCGGCCACTTCGTCATGGTGAAGCAGCGCCACCCGTTGGACTTAAGCCTCCTGCTCGATAGCCGTAGGTTCGGCGGAATCTGTCCGTAAAGGGCAATGAAGCATCCGATCGCTTTCCTAAGGTCAATCTCGGGTCACGTTTATTTTTTGGCCCATGATCATTCCACTTTCGCCATGGAGGATGCATTGACAAGGGATATTTCACCACCGGGGAATGGGAAGCGACGCTTCCCAATTGCTCGCAGACTTTTGGCTGGCGCTGTAGCGTCCAGCCTCTTTATCGTTCCGACGACGTCGGCATTTGCCGCGCCCACGGATTCCTCGGAAGCCGAAGGCCGTGTTCTTAGTGGCGGTGGGGCAATCAACCTCAATGGGATTGCGGCCCTAGCCCCGGCATATAGTGCGGATCCCTCGGTACCTGGAGCTAAGAACAGCACGCTGGACCTTTCGGTTCTCAGCGCACTTGGTATTGATTTGGGTGGTGGCATACAGCTCTTCGGTCCCAATGGTGTCGTTGGTGTTGGTGCTCTCGGCCAGTTCGCCGAGTCCACCGCCGGAAACGCATATGCGGCATCCGGCGCAGTAACCGACACCGGTGCAATTTCAGTGGGCGGCAACGGGCAGCAAGACAACGCCTACGTCGACGCAACCGCACTGCTTAACAATGCGGGACTCGGCGGCATTACGGACGGTCTTATTTCCGCGCTTCGCGTCGAGCTTGGTGCAATATCGGCGACAGCATCCAAAGCCGGCGTAACCGAAGCCGAAGGCGAATACCAAGTCGCCGATGGCAATCTGCTCCTAACGAGCCCAGTGGTTGGGGGACTTTCAACGACGTTGACGACAACTCTCGACACACTCAGCGACGACGTCAATGCAATTACGGGCGCTAATGGCGCTTTGAACAACTTGCTCGGAGGCGTCGCGAATGACCTAGTGGGTCCCCTGACTAGCGGACTAGGTGCGGTATCTGGAGGACTCGTTGACGTCAGCAACGTGAAGCTTGCTGCTACGATTGATGCCGATTTGAAGACGGCGCTTTCCGCCGTTTTGGAAGAGCCATTGACCAATGCCGAAGAGTCCGTCGTCATTGATCTGAGCACCGGCGAAATCGTTATTGATATCGCTAGGCTCGTGAAGGAAGAGCAAGGCAAGAGCCCGGATGGCTCCTTGAATGACTTGGATCCAAACACCGTCCTTCTATCAAAGCCGGTGTTGGACGCAGCTATTGCCGGAGTCACCGACTTGCTCGATACGCTGCCGGCCACGCTGGTGACTGTTGTGACAGACACTCTGAATTCCACCGAGCTAAATATCGATCTCACCGCGGCTGCAGGCCTCCAGCTGCCATTGGTTCCACGGGTGGACCTTGTGGACATTGACGTCAAGATAAATGGAACTGTTGGTGCTTTCCTCGATGGAGACACTTCGGCGCTTAACATCGATACCTCGGGAACGAGAGCACTCGGGGCCATCCAGATTGGGACGCTCTTGAACCCGATTCTCAGCGTCGTCACAGGCACTCTGATCCCAGCGATAGGCGTGCCACTGCAGACTGCAATCACCGGGGTAGGAATCACTTCGACCGTGTTCGAGCCAGTTCTTAACGTGGCCACCACGGCGCTTTCTCCGCTAATGGAGACTGTGGCGAAGATCGTTTCCATCACAGTGAACGTCCAAGAACGCGACGGATCGTTCACCACGGTCGGTGCGGAGAACGTGGGTTCGTTTACGGAACGGGCAGTAGCAATTTCGCTTTTGCCGGTTCTGTCTACCCCATTGGCTGAGGTTAACCTGGCTTCAGCCACAGTACGTGCCAATGTGGTCCCTGCGACGGTTGTGGTGAATCCGACCTCCGTCGAGGCCGGTAACTCGACCGAGGTGACCGGTGAGAACTGGACCCCGGGCGAGGTAGTTACTGTTCAGCTTGTTGACGCCGAGGGCGCCAACGTGGGCGATCCGGTGACGGCGACTCCTGGCGCTGACGGTTTGTTGACTGTTGAGCTGCCGGTGGGTGCCGGGACTCCTGCTGCCGGTTACACGGTGAAGGCGTCGAACGGGACCCAGTCTGCCGAGACCGCGCTGACGGTGACCGCTCCGGTGGTTGCTCCGGCTGCGACGGTTGTGGTGAATCCGACCTCCGTCGAGGCCGGTAACTCGACCGAGGTGACCGGTGAGAACTGGACCCCGGGCGAGGTAGTTACTGTTCAGCTTGTTGACGCCGAGGGCGCCAACGTGGGCGATCCGGTGACGGCGACTCCTGGCGCTGACGGTTTGTTGACTGTTGAGCTGCCGGTGGGTGCCGGGACTCCTGCTGCCGGTTACACGGTGAAGGCGTCGAACGGGACCCAGTCTGCCGAGACCGCGCTGACGGTGACCGCTCCGGTGGTTGCTCCGGCTGCGACGGTTGTGGTGAATCCGACCTCCGTCGAGGCCGGTAACTCGACCGAGGTGACCGGTGAGAACTGGACCCCGGGCGAGGTAGTTACTGTTCAGCTTGTTGACGCCGAGGGCGCCAACGTGGGCGATCCGGTGACGGCGACTCCTGGCGCTGACGGTTTGTTGACTGTTGAGCTGCCGGTGGGTGCCGGGACTCCTGCTGCCGGTTACACGGTGAAGGCGTCGAACGGGACCCAGTCTGCCGAGACCGCGCTGACGGTGACCGCTCCGGTGGTTGCTCCGGCTGCGACGGTTGTGGTGAATCCGACCTCCGTCGAGGCCGGTAACTCGACCGAGGTGACCGGTGAGAACTGGACCCCGGGCGAGGTAGTTACTGTTCAGCTTGTTGACGCCGAGGGCGCCAACGTGGGCGATCCGGTGACGGCGACTCCTGGCGCTGACGGTTTGTTGACTGTTGAGCTGCCGGTGGGTGCCGGGACTCCTGCTGCCGGTTACACGGTGAAGGCGTCGAACGGGACCCAGTCTGCCGAGACCGCGCTGACGGTGACCGAAGCTGCTGCATCTGAGGCTGATACCGAAGCTGCTATCGATGCGGACGCCGCGACGGACGCTGCTACGGATGCGGACGCTGCGACCGATGCTGACGCCGCGACGGACGCTGCTACGGATGCTGACGCTGCTACCGATGCTGCTACGGATGCTGCTACGGATGCTGACGCCGCGACGGACGCTGCTACGGATGCTGACGCTGCTACCGATGCTGCTACGGATGCTGCTACGGATGCTGACACTGCGACGGATGCTGCTACGGATGCTGACACTGCGACGGATGCTGCTACGGATGCTGACACTGCGACGGATGCTGCTACGGATGCTGACGCTGCGACGGATGCTGCTACGGATGCTGACGCTGCGACGGATGCTGCTACGGATGCTGACGCTGCGACGGATGCTGACGCTGCTACCGATGCTGCTGCGGATGCTGCGACCGATGCGGATGCTGCGACGGACGCCGCGACGGACGCTGCGACGGACGCCGCGACGGACGCTGCGACGGATGCTGCTACGGATGCTGACGCTGCGACGGATACTGCTGCGGATGCTGACGCTGCTACCGATGCTGCTGCGGATGCTGCGACCGATGCGGATGCTGCGACGGACGCCGCGACGGACGCCGCGACGGACGCTGCGACGGACGCTGCGACGGACGCCGCGACGGACGCTGCGACCGATGCTGACGCTGCTCCCGACGCTGGAGACGAAGACGGCGACGGCCAGGAATCGACTGTGACTGTCGATCCGAAATCGGTTGAGGCCGGAAACTCGACGACGGTGACCGGTGAGAACTGGACTCCGAACGAAGAAGTTACGGTTCAGCTCAAGGATGCTGAAGGCAACAACGTGGGTGATCCGGTAACGGTGACTCCAAATGCCGAAGGTAAGTTCACAGTTGAGCTCCCGGTGGGCGCCAACACTCCTGCCGGCGGTTACGTTGTAGAAGCAACTAACAGCACACAGATCGGTCAAGCTGACCTGACCGTGACGGAAGCCAGTGCTGCTGATGCAGACGCCGCAACCGATTCTGCTGCTGATGCAGACGCCGGCTCTGCTGCCGACGCCGATGGATCCAAGTCTGATTCGGGCAAGACCCCGAATGGCGACCTGGCCAACACGGGCTCGAGTGCACTGATCCTGGGTGGCTCAGCATTGCTGCTGCTGCTGGCTGGTGCCGGTGCCTTCCTGTTCTCGCGTAAGCGCTCCATGCGCTAACGCTTGAATTTACGGTGAATGGGCTGGCCGGGACCTTTTGGTCCCGGCTTGCCCTTTCGCCCGATCCAGGGCAACCGGTTGTTGGAGTTCCAACGGCCAGCTGAGCCCAGGCTTGTGGTTTGAAAATCGATCGCGGCCGTTGCCTTTACGGAGATTTGATGAAACGTCCTCTGAACAAACCCCGGATCATGGGGATGCTGTCGGCCCTGGCCGTGGTCACCTATGTATTTGTGAGCCTCGTGGTGGTCTCGCCCAATACGCCTGTGCGCGCTGCGGTATTCTCGGTCGCTTCACCGTATTACACGCAGAAGTGGAACGTCTTTGCTCCCAGCATCATGAAAGTCAATACGGATTTCTCCTTCCAAGCTCAGTGGCGGGATGCCAACGGATCGCTGGTCAAATCGGAATGGGTCAACATCACCGATATCGAGCAAGGCAACTCCCTGGGCAATTGGGCTACATCCAGGATCCATAAACAGTCGTTGAACGCCATGGGTGCCTATCAAGGTAGATACAACAAGCTGACCGCGGCTCAGAAGAAGATCGCCCGGGATACCTTCATTGAACGATCAGGAAACGGCTTTCAGCCGATCGGGAACTCCGAGTTGATTCAAAAACTGGTCGACGCCGGCAATAACCGCAGCTCCGTCATCAGTTTCCTGCGCTACGACTACATGATGATGCGCTACGCCACGATCTTCGCCACCGCTTACTTCGGTGAAGACATCGAACGGGTCCGGTGGAAGGCGGAGCGCACGCGCGCGAACGACTTTGAGCACCGGTTTGATGCTGAACAGCAATTCAAACTTTCAGATCTGGTGTTCGGATGGCGTCAATCGAACGTCACGATCGATGGTGCGGTCGTCAACGAATACGCAGGGGTCATCGAGCGGAATGGCGGAAAGCAATGACCGTGAAGAAGTACTTGGCCACGAGCATCAACTCCGCCGCACAAGGATCGTCGACGTCATCGGATTCGTCGTGGGCGTCACGGCAGATCGATCGATTTGTAGCATGGGCTACCGGGGCTTACCGTGCCACCCGCAGCTTCTCCCTGCTGAGAATCATCTACGCCGTCGGCATGTTGCTGTTTCTCATTCCCAGCTATGGGGACCGCGCCTACCTCTGGGGCTTTGCCTCGACGTGGCTCGAACCGGAAATCAAGCGCCGGGGCTACCCATTCTTTATTGAAAAAATGTTCCCCAAAGACAATACTTTCGTCTTTGACCTGTCCTACTGGAGCCTGATCGTTCTGGTCCTGTTGTTTCTTGTAGGGTACAAGACACGGTTCGTCACCCCGGTGATGCTGCTGTTCTGGATTGGTTTGCAGTCGAACAGCATGCTGGTGACCAACGGTGGCGACACCATTTTCCGCATCACCCTTTCATTCTTGATTTTTGCGAATCTGAGCAAGCATTGGTCGGTCGATGCCTGGCTGCAGAAGCGGCGTGGCCACCGAAAGTCCTATACACAGAAGCACTTCCCGGTTCCCCTGTGGCTGGGGGCGGGCCTCCACAACACCGCCTTGATGCTGTGCTGCTACCAAATCATGCTGGTCTATGTGAACTCGGGCATCTTCAAGCTGATGGGCAAGGAATGGCTCGAGGGCAGTGCCTTGTACTACTCCCTGAACCTGGATGCCTTCCAGGTTGTTCCGCTTCTGAGCGAGCTTGCCTGGCAGATCACGCCGGCCGTGTTGGTGGCAACGTGGGTATCCATCTACTTCCAGCTGCTCTTCCCGGTGCTGCTGCTGTGGAAGTACACCCGCTATCTTTCCCTCGTCCTGCTCCTGGGCATGCACGTCGGGATCGGATTCTTCATGGGGCTTTGGTCGTTCTCCTTGGCGATGATCGCCCTGGACATGCTCTTTGTGCGCGACAGTTCCTGGGAAAAGGCCGGAAATTGGGTCCGTCGCACCAACACCAAGGCCAAACAGATTCTCCGGTCCGAGATTGGCCTGCCCCCTGTGCCAAGGAGCATTCCGCCCAGGCCGGAACAGTTCGCCAACGCGGGCAGCAGCAGCACGGCTTCCGAGTGAACCCAGGGAATTCATCGCCCGTGGTTCTGCAGATTCGTGGGGAATTCGACCGGTGTTGGCAATCGGTAAAGATTGATGCCCGACTTCATTGAGCAATATTGGGCCCGGTTGGAGCAATGATCCTGGAACTTCCCTGCCACCGGTTCTCCGTTGGGAGGCGTGTCCCGGCGAAAAGTATCGTCTGCTGGACATTGCCGTGCTAGGACCGAATTCGATTTTCAAGCCTGGCCGGGCCTTGGCGATCCCCAGATCCCGCCCGCGTCGGAATTGTGGCTACTTGACCCGACGCGTCCGTCCGAATGCCAGATACGCGATGGGCCCGAGGAAATTGATGAACGAGGCCGCGGCCCACGCGCCCTTTGCCCCACGGACCTCGGCCGCCGGACGTTTGACGAGATCGCGCAAGGCAACGAACTGGAGTGCCAACTGCGTGATGCCCAGGATGGCGACGCGCCAGCGTGATACGACAGAAAGTTCGTTCCAGGACTTGTTCCGGCTCATGGTTCTCCTCTGTTGCGACAACGGCTGTGACAGCTTCACTACCGCGTTATTGGCTATCCATTCCCATCGTAGTCGCCGTCTAATGGAACTGGTCCCGGAGTCTTTCCATCTCACGCCGATCTTTCTTCGTGGGCCGGCCTGCGCCCCTGTCCCTCACGGGAACCTGGGGGATGACTTCCTTGGGTCGGACAGGCGTGTGGTCGATGTAGCAACGGGTAGCGATGTCCGCTCCCACCCTTTTGGCGATCACAGCGGTCACTTCCAGGGTGCGGTCGAATCCCGATTGCCTGACCCTGATGGTGTCACCGGGTACAACGATCTGGGCGGCCTTGGCGGGCTTGTCGTTCAACCGCACATGACCGGCACGGCACGCGGTGGTTGCCGCGGAACGGGTCTTGTAGATCCGGATCGACCATAGCCAGGCGTCGATTCTGACAGCCTTTGTTTCCTGCTTCATGCCGCCAGTCTAGTCAGCGCGGGGACTTCGCCGCGGTTGTTGCAACACACCTGTGCCGGCTCAGGCAAGTGCGTTGTCGCAGGCGGTGACGAGCCTGGCCTGGACATCGGCGGGAACCTTGTCGCCTGAGGCCGCCACATCATCGAGTGCACTGACGATTTCCTGGGGCAGGCCACCCTCGCGGACCGCGTCCACCATGGACGAGACGACCTTGAGGTCGGAGGCGTTGATGCTGCCGTCCTTGATCGGTGCACACACCTTCTTGATGAGCTCCTTCTTTGCCCCATCGGCCAGCTGGGTTGCTGCCGAGGACGCCGCGGAGGAAGCGGTGTCGGCGATGGTCGCGCAACCGCTCACGGAGAGCAGCAGGACGGCAGCGGAAAGGAGCAAGGCATTTTTGGAACGTGAAAATCTCATGCGTTCCATCGTAGTGGCTCGAAGGTGGGAGAACGCCGGGAACTCCGAGGCCTCCCACCTGCGGGCACGGGCGATCAGCCCGAAACCGGTACGTTCTCCAGACGTGCAGGCCTGGACAGGCCCAGGGTTTCGCGCAGGGTCCTGCCCGGGTATGACGTGCGGAAAAGGCCACGTGCCTGCAAGATCGGCACCACGAGTGCCACGAAGTCATCTAGCCCCGCCGGGAAGCTGGGGCACATGAGATTGAAGCCGTCGCAGGCACCTGTGGTGAACCACTCCTCGATTTCGTCGGCGACCTCGGTGGGCGTGCCGATCATGGTGGCATGGCCGCCGCCGGCCGCCAGGAATCCCAGCAACTCGCGAAGCGTGGGCTGCTTCGTTTCGATGATGCGTTGCACCGTGAGGTAGCGGCCCTGCGGTCCGGAGAACCCTTCGGCCGGCGGCAGCCCAGGCACCGGCCCATCCAAAGGATGCGAGGTGTAGTCCTGGCCCGTGAACATGTTCAGTTGGGTGATGGCCGAGTCGAGATCCAGGTAGGAATCCAAAGCGGCCTTCTTTTCCCGGGCTTCCTCCCGGCTCGCCCCGATGTAGGTGACCAGCCCGGGAAGGATAGGCACCGAATTCCCGGCCCGCCCCACAAGTTCCAACCGCCTCCGCATGTCCGCGGCATATTCCAGGGCCGATTCCCGGTCCCAGGAAACCGAGTAGATCGCTTCGGCGTACCGGGCGGCAAAGGAACGCCCGGCCTCCGAGGATCCGGCCTGGAAAAGCACCGGACGCCCCTGCGGGCACCGCGGGACGGTCAGCGGGCCGGCAACCGTGAAATGGTTGCCGCGGTGGTTGATCGGGCGGATCTGGGAGGGATCGAGGTATTGGCCGGCCTCACGGTCGACCACCAGTGCCGAATCCGACCACGAATCCCACAGTCTCTGCACCGCGTCCATGAACTCCTCGGCACGTTCGTAGCGTTGTGCGTGCCCCGGCAAGGCATCCATCCCGTGGTTGCGGGCCTCGGCGTCGAACATGGAGGTCACCACGTTGATGCCCGAGCGGCCCGCACTGATGTGGTCGAGGGACGCCAGCAGCCGGGCGGCATGGAACGGGGTGTAGAAGCTCGCAGAGATCGTGGTGACCAGACCAATATGCTCGGTGGCCCGCGCCATGGCGCTCAGCGCGGTCACCGGTTCGAGGAACCAGGGGATTCCCGCCGCGTACTCGTGGTTGACGCTTTGCCCGTCGGCAAAGAACACCGCATCCAGGCAACCACGTTCGGCCAGCCGGGCCAGTTCCTCGTAGTAGGCGATGTCGCCGACGCGGTCGGCGCTGGAGTCGGGGTGGCGCCACCCCATGGTGTGGTGGCCGGCACCGTAGATGAAGGCGTTCAGGTGCAGTTGGCGTGTCGAATCCATGGTTTTGCCCTCCTCCTAATTCATCACCAGGCCGCCGTCGACCACCAGGTTCTGCCCGGTCACCGCCCGCGACCAGGGCGAGGCAAAGAGCAGGGCGGCATCGGCGAACTCCGCCGGGGAGGTGACCCGGCGCAGGGGAGTGGAACCGGCAATCAGGTCAAAGACCTCCTCCGGGGTGGCCGCCGAGGCATCGGTGGTGCGCAGCAGGCCCCCGGAGATCATGTTGACGCGGATGTTCTCGGGGCCCAGGTCCGACGCGAACGTGCGGGTCAGCGACAGCAGTGCCGCCTTGGCCGCGGTGTAGTCGTGGTACGGGACCACGGGGTTCTGGAAGAGGTTCGTTCCGATGTTGACGATGTTGCCGAAGCCTGCGGATTTCATGCCCGGCAAGGTCGCCTGGATGGTGTTCAATGCTCCGCCGATGATGCCGGTGAATTGCGCCCCGAATTCCGTGTACCCGATCCCGTCCGCCTTGGAGCGGGCATCGCCGTTGAAGGAAAAGTCCGGCAGGGCATTGTTGATCACCGTGGTGATAGGGGCGCCAAAGTGTTCCTGCGCAGTGGCGACCAGCTCGGCGACCTGTTCGGGTTCCGAGACGTCGGCTCGTATCGCAATCGCGCGATCCTCCCCGAACTCTGCGGCCAGTTCCTGGGCCCCGGCCTCACTGGAGCGGTAGTTCAGCACGAGCCGTGCTCCCTCACGGGCGAAGGCGCGGGCCAGGTCGGTGCCCAGGCCGCGGCCGGCACCGGTGACAAGTACGATTTGGTCCTTGATGAGCATTCTCTTGCACCTTTCGTTGGAGCGAAAGGATGCCATGGAACCGCCACGAGGTACCCAAAAGCGGGGCGCCACCATGCGTCATGCCGGACCGGCATCCCTTCGCTCGGATTATCGAGATCAGGTTCAACGGGTCTATCTCTCAGCCGCCAGGCGGCACCCCGTGTCGAGTCCTTGGCCCAACCTAGCACCGGTGGATCCCGATCCCCAACCATGTGAACGGCACCTGTGCGACACACGGCTCTCGTGGACCCGGTGACTGTGAGCCGTGGTGCCCATGCGGCAAACTGGAAGGGTGAGCCAGAGCCGAATAATCCAGACCATTGCCGCAGAACTTTCCACAGCCGGGGCACCCGTTTCCCCATGGCAAGTCAGGGCCGCCATCGAGCTCCTCGATGGCGGATCCACCGTTCCCTTCATTGCCAGGTACCGCAAGGAAGCCACCGGGACCCTTGATGATGCGCAATTGCGCATGCTGGAGGAACGACTGCGTTACCTGCGCGAACTCGAGGAACGGCGGGCCGCAATCCTCAAGGCCATCGCGGAAGCCGGCAAGCTCACCGAGGAGCTGGAATCCGCGATCGGGGCCGCAACGACCAAGGCGGAACTCGAAGACCTCTACCTGCCCTACAAGTCCAAGCGGCGCACCAAGGCCCAGATCGCCCGCGAGGCCGGCCTTGAACCGCTAGCCGATTCGCTCATCAAGGATCCGTCCCAGGATCCGGAGACGCTGGGGGCAACGTTCCTGAACCCGGAGCACGAGATCAACGCCGCCACCGAGGCGCTCGCCGGTGCCCGCGCCATCCTCACCGAGCGGGCCTCCCAGGATGCGGTGCTGGTCTCCGACCTGCGGGAGCGCTTGTGGTCCCGGGGCAAGATCGCCTCGAAGACCGCGGCAGGTGCCCCGGCTGCGGACGCGGCCAAGTTCTCCGACTACGAGGATTTCGTCCAGCCCGTGGCCACCCAGCCCTCGCACCGGATCCTGGCGCTGCTGCGCGGGGAACGCGAGGGCGTGCTGGACCTGGAACTTGCCGAGGCGGACCCGCGCGACGACGCGGCGCTGGCCGAGGCGCGCGCTTCCTACGAGGCTGCGGTCGCCAAGTCCCTGGGCATCACCGCGGCAGCCGATGCACCGGCCGGAAAATGGCTGGCCCAAACCGTGCGGCTGGCCTGGCGCGGCCGGCTGCTGGCCCGACTCGAATCCGACCTGCGCACCCGGCTTTTCGAGGCCGCGGAGGAAGCATCCGTGAAGGTCTTCGCCGCGAACCTGCGCGACGTGCTGCTCGCGGCCCCGGCCGGAAACCGCTCGGTGCTGGGCCTGGACCCGGGGCTGCGCACCGGGGTGAAGGTCGCCGTCGTGGATGCCACCGGGAAGGTCGTGGACATCGCCACGATCTATCCGCATGCCCCGGCGAACAAGTGGAACCAAGCCGTTGACACGCTGGTGGCCCTGGCCGCCAAGCACGGCACCGAGCTCATCGCCGTGGGCAACGGCACCGCCAGCCGGGAAACCGACAAGCTGGCCGGCGAGGTCATCGCCAAGCTGACCAACAAGCCCGCCAAGGTCATCGTCTCCGAGGCGGGCGCCTCGGTGTATTCGGCCTCCGCGCTGGCCAGTGCGGAACTGCCGGAGCTGGACGTGTCAATCCGCGGGGCGGTCTCGATTGCCCGACGCCTGCAGGATCCGCTGGCCGAACTGGTGAAGATCGAACCCAAGTCCATCGGCGTGGGCCAGTACCAGCACGATTTGACCCCGGCGAAGCTCGACCGCTCACTGGATGCGGTGGTCGAGGACTGCGTGAACGCGGTGGGCGTGGACGTGAACACCGCATCCCCGGCGCTGCTGGCCCGGGTCGCCGGCGTCGGCTCCCTGCTGAGTCGCAACATCGTCGAGCACCGCAACGCCAACGGCCCCTTCGCCACCCGCAAGTCCCTGCTGAAGGTCCCGCGCCTGGGCGCCAAGGCGTTCGAACAGTGCGCCGGATTCCTGCGCATCACCGGCGGCAAGCAGCCGCTGGATGCCTCGGCCGTTCACCCCGAGGCCTACGGCCTGGCCGAGACACTGCTGGCCGCGGCCACCGCCAAGAACCAGTCGGTGGACTCGTTGGATGCCAGGGAATTTGTCACCGAGCAATTCGGCTTGCCCACCGTCAAGGACGTCATTTCCGAACTGGTGCGCCCGGCCCGGGACCCGCGCCCCGACTTCAAGACCGCGAACCTCAAGGAGGGGGTGGAAAAGATCGGAGACCTGCAGGTCGGCATGATCCTGGAAGGCACCGTTTCCAACGTGGCCGCCTTCGGCGCCTTCGTCGACGTGGGCGTCCACCAAGACGGGCTGGTGCACGTCTCGGCCATGAGCAACAAGTTCATTTCCGATCCGCGCGAGGTCGTCACCTCCGGGCAGGTCGTGAAGGTCAAGGTACTCGAGGTGGATCCGGCGCGCAAGCGCATCTCCCTGACCCTGCGCCTGGACGACGAGCCCGGTGCCAAGGCTGAGAAGCCCGAGCGCGGGCCCCGCGGTCCGCGCAGCGCCGAATCCCGTACCCCGCACGGGGCCCAGGGTGCTCCGCGCGGAAACAAGCCGGCGGCTTCCCGCGAGGCCAAGCCTGCGGGAGGCAACACGGCCATGGCCGAGGCCCTGCGCCGCGCCGGGCTGAGCGGCTAGGGACCGCCAACCGCACCAGCCCCGCGCTGGATGCCCTCCATATAGCGGACCGCCGGCGACTGCCTCTCGACGGTCCAAGGACACCGGGTTTCGCCCACATGGCGTAGCGTTGAGTGCAAAAGTCGGCGAGGCACAGGGAGCGAGCCACACCCATGGACGGGGAGAGAATGACCGATTTGATCATGACGGTGTTCATGGTGCTGCTCATGGCGGCACTGGCCTGGATGATGAGGGCCGCTGCCACGGGGCAGATCAAGCGCAACGCATGGGTGGGAATCCGCACCCCCGCCCTGATGCACTGCGAGGAATGCTGGCTGCTGGGACACCACGCCGCCGCCCAGAAGGGCATCATCGGCTGCTGGCTTGCCGCAGCGGTCATGGCGGTCGGCGGCGTCGCCGCGCTGCTGGCCCCGGGCGCGGACTACCTCCAGCCCGCTTCACTGATGATCGGGGTGCTCGTGATGGTCGGCGGCCTGCTGCTGGGCCTGCGCGATGCGAACACCATGCTCGCCAAGATGCACGGCGGCGATCGGGCTGCCCGCCCGTGAGCGAAAACCAGATTGCGGTCCTGCTCTGTGCTGCACTGGCGGTGGCCTTCGCCTGGGCCGTGCGCGCCATCAACGGCACGGTCGAGGGCGGGAAACGCGGCATCAACCCGACCTTGGGCATCCGCACCAGCGCCACCATGCACTGCGAGGAATGCTGGGACGCGGGCCACCGTGCCGCGGGGGCCCCGCTGCGCAGGATGCGGCTTCCCGTGGTCTTGCTTGGCCTCGCTGCGCTGCCCGCAGCATTGCTGGAATCGGTGATCGGTCCGGCACCGGCCTGGATCGCGGTGATTGCCGGATGGGCTTGGGCCATGGCCGCGGTCTTCGTCGCGCTGAAGGCGGCCAATGCCGCGGCGCGCGAATTGCACCCGGCAGGTTCACCGTCCAGGACCCGCAGACCAAGGTGAGCATCACCTTGGTAACCCCTTTCGTTGGCCCGAGGCATGCCATATTTACCGTGAGGTAAGTACGGCCATACTTCGGTGACAAGGCACAAAAGAATCGGTAGCGTGTGTGCCATGGAACTTAACGGAAAGCTTGCAGACGCATTCAACGACCAAATCACCCTGGAACTTGCGGCCTCGACCGTCTACCGCCAGCTGGCGATTGAAATGGACGTGCTGAGCCTGCCCGGCGTTGCCGGCTGGTTCCGTGCCCAGGCCGCGGAGGAACTTGTGCACGCGGAAAAGTTCATCACGCACATGACCGACCGCGGCGCACACCCGGCCATCGGCGACATCTCGGCACCCGCCGTGAGCGTCTCCACCGTGGACGGTGCCTTCCAGGCCTCGCTGGACCACGAGAAGAAGGTCTCCGAGTCCATCCGCGACCTCTACCGCCTGGCGCACAACGAGGGCGACATCGACTCGGTGCCGCTGCTGAACTGGTTCATCGAGGAGCAGGTCGAAGAGGAAGCCACCGTTGGCGAGATCCTTGACCGCGTGAAGATGATCAACAACGACGGCAACGGACTGCTGCGCCTCGACAGCGAACTGGCCGCCCGCCAGATTTGACCCCCACGGGACCCCTCGCGCCGCGGCGCCGGGTGCCCCGAAGCTTCGTTGTGACCAAGGCCCCCGGACCTAGACTGGGGGCCTTGGCCGTCTGTGCAATAACATGGGGTGTAGGCATGTCCAAGTGCCCGCATCCCGGCACGAGGTTGTTGCCAACGGTCCGGGTGGGATATCGCTCCGTGCAATGATTTGCCGCCGCGCATGCCAGTCTCCGGTCAACCGCTTTCCCAGTGAGGTCATCCAAACGTGTTCCACGTGTCCGTGCATGCCTCGCCATGGCCGTCCCCGGTGCCGCAACACCGTCGCGCGGTGATGACGGAATGAAGAAATTCGACTTTGCACGCACGGATCCTGCACCGGTGCCGGTGGAGGTTCCCGGACCGACCCACCGCACGACAGCCGAACTCAAGCTGCGCAAGGGTGCCGGCCGGCACTATGCCACCCAGTACCTGATCGCGGAAAACACCCCCGTGTACCTGCTGCGCGTCAGCGGCCTGTGGGCCAGCGTGCAGCACGGCCAGACCTTCGGTTGGCTCCCGACCCAATGCCTCGAGCGACTCGAGGCACCCAGGCAACGCCCGCAGGTCCCGGTGCGCCCGGTCGCCAGCCAGGTGGCTGCCACGGCCGGCGGGGCCGACAGTGCCCCGGAAGTCCCCGACGAGGAATTCGTTCCCACGCACCGCAGCACGGCGGACCTGAACCTGCGCAAGGGCTCGGGAACCAACTACCCGGTGCTGCGCGTGCTGGCTGCAAACCTCCAGGTCCGCAAGCTGGAGGAGCTGGGCACATGGGCCAAGGTTTCCACCGGCAAGGACATCGGCTGGGTTCCCAGCGCCTACCTTGCCCGCATCAATGTGCGTCGCCCGGCCACGGGCATCCAGCCCATGGCACCGACCGAGTACACCACCACGGTACGCCTGAATGTCCGCAAGGACGCCGGGGATCATTTCCCGGTCATGCGCATCATGCAGGCCGGGACCCTGGTGCGGGTCAACGGGAAGTTGGGTCCGTGGTGCAGGATCATGCTGGACCAGGACGCCGGGTGGGTGCCGGCCAGCCAACTGCAATTGCGCTACCTGGCCTCCACGACACCCGTCACGATCGCGGAGACCACCCTGTACCAGGGAGCATCTGCCAACTACCGCGCCGTGGCGCAGCTCGGGGCAGGCCAACAGGTCGAGCTCCTGGCCAGCCGGGGACAGTGGACCAAGATCCGTGCCGGACGGCTTGAAGGCTGGGTCCACAGCACCCACCTGGACTGACACGCGAAATCATGATTGCCGTTTTCCCCCATGGGGGACGGATTTTGCATAAGGTAGTGGCTTGGGGGCGATGCTTGGGTGATGCTCCCGACCACTCGCACATCTCGTTGCTCCCCTGAGGGGCGACACGCCCCTTAGAGGAAGACCACTGACAATGGCCCTACCGAAATCCCTTCGCGCGCTTTTCTCGGGGGTGTTGGCGGCGGGACTGGTGTTTACGGCTCTGCCCGCCACCTCGCAGATGCGCACCGAGGTTCCAAAGACCAGTCCTGTGCGCGCCGGGGGATTCTCCCTTCCGCTCGTCCCGGAAACTTACCGAATGACCTCGCCCATGGGGCCGAGATGCATGCCGGTGGTGGGCGGATCGACCCACCACCTGGGCCAGGACATGGGCACCAAGGACAACTCCCCGATCTATGCGGTGGCCGACGGCACCGTTCGCAAGATCGTCCGGGGCACCGGGTCGACCTCGGGCCAGGTGATTGTCACCCACCGGTTCGACGGGACGACCTACGAGTCGGCCTACATGCACATGTGGCCCAACGACGTCCTGGTCCGGGAGGGCCAAAACGTCAAGTCCGGGCAGAAGATCGCGCTGGTGGGCTCCTCGGGTCCCTCGACGGGCCCGCACCTTCACCTGGAGATCTGGAAAGACCGCTTCTACTCCAAGGACGGAAACGTGCGCAATCCTGCGGCGTTCCTCAAAGCCCGCGGGCTAGACCTCGGTTCCCACGCCACCGCCAGCTACTCCGAGTCGCAGAAGACCTGCACGTATTTCGCGCGCGGCAAGGCGGATCTTTTTGCCTCGGCCTCCGACACCTCGAAGGTCCTGGCCAGGCCGTCACGCAGCGCCAAGGTCACCAGCCAGCCCGGAGCCATCAACGGGTTGCTCAACGGGTCTTACATCAAGGTCAAGTACGGCTCCACGACCGGCTGGATGAACCGTTTTGCCGTCACGCCCAACCCGATGGCCGCGGCGCCCGAGTGGGGACTGACTCCCACCGGCACCGTCACCAACGGCGTCCGGGTGCCCTTCGCCAAGTACACCAACCCCAGCGGCCTGAACATGCGTTCCGGGGCCGCCACCTGGTATGCGAAGCTCCTGATGATTCCGGCCGGCGCCACCTTCGAGGCCTATGAGAGCTCCGCCGGCTGGTTGCGGGTGAAGTACAAGGGAACCGAGGGCTGGGTCTCGGCGGGCCTGACGCGCAAGGTCGCCACCGTCAACCAAGCGGCGCTGCCCGCGACGCACGAGATCCTGCGCAACCTGAAGTTGCGTTCCGGAGCCGGAACGACCTACAAGGAAACCCAGGCACTGGGCCGCGGCTCCAAGGTTGCCCTGCGGCAGGTACGGGGCACCTGGTCCCACGTCCAGGCCGGGAAGAACTCGGGCTGGATCAGCTCGGCGGACCTGAAGAAGATCGGTTCCATCACGCCCCAGGCGTCGAAGCCGCCGGTCGCCAAGCCCACGCCGACCAAGCCGACCCATGAGGCCACCGCCAACCTGAACATGCGCAGCGGACCCGGCACCAACACCAGGATCGTCAAGGTCTTGCGCGACGGCACAGACGTCATCGAACTCACGCGCCAAGGCACCTGGAGCCAAGTCAAGGCCGGGAGCTCCACCGGCTGGGTCAGCAACCGCTACCTGCGAGTGGTCAAGGCCGGTGCGGCCCCGGCCAAACCCAAGCCGTCGGCGAAGCCGAAGCCCCCGGTAATCCAGTCGGTGAAGAAGACCACCTACGTCACCAAATCGAAGGTCGTGGTGCGCAAGTCGGCGGATGCGAAGTCGGCTTCGGTGGTGGGCATTGCGGCGAAGAAACAGGTTGTCGTGGATGCCAAGAGCGGGTCGTGGTTGCGCGTGCGCTACGCGGCGAAGACCGGCTGGGTTCCGGCGAACCAGCTCGCCCTCTACAAGGCCCCAGCCAAGCCGAAGCCCCCGGCAATACAGTCGGTAAAGAAGACCACGTACCAAACCAAGTCGAAGGTCGTGGCCCGCAAGTCGGCGGATGCGAAGTCGGCATCGGTGGTGGGCATTGCCGCGAAGAAGAAGGTTGTCGTGGATGCCAAAAGCGGGTCGTGGTTGCGCGTGCGCTACGCGGGGAAGACCGGGTGGGTTCCGGCGAAGCAACTTGCCGTGTACAAGGCTCCGGCCAAGGTGAAGACGACCACCGCCCGGCTTAACCTGCGCACCGGAACGAGCACGTCGACACGATCCTTGCTCGTGATTCCCAAGGGCAAGAAGGTCACGGTCAAGGCCACGCGCAGCAGCTGGACGCAAACCAGCTATGCGGGGAAGACCGGCTGGGTCAGCTCGAAGTACCTGCGCTAACTACATTGCATTTCGGGGCGGCGCCCCGACGTGAAACGGGCCGTGGAACCAACCAAAAGGTTGGTTCCACGGCCCGTAATATCTTGGGAAGCTCGCGGTCAGGAACGCTTGGGGCGCAGATCCGGGGACGGGGATCCGGTCTCGCGTTCGGCATCGACATCCTGGGCCCGCTCGGCCGCACCGACCTCGGCATGGGCCAGGACCTGCTCCTCGGTGGGCTCCTGCGCGGCTTCGTCCTTCTTGGAATCGGCACCGGGATCCAATCCCGGAAGATCACGGCCGGACCAGATCTTCACGATTGCCCAGGCAACGGCCGTGAGCGGAACGGCCAACACCGCACCCACCAATCCACCGAGCACCGTGCCGGCGGCCAGCGACAGCAAGATCACCAGCGCGTGCAGGTTCAGGGCGTGGGCCATGACCACGGGCTGCAGGAAGTTTCCTTCCAGCTGGTTCACCACGATCACCGCACCCAGGACAATCAGGGCAACCACCGGGCCATTGGTCACCAGGGCAATCAAGGTCGCCAGGATCCCGGCAAAGGTGGCACCCACCAATGGGATGAAGGAGCTCATGAACACCACGACGCCCAGCGGGATGGCCAGCGGGACCCGCAACACGAGCAAGACCACGGTGATGCCAATCGCATCCACCGCCGCCACGGTGGCGGTGCCGCGCATGTAACCGCCGAGTGTTTCAACGGTGCGTCCACCAGTGGAAAGCCAGCGGTGCATCTGGTGGTCCGGCATCCAGGAGAGGAAGAAAGCCCAGATCTTGTCGCCGTCCTTCAAGAAGAAAAACAGGATCACCAGCAGCAAGGCCAAGCCGGTGAAGAAGTTGCCCGCGGCGGAAAGCCCGTTCAGTGCCCCGGCACCAAATTGGGAGCTGGTCAGGAAACCGGTGACCTGGCTGACTGCCTGGTCGATTTGCTCGTTGGATATGCTCCAGGGCAGCTGGTTCAGCATTTCCTGGAGCTTGTTGAAGCCCTCCACACCCTTGTCCACCAGCGTGGACCATTCGGCAAGCACCGAATAGACCAGCGCGGTCCCGATGCCGCCGAGCACCAGCAACGAACCCAGGAACACCGACCATGCCGCCAGCATGGCCGACATGACCTTGCGCAGCAGGCGCACCAGCGGCCACAACGCGCAGGAAAGGATCAAGGCGATCAGGATCGGCAGCGCGATCACGCTCAGGCGCAGGAGACTGAAGACCACGGCCGAGGCCAACACCAGTACCACCAGCAACTGGACCGACCGCGTGGCCACGCGCCCCAAGGGATCGATCCACATCCCGGACACGCTGTGGGCGGGTGGAGCCACGACGGCCGCCGCAATGGGGGCTTCCTCGGGCGGGATCGGGCGCGGCTTTCTCTTGAAACGTAGTTTCGCTGACATCCAGTGACTCCTCGCAATTGGCAACGGCTATACTCCAGACACGGAACGTGCTGAGCAAGCGCCGGAAAAACCTCTTAGCAAAAAGGTTAGTCTAATAATGCACTAGTGGGCTTCGACTGCCCCTTGTTTGGTATGTCGCGTGAAAGTGGATGGTGGGGGAGCTATGCAGGGCAAAGACAAACGGGATGGCCGATGGCCTTCCAACAGGGTTTATACGGCATTGTTCATGGGAGCAGCGCTTGTGCTGGCCACCCTGAGCCCGGCCCAGGCACAGCAGGCTCCGTCGGCATCCGTGCAGGGTTCGGTCGCGCAGGCTGCCGCGGCCCACCTTGTTTCGCAGCACACGGGCAAGATCGGTGCGGCCGCCGTGAAGAGCGTCCAAGCGACGGCAAACCTGAACCTGCGTTCGAATCCCTCCACCTCGGGCAAGAAGCTGGCGCTCATTCCCAAGGGCACCAAGCTGACCGTGGGTTCGACGAAGCCGGGATGGAGCCAGGTCCGTTACGCCGGGAAAACGGGTTGGGCCTCGAGTGCCTATTTGCGTGCGGTGCCCAAGAATACCTCCAAGGCCATCAAGCGCGGGGACCTCGGCAAGAGCACCGTCGCGCTGAAACTGCGGCGGCAGGCGAGTACCACTTCCAAGGCCTTGGCCACGGTGCCCAATGCCGGCATCTACACGGTCAATAAGGTCTCGGCGGGATTCAGCCAGATCACCAGCCGGGGAAAAACCGGATGGGTGCAAAGCAAATACCTGAAGGTTGTTGCGAAGAAGCCCGGTCGTGAGATCTACATCGACAAGAAATACACCTCCAACCGTGCCGGCCTGACCGACCGGTACTGGACCAAGGTCTCCGGGAGCGACCTTCATGAGAGCGTGAAGGGCAAGATCCGCATAGGTGATATTCCACGCAACTCGGTGGTGTACCGCGACAAGAAGATGGAAAAAACCGCAGGCTCGGTCAAGGGGTGGATCTTCGTCCGAACACAGGGGATGAGTGGCTGGATGAAGACCAGCCAACTGGCCCGCAAATCCACGGCGACCACCAAGCCCGGAAAATATTCGGTCAAGACGGTGCTGGGACAGAAAAACGGCAAGATCCCGGAACGGATGCTCGTGGCCATCGGATGGGACAAGGAAAAGACCCTCATCGCCGCTCCCGCGCTGAAGGACCTGAACCGGCTCAACACCGCCTTCAAGAAGAAGTTCGGCCACAATCTCGACATCGACCTGGCCTACCGGACCCGCGCGACCCAGGATGCCTACTGGGTCGAACTCGGACCCTATGTCGCGGCGCGCCCCGGAACCTCCAACCACGGTTGGGGCACCGCCATTGACGTGCCCGAGACCTACAACTATTCCTTCCGCGGCAAATACCACAAGTGGTTGAAGGCCAACTCCAAGAAGTTCAACTGGGTGCACCGCAAGATCCTTGAAGAGGGCTCGCCCTATGCCGAAGCCTGGCACTTCGACTACGTAGGGAAGTGAGTGAAGACGAAGCAGATGTCCGCACTCGGCTTGCTGGGGGCGGTCCTGTTGCTGTCCTCCTGCGCTACCTCCTCGACGGTGGCGCCCGGGCCGGAGGGCAATTGGGGATCCGATGGGCCCGGGCAGCCGAGCCTGGTGCTCGAAGCCGGCGGGAAACTGCACGGCACCGACGGCTGCAACCGCTTGCTGGGCAGCTACGAGGCATCCGGCACGGACATCACCTTCGGCCCCTTGGGAGGAACCAGGATGTTCTGCGAGGGAGTCGACACCTGGCTTTCGCATGCCGCCGGTGCCACGCTCGGGGCCGACACGCTTGAAATCATGGACGCGCAGGGCCAGCGGATCGGCACGCTGGAACGCATGCCTTAACGGGCGTGCTGCAGAAAAAGCGAGGCTTCGTGCGAACCCCTATCCGGGGATCGCACGAAGCCTCGCTTCATGTCACGGTGGTGCGTGTGGTTAGTCGGCCACGTAGAAGAGGCGCTTGTTGACAAACTCCTCCATGCCCAGCGGGCCCAGCTCACGGCCGAAACCGGAGCGCTTCACGCCGCCGAAGGGCATTTCCGCTCCTTCGGCGCTCGGGGCATTCACGTTGGCCATGCCGACCTGAAGGCCAGCGGCAACCTTCGCGGCACGGGCCGGATCGGTGGAGAACACCGCGCCGCCCAAGCCGTACTGGGTGTCGTTGGCCAATTCCAGGGCCTCCTCGTCGGAGGACACCTTGTAGACAATCGCCACCGGGCCGAAGAGCTCCTCGTAGTAGGCACGCATGCCCTTGGTGATCCCGGAGAGGATCGTCGGGGACAGGTAGGCACCCGGGCCCTCGTGCAGCACGCCGCCGGCGTGCAGCGTTGCACCCTTGTCGATGGCGTCCTGGACCTGCGCGGCCACGCCCTCGGCGGCGCCACGGGTGGAGAGCGGACCGAAGGTGCCTTCCTCCTCCTTGGCCGGGTCGCCCGGAACCAGGTCGACGGCAAGCTTGGTCAGTTCGCCGACGAAGTCATCGAAGATGTCCTCCATGACGATCATGCGCTTGTTGGAGTTGCAGGCCTGGCCGGTGTTTTCCATGCGGGTGGCCCACGCGGTGGCCGCGTCCCCGGCGATGTCCGCCGAGTCGAGGATGACGTACGGGTCCGAACCGCCCAGTTCCAGCACTGCCTTCTTCAGGTTGCGTCCGGCCTGCTCGCCGATGATTGCGCCGGCGCGCTCGGAACCGGTCAGCGAGACGCCCTGGATGCGGGGATCCTCGATGATGGTGGAGATCTGCTCGTGCGAGGCGAAGACG
This sequence comes from Arthrobacter sp. C2, assembly GCA_024207135.1. Lineage (GTDB taxonomy): Bacteria > Actinomycetota > Actinomycetes > Actinomycetales > Micrococcaceae > Paeniglutamicibacter. The sequence continues at coordinate 2,105,867 of CP042428.1, read as the reverse complement.
TTGTTGTAGACGCCTGCCGGGACCCCTGCATCGTCCATGATCTGCGCGATGGCCAGGGCCGAACGCGGGCAGGTTTCGGCGTGCTTGAGCACGATGGTGTTGCCGAGCATCAGGTTCGGGGCCACGAAGCGGGCGACCTGGTAGTACGGGTAGTTCCACGGCATGATGCCCAGCAGCGGGCCGACGGGCAGGCGCTGGATGATGGCCTTGCCGCCGCCGATGGTCTTGATCTCCGTGTCCGCGGCCAGCGTCGGGCCCTCGGTGGCGAAGTACTCGAAGATGTCCTTGCAGAACTCGGCCTCGCCCTTGGACTCGGACAGGGGCTTGCCCATTTCCCGGGTGATGATCGCGGCAAGCTCGTCGGCGCGTTCGGCGAAGAGCTCGCCGACACGGGAGACGATCTTGGCGCGTTCGTTGATGTCGACGTCCTTCCACCCCTGGTAGCCGGCTTCGGCCGCGGCAATGGCGTCCTGGACCTCGGCGTCCGTCGCGGTGGCGAATTCCTCGAGAACTTCGCCGGTGGCGGGGTTGAGGACTCGATATCCGGTGGCGGTTGGCGTCGTCTGGGCGTTGGCGGTCACGGCCATGCTCCTTCTGGTAGTCACTGGGCGGCGAAAATCTGCGTTGCGCGCCACGTACGGTTACATCATGTCGCGAAAACTGCGATTTGTGAAGCCGGTCACGCGGGATCAGTGGTGATATCCGCCGTCAGCGAATTGTCCATCTGCGGTATTAGTTGTTAACGACGAGAAACCCTGCGGAATTCGTCTCCGCAGGGTTTCGGGTCGGGGCGCTTCGGCTACTTAGCTCGTGGCCGCCGCGCGCCAGTGGTCGATTCCGGCATCGCCGGCGGCGATCCTGTCGATCAGTTCCAGCTCCGCGGGGCTGAATGCGGTGTTGCCCAGGGCTCCGAGGTTCTCATCCAGCTGCGCGGTCGAGGACGCCCCGAGCAGCACCGAGGTCACCCCGCCCTCGCGCAGCAGCCAGGCGATGGCCAGCTGGGCCAGGGACTGGCCGCGCGTCTCGGCGACCTTGGACAGGTCGCGGGCCTTGGACAGGTTCTCCTCGGTCAGGTGCCCGGCCAGCGAGTTCCGTCCGCCGGACGGGATGGCCGATTCGTCCTTGAGGTACTTGCCGGTCAGCAGACCCTGGGCCAACGGGGTGAAGGCGATCGAGCCCATGCCGTGTTCCTTGAGGGTGTCCAGCAGCCCGTCTTCCACCCAGCGGTTGAGCATCGAGTAGGAAGGCTGGTGAATGACCAGCGGGGTGCCCATGGCCTTGGCGGCCTGCGCGGCCTGCGCAGTGCGTTCGGGGGAGTAAGAGGAAATGCCCACGTAGAGGGCCTTGCCCTGGCGGACCAGGGTGTCCAGCGCGCCGATGGTCTCCTCGATCGGGGTGTCTGGGTCCGGGCGGTGCGAGTAGAAGATGTCCACGTAGTCAAGGCCCATGCGGGAGAGGGACTCGTCGGCCGAGGCCATGATGTACTTGCGCGAACCCAGGTTGCCGTAGGGGCCCGGCCACATGTCCCAGCCGGCCTTCGACGAGATGATCAGCTCGTTGCGGTAGGCCTTGAAATCGCCGCGCATCATGCGGCCGAAGTTTTCCTCGGCGGAACCGTAGGGCGGGCCGTAGTTGTTGGCCAGGTCGAAGTGCGTGATGCCGTGGTCGAAGGCATGGCGCAACACCTCGCGCTGGGTGTCGAAGGGGCGGTTGTCGCCAAAGTTCCACCACAGGCCCAGGGAAATCGGGGGAAGGACCAAGCCGGAGTTGCCGACGCGCCGGTAGCCGGTGGCCTCGTAGCGATCCGCGGCGGCCACATAGGGTGCGTGGGTTTCGGGGACGGGGGCATAGCGGAGTTCTTCGGCCATGGTGGTGGTGTTCTCCTGAAATTGGTGGGACGGAAAATCTCATGACGCTTTCTGGGCGTCATTCGCATCCATTCTTGTCCCCCGAGGCGCCGATAATCCACGACGGCGGGCGCGGCACGCTGGGGAGAAGCGAAATCCGCTGCTTTGTGACCCGGGGAGAGGCCCACCTTCGGTGCCGGCGTTCTTAAAGTGAAGAACCGGTCGTGACGGCTAAGGAGGTGAAACTCCGCCGCGACCGGTTCTTCTGATCACTCGCACCTTGAGAAGGTAGCTTCAGCCTAAGAGGCCAAGCTGAGTGTGGGCTGAGGATTGGTTGTCAGTCAGCCGAGAGTCAGTAATTCGACGGGGGGTCGGAGGCGGGGAAGGACTCGTCTTCCCATTCCTCGACCAGCGCCTCGTCGTGGGCGCTGGCAACATGTTCCGGCTCTGCGGCAGCTTCTTCTGCCGTGACATCTTCTTCGTCGCCGATTGGTTTTTCACTCATCACGCGTGCTCCTTGGTCCGTAGATCATGTCGCCCGATTCACCGGCGCGACCGGTATCTTCAGTTTGGTCCGAAGTTCCGACGTTGTCGAGGGGATGCGCCATGCCTCGTCTCGGCGCCGCGCGCCGGGCACCGCCGGGCTTAAATGGTTGAGCACCGGTCGGAAGGCCAGGGGGGGAATCTGCCGTGTATCCGACCGGTGCTCTCATCACTCGCACCTTCATGAGGTAGTTATTACTCTAGGATTCCAATCTATGCACAGGCTGTACGGGGCCCGGCAACCACGTGTGAACTCAGGCCCGGAGCACCAGCGCATCGCCCTGCCCGCCACCGCCGCACAGCGAGACGACCCCGGTGCCGCCGCCGCGCCGCGCCAGCTCCATCGCCATGTGCAACACCAGCCGGGCCCCGGAGGCACCCACCGGGTGGCCCAGCGCGATGGCCCCGCCCTCGGTGTTGACCCTGGCCGGATCCACGCCGAGGTCCTTGGCCGATTGCAGCACCACCGAGGCGAAGGCCTCGTTGATCTCGATTGCGTCAAGGTCCCCGGCCTTCAGCCCCTCCTTCTCCAAGGCCGCGAGGATCGAGGTGCTGGGCTGGGAATGCAGTTGCCCGTCCGGCCCCGCGGTTTGTCCGTGAGCCCCGATCTCGCACAGCCAGGACAGCCCCGCACTGCGGGCCGCCCCCTTGGACGCCACGACCAACGCGGCTGCCCCGTCGGAGAGCGGCGAGGAAGAACCCGCCGTGATGGTTGCCCCCGGCTCCTGGGAAAATGCCGGTCCCAATGCGGCCAGTTTCTCCACCGTGGTCTCGGGGCGGATGCCCTCGTCGGTGGAGACAACCAGATCCTCCCCGCGGCGCTGGGGGATGGAGATGGGGGCGATCTCCGCATCAAGGTGCGCCCGGGCGGCGGCCGCGCGCTGGTGCGAGGCCGCGGCGTACGCGTCCTGCTCCGCCCTGCCGATCCCCAGCTTGGCGTTGCCGCGTTCGGTGGTCGAGCCCATGAGCTCGCCGGTGAGCGGGTCGGCCAGGGCATCGTGGTTCAGCGAGTCCTCCAGGCCGCGGTCCCCGATCGCCAGCCCCGTGCGCATGCCGCGGACCAAGTGGGGTGCGTTGGACATGGACTCCTGGCCGGCGGCGACGATGAAGTCGGCTTCCCCGGCCCGGATCATCCGGGCGGCGTCGATGACCGCCGTCAGCCCGGAGAGGCAGAGCTTGTTGATGGTCACCGTGGGCACGTCCCAGCCGATCCCGGCCTTCAAGGAGGCCTGGCGGGCCGGGCCCTGCCCGGTGCCGGCCAGGATCACCTGGCCCATGATGACGTGGTTGATGTCGCTGGCCGGCACCCCGCTGCGTTCCAGGGCCGCCTTGATGGCGTGGGCGCCGAGCTCTGTGGCCGGCAGCGAGGAGATGGCCCCGCGGAACCTCCCAAAGGGCGTGCGCGCCCCGCCAATGATCACGGGAGTCAGATCGTCATTCATTGCTGCATCCTTAGCGCTTGGGAAAATGCCGGTTCGGTGCCATAGGCTCATTCACATGCCCCATGCAGTGAACCCGATTGATGCCCAGACTATCTACTTCGACGCCAGCGACACAGGGGCCCCACCGGTCCTGCTGCTGCACGGCTCGGCTCTCTCCCGTTCCATCTGGCGCGGCCTGGGCTATGTGAAGGCCCTGGAGCCGGAGTTCGACACGATCCGCATGGACCTGCGCGGGCACGGGCGCTCGGGCAAGCCGCACGATCCGGCCGCCTACAACATGGACCTGGTGCTGGCGGACGTCAAGGCGGTGCTGGCGGCCACCGGCCACGAGTCGATCCACATCGTGGGATATTCCTTCGGCTCGCGCGTGGGCCTCTCGCTGGCCATCAAGCACCCGTCGATGGTGCGCTCGCTGACGATGCTCGGCGGAACCCACGCCATAGAGGCCCAACACATCAGCACGCTCTTCTTCGACGGCTATCTCGAGGCGCTCAAGACGGGCGACATGGACGCCTTCATCGCAGGCATGGAAGCCGACGGCGGGAGGCTCGACCCCGCAACACGCCTGGCCTTCGCGTCCAACGACGCGCTGGCGCTGGCGGCGTACTTCGAATCGACCGAGGCAGGAAGCGCGGTGAGCGAGCTGTTGCTGGCGCAGCTGGACACCCCGACGCTGCTGATGACCGGAACCCGGGACAGGCCGCGCATCGAGCACTCGCGCACCATGGCCTCGGTGATGCCCAACGCCCGGCTGGTTGAGCTGGAGGGCCGCACCCACGGAGGCACGCTCTACCCGCCGCAACCCATCCTGGAGCAGTTGCTGCCGTTCCTGCGGACCAACACCTAGGGTCCCGCGGCGTCAGGGCATGGGCAAATAAGGTGTATCCGTTTTCCCGGGCGAGTGCTCCGGCGGAACCACCAGCACCGGCACCATGCGGTGGGAAAGCAAACGTGCCAGCGTGGAGGCGCGCAGCCGGGCGGAGGTGATGCCGAGGGGGCGCCGCATGGGGGATCCGAGGACCAAAAGCGAGGCCCCCAATGCCGTTGCATACTCCTCAAGCGCACCCGCGGGAGCGCCCACCAGTATGCGCAGGATCCAGCGCACGGGTGAATCCTGCAACGCAGCGCCGAGGCCGGCTTGGAGCTCGCGGACAACCATGACGCCGATTTCCTCCTGCGCGTCCCGACCCAGCGTCTCGAAATCGATGATTGCCTTCGCCTTCCACTCGGAAGATTCCAACCCCGTGACGGCGTAGGCACACACCAGATCCAGTTTCAGGGCCACTGCCAGGCGTGCCGCGGTGGCGACCACCTCCGGATGCTGGTTCTGGCACACCCCCACGAGCACGGGATGCGGGGTGCGAATGGTTCCTTCTCCGCGCGGCTCGTTCATGGCGCGCTCCTGGAGGTTGACGGAGGCAGCGGGCGGGCAGCAGCCTTTCACCCAGTATGCCCGGACCTCGCCGGGCAAGGATAGGGCGGCGCCGTGTCCGGGCGCCAAAGCACCCCCCTTGACCGGGGCCGCCGCAGGGGCAAGACTCAAGAAATGGATGCTGACACGGCGGCAATCTCGATCACCGGGCTGAAAGTGTTGCGCGGGAAGAACCTGGTGCTTCCCGGCCTTGACCTGCTGGTTCCGCGCGGCGAGGTCGTGGGGCTGCTCGGTCCCAGTGGCTGCGGCAAGTCGACCCTGATGCGTGCGATCGTGGGCACCCAGATCATCTCCGGCGGGGACGTGAAAGTCCTGGGGGACACCGCAGGCTCCGCGGCGTTGCGCCACCGCGTGGGCTACATGACCCAGGAAGCGAGCATCTACGACGACCTGCCGGTGGCTGCGAACCTGAACTACTTCGCCAAGATCCTCGGCGCCCCGCCCGCGCAGGTCGCCGAGATCATCGAACGCACCGACCTGGGGTCGGAGGCCAAGTCGTTGGCCGCGGACCTGTCCGGCGGCCAGCGCAGCCGGCTCTCGCTGGCCATCGCGCTGCTGGGTTCCCCCGAGCTGCTGGTGCTGGACGAGCCGACCGTCGGGCTGGATCCGGTGCTGCGCGTGGCCCTCTGGGAACTGTTCGCGCAGCTCGCCGCCGAGGGCACGACGCTGCTGGTCTCCAGCCACGTCATGGACGAGGCCACGCGCTGCGACCGGCTGATCCTGATGCGCGAGGGGCAGGTCATCGCCCAGGAAACCCCCGGCTCGCTGCTGGAGCGCACCGGGACCGACAACGCCGAGGACGCCTTCCTCGCCCTGATCCGAGGGGCACAGGAGCCAGGGAGCGACACGCCGCACGTCCCCAAGCACCGCGCCGGGTCGGAGGAACCATGAGCGTCGCCCGCACCCTTGCCACCACCGCCCGGGTGCTGAACCAGGTGCGGCACGACCACCGCACGCTGGGCCTGCTGTTGTTGGTCCCCGCGCTGCTGGTGGGCCTGGTCGCCTGGATCTTCACGGACACCCCGGTGTTCGGGCAGATCGGCCCGGCCATGATCGCGCTGTTCCCCTTCATCGTGATGTTCCTGGTCACCTCGATCGCCACGTTGCGCGAACGGCGCAGCGGCACCCTGGAACGGCTGCTGTCCCTGCCGCTGGGCAAGGCCGACTTCATCTTGGGCTACGCGCTGGCCTTCGGTTTGCTGGCGATCGTGCAGACCGCGATCGCGGTGGGCTTCGCCGTGTGGGTCTGCGGGCTGGACGTGGGCGGGAACCTGGGGCTGCTGTTCGCGGTGGCGATCGTCGATGCGTTGCTGGGCACCTCGCTGGGGCTTTTGGCCAGCGCCTTTGCCCGCAGCGAGTTCCAGGTCGTGCAGTTCATGCCGGCCTTCGTTTTCCCGCAGGTGCTGCTCGGCGGGATCTTCCTGCCCCGGGACCAGCTGCCCGAGGCCCTGGAGAAGATCGGCGACTGGCTGCCCTTGAGCCACGCCATTGATGCGCTGAACGCCGTGGCCCGCGACGACCAGGACGCCGGCTACATCTGGCTGCGCATCGGATTCATTGCCGCCTGGATCCTGGCCGCCATCGTCGTGGGCTCGATGACGCTGCGCCGCCGCACGCCCTGATCCGGGGAACCGGCGGCAACACTGGATAATGGGGCGGGTGAGCACGCAGCAGATCCGGCAGGAAAATCCCCTACCCACCCACGACTTCGACCTGGCAGCCATCGGGCACGGGTTGGTCTTTGCCCATTCCCTGCCAGAACTTGCCCAGGTGATTGAGGGCGGCGGGGCCAGCGCCACCGCGGTCATCCAAGCCCCGCCGGGCACCGGCAAGACCACCTTGGTCCCGCCGCTGGTCGCCAACGCCGTTGCCGCCCGCACCGGGAAGCCCGCCCGCATCGTGGTCACCCAGCCGCGCCGCGTCGCCGCCCGCTCCGCCGCCCGCCGCCTGGCCTTCCTGGACGGCAGCGGCCTGGGCACCCGGGTGGGTTTCACGGTGCGCGGGGAACACACCGCCGGTGCCCACACGCTGGTGGAGTTCGTGACCCCCGGCATCCTGCTGCGCCGGCTGCTGGCCGACCCGGGCCTGGAAAACGTGGACGCGGTGATCATCGACGAGGTGCACGAACGCGGGCTGGAAACCGACCTGCTGCTGGGCATGCTGCGCGAGGTCCACGAACTGCGCGGGGACCTCACCCTGGTGGCCATGTCCGCCACGCTCGATGCCCCGCGCTTCGCCCAGCTGCTGGGGGATGCCACCGGCAGCGGGGAAGCCCCGCTGGTCGACTGCCCCTCCGCGCTGCACGAACTGGCGGTGCGCTGGGCACCGGCGGCGGCCCCGCGGCTGACCGACCGCGGGGTCTCACGCACCTTCCTCACCCACGTGGCGGCCGTCGCCGTCGAGGCCCACGCCCGGGCGCTGGCCCAGGACCCGGGCATCGACGCGCTGGTGTTCCTGCCCGGGGCCTGGGAGGTCGCCGACGTCGCGGCCCAATTGCGCTCCAGGGCCGAAGGCACCGAGGTGCTCGAGCTGCATGGCCAGGTGCCCGCCAATGAGCAGGACCGCGCGGTCTCCGGGCGCGAACCCGGCGGGAAACCGCGGATCATCGTCTCCACCTCGCTGGCCGAATCCTCGCTCACCGTCCCCGGGGTGCGGCTGGTCATCGACTCGGGGCTGGCCCGCGAACCCCGCCGGGACGCGGCCCGTTCCATGAGCGGACTTGTCACGGTCTCCGCCTCGCGGGCCTCGTGCATCCAGCGCGCCGGACGTGCCGCCCGCCTGGGCCCGGGCACCGTGGTGCGCTGCTTCGAGGAAAAGAGCTTCGCCGCCGCCCCGGCGCACCCGCGAGCCGAGATCACCGTGGCGGACCTGGCCTCCGCCGCGCTCATCCTGGCCTGCTGGGGCGCCCCCGGCGGGCAGGGGCTGGCGCTGCCCGAGGCGCCCCCGGCCTCCAGCCTGCAGGCAGCCACCACGGTGCTCGAACACCTCGGCGCGATCGAGGAATCCGGGCAGGCGACCGCGCTGGGCCGGCGCCTGGCTTCCATCCCGGCGGACCCGCGGCTTGGGCGCGCGCTGCTCGACGGAGCCCCGATGGCCGGGGCCGCCGCCACCGCACGCATCGTCGCCTTGCTGGCTGGCGACTACCGGGCCCAGGGTGCGGACCTCGGGGCGCTGCTGGCCTTGCTGCGCAGCGGCCGGCACCCCGGCTCCGGTGCCTGGAAACGCGAATCGGCCCGCCTCGAACGCATCGCCACGCAGGCTGCCGGCCAAGCGGACCGGTCCGCCGAAGCCTTCACCGGCGACCCGCTGGGCCTGATCACCGCGTTGGCCTTCCCGGGCCAGGTGGCCCGGCGCGTGGAAGGCGCCGCGGGAACCACCTACCTGCTGGCCTCCGGCACCCGGGCCGGGCTCCCGGCGGCAAGCCCCGTGGCACACCACGCCTGGATCGCGGTGGCCGAGGTGGCCCGGGCCGCCGGCCGCGACGCGGCCGGAACCGGCGCGCTGATCCGCGCCGCTGCCCCGCTGGACGAGGCCACCGCGCTGCTTGCCGCAGCCCACCTGGAAACCCAGGACACGGCCACCGTCTTTGCCCACGGGAAGCTCACCGCCAGGGACGTGCACCGGCTCGGTGCCATCGAGCTGGCCAGCACCCCGGTGGCACCCACCCGCGCCCAGGGACGCGCCGCGGTGCTTGATGCGCTGCGGGCCAACGGGTTGGGCATGCTCAGGTTCTCGGCCTCCGCCACGGCGCTGCGCAACCGGCTGGCCATTGTCCACCGCGAGCTCGGGGACCCGTGGCCGTCCATGGATGACGCCGCGCTGCTGGAAGCGGCCGAGACCTGGCTGGCCCCGGAACTCGAGGCGCTCGCCGGGGGCAAGTCCGCCGGCTCGCTGCACCTGGCCGATGCGCTGCGCCGGCTGCTGCCCTGGCCCGAGGCCACTGAGCTGGACGAGCTGGTTCCCGAACGCCTCGCGGTGCCCAGCGGATCGAAGGTCCGCATCGACTACCCGGGCGTCGATGCCCCGGACGCACCGCCGGTGGTCGCGGTGAAGCTGCAGGAGTGCTTCGGGCTGGCGACCTCCCCGGCGCTGGTGCGCGGGAGGGTGCCGGTCCTGTTCCACCTGCTCTCCCCGGCCGGACGCCCGCTGGCGGTCACCGACGACCTGGCCTCCTTCTGGTCCGGGCCCTACACCCAGGTGCGGGCGGAGAACCGTGGCCGCTATCCCAAGCATCCGTGGCCCGAGGACCCGTGGACCGCTCCCGCCACCCGGCACGTGAAGAAGCGCATGGGCCAGCCCTGATCCCTCCTTGTCAGCGGTCCATGGCACACTGATGGGCATGAGCCCGCGCAGACCCATTCCCCTCGCCACCAGGCGCCGCCCGTCCGGGCTGCTGCTGATCTGCCTGGCCGGAATCGCGTGGGGGACCATCGGCCCGGCCGTCCAGCTCGCGCACCGGGCCTCGGGGCTTTCACCCTCGCTGCTCGGCTCCTACCGGGCCGCCGCGGCAGCCCTCGCCTTGCTGGTGGCGGCCTTGGTTGCCGGTCGGCTGCGCGAGTGCTGGGTGCTGGGCCGGGCGAGCCCCGGGCGCGCGGTGGCCGTGGGGTCGTTGACGGCGGTCTTCCAGTTCTTCTTTTTCCTGGCCGTGGTGTGGGCCGGGGTCAGCGTCGGCACGGTGGTGGCCCTGGGCTTGGCACCGGTGTTGTTGCTGGTGCTCAAGTCCATTCGCTCCAGGGCCTTGCCGCGGCCCGGGGCGCTGGCCACGGTGGCCGTGGCGCTGGCGGGGTTGTGCCTGGTGAGCCTGGCCGGTGCCGAGGTTTCCACGGCTCCGCACCCGGTGCTGGGGATCCTGGCCGCGCTGGTCTCGGGGACGGGGTTTGCGCTGGCTGCCGATGCGGCCGTGCCGATGGCCCGGGTGCTGGACCCCTTCGCGTTGACCGTCATCACCATGGTGCTGGCCGCCGCCTGCCTGGTCCCCGCAGGCCTCATGCTGGCCTGGGTGAACGCCGAGCCGCTGGGCACCACCGACGCCGGATCGTGGTGGCTGGTTATCTACCTGGGTGTGGTGGCGATGGCGCTGGCCTACGGCCTGTTCTATGCCGGGTTGCGCACCACCTCGAGCGCCAACGCCGTGGTGGCCACGCTGCTCGAACCTGCCACTGCGGTGCTGATCGCGGTGCTCTTCCTGGGCGATGAACCAACGGTGGCCTCGACCACGGGGTTCTTGATGATCATTGCCGCCATTGCGACGCTCGGACGGGGACCCAAGCAACCGGTGACAGGCGAGAGACCGGAAGAAATCAGCGTTCCGGGGTCCGACTGACGGCTTCCGTGCAGCGGTTCGGCACCCGGGTCTCGGACTCGGCACGCGGCAGACGCATCGGGGACGGTCCCGCACCTGCTCGCCATCTAAAAGTCCGCCCCGCGGCTGTTCCGGGCCGCCTTCCGGATCGAAGCCCAATTCCGCAACGGAACCGAGCAGGGCACGAACCCGGGCCAGATCCAGAACGCCCCGGAATTCGCGAAGGGCAAGGAGAACCTCGACGATTGCCGCGTCCAGCGCCATGAATTTGCCCCAGGACGGAACAGACGGAACAAATGACGAGACACACCGGGCTGGTTCGTGCCGGGCGCGCTAGTGGAGAATCCGGCGGACGAATCACGGATCTCCCAGGAAGAGCGGTTCGGCTCGATCCTGCAGTTTCAGCGGTGTCCACTGGCGGCCAGTTGTCGGTCGCACCTGCTAGCGTCGATCGGATGGAAGCCATGGATCCCCCGCCGCAACTTTCCGACGTGTTCGACGCGCTGCTGTCTACACGCTGGAACGTCGACCAAGCGAGGAAACGCCTGCAACCCGTTCCAGGGCTGTATGCCATCTACGGTGACGCCGACGCCTGGCACGATCTTGGCCTGGAGCCGCGGCCGGAAAACGCGCTCTATGTGGGCAAGAGCGAATCGAGTCTCGTGGGCAGGGACCTCACCACCCACTTTGCGGCCGACAAAACCGGCAAGGCCCGGACCGGCAGCTCAACCGTGCGCAGGTCTTTTGCCGCGCTGCTCAGCGATTCCCTGGACCTGCAGGCGACTCCACGGAATCCAGGGAAACCCGGAAAATATTCCCACTATGCCCTGACGGCAGCCGGGGACGCCCGGCTCACGGCCTGGATGCACGAACGCCTGACCCTCGCGGCCTGGGAGAAAACCACAGGTGTTGCACAACCGCTGAGTGACATCGAATCCGCCGTGATCCGATGCTGGAAGCCACCCATCAATATCCAGATGAACCCGCGGCCGCTTCAGCGCCTCAAGCTGGCCCGTGAAGCCATGGCACGGCAGGCCGCCGCCAGCGCCCTTGTCCCCGGCAACTCCACGCCGTCGACTCCCGGCAGGGACGGTTCGGGGGAAGAACCTGTGGCAGCCCAAGCCCGGATGCCGCGGGGTCCCGGTTTTACGCCGGTCGAGTTGGCCCGGGAGCTCGGGAAAGACCCCAAGACGGTTCGCCACGTGCTCCGGACCAGGTATGGACCGCTGCCGCATCCCGGGGACCGCTGGGGTGTGCTCACTGCCGAGCAGGAGAACCATGTCCGGGCGAGATTGGCCCCCGGTACCTAAATTGTGGAGCTGGCCGGGTCGGTTTCCGGTTCAACGAAGCCCTGCGAGTTCGGCCCGCCCGGGACTATCCGCAGGTCGAATCCGCCGGCCCCATGGCCCGCCCTAGGCCGGGCCACAGCGGGGTCAAATCCGCCGGGCCTAGCGTGGGAAACCAACCCACCACGCGCCGGCATGCGGCGCACGAGCTGCCCCAAGGAGCACCCGACCATGGAGAACAAGATCCGCAACCGCACACCGAGTTCCGGGCGTCCCACGTACAAGGGCAGGACCCTGCCGCGACCCGCGGAAGACCTCGAGGACCAGGGACTCGGCTTCGACGTCCAGACGCTGCTGGGGCGCCGCAGCGCGCTGAAGGCCTTCGGGGTTGGGGCCCTGGCGCTGGGCCTGGCCGCCTGCAGCGCCACCGCGGATGCGGAAGCACCCATCGGATCGTCCGGTACGTCCGCCGGGGAGACCCCCGATGAAACCGCCGGCCCCTATCCTGGTGACGGGTCCAATGGCCCGGACGTGCTGGAGCAAAGCGGCATCGTGCGCTCCGACATCCGCTCCAGCTTCGGGGAATCGAGCACCACGGCCGCAGGCATCCCGATGACCCTCGAGCTGAACATCAAGGACCTGGCCAACGCCTCGGCGCCCTTCGCCGGGGTCGCCGTCTACGTCTGGCATTGCGACCGCGAGGGCAACTACTCCATGTACTCCGCCGCCGTGGAGAACGAGAACTACCTGCGCGGGGTGCAGGTCGCCGATGCACAGGGCACCGTGCGCTTCACCAGCATCTTCCCGGCCTGCTACACCGGCCGATGGCCGCACATCCACTTCGAGGTCTACCCCGACGCGGCATCGATCACCGACACGGCCAACGCCATCGCCACCTCCCAGGTGGCGCTGCCCGAAGATGTCTCCGCGAAGGTCTACGCGGTCACCGGGTACGAGTCCTCGGTCAAGAACATGGCCCAGCTGTCGCTGGCGACCGACAACGTGTTCGGCGACGATTCGGGTGCCAGCCAGCTCGCCACCGTCACCGGGGATATCTCGAACGGATACAAGGTGGTGCTGGATGTCGGGGTGGACACCCGGACCACGCCCGCCGCAGGTGGCGGTGCCCCGGGTGGCGGCCAGGGCGGAACACCACCCAGTGGCGGACCCGGCGGAACCCCTCCGAGCGGTGCACCAGGAGATTCCGGCAGCCAACAGGTCGGGTCCCCGGGTTCAGGGCAGTAGCAGGCCCACCGCATACACGGCGCAGCCGACCACCAGACCGGCCAGGACCTGTGTGGAGGTGTGGTCCTTCAGCTCGATGCGCGACCATCCCACGGTTGCCGCCAGGACCAGCGCCAACGCGGGGCCAACCTGCCCCAAGGGCGCCAGGAGTTCCAGGCCCACAAAGGCCGCCACCGCGCTGTGGACCGAAAGCTTCCAGAGAAGGTTGGCCAGCAGGCACACCAGCAGACCCAGGAAGATGGTTCCCACGGCGCTGAAAAGCCCCGCGGGGGCATCAAGCACGAAGAGCAGGACGGCGCCGACCACCAGGGACGTTCCGGCCATCATCATGACCGGTGCCCGCTGGCGGCGGTCGCCGACGTGGTGGTCGGTGACCTTGCCCCGGTGCCTCATCCACAGCAGCGCGCCGAAGGGCAGCCCCGTCACGAAGAAGAAGGCCACCAGGGCCTGGGGCCAGGTGGTTCCGGGCGTGAGAAGCGGCTGCAGCAGCAGCAAGACGCTCACCAGGATCGCCGGTGACAGGATTTCGGTCACGTACCGGGCTGGCCGCAGCGTGGGAGTTAGGCTCATCCACCGATCATACGAAAGATCGTCCAACGTCAGCGGGTCGTGGCGGGCGGCGCCCGTGGCAAGGACACTGCAGTGGTGCCCTTGCCACGGTCGTGTTCCTAGGCGAAGGCGGAGATCCCGGTGATCGAGCGCCCGATGATCAGCGCTTGCACCGTTTCGGTGCCCTCGTAGGTGTGGATCGCCTCGATGTCGGCGATGTGCCGGGCCACGCGGTTCTTCAGCAGGATGCCGTTGCCGCCAAGCAGGTCGCGGGCGTTGGACGCGATGGTCCGGGCGATGCGCGTGCAGGTGAACTTGGCCAGCGAGGCCTGCACCGGAGACAGCGTGCCGGCTTCCTCGCGCTTCGTGGCCTGCATGACCATCAGCTGCATGGTGGCCAGCTCCGAGTGCATCCGGGCCAGGCGTTCCTGGACGATCTGGCTGGCGGCCAGCGGGCGGCCGAACTGGATGCGCTGGGCCGCGTACTGCACCGCGGTCTCGTAGCAGGCGGTCGCGTGTCCCACCGCGGACCAGGCGACGCCCAGCCGGGTGGCGAAGAGGACCTTGGCGGTGTCCTTGAAGCTGTTGGCCCCGGGCAGCACGTGCGAGTCGGGGACGAAGACGTTTTCCATGCGGATGTGGGCCTGCCAGATGGCGCGCAAGGACAGCTTGCCCTCGATGGTGGTGCCGGTGTAGCCCTCCCACTCCTGCTGCACGATGAAGCCGCGGACCTTGTCGTCCTCGTCGCGCGCCCACACGATGGTGATCCCGCCGGTGGAGCCGTTGCCGATCCACTTCTTCTCGCCGCTGATCCGGTAGCCGCCCTCCACCTTGGTGGCGCGGGTTTCCAGCGACACCGAGTCCGAGCCGTGGGTGGGCTCGGTCAGCGCGAAGGCGCCGAGCACCTCAGCGGTGGCGAGCTTCGGGGCCCAGTGGGCGATCTGTTCGGGTGAGCCGCAGTAGACGATGGAGCGCAGCGCCAGCCCGGCCTGCACGGCGGCGATGGTGCCCACCGATCCGTCGGCGCGGGACAGTTCCATGTTCACCAGCCCGGCGGCCAGCACGCTCATTTCCGGGTGGCCCTCGAGGGTGAGCCCGTCGCGCAGCAGGTCCAGCTCGCCCAGGCGCGTGGCCAAATCCAGCGGGTAGTCGGAGTTGTTCCAGTATTCGTCGATGACCGGGCGCACCTCGTCGAGCCCGAACTTCCGGGCGCGGTCCCAGTATTCGCGGTCCGCCGCGTCGATGTCCTCGAAGAGCCCTGCCGGATCGACGTCCACCTCGCCCCAGAGTTCGTACTCGGGTTCAACGACCCCGGCGGGGAAATTGGTGCTGAGGCTGGCTTCGATGCTCATGGAAGGTGGCGCCCTTTCGTCGGCGGCGGAAATGTCGCTAGGGCACCAGCATACTGGAACTGAGTATCACGTCAAGAGACTGAGGTTCACTTGGTCTGGGTTGCATGCCATTCATCGGCGAGCAGGGCGTATCCGTACCCGTCCATCCAGGTGCCGTCGCGGTGCAGGAAGCCTGCGGCGAGGTGGGTTTCGCGGCGCATCCCGACCCGTTCCATCAGCCGCCACGAGGGTTCGTTGGCGGAAAGGCAGCGGGCGTGGACCCGGTGCAGTCCCAGCTCGACAAAACACAGGCCCAGCACCCGTTCAACGGCCTCGGTCGCGTACCCGCGGCCGGCATGGGCCGGATCGATCGACCATCCAAGCTCGGCTTCGGTGTCTGCGGCCCGGGCCGCGGACTCGCGCTGGGACCACGCGTCGCGGAGCCGGACCACCACCTCGCCGATGAGCGTTCCGCCGGATTCCAGGACCAATCGTTCGCCCAGGTGATCCGGGCAGGCGAAGGCACGTCGGTATTCGTCGGCGTCGGTCCAAGCGGAATGGGTCCAGCGAGAGGATTCCGGCAACTTGCGGTATGACCAGGTCGCTCCCGCATCCGCAGCCGTGGCCGGGCGCAAGGCGAGCCGTGCAGTTTCCAACGGCCAAGCGGCGGCCCCATGCAGGGGCGGACTGGAATCCGAAGCCATGCCCGTCCTCAGCCCCTGGGCCGGTCCAGGGCCTCGCGGACCTGGGAGAGCACCGTCTCGGTGTCCGGGGTGCCGCCGGCGATGGTGATGACCACCGTGGTCGGCTCGGGTGCCGGCGCCGATTCCTGCGGCTCGAGCACCGGGGCGAACAGCGCGCCCAGCGCGTTCAGCTCGCGCTCCAGCTCCGGGCGGCGGGTGTCCTCCGGGTGGCGCAGCCAGCGCCGCAGGTGGTCGTTGTGCACCGAGACGACCCCGGAGGCAAAGGCGATGCACATCGCCCGCCCGTTGGGCAGCGAGTACAGCCCGCGGTCGCGCAGGTGGTTGCGGAAGACCCGCTCGTAGCGGTGGATCGAGACCAGCTCGCGGTCGCGCAGCGAGGGCACGTCCAGCAGCAGGCGGTGGCGCAGGCCCGCGGCCTCGGGCCGGGCGGTGTGCTGGTCGAAGACCGTCAGCCCCGCGTGCACCAGCGAGGCCACGGGCCCGGCCGAGGAGGTGGCCAGCACGGTTTCGAGGTGGTGGATGATCGTCTCCATGTCGGCGAAGACCATCTCTTCCTTGGAGCCGAAGCGCCGGAAGAAGGTGGAGCGCGAGATGCCCGCGGCCTGGGCCAGCGCATCGACGCTGGTGGCATCGAAGCCCTTTTCGACAAGCAGGCGCAGTGCGGCGTCGGGAACCGCGGAGGAGGTGATCATGCACGAGAATCTAGCACGCCGCCCGATTCCCGCGCTCCCATGTTGACGCGTGATTCACGAATGTGCGCCACGCCACAGCCCGCGCGTGCGCCGGCACCCGACCCGCGCCACACCGGGGGAGCTATAGCCCTGGCGGAGGGCCAAACCATAGGGTGGGGTGAGAAGTAGCAAGACCGCGACCCACGACCAGGAGAAAACACATGGGCTTCAACATCGCCAACGCCGCACTACGACTCGTCTCGGGTGCCTACATCCTCAACAGCGGCATCGGGAAGCTGCGGCTTCCCGCCGAATCAGCCCAGGGCCTGCAGTCGATGACCGCCAACGCCATCCCGCAGGTCGAAAAGCTGGAACCGGCGGTCTTCGGCAAGGCCGTCGCCGTCGGCGAGATCGGCCTGGGTGCCGCACTGCTGACCCCGTTCCTGCCCTCGCGCCTGGTCGGCCTGGGCCTGGGGGCCTTCGCCGCGGGACTGGTGGCCGTCTACCTGAAGACCCCGGGGCTGACCGAGTCCGACGGAATCCGCCCGACGACCAACGGCGGAGCGATGGCCAAGGACTTCTGGCTCGCGGGCATTGCCGCCGCCCTGGTCCTCGGCCGCGGCAAGACCAAGACCAAGATCAAGGAAGTCGCCGCCAAGAAGAAGTAGCAGGGCGGCAACGGCGGGCCGGGACGCACGAATCATCGTGCGCCCCGGCCCGCCATGTTTCACCCTGGTGGCTGTCCTACGGGGTGCGGCGCGCACCCTTGCGGAACATCAGGGCCACCAGGGCCGCGGCCATCGCCACGATGCCCGGCAGCAGCAGCGCCTGGCCCAGGGCCAGCGAGAACGCCTGGTGCAGGAACTCGGGCACCCGTGCCCCGGTTCCCGGCTCCGCGCCGATCCCGGCCGGCGCCCCGCCGGCCATGGACGCCACGACCTTCTCGGATTCCACGGCAATGCGCGATTCCATCATCAGCGCGATCAGGGCCGAACCCAGCACCGCACCGACCTGCCGGGTGGTGTTGTACACGCCCGACCCGGCGCCGGCATTGGCCTGGCCCAGGTCGCGGGTGGCGGTCAGCGAGACCGAGGGCCAGATCATGGCCGAGCCCAGCCCCATGAACACCGGCGGAAGCAGCAGCACCCAGAACGGGGTGTCGGCGCGCAGGATCAGCCCGTAGGCGGTGATCGAGGCGCCGAAGAGGAAGAACCCGGGGACCGCGAAGTACTTGGCCTCGATCTTCCCGACGTTCTTGCCGATGACCGGGGCCAGCACCCCGGCCACCACCGCCATCGGGGCGAGCATCAGCGCCGAGGCCGTGGGGGTCAGCCCGCGCACCGACTGCAGGTACAGGATCATCGGGAAGCTCATGGCGGTGATCGACAGGCCCATGAAGGCGATCGCGATGTTGGCCAGCGAGAAGTTCTTGTCCTTGAACAACCCCAGCGGCACCAGCGGCTCGGCCCGGGTGGCTGCCTGCCACCAGATGAACAGCCCCAGCAGCACCACGCCGCCGATGATCAGGTGCCAGGAACCGATGGGGCCGATGAACGGTCCCCAGTCGTGCCCGTTGCCCTCCTGGATGCCGAAGACCAGCGCAAACATCGCCACGGCGCTCAGGCCCACGCCCAGCCAGTCGAAGGAGTGCGAGTGGCGCGGCAGCTCGGGAACCTTCACCAGCACCCGCCAGATGGCCAACACGCCGACCGGCACGTTGACGAAGAAGATCCATTCCCAGCCCAGGGTGTCGACGAAGATGCCGCCGGCGATCGGGCCCACCAGCGTGGCGATGCCCGCGACAGCGCCCCACACGCCCATGGCCGCGCCGCGGCGGGCGTAGGGGAACATGCGGGTAATGAAGGTCATGGTCTGCGGGCTCATCAGGGAGGCGCCCAGGCCCTGGACCACGCGCGCAACGATCAGCGTGGTGATGTCGCCGGCCAGCCCGCACCACAGCGAGGAGAGCGTGAAGACCACCAGGCCGACGAGGTAGATGGTGCGCGGGCCGAACCGGTCGCCCAGCCGCCCGGTGATCAGCAGCGGCACCGCGAAGGCCAGCAGGTAGGCGCTGTTGACCCAGATGACGCCGTTGATGTCGGTGTCCAGGCCGTTCATGATCGCCGGCATGGCCGTGGAAACGATGGTGGAGTCCACCAGGATCATGAAGAAGCCGATGACCAGCGCCCAGAGGGCACCCCATGCGCGCTTGTCCTCGGTCTTTGCCGCTATGTCCTGGTTCGCATCCACCGCCCGAGTGTACGCCGGGGCGCCGGGGAGCAACAGGGATTTGAGCCGCACCTCACAGTGAACCGTTTTAGGGTCCTAGGGCAGGTTGACGAAGCCCTCGATGCAGGTGAACGACTGCCCGGCGATCCACACGCCGGCCGGATCGCGGTCCACGTGCAGGATCGCGGAGCGCCCCAGCCGGGTGCCCTGGCGCACCGTGTAGGACTCCGGGGCCAGCCCGGAACCGGTCAGCCAGACCCCGAACCCGGCATTCAGCGACCCGGTGGCCGGGTCCTCGGGAAGCCCCTCGCCGGGGCAGAAGGCACGGACCTCGTAGTCGGCCGGGATGCCGGTGACCACGTTGCGGAAGCGCTGGGAGCCGCGGCGCTCGTCGGCCTCGGAGACCGGGCGCAACTCCTCGCGCGCCCCGGAGGGCCGGTCTGTGGGCACATTGGGGTCGTAGGAGCGTGCCGGGATGCCCGGGACGGTGTGCGGGCCGATGACCCCGACCTCCAGCCCGGCCAGGATCGAGTAGTCCGGTTCCAGGGAGAGCACCATTTCCGCGTCGCGCAGCAGCAGCCCGGCGAATTGCGGCCCGTTGGCCAGCCACTGGTGCCCCACGACGTCCTCGCGCGTGATGCCCAGCCCGGTCAGCGCCCAGTCCAGCACGTCGTCCTCGAGCCCGCCGGTGCGCACCATGGGCGGCGCCTTGAACGCCAGGGACTCGGGATCGGACGGGTCCTCGCCCGGGACGCGGCGGACCTCGATGAGCCCGGCGTCGCATTGCTGGATCAGCGCGGCGGGGTTCTTGGGCACCCCTCCGGCCTCGAGCCACGCGTGGGCCGCACCCAGGGTGGGATGGCCGGCGAAGGGCAGCTCGGTGGTGGTGGTGAAGATGCGCACGCGGTAGTCGGCGTCGGGGTGCGTGGCCGGCAGCAGGAACGCGGTTTCGGCCAGGTTGGTCCAATTGGCGAAGTTCAGCATCTGCGCATCGGACAGCCCCTCGCCGTCGAGCACCACGGCCAGGCCGTTGCCGGTGTAGGGGGAGGAAGAGAAGACATCGACTTGCTTGTACGGGCGGGCAATACTCATGAATGAATCGTGACACATCCGCCCGAGCGGCGCGCCGGATGACGCCGTTTTGTCATCCAACGACGCAACAACCCCGGCGGGGCAACAACGGGCACCAAGGCAGGGGCGCCGGCCGCACCCCACGGTTTGTGGGGTGCAGCCGGCGCCCTGTTGCCGGGAACGAGGCGGCCTACCAGCGGTGGGCCACATCGATCACCAGGCGGCTGTTGCCCGTGGCGTCGATGAGCACGAAGGTCCGGAACGGCAGCCGGGCGCGGACCCCCAGGCCGAAGGAGCTCTGGCCCTCGAAGCTGCCCAGGAACGCCACCTGCCTGAAGGTGGTGTAGCCCGAGACGTCGCGCACGTTCAGCCGGTTGGCCGGGTAGTACGTCGGGGTTCCGGAGGTCGTGTAGGCCGGTGCCTTGACGATGATGCGCAGGTCCGCGGCCCCGGCCAGCGGAACGAGCTTGCCCTGGCCCTCGGTGTAGACGGCCGAGACGTAGCGGACGTCGTAGCCCTTCACCTTGCCCTTCAGGTCGATGACCATCCGGTCGAAGCAATCGTGGCGGCCGGTGCGGACGTTGGTGACGGTGGCCGAGGAGTAGCCGGCGACCGAGTCGGCCAGCGAGCCCCAGGTGATGCCGCAGTAGGGTGCGGCCACCGCGGTGGGGGTTGCGGCGGGGGCGGCCGGTGCGATGCCGAGCCCCGCAATGAGCAGTGCGCCGGCCAGGCCGGCGGCGATCCTGGTTTTCATGGTGATCCTCGCTTGGTGCGGTAAATCCGTGTGTGGGTGGATGGTGGAATCAGCATGCGCGCCGGGAAACCGGGCCGCAAGGGGGTATATCCACAATCCATTCCATTGCAATGCGCAGGAGATATGCCTTACGTCGACCGGTCATATCCAGCGTGCGCCCACGGGGGTGTGACAACCTTGTTGATATGCAAATCTTTGCCACCGGAACACTGGACGACGCCCTGAACGAGGTAGTGGAGAACACGAACGCATTACCGGATCCCATCCGACCATGGGTTGTGGTTGCGATCGGGTTACTGGCCGCGGTGCTCATCACCGTGGTCCTCTCCTTCATCTTCACCCGCATGCTCCGCCGCATCCAGGGGTCCGCACCCGATCGCCCCCTGCGCCGCATGCCCCTGCTGCTGACCCTGGCCTTCGCCTTCACCAAGATCACCGTGGGGCTCTCGTTTGCCTCGAACCAATGGGTCACGATCTGGCAGTTCCTGCTGCTGCTGGGACTGATCAGCTCCATTGCCTGGCTGCTAATCGTCGCCATGGGAATCTTCGAGGACATCCTCCTGGCCAAGTACCGCGAGGACGACGGGAACCCGCGGCGGCTGGCGAAGATCCAGACGCAGGTCGGATTGTTGCGCCGGGTGGCCACCGCGCTGGTCATCACCCTGGCTGTTGCAGGTGCACTGCTCACGATTCCCGAGGTCAGGGCGCTGGGCGCGGGGCTGCTGGCCTCGGCCGGCCTGATCTCGGTGGTCGCGGCGCTCGCCGTGCAGTCCTCGCTGGCCAACGTGTTCGCCGGGCTGCAGATCGCCTTCACCGACGCGATCCGGGTCAACGACACCGTGGTGGTGGAGACCCAACGCGGCACCATCGAGGAAATCACCCTCACCTACGTGGTGGTGCTGTTGCTTGACGGGCGCCGGATGATCATCCCCTCGACGCACTTCACCACGGTCCCGTTCGAGAACTGGTCGCGCCGCAGCACCGAGATCAGCGGCTTCGTGCTGCTGGACCTGAACTGGAATGCGCCCATCGAACACCTGCGCACGCGCACCGAGCAATTGCTCGCCTCCACGGATTTGTGGGACGGACGCACCGGGTCCCTGAACGTGACAGATGCCATCGGCGGCATCCTCAAGGTCACGATTGCGCTCAGCGCCAGGAACCCCGGGGACCTCTACGACCTGCGCAACTACGTGCGCGAGCACCTGATTGCCGAATTGGGAAGGGACTACCCCGACGCACTGCCCAAGCCGATGATGCCGGGTGCCGCCCCGGCCTAAAGGCGCAGTGCCGCCGGCCCGTAGTCCTCATAGGCCCGGGCCCGGGCGGTGCGTTCGCGCAGGATCGCCACCATCGCATCGGCCTTGGAGATCAGGTCGGCGATCTCGGCATCGTCGCGGTCCACCCATCGGGTCAGCGGCTCCCGGTGGACCGGGACGAAGTCCTTGTGCGGTTCCCACACAAAGAGCGTGCGCTCGGCGCCAAGCACGTACTGCTGCCAGAACACCTGGCGCAGGTAGTTGCGCGGGATGGTCTTGAACGGCTTGTTGGTGGTCTTGATTTCCGCCAGCTCCACCCGCCCGTGCTCCCGGATGCCCAAGCCGTCGGGGGTGGCCAGGTGGATGTGGTTCTCCGCGGCGTGGAACAGCTGGGTGGAGGGCACGATCCCGTAGTTCTCCTGCACCCACGCGGCGATCACTGGTTCGCGGGCCCGCCCGTGGTCGGTGTACGGATTCCCGCCGAAGCCCGAGCCGTTCAGTTTGTCCCAGGCCGCGGACTGGATGGATTTCGGGGTGGAGAGCCTGGCCGCGTCGGTGGCCGTGATGCCCTGCGAGCGGGCCCGCAGCCAGGCGATCCGGTCCGAGGAATCGGCGACGATGCGCTGCAGGCAGGCGGCGGGGGCGGGGTCTAGCGGCGAGGGGATCACCTGACCCATTGTTCACAAAAAACCCGGGCACCGCGAACCGGCGGCGCGTCGGGCCCCGGCACCCGCCGCGCGGCGATGGCGGCCTGCGGTGTCCCTGGCCGATGCCACCTGCCCCGACGACATCCGTTCGCGGATGCTCCCCGCACGATGGACGACCCCGTGGAATCGATGTCCCAAGCCTCCAGGGAACCCCGGGGGCCGCACCCAGCGCACTGGCCGGAGGGCGCACGCGGGCGTAGCCTGAAACTCCGGACCCCCCACCGCCGCAACGGAAGGAACACCGCATCGCCATGGAACGATTGCTGGGCGTGACCACCCGGGTATGGACCTCCCCGCTCACCGACGCGACGCTGCCCGAACTCGCCGCCCATGTGGCGTCGCTGGGCTTCGGCGCCATTGCGCTCCCGCTGGAAAACCTCGGAGACTGGGACCCGAAGCGCGCCCGCGAGGTGCTGGCCGAACACTCCCTGGCTCCTGTGCTCATCGGCACCATGTCCCCGGGACGCAACCTGGTCTCCGCACCCGACGCCGAGCTCGAAGCCACCCGTGACCACCTGCGCGGCCTCATCGACGCGGCGGCATCCCTCGGGGCGACCACCGTCGCCGGCCCCTTCCACGCGGCCACCGGCCGGACCTGGTCCATGAACGAGGTCCACCGCCGGGCCACCTACACCCAGCTACGCGAAAACCTCGCACCGCTGGCCGCCCACGCGGCCGCCCACGGAATCACCCTGGGGATCGAACCGCGCAACCGCTACGAAACCTCGCTGATCAACACCGTGGACCAGGCCTTTGACGCGCTGGAACCGCTGCTCGGGCCCGGGCTCGGCATCGCCCTGGACAGCTTCCAGCTGAACATCGAGGAACAGGACATCGCGGCCGCCGTCGCCCGCGCCACCGCCCACATCGCCCACGTCCAGGTCAGCGGCAACGACCGCGGCACCGTCGGCGCCGACCACTTCGACTGGCACGGCTTCATCCGCGCGCTGGACCTGGCCGGGTACGCCGGCCCGCTCTGCGTCGAATCCTTCACCCCCGGGAACGCCTCGAACGCCGAGGCGGCCCCCATCTGGCGGCCGCTGGCCAGCACCCAGGACGCCTTGGCCGCGGACTCCCTCGGCTACCTGAAGAACCTGCAAGCCGGTGGCCTGCGCTGAGGTCCACCGCTTCCGCAGCCCGCCCCTCCGGCTGGGTGGCCGGGCACCGCGGGGGAAGATTCGGGCAAGGAACGCCTTTCAGCCGAAGACATCGAAGCCCTCCTGCACCGGGCCGCGGAGCACCACCCGGTGAAGTCCGCGGTGTTCCTGGTCGGTTACGAGCCGCTCGAGGACGCCCACCGAACCCCGCCGGACAGTGCCGGCGATCCGGGTGCCGCGGTGCTGCGCGGGTACCTGGAAGACGACCAGCTCCCCTTCTTCATCCTGGAGTCCTGCGCCGGGCAGCATCCTGACACCGTCGACGGCCTCTACCGCGTGGCCCTTTCGCGCCCCGACTTCACCTGGAAGTGTGACGGGAAGTCGTTGGTGCGCACGTACAAGCCGGCACCCGTCCATCATGAGGACCTGCCGAAGATCGCGATGGTCCCGGTGTCCCTCTCCAGGCCTGCCAAAACCTCACCTGAAGACCCGCACCCGGCACCCGGGCCGATGGTCGGGGCTCAGCCGCGGGATTCCAGCCTGTCGACGTAGCCGACCAGCGGGCTGGCCACGACGGTGACGGCCTGCCCCGGCCGCAGCCCGCGGGCCTTTTGCCGGTTCCGCAGGGTCCAGGCACGGGTCCCGTCTTCGGTGTCGATGACCAGCTCGTGGCGGACCCTGCGCCGCTCGGCCCAGGACTGTCCGACGATGTTCTTCCGTTCCCACAGCGCGTTGTTCAGCGCATCGGGAAGGAAGTCCAGGAACCGGCGCTCGGAGATGCTCACGACGGTCCCGGGAACCGAGGTCCGCGGCACCAAATCGAGGATGCCCACTGCGACCTTCAGCAGCGCGGCCAGTGCCAGCACCACCAGCACGACCCCGGCCAGCATCAGGAACCCGCCCAGTTGGGCGGCCCCGGCATCCGCCGCCGCGAGCTGCCGCATCTCGGTGCGCATCCGGAAGCCCACCACCAGCAGCGCGATGCAGATTGCTGCCTGGAGCGCGCCGCGCAGGACCAGTGACAGGGGCGCATGCCCCGAAAACGGGCGCAGCGAAACCCCCAGGAACCGCGTCCACGACGTTGTTTTTTCCATGTCCAACCATTCCCCCTTGGCCATGCCCCGGCAAGGGGAGGACAACCACCCTCGGAACCGGAGCAGAACAGATGTTCACGCAGTGCGCCACACCTAAAATCCCCAAAACGCACTGGTCAGCACAGCATAGCCCGAGGCAGCAGGAAGGGGAACGGGTGCCCGCGCCGGCCTAGCGGGCAGGCTCCCAGACTCCCCGGGCCCACGTGCCGACCGGCCCCGGACCCGGCGGACGCTACGCCAGCGCGAGCGCCGCCGCGGCCAGCACCTGCTGCACGCTGGGCACCCCGGAGGCGCGGAACACCTCGGTGCCGTCCCGGCGCACCACCAGCGTGGGGGTGGAGGCGATGCCCGCCTCCTCGGATTCGGCCAGGTGCGAGAGCACGTCGACCTCGCGGATGCTCGCCTGGGCCAGCAGCTTGCCCGCCTTGCGGAGCACGGAGCGGGCGCGCACGCACGGTGCACAGAAAGCGGAGGTGTACAGAATAAGTTCCATCACCGGGATACAACCGGGACTCGGCGCATTCGATTCCCGGCTCCAAGCAGGACTGCTCGGGGTGCCGATGAAACTGTGTTGACGTTCGGTGCCGGGCCTTCCACGGAGCTTCGAAGTGCGATACCGGCGCGCTACCACGGCATCCGGTTTAATCTCCTGGACTCTGATGAACGACAGCGTTTTCACGATGAGGCCTTCGACGCGAAGGGAAAGCAGGCCCACGCGGGCCACAAGCCTCATCCATCGCTGCTGGTGTGACACACTCGCGGCACTGCGAGAATTGTGAAACAATTGGGCTTGTGGGCATTACCCACACGTGTTGTAATGGTATCAACGCAGTTTCAACCACGACGGAGACCAAGAGCATGGACGAGCGCGGCTTTGTGCCAGCAGGAGAAGTGATCGCTGATGGGCGCTCACGCATGGCCTTCGGCAAGGTTGGCGTACGCCACGACGACAAATACGCAGTGGCTGTCAACGAAGATGGAGAAATACTGTTGACGCCGTTGGCTTCCGTGCCCCTCCGGGAACTGCTGATCTGGGAAAATGCGCAGGTTCGCGAGGCCCTCAGCCGCGGACTCCTGGAAGCCGCTGCTGGCGAGACCGATGACCTCGGCGACTTCACACAGTTCATCGACGCAGATGACGACGCTTAATGGCGTTCATGTTGCGCTTTACAAAACAGGCTCAGAAGGATCTTCAAGGGCTTAGTAAGAGTGGGCATTCGGCCGAAAGGCTGAAAAAGGTTCGAAGGGCTCTTGGCAGGTTGCAGGAAGATCCGAAGTATCCGGGTTTGAGGTCGCACAAGTACCACTCAGCACAGGGGCCGGGAGATACCGATGTCTGGGATTCCTACGTTGAAAACAACACGCCATCGGCGTGGAGAATTTATTGGCAGTATGGTCCAGAGCCAGGCATGATCACCATCGTCACGATAACACCACACCCATAACCTTCACCCTGTAATAAAACAGACTCCAGCGATATGCTCGGATGACGTTACTGAGGGGGAACGAACTGTGGATTTTGAAGCGCAGTCCGAACGGTTTATCGGTCATGCAATTATCGCCTTTGCCGATTCCTGTACCCGGCCAAAGCTCACAGCCTCATGTCCGTTTTATAGGGTCGAAGGTGGTACCCCGACCTGTGACGAGGAGTGTCGGGCGATTGCCGAACAGCTTGGGTACCGTGATCGTCCGGTGGAGAGTCACGACTTTGGTGGCTTGAGACTCACGGGTCGCGCGATCCCTCTGGCGGCTACGGCCGGTTACCAAGTCTTCGATGCTAACCGGACCTATCTGCAGGATCGGCACCTCGAACCGTCAGAGCAATCCACGACGACGTTGTTGCTCGGTGTTCAGGCTCGAATTACGGCTGCCGTTTTGGGCCAGAATGAACAAGCCGAAAGTGACCTCGGATATTTCTGGGAAGAGCTGGAAAAACGAAAATTCCCGGTGAGGCAGGCTGCCGGCGCGGGCTTGGCGCTGACGCTCGCTCGCTCTGTTGTATCCCTTATCTCGCGCCCACGAATGGAAACCCTTGGGCTCATTCGATCCAACCAGGACTCAACATCCACTTTGGCAGAGTCGTGGCAGCCAGTGTTGGATGGGGTCCGGATGCAGCTCACAAACGACCACGACCGCGCCGTTCAGAGCAAAGCACTGGCCCTGCCAAATTGGATCCGAGGGCTTGTAAACAGTGAAGTCGTGATTCAGCGGATACAGCACGACGAAGAATTGCGGCATGTATTCAGCCCCGCAGTCGTTTACCCTTTGAGCAACTGGTTCGGCGGGCTGCTACGTGAAGGCGTTTTCCAATCCGTCAGGAATCGAATTCCGTCAGTCGACCTCTTCCGCTCGCTGGCAAAAGTCGGGTACTCGGACAAGCTCGGGAGTTGGTTTTGGGATAGACATACCCAAACCCGACTCGAAGATTGGCAAACCACCTCCTACGCATTGGAATGGAACTGGCAAAAATTTCAAGAAAGCCATGGACTGCCCCGTCACTTCCTCAATGAGCGCGCCATTGATTCCGAACAGATAGCCTCTGCCAGCATGGCTCGAACGATGGGAGACCACGGACGGATGGCCGAAAGTGTTGGATTTTCCAACGCAATCGGAATCGCAGTGCAGTATCTTCGAGAAGGAAATCCTCGCGCAGCAGCCGACCTGTTTTCCGGAATCACGGAACTGCAACCCGCAAACGCTGACTCCTGGAACAATCTGGGTTTCTGCCAGTTGGCTTTTGATCCGTCAGCCGCTTTGAGGTCCTTCGGGATCGCGGCTGCATTCCGTAGCAACGAAAACCAGCTGCTGACGGCAAACCATCTTCTGGCCCTGCATGTTCTGGGCCGGGACGAAGAAGCCGCACTGCTGATCAAAGCTGAGATTTACGATGATCCAACGTTGCCCGAAGCCTATGTTTGGGAACATCGCAATTGTGGGGAGCCCCTAAAGCTTGGTTCCACCAAAGACGTTTCCACATACCTGAGAATGACCGGGTCCCATATTCGTGAAATGCTAGATTCGCGTTGACGCTGGCGTTCGCGGGTCTGTACCCGGCGTGGTGTTGTTGGAGGCCTGATAGCAACATCAGAGGTGGCTTGTTCAATTTTTGCCGGTCCTGATCGACAGAAAAGGTAGCTGAAACCGTCTGGTTCAAGCGAAGTGGTTCAGTCGATTGAGGACAAATCACAAGATAGGGGCCACCGCAGGGCTGACGATGAACTCCACCCTGGGGTGGAGACGGGCCGCAAACAGTTCATCACCTGCTCCGATGCCGCGGCGGTGCGGATTTGAAATGCTGGTGGCATGATCGAAGCAAACCCCGCACCCGAGACCGCCGCAGCCACGGCGGCACCCCCATCCACCACCCCGGTGCTTTCCGCCCGGGCCCTGCGCCGCGCCTATGGATCTACCTTGGCACTGGACGGCGTGGACCTGGACATCCGCGCCGGCGAGTCGGTGGCCATCATGGGTCCCTCGGGCTCCGGCAAGTCCACCCTGTTGCACACCCTGGCCGGCATCGAACGTCCGGACTCCGGCTCGGTGCTCTTCGCCCCGGCCCAGGGGGCACCGCGTGAAATCACCGCGCTGGGAGAGTCCGAACGCTCCGCGCTGCGCCGCGGGGCCTTCGGCTTCGTCTTCCAGTCCGGACTGCTGATCCCGGAACTCACCGCCGTGGAGAACGTGGCGATGGCGCTGATGATCAACGGGACCCCGCGCGCCGCGGCGCTGCCCCGGGCCACCGAATGGCTGCGTGCACTGGGTCTGGGCGGGATGGAGGAACGCCGCATCGGCCAACTTTCCGGAGGCCAGGCCCAACGCGTGGCCATCGCCCGCGCCCAGGTGTCCGGTGCCCAGGTGACCTTTGCCGACGAACCGACCGGCGCCCTGGACTCGGGCACCGGGGCCGAGGTGCTGTCGATCCTCATGGATTCCACCGTCGGACGCGGGAACACCCTGGTCATGGTGACCCACGATGCCGAGGTCGCGGCACGCTGCGACCGGACCATCCGGCTGCGCGACGGACGCATCCTCGCCGAGCACGCCGCGGCCCCTGCCGCCGGAAGCCCGCGGACCGCAACCCCGGGAACGATGAAGTGATGCGCGCGCTGACCCTGGCCTGGATGCTGGGCCGGCCCGGCCACGGGCGCCGCGCCCCGCTGTTGCTGACCATGGGGGCCTACGCCCTGGTCTCCGCGCTGGTGCTCACCGTCACCGCCGGCGCCTTGTCCTTCACCCGCGTGCAAGACGAGTTGACCGGCATGTACCTGACGCTGGCCGGGCTCGCGGTGGTGCTGCTGCTGGTTCCGCTGGCGGTGCTCGGCGCGGCCGCCGCCCGGCTCTCGGCCCGCAGCCAGGACACCCGGCTGTCCACCGTCCGCCTGCTCGGAGGCACCCCGTCGCTGGTTGTGGGCATCACCATCATCGAATCCAGCGCCACCGCCCTGGCCGGGGCAGTGGGTGGGGTGCTGCTCTACGCCGCTGCCGCTCCGGCGGTCGGCCTGGTGCACTTCCAGGGCTCGGCCATCGGTTCGGCGATGTGGCTGGAACCGGGCATCGTCGCCCTGGTGGTGGCGGCCGTGGCGCTCATCGCCGCGATCTCGGCGGCCGTGGGCCTGCGCAAGGTCATCGTCTCCCCGCTGGGCGTGCGCAACCGCACCACCACCCCGAAGCCGCGCTGGATCCGTGCGGTGGTCGTTGCGGCACTGATCCTGGTGGTTTCCCTGGCGTTCTCGATGCTCTCGGCCTTCCAGTCCATGGCCATCATCATTGCCGTGCTGCTCGGAGGGTTCGCTCTGGGCCTGGGCGCGTTGAACCTGGTGGGCCCGTGGGCCGTGCGGGTCATCGGCAACGCCAAGCTCAAGAAGGCCGAAGCCCCGGCCGACCTGCTGGCCGCCCGGATGATCCTGGAAAACCCGGCGCAGGCCTGGCGGCAGGTCTCCGGCATCGCGATGAGCAGCTTCGTCGCGGTGGTCGGCGGCAGCGGCGCCGCGCTGATGAACACGGCGGGTACCGAGTCCGACCCCGGCAGCCCGGACGCGTTGCTGGCCGCCGACGTGATGACCGGCGTGCTGATCACCCTGGTCGCCTCGTTCATCTCGGTGGCCTGCTCCACGGCCATCACCCAGGCCGCTGCCACCCTGGATCGGGCCGACCTGTACTCCGGCCTGCACCGGCTGGGCATGGAGCGGGACACCATGGAAAAGGCGCGCGTCGGCTCCGTCATGGCCCCGGTCATCGGGGTCGGCGCGGGCGCGGTGCTCGTCAGCGGCGTGCTGGTCTTCCCGCTGGCCGGGATCGCCGTCATCGTCGCCCCGGTCTCGGTGGGCATCATCCTGCTGACGCTGCTGGCCGGGGTGCTGGCGGTGCGCGGGACCGTGGCCCTGACGGCCACCGGCGGTGTGCTGAAGCTGGGCAAATCCGGCTAGTCGCGGCAAGACCCCACAAGAAACGCCGCTGCCCGGGCACCAACCATCGGTGCCCGGGCAGCGGCGCGCGCGGCGTTGGCGCGGCGCCTACTTCCGGAGGCCGTCCCAGCCGGCGGCAAGCTTCGAGTGCCTTCGCCCGTAGCCCAGGTAGATGAACGCGCCAACGACCATCCACACCCCGAAGACCACCCAGGTCATCACCCCGAGGTTGGCCATCAGGTACCCGCAGAACAGGATCGCCAGGATCGGGGTCAGCGGGTAGAGCGGCACCTTGAAGGTGCGCGGCAGTTCCGGCTGGGTGCGGCGCAGGATGATCACTGCAAGGGACACCAGCGAGAACGCGAAGAGCGTGCCGATGGAGGTCGCGTCGGCCAGCTGGCCCAGCGGCACCAGGCCCGCGACCAGGGCCACGGCTCCGCCGGTGATCCAGGTGCCGGCCACCGGTGCGCCGTTGCGCGGGGAGATCCGCCCGAAGACCTTCGGCACCATGCCGTCGCGGCTCATCGCCACCAGGATCCGGGTCTGCCCGTAGAGCACGGTGATCACGATGGAGACGATGGCCAGCACCGCGCCGGCGGCGAAAAGCAGCGCCACCCAGCCCTGCCCGGTGACCTCCTCGAGCAGCTGGACCAGCGCGGCGCTCTTGCCCTCGAACCAGGTCCACTGGCGGGCACCGATCGCGGAGATCGCCACCAGGATGTACAGGGAGGTGATGATGACCATCGACAGCACGATGGCACGGGGCAGGTCCCGTTGCGGGTTCCTTGCTTCCTCGCCGGCGGTGGAGGCGGCGTCGAAGCCGATGTAGGAGAAGAACAGGCGGGCGGCCGCCGCGGAGACCCCGGCGGTGCCCATGGGCAGCAACGGGTCGAAGTTCCCGGAGGTGAACGCGCTGAAGGCGATCACGATGAAGAAGATGAGCACGGCGATCTTGATGAACACCAGCACGGTGTTGACCACGGTCGATTCGCGGGTGCCGCGCACCAGCAGCACCGTGGCAAACAGGACGATCAGCAGGGCAGGGATGTTGAACACCCCTCCGTCGGTGCCCGGGGGATTGGTCAGCGCCGCGGGCAGGCCGATGCCCAGCGAGCGGGCCATCTCGTTGAGGTATTCGCCGGCTCCCACCGCGATCGCCGCGACGGAGACCGCGTACTCGAGCACCAAGCACCAGCCGCAGATCCAGGCCAGGCCCTCGCCCATGGTCGCGTATGTGTAGGTGTAGCTCGACCCGGAAACCGGGACCGCGCCGGCCATTTCCGCGTAGGACAGCGCGGCAAAAAGGGCGGCAAGCCCGGCGATGGCGAAGGAGATCCAGACCGCGGGCCCGGCCATCGGCACCGAGGAGGAGAGCACGACGAAGATGCCGGTGCCCAGCGTGGCCCCGACGCTGATCATGGTCAGGTGCAGCAGCCCGAGGGTGCGGCGCAGCTTGGGGCCGCCGGTGCCGTTGCCGGCCTCGGCCATGAATGCCTCGATGGGCTTGCGTGCGCCCAGTTGTTGGCGCAGCGTGGGCTTGGATGTGCCCGCTGCAATGTTTTGCGTGGTCATGCATAAATCTTTGCATTTATTGGCGGTCTGCCGCGCGCTGCGGCAGCCGCGGGAAGCCCACGGAATGCTCATGAAACTACAGGTCAAGCATGAAGTTGTGCATCACCGACGCGGGGCGCACTGTGGCAAAACTTACCCCGGCATCCGGAATCAACGCCCCGAAACATGCACGACGATGAATTGTTTTGCATCAGCATGGCCGCCGCCGGGCCGCGCCACGAACCTCAGGCGAAGTACACGCCGATCCGGTTGCCGTCGATCTCCTCGATGCGGATGTCGATGTCGTAGATGTCGCGCAATACCTCTTGGGTCATGATCTTCGACGGTGTTCCCTGGTGCACCAGCACGCCGCGGCGCATGGCCAGGATGGTGTCCGAGTAGCAGGATGCGAAGTTGATGTCGTGGATGACGATCACCACGGTCTTGCCCAGGTCGTCGGCAAGCTTGCGGATCATCCGCATCATTTCCACCGAGTGCTTCATATCCAGGTTGTTCAGCGGCTCGTCCAGCAGCAGGTAGTCGGTGTCCTGCGCCAGCACCATCGCGATGTAGGCGCGCTGGCGCTGGCCGCCGGAGAGCTCGTCGAGGAAGCTGTCGGCCATCTCGGTCAAATCCAGCTGGTCCATGGCGGCCTCGATGTGCGCCAGGTCCTCGGTGGTCGGGTGCCCGCCGGAGTGCGGGAAACGCCCGAAGCCCACCAGGTCGCGCACGCGCAGGCGCATGGTGATGTGGTTTTCCTGCCGCAAGATCGCCATCGACTTGGCCAGGTCCTTGCTGGGGGTGCGCCCGATGTCCAGCCCGGCAATCGACACCGCACCGGAATCCATCGGGATCAGCCGCGAAATCAGCGACAGCAGCGTGGACTTGCCCGCGCCGTTGGGCCCGATGATGGAGGTGACACCACCGGCGGGGATGGTGGTGCTCACCGCGTCCACCACTGTCTTGCCGGAGTAGGACTTGGTCACCGAATCAATGCGGATCACTTCAGGGAACCCTTCAGGAGCAGGTAGAGGAACAGCAGTCCGCCGGCGAACTCGATGATCACGCTCAGCGCGGTGGCGAAGCCGAAGACCCGCTCGAGCAGCAGTTGGCCGCCGATCAGCGTGATGGCCCCGAGCAGGCAGACAATGGGGATCAGGGCGGCGTGGGAGAACTTGCGCACCATCTGGTACGCCAGCGAGACCACCAGCAACCCGAAGAAGGTCACCGGACCCACCAGCGCGGTGGAGATCGCGACCAGGATCGAGCAGAGCACCAGCACCAGCGTGACGATGCGCTGGTGGTCCACGCCCAGGTTGATGGCCGTTTCGCGGCCCAGGGCCAGCACGTCGAAGCTCTTGCGCAGCTTCCACACCACGGCCGCGACCAGCGCCACGATGACCGCGGAGATCCCCAGCAGCAGCGGCTCGACCTGGTTGAAGGAGGCGAAGAAGAGGTCCTGCAGCACGATGTATTCGCTCGGTTCCATCAGTCGCTGCAGCAGCGAGGAGAACCCGCGGAAAAGCGTGCCGATGACGATGCCCACCAGCAGCATCAGGTGCAGCGACCCGGTGCCGCCGGTGAACAGCCAGCGGTAGAGCAGCGCGGAGAACACGATCATCAGGCCCACCTCGACCCCGAACTTCAGCGCGGGGGAGGCGGTGAGCAGCGTGGAGGAACCCAGCATGAACACCAGCGCGGTCTGGATCAGGATGTACAGCGCGTCGAATCCCATGATCGAGGGGGTCAGGATGCGGTTGGCGGTCACGGTCTGGAACATCAGCGTGGACAGGCCCACCGCGACGGCGACCACCAGCATCGCGCCCACGCGGATGCCGCGGCGGGTCAGCGCGTAGGACAGGTTTCCGCGCAGCTCGATCGTCATGAAGGCGGCGATGCAGCCCAGGGTGATCACGGCCATCACGGTGATCAGCGCGGCCGGGGAGATCCGCTTGGGCGAGAGCATGGCGGGGGAGAAGCTGCGCCGGGGCAGGGGCCGGCGGGTCCCGGCGAGGGCCGGCGAGGGTGTCTTAGGCATTGCGTTTCCTGGTTCTCAGCAGCAGGGCCAGGAAGATGGTGGCGCCGAGCACGCTCATCACCATGCCCACGGGGACCTCGTAGGGGAAGCGGATGGTGCGCCCGATGATGTCGCAGACCAGCACGAAGCCGGCGCCGAAGAGCGCGGTCCACGGGACGGCCCGGCGCAGGTTGTCGCCGAAGAGCAACGAGACGATGTTCGGCACGATCAGCCCGAGGAACGGTACGGCGCCGACGGTGGTGACCACGACGGCGGAAATCAGCGACACCAGCACCAGGCCCAGGCGCATGATGGCCTTGTGGTTCATCCCCAGGTTGGTGGTGAAGTCGGCGCCCAGGCCCGCGACGGTGAACCTGTCCGCGGCCAGGTAGCCGGCCAGCGTGAGCGCGGCGACGATCCACAGCAGCTCGTAGCGCCCGCGCAGCACCCCGGAGAAGTCCCCGATCATCCAGTTGCTCAGCGTCTGGAGCAGGTCGTACTTGTAGGCGAAGAAGGTGGTGACCGAGCCGATGACCCCGCCGAGCATGATGCCCACGATCGGCACCAGCAGCGTGTTGCGCGCCGGCAGCCTGCCCAGCACCGCCAGGAAAAGGGCGGTGCCACCGAGCGCGAACACCGAGGCCACACCCATCTTCATCATGATCGGGGCAGCGGGGACCAGCACGGTGACGACCAGGATGCCCAGGGTCGCGGACTCCACGGTGCCCACGGTGGAGGGTTCGACGAAGCGGTTGCGCACCATCAGCTGCATGATCAGCCCCGCCACGGCCACCGCGGTTCCGGCCAGGATCACGGCCAGGGTGCGTGGCACGCGGGAGATCCACAGCAGGTCCCAGGCCTCCGGGTCGCCGGCCAGCAGCATCGGAAGGCTGACGTCGGACACCCCGACGAACAGGCTTACGACGGCGAGCAGCCCCACCAGGACGGTGCCGGAGACCAGCCACGTGGTTTCGGAGGGCTTCTTGGAACGCCGAACGGCCACCGCGGGATCCTGCTCCGCGGCGGCCGAACGGCTGAGTACTGGTGCGCTCATGATCAGTTTGCGACTGTGGGCGGGTGCCTACAGACCCGCAGCGACCTCGTCGATCATCTTTTCGGTGTTGTCCAGGCCGTAGCCGACCATGTACCAGGCGTTGGAATCCAGGTTCACGATCTTGTTGTTCTTGGCGGCGTTGGTCGAGGCGACCAGCTCGTTGTCCAGGACGGCCTTGGCTGCATCGCCCGAGGTGCCCATGGCCGAATCGCGGTCAATGACGTACAGGGTGTCGGGATTGTTCGTCTTGAGGAACTCGAAGGAGATCGACTCGCCGTGGGAGCCTTCGGACTTGACGTCGGCGACGGTGGCCACCCCGAGCACGTCGTGGATCAGGCCGAAGCGCGAGCCGGCGCCGTAGGCGGTCAGTTCGCCGCCGGAGGTCATGATGATCAGGCCCTTGCCGGCATCGGCGCTCTTGGCCTTGGTGTCGGCGATCTTGGTGTCGATGGCCGCGAGCTTCTCGGTGACCTTGGATTCGACGTCGAAGATTTGGCCCAGCTTGCCGGCCTGCTCCTTGAAGGAGTCCAGCGGCTTCTTGAGGTCCACGGACAGGTCGACGGTCGGGGCGATCTTGGAAAGTTCCTCGTAGGAGGTGGCGGTGCGGCCCGTGATGATGATCAGGTCCGGATTGCCGTTGGAGATGGCTTCGAAGTCGGGTTCCTTCATGGAACCGATCTTGGCGACGGAAGCGTCGTTGTACTTGGCCAGCGACTCGGGGTACTTGGTTTCCGGAACGCCGTCGGCTTCCAGACCCAAGGCGGTCATCGAGTCGAGCACACCCAGGTCGAAGGTGTAGACGGTCTCCGGGTTCACCGGAACCTCGGTGGTCCCCTGCGCGTGGGTGATGCTCACGGTCTTGCCGGAATCGGCCTGGGCACCTGCCTCGGTGGAGCCGCCGCAAGCGGTCAGGGCGAGCAGGGATGCGCCGGCGGCAAGTGCGCCAAGGACGACGCGAACGGGGGTCTTCACGATGATTTCTCCGATGGTGGGGCCGCTGCCCAAGGCCCGCATCAATTAGCGAACGACCTCGTGGCGTAAATGAACTTAAGTGAAACGCTATAGATAAGGCCTGCCTATGTGCAAACCGAGCAACCTTGATAGGTTGTCGGCGCCATCCGATCGCGAGGGTAGGTCTGCCTAAGGAACCCCTGCGACACGGGGAATCCGGGACACCCTCGCCCCGATATGTGATCTCGGTCACTCATGGTTTCGGGCGCGGCAAAAGGGCGTGCCGTGACGATTCTTGACCTCCGGCGACGGACGGGTGGCCCGTGCGGGGTGGAAGTAATGCAGTGGCTGGGCGGCCGGCCGGGGTGGGGGTGGGCGGCTTTGCTAGCGCCCGCGTCTGGCAAGGCGCTCCACCAGTGCATCGGGCGCGATCCGCGCCAAGGCGGTAGCGAGCTTGTAGCGCACCGAAGGGATCGATACGGATTTGCCCGCGTCGCTGTCGGCCAGCGCCTGCCGCACCACGCTCGGGGCATCCAGCCACCCCCGGGCGGGGATCTTGGTCTTGTCCACGCCCATGCGGTCGTGGAACTCGGTGCGCACGAAGCCGGGGCACACGGCGGTGACGGAGATGCCGCGGCCGGCATAGAAAACGTTGGCCCATCGGCTGAAATTCACGATCAGCGCCTTGGCTGCCGAGTAGCTGCCGCGCGGGGTGAAGGCGGCGACCGAGGCGACGTTGATGATCCTTCCCCCGCCGCCGGAGCCCATGGCGTTCAGTGCCGCATGCATCAGTACCAGCGGTGCCTGGGTGTGGATCCGCAGGTGGTCAAGCTCCTCGCCGAGGTCGTTGTCGGCGAAATTGCCGCGCAGGCCGTACCCGGCGTTATTGACCAGCAGGTTGACGGGTCGCGCGGCTTGGGCGAGGCGGGCGGACACCCGTTCGGTTCCCTCGTCGGTCACCAGGTCCGCGGCCAGCACTTCGACGTTGACGGCAAACTGTGCGTGCAGCCGTGCGGCGAGCTCCGCCAGCCGCTGCCCGTCACGGGCCGTGACCACCAGGTCGTGTCCGCGGGCCGCCAGTTGCGCGCAGAATTCGGCGCCCAGCCCCGAGGTGGCACCCGTGACCAGTGCCGTGCCCGGAGTGCGGTGCGGGTTGCTGGTTTCCGGCGGCAAGAAATCTTTCATGATGTGAGCCTAGTCACCGAATGGCCGGATGGCTTGCGAAATGACGGGCATTTGTCATCCCCGGCCACGGCGGCGTTCGGGCAATTAGGTCCGAGCTGTGTTGCGTAATCCGAATTGGTGAGGTTAGCCTTACTCGTCAGGTGTTGGTGTGACGGCCAATCCACAATTCCTGCCGACCGAGCACCTCCTCCTCCGTATCCATCGCTTTCCACCGCTGAATCGCAAAGGATTCCACACCCACATGAAGTTCACTCGACGCGCCGGCCTCATCGCCGCAGCAACCACCGCCCTTGCCTTGACCCTCAGCGCCTGCGGCGGAACCGCCGACAGCGCCCCGGCCAGCAGCACCGCAGCGGCAAGCGCCGCCTTCCCTGTCAGCATCAAGCACATCTACGGGACCACCGAAATCACCGAGGCACCCGAGCGCGTGGCCACGGTTTCCTGGGTCAACGCCGATGCGGTGCTGGCACTGGGCGTCGTTCCGGTGGCCATGGCCGAGGACACCTGGGGAAACAACAAGCAGGGCTCCACCGACTGGAAGGATGCCAAGCTCACCGAGCTGGGCGCCCCGATCGGCAGCGAGAAGGCCCCGGTTCAGTACTCCGAGAAGGACGGCGTGAACTTCACCGCGCTGGCCGAGGCCCAGCCGGACCTCATCGTGGCCGGGTACTCGGGCCTGACGCAGGAGGAGTACGACAAGCTCTCCAAGATCGCCCCGGTCATCGGCCCGATGGCACCGAACTACACCTCCGGCTGGCAGGACGTGACCACCGCCGTAGGCCAGGCACTGGGCAAGGACGCCGAGGCCAAGGCCGTAATCACCGAGGTCGAGGGCAAGGTCGCTGCTGCCGCCGAGGCGAACCCGGTCTTCAAGGACACCACTTTCATTGCCGGAAACCTGGAACTGTCGGACAACTCCATCAGCCTCTACGCCACCGGGGATTCGCGCCCGCGCTTCCTCACCGCACTGGGCATGACCCAGGCGGCAATCGTCGATGCGAACGCCAAGGACGGCGAGTTCTTCCTTCCATGGGCCGCGGAACGCGCGAACGAGCTGGACTCCGACATCTTCTTCACCTGGGCCGCCGAGGGCACCGGCACCGATGCGGTCGCCAAGAACAAGCTCTTTGCCCAGCTCCCCGCCGTCTCCAAGGGCGGGCTGGTGGCCGCGGCCAACGACATGGAGGTGCTCGCCATCTCGGCGGCGTCCCCGCTGTCGGTGCCCTACGCCCTCGAGAAGGTCGTCCCGGCCTTCGCTGCGGCCGCGCAGGCAGCCGCCGGCAAGTAGCCGGCCCGCACCACCCACGCACCGGCACCGATACAGGCGGGAACCACAGGCAATGTCAGGAAGCTTCGGACTCCTCAAGGTAGCGCAATTGCGCTGCCACCGAGATCTCGGCTGCCCGTCGCACCCGTGGATCCACGTCGGCGTAGACCACGTCGGTGACCTGGGCGATGGTGGGCGCAACGGCGGAATCTGCCCGGATCTGCGCCAGGGCGGCGCGGATCTGGGCCAGCCGTTCAAGCCGGTGCGCCCGGTATTCGCGCACGATACCGTGCAGGGACCCCAGCACCGGGCCGTGCGCCGGGAGCACCAGCGCATCGGGGCCGGCCTCCAGCTTGTCCAGCGAGGACAGGTAGTCGCCCAGGGTCCCGTCTGGCGCATCCAGGATGGTGGTGCCGCGGCCCAGGATGGTGTCCCCGGTGAGCATCGAGCCGTTTGCCCCGTCGTCGGGCAGCAGGAAGCCGAGCGAATCGGAGGTGTGGCCTGGGGTGGCCAGCACGCGCAGCCGCAGGCCCGCCGCGTGGATCTCCTCGCCGTCGACCAAGACCCCGGCCTCGCGGCAATGCTCCGGCAGCGCCGCACGCACCGGCGCCCCGGTGAGCCGGTGCAGCGTGTCGATGCCCTCGGTGTGGTCGTGGTGGCGGTGCGTGATCAGGATCAGTTCGACGGATTCGGCGGCCAGCGCACCCAGGTGCCCGGCGTCGTCGGGACCCGGATCCACGACGATGGCATGCTCGGACCCCGGTGCGCGCAGGATCCAGGAATTGGTTCCCTCCAGCGACATCGGTCCGGGGTTCGGGGCCAGGTGGAAGGCTGCCTGCTCGGAGACGACGGTGGCTTGCTGCTTGCTCATGGCCCCCAGTCTAGGGCCACGGCCCGCGCCTCCG
The DNA here is from genome assembly GCA_024207135.1 of Arthrobacter sp. C2. GTDB lineage: Bacteria > Actinomycetota > Actinomycetes > Actinomycetales > Micrococcaceae > Paeniglutamicibacter. Next base: position 2,066,969 of record CP042428.1, on the reverse strand, counting down.
CCCGGAACCGGGTGGACAATCCATGAGCGCTCCACCATCCGGGTCACGAACGTCCGAGGCCCTGCCGCTGTCCGCGCAGAAAACCGATTCCCGCGCGCCCGCCCGGCGCCCCGGGCTGATGCCCGCGCCGGTGCTCGGACTTCTCCTGGCGGCAGCCCTGGCCCTGGGGCTCTTCCTGTCCCTGCTCATCGGTGCCCGGCCCATCGCCCCGTCCACGGTCCTCGACGCGCTGGTGCACCTGGACCCGGCCAACGGGGACCACGCGGTCGTCGCCTCGCGCATCCCGCGCACCGTTGCCGGGCTGCTCATCGGCGCCGCCCTGGGGCTCGCCGGAGCCGGGATGCAGGGCATCACCCGCAACCCGCTGGCGGACCCGGGCATCCTGGGCGTCAACGCCGGGGCCGCGCTGGCCGTGGTGGCCGGCATCCACTTCTTCGCCGTGACCACGCTGCACGGCTACATCCTCTTCGCCTTCGTGGGAGCCGCGGGCGCCTCGCTGCTGGTCTACCTGGTAGCATCGCTGGGCCGCGACAGCGCCACGGGGCTGAAACTGGCCCTGGCCGGTGCGGCCATGGCCGCGGGCCTCGGGTCGCTGACCAACGCCGTGCTGATGATCGGCCAGGAGGCCCTGGACCGCTTCAGGTTCTGGCAGGTCGGCACCCTCGGCGCCCGCGAGGTGCCCGAGATGCTCTCCGTCGCCCCGTTCCTGGCCCTGGGCGCGGTCGCGGTGCTGGCCGGTGCCAGGCTGTTCAACGCGCTGGCCCTGGGCGACGACTCGGCCGTGGGTCTCGGCTTCCGCGTGGGCCGCGGGCGTGCCGTGTCGGCGGCGGGCGTGGTGCTGCTGTGCGGCGCGGCCACCGCGCTGGCCGGGCCCATCGGCTTCGTCGGGCTGATCGTGCCGCACGCGATCCGCGTGCTGGCCGGCGGGGACTACCGCTGGCTGCTGCCGCTGTCCATGCTCGCCGGCCCGGTGTTGCTGCTGGGTGCCGATGTGCTGGGCCGGGTCATCGCCCCACCGGCGGAAATCCAGGTCGGGGTCATGACCGCGGTGATCGGCGCGCCGCTGTTCCTCTGGCTGCTGCGCCGCGGAAGGAAGGTCACGCTGTGAGCCGCCAGATGCTCTCCCGGGTTGGCGACGCCGCCGCGGCTGCGCCCGCAATGGAGCGGGCCGAGGCTTCCGCCGCGCCGTCCGGAGGACGGCCTCCGGGCGCGCCGCGGCCCAGGCCCCGGCGCATGCCCCGGGCCCCGCGCCAATCCACACCCCGCGCCAAGCGCCGCATCGGCCCGGTGGCCCGGGTGAACCTGCTGGCCACCGCCGGCATCCTGGTTGCGGTGCTCCTGAACCTGGTGGCCGGGCGCCATCCCATCGCCCTCGACGAGATGCTCGCCGCCCTGTCCGGCGAACGCGTTCCGGGGGTCTCCTTCATGCTCTGGGAAGACCGGCTGCCGCAGGCCGCCGTCGGAATCCTGGCCGGGGCCGCGTTCGGCGCCTCCGGGGCCATCTTCCAGCGCATGCTGCGCAACCCGCTGGCCAGCCCCGACGTGATCGGGGTCGGCTACGGGGCGTCCGCCGCCGCGGTGGCGGGCATGTTGTTCTTCGGCGCCCAGGGGATCGGGCTTTCGCTGATCGCCTGCGCCGGCGCCCTGGCCGTGGCGCTGCTGATCTACGCGATTGCCGACGCCGGGAAGCACACCGGGGCCCGGCTGATCCTGGCCGGCATCGCGGTCGCCGCGATGCTGCAGGGCATCATCTCCTACCTGCTCACCCGCACCGACATCCGCATGGCCTCCGACGCACTGCGCTGGCTCACCGGGTCGCTGTCCGCCAGCACCTGGGAGCGGGCCGGAATGCTGGGTGCGGCACTGGCGATCCTGCTGCCGCTGCTTCTGCCCGCCGCGGCGAAGCTGCGGATCCTGGAACTGGGCGACGACACCGCCGCCGGGTTGGGGCTGCGCGTGCGGTCCACCCGGCTGGGGCTGATCCTGCTGGGGGTCGGGCTGTGCGCGGTGGCAACCGCGGTGACCGGCCCGCTGGCGTTCGTCGCGTTCCTGGCCGGGCCGCTGGCCCTGCGCCTGTGCAATGGCCGCAGCCACCTGGGCTCCGCCGCCGGCATCGGCGCCTTGCTGGTCACCACGGCGACATTCATCGCCACCAACATCTTGCCCGACATACAATTACCAGTCGGCGTCGTCACCGGCGCACTGGGAGCACCATTCCTGATTTGGGTCTTGGTGCGCTCCAACAAGGAAGGAACCTGAGGGTACGCATGGCACTTCTCGAAGCACAGGACCTCACACTCGCCTACGACGCGGTCAGCATCGTCGACGAGCTCTCGTTGCAGCTGCCCACCGGCGAGGTGACGATCATCGTGGGAGCCAATGGCTGCGGCAAGTCCACGCTGCTGCGCGGCCTGTCCCGGCTGCTGAAGCCCGCCGGGGGCAAGGTCCTGCTCAACGGCGAGGACATCCACACCCGCCCGGCCCGCGAGGTCGCCAAGATGCTGGGCCTGCTGCCGCAGACCCCGACCGCGCCCGACGGGATCACGGTGCGCGAGCTGATCGGCCGCGGCCGCTACCCGCACCAGGGCTGGTTCAAGCGTTTCTCCTCCGAGGACGAGGCCGCGGTGGCCCGCGCCATGGCCGTCACCGGTACCACCGACCTGGCCGAGCGGCCCATCGACGAGCTCTCCGGCGGGCAGCGCCAACGCGTCTGGATCGCCATGGCGCTGGCCCAGGAAACCGAGCTGCTGCTGCTCGACGAGCCGACCACCTACCTGGACGTCGCCCACCAGCTGGAGGTGCTCGACGTGATTTCCGAGCTGAACCGCACCCGCGGCACCACCGTGGTGATCGTGCTGCACGACCTCAACCTCGCCGCCCGCTACGCCGACCACCTGGTCGCGCTGAAGGAAGGCAAGATCGTTGCCGCCGGGCACCCCGCGGCGGTGGTCACCGAGGAGATGGTGAAAAACGTCTTCGGCATGCCGTGCCGCGTCATCCCGGACCCCGTGGCCGGCACCCCGCTGGTGCTGCCGATCGGCCGGCACCGGGTGCTGCGCGCCGAGTCGGTGCTGGCGGCCAAGGGCATCCACCGCACCACGAATCCCGATGCCCGGCTCGATGCCGGTCCCGTGCCGTCCGAGGTGCCCGCGGCCGCACCGGGAACCGCAGGCCCCGAGGCCGGCGGCGTTGCGGATGCAGCCACGGATTCCGTGGCGGAGGCAACGGCCGGGACCGCAGCCGCAACCGCCGAAGCGGACTCCCCGGCGCCCGCGGCCCAGGACGTGCCCGAACGCGCCGAGGAGATCAGCGAGATGCTGGCCTTCGCCACGCATGTGGTCGCGGTGCAGGGCATCGGCGAGAACTTCAAGCGCATCACCCTGGCCGGCGCGGACCTGGCGCACTTCGGCGCCGGGGATTCCCCGCTGGATCTGCGCATCAAGCTGATGATCCAGCCGGCCGCCGAATCCGGGGTCCCGGCTGCCGGGCTGCCCGCGGAATTCGCGTCGCTGCGCCCGGGCGCCTGGCTTTCCCGGGCGGAGGCCACCGGCTGGTACCGGCGCTGGCTCGCGCTGCCGGCCGAATCCCGCGGCGCCATGCGCACCTACACCGTCCGTGCCCTGCGCCCGGCGGGCCACCGGGACAACCGCGGTACGGAGGCGGAGATCGACATCGACTTCGTGCTGCACCTGCGCACCGAGAACGGCAAGCTGGCCGGCGGCCCGGCCACGGTGTGGGCGGCCCGGGCCAAGGCCGGGGACGAATTGCTGTTGCTGGGTCCCAACGCGGGCCTGTGCGGGCCCGACTACGGCGGCATCGAGTTCCGCCCCGGCTCGGCCAAGCGGATCCTGCTGGCCGGGGACGAGACCGCTGCCCCGGCGATCTGCTCGATCCTCGAATCGCTGCCTGCCGGGATCACCGGACATGCGCTCATCGAGGTGCCCGACACCGGGGACATCCAGGGTTCCTCGACCCGCTCGGGCGTGTCCGTGCAGTGGCTGCCGCGCGGTTCCCACCCGCACGGCGAGCTGCTGGCGGCCGCGGTGCGCGACGTCGTGGCGATTCCCGCCGCCGGCGCGGTGATGCCCGGGGCCGACCCGGAGGACGTCGACGTCGACTCGCAGATCCTTTGGGAGACGGCCACCGCCTCCACGCAGCCGTTCTACGCGTGGCTGGCCGGCGAGGCGGAAATGATCAAGGGCATGCGCCGCTACCTGGTCCGCGAGGCCGGCATGGACCGCAAGCAGGTCGCCTTCATGGGGTACTGGCGCCGGGGCAGGTCCGAGAACTAGGACCCGGTCGCCGGGGAGTTCCCGCGGAACGCGTTCAGCGCTCCGGGTGGCCGCCGAGCTTGCCCAGGATGCGGGCCAGCTCGGCGCGTTCCTGCGCATCGATCCGGCCGAAGTAGCTCTCCGTGTGCTCGCGGCGTGCCGCGCGGACTTCCTCGGTCAGCCTGAGCCCCTCGGCAGTCAGCGTGACCAGCGTGGCGCGGCGATCGACGGGGTCGGCGCTGCGGGCCACCAGCCCCTTGGCCTCGAGGTGGTCGATGACCTCGGTGGCCGAGCGCGGGGCAATGCGCAGGCGTTCGGCAACGTCCTTGAGCCGCATCCCGTCGGCGGACGCCGGGTCCGCGGCGTTGCGCGCGAGCGAGTGCAGGGCGCGGAACTGGTGCGGGGTCAGCTCAAAGGGGGCAAGGCGCTGCGACCAGGAATGGCGCAGCGAACGAAAAGCGCGGTGGAAAAGCTCCGAAAGGTCACCGGGAAGTGCCGGATTGTTGCTGGCTGGCATGCCCTCAAGACTACCGTCCGGCGGGTGCCGAATTTGACGGGCAACCACATAGTGAGGTAACCTCATCAATAACGTGGTGCGAGTCCCGCACCCACGACCACCACGAAAGGTGGTGCATATGTTGGAATCGAGTTCATCTTCCAGCACGGCCCGTTCGGGCCAGGGCCAATCGGCCAAGAATCACGCCGGTGCCGATCGGGCACCCGGCGGCGGGGGAGGCCGCGGCGGTCCCGTCGCCCGCCTGAACCCCGCGGACCTCAAGCAGGTCAGGCTCCACCCGGTGCAGCCGGCCCGGATCGCTGCGCTCTTCAAGCCGCACAAGCTCGCCATCGCCGTCGTCGTGCTGCTCATCTCCGCAGCCTCCGTCATCGGACTGGCCCAGCCGTTCCTGATCCGCGCCATAATCGACGACGCGCTGCCGCACCAAGACACCGTACTGCTCGCCTGGCTTGCCGGCGGGCTGGTGGCCGTCGCCGCGGCGACAGCGGCCATCGGCGTGGTCCAGACCTGGATGGCCACCAAGATGGGCCAGAAGGTCATGCACACGCTGCGGACCCGCCTGTTTTCCCACCTGCAGGCCCAGTCGCTGGGCTTTTTCACCCGCACCCGCTCCGGGGAGGTGCAGTCGCGGCTGACCAACGACATCGCCGGGATGCAGTCGGTGGTGACCTCCACCGCCACCTCGGTGGCCTCCAACCTGACCACGGCGGTGGCCACCGCCATCGCGATGGCCGCACTCTCCTGGCGGATGAGCCTGCTCTCGCTGGTGGTGCTGCCGCCGGCGATCTGGCTTTCGCGCAAGGTGGCGCTGATGCGCCGCGACGTGACCAGCAAGCGGCAGGCCGAGCTTGCCGGGATGTACACGCAGATCGAGGAGGGCCTCTCGGTCTCCGGCATCCGCCTGGCCAAGACCCTGGGCACCACCGGGCGGGACGTGGAACGCTTTGCCGGGTCCTCGCACCGGCTCGTGGACCTGGAAATGCGCAGCCAGTTGGCCGGGCGCTGGCGCATGGCCACCATGGGCATCGTGTTCGCCGCGATCCCCGCGGTCATCTACCTGGCCGCCGGCTTCCCCGCCACCTCCGGGGGGATGACCATCGGCACGCTGGTGGCGTTCACCGCGCTGCAGGGCGCGATCTTCCGCCCCATCATGGGCCTGCTGAACGTCGGGGTCCAATGGGTCACCGCGATGGCCCTGTTCAGCCGCATCTTCGAGTACCTGGACATGGACCCGGAAATCAAGGCGCCGGCGAACCCGGCGAGCCTGGACCCGGAGACCGTTGCGGGGCTGGTGCGCTTCGAAGGCGTCTCCTTCGCCTACCGGGACGGGCCGAAGGTGCTACACGGGATCGACCTGGAGCTGGCCCCGGGCACCGCGACGGCGATCGTCGGGCCCACCGGATCGGGCAAGTCCACGCTCGGTTCGCTGCTGCCGCGCCTGCATGACCCAAGCCGCGGCCGCATCACCATCGACGGCATCGACATCCGCGAGCTCGCCCCGGAAACCCTGAACAAGATCGTGGGCGTGGTATCCCAGGAGACCTACCTGATCCACGCCTCGATCCGCAACAACCTGCTGCTGGCCGATCCCGGGGCCGACGACGCAACGCTGTGGAAGGCACTGGCCAGCGCACAGATCGCCGACCTGGTTGCGGGTCTGCCCGAGGGTCTTGACACGCTGGTCGGTGCGCGCGGGCACCGTTTCTCCGGGGGAGAGCAGCAGCGCCTGGCCATTGCCCGCACCATCCTGCGCAACCCGAAGGTGCTGGTGCTCGACGAGGCCACCAGCGCACTGGACAACACCACCGAGGCGCTGGTGCAGGACGCGTTGGATCGCCTGGCCGTGGGGCGCACCACCTTGATGATCGCCCACCGGCTGTCCACCGTGGAAAACGCCGACCGGTTGGCGGTGCTCGAATCCGGAGCGATCGTCGAGCGCGGCAGCCCGGCCGAACTGCGCGATGCCGATGGCCCCTTCGCCAGGCTTGTGGCGGCCGGCGAGGAACGGGCCGCCGAGCTGGTCCCCTGAGCGGCGATTCCCGAGAGCCGACGGTACGCACATCCAGGCCAAGGGGCCCCGCCTGCGGTGAAGGCCCCATGGCAAACCCGGGCCCCAATCGGCCGATCCCGAGCCGGACGACCTGGTCCTTGCCCGCCGAAGCCCGGGAACGCCGCCGTCACTTCGCGCGGAGCACGAAGAAAATGAAGCTCAGGAACGAATCCCGGTCCTTGAATTGCGCAGGGACGATGTCCGGGGGCGCATCGGTCGAGTACGGTGGTTCGCTGAGCTCCTCGATCTGGAATCCTGCCTTGGCAAACGCGTCAGTCATGGCATGCAATGGCCGGTGCCAATACGTCAGGGTGGCCGGTTGGCCGTTGAAGGTGTGCTCATCCGAGTACTTCACGGGCTTGAAGTAGTCTGTGCCGGGGTTTGTCCAGGGATACAGGATCGGATGGTTGACGGACATGATGAGCCTGCCTTCCGGCCGCAGCACGCGCCGCATCTCGGTCAGCGGGCCCACCCAGTCTTCCAAGTAGTGGAAGACCAACGAGGCAACCACGTCGTCGAACGTGTCGTCGGCGAACGGAAGGGGCCGGCCAAGGTCCGCCACGAGCAGTTCCGCCCTTTCGCCCAGTCTTTTTCGGGCCAGATTGACCATTGCTTCGCTGGAATCAAATCCTGTCACGGTGGCGCCGCGTTCACCGAGCGCCGCAGCCAGCGGCCCGGAACCGCAGCCGGCGTCAAGAATCCGGCGGTCGCGGACATCCCCGGCGAGGTTGAGCATTGCCGGGCGCTCGTAGAATCCATTGAGCAGACTGGATTCGTTTTCGGCAGAGTACGCCTCGGCAAAGGTGTCGTAATTGGTGTCCTGCGGCATCTGGCAATTCCTCCGGAGCTTGGAAGGGGAACACGCATTTACCTGAGGCTAACAGCCCTCGACCCCTCCCACGGGGAGGAATCGCTGCCCTTGCCCGCAAGTCGCCCTAAGGCATGACTCGACGTATAACGGCCTGGAACGTCGTCTCCTGCGGGCATTCGCCATGCGGTCGACATGGGCATTCGGACGTAGGCGGTGGAGCCGAGGAGTGCCGATGGATCACCGGGCAATGGCGTCGGCTGCCAGGAGTACCATCCGACAGGTTCCACGCCCCGAGAGGCCCAAAGCTCCGTTCAGGGCAGACGACACTGCACGACTCACCCTCGCTGCAACAGCTCCAGCACTTGTTCGACGACCAGATCGGGTCGGGAAATGAACGGATGGTGCCCGGTCGGCAGTTCGACGGAGTGCGTCGCTCGGCTCGCGTGGAAGCGTTGCAACTCGACCGACGTGCTGCGGTCCTGCCCGCAGACGATGTACGTTGAATCGATTCCCTCCCAGCCGGCAGCACTCGTCGGGGTCATGAATGCCCCGGCAGCCTGTGCGGTCACCCGCTCCCACGCCTGGTGCTGGGTCTCGTCGTCTGCGTCCTGAAGGAATCGGGCTCCAAACGACGTTGCGTCGTAGCCGGACACGCTCAGCGTTCCGTCACTGTTGTCGCCGATGGATACCGGGTCGCCTTCGCCGCTCATGATCGCACCCTGAGACTGCCCGACCTCGGGCAGGTACGACGACACATAGAGCAGGTGCGCAATGGCCGGATGCCGGCCGGCTTCGGCGATAACGGTGCCGCCGTAGGAGTGGCCGACAACGATGGCGGAGTCCACCTCGCCCAGTGCGCCGCGCAGCACAGCCGCGTCCGCAATGAGGCCGCCAGCAACCTCTTCAGGTGCTCCCTCGCCGCAGGAGGGCAACGCAATGGCTCTGCTCCGGATCCCGGTGTGTTCGTGGAGCAGCTCTGCGGTCCGCTGCCACCACCACTGTCCGTCACGCACCAAAGCGCCGTGCACAAAGATCAGTTCCATGTAGAGCTCCTCACCTGGACCATTCGTTGGGTCGGTCCGCATAGGACGCCCGGACCGGGACGCTGTCGCCCTGCAGGGCCTGCCGGCCGTAGCCGCGCCGGATATGCGCAACCGTACCTTGCCAGGGCCGGTGGTTGATAGGTCACTGCGGTCCGTTCCAAGAACGGCATCCCCCGGTCTGCCGAAATGTTTTCAACGGAACTGCGATGTCTGCGCCTTGGCTTCGTGACCGTCCGCGCAGTTGCACCGGCGGCCTGTAAACGCAAAACGCCGATGGCGTGGGCCCCAGGCCTTTCGGCTCGGGATCCACGCCATCGGCGGTGGTCGACGCGGTTGGTTAGACGGCGTCCAGGTCCGTTTCCAGCAGTGCAACCAGGGAATCCAGCGCGGCCTCGGCGCCGTCGCCGGAGGCGCGCAGCACCACTTCGTCGCCCTTGGCGGCACCCAGGGTCATCAGCGAGAGGATGCTCGAGGCGTCCAGGGCATCGTCCTCCGGGGCGCCCTTGGGCGCGATGGTGACCTCGATGTCCAGGGCGCCGGCTGCTTCGGCGAAGAGCGCGGCGGGACGGGCGTGCAGGCCGGAGGCGCTGGCGATGGTGGCAAGACGTTCGGACATGTGTTTTCTCCTGTGTACGAAGGTGTTTGGGAAACAATTGGGGGCAGGCAGGATCAATCCTACGGTGCCGGGGTGTTGGCTACAGGCCCAGTTCGGCCAGTGCCGGCAGCGCCTCGCGCACCGCGGTGCGTGCTGCCTCGGCGCTCGGTGCGGCCAATGCCAGCTGCGCCAATTCGCCGGCGCGTTCCAGCGTGACGGTCTTGAGCACCGCGGCCACGGAGGCCAGCGAGCGGGCCGACATCGACAGGGTCGAGACGCCCAAGCCCACCAGCACCACGGCCAGCGCCGGATCCGCCGCGGCCTCGCCGCAGACGCCCACGGGCTTGTGGTTGCCCTCGGCCCGGGAGCCGGCAACCGTCAATTCGATCAGGCGCAGCACCGCAGGCTGCCACGGGTTGTTCAACGCGGCCAGCGGGCCGAGCTGCCGGTCCGCGGCCATGGTGTACTGCGTCAGGTCGTTGGTGCCCAGGGACGCGAAGGACACCTGGCCCAGGATGGCCTCGGAGCTCAGTGCCGCGGAGGGGACCTCGACCATCACCCCGGGGGTGGCCAGTCCGGCGTCGGCGCACATCGCGGCGAAATCGGCCGCCTCGGACGGAGTGGAAATCATCGGGGCCATGACCCAGACCTCGGCCTCGGAGCCGGCCGATGCGGTGGCGATGGCCGAGAGCTGGCGGGCCAGCACCCCGGGGGAGGTGGTGTCGGTGCGGTAGCCGCGCACGCCCAGGGCCGGGTTGGGCTCCGAGGCGTCGGTGAGGAAGGGCAGCGGCTTGTCGGCGCCGGCATCCAGCGTGCGCACCACAACCTTCTTGGACCCGAAGGCATCGAAGACGGCCTTGTACTGGGCGACCTGCTCCTCGATGGACGGCTCGGTGTCGCGGCCCAGGAAGCAGAATTCGGTGCGCAGCAGCCCCACGCCCTGGGCTCCGGCCGCAGCGGCCTTAACCGCGTCCTTGCCGCCCCCGACGTTGGCCAGCAGCGGGACCTGGTGCCCGTCGGCCATCACGCCGTTGCCGTCGAAGACCGAGAGCAGCGCGGCGTTCTTCAGCCAGGCGTCCACGGCCGTGCGCTCGGTGTCGCCGGGGGAGGTGGAAATGGTTCCCGCGGCTCCGTCGACGAAGATCTCGGTGCCGGATTCCAGTGCCTCCAGGCCCTTGGCGGCGACGATGGCGGTCAGGCCCATGGCGCGGGCGATGATGGCGGTGTGCGACTGGGGCCCGCCGCCGGTGGTCAGCAGGGCAATGACCTTGGCCGGGTCCAGCGTGGCGGTGTCCGCCGGTGCCAGGTCCTCGGCCACCAGGATGAACGGGTCCGTCGAATCGGGGATGCCGGGGGCCGGGACCCCGCGCAGCGCAGCCACGATGCGGGCGCGCACGTCCAGCACGTCGGTGGCGCGTTCGGCCATGTAGCCGCCGAGGGTGATGAGCATCTGGGCGACTGTTTCGCCGGACTCCCAGATGCCGCGTTCGGCCGAAAGGCCGGTGTTGATCAGCTTGTTGGCACCCTTGAGCAGCATCGAGTCGGTGGCCATCTGCGCGGTGGCCTCCAGCACGGCCTTGGCCTCGGGGCTGGCGGTTGCGGCGCGGGTGCGCAGGTCCGCCTGCACGGACGCGGCAGCTTCCTTGAGCCCGGCGATGGCCTGCTCCGCGGTGACCGCGGCGTCCAGCTTCTCGCCGGCCGGCGGTTCGGAAAGCGCCGGGGGCATGTGCCGGATGGTTCCGATGACACGTCCGGGCATGACGCCCACTCCGGAGAAGTGTTGCACTTGAGTTCCTCGTTCCCGTGGGTTGCTCTTGGGTTGTCCGTTGCGCGATGCAGACGATGATCACGCAGGACTCGAGCATAAACTCAAGCTGTGATCCCCTTCATATAGCAATGCTATAGGTGCTAGGGTAGCAGTCATGAGTCTAGACATCCAGCTTCCGCCGAGGGAGCGACTGCTGCAGGCAGCCGTCGAGCTCTTGGCCAATTCGGACGGGGCTCCGGTCTCCACCCGGAAGATCACCGAGCTGGCGGGGGTCACGGCGCCGACGCTGTACCACCACTTCGGGGACAAGGAAGGCCTGTTCGACGCGGTCGTTGCCGTGGGTTTCGAGCAGTACGTGGCCAGTGAAATGGACCTTGAACCCACCGGGAAGCCGCTGGACGACGTGCGGCGCATGTGGGACCAACACGTGCGCTTCGGCATCGAGAAACCGCACCTCTACCTGGTGATGTTCGGCAAGGTCAGGCCCGGAAACCGATCCAACAGGGTCTCGGAGGCGGAAGCGCTGCTGCGCGGGAAGCTCGACCGGGCAGCGGAAGCCGGGCACCTGAACGTGCCCCCGGCCGACGCGGTGCGCAGCATCATGGCCGCGAATATCGGGGTCACCCTGATGCTCATCTCCGAGCCGGAGAAGGAGCGGAACTTCGAGCTGTCCGACATGACGCGCGATGCCGTGATCACCGCGGTGTCCTCGGAGGCCGGAATTGCCGACTCCGCCACCCCGGTGGGTGCCTCCGCGGTCGTCGTGGCCGCCATCGCGCTGAACGCCGCGTTGGAGTCCTCGAACCCGCAGCAACTTTCCAACACCGAAATGAAGATGTTCCTCGAATGGCTGCATCGCATCTCCAAGACGACATAACCGTGCACACGCGTCGGTTCCTTCCCTGCGACGGCGCAGGACTAACGATTAGGAAGAATCATGGCAACACAAACTGAGGCTGCCACCCGCGGCGGGCTGCGGGTCGGGGTGCAGAAGTTCGGCACCTTCCTCTCGGGGATGATCATGCCCAACATCGGGGCGTTCATCGCCTGGGGGTTGATCACCGCGTTGTTCATTCCCGACGGCTTCCTGCCCAACGAGCAACTTGGCTCGTTGGTGGAACCGATGATCACCTACCTGCTGCCGCTGCTGATCGGCTACACCGGCGGCAAGATGATCCACGGGGTCCGCGGCGGCGTGATCGGTGCGATCGCCACGATGGGCGTGGTGGTCGGTGCCGACATCCCGATGTTCATCGGTGCGATGATCATGGGTCCGCTCTCGGCCTGGGTCATGAAGAAGCTCGATGCCGCGTGGGAAGGCCGGGTCAAGCCGGGCTTCGAGATGCTCATCGACAACTTCTCTTCCGGCATCGTCGGGGCGGCCATGGCGATCTTCGGCATGCTGCTGGTCAACCCGCTGGTGGTGGCGTTCTCCAACGGCGCCGGCGCGGTGGTGCAGTTCCTGGTCAACCACGGACTACTGCCGCTGACCAGCATCTTCATCGAACCGGCCAAGGTCCTGTTCCTGAACAACGCCATCAACCACGGCATCCTCACCCCGCTGGGCACCGAACAGGCGCTGGAGCAGGGCAAGTCCATCCTCTTCCTGCTTGAGGCCAACCCCGGCCCGGGCTTCGGCATCCTGCTGGCTTACGCGATCTTCGGCAAGGGCCTGGCCAAGGCCTCGGCCCCGGGCGCCGCGCTGATCCAGTTCGTCGGCGGCATCCACGAGATCTACTTCCCGTACATCCTGATGAAGCCGGTCATGATCCTGGCCGCCATCGGCGGCGGCATGAGCGGGATCTTCATGCTGGTGCTCACCGGCGCCGGCCTGCGCGCGCCGGCCGCACCGGGCAGCATCTTCGCCGTGTTCGCCATGACCTCCTCGGACAGCTACCTGGGCGTCGCGCTCTCGGTGGTTGCCGCAACGGTGGTCTCCTTCCTGATCGGTTCGTTCCTGCTTAAGATCTCCAAGGCCCCCGAGGGCGACGAGCTCGGCGAGGCAGCGGCCAAGATGGAAGCCATGAAGGGCAAGAAGTCCGCGGTGGGCTTCGCCTTCGCCGCCGATGCCACTTCCGGCCCGGTGAACAACGTGGTCTTCGCCTGCGACGCGGGCATGGGGTCGAGCGCCATGGGCGCCTCGGTGCTGCGCAACATGTTCAAGAAGGCAGGGCTGGTGGACGTCAAGGTCACCAACTCGGCCATTGCGAACCTGACCGACACCTACGACATCGTCGTCACCCACCAGGACCTTGCGGCCCGTGCCACGCCCGTGACGGCCAGCGCGGTGCACGTTTCGGTGGACAACTTCATGAACAGCCCGCGCTACGAGGAAATCGTCGAGCTGGTGCGCACCCGCAACGCCGCACCGGCGGAATCCGTTTCCGTGGGCGCAGTGGCAGCAGGTGCCGGTGCCTCGGCAACCGACGAGCACGCCGGTGCCGCGGCCCACGCGGCCAAGCATGCCGCCGCCCCTGCCGAAACCGAAGCGGCCCCGGCACGCGAGGTGCTGGTCGCCGACAGCGTGGTGCTCACCGGCACCGCCGCCTCGCGCGATGCCGCCATCGACGAGGCCGGCGCCCTGCTGCTGGCACGCGGTGCGGTCAACGCGGAATACGTGGCCTCGATGCACACCCGCGAGTCCTCGGTGTCCACCTACATGGGCAACTTCCTGGCCATCCCGCACGGCACCAACGAGGCCAAGGGCAATATCGCCAGCTCCGCGGTGTCGATCATCCGCTACCCCGAGGGCATCGACTGGAACGGCAAGGAGGTCAAGTTCGTGGTCGGCATCGCCGGGGTGAACAACGAGCACCTGGCCATCCTGTCCTCGATCGCCCGGGTCTTCACCGACAAGGCGCAGGTGGCACGGCTGGAAACCGCGACCACGCGCGAGGAAATCCTGGACATCTTCGGAAAGGTCAACGCATCGTGAAGGTAGTACATTTTGGGGCCGGGAACATCGGCCGGGGGTTCGTCGGGCTGCTGCTGCACGACGCGGGCTACGAGATCGTGTTTGCGGACGTGGCCGACGCGCTGATCACCGCGCTGGCTGCGGCCGACAGCTACCAGGTGCACGAGGTCGGGCAGGATCCGAAGGTGCGCACCGTGGAGAACTTCCGCGCGCTGAATTCCTCGACCCAGGCCGATGCGGTCATCGACGAGATCGCCACCGCCCAGATGGTCACCACCGCCGTGGGGCCGCACATCCTGAAATTCGTCGCCCCGCTGATTGCCGCCGGCATCGCCAAGCGCGACGCCGCGCTGGCGCCGCTGCAGGTGATGGCGTGCGAGAACGCCATCAACGCCACGGACATCCTTGAAGCGGCGGTGCGCGCCGACGGCGCCGCCGCTGCGGAGACCATCGACGCCAACGCGATCTTCGCCAACACCGCGGTGGATCGCATCGTGCCGAACCAGGCGCCGGGCCAGGGCCTGGACGTCACGGTGGAAACCTTCTTCGAGTGGGTCATCGACAAGACCCCGTTCGGGGATGCCGTTCCGGAGATCGGCGGAGCGACGTTCGTGGAGGACCTGGGTCCGTACATCGAGCGCAAGCTCTTCACCGTGAACACCGGGCACGCCGCAACGGCATACCTGGGCTTTGCCGCCGGCATGGAGAAGATCTCCGAAGCGATGGCCGACCCGCGGGTCTTTGCGAAGGTTGCCGCGGTGCTGGCGGAAACCAAATCGCTGTTGGTGTCCAAGCACGGATTTGCCGAGGCCGACCAGGAGGCCTACGTGCAAAAGATCCTGGCCCGGTTCTCCAACGAGTACCTGCCCGACACCGTGGCGCGCGTGGGCCGGGCGCCGCTGCGCAAGCTCAGCCGGCACGAGCGGTTCATCGGCCCGGCCGCCGAGCTGGCTGAGAACGGCATCAAGCCGGTGGCGCTGCTCGAGGCCATGTCCGCGGCATTGCGGTTCAACGACTCGGAAGACGCCGAGGCCGCCGAACTGGCCGTGATCCTGGCGGGAAACACGAGTGAAGCAGCCACCGAGAAGATCACCGGGCTGGCTGAGGGGCACCCGCTCTTCGGATCGGTGAACGAACTGGTCAAGGCCGCGCAAGCCGGCTGATTCCTCATCCGGGTCCGGGCCATGGCAAGGACCGTTGAACGGCCACGCGTAAGGTGCCGGTTCCCTTCTCCAGCGGAGAAGGGAACCGGCACCTTTTGTCGTTGGTCGGGGCGCCGTTTCCGGTCTGCCCCGGGAGTCGGAAGGGGGCAGTGCGGCACCACAGGGTGTTTCGACGGCCGCGAGGGGCTGTTGCGCGGTCTGCCTCGCCAACGACCCGTCGCGCTACGTGATGCATTTTTCGCGGAACGGCCAGTTCAAACCCATCGATGGCATGGAAACAGGACGGTGGAGGAGAAAGTCCAACGTGAGTTCTTTCGGGAACATGAAACCGGGCGCCGCGCCGGAAACCCTGGCTGGGTTGAAAGGACACCGGGCGGGCTCGTGGAACTTCGTCACGCGCAACCCATGGGGCTCGCGGGAAGCCGCCACCTGACGTAGCAACCGTGGAAGGAGCGCAGTTGGAGTACGAATGGTCTTGGGCCCGGTGTGGGCCTCGAATATCAAGTTGTGGCGTGAAAGTGTTGTGGATCGGTCCTGAAGTGGCTGTGTCAGCTGTCTCGCTGCTGACTACCGACCGGTCGAGATGGTGTCCGTCGAACCATCGGGGGCACGCCCCAGGAACCAATTGGCAATTGTTTCCCGGCTGACCGTGAAAGTTCGACCCGACAATGTTAAGGTCGGCTCATGGACATCCGGTTGGTTGAGCTTGGCAGCGGGATCCGAATCGCCTGTCACCTATCGGGCCCCTTGGGCGGACCTGCGATGGTGTTGTTGCACGCGTTGGGGGAGCAAGCCGCCAGCTGGTCCGGAGTCGCGCCACGGTTCGCTTCGCGGTACAGGGTGGTGAATCTGGAATTGCGCGGTCACGGCAGCAGCGATCGACCGGGGGTCTACTCGTTCGAACTCATGCGCGATGACGTCATTGAAGTCCTTGAGGTCCTCGGTTTGCATGATGTGGTGCTGGTTGGCCACTCGATGGGCGGTGCGGTGGCCTACCTGGTTGCCCAGGCGCAACCGGGTCGCATCGCGCGATTGGTGGTCGAGGACGTTCCTCCGCCGTTTCCCCGTGTCCGGCAGGTGCCCGAAAGACCCAAGGGTGCACTGGGGTTCGATTGGGCCGTTGTCCCGGCAATTGTCGACCAGGTCAACGACCCCACCCGGCGTTGGTGGAAGCGGCTGACCGATATTTCATCTCCCACGTTGCTCATCGGTGGCGGTCCCGCCAGTCACATCCCGCAGGAGTTGCTCGTGGAGGTCTCCGAAACCATCCCCGAATGCACCCTCGTCACCATGCCCGTTGGCCATAACGTTCATCAGGTGCAACCGAGCAATTTTTCCGACGTTGTCTTGGGGTGGTTGGCCGACGCCGACGCGAAGCCGGTTGCGGGAGCTCCACGGTTTGAGCCGAAGGAGTGATTCCCCCGCCGGGGGCTCTCCATGTCGGCTTCGCCGACCGGAACCAGGAGCCGGAACCGGCATCGCGTGGCAGAATAAAAACATGGACTCGAACCAGCTGCTCGTCAATTCCGCCATTGAACAACTGCGGAGCAGGTGGCCCGGGGCGCAGGACTCTGTGGCGGCCGCTGCCGTTGTCCTGGAGGACGGCCAGATCCTGACCAGCGTCAGTTTCGACAATTTCAATGCCGCCGCGACGCTGTGCGCCGAGGCCGGAGCGGTCGCCCAGGCCTACACCCTCGGAAAGCGTGTGGTGGCTTCGGCCTGCGTAACCAACGGCACCGAAGAGGGGACCTACCAGGTGCTTGCGCCCTGCGGCATCTGCCAGGAACGCCTGGCTGTCTGGGGGCCCGAGGTCCTGGCCGCCGTGCCGGGTTCGGCTGGAAACGATACGTGGGAGATGCTGACGCTGCGGAAGCTGAACCCCTACTACTGGGCAACCTCGTTCACCGCGGACGGGCACTGGCCCTCAACCGCAGAACACGGGGAGTAGGTTTCAGGGCCCGGCGCGGTCACCAGAGGTTGCGGTCGACCGCTGCCGAACGGATCTTGGCGAGCATTGTCCCGAATTGTTCCTGTTCGGCCGCGGACAGCGGGTCGAAGAGCGTTTCGCGCACGAACGAGACGTGGTCGGGGGCCGCGCTGCGAATCGTTTTCCAGCCGGCATCGCTCAGCTTGATGTCTTGGCCCCGGCCGTCGGAGCTGGAGGCGCAGCGCTCGATCAGGCCCTTGGCCTCCATCCGGCGCAACAGGTGCGAGACCCGGGATCGCTCCCATTGCAGCGTCGCGGCCAGGTCGCCCGAGCGCAGGGCCTCGGGGGCCGCTTCCGAAACGGCGGCGAGCACCGCATATTCCCCGCCGGACATCCCGGCGTCGCGGATGAGCTGGCGATCCATCGCGCGGGGGAACCCCCAGAGGAATTCCCGGAACTCCAGCCACAGCTGGGCTTCTACTTCGTTGAGCCAACGGGGCTCGGACATGGTGCGCCTCACACTTCTTCACATTTAGTTGACATGTCAATCTTCTCCCGGCAGGATAGAGATATCAAGTTTTAGTTGACGCGTCAGTAAATAGCCTGCGTGTCACCCCCCCAGACCAAGGAGACCCAGCATGACCAAGATTGCCATCATCACCGGTTCAACCCGCCCGGGACGTAACAACGCCGGCGTGGCCCAGTGGGTCCTGGAGCAGGCGAACCTGCGCGGCGACGCCGACTACGAGCTCGTTGACATCGCCGATTTCAACCTGGCACTGCTGGATGAAGCCTACCCGGCTGCCTACCAGAACTACCAGAACGAGGCCACCAAGGCCTGGTCGGCCAAGATCGCCGAATTCGATGGCTACGTCTTCGTCACCCCCGAGTACAACCACTCGGTCGCACCGGCCCTGGCCAACGCGCTGTCCTACCTGAACGCCGAGTTCGCCAACAAGGCCGCCGGCATCGTCTCCTACGGCTCGGCCATGGGCGTGCGCGCCGTCGAGCACCTGCGCGGCATCCTCTCCGAGCTGCAGGTCGCCCACGTGCAGAAGACCGGCATGTTCTCGCTGTTCACCGACTTCGAGAACTTCTCGGTGTTCAAGCCCACCGAACTGCAGGCAGCCTCGCTGGCACCGGTCCTGGACCAGCTGGTGCCGTGGACCGTTGCCATGAAGACCGTGCGCGACGCAGCACTGGTTTCCGCCTAAGGGCCAACCGCCCAAGACAACATCACTTGGCCGCTCCCCGTGCAACATGGGGGCGCGGGGACCGGCCAAGTGATTCCCCCCCCGGGCCGCCCGCCTCGTGCCGTTCAACGGACGTGCGGCCCGGCCCGCGGGATCAAGGCCTGCCCCGGAGAAGTCCACGGGCAGGCCATTCCTTTTCCTCCATGGTGCTTCAGGGCACCCGAACATAGGGTTGGGTTATGAGCGAACAGCAGCACAGCACCGCCGGTGCATACGTCACGGGCGCGGAATTCACGCGCGACACCAACTACATCCAGGACCGGATCGTCGCCGATCCCGACGCCGTGCGCGCCTCCGGCGGGCCGACCGCGGGGACCATCGGCAACGTGCACTCGGGTGCGGCCGAGGGTGCCGAACTCTGGCCGGTCCAGGCCGACCGCTACCGGCTGGTTGCCGCGCGCGCCTGCCCCTGGGCCAACCGTGCCATCATCGTGCGGCGCCTACTGGGCCTGGAGGACGCGATCTCCCTGGGCACCCCCGGGCCGGTGCACGACGTGCGGTCCTGGACCTTCGACCTCGATGAGGGCGGGGTGGACCCGGTGCTGGGCACCGAACGCATCCAGGAGAACTACTTCAAGCGCTTTGCGAACTACCCGCGCGGCATCACCGTGCCGGCTATCGTCGATGTGCCCTCCGGTGCCGTGGTCACCAACGACTACCCGCAGATCACCCTGGACCTCTCCACCCAGTGGAAGGAATTCCACCGCGAAGGCGCCCCGGACCTGCTGCCCGAGGACAAGCTCGAGGAGATGATGCCGGTCATCAAGCGCATCTTCACCGAGGTCAACAACGGCGTCTACCGCTGCGGATTTGCCGGAAGCCAGCAGGCCTACGACGAGGCCTACGACCGGCTCTGGACGGCCATGGACTGGCTGGAGGAACGCCTGGCAACCCGCCGCTTCCTGATGGGCGACTCGGTCACCGAGGCCGACGTGCGCCTGTTCACCACGCTGGTGCGCTTCGATGCGGTCTACCACGGGCACTTCAAGACCAACCGGAACAAGCTCACCGAGATGCCGAACCTCTGGGCCTACGCCCGCGAGCTGTTCCAGCTTCCGGGCTTCGGCGACACCGTCGACTTCGACCAGATCAAGAAGCACTACTACGTGGTCCACGAGGACATCAACCCGACGCAGATCGTCCCGGTCGGCCCGGACCTGGAAAACTGGCTCGAGCCGCACGGCCGCGAGGCCCTCGGCGGGAACCCCTGGGGCAACGGCACCGCTCCGGAGCCGGTCCGCGAATCCGAGCAGGTCGCCGCCGGGCACAACCCGCTCTACCCGCTGGCCTAGGAACCACCGGGCCAAAAGCACGTGTGAAGCAAGCCCAGAACCCCCACCCGAGATTCCCGGGCGGGGGTTCTGGGCTTCTGCGTCGTTCAACCGCGCCGATTCCACCGCCGGCAACCCTGGCCACGCTCCGCGGGCCGGGTCTAGCGTGAAGCCATGGAACGAACACTTGCAGGAAAGATCGCCCTGGTGGCCGGGGCAACGCGCGGGGCCGGGCGTGGCATTGCCGTCGCGCTGGGCGAGGCCGGGGCCACGGTGTACTGCACCGGGCGCAGCACCCGGGAAGCCCGCAGCGAGTACGACCGCCCCGAAACCATCGAGGAAACGGCAGAACGTGTCACCGCGGCCGGCGGCACCGGGATCGCGGTGGCGGTTGACCACCTGGAGTCCGATGCAGTTGCCGCGCTGGTGGCGCGCATCGAAGCCGAGCAGGGCAGGCTGGATCTGCTGGTCAACGACATCTGGGGCGGGGAAAAACTCATTCAGTGGGAACAAAACATCTGGGAGCATGACCTCGAGGCCGGCCTGCACATGCTGGAACTTGGGGTGAAGACGCACCTGATCACCTCCCACCACGCGCTGGGGCTGCTTTCCCGGAAGCCCGGCGGACTGGTTGTCGAGGTGACCGACGGGACCAGGGAATTCAACTGGAGCCACTATCGGGTCTCCACGTTCTACGACCTGGCCAAGAACGCTGCGTTGCGCATGGCCTTCACGCTCGCCCACGAACTCAAGCCCCATGGGTGCGCTGCAGTGGTCGTGAGCCCGGGGTGGCTGCGCTCGGAGATGATGCTGGAGCACTACGGGGTGACCGAGGCCAACTGGCAAAGCTCCCCGGAGGAAGCGGGGCACTTTGCCGCGATCAGCGAATCCCCGCGCTTCGTGGGCCGGGCAATCGCCTCGCTCGCCGCGGATCCCGAGCTTCTCTCGCGCAGCGGCGGGTCATTCTCCAGCGGGGGGCTTGCCCGCGACTACGGTTTCACGGACCTGGACGGGTCGGCGCCCGATTGCTGGCGCTACATGGACGAGGTGCAGGGAGCCGGGCTGCCGGCCAACGGTGCCGGGTATCGGTGACGGACACGGCAACCAGCCAACGGCAGCCTGCCGGGTGCCCCTGGCGCGGCCGTCCTGAAACCGCAGCAACCAGCCATCACCGGTCGGTGAAGCACGGTGTTCCGGTGCGCTAACGGTGTGCCACCACGATCAGTTCCCCGGCGCCGCGGCCCACCGGTTCCCGGTGCCAGCCGCCGAACACCGCATCGACCTGCAGGTCCGCGGCGGCCAGAGCGGTTCGCAATTGCTCCTCGCTGCGGAAGGCCAGCACGGCGTCCTCGAACTCCCGGTTTCCATCCGCCAGCAGGCGGTGCTCGGTGATGGCAACCAGGCCGCGTTCGCGTTCCTGGGCATCGATCCACAAATGGACGCCGGTTCCGTCGGCCAGCGTGTACTGGCTGCGGGTGCTGCCCGGGGTCCAGCGTTCCCAGGCCCGTGCCCGAGGATCGCGTGAGTCGAACACCAGCCGCCCGCCGGGCCGCAAGGCGGAGCGGATATCGGCCAGGGTGCGCTGCCATTCGTCATCGTCGTTGATGGCCTGGGCCACGTGCGAACTCATCAGCACCGCATCGAAGCTGGTGCCCGGCGGCAGCTGCGCCGAGGTGCCATCGATCCAGTCGACCGCCTGGGCACCGGGCTTTGTCCTGGCGGCGGCCAGCGATCCGGCGTGCGGGTCCAGGCCGGTGACCCGGTGTCCGGCCCGGGCCAGGGCGATGGTCAGCCGACCGGTGCCGCAGCCGAGGTCAAGCACCCTGCTGCGGGGCTGCTCGTCAATGAAGGCGAAGAAGAAATCCTCGGCCACGGTCCAGGTGTTCTCGGCATCGTAAAGATCCGCGTGCTGCTCCGGGGTCAGGAATGATTGCATGGCCCGAGCTTAAACGAATTTTGCCAAAGATTGTATAAACATTGTGTTCCGATTGATGCGAAACTCCTCGAAACCGGTGGTGCCGGGAACTGCGCTCCGCCGGGGGCCGGCGTGGAATCCGGGCACTTCCGAGGGGCAACATGGCGCTTCGGACGGACACCGTACCCGCGGTGCGGTGCGCCGGAGGTGTGGGCGACGGGCGAAAACCAACGGCGGCAGCTCGGTGCGGATGCCGAGGAATCAGCTGGGCTTGCGGGCGGACCAAATCATGTTGGTGCGCAGGTACTTCGGCTTGACCTTGACGTCCTCGAAGCCTGCCTTGATGAATCGCTCGCGCAATGCCTCGGGAGACAGGAAGCCCAGGGTCGAATCGACCAGGTACTCGTAGGACGCCCGGTCCTTGCCGATGAACTGCCCCAGCGTCGGGATGACGATGCGCATGCCCAGGCGGATGGCCGGTGCCAACGGCCCGGCCGGGGGGGAAGACTCCAATGCGGAGACCATGCCGCCGGGCTTGAGCACCCGAAACTGTTCGGCCAGCACCTTGTCCAGGTCGCTGACGTTGCGCAGCAGGTAGCCGTGGGTGACCGCATCGAAGGAGGAATCGGCGAAGGGAAGGTCATGGGCGTCGGCAAACTGCCATTCGATGCCGTCGCCGCCGTTGATCTGCCGGGCCAAGGCCAGCATCGAGTCGGAGAAATCGGCGCCGGTGATGCTGGCCGCGGGGTACTGTTTGCGGATTTCGCGGGCGATGACACCGGTTCCGGTGGCCAGGTCAAGGTAGTCGCGTCCCGGGAACGAGGTGGCGCGGGCGGCTACCTCGCGGCACCACGTTTGGTGCGAGCCCAGGGTCATCAGGCGGTTGATCAGGTCGTAGCGCCGGGCGACGGAATTGAAGGTCGCCTGGACTGAGGAATCTTTGTTTTGCATGGCCGCCGGTTCTTGCGTGGGAGTGCTGGTGGGTTCGCCTTCGAGTCTATGTGAGGGCACGGTCCGAAGACGTCATTGCGGGCCCCTGTCCGGGCAAGGTTGCGGCGCCGTGCCACCATGGGAAGCATGGAGATTTCCACCAGAAGGTTGCTGCTGCGCGAGTACCGCCCCGGCGACCTGGACGCCGTGCATGCCTTCGCCTCAGACCCGGTGGTGTGCGCTTTCGCCGAATGGGGGCCAAACACGCCGCAGGACACCGCGGCGTTTTTGGAAGAATGCGCCGCGGAGCAGGTTGCGGTGCCGCGGGAGACCTGGACCTTGGCGATTGCCTGGGGCGGCTCGGTCATCGGTTCGGTGGCGCTGATGACGGGGGAATCGGACCTGGTCCACGGGCCCGGTGAAGCGGAGCTCGGTTACGTCCTGGACCGTAACGCCTGGGGCAACGGGTACGCGGCGGAGGCCGCCGAAGCGCTGCTGGCTTGGGCCGGGGCGCATCGGGGGATCACGAGGGTGGTGGCCACCTGCCGGCCGGAGAACACCGGCTCGGTGCGGGTGCTGGAAAAGATCGGGATGCAGCAGGTGGACTACCTGTACGAGCACGAGCGCATCGACGGAAAAGCCCGGGATTCGCTCGTGTTTTCCGGCCTGCTTCCGGTGGGCCAACCGGCCGGGACATCGGCCGGCTAGAGGTTCACCGCCCGGGATGCCGGGCGGCCGGTTGCGGGAAGCACTCGCCGCCACGATCGGTGTTCCACCGCCAAGGGAGGGCCGACGCCGCGCTGGCCTCGAACAGAATGCTGGCTCGGAAATGCTTCACGCGTCCTGTCTGGGGACACCCCGCTCTCTGCACCAGAAAACGCCAATCGAGGCCGGGTGCGGGAGGAATGTGGTGACGGTAAATCCACTTCATCGATAACTGTCCGCCGCCGCTCCCGAAGTCTCCGAGCGCCTGCTGACGGACCCTCCGCCGGTAGTGGGGCTGGTCCATGTCTTGGCGGTGCTCGGGCTTGGGTGATGCCAGGTCGCTTAGTCCCCCTGGTCGTTGGCCACTGGGCCGGGACTCAACGAACGCGTATTCAACGTTGTCGGAGACGGGCGCTTCCCGCCCGGGCCACGGCGGATTTTTCTGCGCCGGGACCGGATCCTCGGTCGCCTCGGCACCGGATCCGCGAGTTCCGCTCGACCCCTGGTCGAGGTGTCGGGAGCTTCGGGCATGTCTTGGCGGATGCTCCCTTTTGGCGAACCAGCCATGCGGGTTTGCAGCTTCCGGGCAGCAACTGCGTTTCGCATATGGCAGGCTTGTGACCGACCTGACCCAACTTTATACAGCTAACCAATAGACTTTATGTCAGGCGAGGCAATCGAGGGAGCCCGACCGGGTGCCCAAACCGACGCTTCACGAAGTATGCACAGCACGAGAAGCGCCGGAAACTTGAGGCTCCGCCGAGGCCGAATACTTGAACCATGCCGCGCCTTTTGGCCCGTCAGTCAGCCCACGAAGGAATCGACATGCTCGCATTCGCAGTGATCGGAGGCATTGGCCTCCTGCTCCTCATCCTGTCCATGACCCTGGGAGAGCTTGTCGATTTCTTCGACGGAATCATCTCCACCACTGCCGTCGGTGCGGCAGCCACGCTTTTCGGCGCCGCGGGTGCGATTGTGTTGCTCAACAACGGTCCACTCTTCCTGGCCTACAGCGCGGGTGCCCTTCTGGGCGTGATTGGCATCGTCGGCGTAGCGCTGCTTGCCCGAAAGCTGGCAAGAATCTCCGACGCACAGCCGCACGAAGTCATCGGTTTGCTTGGCATTGCCACCACAGACATCAACGACATCGTCGGGAAAGTACAGCTGGACCACCCCGACGAAATCAATCAGCGCCTCGTATTTTCAAGCAGCCCTATCGAGAAGGACACACCAATTGCCGTCGTGGCTATTGTTGGAGACCGCATCAGGGTCGCATCCACCTCTGAACTGAACGGATTTTAGCCATGGATCTTGCCGTAAATGGAACCGTCATCGCCGTCGCAGCAATCCTTGCTGTCCTCATAGCCCTCATCTGGTATGCCACCACCCGGCTGGTCACCGTCGCCCCCAACCAGGCCGTCATTCGCGCCGGCAAGGGGGCAAAGGGACAGGTGCAAATATTCACCAAGGGCATCGTACTTTTCCTGCCGGTCATTCACCAGAAATACGTCATGTCGCTGGAGCAGCGCCAGGTGGAGCTTGCCGTGGAAGGCGTTGACAAGAACTTCATCACCACCTCGGTGACCGCCAGCCTGAACTTCAAGTTCGACGACTCGGTGGAGGGAATGAGCAAGGCCGTCCAGCGCTTTCTCACACACTCCAAGGAAGACCTGAACGCCTCGGTGACCAAGTCGGCCGAGGGCGTTCTGCGCGGCATCGTTTCGGCCATGTCGGTGGAGGACGCCAACAACAACCGCAAGGAATTCCAGGACCAGTCCCTGGAATCGGCCGTCACCCAGTTCGCCGAGCAGGGCATCCAGATTGACGCCTTCAACATCTCGTCGGTCAGCACGCCCTCGCGCACCGTGATCGGCCCGGACAACAAGCCGACCGTCATCGACTACCTGGAAGAGGTCGGCAAGCCGGGCCTGGAACGCGCCAAGCGCGAAGCCCGCGTCGCCACGTCCAAGGCCTTCCAGGAATCGGAAGCTGCCCGCATCGAGCAGGAAGGGGCCACTGCGGCCCTGGCCCGTGACCTCGCGATCAAGAAATCCGAGTTCAAGGCCGAGGAAGATCGTGCAGCAGCCATCGCCAGCTCGGCCCATGAGCTGGCCAAGGCAGAGCAGGACGTCCTGGTTGCAGAACTCGAGCGCAAGGCGCTGGCCGAAAAGGCCCTGGTGGAGCAGGAACGCCTGGACATCGATGTCCACAAGCCGGCCGACGCCCAGGCCTACAAGCTCCGTACCGAGGCACAGGCCAAGCGCGATGCCGACGTCTTCAATGCAACGGCCCGCTCCGAGTCCAAGGCCATCGAGGCCGACGGCGCCAAGCGCGCATCCATCGCCGACGCCGAGGCCCGCGCGGCCGCCCAGACCGTGGAGGCAGAAGCTTCGAAGAACGCCGAGGTGTTCCGCGCCGAGGGTCAGGCCACCGCCGTGGAGCTCAATGCGAAGGCCGAGGCAACGGCCGTTGAATACAACGCCAAGGCCGAGGCCGACGCGATTCGCCTGCGCGGCGAGGCCGAGGGCGCGTCCATTTCCGCCATCGGTGCGGCAACCGCTTCGGCAGAGGATGCAAGGGCCACCGCACTGACCGGCCACACCCAGGCCAGCCTGGCGTTCCTGGCGATCAGTGCTTTGCCGGAGATCGTCAAGGCCAGCTCGGATGCCGTCTCCGGCATCGACAACTACACGGTCATCAGTTCGGACGGTGCATCCGATGCCGTCAAGCAGGCGAACCGCATCGTCACCGAGGGCCTCGCCATGATCAAGGGCAGCACCGAGATCGACATCGCCGGAATGCTCTCCGGGTTCCTGAACGGCGCGGAAACAACCCCCGAGGCGGCACCGGCACCCGTCCTGCGCTCCGAGGAAACGGTCGCCGAGCAGAACTGACCTAACCGCCGGACCCACCCACCGATCGCCCCGCCAAACCGGCGGGGCGATCGGCCGTGGAGCACCCGGCCCAGTGGACAAAAGGCCGGAGCGTGAGTCGATGGTTCCGGCGGTGGGCCGCCCGGACCGGCTACAGCGCGGTGCTGCCGGCCTCCGCGACCTCCTGGTCCTGGGCCCCGGATCCGCCACTGACCCCGACGGCGCCGACGACCACGCCGTCGCGGGTCACCGGGATGCCGCCGGCGAAGATCATGATGCGCCCGTGGTTGGAGGCGTGGATGCCGTAGAACTGCTGGGTGGGTTGCGAATTTTCCGCGAGGTCCTTGGTGGGGAGGTCGAAGGCCCGGGCGGTGAAGGCCTTGTTGATGGAGATGTCGATGCTGCCCAGCCAGGCACCGTCCATCCGCACGTGGGAGACGAGGTTTCCGCCGGCGTCGACGACGGCGATGTTCATGGGCTGGCCGATTTTGGTGGCGCGCTCCTCGGCGGCGGCAATGATGGTGCGGGCGTCCGCGAGATTCAATGACATGGCACTGCTCCTTGAAATATGGATGGGTGGCTACTTGGAGAGGTAGCCGTTGGGGTCCAGGACGTACTTGGTGGCCGCGCCGGCGTCGAACTCGGCGTAGCCGCGCGGGGCGTCGGACAGGGGGATGGCCTGGGCGTTGACGGCCTTGGCGATGTGGATGCGATCGTGCAGGATCGCCATCATCAACTGGCGGTTGTACTTCATCACCGGGCACTGGCCGGTGGCGAAGGACAGGGACTTGGCCCAGCCGGTGCCCAGGGACAGCGACAGGCTGCCCTTCTGGGCGGCCTCGTCCACGGCGCCGGGGTCCCCGGTGACGTAGAGGCCGGGGATGCCCAGGGAGCCGCCGGCCCGGGTGAGGTCCATCAGGGAGTTCAGCACGGTGGCCGGGGCCTCGGACGCGTGGGTGCCGTGGCCGTGGCCGCGGGCCTCGAAGCCGACGGCGTCGATGCCGCAGTCGACCTCGCGCACGCCGAGGATTTGCTCGATCTGGTCGGCCGGGTCCCCGGCGCCGACGTTGATCGCCTCGCAGCCGAAGGAGCGTGCCTGGGCCAGGCGGTCCTCGTTCAGGTCCCCGACGATGACCACCGCGGCGCCCAGCAGCTGGGCGGAGGCGGCGGCGGCGAGCCCGACGGGCCCGGCGCCGGCGACGTAGACGGTGGAGCCGACGGTGACCCCGGCGGTGACCGCGCCGTGGAAGCCGGTGGGCAGGATGTCGGAGAGCATGGTCAGGTCCATGATCTTTTCCAGGGCCTGGTCGCGGTCGGGGAACTTGAGCAGGTTCCAGTCGGCGTAGGGGACCAGGACGTATTCGGCCTGGCCGCCGACCCAGCCGCCCATGTCGACGTAGCCGTAGGCGCTTCCGGGGCGGTCGGGGTTCACGTTCAGGCAGATGCCGGTCTTGGCTTCCTTGCAGTTGCGGCAGCGGCCGCAGGAGATGTTGAAGGGGACCGAGACGATGTCCCCGACCTTGAGGAATTCGACGTCGGGTCCGGTTTCGATGACCTCGCCGGTGATTTCGTGCCCCAGCACCAGGCCGGCGGGGGCGGTGGTGCGGCCGCGGACCATGTGCTGGTCGGAGCCGCAGATGTTGGTGGCCACGGTGCGCAGGATGGCCCCGTGGGGGACCTTGCGCCCGATGTTGGACGGGTTCACCCCGGGTCCGTCCTGCAGTTCGAAGGTGGGGTAGGGGGTGTCGATGACCTCGACGATTCCCGGCGACTTGTAGGCGACGGCCTTGTTTCCAGGCATGGGCACCACTACCTTCCGCAGTTCTGTTTCTCTCCGTCGGACGGGAACCTGGAAGCGAAAGCCGATGCGGGCGTTGCGGTGTGCGGGGAAAAGCTGGTCCCCGGGCGCGATGACGGCTCCAAACCTTCGATGGCGGTGTTGCATGGTGCCGCAGTCTCCGGCCCCCATCCCTTATGGCCCCAGCGTACGACCTGGACGCGGACAAGGCCATGGGTGGACCCCGCCGAAAGGCACCGATGTGAAAGCGTCGGTGGGACCGTGGCAGGATTGAAATATGACGATCACCGCAGCCGCAGACGGATCAGCCCTTGGAAACCCCGGACCGGCAGGATGGGCCTGGTACATCGACGACGACCGTTGGGCCGCCGGCGGCTGGGCCCACGGGACCAACAACATGGGCGAACTCATGGCCGTGCTTGACCTCTTCCGCGCCACCGCGCACCTGCCCGAAGAGGAACTGCACATCCTGTGCGACTCCCAATACGTGATCAACTCGGTGACCAAGTGGATGCCGGGCTGGAAGAAAAAGGGCTGGAAAAAGTCCGACGGCAAGCCCGTGCTGAACCTGGAGTTGTTCAAGGACATCGACGCCGCCATCAAGGGCCGCAAATACCGATTCGAATGGGTCAAGGGGCATGCTGGCCACGAGCTCAACGAGGCCGCCGACGACCGCGCCCGCGCCGCCGCCACCGCCTACCAGGCCGGCCGGGAACCGGACACCGGACCGGGGCTCGATGGTGTGCCGGGTGCTGCCGATCGGGCCGCCAACCACGAGGTTCCGGCGCCCGACGGCCACGACTCGATGATCTTTGAGGACCAGGAGGCACCGGTGCCGGTCGAGCCGGTGCAGGCCGACCCGGCGGCCCAACTCGCCGCGGACGTGCAGATGGTCTTCGAACTGGAAACCGAGCTTCTCTCCCCGGCGGTGCGCGGGGACCTGGACGAGGTCATGGCGTTCCTGCACCCGGAGTTCCAGGAGATCAGCCGCGACGGTTCACTGACAGACCGCTCCACCATCATCTCCGCGTTCAACGCCGCCGAGCCGCTGCCCACGGGCGGCGCCTTGCAGGTTCTGGCCGCCACGCCCTGGGGCCTGGACAAGGTGCAGCTGGCCTACCGGCTGCTGGCCGGTGACCAAGCGGTGCTGTGCTCGTCGTTCTGGCAGCGGGTCGAGGGCCGCTGGCTGCTGCGCTACCGCCAGGAAACGCCGACCGCTTGAGCAGGTCGGCGGCCGTCGGGCACGGTTGGGTCGGTAATGTGGGGGTCGTGACTACGCAGAGCAACCACACCGATGTCATTGACCAGCGCTTCGCCCCGGTGGCAGAGCTGATGTCTTCCTTCGCCGCCAACGATCCGGACTACTCCGGGCAGCTGGCCATCTACCAGGGCGGGAACCTGGTGCTGGACATGAGCGTGGGGGAGCACTGCACCCCGGACTCGATGACCGGGGTGTTCTCCTGTTCCAAGGGCGCCGGGGCCATCGTCATGGCGCTGCTGGTGCAGCAGGGACTGCTGGACCTGGATGCACCGGTGGCCGTGTACTGGCCCGAGTTCGCCGCCGCCGGCAAGGCCTCGATCACCGTGGCCCAGCTGCTCAGCCACCAGGCGGGCCTGCCCGGGGTCGAGGGCGGGTTCACCCAGGAGGAGCTGCTTGATTCGCGGCTGGCGGCCGGCATCATTGCCGCCGCCGCGCCGCTGTGGACCCCGGGCAGCACGCACAGCTACCATGCGCTGACCATGGGCGTGTTCATGGAGGAACTCGCCCGCCGCTGCGCGCAGGAATCCCTGCAGGAGATCTTCGAGCGCCGCATCCGCGCCCCGCACGACATCGACTTCCACCTGGGCCTGCCCGAGGAACTTGAACCGCGCTTCCGCCCGGTCCTCAAGGGCGCCAACGGCGAGCCGGCACCCTTCATCGACCCGTTCTCCCCGATGGGGCTGGCCCTGAACTCGACCGGCGGATTCGACGGGCCCAAGGGGCCCAGCTTCGAGATCATGGACGTGCCCAATGTGCGCGCCATCCGCGAGGCCGGGCTGGCGGCGATCGGCGGGGTGGCCAACGCCCGCGGGCTGGCCAAGCTCTACGCCGCGGTGAGCACCGGCTTCGTCGACGAGTCCGGGGACGAGCATGCGCCGCTGCTCACCGAGGCCACGATCGCGCAGGTCACCCAGGACCGGGTGTTCGGGCTGGACCGGGCCGGCGGGTACCCCGGGGCCTTCGGCATCGGGTTCATGAAGGCCCACGCGAACAACGACTTCGGATCCGCGCGGGCCTTTGGCCACGACGGGGCCAACGCCTCGCTGGGCTATGCGGATCCGGCCTACGGGTTGGCGCTGGGCTACGTCCCGGCACGGGCCGAGGCGAACGGGACCGGGTCCCGCGGTGGGCAGCTGAGCGTGCTGGCCCGCCAGGTGCAGCTGGCCGGTTAGATGACCCCGGAGTAGGAATCGTGCAGGTGCTGGTCGCCGCGGTTCTCTTCGAGCCAGGGGATCTGCGCGGGGCCGGGGCCCTGGTGGGTCGGCACGACGTCGCAACGCACCTCGTAGGTCCCCGGGCCCACGGAAACCGGACCGCTGCCATGCGCCCCGGGCTCGGGCGTGTGCGCCGGCATGCCCAGGGGCTCGGCACCGTGGCCGATGACGTTCCTGGCGGGATGCCCGTTCGTGCGGTGGGTATTGCGACGGTTTGTGGCCTTCATGTTTTCCAGCGTGCGCGCGTTGGCTAGGTGCGCGCTGTGTGCCGGCACAGCGCCGCCGGTGAGTCGTGTCCGCGTGGGTGGGTGCCCGGGTGTTGCGCAGCGTGTCGCCGCGGTGCCGGGACAAGACCGGTGCCGGCGATACGCTGGGGGCGTGGAATTTTCGAAACGATATCTGGCCCTGGGCGACTCGTTCACCGAGGGCATGGGCGATGTGGATCCGAACCGTCCGAACCGGGTGCGTGGCTGGGCCGACAGGGTGGCCGAGCAACTCTGTGCGGACCCGGACTGGGGATACGCCAACCTGGCGATCCGCGGCAAGAAGGTCGGGCAGGTGATCGCCGAACAGCTGCCCGTGGCGATGGCCATGCGCCCGACGCTGGTCAGCCTGTACATGGGCGGCAACGACATCCTGCGCCCGGCCGTCGACATCGACGCCATGATGTCCAGGTACGAGGAGGCGGTCGGCCAGCTGGCGGCCACCGGCGCCTCGCTGCTGCTGTTCACCGGGTTCGATTCCAATGGCTCGGCGATCTTCGAGAAAACCCGCGGCCGCACCGCCATCTACAACGAGGCCGTGCGCGAGATCGCCGAGCGCCACGGGGCGGTGATCGCCGACTACTGGCGATGGCGCGAATTCCGGGACTGGCGCTACTGGGCCACCGACCGCCTGCACATGGGCACCGCCGGACACACCCTGATGGCCAGGAAGGTACTCGGGGTCCTGGAACAGGACAGCGACATCCAGCTTCCCGAGCTCCCGCCGCTGGTTGTGCAGTCACGGGCCGAAAAGCTGCGTGGGGACGCGACCTGGGCCAAGGAATTCCTGGCCCCGTGGGTCAAGCGCCGGCTCACCGGCACCTCGTCGGGGGACAACCTGTCCGCCCGGTACCCGCGTTACGTTTCGCTGCCGGTGCCGCGGGTCCGGTAATCGCAGGTCGCGCCGCTGGCCAAGAAGCATCGAGGGTGCTTTGCTGGTGGGCATGGACGGGCAGCAGGAACCGCAGGGACAACACGAGGACGAACCGCACAACCAGGGCGTGGCCGAACGCCTCAACTGGCTGCGCGCCGGGGTGCTGGGCGCCAACGACGGGATCGTCTCGGTAGCCGCCGTGGTGGTCGGTGTTGCCGGCGCCACCACGGCGAACGGGCCGATCCTGGCGGCCGGGGCGGCCGCTGCCATCGGCGGGGCGATCTCCATGGCGCTGGGGGAGTACGTCTCGGTGTCCAGCTCGGCGGACTCGCAAAAGGCACTCATCGAGAAGGAACGCCTCGAGCTGGCCCAGATGCCGCAGGAAGAACTGGCGGAGTTGACCGGGCTCTACGAGGCCAAGGGACTGAGCCCGGAAACCGCAGCACGGGTGGCCCACGAACTGACCGCCCACGATGCGCTGGCAGCGCACCTTGATGCCGAGCTGCAGCTCGACGAGCAAGAGGTCCTGAACCCGTGGAACGCCGCAGTGGCCTCCGCGGTGTCCTTCACGGTGGGGGCCGCACTGCCCTTCGCCACCGCGGTGTTCCTGCCCGGGCCCCTGAAGATCCCGGTGACGTTCATTGCCGTGATGCTGGCGCTGGGAATCACCGGCGCGCTTGGCGCCAGGCTGGGCGGGGCACCCATGCTGCGCCCGACCCTGCGGGTGCTCATCGGCGGGGCCGCGGCGCTCGTGGTCACCTTCGCTATCGGCTCCTGGCTGGGGGTTGCCGGGATCGTGTAGCTGCCGCTCGGTGCACTTGCTTCGGGTCCGGACTGGATCTGCGGGGGTTTGGGTGGTGGAACGCCGCGGGGAGCCCGGCCTGGTGGCCGGGCTCCCCGCGGTGCTGCTGACATGTGTGGTCGGGTCCGGATCAGCCGACGATCTTCAGCGCGGTGCCCCAATTGAAATCGGGCAGCGCGGGGTTGACCTGCATGGCCATGACCAGCAGCTGGAAGCCCTCGAGCTCCCGGGCGTGGTGCAGGCCGCCGACCTCGATCGGGCGCATGCCGGCCGCCGTGACGAATGCGGCTACCTCGGCGCGGGCGGAATCCTCGCCGGCGATGAAGACATCCAGCGGCTCGCCTGCAGCCGAACCGGCGGTCAGCGGGCCGGCAAAGGTGGTGTTGAAGGCCTTGACGACGGTGGCCGAAGTCAGCGCGGCGATTTCCTCGGCAGCCGAGCTGCCGGCAGCGGTGGTCAGCGAGTCGAAGGTCGAGAAGTCCACCGGGTTGGTGATGTCGATGACGATCTTGGAATCGAGGGCGGCACCCTGGGCCGCGACGTATTCCTTGGCGGCGTCGAAGGGCAGCGCCAGGACGACGATTCGTCCGGCCGGGGCCTCGGTGAGGTTTCCGCCGGTGGTGCCACCGCCGAGCTCCGCGGCGAGCGTGGCCGAAGCCTCGGTGTCGCGGGCCAGGACCTGAAGGTTCTTGCCCGCTGCGAGGGTGCGGGCCGCCAGTGCGCGTCCCATGTTGCCGGTTCCGATGATGCTGATGTCGATGGACATTGCTGCCTTCTTTCCGAAGAGTCGAGCGAGGAAGTTTTTCATGTGGTCTCAATCCATATGGTTGAAGCTTCAAGTACTACGGTACGCCTCTTTTGATTGAAGTGTCAAGTGTTTATTCGCGGAGGTTTTGGGAGAGCCGTTGCCGTCGCCTGGGCGGCGCGGGCTTGCGGCCGAAAAAGCCTGGCTGACGTGGGCAATGGTTGACAGTTTTGCAGATGGTTGTGGAGGCTTGGGGCATGGTTGGAGACGAAAAAAGCACAGCGGCTGCCGAAACCGGTCTCGCCCGTGCCGGACGGGGGCTTCCCGGTCCGCGAGCGAGGCGCCTGGTGCTTCTGGTGAGCCCACTGGCCATCGTCGGCGTCGGCCACCTGGTCGCGCGCATCGCTGCCGACATGAACGCCGGGACCGCGTGGCTGTGGGTGGCCGCCGTCTACTGGGGCCTCATCGCAGCGGTCCTCGCCATGACCACCGACGCAGGGCAGCGTCGGGCTTGGTTTCGGCGCAGTGCCAGGCGCCCGGCCTGGGTGTGGATCGTGGGCCTGCTGCTCGGGCTGTTCCCGCTGGCGGGGATCCTTGCACTCAATCTCGGCTTGGTGGCGCAGTATCCCGGGGTGTTCGTTTCGGTATTGGCTTTTGCACTGGTCAACCCGGTCTTTGAGGAAGTGTATTGGCGCGGTGCGCTCCTGGATGCCGGCCGCTGTTGGCCGTTCTGGGTGATCGCCTTGTACTCGACGGTCTTGTTCGTGGCCGGCCACCCGCTGATGTGGGGCGTCTTCTCCATCGGGAACCGATCGGTGGTGCTCTACGCCACGCTGTTCGTGATGGGCCTGGCATGGTCCTGCATGCGCCGGGCCACGGGCAGCCTGCGTATTTCCATGCTGTCCCATGGCCTGGTTGATGTGGGGAACCTGTCGGTCTTTGTCTTCATGAACCTCTATATACCGCCCGGAATGTGATGCCTGGCATGGCTCCGCGGGTTCCCGGAACCGAAAGGAACATGGCGGCCCGAAACCGGGTTCCCCTACCGGCGTGGCGCGCATTGGAGGCGGGACCTAGGATGGGCTGAACAACCGCACCGCAGGTCGGAGCGCCGGTCCCGTCCAGCCAAGGAGGCGTCACGATGGAAAGGTTGACCCCTGAGGATGCGGGCACCCTCCGGAGCCGTCCGCGGACGGCCGCGTCCATCGGAGTGCTTGTCGCAGTGGTCGCCACCGCAGGCTGGGCGGGGTACCGGATGCTGGATCCGGTGGCAGGGCACGGCCAAGGCAACCTGACCTGTCACAGCACCGCGGCCCCCGGGGTGGCTCCGGGCGTCTTGACCACTCCGTGGATCGAGGTGAAGCCCGGGAGTTCGCTCCGGGTGCGGGCGCTCACGTTGGTGGCACCGGTGAACTATGCACTTGCCGGAACGGGCATCCAGCACGACGGTGTGCAACTTGGTGCATGGGAGTACCCGGTGGGCGATGGCGATCCGGAAATGCAGGCCACGTGGCTTTCCCGCACCGAACTGCCGGCCACCCTGGACGACCGGACCGATCATTCGATCATCATGGCGCTTGAACCCGTCGACGCGAGCCAAGAGTCCTCACTGCGTGCCGTGCGCGTGCGCTATGACAACCAGTGGGGCATTCCATATTCGATCGACGTCGGACCACGCTTCGAGGCCAAGCCCAGCTGCCTGCTCGACGAAGGGGAGGCGGACTAAGGGCAACCGCCGTCCCGGCAGGGGTGGTCAGTATCGGGCGAAAGCCCGAAAACTCTCTTGTGGAGCCCAAAAGACGGTTCTGACCTGAAGCGGGGCGACCCGTGTTGTTTGGCTCACGCTTCGCCGGTAGGATGGGAGTCGTGCCTCGAAAGAGGCACAGCCACTGACATGCGGCGGGAGAGTCCCGTACAGCGAAAGTTGGTCGGGCGCCGTAGGAGCAATTCCTCCCCGGGAAACTCTCAGGCCCCCGTACCGCCGCGAAGAGGCAACTCTGGAAAGTAGCAACATCGCCCTTCGGCGGTGCTGCTCACCGAAGGTGCAAGCACGTTCCGACTACCAAGTCCGGTGCGTCGCGGAAACTCTCAGGTCACAGCAACAGGGTCGGGGAGGAACTTGCAGCTCGTTCGGTGTGCGCGCACGCCGATGACCCAATGGAGTTCCCCATGACCGTGACCCCGTCCGCTGAGTTCGTCGCCCGCCATATTGGCCCCCAGGGCAGCGACATCGACACCATGCTTTCGCAGCTTGGTTATTCCTCCCTCGACGAACTCGTCGACACGGCCGTCCCGGCCGACATCCGCCAGTCCGAACCCCTTGACCTGCCAGGCGCCCTGACCGAGGCCGAGGCCCTGGCCAAGCTGCGCGAACTGTCGAACAAGAACGTCATGAAGACCCAGATGATCGGCCAGGGTTTCTCCGACACCTACACCCCGCCGGTGATCCTGCGCAACGTGCTCGAGGACCCGGCCTGGTACACCGCGTACACCCCGTACCAGCCGGAAATCTCCCAGGGCCGCCTCGAGGCGCTGCTGAACTTCCAGACCATGGTCATGGACCTGACCGCGCTGCCGATCGCCAACGCCTCCATGCTTGACGAGGCCTCCGCCGTCGCCGAGGCCGTGCTGCTGATGCGCCGCGCCAACAAGGCCAAGGGCTCCGCCAAGACCGTGCTGGACGCCAACCTCTTCCCGCAGACCGTCGCAGTGGTCCAGGGCCGCGCCGACGCACTGGGCTTCGAGGTCGAGATCGCCGACCTGACCGCGGGCCTGCCCGAGGGCGAGATCTCCGGAATCGTGCTGCAGCAGCCGGGCAACAACGGCGCCGTCATCGACCACTCCGGCATCATTGCCGCGGCCAAGGAACGCGGCGCGATGGTCACCATCGCCGCCGACATCCTGGCTCTGACCCTGATCGCCGCACCGGGCGACCAGGGCGCCGACATCGCCGTGGGCAACACCCAGCGCTTCGGCGTCCCGCTGTTCTTCGGCGGCCCGCACGCGGCCTACATGGCGGTGCGCAACGGCCTGGAGCGCCAGCTGCCCGGTCGCCTGGTCGGCGTGTCCAAGGACGACGTCGGAACCCCGGCCTACCGCCTGGCACTGCAGACCCGCGAGCAGCACATCCGCCGCGAGAAGGCCACCTCCAACATCTGCACCGCGCAGGCGCTGCTGGCCATCACCGCCTCGATGTACGCCGTGTACCACGGTCCGGCGGGCCTCAAGCGCATCGCCCAGCGTGCCCACAACCACGCCCGCGCCATCGCCACCGCACTGTCCGGCTCCGGACTGGGCCTGGCCGCCGAGTCGTTCTTTGACACCGTCCAGGTGACCGTCGAGAACGCTGACATCGTCATCTCCAAGGCCGAGGACGCGGGCATCAACCTGCGCCGCGTCAACTCCACCACCGTGGGCATCTCCACCGACGAGACCACCACGAGCGCACACGTTGCCGCGATCGCCGGGGTCTTCGGCATTGAGGGCGAGTCCTTCGCCGCCGAGGGCTTCGAGCTGCCTGCCGCCGTGCAGCGCACCAGCGACTACCTGACCCACCCGATCTTCAACACCATCAAGTCCGAGACCCAGATGTTGCGCTACCTGCGCCGCCTCTCGGACCGCGACCTGGCCCTGGACCGCACCATGATCCCGCTGGGCTCGTGCACCATGAAGCTGAACTCCACCGCCGAGATGGAATCCATCTCCTGGCCGGAATTCGCCTCCATCCACCCGTACGCACCGGAGCACCAGACCGAGGGCTGGCGCGAACTGATCACCGACCTTGAGGGCCGCCTGACAACCATCACCGGCTACGCGGGCGTCTCCATCCAGCCCAACGCCGGTTCGCAGGGCGAATACGCGGGCCTGCTCGCGATCAGCGCCTACCACCAGTCCAACGGCGAGGACGCACGCACCGTCTGCCTGATCCCCGCCTCGGCACACGGCACCAACGCCGCCTCCGCCGTGCTTGCAGGCATGAAGGTCGTCGTGGTCAAGACCGCCGCGGACGGATCCATCGACGCGTCCGACCTGGATGCGAAGATCGAAGCGAACAAGGACGTTCTCTCGGCCATCATGATCACCTACCCGTCCACGCACGGGGTCTACGACCCCGACGTGCGCGAGGTCTGCGACAAGGTCCACGCGGCCGGCGGCCAGGTCTACATCGACGGCGCCAACATGAACGCCCTGGTGGGCCTCGCGCAGCCGGGCCAGTTCGGCGGCGACGTAAGCCACCTGAACCTGCACAAGACCTTCTGCATCCCGCACGGCGGCGGCGGACCGGGCGTGGGCCCGATCGGCGTGGCCGAGCACCTGATCCCGTTCCTGCCGGGCGATGCCTCGGGCACCTACTCGATGCGCGACGGCGTGCCGGTGGTCGCCACCATGTTCGGCTCCGCCGGCGTGCTGCCGATCTCCTGGGCCTACATCGCGATGATGGGCGGCGACGGGCTGACCGACGCCACCAAGACCGCGATCCTCTCGGCGAACTACATCGCTTCGCGCCTCAACGAGCACTTCCCGATCCTGTTCACCGGCAACAAGGGCCTGGTCGCGCACGAGTGCATCCTTGACCTCCGCGAGCTGACCAACAAGACCGGCGTCACCGCCGAGGACGTGGCCAAGCGCCTGATCGACTTCGGCTTCCACGCCCCGACCCTGTCCTTCCCGGTCGCCGGCACCCTGATGGTGGAGCCGACCGAGTCCGAGGACCTGGCCGAGATCGAGCGCTTCATCGAGGCCATGGTCGCCATCCGCGGCGAAATGGAACAGGTGCTCGCCGGGGACTTCGCGATCGAGGATTCCCCGCTGCGCAACGCCCCGCACACCGTGGCCGCAGTGGTCAACACCGCCTGGGACCGCAAGTACACCGTCGAGCAGGCGGCCTTCCCGGTTCGTGCGCTGCGCGTGGACAAGTACTTCCCGGCCGTGGGACGCATCGACGGCGCAGGCGGCGACAGGAACCTGATCTGCTCCTGCCCGGCTCCCGAAGCCTTCGAAAACTAGTCCACGACCACTCGATTTACCTCACGAAAGGTAGCTTGATGAGCGACCCGAAGAAAACCTCCCTGCATGCCAAGCATGCGGAACTCGGCGCCTCCTTCACTGACTTCGGCGGCTGGGACATGCCGCTGAAGTACGGTTCGGAACTGGCCGAGCACAAGGCCGTGCGCGCCACCGCCGGCCTGTTCGACCTCTCCCACATGGGTGAGGTCTGGGTCGAGGGACCCGAGGCGGCGAAGTTCCTGAACTCCGCGCTGGCCGGCAACATGGCCGTGATGTCCGTGGGCCGTGCCAAGTACTCGGTGATCTGCAACGAAGCAGGCGGCATCATCGACGACCTGATCACCTACCGCCGCGGCGAGGAAAAATTCCTCGTGGTGCCCAACGCCGGCAACGCCCCGGTGGTTGCCGCGGCGCTGGCCGAACGCGCCGCGGGCTTCGACGTGGTCGTCACCGACGCCTCGGCGGACACCTCGCTGATCGCCGTGCAGGGCCCGGCCTCCGAGGCCATCCTGCACGAACTGGTCGATGAGTCCACCAAGAGCCTTGTCACCGACATGAAGTACTACGCGGCGGACGAGGCCACCGTGGCCGGCTTCGACGTGCTGCTGGCCCGCACCGGCTACACCGGCGAGGACGGCTTCGAGCTGTACCTGCCCAACGACCAGGCACCCGCCCTCTGGGACGCGCTCATGGCCGCCGGCGCCAACCACGGGCTGATCCCCGCGGGCCTGGCCTGCCGCGACTCGCTGCGCCTGGAAGCCGGCATGCCGCTGTACGGCAACGAGCTGTCCCTCGAAGGCAACCCGTTCGAGGCCAACCTGGGCCCCATCGTCTCCTTCAAGAAGGAAGAGGACTTCACGGGCCGCAAGGCGTTGGAGGCCATCAAGGCCGAGGGCGCCAAGAAGGTGCTCGTGGGCCTCAAGGGCCTGGGCCGTCGCGCAGGCCGCGGCGGCTACCCGGTTTCGGTTGACGGCACCCAGATCGGTTCCGTCACCTCCGGCCAGCCGTCCCCGACCCTGGGCTACCCGGTGGCCCTGGCCTACGTCGAGCCGGCGTACGCCGAAATCGGCACGAAGGTCGATGTCGACCTGCGCGGCAAGCCGGAGGCCTTCGAGGTCGTCGCGCTGCCGTTCTACACCCGAGCCAAGTAACGTTGTCGGTGGCGGGCGCGACGCGTCCCGCCACCGATCAACCGGCTTAACTTCTTTACCCACATTCTTTGAGAGGAAACACCCCCATGAGCAAGGTTCTCGCATCCCTTCGTTACTCGGCCGAGCACGAATGGGTTGACGCCTCGACCCCGACCAAGGTCGGGATCACCCAGGTTGCCGCCGACGCACTGGGAGACGTCGTCTACGTTGACCTGCCCGAGGTCGGCGACGCCGTCACCGCCGGCGAAACCTGCGGCGAGGTCGAGTCGACCAAGTCGGTTTCAGACCTGTACGCACCGGTCACCGGCACCATCGTCGAGGTCAACCAGGAAGCCATCGACAACCCGGCCATCCTGAACGAAGACCCGTACGGCGCCGGCTGGCTGTTCACCGTCGAGGTCACCGAGGAAGGTCCACTGCTTTCGGCAGCCGACTACGCCTCCGCCAACGGCGGCGATGTAGCGTGACCGCAGTTTACGAATCCCTTGCCCCTGCGTCGCTGACGCAGGACATCGGGACGCTTGATCCGGAGATCGCGCAGCGCATCGACGCGGAGCTGGCCCGCCAGCAGCGCGGCCTGGAGATGATCGCCTCGGAGAACCACACGGCCTTGGCCGTGATGCAGGCGCAGGGCTCGGTGCTGACCAACAAGTACGCCGAGGGCTACCCGGGCAAGCGCTACTACGGCGGCTGCGAGGAGGTCGACGTGGTGGAGACCCTGGCCCTGGAGCGGGTCAAGGCGCTGTTCGGTGCCGGGTTCGCGAACGTGCAGCCGCACTCCGGCGCGCAGGCCAACGCCTCGGTGATGCACGCGCTGATCCGCCCGGGCGACACCATCATGGGGTTGAACCTGGCCCACGGCGGGCACCTGACCCACGGGATGAAGATCAACTTCTCCGGGCGCCTCTACAACATCGTCCCCTACGGGGTCGAGGAGGACACCCTGGTGGTGGACATGGACAAGGTCGAGGCCCTGGCCCTGGAGCATAAGCCGAAGATGATCGTGGCCGGCTGGTCCGCCTACCCGCGGCAGCTGGACTTCGCCCGCTTCCGGGAGATTGCCGACAAGGTCGGGGCGTACCTGTTCGTGGACATGGCGCACTTCGCGGGCCTGGTCGCCGCGGGGCTGCACCCGAACCCGGTGCCGCACGCCCACGTGGTCTCCTCCACCACGCACAAGACCCTGGCCGGCCCGCGCGGCGGGATCATCCTGACCAACGACGCGGACATCGCCAAGAAGGTCAACTCCGCGGTGTTCCCCGGGCAGCAGGGCGGCCCGCTGGAGCACGTGATCGCCGGCAAGGCCGTGGCGTTCAAGATCGCCGCGACCGAGGAATTCCGCGAACGCCAGGAACGCACCCTGGCCGGGGCCAAGATCCTGGCCGAGCGCCTCACCGCACCGGACGTGGCGGCGGTCGGCATCAGCGTGCTGACCGGCGGCACCGATGTGCACCTGGTCCTGGTGGACCTGCGCAACTCCCAGCTGGACGGGCAGCAGGGCGAGGACCTGCTGGCGAAGGTGGAGATCACGGTGAACCGCAACGCGGTCCCCTTCGACCCGCGTCCGCCGATGGTCACTTCCGGGTTGCGGATCGGCACCCCGGCGCTGGCCACCCGCGGCTTCTCCGAGGCCGCGTTCGTGGAGGTCGCGGACATCATCGCCGAGACCCTCATCGCCGGCACGAAGGCGGACAACGAGGCGACGCTCGCGGCGCTGAAGGACCGCGTGCATGCCCTGGCCAACGCCCACCCGCTGTACCCGGAATTGGCAAAACTGGCATAATCCCGGTTCGCCAACCACCTCGCCGCGAGCCCGGGATCCACAAGGTCCTGGGCTCGCGGTCTCTGCACCACCGACAGTGACGCGCCTCACCAATCCGCGTGTCGGCTCCCACCCAGCAATGTCTCTTGAAAGAAGTATTCTCGTGGCTATCAGCGTTTTTGATCTATTCACCGTCGGAATCGGGCCATCGTCCTCGCATACGGTGGGACCCATGCGTGCGGCCCACGCATTCGCCGCCAAGCTGGTGCGCGAGGAACACCTCGCGAACACCGCCACCCTGCGCGTCGATGTCTACGGCTCGCTGGCAGCCACCGGCCGCGGACACGGAACATTCACCGCAATCATGCTGGGCCTCGAGGGCTACGAGCCCGAGGCCATCCTGCCCGAAGAGGTGGACTCGCGCCTGGAAGACATGGCCGCCACGGGCAAGCTGCAGCTGTGCAAGGCCGTGGGCGAGGGCGCCGGCAAGGAACTCGACTACAAGGTCGAAGACATGATCCAGCACCCGCTGACCATCCTGCCGCGGCACACCAACGGCATGAAGATGGCAGCCCTGGATGCGGACGGCAACGTCCTGGCCGAGGACACCTATTACTCGGTGGGCGGCGGATTCATCGTGCGCGAGGGTGCCGAGGAAAAACTCGCGGCGAACCTCGAGGAGGCTGTCAGCGCGCAGCCCTACCCGTTCACCACCGCCGCCAAGCTGCTCGAGCACTGCGCGGAGACCGGGCTGTCGATCGCCGGGGTCATGGCCGCCAACGAGGAGGTCTACCGCTCCAAGGAAGAGATCCGGGAAGGGCTGCTGCACATCTGGCAGGTCATGGAGGACTGCAAGAACGCCTCGCTGGAACGCGAGGGCGTGCTGCCCGGCGGGCTCAAGGTCCGCCGCCGAGCTCCCGAGTGGCACAAGCGCCTGGCCAAGGAAGACAAGGACCGCGACCCGGTGTTCTGGCAGGAATGGGTCAACCTGGTTGCCCTGGCCGTCAACGAGGAAAACGCCTCAGGCGGCCGCGTGGTCACCGCCCCGACCAACGGGGCGGCCGGCATCATCCCCGCGGTGATGTTCTACGCGACCCACTACGCACCCGGTGCCAAGTACTGGAACCAGGAGGAGCGCGAGGACGTGATCGTGCGCTTCATGCTCACCGCCGCGGCCATCGGCGTGCTCTACAAGGAGCAGGCCTCGATCTCCGGCGCCGAGGTCGGCTGCCAGGGCGAGGTCGGTTCGGCCTCCTCGATGGCCGCCGGCGGGCTGGCCGAAATCCTCGGCGGAACCGTTGACCAGGTGGAAAACGCCGCGGAAATCGCGATGGAACACAACCTGGGCCTGACCTGCGACCCGATCGGCGGACTCGTGCAGATCCCGTGCATCGAACGCAATGCCATCGCCGCTTCCAAGGCCATCAATGCCGCCAAGATGGCGCTGATGGGCGACGGGCAGCACCACGTGACCCTCGACGAGGTCATCATCACCATGCGCGAGACCGGCAAGGACATGAGCGACAAGTACAAGGAAACCGCGATGGGCGGCCTGGCCGTGAACGTCATCGAATGCTAGCGGCGTAGCCGGTAGCCTGTTGCGGCCCGGCCGGTGCCACGACCCGGAGGACTCCGGGACGCGGCACCGGCCGGGCCGTCGCTCTTTTTCCGGTGCCGGTGTCCGGCTGGTAGCGTTCGAACCATGCTTGAGATTCGCCCCTTCACCGCCGCCGACGGCCCCGAGGCGCTTGCCGCGCGCACCGAACTGGACGCAGAGGACTTTGATTTCCTGCTTGGCTACTCCTCCCGGCGGGGCTTTGAATCCTACCTGGAGCAATTGCAGGCGCACGAAGACGGACTGGGCCTGCCTCCGGGATGGGTGCGTTCGGCGCTGTGGGGCGCCTTCGTCGACGGGCAACTGGTTGGCCGCACCTGCATCCGGTTCGAACTCAACGAGAACCTGCGGGCGGTTGGCGGGAACATCGGCTACGCGGTGCGTCCCGAGCACCGGCGCCGCGGCTACGCCACACAAATCCTGCGCCTGTCCCTGGCACAGCTGGCACAGCGCAACATCGAAGCGGCGCTGGTGACCTGCCGGGAAGACAACCTCGCTTCGGCCCGAACCATCGAG
This sequence comes from Arthrobacter sp. C2, assembly GCA_024207135.1. GTDB lineage: Bacteria > Actinomycetota > Actinomycetes > Actinomycetales > Micrococcaceae > Paeniglutamicibacter. The sequence goes on along the minus strand of CP042428.1, from coordinate 2,023,955 downwards.
GCCAACGGGGGAGTGCTGGAGAACATCATCGAGGCCTCCGACGGGCCGACCAAGCGCTACTGGGTTCCCACCTCCGCGACGCCCCGGGGCTGAACCGACGAAGGTGGACCACGGGGTCCGGAAGCCCGGGCCGGGACCCGCATTGGCCGTTCGAAGCGGTGGTGGCCTAGGATGGGAAGGACGCCCCGACCCGGTGCGGCTTGCCCGGAATGCGGCGGCCGTCCAGGGATTTTCGGGCCCTGAGGACGGATGGAGGTGACCGCACGCATGGATGACGGACCTAGTCGATCTATCACGCCGCGCGAGCATCACCTGGGTGCTCGGGAAGCCCTGACCCTCCAGCACTGATCCTCCCTTCCTCCGCCGGATGCCATGCACCGGCCCTGAGGGGGGAATGGATCCCGCACCCTTGCGCGCACCGCGCCGAGGCTGCAGGTCCCCGATGAACGGATCACGGCCGGAGGCCACCGCGGGCCGTCCCGGGGATTGAGGCGCTTGCTGCGCGGTTGTGTTTTTGCGCAACACCCAGCCCACACCACCCATTCCTGGCACACGTCGCTAAGCACGCGCCGGCGCGATGCATGCGTGTGTTTTCACCGGAGGGAACCGGATCATGATCAAGACGCCCACCAGCTCGTTTGACTTCAGCGCGGAACAACTGGCCAAGGCCCTGGCCGCCAACGACATTGCCGCGACATCAAAGGTGTTCCACCCCCTGGGGACCGCCGAGACGCTGGAACAACTTGAACGCCTGAACACCATTGACCGGGCGCTGGCCTACCGTACGCTGCCCAAGGACCGGGCCATGGAGGTCTTCGAGCGACTTGACGCCTCCTTGCAGGCGGACCTGGTCGCGGGCCTGCAGGAAGCCGACGTTGCCGAGGTCTTTGAGGCGATGAGCCCCGATGACCGGGTGGCGCTGCTCGACGAACTGCCGGCCGCGGTGGCGAACCGGTTGATCCTGGGACTGACCGAGAAGGAACGTGCGCTGACCAGCACCGTGCTGGGCTACCCGCAGGGCGCGGTCGGGCGCTACATGAGCCCGGAGTTCGTGATCACCCACCCGGAGATGAGCGCGGGGGAGACCCTGGGGCGGGTGCGTGCCCAGCTTGACGACGCCGAGTCCGTCTACACCATCCTGGTCACGGACACGGGCCGGCACCTGGTGGGCGTGGTGTCGTTGCGCGATGTGCTGCGCGCCGAGCCGGACGAGCGCGTGCAGGACATCATGAAGAAACCCATCAGCGTGGGTGCGACGCTCGACGCGGAGGAAGCCGCCCGCTATTGCGCCGACGCCAAGATCCTGGTGCTGCCGATCGTTGACGGCGAGGAACGCCTCGTGGGCATCCTGACGGTAGATGACGCGCTGCGGATCCTGGAGGATGCCGAGTCCGAGGACGCGGCCCGGTCCGGCGGTTCCGAGCCGCTGCGCCGCCCCTACCTGGCGACCCCGGTGCGCGCCATCGTGCGGGCCCGGGTGGTGTGGCTGCTGGTGCTGGCGCTCGGTGCCACCCTGACTGTCCAGGTCATCGGCGCGTTCGAGGCGACCCTCGAGGCCCAGGTGGTGCTCTCGCTGTTCATCCCGCTGCTCATCGGCACCGGCGGAAACACCGGGAACCAGGCGGCCACCACCATCACCCGCGCCCTGGCGCTGGGGGACGTGCGCCCGCGCGACGTGTTCAAGGTGTTTGTGCGCGAGGTGCGGGTCGGCGCGCTGCTGGGCCTGCTGCTCGGGTCCCTGGGCTTCGCCATCGCCGCGCTGGCCTTCGATGTGCCCATCGGGCTGGTCATCGGGCTCACGCTGCTGGGGGTGTGCACCATGGCCGCGAGCATCGGCGGGCTGATGCCGTTGCTGGGCAAGGCGGTGCGCGCGGACCCGGCGGTGTTCTCCAACCCGTTCATCTCCACCTTCGTGGATGCGGCCGGGCTGATCATCTACTTCCTGATCGCCACCAGCGTGCTGGGGCTCTAGGAAAAGCCCGGTAAAAGGGCCCCGACGTGCCGTTTCATTCGGGCCTACATGCCGGGGCCGCAGGGCACGGATGAGATCATCGTACCGGCTGGGAGCCCTTCTGGGCAGACCCTTTCGGCGGGACCTCCAGCGGTGCTACGGTGAGCAGACGGTTCGAATCGGCACGCGGGCTTCCCCGCGTGGGAAGGAGCTCCCCCATGGCATCACGCGCAGGTTCCACAGGAATCGACGCCTCGCTCTACCGTCGAGAGGGCCAATGGTGTACCGCCCTCGTAGACGTTTCGCTTGGAACAACCGCCGCGCAGGAAGCAGTTGACGCACTGCCCGAGGTCGTGGGCAAGCTGCTCGCTTCGCAGCAGGCCTCGGAGGCCGACATTGCCGCCCTGGCCGAGGCGCTGCTGCCGGCGCAGGGCCATGCATCCCCGGTGGCACGCTTCGTCGCGGTGAACAACGGGGAGGTAGTTCTCGACGAGCTCATTGACGGACTGAAGGTCGAGGCCGCGGACGTCGACTGCGGCCCGTTCCCCAACCTGGTCGCCCTGGCCCGCGCCCGCGGCGGGCAATTTCCCTACCTGGTGGCCGAGGCCAGCAAGGACGGCGGCGAGGTGCGGCTCTACCATTCCTCGGTCCAAGGCGTCGGCGAGTCCCGCGGCGTCACCGGGGACCCGGAGGAGGCACACCACGCCCGGAAGGTTCCGGGCCGCTACGACGAACCCAAGAACCGTTCCAACACCGAGGAGATCTGGCGGCGCAACGCCGACGAGCTGGCCAAGCAGATCGACGAGCTGGCGCGGGAAAACTATGTGAAGCTGATCGTGCTGGCAGGCGACATCAAGGCCCGCGAGCTGGTGGCCGGCAAGCTGGCCCCGGCGCACAAGCCGATCACCAGCATCCTCGAGCAGCACACGCGCACCGGAGGCGCCGACCAGGCCGCGTTCGCAGCTGCGGTGCAGGAGCAGGTCGACGAGGTTCTGGGCCGGGACGTCCAGGACCTCTCGGAACGGGTGGCAAACCGCAGCGGCAACGGCCGCACGGAACTGGCCCTGGGCTTCGACGAGGTCGTGGCCGCGCTGCAGCAGGCCCAGGCCGACACGGTGCTGGTGGGCCAGTACCAGGACGATGAGACGCTCATGGCCCTGGATGCCGACCCGTGGCTGTGCGGCGAGGACTCCGAGGAACATTCCGAATCGGTCATCGGGTCCTGGCCGGCCCCCGAGGTGCTCCTGCGTGCCACGGCGTTGACCGATGCCACCATCCGCTATGTACCCGAGGGAGTGCTGCCCGAGGGCGTGGGCATTGCCGCGCTGCTGCGCTGGCCCAACAACACCGCCGAGCCGGCGAGCTGACGGCAGGCGGGAAACGGCAAGGTCCGTGGGGCGCGAACCACCGGTTCGCGCCCCACGGACCTTTTTGCTGCCCGGCGGGAGGCAAGGCTACTTGGCCAGTGCCTCCATGGCCCGGATGTTGGCGTCCATCCAGGAGACGTAGTCGGTGTTCGGCGGCAGCGTCTCGGTGAAGTCGATGACCTCGACGTTGGCGGCGTCGGCCAGCGCGCGGATGCGTTCGGTCTGCGGGCTTTCGGTCTGGGTGTTGTAGGCCAGCACGTCGATGGAGCCGTTGTCGAACAAGGTGCCCATCTCGTTGAAGGCCTGCGGGGAGACCTCGCTGCCGCCCTCGATGGATTCGCTCAGGCCCTCGGGGGTGGCGTCCTCCATCCCCAGGTCCTCAAGCAGGTGGAAGGGCACCGGTTCGGTCATGGCGAAGTGCTTGGCTTCCAGCGAGCCGCGCAGGGTTGCGACCTTGGCTTCCAGGCCCTGGATCTCGGTGGTCAGCCCCGCCGCGTTCGCGGTGAAGGTCGAGGCCTTCGCCGGGTCGAGGGTGGACAGGCGGGCGGCGATCTCGTCGGAGAGCAGGCGCATGGATTCGAGGTCGTACCAGACGTGCTCGTTGAAGGCGGCGTGGTCGTGGCCGGCGTGGTCCTCGGCGGTTTCGCCCGCGTGGTCAGCGTGGTCCTCGGCGGTTTCGCCCGCGTGGTCAGCGTGTTCCTCGGCGGTTTCGCCCGCGTGGTCGTCGTGTTCGTCGGCGGCTTCGCCCTCATCGGCCACCGGGGAGGTGTCCACCGCGCTGATGACGGTGGTCGCGGGAAGGTCCAGGTCCTTGGCCAGCACGTCCATGAAGGCGTCGTATCCGCCGCCGTTGGCGACCACCAGCTGGGCCTTGGACATCGCGAGCTTGTCACGCGAGGTCGCCTCGTAGGAGTGCGGGTCCTGGGACACCGAGTCGATGAGGGCGGTGGCCTGCACCGCGTCGCCGCCGATCTTTTCCACGAGGTTGGCGTACACGGTGGTGCTGGTGACCACCTTGAGCTTCTCGCTACCGGGGGCCGGCTCGTCTCCGGCGGCGTTGCCGCCACAGGCGGCCAGTGCGAGGGTTCCGGCAAGGGCCAAGGGAAGCAGGGTGCGGGTACGGCGATTCATGGGGCGGGAAGGTCCTTGTGTCGGGTGAAGGGATGATGCGTTCGGTTTCCCAGCCTATCTTAAACAAGAACGATTCGCATTAGACGCCGGGGTGCGGGCCCGCATCCACCGCGACTCCGTCCTGCCGGGGCGTAACCGGTGCCGACGGCTGCAGCACCAGGGCCCGCCGTCCGGTTGGCCGGGAGGCGGCTTCTGCCGGAGCGGCACCCGAGCCTGTCGCCTTGACGACGGCCACCGCTATCGCGGTGGTAACCGGGATGGCCAGGACCAGGCCGATCGAACCCACCAGGATGCGGATGACCTCCTCGGCCATCTGCCCCGTGGTGAGGGTGTCGATCAGGGGCCTGTCGTACAGGCTGACCAGCACCAGGATGGGAAGGGCCGCACCCGCGTAGGCGAAGGCGATGGTGTAGACGGTCGAGGCGATGTGGTCCCTGCCGATGCGCATGCCCGAGGCGAAAAGCTGCCGGGCGGTGGAGTGCGGTGCGATCTCCGCCAGCTCCCACACCGCGGAGGACTGGGTGATGGTCACGTCGTTGAGCACGCCCATGCCGGCAATGAGCAGTCCGCACAGCAGCAACCCGGACAGGCTCAACTGCGGCACCACCGTGCTCAGCGTCAGCGCCGCGTCGTCCGTGGCCCCGGTCAGCGCCGCCGCATCGGTGGCCCAGACGGCTATCGCCGCGGTGACTCCCAGCCCGAACAGTGTCCCGAGCAGGGCCGTGGAGGTTCTGGCCGAGAAACCGTGGGCAAAATACAGGGCGGCAAACATGACGACGGTGGAGGTGGTCAGCCCGACCAGCATCGGGGACTCGCCCTCCAGCAGTGCCGGGATCATGAAGCCGACGATGAAGGCCAGCCCGCCAACAAGCCCGGCCAGGGCACGCAGCCCGCGCCAACGCGCGACCAGGCAGACAACCACCGCGTAGATGATTCCGAGCAGGGCCAGCGGGGTCGAACGCACGAAGTCAACGAAGACGTAGGGTGCCGAGGAATCGGTGGTGTGCGACAGGTCGAGGTACTTGATCTTGTCCCCTGCCACCAGGGGCCGGGACTGGGTGGTTTCCGGGGGCACCTCCAAGGCGAAGGATGCGCCGCCGGCCTCGGGGGCGACGTAGGAAACATCGCACAGCAGCTCCTTGCCGCCGACCTCGTCCAGGCCCTGGGTGGAGGGACAGGTTTCGCTCACGGTCCGGGTGACGGTGCCGGTGGAGAGCTCCACGCCGTTCGCGGTGTCAAAGACGTCGCCCAGGGGAGCCTGGGTGATGCCGCCGCTGGGCCAGAGCACCAGGGTCGCCACGAAGGCCAGGACCCCGACCGGGGCCAGCAGGATCCACAGGATGAGGTTGGCGCGGCGGCGCCTGGCGGGGTCGACGAGCACGTCGCCGTGGTGGTGTCCACCCATGAAAGTTCAGCTCCAGATCGGTTGGAAGGCCTTGTGTCCCCAAGTATTGCCCAAGGGAACAGTGTAGCGATTCGAGAAGAACAACTGGCGTTTGTGCCCGCCGGCGGCGTCAACGGAGCCGGTCCCGGAACACGGATTTGGAGCGCACAGTGCCATGGTGTGCCCGGCTAGAATCGAGCCCATGTCGAGAACCCGCGTGCGCGATGCCTACTCCCGGCGCGCCGATGAATACATCCAGGCCGTGGGCTCGATGGATCATGTCCATCGGGATGACCGTGAACTGGTGCTCGAGATGGCGCAGCTTGCCGAAGGGTTGATCCTGGATGCCGGTTGCGGGCCCGGCCAGTGGACCAATTTCCTGCAGGAACACGGTGCCGAGGTCGTGGGGGTGGATCTTTCCCCGGTCTTCGTCGAGCGTGCGCGGCAACGCTTCCCGCGGGTGCCTTTCCGGGAAGGCACCCTCGAGGACCTCCAGGTGCCGGACGGATCGGTCGGCGGGATCCTGTCCTGGTACTCGATCATCCACACCGATCCCGCGGACCTGGGCAGGATCCTGCGCGAATTCGCCCGCTGCCTCAGGCCCGGCGGCTACCTCGTGACCGGGTTCTTCGAGGGCCCGCGCCTCGAGGCCTTCGACCACCAGGTCGTGGGGGCCTACCGGTGGCCGGTGGGCGAACTGTCCGGCGAACTCAAGGACGCCGGATTCACCGTGCATGGGGTCCGCACGCGGACAGACCCGGGCCACCGGCCCCACGGCGCGATTCTCGCCCGAAGGAACGTCGGAGACAACTAGCGCGGGGCCAAGGTTTCGGGGCCGGTCCCGGTGCTACAGGGCGTCCCCGGGAACCGCGACGACCTGCACGTCGTCCTCGTGCGTGATCGTCCCGGGGCTGGTTGAACGCAGCTCGATCCACCCGACATGGTGCCTGTCCAGCAGTTGAAGGTATTCCCGGGTCATTTCCAGCAGGTGCGTTGCCGAAACCTTGAACCACGAGCATGCGCCCGGCAGCGCATAGCATTCCGGAGACGCACTGGTCGGATCCGCATACAGCGCGTTGGCCGCGGCGTTGGCGGTGCGGTGCCAGGCCACGTCGGCAGGGTCGAGCCTTCCGGCGGAGGCCAGCCCGTTCGCCAGCGCAAACACACCGGGAAACCGGCCATGCCGGTTCGGGGCGGTGCCCTGGTACCTGATGAATTCCATGTCTCGACACTACGGCAGCGGGCGCTTGCCGGTGTCGGGGACCTAGCGCTGCTTGAAGACGGTGTCCTGCCAGGCCTTGTGCACGTCGGTGTCGTGGGAGATCAGCACGTGCTTGACGTTGGTGTATTCCTCGAAGGAGTAGGAACTCATGTCCTTGCCGAAGCCCGAGGCCTTGTACCCGCCGTGCGGCATTTCCGAGACGATCGGGATGTGCTCGTTGATCCACACGCAGCCGGCCTGGATCCGGGCCGCGGCACGCATGGCCAGGTTCACGTTGCTGGTCCAGGCGGAGGCGGCCAGCCCGTACGGGGTGTCGTTGGCCAGGGCGATGGCCTCGTCCTCGGTGTCGAAGGGCAGCGCGACCAGCACGGGACCGAAGACCTCGTCCTGGACGATCTCGGAATCCTGTGCGGCACCGGTGATGAGCGTGGGGCGGTAGAACGCCCCGGGCAGCTCCGGGGCCAGCCCGCCGGCCAGCACGCTGGCACCGGAGTCCCGCGCGCGCTGGACCATGGAGGCGACCTTGTCGCGGTGGGCAAAGGAGATCAGCGAGCCCATGTCGGTGTCCGGGTCGGTGGGATCGCCCACCACCATCTGGTCCATGAGCTCGGCCACCCGTGCGGTGAATTTCCCGAACAGCGAGGAATGCACATAGGCGCGGGTCGCGGCGGTGCAGTCCTGGCCGGCGTTGATGGTGGAACCGGCCACGGCGCCGTGGGCCGCGGCCTCCACGTCGGCGTCGGCAAAGACGACCAGCGGCGCCTTGCCGCCAAGTTCCAGGTGCACGCGCTTTCCGGTCTCGGCTGCCATTTCCATGATGCGCCGGCCCACGGCCGTGGAACCGGTGAAGGAGCACATGGCCACCTGCGGGTGGCGGAGCAGGGCCTCGCCGACCTCGCGGCCGGACCCCGTGACGATGTTGATGACCCCGTCGGGGATGCCAGCGGCGGTGGCCGCCTCGGCGAAGACGAGCGAGGTTGCCGGGGTCAGTTCGCTGGGCTTGAGCACGATGGTGTTGCCGGCCGCGATCGCCGGAAGGATCTTCCAGGCCGCCATCTGCAGCGGGTAGTTCCACGGGGCGATGGAGCCGATCACGCCGATGGCCTCGCGGCGGATCATCGAGGTGGAGTTTCCGGCGTAGTCCCCGGCGGCGGCCCCCTGCAGGTTGCGTGCGGCCCCGGCAAAGAAGTTCACGTTGTCGATGGTGCCGGGCACGTCGAACTCGGTGGACATGCGCGTGGACTTGCCGGTCTGGGCTGTTTCCAGGGCGGCGAGCTGCCCGGCCCGGGAGGCAAGCTCGGTGGCGAAGGCCAGCAGGAAGTCGGAGCGGGCGCCGGGGGTCAGTCGCGACCAGGTGGTGAAGGCGGCCGCGGCGGCGGCCACCGCGTCCTCGACATCCCGGGGCCCGGCATAATCGATGACCGAGTCGACCGCCCCGGTGGCGGGGTTGATGCGTTCGGTGGCGGGGCCCGAACCCACGCGGTAGGAGCCGTTGATGTATTGGTTGCCCTGGCTGGTGGTGCTCATGGATTGCTCCCGGTGGTGTGGGTGGGGGTGAAGTAGATCTTGCGAAGCGGCTCGGTGACGGTCCAGGTGGTCTGCATTCCCGCGCTCAGGCGCATGATGGTTCCCGGCACAAGGTCGGCGGTGCGGGCGGGGTGGCCCTCGAAGGGGGCGATGACCACGGTGCCGTGCCCGGCGGTGACAACGAAGATTTCCTCGGCTTCCACGTCGTACATGGAGCCGGCGGCCATCTCCCAGATCCCGAATTCGGTCCCGGCCAGGGTGCCGAGTTCCACCAGCGCGGTGGTGGTGGTTTCGTCGGCCGCCTGAGAGGGGGCCACCGGTTCGTGGTCCATGGGCACGCGGTTCACGCGCAGGGCCTGGCCGCCCAACAGGTGCGGGAAGTCGGGGGTGCTCACGAGTCGAACCCCATTCCGAGTCGGTCCATGGCCTTGAGGAACGGGCCGCGCCTGCCCTCGTTCCGGTCGGCCTTGACCAGGCCGTTGGTCATCAATTTGACGCCCAGCCAGGCCACCGGTTCCGGGGGGAAGGGCAGCGGCTTCGTCCTGACCATTTCCAGTTCGGTCAGTTCCGTATTGGCGCCCGAGAGCAGATCGAGCATGACCCGTGCCCCGAAGCGCGTGGCGCCCACGCCCAGTCCGGTGTACCCGGCGCAGTAGGCGACGCGTCCGCCGTGGGAGGTGTCGAAGAAGGCGAAGAAGCGGCTGCAGGTGTCGATGGCCCCGCCCCAGGCGTGGGAGAACCTGATGCCCTCCAGCTGCGGGAAGGTGCCCACGAAGTGCGCGGCGAGCTTCCGGAAGGTCTCGTGGTGGGTGTCGTATTGGTGCTTGACGCCCCGCCCGTAGTGGTAGACGGCGTCGTAGCCGCCAAAGAGGATGCGCCAGCCGCCGTTCGCATCCACGGTGGGACGGGAGTAGTGGAAGCGGTTGTTCAGGTCGGCCAGGCCCATGCCTTCCTCCCAGCCGATGGCCGCACGCTGCTGATCGGTCAGCGGCTCGGTCATCAGGGCGTAGTCGTACACCGGGATGGTGTGCATCCGGTGGCGCTTGAGCAACGAGGGGAAGACGTTGGTGGCCAGGGCGACCCGCGCGGCGGTGATGTGCCCCGCTCCGGTGCGCACCCCGATCGATTCGGGGGTGGAGGAAAGTTCCTCGCCCTTGGTGTGCTCGAAGATCTTCACGCCCTTCTCCAGGCAGACCCGGCGCAGGCCCCAGGCGAGCTTGGCCGGGTGCACCAGCACGGTGGTGTGCTTATCCCAGTTTCCGCCCTCGAAGATCGGCGAGTTGATGTGGCTCCTGACCTCCTGTGCATCCATGAAGGGCACCTCGGGGTTGGCCGCCGCCTCCTCCTGGAGCCAGGACACCTGGTGTTGTTCGGTGGCGACGTTCAGCACGCCGCTGGGGGACAGGTCGCAGTCGATGTTGTACCTCTGGATGGTTTCCACGATGCCGGCGAGGTTTTCGGCGCCGAGCTCGGTGAGCCGCTTGTTTTCCCTGGGCAGGTGCTTTTCGCCGTTGGATTCCCCGTGCACCAGCGATGCCTCGCAGAAACCGCCGTTGCGCCCGGAGGCGGCCCAGCCGATGGTCTCGGATTCGATCAGGGTGACATCGCGGGCAGGGTCCGCTTCCTTGGCCAGCAACGCGGTCCACAACCCGGAGTAGCCGCCGCCGACGACCAGCAGATCGGTGGACACGCGGCCTTCCAACGCCGGAAGCGGGGCCGGGCGGTCGGGGTGCTGCAGCCAGTAGGGGGAGTAGTCGGTGCCGGACAGAGCCGCGTCGATGGCGGACCCGGAAACGGCCGCCTCGATGCGGTCAAAGGAGACGTGGGTGCCGGTGGAAGTGGCAGGAGTGCTGCTCATGGAGGTTCCTTGCATGGACGAAGTGAACGGGTGTTCGTGCAGAAAATGCGTGCGGGGGAGGACTGGAGCCGAATCGGTGCCCCTAGACGCCCGCGGTGGCCCGGGTGAAGACCGCGTGCCCAGAGGCGAGGGTGAGTTCCACCCCCACCCGGTGCAGGTCGCGGGAGGGGATGGAGAATGGATCGGCATCCAGCAGCACCAGGTCGGCCCGTGCCCCGGGTCGGAGGTTTCCGCCTTCGTGGTCGCGGTTCACCCAGGCGCTGCCGGAGGTGTAGCCGCGCATGGCCTCCAGCACCGTGATGGCCTGCTCCGGGACCAGCGGTGCGCCCTGGGGGTGGCCGGGCTCGGTGCGGTTGACCGCGACGTGGATGGCTGCGAACGGGTCGGGCGTGGAAACCGGCCAGTCCGATCCCATCACCAGGTGCGCCCCGGCGTCGATCAGGGAGCGGAAGGGATACTGCCAGCCGGCGCGTTCCGCGCCCAGGATCGGGTTGGTCAGCTCCAGCATCTGCTCGTCGTTGCACGCCCAGAGCGCCTGGGCGTTGATGCTCAGGCCCAGGGCCCCGAACCGTGCCACGTCGTCGGGGTGGATGACCTGCAGGTGGGCGAGGTGGTGGCGTCCGCCGGTGGCGCCGTTGGCCGCGCGGGCTGCCTCGAGTGCATCCAGTCCCAGACGGGCGGCCCCGTCGCCGATGACGTGCAGGTGCAGGTCGAACCCGGCGGCGTCCAGCGCCACGGCAACCGCGGTGAGCACCTCGGCGGAGAGGTAGCGCAGCCCGGTGTCGCCCGGGGAGTCGGGGGCGCAATCGCAGGCACGCAGGTAGGGATCGAGCATGGCGGCGGTCCGGTTCTCCGCGACCCCGTCGACCATGATCTTCGCGGTGGTCGTGCGGAACCCGGCGGCGGCGTTTTCCTTCCGGCGGGCCAGGAAATCCTGGACCAGGGCGGGCACCGAGGCGAGGGTGGTCTCGCGGGGAACCCAGAGCGCGCCCGCGGCCTGCCCGGTGAGCAGGCCCTCGGCCAACAGCCCGCGGTAGATACCGGACCCGTCCGTGTATCCGGCGTAGTTGCCCAGGATCGCTTCCTGCCATCCGGTGATCCCGAAGGAGTGCAGGTTCCGCTGGCCGGCCAGCAGCCCCGCGCGCAGGGTGGCTGCCTCGGGGGCGGGGACCAGGGCGTTGACCAGGTCCATGGCGCCCTCGTGCAGGGTTCCGGTCGGATGTCCCTGCGCGTCGCGCTCGATCCGCCCGTCCGCCGGGTCCGCCGTTTGCGCGGTGATCCCTGCAAGCTGCAGTGCCGCGGAATTGACCCAGGCGCCATGGTGGTCGCGGTTGATCAAGTAAGTGGGGATCGCGCCGGTGGCTGGGTCCAGCATTGCGGCGGTGGGGGTGCCGCCGGGGAAGTCGCTCATGGTCCAGCCGCCGCCGGTGAGCCAGCCGCCGGTGTGGGTTGCGGCAAAGGAAGCGATGGCTGCCAGGGTTTCGTCCGGGCCGTCGGCACCGGTGAGGTCGCAGGCCAGGGACTCCACGCCGCCCATCAGGGCATGGACGTGTGCGTCGGTGAAACCGGGGGACAGCGCACGGCCGGCCAGGGAAACCTCGTGGTCCGGGTTCGGAAGCGCGCGGCGGACCTGCGCCTCGGGGCCCACAGCCAGGACCCGGCCGTTGCGCACGGCGAGCGCGCTGCCGGCGGCCATGACGTTGTGGCCATCGAAGATGGTGCCCGAGTGGAAAAGCCAGGTCTCGCTCACTGCCGCCCTTTCGCCGTGGAGGTGCGCAGCAATTGCCTGCGACCCTGAAGAAGTGATCCACTTCATAAAATCGCACCCATGGCCTAAAGTCAACACTGTTGACTTTAGTGCGAGACAAGAGGGAGCGACACCCGCCGATGGATATCGACAAGCCAGTGGACAAGGCATCCGCCCCGCGCCGCCGCGCCCAGGGCCTGACTCGGGAGGTTATCCTCGAGGCCTGTTTGGGGCTTGCAGCCGGGACCGAACCCGATGCGCTCTCCTTCCGGAAGATCGGCAAGGAACTCGGAGCCGATCCCACCGCTCTGTACCGCCACTTCGCCGACAAGGACGAGTTGCTGCTGGCGCTCGCCGACCGGGTGATCGCCAGGGGCATGGACGGCTACGGCCCGGGCGCGGGCTGGGAGGCCTCGGTGCGGGAGCTGATGCTGCGGATCCGGGCAAGCTTCCTGCACTACCCCCAGGTCGCCACGCTTGCCGCATTGCGGGTGACGCGCCAGGAGGGCGAGCGTGAATTCATCGAGGCGATGCTCGCGGCGCTGCGCCAGGCGGGATTCGGGAAACGCGAAGCGGCACTGGTGTACCGGGCGTGCGGGGACTTCGTGCTGGCCTGGACCGGATTCAGTGCCGGCCTGCTGCTTCTGGGCGAGAAGTCCGCGCAGGACGACGAGGCCTGGGTGCGCAGCTACGCCCAGGAACCCGAGGGGAAGTACCCCCTGGGGACCGGCTCGGTGGAAGCGATGGCAGCGGTCCAGGACGAGGAGAACTACCGGTTCGCCCTGGATCTGCTGCTGGGCGGGATCGCCGCGCGGCTGGTGCGCTGAGCGCCGGGCCACCGCGGCAGGGAACCGGGAAGTATCCCAAAACCCCGCCGCGGCGGCGAAGCGGCGACTGCGGTTTAGCGGCCGGTGCCGCCGGTGCCCTCCGCGGAACGGTGGGCGGCCAGCCGCATGCCGATCCCGCAGAGCATGACCAGCGACAGCTCGGCCACGGCGATGCCCAGCATTGCGCCGGAGCCGGCGCCGGCGGTCGCGACCGGGCCCTCGCCGCCGTGCCGGTGTTCGTGGACGCCCAGGGCCATGAAGGTGTGCGCCAGGGCCATGAGGGCGGACATGGCCAGCAATTCGACCAAGGCCGCCGGGTGTCCCCAGGACCGGTGCGCGCACTTGAGGCACAGCAACACCATGGCGCCCAAAACGGCGCCCACCCACGGCCCGTGGGGAAACGCGACCATGACCCACACATGGACCAGGCCCAGACCCGCCGCCAGGATGGCAACGATCCGCGCGTAGACCACTGTCCCCGGCACCCGGGTCAGCACGGTCGCACCGATCCGCGGCACGGACCACGCGGCGGGGGTGCCGGCAAGATTCGTGGTCATGGCAGGCCGCCTAGGAGTGGCAGGACTTGCCGGTGGCCGGAGCCGGGACATCCAGGACCGGCGAGCGGTCGAAGAAGCCCTCGGGACGCAGCTTGAAGCCCACGGTGTCCACCGGCATGATGGGCCAGTCCTCCGGGCGCGGGAAGTGTGTGAGCCCGAAGGTGTGCCACAGGACGATCTCCTCGCCGTCGATGCTGCGGTCGGCCTTGACCCATTCGGGCAGCCCGGCACCACCGGCATGCTGGTTCACGAAGTCGCCGGTCGGGTAGCGCTGGTCCTCGGTGGCCGGGGTGACCCACAGGGCCTTGGCGGCAAAGGTGGCGCGGCGGTGGATCGAGGATCCCTCGTCGGCCAGGAGGGTGGGATTGCCCTGCGGGTGCAGCTTGTAGCCCACCGGGTGGCCCAGGCGGTTTTTCGATTCCGGGTTGGAGACCACCCAGGTGCGGCCCTTGGCGTTGTCCGCGTCGCGGATCGCTTCGGACTCGCGGGCCAGCACCGTGCGCTGGCGCGAGAACGCATTGCCCCGCAGGTTCTCCGGTCCGGTGGGCACACGAACCACGTCCTCTTCCTCGACGCGGCCGGGGCCGCCGTCGAGGGCGAAGTCCAGTCGTGCTCCGAAGAGGTGCTGGTGGTAGGGGGCGCCGAGCCCCGGGGCCAGCTCGGAGGCGTAGGGCGTTTCCCCGTCCGGAAGCGCACTGGTGAACACGATGCCGGTGGCCTTGGCCTCGAACTCGATGGTGCCGTCAAGGTAGAGGTACCAGTAGAAACCGTAGTCGTAGTTGCCGATGGTGGTGAAGAAGGAGATCACCAGGCGGCGGTTGCGGCGGGTGTAGTTGATGCCGCTCCACAGATCCGAGTGCTTGGCCAGGATCGAATAGTCTTCCTCGTGCATGCAGATGCCGTTGCGGATGGTGCGTGCCTCGCCGCGGGCGTTGGAGACCACCGGGGAAATATAGTGGATCTCGCCCAGGCAGTCGCAGCCCAGCTCGAGCGAGTTGGCGAACTGGCCCACCAGGTATTCGCCGGTGTCGAAGTAGTTCTGCCAGCTGCGCACCGGGGAGGGATCGCCATAGGGGACCACCATCTCGGCGATCGAGGCGCGGTTGAGGATGCGCCGCGGTGCACCCTTGTCCAAGAAGGAAATATTGTGCAGCACCAAACCCTCACGCACATCGAAACCCACATCCAGGCTCCATTTTTCCCACTCGACGTGGTTGCCTCCGGTGACGGCAAAGCTGGGGCCCTCGGGTTGCGTGATGGAGATCGGCTTCTGCGTGGTGCGCAGCGGGCCGGTCAATTCGGGGTCGGTGTAGTTGCCGTGTTCGGCTGGGATCGGGACGACGCCCAGGTCGATGACCTGGTCCACGCTGCGGTTTCCCACATCCACGTAGCCGACGAGTCCGTCGACCGGGTGGGCCCAGGCCGAGTCTTCCGGGTGGTCCTGCACGAAGGCCAGTCCGCGCAGGATGCGGCGGCCCGATTCCTCCGGGTACTCGAACACACCTGCAGAGAGCGGGGCGACGCGCACCTTGTCCACGTCGAGGTTCCGCTTGGCCAGGGCCTCGAGCCAGCGCGGGTCCTGTGCCAGCAATTGCTCGACGACCTCGAATTCCTCCTCCAGCACCGGCAGCTCGCCGCTGGTGGCTGTGTCCAGCTCGATGACGCTTTCCACCTCGCCGCGGGTCACGGAAACCACGATGTCCTTGGGGCGGTTGCCGCCGACATCGAGGAGGAAGACCCGGAAGCGGCGATCGGTCTCCGTTGCGTCCCGGCGAGGATCCTCGAGTCCCAGGTAGGCAACGCGGGCCGATTCCGGGAAGTGGCCGTTTTCGGCCAGGATGGTGCGCACCTGTGCGATTTCCGCTTCGGCGGCAAGGGCATAGGCTCCGAGGCGGGTGTCTTGGTCGATGGCGTTGCTGAGGTTCATGGCGTTGCCCTTTCGGGGGTGGGGACGAACGAGACGTGCATTACCGGTGCCGGTGACCTGCACCACGTTTTTATTCTCTGCTTGTAGAGAATAACCGCGTTTGTCGGGCATGGCAAGGGGGTGGTCCCGGGCGGTGCACCGTGCGGCAGGGGATGGGGGAATCCGTAGGATGGGTGGCATGCCAAAGATTGTTGATCATGACGCCCGCCGCCTCGAGCTTGTCGAGGTCACCTGGAGGGTCATTGCCCACCGCGGCTTTGACGGGGTGACCCTGCGCGACGTGGCGGCCGAGGCCGGCTTTGCCAACGGGGCGCTGAAGCCGTACTTTCCCACGCGGGCCAGCCTGGTCCGCGCAACCTTCACCCATGTCTTCGGCCGCACCAACGCCCGGGTCGAATCTTCCATTCGGGGCTTGAGCGGGCTGGGGGCCCTGCACGCATTTGCCCTGGAGGTCCTTCCACTGGATGAGGACCGGCTCGACGAGGCCCGGGTCGTGATCCCGTTTTGGCAGGCGGCCATCCACGACCCCGAATTTTCCGCACTCAATGACGAGGCCATGCTCCAATGGCGGAGCTGGATCAGGGAGTGGCTCGCCGAGGCGGCAAGCCAGGGTGCGCTGCGCCAGGAGGTCCGCACCGACGCCGCGGCTGAATCGCTGCTGACCTTCCTTCTGGGCGCCCAGGTGGCGGCCGTGCTGGATGCGGGGTTCAACGACCCGGCGCAACTGCGCGCCCAATTGGATCAATATCTGGAGCTGTTGAAGGCGGGCCGACCCGACACCTGGATTTAAAACCTACAGTCAGAGAAAAAACGTGACTTTAGGGGCTGTTGCGCGTACATTGACTGGAATGTGATGTCGTTCACTTCCCTTGGAGCCGTTCATGCCGAGGGACATCACCGCAATTGGGGAAAGGTCTCTCGCTCATGTACCAGATGCAACACGTTGATTCCTTCGAAGCATGGAAGTCGCTCGTGTCCAGTGCCTTCGTTCCGCTGCATTCGGAACCGGTGCGTGCGGGAGCCTTTGCCGGAAGCATCGCCGGCAGCCAATTCGGCTCCGTGGGCGTCATGCAGGTCGAGGCCACTGCCCACGCGGTGCGCCGCACAGAAAACCAGCTGGCCGCAGGCGACGCGCCGCACTTCAAGCTCAACCTGCAGCTCAGCGGGCATGGAATGCTGCTGCAGGACGGTCGGGAAACCCTGCTGCGACCCGGCGAACTGGCCATCTACGACACGCAGCGCCCCTACACGCTGATGTTCGAGGAGGACTTCAAGACCCTCGTCCTCATGTTTCCCCAGCACCAGTTGGGACTGCCGGTGGCCAAAATCCGGGAGATGACGGCCACTGCCATCGGAACAGAACATCCCCTGGGCCGGGCCGTCACGCCATTCCTGGGGCAACTGGCGGGCCTGCTTCCGCAGCTTCGGGATCCCGTGGGGCATCGGCTGGCCGCAAACGCCATTGACCTGTTGGGCACCTTGCTCGCGGCCGAACTCCACGACCACGACGACCCGGCAGCCGACGGCCAACACCGACAGCTCCTGGCCATACAGGCCTACATCAACGAGCATCTCGCCGATCCCGAATTGTGCCCGGGCTCCGTAGCCGAGTCGCATTTCGTGTCCTTGCGCAGCCTGCACAAGATTTTCGCCGAGTCGGGGCACACCGTCGCCGAATGGATTCGCACCCGAAGGCTCGAGCAATGCCGACGAGACCTGGAAGATCCCCTCCAACGCCACGTCCCCGTGGGAGCGGTTGGCTCCCGCTGGGGTTTTCCCGATGCAGCGCATTTCAGCAGGGTCTTTCGTGCGGCGTACGGGATCTCGCCCTCGGCGTTCAAGGCCCAATTCTAGTTTCGACACGACAGCCGGGCGGGGTCCGAGGGCAAGATTGCACTGTTTGCCAAGGAGCGCTCACGCAAAGCCAAGCCCCAACACCCGACTGGAAAGCAAACTGGTAGGAAAGACGCTACAAGGAGGAACTTCCCATGGCTTCATCCACCGATTCACACATCACCACGGCCCCGAGCCTCGGCAAACGCACTCTCGGGGTGCCCGCGCTGGTCTTCATGATCATCGCCGCTTCCGCGCCGCTGACGGTCGTCGCCGGGGGAGTCACCAGCAACTACGCGGTCACCGGCGTGCTGGGCATCCCGCTGTCCTTCGTCGTGCTGGGCGTCGTCCTGCTGGTCTTCGCCGTGGGGTACACGGCCATGAGCCAGCACGTGAGCAACGCCGGCGCGTTCTACGCCTATGTGGCCCGCGGCCTGGGCAAGCCCGCAGGGATCGGTGCCGCGTGGGTGGCGCTGATCAGCTACAACGCCATGCAGATCGGCATCTACGGGATGTTCGGGTTCGCGCTCGCCGATTTCCTCGCCACCACGTTCGGGTTTTCACTCCCGTGGTGGGTGTGCGCCCTGGCCGGCTGGGCCGTCGTGGCCATCCTGGGCGTGAACAAGGTCGATCTCTCCGCCAAGGTGCTGGGCATCGTGGTGGCCTGTGAATTCCTCGTCGTCATCGTCTACGACGTGCTGGCCTTCAAGGTCGCTCCCGAGGGCATCTCCACCGAGTCGCTGGAACCGGCAAGCCTGTTCACCGCCGGTGCGGGTGCCGCCCTGGCCTTCAGCATCGCGGCGTTCATGGGATTTGAATCCGGCGCCATCTACGGCGAGGAGGTCAAGGACCCCAAGAACACCCCGCGGCGGGCGACGCTGATCGCGATCGGCATCATCGCCGTCTTCTACGCGCTCTCCGCGTGGGCCATGGCCGTGGGCGAGGGACACAGCGCCGTCATCGAAAACTCCGCCGCGGGTCCAGGCCTGGTCTTCGGGTTCCTGGCCGCCCACACCCCAGGGTGGTTTGTCACCCTCGGAAACCTGCTGTTCATCACCAGCCTGCTCGCCGCACTGATCGCCTTCCACAACGTGGTGGCGCGCTACGTCTTCTCGCTGGGCCGCGAGGGCGTGCTTCCCGCGGCCGCGGCCAAGACCAACCCGCGCACCCATGCCCCGGTGGCAGGCTCGCTGGCCCAGTCGGCAGTGGCGCTGCTGGTGCTGGTGGTCTTCGCAATCGCCGGGGCGGGCGCCGACGTCATGTTCCCCGTGTTCACGCTGTTCACCTGGCTCACCAACACCGGCGCGTTCGGGCTGGTCATGCTCATGGCGCTGACGTCCTTCGCGGTCATCGGCTACTTCCGCAGCGAACCGCACGGGCTGGGACGGTGGACCACCGTGGTGGCACCGCTGCTCGCCGGGATCGCACTGGTTGTCCTCTTCGGGGCGATCGTGGCGAACTTCGACGTGCTGATCGGACTGGAAGGCGCCAGCATCCTGGGATGGCTGCTTCCGGCACTCGTGGTGGTCCCGGGCATCCTCGGCCTGCTCTGGGCCTTCAGGCTGCGCTCCACCCAACCGGCGATTTACGCGGGCGTCGGACACGGCGGGGACCTAGATGAAGCCGACGAGACCACGCCGCGCTGACCCGCCGCCCCCACCGACCCATTCAACAAACACGACTTCCGGCAAACCCAGAGACAAGAAAAGGAAACGAACCATGAGCACCGAAACCAACACCGTCGCCAGCTACGCCACCGCTGAGCAATTGCTGGAAGCCATCCAGCCGGCCACCGGCGGGCGCGAAATCCTCGACCCGGCCACCGGCGAACTGGTGGGCCGCGCACCGGAACACGAGGTCGCGGACCTCGAGGCCGCCATCGCCGCTGCCCGTGCGGCACAGCCGGAATGGGACGGACTGGGCCACGAGGCACGCCGCGCCCTGATGAACCGGGCCGCCGACGCCATCGAGGCAAATGCCGAGGCGCTGGCCCACCTGCTCTCGCGCGAGCAGGGCAAGCCGCTGAACGGCCCGAACGCCCGCTTCGAGGTCGGGGGCGCGGCAGCCTGGCTGCGCGCCGCAGCCGCCTTCGACCTCGAGGCCGAGGTGCTCGTTGACGACGGAACCACCTACGCGGAGATGCACTACCGCCCCTTCGGCGTCGTCGGTGCCATCGGCCCGTGGAACTGGCCGATGATGATCTCGGTCTGGCAGCTGGCCCCGGCCCTGCGCATGGGCAACACCGTGGTGATGAAGCCCAGCGAATACACCCCGCTGAGCGTGCTGGCCCTGGGCCACGTCATCAACCAGGTGCTCCCGGCCGGCGTGCTGCACGTGGTCGCCGGCGGCCGCGACGTCGGCCAGCTGCTGAGCACCCACCAGGACGTCGACAAGGTCATGTTCACCGGCTCCACCGCCACCGGCAAGGCCATCATCCGGTCCTCGGCCGACACCGTGAAGCGGCTGACCCTGGAACTGGGCGGCAACGATGCCGGCATCGTGCTGCCCGACGTGGACCCCAAGGCCATCGCCGAGAACCTGTTCTGGGGCGCGTTCATCAACACCGGCCAGACCTGTGCGGCGCTCAAGCGCCTCTACGTGCACAAGGACATCTACGATGAGGTCTGTGCGGCGTTGGTCGAGGTCGCGAGGAACATGCCGATGGGCGTGGGCCTGGACGAGGCCAACGTGCTGGGGCCGCTGCAGAACAAGGCCCAGTACGACATCGTCGCCGCACTGGTGGACAAGGCCACCGAATCCGGTGCGCGCGTGCTGCTCGGCGCCAACCCGCAGGCGGACCAGCCGGGCTACTTCTACCCCAGCACGCTGATCGCGGACATCGCCACCGACAACCCGCTGGTCGTCGAGGAGCAGTTCGGCCCGGTCCTGCCGATCGTCAAGGTCGACTCGATCGAGCAGGCCCTGGAACTCGCCAATGGGCTCGATGTCGGCCTGGGTGCCTCCGTGTGGTCCGGCGACCGCGAGGCGGCCCGTGCCGTTGCAGCGCGCATGCAGGCCGGTACCGTGTGGATCAACAGCCACGGCGGCGTGGATCCGCGGATTCCCTTCGGCGGGGCCAAGTCCTCCGGCTACGGCGTGGAATTCGGGGTGGACGGGCTCAAGGCCCTGGGCCAGCCGCAGGTGATCAACGGCTAGTTCCGACCAGCACAAGGGGTCGGGGCAGGGAAGCGCGTCAGCAGGCGGGAGCTCCCCACCCCGGCCCCTTGTGTGCGCGTCGCCACGACCGCTGCGGCGTTGGTCGGTGGCTAGCCGCCTTTGGCGCGTTGCGCCTTGGCCTGCTCGGCGATCACCTTCTCGGCGATGCCCTTGAGTTCCGGAGTGTAGGCGCTGAGGTGGCCGCCTTCCTGGGACACCCACCACTTCCCGCACAGGTGCGTGGTCTTTCCCTCCTGGCCGGTGGGCCACCAGTCCGCCGCCAGCAGGGGCGTCTGGTACTGGGATTCCACACGTTCGGCGAGTTCCTGGGCGGCTGCCGGATCCTCGGCGTCCAGCCCCGCCGACAGCTCGGCCTCACTGGGCTTGCCGGTCTCCGCGATCGAGGCACAGCTTTCCGGCAGCGCGCCGCCGAACTCCATGCGCAGGATGCGCTCGTTGCCCGTGGTGCGCACAACCTCCTTGAGGTTCGTCGCTTCGTCGGGAACCCAGGACGGAACGACCTTCTTTTCCTTTCCCTCGGCCCCGGTGGCGAAGTCATGGCTGGAGCTCTTGTCGTACGTGGACTCGATTCCCAGGGCGCTGCACCCGGTGAGCGCCAGGGCCGCCAGGACCGTGGCGGAGGCCAGGAAGACGGCCTTGGGGCTTAGGCATGCGGAGGGAGAAGAAGGCGTTGTCTGTGTCATGGCTTCGAGCCTACGAAGCCGCAGGGCTTGCGCGCATCGGAGGCCGGGCGCAGGTTTCGGGCATCCGACCAGGACCTGGGGTGGAGAGCCCCGGCCCCCGACGGGACCAAGGTACCGATTCGCTCAGCCCCGGCGCAGCTCCAGGGCGTGTTCGACGGCATGCTTCGGGTCCAGCCCGAATGCCGCATCGCGCAGGACCGGTGCACCCACGGCGTCGAAGGACACCTCGATCCCCGTGGCCGCAACGCCGTTGGCGTCCACCAGGTCGACCAGGGCCGCCGAGCCGTTCCAGCCGGTCATCACCACGTCGGACACGACATAGCGGGTTTCGACGTTGGCCACGAGATTCTTTTCGGATTGCTTCCACCCGGCGCCGAACATGCCGGTGAGCACCAGGGCAGCGATGAGCCCGAGGGCGGCGACACCCGATTCGATGCCCATGTCCCTGCGCCGCGCGTAGGTCTGTTGCTGGGGAGGGTCCTTGCGGAACTTGCGCCAGCGCACCAGTGCGTGGATGCCCATGGGAATGGCAAACACGAGGATGATCCCGGCCACGGCGAGGTGGAGCTGCGGGCTGGCGAAATCCACTGGCTGGTACATGTCCCCAGACTAACAAGGCATTTGAGCGTGCCGCATCGACCTTTGGGCGTATTGCCGTTCCGGTCGGCCGGATACTGTTCTAGGCTCGTTGCAGGGGCGGGATTCCGGCGCGGGGCCACCCTTAGCTCGCCGGTGAACCGACCCGGATGGAGCAGCATGATGCACAGGGGCCAAGGCGGAACGGCCCGGGCACTGGGCTTGCTGGTGCTCGGCGTCCTGTTGGCCGGATGCATGCAGTTGACCGACCAGGTCCCCGGTCCCCGGGACGGTGCCGGGCCGACGCTGCAGCCCAGCCAGCGGGCGGAACCGGCACCACTGCCGGAAATCCGCAGGCTGCTGCCGGGGAAGGGGGAAGCGGTCGTAACCCGGATGTCCGGCTACCGAGGGTCGGCCAAGGGCAGCTTCTGGCTGGGCCCGGGGGAAACGACGGTGCACTGGACCTGCGACGGGTTCGGCCCCATCGACATCACCTTCAGCGACGGCAGAAGCTATGGGGCCCGCTGCGAGGACTTCGAACCAAACGAGGTCAGGCTCGATTCCTTCCGGAACGAGTCCCCCCGCAAGCTGTTCATCGCCATCGATGCCAGGGAACGGCAGCTCTGGCAGGTGCTCGTGACCCAGCAGGCGGGGCGGCCCGGCCCCGCCGCTTGACGAGGGTTGGCCGTGCCGCGCGGAATTCCTTCCGCGGGACACGGCCAACGTTGGCACTGCGGATGCGTCTATGCCTCGACGAATCCGTCGGCGACCGTGAGCGCCTCGTCCAGGATCGCAAGACCCGCGCGCAGGTCCTCGTCGCTGATGTTCAGCGGCGGAACCACATGGACGCGGTTGAAGTTCACGAACGGCAGCACGCTGCCGGACTTCAACGCCGCGGTCACCGCGGCCATGGCCGGGGAGGAACCGCCGTAGGGAGCCATGGGTTCGCGGGTTTCGCGGTTGGTGACCAGCTCGACGGCCCAGAAGCAGCCGGTGCCGCGCACGTCGCCCACCGACGGGTGCCTGGCCTTGAGTTCTTCCAGCACCGGGCCGATGATGTCGGAGCCCAGGCGTGCGGCGTTTTCCACCATCCCCTCGTCCTTCATGGCGTTGATGGTTGCCACGACGGCGGCGGAGGCCAGCGGGTGGCCCGAGTAGGTCAGGCCGCCCGGGTAGGCGCGGTCGCGGAAGGTCTCGAAGATGGCATCCGAGATCGCCACCCCGCCCAGGGGAACGTAGCCGGAATTCACGCCCTTGGCGAAGGTGAGCAGGTCCGGGGTCACATTCCAGTGGTTCACGGCGAACCACTTTCCGGCGCGGCCGAAGCCGGCCATGACCTCGTCGGCGATGAAGACGATGCCGTGCCTGCGGGTCAGCTCGCGCACGCCTTCCATGTAGCCGGCCGGCGGCACGTAGATGCCGCAGCTGCCCGGGATCGATTCGAGGATCAGCGCGGCAATGTTGCCCGGGCCCTCGAGCACGATGGTGTCTTCAAGGTGGCGCAGTGCGCGCTGGGTCTCTTCGGCCTCGGTGGTCGAGTTGAAGTAGGAGCGGTACGGGTAGGCCGGGAAGAAGTGCACGACGCCGTCGGTGGCGTTGTCCGAGGCCACGCGGCGCGGGTCGCCGGTGACGTTCACCGCCAAGTGCGTGCCGCCGTGGTAGCTGCGGTAGGCCGAGAGGACCTTGTGCCTGCCGGTGTGCACGCGGGCCATGCGGATGGCGTGCTCGTTGGCGTCGGCGCCGCCGTTGGTGAAGAAGATCTTGTTCAGGTCCCCGGGGGTCAGCTCCGCGATCAGCCGGGCCGCCTCGGAACGGGCGTCGTTGACGTACTGCGGGGCGATGGTGCAGATGTCTGCCGCCTGCGCCTGGATGGCCGCGACGACCTTGGGGTGCTGGTGGCCGATGTTGGTGTTGACCAGCTGCGAGGAAAGGTCAAGAAGCTTGTTGCCCTCCCCGTCCCAGATCCAGGAGCCCTCGGTCTTGATGATGGTCATCGGATCGAAGGGGCCCTGGGCCTGCCAGGAATGGAAGACATGCTCGCGGTCCAGGTCGTGGGCCACCTTGCCGGCGGCAATCTGCTCCGCGGTGATCTCGGTGTTCACGGAAGTGCTCATGGGAGTAGTCCCTTTCTGGATTCTGTGCTTGTCGCTTAGGCGTTCTGCGGGAAGCCGAGGTTCAGGCCGCCGTGGCTCGGGTCGAGCCAGCGGGAGGTGACGACCTTGCCGCGGGTGAAGAAGTTGATGCCCTCGGCGCCGTAGGCGTGGGTGTCGCCGAAGAGCGAGTTCTTCCAGCCGCCGAAGGAGTAGTAGGCCATCGGCACCGGAATGGGGACGTTGATGCCGACCATGCCGACCTGGATCTCGTTCTCGAAGCGGCGGGCGGCGCCTCCGTCGTTGGTGAAGATCGCGGTGCCGTTGCCGAACTCGTTGGCGTTGATGGTCTCGATGCCCTCGTCGAAGGAGTCTACGCGCACCACCGAGAGCACGGGGCCGAAGATCTCGTCGGTGTAGATGGACATGTCGGTGGTGACGTTGTCGAAGAGCGTCGGGTTCAGGAAGAAGCCCGCCCCGTCGGCATCCGGGGTGACCTTGCGCCCGTCCAGCACCATGGTGGCTCCCGCCGCCTCGCCGGCGTCGATGTAGCCGGCGACCTTGTCGCGGTGCGCGGCGGTGACCAGCGGGCCCATGTCGCAGCCGCGGGTGCCGTCGCCCACGCGCAGGGTGGCGGTGCGCTCGGCGATCTTGGCGACCAGCGTATCGGCGATCGAGTCGATGGCGACGATCGCGGAAATGGCCATGCAGCGCTCGCCGGCGGCGCCGAAACCGGCGTTGACGGCGGCGTCGGCCGCCAGGTCCAGGTCCGCATCCGGGAGCACCAGCATGTGGTTCTTGGCCCCGCCCAGGGCCTGGACGCGCTTGCCGTGCGCGGTGCCGGTGGCGTAGACGTACTGGGCGATCGGGGTGGAACCCACGAAGGAGACCGAGGAGACACGCGGGTCGGTCAGCAGGACATCGACCGACTCCTTGTCGCCGTTGACCACGTTGAACACGCCATCCGGAAGTCCTGCTTCCTTCCAGAGCTCGGCCATCCAGATGGCGGCGGTCGGGTCCTTCTCGCTGGGCTTGAGCACCACGGTGTTGCCCGCGGCGATGGCGATGGGGAAGAACCACATCGGGACCATGGCCGGGAAGTTGAAGGGGGAGATGATCGCCGAGACGCCCAGTGGCTGGCGGATCGAGTGGACATCGATCTTGGTGGAGGCGTTCTCCGTGTAGCCGCCCTTGACCAGGTGCGGGATGCCGCAGGCGTACTCGACGACTTCCTGGCCGCGGGCGATTTCTCCCATGGCATCGTCCAGCACCTTGCCGTGCTCGGCGGTGATGATCGCCGCGAGCTCTCCCTTGCGCTTGTTGAGCAGCTCGCGGTAGTTGAACAGGATGTTGGCGCGGCGGGTCAGCGAGGTGTCGCGCCAGGCCGGGAAGGCGGCGTGCGCCGCTGCGATGACCTCGGCGGTGGTGTCGGCACTGGCCAGCGCCACGCGGGAGGAGACCTCGCCGGTGGCGGGGTTCATGACGTCGGCGTAGCGGGAGTCGGCGGGTGCTTCGAGGGTGGTGCCGTTGGACCAGTGTGCGAGGGTTTCCACGGAGGTGGTGTCCTTTCAAGACGGAGATGTTGTTGCCTCCATTGTGTCGTCCGGGACACACCCACAACACTGGCAACATGTAACCTCTTGGTGTAAAAGCATTACACTCTGTTCATGAGTCCCCTGAACACCCACCCGCATCCGGCCGTGGCCGGGACGCTGAGCATCGCCCGGATCCTTGAATTGCCCGCCGTCGCCGCGGGGGAGCCGGAGGTCCTGGGAGGATCCTCATTGCTTCAGAGCCCGGTGCGCTGGGTGCACGTGGCCGAGACCCCGCAGCTGGCGAACCTGCTGTCCGGAGGGGAACTGGTGTTGACCACCGGCATGACCTTCGGGGATACCGGCAGCGGGGTCGCCGAGTTCCTGGACCAGGTGCGCCGGGCCGGGGCCGCGGGGATCATCGTCGAATTGGTCGCCTCGCCGGCCGCCCAGCGCTCCCCGGCCATCGAGGCCCTGCGCCGGGTGGCCGCGCAAAGTGAATTCCCGGTGGTGCTGCTGCACCGGAGGGTCAGGTTCGTCGAGATCACCGAGGTGGTGCACCGGATGCTGGTCTCCGACCAGCTCGCCGCCCTGGAGCGCTCGCGGATGATCCACGAGGTCTTCACGGCGCTGAGCCTGCAAAACGCCACCGAGGAAGGGATCGTGGCGCGCGCCGCGGAACTCATCGGCGCCCCCGTCGTCCTCGAGGACGTGGCGCACCTGGTCCTGGGCTTCGACCCCGGGCCGCGGCCGGATGCCGGGTTGCTGGCGCACTGGCCCGAGCGCTCGCGCCGGGTCGGCTACCTGGAATCCACCGGACGCGGCATGGGGGAGGAAAACTGGCTGCAAACCCCGGTGGGGATCCAGGGCCAACGCTGGGGCCGGCTGGTGGTTCCCGGGGAACCGGGCAACGACTCGGACGCGGCCATGGTTCTCGAACGCGCCGGGCAGACCCTGTCGATTGCCCGTCTGGCCGGGCGGGACCAGAAGGAATTGCTGCACCAGGCCCGGGCCGGGCTGCTGCACGAACTGCGCCAGCCCCACGCCCTGGGTGCCGAGGAGGTGCTGATCCGGGCGCAGGCGCTCGGGCTGGTGGAATCCCCGCATTACGTCCCGGTGGTGTTCCGGCTCGACAAGCACCGCGGGCAGACGCCCACCGGCGTGCAGTTGCGCGAGCGGGCCCTGCTGGATGCGATCAACGCCGTGGTGGATTCCACCAGGTCCACCGCGCTGGCCGCGTCCCTGCAAAGCGGCCAGGTCGGCATGGTGCTGGGCGTTGGGGCCAAGCAGCTTGAGGAACCGCTGCTGGAGCGGATCTGCCGGCAACTGGCCCAGGGCCAGCCCGCCATCGACTGGTCGGTGGGCGTGGGCCGGGGACGGCGCGGCGTGAAGGAGGCCGCGCACGGGCTGGAGGAAGCGATCCAGGTCGCCGAGACCGTGGCGACCTTCGACACCCGCGCGCGGCCCTTCTATCGCTTTGCCGATGTGCGCCTGCGTGGATTGCTGGCCTTGATGCGCGAGGATGCACGGCTGAAATCCTTCGCCGAGGCCGAGCTGGCCGGGATCCTGGACCCGCCCGACGAGCCCGCGCTCGAGCTGCTCGGCCTGTACCTGAAGCACGGCGGAAACAAGTCGGCGCTGGCCCGCACCGGGTTCCTGAGCCGCCCGGCGCTCTATGCGCGGCTGGAGAAGCTTGAGGACAAGCTCGGGGTCAGCCTGGAGGATGCCGAGTCGCGCACCTCCCTGCACGTGGCACTGCTCTGGCTCGGCTTGGGCGCGAAGTAGCCGGCCCGCCACGGGGCCACCGGTTGGCGGGCTCCATTCCCGCGGAACGGGCAAGGCCGCCCGGGCCGCGACTTGCGCGGTGGTCCGGACGGCCTTCCTTGCATCACCTTCAGCGGGGATGCACGTGGCCGGCGTCGTCTGACGACGCCGGCCGGGTAGGTCTTAGTTGCTCGGCAGGGCGTGCTCTTCGAGCTTGCTGCCCTCGGCGGCCTCGATGTTTTCGTCCGCCGGGTCCTGTGCCTGCGTGCCCAGGTGTCCGCGGGTGAGCTTGTTCATGATCAGGGCGATGGCGCCGTCGCCGGTCACGTTGGTCGCCGTGCCGAAGCTGTCCAGCGCGATGTACGCGGCGAACATGAGGCCCACCTCGACCTCGCCGAAGCCGAGCATCTGTGCCAGCAGGCCGGCTGCGGCGGCGATCGCGCCACCGGGAACGCCGGGGGCCGCGATCATCATGACGCCGAGCATCAGGATGAAGGGCAGGTACGCCCCGAAGGTGACGTCCCCGCCGGTGAGCAGCAGCACCGCGATGGAGAAGCAGGTGATCTTGACCATCGAGCCGGAGAGGTGGATGGTGGCGCACAGCGGAACCACAAAGCCGGCAACCGAGTTGGAGACGCCGTTCTTCTTGGTCGATTCGAGGGTCACCGGGATCGTCGCGGCCGAGGAGGAGGTGCCCAGGGCCGTGAAGTAGGCATCGCGCATGTTCCACAGCGCCTTCAGGGGATTTTGGCCAGTCATGGCACCTGCCACCGAGTACTGGATGAGCAACACGACGAGGCACAGCGTGAATGACACCACGGCAACGAGCAGGAACTTGGTGACGATGGTGACCGCCGAGCCGCTGGCCGAAAGATCCATGAAGATGCCGAAGATGAACAGCGGCAGTGCCGGAACGATGATCCGACGGATCACGGACTCTACGATGGTGCGGAACTCGACGGCTCCGCGGAAGAGCACCTTGGAGTGGAAGGCGGTCAATCCGACTCCGATCACGAAGGCGAGGACCAGTGCGCTCATCACGTCGATTACCGGCGGCAGCACGATCTCGGTGGCCGAGTCGCTGGCGCTGCCAACAATTGTGATGTACGGGGTGAATCCGGAACCCGACTCGTCGCCCAGCTCCTCCAGCCCGCCACCGGCCAGCGACGGGGTGAACAGCCAACGGCTCACGAAGTACGCGAGCAGCCCCGCGATGATGGTGGAACCGTACGCGATTGCGGCGGTGGCACCGAGCCACTTGCCGGCGCCCTTGCCGAGCTCGGCGATGGCCGGCATGACCAGGCCCAGGATGATCAGCGGCACGATGAAGCCGAGGAACCCGGAGAAGATCGAGTTGTAGGTCAGGAACGCCCCGCCGAGCCACTCGGGCATGATCGGGCCGGTCAGGATGCCCAGGACGATGGCTACGATGATCCAGCCGAGCAGGGGGATCGATTTCAGGAAATTCATGGGGTCCTCAAGGTGACGGAAACGAGTGCCGCGGGTATGCGAAACATGGAGGTGGCGCTGGTCACGCCTCAGCAATCGTAGGCTGTGCGGGCCATTACTCGAAATCCACGGGCCGTGCCCCTCCCGCCCGCGGCGGAGGCGGGCCCCGCGGCGTCCGGGGCGGATCGACGGCGGCACGGGGAACCCGAGAAAGCAAGCCCCGGGGGAAACCGTGCCGTGCCGCCGGGGCGCGGCCTCCGCGTCTAGGCCCCGTAGGGTCGCCGCCGATCGGGCAACGTCTCGGTCGACCAGGGAGCGATCCACTCCCCGGTCCCCTCGGAAGGATCGAGGATTCCGGATTCCAGCCAGGTGAAGTCGCCGGCAAGGACCTTCTTGGAGAGCTTCCGGTCGGTCTTGTCGCTGTTGGCCCACAGGTCGCGGAACAGGGTTTCGCAGCGGTGCTCGGATTGTTCGCAGAAGGCCAGGGCCAGCAGCTCGGCCGAGGCCGCGTTTGCCGGGTCCTGGGTGCGCATGAGCTCGACCCGGGAGATGCAGGCGGCCATGGCGAAGAGCTCGGCGCCCAGGTCCACGACCCGGCCCAGGAATGCCTGGTGGCTTTCCATGCCGGCCTGCCAGGTGGCCATGCCGGCGAACGTGTGCCGTGCCAGGCGCCGCGAGGCCCGCTCGATGAAGCGCAGGTACTTGGCCAGCCTGCCGTGGTCCGAATAGGAATGGGGCAGCAGCCCGGAACCGACCGCCAGGGTCGGCAGCCACTTGGCATAGAATCCGGAAGCGCCCATGGCTGCCTTGGCTTTCGCCTGCAGGTCCGCGTCCTTGTTGGCCAAGTCCCCGGCGGCCTTCAGGTGGGCATCGACAGCCTCGCGGGCGATGAGCAGGTGCATGATCTCGGTGGACCCCTCGAAGATCCGGTTGATCCGCAGATCCCGCAGCAGTTGCTCCACGGGTACCGCGCGCTCCCCGCGTGCTTGCTGCGAGGCTGCGGTTTCGTAGCCCCGTCCGCCGCGGATCTGCAGCAGCTCGTCGGCGATCTTGTAGGAGACCTCCGAGGAGAAGAGCTTGGCCAGGGCGGCCTCGATGCGCACGTCCTTCATCCCGGCATCGGCCAGGGCGGCGGAAAGCTCAAAGACCGCCTCGAGGGCGAAGGTGTTGGCGGCGATGTAAGCGATCTTCTTGCCGACCGCCTCGTGTTCCCCGACCGGCTTGCCCCACTGGATGCGCGCGTTGGACCATTCGCGGGCGATCTTCAGGGACCACTTCCCGGCCCCCGCGCACATGGCCGGGATGGACAGGCGTCCGGTGTTCAGGGTGCTCAGGGCGATCTTGAGACCCGCGCCTTCCTTGCCCAGGCGGTTTTCGACGGGGACCACCACGTCGCGGAAGCGGGTCACGCCGTTTTCGATGCCGCGCAGCCCCATGAAGGCATTGCGGTTTTCCACGATGATGCCGGGGGAGTCGGCCTCCACGACGAAGGCGCTGATTCCGCCCCTGGACTTGCTGCCGTCGGGCAGCTCGTGGGGCGGGACCGCTGCCATGACCACGAGCAGCTCGGCGACCACCCCGTTGGTGGTCCAGAGCTTGGCCCCGTTGAGGGTGTAGCTGGTGCCGTCCGCCGAAAGGGTTGCCGTGGTGCCCAGGCGTGCGGGGTCGGAGCCGACATCGTTTTCGGTCAGCAGGAATGCCGAGATGGACCCGGCTGCGCAGCGGGGCAGGAAGGCCCGTTTTTGCTCCTCGGTGCCGAACATCTTCACAGGCTCGGGAACGCCGATGGATTGGTGGGCAGAGAGCAGCGCACCGAGGCTGGGGTTGAGCGTGCCCACCAGCATCAGGGCCCGGCCGTAGTCGGCCAAATCAAGGCCGAGCCCGCCGTATTCCACCGGGATCTTCATGCCGAATGCGCCGACCTCGCGCAGTGCCCGGATGATCTCGTCGGGGATCCGGGACTCGCGTTCGATGGCACCGGTGTCGAGGTCCTTGATGGCCTCGCGCAGCCGTGCCATGAAGGCCGTGCCGCGCGCTGCGGCCTCCGGGTCGGGTTGCGGATGCGGGTGGATCAGGCCCCAGTCGAAGTCGCCCATGTACAGGCCCTTGGCGAAGCTGGGCCTCTCCCACTGCTGCTCGCGGGCGGCTTCGGCCACCTGGCGTGCAACCTTCTCATCGACGCGTTCACCGGAATGCTGTTCATCAATGCTCATGGTGCTTCCTTTGTCGAAAACAAAGGGCCCGACACGGGGACTTACAGGCCCTGGCGTATTGATGCCAGCCTAGCCGCGGCGCCCGGTTGCCGATAGGGGCCTTGGCGAGGTGCGACGCGGGCCGCCAAGGGGCACCGGAGCTCGAGCGGGTCGCGGAGCAACGGAAAGGATCGGCGCACGGGCCCGCTGCGCGGCTACACCTCGTGCGGGTCGAGCCGCACGCAGCAGTGGTGCTCGTTCGTGGGTGGGTCGAAGCATGCGCGGTACGGCGCGTTGGCGCCGTCGACCGCGGCCGTGAGCAACTCGAAGTTCATGGTGCATACGGTGGTGCGGTGGCTGGCCGAGAGCTGGTGGAACGGGCAGTCCAGCAGGCCGATGGAGCCGTCCTCACGTTCTTCGGGTCGGTAGCCGTGGTCTGCCAAAGCCTGCGTCAGCGAGCCGGCATGTGCACCAATTGACCGACCGGCTTCGCGTGCCACCTCGGCCAACACAGGTGCAACGGGCCGGTTCTCGGTGCCGGCCCGATCGATGGCACTGGCCATGATATTCGCGGCCAACGCGTATTCCCGGTGCGGAATGCTTGCGGATACGTCGATCCGGGTGGCCGCATAAAGCTTTGCCGGGCGCCCCGACCCCGGCCCGCCCTTTCCGTTGAGTCGCCGAAACTCCACGGAAAGGAGTCCTTGGTCTGCGAGCTTGTCCAGCTGGAACGCGACGGTGTTGCGTGGAAGTTCGAGGGCCGAGGCGCATTCGTCGCGTCCCACGGCAGTCTCACTGGTGCGCACGAATTCATAGACTGCCTTGCGTACCGGATCGGCCAAGGCAGCCACGGCATTGAGCCCTTGATCCCTTGCTTGAAACCTCATGGCTCCAGTCTAAATCTAAAGTTAGCAACTGTTGACTTAGAGGGGGTGGTGTTTCTAAAGTTAAATATCACCACTTTAGAAGGAAGGGTCGAGATCATGGCCACCCACACCGTGAACACCGCGGCCGAGAGAAGCGTCCAGCTTCATCACCAGGCGTTCTTCGTTTTGCGCACGATCTTCACCGTCGCACCCATCGTCTTCGGGCTCGACAAGTTCACCAACCTGCTGACCGACTGGACGCACTACCTGGCTCCCTTGGCCACCGACATCATCCCGGTCAGCCCGCAGGTTTTCATGTATGCGGTCGGCGTCGTCGAAATCATCGCCGGCATCCTTGTGGCACTTCGCCCCAAGATCGGTTCCTTGGTCGTTTGCCTCTGGCTGCTGGGAATCATCGTGAACCTCATCATCCTGCCGGGGTTCTTCGACGTGGCCCTTCGCGACTTCGGCCTGCTGGTGGCCGCATTTGCCCTGAACCGTCTGGCGTTGGCGCGAGACGTTTAGGTTGGTTGGCCCCCGGCGGCACGACACCGACATTGTGGCGGCCCGGTGGACGAAGAAGACTCGTTCACCGGACCGCTGCTTCTTTTTTGCACGGGATCGAAGGGGCGGTTTGCTGAACGAAGGTGCCCGGTAGCCTTTGGCTGTGCTGTTGCCCGATGCCGGAGCGAGATGCGACGATGGGCCAGAACCCGACCGCAGGACTCCTCCGGGACCCCAGGCAACGCCAACCAGGCCCACGCCGCCAACGAAAAGGGCAAGAACCTTCATGAAGCGAACCGCAGCCACCGCCACCGTGCAAATCGACAACGATCGTGTCCGGGTGACCGAGTGGCGATTCCCGCCCGGCACCGAAACCGGGTGGCACATCCACCCGACCGACTACGTCGTCGTGCCCATGGACACCGGTGAACTGCTGCTTGAGGCCAGTGACCGCACAGCCCGGAACAAACTCACTGCCGGGGTGTCCTACACCCGTGCAGCCGGAAGCGAGCACAACGTCGTCAACGATGCGGATACCGAATTCGTGTTCGTGGAAATCGAGCTCAAATAGTGTCTTCCTGTATGCCTGCTGTGTAGCGGGCGACGGTCATTGTTTCCACGAAGCCGGACTGCCACCATGGAAGAATGCCCCGCACACCCATTGGATGCATGAACAGCGCAATGAACCGAAAGTCGCGGTCGGAGGCACCGCGACACTTTCCGTAGTCCCGTCCCGTGCAAGAAGACCAACCACAACAACGCCGGTGCAACGCGGGTCCGCGATGCGAACCTTTGGGGCACGCGGTTCTTGCAACGAACGGAATGCCTTCCAATGACGATTCCAGCGGCACGCGCTGAACGCACCGAAGAGCAAAAACAACACCGCAACATCCTGCTGGTCTTTGCCGGCCTGGTCATGACGATGCTGTTGGCCTCCTTGGACCAAACGATCTTCTCCACCGCACTGCCAACGATCGTCGGTGAACTCAACGGCGTCAACGAAATGCTGTGGGTCATCACCATATACATCTTGGCGTCCACCATCACGCTGCCGATTTACGGGAAGATGGGCGATCTGGTGGGCCGCAAGGGCATCTTCATGGGCGCCATAAGCCTGTTCATCGCCGGGTCGATCGTGGGAGGCTTTGCCCCGGACATGGCGTGGTTGATTGCCGGGCGCGGCATCCAGGGGCTGGGCGGCGGCGGGCTGATGGTGCTCTCCCAGGCGATCATCGCCGACGTGGTTCCGGCCCGCGAGCGCGGCAAGTATATGGGCATCATGGGCGGGGTCTTCGCGCTGTCCTCCGTGGCGGGCCCGTTGCTGGGCGGCTGGTTCACCGAGGAAGTGACGTGGCGGTGGTGCCTGTGGATGAATATCCCGCTGGGCATCATGGCCTTGGTTGCGGCGCTGTTCTTCCTCCACCTTCCCGAGACTGCCGCCGGGGAGCGGCCGCGGGTGGATGTCGGCGGCATGCTGCTGCTGGCGGTGGCCTCCACGGCGTTGGTGCTGACCACCACCTGGGGTGGGACCACCTACGCGTGGGATTCGGCCATGGTGCTCTTCCTCATGGGACTCACGCTGGCCGCCGCGGTGCTGTTCGTGCTGGTGGAACGGCGGGCCCAGGCCCCCATCATGTCCATGAAGTTGTTCAGGGAGCCCAACTTCATCCGGACCACCCTGGCCGGCCTGGTCATCGGGGTGGCCATGTTCGGGGCGCTGGCCTACCTTCCGACGTTCCTGCAGATGGTCACCGGGGCCAATGCCACCCAGGCTGGTTTGCTGATGATCCCTATGATGGGCGGGCTGCTGGTGACCTCCATTGGTTCCGGCGCCTTCGTGAGCAAGACCGGGCGTTACAAGTGGTTTCCCGTGGTGGGCACGCTCGTGGTCGCCGGGGCGCTGGCCCTGCTCTCGACCATGGATGCAGACCTCCAGGTGTGGATCATCTGTTGCTACCTCGCGCTGATGGGCGTCGGGCTCGGGCTGGGAATGCAGATCCTGGTGTTGATCGTGCAAAACACCTTTCCCAACTCGCAGGTGGGCATGGCCACGGCGGCCAACAACTACTTCCGGCAGATCGGTGCCTCGATCGGCACGGCCGTGGTCGGCAGCGTCTTCGTCACGAATCTGGGTGACCTGCTCACCGAGCGGATGCCGGCCGCAGGTGCCGGCCCGCAGGGCGATTCCAACTCGTTCACCCCGGACCTGGTGCGCTCCCTGCCCGAGGGGATCCGCCACATCATTGTCGGGGCCTACAGCGATGCGCTGACTCCGGTGTTCCTCTACATGGTCCCGTTGGTGATTGCCGCCGCGATCGTGCTGGTGTTCCTGAGGGAAAAGCCCCTGGCCACCTCCATCGAGCGCGACGGGCAGAAGAATCCGGCCACGGTTGCGGGCTCCGGGCCCGGGCCGGCGCCTCGCCATCGTGCGGTGCCCCCGGACGAGGGATAGGCGCACCGCGCGCGAAAAGAAGCGGCGGTGCATCCGCAAAAACGCCCGGGAGGCCGGGGCGGTGAATATCTTTACCGTCCCGGCCTCCCCGTTCCGTTCCCGCTGCTTTCCTAGAAGTGGTTTTCCGCCTCGGAGAGCACCGAACGCAGGATCGACTCTATTTGGTCGAACTCCGGCGGACCCACCGTCAGCGGGGGAGCCAGCTGGATGACCGGGTCGCCGCGGTCATCGGCGCGGCAGTACAGCCCGGCGTCGTAGAGTGCGGTGGACAGGAATCCGCGCAGCAGGCGCTCGGACTCCTCGTCGTTGAACGTCTCCTTGGTCTTCTTGTCCTTGACCAGCTCGATGCCGTAGAAATAGCCCGCACCGCGCACGTCCCCGACGATCGGCAGGTCCTTGAGCTTCTCCAAGGTCGACTTGAAGATCGGGGCGTTGTCCTTGACCCGCTGGTTCAGGCCCTCGCGCTCGAAGATGTCCAGGTTCGCCATGGCCACCGCGGTGGACACGGGGTGTCCGCCGAAGGTGTAGCCGTGGTAGAAAGTGGTGTCCCCGTGCTTGAACGGCTCGAAGAGCCTTTCGGAGGCGATCATGGCGCCCAGCGGCGAGTAGCCGCTGGTGATGCCCTTGGCGCAGGTGATGATGTCCGGGACGTAGCCGAAGTCGTCACAGGCGAACATCGAGCCGATGCGGCCGAAGGCGCAGATGACCTCGTCCGAGACCAGCAGCACGTCGTACTCGTCGCAGATCTCCCGCACCCGCTGGAAGTAGCCCGGGGGCGGCGGGAAGCAGCCGCCGGAATTCTGCACCGGCTCCAGGAAGACCGCCGCGACCGAGTCGGCGCCCTCGAACTCGATGGCCTCGCGGATGCGCTCGGCGGCCCAGAAGCCGAAGTCCTTCTCGTTGTCCGCGAACTGCTCCGGGGCGCGGTAGAAGTTGGTGTTCGGGACCCGGAACGTGCCGGGGACCAGGGGCTCGAACGGCGTCTTCATGTCCGGAAGGGAGGTGATGGCCAGGGCGCCCTGCGGGGTGCCGTGGTACGCCAGTGCCCGGGAAATGACCTTGTACTTGCCGGGCTTGCCCTGCAGCTTGAAGTACTGCTTGGCGAGCTTGAACGCCGACTCGACTGCTTCTCCGCCGCCGGTGGTGAAGAAGACGCGGTTCAGGTCTCCCGGTGCGTAGTTGGCCAGGCGCTCGGCGAGGTCGATGGCAGGTTCGTGCGCATAGGACCACAGCGGCATGAAGGCAAGCTTTTCGGCCTGCTTGGCGGCGGCCTCGGCCAGTTCGGCCCTGCCGTGTCCGGCGTTGACGACAAAGAGGCCTGCAAGCCCGTCGATGTAGCTCTTGCCCTGGTCGTCCCAGAGCGTATGGCCCTTGCCTCGGGTGATGATCGGAACGCGGCCGCCCTCCTGCAGGACGGAGTGGCGTGCCATGTGCATCCACAAGTGGTCCCTGGCAGCGACCTGGCGGTCGGTGCCCAAGGGCGTGGTGCTCGTTGCGGTGTTTGCAGTGGTGCTGGAAATGCTCATCGGGTACCCCAGTTGTATTCCTGTTTGCGTAGCGAGAGATACATGAACGTTTCGGTTTCACGTACCCCTTCCACGGATCGAATTTCTGTGATGATACGAAGCAGGTCCTCATCATTGGCGCAAATGACTTCCGCAATGATGTCCGAAGGTCCGGCCACCACAACGCAGTAGTCGACTTCGGGCAGGGCCGCGATCCTGTCGGCGGTGGCAATGATGTCGCCGGTGGATCGGATGCCCAGGAGGGCCTGGCGCTTGAAGCCAAGCTGCAGCGGGTCGGTGACCGCCACTACCTGCATGACTTTGCTGTCGACGAGTTTTTGGACCCGCTGCCGCACGGCTGCCTCGCTGAGGCCCACGGCCTTGCCGATGGCAGCGTATGAACGCCGCCCGTCTTGCTGCAATTGCTCAATGATTGCCTTGGACGTTTCATCCATGACGAAGCCATTGGATGTGCCGTTGGGTGCGGATTGGGTCACTTCCTATCGACCTCCTGATCGAACGAATTGGGTGGCCACGCTCGCGGATGCGGCTTGGGCCCCACCACTTGGGAATGAGCATAGCCCGAAGGAATCAGTTGTGGAAGAGGTGTTTTACAGCAGATTTCAGTGGTTCCTGAAATGCAACTCAACGAAAACTATTGTCAGCTTTGAAGATTCCTGACATGATCCATGTCAAGAGTTGAGCGTGACGAGCGTCACGATCGCCCAGTGTTCATCAAGGGAAGATGCAACGCCAGTTGAAGGGGAACCAGATGATGTCCAACCAGAACCAGCGCGAAATGCCTCGGGATCCGGCCGTCCGGGCCCTGATCGGACAGGCGCAGCGCATCCAGCTGTCGCGCCGCAAGTTGCTGGCAGGTGCCGGCGGCCTGGGACTGGCAGCCTTCCTGGCTGCCTGCGGCACCGGAGGCGGAGGAGGCAGCGCCACCAGCGCCTCCGCGGCCGTGACGGACATGTCCGAAAGCGACAAGAACGTCTTCTGGGCCAACTGGACCCTGTACCTGGACTACGACGACAAAACCAAGAAATATCCAACGCTCGAGGATTTCACCAAGCTCACCGGGATCAAGACGCATTACGCCGAGGACATCGACGGCAACGATTCCTACTACGGCAAGGTCCAGGCGCAGCTGGCCGCGGGCCAAGACATTGGCCAGGACATCATGACCCTGACCGACTGGATGGCCGGCCGGGTCATCCGCCAGGGCTTCACCCAGGAACTGGACCACGCCAACATCCCGAACATGAAAAACCTGTTGCCGAGCCTGAAGGACGTTGACTTCGACCAGGGCCGGAAGAACTCGCTGACCTGGCAAAGCGGCTACGCGGGCATTGCATACAACAAGGCCAAGTACCCCAAGGGACTGCGCAGCGTCTCCGACCTGTGGAACCCGGACCTCAAGGGCCGGATCACGGTGCTCGATGAAATGCGCGACACCATGGGCCTGTTGCTGCTCGACAACGGCGTGGAAATCTCCGGCGCCTGGGGGGACACCGAATTCGCTGCGGCCACCGATGTGCTTTCCAAGCAAATCGCCAATGGCCAGATCCGCCAGGTGAAGGGCAATTCCTACAAGGAGGACTTCATCTCCGGGGACGCCATCGCCGGGATCGTCTGGAGCGGTGACATCACCCAAATGAACTTCGAGAACGACAACCAGTGGGAGTTCGTGCTTCCCGATGCGGGCGGAACCCTGTGGAGCGACAACCTCATGGTCCCGGTCGCCTCCCCGCGCAAGGCCAACGCCGAGAAGCTCATGGACTACTACTACGAACCGGAGGTCGCCGCCCAGGTGGCCGCGTACGTGAACTTCATTTCCCCGGTAGAGGGGGCCAAGGAAGCCATGGAAAAGATCGACCCGGAACTGATGAACAATCCGCTGATCTTCCCGTCCGAATCCGATCTGGCCAAGGCGCACGTCTTCAGGTCGCTGAGCGCCGAGGAAGAAACCAACTTCAACAGCCAGTTCCAAACCGCGATCGGAGCCTAATGTCCCGCCCTGACCGTCAGATCTCTTCCCGTCGACGCATCGCGCGCGGGATCGCGGAAGCCCAGGCTTCACGCAGGGGCGTGTTGGCCGGTGCCGGCGGGCTGGCATTGGCCGGCCTGCTGGCAGCCTGCGGGACCGCCGGCTCCAAGTCCTCCGCCGGCCCCAGCGCCGCAGTCGACCTGTCCGGCGAGCAAAAGCTTGTCAGCTGGGCCAACTGGACGCTGTACCTTGACTACGACGACGAGACCAAGAAGTACCCGACCCTTGAACGGTTCATGAAGGAAAGTGGCATCACCGCCACGTACGCGGAGGACATCGACTCCAACGACACCTACTACGGCAAGATCCAGGCCCAGCTGGCCGCCGGCAAGGACATCGGCCAGGACATCATCACCCCCAGCGACTGGATGTCCGAGCGGCTGATCCGCCAGGGCTACGTCCAGGAACTCGACCACGCCAACATCCCCAACATCAAGAACCTGCTGCCCGAGCTGCGCGATGTCCGCTTCGATCCCGGGCGCACGAAGTCCTTGACCTGGCAGTCCGGGTTCACCGGGCTGGCCTGGAACAAGGAGGCCTTCCCGAGGGGCCTGAAAAACGTCTCGGACCTGTGGGATCCGGCGCTCAAGGGCCGGGTCACGGTGCTCGACGAAATGCGTGACACCATGCCGATGCTGCTGCTCGACCACGGCGTGGACATCCAGGGCGACTGGGGAGAGAACGAATACGGGAACTCGCTGGACGTCCTGGAAAGGAACATCGCCAACGGCCAGATCCGCCAGGTGAAGGGCAACTCCTACAAGCAGGACTTCATTTCGGGCGATGCGATCGCCGGGCTGGTCTACTCCGGGGACATCACCCAGCTGAACTTCGAAGAGGGCGACAAATGGGAGTTCGTGATGCCCGAAGCCAAGGGCCTGATCTGGAGCGACAACTTCATGGTCCCGATCGGTGCCACGCACAAGACCAACGCCGAGAAGCTCATGGACTTCTACTACGACCCGGACGTCGCCGCCGAGGTAGCGGCCTACGTGAACTACGTCTGCCCCGTGGTTGGCGCTCGTGAGGCCATGGAAAAGATCGACCCGGACCTCGTGGACAACCCGCTGATCTTCCCGACCGAGGAATTCCTCTCCCTTTCCTCCACCGAGCGCGCGATGAGCGTGGAGGAAGAAACCCAGTTCCAGAACATGTTCCAGCAAGTGATTGGTGCCTGACTATGACAACCACGACTTCCCTGAAGGGCAAGGCCCAGCCCATGACAGCCTCGGGGGCGGACCTTCACCTGGGCAACGTCACCAAGCGATTTGCCGACTTCACCGCGGTCGACGACCTGACCCTGACCGTGCCCAGCGGCACCTTCTTCGCACTCTTGGGCCCCTCGGGCTGCGGCAAGACCACCACGTTGCGGATGATCGCCGGTCTTGAACAACCCACCAGCGGCACCATCAGCATCGGCGGGCAGGACGTCACCAAGCTCGCCTCCTACCAACGCCAGGTCAACACCGTTTTCCAGTCCTACGCGCTCTTCCCGCACATGAGCGTGCTGGACAACGTGGCCTTCGGACTCAAGCGCAAGGGCGTCAAGGACTCGGTGTCCCGGGCCAAGGCCGCACTGGAAATGGTGGAACTCGAACATCTCGCGTCGCGCAAGCCGGTCCAGCTCTCCGGCGGGCAACAGCAGCGCGTGGCCCTGGCCCGTGCCCTGGTCAACCGCCCCGCGGTCCTGCTGCTTGACGAGCCCCTCGGGGCCCTGGACATGAAGCTGCGCCGGCAGATGCAGGTGGAGCTCAAATCCATCCAGACCGAGGTCGGCCTGACCTTCATCCACGTGACCCACGACCAGGAAGAGGCCATGACCATGGCCGACACCGTCGCGGTCATGAACAAGGGAAAGATCGAGCAGATGGGTGCCCCGCGCGACCTGTACGAACTGCCCAAGACCGCCTTTGTGGCCAACTTCCTGGGCAAGTCAAACCTCATGTACGGAACGGTGACCGAGGACCTCGGGGACGCCGTCGCCGTGAACGCTGCCGGACACCGCCTGGTCATGCCCAAGGACCGGTCGGTGGCCCACAGCGGTGCCGCCGTGGTGGGGGTGCGCCCGGAAAAGATGCGGGTCATGAACCTGTCCGACGAATACTCGCCCAGCGCCAACATGCTCACCGGCACGGTGCTGGACGCCTCGTTCACCGGGGTCAGCACCGAGTACCTGGTGGAGGTCCAGGGCATCGGAACCATCGGGACGTTCTCCCAGAACATGGGCCAGCCACCGGCACAGCGCGGGGACACCGTGCGCATGACCTGGGAACCGGAGTTCTCCTTCGGGCTTGACGGGGCCGAAGAGGCATCCGCGGGGAGGGACGCGGTATGACCACCACCGGATCCCGCCCCCGGAACAAGAAAAAGCCGGCAACCGTGGACCTGCGCAGCGAGGAGGAACTTGCCGCCGAGCGGCGCAAGGGAAGGGTCGGGCTGTACCTGATCATTCCGGGAATGGCCGTCCTGGCACTGTTTTTCGCGGCGCCGGTGCTGGTCCTTTTGAGCATGTCGCTCTACGCCAGGCCCCCGGGCGCCGAAATCGGCGAGTTCGTCCCGGCCCTGGAATTCGGCAACTACGTCACGGTCATCGGCGCGTACTGGGACGTGTTCCTGCGTTCGTTCTTCTTCGCCCTTATCGCCACGGTCGCGGCCCTGCTCATCGGCTACCCCATGGCCTACCTGGTGGCGGTGCGGCTGCGCGGGCACCAGCTGATGCAGGGGATCTTGCTGGTGCTGCTGATTGCACCGTTCTTCTCCAGCTTCATCCTGCGCACCCAGGCCTGGAAGCAGATCCTCTCCGACGAGGGCCCGGTGGTCACGGTGCTGCGGGCCATCGCGATCCTGCCGGCGGACGGACACCTCACCGCCACGGCCTTCGCCGTGGTGTGCGGGCTGACCTACAACTTCCTGCCGTTCATGATGCTGCCGATCTACGCCAACCTCGACCGGCTGGACACCAACCTGCTGGAGGCCTCGGGAGACCTGTATGCCAGCCCGCTGACGACCTTCTTCAAGGTGACGCTGCCGCTGTCGATGCCCGGGGTCTTTGCCGGCACGCTGCTCACGTTCATTCCCGCGGCCGGCGACTACGTCAACGCGGCGCTGCTGGGCAACAACCGGGACACGGCCATGATCGGGCAGATCATTGATTCGCGCTTCTTCAAGGTTGTCGACTACCCCGGCGCCTCGGCGTTGAGCTTCATCCTGATGATCCTGATCCTTGCCTTGGTCATGATCTACATCAAACGCTTTGGCACCAAGGAACTGTTCTAGGAAGGCTTGGAATGCGACAAAAATTTGGGCGCTGGTTCATCCCGGTCGCCGGAGGCCTGGCCTTCATCTATCTCTTGGTACCCATTGCGTACATCTTCGTGTTCTCGTTCAATGACGCCGGACGCACCAACCTCGAATGGCGGGGCTTCACGCTCGAGAACTGGAAGAACCCCTGCGGCGCACCGAATGTGTGCGAGTCGTTGGTCAACTCGCTGCAGATCGGGTTGGTCGCCACGATCTTCGCCACGGTGCTTGGCACCTGCGTGGCCCTGGGCCTGGTGCGCTACAAGTTCAAGTTCCGCAACACCGCGGACCTGTTGATCATCCTGCCGCTGGCCACCCCGGAGGTCGTGCTCGGCGCCTCGCTGCTGGCCCAGTTCCTGAACCTGGGATGGGAGCTTGGCTTCAGCACCATCGTGATTTCCCACGTGATCTTCTGCATGTCCTTCGTGGTTGTCACCGTCAGGGCGCGCGTTTCCTCGCTTGACCCCAGGTTGGAAGAAGCGGCATCGGACCTGTATGCCAGCCCGTTCCTCACGTTCTGGAAGGTCACCTTCCCGCTGTTGCTTCCGGGGATCGTGGCCGCGGCGCTGCTGTCCTTCGCGATGAGTTTCGATGACTTCATCATCACGAACTTCAACTCCGGAAATTTCTCGACGTTCCCGAAGTTCATCTACGTTTCGGCCACCCGCGGCATCCCCGCGCAGGCCAACGTGATCGGGTCGGCCATGTTCATCCTGGCGCTGGTGGTCGTTGTCACCTCGCAGGTCATTGCCTACCGCCGCCGCAAGGCCCTGGCCGCGCGCTAGAAGCGGCGGGGCCGTGCCGTGCGGTGTGCCCTTCTCCCACGGTGAAAGGGCACACCGGAGCACGGAATCTTGAAGCGGGCATGAGCT
This sequence comes from Arthrobacter sp. C2, assembly GCA_024207135.1. GTDB lineage: Bacteria > Actinomycetota > Actinomycetes > Actinomycetales > Micrococcaceae > Paeniglutamicibacter. The sequence goes on along the minus strand of CP042428.1, from coordinate 1,981,612 downwards.
ATGCAAGGATAGTGCCCATGAGCGAACCTAAGTGGCTAAGCCCCGTTGAAAGAGACGCTTGGCTGGCCCTGGTGTCCGTCACCACGCTGCTGCCCGCCGCACTCGACAGCGAGTTGCAGGTCCAGGCCAAGATCACCCTTTTCGACTACAACGTGCTTGCCATGCTGTCGGAGGCCCCCGAACGGATCCTGCCGATGAGCGAACTGGCCTCCCGGACCAGCGCCTCGCTCTCGCGGCTGTCGCACGTGGTCAAGAAGCTGGAAGGCCGGGGATGGGTTGAACGAACCAGGTCCCCGGAGGATGCCCGCGTGACCATCGCCAGGCTCACGGACGATGGGTGGGACAAGGTTGAGTCCCTTGCCCCCGAACATGTTGGTTCGGTGCGGAAACTGATTTTCGAGGGTTTAGACGACCACGACGTGGCGGAACTGGCACGCATCGGCCAGAAGCTCGTGGGCCGGCTGGACCCCGCGCACTGGATTCTGCGCTAGGAGCGCCTCGGGTCCGGTGGCCCCGCCTCGGGGCCTTTGATTCGGACGTGAGGCAGATCGCATGCCGGGGACCCGGAAAGCCCTGTTGTCGATTTGGCTGCCGATGTGTTAATCGCCTAGAATGGTTAGGCGTTAAGTCGTGCATGCCCAAACGGGTTTGCACGGTTGCCCGTAAAACCGAATATCATGGTCAGCCGAGTAGGGAAAAGTACTCATTGGCCATGAGGTTCACCGTCTTTCACGCTAAAAAAGGCTCTTCGGTTGGTTCTCACCCAGCCTGGTTACCTTCTGCAGTAATAACGGTGTCACAACTGGTGGCGGGACTCTTATACGCAGATTCAGAGGCAGCAGTTTTCCGCTGTATCTGTCAACGAGTACCGCCAATATTTACTACAACTGAGGAGTGATCATGGCAGCTGTATGCCAGGTGACTGGTGCGGTTCCGAACTTCGGACACAGCATCTCCCACTCGCACCGCCGCAACAAGCGTCGGTTCGACCCGAATATCCAAAAGAAGCGCTACTGGGTTCCGTCCCTGCGTCGCAACGTTACCCTGACCCTTTCGGTCAAGGGCATCAAGCGCATTGACGTCCGCGGCATTGATGCCGTTGTAGCCGACCTGCTTGCGAAGGGTGTGAAGCTCTAGTGGCTAAGGATAAGGACGTACGTCCGATCATTAAGCTCAAGTCGACCGCCGGCACCGGGTTCACCTACGTGACCCGCAAGAACCGTCGTAACAACCCAGACCGCATGGTTCTGAAGAAGTACGACCCGGTAGTCCGCAAGCACGTCGAATTCCGAGAGGAGCGCTAAACATGGCCAAGAAGTCTATGATTGCTAAGAACGAGCAGCGCAAGGTCATTGTTGAGCGTTACGCCGAAAAGCGTGCAGCCCTCAAGAAGACCTTGGTTGATCCGAACGCAACCGATGAGGCACGCGAAGAGGCCCGCTTGGGTCTGCAGAAGCTGCCCCGCAATGCTTCGCCGGTACGCGTTCGTAACCGCGATTCCATTGACGGCCGCCCGCGCGGCACCCTCCAGAAGTTCGGTATCTCCCGTGTTCGCTTCCGCGACATGGCACACCGTGGCGAGCTTCCGGGCATCACCAAGTCTTCCTGGTAAATTCCAGAAGCAGTCGAAGGCCCCAACCGAATCGGTTGGGGCCTTTGGCCACTTAACAAGCGCTTTCCCGATCCGGTCCCTTAAAGATCGGAACGAGAGTAGGCTCGCAGCATGGACATGCTATCGATCTTGATCGTCGCGGGGATTCTCGTGCTGTGTCTGTTGTCAGTCGGAATCGGAATGCGCAGGACCCTGGACAAGCGAGCAGTCGACATTCAGCGGACTGATCCCGAGACCGCTCGCGCCCTGCGCGAAGCGCGACGCAACATCGATCAGGGCAGAGGCCTCTACCGCCGCTGAATGCCTTCGCCACCCGTACCGGGCAGGGCGGGTGGCGCCGCCGACGGCCTGGATGGCCCACTGGCGGTCACCGCTTTCGTGCCGACCCGAACAAGCGCCCGAACCGCCCGGGACGGTGCTCCTGCGGTGCCTTTTCTGTGGGTGCCGCGGCCACTGCACGGGCGGTTCGGCGTTCTCGCCACGCGGCGACTTCGTCCTCGACGTCACGCAGCGCGGTGATCACCGGTGGACCGCCGAGCAGCTGGCGGCGGGCCTCGATGATACGGGCGTTGAAATCCTCCAGCAATGACCGCACCGCGGCGGGATCCGCCATCCGGTCCAAGGTCTCTTCCAGTTCTTCGTCTTCCTTGCGCAGCAGCAGCGCCGGGGGACCGACACCGCTGATCTGTTCACGCTTCATCAGCCCCTTGATCCACCAATCGGGATCCGCGGTGGATCCAAGGCCCGGTATCGGCTTGCCCGCATAGGCGAGGTTGTCGAAGTCGCCCCTGGCGAACGCGGCGTCCAGGGCGCTGTTGGCGACTTCCCAGACCTCGTCGTCGGCGTGGAAGCTGCGGACCTCGGCTGCCGGTTCCGACTCATCGCCCAGCCTCCGCCCGGTCCTTTCGGCGTACTCATCGACGGGGAGCTGTTCCCCGTCGACATCGCGAGCCAAGCGGTAGCGGGCCGAGCGCAGTGCGGCCTCACGGTTCTCATCAAGGTTGCGTCGGGACATGTGCTGGGACCACCCTTCCGGGATGTTGCCTTAACCTTAACAACGCGCTTGGCCAGCATCAACAGGCAGGCACTGGTGGTTCCCGGGCGCTGGGCCTCCAACGTCTCGCCCGATTAAGGCCCTGCTTTTGCTCGTTCGGTAGGCTGTGCCCGATGAAGGCACTATTTGGCACCTCAACCGTTCTGTTCCTGCTGACTACCGCCATTGCCCTGAGCATCGACCCACTGTGGGGATTGCTGACGGCCGCTGGCGCGCTGTCATCGGGCATTGGCTATCTTCTATGCCGCAACCAAGCCAAGGAGAGCAAGCTGGAGCGCTGAGCCAACGACTGGCCGGGACGCGAGCCACCGAAAGCCGGGGAGCACCGGCAGACCAACCCCACGCATCGGGCACTGCTATCGGGAAGACTGTAGCTTTGGACATCATGGACCAGTTCAAGACCACAGGCATCAACAAGACCCGAACTTCCAGGCAGGAAGACGCGGTGGTGGCACGTCGCCGAAACGGCGACGCCAGCGGCCTGCGCATCTTGGTCACCGGAGCGAATGCAGGGATTGGATTCTGGACCAGTCTCCACTTGGCCCGGCGCGGGGCCGAAGTCATCATGGCGTGCCGCGACAAACGCAAGGCGGAAGCCGCCGCGCAGGCAATTCGTGCACGTGTACCCGGGGCACGGCTTCGCCTGGCGACCCTTGATGTTTCCAGTCTCGGATCCGTCGCCGCAGCGGTTGCCGAACTTGGCCGCCTTGAGCACCTGGATGTGCTGATCGCCAACGCCGGCATGGTGCATGCCCCGCGCACGCGCCAGCAGAGCGTGGACGGGCTGGAACTCGTGGCTGCGACCAACTTCTTCGGGCACTTCGCGCTGGTCGCCGGGCTGCTTCCGGTCCTGGAACGGGCCCCGGCCGCCCGCGTGCTGACCCTGGGCTCGCTTTCCACCCTGCTGGTTCGCCCGCACCTGGATGATCCGCAATTGCAGGGCAACTATTCCTCGTGGCAGGCCTACGCCCAATCCAAGATCATGCTCCAATCCTTCGCTTTCGAACTCGACCGACGGCTGCAGCGAACCCCCGGCACGACCAGGGCGTTGAGCGCCCATCCCGGTTATTCGCTCTCCGGGCGCACACCCGGGATTGCCGGCGTCAACGAGCCCGGCACGTTCAAACGAGTCGTTGATACGCTCCAGGCCCCGTTTACCCAGGGCAAGGACCGGGGTGCCTGGCCGATAGTTCGGGCCGCCGTGGACCCCGACGCCTTCAGCACTCCGGGAGCGGTCTTTTACGGACCGCGGTGGCTGGTCAGGGGTGGCCCGCGCAAGGCCACCCCTGCGTCAATCACCACGGATTCCGGGCCTGCCGCAACCATATGGAAGGCAGCCGAATCCGCCACCGGAATTTCCCTTTTCGGTTAGCCCATTGACCGCTTGCCGGCGGAGCGACGTCGATGTTTGAAGTCCCTGGAAGCGATGGCCAGGGAACCCGAAATGACCGCGTGAACCGGTCTGCTGGATTGTGGCGACTTCGACCCCCAAGAGTGCTGTTCGTCTCTCTTTCGGAGTAAAACGGGCCGCTGAAGGCGAAAAAACCGCCAAACTTCAAAAAATTCCCGGGAATTCGGCCCGTATCGGGCGTTTCGCGCAGGAACATTTGGTAAGTTCTCACACAGAAGTCCCCGCGAACGCGAGGCGACCCGGGCCAACTGCGTCCGGGAAGAGAAGTCCAGGAGGACATACTTTGGCTATGAACCGTAGTGAACTTGTTGCAGCTGTCGCCGAGAAGACCGGCAACTCCCAGGTAGCCGTCAACGGTGTTTTGGATGCAGTGTTCGACGTATTCGTTTCCCAGATTTCCAAGGGCGAAAAGGTCTCGATCCCGGGCTGGCTCGCAGTCGAGCGCACCGACCGTGCAGCACGCACCGGCCGCAACCCGCAGACCGGCGAAGCCATCCAGATTCCGGCTGGCCACTCGGTCAAGCTGACCGCTGGCTCCAAGCTGAAGGCTGCCGTTACCGGCAAGTAGTCTGCGCCGCGCGCAACAGCTTTCAAGCCGCCCCACGCAATGGTCCCAAGGACCGGATGCGGGGGGCGGCTTTGGCGTTAATGGGTGCCGTGGGCGAATTTAGAATTCTACGACCCGTAGAATCGCGTAGAATGACTTGCTGGAACCATGAGGCATTACCTATCAATCCCTTGGCGGAGGAAAACGGCATGAAGGATCACGGCCTGCGCATCTTGCGTGGCTGGATTGGTGCATTGATTTGCACCTGCCTTGCCGCCGCCTCCCATACCGCCGTGGACGGGGTCATGCCGCCGCTTGCCGTCATCGGACTCCTGCTATGTATCAGCGCCGTCATCTGCACGGCCCTGGCCTCCGGCAAGACCTCATTGATGCGCACCGGCCTCGCGGTGTTGCTGAGCCAGGGCGCCTACCATGGCGCCTTCGGCCTGTTCGGCCACCAGCACCAAGGCGCCGCCGGGCTCATCCTGGAAAGCGGCGCCCACGCAGGACACGGTCTTGAACTGGGCATAGGCCCAACCGTGGCCGCCGCAACCGCCGCCGAGTCGCCAGCGGGCTGGCTGATGACCGTCGCCCACGTGGCCGCCGCAATCGTGACCATCACGGCCATGCGCCGGGGTGAGATCGCCGCCCGCACATTTGCCCAGGCCATCTCCCTGTACGTACCGCGCCTGATCCTGTTTGTACGCGGGCTGCAGGCAACTCGGGGCAAACAGCCCCTGCTCGGCGTTGCCTACCGCGTGCTGGTCCTGCGTGACGTGCTGCGCCCGGCCCTGCACCGCCGCGGTCCTCCGCGGGGACCTGCTTTCGCACACCCGTAAAGCAGCCCCCAACTTCCTGCGAGCCAACATCGCCGCGGAGAAAAGGACCACGTACCCCATGACTGACACAATCCAAGCCCCACGCACCGCCACCCGAATCGGCGTACTCGTCGCCGCCGTGCTGCTGTGCCTGATGACCGTTTTCGGCGTATCAAGCGCCCAGGCACACGACGAACTGATTTCCTCCACACCTGCCAGCGGAGAGGTGCTCAAGACGGCACCCAAATCACTGGTGCTGACCTTCAGCGGAGACATCAAGAAGATCGGGACGATCCTTGAACTTTCGGATGGCAAGGGAACCAACGTCGATACCACCTTTGCGATCGACCGCCGCGAAGTAACCGTCACCCCGTCCACCATCTTGGCCAACGGAGATTACACCCTCATCGCCCGGGTGGTGTCCTCGGACGGGCACCCGATTGACAAGAAGATCGCCTTCGAGGTCAACGACCCGGCGGCAGTGGCCAGCAGTGCACCGGCAACCGCGAGCGCTCCGGCGGCGTCCGCTACGCCGAGTGCCACGCCGTCGGAGCAGCCGAGCGCCGAGGACGGCGACACCACCACACCGGTTGCCGGCATGCCCGCGGGCCTGGTCTGGGCCATCATCGGCGTTGCCGGGATCGGCATCATCGCCCTGGTGTTGCTGAAGGTCCGCCGCCAGACCAAGTAGCCGCCCGGCCACACCCCGCCGAGTCCGCCACGAGGGCCCCGGTTCCCCGGCACCAGCGCATGCCGGGGAACCGGGCGGCGCCTTGCGGCTCGGCGGCGACACGACCTTCCCCCTGAACAGGCATCGCCTTCCTCCAACGGAAGCGATGCCTTGCGGGCCATGCCCACGGACAGTCTTGGCGTGCCCGCAGCCCTGAATTTTGGAGAGTTTCCCATGAACTTCAACATCCCCACCCATCGCTTTTCCGCACCCCTCGCTGCCGCATCCATGGCCGGCCTGCTGCTGAGCGGATGCGCAGTTGCCGGCGCATCCGATGCGGCTACTCAGAATGCAAACACCACCGAAGCCGAATCGCTGCAGATTTCCGAATCCTGGATCAGGGCAGCCAGCGACGGGATGACCAGCGGCTTTGCCGTGCTGGAAAACCCCACGGACCATCCGGCCGCGCTCGTCAAGGTCGACTCGACCCTGGCCGGCAGCACCGAGCTGCACGACATGGAAGGCTCGGGCACCGCCATGAGCATGAAGGAGCTTGACGGTCCGCTGGAGATCCCCGCACATTCAACCATCGAGCTTGCCCCGGGTGGCAAACATGTGATGCTGATGGACCTGAAGCAGGAACTCAAGGTCGGTCAAAGCCGTGCCCTGAGACTCACCTTCGGCGACGGCAGCACCCGCGAGGTCCCCTTCGAGATCAAGAGCTTCACCGGGGCCAAGGAGTCCTACGCACCGGAAGCCGAGGAATCGGGCCACGCAGGTCCCGCGGAAGGGGACGGGCATGCCGGTCACTGACACCGCCCATGCGAAGGCAAGCCGCCTACCCTCGCGCCGCGGCCTGCTGCTCGGCTCGGCCGCAGCCGCTGCGGGTGCCGCGGCGGGATTCACCGCCGCCGGCCTGCCACTCGGCGCGGCAGCCGCCGAACCGGACCAGGCGCTGCACGGCTCGGACACCATTGCGTTTCACGGGCAGCGCCAACCGGGAATCACCACCCCTGCCCCGGCATATGCCACATTCCTGGCCCTGGACCTGATCCATGAACCGGGCGCCAATGAGGCAACGACACGTGACGCGCTGGCCCGGATACTGAAGATCATCAGCGACGACGCATCCCGCCTCATGGCCGGCCGCGGCGTCCTTGCCGACACCGAACCGGAAATGGCGGCAAACCCGGCGCGACTCACGCTCACGGTGGGGCTGGGGCAGCACGCCGCGGCCATCCTGAATCCGGACCTGGTGCCAGGGTGGCTGAAGGACCTTCCCCGCTTCTCCGTTGACCGGCTGGACAAGGCCTGGGGCCAAAGCGACGTGCTGGTGCAATTATGCGGGGACGACCAAATCTCGCTGGTGCACGCCCGCCGGGCCATCCAAAAGGACCTGCGCACCCTGGCCAAGACCAGGTGGGTGCAGGACGGGTTCCGCCACTCGCGCGGTTCCATGCCCGAGGGGGCGACCATGCGCAACCTGTTCGGGCAGAAGGACGGCACCGGGAATCCCGTCGATGCCATGCTTGATCGGGCAGTGTTCGGCGGCGAGGGACTTGAACCCTGGGTGGCGGGTGGAACCTCACTGGTGCTGCGGCGCATCGAGATGGACCTGGATGCCTGGGACGAGGTGGACCGCCCGGCCCGGGACTTCTCCCTGGGGCGCCGCCAGTCCGACGGCTCACCGCTGACCGGGGAGCACGAGTTCGACACCCCCGATCTGCGGGTGCGCGACGCCGCCGGCTTCCCGGTGATATCCGACGATTCGCACGTGGCCCGCTCGCAGGCCCGCGAGGCGGATGAAAAAATCCTGCGCCGCGGCTACAACTACCTCGACGGCACCAAGGCGGGGTTGCTCTTTGCCTCCTACCAATGCGACGTCGATCGCCAATTCGTCCCCATCCAGCAACGCTTGGATGCGGCCGACCTGCTCAACGAGTGGACCACGCCGATCGGGTCAGCTGTCTATGCGATCCTTCCGGGGTGCCGCGAAGGTTCGTTCCTGGGCAAGGAACTGCTCGCCACCTGATCCCCGGATACCGGTCCCGAGGTGCCGGCGGGTGGCGTGAGCCACCTTGGCACCTTGGTGCCGGGCAATCGGTGGGAGAATGGATCGGCGAGGAAGCTGAAAGGACATTGTGAACAAGTCACGGAACACGCAGGCCACGGCCACCAAGGTCGAGGCGTCGATGCCAGGCAAGAGGCTCTTGCTCATGCTGACCCTTCCCGCACTCGTGGTCGGGGTGCTGGTGATCATTGCGGCCAGCTATTTTGCCGGCACCGCCCAGGCCAGTGAGCTGGGGGACCCCGGGCCCTTCGTGCGGTGGGCGCTGCCTGCCGCCAAGGCACTTCACCACTCGTCGATGGCCATCACGATCGCCGCCCTGGTCTTCGCCGCAACCATCCTGCCGCGTTCCACCAAGCCCAAGCGCCCGGAACCGGGCAAGCACGACACCGACGGCGGCCAAACCCACCCCGCCTTTGCCCGCACCTTGAACCTTGCCGCCGCCTCCGGCATGGTCTGGACGGTGTCCGCGGCCGCGGTGCTGGTCTTCAACTTCTGGGACCTGGTCGGCAAGCCCATGAGCACCGACCCCAGCTACACCTCCGCCATGCTCGACTACGTCCTGAACATCTCCGTGGGCAAGGCCTGGGCGTGGATGATCGTGATTGCCGCGATCACCTCCTCCCTTGCCTTCGGCGTGCGTTCCCCGGCCTGGGTCGGGGCCACCACCGCCTTCTCCTTCGCCGGGATCCTGCCGATGTCGCTGATCGGCCACGCCGCCGGGGGAGACGACCACTGGGGTGCGGTCAACTCGATCATGCTGCACCTGGCCGGGGTGTGCCTGTGGTTCGGCGGCATCGTGGTGCTCGCCGCGCTGGCACCGTTGCTGGCCGCCAAGGCCCCGGGACGCTACCCCGGCGCCCGCCCGATCCTGGCCGGCACCGTGCTGCACCGCTTCTCCGCGCTGGCCACCATCTCCATCATCCTGGTCGCCGGTTCCGGTGTCGTGAACGCGACCATCCGCATCACCGACTGGGACCAGTGGATGACACCCTACGGGTGGCTGGTGATCGCCAAGGCGCTGGCCACCATCGCCCTGGGCGCGCTGGGCCTGGCCCACCGCCGCCGGGTCATCCCCGCCCTGGAAGCCGGAAAGCTTGCGGCAACCCGCGCGGCCTGGCTGATCGTGGGAGCCGAAACCATCATCATGGCCACGGTCATGGCCCTGGCCACGGTGCTGGCCCGCACCGCGCCGCCCACCCCGGACACCCCGCCGGAATTGCCCACCCCGGCCCGGCTGCTCACCGGGTACGAGCTGCCCCCGGAACTGACCAGCTCCAGCTGGATGGAAGTCTGGCGCTTTGACTGGCTGTGGATCGCCATCGCGCTCTTCCTGGCCGTCGCCTACCTGTGGGCCGTGGTGACGGTGCGCCGTCGCGGCGACAAGTGGTCGATCCTGCTGACCATCTCCTGGCTCCTCGGACTCACGGCACTGTTCTACTTCACCTCCGGTGCGCTGGCGGTCTACGGCAAGATCCTGTTCTCCGTGCACATGGTGGACCACATGGCCCTGACCATGGTGGCCCCGCTGCTCCTGGTGGTCGGCTCGCCGGTCACCCTGGCGTTGAAGGCCCTGGGCTCGCGCACCGACGGGACCCGTGGGCCGCGTGAATGGATCCTGGTGCTGGTGCACTCGAAGTTCTCCGCCCTCGTCACCAACCCGCTCTTTGCCGCGGCCAACTTCGCCGGTTCCATCATCATCTTCTATGAATCCTCGGCCTTCGGCTTCGCGCTGCGCAACCACATGGGCCACGAGCTGATGAACCTGCACTTCCTCATCACCGGGTACCTCTTTGCACTGTCAATGATCGGCACCGACCCGGTCCCGAAGCGGGCACCGCACGCGATGCGCCTGGTGATCCTGCTGGCCACCATGGCCTTCCACGCCTTCTACGGCGTCTCCATCATGAGCTCCACCTCGCTGTACCAGGCCGACTGGTTCGGCAACATGGGCAGGAGCTGGGGCGAGGGTGCGCTGGCCGACCAGCGGCTGGGTGCCGGGGCCATGTGGGGGATCGGGGAGATCCCGACGCTGCTGATCGCCTTGGGCGTGATGGTGTCCTGGAACCGGGACGACACCAGGGAATCCAAGCGCAAGGACCGGCAGGCGGACCGCGACAACGACGCGGAACTGCACGCCTACAACGAGATGTTTGCCCAATTGAAAAAGCAGGACGAGGAGATTGCGCGCCGTGGCCGCTAGGACCAAGACGGGTGCGTTGCGCACCCTTGCCCTGACCCTTTCCCTGGGGCTGGCACTTGCCGGCTGCGCCGGGGCCCCGCAAGCCGTGGAACTGCCCGAGGGACACGCACCGTTGCCCACCGGCGCCTCCGCCGCCGCAACACCCAGCGGTGAGGCCGCCGAACTGAACGTCTCCGAACTCTCGGTGGCCTCGGGCATCTCCATGGCCGCACGGCTGGGCTTCGACAAGGCCCGGGTGATCTCCGGGACCGAACTCGCCGACCTGAAGAAGGCCCCCGAAGACACCCCGGGAGGGGTCGCGGTGCTGCCCACCCAATGCGCGGATGTCATCGAGTCGCTGAACTGGTCCCCGGTGCAAATGGGCGGCGAGGGAGCGCGTACCGACTTCCTCACCGAGAAGATCCCCGCCACCGGATCGGTCGAGGTCGCGAAGGTCACCGACAAGTCGGCGCTGGATGCCCACTACGCCACGGTGCTGGCGATGCTCACCGAATGCCAGAAGGTGACCATGCACCAGGAAACCGAGACCGTTCCCTTCTCCACCGAGAAGCCCGTGTTGCAGGCCGGGGACGCGGATTCGGCCATCCTGTGGACCCGCGGCAGGCAGGGCCAGGGAATGCGGCAGCAGGCCCTGGTGTTGATCAAGGCCAAGGGGGATTACGTGGCAATGGTTTCGTTCATTGCCGCCGACGGCCTGAAGGCGCCGGAGTTCAGCCAAATGGCGGCCCAGGTGCTCAACGCCGCCCTGACCCAGGCCCGCTAGCCCGTCGACGGATCGTCGCATCATGTCATGATCTCGGCTTCGCCGGGCAAAAACGGGATAATTGAATACAGCACAACGTCAGCCGACAAGCCCAGGAGCAGATCCATGACAGCAACCCCCAGCACCGGAACCGAATCCGTACGCACCTCCTACAAGGTCCGTGCCTCCGAACTGGTCGGCCGCAACTGGCTGAACACCGGCGGGAAGCAACTGACGCTGGAGGACTTCCGCGGCAAGATCATGATCCTCGATTTCTGGACCTTCTGCTGCATCAATTGCCTCCACGTGCTCGATGAGCTGCGTCCGCTGGAGGCCAAGTACTCCGATGTCCTGGTGACCGTGGGCGTGCACTCCCCGAAGTTCGAGTACGAGGCCGATCCGGTCGCGCTGGCCGCCGCCGTGGAACGCTACGAGATCGAGCACCCTGTGCTGGACGACCCGGAGCTGGTCACCTGGCAGGCCTATGCCGCACGCGCCTGGCCCACCCTGGTGGTCGTGGACCCCGAGGGCTACATCGTGGCCCACCTCTCCGGCGAGGGTCATGCGGCCGGGCTGGAATCGCTCGTCGAGGAACTCATCGCCGAGCACGATGCCAAGGGCACGCTGCACCGCGGCACCGGCCCCTACGTGGCGCCGCCCGCCCGCGAGGGGGACCTGCGCTTCCCGGGCAAGGCCGTGGCGCTCCAAAACGGGAATTTCCTGGTCGGGGACTCGGGCCACCACCGCATCGTGGAACTGGGCAACGACCTGTCCACCGTGGTGCGCACCTTCGGCTCGGGCGTGAAGGGCTTTGCCGACGGCGACGCGGAAACCGCGCAGTTCAACGAGCCGCAGGGCCTGGCCCTGCTCCCGGCCGAGCTCGCCGCCACGCTGGGCTACCACGCGGTCATCGCCGACACCGTGAACCACCGCCTGCGCGGGCTGGACCTGGACACCGGGAACGTCACCACGCTGGCCGGGAACGGCATCCAGCGCCTGCTGGACGCCGAACAGGCACGCGCCGCTGTCGACGAGAACAACGAGGAAGCCTGGATCAGCGACCTGGGCAGCGACCCGCTGGGCACCTCGCTGTCCTCCCCGTGGGACGTGCTGTGGAGCCCCAAGACGCAGGCCGTGGCCATCGCGATGGCCGGCACCCACCAGATCTTCGCCTTCAACCCGGTGACCGGTGCCCTGTCGGTCTTCGCCGGCACCGGCCTGGAAGGCCTGGCCGACGGCGGCCCGGATGCCAGCTGGTTCGCCCAGCCCTCGGGCCTGGCCCTGGACAAGGACGAGAACATCTGGGTCGCCGACTCGGAGACCTCCGCGCTGCGCCGCCTGGTGCTGGCCGAGGACGGATCGGTTGCGGCCGTGGAATCGGCCATCGGTGCCGGACTCTTCGACTTCGGCTTCCGCGACGGCGCCGCCGCCGAGGCCCGCCTGCAGCACCCGCTGGGCGTTGCCGCGCTGCCGGACGGCTCGATCGCCATTGCCGACACCTACAACGGCGCGGTGCGCCGCTACGACCCGGCCACCGCGACCGTCAGCACGCTGGCCCGCGGCCTGAACGAGCCGGCCGACGTGCAGCTGGATTCCTCGGTGGACGGCGAGCCGGTGCTGCTGGTCGTGGAGACCAACAACCACCAGCTGGTGCGCCTGCCACTTCCGGCCGAGGCCCTTCTCGTCGACGAGGGCGCGTCCCAGACCCAGCGCCCCAAGACCAAGGTCGCTTCGGGGGAGCACGCGCTGACCGTGCGCTTCTCCGCACCCACAGGGCAGAAGCTCGATGACCGCTGGGGGGATCCGACCCAGCTGAAGATCTCCTCCTCGCCGGAGGAATTGCTGCTTTCCGGCGGCGGCACCTCCACCGGGCTGACCCGGACCCTGGAACTGAACCCGGAGATCGCCGAGGGTGTCCTGCACATCACGGCCCGTGCGGCCGCCTGCGATGGCGAGCCCGGCGGGGAGATCCCCATGCACGCCGCCTGCCACCTGTACCAGCAGGACTGGGGAATCCCGGTGCTGGTGGATGCCGAGGGCGAGACCGAACTGGTCCTGGACCTGCGCGGCATGGACAACTAGGCGGCAACACCACGCCCGAAGCGAGGCCCGTCCCCCGAAACGAGGGGGCGGGCCTCGTTCGCGCTTAACACCGGGGTCGGTGGTTAGGCATCTCACCCTTCAGATGGGTGCCCGGGTGATGGCCATCATGGCGGGAATATTTCGACCCAAGTATTGTTAGCAATGCTAAGGAACTGAAGAGGTCGAAACCCAAGGCGCCGGCGCCCCGGCGCATTGAAGGAGAATCCCGGGCCCGCCCGGATCACATGAACGCAACCAATGATGCCCCGAAACCCGTACGCATAGCCCCCACCCGCGTCAGCAACGCAACCAACACCGGCGACCTGGCCGCCGAACTTCGGGTGGCCGTGATGAAGACATCCCGCCGCCTGCGCCTGGAATCAAGCTCCGAAACCCTCACCCCCGCCCAGTACTCGGTGCTGGCGGGCCTGCGGAACCAGCAACACACCATCGGCGACCTGGCTGCCCGCGAACAGGTCGCCGCCCCGTCCATGACCCGCATCGTGAAGTCCCTGCTGGAAGCCGGGCTGGTCACCCGCACCGTCAGCGAGGCCGACGCCCGCCAGGTGATGATCGCTCCCACCCCCGAGGGGATGGCCGCCTACCACGGCGCCCGAAGCCAACGCACCGCCTGGCTGGCCGTGCGGCTGGAAACGCTCGATGCCAAGGACCGGGCAACCCTGGCGCGGGCCGCGGCCCTGCTGCAGGAAATGAGCGCCAAATGAGCAAGATGTTCAGCGCCCTGAAGATCCCGAACTACCGCCTGTGGACCGCCGGCGCCCTGGTTTCCAACATCGGCACCTGGATGCAGCGCGTCGCCCAGGACTGGCTGGTGCTCACCATCCTGACCGACCACGACGGAACGGCTGTCGGCATCACCACCGGCCTGCAATTCCTCCCCATTCTCATTTTGGGACCCTTTGCTGGCGTGCTTGCGGACCGCATGGACAAGCGCAAGCTGCTGTTGATCACGCAGTCGGCGATGGGCTTCTTTGCCGTGGTGTTGGGCGTACTGGTGGTCACCGGCGCCGCGGAGCTTTGGCATGTCTACCTGCTTGCACTGGGGCTGGGCGTGGCCAGCGCCTTCGACGCCCCGGCACGCCAGGCCTTCGTCTCCGAACTCGTCCCGGCCAGCGACCTGCCCAATGCCGTCGCCCTGAACAGCGCCTCGTTCAACCTGGCCCGGCTGGCCGGCCCCGGCGTGGCCGGGATGCTGATCGCCTGGTTCGGCACCGGACCGGCATTCCTGATCAATGCAGCCAGCTTCGGGGCCGTGATCTTCTCGCTGGCCAAGATGCGCACCGAGCAGTTCCAGCCCACCCGGCTGGTGGCCCGCCAAAAGGGCCAGATCCGCGAGGGCGTCGCCTACGTGCGCAACCGCCCCGATCTGTTGCTGATCTTCGCGCTGGCCTTCGTGGTTGCCACCTTCGGGCTGAACTTCCAGCTCACCAACGCGATGATGGCCACCGATGTCTTCCATGTCGGGGCGGGGGAGTTCGGCCTGCTGGGAACCATTATGGCCATCGGCACGCTCGCCGGGGCCCTGCTGGCCGCCCGGCGCGGCAAGCCGCGGATGCGCTACCTGCTCGGTGGCGCCGTCGGCTTCGGCCTTGCGGCATTGGTCGCCAGCTTCATGCCCACGTTCTTCTGGTACGCGGTGATGATGGTGCCGGTGGGACTGGCCTCGCTGACCTTCCTGAACAGCTCCAACACCATGATCCAGCTCTCGGTCGACCCCGCCTACCGCGGGCGCGTGCTGGGGCTCTACGTGATGGTCGTCCAGGGCGGCACGCCGCTGGGCGCCCCGCTGGTGGGTTGGCTCGGCACCGAGTTCGGTGCCCGGTGGTCGGTCGGCAGCGGAGCATTGATCTCGCTTGTCGCCGGGCTCATCGCGGTGGCCGTGGTGCTGCGCCGGACCCGTCGCACACAGAAACAGGGCTCCGGGACCCCGGCCAGGCACAAGGCCCGCGCCAGGTCCCTGGTCCCGGCGCTGGGCCGCTAGGACCCGGCAACCGGGCGGCTACTCGCTGGAAACCGGGGTGACCCTGACCTTGGTGGTGCTGGCCTTGAGCACGGCGGTGAACCCGAAGCTGTCATCAACGGTCCGCTCGGTGTACCGCCCGGTGCGCAGGTCCTGTTCGGTGACGTCCAAGCGTGCCTTGACCGTCAGCGGGCGCAGGGCCCACGAGCCGTCGTAGGCCACGATCTCGGCCGAGGGGTAGTCGACGATGCTCCAGTGGATGGAATCCGAACGCACCCGCGCAGTGGTGGAGTAACTCATCGGGCAGCCCGCGGGCATGAGGACCTGCTGCTTTGCGCAGTCATCCAGGTACGCGGTGATCTGCTTGTTGACCTCGTCGAGCAGCTTCTTGGTGGGCTGCGTGCGAAGCTTGACCTCGGTGGCCTTCTTCGAGAACCCGGTGACCGCCAGGCCGCGCGAGTCGGCCCGGAAGTTCGGGGTGGCGAAGCTGGTGTCGATGACGGCCGGAACAAACACCGGGACCGTGGTCTTGCCCTTGACCAGCGGGGCGGGGCGCGCATTCACGACCACCTCGTTGGTGGTGTTCGCGGAGATCGCCACGGTGGGAAGCGTCGTGGGCACAAACGACCAGTTCTCGAAGAACAGCCAGCTGCGGCCCGTGCGTTCCAGTTGGTAGGTCGTCTGTTGCTGCACCCCGTGGATGGAGTAGGTTGCCGTGACGGTGGCCAGGTCATCGGCGCCGGCGACCTTTTCGGGCTTGCCCACCGTGAAGTCCTTGACGTCGGCGCTGGCGGCCTTCAGGCCCTCGCCGTCAAGCAGCAGGGCATTGCCCTTGGGGACCGTGGCCTGGAGCAGCCCCAGTGCCGCGGCGCCTTCGCCGCGGGTGAGATGCACATGCAGTTCCTTGACCTTCTGGGCGGGTCCGAAGGAGTTGTGGTTGACCAGGGCAATGGCAGCAAAGGCCAGGACGGCCAGCACCACAAGGGCCGCCGCCCATGTGGCGGCGACCCTTGTGGGAGATAAACGTTCGCTCATTGTGTCCAAGGCTACCGGGAATTCGGCGTGGTTCGCGCCGACCCTCCCTAGCGGCGGCGGCGCCGCTTGGTGCCGAACATGCCGCGAAACAGCTCTCTGCCGATCATGTTTGCGGCCTGCAAGGCCATGTCAAGCACGGGATTGTCGGGTTTCGGCGCGGGGGCGGGGGCACTTGCCTTGCGGCCGGGGGCTCTCTTCGCGGTCGCCGGAGGTTCGGGCATGGCGTAATCGGTGGCGCCGGGTTCCGGTGCGGAATGGGGGATCGACGAGGGCCGGCCCAGGATCGATTCCTCGATTTCGCGGGCAGCGGCATCGATGTCGGCCTGGGACTGGCCCGGACCGGGCACGCGTGCGGCCACCGATCCGCCGGTGGGGACCTGGGCGGCGGCAGGCGCCGCGGCGCCCGCGGTGAGTTTCTCGTACGCGGACTCCCGGTCCACGGCCGTGCCGTAGACCTGCATCAGGGCCGAGGTGCCAATGATCCCGGAAACCGTTTCCGGCGCCGAGGGGCCCATGGTCGATTCCGGGCTCCACATCCGGGTCCAGGCCACCGGGGTCGGCGCGCCCTTCTCGTTCATCACGGTGACCACCGCTTCACCGGTCCCGGCCTGCGTCAACGCCGCATCCAGGTCGTAGTCGCTGGTGGGGAACGTGGAGATGGTGGCCTTCAGGGCCTTGGCGTCGTCCGGGGTGAAGGCGCGCAGCGCGTGCTGGACGCGGTTGGCCAACTGCCCGAGCACGTCCGCGGGGACGTCCTTGGGCGTCTGGGTCACGAAGAACACCCCGACGCCCTTGGAACGGATCAGCCGCACCGTGGCGGTGATCGAGGCCAGGAACGCCTTGGAGGCCCCGTTGAAGAGCAGGTGGGCCTCGTCGAGGAAGAACACCAGCTTCGGCTTCTCCGGGTTTCCGATCTCGGGCAGCTCGGAGAAGAGATCGGCCAGCAGCCAGATCATGAAGGTGGAGAAGAGCACCGGCTTTTCCATGAGCGTGGGAAGTTCCAGGCAGCTGATGATTCCCCGCCCGTCGGGAGCCTGGCGCAGCAGCTCGGCGGTGTCGAATTCCGGTTCGCCGAAGAAGGACTCCATGCCCTGGGCCTGCAGGGTGACCAGCTCGCGCAGGATCACCCCGGCGGTGGCCTTGGAGACCCCGCCCAGCCCTTCGAGCTCGGTCTTGCCCTCGTCGCTGGTCAGATGCGTGATGACCGCGCGGAGGTCCTTGAGGTCGTGCAGCTCGAGGTCCTTGGTGTCCGCGTAGTGGAAGATCAGCTGCAGGCAGGATTCCTGGGTCTCGTTCAACTCCATGATCCGCGAGAGAAGCAACGGGCCGAAGGAGGAGATGGTGGCCCGGATCGGGATCCCCTGCCCGTCCCCGCCCAGAGAGTAGTACTCCACGGGGAAGGACTTCGCTTCCCAGGCCATGCCGACCGAGGCGGTGCGCGCCGTGAGTTTTTCCGTGGGTGTTCCCGGGGTGGAAAGTCCGGTGAGGTCGCCCTTGATGTCCGCCAGGAACACCGGGACCCCATGGGAGGAGAGCTGCTCGGCCATCAGCTGCAAGGTGATGGTCTTGCCGGTGCCGGTGGCGCCGGCCACCAGTCCGTGCCGGTTCATCATGCGCAGCGGCAAGCGGACCTGCGCCTCGGGGAAGAGCTGGTCATCGACCAGCGCCGCTCCGAGTGTCACGGCCGGGCCTTCGAAGGCGTAACCGGCGGTTATGGTTTCCACGTGCTGGGATGTCGTCATCTTGGCCATGTCCATAGCCTACGGTCTGGAACACGTCCGTGGTGGTGGGCGCACCAATTCTTTTTCTCCCGTCAGGGCGGCGGTCCCTAGAACGGGTTGAGCAGCCGGTGCACAAACTGCTTGGTGCGCTCGTTCTGCGGGGTGCGCAGCACCACCTCGGGATGCCCGCGCTCGACGACCACGCCCTGGTCCATGAATACGATCTCATCGGCGACCTCCCGGGCGAAGGCCAGCTCGTGGGTCACCAGCACCATGGTCCAGCCCTCGTCGGCGAGTTCCTTGATCACCCTGAGCACGTCTCCCACCAGTTCCGGGTCCAGGGCCGAGGTCGGCTCGTCGAAGAGCAGCAGCGACGGCTTCAGCGCCAGCGCCCGGACAATGCCGACGCGCTGCTGCTGGCCTCCGGAGAGCTGGTGCGGATACTGGTCGCGCTTCTCGGCCAGCCCGACCCGGGCCAGCAGGGACTCGGCCTCGGCGACCACCTCGACGCGTTTGCGGCGCTGGACCTGGAGGGGGCCCTCGATGACATTTTCCAGCACCGTCATGTGCGGGAAGAGGTTGTAGTTCTGGAACACCATGGCGCTGCGGGTGCGCAGCACCTGCGCCTGCTTCTGCGTGGTGCCCGGGGCGAAGGCCACCGCCGGTCCGCCGTCGAAGGCCACCTCGCCGCCGTCGGGGATCTCCAACCCGTTGAGGCAGCGCAGCACCGTGGTCTTGCCGGAACCGGACGGTCCGATCAATGCCAGGACCTGCCCCTTGCCGATCAACAGGTCAATGGACTTGAGCACCTGGTGCTCGCCGAAGCTCTTTTGCAGGTCGGTGGCCCTCAGCAGGGGCCGGGCGTTGCCGGGGTCAGTGTGCGACATAGCGGTCAAACCTTCTTTCCAGTCGGGTCTGGCCCGAGGAAAGCACCAGGCAGAACACCCAGTACACCAGGGCTGCCTCGATGTAGACGAGCATGAATTCCTGGCTGAAAGCGGCGATTTCCTGGGCGCGGCGGAACAGCTCGGTGAATGTGATCAGCGAGGCCAGGGAGGTGTCCTTGACCAGGGAAATGAATGTGTTTGACAGCGGCGGGACGGAAACCCTGGCCGCCTGCGGCAAGATCAGCCGGCGCAGCGTGGTGGTGCGCGACATGCCAATGGTGTAGCCGGCCTCCCACTGCCCCTTGGGGACCGAAAGGATGGCCGCCCGGATCACCTCCGCCGCATAGCCGCCGACGTTCATCGAGAAGGCAATGATGGCGCTTGGCCACGGGCTCAGGGTCACGCCGATGGAGGGCAGCCCGTAGAAGATGACGAAGAGCTGCACCAGCAACGGGGTGCCGCGGATCACCGAGATGTACGCCCGGGCGATGAAGGACACCACCGGGTTTCGGCTCAGCCGCATCAGCGCCATGACCAGCGCAATCGCCAGGCCGATGGCAAAGCTTGCCAGCGACAGCGGAATGGTGCCGCTCAGCCCGCCCAGCACTATGGGCCAGAGGGAATCGCCGATAAGTTCCCAATTGATGTCCATGGGCAGGGCTCCTTCGCACGGTGGAATCGCGGGCCGCCGGGCTGCAGTCCGCGATGCTGCAGGAAACTACTTGGTGACGTCGGCCCCGAAGTACTTATCGGAGATCGTGGACAGGGTCCCGTCACTCGAGAGCTCTTCGAGCGCCTTGTCCACGGCCTTGACCAGGTCCTCGCTGCCCTGCCGGAAGGCCATGGCGCTGAGGGACTTCTCGGCGGTCTCTGCGGCGATCTTGATGCCGTCGTCCTGCTTGGTTTTCTGCGAATCCAGGTAGGTGAGCTTGTCATTGATGGTGGCATCGACGCGGCCCTGCTTCAGCAAGGTGATGGCCTGGGCCCAGCCCTCGACGGCCTCGATATTCGCCCCGGAGTCCTTGGCCAGCTGCTGCCAGTTGCTGGTCAGGGACTGGGCGGTGGTCTTGCCCTTCAAATCCGCGAAGGAGGAAATGTCGGTATTGCCGGACTTGGTCACGATGACCCCGGTGCTCACGGTATAGGGCTTGGAAAACTCGTACTTGGCCTCGCGCTCCGGGGTGATGGAGACCTGGTTGGCGATCACGTCGGAGCGCCCGGCTTCCAGTCCGGCAAAGATCGCATCCCACTGGGTTTCCTCGAACTGCGGCTTCACGCCCAGCTTCTGGGCCACGGCGGTGACGACGTCCACGTCGAAGCCGGTCAGCGCGCCGGTCCCTCCCTCGTGGAAGGAGAACGGCTTGTAGGTTCCCTCGGTGCCGATCTTCAGCACCCCGGCATCCTGGACCTGCTTGAGCGTCAGGCCGGTCGCGGTGCCGCTGGCGGAAGGGGACCCGGAAGGATCGGTGGAGCCGCTGCACCCGGTGACCGACACGGCGAGCAATGCGGCGGTGGCCAGGGCGATGATGTGGCGCTTCATGGGAAACGGTCCTTTCGGTCACGGTCGTCCACCCGCCGCCCGGCAGCTGCCGCCGTCGCGAATCGAGGCGGGCACCGGATGCCGAACAAGTGAACCTTGATCAGACGCTAACACGGAGGTGGGAATCGCATAAGCCCTTTGTTCCGAAGTGCGTCGCCATGTCGCGTTCCGGCCCGCAACCCGGTGCCAATCCGGGAAGAAGCTCAGGTCAGCAACAGGGGAACGAGCATCATGGCCGGGACCGCGACGATGGTGGTGAGCAGGACGGTGTCCTTGGCCAGGACGATGCCGCGCTCGTAGCGCGAGGCGGTGACGAAGATGTTCTGGGCCGTGGGAAGTGCGGCCATGATGACCGCGACAAACACGGCGTGGGGATCCAGGCGGAACACCCACACGGCCAGCGCCCAGGCGACCACGGGCTGGAACACCAGCTTCATGCCGGTGGCCACCAGGGTGTCGGCCCTCCGGCCGCCGGAGGCCTCGAGGGGCTTGGAACCCACCAGCGAAATGCCGAAGGCGATGAGCATAGCCGGGATCGAGGCCCCGGCGATCAGCTCGATGGGGTCGGCCAGCGGCTGGGGGAGCCTGATGTCGAACAACGCACACGCCAGGCCCGCCAACGATCCGACGATCATCGGGTTTTTCAGGGTCTGGACCAGCATGGAAAACACCGTGGTGCGGTGCCTCGAGGTGCTGGCATCCAGGATGGCCAGGCACACGGGGGAGTAGAGGGCCAGCTGCCACAGGATCACCGGCGCCGCATGGGCCATGTCGCCCAGGACGTACAGGGCAATGGGCAACCCCAGGTTGGCCGAGTTCACGGTGGAAGCACTCATGGCGCCGATGGTCGACTCGGTCAAATCCCGGCGCAGCCACCAGCGGGTCACCAGCACGAAGGCAATGGCGGTGGCCAGGGAGGAAAGCGCGGCAACACCCAGGAACGGGCCAAGCACCGAGGCGGGGTTGGAGTCGGCCAGGGTGGTGAACAGCAGGGCCGGGCTGGCGACGAAGAAGGTCAGCCGGTTGAGCACGTAGCGGGCGTTCTCTCCCAGCACGCCGGTCCGCCCGACGAAATACCCCACGGCGATGACGGTCCAGACCACGGCAAAACCAGAGAGTACTCCGCTCATGAGGTTTAAGGGCCTGCTTCCCGCTGTTGGTGGCCCCGCGCTGCGCGAAGGCCTTAACGACGTGGGACCCGGCCGCCGGCCGGGTCCCACATGCTTGCGAGCGGGCGACGGGAATCGAACCCGCGTGTCCAGCTTGGGAAGCTGGCGCTCTACCATTGAGCTACGCCCGCAGTGCTCCGGGAAGCCTAATGGCCGCCCGGGCAGAAAACAGCATATCCCAAGGTGGGGTGCGAAAACCTAATCGGCGATCCCGGGCGCGTCAAAAAGCGGTGTCCGGCTCCGGTGCGGCCTTGGACAGGAACGGACGGGACAGAGGCTCGGCCAGGCGGGCCGCCACGGGGCCGAGGACCGCCAGCAGCAGCACATAGGCGGTTGCGAGCGCTGCCAGCTCGCCGGTGACCGCCCCGGAAGCGACGGCCAAGCCGGCAATGACAATGGAGAACTCGCCGCGGGCAATCAAGGCCAGGCCGGCGCGGATGCGCCCGGGGACCCCGATGCCGGCGCGTCTGGCGGCCCAGACACCGGTGGCGACCTTCGTCAGCGAGGTGACAACGGCCAGCAGGACCGCCATCGGCAGCACTGCGGGAATGGTGGTCGGATCGGTGTTCAGCCCGAAGACCACGAAGAACATCGCGGCAAACAGGTCACGCAGCGGCTCGAGGATCTTGGTCGCCGAGTGCGCGGTGGACCCGGAAATCGCGATGCCGAGCATGAAGGCGCCGACCGCGGCGGACACCTGCAGCGCCGAGGCGAGGCCTGCGACCAGCAGTGCGGCGCCGATCAGCTTGAGCAGGAAGTTTTCGCGGTCCGAGGAGTGGATCAGCCGGGAGATCTGCGGGCCGAAGCGCAGTGCCGCCAACAAGACCAGGGTGATGGTGCCCAGCGCGATGCCGACCGCACGCAGGCCGCCCAGGAAGCTGAGCCCGGCCAGTGTGGCGGTGAGCACCGGCAGGTAGATGGCCATGGCCAGGTCCTCGAGCACCAGGATGGAGAGCACCACCGGTGTTTCCCGGTTGCCCAGCCTGCCCAGGTCCGAAAGGACCTTGGCGATGATGCCGGAGGAGGAGACATAGGTGACTCCGCCCAGGACCAGTGCCCCGGGAAAGCCCCAGCCCATGAGCAGGGCCAGTCCGGCGCCCGGGGTGAAATTCAGCACCAGGTCCACGATCCCGGCGAGCCAGGCCCCCTTTAAGCCGGTGACAAGTTCGCGGGCGGTGTATTCCAGGCCCAGCATCAGCAGGAGCAGGATCACCCCGATTTCGCTGGCGATCTCCCCGAACTCGGAAATGCCCGCCAGGTTGACCATGCCGCCGCTGCCAAAGAGCAGCCCGCCCAGCAGGTACAACGGAACGGGGGACATGCCGACCCTGGCGGCCAGCCTCCCCAACAACCCAAGCCCCAAGAAAACGGCGCCAAGCTCAACCAAGATCAGCGCGGTGCCGTCCATGTCCCGTGCACCTCTCCCTTAGCCGTCGTTGATCAGGTGCGCTGCGTTTTCCAACCCTGCAGAGGTTCCGACGATGACCAGCACGTCCCCGGCATTGAGCTCGAACCCGGGGCTGGGGGAGGGGAAGACGCTGCCGCTGCGTGAGATCGCGACGACCGAGACGCCCGTGCGGGTGCGCAGGTGGGTGTCCCCGAGGGTCTGGTTCACGTACGGGCTTTCGTGGCTGAGCACGAATTGCTGCGTGTTGACCCCGGGCAAGTCTCGGTGCTGGTCCGACAGCTGGGTGACCAGTTGCGGTGCACCGAGCATGGCGCCGATGGCCCCGGCCTCTTCGGTGCTCAGCGGTATGGCCGCGGCGCAGGCGTCGGGGTCCTCGCGCTGGGAAATGATCAGCTGCATGGTTCCGTCACGCAGGATCACCACGCCCACCCGGCGCCCGGACGCGAGGGTTATTTCGCGACGGACGCCCAGGCCGGGCAGCGACGTATCTTCAAAATTCATGATCCCACTCTAGACCTCGCGGCGGGCCGTGGCCCGTGATTCCGGCCACCCATGCAGGCGGGATGAACCGTGGGCCTACTTCGAGGGGTTTTTCAGGCTTCCGTCGAGGTTGAATTCCTGGCGGATGGTCTTCACCCCGGCGGCGTCGATCTCCAGGCAGAGCTCGTGGCCCGGGTTGATGACCAGCCCGGTGTCTTGCAGCGAGCGGATGATGGTGCCGCCCAGCAGCTGCACCCCGTAGGGTGCGACGTCGATGTAGGCACCCGGGATCCGGGCCAGGTGGGTGAACAGGGCGATGACGGGTTCGCCGGCGGCGTTCTGCAGCAGCATCGGTTGCGCGTTGGTGGTTTCGCCGGAGACCTCCTCACGGCTGAGGAAATACACTTCCGAGTTCATGAAGCTGGCGATGACCTGTCCGTTTAGCGCCGGATCATTCTGGGCGGCGCGGATCATCATCTCCAGGTGGGTGGCCGGCTCGTTGCCGACGGTCTTCGGTTCAACGCCCAAGGCCGCCTGGATGTCCTCGGCGTTGGTGCTGGTCTTGGCTTGCTCGTTCTCTTCGCTCATGCCCCCAAGCATGTCGACTAAGCGACCGGCGGCGCAACCCGATGTCTGGTTGAAGGGCCAACCGTTCTAGAGTGGAGGGACAAAATTGTTTCTGTTGCAAGGAAGCCTGATGCCCGAATTCCAGTACGAAGACCTCCTGCCCATCGGGGCGGACGAGACCACCTACCGCCAGATTTCCACCGAAGGCGTACGCACCATCGAGGGTCCGGGCGGCCGGACATACCTCGAGGTCGACCCCGAGGCGCTTGAACTGCTGGCCTCCACCGCACTGCACGACATCTCGCACTACCTGCGCCCGGCGCACCTTCAGCAGCTGCGCAACATCCTCGATGACGAGGAAGCCAGCCCGAACGACAAGTTCGTCGCCCTGGACCTGTTGAAGAACGCCAACATCGCCGCCGGCGGCATCCTGCCGATGTGCCAGGACACCGGAACGGCCATCGTCATGGGCAAGCGCGGTTCGCAGGTGCTGACCCAGGGCCCGGACGAGAAGGACCTGTCCAAGGGCATCTACAACGCCTACACCACGCTGAACCTGCGCTACTCGCAGCTGGCCCCGCTGACCACCTGGGAAGAAAAGTCCACGGGCAACAACCTGCCGGCGCAGATCGAGCTGTACGCGGACACCACCCCGGGGCACGAGAACCAGTACAAGTTCCTCTTCATGGCCAAGGGCGGCGGCTCGGCGAACAAGTCCTTCCTGTACCAGGAGACCAAGGCCATCCTGAACCCGAACGCGATGCTGCGCTTCCTTGATGAGAAGCTGCGCTCGCTGGGCACCGCCGCGTGCCCGCCGTACCACCTGTCCATTGTCATCGGCGGCACCTCCGCCGAATTCGCGCTGAAGACCGCCAAATACGGTTCGGCCAAGTACCTGGACAACCTGCCGACCACCGGCGCGATGACCGGCCGCGGCTTCCGCGACACCGAGCTGGAGGAGCAGGTGCTGGAGCTGACCCGCAACTTCGGCATCGGCGCCCAGTTCGGCGGCAAGTACTTCTGCCACGACGTGCGCGTGGTGCGCCTGCCGCGCCACGGTGCCTCGCTGCCGGTCGCCATTGCCGTCTCGTGCTCGGCCGACCGCCAGATGCTGGCCAAGATCACCCCCGAGGGCGTGTTCGTGGAGCAGCTGGAAACCGATCCGGCGCGCTTCATGCCGGAGTCCGACCACCCGGCGATCGCCGCCCACGACTCGGAGACCGACGGGGTCACCGGCACCGGCGGCTCCTCGGTGGTGAAGATCGACCTGAACCAGCCGATGGAGCAGATCCTGGCCGAGCTGACCAAGCACCCGGTCAAGACCCGCCTGTCGCTGTCCGGGCCGCTGGTGGTGGCCCGAGATATCGCGCACGCCAAGATCAAGGAACGCCTGGACGCCGGCGAGGACATGCCGGCGTACCTCAAGGACCACCCGGTCTACTATGCGGGGCCGGCCAAGACCCCCGAAGGCATGGCCTCGGGTTCCTTCGGCCCGACCACCGCCGGTCGCATGGACTCCTACGTCGAGCAGTTCCAGGCCGCCGGCGGCTCGATGGTGATGCTGGCCAAGGGCAACCGCTCCAAGGCGGTCACCGACGCGTGCAACACCCACGGCGGCTTCTACCTGGGCTCCATCGGCGGCCCGGCCGCCCGCCTGGCCCTGGATTGCATCAAGAAGGTCGAGGTTCTCGAGTACGAGGAGCTCGGCATGGAAGCGATCTGGAAGATCGAGGTCGAGGACTTCCCGGCGTTCATCGTGGTCGACGACAAGGGCAACGACTTCTTCTCCGAGTCCTCCAAGCCGACCTTCACGGGCCTGCCGATCCGCACCAAGTAGGCATCACGCAGCGGAGCCTCCAAGGTTTCCACGGCACCCAAGTGGGGGTTGCGGGCAGTCCTGCCCGCACCCCCACCGGTGTCTTGCATCCGGTGGCGGCCCCGGGCCCGCGCAGCTTTTGGGGCATCAGCCCCGGACGGTGAGCACGATCAGCAGCACGTTCAGCGACACCAGCAGCACGGAAACCAGGATCCCGGCCCCGGTCGTGAACCAGCGGTTGGCGTGTGCGCCCATGACGGCCTTGCGGGCCGTGAGGTTCACCAGCGGGATCAGCGCGAAGGGGATGCCGAAGGACAGGGCAACCTGGCTGATGATCAGCGCGAAGGTCGGCTCCACTCCGGAGGCCAGCAGGGCCAGGGCCGGGGCGAGGGTGATCAGGCGGCGGGCCAACAGGGAAATGCGCCGGTGCAGCAGCCCCGCCATGATCTCGGCCCCGGCGTAGGCGCCCACCGCGGTGGAGGCCAGGCCGGAGGCCAGCAGGCCCACGGCGAAGAGCGTGGCGACCACGGGGCCCAGGGCAACCTCGAGGGCGGCGTGGGCCCCCTCGAGGGATTCGGTGCCCTCGACCCCGGCCAGGTTCACCGCGGCCAGCAGCAGCATCGCGACGTTGACGGACCCGGCGATGAGCATGGCGATCGAGACGTCCCAGCGCGTGGCCTTCAGCAGCCGGGGGATGGAGCGGAGCAGCGGCTTGGAGCCGAAGCGGTCCCGTGCCAGCGAGGAGTGGGCATAGATCGCGTGCGGCATGATCGTGGCGCCGAGGATGGACACGGCCAGCAGCACCGAGTTGGTGTCGGCGAAGCGGGGAACCAGCCCGCTGGCCAATCCGGCCGCCTCGGGCGGTGCGATGAACACCCCGGCGCAGAATCCCACGGCAATGACCAGCAGCAGGCCGATCACGATGCGTTCAAAGACCCAGGGTCCGCGGCGGGACTGGACCAGCAGAAGCCCCATGGAGATGACCCCGGTGATCAGGCCCCCGGCCAGCAACGGCAGGTCGAAGAGCAGGTAGAGGGCCACGGCCCCGCCGATGACCTCGGCGACATCGGTGGCCATGGCGACGGCCTCGGCCTGGAGCCAGTAGGCGATCCGGCCCGCCCGGCTGCCGAAGCGTTCGCGCAACACCTCGGGCAGCGACTTTCCGGTCACCACTCCGAGCTTCGCCGAGAGGTACTGCACCAGCCAGGCCATGAGGTTGCCGCTGAGCACCACCCACACCAGCAGGTACCCGTATTGCGCCCCGGCGCTCATGTTGGCCGCGACGTTGCCCGGGTCCAGGTAGGCGACCCCGGCGACCAGGGCCGGGCCCAGCAGCCAGAGCAGGCGGCGGGTCGCCGGCAGGTTCGTGCCGGGGGTTGTGGATTGCCCTGTTGCTACCGGGGCCTCGGGGGTGTCTTTCGCCATGGCTAAAGAATAGCCCGCTTTAGGCATGGCTAAAACACCTGGGTGGTTGGCGTGGGCACGGCCTTGGCGGCCGATTCACCCGGCGAACCATCGCCGGGAGGGAACGGGAAAGCCCCGCGGAAGCCAGGTGGCTTGCTAGCGGGCGAAGTCGTAGCCGATTGACCAGTCGCGGTACGGCGGCAGGAACCGCAGCACCAGCAGGGACTCGCGCTGCTGCTTGATCTCTGCGGCCGTCAGCGGCTTGACCTTGGACGCCTTGACCAGGGCCGCGTGGAATGCCTCGAAGGTGCCGGCCTTGGATTTTGCCATGGCCTTGGCCTGGTCCACGCCGATGTAGCGCAGGTGCCACGGCTCGTACTTGTATCCGGTCACCGTTTCGCCGTCGGCCGGGTAGCGGACGATGAAGCCGAAGTCCGCGGCATTGGCGGCCAGCCACTTCCCGCCGGCGGTGTCGCCGAAGCAGGCCTTGAGGTTGCAGTATCCGCTGGACAGGCCGATGTCCGCGGCCAGCCCGATCTGGTGTTCGCTGGTTCCGGCCGGTGCCGACAACCGTGTGGCGTATTCGGTCCCGTACCGGGCCTTGTACCCGTTGAACAAGGACAACTGGCGGTCATAGGAGCGGTACGCGCTGAGCACGGCCAGCGACTGGGAATCCTTGCGTGCCGCCTTGAGCAGGGACTCCAAGGCGGTGGCGGCATCCTTGCGCAGTTCGTGCCCGCTGCCGGCGACGTCGCGCAGGTCCTTGGGCTTGTAGTTCGCCGGATCCAGGGGATGGTCCCGGCTCACCAGCGCCAGGTAGGAACCCTGGTCCTTGGTCAGTTCCTCGGTTGTCGGCGGTTTCGGCTGCTTTTCCGCATGCACCTGCGCCGCAGCGGGTGCCGCGGGCGCGGCCTGTGCGGCGAGGGGGGCTGCCAGCACCAGGCTGGCGCCCAGCAACAGGGCGGGAATGCCGGCACGAAACAAAGACACGATGTCCCTTCGGGGAATGAAGCAAGATGGATCCCCTTCAGGATAACCGCTGGTCCCGTGGTTAGCCCATGCCGGAGGGCCCGTAGCGCCCGCCCCGGGACCCGAAGCGGCACGGGCCGGGCGGCTCGACGAGGTCACCAATGCCCGGTCCACGTGCCCAATGGGATATTTTGGGTACTGTGCTGATTTCTGATGGTGATATTCGACGCGAGCTGGCCTCCGAACGTATTAAGCTCGACCCCTTCGACCCGGCGATGGTCCAGCCGGCGAGCGTGGATGTGAGGCTCGATCGGTTCTTCCGGCTTTTCGACAACCACAAGTACGCCCACATAGACCCGGCAGCGGACCAGCCGGAGCTGACGCGCCTGGTGGAAGTCGCTCCCGACGAGGCATTCATCCTGCACCCCGGAGAATTCGTGCTGGGCTCGACGTACGAAACCGTCACCCTGCCCACCGACATCGCCGCCCGGCTGGAGGGCAAGAGCTCGCTGGGGCGCCTGGGCCTGTTGACCCACTCCACCGCCGGATTCATCGACCCGGGGTTCTCCGGGCACGTGACCCTGGAACTGTCGAACATGGCGACCCTGCCCATCAAGCTGTGGCCGGGATCGAAGATCGGGCAGCTGTGCTTCTTCAAGCTCTCTTCCCCGGCCGAGCACCCCTACGGGTCCGGTGCCTACGGAAACCGCTACCAGGGCCAGCGCGGACCCACCGCATCGCGCAGCCACCTGAACTTCCACCGCACGACGCTGGAAAGCTAGCCACAACCACCTGGCGTTCGTGTGCGTGCGCAGGTCCGGGGAACCGGGCCTGCGCACCAGCTTAAGCGCCCGGCGGGGCCGCACATCCCTACAGCTGCAACTTCATGCCATCGTGGCTCGCCGTGAATCCGAGGCCCGCATAGAAGCGGTGCGCGTCGGCGCGGCTCTTGTCCGTCGTCAGCTGCACCAACGAGCAACCCTGGGACCGCGCGTACCCGATACACCACTGAAGGAATTTCTTCCCCACCCCGCGCCCGCGGTAGTCCGCCCGGATGCGCACCGCCTCGATCTGCGCGCGCCAGGCCCCGCGGCGGGACAAGCCCGGGATGAGAGAGAGCTGAAGCATCGCGATGACCTGCCCCGCATGCTCGCACACCAGCAATCGGTGCGCCGGGTCCCGCTCGATGGCCTCGAATGCCGCCAGGTACGGCCCCGAATCGTCCCCGGGCGCATCCCGTGTTGCGCCCAGTTGGTCATCGGCCAGCATCGACAGGAGCGCGGGCAGGTCGGCCCGCGCCGCATCGCGAACCGCGACCTCCAGCCCGGGGACCTCCAAGCGGGCCAGGGGCTTCACCGGCCGTGCCTTCCGTGGTCGCGTCCGATCAGCCCCATGGAGGCGACCAGCTCGCGTTCCTCCTCGAGCTCCCTGACCGAGGACGCGATCCGCGCACGGACCTCGGCTCCCGGCTCCAGGCCCTGCTCGATCTGCCAGGCGCCGTCGCGCGAGTGCACGGGAAAGGAACTGACCAGGCCCCGGGGCACGCCGTAGGATCCGTCCGAGACCACCCCTGCAGACGTCCACGAATCGGCGGTTCCCGAGACCCAGTCCCGGACGTGGTCGATGGCTGCGGCCGCGGCCGAGGCGGCGGAGGAGGAACCTCGCACGGCAATGATCTCCGCCCCGCGCTTGGCCACCCGGGGAATGAATCTCTCCGCCAACCAGGACTCGAGGCTGCAGCTGCCGCCCAGGGCCTGCGTCAGCGCCTCGGGCAGCGGGCGGCGCGTGCCGTCGGGGCCCTGGACCCAGCCGTGGGAGATGTCCGGGACCTGGGTGGCCGAGTGGTTGCCCCAGATGGTCACGTTGCCGATTCCCGCCACGGGGACATCCAGGGTGCGGGCCACGAGCGCCAGGGCCCGGTTGTGGTCCAGGCGGGTCATGGCGGTGAAGCGTTCGGGGGGCACATCCGGCGCATGGGCCGCGGCGATCAATGCATTGGTGTTGGCGGGGTTCCCCACCACCAGGACGCGCACATCCGCAGCCGCATGGGCGTTGATGGCTGCACCCTGCGGGCCGAAGATCGCACCGTTGGCGGCCAGCAGGTCCCCGCGTTCCATCCCGGCCCCGCGCGGCCGGGAACCGACCAGCAGGGCCACGTTGGCACCGTCGAAGCCGCGGGAGGGATCGCTTGTCACTTCCACCGATGCCAGCGAGCCGAACGCACAGTCCTGCAATTCCAGGGCGCTGCCCTCGGCCGACTTCATGCCGGCAGGGATTTCCAGCAGCTGCAACCTCACCGGGGTGTCGGGTCCGAACATGGCCCCGGAGGCGATGCGGAACAGCAGCGCGTAGCCGATCTGCCCTCCGGCTCCGGTCACGGCAACGGTCACGGGTGTTGGTGTGCTCATGGCTAAATGCAACCACCAATGACGGGCAAAAGCCACGGCCCGCCAGACAGGCTAGGCGGACGTGCGCGGGCCGCGAACCGGGATCAGCAGCAGCAGCCCCAGGAGCAGCACCACCAGGATGCCCAGGATGCCGTAGCGCTGGGCCTCGGCCACATGCGGGGCGGCCACGGCGATGGAGGCCGCGAAGAGGGCCGGGGCCAGGAAGCTGACGGCACGGCCCGTGGTGGCGTAGAGCCCGAACAGCTCGCCCTCCTGCCCGGCCGGGGCCAGCCGGGCCAGGAAGGCTCGGCTGGAGGCCTGGGCGGGACCGACGAACAGGCACAGCAGCAACCCGAAGATCCAGAAGCCCGAGGCGTCGGGGGAGAAGAACACGCCCAGGCCCGCAACGAGCAACCCGAGCAGGGAGATGACGATGACCCGCTTGGGACCGATCCTGTCATCGAGCATGCCGCCGACCATGGCCCCGGCCGCGGCCACCACGTTGCCGACGATGGCGAAGATGATCACCTGCTGCAGCGGGAAGCCGAAGGTGCCCGCGGCGATGATCCCGCCGAAGGTGAACACCGCCGCCAGCCCGTCGCGGAAGACCGCACTGGCGAACAGGAAATAGACCGTGTGGCGATCCGCGCGGGCCAGCGCCACGACGCGGCGCCACAATTCCTGGTAGGACTGCACGATGGTGAAGCGCGGCCCCCCGGGATCCCCGGGGATCTCGGGCACCGCAAAGAGCACCGGCAGGCCGAAGCCCACGAACCACACGGCGGAGAACACCGCGACCAGGCGCAGGTTCAGCGAGTTGGTTTCCGAGGCCCCGGCCCAGTCGAAGAGCGGGGTCACCAGGGTGAACAGCACGATCGCCAGGGCCAGGATGCCACCGAGGTAGCCCATGCCCCAGCCGAATCCGGAGACCTTGCCGATGGTGGACGGGGTGGAAATCTGCGGCAGCATCGCGTTGTAGTTCACCGCGGCGAACTCCGCGAAGACCGAGGCCGCGGCAATCAGGGTCACCCCGAGGACCAGGAAGCGCGGCTCGGGGAAAACGAAGAAGCAGGCGGCCGTGAGAAGGGCCACGATCACGGTGTTCACACCCAGCCAGAAACGCCTCCGGCCCCCGGCATCCGAACGCAGCCCGGTGACCGGGGCCAGCAGCGCGATGGCCACCCCGGCGATGGCCAGGCCGTTGCCCAGGACCACCGAATTGGCGTCCTTGTTGCCGAAAAGGTCGCTGGTCAGATACACGGTGAAGACGAAAGTTGTCATCACCGCGTTGATCGCGGCGGAACCCCAATCCCAGGATGCCCATGCCAAGACGGGTTTGGTGATTATTTTCCGCCGGTCGGTCGATGCCGAGGGTGCCACAGGGAACTCGCTCATGGGTGCATCGTAACTCGCCGAAACAAACAACGGGGGAAGACCGGCAAATTTCGTGCTCGCGCCGCAGAAATTTTCTTTGCAATTCGGATCTTAAACAATCCGGAAACGCGTATTATTCCTCAAAACTTCATCGGCTGAATCCCGTGCCAAAGAGCTGTTCGACACCATCCGGCTGATATCCTAAAAGCTGCCTTTTGACCGTTTTTGTTGCCAGGGCACTGGCCTGCCGACCATGGGAGATAAGTGTGCTCCTAGTCCTGATTGCGCTTTTTGTTGTTGCGGCAATTGCACCATTGATTTTTCGGCTGCTGGGCCGTTCAACCTTCTATGTCTTGGCGGCGGTTCCCGCCGTGGCCTTCGCCTGGCTTGTGGCCAGCTTCCCCTCGTTCCTGGATGCCGAGCAGGCCGCCGCGAGCGGTGAGCCCAACGCACCGCCCTCCGAGCTCTACAGCTGGATCGGCCCGCTGAACGCCCATCTCGATTTCCGGATGGATGCCCTGGCCGCGGTGCTGTGCCTGCTGGTGCTCGGGGTCGGTTCCCTGGTGCTGTTTTACTGTGCGCGCTATTTCAAGAACGAGGACCCGCACACCGGAGCTTTCGGCGCCCAGCTGCTGGCCTTTGCCGCCTCGATGTTCGGCCTGGTCACCGCCGACGACATGATCATGCTCTTCATCTTCTGGGAGCTGACCACGATCCTGTCCTTCCTGCTGATCGGGTTCAACCGCACCAGGATGAGCGCACGGCGTTCGGCACTGACCGCCCTGATGGTCACCACCTTTGGCGGCCTGACGATGCTGGCCGGACTGGTCATGCTCGGCAATGCGGCCGGCACCTACCGCATCTCCGAGATCCTGGCCATGGCCCCGGAACTCACCGCCCTGGGCACCTACATCGACGTGGCCATCGCCCTGGTGTTGATCGGCGCGATCTCCAAGTCCGCTCTCGTTCCCTTCCACTTCTGGCTCCCCGGCGCCATGGCGGCCCCCACCCCGGTCTCCGCGTACCTGCACGCAGCGGCCATGGTCAAGGCCGGCATCTACCTGGTGGCACGACTGGCCCCGGGCTTCAACGAAACCGCCTTCTGGCAACCCATGCTGCTCTGGCTCGGACTGGCGACCCTGCTGATCGGCGGCTGGCGAGCGCTGAAGCAACACGACCTCAAACTGCTGCTGGCCTACGGCACGGTCTCCCAGCTGGGCTTCCTGATCCTGGTCATGGGCATCGGAAGCCCCAACGCGGCGCTCGCTGGCCTGGCCATGATGCTGGCCCACGGGTTCTTCAAGGCAACGCTCTTCCTGGTCGTGGGAATCATCGACCACAAGTCCGGAACCCGCGACCTGCACCAGCTGTCCGGGCTCTACCGCTCCTCCCCGGTCCTCTTTGCCGTTGCCGCCATCGCCGCGGCCTCGATGGCAGGCTTCCCGCCGCTCTACGGCTTCGTCGCCAAGGAAGCGGTCTACGAGGCGCTGCTGGAGCATGCCCAGGGCAACGGCGCCACCGGTGTGGTGCTGCTGGTGGGCGTCCTGCTCGGGGCCATGATGACCTTCGCCTACTCCGCACGCTTCTTGTGGGGCGGCTTCGCCTCCAAGCGGGGCCTTGAACCCAGCGTGTTCCCGCGCGTCCCGGCACTGTTCCTGGCCCCGCTGCTGGTCCTCACCGGCGCCACGGTCGTGTTCGCCTGGATCCCGCACGTGCTCGAGGGCGCCATCGCCCCCTACCTGGGCCTGTTCGGATCCGCCGAGAACCCCATCCACCTGGGCCTCTGGCACGGGTTCAGCCCCGCGCTGGGTTTGAGCATCCTGACCATGATCGCGGGCACCGCGCTCTTCCTGGCCCGGGAGAGGACCTTCCACCTCCAGTCCCGGGTCCCGGCGTTGCTGGATGCCGAACGAGACTACAAGCACATGGTCACCGGCGTGGACAACCTGGCCATCTGGCTCACCGGACGCACCCAGCGCGGTTCCTTGTCCTTCTACCTCGTGGTGATCCTCATCGTGGCGCTGCTGCTGCCGGCCGGCACCGCGATCCTGCTCAGCACCCCGGCACCGGGAAACTTCATCGCCTTCGACCACCCCGCCCAGCTGGTCATCGGGCTCATCATGATCCTCGGCGCCCTCGGTGCGCTGCAGGCCAACCGCCGCTTCCTGGCGGTGCTGATGGTCTCGGTCAGCGGCTACGGCATGGCCGCGATCTTCGCGCTGCAGGGAGCACCGGACCTGGCCGTGACCCAGCTCTTGGTCGAAACCATCGTGCTGGTCGCCTTCGTGCTGGCGCTGCGCGCCCTGCCGGTGGAACTGTGGGCCAAGAACCCCACCGGGCACCGGCTGGGCCGGGCGCTGATCGGCATCGGGTTCGGCGCCTCCATGATCTACATCGCCGCCACCTCGATGGCCTCGCGGGTCGCGGATCCGATCTCCCTGGCCTACCCGGAGCTTGCCTACACCGGCGGAGCGGGCAAGAACATCGTCAACGTCACCCTGGTGGACATGCGCGCCTGGGACACCTTCGGGGAAATCACGGTGCTGGCCGCGGCCGCCACCGGCGTGGCCTCTCTGATCTTCGTGCGCGGGCGCGGGGACAAGCGGGTGCGCGCCTCGAACGTTCCGCGCGGATCGGTCGACCACGGTTCCGAGGCCATCGGCGGGGCCAGTCCCAGCCGTGCCGGACTGGCAGTGGCCAGGACCTTTGCGATCTCCAAGAAGGATTCCTGGCTGGTCGCCGGGCACACCCTGGCCCCGGAGCGCCGCTCGATCACCTTCGAGGTGGTTACCCGGCTGCTGTTCCACACCATCCTGCTGGCCTCCGTGTACTTGCTGCTGGCCGGCCACAACACCCCCGGCGGAGGCTTTGCCGGCGGGCTGCTGGCCGGCCTGGCCCTGACCATCCGCTACCTGGCCGGCGGACGGGTGGAACTGGCCGAGGCCACCCCGGTGAGCCCGGGCACGCTGATGGGCACCGGGCTGGGCCTGGCGGCACTGACCGCCGCGGCGCCGCTGCTCCTGGGCGCCCAGATGTTCACCTCCGCGGCCATCGAATTCACCTGGCCGCTCTTCGGGGAGCAGAAGTTCGTGACTTCCACGCTCTTCGACATCGGGGTGTACCTGGTGGTGGTCGGGCTGGTCATCGACGTGCTGCGCTCCCTGGGCTCGGAGATCGACGACCGTTCCGAGGGCCGCAGCCCCACCGACACACATGACATGGTTTCCGACGCGGATACGGGAGTTGGACGATGAGCACCAATATCACCTTGCTCATAGTGATGGGCGTGCTCTTCGCCGTGGGCATCTACCTTTTGCTCGAGCGTTCGCTGACCCGCGTGCTGCTGGGCATCGTGGTGCTGGGCAACGGGGTGAACCTGTTGATCCTCTCCGCCGGAGGGCGCCGCGGCGAGGCGCCGCTGTACCGGTCGGCGCTGGATGCACAGGAATACAGCGACCCGCTGCCGCAGGCGCTGATCCTCACGGCCATCGTGATCACCTTTGCGGTGACAGCGTTCATGCTGGGCATCATCTACCGCTCCTGGGTCATCTCCCGGGCCGACGTGGTCGCCGACGACGACGAGGACCTGCGCGTCTCGCAGCAGTCGACCTTCGACTTCGAAGAAGACTCCCCGGTCCCCGAGGACACCACCGAATTCGAGGGCGAGGACGCCGAGCCCGCAGGGAACCACCCGGAGAAGGGGCCGCACGCATGATCGATGCACCACTGACCGCCGTTTCATTTGCCCCGCTGGTCGTGGCCCTGCCGATCTTCGGTGCCGCCCTGGCCTTCATCCTGCGCCGCAAGCGCCGCACCCAGCGCCTGGTCACCATCGCGGTCCTGGTCATCACGCTCTGCCTGGAAGCCTGGATGCTGGCCACGGTCTGGGGCGGGGGGACCTACTCGGTGACCCTCGGCGGCTGGGCCCCGCCGTTTGGCATCTCCATGGTCGTGGACGGGTTCTCGGCATTCATGCTGGTGGTCTCCTCCATCGTCTCCCTGGCGGTGCTGCTCTACGCCACCAGCCAGGGCATGGCCGACGGGGACGAGGACGGGCCCGTCTCGATCTTCCACCCCGCCTACCTGATCCTGGTCGCCGGGGTCTCCAACG
The DNA here is from genome assembly GCA_024207135.1 of Arthrobacter sp. C2. GTDB lineage: Bacteria > Actinomycetota > Actinomycetes > Actinomycetales > Micrococcaceae > Paeniglutamicibacter. The sequence goes on along the minus strand of CP042428.1, from coordinate 1,945,556 downwards.
CCTTTTTGGCCGGGGACCTCTTCAACCTCTACGTGGGCTTCGAGATCCTGCTGACGGCCTCCTACGTGCTGCTGACCCTGGGCGGGACCACCGCGCGGATCCGAGCGGGCACCACCTACGTGGTGGTCTCGGTCGCCTCCTCGCTGCTCTTCCTGATCGCCATCGGCATGATCTATGCGGCCGCCGGCACCGTGAACATGGCGGACCTGGCCGTGAAGCTGCCGGAGATCTCCCCGGGCACGCAGACCGTGCTGCACGTGATGCTGCTGGTCGCCTTCGGGATCAAGGCCGCGGTCTTCCCGCTGTCCTTCTGGCTCCCGGACTCCTACCCGACCGCCCCGGCCCCGGTCACCGCGGTGTTCGCCGGGCTGCTGACCAAGGTCGGGGTCTATGCGATCATCCGCACCGAGACGCTGCTCTTCCCCGGGAACCAGCTCTCCGAACCCTTGATGGTCGTGGCCGGGCTGACCATGCTGGTGGGCATCCTGGGTGCCGTGGCGCAGACCGACATCAAGCGCATGCTCTCCTTCACCCTCACCAGCCACATCGGATTCCTGATCTTCGGGGTGGCCGTGGGGAACCAGCTGGGGCTGGGGGCCACCATCTACTACGTGGCCCACCACATCGTGGTGCAGACCTCGCTCTTCCTGGTCGCCGGGCTCATCGAACGCCGGGCCGGGACCTCGAACATCGAGCGGCTCGGCTCGCTGGCCAAGCTTTCGCCGTTGCTGGCGCTGCTCTTCTTCGTCCCGGCCATGAACCTGGGCGGCATCCCGCCGTTCTCCGGCTTCCTGGGGAAGCTCGGGCTGGTGCAGGGCGGCGCCGAACTGGGCACGCCCGTGGCCTGGGCGCTGGTGGGGGTGTCCCTGTTGACCTCGCTGTTGACGTTGCTGGCGATAGCGCGTGTTTGGAACAGGGCGTTCTGGCGCAAGGCCGAGGACGCCACGGACCCGGACCCGCTGCTGCTGGTGGGCGTGGAAGCCGCGCGCGGGGCGACCTACGACATCGTGGCCAACGAGCCGGCCAGCCGCTATTCCGACCGCGGGAACACCGCACTGCTGCCCAACGGCATGCTGGCCATGACCGCGGCCCTGGTGCTGGTGGGCGTGGCGCTGACGGTGTTTGCCGGGCCGCTGTTTGAATTCAGCGACCAGGTCGCCGGCCAGCTGCTGGACCCAAACAACTACATCGAGGCGGTCCTCGGAACCGGGCAGGGGGTACGGTAAATGACCAAGGAACAACGGCTGAAAGACGCCACCGACGAATCCGGGGCACGCCAACGCGCCACCCTGCGCCAGGAACTGCCTCTGCTGGCAGGCATGATGCTGGTCTGGGGTGCGCTCTGGCAGGACTTCGCCATCGGCAACCTCGTCTTCGGGCTGCTGATCTCGCTGGTGCTGGTGCGGGTCTTCCGGCTGCCGCCGGTGATCCTATCGGGGCGCTTCAATGTTTGGCGTGCCGCGGTGTTCGCCGGGGCGTTCCTGCGGGACGTGACCCTGGCCAGCTTCGAGGTGCTGTACCTGGCGGTGTTCCGCGGCCCGCGCACCACAAGCGCGATCATCACCGTGCAGCTGCGCACCGAATCGGACTTGCTGGTCACCTTCGTGGGCCACGTGCTGACGCTGGTCCCCGGCTCCTACGTCGTGGAGGTGGACCGGCGGACCTCGACCCTGTACCTGCACGTGCTCAACGTCAACGACGAGGCCGGGGTGGAAAAGGCGCGGGCCTCGGTGATGATGATCGAGGAACGGCTGATCCGCATGATGGGCACCAAGGAAGAACTGGCCGAGTTGAATGCCGAGAAATCGGCCCCGGGCAAGGAACACGGAGAAACACCATGAACATCGTCCTGTGGATCTGCGGGATCACGCTCTCGATCGCCGGCGCCCTGGCCATGATCAGGCTGGCCAAGGGGCCCTCGATCCTGGAACGCGTCATCGCCACCGACGTGCTGCTGCTGATCGTCTCCGCGGCGCTGTGCGTGGACATGACCATCAACAAGCACACCGACAACCTCATCTTCGTGCTGCTGGCATGCCTGGTCGGGTTCGTCGGCTCGGTGACGGTTTCGCGCTTCGTCACGGACCGGAGGAACGCCTGATGCTGGACACCGTCATCGACATCGTGGCCGGGACGTTCATGATCGTCGGCTGCCTGATGTCACTGGCCGCGGGCATCGGCATGCTGCGCTTCCCGGACCTGCTCTCGCGCCTGCATGCGGCGACCAAGCCGCAGGTGCTGGGGCTGTTCCTGCTGCTGGCCGCGCTCGGGCTGGAACTGCGGTCCTGGGCGGTGCTTCCGGTGCTGCTCCTGGCCTGGCTGCTGCAGTTGCTCACCGCCCCGGTCTCGGCGCACATGGTGGGACGGGCCGGCTACCGGACCCGGCACCTGAAGCGCGAGACCCTCATCGCGGACGAATTGGCGGCGGTGGTCGAGGCCGCGGAGCAGCGCGAAGAGGCCGAGCACGGCCGGGACGGCAACAGGGACCGCGCCGACTTCATCGACTAGTCCACCGGACCCTGGGCCGGCGCCGCCAACCGGCACGGGCCACGCCAAAGCAGGGCCCGGCCGAACGCATCCGGCCGGACCCCCCGTGTGCGGAAGTGCGGAAGCTCAGGCCTTCTTGGTGAACCTCGCGATGGCCCGCTGGGTGCCGCGGTCGGTGAGCACCTGGATCAACGCGGCGGTGACGGCCGACAGCACGGCGAACCCGATGGCCTGGCGCATCGAGGCCTCGGCCTGGGCCTCCTTGTTGCCGTGCTTGGGCGGCTGCTGGCCGGTGAAACCGATCCAGGCCTTGTCGACGATCTTCCCTCCCAGGAAACCCGCGGCGATGGAAATTGCTGGACCGATCAGTTTCATCAAGCTGTTCATGGGGACTCCCGAATATTGCGGCAAAGGTACTAGGCCCAGCCTAGCTGAGGTAGCATCATAGAACTGAAACAATCACGACAGGGGAGCGTCGTGCGGGGCAACCCGCACCCAGGCGCTGAGAGTGCGGATAGCCGCAGACCCTCGAACCTGCCCCGGCTAGTACCGGCGAAGGAAGTCGAGTTCTCAGGGGTGCGCGCGGAAGTGTGCGGGCATTCCCTCCCCTCCTTGAATCCAAGGAGGATCAACACCATGGGCATCACCCACCAGCCCGCCGGGCACAAAACGGCAACCACATCCTGGCGCGTCGTCGACATCGTTATCGCGGCAGTCATCGCCGTGTCCTCGGGCGTCATCTTCTGGGCCTGGAACAGCAGCCACCACCTGCTCGACGTGCTGTTCCTGGCCTTCCCGCCTTCGGCCGCACTGGTCTCGGGCATGTGGCTCTTCCCCGCGGTGCTCGGCGCACTGATCATCCGCAAGCCCGGCGCGGCACTGTTCTGCGAAGTGGTCGCCGCGATGGTCTCGGCGCTCATGGGCTCGGAATTCGGGCTGACGGTCCTGGCCTCGGGCCTGATCCAGGGCCTGGGCGCCGAAGTGGTCTTCGCCGCGTTCCGCTACCGCACCTTCAACCTGCCCGTGGCACTGCTGGCCGGCGCCGGAGCAGGACTATTTGGAAGCGTCAACGACACCTTCATCTTCCGCTGGTTCCCCGAATACACCACCGGCATGCTCTTGGCCTACATCGGGTTCATGACCATCTCGGGCATCATCATTGCCGGGCTGCTCTCCTTCCTGGGAACCCGCGCCCTGGCCAAGACCGGCGCACTGGGCGCGCTTGCCAGCCGCAAGGCAGCCACCGAACCAATCCTCGGCTGATGGGCACGGGCATCACCATGTCTTCAGCCTCGATGCTGCACCGCGAAAACGACACCGCGGCCACGGTGCAACACCGCTGCGACGCGGTGTCCGTCAGCGCCCGGAACTGGGGGTGGCGGCACGCCGACCGCAAGCAAGCAGCGCTGTCGGGCCTGGACCTGGAGATCCGGGCCGGGGAACGCGTGCTGCTGGCCGGGCCCTCGGGCGCCGGCAAATCCACGCTGCTCTACGCGCTGGCCGGGGTCCTGGACGAAGACGACGAAACCTATTCCTCCGGCGAGCTGCTGCTGGACGGGGCACCGGCAGCCCAAGGCCGCGGACTGGTCGGGCTCATGCAGCAGGATCCCGAAACCCAGGTCGTCCAGGCCCGGGTCGGGGACGACGTGGCCTTCGGCGCGGAAAACCTTTCGGTGCCGCCCGCGCAGATCCGGCGGCGGATCATCGAGGCACTGGACGCCGTGGGACTGGAGGTCCCGCTGGACCACCCGACCTCCGCGCTCTCGGGCGGGCAGAAACAGCGCCTGGCCCTGGCCGGGATCCTGGCCATGGGACCGGGGCTGGTGCTGCTGGACGAGCCCACGGCAAACCTGGACCCGGACGGGGTGCTGGAGGTCCGCGACGCGGTGCTGGCCGCACTGGATTCCACCGGCGCGACCCTGCTGATCGTCGAACACCGGCTCGAGGCGTGGGCGGAGCACATGGACCGGGTCATCGTGTTGGAACCCGGCGGCGGCATCGCCCACGACGGAACCCCCGGCGAGCTCTTTGCCCCCGGCCCGGTCCGCGACCAGTTGGTTGCCGCCGGGGTCTGGGTGCCCGGGTACACCCCGGCATTCGACCCGCTGCCGGCCCCCGGGGAATCCGCTGCGTTGCTGCTGGAGGCCACGGACCTTGCCGTTACGCGCAAGCGCGGCGCCAGGCCGGCCGCCTCCGGCCTGGACCTGCGCCTGGGGGCGGGCGAGGCCTGGTGCGTGCGCGGGGCCAACGGCTCGGGCAAGTCGACCTTCGCGCTGACCCTCGGTGGACTGCTTCCGGTCGGATCCGGCACGGTGCTGGCCACCGGCGAATTGGCGGCCGGCACCGAGGCCCGGCCGTACCACTGGCGCGCCACCGAATTGGTGGGACGGATCGGCTCGGTCTTCCAGGAACCCGAGCACCAGTTCGTCACCCACACCGTGGCCGAGGAACTGGCCTACGGCCCGCGGCACGCGGTCAGGCCCGGAACCCGGGAACCGCTGTTCACCGAGCAGGAAATCTCCTCGCGCGTCGAATCGCTGCTGTCCCGGCTGCGGCTGGGACACCTGGCGGAGGCGAACCCCTTCACCCTCTCGGGCGGGGAAAAGCGCCGGCTCTCGGTCGCCACGGTGCTGGCGGCGGGCCCGCAGGTCCTCATCCTCGACGAGCCGACCTTCGGTCAGGACGCCAACACCTGGCGTGAACTGGCCCTGTTGCTGCGCGAGGAGCTGGGCCGCGGCACCGCGATCATCGCGGTGACCCACGATGCGGACTTCGCTCGCGCCCTGGGCGCACACGAGTTCGTCCTGCAGTCCCCGGACACCGCGGACGCTGCCGCCCCCGCCGACGCACGGCCCGGATTGCTCGAGGCCGATGTGCGCGGGGGGACAAGTTTCCTGGGCCGGGCCAACCCGCTGGCCAAGTTGGCCGCGGTTTCCCTGGCCACGATCCCGCTGGTCGCGTCCATGGACTGGGTCAGCAGCGGAATCGTGGTGGCCGCGACCGTCCTGGCGCTGCCGCTGGCCGGGCTGTCCATCCCGCGTTTCCTGGCCCGCGGCTGGCCGCTGCTGCTCGCCGCGCTCTTCGGGGCCTGGGGCACCGCGCTGGTGGGCAACGATTCCGGGGCGGTGCTGCTGGATGCTGGCATCTTCACCATCACCGAGGGCTCGCTGTCCGCCGGTGCGGCCACGGGGATGCGCGCCTTCGCGGTGGCGATCCCCGCGGTGCTGGTGCTGTTCACCACCGACCCGACGGATCTGGCCAACGCGCTGGCGCAAAAGGCGCGGCTGCCGCACCGCTTTGTGCTCGGCGCGCTGGCGGGCATGCGGCTGCTGGGGTTGCTGATCGAGGAATGGACGACGCTGGGCATGGCCCGGAGGGCCCGGGGCGTGGGCAGCCGCGGCTCGGCCGCCGCCCGGTTGCGGGCGAACCTGGGGCAGGTCTTCGGGCTGCTGGTCCAGGCCATCCGGCGGGCCTCGCGGTTGGCGGTGACCATGGAAGCCAAGGGCTTCGGCACCGCCGAGCGGACCTGGCTGCGGCCCTCGAGATACGGCCTGCGGGATGCGGGGATCGTTGCCGCCGGGCTGCTGCTGGGCACCGTCGCAACAGGGGCATCGTTGGCCCTGGGCACCTGGAACCTGGTCTGGAGCTAGGGCGTATCACTCCTGGTGGTTTCTCGATGTCCGAGCCCCAGATGGGCACGGCATGGAGCGCCGCGGCCGAGCGGCAGGCCAGGGCATGCCAGGCGCCCCACGATGTTGCGCCGCTTGCAGGCTTCCTTGTCATGGCTCACCGGGCGGCCGCCCGCCGAACCCTTGCGCTTGCGCAGGAGTTTCCTCTTGCCCCGGGATGGGGGAGGCCTTGCCGGCCACGGCCCGTTCGGCGTGTCTCCGGGCGCTGCCAGCCCTCGACCAGTGAGCGGATCATGGTGGTCGGGGCGGCGCAGGAGGTTGGTGCCGTGCTGGTGGGCCCAGTTGATCGCCGCGTCCACCGGCACTTTGATGACAGGCCCTACTTACTCCCCGCAACCTGATTGAACACCATGGGTGGTCTGGCGTGCCGTGGCGCCGCCGTCACACCAGGCGCTGTTTTGCAGCAGCCACGAGAATCCGTCGGTGGAAGCGTTGAGGTAGTTACCGTTGGCGCCGGGCAGGCCCGCCCCAACGGAAGGGATGGATCCCGGCGTGCCGAAGCCCCAGGCAGCTTCCGGGATGCCGATGCTGGGCAGCCACACCCAGTTGCCAACGATGACGGGTGCGGTGCAGGTCATTCCGCAGGCAGCCGGCGGGCGGCTGACGTTGAGACAGTCGTCGGCCAGGGCGGCCGTTGGGGCAATGAGGGCCAGGGCGGCGGTTGCGCCGGCCACGGCCAGGAATCTTCTGAGCATGATGAACTCCGAACTTTGGGCCCGGTAGATGGAAGCCGGGACCGTTTGTTGTTTCGAACGAGTACACGCAAAGGCGTTGACGGCGGCACAATGGTGCCGTCCGAATTTCACATCGAATCCCCAGTCTGGGTTCAGGGTAGACCTGCACGGCCAACGGCAGCAATAGCCAGTGACAGAGAATCTGGAACCGTCATTTTTCAACGGATAACGTGTGGTCGGTCCGCAGGGCCCTTGATTTGCCCCACAGCGGTGACCCTGAAAATTGGGCTTTTCACCACCGGCATCGTTGCTGCCATGTGTCTGCGCACCGCGCGGGCCACCGCGGCGATCCCGGAACGGCTGGGGCACGGGGCGGTGTTCCCGCCCGGACCGGCCCGCCGGGGCCAGATGCACGTGAATTCACCCGATTTCCAAGCCGAACCACGCCGACCGGAAGTGGGAGACAATCCCTGGTCGCAGGACCCGCTTGTTCCCGGTGCGTGCCCCCGGGGCTACCGGGTGAAGCCCAGGGACGCGATGGCCGGCAGGGTCCCGGCGGCAAGGTTCTGCAACACGTAGCGCTCGTGCTCCGGCATGGGCTCGGGCAGGTGGTCCAGGTCGAACCATTCCATGGCGGCGCACTTTTCCGGCTCCATGATGCGGGCCTCGCCCCGCCACGTATCCGCGGCGAAGAAGAAGTCAACGCGCTGGGCACGGGGAGAATCCCCGCCGTTGGTGCGGTGCAGGGTCGACAGCGGGACCAGGTCCGCCGGGTCCAGCAGCACCCCGGCCTCCTCGGCGGCCTCGCGCACCGCAGCGGCGAGCACCGATTCGCCGGCTTCCACGTGCCCGGCCGCGGCGCAGGCCCAGTGACCGTCCATGAACCCGGTGTTCTGCCGCAATTGCAGCAGCACCCGCGCGTCGCGGCGGAACACCACGTAGGCGGCCGGCACCAGCTGGAAGAGCTCTTGCATGATGGAACCTCGAATCCGTTGCTTCGCCCCGACGCCGGGGGATTGACCTGGGGCCGCTTATTGGATGGCGTCGACCATGGCGGTGAGTTCGGCATGCAGTTGCCCGTCGCGGGCGATCACGGTGCCGTCGATGGAGTTCACCGGGGTGAGCAGCCGGACGCTGGAGACCAGCCACACGCCCTCGGCATCCAGCAGGTTTTCCGGGGTCAGCGGCCCGTAGCCCAGCTCCCATCCGGCCTCGCGGGCGGCGGCAAAGATGGCTCCCTGGGTGGTTCCCGGCAGGATGCCGGTTTCCAGGGTCGGGGTGATCAGCCGCTTGGTGTCCCCGTCGCGGTGCGCGATCAGCACGGTGGAGGTGGGGCCCTCCAGGACGATTCCGTCGCTTGAGGTGAAGATGACGTCGTCGGCGCCCAGCTTCTTGGCGTGCCGCAGCGCCGCCATGTTCACCGCGTAGGACAGGGTCTTGGCGCCCATCAACAGCCAGGGGGCGCGCTCGGCCACCCGGGAGTCGTAGCCGCGGTCCAGGAAGATCACCGAGATCCCGCTCTGGCGCTGCTGCCGTCCCAGCTCCGGGGCCGGGGAGACCATGACCCAGGAGGTGCCGTGGCCGTTGCCCTCGGTGCCGCGGGTGGCCACGAGCTTCACCACCGCTTCCTCGGCCGGGGTGGAGGCTTCGAATGCCGCCACGGCGGTGGCGATGGCCGCACGCCACGCCTCCTCGTGCGGAACCAGCAGGTCGCAGGTCGAGGCCGAGACGCGCAGCCGGGCCAGGTGGGCGTCGAGCTTGCGCACGATCCCGTCGGTGTACAGCGCGGATTCGAAGATCCCGTCGCCGCGGGTCACGCCCTGGTCCAGGACCGAGAGCTGGGCGGTGGCGGCATCGGCGACGCGGCCGGCGGGAAAGTCGGGATCGAGGAACACAAGAGCAGTCATGGTTACCAGATTACCGCCGGGCCGGCGGTTCCCAAGTGTTCCCCGCACTGGCGGTAGTCTGGGACAAAGGCCGGGAACCACACTCTGGCAAGGAGGGATCCATGAACGAGGGCAACGACGCGCTGACGATCGGTGCCGCCTTGTGGTCCGTGGCCGTGGGGATCGAACTGACCATTCGCATCACCATGGTGGGCATCGTGCCCGGCAACCGCCGCCCCACCACCGCCATGGCCTGGCTGCTGGCGATCTTCTTCATCCCCGTGGTGGGCCTGCTGCTCTACCTGCTCTTTGCCAACACCAAGCTCTCGAGGCGCCGGATCCAGCGGCAGAGAAACGTCAACGAATCGATCCTTGAAGCCACCCAGCACATGATCGGCGGAAACCGCTCGCCAGAGGCCCCGGACTGGGTGCTCTCGGCGGTCGAGCTGAACCGGACCCTGGGTGCGCTGCCGCTGCAGGCCGGGAACGCGGTGGAATTCATCACCGGATACAAGGAATCCCTGGATGAGATGCGCCTGGAGATCGACAAGGCCCGACGCTACGTGCATGTGCAGTTCTACATCATCGGCGAGGACGATGAGTACGTCGGCCCGATCCTCGAGGCCCTGGAGCGCGCGGTCGATCGCGGGGTCAAGGTACGGGTGCTCTTCGACCACCTGGGCTCAATGCGCGTGAAGGGCTACTTCGGGTTGGTGCGGCGGATGAGCGCGGCCGGGATCAACTGGCGGCGGATGCTTCCGCTGGCACCCTTCCAGCGGCGGTGGCGGCGCCCGGATTTGCGCAACCACCGCAAGATCGTGGTGGTGGACGGGCAAGTCGCCTTCACCGGTTCGCAGAACCTCATCGAGCCCGGATACAAGCGGTCCTCCGCGCACAAGATCGGCCGCGAATGGGTCGAGCTGATGGCCAAGGTCCGCGGTCCGCTGGTGACCAGCCTGGACGTGGTATTTGCCACCGACTGGTCGCAGGAATCCGACGAGGACCTGCTCCACGACCTGGCCACGGTCGAGGATGCCATGCGCAAGGCGCCCGACGCGGGGGAGGACATCGGCCAGCTGGTTCCCAGCGGGCCGGGCTTCGAGGCGGAGAACAACCTGCGGCTGTTCAACACGCTGATCTATTCGGCCACCGAGCGGCTTTCGATCACCAGCCCCTACTTCGTCCCGGACGATTCGCTGCTCTATGCGATCACCACCGCCGCCCAGCGCGGCGTGGCGGTGGAACTGTTCGTCTGCGAGAAGGGCGACCAGGCCCTGGTGCAGCACGCCCAGCAGTCCTACTACGAGGCGCTGCTGCGCGCCGGGGTGCGGATCTACCGGTACAAGGCACCCACGGTGCTGCATTCAAAGTGCATGGCCGTGGACGACGAGGTGGTGGTCATGGGCTCATCCAACATGGACATGCGATCCTTCTCGCTGAACCTCGAGATCACCCTGATGCTGCTGGGCTCCGACCTGGTCAACGAGTTGATGAAGGTGCAGGACGTCTACCGGGCCAACTCCACCGAGCTGACCCTGGAGCAATGGTCCAAGCGCACCCCGGTGAGCCGCTGGATCGACAACGTCGCCAGGCTCTCGGCCACCTTGCAATAGGCGGCGGCAGCCGGGACGGCGAACCGCCAGGCCTTTGGCGCGGTGGCGCCGCGGGGGAAGGCAGCGCCGCGCGCAGGACCAGCTCGAGCACCGGCTTCGGGTCCGGCCCGGGGTGGCGGCGCCGGCGGTTCACGGCGCCGGATGGCCCTTGCCCACCACGGAGGCGCCAAAGACGCGCCTGACGATCACGGCGTTCACCGGGGCCAGGTTCATCAGGTGCAGCGACCACCGGCGTAGCAACAGCGCCCGGCGGCCGGCGGGCACAAAGAACCGGGCGTTGCGCCGTCCGGCCTCCTGCTGCTGCTCCACCAGGGGACGCCAGCTCGCCTCATAGCCGGCCAGTGCCGCGGGGATGCCATTGCCCGAGCCCAAGGCATCGACGAGCACCTTTGCCCCGGCAATGGCCAACGAGGCGCCCTGCCCGGCGAGCAGCGAGACGGCGAAGGCGGCATCACCCAGCAGCACGCATCGCCCGGCGCTCCAGGCCGGGACCACCGCCTGGGCGACGACATCCTCGAAGATCTCCGCGGGGCGTTGGTCCAGCGCCCGGTCGACATTGCTCCCCAGGCCGCGGAACTTCGCGAACAGTTCCTCCCGGGTATCCGGACCCGGGTCCGGGTCGCTGCACTCGACGACCCCGAAGAACGCAACGCGCCCGTCGGACAGGGCATAGAGCGTCGCCTGGCGGACCAGCGAATCGGTCAGCACCACCTCGCGCCCCAGGCTTGCGGCAAGCCCGGGATCCAAAAAGACGTACCCGAAGACGTGCAATCCCAAATGCCGCAGCACGCCGGTGGCGGGCAGCGCGGGCATGGCGCCGCGCACCGTCGAGTGGATGCCGTCGGCGCCGACGAGCAGGTCGGCATCGAAGTCGCGCCCGTCGGCCAACACCGCCCGTGCGGGAGCCCCCGGCCCCTCGGCATCCGGGAACCGGCCCGGGTCCACGGACACGACCTTCGCGCCCTGGATGATGCCCGCCGAATCGCCGACCCATTCGCGCAATCCCGTTTCGATGTCGGGGCGAAGGATGGAGAAGAACTTCCCGTGGGCGGCGTTCAGGAAGGATTCCATGGCGAACTTCGCCCGGGTTCGCCCGGCCGGGTCGACGTAGCGGGCCCGTGCATACATTTCCCCGTGGCGTTGCAGGTGCGCGATGGCGCCCAGGGACTCGGCCGCGGCAAAGCCGGGACCGAAGAAATCGATCATGTAGCCGGCCGTGCGCGGTGCCGGCGCCTGCTCCAGCAACGTGGTCTCCCAGCCGTTTTGTGCCAGTGCCCCGGCGGCGGCCAGCCCGCCGATTCCCGCGCCGACGACCAATGCCCGCATGGTTCTTCACCCCATTCGATCCGCCGGGGCAATCGCTGCCCCTCTGCGGCCACGATACCGCCGTGCCACGCCATCGGTACCCGATCGTTTCCACCAGGAATACACCGGAGGGAAACTGACGGCCCACGGGCGGGGTGTTCCTCGGACGCCAAGGGTTTGGGCTGACGCCAAGCCCCTGGGTGAAGCTCCAGCCGGTTTCTTCCCGGGGCCCGGGATGAAACGCGTTGGACGCTTTGCCCGGTTGGCGGTGTGGTTGCCCGGCGTCGCGAATTCGACATGGCTGTTGCCCTTGATGGTGCCTGGTCGAGGAACGAACCGTTCCGGTGCCCACCCGTTCACGGGTCCCGATTCCGCCGGGCATGGCCTTGGGTGTCGCCGCGCGGACGACCGCGGATGCTGGCATACTCGGTGGCCTACGCCACGAAGCCGCGAATGGAGCCTGCCAAGCCGTGAACAGCATCAAGGAAGCAGCGGTCGTCCTGCGCCACCGGCAGTTTCGAAGCTTTTGGACCGGGCGGGTGGTTTCCTCACTTGGATCGGCGGCGGCCCCGATCGCTGTCGCGTTTGCCGCCCTGGAGGCGGGCGGCGGAGTCGAATGGCTGGGGTTCATCCTCGCCCTCAACATCGCCCCGCAGGTCCTCCTGCTGCTCGTCGGCGGCGTGCTGGGCGACAGGGTCCGGCGTGACCGGGTCATGGTCGTCGCCAACGCCGTCTCCGGGATCGTGCAGGTGGCCATGGCCATCCTGATCCTGGCGGGTGTGGCCGAACTGTGGATGCTGGCCGCTTCCGTCTTTCTGCTGGGCATGGCCTCGGCCTTCTTCCAGCCGGCCTCGCAGGGATCCATCGTCCAGCTGGTCTCCGCGGAACTTCGGGTGGCGGCGAACGCGGTGCTGCGCCTGCCGCTGAACGTCGCCAAGGTGCTGGGCCCGGCACTTGGCGGACTGGTGGTGGCCCTGGTGGGTCCGGGCTGGGCACTGGCGTTCAATGCCTCGACATTCCTTGTGTCGGTGTTCTTTCTCGCGGCCATCCGCCTGCCGCAGCCGATCAAGGCCAAGGCCTCGGCGTTCTCGGCCTTCCGGACCGGGTGGAAGGAATTTCGTGCCAGGCGTTGGTACGTCGTCATGGTGGCGCAGTCCGCCGTCACGGTGCTTATGTGGCTTGTGGGATTCCAGCTCTTCGGACCCGTCATTTCCCATTCGTCCCTGGGCGGTGCCTTCGCCTGGGGACTGATCAGCGGGGGATTCGCCTTCGGGCTGGTCGGAGGCTCGCTGGTCGCCGTCGCGGTCCGGCTCCAACGGGTGGGCGTCACCGTGTCCTTCTGCCTCGCGGCCCAGGCCTTGCCGCTGGTTGCGCTTGGCTTTGTGGCACCGATCTGGGTGATCGTGGGTGCCGCCGTCCTGGCCGGCATTGCCCTGGATATCTCGATCGTTTCCTGGTCTGCGTTCTTCCAGGAACAAATACCGGAAGGCTTGCAGTCCCGCCTGTCCTCGATCAGCACCTTCGGCCAGCTGCTGCCCGTCCCGATCGGGTACGTCCTGTTCGGTGCGCTGAGCCGGGAGAGCGGCACGCTCGGCCTGATGACCCTCATGTCCGGCGTTCTCGTTGTCGCGGCGTTGCTCCCGCTCGCGCTTCCCTCCATTCGCCAGCTGAGGCTCGGACTAGTCATCGACGGGGACCGGGCCACGATTCCGGGCGGAGGCTCCACAGTGGGCATGGGCACCAACCTCCGCTGACGACCGGTATCCATGGGATAGCTCCGCGGAACCTAGATATTGCATGGGCAGCCTTCCCCGCCTAGACAGAGCTTGGAAGGTTCCGTCGCTGTTGTTCTCGGCAGCCAGCGGGAACAACCGGCGGATCGTGCTCGCCGATTGCACAACGGCCGGACGGATGATCCGGGCAATCGCCGGTGGCGAGTTCTGGTGGGGCCCGTCTGTCTTGGCAGTACGTACCAAAGTTCTTCCTTGCGGTTGCGCGAACACAGCACAGTCCCACCGGGACAGCCAAGGAGTGCGTCAGAACGTGGTAACTTCCCATGCAGACTTCGGATTCCAACGACGATTCACCCGGCATCGGCGCAATAAATGCACCCTGCTATCCTTGGGAACATGCGTAGCCCACAGCGATTTATCGGCCCCCGACCGTTTACCGGTCGCGAGGGCTACTTGGCGCGCGCCTAGGTCCTGGTGACGGAGCGGATCGGGGGATTGCCCACCGATCCATTCCCACCCAAGGACCCCTGATGACTAATTATCTCTCCCCGGCCGAACTTCACGAGGCGCTGGCCTTGCGCGACCTCTCCGATCCCGAACACGGCCCCCACGCCATGCAAGAGCTGCTGGCGCAAGTGGCAAACGCCCTCACCCGATCGTGGGGCGTGGCCGCCCGAACGGTGCGAAACAGCCCGTTGGTCTCGGTGGCCGACAACTACGACAAGCTCGGCTTCTCCGCGTCGACGGTGACCCGCGACCGGCGGTATTCGCGCTACGTGAGTCCCACGGTGATGCTTCGAAGCCACACCTCGGCCTCCGTCCCGGCCCTGCTCCGGAACCTGCCGCCAAAGCAACACATGGATGAGTTGGTCGTGATGCCGGGGCTGGTCTATCGCCGGGACGCCATTGACCGCACCCACGTCGGTGCGCCCCACCAGGTCGACCTCTGGCGGATCGCATCCACCCCCACGCTGGCGCCGAGGGACCTGGAATCCATGGTGGCCGAGCTTGTTGAAGCCGTCCTTCCCGGTGCCCCATGGCGCACGGTTCCGGCCGTGCATCCCTACACGAGACACGGGATGCAGGTGGATGTGCTGGTGGGGAACGACTGGCTGGAACTGGCCGAATGCGGCTTGATGGCGCCCGGGCTCTTCGCCGATGCGGGACTCGACCCGGAGCAGTGGTCGGGCCTGGCCCTGGGCATGGGCCTGGACCGCGCCCTGATGCTGCGCAAGGGAATCCCAGACATCCGCCTCCTGCGCGCCGGCAACGAACGCATCGCATCCCAGATGCTCGACCTGGAACCGTGGCAACAGGTCTCCCTGCTCCCTCCCACGCGCAGGGACATCTCGATCGTCGTGCCCGAATCATTCGACGACGAGATCCTGGGCGACGAAGTCCGCCAAGCCCTGGGCGCGCGCATGGACGACCTGGAATCTGTCGAGCTCCTGGACCTGACACCCTTCACGGAGCTGCCCGCCGCGGCACGGGACCGGCTGCGGATCGAGCCAGGACAGGCCAACGCCCTGATCCGCCTGGTCTTGCGGCCCATCGAGCGAACACTGACGGCGCCGGAGGCCAACCTGATTCGCGACGACATCTACCGGGCGCTGCACCAGGGCCCGGTCATGGAACTCATCGCCGGTTGACCCTGCGCGGGCGCGGGCGGCCGCAACTCCAAGCCGGCCGCGCCCCCGGCAAGGTTCGGCAGGCCGGATGGCCACGGGCGTTGCCGGAGCGACCGCGACCCGAGTGATGGACGCCCGACCGACCGGGTTGCATGATGGAAAGACCTCGAGAATTGGAGAAGCGCATGAACGTCATCCGAATAACGATCGACCTCACCGTGGAAGACATCGAGGGGGCGAAGGCCTTCTATTCCGACTACCTGGGGCTGGACGGGCAGGACATGGGACTCGACTGGGTCACCCGTTTCGTGGTGCCCGGATCCGGGGAACACCTTCAGCTGGTCTCGGGGGATGCGACGGCACCCGAGAACCCCAAGCTCACCGTCAAGGTGGACGACGTCGACGAAGCGTACGCCGGGGCCGTCCGACGTGGCTACGAACTCGTCCATCCGCTGACGACGGAGCCGTGGGGCATCCGCCGGTTTTTCGTCCGGGCGCCCGACGGGACGGTGCTCAACATCGCCCAACACATCGACACCTAGCCACCTCCCCGGGCTGCATCCAACGCGGGACATCCAAGCCAGCAGGATTCAAGAAGCGCTGCCCGCTGACTCCGCCTAAAGTGAATGGCGTAACGCAGACGATCGAGAGGAACAAGCCATGAGCACGACCTTCAGCAAAGAGGAAAAGGCAGCGATGCGGGCTGCCGCCGCCGAAGCCAAGGCCTCAAAGGCCGCGGCCGACCTGGAAGCGGCATGCCTTGCCGCCATCGGGGAGATGACCGGCACGGACAAGGAACTGGCCCAGACCCTGCACGAGCTGGTCCAGGAGCACACGTCCCTGGGTGCGAAGACGTGGTACGGCATGCCGGCTTACACCAATGCGGAAGGCAAGGTGGTGGTCTTCTTCCAGAGCGCCGCCAAGTTCAAGGTGCGCTATGCCACGATCGGTTTCCAGCCGGACGCGAACCTCGACGACGGCAATTTCTGGCCAAGCTCCTACGCCGTGACCAAGTTGACCGCCGACGACAAGAAGCAATTGGTTCAGTTGCTGAAGAAGGCCGTCAGCCAGGCATAGTCCGCGGGGGATACCTCCGGGCCGCTGCGGCACCACACCGCGGGTCCCGAGTGCCTGCTAGTTGCCCGGGAAGGTGGTGCCCAGGGCCGAGAGCACCCCGAAGGCCTTGGTGCGGACCTCGTCCCATTCCTCCTCGGGGGAGGAATCCGCGGTGATTGCCCCGCCCACGCCCAGGGACAGATCCCACGACCCGGCTTCGGCCTCCGGTGTCCGGCTCATCACCAGGGTGCGGATCACCACCGACAGGTCCGCGGACCCGGTGGCTGAGAAGTACCCGACGGCCCCGGAATACAGGCCGCGGGCAGCCCCGTCCTCCAGGGAATCGAGGATCGCCATGGTGGAGACCTTTGGCGCCCCGGTCATGGAGCCGGCGGGGAACGCCGCGGCGATTGCCTCGGCGCGAGGGGCTCCCGGGCGCAGCTTCGCATCGATGGTGGAGACCATCTGGTGCACCGTTGCATAGCTTTCAATGGCACAGAGCCGCGGCACCGACAGGGTGCCGGGCACCGCGAAGTGCGAGAGGTCGTTGCGCAGCAAATCCACGATCATGATGTTCTCGGCACGGTCCTTGGGGGAGGATGCCAGGTCCCGGTGAAGCCGCTGGTCGGCATCGGGCGTTTGGCCGCGCGGCCGGGTGCCCTTGATGGGTTCGGCCCGCATCCAGCCGTTGGCGCCGATGGACATGAACCGCTCGGGGGAGGTGCTGGCCGCTGCCATGTTCCCGAAGCGCAGGTAGTGGGCGAAGGGCGCGGGATTTGCCGCGCGCAGGCGCAGGTAGTTTCCCCAGGGGTCGCACGGTACGCCCGGGGCGCCCAACGCGGTGGTCAGGCAGACCTCGTAGCTGTTGCCCTGGCGGATCTGCTCCTGGGCTGCACGGACCTTGGCCAGGTAGCCGTCGCGCTCGTCGCGCACCGTGAACCCGGGGGCCGGCTCCAGTGCCGCGGGAACCGCGGGCGCCTCCACGGATCCGGGCAACACCTTCCTGACCCGGGCCTGGAATCCGGCCGGGTCGCTGGTGGCCAGCAGGTGCACGGTGGAGGTGTGGTGGTCAACGACCACGACCTGGGAGGGCCTGAGCAGGGCCGCGTCGGCCGGCCCGCCGGGAACCCGTGCCGCGGCCCGGTTGTCGCTGCCTCCGGTTTCCCGCTTGAGCTCATAGCCCAGGTAACCCAGCCAGCCGGGAAGGAAGGGCAGGCCGTTCTGGTCCGGCTGGAAGCTTCCGGCTTCCCAGGCGCGGGAGAGCCAATCGAAGAAGCCGCCGGCGAGCCGTGCGGTGGCGGTGCCCTCGGTGAGGACCCCGACCCCGCCGCGTTGTTCGTAGATGGCGCACTCGTCGGTGGTGGCTGCGGCCATGATGGAATAGCGGTTGCGTTGGTGCGGGTCCGTGAAGCCGAGGTTGCTTGATTCGAGCAGCACGGCATGTTCAGCCCCGGAATACAGCGCGGCGAAGAGCGCGGCGGCATCCGGGGCAGCATCCAGCGCCAGGTGGACCGGCTCCCGCGCCGCGGATTCGGCGCGCTCGGGCGTGAGCACGCGGTGGCAGGCCGGCAACGACAGCAGTGCCCGCAACACGTGCCCCGGGGCGCTGCCGTCGGCCCGGTTCTCCACGGTGACATCGGCCTGGTCCTGCACCGCGTCGGCGGCCAGGTAGGAATCCTCCTGGGCGGCCCAGTCGTCCCAGTGGGCGGCAAAGACCTCCCCGTCGCGTTCCAGGGCGCGGGTCTTGCGGGTGTCGTCGGGCACCCGGACCCAGAGGAGGGCATCGAGCAGGGGGCGGGCGGCTGCACAGCCGGCCCCGACGCCCTCGATGATGATGACCGGGGCGGGATTCAGTGCCGCCCGGGTTCCGGGGGTGCTCGAGCTCCAGTCCCAGGTGTCCCAGCCGGCGGCGCGGCCAGCGGCCAGGGGGGTCAGGACCTGCTCGACGTAGGCCGCGGTGCCGGCGGCCAGGCCGTCCCATCCGGGGTAGATGTCCTCGAGGTGGAAGACGGAGACCTCGCGGTGGCGGCGAAGGACGGTGGCCAGCTCCGCGGCAAGGGTGCTCTTCCCGGCGCCGGAGCGGCCGTCGATGCCAAGGACCAGGACGGGGCTAGTTGCCACGTTGGGGCATGATGTGGGCGCGCACGTAGTCGAGCACTCCCGGGATGGCGGCGTTGACCATTTGCCAGCACAGGCGGAAATCCGCCGAGTCGCCGAACCACGGATCGTAGATGCCCTGTTCCTCGAGCGGGGTCGCGGACAATGCGGTGTCGAAGGAACGCATCATGCGCAGCTCGGGTCGCGGGGCCGAGGCCTCGGTGGGCAGCAACTTCGCCAGCGCCGCGTGGTGGTCCTGGTCCATGGCCAGCAGCAGGTCCACCCCGGACAGCGAATCGGGGTCGAGGGCGCGGGCGACGTGTTCCTCGGCATCGATGCCGTGGGATTGCAGGACGGCCGCGGCCCTCGGGTCGATGCCGTGGCCTGCCTCGCCGTCGCTGGTGCCGGCGGACTCCACCGAGACGTCCGTGATCCCGGCATCCTCAAGTGCCGTGCGAAGCATGTACTCGGCCATGGGGGAGCGGCAGATGTTGCCCGTGCACACTGTCATTATCCGAAACATGGTTTTAGTCTAGGGCCCTTACGCACCTAGTGACAGGCCCAAACACGCTTCCACCCGATGGTTACCGGATTGTGCCCTTCCCCCCGTGCCTGCCGACCGTGGTGCCGTGCGGGGCGTCAGTGGATGAAGACCAGCAGGGCGGCGACGAAAATGAACAGCGTGCCAAAGGTCAGGTTCAGGATCTTTTGCCCGCGCTCGGTGGCGGTGAAGCGGCTAAAGCTCTTGGCGGAAGCGGCAAAGAACAGCCACATCACCACGATGTCCACGGCCACGATGGTGCCGATGAAGACCAGGTACTGGGGCGCCGCCGGGGCATCGAGCCGAATGAACTGCGGGGTGAAGGCCAGGAAGAACACTATGGCCTTGGGGTTGAGCAGGTTGACCCAGAGCCCGCGGCGGAACATCGAGAGGGCCGATTCGCGTCCGCGCAGGTCGATTTCCTCGCTTCCCTGCGGCTTGGCCAGGATCAGCCGAACACCCAGGTACACCAGGTAGGCGGCGCCGGCATAGCGGATGGCGGTGAAGAACAGCGGGGAGCGGGACACCAGCAGCCCCACGCCGGCGGCCACAACGATCACATGGATGAGCAGGGCGGCCTGTTGGCCCAGGATGCCCCACATGGAGCGGCGGAAACCGGAGTTCAGCGAGTTGGTCATGGTGTTGATCGCCCCGGCGCCGGGGGTGAAGCTGATCAACGTGGAAGCGCCTAGCAACGAGAGCCAAAGGGAAAGAGTCACCGGACAAGTTTAGGGGAGCGCGGGCCCCCACCTGTACCTGCCCGGCCCGGCATCCCGGCAGGTGGGACGGCCGGCGAACACTACTCCCGGGCCGGCACCCGGTGCGAGGAGGCAACCTGCGCATACCAGCGGGCCGAGGCCTTCGGGATGCGGGCCTGGGTGCCGTAGTCCACCCGCACGATCCCGAAGCGCTTGTCGTAGCCGAAGGCCCACTCGAAATTGTCCAGCAGCGACCACACCAGGTACCCGCGCACCTCGGCCCCGCGTTCCATGGCCCGGTGCACGGCCCGCAGGTGCGCATCGATGAACGCCAGCCGGTCGGCGGAGTCGTCGACAAAGCCGGAGGCATCCGGTGCATCGTCGTAGGCGGCGCCGTTCTCCGTGACGACCATGGGGATCCCGGCCGGCCCGGTGTATTGCTCCTGCAGGCGCAGCAGCAATCGTTCGAGCCCCTCGGGTTGGACCTCCCAGCCCATGGCGGTGCGCGGCAGGGGCCGGTCGATGTTCCGCACCCGTTCGCTGCCCACCGCGGGGCTCCGGCGCGGGAGCCCGCGCTCGGACGCGAACACCAGCGACTGCTCGGAGGCCGGCGGATCCTGGGGAGCGGCAACCAGCACCCCGTTGTAGTAGTTGACGCCCAACACGTCGATGGGTGCGGCAATGGTTTCCAGGTCGTTGTCCCGGATGTGCCCGGCCAGGCCGGCCCCGGCCATGTCTTCAAGGACGTCTGGGGGGTATTGGCCGCGGAAGATCGGGTCCAGGAAGACCCTGTTGAAGGAGCCGTCGATGCGCCGTGCGGCATCGACGTCCCCGGGGTTGGCCGGGTCGGCGGGATCGGCGACGGTGAAATTCAGCGTGATGCCCAGCCGGTGCTCCTTGCCCGCGACCTCCCGCATCGCTTCGGTGGCCAGTCCGTGGCCCAGCAGCAGGTGGTGCGCCGCGGCCACCGCCTCTTCCGGGTTCGTGTGCCCCGGGGCATGCTCGCCGCCGGCATGGGAGAGGAAGGAGGCGCACCAGGGCTCGTTCAGCGTGGTCCAGTCCGTGACCCGGTCCTTCAGGTGCTCGAACACCGCCAGGGCGTAGTCGGCAAAACGGTAGGCGGTGTCCCGGTTCGCCCAGCCGCCGCGCTCGCCCAGGGCCTGCGGCAAATCCCAGTGGTAGAGCGTCAGCCACGGGGAGATCCCGTGTTCCAGCAGCTCGTCGACCAGCCGCGAGTAGAAGTCCAGGCCCTTGGGGTTCAGCGCCCTGTCCCCGGGCCTGATGCGCGCCCAGGAGGTGGAGAACCTGTAGGTGTCCAGGCCCAGCTCGGCCATCAGCGCCACGTCCTGCGGCATCCGGTGGTAGTGGTCCGCGGCAACCGCACCGTCATGCCCCTCGAAGACGGCGCCGGGCAGCCGGCAAAAGGCATCCCAGATGGAGTCCTCCCGGCCGTCCTCCTGGCTCGCGCCCTCGATCTGGAAGGCGGCGGTTGCCGACCCGAAGCGGAATCCGTCGGGAAATTCCAGGGTGCGCGTGGAATCGAATCCGGCGGCCAGGGGACGGGGCGTGCCGGTGGTGGGGAGTTCGGTCATGGCGGGGACTGGTCCTCAACGATCATGAACGCACCAGCGTTCGGCCGACGGTTGCCACGAGCCTAGTGCGAATACCCGCTGCGGGCCAGCGCCGGCAGGGCAGGCCGGGACAGGCGCAGCTGCCGAGGGCCCTGTCCGTGGCGCGCTCGCCGGGACCCGGCCGGGCCAAGGCCGGCGGCTACGTGTGCTCCGCGTTGTGCCTGGCCTTGTCCACGCCGGCCGTCGCGTCGGCCATGAAGCGGGATACCAGCTTCACCTCCTGGTCGGTGTAGGTGGAGATGACCTCCATCATGCTTGCCGCCAGGGGTGCGAACATGGCCCGCCCGTCGGCCTGCGCCTTCGGTGTCATCTTGACGCGGACGACGCGTCGGTCCTTGTCGATGCGCAGGCGCTCGATGTGGCCGACGCGCTCGAGCCGGTCGAGCAGGGCGCTGGTGGCCGGCGAACTCAGTTGCAGGGTCCGGGAGAGTTCGCCCGGGGTGGGCGGGGTCCCGGCGCGTTCGAAGCGCATGATGACGGCCAGGGCATTCATGTCCGTGCGGTGGGTCTTGTGCCTGGACCCGGTGGTTTCCACGTAGCGGTCCGAGGCCTGGCCGAACTGCTGAAGCAGCAGGACGAGTTCGAAGGCGGCGGCGGGATCCATGGGAACCATTCTATGCCTCAACTTGTAATAGTTCCATGATGAAAATACTCTTTGATGGAGACGTAACTGAATGTGGATGGAAAGCCATCGGCACAACGAGGAGTTGGAACGTGGACAATCGAGTCATGGCGGTCGGGGCGGGCCCCGGCAAACCGGGAAAGAAGCCCGGTCCGGGAACGGGCAAAGCCGTCTTCCGCGCGGTGCTGGCCGTCGTGCTGGTCGCGATCTGGCTGGGCGTCGCCGGAGTGGGCGGGCCGACCTTCGGCAAGCTGGGGGATGTGCAAACCAACGACCAGGCGGCGTTCCTGCCGGCCACGGCCGAGGCGACGCGGGCCCTGGAGTGGCAAGCGAAGTTCCGCACCTCCGACGCCATCCCCGCGGTGGTGGTGATTGCCGGCGAATCGGCGATCGACCAGGACCGGATCAAGGAGGTTGCCGCCTCGCTGAAGGACCTCGGGGGCCTGGACGGCGAGATCGTCGGCCCCTTCGCTTCCGAGGACGGGCTTGCGGCACAGCTGCTGGTTCCATTGGACGGCAATGCGGAGGTCGACGCTGCGGTCGACGACCTGCGCACGGAGCTTGCCGAGCGGATTCCCGAGGGGACCCGCGCCTACGTCACCGGCCCGGCCGGATTCAGCGCCGACCTCGTGGAGGCCTTCGGGGGCATCGACGGGGTGCTGCTCGGGGTGGCGCTCGGCGCGGTCTTCCTGATCCTGCTGCTGGTCTACCGCTCCGTCCTGCTGCCGGTGACGGTGCTGTTCACGGCCGTCGCCGCACTGTGTGCCGCCATCCTCGCGGTGTACTTCATGGCCAAGGAGGGCTGGATCAGCCTCGACGGGCAAAGCCAAGGCATTCTCTCCATCCTTGTCATCGGCGCCGCAACCGACTATTCATTGCTGCTGGTGGCCAGGCACAAGGAGGCGCTGTCCAAGGGGCAGGACCGCTGGGAGGCCGTGGTGACGGCCTGGAAGCGATCCGTGGAACCCATCCTGGCTTCCGGCGGCACCGTGACAGTGGGCCTGCTGTGCCTGCTCTTCTCGGACCTGAACTCCAACAAGGCGCTGGGCCCGATTGGCGCGAGCGGCATCGTCTTTTCCATCATCGCCGCCCTGACGTTCCTGCCCGCCGCGCTGGCGCTGCTGGGCAGGAAAGCCTACTGGCCCTTCATGCCGAAGCCCGAGGTCCGGTTGGACGCCGAGGAGCTGCCCGCGGGCCTGTGGGGACGTGTCGCCGGTTTCGTCGGTCGCCACCCCCGGCCGATCTGGGTGCTTACGGCGTTGGTGCTGGCCGCCGGTGCCCTGGGCATGACCCAGCTCAAGGCCTCCGGCGTGCCGCAAAGCGAACTGGTCTTGGGCCAGACCGATTCGCGCGACGGCCAACTCGTGCTCGGGGAGCACTTCCCCGGAGGCACGGGAAGCCCGCTCTTCGCCATCGTCGACGAATCGCGCGCCGCGGACCTGTTGCCCCGGATCGAGGACGCCGGCGGGGTGGCCTCGGCCTACCTCCAGGCCGCCGACGGCGGACCCGCCCTCGTGCAGGCCGGACGCGAGCCCCAGGTGGTCGAGGGGCGGAGCCTGATCTCCATCACCCTGGACGACGCCGCGGACTCGGACGCCGCCAAGGCAACGCTGTTGGACCTGCGGGAGATGCTCCACGGGCAGGACCCGGAATCGCTGGTGGGCGGAACCACGGCGACGCTGAGCGACACCGCGACCACGGCGCAGGCCGACCTGGTCAAGATCATCCCGCTGATCCTCGGCGCCATCCTGCTCATCCTGATGCTGCTGCTGCGCTCGATCCTGGCCCCGGTGCTCCTGGTGGCGACCACCCTGCTGTCCTACGGAACCGCCATGGGGGTTTCCGCCTGGGTCTTCAACGGCATCTTCAACTTCGTCGGGGCCGACCCGTCCGTTCCGCTGTTCGGATTCGTGTTCCTGGTCGCGTTGGGCGTGGACTACAACATCTTCCTGATGACCCGGGTCCGGGAGGAATCCCTGGAGCACGGCACGCGTGCGGGCGTCCTGCGAGGCCTGGCCGTCACCGGTGGCGTCATCACCTCCGCGGGCGTGGTGCTGGCGGCCACGTTCGCCGCGCTGGGCATCATCCCCATCATGTTCCTTCTGCAGCTCGGATTCATCGTCGCCTTCGGCGTGCTGCTTGACACCCTGGTGGTCAGGTCGCTGCTGGTGCCGGCACTGGTCCATGATCTCGGCGGGAAAGTGTGGTGGCCAAGCAAGCTCGGGCGCACAAGGTAACGGATCTCTCGTTCGGCGAGGCCCCGGGTGCTGATAAGCTGGGTACTTGTAGATCGGTAAGGTGCGAGCACTCTGCTTGCAGCCCGAGGGTCTATGCGTCGACAGATTAGATTTCCCGATCCGCCGCACGCCTTGCTTCCTTTCGAGGGAGCGAACGCGGCCGGTCAATGTGCGCTTAGCGCCATCTTGGCTCTCTCTTTCTTCGGCGACCACGCGCGCCGAAACCGTCGTGCGAAGCTTTGAGAGAAAGTACCACGTGAGTCCTTCATTCACTTCCCTTGGCGTGCCCGCAATCTTCGCAGACGTCCTCGCGTCGCAGGGGATCGAGAGCGCATTCCCCATCCAGGAAGCCACCCTTCCGACCACCCTCAACGGCGGAGACGTGCTCGGCCGCGGCCAGACCGGCTCGGGCAAGACCCTGGCATTCTCCCTTCCGGTGGTCGCCCGCCTGGCCGCCAACCCCAAGCCGCGCAAGGCCCGCTTCCCGCGTGCCCTGATCATGGCACCGACCCGCGAGCTGGCCACCCAGATCGCCAAGGTTGTTGAGCCGCTGGCCAAGGCCGTGGACCTGCGCGTTGCCGTCGTCTTCGGCGGCGTCTCGCAGGTGCGACAGGAAAAGGACCTCAACGCCGGGGTCGACATCCTCATCGCCTGCCCGGGCCGCCTCGAGGACCTGCTCAAGCAGCGCGTCGCCGACCTCTCCCGCGTGGAGATCTCCGTGCTGGACGAGGCCGACCACATGGCCGACCTCGGCTTCCTGCCGGTCGTCAAGCGCATCCTGGACCAGGCCCCCCGCGGCATCCAGCACATGCTCTTCTCCGCCACCCTCGACAACGGCGTGGACAAGCTTGTCCAGCGCTACCTCGAGAACCCGACCGTGCACTCGGTGGATTCCTCCTCGGCCTCGGTGAACACCATGGAGCACCACGTGTTCCTGGTGTCCAACGACGACAAGAAGGAACTGGTCCGCACCCTGGCCTCGGGCTCCGGGCGCCGCATCATGTTCATGCGCACCAAGCACCACGCCAAGAAGATGGCCGTCTGGCTGTCCAAATGCGGCATCCCGACCGTTGACCTGCACGGCAACCTGAGCCAGAACGCCCGCGACCGCAACCTTGCCGCCTTCTCGGCCGGGGATGCCCGCGTGCTGGTGGCCACCGACGTCGCCGCCCGCGGCGTGCACGTTGACGGTGTCGAGCTTGTCGTCCACATCGACCCGCCGGCAGAGCACAAGGCCTACCTACACCGCTCGGGCCGCACCGCCCGCGCCGGTTCGGACGGCACCGTCGTCACCGTCGTCACCCCGGACCAGCAGAGCGACGTCAAGTCGCTGCTGAAGGCCGCAGGCATCAAGGTGCCGATGGTCAAGGTCACCCCGAACGCCCAGATTGTTTCCGACGTTGTCGGCGAGCGTGCCGAGCCCGTTGCCTACGTTGCCCCGCAGCTGCGCAGCACCGCCAGCGTCCGCAAGGACACCCTGAGCGACTCCGACGCAGCAGGCGGCCGGGGCCGTCGCCGCGGCGGCCGCGGCACCGCCAAGAGCGCCGGCGGGGAAGCACCGCGCAACCGCGACGAAAACCGCGGCGAGCGTCGCACTGAGAGCCGCGGCGGGAACGGCGCGGCAGGACGTGGCGGCGAACGTCGCACCGAGAACCGCACTGAGAACCGTGGCGAAGGCCGCGGCTACGCCGCTGCAGGCGGCCGTGGCGGGGAACGCCGCAACGACGGCCGCGGCGCCTCGGCCCCGCGTGGCGGCGAGCGTCGGACCGACAACCGCTCCGACCGTCGTGTCGACGTGCGCCAGGACGACCGCGACGTAGCCCGTCGCAGCCCCGTTCCGAACCGCGGTTCGGCAGCGGCACGCAACAACTCGGGCCAGCGCCAGGGTTCGGGTGCCGGCTCCCGCCCGCGCGGGGGCAACACCATTGCCGAGGCACTGGGCGCCTCCAAGGTGGAGGCCGCAACCGGTGCAGGCCGTGGACGCGGTCCGCGTCGTGCCTCGGCTCCGGCCTCGAACGGCCGCAACTTCTAGGACCATTCCGGCCACCGCTGGTGGCCAGCCTGATCCAACAACTGGGCCCGGGAATGCAACATTCGTTGCAATCCCGGGCCCACTTGGCGTTTAAGGAACGCTCGGCGACGTTCGCGGAATCATCCCTTTGGTTGAACCCGGTGCGTTCCCATCCCCGGGGAGATCATCCTTTGGATGCCCGGGCCGGGCGGGGAGAGCCAATAATCTGGTGACACGACGCCGCGGCAAGCGCCCGAATCATTTGATCGGCAGGGAAACCGCGCAGATGACCGAGACCTGACGATATTGGAGATCCACCTTGATTGAATCGCTGCAGCAGTTCACCGCCGAATTCCCGCCCGCACTGCAGTGGCTCGCCGTGATGCTGGCAGCGGCCGTCCCCTTCATCGAGTCCTACTTCGGCTCGGCGCTCGGAGTGGTCATCGGGGTCAACCCGGTGATTGCCGTGGGGGCCGCTGTCATTGGAAACGTCGCCTCGATGCTCCTGCTGGTCAACGGGGCCCACCTGGTGCGCCGAAAGGTTGCCAAGGAAAATTCCTCCCCGTCGGTGAAGTACGCCAAGCTGCGCTCGGCATTCGACAAGTACGGGATTGCCGGCGTAAGCCTGCTGGGGCAGACCATCCTGCCCAGCCAAATCACCTCGGCCGCGCTGGTGTCCTTCGGGGCCGCCAAGGAAAAGGTGATCTTCTGGCAGGTCATTTCGATCATCCTCTGGGGTACTGCCTTCGGCCTGCTTGCCTACCTCGGCGTGGACCTGGTCCTGGGTCGCTGAGCCGGTTTGCCTCGCGCCACTGCCGCACGCTACCTTGCAGGCCAGGCATCCCCGGGGTATCGATCCGCGGATGCCGGCCGGCTCACCGGCATCGGCCACGGGCGTTTCCCGCATGATCTCTGCCGGCGAACAACGTTCACAGCCAACTCCAAGTTCCCCGGGATTCCGGGGAACTTTTGTTGGATTGGGGACCAGAACCACGCCTCAACGGCAAAGTTGAGCCATTCTCGCTCAACTTTGAATTGACATCGATTTGACGGCGAGTAAACTTGAGTCCAGAACGCTCAACCGATGTGAATCGTGCTGGCGTTGGAACATTTTCCCAAGGTAATGAAGGAGCATCCCCATGTCACGTGCCGTAGGTATTGACCTCGGAACCACCAACTCCGTTGTATCCGTCCTCGAAGGTGGCGAGCCCACCGTCATCGCCAACGCCGAAGGCAACCGCACCACCCCGTCGGTTGTGGCCTTCGCCAAGAGCGGCGAGGTCCTGGTTGGCGACATCGCCAAGCGCCAGGCCGTGAACAACATCGATCGCACCATCGCCTCGGTCAAGCGCCACATGGGCACCGACTGGTCGGTCGCCATCGACGACAAGAAGTACACCGCGCAGGAAATCTCCGCACGTACGCTGATGAAGCTCAAGACCGACGCCGAGTCGTACCTGGGCGAGAAGGTCACCGACGCGGTCATCACCGTCCCGGCCTACTTCAACGACGCCGAGCGCCAGGCCACCAAGGAAGCCGGCGAGATCGCCGGCCTGAACGTCCTGCGCATCGTCAACGAGCCGACCGCAGCCGCCTTGGCCTACGGCCTGGACAAGGGCAAGGAAGACGAGCTCATCCTGGTCTTCGACCTCGGCGGCGGAACATTCGACGTCTCCCTGCTGGAAGTCGGCAAGGACGAAGACGACTTCTCCACCATCCAGGTGCGCGCCACCTCGGGTGACAACCGCCTCGGCGGCGACGACTGGGACCAGCGCGTCGTCGACTGGCTGCTGGCCCAGGCCAAGCAGAAGGGCGCAGACCTGTCCAAGGACAAGATCGCCCTGCAGCGCCTGAAGGAAGCCGCGGAGCAGGCCAAGAAGGAACTGTCCTCGGCTACCTCCACCAACATCTCCCTGCAGTACCTCTCGGTCACCGCCGACGGCCCGGTCCACTTGGACGAGCACCTTTCGCGCGCCAAGTTCCAGGAACTGACCGCCGACCTGCTCGAGCGCACCCGCAAGCCGTTCAAGGACGTCATCGCCGAAGCCGGCGTGAAGGTCTCCGAGATCGCCCACGTGATCCTCGTTGGCGGCTCGACCCGCATGCCCGCCGTTGTCGAACTGGTCAAGGAACTGGCCGGCAAGGACGCAAACAAGGGCGTGAACCCGGACGAGGTCGTCGCCGTGGGCGCCGCATTGCAGGCCGGCGTGCTGAAGGGCGAGCGCAAGGACGTGCTGCTCATCGACGTCACCCCGCTGTCCCTGGGCATCGAAACCAAGGGTGGTGTGATGACCAAGCTGATCGAGCGCAACACCGCGATCCCGACCAAGCGTTCGGAGACCTTCACCACCGCCGAGGACAACCAGCCCTCGGTTTCCATCCAGGTCTTCCAGGGCGAGCGCGAGTTCACCCGCGACAACAAGGCTCTGGGCACCTTTGAGCTGACCGGCATCGCGCCGGCCCCGCGCGGCATCCCGCAAGTCGAGGTCACCTTCGACATCGACGCCAACGGCATCGTCCACGTCTCCGCCAAGGACAAGGGCACCGGCGTCGAGCAGTCGATGACCATCACCGGCGGCACCGCGCTGTCCAAGGACGACATCGACCGCATGGTCCGCGAGGCCGAGGAGCACGCTTCCGAGGACAAGGCCCGCCGCGAGGCAGCCGAGACCCGCAACGCCGCCGAGCAGTCTGCGTACTCTGTTGACAAGCTGATCAAGGACAACGAGGACAAGCTGCCCGAGGAAGTCAAGACCGAGGTCCAGGCCGACGTCGACGCGCTGAAGGCCGCCCTGGAGAAGCAGGACAACGACGACGAGGTCAAGACCGCGTTCGAGAAGCTGCAGGCTTCGCAGACCAAGCTGGGCGAGGCCATCTACTCGCAGGCACAGTCCGAGGGCGCAGCCGCCGCTGATGCCGAGGCCCCGAACGCCGAAGAGGACATCGTCGACGCCGAGGTCATCGACGAAGACGAAAAGAAGTAAGGGGCGCATCAACCATGTCAGAGGAAAACCACGACGAGGGCATCTCCAAGGACGAGGTTACCCCCGTTGACGAGGCCCACGACTCGGGTGACGCGTTGAGCCAGGCCGAGGCCATCCTCAACGAGGCAGCAGCCGACACCGAGGCGCCGGAGGCAAACGACAAGGAAGCCGAATTGCGCGACGACCTGTTGCGCCTGCAGGCCGAGTACGTCAACTACCGCAAGCGCGTCGAGCGCGACCGTGACGTGGCACGCGATGTCGCCGTGCAGTCGGTGTTCGTCAACCTGCTGCCGGTGCTTGACGACATCGACGCGGCCCGTGCCCACGGCGACCTGACCGAGGGCCCGTTCGCCTCGATCGCCAACAAGCTCGACGCAGTGCTTGAGAGCCTCGGCCTGGAGCGCATCGCCGAGGCCGGGGTGCTCTTCGACCCGAACATCCACGAGGCGCTGATCCAGCAGCCGCACGCGGAGATCCCGGCGGACCACGTGGCCCAGGTGCTGCGCACCGGGTTCAAGAAGGGCGAGCGCATCCTTCGCGCAGCCCAGGTGATTGTTTCCCTCGGGGAATAGCCACCACCGGCAACGACTGCAGCAATGCACGAATTGCACCACCGTATGCGGCGGATCGCTTCGCTTCCCCTTGGGGGGAACCAGCGATCCGCCGCACACTTGGTGAAGCACCACCCACAGATTTCTGGTCCGCCGCGAATTTCCGGCGGGCCATCCACAGAGAATTTCACCACCAAAGGAGGCGCCTGATGGCAAGTCAGGACTGGGTCGAAAAGGATTTCTACGCCATTCTTGGCGTCTCCAAGGACGCCAGCGACGCGGATATCAAGAAGGCGTACCGGAAGCTTGCCCGCAAGCACCACCCGGACACCAACTCCGGGGATCCCGCGTCCGAGCGCAAGTTCAAGGACATCACCGAGGCGCACTCGGTGCTCTCGGATCCCGAGGACCGCCAGCAGTACGACGCCATCCGTGCCATGGGCTCCGGGGCGCGCTTCAGCGCCGGCGGCCAAGGCGGGGCACCGGGCAACGGCGGATTCGAGGATGTCTTCTCCAACCTCTTCGGTGGCGGCGGAGGCGGAGGAAGCCGGCGCGGCGGCCAGGTGCCGCCGGAATTCGCCGACCTCTTTGGCGGCGGGGGCGGCTTCGGGGGCTTCGGCCAGCAGGCGCCGCGCAAGGGCGCGGACCGCACCGCAAGCACCACCATTTCCTTCGCCGGTTCCATAAAGGGAACCACCATCGGCCTGCGCGAGGCCAACGGCGAAGTCATCGACGTGCGGATCCCCGCGGGGATCAAGGACGGGCAGTCGGTGCGCGTGCGCGGCAAGGGATCGCCCGGTTCCGCCGGCGCCGGTGACCTGATCGTCAAGGTCACCGTCAGCCCGCACCCGGTCTTCATCCGTGAAGACAACAACATCCGCATCCATGTCCCGGTCACCTTCGACGAGGCCGCACTGGGCGGACAGATCGAGGTGCCGACACTGACCGGGGAAAGCGTCAAGATGAAGGTCCCCGCGGGATCGGCAACCGGGCGCACGCTGCGGCTCAAGGGCCGCGGCGTCAAGACCTCCAAGGCCACCGGCGACCTGCTGGTCACCCTGGACGTGGTGGTCCCGCAGAACCTCTCCAAGGAAGCCAAGGCGGCCGTCGAGGCCTTCGCCGAGGCAACCAAGGGCGAGAACCCGCGCGAGTCCCTGGTCGCCCGCGCAAAACTCTAAACACCTCAGGGCCCCGCGCCGCTTGACCGGCGACGCGGGGCCCTTGGCCCCACCGGGATATTGGCTACGGTGGATGAAACCGGATGAAAGGCAGGGATCATGGGCAATGACCGACTAAGGCCGATCTTCGTCATTTCAGTTGCAGCCGAATTGGCCGACATGCACCCCCAGACGCTGCGCCAATACGACCGCCTCGGCCTGGTTTCCCCCTCCCGCCAGGGCGGCAAGCAACGCAGGTACTCCGAGCACGACGTGGAATTGCTCCGCGAGATCCAGCGCCTGTCCAAGGACGGGGTCTCGCTGGAAGGCATCAGGCGCATCATGGCCCTGGAAAACCAGGTCGCCGCCCTGCGCATGCGGATCGGCGAACTGAGCAACGAGGTCTTCGCCCTGCGCAGCGCCCACCAGGCCGCGGGCCTGGGACGCGTCTTTGCCGCCGGGAGCACCGGGGACGTGGTCTCCCTGGCCCGCGGGCAGCGCCCGCGCGGCCGCAGCCAGGCCGTGGTCGTGTGGAAGCCGCGCGGCAAGTAGCCGCCGCACCGGGACGCCCCCTATGCCACCGACCGAGGACTATGCCCGTCTCTCCGCCGCGGCCCAGCGCCGCTTCGAGGCGTTGTGCAAGATCCGCGGACGGCTGCGCACCTCCCACCGCCAGGCCCTCGACGGGACAGCCCATGCGCTGCGCCCCGGAGCCATGGACCCGGCCATTCCCGCACGCCACCTGCTGTACCTTGATTTGTCCGGCCGCGAGCCGCTGGCCGCGGTTGCCGTGGGCGAGCTGGACACCGCCACGCACGTGACCTTCCAGCTTTCCGGAACCGGCATCAGGGCGCGCAACGCGTTGTGGGGCAGCGTCCGGGAAGCCGGGCAGCTCTACCTGGAACAACTAAAGGTCGGGATCGCCGAACCCGCGGTGGTCGCGTGGCTGGGATACCCCGCCCCCAACTTGGCCAGCGCCCTGCTGGACAATGCCGCCCGGCGGGGCCTGCATCGGCTCGGGCAAGACCTGGGCACCTTTGCCCGCTTGAGGCCCGACGCCCCGCACCTGGCACTCGAAGCCCACTCCTACGCAGCCACGCTTGCCGCCCAGGTTCTTGACCCGGCATCCGGGTACGCGGTCCACGCCCAGGCGCTGGCCACCATCGGTTCGGCCGGGATTCCCCGGCACCTGTCCCGCAGCCCGGGGCGGCTGAACGTGCCGCCACACAACGTCTACGAGGCCATCGCCCCGGGCGACCGACTGGCGTGGTTAGGCCGCGCGCTCTCGGGCCGCAAGATGCTTTCCGGCCACGAGTTCAGCGTCGGTGCCATCCCGGAACTGGGACTGCATGCCGCCACCGGCCACAACACCTCCCAGCACCTGCCGGGGAATCCGGCCTCGCCCCGAGGCTACCGGGACCCCGACACGCTGTCCCTGCGCAACCTGGCGTTGATCACCACCGGGCAGCAACCGCTGGCTTAAGCACGGCGGGCGGTGCCGGACCGAAACCCGACACCGCCCACAGCAACACCGACCGGCTACGGCGCCTTGCGGTAGGCCAGGTCGAAGATCATCCGGCCGGCCTTGAGCGCCTTGCCCTCGAAGCTGGTCAACGTGCGGCCCTCGAAGCGGGGAGCCCAGCCCCCGCGCTCGTCGATGAATGCGGGATCCTTCTCGTCCTTTTCCAGGCCCAGGCGGCGCACCTTGGTGAGGTTGCTGTCCTCGCCGGCCAGCTCGCCGGGGTGCAGGCTGGTGAACGCGTCGGCCGCGTCAAAGACCTCGCGCATTTGCTCGGCGTAGTTGGACCAGTCGGTGGCAAGGCGGACCACGCCGCCGGGGACCAGCACGCGCTCAAGCTTCTTCACGAACGAATCCTTGATCAGGCGGCGCTTGTGGTGGCGGATCTTGTGCCACGGGTCGGAGAAGAAGATCCAGACCTCGTCGGCTGAGGCCGCCGGAAGCATCGAGTCCAGGACCTCCGGCGCATTGGCCTGGACCGCGCGCACGTTGGTCAGCTCGTTGTTTTCCACCCGCACCATGAGCGCTGCCAATCCGGGGCGGTACACCTCGACGGCCAGGAAGTCCTTGTCGCGGTGCTCGCTGGCGGCAAAGGCCATGGCTTCGCCCAGGCCCGAGCCGATCTCCACGATCAGCGGGGCCTTGCGGCCGTAGATGGCTTCCTGGTCGAACTGGTAGCCCTCGGCCACGGAGGTGTCTGCCTGCTCGCGCGGCGGCTCGATGATGTACTTTTGGGCGGTGCGTTCCCAGGCGTCGGCACGGCGGCCCTGCAGGCGGTTGCCGCGGCGGACAAACGAGACGGGTTCGGTTCGGTAAAAGGCGAGGTCTTCGACGGCGCGGCCGCTGACCGGCATCTTGCGCTCTGGGGGAATGCTCATGGGCTTAAGGGTAGCGAACTTCACCGGGTGGCTTTGGCGCCCTTGGCACCGGAGGCTTTTGCCGGTTGCGGGCCGCGGGCGTAGCTCTCTCCGGCCTTGAGCGCCGAATCGCCCATGAGCTCGGTGACGGTAACAAAGGTGTACCCCTTGGCGCGCAGGCCGGCAAGGATCTTGGGGACCGCCGCCACGGTGCTGGAATGGATGTCATGCATCAACACGATCGACCCCGGCGTGGTCTGGGAAATCGCGGCGTCGACGACCTTTTCGGTGTTGCGGTGCTTCCAGTCCAGGGTGTCGACGTCCCACAGGATCACCGGGGTGCTCGCGAGCCGGTCGCTGATGGAGTTGTGTGCGCCGTAGGGAGGGCGCATCAGGGTGGCGGGCTGGTCGACGGCCTTGGCGATCGCCGCGTTGGTGCGGTCAATCTCACGTTGGATCTGCGCCGAGGACAGCGAGGTGAGCGAGCGGTGGTTCCACGTGTGGTTCCCGACTTCATGGCCCTCGGCCACCATGCGGGCCAAGATCTCGGGTCGCAGCTTGGCATTGGGGCCGACGACGAAGAACGTGGAGGGCGCGTTGCCCTCGCGCAGGGTGTCGAGCAGTTTCCCGGTCTTCGGGCCCGGTCCGTCGTCGAAGGTCAATGCCACGCACTTCGTTGCCGTGCAGTCGACGGCACGTTGCGGTCGCCGGTTGCGATCGGCCCCCTCGGATTTCTTGCCGGCATCGGGAACGGATTCCGGACTCGTCGCCGCGGCACCGCCGTCGGGTGCCTGGCTGGCCCGGTCCTGCAGCAGGCCCAGCTGCACCCTGGGGCTCGGAGACGTTGCGGCCGTGCGGGCCAGGGTTCCGAACCCGGAGAGCAACGCGGCAACGTGCTCGGCATCGACCTTCACGACAATGGGGCCGGCCGAGCCGGGGCCGACACTGTTGTCATCGAATTCCACCAGGGCGTTTCCATGCGCGTCGAAATTCACGGAGTCCAGCCAGGCATCATCGAGGTCCAGCAGGCTCCCGACGAAAACCCTGGGATCGGCGGTTGCTGCCTGGGCGATGAACTCCTTGAACTGCGCCCAGTCCTCGTCGCTGTCAAACAAGTCCCTGGTTCCCAGTGCCGCTGGTGCGTCTTGGGTGAACCACTGTGTCACATACCGGGTTCCGGCACCGGCGCCGGTGGACTCATAGGTGTTGACCCGGATGCCCAGGACCCGGGTGGAAACGGCCGTGAGATGGCTGCGCATGTTCAGTTCCGCCACGGGCCGTTCCCCCGTAGCCACATCCGGAACATTCGTGGACTTGAATGCATCGACCTGCTCCGTGACAAGGTCCGACTGGGACCGGGCCACCGCGGGGACGGAAGAAACCTCGAAATGCTTGGTGAAGATGCGGCGGTGCTCATCGGTCGCGGTCACCGCATTCAGGTCCGGAACCAGGAACAGGGGAAGGGCGTCGGAGTTTTGGCCCTCCGCGTTGGATGACGCGTTTGCGGCTTCCTGGATCGAATCCCGCGGGGACTTGGGGGATCCTGGTGCCGGTGCGCAACCTGCCAGAAGTACGATCACAAGGAGTCCGGAAAGAAGCAGGGAAGATTTTCGAGCAAACGCATACGGCATCCAATAATCTTGCCTGTTTGCCGTACGCTTATCGAATCCTCGGGGCCATCGGCGCGAATCGTTAGAAAGCGTTATCAAGCAATTGGGGGACGACTCAGGGTATTACCCCATGGCGCGGCACGGGCTCATGGGCGAAGCTGGATACATGCGAAACACTCTCTCCGTGGTCCTGAACGTCATCTGGCTTGTTTTCGGCGGTATCTGGCTGGCGGCGGGATACATGCTGGCCGGCATCATTTGCTGCCTGCTCATTGTCACCATCCCCTTCGGCATTGCTTCCTTCCGGATTGCCCTTTATGCACTGTGGCCTTTTGGGCGCACGGTGGTGGACCGAGGCGGGGTAGGAGCTTTTTCAACCATTGGAAATGTCATCTGGGTATTGGTGGCCGGCATTTGGATCGCCATTGGCCACGTGCTGACCGCGATCCCGATGTTCGTGAGCATCGTCGGCATCCCGCTGGGCATCGCCAACCTCAAGATGATCCCGATTTCCCTCATGCCCCTGGGAAAGGAAATCGTTCCCAGCACCCAGTACATTCCCACGTACCGGTAGGTCTGCCCTCGCGACTGGATCCGTGCAACATCCGTGGGCGAGAGGAATCCCACGGATGCGGCGCGGAAAACTTCCGCACCCGTTTTGTCGCCGGCCCCTTGAATCATGCCGAACACCTTTCTAGCCTCTGGGGTGGGAAACAATTCCCCACACCAACCGGATGGGATCATCACATGAAAGACCTGATCAACTGCCTGTGGTTTGACGGCCAGGGGCTGGAAGCCGCCCGGTTCTACACCGGGATCTTTCCGAATTCCGGGATCGTCTCCCACCTCGACATGGACTCGCAGGGGAATCCGTCCAGCGAACCGTTGACGGTGGAGTTCAACCTCAATGGCCGATCCTTCGTGGCCCTCAACGGAGGCCCGCTTTTCAAGTTCAACGAGTCGATTTCCTTCCAGATCATGTGCGAGGACCAGACCGAAGTCGACTACTTCTGGGACAAGCTCACCGCCGGTGGAGAGGAAAGCCAATGCGGATGGCTCAAAGACCGTTTCGGCGTTTCCTGGCAGGTGGTCCCGGTGCGGATGGTGGAGCTGCTTGGCGATCCGGATCCGGAGGTTACGCGTCGGGTGACGGAGGCGTTCATGCCCATGCGGAAGTTGGATATCGCCGTGCTTGAGGCCGCCGCCCGGGGATAGACCGGTCTGCGCATCCCTGATGCGCAGGTTCCGGGCGAATGCCCGCGGCCTTTTTGGATTCCTGCCCGGTATCGCCTCGAGGGGCGGTGCCGGGGTTTCTCCGTGTCGCTGGTCGTACAAACCCCGCAGCGCCGGGGAGCGGCCATCCCGGGACCTCTTTGTCCCCGTGGCAGCACCAGCAGTTGTTGCGCCGCGGGCCTTGGCAAAAAGTCGCGGGCAACAGGAGACGGGCGGACATTGCGTTGGTAGTGTAAGCACCAGCCGGGCGGACACGTCCACCCGTACAGCAACCACAAGGGGGACCAATGACCCAGCTCGATCCAGCCTACGCGGGGACGTGGCGATTCGATCCAGGGCACACTCGCATCGGCTTCAATGCGCGCCACGCGATGGTGACGAAGGTGCGGGGCGCCTTCAACGAGGTGGAGGGAACAGTCCACATCGATGCCGAAGACATGAGCAAATGCAGTGTCGAGATGACCGTGAAAGTCGCCAGCGTCGACACGCGCAATGCCGACCGCGACCAGCACCTGCGGACCAACGACTTCTTCGACGCACCCAAATACCCAAACATCGTTTTCCGCTCCACGCGGATAGACCAGGTCGACGAGAACAGCTTCATCGTCAACGGCGAACTGACGATCAAGGAGACCACGCGAGAGATCGCGGTACCCCTCGAATTCACCGGCGTCGAGACCGATCCATTTGGCAACCTTCGTGCGGGCTTCGAGGGCAGCCGACGCATCGACCGCCGCGAGTACGGCGTGAGTTGGAACAAGGCGCTTGACTCCGGGGGAGTCCTGGTATCCGAACGGGTCCTGCTCGAGTTCGAGATCTCCGCCATCAAGGATGCAAAGGGCGGGGCTGGAGCCACCTAGCCTCTCCTGCCGGACGGCCTGTTTGGGCCCCGGCCCCCGGGGCCGAACCTCACGTAACCGGCCCGCGGCCGCACCGCAACCTGTATGGCAAAGCGCCGGCGACCCGTGTCCGGGTCGCCGGCGCTTTGCCATTCACGGGAATATCCCTCGCCAGAGCATAGTTGAGTGGAGTAGACTCAAGTTTGAGTGAATGCCCAACCATGAAAGGAAGAGCGTGGACACCAAGCTAACAACCAAAAGCCAGGAGGCGCTCGCCGCGTCGGGAATGAACGCCTCCACCGCTGGGAATCCCCAAGTGGAACCCGCCCACCTGCTCAAGGCGCTGGTCGACCAGCGAGAATCGGTCGCGGTCGCCCTGTTGAAGGCCGCCGGTGTCGACCCGGACCAGGTCTCGGTCCAGGCCAGTGCCGCCATCAAGGCGTTGCCCAGCTCCTCGGGAAGCAACGTGGCGCAGGCCCAGTATTCCCGCGGGATCCTGCAGGCCATCACCGCCGCCCAGCAGGCCGCCGCTTCCTTGGGGGACAGCTTTGTCTCCACCGAACACCTGCTGCTTGGACTCAGCGAGGACACCGGGGCCGCCGGCAGGGCGCTGCGCGAAAGCGGTGCCACCCGCCAGGCCCTGGACAGCGCGCTGCCCGGCATCAGGGGCGACCGCAAGGTCAACAACCCCGATCCCGAAAACACCTTCCAGGCCCTGGAAAAATTC
Organism: Arthrobacter sp. C2; assembly: GCA_024207135.1. GTDB lineage: Bacteria > Actinomycetota > Actinomycetes > Actinomycetales > Micrococcaceae > Paeniglutamicibacter. The sequence continues at coordinate 1,908,171 of CP042428.1, read as the reverse complement.
GGCACCGACATGACGGCCATCGCCCGCTCGGGCAAGCTCGACCCGGTGATCGGGCGCGACGCCGAGATCCGCCGTGTCGTCCAGGTGCTCTCCAGGCGCACCAAGAACAACCCGGTGCTCATCGGGGAACCCGGAGTCGGCAAGACCGCCGTGGTCGAGGGCCTGGCCCAGCGCATGGTCGCCGGAGACGTTCCCGAGTCGCTGCGCGGCAAGACACTGATCGCCCTGGACCTGGGTTCGATGATCGCCGGGGCCAAGTACCGCGGCGAGTTCGAGGAGCGGCTCAAGGCCGTCCTGGAGGAAATCAAGTCCTCGGACGGGCAGATCGTCACCTTCATCGACGAGATCCACACCGTCGTTGGCGCGGGAGCCTCCGAGGGGGCCATGGATGCGGGCAACATGCTCAAGCCCATGCTGGCCCGCGGCGAGCTGCGCCTGATCGGTGCCACGACGCTGGACGAGTACCGCCAGAACATCGAGAAGGATCCGGCGCTCGAGCGCCGCTTCGCCCAGGTCTATGTGGGGGAGCCGAGCGTGGATGACACCATAGCGATCCTGCGCGGGCTCAAGCAGCGCTACGAGGCCCACCACAAGGTCACGATCGGCGACTCCGCACTCGTGGCCGCAGCCACGCTGTCCAACCGCTACATCGCCGGACGCCAGCTCCCGGACAAGGCCATCGACCTGGTCGACGAGGCCGCCAGCCGGCTGCGCATGGAAATCGACTCCGCACCCGAGGAAATCGATGCACTGCGCCGTGCGGTGGACCGGCTGACCATGGAGGAGCTTGCCCTCGACGGGGAGACCGATCCCGCCTCCCGTGAACGCCTCGATGCGCTGCGCGCCGACAAGGCCGACAAGAAGGAGGAGCTTGATGCGCTGAACGCCCGTTGGGAGGCCGAGAAGGCCGGACTGAACAGGGTCGGAGACCTGAAGGTCAAGCTGGACGAGGCGCGCTCGAGCGCCGAGAAGCTGCAGCGCGAGGGCGACCTGGAAAGCGCCTCGCGGCTGCTCTACGGCGAGATCCCCGCGCTGGAAAAGGAGATGAAGGACGCCGCCGCGGCCGAGGCCACCGCCGGCACGCAGGAATCGATGGTCGCCGAGGAAGTCACCGCCGACGACATCGCCGAGGTCATCTCGGCCTGGACCGGCATCCCGGCCGGGCGCATGCTGCAAGGCGAAAGCCAGAAGCTGCTCGAGATGGAGGACTTCCTGGGCCACCGGCTGATCGGCCAGCGGAAGGCCGTCGCCTCGGTCTCCGATGCGGTGCGCCGCGCCCGGGCCGGGATCTCGGATCCCGACCGCCCCACCGGCTCGTTCCTGTTCCTGGGCCCCACCGGCGTGGGCAAGACCGAGCTGGCCAAGGCCCTGGCCGACTTCCTATTCGACGACGAACGCGCGATGGTGCGCATCGACATGTCCGAGTACGGGGAGAAGCATTCCGTGGCCCGGCTGGTCGGCGCCCCTCCGGGGTACGTCGGCTACGAGGAGGGCGGACAGCTCACCGAGGCGGTGCGCCGCCGCCCCTACTCGGTGGTGCTGCTCGACGAGGTGGAAAAGGCCCACCCGGAGGTCTTCGACATCCTGCTGCAGGTGCTCGACGACGGGCGCCTGACCGACGGGCAGGGACGCACCGTCGACTTCCGCAACGTCATCCTGATCATGACCTCCAACCTGGGCTCGCAGTTCATGGTTGACCAGACGCTGGAGGAAGACACCAAGCGCGCGGCCGTGATGAACCTGGTCAACGCCTCGTTCAAGCCCGAGTTCCTGAACCGGCTGGACGATGTGATCATGTTCGACGCACTCTCGCTGGACGAGCTCGGCTCGATCGTTGCCCTGCAGGTCGACGCGCTGGCCAAGCGCCTGGCGGGACGCCGCCTGGTGCTGGAGGTCAACGACGATGCACGCGACTGGCTGGCCTTCACCGGCTTCGACCCGGCCTTCGGCGCCCGGCCGCTGCGCCGCCTGGTGCAACGCGAGATCGGGGACCGGCTGGCCCGCCAATTGCTGCTCGGGACTATCCTGGACGGCGACACCGTGGTGGTGGGCGTCGGCGAGGACGGCAACGGGCTGTCCCTGACTTCCCGCCGCAACTAAGGATCCAAGGTCAACGGCCGGTGCCCGAGGCGCGAACAGCGCTTCGGGCACCGGCCGCGTCGTGCCCGGCCTGCTTCCGCGAATGGGGTGGCAGCGGGTGTCAGGTGTTCAATGCCGCGGATTCGGAAGGCAGCATCGAGACCCGAACGCTGCCCTCGTTCAGTGACAGGAAGCAGGCGACCAGCCGGTCGCCGTTCTTCCAGGTGGCTTCGGACGGCCGCGAGAATTGATATGACCAACCCGTGTCCAGGGGGCTGGCGGGATCCAGTGCAATCGACTTGCACAGTTCCTCGGACCGCGACAGGATTCCTGCCGGACCGGGGAACTGGTCCCCGTCCATGGTGAAGGTGCCGATCAGCTGTGCGTTGTGTGCGGTCAGGCAGGTCACCACCGTGGAGGTTTCCAGCGGGCCGTTGAATCCCTGAAGGCAATCGCCAACCTGCAACTGGTCCGCCGGGACGTCCGTGGCAATGACCCCGTCGATGCCGGGGGATGCGTTTCGTGTCACTTCGGCGACCGGCGCCGCGGCGTCGTGGTGGCCAAAAAACCTGTTGGCTCCGTAGATGACAATCAGCATGATTCCCAGTGCCCCGAGCAAGGCCCAAAGGGCCGGGGCACGCCACCACGAACGCGTCTGTGACATGGCACTTAGAGCAGGAAGCGCAGCTCTTGGCTCTGGCGGTGGCGGATCAGGCAAGCAAGCTCCCGGGCGGGTGGCAGTCGACTTGGTGGACAAAATAATACTCTACCGGCGGAACGGTGGTTCCGGGCAGGCACTCGCCGCGGAATCATGTTAACCTTGAAATACGAAAGAATTAGTCACATATTCTGGGGCCTCCGCCTGACATAGGTGGACCACCTCCAGATCTACTGAAAAAAGGGGGTCACGCCATGGGGCGCGGCCGTCAGAAGGCAAAAGCGACACGACAGGCCAGGGACATGAAATATTTCTCCCCGGCCACTGATTTGTCCGCCTTGGAACGCGAGCTTGGGAAGAGCCGTGGTCACAGCACCACGACACCAAGCCCTGTCGACGTACCCTTCGAGTCCGATTATTCGGATTACGAAGACAAGTACGCAGACGATGACGACGAGGACGACCAACGGCGCATCAGCTGATGCGCCGACTCCCTGAAGTGACCCCAGAGCAATCTGTGGTTATCGGTTCTCCAATACGTGAACACGGCAGCCGTGGCCACTACGCCCCCAGCGGCGCTAGTGACCGCGGCCTTTGCCTTGCCCGGGAAACAGCGATGGGACCACATGCTGCATGAAGGCGAACTAGGCATCCGGATGGCGCATCGTGCCGCCATCCGTTCCATCGAACGCGTGGTGGGGGAGACCGCACCGCTGCAGGATCCGCAGGTCGCCGCCGCCGGCATCCGCAGGATGCTCGAGGCCGGCTCGGTGCTGGTGCTCACCGGCGCCGGGGTCTCGACCGACTCCGGGATCCCCGACTACCGGGGGCCCCAGGGGTCCCTGCTTCGCCACCGGCCGATGACCTATCAGGAGTTCCAGCACGAGCCCAGCGCCCGCCACCGGTATTGGGCACGCAGTTTCGTGGGATGGCGGCACATGGCCCAGGCCTCGCCCAACCCCATCCACCGACGCCTGGCCCAATGGGAAGCGCAGGGCAAGATCAGCGGCATCGTGACGCAAAACGTCGACGGGTTGCATGTCGCGGCCGGCTCGCTGAACGTCATTCCCCTGCACGGGGACCTGCAGCAGATCAGCTGCCTGAATTGCGGGGCCCTGGAGGACCGGAAACACCTCGATGCGAGGCTGCACGAAGCCAACCCGGGGTATCTTGAACGCGTCGACCTGGATCCCTCGCTGGTGAACCCTGACGGCGACGTGTCGCTGGATGATGCGCACGTGGCCGAGTTCCACATGGTCGGCTGCCTGGTGTGCGGCTCGCAGGCCTTGAAGCCCAACGTGGTCTATTTCGGGGAAAGCGTCCCGGCTGAACGCAAGGTCCGGCTCAAGGCGATGGAGGCGCACTCCGCCTCGCTGCTGGTGGTCGGTTCCTCCCTGGCGGTCATGAGCGGCTACAAGCTGCTGCTGGACGCCCGCGGCGCCGGCAAGCCGGTCGGGCTGATCAACGGCGGCCCCACCCGGGGAGACGCCAAGGCCGATTACCGGTGGCGCAGCAACATCGCCGAGGCCCTGGCCATCCTGGAAGAACCGCTCGGCGGGACCACGCGCCGACCCATGTAGGGCTTCCGCCTCCGCTGTCGGGCGCTGGCAGTCGACGCAGGCCAGGCGTTGGAGCCGAGGCCGGCGGCGAGCCAGGCCGGGTCGAGCGCCCGGAACAGGGGTTTCCCCTGCCGCGGGAGGCATCCCCACCGTCTGAACCCGTCTGCCGACCGGGACCGAGGACTTAAAAGAGCGAGGGACCGCACCCATCGGGTGCGGTCCCTCGCTCTTAAGGGCCTTGTGGCAGTTAGCCGGCGAAATTGCCGCGCATCAGCACCGCACCGCCGTCGACGCCCTTGGCGCCCTGGACGTAATCCAAACCGGCGGCCTTGGCTTCGTCGGTGACGGTTCCGACCTTGCCCATGACCCAGGAGGTCATGCCGCGGGCGTTGAGGCGGGCCAGCGCAGCGTCGGCCACCGCGGCGTCAACGATGGCAACCATGCCCACGCCCAGGTTCAGCGTGCGTTCCAGGTCCGGCTGCGGCACGGAACCCAGCTCGGCCATCACCTTGAACACGGCCGGAAGTTCCCAGCTGTTGCGCTCCACGGTGGCCATCAGGCCCTGGGGAAGCACGCGGGCAAGGTTGGCCGCCAGGCCGCCTCCGGTGACATGGCTGAAACCGTGGATGTCGATGGCGCCGTCGACGTTGAACGTGCGGATCAAGTCCAGGCAGTCCATGGTGTAGATGCGGGTCGGTTCCAGCAGTTCCTCGCCCAGGGTGCGGCCGAACTCCGGCACGTGGCGGTCAAGCGCCCAGCCGGCGTGCGCCACAACGCTGCGGACCAGCGAGTAGCCGTTGGAGTGGATGCCCGAGGCGGCCATGCCGATGACGACGTCGCCGTCCTTCACGCGCTCCGGGCCCAGCAGGCCGTCGGCCTCGACGATGCCGGTGGCGGCACCGGCAACATCGTATTCGTGCTCGCCCAGCAGACCCGGGTGCTCGGCGGTTTCCCCGCCGACCAGCGCGGTGCCGGCGATGGTGCAGCCCTCGGCGATGCCGCGGACGATGTCCGCGATGCGCTCGGGGACGACCTTGCCGCAGGCGATGTAGTCGGTCATGAACAGCGGCTCGGCGCCGACCACGACGATGTCATCGACGACCATGCCGACCAGGTCCTGGCCGATGGTGTGGTGGATGTCCATGGCCTGGGCGATGGCGACCTTGGTGCCGACTCCGTCGGTGGAGGTGGCCAGCAGGGGCTTCTTGTAGGAAAGGAACTTCGAGGCGTCGTACAGGCCTGCGAATCCGCCGACACCGCCTAGGACGTTGGCGTTGTGGGTGGCCTTGATGGCGCCCTTCATCAATTCAACGGCGCGGTCACCGGCCTCGACATCGACACCGGCCGAAGCGTAGGTGATTCCGGAATTCTCAGGGGTGGCGCTTGTCATCTCTGATGGTCCTTTACTTAGTTGCGCGGTGTTTTGTCTTCGGCGGTGAGAGCCGACTCGAACTCTGCATCCGGGCCCGGCTCACATCCTGCCTGGTTGCTACGTTCAAGCAGGTTCTTGCCCCGCAGTGCTGCTTCGGGCAGGGCGATCGGGTAGTCGCCGGTGAAGCAGGCGGTGCACAGGCGCTCGCGCTTCTGCTCGGTGGCACCGATCATGCCGTCCTCGGAGATGTAGGCCAGCGAGTCGGCGCCGATGGACTTGCCGATTTCCTCGACCGCGGCGCCGTTGGCGATGAGCTCGGCGCGGGTGGCGAAGTCGATGCCGTAGAAGCAGGGCCACTTGATGGGCGGGGAGGAGATCTTCACGTGGATCTCCGCCGCTCCCGCCTCGCGCAGCATCCGCACCACGGCGCGCTGGGTGTTGCCGCGCACGATCGAATCGTCGACCACGACCACGCGCTTGCCCTTGATGACCGGTTCCAGGGCGTTGAGCTTGAGCTTGATGCCCAGCTGGCGCAGCGTCTGCGAGGGCTGGATGAAGGTGCGGCCCACATAGGCGTTCTTGACGAAGCCGTGGGCGAAGGGGATGCCCGACTGCTCGGCGTAGCCGATGGCAGCCGGAGTGCCCGACTCGGGCACCGGGATGACGATGTCCGCCTCGGCGGCATTCTCGCGTGCCAGCTGGCGGCCCATTTCCACACGGGTCTCGTAGACCGAACGTCCGTTGATGGAGGCATCGGGGCGGGCCAGGTAGACGTACTCGAAGACGCAGGCCGCGGGGGTGGCCGCGCCGAAACGCCGGGAGCGCACGCCCTCTTCGTCGATGGCGATGAATTCGCCCGGTTCGATCTCGCGGATGAAGCTGGCACCGACGGTGGCCAGGGCGGCCTGCTCGGAGGCCACGACCCAGCCGCGTTCCAGGCGGCCGAGCACCAGCGGGCGAACGCCGTAGGTGTCGCGTGCCGCGTAGAGGGTGTGTTCGTCCATGAAGACGAAGCAGAAGGCGCCGCGCAGCTTGGGCAGCAACGACAGGGCGGTCTCTTCGAGGGATTCGCCTTCGGCGCCGTTGAGCAGCGCCGTCACCAGTGCGGTGTCGGTGGTGTTGCCCTGGGCGATTTCGCCGCGGACCTTTTCCCCGGATTCTTCCTGCTCGTCCCTGACCATTTCCATCAGCTCGGCCGAGTTGGTCAGGTTCCCGTTGTGCGCCAGGGCAACCGTGCCCGCGGCGGTGGGGCCGAGAGTCGGCTGGGCGTTGGCCCAGTGGCTGGCGCCCGTGGTCGAGTAGCGGCAGTGGCCAATGGCCAGGTGCCCCTGCATCGAATTGAGGGTGTTCTCGTCGAACACCTGGGAGACCAGACCCATGTCCTTGTAGACATTGATCCGGGCCCCGTCGCTAGTGGCCAATCCGGCCGATTCCTGCCCGCGATGCTGCAGCGCATAGAGACCGTAATAGGTCAGCTTCGCTACTTCCTCGCCGGGAGCCCACACGCCAAAGACACCGCATTCATCCTGCGGGCCCTTCTCGTTGGGCAAAAGATCATGATTTAGGTTTCCGTCACCACGCGCCATAGCAATTATTCTCTCACGAGCCGGATGCCCGTTTGGGCGTGAAGTCTCCCACAAGCCGGCTTCTAGCGGTGTTCTGGGTCACCCATCGGCACGGCAAGCGCGCGACGTGCCTTTTTTCGTGTGATGCGATCCACAACCAGAAAGACGACGCCGGCGAGCAATACGCCGAAGAAGGCGAATGCGACCGACAGGAAGCCCGCCACCGCGGCCCGGGAGAAGTCGGTGGATTCCTCGCCGGTGAAGGCGGAAACAAACGCGATGACGATGCCCAGCAGGGCGCCGATGCCCATGAACGGCCAGAACTTGGGTGCAGCGTAGACCTCGACCTCGATGTCGCCGGCGGCCTTGTCTGCGGGGGTGGGATTGCTGGGGTGCTGGCTGGATTCCATACCCTCTAGGGTACTAAACCAGCGGCAGTTCGGCCGACAGGTCCGCCCGCAGCCCAGAGGCGGTGACCTTGCCCGTGGCAAGCGCGGCTTCCCAGCCGATCTTGCCCGAGGCCAGCGCGAGCCAGAGCGCCGCTGGCAGCTCGATGACGTTCGGGGGAGTGCCCCGGGTGTGCCGGGGACCGGGAATGCACTGGGTCACCCCGAACGGCGGGACCCGCACCTCCACGGAGTTGCCCTCGGCCCGGCTGGCCAGTTCCTCCAGGGTGTAGCGCACCGCCATGGCAATGAGCGGGCGCGGCAGCGCGTCCGCCTGGGCGTCGGCGGTGTCGATCCAGCGGCGGAAGGCACGGTTGCCCTCGGCCGGATCAATGCGTCGCTTGATGGCCATGGCTTTTCAGGAATCCAGCAGGTCCATGACCGGGGAGGCCAGGCGCAGCGCGCCGACCGGGACCCCGCCGCCGAGCACCGGGCTGGTCAACTTGGCCAGGATGTCGGTGAGCTGGTCGGTGGAAATGGCGCCGGCGTTGGCCAGCAGCGTGAGTCCCAACAGGTCGCTTCCGCGGCCCGAACCGTCGCTCATCTTCACCGCCACCGCTATCCCGCACGGTGCTGCCAGCAGCAGCACGCCCTCGGCGCCGAGCTTGGCAATGACGCCCAGGTCCTCCATCACCACGGAGTTGGGCTTGCCGTGGCCCTGGACGGCCCACGGATAGTCGAGCATCGCGGTGGCAATCGTTGCCGCCCGCGCATCGGCATGCTTGTTGCCGGGGGCCTGGGCCAGCTTCGAGGCGGCCCGGGCCAGCCCGGCCAGCGAGATCACCGGAACCGGCGCGCCGCAGCCGTCCACGCCCAGGTGCGAGATGGTTTCGCCGGCGTACTCCTCGATGACGCCGATGACCCGTTGCTGCACCGGGTGCCCGGGGGACAGGTAGGTCTTGGTGTCCCACCCGTTCTCGGCGCACGCCCAGAGGAACGCGGCATGCTTTCCGGAGCAGTTGAAGCTGATCGCGGATTTGCCAAGCCCCGCTCGGATCCGCTCGGTGCGGGTTTCCTCGTGCGACGGCCAGGAGGCCGGGCACAACAGGTCGGCTTCCGACAGGCCGGCCTTGGCCAGCATGGATTCGACCACCTCGGTGTGTTCGGTGCTGCCGTCGTGGCTGGCGCAGGCCAGGGCCACCTGCGCGCCGCGCAACGGGACCCCGGATTGCATGGAGGCCAAGGCCTGGAACGGCTTGAGCGCCGAGCGCGGATAGACCAGGACGTTGGGGTTTCCCAGGGCGTCGAGCACCTCGCCCGCGGCATTGACGACCACCGCTGTTCCGCGGTGGCGGGATTCAATGAAGCCGTTGCGTTCGAGCACAACGAGGTCCACGGTGTCGGAAGCAAGCAAGGTTTCGGCCATGTGACCTAGTTTACGGTGCGGGCAGGCTCAAGCAGCGCAACGACGAAGTCCGCGCCGGGCCGCAGGGGCCGCATGTCCCAGGTGGAAAAGAGCGTGCCGATCCGCAGTCCCGCCGCCGCGGCGTCCGCTTCGAAGGTCTCCAGTGCGTAGCCCTTCAGGGGTGAGAAGCCCACGACGAGCCGACCGTCCGGTGCCAGGTGTTCCGCCAGCGCGCCCAGCACGGTAGCGGCGGTGCCCGGGGCGACGAAGGCCAGCACGTTGCCCGGGGAGATGACCAGTTCGAAGAGCTCGCGTTCTCCGGCCTCGTTGCGCACATCTAGTGTTGCGAGGTTGCCCTCCAGCCAGCGCGAGCCGGGAAAATCGGTGCGGGCCGCGGCCAGCAGTTCGGCATCAAGGTCCACCCCGGTGACCCGGTGGCCGCGCGCGGCCAGCTCTCCGCCGACCCGGCCGGTCCCGCATCCGGCATCCAGCACCCGCGAGCCGCGGGCAAGCATCGCATCGGCGAAGCGTGCCTCGCCGTCAAGGTCTGCGCCCGATGCGCGCAATTCCGCGAACCGGCCGATGTAGTTCCGGGCCTGGGCGGGGTCCCGGCGCGCCTGCTGCTGCCACTTGGTTTCCTGATCCATGTACACGAGCATAGGCGGGGCCGCCGGGCCTTCGAAGGCCAAGCCGGCGGCAATGCGTCGGGATCGCGACCCGGTGCGGGACCGGCCGGGCCGAACCCGGTAGGCTTAAGCCTCGTGAAGGTACTGGTTATTGGCCCCGGCGGCCGCGAACATGCACTGATCCGCGCTTTGGCTGCGGATCCCTACGTCTCCGACCTGCATTGCGCACCCGGCAATGCCGGGATTTCGCGTGATGTCACCACCCACCAAATCGATGCCCAGGACCCCGCCGCGGTGGTGGCCCTGGCCCGCGAGCTGGGTTCTGAACTGGTTGTGGTTGGCCCCGAGGCACCGCTGGCGGCAGGTGTTGCCGATGCGTTGATCGCCGCAGGCATCCCCGTCTTTGGTCCCACCAAGGCGGCGGCCCAGCTGGAGGCTTCCAAGGCCTTCGCCAAGACCGTGATGGCCGAGGCGGGAGTTCCCACCGCGATGGCCAAGGTCGCCACGAACACCGAGGAGGCAGCCGAGGCACTCGATGCCTTCGGAGCCCCCTACGTCGTCAAGGACGACGGGCTGGCCGCGGGCAAGGGAGTGGTGGTCACCTCCGACCGCTCCGAGGCCCTGGCCCACGCCGAAACCTGCTTCGATGCCGGCGGCACCGTGGTCATCGAGGAGTTCCTCGACGGTCCCGAGGTCTCCCTCTTTGTCATCTGCGACGGCACCCACGCCGTCCCGCTGGCCCCTGCCCAGGACTTCAAGCGCATCTTCGATGGCGACGAGGGCCCGAACACCGGCGGCATGGGTGCCTACTCACCGCTGCCATGGCTGCCCGCCGGCTTCGTCGACGAGGTCATGGACCGCGTCGCCTACCCGACGCTGCGCGACATGGAGTCCCGCGGCACCCCCTTCACCGGCGTGCTGTACTGCGGCCTGGCCATCACCTCGCGCGGCATCCGCGTGATCGAATTCAACGCACGCTTCGGCGACCCCGAAACCCAGGCCGTGCTCGCACGCCTGAAGACCCCGCTCGGTGCCCTGCTCATGGCCGCAGCCACGGGCGAGCTGGACGACGCCGAGCAGCTGCACTGGCGCCCCGAAACCGCCGTCGGCGTGGTCATGGCCGCCGAAAACTACCCGGAGGACCCCATCAAGGGCGCCGCCATCCGCGGATTGGATGCCGCCGAGGCACTCGAGGACGTCTCGGTGCTGCACGCCGGAACCACCGCGAACGAGGCCGGGGAAGTCATCGTCGCCGGCGGCCGCGTGCTCGCGGTCGTGGGCCTGGGTGCCGACCTGCATGCGGCCCGCGACAAGGCCTACGCCGGGGTCGCGGCCATCTCCTGGGACGGTGCCCAGCACCGCACCGACATCGCGTTGAAGGCCGCCAACGGCCAGATCAGCGTCGCGGAAGGAAGCAACTAAATGTCAGGCCTGCAAACCGAAACACTGGATCTCCCGGGCTGGACCCACTTCTACTCGGGCAAGGTCCGTGACCTCTACGTCCCGGCCGGTTCCTCCTTCGAGGAAACCGACCGCGTGCTGGTGGTCGCCTCGGACCGGATCAGCGCCTTCGACTTCGTGCTGGAGTCCGAGATCCCCGACAAGGGCAAGGTGCTCACGCAGCTGAGCCTGTGGTGGTTCGAGCAGCTCTCCGAGATCCCCAACCACGTCATCTCCACCGACGTCCCCGAGGCCGTGGCCGGGCGTGCCATGGTGTGCAAGAAGCTGGAGATGTTCCCGATCGAATGCATCGCCCGCGGATACCTGACCGGCTCGGGCCTGGCGGAGTACAAGGCACGCCAGACCGTGTGCGCGTTGCCGCTGAAGGGCGGCATGGTAGACGGTTCGAAGCTGGAGCCGGCGATCTTCACCCCCTCGGCCAAGGCCGAGGTCGGCGAGCACGACGAGAACATCACTTTCGAGGAAACCGCCGCACGCATCGGCGGCCAGCAGGCCGCGGACCTGCGCGACGCCACCCTGGCCCTGTACCTGCGCGCCGAGGAGATCGCCCGCACCCGCGGCATCATCCTGGCCGACACCAAGGTCGAGTTCGGGATCGATCCGTCCAACGGCGAGATCACCCTGGGCGACGAGGTGCTGACCCCGGATTCCTCGCGCTTCTGGGACGCGGAGACCTACGCACCGGGCAAGGCGCAGCCCTCGTTCGACAAGCAGTTCGTGCGCGACTGGCTCACCTCGGAGGCCTCCGGCTGGGACAAGGCCTCGGGCGCCGAGCCCCCGGCATTGCCGGCGGAGATCATCGAGCGCACCCGCGGGCGCTACATCGAGGCCTACGAGCGCCTGACCGGGCTCACCTTCACGGCTTAGAAGCCGCCTTCGGGTCCTCCAAGGGCAGGGGGCCTGGAACCGCAACTTGATGCGGTTCCAGGCCCCCTTGCCGCATCACCCGGGGACCGCGTGGCCTAGCCGGTGCCGGCCGCGGCGCCGCCGTGCACCAGGACGTTGGGATGCAGCCGGATGAACCCGCCGGCCTCGCGGTCTCGGGTGTCCGCATCGTCCCTGACAAGCACCGCCGTGCGCGCGGGGTTGCTGCCGGAGACCTCCACGATCTCGCCGGCGGCACCCGCACCGCCGCACCCGGCGACCCAGTCGGGATCGTTGCCCGCGGGCTGGATCAGGAGGCAGGCGGTGGTCTTGTCGGTGGTGGTGCCGGCGAAATACCTGACCCCCTCGTGCGCGGCCAGCAGGCGGACGCTTGCCGCGTCGAAGTCCTCCATCATCGTGATGCCCGGCGGCAACGCATCGCCGGGGCCCGCGGCACGGTCAAGGGCCGCCACCCCGGTGTACCCGGAGCAGCCCGCCAACAGCAGTGTCCCGCCCAGCAGGCCCGCCACGGCCGGAACCCGATTCCTTCGCATGACAACCCCTGAACTCGTCGTTGCCGGCAACCCTACCGCGAAAGCCGCGCCGATGGCACCGGGGAGGGTCAGACCAGCGAGTCCTTCCAGGCCTTGTGCAGGGCGGCGAACCTGCCCTCGGAGCCGATCAACTCGGCGGGGGATCCGTCCTCGACGATCTTGCCGTCGTGGACCACCAGTACCCGGTCGGCAATCTGCACGGTGGACAGACGGTGCGCGATGATCAGCGCGGTGCGGTTGCCCAGCAGCGTCTGCAAGCCGCGCTGCACTGCGCGTTCGGAGGGGATGTCCAGCGAGCTGGTCGCCTCGTCGAGGATCAGCACCGCCGGGTCCGCCAGGAAGGCCCGGGCGAAGGAGATCAGCTGGCGCTGTCCCGAGGACACGCGACCGCCGCGCTTGTTCACGTCGGTGTCGTAGCCTTCCGGCAGCGCGGTGATGAATTCGTGCGCGCCCACCGCGCGGGCCGCCAGGATGATCTCCTCGGTGCTGGCCCCGGGCTTGCCCAGCGCGATGTTTTCGGCCACGGTGCCGGAGAACAGGAACGATTCCTGGGTCACCATCACCACATGCCGGCGCAGGTCGTCGTTGGCGATTCTTTCGATCGGCACCCCATCCAGCGTCAGGGCACCGGATCGCAGGTCGTAGAACCGGGCGATCAGCTTGGCCAGCGTGGACTTGCCGGCACCGGTCTGCCCGACCACGGCCACGGTCTGCCCCGCCGGGATGGACAGGTCGAACCGGTCCATGACGACCGGGCCGTCGCCGTAGCCGAAGACCGCGTCCTGGAACTTCAGGGCACCGGCGACCTCGCCCAGGGGCTGGGGCCTGGCCGGTTCCACCACGGTGGGTTCCTCCTCGAGCAGCCCGGAGACCTTTTCCAGGGCCGCGGTGGCGGCCTGCAGCGAGGAGTAGAACATGGCGATGTTCTCCACCGGCTGGAACACGCGCTTGGTGGCCAGCAGCAGCGCCACCAGCACGCCCACGCCCAGGTCGCCGTCCAGGATGCGGAAGCCGCCCCAGGCCAGCACCGCGGCCACCGACAGGTTCCCGATGAGCACCAGGCCCGGCTGCAGCACCCCGAAGAGGTTGATGGAGCGGATGGAGTTGTCGCGGTATTCCCCGGCGACCTGCGCGTAGTTCTTGTCGTTGACCTTCTCCTTGCGGAAGGCCTTGACCGCGCGGATGCCCGTCATGGTTTCCACGAACGTGCCGATCAGCCGCGCGGAGACCACGCGGGATTCGCGGTAGACGACCTCGGACCGGCGCTGGTACCAGCCAAAGAGCAGCGAAATGGGGATCGCGGCGATCATCACCACGATCCCGGAACGCCAGTCCAGCACGAAGATCGAGATCAGCGTGAACGTCACGAAGACGCAGGCGGAGACCAGCTCGGAGATGCCCTGGTCCAGCAGTTCGCGCAGCGTCTCGAGGTCCGAGGTCTGCCGGGAAATGATGCGCCCGGAGGTGTACTTCTCGTGGAATTCCAGGCTCAGGCGCTGGGTGTGCCGAAAGACGCGCAACCGCAGGTCCAGCAGCATCGCCTGGGAGATCTTCGCGGTGCACAGCACGTACCAGCCCAGCAGCGAGCCGGCCGCGATGGCCGAGAGCACGTAGGCGCCGCCGGTGATGCCCAGTGCCGCGAGGTTGCCGCCGGTGACCTGCGGCAGGCCCCAGTCGATGGCCCAGGCGATGATGATCGGGAAGGATGCGCGGGCGGCATTGGAGATGACCACCAGCACCACGGTGAGCACCAGCATCGGCTTCTGCCTGGAGGCCAGGGTGGCAAGCAGCCGCCAGGAGCGGGCGCGCACGCGCTTGCGTTCGTCCGCGGTCAGGGTGATGGCGTCCTCGTTGGACACTCCGGTGTGGGTGCTCATGCCCGTGGCCCGCCTTCCAGCAAATTTGTGTCTTCGTCTTCGAGGCTGGCGATCACGAAGCGGTAGTGCTCGTTGCGTGCCAGCAGTTCCGAGTGCGTGCCGACGTCGTCGATCGCCCCGTCCCGCAGCAGCGCGACCCGGTCGGCCAGGGCCACGGTGGAGGGCCGGTGGGCGACGATCAGCGTGGTGGTTCCGGCCAGGGTGATGCGCAGCTTCTGCGTGACGGCTTCCTCGGTGCGCACGTCCAGGGCCGAGAGCGGGTCATCGAGGATCAGCACGCGCGGCCGGGCGGCGATGGCCCGGGCCAGTGCGATGCGTTGGCGCTGGCCGCCGGACAGCGAGAGCCCTTCCTCGCCGATGACCGTGTCCAGCCCCTCGGGCAGGGTGCGGGCGAACCCGGCCTGCGCGGTGTCGATCGCCTCGTTGAGCAGCGCCGTGGTTTCCGCCTCGGGGAGCTCGGGGGCGCCGAGCAGCACGTTGTCGCGGATCGAGGAGGAAAACAGGATGGTGTCCTCGAAGGCGACGGCCACCGCGCGGCGCAGCTCGAGCAGGTCCCAGTCGCGCACGTCGACCCCGTCGATCAGCACCCGCCCGCCGGTGACCTCGTGGAGCCGGGGGATCAGCGCCAACAGCGTGGACTTGCCGGTGCCGGTCATGCCGACCAGGGCCATGGTCTCCCCGGGGTCGACAGCGAGGTTGACCCCGCGCAGCGTCGGGGCGCCGGTGCCGGCCGCGTCGGGGAAGGCAAAGTGGACATTGCGCAGCTCCAGGTCCCCGAGCCCGTTCGCCGGGGTGCGCGAAGCCTGCGGGGAGGTGATGGTGTTGGGCGTGTCCATGACCTCGAAGTGGCGGTCCAGGGCGGTCTTGGTCGTCAGCGTCATGCCCAGCAGCATGCCCATGCCTTCGACCGGTCCGGCCAGCACGGTGGCGGTGGCGAAGTAGGCGACCAGGGCGCCGACGCTCAATTCTCCCTGGGCGGTCAGCCAGAGCCCGGCGACCAGGCCCAGGCCCAGGGTGGTCTCGGGGATCGCGACGACGTAGAGCAGGAAGCTGGCCAGGGTCCTGGCCTTGACGACCTCGGTGTCGCGCAATTGCTTGGCCCGGGAGTTGAAGCCGTCGTACATGTGCCGGCCGCGGCCAAAGGCCTTGATGACGCGGATGCCGTGGACCGATTCCTCCACCGCGGTGGCCAGGTCGCCGGCCTGGTCCTGGCTCAGCCGGCTGGCCGCGCGGTAGGTGTTGCGGAAGTAGAAGGCCTTGATGCTGATGGGGATGGCCCCGGCGAGGTAGATGCTGCCCAGCACCCAGCTGGAGGAGAACATCAGGGTCAGCCCGGTGATCACCGTGACGGTGGAGACGACCAGCATCAGGGCGCCGAAGGCCAGCCAGCGGCGCAGCAGGCTCAAGTCCGACATGGAGCGGGAGAGCAGCTGCCCGGAGCCCCAGCGTTCGTGGAAGGCGACCGGAAGCTGCTGGAGGTGCTCGTAGAAACGCACCCGCATCTGGGTTTCCAGGCGGGCGGCCGGGGTGATCACGAATTGCCGGCGCAGGAACACCAGCAGCGCCTCGAGGGCGCCCAGTCCCGCGACCAGGCCCACGGCCAGCCAGACCTCGGAGTCCTTGCCCTCGGGGTGCAGCACGTTGTTCACCAGCCAGGCCAGCACCTGGGGGATGGTCAGGGCAACGATGCCTGCGGCCAGCGCACAGAGGAAGCCGAAGAAGAGCCGCGGCAGGATGGGCTTGACGAAGGGGGCAAGCCGGGCAAAGGTCCGGCCAAGCGTGGGTGTGCCCGCCGCGGGGGCGTGTCCTTGTTGTACTGCCACCGGTGTCCGACCTCAATCCCCGAGCGCCAATTCGCTACTGGGAATACCCTACAGTGTGGGGTTGGGATTGTTCAATCAGACGCGGGGGGCTAGTCCCCGGCGGTCAGCGTCAGCAAGATTGCTTCCGGAGGGCAGGCGATCCGCACCGGTGCGAAGCGCGAGGTTCCGATGCCCGCCGAGACGTTCAACGGCACGCTCTTGCCCGCATGCTCCCATTGCGTCAGTCCGCTGGCACGCCAGGTCGGCAGGTCGCAATTGGTCACCAGTGCGCCGTAGCCAGGGATGCATACCTGTCCGCCGTGGGTGTGCCCGGCCAGGATCAGGTCGGCGCCCGCGTCGGTGAACGTGTCCAGCACCCGTTGGTACGGGGCGTGGGCCAGGGCAACCCGCAGGTGGGGAGCGGCGTCGGACGACACCGAGCCGGCCGGCCAGCCGGCGAAGCGTTCCAGGTGCAAGTGAGGGTCGTCCACCCCGGTGAAGTCCAGGCGCGTGCCGTTCACGGCCATGGAATGGTTTCGGTTGGTCAGGTTGACCCAGCCGGCGGCACCGAAGGCGCTGTGCATCTGTTGCCACGGCAATTGGTACTTGGGGGAGTTGCGCGGCACATCCGAGCGCTTGCCCAGGTAGCGCAACGGGTTTTTCAGGCGTGGCCCGAAGTAGCAGTTCGATCCCGGAACGAAGGCGCCGGGGAAGGCCATCAGCGGACCCAGTGCCTCCAGCAGCGAGCCCAGCCCATCCATGTGGCCCAGGTTGTCTCCGGTGTTGATGACCAGATCCGGTTGCAGTTCCGCCAGCGAGTGCAGCCAACGCCGTTTGAGTTCCTGGTTGGGCACCATGTGGATGTCCGACAGGTGCAGGATCCGGATCGGGGACGAGCCCGGTGGCAGCAGCGCCAGGGATTCCTCGCGGAGGGCAAAACGCGTCGTCTGGCCCAGGCCGTAGCCATAGAGGACACCGGCCGAAGCGGTTGCCGCTGCAGCCGCCAAAGCGGCCCCACGCACAGTGCGTGAGACCGCTTCGGCCAGCGAGGATGGGTTCGCCATGGAACTAGTCATCATTCGTCTTCTTGGGAGGGGCTGGTGTCCTGTCGCTGTTTCCCTTTGGCTTGGCGCTTTCGGTTGCCTTCGGTTTTTCCGTGGCCTTGGGCTTTTCCGAGGTGTCCTTCGGAGCGGAGGACTCGGTCGTTGCCGGCTTCGAATCGTCCTTTTCTTCCTTCTTGGGCTCAGGCTTGGGTGCTGCCTTGGCGCTGCCGAACGACTTGGCCGGGTACAGGGTACCGACCTGCTTCATGTAGTTGGTCCACAAAGGTGAGGCCCAGGTGCCCGAGTCGGTCCAACGGCGGGCAACACCGTTGACAACCTTGCCCTGAGTCTTCATTTTCTTGTCTTTGTCGTAGCGGCCAACCCAGGCCGCCGTCGACATGCCGGTGGTGTATCCAACGAACCAGGTGGAGTTGGCATCGTTATTGGTACCGGTTTTGCCGGCGATCGGGAGATTGATTTGGCCCTTGGTGGCCTTCTTGCCGATCTTCTTCATGGTGCCGTTCATGTCGGCAGCCACCTGTGGGTCCATCACTTGTTCACAAGACACGGGCTTGACCTTGTACTCATTGCCCTTCGCATCTGTGACGGAGGTCAGCGCGCGGTTCTCACAGAATTCGCCCTTGTTGGCCCAGGTGGCAAACGCGGTGGCCTGAGCCAGCGGGGTAACCTGCGCAGAACCAATAACGAAGGATGGGTTCGCCGGGTTTACCGGCTGGCCGTAGGTGCTGACCTCTCGGGTCTTGGGATCAACGTTCTCTCCGTAATCAATAATGCCCAAGCGGGTTGCGGCATTAGCGATGTCACACAGGTCGATCTTCGAGGCCTCGGTAATGGTCGCGGTATTCACCGAATTGAGGAGCCCGTAGTCAACGGTCATTGATGAGGGCCAGGTGACAGCGTTTCGTGGAGCCCAACCCTTGGCGCCACCACCCGAAGTTGCATATCCGCTAGGAAGGCACGAAGCCTTCCACTTAAAACTACTCGGATATCTCTTCACCGGTGTGCTGAGCTTTTCCCACATATTGTGACCGGATTCGAGCCAGGCCATCGTGGTGTAAGGCTTGAATGTTGAGCCAGCCTGGAAACCACCTGCACCACCCATTGCCGCTTCAACGGCAAAGTTGTACATGGTGATGGGCCCCTTGTCCTTGTCGGTCGGGGCATACGTCTTGTTCTGGCCCATGGCCAGGATATTTCCGGTGCCCGGTTCAACGGTCACGATCGCGGCGCCCATGTTCGACTTGTCGTCGGCCGGGATCATGAGCTCGGTCTGCTTGACTGCTTCCTTCTGCAACCGCATATCCAAGGTGGTCTTGATGTTCATGCCACCGCGGTACAACAGGTTCTCGCGGTCCTTCTTGGTCTTGCCGAATGCGGAATCGGAAGTGATCAATCGCGTCACGTAATCACAGAAGTAGGCAGCCCCGTCCGCGGCAATGCAACCGGACTTCAGTTCCTTCGCCTTGATGCCCAGCTTCGACTTGACGGCCTTGTCGTAGGCCTTCTTGTCGATGGCACCGGTGCGCAGCATGGCAGCCAGCACGGTGTTGCGACGCTTGAGGCTCCGCTCGGGGTACTTTTCCGGGTTGTAGGCGTTGGGGAGCTGAACCATGCCGGCAAGCATGGCGGACTGCTGCAGGTTCAGGTCCTTGGCGTCCACCGAGTAGAAACGCTGTGCGGCGGCCTGGACCCCGTAGTTGCGTCCGGAGAACAACACGAGGTTCAAGTAGCCCTCAAGGATTTCGTCCTTGGTCATTTCCTTCTCGATGGAGATCGCCAGCTTGGCCTCGCGGGCCTTGTCCGCGATGTCCTTCGTGCCGGAGATCGTCATCTCGGAGCGATCCACTCCGTTGACGACGTCGGCGTTCACCAGGAGGTTGTTGACGTATTGCTGCGTCAGCGTGGAAGCGCCCTGCTGGGAGGAAGAGGTGAAGTTGTTGACGGCGGCGCGGGCAATGCCTCGGACATCTACGCCGTTGTGCTCGTAGAAGCGCTCGTCCTCGATGGAGACGATGGCCTTCTGCATGACCTTCGAAATGTCCTTGAGCTTCACCGGCTGCCGGTTTTCCGAGTAGAACGTGGCGATGGTCGAACCATCGGACGCCAGGACCTTGGAAGGCTGGGCGATCGGCTCTCCCTTGAAGCTGGCCGGCAAAGCGTCAAACACTTCCGCACCTGCGGTTGCGCCGCTGCCGGCAAGGGAAGCGACCGGGACCATGAGTCCTGCCGCCAGTACGCCACATAAAGCGCTCACCCCAAAGAAGGCAACGATCTTGCCGAGGGTGGTAGCCGTATCAAAAAAAGGGGACTTTTTAGCTGCCATGCCCACTAGTTTACAAGGACGCGCTAACGTATCGGTTATGACCAAATGGGAGTACGCCACTTTGCCGCTCATTATTCACGCCACGAAGCAGATCCTGGATCAGTGGGGAGACGACGGCTGGGAGCTTGTTGCCGTCGTTCCCGGACCCAATGGAAATGCCCCGGTCGCTTACCTCAAGCGCCCCAAGGCCTAATCACAGAAACGAGAATTACCCATGCAACAAGAGACTTCTTCAGCAGTAGAGGCGCGCCTGGCCGAGCTCGGCCACGCCCTCCCCGCCGTCGTCGCACCCGTGGCCGCATACGTGCCGGCAACCATCACCGGCAACCTGGTTTACACCTCGGGTCAGCTGCCTTTTATTAACGGGGAACTCACAGCCACAGGAAAGGTCGGAGCCGCGGTTTCGGCCGAGGTCGCAGCCGGCCAGGCACAGGCCTGCGCGCTGAACGCACTGGCAGCCATCAAGGACGTCATCGGGGACCTGGATCGCATTGTCCGCGTGGTCAAGGTCGTTGGCTTCGTGGCCTCGGACCCGTCCTTCACCGGCCAGCCGGCCGTCATCAACGGTGCCTCCGAATTCCTCGGTGCCGTGCTTGGTGACAAGGGTGTGCACGCCCGTTCGGCGGTCGGCGTCGCTGCCCTGCCGTTGGACGCCCCGGTCGAGGTTGAACTGATTGTCGAATTTGCCTAACCAGCACGACATCGGCGGCCCCGTGAACGAGATTCCCGCGGTGAAACCGCGCAATCCGTCCACGGGGCTGCTGCGCCGGCTTTTTGACCTGCCGCCGGCGCAATATGACGCTGCAGAAAATTGGGTTTCCTTTGGAAGCCGCACGCCCCGGGCCGTGAGGCGCGCCTCATCGGTGGTGCTGATCCGCGACTCCCCAAAAGGTGTCGAAACTTACCTCGGATATC
This sequence comes from Arthrobacter sp. C2, assembly GCA_024207135.1. GTDB lineage: Bacteria > Actinomycetota > Actinomycetes > Actinomycetales > Micrococcaceae > Paeniglutamicibacter. Next base: position 1,887,661 of record CP042428.1, on the reverse strand, counting down.
GTCCGGGCGGTTCTCCGCTCGGGAGTGTCGCCTTTCCCGGCGGGAGCCTGGAAGCCGACGACGAACGCGACATTCCCTGGTACGGCCCGACGCTCTCCGAGTGGTCAAAACGCCTGGGCATCCTTGACCAGCGACTGGTTCGGGCACACATCGTGTGTGCCATCCGCGAGCTCTTCGAGGAAACCGGTGTGCTTTTGGCGGGCACCGACGAACTCTCCGTCGTGGAAAACTGCGACAGCGAGGATTGGATGGCCGTGCGAGAGGCGGTTGCGGGCCAGGACAAGTCGCTTTCGGACGTGTTGGCCAAGCGCGGGCTGGGCCTGCGCACCGATCTGTTGCGGCCGCTCTCGCACTGGATCTCCCCGAACTTTGCGCTGCGGCGCTTTGACACCCGCTACTTTGCCGCGGCGCTGCCCGTGCGCCAAGAACCGTCGCTGTTGCGCGGCAAGGGCATCTGGGCCACCTGGCAGGTGGCCTCCGAAGTCATCGCCCAACGCAACACCACCGCGCTGGGCGACGCAGCGGGGGCACCGGACACCAAGGGCCTGCCCTTGAGCATGATCACCACGCCGGCCGTGGAGGTCTTCCTGGAAAAGATTGCCTCCACCCGTGGCACCGTCGCCTATCTCTCGGTGCGGCGCGAGTTGAAGAGCTACCATCCGGAACTCGTCCAGGTGGGCGGGAAGTTCTACTTGGATGTCACCACCACGACCGCCGCCGAGGGCGGCGGCCTGGGACGCGGCCGCTGAGCACCAGCGGCTTCCGGCACGCGGCCCCTAAAGATAGATCAATGCTCGAGGCTTAAACGGGTGTGGCGGGGTTCCCCTTCGAAGGGGAACCCCGCCACACCCGTTAGTGCACGGTTGCGTATTTAGCGTGAACGCTGGCGCAAACGCTGGATGTCCAGGATCACGACGGCGCGTGCCTCAAGACGCAACCAACCACGCTGCACGAACTCGGCCAGGGCCTTGTTCACGGTTTCGCGCGAGGCGCCCACCAGCTGGGCCAGTTCTTCCTGCGTCAGTTCGTGGGCAACCAGGATGCCGTCCGTTGCCGGACGACCGAAACGGTCGGCCAGATCCAGGAGCGCCTTGGCGACACGTCCCGGAACGTCGGAGAAGACCAGGTCGGCCAGCGACTCGTTGGTGCGGCGAAGGCGCGAAGCCAGAGCCTGCAGCAACTGGACCGAAACCTCCGGGCTGGTCAGGATGACCTTGCGCAGGTTTTCGTGACGCAGGCCGGCAAGGCGAGTCTCAGAGACTGCCGTTGCCGTGGCGTTGCGCGGGCTCGGATCGAACAGTGCCATCTCGCCGAACAATTCGCCCGGGCCGAGGACCGCAATGAGGTTTTCACGTCCATCGGAAGAGGTGCGGCCCAGCTTGATCTTGCCCGAAACGATGAAGTAGAGCTGGTCGCCCTGGTCGCCCTCGCGGAATACCGAAGCACCACGGGACAGATCCACTTCAGTTAGTTCTTCAGTCAATGCAGAGAACACCTCGTCGCCCAATGAAGCGAAGAGTGGTGCTCGGCGCAGTACCTCGATGTCCATAAAATCTCCTGTCAACTGTCGTTAGCGCTCACCTAATTGTGCCGTACGGTTGGCCCATGTGACAGCTTCCACACGCCAAATAGGGCCAAATGTGGTTAGAATCGCGGGGAACGGAGGCCGCCCCGGACTAGACTCGGGGCAGCAGATAGTGTTTTGGGGCCTTGGTTTGGGCCGTGCAGCACGGTATGAAGAGTGGGAGTCCAAACTGAATGTTGGGATTGACATGGTTGGACCTGTTGCTCATCGTTTCCTTGATCAGCTTTTTGGCCTCTGGCCTGCGTAAAGGCTTCTTTGTCACGCTCGGGGCGATCATTGGTTTCCTTGCCGGCGGCATCGCCGCGTTTTACGGAATCCCCCTGGTTTCCACCTGGGTGGCCAACCCCGGATGGCGAATCTTCTGGATTGTGGCCTCCGGACTGATCTTCATCCTGATCGGCCAGGGAATCGGCATGGCCATCGGGGCAAGAATCCGCTTATGGCTGAACTTCCCGGTCCTGAAGTCCTTTGACCGGCTCCTAGGCGGCCTGGCCAACACCCTGATGGCCGCCTTGGTCATCTCCGCCATCGCCCTTTCGGCCGCCACCATGGGCGTGCCGTGGGTGTCCCAGCAGGTCGCCGATTCGCGGGTGTTGACCGCGATCCAGACCTGGACCCCGAAGCCGATCACCAACTTCGTCACCCAGGCCCGCGCGCAGGTCATGGGCCAGACCATCCCCGAACTCCTCGAGCCCTTCGCCCCGAAGGTGCCCATCGAGGTGCCCGAGGCCGAATCGCTGGGTGCCGGTGTCGACGCGGCCGCCGGGTCGGTGGTCAAGATCATTGGCACCGCCTACGCCTGCGGCGTCAACCAATCCGGGACCGGCTTCGTGTTCGCTTCGGACCGCGTGCTGACCAACGCGCACGTGGTGGCCGGAATCAGCGAACCGTCGGTGACCACGCAGGACGGGCGGGTGCTTTCGGGCAATGTCGTGTACTTCGACTCCGTGGCCGACATCGCCGTGCTGGCGGTGCCTGAGCTTGGGCTGGAACCGCTGGAGTTCGGCAAGGACCTGGGACGCGGTGACACCGCGGCATTCCTGGGCTATCCCGGCGGCGGTTCCTTCCGCGCCATGGGCGCGGTCGTCGAGTCCCTGAGCACCATTTCGATCCAGAACATCTACGGGGCCGAACCGGCACCGTTGCGCATCTACCAGCTGGCCGGGGATGTCGAGCAGGGCAACTCCGGCGGGCCGCTGCTCGACTCCTCCGGCAGGGTCGTGGGCATGGTCTTCGCCAAGGCCAAGGGCGGTGCCGAGGTCGGTTACGCGTTGGCGCTCGACGAGATCAACGCGGCACTGGACAAGTCCGCTTCCTCCCGCGAACCGGTGCCCACCGGGGCCTGCTCCCCGCACTAGGGGCCATGTCGGCCAGGGCCCGACCCGGCGGAAACGCCGCGGGTCAGAGCCAGTGGAGTTCGGACCCGTGCTGTCCGGTGCGGGCCAGCGGAACCCGGTCCAGGGCCAGGGTGAAGTAGTTGGTGTCGGTCCCCGCCCTGGTCTGGTTCGCCGCATCCATGAAGAACGACTCGTTGGAGATCCAAGGCAGCCCAGCGCTGCGACGGTGTCGGCGAAGCGGACGCGCTGGGCTTGGTCCAGGTAGGCGAGCACCGCCGAGTGCATGACCACCGGAACCGCGTGCTTGGGCGCGGCATCCACCAGGTCGGCGATGCATTCGTTCAGGTCCCCGGCCAGCAACAGCGGCGGACCGGCCGAGGCCTGCAGGGCACCGGACTTCAACGCGGCCAGCGTGCCCAGTGCCGCATCCAGCCGTTCCAGGCGCTCTGCCTGCCCGGGCCAGACCAGGGCCCGCAGCCATGCCACGGTGTCGGGATCGGTGCCGTCGAGCGGATTCAGGTCCACCCCTGCCCGCCAGGCGATCTCCGGCAGCTGCCGCGGCAGCGGGGGATTGCCGGTGGTCGAGCAGCGCAGCAGCGGGGATCCGTTCCCGAACGGCGCGGCCCCGTCGTAGGAATACGAGTACAAGTCCGGCAGCAGGCACAATCCGGCGGAGGGGCCGACCTCGATCAGCGCCAGCGGACGCTGCTCCTGGGCGGCGACCAGTCCCAGCGCCGGCAGCAGCGTGGCGCAGCGGGCCGCCTCGTTGGTCTGGGTTGCATGGGTCATGATGACCGCGCGGATCCCTGACCAGTGCGCGGCGAGGTACGTTTCCAGGACCCCGAACGGCTCGTCGGGGCAGCCGTGGAAGCGGGCGGAGGCAAAGACCAGGTTCGGCTGGCGCTTGGGTTCGGGCAGTGCGGAAACCAAGGCCAGCAATTCCGGGCTGGTGGCCAGGCCCGTTGCCCACTGGACATAGAGTTCGCTGTGGCCGGGGAACCAGCGGCGCGCGTAGTCACGGTAGAGGGAAGCTGTGCTTTCCGTTGCCTGGTTGCTCACGTTCGTGCCTTACGTCGCCGGATCCAACGGGTGCCTGGGATGCTGCGTTCGTCTCCAGCTTCGCCCGGAACCACCCCGTGGCACAAGGGGGTCGTTTCCGGCGCGAAGGGTTCCCCGGGCACCGACCCGGCGCGGTGCACGCCCGGAGCCGTGCTCTCATTGGCGGGCGCCGCCGGCTAGCCGGTGGGACTCGACCAGCAGCTCGTGGAGCTGCGCGGTATCGACGAGCTCGAGCCGCAGCAGCACCAGCAACGGTGATCGTTCATGGTGCGGCGTCCAGAAATAGGTACCGGGTTCCATGGCCACCAGCGCCTCCCGCTCGGTGGTCTTGACGGTGAGCACGCCGTCGTCCCAGATGCGGGCCATCAGCGTTGCGGCGACCCAGGCCGGCCGCTGCCAGCTCATCCTTTCGGTGACGCCGGGAAGGGCCAGGCACAGCCGGCGGACGTCGTCTTCGGTGCTCATCTCCACACACTACCCAGCCGGCAGGCACCTCGAACAGGGGCCGGGGGACCCGGCTACCGGGAGGCGAGGTGGATCAGTTGCTGCACGCCCAGGACATAGCCGTTGACGCCCGCGCCCACAATGATGGAGGCGGCCACGGGGGAGATGTAGGAGTGGTGGCGGAAAGCCTCGCGCTTGTGGACGTTGGAAATGTGCACCTCGATGGCCGGCAGCTGCACCCCGGAAATGGCGTCGGCCAGGGCAACGGAGGTGTGGGTGAAGGCACCGGGGTTGATCACGATGCCGGCGACCTGCCCGCGGGCGGCGTGGATCGCGTCGATCAGCGCGCCCTCGTGGTTCGACTGCAGGAAGTCGACCTCGAAGCCTGCCTTGGCGGCGGCGGCACGGCACAGCTCCTCGACGTCTTTCAGGGTCTCGTGCCCGTAGATCTCCGGTTCCCGGGTGCCCAGGAGGTTCAGGTTCGGGCCGTTGAGGACCAGGATGCGCGCAGGTGTTTTTTCACTCATGCCTCCAGCTTAGGCAACCGGGGCGGGGCGGGCCGCGGCGGCAAGCCGGGTTTGCGTTAAATGACGCGGCGGGCGGGGGACGGCCCGCGGGCCTTCCCCCGCCCGCCGGCGGGTGGCGCGGTGCTACTTGCGCATCGAGTCGGCGATCTGCGCCATCACGGTGTTGTCCGCCAGCGTGGTGGAGTCCCCGACCTCGCGGCCCTCGGCGACGTCCTTGAGCAGGCGGCGCATGATCTTGCCCGAACGGGTCTTGGGCAGCTCCGGGACCACCAGGATGTGGCGCGGCTTGGCGATCGGGCCGATGTCCTTGGCCACGTGGGCCCGCAGCGTGGCGACGACGTCCTCGCCGGCCTCGGGTTCGATCTGCAGGATCACGAATGCGACAACTGCCTCGCCGGTGGTCTCGTCCTTGGCCCCGACCACGGCGGCCTCGGCCACGTACGGGTGGGCGACCAGGGAGGATTCGATCTCGGTGGTGGACAGGCGGTGCCCGGAGACGTTCATGACGTCGTCCACGCGGCCCAGCAGCCAGATGTCCCCGTCCTCGTCCTTCTTGGCACCGTCCCCGGCGAAGTACATGCCCTCGAAGCGGGACCAGTAGGTCTCCTTGTAGCGGTCCATGTCGCCCCAGATGCCGCGCAGCATCCCCGGCCAGGGGTCGCGGATGACCAGGAAGCCGCCCTCGCCGTTGCCCACGGACTCGCCGGCCTCGTCGACGACGTCCACGGTGATGCCCGGGACCGGGGTCTGCGCGGAGCCGGGCTTGGTGGCGGTGACGCCGGGCAGCGGGGCGATCATGTGCGCGCCGGTCTCGGTCTGCCACCAGGTGTCAACGATCGGGGTCGGGTGTTCCTTCTTTTCCCCGTTGGCTCCGTTGTTGGTGCCGATGACCTCGCGGTACCACATCCACGCCTCGGGGTTGATGGGTTCGCCCACCGAGCCGAGCAGGCGCAGCGAGGACAGGTCGTAGGAGTCCGGGATCTGCCGGCCCCACTTCATGAAGGTGCGGATGGCGGTGGGGGCGGTGTACAGGATGGTCACCCCGTACTTGGCCACGATTTCCCACCAGCGGCCCTGGTGCGGGGAATCGGGGGTGCCTTCGTACATGACCTGGGTGGCGCCGTTGATCAGCGGGGCGTAGGTGACGTAGGTGTGGCCGGTGACCCAGCCGATGTCGGCGGTGCACCAGAACACGTCCGACTCGGGGTGCAGGTCGAAGGTGTCGCGGTGCGTGGCCGCGGCCTGGACCAGGTAGCCGCCGGTGGTGTGGATGATGCCCTTGGGCTTGCCGGTGGTGCCGGAGGTGTAGAGCACGAAGAGCGGGTGCTCGGATTCGTGGCCCACGGCGGTGTGCTCGGTGGAGGCGGTCTCAACGACATCGCTCCACCATTTGTCCAGCGAATCGTTCCAGGCGACGTCCTGCCCGTTGCGCTTGACCACCAGCACGTTCTGCACGGTGTGGCCGGGGGCCGCGAGGGCCTCGTCGACGGCCGGCTTCAGGGCCGAGGGCTTGCCGCGGCGCCAGGTGCCGTCGGCGGTGACCACGAGCTTGGCCTCGGCGTCGTCGACGCGGGAGCGCAGCGCGTCGGCGGAGAAGCCGCCGAAGACCACCGAGTGGATCGCGCCGATGCGGGCGCAGGCCAGCATGGTGATCACGGCCTCCGGGATCATCGGCAGGTAGACGGCGACGCGGTCGCCCTTGGCCACGCCGAGGGACTCGAAGGCGTTGGCCGCCTGCTTCACCGCATCGGTGAGCTGTGCGTAGGTGTAGGAGCGGGTGTCGCCCGGCTCGCCCTCGAAGTGGATGGCCACGCGGTCACCGAGCCCGTTTTCGACGTGGCGGTCCAGCGCGTTGTAGGCGGCGTTGACCTTGCCGTCGGCGAACCACTTGGCCACCGGGGCGCCGGACCAGTCGAGGACCTCGGTGAAGTCGGTGTCCCAGGTCAGCACCTTGCGGGCCGTCTCGGCCCAGTAGCCCAGGCGGTCGGCGTTGGCCGCCTCGTACTGTTCCGGCTTGCCGATGGCATTGGCCACGAACTCGGCGCTCGGGGCAAAGGCACGCGTCTCGTGCGAGAGGTTGTCAAGCGTGGAGGTATGGGTGTCCGACACGGTTTTGGTCCTTCCAACAACTAAAGTGGGGTCTGGTGATTCAGGTTACAGCCGCGGGGCTTCCCCCAGTGTGACCCGTCACAAGTATGACAGTGGAGGGGTGGTGATTGTGCGTTGAGCGGCAAATATTCACGATCAATGGTTGCCGGCGCCCGGGCCTTCGGACCCCGGAATCTTCCCCGGGAACGGCGCCGCCGGGGCGTCGGGCCGAACCCGGATAAGACCTTGGCGGACGATGGCGTAACACGGCCGGTATTCGCGGTGCGCCGAATCGCGTCCGTTGGACGGCGGCACGGATAAGGTTGTAGCTAGCCTTGACTACAAGGCGCAACCGGTCGAAGCGCAAGCCGTCCGGGCGCCGATGCAGGGCCAAGGAAGAAACACGAACAAGAAGCGGGGTCTTCACATGGACAAGGTGCATACCAAGGCAGAGGGTTCGACGCCAGGGCGCACGCCCAAGGCTGTTCTGGGGCCGCTGACGATGCGCGACGGGTTCGTCATCCTCGGCGGGCTGCTGGTGCTGGTGGGTTCGCTGGTCCCCATCCCGTGGACCAAGGCCGTCTCGGTGAACATGTGGATCTTCCCGGGCCTGCCCTTCCACCTGCTGGTCTCGCTGTTGCTGCCGCTGCTGGTCGCCGCCGGGTTCACCTGGCGACGGCTCACCGGGCGCACCCGGGTGCGCATCGGGTCGCTGAGCCTTGACCAGGCCGGATCGGTTGTGTCGCTGTTTGCCGCCGCCTACTTCTTCAACTCCTACGTGGCTTCCATGTCCCCGGCCTACCTGATCGGGCTCGTCGGGGCGCTGGCCATGATCGCCGGCACGACGCTGGCCAGCTACCTCGGGGCCTTCCGCCGCGACTTCGTTTCCGGCGGCGAAACCGTGCTGGGTTCCGACGTCCTGGCGGCGGCGACTCCGGCCGCGAAGGCGTCCGCTGCCGCCGCGTCGGCCGAGCCGGAAAGCTTCGGCGCCAGCAGCGCCGGTGCCCCGGCCACTCCGACGGCCCATGGCGCAAACCGCCCGGGCATGCCGGTGACGGGCAAGGACGAGGCGCGCCGCGGGGCCGCACCCGCTGCGGTTCCGGCACAGAAGGCCGGCGCGTCCGCAGCCGGTGCTTCCACAGCCGCTGCTGCTGCCTCGAGCGCAGCCGCCTCTTCCGAAGCATCCGCCCCGGCTTCGGCTTCGGCCACCGGCGCCACGGATGGCGCAGCGGATGGCGCAGCGAACAAGTCCGACCACGCGCCGTTCACCAAGGATGCCGGCCGGGCACCGGCCTCCGGATCCAACGTGTCCGACACCGACGCACCGGCCCCGGGCCAGGACACCCCTCCGGTACCAGCCACGGAAGCCCCCATCGTCGATGGTTCCCGCGCCGGGGCCTCGGCCAACGAACCGGAACCGGGCAGCGCCAAGTCCGCGGAAGCAGGCGAGGCTGCCGATGCCGCACGGGCCACGGAAACCGATTCCAAGCCATCGACCGGCAGCAACGAGAACCCGGACGCAAAGGCGGCTCCCGGCACGGGTGACGGCAATGCCGCTGAAGTGAACGTCCCGATGCCCGGGGCCGGCGCAGCCAAGTCCGGCACCGGCACGGGCGAACCTGCATCGATCCGGAAGCCGGAACCGGCCGCCCCGGGCCCGAACGCTGTCGGCCAGGACGCCCCCGAACCCGGCCGGGACCTCGCGCAGGCCGCAGGCGCGGACGCCGCAGTCCACCCGGAGACGGCGAACGAAGCAGCAGCCGAGGCCAAGCCCGCCAACGACTCCGCGCCCGTTGCCGCCGAGCCTGCCGCCCCAAAGCCCGCCGCCGCGGAATCCGCCGTCCCGGCGGCCGGAAACCCGAACCCGGCCACCATGGCCGTTCCGCGGGCCGGCGACATCAAGGCCACGGCCGCGATCTCGCGCACCGAGATCGACGCGCACCGCGCCGCCGCCGAGCGCGCCAAGGCCGAGGCCGAGTCGTCCTTCGGGGCCCGGGCCGAGGTTGCCGCGGCCGATCCGGAGCCCGCCAGCTTCTGGTTCGCGTTGAACCACTCGCGCCCGGTCTTTCACCCGGTCAACGGCACCATGCTTGCGACGCTGAACCCCGGCAAATGGATCCTGTGCCTGGAGGACCGCGGCACGGAGTACCTCATCAACCTCGCCGAGGGACGCCCCGCGGTGCTGCGCGACCTCGACGACCTGCAATTCCCGGACAAGTAGGCATGGCAGTGCAAGAGACGGCGCTGGGGCGCAAGCGCCGGGCGCGGAAGATCAACCGGATCCTGGCCGAGACCTACCCGTACGCGGTCGCGGAACTGGACTTCACCAACGCCTTCGAGCTGCTGGTGGCCACGGTGCTCTCCGCGCAGACCACCGATGTGCGGGTCAACGCGATCACCCCGGCGCTCTTTGCCGCCTATCCCGACCCGCTGGCCATGAGCCAGGCCGAGCCGGAGGCGCTGCAGGAGCTGATCCGTCCCACCGGGTTCTTCCGCGCGAAGGCGACCTCGCTGCTGGCCCTGTCCACCCGGATCGTCGACGAATACGACGGGGTGGTCCCCGGACGGCTCGAGGACCTGGTCACGCTGGCCGGGGTGGGGCGCAAGACCGCCAACGTGGTGCTTGGCAACGCCTTCGGGGTCCCGGGGATCACCGTGGACACCCACTTCATCCGCCTTGCGCGGCGCTTTGGCTGGACCACGGAAACGGACCCGGTGAAGATCGAGCACGCCGTGGCGGAGCTGTTCGGGCCGGCGGACTGGACCATGCTCAGCCACCGGGTGGTCTTCCACGGCCGGCGCATCTGCCTGGCCCGCAAGCCCGCCTGCGGCGCCTGCCCGCTGACCACGCTCTGCCCCGCCTACGGGGAGGGCGAGACCGACGAGGCCAAGGCCGCCAAGCTGCTCAAGTACGAGCTGGCGCCGGGGCGCGAAGACCTGCTGGAAAAGATGCGCGCCGGGGCGACCCGCCGGGAGCTGCGCGCACAAGGTTACGGGCTGGAAGCATGAGCGTGCGCACGGAACTGCTGGAGATGATCGCGGCCAAGTCGCACCTGGTGGGCAACGGAACCCAGGACGCGACCAAGATGCCCGAAACCTGGGTGTTCAACCCGCTGGACCCGGAGACGGCCAGGCACGCGGCGGTGCTGATCCTCTTCGGGCGGCTCGACGACGTGCCGGCCACCAGCGAGGTCAAGTCGGTGCACGAGGACCTGGACGTGCTCTTCGTGACCCGGGCGGACACGCTGCGCAAGCACGCCGGGCAGGTGGCCTTCCCCGGCGGCAAGGTCGATGACGAGGACCAGGACGCGATCGCCGCGGCGCTGCGCGAGGCGCGCGAGGAGACCGGGCTGGACCCGGACGGCGTGGAGATCCTGGGCGTGCTGCCCGACGCGGAGCTGCCCATCACCAACTTCATCGTCACCCCGGTCATCGGCTGGTGGCACGCACCCTCGGAGGTGTTCGTGGTTGACACCGCGGAGTCCTCCACGGTCTTCCGCGCCCCGGTGGCCGACCTGCTGGACCCCCACAACCGGGTCTCCTCGGTCGTGGAGCGCGACGGGCAGCGCTTTTCCGCACCGGCCTTCGACGTGGACGGCGGCTTCATCTGGGGCTTCACCGGGATCCTGCTGGATCGGATCTTCAACGACCTGGGCTGGACCGTGCCCTGGGACGAGGGCCGCGAGGTGCCGATCCACGTCGGCGACCGGCGCTCTAGCTGACACCGCCCGGCCCGGAGGCTACTTGGCCTGGTCGTAGGAATCGACGACGACCGCGGTGACAGGGAAGTCCACCGGGATCTTGCCGAAGAGCAGCTCGGAGGCCGACCTGGCCGACTCGTGCACCAGGTCCACCACGGCCTGGGCCTGCGCCGCCGGGACGTGCAACATGATTTCGTCGTGCAGGAAGAACACCAGTTCGCCGGTGTCCACCCCGGCCGCCCGGCCCGCGTTCATCCGGCGGCGCAGCTCGCCCATCCAGCACAGCGCCCACTCGGCCGCGGTGCCCTGGACGATGAAGTTGCGGGTGAAGCGGCCGCGGGACCGTCCCTCGGCCTCCACCGCGCGCTGCTCGGCCTCCGTGGAGGCGCGCGACCTGGACTTCAGCCAGCCCTCGGGCGCCTGAGGGGTTCCGCGGCCCAGGAACGTCGCCACGCCCGCCCCGGCCTCGCCCTGGGCCGCGGCCCATTCGACCAGGCCCACGGCCTGGGGGTAGGTGGCCTTGAGCTGGGGCATCAGCCGGCCGGATTCGCCGCTGGTGGCCCCGTACATCGCCCCGAGCATCGCGACCTTGGCATGCGCCCGGTCCCCGCCGAACCCGGCATCGGCAATCCCCTGGTACAAATCCCGGGCCGTTGCCGCCGCCGCGAGGGCGGTGTCGCGCGAGAGTGCGGCCAGGATGCGCGGCTCCAGCTGCGCGGCATCGGCGACCACCAGCACCTTGCCGGGATCGGCGCGCACCGCCGAGCGCACCTGGTGCGGTATCTGCAGCGCCCCGCCGCCGTGGGAGGCCCAGCGCCCGGTGACCACCCCGCCGACGATGTATTCGGGGCGGAAGCGTCCGCCATGCACCCAGCGGTCCACCCAGGCGTAGCCGTTGGCGGTGGCCAGCCGGGCGATCTTCTTGTACGCCAGCAGCGGCTCGATGACCGGGTGCTTGATCTCCGTCAGCTCCCATGCGCGGGTGTTGGACACCGCGATGCCGGCCCGGTTCATGGCCTTGAGCAGCTCGGCCGGGGAATCGGGGTTCAGTGCCGGGGCGTCGAGCAGGGTGCGCAGTTGCGCGGCCAGTTCCTCCATGCGCGGGGGCCGCACCCCGGCCGGAACCTGCGGGCCCAGGGCCTCATGCAGCAGCCGGTGGTGCTCCGCCACGTCCCAGGGCACTCCCGCATGGGTCATTTCCGCGGCGATCAGCGCCCCGGCGGACTCGGCGGCCAGCAGCAGGCCCAGCTTCGCCCCGCGCTGGGTGTCCGGCACCGCGGCGCGCTGGGCCAGGAACTCGGCGAGCACGTTTTCCAGCGCGCCGGAGCGGTCCTTGGGCTCGGAGAACAGCTCGCCCTGGTTCTCCGGCACCCGTGCCGGCGGCAAGAGGTGCGCCGGGGCGGCGTTGGCCGGATCCGGTTCCCGGCCGAGGGCCGAGAGGTATTCGCCGGGCACCGCGTAGGGCGCGTTGCGCAGGATGGCACGGACCAGCCCCACGTCGTGGGCGCGTTCGATGCGCACGCCCGCGGCCACCAGCCCCGGGTACCAGGCATGCACCGAGTCGAAGACCCAGCGCGGCCTGTGCGTGGCCTCCAGCTCCGCGACCACCGCGGGAAGCTGGTCGCCATAGACCTGCATGGGCGGGATGAGCGCGGTGCCGCCCGCGTCGACCAATTGGACCACGGCGGTGGCGGAACCGGCTTCGGGTTCGGGCTGGGAGATGGAGTGGGTGGCCACTACCGCAAATTGCTGCACGCTTCATTCTCGCAGTTCCTTGGGTGTCCGTCCGGTCCGCCCCTCCGCCGTCGCGCCTTCCCGCTTTCCCGCACACCGCCGGTCGGTGCCCGCGGGGAGTTGTCCGTTCCCCGGCCGCCGGGGGCTTCACCGGGGCGGTGCCGTGCGGCCACGCTGGGGGGCATGAATGAACAGAGACGATTTGTGGCCCGGCTGCCCGGGGCGGGACCGCGGAACCTGCAGCTTCCGGCACTGCGGGCGGCCCGGGCGCAGGCACGGCCCCCGGAACCGGGGTTTGCCCGGGCACCCGGCGCCGTCCCGGGGCCCGGCCCTGCCGCGGCGCCGGCACCGGTGCCCTGGTTGGGCGAGCCCGACGGGTTTCCGGTGCGCTCCATGCCCGCAGTCATGCCCGTCGTCACGCCCGCCGATTCCACCGTGCCGATGAGCCCCGCACGGACCCCGGACCCGGCCGGAAGCCGGCCGGCTGAACTGGCCCGCTGCATCCTGTTCAGCCGCGACGTGGAGTTGGCGCAGGTGCTGGCCGCCGTCGCCGTGGGTGCGGGGGTGCAGCTGCTGCCGTGCCGGGACGCCGCCCAGGTGGCCGAACACCGCGACGAGGTGATCCTGGTGGGGCAGGACTGCGTCGCGGACATCGATGCCCGGCTTGCCGCCTCCACGCTGGTGCTCACCGGCGGGGAAGAACACCAGGGCGTGCTGTGGCGTGCGGCCGCCACCTGCCCCGGGGCCCGGGTGGCGGTGCTGCCGCAGGCCGCCGCATGGCTGGGCGAATACCTCGGTGAGCTGGGCCTGCATGCGGGGCGCGCCCACACCACCATCGTTGCCGGGGCCGGCGGCGGGGCCGGGACCTCGACCTTCGCCGCCCTGCTGGCCGCAACGGCCACGCTGGACGGGCACCGGACGCTGCTGCTGGACGCCGACCCGCACTCGGCCGGGCTCTGGCCGGTGCTGCGGGCCAGGGAACCGGACGGCCTGGGCTGGGAGGACCTGCAGCATGCCCGCGGCCAGCTCTCACCGGGCCAGCTCGCCGAGATCCTCCCGCTGTCGGCGGGCACCGCGGTGCTCTCCTGGGTGCGGAACCCGGGCTGCTTTGCGCCCTCCGAGGCCCTGCTCACCGAGGTGCTGGCCGCCTCCCGGCGCATCTACGAACGGGTCGTGGTCGACGCCGGACACGTCACCGGGGTTCCCGCGTCCGTGGCCGCGCTGGCCAACTCCCGGCTGCTGCTGCTTTCCGCACGCCCCGGGAACGGTGCGGCGGGAACCTCGGCGCGGCTGGGGGAGCAGGCCGCGAACTGGAGGCTGGTCCTCACCGGGAAACTGGCCCCCGGCACGGACACCCGCGCGCTGGCCCGGAGGACCGGAGTGGAACTGGGCGGGTACTTCGCCCCGTCCCGCCGCATCGAACGCTGTGCCGCGGACGGGGCGCTGATGAACGCGCTGGCGCACCGCCCGCTGCGCCGCGCCGTCGCCCGGCTCGGGGAGCACTCCGGTGCTGCACCCGGGTCGGCAGCGGGGCAGGCGGCATGAGCACCCCGGAACCTGCCGATAACCCGGCACCCGCAGGCACCCCGGGCCGCGGGAGGCGACGCTGGGCCGCGCCGGCGCCCGCGCAGGACCAGTCCGCCGACCCGAGGGTGCTCGAGGAGATCCGCCGCCGCGCCATGGAATCGACCGGGGGCCTGAGCGAGGTGGACCTGGCCTCGGCGGTGCGCGCCTCGGGCAGCGTCATGGGGGCGGCATCCAGTACCGAGATGCTGCGCAGCCTGAGCGATGACATCCACGGTCTCGGGGTCCTCGAACGTCTCGCCCAGGTCCCGGGCACCACCGACATCCTCGTCGACGCCGCCGGCCGGGTGTGGGTCGACGGCAGCGCCGGGCTGCATGCCTCCGAGCTTCGCTTCACCGATCCCGGGCAGATCCGCGCGCTGGCCGTGCGCCTGGCCGCGGCCGGGGGACGGCGGCTGGACGACGCCGCTCCCTTCGTCGACGTCTCGCTGGGCAACTACCGCATCCACGCGGTGCTGCCCCCGATCTCCACCGGCGGCCCGCTGCTGTCCATCCGCATCAAGTCCAAGAGCAACCAGACGCTGGACTCCCTGGTCGCCGACTCCCACTGGCTCGCGGCCCTGGAGGCCGTCGTCGCGGCGAAACTGAACTTCCTGGTCTCCGGCGGCACCGGGGCCGGCAAGACCACGCTGCTGGCCGCGATGCTGGCCCGGGTCCCGGGAAACCAGCGGATCATCGTGGTCGAGGACTCCGCGGAGCTCGCCCCCTCGCACCCGCACCTGATCGGGCTGCAGGCCCGCGGCGGCAACGTGGAGGGCGCCGGGGAGATCGGGCTGCAGGCCTTGGTGCGCCAGGCGCTTCGCATGCGCCCGGACCGGCTGGTGGTCGGGGAATGCCGTGGAGCGGAGGTGCGCGAGTTCCTCGGCGCCATGAACACCGGGCACGAGGGGGCCGCCGGCACGCTGCACGCCAACTCCGTGGCTGCGGTCCCCGCACGGCTCGCGGCGATGGGCGCACTGGCGTCGATGGACGCCGCGGCCACCGCGCTGCAGGCGGCCAGCGCCCTGGATGTGCTGATCCATGTGCGGCGCGACCCTGCCACCGGGGCCAGGGGGCCGGTCCAGCTCGGCCGGCTGGTTCTCACCGATGCCGGGACGCTGGCGGTGCGGCTGATCCACGAATCCGGCACCTGCGATCCTGGAACCCTGGCCTGGTTCCGCTCCCGGCTGGAATCCGCCGGGGAAACGAGCCCGTGGTGAGCGCGGCCCTCGCGGCGCTCGCCGCCCTGGCCGTGCTGCTGGCTGGCGCCGCCGCCTGGCTGTGGCTCGGCGGCGGGAACGCCGGGGGCCACCGGCTCCCGATGCCGCCCGGCCACCCGGGAAGCCTGCCGCACGATGCCTTCGCCCGACGGCCAGCGCGCCGCACCCTCCGCCGCGAACGCACCGACCACGCGGCCGACACCGAGGAATACGCGAAGTTCCTGCGCCAGCTCGCCGCGCTGCTGCGTGCCGGCACCGGCCCGGCTGCCGCTTTCGGGCTGCTGGCCGAGCTCTGGGCCCGGGGGTCGACCCGCACCGCCATCGACCTTTACTCCGGGGCGAGCCGCGCCCTGGCCCAGGTGCACACCGGCGGAACACTGCAGCAGGGCCTGGCCGCCCACGCCGCCGCCCACCTGGGCAACCGGCGGCTGTGGACGCGCCTGGCCTGGTGCCTGGCGATCTGCGAGGAATCAGGCGCGGCCCTGGCCGAACTGCTCGACACCCTCGCCGAAGACGCGGAAACCGCCGCCGACATGCATCGGGCCCTGCACTCCGCGCTCGCCGGACCGCGTGCCACCAGCAGGCTGCTGACCTTCCTGCCCGGCATCGGGCTGGGCCTGGGACAGCTGCTGGGCATCAACCCGCTGGCGGTCCTCACCACGCATCCCGCCGGCCGCATCGCGCTGGTGGCAGGTGCCTGCCTGTGGCTGGGCAACCGCTGGTGGTGCGGCAGGATGCTGCGGGCCATCACCAACAAGGTGCCCTCGTGATTCCCGCACTTCTCGCGGTGCTCCTGGCGGGTGCCGCGGTGTGGGTTTTCACCGGCTCCGGGTCCCTGCCGCAGGGCCCGTCCCGGGTCCGGACCCCGTCCGCTCTCCTGCGGCGCAACGGCACGCCGGACTTGGACCGTGCGGATGCCGGTCCCGATGCCGGTGCCGGTGCCGAAGGCCCCGCGGAACCACTGCCGCTGGTGCTGGAAATGTGTGCCACGCTGCTCGAATCCGGGCTGCCGATCCGCTCGGTGCTGCGCATCGTCGGCACCACCGTCCCGGGCTACGCCTCGCTGCTGCTGGTCTCCCGCGCCCTGGACCTGAACGTCGGATGGGAACGGGCCTGGGGCCAGGGTGCCGGGCCGGCGCGCGAACTGGAACAGGCGCTGCGCCTCACCCGGCTCTCCGGCGCCCCGGCCGCTGCCCTGCTGCGATCGGCCGCGGCCTCCGCCCGCAAGCGCGGGGTCCGGGAGGCCGAGGCCCGCGGCGCCGAGTTCGGCATCAAGCTGGTGATTCCGCTGGGGCTCTGCGCGCTTCCGGCCTTCATCTGCCTCGGCGTGGTGCCCGTGGTGATCTCCCTGCTCCCGCGCTTCTAGCTTCCCCGCACCTTCCGGCACCGCCTCGCGGACAGCGCACCTGCCGCCCAGGCCGTCCGCCGCCGGTTATCCCCAGCCCGCATCTTCCCCGGCGAAGCGCCCGGAGGGTGACCCCCACACTCGAAGTGGGATCCGCACGCCACACCCTCGTGGCGGCACGCGGGAAATCCGCTGTTCCAGGAGCAACCTCACCACGACCGAACAAAGGACAAAACCATGGACAACCACCTGACCGATGCCGCACCCGGACACATCGACCTGCATCTGGACGCCGAACAGGCACCGTTGGCGCCGGCCGACGAGGAAGGCAGCACCACAGCCGAATTCGCCATCGTCACCCTGGCCGCGGTGGCCTTCGCCGGGCTGCTGGTGAGCATCCTCTCCAGCGGGGACGTGCGCGGATTGCTGATGGGCCTGATCCGCCAGGCCCTGTCCTTCTAGCCGGAGGCAGGCGCGCCATGGCCAGGGAATCGCAAGCAGGTTCCGCCACCGCCGAGGTGGCGGTGCTGCTGCCCGCGGTGGCCATCTTGCTGGCCGTCGTCGCCGGGGCCGGTGCCGTGGGCGGCCAGCAGGTCCGCATCCAGCAGGCGGCAAGTGCCGCGGCCCGGGAACTGGCCCGCGGGACCTCGGCATCCGAGGCCGTCGGCACCGCCCACCGCATTGCCGGTGAACGGATCAGCGTGAGCACCGGTGAATCCGGCGGCTACGGGCACGTGGTCGTCCGCGCCGCGGTGGACCTGCCGCTGCTCGGGGCCATCGAATTGCGGGCCGAAGCCAACGCACGCACGGAGCAGCAACCATGAGCCCGCCCCCCGGCGCCCACACGCGCCCGGCCCCGGAACCGGCGATTGACAGGCACCCGGCCACGTTCGCGGGCCATTGCCCGAGCCATTCCCCGGAGCGGCGCCAACGCGGCAGCGGCACCGTGCTGATGCTCGCGGTGGTGTGCGTGGCAGCGCTGGGGCTGGTGGTGGTGCTGATGTTCACCGCGGTCTCCAACGCCGGGGCCAAGGCGGGCACGGCGGCGGACCTGGCGGCACTGGCCGCCGCGGACGCCGCCCGCCAGCTGCTGCCCGGGGACCCGTGCGCCGTCGCCGCCGCAACCGCCGCGGCGAACGAGGCAACCTTGGCCGGCTGCACGCGCCAGGGCCCTGGCGGCCAGGTCGTGACGGTGCGGGTCCAGGTGCCGGTGTCCCCGGTGGGCTGGCTGCCGCCGCTGACCCGGGCGCAGTCGGTGGCCCGGGCCGGGCCGCCGCCGCAACCCTGGCGCGGCGAGTGACCAGCGCGGCGGGCAACCCGGGCGGCCGGGCCGGCTATCCCAGCGGGAGCGGCCCGGCCGCCTGTTGCGCTTCGGCCAGGATCGCGGAAAGCAGGCGCACGGCCCCGGCCTTGTCCAGCGGGTTGTTCTTGTTCCCGCACTTGGGAGACTGCACGCAGGAGGGGCAACCGCTGGCGCATTCGCAGGCGGCAATCGCGTCCCGGGTGGCACCCAGCCAAGTGCGCGCCGCGTCGAAGCCGCGCTCGGCGAAACCTGCACCGCCCGGGTGTCCGTCGTACACGAAAATCGTCGGCATCCCGGTATCCATGTGCAGCGCCGTGGACACCCCGCCGATGTCCCACCTGTCGCTGGAGGCCACCAGCGGCAACAGCCCGATGGCCGCGTGTTCGGCCGCATGCAGCGACCCGGGGAATTCCTCCGGGGTGATCCCGGCGGCCAGCAGCCGGGTCTCGGGGATGGTGAACCACACCGACTTGGTGTGCAGGTCCCGGGCCTCCAGCGCCAGCGGCTCCTCGGAGAGGATCTCGTTGCTCATCACCGACTTGCGCTGGAATGACACCACCTGGGTGGTCACCACCACGTCGCCGAAGTTCGCGGTGATCGGCCCCCACGCCACCGCGCGGTCGTTGGTGACGACCTCGACCGTGGTGATGTCCCGGGCCTGGGTGTAGAAGTCCGGGTTGGCGCGGGTGACCATGACGCAGTGGTCGGTTTCGTTCAGCTCGTCGACCACATAGGTGGCGCCCTGGTGCACGTAGATGGCCCCGTCGTGCGCCTGGTAGTGCGTCTGCGGGGAATCCATGGTGCCCAGCAGCGCGCCGGTGTCGGACTCGATGATGCTCACCGGCCCGCCGCCGTCGCCGCGCAGCTTCACCATGGAGGCCGCGTGCTCGGGGTGCGTCCAGAACCAGCCGGCCGGGCGGCGGCGCAGGAACCCGCGCTCCACCAGCGAGTCCAGCAACCCGTGGGCGCTGGGCCCGAAGGCCGCTAGGTCTTCGGCGCGCAGCGGGAGTTCCTCGGCTGCGGCGCAGAGGTGCCCGGAGAGCACATAGGGGTTTTCCGGGTCGAAGACGGTGGCCTCGACGCCGGCCTCGAAGATCGCCTCGGGGTGGTTGACCAGGTAGGTGTCCAGCGGGTCGTCGCTGGCCACCAGCACCGCCAGCGAATCCTGCCCGGCGCGCCCGGCCCGCCCGATCTGCTGGAAGAACGAGGCCCGGGTCCCGGGCCAGCCGGCGACCAGCACCGCGTCGAGCCCGGCCACGTCGATGCCCAGTTCCAGCGCCGAGGTGGACGCGACCCCCAGCAGGGTTCCGTCGCGCAACGCATTCTCCAGCTCCCGGCGCTCGGAGGGAAGGTAGCCGGAGCGGTAGGCGGCCACCCGGTCGGGCAGCGAGGGATGGACCTGGTCGACCATCGAGCGGGTGATGGTGGCGATGGTTTCGGCCCCGCGGCGCGATTTGATGAACGCCAGGGTCCGCACGTGGGAGCAGACCAGGTTGGCCAGCAGGTTCGAGGTCTCGGCGATCACGGTGCGCCGGGTCGGTGCGCCGTTTTCCCCGTGCAGCTCGGTCAGCGGCGGCTCCCACAGCGCAACGGTCACCGAGCCCTTGGGGGAGAAGTCGTTGGTGACCTGCGTGGCCGGGGCGCCGATGAGCCTGGAGAAGGAGGCTGCCGGGTCGGCGCTGGTGGCCGAGGCGCCGATGAACACCGGGTTGGCCCCGTAGTGCGCGCAGATCCGGCGCAAGCGCCGCAGTAGGTTGGCGATGTTGGAGCCGAAGACCCCGCGGTAGGAGTGGGCTTCGTCGATGACCACGAATTTCAGCCGGCGCAGCACCCGCGCCCACCAGGTGTGGTTGGGCAGGATCCCGAAGTGCAGCATGTCGGGGTTGGAGAGGATGAAGTTCGAGTGGTCGCGGATCCAGCGCCGGGCCGAGACCTCGGTGTCCCCGTCGTAGCCGGCAGCCCGCACGGTGGGCAGCCGGTAGCCCTCGATCGCCTTGAGCTGGTCGGCGGCCAGCGCCTTGGTGGGTGCCAGGTAGAGCACCGTGGCGTCGTTGGGAACCAGGCTGGCCTGGTTCTGCAAGGCCGACGTGTGGATCGCGTTCAGGGCCGGAAGCTGGTAGGCCAGCGACTTGCCCGAAGCGGTGCCGGTGGCCACGATGATGTTGCTGCCCTCGTGGGCCAGGTTGGCGGCCTGCACCTGGTGCAGCCACGGGGAGGCCACGCCCGTGCGTTCGAAGGCGGTTCGCACTTCGGGGTGCACCCAGTCGGGCCAGGGGCCGGGCAGCGCGTCCCTGGCCTCGATGATCCGGGAATGGAGCAGCGCTTGGGGAGTTGGCCCGTGGCCCAGCAAGGCGATCTGTTCCGAGTATGCGTTCACCGCTTCATTGTGGCATCACCGGGCACAGGCCCGTGGCCACGTGAACAAGAAAGTGGTGGGCCTCGCATCCGCGAGACCCACCACTTCGAGGTGCCGGAGGCCGCTTAGGCTTCCTGCTTGCCTTCAAAAAGTACGACGTTGCCCAGGTTGGTCCAGCCCAGGGACTTGTACAGCTGCTGCCCGTCGATGCTGGCGATCAGCAGGCCTTCCTCGACGTCGTGTTCCAGGGCCAGGGAGACCAGGGCGCGCATGGTCAGGCTGCCCAGGCCGCGGCGCCGGAATTCCGGGGCCGTGATGATGCGGTCGAAGATGGCGTAGCCGTTGACGGCGGAAACGTGGCCGCTGGCCGCAACGACCTCCGGGTCGTCGACCGGGTGGATGGACACGTAGGCGTGCGTCTGGTCGCGTTCGATCTGGAAGGCGAAGCCATCGGTCGGACGCGGTTCCTCGACATCGTGGCCGCCCATCGCCGTGACCATCAGGACCTCGTCGGAATTAAGTACATTGAGCCCCGCCGCCCGGGCGGCCTCGATCAGGGTCGAAGTCTCGTCGGCAAACGCCGTCAGTCGACGCTTGGGATGCTTGTGCAGCGTCTCCGCGACGGCCACTAATTCCTCGTTGGAAGGCTCGTAAATGACATATTCCCAGTCACCCGACGTGTCATGGCGCAGGGCTGCATGGACGCGGCCCTCGTGCCTGCTCTCGTAGCCTCGTGCACCGGCCCAGCCAGATACCCATGTACCGATTAATTCATCGCTTGCAGTAGATCCCATGTTCCGACCCTACCCCGTGTCCTGCCTACTTGGCGTCCATTTGGGGGAACTGTTGCAAGCTTGAAACACTGCGTTAACCAGGTGATCACTGCCACCTCACGTGCGCCTAACGGGTTTTAGGCCATACCCTTAAGAGCGTGTCGCAGAACCGAATTGTCTTGTATTACGCCTTTGTCCCGCTGGCCGATCCCGAGGCCGTGCGCCTCTGGCAGCGTGCCCTTCTGGAGAGGTGGGGTCTGCGTGGCCGCATCATCATCTCCAAGGACGGCATCAACGGCACGGTCGGGGGTGGCATCAAGGAAGTCAAGAAGTATGTGAAGGCCACCCGGGAGTATCCGGCGTTCAAGAAAATGGACATCAAGTGGTCGGAAGGCTCTGCCGAGGACTTCCCCCGGATTTCGGTCAAGGTCCGTGACGAAGTGGTTTCCTTTGGGGCCCCCGGCGAGCTGGAAGTCGATGAAAACGGCGTGGTGGGCGGCGGTGTCCACCTCAAGCCCGAGGCCCTGCACGAGCTGGTGGAGTCGAAAAAGGCCGCGGGCCAGGAGGTCCTGTTCTTCGACGGCCGCAACGCCTTTGAGGCGCAGATCGGCAAGTTCAAGAACGCGATCGTGCCGGAGGTCGAAACCACCCACGATTTCATCGCAGAGATCGAATCGGGCAAGTACGACGGGATGAAGGACCAGCCGATCGTCACCTATTGCACGGGCGGCATCCGCTGCGAGGTTCTCTCGGCGCTCATGGTCAAGCGCGGTTTCACCGAGGTCTACCAGATGCAGGGCGGCATCGTCCGCTACGGGGAAACCTACGGCGACAAGGGGCTGTGGGAAGGATCACTGTATGTCTTCGACAAGCGCATGCATATGGAATTCAGCGAAGACGCAGTGACCATCGGAAAATGCGTGTGCTGCGAGGCCCCGACGAACAAGTTCGAGAACTGCTCGAACCTCTCCTGCCGGAACCTGCGGCTCTTCTGCGCCGAATGCGCCGCGACCGACGAACTGCGCCAGTGCCCCGACTGCGTCGCGGAAGCCACCGACCTGCTCAAGGCCTAGCACGGCATGTCCCCTGGGATAGGGGACCGCAATGCCTCGGGCCGCAATTTCCTTGAAGATCGGGCCTGCGCGGTCCCCTTCCGGCCAAGTGCCGGGGTGGACCGCCTTTTCGTACCCGCATGCCGGCCGTCGGCTGGTTGGCGATTGATCCGCGGCGCGACGTCCGGCCGGCACCAGCGCTCAGAAAAGGCGTGGTTCGGGGGTGCGCCAGTAGGTGTTGCGCCGCGGTTTTTGCTCGGGATCCATGAACTTGGGCAAGATGACGGAGAAGAGCCCGTCGTCGTCGCGGATGACCTGGAAGAGCCCGGAATGTATGCCGTGATGGGCGTCGGGGCAGAACGGGGCTCCGAGGTGGATCGCGGTCCTGCCGCCGTCGGCGTAGAAATCATAGTGGTGGATCTCGAGGTATTCGGGTGGAACCGTGCAGCCGGGCATGATGCATCCCCCGTAGAGTGCAATGATGGCCTCGCGCATGTAGTCGGGGAAGAAGCGTTCCTCCTGGCCGAGGTCCAGGATCCGGGACTTTCCGTTGAGGGTCATGGGCACGGCTCCGCCGTTGCACAAGGCCTGGCGCAGTTCCGCCGGGGTCAGTTTTTGGCCATGGCTGGTGATGCCGTGGGTATCGGCCAATCCGCGCAGTTCGTCCAGGGTCGCAATGATGAAGGTCGTCGGGGAGGGCAGGCCGATGGTCTTCTTCCCGGTGCGTGGTTGGCCCGCCGCCCGGATGAGGTTGAGCAGTCCCTGCAGGTGTCGTTGGGGCGGGGTGAGTCCGTCGCCTCCATAGGCGGTGGAGTTCATGGTTTCCGGGTCGAATAGCCCGTTCCGGGTGCCCGCGTCGCTGCCGGTGCCGTTTGCGGTGAACAGGTTGCCGACGATGCCCGGGCCCTCGGGGTCCAGTGAGAGCTTCCGGATGGTGTCCGGGTCGGTGAGCGGGGCGCCGGTGGCGGGGTCGGTGAGGAAATCCGGGAATCCGGAGCCTGTGCCGGCCTGGTCGGGTGTGCCCGGCTGGCCGTTGGAACCGTTGGAACCGTTGGAACCGTTGGTTCCGGCCTCGCTTGTCGTGGCCGGAGCGACTGCACCCGTTCCCGTAGTCGAGGTGGAGGCCAAGGCCTGGGCGAGCAGCCCGTCGCGGTCGCCGGCCTTGGTCTTCGGGTTGTCGGTGCTGGCGCACAGTGCGAGCAGGGCTTCGGTGTCCCGCGGCATGGTGCGCAGCAGGAACTCGCCGATACCGCCGGTGGTGCCGCGGTAGAACAGCCCGGTCTTTGCCCGCAGCAATTCCTCCGGAACCTCGGCAATGTCCTGCTCGAGGGTGGCTTGTATCCCGGCCAGCAGCTTCGCGGTGGTGCGGGGGTCCTCCCGGCGGACGGACTCGGCGACCTGGTGCTCCAGCTCCCCTGCCAAGCGGGCCGGTTCGGGGCGCTGGCTGATGTGCGGGGCGAGTTCCTCCAGTTTTCGCGCCGCGGCCCCGATCTGGCCGGGGTCGGCGGTCCCGTCGGCCAGGTCCCCTGCCAGCACCGGGAACTTCGGCGGGGTCGTAACCCCGTTGAGGTCGGTGCCCGGCAGCAGCCGATCGATCGACCGCATCCGTTCGCGGGCCGCGAAGAAGCTGATGTGCAGCAAACCAGTGAGCATCGCGGTGGTGTCCTTGAAGACCGGCCGCCCGGTCGGGACCGTGGCCGGGTCCGCCGGCAAGAGCACCGACCCCTCCACGTAGGGAACCGGGTCGTCGTGGATCTCGGTGATCTTGGTGAAGGCTTCTTGGGGGAGCTCGTGGGCCAGGGTGCGGCGTGCGGTGTCGGCGGCCAGCAGCTGGGTGTGGACTGCGGTGCGGTGCGCATCCTCGGCCAGCTGGGCGAACAGCACCGCCTGCACGGGGGACTTGGTGCGCGCGGCAATGCTGCGGCCCAGGTCCCTGACCAGCGCCTGGGCCTCAAGCAGGGCGCGCAGTTCATCGTCCGGGGACACGTGGTGTCCCGGGGCGCCGCGGGTGCCCGCGGCGAGTTCGATGAACCGGGTTGCTTCCATGTCCACCAGCATGCGCCGAACCCGGGAGCCGCGGGGTCGGATCCGGGAATCTGTGGATAACTATTTTTCCGGGACTGGTTTCGGGGACGACCGGCACCGGAAGGCACAAGGCGGGGGTAGCCCTTTCCAGCCAGCACGATCAGGGCGACGCCGACCACGGCCAGCCCAATGAGCCGGCCACCGCGCAGGCCAGGAAGGGGTCGGGTGGCTTCGGCGCGCACCGTGCGCGGCTGCATGGGCCCCGGGTGCAGGGCGCTGCGCACCACGATGTTGGCGCTTTCAACCAGGAAAAGGCCCACGGCAAACACCATGGCCAGCTGCTCCGGGGATAGTTGCGGATCCACGCGGGCGCGGTGGTGGTCAGCCATTGCGCGGCAGGGGTTCCGGAACAGGGCGTACCTGCTTCGGCGGACAGGAAGACAGCGGTTGCCGCCAGGAGTCCCGTTGCCGGCCACGGCCACAGCACCGCCGGGGCATTCTCGCGGCCGGCGGTGCGGGCCAGCCAGACACAACATCGTCCAAAAAATAGGTATTTAACTTATATTTTGGGGATCATGAGTTGGCGGATTCGGCCGGCCACATGCCGACGGCACCGTCCCCGGGGGAGATCATTTCGTGTTCCATGTGGAAAACACGCAGGCCGCGGGCCTCGTAGTTGGCGATGGCCGCCGGGCCGTCCAGGGTGCAGGTGTGCACCCAAACCCGGGACACCGGGGCGAAGCCTTCGAAGCGTGTATCCAGGTCCCACGCCCGGGAAATTCCCTCGGTCAGCAACGTGCCGCCCAGGCCCTGGCCGATGCAATGGGGGAACAAGCCGAAGTACATGATCTCGACCTCGGTCGCCGCACCCTCGGAGCGACCCACCAGCTCGATGTATCCGCCCGGTGCCCCGTCAACGTAAAGCACATGGGTTTCGGTGCCCGGGGCCAGCAACAGCGCTTCCCACTCGGTGCGGGTCAGGGCCAGGCGGTCGGCCCAGTTCCATCCGCTGCCCACTCCCCGGTAGAGGAACTTGCTGAACTCCGGGGTGATGGCCTCGACGCGTTCGATCCTCGCCCCGGCAGGCAGGGCCCGCCCGGAGGGGATCAGCTCGTCGGGGGAGAGCTGCTGCAGGTGCGTGGTGGTGACTTCAATCATGGGTTCCATCATAGGCAAGGCGCTACCCGGTTTGAGCGACGTCGATAGACTGTGAGGCGTGACTTCCACCATTGATTTTGCCCAGGTTCCCGATGCCCCCCGCAGCGACGATGTCGCGCTCCTGGACCGGTTTGCCGCCGACCTGCGGGCGGCCGGATACGGGCACGAGTCAATCACCGGCTTCCTGGGCGAGGTCGCCCACGAGGCGCTGATGCGCGATGCGCTCGTCCCTGCACTGCGCCGCATCTCCTCGAGGCCGGAGCCCGGCGCGCTGGGGACCATGCTCGGGCTGTTCATGCTGGGCGCCGATGCCGGACATGACGAGGTCGCCGCCGCATTCGAAGCCACTGGCGTCGACGGGCTGCTGCGGCTCGATGCCATCGAACCGTCCGACGAAGGCCGGGGACGGTGGCGGGCGAAAATCGACCTGCGCCCGCACGCCTCGGATGCCGACGCAGAGCTCTGGGTCGCCAGCGACCTCGGGGCCCACCAGCGCCCGGGGGTGCTGCGCCACGACCACGTGCTGGGCATCGGCCAGGCGTCGCTGACCCTGGCCCAGACCACCATCCGCCCGCAGGTGGACACCGCCCTGGACCTGGGCACCGGCTGCGGGATCCAGGCGTTCCACCTGCTGTCCCACGCCCGCAAGGTCGTCGCCACCGACATCTCGGCCCGCGCCCTGGGCTTCACCCGCTTCAACCTGCTGCTGAACCACGCGGCCCTGGACCTGGACCCGGCGAACCTGGCCGAGCGCGTCGAGCTGCGCCTGGGCTCCCTGCTTGAGCCGGTGGCGGGGGAGCGCTTCGACCTGGTGGTTTCCAACCCGCCGTTCGTCATCACCCCGCGCCTCGAGGGCCAAGACGACGCCGAGCGCTTCACCTACCGCGACGGCGGGATGCCCGGGGACACCCTGGTGGAGACCCTGGTGCGTTCGATCCCCGGGATCCTGAACCCCGGAGGCAGCGCGCAGATGCTCGCCAACTGGGAAATCACCGCCGCGGCATCCGCGGGGGAGGACCCGGAATGGAGCGACGGCCCGCGCTCCTGGCTCACCGGGGACACCGAGGCCTGGTTCATCCAGCGCGAAGCGGTCAGCCCCACGCAGTACGCCGAGACCTGGCTGCGCGACGCCTCGCAGGGGCGGGACGCACAGGAGTTCGCCCTGCAGTACGGCGCGTACCTGGATGACTTCGCCTCGCGCAATGTCGCAGCCATCGGCTTCGGCATGGTGTGGCTGCGCCGCCCGGCGGCCGGAAGCGCCGGATTCGGGAGGCTCTTCGAGTCCATCGGCTACCCCATTGAGCAACCCGTCGGCCCGTACCTGGCCCGCGACATCGCCGTGGCCGACGAGCTGGAGTCGCGCGACGTGGGTGCGCTCCACCTGGTGGTGGCGGAGGACGTCACCGAGGAACGCCACCAGCGTCCGGGTGCCGAGCATCCCGGGGTGATCTTGTTACGCCAAGGTGCCGGATTGCGGCGGACCGAAATACTTGACACCGCCCTGGCCGGCTTCGTTTCCGCCTGCGACGGGGACCTGGACGTATCGTCCCTAGTCGGTGCGTTGGAGTCGCTGATTGCCCCAGACGATTCGGAGTTTTCCGCAAGGCTTTATGAAGGGGTTGTTCGGCTCATTAAGCGTGGCTTCCTTTTGGAGATGCGAAACAACCGCTAAAGTTTTTTTATATGAGCCAGAACACTTCCCCGGGACCGGGTGCCAGCAACCCTGGCCTGTCACCGGCGCCGCCCCAGCCGGTGTCCATCAGCGACCCGCAAGCCATCCGGGCACTCGCCCACGAGGCGCGGTTGACGGTGCTCGAGGAACTCTTCGCCTCGCAGTCAACCCGCACCGCCACCGAGCTGGCCACGCGCTGCGAACTCACGCCCAGCGCCATGAGCTACCACCTGCGCGCCCTGGAGAAATACGGCTACGTGGTCCGCGCCGCCAGCGAGGGCGACGGAC
The DNA here is from genome assembly GCA_024207135.1 of Arthrobacter sp. C2. Taxonomy (GTDB): domain Bacteria; phylum Actinomycetota; class Actinomycetes; order Actinomycetales; family Micrococcaceae; genus Paeniglutamicibacter. The sequence goes on along the minus strand of CP042428.1, from coordinate 1,860,431 downwards.
GTGAACGCCGGTGGAAAGCGGCCGGCAGCCAGCTCGTGCTCGGATCGCTCTCGGATTCGACCTCCGCGAAGAATGCCTACCTGAATGTGCAGCTCAACGCGTTCCGCGAACGGCTCTCCGCGGAGATCGCCCGTCGTGACAAAGAACGCAAGGAAGGCAAGGAGCCGGAGCCGGACCGCGCCCCGGTGCTGACCACCGGGGTGGTCTTCCTCTCGGAATCCCAGCGCAAGGATTTCATCGCCAAGGTCTACGACCTGCTCTACGAATACGAGGCCCTGGCCGAACCGGAGGCCCGCGGCGTGGACGGGGAACGGCTCTACTACATGCTTTCCTTCCTGCCCGAAATCCGTGACGGCCAGGTCCGCTGACACCAAGCGGCTCGGGCGGGAAAACGGGGTCCCGTGGTCCCTGCTTGCCGTCGGGCGCAAAAATACGGCTAACCTAGAGCAGGGAATGTGCTGTGCGCCCACTTTGGTGCACCACTGGTTGCTAATAGGAGTGTTGTGCCCGCCAAGGCCAAGGAAAAGACCGGAATGAAGCTCGTGATCGTGGAGTCCCCGGCTAAAAGCAAGTCCATCGCCAAGTACCTGGGCGAGGGCTTTGAAGTCGACGCCTCGGTGGGGCATATCCGCGATTTGGCGCAACCCGCCGATCTGCCCGCGGAGATGAAGAAGGGGCCCTACGGCAAGTTCGCCGTGGACGTCGAGAACGACTTCGACCCCTACTACGTCGTGTACCCGGACAAGAAAAAGCGCGTTGCCGAACTCAAGGCCAAGCTCAAGGGCGCCGACGCGCTCTATCTGGCAACAGATGCGGACCGCGAAGGCGAAGCCATCGCGTGGCACCTGCTCGAGGTGCTCAAGCCCAAGGTCCCGGTCTACCGCATGGCGTTCACCGAGATCACCCAAGAGGGCATCAACCGTGCCATGGAGAACATCCGGGAGCTGGACACCGACCTGGTCAACGCCCAGGAAACCCGCCGCGTGCTCGACCGCCTCTACGGCTACGAGATTTCCCCGGTGCTCTGGCGCAAGGTGGCCCGCGGCCTGTCGGCCGGACGCGTGCAGTCGGTGGCAACCCGCCTGGTCGTCGAGCGCGAACGCGAACGCATGGCCTTCCGCAGCGCCTCCTACTGGGACTTGACCGGCACCTTCGCCACCGCCAACGGCGAATCCTTCGGCGCGAAGCTCTCCTCCGTCGACGGGGCACGGGTGGCCACCGGCCGCGACTTCACCGACCGCGGCGAGCTGAAGACCCCCAAGACCGGCTCCGTCGCGCACCTGGACGAGGCCAAGGCCCAGGCCCTGGCCGCCGGTTTGGCCGATGCGGACTTCGCCGTCACCAACGTCGACGAGAAGCCCTACACCCGCCGCCCGGCCGCACCGTTCACCACCTCGACGCTGCAGCAGGAAGCAAGCCGCAAGCTGCGCTGGAGCTCGAAGTCCACCATGCAGGTCGCCCAGCGCCTGTATGAAAACGGCTACATCACCTACATGCGTACCGACTCGGTGTTCCTGTCCAACGAGGCGGTCAACGCCGCCCGCAAGCAGGCCGCCGAACTCTACGGATCCGAATCCGTGCCGGCCTCCCCGCGGCTCTACAAGGCCAAGTCCGGCGCCGCGCAGGAGGCCCACGAGGCCATCCGCCCGGCCGGCGACTCCTTCCGCCGCCCCGCCACCGTGCGCGCCCAGCTTTCGGGCGACGAGTTCAAGCTCTACGAGCTGATCTGGAAGCGGACCGTCGCCTCGCAAATGGCCGACGCCAAGGGCTTCACCGCCACCATCAAGCTGGCCGGGGAATCCACCACCGGGCAGGTCGCGGAATTCTCCGCCTCCGGCACCGTGATCACCTTCCGCGGGTTCATGGCAGCCTACGAGGAGGGCCGCGACGCCGCCCGCGAGGCCGAGGCCGCGGAGGCCGCCGAGGAGGCGCGCCTGCCGCAGCTGAAGGTCGCCGACGCGCTGGCCGGAACCGGCATCGACGCCATCGGGCACACCACGTCCCCGCCGGCACGCTACACCGAGGCCTCGATCGTCGCGGAGCTCGAGGCCCGGGAGATCGGGCGCCCCTCGACCTTCGCGCCGACCATCTCCACCATCATGGACCGCGGCTACGTCACCAAGCGCGGCGGCGCCCTGGTGCCCAGCTGGATCGCGTTCTCCGTGATCCGCCTGCTGGAGGAGCACTTCGGCAAGTACGTCGACTACGACTTCACCGCGCGCCTCGAAGACGACCTGGACGAGATCGCCCACGGCCAGAAGGGCCGCACCGCCTGGCTCAAGGACTTCTACTTCGGCTCGCCCGAGACCGGGCAGGTCGGCCTGGAATCGGTGGTCAACAACCTCGGCGACATCGACGCGCGGGCCATCAACTCCATCGAGATCGCCCCGGGCATCGTGCTGCGCGTGGGCAAGTTCGGCCCGTACCTGGAAAAGCCGCTGCCGGCCGACGCCCCCGAGGGCACCGACCCGCAGCGGGCCAACGTGCCCGAGGACCTGGCCCCGGACGAGCTCACCGCCGAGAAGGCCATCGAGCTGATGGAGACCCAGGGCCCTTCGGAGCGGGTGCTGGGCACCGACCCGGAGACCGGGCGCACCATCGTGGCCAAGGACGGGCGCTACGGCGCCTACGTCACCGAGGTCATCGTGGAGCCCACGGCCGAGGAACTGGCGGCGATGCCGGTGGAGTACTACAAGAACGGCAAGCCCAAGCCGCCGAAGAAGCCGGTCAAGGCCAAGCCGCGAACCGGTTCGCTGTTCAAGTCGATGACCGTGGAAACCGTCACGCTCGAGGAGGCGCTGCGGCTGATCTCGCTGCCGCGCGTGCTGGGCGTCGACGCCGAGGGCGTGGAGATCACCGTGCAGAACGGCCGCTTCGGGCCCTACCTGAAGAAGGGCACCGATTCGCGCTCCATCGGCTCCGAGGAGGAGATCTTCACGATCACCCTCGAAGAGGCGCTGGAGATCTACTCGCAGCCCAAGGTCCGCGGCGCCCGTGCCGCGGTGCCGCCGCTGGCCGAGTTCGGCGTGGACCCGGTCTCGGAGAAGAATATCGTGGTCAAGGAGGGACGCTTCGGGGCCTACATCACCGACGGGGTCACCAACATCACGATCCCGCGCGACACCACCCTGGAGGAGCTGACCCGGGAGAAGGCCATCGAGCTGCTCGCGGACAAGCGCGCCCGCGGACCGGTCAAGCGGACCTCCGCGGCCAAGGCCCCGGCGAAGAAGGCACCGGCCAAGAAGGCCCCGGCGAAAAAGGCCGCGGCCAAAAAACCGGCGGCCAAGAAGACCGGCAACTAGCCGCACGCGGCGAGGGGCCACACACATGAGGATGACACCATGAGGCTGGGCGTACTGGATATCGGGTCGAACACCGTTCACCTGTTGCTGGTCGACGCATATCCGGGCGCCCGGCCGGTGCCCTTCGCCTCGCACAAGCGCCCGCTCTCGCTGGTGGCCTACCTGGACGAGCACGGGGCCATCACCCCCGAGGGCCAGGACGAGCTGCTGGATTTCGTGCACGAGGCGGCGCAATTCGCGATCAACCACCACGCGGAGGACCTGTTGGCCTTCTGCACCTCGGCGATCCGCGAATCGGCCAACGGCGAGGCCGTCCTGGCCCGGGTCGTGGCCGAGACGGGCGTGAGGCTGACCGAGCTGACCGGCGAGCAGGAGGCCGGGATGACGTACTACGCGGTGCGCCGCTGGTTCGGCTGGAGCTCGGATTCGCTGCTGAACCTGGACATGGGCGGCGGCTCCTTCGAGCTGGCCATGGGCCAGGACGAGTTCCCCACCGTGGCCCACTCGGTGCCGCTGGGGGCCGGACGGCTGACCCGCGACTGGCTGGAGGCCGACCCGCCCTCGATCAAGGACGTCAAGGCGCTGCGCCACCACGTGCGCGAGGTGCTCGCCGAGCCGGTGGCCGAGCTGCGCCAGTTCGGCAAGCCGACGATGGTCACCGGGACCTCGAAGACCTTCAGGTCGCTGGCCCGGATCACCGGGGCCGCCCCGTCCGCGGAGGGCCCCTACGTCAAGCGGGTGCTGCGCGCCGAGTCGCTGAAGGTCTGGACCAACCGGCTCACCGCGATGAACTGGGAGGAACGCGCCGAGCTTCCGGGGGTCTCGGCGATCCGCGCCCCGCAGCTGCTGGCCGGTGCCATCGTCGCCCTGGAGGCGATGAACGCGCTGAAGGTCAAGAGCCTGCGGATCTGCCCGTGGGCGCTGCGCGAGGGGTTGATGCTGCGCAGGTTCGACCACGTCCTGTTTGACTCCACCGCTCCGCTCAGTAGTAGCGTGGGTGTCGGAGAGGTAGCACTGGGACAATCCTCGGTATTGTCGATGTCCCAGGGCAGCAACGTTCTGTAGCGAAAGACTCTGTAGCGAAAGAAAAGGGGCACAGGATCCATGGTCGAGTCAGGCACGGGCGCCAAGGCCCCGATCCCGGTGGCGCTTTCCAGCGCCTCGGTATACCCGCTGAACGTCCACGACGCCTTCGCGGTGTCCCACGACCTGGGCTACGACGGGGTCGAGGTGCTGGTCACCGGCAACCAGGTGTCGCAGGACGCGGTGGCGCTGAACCGGCTGGCCGAACGCTACGAGCAGCCGGTGATGGCCATCCACGCCCCCACGCTGCTGCTGACCCAGCAGGTCTGGGGCACCGCGTGGAACAAGATCGAATCCGCCGCCGCGATGGCCGTGCAGGTCGGCTGCGACGTCGTGGTCGCCCACCCGCCGTTCCGCTGGCAGGGCACCTATGCCACCGAGTTCGCCACCGGCATCCGCCGCATCATGGAGGAGTATGGGGTGAAGATCGCGGTGGAGAACATGTACCCGTGGCGGGCCCGGGGCCGCGAGGCGAAGATGTACCTGCCGCACTGGAACCCGGTCCCCGAACCCTACGAGTTCGTCACCTGGGACTTCTCGCACTCGGCGATCGCCGACATGGACTCGGCGGTGGCCATGCGTGATTTGGGGCAGCGGCTGACCCACGTGCACCTTTGCGACGGACTGAACAACGGCAAGGACGAGCACCTGGTGCCCGGCCGCGGCACCCAGCCGGTCATCGAGGCCATCGAGTACCTGCGCGACTCGGCCTGGGACGGGGTGGTGGCCGTGGAGGTCTCCACGCGCAAGGCCAAGGGCGCCGGGGAGCGCGAGGCCTGGCTGGGCGAGACCCTCGAGTTCGCCCGGCGGCACCTGGCCCCGGCCAACGAGGGCGCCGCCTCGGGGACCCACTCGATCTAGCCGCCGCACGCCGGCAAACCGGCCGGTCCGGCCGCCGGGCGTGGAACAATGGGCACATGACTTCCGTGCTTTCGACTTCCGACCTGGCCGCCAACAGACTTGCCTTCCTGGGCACCGGATCCATGAACGGGGCGGTGCTGCGCGGCATCATCGCCACCGGCTACAGCCCCGGGGCGATCGTGGCGACGCTGCGCAGCAATGCCAAGGCCCACGACCTGCGCGCCGAGACCGGCGTCACGGTCCTGGTCGGGGAGCAGGACCCGGAAGCCAACCGCACCGCCGCCCGGGACGCAGACATCGTCTTTTTGGGTGTCAAGCCCGTGGGCATCGCCGCCCTCTGCGACGAGATCAGGGACGTGCTCAAGCCCACCGCCGTGGTGGTCTCGGTGGCCGCGGCCATCACCATCGAGATGATCGCCGCGCACCTTGCCCCGGGCCAGCCGGTGGTGCGCTCCATGCCCAACACCCCGCTGAAGGTGGGCGTCGGCGCCGTCGGGCTCAGCGCCGGGGAGACCGTCTCCGAGGCGGCGCTGGCCGCGGTCGTGGACCTGTTCGCCGGTTCCGGGGTGGTCCACGTGGTCCCCGAATCCCAGCAGGACGCGGTGTCGGCGATCAGCGGCTCCGGGCCGGCCTATGCGTTCTACCTGGCCGAGGCCATGGCCGCTGCCGGGGTCAAGCTGGGCCTGGATCCGGCGCTGGCCACCGACCTGGCCCGCGCCACCGTCGCCGGGGCCGGGAAGATGCTTGTCGACCCGCAGGCCGACCCCTCCGCCCTGCGCCGGGGGGTGTCCAGCCCCAACGGCACCACCGTTCAGGCCCTGGCCGTCTTCGACGCGGAGGACCTTGCGGGGATCGTTGCCCGCGGGGCCGCGGCCGCCGCCGCACGCGCCGCGGCGATCACCCGGGAACTGGCCTAGCAAGCACATAAGTTCCCCCTTCCGTGGCGTCTTCACGCGGCGGAAGGGGGAACTTTGCGTTGTCCGGGGCCCCTAGGGCCGGGCGGCGAAGCGCTCGAGCAGATCCACGTGCCCGGAGACGATCAGCACGTCGCGCCGGGTGACCTTGGTGTCGGGCTGCGCGTAGGTGAAGTCCTCGCCGGGGGACTTCACGCCCACCACGGTGATCCCGTACTTGGAGCGCACCTGGGACTCGGCCAGCGTGAAGCCCTGGGTCTCCTTGGGCGGGAACATCTTCACGATCGCGAAGCCGTCGTCGAACTCGATGAAGTCCAGCATCCGCCCGCCGACCAGGTGCGCGGCGCGCACCCCGGCGTCTGCCTCCGGGTAGATCACGTGGTTGGCGCCGATGCGGGTGAGGATCTTGCCGTGCGAGGGCGTGATGGCCTTGACCCACAGGTGCTCGATGCCCAGGTCCACCAGGTTCACGGTGATCAGCACGGAGGACTCGATGGAGGTGCCCACGCCCACGACGGCGGAGGTGAACTCCTGGGCGCCGAGCTGGCGCAGCGCGTCGATGTTGGTCGCGTCGGCCTCCACCACGTGGGTGAGCACCGAGGCCCACTTCTGCACCAGTTCCTGGTTGCGTTCGATGGCCAGGACCTCGCGGCCCTGCTTGACCAGTTGCTCGGCCACCGAGGCGCCAAAACGGCCCAGCCCGATGACCAGCACCGGGGCGTTGTGGTCCGTGTTCTTCTCAGCCAATGATGGGCCTCTCTTCGGGGAAGTGGTAGAGCTGGTTGCGTTGGCGCAGGGTCAGTGCCGCCGCCAGGGTAATCGTACCGATTCGGCCGGCAAACATCAGTGCCGAGAGCACGTACTTGCCCGCCGGCGGCAATTCTCCCGACAGGTTGGTGCTCAGCCCCACGGTCGCGAAGGCCGAGATCGACTCGAACAGCGCCCGGGAGAGCGAGGTGCCGGAAATCGCCAGCAGCGAGGCGGTCGCCAGCATCACCAGCGTGGCGCCCAGCACGATGACCGAGATGGCCACGCGCATGGTGCCCTCGGGGATGCGCCGGCCGAAGGCGCGCACGTCGGTGTCGCCGCGGGCCTCGGCGAAGATCGCCAGGAACATCACCGCGATGGTGGTGACCTTGATGCCGCCGGCCGTGGAGGCCGAGCCGCCGCCGGCGAACATCAGCGCGTTGGACAGCAGCATCGTCACCTGGTGCATCTCGCCCTGCTCCACCAGCGAAAAGCCGCCCGAGCGGGTCATCACCGAGGCGAAGACCGAGTGGATGACCTTGTCGCCGTCGGACATGTAGCCGATGGTGTCGGGGTTGGTCCATTCGGCCGCCGCCCACAGCAGCGCCCCGGCCACCAGCAGCATCGTGGTGACCAGCAGGGTCAGCTTGGCATGCAGCGACCACTTGCGGGTGTTGAAGCGGTGGGCCAGCAGCACCATCAGCACCGGGAATCCCAGCGAGCCCAGGAAGACCCCGAGCATCAGCGGGACCAGGATCCACAGGTCGGTTTCGTAGGGGACCAGGCCGTCGGAGTGCGGGGTGAACCCGGCGTTGTTGAAGGAGGAGATGGAGTAGAAGATCCCGTGCCACACGGCCTCGCCCACCGGCTCGCCCAGGATGAGGAAGCGCGGGATGAGCATCAGGGCCAGTGCGACCTCGATGGCGACCGAGGTGGTGATCACGATGCGCAGCAGCGAACCGACCTCGCCCAGGGTGGAGGCCGCGGAGGTGTTCATGGAGTTCTGTGCCATCAGCTTACCGCGCACGCCCAGCCGCTTGGACACCGCCAGGGAGAGCACCGAGGCCAGGGTCAGGATGCCCAAGCCGCCGACGAACACCGCGATGATCATCACCAGCTGGCCGAAGAAGGACCAGTGGGTGGCGGTGGAGACGACGGTGAGCCCGGTGACGCAGACCGCGGAGACCGCGGTGAACAGGGCGTCGTAGAAGGGAGTGGGTTCGCCGTTTGCCGAGGACACCGGCAGTGCCAGCACGGAGGTGAACAGCGAGATGACGATGACGAAGGTGAACAGGGCCAGGCGGGCGGGGGAGCGGACGGTGAAATCCGAGGCCAGCGCCCGCCACTGGCCCACGCGCGTGCGCCATCTGGCCGGCGCGCCGGATTCGGCGCCGGCCCGTCGTGCTGGTTCGGAAAAGGGAGGCGTTCCCATGTGTATAGCTCGGCTCCAAGACGTGGACATCTTCGGTGCGGAAGCCCTGCCCCGCAAGCTCCCACAATAAACCATGCCGCCACGGGTTCCGCCGGGGAACGGCGCGACGCGCGGCCACGGGGCCCCGGCGCGGGGAAACGCATCCCCGCATCCGGGTTCGCCGGTGGCGTCCTCGCGGCGGTCCGGCCGGAAGGAACAGGTGTCCTTGCACACACCCGCCCGGCGGATCGCGTAGCCTAAGTGTGTGTTTGCCGTAAATGCGCCCGTGCCCCCGACCCAGGTGATCTGGAGCGAGCAGATGATGGCCTACCGCTTCAGCGAGACCCATCCGATGCACCCGCTCCGGCTCGAGCTCACCGCCCGGCTCTGCGCGGACCTGGGCCTCTTCGACCGTGCCAACCTCACTCTGGTTGAGCCCGAAGTCGCCACCGACGAGCAGCTGGCCGCGGTGCACGATCCGGCCTACATCGCCGCGGTCCACGAGGTCAGCGCCCATCCCGAGGTGCCCGACGAGGCCCGCGGGCTGGGCACCGAGGACAATCCCGCCTATGCCGGGATCCACGAGGCCAGCGCCCGGCTGGCCGGGGGGTCGCTGGCCGCCGCCGAGGCCATCCTGGGCGAGCGGGCCCTGCACGTGGTGAACTTCGGCGGCGGCATGCACCATGCCTCCGCGTCCAAGGCCAGCGGCTTTTGCATCTACAACGACGCCGCCCTGGCGATCCAGCGACTGCTGGACGGCGGCGTGAAAAAGGTCCTGTACATCGACGTGGACGCGCACCACGGGGACGGGACCCAGGCCATTTTCTGGAACGACCCGCGGGTCATGACCATTTCCATCCACGAATCCGGGATGACGCTGTTCCCGGGCACCGGGTATGCCAACGAGATCGGCGGGCCCGATGCGCAGGGCACCGCGGTGAACGTGGCGGTGCCAGCGCGCACCACCGATGCCGCCTGGCTGCGCGCCTTCCACGCGGTCGTCCCGCAGCTGGCAGCGGCCTTCGCCCCGGAGGTCATCGTCTCGCAGCACGGCTGCGACGGGCACCGCGACGACGATTTGTCCAACCTGCGCCTGACCATCGACGCCCAGCGGCAAAACGCGCTGGACATCGCCGAGCTGGCGGCCCGGCACTGCGACGGCCGCTGGATCGCCACCGGCGGCGGGGGCTACAACACCGCCTCCGTGGTGCCGCGGGCCTGGAGCCACCTGGTGGCCGTCGCCTCGGGCAAGCCGGTGCCGCTGGCCACCCCCGTGCCGCGACAGTGGCGCGACTACGTGCTGGGGCGCTACGGGGTCCGCACCCCCGAGTCCATGGGCGACAACGCCGAGCTGTGGTGGCGGTCCTGGGAGGTCGGCTACGACCCGGCGGATCCGGTGGACCGCACCATCATGGCCACGCGCAAGGAGATCTTCCCGCTTTTCGGGCTGGACCCCTGGTTCGATTAGGGCAGCCCAAGATGCCAACGCGCGTATATGCGGATAGGGTTATGCGGTGGCTCATGATGATATTTTCTCCGCACTGGCAGACCCCACCCGGCGCCGGTTGCTCGAGGCCCTGCGCGAGGATTCGTGCTCGGTCGGTTCCCTGGTCGAGGCGCTGGGTGTTTCCCAGCCGACCGTATCCAAGCACCTGAAGGTGTTGCGCGAAGCCGGGTTGGTCTCGATGCGCGCCGACGGGCAGCGCCGCTACTACGCCCTGGAACCCGCGACGTTCCTGGAACTGGAGACCTGGCTGCACCGCTACCTGCCCCCGGCGCCGGCCTTGGCCCTGGTTCCGGAGCACTACCCGGAGCAGGCTGCCGGATCCCACGAGGTCGCCAGCCAGGCGACGGTGGCGGCCGCGCAGCTGGGCCGCACCGTCGGCCGCGGCCTGGAACAGGTCACCGGCCGCGCCCAGGATTTCCTCGAACGTTTCCCCAAGCCGAAGTTCGGCAGAAAGCGGTAGCCAGCCCCCGTATGGTGCTGCGGCATCGTACCGCGTCAGGCAAAAACGTTACGCGGGCGTGGTTCCATGATTACGCCCGGGTTGTGCCCGCGGGCGCTGCGCGTGTCATTCTCTAAGGCGGGGCAGCGTCGCCAGTCATGGCGGTAGCGTGCCCTCGTGCCTGCCCCAAGTGATGAGGAGATAAGACTTGGACCAGCAACTTGCGACCATTCGCGACGAAGTGTTCCGTCGCAACCCCGGTGAAGCGGAATTCCACCAGGCGGTGACCGAGGTTTTCGAAAGCCTTGAAGCGGTTTCGCGCAAGCGTCCCGAATATGCCGAAGCGGCCATCCTGCAGCGCTTGTGCGAGCCGGAGCGCCAGATCATCTTCCGTGTCCCGTGGACCGACGATGAAGGCCGCGTGCAGATCAACCGCGGTTTCCGTGTGGAATTCAACTCCGCGCTGGGCCCGTACAAGGGCGGACTGCGCTTCCACCCCTCGGTGTACCTGGGCATCGTGAAGTTCCTGGGCTTCGAGCAGATCTTCAAGAACTCGCTCACCGGCATGCCGATCGGCGGCGGCAAGGGCGGTTCCGACTTCGATCCGCGCGGCAAGTCCGACTCCGAGGTCATGCGCTTCTGCCAGTCGTTCATGACGGAGCTGTACCGGCACATCGGCGAGTACACCGACGTGCCGGCCGGTGACATCGGCGTCGGCGGCCGTGAAATCGGCTACCTGTTCGGCCAGTACAAGCGCATCACCAACCGCTACGAATCCGGTGTGCTCACCGGCAAGGGCATCAGCTGGGGCGGCTCCCTGGTGCGTCCCGAGGCCACCGGCTTTGGTGCGGTGATCTTTACCCAGGAAATGCTCAAGTCCCGCGGCACGAGCTTTGACGGCCAGCGCGTCGTCGTTTCCGGTTCGGGCAACGTGGCCATCAACGCCATCGACAAGGCCCAGAGCCTCGGAGCCCGCGTCTTGACGGCCTCGGATTCCTCCGGCTACATCCTCGACGAGCGCGGCATCGACATCGAATTGCTTCGCCAGATCAAGGAAGTCGAACGCGGACGCATCAGCGAGTACGCCGAGCGCGCCAAGTCCAAGAGGGTGCACTATGTCGAGGGCGGCAACGTCTGGGACGTGGATGCCACCGTGGCGCTGCCCTGCGCCACGCAGAACGAGCTGGACGCCAAGCACGCCAAGCGCCTGATCTCCGCAGGTGTCCTGGCCGTGGCCGAGGGCGCCAACATGCCCTGCACCGCCGCGGCAACCTCGCTCTTCCAGGACGCCGGGGTGCTCTTTGCCCCGGGCAAGGCGGCCAACGCCGGCGGCGTGGCCACCTCGGCACTGGAAATGCAGCAGAACGCGAGCCGCGACTCGTGGAGCTTTGCGCACACCGAGGCCCGCCTGACCGAGATCATGGTCGGCATCCACGACCGTTGCGCCTCGACCGCCGACGAGTACGGGGTCCCGGGCAACTACGTGGCCGGCGCCAACATCGCAGGCTTCGTCAAGGTCGCCGACGCCATGCTGGCCCAGGGCTTGATCTAGCAAGCACCGCAGCAGCCGTCGCACGCGACACCAAGGCGGGGGCCGGCAAGCATGAACCCAAGGGGTTCTGCTTGCCGACCCCCGCCTTTGCGTGTTTGAGACGTTTTGTTTCAGCGGGTCTCGGTGCCGGGTTTGCCGATTTCGACGGGTCGGGGGTACATTTCCATCATGACTAATCGTTGGTATGCGTATTTTGTGTCGGCTCTGGAGGGGCCTAAGACGCGATAATTTCGCATACCCACCTTCAGAGCCGACAAGGGCCGCAAGCTATTGCTTGCCGGCCCTTCGCTATTTCCAAGATAGCGGCCCTGGAGGATTACGGAGACGTGTCAGCGGGGGCCGCATTGAAACCAATGGGCCCCGCGAAGACGCGCGGGGCAGAAACCGAAAGGCCCCCAGCCATGAGCATCGCAGCCGCCACCGAGACGCAGCAACGCGCCAACACCAATGAACGCGTGTTGGGCATCACCGAACTTCCCACCCCCGCCGAGATGCTCGCCGAACTTCCCGTGGGCGACGCCCAGGGATACCGGATCATGCGGGCCCGGCAGGAAGTCCGCGCCGTGCTCTCCGGGCTCGATGAGCGCCTGCTGGTCATCATCGGCCCCTGCTCCATCCACGACCCGGTTGCGGGGTTTGAATACGCCACCAGGCTCGCCGCAGCGGCCAAGGAGCACGAGGGGGAGCTGCTGGTGGTGATGCGCAGCTACTTCGAAAAGCCGCGGACCACCGTGGGCTGGAAGGGCCTGGTCAACGACCCCCACCTGGATGGCAGCCACGACATGGCCGCCGGACTGCGTGCCGCGCGCGAGTTCATGCTGGCAGCCAGCAACCTGGGGCTGCCGCTGGCCACCGAATTCCTGGAACCGCTCAGTGCCCAGTACCTCGCCGACGTGATCAGCTGGGGAGCCATCGGTGCCCGCACCACCGAAAGCCAGACCCACCGCCAACTGGTTTCGGGTCTGTCGATGCCCGTGGGCTTCAAGAACGGCACCGACGGATCGGTGCAGGTCGCGATCGACGCCTGCCAGGCCGCCGGTGCGCCGCAGTCGTTCATGGGAATCAGTGACGAGGGACGCACTGCCATCGTGCGGACCGCGGGAAACCAGGACGCCCACCTGATCCTGCGTGGCGGCGCGGACGGTCCCAACTTCGCTCCTGAACCGGTGTCCAAGGCCTCGGCGGCCATGTCAAGCGCCGGCATGAATCCGCGGATGATCGTCGATGCATCCCACGCGAACTCGGGAAAGTCCCACGTGCGCCAGGGCGAGGTCATTGCGGAACTGGCCGCCCGGATCGCCGCGGGTGACCAGAAGATTGCCGGCATCATGGCCGAAAGTTTTCTGGTCCCCGGCTCCCAGAAGCACGATCCGGACACCGTTGCGGAGGGAGCCAACGTGCTCTCGGGGCTGACCTACGGCCAGTCCGTCACCGATGCTTGCATGGGTTGGGACACCAGCGCGGAACTGCTCGAGACCTTGGCCGCTGCGGTGCGTGCGGCACGCTAGGGGTTGCGCACGCTCGTTCGACCCACGACTGGACTATGGCCTACGCATTGTTAGACGTTGCCCAGTTCACATTGGCCCCGCGAGCCACTAAAGTGTGACATAAGAACATAGGGTATCTTGGGGTGTTGGCGTGTGCAAGGAACACTCCCTAGTTGGCGCCAATGCATGACTGCTATGTGAATATTGTCAGGAGAATCAGGGAATGGTCGAATCGCAAAACTTTGCCAACGCGCGTTTCATGACGGTGGCCGAGGTTGCCGAGGTGATGCGCGTGTCAAAGATGACCGTTTACCGCCTCGTTCACGCCGGTGAATTGCCGGCCGTTCGATTCGGTCGTTCCTACCGGGTACCCGAGAATGCGGTGCAGGAATACCTGCGGGCGGCCGGGTTCGGGCGGAACTCCAGCACCGGCTAGCGCCGACGGTTTTCACGAGTGGTCAGAATCCGCTCTGGAAGCAGGTAATCTGTTAAGGAACGTTTAACGTCCCGTTGGCTATTCTGGTGCTTTGGTGCCGAAGAAGTAGTAGTCGGCAATCGAATCAGTTTGTGAGGAACCATTATGGGCTCTGTTATTAAGAAGCGCCGCAAGCGTATGGCCAAGAAGAAGCACCGTAAATTGCTTCGTAAGACCCGCCACCAGCGTCGTAATAAGAAGTAAATGCCGGCTCCGGGCTTGCCCGGAATCGAGCATGTGAAAAGGTGCGTTTCCCCTTGAACGGGAAGCGCACCTTTTTGCATGCCACGGAAGTCGCCACGGACGCGGCGGATGATCGCTCAGGGGCGGCGGCGAAGTGCTCCAACGCTGCGCCACAAGCCCCAGAGCGCGCCCGAGACCCCGGCAGCCTTCAGCCCAAAGGTCGCGGCCTTGCGCCCGGTCCGGAAATCGTAGACGGGCCAGTTTCGCTCCTTGGCGTGGCGGCGAAGCCTGCCGTCCGGATTGATCGCCACAGGGTGGCCGACCACCTCGAGCAGGGGGATGTCGTTGTGGGAGTCGCTGTACCCCCAGCATTCTGCAAGATCCAGGCCCTCTTCCCGGGCTAGGTTCTGGACCGCGTTGGCCTTCGCTGCCCCGTGCAGGATCTCGCCGACCAGGCGGCCGGTGTAGACGCCCTCGACATGTTCCACGCTGGTTCCAAGCGCGCCGCTGAGACCCAGCCGCCGGGCCATGATTGTGGCAACCTCCAGCGGCGTGGCGGTGACAAGCCAGACCTGGCGCCCGGCGTGCATATGCTGGTCGGCGATGGCCCGGGTGCCGGGCCAGATTTTCGACTCAATGAACTCGTCATAAATTTCATCCCCGAGCGCAACCATGTCTGCCACCGAGAACCCGGAAGCCAGCAAAAGCGCGCGGTCGCGGATGGCGTGGATATCACCGAGGTTTTCTCCCCGGGTCACGAACCGCAGCTGGTGAAGGGCAAACCACGCTACCTCGCGCAAGGTAAAAGCCCGGTGTTGGTACATTTTCCGGGCAACCGCATACAGCGATGCGCCACGCATCATGGTGTTGTCGACATCAAAAAAGGCGGCCGAGGTGCTGGAGAGCACCGGCTCCTGCCCAAGGTGGGACACGGGAAAAGGGTTGGAGGGCATCCGCCCAGTGTATTGCAATCTTTTTTCACCGGAGCTGTAGCGTTGGATCATGAGCAGTGTGCAGACCCCGCGAGAGATCAAGTTGTTGGTTCGTTCAGGATGCCATTTGTGCCTTGCCGCGACAAAGACCCTCGATGAGGTCACCAGCAGGCTGGGATACACGTGGCAGAGCGTTGACATCGACGAGGACCCGGAACTCCTGGCCCAGCATTCGGAAGAAGTTCCGGTGCTGTTGGTGGACGGACGGGTGCGGGACTTCTGGGTGATCGATGCCCAGCGACTTGAGTCCTTGCTGGCAGGATAGCGTCGCGGCCAGCGGCAGGCCGCCCGGGTGAAACCCGGTGGCAGTGCGGCGGCCCGGAAGAACCGGTTGGTACGTTATGAAGTCATCCAAGGAATCGAGTCAGAACCCATGCCCATTGAGCACCACCCCGCAGGCAGCGACGTGGACGCTTCCGCTGCAGGCTACCGGATCGCTGAGGACCTCGAGCCCGGCATGGAACAGGGGCGGCCGCATACCGGATCGCTGGGCCGGATCCTTCCGGAAGCGACCCTGGCTCGATTGACGCAGTACCTGCGGGCGCTGAACGCGATGCAGGCCCGCGGTGCGGAACGCACTTCCTCGGGCGTGCTGGCCGCGGAGGCGGGGGTCAACCCCGCCATCCTCCGCAAGGATTTGTCCCTGCTGGGGTCATACGGGACCCGCGGAGTGGGCTACGTGGTGACCGAATTGACCGAGCACATTTCCAAGGCCATGGGCCTGATGCAGCATTGGCGTGTTGCCATTATCGGCGCCGGCAACCTGGGCCGGGCGCTGTCGGGATATGGCGGGTTCAGAAGCCGAGGATTTGAAATCGTCGCGCTGCTGGATTCCTCACCCGAGGTCATAGGCACCGAGGTGGGGGACCTGCAGGTCCAAGACATTGCCGACCTGGACCAAATCCTTGAAGCCACCGATGCCAACATCGCGGTGCTCTCCGTTCCGGGAGCGGCCGCCCAAGACCTGTGCGACAAGCTGGTGGGCCGTGGCGTGCGCAGCATCCTGAGTTTTGCCCCGGTAGTCCTGCAGGTGCCGTCCGGCGTCAACCTCCGCAAGGTCGATCTGGCCACCGAACTCCAGATCCTGGCCTACCACGCACAGAACCTGGGTTCCTAGACTCCACCGGCCGGACGCCGAAAGGCACCGGTGCCAACAAAAAGGGTCCGCGGGGGCCAGCCGCAACCGGCTGGTTCCCGCGGACCATTCACAATGAAGGGCGGTTTTTAGCGGTAACCCGCTGCCCGTGCCGCACGGCGGGCGGCAATGTACTGGCTGGCCGGACGCAACCAGGCGAAGACAACGCCAACGACGCCGAGCACGACCGAGAGCAGGATCAGTATTCCGCTTCCGAGGCTCAAGAGCGAGAGCGCTGCAAGGATCGTGGCGAAGATGCGTGCCACGTTGCTTCCCCTGCGGACCATGAACGCAATCAACACGTAGACGCCCAGGAAGATCAAGGCAAAGACAACCGCGGTCGACTGGATCGCCGGAAGCATCCCCACGACGTCGTCCAGGGTCAGACCGGAAGCCTCAAGCTGCTCCGTCATGCCCGGCATGGCGCCGAGTTCGCTGCTCAGCGTTGCCGAGTTCAGGCTAAAGACCGAGGTGACCACGGCGATGGCAAAGACCACACCGGCTGCCAGGATGGCCCAGAACGACGTGTCCAGTTCCTTGGGGCGGTGCGTTGGCATCTGGGGTGCCGCAAAGTTGCCCTGCGGAGGCACCGGGAAGCCGCCAGGGTATGGCTGTTGGCCGTAGGGCGACGGCGCCTGGGGCGGCTGCTGGCCGTAAGGATTGTTGGCGGGCGGCTGCTGGCCGTACGGGTTGGGGTTCTGCCCATAGGGGTTGGGCTGCTGGACGCCATGCTGAGGCGACTGGCCGTAGGGCGGCTGCCCGGCGGCGGTTGGATCCTGCGGCGTGCGCTGCCCGTACTGCGGCGGGTTCGGTTCGCCGGACGGCGGCTTCGGGTTCTGGGGATCATTTTCAGGGGTAGACATAACCTGCTCCTTTTGGTGGAAAACTACGGCTTACCCCTCACGATATAGGGTGCGGTTTCCATTTTGACCCTCCCTAAGGATGGTTTTTCGTAGCGTTTGGACGATTTGTCCAACGGGGTGGCAAAGCCCGGGGCCCTTGCGGCGCAGAATACGGCCACACTTGTACAAGTTGTAGAAAATGGAGCCGATTCCTCGTGCTTTCCGGTCGGCGCAAGGGCAAAGTCACGTTTCCGGTTTAGGTATCGGAACAAAGTTTTGAGACACTTAACCCATGTCGACTGCTACCGTTCACCTTCTGCGTCATGGCGAAGTGTATAACCCGGACAGGGTTCTCTACGGTCGGCTGCCGGAGTTCCACCTTTCCGATCTTGGCCACGAAATGGCCGATCGTGCTGCGGAGTACTTCACCGCGCAGCGAAATGCGGGAGCCAACATCACGCATTTGGTCTCCTCCCCGCTCGTTCGGGCGCAGGAAACGGCCGAACCGACTTCCAAGGCGCTGGGCCTGGAAATTGTGACCGATGATCGGATCATCGAAGCCGCGAACCGCTTCGAGGGACTCTCGCAGATCAAGAACCGGCTGAAGGAACCAAAATACTGGTCCTACGTCGTTAACCCTTTTCGTCCATCCTGGGGGGAGCCCTACCGGGACCAGGTGGCACGAATGATGACCGCCATTGTCGAACACCGCGATCGAGCGGTTGAACTTGGCGGCCGTGGAGCCGAAGCCATATTGGTCAGCCACCAGCTGCCGATCTGGGTCACGCGCCGCTCTGCCGAGGGCCGAGCCCTGTGGCATGACCCGCGGAAACGCGAGTGCACTCTCACCTCCGTGACTAGCCTGGACTTTGAAGGTGAAAGTCTGGTCGCAGTCCGTTATGCAGAACCTAGCGTGGACCTCTTGGCCAACGCTGCGAACATCCCTGGAGCTTGAGATCATGACCGATCCCATCTCGGCCCAAGCACAGCGCTTGGGCCGACGTACATTCTTGCGCGCAGCCCTGATTGGTGCTGCCGTCCTGCCGCTGGCTGCATGCGTCGGCGACGAAGACCCCCTGGCCAAGCAGGCCCGCGAGGGCAACAACAAGAATTACATCGCCGGTGACGGCTCCGTGCAGGAATACGGTCCCGACTCGCGTACGGCCCCGGTGGAGATCCAGGCCGTTTCCTACGACGGAACCAAGATCGACTCTGCCGACTGGGCCGACCAGGCCACCGTCCTGAACTTCTGGTACGCGGCTTGTGCCCCGTGCCGCATCGAAGCCCCGCACATGGTTGAACTCAGCAAGGAGTTCAAGGGCAAGGTCGAATTCATTGGGATCAACGTGCGCGACGAGAAGGAAGCCGCCGAGGCATTCGAGCGCACCTTCGGGATCAAGTACCCCTCGATCCAAGACACCCAGGGTGCAATCCAGCTGGCAATGACCAAATACGTTCCGCTCAAGGCCGTGCCCACCACGCTGGTGCTGGACAAACGTGGCCGGGTCTCGGCACGCATCCTCGGCGTCGCCGAAAAGCCGACGCTCAAGGCCCTGATCAATACGGCTCTGACCGAGTCGTTGTGATCAACCCCGTGCTGGCCGGCGCCTTGATGCTGCCGGCCCAAGGTAACCAGTTTGCCGAGATCGTGCAGGACGGGTCGCTGATTCTCGCTGTCCCCGTGGCCATCCTGGCGGGCCTCGTTTCTTTCCTGTCGCCTTGCGTGCTGCCACTTGTACCGGGCTACCTGGGTTACGTCACCGGCCTTTCCGGCGCCGATCTCGCCGAGCAGAAACGTGGACGGATGGTCGCCGGAATCGGCCTGTTCATCCTCGGATTCACGGTTATCTTCATGCTCGCCGGTGTGCTCTTTTCACAGATCGCCGGATGGATGATCTACAAGGGTGCGTGGGTTACGCAGCTTTTGGGCCTCGTGGTGATCTTCATGGGCATTGTCTTCATGGGGAAGTTCTCCTTCATGCAGCGAGAAGCCAAGATACACCGCAAGCCGCCGGCCGGCCTCTGGGGAGCGCCGGTCCTGGGTCTGACCTTCGGCTTGGGATGGGCACCGTGCATCGGCCCGACGCTGGCCGCCGTGTTGGCGATGAGCTCCGGCGTGGATCCGAATCCGGGCAAGGGCGCCCTGCTGACTTTCTTCTACTGCATGGGATTGGGACTGCCGTTCCTCTTCATCGCCATGGCAATACGCCGCGGCATGGGAGCCATGCAATTTTTCCGTCGACACCAGTTGGCGATCATGCGCTTCGGCGGCGGCATGTTGATTCTTCTGGGAATCCTGATGGCCACTGGCCTGTGGGGTACCTGGGTTACGCAATTGCAGGATTGGTTCACCAATGAGATCAGGTTGCCCATCTAATGGCGAAAAATGACATGAAAAAAGACGTAGCGGTCCCGGCCCTTGGACTCGTTGGCATGCTGCGCTGGGCCTGGACCCAGCTCACCAGCATGAAAACAGCGCTTTTCCTGCTGCTGCTGCTGGCAGTGGCCGCCGTGCCCGGGTCGCTCTTTCCCCAGCGCTCGGTGAATCCGGAGCAGGTGACCATCTACCTGACCAACAAGCCAACCGCCGGGGAGTGGCTGGACCGCTTCCAGCTTTTCGACGTTTACTCCTCGGTGTGGTTCTCGGCGATCTACATGCTGTTGTTCATCTCGCTGATCGGCTGCATCCTGCCGCGCGTGAAAAAGCACGCCAAGGCCTTGCGCACCCCTCCGCCGCGCACCCCCTCAAGGCTGAACCGGTTGCCGCAAAACGGCACCATCGAAATCCAGTCCGCGTTGGAGTCTGGCCTCAGCGACGCAGAAATCGCCAGGCAGGCCGCCGCCCTCTTGAAGAAGCGCGGTTATCGTTCCGAAGCTCGTACCGAAGGCCCGACCCCGTCGGCGGGCGCCGAGCGCGGATACATCCGTGAAATCGGCAACCTGCTGTTCCACATTTCCCTGGTGGGGCTCCTGGCCTCGGTGGGCATCGGCGGAGCCTTCGGGTACAACGGGCAACGCGTCCTAGTCGAGGGCGAGACGTTCGTGAACTCTCTGGTTTCCTACGATTCGTTCAAGCCCGGCACCTGGTTCAAGGAAGACTCCCTGGACCCGTATTCGGTGAAGCTCGACAAGTTCAACATCACCTTCGACCGCGAATCGACGACCCACTTCGGCCAGCCGATCGACTTCACCGCCGAGGTCGAAACCCGCCGCAGCCCGGATGCCGAACCCCAGAAGGAAACGATCCGCGTCAACCATCCGCTGCGCATCGATGGCGCGGACATGTACCTGGTCGGCAACGGCTACGCACCGGTGGTCACCGTCCGTGACGGTGCTGGAAACGTCGCGTTCAGTGGACCGGTGGTGTCGGTGCCCCAGGACGGCATGTACACCTCGCTGATGGTGATCAAGGCTCCCGACGCCAAGCCGGATCAGCTGGGCTTCCAGGGGTTCCTGCTCCCCACCGCGATGACTGACGAGACGGGGTTCGCGATTTCCGGCGACCCCAATGCCATCAACCCGCAATTGCAGCTGAACTCGTACTACGGAAACCTGGGACTGGACGACGGCAATCCGCAAAACGTCTATGTTCTTGAAACCGACAACCTGAAAGAACTGAACAACCGAAACCTCGACGCCGGGGGCATCGTGCTGTCGGCAGGACAGACCTACAAGCTGCCGGACGGCAAGGGAAGCATTTCCTTTGACGGACTCAAGCGCTTTATCGGCGTGGATATCGCCTACGACCCGAGCAAGCGCCCGGTGGCGATCTTCGCAGCGCTTTCGCTGTTGGGCCTGGGCATCTCACTGTTCACTGCCCGACGCCGTGCCTGGGTGAAGGTCAAGACCTCGGTTGACGGATCGGGCCGTGAAGAGCGGATAATCGAATACGGATTGCTGGCCCGCGGTGAAGACCACGGACTTGAATCCGAAGCCAAGGAGCTGCGCAAGCTTCTTGAGCAGCAGTGGCCCGCCGTTGAGCGAGCCGGAGTCTAGGAGACCGAATGGAAAACAACATGCCCACGATCAACGTGGCCTTGGGTCAGTACAGCGACCTGTTCATGTTGCTTGCCGCAATTGTCTATGCATCGGCTTTCGTGGCCTTCGCGTGGGATCTTGCGAAGTCAAGCAAGCTCATCCAGGAAATCGACGCCGCGACGCTTGCATCGGAAAAGAAGGTCCTCGTCGCGGCCGGCGCCGTGGGAACACCACCCTCAAGTCGCGCGGAAGACGAGCTGGTCAACGACTCCATGACGTACACGGCCAGCTCCGCCAAGCGCATGGCGGCCAAGATTGCTGTCTCCCTGACATGGCTTGGCGTGCTGTTGCAGGGCTTTGCCGTGGTCGCCCGCGGCATTGCTGCCGGCCGCGTGCCGTGGGGCAACATGTACGAGTTCCTGTCCACCGGTTCCTTCTTGGTGGCCCTCGTGTTCTCGCTCGTGTTGTTGAAGAAGGACCTGCGCTTCATGGGCACCTTCGTCATCGGCCTAGTCACCGTGATGCTGTGTGGAGCCACCATGGGCTTCCCGACACCGGTCGCACACCTGGTGCCCGCACTGCAGAGCTACTGGCTGATCATTCATGTGTCCATTGCCGTGCTGGCCTCGTCGTTGTTCACCATCACCTTCGCGATGAACGTGCTCCAGCTGGTCCAGCACTGGCGAATGGATGCCCTGGCCGCGGGCAAGCCGGACAAGATGCCGTTCATGCGCCTGGTCCCCGGTGCCGCTCCCTTGGAAAACTTCGCCTACCGCATCAATGCGGTGGCCTTCGTGATGTGGACCTTCACCGTGATGGCCGGAGCGATCTGGGCCGAAGCCGCCTGGGGCCGTTACTGGGGCTGGGACACCAAGGAAGTGTGGAGCTTCGTGATCTGGGTTGTCTACGCCGGTTACCTGCATGCCCGCGCCACCGGCGGCTGGACGGGCGCCCGCTCGGCCTGGCTGAGCATCATCGGCTACCTGTGCATCGTCTTCAACTTCACAGTCGTGAACATCTACTTCAACGGACTGCACTCCTACGCGGGCCTGTAAAGACCCCACGCTGCACCTGGTGGCCCCATTCCCGCATTTGCGGGCGCGGGGCCACTGCCGCGTTAACAGGCCCCTCGAGGGGCCGCTGGCGGCCTTCCCGGCTTGGTCCATTCACAGGTTGTGGTCCGCTTTTGGTCTATTTGAGTGCCGGTCAGAATCAGGAACCCACCGACGATGCAGCGCCTGAGTGGACGACTCGAATTTGCCAAGCCGGGACCACGGCAGTATCTGCGAGGGGCCCAAGACATAACGGTCGCGGATGCCGTCCTTACTGCCGGGGTGCACAACGGCCAGGGCTTCGAAGGGCAAGGCGACGAGCATGACGGCAGTTCGGTGCGCCGCGACTGCATTATCGTCTCGCCCCTCAGCTTCACCGGCGTGCCAAGGGCACACGGGCCGATCGGGGGCGCAGCATTGGGGGAAGACGGCTGTCCGGTAGCGGTGCCCCTTGGCCCCCTTGGTCCCCGTTGGCAGTGGCCACCTCAGAAGGAAGCCAGTTTGCCTCCGGCGTCCGTGCGAATCGCAAAAAGGAAGTGGAATTCAATGGTGATCGACATCACTGGCGAAAGTGCATGAATATCGTGCGTTTCGGCTCAAATAACACGAATGATCCATCGATTTCTGCCGAAAACTGCCGTGATTCCGATGGGATTCGCCGAATCCACCACCCGATTAGGTCGACGGGCAAAGCGCTGTTATTGTTGTATCTACCGACGCGGGGTGGAGCAGTTCGGTAGCTCGCCGGGCTCATAACCCGGAGGTCACAGGTTCAAATCCTGTCCCCGCCACAAAGAAGAAGCTCTTGTCCCAGACCCGGGGCAAGAGCTTCTTGCATTTCCGGGTCAAGCGGGCCGCCCGCCTGATGCTTTGGGCCCCAGCGCCTGACGTGCGAGCGCGGCCATATGCTTCCTGATCCGTCTTGCCGCCCGTCGGCACCGCGGAAGCCCGGATGGCGACCGCAGGAAACGGAGCGGCACTACGGGGCAAATCAAGAATCTCTTGCTCAAAATCAATTCTCGATGTTAGGATCGGCATTTGTCGATCATTTACTGTGATCGACTCAATCTAGATCCCGATCCATGGGAAACGTCCTGAACTGAAGGGAAAGATCCGTGCTGAATCCGCAAATGACTCACACAGGCGCTCTTTCCCTGCGCGTATCCAATCGCCAGTACAAGCAAGAACCAGGCCGTCGGTTGCCCCGCGCATAGACTTCTGCACGCCAGCAGCAAGCCAAGCCCCGCAACCACACAATGGTTCGGGGTTACTTTTTTGGATCCGATCGTTTCCCCGAACCTTTCTAGCTTTGCCGTGGATTTCCATGGCAAGGAAAACAACACCAGAAAGTGAAATCGTGGAGACCATCAACAGCCGGCTCAAGAACTGGGCTTCCATCCTGGATGAGAAAACCCGTGAGCAGGCGATCACCGCCTCGAAGATGGCATTCATCTTCCCCCACCTCGCCTTGATGCCCGATGCCCACCTTGGCAAGGGAGCAACCGTAGGATCCGTCATTCCCACCATGGGAGCCATCATTCCCGCGGCGGTCGGGGTGGACATCGGGTGCGGCATGATTGCCGTGAAGACCCAGTACACCGCCCGCCAGCTGCCAAAGGACCGCAAGCCGCTGCGTGAGGACATCGAGCGCGCCATTCCGCTCTCGGCCGGCAAGTACAACCGCAAGGTCGTCGCCACCGCGGTGCCACGCATCGCCGAACTCAAGGACCTCGCGCAGCGTGCAGGCTTCGATCCGGCAAGCTACGCGGGAAACTGGGAACTGCAGCTGGGGTCGCTCGGCTCGGGAAACCATTTCATTGAGGTTTCGCTGGACGAAGACGACAACGTGTGGCTGTTCCTGCACTCGGGCTCCCGCGGGGTTGGGAACCGGATCGCCGCCAAACACATCAAGGTGGCCCAGCAGATTGCCAAGAAGTATTGGATCGAACTTCCCGACCCCGACCTTGCCTACCTGGTGGAGGGCACCGAGGAGTTCGATGCCTACATCCGGGAGTTGCGGTGGGCGCAGCATTTCGCCCTGCTCAACCGCGAGGAAATGATGGACCGGGTCATTCGCCAGTTCAGCGAATGGGTTGGGGGAGAGGTGCGCGAAATCGAGCGGATCAACTGCCACCACAACTTCACCGAGAAGGAAACGCACTTCGGCAAGTCGGTGTGGCTCTCGCGCAAGGGGGCCATCCGGGCCCGCGAGGGGGATCCGGGTCTGATCCCCGGGTCCATGGGCACCGCATCCTACGTGGTCGTCGGCAAGGGCAACAAGGTGGCGCTGGAATCCTCGCCGCACGGCGCCGGCCGGGAATACTCGCGATCGGCAGCCCGCAAGACCTTCAGCGTCGAGCAGCTGCGGGAAGCGATGAAGGGGATCGAATACCGCGACACCGACGCCTTCATCGATGAGATCCCCGGTGCCTACAAGCCGATTGACCAGGTCATGGAGGATGCTGCCGACCTGGTGGACGTGAGGCACAAGCTGCGCCAGATCATCAACGTCAAGGGGGATTGAACAGATGGGTGGTGGCCCAAGGAAGACTTGGTCCACCACCCATCCGGTGTATCGGGGTCGAGAAAGCGACTACGGCGTGTGCCGAGGGGTTTCCTCGGTGGGGTTTCCGCCTTCATCCCGCGGTTTGCCCTCTTCGCGCAGCTTGCGTTCGCGGGCTTCGAGTTCGGCCTCCTTGCGGCGCAGTTCGTCCTCGCGGGCCTTGTTGCGGCGCTGCGTTTCCAGGTTGCGGAGGAATTCCGGGTCGTCGTCCGGTGCACCGGTGGCAGGCCTGTTGGCCTGGGTGGGCTGCGCGTAGTTGCTGGAGGACGGGCGGCCCAACCAGAACCACAATCCTGCTCCGATCAGTGGAAGCAGGACGATTGCCGCCACCCAACCTGACTTGGGCAGCGAACGCACATCACTCGGACGCGTACGCACGCATTCGATCAAGGCATAGATGGTTACTGCGAGTGCAACCAACGCCATAAAAATAAAGTTCCTGACCATGCCTACAGTCTAGTGAATTTATCTGTGTTCTGGCTGCGTCTAGACTGGAGGGGTGCAGTTCTTCAAGTACACCGTGATCCGGTTAGCCCTTTTCTTCGTAGTTTTCCTTCCACTGGTCTTCCTTTTGCAGTGGCCGTTGTACACGGCCGGCCTCATCGCACTGGTGATCGCCTTTGCGCTGAGCTACCTGTTCCTGAACAAGATGCGACTGGCGGCTAACGCCGATGTGCAGAAAATGTTCAACGCGCGGGGACCCAAGAAGACCAGGCACGACCTGGAAGACGAGGAAGCCGAAGACCGCTTCCTCGATAACGGACAGTAAACTTCGCATCCATGCGGCAGAGGGGCTGCGCATTGCACGCCAAGGTGTGCAATGCGCAGCCCCTCTGGCTTTAAGCGAAGATGGGCCGTTGGTCAGGAACGCTGTCCCGCGTTCCTTTCGAGTTCGGCCGCCAGCAGTTCCCTGGCGTGGGCCAGGTGCCCATCGAGTGCCCCGGCCGCGCCTTCCGGGTCCCCGGCCGCAATCCGTTCCAGGATGGTGGCGTGCTCGCTGGCGATCTGGGCGGAATCGAGCAATTCCAGCGACTGCACTCGAGTCATGCAGAGCCGGACCTCGCCCAGCAGCGAGCGATACATTGCGCTGGTCCGCTGGTTGCCCATCGCGTCAACCAAGGCCGTGTGGAAGTCCATGTCGGGGTCGATGATTGCCGTCGCCGGCTGCGAAAGTCGGGCCTCGATTTCGGTGTTCGCGCTGCGCGCGGCGTCCGGGACGGAGGCGGTCTTGGCCAGGCGCCGGACCACCTCGGACTCCAGGAACGCCCGCGCGAAATAGATGTCCCGGACCGATTCGGCCCCCAGCGTCTTCACCCTTGCCGTCTTGTGGGCTCCGCGCTCCAGCAGGGAATCCGCCACCAGTCGCTCGATGGCGGCCTTGGCCGTTGGGCGGGCGACGTCATAGGATGCCGCCAGCTCCGCCTCGGTCAACGGCGTTCCCTGCACGAGGTCGCCCGCGTAGATTCGTCGGCGCAGATCCCCGGCGATGGCATCAATGATGGAAAGCGCGGAGACGCGTTGGCTCATGAAGACGGGATCCTTTGATTGGCGGGCAACAGGGACAACAATCGTGACAGATTTTTCCGGCGGGAGCTTGATGCACAAGTGTACTTGTTAGACAATTGTAGGGTTGGTGGCTTGGACACTCAAGACCCCCTCCACGCCCGACGGAGTATTCTCACCTGATGGAACGGAAAAGCCACACCTTGATTCCCACACTGCGCAATGCGCTGGGCAACGACGACCAGCTCACCGAACGCGCCATCGACCTGCATGCCTACGCGAACGATGCCTCCCACTTCCTGCTGACACCGCAAGCCGTGTCGATCCCGAACAATGCCGCCGAGGTCGGCGCCCTGCTCAAGGCCAGTGCCGAGCTCAAGCTGCCGCTGACGTTCCGCTCGGGCGGGACCTCGCTCTCGGGGCAGGGGGTCACCGACTCGCTGCTGGTCGACGTGCGGAAGAACTTCAAGGACATCGAGGTCCTGGACAACGGCATGCGCGTGCGGGTCCAGCCCGGAGTCACGGTGCGTGCACTGAACGCACGGCTGGCGCTGTACGGACGCAAGTTCGGGCCGGACCCGGCCTCCGAGGTGGCCTGCACCATCGGCGGCGTGGTGGCCAACAACTCCTCCGGGATGCACTGCGGAACCGTGGACAACGTATACCGCACCCTCGAATCCCTGGTCATCGTACTCACCAGCGGAACCGTCATCGACACAGGTGCCCCCGATGCCAACGAGAAACTTCGGGCACTTGAACCGGTTCTTTTTGATGGCCTCGAACGCCTCACGAAGCGCGTGCGGTCCAACCCCGACTCCGTGGCGAGAATCAACCACCAGTTCTCCATGAAGAACACCATGGGATATGGACTGAACTCATTCCTTGACTACGAGGATCCCGCCCAGACACTGGCCCACCTGATCGTCGGTTCCGAGGGAACGCTCGGGTTCGTGGCCGAGGCGACGTTCAGGACCGTGCCCACCTACAAGCACGTGACCACGTCCCTGCTGGTCTTCGACGACCTCTTTACCGCCAACGAATCCCTCGAGGCGCTGGTGGGCTCCGGGGCCGCAACCGTGGAACTCATGGATTCGCTCTCGCTGAAGGTCGGGAAGGCGCTGCCCGGGTCACCGGCGATTGTCAGCGACCTGAACGTGCAGTCGCATGCCGCGTTCCTGGTCGAATACACCGCCACGAGTGCCGAGGAACTGTCCGAACGCCAAGCCGCGGGCATGGCGCTGGCGAACTCGCTCGAGCTCAGCGCCCCGGCCAGGTTCAGCCCGGACCCCAAGGCCCGCGCCGAATTGTGGCAGCTGCGCAAGGGCCTCTACGCCTCCGTGGCGGGGGCCCGCACCCAGGGAACCACCGCGCTGCTGGAAGACGTGGTCGTGCCGGTTCCGGCCCTGGCCAGGACCTGCGCCGAGCTCTCGGTGCTCTTCGAGCGGTACGGCTACGAAAATTCGGTCATCTTCGGCCACGCCAAGGACGGCAACGTCCACTTCATGCTCACCGACGGTTTCCACACGAAGGACCAGATCCAGCGCTACTCGGCATTCACCGAGGACATGGTTGACCTGGTGCTCGGCGAGGGCGGCTCGCTCAAGGCCGAACACGGCACCGGCCGGATGATGGCACCCTATGTGCGCCGCCAATACGGCGACGAACTTTACTCGGTCATGCGCGAGCTCAAGACCTTGCTCGACCCGGCGGGCCTGCTGAACCCGGGGGTCATCCTGGACGAGGACCCGCAGGCACACCTGCGCCACATCAAGGTCACCCCCGCCGTGGATGAGGAGGTCGATCGCTGCGTGGCCTGCGGCTACTGCGAGCCGGTCTGCCCCTCGCGGAACCTCACGCTGACCCCGCGCCAGCGCATTGTCACGCTGCGCGCCATCGAAACGGCCCGGCAGGCCGGCGACGAAAAGCTGGTCGCCGAGCTCGAGAAGGACTATTCCTACGAGTCGGTGGACACCTGTGCGGTCGACGGAATGTGCCAGACCGCCTGCCCGGTGGACATCAACACCGGCACCCTGGTGAAGAAATTGCGCGCCAAGGAGGCCGGCAGGATCGAGGGCGCGGTTTGGGACGCCGCGGCGAAGCATTGGTCGGCCGTGACCCGGGGCGCCGGCACGGCGCTGACCATGGCCGACAAGGTCCCGGTTCCGCTGGTTCTTGGCGCCAACAAAGTGGGCCGCGCGGTGCTGGGGGACGACACGCTGCCGCTGTATTCCGCCGAGCTGCCCGCCGGCGGCACCAAGCGGGCACGTCCGGCACCGGCCGGCGCACCGGTCGCGGTCTACTTCCCGGCCTGCGTGAACACCATGTTCGGCCCCGCGGACCCGTCGCAGGCCGGGATCCAGGAAAGCTTCGGCGCACTGGCCGAACGCACGGGCATTGAACTGCTCGTGCCCGAGGGCATCGACTCGCTGTGCTGCGGCACCCCGTGGTCATCCAAGGGGATGGAAACGGGACATGCGTCCATGGGGGAGCGCACCGTCGCGGCCCTGCGCGCCGCCAGCCGCAACGGCGAGCTTCCGATCCTCTGTGATGCCTCCTCGTGCACCGAAGGCCTGCGCCACAGCATCGAAGCCGAAGAGATCCCGGCAGGCGGCAAGGCCCTGCGGATCATCGACGTGGTGGACTACACCGCCGAACACATCCTGCCGCTGCTGCCCGAGGGACGGAAGGTGGCCTCCCTGGCGTTGCACCCGACGTGTTCCTCCACGCGCATGGGGCTGAACCCGGCGCTGCACACCGTCGCCGAGGCCGTGGCCGAGACCGTGCAGGTCCCGGAGAACTGGGGCTGCTGCGCCTTCGCCGGGGACCGCGGGATGCTGCACCCCGAGCTCACCGCCTCCGCCACCGAGGCGCAGGCCGCCGAGGTCCGCGCCTTCGGCGCCACCGCGCACGCCTCGTGCAACAGGACCTGCGAGCTGGGCATGACCCGGGCGACGGAACAGCCCTACGAGCACGTGCTGGAATTGCTGGAGCGCGGCACCCGGCCCTAGCGCGGTTCCGACACGGCGTCCGGTCCACCGGCGTCGAGCCGAACGGCGGGAGCCGCGCCGGAACCGCCAGCGCCATGGCCAAGCATGATTCTGCGGTTGCCCGGCCCCGTCGCCACGCTCCGGAGACTAGCGAGGATAGGATGGGGCCAACGCCAGGCGGGAAGCCCCTCGGCACCGGCGGGGTTACTGCGCCACGGGGATTTCGAAGGGCAGGACCTTGATGGACACCACGCAACTAAGGCACCGGAGGACCCCGGAGGCGCGCGCCCTCGATGGGTTCGCGATCACCAAGGGCTGGCTGTCGACGCTGGGGTTGTGGCTGGGCTTCACGCTCGTGCTCGCGGTGTTTGCCGAGGCGGGTTGGGTGGAAGAGTCCCTCGCCGCCTACGACGGCTACCTTTGGGTATGGTCGATTTTTGCCGGCATCAGCATCCTCGTGGCGATATTCGTCGGGCTTCCACTGGCCGTGCTGCTGGATCTGGTCCTGCGCAGGGTGCAAGTGCCATGGGTGCACGTCGTGGCATTCCTGGTCGTCTTCGCGCTGCTTCCGGGCATCGGGTTGTGGCCTACCGTGGGATCGATGGCGCTGTTCTGGTTTTGCACACTGCTGGGCGCCTGTGCAGCAGCGGGCCGTGCCTTGGCCTTCAGGCGACGCGGAAGATACCGCCGGCCAACGACCTGGGCGTGAAGGCTAAGGCCGGGCAAGGAAAAATCACCGGTTCGAAGTCACTTATGAGGCCCGGCCTCTTGGTTCGACCCGGGTGAATCACCCTCGGGTTGCCTAGGAAATGAATCCCAATTCGGGAGAACCGCGCCCGTCGCGATCGCCGGGTGATATCCCGTTACGTTCTTTCGAGATGCCCATTGGAACCTGTTTGCCCCGCTGTAGCATTCTCCAAAGGAAAGCCCGGACGTGTGCTCAGGAGCCACCGGCTGATGATCGAGGACATCATCCACCGCCACCGTCCAGGGATTCATTGACGGGACCAGCCGAGTATTTCGGATCGTTGAAGACCATATGGAAGCCCGCGTTCTCATCCGGTGCTCGCCTTGGCTTCACTTGGCGCTCCGCCTGGTGTCGATGTCCTGAGTTATCCCGTGTGACAGGCTCGGCCGCAGCACTGCGGAATCGTGTGTCCGATGCCATAGCGCGTATGTTGTCGGTGCAAACATACCGTGGCCACACCCCCAACGTCATCCCGCGGTCTCTCGCTGTAATGACCACATGCCCATCGCGGGGTTTGGCGGATCGATCCACGATCAGATCTTCGCCGTCGGAAATCCCCGCGCCTTCCATGGAACCGCCGGAGACCGTGGCGATGAACGTACTCACCTGGTCGCGGATTAGCATCTCGGACAGGTCGATTTTCGTGTCGGAGTAGTCATGGGTCGGACTTGGACAGCCCGTCAGTACGCTGGTCATCGGCGCGTGAAGGGGTCGTTTGGATGGTGCCGACGAGCAAACCTGCATTCTTTGATTTTCATCATTCATCCCAAGCACGGATTACATGTTCCGCGTCTTCTTTTGCAGCAGGGAACCGGTCGGGCCCTCCCGAAATTTGGGGGTGAACTTTGCTGGATTCAGAGACGGTCTTGGGCGCCCGACTCGATACCAACGCAGGCCGCACCGACTTGTCACCGGAGGCAGAACGGGTTTCCGCTGACTTTCGTTGATTCGCCGTGGACCATTGGCGCGCGTCTGCTTCTTTTCGGACAATGCGCGGAATATGTCGAACTCCGGGACAACGTCAAGTTCGATCCGTCGATTGCAGTGGGCGTGCGCAATTTGAGGGTTCTTGACAGTGCAGCGATCCTGTCAACACCACATCCTGAAGCTTTCACTCCAGCTCAAAGGGTGCAAGTGACCCGTCGATCAACCACCACTGGAATGCCTGACGGTGTATTCAGGACAACACGCAGAAAGCAGAAATAGGTTCCGGCGTGGTTTGGTTAGCCCCCACAGGATCCCTGAGTGTTTGGGTGCAGGCTGGCGCTCACCGTAAGGGGCTCCGAAGTCCATCCGTCTGCGGTAGTGCGTAGACCAAGCAGAAAGGTTTCCGTATTGCTGTACATGCCTTCGAAGTATCGTCCGGATGTACTGGCGTTGATGGTGGTGGTGTACTCTGCGCTGGCATTCGGGCCGGTCGATGAATAGGCGGCCGGAGGCAGCTCGATCAGTGTCGGGTTCGTCAGGGAGGTGCTGCGCAGGAACTGGACATTCGCAAGGATATGGCCGCTATCGGCCGGGATTTTCCAGGTAAAGACAAAGCGCCGGTCAATGTTCGTGCCAGTGTGGGTGCATGTCCCGGTGGGAGTGGGGACCTTTGCCCCCATGGTTCCCTGGTGGTGTGTTGAATCCGACCAGACTGCGAGGGTGGGGGTGGAGGAAACGAGGACGGCACCCAGCAGCGCCAGTCCCGTGAGGGCGACCGCGGCCTTGGTCAGGGAGGGACGCTCCAATCCCGACGACATCATGTGCTTGTTCATCCGGGCGGCTCTTGACGCCGTGTGTAGGCTTTCTTCCAGCGACTCAGCGCCATGCCAGCCAGAACGGCCGCCAGGCCCAGGAGGCCATAGAGAGCGATATCCACGCCGGTGTTGGGCAGCGATCCATGGCTGTCGTTGGGGGTGGCGCTGCCGTCTCCCTGAGGGTCTCCGGCTCCACGGTCTGGACTGTCGCCGCTGTCCGGTCCGTGGGCATGGACGCCCACCCGCAAGGTGATTGAGGATCCCTGCACCGACTTCGGCGCACCTTTCGCCAGCGTGACTCCGGTCAGGAGATGGACCTCTTCCGGGATCTTGCCACCGCCCGTGGCGAGGTTGGCGGTTCGTGTTCCCGAGTGGTCAAGGGGTCCTTGTTTCACCAAGGTGCGCGCCCCGGTCGGGCAGACTGCATCCTGCCAGGGCTCGGAACAGGCTTGCACGCCAATGGTGAGTGCCTGGACGAATTCAGGGGTGACGGTGGCCACGCGGCCATCAGATTCCAAGGTCATCCGTAGCGTGCTGATGTCAGGGGCCCGCGTTCTAACTCCCAGCGGCCACAAGGCCGTTTCACCGGGGACCAGGACAAAGGTGTTCCGGGACTCTTCGTGCAGGTCCAGGGACTTCTCGGCAGCGTGGGCGCCGGAAGCAGCCAGCCCAGTGAGGCCGAGGGCGGCAGCCGCGACTGCGGCTGGTCCGATAAAACTGTGACGCCGCATGTTGCTATCCTCGTTCCTTCCGGGTTGAGCGCTCGGAGCGGGGCCAGAGCACCCAAGTCACCAGGGCTGCGACGGCGATCGTGATCGCTCCCAGCCCCACCGGGTTCGACATCGAGGCCAACGGATAGGCAAGCCCGGGGACCGACCCCATCACCAGCCGGGCATCGCTGATGGTGTACGGCACCGGATCCGGCGAAGAATTCGCGTCGCCCTTCATCGTGATCACCCGCTGGTTGTTTCCCGTGTCTTCCACGCTCTGGACGCGGTGGGTGACAGGGAGCAAGCCGGGCCGGTCGACGGTAAGGATGTCCCCGACCTCGACCTCGCTGGCCGGAATCTGGCGAACGACGGCCACCGATCCTGCCGGGATGGTCGGCGACATCGACCCGGTCTTGAACAAGATCAAGGTGATGTCGAACAGCAACGCACAGATGACAGCGACAATGCAAAGCGCGCCACCGGCGGCGGCAAGGTTCAGTAGCGTGGCCCGCACCATCGCCATGGCGCGCCTGGGCGACGCGGGGCGCGGTGTCGGGGGCTCAGTCATCATTCATTCGAGACGGACGTGAATTGCCAGGTCGCTACCGCGGTCTGTCCCTGCAAGGTGTTTGCCGCCCCGCTGGGCAGCCTCACTTCGAGGCAGAACTGGGTGGGAACGCCGGCGGCGGTGGATGTTGCCGCGGCCAGGGTATTGGTGACGCCGGTATTCTGCCCTGTCGCCAGCGGACTGTAGGTGGTCGCATTGCCGACCACATAAACCGCGCCGGCGGTGAAGGCAGCGACCGAACAGGTGTCCGAGCGCACGGCTCGGTACTGCATGGCCCCTGTTAGTGGGCTCGATCCGGTGAGGGTGGGTGCCGGCAAGGTGACGGTCCCTGAGGTGGAATTCGTTTTCGTCCGGATCGCAATCGGTGCATAGAAGGACACGGTTGGTGACATGGCCGCGGCGTTGAAGACCAATGTGGATCCGGGGGGTGTTGCCGCGTCGCTCCAGGGTCCAGCGACGGAGTAAGGCTTGGAAACGTTCGATTCGACGTCGAAGACACTGGTGCCGAAGCTGCCCTGGGCGTAAATGTCGTCGGTCCACGCCGCGACCGTCATCGACCCGCCCACGCCCAGCACCAATGCGCCAGCGAGCACTGCCTTGATGCGGGCGGACGTGGAGGGGCGCTCAGCGGGTTGAGGAGTCACGGACTACTGGGATTCGGCGACAAAGGACCAGGTGGTCGACGCGGTTTGACCCTGGGTAAGCGTGTCGCCGGCCGTGACCTTGAAACAGAGATTCACCGGCGTACCGGGCGCGGGATCGGCTCCCTGGATGAGGTCGAAACTCACCTCGTCGGGGGTTGTTCCCAAGGCAGTGCCGGCGGGGACAAGCGGATCCCCGGTCGAGTCCGCATCGCACCCGAAAACTTCCGTGGCAATGAGTTCGTAGGTCAAGCCGGTCACGTTCCCCGTCGTCACTTGTGGGCCGACGACGACGTTGGCATCAGTGGTTGTCTCGCCATCCAAGCGCGCGGCGAATGGGGCATACACGGCGTCTCCGGGTGCGAGGTTCTCCGGATCAACTGTAAAGGTCAGGGCTCCCGCGGCATCGGCTGTAGCGTGCTCCGCGAAGGCTGCCCCATCGGTGCTTCCCTCCATGTTGAAGGAGCCTGCCCCGAAGGTGCCGATGGCGAATTCGGAATCATTCCATGCCGCCAAGACGACGGCTGCCCCGACGCCAAGCACCAGTCCGCCTGCGAGGATGGCGCGGAATTTGCCGCGGGATTTTGTGGGGGAAGTTGTATCAGTCATGGTGAGAAGTCCTTTTTTGGAAACCTAAGAGGGCCAAAGATGACAGCGAGACCATCCTCACGGTTCACGATAGGGCACAGGCGCCAGAAAATCTCTAGTTTTTGGATAAATTGACCGAACGTTTAATGGTTTTCGCTATCAGTGAACGGATTGGGCACGTCCTCGTTCTGAAGCGATTGCCATGGGCCAACTGAAGGCAGGGGTTCAAGTTGTAGTGCTGAATCCGGCAATTCCAACACGAAGAAGGAAAGGGTCTGGTGAGCTGCGATCAAACCCTGCGCCCTACCGTTCCCACCACCGTTGCTCCACGCTGATCGCAGTCAGTTCTTATGGGAAGGAGCGTTACCTGAATCATTGAATGACCTTCTGGCACGCCAAGAAGGCGATGCCGGGCCGTTTTCGGTGCTAGAGCGTGTCTCCCAATGGTGATTTCTCGAGGCTGGTGCTCCAGATGACCACCGCGTGGAGCACCACGGCCGAGCGGTAGGCCAGGGCGAGGTTCTCATAGTGCGTCGCCATGCCGCGCTACTGCTTCAGGGCGTTGAAGCGGCGCTCGACGACGTTGCGACCCCTGTGGGCTTCCTTGTCCTCGGTGACCGGCATTCCGCCGGCGGAGTCCTCGCGCTTTCGGTTGGACTTCTGGTGGTCCTTTTCGGGGGTCACGCATTGGATGCCGCGCTCGCGCAGGTATTTCCTGTTGCCCTTGGAGGAGTAGGCATTGTCGGCCATCGCCCGGGCCGGGCGCCTTTGGGGCGTCCCTGTGGCCGGGTTCTTGACCTTCGGGGCGTCCATGAGGTTTTCTGGCATCGGGGAATCACCGGCCTGCCCGGGCCCGAGCATCATCACCAGCGGGCGCTGCTTGCCGTCTACCAGGGAGTGGATCTGGGTAGTAAGCCCCCTGCAGGACGTGCCGATGGCGTGGTCAGGGGGCTCTTCGAGAAGATTCTTGTCATCCGGCAGGTCCCCCAGTAAGGCGCGGGAGGTTGCTGCCGTGCCAGTGGGCACGGTTCATCGTGGTGTCCACGGACACCTCCCCGTCGATCGGTCCGCGGAATCGGGCATGAACGGGGCGATTAGCTCCCACTGGGCATCGGAGAAGCGGGCGAAACGGGAATTCACCCGTTAATCCCGCCAAACCGAACAGTCAGCAAGTAAATAGGAGACGCTCCCTAGGCCAAGGCCTTGTCCATCACGATCGCCACGGTGAACAACGCGGCGTAGGCAAGGTTGATGATGCCGGTCTGCTTGAGCACCGGGATCAGGGCGCCGGGCTCGTGCCTGCGCAGCACGGTCCAGCTCGGCGTGCCGCCCAGCAACGCGGTGAGCAGGATCAGCCACATCCACGGATGGGTGGACACCAGCACCAGCGGCAGCAGGATCGCCACGGCCAGCATCATCACGTAGCTGATGCGTGCCGCCTCGTCGCCCAGCCGCACGGCCAGGGTCATCTTGCCGACGTCCTTGTCGGTGGGGATGTCGCGGATGTTGTTGGCCATCAGCAGGGCGGTGGCGATGAGTCCGGTGCCCACGGCGCCGATGTAGGCCGGCAGGGTGAGCTGGTGGGCCTGGGTGTAGGCGGTGCCCAGGGTGGCCACGAGGCCGAAGAAGATGAAGACGAACACCTCGCCCAGCCCCCGGTAGCCGTAGGGGTTCTTGCCGCCGGTGTAGCCCCATGCCGCGATGATGGCCGCTACGCCAACGAGCAGCAGCGGCCAGGATCCGGTGTACACCACGAGGAATGCGCCGACGATGCCGGCCAGCCCGAAGCAGGCGAAGGCGGCGTTGCGGACCGTGGCCGGCTTGGCCAGGCCGGAGCCGGTCAGCCGCAGCGGGCCCACGCGAACGTCATCGGTGCCGCGGATCCCGTCGGAGTAGTCGTTGGAGTAGTTCACCCCGACCTGCAGCAACAGGCCCACCACCAGGGCCAGGACGGCTTCGAGCCAGGCGAGCTTTCCCGTGGTGTCCACGGCGGCCGCGGTTCCGATGACCACCGGGGCAATCACAATGGGCAGGGTGCGCAGGCGTGCCCCCGCCACCCACTGGGCAATCGTAGCCACCATCAATCCTCTCGCTGCTTGGATAAAACATGCAGCCCTCATTCTCCCTTGCCCGCGGGCAACGGAGAAATTCCGGGGAGCCCGGCGGGGTTTGGATCCACAGTTAATCGAGCGGATCCGGGCCCCGGAACCGCATCAACTGGCTGGCTGGTCCGAGACGGCAGCCAGGCGCGAGGCAAGCAGCATCCGGTCGACCTTGCCGTTGGGCAGCAACGGCAACGCCGGCAGGTTGAGCATCCGCCGCGGCACCGCCGGGGCTCCGAGCGCTTGGCGCACCGCGGCGGCCAAGGACTCCGGGGCGGCGTTGCCCGCGTAGGCGGCACCGATCTGCTGGCCCCATTGGGCATCGGGCACCGGCACCACGGCCACCGCCGAAACACCGGGCACGGATTCCAGGACGTGCTGGACCTCGGCGGCGGAGACCTTAACCCCGCCGGTGATGATCACGTCGTCCGCCCGTCCGGTTACTGACAGCACGCCGTCGGTGTAGCTGCCCAGGTCTTCGGTCGTGTACCAGCGCACGCCGGAATCATCGACGCTGAAGTGCCTGGCCGTCAGTTCCGGGTTGCCGAGGTAGCCGGAGGCGATGGTGGTCCCGCCCAGCCAGATCCGTCCGTCGACGGTTTTCACCTGGACCCCGGGCAGGGCGCGGGCGTCGTAGACGCAGCCGCCGGCGGTCTCGCTGGACCCGTAGGTGAGGTGGAGCTTCAGCGAGTGCTTGGCCGCCGCGTCCAGAACGGCCCGCGGCGCGCGCGCCCCGCCGAGCAGGATCGCATCGAAGCGCTTGAGCGTGGCCAGGGTTTCATCCGTCGGGTCGGTGAGCAGGCGCTGCAGCTGCGTGGGTACCAGGGAAACAAGCCGCCTGGCGTCGGTCAGGGCGGAGGCCGCCTCGTTGAATCCGGCGGCGTCGAAGCTGGTGTCCAGGTCCATGGCCCAGGGGCGGGTCCCGGCGTAGAGGCTGCGGGTGAGCACCGCGAGCCCGGCAACGTAGTGCAGCGGCAGGGCCAGGAGCCACTGGCCCTCGAACCCCAGGTATTCGGCCGTGGCCATGGAGGAGGTGGCCAGGGCCTGGGCCGACAGCGCGGTGCGCTTCGGTGTTCCGGTGGAACCCGAGGTGCGCACCACCGCCGCGATGTCTTCCAGGCCCTTCAGCTGCGCCGCGTCCACGGGGTTCACCCGATAGTCGTTGTTCGTGGTGCCGGGCAGGATTTCCACCGCGGGACCGTCCTCGTTGAGCGAGGCGGACAAGGCAGCGAGCGCGGAATTTGGATTCATGGGTGGTGGGGGTCCTCGGCCTTAGAAGTAGTACGGGTGGCCGGACCAGTCGGGGTCGCGCTTTTGCAGGAAGGCGTCCCGTCCCTCGACGGCCTCGTCGGTCATGTAGGCCATGCGGGTGGCCTCGCCGGCGAAGACCTGCTGGCCGGCCAGCCCGTCGTCGGCCAGGTTGAAGGCGAACTTGAGCATGCGGATGGCCTGCGGGGACTGGCGTGCGATGTCCGCGGCATATTCCAGGGCGACCTCCTCGAGTCGCTCGTGGTCCACCGCCTCGTTGACCGCTCCCATGGCCACCATGTCCTCGGCGGAGTGCTCGCGGGCGAGGAAGAAGATCGATCGGGCGTTTTTTTGCCCGACCTGGCGGGCCAGCAACGCCGAGCCGTAGCCGGCGTCGAAGGAGCCGACGGTGGCGTCGGTCTGCTTGAACTTGCCGTGCTGCCGGGAAGCAATGGTCAGGTCCGAGACGACGTGAAGCGAGTGCCCGCCGCCGGCGGCCCAGCCGTTGACCACGGCGATGACCACCTTGGGCATGGTGCGCATCAGGCGCTGGACCTCGAGGATGTGCAGGCGCCCTGCGCGTGCCGGGTCGATCGAGTCGGCGGTCTCGCCCTCGGCGTAGCGGTAGCCGTCGCGGCCGCGGATGCGCTGGTCGCCGCCGGAGCAGAACGAGTGCCCGCCGTCCTTGGGGGAGGGGCCGTTTCCGGTGAGCAGCACCGTGGCCACATCCGAGCTCATGCGGGCGTGGTCCATGATGCGGTAGAGCTCGTCGACCGTGCCGGGGCGGAACGCGTTGCGGACCTCCGGGCGGTTGAAGGCGATGCGCACGGTCGGCAGGTCGCGGACGATGGCGCCCTCGGCGTCGCGTTCGACCTGCCGGTGGTAGGTCATGTCTTCAAGGTCGAAGCCCTCGACAACACGCCAGCGCACGGGGTCGAAGATGTCGGAAACCTTGGCTGGAAACTGGGGGGTGGATTCAACGGTGCTCACAACCATGAATGCTATCCGCTGGGCGGCCCCGGGGCGAAAGGGCGGTGATGGGCGGCGCTTTGGGTGTCGGGTGCACCCCGGCAATGCCGTCGCGTGAAGGTACTGGTCGCGGATTGGCAGTAGAACTGTTCAACAATTAATATTGATGTTTTCCTTGACAGTGTGACCTTCGTCAAAGTGCGCCCCCACTTGGATGCTTGTGTTAACCGGGATGGTGTGCACCGCGTTGCGCCGCTGTGCTCCACTCCACATTCGACTTCATGTTGTGATGAAAAATACGGTAAGTTTGCCATCTGCACCCCCGCTTAAGTGTGTGATCGGGCGCCCTGAAACGGGTCTGACCGGGTGTACTCCCCGTGTTACCCATGCGGGTTGATTGAGTCACCAAAGGAGTTACACGTTGGAACCACACAACGTACGAGAGCACCAGCACCCCGTGTCCACCAAGGTCGCGGAACTGTCTGCCGAAGGCTACAAGAAGACGCTGACCCGTCGCCACGTCCAGATGATCGCCATGGGCGGCGCCATTGGCGTGGGCCTGTTCATGGGCGCCGGTGGTCGCCTGGCCTCGACCGGCCCGGCCCTGATCTTCTCCTACGCGCTGGCCGGCCTGATCGCCTACTTCCTGATGCGTGCCCTGGGCGAGCTGATCATGTACCGCCAGTCCTCGGGTTCCTTCGTTTCCTATGCCGGTGAGCTGTTCGGCGCCAAGGGTGCCTTCCTCACCGGTTGGATGTACGTGCTGAACTGGGTCATGACCGGCATTGCCGAGCTGATCGCCATCGGCCTGTACTTCACCTACTTCTTCCCCGGCGTCCCGGTGGAAGCCGCGGCGCTGTGCGCCCTGGGCCTGCTGGTGGCCGTGAACCTCTTTAGCGCCAAGGCCTTTGCCGAGTTCGAATTCTGGGCGTCCTTCCTGAAGGTTGCCGCGATCGTGCTCTTCCTGCTGATCGGCATCTACCTGGTGGTCACCAATGCGCAGATCGGCGACGGACACGCAGCGGTGAGCAACCTCTTCGCTTCCGAAGGTGGCATGTTCCCGCGTGGCGTGCTGATCTCCATCCTGGTCCTGAACGCAGTGATCTTCGCCTACAACGGCATCGAGCTGGTGGGCATCACCGCCGGCGAAATGGAGGATCCCGAAAAGGAGGTCCCCGCGGCCATCCGCGCAGTGGTGGTGCGCATCGTGGTCTTCTACGTCGGCTCGGTCACCCTGCTGGCGATGATCCTTCCGTGGAACCACTACAAGGCCGGCGAGAGCCCGTTCGTAACGGTCTTCGACCAGCTGGGCTGGGGCTGGATCGGCAGCGCCATGAACTTCATCGTCATCACCGCCGCGCTGAGCTCCTGCAACTCCGGGATCTACTCGATTGGCCGCGTCTTCCGCGCGATGGCCAACAACGGCCACGCGCCGCAGTGGCTCACCAAGATGAACAAGCGCTACGTGCCCTACGCCGCCATTTGGGCGATTGCCGCCGTCTACTTCGTTGGCGTCATGCTGAACATCTGGCTTGGCGGATCGTACGCGTTCGACCTCGCCTTGAACACCGCCTCGATCGGCGTGCTGTTCACCTGGGCCTCGATCTTTGCCTGCCAGATCATGCTGCGCAGGAAGAAGGGCAAGGTCTCCAAGCTCCCGATGTCCGGTTCCCCGTACACCAGCTGGGCGGGATTGGTGGCGCTTGCCATCATCACGGTGCTGATCGGCTTTGACACCATGGTCGGCACGGACGGGGAGGTCTTCCACCTGGGCCTTTACACCATTGGCTGCATCCCGCTGATCGCGGTCGGCCTCTGGATCGGCTGGCAGAAGGCCAAGCACAACACGGCCAAGAGCGAACTCTACTCGTAGGGTCTCGTCCGCGCCGGAGCGCAAACGGCAAAACGGTGGGTGGGTGGTTCCCAAGGAAATCTTGGGAACCACCCACCCACCGTTGTTTCCGACGCCGCTGCCCCGCGGGAATGGGCCGGGCCAAGCTAGGACCGGGGAGCGAGGGCCTCCGCGTCGGCGTCGGCCAGGATGCCCGTCTGGTGGGCGTCCGGAAGCTCGGTTCCGCGCAGCGAGGCACCGGCGGTCTCGGGCAGGTACCGCGTGGCGACCAGACCGATGGCACAGGCCGCCATCATGTAGACGGCCGGGAACAGCAGGAAGTCGGTCTCGTTGATGACTGCCTCGTTGACTATGGCCGCGGTGCCGCCGAAGATCGCGGTTGCCACGTTGTAGGTCACGGCAAAGCCGGCAAACCTGACATGGGACGGGAACATGGCGGGGAAGGTGGCAGTGATGGTGGCCAGTTGAGGGATGTAGAGCAGGCCCAGGATGGCGAAGCCGAGGATTGCGAGCGGAAAACTCCTGCCCATCAGCCAGAACAGCGGCAGGGCCAGCACAAAGAGGCCGATCAGCGACGCGAACCACAGGGGCTTTCGACCCACCTTGTCCGAGAGTGATCCGGCAAAGGGGATGACGGCCATCATCGCGACCTCACCGACCAGGATCACCATCAGGGACGCCTTCGGGTCGAGGCCCAGCTGGCCCTCGAGATAGGTTGGCATGTAGCTCAACAACGTGTAGTTCACGACGTTCAGGGCGATGACTAGGCCACTCATGATGAGCATCGGGCGCCAGTAGCCGCGGATGAGCGTGCGCAGCGAGCTTGATTCCTGGACCTCGCCGCGCTCTTCGAGTTCCTGGAAGACCGGGGTGTCCTCCAGCTTGTTTCGCAGGTAGAGGCCGATCAGGCCCATGGGCAGGGCCATCATGAACGGTACGCGCCAGCCCCAGTCCATCATTGCCTCGTCGCTCAGCGCGACCTGGAAGCCCAGCATCACGGCCGTGCCCAGGGCGAAGCCGCCGAGGGTCCCGAATTCCAGGAACGACCCGAAGAAACCGCGCTTCTTGTCCGGGGAGTATTCGGCCATGAATGTTGCGGCACCGCCGTATTCCCCGCCGGTGGAGAAGCCCTGGACCATGCGCAGGAGGACCAGCATTACCGGCGCCAGGATGCCGACCTGTTCAAAGGTCGGCAGGATGCCGATGAAGAAGGTTGCCAGGGACATCATCAGGATGGTGAGGGCCAGGATGTGCTTGCGGCCCAGCTTGTCGCCCAGCGGTCCCCAGACCAGGCCGCCGAGGGGCCTGACCAGGAATGAGAGGGCGAAGGTCCCCAGCGCCATGAGGGTTCCGCCCTCGGTGGGGAAAAAGTGGAAGGTGATGTAAGTTACTGCCACGGCGTAGACGCCGTAATCGAACCATTCGGTGAGGTTTCCCATGGCCGAGGCGGCAGTTGCCTTGCGGATTTCGCTGCGGCCGGCGGTGGTGGACAGGTCCGGGCCGATCTCTTCGCCGAAGTCCACCGGGTTGGTGGCCTGGGATGCCGCCGGTGTGGTGTTATTTAGTTGGTTGGGTTGGCTGTTTTCCGGCTGCATTACTGCTCCGTTTGCTATTCAGCTTTCCGTCGACCGGATGCCCGCCCAAGTCCATGTTGAAGGCCTGGACGGTGACGGTCCACGATCCGGGCAGGGCCCGGAGTCGGTCAAGTGGAAGACGATACGGCAGGGAATTGGCGTGGTCAACCCGAAAAGTTTGCTTGCCGGGTGGTTGACCCCGCTTGTGGCAAGATGGGATTGTATTAGTGAACGAATGGTCGGTTATTCGGCCGTTCCCGCTCAGGGAGCGGCAATCGGGGCCAAAAAACGGTGTACGAACGGTTCCTTCCGCTGGGCAAACCATCGGACGGACCTGGGCATGCACCGAATGACAAAGGAGTTGTTATGACCGAGGCATTCTTGGTGGGCGGAGCCCGCACACCGGTGGGACGTTACGGCGGGGCGCTGTCCAGCGTGCGCCCCGACGACCTGGCGGCCATCGCCATCAAGGCCGCCGTCGAGCGCGCCGGCATCGACCCGGCCGATGTCGACGAGGTCATCTTCGGCAACGCCAACGGCGCCGGCGAGGAAAACCGCAACGTCGCCCGCATGGCCTGGCTGCTGGCCGGCTTCGAGGATTCAGTCCCGGGCATCACCGTGAACCGCCTGTGTGCCTCCGGCATGAGCGCCATCACCATGGCCAGCCACATGATCAAGGCCGGTGCCGCGGACATCGTCGTCGCAGGCGGCGTCGAGTCCATGTCCCGCGCCCCCTGGGTCATGGAGAAGCCCGACAAGGCCTTCGCCAAGCCGGGCGCCAGCTACGACACCTCCATCGGCTGGCGCTTCCCGAACCCCGAATTCCTCTCCGGCGAGCTGTCCCGCGAGGGCAAGGCCACCTTCTCGATGCCCGAAACGGCCGAGGAAGTCGCCCGCGTCTATGGCACCTCCCGCGAGGATTGCGATGCCTTTGCCGTGCGCTCCCACGAACGCGCGCTTGCCGCCATCGAGGCGGGCCGCTTCAAGGACGAGATCGTCCCGGTCACCGTGAAGACCCGCAAGGGCGAGGTCGTCGTGGACACCGACGAGGGGCCGCGCCCCGGGACCACCATGGAGGTGCTGGGCAAGCTGCGCCCGGTCGTCAAGGGCGGCACCGTGGTCACCGCCGGCAACGCCTCCACCCTCAACGACGGCGCCTCGGCCATCATCGTCGCCTCCGAGGCCGCCATCAAGAAGTACGGCCTTGTCCCGCGCGCCCGCATCATCGACGGCGCCTCCGCCGGCCTGGCCCCGGAGATCATGGGCGTCGGCCCGGTCCCTGCCACCCGCAAGGTCATGGAGCGCTCCGGCCGCACCGTCGGGGAGCTCGCCGCCGTGGAGCTCAACGAGGCCTTCTCCTCGCAGTCGCTGGCCTCCATGCGCGAACTGGGGCTGGATCCGGAAATCGTGAACCGGGACGGCGGGGCCATCGCGCTGGGCCACCCACTGGGGTCCTCGGGCTCCCGCATCGTGATCACCCTGCTGGGACGCCTGCAGCGCGAAGTCCAGGAAGGCGGGTCCAAGCTGGGCCTGGCCACCATGTGCGTGGGCGTCGGCCAGGGCGCCGCGCTGCTCATCGAGGGGGTCTAGGCATGGCGGAGCGCTTGGAGCCTTCCGGTTTCACGACCCTGAAGCTCACCGAATTCGACGACCGGCTCTATGTCCGGCTTGACCGCCCGGAGGTCAAAAACGCCATCGACCAGCTGATGGTCGACGAGCTGCACGCGGTGTGCGCCTACCTGGAGGCCACCCCGAAGGTCCTGGTGCTCTCCGGCACCCCGGCGGACCCGGGCACCGGCACCAAGGGCATCTTCGCCTCCGGCGCCGACATCGCCGAGCTGCGGATGCGCCGGCGCGACGATGCGCTGGCGGGGATCAACTCGGGCATCTTCGACAGGCTCGCCAAGCTGCCGATGCCGGTCATCGCGGCCCTGGACGGGTTCGCGCTGGGCGGCGGGGCGGAACTGGCGTACGCGGCGGACTTCCGCATCGGCACCCCCGAGCTGCGCATGGGCAACCCCGAAACCGGGCTCGGCATCATGGCCGCAGCCGGAGCCACCTGGCGGCTGAAGGAGCTCGTGGGCGAACCCGTCGCCAAGGAGATCCTGCTGGCCGGGAAGGTGCTCACGGGCGACGAGGCCCTGCGCGTCGGGCTGATCACCGAACTCGTCGAGGGCAAGGACCTGCTGGAGGCCGCCTCCGCACTGGCCGACCGCATCGGCAAGCAGGACGCGCTGGCCGTGCGCATCACCAAGTCGGTGTTCCACGCCCCGCGCGAGGCGCACCCCGTCATCGACACCCTGGCCCAGGGGATGCTCTTCGAGTCCCAGGCCAAGTTCGACCGCATGCAGGAATTCCTGGACAGGAAGAAGAAGCAATGACAACCCTCCCCAATTCACTCCCCGCCAAGGTCGGTGTGCTCGGCGGCGGACGCATGGGCGCAGGCATCGCCCACGCGTTCCTGGTCAACGGGTGCGATGTGCTGGTCGTCGAGCGCGACGAGGCTTCGGCCATCGCGGCGCGCGAGCGCGTCGAATCGGCCGCGGCGAAGTCGATCGAGCGCGGCGCCACCGATGCGAACCTCGGCGAGATGGCTTCGCGCCTGCACGTCTCGGTGGACTACGCCGACTTCGCCGACCGGTCCCTCGTGGTCGA
Organism: Arthrobacter sp. C2; assembly: GCA_024207135.1. Lineage (GTDB taxonomy): Bacteria > Actinomycetota > Actinomycetes > Actinomycetales > Micrococcaceae > Paeniglutamicibacter. Next base: position 1,816,021 of record CP042428.1, on the reverse strand, counting down.
GGCGGTCCCGGAAATCTGGGACCTGAAGGTCTCCTCGCTGCAGAGGGTCGAGGAAAACCTCGCGCCCGATGCGATCCTGGCTTCGAACACCTCCTCGCTGTCGATGAGCGGACTGGCCGCCGAGCTGCAGCGCCCGGAAAACTTCCTGGGCCTGCACTTCTTCAACCCGGTGCCGGCCTCGACCCTGATCGAGGTGGTCATCGCCAAGCAGAGCTCCGAAGAAGTGATCGAGGCGGCCCGCGGCTGGGTCAAGGCCCTGGGCAAGACCGCGGTGGTCGTCAACGACGCCCCCGGCTTCGCCTCCTCTCGCCTGGGCGTGGCGATCGCGCTGGAGGCCATGCGCATGGTCGAAGAGGGCGTCGCAAGCGCCGAGGACATCGACAACGCCATGGTGCTGGGCTACAAGCACCCGACCGGGCCGCTGAAGACCACCGACATCGTGGGCCTGGACGTGCGCCTGGGCATTGCCGAATACCTGCACGAGACCCTGGGCGACCGCTTCGCCCCGCCGCAGATCCTGCGCGACCTGGTCGAGGCGGGCCACCTGGGCCGCAAGACCGGCAAGGGCTTCTACGACTGGAACGACGCCAGGTAGTTCGCCGAACCGCGCAGCCGGTGCCCGGAGGCGTTCCATCGCCCCTCCGGGCACCGGCCCTTGCCTGCCCGTGGGCCGGGCCATGCGGGAAACCGCGGGAGTTCTTCGGTAGCGTGGAACAAGGCCCGCACGGCGGGCCACCAGGTTGTCGTCCGGGGGAGGGGAAGATCCGCAGATGCAGGCGCTGACCATGCGTATCGGGGTCCCGGCCGGGGACGCGCCGGAGTTCGAAAGCCGCTTCATCGACCACTTGGGCACCGCCTTCGCGGAGGTTCCCGGGCTGGCCCCGGCGGAGCTGGAATTTCCCCGGGACGGGCAGGCCCGCCACGCGGTGGTGCCGGAGTTCGGCTTCCGGGAGCAGGATGGAGCATGGAATCAGTGAGCAATTCGATGGACCAGCCGAGATGGGAAGGCGCCGTGAACGCGCGCCAGGTGCTGGGGAAGATCTACCGCATGGGACGCAGCGAGTGGCTGACCACCACCGGGTGGCAGCAGGCCTATGCCGACGGGGTGCGCACCGTCATCGACCTGCGCAATCCCGGCGAACGGACCCGCCGGCACACCGATCCCGACGTCGACGAGGCCGCCAAGGCGGGGATCACCATCATCAATTCCCCCACCGAGGAGCCCGGCCACCCGGAGTTCGAGGCGCTCGCGGTGCCCTACATGAACCACCCGCGCATGTATCCGGAGAACCTCGCGTTCTTCCCCGAACGGATTGCCGAGGTGTTCCACCAGATCGCCGCGGCCGAGGGCAAGATCGTGCTGCATTGCTCGGCGGGACGGGACCGCACCGGGCTGATCGTCTCGATGCTGCTCGAATTGGTGGGCCGCGAAGACCTGCTCGAACCCCAATACGAGGCAGCGTTGCGCGGGATCAACGACTGGCACAGGATCAGCGCCTACAAGCACCCCCACGAGTCCTACCTCGAGGAACAAGACCTCCTCGGCCCGCTGCACGAACGGCTCCGGGCGCTGGGGGAGTTCGTCGCCTCGCTGCGCGTCGAAGACTTCCTGCGGGAGCACGGGCTCAGCGAGACGGAGCTCGAAGCGATCAAGAACCGGCTCACCTGAATTTCCCGGCATCCGGAGCCCGCGCGCCGTAGGCTGAATAGATGACTCAGATTGTTCCCGTGACGCTGGCCGGTTCGCTGGTCACGCTCGAACCGCTGGCCCCATCCCACCACGACGAACTGGTGGCGGCCGTGCGCGACGGCGAGGTCTGGAAACTTTGGTATACGGCGGTACCGTCGCCGGAGCAGATGGGCGCGGAGATCGACCGCCGGCTGGCGTTGCAGGAGGCCGGCTCGATGCTGCCCTTCGTCACCCGGCGCAATGCCGATTCCGTGGTGCTGGGCATGACCACCTTCATGGACATCGACCCCGTGCTGCCCAGGGTGGAGATCGGCTCGACGTGGAACCGGGCCTCGGTGCGGGGAACCGGCACGAACGTCGACTCCAAGCTCCTGCTGCTCACCCATGCCTTCGAGGTCCTGGGCTGCCCGGCCGTGGAGTTCCGCACGCATTGGATGAACATGGCCTCCCGCGCCGCAATCGAGCGCCTGGGTGCCAAGCTTGACGGGGTGCTGCGCGCGCACCGGCGCACGGCCGACGGATCGCTGCGCGACACCTGCGTGTACTCGATCATCGCCCCCGAATGGCCCCAGGTCCGTGCCGGACTCGAACACCGGCTGGCCAGGCACCTGGGCAACCAGGTGCAGCGGAGGACGGAACCACCGGGTCCCGCCGCGGGAACGGGAAGCGCGACCCCGGCAGCCGGCGGTCAGCCGTCGAACGGCGCCCGCGTGTAGCTGAACACGATGACCTCCGCCGATACCTCGGCGGAGGGGGCGAAATCGACGAAGACCGACCCGACGCCGTCGGGCAGGCCGCCGGAGCCTCCCGAGGAACCGCTGGTGTTGCAGGTACTGGAAGCGCCTCCGTAGTCGCTGCCCGTGGTGCCGTCCGCGATATCGAGGCTGTACCGTGCGTCCTCGGCGCACCAGACGTAGTGCCCGATGGCGTTGGCCTCGTCGTCCAGTTGGATGATGGCACGCTGGCCGCCGTCGGACTTTTCGGCATAGAGCAGTTGCACGGACCCGGGAACGGCGGAGTCGTAGGTGAAAGTGCCCTCGAGCATCGCTCGGGCGGGGGAGCTTTTCGAGAGGCCCGACACCCGCTCGGCGAGTCCCTCGGCGGAGTAGGTCTTCAGGTCCGGGACCGGGGTGCCGGGTACCGGCTCGAGCGGCAGCGGCTCGGCGACCGGGGAGGAGGCCGGTGGCGGCAGCTCCAGCGGGACGCAGCCGGTTGTCGCCGAAGCCAGAAGCGCTGCCGCCAACGCAGTGGTCAGATACCGTTTCATCGTTTGAGCCTAGCCGTTGGAGCGGGCCAAGCGGCAAGCGCACAATAACGTTTGGGCATCATCTGGGCGGAGGGGAACGGACGGCGGCGGCTGGCCGGGACCGCCCGAAGGCGGCCCCGGCCGGGTCTCAGCGCCCGCGCCCGGCCAGCGGGTTGGTCAGGGTCCCGGCGTAGATCAGCCCGCCGGACTGGTCGGTGAGATCCAGCATCTGCGCGTTGTTGCGCAGCTGCAGCCGGTTCAGGCAGGAGAGCTCGAAGTCCGCGGCAAAGAGGTCCAGCGCCTCGAACGCCGCGGCCGTCTCCGGGTGCCGGTCGCGGTAGTCGCGCAGGCTGCGTGCGGCGGTGTCCCAGAACCGATCCTCGCTGCAGATCCCCTCGCGGGCCAGCAGCGGCGCGAGGAAGCGCAGGAAGCAGTCGACGATGTCGGTGAAGACCACCAGCCGGCGCTCGGCGTCCGGGACCGCGGCCCGGATCCGCTCGACCTGGGGCGGCAGCGGCTGCCGGTCCCCGAGCACCGCGACCTCCTCGGCCAGGTCCTTGTGCAGCACCTTCACCGGGACCGAATCCTCCAGCACCAGGATGACGTTTTCCCCGTGCGGCATGAACGCCAGGTCGTAGCGGCACAGGCAGTGCACCAGCGGCACCAGGTAGGCGTCGAAGTAGCGGGACAGCCAGTCGGTGGCGGCGAGCCCCGAGCGGCGGATGTGCGCGGCGGCCAGCGAGGCGCCGGCCGAATCCACGTGCAGCAGCGAGGCCATGGTGGCCAGCTGCTGCCCGGGCGCGATCGACGCGGCGGGGGACTCGCGCCAGAGCGCGGCCAGCATCTTGCGCTGCGGGGCATCGGGGCCGGCAGCCTCGTAGAGCGGGTTGGCGTAGCCGACCGCGGCGATCTCGCGCAGCAGCCCCACGTTGCCGCCGGCCAGTTCCGCGTCGTTCGCGAAGATGCCGGACAGCCACGCGTTGATGGCCGGGGTGCCCTCCATGTAGGCGGCCGAGAGCCCGCGCATGAAGCCCATGTTCAGCACCGACAGGGCGGTCTTCACGTAGTGGCGCGTCGGCGCGCTGCGGTTGAAGAAGGTGCGGATCGACTGCTGCGGCTGGTAGAGGTCCGCCCCGGCACCCAGGTGCACCAGGTGCCCGCTGGCGACATCCCCGGCGAAACCGACGGAGAGCTTGTGCTCCCACTGCCAGGGGTGGACCGGGATGAGCACGAAGTCCTCCGGGTCCAGGCCGCTGGCCGCGCAGGCCTCGGCGATCCGTGCCCGGAAGCGCGCCAGCTGCCGGGCACCGAGCTCGTCCTGCAGCAGCGTCTCGACATCCAGCCCGGGCAGCGTGCTGTAGCTGGCGCGGGAGCCGTGCGCGGCAATCCACTGCAGGGCCAGGGCCGCCCCGGTCTCCGGGGCGTGGTCCAGGTAGCCGGTGGCGCCCAGGCCCAGCCGGCCGTTGTTGGCCACGAAGCACGGGTGCCCCTCGGTCATCGCGGCCTCGGTGCGCTGGAAGTCGGCGACCGCGTCCCCGGTCCCGGCGGCCAGCTCTGCCGCGCTCGCCGTGGAGTGCAGCTGCTTGTAGCAGTGCGAAGCCAGGGTGCTGGTGATTTCCTCGAGGTACACCGGCAGCTGGGCGTCGGGCATGCCCAGGGTGTCGCGGAAGGCCAGCACGAAGGCGGCGGCGTCCGGGGCCGCAGGCTCCCCGTTGACGGTGGCTTCCAGCGAATCCGGGTCGATGACCCAGTGCTCCAGGGCGTGGACGGTCGCGGAAAAGCGGTATGTGTGGGTTCCGGTGCCCACGGACCAGCCGCCGTCCGCGGGCACGGGGGCCAGCAGCCGCTCGTGGGTGAACTCGGCAATCGCCTTGGCCAGCAGGTGGCGGTTGGCGTTCTCCCAGCGGCCGGGGGACAGGTGCACGGCGGCACTTGCGGGGCGGGCCGTCGCGGCGGCGAAGTCCGCCCTGGTGCAGATCGAAAGCAGCGCGGTCTTGGCCGGGGTGTCGTCCCCGCCCGGCAGCTCGATCCGGCCGGCGGGGCGGAAACCCAGCCGGGAGTTCAGCGAGTGGACGGCGGTGTTCGCGGCGTCGGGCTCGACCACGATCCGCAGCACCGCCGGATCCGCGAAGAGGTGGGCGAGCGCCGCCTCCATGGCCGCGGCGCTGAAGCCCGGCAGGGCCTTGCCGTCCCCGGGGCCGGCGAGCAGCAGGTGCATGCCGGTGTCGCCGTGCCGGTGGGCGTAGCGGCCGGCCAGCGCCGAGTGTTCCGGGGCATAGTGCTCGAGCAGGAACATCGGTTCCGGTTCGGCCGCACCGCGCGGGGCGGGCAGCAGGCCCAGCAGCACGTGGTGGTGCGCCGAGCCGTCGAGCTGCTCGTAGGCGGCGCGGACCTCGGGGACGGTCGTGCCGATCATGCCCCAGTAGCGGGCCCGCTCGGTGTTCACCCATCCGTGCAGCAAGGCGGCGTCGGTTCCCGGATCGAAGCGGCGGAGGGTGAAGTCGGTGGCCGCCGGCGCGGTGCGGCGGGCCGGGGGAAGGACGATGGCGGGCGTGAAAATCATGCGTGGGCTCCTTCGAGCGTGGGGGAGGGCGATGCGGGGGCGGTGGCGGGGCTGCCGAAGGACTGGAACCCGATGCGTTTTTCCACCGCGTAGTGCTCGTATCCCAGGATCCGGTTGATGATCACGGAGTTGCGGTACGCGCCCATGCCGAGGTCGGGGGCGGTGAAGCCGTGGGTGTGCAGCTCGGCGTTCTGCACCAGCACGTCGCCGTCGTTGTTGACCGCGTAGTTCCGGTCAACATCCAGCCGGCCGTCGGCAAATCGGTTGATGCGCTCCCCGAGCCCGGCCAGGAAGGCCGGCTCGCGGTAGGCGTAGCCGGTGGCCAGCACCATGGTGTCGGCCACGGTGGAGAACTCCCCGCCGTCGTCCTGGTTGCGCAGCAGCATCTCCAGGGCGCCGTCGCGGTGTTCGATGCCCTGCAGGGACGTGGCAGCGCGGAGGGTGGCCGGGGCGTGCCCGGAGACCTGGCGGCGGTAGAGCAGCTCGTGGATCTCGTCGATCAACTCGGCGTTGATGCCCTTGTACAGGCCCTTCTGGCTGGCCGAAAGCGCGTCGCGGGTGCCCTGCGGCAACCCGTGGAAGTGGTCGATGTATTCCGGTGAGGTCATCTCCAGGGTCAGCTTGGTGTATTCGAGCGGGAAAAAGCGCGCGGAGCGGGTCACCCACTGCAGGTGCTGCTCCGGACCCAGGGTCCCGAGCAGGTCGGCGAAGACCTCCGCGGCGCTCTGTCCGCTGCCCACCACCGCGATGCGGGAGCCCGCGGCGATCGCTGCGCGGGCGGGACGGTAGCCGCTGCTGTGCACCGCGGCCCCGGTTCCCAGCACGGATGCGGGGACGGAAGCGGGCAGGTGCGGGGTGGTGCCGGTGCCCAGCACCAGGCGGCGGGTGCGCACGGTGGAGACGCCGTCGCCGGTGTGCACGTCGAGCTCGTACAGGCCGTCGGCGTAGCGGGCCGCGGCCACGTGCGCACCGAAGCGCACCGAGGGCAGGCGGGCGGCCGCCCAGCGCAGGTAGTTGTTGTATTCCTCGCGCAGCGGGTAGAAGTTCTCACGGATGTAGAACGGGTAGAGGCGTCCGGTGTCCTTCAGGTGGTTCAGAAAGGAGAGCGGGTGGGCGGGATCGGCCATGGTGACCAGGTCGGCCATGAAGGGAACCTGCAGGTGGGTCCCCTCGAGCATCATGCCCGGGTGCCAGGCGAATTCCTCGGCGCGCTCAAGCACCAGCACCTCGAGCCCCGGCGCGGTGTCCGCCAGCGCCGCGAAGCCGAGGTTGAAGGGGCCGGCGCCGATGCCCACGGCATCCCAGATTCGGTCGTGAAGCGGCGCGCTCATGCGGCAGCCATCCCGGTGCGCATCTGGCAGATCGCCCGGCCGCGGGACACCACGGCATCGAGGATTCCCGCGACGTCACCGTGCGTGGTGTTCGGGTTCAACAGCGTCAGTTTCAGGTGGCGCACCCCGTCGATGGTCGTGGCAGCGACCATGGCTGCCCCGGAGTCGTAGAGTGCCGTGCGGATGGCGTTGGCCAGCGGCTCGGTCGCGGTGTCCGTGGCGGCTTCGGGGCCAGACGGCACGTAGCGGAAGACCACGGTGCTCAATTGCACCTCGGCGGCGAGCTCGAGCTCGGGGTGCGCTTGAACCATCGCTGCGGCGGCGGCCGCGAGGTCCATGACCGAGTCGAACATCTGCCCGATCGCCTCGGTGCCCAGCGCGCGCAGCGTCACCCAGAGCTTGAGGGCGTCGAAGCGGCGGGTTGTGGCCAGGGACTTGTCGACCTGGTTGGGGGTGCGCCCGGCCTCGGCGGCGGGGTTCAGGTACTCGGCGTGGTGCGAGACCAACGCAAGGGCCGCCCGGTTGCGGACCAGGATTGCGCTGGATCCGATGGGCTGGAAGAAGGACTTGTGGAAGTCGACTGTCACCGAATCGGCTGCCTCGATCCCGGCAAGCATCCCGCGGTGTCGCCGCGAGGCCAGCAGCCCGCAACCGTAGGCGGCATCGACGTGGAACCAGGCCCCGTGTTCGGCGGCCAGGGAGCCGATGGCCACCAGCGGGTCGATGGAGCCGAAGTCGGTGGTCCCGGCGGTGGCCACGATGGCCATGGCGCGCAGCCCGGCCGCTCTGTCCTTTTCCAGTGCGCGCCGCAGGGCGGAGGCGTCCATCCGGTGGAGCGCGTCGCACTCGATGGCAACGACCGCCTCGGCGCCCAGCCCCAGCAGGGACGCGGAGGTGGAGATGCTGAAGTGGCTGTCGGCGGAGGCATAGATGCGCAGTCCGGCGAGGCACTCGGGCAGCGACCCCGGGGCCCCTGCCACCGCGGTGTTGCGGGCCAGCAGCATGGCCTGGAGGTTCGAGGCGGTGCCGCCGCTGGTGAACACGCCGTCGGCGTCCGGGCCCAGCCCGGCCAGGCCGGCTGCCCAGTCGACGAGCCGCTGTTCGATGAGGGTGGCGCCGGCGCTTTGGTCCCAGGTGTCCATCGAGGTGTTCACCGTGGTGACCAGGGCCTCGGCGGCAATTGCTGGCAGGGCGACAGGGCAGTTCAGGTGGGCGGCGTAGCGCGGATGGTGGAAGTAGACCGCATCTCGCAGGTACAGCTCGGTGGCCTCTTCCAGGGCTGCGGCCGTGCTGCCCAGCGGTGTGCGCAGGTCCACGGCGTCGAGCCGGGCGCGCAGGGCTTCCGGGCGGGGCCCGGTGGTGGGGCCCGTGGCTCCGGCAATCGTTCGGGCCGCAAGCCGGGCTGCGGAGGCGAACTCCTCGGCCATTCTTTCGGCGGTATCGCTGGTGAGCAATTGCCCGGCAGCAAGGTCAGCAGGGGAGGACAGGGATTGCGCCAGTTGACGTTGGGGCGTCATGGGGCTCCTTCAATATCGGTGACTGCCACGATGCGAGATGGAAAGGTTATGCTTACCTAACTCGTGACCAGATATTAAAGACACAGTGGCGGGAGCTAATGCAACTTAAGTTCAACAAGCAACCAAAAATTCCATGTCGGACGGCCCAAAGTGGCCGTCGTGTTTCTGCGTGCCCGGAAATGACCGCAGGACGCCAATTGCCGGGTGTAACAATTCGGAAGGAACCAAGGAAGAGGCCTGGCGTTGACAAGGCATGGCGGCGTCGGGAAGCGGCACCTTCAAAGGTTGCGCGCGTCCACCATGAATGGAATGCGCGCCCGGAGACCGGGTGCGGCCTTGGGGTTCTTCAGTCCTCTTGCGTACCGGTGTAGGCGACCACGCTGAGCACCATGTCGGATTCACCCTCGAAGCGGACCTGTATCTGCCCGGCTTCCTGGGTTTCCCGCAGGCCGGCACGCATGCCGCTGGGACCCTCGGAACCGCATGAGCCCACGCTGCTGCTGCCGCCTGTTTCCCGCCCATTGCCGTCGATGACCGAGAAAGCGTGCGGTACTGACCTTGAACAGGTCAATTCAACGCTGATGCGGTCGCTGGTGAGATTGCGGGGCAGTTCAAAGTCCATGCTGGATGAGAAGCGTTCGGCCAGCACCACGTGCTCGCTGCCCGGTTCGCCATCGTCGAGCGGGTGCAGGCCCTGCTGGATCTGGTGGGCGGCCATGGAAGGCGGCAGCTGCGAGATTCGCTTTCTCAGCCCGTCCGCGGAATACGGCTGCAGGGGCACCGGTGTTTCGGTCACCTGGATGGGCAGCGGGTGTGCATCGTGGTTTCCGCCGCTCGAGGAGGAAGGCTCCGGGGCATCGTTGCTCCCGTCAATCGGCATGCAGGCCGTCAACAACAGCCCCAGCCCGGCCAGGGTCGCAACCACCATCGAAAAACGGTTCATGACCTGACCCTATACGCATGCTTCGGCGTGTGGGCGGTTTAGTGGGTTCGATCCCGCATCATTCGGGATTCACTGCCCTTCAGCGCGCGTGAGGGTCACGACGCTGAGTTCCATCCCGGATTCCCGGTCAAAGGCGAGTTGCACCTGGCCCAGCTGGGGGTTGCCCCGGATGCCGATCCCAAAGCCGCTGGGCCCGCCGGGCGAACACTCCGATGACGAGCCGCCGCCCAGCGGGGCCCCGTTAATGTCGAAGAGCATGACCTCGAAGCCGATGCTCTTCGAGCAGGCCACCTCGATGAGGACCATGTCGCCCGGGTTTTCCCGGGGCAGTGCAAAACGGCTGCTTGCGGTCAATTGCTCTGCCAAAAGCACCTGTTCGCTGCCCGGGACTCCATAGTCGATGGGGTGCAATCCCTGTTGGATCTGGGGTGCGGCCATCGAGTGCGGCAGCTTGGCGATCCGCTGGTCGAGGTCGATGGTGCTGTATTCCTGCAGCGGCAGATCCTCACGCGGCGCTTCGACGGGCGGCACATAGGTGTCGCCGGTGGAGCTCGTGGATTCGTCGGGTGTCGGGACGGAGGTGTTCCCGTCAATCGGCACGCAGGCCGCCAGCAAGAGGCCAAGGCCGGCCAATGCTGCGATCAATCCCGAAAAACGCTTCATGGCCTCACCTTATCTGCGCCGCCCGGTACCCGCTCGCTTCGGCAACCCATCCTTGCAATGTGTCGGATTCCCTCGGGGCGTTCCTACGCCAAGAACGAAGAGGCCTTGCCGCTGGACCGGGCGCGCTGTTGGCTCGAAGCATGAAACAGATTCTGTTGTTGGGCGGGACCGGGTGGCTGGGGCAAACCATTTCCCTCCAGGCGCTGGACCGCGGACACTCGGTGACCGCGCTGGCCCGCGGCACCAAGCCTTTTACCCCTGGTGTCCGCGCCGTGATCGCCGACCGCGAAGCACCTGACGCCTACGAACAGGTGGCGGGCCGGGCCTGGGACCTGGTCATCGAGCTCACCGACAGGCCGCCTTTCGCACGGGAGGCGGTGCAACACCTTGGCGGATCGGCCGGGAACTGGGTCTTCATATCCTCGTGTTCGGTCTATGACCTCCAGTCCGAACCCGGCGCCGACGAGACCGCGAGGACCGCCGAACCGCTGCCCGGAGCGGAGGACGGGGAGGATGCGGATTTCGGGCGGGCCAAGTCCGCATGCGAGGAAGTGAGCGTCCGGTATCGCAACGGCGGGGCGTTGGTTGTCCGTCCCGGGTTGATCGGCGGTCCCGGGGACCCGAGTGGACGCAGCACCTACTGGCCGCTGCGCTTCGCCGAACGCCGGGATCCGGTCCTCGTCCCGAAGGCACCCGACGGGGAAGCCCATGTGCAAATCATCGATGTGCGCGACCTCGCCGCCTTCATCCTCGACGCGGGCCTGGCCGGGGAACACGGATACGTCAACGCCGTGGGCGAGGCGCACCGCCTGGGCCAGGCGCTGGAGATGGCCCGGGAAGCGGCCGCAACCGTGGCAGCCTCCAACGGGCGGCCGGCGCCCGAACACCAAGTGGTTGGCTACGACGTGTCCAGGATGGCGGCGGACGGTGTGAATCCGTGGGCGGGTCCCACATCGCTGCCGCTTCTGCTGCCGCCGGGCGACGGATATGCAGGGTTTGCCCGCCGCTCGGATGCCCGTGCCCTGCAGCTGGGGTTGCGCCGGCGGAGCCTGCGGCAGACGTTTGAAGACATCGTCCGTTCCGGAGGGGAAACCGATGTGGATTCGCTGAGCTCCGGGCTCACCGCGGCGGAAGAACAGCGGCTCCTGGCTCGCTGAGAATCCGGCTCCGTCCCGGTGCCCGGGGCGCGGACGTTTGACACCCGGCACCGGTGGGCAGCAGGATTGAATGGTCCCATTGTCTACGAACGGACATGACGTGCTTGTAGTTCTCGCCTTCGCCTAACCGCGCCAGGACCCCCATGCCCTCCACCCCGATGCCGGGGCAAGATCGAGGCCATGGTGATGTTTCGGCGCATCCACCGTCGAAACGAGAACAACCATGCAGCACCACAACCCCATCGTCATTGACCGCCTCGGCTATTCCTGGCCCAACGGCGGCACCGTCTTCGAAGGGCTCTCCACCACGTTTTCGCGCGGAACCACCGGGCTGATCGGGCCCAACGGCTCGGGCAAGTCAACGCTCCTGCGGCTGATCGCCGGCGAACTGGCACCCGTTCGGGGCGCCATCCACACTGACTCGCAACCCGCCTACCTGGCGCAAGACATCGTCCTTGACACCCGCCGCAGCGTGGCCGACCTCATGGGAATCGCCACCAAGCTCGCTGCGCTGCAGCGCGTCCTGGCGAACACCACCGAGAACCTGGAACTCGACCTGGAAGCCGTCGGTGACGACTGGGACCTGGAGGAGCGGTCGTCGGCGCTGCTGAACGGATATCTGGAGGTGCCGGTCGCCCCGGAATTCCTGACGCGCACCGTGGGTACGCTCTCCGGCGGCGAAACCATGGCCGTGGGCCTGGCGGGGGTCGAACTCCGCGGCGCCGGCATCATGCTGCTGGACGAGCCGACGAACAACCTTGACCGGACCGCCCGCCACCGCCTCTACGACATGGTGCAGCGCCATCCCGGAACCCTGGTGGTCTCCACCCACGACAAGACGCTGCTGCGGCTCCTCGACTCGCTGGCGGAATTGCGGCCGGTGAATGTCCGGGCACTGCGGGCCGAGAAGTTCGACCTGGTGCGCTTCGGGGACTGGGATTCCAGGGCCGAGGCCCTGGGCCACGAGGGGGACAGCGCCGAGCGCCGTCTCAGCGACGCCCGCCGAAAACTGGCCATCGAGAAGCGCCAGGGCCGCGAGGCCGAGACAAAGATCGCCAGGCGGGCCAAGCAAGGCAGGAAGGCCGCCGAATCGATGCCCAAGATCCTGGCCAACTCGCTGCGCAACCAGGCCGAGGTGTCCGCCGCCAAAAACCGGGGCATCATGAAATCGCATGAAGCGGATGCTGCAGCGGAACTGGCTGCCGCACGCGAGGCGGTGCCGGTTGACCTGCGTATCGCCATCGACCTTCCGGACACCCGCGTTCCGGCGGGACGCGGCATCGTCGAAATCCCGGTCTCCGCGATCTCCCGCGGGGCCGTGCTCGAACACGCCGAGCCCCTGGCGGAGGACTCGGTGCTCGCGATCCGGGGGCCCGAACGCATTGGGCTGGCCGGTGGCAACGGTGTCGGGAAGTCGACGTTGCTGGGCCAGATCGAGGCCGCGGCCAAGGTGCCGACCGGTTTCCTGCGCCAGCGGCTTGGCGCAGCGGAATCCGACGGCTGGGCAGGCCTCCATGACGGGCTGGGCATGTTGGAGAACCTGCGTCTGGCGGCGCCGGGCGTGGAGCCGGGGACCTTGCGGGAGAAGCTGGCGGCATTCCACTTCCGGGGGAGCCGGGTCGATGAACCGGTCTCGCAGTTGTCAGGTGGTGAAAGATTCAGGGTTGCCCTGGCGATGATCCTGCTGGCCGACCCCGCTCCCCAGCTCCTGCTGCTCGACGAGCCGACGAACAACCTGGACATGGCCACGATCGAGCAGTTGCTCTCGGCGCTCGAGTCGTTTGGCGGTGCCATGGTTGTGGCCAGCCACGACGAGGAATTCCTCGCCGCGCTGGCCACGGATCGTGAATGGGAGATGCAACGGGCGGTTACGTCGCCGGACGCATGACATGCTTGGTGCCCGGCACATGCTCTGGTGCATGGGCGACCGCCCGCGCACCGACCTCGGCCAGCGCGATGAGGGCGAAGGCGTTGGCGCCGTGCAGCAGCCCCACCCATGCCGATTCGAAGGCCACGAAGGCCAACGTGATCTGCACTGCCACGGCCAGAAGGAGCCACAGGGCCCACTTGAGTCCGGCGTGGCCCAGCAAAGCGACGACCACCAGCGCCAGCACGAGTACCGGAACGACGTACATCCCGATCATGCCGTGCAGCATCGCTGACAACGGGGGCTCGGTGGGGAGCGTCCCTGATTCCAGCGAGGGGATCAGCCCGAACATGGACCAAGCGATCAGTGCTGCCTGAACAACAACGGCAGCGGCAATGATGTGGGCAATAACCTTGTATGCGGTACGCAACGTGTATGTCCTTTCTGGGAATTGCTCAAGGTACCGAATGTGAGGGCCAGCGGTGGCCACGTGGCCGCATTTTCCTGCCGAATGGTGCGAGTGGTTTCGTGTCGTTTGCGCGGCCCAAGCGTTTTTGATGGCTAACGATAGCTCCGATGGGTGCCCGATACCAGCACGGCGAATGAACCAATTTAGCCCGTGCGGGTGTGGAGCGGTTGTCGGGGCTCCGGATGCCTACCAGGCCTCGGCGATGAGTTCGGCCAGCAGTTCCTCTCCGTCGACATCCAAGCCGCGCGACCGGAACCAGCCGCAGATGTTTTGGCAGTCGCGTTGCAGCAGCCCGACACCGCGTTCATTCCCCGCAAGGTCGACAAATTGCGGCAAGTCGATGACGACGATACGGTCCCCGGCGGCGAGCACGTTGTAGGGGGAGAGGTCCCCATGGGCAAATCCCAGCCGCGCAAAGACCTTCATGGCGTCCACGATTTGTTCCCAGTAGCGGACCAGCCGCTCGGGGTCGGGGCGCACATGTTGCAGGCGCGGTGCCGCGGCGCCCGGGGCCTCGGGATCCTCGATGAACTCCATCAGGATTTCCGTGCCCATGATCTGTACCGGATAGGGAACCGGGGCGCCTGCCTCGAAACAGAGCCGGAGGTATTGCCATTCGGAACTGGCCCAACGCGAGGCCTCCACGAGCCGCCCGTAGGTGCTGCCGTTTTTCAGGGCCCGGGCATCACGTGAGCGCCTGACGTTTCGCCCCTCGGTGTAGGTCGAGGACCGGGTGAAGGACCTCTGCTCCGGTGAACGGTAACGCTTGGCAGCCAACAACACGTGTTGGTCCGAGGTGGCCCGCTCGACCAAGAAGACGTCGGCCTCCTTGCCGGTCTTGAGCACGCCGAGCTCGGTGTCGATGGCACCGGCATCTTCGATGACGAACTCGGGGTAGGGCAAGGGCCCCCGCATGAGTTTCTCGGTGGCCGGCCAGGTTGACCAGCGCTGTGATTCCGAGAGCTGGTCGTCAAGATAGTTCCAGTCATCCGCGCGATCGGTGTGCTTGGTGTTGGCGCCCGCGGATCGCCGTTCAAAGGTGTCTGGAAAGCTGTTTTCTACGTAATTCTGCATTGCTGGAGTAACTCCTGTGGGAAGGAAAGCATGGATCCGGGGTCACGGCTGGGACACTCATTGGTTTCCTCCTCAGGTAGTTACTGTTGCAGTCGCTTCAAGGACACCACAACTCATTGGCGTGTGTCAATCACTTGGGATCATGGGCTTTGGGTCGGGATGGGTGCCATTGCCGAGCATAACGATAAGCATTATGGTTGCATGAAGGTCCGGGGAGCTTCCTCCCCGGTCTACATCAAGCGGGGCGGAGCCGGGACAATGTCCATATTGGGAACTATCGTCATGTTGCTTATGGCGCTTCTGGTGGCACTGCTTGTGGCGCCGTATGTGCACCGGAAGGGCGGGACCCCGGAAGTTGGACTTACTCGGTGGGTGGCCATCGCCTACGTGGTGATTGCCGGCGGAGCAACAATCTACCGGCTTGCCGAGATCGCGATGAGTCCCAATCTGAGAATCAGCATGCCGGTGCAGGAGTTCTGGCCGCAGATCCCCGCAAGTGCGGGTGTGGAGGGGCCAACCGCTCAGGTGGTTTCCGGTGGATTCACCGAGGCCCTCGTCGAAGTCCAGGGACTGGCATCCGGAACGCGGTGGCTGCTCGGGGCGGGAGAGCTTCTTCAGGGGATTGCGGCACTTTTCATTGGGGCAGCGGTCATCAGCATGTGCAACGGACACCTCAAGAATTCGAGCTTCAGGCCGGCGCTCGTCAAGTGGTTCTCCGCCGCGGCCGTGGTGATTGTGGTGTGCGGGCTGGTCTGGCAGGTGCTCGAAGGCATTGCGGGGTTGCAGGCATCCGAGCAGGTGCTGGGAGTTGTCGGGGCGCACTGGGATACGGCCAGCATGGGCCGCGAAAGCCTGAATGACATCATTGGCCAGCTGGAGCCAAGCGGGTTCGCGCTTCAAGTGAATTTCTGGCCGCTCTGGGCCGGGCTTGGACTGTTCACCACGGCGCAGATATTCAAGCGCGGACTCGAAATGCAAAAAGACACGGCAGGACTGATTTAGTGGCTCGCGAAGAGTCCGAGGACCACACCGAGATCAGATGCCACTTGGGGGAATTGCTTGAAGAAAGGTCGATGACGCTGGTCGAACTGGGCGAGCGGGTGGATATCAGCGTGGTGAACCTGTCGATTCTCAAGAACAACCGTGCCAGGGCAATGCGCTTCTCCACGCTGCAGGCGATCTGCAAAGCCCTGGACTGTGAAGTCGGGGAACTGCTCAGCTACGTGCCGGAGCGGTAGCAGGCCAACGCTCGCCTGCCGACCTTGTGTAGGTGGCGTTGCTGGACTACTTCTTGATGTCGATGATCAGGTTGGTGATCCGCAGGGTGCATAGGCGCTCGCCGGCCTCGTTGTCGATGACGACCTGGTGGCTTGCCATGCGCCTGCCCAGGCTGATGGGGGTTGCGGTGATCGTGATGATCCCCTCGCGTGTTCCCTTGTGGTGGGTGGCCGAGACGTCCACGCCCACCGCGGACTTGCCCATGGTCGAGGCGTGCTTCACCGCGGCCCAGGAGCCGACGGCCTCGCCCACGGCCAGCGAGGCGCCGCCGTGCAGCAACCCGAATGACTGGCGGTTTCCCTCCACCGGCATGGTGGCCACGACCTTCTGCACCGATTCCTCGATGATTTTGACGCCCATCTTGATATCAAGCTCGCCCAGGGCAATTTGCCAGACTCCGTCGATGGAGGCTTCCGGGGTGGGCGCGGTGGGGCGCTCTGCGCTCATGCTGCATTTCTCCTGAAATTCGAGGCTGTGTGACGCCCGAGGCTCGTGGCGTTCTTCCCCATACTGTACTGTGGTTGCTAATACTGACCGATCGTTCAGGAAGGATTTCGTCGATGACGACAACTCCCATGGCTCCACTCGTTCCCAGCTTCGTCCAAAACTCCTGGTGGACCCCCTCCGATCCCGACGGTGGGACCTCCGTGCTGGATGCCAACACCGGTGAGCCCCTGGCCACGGTCAACAGCGACGGCCTGGACCTTGCCGCGGTCGTCGAGTACGGCCGCACCGTCGGCCAGCGCGAACTGGGCAAGCTGTCCCTGCACGAACGCGCCCTCAAGCTCAAGGAACTTGCCACATTCCTCAACGAACGCCGCGAGGAACTCTACGAGATCTCCTACCGCACCGGCGCCACCAAGATCGACTCGATGGTGGACATCGACGGAGGCATCGGCGTGCTGTTCACCTTCTCCTCCAAGGGCCGGCGCGAACTGCCCAACTCCAACGTCATCCTCGACGGACCCATGGAAGTGCTCTCGCGCGACGGATCCTTCGCCGGCGAGCACATCTACACCCGCATCCCGGGCGTTGCGGCACAGATCAACGCCTTCAACTTCCCGGTCTGGGGCATGCTCGAGAAGTTCGCACCCGCCTTCATCGCCGGGGTGCCGACCATCGCCAAGCCAGCCACCCCCACCGGCTACGTCGCCGAGGCGATGGTGCGCCTGATGGTCGAATCCGGCATCCTGCCCGCCGGTTCCATCCAGCTGATTTCCGGTTCCGCCCGGACCCTGCTGGACGTGCTTGACTACCGCGACATGCTCTCCTTCACCGGTTCGGCCTCCACCGCCTCGGCGCTGAAGGCCCACAAGAACGTCATCGACGGCGGAGTGCGCTTCACCGCCGAGACCGACTCGCTCAACGCGGCGATCCTGGGCCCGGACGCCGTGGTGGGAACCCCGGAATTCGACGCCTTCGTCAAGGCCGTCACCACGGAAATGACGTCGAAGGCCGGCCAGAAGTGCACCGCCATCCGCCGCAACATCGTCCCGGCAGCGCTGGTCGACGACGTGGTCAAGGCCGTGGGCGGGCGCCTCGATGCTCGCGTGGTCATTGGCGACCCGCGTGCCGAGGGCGTCACCATGGGAGCCCTGGCCTCCCTGGAACAGCTGCGCGACGTCCGCGGCGCCGTCGAGGACATGATCGCCGCCGGCGGCGAGATCGCCTACGGCACACTTGACGCACCGGTGGTCCGCACCACCGGCGGAGAGGAAAAGACCGTGGATGCCGGGGCCTTCATGTCCCCGCTGATCCTCACCTGGGACGACGTGGAAAACCAGGCCGTGCACAGCCGCGAGGCCTTCGGCCCGGTCTCCTCGGTGATCGGCTACACCGACCTGGATGATGCCATCCGCCTGGCGGCCATGGGCTCGGGCTCCCTGGTGGCCACGGTCTGCACCAACGACGCGGACACGGCACGGGTCCTGACCACCGGCATCGCCTCGCACCACGGGCGCGTGCACATGCTCAACCGCGAAACCGCCCGGTCGTCCACCGGCCACGGTTCCCCGGTGCCGCACCTGGTCCACGGCGGCCCGGGCCGCGCCGGCGGCGGCGAGGAACTCGGCGGCATCCGCTCGGTCAAGCACCACATGCAGCGCACCGCCATCCAAGGCTCGCCCAACATGCTCACCGCCGTCACCGGCGTCTGGCACACCGGTGCCGACCGCGTGATTGCCGGGGATCCGGAATTCGGTGCCGTCGCCGGTGCCATCCACCCGTTCCGCAAGTCGCTGGCCGAGCTGGAGATCGGGGACGCCTTCGCCTCGCCGCTGCGCAAGGTGTCCCTGGAGGAGATCACGGCGTTCGCCAACGAAACCGGCGACACCTTCTACGCGCACACCGACCGCGCCGCGGCCGAGGCCAACCCGTTCTTCCCCGGCATCGTCGCCCACGGGTACCTGCTGGTCTCCTGGGCCGCGGGACTCTTCGTCCAGCCCGCCCCGGGACCGGTCCTGGCGAACTACGGCCTGGAGAACCTGCGCTTCATCACCCCGGTGCCGGACGGGGACTCGATCCGGGTCACGCTGACCGCCAAGAAGATCACCCCGCGCGTCACCGACGAGTACGGCGAGGTCGCATGGGATGCGGTCATCAACAACCAGGATGGCGAGATCGTGGCCACCTACGATGTGCTGACCCTGGTGGAGAAGGAAGACACCACCTACGCCAACTGGGGCAAGTAGCCCCGGGCCGCGCGTCGGCGCGGACACTTCCATTGGCCGGACGCCTGGCTCCCTTCGCGGGTGCAGGCGGCCGGCCATTGCCGTTGGCCGGGAATGCGGGCGGGCCGCGTGGTCGGCCGCGCCCTGGATGTGAGAAGGTAGCGGGCAGGGCAAGGTACCCAACTTCCGCATGGCCCTGCGCCGGATAGCCCCCGAGCACACACGAGGAACGAGGATTCGATGAATGCACCGGTCATCAAGGATGCGAACGCCTGGACCGAACGCGAACAACTTGAATTCCTTGGGTCGCCGCAGTTCGCCGGGATCCTGGCCGATGTCGTTCGGCCCATGGGGCTGGCGGATGCCAAGATCACCGTGGCCGAGTTGCACCACCGGCCCGGCGCCGGGGTCTCCGGGGTCTTCGAGGCCACCGATGGATCCTCCACGCTGTACCTGGGGGCCACGGCCGAAAAGCTCGAGACGGTTCCCGAGGGGACGGTGCAGCTGGACAGCGGACAGGGAAGTATTGTCGTCTGGCTTCACCCGGCCGACCCGCTGCTGCCCGGACTTCCCCTGGCAACCACCCCGGCGCTGGTCGAGGAACACTGGGGCGGGGGCCGGGTGATCGAGGAACTGCGCACCCTGGCCTATCGACCGTTGCGCCGGGCAGTGATGCTGGCGCGATTCGGCGACGGGCAGCAATTGTTTCTCAAGGTGCTGCGCAAGGACGCCGAACTGCTGCACGAGAAACACCTGGCGTTGTTGTCCGCCGGAATCCCGGCACCGATACCGGCGGGGCCGCCGATCGACGGGGTCCTGGCCTTTCACCGCGCCCACGGGGTGCCCCTGGCCGAGGATCTCATGCACGCCCCGGAACTGCCGCTGGCACCGCAACACATCATCGGGCTGCTCGACGCGCTGCCGCAAGCACTCCTGGAGGTCCCGGCTCGGCCGGCTTGGTCCGACCGCCTGGGCTGGTACGGGCATGCCGCGCAAACCGCCGTCCCCGACCAGGCCGGACCTATCGGTGAGCTGCTCACACGCCTGGCCCGCATCCTGGAAACCGCGCACCGCGGTGACCTGGTGCCCAGCCACGGGGACTTCTACGAGGCGAACATCTTCGTCGAGAACGGGAACATCACCGGGCTGCTCGACATTGATTCGGCCGGCCCAGGGTACCTGGTTGACGACCTGGCCTGCTTCTTGGGGCACTTGGCGGTCCTGCCCGACCTGGACGCGCGCTACGGGCGCGTCAACGGCTACTTCGAGGATTATGCCGCGGCCTTCGAGACCGAACTCGGGAACCGCGGGGTCTCGGCCAATGGACTGTATGCCCGGGCAGCGTGCGTGGTCCTGTCGCTCGTGGCAGGAGCCCGCGACGAGGCGAATCCCGACTGGCATGCCGTGGCCCTGGCCCGGTTGGCATTGGTGGAACAGTTGCTGGCCCGCGCCGAATAGGCCCCCGGCGGCGAAGATGAGAGCTTTCTCATCCGGCTCTCCTCTTCGGCTCACATTCATTGGCCATGCTTGAAGCAGATCAAGAGCAAGACAATGAACGAGAGGTTCGCAGCCATGAAGAAGTCACGTACGTTTTGGTCCATCACCGGTGCGCTGGGCGTAGTCGCCATCGGCGCTGGCGTTGCGGTCGCCCAGCCAATCGTCCCGGTCAACGAGACCGTGATCATGCAGGAAAGCGCGGCGCAGCAAGGATTCTCCTCCGTGGAGCGCGTCGCCGAAAAGGCCGAAACCTCGGCCGCGGTGGCCGACTCGGCACAGCCCGCGGTCTCTGCGGTGTCGGCGAAGTCCGCTGTTTCCCCGGTGTCGGCGAAGTCCGCTGTTTCCCCGGTGTCGGCGAAGTCGGCCGTCTCGCCGGTGTCGGCGAAGTCCGCTGTTTCCCCGGTGTCGGCCACGTCGGCCGTTTCCCCGGTGTCGGCGAAGTCGGCCGTCTCGCCGGTGTCGGCGAAGTCCGCTGTTTCCCCGGTGTCGGCCAAGTCGGCTGTCTCCCCGGTGTCCCCGATGTCGCCGCAGTCCGCTCCCTCGGCTGCCAGCGCCGCCTAACGGACAAAAGACTAGAAGACACGCGGCGGGTGCCGGTTCCGTTCCAGGAACCGGCACCCGCCGCGTTCATGCGCCCGGCAGCGCAGGGCACGTCTTCGTACCCACGCGATGTCTTGCCTGATCACTGCGGGACCGCGGTGGCATACTGTGGTTTGTGAAACCAGAAGACGCCAATGCAAGCCGCTTGGACACGGAAGCCGCCGCCCGGATGTGGGATTCGTACGCAGCAGCCCACCCGGATGCCGTGCGCCTCTGCGCCGAGTATTCGGTCGAACGCTTTGGGGATTCGGCCGAGCTGGCCGATGCCCTGCTGCGGGAAGTTATCCATGGCAGCAAGCGCGCCACCTCGACCCTGGCCCGGGAATTCCTGGACGACGGGGCATCCCTGCCCCGAGTTGGCTCGCACTGGATTGCCTGCGACGGCGAGGGAACCCCAAGGGTCATCTTGCGCAGCATCGAACTGAGATTGGGAACCTTCAACGACGCCGACGCCGATTTTGCCAGGGACGAGGGCGAGGATGACCTGTCCCTGGAAAGCTGGCGGCGTGAACACCGCAGGTACTGGCAGCGCACGGAGGCCGCCCGCGGGCGGAGCTGGAGCGAGGACGACCCGATCGTTTTCGAACGCTTCCGGATTGCCTGGACACCGGCACCTGCCGGCATTGAACCCGAAGCAGCCGGCACCTGATCCGGGCGGGGAATGACAAGCCCGAAACCGAGTTCCATGCGTAGTCATGGGGAGCCGAATCCGAGTGCTGCACGCAAGTTCGGGTAGTTAACTGGTAGCCCCACCTGTTGTCCGCCCGTTGTGGCGGACGTACTCTTCGTACATCTGGAACGCAGCATATCCACAGGGTCCTTGTGGGGAACACAAGGTGGGGCTCGTGCTTGCTGGGAGTGCAATCGATCTGTTGGGTGCCGGATGCAGTATCCAACTCGTCGATCAGAGGGATCCCATGAACAAGATCTTTGCCATTCCCAGCGCAATCTTCATCGCTTGCGCGACCATGCTGGTGGCCCCGGCAACCGCGGCACCGCCGGCAGGCACCCAGCTCTCCGGGGCGATCTTCACCTCGGATGTCACCGGCACTCCGGTCAACCTGAACGTCTACGACGCCAAGGAAGATGTCTACCTCAACGGCGGGCCCGGCATCAACGCTCCCGACGACGCGGCGGGACTGCCCGCCGGAACCTATTCCTTCCAGGTCACCGATCCCTCGGGAAAGGTGCTGCTGTCTTCGGACCCGGTTGCCTGTCGCCAGTTCACGGTGAATGCCAGCGGTGTCATCCAGGACACCTCGCCCTCGGGGGCCTGCGCCCACGCCACCGGGCTCGACGGTGAAGACGGAGGGGCAACCGTCCAGTTGTTCCCGTACGCCGACACCCCGAACAACGGCGGGGTCTACAAGGTCTGGGTCACCCCCACCGACAGGTTGGACTGCTCGGACCGGGGCAGCAAGAACTGTTTCGTGCCGCGCTACAGCAAGGTGGACAACTACAAGGTCCTCAGCGACATGATCGTCGAGATCGACGTGAGGTTCTGGAAGGACGGGGTGGCCATGGACGGCTACGCCGCCACGTGGACCGACACCAACGGCGCCCACAACGTGAAGTTCTCCGAATGGAACCCGGCGGTGTTGGCCTTCCACGAGGCCCACTTCGAGGCAACCGAGCAGGGCACGCACTCCATCCGCGTGGCCAGCCAGCCCGGCTGCACCATCGTGTCCGTCCAGGCGCCCGACGGATCCGCGGCCAAGGTGAAGGGCACGACCTCGGACGTGGCGGTGACCGTCGCGGACCACGCCGACGGCAACCACACCTACTGGGTGGATGTCACCTGCAAGTAGGCAAGCAAGGAAGCGCTCCGGCCGGGTGCCCTTTTCGGGCATCCGGCCGGAGCGCGTCAGGTGCGCAAACCGTGCCGGAGCGTCCGGCGGGACCCGCTGCCGCAACCTCGCCGGCCGCCCGGGCCCGCTGCCCGGCTAGCTCGGTTCCTCGAAGCGGTAACCCATGCCGCGGACCGTGGTGAACCATTCGGCGCCCAGCTTGTTGCGCAGGTAGCGCACGTACACGTCCACGACGTTTGAACCCGGGTCGAAGTCATAGCCCCAGACCCGGGAGAGCAGTTGCTCGCGGCTGAGGACCTGCCCGGGGTTGCGCATGAAGGCCTCGGCCAACCCGAATTCCCTGGCCGAGAGGTCGATCTCGCGCCCGTGCAGGCGGGTGCGGCGGCTGGCGGCGTCAAGCTCCAACGGCCCCACGCGGATCACCTGGTCCTCGGGCACCGCTGCCTGCGGACGCAGCCGCAGGCGCACCCGGGCCAGCAACTCCTCGAAGCGGAAGGGCTTGGCCATGTAGTCGTCCGCACCGCCCTCGAGCCCGGCGACGGTGTCGTCGATGCTTGAACGCGCGGTCAGGATGATGACCGGGGTGTCGACATTCGTGGAGCGGATCCGTGACAGCACCGAGAACCCGTCCTCGTCGGGCAACCCGAGGTCAAGGATGATCAGCTCGAAGTCCCCGGTCTGGGCCAGGTAGCCGCCCTCCTTGCCGGTGTCGGCGACGGTCGGCTGGAAGCCGGAGGACTTCAGTCCCTTGGCAACGAAGGAGCTGATGCGCTCCTCGTCCTCAATGATCAGTATCCGGCTCATCTTCTTCTCTTTCCAGGCTGGTGGGGATCTCAATGACGAAGGTGGACCCGACGCCCACGTCGGAGCTGACCCCGACGGACCCGTGGTGCGCCTCGGCGATGGCCGAGACGATGTTCAGGCCCAGGCCCGAACCCTCGGTGCGCTTGGAGTTGCGGCCACGCCCGAAGCGCTCGAAGATCCGCGATTGGTCCTCGACCCCGATGCCGACCCCCTCGTCGCGCACCCAGAGGCGCAGCACCGATTCCTCGTTGGTGCCGTGGGTGACATTGGTTCCCATGGTAATCGTGGACCCGTCGGCGGAGAACTTCACCGCGTTGGAACACAGCTGCAGCATGGCCTGGGTGATCCGCTGGGGATCGACGTTGGCCACGGCCTCCACGCGGTGCCCGATCCGCCAGGCCCTTTCGCCCAGCGGGCGGGCCCGGTCCAGCAAGTCGTCCAGCAGCGTGCCGATGTTCGTGGGCACGGGTTGGACGAAATCGACGCTGTTGGAGGTGGCCAGGGTGACCAGGTCGTTGATCAGCAGGGACATCCGGTCCAGTTCGGCCAGGGCGATGTCCCGCGACTGGTTCACGTCCACCGGATCGTTGGCGTCCATGAGTTCGAGGTGACCCTGGATGATGGTCACCGGTGTGCGTAGTTCGTGGCCCACGTCGTCCAGCAGCTGCCGCTGGGAGACCATGGCGTTTTCCACGCGGTCCAGCATGGCGTTGACGGTGATCGTCAACTCGGCCAGGTCGTCGCGCCCGACGACCTCGATGCGCTGGGACAAATCGGATTCGGAGATCTTCCGGGCCGTGTCGCGCAGCAGCGCCACGGGGCGCAGGAACCTGCCCACCAGCAGCCATCCGGCGGTTCCCGCGGCCAGCAGGATGACCATCCCGACCACCATGTACATCACGAAGCCGCGGTTCAGTGCCTGCTTCTCGGCCGTGTAGTCGTAGGCGAACACCAGGTGGGCCGGGGTCCGGGGCTGGGTGACGGTCAGCGGTATGCTCACCGCGCGGTAGGTGGACTGGCTGGTCGGCACGGTCTGCAGCATGATCTGCTCGTCCGGTGCGTCGTGCACCGCCCAGGCGACGAATCCCGGGTCGTTTTCCAGACGGGTCTGCACGACCTCGGGGGCGGTCCAACGCACCTTCTGGTTGACCAGGCTCAGCATCCCCTCGTGCCGTGCCGGCAGGGTTTGCTGCATTGCGGTGTACAGCAGCACCTCGGCCGTGAGGGGTTCGGCGGCGGTCGCCAGTTCGGAACTGCGCGCGGTGAGCACCTGGAACTCCTGGACGCTGCGCTTGAGCGAGTCGTCTATGCGGGCGTCCATGGTCTTGACCTGCAAGAGGTAGACCACGGTTCCGGTGACGGCGAAGGCAAGCGTCATCAACCCGAGCATCCCGGCCAGCACCCGGGTGCGGACGGAGAACCCGCGGCGGGCAAAACGGGTGCCTTCGGGCGCGGAGGCCAGTTGTTGGGCGAGCTCGGGGATCCTAATCATCGTCGTCCCCGTCGTCCCCGTCGTCCCCGTCATCATCATCATCGTCGTCATCATCGTCGTAGGCCTTGGAAGGCGGCAGCGGCTTGACCGGCGCCGACTTGCTGGGCAGGACGGTGGGTTTCTTGGACGGGGGGCTGGTCGTGGGCTTGGGCGTAGTCGACTTCGTGGGCTTGGGCGTTGGCGTGGGCACGGCCGATGGGCTGGGCGTCGCGGATGTCGATGACGGAGTGGCCGGTGCGGTGCCTTGCTCGATCGTGATCCCCGGGCCCAGGTTCACCGCCGGCGGAGCCGAAAGTTCCAGGGCAACCACGTAGGCGCCGAAACCCAGTGCCAAGAGCGCCACCAGCGCGGCCGCGATCTTGCCGATCTTTCCCAATCCCATGAACCCAAGTATGGCCGAGATTGATGAGACCCAAATGAGAGGGAGCCCATGTCGGCGTCGTTTCCCGCAGCAAGCCCCCGGCAACCGGCCAGCCCGTGCAACAAGGTGGATGCGGTTTCCCCGCATCCGGCGCATTGACAGGGGAACGGGGAAGGTCGACCCTGAGGACTGGGACGGCACGGGAAACCGTGGCGGGGGGAGCGTTGGCTGGTTCAGGGGCAGGGCTATGCGAAGGGAACCACGATGAGCGGCTTCGTTGGTATCGAACGAATCCGGCGTGTTTGGCTGGATGCCGTCCAGGCGGGGCCCTCCCTGCTGCAGGGACACCGGATCGCCAGGAACATCCCGAGACTCGAGGAAGCGGCCGGACCCAACTGGGGCCTGGTCGATGCGGCCGGAAGCGGCGGGGTGCCGCTGCGGTTGCTGGTCATCGGGGATTCCAACGTTGCCGGGACCGGGGCTCCCACACACTCCGTGGCATTGACCGGCCAGCTGGCGGTGCGCCTTTCGGCGCGGCGGCACCGCCCGGTGGCCTGGGAAGCCGATGGCGCGAACGGCGCCACCTTGGAACGCATCCGGCATGAAGTGCTCGGACTCATCCAGGAACACGACCCGGACATCGTCGTGCTGGTCGCCGGGGCCAACGACGCGATGTCCGGACGGAGCCCCGCGCATTGGGGCAGTGACCTGCGGGCGGTGCTGGGGGCCTTCCTGGATCCGGGCAGGGACCGGGAAATCGTGGTGGCAGGGGTCCCGCCGTTTCGGTACTTCCCGGCACTTCCGACACCGCTGAACGAGTTCCTGGAACGCCGGGCCAGCCGCCTGGATGCAGTCTCGGCGGGAGTGTGCGCGGAACTGGGGCTGGACTTCGTCTCCTTTGCCGATGATCCGCCGCTCGGGGAGGCCTTCTTTGCCACCGACCGTTTTCATGCCTCGGTGGCTGGTTACGGTCACTGGGCGGAGTTCCTGCTCGAGGTCTTGCAGGACCGCCGTTCGAGCGGTGGCTGAGGCGGCTGGCCCGCAGCAAACGGCAAGTGCCTGCCGCTTCCCCGCAGGCGGGGATGCGACAGGCACCGTTGGTTTTCGGCGCGGAGCCGGGTCAGTAGGCCTTGACGCGCTGCTCCACGATCAGGTGGACGAGGGCGAACTGGCCCTTCTCGTCAATCGCCGAGAGTGCTGCCTCGAGGGCGGCGGGAACATCGGCGTCGTTCTCGACGCGGATGCCGAAACCGCCGAAGGCCTGGGCCATCAATGCGAAATCCGGGTTCTTGAGCTGGGTGCCCGAAATGCGTTCCGGGTAGTGGCGTTCCTGGTGGGTGCGGATGGTTCCGTACTCCTGGTTGTCCATCACGATGACCAGCGGGGTGGCGCCGTACTGTGCCGCGGTGGCCAGTTCCTGGCCGTTCATCAGGAACTCGCCGTCACCGGCGATGGTGACCACGCGGCGGCCCGGGAAGTTCAGCGAGGCCGCGATGGCGGAGGGCACCGAATACCCCATGGACCCGTTGCGGGCCGAAATCATCGAGGCGTATTCCTCGGTCGGGAAGTAGCGGTGCGCCCAGTTGGTGTGCTCGCCGGCGCCCAGGGTGATGATGGCGTCCTTGGGCAGGGACGGGACCAGGTTGGCCATGAGCGTGTCCATGCGTGCAGGCCCCGCCGAGGGCGTGGCCGGGGGCAGGGCCGCGAACTTTTCCTGTTCGCCGCGCATGCGTTCGGTGAAGGACCTCCACTCGGGCTTGCCGGAGAATTCCATCATGACCAGGTCCCGCACGAAGACATCGGGCTTGGAGACGATCTGGTGGGAGACCGGGCCGGAGCGGCCGCGCAGGGACGGGTCGATGGTGACCAGGAAGTTCTTCTTTGACCAGTCCTGGCGCACCAGGAAGCCGTCGGTGATGACGTCGCCCGGGACGGTGCCGACGAAGATCAGCAGGTCGGTTTCCTCGAGCAGGTCGTAGGTGGGTTTCGGGCGGCCGTAGCCGATGGGACCCACGTAGGACGGGGAGCTGAAGGGGATGTTTCCCTCGCAGCGCCATTCGACGGCTGCCGGGAGGTGGTGTTCCTCGAGCCAGGAGGTCAGCTGGGTGGTTCCTTCCTGGGTCCAGTCGTTGCCGCCCAGGACGAACAGGGGCTTGGAGGATTGCTCGAGTGCGTTCTTGAGTTCCTTCCAGTCGGTCACGGTCATGCCGCCGGTGGCCACCGGGATGACCGGGTGCAGGGCGGGGTCGACCATTTCCCGGATGACGTCCTCGGGCAGTCCGACGACCACGGGGCCGGGGCGTCCGCTCATGGCTGCGAACATGGCTTCGGCCACGATTTCCGAGGCCCGCTCCGCGTGGTCCAGGACCATCACGCGCTTGGCGCCGGTGTCGAACCATCCCTTGATGTCGAATTCCTGGAAGGCCTCGCGGTCCCGGTGGGCGAAGGGGATCAGGCCGACGAAGAGCACCATCGGGGTCGAATCCTGCCATGCGGTGTGCAGGCCGACGTGCGCGTTGGCGGCACCCGGTCCGCGGGTCACCATGGCAATGCCCGGGCGCTGGTGCATCTTGCCGTCGGCCTCGGCCATGTAGGCGGCGCCGCCCTCGTGGCGGCACACGACGGTTTCGATGGGGGAGCGGTGCAGTCCGTCCAGGACGTCGAGGTAGCTTTCCCCGGGAATCACGTAGGTGCGCTCGACACCGTGGGCCACCAGGGTGTCGACGATGATGTGTCCGGCCGACTTCTTGGTCGGCACCTGGACCTCGGCGGGTTCTTGCAGTACTTGGGTGCTCATGCGTCATTGCTCCTTGCTGTCACCGCGGCGAACGGCGACATGTGTTGCACGGCGGTCACGTCATTGTGCCGCGTCGGGTCGAACGAATTCTGAAGTTCCAGCAAATGTACATGATGCTCGGGACCGACCCTAAGTATGGTACGAAATGCTTCTGTCACAATGGGTTGTTGATCACTATGACTTGTTTTTGCTATCGAACCTCCCGGTGAAATCGGGATCCCGGGTTTGGCCTCGCGTCGCTTGAATACCGAGTATGTAAGATGGTCGGAAGCATACTGAGTATTTAGGGGTCGATTTGTCAATCAAGCATTCATTGCTGGTCATGCTGGAACAGCAGCAACGCTACGGGTTCGAGCTGCGCGAGGAGTTCGAGCGTTCCACCGGAAGCACCTGGCCGCTGAACATCGGGCAGGTCTACACGACACTGGACCGGCTGGAACGCGACGGTCTGGTCAGCGACCTGGGCACGGACGAACGCGGGCACCGCTACTACGCCATCACCGAGGCGGGGCGGATGGAGGTCGCCGCCTGGTTCTCCACCCCGGTGGCCCCCAGCACCCCGCCGCGCAACGAGTTGGCCATCAAGCTCGCCCTGGCGCTGGGAACACCGCGGGTCGATGTCGCCGCGGTCATCCAGACCCAACGGCTCTCGACCATCCACGCCATGCAGGGATACGTGCGTTCCCGGCGCGAGGCCGACAAGGCCAACAAGGCAGAGGACTTTTCCTGGCGGCTGGTCCTGGAATCGCTGATCTACTCGGCAGATGCCGAGCTGAAGTGGCTGGACCACTGCGAGGAGAAAATGCTGACCATGGCCAAGCCCTCCGTGGCTGGGGCAGGCATCGCGGCCTCGGTGGCCGCACCGGCGCGCACCCGGGAACTCTCGTGAGCGCGCCGGGGAACCGACAGTTGCTGGAGCTGGCGGGCGTGACCAAGACCTACGGCACCGGGGACACCTCGGTTGCCGCGTTGCGCGATGTCTCCTTCAGCGTCGACGAGGGGGAGTTCGTCGCGGTGATGGGCCCCTCGGGTTCGGGCAAGTCCTCGCTGCTGGCCCTGGCCGGAGGGCTCGACACCGCCACCAGCGGGGAGGTGTTCATCCAGGACACGCCGCTGGGTTCGCTGGGCCTGGCCAACCTGGCCCGGCTGCGCCGCCGGGCCGTGGGGTACGTCTTCCAGGACTTCAACCTGATACCCACGCTGACCGCGGTGGAAAACGCCGCACTGCCGCTGGAACTCGACGGCTGGAAGCCGGCCAAGGCGCACCGGGCGGCGCGCAACGCCCTGCGCCAGGTCGGCATCGAACACCTGGCCGGGAGGTTCATGGACCAGCTCTCCGGCGGCCAGCAACAACGGGTCGCCATCGCCCGCGCCATCATTGGCGAGCGCTCACTGATCCTTGCCGACGAACCCACCGGTGCCCTGGACTCGGTGACCGGCAACGGTGTCCTCGAGGTGCTGCGCCAGCGCGCGGATGCCGGGGCCGCGGTGGTCATGGTGACCCACGAGCCCCGGCATGCGGGATGGGCGGACCGCGTGGTGTTCCTCAAGGACGGGCGCATCGTGGACCAGACCGCATTGCAAAACGACCCGGCCTCGCTGTTGGTGAACCGATGATGTTCAAGCCGCGCTCCGGAACCCAGGGACCCACCGGCCAAGCCGGCGGACGCGCCCTGGCCCGCAGGATGGCGCTGCGCGACATCCGCGCCAACAAATCGACTTCGGCACTGGTGCTGTCATTGATCGCCCTGCCACTGATGCTGATGGTGCTGGCCGTGACGCTCATCGACAGCGCCGTCCCCACGGGACCGGAAAACGCGAGCAGGCAGCTGGGCGGATTTGACCTGCAGCTGCTGGGCAGCGAGTACCCCCTCGGTGCCGTGCAGAACCCGAACG
Organism: Arthrobacter sp. C2; assembly: GCA_024207135.1. Taxonomy (GTDB): domain Bacteria; phylum Actinomycetota; class Actinomycetes; order Actinomycetales; family Micrococcaceae; genus Paeniglutamicibacter. The sequence goes on along the minus strand of CP042428.1, from coordinate 1,786,299 downwards.
ACCCCTTCCAGTCCGCCAGCAATGGCGATCCGGGCCCCGAGGAAGAGACAACTGGTGCAGCGGATGTGCCGGCGATCCTGAAACAGCTCGACGAGGGCGCCTCGAGCACCGTGGTGCGCAACGGCTACCTCAAGTTCCCGGGCGCGGACGGCGAGGTGCAAACCGAGGTAACGGTCGGGGAGCTTCAGGACCCGCGTTTCACCGGGCGCTACACGCTGTTGGCCGGTGCCTGGGGCACGGGGGAGTCGGTGGCCATCAACCGGGATCTTGCCGATGCCACCGGGCTGGGCATCGGAGGGCGGCTGGTGCTGGGGGACGCCGGGTACCCGATCAACGGGATTGCGGAGCAGTCAGTCGGCATGGGACTCAGCGGCAGCGGACTCGGGCTCAGCCTGGGGATTGGCGGGTTCGAATCCCCGGCGGTGTTCCTTGCCCCGGGACACCCGATGGCCAAGGAGGCGGAACACGCGTACTTCTCGGTCTTCGTGGAGGGGATGGAGATCGACCTGGAGCGGCAGGCAGCGCTCAATGCCCTGGGGATCGGCAGCTACGCCAGGGACTTCATCATCGACCCTCCCGCCAGTGGCCTGTGGACGGGATCCTCGGGCGACGACGCGAGGGCCGAGGCATTGTTCAGGTTCATGGCGATCTCCACCGTTGGGTTCTTCGTCTTCCTGGAGGTGGGGCTGCTGGCCGGTGCCGCCTTCGCCGTGGGAGCAAAGCGGCAACGCCGGACCTTTGCGCTGTTGGGCGCCAACGGCGCCGACGCCGGGGTGATCAGGTGGATCGGTGGGTACTCGGGTCTCTTCCTGGGCGGGAGCGCGGTACTGCTGGGCACGGGCCTGGGCCTGGCCGGGGCCCGGGGCGTGACCTGGTGGAGCGAGGCGAACGCCGGGGGCTTCCCCGGTTGGCATGTCCCCTGGAGCATCATCGCCGCACTTGTCCTGCTGGGCCTGGCCAGCGCCGTGGTCGCCGCCCTGGTGCCCGCGCGGTCGGTGTCCCGCAATGCGGCACTTTCCGCGCTGCGCGCCGAGGCGAGCCCCTCGGCGCGGCCCAGGATCCCGGTGCTTGGGTTTGTGTTCCTCGGGTTGGGTGCAGCCTGTTGGTCCGTGGCGCTGGTGCTGGGGTTCGGAGCCGGCAGCTACGGAGTGCTCAACGAGCGCGGCAGCTTGGTGGCGGGCGGATTTATTGCCGGGATGGTGCTGTGCACCGTGGGCTTGATGCTCTCGATCGGGTTCATCCTGAGGGTGCTCGGCAACGCCGGGCACAGGTTGCCGCTGGCCGGGCGGCTCGCGGTGCGCGACATCCAGCGCAACCACGGGCGCACAGTGCCCGCGGTTGCCGCGGTGATCGCCGGCACGGCGCTGGCCACGGCATTGGCCCTGGCTGCCGGGCACACGGTGTCCGGTGCCGGGTTTGCGGAGCCCACCAAGCCCCCGAACCTCCAAGCGATCTTCCTCATGTCCGGCACGGAAGAAGACTTGTCTGTCAACGAGAATGATGCCCGGACCAAGGCCGCGGAGGTCATCGAGCAACTCGAACGCTCTGGCCATGCTCCGCTGTCCAGTGCCAGGCAGGGGTCGTTCCATGCAGGCAAACGGCAGCCGGGCACCGGGGATTCCTCCGGGGGGCCGTGGGTCGCGTTGTTGGCACCGAGCAGCATCTGCCGCTACGGACACCAGGACATGGACAGCAGCACCGCTCCGGACCTGGCGGGGTTGGAAGCACGCACGCAAGCCGTGGCGCAGAGCATTTGGGAGTCGGACAGATTCACTGCACGGTACTGCGGGGTGGACGGCAACGGAAGCGGGGCCTCGGTGCATGCCGAGAACTCCGCAACCATCACCGACCTGGCGGGGCTCAAGCTCCTGTTGGACAAGTCCTACACGCCCGCGGCAGGCGAGGCCTTCGGGAAGGGCAAAGCCATCGTCACGGTGCCCGAATTCGTCACCGACCAGCAGCGCGTGGCCTTGGGAATTCCGGACATGGGGCTTCCGGAAGTCGAGCGCGGATACTTTTATGCAAGTCCCGCCGGGGCGCTGCTGGGCATTCCGGTGAAGGATGCCTTCGAGATCGACGCCCTCGAGGTGCGCGTCCCCCACCGGAACGTGCCGCCGGTCATGATGTCCAAGGAAGCGATGATCGGCACCGGGGGATTCATCGCAGACTCGACCCTGCTGGTCGATCTGGGGAAGAGCCTGAACACGGAGGAAATCCGGGCCGTGAACAAGGACCTGGAGCGGCTGGGCGTCAGCCTCGAAACGAGGATCGAACCCTCGGGAATGGACCGGCTCATGGTGTTGCTGCCCTGGCTGCTGGGCATCGCCGCCGGGCTGCTGGTGCTGGGCACCGTGGCGGTGACCACCGGCCTGGCGCTCGCCGACGGACGGCCTGATGCCCGGGTCATGGCGGGAGTCGGCGCTTCCCTGGAAACCCGCCGCCGTTTCGGGGCCGCGCAGGCCGGATTCACCGCGCTGCTTGGCACGGTGCTGGGAATGCTGCTCGGGGCCATGCCGGTGCTACTGCTGCTCGTCGTCATGGAGGGAACCGTGGATCCGCGGCTGTTGGCGCCGCTGACGGTGCTTGTGGCCGTCCCTCCGTTGGCTGGACTGGTCGGTTGGCTCATGGTTCCGCGCCGCATCCGCGCAGCTAGGATGGGCGGATGACCACAGTTGACCATTCGCCGACCGCCGGCCGCCTGCGTCCCTGGACCGACTCCGGACAAGACCTTGCCGCGATTCTCGAGGCCTTCGACAGCGACGACATGGCGGCGCAGGCCGGGGAACCGCTCGGGACCGAGGCAGCCGCGCGGCGTTGGGTGGCACAGTGGATCGGCCCCGGGAACCAGGGCGCCGTGGCGTTCGCCATCGACGTGGCGGGCAGGGCGGTCGGGCACGTGATGGCCGGCGCGATCGACCGCCGCCACGACACGGCATGGGTCTCGTACTGGGTCGCACCCGAAGCCCGTGGCACGGGGTTGGCCTCGCGGGCGACAGCCGGCCTGGCCGAGCACTGCTTCGGGTCCTTGGGGCTCTTTCGCCTCGAACTGGCCTACCGGGTGAACAATCCAGGCTCCGCGGGCGTGGCCAGGAACGCCGGGTTCCGCATCGAGGGCCTGGAACGCGCGAAGCTGCGCTACCTGGACGAACACGGGAACGCGGTGCGGTACGACGTGCAAACCTGCGCCCGGCTGCGCAGCGACGGCCCCGCACTGGTTCCTCCGCTGCCGCGCGCCCCTGCGGGAGCCGCGTAAACCGGGAATCGACGTTGGATGGCAATGGCCCGGAACCACAAGGTTCCGGGCCATTGCCATGACGGAAAAACGCGCCTGTGCCGATGCAGCCTATGCGGTGTAGGGGCTTGGCGGGTACTTTGCCCCGGGTGCCGCATCGGCATCCATCGAGGCCTGGGTGGGCAGGTTGCGCCAGGCGAACCAGCCGTAGATTCCGGCCAGGGCCTGGAAGACCGTGACGCCGAGCAGGGCCAGTGCGGGGTTGGTGTCAAAGAGCAGGGCGACATAGACGATGGCCGATGCGGTGCTGGCCAGCCAGGCCCAGCGGTAACCGCACGCGATGCCGACAAGGGACACGATCAGTGCGGCCTCGGCCGCAAAGGAGATCCACAAGGATGCGGTCCCCTCGGTGAAGATGAACCCGGATGTCAGCATGCGGCCCATGCGCAGGGCTGTGAACACCAGCACCAGCAGCACGCCGACCAACAGGGACTTGACGCTGAACCCGCGCTGGATGACCTTGCGTCCGAACTTCCCGGAGATCTCGAACTTGGAGAAACGCCACAGGCCGAAGGCCGCCGCCAGCAGGGCAGGCACGGCATAGGCGAGCAGGGATGCCTCGAATTGCAGGGCGATGACCAACGGGCCGGCGAAGACGGCCAGGATCTGTGCCCACCAGCCCAGGTCGTTGCGCCGGGCGAGCACCACCATGGCGATGCAGCTGAGCAGTGCCGAAAGGGCAAAGAGTGCCACCTGGGTTCCGGAATCCGTTCCGGGGGCCTGGGTGAAGAGATTGTAGAAAAGTTCGTCCACGAAGAATGCTGCCTATTCACAAAGAAAATCGGTGGGGGCGGTGCCTCAGCTATCGATCGTAGCGCGACTTGACGTGGTGAACCCTATTGGCCGTTCTGGTGTAATCCATCGAACATCATGGTGATGGCGTGCTCCTCGACCTGTTCGGCCGTGACGTTTCCATCTTCCCTGAACCATTCGACCAGGGAGTTGATGGTGCCGAACAGCAACCGGGTGGTGGTTCGCGGGTCGATGTCGCTGCGCAGCGAGCCTTCCCGCTGGGCCTCGACCACCAGGTCAGAGACCTTGCGGTCCACGGCGCGGCGGCGCTGGAGCGCGTCGCGCTCGATCTCGGTGTTGCCGCGCAGCCGCAGCAGCAGCGTCACGTATTGCTGGCGCTTGACCAGGACCCGGATCGTGGAGCGGAGGAAGAACTTCAGGCGTTCCTCGGCGGTGCCCACGCTGGCACGCTCGTCCTCGGCGATGGCCTCGAGCGGCACCAACGCCTCGTCAAGGGCCAAGCGCAGCAAGTCGCCCTTGGAGGGAACATGGTGGTAGATCGCGGACTTGCTGATACCCAGGTTCTCGGCGAGCTTGCCCATGGAGGTGGCGTCGTAGCCGTGCTTGTTGAAGACCTCCACGGCAATCGAGAGGACGGATTCCTGGTCGTATCCGGGGCGACCGCGCTTGGTCGGTGAGGAGTTCGTAACGCTGGCAGTCATGATTCCTCATTCTCTCACGAACGGTCGGTCCGTAAATTCGGCCCGGGATGCCGCCTTGGGGGCGGGCGGTGGCGTGTCCATCGCCCGCCCCCAAGGCGGAGGGGATCGGCCTACTTCTTCTCGCGCAGGTCGTAGATGCGGCGCAGCTTGCCCGAGGAACGGGCCAGGGAGCCGGGGTCCACGACGTCGATCTCGCAGGACGAACCGACATGGATCTTGATTTCCCGGGCAAGTTCCCTGCCGGCGGCGATCGCCCGGTCGGCGTCGCAGTCCTCGCGGCGCTCGATGCGCACCGCCAGCTGGTCCATGCGGCCCGGCCGGGTGATCTCCAGCTGGAAGTGCGGGGAAAGGCCCGGCACCCGCAACGCGATTTCCTCGATCTGGGACGGGAAGAGGTTCACGCCCCGCAGGATGATCATGTCGTCGCTGCGCCCGGTGATCCGGCCCATGCGGCGGTGCCCCGGCCGTGCGGTGCCCGGCAGCAGGCGGGTGAGGTCGTGGGTGCGGTAGCGGATGATCGGCAGGGCCTGCTTGGTCAGCGAGGTGAACACCAGTTCGCCGTGCTCGCCGTCGCGCAGGACCTGGGTCTCGTCGAAGGCGTCAATGATCTCCGGACGGAAGTGGTCCTCCCAGATGTGGCTGCCATCCTTGGTCTCGTTGGATTCGCCGGCCACCCCCGGGCCCATGACCTCGGACAGACCGTAGATGTCGCAGGCATCGATGTCGAACATGACCTCGAGCTCGTGGCGCATTTCCTCGGTCCACGGCTCGGCACCCAGGACCGCGGTCTTCAGCGAGGTCTTGCGCGGGTCGATCCCGGCCCGCTGCATGGCATCGCCGATGGTCAGCAGGTACGTGGGTGTGCACAGGATCGCGTCCGGCTCGAAGTCCTGGATCAGCGTGATCTGCTTTTCGGTCTGGCCGCCGGACATCGGAATCACCGTGGTGCCCAGGCGCTCGGCCGCGGCGTGCGCTCCCAGGCCGCCGGTGAACAGGCCGTAGCCGTAGGCGTTGTGGACCTTCCATCCCGGCTTGACGCCCGAGAGGCGCAGGCAGCGTGCGCCCATCTTGGCCCAGTCGTCCAGGTCCTGCTGGGTGTAGCCGACCACGGTGGCCCGGCCGGTGGTGCCGGAGGAAGCGTGGATGCGGGCGACCTCGTGCTGCGGGACGGCGAACATGCCGAACGGGTAGGTCTTGCGCAGGTCTTCCTTTTCCGTGAACGGGAACTTGGACAGGTCCGCCAGTTCCTTCAGGTCGCTCGGGTGGACCCCGGCGGCATCGTACTTTTCCTTGTACAGCGGAACCCGGTCGTACGCGTAGGCCAGGGTTTCCTGCAGCCGCGTGAGCTGGATCGATTCGATCTGGTCCCGGCTCATGCTTTCTTCCGGGTCCAGCGGGTTGGGCAGTTCGATCCGGGTGGAGGTCTGGGTCATGATGTGGCCTTACGTGCGATGTTGCGGGAGGTGGGGGAGGGGGGGCGTCAGGGACGCTTCGGGATGGTGCGGGAACGGCCGCGGAACTCGGCCAGCACCTCGTCCTCGGCGCCCGGGACGCTCTGCAGGACCTGGATGTCGTAGATCCCGCTGCGCCCGGTTTGCTGGCGGCGGTTGGCCACGGCGGTGAGGGTCCGGCCGGGGATGCCGGGCTTGAGGAAGTTGATGTCGACGCCGGAGGCCACCGTGATGGTGTCGGCCGAGCCGGTGTGCGGGTTGCAGGACATGGCGAACGCGGTGTCGGCGAGGGCGAAAACCATCCCGCCGTGGGCGATGCCGAAGCCGTTGAGCATTTCCCGGCGCAGCTCCATGGAAATGGTTGCGTGCCCGTCTGCCACCTTCAGCACCTCGATGCCCAACCACTTGGCCGCATAGTCGTTTTCCAGGATGGGATGCATCAGCGGTGCATCGACGCCAGTGTCGCTCATAGGGAGCCTCTCAGTTATTTACCGAACGATCATTAGGTAATCCTGAAATGTGAGATAAGTCAAGACGGGAGGAGCCGAAGCCCGGGTTTTCGGGCGACATCCATTCGTCATCAAGGTCCCAACCGGGCCGGTTGCCCAAGGTGCCCGCCGGGTCGGGTCCCGAGGCGGCGGTGGGACGAAAGCCCCTACCCGCCACGGCGCACCCGGCCCAGACTGAAGGCAGGATCAAGTGCGTGACAGCAAAGGAGTTGAAGTCCAATGCGTAGATTCAGGCGTTGGGAAGATTGGGTCGTCGTGGTCGTCGGGCTCGTGATGGCGCTGACTCCCATCTGGTCGGAAGGCACAGGCAACTCGGTGTCGATGCTGATCATCTCCGGGGTGCTGTTGCTGGCCGTCGGGCTGGTCAACCTGGCCGGGCCGAACCTGTACGGGATCGAGGTCGGGCAGGTCCTGGCATCCATCCTGGCCATCATCCTGCCATGGCTGGGCCACTTCAACGGGACAAATGTCCCGGCGCTCACCGCATGGATCGGTGGGGGATTGGCCCTGCTGGCAACCTTCCTGGCCATGAAGCCCAGCATCGACGTCTCGGAAAAACTGCACCACCAAGAGGGGTAGGCGCGGCCTCGGCCGCCTGTGCATCCGCCGGCACAACCGTGTGCCGGCGGAAGCCTGCGTCCTAGGCATTGGTTCCGCGCGGTTCGGGGCCCAGGTGCCAGCTGCGCAGCGGGGAGAAAAGAATGGGCACCGCGGATAGCCCTGCCAGCAGCGCCCACGCCCACAGCACCGGTTGGATCCCGAAGGCGGAAGCCGCAATGCCCCCGGCGATGCTGGCCACCGGCATGATCCCCAGTGTGAAGAAGCGGTTGCCGGCCATGACGGTGCCAAGCCGCGATTCCTCGCACAGTTGCGGGATGACCCCGGCGCCGGCCACGGTCGCCAGCACCAGCATGAATGCCCACAAAAACGACTGTGCGGCCACCCAGGCCAGGGCGGGGCCCGGCAGGATTTCGGCCAGGGCCAGCGCAGCAACGGCCGGCACGCAGCCCAGCAATGCGGCGATCTTCAGCCTTCCGATGCCCAAGCGCCCGAGCAGCCGCGGGGCGATCAGCGAGGCAACCAGGCTGCCGCTTGCCGAGACGGTCCCGACCAGGGCGAAGGTTGCCGCGGAAAACCCCAGCGATGAGATCACGAAGACGGCGAGGACCGAGTTGCCCAGTATTGCCGCGGCATTGAGCAACAGGTTCGACAGCAGCAGCGCGCGCATTGTGCGATGGCCAACGGCCATCGACAACCCCTGGGCGATCGAGCGCCAAAACCGCGGCCTTGGCCCGGCCGCCGGGGGCGTGGCATGGCCGGAGGCTCGGGGCAGCAGGAGCGCGGAGCACAGGTAGCCGAAGCCGCCCAGGACCAAAGCCAGCGGCGCGGCGAGGACCTTCAGCCCCGCGGTTGCCACCGCGGGGGTGCCGATCGAGGCCAGGCTGGAGGCTCGCTGGAGCCTGGCGTAGGCGCCACCGAGTTCGTTGGATCCCACAAGGGACGGGACCAGTGCCCCGCTGGCCGAAGTGAAGAAGACGTCGGCGATGCCCAGCAGTGCGGCGGCCACCAGCAAGTGCCACATGTCCAATGAACCAAGGAGAAAGAGCAATGGGATCGCCAGGATGAGTGCGGCCCGGGCCAGGTCTGCCGCGCGCATGGCCGGAAGCTTGGGGAGCCGGTCGACCAGGGCGCCTATGGGCAGTCCGAGGACCAGGAACGCCCCGAGCCCCAGGGCGTTGAGCAGGCCGACCTCCACCGTTCCTGCGCCGAGGCTTGCCACGGCGATCACCGGCAGCAGGGTCCGGGTGGCGTTGTCGGCGACGGCTTCAAAGGCGTTGGATGCCAGGAGCCGTCGGAAGGCCGCCGGATTTCCCTGTCGCTTCGCCGTTGTCAGTGTTGGTGCGGGGTTCACGGTGGGGGACCTCTCGATCGTGTCAGGTGATTCCTGACAGATTGTCAGGTTAATCCTGACAGCGCAACCCCGTTGATCACGTAGTGTTGGGTTGTGAGCGAACCAGGGGCAATGATGAGTCCGTCCGACCGGATGGCGGATACCGGCCAGTGCAGTTTTTGCGGGCGTGACCGGGAGGCCTGCGGCAAGCTTGCCTACGGGCCGGGCGTCGCCATTTGCTCGGACTGCACGGAAAACTGCGCTTCCCTGCATGCCGGCGGGGTCGCCTCCGAACCGTGGCTTGACATGACCCAAGAGCAGGTGCTGGAACTGCTGCCGCGGATTTCCGCGGTGGCCGCACAGGTCGAGCAACGCCTGGCCGCGTGGGTGGGCGTCGCCCGGGGCAAGGGTGCCAGCTGGGCACGCGTGGGCGAGGCCCTGGCCATGACCAGGCAATCGGCCTGGGAAAGGTTCAAGCAGCCCGGCAGCAATCGGGCCGCAGGGGGCAAACCGTCAAGGCCCCGAGAGCAAGGCTGAGCGACCCGGGGCCGCAGGGCCGCATGTTCCGGGATCGCCAGGCCACAAGGCCCGGCAGGCTACCGGTAGTTGGCCATCGTGTGTTCGCCGTCGGTGCCGCCGGGAGCCGGACGACGGTTAGCGTTCCTCCGGCCCCGGATGGCCTTGCAGGATCCGTGCGTAGAGGTCGCGGATGAACGGTTCCTTGGCCCGGTTGTAGTCCATCACCAGCCCGGCACCGCCGCCGCGTTCGTTGATCCGTTCGGCGGACGCCCGCTTGATGCGCGCATAGGCATCGAGGTCCGCCGGATGGGTGCGCAGCCATTGGCGGAACGCGAGCATGCGTGCGGTCTCGGGGCAGCCCGGCGCAAAGACATGGATGTTGGCTGCCGGCAGCCCGGAGCCCGGGCCGGAAACCAGCAGCCGGTGGCCATACCAGCCGCGCTCGCGGAGGCGGAAGACGAATCCCGCCGCCTCGAGCAGGGGCACGTAGTGGTCCTCAAGGTCCGGGTCCTCGACCGTCAACACCACGTCAATGACCGGCTTGGCCCAAAGCCCCGGCACCGAGGTGGAACCCAGGTGCTCGAGGGCCAGGGCCCGGGAACCCAGCGCGTCGCGCAGGCGCCCGGCGAGCGCGTCGAAGTCGCCGGCCCAGTGCGGCGAGGCGGGCACCACATGCACGGGGGCAGGGGACGGTTCCCCATGGATCCACTCGACGCCACCGTCATCGGACTGCGGGCTGCGCAGCAACGGCAGGTGGTGCAGCACGCAGAGGTAGCGGCGGCGACCGGGCCAGCGGGAATCGGGCGGTGAATCGCCGGCGTGGAACCCTGCGGCCCGGTAGAAGCCGATGGCGTCGTCATCGGTGCGGGCTACAACCATGGCGGCCTCGTCGCCCTGGATCCGGTGCACCAGCGCGGTGGCAAGCCCCTGGTTTTGCAGTGCCGGGGCCACGGCGAGGTATTCGATCTCGACCGCGAAACCGTCGATGCGCCGGTAGGCGGCCAGCGCCGCAGGTTCCCTGCCCGCATCGGGCGCAACGAGCAGCTCCAGGTCCTTGATTTCCTCAACCACGGCGTCGAGGTCGGCGCCGGTGGCGCCGGAAGCCGCGGTGAGCAGCGCCCGGAACGCGGGGTTCGTGGCGAACCCCGCGCCGGACGTGCTGGTTATTTCCGGTGTGCTCATGCGCCTTCGGGGTTCAGGCCCAGGGTGTCCAGGGCGAAGGCGTAGTCCCAGGCGCGGGTCTTCCAGCCCTCGTAGCGGCCCGAGGCGCCGCCGTGCCCGCCGTCCATCTCGATCTTCATCACGATGGGTGCGGTGCCGGTGGTCTCCTCGCGCAGCTTCGCCACCCACTTGGCCGGCTCCACGTACAGCACGCGCGTGTCGTTTAGCGAGGTGACGGCGGCGATCCGCGGGTAGGGCAGGGCCGCGACGTTCTCGTAGGGGGTGTAGGACTTCATGTAGTCGTACACCTCCTTCTCCTCGATGGGGTTGCCCCATTCCTCCCATTCCAGGGCCGAGAGCGGCAGGTCCGGGTCCAGGATGGAGGTCAGTGCGTCGACGAAGGGGACCTGGGCGATGATGCCGGCGTAGAGCTGCGGGGCCAGGTTGGCGACCGCGCCCATGAGCAGCCCGCCGGCCGAACCGCCCAGGGCGACGATGCGCTTCGGGTCTGCCCATCCGGATTCCAGCAGGTACTTGGTGGCGTCCACGAAGTCGGTGAAGGTGTTCTTCTTGGCCAGCTTCTTCCCGTCCAGGTACCACTGCCTTCCCAGTTCTCCGCCGCCGCGCACGTGGGCGATGACGAACACGACGCCGCGGTCCAGCAGCGAGAGCCGCGGGATGCCGAAGCCCGGGTCCATGGACATCTCGTAGCTGCCGTAGCCGTAGACGAGCACCGGGTTGGGCGATTCGTTGGTGATCTCCGCGCGGCGCAGGATGGTCAGCGGGATCCTGGTGCCGTCGGCCGCGGTGGCCCACTCGCGGGTGGCGCGGTAGTTGGCCGGGTCGTAGTTGTTGACCTGGGTCTGCTTGCGCAGGGTCAGGGTGCCGTCGGCGAGCGTGTAGTCGTAGACGCGGGCGGGGGTGAAGTCCGAGGTGTAGGAAAGCCGGATCATCGGCGCCTCGAGCTCCGCGTTGGCCAGCGAGCAGGTGTAGAGCTCCTCGTCGAACGCCGGTTCCACGGCCGGGAGCTGGGTTGCGGTGCCCAGGCCCGCCAGCGGGAGCACCTGGATGCGTTCGGTGGTGTCCTGGCGCACGGAGATGACCAGGTGGGTGGCCGTGGCGGCGGTGCCTTCGACCTTGACGGTGTCGCGGTGCTCGATCACCGTGTCCCAGCGCTGCTGCGCGTAGGGCAGGGCAAGCTGGTCGGCGCGCAGCAGCGAGACCATGTTGTTCAGGGCCTGGCGGTCGTGCGTGATGACGTAGGCGCGCTGCCCGTCCAGGGTGACGGGGTCCGCGGTGTGCAGGATGCGGTGCTCGCGGGAGACCAGCATGGCCGGGACCGCCTGCTCGTCGAGCAGGTCCAGGGTGCGGGTCTCGGAGTATTCGGAGTTGCCGATGGAGATCAGCAGCTCGGTGCGGTCCGCGGAGAGGTCGAAGCCCAGCCACATGCCCGGGTCGTCTTCCTGGAAGACCACGGTATCGTCGGCGGGGTCGGTGCCCAGGGTGTGGACCTTGATCTGGTGGGGGCGCCAGGAATCGTCGACCACGGTGTAGAAGACCCGGGTTCCGTCGGGGGAGAACACCAGACCGTAGAACACGTTTTCGATGGTGTCCGGGAGCAGCTGCCCGGTGGACAGGTCCTTGAGGCGCAGGGTGAAGCGTTCGTCCCCGGCGTTGTCCTGGGCGTAGGCCAGCAGGTTCCCGTCCTCGCTGACGGCCATCCCGCCCAGGGAGAAGAAGGGCTTGCCCTCGGCCTCCCGGTTGCCGTCCAGCAGCACCTGTTCGCCGGCGATGGCCACGCCCGGCTCGATGGCCGGCGGCGTCCAGTCCGCGGCCAGGTCCCCGGTGTCGGTGGCAGCCACGCGGCAGTGGATGGTGTACTGGGAGCCTTCGGCGGTGCGGGTGAAGTACCACCATCCGCGCTTGCGGGCGGGGACCGAGAGATCGGTTTCCACGGTGCGGGCCTTGATCTCGTTGAAGATCGCCTCGCGCAGCGGCGCCTGGTTGGCGGTGACCGCCTCGGCGTAGGCGTTCTCGTCCTGAAGGTGGGCCCGGACCGCGGGGCTGTCCTTGTCCCGCAACCATTCGTAGTCGTCAGTGAAGGCATCCCCGTGGTGGGTGCGAACGGTGGGGACCTTGGGGGTCTGCGGGGGGACGGGTGCGTGCTCGGCGTGGCTCATGCTTCCATTCAATCCGACTTGCCGCCCATTGGGCCCATGGCTTCGCCCAACGCGGACAAAACCACACCGGAGGGAGGCAACGGCACGAGCCAGCGGTCCCTGGGCCCGTGAGGCCCCTGGACCCCTGGCTCGTGCGACGGCCATGGATCAGCGTTGCCGGGTCAGCGTCTTGGTGTACTGCACCTTCCCGTTGGCGTTGATCAGCTTCACCGTGAAGGCGGAGCCGTCGCCGGGAATCTCCACGTGGCCGAAGTACTGGTGCTCGCCCGAGCGCGGGGAAGCCATGGTGGGCCCCGCCTGCTGGAAGTCGACCCGCGGGCCGAAGGTTCCATCCAGCGCGTTGGGTCCAAAGGAGCCGGCGTTGATGGGCCCGGCCACGAATTCCCAGAACCCGTTGAAGTCCTTGAAGGCGGCGCGCTCGGGGGAGTAGTGGTGGGCCGCGCAATAGTGCACGTCTCCGGTCAGGAACACCACGTTCTTGATGTCGTGTTTCTTGATCTCCGACAGCAGGCGCGCCAGTTCCAACTCGCGGCCCAGCGGCTTGCCGTGCTCGGCGTTGGAGATCGACTCCTGCGCCTTCCCGTCGGGGACGATGAGCCCCAGCGGCAGGTCGTTGCCGATGACCTTCCACGTTGCGTCCGAGTCGCGCAGCGAGCGGATCAGCCACTGCAGCTGTTCCTCGCCCAGCAGGGCGGTTTCCTGCGTCTCCAGGCCAGCGGTGTTGGGGCCCTTGTGCGAGCGCATGTCCAGGGCGAACACGTCCAGGTGCGGCCCGCGGCGGACCTGCCGGTAGATGCGGGCAGCCTCGAACCCGGTGCCCGGGCGCAGCGCGCGCTTGTCGGCGATCGGCATGTATTCCTGCCACGCCCGGCGTCCGCGGGCAGCGAGGGTGTCCACCTCGCGCACGGTGTAGCGCGGGTCGTCGATGATCTCGCCGGGATACCAGTTGTTCACCGTCTCGTGGTCGTCCCATTGGGCGATCACCGGGACCTGGGCATACATGGCCCGCAGGTTGGCATCCATCATGTTGTAGCGGTGGCGGCCGCGGTACTCGTTGAGGGTCTCGGCGACCTTGGAGACCTCCTCGGTGATGACGTTGCGCCAAATGTTCCCGTCCGGCTCCGTCATCTCGGCGGACATCGGCCCGTCCGCGTAGATGGAGTCGCCCGAGTGCAGGAAGAAGTCCGGCTTGGTCGCGGCCATGGCCGCGTAGCCGCGCATCCCGCCGATCTCCTCGTTGATCCCGTAGCCCTGCCCGGCGGTGTCTGCGGTCCAGACGAAGCTCTGCGCCGCCGACTCGCGGTTGCGCCCCTTGCCGGGGGCCGGGGCGGTGCTGAAGGTCCCGGTCCCGGTTTCGCTGCGCCGGCCGGACTCGTCCTCGAAGTACAGCTCCATGTTGAATCGCGTGCCCGCGGGCAGCCCGCGCGCATTGATCTTGGCCGTGAAGTCGGTACCGGCGTGCGCCTGCGATCCGGAAAGCGTCACCGTGCGGGCGAAGCGCCCCTTGAGCCGATCGCCCTGCTCGTCGGCGGCGCGCAGGGTGGCGTGCAGGCGCCCCGGTCCGGAGGCACGGGACCACAGGACGGCGGAATTCGTCGAGACATCCCCGGTGGAGATGCCCGAGGGCAGACTCAGGCGGCGGGCCGCCAGCGGCACGGCGGAGGGCCGCGGGGAGGCCAGGGCGGAAGGGGCAACGAACGAGGATGCGGCGAGGGCGGAGAGCGCCGCGGCGCCCTTGAGCAGCGAGCGGCGATCCGGGAGCGGGGAGGTATCCATGGGTTCCAGCCAACAGCACCCCGGAAACCGGAACCTTGCTCCGCGGTTAACGACCGCCCAACCTTGCCGGAACGGCCCGCCGCCGTGCCATGCGGAGCCAATACGTCGGCCACCTGCCGCCCGGTGGCAGGACGGCTCCATGAGCACAGCGCACGGGACCGGCGGGCAGCAAGCCACCAAGGGCCTCGACGAACGTGCGGGGGAGCTGGCCTCCGGGTACGGCACGCTCGCGCTCGCCGGAGAACACGGTGCCCTGGCGGGGCGCACCCGGATCGAATACGTCCACGCCCGGTTGCCGGGAGCCGCCATGGGCTTCTACTCCACCGCCTCGGACATGGAGCCCGGCGCGGTGTCACGGTCGGGCAACAATGCCGGAGCAATCCGGCGTTCCTTCCGCGTGGATGGTGCCGCGCGCGGCCATCAGCATCTAGGCTATGACCCGTGTTAGCGCCCTCGCACCACGGCGGCGGAACCTGCAATCAAGGAGATGAACGACTCTTGAAGACGTCCAGAACGACTCGAGGTCCAAGGACCTGGCCCAGGGCGGTGATTGCCGCCATCATGGGCATGTTCCTGGTGTTCGGCGGTGCCGGCGCCGCCATGGCGGCCCCTGCCGACAACGGTGTCGAAGGCAAGACCTTTGTCATCGGCACAGACACCACCTTCGCCCCCTTCGAGTTCCGCGAGAACGGGGAACTGACCGGAATCGACATGGACCTGGTCCGCGCCATTGCCGAGGCGGAAGGCTTCAAGGTCGAGATCCGTTCCCTGGGATTCAACGCGGCATTGCAGGCACTGACCTCCAACCAGGTCGACGGTGTGATCGCCGGCATGTCGATCACCGACGAACGCAAGCAGGTCTACGACTTCTCGGAACCCTACTTCGAGTCCGGCATCCAGATGGCGGTCGCCAAGAACGACGACACCATCAAGGGCTATGAGGACCTCAAGGGCAAGACCGTGGTCGCCAAGACCGGGTCCGAGGGCGAGGCCTACGCCAAGTCGATTGCCGGGCAGTACGGTTTCACCGTCAAGTCCCTGGACCAGTCGGCAACCATGTACGAGTCCGTCAAGTCCGGTTCCGCCGTGGCCGTCTTCGACGACTACCCGGTGCTCGCCTACGGCGTGGCCCAGAACAACGGGCTGAAGACCGTCACCGACAAGGTCCCCGGCGGCTCCTACGGGTTCGCCGTGAACAAGGGCAAGAACACCGCACTGCTGGCCGCCTTCAACGACGGGCTGGCCAAGCTGAAGGCCGACGGCGACTACCAGAAGATCCTGGACAAGTACCTGGCCAATCCGACCGCCGCGCAACCCACCACCTTCCTGGACCTGCTGGGCAAGTCCTTCCCTGCCCTGATGAGCGGCCTGAAGAACACACTGGTGGTGACGATCATTTCCTTCGCCGTGGCCATGGCGATCGGCCTGTTGGCCGGATTCATGAAGATCTCCCACAACATCGTGCTGCGCGGCATCGCCACGACCTTCGTCAACATCTTCCGCGGCACCCCGCTGCTGCTGTGGGCCTTCATGTTCTACTTCGGCCTCCCGCAGCTGACCGGGCAGCCGATCAACATCTGGGTTGCCGGCGTGCTGACGCTGTCGCTGAACTCCGGCGCCTATGTAGCGGAGATCGTGCGCGGCGGCATCCAGTCCGTGGACCCCGGGCAGCTTGAGGCCTCGCGTTCGCTGGGCCTGGGCTACGGCAAGTCCATGCAGAAGGTCGTGGTCCCGCAGGCGTTCAAGATGATGACCCCGTCGCTGATCAACCAGCTGATCATCATGCTCAAGGATTCCTCGCTGCTGTTGGCCATCGGCTTTGCCGAGCTCCTGTACCAGGGCCAGCAGATCTACGCGGCGAACTTCCGCGTCACCGAGACCCTGCTGATCGTGGGCGTCATCTACTTCGTGGCCGTCATGGCCCTGACCAAACTGGCAAACTACGCCGATCGGAGGTTCAACAAGTGAGTGCATCACCGGTTGAAACACAAAAGCCAGCCAAGATCACCGTCAAGGGACTGCGCAAGTCCTTCGGCGCCAACGAGGTGCTCAAGGGCATCGACGTGGAAATCGCCGAGGGCGAGGTGGTGTGCGTGATCGGTCCCTCGGGCTCGGGCAAGTCCACGCTGCTGCGCTGCCTGAACAAGCTGGAGGAGATCTCCGCCGGCCATGTCATCGTCGACGGATTCGATGTCACCGACCCGAAGGTCGACATCAACGAGGTCCGCCGCCACGTGGGCATGGTCTTCCAGCACTTCAACCTCTTCCCGCACATGTCGGTGGCGGAGAACATCATGCTCGCCCCGGTGGAACTGAAGAAGGCCACCAGGGTCGAGGCCAGGGCCCAGGCCATGAAGCTGCTTGAGCGCGTGGGCCTGAAGGAGAAGGCGGACGCCCGCCCGGCATCGCTCTCCGGCGGCCAGAAGCAGCGTGTGGCCATCGCCCGCGCGCTGGCCATGAACCCCGGCATCATGCTCTTTGACGAGGCCACCAGCGCACTGGACCCGGAAATGGTCGGCGAGGTGCTCCAGGTCATCCGCGACCTGGCCGCCGAGGGCATGACCATGGTCCTGGTGACCCACGAGATGGGCTTCGCCAAGGAAATCGGGGACCGGGTGGTCTTCATGGCCGATGGCGTGGTCTGCGAATCGGGCCCGCCGGCCGAACTGTTCGGCAACCCGCAGCAGGACCGCACCAAGGAGTTCCTCTCCAAGGTCCTTTAGGCGGAGTCCTTCACGCATAAGGACGAAAGCCCGCGCTGCCCCTGCGGTTCCCTTTCCGGGATCCTGCGCGGCAACGCGGGCTTTCGTGTTTTCACCGGCGGTTGGCCGGATGGGTCACTTCTTCGTCCCTGGTTTCTGGCCGGTCTCGTATCCGACCCCGGGTTTGGGTTGGCCGATCAGCTGGCTGACGGTGACGAAATGGTAGCCCTGGGCCCCCAGGTCCTCGAGGATCTTCGGTACGGCATCGACCGTGGACTTGTGGATGTCGTGCATCAAGACAATGGAGCCGGGCTTGATGTCCTCGGCAGCCTTGACGGTCTTCTTGGTATTGCGGGTCTTCCAGTCCAGGGTGTCGTCGCTCCACAGCACCACGGGTACTGGCTGGGCCTTCTTCAGGCTTTCGGTAATCGTGCCGTAGGGGGGCCGCATCAGCGTCGGGGCGGCCCCTGTCGCTTGCTTGATGGCCTCGTCCGCCTTTCTGAGTTCGCGTTGGGCGGCGGCCGGGGACAGCTTGGCGAGGTCCTGGTGCGACCAGGTGTGGTTTCCGATTTCATGGCCGTTGGCCAATTCCTCCCGCACGACTTCGGGATATTTGGCGACGTCCTTGCCGATGAGGAAGAACGATGCCTTGGCGTTGTGCTTCTCCATGACATCGAGCAGCGACTCGGTGTAGGGACCGGGCCCATCGTCGAAAGTCAGGGCCACGCACTTGACCTCGGCGCAGTCCGGCCCCTCCGGGGTGCCGGTCACCTCTGGGGATTCCGTGGCTGCACCCTGTTCCGACGGCGCTTTCCCCGGAAGCCCCTGCCAGTGCGCACTGAGCGGGGCGCCGCAACCGGCCAAGGTGAGGGCGAGTGCCGGAGCAAGGATGAAACGTAAAGCCGTGGAGCGAGAAATCATGCTGGCCATCCTCTCAAACCAACCTGCGAGAATGCGCAAAGGGCCCCTGCTGCGGGCCGCCGCGCCGCGGCTTCCCGGGGGACGAGCGAATGGCACGGTTGGGTGTTTCCTTTTGTGACGCGAGGCGCATCTCACATCACTTGAAGATTCAAGTAAAGATGTGTCATGGTGGATTTGAGCTTGCGGACCGGATGAACCGGTCCGACGCGACCGACATCCACGACGATGTCTGGTTTGCTACGAAACGACAGAAGGATTTTCATGGATACTGCAGCAAAGAACCCCGCCTTGGCCATCGCCGCACGGACGATGCTTCGCGTCGTCATCGGCTTCCTCTTCGCGGCGCACGGCTGGCAGAAGTACTTCCAGTTCACCCTGGATGGGACCACCGCGGCGTTCGGCCAGATGGGCGTTCCCGCGGCCGGCGTGGTGGCACCCGTGGTGGCAACCCTTGAAATCGTGGGCGGCATCGCCCTGGTCCTCGGTGTGCTCACCCGCATCTTTGCCGCGCTGTTGACCGTGAACATGCTCGGCGCACTGTTCCTGGTGCACGCCCCGGCAGGCGTGTTCGTCGAGGCCGGCGGCTTCGAGCTCGTGCTCGCCCTGGCCGCGGGCGCAGCAGCCATCGCTCTGGTGGGCCCGGGACGCCTTTCCGTGGACAGGTTCATCCCGTCCCGCATTGCCGCCTAACAGGCATTCGCCAATCCACCCGGGACGCCCCGGGGCACCGGAATTCCCCGGTGCTCCGGGGCGTTCCTGCGTGCTGCCAAGGTATGCCAGCGCTAGGTCCGGGCCCGTGCCGGCGCGGCCATGGCCCGGGCTGCGGGCACGGACCCGGCGAGCAACAGCGCCAGGGCAGCGACGCCCACGGCCGTCCTGGCGCTTGAATGGAAAGCGAAGGCGGCAATGGTCAGAGGACTGCTGGCAGCCATCATCCAGGCCGCCCACCGCGGAATGATCCGGCCCCGGCCCAGGATGACGCCAAGCATCACGTACGCGACCAGGTGGAAGGCGACGTAGACGACCAGGTAGGTGGACATGACCGCATCATTGGTGAATGTATCGAGCAACGCGCCGTTTTCCCTGGCGCCCGGATGCCGCGTCATGGCCCGGGCCAGGTCGTCCAGGGCCGTGAGCGCCGAGAACGGCAGCCATCCCAGCACCCCCAGCAGCCCGGCGCCGAGGGCGAGCCGCGGGTTGCGCCGGTACCCCAAGTAGCCCAGGCCCGCAGCGCCGACCGGCAGGAGGAACGAGGCCAGCACGAATGCCGCCAGGTGCATCGCGTTGCCCGCCGGATTCGCCGCTGCATTCGCAGCTATGGTGGCAGGTCCCGAGTCGTGGATGGCCGGCGCCAGAAGGCCTCCGAGCAGATAACCCAGCGGCCCGCCAACGATCGCCACGACCACGGGTATCCGCAGCAACCGCTCGGTCCCGCTCATGCCTTGAACGCCCATAGCTCCATGCTATTCCCGCCCGCGGACCGGGGGCGCGGGGCGGAATCGGCAGGCCCTGGCCGGTGCGTCCGATCGCTGTGTGGCTCCGACCGGCACCGGGAGGGCCAGGGCTTGTGCCGGAAAGCGGGCCTGGCGACCTTGCCGGTGAATGCTGCGCGGTTCGGCACCGTCGAATCGGCAAGCGCCCTGGATGTCGCCCTGATGCGGTGCCAGGGTGATTTCCTAGGCAGCGACGTTTGCCGGTGTTTGCTCGGGGTGATGGCCTTCCGCAGCGCCCGCAGCGCCCGCAGCGCTCGCGGTCCCCGCGGACAGTGTTGCCCCGGTAGCAGCGTGCGGTGGCTTGGTGCTTGCGTTGGAACCGATGATCGCACCCGCAGCGATGGCGGCGGCCAGGGCGATGGCGCCCAGGACCCATGGCCACTGTCTTTGCTTTCGGGCTGTGAGGTCGTCGGTGTCGGGTCTGGCGTCGGGATCTGTGCTGGTCACGGGGAAGGCTTCCTTTTGGTGCGGGAATGTGCGAGTACTGGCTGCTCGGGAACCGGGGGATTGCGCTCTCGCGCCGGCGAACTGCTCAATGGGGGCGATAGCGACCGGTGATGAACCATTGTGTTCCGTCGGAAAGGGCCCGCGCGACGGGTCGGTCACAGGATGGCATGCAACGACTTTTTGCGTCATCTGCGCGTGGGGATTCTGCGCCGCGCCTTCATCCGCCAGGCGGCTGCGGCCTGGTTGCCGACTTTCTTCGTCATGTTCGGGCGGCGTTGTGCGTTGGCGTGCTCAAAGCCGCGGCGGCAGGTGTCCCGTTTCATTGCAAGTGAGGCAAAGTGGAGGATCCGTTGGCTCGAGGGTGTTTTTAGTTGATGTTCATTTGTTGAGGTCGGCTGGTGTTGGAATCGTTGATTCAGGTGCCCTCGTTTGGTTCCATCCAATCGAGGAGAGGGCTAATGCCTCGGATGCAATGAAACGGAAAGGTGTTTGCCTCGGGTGTAGTGAGATTGCCCCACCTGTAATGAGACAGGACAAAAGCAGTCAAAACCGCGCCAGCGATTGACGAAAAGACGGCAGGACGCATATATTGAACGAACGGTCAGTAAATAATTCTTTGTCACAGTGAGGTGAGCACTATGGCTGCACAGCAAGAAAGCGGCGGATCGCTATCCGCGGTACTTTCTCCTGAGGAGCAAGCAGGGCAGGATCGGTTCAACCAGATCATTGCCGACGATTCGCGCATCGAACCGCGCGACTGGATGCCCGAGGCATACCGCAAGACCTTGACGCGGCAGATGTCGCAGCACGCGCACTCCGAGATCATTGGCATGCAGCCAGAGGCCAACTGGATCACCCGGGCACCGTCGCTGAAGCGCAAGGCAATCCTGATGGCCAAGGTGCAGGATGAAGCGGGCCACGGACTGTACCTGTACTCGGGCACCGAGACCCTGGGCACCCCGCGCGACGTGCTCAACGAGCAGCTGATGACGGGCAAGGCCAAGTACTCCTCGATCTTCAACTACCCGGCACGCTCCTGGGCCGACATGGGCGCGATCGGCTGGCTGGTCGACGGCGCAGCCATCGCCAACCAGGTGCCGCTGTGCCGCGCTTCCTACGGCCCGTACGGCCGGGCCATGGTGCGCATCTGCAAGGAGGAATCCTTCCACCAGCGCCAGGGGTTCGAGATCCTGCTGGAGCTGGCCAACGGCACCGAAGCCCAGAAGAAGATGGCACAGGATGCCATCAACCGTTTCTACGCCCCGTCGCTGATGATGTTCGGACCACCGGATTCCGATTCCCCGAACTCGGGCCAGTCCACCGCGTGGAAGATCAAGCGCTTCTCCAACGACGAATTGCGCCAGCGCTTCGTGGGCATGATCGCCGAGCAGGTCAAGGTCCTGGGCCTGACCCTTCCCGACCCGGAGCTGCGTTTTGATGCGGAAACCGGGACTTGGATCCACATGGAACTGGACTGGGTCGAGTTCAAGGCCGTCATCGCCGGCAACGGGCCCTGCAACGCGCAGCGCCTGCAGCGCCGCCGCGATGCCCACAACGAAGGCGCCTGGGTGCGCGAAGCTGCCGCGGCGTACGCGGCAAAGATGGCTCGAAAGACCGAGGTTGCATAAATCATGACCGAAACACACGGCACCTGGCCGCTCTGGGAAGTATTCGTCCGTTCCTCCCGCGGACTCTCGCACGTCCACGCCGGTTCGCTGCACGCACCGGATGCGGAGATGGCGCTGAAGAACGCCCGGGACCTGTACACCCGCCGCAACGAGGGCATTTCGCTCTGGGTCGTGGCCAGCACCGACATCATCGCCTCGGACCCCGACGCCAAGGGCATGTACTTCGAGTCCCCGCAGGGCAAGGACTACCGCCACGCAACGTACTACACCAAGAGTGAGGGCGTGAAGCACCTGTGAGCGCACACGACATCGACCATTCGCTGGACTCCTTCGGCGACTCCACGGCCTCGGCCACCCGCGTCACCCCGGGCAACGCGCTGCGCCCCGAGGACATTGCCATCGCGCAGGACAAGCCATCCGAGCAGGTCGCCGAATATGCGCTGCGCCTGGGCGACGACGCCCTGATCCTGGCCCAGCGGCTCTCGCACTGGATCTCGCGCGGACCGGAGATCGAGGAAGACATTGCCCTGGGCAACATCGCCCTGGACCAGCTGGGCCACGCCCGCTCCTTCCTTTCCTACGCCGCCAAGGCCTGGGACAAGACCGAGGACGATTTGGCCTACTGGCGCGAGGAAGAGGAATTCCGCTCGCTGCACATCGTCGAACAGCCCAACGGCGACTTCGGCGTGACCATTGTGCGCCAGTTGATCATCTCCATCTACCAGCACCTGCTCTACACGGCGTTGCTGGAATCGAGCGACGAGACCATCGCGGCGATTTCCGCCAAGGCCGTCAAGGAGGTCGACTACCACCGCGACCACGCCATCGCCTGGACCCTTCGTCTGGGCCTCGGCACCGAGGAATCGGCCCGGCGGATGCGCCATGCCCTGGACATCCTCTGGCCCTACGTGGGGGAGATGTTCGAGGACGAGGAACTGCACACCGCCCTGGGCGACGTCGCCGTGGCCCCTTCCTCGCTGCGCGCCGCCTGGGACGAAGAGTTCACGGCCGTGCTGAAGGACGCCGAACTCGAGCTGCCCACCGTTCCGTTCGCGATGGCCCGAGGACGGCGCGGCGAGCACTCCGAACACCTCGGCTTCATCCTGGCCGAGATGCAGGTGCTGGCGCGCAAGCACCCCGGCGCCACCTGGTAAGCAAAGGACACAAGAAATGACTGCCACCATCACCGAGCTTCGCGAGATCGCCTCGCGCGTCACCGACCCCGAAATCCCGGTGCTCACCATCGCGGATTTGGGGATCCTGCGGGACGTGGAACTGGCGGGCGACACCGTGGTCGTCACCATCACCCCCACGTACTCGGGATGCCCGGCGATGGATGCAATCACCGAGGACCTCGGCACCGTCTTCAGGGAATCCGGGTACCGGGACGTGAAGGTCAACCTGGTCCTGTCCCCGGCCTGGAGCACCGACTGGATGACCGAGTCGGGCAAATCCAAGCTCCAGGCCTACGGCATTGCCCCGCCCACGGGCACCGGCCACCGCGGCCCGGTGACCCTGGGGCTGGCCGTGAAGTGCCCGCAATGCCATTCGCTCAATACCAAGGAACTTTCCCGTTTCGGTTCCACTGCCTGCAAGTCCATGTACCAATGCAAGGACTGCCTGGAACCCTTCGACTACTTCAAGGTGCTCTCATGACAGACACGACTGCCTCCCTGCCCGCCAACGAGGGCATCGATCCAGAGGTCCCGGGCCGACGCCGGACCACCTTCCACACCCTGGAGGTCTCCGAGGTCCGCCGGCTCACCGCCGACGCCATCGAAGTGACCTTCGCGGTCCCCGCGGCGCTGCAGGGCCAGTACGACTACCTGCCGGGCCAGTACGTGGCCCTGCGCAAGGAACTGGAGGACGCCGACGGCAACCTCGTGGAGCTGCGCCGCAGCTACTCGATCTGCGCCGAGCCGACCGCCGGGGAAATTCATGTGGCCATCAAGCGCGACATCGGCGGCATCTTCTCCACCTGGGCCAACGAGTCCCTCGTGGCCGGCGACACCATGGACGTCATGAGCCCCACCGGCGGCTTCATCTCCAAGCACAAGATGAACGGGATGAACGACCCCGGGGACATCGACGTGGAAAACGAGGACACCTTCGTGGCGGTTGCCGCCGGCTCGGGCATCACCCCGGTCATGGCGATCGCCCGCACGGTGCTGGCCGCCAACAAGAACGTCCACTTTGACCTGATCTACGCGAACAAGGCCGCCATGGACGTGATGTTCCTGGAGGAACTGGCCGACTTGAAGGACCGCTACCCGGCCCGCTTTGCCCTGCACCACGTGCTGAGCCGCGAACAGCGAATCTCCCCGCTGCTCTCGGGCCGCATCGATGCCGAGAAGCTGAACAAGTTGCTCGGCGCGGTCATCCGCACCGACCAGGTCGACGAATGGTTCCTCTGCGGGCCCTTCGAGCTGGTCCAGCTGGTGCGCGACAACCTCGCCGCCCAGGGCGTCCCGGCCGAGAAGGTCCGCTACGAGCTGTTCACCACCGGCGAGCCGCACCGCCCCGAGGGAAACATCGGACGCCCGGTGCTGATCGACGAGTCCGACGAGACCTACCAGATCGCGTTCAAGCTCGACGGGCTGCAGGGCGAGGTCAAGAGCCCGGTCAAGGCGCGCGAAACCATCCTGAACGCCGCGCTGCGGGTCCGCCCGGACGTCCCGTTCGCCTGTGCCGGCGGGGTCTGCGGAACCTGCCGCGCCAAGGTCGTCGAGGGTTCGGTGGACATGGACGAGAACTACGCACTGGAACCCGACGAAGTCGAAAAGGGCTACGTGCTCACCTGCCAGTCCCGCCCCACCACCGAACGCGTGCTGGTCGACTACGACGCCTAGAAATAACCACATCGGCAAGGATCCATCCGCGAGGCGCGGGTGGATCCTTGCCGCAGGACCCGAGAAACCCCAGTGAACGGACCGAAGATGATTGAACTGAACATCACCGGCGGCGTGGCAGAGATCGTGCTCAATGCCCCCGAAAAGATGAACTCGCTGAACGAAGCCGCGCTGGCGGAACTGGAAGCCGCCTACGACAAGGCCGCCGAGGGCGTCGAAACCGGCCAGGTGCGCGCCCTGCTGCTGCGCGGCGAGGGCCGCGGCTTCTGCGCCGGGCGCGACATCTCCGGGGTCGTCCCGGCGGACGACGACGTCATGGGCTACCTCGGCGGGAAGGTGCAGCCGCTGCTGGCCAAGATGTCCTCCTTCCCGGCACCCACCTTCGCCGCCGTGCAGGGCGCCTGCCTCGGGGTCGGGCTGGGCCTGGCCATCGCCACCGACGTTGTCTACGTAGCGGAGAACGCGAAGATCGGTTCCCCCTTCGCCAACCTGGGCGCGACCCTGGATTCGGGAGGACACTGGCTGTTCACCGAGCGACTGGGCACGCACCGCACGCTGGATTTGATCTACACCGCCGAGCTCATCAGCGGCGCCGACGCCGTGGCCTCCGGGCTCTTCTCCCGGGCCATGCCGGCGGAGTCCCTGCTGGAAACCACGCGCGAGATCGTCGCGAAGGTCGCGACCGGAGCCACCGGCGCGTTCCGTGCCTCGAAGGAACTGGTCGCCGAAATCCGCGACGCCCGCCTGGGACTGTGGGACTCGATGGCCAACGAGAACCAGGCCCAGGCCGACCTCTGCGCGACCGAGGACTACGCCGAGGGATTCGCGGCCTTCCAGGAAAAGCGGAAGCCCGCCTTCAAGGGCTGATTTTCCGGATTGAATCGAAGCGGTGCCCCTGCGACGAACGGGGGGCGTCGCTTTGTCCGGCAGGGCACGCTCTGATCGCCATGATTGCCTTGGCCCGGTGAACCCGGTACTCGTGGCAGATGCATGCCTCATCGGGACACCGGAAGCCGTACTCGGTCACCGGACGAGGTCGCTTGGAAAAATTCAGAGTAGCAACGCAGCATAGCCATGGATAGGCGACCAGACATTGGTTTGGTTGCGCCATGTCCATGTTCGCGCTGGACGCGGCGCTTGCCCACTGCGGCAACCAGGTGGGCCACCTTGGAGACATGGACATGGCCTCCGCGGGAGCCCATGGAAAGCGCCATGTGGCAGACAACCCATGCCTTCTCGAGGTCGGGAAGGTATGGGAAGCAAGGTAGGTGGCACCTGCAAGCAGGCGCACCACGCCATCCAGGTTCAATCAAGCGGCACTACCGCAAGCCATCGATCTGGCCACAGGCGGGACGGCTGCCTTGCGGTGCTGCTACCTGCAGAGTGGCTCTCAATCCGTCATGCGGATGCGTCTATGACCATCCAGGGGTTGTACCCAGAGGCAGTCGCGCCGGGCCTGGGCTTCCGAAAACCAAACCCGCTGTGGAACGGTCCGGGTTGCCACCAACGCGGTCGAACTGACATG
This sequence comes from Arthrobacter sp. C2, assembly GCA_024207135.1. Taxonomy (GTDB): domain Bacteria; phylum Actinomycetota; class Actinomycetes; order Actinomycetales; family Micrococcaceae; genus Paeniglutamicibacter. Next base: position 1,760,501 of record CP042428.1, on the reverse strand, counting down.
CTCAATGCCATGCGTCCCAACCCGATCGTCATCCTGAGCATCGTTGTCACCCTTGCCGCAAACATCGCGTTGGACACGTTTACGGATGTTCCCATGCTGATTCGTTGGACTCTATCGGTTGGCCTTGGGCTGCTCGCCACCCTCGCACTGAGCAAGTGGTCCCAACGCCGGAAAAGCCGGCGTAACAACGATGCATTGGACCGCCCGTAGGTCGGCGACGGAACAAACCTCCAGGAGCGGGCATGCCGAGGTCGAAGCGTCGCAACGTCCTCGACCCGGTGGCGACCACGGATCCGTCGGGTGCCGTGTAGAACGAAAACGTCGTCCCCGACCTCACCTTGAACTTCGCAGCCCATCGGCCCGCCGCGTTCCCTGTGGGAGTTGTGTCGGATTTTTTCGTTCCAACAGGGGTCCCCGGGACCAGGTTATTCCGACTCGGCGGCCTCGCCGGGAGGAAGCCGCCGAGAACTCCTCCCGGCAGTTCGAAAAGAACCAAGGCCTCTCGCGGGAAGCGCCAGAAACCGTGCCACAGGGCATCCTGGATTCCCGTCCTCCGCACGTGGGCAGCGGCCTGTGGGACGGGAGTCTTCGTGGAGGGTGTGGGCTCGAACCGAATCCTGGCGGGGATGATGATCGGTCACATAGGTGCAGGTGATCGTTCTTCGTGCAACATTGGAACAATGTCACCATTCGCCTTGTCCACGTCCCCAGTCATCCCCGATGCCGAGATCCTCTCGCTGTACGACTCTGTTGGCTGGACGGCCTACACCAAGAGCCCGGATGTGCTCCTCCAGGCGATCAAGAGTTCTTCCTTTGTCGTATCTGCCTGGAGCGAGGGCGGCAAGCTGGTTGGTCTCGCCCGGACGATTTCCGACGATGCAACGATCTGCTACCTCCAAGACATCCTGGTTCATCCGGACCTTCACCGAACCGGCGTGGGGCGTGCCCTCTTTGAGCAGGTGCTGGAGCGATACGACCACGTACGCCAAATGGTGCTCATCACGGACGACGAGCCACAGCAACGTGCCTTCTACGAGTCCATGGGGTTGACCGAAGGCGCCGATTTCAGCGGTCGACCGGTGCGTGTCTTCGCCAGGTTCCGCTAGCGGCGGGTCGAACCAAAGCCAAGGCTTCTGCGCGTCAAGGTCTGAACGGTGAGGTGCATCCGGACCGATTGGGAGGCCTGTGTCGGCCGGCCTGTGGCAGGATTGAACGATGCATCCCGAGTGGTTCGATAGGCCAGGTGGGGAACCCGTGGAGCTGTGTGCGGGCGATCCATTGTGGCCGGAAGCGGCGGCGGAATGGGCGGTCCGCATCCGAAGCGCGATCTTGCCAACGCTCGCGACAGTGGAGCATGTGGGCTCGACAGCGGTCCCTGGGCTGGTTGCCAAGCCGGTGCTCGACCTCCAAGTAGCAGTGCCCGACATAACCCACGAGGCTGCCTACCGTCCCGGCCTGGAATCGCTCGGCCTCGTGCTCCGGCAGCGTGCTTCCGAGCACCGTTTCTTCCGCCCGCCGGCCGGAGAACCTCGGACAGTGCACGTGCACGTCTGCGGGAGCGGGTCAGCTTGGGAGCGAGACCACTTGCGTTTCCGCGACCGGCTTCGAGCCGATCCCGCTCTTGCCGCCCGATACGCCGCGCTGAAACGCAGTCTCGCCGGTCAGGTTGGCCACGATCGGTTTGCCTACAACGACGGCAAGTCGCAATTTATCGCGGATGCCATTGCCCAGCGGTAGCCATCTCAAAACGGTGCTCCCGGTGGCCGATCGAAGTGGTGCGCGCTCCTTGGCGGAAAGAGACTGATCTTCCCTTTGGCCTCCCTGGGGAAATTTCCGGGGGCGGTCACCCGCAGTGGTTCGGCTCTTGCCGCGACCACGGTGCTGGCTCGTGGGACGCCAGCGGGCTATTGCCTGTTGGCGTCGATTTCGCGCACGTGGACGCGAACAAGGTCTTCGACCAAGCGGCCGGGCAGCGTCTTATCCAGCGTAAATTGGATCGCGTGTTCGGTGGTCTTGTAGCCCTTGAGCTGGTCCCTCAACGCTTCGATCGCCCACGAGGACGGGTAGAAGCTCATGTGCTTCTTGGACGCGGTGAAGTACACCAGTGCCCGGTTCTTGTATTTGAGCGTCGGCATCCCGTAGCTTATGGTTTCCTCGGTGTCCGGCACGAGCTGCGTGACGAGCGCACGGATCCGTTCGAGTTCGGCTCGGACCGCGGGGTCGAGCGCCTTGAGATACTCTTCGACGTTCTTCGCTTTTTCACCCATGACTCGAGTGTAGCGATCCGCGGCCCTGGCTACGCGTCGGTGACGACGCTCCCGGGCCCGCGGCGGCGGTACCCATCCTCCGCCACGAGGACTGGGGCGGGACCGGATTCCTCGGTCGCTGAAGTTGATCCTGCAGCAGTCCCTTGAAGAGGCCGGATTCCGGGACGCCATACCCTGGCACCTGGACGAGGAATGCCCGCCATGGTGTGTCCCACGGACGGCCCCCGAGGGGAACGGTTGCATGGCCTTGGTTCTTTGTTTGGCGCCCTGGACACGTGTGGCCGGTCCGCTCACTGCCTCGGTCGGCGGCCGGCGTGCGGGTGCTACTTGGTGCCGTGGGCCGACAGGCCGGCGATGACCGAGGGCAGGAAGCCGGGGTAGGCCCGCTCCATGTCGTCGATTCGCAGGAGGTTCATCCTGGAGGTGCCGACGTAGTACTGGTGCAGGACACCTGCCTGCCGCAGGGCAGCGAAATGGTGGGTTGCCGTGGATGCCTTGATGGGCAGTTCGATGGCTCCGCAGCTCAGTGCTTCCTGCGCGTTGGCCAGTTGCTTGAGGATGCTCAGGCGCACGGGGTCTGCGACGGCGGCGAGGATGCGGGGGAAATCGAAGTCGGCGATGTCGGGTTCGTCCGAGATCTTGGTGGTTCTTGCCATGGTTGTCCTCCTGTCAGCCTTCGATCCTACTAGTCGCCGCCGTCCGCCGGTTAGCTGACCTGGATGACGATCTTCCCGAACGCGCCGCGGGAGAGCTGGTCGTAGGCGGCGTGGGCTTCCTCGAAGGGGTAGACGGTGTCGATGACCGGGTGGATGGTGTGTGCGTCGAGGAACGTGGCCAGGTCGCGGAAGGCGCGCAGGTGCCCGACCGCGATCCCCTGGATCTGGGCCTGGTGCCAGATCACGTCCATCAGGTCCAGGGTGGCGCTCTGGCCCTGGAGGAAGCCGATGACCGCGACCAGGCCGTTGCCCTTGGTGGCACGGACCGAATCCCGCAGCCCGTCGCCGCCGACGACGTCGAGCACGACATCCACGCCCTGGCCGTCGGTCATTTCCAGGACGGCGGCAGCCCAGTCCGGGGTGGTGCGGTAGTTGATGGTGTCGGTCGCCCCCAGCTCGCGAGCCCTCAGGAGCTTCTCGTCGCTGCTTGAGGTCACGATCACCCGGGCTCCGAGGGCCGAGGCGAGTTGGATGGCGAAGATGGATACGCCGCCGGTGCCCTGGACCAGGACGGTGTCGCCGGCTTTCACCTTGCGGTACTCGCGCAGGACGAACCATGGAGTGAGCGCCGCGATGGGCAGGGTCGATGCTTCAAGGTCGGTCATGTCCCGGGGAGTGGGGACGACGTTGTCCTCGCCGAGGATCTGGTATTCGGCCAGCCCGCCGTTGATGGGCCCGCCGGTCTGGAAATCGGCGTATTCGTTCAACCACGGCCCGTCGTGCCAGGTGGAATAGAAGTGCGAGGTCACGCGGTCCCCGACCTTGTATTTCGTCACGCCTGCGCCGACGGCGGCCACGACTCCTGCGGAGTCGGCCACAGGGATAAGCCCCTTCGGCATTTTTTCCGGTGCGTAGATGCCATCCACCAGGGCCTTGTCCCGGTAGTTCAGCGAAACGGCCGAGACCTTGACCAGAAGTTCCCCGGCAGCCGGCTGGGGTGTCGGGATCTCGTGCAGGTTGAGGTTCTCGAGGCCGAAGTCGTCTAGCATCCAGGCGCGCATATGTGTCCTATCGTGTGGGCGGGGCACCGTGCCTCGCTTCGTCCATTCTTCGCCTTATTTCGATCTACGTCAAATATGATGAATATCGAACAATGCCCGTTCAGGCGCCGGCCCGGCACTCACCTACGCGGTCCGATGCCGCGGGAGCGCATCCTCCGTGCTCCGTGTTTTTAGCCGCCTTGCCATTGAAATCGACGCATCGCCCCGAACGGGGTGTTCCGCCTGGGTGCCGACCAAGCGTCCTGAGGCCGGTATTCTGCCAGTCTTTCCGATCTCGTGGGTGCCGGGTTGTAGATCGGCGGCTATCGCCGCGGCGTACAAACGTGGTGAATCGTGGCCAGCTCGGCAATTCCATCCGGGAGCTCAGGGCAAGAAAAAACAACATGACCCAAGTTGAGCTTGCCGCCCGGGTCGGCGTGACCCGGCAAACCATCATTGCCATCGAACAAGGGAAATAATCGCCATCTCTGGAGACCGCTTTCCTCATCGCCCATGTCCTGGGAAAACCGCTCACGCGGGTCTTTAGCTACGCGCCGGGATCGCAGGGCGGAAGCTGAACCTAATTCCCAGGCCGATTCCCGCTCCGCAGCAATGACATCAGCGGCAACGCCGCAAAAGCGGTCAGGCCCACCCAGATCCACATTGCCAACTGCAGGCCCAGCGCGTCGCCCGCCAATCCGCCCACGATGCCAAGGACGGGTACCGGCCCCATGGTGAACACCAGTCGGAATCCTTGCTGTCGTCCCATCATCTCGTCCGGGGTGAACTTGGCCAGCAAGCCGTAGGCCGTGGCGTTGTAGGAAACCATTAGCGCGTTGTAAAGAACCGAATGGCACACCACCATGGCAATGGCTGCACCCGGGACGGACGCGGCCAAGGGGAGAACGGCAACGGTAAGCGGCAGGCTGAGGATCGACAGTGCCAAGACCCCGTTCTCGCCCAGCCTCCTGACGAGCGAGGGAACGGCAAGGGAGCCGAGCAATCCGCCGACGGCGATGGTCGAGATGACCAACCCGATGACCTGGGGGCTGAAACCCAGGACCTTGACGAAATAGAGGGTCTCCAACGCCGAACCGAATGCCAGGCCCATGTTGGTGATCGCGGATGAGGAAACCAGGGCACGAATGGTTCGGTGCTTGAGGGTGAACCGGAGTCCTTCGGCGAAGGACTCCCTGAATCCGACCCGTGGGGCGGGATCTTCCGGGGACGCGACGGATCCGGATTTCTTCCTGAAGCCCCGCAGCAGGGTTGCTGCGGCCAGCAGGTTTGCGGCCCCTGCCACGATGAGGGTGAACGGCGCCGACATCACGGCGACAAGGACGCCGGCGATTCCCGGGGAGATGATTCCCACCGAGGTGTCCACGGTTTCCTTGCGGGCGTAGGCGCTGGAAACCAAATCGCGTCCCACGATGCCCGGGATCGCCGATCCGGCACCCATGCCCCACAACATGCCTGCCACTCCGACCAGGAACGACACGATCACCAGCTGCTGGTAGGTCAGCACGCCGGCGGACCTGGCCAGCGGCACCGAGAAAATCGCCAACCCGGAGGCCAGCTGTGCCCACAGCATGGTCTTCACCCGGTTGACGCGGTCGAGCATGATGCCCGCGGGGATGGCCAGAAACAGGAAGGCCACCGACTCGGAGGCGTTGAGGAATCCAATCTGGGTGGCGGTGGCGCCAAGGGCATAGATGGCGACCAGGTCGTTGGCTACGTTCAGGATGCCCGAGGCCACGGAGCCAAACGCGATGGACAGCAGCAAGGTCGGGAACCCGGGGCGGTGTCGCAGCAGTTGGACGGGTTCGGCTGCCAGGGGATCGGTGCCGCCCGCCTTGTCCACCGTTTCCTCGTCCACGAAACTCCCCGTTCTCCCGTCTCGGATCAAGCCATTGGGAAGAGTCTATGGGTGCTTCGGCATTTAGCGAGTGTCGACATCCTCGAAGACCAGGAACGTCTGGGTGTCCAGTATGCCGGGCATGGCCTGGAGCTGTTCAAAGATCACCCTGCGCAGATCCACATTGTCGCGGGCGCGCACCAGGAGGATCACGTCGAAGTTCCCGCCGACGAGTCCGATGTGGTGGACCTCGGGCATCGCGGCGAGGCGCTCGCGCAGCTCGCGCCAGGAGTGCTGGCGCAATTTCAGCGTGACGTAGGCGCTGGCCCGCAGGCCGGCGCGAAGCGGATCGATGACTGCGGTGTAGCGCGTGATGACCCCCTCGTCCTGGAGCCGGTTGATCCGGGAATAGGCATGCGCACGGGAGACATGGACCTTTTGCGCGACGGTGGTCACTGACTGGCGACCGTCCTTGGTGAGTTCCTCCAGGATCCGTCGATCCACCTCATCGAGCCGAACCGAGGGAGTCTCCATCAAATGCCTCTTTCCACTTTGTCCAAAAACCGTCATGTAGCGACGGTCACACTTTCAATCTGTCTCCAAGAGTAGTCATCCTATGCGCACTTTTCCAGAATATTCCAAGAAGCTGGATACGTTTCATGCCAAATACCCATAATTAAGGCAAGAACTGACGCTTGGGTGGGCATGGCCCAATGCCCTTGTCCCGAAAAACCAGAAAGGCGTGAACCGTGACGACCACCGAACCACGCGATGCAATCGAGCAGGTGAGCAGCAAATTCGGGATCACCCCCGAGGACTACATGCTCCCTGCGCGCACCGAAATCCACATGCTCGACATCAACGGCAAGCTGCACCCCTCGGGGCAGCAAGGGGCCGAACCCGGCCACGAATACCCGCTGCCAAGCCCCAAGGCCTTGGTGGACGCCTACGAGCAACTGGTCATTGGCCGGCGCGTCAACGACCAGAATTCCGCCCTGGTGCGCCAGGGCCGCATGGCCGTCTATCCCTCCAGCCACGGGCAGGAGGCCTGCCAGGTGGCGGCTGCCCTGTGCCTGGGCGAGAACGACTGGATGTTCCCCACCTACCGCGACACCGTCGCGGTGATGGCCAAGGGTGTGGCGCCCATGGAAGTGATGGCCGGGTTCCGCGGGGACTGGCACAGCGGGTATGACCCGAAGCAGTACAAGGTCTCGATCCAATCCACGCCGCTGACCACCCAGCTTTTGCACGCGGTGGGCGTGGCCCACGCGGCCAAGCTGCGCGGCGAGGACACCGTGGTGCTGGCGATGTGCGGCGACGGCGCCACGTCCGAGGGCGACTTCCACGAGGCACTGAACTTCGCCGCGGTCTTCAACCTTCCGGTGATCTTCTTCGTGCAGAACAACCAGTACGCGATCTCCGTGCCGCTGTCCCAGCAGTCGGTTGCACCCTCCCTGGCCCACAAGGCCGTCGGCTACGGCATGGCCGGCGAGCGCGTGGACGGCAACGACCTGGTGGCCCTGCTGGCCGTGCTGGGCCGTGCGGTCCGTCTGGCCCGAGAGGGCAACGGCCCGCTGCTGGTCGAGGCGCACACCTACCGCATGCAGGCGCACACCAATGCCGACGACGCCACCCGATACCGCGAGGATTCCGAGGTGCAGGGCTGGATCGACAAGGACCCGGTCACCCGCATGCGCACCTACCTGGCCGATGCCGGGCTGCTGCCCCAGGACACCGAGGCACGGATCACCGCCCATGCGGAGGCCGTCGCCACGGCCCTGCGCGACGGCATGAACTCGGAAAACGTTCCCGACCCGGCCGACCTGTTCGCCCACGTCTATTCGACACCCACCACCCAGATGGCCGAGCAGGCTGCGATGCTCGCCGACGAACTCGCCCGCGAGGAGGACGCAAAATGAGCCCCACGGCAACCACATCTTCGGCGGCCAACGGCAACGTTTCAGCCGCCACCGCCGCAGCCGCGGCACGCACCGCCGACGCCGGGACCCAGCCGGTCACCTTCGCCAAGGCGCTGAACAGCGCCCTGGCCGACGCCATGGCACTGGAGGATTCGGTCCTGGTCTTCGGCGAGGACGTCGGGGTCCTGGGCGGGGTCTTCCGCATCACCGACGGCCTGACCAAGCGCTTCGGCACCGGGCGCTGCTTCGACACCCCGCTGGCCGAGTCCGGCATCGTGGGCATGGCCATCGGCATGGCGATGAACGGCATGCGCCCGGTCATCGAGATGCAGTTCGACGCCTTCGCCTACCCGGCCTTCGAGCAGATCGCCTCGCACGTGGCCAAGATGCACAACCGCACCAAGGGCAGGATGCCCCTGCCGATGGTCATCCGCATCCCGTATGCCGGCGGCATTGGGGGAGTGGAGCACCACTGCGACTCCTCCGAGTCCTACTACGCCCACACCCCGGGCCTGAAGGTCTTCACCCCGGCCACGGTGCGCGACGCGTACCTGATGCTGCGCGAGGCCATCGACTCCCCGGACCCGGTCATTTTCATGGAACCCAAGAAGCTGTACTGGACCAAGGAGCAGGTGGACCTGGAGGCGCTGCGGCTCTCGCACGAGACCGATGCGGTGCCACCGACCGAGGGGCGCGCCGCGGTGGCCCGCTCGGGCACCGACGCGACGCTGATCGCCTACGGTCCCTCGGTGTCCACCGCGATGGCCGCGGCCGAGGCAGCAGCCCTGGAGGGCCGCAGCCTCGAGGTCATCGACGTGCGCACCATCGTCCCGCTCGACGACGCAACGATCTGCGAGTCCGTCCGCAAGACCGGGCGCGCGGTGGTTATCGCCGAGGCGCCGGGCTTCGCCTCGGTCTCCAGCGAGATCGTCGCCCGGATCCAGGAGCGGTGCTTCCACTCGCTGGCTGCTCCGGTGCTGCGCGTGACGGGATTCGACACCCCGTACCCGGCCCCGAAACTCGAGAAGTACTACCTGCCATCCGTTGACCGCATCCTGGATGCCGTGGATGCATTGCAATGGGAAGAAGGGGCATGAGCGTGAAGACCTTTTTGTTGCCGGACCTTGGCGAGGGATTGACCGAGGCCGAGCTGGTGAAATGGCTGGTTGCCGTGGGCGACACCATCGTCATCGACCAGCCCGTCGCGGAAGTCGAAACCGCCAAGTCGATGGTGGAGGTGCCCAGCCCCTACGCCGGAACCGTCCATGAGCTCCACGGCACCGTCGGCGAAATGGTGCTGGTGGATTCCCCGCTGTTTTCGGTGTTGGAGGAAGGCGCGGTCGCCCCGGCGGCGCCCGCCGTGGAACCCAAGTCCGGCATCCCGGAACGCGAGGTCGCCCAGAGCTACCGCGAGGAGGAACGAGCCGGAACCAAGGCCCCGGCGAGCGAAGGTTCGGGCAACGTGCTTATCGGCTACGGAACCCCGGAGGGGCTCTCGGCCAAGGCACGCAAGCGCCGCCCGCGCACCGATGCCGGCACCGCACCGGCCACCGCCATCGGGGTGCCCGCCGCCGTGCCGCGCCGCGCCCCTCTGGTGATCTCGCCACTGGTGCGCAAACTGGCCCGGGACCACGGCATCGACATCGCCACGCTCAACGGCAGTGGTGCCGGCGGGCTGGTCCTGCGCTCGGACATCGAGGCGGCTGCCGCCGCAACCACGGCAGCGCCGGTGGCGCAGGCCGCGGCACCGACCGCCGAACCGGCGCGCGAGGCTGCCTCGGCATCCGGGGCCGAGGGCGGAATCGATGCGCGCTCGGGCCTGGGAATTTCCACCAGGACCCCGATCAACGGCGTGCGCAAGACCATCGCCCAGGCCATGAGCCGGTCGCGCAGCGAGATCCCCGAGGCCACGGTTTGGGTGGACGTGGACGCCACCAACCTGGTGCGGATGCGTTCGGCCATGAAGGGAACCGACCCGGACAACACCCCGGGGCTGCTGGCCTTCATTGCGCGCTTCGTGGTTGCCGGGCTGCAGAAGTACCCGGCGCTCAACTCCCGCATCGAGCACAACGCGCAGGGTGAAGCCGAGATCGTGGGCTTCGAGGGCATCAACCTGGGCATTGCCGCGCAGACAGAACGTGGCTTGATGGTCCCGTCCATCCGCAACGCCCAGCTGCTCAGCGCCCGCGGGCTGAATGCCGAACTGGCACGGTTGACCGAGGTCACCCGTTCCGGCAAGGCCACGGTCGCCGAGCTCACCAGCGGCACCTTCACCCTGAACAACTACGGGGTCTTTGGCGTCGACGGTTCCGCGGCGATCATCAACTACCCGGAAGTTGCGATCCTGGGCGTCGGGCGGATCATCGACAAGCCCTGGGTCGTGGACGGCGAGCTCGCGGTCCGCAAGGTCACCGAGTTGACGCTGGCCTTCGACCATCGGGTTTGCGACGGCGCCACGGCCGCCGGCTTCCTGCGCTTCGTGGCCGACGCAATGGAAAACCCGGCCTCGGTCCTGGCGGACCTGTAGCGGTTTCCCGTATCGCGGCCTAGCAGGTGCCCGCGGCGAGAGGTTCCTCATGGAACCGCGCCGCGGGCACCTGCGCATCCGCCGCCGGGGCTCAGGGATGCTGCCGCTGGCACGTGATTCGCCTCGCCATCGCCAACCGCCTTGGCCGAGGCCCGGATCAGCTTCCCACCACCCCCTATTGAAAGCGGCGGCGACCAACTATCCTGATGCCATGGAAAAGCTACCTGCTGAATACGAGCATTACCTTGTAGGCAAGGACGAACTCCACATCGAAACGGTCATGCCGATCTTCCGGGAGTCCATGGCCGAAGGCAAGTACGGGGTTCACATCCGCGGACTCGGCGGCCATTCCGAACAGGCCTTCGTTGACGAGACCGTCCCCTTCGGGAAGATCAAGATCACCGTTCCCTAGCACCTGCCGTTCCACGGTGGTGCCACCCGATTCCCCGGCATGCCCCTGCGGTCCCCGGGGAATCGGTTTTGCCCGGACCGATTTTCATGCAGAATGTGGATATCGCCAAAACACCGGCACCGCCCGGCACCGAGGAAACGGGGAACCGCCATGAAGCAGCCCTTGGTACCCAGCGTGGAACAGCTTGCCCCGCATTGCTGGCGACTGCTCAACCACGGATTTTCCATGAACACCGGCCTGATCGTGGGCCAGGACCGCGCCGCTGTCATCGACACCGGCTCCGGGCCGCGGGAAGCGGAGGGCCTGTATGCGGCCATCCGCAAGATCACCGACCTCCCCTTGCTTGTGGTCAACACCCATGCCCACGGCGACCACGTCTTTGGCAACGGCTACTTTGCCGCGCAGGGCGTTGAGAACTTCCACGCCACGGCAGCGGCAATCGAGCACCTGCGCCGCAACGGGGAGTTCGAGCGCCAGCTGGTGCGCTTCCTGGAACCCGAAATGGCCCTGCGCCAGGGAGACCACTCGGGCATCGTCGTGCCGGCCAACATCGTCGCGGAAACCGGGGGCACGCTGGAGCTTGGCGATGTCACCGCGCAGCTCTTTGGCCTGGGCCCCGGGCACACCAGCGGAGACCTTCTGGTGCGCTGCGGCAAGGTGTTGTACACCGGCGACCTGGTCGAGGAGGGCGGACCGCCGAACTTCGAGGATTCGAACCCCTATCTCTGGGCGGAGGTGCTGGGCAGGCTCGTGCGCGAATGCGACGACGACGTGGTGGTGGTGCCCGGGCACGGAAACCCGGTTGACCTGGAATTCGTGCGCCGGCAGCACCGCGAAATGCTGGCCGCAATCCTGGAAGGGGAAACCATCGTGCGCTCCTGGCCGACCGGAAGCTTCGACCCCACCGCCCACCAATTGGAAGTGCTGCCCTACGGCCCCGAACAATCCACGATCTTCCTGCAAAGGCTGAGCAAAACCATGCCATAGCCCGTTCAGTAGGATGAACACATGAGTGCACAAACTTTCAGCCTGCGGAGGATCGCGGTGAAAGTGTATTCACCTTCCCTGCTGTACGGACTGGGGCTGGGTGCGGTCACGCCCATCATTGCCCTGTCCGCCCTGGACCGCGGGGCCAACCTGGCCACGGCCGCACTGGTCGTCACGCTGGTCGGCGTGGGCTCCCTGGTTTCCAATGTCCCCGCCGCGGTGCTGACCACGAAGGTCGGCGAACGGCTGGCCATGGTCTTCGCTGCAGGGTGGGCGGCCCTGGGCATGGTGCTGGGCATCGTCCCCTCGAGCCTCGGCCTCTTTGCCGTGGGCGTGACGATGCTGGGGATGGCCGGGGCCGTGTTCAACCTGGCCCGGCAGACCTATCTGGCCGAGGCCGTCCCGCTGGAATTCAGGGCCAGGGCCATGTCAACCCTGGGCGGGGTGATGCGCATCGGGGTTTTCATCGGACCTTTCGCCGCCACCCTGGCCATGAAGTGGCTCGGCATCGCCGGGGCCTACTGGGTGGGCATGGTGGCCATGGCCATTGCCACGGTCGTATGCCTGTGGATTCCGGACCTGGAGACCCGGGCGCCGGTTGAAGCAGGCCAAAGCCGCGCCGGGGGATCGATGCTCTCCATTGCCAAGGACCAGTGGCGGATCCTGCTGGGGATCGGGCTGGGCATCGTTTGCATCTCCGCGGTGCGCTCAACCCGCCAGGTCGTGCTTCCCCTGTGGGGCGAAAGCATCGGGTTGGACGCGGCCACGATCTCGTTGGTCTACGGGTTCTCCGGGGCCATCGACATGCTGATCTTCTACCCCGCGGGCAAGGTCATGGACAAGCGCGGCCGGGCCTGGGTCGCGGTGCCCTGCATGGCGGTGATGTCGTTGGCGCTGTTCCTGCTGCCGCTGACCCACTCCATGCCCACGATGCTGGCCGTGGCCATGGTGCTGGGATTCGGCAACGGCATCGGCTCGGGAATCGTGATGACCCTGGGAGCCGACTACTCGCCGGTGGCCGGGCGGCCCAAGTTCCTGGGGCTGTGGCGGTTGATGTCCGACACCGGCGCCATGGCCGGACCGGTGCTGCTCTCGGTCCTGGTGGCCGTAGCGACGCTGGGCGCCGGGGTGATGGCGATCGGCGGGATCTCGCTGCTGGGAGCGGGGATCTTCGGTTATTTCATTCCTCGGACCAACCGGCGGCGGATGGGTGCCCCGTAACGGGCAAAAAGCTCATGAATGAACCAGCCCGTGACCATGGCGGTGCCAAGGACCAATGCCAGGCCCACGGCCAGGAAGACGAACAGGGCGCCGTTCCCTACGGTACCGATCGCCGGGTGGTCCATGGCCAGCGCGAGGCCCAGTGCCGCTGCCGCAGCCACGGCGCCCACCACCGCTGAGGCGCGCAAGAGCCGCTCGGGAACCGACCTGGAGCCGGCGGCCGCGGTGCGGGGTCCGGGACCGCTCCCGTGGGCATGGCGCAGGAACAACCCGGCCAGCACGCTCCACCAAGCAACCACCAGGTAGGCGGCAAGCACGTCGCTGGGGCGGTGCCAGCCCAGCACCAGCGTCGAGGCCCCGGCCACCGCTGCGTAGGCCCAGCCCAGCAGGGCCACCGGCGGACGGTGCGCCACGGGGGCGACGATGAAGATCGCGGCCATGGCCGCGGCGGCGAACGTCGTGTGCCCCGAGGGGAACGAGTTCATCGAGGCGCCCGAAATGTTCAAATCCGGCCGCACCAGCAACACATGCTTGAGCAATTGGGTGGATCCGGCGGCACCCAGCAGCAGGGCCCCGGCTACCGCGGGGCGCAGGAAATCGCGCCTGCGAAGCAGGGCAAAGAGGATGAATCCGCCGGCCAGCAGCGCCGAGGCCGCCGGCATGTGGTCCAGGAAGGCCAGCGCGGGGCCCCGGGTCTTGTCCGCAGCCAGGAACGCCTCGCCGCCCAGCAACGCCGCCTCGTCGATCCATTGGCCGAGCTTGGTCATCACGAAGAAGCTGTAGCAGGCCCAAAAGAGGGCAGCCAGCAGCACCAACGCGCCGTACCAGGGGAGCAGGGCGCTGCCCGTTGATTGGTTGGGCGGGGGCTTGGAGGAAAAACTCATTGCCAACAGGGTTTCACACAATCCTTGCCGGTGGCCCGGAACGTGGGCTTTCTCCCATGGATCCGCCAAGCCCGCGCACGAGGAGAGGGCAACGCCGCAGCGGGTTACGGACCTCGACGATCCATTGACAAATTAATTTGTCAGTGAGATTCTTGGAAACATGTTGGACCTCGAAGTGATCGAAGACCCGCGGGCCGCGGCGGCAACGCTGGACCCGATGCGCCAGCGGCTGCTGGCCGAGCTGGCCGAACCCGCCTCGGCGAGCATGCTGGCGGCCAGGCTGGAGATCCCGCGCCAGAAAATCACCTACCACTTGAACCAGATGGCCGAACTCGGGCTGCTGGCCCAGGTGGAATTGCGCCACAAGGGCATCATGACCGAACGGCTCATGCAGGCAACCGCGGCGTCCTACGTGATCTCGCCGCAAAGTCTTGCGTCGCTCACCCCGGCGCCCGCGGTCCTGCGGAACGAATTCTCCGCAACCTGGCTGCTTGCCCTGGCCGCACGAACGATCCGCGAGGTCGGCGCCCTTCTCATCGGCGCACGCAAGGTGCGCAAGGGCTTCGGTACCTTCGCCATCGACGCGGACATCGTCTTCGCATCCGCCCGCGAACGGGCGGAATTCAGCGCCGAGCTCGGCCTCGCCGTCGCCCGGCTCGCCACCAAGTACCACGACAACACCAACGCACCCGCTGCCCGGGCCCACCGCCTGGTCGTGGCCCTGCACCCCACCTTGAAGGAAGGTACGCCATGAGCAAGGAATTCGAGATCGTCGAAGAACTGGCGATCGACAGCACACCGGAACGGATCTGGGAAGCTGTCACCAACGGCACCGCAGCCTGGATGTTCCCCACGGACCAATGGCCCTCCGTGCGCACGGTGGACGAGTACCCCACGCACCTGGTTACCCGGATGGACGGACCCGACGGCTGGTTCAACCAGCTCGAGCACGTGCTGACCCCGGGGGAGAACGGCACCGCGCTGCGCTACGTCCACTCGGGAATCTTCGTCGACGACTGGGACAACCAATACGACGGGGCCTCCAAGCACACCGCCTTCTACCTGCATACCCTGGGCGAGTACCTGCGCCACTTCGATGGGCTCCCGGTGGCCTTCAGCGACATCCAGGGACCCGAGGCCTCTAAGGCCCCGAACGCACTGGAAACCTGGCTTTCGGCCCTGGGCCTGGACGACGCCGCGGCCGGCGCCGAACTGGAACTCCAACTGCCCGGGCGCGGAACCACCCGGGCCACCGTGGACTTCCGCAACGAGAACTTCGTGGGTCTGCGCACCTCCGACGCACTGGTGCGGATCTTCGGCCGCAACGCCTTCGGCGGCCCCGTTGGGCTGACGGTGCACGACTTCGCCACGGGCGCCGATGCGCAGGCCAACACCGCGGCCTGGCAGGAAGCGCTCGACGCCGCCTACCAGGGCTGAGCATCAACGGAAGATAGGCTGGAGCCCATGACCCAGTTGCCCGACCTTGACGAGCTCATCAACGCCTCACATGTGATTTCCCTGCCCATGACCGTGCAGTTCCGCGGCGTGCGGCACCGCGAGGCGATGCTCTTTGAGGGCCCGGCGGGCTGGGGCGAGTTCTCTCCCTTCCTGGAATACGGTCCGGCCGAGGCCTCGGCCTGGCTGCGCTCGGGGATCGAAGCTGCGTGGGAAGGCCACCCGGATCCGGTGCGCCAATCCGTTCCGGTCAACGCCACCCTGCCGGCCGTGGGCCCCGAAAGGGTCGCTGCCGTCCTGGCTTCCTACGACGCGGCGCACACGATCAAGGTCAAGGTCGCCGAAACCGGCCAGGACCTTGCCCAGGACGTGGCCCGCGTGGCCGAGGTCCGCCGGTTGTTTCCCGAGGCCGCCATCCGCATCGACGCCAACATGGGCTGGACCCATGACGAAGCCCTGGCCGGACTGGAAGCGCTGGCCGGATTCGGGCTGCAATACGCCGAACAGCCCGTGGCGGGAATCGACGGCCTGGCGCGGGTGCGCGAGGAAGTCGCACGCCGCGGACTCGGGGTGCTGATCGCCGCCGACGAATCGGTGCGCAAGGAATCGGACCCGCTCGCGGTGGCCCGTGCCGGGGCTGCCGACCTGATCGTGATCAAGGCCCAGCCGCTGGGCGGGGTCCGTCGGGCGCTCCAAGTGGTTCGCGATGCCGGGTTGCCCGCGGTGGTTTCCTCCGCCCTGGACACCTCCATCGGCCTGCGCCAGGGCGCCGCACTCGCCGCCGCGCTGCCGGAGCTGCCCTACGCCTGCGGGCTGGCCACCGGTTCGCTTTTTTCCTCCGACATCACCAACGACAGGTTCCTGGCCGTGGGCGGGGAACTGCACTTGCGGGACATCGCCGCCGATCCCGACCTGCTGCGCAAACACGAGGTCAACGCCGAACGCCGCAGCTGGTGGCACCACCGCCTGGCCGACTGCCACCGGGAATTACTTGCGCCCAACCGGTAGCCGGTGCAGGGTACCTTCCCGCCGCAAATGCCGGATCTCCGCCGGCTTCGTGACCCGTGCCACGATTCGGCCCCCGCACCTCGAAACGGACACCCACCGCTTGCCTGCCGTTAACCTTGCGGCGGCCGGACGCTCACCGGTGGCTGGAACGCTGGGAATCGAAGTCATCCACTCGATAGCGTTGCACGGAGAAAACCATGAGCCTTACACGAACCTTCCTTCCCATGCTCGGCCACACCCGCGGCAACCGCGACGCGGCCACCTGCCACTTCAAGTGCGGCAACGCCTGCGCCAAGGACGTGTGCAACACCAGCTCCAACAGCTACTTCCGCGACATCGCCGACGCAGCCCTGAGCCGCCGCTCCATCCTGGGCATCGGTGCCGTGGCTTCGGCCGCACTCGTCATCGGCGTTGACACCCTGGGGGCACCGGGAGCCCAGGCGGACACCATCGTGGCCCCGCAGGGCGGCGGGAAGCTGTCCTTCCAGGCCATCGCCCCGGTGCCGCGCACGGTTGATGCCATGACGGTACCGGAGGGCTACGACTGGGCCCCGATCATCCGCTGGGGCGACCCGCTGTTCAACCACGCACCGAAGTTCGACATCACCAAGCAGAGCGCCAAGCGCCAGGCCGGCCAGTTCGGCTACAACAACGACTACCTGAACATCATCGTGGACAAGTACTCCGGACGCTCCGGCGTGCTGGTGGCCAACCACGAATACACCAACGAAGACCTGATGTTCGACCCCGCCTGGTTCGAGGCGAACAAGGCCGAGGCCGCGAAGATCGCCATGGCCGCCCACGGGTTCTCCGTGGTCGAGGTCAAGCGCGTGAAGGCCGGCACGCCCTGGAGCTACGTCCGCGGGGGCGAGCGCAACCGCCGCATCACCGCCACCACGGCCTTTGCCATCGACGGCCCGGCCGCCGGGTCCGAGCTGCTCAAGACCGTCGCGGACCCCACTGGCCGCAAGGCGCTGGGCACCCTGAACAACTGCGCCGGCGGCACCACCCCGTGGGGCACCGTGCTCTCGGGGGAGGAGAACTTCAACCAGTACTTCCGCGGCACCGGCTCGGCGACCGACGCCCGCTACGGCATCTCCGACAAAGCCACCGAGCGCGGCTGGGAGGACGTGGACCCGCGCTTCTCCGCCCACAACCCGGGCTACGAGAACGAGATCAACCGCTTCGGCTGGATCGTGGAGATCGACCCGCAGAACCCGGACTCGACCCCGGTGAAGCACACCGCGCTGGGCCGCTTCAAGCACGAGGGAGCCAACGTCCTCATTGCCAACGACGGGCGGGTCGTGGCCTACTCGGGCGACGACGAGCGCTTCGACTACGTCTACAAGTTCGTCTCCAAGGCGAAGTACCGCCGCGGGGACCGCAAGCACAACATGGGCCTGCTCTCGGAAGGCGACCTCTACGTCGCCAAGTTCTCCGGCAACTCCCCGGCCTCCCAGATCGACGGGTCGGCCGCCGTTCCCGCCGACGGTTCCTTCGACGGCACCGGCACCTGGATCCCTCTGGTCAAGGACGGCGCCTCCCAGGTCCCGGGCATGAGCCTGGAAGAGGTGCTCGTTTACACGCGCCTGGCCGGCGACAAGGTCGGGGCCACCAAGATGGACCGCCCCGAGGACGTCGAGCCGAGCCCGGTCACCGGAAAGCTCTACATCGCCCTGACCAACAACACCCAGCGTGACACCACCGGCAAGGCAACCGTGGACGAGGCCAACCCGCGCACCCGGAACCGCGACGGCCACGTCATTGAGCTGACCGAGGCCAACAACAACGCGACGGGCACCGCATTCGCCTGGAACATCCTGTTGGTCGCCGGGGACCCGTCCAAGGACGCGAGCACCTACTTCTCCGGCTACCCCAAGGAGAAGGTCTCCCCGATCTCCTGCCCGGACAATCTGGCCTTCGACTCCAAGGGCAACCTGTGGATCTCCACCGACGGGCAGCCGGGCACCATCGGGTACTGCGACGCCCTGCACAAGGTCACCCTGACCGGAGCGGACCGCGGCCGCGTCGAACAGTTCCTGGCCGTCCCGGCCGGCGCCGAGACCTGCGGCCCGCTGATCCACGACCGCGACGGTTCGGTGTTCGTGGCCGTGCAGCACCCCGGCGAGGGCGGCACCTTTGCCGACCCGATCTCGTTCTTCCCGGACTACGTGCTGAACCCCTCCAAGGCCAAGCGCGGCGAGGTCTACGGCCCCCGCCCCTCGGTGGTCCAGGTCTTCACCTCGGCCAAGGGCCACGGTCCCAAGAAGTAGCCGCGCTTCGCCGCATGCGTGCGGCGTCGATGCGCCACCGAGCGCCCTTGGCGGCAACGAGAAGGTTCGTTGCCGCCAAGGGCGCTTTTGCCTGCCCGGAAGATTTTCGGTTTCCCCATGTCAGGAACGCCCCGCTGGTGGAAATAGATAGGGTGTAAGACTTACCAACGAGATCGAGGGAGGCCCATGCAACCGGATGCAAGGTTGCTGGAGGGCGAACACGGACCCCCAAGCGCACCCGAAGAGCGGTTCAGCGACTTCTACCGGCAGCATTATTGGCTGGTGCTTGCCTATGCCCAACGCCGGATCAACAACCACGAGACGGCCCGGGACCTGGCCAGCGAGACCTTCCGGGTGGCATGGTCCAAGTTCGAGCAGGCCGAGCACCTGGGCCTGGCCTACCTGTACCAAACCTGCAAGAACCTCATCGGCAACGAGTACCGGCGCCAGCTACGTGTCGCCGCCCTCGAGGTCAAGCTGCAGCACTGTCCCGAACGCCATGCCGGGGACGAACACTCCCTCCAGCTGCGCGAGGCCATGCTGGGCATGCGGGATGCCGAACGCGAGATCCTGTACCTGACCTATTGGGAAGAGCTCAGCGCCCAACAACTGGCCAACGTCCTGGGCTGTTCCCAGGAAGCGGCCTGGGCACGGGTCAGCCGCGCACGCAAGTCCCTCAAGAACATCCTACGAAGCGGGGTTCACCATGCCTAAGCAACTTTTCGAGGACGACAGCACGCTCGACGCAGGGATCCGGAATGCCAACCCGTTCCCCGTCGAACAGGTCCAGGAGCTGGATCAGCGCGCCCTGGACGACCTGGCCTCCATCCTTGCCGCGACACCCGCCACGATGGCTTCAACCGACTCTGCTGTGGAGCCCGCCGCAGGGGAGCCTGGGGAGCCGGCGCCCAGCAACGTCGTGGCGCTGGACGCCACCCGCAGGACCACGCGCCGGTGGATACTGGGAGCCCTGGCCGCCGTCGCCGCCGGCGTGCTCGTGGCAGTGCCGCTGGGATCCGCTTTGGATGGCACCACAAAGGCCACCGCATCACCCATGCCCGTGGAAAAGATGACTCCAAGCGCCGTGGGAACCAAGGAAGCTCTGGGGAACCTGATCCAGGCAGCGGAATCCCATCCGGACCCGGCCGACTTTGATCCGGGCCGGATCGACATCGGGCACTGGGAGGGAGGGGCCTTCGGCGACGGTGGGGACTTCGATGATCGCTTGTCGATCCCGACGTTCAACGAACATCGAGTGAACCCGGATGGCAGCAGCTCCATCCGGCAAACCGTTGGAGAGCCTTTTTCGTTGACCGGCGAGTCCGTCAAGTACAACCGCAAGAATCTGATGGACAAGCCAGGCACCGTGATCAACCACGAGTTCGCTCCCGGCGAGCGCAGGAACATGTTCGACACCACGCTGGGTCGCACCGCCGAGGACTTCTATTCGAGCATCTACGATCAATTGCGGCCTGACAGTGCAGCCGTTAACGACGGTCCCCAGGGATTCTTGCAGATCATGGGCTTTGTCATGATGGACAGAAGGCTCGATCAGGCGGAATCCGCTTCGCTGTTGGGAGCGCTGGCCAAACTCGAAGGGCTGAATGTCATCGGGACCACCACCGATCGATGGGACCGGGAAGCCGTCGCCTTCGGTGTGGAAACACCCAACGAGGGAGGGACCTACCGGACCATGCTCATGTTCAATCCTCAGACCGGGCGGCTGACGAACTACATGGAAGAGTTCGTGGCCGACGACGACCCGGAAACGCGGGGGCACTTCGAGACCAGCATGGTCACCCGCTACATCGCCATCTCCGAATAGGCGGAAAACGGTTCTGGTCGGGGACGGAATTAGGATGGTACCCATGCCCTCCGATTCCGTTCCCGAACTTTCCTCCATGGAAGTTGCCCGCCTGTTGCTTGCCGCGCTGCAGACCCACGGGGTCCGCGACGTGGTGATCTGCCCCGGATCACGCAGCGCCCCGCTGGCCTACGCCCTGGCCGAGGCGGAAGCCGCAGGAACCATCCGGCTGCATGTGCGCATCGACGAACGCGTTGCCGGGTTCACCGCGCTGGGGCTGGCCCTGGCCGGCGGCGGGCCGGTTCCGGTGCTGACCACCTCGGGCACCGCGGTGGGGGAGTTGCTGCCGGCAGTCATGGAGGCCAACCATGTCGGAGCCACGCTGGTGGTCCTCTCGGCCGACCGTCCCTCCGAGCTCCACGGGACCGGCGCCAACCAGACCACCAACCAGATCGACTTGTTCGGTGCGCATGTGCGCGGAAGCGTCACCATTCCCGCCGGTACACGCCCCGATGCCCTGGTGGCCGAGGCCCTGGCCCTCGCGCGGGGCACCGCCGCGGTGGCACCGGGCCCGGTGCAGATCAATGTGGCCTTCCGGGACCCGCTGGTTCCGGCACCCGGGGACAGATTGCCGGAATTCGGCGCCAACGTCACCTATCCGCCCGTCGCGCTCGCCTCCGACAACGACCCGGGATGGCGGAACCACAAAACGGTGACCGAACGCCGAACCGTGGTGGTCGCCGGCCACGGTGCCGGCCCCGAGGCCGAGGGCTTCGCCCGGGCGCTGGGCCTGCCGCTGTTTGCCGAGCCGAGTTCCAATGCGCGATTCGGACCCAACGCCATTGGCCCGTACCGGACGCTGCTGAGCAGTCACATGGCACGGATCGAGCGCGTGGTCCTGTTCGGCCGTCCCACCCTGACCCGGCCCGTGGGCATGCTGCTGGCCAACCCGGACATCGTTTCGGCGCTGTGGGCCCCGGCCCCAGCCCCGTGGTTTGAACCGGGACGCCGGCGCGAGCAGGCCATCGGAGATCCCGCCGCATTGGCACGGTTCGCCGGGGTCGGTCCCGCCGGCTGGCTGGGGCAGTGGCAGGAACTGGGGCGGCAAGCCGAAGAGGCCATCGAGCAAGTCCTTGCGGCGGACGGCGTCCTGGACGGACCGGCGGTCGCACGCGAAACCTGGGCACTGTCCCGCGGGAACCTGGTCCTGGGATCCTCCAACGTCATCCGCGACGCCGACCTCTGCGGCCGCCCTGCACCCCATCCCTCCGCAACGGTCTACGCGAACCGGGGACTGGCCGGGATCGACGGAACGCTGGCCACCGCCACGGGCATCGCCCAGGCCCGCGGCGGGCGCAAGACCACGCTGCTGGTCGGGGACGTGACATTCCTGCATGACGTGGGAGCGCTGCTGATCGGCGAGGGTGAAGTCGCTCCAGAGATGGATGTCGTGGTCCTCAACGATTCGGGCGGCGCCATTTTCTCCACCCTGGAACACGGTGCGGTGGCCGAATCCGGGCGCTACGCCAACGCCGTCGAGCGTCTCTTTGCCACACCGCACCGGGTCAAAATCCAGCCGCTGGCCCAGGCCTACGGCTGGGAATACCTGGCCGTGGACACCGTGGACGAGTTGCGGGACGTGCTGCAGCGCCCCGGGACCCGTCGCATCATCGAGGTGGCCGTGACGAGGTCCGGTCTGCGTGCCCTGCATGCGGGCATCGCGGCACGGACCGGAGAACTGGCCTGGCCACCAATCCGCTAGACCGGAGCCGCCGGAAACGTACGGGCCCCCTTGCTGGGGCAAGCTTGGCCCATCGTCTAACCGGGCGGGTCCCGTTCGCGAAAGCTCGGCTGAAGGGGCAGCTACGGCCGCAGGCGCGCCGCTTGCGGTGCGGTTAAGGACCGAGGGGCGGTTTGGCATCCGGGTGGATGCCAAACCGCCCCTCGGGGTTTCCGGTGTGCGGGACCTACTCTGCGATCTCCACGTGGGTGGGATCGAGCACGCGCTTGAGGAAGTCCTGGGTGCGCGGCTGCTGCGGGTTGCCGATGACCTCCTTGGCGGGCCCCTGCTCGACGACGACGCCGCCGTCCATGAAGATCACCCGGTCTGCGACCTCCTTGGCGAAGGACATCTCGTGGGTCACCACCAGCATGGTCATGCCCCCCTTGGCCAGCGAGCGCATGATCGCCAGCACCTCGCCAACGGTCTCCGGGTCCAACGCCGAGGTCGGCTCGTCAAAGAGCATCAAGGTCGGATCCATCGACAGCGCACGGGCGATGGCCACCCGCTGCTGCTGGCCGCCGGAGAGCTGGTCGGGGTAGCGGTCGCCGAAGTCCCCGAGCCCCACGCGGGTCAGGTTCTTCCGGGCCGTTTCCTGGGCCTGGGCGGCAGGGCGCTTGAGCACCTTGGTCTGCGCGATCGTGCAGTTCTGCAGCACCGTCAGGTGCGGGAACAGGTTGAACTGCTGGAATACCATGCCAACTTTCTGGCGCATCTTGTCCAGGTTCACGTCGAGGTCGGTGGCGTCGAATCCGCCGACGTGGATGACGCCGGCATTCGGCTTCTCCAAGAGGTTGACGCAGCGCAGCAAGGTCGATTTCCCCGAACCCGAGGGTCCGATGAGGCATACGACTTCTCCGGGCTTGACCTCCAGGTCAATGCCCTTGAGGACTTCGTTGTCGCCGTAGGACTTGTGCAGGCCGCGGATGTCCACGCCTGATGCCTTGAAAGTGGTTGGGGTGTTGTTGTCAGACATGAGGTACTTCCCTAACGCTTCGTCCGTGCAGAACGGGATTCAAACTTTCGAGCGATCAGGCTCAAAGGAATGGTGATGACGAGGTAGAACGCACCGGCCACAATCAAGGGGGTGATGCCGGCGCCCAGGGAGGTGATCCCGTCTCGGCCGATCTTCGTCATTTCGTACTGTGCCATGCTCGCCCCCAAGATGAAGGCCAGGGACGAGTCCTTGGTCAGCAAGATGATTTCGTTGGTCATCGGCGGCAGGACGATCTTGAAGGCCTGGGGGATCACGATGGTGACCATGGCGCGCCACGCGGGCATGCCCAGCGACCTGGCGGCTTCAATCTGCCCCTTGGGGACGGCTTGCAGGCCCGCGCGCAGGGTTTCGGCGATGTAGGCGGCTGAAACCAAGCCAAGGGAAACCATGACCACTACCGGTTGCGGCCAGCTCGTGCCGGGGAAGGCGGTGGGCACACCGTAGCCAAAGGCGATCAAGACCAGGATTGCGGGAACCCCGCGGAAGAACTCGATGAATCCGGTCGCGAACCAGCGGTACGGAGCGAAGCTGGCCATCTTCATGAGCGCCAGGAGCAGACCCAGGGCCAATCCGAAGGCAAAGGAGATGACCGTGTAGTACAGGGTGTTCTTCAGGCCGACCGTGATCAGCTCGGGGAAGATGGGGCCCAGCTTGTCGAACGCGAAGAAGTTGTCGCCGAGGATCTTCCAGTCGACTTGGAGCACCACCGCCACGATGACGCCGACGAAGATGACGATCTGAATGATTTTGCTTAATCGGGCGCGTTGACGAGTGGTCATGGCCATGGGATTGAAGCCTTCCGTGAAAGATGGCGAGGCCCCGGTTCCGATCGGGAGCCAGGGCCTCGCCTGAGTGCCTGCATCAAATGGGACTGAAGTTAGTTTGTTGCGCCGAACCAGGTCTCGGTGAACTTGGCCAGTGAACCGTCATCGGTCAGGCGCTTGAGCGTGGTGTTGACCTGGTCGAGCATTGCGCCCGCACCCTTGGGGACTGCAACACCCAGCTGTTCGCCGGTCTTGAAATCGGCAACGCGCTTGAGCGTGGGGTCGTCCTTGATGGCGTAGCCCAGCACCGACTGGTTTCCCAGTGTTGCAACGGTGGTTCCCGCCTTGAGCGAAGCGAGCTGGAGACCCGAGTCCTCGTAGCCGATGGCGTCAAGGCCGTTTTCCGTGGCGAATTTCGCACCGGTGGTGGCCTGCTGTACGCCGACCTTCTTGCCCTTGGCGGACTCGAGGTCGGTGACGCCCGAGCCTTCCTTGGCGACGAGGGTCAGGTCGTCATCCATGTACGGGGTGGAGAAGTCCATGTTTCCCTTGCGCGCATCGGTGATGGACACCGAGGAAATCGCGATATCGCACTGCGTCTTGAACAGCCCGGACTCGATTGCATCGAAGCCGGAATCGATCACGGTGAGTTCGACCTTCATGTCCTTGGCGATTTCGGCGGCGATGTCCATGTCGAAGCCGACGTTCTTGCCGCCCTTGACGAATTCGAACGGCTCGTACGGGATGTCGGAGCAAACGGTGAGCTTGCCGGCATTGATGAGCTTGAGCGCGTTGGCGTCCGTCGACGATGCAGCAGGGGTTTCGCTGCTGCCGCAGGCAGTCAGGGCCAGGGCCCCCACGGCCGCTACTGCCAATGACTTGAGCACGGTTGATGTAATCCGCATGGAGTGTGATCCTTCTCTAGGTGATCGCTCGCAGGTTTTGCGTTGAAGTTCATTCTAACCGGCAGCGCAGCCCTTGTGAGATGTGCCTCACAGGCTACATTGTTTTTCTCATGGTAAACAAGCTTCGTTGTTCAATCGTTGTACGACGTGGGCTTGCCCAAAAACCTAGATGCCCAGTGCCTCGCGCATGGGGCGCATCTTGGCCCAGGACTCGGCAAGCTCGGCCGCCGGATCGGAAGCGGCAACCACGCCGCACCCGGCGTAGAGCCTAACCGAGGTGGGCGATTCGATGACTCCACCACGCAGGGCAATGCCGAACTCGCCGTTTCCGCGGGTGTCGATCCATCCCACGGGTCCTGCGTACGGCCCGCGGTCCATGCCCTCGAGCTCGCGCAGGATCCGGCCGGCCTCCTTGGTGGGAGTCCCGCACACGGCGGCCGTCGGGTGGAAGACCTCGGCCAAATCAAGCACGCTCGGCACCGAACCATCGGCCCTGGCCGCGAGGGACGCCTTGACGTCAGAGGCCAGGTGCCAGACGTTGGGCAGCTGCAGGACAAAGGGCTCGTCAGGGGCGTCCATGCCCGAGGAAAGCGGGCCGAGCTGCTCGGTGAGCGAGTCGATGGCCAACTGGTGCTCGTGGCGCTGCTTCTCGTCCTCGATCAGCATGCGGTGGGCGTAGCGGGAATCCCCGCTCGGGGCAGTGGCTCGGTCAAGGGTCCCGGCCAGGACCCTGGCCTCGGCAATGTCCCCGCGCACGCGCACCAACATTTCGGGGGTGGCTCCGATGAGCCCGTCCACCGAGTAGGTCCAGCAGTCGTCGTAGCGCAGCACCAGCTGGCGCAGGACCTGGGCCACGGCGATCGGGGAAGCGAGCTCGGCCACCGCGTCGCGGGCGAGCACCAGCTTGGTCGCGGCACCGGATTCGATGACCGCAACCCCCTTGCGCACCGAGTCCTTGTATTCCTGCTCCGAGATTTGCCCGGCCACGAGCCGGTCGAGGCCCTCGCCCAGCTCGTGCTCGGGGGAGTAGTCCTCCAGCAAGGCAGCCAGTTCCGCCTCGGCCGCCTCTGCGCTCAGTTCCGTTTCGGGGTCCGACACCGTGTAGGTGATCCAGCTGCAGGTCTCGTTGCGGCCCACCACGATCCGCGGCACGATCAAGCGGGAGGAGTAGGTGCTGGAAAACGAGAAGGCAAACGCCCCGAAGGCGATCAGGCCGGTGCCCGGTAAATCCAGCGGGTCACTTACCTGCGCCGCATCGGAAACCGCATCCCACCACGCGTGTGCCAGGGCAAAGCGCTCAGGGCCGGTGGATTCGAACCTCGCGACCTGGCCGAAACCGATGGTTCCCTCGCCATGTCGGGACCACACCAGGGAATCGTCGCGGGTGATGTAGTCGAGCAGGCCGTGTTCGCTCATGGCCGGCCGCTGGACGGTGAGCGAACGCAGGAGCGGGACGGTGCCCGGGACCGGGGTCCCCAAGGCGGCGGAAAGTTGCGAAGTCATGATCTGCCTAGCTTACCGCCGCGGAACGGGCCCCATGGGGCGGTAGTGGCCCCGCTCACCCGGGCGCCGGAGCAGCAAGGGTTTTCCCGATGCCCGTGAACTTTGCAACAATGAAACGGTGAGCCGTGCATCGCTGGAAAAGCGCCCCGAAGAAGTCCAAGCCATGTTTGATGATGTCGCCCCGCGTTACGACGTGATGAACGATGTCCTCTCCCTGGGCCAGACCCGGCGATGGCGAAAGGTCGTTGTCGACGCGGTGGGTGCCAAGCGCGGCCAGCGGGTCCTTGACCTGGCTGCCGGCACCGGCACCTCCTCCGAACCGTACGCGGATGCCGGAATCGGCGTCGTGGCGTGCGACTTCTCCCAGGGCATGCTCAAGGTCGGCAAGCGCCGCCGCCCCGACATCGACTTCGTCGCCGGGGACGCCACCAACCTGCCCTTCGTCGACAACAGCTTCGATGCCTCCACCATCAGCTTCGGGCTGCGCAACGTCAACGAGCCCAAGAAGGCGCTGGCGGAAATGCTGCGCGTGACCAAGCCCGGCGGAACACTGGTCGTAGCCGAGTTCTCGCACCCGACCTTCGCCCCGTTCCGCACCGTGTACTCCGAGTACCTGATGCGGGCGTTGCCGCCGGTGGCCACCAAGCTTTCCTCCAATCCCGCCGCATACGTCTACCTGGCCGAATCCATCCGCGCCTGGCCCACCCAGGATGGGCTGGCCGCGTGGATCGAGGAAGCCGGCTGGGAAAATTGCCGTTACCGAAACCTCTCCGGAGGGATCGTGGCGGTGCACCGGGCCACCAAACCGAAGGCCTGAGAATGGCCAATCGCGCCCTCCCGGGGTCCTCGACCTGCCGCGATCCCGGCACAAAGGGAGCCCGCGCGGTGAATGGCGATAGAGTGAACCTTGTACTTGAGCAGCTGGTGCCAACCGACCAGCACCCAGAATCGGCCACACGCCGCCCCTGGAGCCGACCGTCGAGAGATAGTAAGTCTTAGAACAGTGACCGATTCCCAGACAAACTGGACAGCTGCCGGACACGGCGTGCACGACTCCTTCGATTTGAACCCGGAAACCAGCGTGCTGGCCGCCGCGGTCAACCTTCCCGGCGGTTTTGGGCTCATCGCCCAGGACCCCGAGTTCGGTCCCGCCATCGCCACCGGGCTGGCCAGGGTCGAGAAGCTGCTGCGCGATGCGATCGCCAATTCCGACCCGCTGATCGATGCCACCAGCCGCCACCTGGTCGAGGCCGGGGGCAAGCGCATCCGGCCCCTGCTGGTGATCCTCACCTCCCTGCTGGGCGAGGGCGTGACCGAGGACGTCATCAAGGCCGCGGCCATCGTGGAATTGACCCACCTGGCCACGCTTTACCACGACGATGTCATGGACTCGGCGCCGCTGCGCCGCGGGGCCCCCACCGCCCACGAGGTCTGGGGCAACTCGGTTGCAATCCTCACCGGCGACCTGATCTTCGCCCGCGCCTCGGTGATCGGCGCGGAGCTGGGCCCGGAGGCCGTGTCCATGCAGGCACGCACCTTCGAGCGCCTGTGCCTGGGCCAGCTGCACGAATCCGTCGGCCCGCGCGAGGACGACGACCCGATCGAGCACCACCTGAACGTGATCTCCGACAAGACCGCATCGCTGCTGGCCACCTCCGGTGCCTTCGGCGCGCTCTTTGGCGGAGTGGCGCAGTACGTGGAGGTGCTGCGTTCCTACGGCGAGAAGGTCGGGGTGGCCTTCCAGGTCGCCGACGACGTCATCGACGTCACCGGCGCGCAGGTCCGTTCGGGCAAGACCCCCGGCACCGACCTGCGCGAGGGCGTCCCGACGCTGCCGATCCTGCTGATGCGCGATGCGGCCGCGGCCGGAGACACCGCTGCAGCGAAGGTGCTGGAGCTGGTGGACGGGGACCTGACCGAGGATGACGCGCTGGCCAGAGCCGTTGCCGCGGTGGCCTCAAACCCGGCGACCAACCAGGCCTGGGACGTGGCCCGGCACTGGGCCGATGCCGCCATCGAGGCCCTGGCGCCGCTGCCGGAGGGAACCGTCAAGGAATCCCTGGCCGCCTTTGCCGACGCTGTGGTCACCCGCGAGCTCTAAGCCGGGTCGGACACCAGGAACTAAAAACCGAATCCGTCGGGGGAGTCTCCCCAAAGATTTGCTTCGTCAAGGGCCGCCCGCAACTGGGCGGCCTTTTGCGCGCGTTCTTCAACCGATACGCGGTGGCGCAGGTGCCCGTAGAGGTTGTCGCCGGGGAAGCGCGGGAAGACATGCTGGTGGTAGTGCCAGACGTGCTGGTTCCCGGCCGGCTCGTTGTGCTGGCGGGTGCTGGTCCCTTCCGGGTTCCAGGCATGCTTCATGGCCAGGGCGACGCGCCTGGTCTCGAACATGATGTTCGCGGCGACCTCGTCGGGCAGGTCGTAGAGCGCCTCATGGTGCTGGACCGGGATAACCATCGCATGCCCGCCGTAGGGGCCGAATCCGTCGCAGGCCATGATCACGGCGACGGATTCGGTGCGGTAGATCAGGTCGGTGGGTACGCAGAGGTTTCCCTCCGAAAGCGGGCCGCCGGCCAGCAGCTCGCAAAACGGGCAGGCATAGCCCTGCGGAGCATGCGATTTCCACAATCCGCCCATGGGCCGCGCGTTAGTTGTTGAGCTCGGGGGAGAGCTCGTCGAACACCCAGCTGAACATGTCCAGGACGTACTCGCTGAAGGTGCCTTCCTCGGACTTCCAGATGCCGCGGGCATTCTGGCGGCGGTACACGATCGGGTCCGGGACCTCGAGCTGGTCCACGCGGATGCCCCATACGTACTTTTCCTCTTCGTCCTCCAGGAACAAGAGGTAGCCGTCTTCGATCTCGAGCTCGTCCGGGTCGAAGAAGTAGTGGTAGGCCTCCATGAGGTCCTCGCAGCCGCCCAGGGCCAGGTAGAACTCGCGCAGGACCAGCGGGATGGGGGAGCCGACCTCGGACAGGGCATCTTCGATTTCGGACTCGGTCAGTCCATCTTCAACTTGCCACTCGTCCTCGAGGTAAAGCGGAACCAGCGAACGGAACTTCTCAAGGAACATTTCAGCCATGCCAACCATCTTAGTCGGCCGGCGCCCTAGTTCAGGTCCATCGCGGTCAACGCCAGCCACAATTGCACCCGGTCCGCGGTGGTCGTGGGGTCGTAGCCGGAGAGCTCGCTGATTTGCTGCAGCCGGTAGCGCACGGTGTTCCGGTGCAACCCGAGGGCTTCGGCCACCGCCCCGACGCTGCCGTCGAGTTCCAGGTAGCTGCGCAATGTGCCCAACAACTCGGCCGAGTGTTTCTTGTCAAAGACCTGCAGCGGCTCCAGGGCCTCTTGCGCCAGGGCCTGCAGCGGCACGTCTCGGGCAGCCAGCAGCAGCGAGGTCAGCGACAGCTTGGAGGGGGTGTTGATTCGTTCGCCGTGGCGCAGCGCCTCGATGGCCTCGAAGAAGCTCCAACGCAGTCCGTTGGGTTGGGTGTAGCCGCCGCCGAACCCGACACGGGCCCCGATGCCTGCACCCTGGAGGTAGCGGTCGATCCCGTCGGCCACCTCGGTGCCGTCGTTGCGTGCCACCACCAGCGCCAGCCGGTCCTCGACAATGGCCGAGACGATGTGCTCGAATTGCGGCGGGATGGGCAGGGTGCGCAGGGCATTTTCCTGCCCCGGGGACGCCGCGACCAGCACCACCGAGTGCGGCTGGCTGGGGACGACCCCGATTCCCTGGAGCCTCGCGTTGGCCTCCGAGCCCTTGAGGGTTCCGGCCATGAGGTCCGAGAACACCTGCCCGGCGACCAGGCGGTTGGATTCCCGCAGCCTGGCCTGGTTGGCCAGTTCCAGGCCGATCAGGCCCTGGGCGTAGTGCACCAGGCCGTCGTGTTCGTAGGGCTCGGACAGGTACAGGGTGCATTTGTCCCGGAGCCCGGTGGCGATGGGCACCTCGTGCCAGGTGTCGTCGCCCAATTCGGGTCCGTGGATCCGGGCGGCATATTGGGTCAGGGCCACGGCGGTGCCCAGCATCCGGGACAGCTCGCTGAGCATCGCGCGCAGGCCGCCGGTCAGCAGGGTGGAGGCGAGCTTCTGGTGGCCCTGGAGAAGCTGCTCGAGGCGCTTGAGGTGGTCGTCGTTCAACGCATCGGCGATGAGCTTGGTGATGGCCATGAACGGGGTTTCGTAGGGGACTTCGAAGACCGGCAGTCCCAGCTCGGTGGCCTTGCGGACCACCGCGGCCGGGACGCTGCGGTGGCTCAGCCCTGTCCCGTAACCCAGCGCCAGGGCGCCAGCACCGTGGACCGTGGCGACGAAGGCCTCCTGGTTGGCAATCGTGTTTTGCCGCAGGCCCGTGGTGAGCACGATTTCCCCTCCGCTGAGAAAGGGGGAGGGGTCTCGCAGCTCGGTGACGGCCGCCCACTCAATGGGTTTGTGTCCCACCCCGGCGACGTTGGTGTGGGCCTTGAGTCCAAGGGTTTGGGACTCAAGAAGTTTCAACAGAGTGATGGCCATGCACTAATACTAAGAGAAATTTTGTGCACTCGTACTATGGCGATGGCCGAAAGCGGCCGGTAAAGGGATTCACTTCACAAAGGGCCGCACTCTTTGGGTAACGTTGAAACATGACCACTCCATCTTCAGTCCAGGGCGGAAACCCCGTCCAGGAGCGCCGGGAAACCTTCTCGTCGCGAAAACTCTTTATCCTCTCCGCCATCGGCTCCGCCGTCGGCCTGGGTAACATCTGGCGCTTCCCGTACATCGCCTACGACAACGGCGGCGGCGCCTTCCTCATCCCTTACCTGGCGGCGCTTCTGAGTGCCGGCATCCCGTTGCTCTTCCTTGACTACGCCATCGGACACAAGTTCCGTGGCTCGGCGCCCTTGGCATACCGGCGCCTGCACCGTGGCGCCGAGGTCTTGGGCTGGTGGCAGGTGCTGGTGTGCTTCATCATCGCCATCTACTACGCGGTCATCATCGCCTGGGCGGCCATGTACACCTGGTTCTCGGTCACCAAGGCCTGGGGTGATGACGCGGCCGGCTTCCTGATGGGGGAATTCCTGCAAGTCGCCGACGTCCCGGGGGTTAAGCTCGAATACGTGCCGGGTATTTTCTGGCCGCTGCTGGTCGTCTGGCTGGTGATCATCGTGATCATGGTTGCCGGAGTCCGCAGGGGCATCTCGCGAGCCAACGGCATCTTCCTGCCGCTGCTCGTGGTCATGTTCGTCCTTCTGGTGGTTCAGTCGCTGTTCCTGCCCGGCGCGATTGACGGCCTGAACGCATTCTTCACCCCCAATTGGGAAGCCCTGGGCGACCCGGGCGTGTGGGCCGCCGCCTACGGCCACATCTTCTTCTCGCTTTCGGTGGCCTTCGGCATCATGGTCACCTACTCCTCGTACCTCAAGCGCAAGACCGACCTCACGGGCTCCGGCATGGTCGTCGCGTTCGCCAACTCCGGGTTCGAGATCCTCGCCGGCATCGGTGTTTTCGCGGCGCTGGGCTTCATGGCCCAGGCCGCCGGCAGCGCCATCGACGAGGTCGCCACGGCAGGTGTCGGGTTGGCGTTCATCGCCTTCCCCACGATCGTCTCGGAGGCCCCGTTCGGTGCGCTGATGGGCGTGCTCTTCTTCGGGTCGCTGGTTTTCGCCGGCATGACCTCGCTGATCTCGATCCTCGAGGTCATCGTGGCGGCCGTGCAGGACAAGACGGGCTGGGGCCGTGTCGCCTCGGCGGTGTCCGTGTGCGTCCCGGTTGCGTTGATCTCGATAGTGCTCTTCCCGACGGTGACAGGCCTGTACCTGCTGGACACCTTCGACGCCTTCGTCAACAGCTTCGGCATCCTCGCCGGTGCCCTGGTGGCCGTTGTGCTGATCTCCTGGGTGTTCCGCAAGCTCCCGCTGCTCTCGAAGCACCTGAACCGCACCTCCACGGTCAAGATGCGCCGGACCTGGATGGTGTTGGTCGGCGTCGTTGCACCGCTGGCATTGGCCTACATGCTGTACAACGAGTTCGTCACCAAGATCACCGAGCCGTACGAGGGCTACCCGGTGGAGTTCCTGGCCATTTACGGGTGGGGCATGGCCGGAGCCCTAGTCGTTGTGGCGGTCATCCTGACGCTCGTGCCCTGGAGCCGCAAATCCAAGGTCGACGACCCCGAATACGCGGCGATCGCCGCCGACGAAGATGAGGAAAAAGTATCATGACACCCATCGCCATCACCATGTTGGTTATCGCGCTGCTGACCATTTGGGGAGGGCTTGCGCTCTCGCTGGTCAACCTCTCCCGGCACCCCGAGGACGAGGGCCAGCTGCCCGAAGACATCGCGCCGGAACTCTAACTGCGGACAAACGCACCACACGCGGGCCCGTGCCCCGGGAACAGACCCCGGGGCACGGGCCCGCGCTCGTATCGGGGCCGGTGCTGCTCTGTGCAACTGCACTGCGCCGCGGGAACGGAACTGTGCCAATTTCACTGGCGGGCGCCGAACGCCACAACATAGGCTTCGAGGTAGATAACACCACCACATCACCGGGTTTCCCCGCGCGCCTTCGTCGCCATTGCCGCCGCACGGCGCAACCAGGGGGAACCCGGCCCGGGAAAGGACTGAACGTTCATGGCCATCACCTACCGCATTGAACAAAAACGACAGATCAACGGCGCATTCCCCGGACCGAAGTCGGTGGAGCTGGCGGCACGCCGCACCAACGCCGTCGCCGCCGGCGTGGCCTCCGCCCTGCCGGTGTACGTCGCGGATGCCGACGGCGGCATCATCGTCGATGTCGACGGCAACTCGATCATCGACCTGGGCTCGGGCATCGCCGTGACGTCCGTGGGTGCCTCAAACGAGAAGGTCGCCGCAGCGGTCGCGGCCCAGGCCGCCCGCTTCACCCACACCTGCTTCATGGTCACCCCGTACGAGGGATACGTCGAGCTGGCCGAGAAGCTGGCCGAAATCACCCCGGGCACCCACGCCAAGAAGGCCGTCTTCTTCAACTCCGGTTCCGAGGCCGTGGAGAACGCCATCAAGGTTGCCCGCGTGGCCACCGGCCGCCAGGCGGTTGTCGCCTTCGACCACGCCTACCACGGCCGCACCAACCTCACCATGGGCCTGACCGCCAAGGCGGCCCCGTACAAGCGCGGCTTCGGCCCGCTGGCACCGGAAATCTATCGCATGCCGATGAGCTACCCGTACCGCGAGGAAAACCCGAACATCTCGGGCAAGGAAGCCGCCGAGCGCGCCATCCTGGCCATGGAGAAGCAGATCGGCGGCGACCAGATCGCAGCCATCATCATCGAGCCGATCCAGGGCGAGGGCGGTTTCATCGTCCCGGCCGAGGGCTTCCTGGGCCGCATTGCCGAGTGGGCCAAGGAGCAGGGCATCGTCTTCGTCGCCGACGAGGTGCAGGCCGGCTTCTGCCGCGCCGGTGCCTGGTTCGCCTCCGACATCGAGGGGATCGTCCCGGACATCATCACCGTGGCCAAGGGCATCGCCGGCGGCATGCCGCTGTCGGGCATCGTGGGACGCGCCGAACTGCTCGACTCGGTCCACCCCGGGGGCCTGGGCGGCACCTACGGCGGCAACCCGGTTGCCGTCGCCGCAGCACTGGAAACCATCAAGTACATGGAAGAGCACGACCTTGCGGCGCGCGCCCGCGAGATCGAAGAGCAGTTCTTCACCCGCATGCGCAAGATCGCTTCCGAGGTTTCGGTCATCGGCGACATCCGCGGCCGCGGCGCCATGGTGGCCATCGAGCTGGTCAAGGCCGGCGGCACCGAGCCGGATGCGGAGATCACCAAGAAGATCGCCGCCGACTGCCTCGCCGCCGGAGTACTGATCCTCACCTGCGGCACCTACGGCAACGTCATCCGCCTGCTGCCGCCGCTGGTCATCGGCGACGAGCTGCTGGCCGAGGCCTTCGAGGTCCTCGAAGGCGCGATCCGCGCCAACGCCTAGCCCCTGGGCTGGCGCCGCACCACGAAAGGGACCGATCCGGTCGTCCAGGGCTTTGGACAACCGGATCGGTCCCTTTTCGTGGTCCCGTACCCGGGCGCCCCCGGATCCGCCACGGCGGCCACGCCGAAATCCCGGGTGCGGATGCCTGCTAGGAGACCTTGGTCGGGGTGAGCCTGCGTGGCTGTCGGGCCATGTCGATGCACAGCATGGCCACGGCGACCCAGACCAGGGCAAAACCAACCAGCCGCTCCACCGGCATGGGTTCCTTGAACACCACCAGTGCCACGATGAACTGCAGGATCGGGGCCAGGAACTGCAAGGTCCCCAGCGTCGTCAGCGGCAGGCGTCGTGCCGCGGCCCCGAAGAGCAGCAACGGGACGGCGGTGATGATTCCGCTGGCGGCCAGCAGCCAGAAGTGCGCCGGCCCGGCGGAAAGAACGGTGTCGTTGTCCGAGGCGACCAACCAGACAAGGAACCCCAGGGCGGGGAGGGCGAGGATCGCCGTTTCCATGCTCAGGGACGTCAGCGCCGTGGCGGTGCGGCCCACGCGGTTCTTCACAAAGCCGTAGAAGCCGAAGGAAAATGCCAGGATCAGCGCGATGTAGGGGACGTTGCCGTAGGCAAAGGTGAGCGTGATGACCGCTGCCAGCCCGAACCCGATGGCCACCCACTGCAGCTTGCGCAGTTTTTCCTTCAGGAAGATCACGCCCAGGGCAATGGAGACCAGCGGGTTGATGAAGTATCCCAGCGCCGCCTCCGCCGCGTGCCCGTTGAGCACCGCATAGGTGTAGGTCAGCCAGTTCACCGCGATGAGCACCGAGGCCACCGACAGGCGGACCATTGCCCGGCGATCACGGCCCAGCGTGAGGAACCGGCCCCAGTTCCTGGTCACGCTCAACAGGATCGCGCAGAAAACCAGCGACCACACGATGCGGCTGGCAACGATCTCCCAGGGGGAGGCGAGGGCGATGGTCAGGAAGTACAGCGGCAGCAGTCCCCACAGGCCGTACGCACCCAAGCCCTGGATCAGGCCCGTCGTGCGTTCGGCGGCTGGCCCGCCAGCGCCTGCCGTGGCGGTGGTCGTTGCTGTGGACGGCGTTTGGGTCATGATCGACTCAACAGGGCGTGCATCGTTTCCATTCCGGGCGCGCGATCCCGTGAGGGATTCGCGCAGGTCTTGGGGCGGTCGGGCGCCGGTTCGCGATGCTCACGGGTAGCATGGGTGTTTGGCGTCGTGTTGGGGCACGATTTGCCCCTTACTAGGTGAGCCTATCGCGGGCCCGCGCCCGCCGGAGGCCCGGCGGCAGTGTCGGAACGTGCTGATTGCCCACGGCAAGCCGGGGCTGACCGCCCAGGGCGTGAGCATCCCCACAATGGTTCACGTTCGGCGACCGGTGCCAATTAGACTAGTTGGGTGTGCGCTATTTGCGCGGTCCAGTGATCATTCTCCGGAAGGAACCCCCCTCGTGTCCGATTCAGCAGTACGCCCGCTCCGTGTCGCCATAATCGGGGCAGGTCCGGCGGGAGTCTATGCTGCCGACATCCTCACCAAGGCGGAGCGCGAGTTCGAGGTCAGCATCGACCTGCTCGACGCCTACCCGGCCCCCTACGGATTGATCCGCTACGGCGTCGCCCCGGACCACCCGCGCATCAAGGGCATCGTCAATGCCCTGCACAAGGTGCTGGACCGCGGCGACATCCGCTTCCTGGGCAACGTGACCTACGGCCGGGACCTGACGCTGCGCGACATCCGCGACATGTACGACGCGGTCATTTTCGCCACCGGCGCCATCAAGGACGCCCGCATGGACATCCCGGGCATCGACCTTGAGGGATCCTTCGGCGCGGCCGACTTCGTCTCCTGGTACGACGGCCAGCCCGACGTGCCGCGCACCTGGCCGCTTCAGGCCAAGCAGATCGCGGTGCTGGGCAACGGCAACGTGGCCCTGGACGTGGCCCGCGTGCTCTCCAAGCACGCCGAGGACCTCCTTGTCACCGAAATCCCCGACAACGTCTTCGAGGGCCTGAAGGCCTCGCCCGTCACTGACGTGCACATCTTCGGCCGCCGAGGCCCGGCCCAGGTGAAGTTCACCCCGCTGGAACTGCGCGAGCTGTCCCACAGCCGCGATGTGGACATCGTGCTCTACCCCGAGGACTTCGAGTTCGACGAGGCCTCCGACGCCCTGATCAAGTCCAACAACCAGGTCAAGACGATGGTCAACACGCTGACCAACTGGATCGTCGAGGAGCAGGACACCGGCGCCTCGCGCCGCCTGCACCTGCACTTCCTGCACAACCCCGTCGAGGTCATGGGCGAGGACGGCAAGGTTGCGGGCATCAAGTTCGAGCGCCAGGAACTCGACGGCACCGGCAACGTGCGCGGCACCGGCGAGTTCATCGACTACCCGGTCCAGGCCGTCTACCGCGCCATCGGCTACCTCGGCTCGGAACTGGCGGAGCTCGAATTCGACGAACGCCGCGGGGTCATTCCCAACGAGGGTGGGCGTGTGCTTGATGCCGAGGGTGCCCACGTTCCGGGTCTCTACGCCACGGGTTGGATCAAGCGCGGCCCGGTCGGCCTGATCGGCCACACCAAGGGCGATGCCCTCGAGACCATTGGAAACCTGCTCGAGGACCGCCTTTCGCTGCCGGTGGCAAGCCACCCGGGCGAGGACGAGATCATCAAGCTGCTGGAATCCCGCGGCGTTGAGTACACGACCTGGGACGGCTGGAAAAAGCTGGACGCACACGAGATTTCCCTGGGTGCAGCGGCCTCCCCGGCACAGACCTCAAACGGTCCGGTTGACCGTGCCCGCGTGAAGGTTGTGGAGCGCGAGGAAATGGTCAAGATTTCCCGCGGTTAGACTGTATAGCGCAAGGGCCTGTGTTTTCCGAAGTAGCGGAGAACATGGGCCCTTGTTTTTTGCTTAATTCCACGGGGTTCCCGGGAGCCGTTGAAGCGTCCTGATGTCCATTGGCACCGGCTCGACGTCCAGGTGC
This sequence comes from Arthrobacter sp. C2, assembly GCA_024207135.1. Taxonomy (GTDB): domain Bacteria; phylum Actinomycetota; class Actinomycetes; order Actinomycetales; family Micrococcaceae; genus Paeniglutamicibacter. The sequence goes on along the minus strand of CP042428.1, from coordinate 1,723,290 downwards.
AGGCCCTGTGCGGGGACGCCGTGGGCTTCCGGCGCCCGCTCGAGCTCCAAGCCCGGCGCATTGAAACGGCGGTAAGAGGTCGGATCCGTTTCAACGAGCGGGGCCTGCGGTTTCCGCGATACGTGGCCTCTGCCTCCGGTACCGAATCCTTGAAGGCCTTGCCCGTGTCCGCAGCCATCATGGACGTGGTTCGCTCCTCGTGGTCGATGCGCAATTGCCGGGACCGGGCCAACACCTGGGGAACCTCGCGGGTTGTTGGGCTTCGCGACGTTCGTGGACCCGGCGTTCAAGGTGCTGCCGGCGTGAGGGTCCGCTGCCGGGGTCCGAGCGACTCGGATGCCGTCCGGGCCAAAAGCCCTCCAGGTCCGCGCGGCACCTGGAAGCGGTTCGGCCCGGCCTCCCCACCGTGGGGAGGCCGGGCCGAACCGGTATTACTTGGTGGATGCCAGGGGCGGGTTAGGCCTTGCCGGCCATTTCAGCTGCACCGTCGGTGGAGCCTGCGACGCCGGCTGCATAGCCGTCACGCAGGATCTGGCCGAGGTTTGCATCAACGTTGGTCCAGTACTGGAAGAAGCCTTCGCGGATGGACTCGATGGTGATGCCGCCGCACTGGCCCAGCAGGGTTGCGTGGAAGCGTTCCTTGGCGGCTGCGTCGTAGACCTCGCGGTACAGGGTTCCGGCCTGGCCGAAGTCGTCGTCCTCGGAACGCAGGGTCGCGGCGGAGCGCACGAGCTCGCCGTCGTTTTCCCAGCTGCCTTCGCCGGCGCGAGCTGCGTCGGCTTCGGGTCCGCCGAAGGAGTTCGGGGTGTAGACGCGGGCCTCCGGGGCGTTGAAGGTGTACTGCATGGCACCTTCGTGCATGTAGGTGCGCACGGTCGAGGCGTGCGGCTGGTTGACCGGCAACTGGTTGTAGTTGGTGCCGATGCGGTTGCGCTGGGCATCCGGGTAGGAGAACACGCGGGCCATCAGCATCTTGTCGGGGCTGATGTCGATGCCCGGAACCAGGTTCGAGGGCGAGAACGCTGCCTGCTCGATCTCGGCGAAGAAGTTCTGCGGGTTGCGGTTCAGCGTGAAGTGGCCGACCGGGATCAACGGGTAATCCTTGTGCGACCAGGTCTTGGTGATGTCGAACGGGTTGAAGCGGTAGGTCTTGCCCTCTTCGTACGGCATGATCTGCACCGAGACATCCCAGGTCGGGAAGTTTCCGGCGGCGATGTTGTCGAACAGGTCGCGGCGGTAGTAGTCGGCGTCCGAGCCGGCAAGCTTCTCGGCTTCCTCGTTGGACATGTTGTGCACGCCCTGGCGGGAGTGGAAGTGGTACTGCACCCAGAAGCGCTCGCCCTCGGCGTTGATCCACTGGTAGGTGTGCGAGCCGTAGCCGTTCATTTCGCGCCAGGAGGTCGGCAGGCCGCGGTCGCCCATCAGGTAGGTCACCTGGTGTGCGGACTCGGGGGAGTGCGTCCAGAAGTCCCACTGCATGTCTGCATCGCGCAGGCCGGAGGCGCCCAGGCGCTTCTGCGAGTGGATGAAGTCCGGGAACTTGATGCCGTCGCGGATGAAGAACACCGGGGTGTTGTTTCCGACGATGTCGTAGTTGCCCTCGGTGGTGTAGAAGCGAAGTGCGAAGCCACGCACGTCGCGCCAGGTGTCGGGGGAGCCCTGCTCGCCGGCCACGGAGGAGAAGCGCAGCAGCGTCTCGGACTTGGCGCCCGGCTGGAAGACCGCTGCACGGGTGTACTTCGAAACGTCTTCGGTGATAACCAATTCACCGAAGGCTCCGCCGCCCTTGGCGTGCGGGTTGCGCTCCGGGACACGCTCGCGGTTGAACGAGGCGAGCTTTTCGACCAGGTAGCGGTCGTGAAGCGCGGTGATGCCGTCGGGACCGGCGGTCAGCGAGTGTGCGTCGCTGGCGACCGGGGCACCGGACTGGGTGGTGGTGAAGTTCTCGCTCAAGAGATTCTCCTTCATTGTGGGTTGGTAACTCTTCTGCCGGTGTCCCGGAGCGCAGCTAGGCGGCGCCGGTCTTCCTGCAGTCTTCACAGATGCCCTGGTAAAGGACATCGGCAATCTGGATGACCATGCCGTGGCTGTCCGAGGGGGTCAGGCAGGGGGCGTGGCCCACCGCGCATTCCACGTCCTCGATCCGGCCGCAGCTGGTGCATATGGCATGGTGGTGGTTGTCGTTCACGCGGGTCTCGTAGAGGGCCGGCGAATGCGGGGGACTGAAGCGGCGCAGCATGCCCTGCTCCGTCAGATCATTAAGCACGTTGTAAACGGACTGGATGGAAACATCGGGCAACGCGTGGTGGACCGCGGCAACAACCTTCTCCGCCGAGGAGTGCGGGTGTTCGTCCAGGACCTCGAGCACGGCAAGGCGGCCGCGGGTAACCCGCAGGCCGAGGTCCCGCATCTGCGCCGAATAGTCCATGTGATCCATTCCACCTCCTTATTTTGAATATGTCAAGATAGCGGTCGTTGCGGCGTGGCGCCTGTGGCTAGACTCGATTCGTGGCACGACTCCTGGCTGACCTCACCCCCTTGCGCGAAAGCCCCGCCTTCAGGCGGCTGTGGATCGGCAATGCCCTCGCGGCGGTCGGCGGCCAACTCACCCTGGTGGCGGTCAGCCTCGAGGTCTACGCACTCACCGGTTCCAGCCTGCACGTCGGGCTGCTCGGAGCCTTCGCACTGGTGCCGCTGGTTCTCACCGGCCTGTACGGGGGCTCGATCGCCGATGCCCACGACCGGCGCAAGGTCGCCCTGGGCTCCGCGCTGGTGCTGTGGGCGGCCACCGCGGCCATCGCGGCCCAGGCCTGGCTGGGCGTGGACAACGTCTGGGTGCTCTACGGGCTGGTGGCCATCCACTCGGCGGCCGGCGGAATCAACCAGCCCACCCGCGGGGCCATCATCCCGGCCATCGTGGGCCTGAAGCTGCTGCCGGCGGCGAACTCGCTGAACATGGTCACCTTTGGCATCGCCCAGATGGTCGGCCCGCTGCTCGGCGGCCTGCTGGTCGCCCAGGTCGGTTTCGGCTGGACCTATTCCATCGACGTGCTCACCTACGCCGCAGCCGTCTGGTCCGTCTACAAGCTGCCGTCGCTGCCGCCCTCCGGCACCCCGGCCAAGGCCGGGCTGCGCTCGGTCATCGAGGGATTCAGGTTCCTGGGTTCCCAGCCCAACGTGCGCATGACGTTCCTGATCGACATGGCGGCCATGGTGCTGGCCGCGCCGCGCGCGCTGCTGCCGGCCATCGGCGCGGTGCTGATCGGCGGGGGCGAGCTGACCATGGGCCTGTTGCTCGCGGCAACCGCCATGGGCGCATTCCTGGCCGGAATGTTCTCCGGGCCGGTGGGCCGCATCCACCGCCAGGGCGTGGCGGTGTTCGTCTGCGTCAGCGTGTGGGGTGCCAGCATCGGCCTGTTCGGGGTCGTGGTCATCCTGGCCGCACGCGCCCCGGTCCCGGCCGACGGTTCGGCCGGCGTGTGGCTCTGGCCCGCCGCCGCGGCCATGGCGCTGGCCGGGGTGGCGGACGCGATTTCCTCGGTCTTCCGCACCACCATCTTGCAGACCGCAACACCCGACCACCTGCGCGGACGCCTGCAGGGCGTGTTCATCGTGGTGGTCGCCGGCGGGCCGCGGCTGGGGGAGATGCTCTCCGGGACCGTGGCCACCGGCCTCGGCGAGGGCGCCACACTGCTGGCCGGCGGCGTCGCGTGCATCGTGGTTGCGGCCGCCTTGATGCGCTGGGAGCCGGGCTTCCTGCGATACGATGCCAGGCACCCACGGTCCTGAAAGAGGGGCACCAGCGGGAACAAAGCCGGCACACAGCAGGTTTGCGTAAACTGGATGCAAGCATCGATCCGGCACGTCCGGAACGTCTAACGAGGAGTGAACCGCAGTGCACAATCACAACAACGGCCTGAAGACGGCGGGGTTGCTCGGCGGCCTGTTCGCGCTGCTGCTGGCCATTGGTGCCTTGCTGGCGTCGGGAACCGGAAGCAGCAGCTTCATCTGGATCTTCGCACTCATCGGCGTGGCCACCACCGCCTACGGGTACTGGAATTCCGACAAGCTGGCCATCCGCTCGATGCAGGCCTACCCGGTCACCGCGGCGGAACAGCCGGCCATGTACCGGATCGTGCACGAGCTCTCGGTGGCAGCCCAGCAGCCGATGCCGCGCCTCTACGTCTCACCGACCAGCGCGCCCAATGCCTTCGCCACCGGGCGCAACCCGGAAAACGCCGCGGTCTGCTGCACCGAGGGAATCCTGCAGCTGCTCAACGAGCGCGAGCTGCGCGGGGTGCTGGGCCACGAACTCATGCACGTGTACAACCGCGACATCCTCACCTCCTCGGTGGCCGCTGCCGTGGCCGGCGTCATCACCTCCGTGGCGCAGATGATGCTCTTCTTCGGCGGCGGGGACCGGCGCAATGCCAACCCCATCGCCCTGATCGCCATGTCGCTGCTGGCGCCGCTGGCTTCCACCGTCATCCAGATGGCCATCAGCCGCACCCGCGAATACGACGCGGACGAGGACGGGGCCAAGCTGACCAACGACCCGCTGGCCTTGGCCTCGGCCCTGCGCAAGCTCGAGAGCGGGGTGCAGCGCGCACCGCTGCCCGCCGACGACCAGCGCCTGGTGAACACCTCGCACCTGATGATCGCCAACCCCTTCCTGGGCGGTGCCAAGAAGCTCTTCACCACCCACCCGCCGATGGACGACCGTGTTGCCCGGCTGGAGAAGATGGCGGGCCGGTCCCTGGGCTACTGACCCGACGGGCGCAATCGAACCAGCAAGCGACAGGGCGGTTCCCGTTGGGGAGCCGCCTTTGGTGTGCCGCGACTTTTCACGCAATCTTCGGCAATCTGCATCTCCGCGGTCTCGAGCTGATCCGCCCACGTGAAAGTCCATTTTGTTGCCCGCGGGCGGCCGTGGCGCGGTGCGCGGCGTGCGTAGCGGGACGGAATTTGGTTTGCGGGGGGAACTAAGCCGGGCGTAATCTCATTAGGCGATGGGCATATGGCCTATTGAACCCAGTCACGCCTAAGTCCAGCCAAGGGCCTGCAGCCGCAGGCCCTTTTGCGACCGGCGGTGAACCACGAAGGCACCCCAGATATGACCGGAAACTTCCTCATCGGCCTGCGCGAAGGCCTCGAAGCGGTACTCATCGTCGTCCTCCTGCTGGCCTACCTGCGCAAAAGCGGACGCACCGCACTCATCCCGCGGATCTTCACCGGTGTCGCGGTCGCCATCGCCGTCTCCCTGGGCTTCGGGGCGCTGCTGACCTTCGGGCCTCGAGGGCTGACCTTCGAGGCCCAGGAAGCCATCGGCGGGGGACTGTCGATCCTCGCCGTCGGATTCGTGACCTGGATGGTCTTCTGGATGGCAAGCGCGTCCAAGACGCTGGCCAGCGACCTGCGCGGCAAGGTCGATGGAGCCGCCGAAGGCTCGGGCTGGGCACTGGTGCTGGTCGCTGCCCTGGCAGTGGGGCGCGAGGGCCTGGAAACCGCGCTGTTCCTCTGGGCCGCGACGCGGGCCACCGGGGAAACCTGGCAGCCGCTGCTGGGCGCCACCCTGGGAATCCTGGTCGCCGTCGGGCTCGGTGCGCTGCTGCACCGCGGCGTGCTGCGCATCAACCTCTCGAAGTTCTTCACCTGGACCGGGGCCGCGCTGATCGTCGTCGCCGGCGGCGTCCTGGCCTACGGGGTCCACGACCTGCAGGAGGCCGGCATCCTTCCGGGCCTGCACCACCTCGCCTTCGATGTCTCGCACCTCATCGCCCCCTCGGGCTTCCTTGGCACCCTGCTCAAGGGCATCTTCAATTTCTCGCCCGCCACCACCTGGATCGAGGCCACCGCCTGGGTCGCCTACGTCGTGCCGGTGACGATCCTTTATTTCCGCAAGATCCACACCCACAATGGAGCCAAGCGGGCAGCAACCCCGCAGCCGGCCTCCGCCTGACACCCTCTCGCACCCAACCACGAGGACCTTCATGAAACTCGCTCGCCCGCTCCAGATCACGGCGGCACTGTCCGTGGCAGCCCTGTCCATCACCGGCTGCACCACCAACACCCCCGCGGCCGAGGGCGACGGTGCCATTGCGGTCACCAGCACCGCCGACGCCTGCACGCTGTCCACCACCAGCGCCCCGGGCGGAACGGTCAAGTTCACCGTCAAGAACGAGGGGCCGCAGGTCACTGAGTTCTACCTTTTGGCCCAGGACGGGCTGCGGATCATCGGAGAAGTCGAAAACATCGGCCCGGGCCTGAGCCGCGACCTGGTCGTGGTGGCTCCCGAGGGAAACTACATCACCGCCTGCAAGCCGGGCATGGTCGGAGACGGCATCCGGGCCGAGCTCGCCCTGGGTGCGGCACCGGCGGGCCAGGTCGTCAGCACCGACCGGGCCGAAAAGCAGAAACAGGCCGTCACGCTGTATGCCGCCTACGTCAAGGACCAGACCGAGCAGCTGGTCACCGGCACCAAGGACTTTGCCCGGGCCTTCGCAGACGGGGACACCGCCACCGCCAAGGACCTCTACCCGTCCGTGCGCATGCACTGGGAGCGCATCGAGCCGGTCGCCGAGTCGTTCGGCGACCTGGACCCGATCCTCGACGCCCGCGAAGCCGACCTGGAAAAGGGACAGGAATGGACCGGCTGGCACCGCGCGGAAAAGGACCTCTGGCCGCCGGCCGGCGGATACAAGGCCATGAGCGACGCCGAACGATCCGCCCTGGCCACCAAGATGGTCGCCGACACCGAGGAACTCTACGCACGCACCCGCGAGCTGACCTACACACCGGACAAGCTCGCCAACGGCGCCAAGGAACTTCTCGACGAGGTCGCCACCGGCAAGGTCACCGGCGAGGAAGAAATCTGGTCGCACACCGACCTGTGGGACTTCCAGGCCAACGTCGACGGAGCCCGCATCGCCTACGAGGACCTCAAGCCGCTGCTGACCGACTCCGACGCCGAACTCGACGCCACCTTGCAAAAGAACTTCGACGCCCTGCAGAAGCTGCTCGACGGGCACAAGAAGGGCCAGGGCTTCGTGTTCTACGACGAATTGGACCAAGCCCAGGTGCAGGAACTGAGCGCCGCGGTTGACGCACTGGCCGAGCCGCTGTCCAAGTTGACCGCCGCCGTGGTGAAGTAGGAAGCATGCTCGGCAAGAAGAATACCGGCACAAAGGTCCCTGGGCAGGGGACCGGGGCGGACGCGGCCGCGCCCAAGGCCGCACCCAGCCGCCGTTCGCTGCTGGTCGCCGCCGGGGCCGGCGGTCTCGGACTGGCCGCGGGGGCCCTGGGACATGCTGCCCTGGGTGCCGAAGCCTCCGGAGGCGCACAGGTCGACGACGTCGTTGCGTTCCACGGACAGCACCAGGCCGGCATCGCCACGCCCATGCAGGACCGCATGCACATCGCCGCCTTCGACGTCACTGTCGACAGCCGGGACGAGCTCGTGGCCCTGCTGAAGGACTGGACGGCCGCCATCGAGCACCTGATGCAGGGCACGGACGTCGGGGAGTTCGGCGCGACCGGCGGCAGCTACGATGCCCCGCCGGAAGACACCGGCGAGGCCATCGGGCTCTCGGCCAGCCACCTGAGCGTCACCGTCGGCTTCGGGAGGACCCTCTTCGAGGATGCCCGCGGCCCGCGCTTCGGGCTGCAGGGGCGCATCCCCGACGCGCTGATCGACCTGCCGCATTTCCCCGGCGACGCCCTGGAGGAAGCCCGCAGCGGGGGAGACCTCGTGCTCCAGGCCTGCGCCGACGACCCGCAGGTCGCTGTCCACGCCATCCGCAACCTGGCCCGCATCGCATTTGGCCGGGCCCGGGTGAGATGGTCCCAGATCGGGTTCGGACGCACCTCCTCGACCTCCACCAGCCAGATGACCCCGCGGAACCTCTTCGGGTTCAAGGACGGCACGGCAAACCTGAAGGCCGAGGAGCAAAAGGCGCTGGACACCCACGTCTGGGTCGGCGGCAACACCGGGAAAGAAGCATGGATGAACGGGGGAACCTACCTGGTGGCCCGGCGCATCCGCATGCACATCGAAACCTGGGACCGGACGTCCCTGGGCGAACAGGAAACCATCTTCGGACGGACCAAGCGCGAGGGGGCGCCACTGTCCGGCGGCACGGAGTTCTCCGAACCGGATTTCGCCATGCCCGGTCGCGGCGGACCGATCATGCCGGTGGATTCACACGTGGCCCTTGCCCATCCCTCGGCCAACGGCGGGGTGCAGATGCTGCGCCGCGGATTCAACTACACCGACGGATCCGACGGCCTGGGCCGGCTGGACGCCGGGCTTTTCTTCATCGCCTTCGTCATTGACCCGCGCACGCACTATGTGCCGATGCAAAACGCCATGGCCAAGAACGATGCTCTCGTGGAGTACCTGAAGCACACCGGATCCGGGCTCTTCGCGGTCCCTCCGGGAATCACCCAAGGCCAGTTCCTGGGGCAATTCCTGTTCGCCTGATGGCCCGCGGCCCGGCCCGGCACCCGTTGGGAACGCCAAAAGGAGAGGACGGGGTGGAACCACCACGGTGGTTCCACCCCGTCCTCCCCTTGCGTGCGGCAGGGCCGCGGGATTCGGAAGGTCCGCTTAGCGGAAGTTCACGAACTGCAGGTCTGCTTCCTCGAAGCCGCGCAGCAACGCCATGGTGGTCTGCAGGTCGTCGCGGGACTTGGAGGACACACGCAGTTCGTCACCCTGGATGGTGGACTTCACGCCCTTGGGTGCCTCGTCGCGAATCAGCTTATTGATCTTTTTCGCCACGTCCTGGGCAATGCCCTCGACGATCTCGGCCTCGATGCGGTATTCCTTGCCCGAGGCGAAAGGCTCGCCCGCCTCCAGGGACTTGAGCGAGATGTTGCGCTTGACCAATTTCGACTGGAAAACGTCGAGAACGGCCTTGACCCGCTCCTCGGAGTTCGCCTTCATCAAGATCTTCTCGCCGCTGAAGTCGATCTCCGCGCCGATGCCCTTGAAATCGTAACGCTGGACGATTTCCTTCTGCGCCTGGTTCAGTGCATTGGACACTTCCTGGCTGTCGACCTTGCTGACAACATCAAAAGTTGAATCGCTCGCCATGTGAGCCTCCTTGGGTAGTGATTGTGCTTTGCCTACAAGAGTACCGGGGCGTCCCAAAAGCCCGGAGGAACCGTGCGCTGACGCGCCGCCGAACCCTCGATTTGTACTCTTGGGAAAAAGTCGGGTAGAGTTTCTACTCGTTCCGAAGGGAACAATTCGGCAGATTACCCGAGCGGCCAAAGGGGGCTGACTGTAAATCAGCTGGCAACGCCTTCACTGGTTCGAATCCAGTATCTGCCACCGAATGAACAAAGCCCGTGTTCAAATCCACAAGATTTGAACACGGGCTTTTTCGTGCTCGGCCCCGTTGCCACAGGTGGGAGCCCGTATTGGAAGTCGGGCGACGGGCCTCGTCCAGGAATGTGACCCACTCAACATCCCTTAGGTGGGCGATACCCGCCGCCCAAGATGTCAGGCGGCCATCTTCTGTCCCATCGGGACCACGTAGAGGTCCCAGAGCAACATGATGGAATCGCGTGGGGCCGACAACACCGCGTGATAGTGCGCCCACTGCCATTCGGTGGCCCCGTTGTCTTCCAGCGGCTTGGGAGGGCACGATCCGGGAGTGAGCCACCGATTCCCGTTCCAGATGGCCTGCAGCGGGCCAACGGAGGTGGCCGCGGCCGTGCTGTCTTCGAGCGGAACGGGAAAAGATACCCGTTCTTGGATTCGCAACGCGGGAGCGACAGCGAACGGGGTGGATTCAACGATGGCCAAATCCATGGGTAGCGCATCGACGTAGCGCTCGGCCAGCAGCATTCCCTCGGAGAGCGCCTTGCGTCCGGACCCTCCCGTTGTGACCAGCAACAATGTGCAGCGTGTCATGTTCTTGTTGGCGTCCGGTCGCGTTCCCGTTCGGGTGGTCGCACTCCGGATGCATCCTTCCTGTGATCCGTTGAACCGGTGCTCCCGGCAGGGGAGCTGGGCTGCATGGCAAACCCGATTCGGCCGCGAAGCCGGGGGGTTCATGGTGGTGCGGTCGATGGCTGCCTCCTTGGGTGGTGACGAGGATTCCTTCGAGCATAAGGTCGTGCGAAAGCCCGCGGGGCCGAAGCGGCAAATCTGTGGATAAGTTTTGACATCGGGCCCCTGATGCCGTGGACAGGGACCAAGCCGGCCGAAAATCGGATGCCGACTGCGGCGCCAACGGCATCACGCGGTACCGTTGGTACATGGCTACTATCAATATCACCGAGTCTGAGTTCACGACGACGCTGGAAGAAAATGACATTGTCTTCGTAGACTTCTGGGCAGCGTGGTGCGGACCTTGCCGCCAATTTGCCCCGGTTTACGACGCAATCTCCGAAAAATACACCGACGTGAAGTTCGCCAAGGTGGACACCGAAGCCGAACAGGGCTTGGCGCGCGCCGCGAACATCACCTCCATTCCCACCCTGATGGCGTTCCGCGACAAGGTGCTGGTCTTCTCGCAGCCCGGCGCCATGAATGCCTCGCAGCTGGACGACCTCGTGGTCGCCGTCAAGGGCATCGACATGCAGCAGGTCCACGCACAGATCGCCCAGCAGGAAGCCGAAGCCAAGTAGCTTCCGCACCGGCCTAGCGGCGTCGATGGTCCATGGGCGCCAGCCGGGGACCGAAGGACTGCTTGCGCTGCCCGGAAAGGCCGATCAGTCGCACCACGCGCTGGCGGTGACCGCTGAAGGGCGCCAGCAACTCCAGCATCCCGACGTCGTCCACCCGACGCCCGGTGAGCACCTGGCCGACGAATGCCGCCAGATGGTAGTCGCCCACCGACACATGGTCGGGTGCGCCATGGGTGCGCTGCAGCACCTCGGCAATGCTCCACGGTCCCACCCCGGGAATCGATCCCAGCGCGGCGGCCAGGGTCCCTTCGCCCATCACGTTTTCCCGCACGGCCCCCAGCTCCAGCAGCGCCCAGCGTTCGAGGCTTGCGGCGGCCGCCGCCGCACGAACCGCGGTGGCCGCTCTCTTGGAATCCACGCGCGCCTGGTGCCATTGCCACGGCTGCAACGCACGGACCGCCGCCGGGGACGGCGGCAATCGCATGTCTGTGGGTGCGGGGCCCGGAGGGACCTGGCCAATGGCCCGGCAGAGGTAGCGCCAGGCGAAGTGGGCCTCGACGACGGTGACCTTCTGCTCGAGGATGGCCGGCAGCAGGGCGTCGAACACGCGCCCGGTGGACGGAAACCGCAGCCCCGGGTTGAACTTCCTGCTTTGGGCCACCACCGGGTGCAGCAACGCCGAGGTGTCCGGGGCGTCGAAGGCACGCCAGTCGTCGTAGGCGCCAAGCAGGTGCAGCCCGCGCTCCACCGCATGCTCCGCGCCCGGCCCCCAGGCCTTGAGGAAAACCTCGGTGCCGCGACCGGCAGGGTGCCTGGCCAGCAGCGTCACCGGTCCGCGCGGGGAGTGGAAGCACAACCAGGCCGCGGAATCCGTGACCTTGGCGGTCGGGTCGCCCGCACCGCGTTGCAGGATGCCCAGGGACTGGCGCAGCGAATAGGTGCCGTGCGGCTTCCACGAGGCCTGCGCATCGCACCCCGGCAAGACTGTTGCACTCGAATCGGGCATACCTCCATACTCCCACCGGGCCGCGGCATTTCGGTGCATGAAGATTCACTACGAACGGCGTCTTCAATGTGACGGCGCGCCGGTAGAGTGGCGCCATGAAGTATGCGCGCACAGTCCTGGACCTGATCGGCAACACGCCGCTGGTCAAGCTAAATTCGGTCACCGCAGGCATCGAGGCCACGGTCTTGGTCAAGCTGGAATACCTGAACCCCGGCGGGTCCATCAAGGACCGGATCGCCCTGAAGATGGTGGAGAACGCCGAGGCCGACGGGCAGTTGCTGCCCGGGGGAACCATCGTCGAACCCACCAGCGGCAACACTGGGGTGGGCCTGGCCATGGTCGGCCAGCTCAAGGGCTACAAGACCATCTTCGTGACCCCCGACAAGGTCGGGGAGGAAAAGCGCGACGTGCTGCGCGCCTACGGGGCCGAGGTCGTGGTGACCCCCACCGCGGTCGCCCCCGATTCCCCCGAGTCCTACTACGGCGTCTCGGACCGCCTGGTCCGCGAGATCCCCGGGGCCTACAAGCCCGACCAGTTCTCCAACCCCGCAGCCCCGGAAAGCCACTACGAAACCACCGGCCCGGAAATCTGGAGCGACACCGACGGCACGCTGACCCACGTGGTCATCAGCGCCGGCACCGGCGGCACCATCACCGGCACCGGCCGCTACCTCAAGGACATCTCCGCCGACCGCGCCTCCGGCCCGGTGAAGGTCATCGGCGTGGACCCGGACGGCTCGGTCTACTCCGGGGGCACCGGCCGGCCCTACTTCGTCGAGGGCGTCGGCGAGGACATGTGGCCGGGGAACTACGACCCGAAGGTCCCCGACGAGGTCATCGCCGTGAGTGACGCGGACGCGTTCGAGATGACCCGGCGCCTGGCCAAGGAGGAAGGCCTGCTGGTCGGCGGTTCCTCGGGCATGGCAGTGGTTGCCGCCCTGCAGGCGGCCAAGGACCTTCCGGCCGAGGCCGTCATCGTGGTGATCCTGCCCGACGGCGGGCGCGGCTACCTGGGCAAGATCTTCAACGACTCCTGGATGCGCTCCTACGGCTTCTTGCGCGACAACGCCACGGACACCGTCGGTGCGCTGCTGGCCGCCAAGCCTGCCGGCCTGCCGGCGCTGGTCCACACCCACCCCAACGAGACGGTCCGCGACGCGATCGGCATCATGGGCGAATACGGGGTCTCGGCCCTGCCGGTGCTCTCCACCGAACCCCCGGTGCGCCTGGGCGAGGTCCGCGGCTACATCGACGAACGCACGCTGACCGAGCGGCTCTTCCGCAACGAGATCTCGCTGACCGACCCGGTGGGCCCGCTGGTGACCACCGCGCTGCCGCTGATCGGCATCCACGAAACCATCGACCGGGCCAAGGAGCAACTCTCCACGCACGACGCCCTGCTGGTCACCGACGACGGGGCGGCGGCCGGGGTCGTCACCCGCCACGACCTGCTCACCTACCTCACCCACTAAGAAAGTTGGCTCCCAGACATGAGTGAAAACATCCAAGGATTCAACACCCGCGCCGTCCACGCCGGGCAGGCGTTCGAGCCCCGCACCGGGGCCGTGGTCCCGCCGCTGCACTTCTCTTCCACCTACGCCCAGGACGGCATCGGCAACCTGCGCGCCGGCTACGAATACGGCCGCGGCGGAAACCCCACCCGCGACGCCCTGCAGGAACAGCTCGCCGCCGTGGAGAACGGCACCCACGCCTACTCGTTCTCCTCGGGCCTGGCGGCCGAGGACTCGCTGATCCGCGCGCTGGCCGAACCCGGGGACCACATCGTGCTGGGCAACGACGCCTACGGCGGCACCTACCGGCTGATTTCCAAGGTCCTGGGCGGCTGGGGCATCGGCAACACCCCGGTGGACATGTCCGACCACGCCGCGCTGAAGGCGGCCATCGCCGCGAACAAGACCAAGCTGGTCTGGGTGGAAACCCCCTCGAACCCGATGATGCGCATCACCGACATCGCCGCCGTCGCGGCCATCGCCCACGAGGCCGGCGCACTGCTGGTGGTCGACAACACCTTCGCCTCCCCGGCGCTGCAGCAGCCGCTGGACCTGGGCGCCGACGTGGTGGTGCACTCCACCACCAAGTACATCGGCGGGCACTCCGACGTGGTCGGCGGCGCCATCGTGGTCAAGGACCCGGTGCTGGCCGAGGCCATCGGCTTCATCCAGTTCGCCGTCGGCGCGGTCTCCGGCCCGATGGACGCTTTTTTGACCACCCGCGGCCTGAAGACCCTGGGCGTGCGCATGCGCACCCACTCGGAGAACGCGATGGCCGTGGCCACCTGGCTGGCGCAGCGCCCCGAGGTTCAGGCCGTGCACTACCCGGGCCTGGAGTCCCACCCGGAGCACGAGCTGGCCAAGAAGCAGATGAGCGGTTTCGGCGGCATGGTCTCGGTGCAGTTCGCCGGCGGCGAGGACGCAGCACGCATCGTGGCCGAGGCCACCCGCGTGTTCACCCTGGCCGAGTCCCTGGGCGGCATCGAGTCGCTGATGAACTACCCTTCGGAGATGACCCACGCCTCGGTCAAGGGCACCGAGCTGGCAGTGCCGGTGAACCTGCTGCGCCTCTCGGTGGGCATCGAGGACATCGCCGACCTCATCGCGGACCTCGAGCAGGCCTTCGCCAAGCTGTAGGCGCACGCGCAGCGGCAACCCACGCGGGGTGCGTGCCTGCCGGGATCTCCCCGCAGGCACGCACCCCGCGTTTGTGGGTTCCGGATTCCGCCTGCGCCTATTCGGGCACGACCTTGCGGGAGGCCACGACCGGGGTGCGGGTGGACGCATCGTATTCCATGACCTGGACCCCGCCGATCCACACGCGCATCGCCCGGGACATCACATCCAGCGGATCCCCGCTCCAGAGCACCAGGTCCGCGTCCTTGCCGGCTTCCAGCGAGCCGATGCGCGCCTCCAGGCCCAGCACCTTCGCCGGGTGGATGGTCACGGCCCGCAGCGCGGTCTCCCGGTCCAGGCCCTCCTTCACGGCCAGCGTGCACTGGTGGATGAGGAAGTTGATCGGGATCACCGGATGGTCGGTGATGATCGAGATCTCCACCCCGGCCTCGGCCAGCCGGCGCGGGTTGGCCAGCGAGCGGCCGCGCAGCTCCACCTTCGACTTGGTGGTGAACAGCGGGCCGATCAGCACCGGCACCCCGGCGGCGGCCACCACGTCGCCGATCACATGCGCCTCGGTGCCGTGGTCCAGGACCAGCTCGTAGCCGAACTCCGCGGCCAGGCGCAGCGCGGTGGCCACGTCGTCGGTGCGGTGGGCGTGCTGGCGCCACGGGATCTCCCGACGCAGCACCATGCCCAGGGCCTCGAGCCGCGCATCGCGCTTGGCCGGGTCGTTGGCGGCCAGGTAGTTCTGCGCCTCGATGAACCCCTGGCGGATCACCAATGCGGTGCCCAGCCGGGTGGAGGGGGTCTTGTCCTTGGCGCCGTGGATGCGCTTGGGATTCTCGCCCAGGGCGGACTTGATGCCGCTGGGGGCCCGCAGCACCATCTCGTCGACGTAGCGCCCGTGCGTGTGGATCGCGGCGGTCTGCCCGCCGATCGGGTTGCCCGATCCGGGGTTCACGTTCACGGTGGTCACCCCGCCTGCCAGCGCGTCGTCGAAGCCCGGGTCGAAGGGATCGATGGCATCGATGGCACGCACCGCGGCCATGTTCGGGTCCGTCATCTCGTTCACGTCGGAGCCGGAACCGTCCTCGCCCTCCGGGTGCATGCCCAGGTGCACGTGCGCGTCGACAAGCCCGGGCAGCAGCCACGCGCCGTCCGCGTCGAGGACCTGCGCGCCGGCCGGGACCTTGGCCTGCGGGCCCAGCGCGGTGATGACCGAGCCGCTGACCACGACGGTCCCGGTGAATGGTTCCCCGATGATCGGGACGACGTGGGCATTGGTGATCGCAAAAGTGTTCATGGGTGCACTCTGCCATGGTTTGCCGCGCTCCGACATGGGTCGATGTCCGGGCACAGGGGATTTCCTAGCGCTGGTTGCGGGCCTTCTCGGCACTGCGTTCGGCTCGGCGCCTGGCCCGGGCGGCCTTGGTTTGCGGGGCGAAGTACCTGGTGGTTCCCGGGCTCCAGAGCAGCGCGACGCCCACCAGCAGCAGCGCGCCGAAGATGCCCAACCGCACCCCGCGGGTCAACAGCGGGATGCCCACGATGATCCCGCACCAGGTCAGGGACATCCGCCCGGCCAGTTTGCCCAGCCAGAGCTGGAAGGTGCAATACCCGATGACTAGGCCCAGCCCGACCAGGGCGATGCCCGCACCCCAGAAACCCGGCGCCTCATTGGCCGGGCGCGAGGCGGCGTTGAGGAAGAACCCGGCGGCGAATGCCAGCGCCGAGGCGCAGGCGGCGGCCCACCACCAGCGCGCGGTGCGCAGCGAGGCCGGCAGCGCGTCCTTCACGGTTTTCACGAAGCAGCCTCGACGGCGTTTTGGTTCTTCTCCATGCACCGCAGGTTACCCGATGAAAGCCGGTGCGCGGATTCGCCCCACGGCCGCGGCGCGGACCGGGAGCGTACCCCCGGGCGTATATTCTGTGGACATGGAACTCGACCCCGTGGAACTGAAACCGGTGCTCAACCGCCTCAAGCGCGCCCAGGGCCAGCTGGCCGCCGTGATCCGGATGATCGAGGAGGGACGCGAATGCAGCGAGGTCATCACGCAGCTTTCGGCCGCCTCCAAGGCCATGGACCGGGCCGGCTTCAGCATCATCGCCAGCGGCCTGCAATCCTGCATGCTCGCCGAGGCCCGGGAGCCCGGGTCCGCCCAGCTGGACCGGGACAAGCTGGAAAAGCTCTTCCTGTCCCTGGCATAGGATTTTCCCATGACCCCCAACCCCGCCACCGGCCACCCCGAATCCGCCGACATTGCCCGCGGGCACCTGGAAGCGGTGTGCATCGTGCACGCGCTGAAGCCCGACGCGGGCGCGGTGGGCATCACCGCCATCGACAAGCGGCCCGTTGCCGGACCGGTCAAGGTGCGCAAGATCGGGCTGTACGCCGACACCCAGGTGGACCGCGAACACCACGGCGGCTACGACCAGGCGATTTACGCCTACTCCACGGCCGAGGCCGAACGCTGGGGTGCGGAACTGGGGCGGGAAATCGTCGCCGGGCTCTTCGGGGAGAACCTGCGGGTCTCCGGCATCGAAACCTCCGACGCCGTGGTGGGGGAGCGGTGGCGGATCGGCGCCTCCGTCGTTGTCGAGGTCACCTGCCCGCGGATTCCCTGCTCGACCTTTGCCCGGCACCTCGAGGAGGACAACTGGGTGCCCCGGTTCACCGAACGCGGGGATGTCGGCTGCTTCCTGAGGGTCGTCCGCACCGGGAAGATCCGTGCGGGCGACGAAGTGGTGGTGCTGTCGCGTCCGGGGCACGGGGTGCGGATCCGCGATGTCTTCTTCGGCCCCACGCCCGCGCAGGCGCAGGCGCTGCTGGCCGACCAGGCGGCCACCGGCCACCGGCTTCCGGACAAGGTCCTGCGCACGCTGCCCGGTGCCGCCGGGCAGTAGCCCGGAAGGTCCGGGCCCGGCAAATAGGCGGATTCAAGCCGCGAACGGGCACATCATAGTCCGGCTTGCCACCCCGTGTGCGCAACCTCACCGGCATTAAGTACCCCATGTTGCGCCAAGGGCGATAAGATTAGGTGTTCACTGTATCCGGCTTCCCTCGCATTCTGCCCAATTCTTGAGGCAGAAGCTGTCGTGTGTGAGCCCGCCATCTGATGCGGGTTGTTCCTTTCATAGGGGAGTCGCCGGACCAAAGTGATTGAGTCCGATTGTGCTGCGGAACCTCGTTGATACGGGGTCCATCCGCCCCTATGAATGAGGTAATTCCCTTTGTCTTCTGACATGCCCGAAAACCAGCCCACCGCCGAAACCAAGACCGAAGAAGATTCGATCCTCTTCACCGATCTGGGCCTCGACGGCCGCGTTCTCGCCGCCGTCTCCGATCTGGGCTACGAAAAGCCCTCCCCGATCCAGGCAGCCACCATCCCGCTGCTGCTCGAAGGCCGCGACGTCGTGGGCGTTGCCCAGACCGGCACCGGCAAGACCGCCGCGTTCGCCCTTCCCGCACTGTCGAAGATGGCCGAACTGGCCGACCTCAACGGCACCGCCCGCAAGACCCAGGTCCTGGTCCTTGCCCCGACCCGCGAGCTCGCGCTCCAGGTCGCCGAGGCCTTCACCTCCTACGCCAAGCACATGGGGGACTTCACCGTCCTTCCCGTGTACGGCGGATCCGCCTACGGCCCGCAGCTTGCAGGCCTGCGCCGCGGCGCCCAGGTTGTCGTCGGCACCCCGGGCCGCGTCATCGACCACATCAACAAGGGTTCCCTGGACCTGTCGGACCTGCAGTACGTGGTTCTGGATGAGGCCGACGAAATGCTGCGCATGGGCTTCGCCGAAGAGGTCGACAAGATCCTCGAAGCCACCCCGGAAGAGAAGCAGGTGGTGCTGTTCTCGGCCACCATGCCGTCCTCGATCCGCCGCATCTCCAAGCAGTACCTGCGCAACCCGCAGGAAATCTCGGTCAAGTCGAACACCTCGACCGGCACCAACATCCGCCAGCGCTACGTGCAGGTCATGGGAGCCCACAAGCTCGATGCCATGACCCGCATCCTGGAGTCGGAGAAGTCCGAGGGCGTTATCGCCTTCGTTCGCACCAAGATGGCAACCGAGGACCTGGCCGACAAGCTCAAGTCCCGCGGCTTCACCGCCGCAGCCATCAACGGTGACATCCCGCAGCAGCAGCGCGAGCGCACCATCGAGAACCTTCGCGATGGCAAGATCGACATCCTGGTGGCCACCGACGTTGCGGCCCGCGGCCTCGACGTGGAGCGCGTGTCCCACGTGATCAACTTCGACATCCCGCACGACACCGAGTCCTACGTGCACCGCATCGGCCGCACCGGCCGTGCCGGCCGCTCGGGCGACGCGATCCTCTTCATGACCCCGCGCGAAAAGTACTTGCTGCGTGCCATCGAAAAGGCCACCCGCCAGACGGTGGAGCACATGCACCTGCCGAGCGTTGACGCCGTCAACGACAAGCGCCTGGCCAAGTTCGCCGACCAGATCGGCGAGACCATCTCCTCGCAGGACCTGACGGTCTTCCGCAACCTGGTGGAGAAGTACTCGGCCGAGCACGAGGACATCACCGAGGTCGAGATCGCCGCGGCGCTGGCCCACATGGCACAGGGCGGCCGCCCGCTGCTCATGCAGGAAATGCCGGCCGCACCGGCCAAGCAGGCACGCCTGGCCAGTGGCGGACGCGACGGATTCAACTCCCGCGGCCCGTCCCGCTCCCTGACCGAAGGCAACGCCACCTACCGCATCGCAGTGGGCCGTCGCCAGCGCGTCATGCCCGGCTCCATCGTTGGCGCACTTGCCAACGAAGGCGGCCTGACCTCCGCCCAGATCGGCGGCATCGACATCCGTGCCGACCACACCCTGGTGGAACTGCCGGCCGACCTCTCCTCGGAGCAGATCCGCTCGCTGTCCCGCACCCGCATCGGTGGCGAACTGATCCACCTCGAGCTGGACAACGGCCGCAGCCCGAAGTCCGACCGCGAAGGCGGCTACCAGGGTGGCGGCGGACGCGGCGGCTACAGCGGTGGCCGTGGCGGTGGCGGCGGCTACCAGGGCGGCGCACGCAGCGGTGGCGGCGGTGGCTACCGCGGTGGCAACGACCGTCGCACCGAAGGCGGCTCCTCCGAGGGCGACCGCGGCTACGACCGCAACGCCGGTGGCGAGCGCAGCGGTGGATACCGCGGCAACGCCGGTGCCGGTGCAGGTGAGCGCAGCTTCGGCGGCTCCTCGCGCAAGCCCCGCACCACCGGCGGCCCGCGCCGTCGCGACTACTAAGCACTAAACAGCCAAGACCCCCGGTGAGGGGTGTCCTTCCGTAAAAGGGAGGGGCACTCCCGCCGGGGGTTTTGCTTTTCCCGGGCCCCCGGCCCCGTTACGGGTCTGGCCCGTCACCGGCCGTGCGCCGAGGACCCCGCAGGCCTGGAACCCGATGCGAGCGTGCCCCTGGGTGAGCACCTGCACCCCGGGTGCCATGCGAACAGGGAAGGCGCCGTCACGGAAGCGGCTGATTTCCCGGCGGCGAGATCGTGCCGACCCCGCGGGAGACCGGGACGTGCAGTGCGCGGCAGCCAGGAAGCCCCGGACGATGGCCCCGGCCCCGGAGGCCGTTCCCGGCCCACGGCCGCCTTGGCGGGGGCGCAGCGGCCCCTGCCTGCCATTGGGGGAGGGGCCCGCGAGGTGGCCGGCGACGGATCGCCGATCCGAGACGGGAGCACTGCCGGCGCGGCTGCCGCGGTGCGCGCGGCGGGACCCCTCAGCTCCCGCCAAAGCGGGTTGCACGTATGGGTGTTTGCGGGATCCCTGCGCGAGTGCTCGTCCACTTTTCTGTTGCCTCGGCTCCCGAGAGGAACCCACGGAGCTTCCGGAAGGTGAGCCCGCCCGGACGGTTCCCGGCGGTTCCGAAGGCTTCAGCGGGCCCATTCATGCAGCGGCCCAACAACCCGGAGCCCGGGCCCGACCGTTTCCGCCAATGGCAACCAGTCCCGACGCGGGGAGAATGCCGAAGGGGAGCCAGGCACGTTTCGGGACCGCCGCATGAGTGGGCCTCCCGGCCACCGTGCTCCGAGGCGACACCTTGGGCCACCGTTGCCGGCATCACTGGAACCGGAGCATTCCGCGCCATCACCCCGCACCGATCATTCGGTGAATTGCGTCACTGAGATTTTGGGTGAGTAACACCCTGACGTGCCGTTTTCAATGGATTTTGTGCGGTCGATCACAAAGTGCCATTCCGATTTCACAGCGTCGAAAATTGCTGGTAGAGTTCTTACTCGTTGCCCCCCTAGCTCAGTGGTAGAGCGCGTTCTTGGTAAGAACGAGGTCACCGGATCGATTCCGGTGGGGGGCTCTGAATGGAATGGCCCGCGCCTGAGTCAGCCCGCAAGGGAACCTGACGCGGACGCGGGTCTTACCATTCGTGGCGGCTTAGCTCAGCTGGTTAGAGCGCACGACTCATAATCGTGAGGTCCCGGGATCGAGTCCCGGAGCCGCTACACAAGAATGGCCCCGGAAACCCCAAGGTTTCCGGGGTTTTTTGTGTCCAAAAGCAGCCCGGGTGTGGCCGCCGTTGGATCAGCGGGCCACTGGCCATTTCCATGCGGCCGAACCGCTGAAATTCGACGCACCGTTCGGCTGGGTTGGCGATGCGGGCATTGCTTGGCTGTGGTCGGCCAGGCGGGGAACGCCCGTCCGCCCGAGATCAAGGAATCCAGGCGGAGAAAATACCGCAGTGGTGGCGCTCAACGAGGCTTTGAGCACAGGAGCTGCAATGACCGTGACTGATGCCCGTCCGGCATGGTGCCTTTTTGGGCGGCGCGGTTGATCCAGAGGCGATGGAACGACGCAGTGCCGGCGCCCGTTGTCCGGCCCCACGGGACGTTTCCGCGTGCAGGCCGTGAATTCGCTGGGAAACCGGTGCGCGCCGGGGTCAATCCTGTCCGGGGAGAACCCGGTGCCGTAGGGTTTTATCGGTGATTCCCTTTCTTGATGTGCACGCGACACTGGCAGCGATTGCGGTGCGGCCGGTGTCGGCGAGCTTCCTGCCGGACTGGCTAAACCCCGACGTATTCCTGCGGAATCCCGCCTTGGGCCCGTGGGTGATCCTGCTGATTTGCGGCATCGTGTTTGCGGAGACCGGACTGCTGGTTGGTTTCTTCCTGCCGGGTGATTCCATGCTTTTCACCGCGGGGCTTCTGGTCGCTACCGGCGCCCTGGATGTCAGCCTGCCGCTGTTTGCGCTGCTGATCTTCATTGCGGCCTTCGCTGGTGACCAAACCGGATACCTTATCGGCCGCAAGGCCGGCCCCGCAATCTTCAAGAAGCCCGATTCGAGGCTCTTCCGCAAGGAATACGTCGACAATGCGCGCATCTTCTTCGAACGCTTCGGCGGGAGGGCCGTGGTGCTTGCCCGATTCGTTCCGATCGTCAGGACGTTCGTCCCGGTCATCGCAGGCGTGGCACACATGCGGTACCGCGTTTTCGTGCTCTACAACCTCTTGGGAGCCCTGCTGTGGGGCGTCGGGGTGACACTTCTGGGTTTCTGGTTGGGTCAATACGAGTGGGTCGGCGAAAACATAGATGTCATCTTCATCGTGATCGTGCTCATCTCGCTCGTCCCTGTCGCACTTGAGCTGCTGAAGGCCGGGCGTCGCAAGGCACCCGAAAACTGACCCGCATCCCGGAGTCGGGGGCGGCGCGGCCCCCCGCTGCTGCGGGGCCGCATGGAGGAGCTGCGCCTTTCGGGGGAGCGGAAGCGTGCGCTGAAGGACGCCAAGATGTGGCGTTGGTCATGTCCGAGGTTTTCGATGTGCATTTTATGTCGTTCATTGGGTAGAGTATTTTCTCGTTGCCCCCCTAGCTCAGTGGTAGAGCGCGTTCTTGGTAAGAACGAGGTCACCGGATCGATTCCGGTGGGGGGCTCGATAAAAAACCGCGGTTGGTCCCAGACAAGGGTCCAACCGCGGTTTTTGTTTTGCTCCGGCGCAGTCTATTTGCGCAGCGACGTGTTCCCGCTGACCTTGGAAACGATCCGGTCGATGAGGATGCCAAGTCCGATGGCCACCGCGACTGCGACCGCCATGCCCAGAAGATGGTGTTCCTCGAACCACCGGCCGGCCAGGACGCCGATGAGAACGGAATAGGTCGCCCAGCCGAGGCTGGAGAAGCACGTCAGGATGACGAAGGTCCGGCGCGGGAAACCCGTGGCTCCGGCCACCAGGTTCACTGCGACACGACCGATGGGAACGAACCGGGCAACCAGGATCAGGGATACGGGGCGAAGCCGCAATTCGTACCCGGCCCAGGCAAAGGCGTGCTGGAGCCGCTTGCGGCGCATCCACGCAAACCTGTCGGTTCCGATGCTGCGCCCGATCAGGTACGCCACGTTGTCGCCGACGAAGGCGCCCAGGCCGGCGACCAGCCCCAGCAGCCAGGGATTCGGATTTCCGTGGGTCGGCACCAGGGAAGCCAACGCAACGACCAGCGATTCGCTGGGCACCGGCGGGAAGAAGCCGTCAATCGCGCAAAACAGGAAAATCATCAAGTACGACAGGGGGTTTCCGGCAGCAGCGAAGATGAAGGCGCTTAGCGAGTCCAAAGCCGTGGTGAAAAAGTCCAAGAGAGATCCTGTTCGTTCAATGTCCCGGGCTCCCCATTAGGTCAACGCGAGCTTCCATCTCCAAGGCTAACCACGACACATACCATTTCCTACTTTGGTGGCGTCTGTGATCAAGCCGACTCAATCCGGCGGTTCACGTGGGTTGCCCGATAAGATGGACGAAGTGCGAAAGCCGCAATCATGCGTGCCCGACCTGGAAGGTTGGACTCGTTGGGGTGATTCGCTCTCGACGACCATGAATCTCCAGGAGAGGACGAAGCACATGCCGAAAGCGGACTTCAACCAAGAGTTCCCGACCCGTGCTTCCCTGCGGCGCGCCCGCCAAGCCGAAGTTGCAGCGCAGGAACAGGCCAAGGACGAAGCGAAGAAGACCGCGGAAAAGCCCCGGGTGCTGGACGAATTCGATGCCGTTCCCGAATCCGGCCTCGAAGGATCCCCGGCTGCAACCACCAAGCCCGGACCTGCCAGCCCGGTCAACACCGCGGACGCCGCAAAAGCCAAGACCGCACCGACGGCCGCGTCGAGCGCACCGGCCCCCGCGAAGCCGCAACCGAAGCCAGCTCCGGCAAAACCCGCTCCCGCAGCCGCCGCGCCGGCCCGGGAAACGGGCGGCAACGACACCAAGAGCGTGAACAAGCCCGCTGCCGCCGCATCGGCGCCGCCAAGTGCCAAGCCCGCCGCCAAACCAGCAGCCCCGGCTCCAGCAGCCGCAAAGGCGCCGCAGGCCAAGGCCGTGCCGCCCAAGGCCGAGGCGCAGCCCGGCGCCGCTGCACCGGCCAAGCCCGCGGCCCCCGCCGCAAGCGCCGCCAAGCCACCGGCGCCCGCAGCTGCCGCTTCCCCGAAACCTGCTGCAGCCGCCGCACCGGCCAAGCCCGCGGCCCCGGCTGCGAAGCCGGAAGCTGCCAAGCCGGCGGCCGCCCCCGTGGCAAAGCCGGCTCCCGTGGCACCAAAGCCCGCACAGGCCGCAGCCACAGCGAAACCGGCTGCCGAGGCGGCCAAGCCCGCACCTTCCGCGGCAAAGCCGGCTCCCGCGGCCGCCACGCCGGGCGCGAAGCCCGCGACAACTCCTGCCAAGCCGGCGGTCGCGACCGACAACAAGCCTGCAGCTGCACCGGCCAAGCCTGCGACGCCGACGGGAACCGCCAAGCCCGCTGCGCCCAAGCCGGTTGCCCCGAAGCCGGCCGAACCCAAGGCCGCCAACCCCGCAGTGCCCGCCGCGACCTCGGCCGAGGCAGCGGACGCCTCCGCACCGGCCGAGGACCTCACAACGCCCGAAGGCCGCCGCCAGGCCTTCCGCGAGATGAACCCGGCGGCCGGGACCCGCGACACGTTCCTGCGGCCCGAGGACGAGACCACGTTCCGTGCCGAACGCGGTTTCCGCGGCTTCCTCACGCGCCTGGGCTTCAACATGGAACCCTCTGCCGAGGAAGTCGAGGAACGCAAATGGCGCCGCATCGTCGGCACCCGGCTCACCGAATCCAAGACCATCTCCGTGGTCAACGGCAAGGGCGGAGCCAACAAGACCCCCACCGCCGTGCTGCTGTCGGCGGTCTTTGGCCGCAACACCGGCGACCCGGTCCTGGTCTGGGACAACAACGGAACCCGCGGAACGCTGGGCTGGCGCACCGTCCAGGGGCCGCACGCCGCCCACTCCATGGACCTGCTGTCCGCCGCACCGCGGCTCAAGGACGTGAAAGTCGGGGACCCGGTCATCCACAACTACACGCACTACCAGCCCGAAGACTGCTACAGCGTCCTGCGCACCGACCCGACGCTGCTGGCCAGCGAGCAATTCGTCAACGCCGCGGACTTCGACGCGCTGCACTCGATAGCCTCGCGATTCTTCGCGCTGACCATCATGGACTCCGGCAACGACGAGTCTGCCGAACGCTGGATGCGCATGATCGACCACACCGACCAGCTGGTCATCGCCAGCACCACCGTGGAGGAGCATGCCGAGGCCGGCGCCCTGCTGCTCGAGGCCCTGGCCAAGCGCGGGGGGCACTACAAGGAGCTGGCCCAGAACGCCGTCGTCATCGTTTCCCAGCACCAGCCCCACGGCAACAGCGAACAGCTTGACCGCATCGCCCACGGCTTCGGCCGCCTGGCCCGCTCCGTGGTCACCGTTCCCTACGACGCGGCACTGGTCAAGGGACAGATCCGCTTCGAGGGACTGCGTCCGGCAACGCGCCGGGCCTGGCTGCACGCCACCGCCGCGGTCGCCGGGGCACTGCACGACTGAGGTGGAAGCCCCCGCCCTGCTCTGCCGCGGGATCCGCTGGCCCTCGGAACCCGGAACCCCGTCGCTGGTGCTCGATGACGAGAGCCTTCAGGCCGGCGACGTGGTGCTGGAACCGGGAACCCGGCTTGGCTTCACGGTGCTGCCCGGCCGCTGGTGCCTGGGCCACCAACTGATCAAGGACAGGACCCACCGCACCCTGGTGCCCTGCCCGACCGGCTCGCTGATTGCCCGCGGCACCCAGTGCGCCCCCTGCGAGGCCGCCGACCAATCCCGGCCGATGCATGAATTCCACCGCACGGGCCGCGCTTCCCCGGGCCTGCGCGACTACCTGGACCAGCCGCACTGGCTCTACGTGGCGACATTCGCCCAGGGAACCACCAAGGTCGGCACGGCCGCGAACCCCAGCAAATGGCGGCGCCTGGCCGAACAGGGCGCGATCAGCGCCCGCTATGTCGCTTGGTGCCCCGACGGGGTCTCGGTGCGCAACCTCGAGGACCTGGTGACCCGCGAGCTCGGATTCACCCAACAGGTCAGGGCCAGCTCCAAGGCCCGCGGCCTGCTGGAACACCACGTGACCACCGCGGATCTCGATGCGCTCAACGCGTCCAGGGCCGAGGCCGCGCGCACCCTGCTGGCGCAGCTGGACCCCGGGACCCTGGCCGGTTCCCGCGCCGTCGAGGAGACCTGGAACCGGCCGCCCCAGGGACAGGTCCTGCTGGCCGGGTTCGACGCCCACCGGCTGCAGCCCTACCCGGGGAACCTGGCCGAGGGATCCCACGGCTTTTACGTGGCCGGGGTCTCCGGGCAGGTGCTGGGCGTGGAACTGGACGGGCAACCGGAGCTGTTCGTGGCCAATGCGGCACTGCTGAAGGGGCGCAAGCTGGCACCGGGCGAACATGTGACACAGTCGCCACCGGTCCAGGGCGCACTGTTCTAAGCCGATTTGCGGCGCTGAATTAGGATTGGAGCATGACCAATACCCCCTGGGAAGCTTCTTCCGGACTGTACAAGAAACTGGCCATCGGGTCGATGGTGGTTTCCGGCACGGGCATCGTCCTGGCCCTGATCGGTGCCAACACGCACAACCGGCCGCTGATGTACACGGCCATGGGCATCATCGGCATCGGATTGGTGGCGCACATGATCGGGATGGGGATCCGCGCCCGCGACGCCAGGGCCTGGCGCGTCTCCCAGGGACTGGTCCGGCCCCGGCCGCCCAAGCGCGGCAAGCGCAACAACACCACCCCCGGGGACACCCCCTAGCCGGACCCCGGGCCCCACAACTTCCACCCCCAGCATCAGCACTCGTCCCACACAGGAGCGGCACAACCGATGAGCATCAACCCCGACTTGGCAGGCCGGGTCTACCCGGCCCAGGAGCCCTACGCGGTGGGCCGCGAAAAGATCCGCGAATTCGCCGCCGCCGTGAAGGCCACCCACCGGGCCCACTACGACCTAGACGCCGCGGCCGAGCTGGGCCACGGCGATCTGCTGGCCCCGCCGACCTTCGCGATCATCGTCGCCCAACGCGCCGACGCGCTGCTGGTCAACGATCCCGACAGCGGCATCGACTTCTCCCGCGTGGTGCACGCCGACCAGCGCTTCACCCACCACCGCCCCATCGTGGCCGGGGACCAGCTGGTCGCCGAACTGCACGTGGACACCGTGCGCGCCATGGGCGGCGGGGCCATGATCAGCACCCGCGCCGAGATCGCCACCACCGACGGCCAGAAGGTCGCCACCACCGTTTCCTCCATCTTGGTACGCGGAGAGGACCAGTAATGATCGACTTCGACACCCTTGAAAAGGGCCAGCAGATCGGCTCCACCACCGTCTTCGTGAACCGCGCGGACCTGGTGCGCTACGCCGGGGCCTCGGGGGACTTCAACCCCATCCACTGGAACGAGCGCTTCGCCACCGAGGTCGGGCTGCCCGGGGTCATCGCCCACGGCATGTTCACCATGGGGGCCGCGGTGCAGCTGGTCACCGACTGGGCGCAGGATCCCGGTGCCATCGTCGACTACCAGACCCGCTTCACCAAGCCCGTCCCCGTCGCGGACCCGGCCGGCACCAACCCGTCCGACGCCGCCGGCACCGCCATCGAGATCGCCGGCACCATCGGCGCGCTGGACGCCGAGGCCCGCACCGCCCGCGTGGACCTGGTGGTCAGCGTCGAGGGCACCAAGGTCCTGATCAAGGCCCAGGCCGTGGTGCAGCTCTGAAACCAGCACCGGATTCCGCAGCGCCCGCCCCCGGGCGCCGGGGCAACCCCGAGGTCATGCCCTGGCGCAACGGGGTGCTGGCACTGTACCTGGCCTCCGGGCTGATGCTCGCCACGCTGGTCTCCCGGCTGCCCTCGGTGCGCGACGCGCTGGGGCTGAGCCACGGCGAGGTCGGCCTGCTGTTGCTGTGCATGACGGCCGGGTCCTTCGCCTCGGTCTCGGTCTCCGGATTCGTGGTCATGCGCCTGGGTTCCAAGCGGACCCTGGTGCTCGCCGCCTCGCTGACCGCCGTGGCACTTGCCGTGGTGGGCGTCGCGGCGGCGGGGCTGCACTCGCTGGTGCTCACGGGCACCGCGCTGGGACTGCTGGGCGCCGGCAACGCCGCCTGGAACGTGTCCTCCAACGTCCAGGGCGCGGCCATGGAACGGGCCCTGGGCGTGCCGATCATGCCGGTGCTGCACGGCTTCTTCTCCGTGGGCACCGTGCTGGGCGCAGCGGCCGGGGCACTGGGTGCCGCGCTGCACCTGAGCATTTCCTGGCACTTCGCGGCCATGTCCGTGGCCGTGCTGGCCATCATCCACCTCGGCACCAGGACCTTCAGGCCCGACGCCTCCAACGCCGGGTCCGGGCATTCCAACAAGTCGCTGCTGGCCGACGCCTGGCGCGAACCGCGCACGCTGGTGCTCGGCGTGCTGGTGCTGGGCATGGCGCTGGCCGAGGGCGCGGCGGGGGACTGGGTCGCCCTGGCCCTGTCCGACGGCTACGGGGCCATCAACTCCGTGGGCGCCATCGGCTACGGGGTCTTCGTCACCGCGATGACCCTGGCCCGGCTCGGCGGCGGGTTCGTCCTGGCCCGGCTGGGCCGGGTGGTGGTCATCCGGATCTCCGCGGCGTCCACCCTGGCCGGACTGCTGCTCTTCGTCTTCGGCCCTTCCCTGCACACGGCCTTCGCGGCCCTGGTGTTCTGGGGCCTGGGGGTGGCGCTGAGCTTCCCGGTGGCCATGACCGCGGCGTCGGACGACCCGATGCGCGCCGCCGCCCGGGTCTCGGTGGTCTCCACCATCGGCTACGGCGCGTTCCTGGGCGGGCCCCCGCTGCTGGGCCTGCTGGCGGACCGTGTCGGGCTGCTGCATGCCCTGGGCTACGTGGGCATCCTCGTGGTCCTCTCCTTCTTCCTGGCCCCGGCCGCCGGCCCCCGCAAGGCCGCCGTGCCGGCACCCGCAACCAACACCACCGAACCCTAAGGCGCAAACCACCGTGAACACCCAGCTGCTCGCACCCCTGACCACCACCGGCGTCGGCGGCCCCGCCGACGCCTTCGTCCGCGCCGACACCGAGGAACGGATCACCGCCGCGGTGGCCGCCGCCGACGCGGCAGGGGAAGAGCTGCTGATCGTTGCCGGCGGCTCGAACCTGGTCATCGACGACGCCGGGTACCCCGGCACGGTGCTGCAGATCGCCAACCGGGGGGTGGCGATCGGCAAGGAGCTCTCCGACGGGCGCATCCGCGTGGACATCGCCGCCGGGCACCCGTGGGACGACGCGGTCGCCCAGACCCTGGCCGCGGGGCTCTCCGGGCTCGAGGCCCTGTCCGGGATCCCCGGATCGGCCGGAGCCACCCCGGTGCAGAACGTCGGCGCCTACGGCTCCGAGGTCGCCCACACGCTGCTCGAGGCCAAGGTCTACGAGCGCGCCACCGGCACCACCACCCACTTCGGGAATGCCGGGCTGGGGTTCGGCTACCGCGACTCGCTGCTCAAGCGCACCACCGCCAACGGCTCCCCGCAATACGTGGTGCTCTCGGTGGCCTTCGCCCTGCAGCGCCGGGCCGATTCCGCGCCGATCCGCTATGCGGAGCTGGCCCGCAGCCTGGGCGTGGCGGCGGGCGAACGCGCCGACGCCGCGGCGGTGCGCGCCACGGTGCTGGCCCTGCGTGCCTCCAAGGGCATGGTGCTGGACGCCGCGGACCGCGACACCTACTCCACCGGATCCTTCTTCACCAACCCGATCGTGCCGGCCGCGGTGCTCGACTCGCTGCCCGCCGGGGCCCCGAACTTCCCGGTGGACACCCCGGGCCTGGTCAAGCTCTCGGCGGCCTGGCTGATCGACAAGGCCGGCTTCGCCAAGGGCTTCGGCCTGGAAGGCACCGCCGGGGAAGCGCTGGCCGGCGGGCGGGCGGCGCTGTCCACCAAGCACACCCTGGCCATCACCAACCGCGGACACGCCTCCAGCGCCGACGTGCTGGCCATCGCCCGCGCGGTGCGCGCCGGGGTGCTGGAGCGCTTCGGCATCGAGCTGCACAACGAACCGCTCTTGATCGGCTGCGCCCTGTAGGGAATCGTGGGGTGCACCATGGCACCGCACCCGATCAAGCTCAGCAGCCCGCAGCGCACCGCCGTCGCCCACATGCGCCTGGCCGCGCAGGGCCTGCTGCCGCATCTTCCGCTGGCCACCGCGGCGTCGGCGGCCGCCAGTCCGGCCGAGGTCGTATCCGGGATGGGCATGATCCAGGCCCAGGATCTGCCGCAGGGATGCTGGGCCGTGGGGGTGCGGCTGCCCGGGGCCGGGCTCAGCGACATCCACGCGGCCCTGGCCGACGGCTCGGTCATCCGCTGCTGGGGCGCCCGCGGCACGCTGATGCTCATCTCCCCGGCACTGCATGCCACGCTGCTCGCGGTCACCGGACCGCGGATGGACGCCTCGATGGCGGGGACCCGGGCGGCGGAAAACATCACCGAACCCGAAATCGCGCGCCTGGCCGAGGTGGCGCGCGAGCGCTGCTCCGGCGCCGGGGCCACCCGTGCCGAGTTGCTCGCCGCCTTTGCCCAGGCAGGGTCCAGCACCGCCGGGCAGCGCGGCTACCACCTGATCGTGGCGGTGAGCCTGCGCGGGGTGATCGTGCAGGGCCCGATGGAGCCGGGAAGCAGCACCCGCCAGCTGTTCATGGCCACCGAGCAGTGGATTGCGGGCCGCGGGCCCGCCGGGCACGCGGACCCCGAGGCGGCGCTGCGGCTGCTGGTGGGGACGTACATCCGCTCCCACGGGCCGGCGACGGCAGCCGATTGCGCCTGGTGGCTCGGCCTGCCGCTGGCTCCGGTGCGTGCGGCCCTCGCCGCGCAGCAGCAGGAACTGCCCGGGCGCTCGCTGGGCGGGGAGGTCTTCCACTGTGCCGAGGTGCATGCCAACCGCTGGGCGGGCCTGCGCGGGGCCCGCGGGACGCTGGCGCTGCCGGGCTTCGACGAATTGCTGCTGGGCTACAAGGACCGTTCGGCGGCGCTTGCCCCCGAACACGCCCAGGCAGTGACCCCGGGGAAGAACGGGATCTTCCTGCGCACCGTGGTCTCCTCCGGGCACGTGGTGGGCACCTGGGGCGTGGAGGGCCGCGGGCGGAGCCTGCGCGCGCAAAGCTCGCTCTTTGTCCCGGTGACATCGGCCCGCAACGGGGCAGCGATCGGGCGTGCGCTGCAGGCCTACCTGGATTTCCGCAACGGCTGAGCCGCCCGGTCGGGGGAAAGGTGACACGGCCGCGGCGGACGAGGAAGGCGGGGCGCCGCGGGCATGAAAAAGCCGGCCGCCGCCCCCGTCCCCCTGCAACCAGGGGGACGGGGGCAACGGCCGGCCGTGGGTCTTCGGCCCGCGGGGCCGGTGCCCGGGGCTAGAGCCGGCCCTGGGCGATGGCCAGCATGCGGCGCAGCGGCTCGGCGGCGCCCCAGAGCAGCTGGTCGCCCACGGTGAACGCCGAGATGTAGGTCGGGCCCATTTCCAGCTTGCGGATGCGGCCCACCGGGATGTCCAGGGTGCCTGAGGCGGCGACCGGGGTCAGCGCGTCGACTGTGGCTTCCTTGGTGTTGGGCACGACCTTGGCCCACTCGTTGTCGTTGGCCAGCAGCTTCTCGATCTCGGCCACCGACAGGTCCTCGGTGAGCTTGAGGGTCAGCGCCTGGGAGTGCGAGCGCATGGCGCCGATGCGCACGCACAAACCGTCGACGACGACCTTGTTGGCCTCGGTGTTGCCCAGGATCTTGTTGGTCTCCACCCCGGCCTTCCACTCTTCCTTGGACTGCCCGTTGCCCAGGTCCGCATCGATCCAGGGGATCAGCGAGCCGGCCAGCGGCACGCCGAACTGGGTGGCGTCCAGGCCGCCGCGCTGCGCGGCCAGGACCTTGCGGTCGATCTCCAGGATCGCGGAGGCCGGGTCGTCGAGCTCGGAGGCGACGTGGGAGTTGATGTCGCCGAACTGGGTCAGCAGTTCGCGCATGTGCCGCGCGCCGCCGCCGGAGGCCGCCTGGTAGGTCATCGAGGTGCCCCACTCGACCAGCCCGTTGGTGAACAGTCCGCCCAGGCCCATGAGCATGCAGGAGACGGTGCAGTTGCCGCCGACGAAGTCCTTGGTGCCGTCGCCCAGCGACTTGTCGATGACGTTGCGGTTGACCGGGTCAAGCACGATCACCGAGTCGTCGTTCATGCGCAGCGTGGAGGCCGCGTCGATCCACAGCCCGTCCCAGCCGCGCGCCCGCAGGTCCCCGTGCACGGCGGAGGTGTAGTCCCCGCCCTGGGCGGTGACGATGATCGGCAGCTTGGCCAGGGTGTCCAGGTCGTAGGCGTCCTGCAGGGCGGGTGCGCCTTCGGCGAAGGCCGGGGCCGCGCCGCCGGCGTTGGAGGTGGAAAAGAACACGGGGTCGAGGTTCGCGAAGTCGCCCTCGTCCTGCATGCGTTGCATCAGGACGGAGCCGACCATGCCGCGGTAACCGACAAAGCCAACGGAAGAAGTCATGGTTCAAGCTTAAGGGGTGCCGGGCCCGCGCGGGGATTCGGTTACGTGCCAAGGCCGAACGGCGCATGGGCCCGATAAACGCCGAACGCCCCGGCCCGGAGCAACGTCCGTGCGGGGGCGTTCGGTGGTGTTCGGCCGGCGGGCCGGTCGAACGGCCGGACTATTTGCCGCCGTCTGCCAGCAGCGCCTTGCGCATGCCCACCAGCTTGAGCGAGCCGAACGCGAAGATCTGGGTGAACACCAGCAGCAGCACCAGTCCCATGATCTTGGAGCCGGTCAGGACCATGAACAGGCCCAGCCCGGCGAAGATCAGCGCGAAGAGCGGGAAGAGCATGTAGCCGAGCACGAAGAGGCCCTCGGGGCTGGTCTTCAGCGCCTTGATGGCGTCCTTCATGACTTCTGCTCCCACGCCTCGACGCGGTACTGGGTGCCGTTGGCCGCGGTGAGCCATCCGGCATCCGGTTCCGAGAGCGACTTGCTCCAGCCGTTGTCCAGCGCCGGGGCCTTGGTGTCGCCCTTCGGGGAGGCATTGATCACGGTCTTCACTGCCAGGTGGGCCCGGCCGGCGAATATCGAGTAGATCTCCCCGCCGCCGATGACCCAGATTTCCTGTGCGCCCTCGGCCGCGCGGGCGGCCTTCAGGGCCTCCTCGGCGGTGGCCACGGGCACGGCCCCGGCGCTGCGCAGCGCTTCGTGGCGTGCGGCATCGCGGGTGATCACGATGTTGGTGCGCCCGGGCAGCGGGCGGAACTTCTCCGGGAACGACTCCCAGGTCTTCCGGCCCATGATCACCGGGTGGCCGTTGGTGGTGGCCTTGAAGTGGGCCAGGTCCTCGGGCAGGGACCACGGCATGGAGCCGTTGGCGCCGATGACGCCGTCCGCGGCCTCGGCCCAGATCATGCCGATGCGTTCGGGGGCGGTGGTTTCGGCGCGGTGTCCGGCGCCTTGGTTTGGGTTGCTCATACGGCGATGGGGGCCTTAATCGTCGGGTGGTGTTGGTAATCCTCGATCACGAAGTCCTCGAGCGTGTAGTCGAAGATCGAATCGGGGGTGCGCGTGATGCGCAGGCGCGGGTACGGGTAGGGTTCCCGGGTTAGCTGTTCGGCGACCTGCGCGACGTGGTTGTCGTAGATGTGGGTGTCCCCGCCGGTCCAGACGAACTCGCCGCGCTCCAGGCCGAGCTGGTCGGCCACCATGCAGGTCAGCAGCGCGTAGGAGGCGATGTTGAACGGGACGCCCAGGAACATGTCGGCGCTGCGCTGGTAGAGCTGGCAGGAAAGCCTGCCGTCGGCCACGTAGAACTGGAAGAACGCATGGCAGGGCGGCAGTGCCATGTTCTCGATCTCGGCCACGTTCCAGGCCGAGACGATGTGCCGGCGCGAGTCCGGGTTGGCGCGCAGCGATTCCACGACCTGGGATATCTGGTCGATGTGGCGCCCATCCGCGGTGGGCCAGGAGCGCCACTGCACCCCGTAGACCGGTCCGAGCTCGCCGTTCGCGTCGGCCCACTCGTCCCAGATCTTCACGCCGTTCTCGCGCAGGTAGGCGGTGTTCGAGTCCCCGCGCAGGAACCACAGCAGCTCCACGGCCACGGACTTGAAGTGCACCCGCTTGGTGGTGATCAGCGGGAAGGATTCGGAGAGGTCAAAGCGCATTTGTCGGCCAAAAACGCTCGAGGTTCCGGTGCCTGTCCGGTCGCCCTTGGCGGTGCCATGGGCCAGGACGTCACGCAGCAGGTCTTCGTAAGGAGTTGGAATCGTCACCGCATCAGTCTAGCCGCGGGCACGCGGGTCGGGGGGAAACGACTGGCCCCGGACACCGGAAATGCGCTCATGATCACCACGAAGGGACCCGCCGCGGGCAGGGCCGCGGAGGGCCCCGCACCCGTGCGTTGCCCCCCTGGAATCAGGCCCGGTCGGTGGCCCGCAGCCGTCCCTGGACCAGCGAGAGCAGGGTGGCATCCTCGATGCCGGCGGCGCGCGAGGCGGCGATGAGTTCGGTGATCCGCAGCCGGATCTCCACCTCGGCTTCCAGCTTGCTGCCCGACGGGGTGTGGGTCACCACGGTGCCGAGCCGGCGCCGGGACTCGATCAGCCCCAGCGCCTCGAGCTCCTTGTAGGCCCGGGCCACGGTTCCGGTGGCCACGCCGAGGTCCGAGGCCAGGGCCCGGACGGTGGGCAGGCGCGAGCCGTCGGCCAGCTGCCCCACGGCGATCAGCGAGGCGATCTGCGTGCGGATCTGTTCGAACGGGGGAGTGGCGTCGCGCAAATCGACGGTGACCAGGGCGCTCAATGGTTGCTCGGGCTTGGGACCGGGGCGTCGAAGCGCGCGGTGCGGTAGGCGGTGGAGGCCGGCAGCAGGCACAGCACCGCCCCGAGCACCAGGCAGGTGACCTGGAAGCCGGAGGGAGCCGGGTCCTGGAACGAATCCGCCACCTGGCCGAAGTCGGTTGTGACCCAGTATCCGGGGGTGCCCAGGATGCCCGCGATGATGAACGAGACCCCGCCGAAGGTGCGGGCCCCGCGCTGGGCCACCAGCACGCGCAGCTGCCGGTCTTCGGCGCCGCTGGCTCCGCGGAGCACCGGGCGGCGTGCTGCCATGCGGTACAGGCCCCGGGCGAGCGCCGCGGCCAGCAGCAGGATGCCCAGCAGCCACCAGGCGGCGGCGGCAAGCGCCGGCGGTCCGGTGAGCAGGAACGTGGCGATGCTCGCCACGCCCGTGGTCGCGGCCAGGCACAGCACGATCACGAACCAGGTGGGCAGCAGGTCGGTGCGCGGCCGATTCAGGAGAACACCGCTGCCCAGCCGGCGGGACACGATCCAGGCCACCAGGGCCTGGAGCAGGAAGTATCCGGCGATGGCCAGCAGCATGGTCAGCGCGATCGAGGCCAGTTCGTCCAGGGAAGTGGTGCCGGATTCGGCGGTCCACGCCGGGATCGACCCGAGCATCGCCACGGCGACGATCGAGGCGCCCTGGGCCAGCAGCAGGAAATCCCGGCCCTGGGAATACGACGCGGACGGGGCGCCGGGCCGGCGGCCGGTGAACTGGGCCGAGGCGGCCAGCTTCGGCGGCCCGAAGGCCACGATGAGCACCAGCACCAGCAGCATCCAGAGCGTGGCGATGCCGTTGAGCGCGTTGGCCTGGTCCTGGGCCGTTGAATCGAAGTGGTAGCCGGCGTCGCCGAGGGGCATGGCCCAGTCCGCGCGGGCCCGCATGCCCTCGGTGATGTAGCCCAGGGCGGCCATGCCGAAGCCGGTGACGGCGAAGATCGTGGTGCGCAGCAGCCGGTTGATCCAGATGGAGCGCAGCACCGCGTTGTCCCCGGCGTCCAGGGAGTCCAGCGGCGGGCGGCGGACGACCGCGGTGGCCGCGCCCAGGGATGAGAGCAGCACCAGCCCGAGCCCGCCGAGCAGGTACGGGCCCACGAGGGTGCCGGGCCGGGTTCCGTTGATGGGCCAGGTGGCCGGCTCGTTGGCGGCGGCGTCGGCCTCGGCTTCGGTGAGGTACTCCTCGGGGTGATCGAGGTCCAGCAGGTTGCCGTCCGTGTCGATGGGGTTGCCGTACGCGTCGGTGTCCCCGGCGTAGATTGGCAGTTCGATGCCGGTGGAGTCCTGGTTGCCCACCCGGTCCGGGGCCCCGGGATCGTTCCAGGCCACGATGATGAGCACGGTGCTGATGATGGTGCACAGAAGAAGGAATCCGGCGAGGAACCGCGGGACCAGGGTCTTGAGCCGGCGCACCTCCAGCGAGGCGGCGCGCACGGGCTTCAGGTGCCGCGGCCAGGTGAACTGGCCCAGCACGTAGACGATGCCCAGCCAGAGCCCCGGGGCGGCGGCATGCATGATGAGCGTCGGGACGCTGGTGCCCGCGGAGCCGGTCTCGCGGAGCAGGTTTTCGCCGGGGTTGGCCCACAGGTTGGACAGCCCGGAGGTTCCGGAGGCGAGAAAGGCGATCAGCGCGGTCCAGAAGGCGTGGCGTGAGATTGCGGCGGTGGCGTTGGACGCGTTGGGCTCGGCGACCAGGAAGCGCAGCAGCACATAGAGCAGTGCCGCCGAGATGGCCAGGCCGGAACCGATGGCGGTGAGCGCGGCCATCATGAGGAACCCCTTTGGTTGGATCTTTGTCTCAATGTATCAACCCATTGAGACAAAGTCCGTCCGTTCGAGGGATTTCGGCCCGGCGCGGCCAAATCGTTACGGAAAGGGGGCTCAGACCAGCAGGTCGTTGTACTCCGGGTAGCGGCGCAGGTAGTCCTGCACGTAGGAGCACTCCGGGACGATCTTCAGCTTGCGGGCGCGCATGTCCTCCAGGACCAGGGTGACCAGCGCACGGGCATAGCCGCGGCGTCCGTATTCCTCGTTGATGATGGTGTGCTGCAGCGTGGCGACATCTCCCTCGACGCTGTAGCCCAGGAATCCCACGTAGGTGGCGCCGTGCCACAGGCTGTAGCGGCCGCGGTCCTCGTCGTGGTCCAGCCGCAACCCCTGGTGCGCGATCTTTTCCCCGGCGTTGCCGTGGACTGGGGGGGAATCGTGTCGGGCCATGATGCACTCCTTGAACCGTTGAGCCGTGAAAAACGCAACCGGGGCGCCGCCTGTCCGGGCGCCTACCTAGAGACTACCGCGAAGGGTCCGCGCTAGTCCTCAAACGCGTCGTAAACTTCCACCGAGACGAGTTTGCGCTTGCCAGAGACCGGTTGGTGGACCACGACGAGCGCCCCGGGGCGCAGGAACGGGTCCCGTTCGGGCAGGAAGGCGGACAGTGCCGAATCCATCCTGGCGCGCAGCTCGGACAGCACCAGCGGCAGCACCGGGCGGTGCGTGCACACCGCCTGGGCGCGGCGCTTGTCCAGCAGCTTGGCGACGGCGCGCTGGGCCTTGTCCGGGCGGCGCTGGGCCTCGTGCTCGGTGATCGCCGGCAGCATCTTCACGATGAAGCGGTGCTGTTGCACGTAGGGCGCGACGGTCTGCACGCACCGGGTCCACGGGCTGGAGGCGACCTTGGCCGGGCGCCAGGAACCCAGCAGCCGGGCCACGGCCAGCGCCTGCCGCTGCCCGGTGGCAGCCAGCGGGCGCTTGCCCTCCTCGCGGGTCCAGTTGGAGCGCGGCTTGGCCTTGGCGTGGCGCACCACCACAAAGGGGTGGGTATCCAGCTTCCCGGCCAGGTGCGCGGCGACCAGCGCCTCCAGCGGTTCCAGGTCCCCGGGGTTGGTCAGCCAGGAGCGGGCCATCTTCGGGGTGGCCCAGCGCACCGCGTCGGTTTCCCTGCCGTCCGGGACTGGCGGGGTGCCCGGGAACTTCGCGGCCCAGTAGTAGACGACCTTGGTGCCGGAGCCCACCGCATAGGTCATCGCCGGCAGCGGGATGCCCAACTGGATGTCCAGCCCGACCTCCTCGAAGACCTCGCGGGTGGCGCACTCGGGCAGGGTCTCCCCGGGATCGAGCTTGCCCTTGGGCCAGGACCAGTCGTCGTACCGGTCCCGGTGGATCATCAGGACCTCGAGACCGCCGCCGTTGACCCGCCAGATGAGGGCCCCTGCCGCCCGCACCGCGAAGTCGCCGGTGCGGATGGATTCCGAATCGCTTGAACGCACGAAATGCACGCCCCTAGCGCCTGACCACGGTCCGCTGGCGGGTGCGCGACTCGATCAGCCACGACTGGATGTCTTCCAGCGGCGCGCCGTCCTCGTCCTTGTGGTGCCGGGTCCACTGGCCCTCGGCGTCCAGGTGCCAGCTGGCGGTGCCCGGATCCATGTAGCGGTCCAGCAACGCGACCAGCTCGGCGGTGTCCTCGCGGCTGCTCAGCGAGACCAGGGCCTCGACGCGGCGGTCCAGGTTGCGGTGCATCATGTCGGCCGAGCCGATGTAGACGATCGGCTCGCCGGCGTTGTGGAACATGAACACGCGGCTGTGCTCCAGGAAGCGGCCCAGGATCGAGCGCACCCTGATGTTTTCGCTCAGCCCCGGAACCCCGGGGCGCAGTGCGCAGATCCCGCGCACGATGACATCGACCGTGACCCCGGCCTGCGAGGCGCGGTAGAGCGCGTCGATGACGGCCTCGTCGACCATCGAGTTGACCTTGATGACCACCCGGGCAGCCAGGCCCGCCTTGCGGTTGGCGATCTCCGCCTCGATCCTGTCGATCAGCCCCGAACGCAGCGAGCGCGGGGCCACCAGCAGGCGCTTGAAGGTGGAGCGCGGGGCGTACCCGGAGAGCTGGTTGAACAGCCTCGAGAGGTCCTCGCCTACCGCGTCGTCACTGGTCAGCAAGCCCAGGTCCTCGTAGTAGCGGGCCGTGCGCGGGTGGTAGTTGCCGGTGCCGATGTGGCAGTAGCGGCGCAAGCGCTCGCCCTCGCGGCGGATCACCAGGGAGAGCTTGGAGTGGGTCTTCAGGCCCACGATGCCGTAGACCACGTGCACCCCGGCCTGCTCCAGCTTCCGGGCCCAGGAGATGTTTGCCTGCTCGTCGAAGCGGGCCTTGATCTCCACCAGCGCCAGCACCTGCTTGCCGGATTCGGCGGCGTCGATCAACGCGTCCACGATCGGCGAATCGCCACTGGTGCGGTACAGCGTCTGCTTGATGGCCATGACCTTGGGGTCGTTGGCAGCCTGCTCCAGGAACGCCTGCACACTGGTGGAAAAGGAATCGTAGGGGTGGTGCAGCAGGATGTCGCGGCGGCGCATCGCGGCAAACACGTTCGCGGCCTTGGAGGTCTCGGACTCGTTGAGGAAGCGCGAGGTGTGCGCCAGGTGCCTGGGGAAGTGCAGGTCCGAGCGGTCGATGTTGGCGATCACTCCCAGCCCGCGCAAATCCAGCGGCGCCGGCAGGGCGAAGACCTCGTCGTCCTCGACGCCGAGCTCGCGCACCAGCAGCGCACGGATGTTCGGGTTGATGTCGTCGACGACCTCCAGGCGCACCGGCGGGCCGAAGCGGCGGCGCAGCAGCTCCTTCTCCAGGGCCTGGAGCAGGTTCTCCGCGTCGTCCTCCTCGACCTCGAGGTCCTCGTTGCGGGTGACGCGGAAGAAGTGGTGCTCGACGATGTCCATCCCCGGGAACAGGTGTTCCAGGTGCTCGGCGATCACGTTTTCCAGCGAGATGAAGCGCGCCACCCGGCCCGCCGAGTTCCCGGCGCGCGGCCCGTCCACGGAGATCAGCCGCGCCATGGTGTCCGGGACCTTCAGCCGGGCGAAGAGCTCCTTGCCGGTCACCGGGTTGCGGACCACCACGGCCAGGTTCAGCGAGAGCCCGGAGATGTAGGGGAAGGGGTGGGCGGGGTCCACGGCCAGCGGGGTGAGGATCGGGAAGACCTGGTCAACGAACCAGCGGCGCAGCTCCTCGCGGGCCCGCTCGTCCAGGTCCGCCCAGCCCACCAGCAGGATCTGCTCCATTTCCAGGGCCGGGCGGACCTGCTGCGCGAAGACCTTCGCGTGGCGCAGCTGCAGCGCGTGCGCGTCGGCCAGCAGCATTTCGAGCTGGTCGATGGGGCTCATCCCGGCCGCCGAGGGCACCGCCAGGCCGGTGGCGATGCGCCGCTTGAGGCCCGCTACCCGGACCATGAAGAACTCGTCCAGGTTCGAGGAGAAGATCGACAGGAAGTTGACCCGCTCCAGCAGGTGCATTTCCGCATCCTCGGCCAGCTCCAGCACCCGGGCGTTGAAGTGCAGCCAGCTCAGCTCGCGGTCAAGGAACCTGTCGTCGGCGAAGTCGCCGTCGGGGATCGGCGAGGGCTCGAAGTCGGGCAGCTCGATCCGGTCCTGGGTGGCGCGGGCCGCCGGGACGTCGGTGATGCCCAGGGAGGAGGTGGGTGGGTGCGAATCCATGAGCGTTGCCCCTAGCATGAAATATTGGTGGTGGTGCGTGCTTTCACGGCGGGCCGCGGAAAGGGCACGCGGCCTTGCGTCGCTTACTACCTTACCGAAGCCGGGGCGTACATGACGTCCACATCCCACTTGGTGAAGCCCAGTTTCCGGTAGAGCGAGACCGCCGGGGCGTTGTCCGCATCCACGTAGAGCATCAGCGCATCCAGGCCCAGGGAATCGAGGTACTCGATGCCCGCCAGCGTGAGCACCTTGCCCAGCCCGGTGCCCTGCGCCTCGGGGACGACCCCGACCACGTAGATCTCCCCGATGGCCTGGTGCTCGCCGGTGGTGGGGGAGGAGAGCGCCGGGTGCACCTTGGTCCAGTGGAAGCCCAGGATCTTCCCGGCTTCGTCCACGGCCAGAAGGAAGCCGGCCGGGTCGAACCAGTCCTCGGCCATGCGCGAGGCCAGGTCCTCGAGCGTCAGGGCACCCTGTTCGGGGTGGTGGACGAAGGCAGCGGCGTTGGCCGCGACCCAGCCGGCGGTGTCGGTGGCCGGGTCGAAGGCGCGGATGGTGATGCCGTCAGGGACGATGGCGGCGGGCACCTGCGTTCCGGCGACCATGCGCATGCGCCACAGCTCGCGCACCGGGGTGTAGCCGAAGCGTTCGGCGAGCTTGGCGGCGGCCTCGTGGTTCCCGTGCGCCCAGGCCCGCAGCGTGCCCAGCTCGGTGTTCTTCCCCAGGGCGGTGACCAACGCCCCGGCGATGCCCGAGTCGCGGAAGGAAGGGTGCACCACCATTTCCAGGGTGCCCGGTGCCGCGTCGGTGCCGCGCACCGCCACCGCGGCGCCGACCAGGTCGGTGGAGACGGTGTCGTCGTCCTGGCCCAGGTAGGCGTAGGCCCCCACCAGCAGCCCGGAGGCCGAGGGCGTGCGCAGGTCGAGCAGGGTCTGTTCGCTCAGCGGCGGGTTGCCGTCGGCTTCCTCGCCGGCAGCCACCAGCGCATGCAGCTCGGCGAGCACCTCCGGGTCCGGGGTGCCGGTGACGACTTCGATGCTGACTTCGGGATTCGGTGCGGCGTTCATATCCCTAAGATAGCCGCAGCGGCACCTAGGCGTCGACGACCTCGGTGTTTTCGTGGCGCGCCGGGGCAAAGCGGTAGCCGACGTTGCGCACCGTGCCGATGAGCTGTTCGTGGTCGGTGCCCAGCTTGGCGCGCAGCCGGCGCACGTGCACATCCACGGTGCGGGTGCCCCCGTAGTAGTCGTAGCCCCAGACCTCGTGCAGCAACTGCTCGCGGGTGAAGACCCGTCCAGGATGCGCCGCCAGGTACTTGAGCAGCTCGAATTCCTTGTAGGTGAGGTTCAGCGGGGTGCCGTGGACCTTGGCGGTGTAGCTGGCCTCGTCGATGATGACCCCGGCGGCGCGGATGGGTGCGCCGGCGGCTCCCGCGGCGGGTGCCGAGCGGGCGATGGCCAGGCGCAGCCGCGCCTCCACCTCGGCGGGCCCGGCGGTGTCCAGCAGCACGTCGTCGACCTGCCAGGATGCGGAGATCGCCGCCATCCCGCCCTCGGTGAGCACCAGCAGCAGCGGGGCCGAGATGCCGGTGGTGCGCAAGAGCTGGCACAGCGTGCGGGAGCCGGCCAGGTCCTTGCGCCCGTCCACCAGCACGACCTCGGCGCCGTCGGAGGCCAGCAGCGCGGAGCCGGAGGCCGGCAGGACGCGGACCTGGTGGGAGAGCAGCTCCAGCGACGGGACGATCTGGGCCGAGGTGCCGGGGGTGTTGGTCAGCAGCGCGATGATCGCCATCGGGACCTCCCCCTGTGCTTGGGTTGCCGCTTGTCCCCGTGCGGCGCCGCCTGCGCGGCGCACCCTGGGGGGACAAACGGTGCTTACAACATGAAGTATAGATTGCGACGGGTTTCGAACATGTTTCGCTCCGCGCAACACGCCCAGCGCCCCGGCGCCCGAATGGGGGCCCCGGGGGTGGTTAAGGCAGGATGTAACCTGTGAGACTCAAAGTTTTGGCCACCGGAACCATTGCCCTGGCACTGCTCGTGACGGCCAGCTACCTGCCCGGCCAGCTGGAAGGCGCGACCAACTGGCCGCTGGCCGCCGTGACCCTGGTGCTGATTGCCGCCTTCGCGCTCGGCTGGCCGAAGCTGATGAAGCTCTCGGCACCGCTTCCGGTGTCCACGGTGATTTTCCTGGTGGGTGCCGGTTCGACGGTGCTGGGCCTGTGGGCCCCTCCGCGTCCCTCGCTGGGATGGGTGGCACCGGCCCTGGCGGCCGGCGTCATCCTGGTGTTCCTCACCCAGCTGGTGCGCGGCACCGATGCCACCAAGCGCCTGGAATCGGCAGCCGTGGGCATGCTTGGCCTGCTTGTCGCCGCCTTCGGCTCCGGCTGGGCGGTGCTGGGCACCGAACCGGCCTGGCGCTCGGTGGCGCTGATGGCCGGGATCAGCATCCTGGCCGCCGCGGTGCCCGGGGTGCTGCGTTTGCCGGACCGCATCGTCTTCCCGCTGGGATTCGTGCTGGCCGTGCTGGCCGGCGGGGCTGCGAGCCTGCTCCACCCGGCGGTCCAGCTGGCCCCGGCGCTGGTGCTGGGCGCCGCGTGCGGGCTGGTGGTCGTCGGCTCGCGGGCCATGCTGGTGTCCTTGGGCGGACCCAAGGGAACCGTGCAGATGGCGGCCGCGGCGCTGGCCCCGCTGCTGGTGTGCGGATCGGTCACCTGGTACGTGTTGCTGCTGCTGCTTTAGCGGCTGCGGCGTGTCGCACCCAATGCGTGGCTGGCGTCATGAAAGAGGCAACCGGCGCCCCGAAGCGGTTAGGATGGTGCCATGAACGAATACCTTGGACTTGAAATCTTCTTCCTCTCCCTGCTGACCCTCGCGGGCCTGGGCATGGCCGGCTTCGCCGGGCTCGTGGTCGCGCGCCTCTTCAAGGGCCAGAAGTAACCTACCCCCGGCAGCAAAGAAGTACACACGATGGCCATTGAGATTCCCACCGACCTGACCCCCGAGCTGGTGCCGCTGTCGTGGTTGATCGGATCCTGGGAAGGGACCGGCCGCCTCGGCGAAGGCGAAGTCGACGACGAGCACTTCTTCCAGCGCGTGAGCTTCACCCAGAACGGCTTGCCGTTCCTGGAATACCGGTCCGAAACCTGGCTCACCGACGAGCAGGGCAACACGTTGCGCCCGCTCACGGTGGAGACCGGGTTCTGGTCCCTGGAACGCCCCATGGTCGAAGCGGACCTCGGCCCGGGCATGGTGCCCGGCGACGTGGTTCCCGCACTTCGCTCGGCGCAGGACGTCGAGGAGCTGCGCACCGATGAGGGCGGGTTCAAGATCCAGGCCAACATCGCGCACCCCGGGGCGATCTCCGAACTCTACTACGGCGTCATCAAGGGCCCGCAGATCCACCTGGCCACGGACCTGGTGATGCGCGGCACCAACGCCAAGGACTACGCCTCGGCCACCCGCATCTACGGGCTGGTTAACGGCGATTTGTTCTGGCGCTGGGACGTATCCACCGGCGGCAACGACCTGAAGGCCCACGCGTCGGCCGCCCTCAAGAAACAGGGATGACCATGGCGAATTCGCCGTTACTGTCACGACCCGGCGCAGTCGCCGGCGCAGGGATCGACGCGGGCACCGCCGCACACTACGGGGAACTGAACAAGGAGCAACGCGCGCTGTCCAACGGCTCCGCGGTGGCCGACATGTCCCACTTCGAGGTGGTGACCCTCGCCGGCGAGGACCGATTGACCTGGCTCAACACGCTTTCCAGCCAGTCGCTGACCGGGCTGCGTCCGGGACAAAGCACCCAGACGCTGCTGCTCACCGTGCAGGGCCGCATCGAATTCGACATCCGCGTGCTGGCCGATACGGACAAGCTCTGGCTCCTGGTGGAACCGGGCCAGGCCGAGCCGCTGGCCGCGTTCCTGAACCGGATGCGCTTCATGCTGCGCGTGGAGATCTCCGACGTCTCGGAACGGTTCGCGATCCTCGGGGCGTGCGCGGCGCAGCCTTCACTGGAAAAGTACCCGGTGTGGGTGGATCCGTGGCCCGGGGTCACCGAGGGCGGCTACGCCTACTCCGCGCCCGAGCACCCCGGTGCCGAGCGCCCGTGGTTCGAGTACATCGTGCCGGCCGACGAGCTGGAAACCGCCGTCGGTCAGACGCCGCTGGCCGGGATGCTCGCGGTGGAGGCGCTGCGCATCGCCGCCTGGCGCCCGCGCTTCGGCTTCGACACCGACGAGAAGACCATCCCGCAGGAACTGGACCTGCTGCGCACCGCGGTGCACCTGGACAAGGGCTGCTACAAGGGCCAGGAAACCGTGGCCCGCGTGCACAACATCGGCCGGCCCCCGCGCCGCCTGGTGTTCCTGCAGCTGGACGGCTCGATGCACACGCTGCCCGCCCTGGGCTCCGAGGTCCGCATCGGGGAGAAGACCGTGGGCACGCTGACCTCGGTGGCCTCGCACTTCGAGGCCGGCCCCATCGGCCTGGCCCTCGTCAAGCGCAACATCGACCCGGGCACCGACGTCGAGGTCGTCGACGGGGACGAGCACTACGCCGCGAAGCAGGAAACCATCGTGAGCCCGGACGCCGGCCAGACCGCCGGGCGCTTCACCGGGTTCCTGCGCACCCCGCACTAAACGGA
This sequence comes from Arthrobacter sp. C2, assembly GCA_024207135.1. Lineage (GTDB taxonomy): Bacteria > Actinomycetota > Actinomycetes > Actinomycetales > Micrococcaceae > Paeniglutamicibacter. The sequence goes on along the minus strand of CP042428.1, from coordinate 1,678,721 downwards.
AAACAGCAGCAAGGGACGGGAACGCTCCGCTTGCGCCACAACACGCACAACGCCCGGCCGGGAAATCCTGGTCGGGCGTTGTGCGTGGACGGGCCGGCTTGGCCCCGCGGCGCTAGAGCCCGGTGTGCAGCTTCAGGGTCATCAGCGAGCCGACCATCTCGAATCCCAGCGAGGTGGCCAGCGCGTTGGCGGCGTCCTGCCCCTCCTTGATCCTCGCCTGCGGGACCAGGCCCTCGGACAACGCGTCGTCCACGGCCAGCGCCGCGGCGTACCGGCCCAGCCCGTGGCCGCGCAGCCCCGGCGCCGTGAGCACCGTGGTGTCGGCCAGCAACCCGCCCGGCGCCCAGTAGCCGGCCCCGGCCACCGGGTCCTCCCGGGTGTCGGAAAACAGCACGAAGCATTGGTCCCAGCCGGCCAGCTCGGTGGAGGAGGCATCGTCGCGAGGGCTCTGCTCGCGCAGCTCCGCCAGGTCCTCCGCGTCGACGGAGACCGTGATGTGCTCCGAGTCCACGATCTCGAACGGGGCGTCCAGGTAGGTCAGCGCATCCACGCCCAGCGAGCGGACCGAGGGGGCCAGCCCGGAGCCATGCAGCAGGCCCAGCAGCGCCCGGTCATCGACGAAGCGCTGGTCCCCGGCATCGCGCAGCAGCGGCAGGATGTCCGCCGGGGCGCGGACCACCTGGTGGTCGCCCAGGTGCAGCACCTCCACGCGGTCGCTGCCCAGCGCGGGGACGAACAGGCTCACCGGCGGGCGGTCGGGTTGCAGCGCGGAGTCGGGCACGGAAAATTCGCGTGCCCAGGACAGGGCAACGATGGCGCGGGTGCCGAATTCAAGATTCACGTTTTCGAGCCTAGTGCAGGTGAAGGGTCGCGGATGCCGCCGGATGCGTGCAAAACGCCTCGGCGTTGCGCAGCACCGGCCCGCCGGGCGCATCAGCCGAAGAGGATCCGCGCCTCGTCGTAGCGGTCCTGCGGAACGCGCTTGAGGTTGTTCAGTGCCGCCTGGAACGGCACCCGGTTGATCTTGGTGCCGCGCAGCGAGACCATCGAGCCCCAGGCCGCCTCGGCCACCGAGTCCACCGCGGCCATCCCCAGCCGGGTGGCCAGCACGCGGTCGAAGGCGCTGGGCACCCCGCCGCGCTGGATGTGCCCGAGCACCGTGGCGCGGGTCTCGATGCCGGTGGCGTCCTCGATGAACGGGGCCAGCTGCTCGCCGATGCCGCCCAGCCGCGGGCGGCCGAAGGCGTCCAGGCCGCGCTCGGAGAAGGCGCCTTCGGCGCCCTCGGGCACGAAGCCCTCGGCCACGACGACCAGCGGGGCGCGCCCGCGGTCGTGCGCCTCGGAAACCCAGGCGTAGATCTGTTCCATGGTGGTGGACTGCTCGGGGATCAGGATCGCGTGCGCCCCGGTGGCCATGCCGGCGTGCATCGCCAGCCAGCCCACGTGCCGGCCCATGACCTCGGCGATCATGCAGCGGTGGTGGGACTCGCCGGTAGTGCGCAGCCGGTCGATGGCCTCCACGGCGATCTGGTTGGCGGTGTCGAAGCCGAAGGTGTAGTCGGTGGCGTCCAGGTCGTTGTCGATGGTCTTGGGCACCCCGACGATCTTCAGCCCGGCATCGGTCAGCCGCTTGGCCCCGGCCAGGGTGCCCTCGCCGCCGATGGCGATCAGCGCGTCCACGCCCAGGCGCTCCAGGGTGGCGGCGATGTTCGCGGCCCCGCCGTTTTCGCCCTCGAAGGCGTTGGTGCGCGAGGTGCCCAGGATGGTGCCGCCCTGCTTGGAGATGCCGCGGACCGCGTGGCGGGGAAGTTCGATGAAGTCCCCGTCCTTGACCCCGCGCCAGCCGTCGCGGAAGCCGACGAATTCATGGTCGTAGCTCTTGATGCCGTTCAGGACGGCTCCGCGGATGACGGCGTTCAATCCGGGGCAGTCCCCGCCGCTGGTCATGATCCCGATGCGCATGCTCACTCAATTCTTTTCCGTGCTCGATCACCCACGATGGACCTGCCTTCGGCCCGGGCGTTGTGTTGGAGCGCGACGTTGAGCTCGCCGAGAACAAGTGTAGCCAAGGCGGGGTTGTGATCGCCAACACCGCGTCGGCTGGATGGTCCCTGCATGACGCCGCCGTGCCGGCTAGTGTACGCCGCCCTGGCGCCTGCCGGACGCGCCGCGGGCCATGCCGCACGGGGAGGTTTTTCCTCGGCGGCATGGCCCGCGGGCAATGCATGGGGGGCGGGGGAAGGCGTCAGCGCACGGAGCGGATCAGCTTCTGCAGGGCGATCGTGTCGTCCTGGTTGGGGATCAGCAGCCAGGCGACCACGTAGGCGCCGAGGCCGAAGAACGGCAGCAGGAAGCTGAGCAGCACCCCGATGCGCACCAGGGTGACGTCCCAGCCGAACTTGTCGGCGATGCCGCCGGCGATCCCGCCGACCAGGCGCTTGGGGCCGCGGCGGAGCGGGATTGAGCGAAGGGAATTGAAAAAGGTGTCCATGGTGTCAAAGTCTTTCATGTGGATCGCGGTTTGTGGGTGCGGGAGCGGATTTTGCCCCTTCGGGTTTTCCTACCGGGAGCGGCGGGCGGCCATGATCCCGGCGATGACCAGGATCAGCCCGGCCCCGGCCACGAGCCCGATGAACAGCAGCGGTGCGCTGATCTGGAAGCTGAGCAGCAGCCCGGCCAGCAGCGCGATGCCGATGGCCAGCAGGATCAGGCCGAAGACCAGGGTGCCGGTGGGGAAAGCCGGTGCCTCTTCGGCGGGGCTGGAGGGTTGTGCGGTGTGCTGGCTCATGGTGCAACCTCTGCCTTCTCTACGTTGATTTCGATGCTGCTGAATGCCCCGTCGATCTGCAGGTGCAGTTCGGGGCCGCCGAGCCCGGCATTCAGGACTGTGCTTCCATTGCGGATTTCGGCGGTGGCGCCATTGATCCGTTGGGATCCGAAGGCGCTTTGCGAGTCGATGACCACCGGGATGTTGTCCGGAACGATCAACTTCGTGGAGGAGAAGACGTTGTCGATCCGCACCGTGGTGTCCGAGGTGATGGTGGAGTACGACCGCAGGTCCAGTTCCCCGGAGTGGAAGACGTTGGTGGTGCCCCCGCCATCGGTGGTGGTGATGCCGCGGAACGAGGAGATCGGCCCGGAATCGCGCAGCGATCCGCCGCCCCAGACCAGGGCGAAGACCAGGGCGACGATGCCGAACCCGACCAGGGCCCCGCCGGTGCGGTTGCTCAGCGCCGCCCCGATGACTCCCAGGGCGATGATGATCAGTGCCACCGCGAATCCCACGGCCAGCGGGCTGGCCGGCACCGCGAGCATGCCCAGGTGTTCGAGCCCCGTGACCAGGGCGAAGGCGAGCACCGCCAGTCCCAGCACGATGGTTGCCACGTAGCCGGGGACGGACCTGCCGCGGACCTGCCGCGGAGCCTTGCCGGAATCCGGCGCGGGGGAGCCCGTTGCCGGTTCGAAGCCCGACGGAGGCGTCGGCCCGGATCCCGAGGGCTGCCCCGCGCGGTGGCCGGACCGTGCATCGGTCGGGGAGGCGGGGGACTGGGATGTTGGTTGCGGCATGGTTTGCTCCTCCGGGTACGGGCCGTGCCCCGGCACGGCGGCGGTGAGTGGCGTGGTGGGTGCCTCGGATCCCGGGGCACCGGGTCCGGCGGGGTCGCCGCCCGAGGTCCGGGCATCGGCCCCGGCCGGGGTTTCCGCGTCGTCCGCCTTGGTGGCGTCCGCGTCCGAAGCATCCGAGGCGGGCACATCGTCCCTCGTGGAGCCCTCGTCGAAGGTGTCCTCGGCTGCACCTGCCGTTGTGTGGGTGGCAAAAGCGTCATCGGGCACCGTGCCCGAGGCGGTGGCGGGGGTTGCTTCCCCCGGCAAGGAGCCGGTGGACGCGGCAAAGGACGCCGTGGGTGCCGCCGCCTGGGAGGCCGGGGCCTGCGTGGCACCGGAACCTGCCGGGTTGGCCGGGGCCGGGCTGTCGGTGCCCGTGGCCCACGATGCGGCGGGTTGCTTGCCTCCGGCATTTTCGGCAAAGCGTCCGCGCCGGGAGAAGACCAGGAAGCAGACGCCCAGGATCACCAGCAGCGTCCAGAACCCGCCGTCCCACCAGCCAAAGAGTGCCGGGGAGCCGACCGCGCCGATGACGAAGAAGACCAGCGCCCCGCTCATCCCGCTGCTCCAGCGCCCGGCAATCGCCTCCTGCACGTGGATCTTCCCGTCGGCCCCGGGCAGCAGGGCCCAGCCGACGCCGTAGACCAGCAAACCCAGCCCGGCCACGAAGCACAGCGCCACGAAGGCGCCGCGCACCAGGATGGGGGCGATGCCGAAGCGCGTCGCCACCCCGGAGGCGACGCCGCCGACCCAGTGGTCCTCGCCGCGCCGCAGCCCCAGTTCTCGTATCCACCGGAAAAACCCGTGTTCCATCGATGCTTCATTCATGCTTCAATCCTCGCGCCTCGGCTGCGCCCCGCGCTATGGGGGTCGCCCCTGATTGAACCCTGAGCCCTACCCCGGGATCGGTGGCCAAAGGCCCGTTTGGGGCCCGGGGCATGCTTGGATGGATACATGAGCCAAACACCCCTGCGTCCCGAGTTGCTGCGCGGACCGTCGCGCATCGTTGCCGGGGTCTGCTCCGGGGTGGCGGCGCACCTGGGCGTGCAGGTGAAATGGGTGCGGATCGGCTTCCTGGCCGCCTGCCTGCTGGCCGGGGCCGGGGTCGTGCTCTACGCCTGGCTGTGGATCTTCCTGCCCAGCGCCAACGACGCCGAACGCGACGCCGAGCGGCGCAGCGGCACTCGCCGCTTCACCCTCGCCGAGGAACTGGGCGCCGGCACCCGCGGCGCGTCGGATGAACCGGGGGACGGCGCCCGGCAGGCCTCGCTGCGCCAGGTGCTCATCGGCATCGCCCTGCTGCTGGTGGCGGGGCTGGCCGGTGCGCAGCTGCTCGGGGTGGCGATCCGCTGGAATGTCGTCTGGCCGCTGCTGGTGGTGGTGGCCGGCGCGGTGCTGGCCTGGACGCAATTGGACGAGGGCGGACGGCAGGACCTGCGCAAGAACACCGGGGCGCTGGGCGCCGCCGGGCTGGCGCGGCTGCTGGTGGGCGTCTCGCTGGTGGTCGCCGGGGTGCTGCTGCTGCTCAGCGGGGCCGTGGGCCTCAGCTCCCTGCTCTCGGGGCTCGCGGTGGCGGTGGCGGTCATCGCCGGGCTGGCGCTGGTGCTGCTGCCCTGGGCGCTGCGCTTCTGGCGCGACTTCGTCTCCGAGCGCACCAACCGGGTGCGGGCGGCGGAACGCGCGGACATCGCCGCGCACCTGCACGACTCGGTGCTCCAGACCCTGGCGCTGATCCAGAAGCGCGCCGAGGACCCGGCCAAGGTGCTCACCCTGGCCCGCGCCCAGGAACGCGAGCTGCGCTCCTGGCTGTACGACGAGCACGAGCGCAGCGAGGACGGGATCACCGCGGCGATCCGCACGGCCGCCGGCGAGATCGAGGAACTCTACCTGGTCTCCATCAACGTGGTGGGCGTCGGGGAGCGCACCGGAGCCCCCGGGCACGAGGCCCTGCTGCAGGCCACCCGCGAGGCCATGGCCAACGCGGCCAAGCATGCCGGCGGCACCATCTCGGTGTACGTGGAGGCATCCCCCGCCAAGGTCGAGGTGTTCGTGCGCGACCGCGGACCGGGCTTCGACCCCTCCGCGGTCTCCGCGGACCGGCACGGGGTGCGCGAATCGATCATCGGGCGCATGGAACGCAACGGCGGGAGCGCCCGCATCAAGAGCGACACGGAGGGCACCGAGGTGCATCTGGTGCTGGAAACGGAAAACGGAGAAGGACATGACTGAGTCAACCGAAAACACGGCATCGAACCGGGTGCGGGTGGTGGTGGTCGATGACCACGGGATCTTCCGCTCCGGGCTCAAGGCCGACCTGGACGGGCGCATCGAGGTGGTCGGCGAGGCCGCCACCGTCGAATCCGCCATCGCGGTGGTGCACGCCCAGCTGCCCGCGGTGGTGCTGCTCGATGTGCACCTGCCCGGCGGGCGCGGGGGCGGCGGCGCGGAGGTGCTCACCGGCTGCGTGGACGTATTCCCGCAGGTGAAGTTCCTGGCGCTGAGCGTCTCGGATTCCGCCGAGGACGTGGTCACGGTCATCCGTGCCGGGGCCCGCGGCTACGTCACCAAGTCGATCTCCGGCGCCGAGATCTCCGATGCGGTGCTGCGGGTGGCCGGCGGGGACGCGGTCTTCTCCCCGCGGCTGGCCGGGTTCGTGCTCGATGCCTTCGGCACCCAGGCGGCGATCAGCGCCGACGAGGAGCTTGACCTGCTCAGCGCCCGCGAACTGGAGGTCATGCGCCTGATCGCGCGCGGCTACAGCTACAAGGAGGTCGCCAAGGACCTGTTCATCTCGGTCAAGACCGTCGAAACCCATGTCTCGAGCGTGCTGCGCAAGCTGCAGTTGTCCAACCGGCACGAACTCACCCGCTGGGCCGTGGACCGCCGGATCCTCTGATACCCCCGCGCCGGGGCCACCCGGAACGCAAGGAAGGCCGGCGGCCGGAATCCCGCAGGGGAATCCGGACACCGGCCTTCGCCGTGGCAGGCGGTTGCGCTACCTGGCCTCGCCCAGCAGGGTGGCCAGGCGTCCGACGCCCTCGGCCAGGTCGGTGTCGCCCAGCGCGTAGGACATGCGGATGTAGCCCGACGGTCCGAAGGCCTCGCCCGGCACCACGGCCACCTCGACCTGTTCCAGGATCAGTGCGGCCAGCTCGGCCGACGTCGTGGGAACCACGCCGCGGATCTCGCGGCCCAGCAGGGCGCGCACGTCGGAGTACGCGTAGAACGCGCCCTCCGGGACGGGGCAGTTGACCCCGTCGATGGCGTTGAGTGCCGAGACCATCGCCTTGCGGCGGCGGTCGAAGGCGGTGCGCATCTGCGCCACGGCATCCAGCGGGCCCGAGACCGCGGCCAGCGCGGCGACCTGCGAGATGTTCGAGACGTTGGAGGTCGCGTGCGACTGCAGGTTGGTGGCGGCCTTGATGACGTCCAGCGGCCCGGCCATCCATCCCACGCGCCAGCCGGTCATGGCGTAGGTCTTGGCCACGCCGTTGAGCACGATGACCTTGTCGCCCAGTTCCGGGGCGGCCGTGGCGATCGAGGTGAACACCGCATCGTCGTAGGTCAGGTGCTCGTAGATCTCGTCCGTGATGACCCACAGGTCCTTGGAAGCGGCCCAGCGGCCGATCTCCGCGACCTGGTCGGGGGAGTACACCGCACCGGTCGGGTTCGACGGGGAGACGAAGAGCAGCACCTTGGTCTTGTCGGTGACCGCGGCATCGAGCTGGTCGACGGTGACCTTGTAGCCCTGCTCCGGTCCCGCGAACACCTCTACCGGGACACCGCCGGCCAGGCGGATGGCCTCGGGGTAGGTGGTCCAGTATGGGGTCGGCACGATGACCTCGTCGCCCGGATCCAGCAGGGTGGCAAACGCGTTGTACACGGCCTGCTTGCCGCCGTTGGTGACCATGACCTGCGCGGCGTCGAGCTGGTAGCCCGAATCGCGCATGGTCTTTTCCGCAATGGCCGCGCGCAGCTCGGGCAGGCCGGCGGCGGGGGAGTATCGGTGGTACTTGGGGTTGCGTGCCGCGGCAACGGCCGCCTCGACGATGTAGTCGGGGGTGGCGAAGTCCGGTTCACCGGCACCGAAGCCGATGACGGGCCGGCCCGCCGCCTTCAGTGCCTTGGCCTTGGCGTCTACGGCCAGCGTGGCTGATTCTGCGATGGACCCGATACGTCGGGAAATGCGTGGCATGTCGTCGCTTCCTGGAAAGGGAGGTGTGGGTGTGCGTATGGAACAAGCTTAGTGGTCGCGGCCGTGGCGGCACGATTATTTGTTGACGCGCCGTCGTAGTGTGAAGCCGCACTTGCCCGGCGGACCGAGGCCGCCGACGGCCGGGCTCCCGGCGGCACCGTGGACGGTGCGGCCACGGCTCCCGGAAGGCTTCGGGACCTAGTGGCCCGGCTCGCGGCCGTAGCGATTCCGAAGCAGCTCCGCGGACCGCTCCGCGTCGATGTCCGTCTCCGGCTGGCTGTGCCGCACCTGGTGCCACTGGTAGTAGGCGGCGGCACCGAGGAACAGCGGCGGGGTCAGGGCAAAGGGCAGGAACAGCACCCCGGAGAAGTCGATCATTCCGAACTGGGCCCCTCCGGCCAGCACCAAAAGGCTGGTGCCCGCCCACATCAGCAGGCTCCGGCCCAGGCGCATCGCCCAGAGCACCAGGCCGATGCCGAGGTACCAGGACAGCGGAAGCGCCGAGCCCATGGCCAGGACCCCCACTCCGATCGCCAGCAGCAGTTGCAGGAACAGGCTCCCGGAAAGCCCCTTCCGGCCACGCAGGCAGATCCAGGTGCCCATGGCGATGAACATCGGCACGGCGGCGAGCAGCAGCTGGGGCAGCATCCCTGCAGCCGGTGAATACCGCGAGGTTGCGCGCAGGATGGCGTCAAGCACCGAGCCGCCGGCAAAGACCAGCAAGACCAGGGCGGTGGTGGAGCCGGGGTGCGGGCGCCGGGCTGTCGTGGGGAACATGCCACCAACCTAGCAGGATGTTTCCGGGCCAAATATCGGCCGGAAAAGGCCTACCGGGCCCCCGGTTCGACAATCGGCACAATCTTTGCGTAGACTTGATCCTCGGTGTTGGAAAACATCTGGATCACCAAGTCCGATGAGGATTTGATGGTCCGCGAGCTTGACGCTCGAAGGGTAGTGGCGCAATTGGTAGCGCAGCGGTCTCCAAAACCGCAGGTTGCAGGTTCGAGTCCTGTCTGCCCTGCGCAGTGGCAATCATCTACGGTTGCTCGGCGAATATTCACGTCACGGTGTGTTGTGGTCGATACGGCTGCGGCACACCGTGATTGTTTCAAGTGGGATAATCTGAAACGAGGAATCGGTGACCGAAACGACTGCGAGCGATTCGCATGGCGCTGGGCACAACAAGAAGCCGTCGAAAGCCGGTTTCTTCGCAGGCATTGCCCTCTTCTTCCGCCAGATGATTTCCGAGCTGAAGAAAGTCGTCACACCTACCCGCAGTGAGCTGGTCAACTACACACTGGTTGTCATCGGCTTCGTGGTGTTGATGATGTTGATCATTTCCGGTCTGGACTTCGTGTTCGGCAACGGATCGATTCTGATCTTCACCAATTCGCCCGAACAGTAACCCGGGACCAAACGCCCCACATTTCTGGTGAACCAGTAACAGAAAGCAGGAACCGCAGTGTCCGAGCAGGAACTCGAACCGCAGGCCACCGAAGAACTCGAAGGCCAGGCAGTAGAGGTCGATACCGATAAGGTGTCGGCCGATTCCGTCGTTTCCGAGGACGCCGAGCAGGCTCCCGAGGTAACCGAAGACGCCGCGCAGGCCTCCGAGGAAGCCGAGCAGGATGAAGCAGCCGAGGAAGCCCCGGCCGTGGATCCCATTGAAGAATTCCGCACCAAGCTTCGCCGCCAGCCCGGCGACTGGTACGTCATCCACTCGTATGCAGGTTACGAAAACCGCGTCAAGGTGAACCTCGAGACCCGTATCCAGACCCTGGGCATGGAGGAATTCATTTATGAAATCCAGGTCCCGATGGAAGAAGTCGTCGAGATCAAGAACACCACGCGCAAGATCGTGCGTCGTGTCCGAATCCCCGGCTACGTGCTGGTTCGCATGGAACTGACCGACGCCTCGTGGGGCGCGGTTCGCCACACCCCGGGTGTCACCGGCTTCGTCGGCAACGCCCACGATCCGGTCCCGCTGCGTCTTGAGGAAGTCTTCTCGATGCTTGAGCACACCATCGTGACCGAGGAAGCCGGCGAGCACTCGAAGGCCGGCCGCGCCCCGATCACCGAGGTCCACGTCGACTTCGCGGTCGGCGAATCGGTCATCGTCAATGACGGCCCGTTCGAGACCTTGCCGGCAACGATCAGCGAGATCAAGCTGGAATCCTCGACCATGGTCGTGCTGGTCTCGATCTTCGAACGAGAGACCCCCGTGACCCTGTCCTTCAGCCAGGTCACCAAGATCCAGTAACATTTAGTTTTCGTGCCTGCCACCCGGATGCTTTACCGGGCACAGGCACGGTTTCGGTCGCCGCGCCACGGCGGCCAACCCCCCGAGGCACGCTCCTGTGCAACGGGGCAACGCAAAAGAAGAAGGACCCGACATGGCCCCCAAGAAAAAGGTCACCGGACTCATCAAGCTGCAGATCCAGGCAGGCGCCGCCAACCCGGCACCGCCGATCGGCCCGGCGCTTGGTCAGCACGGCGTCAACATCATGGAATTCTGCAAGGCGTACAACGCCGCCACCGAGTCGCAGCGCGGCAACGTGGTTCCGGTTGAAATCACTGTCTACGAAGACCGTTCGTTCACCTTCATCACGAAGACCCCGCCGGCAGCCGAGCTCATCAAGAAGGCCGCAGGCGTTGCCAAGGGTTCAGCCACCCCGCACACCGTCAAGGTTGCCAAGCTGACCCAGGCCCAGGTTGAAGAGATCGCCACCACCAAGATGGAAGATCTCAACGCCAACGACATCAAGGCTGCTGCCTTGATCATCGCCGGCACCGCCCGTTCGATGGGCATCACCGTAGAAGGCTAATAACGCCCTTTACAACCGCGAACCTGGCCAGCCAGGAACGCAAACCAAAAACAACCAGACGATGCGGAACCAGCCGGAACTAACCGGTGCACCGCATTGCAAGTGGCAGGGTCGCGCGCGACCCAAACATGACCACGACTGCATAAGGAGAAAAAGCAGATGGCAAAGCGCAGTAAAGCATTCGTAGCCGCCGCGGCGAAGATCGAAGAAGACAAGTTCTACGCTCCGGTCGAGGCAATTGCCTTGGCCAAGGAGGTCGCCTTCTCGAAGGCCGACGAGACCGTTGAGGTCGCTTTCCGCTTGGGCGTTGACCCTCGCAAGGCGGACCAGATGGTTCGCGGCACCGTGATCCTTCCCCACGGCACCGGCAAGACCGCCCGCGTCCTCGTGTTCGCGAACGGCGACAAGGCAGAGGCTGCAATCGCAGCCGGCGCCGACTTCGTTGGCTCGGACGACCTGATCGCCAAGATCGCTGGCGGCTGGACCGACTTCGACGCAGCGGTTGCAACCCCTGACCTCATGGGCAAGGTTGGCCGCTTGGGTAAGGTGCTGGGTCCCCGTAACCTGATGCCGAACCCGAAGACCGGCACCGTCACCATGGACGTCGCCAAGGCCGTCAACGACATCAAGGGTGGCAAGATCGACTTCCGCGTCGACAAGCACTCGAACCTGCACTTCATCATCGGCAAGGTTTCCTTCGATGCGCAGAAGCTTGCAGAGAACTACGCAGCAGCACTGGATGAGGTTCTTCGTTTGAAGCCTTCCTCCTCCAAGGGCCGCTACATCACCAAGGCGACCCTGACGACCACGTTCGGCCCGGGCATCGCGGTTGACTCCAACGTCACCCGAGTTCTGCCTGACGCTTCCTAATTACGCGTCCACGTCGCTGACCCGGTACCAGCCCCTCACGGGTGCTGGTACCGGGTCAGCCCGTTTAACGGCATGTCGTCGCCAGCCGGACATCGGGCACTTGCCCGGACGCAGGAGGGCACGGATCAACAAGCCTGTGCAACGACCATGGGCGAACACCGGATTGGTAGCGGGCAATGTGGACCAACACTGCCGGACGACACCGACCGCGCCTGGCAGAGGCCCATGAACTTGGTTCTGGCCGTGGGCCGGGAAGAAACGGCCCGGAGGACACCTGGGGGGCGATGCCGGGGGAGCACCACCGAAGGCATGCTCGAGTCCTTGCCCTGGCAGCTGGCTGCCGACTTCCGTGGAAGCCCGCTTGGTTTGGGCCGTTGCCACTCAAAAACCTTGTCTGGGGCTGCCGCGGTCGAGTGCCGACGTGCAACCACGCCGTAATCGCCGGCATTCCACGGTTTCCCGACGCGTCCGGGGCCGGCTGGCTACCAATAGAAAGGCCTTTCGCCTGATCAGCGAGGCATCGGGAAAGATTTCGGCCCAGTGAGTTGTCGGATGGCACATTCCTGATAGGCTTAGGTGGTCGCGATCTGATTGCGACGGGTGACTATGTCACCACGCGCTCCACGGCGGAGACCCCAAGCCCCGCCCCGAGCGTGATACCGCAGCAATGCGTTCCCCCAAGTTGCATTGCTGCACAGACGGGCCCCTCCCTTCCGCTTTCCCCCAAGTTGCGGAACCTGAGGGGCCCGTCGCTTTTTCCTGGCAAGCCGTATCCGCGCACCGTCCTGGCACTGTTGCAAGGAACACCCCGCACTCGATTTGGAGCCGGTGGCGTTCCGCTGTTAGGCTTGGAACTACCGAAGACCGTCGGTCGAGGATTGCTGTTTATGCGGTAAGACTCCGAAAGTCCCACAAAGGACGACCTGCGCAGGTGAACGAAGTGAATTTTCCGCAATACTGTTGCGTTCTTTCCGCCCCGTGCATCTGCATGGGGCGTTTTTTATGTCAGTACTCCTGACCGGGCCAGATTGACAGGTTTCAGATCTATACCCCGGAAGGAGTGTTATGGCAACGCCGACTAAGGTTTCCGCAGTTGAGGAAATCACCGCCGACTTCAAGGAGTCGACCGCCGCTGTCCTGACCGAATACCGTGGGCTTACTGTTGCGCAGCTCAAGCAGCTTCGCCGCTCACTTGGTCAGGAGACCAAGTACGCGGTTGTGAAGAACACCTTGACTGGTATCGCAGCAAAGGAAGCCGGCATCGAAGCATTCGAAGGCCAGCTTGCTGGCCCGACTGCTATCGCCTTTATCAAGGGCGACGCAATCGCTGCCGCTAAGAGCCTCACGGATTTCGCCAAGGACAACAAGCAGCTCATCATCAAGACCGGCTTCTTCGAGGGCAAGGCCCTTGACGCAGCCGGAGTTGCCGCACTGGCAGCCCTTGAATCGCGTGAGTTCCAGCTGGCACGTGTTGCCGGTGTGCTGCAGGCTCCGGCTTCCGCCGCAGTCCGCACCATCGAAGCACTGCGTGCAAAGCTCGAAGAAGCAAACGGTGGCGCTGCTGAAGCACCTGCCGAGGCCGAGGCACCTGCTGCCGAAGCCGCCACCGAAGAAGCCTAAGCTTTCTTCAACCCCTCACTCAAGTAACTTGCGGCACATAAGTGCCGCCGACGGAAAGGCTGCCCACCATGGCTAAGCTGTCCACCGAAGAGCTCTTGGAAGCCTTCAAGGAAATGACCATCATCGAGCTCTCCGAGTTCGTAAAGACCTTCGAGGAGACCTTCGAGGTCTCCGCAGCTGCTGTCGCAGTTGCCGGCCCGGCCGCTGGTGCCGCTGAAGCCGAAGAGCAGACCGAATTCGACGTTATCCTCGAATCGGCCGGCGAAAAGAAGATCGCAGTCATCAAGGAAGTTCGTGCCCTGACTTCGTTGGGTCTGAAGGAAGCCAAGGATATGGTTGACGCCGCTCCGAAGGCCATCCTCGAAGCTGCCACCAAGGAAGCTGCAGAGAAGGCAAAGGAGGCCCTGGAGGCCGCCGGCGCAACGGTTACTGTCAAGTAATTCTTCGCTTCATCGCCTCTGGCCCACAAAACCCCTGGTTTTGCGGGCCAGAGGTCTTTAACCCCGGGCTTCCGGCGAAAAAGCTTTTGACTTGCTGTGACATGCATCTCTTGTTGACCTTTGGGGTACTGCAACTAATGTTCTTTGATACCGTAGATAACGGATAGATAACGAACTAGGTCAAGCGCAGGGGGAAGCAGCAATGTCGCACAACGCCACGGCAACCATCACCGCCCCGGCCGCCGCAACCCAAACCAAACCCGCCCATAGGGCTGATACTGCTCCGAAGAAGGCCCCGCGCCTGGCCCTGCTCGACGGACTGCGACTCGGCGCAGCCGTGCTGGTGGTGCTCTTTCACTACACCGCGTGGCACCACGGCTTCTGGGGAACCGCCGAGGCCAGGGACGCCTGGCCCCTGCTCTCCAAGGTCACCGTATACGGCAACATGGGTGTGCAGCTGTTCTTCATCATCAGCGGATTCGTCATCCTGCTCTCCGCCTACGGAAGAGGCGCCGGCCGCTTCGTCGGTTCGCGGATCGGGCGGCTGTATCCCGCATACTGGTTCGCCGTGTTGGCCACCGGAACACTGGTGATTTTCGTGTGGCCGCAGATGGGCGCGGGGCTGGGCATCAGGGAGCTGCTGGCCAACCTCACGATGTTCCACCCGGCCATGGGCCTGCGGCACATCGACGGGGTCTACTGGACCTTGTGGGTCGAAATGCGTTTCTACCTGCTCATACTTGCGCTGATCATGCTGCGCCTGCTGACCGTTCGGACCATGACGGTTTTGGCCGCGGCCTGGCCCGTGATCGGCTTGGCGCTGCACATCGCGAACCGCGAGGCCGCGGCACAGTTCCTCATGAGCGAATATGCGCCGCTCTTCTGCGGCGGGATCATGCTCTTCCTCATCTACCGCTTCGGACACAGCCCGATGCGCTGGTTCCTGCTGGCGCTCAATGTCGTCATTGCCGGGTTCTTCACGGGGGTGAAGGGACCGGCCGAGGCCCTGGAACTGGTCGGCTACGTCATTCCTGCCTGGCACTACTGGCTGATCATTGCCGGGCTTTTTGCCGCGGTGATCTTGCTGTCGCTCACGCCCCTGCGCAACGTGCAGTGGCGATTCCTGGCCACCATGGGAGCGCTGACCTATCCGGTCTACCTCTTGCACCAAGTGTGGGGTTGGTGGATGATCGAGCACCTCAACCCGGTGCTGGGTCAGTACCTGACGCTGTTCCTGGTCATTGGCATGGTGGTCGGTGCCGCCTACCTGGTCCAGAGGTTCATTGAACGCCCGCTTGCCAAGCCGTTGGCCGCCGCGACCACCAGGTCCCTGAACTACCTGGGCGGCCGGCTCGGGCTCACGAAGAAGTTGGAAGCTGCGGCTCGGGATCACTGATGTCGGCCACCGTGGCATCAAGTGCCGCGATCAGGTCCGTGGAATCCACGAATGCCGAGTGCCCATGGGCGCCGGCACCGATGCAGATCCGCCCGGGTTCGACGCCGAAGTCCGCGTAGACCGGCCACGGGGTACTCGATCCAAGCGGGGTTATCGTGCCGCGCTCATAGCCTGTGGCAGCGAAGGCCACGTCGGAGCGCGGCATGGACAACTTGTTCACGCCAAGCAGGGAACGCAGCTTGGGCCAGGAAATGACCCTGTCACCCGGAATCAGGGCGAAGAAGAACGACCCGTCCTTGTGCTTGACCACCAGAGACTTGATGATCTCGCGCGGCTGGATTCCCAGGAGGCCGGCTGCCTCGGCCAGGCTGCCGGCCGGAGGGCGGGACACGACCTCGACATCGAGGCCGCGTGCCGATGCGTCATGCATCATTCGTTCCACACCTGCCGGCAGCTGATCCGCCATCTTGCCTAGGCCTCTCGGCTCAGCAGCAGGGCATCGCCCTGGCCGCCGCCGCCGCACAGGCTGACGGCGGTCCGGCCGGAGCCGCGACGCTTGAGTTCCAGTGCCGCGGTCAGGGCCAGGCGGGCGCCGGACGCGCCGATCGGGTGGCCGAGCGCAATCGCACCGCCGTGGATGTTGGTCTTTTCCAGCGGGTAGTCCAGGTCCTTCAGCGACTGGCAGGCCACGGCGCCGAAGGCCTCGTTGATCTCGATGAAATCAAGATCCGAGGTGGTCCAGCCCTGGGTCTTCAGCGCGGCGGCAATCGAGTGCGATGGCTGGGAATGCAGCGAGTTATCGGGGCCGGCGACCTGTCCGGCCGCCCCGATGGTTGCCAGGACCTCCAAGTTGTGCGAATCGGCGTATGCGCGCGAGGTGACGATGACCGCTGCTGCCCCGTCCGACAGGGGAGAGGAGTTTCCGGCGGTAATGCTGCCGTCCTTGGCGAAGGCCGGGCGCAACCCGGCCAAGGTTTCGAGGGTCGTGTTCGGCCGGATTCCCTCATCGGTGTCGATGACCAAGGCATCGCCCTTGCGCTGCGGGATGCTGACCGGGACGATCTCCTCGGCAAAGACGCCCGATTCGACGGCCGCCGCGGCACGCTGGTGCGAGGCCGCGGCAACCTCGTCCTGCTCGGTCCGTGTCAGGCCCAGCTCGGTGTTCTTGGTTTCGGTGCTCATGCCCATGGAATTCCCGTCGAAGGCGTCGGTCAGCCCGTCGTTGGCGACCGAGTCGATGGCGGTGATGTTCCCGTAGGTCCAGCCCTTGCGTGAACCCGGCAGCAGGTGCGGGGTCTGTGACATGGATTCCTGGCCGCCGGCGACCACGACGTCCGCGTCGCCGACGCGGATCAGGCGTGCCGCATCGGTGACGGCTGCGAGTCCGGAGAGGCAGACCTTGTTCAGCGTGGTGGCGTTGACGTCCCAGCCGATCCCGGCCGCGATCGAGCTCTGGCGGGCCGGGTTCTGGCCGCAACCGGCCTGGACCACGTGTCCCATGATGACGGCCTGCACGTCTGCGGCCGCAACGCCCGAGCGTTCCAGTGCCCCGCGGATGGCGGCGGCGCCGAGGTCGACGGCACTGAGGGTGGAGAGTTGGCCGTTGAGGCGGCCGAAGGGGGTGCGCGCTCCGGCAACTATGACTGCGTCTCGTGGTGAGGACATGATGGTGGATCTCGCTTTCGGGGGTTGCGGTGAAACAACTGCTACCTCTACACTAGCGCGCTGTGGTTTGGCCCACAGGACCCCTGATCAATCGTGATGGAAATCTCAGTCAAATCGGCCCTTGGGTAGCCGGGTTGCATGCATGCCGGTGGACATGGTAAGCCGCATGGTGTAGCGTAGAGATTTGCGTCTTCTCTTTTCATCTCCGGCCTTCATATAGCGGTGGGCCTGCTCAGCGGTGCTGTGATCAGTGAAACTGGTCACGGGGAGACGACGCCGGAAACCTGACGGTCTGTGGAAGGATCCATCTTGGTCGCCTCGAGCACCTCTAACAACCAAACCGCTAGTTCGGCCCGCAGCGCGGAATATGCTGGCCGACTTTCTTTTGCAAAGATTCACGAACCACTTGACGTCCCGAACCTCTTGGCGCTTCAGACCGAGAGCTTCGATTGGCTCATCGGCAATGAGCGCTGGAAGAACCGTCTGGCATACGCCCAGACCATCGGTGACACCAGTGTAGCCAACGTCTCCGGCCTGGCCGAGATCTTCGAAGAGATCTCCCCGATTGAAGACTTCCAGGAGACCATGTCCCTGAGCTTCTCGGAGCCGGAGTTCGCTGATCCCAAGTACACGATGGCCGAGTGCAAGGACCGCGACGCAACCTACGCGGCTCCGCTGTACGTCAAGGCCGAGTTCATGAACAACAACACGGGCGAAATCAAGCAGCAGACCGTGTTCATGGGCGACTTCCCGCTGATGACCGACAAGGGCACCTTCATCATCAACGGCACTGAGCGTGTCGTGGTGTCCCAGCTCGTGCGTTCCCCGGGCGCCTACTTCGAGCGCACCCCGGACAAGACCAGTGACAAGGACATCTTCACCGCGAAGATCATCCCGTCGCGTGGTGCCTGGTTCGAACTCGAAATCGACAAGCGCGACCAGGTCGGCGTCCGCCTTGACCGCAAGCGCAAGCAGTCGGTCACCGTCCTGCTCAAGGCCCTTGGCTGGACCGAAGGCCGCATCCTCGAGGAGTTCGGTCAGTACGACTCGATCCGCGCCACCCTCGAGAAGGACACCACCGATACCCAGGAAGAAGCACTCCTGGATATCTACCGCAAGCTTCGCCCGGGCGAGCCGCCGACGGTCGATGCCGCACAGGCGTTGCTGAAGAACCTCTACTTCGAGGCGAAGCGCTACGACCTGGCCAAGGTTGGCCGTTACAAGATCAACCGCAAGCTCGGCGTCGACACCCCGCTGAACTCCCCGGACGCCTCGGTGCTGAACATCGACGACATCGTCGCGATGATCAAGTTCCTGGTTGCCCTGCACGCAGGCGAGAAGACCACCCCGGGCATCCGCGACGGCAAGCCCGTCGACCTGACCGTCAGCATCGATGACATCGACCACTTCGGCAACCGTCGCATCCGCGCCGTGGGCGAACTGATCGAGAACCAGGTCCGCACGGGTCTTTCCCGCATGGAGCGCGTGGTTCGCGAACGCATGACCACCCAGGACGTCGAGGCGATCACCCCGCAGACGCTGATCAACATCCGTCCGGTTGTTGCAGCGATCAAGGAGTTCTTCGGAACCTCCCAGCTCTCGCAGTTCATGGACCAGAACAACCCGCTGGCCGGTCTGACGCACAAGCGTCGTCTTTCCGCGCTGGGCCCGGGCGGTCTGTCCCGTGACCGTGCAGGCATGGAAGTCCGAGACGTCCACCCGTCCCACTACGGACGCATGTGCCCGATCGAAACCCCTGAAGGCCCGAACATCGGCCTGATCGGTTCGTTGGCGACCTACGGCCGCATCAACGCCTTCGGCTTCATCGAAACCCCGTACCGCCAGGTCGTCAACGGCCAGGTCACCGGCCAGATCGATTACCTGACCGCGGACGACGAGCTGGACCACTTCATCGCCCAGGCCAACGCGCCGCTGAGCGAAGACGGACACTTCATCGAAGACGGCGTCCTGGTCCGCGAAAAGGGCGGTGGCGGCGAGCCCGTCATCGTCGAGCCGTCCGAGATCGCGTACATGGACGTTTCCCCGCGCCAGATGGTGTCGGTGGCAACCGCACTGATTCCGTTCCTCGAGCACGACGATGCCAACCGCGCCCTCATGGGTGCGAACATGCAGCGCCAGGCTGTGCCGCTGCTGGCATCCGAGTCCCCGCTCGTGGGCACCGGCATGGAGAAGTTCGCAGCCGTGGATGCCGGCGACTCCGTCGTCGCCTCCACCGGCGGCGTGGTCTCCGAGGTGTCGGCCGACTTGGTCACCGTCATGAACGACGACGGCACCGAGGCCTCCTACCCGATCATGAAGTTTGCACGCTCCAACCAGGGCAACGCATACAACCAGCGCGTGATGGTGTCCGAGGGCGACCGGGTTGACTACAACTCGATCATCGCCGACGGCCCGTCCACCGACAAGGGCGAGCTCGCCCTGGGCAAGAACCTCCTGGTGGCGTTCATGTCCTGGGAAGGCCACAACTTCGAGGATGCGATCATCCTGTCGCAGCGCATGGTCTCCGACGACGTGCTCACCTCGATCCACATCGAAGAGCACGAAGTCGATGCCCGCGACACCAAGCTCGGTGCCGAGGAGATCACCCGGGACATCCCGAACGTCTCCGAGGAAATCCTGGCGCAGCTCGACGAACGCGGCATCATCCACATCGGTGCCGAGGTCGAAGCCGGCGACATCCTCGTTGGCCGTGTCACGCCCAAGGGCGAGACCGAGCTGACCCCGGAAGAGCGCCTGCTGCGCGCCATCTTCGGCGAGAAGTCCCGCGAAGTGCGCGACACCTCGCTGAAGGTTCCGCACGGCGAGTCCGGCGTGGTCATCGGTGTTCGCATCTTCGACCGCGACAACGACGACGACCTGCCCCCGGGCGTGAACCAGCTGGTTCGCGTTTACGTGGCCCAGAAGCGCAAGATCACCAATGGTGACAAGCTTGCCGGCCGCCACGGCAACAAGGGCGTCATTTCCAAGATCCTGCCGATCGAGGACATGCCGTTCCTGGAAGATGGAACTCCGGTTGACATCGTCCTGAACCCCTTGGGTGTTCCGGGCCGAATGAACGTCGGCCAGGTTCTGGAAATCCACCTGGGTTGGGCAGCCAAGCAGGGTTGGAAGATCGAGGGCGAGCCGGAGTGGATCAAGGATCTGCCGAACCTGCCGCGCGAGGTCGGTTCGACCACGGTTTCGACCCCGGTCTTCGACGGCGCTTCCGAGGACGAGATCCGCGGACTGCTGGACCACACCGCGGTGACCCGCGACGGCGTGCGCCTGATCGGCAACTCCGGCAAGACCCGTCTGTTCGACGGCCGCTCCGGCGAGCCGTTCCCGGATCCGGTCTCCGTGGGCTACATGTACATCTTGAAGCTCCACCACCTGGTGGACGACAAGATCCACGCCCGCTCCACCGGCCCGTACTCCATGATCACGCAGCAGCCGCTGGGTGGTAAGGCACAGTTCGGTGGCCAGCGCTTCGGTGAGATGGAAGTGTGGGCCCTGGAGGCCTACGGTGCCGCATACACCCTGCAGGAACTGCTCACGATCAAGTCCGATGACATCCACGGTCGCGTGAAGGTCTACGAGGCGATCGTCAAGGGCGAGAACATCCCGGAACCTGGCGTTCCGGAATCGTTCAAGGTCCTGATCAAGGAAATGCAGTCGTTGTGCCTGAACGTCGAGGTCCTCGGAACCGACGGACAGACCATCGAAATGCGAGACTCGGATGAAGAAGTCTTCCGGGCCGCGGAAGAACTCGGCATCGACCTTTCCCGGTCGGAACCGAACTCCGTCGAAGAGGTCTAGTTCCCCGCAGTGGGTTTTCGTGCCAGGGGGAGCGGTGCACCGGCAACGCCGGTCCGCCCGCCCCCGGCACGAAACCACGGCCACGGAACTGGATCACTTCCAGACCCAACGGTGGGCGCCGATCCGCAAGGACCGGCGAACACCCCACCACATTAGACTTCAGAGAACTTAGAAGAGAGATAAGGACCATATGTCCAGCGAATCCTCATTCGGCCTCATGCGCATCGGCCTGGCAACTGCGGAAGAGATCCGCGGGTGGAGCTACGGCGAGGTAAAGAAGCCCGAAACCATCAACTACCGCACCCTCAAGCCGGAAAAGGACGGTCTTTTCTGCGAAAAGATCTTCGGTCCCACCCGTGACTGGGAGTGCAACTGCGGCAAGTACAAGCGCGTGCGTTTCAAGGGCATCATTTGCGAACGCTGTGGCGTAGAAGTCACCCGCGCCAAGGTCCGCCGCGAACGCATGGGCCACATCGAGCTCGCCGCTCCGGTGACCCACATCTGGTACTTCAAGGGCGTTCCCTCGCGCTTGGGCTACCTGCTTGACCTGGCCCCGAAGGATCTTGAGAAGATCATCTACTTCGCGGCCTACATGGTCACCGCCGTTGATGAAGAGCGCCGCCACGCCGAGCTGCCGAACCTCCAAGCCCAGCATGACCTGGAACGCAAGCAGCTGGTTGACACCCGCGACTCCGACATCGCCTCCATCGCCCGCGACCTCGAGGACCAGCTTGCTGCCCTCGAAGCCGACGGCGCCAAGGCAGCGGAAAAGAAGAAGACCCGCGACCTCGCGGACAAGACGATGGCCCAGGTGCGCAAGCGCGCCGACGCCGACATCGAGCGTCTTGACCAGGTCTGGGACCGTTTCAAGAACCTGAAGGTCGCTGACCTCGAGGGTGACGAAGGCCTGTTCCGTTCGCTGCGCGAACGCTACGGACTGTACTTCGAAGGCTCCATGGGTGCCGAAGCCATCAAGAAGCGCCTCGAGGGCTTCGACATGGAAGCGGAAGCCGAGATCCTTCGGGAAATCATCGAGACCGGCAAGGGCCAGCGCAAGACCCGTGCCCTGAAGCGCCTCAAGGTCGTCAACGCGTTCCTGACCACCACCAACTCCCCGTTGGGCATGGTCCTGGACGCCGTTCCGGTGATCCCGCCGGAGCTTCGCCCGATGGTGCAGCTGGACGGTGGCCGCTTTGCGACCTCCGACCTCAACGACCTGTACCGCCGCGTGATCAACCGCAACAACCGCCTCAAGCGCTTGTTGGACCTCGGTGCGCCGGAAATCATCGTGAACAACGAAAAGCGCATGCTGCAGGAAGCTGTGGACTCGCTCTTCGACAACGGCCGTCGTGGCCGTCCGGTGACCGGTCCGGGCAACCGTCCGCTGAAGTCCCTGAGCGACATGCTCAAGGGCAAGCAGGGACGATTCCGCCAGAACCTCCTCGGCAAGCGCGTCGACTACTCGGGCCGTTCGGTCATCGTGGTCGGCCCGCAGCTGAAGCTGCACCAGTGTGGTCTGCCCAAGCAGATGGCCCTGGAGCTCTTCAAGCCGTTCGTGATGAAGCGCCTGGTTGACCTCAACCACGCACAGAACATCAAGAGCGCCAAGCGCATGGTCGAGCGTTACCGTCCGCAGGTCTGGGACGTTCTCGAAGAGATCATCACCGAGCACCCGGTGCTGCTGAACCGTGCACCCACCCTGCACCGTTTGGGCATCCAGGCGTTCGAACCCCAGCTGGTTGAGGGCAAGGCCCTTCAGCTGCACCCGCTGGTTTGTGCCGCCTTCAACGCCGACTTCGACGGTGACCAGATGGCAGTCCACCTGCCGCTGAGCCCCGAGGCCCAGGCCGAGGCACGCATCTTGATGCTGTCCTCGAACAACATCCTGAAGCCGTCCGATGGCCGCCCGGTTGCACTTCCTTCGCAGGATATGATCATCGGTCTGCACCACTTGACCACCAAGCGCCTGGACGAGAAGGGCGCCGGTCGTGCGTTCTCCTCGGCCGCCGAGGCGATCATGGCGATGGACCGCGGAGAGCTGCACCTGAACGCACCGGTCAAGATCCGCGTGTCGGGCTTCGTCCCGTCCGCTGACCAGCCGGCTCCGGAAGGTTGGGTCGAGGGCGCCGAGGCGCTCATCGAGACCTCCCTCGGACAGGTCCTGTTCAACGAGACCCTGCCTGCGGATTACCCGTGGGTGGAGCGTGTCGCCGGCAAGGATGCCCTCTCGGACATCGTCAACGACCTGGCCGAGCGCTACCCGAAGGTTGTTACCGCGGCAACGCTGGACAACCTCAAGGATGCAGGCTTCAAGTGGGCCACCCGCTCGGGCATCACCGTTGCCATCTCCGACATCACCTCGAACATGGACAAGGCCACCATCCTTGCCCCGTACGAGGAGAAGGCGCGTCGTGTCCAGTCGCAGTACGACAAGGGCCTGATTGCCGACTCGGAGCGCCGCCAGGACCTGATCGACATCTGGACCAAGGCGACCGACGAGGTTGCCGCGGCCATGCAGGCCGGCATGGAAGAGCTGAACACCATCAACCGCATGGTGACTTCCAAGGCTCGTGGTAACTGGCTGCAGTTGCGCCAGATTGCCGGTATCCGTGGCCTGGTGTCCAACCCAAAGGGCGAGATCATCCCGCGTCCGATCAAGTCTTCATACCGTGAAGGCCTGTCGGTCCTTGAGTACTTCATCGCGACCCACGGTGCCCGTAAGGGCCTGGCGGATACCGCGCTGAAGACCGCCAACTCGGGTTACCTGACCCGTCGTCTGGTGGACGTCTCGCAGGATGTCATCGTGCGCGAGCAGGACTGTGGCACCAGCCGCGGCCTGACCGTGCCGATCGCCTACACGGACGAGATCGGCACCGTGCGCATGCACGAAACCGTCGAGAACTCGGCCTACACCCGTACGTTGGCCACCGATGTGACCGACGCAGAGGGCAAGGTGCTGGCCGCGGGCGGCTCGGACGTGGGCGACGTGCTCATCGACGAGCTGTTCAACGCCGGTGTCACCGAGATCAAGGTCCGCTCCGTGCTGACCTGTGAATCGGCCGTCGGAACGTGTGCACTGTGCTACGGACGTTCGCTGGCCAGCGGCAAGACCGTTGACATCGGTGAGGCAGTGGGCATTATTGCCGCACAGTCCATCGGTGAGCCCGGTACCCAGCTGACCATGCGTACCTTCCACACCGGTGGCGCTGCCTCCGCGGAAGATATCACCCAGGGTCTGCCGCGTATCCAGGAGCTCTTCGAGGCACGTACCCCCAAGGGTGTTGCCCCGATCTCCGAGGTTGCCGGTCGCGTGACCATCGAGGATTCCGAGAAGCAGCTGCGCATCGTGATCACCCCGGACAACGGCGACGAAGAAATCGCCTACCCGGTGCTGCGTCGTGCACGTCTGTTGGTTATCGAGGGCGAGTCCGTCACCGTTGGCCAGCAGCTGGTTGCCGGTGCGATCGATCCGAAGCAGGTCCTGCGAGTTCTTGGCCCGCGTGAGGCACAGAAGTTCCTCGTACGCGAAGTCCAGGAGGTCTACCAGTCCCAGGGCGTGGGCATCCACGACAAGCACGTGGAAGTCATCGTTCGCCAGATGCTTCGCCGCATCACCGTCATCGAGTCGGGCGAAACCGACTTGCTGCCGGGCGAGCTGGCGGACAAGGCACGCTTCCAGTCGGAGAACCGCAAGGCCGTCTCCGAGGGCAAGCGTCCCGCATCCGGTCGTGACGAGCTGATGGGTATCACCAAGGCTTCCTTGGCTACCGATTCCTGGCTCTCGGCCGCGTCCTTCCAGGAGACCACGCGTGTCCTGACCCAGGCCGCGATGGAAGGCAAGTCCGATCCATTGCTCGGCCTGAAGGAAAACGTCATCATCGGTAAGCTGATCCCGGCCGGTACCGGCCTGGATCGCTACACCCAGGTGAACGTGGAACCGACCGAGGCAGCGAAGGCTTCGCTGTTCACCGGGCAGTCCGCCTTCTCCACCGGCATGGATTACGAAGGTCTGGAGCCGGGCCTGAGCCCGGAATTCCACGCCATCGCCATGGATGACTACGATCTCGGCAACGATTTCCGCTAAGGCGTAGTTCTTCTTCCCGGCATCGCCGGGAAGAAGAACACGTAACGAGGCCGGCCCGTGCCGCACTTCCCGCTCCTTGAAAGAGGAGGCGGGGGAGTGCGGTGCGGGCCGGCCTTTTTCATGCCCAAGGGTGTCGGTGCCGTATCGGGGTTCGGGAACCGGGGCCTGGCCGCAAGTGACGGCGGCAGGTGTCCGGGGGGCGCGAGGGTGGCACGGTGGGAAGATGGTGCGGCATTGGATGTAATTGCACCCGGTGTTCGACTGGTGGTCCCCTGAACCGCACGCTTGCGGGGCAGTGCGTGCGGTCTCATTTCGCGGAATGATGCGGAATTTCGGACGCACGCGAGAACGACCATGGGATTGTGCACCTAGTGGACAACCTGCCTGGTGATGTCTTGGCGGGCGGAGGAATGGCGGCTGGTGCCGTGTGCTCCTGCATGGAACCAAGCGGCCTTGCCCCTTCCGTTCTGGGAGGCAGGCAACGTGAGAAGCGGCGGGCCAAGCCGTTTGACGGTTAGCCGATGGCCTTGGCGCTCGGGTGGAAGATCCAATTTCGGCGGAGTCGCTGTTCGGGATCAAGGGCCTTGTTCTGCAGGACGTAGGGGATCGAATTCACCACCACGATCTTGAAGTGTCCGGCGTGGAAGGAAGCATGGCATGCCGGGCAAAGAAGCGCGCTATTGGCCAGGTTGGTTTCGCCGCCTAGGTACCAGGGCTTGATGTGGTTGGCTTCGCAGCGATGCCCTGCCATGCTGCAGCCCGGATTGATGCAGCCGATGTCCCGCAGCATCATGGCCCGTCTTTGTGCGCGGTTGAAGAACCGTTGGGTTCTGCCGAGATCCAGGGGTTGCGACTCCGTTCCCAGTACGGCCGGAATGACGTTGGCGGAACAGGCGAGTCTTCGCGCGTATCCGGCCGAAACCAGATGGTTGTGGCTGGTGAGACCCGGGTCGTTCAGCTTCCCGATCAGGGAATCCCAGGAAATCGTCACGATCAATTCCACATTGGGTCTCATGGGCAGATCCGGCGAGGCTTCCTGGTCGCCGTCGGCAACGAAGCGCGCGGAATCGAACAGGAACCGGAGCAAGCTCCTTGCCTTCAACCGTTCCCGGGCCGCCGCCGGCGCCTCGCCGGGTTGGAGCTGCAGCTCGGGCATCTGGTCTTCGGCGGGTCCGGGCCGTCCAACGTCGGCAAACCCTGCTCACGGCCGCTGGTCTTCCGGCATGTCGGGGTCGACGGCCCACGCGGGGACCGGCGGTGCAACCGGGAAAAGCGACTCGTTCGAAAGGCCCGGAAGCTCGGGCTGCTCACCGGAAGATTCCCCTGACTGTTGCCCGTTGCCCTCTCCATCGGGGGGTGTGGTGTCACGACCGAATGCGGACCGCGGATTGGACAGTTGGTCCGATAACGTCTGGAGCATCTCATGTCCCCGGAGGTCGGTGCAGAGCTCCCAGATGAATCCGCGCGGCTGCTTGCCCTTGTAACGCAGTCCGATGTGGGCTTCCATCTCCGCCTCGCTGCGTTCCAGCGCGCTAGCGTCGAGTTCCGCGGAGATGCGCTTGAAAAGCTGGGCGGTGCCGGAGGGGTTCCTGTCCGCCAATGATTCGGCAAGCTGCTGCTCAATGGACTCGGCTGTTGCCGCGGGATCCTGCTGGGCATCGATGCCTGGTTGGAGCGCGAGCATTCGCCGGGCGGCGAGTGCGACCTCGTGGGGGTCGGCCGAACCGTCATTGAACACGCCGGCCAGCTGTCCAAAGTGCGGGGGGAGAACGGCACCGTTGAACCCTGCACGGGGGAGCAGCAGGTCGTGGACGATGACCCGGTGCTTGGCCTGGGCAAAGGAAAGATGCAGCTGGTCCTTGAGCAGATCGGTGGCGTCCTTGAACAGCATCTTGGTCCCGGGAGCGTTGCGATGGTCACCGGGCAGCGAGATGCTTCCCCCGATGAATGCAGCCAAGCCGCGGTGCGCTTCGTGAAGCAGGGCGAGGGGTTCTTCCCGAAGTGTGTGGGCCTCGGTTTCCTCGAGTTTCCCCGCCGCAACGATTTGGGCACGACCTGCTGTCCGGGCCAGGTCCTCGGTCAGCAGTGCCAGGAACACGGACCTGGCAGGAGACGACGAGACGGCGTGTGCGACGTCGTCGAGGAGGATCTTTTGCATGGAGTTCAGGACGGCGAGCAGGCGCAACTTCTCGTCCACGGTGGTTGCGGATGGGTTTGCATCCGGGCCTTTCGTGGACGGAGCCAGGATCTGCTGGAGACCAGCCAATCCGGCGGTCGCGAGTGTTGCCGTCGTCGTCATGCCATCCACCATGGACCTTTGCCGGGTCGAAATGTTGGGTCTGGGCGAATATGTGGATAACTTTCGGTGAAGTGGCGGTGGCCCCGGGGTCGGATGGGAAGTGAAGGGGATTGCCCGGGGCGGTCGAATGGAGGCGGAAATTAAGTGATGTGCGTTTCAGCGCAAGCGCGCGGGGAAGGTCTGGTGGCGGGAGGCAATGGCGGAATTACGGTGGTTCCTGGAGCGACGGGGGAGCGTGGCCCGATTCCGCGGGGATGGGGGGCTTCTCGGGAAGAGGCGCGGTGTCAGGGGGCGGGTGATCCGCGTGCTAAGCTTGAGCTAATTGTTTTTCATGTGTGGCAAATGGACACGGTCCGGGTTGCGGGTAGGTTGCGCAACAGATGCCACACTTTCGCACGCCTAGGGTCAAATCCGAAGTCGCTGTGATGAAACGACTATAAACGCAGCGTCTCCAAGCAGTTTGATTGTGGGTGGCGCCGCAGAACAAAGAAACCGGAGGACACGAAAGTGCCTACTATTCAGCAGCTGATCCGCAAGGGTCGCTCGCCGAAGGTCACTAAGACCAAGGCCCCAGCCCTTAAGGGCAACCCGATGCGTCGTGGCGTATGCACCCGTGTATACACCACCACCCCGAAGAAGCCGAACTCCGCACTTCGTAAGGTCGCACGTGTGCGTCTTGCCGGTGGCGTCGAAGTTACCGCTTACATTCCGGGTGTCGGCCACAACCTGCAGGAACACTCCATCGTGCTTGTGCGCGGCGGACGTGTGAAGGACCTCCCGGGTGTGCGCTACAAGATCGTACGTGGCGCTCTCGATACCCAGGGTGTCAAGAACCGTAAGCAGGCTCGTTCCCGCTACGGCGCCAAGAAGGAAGGTAAGTAATGCCTCGTAAGGGCCCCGCGCCACAGCGCCCCCTCGTCTCGGATCCGGTATACGGTTCCCCGCTTGTTACCCAGCTGATCAATAAGGTTTTGGTCGATGGTAAGAAGTCCACCGCAGAGCGTATCGTTTACGGTGCACTCGAAGGTGCCTTGGCCAAGAACGGTACCGACCCGGTCGTGACCCTGAAGAAGGCCATGGATAACATCCGCCCGGCCCTCGAGGTTCGCTCCCGCCGTGTTGGTGGCGCAACCTACCAGGTTCCCGTTGAGGTCAAGCCCGGACGCTCCACCGCGCTGGCTCTTCGCTGGCTCGTTGGCTACTCCAAGGCTCGCCGCGAGAAGACGATGATCGAACGTCTCATGAACGAGATCCTCGACGCATCGAATGGTCTTGGTGCCGCTGTCAAGCGTCGCGAAGACACTCACAAGATGGCAGAGTCCAACAAGGCCTTCGCCCACTACCGCTGGTAAAAAGCGTTTTGTCCGGTTGGCGGGATTGGTCATAGACCGGTTCCGCCAACGTCGCGGGCATAACCAACAAAGGGAGACATCGTGGCACAGGACGTGCTTACCGACCTAAACAAGGTCCGCAATATCGGCATCATGGCCCACATCGATGCCGGTAAGACCACTACTACGGAACGCATCCTGTTCTACACGGGTGTGAACCACAAGCTCGGCGAAACGCACGACGGCGGCGCAACGACCGACTGGATGGAGCAGGAAAAGGAACGCGGCATCACGATCACGTCTGCCGCCGTGACCTGCTTCTGGAACAACAACCAGATCAACATCATTGACACCCCGGGTCACGTTGACTTCACCGTTGAGGTTGAGCGCTCGCTGCGCGTCCTCGATGGCGCCGTTGCGGTATTCGATGGCAAGGAAGGCGTGGAGCCGCAGTCCGAGACTGTTTGGCGCCAGGCCGACAAGTACAACGTTCCGCGTATCTGCTTCGTCAACAAGATGGACAAGCTGGGTGCTGACTTCTACTTCACCGTAGACACCATCATCAAGCGCCTTGGTGCCAAGCCGCTGGTCATGCAGCTGCCGATCGGCTCCGAGTCCGAGTTCACCGGCGTTGTCGACCTGATGACCATGAAGGCTTTCGTCTGGGAGGGCGACTCCAAGGGTGACGTCACCATGGGTGCCGCCTACGAAGTCCAGGAAATCCCGGCCGACCTTCAGGAAAAGGCCGAGGAATACCGCGCCAAGCTGGTTGAGGACGTAGCCGAGGGCTCTGACGAGCTCATGGAGAAGTTCCTCGAAGGCGAAGAGATCAGCATTGCTGAGCTCAAGGCCGGCATCCGCAAGATGGTTGTCAACTCGCAGCTCTACCCGGTCTTCTGTGGTTCTGCCTTCAAGAACCGCGGCGTCCAGCCGATGCTCGATGCTGTCATCGACTACCTTCCTTCGCCGCTCGACGTCGAGGCCATGATCGGCCACGACCCGAAGAACGAAGAGATCGAACTGATCCGCAAGCCTTCCGAGGACGAGCCGTTCTCGGCACTTGCGTTCAAGATTGCAACTCACCCGTTCTTCGGCCAGTTGAACTTCATCCGCGTGTACTCCGGCAAGGCAACTCCCGGTACCCAGCTGCTGAACTCGACGAAGCAGAAGAAGGAACGCATTGGCAAGCTCTTCCAGATGCACGCCAACAAGGAAATGCCCGTAGACGAGGTCCACGCCGGCCACATCTACGCTGTGATCGGCCTCAAGGACACCACCACCGGTGACACCTTGTGCGATCCGGCACACCCGATCGTTCTTGAGTCGATGTCCTTCCCCGATCCCGTGATCTTCGTTGCCATCGAGCCGAAGACCAAGGGTGACCAGGAGAAGCTCTCGACCGCGATCCAGAAGCTTTCGGCCGAGGACCCGACGTTCACCGTCTCCCTCAACGAAGACACCGGCCAGACCGAAATTGGCGGCATGGGCGAGCTCCACCTGGACATCCTGGTGGACCGCATGCGCCGCGAATTCCGCGTTGAAGCCAACGTTGGCAAGCCGCAGGTTGCATACCGCGAAACCATCAAGAAGGCTGTGGAGAAGGTTGACTTCACCCACAAGAAGCAGACCGGTGGTTCGGGCCAGTTCGCAAAGGTCCAGGTCTCCTTCGAGCCCCTGGAAGTTGTCGACGGTGTCATCTACGAGTTCAAGAACGGCGTCACCGGTGGACGTATTCCTCGCGAATACATCCCTTCGGTAGACGCAGGTATCCAGGACGCCATGCAGTTCGGCATCCTGGCCGGCTACCCGATGGTGGGCGTCAAGGCGACCCTCCTCGACGGTGCCTACCACGACGTTGACTCCTCGGAAATGGCGTTCAAGATTGCCGGTTCACAGGTGTTCAAGGAAGGCGCACGCCGCGCCCAGCCGATCATCCTCGAGCCGGTCATGGATGTCGAAGTCCGTACTCCGGAGGAGTACATGGGCGACGTCATCGGTGACTTGAACTCCCGCCGTGGTTCCATCGCCTCGATGGAAGACGCTGCAGGCGTGAAGGTCATCCGTGCGACGGTTCCGCTGTCTGAGATGTTCGGTTACATTGGTGACCTGCGCTCGAAGACCCAGGGCCGTGCAGTGTACTCGATGACCTTCTCCAGCTACGCAGAGGTCCCGAAGGCAGTTGCCGAAGAGATCATCCAGAAGTCCCGCGGCGAGTAATCGTCCGGACCAAGAATTGGCCGTGACCCCGATCATCGGGTGAGTGGCCGCACGATGGGGCCGGTGCGGAGAAATCCAATCCGGCCCCGCCAGGCCAACTAACGGATCCCACGTTGGATCCCGCAGCTAACCACAATTTAAACATTTCACTAAGCCCCCAGTAGACTTGTACAAGTTTCGTCCGCGACCCGTGTGGACGAGGTACGTCTTCTGTAAACGTTTCTAGGAGGAACCTGTGGCAAAGGCAAAGTTCGAGCGGAACAAGCCGCACGTCAACATCGGCACCATTGGTCACGTTGACCATGGCAAGACCACGTTGACCGCCGCCATTTCCAAGGTGCTTGCTGACAAGTACCCGGATCTGAACGAGCAGCGCGATTTCGCTAATATCGACTCCGCTCCGGAAGAGCGCCAGCGCGGTATTACCATCAACATCTCGCACGTTGAGTACCAGACCGAGAAGCGCCACTACGCGCACGTTGATGCCCCGGGTCACGCTGACTACATCAAGAACATGATCACCGGTGCTGCCCAGATGGACGGCGCGATCCTCGTGGTTGCCGCCACCGACGGCCCGATGGCTCAGACCCGCGAGCACGTTCTGCTGGCCCGCCAGGTTGGCGTTCCCTACCTGCTGGTCGCACTGAACAAGTCCGACATGGTCGAAGACGAAGAGCTTCTGGACCTCGTGGAAATGGAAGTTCGCGAACTTCTCTCCTCGCAGGGCTTCGACGGCGACGAGGCACCGGTTATGCGTGTTTCGGGCCTGAAGGCACTGGAAGGCGACCCGGTTTGGGTCAAGTCCGTTGAAGCACTCATGGACGCCGTTGACGAGCACGTTCCGACCCCGGTTCGTGACCGCGACAAGCCGTTCCTGATGCCGGTTGAAGACGTCTTCACCATCACCGGTCGTGGCACCGTTGTTACGGGCCGCGCCGAGCGTGGAACCCTCGCCATCAACTCCGAGGTCGAGATCGTCGGCATCCGCCCGGTCCAGAAGACCACGGTTACCGGTATCGAGATGTTCCACAAGCAGCTCGACGAGGCATGGGCCGGCGAGAACTGTGGTCTGCTGCTTCGCGGCATCAAGCGCGAAGACGTAGAGCGTGGCCAGGTCATCGTGAAGCCGGGTTCCATCACCCCGCACACCGATTTCGAGGCCAACGTGTACATCCTTTCCAAGGATGAGGGCGGGCGTCACAACCCGTTCTACTCGAACTACCGCCCGCAGTTCTACTTCCGCACCACGGACGTCACCGGCGTTATCACCCTGCCGGAAGGCACGGAAATGGTTATGCCCGGCGACAACACCGAAATGTCCGTCGTGCTGATCCAGCCGATCGCCATGGAAGAGGGCCTCGGCTTCGCAATCCGCGAAGGCGGCCGCACCGTTGGTTCGGGCAAGGTCACCAAGATCACCAAGTAATTTCGACTTGCTGATCCCGGCCTAACGGCCTGGAGAAGGCCCCTGCCGCACTGTTTCGACAGTGCAGCGGGGGCCTTTTTCTTGTCCCGTGCAATGCCTTGTGTACATCCCTGCCACATATATCAAACGAATGGTCTGAATGGGGTACGCTGGGGACTGCGCACGGCCCGGTGCCGGGCAGGACGCGCATGGAAACAGCTGAAGGCGGGGAACCGGTATGGATGGGTTGGCGTTGATGGTGGTGGCCGCGATCATGTTCGTGGCCGGGCTGTTTGTCGGCAGGCAGGCGGCGGCGAAAAAGCTCGCCGCACGGCCTCCGGCCGACGGGACGACGGACCGCATGGCCTTGGCCGCGGCGTGGCAGCGCGGATTCGATGCCGCGACGCTGGCGGCCACCCGGCCGCCGGTGTCGGACGCAGAACCGCTGGAAGGTGCGGCGCCCGCTCCGGCGCCGGCTCCGGTTGGGCCTGCGCCCGCGCCGACCCCGGAGGCTTCCGAAGGTGTGGGGCAACCTGCCGGGATCCAGGCCGGGGCCCCGGCGGCCCCGGCGGGACCGGCGCCGTCCGGCCCGGCCGCGGCACCGGCCCGTGCGGTGCCGCAGCCACCGCCGGCAGTGGCCCCGGTCGACCCGCGCGTGCGGGCGCTGCGGAACATCAACATCACGCTGTACGTCGCGGCCCTGCTCATGGTTGCCGCCGCGTCGCTGTTCATCGCCCTCGCGCTGCCGGCCGCGGCCAAGGTCGTGGGCCTGGGCGTCGTCGCGGCGGGCTTCTACGTCGTCGGGCTCGTCATGCATGCCCGCAGCGAACGGCTCCGCCCGGCCGCGGCGGCCTTCACCGCCACCGGCCTGGCGCTGGTCCCGATGACCGGACTGGCCCACTACCTGCTGCTCTCCACCACCCCCGGCGCCAGCTGGTTCACCACCTCCCTGGTGGGCACGGCGGCCTTCATTTTCGCCGCGGGGCGGCTGCAGTCCAAGGTCGTCGCCGGCCTGGCCACCACCTTCCTGGTGTCCACCGCCTACTCCGGCGGCGCGGTGCTCAACCGCGGCCTGATTTTCTACTTCCTGTTCAGCATGCTGCTGGCCGCGGCGATCACCCTGGTGGGCCTGAAGCGGCCACGCTGGATCTCCAACATCTACCTGGCATCCTTCACCGTCGCCCACCGCTACCTGGTGCCCGCGACGCTGGCGGCCGCCGTCTTCTCCGCGGCCGTGCTCGATGCCGTCGACTACGGGTGGCTCTTCACCGCCGCCGCGCTCTACTACGCAGTCGCGCTGGCGGCCGGCCCGCGGGCCGAGCGGTTCGGGCACCAACTCGCGGCGCGCGCCGCCGCGCTGGTCGCCATCGCCTGCTTCCTGCACGTGGCCGACGTGCCCGCCACCGTCCTCTGGCGCATCTTGGCCGCGCTGCTACTCGTCCAGGTGGTGCTGCTGGCCCGGTTCACCGCGGCCTACCGACGCACCACGGGCCTGGGCCGGGGGATCGTGCACAGCGAGGCGTGGATCCTGCTCGTGATCGCCGGCGCCTGCACCATGTTGGGCGCCGAGGGACTGCTCTCCGGGATCTGGCCGGGCGGGAAGGCCGCCGGGCTGGACCTTAACTGGGCGCTGGCCGTGCTGCTGGCAGCCGGCGTCTATGCCGGGGTCAGGTTCGGCGGGAATTTCCGCTGGGTGCCGTTGGGCGCCGCGGTGCTGGGTGCCGTCGAGCCGTCGGCGCTGAACCTGGGGCGTCAGGGAATCCTGGTCGCCGCCGCCGCGCTGGCCACCTGGGCGCTGGCGCGCCGGGCGGGCGGGCGCGAGCGGCAGGCCCTGCACTGGGCCGCCCGGATCGCGACGGTTGTCGCCGCCGGGGCGCTGGTATCCCTCGCGGCCTCCGGCTGGGTGCTGCGGCCGCGCTTCCACCGCTTGCCCACCGAGGTCCCCGGCGCCGCCTTGTTGCTGGAGCGGTCCGTCGAGGTCGCGTCCTGGGTCGGGGTCGGCCTGGCTGTGCTGGTGCAGCTCGCGTTGGCCGCCCGGAACCTGCGGCGGGCCGGGCGGACCGCGCAGCCCGGTGCGGAAACGCGTTTCGGCATGGCCGGGGAATCGGTGATCTTCACCGGGTCCGTGCTGCTGGCCGCGGTCGCCGCCTGGACGGTCTCGGGGCTGCTGCGCCGGGGAAGCCAGGGGCTGGCCGCGGACGTGCAGGACTTGGGCCTGGGCTGGAGCGCCGCGCTGTGGCTGAGCCACCCGTGGGGACTGGTGCTGGCCTGGCTGCTGCTGGGTGCCGGACTGCTCGGCGCCACCGCGGTGCTGGGGCACCGCCGCCCGGTTCCGGGCGGTCCGCGGAACACCGTCACCGCGGAAGCGAACCGGCCGCACCTGGTGGTGCAAGCCGGCGGGCTGC
This sequence comes from Arthrobacter sp. C2, assembly GCA_024207135.1. Taxonomy (GTDB): domain Bacteria; phylum Actinomycetota; class Actinomycetes; order Actinomycetales; family Micrococcaceae; genus Paeniglutamicibacter. The sequence goes on along the minus strand of CP042428.1, from coordinate 1,644,547 downwards.
TGGCCCTGGCCGCCGGGCTGGGCCTGGTGGCGGGGCGCAACCCGGACTGGCTGGTGGAGATCGCGGCGCTGGCCGGCCTCGCCTACGCGGGCATTCGCATCCTGGCCGCCACCGGGACGGCCGGCAGGATCGGCTACGCACTGTTGGCCCAGGCACTGTACTCCGGCACCGCGTGGCACATCGCCGACCGCTTCGCCATGGACGTGCACGGGCAGTACGCGCTGTTTGCCTTCACCGTGGCCTCCGCGCAGGGGGCGCGGGCCTACCTGGGCCGCAATTCCGCGGCACGCAAGCCGTCCGATCCACGCTCGCTGATGACCCTTGCCGCGGTTGCCGTGTTGCTGCTGGTCCCGTTCGCCTACCTGGTCTCCGGGCCCCGCGGCCTGGACCAGGCCGCGCTGCTGGTCCAGTTCCTGTGCCTGCTGGCCTTCTCCGCCCTGGTCGCCGTGACCCGCGCACGCAAGGACGCGGGATTCGCGTACGTCGCGATCCCCGCCGCGCTGGGACTGCTGGGGCTGGTGCTGGCACCGGCCAACGGGCAGTCGCTGCGCGGCGGGGGATGGCTGCCGGAGCCGCTGTGGAACAACGACGTGGCGTTCGCGATCCTCGCGGTGCTGCTCATCGGCCTGCTGGTGGCCGAGCGGCGCACCGCCGGGGGGAAGGAACTCCGCTGGGTGCGGGCGGGGGTGGCGCTGCTCTACGCGGCGGCGCTCTTCGGCTTGCACGACGCCGCCGAACCCGGCTGGCAGGTCGCGGCCGGGCTGCTGGGTGCCGCCGCGCTGCTGGTCTTTTCCGCGACCCGCGGCATCCCGCTGCTGTTGCTGGGCAGTGCGGCGCTGGTGCTGCTCGCCGCGCTGCGCGGAACCGAATTCATCCACGTGCTGGCCGGGCAGCAGGGGAGCGAGCCGCTGGACACCATGCTCGCGCTCGGTGCAACCTGCGTGGTGCTGCTGGTCGCCGCGATCTTCGGCGACCGCTTTGGCGGCGACGGCGTGCCGTTCTCCGCGGTCCTGCGGCGCACCGCAGGCTGGGGCCCGGCCCACGGGCGGGTGCTCTTCAGCTCCTCGCTGGCCGCACTGGGCATCGGCGGGCTGATCGGCCTGGCCGCAGACGCCGACCGGTACGTCTACGCCGGGGCCGCGATGCTGCTGGCGGCCGTCTTTGCCGCGGCGGCCCTCGAGGTTCCGCTGGTCCGCCGCGAAACGGGTTACGAGGCGGCGGCGCTGGTGGGCGCCGCGGTCATCCAGCGCTGCTGGTGGGTCGCCGTCGGCGGCACCGGCACGTTTGCCGCGCTCTACTACTGGATCATCGTGCTCGGGGTGCTGGCCGCCTACGAGTACACGCGCAAGCGCGAGCGGAACGGCACGCTCGTGCTGGGCACCGCGGCCGGAGTGCTCTCGCTGGTCGGTCTCGGGACGGTCTTTTCCTCCACGCTGGGCCAGCAGTTGCTGGTCTTGTTGACCTTTACCGCATTGCTGGTTTTCGGCCTGGTGACCAACCGGAGGATCTTCACCGTGTGGGGAGCCGTCGGGGTCGGCGTCGCGGTGCTGTGGTTCCTGCGCGGCTTTACGTTCCTGTTGCTGCTGCTGATCGCGGCGGGCCTGATCGCGCTGGCCCTGTGGAGGCTGGGCCGGATGAACCGGACCCCGGACTCCCACGGCCTGCCCGGTCACGGGCAACCACCGGCGGGGCCCGCGGCGCCCGGGGACGGACAGCCGAACGCCGAACACCCGTGGGCCGAAGTCACGACGGACGGCTTCGCGGGGCCAGGGCCGGAACCGGAGCAGCAAGAAACCGGCCAGGGACGGCCGGGCCAAGGGATGCCGGGAACCCCGGCGGACCAAGGACAGGCACCGGCACGGCTCACGGGCATGCCATGGATGAAGCCTCCGGCCGATGACGGCGGCGGCGGCGACCGGGGCTGAGCGGGAAACGCCGGGGGTGATCGCGCAATCGGCCCGGTCTCCGCAGTGACCTCGGTGCCGCCAGCGGCTAGGCTGGTCCCATGAAGTTCTTGATAGTCCTGCTGATCGTTGTGGTGGTGGTTGTGGTCGTGATGCGCTTGCGCACGCAATTCTCGAAGGAGATCGACCGGGCCAAGGAAATCCGCCGGGCCAACCGCGACGAGTAGCCGCGGCACCGCGACGAGGCCGGTCGGTGAGCTTGCTCACGCGACGAGAGGGCAGCGGCCCCGTCAGCGTCGGCGGCCGGGAGAGGGATCACCGAAATACCGGTGTTTTCATCCTCCGGCCCAGGCGCGCCGGCGCTTCCGCGTGGTGGCCGCGACGATTGGTCGCCGGAGCCGGAACCATCAAAGATTTGGTGTTTGGGCCCGGAACCTGACACACTAGACAAGTTGTTCGTGAGCATTTCCATGGTTCATGTCTGCTGATCGGGAAACCGACACCGGGATATGGATTTTTTCTACCGAGATTGTGTCTCACCCGGGATAATGCCCGGGGCTGGGGAGCAATACAACCGAAATTCCTGGAAACACGAACAATGTCCCCCAAGGTTTTTACGGGTTCGGTGTCGCTGAAAAGTGCGACACGCCCGACCGCGGGGGTCGGGCTTCGGCGGATTGAGGAACCCGGATTTATTCGGATTCAGTTCGATGCGAGGCGTGCCGGTCCCGAAAGGGGCCCGTAGGGCACAGTAACTGTACAGAGAGTGCTAATTAGAAAGAGGCATCAAGCCATGGCGGGACAAAAAATCCGCATCCGGCTGAAGTCGTATGACCACGAGGTCATTGACGTTTCTGCCCGGAAGATCGTTGAGACGGTGACGCGCGCTGGCGCGACCGTAGTCGGCCCAGTGCCGCTCCCAACGGAAAAGAACGTGTACTGCGTTATCCGTTCGCCCCACAAGTACAAAGACAGCCGTGAGCACTTTGAAATGCGCACGCACAAGCGTCTGATCGACATCATCGATCCGACCCCGAAGGCCGTAGATTCGCTGATGCGTCTTGACCTGCCGGCGGATGTCAACATCGAAATCAAGCTCTAAGGGGAGGTGGCGAGAAAACTATGACCGCAACCCGTAACGTAAAGGGCCTGCTGGGCACGAAGCTCGGCATGACCCAGGTTTGGGACGAGAACAACAACCTCATCCCGGTAACCGTTGTACAGGCCGACAGCAATGTCGTCACTCAGCTGCGCAACGCCGAGCGCGATGGCTACACCGCGGTTCAGATCGGCTACGGCCAGATCGACCCGCGCAAGGTCACCCAGCCGCTCGCCGGCCACTTCGAGGCAGCAGGGGTCACCCCGCGCCGCCACGTCGTTGAGCTGCGCACTGCCGACGCCGATTCCTACGCCGCAGGCCAGGAACTGACCGTCGAAATCTTCGCCGCCGGCCAGAAGGTCGACGTCGTTGGAACTTCCAAGGGTAAGGGCTTCGCCGGCGTCATGAAGCGCCACGGCTTCCACGGTGCTCCGGCATCGCACGGTGCTCACAAGAACCACCGTAAGCCGGGCTCCATCGGCGGCGCATCGACCCCGGGCCGTGTGTTCCAGGGCCAGAAGATGGCCGGTCGCATGGGCGCCGAGCGCGTCACCACGCAGAACCTCACCGTTCACGCTGTGGATGCCGAGAAGAACCTCCTGCTGATCAAGGGTGCCGTTCCAGGCGCTCGCGGCCGCGTCGTACTCGTGCGCACCGCTGTGAAGGGAGCATAACTAAATGTCTAAGGCACTTACTGTCGAGTTCCCTTCGGAGATCTTCGACGTTCAGACCAACGTTCCGCTGCTGCACCAGGTCGTCGTGGCCCAGCTGGCAGCTGCTCGCCAGGGCACGCACAAGACCAAGAACCGCGCCGAAGTTTCCGGTGCCGGTCGCAAGCCGTTCAAGCAGAAGGGCACCGGCCGCGCCCGTCAGGGTTCAATCCGTGCTCCTCACATGACCGGTGGTGGCGTTGTCCACGGACCGACTCCTCGCGATTACAGCCAGCGCACCCCCAAGAAGATGAAGGCTGCTGCATTGCGCGGCGCCCTGTCCGACCGCGCTCGCAACAACCGCATTCACGTCATCGAAGCCCTGGTTGAAGGCACCACGCCGAACACCAAGGCAGCACTGGCCACCCTGCGCGCTCTGTCCGAGCGCAAGAACCTGCTCGTAGTCATCGAGCGCGCCAACGACGTTGCAGCCCTTTCGGTCCGCAACCTCACCGAGGTCCACGTCCTGTACGTAGACCAGCTCAACACCTACGATGTGCTGGTTTCCGACGACGTCATCTTCACCAAGGCCGCATTCGATGCCCTGGTCCAGAAGGAGGAAGCCAAGTGAGCACCTTCTCAAAGGCTCCGCACGATGTGGTCATCGCACCCGTCGTATCGGAAAAGAGCTACGGTCTGATCGACGAAGGCAAGTACACCTTCCTCGTTGACCCGCGTTCGAACAAGACGGAAATCAAGAACGCCGTGGAAGCTATCTTCTCGGTCAAGGTTGACTCCGTAAACACCCTTAATCGTGCCGGCAAGCGCAAGCGCACCAAGTTCGGATGGGGGACGCGCAAGGCTACCAAGCGTGCGATCGTCTCCCTGAAGGAAGGCTCGATTGACATCTTCGGCGGTCCGCTTTCTTAAGCGGAGACCACTTTAACGAGGAATTAAACTATGGGAATCCGTAAGTACAAGCCGACAACCCCGGGCCTTCGCGGCTCGAGCGTTGCCGACTTCGCAGAAATCACCCGATCGACTCCGGAAAAGTCGTTGCTTCGCCCGTTGCACAAGACTGGCGGCCGTAACAACACCGGTAAGATCACCACCCGTCACAAGGGTGGCGGACACAAGCGCCAGTACCGTCTGATCGACTTCCGTCGCCACGACAAGGACGGCGTGCCGGCAAAGGTCGCTCACATCGAGTACGACCCGAACCGCACCGCTCGCATTGCGCTTCTTCACTACGCTGATGGAACCAAGCGTTACATCATCGCACCGAACAAGCTCTCCCAGGGCGACACCGTTGAGGCCGGCGCAAATGCCGACATCAAGCCCGGCAACAACCTGCCTTTGCGCAACATCCCGGTTGGTACCGTAATCCACGCTGTGGAATTGCGTCCCGGCGGCGGTGCAAAGATGGCTCGTTCCGCAGGCGCCTCGGTGCAGCTGGTGGCCCGTGAGGGTCGCTTCGCCCAGCTCCGTTTGCCGTCCGGCGAAATCCGCAACGTTGACGTGCGCTGCCGCGCAACCGTCGGCGAGGTCGGAAACGCCGAGCAGTCGAACATCAACTGGGGCAAGGCCGGCCGCATGCGCTGGAAGGGCGTTCGCCCGACCGTGCGTGGCGTGGCCATGAACCCTGTTGACCACCCGCATGGTGGTGGCGAAGGCAAGACGTCCGGTGGCCGTCACCCGGTCAACCCGAACGGCAAGCGCGAGGGACGCACCCGTCGTCCCAACAAGGACAGCGACAAGTTGATTGTTCGCCGTCGTCGTACCGGCAAGAACAAGCGATAGGAGCCTGGAAACATGCCACGCAGCCTGAAGAAAGGCCCCTTCGTCGATCAGCACCTGTTTGTAAAGGTCGCTGCTGAGAACGAAAAGGGCACCAAAAACGTCATCAAGACGTGGTCCCGCCGTTCGATGATCATCCCCGACATGCTCGGGCACACGATCGCCGTACACGACGGACGCAAGCACATCCCCGTGTTTGTCACCGAGTCGATGGTCGGGCACAAGCTCGGCGAGTTCAGCCCGACCCGGACGTTCCGCAGCCACGTGAAGGACGACAAGAAGGGCAAGCGCCGCTAACCCGCAAGGGTTCAGCGAGTGCTTAGCACTTCTTCGAGAGACGAGAGAAGGAAAGCAATGGAAGCCAAGGCAATTGCGCGCCATATCCGCGTGACGCCTATGAAGGCCCGGCGCGTCGTCAACCTTGTTCGTGGCAAGCAGACGAACGAAGCACTGGCGATCCTGAAGTTTGCCCCGCAGGCAGCTTCAGAGCCAGTGTTCAAGGTTGTAGCATCGGCAGTGGCTAACGCCCGTGCCGCCGCAGACCGCGAGGGTGTCGCGTTCAACGAAGACGAGCTGTTCATCAGCGAAGCGTTTGTTGACGAGGGTCCGACCATGAAGCGGTTCCAGCCGCGTGCTCAGGGTCGGGCATACCAGATCAAGAAGCGCACGAGCCACATCACTGTGGTCGTCGCAACCCCTAAGAAGGGTGGGGAAGAGTAAAATGGGACAGAAGGTTAACCCGCATGGGTTCCGTCTCGGTATCACTACCGACCATGTTTCGCACTGGTTCGCCGACAGCACCAAGGTCGGTCAGCGTTACAAGGACTTCGTAAAAGAAGACATCCGTATCCGCGAACTGATGACCGTTGGCATGGAACGCGCCGGCATCGCCCGCGTGGAGATCGAGCGCACCCGTGACCGTGTTCGTGTGGATATCCACACCGCACGCCCGGGCATCGTTATCGGTCGCCGCGGCGCCGAAGCCGATCGCATCCGTGGCGAGCTCGAAAAGCTCACCGCCAAGCAGGTTCAGCTGAACATCCTCGAGGTCAAGAACCCCGAGATCGAAGCCCAGCTTGTTGCCCAGGGCATCGCCGAGCAGCTTGCTTCGCGTGTGGCTTTCCGCCGCGCGATGAAGAAGGCCATGCAGTCGGCAATGCGCGCAGGTGCCAAGGGCATCCGCGTACAGTGCTCCGGTCGTCTGGGCGGGGCAGAAATGTCCCGCAAGGAGTTCTACCGCGAAGGCCGTGTGCCGCTGCACACCCTGCGTGCGAACATCGACTACGGCAAGTTCGAAGCCAAGACCACCTTCGGCCGCATCGGCGTGAAGGTCTGGATCTACAAGGGCGACGTAACTTCGAAGGAACTGGCAGCCCAGGCTGCAGCAGCTCCGGCCCGCGGTCGCGGCGATCGTCCCGGCGGACGTCCGGGTGGACGCCCCGAAGGTGGCGAACGTCGTCGTCGCCCCGAGCGCAGCGCAGCTCCAGGTGCAGAAGCAGCTTCGGCTGTTGAGGCTCCCGCAGCAGCAGTTGCAGAAGGAGGACAGGCTTAAATGCTTATCCCACGCCGAGTAAAGTACCGCAAGCAGCACCACCCCGGTCGGAGTGGCGCAGCTTCGGGCGGTACCACGGTAGCCTTCGGCGAGTACGGTATCCAGGCCCTTACCCCGGCCTACGTTACCAACCGCCAGATCGAGGCAGCTCGTATCGCAATGACCCGCCACATCAAGCGTGGCGGCAAGGTCTGGATCAACATTTATCCGGACCGTCCGCTGACCAAGAAGCCTGCCGAAACCCGCATGGGTTCCGGTAAGGGTTCGCCGGAATGGTGGGTCGCAAACGTAAAGCCGGGACGGGTTCTCTTCGAACTCTCCGGTGTCAGTGAAGAGGTAGCACGCGAGGCATTGCGCCTGGCAATCCACAAGCTGCCGTTGAAGGCACGCATTGTGCGTCGCGAAGGTGGTGAATAGGAATGGCAATCGGATCCAAGGATCTAGCAACCGAAGCACTGGACGGCTTTGATAACGCCCGTCTGGTCGAGGAGCTCAAGAAGGCCAAGGAGGAGCTGTTCAACCTCCGTTTCCAGTCGGCCACCGGTCAGCTCGAATCGCATGGCAACCTGAAGGCTGTCAAGCGTGACATCGCTCGTATCTACACCGTGCTCCGCGAACGCGAGCTGGGCATTCGTCCCGACGTTGTAGTGCCGGTCGAAGAGACCAAGAAGAGCAAGGAAGCCAAGTAATGAGCGAGAAGGATAACGTCGTGGATGCAGCTGCAGAGCGCAACGACCGCAAGACCCTCCGTGGTTACGTGGTTTCCGACAAGATGCAGAAGACCATCGTCGTTGACGTCGAGGACCGTGTAAAGCACGCCCTCTACGGCAAGGTCATGCGTCGCAACAAGAACGTCAAGGCTCACGACGAAGAGAACAGCGCCGGCATCGGCGACCTCGTTCTCATCGCCGAGACCCGCCCGCTGTCTGCCGACAAGCGCTGGCGCCTCGTGGAAATCCTCGAAAAGGCCAAGTAAGCCCCTTTCGTTGGTTTTCACTTAGACGTGAACCAAGCTCAACACCCCGGGACCGCTGGATTCATCCAGCCGGTGCCGGGGTGTTTTGCGTTCGGCGGGGGAGTGCCGCCGGTAGCATGGGGGACTTGGCCCGGTCCCGGATCGGCGGGCTTCAACACAAGGGGTGGGGAGCACCATGATGGCCAACTCCGGAGCGGGACAGGTGCAGGTCGGCCGCGCACCCAAGACCCGTGGCTTGTTCCCCGTGGTCATTGCCGGGGCGCTGTTGGCGCTCCTGCCGCACCTGGACCTCGGGGACTCCAGGTCCCTGGCGGTGCTCCAGGCACTGCTGCCAGCCCTCTGCCTGGCCGCGCTGGCACTTGGCCTGTTTCTGCTCTTTCGACGCGTCTGGGTTCCCGCTGCGGTGCTGCTGGTCAGCGCGGCCGTTTCATTGGTCCCGGTGCTCCAACCCGGTGCCGGGGGAACTTGTACACCGGGGGTGCCGGTGACAGTGCTGTCCCTGAACGCGGGGCGCGGGAATGCCGATCCCTCGGTGCTTGCCGATGCCATCACGGCGTCCGCCCCGGATGTGCTGGTCCTGGTCGAGGCGAGCGAGCCGATGCTGCAGGCGTTGGCCGGCACACTGCCGCAGTGGGACTACACCCACCGGACCGGGTCCGTTGTCACCGGCGGCGCCGTGGACACCGTCATCCTCTCGCGCCACCCGATACATTCCGAGGCTCCGGCGGCCCGGCAAGCGGACGGCTCCCTCTTTGACATACCGGTGGCGGTCATCGACCTCCCGCGGGCGGGGCGGATCCGCGTGGCCGGGATCCATCCGGTGCCGCCGACCCACGGCCCGGCATCCTGGGCGACCACCTTGGCCGCGGTGGAAAGCTGGGCGGGGCAAAACACCGATCTGCCGCTGGTGCTGGCGGGAGATTTCAATGCCACCAGGGCCCACCCCCGGTTCCGGGCACTGGCGCACGGTTTTTCCGATGCCTCCCCGGCGTTTGGGCCCCTGGCCGCCGCCACCTGGCCGGCCGACGGCGCGGTTCCCGCCTTTGCCGCGATCGACCACGTGCTGGTGCGCGGCCTTGGGGTCATTGACTCCGGGCTCATTGCGGTGGCGGGCACCGACCACCACGGGATCGTGGCCAGGCTGGCCACCTGCCGGTGAGCGACTGGCGATCTGCACCCGAATTGGGCCGTTTCATGTGACCAAGGACCCCCTGTTGCCCCATAGCACACGGTTTCGGGATCACGCATTCTTGCGGTAGACTTTTTATTCTGTGCGCGTTATGTCTGGAGACTATCCACCTCCGCCATGATGCATAGTGCAGCCGGAGGGTTTTTTACGGGCCCGGAAAGCTGTGCGGCATAGCTCTGAGCTAACGCCTCGGCCCTGCTTCCCCAGCACCAACTGTTCCTCGCCCTCGGGCGCCTTGAACCGTTGTGTATGGAGGTGGGGGTAAGCGGAAGCTGAGATGGACCATATCCGTTCCGCAAGGCTCCCTAGGAGAACCAGCGAGACGACAGGAGTAAAAAGTGATTCAGCAGGAATCGCGACTGAAGGTTGCCGACAACACCGGTGCTAAGGAAATCCTTACCATTCGTGTTCTCGGTGGCTCTGGCCGTCGCTATGCAGGCATCGGCGACGTAATCGTCGCCACCGTCAAGGATGCAATCCCTGGCGGAAACGTAAAGAAGGGTGACGTCGTCAAGGCTGTCATCGTTCGCACCAAGAAGGAGCGTCGCCGCGTCGACGGTTCCTACATCAAGTTCGACGAGAACGCAGCTGTCATCCTCAAGGCTGACGGCGAGCCCCGCGGCACCCGTATTTTCGGTCCGGTGGGTCGTGAACTTCGCGACAAGAAGTTCATGAAGATCGTTTCCCTGGCTCCGGAGGTACTGTAACCATGGGTGCAAAGATTAAGAAGGGTGACCTCGTTCAGGTCATCGCCGGTTCCGACCGCAACAAGCAGGGCAAGGTGCTGAAGGTATTCCCGGCAGCGCAGCGCGTTCTTGTTGAGGGTGTCAACCGCGTCACCAAGCACACCAAGGCCGGCCAGACCGAGCGTGGCACGCAGACCGGTGGCATTGAGGTCGTTGAGGCCCCGATGCACATCTCGAATGTCGCAATCGTTGACCCGGAAACCAAGAAGCCGACCCGCGTTGGCTTCCGCGAGGAAACCGTGGAGAAGAACGGCGTGTCCAAGACCGTCCGTGTTCGCTTCGCCAAGTCTTCCGGAAAGGCACTGTAATGACTGAAGCAGCTGTGAACATCCAGCCTCGCCTTAAGGCCAAGTACAACGCCGAAATCCGCGAAACCCTGACGAACGAGTTCAACTACGCCAACCCGATGCAGGTCCCGGGCCTGGTCAAGGTTGTTGTGAACATGGGTGTCGGCGAAGCCGCCAAGGACTCCAAGCTCATCGAAGGCGCAGTTCGCGACCTCACCGCCATCACCGGCCAGAAGCCGTTGGTTACCAAGGCACGCAAGTCGATCGCACAGTTCAAGCTGCGCGAAGGCATGCCGATTGGTACCCACGCAACGCTTCGCGGCGATCGCATGTGGGAATTCGTGGATCGTCTGGTTTCGCTGGCACTGCCGCGTATCCGTGACTTCCGTGGCCTGAGCCCGAAGCAGTTCGACGGCAACGGCAACTACACCTTCGGTCTCACGGAACAGTCGATGTTCCACGAGATCGATGTTGATTCCATCGACCGCGTTCGCGGCATGGACATCACCGTAGTGACCACCGCGAAGACCGACGACGAAGGCCGCGCCTTGCTCAAGGCCCTGGGCTTCCCGTTCAAGACCGCCAACTAGATCAACTACGTTGCAGGTCCGCGCTTGCGCGGAAACCGTAGCGAGGAAGGGCAGAAGCCCAAATGACAATGACAGATCCTGTCGCAGATATGCTGACTCGTCTGCGCAACGCCAACTCGGCTTACCACGACACGGTTTCCATGCCGTCGTCGAAGCTGAAGGTGCGCGTTGCCCAGATCCTCAAGGAACAGGGCTACATCGGCTCGTTCGTTGAAGAAGCAGCAGAGGTCGGCAAAAAGCTGACCATCACCCTGAAGTTCGGCCCGAGCCGCGAGCGTTCAATCGCTGGCGTTCGCCGTATTTCGAAGCCGGGCCTGCGTGTATACGCAAAGTCCACCAACTTGCCGCACGTCCTTGGTGGCCTCGGCATTGCAATCCTGTCCACGTCCTCCGGTCTCCTCACGGACCGCCAGGCAGCCAAGAAGGGTGTAGGTGGGGAAGTCCTCGCCTACGTCTGGTAACGGGAAAGGGAGAAAGAAACCATGTCACGTATTGGACGTCTTCCGATCACTGTTCCTGCCGGCGTTGAGCTCAAGATTGATGGCGACGTTGTCACCGTCAAGGGCGCCAAGGGCGAACTGAACCACACCGTAGCAAGCCCGATCGCTGTTGTTCTCGAAGAGAACACCGTGACCGTGTCCCGCCCGAACGACGAACGCGATTCGCGTTCGCTGCACGGCTTGACCCGTACCCTGATCGAGAACATGATCATCGGTGTCACCGCAGGCTACGAAAAGAAGCTCGAAATCCACGGTACCGGTTACCGCGTTGCAGCAAAGGGCTCGAACCTCGAGTTCGCCCTGGGCTACTCGCACCCGGTTGTTGTCGAGGCTCCCGAGGGCATTGCCTTCGCTGTCGAGGGCAACACCAAGATCACCGTCTCGGGTATCAACAAGCAGCAGGTTGGCGAAGTTTCCGCCAACATCCGCAAGCTCCGCAAGCCTGACCCGTACAAGGGCAAGGGCGTTCGGTACGCTGGCGAAATCATCCGCCGCAAGGTCGGAAAGGCTGGTAAGTAACCATGGCTCTCGGAATCAAGGGTAAGAGCAAGGCAGCCGCACGCGGCCGTCGCCACTTGCGTGTTCGTAAGCGCATCACCGGCACCGAGGTGCGTCCGCGCCTGGTCGTCAACCGCTCCGCACGCCACATTTTCGTTCAGGTCGTAGACGACAGCAAGGGCATCACCGTTGCTTACGCGTCGACGATGGAAGCTGACTTGCGCGCATTCGACGGTGACAAGACCGCCAAGGCCAAGCGCATTGGTGAGCTCGTCGCCGAGCGCGCCAAGGCTGCCGGCATCGAATCCGTGGTCTTCGACCGCGGCGGCAACAAGTACCACGGTCGCGTGGCAGCTGTTGCTGACGGTGCACGCGAAGGTGGGCTGGCACTGTGAGCGAAGCAACTAACAAGAAGGAAACTCAGGTGTCTGAAGCTACTGAGGCAGTCGCGACTGCTCCTGCCGCTGACAAGGCCGGAGCCGCTCGCGGCGAAGGCCGTGGACGTGGCGGCGAAGGCCGTGGCCGTGGCGAGGGTCGTGGCCGTGGCCGCGACCAGAAGGACAGCCGCAACGATGACAAGGACAAGTTCCTTGAGCGCGTTGTAGCCATCAACCGCGTATCCAAGGTTGTCAAGGGTGGTCGTCGCTTTAGCTTCACCGCGCTTGTGGTTGTGGGTGACGGCAACGGTCTCGTTGGCGTTGGCTACGGCAAGGCCAAGGAAGTTCCGGCAGCAATCGCCAAGGGCGTTGAAGAAGCCAAGAAGTCCTTCTTCCGCGTTCCCCGCGTCGGCACCACCATCCCGCACCTGGTGCAGGGTGAAGCCGCTGCCGGCGTTGTCCTCCTGCGTCCGGCTGCTCCGGGTACCGGCGTTATCGCCGGTGGTCCGGTCCGCGCCGTACTGGAATGCGCAGGCATCCACGATGTCCTGTCGAAGTCCATGGGCTCGAGCAACCAGATCAACATCGTCCACGGCACCGTTGCCGCACTGAAGGCCCTTGAAGAGCCTCAGGCAGTGGCAGCACGTCGTGGCCTGCCGTTGGAAGAAGTTGTTTCGGCACAGATGCTGTGGAACATCCAGAACCAGAAGGCAGGTGCGTAATAGTGGCGAAGAACATTGTCCCTAGCGACGCGACTCTGACAATCACCCAGATTAAGTCCACCATTGGTGGCAAGCAGAACCAGCGCGACACCCTTCGCTCGCTCGGTCTGAAGCGCATCGGCCACACCGTGGTCCGTACCGCCGACGCCGTCACCGTAGGCATGGTCAACACGGTTCCGCACCTCGTAAAGGTTGAGGAGGCGAAGTAGTCATGGCTGAAAAAGAAAACGCATTGAAGGTACACCACCTGCGTCCGGCCGAAGGTGCCAAGACCGCCAAGACCCGTGTGGGTCGTGGTGAGGCATCCAAGGGCAAGACCGCTGGTCGCGGTATGAAGGGCACCAAGGCGCGCTACCAGGTCAAGGCCGGCTTCGCCGGTGGCCAGTTGCCGCTGCACATGCGCCTTCCGAAGCTTCGCGGCTTCAAGAACCCGTTCCGCGTCGAGTTCCAGGTTGTAAACCTGGACAAGATCTCGGAGCTGTTCCCCGAAGGTGGCGAAGTCACCGTTGAGGCATTGGTCGCGAAGGGCGCCGTTCGCAAGAACGAGCCCGTCAAGGTCCTTGGCTCGGGCGAACTGACCGTCAAGGTCGACGTGAAGGTCAACGCCTTCTCCTCGTCCGCGTCGGAAAAGATCGTCGCAGCCGGCGGCTCTGCAGTAGAGCTCTAAGCTACGTGGTCTCTTGATCACACAGTGAGAAGGGGTGGACCCGGGAATTCGCTAAGCGGATTCCCGGGGACACCCCTTTTTTCTTTCCGCTACACCTTCGGGAACCGGCTGTCATGCAGTTATGCCGTGGGCATGGTTCCGCAGGTGGTTTCCCGCTGGATATATCGATCAGCCGGGGAATGATTACAGTCCCAGCCGCGATTCATTTGGTGTGTAACACTCACCACCCGATAGAATCAATAGGTCAACCCCCGGGTACCCCCGGCCACCACCAATCAGGAGGACGCTTGTTCAGCGCCATTGCCCGGGTATTCCGGACGCCTGACCTGCGACGCAAGTTGTTGTTCACGCTCGCCATCATCGCGATCTACCGTGCAGGTGTCTACATCCCTGCCCCTGGCGTGGACTACTCCAACGTCCAACAGTGTCTTGCCGCGGGTAACACCACCGGCGGCCTGTACCAGTTCGTGAACCTGTTCAGCGGCGGTGCATTGCTGCAGGTCTCGATCTTCGCCATGGGCATCATGCCCTACATCACGGCCTCCATCATCGTCCAGCTGCTGCGTGTGGTGATCCCTCGCTTCGAGGAGCTGCACAAGGAAGGACAGGCCGGACAGGCCGTCCTGACCCAGTACACCCGGTACCTGACCATTGCGCTGGGCCTGTTGCAGGCAACCACGCTGGTCTCGCTGGCACGCAGCGGAATGCTCTTCCCCTCCTGCCAGCTCCCGATCGTCCCCGAGGACAACCTCTGGGTCATCATCCTGATGATCTTCACGCTCACCGCAGGCACCGGCCTGATCATGTGGATGGGCGAGCTGGCCACCGAACGCGGCGTCGGCAACGGCATGTCGCTGCTGATCTTCGTGTCCATTGCCTCGGGCTTCCCCTCGGCCATGGGCGCCATCGCCACCTCGCAGGGCTGGGGCGTCTTCACGGGGGTCATCCTCATCGGCGTCGCGGTCATTGCCCTGGTCGTCTTCGTGGAGCAGTCCCAGCGCCGCATCCCGGTGCAGTACGCCAAGCGGATGATCGGGCGCCGCACCGTGGGCGGAACGTCCACCTACATCCCGATCAAGGTCAACATGGCCGGCGTGATCCCGGTGATCTTCGCTTCCTCGATGCTGGCACTGCCCTCGATGGTCGTGCAGTTCAACACGCGTGCCGACGGCACGCTGCCGGACTGGGCGCTGTGGGTGCAGACGAACTTCGCCGGTTCCTCGCCGCTGTACATGATCGCCTACACGCTGCTGACCATCGGCTTCACCTACTTCTACGTCGCCATCACGTTCAACCCGACCGAGGTTGCCGACAACATGAAGCAGTACGGCGGATTCATCCCCGGCATCCGTGCCGGACGTCCGACGGCCGAGTACCTCGAGTACATCCTCAGCCGCATCACGTTCCCCGGTGCCATTTACCTGGCATTCGTGGCCCTGATTCCGTTGATCGCCTTCGTGTTGATCAATGCCGATCAGAACTTCCCATTTGGCGGCACCTCGATCCTCATCATGGTTGGTGTGGGTCTTGAAACCGTCAAGCAAATCAACGCACAAATGCAGCAGCGACACTACGAAGGACTTCTGCGATGACAAGACTGTTGATCATTGGACCCCCCGGTGCCGGCAAGGGCACCCAGGCGGACCGCATCTCCGAGCGCCTCAACGTTGTGGCCATCTCCACCGGCGACATCTTCCGCGCCAACGTCAAGGGCGGAACCCCGCTGGGCGTCGAGGCCAAGAAGTACATCGACGCCGGGAACTTCGTTCCCGACTCGGTCACCAACTCGATGGTCCGCGACCGCCTGTCCCAGGACGACGTCAAGGACGGCTTCCTGCTGGACGGGTACCCGCGCACCAGCGCCCAGGTCGACGAGCTTGATTCGATCCTGGCCGACGCCGGGGTGCAGCTCGACGCCGTGCTGCAGCTGACCGCCGACGACGAGGAGCTCGTCGCCCGCCTGCTCAAGCGCGCGCAGATCGAAGGCCGCGCCGATGACAACGAAGAGGTCATCCGCCACCGCCTGGGCCTGTACCACGAGGAAACCGCCGTCGTGGTCAACCGCTACCAGGAGCGCGGCATCGTGCGCCTGGTGGACGGCATCGGCGAGATCGATGAAGTCACCAACCGCGTCATGGACGCGCTGGGACAGAACGTCTAAATCGCTCACGCACGCACAAACCGCGGGGACCGGCACACCAGTGCCGCGAGCCCCGCGGTTTTTTGCGATAATGACGTGGAGCAACGTCTTTGGAAAGGGACATACACACCATGGCTTTCAGCCAACGCAAGATCGAGTACAAGACCAACGGGCAGATCCTGAAGATGCGCGAGGCGGGCTTGGTCCTGGCCGAGGCCTTGGACGAAGCCGTTGCCGCCGCGCAAATCGGCGTGACCACCGCCCACCTGGACACGGTCTTCGCCTCGGTGCTTGAACGCCACGGGGCGACCAGCAACTTCAAGGGCTACCACGGGTTCCCGGCCACCATCTGCGCCTCGGTCAACGAGGAGGTCGTCCACGGGTTCCCCAGCGAGTACGTGCTGGCGGACGGGGACGTGCTGAAGATCGACGGCGGGGCCATCATCGACGGCTGGCATGCCGACTCGGCGCGCACCGTCATCGTCGGCACCGCGGCCCCCGAGGACCAGCGCCTGTCCGACATCACCCAGGAAGCCATGTGGCGGGGGATTGCCGCACTGGCCGAGGCACGCTTCGTCGGTGCGATCGGCGATGCCATCGACGATTTCGTCTCCGGGGTCCCGGGCGCTCCGCTGGGCATCCTGGAGGACTACGTGGGCCACGGCATCGGGTCCGAGATGCACCAGGCGCCCGATGTCCTGAACTACCGCACCGGACACCGCGGCGCCCGGGTGAAGCCGGGCATGTGCCTGGCCATCGAACCGATGCTGGTGCGCGGGGGGCTTGAGACCAAGGTGCTGGCCGACGACTGGACCGTGGTGACCGTCGATGGGCAGCGTGCCTCGCAGTGGGAACACTCGGTAGCCGTGCACATGGGCGGCATCTGGGTACTGACGGCCCACGACGGGGGAGTGGCGGGGCTTGCACCGTACGGCGTGGTCCCCTCCCCGATCGTTTCCTAGCGCCGGTCCGCCCTCCGGTGCGCGTGGCCGGGTGGGGAAGCTGTGGCCAACCTAACAAAACGGGTCGGCCACAATGATTTCCCTTTAAGCCCTCCAGCGCGTAGGCTTGACTGTTGGTTGTCTGTTCCTTGGTGCCCAAAAGCTGTTGCTGCGGGTACCTCTGTGATCGATGGCCGAGACCATAAATCTGTTGGCGGTAAATGTCGCCAGCAACAAAAGTTAGCGGAGGATATGGCCAAGAAAGAGGGTGTCATCGAGGTAGAAGGCACCGTGTCAGAGGCACTGCCCAACGCGATGTTCCGTGTTGAGCTGCCCAACGGGCACGTTGTACTTGCAACTATCTCGGGAAAGATGCGTCAGCACTACATTCGAATCCTCCCTGAGGATCGCGTAGTGGTGGAACTCAGTCCGTATGACCTCAACCGCGGACGTATCGTTTACCGCTACAAGTAAAGATTTTTGTTCTTCCTTCCCTTGGGACGGGCGACAAAGGTAATTACGCTCCACTGAAACCGCAACCGCAAAAGGAGTAAGCCGTGAAGGTTAACCCTAGCGTGAAGCCGATCTGCGATAAGTGCAAGGTGATCCGCCGTAATGGTCGGGTCATGGTGATCTGCGAAAATCCACGCCATAAGCAGCGTCAGGGCTAATTTCCCTCACGGGAAATCCTGCGCGTAGTAATTGTAATCGGCAGTACAGCATCCACCGCGCGATGCACACCCACGGCACGGAGGCCGTGGACTGGGAATTCCCAGGATTGTACTGCTTTAGACCTCCGCACATCGAAAGGTAGACAGCATATGGCTCGTCTAGCTGGCGTAGACATCCCGCGCGAAAAGCGCGTGATTATTGCGCTTACCTACATCTACGGCGTGGGCAAGACCCGTGCAGAACAGACCATCGCCGAGACCGGGATCAACCCGGACACTCGCGTGAAGGATCTGACCGACGCTGAGCTGGTTCAGCTGCGTGACTTCATTGAAGGCAGCTTCAAGGTTGAGGGTGACCTCCGCCGTGAAGTGGCAGCTGACATTCGCCGCAAGGTTGAAATCGGCTCCTACGAAGGCATCCGCCACCGCAAGGGCCTGCCGGTCCGCGGTCAGCGCACCAAGACCAACGCTCGTACCCGCAAGGGCCCGAAGCGCACCGTCGCCGGTAAGAAGAAGACCCGCTAAATCTAGCGGTCGTCACTAAGCCAAATTTCTCGTAGGAGTAAGCATGCCCCCCAAGACTCGTGGAGCGGTCCGCAAGCCGCGTCGCAAGGACAAAAAGAATATCGCGCTCGGACAGGCGCACATCAAGAGCACCTTCAACAACACCATCGTTTCCATCACGGATCCTTCAGGTGCTGTAATCTCGTGGGCCTCGGCCGGCGAGGTTGGCTTCAAGGGCTCGCGCAAGTCCACTCCGTACGCTGCACAGATGGCCGCCGAGGCTGCTGCAAAGCGTGCTCAGGAGCACGGACTTCGCAAGGTTGACGTTTTCGTCAAGGGCCCGGGCTCGGGACGCGAAACCGCGATCCGCTCGCTGCAGGCTGCTGGCCTTGAGGTTGGGTCCATCCAGGACGTTTCCCCAAGCGCACACAACGGCTGCCGCCCGCCAAAGCGTCGCCGCGTCTAAAAATGACTGTCTGGCTTTGATGCCGCCGCGTCTTTCCCCCGCAAGGGGGTTGGGCGCGGCGGCATGATCGCCACGGCTAGCCAGACCGAACCAGACGAACGCCGACGAGGCATACGTCGTTTCCACCCCCTGTGTTGCGTCATATAGCGGACGCTCGCTGAAAGGAAATGTAAGTGCTCATTGCACAGCGCCCTACCCTGACCGAAGAAGTCGTAGCGGAGAACCGCTCCCGTTTCGTAATTGAACCGTTGGAGCCTGGCTTCGGCTACACCCTGGGTAACTCGCTTCGCCGTACCCTGCTCTCCTCCATTCCTGGTGCAGCTGTCACCAGTGTGCGGATCGACGGGGTATTGCACGAGTTCACCACCGTAGCCGGTGTGAAGGAAGATGTCACCGAGCTGATTCTGAACATCAAGAATCTCTCAGTGTCCTCCGAACATGACGAGCCGGTCGTCGCCTACCTGCGCAAGCAGGGCCCGGGCGTCGTCACCGCAGCCGACATCACCCCGCCAGCCGGCGTGGAATTCCACAACCCGGACCTGCACATCGCGACATTGAACGCGAAGGGCAAGTTCGACATGGAACTGACCATCGAACGTGGCCGCGGTTATGTTTCTGCAGCGCAGAACAAGAACGTGGACGCAGAGATCGGTCGCATCCCAGTGGATTCGATCTACTCGCCGGTGCTGAAGGTGACCTTCCGCGTGGAGGCCACCCGTGTCGAGCAGCGCACCGACTTTGACAAGCTCATCGTCGATGTCGAGACCAAGGATTCGATGCTCCCGCGCGATGCAGTTGCATCCGCAGGCACCACCCTGGTTGAACTGTTCGGCCTGGCACGCGAGCTGAACACCGCCGCTGAAGGCATCGAGATCGGCCCGTCCCCGACGGACGCCGCACTCGCAGCCGACATGGCACTGCCGATCGAAGACCTCGAATTGACGGTTCGCTCGTACAACTGCCTCAAGCGTGAGGGCATCCACTCCGTGGGTGAACTCGTTGCACGCTCCGAGGCCGACCTGATGGACATCCGTAACTTCGGTGCGAAGTCCATTGACGAGGTCAAGGCGAAGCTGATCGATTTGGGTCTGGCCCTGAAGGATTCCCCTCCGGGCTTCGATCTTGCAGCACGTGCCGCCGCCATTGGCGACGATGACGTCTACGGTGAGGAAGAAGTCTAAGACTTCTTGGCCCACCAGCTATAGAACTTAAACCTTTGCGCCCGGTATCCCACCGGGGCCCCGGGCGCAAAGGCCACCATACTAGGAGAACACTATGCCTACCCCTCCCAAGGGTCCGCGTCTCGGCGGCAGCGCAGCTCACGAGCGTTTGATGCTCGCGAACCTGTCCGCGCAGCTGTTCGAGAACAAATCCATCACCACCACGCTGACCAAGGCCAAGCGCCTTCGTCCGCACGCAGAGCGCCTGATCACCTTCGCCAAGCGCGGAGACCTGGCCTCGCGTCGCCGCGTCCAGGCAGTCATTGCCTCGCGCAGCCGCACCAACAAGTCGATCGTCCACGAGCTGTTCGAGAACATCGCACCGGTCATGGCCGAGCGTCCGGGTGGCTACACCCGCATCACCAAGATCGGCAACCGCAAGGGCGACAACGCCCCGATGGCTGTCATCGAATTGGTCATGGAGCCGGTTTCCCCGAAGCAGGCCGTTGTGAAGGAAGCCGAAAAGGCTGCCGCAGTGGCTGCTCCGGTTGAAGAGGTCGTCGAGACCGAAGCAACCGAAACCGCCGAGGTCGTTGAGACCGAGGCAGCAGAGGAGAACAAGGCCTAGTCCTTGTCCCCCTGGCAACAGCCAAAACATTGGCCCGGCGCGGCTTTTCCCGATTAGGGGGAAAATGCGCCGGGCCAATGGCTTTAAACGGCGCCGGCCCGCAGCGGGCAGGCGCGTGGATCTAGGATTGAAACATGTTGATTCCCGCCATTGATTCGGTGGATCCCTCACTGGCCCCCAGCTCCAGCCCCACCGAGCCGGCGCTGGTGCGCATGTGCGTGCGACTGGGATATGACGGCACCGGGTACAACGGCTGGGCCATCCAGCCTGGCCTTCCCACGGTGCAAGGCGTGGTGGAAGCGGCCCTGGCCATGCTCCTGCGCCGGCCCGTGCGCACCACGGTGGCCGGGCGCACCGATGCCGGGGTCCACGCCCGGAACCAGATGGTCCACTTCGACCTGACCGCCGCCGAATTCGAGTCCCTGCCCCGCGGAGCGGCCATTTCCCCGGAACGAGCCCTGGTGCGCAGGCTGCGCGGGGTGCTGACCCGGGAGCGCGGGGCCATCCTCATCCACCAGGCTTCCCTCGCCCCGGCCGGGTTCGATGCGCGCTTCTCCGCCCTCTGGCGCCGCTATTCATACCGGATCGCCGACGGCGCCTCCAGCTGGGACCCGCTCTCGCGCGCCTACACGATGTGGCACAAGCGCGAGGTCGATGTGGAGCTGCTGGACGCCGAGGCGCAAAGCCTGCTGGGCCGCCACGACTTCCTGTCCTTCTGCAAGCCGCGGGACCACGCCACCACCATCCGCACGCTGACCGAGTTCTCCTTCGCCCGCGACGAGCGCGGCATCGTGGTGGCGCACCTGAAGGCGGACGCGTTCTGCCACAACATGGTCCGCGCCCTCATCGGGGCGTGCCTGCTGGTGGGCGACGGGCGGGAGGAACCCGGCTGGGTTGCCGCCCGCCTCGCCGAGGAATTGCGTGATTCCAAGACATTGCTGGCCGATCCCCGGGCCCTGGTGCTCGAGGAAGTGGCCTACCCCACCGGGCGCGAGGCGGCGGCGCGTGCCGAGCTCACCCGGGCCCGGCGGCTGCCGCACGACGTGGGCATCCCCATCGGGGGAGTGTCGCTGGAATAGCGGCAAGACCCTTGCCCGGGTGCCCCGATCCGGGCAGTGAGAGGCGAATCACGCAAGCGTAGCGCGGTTCACGGCGCACGCTTTGGTGGTGCCGGGGTTAATCCGATAGACTAACGGCTGTTGTGCGTGTCCTTTGTTCGACACAACCTTCTCCGCGTGACGGCTCAGTTGCAGAGCCACTGGTCTGCTGGGATTGCGAACATTCATGGACGGCCGGTCTTTTCAGTCCTCACCTGGCGAACTGGTACAGCGCATCGAAACACAGCACAAAGACAATAGTGGATCTCACAGCCGCTGTTTGGACCTGTGCTTGACCAGTAACCAATAAACAAAGGCAATTACAGTGCGTACGTTCACTCCAAAGCCGGCTGACCAGACCCGCCAGTGGCACATCATTGATGCCACTGACGTTGTACTTGGCCGCCTCGCCGTCCAGGCCGCAACCCTGCTGCGCGGCAAGCACAAGGCTACCTTCGCCCCCCACATGGACATGGGCGACCACGTCATCATCATCAACGCCGAGAAGGTTGCCCTCACCGGCGCCAAGCTCGAAAACAAGCGCGCCTACCGCCACTCGGGTTTCCCGGGCGGCCTGAAGTCCGTGACCTACGCCGAGCTTCTTGAAAAGAACCCGGTACAGGCAGTGGAGAAGGCCATCAAGGGCATGCTCCCGAAGAACTCGCTGGCTGCGGATCAGCTGTCCAAGTTGAAGGTCTACCGCGGTGCCGAGCACCCGCACGCTGCACAGCAGCCGCAGACCTTCGAAATCACCCAGGTCGCGCAGTAGCGCTGGGCCCCGAGAACAAGACTTTAGGAGATTATCGTGGCTCAGAACACTGAAGAGATCACTGAATTCGAGGGTGAAGCTCCGACTTCGTACACCTCGGAGACCGTTGCCGTAGAGGCAGAGGCAGTCAAGGAACGTCCGGCACTGACCGTTGCAGGCGCAGCAGTTGGCCGTCGCAAGCAGGCAATTGCCCGCGTGCGCGTCGTTCCGGGCACCGGCCAGTGGACCCTCAACGGCCGCTCGCTGGACAACTACTTCCCGAACAAGCTGCACCAGCAGGACGTCAACGAACCGTTCAAGCTCCTCGAGCTGGACGGCGCATACGACGTCATTGCACGCATCCACGGTGGCGGCCCCTCGGGCCAGGCCGGTGCGCTGCGCCTGGGCATCGCCCGCTCGCTGAACGAGATCGACCGCGACAACAACCGCGCCGCTCTCAAGAAGGCCGGCTACTTGACTCGTGACGCACGCGTCATCGAGCGCAAGAAGGCTGGTCTCAAGAAGGCTCGCAAGGCTTCGCAGTTCTCCAAGCGCTAAACCGCTTGCGCCGGGTTTTCACCCGGCACCGAAGGGTCCCGGCATTCGTGCCGGGGCCCTTCGGGCGTTAAGGCGCGGTGCCGTAGTGGGATATGGCACATGAATAGGCAAAGATTGCCTTGATAAACCCCACAGATGCCCGACTTCGGGGATTGCTGGCCCTATGATGGATGACGATGGCAAGGTTATTTGGGACCGATGGTGTCCGCGGAAAAGCAAACGAACTTCTGACCCCCGAACTGGCGATGGCGCTTTCACAGGCCGCCGCGATGGTGCTGGGGCACGAGAAAATACATGACGGGCGCAGGCCCGTGGCGGTGGTGGCCAAGGATCCCAGGATCAGTGGCGACTTCCTCTCTGCTGCAATCGAGGCGGGGCTCGCAGCCTCCGGCGTCGATGTGCACGATGCGGGGACCCTTCCGACGCCGGCGGCGGCGTACCTGGTCGCGGATCTGGGCGCCGACTTCGGCGTCATGATCTCCGCCTCGCACAACCCCGCCCCGGACAACGGGATCAAGTTCCTGGCCCGCGGCGGCAAGAAGCTCGACGACGCCCTGGAGGACGCCATCGAGGCGGCCCTGGACAAGCCCAAGTACCGTCCGGTCGGCGGTGACGTGGGACGGGTAACGCGCTTCGCGGATGCCGAGGACCGCTACGTCATGCACCTGCTGCAGACCCTGCCGAACCGGCTTGACGGCATGAAGGTCGTCCTTGACTGTGCCCACGGCGCGGCCAGCGGCTGCTCCCCGGAGGTCTTCAACGCCGCCGGGGCCCAGGTCGTGGTCATCGGTGCGGAACCCGACGGCATCAACATCAACGACGGCTACGGCTCCACGCACCTCGAGCGCCTGCAGGCCGCCGTGCTGGACAACGGCGCGGACCTGGGCATCGCCCACGACGGCGACGCCGACCGCTGCCTGGCCGTGGACCACGAAGGCACTGTCGTGGACGGGGACCAGATCATGGCGATCATGGCCACCGACATGAAGGAACGCGGCGTCCTGAAGGACGACACCCTGGTGGCCACCGTGATGAGCAACCTCGGCCTGAAGATCGCCATGCGCGAAGCCGGCATCACCATCCTGGAAACCGGGGTGGGGGACCGCTACGTGCTCGAGGGCATGCGCACCGGCGACTACAACCTGGGCGGGGAGCAGTCCGGCCACGTGATCTTCGCCGACCACGCCACCACCGGCGACGGGGTGCTTACCGGCCTGCACATCGCAGCCCGCGTCAATGCCACCGGCAAGACCCTCAAGGAGCTTGCCGCCGCCATGACGGTGCTCCCGCAGGTGCTGATCAACGTCAAGGGCGTCGACAAGGAAGCCGCGCCCAGCAACAAGACGCTGATCACCGCGATCGCCGCCGCCGAGGCGGAACTGGGCGAGAACGGCCGCGTGCTGCTGCGCCCCTCGGGAACCGAGCCGGTGGTCCGCGTGATGGTCGAGGCCACCTCGCACGCCATGGCGAGTTCCCTGGCTCAGTCCCTGGCCGACGTCGTCCAGCGCGAACTGGCGCTCTGACATCCACTCCCGCATTGCCAATGTGGCCGAGCGTTCCGGCACCACGGGTGCCCGGACCTCGGCCACGTTCATTTGTGCGGGTGCAACACCCCCGTTGCACCCCAAAAAGTTGAAGGGTTTCCCACGGGCATGAGCATGAAGATTTCGGTGGTCGGCACCGGGTACCTGGGCGCGACGCACGCGGCCTGCATGGCGGAGCTGGGATTCGAGGTCATCGGCGTCGACGTCGACCCGGCCAAGATCGAGGCACTCTCGGCAGGCTTGCTGCCCTTCCACGAGCCCGGCCTGCCCGAGCTGCTGCGCAAGCACGTGGCCTCCGGCCGGTTGCGCTTCACCACCGACTACGAGCAGGTGTCCTCCTGGGCGGACGTGCACTTCATCGGCGTCGGCACCCCGCAGCGCGCCGACGGGCACGGGGCCGACATGCGCTACGTCGACGCTGCAGTCGCCGAGCTGGCCACCCGCATCCGCGGCAAGGCCCTGATCGTGGGCAAGTCCACGGTGCCGGTGGGAACCGCCCGGCGCCTGCGCACCCTGATCGCCGCCAACGCCCACGCGGACGCCGAGATCACCCTGGCCTGGAATCCCGAGTTCCTGCGCGAGGGCTTCGCCGTGGCCGACACCATGACCCCGGACCGGCTGGTGCTGGGTGTCGAGGACGAAACCTCCGAGATGGTGCTGCGCAGCATCTATGCAAGCGCGCTGGAGGCGGACACCCCGTTGATCGTGACGGACTTCGAAACCGCCGAACTGGTCAAGGTCGCCGCCAACGCCTTCCTGGCCACCAAGATCTCCTTCATCAACTCCTTTGCCGAGGTGACCGAGACGATCGGCGGGGACATCACCGTGCTGGCCGACGCGCTGGGCCATGATGCTCGCATCGGGCGGAAGTTCCTCAACGCCGGGGTCGGGTTCGGCGGAGGCTGCCTGCCCAAGGACATTCGCGCCCTGCAGGCACGGACCAGCGAACTGGGCCTGACCCACACCATGGGATTCCTGGCCGAGGTGGACGAGATCAACCTGCGCCGCCGCGAACGCGTGGTGCGCCTGGCCCACACCATGCTCAACGAGCAACTGGTCGGTGCGCGCATCGCGGTGCTCGGGGTGACCTTCAAACCCGATTCGGACGACGTGCGCGACTCCCCGGCGCTGGACATTGCCGTGCGGCTCTTCAACGCCGGCGCCGAGGTGCTGGTCTACGACCCCAAGGGCAACAAGAACGCCGCCGACCGCTTTCCGCGCCTCCACTACGCCGACGACCTGCCCGAGGCCGTGGCCCAGGCGGACCTGGTACTGCTGCTGACCGAATGGTCCGAGTTCAGGGCACTGGTTCCCGCGGACCTGGAGCCGTTGGTGGCGCAGCGACGGATCATCGACGGACGCAATGTGCTGTCCCGCGCCCAGTGGGAGGCCGCCGGCTGGGAAATCGTTGGCATGGGCCAGCACTACGCCCCGCTGGATGGGGAACTGTAGGAGCGCCCTTACCGGCAAGCCTGCCGGTATTTCTTAACTTCAGCGGTGGGACGTGCCAAATCCGGAAAGTTGGGTAGCATGATCATCAGCGTTGGTTACCCCAATTACCCGCGTCAGCATGCTGCGAAAACCCCAAGTTTCCGCAACTGCGAAAAGGGCCCGCCATGACTCGCAATTTTGGTGGGCCCATTTTAATGCCCGAAACCGGGATCGTTCGCCGCAAACGGAACCTAGAGCCCCAGGTCCCTGGCCGCGCGCGGCAGCTCCACCAGCAGATCGACGGCGCTGAGCGTGCCTTCGCGGGCCGCCAGCGCGCCGGCGTGGGCGTGGATCAGCGCCCCTGCTGCAGCAAGGTCGGTCAGGCGGTGGCTCAGGGCGGTGGCGTCGCCGGTGGTCGGCGTGGCCGGGAAGTCGGCGGCCGCCAGCAACGTGCCCAGGATGCCGGTGAGGACATCCCCGCTGCCCGCGGTGGCCAGGTCCGGGGTTGAGGCGTGCACGATCAGTGCGTAGCCGTCCGGGGCCGTGCAGATGGTTGCCGAACCCTTGAGCAGGATCACGCAGTCGTAGGCGACCGCGGCCCAGCGGGCCCAGCGGATCGGGTCGGCGGCGATGTCCCGGGCGCTGACGCGCACCCCGGCCTTGGCCAGCAGGGCGTTCAGTTCCCCGGCATGCGGGGTGAGGATGCGCAGCTGGCGGTGTTCGCCCGGTTCCAGCATCGCCAGCGCGCTGGCGTCGATGACGCACGGGTTGTTGGCCGAGAGGATCTGTTGCAGGTGCCGGCGCGTCTCTGGCGTGTCTTCCAGTCCGGGGCCGATGGCCCAGGCTCCGATGCGGGTGGCGCCCTCGCGCCCGTTGCGGCGGTTTTGCGCCAGCAGGGCGGTCAGCTCGTCGGTGCCCAGCGGGACGGCCTCGGGGACCTGGCTGGTCAGGGCCGTGGCCACGTTCTCCGGGACGATGGTGCGCAGCAGCCCCAGCCCGGTGGCGACGGCGGCACGGGCGCTGAGCACCGCGGCGCCGGGGTAACGGACGGAGCCGGCCAGCAATCCCAGCACCCCGCGCTGGTACTTGTGCCTGCCCGCCGCCGACCAGCCGTGGTCGCGGTCGAGCAGCAATTCCAGGTCGTCTCCCTGCACGACCCAGGCCTCCGGCTTGCCCAGGGTCGGGGTGAGCCCGATGTCGGTGACGCGGATGCGTCCGGAGACCAGATGCCCGGATCCCACCACCAGGCCGGTCTTCAGCGCCCCGAAGGTCACGGTCCGCTCGGCCGGGATCACGCTCTGGGCAGCCGCACCAGTGTCGGCATCGACGCCGCTGGGCACGTCGCACGCGAGCACCGGGATATGGCGGGGGATGGCCGGCAGGTGGGCGCCGGGGCGCAGCCCGGTGCCGTAGGCGGCGTCGATGAGCAGGTCGCAGTCCTCGAGCAGCGTCTCCAGGCGCTCGGCGGCGGCGGTGCGGCCTCCTGCGCGCGCCAGCGCGGCCAAGCCCTCATGGTGGGCCTGGGAGGCCAGCAGCACCGCGGTGACGGCGACTCCGCGCTTGGCCAGGGCGGCAAGGGCGAAGAGTCCGTCCCCGCCGTTGTTGCCGGGACCGATCAGCGCCACCACGCGGGATCCGTAGAGCCGACCGGTGTGTTCCTTGAGCATCAGCACCGCCTGGTGTGCCAGCGCGTCGGCGGCCCGGCGCATCAGTCTCAGGTCGTTGGCATCGCGAAGCAGCGGCTTTTCGGCATCTCGAACACTGGAACCTGCATACACGGGGATCATGTCTTCAGAATACCCAACCGCGGCTGGTATTTGCCGCAGGTTTCGGCTGGCGGGCCCGGGCGCGCCCGGTGCGGGGGACGGGTCTCAGCGTTCGGCCACGACCATGGCCGTGGCCAGGTCCCCGTCATGGCTCATGGACAGGTGCCAGTGCACCACGCCCTTCTTTGCCGCGGCCTCGGCCACCGAACCGTCGAGCACCACGTAGGGATCGCCCGCCTGGTCCTTCTCGATCCGGCAATGCTGCCAGTTCATCCCGGACGGGGCACCGAGCGCCTTGGCGATGGCCTCCTTGGCGGCGAATCGCGCGGCCAGGGAACGGACATGCAGCTCGCGTTCCTCGGGGACGAAGAGGCGTTCGAGCAGTGCGGGGGTCCGCTCAAGCTGCGCCTTGAAACGAGACACCTGGACCACGTCAACACCAATTCCCACGATCATGCCCTCGAGTTTATCGGCTCAGCGCTCCGGTCCCGTCCCGGGGCGCACGGGCGTAGGCTTCCACATACCGTGTGCAGGGTGCAAACGGGGAAGGGGAATCTTCATGGGAGCGAACGGGAGCGAACCGGAACCCAGCGCGGTCTTGCTGCTGCGCGACGGCTTCACGCGGGTGAGCGAGGGGATCGAGACGTTGCTCGAGAGCGCCGAGCCGAGGATGCTGCGTTTTCGGGCCAGCAGCTCCGCGAACCCCGTGGCTTGGCTCATCTGGCACCTGACCCGGGTGCAGGATGACCATTTCACGTTCCTGGCCAGGGCGCTGGATCCGGATTCGGAGGCGGAGCAGCGATGGATCGCCAACGACTGGGTGTCCCGCTTCAACCTGCCTTACCGGCGGCTGGACACCGGATTCGGGCACAGCACCGAACAGGTAGCGGACTTCGGGATGTATGACGGCCAATACCTGCGCGGCTACCACCTGGATGTGCACCGGCATTCCCTGGAAATCCTGGGCACGCTGCGCGAATCGGATCTTGGCACGGTAATCGACCGGCGCTGGGATCCACCGGTCACTGCGGCGGCGCGGCTGGTGAGCATCCTGGGGGAGACCACCGCGCACCTGGCCCAGGCCGAGTTCGTCCGCGGCATCTACAAGGACATGAACCACACCAAGCGCCCTTAGGGCTTAACGCCGAACGGTGCCGGTGCCTTCCCACAAAAGTGGGGAAGGTACCGGCACCGCACGATGGTGGACCCTTGGAGAAGCCCGGAGGCTACTCGACCGTGACCGACTTGGCCAGGTTGCGCGGCTGGTCGACGTCCAGGCCCTTGGCCGTGGCCAATTCGCAGGCGAAGAGCTGCAGCGGGACGGTGGCCAGCAGCGGCATCAGCAGCGTCGGGGTCTCCGGGACGTAGAAGATGAACTCGGCGTAGTCGCGCACCGCCTCGTCGCCTTCCTCGGCGATGACCAGGGTCTTGGCGCCGCGGGCGCGGACCTCCTGGATGTTGGAGACCACCTTGGAGTGCAGCGAGTCGCGGCCGCGCGGTGAGGGGACCACCACGAAGACGGCCTTGTCCTGCTCGATCAGCGCGATCGGGCCGTGCTTGAGCTCGCCGGCGGCAAAGCCCTCGGCGTGGATGTAGGCGATCTCCTTGAGCTTCAGGGCACCCTCCATGGCGACCGGGTAGCCCACGTGGCGGCCCAGGAAGAGCACCGACTCGGTGTCCTTCATCGAGCGTGCCAGCGCCTTGATTTCCTCGGCGCGGTCCAGGATGTCCTGGATCTTCGCCGGGATCTTGCCCAGGTCGGCCAGGATGTCCTTGATCTGGCCGCTGAACAGGTTCCCGCGCAGCTGGCCCAGGTACAGGCCCAGCAGGTAGGTTGCGGTGATCTGGGCCAGGAAGGCCTTGGTGGAGGCCACGGCGATTTCCGGTCCGGCATGCGTGTAAAGCACGGCGTCGGACTCGCGGGGGATGGTCGACCCGTTGGTGTTGCAGATCGACAGGGTCTTGGCTCCCTGCTCCTTGGCGTAGCGCACAGCCATGAGGGTGTCCATGGTTTCGCCGGACTGCGAGATGGAGACGACCAGGGTGTTGGAGTCAACGATCGGGTCGCGGTAGCGGAACTCGTGGCTCAGCTCGACCTCGACCGGGATGCGGCACCAGTTCTCAATTGCGTACTTGGCAACCGATCCGCCGTAGGCGGAGGTGCCGCAGGCCAGCACGACGATCTTGGTGACGGAGGCAAGTTCCTCGGGGGAGATGCGCAGCTCGTCGAGAGTCAGGCGGCCAAAGGCGTCGGAGCGGCCGAGCAGGGTGTCTGCGACAGCCGCGGGCTGGTCAAAGATTTCCTTTTCCATGAAGGAGGCGAACCCGCCCTTTTCGGCGCTGGCGGCATCCCAATCGACGTGGAATTCCTTGCCCTCGGCGGGGTTGCCCTCGAAGTCGGTGATGCTGTGGGTTTCGGGGGTGATGGTGACGATCTGGTCCTGGCCCAGCTCGACGGCGCGGCGGGTGAAGTCGATGAAGCCCGAGACATCCGAACCCAGGAAGTTTTCCCCGTCGCCCAGTCCCAGCACCAGCGGGGAGTTGCGGCGGGCGGCCACGACTACACCGGGGTGTTCGGCGTGCACGGCCAGCAGGGTGAAGGCACCCTCGAGCTGGCGGGCGGTCAGCTCCATGGAACGGGTGAGGTTTCCCTCGCCGGCGCCGCGGTAGACGGAGCCGAGCAGGGCCGCTGCGACTTCGGTGTCGGTGTCGGAGATGAACTCGACGCCCTCGGCGCGCAGCTTGGCCTTCAGCTCGGCGAAGTTCTCGATGATGCCGTTGTGGATCATTGCGAGGTTGCCTTCATCGGCAAGGTGCGGGTGGGCGTTGGCGTCGGTCGGGCCGCCGTGGGTAGCCCAGCGGGTGTGCCCGATGCCGGTCAAGGCCGCCGGCAGCGGTGCGTCTTCCAGCGACTGGACGAGGTTGGCGAGCTTGCCAGCCTTTTTGCGCGAGTCGATGCCCGCGTCGGTGACAACGGCCAGGCCGGCCGAGTCGTAACCGCGATATTCGAGGCGCCGCAGGCCCTCGAGAATCACATCGAGCGCGCCGTGATCGGCCGCGCGTCCAGCATTACCTACGTATCCAACAATTCCACACATGAAAAAAAGAGTACCGTGCCGCACAAGGCCGCAGATACATTTGCCCTGTTGGGTGGGCATAATATTTTGTGGTCATGAACATAGCCGGGAAGTATGGCCAAATGGCGAAGTTTGGGAATACAGGTGGGTTGTTGGCACAATTCAAGGCGTGAATGGACAGCGTGCGGTCGACTACAGTGCAACACCCTTTGTCGAATTGGACCGCCAGACCTGGGCAAGACTGTCCAATGAACTGAAGCAGCCACTGGACGAAGCGGACCTCCGCCGCCTCAGCGGCCTGGGTGAACAGCTCAACCTCGCCGAGGTGCGCGAGGTGTACCTGCCCTTGTCGCGCCTGCTCAACCTCTATGTCCAGGGCGCGGCCTCGCTGCACCAGGCCACCAACACCTTCCTCGGGGAAAAAACCCGGCGAACCCCCTTCGTCATCGGCGTGGCAGGTTCCGTGGCCGTGGGCAAGTCCACGACCGCTCGCGTGCTGCAGGAATTGCTGCGCCGCTGGCCCGACACCCCCGACGTGCAATTGATCACGACCGACGGCTTCCTGTACCCGAACGCGGATCTGGAAAAACGCGGCATCATGCATCGCAAGGGCTTCCCCGAGTCCTACGACCGCCGACGCCTGTTGCGTTTTGTCTCGGAAGTGAAATCCGGGGCACCCGAGGTGCGCGCACCCTGGTACTCGCACCTGAGCTACGACATCGTCCCCGGCAAGGAAGTGGTGGTGCGCTCCCCGCAGGTGTTGATCGTGGAGGGACTCAACGTCCTGCAGCCGGCCCGGGCCCGGATGGACGGCACCGCGGGACTGGCGTTGAGTGATTTCTTTGACTTCTCCGTCTATGTCGACGCGCGGACGGCGGACATCGAGGAGTGGTACATCCGCCGATTCATGAAGCTGCGTTCGGGTGCCTTCTCGGATCCAGCGTCCTATTTCCACCGCTACGCATCGCTCAGCGACGACGAAGCCAGGGAAACGGCGCACGGCATCTGGAAGCGCATCAACGAGCCGAACCTGCGGGAAAACGTCATCCCGACGCGCGGCCGCGCACAGCTCGTATTAAGCAAATCGGCGGACCATTCGATCCGCAGAATGCTGCTTCGCAAGATCTAAAATCGGAATGCGCCCGATGAACGGTTCGTAAACTTTTCGAAAAATTACCGCGCTTCCACCTATTGACCACTGGCAATGTGTGCAAAGCTGGGCACATGTTAAAAGGATTCAAGGATTTCATTATGCAGGGCAACGTCGTTGACCTTGCCGTTGCCGTCGTCATTGGTGCCGCTTTTGGCGCCGTGATCAATTCATTGGTTGAGAACATTCTTATGCCATTGATTGCAGCATTGGTCGGTTCCCCGAACTTCGACAACTTCCTGGTTGTCACGATCGGGTCCGGCGTGGCCATCAAGTTCGGCGCATTCCTGACCGTCTTGGTGAACTTCATCCTGGTAGCTGCCGCCATCTACTTCATCGTTGTTGTGCCGATGAAGCATCTCGCCGAGATGCGCCAGGCTCGCCTGGGCGTCGAGGAACCCGCCGAGGAAATCGATCCGCAGGTAGCCCTGCTGGCCGAGATCCGCGACGAACTGCGCAATCGAACCGCCTGATCAACCGCGCACCTTCGGGTGCCACGACCGATGATGCCCCGGTGGCCGTGATCCTTTCGATCCGGCCGCCGGGGCATTCTCATGTCCAAGGCCAGTCACCACCAGGGCGTGGGCCGGGATGCGCCCCTGAAGCACGCACCGCATTGAAAGTGGGATGATGGAGCGGTGAGTGCACAATCTACCGATCAGACCGAAAATCCAACCCACACCCAGGACCCGACAACGACGTCGGACTGGGAACGGCGCGCCATCATCGATCTGGCCAACGTCCGCGAAAACGTGAAGCGGGTCGCCGAGCTCGTGGCGCCGGCCGCCATCATGGGCGTGATCAAGGCCGACGGGTACGGGCACGGAGCCGTGGCCGTGGGACGCGCAGCGGTGCAGGCCGGGGCCACCTGGCTGGGCTGCGCCCACGTCACCGAGGCCTTGAAGGTGCGGGAAGCGGGACTCGAGGTCCCGATGCTGGCCTGGCTGCACACCAAGGGGACCCCCTTCGCCGAGGCCATCGCCGCAAACATCGACCTGGCCGTGTCCGGCTGGGAACTTGAGCATGTGGCACGCGCCGCCGAAGCGGCGGCCCAACCGGCACGCGTGCACCTGAAGATCGACACCGGACTGGGTCGCAACGGCAGCACCCCCGCGGAGTGGGAGCTGTTGCTGGGCCGGGCGGCCAGCTACCAGGAAGAGGGATTGATGCGCGTGGTGGGCGTCTTTTCCCACCTGGCTGTCGCCGACGAGCCCGAACGCCCGGAAACCGACGACCAGCTCGAGGCCTTTAACCAGGCCGTGGCCCTGGCCGAGGACGCGGGCTTCGACCTCGAGGTGCGGCACATCGCCAACACCCCGGCGATCCTCACCCGCCCGGATGCACACTACGACATGGTTCGCCTGGGGCTGGGCCTGTACGGGCTGAGCCCCTTTGCCGGGGAAGACCCGGCACGCTACGGCCTGCGCCCGGCGATGACGCTGGTCAGCCGGATCGCCAACGTCAAGAAGGTCCCGGCCGGGCAGGGCGTGGGTTACGGCCTGCGCTACCACACGGAATCCGAAACCTACCTGGGTCTGGTCCCGATGGGCTACGCCGACGGGGTGCCGCGCGTTGCGCTGAACGCACCGGTGAGCATCAACGGCACGATCTACCGGGTGCGGGGCACCATCGCCATGGACCAGTTCGTGGTGGACCTCGGCCCGGATGTCGACGTCGAGGAAATGCTGGGTTCCGAGGTGATCCTCTTTGGGGATGGCGGCCCCTCGGCCACCGAATGGGCCGACGCGGCCGGCACCATCAACTACGAGATCGTCACCCGCATTTCCCCGCGGGTCCCGCGCCGGCTGGTGGAAGGCACCTGGGGTGAGTCCGGTGAGTGAGGCTTCCCTGGCCGTCGAGCTCGCGGTCCACGACATTGCCCAGACCAAGGCCTTCGCGCACCGGCTCGGGGCGATCCTGGAACCCGGGGACCTGCTGGTGCTCACCGGCGAGCTCGGGGCCGGCAAGACGACCTTCACCCAGGGCCTGGGGCTGGGGATGGGGGTGCGCGAGGGCATCATTTCCCCCACCTTCGTGATCTCCCGGACCCACCCGACCCTGGGCACCGGGCCCGACCTGGTGCACGTGGACGCGTACCGGCTGGCCAGCGCCGCCGAGCTCGACGACCTGGACCTGGAAGCGACCATGGCCCAATCCGTCACCGTCGTCGAATGGGGCGCGGGCAAGGTCGAACAACTCAGCGACTCCCGCCTGGAAATCGTGCTGCTGCGACCCGGCTCGGTGCAGAACCACGAGGACCTGGTCTTCGACTTCCACGAGGGCGAGGACGACGAGCCGCGCACCATCAAGCTCACGGCCATCGGCCCGCGCTGGGACAACGACCCGGCGCTCGCGGCCCTGCTGAACGACTTCACAAGCTAAAGGGAATTCATAAATGCTTCTATTGGCCATTGACACCTCCGCCAACGCCTCGGCGGCACTGCTGCGCTCCGAGGGCACCGTCGTCGAGGTGCTCGGCTCCTTCACCTCGACCGAGAGCAACGACCACTCCGAGGTCTTGGCCCCGGCCATCGAGTCCCTGCTGGCCGCCGCCGGCGGGGTGGTTCCCGAGGCAGTCGCGGTCGGCGTGGGCCCCGGACCCTTCACCGGGCTGCGCGTGGGCCTGGCCACCGCCCGAACCCTCGGCTTTGTCTGGGGAGTGCCGGTCCACGGGGTGATGAGCCTCGATGCCATTGCCCTGGATGCGGTGGCCAAACTACCGGCCGGGGAGTTCACCGTCGCCATCGACGCGCGGCGCAAGGAGCTGTACTGGGCGCGCTACGACAAGGCCGGGGCGCTGCTGGACGGCCCGCACGTCACCGTGGCCGAGGAACTGCCCGCAGGCCCGGTGTACGGGGCCGGGGCCGGCCTCTACGCCGACCGCCTGGCCGCGGTGGGTGCGAAGGCGGTGGACGGCTTCGAAAGCTCCCATCCCGGTGCCGTCTCGCTGGGCACCCGCGCGCTGCGCACCCTGGCCGCCGGCGATGCCCTGCTGGGCACCGAGCCCCTGTACCTGCGCGAATCCGACGCGAAGGTACCCGCGGTGATGAAGGGCAAGCTGCTGTGACCGAACAGGAGCCCCACCCCGTGCCGGCGGGCCTGGATACCAGGCCCATGCTCCACGCGGACGTGGACGAGGTCTGGGAGATGGAAAAGGCGCTTTTCCCGGCGGATGCCTGGCCGCGGGAGATGTTCATCGGCGAACTGGATCTGGTGGACACCAGGAACTACTGGGTGGTGCAGGACGCCGGGAAGATCGTCGCATACTGCGGGCTGATGTGCGTGCTGCCGTTGGCTGACGTGCAGACCATCGCCGTGGACCCGGACTACGAGGGCCGGGGGATCGGGACGCACCTGTTGCGCCTGATGATCGACACCGCCGTCAAGCTCGGTGCAACCGATCTGTTGCTGGAGGTCCGCGAGGACAACCCCCGCGCCCAGGGCCTGTATGAGCGCCACGGGTTCGAGGCCATCCACCGCCGCAAGGGGTACTACCGCGACGGCATCGATGCCATCATCATGCGCAAGGTCCTGTTCACTGCCGGTTGATCCGGCCATATCCACGCTCGCGGGCGGTCCCCGGCCGGCCCGGCGAGCGGCATCGAATACGCCCGCTTCGCCCAAAGCGGGGCCCCGGCCCTAAAATTGGAACCATGTCCCTTACTGCACCGCTCGTTCTTGGCATTGAATCCTCCTGTGACGAAACCGGGGTGGGTATCGTGCGTGGAACCGAGCTCCTGGTCAACGCCGTGGCCTCCTCCATGGAAGAGCATGTGCGCTTCGGCGGGGTCATCCCCGAGATTGCCTCCCGCGCCCACCTGGACGCCTTCGTGCCGACGCTGTCGGCCGCGCTGACGGACGCCGGGGTGTCGCTGGATGAGATCGACGCGATCGCGGTGACCAGCGGCCCCGGACTCTCCGGCGCCCTGATGGTGGGGGTCTCCGCGGCGAAGGCCCTGGCCCTGGCCACGGGCAAGCCGCTGTATGCCATCAACCACCTAGTTGCCCACGTCGGCGTGGGCATCCTGGACGGCGGAGAGCTGCCCGGGAACCTCGGGGCGCTGTTGGTTTCCGGCGGCCACACCGAAATCCTGCAGGTCAACTCGCTCACCTCCGACGTGCGCCTGCTCGGGGCCACGATCGACGACGCAGCGGGGGAGGCCTACGACAAGGTCGCCCGCCTGCTGGGCCTGGGCTACCCCGGAGGACCGGTCATTGACCGAATCGCCAAGGAAGGCAATCCCAAGGCCATCCGGTTCCCGCGCGGGCTGACCCTGCCCAAGTTCATCGGCACCGCCGAGGAACCGGGCAAGCACCGCCACGATTTCTCCTTCTCCGGGCTCAAGACCGCAGTTGCACGCTGCGTGGAGCAGTACCAGAAGCGCGGCGAGGAGGTTCCGGTGGCCGACATCGCAGCCGGCTTCCAGGAAGCCGTGGTCGACGTGATCACCTCCAAGGCCGTGCGCGCCTGCCAGGAACACGGGCTGACCAACCTGATGCTCGGGGGAGGGGTGGCGGCGAACTCGCGGCTGCGCGAACTGCTGGGCGCCCGCTGCGCCTCGGCCGGGATCACCCTGCGGGTTCCGCCGCGGAACCTGTGCACCGACAACGGCGCGATGGTTGCGGCCCTGGGTGCCCAGCTGGTGGCCGGCGGCATCGCGCCCACCGGATTGAAGTTCTCCACCGATTCCGGGCAGCCGGTGAGCCTGGTTTCTTTGGTCGCATAGGGCCAAAATGGCCTTGGACGCAACAAGGGGTGGGCGGGAAATTTTCCCGTCCACCCCTTGTTGCGTCCTTGGAACGTTGGCTCAGGCCAGATTCATCCTGCGGACATTGTCCTTGACGACCTCGTGGAGATCGCCGTTGTTCGCCGTGGCGATCTTGTGCTGCCACTGGTAGCCGGCGCCTCCGGTGATGATGCGTTCCACGTCGGCCAGCTCGGTGCTGCAGCCCAGCTTTTCGGCGACCGGGGCCAGCCGCTCAAGCTCCAGGCGCAGGTGGTCGGTGACGAGCATTTCGTCCCCGGCGGCATTCAGGATGATGATCGCTTCCATGCCGTAGCGGGCGGCACGCCACTTGTTCTCGACGCGATACCAGGGCGGCATGACGGGAATCTTTCCGCCGGCATCCAGCGTAGTCGACATGTCATCGACGAGGCATTGGGTGAGGGCGGCGATGGCGCCGATGTCCTGCAGCGAGGACAGTCCGTCGGAGATGCGCATCTCGACGGTTCCGAAGCGGGGGACCGGGCGCACGTCCCAGCGGATTTCCGAGATGTCGTCGATGACGCCGGTGTGCAGCATGTCGGCGACGTAGGCCTCGTATTGCTCCCAGGTCGGGAAATGGTAAGGGATCCCGGCGGTGGGGAGCTGCTGGAACATCAGGGCGCGGTGCGAGGCGTAGCCGGTGTCTTCCCCGCCCCAGAAGGGGCTGGAGGCCGAGAGCGCCTGGAAGTGGGCCTGGTAGTTGATCAGTCCGTCAACGATCGGCAGGGCCTTGGCCCGGGCGTCCAGACCCACGTGCACGTGCACGCCGTAGATGACCATTTGCTGGCCCCACCATTGGGTGCGGTCGATCATCTTCGCGTAGCGGTCCTTGTCGGTGACCGGCTGCAGCTTTGGCGGGGCGAAGGGGTGGGAGCCGGCGCAGTACAGGTCCACGTCCATGGGGTCGGTGACCTCGCGGACGGCCACCAGGTTCTCGTGCAGTTGGGCCTTGGCCTGGGCCACGGTTTCGCACACACCCGTCACGATTTCCACGGTGTTCAGCAGCAATTCCTGCTTCACATGGGGATGTTCGTCGTCGACGCCGAGGGATCCGTGCCGCACGTTCAATTCGGCAAGCACTTCCTCGGCGACGGAACGCAGGTCGGAAGTATGGCGATCCACCAACGCAACTTCCCATTCCACTCCGAGCGTGGACTGGCGTGATGATGCGAAATCTATTTGCATCGAACCTCCATGATTCATGAGGCGATCCACCCCAAAATGTTCTTCCCGCCAGTCTATCGAGCGAAACCGCACAGTTGATGCCACCGATGGAGGTTCGGTGGGGTTTGGCGGCCTTGCGGTCGTGCGTTTGCGCTCACACCGGGAAAACGACCGGCTCGACCTCGATGGCCAGGCGCCTATCGCCGATGCGGGTGAGCACCAGGGTCGCCTTGTTTTTCGCGTCGCGCCCGGTTCCGGCCAGCAGGATCTTGCGTAATTCCTCGGGGGTGACGTCCATGCCGCGCTTCTTGATGTCCAGCACGCCGATCTTTTCGGCCTTGACCCATGCGCGCAGGTTCTTCACGTGGTATGGGTGGACGGCCATGACCTTGTAGGCCTTGGCCAGCGGGGTCTCCACGGCTTCGGCTGTGCTGAAGTAGGCAATGTGCGGGTCGAGAAGGTGCCCGCCGGTGTCCTTGAGCAGCTGGTCGATCAGCCCAGCGCGGATCACCGCACCGTCGGGTTCGTAGATGTAGGAGTCGATTGCGCCGACCGGCACGTCCCCGCGCAGCGCCGCATCGGGGTCGAAGTCCACGGGACTGGTCAGTTCCGTGGCACCGTGCGCCCCGATCACCAGGGCCGCGCGACGGATGCCGGGGCGGGCCAGCGGGCCGAACCAGAGGGCGGCCTCGGTAACATCCCCGTTGATGGAGACCCACTGGACCTCGCAATTGGCCGGCACCGCATCGTGCGGCAGGCCGGGGCCCATTTTCACGCCCACGGCCAGCCCGCGGTCGGCCAACGACTCGACGAAGGACAGCGGAGGGGAAAACGCCTCGGGATCGAAGATCCGCGAGGTGCCGGAAGTGTCGGTGGTGCGCCGGGCCGGGTCGAGCCAGACCCCGTCGAATCCGGTGAGGTCGAACTCGGTTGCGTCAGAGTTGACGACCGTGGCGGTGGGCCACGGCATGAGGTTCAAGGTGGCCGCCGCCGCGGTGGTCTCGTCCATCTCCACTGCGGTCACCTCGATCTCGGCGCTGGCCAGGGCGAGGGAATCCGCGCCGATTCCGCATCCAAGGTCGGCGACCTTCTTGATCCCGGCGCGGGTGAAACGCTGGGCATGAAGGCCCGCAAGCTTCAGGCGCGTGGCCTGTTCGAGGCCGGCGGGGGTGAACACCATGCGGTCGGCGAAAGGCCCGAACTTGACCCGGGCCTTGGAGCGCAACTGTGCCTGCTGGACCACGGCGGTGACCAGTTCCACTGGGTGCCCGGCCTTGCGCAGCTCCAGATTGAGGTTCAGCGCCGCCTCCTTGGTGCCGGCGGCGGACGGGTCGACCGAGTTCAGCAGTTCCCACCCCTGGGGTGTCAACAGTATTTCCAGCTGGGATGCTGCGGCCTCGGAGCTTTGGTTTGCCATGGAATCAAGCCTAGTACGGATGCGGTCTGGTCCGCGGACGGACGGACGGGACGCGGTGGGTCGGGCAGGGCGCGGCCACCCGCACAGCCGGTGAAGTGCCGTGGGGGTGGCCGCGGTCAATAAGCCGCCGATTGGCGTTAGCGCATCAACTGGTTCATGTTGATGTGGTTGCGCACCGCCGGGTAGTAGCCGTTGAGGTAGCCGCTGGTGGTGGGGTGCAGGTTGAACGGGTCGCCAAGGTTGGCCATGTTGAAGTAGATCCAGGAATCCGTTGCACCCAGGCCATGGTCGTTGAACGGGCCCAGCACCGGAACGAATGTGGCGCTGGTGCCGTCCGTGGCGTCGCGGATAACCCGGTTCAGCGAGTCGCCCAGCTTGTTCAGGTCCCGGGCGTGGCTTGCGCTCATCAGCGGCTGGTCGCCGTTGGAGGCCGTGAAGAGCCTCGGGTAGCCCAGCACCAGGATCTCTCCGGGGGTCGCAGCGTCAATCAGTTGCAGGGTTTGGTGGGCGGACGCGCCAACCATCGGGAGCGCGGCGTTCCCGGCTGCCAGTGCGGCATCGCACGCGGCATCCGATCCAAGGGTGCTGCAGGCAAGAACCAGGCCGGCCAGGTTCAGGTCGTTGCCGCCGAGCGTGAGTGTCGTCAGGTCCGCGGTGGCGAGGTACGGGGTGATCTGCTGGGCCACTGCGCCGATCTGCGCGGTGGTCATCCCGGCACAGGCAACATTGGCAGTGAAGTTGACGTTGTCCATGGAAGCGATCTTGGTGACGTGTGTTTGGCCGCTTCCTTGCAGGCAACCCGGAAACGGTCCGGGGACGAGGGCCCCAGAACCGAATCCGGCGGAGTACGAGTCTCCGAGGTTGACGTAGTTTACGGTTCCCGAGGTGCTGGTTTCCGTGGGCGGGGCCAGCGCGCTGGCCGGGCCCACCCCGGTCAGGGAGAGGGCACACGCGGCAATGCCGGCGGCGAATAGGGCGAAAAGACGTGTTGGTGCGAAGCGAGCCATGGGAAAGATCCCCCTGCTTTCAACATGGCGGGGCGTCGGTGACGCGCCGCCGGTTTCCCGAAGGGTCGGGTGGCCGTGTGGGGCGCCGGGCCGTCGCCGGCGTGTGCCCGGTGGTTCAAATCCCCAAGGATGGGAACCACTGTCCGGCCGGGCGCGAAGCACTGCCGGTGTGCCAGGATGCGGGACCGAGGCTCTCGGCCCGCACGTATTGCCAATCCTAGGGCGCACCTTGGCCATAAGACAGGTTTGGGATGGGGAAAATATGGCACGTCACTGAGCTGCGGTGCCGGGGGAGCAGCCTGCAGAAGTGTGCTGCCGCTGCTGGTGCCAGGCCGGCCGGAGCGGCTCCGGCACTGCGGGGAGGCAATCAGGCCATGGAATCAGAGCGGCAGGGCCGAGCGGATGGGCCAGTCCTGGCCCTCGAGGATGATCTGGGCGCACGTGCCGGTGTCGGAGTTGAACACCAGCGGGGCGAGCAAGTTGACGCTCGCTTGGCTGTCGGAGGTGTTCACAATGACCAGGACGCCCCGGGACCCGGGCTCCGGATCCCCGAGCAGCGCCATTTGTTCGTTGGTGAACACCGGCTTGTAGTCGGCTAGATGCAATCCCGCATCCAGCACGAAGAGGCGCAGCCCCGCGGCCTGCGGGGAAGCCAACGAGTACAGACCCATCGCACCCTCGACGGGCTCCAGGGACAGCGTGGTGGCCTCGGGGAATCCCGGCAGGGGAGTGGCGGGAACCAGTACCCGGCTCATCGCAGGAAGTCCATCAGTGAAGGCTGCAGGGTGCGAGCCGCGGCGGACAGGGCCGCCTGGTATGCCACTTCCTGGGTCTTGAGCTCCAGTATGACCTTGCCCAGATCGATGTCCTCGATGCCGCTGCGGCGGGCTTCCAAGGAGACGGCGTCCGAGAGCAGTGCGTCGTCGGCGGCAAGCACGGCCGCGTGGCTGGCACCGATGGTGGCCTGGGCGCCGAGGACCTTCTGCAGGCTCTCATCGACATCGCCGATCTTTGGGGAGATGTTGGTCCCCGCAATCAGTGCATCGGCAATGTCCTTCACGAGCTTGAACACGCTGTCATTCCCTTCCCCGAAGACGTCTTTACCGGCGGCGTCCACGCGGACCGTCGAGTTCGGGCCGATGCGGCGTTGCACCTCGGCGGTGGCGTGGAACTGGTATGTGGTCTTGTCCAGCGCGTCGGATTCGTTGGTGGTTCCAGCAAAGACGCTCCGGCCCATGAATTGTGTGTTGGCCGCGTTGACCAAGGCGTCGTGAAGCTGGAGGAGCTCCACGGCAATGGCTTCCTTGGCGGCCGGGTTCAGGGCGCCGTCGTTGGCTCCCTTGACCGTGAGGTCGCGGACCTGCTGGATGATGTCGGTCGCGCTGGTCAGGGCCTTGTCCGTGGTGGAGAGCCAGCCATTGGCATCCTGCACATTGCGAGAGAACTGTGCATTTAGTCGCTGCTCGGCGCGCAGGGCCATGACATTTGCGGTGCCCGAAGGATCGTCGCTGGGCTTGCCGATCTCCTTCTGAGTGCCGGCCTTGTTCTGGATCGTGGCCAGCCGGGTCATGGCTGCCTGCAGGTTGCGCTCGGCATTGAGGTTGAGTGCCGCGGTCGTGATTCTGGTCATGGGTTTGGTTCCTTCCCCTAGCGTCCGACGAGCCCGGTGCGGTTGATCAGCGTGTCGAGCATTTCATCGATGGCCGTCATGACGCGCGCGGCCCCCTGGAAGGCATGCTGGTTGGCGATCAGTGCAACGTTCTCCTCATCCAGCGACACCGCGGAGACCGATTGTTGGGCGTTGATGGCCCCGGAGGCCGCCACCGCGGTGGAGACCGCTTGCTGGGCCTCGGCGCGGGTGGTTGTCCCGATCTTGATGACCAGGTTCGCCCACAAGGCGTCGGGACCGCCGGGCACCTTGCCGAGTTCCGCCATCTTCGCGGCGTTGGAACCGTCCAGGTTTCCGCCGGGGGTACTGCTGGTGGCAAGGTCTGCGGCCCCCTGGGCCAGAACCGACAAGTTGCCGGTGGCATCGAAACCGAAGAAGGCCAGACCCTTGTCTCCGGCCACGGTGAAGCCGTTTGCCTGGACATTGTTGACGCGATCGGCCAGTTCCTTGGCGATGCCTTCGAGTGATTCGGCGGCCTCGGCGAGCGAGCCTCCGGTGCCAGTGAGGTCGGCCGGTGCCAGGACCGCGAGCGCCCCGGCGAGCCGCCCGGATTGGAGGGCAATCGGCGACCCGGTGCGGTGGGCCCACTGGATGGATGGCGGGGAACCTGCGCCACCGAAGTTCAAGGCTCCTGTGGCTTCCAGCGGGCGGACAGTGTTGCCGGTGACCAAGGCATTTCCGTCGATCAGCACGTCGATGGTGCCGTCGGGCAGTTCGCGGACGGTTGCACCGGAAAGCTCGGCGATGTTCTGGGTCAACAGGTCCCGCTGATCCAGCAGGGCGTTGGGCGTGCCGCCGGATGCGACGGTCGAGCGGATCTGTTCGTTCAGGCCTGCAATGGCGGTGGCCGCGGCGTTGATGTCCCCGACCATGGTGTCCAAGCTTTGGCGCTGGGCTTCCCACTGGTCGGAGATCTCGGTGCGGGAGAGGCCGATGCGGTTGACCACCGCCTTGGCGCGCTCGATCAGGACTGCGGCGGGCGAGCTCTCGCCGGGCTGG
This sequence comes from Arthrobacter sp. C2, assembly GCA_024207135.1. Lineage (GTDB taxonomy): Bacteria > Actinomycetota > Actinomycetes > Actinomycetales > Micrococcaceae > Paeniglutamicibacter. The sequence goes on along the minus strand of CP042428.1, from coordinate 1,602,090 downwards.
ATGGCCACATCCTGCCAACCCGCCCAAAAGCCGTTGAGCAGTGCGGAGAGCCCGTTCTCGCCCGGTTCCCGCAGGATGCCCTCGAGGTTCGTCATGGCCTCGGCGCGGGTGTCGGACTGGGCAGCCAGGGCGATGGTGCCGCGCACGCGGGCATCGAGATGTGCATCGGCCAGGCGGGCAATTCCTGTCAGGGCCACACCTTGTCCGACTCCGGGCCTGGAAGCCAGCAGGCCCGTCGATGCCACGGAGCCGACGGAAAGGAAGTCGGCGCGTTGCCGGGTGTAACCGGCCGTGCCCACGTTTGCCATGTTGTTGCCGGCCGTCTCCATCGCCAGGCGCGCGGCATTCAGGCCGGACATGGCCGTGTTCAGGCCACTGAATGTACTCACGTCGGTTCCTTAAAGGTTGGTGTCGATGATGTGTGCGCCGGCGTTTCGCGAGGCAGAAGCCCCTGCCGGGCCATACAGCGAGGGGTCGTCACTCAGGGTCGCCAGGGTTTCTTGGGTGGAGCGGTGGGCGGCCCGCAGGTATTGTTCGTTGGCGTCCCGCAACTGGCCGATCTCGGCACCGGTATGTCGCAAGGCCGCCAGATGTGCGCCCAGGATTTCATTCCACGGGCCTTCGGGTGCGGCTTCGATGATTTCCGACAGGGGCGCTGCTGCGTCAAGTCCCCAGGACAAGGCAACCCGCGCCGCTTCGACGGCACGGTTCAAGCCCGCGGCATTGACCTTTTCCAAGACGTTCTCGATCTCGCGTGTGGCCAACTGAATCCATTGGGACTTGCCGGCAACGAGCAAAAGATGCTGTTCCTCCAACTTGAAGTGCAGCAGCTCAAGTAGTTCCCGTTCTTTCCACAACAGGGCCGACAGCTCATTGGTACCCATGATTTTTATCTCTCCAAAACTGTTGTGCCCCCAATAATTTCCCCAGTCATAGGAGTCTATCGGCCGACACAAAGTGAACGTTAGTTAACCAACGAGCCATTTAGGCCGAAATGCGGCTAACATCTGTTCTTGGGGAAATACGCATTTGGGGAAAATGGCTAGTTGGCCAGAGGCGATAGCTTCTGGACTTTTGATCACTCAAATGGACAAGGACGATCCGGTTGGAGCGACAAGTACGCAACCAGATGGTATTGGAAAACCTTCCACTGGTAGGTTACCTCGCGGCGGAACTATGCGCGAAGGCGACGCATCTCTCGCGTGAAGATTTGGCGTCGGTGGGGGCCATTGCCCTGATCACCGCGGCGGATTCCTTTGACGACACCCTCGGGGTTCCTTTCGGGGCCTACGCCCGGCGGCGCATCGTGGGTGCCTTTGCCGATGACATGCGCTCAAACGATTGGGCGACGCGTGGGGCACGCAAGAAAATCACCGAAACGCGCACCGTCCAGGATTCCTTGACAGCCGCGCTGGGGCGAACTCCCTCGGTTGCCGAACTGTCCGAGGCGCTGGGCCTTGACCAGACGACTACTCTGGCGATCTTGAGCGACTCGGCACGTACCGTGGTGGCGATCGATGACACCATGAACGACTACCTCTCTTCCGGCATCGAGACCCCGGAAGAATCATTGCTCGAATCCGAACGCACCAAGGTCATCCGCGACGCCGTCGCGGCGCTGCCGGAGAACCTGCGCGTGGTCATCGAACGCATCTACTTCGAGGGTTCTACCGTGAAGGAACTCGCAACCGAAATGGGGGTCACGCACTCGGCCGTATCCCAGCGGCGCACCGCGGCCATGAAGCTGCTGTATGAAGGTCTGCAAACGCGCTACATCCCGGACCAGGAACCCCTGCCGGAATCCAGCCTCACCAGGGCGGCCACCCAGCGGCGGGAGCAGTACCTGAAGGACTTCGGTGAGCGCGTTGCCGGGGGCATCGTGCGGTTGGCCGGGCAGCCGGTCTGGCCTTCGGCGTAGAGGCCCAACACCTATTTCCCGTAACTGCTAACCGTCCTTGTTCGGTGGTCGATAGTCGGTGATTGAGGTCCACGGACGGACCTTGGTACATACACCCGTCTCACGGAGGAAATCACCATGGGTATGCAGATCAACACCAACATCGCGGCGCTGAATGCTCACCGCAACCTTTCCAACACGCAGAACGACCTCTCCAAGTCGCTGGAGAAGCTTTCCTCAGGCCTGCGCATCAACCGCGCAGCCGACGATGCTGCAGGTCTGTCAATCTCCGAGGGGCTCCGCGCACAGGTCAACGGCATGAATGTTGCGGCACGTAACGCGCAGGATGGCATCTCGGTCATCCAGACTGCTGAAGGTGCCCTGACCGAGGTGCACTCCATCCTGCAGCGCATGCGCGACCTCGCTGTCCAGGGCGGTAACGACTCGAACAACGATGATTCCCGTCTTGCAATCAAGGCTGAAGCGGACCAGCTCGGCAAAGAACTAGACCGTATCACCCAGGGAACCAACTTCAACGGCATCGAAGTCCTCAAGGGCGACACCCTGAGCTTCCAAGTTGGTGCGGGTGACACGGCCAACGATGTTATCTCGTTGACGCTGGCCAATGTCGCAACTGACATCGGCGCCATGGGCTCGGCCACAGGCGCAACTGACTTCAAAGTTGCCACAGCCGCCGAAGCAACCGCGACGATAACTTTGATCGACAGTGCCATCAAGGCAACGTCGACCTCGCGAGCCAGCCTCGGCGCCGTGCAGAACCGCTTTGAATCCACCATCAACTCTCTCAACGTCACCCGCGAGAACCTGCAGGCTGCAGAGTCCCGTATCCGCGACGTCGACATGGCTGGCGAAATGGTGAACTTCACCCGCTCGAACATCCTCTCCCAGGCCGGTACCGCCATGCTCGCGCAGGCAAACCAGTCCAACCAGGGTGTCCTGCAGCTTCTCGGCTAATCATCCAACGCCGCTTGGCAACCAAGCAGCTACTGGGCCACGGATGGTCTAGGGCCTGCGCCAAGCAACCATCGATCTCCCGTGGCAGGTGCCGACTCATTGAGTTCGGTGGCTGCCACGGGAGATTCGCGGTATCCACACCACAGCTAGAAAGCGGAGAATACATGGGCCTGGCACTCGACGGACTCGCCAGCGGGCTGGATACCACCTCGCTGATCAAATCCCTGATGCAGGTCGAAGCGATCCCGCAGGCCATCCTGAAAAACAAGGTCAGCGCCACCAAGACCATGGTCGCAGCCCTTCAGGCATTGAACACCAAGGTTGCAGACCTGGCCACACTGACGACGAAGCTGGCCAAACCCGAGTCGCTCCAGCTGTTCAACACCGCGGGAAGCTCCGAAGGCCTGAAAGTCACGACCTCCACCGGGGCCACCTCGGGCACCCTCGACCTGACGGTCGACAAACTCGCCCAAAGCCAGCTGCAGGTATCCGATCCCGTCACCGAATGGGACGTCTCGTCCTTTACCATCGCCGCGGGTGGCGCCGACACGGTCATCACGGCCATATCGAGCTCCCTCGATGACATCATTGCCGCAGTGAACGCCTCGGATACCGGAGTCAAGGCGGTCAAGGTTTCTGCCGGCAACGGGGAGTACCGCGTGCAGTTCTCCGCAGCCGAAACCGGTGCAGAGAACGCCTTCAAAATTTCTGGAACCACCGTTCCGATGACCCAGATCCGGGCGGCGCAGGACGCCGAAGCCACGCTTTGGGCCGGCACCGCCGCCGAACAGACGATCACCTCGTCCACAAACACCTTTGCGGCACTCCTGCCCGGGGTCGATGTCACCGTTTCGAAAGTATCGACCGAGCCGGTGACGGTTTCGATCGATCGCGACAACGAGGCCACCTCGAAGGTCGCCTCGGACCTGGTCGATTCCTTGAACGATCTATTCAAGTTCCTTGCCACGAACTCGTCCGTCACCTCGGGCACCGGCGGCGCCACCAAGGGCATGATCTTCACCGGCGACAGCACCGCACGCGACGTGAAGCAGCGCATCATGGATGCCGCCATCATGCCGATCGATTCGAAGTCCCCGTCGGAAATCGGAATTTCCATCACCAAGGACGGAAAACTCGAGTTCGACGCCGAGAAGTTCTCCAAGGCCCTGACCGAGGACCCCGCCCGCGTCGAATCGGTGCTCAGCACCATCTCCTCGCGCGTCTCCACGGTTGCTTCGAACATGTCCGACAAGTACGACGGGGCCATCACCTCCAGGATCAAGGGCCAGGAATCGATGGTCTCTCGCCTAGACACACAGATCCTTGACTGGGACCGCCGACTGAACAGCCGCGAGGCCACACTGAAGCGGATCTACTCGTCCTTGGAAGTGCAGTTGAGCAACCTCAACTCGCAACAGTCATACCTGGCCTCCCAGCTGGCCTCGCTCCCGACCACGCAGAAGAAGTGATGATGAACCCGGCCCTGAAACGTGCGCAGCTCAACCGCGAGGCGATCCTTTCGGCGAGCCCCGCGCGCCTGCTCACCATGCTCTACGATCGCCTGCTGCTTGACTTGAACCGGGCCGAAGCCGCCCAGCAGGCTGGGCAGTGGTCGGTGGCCTCGGAAAACCTGGTGCACGCCCAGTCGATCATTGCCGAACTGATTTCCTCCCTGAACAGCGATGTCTGGTCGGGGGCTACGCAGTTGCACAGCATTTACGCCTTCGCCACCCAGCTGCTCATCGAAGCCAACATCAAGCGCGACCCGGCATTGACCCGCCAAGCCATCACGCTGATGGAACCGTTGCGCCAGACCTGGCACGAGGCCGCGGCTGCACCTGCCGCACCCGTAGCCGGCGGCGAACACATTGGCTGATAGCCCGGACCCGCACCACAGCTCCGGTTCCTGGGAGTGGTTCCTCGAGGAGCTGGAGGCCCACGTGGCAGCGCTGCGCTCGGCCGCCGCGGAAGAATCCCTGCTGCTGGAACTGCCCGTCGCTCCGTGGCACCCGCCTGAAGGCCTAGGCGAGATCCCGCAGGAGCTCGCACCGCGGGCCGCGGACTTGCTCTCCCAGATGCAGGGACTGGCCCCGCTGCTCGAACAGCGCCGCGAGGCCACCATGAAGCAGCTGCGCGCCGTCGACTCCGTTCCCCGGGACACCGGGCAGACGTCCATCTACCTGGATTCAATCGGATAGAGCAAACAGCTAACGGTTAGCTGACATCGGCCGATGGTCTAGGAAGAGCACGGATAGCTCACTTTCCTTTTGCGCCCACGGATGGGCCACGCACCGACCCTGGAGCAATTCGTCGTGTTCGATTCCGTCACGTCCCTGGCGCTGGAAAGCGCGCTGGACGGCCTGGCTCTGCGTCAGCGTGCCATCGCCAACAACATCGCGAACGTCAACACCCCCGGCTACCACGCCCGCCGTGTCGAGTTCGAATCCGCCCTGGCCAAGTCCGTGTCCGAGGGCAACGGCCACGTTGCCGCAACCACGTCCACCTCGCTGGAGCCCACGCGCCTTGACGGAAACAACGTGAACCTGGATACCGAGACGCTGTCCAACATCGACACCGTGCTGCGCTACCAGTTCGCCACCCAGGCGGCTTCCGGGCCCTTCAACTCCATCCGCACTGCACTTCGGAGCAACTAATGTTTGACGCCATCGGAATCGCGGGAACCGCGCTGACTGTCCACCGCAAGTGGCTCGACGCCGTTTCCGACAACCTCGCCAACGCCAACACAGCCACCTCCACCGACGGCGACGCCTTCCGGGCCCGCTATGTCCTGGCCCAGGCCGGTGCCGAAAACACCGGGGTCTACGTTGCCGGGACAGAGCTGGGGGACGCGGCCGGGCGCATCGTCCACGAACCGGACCACCCGCTGGCCGATGCCGAGGGCAACGTCCGCTACCCGGACATCGATATGTCCGAGCAGATGGGAAGCCTGATCATGGCGCAGCGCGGATACCAGGTCAACGCGGCCGTGGTGGACCGCGCCAAGGAAACCTACCAGGCAGCACTTCAGATCGGACGCAACCAATAATGGCCTTCGAAATCGGCCCAGTCGCGGGCGTCAGCCCCACCCTGCCCACCGGCTACCTGCGCGCCGCCGGAACGCCGTCCACCGACGGCTCGGCCTTCGCCACCGCTCTGGGTGGGGCCGTGGATTCGGTCCAGTCCCTGCAGGCCACCTCGAATGATCTTTCGATCAAGGCAGTGACCGGGGACCTGACCGACATCCACGCGGCCACGCTTGCCTCGACGCGTTCCGCGGTCGCCCTGGAAATGGTGTCCACCTTCCGCAACCGCGGTGTTGAGGCCTTCAACGAAATCATGAGGATGCAAGCCTAGTGGCTAACGTTCCAGCGCCCGTGACCAAGGCACTCGATGCCGTGCGCGGCTTTTCCCTGGCCCAGCGCACCATCGCCCTGATCGGGGTCGCCGTCCTGGTCCTGGGCTCCATTGCCTTGGTGGCCTTCATGAGCCAACCCAAGCTGACCCCGCTGTTCACTGGTCTTGCGCCGGAGGATGCCGCGGGCATCGTCGAACAGCTCCAGGCCGATGCGGTTCCCTATGAGCTGACCGGGGGAGGGGGCACCATCCTGGTGCCCGAGGCCAACGTCTACGACTCGCGGCTCAAAGCCGCCGCCGCAGGGATGCCCAGCGCCGGAACCAGCGGCTACTCGCTGCTTGACGACATGGGCGTGACTTCGAGCGAATTCCAGCAGTCCATCACCTACAAGCGCGCCCTCGAGGGAGAACTGGCCACCACTATCGGTGCCATGGACGGCATCAAGCTCGCCTCGGTGAAGCTGGCCATCCCAGAACAAACCGTTTTCGTGGATTCCAAGACAAACCCCACGGCCTCGATCTTCGTCGAGACCAAGCCGAACGTAAACCTCACCAGCAGCCAGGTCCAATCCATCGTCCATTTGACCTCCTCGGCCGTAGACGGCATGAAGGCCGAAGACATCTCGGTCGTGGATTCCACCGGCAAGCTGCTCTCCGCCGCAGGCGTCGGGCTCACCGGAGGGGCCGAGAAGCAAACAGCCGACTACGAATCCCGGGTCGCTTCGGTCATCCAGGGAATGCTGGACCGCGTGGTGGGCCCGGGCAACGCCACGGTGGCCGTCGCCGCGGATCTCTCCCTGGAATCGGCCGAACGCACCGAGGAATCCTTCACCAACCCCGAAGGCAACCCCGCGTTGACCGAGTCAAGCAAGGAAGAAGAATACGAGGGCAGCGGCGGTGCCGGAGCCGGGATACTGGGACCGGACAACATAGCGGTGCCCGGTGGGTCCAACGGCGAGGGAACCTTCAACTCCACCGACACCCAACGCACCAATGCGGTGAACAAGGTGACCGAAAACCGATTGATCCCCTCCGGCACGCTCAACCGCCAGAGCGTGTCCGTCGCCCTGGATGCCGCGGCCGCCCAGGGTCTGGACATCCCCGAGATCACCCAGATGGTCAGCACCGCGGCGGGCATCGACACCGAGCGCAACGACACCGTCAACGTCTCGGTGGTCCCGTTCAACGCGGACGCAGCCACCGCCGCGCAGGACGCCCTGGCCGCGGCCGCCGCCGCGGAGACAGCCGCGCGCAACGCCGCCCTGCAGAAGAACCTGATCATCGGCGGGGTCATCGCCCTGGCCCTGCTGCTGGCAACCGTCTACGCGCTGTACGTGCGGCGCAACAAGCAAAACCGGGAACCGGTCGACCTGGGCGAATTCCGCGAATTCGCCCCGCTGCCGCCCGCTCCCGCCGCGGTCACGAACCCCGAGACGATGGCCATCAGCCAGGTGCCCATCCCGGAACCGGCACTCGCGCTGGCGACCCCGCACCACGTCAAGCGCGACGAGCTCTCGGCCCTGGCCGCCAGCGACCCGGCCAAGATGGCCGACTACCTGCGCTCCGTGATGGACGATAGGGGCAACGAATGAAACAGGACCCAAGCAATGCAGCCCGAAAGCTGACCGGCATCCAAAAGGCCGCGATCGTGCTGATGCAGCTGGACCAGCACCACGCGGCCGAGGTCATGCGCCAATTCACCGAGTTCGAGGCCGACGAGATTGCCGCCGAACTGGTGCGCCTGCGCCGTATCGACGCCGGGACGATCGAAGACACCATCGACGAGATCCACGAGATGGCCACCTCCGGCAAGCCCACCGCGCGCGGCGGCCGGGACGTGGCGGCGGGCCTGCTGGAAGCCTCCTTCGGCAGCGAAAAGGCGACCACGGTGATGAACCGGCTGTCCTCCTCGATGTCAGGAATGACCTTCGAGTTCCTCGACGGCAGCGACCCGGCGCACATCGCCTCGCTGCTCGACGGGGAACTGCCCCAAACCATTGCCCTGGTGTTGGCCCACCTGCGTCCCGAGGTCGCCTCGGTGGTGCTGGCCGGGTTCGAGGGCCCGGCCCGCACCGACACCGCCAGGGCCCTGGCCACCATGGGCACCGCGGTGCCTGAGGCGGTGCGCGTGGTCGCGGAGGAATTGAAGAAGCGCACCGGATCGGTCATGACGAGCCACGAACCGCTCGAGACCGTCGGGGGGATCCAGCCCCTGGTGGACATCCTGAATCGCTCGGACGTCACGATGGAGAAGGACCTGCTGGCCTCCCTGGACGAACGGGACCCCGAGCTGGCCGAGGAAGTCCGCTCGCGCATGCTCTCCTTCGCGGACCTGGTCAAGTTCGAACGCCGCGACGTCCAGCGCGTGCTGCGCGGGGTCGACCCGACCACGCTGGCCTTCGCGCTCAAGGGCGCGGCGGCCGAGGTCGAGGAAACCATCCGCGCCAACATCTCCGACCGCACCAAGGAAATCCTTGACGCGGAAATCTCCTCCATGGGCAAGGTCCGCCTCTCGCAGGTCGAGGAGGCCCGCGCCGACGTCGTCCAATCGATCCGGGCGCTGGAAGCCAGCGGCGAGATCACCATCAAGCGCGGCGATGAGGATGACTATGTCCTCTGACGCCCAGGGGTTCGAACCGGTGCATTTCAGCGTGCTCGCTCCCTCGTCCGGGGACCGGCGCGAGGCCGGCGCCTCGCATGCGCACGGCTATGCCAGCGGCTACGCGCAGGGCATCCGCGCCGCCGAGGCCGTGGCGCGGACCGCGCGCGAGGATGCAGCACGGACCGCCGCCGAGGCCGAAGCCGCACGGCGGGTAGAACACGCCGACGCGTTGCGCGCCCTGGCCGGTGCCGCTGCGGCCCTGAACGCACGCACCGTTCCGGTGCTGGAGGAGGCCTCCGGCGTGCTGGTGGAATCCGCGCTGCTGCTCGCGGAAAAGATCGTGGGAAAGGAGCTTTCCAACGACCGCTTCGGGGCCAAGGCTGCACTGGACCGCGCCATGGATGGCATCGACGCGGCCACCGTGCGCCAGGTGCGGATGAATCCGCAGGATCTGGCGCTGTTGGACCTGGACACCGTGCCGGGCACCTCGATCGCGCTGGTTGCCGATCCGTCCCTGGCCCGCGGGGACGCGCTGACCGCATTCGAATCCGGATTCCTTGACGCGCGCATTTCAACCGCCCTTGAACGGGCCGCCGCCGCCTTGCGGAGCGGAATCGCATGAGCCTGGATACGCGTTCCTGGGAGGGCCTCGGTGCCGCGCTGTCCGCGGCCGGACCGGTGCCCATGGGGGTCGTCTCCTCCGTGGTGGGCCTGGGCCTGGAGGTTTCCGGGCTCAACGCCCCGGTAGGCACCGTGCTGCACATCGGGGAGAAGAAGATCCCCGCCGAGGTCGTGGCCGCCCGCAGCGACACCCTGCACTGCATGCCGCTGGGAGCCCTGGACGAGATCCAGGTGGGCGACTTCGTGCACAGCAGCGGCACCGCGGCCTACATCCCGGTCGGCACCGGCCTGCTGGGACGGGTGCTGAACGGGCTGGGAAACCCCATTGATGGCCTGGGTGCGCTGGGGGAGCACACCATGGTGCCCATGGAGAACCAGGCACCGGCCGCCCTGGAGCGAAGCAGGATCACCGACCCGCTGCAGCTGGGGGTCCGGGTCATGGACACGCTCACGGCGGTGGGTGCCGGGCAACGCATCGGCCTGTTTGCAGGCTCCGGCGTCGGGAAGTCCTCGCTGCTATCCATGATTGCCCGCGGCACCGCCGCGCAGGTCAACGTCATCGCCCTGGTGGGGGAGCGCGGGCGCGAGGTCCGCGAATTCCTCGAGGAAGACCTGGGTGCCGAGGGACTGGCCCGGTCCATCGTCGTGGTGTCCACCGCGGACGAGCCGGCACGCATGCGTCTGCGGGCGGCCTTCGTCGCCACCCGCATCGCCGAGTCGTTCCGCGAATCCGGTGCGCAGGTGCTGCTGATGATGGATTCGCTGACCCGCGTGGCCATGGCCCAGCGCGAGATCGGCTTGTCGGCCGGCGAACCGCCGGCAACCCGCGGCTACCCGCCCTCGACCTTCTCGTTGCTGGCCAGGCTCCTGGAACGCGCCGGAACCTCGGCGAACGGGTCGATCACCGGGATCTACACCGTGCTGGTGGACGGGGACGACCACAACGAACCCATCGCCGATGCGACCCGCTCGCTGCTGGACGGGCACATCGTGTTGGACCGCAAGCTGGCCATTGCCGGGCATTTCCCCTCCATCGACGCCCTGGCCTCGGTCTCGCGCGTTGCCTCGAAGGTCACCACCCGGGAGCAGGCCCGGGCAGCCGGAACGCTGCGTAAGGTCTTGGCCGCGCGGCGCTCTGTGCAGGACCTGCTCGACGTAGGCGCCTACCAGCGCGGCAGCAACCCGCTGGCCGACGCCGCGGTCGACCATGAAGGGCGAATCAACGATTTCCTGCAACAACGTCTCGAGGAACCGGTGCCCAGCACCCAGTCCTGGGCCGAGCTTGAATCGCTACTGCTTTCCATGGGGGTGTCCTGATGTCCAAGGGATTTGCACTGTCCAGCCTGCTGAGGCTGCGCGGCCTGCAGGAAACCAAGGCCGCCGGCCAACTCGCCGCGGCCAACCACGCCCTGCGCCGGGGCACCGGTGAGCGCAACACCGTGCGGGAATCCATCGCGGCTCCCGAGGACGCCCCCGTTGACAGCGGAACGCTGATGGCGCTCATGGCCGCCCGCGCTTCCACGCGCGGCATGCTGCTTGAACTGGATGCCGTGGTCGCGTCCCTGGACTCGGACGCGGACCATGCCCGCGAGGCACACCGGCAGGCCCGGGCCGAGCTGAAGTCCCTGGAAAAGCTGGCCGACCGCCACGAGATCGCCGTCCGCAACCAGGCCCTGGCCCGCGAGCAAGTACTGCTTGACGACCTGGGTGCCACCAACGCCTTCGAAGGGAAGACGCCGTGAGCTTCACCGACATGGCCTCGCGCATCGGTGCGATCCAGGGAACCCTGGCTCGTGTCAGCGGCACCACGGCAACGGCTCGCCCGGAACCGCTGTCGGCCGGCACCGCTTCGGCGGCCTCCATGTATGCGGGGGGATCCGCGGGCACCACTTCCGCGCTGCCCGCAGCCCCTTCAACACCGGCGGCATTCACCCAGGCACTGCAGGAGGCCATGGCCGCCCCGGCGGTGCTCGCCCCCAAGACAGCAACCCCGGCACCTGCCCCCTCCATTGCGCCGGGTACCGGTGCCGCCGCGGGCAAACCGGACGCGGTGCGCAACGAACCAAAGGCAACTAAGGGCGACGTAGACGGGTCGGACGTGGTCGCGGCCGCGAAGAAGTACCTTGGCGTCCCCTATGTGTGGGGCGGCAACAACCCCAAGATCGGACTTGACTGCTCGTCCTTCGTCCAGCACACCTTCAGGGATCTGGGCGTGGAACTTCCGCGCGTTGCCCGTCAGCAGGCCAAGGAAGGCACCGAGGTGCCTTCGCTGTCCCAGGCCAAGCCGGGGGACCTGATCGTCACACGGGGTGGTGGCCATATCGGCATCTACCTGGGTGACAACAAAATGATCCATGCCCCGCGACCCGGCGAAAGCGTGAGCATCCGCAAGCTCTTTGAAACGGATGCCACGATCATGACCATCCGCCGGATCGTGCCCTCTGAAACCTCGGCCCCGGCCGCGGCGAAGCCGGCGGCCGGCGCGACCAAGGAGACAGCCATCGAACAGGCCGAACTTACCGCAGCCGTGCAGCGGGCACTCTTCTCAACGGCGGTGAATGGCGCATGATGCCCCTGATACCAACAACTTCAACTCACCAGCCCGGTGCCGGTGAATCGACCACTGGCTCCGGCACATCGACCCGCGCCGGCGGTGCCGATCTTCCCGCAGCCGCGGCACCGGGGCTGTTCGCCGAACTCTTCGCCTCCATGATTCCTGTTTCGGCACCACGGCAAGAAGCGGACGCTTCTATCCGATCGAAGACGGATCCAGCGGTAGCCCCGGAGGATCCCGCCGCGGACGGACAACCCGCTGCCGCAGCACCCGAGAGAATGGAATCCCCACCGGAGGGCTTGCTGCTGGCGCAGCGGGCGCACTATCCGACCTTGGCACCGTTCGAAGCCACACCGGATGCGGTCTTAAAAGGTTCGACGGGCATGGTCCCTGCGATGAACGAGCCCGCTTCACCGGTCCAGTCCGAAATCTCAGCTGCACAGGCTCCGGACCTCCGCGTCGGTAGCGATCCGCTGGCAACCGGTTCCGCGGCCCGGGCATCCTTCCCGGTCGCCGTTGCCCCGCTGCTCATCTTGCCGCTGCCAGGGCCACCATCGCCCGAGACCTCTGCGCCGCCGCAGGTTCCGCCGCTGCCGGTGGCCGAAGCCCCGTTGCTCACCTTGCCACGGCCCGGAGGGCCAATGCCCGAGACTCCTGCAGCGCCACAGGATCCAGCGCTGCGGGTGGCCAACGCCCCATTGCTGGTTATCAAGATGCCGGAGTCGGCCGACTCCGCATCGGGTGTCCCCGAGCTGGTGGACGCCGCCGGTTCGGCGTCCCTGGACTCGAGTCATACTGCGCCAACCACCACGCTGCCCGCCACAGTGCCCGGGGCGGCATCGGTGCAGGGTGAGACACCGGCCGCGATCCAAACAGGAGTCCCCGAGACCGAGACCGACACGGCTGAAGGATCCGTGGCCGGAGGCGGCTCGCCACCTGCCACCGCCGGAGTTTCCCTGGCCGAGCCAAAGCCTTCCGCCGTGCCTCTAACCCCGGTGTCGGCATCTGCCATCGCTGCCCACTCCGTTGCCCAAGCCACTGAACCCGCTCCGGCAGCCGTGGGCCGCCCGTCCGCCGATGTGGGTGTCGGGGCCGTCGATTCGATCGAGGTGCCATCGACCACGGCCGCATCGGCCAGGACCCAACCCCCGCTGCCGCTGCACCGGCAATTGCTCGGGCCCATCGCCACGCTGGCCGCCGGACCCCATGGGGAACGCACGCTGAGCGTGAACATCGCCCCGGAGGCGCTGGGGCCCATCACGGTCAAGGCCCATCTGGGATCCGATGGCATCCGCATGGACATTTCCGCCCCCACGGAAGCCGGACGTGAGGCGCTGCGGGCCATGCTGCCGGAACTGCGCCGTGAACTGGCGGCCAGCGGAGGGGGAAACATCACCCTGAACACCACTGCGGACGGCTCGTCCTCCGGGGGAAGCCCCAGGGGTGAAACCTTCGGCGGCGGGGGCGAGCAACGAGCAGCCTCCGGCACCCGGTCCACGGTGTTGCCCGGCGGCACCGGACAACCACCCGAATTCCAAGCCCAGCCAGAACTCCCGACGCACCGTGCCACATCCCATCTCGACGTGATGGCCTAGGAAGGAAATACGCCCATGACCGTGCCACCCATCGAGGCCACGCAATTCGGGGCCGGAGCAGCACCTGCCCGGGCCCCCAAGCAGACCATGGACGGGGAGATGTTCTTGCACCTTTTGGTCACCCAGCTGGCCAACCAGGACCCCAGCTCGCCCATGGACACCAACGAGATGATCTCCCAAACCACGCAGCTGGCGTCCATGGAGCGGCTGAACCAACTCAGCGCCACCCAGGACGTGTCCCTGGCCATCCAGCAGCGCCTGGCCGTCTCGGCGCTGATCGGACAGCAAATCACCACCGGCGGCGATGACCCGGTCATGGGTGTCGTCACGGCGGTCTCCTTCTCCGGCATCGACCCGGTGGTCACCGTGGGGGACAAACAAATCCCCTACGGGCAGATCGTCACCGTGGGGATTCCGGAAGATTCACCGGCGGTGGAGGAACCCACCGAGGACGCTGAGCCCAAGACCACCGAACCCGATCCCGCCGCCGCGTAACTGCAATCCCTCAATTTTTCTTGATCCACCCGCCTTTCCTTCAACGCAGAAAGTGACCCCCCATGCTTCGTTCACTGTATTCAGGAATTTCCGGTCTTCGTGCGCACCAGACCATGCTCGACACCACCGGCAACAACATCGCCAACGTCAACACCGCGGGCTTCAAGTCTTCTTCCGTCCAGTTCCAGGACACCCTCTCGCAGATGACGCAGGGCGCCACCACCCCCGGTGCCGACACCGGCGGACGCAACCCCGCCCAGGTGGGCCTGGGCGTGCAGGTGGCCGGCATCGCGACCAACTTCGGACAGGGCTCGTCCCAGAGCACCGGGCGTGCCTCGGACATGATGATCTCCGGGGACGGGTTCTTCATCACTCGCTCGGGCAACGCGACCACCCTGACCCGCGCCGGGGCTTTCGAATTCGACGCCAACGGACGGCTCACCAGCCCCGACGGCGGCATCGTGCAGGGCCGCATGGCAGTCAACGGCGCCCTGCCTACCGGTGGCGCACTGGGCGACATCGTCCTGCCCCGCGACCTGGTCTCGCCGGGCACCGCCACCACCGAGGCTGCGCTCACCGGCAACCTGCCCAAGGAAACCGTCATCGGGGATTCCATCACCCAGGACAAGGAGATCTTCGCAGCGGACGGCACCAGCCGGACAATGTCCCTGACCTTCACCCGCACCTCCGCGACGCAGTGGAGCGTTGTCGCCAATGACGGTGCAACGCCAGCCGTCACCGACAACAGCACGCTCACGCTGAACGCCAACGGCACGCTGGCAGGCGACAAAACCCTGAATCTTGGAAGCCTCGAGGTGGACCTGTCCAAGGTCACCGGCTACGCGGGCCTGAAGACCGTTTCAATCTCCGAGGCGAACGGCAACGCTGCTGGCACCCTGGAGTCCTACACCCTGGGCTCGGACGGCACTCTGACCGGAACCTTCTCTAACGGCAAGCAGCAGGCCATTGCCCAGATTGTGCTCGGGACCGTGGCCAACCCCTCGGGCCTGCAGAAGACCGGAGGCTCGGGCTACACGACCACCGCAAACTCCGGGAACATCGAATTCGGTGCTCCGGGGGACCCTGGCATGGGCTCGATCGCCGGCGGAATGCTGGAAATGTCCAACGTCGATTTGTCCCAGGAATTCACCAACCTGATCGTCGCCCAGCGAGGCTTCCAGGCCAACGCCCGGATCATCACCACCAGTGACGAGGTCCTGCAGGAACTGGCCAACCTCAAGCGCTAGCCAGGGACGTCAATCATCGAAGGGCTGCCCCCTTGGAAAACGGGGCAGCCCTTCCTGCATTAATGGAAGCCTTGGTTCAATGTCTTTTTTGGACCTGGGTTCTCTCCCGGGCCATGGCCGCGCCGGGCACTGCAGCATGCGCAGGCCTGCCCGGCGATCAGTCGAGAAACCTCGGGAGCACGGGCTCGCCGATTCGACGGCCCCGGTCATCAAGCCGCCAGCCCATGCGCTTGATGAACCTGACCGTCACCGAACTCTCGGAAATGGTCAAGTGCTCAATTCTTTCGACGACTTCCCGCTCGATTTCAAAGATGTCCTCGGGCGACTTGACCCAGAGGACGAAGGTGAAGTTGGTCTGGCCCGTTGTCGAGGCGCAGTAGCGCAGATTCGGCAAGGTTCGAAGCACTGCTGCTGCAGCATCGTGTTGATTGGGCGGGAGTCGGCAGAACCACTGGCAGCTGATCGGCTGGCCGACAAGCTCGGGAGCCACATCGCAGCGCAGCGATATCTGGGGGTCTGCGAGGAAGCGATTCAGCCGCCGGGAAACCGTGCTTGCGTGCGTGTTGAGTTCGGCGGCGATGTCGGTGACACCTGCACGCCCGTCGCGAAACAGCAGGGGAATCAAGGCCCCATCCTCATTGCGCATCCCCTTGCCGTCTTCAACGGCGACCCGGCTTTGCAGTTGGAGCGCCGCCCGTGCCGCACCGTCCAGGACATTGAGCCGCCACTCGTGGCCCCCAAAATGCCGGCGCGTGCAGAGGATCGTTTCGTGCTGGGTCAGGCCTTCGAGGTTCGCGATCCGCGGTTGCAGCGAGCGCAGGAACACTTCCATGTCAGGAACCAGCACCGTCAGGATGAGGTCCCAGCGCCGGGCCGGTACCTCGATCGAAATGACCTCGGGAATCAGGATGGCTTGGTCGATTAGCGCTTGCTGCTGGCCCGGTTCGCCGAGCAGCGCGATGAACGCGGTGACGCCGGAGCCGCCCTCCCCGAAGGGTACTGCGGTGCACCATGCCAGTCCGGCATCCGTGAGTTCCTGCCAGCGGTTCGCGAGCATTGCCGGGGAACGGTGGAGCGCGGCGCCCAGGGAACGCCACGAAGCGCGCGGCGCGATTTGCAGGGCATGGAGCAATTCGAGGTCCTCTGCACGGGTCATGCCGGCCTCCTGTTGCTGGGAAACGTTGTGGGAGCGCTCACCTGCCGTGCATCGATGCGCACAGACTTGATGGCTTGATGCAAGAATATCCCAATATTATTCCTCAGATGATCAATATCGATGGATGTTCCGCGTGTAATCTGCACGACTTTCGGCGCGCCTATACTGATCTGAGCAGAAATTGAAAAGCGTGAGGATAGCCGATTTGGAATACCTGAAACAAGCTTCTCGGATCGAGGCAGACCTTGTGTCGCTCAGGCACGAGCTGCATCGCCACCCCGAGGTCGGGCTCCACCTGCCCCGGACGCAACAGCGGATTCTCGACAGATTGGCCGAATTGCCCGTCGAAGTCACCGTGGGTGTCAAATGCAGCTCCGTGGTCGCGGTGCTCAGGGGACAAGTCCCAACTCTGTGACCCGCCCCCGCAGTACTGCTGCGCGGAGACATGGATGCGCTCCCCGTCCAGGAGGAGACAGGACTCGCGTTTGCCTCCGAGCAGCCCGGAGCGATGCATGCCTGCGGGCACGACGCCCACATGGCGATGGTGCTCGGAGCGGCCGAACTGCTCAGCGCCAATCGCGAGAACCTGGCCGGCGACGTGGTGTTCATGTTCCAGCCGGGCGAAGAAGGCCATGACGGGGCCCGCCTGATGATCGAGGAAGGTGTGCTGGATGCCTCCGGCACCCGCGTCTCGGCCGCCTTTGCGCTTCACGTCTTCTCGGCGCGCATACCGCAGGGCGCCTTCATGGTTCGCAAGGGTGCGATCATGAGCGCCTCCGACACCGTGCTCATCACGGTGAAGGGCCGCGGCGGACATGGCTCGGCCCCGCACCGGGCTGTCGACCCGGTGACTGCCGCTGCAACGATGGTGCTCGCACTCCAGACCATGGTCACCCGCCGGTTTGATTCATTCGATCCCGTGGTTGTGTCGATCGGCATGATCAAGGGCGGCGAAGTCGAGAACGTCATCCCCGACACCGTCGAGATCAAGGCGACGGTTCGAACCTTCAGCACACAGAACCGCACGCACATGAGCACCTCGATCCCCGAGGTGCTCGGTGGCATCGCGGATGCGCACGGCGTCGAGGTCGACGTCGACTACCAAATGCTCTACCCGGTCACCCACAACGATCCGGCAGAGTCCGACATCGTCTCGGGCACCGTGCGGGAGCTCTTCGGCGAGAACCGCCTCATCGACCCGGAATATCCGCTCAGTGCATCCGAGGATTTCTCGAAGGTGCTTGAACAGGTGCCCGGGGTCTTCATCCCGCTCGGGGCAGCCCGTCCGGGCGTCGACGTCGATGACCTGCCCGACAACCATTCACCCCAGGCAGTCTTCGCCGACGACGTCTTGAAAGACGGTGCCGCGCTCATGGCGACACTGGCCCACCGCCGGCTGGCAGATCTGGCAGTCGACCGCACGAAACAGGAAGCAACCAGATGAGCTCCATAGATTCCCGCACAGCGAACGAGCGCGAAGCGGAACAAAGCCGCCGGACGACGAGGAAGAACCTTGTCGGCATCGGCATGGGAAACCTCCTTGAGTGGTACGACTGGAATGTCTACGCCTCCTTTGCCGTCTACATCGCCGCCCACGCATTCGACAACGACGACCCGACGTCCGCGCTGCTCTCTGCGCTGGCTGTTTTCGCCGTCGGATTCATTGCCCGCCCGTTTGGCGGCTTCCTCTTCGGATGGATCGGAGACCGCAAGGGCCGCAAGTTCTCGCTGACTCTCGCGATCATGCTTGCCTCGTTCGGCAGCCTTGCGATTGCCCTGATGCCCGACTACCAGACCATGGGCGCATGGTCCTCGCTCATGCTGCTGCTGGCACGCCTGGTGCAGGGCCTGGCCCATGGCGGCGAGCTTCCCGCCTCTCAGGTCTTCCTCTCCGAGGTCGCCCCCCGCAAGCATCGCGGACTGTGGTCGAGCTGGATCTACGTCTCGGGCACGACCGGCATACTTTTCGGCCTGCTGCTCGCCGCAATCCTCAATTTGGCACTCACCACCGAGCAACTTAACTCCTTCGGCTGGCGCATTCCGTTCGCGCTGGGGGCGGTCGCCGGTCTCTACACTCTCTACCTGCGCCGCAACATGAAAGAATCCGAGGTGTTCGAGCAGGTTGCCAAGAGCAACGCGAATCGCAAGCGGAATATCGTTGCACAGATCTGGGAACACCGCCTGGCGGCGTTGCAGGTCATCGGACTGACCATCGGGCTCACCGTTGCCTACTACGCCTGGGCCATCAACGCCCCGACCTTCGCGAACACCCAACTCGGCATGGATCGCGGACTTACCCTCTGGGCAGGCGTGATCGGCAACATCGTCCTGATTGGCGCGCTCCCGCTCTGGGGGATCCTTTCCGACCGCATCGGACGCAAGCCGGTCATGCTCATCAGCGCGGGTGGCGCACTCGTGCTCTACTACCCGATGACCTTGTGGCTGCGCGATGACTTCATGGTGCTCCTGTTGAGCGTCTCGATCATGTCCGCACTCCTGGCCGGTGCGCTGGCCATCATGCCTGCCCTGTTCTCCGAGCTGTTCCCGCCGGAGGTGCGGACCTCGGGCATCGGCTTCCCGTACGCCTTCGCGGTTGCCGCGTTCGGCGGCACCGCTCCCTACATTCAGACTTGGGCGGCTTCGTCGTCGTTCAACTTCTTCCCGATCTACGCGATGGCACTTTTGGTGATTTCCGCCGTGACGGTGTTCACCGTGCCCGAGACCAAGGGCAAGGACCTCAACGTCCTGGACCAGTAGCAGCGACAGTTGAAATGAACCGTGGCCGCAAGGTCGCACGCAGCAATGCGTCGCGAAGTTGCGGCCACGGTCGTTCCGGATGTGCCCGGGATCGCCATCGGGCACGCCCGGAACCGGGTGCCCGGAGGCTCCCGGATCGACGGTGCCATGGCTGGGGCAGCATCATCCATTCGTCAACGCCGAAATGCCGGCACTCGACGATTGGCCGCTGCCGACTACCGCGGCGCCGGTTGAATGGTCACCGCGAACCCGGGGGCGATCGAGCAATGGTCTCCCGGGATCGTGGCAGGGCGGCGCCGTTGGCTAACGGTTCCGCCCTTCCTGCCGAGAGTGCACCTGTGAAAGGACGGGCGCATTCATGATCGTAGTCACCAGGCTCAATGCCACACGTTTTGCGATCAATGCCGACCTCATCGAGCGGATCCAGGAAAACCCCGACACAGTCGTGGTCATGGTCAACGGTGCCAAGTACGTGGTGCGCGAAACCATGGAGGAAGTCATCTCCCTGGTGGCGGGGCACCGCGCCCGCGTGGTCTCGCTGGCCCGCCAGGCCCTGCCGTCCGATCCGCCCCTGACGCTTCGATAGAGGACGACCTTTGGATCCCGCAACACTCATAGGCCTGCTGCTGGCCTTCGGCGCGATGTTCACCATGCTGTTCATGGAGGGCGCCTCGGTCTCCTCGATCCTGCTGCCGGCCCCCATGATCATCGTGTTCGGCGGAACCATCGCCGTGGGCATCGCCAGCGGGACCATCGGGGACACGATCACCGCGATCAAGGCGCTGCCTTCGGCCTTCCGTGGCAAGCTGTCCCCGGTGCGCGAAACCATTGGCAAGCTGGTCGAGCTCGCCGAGGTGGCACGCAAGGACGGGCTGCTGGCCCTGGAGGCCGAGGCCCGCGACGCCAAGGATCCCTTCCTGGGGCGTGCCCTGCAGTCCCTGGCCGACGGCATGGATGGTGACGATCTGCGCGAGACCCTCGAGGACGAGATCACCACGCGCGAGGGCACCAACGCCATCGCGCACAAGTGGTTCTCCACTCTGGGCGGCTACGCACCCACCGTGGGCATCATCGGCACCGTGATTTCACTGACCCACGTGCTCGAAAATCTCTCCAAGCCCGACGAGCTGGGCCACATGATCGCCGCGGCCTTCGTGGCAACCCTCTGGGGCCTGGTGTCGGCCAACTTCATCTGGCTGCCCATCGGCTCACGCCTGCGCCGGCTCTCCGAGCTGGAAATCGATTCGATGACCCTGGTCCTCGAAGGCGTGATGGCCATCCAAGGCGGCAGCCAACCGATCCTGCTGGAAGAAAAGCTCAAGGCCATGGTCCCGCCCCACCTGCTGGGCAAGGAAGCAGCACAGGCGACGGGCGCCGACACCAAGGCCCTGCTCGACGACTTCAAGGAAGCCGCGTGAGCAGCTCCGGTCGCGGGGGCCGGCGGGGCCGCAAGCCGGCCCAGTCCGGTCACGACGGTCCGGACGAGCGCTGGATGGCCTCCTACATGGACATGGTCACGGTGCTGATGTGCCTGTTCATCGTGCTCTTCGCCATGTCAACCGTCGACCAAGACAAATTCGAGGCGCTGAAGAACTCCCTGGCCACCGGCTTCGGCTCCGAACAAAGCATCACCGCCGACACCGCCGACGGCATCGTGGTACCCCCGGAACTGGTCGGCACCGAGGGGTTGCTTGCCAACAGCAAGATCGACGGGCAGACCAAGGATGCGCTGCTCGAGCTGGCCAAGAGCGAGGAAGCCGACCTGCTGGAAATCAAGAGCCGCATCCAAAAGCGGCTGAAGGACTCGGGGCACGACGGGGCCGCGGTCTTCTCCATCGACAACCGCGGGCTGACGGTGCGGCTTGTCAGTGCCGAGACCTTCTTCGTGCCCAACAGCGCCAAGCTCACCGAGGATGCCCGGGAAATTATTGATGCCATAGCCCCGGTGCTGGCCCCCACCAAGCGGTACTTCGAGGTGGAGGGCTTCGCGGACGAGCGACGCCCGGTCCAGCCGTACCCCACCAACTGGGAACTCTCCGCGTCCCGCGCCACCGGCGTGCTGCGGGCCCTGGTCGAGGACGGGGGAGTGAAGGCCGCACGGATCTCCTCGGTCGGCTACGGGGACGCCCGTCCGGTCCCCGGAGCCAAGGACCTGTCGCTGAACCGCAGGGTCGACATTGTGGTGCTGTCCAACCAGCCAGAATCCGTGCGCAACCTGTTGCAACAAACGCCCTAGTGGGTGCGGCAACGGGCGATCCTGCCCGGGACCGGCCGAAAATGGTTGACCGCACCGGCTAACGCTTACCCTGATCCTGCCGATAGTGGTGCCAGTGACGCTCTTGCCTGCGGGACACCCCGGTGCGGGTGGACCGACCCCGAACCCCGAGGACCCGGCCATTGTCGTGCCCTACGACTTCCGCCGGCCCACAACCCTGGCCCGCGAGCACGCGCGCGTGCTCGAGCTGGCCTTTGAGACCTTTGCCCGGCAGTGGGGCACCCAGCTGACCGCAAAGATCCGCGTGATGTCCCAGGTGTCCCTGGAATCGGTGTCCATGGCTTCCTACGACGACTACGTCGCCGGACTGCCGCCGGCCACCACGATGGTGCTGGCCGAGGTCGCCGGGCACGAGGCCCGCACCGTGATCCAGTTCCCGGCCGCCGACGCGCTGAACTGGATCTCCCACATGCTCGGCAGCCCCGTCGCCACCGACGTGCCCGAGCGCAAGTTCACCCGCATCGAGGCCACCTTGGTGCGCGGGCTGATGGACGAGGCACTCGAGGACCTGCACTATTCCCTCGGTGCCCTGCTGAAGCACCAGCTGACCGTGGCCACCATCGGGCACAACTCCCAGTTTGCGCAGGCCGCCACGAAATCCGAGATCGTCATCACCGCCTCCCTGCGCGTGCGCGTGGGCGAACGCAGCGCCCTGGCCACCGTCGCGCTGCCCGCGGAGATGTTGTTGCCGCAGCTGGGGGAAACCAACCCGCGCTCGGCGGTCGAGGACGCCCCGGGACTGCTGGCCGAGGCCGTCGCCGGGGTGCCGGTGGACCTGTCCATGTCGCTGGTCCCGGCCAAGGTGCTGCCGGGCGCCATCTTGAACCTGGCGGTGGGAGATGTGTTGCCGCTGCCGCACCCGGTCCACCGGCCCTTCGAGCTGTCCGTGGGCGGGCGTCGCCTGGGCACGGCCGCGGCCGGAACCCGCAGCGGCCGGATCGCCGCCGTCGTCGTTTCAACCGAGGAGACTCCCGCATGATTCCCGAACCATCCGCCACCCCGGTCCTGCATTCGACCGCGCTGTACACCGCTGCGGCCGAGGCCCTGGCCGGAATGCTGCCCACCGGTTCCCCGGTGGACGCCGTGCTGCAGCACGGGGCCCGCGACGCCGGGCTGCTTGACGGGCCCGGCGAACTGGTGTCCGCCGGCTTCGTGGGCCAGCACTCGGCCGACGTGCTGCTGCAGGTCGCCGCACCACTGCTGGGCGGAGCCCCCGGAGGGCCCGGTTCGCTGGTCGCGGCCTCCGACGTGCTGCGTCCCGCACTCGAAGCGGCCACCGGGGTGCTGGGTGCCGGGGTGCTGTCCACCGAGGCCGCGGTGCGCCCGGACGCGCTGCTGGGGGATTCCGAGACCGTGTGCTTCGAACTGCGCAGCGCCGGGGAAAAGATCGGGTTCTTCGCCATCCGCATCCGCGAAAATGACCCGGCTCCCGCCCCGCAGGCCCCGGGTACCGGGGTGCGCGAGGACATGTCCAGCAAGCTGGGCCGGATCAACAACGTGGAAATGGCCCTGACCGTGGAGATCGGGCGCACCCGCATGTCGGTGCGCGACGTGCTGGGCCTGGAGCCCGGCGCCGTGGTGGAGCTTGACCGCTCCGCCGGGGCTCCGGCGGACATCCTGCTCAACGGCCGGCTCATCGCCCTGGGCGAGGTCGTGGTCATGGACCAGGACTACGGGGTGCGCATCACCCAGATCCTCGACGTGAACGAGGGCTTGTCCTAGGCGTGGAATCTTTTTTCTTGGTGCTGCGAGTGATCGTCTCGCTGGCGGCGGTCTTCGGCCTGTTGTTCTACCTGCGCAAGCGTCTCGGAGCGCGCTTCGGCGCACCGGCCGCGGCACAGCTGAACCTCGTCGAGCGCCGGAACCTGGGCCCGAGGTCCTCCGTGGTGCTGCTCGATGTCCAGGGACGGCGCTACCTGCTGGGCGTGGCCGAATCCTCCATCAGCGTGCTTGATTCCTTCGAGGCACCCGAGCCGGTGTCGGCCCCGGCCCCGGAGATCGCGGACGGGTCCACCACCGTGGCCGAACGCTCGCGTGCCTTCGCCCAAAGCCTTCTCAACGTGCGCCCCGGCTCTGTGTCCCCGGACGGACCGGATGCCGCTGCCCCCCACCCAGATGCCCCGCACACCGGGACGACGCAGCCCGCCGGTGCCGTGTCGGTGCAGGACGCCGCTACGGGTCCGCTGGCCGGTTCGATCCTGTCCCCGGACACCTGGCGCCGGGCCGCCGCGGCCCTGCGCTCCGGTCCCAACGCATGACCACCACCCGGCGTTCCCTGGCCCTGCGCGCCCGGCTGCCCTGGCTGCTCGCGCTGCTGCTGGTGCTACTGGCTTCGTTCGCGGTCCTGGGACCTTCCGCTGCGCTCGCCGCGCCCATCGAGCCCGGAACACCGGGGGACAACGGCGGGTTGTCAGTGGAAATCAACGGCCCCAACGGTACCCCGAGCTCGGCCATTGTCACACTCATCGCCATCACGCTGCTCTCGGTGGCCCCGGCACTGTTGTTGATGATGAGCTCCTTCACCAAGATCTTCGTGGTGCTGGCCTTCACCCGCAACGCCCTGGCGCTGCCGACCATCCCGCCCAACCAGGTGCTGGCCGGCCTGGCGCTCTTCCTCTCGCTGTTCATCATGGCCCCGGTGCTCACTGCCATGAACGAGACCGGCGTGCAGCCCTACCTGGACGGTTCCATCGACCTGACCCAGGCGCTCGAGGTCGGCGTCGTGCCGCTGCGCGAATTCATGCTGGCGCACACCCGCGAGGCGGATATCGCCCTGATGACCCGGGCCGCGGACCTGGCCAACCCCGCGACCCCGGCCGACGTCCCGCTGACCACGCTGATCCCCGCGTTCATGATCTCCGAGCTGCGTGCCGCCTTCATCATCGGTTTTGTGATCTTCGTGCCCTTCCTGGTCATCGACCTGGTGGTCGCCTCGGCACTGATGTCCATGGGCATGATGATGCTCCCGCCGGTGATGATCTCCCTGCCCTTCAAGATCCTGCTCTTCGTCCTGGTGGACGGCTGGGCGCTGATCCTCACCGCACTCATCGGCTCCTACAACGTCGGCGGGGGCTGAACATGGACTCCAACGCCGTCCTGGACATCGGCCTCTCCGGCCTGCTGGTCGCCGCGAAGCTCGCCGCTCCGGTACTGATCACCTCCCTGGTGGTGGGCTTCGCCATCTCGCTGTTCCAGTCCATGACCCAGATCCAGGAAATCACCCTCTCCTTCGTGCCCAAGGCCGCCGCGGTCGCGATCGCGCTGCTGGTCTGCGGGCACTGGATGATTGCCGAAATGGTGCTGTTCACCCACGAGCTCTTCGAGAAGATCCCGGCGCTGCTGGGAGGCACGTAACGGTGCTGGCGACCCTGCCGCTGGCCTCGCTGGAGGTGATGATGCTGGCCGCCGTCCGCGTCACCGCCTTTTTGGTCATTGCCCCGCCGTTCTCGCACAACGCCATCCCGCTCCGGATCAAGGGCATGCTCGGAATCGGCCTGGCCCTGGCCGTGACCCCGCGCATGTCCGCCGGCTACGAGTCCCTGGACACCGGCCCCTTCCTGGCCGCGATCCTCGCCGAACTGCTGGCCGGCGCCGCCATGGGCTTTTTGGTCATGGTGCTCTTCTCCGCCATCCAGGCCGCCGGCGGGCTGATCGACCTGTTCGGCGGCTTCGCCATGGCCCAGGGCTTCGACCCCCAATCCATGGTCAACGGCGCCCAGTTCACCCGCTTCTTCCACTTTGCCGCCCTGGCCCTGCTGGTCGCCTCCGACGGCTACCAGCTGGTGCTCGCCGGGGTGTTCCGCTCCTTCGACGCGATCCCGCTGGGCGGCGGCATCGGGCTGCCGGGGCTCTCCGAATCCCTGGTCTCGGCGGTGGGCAGCATGTTCCTGGCCGCGGTGCAGATCGCCGGACCGCTTCTGGTGGTCCTGGTGCTCGCGGACATCGGCCTGGGCTTGCTCACCCGCGCCGCCCCGGCACTGAACGCCTTTGCCATGGGCTTCCCGCTGAAGATCATGCTGACCCTGATGCTGGTCGGGACCGTGTTCGTGGTGCTGCCGGCGCTGGTCTCCTCGCTGGTGCGCAGCGCCCTGTCACTGCTGGGGGCGGTGATGGGCCAATGAGCCAGGATTCGGGGGAGCGCAGCGAGAAGGCCACCGCCCAGCGCATGAAGGAGAACCGCGAGAAGGGCAAGATGACCCGCTCGCAGGACCTGGCCGCCTGGCTGGGCATCGGCGCCGCGGCGTTGATGATCCCGGGACTGCTCGCACTGGCCGAGGCGGCAGGCCGCAGCCAGCTCCAGGCCGTGCGCCTGGTCATCGCCGATCCCGACCCGCAGGCCGCCGTCGGCGCCCTCGGCGCCGGGCTGGGGTCGCTGCCGGGCACCATGCTTCCCCTGTTCGCCGTGGTGCTCGTGGTCGTGATCGCCACCGCCGCGCTGCAGGGCGGGATCCGGTTCAAGAAGTTCAAGCTGGACCCCGCCAACCTGAACCTGCTCTCGGGCATGAAGCGGGTCTTCGGGTTCCAGGCGCTCTGGCAGGGGCTCAAGGCGCTGCTGAAGGTCGCCGTCATCGCCCTGGTGCTCTGGTTCGTGGTCTCCTCGCTGATGCCCCTGCTGCTGCAATCCGGTTCCCTGCCGCTGGCCTCGCTGCTGGCCGCCGGGTCCGACGGGGCCGCCTCGCTGATCCGCGCCTCGGTGATCGCCGGGCTGGTGCTGGCCGCCGCCGACGTGCTGGTGGTCATGCGCCGGAACCGCAAGCACACCCGGATGACCCGCAAGGAAGTCACCGACGAGAACAAGCGCACCGACGGGGACCCGCTGATCAAGTCCCAACGCCGCTCCCGGCAGATGGCCATGAGCCGCAACCGCATGATCGCGGCGATCGCCGACGCCGACGTGGTCGTGGTGAACCCGACCCACGTGGCCGTGGCCCTGAAATACGAGCCCGGCATCTCCGCCCCGAAGCTGGTGGCCAAGGGCGCCGGGAACATCGCCACGCGCATCCGCGAGGAGGCCGTGGCCAAGCGGGTGCCCATGGTCCGCGACATCCCGTTGGCCAGAAACCTGCACGAGGCCTGCAACCTCGGGGACGAGATCCCCGCCGGGACCTACAACGAGGTGGCCCGCGTGCTGGCCTTCGTGATGACGCTCAAGGCCCGCGGGCGGCCCGACGGCATCCACGCGGTGCCCGGCGCACCGCCGGGGGCCACCCCATGACCTCCCGGCCCCCGGGCCTTCCGCGGCCCGCCACCCAACCAGCCGACCAACCCCAGGCATCCAGCCCCGCCCCAAGGAGCAAGACCGCATGAAATTCGCCTCCCTCTCCAAGATCGCCGTGCCGCTGGGCGTGGTGGGCATCATCATGCTGCTGGTGGTCCCGGTCCCGGCCTCCCTGCTGGACGTGCTGATCGCCGTGTCCATCCTTTTGGCCCTGGTGATCCTGCTGACCACCATGTTCGTCAAGCGGCCGCTGGACTTCTCGGTCTTCCCCTCGCTGCTGCTGGTGGCCACGCTGCTGCGCCTGGGCCTGAACGTCGCCTCCACGCGCCTGGTGCTCGGGGACGCGTACGCCGGGGAGGTCATTGCCGCATTCGGGAACATCGCGGTGGGCGGCTCGCTGATCATCGGCTGCGTGATCTTCCTGATCCTGGTGGTCATCCAGTTCGTGGTCGTCACCAAGGGCGCCGAACGCGTCGCCGAGGTCGGGGCCCGCTTCACCCTCGATGCCATGCCGGGCAAGCAGATGGCCATCGACGCGGACTTGAACGCCGGGCTGATCACCGACAGCCAGGCGCGCGAGCGCCGCGCCGAGGTCGCCGCGGAGGCCGACTTCTACGGCGCCATGGACGGCGCCTCCAAGTTCGTCAAGGGCGACGCCATCGCCGGGCTGATCATCATCATCATCAACCTGGTCGGCGGCATCGCCATCGGCATGGTGCAGCGCGGCATGGGCATCGGCGAGGCACTGAACACCTATGCGCTGCTGACCATCGGCGACGGCCTGGCCACGCAGATCCCCGCTTTGCTGATGGCCGTGTCCACCGGCATGATCGTCACCCGTTCCAACGCGTCCTCCGACATGGGCTCGACCGCCTCCACCCAGCTGGCCCAGTCGCGCACCGCGCTGCTGATCGCAGGGTCCGCGGCCATCGGCCTGGCGCTGGTGCCCGGGATGCCGAAGCTGCCCTTCGTGCTCATCGGCACGCTGCTGATCTTCGCCGCCCAGCGCATCAAGGCCAACGCGGCCAAGGAAGAAACCCGGGCGGCGGTGGCACTGCGGAACGAGGCCGCGGTGGTCCCGGCCGAAACCACCGAGGACCTGATCGAGAAGATGCGGGTGCACGCCCTGGAGATCCAGCTGGCCCCGGACCTGGTGGACGTGGTCAACGGGGGAGGGGACGACCTGCTGGCCCGCGTGCGGGCGCTGCGCCGCCGCGTGGCCATGGAGCTGGGCATCGTGCTGCCCCCGGTGCGCACCCGCGACTCCGTCGACCTGCCCCCGGCCACCTACGCCATCCGCATCGCCGGGGTGGAGGCCGGGCGCGGCACCGCGCCGCGCGGCAAGATCCTGGCCCTGGGGGACCACCTGGAGTCGCTGCCCGGGGCCACTGTGGTGGAACCGGTCTTCGGGCTGGCGGGCAAGTGGGTCCCGGCCGAGCTGCGGCACAACGCCGAGATGGCTGGGGCCACCACCATCGACCGGGTCTCGGTGATCGTCACCCACCTGTCCTCGATCGTCAAGGACCAGGCCGCTCGGCTGCTCACCCGCGAGGACGTGCGGGTGCTCACCGACGCGGTGCGCGAGGCCAACCCCTCGGCCGTGGAGGAACTGGTGCCCTCGCTCATGAGCCTGGCCGAGGTCCAGCGCGTGCTCCAGGGCCTGCTGGCCGAATCGGTGCCGATCAACGACCTCGGACGCATCTACGAGGCCCTGGCCCTGCGGGCCAAGGCCGGCACCGACCCGGAGGGGCTCATCGAGGCCGCCCGCGCCGCCTTGGGACCGGCCATCGCCGCCGGCTACCTGGAAGGCACCTTGCTGCGGGTCGTCATGGTCGACCCGGTCCTGGAACAGGGCATGCTCGAGGGGCTGCGCCCTTCAGAGACCGGAAGCCAGATCATGCTCGACGCCCAACGGCTCGAGGCGGTGCTCTCCTCGGTGAAGCAGATCGCCGGCGAGCTGGAAACCCGGGGCCTGTCCGCGGTGCTGGTCTGCGCCCCGGCGCTGCGCCCGGCGGTGCGCCGGCTGATGGGCACCGCGCCCGGCTCCATCCCGGTGCTCTCCTACCAGGAGGCCACCGCCGGCGGGGCCGACATCGAGACCGTGGGGGTGGTGCGCGGTGCCGATGCGATTTCGGCTTGAGGGCCCCAGCCTCGAATCCATCCACGCCCAGGCGGTCGCCGAGTACGGGCACACCGCGCGCATCGTCTCGGCGGAGAAGGTCACCACCGGCGGCCTCGGCCGGTTCCTGGCCAAGGAACACTACGAGGCGATCATCGAGGTGCCCGACGAAAACGCCCCCGACGGGCGGGTCATCGGACCCGGGGACGAACCCCTCGATGCCCGGGACCTCGAGCTGGTTGCGGGTCGCGCCGCGGGCTCCCGCCCATCCGCGGATCCGGATCCGGGGGCCGGCGACACCAATCCGCAAGACACCGGCGGCGGGATCAACGGATTGCTGGAACGGGCCGATGCCGCCGAATTGCGCCTGGCACCGGCCTCGCCACGGCAGACGCGCCGCGGCGGGCGGCCGGCGGTTCCCGGTGCCCCGGATTTCGCCCGGTTGCTTGATGGGCAGGCCTTTGCCCTCGAACCGTCAACGGGTGCCCGGGCGGCGGCCCGCGGCCCGGCAGCAACCGAAACCGCCGGTGCCCCGGGCGCCGGTTTCCTGCCTGCGGGGCTGCTCCCGGCGGCTGTCGGCAGCGGATTCGGTCCGGGGCGGGACCGCGACATCGTTCCCTCGCCGCTGGCCGGTCCCGGGGACCTGGTGGTAGTCATCGGGCTGTGGGGGGACGCCGGGATGGCCGCGGAGGAGCTCCACGACGGCACCGCCCTGCGGCGCAATGCCGGGGAGCTGGCGCAGAAGTTCGATGTGGACTCCCTGGCCCGGCGGCCGGTGACCGACAGGCGCGGCATCCTGCGGGCGCGCGCCGCAGCGGTCGCCGAAGGCGTCCCGTTGCTCGTGGCGGTGGCGATCAACCCGCAACTGGCGCTGCTGCCGCAATTGGAGCTGCTCGAGGTGCTGGAGGCCGACCAGCTCTGGGCCGCCGTCGATGCCGGGCGCAAGGCCGAGGACACCGCGGCCTGGGTCAAGCACGTGGCCTCGGGCCACGGGCTCTACGCGGTGGTGTCCCTGCATGCCGACGAGACCCTGTCACCGGCATCGGTGTGGGAGCTGGGCTTCCCCGTGCTTGAGGCCCGGGGCCCAAACACGTAGGTCGCTCGGCAAGTGCGGGCGGGCACTGGGCTATGATTGTGCGGTGCTGGTACTTACTCGGAAGGTCGGAGAACAGGTCCTGATTGGCGAGGACATCGTGGTGACTGTCCTCGATGTCAAGGGCGATTCGATCAAGATCGGATTCGACGCACCCCGCGGCATCAAGATCCAGCGGGCCGAGATGCTCGCCGCCGTCACCGAGGCCAACCAACAGGCGGCCGAGGCCGCCACCGAGGCCGCCGAGGAGCGCCTGAAGGCCCTCTTCCCGGCGAAACCCAAGCCCCAGGCAACCACCGCACGGGACAAATAGGCACGGCTGGCATTCCCGATCTTTCGGGCGGACACGAACCCTGGCCAAAGTCACCGGTCAGGTGCCGTTTTCGTGGTGAATAGGGTTCCATGGCCCGTGGCTAGGCGATTTGGATACGTTCGTCTCCAAGCTCGACCTCGACCCGGAGCCTGCCGCCAATTGCCTCTACGTATTTACGCAATGTATCGACCTGTGTGCGCTCGATATCTCCGTGCTCTATTCGAGAAACCCGGTTCTGGGTGACCTGGAGCCTTCCGGCGAGCTGGACCTGGGTCAAGTCGGAAGCTTCGCGCAATTCGCGCAAGCGGTAGGCGCGGACCTCCTCGAGCATGCGCTTCTTATGTGCGTCAACGACGGCCCTGTCTACTGGCCGCTTCGCCAGCATTTCCTCAAAGTTCATTGCCATCATGGCGCTCCTTTCAGCGTCTTTAGGTGTTTGTCGAACAACTCATCGGCAACTGGAATATTCGTCTCGTACCATGTGTGCCAATTCCCCGCCTTGTCACCCGCAATCAGCATGATGGCTTGACGCTGGGGATCGAACGCAAACAGCACTCGCAATTCCGACCGGCCGCTGGAGCCTGGTCGCAATTCCTTCATGTTCTTGTGGCGTGACTGCACCACGGTATCGACCAAAGGGCGACCAAGCTGAGGGCCGCGTTCCGCCAACAATTCGATGGCAGCCATGCCCTGCACATAGGATTCGAAGTCCAAGTCAGACAGCCATGCGTCAACCAAGTTCAAGTCAACGATCCACATCACCACCAGAATACAACATGCAGGTAATATGACACAAGGGTTGTATCGATTGGGTGGCGGTGAATTGCTTGCCAGTGCCGCGCATGCCGCCGAAGCAGTTGAAATGCAGTTACGGACGCTGTCAGCATGTGTGGAAATACGTGGATTGGGATTCCGGTTTCCCGATTGCGCCTCGCCCGGATTAAGCATTTCCCCTTGAAAGTGGCCCTGCAGTGAAGTTGGAGGGAGTCCGGAGGGTCAGGCGCGGCTGAGTGTGTCCGGTATTTTCGGGCTTCGCCGTGCCGACCCTCCAGCACTGCGCCGAGCGCGTAAAACACGACGCAATTAGCACTCGCCTTGACCGAGTGCTAATGGTTGCCTAGAGTCATTCATGGTGCTTGTCGAACCCGGCAAGTGCTGAAAGCCTGAGGTAATTCACCAGCTGGCACCGCGACGACGGTTGGTACCACCCGAACGGCCCGTAAACCATTGGTAACTCACGCAAAGGAGAGACGATGTCCGTCTCCATTAAGCCTCTCGAGGACCGCATTGTCGTCCAGCCGCTCGAAGCAGAAACCACCACTGCTTCCGGTCTGGTCATCCCTGATTCCGCCAAGGAAAAGCCGCAGGAAGGCAAGGTCGTAGCAGTTGGACCGGGCCGTGTCGATGACAACGGCAACCGCGTTCCCGTAGACGTAGCCGAAGGCGACGTCGTGATCTACTCCAAGTACGGCGGAACCGAAGTCAAGGTCGGCGGTGCAGAGTACCTGGTGCTCTCGGCACGCGACGTCCTGGCCATCGTCGTAAAGTAGTTTTCCTGATAAAGCCCCGGCCCCTGGCCGGGGCTTTATGCAGCTTATAAGGAGCAAGACATGGCAAAGCAGCTAGCTTTCAATGAAGAGGCGCGACGCGCCCTCGAAGCGGGCATCGACAAGCTCGCAAACACCGTCAAGGTGACCCTCGGCCCGCGCGGCCGCAACGTGGTGCTGGCAAAGGCCTGGGGCGCACCGACGATCACCAACGATGGCGTGACCATCGCCCGTGAGATCGAGCTGGAAGATGCCTACGAGAACCTTGGCGCGCAGCTGGCCAAGGAAGTAGCCACCAAGACCAACGACGTGGCAGGCGACGGCACCACCACCGCCACCGTGCTCGCCCAGGCATTCGTCAAGGAGGGCCTGCGCAACGTTGCCGCGGGTGCCGCCCCGGGCGAAATCAAGCGCGGCATCGAGGTAGCCGTCGAGGCTGTCGCCGCACGCCTGGCCGAGAACTCGGTTCCGGTCGAGGGCAAGCAGGTCGCCAACGTGGCCGCCATCTCCGCGCAGAGCGAGGAAATCGGCGAGCTGCTGGCCCAGGCCTTCGAAACCGTGGGCACCGACGGCGTCATCACCATCGAGGAATCCTCGACGACCGCCACCGAGCTGGTTGTCACCGAGGGCATGCAGTTCGACAAGGGCTACCTGTCCCCGCAGTTCGTCACCGACCCGGAGCGCCAGGAAGCAGTCCTCGAGGACGCGCTGATCCTGGTCAACTCGGGCAAGATCTCCACGGTTGCAGAGTTCCTGCCGCTGCTGGAAAAGGTGCTGGCAGCAGGCAAGCCGCTGTTCATCATCGCCGAGGACATCGAGGGCGAAGCCCTTTCCACCCTCGTGGTGAACAAGATCCGCGGCACGCTGAACGCCGTGGCCGTCAAGGCCCCGGGCTTCGGCGACCGCCGGAAGGCCATGCTGCAGGACATTGCGATCCTCACCGGCGCCCAGGTTGTCTCCCCGGACCTGGGGCTGCAGCTGGACCAGGTCGGGCTCGAGGTGCTGGGATCGGCTCGCCGCATCACCATCACCAAGGACTCGACCACCATCGTCGACGGTGCAGGCACCGCCGAGGACGTGGCTGACCGCGTTTCGCAGCTCAGGGCCGAACTGACCCGCACCGATTCCGAGTGGGACCGCGAGAAGCTCAACGAGCGCCTCGCCAAGCTCTCGGGCGGCATCGGGGTGATCAAGGTCGGCGCAGCCACCGAGGTCGAGCTGAAGGAACGCAAGGCACGCATCGAAGATGCAGTGTCCTCCACCCGCGCGGCCCTTGAAGAGGGAATCGTCGCAGGCGGCGGCACCGCCTTGGTTGACGCACTGGCCGTGCTGGACACCGATCCGAACGTGCTCGCCCTGACCGGCGACGCCGTTGCGGGTGTCGGCATTGCCCGCCGCGCCTTGGTCCAGCCGCTGCGCTGGATCGCCCAGAACGCCGGCTTCGACGGCTACGTCGTCACCGCCAAGGTCTCCGAATCGCCGGCCAACGAGGGCTTCAACGCCCTGACCGGCGTGTACGAGAACCTGATCGACGCCGGTGTCATCGACCCGGTCAAGGTCACCCGCTCGGCGCTGCGCAACGCGGCATCGATCGCGGCCCTGGTGCTCACCACCGAAACCCTGGTCGCCGAAAAGCCGGCCGGAGATTCGGACTCGCACGCAGGCCACAACCACTAGCACCGCCCACACGGCAGTGCGTCCACGCGCCGCCGGCATCCAGGTTTCCTTCCCGCTTCGGGAGCGAACCCCGGAGGCCGGCGGCGTTTGGCGTTTACCCGGGCACGGCCGTGAACAAGCGGCGGCGCACGCGCCGGGCGCGGTACTGGCGAAATGCACGCGGATGCGGTAAAAATCTTGTTACGGAATTTAGCGACGGCCACCGGTGAGCGGGGGCTGTCGTGCAACTGGAGGAAGCGGTACGACAAACAAATTCATGGAGGCGCTGAGAAAAATGGACGTTCTTGGGGAACTGTGTGATTTGGTGGCCGAAATGGAAGGACTGCACGGCGTGTTGGAGGGCCTGGCCGAGCTGTCGGCCGATCGGCTGGGACGAGCCGCCGGATCGGACATCGAGTGCCTGGTGATTCTGCACATGCGCAAGCTGCCGCCGGCGATGGCGGGAAGCGATGAACGGGTGATACGCCTGGAGGGCATCGAGACGCTGCTGGATGATGGCCCCGGCCTGCACGCCGTGCGCAGCGGGCTGCCGGTCATCGTCAACGACGCCGTCGATGCGCGCTGGCCCGGGTACGGGCTGAAGCTGGCGGAGCAGGGCTTTGCCGGATTGGTGGCGGTCCCGCTGGAGCTTGGCGCCAGGGCCACGGCCGTCCTGGTGTTCTTCGCCGCCGACTCCGGGGCGCTCAGCGAGCCCATCGTGCTCGAAGCCATGGGGCTCGCCGACGAGGGACGCCGTGCCTTGTCCGCGGCCGTGCGGGTCGCGGAGGCCGAGCTGAAATCGGAGAACCTGGCCGCCGCCCTGGAGCACCGCACGGCGATCGACCTGGCGCGCGGAATCCTCATGGCCCAGGACGGTTGCTCCGCACAAGAGGCCTTCGACATGCTGTGCAAGGCGTCGAACAACAGGAACCAGAAGCTCCACGCCCTGGCGGAGGAAATCATCTCCCGTT
Source organism: Arthrobacter sp. C2 (assembly GCA_024207135.1). Classification (GTDB taxonomy): domain Bacteria; phylum Actinomycetota; class Actinomycetes; order Actinomycetales; family Micrococcaceae; genus Paeniglutamicibacter. The sequence continues at coordinate 1,567,645 of CP042428.1, read as the reverse complement.
TTGCCCCGGCGCCCGGACCAGCACATTTTGACCCCTAGGCCGGCGCGAGGGAACAGGGTCCCCAGGGGGTGCCTGGGCGGGCCCGGAGGTCGTCGAGGTCCAGGCGGCGGGGGCAACGGCCAAGGTCATGTGTCCTGCAACGCCCGTGGAGGGGGCAGCGATCCGACGACACCGGGAACCGGCTGTAACGAATTGATAACGGGGTTTGGTAACGTTGGATGCCCATGCCCAACGTTCCGGGCTTGGACACACCGCAAGCTTTACAGGATGTACCGATGCCTATCCCCACACCTGTCCCTATAGTGGCAGGCCGGAGCAACGCACCGGTCACGACCCCCGCCGAACGCTTCAGGCCCGAACTCCAGGGCCTGCGCGCGTTGGCGGTGGTGCTCGTGATGGTCTACCACGTTTGGTTCGGCCGGGTTTCCGGCGGCGTTGATGTCTTTTTGCTGCTCTCCGCGTTCTTCCTCGCCGGCGCGTTCATCCGCAAGGTCGAGACCGGGCGGCCCCTGGCGCTGATTTCCTACTGGCTGGGCGTCTTCCGCCGGCTGCTGCCCGCCGCGGTCTTGGTCCTGCTGTCCGTGATCGCCGCCAGCATCGTGCTGCTGCCCAAGGCGCGCTGGAGCTCGATCATGGAGCAAACCGCAGCCAGCCTGTTCTACCGGCAGAACTGGCAGCTTGCGGCGGACTCGGTGGATTACTACGCCGCCGACCACGCCACGGCCAGCCCGCTGCAGCACTTCTGGTCGCTGTCCATCCAGGGCCAGGTCTTCATCCTGTGGCCGCTGCTGCTCGCCGCGGGCTTGGTCCTCTTCAAGGCGCTCTGCGGCAGGTTCCCGTCGATGAGCTACCGGAACACCATGGGATTCCTCTTCGGCGCCGTGTTCACCGCCTCCCTGGCCTACTCGATCCACATCACCGCAACCGCCCAGGAATGGGCCTACTTCGACACCGGCGCCAGGCTCTGGGAGTTCGCGCTCGGATCGCTGCTGGCAGTGTTCCTGCCGCAGCTGCGAAAGCTGCCCAGGGCCCTGACCGTGCCGCTGGGCTGGGTGGGCCTGGCCGCGATCCTGGCCTGCGGCATGCTGCTGCAGGTGGAGCACGAGTTCCCCGGGTACCTGGCCCTGTGGCCGACCCTGGCCGCGGCCTTCGTCGTCATGGCCCCCGACAACCGCTTCGGGGTGCAACGGGTGCTGGCCCTGGGCCCGCTGGTGAAGCTGGGGGACATATCCTATGCGCTGTACCTGTGGCACTGGCCGGTGATGATCTTCTTCCTCGTCGAAACGGGAAACGCGGAGATCTCCTTCACCACGGGCCTGGGCCTGATGCTGGTTTCCCTGGTGCTGGCCTGGGCCACCACCCGCGTCGTCGAATCCCCGATGCGATCCTGGCACTGGCTCTCGGCCAAGCGCCGGCGCGCGGGCCTGGGCATCGCGGTGCTGCTCTCCCTGGTGCTGCTGCCGCTGTCCGGCTGGGAACACCGGGTCGCCGCCGAGGAACTGCGTGCGGCCTCCCAGGCGGAGATCGACAACCCCGGTGCGGCAATCCTGGACCCCGGGTTCGGGCACGAACCAAGCTCCGAGGCCGTCATGGTCCCGCTGACCAGCAAGCTCGACGAGGAATGGTCGAACTTCGGGGCCGACTGCTCCGGAGCATGGGCGCCCCAGGCACCCGAGGTCGAATACTGCCAGCAGCGCGGCAGCGAAAACGCGGAAAAGACCATCGTGGTGCTGGGGGACTCGCACGCCCAGCACTGGAGCGGCGCGGTGGACGCGATGGCGCAAAAGCACGGCTGGCGCTGGATCCTGCTGACCAAGCCGTCGTGCCGGTTCGGCGGACCCTCCGACACCCGCGGCGAGGAATGCGGGGCGTTCAACGAGGCTGCAGGGAAATACGCGCTGGAACACGATCCCGATGCGGTGCTCACCCTGGGCACCTTCACCGCCCTGGGCGAAGACCCCGAAGGCCGCTCCCCGGCGCAGCAGGAACGGATAGTGCCCGGCTACGAGGCGGGAATCCGCCCGCTGCTCGATGCCGGCATCCCGGTGGTGGCGCTGCGCGACACCCCGCGCTTCACCACCCCGGCCCCCGAATGCGTGGACCGGTTCGGCGCGGAATCGGAGAATTGCAGCGCCCCGGTGTCCGAGCTCATGGCCAAGGCCTCACCGCTGGACAACCTGGCCGCCGACGGAACGCTGGGGGAGAACTTCTCCACCATGGACATGACCGACCAGCTCTGCCCCGAGGGCATCTGCCGCCCGGTCATCGGCAACGTGCTGGTTTACATGGACCAGTCCCACCTGACCAGCACCTATGTCCGGACGACGGCTGCCCAATTCGAGCGGCGCTTCCTGGAAGCCCTCACCGGCTCGCACTGATTCCAAGCGCCGGGCCAGCGCCGAGAAGCACCGTTGGTACCGGCCGGAGCGTCGTGGAAAAGTGCCGCGCAAACGTGATGCCGAGGGCCTTTTGCCCCCTCCCCGTGCGGCGTATTGTTGCCTCCAAGCGGCCGAACGATCCGGCCCGGCCGTGCCCACTTGCGCACCATCGGAGTCAATGCCATGAAAACGGAAATGGCACCATTGTCCCTGGCCCTTGCCGGCCCCGTGAGCAGGAGGGCGGTGCTCTCGGCCGCCGTGGCGGTGTTGGGAGGAGCCGTGCTGGGCCCCGGACTGGTGGCGGCCCCCGCCGCGGCGGCGGTCACCCGGAACCACGTCTACACCATCTCCTCGCGCAACACCTTCACCTCCGCCACCTACCCGCGCACCGAGTTCCGCGCCCTGTGGACCGCGAGCGTGCTGAACATCGACTGGCCCTCCAAATCCGGGCTGTCCGTGACCACCCAGCAGGCGGAGCTGCGCTCGATCCTGGACCTGGCGGTGTCCCGCAACCTCAACGCCGTGCTGCTGCAGGTCCGCCCGGCCGCGGACCGGATGTGGAAGGCCACCCTGGGCGAGCCCTGGTCCAAGTACCTCACCGGCACCCAGGGCACGGACCCGGGCTACGACCCGCTGGCCTACGCCATCTCCGAGGCGCACAAGCGCGGGATCGCCCTGCACGCGTGGATCAACCCCTTCCGCGTATCGATGGACACCTCGCTGACCTCGCTGGTGGCCAGCCACCCGGCGCGGCTGAACCCTTCCTGGTCCTTCGCCTACGGCCCGCGACGCTACTACAACCCCGGCATCCCGGCGGTGCGCACCTTCATCCGCAACGTGGTCGTCGACCTGGTCAAGCGCTACGACGTGGACGGGGTGCACTTCGACGACTACTTCTACCCCTACCCGGTGGCCGGGGCCTCGATCCCGGACTCGTCGACCTACAACACCTACAAGGGCACCTTCACCTCGATCTCTTCCTGGCGGCGCAACAACATCAACGTGTTCGTGCGCGACACCCACACCGCGATCCACGCCGCCAAGCCCCGGGTGGTGTTCGGCATCGGTCCCTTCGGCATCTGGGCCAACAGCTCCTCGAGCTCCCTGGGCTCCGCCACCAGCGGGCTGGAGAGCTTCTACGCCCTCTACGCGGACACCCGGCGCTGGGTCAAGGAGGGCTGGATCGACTACATCGCCCCGCAGTTGTACTGGTACCAGGGGTACTCCGTGGCCAACTACAACGTGCTGGTCGATTGGTGGGCCAAGCAGGTCGCCGGAACCAGCGTCAAGCTCTACACCGGGGAAGCCGCCTACAAGGTCGGGGACCCTGCTACCCCGGCCTGGCAGGACCCCAACGAGCTGCGCGACCACGTGACCAAGTGCCGTGCGGTCCCGGCGGTGCGCGGCCAGGCGTACTACAATACCACCGCCGTGCGGGCGAACAAGCTCAACGCCATCGGGATCCTCAAGGCCGCCAAGTACGCACGTCCCGCCCTGCCGGTGCCCTACACGCAGCTGAACTTCGTGCGTCCCTACACGCCCACGATCACCACGGCCGTGCGCGAGGGCACCGGCGTGCGGTTGGGCTGGAGCTCGAGTTCCAGCGGGGAGCCGATCAAGCTCATCGCCATCTGGCGCTGGGAATCGACAGGCTCGGTCGTCCCCTACATCCAGTCCACCGGCACCTACCTGCGCACGGTGCGCCGGCGCACCGCCTCCGCCCAGTCCTGGCTGGATTCCGGGGTGGTGCTCGGGCACTACTACTGGTACATGATCCAGTCGATCAGCCAGACAGGCGTGGACTCATTGCGGGCCACCGCGATCTTCATCAGGGCGTGAGGCGCCGGGGCCTTGGGACCGCATCGTGCCGCGCCGTTCCCGCGCTGCGCGAGGCCTCGGGATGGCCCCGGCGGTGCGGGCGGATGCCGAGGCGCGGGCGGTGGCGGGAGTTGCGTTCGCCACACCAACCACGCGGGAATGTCGCTTGGCGGTGAAGCGTTCTAGGATGTAATCAATCCCCGCACCGGCGTGAAAGGTCCCCCGTGACTGAGTTCAATCCATTTGCCTTTGAAGGCCTCACCTACGATGACGTCTTGCTGCTTCCCGGCCCGACGGATGTGATCCCCTCGGAGGCAGACACCACCACGCGCCTGACCAAGCGGATCTCCATCAACATCCCGCTGCTTTCCGCGGCCATGGATACCGTCACCGAGGCGCCGATGGCCATCGCGCTGGCCCGCCAGGGCGGCATCGGCATCATCCACCGCAACCTGTCCATCGATGACCAGGCCGACCAGGTGGACCAGGTCAAGCGCAGCGAATCGGGCATGATCACCAACCCGGTGACCGTGAACCCCGGGGCGACGCTGGCCGAATGGGACGACCTGTGCGCGCACTACCGCGTCTCGGGCCTGCCGGTGGTCGATGAGAACCGCAAGCTGCTGGGCATCATCACCAACCGCGACACCCGCTTTGTGCCGCGCGAGACCTACATGACCACCAAGGTCTACGAAGTCATGACGGCTATGCCGCTGATCACCGCCAAGGTGGGGGTGTCGCGCGAAGAGGTCATCAACCTGCTGGGCAAGCACCGCATCGAGAAGCTGCCGCTGGTAGACAACGATGGCCTGCTCCAGGGCTTGATCACCGTCAAGGACTTCGACAAGGCCGAGCAGTACCCGCTGGCCACCAAGGACGACGAGGGCCGCCTGCGTGTCGGCGCTGCCGTCGGCTTCTTCGGCGAGGGCTACGACCGCGCCATGAAGCTGGTCGAGGCAGGCGTCGACGTGCTGGTGGTCGACACCGCCAACGGCCACACCCAAGGCGTGCTGGACATGATCGCCCGCCTGAAGAAGGACCCGGCGGCCGCGCATGTGGACGTCATCGGCGGCCAGGCCGCGACCCGCGAGGGCGCCCAGGCACTGATCGACGCCGGCGCCGACGCCATCAAGGTCGGCGTGGGCCCGGGATCCATCTGCACCACCCGCATCGTCGCCGGTGTCGGCGTCCCGCAGGTCACCGCCATCTACGAGGCAGCCAAGGCAGCGATCCCGGCCGGCGTGCCGGTGATCGCCGACGGAGGCTTGCAGCACTCGGGCGACATCGGCAAGGCCCTGGTTGCCGGCGCCGATTCGGTCATGCTCGGTTCCCTGCTGGCCGGCACCGCCGAGTCCCCGGGCGATTTGGTCTTCATGAACGGCAAGCAGTTCAAGGCCTACCGCGGCATGGGCTCGCTCGGCGCCATGGAGACCCGCGGCAAGAACACCTCCTACTCCAAGGACCGCTACTTCCAGTCGGATGCGCCGTCCAACGAGAAGCTGATCCCCGAGGGCATCGAGGGCCAGGTCCCGTACCGCGGCCCGCTCTCCGCGGTGGCGCACCAGCTGGTTGGCGGCCTGCGCCAGACCATGTTCTACGTCGGCGGACGCACCATCCCGGACCTGAAGGAGCGTGGCAAGTTCGTGCGCATCACCGCCGCGGGCCTGAAGGAATCGCATCCGCACGACATCATGATGACTGTCGAGGCCCCGAACTACCGTTCGCGCTAAACGCCCATCACGACAGAGCCCCGGCCACCTGCTCCCACAAGGGAATCGGTGGCCGGGGCCTCTTGTATTTACTGCGTTGAGGAACAACGGCTTCGTCCGGCGCCTCAAGCAGGCGGACACCAACCATCGATTGATGATGTAGTCGCGTCGATTGGGTAAGTTGACGTTCGGTAGGTAGGCTAGGTTGGTTGGTCCTGCCACCCCCCCTAAGTGCAGGACCATTTTCGGAAGAATCTGGCACCCCAAGTACCAGATTCTTCCATGGGAGTTACGACGCAGACCCCAAGCTGCGCGTTCCCAGGGCAGGGACCCGCTGACGTAGCGCGGGTTCCTGCCCCTTCCATTTCCCATCGATCCCATGTGCAGCGCCCGGGTGGTAAATTGGGTTGGCGTAAACGTCGCTGGACCGGCAACGATGCGATCGCCGATGGCACCCTCGGCGATCGCCCAAGATGAATTTCGCAGAGATATCGCTTCAACATCCCGTAACACTCAGCACCCGTCACGGCTAGGCTCCGAGCACTGGCTCCCGCAGGGGAACTGGTGGTCGAGGCCTTTGGCATGTGGTGTGCCGTGGCTGAACTGCCATCACGCGAGCGCTTGGCGGCGCATCCGCAACAGTTCCTCGAATGCGGCTGCGTCCAGCGGAACGGCATAGTGGAATCCCTGGACGGTTGTGAACCCCATGGCCTTGAGCTTCGCCGATTGCTCGGCAGTCTCCACTCCTTCGACGACGCACTCAAGGTCACAAGCTGCAATCAAGTCGGAGATGGCGCGAAGGAAGGATTCCTGCTTCGGGTTCACGGCAATGTCGTCAACGAGAGTCCTGTCGATCTTGGCTCCGGTCACGGGCAGCTGGCGCAGATAGCTGATTGAGGAGTAGCCGGTGCCAAAGTCGTCAATAAAGACCTCAACCCCCATCTTCGCCAAAGCCATCAAGGTATAGCGGTGCAGGTTGTCACCCGACATCAAGTTGTTCTCGGTGATTTCCAAGGCCAGCACGGTTGCCGGAAGTTCATGCTGGCGCAAGACCCTGCGCACCTCGTCGGCGAAGCCCAGGTCGTGCAGTCCACGCGAGGTCACGTTGAGGTGGACCTTGAAATCTGCGCCGACGAGCTTGGCCGCCCGCCACCTCTTGACGTCGCTCAGTACCCGATCCAGCAGGTATTCAGTCAGTTTGCCGACCATGCCCGCCTCCTCGGCAGCGGGGAGGAACTCGTCTGGACGCACGAGCCCGTGGCCCGCTCGATTCCACCTCACCAAGGCCTCTGCGCCGATGATTGCCTCATCCTTGAGGCGGACCACTGCTTGGTAAGCAGGGAAGAACTGCTCGCCGTCCAGTGAATGTCGGAGATCGGAGAGCATCTCGGCCTTCTCACGTCGTTCAAACAGCATGAACGGCTCGAATTCCACGACCTTTTCGCTTACCGAGCGCTTGGCCACATACATGGCTGTGTCCGCCTCAAGCACGAGGCTGTCCGGCGAATGCGACGGCGTTGTCCGGGCAATGCCAAGGCTGGCCCCGGGGCTCAGGTGGATGTTGTCGATCACCATGTCCTGGTTCATCGCCGCAACGATGCGTCGGCCCAGGGCGACGGCGTTGTGTTCCGGTGCGTGCACCAGGATGGCGAATTCGTCGCCTCCGAGTCTCGCCACGAGGTCCTCGGCGCGCACACAACCGCGAAGCCTCTCGGCGAGCTGGCACAGGACCTTGTCGCCCAGTGCATGGCCGTAGGTATCGTTGATGCTCTTGAAGGCATCCAGATCCAGGAGCATCAAGATCGGGGCCGAGGGACCCGTGCCGGGCTCGACAAGCGTCTTGTTGATTTCCTCCATCAAGGCGGAACGATTCGCGAGCTGGGTCAAGGGGTCCGTGTAGGCCAACAACGCCATTTGGTCGCGGGCCGCCTCGAGCAACCGCGTGCGCTCTGCCACCCGGCGATCAAGCGTGGAATACGTCGTTTCCAGGTCAGCGGCCATGGCATTGATCCCCATGATGATGGCGTCGATCTCATCGCGCCGGCTGCTGGGATGCAATAGGGTATCGAAATCCATGTCCGCGATCCTGAGGATGGCGTCGACAATGCGCGGAATACGGGGTTCGTCCATCTCGAGAGGGCCGGGGTCAGTCATCTTCGTGGAAGAACGCGAGTGCGTCCTGCCGGCTTTCGACATACATATACCGTCGCGCAGGATCGACCTTGCGCATGAAGAATCGTGCCAGCACGCGGTCTGCGGGTCCGGAGCCCAGCAGAGCCGTGCGCATGCCCTCGGTCATCGGATCAATCAGGGCAGTGACATTGGGTTTCACACTGTCAATGCCGCATACATCAACCAGCAAGTACTTCACCTTCCGTTCGAGGCGCGCGTCCGCAAGTCCCCAGAGCTCCCGGACCGTCTCGACTGACAACACCGTCCGGGGATGGAAAACGACCTCAAGCAATTCGTTGGCGAAGAAAGTGAGCCGGGCATGCTTGACGTCCAGGCTCCAAACCGCTTGCTCTGCCGTGCCTTCAGACGTCGCGTCCGCGATCGGACTAAGTCCGTCCAGCAGCAAGCCAATCTCGAGAAGGGGAACCTGTCCCATGGTTACTTCACACCAATCCGTTTGCGGCGATCGTCGGTTCCGCGCAAATCACGATCCAATCGTCGGTCACCTTGATACAACAAGGTCGACCAGTCCGTGTTTTCCGGTGTGGCCACGGGGTAGGAAACCGTGGCGTCTTTGGCCTTCTTCGGCGGGACAAAAAGCCAATTCACCAACCCCAGGGCCATGTCAACAACGGAGTTCTTGAAGCCGATGTAGGCGCGTATGGCATAGAGGGCCAACACGGTGTTCAATGCGGCAAAGGCAACATTTCCCCAGTTGCGGTCCTGGAAGTCCCGCCACAATGTGAAGATCGAAAAGAAGACGATCAGGTATGGGATGGCCACGTAGAGACCTGGAGATGCGGTGCGATTGCGGACCTTCGGTGTCCTGACGAATGGGATTTTCTCGCCGGTGAATGCCTGTTCCGTGGACTTGAGCACCCCTGCCATATTGACCGGCAGGAGGATCAGGTTGAACCCGTAGATCCTGAAGACATCGCTGAATCGGTGCCCGCAGTCCCGGAGGTCGCTTCCCATGGCGATGAAGTAGGGCAACGCCGCGACAAAGATCAGCGGGCTGAGCAAACGCCCGTCGTATGGATAGGCCAGAAGGAAGATCAGGCCAAGGCTGGCCCAGGCAATTGATGCCATGTAATTGACCCGCAGGAGCACCTCGCGCAATCGGATGCGTTCGTTGCGTCGCTTACGCTCACCGATCTGTCGACCAAACTTGGGCAGGATCAAAAGACCGCCATTGGCCCAACGACGTCGTTGGACCACCAGCGAGCCGAAATCCGGGGGAGTCGCACTGTAACTGAGTCGCTCCGGGTAATTGGACAGGGTCCAGCCGTGGGTGCCGAGGTCGATGCTTGACTCGGTGTCCTCGATGACGGTTCGGTCCTGGATGTAGGTGTGGATTTCATACCCGCCGACGGTTGTGGTCTGGCAGATATCCACAAGTGCCTGTTTGCGGATCACTGCATTGGCGCCAACCCAGAAGGTGGCATTGTAAAGGGTCTTGCCCTGGTGCAAGATGTGCTGGATGTCTGTCGTGGCGCCAGCCAAGCGCTCGATGCGGGTGGGCGCACCTCGGAATGAAGAGTAGGGGGTTTGCGTCACCGCCACGCGCGAATTCTCCTCGGACTCCAGGAAGTAAACCAAGCGCAGGCAATAATCGCGCAGCAGCAGCGAGTCGGCGTCAAGCGTGAGCAGGTATTCGGAGTCCGGGATGTCCAGGACTTGGTCCATGTCCGTGGTTTCCTGCGTCGGTGACACCGCGCGAAGCACCTCCACATCTCCGCGGTTGTCCACCAGCCACTTTTGGCCCATGAGGGAGATATAGGCGTTCAGGTTCATCGCCTTGTTCACCGCTTGGGACAGATTTGCGTACTTCTTGCGTTCGAAGGTGTGCATCCGGACGGAGAAAATACGTTCCAGCCGCAGATGGAATTCTTCCAACCTGTCGCTGTGAGGCGAATCGTTTTGTGCGGCAGCCGCGTTCAGGGCCAACAGTGTCAGGCGCAGCTCGCGAGCAAGTCCCATGATGACCGAATCAACGAAAAACTCGTCGACATGGTCGTCGATCCTTTCCGCGGTGGCCATTTCTTCGAGCCAGACCGCGGCAGCATCGTAGGCGGCAATGGTGGTGGCCAGGATTTGGGCAGGCGAGGCCCCTGCCTCTCGTTGGCGTTCAAAAAGGACCCGGAAGTCCTGGGCCATCCTCAACGGAAGTTCCAGGGACTGCTGGATTTCCAGTGCCAAGCCACGCGTTTCCTCGAGCTTGGCCAGGATGTCCGGGTCTTCCGGGTAGGGATCGTCATCCACAAGAAGCACCACGTGCAGGTTCGTGAACTCCTGCAAGGCCACGGACCAGAGCGTTTTCCTGACCACGGCTGGCTCTTCGGCATAGCTAGGAACCAGCGTAGTGATCGACTTGTTATAGGAACGGAAGTGCCGATCCAGCTCACCTCGGGGCACTCGTCGGTGTTGTGAGAAGCGCAGAAGGGCACCTTGCCTGGCGACGAGGTACATCAACGCGGAGAAAGTCAGAAAGGTGACCACGGCGAGGTACATTGCCGCCTCGAAACGGAACCTGAAGCCCGCATCGGGGTTGTCGGCCAGTTGCCTCAGGATGGTGCTGATGACGTAGCCGATCCAGGCCAGAATGGTCGTGACGATTGCTATGCGCCCCCAAGCCAACTTGCCGCGCGAGGGGACGGGATGAACAATCGACAGGGGCTCGGAACGCTTTTCCGCGCCCCACTGCCGCTTGCGAATGTCTGGTGAAGCCGTGCGTGCATTCGTGCTGATGTTGTTCAAACTGATTTGCCCCCAAGCAATCTCGTTTCAGCACTTGGGGATTCTGCGACCCGCAATGCATTTCAAAAACTGATCATAGCGTATGATTCAGCAGTGATCTGAATTACGCGTCTCGGGGAGACGTGGGGCCTTGGGGCAGGTGAGAGCACAATTTCCTTGCGATGAGATTCGCCTTATTCTGATGGATTACTCCTGGACGAAATGGGCCCCACCGTTTGCCGCGTTTTCAGTGAGCCGTCAATTGTTATGAATTGAGATTGTTGTGTCTAACTTGACCACGGGCAGACGCCTTTCATGGGTCCGGGTGGCGGCTCTTGCCCTGGCGATTGCCGGGCTGGTGGCCGCTGGAACGTATTACTGGAACACATCCCGCGACTCGGCCAGAGCAGCTGATACGGGACGCTGGTTCGGGTCCTACGTCGATGCGACATCGACGCCGTTCTATCCGATTGCCCAAAACCTAGTACCTGGACAACGCGTGGTTCTTGGGTTCGCCGTGGCCGATCCCAAGGACAGCTGTGCGAATTCGTGGGGCGGCTACTACAGCATGGACAGCGCCAACGAGACGTTCGACCTGGACCGTAAGGTGGCCCGGGTGCATGAACAAGGCGGCGAAATCGTGATCTCCACCGGCGGGTTGAACAACGACGAACTGGCCACCGCCTGCACCGATGAGCAAAAGATCATTGACGGATACGAATCGTTCCTCCAGCGATACGGTTCCACCACCCTGGACCTGGACGTCGAGGGAAACGACCTCGAGGATGCCGCCGCTTCGTTGCGCCGTGCTTCAGCTGTGTCGGCACTTCAATCCCGTGCTATGGAGTCGGGAAAACCAGTGGAGGTCTGGGTGACGCTTCCTGTGGACACCCGGGGGCTGACGGAATCCGGACTGGGCGAGGTCAAGCGGCTCCTCGAAGGCGGCGTCGACCTCGCAGGCGTGAATCTCATGACCATGAACTTCGGCGATACTCGTTCAGCGGGCCAGAGCATGGCCTCGGCCTCGGAACAAGGGGCACGTAGCGCACACCAGCAGATCAAGGCGCTCTATTCCCAGCTCGGACAGGAAATAGGGGATCGCACCCTCTGGGCCAAGATTGGGCTCACCCCCATGATCGGTCAGAACGACTTGCTTGGAGAGATATTCACGCTGGACGACGCGAGGGCATTAAAGGAATTTTCCACGACCAACGGCATAGGACGGCTTTCGATGTGGTCGGCCAACAGAGATGCCGACTGCGGACCGAACTTCCCGGATCTGAAACGGGTATCGAATAACTGCAGCGGCGTCACCCAGGAAGACGGTGCCTTTGCACGGACGCTTGCGGCCGACCTAGATTCCTCCGACCGCCCGGTGGCGACCAATGACGCTCCAGTTGAAGCCCCCGTGGAGACTGCCATCGTCGATGACCCCGCGAAGAGCCCCTACCCGGTATGGAACACCGAATCCGCCTACCCCAAATCGGAACGCGTCGTCTGGCGCGGCAACGTTTACGAGGCAAAATGGTGGACCCAGGGGGAAATACCGGATCTTCCGGCCAGTGACGCGCGAGCGATCCCATGGAGCTTGATTGGACCTGTGCTTCCCGGAGACAAGCCGGAAATCCCCGTCGCGGTGCCCACAGGACTCTATCCGGCCTGGTCGTCCACCAAGGTGTATGACAAGGGGGAACGGATCTTGTTTGACGGCCGGATTTTCGAGGCCAAATGGTGGAACCAGGCCCAGAACCCCGAAGCCGCGGCGCAAGGCTCAGCGGATTCTCCGTGGTCCCGTTTGGCAAACGGGCAAGTCAGCGAAATCCTCAAGGAATCGCAGAAGAAGCCCTAGCCGGGATTCGCCGCGTCAGGACGGGTCAGCTGCCCGTGTCCGCTTCAATCAGGGCAGCGCGCACGCTTTCCCGGTGCGCATCCTCGAAACGCCCCGTGGCGTGGAGGATTTCCGACCAGAGCCGATGCACCGAGGCGTCTTCCGGTGCCCCGGAGCCATAGGCGTCGGACAGTGCTCGCTCCAGCAACGAGGACGCTTTCTCTAGCTCTCCGTTGGCCACATACCACCGTGCCCGGGTTCCGGCCAGGCCCAGTAGCTCCACCGCACTTCCTCCGATGATGTCGTAAGCAAGCTGGGCACGGATAATGCAGTCATCGGTGCGCTCGTTGGCGACTCCCGCCTGGAGCTGCACATCGGCGCTCGCATTGTTGAACCGTGCCCACATGTGGATGTCATTGACCTGTTGGAGGTGGTCAGCCGCGCACTCGTGGTAGGCGTTGCCCTCGGCCTCGTGGCCCTTGGCGAATGCGAGGTTTCCCAATGTCCAGAAGCCCTGGCCAGCCAACATAGTGTCTTCCACGTGTTCCAAGGTGGCAGACAACAGGTCACGGACAGCCCAGGCCTCGTCGGCGCGGCCAGCCTCGACCAGGCAGGCAATGATTCCTTGGTACGCTTCAGCTCGTGCTTCGTGTCGGTCTTTGACGTCGGACAAGACGGCCAACGCCGTGCGCGCGGTGTCCACGGCCTCTTCGTGATGTGCTTGGTTGCGAAGAGCTGCTGCACGCAGGATCAATACCTGGGCCTTGAACACCGGGTCGTTTTGTATCCGGGGAAAAGCGAGGATAGTTTCCGCGGTTTGGAAGGCAGCCATATAGGCACCCGTTAACACCTGGCTTTTTCCCATGTCGTAGAGGAAAACGGATTCCTTGACCCGATCGCCCATCGACGCATAGATTCTGGCGCACTCCCGGGCGGCTTCGAGCACCTGCTGCTGGTCTCCCGAATTCCGAATCCTGCGGTGGTGCGCTTCCGCCTTGGCGGCGCGGGCTTCGGCGGAGGGGTGGTGCATAATCTCAATTATGCTGCATCCGGTGGCGGCCACCCTCATGTACTCCCACCGCCGGGCTTCCGGCAAATCCTCGAAGGGCAGTGGTTCCATGAAATCCGATGACGAATTCAACTCCAAAACATCAGGTGAGCGCTAGGATATCCCGTGGGGCTGTCGTCCCGTTCCCGGGTGCGGCAAATATGGGCAATGCTCCGAACACTCGCCCGAATTCTGAATGAGATGGAGAATACGTGAAGAAGATCCTGGGTTCGGCCCTTGCCGCAATGCTTATTGCCGGGGCAGTTGTCGCCGGTGGTGCCGGTGACGTTGTGCGGTCAGACAGCGGGTCGGTGCAGAGCATCGGTATTACCAAGACGCTGGGCGGGAACAACAACTGGCCCTTGCAATACGAGACCCTGAATGGCGGCACGAGTACCACCGCCGGAAACAACAACTGGCCGCTGTAGGTTTTCCGCGCACGGGAGTGCCTCGAAGGCAAGGCCCCGGAATGGACGCAGCAAGCTCATGGTGTCGAGAATGTTCTCCCGTGCATCAAGAATGACGTTGTCCGGTCGGTGTATCCCGGCCGGACACCTGCATTTGTCGCCCCGCAGGCCGCGTCACATGCCAAGGCTGGCCGGAAACATACCAAGACCGCATCCCGCGATACGTGGGTCGGCCCCCAAGTCCACGCTGCGGCAGCCGTGGGTCGTTGACGATGCCTATCCAGGGGGTTGGACTCGAACCACCTTTGGTATTGGGCTTGTGAGTGGTCCGGCCGGCAGCAGTCGTCGGGACCACGTCATGGCGGCCGGTTCGCTGTTCGAACGAGCACGAAATGCGCCGAATTTCGGGCGGGCTCGGCTACCGAACCGGTTCAACCGATTCTTGCCCTCGAAGGTGCACGGCCTGCAGCAGGGCAAAGAGCGCGAAACCCAGTCCCGCACCGATGGTATTGGCCACGACATCGAGCAGGGACGAGAACCGCTGGGGCAAGAAGATCTCCTGCCCTAACTCGATGAAGAATGAGGCCGCGAAGCCCGCCGCGAGAGGATGCCACCACATCCGGCTCCGGATCCCCGCGATGTATCCGAACGGCACAAAAAGGCCGATGTTCGCGGCAAACTCGACCTTGTTGTAGCCGATGAACAACGGCAGCCCGTGGGCATGCAACCAGCCCAGAATGCTTGAAAGGTTTCCGCTCACCGGGCGATCCACCGGGGTGGGCCAAAAGGCAATCAGCAGCAGAGCCAAAAGGTAGGCAGCGGCGAGGACTGCGGCGAAACGGACATGCGGCTTGGTCATGGAACCCAGTCAAGAGAGTTGCGGGTGGGACAGTGGCTCCGGCAAAAAACCTTCCGGCTCCGCTGCCGATTTTACGCCACTGCCAGGGTCCGGCACCTTGAAGCGTGAACCCCGGGCTGCGGGACACCGCGGGTCACAAGAACGGGCCGCGCGTTGGCATTGCCCCCATGGAACCCGCCGCGAACCAGAACCTGAACCCGGAGAACGCCGGCCTCGCGCGCCGGGCTGTTGGGCCCGATGCCGGGGCCCTGGCCGAGGCCTTGGTCCAGGTCTGGAGGGCGGCCTACGCCGGCATCATCGATGCTGCGTTCCTGGAATCCATGAACGTGCAGCAGATCTCCGGCCGCTGGGCGCACTCGCTCGGGCGGGACACCGGGGAGAAGCCCCTGGTGGCGGTCGTGGACGGCGAGGTCGTGGGTTTTTGCCAGTTCGGAGTGCCGCGGGAGGAATCCGCCCAGGGCACCGGGGAGCTGTATGCGCTGAACCTTCTCCCGGCCTGCTGGGGCCGCGCGTTGGGAACCGTGCTGTTGCTCGAGGCCACTGCCGAGCTGCGCCGGCTGGGATACGGGACCGCCTACCTGTGGGTGGCCGAGGGGAACCGGCGGGCCATGGACCTGTACGAGCGCCACGGCTGGCACGACACCGGAACCACGAGGGAAGATGCGCGGTTCACTCCGGCCTTGCTCGAGCGCCGCTTTGCCATCGACCTGACCTAGCCTTTCCGGTTGGCGGTCCCGGCTAGTCAAAGGGCGTATGCGGGCGCCCCAGGCGCTTGCCGTCGAGGATGAAATCGGTCCGCTCGCTGTAGAAGCACACGAGTCCGGCGATCGCGGCGGCCTCGGGAAACGGGTTGGCGTAGCTCCACGCCACGTCCCGGCCGCCGCTTGCCGGGGCCCAGTAATGGGCCGTGCCCTTGTAGGGGCACTTGCTGGAACTGTCCGTGGCCACAAGCGCATCCCACTGGACCTCGCCGGGCCGCAGGTAGTAGCGGGTGGGAACGTGCGTCTCGAAGAGCAGCCTGGGGTGCCGGGTCTCGGCCAGCAGCATCCCCTCGAGCTCGATGCGCAAGTGCCTGCTCGAGGCCAGGACGTCGACCCGCTTGAAGGGATCGCGCGGGTGCGCATCGATGGGCTCGTCCTCCTCGCGCCAATCGAACGCCCGGAAGTCGAAGGCGACGAAGCCCTGCAGCACGGGGTCCGACAGCCGGAAGGCCGCGCCCGGAAGCGTGCGCCCGCCGACCTCGACATCCAGCGCAGCCCCTTCGGCGGTGTGCAGCGCGAAGGGGTCATCCGGGGTCAGGATCCCGGCCTTGTCCGGGACCCCGGGGCCGGTTCCGGCCGTCAGCGCCAGGTGGGCCTGCACATTGGATTCGGGGACCGCGTAGATCGGCACGACGCGCCGCGGTTCCCACACCAGCACGGCGGAGGAGGTGTCAAGGACCGGGGTCCCTTTGAAGCTGGCCCGCACCCGTTTCTGTGTCGGTTCGTACCGGAGCACGGGCAGGGACTGGTTGATCAGGTCTGAGATTCGGGTGGCCACGGCGTCAGTATGCGCGCGCGCCGCTCCGCGGTCAAGGGCCGGTGTTGACTCATGTGAAGTGCTCGCGAAAGGGGGCACGGCCTGCTGCGGGAGCCGGAAGCATGCCGGCGCCCAACCCTAAACAAACGGCCCACTTGTTGGTAGATTCGGGAGGACATCACGGATGCAGTGCGCTGGTCTTGGGGACCACGAACGGGGGATTGGGGGCGTCGTGTTTGGTGTGCGATTCTTCGGCCGCGGCGGCGCATCCACATGAGCGCCGCCAACCACTACGACGTGCTGCGCGTGAGCAGCACGGCACCGGTGTCGGTGATCAGGGCGGCCCACCGTGCCCTGATGCGTGAACACCACCCGGATGCCGGAGGTGCCACCGACGCGATGGCCAAGTCGTTGAACGAGGCCCTGCGGGTGTTGGCCGACGACAGGTTGCGGGCCGCCTTCGACGCCGCGCTCGCCGGTCAGGCCGAGCAGCAGCGGCGCACCGCCGAAGCCCGGGGCAGGAATGAGGCGGAAGCGCGGGACGGTGCCGAGGCGGCACGAGCCGCAAGCGACCGTGAACGGGACCGCGTGCGCGCCGAGCCCAAGGCCCGCACCGCGGCAGCGGCCCGGGCCAGGGAGAAACGGGCAGCGGCCCGGGACCCGGCAAGCCCTGCCGGCTTCAACGTCTTCGAATGCAACCGGATCGACCTCTCCGCGATGGACTGGTACACCCGCTCCTACCCGCCGCTGGAGATCCGCGACGATTCCGCCGGGCGGGTGGGTTCTTTCCGTTTCCTCGCCTGGTTCCTGCTGGAGCTCAACATCATTCTCGCCGGACTCTTCGTTGCGGCCATGGTGCGCGGCAGCGACTCGCCTGAGTGGTGGAGGGTCGCGCTGCTGGTGCTCCTGGTGCCGGTGGCGGCGCTGGCCGGCGGCTGGGCCCGGGCCCGTGCCCGCGGACGCGGACTGGTGCGCTACTTGTTGTTCCTCGGCTTCGCCGGAGGGATCCTGGTCCCCGCGCTCGCCGGCGGTCGCGCGGGCATGCTTGCGGCTATTGGCTGGCTGGGCCTGTATCTGCTCACCGTCGAGATCCTGCGCGCCAGCGCCATCCGGCGCCGTCGCCCGGGCCCGAGGGGGTTGCTGGGCGTGGAGGAAATCACCGGCCGCAACCACTGGGACCTGGACGTCTCCGGCGGTGGGGATGGCGCCGGCACCGGCGCCAGCCACCCGCGAAGGACCGCCGATTCGCTCACCGGCCAGCTGCTGGACACCCTGCATGCCCTTCCCGGGGCCAGGACTCTGGCCGGCCTGTCCGTCCCCGGGGACCCGCAGCTGCACCTCGGCCACGGCGTGCTGTGCGGGGACCGGCTGGTGCTGGTCGAATCGCGCCTCTGTCCCGGGGGACAGTACTACTGGTGGGAAGACCGGCTGGTGTGCAAGCTGCCCGGCGACGCCCCGGCTTTCCTGGCCCATCCCTTCCCGGGCGCCGTTCAGGCGTGCCGCGCCCGGTTCCCCGAGCTTCAGGTGAGGGGCTGGTCGGTGTTCCACCCGGTCGACGGCACGGCGGTGTTGGTCAACAACCGGGCCACCGGCGCCAATCCGCGGCTGGCGACGGCGGCCGCGTTCCTGCAGGAGGCCGGCGACTGGCTGTGCGAGGGGCAGGCGCACATCGTGGACCGGGTGGCGCTCTCTCGCCTGGTCAAGGACTTCGGTGCCCCGTGAGGTCCCCTCCTGGCCCCGGTGCGAATCGGGTGTGGACCACCGGTGACGGCCGCTTTGTCCCGGGTTTATCATGGGGGCAGGCGTTGGGCACAGCATGCCGCGAGAGGCGGGATGGGGCCCGGACGGCCCCAAGGAGCCCACGATGAGCGACACCGACCAATCCATCAGGCGCTACACCACCGGGAACCTGCGCGAGCGGCTCTACGCGGCGCTTCGCAGCGCCGGGAAGGAACCGGAGGTCCTGCTCCCGGGCGACCTGGGCGAGGCCGACCACTTCCACTCCGGCGGCGCCAACGCCACGGCGGAGGTGGCCCGTGAGGCCGGCATCGGGCTCGGGACCCGGGTGCTGGACGTGGGGGCCGGCATCGGCGGACCGGCACGCCACTTCGCGCAGCTCGGCGCGGTGGTCACCGGCGTGGATGTCACCGAGGAGTTCGTGCTGCTGGCCCGGGAGCTGAACGCCGCCTGCTCGATGGCCGGGTCCATCACGATGCTGCTGGCCCCGGCGCAGGCCACCAACCTGCCGGCGGGTTCCTTCGACGCGGCGACCATGCTGCACGTGGGCATGAACCTGGAGAACAAGCCAGCGGCGTTCGCCGAGGTGCACCGGCTGCTGCGCCCCGGGGGAATCTTCGCCATCTACGACCTGATGGGCACCAACGCCCTGGACTACCCGATGCCGTGGGCCGACGCGGCCGCTTCGTCCTACGTGGAACCCGCCGAGGCGTACCACCGCCACCTGCGTGTGGCCGGTTTCATGCCCGGGACCGACGAGGACCGCACCGCGGCGGTGCTGGCGTGGATGCCGGGGCCCGGCAAGGGACCGGCGACGGAACTGGGCGCCCCGATCCTGCTGGGCAGCGACCCGGCGGACCGGCTGGGCAACGTGGCCGCGGCCATCAAGTCCGGTGCCGTGTCCCCGCGGCTGCTGGTCTCGGTGCGCGCGGCCGGGTGAGCGGCCGGTTGCACGCGGCCCGGGGATGGTGTGCCCCCACGTAGAATGTTTCACTGGCGCTGCCCCCTGGCGTGCGGGAGAGACCCGCGCCGATGCGCGCACGCAACACCTAAGGAGCACACCGTGGCCCAGCCGAAGAACCTGAAGAAACTCACCCGCGCCCGCATGGACCGCACAGGGGAGAGCTACACCACCGCCCGCAAGGCGATCCTGTCCGCGAAGCCCCACCGCCCGGCCAGCGCCCAGGACGCCGCCGACGCCGCGGCCGCGGCCCAGGAAGCCGAGCTGCCCGAGTATCCGGCCCCGGAGAACGTCCTGCAGTACGACGCCGGGCTGTGGCACCGCGTGCTCACCCAGGCCGGGGTGAAGCACCCGCTGACCGGCGAGCCGATGAGCGAGGCGCTGCTGGCGGGGCTGGCCGGCGGCATCGGCTTCATGGTCTTCACCTTCGTCTACGAGGAGACGACCACAGCCACCATCGTCACCCGGGCGCACCCCGAGCCGTACACCGCGAACCTCCTGGCCCGGTCCGGGGCCAAGGTCATGGAGCGCACCACCGGCAGCGCCCGGCTGGCCGCCGACTACCTCGACGCCGGGCTGGATGCCGGACGCGCGGTGGTCGTGCGCGCCTCGGTCGCGGCGCTGCCGTGGATCGATGCCGATGCCGTGGAGGAATCGGACTCCATCGACCTGGCCGTCGTCGGCGAGCACGGCGACGACCTGCTGATCGACGACGGCTCCGGCTCGCTGACCCCCATTTCCCCCGAGGACCTGGCCGCCGCCCGTTCCCGGCGCAAGAAGGACAAGCACTGGCAGGCCTGGATCCCGGAGCGCACCGGGCCCGACGCCGCGGCCCTGGCCGCCAACGTGCGCGAGGCGATTGCGCAGACGACCGGGCGCCTGCTGGGCACCAGCGAGCTGGAGGGCATCCCGGCGCACTTCGCCAAGAACTTCGGCGTCGCGGGCATGAACAACTGGGCCGAGCGCCTGCGCGATGCCACCACCAAGAAGGGCTGGACGCAGATCTTCGAGGACCCCGCACGCCTGGAATCGGGCCTGAACCAGATCCTGGGCTTCCTCACCGACACCCGCTTCGGCGGCGTGGGCGCCCTGCGCGGCCAGTACGCCGACTTCCTCGCGGAGGCTTCCGCGCTGCCCGGCCTCGAGGCCCTGGGCGCGCATGCGGCCGACTACGCGCACCTGGCGCAGGACTGGATCGTGTTCACCGACCTGGTGGACCCGCAGATCCAGGTGCAGGACCGCACCGGGCACTTCGCGGTGCTCGCCGACCAGCTGGAGGTCATCGCCGCGGGCGAGGAACGCGCCGCGCGGGCGCTGGCCGACACCCTCGGCACCCTGGCCGGCTGAAACGCCCCGTGGCCCGCGGCAGGCACCGCGGGTCCGGCGCGCACCCGGGGGGAGGCCCGGCCCGCCGGCGTGCTGATAGGGTGGTGCGGTGACTTACGAGATTGAAATCGGCCGTTCCAAACGCGCAGCCCAGGCGTACTCCCTTGACGATGTGGCGATTGTTCCCAACCGCCGCACCCGCGACCCTCACGACGTGTCGGTGGCCTGGCAGATCGACGCCTACAAATTCGAGACCCCGATCCTGGGCGCCCCCATGGACTCGGTCATGTCCCCGGCCACCGCCATCGCGCTGGGCAAGCTCGGCGGCCTCGGCGTGCTGAACCTCGAGGGCCTCTGGACCCGCTATGAGGACCCGGCCAAGGTCTTGTCGGAAATCGCCGCACTGAAGTCCGCCAACGGCGGCCACTTCGACCCGGCCATCACCGCGCGCCTGCAGGAGCTGTACTCAGCTCCCATCCAGCCCGAGCTGATCACCGCGCGGCTGGCCGAAATCCGCGAATCCGGCGTGACCGTCGCCGGCTCGCTGACCCCGCAGCGCACCCAGGAACACTACAAGACAGTCGTGGCCGCAGGCGTCGACATCTTCGTCATCCGCGGCACCACGGTCTCGGCCGAGCACGTCTCCAAGACCCACGAGCCGCTGAACCTCAAGCAGTTCATCTACGAACTCGACGTCCCGGTCATCGTCGGCGGCGCTGCCGGGTACACCCCGGCCCTGCATCTGATGCGCACCGGCGCCGCCGGCGTGCTGGTCGGCTTCGGGGGAGGGGCCTCGGGCACCACCCGCCGCGCGCTGGGCATCCACGCGCCGATGGCCACCGCGATCTCCAACGTCGCCGCGGCCCGCCGCGACTACCTGGACGAGTCCGGCGGACGCTACGTGCACGTGATCGCCGACGGCGGCCTGGGCACCAGCGGCGACATCGTCAAGGCCATCGCCATGGGCGCCGACGCCGTGATGCTCGGCACCGCCCTGGCCCGCGCCGAAGAGGCCCCGGGAGCCGGCTGGCACTGGGGCATGGAGGCCGCCCACGAGAACAACCCGCGCGGGGACCGGGTCAAGGTCGGCACCGTGGCGCCGCTGCAGGAACTGCTCTTCGGCCCCTCGCACCACACCAATGGAACCTCCAACCTCGTTGGCGCGCTGCGCCGCTCGATGGCCACCACCGGGTATTCGGACCTAAAGGAATTCCAGCGCGTCGACGTCGTGGTTTCCCCCTACGAGGCCGACTAGCACCTTAGGGATCCACGCCGGGGCGACCGGGTCCGCTGCCTTCCCCCACCACGGTGGCGGCGGTGCGGACCCGGTCGTTTTGCGTCCCGGCAGGCAGCGGGACCCGGGGCACCCCCCGCTGCGCGCCGGGCCCGGGCCCGTGTACTGTACAAACCAGGCGCACGCCATGCGCGCCGCCCCCCCGAACACCGAACGCCGCCTGATCGAATCGATGCCATGACCTTTTCCCAGACGACGCCCGCCGGCGACGACGCCCCAGAGATCACCACGCGGGAGCTGGTGGTCCTTGAACTGGCGACGCCCACCCGGGAAGAAACCGTCGCGCTGCTGGCCGGCAGGCTGCTGGCCGCCGAACGGATCGGGGACCTGCCCGGCTTCCTGGCCGATGTCCACCGCCACGAACACCAGCTGGCCACCGGCCTGCCCGGCGGCATCGGGCTGGCCCACGCCCGCAGCGATTTTGTTTCGGCACCCAGCATCGCGGTCGGCGTGATGGCCTATGGGCACGGGCTGGACTTCGGGGCCAAGGACGGCCCGGCGCACGTGGTGCTGCTGCTGGCCACCCCGGCCTCGAGCTACTCCGGGCACCTGATGATGCTCGCCGCGCTGGCCCGCTCGCTGGCCAAGGACTCGTTCCGCGAGTCCCTGCGCCGCGCCAACGACACCGGGGTCATCGCCGAACTGGTCAACTCCACCGTCGACTTCTCCACCGTCTAGGGCCGGGGGATCCCGTGCCGCGGCGGCCCGGCCCCGCCCGGCCGCGCGACACGGCGGATGTAATCCCGGCCACATCGCCAGCCCCGCCGCACGGACAGGGCGGCGCGGGCACGCACCCGCCCGCGCCCCCGGTGCCCGCGGGAACCCGCGCCCCGCCACACCCCGCGGCGGCCCAAGGCAGCCCCGGGCCGGCCGCCGGGTGGTCCCGGGGCCCGCGCGAACGCCCCGGCGCCGCCTTTGGTTCCATTGGCTCTTCGATGCCCAATCGACGTACGGTTGGAGTGTGCTGAAAACTGCCCTTAAACCCCGTTGGATCCTGGCCTTGGTCGGCGCCCTCGTTGTTGCCACCGGCTTCGTCCTGCTGAGCCAGTGGCAGTTCAACCGCTCGCATACCGAAGCCCCGCCCCCGGTGACCACCACCGAGAAGGTCGTTCCGCTGACCAGCCACATCAAGCCGGTCAGCGAATTGATGGCCCGCGAGGCGGACCAGATGGTCTCCGCGACCGGCAGCTTCCTGCCCGGCAAGCAGGTCCTGGTGAAGAACCGCATCGAGGACGGACGCACCGGCTACTGGGTCGTCGCAGCCTTCAAGGTCGCCGACGCGCCCGGTTCCAACACCATCCCGGTGGTGCGCGGCTGGCAGCCCGACGACGCGGCCCCCGCACCGGCCCCGGCCGGCACCCTGGAGGTCACCGGCCGGCTGCTGCCCACCGAGGCCCCGATCTCCCAGGACGCCGGCCAGAACGCCTACGCCTCGCTGTCCGTGGCCGAGCTGATCAACGTGTGGGACGTGCCCTCCTACAGCGGATTCGTCGTGGCCGCCACGGTGGCCGGAGCGGACGGTGCGGACCTTTCCGCCGCCGCCACCGGGCTCGTCCCGGTGCACGTGGGCCCGCAGCCCCAGGAACGCCAGGTCAACTGGCTGAACATCTTCTACGGCATCGAGTGGGTCGTGTTCGCCGGCTTCGCGGTCTTCCTCTGGTACCGCCTGGTGGCCGACGACTTCCGCCGGCAGCAGGAAGACATCGCCGACGCGGCGGCGCTGGCCGCGGGCCTGGACCCGGCCACCGTGTACCAACGCCAGCTCCACCACGAGAACCCCCTGCTCGACTCCCAACCCAAGGACCAGTTGTGACCGAAGAAAACTCCGCCCCGAAGGTGCGCCGCTTTGCCGGCACCCCCGCCCAGATCCGTTCCGCCTCCACCTTCTACAAGATCCTGGCCTACGCCACCGGCGTGATGCTGCTGCTGCTCTGCGCCGAAATGATCGTGAAGTACTTCTGGCACCTGGAGCTGTTCATCGGCGGCACCCTGCTTGATGGCAGCTCCAACGCCGTGGGCCTGGTCAACCGCGCCGACATCACCGACGGCGTCAACGTCTCGCTGGCGATCCTGATCATCCACGGCTGGATGTACGTGGTGTACCTGCTGGCCGACTTCCGCCTGTGGTCGCTGATGCGCTGGCCGTTCAGCCGCTTCATCACCATCGCCCTGGGCGGCGTCGTGCCGCTGCTCTCCTTCTTCATGGAGAAGAAGGTCCACGGCGAGGTCGAGACCGAACTGGCCTCCCACCCGCAGGCCGCCAAGCGGTACTGACCGGCTCTACGGCCCGGCCGAACCGACCGGTTGAACTGCCCAAGGGCGGCCAACGCATGCGCACCGACGCATCCGTTGGCCGCCCTTCGTGCTTCGCGCCTTCCCCTGCCGGCCTTCGGGCCCACTTCCCCCCACAATCGGCTTTCCCCGCCGCGTGTCGGGCCCGCGGCGGCGCAAACTGGGGTTCATGACCACCACCGCGCCAACCCGCACCCCGAGGGGGCAGGCAGACACCGACACCGCGATCCGGCAGCTTGCCGCCGCGGTGCTGGCGGTGCGTGCCGCGCAGGAGCGGCTGGGGTCCGCGGACCTGGACGCCGCCTCCGTCGCCCTGGTGCTGGGGCTCTACGAACAGGGGAACCGATCGATCGCCTACGGGCAGATGCACGCGGTGTTCACCGCCGACGCGGTCCAGGTCCACCGGTTGGACCCGGGCACCGCGGCGCAGGTAGACGCGCTGGCCGCCGACCCCTGTTCCCTGTCCGACGGGACGGCGACCGTGCCGGTGGAGCGGATGTGCCAGGGGATGGCCGCGCACCGGAACACCAGCGAGTGGATGCAGGCGCACCTGCACATCACCGAAGCGGAATCCAAGCGGCGACTCGGCGGTTCCCGGCTGCTCATCGCCCCGGCCCAGGCGGGCTCCGGCGCCGATGATGGCGGCCGCCGGGCACCGGTGTTCCCGATCCTGGCGCAGGCGGCGGAAGCCGGACAATCAGATGTGGGAACGCTGGCACAGCTGGCCAAGAAGCTGTCCTCGCTGCAGCCGCGCCTCGCACTGCACCCGGAGGCCCCACGGTTGGCCGCCGACATCGAGGCATCGGTCGCCGAAGCCGTCACCGCCGCGGAACCCAGGCACGGGTACAAGGCGCTGGCCGACTGGGACGCCTTCCTCACCCGGAACGGAGCGCCGATCACCGACGCCCAGATCCGGGCCAAGCGCGGATTCTTCTACAAGTACCACCGCGACGGCTGCGACGTATACCAGCTGACCTGCGACCCCGTGGACTCCGAGGCCATCAGGGCGTTCGGCGAGGCCTGGACCAACCCGCGTTCGAGCAAGCTGCCTCCGCCCTCGGTCTCGACCCGCGGCCCCGTCACCCGCCCCACCCCCATTCCACCGGCCAACACGGCGGGCGACGCCACCGCCGACGACGCGGGCACGATCACCTCGGATGACGGCACCGGGACCAAGACCGCCGGGACCAAGACCCCCGGGGCCGGCCGTGCCGGGCCCCGCACCCCCGGCACGGACCCAAGGCCCGGCGATGGCCAGGGCCCGCGGTTGGTGATCGTGCCGGATCCCGGCGACAGCACCACCGAGGATGCCACCCCGGGTGGGTGGGCACCCGCCGGAGCTCCCGCCGGAGCTCCCGCCGGAGCACCCGCCCCGGAGTGGGCACTAGCACCGGGCTCCGACCCGGAACTGGCGCCGCGCTCGGAGTGGTCCTGCGGCCCGCCGGCGCCCGGCACCTCAGACAACGACCCCGGCTCCGCCGAAGAACGGCAGGGGTGGGAAGACCGGGATTCGCGCACCGCCCCGCAATTGCTGCTCGACGGGCTCATTGCCGCAATCACCGGTGCCCTGAACGGCACCGGGGTTCCTGACTCCGGAGGCCTGCCGGTGAAGATCGGGGTGCTGATCGGCTACCGCAGCCTGCTGGGCCAATGCGAAGACGCCGGGGTCACCGCCCACGGCATGCCGATCTCGGCGGCGAACATCCGCCGCTTGGCCTGCGACGCCGACCTGCTGCCGGCGCTGCTCGGATCCGCCGGGGAAATACTGGACCTGGGCCGGACCGTGCGCGGGTTCACCCCCGCGCAGCGCCGGGCCATAGCCATCCGCGACCGCGGCTGCGTGGTCCCGGGCTGCCACCGCCCGGCCTCCACCAACGAGTACCACCACGTCAAGCCCTGGCAGGAGGGCGGGGAGACCAGCGTCGACAACGGCGCAAATACCTGCCAGCACCACCACCTGATGATCCATGCCGGGCTGATCACGCTGAAAATGATCGACGGCATTCCCTACGTCGTCGGCCGCGCGGGCCAGCCCCGCGGGGACCCGGAACGCAACCTCTACTGGCATCCCGAGCTGCGCACCGCCGGCTACACCCCGCCGATGTTCACCGACTGACCGTCCAGCCGCGTTCCCGCCCGGGAGTGATGTGGTGGATGTCGAATCGAGCAGGTTCTTCGGAGCATCCCGTGCCGGATGGCGGGCATCTGGCAGGTGCCGGCGGTCCCGAACGCGAACATGGGCGCGGTCGTGCAGAGCCCCGCGGGGGAGGACCTGCTCGTGGAGTCGAACTTCCGCGAGCACCTCGACGGCGCGGACTTCCCGTAGCGGCTCGGCATCGCCGGCGAAGCCTGGATCGACGGGTGCGACCCGCGGCACCCGGTCGATGCCGGGCACCCGGAACTCCGGCGCGGGTGCTTCGACGGCAGCTTTCCCCTGTTGACCTGATACCCCGCGTCGCCATGCTCCCGGAGCCCATCCGGACCCGCTTGGGGTCGTGGCATCGGCGGCAGCGGCAAGGGCGCCGGGGCACCGGCGGGCCGCACTGTGACGGGGTCCCGCGTAGCGTGCGTCACTCCCGGCCGGTTGAAGATGCAAGCGGGCTGCCCGGGCGGCTAAGCTTAGGCGCGTGACCCACACTCCCAGCACCCCAGAGCAACAGCCGGTTCTGGTCGTCGATTACGGGGCCCAGTACGCACAGCTGATTGCTCGGCGTGTACGCGAAGCCAACGTGTATTCGGAGATCGTCCCGCATACCTTCACCACCGAACAGATTCTCGCCAAGAACCCGGCGGCAATCATCCTCTCCGGAGGCCCCTCGAGCGTTTACGCCGACGGTGCCCCGAGTGTCGGTGCCGACCTGTTTGAGGCAGGTGTGCCGGTCCTGGGCATCTGCTACGGCTTCCAGGCCATGGCCAACGCCCTGGGCGGCGTCGTTGCCGAAACCGGATTGCGCGAATACGGCGCCACCGATGCCACCGCATCCGGGGCGGCCCGCTCCATCCTGGCCGGCATGCCGGAAAACCAGAACGTCTGGATGAGCCACGGCGACTCCGTGTCCCAAGCCCCCGAGGGCTTCGAGGTGCTGGCCACCACCGCCGGCGCACCGGTTGCCGCGTTCGCCAACGAGGCCAAGCGCCTCTACGGCGTGCAGTGGCACCCCGAGGTCAAGCACTCGGACCACGGCCAGCTGGTCCTGGAGAACTTCCTGTACCACGGCGCGGGCCTGGCCCCCTCCTGGACCGCAGCCAACATCCTGGACGAGCAGGTCGAGAAGATCCGCGAGCAGGTCGGAGACGGCCGCGCCATCTGCGGGCTGTCCGGCGGCGTCGACTCCGCCGTGGCCGCCGCCCTGGTGCAGCGCGCCATCGGCGACCAGCTCACCTGCGTGTTCGTGAACCACGGGCTGCTGCGCGAGGGCGAAGCCGAACAGGTCGAAACCGACTTCGTCGCCGCCACCGGCGCCAAGCTCTACATCGCCGACGAGCGCGAGCGCTTCCTGACCGCGCTGGACGGGGTCACCGATCCGGAGACCAAGCGCAAGATCATCGGCCGCGAGTTCATCCGCGCCTTCGAGGCCGCGGAAACCGCGATCCTCGCCGAGGCAGCCGACTCCGGCCAGCCGGTGAAGTTCCTGGTCCAGGGCACCCTGTACCCGGACGTCGTCGAATCCGGCGGCGGCGAGGGCGCCAGCAACATCAAGAGCCACCACAACGTCGGCGGCCTGCCCGAGGACCTGGACTTCGAGCTGGTCGAGCCGCTGCGCGCGCTCTTCAAGGACGAGGTCCGCGCCGTGGGCAAGCAGCTTGGCCTCCCGGCCGAGATCGTCATGCGCCAGCCGTTCCCCGGCCCGGGCCTGGGCATCCGCATCATCGGTGCAGTCAACGAGGAACGCCTGGAACTGCTGCGCAAGGCCGACGCCATCGCGCGCGCCGAGCTGACCGCCGCCGGCCTGGACGAGGAAGTCTGGCAGATGCCCGTCGTCCTGCTGGCCGACGTGCGCTCCGTGGGCGTGCAGGGGGACGGCCGCACCTACGGCCACCCGATCGTGCTGCGCCCGGTGTCATCCGAGGACGCGATGACCGCCGACTGGTCGCGACTGCCCTACGACCTGCTGGCAAGGATCTCCAACCGGATCACCAACGAGGTCGACGGGGTCAACCGCGTGGTGCTGGACGTGACGTCCAAGCCGCCGGGCACCATCGAATGGGAGTAGGCCCGAGGACGTAGGCGCCGGAGGGAAAGTTCAGGGGGAGGCCCACGCCAGGGGCTCCCCCTGAACTGTATGTGCGGGGAGCCCCGGCTCCCCGCGCGGCAACGGGGCCGGTGCGGACGTGTTTCGGTCCGGCACCGGAGCCCCGTTTTGCACTAGGTTGGTAAGGGCTGACTGTATCCGTGCGGCAATGCGCCACGCGGCTGCGGTCGCATTCGCGGCAGAGGTGAAGGGACGGTATGGTGACAGAGCACCAGCAACACACAGATGAATTGGTCTCCACGTGGGTTGACTCCCTGGGCCCCGGGGTGGGGACCGACACGCTGCTGCGGTTCGCGCCCTCGGTGTCCAACAGCATCGACATCACCCATGCGCACCCCTCGGGGCTGGCCCAGTTCCTGGCCGGACGACGCACCCGGCTCTCCACGCTGCTGCGCGACTCCGACCAATACGACTCGGCCCGCCGCACCGCCGATGCCCTGCGCGGGAAGATCCGCGAGCTCTGGGATGAGCGCGGCATCGACGTCGGGTACCTCTCCGCCGGCCAGGCCAACTGGCGCGCCGTGCACGAGGGCCGCAGCGAACAATTCAACGCCCCGATCATGCTCGGGCGCATCGTGCTCTCGGTGCGCGAGGACCAGGACGACTTCGAGATCCAGCTGATGGGCCGGGCCGAGTTCTCGCCCGCCCTGCTGCGCTACTTCAAGCGCCAGCACCACCTGGACATCGACGTCGAGGGTATCAATGCCGCCGCCTACTCGATCGCCCGCTTCGACCCGACCCGCGCCATGGATGCGCTGCGCACCCAGGTCGCCGACGTCTCCGGCATGGTCATCGCCCACCGCCTGCTGATCTCCACCTTCGCCGACCTGGCCGATCCGGCCGACCCCGGCACCATCGATCTGCAGCACCCGGTGCTGGCCAGGCTCTTCGACGCGGAAATCAACCGCACCCGTGATTCCGCCCAGGGCACCGGCGAGGCGATTGCCGGCGCCGCGGGCGGCCGCCAGGGCACCAGCCCCCGCCGCACCAGCGACCAGCGCGACCCGGCCGACGAGCTGTTGCTGCTGGATGCCGACGAATCCCAGCAGGCGGCCCTGGACCTCATCGAGGCCGGCGAATCGGTGGCCATCAGCGCCCCGGCCGGCAGCGGGCAGACCCAGACGGCGCTCAACGCCGCCGGCGTGCTCGCCGCCGCGGGCAAGCGCGTGCTGGTGGTGGCCGAGCGCCGCTCCAGCGCCGAGGAATTCGTCTCCCGCTTCGCCGAGCTGGATCTGGCCGGCACCGCGCTGCTGCTTTCCCCGGAGGACGACCCCGATGCGCTGCGCAACCTGCTGACCCGGGCGATCCTGCGCAACGAGCGCGCCACCGAACCGTCGCTGGGCAAGCTGCACGCCGCGCTGCGCGACCACCGCCACGCCCTGCTGGAGCACGTGCACTCGCTGCACTCGACCCGCGCCCGCTGGGGCTGCTCCCCGTACCGGGCCATGCAGGAACTGGCCCGGCTCACCTCGCTGTCCCCGGCCCCGGCCACCACGGTGCGCCTGAAGCGCTCGGTGCTCGACTCGATCACCGACCGCACCGCCACCGCCGCCAAGCTCACCCGCGCCGCCGAGCTCGGCGCGTTCGTGCGCGCCTCGGCCTCCAGCCCCTGGTACGGGGCCCGGCTGCGCAACAAGCGCGACACCGACACCGCCCTGGACCTGGTCACCGGCCTGCAGCGGGACCTGCCGATCCTGCGCGACCACATGCTCAAGGTCGCCGCGCACTCCGAGATCCGCCTGGCCGACTCCTACAACAAGTGGGGCGAGCAGCTGGACCTGCTGGTCGCGGTGCGCGGCTCGCTGGACAAGTTCGAGTCCGACATCTTCGACAAGTCCGTCGAGGACCTGATCTCCGCCACCGCCTCCTCCTCCTGGCGCCGGGAACGCGGCATCGAGATGAGCTCGATGACCCGCTCGCGGCTGCGCAAGGTCGCCAAGGACTACGTCCGGCCCGGCGTGCACGTCTCGGACCTGCAATCCGCGCTCGAGGCCGTTCAGGAACAGCACCTGGCCTGGCACCACCACGCCACCTCCCAGCGCCACCCGATGGTTCCGGCGGGGCTGCTGGACGTCAACGCCGGATACCAGGACGCCGGGGCGCGCCTGGACAAGCTGGCCACGCTGCTGCCCGCCGCATCCGGCGCCCACCTGCGCGACGAATCCATCGCCACGCTGCTCGAGCGCATGGGCAAGCTGCTGGAGCACCAGGGCGAGCTGGCCCAGCTGCCCGAACGCACGTTGATCACCGAGCAGCTGGCCGAACACGGCCTGGGCGAGCTGATGGACGACTTCCGGGCACGCAACGTCGCCCCCGGCGCCGTGCCCGCGGAACTGGACCTGGCCTGGTGGCAGTCGGCGCTGGAGGCCATGATCTCCGGCGACGACTTCCTGGCGATGAACGACGGGGAGAAGCTGCGCCGGCTCGAGGCCGAGTACCGGCTGGCCGACTCCGCGCACGTGGCCTCCGGCGCCTCGCGCCTGCGCTGGGCCCTGGCCAAGAACTGGAAGGCGGCGCTGGCCGACCACCGCGCGGCCTCCCGCGAGCTGCGCGCCATGCTCAAGGACGGGGAACCGGCGGTTTCGGACCTCGAGGCCCTGGGGGACGCGCTGCTGAACTCGCTGTGCCCCGTGTGGGTCGGCTCCCCGCTGCTGATCCCCGCCACGGTCCCGGCCGGAATGGAATTCGACGCGGTGATCCTGCTCGACGCCGACTCGCTGTCGCTGCGTTCGGTGCTCGGCTCGATCTCCCGCTCCAAGCAGGTCATCGCGTTCGGCGACACCATGATGGGCGCCCCGAACCCGTTCGAGGTCTCGGTGGACCCGACCGCGCACGCGCGCATCGAACCCGCCCCGATCTCCGCGATGGAATCCCTGCAGGGGGTGCTGCCGCTGTGCCGGCTGGCCACCGCCTACCGGGGCATCGACGAGGGGCTGACCGAGTCCCTCTCGCACGACTTCTACGCCGACTCGCTCTCCCGGCTGCCTGCCGCCCGCTCGCTGGGTGCCGGCACGCCGGCGCTGAAGGCCGAGTACGTGATGGACGGCACCGGGTCCCTGGGCGCAGACGGCGAATCGGTGGCGACCACCGTCGCGGAGGTCCAGCGCGTCGTGGACCTGGTCTTCACCCACCTGGCCAGGCGCGGCGAGCAGACCCTGGCCGTGGTCGCCGGGAACCGCCGGCACGCCGCCGCGATCGCCGAGGGCATCCGCGTGCAGCTGCCCAACCACCCGTGGGCGACGAAGCACTTCCGCGCCGCCAAGGAGCGCTTCCTGGTCACCAGCGTCGACAGGCTGGCCGGACTGCAGCGCGACTCGATCATCCTGTCGCTGGGCTACGGCCGGACCACCCACGGCAAGGCGGTGCACGACTTCGGCGCGCTCTCGGTGGCCGGCGGCGACGAATTGTTCGTCAACGCCGTGACCCGGGCGCGGGAGTCGATGGTGCTGGTCTCGGCGTTGCGCCCGCAGGACATGGACCTGTCGCGGATGCGCTTCGGCGCCTACCGCTTCCTGGAGCTCTTCGGCCGGGTGCTCGGCGGGGACTCGGGCATGTCCGCCACCGCCACCCCGTTGCAGGACCCGCTGGTCACCGACCTGATGTCGCGGCTCTCCGAGCGCGGGGCCATCGTCACCCAGCACTACCGCGGCGTGCTGGACATCGCCGCGCACGCGCTGGATGTCACCGGCAACGGCACCGCGGTGCCGCTGGCCGTGGTGTACGACGGCACCCAGGGCTACCGGGAACTGTCGGTGCGCGAGCGCAGCCGCCTGCGTCCGCAGCTCTTCGAGGCCCTGGGCTGGCGCTATGTGCCGCTGTGGACCATCGACGTGTTCTCCGACCCCGACAAGGTCGCCAACATGCTGGCCGGCTTCCTGGGCCTCGAGGGCACCGACGAGGGCGCCGGCGCCGGCGCCAATGCCGCGCCCGCGGGTGGCCCGGGGCAGGGTTCCCGGTCCTCCGGGACCCCCGGTTCCGCGGCCCCGAACGCCGCGGGCCCCGGCACCCGCGCCTCGGACCTGGCCGATGCCTAGCCATGCCCGCCGCTAACGACGCGCCGCGGCGGAAAAAGCCGCGGCGCTTCACCGCCCCGCCCCAGCAGGTCAGCGAATCGACGCTGGTCGGGGTCTTCCGGCTGCCCCACGGTGCCGGCCGCCCCGAAGCGGCACCCGGCACCCAAAAAGCGACGCCGGCGAAGCAGCCGGATGCCCCGGGGACCGGCCCGGTCCTGGAACAGCGCGCCGCGGACGACGACCCGCGGCGCTGGGGAGATGCGGACGACGACCTCGGCGACTGGATGAAGGCCCAGCGCCCGCCGCACTGGGACTGACCCGCCCGCCTACGGGTTGACCAGGACCACCGATACCTTGCCGCGCTGCGCCGCGGTGGAAAGCTGCTCGGCACTGCCCGGACCGGCACCCACCACGATCAGCCCGCCCTGGCCCGATCCCGCGGCCACCGACCACGGCGCCTGCCCGTCCGGCTGCGCCTGGGCCCCGGTCCACAGGATCGGCACGGCCCGCGCGAGCACCCGGGAGACCAGCTTGGTCTCGAACCCGTTGCCCTCGGTGAGCACCACATCGACCAGCTGGCCCGCCCGCACCAGGGACGCGGTCTGCTCGTCGTCCAGCCGCAGCGGCACGGCCACCGACCCCGGGGCCAGCCCGGCCAGCAGCCCGGGCCCGATGACCATGCCGGGCAGCACCGGGGTGCCGGCGGGCACGGGTATCGCCAGCCGCGACCCGGCCGCCGGGGGCTGGCGGTCGGAGGTGCCTGCGGGCACCAGCGAGCGCGCCACCGGCTGGCGGCGCAGGTCGCCTTCGCGCAGCGCGGCGCCAACCGGCAGGTCGTGCGCGGCGACCAGCACCTCGACGCGTTCCTCGGTGTCGGGGGCCAGCACCGCCAGGGACACGGCCAGCGAGAGCATCAGCAGCGCCGCGGCAAGGTGCCTGCGGTACTTGGCGAACAGCTCAGGGCCGGTGCGGCGGGGCACCCGGGTGGCGGTGGACGGGCGGGCCATGGCGGAGCGGCGAAAAAGGGACATGCCTTAAGCAACTCATGGGCCCCACCCAAACGGATGGAGCCCATGGCGAAGCGGTGATACGAGCGGCCGGGGCGAAGTCCCTGTGCGAGGAAGTGCGCCGCGGCCCGCCGGGGAAGAAGCCTAGGCCGAAGCCGACGCGGAGGCCGACGCGGAAACCGGTGCCGCGGCAGGAGCCGGCGCGGATGCCTTGGTGTCGGCGGCGGCCGGGGTGCTGGAGCTGGTGGTCGAACGCGAATCGTTGCGGTAGAAGCCCGAGCCCTTGAAGACCACGCCGACGCTGTTGAACTTCTTGCGCAGGGCGCCCTGGCATTCGGGGCAAACGGTCAGTGCCTCGTCGGTGAACGACTGGACGACCTCCAGGCCGTGGCCACAGTCCTTGCAGGCGTAAACATAGGTAGGCATATCGATCCTTTCGCACGGGCAGTGCGTGCATGGCGCGGGCCGCCGGGGCAGCAAAGCGGCACGGCACGGCACCCGGGCAAGCGACTGTTGATGGGGGAGTGCGGGCGCCCGAGGGCGTCCACCTGCACCAATTCTAACGCACCCGCCCGCGGCTACCGGGTGAGGTTACGCACCCCGGAGGGCAGCACGACGGCCTCGACCCGCTGGTCGAAGGGCTCGACGGGGATCTGCCCGGCCGCGACGAACTCGTGCTCGAACACGATGCTCACCAGCTTCGGGCGCTTGCCGGGCCCGGGAAGCGCGGAGATGAAGCGGTCGTAGTAGCCGCCGCCCTGCCCCAGCCGCTCCCCGTTGGCGTCAACCGCCTGCGCGGGCACCAGGATCACATCGACCTGCTCCATCAGCCCGGGGCCGAAGCGCTCACCGACGGGCTCGTCGATGGGTCCGACCGCGCTGCGGGCCATCTCGACGCCGGGGTGCCAGCGCGTCCAGGACAGCTGCCGCCCCGGCTCGCAGATCGGCACGTGGATCGTGTAGCCGGCCGCATGGAGCCGGGCCAGCAGGGCCTCGGTGGGCGGCTCGGCGCCGTAGGACAGGAAGCAGGTCACGGCCCGGCGCGGTGCATTGGCCTCAAGCCACGGCAGCAGGTGCTCGGTGAGCAAGGCCATTTCGGCGGCGCGCTCCGCCGCTCCCATGTCCCGGCGTCGGGCACGAAACCGGTTCCTCACCTCGTCCTTGGAGTTCATCTGTGTCACGATCCACAGTCTAGCCCCGCCGCCGCGGGCCCCGGGGCGGTGCATGCGCGGGGCCCGCGCATCGCTAGGATTGTTGACATGTCCGAATTCGATCGCCACTGGCCCGTCACGGTGCAGGGCCCGCGCGTGGTGCTGCGCCCGATGCGCCGCCGCGACAAGGCCGAATGGATGCATTTGCGCCGCACCAACGAGCAGTGGCTGACCCCCTGGGACGCGACCCTGCCCGAGGGGGCCGGCTACCCGGCTGACTTCGGGCAGATGGTCTCCACGCAGAACCGTTCCGCACGCCTGGGCCAGTGCCTGCCCTGGGCCATCGCCCTTCCGTCGCTGCACTCCAAGCACGCCCCGATCGTCGGCCAGCTGACCGTCTCCTCGATCATGTGGGGTGCTGCGCGCAGCGGATCCATCGGCTACTGGGTGGACGTGCGCCACGCCGGGGAGGGCATCGCGCCGGAGGCCGTGGCGATGGCGGTGGACCACTGCTTCAAGGCGATGGGCCTGCACCGGATCGAAATCAACATCCGCCCCGAGAACGGCCCGAGCCTGCGCGTGGTGGAGAAACTGGGCTTCCGCGACGAGGGGCTGCGCAAGGACTTCCTGCACATCAACGGAAACTGGGCCGACCACCGCAGTTTCGCGCTGACCGCGCCCGAGGTCCCGGGCGGGATGCTCAATCGGTGGCTGGGCATGACGCAATAGCGACACAAGCCCCCCAAACACCCCGAAATCCCGATTTTGGCCAGAGTATTGCCAGACACACCGGGTCGAATGCGGCATCGCACGCGCTTGCATGCTTAATGTGGTTGACGTGGACGTTTCACATTGGTGAGCCAAACCCCGCAGCAACCTGCGCGAGCGGGGCCGAGGCACCGCCAGTGAACCGCCGCGACGGGGTAAACCGGCCACCAGGACACTGGGCCGGGCGGATCCGCCACAAAGAAGTCAGTCGCCAGCCGACGAAGGAGCAACATGGCACCGGTAGCATCCAACGCTTCAGCCGCGTCACGTCCGGCTGCGCAGGCGCCCTTGCGGATTTTCTACGACCGCCTGGCCGTTGCACTGCTCGGATGCCTCGCCGTTCCCACCCTGCTCATCGGCGGGGTGCTCGCCCTGGTTTCGGTGGTCTCCGGCTGGGTGCCGCTGATCGCCCTGCTCGTGGGCCTGGCCAGCTTCTCCACGCTGCGCGGCCTGGCCGTGCGCGACCGGCGCAAGAAGCTCTTGGCCCGCCTGGATGCCACGCGCACCCGTGCCATGGAAACCGGCCGCACCCCGGTGAGCGAACCGGTGAAGAAGACCGCCGTGGTCTTCGACGCCCAGCCGAACTCCAACAAGCGCGCCCCGCGGCTGACGGTCCAGGAATTGCGCGCCGAGGCGCTGCGCATCGCCCACAAGGGGGCAGCGGTCCAGCGGCCCGAGGGCTGGGAGCCCACCGAGGTCCCGCTGCCGCAGTACGTCGTGGCCAACACCGCCAAGCGCCAGGCCCCGGCCCCGCTGGAAGCCGCCGAGGCGCCCCAGGCATCGTCCAACGCGACGCTGCGCTCCCAGGAGGCCGCCGCGCGCCTGGCCGAGGCCACCGGCTCCGCCAACGCTTCCGCGTCCGCCGATTCCTCGATTGCCACCCTTCCCGTGGTCCCGGCAACCCCCGTGGTTCCGGCGGCCGAAGCGACCCCCGCAGCACCGGCCCCGTCGGCCGGATCCGCACCCTCGACCGCGCCGAAGACCGCCGCCGAAGCATCGGCGGCCAACGGCCCCCGCGCCCCGCGCACCGAGAAGGCCGCCGACCGCATCAACCTCGACGACGTCATGCAGCGTCGCCGCGCCTGACCTGGTCCACCGGGTGACCCGATGACCGCCGGCGAATCCGGCCCCGCGCACGCCTTTACCGACGCGGCAGGGAACATCGATGCCGACGCCCGGGAACTTGCCGCCCTGCCCGCCGCCATCCCCGAGCTGGTGCGCCGGCTGGGCGGGCGCGTGCCCACCGGAAACTGGGACTACGAGGCCAACCGGCTGCGCATCCAGCACCGTCCCGGCGCCGGGATCAGCGCGATGTACCGCATGCCCGCGGGCACCGGGTTCAACGAACTGGGCGTGAGCACCGAGGCGATCACCGTCCCGGGAGTCGCCGCCACCAGCGTCCTTGGCACCC
The DNA here is from genome assembly GCA_024207135.1 of Arthrobacter sp. C2. Taxonomy (GTDB): domain Bacteria; phylum Actinomycetota; class Actinomycetes; order Actinomycetales; family Micrococcaceae; genus Paeniglutamicibacter. The sequence continues at coordinate 1,530,959 of CP042428.1, read as the reverse complement.
ACCGCACCCCCGGGGTCCTCGTCAGCGGCTGGATCCACCCCCGCGACCCCAGGCTCCCGGCCCTGGTCCGGGCCGCGGACCGGGCCTTCGTGCAGGAAACCTGGGGCGAGGGGGACTTGCTCACCAAGCTCAAGACCGTCGCGTACCGGCCGCTGCGCCGCGCGGTGTTGCGGGCGACCTTCACCACGCGCGGCCCGCTGCGCATCGACCGGACGATCTACCTGAAGGTGGGCCGGCCCCCGGCGATCGAGGCCCTGAACCTCCGCCACCGGCTGCTGGCCGGAACCCCGGTTCCGGTGCCCCCGGTGCTGGGGCCGGAGATCGCCGGCATCCTCGCCCTGGAGGCCGGGCGCGGGGAGTCGCTGTCCGCGGCCATCCGGCCCCACGCAGGAGCGGACCTGGACCCCCGGGACTTCATTTCCCTGCTCGAGGCCCTGCCCGGGTCGGCCATGGCGCTGAAGCCCAGGGGGGCCTGGAGCGATTCGACCAGGCGCTACCAGCAGGCAGCGACCCTCGCCCTGCCGCATCGCGCCGAACGGATCGAGGAGCTCACCGGGCGGATCGAGGCCCATCTAGCCGCCTCCGACCGCGGGGAGCAGGTGCCGGCCCACGGGGACTTCTACGACGCGAACATCCTGTTGGACGGCGGGAAGATCTCCGCGCTGTTGGATTTGGACTCGTTGGGGCCCGGATACCGGGTCGATGACCTCGCCTGCCTGCTCGGACACCTGGCAATCCTGCCCACGCTGGGGGAGAAGAACGACGGCGCCGGGGCCGCCCTGGAGCGTTTTGCCGCGGTCTTCGAACGCTGCGTGGACCCACGCGCCCTGTGGGCCCGCTCCGCCGCGGTCGCGCTGACGTTGATTGCCGGGTCCCGCGGCCTGGGCGAAGAACGCTGGCTGCAGGTGGCCGAGGCCCGGCTGCGGGTCGTCGAGGCGCTGGTGCGCCGCGCCGACTCCCGCGCCTAGCAGGCACCTAGCCGGCGTCTAACCGGCGCGGACCGGTGCATGCCGGCCTCGTGGATCCCTGCGCGGGGCCTCGGTGCCTAGCGGGCGCCGGCCCGGTGCTCGGCCGGAACCTGGCCGGGTTCCTCCGGGATCGGTCCGCCGGCGCCCTTGTGGTGCCCGAAGACCAACGTGGTTTCGGTGTGCCCCACCGACTCGTCGGTGGCCAGGTTGTCCAGCACCCAGTCGCGCAGGGCCTCGGTGGAGCTCACCGCAATGTGCAACAGGTAGTCGGTGACCCCGGAGGTGTGGAACATCGAGAGCACCTCCGGCAGCTGCGGCATCTTCTGCGTGAACTTGTCGATCAGCACGCGGTCGTGCACGCGCAACCGCACCGAGATCAGCGCCTGCACGCTGCGCCCGACCGCCGGCAGGCTGACCTCCGCGTGGTACCCGGTGAGCACCCCGCGTTCGACCAGTGCACGGGTGCGCAGCAGCGCCGTCGAGGGTGCGATCCCGGTCCGCTGCGCCAACAACGCATTGCTTATGCGCGCATCATTGACCAATTCCTGAATAATCCGACGGTCAACTGCGTCAAGATCAACGGGTTGTTGCGGAAAAGTTGAAGGTGCCATGCTGATATTCCATCACAGTTGCCCGTTGTTCGGGAGATTTGGACCCCGGGATTCCGCCGGCGACACCCTAAAATGGAACAATGACTACCCCTGAACCCCCGGTCCACCGCGGCTTCGACACCCGGCTGGCCGCCTATGCCGTGGTGGTCCGCGACGGCGAGATCCTGCTGGCGCTGTGGGACATGCGCGGCCGCGACCCGCAATTCGTGCCGCGCTGGACGCTGCCCGGCGGGGGAGTGGAGCTCGGCGAGGCGATCGCCGACGGAGCGGTCCGCGAGGTCGAGGAGGAAACCGGGTACCGGGTGCGCATCGACGACCTGCTGTCGGTGGACTCCGGGGTGATCCCCGCGCACAAGCGCTACAGCGGCACCGAGCACCCCATGCAAACCGTGGCGGTGCTCTATTCCGCCTCGGTCACCTCGGGGGAATTGCGCCACGAAGCCGACGGCACCACCAGCCAGGCCGCCTGGTTCCCCCTGGAAGAAGTCTCCTCGCTGAACCGCGTCGAGCGCGTGGATGCGGCCATCGCGCTGTACCGGGAAAACCTGCACAAGGAAAGCACCAAATGAGTCGCACCACCGGCCCCTGGGGCCTTTTGGGCCTCGGCGCGGCGCTGCTGTCCCTTGCCGCCTGCACCTCAAGCACCGAGGTCACCACCTCGCAGGCCGCCACGACGCGCGAGCTGGTGCTGGTCCAGGGCCCCGACGCCACCTCCCAGGCACTGGGCCATGCCTACCGGGACATGCTGGCCGACGCCGGCATCGATGCGCGGATGGCCGACCCGGCCACCGATCCGGTCGGCGAGGTCCTGGCAGGACGGGCCGACTTCACCGCCGCGGGATCCAGCCGGTTGCTCACCGCCCTGGGCAAGCTGCCCGGTGCGCACGGCGCGGATGCCTCGGCGTCCGGGACCTCCGCCGCCGCGTCCGCGGACGCCACCGCCGGCCCCGACACCTCCGCGGGAAACGCCTCCGCTGCCCCCGGGGACCTGGATGCCGCACAAACCAAGCGGGAGCTGCACGCCCTGGCACTGAAGGGCTTCGCCGTGCTGGAATCGGCCGACGCCGAACGCACCGGCACCCTGGTGCTCACGGCCGCCACCAGCGCGGGGGACCGGCTGGTGAACACCTCCGAGCTCGCCCCGCTGTGCCCGCAGCTGGAGTTCGGCATCGCCGGCGGCATCAAGGCGGAACTCACCTCCCAGCTCGCGGCCAAGCTCGCCTGCCACCCCAAGGCCGTCATCGAGCTGAGCGACGCGCAGGGCCGCGGGGTGCTGCCGGTGATCAGCGACGAGGTCCAGATCCAGGCCACCACCCTGGAGAACGCCGGGATCCCGGACAACGCGCTGGTGGTGCTCCAGGGCGCCGAAAAGCTCTTCGCCCCCGAATCCATCACGCCGCTGATCACCACCGACGGGGTGGGGCAGGACGCGGTCAAGGCCATCAACAGGCTCAGCTCCGCGCTGAAGCAGGAAGACCTGCTGAACCTCAACCGCATGGTCACCGGCCGCGACGCGCTGGAACCGCCCAAGGCCGCCGACGACTGGCTCACCGACAAGGCACTGGTCACCAACCCCAGATGACGCCGCGGCTTCACATTCGCCGCAGGCCGCGAGTTGGCTTGCTCACAGTGCAGGCACGCCCCCGGCCCCCAATGAGAAAGTAGAACATGCCAGAATTCAAGCAGTCCACGAAACTCCACAATGTGCTCTACGACATTCGCGGGCCGCTGCTGGAACACGCCCAGCGCATGGAGGCCGAGGGCCAGCGCATCCTCAAGCTGAACATCGGAAACCCCGCGCCCTTCGGCTTCGAGGCCCCCGACGCGATCCTCGTGGACATGATGCGCAACCTGCCCAACGCGCAGGGCTACTCGGACTCCCGCGGCATCTTCTCCGCCCGCACCGCGGTCTCGCAGTACTACCAAACCCGCGGCATCCAAACCATCGGCGTCGACGACGTCTACCTGGGCAACGGGGTCTCGGAGCTGATCACCCTGTCGCTGAACGCGTTGCTGAACAACGGCGACGAGGTGCTGATCCCGGCCCCCGACTACCCGCTGTGGACCGCCTCGGTCTCGCTGGCCGGCGGCACCCCGGTGCACTACCTCAACACCGAGGAAGAGGGCTGGCTGCCGGACCTGGCGGACATGGAAGCGAAGATCACCGCCCGCACCAAGGGCATCGTGGTGATCAACCCCAACAACCCCACCGGCGCGGTGTACCCCAAGTCCACGCTCGAAGGCATCCTGGAACTGGCCCGCAAGCACAGGCTGATCGTGTTCTCCGACGAGATCTACGAGAAGATCCTCTACGACGACGCGGTGCACATCAACACCGCGGCATTGGCCGACGACGTGCTGGTGCTGACCTTCTCCGGGCTCTCCAAGGCTTACCGGGTCTGCGGCTTCCGCTCCGGCTGGATGGCCATCTCCGGGCCCAAGCACCTGGCCCAGGACTACATCGAGGGCATCAACCTGCTGACCAACATGCGCCTGTGCGCCAACGTGCCGGGCCAGCACGCGATCCAGACCGCGCTGGGCGGCTACCAGTCGATCAACGACTTGATCCTGCCCGGCGGGCGGCTGAAGGAACAGCGCGACACCGCCTTCACGCTGCTCAACGAGATCCCGGGCGTCTCGGTGCAGCAGGCCAAGGGCGCGATGTACCTGTTCCCGAAGCTGGACCGGGAGATCTACCCGATCCACGACGACGAGCACTTCGCCCTGGAACTGCTCAAGCGGCAGAAGATGCTCATCACCCAGGGCACCGCGTTCAACTGGGTCGCCCCGGACCACTTCCGGCTGGTCACCCTGCCGGCGGTGCGCGACTTGCAGGACGCGATCGGGCGCATTGCCGAGTTCCTGGCGGAGCTGCGCGAGGGCAAGCTCAGCGTCTAGGCCCGCCGCACGGCCCTCCCGGGGGCGCGTTCCTTCCCAAGCCGACGGCGGGGAAGGAACGCGCCCCCTGGCGTTCCCGCCCGCCCCGGGATGCCCACGCAGACACCACCGACTGCCGCGGTCCGCCTGCGCAGGTTGTTAATGCCCATGCCGTACGCTGATCTCCACAAGCCCCGAGCATGAAGGTTGCAGCCATGAGCAAGAAGCAGAAGTCCAAGTCACGCCCCGTTCCCTTCGCCGATGCCGTGGGCCCCGCGCTTGCGGCCTCCGCGGACTTCGAGCTGGCCGGCGTCGACCCGTCCTCGACCCCGGGCTACACCGGGGACAAGGCCAGCGGCACCCGCGACCTGGCCCTGGTGGGACGCGAACTCGGCGAGCTGCAGGAACGCTTCTATGCCGCCTCGCGCGCCGGCGCCCCGGCCAAGGTCCTGCTCATCCTCCAGGCGATGGACACCGCGGGCAAGGGCGGCATCGTGCGCCACGTCATCGGCGCCGTCGACCCGCAGGGCGTGCAGCTGAGCGCCTTCAAGGCGCCCACGGCCGCGGAGGCCAAGCGCGACTTCCTCTGGCGCATCAACCGGGCGCTGCCCCAGGCCGGATTCATCGGAGTTTTCGACCGCTCGCACTACGAGGACGTGCTGATCCACAAGGTCAGGGGCCTGTCGCCGGCCGGGGAGATCGAGCGCCGCTACGGCGCCATCAACGACTTCGAGGCGCAGCTGGCGGACAAGGACACCACCGTCATCAAGGTCATGCTGCACATCTCCAAGGACGAGCAGCGTGCGCGCCTGGCCGAGCGGCTGGAGCGGGCGGACAAGCACTGGAAGTTCAACCCCGCCGACATCGACGAGCGCGAGGTGTGGGACGAGTACATGGACGCCTACCAGACCGCGATCCGGCGCACCCACACCCCGGAAGCGCCCTGGTTCGTGGTTCCCGCGGACCGGAAGTGGTACGCCCGGCTGGCGGTGGCGACCCTGCTCGCCCAGGCGCTAAAGGGCATCGATCCGCAGTGGCCTGCAGCCGACTTCGACGTGGAAGAGCAACAGCGCCGCCTGGCCGCCTCCTAGCGCCGGCAGCTTCCCGGCACCGGGCGCCAACGGGACCGGCGCCGGACCCTCTCCGGGCCGGCGCCGGCGCCGGATCAGGACGCGGGCGCCGAGGGCCCGTTGGGCTCGCGGGCGGCATCCAGGCGCGCGGTGGCGCCCTGCAACCAGGCCTCGCAGCGGGCGGCCAGCGCCTCGCCGCGCTCCCACAACCCCAGGGACTGCTCGAGGGTTGCGGCCCCGGCCTCGAGCTGCGCGACCACGGCCACCAGTTCCTCCCGGGCCTGCTCGTAGCTCAGCGTGGCGATGTCGGTGTTTGCTGCTTCGGTGTTCATGGGGTTCATCCTTCTTCCGGGGAGTGGCTGTTGGTGACGGTTGCGGCCAGGCGGCCGCGGGCCAGGCGCACCTGGATCCCGGCGCCCGCCGGTGCATCCGCGGCGGAGCGGAGGATGCCGCCGTCGTCGAGCTGCACCACCGCGTAGCCGCGGTCCAGGGTCTGCTGCGGGGACAGTGCGCGGACCTGCGCGCGCAGGTGCCCGATGGAGTCGTGGCCGCGCGCCAGCGCCGAACGCATCGCCAGGGTGCTGCGCTGGCCCAGGCGCACCACGTCCTCGCGGCGCAACTGGACCATGGATTCGGGGTTGGCCAGCACCGGGCGGGCCCGCAGCGAGGCGAGGCGCTGGGCCTCGCGCTCCACGTTCCCCCGCACGGCCCGGTCCAAGCGGTTGCGCGCCATCGCCAGGTTGGCCAGCTCCTCGGCCAGGTCCGGCACCACGCGCTTGGCGGCATCGGTGGGGGTGGAGGCGCGCACGTCGGCCACGTCGTCGAGGATCGGTCGGTCGGCCTCGTGGCCGATGGCGGAGATGACCGGGGTGCTGCAGGCGGCGACCGCGCGCACCAGGTCCTCGGAGCTGAACGGAAGCAGGTCCTCGAGCGCGCCGCCGCCGCGGGCGATGATGATCACATCGACGTCCGGGTTCGCGTCCAGCTCGCGCAGCGCGGCGGTGACCTCGGAGACGGCGTTGACGCCCTGCACCGCGGTGTTGCGGATGTCGAAGGCCACCGCCGGCCAGCGCAGCGAGGCGTTGCGGACGACGTCTTTTTCCGCATCCGAGTCCCGGCCGGTGATCAGCCCGATCCGGTTCGGCAGCAGCGGCAGGGGCAGCTTGCGTGCCGGGTCGAAGAGTCCCTCGTCGAACAAGGCCCGGCGCAGCCGCTCCAGGCGGGCCAGCAGGTCGCCCAGGCCCACCGGGCGCAGGTCGAAGGCGTTCAGCGAGAGCCGGCCGGTCTTGGCGTAGAAGCTGGGCTTGACCCGCGCCACCACCCGGGAACCGACCTCGGGGGGCATGTCCAGCGAGCGCATCACCGAGGCCCAGACCGTCACCGAGAACGACTGGTCGGCATCCACGTCGCGCATCACCAGGTAGGCGTGCCCGTTGCGGACGTTGGCCTCCAGCAGCTGGCCCTCCACCCAGGATTCGGGGGAGTTCTCGATGTGGATCTTCAGCTTGTCGCTGAGCACCCGCAGCGGCCAGGGGTTCTCGGGCGTGGTCGCCGCGGCGGTGCGCGGCAGCGAACCGTCTTGCTTCTGTGCTTGCTCCACGTGTGCTGGGCCTTCCTTGCCGCCGGGTCTGCAGGGGCGGTTTGCCGGGCTGCCGGGATTTGCGGCGGCACCGGTTTTGCAACCACACCAAGTCCATTCAAGCAGTAACGTGGGACAAAACGCAGACGGCGGGGAAACACCGCCCGGCCCGGGACCGACCGGAAGACCACCAGGAGCGCCACAGCCATGCAAACCACCATCCGCAACACCGCCGCGATCGTCCTGATGGTCCTTGCCGTGCTGCTGGGCTCCGCGGCGATGCTCGGCTCCGCCGCAGCCCGCCTGGCCGACACTCCCGGCCCGCTGCAGTCGATCCTTGGCCCGCTGGCCTCGGACCCCGAGCTGCGCCGGGTCCTGCCCGGCACGCTCGGCACCGAACTCGCGGCCCGCATCACCGCCCTAACGGCCGTCCCGCAGATCCTGGCCGGGCCGCTGGAAAGCGCGATCGCCACCGCCGGCGGCGCCCTGCTCGAGGACCCGTCCTTCCGGCCCGCGTGGGACGCGACCATCGAGTCGGCCCGCGCCGACTTCACCGCACGGCTGCAGGCGGCGCAGGACCCAGGGTCGGGAAGCCCCGCGGCGGGAAGCCCCGCGGAGGCCGAACAAGTCACCCTGCACCTGGACCTCGCCCCGTTGCTGGGCTCGGGCTACGGGACCTTGCACGCGTCCCTGCAGGGCTCCGCCCTCGGTGCCGTGCTGCCCGAGGCGATCCCCGCCACGCCCGTGCTCCTTGACACCGGGTGGCCGCGGGCGGACCAGCTGCCCACCGCAACCCTGAACAACTGGCTGTCGCTGGCACGCGGTGCCAGCTGGATGCTCGGTGGCGCGGTGCTGGCTGCGGCGGCCGGGATGCTGCTTGCCACCCGACGGACACGCCCCTGGGCACTGCTCGCCGGCGGGGCCGCGGCCCTGCTGCTGGGCACAGCCACCCGCCTGTGGGTCGGATCCCTGGGCTCGGCCGGCACCGAAGACGGGACAGCCAACCTCCAGGGCCTGGTCACCGACAGGCTCGTGGCCGGGGTGGCGGGGGAATTCGGTGCGGCCACCACGATCCTTGCCACCGGCGGCATCATCGCCATGCTCGGCGGCGCCGGATGGGCATGGCTGGCCTCGCGCACTCCGGACGCCGGCCCGCGCGGCTAGGCCGGTGGCGGAAAGCCGCCCGCCGATTTTGCGCACCCCAGTAGACTTGGACCCATGGCTACCAGTTCCACCGTTCAGGTCTCCCTTCCGATGCCCACCATCCCGCGCTCCCGCCGCTCCCCGGCAGAAATCGCCGCCGCGGCGCCCGTGAGCGGGGAACGCCACGTCCTGCTGGCCGCCCCGCGCGGCTACTGCGCCGGCGTCGACCGGGCCGTCATCGCGGTGGAAAAGGCGTTGGAGCACTACGGCGCACCGGTCTACGTCCGCAAGCAGATCGTGCACAACCTCCATGTGGTCTCCACCCTTGAGGCCCGCGGCGCGATCTTCGTGGAGGAAAACGAGGAAGTCCCCGAGGGCGCCCTGGTCGTCTTCTCCGCCCACGGCGTCTCCCCGGCGGTCGTGCAGTCCGCCGCTGACCGCGGCCTGCGCACCATCGACGCCACCTGCCCGCTGGTCACCAAGGTGCACAAGGAAGCGGTGCGCTTCGCCCGGGAGGACTACGAGATCCTGCTGATCGGGCACGAAGGCCACGAAGAGGTCGAAGGCACCTACGGCGAGGCCCCGGACCACACGCAGATCGTGAACAACCCCGACGAGGCCGACACCATCGAGGTCTCCAACCCCGACAAGCTCATCTGGCTCTCGCAGACCACCCTGTCCGTGGACGAGACCATGGAGACGGTCCGCCGCCTGCGCGCCCGCTTCCCCAAGCTGCAGGATCCGCCCAGCGACGACATCTGCTACGCGACCACCAACCGCCAGGATGCGATCAAGGCCATCGCCCCGAAGAGCGACCTGGTCATCGTGGTCGGTTCCTCGAACTCCTCCAACTCGGTGCGCCTGGTGGAGGTTGCCCTGGAATACGGCGCGAAGGCCGCCCACCGCGTGGACTACGCCTCGGAGGTCGACGAGACCTGGTTCGAGGGCGTGGCCACCGTCGGGGTGACCTCCGGCGCCTCGGTGCCCGAGGTCCTGGTGCGCGACGTGCTCGCGCTGCTGGCCGACTACGGCTACGGCAGCGTCGAGGAAGTCACCACGGCGCAGGAAGACATCCTCTTCTCGCTGCCCAAGGAGATCCGCGCCAAGCTCAAGGAAGCCGGCGACGATTCCCGCGGGCCGGGCGGGCGCATCACCAAGTCCGACATCAGCAGCTAGGCACGTCCCGCAGCGCACCTTGGCGTTGCGGCGCGAAGCCAGTGGCGTGGAGCCCCACCATCCGGTGGAGCCCCACGCCACACCCGCTTAACCGCCGGCCTGGCCCTTCTTGGCCTCGCGCCGCGTCAACGGCGTCAGCGGGCCATCGACGCGCCCGTCGCCGAATCCGTCATCGGCATCGGCCCCGTCCGGGTCCTGCCGGCCACCCGCGTCCAGGTGCTCGAGGAACTCCCCGGCACCGAGCGCGCGCGGGGTCCCCTCGATGACCGGCAGCCCATGCAACGCGGCGGCCGGATCGTGTTCGTCACCGAGCCCCGGGTCCAGGTCCCGGATGCGCCGGGCACTGGGCAGCACCCGCGATTCCAGGGTCCCGACGAATGCGTTGTACTTCTCCACGCTGGAACGCAATGAGGATCCCAGCTTGGCCACGTGCCCGCCCATGGTCCCGAGCCGTTCGTAGAGTTCGCGCGAGCGCACAAAAAGCTCGCGCGCGTTCTCGGTCAGCAGCTCCTGCCGCCAGGCGAACGCCAGCCCCTTGAGCATCGCCAGCAGCGTGGCGGGGGAGGCCAGGGCGACGTTCTTACCGAAGGCGTGGTCCAGCAGGGAGGGGTCCGCGGCCAGCGCGTCGGCCAGGAACGACTCGGCGGGAAGGAAGCACACCACCAATTCCGGGCTGCCCGCAACCGCATTCCAGTAGGATTTGGAGGCCAGCGCATCGACGTGCAGGCGCAACGCCTTGGCATGCTCTTTCATCGATTCCTTGGCCCGGGCCCGGGAGGGGGCATCGAGGGAGGCCGAAAGCTGCTGCGCCTTCAGGTAGGCCGCCAGCGGCACCTTCGCGTCCAACACGATCAGCTTGTTCCCCGGCAGCCTCACCACCATGTCGGGGCGCAGGCCCTCGCCGGTGCGCAGCTGCTCGGAAAAGTCCACGTGCGCCAGCATGCCGGCGGCCTCCACGACGCGGCGCAATTGCGCCTCGCCCCAGGTGCCGCGCACCGAGTTGTTGCCCAACGCGGCGGCCAGCGATCCGGTGGCGCGCAACAGCTCGGCATCGTTGGCCGCGGCATGCACCAGCTGCTCGCTCAGCTGCCCGAACTGTTCGACGCGGTCCCTCTCCAGCACCGAGACCTGCGCCCTGACCTGGCGCAGCTGCTCCGCCACCGGTGCCAGGGCATGGAGCACGGACTGGTCCTCGCTGCCGCGCAGGCGTTCCTCGGCAACGCGGTCGCGCAATTCCAAGACCTGCGCCTGCGCCCCGGCCAGCAGCTGTGCGGTCCGGGCCAGCTCGTCGCGTGCAGAGCCGGCGGCGGAAATGGCCGCGGCCCGCGGTTTCCGGTTCACGTACCACCACGCAACAACACCCAAGACGAACCCAACAACCAGCGAGCAGAGGGCCGCCACCCAGACCAAAGCATCCATGGACAAATCATCCCAGCAAGCACCGACGGTTTTTCCCCGGTAGACTCTATTCCCGTGGCTCTTACAATCGGAATCGTCGGACTGCCCAATGTCGGCAAGTCAACCATGTTCAATGCTCTTACCCGCGCGCAGGTCCTCGCGGCCAACTATCCGTTCGCAACCATCGAACCCAACGTGGGTGTCGTGCCGTTGCCGGACGCGCGCCTGAAGGTGCTCGCCGGAATCTTCGGCTCCGAGCGCATCCTGCCGGCGACGGTGTCCTTCGTGGACATCGCCGGCATCGTCAAGGGCGCCTCCGAGGGGGAAGGCCTGGGCAACAAGTTCCTGGCCAACATCCGCGAAGCCGAGGCCATCTGCCAGGTGACGCGCGTCTTCTCGGACCCCGACGTGATCCACGTCGACGGCAAGGTCGACCCGGCCTCGGACATCGAGACCATCGCCACCGAGCTGATCCTCGCGGACCTGCAGACCATCGAGAACCAGCTGCCGCGCCTGGAAAAGGAGCTGCGGGCCAAGAAGATCGAGGCCTCGTTCATCGAGACGGTCAAGGCCGCGCAGAAGGTGCTCGAAGAGGGCAAGACCCTCTACGCTTCCGGCAAGGCCGCGGGCATCGACATCGACGAGCTGGCTCCGCTGCAGCTGATGACCACCAAGCCGTTCATCTACGTGTTCAACACCGACGAAGAGGGCCTGGCCAACACCGCCATGCAGGAAGAGCTTTCCGCCCTGGTCGCACCGGCCGAGGCCATCTTCCTTGATGCGCAGTTCGAATCCGAACTGGCCGAGCTGACCGAGGAAGAAGCCGAGGAAATGCTCGAGGACGCCGGCTACACCGAGTCCGGCCTGGACAAGCTCGCCCGCGTCGGCTTCGACACCCTGGGCCTGCAGACCTACCTGACAGCCGGCCCGAAGGAAACCCGCGCCTGGACCATCCCGAAGGGCGCCACCGCCCCGCAGGCTGCCGGCGTCATCCACACCGACTTCCAGCGCGGCTTCATCAAGGCCGAGGTCTTCGGGTTCGAGGAATTGGTCGAAGCCGGTTCTGTGTCTGCGGCCAAGGCCGCGGGCAAGGCGCGCATCGAAGGCAAGGAATACATCATGAAGGACGGCGACGTGGTGGAGTTCCGCTTCAACGTCTAATTCCATTCCCGCAAGGGACGCGGCAACATTCGGCCCCCGGCTCCATTTCATGGAGCCGGGGGCTTTGTCGTTTTATGGTGATGGAGCGATTTTGCAGATGGAAGCTGAACGTGTCCCGGCCTGGCAATGCTTTACCCACGAATACAATCGCAGTTGGGTTCGCCGGGCATTGGCGGACTCTCAGCTCAACATCCGGGTTCGTAACGTCCCGGAGAGATTCAACTAGCGAGGAGCAAGCGATGGCTGCTATCGAGACCATCACGATGGAAGCGGAGCTCGTCGACGAGGACGCAGCACGTGACATCGCGAAGGCGGTCAGTGCTCGTCATTCGATCGCTCGCAAGTACATCATGAGGATCCGCCGCCGGAATCCGGAAGCCACCCCTGCTGAAGTGATCCAAATGCTCGAGCGTCACTACGGTACGTCTATCACAACTGCCGGTGCCGTCATCACCGCAGGCGTGATCGCGGCCGATATCGGCATCGCGATGATTCCGGGTGTCGGGGCCGCAGCAGCCGGTGTAAAAAGTGCGGGCCAGCAGGCTGCGAAGAAGACCGGCAAGGAAGCTGTGAAAATTGCTGCGAAACAAGCCGCCAAGCAAGCTGCTAAGAATGTGGCGCTGGGCACCGCGAAGAACGGCGCACTGCGAGCCGCGGCGCTCCTCCCTGCGGGCGATGAGCAGCTGCAGTTCGAACTAACCGCGATCTTCGGACTCGCAATAGCCGACATTCACGGAATGGACCTCGACCAGGACCAGGCTCATGCCCTTGTCTACGGATTGTCGAACGAACGCATTAGCCAGCAGCAGATCGCGACGATGGCTGCGGACCTCTCGAACGCCTCCTCCGGAGGTGTTGTCGGCGTCGGCAACAGGATCGCAGCTGGCCGCACGGACTGGTCCCATTGGGCGAGCACGCTCGCGGACACGCTCCCTGGGGGAGCAGCTCAGAGCTTGGTTCGGACTATGCAGACGGGGCAGCTGGACACCGTGCGCGAGAACTTGAGTCAAAAGCAGCAGGCAACGATCGAGTACGGAGTTGGAGCCTTGGCAGGAGGGGTCACGCGCTTCGTATTCGGTCGAGAAGTCATCCTCGCGGCCCGGGCCGCGTTTGCCGCCGCCCCAGACATGTTCCCGGCACATTTAGCCGTCACGGCCAAGACGAAGCCTGACACCGATGACCGGGAAGACGAATCGAACAGAGCTCTCGCTGCATTGGAAGACGCAGCAAAGGCGACGGGAAACTGGATCTCCGATACTGCCAGCACCGTTGGTGGCGGCGTCGCGACGGGGGCTGTCGCAGCGGGTACCGGCATGGCAAGCGCAGTCGGCACGGTGACTCGCCAGTTTCGGAGCGTAGACATCGACGGGGACGGGATCCCGGATGAGCCGGCAGCGCTTACCAGGGTCAAGGGCATCGGGGGCACCATTGCCGGTACGGCGGGCTCGGTCGGTGGGAACGTCGCAGGGCTATTCAAACGGAAGAATCGAGGCGCAAAGACGGACGGCGTGCCGGAGGCCGGCAGCGAGGAAATAGTCGAGAAATAGCCCGGTGTAGCAGAGGTTATTCACCTACGGCACGTGGTGGAGTTCCGCTTCAATGTCTAATTCCGTTCCCGCAAGGGACGCGGCAACACTCGACCCCCGGCTCCATTTCATGGAGTCGGGGGCCTTGTCGTCTTATGCTGATGGAGCGATTTTGCAGATGGAAGATGAGCGTGTCTCGACCCTGCAATTCTGCATCCACGAATGCACCCGCAGTTGGGGCCGCTGCGGCACCATCCTCAGACGGCTGCATCCATCCCGCGGTCCTTCAACCGCTCGCGCTGGTTCGGGTTGACCGAGTCGCGGAACGGCATTTCGACCACGCCGGCGCTGACGGGCCGCCCGGGCTCTGAGGCATAGGAATCGGGCAGGTGTATCCACAACTCCGTGCCGAGCGCAGCAAGGCCCACTGGGACCATTCCCATCGCAATGTTGGATTCCAGCTCCGGAGAGTACCAGGGCGAGGTGACATAGCCGATCGGATCGCCGTCCTGCGCTGCGCTGATCAACCAGAAGTCGGGCGCATAGTCGTCGATCGGCCGACCACCGAGCTTCATGCCCACGAGGGTGTGGGTATAGGGAGGTGATCCCGCTTCCACTGCGTCGCGTGCCGTCTCCAAGGCTGCTTTTCCGATGTAGTCCGCGGTCTTCTGGCGGGGTACCTGATAGCCCAGATTCACCTGGAACGGCAACGTCTCGGCGTCCATATCCTGGCCCCAGGATAGAATTCCCGCTGCGATCCGCCGGTGGTGTGCCGGAGCAACCACCATGAGGTTGTGGCGTTTACCTGCCTCCAGAACGGAATTCCAGAGTTCTTCCGCGTGCAGGGATGCGTCACGGAGATAAATTTCGTACCCCTTCTCGCCGGTGAAGCCAGTCTGGGAAACGATGACCTCACACCCGCCAACCGAAGAGGCGAGTAGCCCATAGGAAGGAATGTCCGCGGCTGCCTGACCAATCAGGTCCACCATAAGGTCAACGGATTTCGGTCCTTGAATCTGCACGGGTGAAACGTCGATTTCCTCGATACTCACATCGAAGCGCTTGCCTACATTGACGCCCTGAAGCCATAGCCAGAGGTCGGAGTCGGAAATACTGAACCAGAACTCGTCCTCGGCCACGCGAAGCAACACCGGGTCGTTGAGGATCCCGCCAGCTTCGTTGCACAGGATCACGTACCGGGCCCTCATCGGGGGAATCTTTGTGGCATCGCGCGTAATAACGAAGTCCACAAAGGCCTCCGCATCCGGGCCCTTGACCTGGATCTGCCGTTCCACGGCAACGTTCCACATTGTCACGTGATTGACCAGGGCCTCATACTCGGCCATCATTCCGCCGTCTTCGGGCCGAATGTAGCCTCTCGGGTGGTACATCCGGTTGTAAACTTGGGCACGCCAGCATCCTGCTTCATGGGAAAGCTGCCAGTACGGTGATTTGCGGACCCGGGTGTCGATCTGCATCTCCACCGGCGTCGGGCCGGATTGGCGGAGATTGATCGGAACGGTTCGGTCACGTTGGTCAACAGATGGAACGTTGTGATGCATTGTGAACTCCCTATCGACCGGCTCAGGGGAATTACGGACCGAAGCAGTCGGCCTAGTCTCATAATGTGGAACTTAAGTCCCACACGACGAGTGTATAATCACGCGGATGTGGCAGGCAAGGGGCTTCGCGAAGCCTTCGTAGCGCAGGCTGCTGAGCATGCCCGGTATGAAGTCCTGCCGACGGCATCCATGGTGGATGAGGTGATGGCGCACCGAGATCACTTCGCTCGATGAAAATGGGGATCCAGGTGAAGCGGTCGAGCTTCTGGTTGTGATTGCACCAGACATTCGTGGCATCTTGCCACAATTGGTTCGGAATACCGTTCAACATGCAAATGGGCGGAGGAGTGGAAACCCGGACACGTGGACCCCTGCGGAAGTCCCCATCAACCTTTGCAGCCCGGTAGCGATCTGAATTGGTCCCGGCCACGTGACCTCCAAAACGATTGCGCTTGGAAATCACACTGGCTAGGGTTCAAATGTTTCCTGATTTCAACTACGCAGGGAGTTGCCATGGTCCGGACGCGGGTGCACAACCTGTTCGTTTCTTCGGATGGATATGCCGCTGGTGATCACGTGACGCTCGAAAAGCCCATCGGTGGAGCCGAAGCGCTCTTCGGCAGGTTCGACGGACGCGTCATCCATGGCATCCATGGCGTGGACGAACCCGTGACCGTGGATCGAGCCATGTTCAGCATGTGGGGCCAGGGCATCGGGGCGGAAATCATGGGCCGACGCAAATTCGGTCCGCAGTCGGGCGAATGGCCCGACGACGGCTGGGAAGGATGGTGGGGTGATGAACCGCCCTTTCTCACCCCGGTCTTCATCCTGACCCACTATCCCCGCAAGAGACTCGAGTTCGCCAACGGCACCAGCTTCCACTTCGTGGATGCGTCCCCGGAGAAAGCGCTCGCCCTGGCGCAGGATGCTGCCGGCGGGTTGGACGTTCGGATTGGCGGCGGGCCCTCGACCGTGAGCGAATTCCTCCAGGCTGATCTCATCGACTTCCTGCATGTGGCGATCGTTCCCATCGTGCTCGGCTCCGGTGTCAGGATCTGGGATCACCTTGCTGGCCTGGAAGACCGGTTCAGCGTCGAATCCATCAGTACCTCCAGTGGACTGACGCATCAGCTGTGGAACAGGGAGGACCGCGTGTGAGGGCTCCACGTCCTTACCAAGAAGTTGCCATGCACCGAAATAAGGTGGAGTCCCGCTGCAACGCCTAAGCCGCCTTCAGGCGGGGGCGCGATCGAGCTGCCTGCCAACGAACGACGATCCTTCGTTTCATGGGATGTTTCCCTGGGACGGAGGATCTTTTCGTTTCCGGCACCGGCAAGGACCCCGCGGGCCGGATCAATATGTCGACATGCCCCGGTCAGCTCGCACTTTCGTCCCGGTGGTCGCAAGGCCAACAGCGAGACGACTCATGGACTTGTTGTTTCTTGCAAGCGGTTATTGGCGGAGGAAGAAACACTCGAACGGTGTCAACCATGCGCTTGGACAGTGCATTCGCGTTGTGGGGAACCGCCGGTTGCGGTGAATTCGTTGTTCATGCCGGTTAGGGTCACTGAAAACGCGGCTTCATCAGCGCCAACGTTGGTTGTTTTAGTGTGGCAAAACATGTTTTCTATAGTCAGCACACTATTCGGAAAGGACAGCGGTTCGCAGGCACGATTCCTCCAAGTGAAGGATTTCTCATGAACATGGAAAGTTTCGATTGGACCGGCATGGCGCAAAAGGTTGCCATCGCCGTAATCATCCTGCTGGTGACTTGGCTTCTGGCCAAGTTGGTCAAGTGGGGTATTGGAAAACTCGTGGGGCGGGTTAACCCGGCCTTTCATGAAGCGGGGCGTCATTAAGTGCCTTTAACGTCGAAAAGGTGAGCTGATCTGGGAAAATAGAGGTACCACACCTTTTTATCCACCAGAACAGGGCTCACCTTTTCGATGCTTAACGATACCCGTGCTTTCCCGTCCCTCCCGGCAGCCCCGACCGGCCAGTCGCTGGTTTCCCACGCCGGCCTGAACGTGCTCACCTCCTTCCTGGACGCGACCGGCTTCGGCGCCCTGTGCGAAGAGCAACTGGCCGGGTTCGTTCCCGAGACGGCCACCCACCGCCCGGGACGGGTCCTCGGCTCCCTGGCGGTGATGCTCCCCGACGGCGGCGAACACGTCTCGGACCTCGACACCCTGCGCGACAGCCCGGACCTGTTCGGCCCCGTCGCCTCCAACGCGACGGTCTCCCGCTTCGTGGAACGAGCCACCGAGGAGCCCGAGGCCTTCACCTTGGGCTTCGCCGCGGTCGCCAAGGCCCTGCGCTCCAGGATCTGGGAGGCCGCCGGCCCACGGAACCCCGCCACCCTGGCCACCAGGCTGGACCCGCTGATCATCGACCTTGACGCCACCCTCGTGGACGCGCATTCCGAGAAGGAATTGGCCACCGGCCATTACAAGCGCGGTTTCGGGCATTCCCCGTTCGTTGCCAGCCTCGACTAGGCAGGGGAAACGGCACCGGAGAGGTCCTGGCCGCGGAACTGCGGGCCGGCAACCAGGGTGCCAACAGCGCCAAGGACCACATCCGTGTGCTCGACAAGGCCCTGGCCCAGCTGCCCGACTCGATGCGCGACGAGCACGGGAAACTGCATGCCGACAGGATCCTGGTGCGCACCGACAGCGCCGGGGCGTCTCGCGAGTTCCTGAACCACCTGCACTCCCTGGGACTGCAGTTCTCCACCTCCTACACCCTGCCGGTTCCCAACGAGCGCTTCGTCCACTGGATCAATGACAAGGACCTCTGGGAGCGGGTCATTGAGCAGGACGGGTACGAACGCCGCGACGCGTGGGTCATCGATGCAACGAAGGTCATCAAGCTGCATGGCTACCCGGCAGGAACCCGTCTGTATCTCCGGGCCGAACCCTTGCATCCCGGGGCCCAGGCCTCCATCTTCGACGTCGACGGGCACCGGGTGACCGCGTTCCTGACCAACGCCCCGCGCTGGAACGTCGCGTTCCTTGATGCCCGGCACCGCGCCCGGGGACGGTGCGAAAACCGCATCAAGACGCTCAAGAACAGTGGCATGGGGAAGCTGCCCTTTTTCCGGGCTTCGGCGAACCAGCTCTGGACGGACCTCGCGATGCTCGCGATGAACCTCGTCGCGTGGATGCCACTGGCGATCCTGCCCGCCGGCCACGACGCCGGTACCTGGGACATGAAGCGGTGGCGCTACCGGATGTTTTCGATTGCCGGAAAAATCATCAGCAGCGCCCGGCAGAAAAGGCTGCTGATCCCCGAGTCCGCCCCCGAATCACCACTCTTCTTCACCCTCGTCGAGGGAACCGCCCGGCTGCGCGAACGCTGGCGCAACGGACACCTCGCGGCATAGGACCCCCTGCCGCGACCCCTTCGAAACGACAGAAGCGAGCCCCTTTCGGAAGATGGAACCCGACGCCCCCGGCCGGCGACCTGGCCGTTCCTGGCGTGCCCGAAAATACGACAGGCCGCCGAATCCGGGAAAATCACGGATTCGGCGGCCCGTCGGCGTTCCATGAAAAATCAGGGTTAAGGGGTTGCAGCGTCAGGGCAACGACGGACAACAACTTGGGGAATCACTCGGCAAGATTGCGGCACTGATCATCTGGCTTTTTGGGCTCGTTGCCATTTTGCAGGTCTTCGCACTATCCGAGGTCTTGGCCCCGGTGCAGGATCTGCTTGGCAAGGTCATGGCCTTCGTCCCGAATCTCATCGGTGCGGGCATCATCTTCTTCATCGGCTACATGATCGCCAAGATCGTACGCCAATTGGTGACGACCGCCCTGGGTGCCGTCGACTTCAGCAGGTTGACCGCCAGGTTCAGGCGCGGAGCCATGGAGCCCGACCTCGTGCAAACCCGTGAACAGAACGCCAAGATCATTTCGATCATCGGCAACATCCTTTTCGCGATAATCGTCATCGTGGTCGGCATCAGTGCCTTGCAGGTGCTGGGCATCGCGGCCATCTCCGATCCAGCCCAACAGATGCTGGCCTTGATCCTGAACGCCATACCGCAGATCATTGCCGCATTGATCTTGCTGGCCATCGGCTTCGTCATCGCCAAATTTGTCGGAACGATCCTGGAAAGCACGCTGCAGGGAATCGGCACCGACCCGGTCGTACATCGGTGGGGAATCGTCCCCGCAGACAGGAGCCCCTCGGGCATCATCGCGCTGTTGGTGAAGATCGCCATCATGCTGTTCTTCGGCATCATGGCAGCACGCCTGCTGAACTTCCCGGAAGTCACGGTCATTCTCAACGAGATCCTGGCCTTGGGCGGCAACGTCCTCTTCGGCGGTTTGATCATCGCGGCGGGCTTCCTGATCGCCAACGTCGTGGTCTCGATCGTCGGACCGGGAACGCCTGCGACCATCATCCGGTGGGCTACGATCGTGCTTTTCGTCGCGATGGGCCTGAAGTACATGGGCCTGGCCGATTCGATCATCAACATGGCCTTCGGTGCGTTGGTCATCGGAGCCGCTCTCGCCGCGGCCCTCGCCTTCGGGCTGGGCGGGCGTGAGACTGCCGCTCGGACGCTGCAAAAACTGGAACAAAGGCAGCCTCCTGCGGCACCTGCCGGGCCGGTGGCCCCTCTCGCCTAAGCGGCAGCCAAGCAAGCAGTAGTTGATTTCTGCAAGTTCCACGGGAAGATGGGGGCGGCGACGGGTTTCCCGCAGCCGCCCCCTTTCCGTCGGATCGGACCACTCGTGGCCGCCGCGGCATCGTGGCCGTGGCCGCAAAATTCCCGGGATGACGGGGCGCAGCAGCCCTTCGCGCAAATTTGTCCACGTGAGATAAGGCACGTTTTACACCAGATTTCCCATTGGGACTAGAATGGTTAATTGGGTCAGTCGTGGCCCCGATCCCCGAGACCCAAAATTCTCTAGAAGAAGTGAGCCTTTTCGCATGTCAGATACCACCACCATTCGTCGTGAAGACCTGCGCAACGTTGCCATCGTTGCCCACGTCGACCACGGCAAGACCACCATGGTCAACGCAATGCTCCAGCAGACCGGTGCGTTCGACAGCCACGGTGAAACCGAAGACCGCGTGATGGACTCTGGCGAGCTGGAACGCGAAAAGGGCATCACCATCCTGGCCAAGAACACCACCGTGTTCTACAACGGCCCGGCCGCCAACGGCCACAACATGACCATGAACATCATCGACACCCCGGGCCACGCCGACTTCGGCGGCGAGGTCGAGCGCGGCCTGTCCATGGTCGACGGTGTCGTTCTGCTCGTGGATGCTTCCGAAGGTCCGCTGCCGCAGACCCGCTTCGTGCTGCGCAAGGCGCTTGTCGCCAATCTGCCGGTCATCATCGTGGTCAACAAGACCGACCGCCCCGATGCCCGCATCGACGGCGTCATCTCCGACTCCATGGACCTGCTCCTGGGCCTGGCCTCGGACCTGGCCGACGAAGCACCGGACCTGGACCTGGACAAGATCCTGAACGTCCCGATCGTCTTCGCCTCGGGCAAGGCCGGCTACGCGTCGGTCAACCAGCCTGCAGACGGCACCCTGCCGGACAACGAGGACCTCGAGCCGCTGTTCGAGACCATCATCAAGCACGTCCCGGCCCCGACGTACACCGAAGGCGAAGTCCTTCAGGCACACGTCACCAACCTTGACGCCTCCCCGTTCCTGGGTCGCTTGGCCCTGCTGCGTATCTTCAACGGCACCCTGCGCAAGGGCCAGCAGGTTGCCTGGGCCCGCCAGGACGGCCAGCTCAAGACCGTAAAGATCACCGAACTGCTGGCCACCAAGGGCCTGAGCCGTGTTCCGGCCGAGTCCGCAGGACCGGGCGAGATCGTCGCAGTTGCAGGCATCGAAGATATCATGATCGGTGAAACCCTCACCGACCTGGAGAACCCGAAGCCGCTGCCGCTGATCACCGTCGACCCGCCGGCCATCTCGATGACCATCGGTATCAACACCTCGCCGCTGGCCGGCAAGGTCAAGGGCGCCAAGGTCACCGCACGCCAGGTCAAGGACCGCCTCGACAAGGAACTGATCGGCAACGTGTCGCTGAACATCCTTCCGACCGAGCGTCCGGATGCCTGGGAAGTCCAGGGCCGTGGCGAATTGGCCCTGGCCATCCTCGTGGAGCAGATGCGCCGCGAAGGCTTCGAGCTGACCGTTGGCAAGCCGCAGGTTGTCACCAAGATGATCGACGGCAAGATCAACGAGCCGATGGAGCACATGACCATCGACGTGCCCGAGGAATACCTTGGCGCCGTGACCCAGCTGATGGCTGCCCGCAAGGGCCGCATGACCAACATGGCCAACCACGGCACCGGCTGGTGCCGCATGGAATTCATCGTTCCGGCCCGTGGCCTGATCGGCTTCCGCACCCGCTTCCTGACCGACACCCGCGGTGCAGGCATCGCTTCCTCGCTGGCCGAGGGCTACGAGCCGTGGCACGGCCCGATCGAATACCGCAACAACGGTTCGATCGTGGCTGACCGCTCCGGCGTCGTGACCCCGTTCGCGATGATCAACCTCCAGGAACGCATGTCCTTCTTCGTGCAGCCGACCTCCGAGGTCTACGAAGGCATGATCGTGGGCGAGAACTCGCGCTCCGATGACATGGACGTGAACATCACCAAGGAAAAGAAGCTCACCAACATGCGTGCAGCTTCCTCGGACACCTTCGAGAACATGACCCCGCCGCGCCAGCTGACGCTGGAAGAGTCCCTCGAATTCGCCCGCGAGGACGAATGCGTTGAGGTCACCCCGGAAGCGATCCGCATCCGCAAGCTCATCCTGAACGCCAATGACCGCGCCAAGGCCTACCGTGCCCGGGCCAAGGCCTAACCAGGCCCAAGGCGCCGGCGCCTCGGCAATCGGCAGCGTCCTGGTCGCCTTGGCGGCCGGGGCGCTTGCCGCGGTGGTCGGCACGATCCTGCATGCCTCGCTGGGCTATGTTGGCGACGTCCCGGTGCCGTGGGGTGCCGCCCTCGCCTTGCTCCTTACCGGGACCCTGACCTACTGGGTCGGCCTGGTCCGGGGAAAGCTGTGGGTCAGTGCGCTGACGGGCCTGGCGACGTATGTGTTTGTCGCGTTGATCTCGACCGACCAGCACAACCAGATGATCGTCTCGACCCAGTTCTTCAAGATGTTGCCCGGCCCGGCTTTGGCCGGCGGCATCTGGGTGTACGGCATCATCGTCCCGGTCGTCGTGGCGATCCTGCTGGTCTCCAAGCAGTTGCGACTCCTGGCGCGCTCCGGGCGCTGATTCGTCGGCTGGCCCGGACAACGCAGGAACCTAACATCTAATAAATAGCTTGGCCCCCGCAAGGATTCTTGCGGGGGCCAAGCTATTTGGTTTACGGGGCGGCTACGCCGACTTGAGATCCAGGTGGTGGGCCAGGAAGAGGGAGGTGGCCACTCCGTCGGGCTCGGCGTCGCGCATGGCGTAGTCCTCGATGACCGAATGGATGCGGGCCATCATTTCCTTCTGCGTTCCTTCACTGAGCTTCAGCCCCACCCGCATGACCTGGATCTCCTGCGGGGCCAGGCCGTCGATTTCCTGCAGGAACGTGTCGACGAGCAGGGGTGCGGCGTCCGGCAGCTTGGTGCCCCAGGAGAGCTTGGTGCTGCGGTAGGGCACTTCCTTGGCCCCGCGGTTCCCCCGGCGGGTTTCCTCGGCCGCGAGGAACCCGTTTGAGAGCAGCGTGCGCACATGGTGGAGCGATGTTGCCGGATTGATCTCCAGCAGGTCCGCTATTTCCTTGTTGGTACGAGATTCGTGCAAGCAAAGTCGCAAAATGCGGAGACGGAGCGGGGAGCTCAACGCCCGTGCACGGGCCTGTACCTCTTCATCTGTGGCCATGGAATCAGCATACGGGAAAATCCGCCACTGATTGAATCATTCAAATCACATGTCCGGGGAGTGCGAATTCACGGCGTCGGGGGCCTGCACGCGGCTTGCCGGCTCAGCCGCCGGGAGCGGAGCGCCTGCGCGCCGGGGGCGGGGGCACCCGCTTGGCGTGGGTGATGGCCGCCCGGCTGACCTGCACATCCCCGGTGCGGGTCTGGACCGTCACGGAGTGCTCGTCGACCGCCAGCAGGTATCCCAGCGCGTCACTCATCTGTTCGCCCGCCTGCCCTTGCTCGCCGGGGGAGAGGCGATAGCGAAGCACCACGCGGGCGCCGGGGTCCAGGGAATCCAAGAAGTCCGTGCTCATGCACCAATCCTAGGTCCTGGGCTGTGCCCGCCGTTGGTGACGCAATTCGTAAGATTTCCAGCATGGCGGGTTCCTGCGGGTTCCGGATGCGATGCGGGACGTAAGAATTCGCCGGGAGCGGCAGCGGGGGCGACCCGCACTGTGACTCAGAACGTAAGAATTCCCCGGCGGGGGAGCTGCTGCGGCATTCGGGGCAGGTCGGGACTAAGCTGGTGTCATGCATGTCTAGCCGCATGCAAATCACCGAATGTTTCTGTAGTGAAGGAAGGCCCCGGGTACCGTGACCTACATCATCGCCCAGCCGTGCGTCGACGTCAAAGACAAGGCGTGCATCGAGGAATGCCCCGTGGATTGCATCTACGAAGGCGAACGCTCGCTGTACATCCACCCCGACGAATGCGTTGACTGCGGCGCCTGCGAACCGGTGTGCCCGGTCGAAGCCATCTATTACGAAGACGACACCCCTGAGCAGTGGGCCGAATACTACAAGGTCAACGTCGAGTTCTTCGACGAGGTGGGGTCCCCGGGCGGGGCCGCGAAGCTCGGCAACATGGGCATCGACCACCCGATCGTGGCCGCGCTTCCGGCGCAAGCACAGGGCTGATCCGCGACACCATGCTGACGCTCCCTGACTACCCGTGGAACGCCCTTGCCCCCTACCTGGCGCGTGCCGCCGAGCATGAAGGCGGGGCGGTGAACCTGTCCATCGGCACGCCGGTCGACCCCACCCCCGAGATCATCATGAACGCGCTGCGCGACGGCGCGAACGCCCCGGGATATCCCACCACCCACGGCACGCCCGCGGTGCGCGAGGCCATCGTGAACTGGTTTGCACGCCGGCGCGACGTGCACGGCCTGTCGAGCGACGACGTCATGCCGACGGTCGGCTCCAAGGAACTGGTCGCCTGGCTGCCGCTGCTGCTGGGCCTGGGCGCCGGGGACCTGGTGGTCCGTCCACTGGTTGCCTACCCCACCTACGACATCGGCGCGCAACTGGCCGGTGCGGACTCGATCGCCGCCGACTCGCTGGCGTCTCTCTCCGACGCTGACCGTGCACGGGTCAAGCTGGTCTGGGTCAACTCGCCGGGGAACCCCACGGGCATCATCCGCGGGGCCGCGGACCTGAAGGCGCTGGTCGATGACGCGCGTTCGCTCGGTGCCGTGGTGGCATCGGACGAATGCTACGCGGAACTCGGTTGGGGCGAACACGAGGCCGGGGTGCCCAGCATCCTGCACGAGTCGGTCAGCGGCTCGGACCACAGCGACCTGTTGGCGGTGTACTCGCTGTCCAAGCAGTCGAACCTTGCCGGATACCGTGCGGCCTTCGTGGCCGGGGCGCCGAACCTGATGCCCGCGCTGATCAACAACCGCAAGCATGCCGGGATGATCGTGCCGGCCCCCGTGCAGTCCGCCATGGTTGCCGCACTGAACGACGACGAGCACGTCAAGGCGCAAAAAAACACGTACCGGGCACGCCGCGAGGCGCTGGTTCCGGCGCTCAACGCCTTCGGGCTGCGCATCGAGGAATCGGTGGGCGGACTGTACCTGTGGTGCACCGCGGACGAGGACTGCTGGACCACCGTTGGCCGGCTTGCCGACCTGGGCATTGTCGCTGGCCCGGGGGCCTTCTACGGAACGGCCGGGGAGAACTTCGTGCGCATTGCCCTGACCGAGAGCGACGAGCGGATCGCCAGCGCCGTTCAACGGCTCAATGCGGCAGCCTGATACACAAACGTGACCAACCAATTGGTGTCAAGAGCCTACTAAAAGGTAGCGTGACAGTGATTACTGACCATCGGACTCATCTGCATTCCGGTTAGGAGAGACAATGACGGAAAACAATTCTGCTCAGCTCAGCTTTGGCGGCAACAGCATCGAACTACCTGTTGTGCCCGCGGTAGAAGGCAACAACGGCTTTAACATCGCGCCGCTCTTGAAGGCGACGGGTGGCGTGACGTACGACCCCGGCTTCATGAACACCGCTGCGACCAAGTCCGCTATCACGTTCATCGACGGCGACGCGGGCATCCTGCGCTACCGCGGTTACCCGATCGAGCAGCTGGCGCAGAAGTCCAGCTTCCTCGAGACCAGCTACCTGCTGATCTACGGCAACCTTCCCTCGGCCACCGAGCTGGAGGCCTTCGACCAGAAGATCCGCCGCCACACGCTGCTGCACGAGGAGCTGAAGGGCTTCTTCGGCGGCTTCCCCCGCGACGCGCACCCGATGCCGGTGCTGTCCTCCGCGGTTACGGCACTGTCGACCTGGTACCAGGACTCGCTGGATCCCTTTGACGAGGAGCAGGTCGAGCTCTCGACCATCCGCCTGCTGGCGAAAATGCCGGTGCTTGCCGCCTACGCCCACAAGAAGTCCATCGGCCAGGCCCTGCTGTACCCGGACAACTCGATGAACCTGGTCGAGAACTTCATGCGCCTGAGCTTCGGCCTTGCCGCCGAGCCATACGACATGGATCCGGTCATCGTCAAGGCCCTGGACCAGTTGCTGATCCTGCACGCCGACCACGAGCAGAACTGCTCCACCTCCACGGTGCGCCTGGTGGGTTCGTCCAACGCCAACATGTTTGCCTCGGTCTCCGCAGGCATCAACGCGCTTTCCGGCCCCGCACACGGCGGCGCCAACGAAGCGGTGCTGAAGATGCTGCGCGAGATCCAGTCCGAGGGCCTGAAGCCAGCGGACTTCATGGAGAAGGTCAAGAACAAGGAAGACGGCGTCCGCCTCATGGGCTTCGGGCACCGCGTCTACAAGAACTACGACCCGCGCGCCAAGATCATCAAGTCGACGGCCCACGAGATCCTCAACAAGCTCGGCGGAAACGACGAACTGCTGGACATCGCCATGTCCCTGGAAGAGCGCGCACTGAGCGACGACTACTTCATCTCGCGCAAGCTCTACCCGAACGTGGACTTCTACACCGGCCTGATCTACAAGGCCATGGGCTTCCCGGAGAAGATGTTCACGGTCCTGTTCGCCATCGGCCGCCTGCCGGGCTGGATTGCCCAGTACCGCGAAATGCTGCAGGACCCCGAAATGAAGATCGGCCGTCCGCGCCAGCTCTTCGTCGGCGAAACCGAACGCAACTACCCGAACCGCTAAACCGCCGGCCTTCCTGCGGGTCATTGCATCCCGTGGGCCCAGGTGCACGGCAGCGTTCCCTCAGGGGGCCGGTGACGTGGAAGGAAAGCTCCTTCCACGACACCGGCCCCCTTTGCCGTGCCGGGGCAGCTGCCCGGTCCCCGGTTTTTCGGGCCAATTGTGCGGTTTCGGGCTTATCCTTGAGATAGGCGAGGGAATGGAAAGAAACGAGTGTGCCCGCATGGTGCAGGATTCTGGATCCGGTTGGAAGGTTTCGGCTGATACCCACACGGAGATGATGCTGGCACTGTACTTTCGGGACCTGGCGGCCATCGAGCCACTTGGAACCCCGTGCCTGGCACCACTGACCCCCAAGGTCAAACCTGCTGCAGCCAGTGAACTGGGGGACCATTCCGCCGGGGAACTGCGCCAGGAATGGCAGAGCTGGTGGGAGAGCATCATTTCCGACACCCACCCGGCCATCGACATCCATGCGGAGCCGGACTTCGCGGACTTCTCCGATTCCCCGAGCCTGCAGCACCTTCTGCGTGCCCATTACGGCAATGCCTACACCTGGACGCAGAACAGGCTGGGGGAGTACCAGGAATCCTGCCAGGACAACACCAAGGAGCGCCTGGCGTTGGTCGCGCAGCTCTTTGCCGAGCGCGAGCTCGAAGGCAAGAACGTCTCGGACCTGCACCTGAAGCTGGTGGAGCTGCCGCTGGCCGAGCGCCGCGCCTGGTTCGTGGAGCCGGACACCGTGATCCTCAGCCAGGACCTGATGCGCGATGCAACGCTTTTCCGCAGCTACCTGCAGCCGATCATCGACATGCTGGCCTAGTTCCCGGCCGGCTATTTTCCGCTGTCGGCCAGGGACACCACGACGTAGCCGTCGCTGGTCGCCGAGGGCACCCAGTGGCCCTCGGAGCGGTTCCACACCAGACCGGCGTAGGAGACCGACTCGGTGTGCTGCTTGTCCGCGTTGGCCACGGCCCATTGGGCGATGGCCCAGCCCTGCTTCCCTTGCACCGGGATCCGCACCCGGTTCCCGCCCAGCACCTGCGCCGCCTGGCCCGTGGCCGCCTTCAGGTCCGCGGCCAAGTCCTTGGCCGACCCGGCGCCTTCGGCCGGGCGCAGCGTGCAGTTCAGCGTCGAGGGCGAGGCCCCGGTCAGCGCCGAGGCGAACGCCGCGGCCTTCTCCTCGTGGGGGGCGTAGGCCAGCGGGAACGCCGAACGCTGCACGCGCTGCGCGGCGTCCGTCAGCGACATGGAGGCGTAGTCGAAGGTCTCCAGCTCCTGGAAGAAGCGGTTGGCCGCGTACAGCGGGTCCATGACCTGGGCTTCGGTGCCCCAACCCATCGAGGGCCGCTGCTGGAACAGCCCCCGGGAATCGGGTCCGGCATTGTCGCCGTAGTCGATGTTGGTGAGCTTGGATTCCTGCAGCGAGGTGGCGATGCCGATGGTTGCGGCCCGCGTGGGCATTCCGCGCCGGGTGGCCACCGCGGCGATCAGTGCCGCGTTCGAGGCCTGGTCGGGGCTCAGGGTGTGCAGCGTCGAACCCACCAGCGCGGTGCATTTTTGCCTCACCACCGCGGTGTCCAGCCCGATGAAGTTCACCGCCGCGTAGAGCCCGCCGCCGATCAGCCCGGCGGCCAGGGTCAACGCGAGCAGCGTGCGGCCCCAGCGGCGCGGCCCGCGGTGCCGTCCGTGCTGGTCTTGCGCCTGCCGCGAGCCCAGCGCGAGCACGCGTTGGTGTGCGTCAATTGGCATGCAGGATGCTGTTCAATTCAACGTGTTGGCCGGCGCGCGGCAGCGCCTCCACGGCACCGGAAATCGAGTTGCGGCGGAAGAGCAGGTTGGGCACGCCGGAGAGTTCCACGGCCTTGACCACGGCGTCCCCGAGCTGGACGAGGGTGCCGGCGGTGACGTACAGCCCGGCTTCGACCACCGAGTCGTCTCCGATGGAGATGCCCACGCCCGAGTTGGCGCCCAGCAGCACGCGCTGGCCGATGGTGATGCGCTGCTTGCCACCGCCCGAGAGCGTGCCCATGATCGAGGCGCCGCCGCCCACATCGGACCCGTCGCCGACCACGACCGAGGAGGAAATGCGCCCCTCGACCATGGAATGGCCCATGGTGCCGGCGTTGAAGTTCACGAATCCTTCGTGCATGACGGTGGTGCCCTCGGCCAGGTGCGCGCCCAGGCGCACCCGCCCGCCGTCGGCAATGCGCACGCCGGTGGGCACGACGTAGTCAAGCATGCGGGGGAACTTGTCGACCCCGAACACCGTCAGGGCGCCGCGCGAGCGCAGCTTCAGGCGGGTGGTTTCGAAGTTGCCCACGGCGCAGGGCCCGAAGTTGGTCCACACCACGTTTTGCAGCAGGCCGAAGGCCCCGTCGAGGTTGACGTTGTTCGGCGCCACCAGGCGGTGGGAGAGCAGGTGCAGGCGCAGCCAGACATCCGGTGCGTCCGCGGGGGCCACATCGAGGTTGATCTCCAGCGAAATGACCGACTGGGTGGTGCCGCGGGCTTCATCCTTCGAAGCGGCGGCGGCCAGGTCGCCGGAGACCTGCGCGGCGTCCTCGAGGAGCGCCATCACCGGATGGGGGAACCAGACGTCCAGGACCGTGCCGTCGGATGCGTAGGTGGCCAGGCCGTGGGCCGAGGCGATCCTGAGGTCTTGGGTGGAAGCATGCGTCAGTCTGGTGTCTACCGGAGTCATGAATCAATCCTAGCGCGGGCACCGGTACTAATCTTGGATTGTGCACAGCAAACCCAGCCCCGCTTCCGCCATCCGCCCCGCCGCGCCCATCGACCTGGACCTGCAGGGGGACGTGGCCGAGCTGACCGCCCGCCTGATGGACATCGAGTCGGTTTCCGGCAACGAGGGGCCCCTGGCCGACGCCGTCGAATCGGCCCTGCGCAAGCTCCCGCACCTGGTGCTGCACCGGGACGGGGATGCGATCGTGGCCCGCACCATGCTCGGCCGCCCGGAGCGGGTGGTGCTGGCCGGGCACCTGGACACCGTGCCGCTGCCCACCACGCCCGGGGCGCGGGGAACCGTCCCGGCCAGCTGGGACGGCGAGACGCTCTACGGGCGCGGGGCCACCGACATGAAGGGCGGGGTTGCGGTCCAACTGGCGCTGGCGGCCACCCTGGAAAACCCCAACCGCGACGTCACCTTCATCTTCTACGACCACGAAGAGGTCGAGGGTTCCAAGTCGGGCCTGGGCCGCCTCTTGCGCAACAGCCCGGAACTGCTTGCCGGCGACTTCGCGATCCTGCTCGAGCCCACCCACGGGACGGTGGAGGGCGGCTGCAACGGCACCAGCCGCTACAAGGTGCGCACCCGCGGAACGGCGGCACACTCGGCCCGCGCCTGGATGGGAGAGAACGCCATCCACGCCGCGTCGCCCATCCTGCGCATCCTGGCCGGCTACACTCCCAGGACCGTGGACGTGGACGGCCTGGCCTACCGCGAATCGCTCAACGCCGTGCGCATCACCGGGGGCATCGCCGGGAACGTGATCCCGGACTTCTGCGAGGTCGAGGTCAACTACCGCTTCGCCCCGGACAAGGATGTGGCGGCCGCCGAGGCCCATGTGTTCGAGCTGTTCAAGGGCTTCGAGATCGTCCGCACCGACGGCGCCCCGGGGGCGCGGCCCGGGCTGCAGCACCCGGCGGCGGCCTCCTTCGTGGCGGCCGTGGGCCGGGAGCCGAAGCCGAAGTTCGGGTGGACCGATGTCGCCCGCTTCACCGAGCTGGGGATCCCGGCGGTGAATTTCGGCCCGGGCGATGCGCTGCTGGCGCATTCGGACGACGAACACGTCACCCGCGCGGCCATCCACGAGTGCCTTGCCGCCCTGGAACTCTGGCTGGGCGGGCCGCCGGCCACCGGCGACGGGTCGTAGCCCGGGAACCCCACGGCGCGCGCACAAGCAAAGGGCCGGGCGGCGGTCGGGGCCTCGTTCAATACGAGGTCGACTGCTGCCCGGCCCTTGGCCGCACCGCACGGGCGCGTAGCCCGATCGGGCGGGATCAACCCTTGGGGTTGCCGCCCGGAACCGTGGTGTTCAAATCCGCGACGACCACGGGGACCGCGGGGTCCAGGGGCTTGCCGGCACTGATGCCGCGGCTGCTGAGCCGGCCCGCCACCACGGTGGCCAGCTTCGAGAGCCCGAAGTTGATCAGGATGAAGATGGCTGCGACAACCACCAGCGCCTGCAGCACGTTCGCGTTGCCGGTGCCGATGAGCTTGCCGTTGAAGAGCAGTTCGTTGAAGTTGATGATGTACCCCAACGCGGAGTCCTTCAGGATGACCACGAACTGTCCGATCAGTGCCGGCAGCATCGCAATGAGCGCCTGCGGGATCTCGATGTTGCGCAGCGACTGCCCGCGGGTCAGGCCGATGGCAATGCCCGCCTCGCGCTGGCCCTTGGGCAGGCCGAAGACGCCGGAGCGGATCAGTTCGGCAACCACCGAGCCGTTGTACAGGGTCAGGCCCACGACCACTGCGACGAACGGGGCATCGCTCGGAGCCACGATCCCGGAGCGAGCCAGGATGATCCACAGGAAGATCATCATCAACAGCACCGGGACGGCGCGGAAGAATTCCACGACGACGGAGCTGATCCAGTTGATGACCTTGTTGGTGGACAGGCGCCCGATGCCGAAGATGAACCCGAACACCATCGAGGTGACGATGGCGACGGCTGCCGCCCTGAGGGTGTTCAGCAGGCCCGGGATCAGGTAGTTCTCCCAGATGGAGCCCTTGCCGAACACGGCCCACTTTTCGGCCGTCAGCTGCCCGGCGTCGTTCATGACCTTGTACAGGTAGTAGACCAGGGCGAGGGCGATCAGCACGCCAATGATGTTGACGATGACGACGCGACGGCGGGCCTTGGGGCCCGGGGCGTCGAAAAGGACCGATTCGGAGACTTTCATCGTGCCACCGCCAACTTCTTGGATAGGTAGGTGGTCAGCAGGCCCACCGGGATCACGACGATCACGAAGAACACGGCGATCGTAAGGAAGATCAGGATTCCGACATCGGCCCGAAACTCAAGCATGGTCTTCATCAGGCCGGAGATCTCGGCCACGGATCCGGCCACGGCGACCGTGGTGTTCTTGATCAAGGCGATCAGCACATTGCCCAACGGGGCGATGGCCCCGCGGAAGGCCTGCGGCAGGATGACCAGTCGGGCGGCGGGCATGAAGCTCAACCCGATTGCACGGGCCGCCTCCGCCTGGCCCAACGGCACGGTGTTCACGCCGGACCGGATGGCCTCGCAGACGAATGCGGAGTGGTAGATCGTCAGGCCCACGATGGCGATCTGGAAGAAGTTGAGATTGAAATCCGAGCTGAACTGGACCTTGAAAACGCCGAAGAGCACCAGCACGCCAAAGGTCATGATGATGGTCAGCGGTGTGTTTCGGAAGATGTTCACGTAGGAGGTCCCGAAGGCACGGAAGCTTGGCACCGGCGAAATTCGCATCAGTGCCAGGATCGTGCCCAGGACCAACGACCCGATGGCTGCCCAAAATGTCAGCTGCAGGTTGCCCCAGAAGGCGGACAGCATTTGTCCGCCGTATTCATCCCATAGGGAAAGGTAGCCTTGCACGGCTTACTCCTTTAGGGTGCGATTGGTGGAGGACCCACCCGGCACGGATTGCGTGCCGGATGGGTCCGATGAAGAAACAGTCAACGACTAGGCGCAGGGCTCAGGCGTCGGAGGGTTCAGCTTGGCATTCGGGGTGTAGCCGGTGCCCTCGGTGTTGGCCTTGAGCGACTTCTCCCATTCACCGGAATCGATCATCTTGGTGATGGCCTTGTTGATGTCGGCGCAGGTGGTGTTTTCCTTGTTCAGGCCAACTCCGTACTTCTCCTCGGAGAAGGTGTTGCCAACGACCTTGAACTTGCCCTTGTTTGCCGGGGTTGCTGCCAGGCCGGCGAGGATGATGTCATCGGTGGTGACGGCGTCGATGCCGCCGGTCTCCAGCAGGCCGAGGCAGTCGGCGTAGCCGCCCTGCTCAACGAGGGCGACACCGGGGTAGGAATCGGAGACCTTCTTGGCCGAGGTCGAACCGGTCACCGAGCAAAGCTTCTTGCCCGTCAAGGTGTCCGGGCCGGTGATGGACGTGTCGTCCTGGCGGACCAGCAGGTCCTGGCCTGCGACGAAGTACGGGCCGGCGAAGGCAACGCGCTCCTTGCGGGCATCGGTGATCGAGTAGGTTGCGAAGATCATGTCAACCTGCTTCGTCTCCAGCAGGGTTTCGCGGTTGGCCGACGGTGCGGAGACCCACTCGATTTTGTCCTCGGCGAAGCCGAGTTCCTTCGCCACGTACTTGGCGACATCGACGTCGAAGCCCTTGTATGCCTCGCCGTCCTTGAACCCGAGACCCGGCTGGTCGAACTTGATGCCGATCTTGACTGTGTCGCCGCCGTCGCCGGTATCTCCGCCGGAACCGCCGCAGCCGGTCAGGGCCAACGCCGCGGCCGCTGCCATGGCTGCTACTGCTGAAATGCGAGACTTACGCATCGTTTCTCCTTGTTTGGTCAAGGATGAGAGCGAGTTTCTCATCCATCGAGCATGAAATGTCCTGTGGGTGGCCCTAGCTCGTGATGAGCTTGCCAAGGAAGTCCTTGGCGCGGGCACTTTGGGGGTTGGTAAAGAACTGGTCGGGCGTGGACTCTTCGACAATCTGGCCGTCGGCCATGAAGATCACTCGGTCGGCGGCCTTGCGGGCGAAGCCCATCTCGTGGGTCACCACGATCATGGTCATGCCTTCCTTGGCCAGGCCGACCATGGTGTCGAGCACCTCGTTGATCATTTCCGGGTCCAATGCGGAGGTCGGCTCGTCAAAGAGCATGACCTTCGGACGCATGGCCAGGGCGCGGGCAATGGCAACGCGTTGCTGCTGACCGCCGGAGAGCTGTGCCGGAAGCTTGTCCTTCTGATTTGCAACACCAACCCGCTCCAGGAGGGTGAGCGCGAGCTTGTCGGCTTCGGATTTCTTCATCCCCTTGGCCTTGATCGGGCCGAGGGTTACGTTCTCCAAAATCGTTTTGTGTGCAAAAAGGTTAAACGACTGGAAAACCATGCCGACATCGGCACGGAGTTTGGCCAGCATCTTCCCTTCTTCTGGCAACACCTTTCCATCTATCTCGATGGTCCCGCTATCGATGGTTTCCAGGCGGTTGATGGTGCGGCATAGGGTCGATTTGCCCGAGCCCGAGGGGCCCAGAACCACGACGACCTCACCCTTGGTGACTTCAAGGTTGATGTTCTGCAGAACATGGAGTTGGCCATAGTGCTTGTTCACTGCGGATAGCCTGACGATGGGAGTCAGGTCCGACTTAGCGCTATTCGAGTGGGAATCAGTGCTCATGACATGAACCCTATCCGAAGTGACGCGCTTCACGGCGACATTTTGGCTAGTCGATGCCAAATCTTTGCCTAAACGCGCCGTGACGCGGCCAGTGGGAGCGGGTATTGCCGATACAGTGGGGGGCATGCAACGCCAGAATTCGCAATCCAAGAACTTTGATTCCCTGCCGGATCCCGCACGCAGGAAGGGCTCGGTTGTCTTGCGCCGGGCACAGGCGAAAACCGAGCAATCCGACGCCTACTTGCTCGATACGCGCGAAAACCAGGATTTCACCCATTCCGACCCTTGGCGGGTGCTGCGCATCCAGAGCGAATTCGTTGAGGGGTTCGGCGCGCTTGCAGGGTTGGGGCCGGCCATCAGCGTGTTCGGCTCGGCCCGCACGCAGCGTGGATCGGAACGGTACATCCAGGCCGAGAAGATCGGCGAGCTCATTGCCGCCGCCGGGGTGGCAGTGATCACCGGCGGCGGACCCGGAGCCATGGAAGCCGCGAACAAGGGCGCCGTGGCAGCCGGTGGGATCTCCGTCGGCTTGGGCATCGAGCTCCCCTTCGAAACCGGTCTCAACGAGTGGGTGGACCTGGGAATCAATTTCCGGTATTTCTTTGCCAGAAAGACGATGTTCGTCAAGTACTCGCAAGGATTTATTGTCTTGCCGGGCGGCTACGGAACCTTGGATGAACTATTCGAGGCGCTGACCCTGGTCCAAACGGAAAAGGTCACGGGATTCCCGATTGTTTTGGTGGGCACCTCCTATTGGGGTCCGCTTCTGGAATGGCTGAGAAACACTGTTGCCGAAGAGGGTGCAATTTCCGTTTCGGACATTGACTTGGTCCACATCACCGACGATATCGAAGAAGCCGTGGATATCGTGGTGAATTCCGCCCGCCCCAATGGGTTTATCGCTGCCGAATAAAACCCAACAGATTCATTCCCACACCGAAGGAGCCCAGGTTGGTGTACATGTTGTTGGTGGTCGCCATCGTGATACTCGGTGCCGGTGTGTGCCTCGGCGTCGGCACCAAACGCAGTCGCACCAGCCAGGACGGACGCCGTTTCGAACCGATTCGTGGTCCGCTCCAAGGTCTGGTGGAGCCGGTCGCCAGCTTGCCTCCGGTGCTCCTTCCCGCGCGGCCGCGCGCCGAGGACGTTGACTCGGTGAATTTCTCCTTGGGCCTGCGGGGGTACCGCTGCGATCAGGTCGACGAGGTCCTCGATGCGCTTTCGGCCGAGATTTCCCGGTTGCATGAGGTCATCGCGGCACACGGAAAAGACCCTGTGATTAGCAACACGAGCCATTCTTCGGAATAATAGGACGTAGCAAGTTGAAAGCGGATCACTAACGTCATGATTTGCCGATTAACTCACCACTGGGTGAAGGACCAAAAGCCCTTTACCTCAAATGAAAGGGAACAGCGCTAATGGCTGCGATGAAACCACGTACCGGGGATGGTCCGATGGAAGTCACAAAGGAAGGCCGTAGCCTGATCATGCGCGTACCGATTGACGGTGGCGGACGTCTGGTTGTCGAGCTGAATGCCGACGAGGCCGCCGAGCTGCGCGAATGCCTTGTAGGTGCCACCGAGTAGTGCTCGGTGTCGAAATGCCGCGGGGCGGGACTTGGCCGGTAAGGCCAGGTGCCCGCCCCGAGGTGTGTCACGGGGCGGATGAGGCCCGACGCTGTTGGAACCCTGCGGCGTCCCAGACCGCGGGGGTCAAGTTAGCCGATGCGGGCTGCGATCTGCAGACCCAGTCCCGTGGGCACCAGCGTGGAGACGAATCGTTCATCCTCGCGCAGCATGCGGGTCGCATTGCGCGTGGCCACGGTGCTGGGCCGTCGGACCGCGGGCTTGGGGACCCGATGCTGGTCGAAGGCGTCGTGCATGATGACCATCCCGCCGACCTTGACCAGGCGAATGGCCTGGGTGACGTACTCGAGCAGGTGCGTCTTGTCGGCATCGATGAACACCAGGTCGTACGCGCCGTCGGTGAGCCTGGGCAGCACGGCCTGGGCCCGGCCGGAAATGGCGCGGGTGCGGGAACCGTCGACGCCGGCGTCATGGAATGCCTCGCGGGCGGCGGCCAGGTGGTCGACATCGATGTCGATGGTGGTCAATGCGGACTGCTTTCCCGCCCCGCGCAGCAGGCTGGTGCCCGACACCCCGACTCCGGTCCCGATTTCCACGATGTTCCGGGCCCCGGAGACGGCAGCCAGGACCGTGAGGAAACCGGCGGTGGCAGAACCCACCGATTCGACCCCCAGCTCGCGCCCGCGTTCGCGGGCCCGCTCGAGCACCGCATCCTCCGGGGCTTGGGCCTGTGCATATGTCCAGCTGCTAAAGATGTCCAGGTTCATGGTTGTGCAGCAAGTCCTTTGCGGTGCGAAAGAGAGTACGTGTGCGAGCGGTGCGGCCGGGATGCGGCAGCGGAACCGATCGCGTCGGAGGGAAAACCCTGCGCCCATCTTATCCCCGCGCGGTCGGCCCCGCCCGGGGACGCCAAACCAAAGTGGGGGCACAGGCCGCTTTCAGCTTCTGCTCAGGAGCCTACGCGAGACTTGTTGTCGTGAATGCATCGAAATTGTCCGTGACCAGCAACGTACGCTCCCTTGAGGAGCCTGCGGAGCACACGGTGCCCAGCTGGGACGAAATCGTCAGGGACCATTCGCCGCGGGTATACCGCCTGGCCTACCGGCTGACCGGCAACAGGCAAGACGCCGAGGACCTGGCCCAGGAGACCTTCGTCAGGGTCTTCCGCTCCCTGCACACCTTCACCCCGGGCACCATCGGCGGCTGGCTCCACCGCATCACCACGAACTTGTTCCTGGACCAGGCCCGCCGCAAGTCGCGGATCCGCTTCGACGGACTGGCCGAGGATGCCGAGGCCAAGATCCCCGGGACCGCACCGGGACCGGAACGCAGTTTTGAATACAACAACCTGGATGTCGACGTGCAGGCGGCGCTCGAAGCGCTGGGCCCCGAATTCCGGGCGGCCGTGGTCCTGTGCGACTTGGAGGGACTGTCCTACGAAGAGGTCTCCGAAGCGCTAAACGTGAAGCTTGGCACGGTCCGCTCACGCATCCACCGCGGGCGGGGGATGCTGCGCGAGAAGCTGGCGCACCGCAACCCCGCAGCCCGGCAGCCTGCAACGATCTCGTTGCCCAAGATTCGGCGGACGATCCCGGGAGTGCGCTAGGGCATGCATCGTTATGAACGTTGGATGGGTGAATACGTCGCCGGCTCCCTGGATGGGCGCCGCGCGCAGGCATTGGAACGGCACGTGCAGCATTGCGCGCAGTGTTTGGCGGCGCTGGGACATGCCCGGCGCGTCGGGTCGCGCGGGCCGGCGTCGGTGCCCCGTCCACTGGGCCCGCTGAACGCCCAAACCCTGCTGGGCACACACTACTCGCTGCCGCGTGAACGCGAAGCCGGATCCCGCAGTGCCGCCGCCTTTGTGCCCATGGCCGTGTTGCTGATGGTCTTCGCCCTGGTGGGCACGATCGCCGCGATGTCATGGTTCCTCGGTGCACCGGCTGCCCAGGGGACACCGGAGCGTGATCCGGCCGAATCCTTCAGTGCCTCGGCCCGCAACCTGGATGCCGAAGCCATCAACCAATTGCGCCAGGCCGGCTGGACCTGCCCGGTGATCGAAGCCGCGGGGTTCACCCTCACGTCCGCCACCGGGTCGCTGAACCAGGGCGAGGCGACCGTGACCCTGGTGCTGAGCGACAGCCGGCACACCGTGCAGGTGGCCGAGACCCGGGCCCTTTCCGGCAGCCCGGCCGCGTCGCTGCAGAAGTCCGTGGCCGCCGGGGCAACCGCCGACCCGACCTCGGGCATGCTCACCGAGCTGGGGCACCGCCTGGGCGCCAAGGCGGCGGCAGCGGTCACGTATGCTGATGGAACCGCCACGTTGAACATGGAAGACGTCAAGTACAAGGTCACCACGAATCTTTCCAAGTCAGACGTGGAAGGAATCCTGCAGCGGCTGGTCGTGGGGGAGCACACGCGCATTGTGTCGCTGGACCCGGCGGCCGAGAATTTCTCCCAGCGCCTGCTGCGGGGCTTTTCCCGTCTCATGGTTTTGGACTTCCAATAGCAAATGGCCTCACCGCCGCTCGAAAGCAGGTAGTCTACAAAGGTGTTTTTGGGAATCAATGGCAGTGAACTGCTCGTGCTTGCGGTGTTGGCCGTGGTTATTTTGGGACCCGAAAAGCTGCCGGAATACGCCGCCCAGCTGGCGCGCCTGGTCAAGGAGCTGCGCCGCATGGCCACCGGGGCCAAGGAACAGCTGCGCGAAGAGGTCGGCGACGACATCGCCGACATGGATTGGCGCAAGCTCGACCCGCGCCAATACGACCCGCGGAAGATCATCAAGGACGCGCTGCTCGAGGACTTCGAGGATGCCGTGTCCGCGGTGAAGGAAACCCCGGCCATCGCGCAGCGTCCGGTGGCGATCGCCCGCAGCGCTCCGCTGGCCCCGCACGAACCGGCGCCCTTCGACAACGAGGCGACCTGATCCCACGGCCCGTGGCCCCGGGAGTTGACCCCCGCATCGGGGCCCGGACAAGGAATGTGAACGGCGAAGGCGGCATCCACCGGATGCCGCCTTCGTTCTGCCCGCCGGGCGGGTGTCCGGCCTGGCCGGTCGGCGGGCAGGAGCCCGGTGGGGGCGTCGGGGCGCCTAGACCGGGGTGACACCCAGTTTCAGGCCCGCCAGGCCGCGTGGGCGGCGGGTGAGGGCCCGTGACATGGCAACGATCTGCACCGCTGCCGGCGACTCGGGGTGCGAGAGCACCAGCGGGACCCCCGCGTCGCCCCCGGCCCGCAGCATCGGATCCAGTGCGACCTGCCCCAGCAGCGGAACCTCGGTGCCCAGCACCAGCTCCAGACGCTTGGCCAGCTCCGCCCCGCCCCCGGCGCCGAAGACCTCCATGGTGGACCCGTCGGGCAACACCAGCCAGCTCATGTTCTCGATGACGCCCACGACCTTCTGCCCGGTCTGCACCGCAATGGACCCGGCGCGCTCGGCGACCTGGGCGGCGGCGGCCTGCGGGGTGGTGACCACCACCAGCTCGGAGCCGGGCAAAAGCTGGGAGACGGAGATGGCGATGTCCCCGGTGCCCGGGGGCAAATCCAGCAGCAGCACGTCCAGGTCCCCAAAGTGCACGTCGGTGAGGAATTGCTCCAGCGCCCGGTGCAGCATCGGCCCGCGCCAGATCACCGGCTTGTTGTCCGGCACGAACATGCCGATGGAGATGACCTTCACCCCGTGGGCCACGGGCGGCAGGATCATCTCGTCCACGCGGGTGGGCTTCGCCTCCGGGATGCCCAGCAGCCCGGGGATGGAAAAGCCGTGCACGTCGGCGTCGATGAGCCCGACGCGCAACCCGTCCGCGGCCATCGCACAGGCCAGGTTGGCGGTCAGCGAGGACTTGCCGACCCCGCCCTTGCCGCTGGCGATGCCGATGACCCGGGTCAGCGAGGAGGGGTCGGAGAACGGTACGGAGCGGCTTTTCAGCGACTCGCGCAGCTCGGCCCGCTGCGTCGGGCTCATCACGCCCAGCTCCAGCTTCACCTCGCGGACCTCGGGCAGGCCCGCCAGGGCGGCGGAGACGTCGGACTCGATGGTGGAGCGCATCGGGCAGGCGGCGATGGTCAGCAGCACCTTCACATGTGCGGCGCCATCGGCCAGGACGGCCGATTCGACCATGCCCAGCTCGGTGATGGGGCGGCGCAGCTCGGGATCCTGGACGGTGGCCAGTGCTTCAAGGAGCCGGGGTTCAAGGCTCATGGGGTGTCGTTCCTTCGGGTGCGCCGTTCGCGGCGCGGCGCGGGGACCTGGGGGATCAGCCCGGTGTTGGTGGAGGTGCGGTCGCGGCGCCGCGGGTTCCGGGCGCGCAGGTTCAGCTCCTCGCCGTCGCTGGTTTCCAGCAGGTCCTCCAGGGCCGAGCGCAGCTCGGAGCGGACGTAGTCTCGGGTCGCGACGTCGCGCAGGGCAATGCGCAGCGCGGCCAGCTCGCGGGTGAGGTACTCGGTGTCGGAAAGGTTGCGTTCGGCCCGGCCGCGGTCCTCGGACAGCGAGACCCGGTCGCGGTCGTCCTGCCGGTTCTGCGCCAGCAGCAGCAGCGGGGCCGCGTAGGAGGCCTGCAGCGAGAGCATCAGGGTCAGCGCGGTGAAGCCCAGTGCCGCGGAGTCGAAGCGCCAGCCCTCGGGGGCCATGGTGTTCCAGATCAGCCAGAACACGCAGAAGATCGTCATGTAGAAGAGGAACTGCGGGGTGCCCATGAAGCGAGCGAACTTCTCGGTGCTGGACCCGAACCTGTCGGGGTTCGGGGAGAAGCGCGGGAAGAAGCGGGCACGCGCGGTCATCGGGGTGTCGAGGCCGGTCGACACCCGCCGGTTTTCAGCCATGGGGCCCTCCGTTCACTGGTGGTTTCGGGGTGCCGGACACCTCGGTGTCCGGGACATGCACGGCGGCGCCGTCGGGGTGGTCGTCGTGGGTGCGCCAGTCGTCGGGCAGCAGGTGGTCCAGCACGTCGTCGACGGTCACCGCCCCGACCAGCCGCCCGTCGTCGTTCACCACGGCCAGCGAAGTCAGGTTGTAGCTGGCCAGGGTGCGGGCGACCTCGGCGACGCCCGCCTGGTCGTCGATGGGCTCGACGTCGGAGTCCAGGATGTTGCCCAGGGATTCCGGCGGCGGGGTGCGCAGCAGCGCCTGGATGTGCACCGCCCCCAGGTAGCGCCCCGTCGGGGTCTCCAGCGGGGGACGGGTGACGAACACGGTGGAGGCCAGCGCGGGGCTCAATTCCTCGCGGCGGACCGCGGCCAGGGCCTCGGCGACGGTGGCCTCGGGCGAGAGGATCACCGGGACCGGGGTCATCATCGACCCGGCGGTGCCCTCGGCGTATTCGAGCAGGCGGCGCACGTCGCGCGCCTCCTCGGGCTCCATCAATTCGAGCAGTGCGTGCTTGGTGTCCTCGGAGAGCTCGCCGAGCAGGTCGGCGGCGTCGTCGGGGTCCATTTCCTCCAGCACGTCGGCGGCGCGTTCCATGTCCAGGGCGGAGATGATCTGCACCTGCTCGTCGTCGGGCATCTCCTGCAGCACGTCGGCCAGGCGTTCGTCCTGCAGCTCGGAGGCGACCTCGACGCGGCGCTTTTGGTTCATCTCGTGCAGCGCGTCGGCGAAGTCGGCGGGCTTCATCTCGTCGTGGGCGGCGACGTAGGTGCTCGCGGCCTGCGGCTCGTGCAGCGCGGTGTGCATGATCGCGTCCCAGGGCACCAGCAGCCGCTCCCCGCGCGCCCGGCGCAGTCCCAGCAGCCCGGAGGCCGGGTCGCCGCGGCGAACGTAGTAGTCGGAGATGATCCAGTCCCCGTTGCGTTCGCGGGCCAGCCCGATGTCCTCGACCACGGCGTTGCCGCTGCCGTCCTCGAAGACCACGCGCCGGTCGAAGAGCTCGGCCGCGACCAGGATCTCCGCGCCGCGCTGGACGAAGCGGCGCATGTTCACCAGGCCGGTGCAGATGATCTGCCCGGACTCCATGGCCTGGATGCGCGTCATGGGCACGAAGACCCGCCGTTTGCCGGGCACCTCGACGACCACGCCGACGCATTGGGCGGGCTTGGTGGCCAGGCGCGAGATGACCACGACATCGCGCAGC
This sequence comes from Arthrobacter sp. C2, assembly GCA_024207135.1. Taxonomy (GTDB): domain Bacteria; phylum Actinomycetota; class Actinomycetes; order Actinomycetales; family Micrococcaceae; genus Paeniglutamicibacter. The sequence continues at coordinate 1,489,532 of CP042428.1, read as the reverse complement.
CGTCCCAGGCGGTCGCCCAGGGGGTCAAAGACGTCAAGGCCCAGCAGGCGTGCGATGAAGACCTTCGTAGAATTGCTGCTCACGCTCTCTAGGCTACTGCCTGCGCTGCACCCGGACCCGGTTTGGTCGATGTGTTGAGCGCGACGCCGCCAAACCCCGCGGCTCGCCGCCCGCGCTTTCACCTTCAGCGATCAAGCCCGGTCTTCTGCCCGCACAACGTGCACAATGGATATATGTCTTCCCCACTTGGTGCGTCCCCGTCCAACCCGAACTCGCTCGGCCTGCCGCGCGGCGAGCTTTTGGGGCGCTACAACACGTACCTGGACGCGCAGAAAGTGGTGGACTACCTGGCCGACAACGACTTCCCGGTCGCGAACCTCACGATCGTGGGCAACGACCTCAAATCCGTGGAGCGGGTCACCGCCAAGCTCAGCTACCCGAAGGTGGCCGCCGCGGGTGCGGCGCAGGGCGCGATGTTCGGCGTGTTCGTCGGCCTGGTGCTGACCATCTTCAGCCCGGGCTCCAATGCGCTGGCGCAGATCCTGTCCTCGGTGGGCATCGGCATGGCCATCTGGATGCTGGTGGGCGTGGTGAGCTACTCGTTCAGGCGCGGCAAGCGCGACTTCGCCTCGCAGTCCCAGGTGCTGGCCACCAGCTACGACGTGGTGGTGTCGTTCTCCCATGCGCATGCTGCACGCGCGATGGCCGCCAAGCTGCCGATGAGCCGCACGGCCGCTGACGCCGGGGTCGGCGCCAACCACGGCACGCACCAGCCTCCGGCGCAGACCCAGGCACCCGCCCAGCCCGAGGCACCCACGGTGCCGTCCGCCCCGTCGACGGGCAGCTATTCGGACCTGCCCGACGGGCGCCCCCAGTTCGGCATCCGGATCCAGGACAACCCACCTGCCGTTGTTCCCGCACCCGAGCCGGCACCCGCACCCGCGCCCGAGCTGGCCGCGGAGCCGGAAACGAAGCCCGAAGCGGACGCACCTGCTGATGGCGATGCACCGGCGCCGAACGGATCGGGCCCAGAGGCGCACAAGCACAACCAGGCGGAACACGGCAAGCACTCCTAGGCCGGGCAGGGCGCGACCCGGCCAAACCGGTACGCGAACCGGAGGGACGCAAGGCCACAGGCGGCCCCGTGATACAACGTGAAACACCAACGGCGGTCCTTCACCCGAAAGGGTGGGGGACCGCCGTTGCCATGCCAGGGGTCATCCGCCGGGTCGCAGCCGGATCTAGCCCTTGCGGACCTGCGCCATCCAGGCCTCGACGTCGGCCGGGGTGCGGGGAAGCGCCGCGGAGAGGTTCACGCATCCGTCGGCCGTGACCAGTACGTCGTCCTCGATGCGCACGCCGATGCCGCGGTATTCCGCCGGCACGGCAAGGTCCTCGTTCTTGAAGTACAGCCCCGGCTCGATGGTGAAGACCATGCCCTCCTCCAGGATCCCGTCCAGGTACAGATCGGCCTTGGCCTGCGCGCAGTCGTGCACGTCCAGGCCCAGGTGGTGGCTGGTGCCGTGCGGCATCCAGCGGCGGTGCTGCTGGCCCTCGGGGGACAGCGCCTCTTCCAGCGACACCGGCAGCAGGCCCCAGGCGTCGAGGTTCCGCGCCAGCACCGTGACGGCGGTGGTGTGCAGGTCGCGGAACCTGGTGCCGGGCTTGGCGACGGCGAAGGCGGCATCGGCCGCGTCGAGCACCGCCTGGTAGATCTTGCGCTGCACCTCCGTGTAGGTGCCGTTGACCGGCAGGGTGCGGGTGACGTCGGCCGTGTACAGCGACTCGGCCTCCACCCCGGCGTCCAGCAGCAGCAGGTCGCCGTCGTTGACGGTGCCGTTGTTGTTGATCCAGTGCAGCACCGTGGCGTTGTTGCCCGAGGCGGCGATGGTGTCGTAACCCAAGTCGTTGCCCTCTTCGCGGGCACGGGCGAAGAAGGCGCCCTCGACCACGCGCTCGCCGCGCTCGTGGGTCATGGCACGGTCCAGCGACTTGACCACTTCGTGGAAGCCGTTGACGGTGGCGGCCACCGACTTCTTCATCTCGCCGATTTCCCAGGCGTCCTTGACCAGGCGGATCTCGCTCAAGGCCTCGGTGAGTTCCCCGTCCAGGGCGTCGGAGGCTTCCAGGTCCACGCCGGTGTTGATGCGGGAGGTGTCGACCAGTGCGTCGCAGTTCAAATCGACATCGCGCAGCAGGCGGATGCGCATGCCGCCGAATTCCACCACGCCGGCATCGGTGGTGATGGCGAACTCCAGGCCGGTGAGGTCTGCGGTGGGCAGGCCCAGGCGGGCCTGCAGCAGGGCCAGGGTCGGGCGCGGGCCAATCCAGAATTCGCCGCTGCGGGCGCTGGAGTAGAACTCCTCGGAATCGCGACCGGCCATCGGGGCGAAGTAGAGCGTGGAAACATGGTTCGAACCGTTGTCCCCGGAACCCTCGGCGGCCGGCTCCATGACCAGGACCGCGTCGGGCTCGTGGTCAAGGCCCAGGCCGGTCAGATGGGCGAAGCCCGAGTGCGGGCGGAAGCGGTAGTCGGTGTCGTTGGAGCGGACCTTGTGCGGTCCGGCCGGAATGACCAGGCGCTCGCCCGGGAAGCGGGCGGAAATCGCGGCGCGGCGATTGGCCGCATACGGTGCCACTTCGTCCTGGCCGGGAAGTTCGGCGGTGTCGGGAGCCCAAGAGGACGCCATGAATGCCTTGAAAGCCTCGGAGTTGGGGCGCTGGGAACGGTTGTTCACGCGCTCTTCGAGGGGCTGGTCGCTGCCGGTGGTGGTGGTTGCATCAGTGCTCATTGACCAATCGTCTCAAAGCCCGGGCGCATACGCCAAGGCGCCCGGCACTGTGCGTGGTGCCAACGCGGGCGCGGCCCCTGATATCGGCCCGATCAGGCACCCCCAGCTGTCCGTCGAAGTCGCGGCATCGACCCACGGTGGTCCCGGAGGTGTTCGTCCCGGGAAGAACACCGGGGGACCGCGCCCGTTGCCAGTCAGGGAGGGGATACCCTGAGAGCTATGCGGATCGACCTTCATGCTCACTCACACGTTTCCGACGGGACGGAGCCTCCCGCCGATTTGGTTGCCTCGGCCAAGCTAGCTGGACTGGACGTGGTTGCCTTGACCGACCACGACCAGACCGCCGGGTGGCAAGAGGCCGGTGAAGCCGCTCTCGAGCTTGGCATCGGGCTGGTCCCGGGGATGGAGATCTCCTGCAAGACGGAGCTCGGCATCAGCGTTCATTTGCTTTCCTACCTGCATGATCCTTCGCATCCGGGGCTGATCGAGGAAATCGACAAGGCCCGCGACGCCCGCATCACCCGCGCGCGGCGCATGGTGGAGTTGCTCGCGGAGGACTACCCGGTGGACTGGGACATGATCTCCCGCCACACGGCCCCCGGCGCAACCATCGGTCGACCACACATTGCCGACGCGTTGGTGACCGCAGGGGTCGTCAGGACGCGCACCGAGGCCTTCGCCCAGGTGCTGACCGCGCGTTCACGCTACTACGTCGGGCATTACGCCATGGATCCGGTGACCGCCGTCAAACTCGTGCGCGAGGCGGGGGGAGTGCCCGTATTTGCGCACCCCGTTGCATCCGCCCGGGGCAGGGTGGTCGGCGAGGAAACATTCGAACAAATGATTGAGGCCGGTTTGCTGGGCCTGGAAATCAACCACCGTGACAACCCGGAAGAAGGCCGGAGGTACTTGCGTTCCATCGCCGCCGAACACGACTTGATCATCACCGGGTCATCCGATTACCACGGCACCGGCAAGCCGAACATGCTTGGTGAAAACACCACCACCGTCGAGATGCTCCAGAGGATTCTCGAAGCAGGTACCGGCACAACCCCGGTGGGCATGCCCGACCTGTTCTGAACAGCTTCTTTCGGAGCACCTCCGCTGCCCGTCCTGAACGGGCAACGGGTTCTTTTTTGGTGCAATTCCCGACTCTGAGCTGTGCGCTGAATGGCTCATCATCCGGCGCGTTATCCACGGTTTCGACGAGCCAAGTTCGTCGCTAAAGATAAGCGGCCGGTATCGCAATAACCAACGCAATAATGATTCGGAGAATTCTATATCTTTCCAATCAGCATTGCCGTTTATGAGTGCATCAGCGTAGGGAGTGGCGGGCCGTTCCCAGCTACGGTGTCCCGGATCGTTACCTCTCCCGCGAGCGATCTCATCGCATTCCTGCTACTATCGTTTTAGTTGCTTCGCTGAGTGAAATATTTTTGTTGAGCTTAGTTCCAAGGTTTCACGAAGCAACTCACAACCACGACGGCATGAGTTTCGCCGTCATATTGGACATGGAACGGCGTCGCGTTGGTGAGGATAACCTCCCGCGACCAATAGCCGAAGTCCAATAGTCCGGCGTGATGACCGGGTGGTTTAGCGCGCTCTGAATGCGTCCACGCCGGATGCCTTGCCGATTTCGTGTACACGAAGTCGATCTCAATTGTGCCCTTTGTTGGCCAGCGCGCATGTAAATAGGAATTTTTCCGGCGGCATTCCTATGATGAGAGGACAGATATGGATCTCCAAAGCGGAGAATATCAACTTCTCGCGGGATCGGTTGTCCTGGGGTTGTTGGTGCTTTTTTACGGAGGCACATTCGTGATGACTCTGTTTATTGGCAAGAAGAAAGAAAATGCCGATGGTTATATGACTGCCGGCAATAAAATTGGATTCGGTGTCTCGGCGGCAAGTATGACCGCGACATGGATATGGGCTGCGTCGATGTACGCTTCGGCTACGTCTGGCTACACCTATGGCATTTCCGGGCCGATTCACTATGGCCTTTGGGGGGCCTTGATGATTCTATTCATCTACCCCTTTGGTCGGAGGATCCGTGCGGTTGCGCCAAAGGCACACACCCTGGCCGAGGTCATGTATGCCCGTCACGGACGGTCCAGCCAGCTCATGCTCGCAGGCTCAAACATCCTGGGCAGCGTCATCTCCCTGACGTCCAACTTCATCGCTGGCGGCGCGCTGATTGCGCTGCTCTCGCCTTTCAGCTTCCGCCAAGGAATCATCGCAGTTGCCGCAGGCATCTTGCTCTACACGCTATGGTCCGGATTCCGTGCCTCGGTGTTGACCGACTTCGCGCAAGTGGTGGCGATGCTCGGTGCAGTGGTCATCATCATCCCGGTGGTGTTCTTTGCCGCCGGAGGACCCGGACTCTTTGAATCCGGCGCCTCGAACCTGACGGTGCAGCAGGCCAACTTCTTCTCGTCCGAGGCATTCCTGAACCAGGGTGCTCCGTACATTGCAGCCGTTCTGGCCTACGCCATCGGCAACCAGACGATTGCCCAGCGGCTCTTTGCCGTGCGTGAGGACCTCATCAAGCCGACCTTCATTACGGCGACCATTGGCTATGGCGCCACGGTGATCGGATTCGGCATGCTCGGCGTCATCGCCCTGTATGCGGGTATCACCCCGATGGACGGCGACACGAACAACCTGATTCCGCAGTTGGCTGTCACTTACCTCGGCCCGGTCCTGCTCTGCGTCTTCTTCATCATGATTCTTGGGTCGTTGTCGTCCACGGCGGACTCGGACCTGGCAGCGCTCTCTTCCATCGCCATGACGGACCTCTACGGCCAGACAGTTGGCAAGAAGAACGTCAAGCCGAAAACCATGTTGCTGGTTGGGCGCATCACCATGATCCTTGCCACCGCTGCGGGTCTCTTCTTCGCCAGCGGCCAGATGAACATCCTGGACCTGTTGGTATTCGTAGGTGCACTCTGGGGAGCGTTGGTTTTCCCGGTCATCGCAAGCTTTTACTGGAAGAAGGTCACCAACAAGGCCTTCACCATCTCAACCCTGGCGGCGCTGGCGTTGTTCGTGCCGGTGCGCTTTGAATGGATCTCGATGTCGGGATTCACCGGATATGCCGTGGACGTTCTCGGAATCGTCGGTGTCGGCGTCGTCCTTGGTCTGATGACCTTTGGCTTCTTCGGATTGAAGGTAGCCCGCATCGTGGGCGTCGTGGCCATTGCCGTCGCTGCTCCGTTCGCAATGGGTGCACTGCATGAGTATGCAGTGCTCAGCGGATCGCTGGTGGCCTATTCAGTCTCGACGATCATCTGTTACGCGATGTCGGTGCGTTCGAAGCAGAACTTCGACTTCAGCACGATCAAGGATCACGTTGGTGACTTCGACCCCATCGAGACGATCAAGCGCGACACCGACCCCGTAGCCAACCGCAAGTAGAGAAAAGGAAGCAGGAGACAACAATGGAAATCTTTTGGTTGACCGTATACGTCCTGATCTGGCCAGTCGTCGTTGCCGGAACCCTCTTCGTGATCACTCGGGCGTTCTTCCGTGAATGGAAGCAGGCCCGCGCCGAGGGCCGCAGCTTGGTCTAGGCGCTCGTCAGTTGGTCCGTAGAGACCACACCTCGACGAGGATTGCTGAAGCCCCGGTATTCTGCCTGTATTGGTAGAACACCGGGGCTTCTTCAATATCGTTTTCGCTTTGTGCGGGCGCCGTGGAATCGGAGGACCGTGTTCATCGGACTACTCCTGGAAGATCGATTTGCAGCCTGGAGCATCATTGTTTTGGTTGCAGTTCTCGGCCACCAAGATCTTTTTGGTCCTCCACACACTCATGGTGATCGGATCACTCGGCACGTTGGCCACACCCGGGATCGGGATCCAGGGCCCATTCTCTGTCGAATATTCTCCCCGGAACCGGGTGCTCAGCCCTACCTTGAAATCACCAGTTTCCTGGTAGACATGGCTCGTGGTGGTTGCTTCGTCAAAGCCACGGTTGATCACACTCTGACCCGGGAAACTCAGACGCTGTGCTGTTCCATCGCCGTAGTTCCAACCGTATGACGTCGGTATTGCCCGAATCCGCACGTGTTGGTCGAAGAGGGTCACTTCGAAGTTCTGTCTTCTCGACTCCGCATACATATGGGCATGCCCGTTACGAAGAGAAAAACCCTCTGGCTGACTGATGATGGCCGATGCGAGGATGGGCAAGCGACGGAATCGTTCGGGAGTTATCTTTGCGATGTCTTGCTCGGCTCCAGGGACTTCCAATTTTGGTTCAACACTGCAGTACGAGCTCGTTCCAACCAGTTGTCCCTTACGTGGTCCGTTTATTGCATAAATCAATCGAACGACGGGATAACTTCCATCTGAACATGGGGGATCAGGATTGGCATCGCATCCAAGCTTCTCCATCAAAGCTGGCTCACATTGACGTAAGTATTCGACCTGGTACTTTAATTTCGGTCCGTACCGGACCTGCTTTGACTTTGAATTGTCTTTGTAAAAAGTTCCGCGTGGCTTATGTACCTTGCCGTCACAGCCTTCCTCATGTGTGTGTCCGCTGTCTCCGCCGAAGGACAGTGAAGAATCACAGGCCGGCCTTGCAACCGAATCCTGAGTAAGGGCCGTTGCGGGTGCTTGCACTGTAAGCGGGGTGGAAAATATCAGGATCATTGCTGAAATGAGGATCAACGCCGAATATAGCCTTTTCATTGAGACTATCTTCCATCTGGATCAACGAACTGGACGTCCACTACCGACCATCCTTGTTGAACGCCAAGTTAAACATTCCGGCTTTAGGCTTGGTTATGGGATCGATCGTACTTTGCAATTTCCCATCAGGAAGATAGACCCGCGTTTCTTCGCGAACGAAGCTGAATGTAGAAACGGCGTTCCCTTTCGCGTTCTTGGCAAGAGTTACAGTCAAGTCGGTCTTGCCTCCAACGTGCCAACCCCCATGTCCTCTATTTCCGTCTGCAGGATCGATGATTTGCGTGGCACATAAATAGCAAGAGCGTTGCGTGACAGCCTTGAGTGGCTTCGTGTCGTACGTCAGGACCGTATAGTCGACAAGCTCGAAGTAGTACTTGGTAAAGGCAGCTATGCCTTCTTCTGAGTTTTTCTTCGCGGCTTCCGGCATCTGGGGGACCGGCCAATTCTTGGCTGGCCCCTTGGAACTGGCAGGTACCGGTGTGGGCGTGGGCTTCGCGGTGGGGCTGGGTGACGATGTCGGGGGCGAACTGCTTGCAGTTGCGGTTGGTGTCGGTGACGTGCCAGTGGACTCGACTGGGGCGGCGTTACCGCCGCATCCTGCCGTTGCCAGGAGGAGCGCACCCGAACTCAAGACAACGATGACTTTTCTGGTTTTCGCAAACATGCCAACGGCCTACGATTCGGTTGGAGTCAATTAGCAGACATCCTAACCCCGTTGCCAAATGATTGGGAGGGGTTGTCCACAGGCCCGGCCGGCCGTCAGGGCTCCTGCTGTTGCTGGTTCATGGTCAGCAGGCTCTGTGCGATGGACAACGTGGACAACGCCTGCACGGACTCCCAGGAGCCGGGCTTGAGCTTGGTCGCCACCTGGAGAGCTTGTTCGGCAAGCATTGCCGCAAGCTGGGCACGCGAATCAATCTCGGTCATGGTGATCACTCCTGAAACGACTGAACCCCAAGTCGCCTCGGGGAATCGAGACAACTTGGGGTTCAGTGTAGCGGCAGATCCAGTGGGTGGACATGGCGTTCACCCGACCGCCGACCAGATGCAGCTTGCGCGCAGGTGCTCAGTCTTCAAACATGCTCAGGACCGTGGCCTTCGGGATGCGCTTGGTCATCACGGCAATCGACTGCGGGTTCTCGTCCACGCAGACAAACCGGCGGCCCAGCGCCTGGGATACGGCCCCGGTGGTGCCGGAGCCGGCGAAGAAGTCAAGGACCCAGTCGCCCTCTCGCGAGCTGGCGTTGATGATCCGGCGCAGGATGCCCTCGGGCTTCTGCGTCGGGTACCCGGTCTTTTCCTTGCCCGTGGGAGAGACGATGGTGTGCCACCAGACATCGGTGGGCAATTTACCGCGCTCGCGCTTTTCGGCGGTGACCAAACCGGGGGCCATGTACGGCTCGCGGTCCACCTCGGCATTGTCGAAGTGGTAGGTCTTCGCGTTCTTCACGTACACCAGGATGTTGTCGTGCTTGGCCGGCCAGCGGGACTTGGCGCGCGCCCCGTAGTCGTAGGCCCAGATGATCTCGTTGAGGAACGATTCTCGGCCGAAGATCGCATCGAGCATCACCTTGGCATAGTGCACCTCGCGGTAGTCGAGGTGCACGTACAAGGTGCCGTCGTCGGCCAACAGCCGCCAGGCCTCGCGCAGGCGCGGTTCCAGGAACGACCAGTAGTCGTCGAAGGCGTCGTCGTAGCTGTGCAGGTCCCCGCGCAGGGTGGAGTAGCTCCGGCCCTGGAAGCCGACCCGGTCGCCCTCGCCGGCGGCCGCGCGGACCGCGGTGGTGACCTGGCGCTTTTGCGTCCGCCCGGTGTTGAACGGGGGGTCGACGTAGATCAGGGTGAATGTTTCGTCCGGAAGAGTCGGCAGGAACGCCGCATTTTCCGCATGGACGATCAGGTTGGGCCCGGTGGGGTCCCACATGCGGGCCGCCATGGCCTCGGCGGGCCCATCGGTTTCCGGCAAGGGATCGGCGATGGGCCCGTCAGGAATGCTGGTCAACGTCATCTAGTGGCTGGGCGTCAATCTACTCGGCGTCGTTGTTGGTCACGACTTCGCCGTCGCGGCGGCGGGTGCGGCTGCGGGTGCGGTTGCGGGCCGGGCGATCGGCGGCGGCAGCGGACTGCTCACCGGCATCGGCGGCATCGGCGGCGACGGCCGTTTCGCGGTGGCGTTCGCCCTCGCGTGCCGGACGGTCCGAACGGCCGCGCGAATGGCCGTGGCGTCCGCCGCGCTCACCGCTGTTGCTGCGTTCCGAACGGTCAGAGCGCTCCGTGCGTTCGCCGCGTCGCCCGCCCTCGGAGGAACGGCCGCCGGAACGCGGGGCGTTCTTCTTGCCGGTCTCGCCCAGGTCCTCGAGCTTCTCTCCGGCTAGGCCCTCGAGCTTGCGCGCGTGGCGCGGCAGGCGGCCCTTGGTGCCGGCGGGGATGTTCAGGTCCGCATAGAGGTGCGGGGAGGAGGAGTAGGTTTCCACCGGGTCGGTGACGTTCAGGCCCAGGGCCTTGTTGATCAAACCCCAGCGCGGAACGTCTTCCCAGTCCACGAAGGTCACGGCGGTGCCCTTGTTGCCGGCGCGGCCGGTGCGGCCCACGCGGTGCAAGTAGGTCTTCTCGTCTTCAGGGCACTGCAGGTTGATCACGTGGGTGACGTCGTCAACGTCGATGCCGCGGGCAGCGACGTCGGTGGCGACCAACACGTCGACCTTGTTGTTGCGGAAGGCGCGCAAGGCCTGCTCGCGGGCGCCCTGGCCCAGGTCGCCGTGCATGGCGCCGGCGGCGAAACCGCGATCGATCAGCTCGTCGGTCAGCTTGGCTGCCGAGCGCTTGGTCTTGGTGAAGATGATGGTCCGGCCGCGGCCTTCGGCCTGCAGGATGCGGGCGACGACCTCGTCCTTGTCCAGCTGGTGGGCGCGGTAGACGACCTGGCGGATGTCCTTCTTGGTGATGGAGTCGTCGTCCGGGTCCGCGGCGCGGATGTGCGTCGGCTTGGTCATGTAGCGGCGGGCCATCGCGATGACCGGGCCGGGCATGGTGGCCGAGAAGAGCATGGTCTGGCGGATCGCGGGGGTCGCGGCCAGCAGGGTCTCGACGTCGGGCAGGAAGCCCAGGTCAAGCATCTCGTCGGCCTCGTCGAGGATCACGATGCGCACGTTCTTGAGGTTCAGGTGGCGCTGGCGGTGCAGGTCGATCAGGCGCCCGGGGGTGCCGACCACGATCTCGACGCCGTTGTTCAGCTGCTCGATCTGCGGTTCGTAGGCACGTCCGCCGTAGATCGTGGCGATGCGGGCGTTGCGCTTGGTGGCTGCCTTGGCGATGTCGGTGGCGACCTGGACCGCGAGTTCGCGGGTCGGGGCGACGATCAGGGCCTGCGGGGCGCCGGGGACCGGGAGCTTGTCGTAGCCCTCGTCGTCCGGGCCGATCACGCGCTGCAGCGCGGGGATGCCGAAGCCGAAGGTCTTGCCGGTGCCGGTCTTGGCCTGGCCGATGATGTCGTGCCCGCCCAGCGCGACCGGGAGGGTCATCGACTGGATCGGGAAGGGGTGGATGATCCCGGCGTCCGTCAGGGACTCGACGATGTCGGCGCGCACGCCGAAGTCGGCGAAGGTCAGCTGCGGGATTTCGTGCGGGGTTTCATCGGTGGACAGGGTTTCTTCGATGTCCACTGCCTCAGACGCCGAATCGGCGGTGAGCTGGTGTTCTGTATTCAACACAGGGGGTCTCATTCGTTTAGGCACCTTGGGAAAGGGGTGCTCGACGACCGTTCCCGTGACTTCCGGGAAGGAGGGGTCGGAGGTCCACCACAATCGAGGTGCTTCCAGCGGAGCCGATCGCAGGCTTAGCTAGCGGTCAAGTGGATCTGACCACGTGGGGCGCGGAAGTCGCTGGGTAATCCCGCATGAATTCTTTTCAAGGTACGCGACCGGGCATCCTTGTATACCGTTCAAGCATATCGTGCACCGGGTCAAATCGCGGTATTTGCCGACCGGGCCTCGCCGCCGGGCCCGGAGCAGACGCTAGGCGCCCACGATGCGGAAGAGCACCTTGCGGCTGGCCGGGTCCGCATGCACCAGTTCCACCTCAACCTGCACCCCGGCCTGCGAGCTGCCCTCGAACGGAGCCATGACGGCGGGGGATTCCAGCTGGAGGGTCCCCAGCGAGCGGTGGTTGCCGTTGGAGGATTCCCCGGAAGCGGTCAGGGTCACCGCACGGAAGCGTTCGCCCACGCGGTGGGCCAGCGAGGCGGCCTCCACGGTGTCGATGGCCGCGCGTTCGATCTTGTTCACGACGCGGTTGGAGTCGTTCATCAATTCCGGCAGCGTCGGCAGCGCCTCGCGCAGTCCCCGGGGAACTTCCTGGCCGGTGACCGCGTAGGAGCAGACCAGCAGCGCGAAGCGGTCCACCAGCCGGCGCAACGGGGCCGTGGTGTGTGCGTAGGGCGCGGCGATGGCGGCCTGGACGGTGTCCCGGGGCAGTTCGCCGTCGATCGCGGTGTAGGTGGCGCCGCGAAACAGGCTGGTGGCCTGGTGCATCAGGGCAAGCTGCCGCGGGTCGGCCAGGTCCAGCGAGCGCAGGAACTCGCCATAGGGCTGGGTCGGCTCCCACACGGCGCCCAGCGCCTTGGCCTGGAGCCGGAAGATGTCGATGTCCTTCTGGGCCGGGGCGGGCATGGTGCGCAGCAGCCCGACCCTCGCCTCGAGCATGATGCGGGCCGCCTCCATCCCGGTCATGAGGGAGACCTGCGCGTTCCAGTCCTCCACCGGCAGCGGGGCGTCGGAGACGATCTTGTAGGTGCCGTCGATGCATTCGACCTCCTGGGAGGGGATGCGCAGCGAGGCCCCGCCGCGGGCCCGTTCCAGTTCGATGCGCTTGAGCCCGACCTCGCGCAGCAATTGCAGCATTTCGCTGGCCGTGCCCGCGTCGAGGGACTCCTGGACGCCGACGTAGCTGAGCTTCTCCCGGCTGCGGACGATGGCCCGCTGCAGGCCGGTGCCGGTGACCGCGCCTTGGCCATCGAGGGTGAAGGTCCACAGGTAGGCGCTGCGGTCCCGGTTCGGCAACAGCGAACCGGCGTCCTCGCTGATGGATTCGGGGTGCAGCGAGATCCGCCGGTGCGGCAGGTACACGGTCTGCCCGCGCAGCCTGGTCTCCGCGTCGAGGGTGCCGCCGAGGGCCACGAAGCCGGGCACGTCGGCGATCGCATAGTGCACCAGGTAGCCGTCGTCGCTGCGCGACAGGTGCAGGGCCTGGTCCAGGTCGGTGGAGCTGGCCGGGTCGATGGTGACCAGCTCGATGTCTCGCTTGTCGATGGCCGGCAGCTCGAAGTCCGCGATCGCGCGCTCGGCCTCCTCCAGCACCTCGGCCGGGAATTCGGAACGAACCTCGAACTCCGTTTCCAGGGCCTTGAGGGCCTGGGCCAGTGCGGTGCTCCGGGCCTCGGGGGTCAATGCGATGTATTGGTGGCTCACAACGCCAGCATAACCACCCGGCCGCCGCCATGGCATCGACGTGCCGAGCGTGTTGGGCCCCGAGTACGCTGAACCCATGACCAAAACACCCTTGACCTATGGCTCGGCGGCCGCAGCCGACGACGCGGAGCTGGCCCTGATGGGGCTGATCGCCTACCAGGAACTGACGGCCTTCGAGCACCTGTCCTCCGACGCGCGGCTGTCGCCGACCCTGGTGGACCGCGAAACCCTGGGCCGCTTCGCCGTGAAGGAGTTCGGGCACTTCGAGATGGTGCGCGAGCGCATTGCCGAGCGAGGACTGGACCCGCAGGAGGTCATCGAGCCGTTCATGGCCTCGCTGGACGAGATGCATCGGCGGACCAAGCCGGGGGACTGGTACGAGTCGCTGACCAAGGCGTATGTGATCGACGGGGTCGCCGCCGACTTCTACGCGCTGATTGCCTCCGGGCTGGAAGCGGAGGTGCGGACCCTGGTGCACGAGGTCAAGACGTCCGAGGCGAACACCGAGTGGTTGCGCGAGCGGCTGCAACTGGCCATCACCGACCATCCCGAGCGGGCCTCGCGCCTGGCGCTCTGGGGCCGGCGGCTGCTGGGCGAGGCGCTGACCCAGGCCAGGGAGATCGGCGAGAAGTACGACTACTGGGGTGCCCTGCAGCTTCAGGGCCCCGATGGCCGCGGCCAGGAAATGACGCGGCTCTTTGCCCGGCTGGTGGAGAACCACTCGCGGCGCATGCGCCAGCTGGGGATGACCGCCTGAGCCTGCCCGCTTGGGCCTGCCCCGTGCCGCCCGCCCGCGCCGGGGCACACACCGACCAATGACAGCACCACAAGAAACGAGAACCACCACCATGGGCCTTGACAAGGACTCACCCACCCGCCTCCTGACCGACTACGAGATCGCCAGGGCGCTGAAGGAACTGCCGTCGTGGAGGAAGCGGGAAGGAGCGCTGGTCTGCGCCTGGGCGTTCCCGGACACCCGGGAAGCCGTCGACTTCCTCGCACTGGTGGCGGAGGCCGCCGAGCACCAGGGCCACCACCCGGATGTCGATTGGCGGGCGAGCACCATCTTCCTGCGGACCACCTCCCACGACGTGGGCGACGAAGTCACCCTGCGCGACGTGGCCCTGGCGTCGCTGCTTGAATTCGCCGCCTCCGACTCGGGCGCCGTCGCGGTGCCCGACCGCCACCAGGACGTCGCCCTGGGCATCGAGACGCAGGATCCGGCCAGGTTGGAGGACTTCTGGACCGGTGCCATGGGCTACCGCAGGGGACGCGACGGGTTCCTGGTGGATCCCGAGGGCCGCAACCCGCGGATCCGCTTCGAGGACACCGCAACGCCACGTGCCAACCGCATCCACGTCGAGAAGTTCATTTCCCATTCCGGGCTGGAAGCGCTCCAGGAAGCACTTCAGCCGCACGCAGGCGCCGGGGACCGGACCCACGCGCCGGCCCTGAGCATCTACACGGACGCCGACGGCAACCGCGTGGGCCTGAACACCGAGCTGAGCGACGAACCGCCGGCGTTCCAGTAGCCCCGGCGGAGGCTTAAACAGGTGGGGAGGAACGGTTTACCGTTCCTCCCCACCTGCCTGGCGACCCGGTGCCTAGTGGGCGAAGCCCACGCGGCGTGCTTCCTCGACACCGATTTCGACATACGCGATGCCCGCGACGGGCACCAGCATGAGGCGGCCCTTGGAGTCGGTGAGGCGGAGTTCCCCGCCTGCTGCCAGCGCGTCGGAAACGCGCTTGGCCAACTCCTCGGCGTCCTCGGCGGACTCGATCACGATCTCGCGGGCAACATTCTGAATTCCAATGCGAACGTCCATGGTGGCCTTCCTGGTTTGTTGCATGTGCCGGAGCCCGGTGGCGCCGACCAACATCTAGTGTCGAATTTACGTCAGGATTCCTTGGGGAAACGACCGATTCCGCGCCAAGCTAAACGCGAGACCAGCTCGCTGGCCTCTTCCATGGGCACCTCGTCGGCCATATCCACCCAGTAGCGGGCCGAGACCTGGGCCATCCCGGCCATGGCCCGGCCCATCAGCAGGGCCTGGGCCGGGGGAAGCCTGGTGTCCTCGGCAACCACGTCGGCGATGCGCCCGGCGAACTTCGCGTTGAACGCCTCGATGCGCCCGCCGATCAACTCGTCGTTGAGGAGGTCGGATTCGAAGATCAGCCGAAACGCCTGCGAATCCCGCGAGATGTACTCGTAGTAGGCGCGAATCGTGGCACCCACCCGCAACTTGTTGTCGGTGGTGGAATTGATGGCCTGCTGCAGCAGCGCGCTGAACTCGTCCATGTGCGCATCGAGCAGCGCCACATACAGCTCCCGCTTGCCCGGGAAGTGCTGGTACAGCACCGGCTTGGACACCTCGGCAACCTCGGCGATCTCATCCATCGAGGCCCCGTGGTACCCGTGGGCCACAAAGACCTGATGGGCCGCGTTGAGCAGCTGGCGGCGACGGGCCTCGCGCGGCATCCGTTGGGTCCGTCCGCCGCGGCTTGGGGGAGTGGTCACATCGGCCCTTTCGCGAAAGCTCGCCGCCCGCATCGAATACGGGCGACATTCCGCACAAGTCTACTCTTGGGTAACGACGGATGCCGGACCGGCGCCAACGCGCCGCGCAAGCATTATGGTGAATACATGAACCATCGCAACGACCCCACCACCCGGTTCGAGAACGCCACCGCCGGCCGGCTCCCGGCCCTCGTGCCGCCCGGGGACGAACTGCTGCCGGAGGAATTGCTGCGCTACTCGCGCCAGATCATCATCCCGGAGATCGGGATGACGGGGCAGCGCCGGCTGAAGAATGCCCGGGTGCTGGTCATCGGCGCCGGCGGGCTCGGCGCCCCCGCGCTGCTCTATCTGGCCGCGGCCGGGGTGGGAACCCTGGGCATCATCGACGACGACGAGGTTGACCTGGGCAACCTGCAGCGCCAGGTCATCCACTCCACCCTCACCGTGGGGATGCCGAAGACCGAATCCGCCGCCGCGCGCATCAAGGAACTGAACCCGCTGGTCACCGTGCGGGTGCACAACCACCGGCTGGATGCCTCCAACGCCGTGGAGCTCTTCGGCCAGTACGACCTGGTCCTGGACGGGACCGACAACTTCGCCACCCGCTACCTGGTCAACGATGCGGCCGCGCTCGCCGGCATCCCGTACGTCTGGGGCTCGATCCTGCGCTTCGACGGCCAGGTGTCGGTGTTCTGGGACGCCCACGGCCCGAACTACCGCGACCTGTATCCGACCCCGCCGCCGGCGGGCACGGTTCCCTCCTGCGCCGAGGGCGGGGTCTTCGGGGTGCTGTGCTCGCAGATCGGCTCGGTGATGGTGGCCGAGGCCATCAAGCTGGTCACCGGGGTCGGCCGCTCGCTGTTGGGGCGCCTGTTGATCCTGGACTCGCTGGACATGACCTGGCGGGAGGTGTCGCTGCTGCCGGATCCCGATGTCCCGCCGATCACCGGTCTGCTGGAAAGCTACGACGACTTCTGCTCGGCCCCCGTGCTGGATGCCCAGGGGCTGGCGCAGATGGCCGCGCACAGCATCGACGCCAGGGAGCTGGCGCGCCTGCTCGAGCTGCGCACCGAGGGGAAGAAAGACTTCCTGCTGGTCGATGTCAGGGAGCCGGGCGAGGCCGAAATCGCCTCGATCCCCGGGGCGATCCTCGCCCCGCGCGGGGCGATCCTGGGCGGGGAAATCGAGCTGCCCCGGGACCGGGAGATCATCCTGCACTGCAAGTCGGGGGGCCGTTCCGGGGAGGTGCTGCGCTACCTGCTGGAACGGGACTATGCGCAGGTGCGTCATGTCGCGGGCGGAATCCTGGACTGGATCAGCGATGTGGATCCGCGCATGCCCGCCTACTGACGCCTGGGACCAGCTTGTCAGCGGTGGATTCTCCGGTTTCCGGGGCGATGCGGCCGTGGCGCGGCGGCCCCGGTGCGCCCGGGGGTTCCACTACCCTGTGAGTGTTCACACTGAAGTGTTGCTCGCTGGGGAGGGCACTGATGTTTAAGGCACCGCATGAAAGCATTCCTGTTTGCGCTCGTTGGCGCACTGGCCCTCACCCAGGGCCTGCTGTCCGCACCGTCGGCAGGCGAGGGGCCGGGTTCGGCCGCCATCCTCGCGATGCCCCTGGCGGATCCTGCCGCCGCTTTGTCGAAGGCGCCGGCGATGCAGGCCGAATCATCCGCCCGGCCGATCGTGTTGGCCGGGTCCGGCACCGTCGGCGCGTCAAGGCCGCACTACGTCGCCACCGCCACCATCAAGCCGCGCAGCGGCAAGGGCGCAGGGGCCCGGTTGGGGTCGGCCAGCAAGGGATACACGGTGTGGGGCACCGGCAAGACCTCGAAGGGCTACACCCAGATCACGTTCCTGGGCCGCACCGGCTGGGTCAGGTCCAACCAGCTCAAGCGCCTGGTCGTGGCCAAGTACACCGCCAGGCAGTCGACCGTCCTGCGTTCGAAGGCCAACGGTGGCAAGAAGCTGGCGACCATCGGGCGGGACTACACCCTCGGCACCGTGGACAACGCCCGGAACAAGCCGCGTTCCTGGGTCCGGGTCCAGTACAAGGGAAAGACCGGCTGGGTTGCGCTGAAGCACGTGAAGAAGGTTTCACTGGGCACGGCCGTGGGCCCGGGCGCCCGGACGTACTCGGACGCGGCATGGGGCGCTGCGGTGTCCAAGCACATCGCCAGGCACTGCCCGCGGATCACCGTGCGGGTGAGCCACCGCAAGGACGAGTACTACGCGCAGTCCAGTCCACTGCGCATCACGCTGAGCCGGGTGGGCCACCCGGACCCGGGCGCGGCACCGCTCAAGGCCGTGGCCCTGCACGAATGCGCGCACATCATGCAGTTCAAGGCGTATCCCCGGGGTTTCTCGACGCTGGTGCGCCATGCGGAGAAGATCAATCCGCGCCGCGACGGATACGGGATCGAGCACCTGGCCGATTGCATGTCCGATTCCATGGGCGCCAAGCGCAGCGGACGCCTGGCCGACGGGAGCACCTACTACACCGGGTACCACGGCAAGTGCAGCAGCGAGCAGAAGCGGGCGGCTGCCCAGCTGGTCGCCGGCAAGCGTCCGGCCTGACCGGCACCGGCACGCCGTGGACGCCAGGCCGTGGACGGCAAGGGGCACCGCGGGAAGAAGTTTCCCGCGGTGCCCTTTGCGTGGTGGCTCGTGCCCGGCCCGACCGGTGTGGCGGGCATGGTGGGGGAGGTGGCTATCCGGCCTGCTGGACGGGGGCGGACTCGGCGAGGTTCCCGGCGTCGGAGCCCTGGACGCCGGTCACCGGGCAGGTGCCCGGTTTCTTCATCGAGGGCGCCATGGGCACCTCGACCTCAAGCCCGTACAGCGTCTCCAGGGCGTCGATGTAGTCCCCGGCGCGCCCGGCCGCGGCCAGCTCGCGGGCACGGACCGTGGGCACGTGCAGCAGCTGGCGCATCATCCGGCGCATCGCGAATTCGACTTCCTCGGCCGCGGCGGTGCAGCCGTGCTGGGCGCGGACCTTTTCGACCTCGGCCTCCAGGACCTTTTGGGTGTGCCGGCGCAGGGCCACGATGGCGGCATCGGCGGCACGTTCGCGCTGTTCGGCGGCAAAGGCCTCGGCCGCGTCGACCACGATCCCGCGGGCCTGGCGCAGCGACTGCGCCTGCTCCTCGGGGGCGGCCATGCGCACCGATTCCAGGTTGATCAGCTCCACGTTTTCCAGCGAGCCGAGCTCCGGGTCGAAGTCGTGGGTCAGGGCCAGGTCGATGGCGATCAGCGGGCGCGAGCCGCGGTCGAGGGTCGCGATGTCGGAGGCCATCAGGCGGTGGTCGGAACCGCTGCACCCGATGATGACATCGGCGGCCTCGAGGGCGGCCTCGAGCGTGGACTCGTCCAGCGCGGTGCCGCCGCGGGTGGCGACGAACGCCTCGGACCGTCCCGAGGCGGAGAACACCGACACGTTGTGGGCGGCGCGCTCGCGCAAAAGCGACATGGTGGCCCCGGCGTAGGCGCCGGTGCCGAAGATGACGATGTTCTTGGAGCCCCAGTCGGGCTCGCGGCTCAGGTCGGTGGCCAAATCCAGCGCCACGGAGACGACCGAGAGGCCGCGCGATCCCAGCGAGGTCCGCGAACCGACGTCCTTGGCGGTGCGCGAGGCTGCCTGGAAGAGCCGGACCAGGGAACCGGTGGCGGTTCCGGCGGCCTGCGCCTCGTTCAGGGCGCGGCGCACCTGGCCGGCGATCTCGCGCTCCCCGATGACGGCGGAATCCAGTCCGGCGCCGACGGAAAAGAGGTGCTCGATGACTTCGGTCTCGGTCTTGGAGACCAGCGCGGTGGAGATGGTGGCCTCGGAAAGCCCGGTGCTGGCGGCGATCTGGGTGATCACCTCCGAGCGCGCGGCAGGTACGTCCTCGGATTGCGGCACTTCGCAATAGATTTCGTAGCGGTTGCAGGTGGCCAGGGTGATGGCGCCGGCAACAGGGCTGGCCGAAGCGAGCACGACGGAAGCGACCTGGGAGGCGTCGGCACTGATCTTTGCCACGGTCTCGAGGTCGATGTCTGAATGAGAGGCAACGAGAGATAGTAAAACCACAGTGCCTCCCATGATAGCGCTTCTACTGGTTGTAGAGCATCGGGTGTGACCAGGTCGCCAAATACCAGGCAGCGTACGTTCGCTGGGGGCGTGTGGATTACGGTTCGGGCGGATATGTTGGCAGAATCAATAACATGACGTTGAGCCAGAACCACCCGCTGATGGACGGTCGTACCGCCAATTCCCCGTTGATTACCGCTTACCGCGGCCAGAAGCCAAGCCGCAGACCCGTGTGGTTCATGCGCCAGGCAGGCCGTTCGCTGCCCGAATACCGCAAGCTGCGCGAGGGCACCGAGATGCTCGAATCCTGCCTGCGCCCGGAGATGGCCTCGGAAATCACCTTGCAGCCGGTGCGCCGGCACGACGTGGATGCCGGGATCTTCTTCTCCGACATCGTGATCCCGCTGAAGCTCGCGGGCATCGAGGTCGACATCGTCCCGGGCGTCGGCCCGGTGCTGGGCACCCCGGTGCGCACCGCCGCCGACGTGCGGGCGCTGCCGAAGATGACCGACGCCTCGCTGGACCCGATCCGCGAGGCGGTCGCGATGACCGTCGAGCAGCTGGGCAACACCCCGCTGATCGGATTCGCCGGTGCCCCGTTCACCGTCGCCGCCTACATGGTCGAGGGGCGCCCGTCCCGCGACCACATGGGCCCGCGCACCATGATGCATGCCGAGCCGGGTGTCTGGGAGGAACTGGCCAACTGGGCCGCCGACGCCTCCGGTGCGTTCCTGCGCGCCCAGATCGAGGCCGGCGCCTCCGCCGGACAGCTCTTCGACTCCTGGGCCGGATCGCTGTCGCTGGCCGACTACACCAACCATGTCGCCCCGGCCTCGGCCCGCGCCCTGGATGTCGTGCGCGACACCGGCGTCCCGCTGGTCCACTTCGGCACCGGCACCGGCGAACTGCTCGGCGCCATGCGCAATGTCGGCGTCGATGTCATGGGCGTGGACTACCGCCTGCCGCTGGACGAGGCCAACCGCCGCCTCGGCGGGGACATCCCGTTGCAGGGCAACATCGACCCGGCGCTGCTGTCGGCCCCGTGGGAGGTCCTCGAGGCCCACGTGCGCGAGGTGCTTGCCGCGGGCGACACCGCCGTCTCGCACGTGGCGAACCTGGGCCACGGCGTGCCGCCGGAAACCAACCCGGAAACCCTCACGCGTGTGGTCGAACTCATTCACTCGATCCCCGTGGCCGGGCGTTAAGCTAGAAGAAGCAACACCGGGTGCAGGACACGGTGCGCCGGCCGCACGGCCCAGCGCCGCGCGGCCGCCGCGCATCGTGTCCGGCGCCTTCGAAGATACACATTCGTTTCCCTGAAAAGAGTTGATGGTGCCAAACGTCGAAGAGCAGCCACGCCGCGGCTCGGCCAATGAAGCCGGAACGGCCCGGCGCGCTGCGGGCGCCGCGGCGGACCTCGACGACGGGACATCGGCCGGCGCACCGGGCACCGGGAACGCGCCGGTGGCCGACACGCCCCCGGCCGCCGACGCCGACGGCACCGCGGAGGCGGCAACGCCCGGCACGGCAACACCGGCCGCAGCTGTCGCCGCTGCCGCAGAAAAGGCTCCGGCCAAGGCCCGGCGCACCCCGGTCGCCTCCAACGCCGCGGCCCACGCCATGCGCCTGCTGGCCCGGGCCCGCGGCACCGAGGCCGCGACGCCTGCCCCGGCGGTGCCCGAGGGCCCGCTTGCGGTGGTCATCGGCGGCGGCATCTCCGGGCTCGTGGCCGCCCGCGAGCTGGCCACCAGCGGACACCGCGTCCAGGTCCACGAGGCCTCCGCGGCCTTCGGCGGCTGCGTGGGCGTCCACGAGGTTGCCGGGCTCCGGCTGGATGCCGGCGCAGAATCCTTCGCCACCCGCTCCACCGCCGTCGCCGACCTCCTGGGGGAGCTGGGCCTGGGCGATGACATCGTCACCCCGGAACCCGGGGGAGCCTGGCTGTACCTGAAGCGCGGCAGCGAGAACACCGCGCAGCCACTGCCGGCCACCGGCATCCTGGGCATCCCCGGTGACCCGTGGGCCGAAGAGGTGCGCAGCGCCGTGGGGCGAGCCGGTGCCCTGCGCGCCGCTGCCGACCTGATCACCCCGGTGTCGAAGAAGATCACCGAGGGGACGATGTCCCTCGGCGCGCTGGTCCGTTCCCGGATGGGCTCGGCCGTGCTGGAAAACCTGGTGACCCCCGTGGTCTCGGGCGTGCACTCGGCCGATCCCGACACCCTCGACGTCGACGCCATCGCCCCCGGGCTGCGCGCCGCGGTGCTCAAGCACGGCTCGCTGGCCCGCGCCGTGGCGGCCATGCGCGCCGCGGCCCCGGCCGGATCCGCGGTCGCCTCGGTGGTCGGGGGCATGAACCGGCTCACCGCCGCCCTGCTGGAAGACCTGAAATCCGCGGGCGTCGAATTGCATGCCAACAGCCGGGTCGAGGCGCTCACGGCAACGGGGGATCCCGCCGGATTCCGCGTGCTGCTGGCCGCCCCGGCAGCAGCCGACGCCGCAGCGCCCGCCCGCCCCGGCAAGGCCGAGAAGCACGAAAAGCAGGAGAAGCACGAGAAGGCGGCCAAGGCCGAGACCCCGGCCGCGCCCCGCGAGGTGTTGGCCGAGCGCGTCGTGGTTGCCACCGGCGGGCCGGTCGCCGTCGACCTGCTGGCCGGCGTCGATACGGCCTTCGCCGTCCACCGCCCCGCACCCGGTGCCGGTATTTCCCTGGTCACCCTGGTCATCGACAAGCCGGAGCTCGACGACGCCCCGCGCGGTACCGGCCTGCTGGTCGCCCCCACCGCGGACAACGTCGGGGCCAAGGCACTGACCCACGCGACGGCCAAGTGGCAGTGGCTGGGCGACGAATCGGGCCCCGGGTCGCACGTGCTGCGCCTGTCCTACGGCCGGCTCAACGACGTGGCTTCCGCGCTGGTGAACGCCGACGACGCCTCGCTGCGCAACGCCGCGCTGGCCGACGCCTCGGTGCTGCTGGGCATGGAAATCACCGCCGGGGACGTGCTGGGCTTCGACGTCGTGCGCTATTCCGGCGCGCTGCCCTTCGCCACCACCGGGCACGCGGCGCGCGTGGCGGCGATCCGCGAGATCGCCTCCGCGCACCCGGGCCTCGAGCTGGTCGGCGCCTGGCTGGCGGGCACCGGGCTGGCCTCCGTCGTCAACGACACCCGCAAGCGGCTGCGCATCACCGCCAGCTGACCCCCGGCCTTCCCGCCCGGCGCCGCCCCGGCGTGCCGGACGGGTGCGGCACCACAGACTTTCGCAACACGTACGAGAACCACTTCGCCGGAAGGCGAAGTACCGCAAAGAAAGCAGGAGAACCAACCCATGAGTGCAGTGGAATCCAATTCACCCGTCATCCGCGACCGCGAAGCGGCGGGTGCCGACGCGACCATGTACTACACCCTGTGGACCGTCTTCAAGCGCGACTCGGACCTGGACCGGTCCGAGGGCGTCGAGGCGTTCGACGCACTGGTTGCCGAGCTGGCCGCCGAGGGCGTGACCCTGCGCGGCACCTACGACGTCTCCGCCATGCGCGAGGACGCCGACGTGATGACCTGGGTGCACGGCCCGACCGCCGAGTCCCTGCAGGCCGCGGTGCGCAAGATCCGCCGCTCCTACCTCTTCGCCGAGACCTCCATCGTCTACTCGACCATGGCCGTGCACCGCGAGGCCGAGTTCTCCAAGGACCACTCGCCGGCCTTCGCCCGCGGCGTGGCCCCCGAGGCCTGGATGACCGTCTACCCGTTTGTCCGCTCCACCGACTGGTACCTGCTGGATCCGAAGGAACGCGGCAAGATGCTGCGCGACCACGGCATCCTGGGCCGGGACTTCCCGTCCGTGTTGGCCAACACCGTGGCGGCCTTCGCCTTCGGGGACTACGAATGGCAGATCTGCCTCGAGGCCCCGGACATGATCGATTTGGTCGACATGATGCGCCACCTGCGCTACACCGAGGCCCGCAACCACGTGCGCGAGGAAATCCCGTTCTACACCGGCCGCCGCATCTCCACCGCCGAGGTCGCCGAGGTCCTGCGATGAGCCAGGAATTCGACCCGCGCACCGGGTACGACGAAAACGGGGTCATGGCGCCCAAGGCGTACGACGCGATCCTGCTGGCCTCCTTCGGCGGACCGGAGGGACAGGACGACGTGATCCCGTTCCTGCGCAACGTCACGAAGGGTCGCGGCATCCCCGACGAGCGCCTCGAGGAGGTCGCCACCCACTACCGCGCCAACGGCGGGGTGTCCCCGATCAACGCACAGAACCGCGCGCTGAAGGCGGCCCTCGAGGCCGAGCTGGCCGCCCGCGACATCAACGTGCCGGTCTACTGGGGCAACCGCAACTGGGCCCCGTACGTCGCCGAAACGATTGAACAGATCCACGCCGAGGGCCACCGCAGGGTGCTGATGCTCTCCACCAGCGCCTATTCCGGCTACTCCTCCTGCCGGCAATACCGCGAGGACCTGGGCGTCGCGCTGCGCGAAACCGGCCTGGAGGGCAAGCTCGAGGTTGACAAGGTGCGCCAGTACTTTGACACCCCCGGGTTCGTCACTCCGTTCATGGGCGGGCTGCGCGATTCGCTGGCCGAGGTCCGGGCGCAGCTGGCCACGGCCGGAAACCCGGAGGGCGAGATCAAGATCGTCTTCGTGACGCACTCGATCCCGACCTCCGACGCGCAGGCCGCCGGCCCGCGCGACCTCGTGGCCACGCTGGACACCGACCTGTACTCGGCCCAGCACCTGGCCGTCGCCGACGCGATCCTGGCCGGGGTGCCCGAGGCCGCCGGGCTGGAGCACTCCCTGGTCTTCCAGTCCCGCTCCGGCGCCCCGCACGTGCCGTGGCTGGAACCGGACATCAACGACGCGCTCACCGAGTACCAGGCAGCCGGCGTCGCCGGGGTCGTGGTGATGCCCATCGGCTTCGTCTCGGACCACATGGAGGTCCTCTGGGACCTGGACACCGAGGCGAGGGAAACCTGCGCCGAACTCGGCCTTGCCTTCCACCGCGCCCCGACACCCGGCACCCATGCGGACTTCGTCTCCGGCATGGTCGACCTGGTGGCCGAGCGCCTGGCCGGGTCCGACGGTGCCGCGCTGAAGCCTGGCCGCGCCTCGGTCGCCGAGCTCGGTCCCTGGTTCGATGTCTGCCGCCCCAACTGCTGCGCCAAGGTGATGCGCGACGGCACCACCAAGCCGACCATCGCCGCGGTCGACTCCGAGGTCGGGGTGCCGGCACCATGAGCGCCTCCCGCTTCACCATCGGCACCCGCGGCTCCGCGCTGGCCACCACGCAGACCGGGCATGTCGCCGCGCAGCTGCACGAGATCGCCCAGGTCCCCTACGACACCGTGCTGGTGAAGACCGAGGGGGACGTGACCACCGGTCCGCTCTCGCAGCTTGGCGGCACCGGCGTGTTTGCCGCCGCCTTGCGCCAGGCACTGTACGAGGGCACCTGCGACATGGCGGTGCACTCGCTCAAGGACCTGCCGACCACGCAGCCCGACGGCCTGGTCATCGCCGCCACCCCGGAGCGCGCGGACGTGCGCGATGCGCTGTGCGCCCGCGACGGGCTTTTCCTGGCCGAGCTGCCCGAGGGCGCCACGGTGGGCACCGGTTCCCCGCGGCGCGCCGCGCAGCTGCTGGCCTTCCGCCCGGACCTTCGGATCGTGGACATCCGCGGCAACGTCGGCACCCGGCTGGGCCGGGTCAAGGGCTCGCCGGCGCAGAAGGACGACGGGGGAGTGGGGCGCACCGCCCAGGGCGACCTGGACGCGGTGATCCTGGCCGCCGCCGGGCTGGAGCGCCTGGGCCTGGAATCCCACATCACCGAGTACCTGGACCCGGAGATCATGCTCCCGGCTCCCGGCCAGGGGTCCCTGGCCGTGGAGGTGCGGACCGGCGGCACCGGACACGCATCGGTGGACGCGGCGCTGGAAACCATGGACGATTCGGACACGCGCCTGGCGGTCACCGCCGAACGCGCGCTGCTGGCCCGCCTTGAGGCCGGCTGCGCCGCGCCGATCGGCGCGCTGGCCACCGTCCGCGGGGACGAATTGGTGCTCGACTCGGTGGCCTGCAAGGTCGACGGGTCCGACACCATGCGCCGCTCCGCCACCACCCGCGAGCTTACGCTCGACGGCGCCGCGGCCCTGGGCGTCGCGCTGGCCGAGCAATTGCTGCGCGAGGGCGCAGCCGAGCTGGCGGGATTGTAGGAACCATGTCGAATCCCGGGGTGTTGGCGGGGCGCACCGCCCTGCTGCTGCGCAGTGCCGACCGTGCCGCGGCGACCGTGGAGGTCCTTGCGGCACGCGGCGCACGCACGGCGGTGTGCCGGCTCATCGACTTCGAGCTGCCCGCCGACACCGCGGAACTCGATGCGCACCTGCGCCGGATGCTGTCCGGGCACTACGACTGGTGCGTGTTCACCTCCGTCAACACGCTCACCGCGCTGGGCGCCCGGGCCGCGGCGCTGGGCGTGGAATTGCGCATCCCCTCCGGCACCCGGGTCGCGGTGGTCGGCGAGGCTACCGCGCGGGCCGTCCAGGCTCTGGGCGCGCGAATCGATTTCATGCCCGCCACCGACCACTCGGCCCGCGGCATGCTCGCGGACTGGCCGGATTTGCGCACCTCGGCCGCCCGGGTGTTCGCCCCGCAGGCGGACATCGCCTCGGCCACGCTGCGCGACGGGTTCGCGGCCCACGGCTGGGATGCGGACATCGTCGTTGCCTACAACACCGTCACCGCCCCGGCGGATCCGGCACGCGCGCTGCTTGGATCGCCGGCCTCCACCCCGGTGGACCTGCCGGAGGGCGGGTACCTGCTCGCGGTCCCCGAACTCCCCGGGGCCCTGGCCGGGATGGATACGGTCATGTTCTCCTCGCCGAGCACCGTCGACACGTTCCTGGTCCTGTTTCCGGACCTGGCCGCGCGCCTGACTGGGGGTCAGGAGTTGATCGCCATCGGGGACAGCACCGCCAAGCGGCTGCGCGAGCACGGGTTGGAACCGACGGGCATCGCCGCCCTGCCCACCCCCGAGGGGCTCGCCGATGCCTGGGAATCCGCCGTTGCAGCCTCCCGCCACGCAAACTCCACCCTTGCAGCTTCCTCCCGGGCAGCTTCCGCCCGTCGAGCCTCCACCGATCCAGCCACCTAAGACTTAGCTACCACCACACCAGCTTCACAAGGAGCGAAGAATGTCATTCCCCGCCCGCAGGCCCCGCCGCCTGCGCACCACCCCCGCCATGCGCCGGCTCACCGCCGAACTGGTGCTGGCCCCGCAGCAACTGATCCTGCCCGCCTTCGTGCGCGAAGGGATCACCGAGCCGAACCCGATCACCTCGATGCCCGGGGTCGTGCAGCACACCATGGACAGCCTCAAGGCCGCGGCCTCCGAGGCCGTCGAACTGGGACTGGGCGGCATCATGCTCTTCGGCATCCCCGAGACCCGCGACGCGGTCGGCAGCGCCGGGCTGGACCCGGCAGGCATCCTGAACCTGGGCATCGAGGCGGTGCGCGCCGAGGTCGGCGACGAACTGGTCATCATGTCCGATGTCTGCCTGGACGAATTCACCGACCACGGCCACTGCGGCGTGCTGGACGCGGCGGGCCGCGTGGACAACGACGCCACCCTGGAGATCTACGGCAAGCTGGCCGTGGCCCAGGCCAATGCCGGCGCGCACATCGTCGCCCCCTCGGGCATGATGGACGGCCAGGTCGCGGTCATCCGCCAGGCCCTGGACGAGGCGGGGCACCAGGACGTGTCCATCCTGGCCTACGCCGCCAAGTACGCCAGTGCCTTCTACGGCCCGTTCCGCGAGGCCGTGGACTCTCAGCTGACCGGGGACCGCCGCAGCTACCAGATGGATGCGGCCAACCGCCGCGAGGCCATGATCGAGGTCGAGCTCGACCTGGCCGAGGGCGCCGACATGGTCATGGTCAAGCCGGCCATGAGCTACCTGGACGTGCTGGCCGACGTCGCGGCGATGTCCCCGGTTCCGGTGTCCGCCTACCAGATCTCCGGCGAGTACGCGATGATCGAGGCCGCCGCCGCCAACGGCTGGATCGACCGCCGCGCCGCAATCCTCGAATCCGTGCTGGGCATCCGCCGTGCCGGCGCAGACACCGTGTTGACCTACTGGGCCAGTGAAATCGCCCAGTGGCTGAAAGAAGGAAAGTAATGACCAGCTCCGCTGAACTCTTCGCCACCGCCCAGCAGCTCATGCCCGGCGGGGTGAACTCCCCGGTGCGCGCCTTCGGCTCGGTCGGCGGGGTGCCCCCGTTCATGGTCGGCGCCAAGGGGGCGTATTTGACCGACGCCGACGGGAACTCCTACGTCGACCTGGTCTGCTCCTGGGGCCCGGCGCTGCTGGGCCACGCGCACCCGGCCATCCAGGATGCGGTGCACGCGGCGGTCGACCGCGGGCTGTCCTTCGGTGCCTCCACGCCCGACGAGGGCAAGCTGGCCCGCCTGGTGATGGACCGCTTTGGCGGGGTCGAGCGCATGCGCATGGTCTCCACCGGCACCGAGGCGACGATGACCGCGGTGCGCCTGGCCCGCGGCTACACCGGCCGCGACCTGATCGTGAAGTTCGCCGGCTGCTACCACGGCCACCTCGACGGCCTGCTGGCCGCCGCCGGTTCCGGCCTGGCCACCCTGGCCCTGCCCGGCTCCGCCGGAGTCACCGCGGCCACCGCCGCCGAGACCCTGGTGCTGCCGTACAACGACCGCGAGGCCATCACCGCGGCCTTCGCCGAGCACGGCGCGAACATCGCCGCGGTCATCACCGAATCCGCCCCCTGCAACATGGGAGTCGTGACCCCGGACGAGGGCTTCAACAAGTTCCTGGCCGAGACCACCACCGCCAACGGCGCGCTGCTGATCCTCGACGAGGTGCTCACCGGCTTCCGCGCCTCGGATGCCGGCTACTGGGGACTGAGCGGCCGCACCGAGGGCTGGACCCCGGACCTGTACACCTTCGGCAAGGTCATCGGCGGCGGCTTGCCCACCGCCGCGCTGGGCGGACGCGCCGAGGTCATGGACTACCTGGCCCCGCTGGGCCCGGTCTACCAGGCCGGCACGCTCTCGGGCAACCCGGTGGCCATGGCGGCGGGCATCGCCCAACTGACCCACGCCACGCCCGAGGTCTACGCGCACATCGATGCGAAGTCCCTCGAGCTGCAGGCTGCCCTCACCGGGGCGCTTGCCGCCGCGGGCGTCGACCACTCGATCCAGAGAGCGGGCAACCTGTTCTCGGTCGCCTTCGGCACCTCGGAGCACGGCGTGCACAACTACGCGCAGGCCCAGGCCCAAGAGGCCTACCGCTACGCGCCGTTCTTCCACTCGATGCTCGAGTCGGGAATCTACCTGCCGCCGAGTGTCTTCGAGGCCTGGTTCCTCTCGTCGGCCCACGACGACGAGGCCATGAACAAGATCTTCGACGCGCTCCCGGCCGCGGCCCGTGCGGCAGCTTCGGCTGTTCCCGCCGTCTAGCCCGACAGGGGCGTAAAAGCCCCCGGAAGCCGCCGCGTCAATCGCTTGATGCGGAGCTTTCCGGGGGCTTTTTCATGTTTTTGGGCGGCTCACAGCGCCCGGGAGATGAAATTTGGTGAGCTCTAGACCACTTTTCGTTTCGGCGCATTTGTCGGACCGAGGCCCGTGGGGGAAAGTCGCGTCGATGCGGATGGGCCATGAGAAATGCGGTAAAAGGACACGTCAGATACTGATTGGTCAACATGCCGGGGTGTGGGGGAAGGTGCAAGGATTCCCGGCGCCGGGGTGCATCAGGGAGCAAGCGGTCCACAGGGGCGTATGGGCAACGCGGCTAGGCTTGTCCGGTTAGTTTTCGCGTTTCATTGCCGCCGAGGAAATCAGTGAGCCTTTTTCGTACCAAACCCGTGGAGAGTTTCCTGGCTGACGCCGCGGAACCCGGCCGCCAGCTCAAGCGGACCCTGAACACCTGGGATCTGATGATCATGGGTGTGGCAGTGTCGGTGGGCGCCGGCATCTTCTCCGTGGGCGCGCGGGCCGCAGCAAACTTCTCCGGACCGGCAGTCACGCTCTCCTTTGTGATCGCAGCGCTTACCTGTGCCATGGCCATCATGTGTTACGCGGAATTTGCGACCGCGATCCCCGTCGCAGGCTCGGCGTATGTGTTTTCCTATGCCACCATGGGCGAGTTCATTGCATGGATCATCGGGTGGAACCTGATCCTCGAACTTTTCACTGCAGCCGCGGTGATCGCCAAGTATTGGGGTATCTACCTCACCGAAGTTTTCCAGCTCGTGGGAGTACACCTCTCACCCACCATTGACCTAGGCATCGTCACCATGAGCTGGGGACCATTGCTGATCGTCGCGCTGTTCACGCTGCTGCTCGTCATGGGCACCAAGCTGTCAGCCACGGTCGGGAATGTGTTCACCATTATCAAGATCGCCGTCGTGCTCTTCGTCATCGTCGCCGGCCTGTTCTACATCAAGGCGGAGAACTTCACTCCGTTCATCCCCGAGGCGGTTCCGGCCACGGGGGATGGCACCTCCGAGGTGCTCAAGCAGTCGCTCTTCGCCTTTGCCACCGGCGCCGCACCGGCCCAATACGGAATGATGGGCGTGCTTGCCGGCGCCGCACTGGTCTTCTTTGCGTTCGTCGGCTTCGACGTCGTGGCCACCAGCGCCGAAGAAGTCAAGAACCCGAACAAGACGCTGCCCCGCGGCATCTTCGCCGGACTTGCCCTGACCACGCTGCTCTACGTCGGTGTTTCGTTCGCGCTGACCGGAATGGTCTCCTACAAGGAGCTGGCGGCCGTGGAGACACCGACGCTGGCTACCGCGTTCTCGCTGGTGGGCAACGAAGGGGCAGCCTCGGTCATTGCCGTCGGCTCACTGATCGGCCTGACCACGGTGGTCATGGTGCTGCTCATGGGGCTCTCACGGGTCGTGCTCGCCATCAGCCGCGACGGGCTGCTGCCCTACTCGCTCTCCAAGACCAGCGCCAAGCGCGGCACACCGGTGCGCATCACCGTCATCTGCGGTTCGCTGGTCGCCCTGGTGGCCGGCTTCACCCGCGTGGATGTGCTCGAGGAGATGATCAACATCGGCACGCTGTCGGCCTTCGTGATGGTCAGCCTGGGCATCATCGTGCTGCGCCGCAAGCGCCCGGACCTCAAGCCCGCCTTCCGGGTTCCGTTCGGCCCGGTCATCCCGATCGTTTCGGCGTTGCTGTGCACCTACCTGATGGT
Source organism: Arthrobacter sp. C2 (assembly GCA_024207135.1). Classification (GTDB taxonomy): domain Bacteria; phylum Actinomycetota; class Actinomycetes; order Actinomycetales; family Micrococcaceae; genus Paeniglutamicibacter. The sequence continues at coordinate 1,458,761 of CP042428.1, read as the reverse complement.
CAACCTTGCCGTGGAGACGTGGATCTACTTTGTCGTGTGGTTGGTGCTCGGCGTGCTGATCTACTTCGGCTACGGACGGCGCCACTCGCGCCTGAACCAGAAGTACGCGGACCAAGTGGCAGCGATGGAAAAGACCGCAGAGCCGCAGCCCGCCACACAGTAGTTCCCGTTGGCGGTTGGCTGCTTTGGCAGCCGGCAGCAGCTGCTGGTCAAAGCGCCGGTGCCACCAGGATCCCCGAGATCCAGGCGTGGCGCCGGCGCTTTGCTTACCTGCCGCGATCGCGGGATGCACAGGACGTCCTGCAGGCAGCAGATGGAAGCGCCGGCGGAAATGCTTCGGGCCAACCCGACCAGCTGGTTGCCGGGACGGGCCACGGCCACGGTGCGGGAACCCCGGATCGAGGCTAGGAGAGTCGCGGGGGAGTCGGTGTAGGCGCTCCACCCCACCGCGTCGTGGAGCCCGGTCAAATCGGTGGTCTCGACCTGTCGGGTGAGTGATTACCGATGTTCTCCAGGCCCGCAGTTCCATCACACCGGGCAGACGGCGGTGGAGAGGCGAGCGGGCGTGCCGTGAGCCGGTCAGCGGACAACGGTGTCCTGCTGTGGTTGAAGACGATCAGGCGGCTGCGGCTTCCGGATGGAAGACCCAGTTCCGCCTGGGCAATCGGAGCGGATCCCGCGATGCGGGCAGCACCACGTGGGGGATCTGGTCGATGACCACGATGTCGAAATGCCCCGCGTGGTAGGCGGTGTGGCATGAAATACACAGCAAGATCCCGTTGGACACGTTTGTTTCCCCGCCCTCGGAAAACGCCTTGATGTGGTGCACCTCGGTCCGGTGGACCGGCATCGAGCAGCCGGGGTTCGCACAGCCGCGGTCGCGGGCGCCGATGGCCCGCTTCTGCGCCTTGGTGAAGTAGCGGACCTTACGGCCCAGATCCAGCGGCTGGCTTTTGCCGCTCATGACCAGCGGCAGGATGCCGGCGTTGCAGGCCAGCCGACGTGCCGTTGCCGCGGAAATGAGGTCGCCGTCCTCGGTGAAGCCGGGTTGGTCGGTGATCCCGGCCAACGCCTCGTAGGTGATCGTCACCAGGATCTCGATACGGGAGCTCAGCGGCATCCAGACATCCTCCGGAGTGTGCGGGTCGATGTACCTGGTGATCGCATCGAAGATCAATTGGTAGAGCCGACGAGCACGCAGTCGCGCGTTGGTTTCCTTCGCGGTTTCCCCCGGTCGGGGTGCTTCCTCGGGTGAGAGCGCCACCGGACGGCCCACGTCGTTGAAGCCGGCACGTGGGCGCTGGTCGACGGGCGTGTCCGGGTTTGCGGCCCATTCGGGAATCGGGAGGAAGCCCTGGTCGAGGCTGCCGGCCGGAACGCCCGAAGCGATGGCGTGGAGGCCGTTTGGGGCTCCCGCCGGGTCGTTGGCGCTGTCCGCGGCATCCTGCGGCGGACAAGTGCCGTCGGGGGTATCCGTCGGCAGGCCGGGACCTGCGGGGAAGGGCAGCCGGCCGGAAGCGGTGCGCGGGTTGTTCAAATCATCGGCCAGGCGCTTGAGGAACGCGTGGCCCACGGCATCGGTGGTCAGCTCCCAGACGTAGCCGGTGGGCCGTTTGCACTTGAATTGCACGCTCAGGTTCTGCAGCATTGCCGCTTCCTCGCGCTCAAGAACGCTGCGGTCAAGGTCGGCGGCAGCCTGCTTGATCAATTTGTCCACGGTCTTTTGTCCGGCGGTGGCCAGGATGCCGGCGACCAAGGCCTCGAGCTTGGTGCGCACGTTGGCGGGATCGGGCTGGGCCTCGATGGAGGTCTCCAGCGCGGCGAGCTTGGCCGCGGCACTGGCAACGGTGCGCGGGTCCGCGGTGCCGGACTGAAGGATCCTGCCCAGCTGCGGGTATCGGGCCGGTGCCTGCTGCCCGTCGGCGTCAAGGTGCGGCAGCAGCCGGTCGTGAGATTTCACGCGGTGCTCGGCCTGGAAGTAGTCGAGATTGAACTGGGACTCGAGGAACTCGGGGGTGCCCTTGTGCAGGGGCTTGCGGTCGGCGGCACTCACCGCATCGGCAGGAAGCTGCGTGTTGCCGCGGGCGAAGGCCTCGGGGGCGGCCAGGACCTGGTTGAGCCCGGCCAGCGCGCCGTCGGTCAGCGTATTGACCTCGGTCCTGTCGCACGAGCCCGCGGCGACGATTTGCGCGTGGCTGCCGGCGTGGGCGAAGTGCTCGGAAAGCCGTGCAAAGGCCGCGGCGCGGACCGGGGAATCTGCGATGGACCGATCCACGGCATCAACGGTGTGGCGCAGCAGCAATTCGAGGGCAGCGAGGGTCCGCAGCGGGTCGATGGGCATGCCGGCATCCGGGGTTGGGCCGGTGGTCCCGGTTTCCAATGCCCCGTTGAGCGCGGCCAGGGCCGCGTCGATGATGCCGGTGGAGGTGGTCATGCCTTCCATGATGCATCGTGGGCACGGGGAGTGGAGTGGCCGCGGCGGAATTGTGGATAAGTCCGGGGAAACGAAAATGCGCCGTCCGCCCGATGCCGGTGGCAGGGGAGGGACGGCGCATTCGTGGTTCGGCGCGTGGCGCGTGTGGCTTGGCGCCCGGGTGAACCGTGGGGACTAGAAGGCCGGAAGTACGCTGCCGTCGGTCCAGGTGCTCTTGATGTATTCGCGGACCTCGTCGGAGTGCAGCAGCTCGTCGAGCTTGGCGATGCCGTCGGTCTTCTCGCCCTCGCGCCAGGTCAGGAAGTTGGCGTTGGGGTTGTTGACCGCGTCTTCCTGGGCGATGATCTCGTCGGTGTTCAGCTTGGCAGCCACGATGTAGTTGCCGTTGACGATCGCAAGTCCGATCTTCGGGTCTTCCTGGTAGAACTTGGGAACCTGCTCCGAGTTCACTTCCTGGAACTTCAGCTTCTTGGGGTTCTTGGCGGCGTCGTCCTGAATCGTCAGGGCCGAATCGTCATCGGCCAGGCCGCTGAGCAGGCCTGCGGTTTCCAGTACGCGCAGGCCGCGCAGCTGGTTCACCGGGTCGTTGTTCAGCAACACGGTGGCGCCTTCGGTCACCGAGGCGACGTCCTTGAACTGCTTGGAGAACGCGGTCAGCGGCTCGACGTGGACGCCTGCGCCGTGCTCGAACTTATAGCCCTTGGTCTTCACCTGGTCTGCCAGGTAGGCCTCGGTCTGGAAGAAGTTTGCATCCAGGGTCTTGTCGGCAAGCGCGATGTTCGGGGTCTGGTAGTCCTCGATCTCGGTGATGTCCAGGTCGATGCCGGCCTTTGCAGCCAGGTTGGCATCGATGTACTCGAGGATCTGGGCGTGCGGGATCGGGCTCGCACCAACCTTGACAACGATCGGTGCGGCGCTGTCGCCGCTCTGCGATGCGCTGGGGGCAGCGGCGGTGCCGCCGCCGCAGGCCGTCAGCGCGAACAGGGTGGCAACGCCGGTGAGGGCAAGTGCGAGTTTCTTACGCATAGCGATGCGTTTCCTTTTCATCAAGACCCGGTGTGGATGGACACCGGGTAACCAACGCAGCGAAGCGGCTACCAGCTGCGCGTCGACGAGGGTGAGCCGTCGAAAACCATCGGGGATTACGGGGGGTGGTACGTGGTTTTGCCCAAGCGGGCGGTGCTTGGTGCGAGGTGGCGCGGAACGCCTAGAAGGCCGGGATGACGTCGCCCTCCGGCCACGTGGTCTCGATGTAGTCGCGAACCTCATCGGAGTGCAACAGCTCATCGAGCTTGGTCACGCCCTCGGTCTTCTCGCCTGCACGCCAGGCCAGGATGTTGGCATTCGGGTTGTCCTTGACGGGCTCAACCGCGAGGGCTTCGTCCTTGTTCAGCTTGGCCTGGACGATGTAGTTGCCGTTGACGATGGCGAGGCCGATGTTCGGGTCTTCCTGGTAGAACTTGGGGACCTGCTCCGCGTTGACCTCCTGGAACTTCAGTCCCTTGGGGTTCTTCGCGGCATCGGACTCAACGCTGAGCGCGGAGTCGCCGTCGACGATTCCGGAGAGCAACCCTGCTCCCTCAAGCACACGCAGGCCGCGCACCTGGTTGGACGGATCGTTCATGAGCACCACCGTTGCACCGTCCTCGACGGCGGAAGCCTCCGCATACTTCTTGGAGAATGCGGTGAGCGGTTCAAGCAGGATTCCGGTGCCGTGCTCCAGCTCGTAGCCCTTCGATGCGACCTGCTCGTCGAAGAACGGGACGTGCTGGAAGAAGTTGGCGTCGATCGACTTGTCGCTGAGGGCAAGGTTCGGGGTCTGGTAGTCGTCGATCTCTGTGATGTCCAGGTCGATGCCGGCCTTCGCGGCCAGGTTCTCATCGATGTACTCGAGGATCCGGGCATGCGGGACCGGGCTGGCGCCGACCTTGACCACGGTCAAGCCGGAAGCATTGCCGGTTTCCGCGGTGCTGGCGGCCGGTGCGCCGGCATTGCCGCCACAGGCGGTCAGGGCGAACAGGGTGGCGACGCCGGTGAGGGCAAGTGCGAGTTTCCTGCGCATGAGCTGCGTTCCTTTTCGTTGGTGCCGGCGTGCTGCCGGCGATCTCACGCAGCTAGCGGCTACTGGCTGCGCCCCGACGGACCGGGCCGTCGGAATGCTGTGGGCGGATCGTGCGCCGGGGGCTAGCGGTGATCCACCACGCGGGCGATGCGATCGCCAATGACCTGGACCAGCTGGACCATGACCACCATGATCACGATGGTGACCACCATGATCGCCGGTTCGTAGCGCTGGAAGCCGTAGTTGTAGGCCAAGCGTCCCAGCCCGCCACCGCCGACCAGGCCGGCCATCGCCGAGTACCCGATCAGGGTCACCAGCGTCGTGGTGCCCGCCGCAACAATGCCGGGCATGGCTTCGGGAACCAGGACCTTGCGGATGACCTGCATCTTGGTCGATCCCATGACCAGGGCCGCATCGATCTTCCCGCCGGAGACCTCGCGCAGCGCGGTTTCCACCAGGCGGGCGAAGAACGGGATGGTGCCGATGGTCAGCGAGACCGAGGCGGCCACCGGACCCAGTGAAACGCCGACAATGAGCTTGGCAAACGGGATCAGCGAAACCATCAGGATGGCAAACGGGATCGACCGGGTGATGTTGACGATGATTCCGGAGAGCACCACGTTGAGCGGCTTGTTGGGGGTCAGCCCGTCCTGCGAGGTGTTCAGCAGCAGGATCCCCAGCGGCAGGCCGATGATCACGGTGAAGACACCGGCGATGGCCACCATCTGCATGGTTTCGATGAACGCCGGCCACATGGCCTTGGTGATGCCGGGGTTGGTGACAAGATCGTTGAAGAAGTCCATGGACTACTTGGCCTCCTTGGGCGTCACGGCAACACCGTTGGCGAGCAGGTGGTTGGTGATGGCGGTGATGTCCGAGCCCTCGGGCAGCTGGATGCGCAGGTGCGCAAACTGGTGTGCCCCGAGGTTCTCGACGGAACCGGCAAGCACGTTCACGTCCACGTTGAAGGTGCGGGCAATCGAGGAGATCACCGGCTCGGTGGCCTGGGAACCGGAGTAGAGCAGATCCAGCACGACGCCGGCGGGAAGATCCGCCGGAAGCTTGCCGGGCATCGGCAGCAGCGCCTGGGAGAGGCGCCTGGCCGGGTCGGCGACGACCGTGGCGATGGCACCGTGTTCGACGATCCGTCCGGCTTCGAGCAGCGAGACCGAATCGCAGGCCTGCTTCACGACGTTCATTTCGTGGGTGATGATCAGCACCGTGAGGTTCAGCCGGTCACGCACGGACTTGATGAGCGCAAGGATCTCGTCGGTGGTCTTGGGATCCAGCGCGCTGGTGGGTTCGTCGCACAGCAGCACGTCGGGATCCGAGGACAGGGCGCGGGCGATGCCGACGCGCTGGCGCTGCCCTCCGGAAAGCTGGGCCGGGTACGCGTCGGCGAACTGGGTCAGTCCAACCAGTTCCAGCAGGGCATTGACCTTTTCGGCGATCTTGGCCTTGGGGGTGCCGATGAGTTCCAGCGGGAAGGCCACGTTCTGCGCGGTGGTGCGCGAATCCATCAGGTTGGCATGCTGGAAGACCATGCCGATGCGCCGGCGTGCGGTGCGCAGGTCGGAGTCGGAGACATTGGCCAGTTCCTGGTTGTTCACGGCAACGGACCCGGAGGTCGGGCGGTCAAGCAAGGTCAGGCAACGGACAAGTGTTGACTTGCCGGCGCCGGAGTGGCCGATGATGCCGTGGATTTGGCCGGCATCGACGTGCAAGGAGACTCCATCCAGGGCGACGACGGTGCGGTCGCCCTGCTGGTAGACCTTGCGCAGGTCAGTGACTGTGATCAAAAGGGGGATGTCCTTAGCAATCAAAAAGTAAAGGGGGTACCTGACATTGAATCACTGTCGAACGATTGCAGCGCAATCGTGGCCGTTTCCCGACTTTCTTCGCAACGGCTCTCGACGGCGCCGGGTTTGGCTGCCGTTTTCTTGGGGGAGCGGAGGTTTTTTCGAATAATTCGCTGGCGCGGCTGGCGCAAAAAGGGGCTTGGGGTTACCGATGCGTAGGGTGAGCTGGCTCACCCGGAGCCGTTGGTGGGGAAATATTGCTTCATGTTGCGCGGACGCCGCCGGGATTGGCGCCGCGAAGTGCCGGTCGGGGTGCCCCGGCGGCAAGGGACCCGCAGGCCCGGGCTTCGCCCCGGAAACGTCGAAGGGATCCCGAGTCGGGATCCCTTCGACATATTGCGTGAGGTGCCTGGCTAGGACTTGACCGGCCACTGGCCGTCGACGACGGCGTCGGGGTTCTTGCGGCGGAAGTACTCCTGGAGGCTTGCTGCCTGCTCCGCCGCCCACTTGATCTGCTGCGCGTGCAGTGCGGCGGGGTCGGCCTGCAGCTGGGGGTATTTCGCGGCCTGCGCATCGGCAATCCCGATGGTGGCGGCGGCATCGGCCTCCGAGGTGTGGGCGTTGAGCAGCGGAACGCCGTAGAACTCGCTCATCACCGAGAGGTTGCGCTTGCCGCGACGGTACTTGTCGACCTGCTTGTCCAGGACGTAGGGGTCGATGACCGGGGCCGGGACGATCGGGGCCAGGCCGTGGCGCTTGGCTTCGCGGTCGAGCACCGTGAAGTCGTAGGCGGCGTTGAAGGCCATGACGGGCATGGTGAGGAACAGGTCGGCCAGGAACGCCGAGATTTCGGCAACTGCGGTGGCCGCATCCATGCCGTCGGCCTGCGCCTTGGCGGTGGAAATGCCGTGGATGGCCGAGGCCTCTTCCGGGATGGCCACGCCGGGGTTGACGAGCCATTCCCTGGTCTGCAGGATTTCGGAGCGCCCGTTGACCACCAGGATGGAGGCGGTGACGATGCGTGCATCGAGCGGGTCGCGGCCGGTGGTTTCGAGATCGAATGCGGCGCGGGGGAGAGTATGCCAGGAAGTCATGGCCTCAACGCTACCGGGAACCTGAGACACTTTGGCGATCCGCAGCGCGCTTGTGGATGAACAGCGGGCCCGACCCCCGATAATGGGTGTGGATGGGCACGGCACGTGAGGAGACAACCTTGGACCAGTCAGCACGGACAACGGTTCCGGATGCGGGGGGAGCCATGGATCTCCCGGGAACGGCCGGAGCTGCGGCCGAGGCGGGACTGGAGTACGACGAAGCGGTGTTTGCGGTGGTCGCCATGATTCCCGCCGGCAAGGTCCTCTCCTACGGCGACATCGCCGAACTCCTGGGGTCCGGTGGCCCGCGACAGGTGGGCAAGGTGATGGGCCGCGGGGGATCGGAGGTCACCTGGTGGCGGGTCATCCGCTCCGACGGGACCCTGCCGGCCGCCTTGCAACCGGTCGCGGCCGGGCACTGGGCGCGGGAAGCGACCCCGTGCACCGAGGCCCGGGTGCGGATGAAACGTGCACGCTGGGTGCCCACCGAGGCAGACCATGCGCGCATCGACCGGGTGGCCGAAGCGCTCCCGGTTCCAAAACGTCGCCCCCGAATGATCTGATGGAGCACATGGACACCCTCGCATCCGCCCCGGAGACCGTGGCAACCGCCCCGGCCGATTCCCTGGCCGCCGACCCGGACCAGCAAGAACTCCTGGAGCTGGCACCCGGCCATGGACCGGTGCTGGTCCTGGGCGGACCGGGCACCGGGAAGACCACCACGCTGTTGCGGGTGCTCACGCACCGGCTGGATGCCGGGCTTGACCCGCAGCATGTGCTGGTGCTTTCCCCCACGCGTTCCGCCGCGGCCACGTTGCGCGACGACCTGTCCGCCGGCACCGAGAAGACGTTTTCCGAACCCGCCGTGCGCACCTGGTCGGCCTACGCCTTCGACCTGATCCGCAGGGCCCGGCTCGACGGGCTGCTGCCGGCGCTGCAGCGGCCGCCCCGACTGCTCTCGGGTCCGGAGCAGGACACCCTGATCGGGCACCTGCTCGAGGGCCACGCCCTGGGCATCACTCCCGGGCCGGAGTGGCCCGAGTCCCTTGGGGAGGCCATCGGCACCCGCGGCTTCCGCAAGGAACTGCGTGAACTCTTCGACCGGATCTCCGAGCACGGGCTGGAGGCCGGTGCGCTGCAGGACCTGGGGGAGTCGCTGCGCCGTCCCGAATGGGTGGCAGCGGCGCAGTTCTACCAGGAATACCGGGACCTTTTGGACCTGGGCAGCGCCGAGGCGTTCGACCCGGCGGGGCTCCTGGCCGCCGCCGCGCACATCCTCGAGGACAACCCGGAGTTCCTGGAAGCCGAACACGAGCGCCTGCACCTGGTGATGGTCGATGACCTGCAGGAGGCGAACCCCGCGCAGCACCACCTGCTCTCGCTGCTGGCCCGGGGCCGGGACCTGGTGGCCTTCGCCGTCCCGGACAACGTGGTGCAGGGTTTCCGCGGTGCCCGCCCCGACATGCTCGGCGAGTTCGAGGCACGGCTGGGCACCGGGAACGCGCCCGCGCGCATCCTGGAACTGCGCACTTCCTACCGGTTGAACCCTGAGTTGGCCGAGGCCTGGGGCAAGGTCGCCAGGCGCATCCCGGTTGCCGCCGGAGGCGCCGGACGGAAGCTGGAGTTCCCCGATGCACCGGCCACCGCCGAGGTGCCGGAGACGGCCGCGGACGAGGGAACCGAAACCGGGGGGCAGGTCTCCGGGAACGACGAACCCGGTGCCCCGGAACCTGGCTGCCTGGAGGTGCTGCTGGTCGATTCGCCGATCCACGAGGAACGCCTGGTGGCCCAGCGCCTGCTCGAGGAACACCTGATCAACCACCGTCCGCTGGAGTCCATGGCGGTGATCTTGCGCAACGGGTCCCAGGTCCGGTCCATGGCCAAGTACCTGGCCGGGGCCGGGATCGCGGTGAACACCCCGCCGGCCGAAACCCCGCTGCGCGAGGAACCCGCAGTGCGCCCGCTGCTGGATCTGATGTCCCTGGCGTTGGCGCCCGGGGCGCCGGCGGACCCTTTGCTGCTGCAGGAACTGCTGATGTCCCGCTACGCCAACGCCTCGGCACTGGACGTGCGCCGGCTGCGCCAGGGCTTGCGCCGCCACGAGGTCGCCCAGGGCGGGAACCGCTCCAGCGCCGAGCTGCTGGCCGGGATGCTCGACGAGCTGGAACTGCTGGAAACCATGGGGCGGGAGGCCGCCGGCGCCCGCAGGCTGGCCCGCATGTACCGCGCGCTGCGCGAGGAGCTGGCCGGCAGCAACGTGAACGCCGAAACAGCGTTGTGGGCCCTGTGGGCCGCAAGCGGCATGGGGGAGAAGTGGAGCGCCGCCGCGCTGGCCGGCGGCATCCTGGGCACCCGCGCGGATCACGACCTGGATGCGATGCTGGCGATCTTCCAGTCCGCCGAACGCTTCGTGGACCAGCTGCCCGGCTCCTCCGTCGCCCAGTTCGTCGAGCACGTGTTGGGCCAGGAACTGCCCATGGACACCCTGGCCAGCCGCGGCGGGTCCGCTGCCTCCGTCCAGGTGCTCACCACCGCGGCGGCCGCCGGGCGCGAATGGGACCTGGTGCTGGTGCCCGGGATGCAGGAAGGGATCTGGCCCAACACCAAGCTGCGCGGCGAGCTGCTCGGCGGCGGTGCGCTCAGCGACGTCATCGAGCACGGCCCGCAGATCCTGCCGGTGCGCAACATCGCCTCGCTGATCCGCGAGACCCGTGCCGACGAGCTGCGCACCTTCGCCAACGCGATCTCCCGCGCCCGGGAGAAGGTCATCGCCATCGCCGTGGCCTCCGAGGACACGGCGCCTTCCTCCTTCCTGGACCTCGTGGACCCCGTCGGCGCGGTCCAGGGACGCGCGGCGGCCTTCGTACCCCGGCCCCGGACGCTCGGCGCGCTGGTGGCCGAGCTGCGCCAGGCGGCCGAGGCCACGGCATTGGATACGGCCCGCGAGCCGCTGCACCGCGACGCCACCGCGGTGCTCGGCGCCCTGGTTGCCGCGCCGCACCCGATCCGCGGGGCGCACCCGGCTAGCTGGTGGGGTCTTGCCGAGTCCACCTCCCACGGGCCGGTGGTCCCGCCGGGGGAACCGGTGAAGGTCTCCCCGTCGAAGGTCGAGTCCGTGATGAACTCCCCGCTGAACTGGTTTGTCCAGGCCGCCGGGGGAGAGGCGGCCACCGACTTCGCCCGCTCCCTGGGCACCCTGGTCCACTCCATCGCCGAGGAACACCCCGAGGCCAGCGGCGCGGAGTACCAGCGGGTGCTTGACGAGCGCTGGGGCGAGCTGGAAATGCCGCAGAACTGGGAGGGTGCCCGGGACCGCGAGCGGGCCGAATCGATGCTGAAGAAACTGGCGCAGTACAACGTGATGATGAGCACCGAAAAGCGGCGCCTGATCGGCCGGGAAATCCCCTTCGAGGTTCTGATCCACCCACCCGGGTCCGTGGACGTGCCGGGACCCGGGGACGTGCCCGGAGCCGACGGGCCACAGCCGCCGGCCGATCCGCGGGCTCCGCGTGCCGCCTTGCTGCGGGGCGTCGTGGACCGGGTGGAGGCCGACGCGGCGGGGAACCCGTGGGTCGTTGACCTGAAGACCGGCAAGTCCCAGCCCAGCGGCAAGGACGTCGAACACCACCCGCAGCTGGGCGCCTACCAGGCCGCGATCATCAACGGGGCGCTGGCCGGGAAGACCGCCGAGGAGCTCACCACGGTGCCCGCCGGTGCGTCGCTGGTGCAGCTGGGCACCAGCACCAAGACCCCGCGCGAGCAGGCGCAACCGGCCATCACCGAGACGGACTGGGCCACACCGATGGTGCTGGCCGCCGCCCAGTTGATGGGCGACGCGGACTTCCTCTCGCGCCACGACCCGGCCCGCGGCGGGCGCAGCGGCAGCAACTGCCGGCTGCCGGGGATTTGTCCACTATGTTCCGAAGGAAGGCAGGTCACCGAGCCATGAACCGCACCCAAGAAGCCAGCCAGGCGGAGGCCGTGTCCGCACCGAGCCTCGGCGGCACGGAGCCGCCGCGGGTGTATTCGCCGGAGGAGCTGGCGGAGATCCTGGGCCAGCACCAGCCGACCCCGGAGCAGTCGGCGATCATTTCCTCGCCGCTGGAGCCGCTGCTGGTGATCGCCGGAGCCGGGTCGGGCAAGACCGCCACGATGGCCGACCGGGTCATCTGGCTGGTCGCCAACAAGCAGGTGCGCCCCGAGGAGATCCTCGGGGTGACCTTCACGCGCAAGGCCGCCGGGGAACTGGCCCAGCGCATCCGCGGGCAGTTGGAAAAGCTGGCCCGCTCCGGGCTGCTGGAACTCGAGGACGAAGGCCTGCTGGATCCCTCGGTGTCCACCTACCACTCCTACGCCAACACGCTGGTGAAGGAGCACGGGCTGCGCATCGGCGTGGAATCGGACACCGCGCTGCTGGGCACCGCCCAGGCCTGGCAGGTCGCCGCCGCGGTCGTCGAGGGTTACGCCGGGGACTACGAGCACCTGGCCTCCTCCAAGAACACGCTCATCGACGCCGTGGTCACCTTCGCCGGGGAATGCGCCGAGCACCTGGTGGACCCGGTGTATGCCAAGGAATGGATCGATACGCTGGTGGGTCGGCTCGAGGCGCTGCCCTACCGGATAGACAAGCAGGCAGCGCCCTCGATCGATGCCCGCAAGCTGCTGGACAGGCTGCGCACCCGCGCCACCATCGCCGAACTGGCCGTGGACTACGCGCGGGCCAAGGCCGCCCGCGGCGCCCTGGACTACGGGGACCTGGTGGCGCTGGCCGCGCGCATCGCCCGGGAAATCCCGGAGGCGGCGCACAGCGAACGGGCGAAGTTCAAGGTGGTGCTGCTCGACGAGTTCCAGGACACCTCGCACGCCCAGATGGTGCTGTTTTCCTGCATCTTCGGCGACGGGCACGCGCTGACCGCCGTCGGGGACCCCAACCAGTCCATCTACGGATTCCGCGGGGCCAGCGCCGGGCAGCTCTTCCGCTTCCCGACCGAGTTCCCGGCGCGCCTCGACGGCACCAGCGGCCCGGGTTCCGGGGACGAGGGAGAGAGCGAGGACCCCGGGCGGTTGCGCCCGGCCTCGGTGGCCTACCTGTCCACGGCCTGGCGCAACTCGGTCAACGTGCTTTCGGCGGCCAACGCGGTCTCCGCGAAGCTGAACTCGGTCGCACCCTCGGGCATCTCGGTGCCCTCGCTCAAGCCCAGCGCCTTCGCCGGGACCGGAACGGTGGAGCTGGCCCGCTACGCCACCGGCTCCCAGGAGGCCGCGGCCCTGGCTTCCCGCTTCGCCGCCGAACGCCGCTCCTTTGCCGCCGCGCACGGACGGAACCCGTCGATGGCGGTGCTCTGCCGCACCCGCTCGGCGCTGATGCCCATCGCCCGCGGCCTGGAGGACGCCGGCATCCCGTACGAAATCCTGGGCCTGGGCGGGCTGCTGGGCATGCCCGAGGTCGCCGACATCGTCGCCACGCTCAACGTGCTGGTGGATCCGAACCGCTCCGACCACCTGGTGCGGCTGCTGGCCGGGGCACGCTGGCGCATCGGCCCGGCGGACCTGATGGCCTTCGCCGACTGGTCGCGCTTCCTGGCCCGCCGCCGCGAATTCGCGCTCAAGGACGGCGTGGCCGAAAACCTCGACGCCCCCGAAAGCGCCGAGGAAGTCACCCGCGGCGAGGCCCGGGCCGAGCTCAACGACGCCGCGAGCCTCATCGAGGCGCTGGACTACCTGCCGCACCCCGACTGGGTCTCCGGCGACGGGCGCTCACTGGGGGCCGAGGCGCTGGGCCGGCTGCGGAAGTTGCGCGACGAGCTGCGCTACCTGCGCGGCTTCATCGACGACGACCTGGAGACGCTGCTGCGCGAGACCGAACGCGCGATGGGCCTGGACATCGAGGTGGCCGCCAAGCCCGGGGTGGGCATCCACGAGGCGCGCCGCCACCTGGACGCCTTCGCCGACATCGCCCAGGACTACGCGTCCACCTCCACCCGGGTCGACCTGGCCGGGTTCCTGACCTGGCTGGAGGCCGCGGCCGAGAAGGAGGGCGGACTGGCGATCGTGCCCGGGGAGCCGAACCCGGATGCGGTGCAGCTGCTGACCATCCACGCCTCCAAGGGCCTGGAATGGGACGTGGTGGCGGTGACCGGGATGAACGAGGGCATCTTCCCCAGCGCCAGCGATTCGCGCTGGACCAGCGGGGACGCGGCGCTGCCGTGGCCGCTGCGCGGGGACAAGCACGATTTGCCGCAGTGGGACACCGACCAGGAATCGCTCTTCGACGTGGTCAAGGCCGAGGCGATGTTCAAGTCCGAGGTGCTCGCGCACGCCGAGCTGGAGGAACGCCGGCTGGCCTATGTCGCGCTGACCCGCGCCAAGTCGCTGCTGATTTGTTCGGCGACCGCCTGGACCGGCACGCGCACCAAGCTGACCGAGCCCTCCAGCTTCCTGCTGGACATGCGCCCGCTGTCCGAGGGGCCGGCACCGTCGGCGACGACCACCCTGTGGGTGGCCGACGAGGACGCGCCGGAGGCCAACCCGTTCCGCGAGGCGCCGCTGGAGGCCCGCTGGCCGTACGACCCGCTCGAAGGCCCGGTCGTCTCCGGCGGCGGGGTGGTCCGTCCCCGCCCGGCCGGACGCCGTGCCAAGCTGGAGGCCTCGGCGGCGGCGGTGCTCGAAGCCGCCGCGCGGGCCAGGGAAGAATCCCGCGATGGTTCAGGCGAGGATTCCAGCGACGGGCACCGGGAACCGGCGTCCGTCGGCCAGGGGCCCGAGGCGCAGGAACCCTGGTCGACCCCGACCGGCAAGGCCTGGTTCCACGAAGCGGAGCTGCTGCTGGCCCGCCAGGCCCAGAAAGCCGCCGAGGAGCGGACCACCGCGATCCCGAAGCACGTGCGTGCCTCGGTCTTCGTGGACCTGGCCACCGATGCCGCCTCGGTGCTGGCCGAGCTGCGCCGCCCGGTCCCGCGCCGCCCGGGCACCGCCGCCCGCCGCGGCACCGCCTTCCACGCCTGGCTGGAGGAGTACTTCGATTCCACCGGGATGCTGGAACTGGGCGACTACCTGGAGGCCGCCGACGCGTACATCGACGACGCGCTGGACCTGGAGGACATGAAGGCCGCGTTCCTCGACTCCGAATGGGCCAACCGGCAGCCGGCGTTCGTGGAGGCCGCGATCGAGACCCGGATCGGCCCGGTGTCGGTGCGCGGGCGCATCGATGCGATCTTCAAGGAGCCCGACGGAGCCTGGCTGCTGGTTGACTGGAAGACCGGGAGGGTGCCGCGCGGGGAGGAACTGCGGATCAAGGCCCTGCAGCTGGCGGTGTACCGGCTGGGCTGGGCGCGCCTGCGTGGCATCGACGTATCCCAGGTCCGCGCGGCGTTCTACTACGTGGGATCCGGCACCACCATCCGGCCGCACGACCTGGCCGACGAGGCGGAACTGGAGGAACTGATCACCGCGTCCATGGCCCAACTGGGACGGGTGCCGGCGATCGAGGGCTAAGCCCGGCACACGCCTGAGGGCCAGTCGCGGCGCCTTGCCGCGTGTGAAGCCGAAGCCGAAGTTGAAGCCACGTGCGGTCCGGCGCCATCGAGGCGCCGGGCTGCTGCCGCCTACTGCTTTTCGAGCTTCTGGACCGGGATTGCGGAGGTCTCTGGTTCCGCTGCCGCGGCCGAACGTCCGGATGCCGGGGCATCGTCCGTGGGCGTTCCCGCCGTGTCCTTGTCTGGGTGTTCTTGGTTGCCGGCTTCGTCGCTGCCCTTGTTGTCCGAATGATCCGCGTCAACAGGCGTCTTCGGGCCATCGGAGTTCGCGGACCCGGGTGCAGAAGCCTCGGCTGCCGAAACCGCGGATCCCGTGGCCGCGGCGGCAACGGGTGCCGGCACCGGTTTCTTGGATGCCACCGGGGCGCTGGCCGGATGCATCGGGGCTGCGGTCGGGACCGGCGGGGATGCTGGAGGGGCCGGCGCGGCACTCACGGGGGAGGGCAGGATCCGCATGGCAGAGGTTTCCGGCTCAGCGTGTTTCCCTGCCGGTTCATTGTCCTCGGCGGTGTCCCCGGCGTCGTCGGCGGCATCAATCCCGATGACGGTGACGCGTTCGTTGGAGGGAACAGGTTCCGGCGGCGCGTCCGCGGGCTCGGGCTTGGCCGCCCGCGGGGGCTCCACCACGGAGATCGGCTGGCCGCCGTACTCGGCGATGTCGTGGTCGAGCTCCTCGAGCATGACCTTGGCCTCGGCGATGCGCTCGGCGTCGCCCCCGGCAATGGCCTTGACCAGCCACTGGGCCAGGGCGAACTCGGCGGCCAGCGCGGCACGGCGCATGATGTGCGGATCGGCCCGGTCCCCGCGCACCGCGACATAGCTTTCGAAGGCGGCCTCGGCGAAGGACTGCTCGTGCACCGCCGCCAGCCAGGCGAAGTCGTCGGCCGGGTCCCCGACCTGCAGGTCCGTCCAGCCGGTGACCGCCACGACCTTGGCGTCCTGGACCAGGAGCTGGTCCTCGTGCAGGTCCCCGTGGATGACGGTGGCGTTGAAGCGCCACAGCGCCACGTCCTCCAGCGCGTGTTCCCAGCGCCGCAGCAGCCGCGAGGGGATCATGCCGGTGGTGGCCGCGGCGTCCAGCTCGTTGAGCCGGCGCTGGCGCACCTGCTCGGCGGTGTAGGAGGGCAGATCCGCGCGGTCGATGGCGGAGGCCGGCATCGAGTGGATCGCGGCCATCACGGCGCCCAGGTCCCGGGCGCAGCGCGAACCCTGCCCCACGAGGTCCTCCAGGGAGAACTGCTTGCCGGGCAGGTGGTTGTAGACGAAGGTGCGCAGCGGGCCCTGCCGCACGGTTCCGGCAACGGAGGGCAGCTGGAAGGGCAGCGAGGCGCGGATGCCGGCGGAGAAGGCACGCAGCGCGGCCAGTTCCGATTCCAGGCGCATCGACGCTTCCTCGTGGCGGGGGGAGCGCACGCGCCAGCGGTTCTTGGCGGCGTCGACGATGAGCACCGAGTCGAAATCATTGCCGTCGTCCGGCAACGAGGCCACGCCCGTGGGCGCCAAGCCGGGGACCGCAGCGGTGGCGATGGCAGCGAGTTCCATGGGAGAGCGTTTCACATCCTCCACCGTAGACCGCAAGGGCTGTTCGAGTCCTGCCGTGCGGCGGCGAGTCGCGTGTTTTGCGTCCAATCCCCGCCCGCCGCCGGCTATCGCGCACCCCGGGGCCGGGCCGGGTGGCTGCGCCGGCCACCGGCCCGTCCGCCGCGGAGGGTGCGCCGATAGCCACAACCGGCGCCCCGAAGTATGCGTTGTGGCGGTCGGGTCAGTACGGTTGATGCTATGAGCGATACCGTGCAGCAACCCGTGACCAGCCACCCCGAGCTAGGGGCCCTGCCCCTGGCCCGCACCGCCATCGACCGCGGCTGCGAACGGCGCACCCAAGCCGGCTGGCTCGATGCGCTGCGCGCGGACCCCAGGACCCGGCACCTTGTGATGATCGGCGGCCGCGCCCGGGTGCTCGACGGCGAACTGGTGCTGCTGGAGGGCACGCAGGTCCCGGCCGGCGGGACAGAGATCTACCTGGGCTCCGACGGCAGCACCGAAATCGTGCTGCATTCCTTCCCCGAGGCCCCGGCCGCGGACGACGGTGCGGCCGGCACCGCCGCCACCCACCCGGAGCAGTGGCTGGGCCTGCGCGATGTCGCCGCCGGGCTGGGCGCGCGCGATGCCGGGCTGTTCGTCGAGGCAGTGGCCATCGCCAACTGGAACCACTCGATGAACTTCTGCCCGGGCTGCGGCGGGAAACTTCAGTTGCGGGACTCCGGCTGGGTCAAGCACTGCGCCGCGGAGGACCTCGAGCACTTCCCGCGCACCGACCCGGCCGTCATCGTGGCCATCACCGACGAGGACGACCGGCTGCTGCTGGGCGCCAACAAGGCCTGGGGCGGCACCCGCTTCTCCACCCTGGCCGGGTTCGTCGAGCCCGGCGAATCCCTCGAATCCGCGGTCATCCGCGAGGTCGCCGAGGAATCCGGGGTCATCGTGCAGAACCCCCGCTACATGGGCTCCCAGCCCTGGCCCTTCCCGCGCTCGCTGATGCTCGGGTTCACCGCCACCGCCACGGGCACCGAGCTGGTGCCCGACGGGGTGGAGATCATCGACCTGCGCTGGTTCACCCGCGAGGAGCTGGCCGCCGAGGTCCGCTCCGGGGCCATCGGGGTGCCCTCGGGCACCTCGATCGCCAGCGCATTGATCGAACACTGGTTCGGCGGCGTGCTGCCCGAACCCGAACGCCTGGAAAACTAGGACATGGACGAAGCAACCGGAACCAGCGCCCTGGAGGACCGGATCCTGGGCGGGCTGGACGATGAACAGCGCATGGTCGCCACGACGCTGCGCGGCCCGCTGTGCGTGCTGGCCGGGGCCGGCACCGGCAAGACCCGCGCCATCACCCACCGCATCGCCTACGGCGTGCACACCGGGGTGTACAAGCCCTCCTCGATGCTCGCGGTGACCTTCACCGCCCGGGCCGCGGCGGAAATGCGCTCCCGGCTGCGCGAACTGGGCGCCGGGGCCGTGCAGACCCGCACCTTCCACGCCGCCGCGCTGCGCCAGCTGCAGTACTTCTGGCCGCAGGCCATCGGCGGGAACCTGCCGAACATCGTCGACTACAAGGCGCCGCTGATCACCGAGGCGGCACGCCGGCTGCGCACCAACGCGGACCGCGCCACCGTGCGCGACCTGGCCAGCGAGATCGAATGGGCGAAGGTCTCGATGCTGACCCCCGAGTCCTACGTCGCCGCCGCCGCGGCCGCCGACCGCGGGGAACCCGGCGGGCTGGACCCGACCACCGTCGCGCGGATCTTCCAGTCCTACGAGGACGTGAAGACCGATCGGCAGTTCATCGACTTCGAGGACGTGTTGCTGCTGACCGTGGCGATCCTGGAGGACGACGAGCGGGTCGCGGCCTCGGTGCGCGGCCAGTACCGGCACTTCGTGGTCGACGAGTATCAGGACGTTTCCCCGCTGCAGCAACGCCTGCTGGATCTGTGGCTCGGCGGGCGCGACGAGTTGTGCGTGGTGGGGGATGCCTCGCAGACCATCTATTCCTTCACCGGTGCCACCCCGCGGCACCTCTTGGACTTCACCGCGCGCTACGAGCACGCCCCGGTGGTCAAGCTGGTGCGCGACTACCGTTCCACCCCGCAGGTGGTGCACCTGGCCAACCGGGTGCTGGCCGCCCGCCGCCCCGAGGCCGGGGTGCCGGACCGCGACCATCCCTGGCCCACGCCGCTGGAACTGATCGCGCAGCGGGAAAACGGCCCGGAGCCGAGCTTCTTCGAGGCGAAGGACGACGAGGCCGAGGCCGCGGAGATCGCGCAGCGGATCAAGAAGCTGATCGCGGCCGGCACCCCCGCGGCGGAAATCGCGATCCTGTACCGGACCAATGGGCAGTCCGCCGCCTATGAGCAGGCCCTGGCCTCCGCCGGGGTCGGCTACCTGCTGCGCGGCGGGGAACGCTTCTTCGCCCGGCGCGAGGTCCGCGACGCGATGCTGCAATTGCGCTCCGCCGCCCGCCACGCCACCACCGAGGCCGACGGCGACTCGGTCCCGAAGCTGACCCGCGACATCCTGGTCTCCCTGGGCTACAGCGCCACGGCCCCGGCCGCCTCCGGCGCGGTGCGCGAGAAATGGGAGTCGCTCTCCGCCCTGGTGGCGCTCGCCGACGAGATGGCCGAGGCACGGGCCGGGGCCGAGACCCCGTTCACCCTGGGGCTCTTCGTCGCCGAGTTGGAGGAGCGCGCCGCCAGCCAGCACGCACCGACGCTGCAGGGCGTCACGCTGGCCTCGCTGCACGCGGCCAAGGGCCTGGAGTGGGACGCGGTGTTCCTGGTCGGGCTCTCCGAGGGGCTGATGCCGATCTCCTTCGCCGACGACCAGGCCGGCTACGACGAGGAACGCCGGCTGCTCTACGTGGGCATCACCCGCGCCCGCATGCACCTGGGGCTGTCCTGGTCGCTGGCGCGCACCCCCGGGGGACGGGCCAACCGGCGGCCCTCGCGCTTCCTGGACGGGCTGCGCCCGGCGGGAACCTCATCGACGGCCGCGGCCCCGCGGGCCGTCCGGCGGCGGGCCCCGGCCGGTCCGCCGATGTGCCGGGTCTGTGGCACGCTGCTGACCAGTGCCACCGAGCGGAAGCTGGGCCGCTGCGGGAACTGCCCCGCCGGCTACGACGAGGCCGTGTTCGAATCCCTGCGCGCCTGGCGGCTGTCGGTCGCCCAGGCCAACTCGCTGCCGGCCTTCGTGATCTTCACCGATGCGACGCTGATGGCGATCGCCGAGGCGAAGCCCTCCGGGCTCTCGGACCTGGGCCGGGTCTCGGGGGTCGGCAAGGGCAAGCTGGAGCGCTACGGCGAGGCGGTGCTGGCGATCCTGGGCGGGGAAACCCTGGACTGACCGGCGTCGCGACCCGCCGGGATTCCCGGAATCGTCCGACCTTCGGGGCCGGGCTCCGGCGCAACGCGGGATTCCGGACGGTGCGCCGGAGCGGGGCTTCAGGCGGCCAGCGAGTCCAGGCAGTTGCAGCGCGGACGCACCTTGGCCGGAACCATGGTGGTGGACCCGGTGGGCAGGTCGCACACGAGCATCGAGCCGGCGGCGGCGGGGATGTTGATGCGGTCCAGCACCATCAGCACCTGCATCGCGGCCGTCCCCGCGGCGACGGCGGCCAGCGACGCCTCCGGGCGCAGCCCCGGGACCCGCGCGCCGACCCCGGCGTCGGCGAGCAACCGCAGCGTCGGGTCGCACTGTTCCCACACGCAGCGTTCGCACATGGTCAGCCCCGGAAGGCACAGCGGGCCGAGGTTCATCCCCGAATCGGTGAACAGCACCGGCAGCATCGCGGCATCCGTGGGCAGCGATTCCAGCGGCGGGAGCATCCCGCCGGAGAGCACCACCGCCATGTCCAGCGGCGGGGCATCGGGGCTTCGGTGCCCGGTCTCGGCCACCACCAGGTGCGGGTACAGGGACGCCAGCGCCCGGGCCGTGGCGCGGGCCCGCGGGGTGCCGACGCTGCCGATGCCGGTGGTCCCGGCGCCCAGGTCCCCGGCATCCATCGACGCCGCATCGCTGAGCATCAGCGAACCGACGCCCGCTGCGGCCAGGATGTGCGCCAACAGCTGGCCCATCCTCCCGCATCCCTGCAACGCGACCCGGGCACCGGCCCGGCGTGCGAGCACTTCGGCCGCGTCCATCTGGTAGGCCGCGCTCCACTGCCGCACATCGGGCACCAGCCGCGCCCCGAGCCCGTGGCCGGATCCCGGCCGGGCGCCGGGCGGCAGCTGGGCCGGGGTATCCAGCAGCACCGGGGCCAGCATCTCCAGGATCTCGCTGCGCCGGGCGGCATCGGGCCCCTGCTCCGTCGGCTGGCCTTTCGCGTGGCCCTCCGTGGGTACCGCGGGGCCTTGCTCCTCGGTGCCCAGGGAGAGCACGAACCGTTTTTCGGCCGCGCTCAGCCCGGTTATCCACCGGGCGCGCTGCCCGGTGCCGATTTGCACCACGCCCTCCATTAGGCTGAGTACCTGCAAGCCCGGGTTGATCCTCATGATGTTGCTCCTTCGGGAACGGCGGCCCCGGCGCGAATCCTCGTGGCCGGTGCCCTGCATGAACCCATCGTGGCACCGGGCCGCGAACGCCGCCGCGGTTATCCACACCCCGGAGCGGGAAAGCGGCGCGGAGGCGGCACCGGGGCAAGGTCCGCGGACGGCAAGAAAACGGCAGCACAGGCGCGGCGGAAAGGACAAAGCATGCGCACCCAACCATCCACCATCGAATACGTGGACGAGACGGGCACCCCCATCCGCGTGGTGCGCTCGTCCCGGCGCAAGAAGACGATCTCCGGGGCGTGGAAGCAGGACACCATGGTCGTCTCCGTGCCCGCGGGCCTCACCGAGCACGCCGAGCGCATGCTGGTGGCGGACATGGTCAAGAAGGTCATGCGCAAGGTCGTCCGGGGCGCCGGGGCGGACCCCGATGCCCTGCTGCTGGCCCGGGCGCACGCCATGGATGCGGAGCTCTTCGGACGCCTGGCCGCACCGGCCTCGGTGCGTTGGGTCTCGAACCAGAACTCGCGCTGGGGTTCGGCCAGCCTCCAGACCCGGCGGATCCGGCTCTCGGACCGGCTCCGGTCGATGCCGCAGTGGGTTCAGGACTACGTGCTGGCCCACGAACTGGCCCACCTGGTGGAGCCGCGCGACGGCCACGGCCCGCGGTTCAAGGCCGCCTTGTCCCGCTACCCGCGGGTGCACGATGCCACCATCTTCCTGTCCGGGGCCAGCCACGGCTTCCACGCGGCCAAGACTGCCGCGGCGCAACCGGCACGTACGTTGGATGCGGAAGACGACTTCGACGACTTCGGGGACCTCGACGAGCTCGGTGGCCCCGGAGCCCGGGACGGTTTTGGCGGCGGTGTCCACGGCGGGGAAGCGGGAGATCCGTACCGGTTGTTCGGCTGAGCCGCCGGCCGGGCGGATCCACCGGGAATCGCGAAGGGGTGCCGGCGCGCAATGCGCCGGCACCCCTTGTCCAAGACCCTCCACGACCGGCGGAACGCCCGCCGGTGGACTACTTGTCGGTGGAGCTGTCCGTGGGATTGCCCGCTTCGGGACCCTTGTCGGTTCCGTCTCCGTCGGTTCCGCCGGTTCCATCGGCTTCCCCGGTGCCGTCGTCATCGCCGCTGCCCGCCGCGGGCTCGTCGAACCCTCCGTCGAGCAGCTTGCTCAGCGCGGCGTCGATGTCATCCATGCTGGCCTCGGCCAGCTGGCGGCGCGAGGTGAACCCGGTCGGGTCCATCAGGTCCTCTTCGGTCGGCAGCAGGTCGGGGTGCGCCCACACGGCGTCGCGCCCCTCCTGCCCGCGCTCGGTCAACAGGTGCGCCCAGAGGGCCGCCGCCTCGCGCAGGCGCCGCGGACGCAATTCCAGTCCCACCAGCGAGGCGAACGCGTTCTCCGCCGGTCCGCCGGTGGCCCGGCGGCGGCGGATGGTTTCGCGCAGCCGGGTTGCCTGGGGCAGGTTCACCGCGGCCGCGGCGACGACCTCGTCGACCCAGCCCTCGATCAGCGCCAGCACCAGCTCGAGCTTGGCCAGCGCGGTTTCCTGTGCCGCGGTGCGCTGGGGCATGAACAGCCCCTCGCCCATCAAGGACTGGAAGGACTCGGGATTGCTCGGGTCGATGTCCCGCACGGCTTCCTCGATGCGCGACATGTCGATGTGGATGCCGCGGGCGTAGGCCTCCACCGAGGAGATCACCGAGGAGCGCAGCCACGGCACGCGGTTGAACAACCGGGCGTGGGCGCATTCGCGCAGCGCGGCAAAAAGCAGGATCTCTTGCTCGGGAACCTCAAGGCCCTCGCCGAACGCGGCGAGGTTGGTCGGCACCAGCGCGGGGGTGGACCCGGCCAGCGGAAGCCCGATGTCGGTGGCGCCCAGCACGTCCTTGGCCAGGCCGCCGACGGCCGTGCCCAGCTGCATGCCGAACATGGTGCCGCCCAGGGACTGGAGCATGCCCTGTGCCCCGCCCATCATCGGCCGCATCTGCTCGGGGATCTGCTCGGAGAGCGCGGAGGTGATGGCCTTGCCGACGGACTCGGCGACCGGCGTGGTCAGCGACTTCCACACCGGCATGGTCTTTTCGACCCACTCGGCGCGGGAGAAGGCGCGGCATTCGCTGCCGTCGGCCTCGAACACCGTGGCGGCATCGAGCCACATCTCGGCCAGCCGGGCCGCGGAGGCCACGGCGGCGGCGCGGGAAGCGGAAACCGAGGGGTCGTCCTTGGCTATGGCCTGGCGTGCCGCATCGGTGGCCATCTTCCAGTTCACCGGGCCGGAGCCGCCCTGGGCCATGGCGGACATCATGGCCTGGGCCTGCGCCATCATCTGCGCCATGGCTTCGGGGTTGTTGGACAGGCCCATGGCCTCGCCCAGGCCCTCGGGGAGGTTTTTCGGGTCGAATCCGCCAGCACCGCCAAAGAGCGAGCCGAACATCTCGGAGAACGGATCCTTCGGGTTCTCGTCGTCGTTGCCGGAGTCGTCGGGTCGGTTTGATGGGGGATTCTCAGCCATGGTTCAACGGTACCCCCGGGCCCGGGGATCGGCCCAAGCTCCGGGTTGCCAGTTCGCTGTGGGCACATCGGAACCCGCTGTGAAGCAGCGCCTCGCATCCGTGCCGCACACGACCGCCGCGGCCCGGGCTTGTAGGCTTGAGGCTGCTCGTGGCGCGCGGCGCACGCCTCGCCCCGCGGGGCGCAGAGACCAGCAATGAAAGAGGGAATCGTGCCAGCAGCGCATGAAGAAGCCGGGGACCGGGCCGGCCTGAACGCCGCGGGGACCGAAGGAACGCAGGGCCCGGACGGCGCCGACCACGGCCCGCTGCTGCACCGCTGGCCCGCACCGGACCCCGGGACGGCGCGGATGCGGCGCAACCGCGCGGTCGCCGGCTGGATCACGATGGTGCTGATCGCGGCCGCGACGCTGCTGCCGACCCACTTCGTGGTCGAATCCGCCGGCCCGGCGCTGAACACCATCGGGTCCGTCAACGGGACCAAGCTCCTGAGCATCAGCGGAGAGCAGACCTACCCGACCTCCGGCGAGCTGGACATGACCACGGTGTACGTCCAGGGCGGGGGCCAGGCTCGGCTGCCGTTCTTCAACGTGCTCTGGGGCTGGATCGACCCGACCCAGGACGTGGTCCCCGAGGAGACGGTGCTGCCGCGGGGCACCACCACCACCGAACAGAGCGAACAGAACACCGTGATGATGGACGACTCGCAGCAGCTGTCCACCGCCGCGGCCCTGCACGAGCTGGACATCCCCTTCTCCAGCCACCTGGGCGTCGTGGGATTCGCGACCCAGCAGAATTCCGGCGTGCTGAAGATCTCCGACCGGCTCGAAACCATCAACGGGCACAAGATCACCGACCTGGATGCGCTCAAGAAGCAGCTCGATGCCGCCGGCGCGAAGCCCAGCGTCCTGGGGATCCTGCGCGACGGGAAGCGGGCCGAGGTCACGGTGTCCACCACCGAGGGGGCCGGGGGCCAGCGCCAGCTCGGGATCCTGCTCTCGGGCAGCTTCGACTTCCCGCTGCAGGCCAAGTTCGGGCTGGAGAACGTCGGCGGGCCCAGCGCCGGGATGATGTTCGCCCTGGCCATCGTCGATACGCTCACCCCGGGCGAGATGACCGGGGGCAAGCACTTTGCCGGGACCGGGGCCATCACGGCCGACGGCAAGGTCGAGCCGATCGGCGGCATCGCGCAGAAGCTCGTCGGCGCCCGCGACCAGGGCGCATCGTACTTCCTGGCCCCGGCGGAGAACTGCCCCGACGTGGTCGGCAGGATCCCCGACGGGCTCGACGTCATCAAGGTGGCCACGCTCTCCGAGGCACGCGCGGCGGTCGAAGGGATCGGCGCGGGCAAGGACCCGGCGTCCTTCCCCGGCTGCGGCTAGCGCCGGCGGTTCCCCTTGCGGGGAGCGGGAGCCCAAGCGGGGACCGGGTCACAATCGGCTCACATTTGTGCGACATCATCCTTTAGGGTGCCCCGCCGGGCGGCCATGCAAGGCAGAATAGAGAACAAAGACACACTTCCGGTGCGCTTTCTGCGCGCCAATCGTTCCAACGGTAGAGGTATAAATTGAGTTTTGGCACCGGCAGCCCCTTCGGAGGGCCCCCACGGGGTCCCGAAGGACGTCCCGACCCGCAGCCGCACCAGCGACGACCATCCCCACTGATGCCCACGATCATCGTGATCGGCATCCTGGTCGCCATTTTCGTCTTCGTCTCCAGCGTCTACGCGGATGTGCTGTGGTTCAACCAGCTCGGCTTTGAACGCGTGTTCTGGACCGAGTACCTGTCCAAGGCAGCGATCTTCGTGGTCGCCTTCCTGCTCATGGGCGCGGCAACCTGGCTCTCCCTGCGCCTGGCCTACCGTTCGCGGCCGGTCTACGCCCCGGACGGGCAGCGCCAGGACAACATGTCCAAGTACCAGTCGCAGCTCGAACCGATGCGCCGCCTGCTGATGATCGGCGTGCCGGTGGTGATCGGCATCTTTGCCGCCACCGCGGTCACCTCGCAGTGGAAGGAAGTGCTGCTCTTCTTCAACCAGGTCGACTTCGGTGAGACCGACCCGCAGTTCGGCATGGACCTGTCCTTCTACATGTTCTCGCTGCCGTTCATCGGCCTGCTGACCGGCTACCTGATCTCCGTGGTGCTCATCGCCGGGATCGCCGGCCTGCTGACCCACTACCTCTACGGCGGCATCCGCATCGAGGAGCGCGGCGGCGTTGTCATCGGCAAGCCCGCCCGCATCCACATCGCGGTCTTCGCCGTGGCCTTCCTGCTGCTGCAGGCCGTGAACTTCTGGGTCGACCGCTACTCCACGCTGCTCTCGCAAAACGGCCGCGTGGCCGGCGCCCTGTACACCGACGTGCACGCTGTCATCCCGACCAAGACGATCCTGGCGATCGCCGCCGTGCTGGTCGCGGTGACCTTCATCGTCGGGGCCATCATGGGCCGCTGGCGCCTGCCGATCATCGGCACCGCGATGCTGCTGGTGACGGTCATCGTCGCCGGGGGCATCTACCCGTTCATCGTGCAGCAGTACCAGGTCGTCCCGTCGGAAAAGACGCTGGAACGCGAATTCATCCAGAAGAACATCGAGATGACGCGCAAGGCCTACGGCCTGGATTCGGTCGAGGAGACGCCGTACGACGTCCAGCTGAACCCGCAGAAGAACGCGTTGTCCAAGGACTCGGCAACGACCACCAACATCCGCCTGCTGGACCCGAACCTGGTCTCGGCCGCGTTCGACCAGCTGCAGCAGTTCCGCACGTACTACAAGTTCACCAAGACGCTGAACGTGGACCGCTACGAGATCGACGGCAAGACCGAAGACACCGTCATCGGCGTGCGCGAGCTCAACGTCGACCCGGGTGACACCTGGGTCAACCAGCACATCACCTACACCCACGGCTACGGCCTGGTTGCCGCCTACGGCAACCGCGTGGCAGCCGGCGGGCGCCCGGACTTCATGCTGTCCGGCATCCCGACCCAGGGCGTGCTGGGCAACGACGACACCTACGAACCGCGGATCTACTTCGGCGAAACCTCGCCCGACTACTCGATCGTCGGCGGCCCCGAGGGCTGGGAGCCGCGCGAGCTCGACCGCCCGGCCTCCGGTGCGGGCAGCGAAGACACCCGCAACACCTTCGATGGCGACGGAGGGCCCTCGGTGGGCAACTTCTTCAACCGCCTGGTGTACTCGCTGAAGTTCGCCTCCACCGACCTGTTGCTCTCGGATGCGATCAACTCCGAGTCGCAGATCCTCTACGACCGCAACCCCAAGGACCGCGTCAAGAAGGTCGCGCCCTACCTGACCGTGGACTCCAACGCCTACCCGGCGATCGTCGATGGACGCGTGCAGTGGATCGTCGATGCCTACACGACCTCGAAGAACTACCCGTACTCCAAGCAGCAGGCACTGGACTCGGCGGTCACCGACTCGCTGACCGGCGGCACCCGCGCGGTGGCCGCGACGGGGCAGATCAACTACATCCGCAACTCGGTCAAGGCAACCGTGGACGCGTACGACGGTTCGGTCACGCTCTACGCATGGGAACCCGAGGAACCGCTGCTGCAGGCCTGGCAGAAGGTCTTCCCGACGAACATCAAGTCCTACAAGGACATGTCCGCCGAGCTGATGAGCCACGTGCGCTACCCCGAGGACCTGTTCAAGGTCCAGCGCGAACTGCTGGCCACGTACCACGTGACCGATCCCGGCGGATTCTACGACTCCAACGATGCCTGGTCGGTCCCCTCCGACCCGACGCAGTCCAACGCGAGCGTCAAGCAGCCCCCGTACTACCTGTCGCTGAAGATGCCGAAGCAGGAGAAGGAAGCCTTCTCGCTGACCTCGACGTTCATCCCGCAGACCGCCCCGGGCGGCCAGCAGCGCAACGTGCTGTTCGGCTTCCTGGCGGCCGAGGCCGATGCCGGCAACAAGGCCGGCGTCAAGGGCGAGGGCTATGGCAAGCTCCGCCTGCTGGCCATCCCGCGTGAGCTCTCCGTGCCCGGCCCCGGCCAGGCACAGCAGAACTTCGACTCCAACGCCACGGTCTCGCAGGCGTTGAACCTGCTGCGCCAGGGCGCCTCGGAAGTGAAGAACGGCAACCTGCTCTCGCTGCCCGTGGGCGGCGGCATCCTCTATGTCCAGCCGGTCTACGTGCAGTCCTCCGGACAGACCTCGTACCCGACCCTGCGCAAGGTGCTCGTTGCCTTCGGCGACAAGGTCGGATTCGCGGACACGCTCGCCGAGGCCCTGGACCAGGTGTTCCAGGGGACCAGCGGCGCGGTCACCAGCGAAACCGGGACCGGAACCGGAGACGGCGGCGAGGAGCCCGGAACACCTCCGGCCACGCAGACCGCCGAGCAGCAGCTCACCGATGCCCTGGGCGACGCCAACGCGGCAATCAAGGCCGGACAGGCCGCACTGGCCGAGGGCGACTTCGCCAAGTACGGCGCGGAGCAGACCAAGCTGCAGGATGCACTGGAACGCGCCACCGAGGCACAGGACGAATTGACGGGCGCCCCGGCTCCCACCGAGACTCCTGCGCCATCGGAAACCCCGGCACCGTCCGAGTCCCCGGCGCCGTAAGGCACCGGTCGCGGAGCAATCCGGTGTCGCCCTGCCGGGCATGTGAGCAGGGCGACACCGCCAGGATTTGCTTCGGCGAAGCCCCGTGCGCGATGATTGATATATCGCCGCGGGGTGGAGCAGTTCGGTAGCTCGCCGGGCTCATAACCCGGAGGTCACAGGTTCAAATCCTGTCCCCGCCACGAAAGAAAGACCCTGACCAGGGAAACCTGGTCGGGGTCTTTCCTTGTCTGCTGCCAAGCACTGCGGGGCTCCGCCGGGATGGTGGGGAGCGTCACCTTGGTAAATTTCGCTGAAGCCGCTTTTCGATGCAGCAATCCAATGTAGTTGGCGTCCCTCTCGTTGGCATTGGCCGGGAAATCGCGAAAATCCGACGAAACCACGGGTCGATTAGGTATGACGTGGGGACGCTGGTACTGTTGTATCTACTGACGCGGGGTGGAGCAGTTCGGTAGCTCGCCGGGCTCATAACCCGGAGGTCACAGGTTCAAATCCTGTCCCCGCCACAAAGAAATGATCCGCGGTCCTGTTACAGGGCCGCGGATCATTTGTCTTAATCGCACACAGCCAACCTGGGTGTGGGGCCTGCGGCCTATAGGACACGATCGGGCATGCGTACGGCATGCCACGAGGCGCTGGACGATGCAGCCGAGGTCGGTCTCCGGTGCTCTGCGCCGGGCCCCTTGAAATACGGTGAAATGCCAACTGACCTGATATTTTGCAGTACAACCGGGCGATCGTCATAGACTTGAACGGTAAGTTGTCGGCTTGGCATATGTCGAGCATTGTCGAGTCCATACGAGGTAAAGCCAACATGCCGAAGCAGCCAGCATCGAAAAAAGGTGTTCCGGCGAAGAATGCCGTTCCAGCCGACGCCGTGCGCCCAACGCCTGCCAAGGCCGCAGCTGCGGCAAACGCACCCGCGGCCGGGAAGACACCGCCGGCTGCCGGCACCACCAAGCCTGCTTCTGCTGTGAACACCGCACCAGCGTCGGCGAACTCGACGAACGGAACGCCCCGGACGCCCGCGGTGCAGACGAATTCAAAGCCAAGCCCGGCAACCTTCGGCAAGCCTGCAGGCTTTGTGGCGAAGCCCCCGAAGCCGGGAACCCCCGTTGCCGACACGCCCAAGCCGGAAAATGCGGCCCAGGCGACGAAGCCAGGCAACAAGAACCAGGTCCCCGCACCGCAGGCCGCACGGACGCCGGCTTCGAAGACCGGCCCGATGCCCAAGCCCGGACCGATTGCTCCCGCCCGGACGGAGAAGGGCAACCAGGCTCCGGCTCCCGCTCCGACGGCAAACGTGCCCCCGGCAAAGAGTGCCCCGAGCCCCAAGCCCCCCGCTCCGGAGCAGGCTCCCAAGGCCGCTGCACCCGGCCCGGTTGCTTCCCCTGCGCCGGGCAAGCCCGGCGCCCCGGCAACCAGTCAGGCCGTGCCCCCGGCAGCCGGTCCCGCAGCGGGCAAGAAGCAAGCTGACACGGCACGGACGGGGGCCTTCGACAGCTCGGTGAAGAAACCGGCAGCCCGCGAGGAACCCGCAAAAAGCCCGTTCCAGGCCAGTGCATCGTCCGCGACGGAAGCGGCATCGCGCCCGGCGGCGGCCACGCAACCTGCCAAGGCCTCCAAGGTCAAGCCGGACCCGTTGGAATCCGGGGCCGCCGCGCCGGAACCTGCAAGCACGGCAGCCTCCGACTCAGCAACCCCTGCACCCGGCCCGGCCCGGACACCGGATGCACCCGCGGCCGAACCGGATGGCGCTGCCGCAACCGTGGCCGCACCCGATGCCGCGGGACCGCCCCGGAACCGGGAAGCCACGGCAACGGACAGCGAGATCCCGCAAACCGAGATCCCGCAAACCGAGACCCCGGTTGCCGAGGAACCCGCGGCGGCGCCTTCCCCAGCGGCTGGAACGCCCCGGGGCGGCGCCTCCCGTGGCATCGTGGTTGCACTGCTGGTCGTGTCCTTCATCCTCGAAGTTGCACTGCTCGGTGCGCTTGGAATTTGGGGCCTGGTGGTACTGCCGCTGAGCACCGCGATGTCGCTGATTGTCACCGTCGTGCCGTTGCTGGTCTTCTGGGCTGTTTTCATGTCGCCCAAGGCGAGCCTGCGCTTGCCCCAGCCCTACCATGCGATCTTGGCGCACTTGCTGTTTGCCACCGGTGCGGGGTTGCTGGCCATTGCCGGACAACCGGTCCTGGCGGTGTGCATGGGAGTGCTGACCGCCATCAGCCTGGCGCTGACCGTTGCCGTCCGTGGCCAGAACGTGGCCGGCGGCAAGAAGGCCACCGGGCGGCGCGCCGCACGCTAGGAGGCCGCCCAGCGGTGCCGCATCCGGTGCCCGCCCTCCGTGGGAATGGCCGGCCCCTGCGGGTACGTGCTGGCTAGGGCAGCAGGGATGCCAGCAAGCCGCCGAGAAGCCCGGCAGCCAGTCCGGCACCAAGGGTCAGCCCGGTGTAGGACGCCGCCATCGCCCGGGCTCCGGAGCGCCACAGGGACACGGCCGCCACGATGAAGGTGCTCATGGTGCTCAGCCCCCCGCACACGCCCAGAACCAAGGCCAGGATCAGCAGCCCCGGCCAGGAGTCCAGGTGATCCGGGTGCCAGGCGATTCCGTGGCCCGCGGCCCACGCCGCGCCCCCGCCGACCAGCAGGCAAGCCAGGGTGTTTGCCAGCAGGATGCCCAGCGGAAAGATCCGGGTTCCCGCGGCGGTGCGTCGGTGCTGCGCGGCGGAGAGCACGACATCCAGCAGGTAGCGCAGCAACGCGCCGAACGCCCCGGCCACGGCAATGAGCAGGAAGCCGGCGGGGCCAAGTGCGTTCATGTGGGCCCTCCCGCGTCCGGGGTCCCGGGGTGCCGAGAGCCGGCCGCTGGCGCCGGACCCGCCGGTGCTCCGCGGTCCAGCACCCGTTCAACGACGGCCATGGCCGCCCAGGCCGCCGCCACGCACAGCACCAGCGAGACCGCCAGATCCAGCACGGCGGCACCCGCCCCCGCGCCGAGGGCGAAGAGGATCAGGGCGGAGAACGTCGTGAAGGCGCCCAGGAAGCCGGTTCCGACGCCGGCGCGCAGCCAGCCTGGCCCGCGACGGGTCACCTGCCAGTAGCTGGTCAGCGCGCCCAGGGCGGCGGTGCCTGCGACATTGATGGCCAGGGTGGTGGCCGGGAAGCCGGGGCCGTCGGGGAACCACAGGCCCAGGCCGACCCGCAGGCCGGCACCGCACAGGCCTCCGACGGCGACCGCGGCCAGGTTCCGGCCGGTGATCCGCGGTGCGGGCCTTGGCGGGGTTGCCTGGGGTGCGATGGCGTTGGTCGTCGCGTCGCGGCACGGCTGCGCGCTGCCATGGGCCCCTTGCCCGCCCGGTATTTTCGGCTCGTCCATTCCCGGCGCCCGGTTCCGCTGCCTAGGCGTTGGTGGGCACGGACAGCACCCACAGCATGGTCGCGTCGATGTCGCTGATCCGCGGATGCGGCAGTTCGATGGTGGCCCCCGGCCAGATGCCAAGCTCCGTGCACAGGCGCAGGAACGCGGGGTCCTCGTCGCTGATCCGGGACACGACGGCGGCGGTGGGTGCCCCGGCGGCCTGGAAGCGGTCAAGCCGGATCGCCGGGGGCATCGCCAGGGAGCCGTCGGGTCCGGGGATCGGGTCCCCGTGCGGGTCGGCGGCCGGGTGTCCCAGGCGTGCTGCCAGGGCCTCGATGAAGCGGGTCGAAACCGTGTGCTCGAGCTGCTCGGCCTCCTCGTGCACCTCGTCCCAGGCGTAGCCCAGCTCGTTGAGCAGGAAAGTCTCGATGAGCCGGTGCCGGCGCACCACGGACAGCGCGGCCAGGCGTCCGGACTCGGTGAACGTGATGGCACCGTAGGGCGGGTGGACCAGAAGGTCCTTGCCGGCCAGCTTGGAGACCATCGAGGTCGCCGACGCCGGGGCCACGCCCAGCTGCGCGGCGATGTTCCCGGTGGTCACCGGCTCGTTCTCCCACTCGGTCAGCGCGTAAAGCGCCTTGAGGTAGTTTTCCTCGCTCGGGGTCAGCGGTGCCGGAAGCATTAGCGGCCGGCGTTCAGGATTTCCAGTGCGGCGTCGTGGACCAGGCCGTTGCTGGCCACGGCATTGCCGCCGTTGCAGCCATCGACGCCCTCCACCGAGGTGAAGCGGCCCCCGGCCTCGCGCACGATCGGCACCAGGGCGGCCATGTCGTAGAGGTTCAGTTCCGGCTCGGCGGCCAGGTCCACGGCGCCCTCGGCGACCATGCAGTAGGACCAGAAGTCCCCGTAGGCGCGGGTGCGCCAGAGCGAGTCGGTCAGCTCGATGAAGTTCTCGCGCTGCCCGCGTTCCTTCCAGCCGGTCAGCGAGGAGTAGGACAGCGAGGCGTCCTCGAGCTTGGCCACCGAGGAGACCTTCAGCTTGTGGGCGCTGGCCATGGAGCGGCCGGTGTAGGCGCCCATGTCCTTCGCGGCCCACCAGCGGCGGTTCAGTGCCGGGGCGGAGACCAGCCCGACGACCGGCTCCCCGTCGTCGATCAGCGCGATCAGCGTGGCCCAGACCGGCACCCCGCGCACGAAGTTCTTGGTTCCGTCGATCGGGTCGATGACCCAGTGCCGGTTGGACTTGCCGGTGGTGCCGAATTCCTCGCCGGTGATCGCATCGCGGGGCCGGGCGCGGGAGATGTGCGAGCGGATGGCTTCCTCGGCCGCCTTGTCCGCGTCCGAGACCGGGGTCAGGTCCGGCTTGGTCTCCACCACCAGGTCCACGGCGTTGAAGCGCGAGAGGGTCAGGGCATCGACCGAGTCGGCGATGACGTGGGCCAGTCGCAGGTCATCGTTATAGGTCATCACGTCGGTGTTCATAGGCTTAAACCTATCCCACCGAGCCCCGCCCGCCTCGCAGGATGCCGCCGGGGGCGGCCGCACCTGCGGCGAACGGTCGGTGCCCGGGCCCGGAGGGACGCCCGGGCGGCGCAGGCTCAGGGCGCCCCGAGCTCCTTGGCCTCGGCGGTCTCGTCCTGGCCCAGCAGCCGGCGGTAGGACTCCAGTCGGGCAATGCCCACCGGACCGGCCTCCCCGGAGGCCACCCACGCATCCAGCGCGCACTTCGGCTCGGTGGCCTTGTGCGTGCAGCCGCGGGCGCACCGGTTGGCGACCGGGACAAGGTCGTCGAAGGCGTTGAGGATGTTCTCCGGGTCCACCAGGGCGAGTCCGAAGGAGCGGATGCCGGGGGTGTCGATGATCCAGGAGCCGGCCGGGGCATCGTCGATGCGCAGCGCCAGCGCCGAGGAGGAGGTGTGGCGTCCGCGCCCGGTGACGGCGTTGACGTTGCCGGTGGCGCGCTGGGCGCCGGTGAGCGCGTTGACCAGCGTGGACTTGCCCACGCCCGAGTGCCCGATGACCACCGAGACCTTCGAGGCGAGCATCTCGCGCAGTTCCTCCACCGGGGTGCCGGCCAGCCGGGCCGAGAGCCCGTCGGCGCTTCTGGCGTCGATGCCGGTGGCGGACTCGTCGGTGGTGCGCGAGACCACGATGTCGATGTCAAGGTGCCGGTAGTTCTCCAGGAACGGTTCCGGGTCCCGCACGTCGGCCTTGGTGATGCACAGCAGCGGGTGGATGCCCGCGTCGAAGGCCGCGACGATGGCCCGGTCGATGAACCCTGTCCGCGGCTCCGGGTTGGCCGCGGCCACCACGATCACCAGCTGGTCGACGTTGGCCACCACGACGCGCTCCACCGGGTCGGTGTCGTCCGCGCTGCGGCGCAGCAGGGTGGAACGGTCCTGGATGCGCACCAGCCGGGCCAGGGTGTCAGGCTCCCCGGAGGTGTCTCCGACCAGGGCCACGAAGTCCCCGGGGACCACCGGGTTGCGGCGCAGCTCGCGGGCGCGGGCGGCGATCACGATCCGTTCCTCGGGGGTGTCCTCGTCGAGGATGGCGCGGTAGCGGCCGCGGTCCACCGTGATGATCCGCCCGATCAGCGCATCCTCGTAGGCGGGGCGGTCCTTGGTGCGGGGTCGTGTGCCTTTTTTGTTGGGGCGGATGCGGACATCCGATTCGTCCCAGTCCCGTGTGCTGCGTGTCATGTGCTTAGTGTGCGGCCTTTCCGCTGGCGGCCAGCGTGGTCCAAAGTTCGGGGAAGTCGGGCATGGTCTTGGCGGTGGTCCCGATGTCCAGGACCTTCACCCCGGGCACGGCCAGGCCGATGATGGCCCCGGCGGTTGCCATGCGGTGGTCGGCATAGGTCGCGAACGCCCCGCCGTGCAGCGGGGCCGGTTCGATCAGCAGCCCGTCGTCCAGCTCGGTGGCCCGGCCACCGAGGTTGTTGATCTCGGTCACGAGCGCGGCGAGCCGGTCGGTCTCGTGCCCGCGCAGGTGCGCGATGCCGGTGAGCCTGGAAGGGCCGGTGGCCAGGGCGCAGATGGCCGCCAGCGTCGGGGCGAGCTCGGAGGCGTCCGCGTAGTCGATGCCGGAGATCTGCGCCGGGCCGGTCAGTTCCAGGGTGCCGTCCGCATGGTGCGTCACGCTCGCGCCCATGCGGGTCAGGATGGTGCGCCACTGGTCCCCGACCTGGGTGGTGGAGGCGGGCCAGTGCGGAACGCGGACAGTTCCGCCGGTGACCATGGCGGCGGCCAGGAAGGGCCCGGCGTTGGACAAATCCGGTTCCATGGTGCGCTCGAAGGCGCTGATGCTCCCGGGCTCGACCTTCCAGCTGCGCTCGTCGGGGCGGGTGATCACCACGCCGAGCTCGCGCAGCGTCGCCACGGTCATCTCGATGTGGTCGGGGCTGGCGATGCGGCCCTCGGCGGCAGTGATTTCCAGGCCGTGTTCGGTGCGGGCGGCCACCAGCAGCAGGGCGGAAATGAACTGCGAGGAACCCGAGGCATCGACCGTGATCCGCCCCCCGGCCAGGGACCCGGTGCCGGTGACGGTGGCCGGCAGCAGGCCGGGTTCGCCGTGTTCGGCCAGCGGGACGCCGAGGTCGGACAGCGCGTTGAGCACCGGGGCCATGGGGCGCAGCCGGGCGTGCGGGTCGCCGTCGAAGGTGAAGGAGCCGCGGGCCAGCGCGGCCAGCGGGGGAACAAAGCGCATGACGGTCCCGGCCAGCCCGCAGTCGATGTCGACCTGTCCCATGTCGGCACCCAGGTCCATGGGGGTGATGCGCAGCTCCAGGGTGCCGTCCGCCGCCTGGCGGGTTTCGATGCCGGTGCCCAGGGCGCGCAGGGCGCCGATCATCAGGTCCGAGTCGCGGGAGGCCAGCGCGTTGGAGATGCGCGACGGGCCGTCGGCCAGGGCTGCAAGCAGAAGATACCGGTTGGTCAACGACTTGGACGCCGGAACGATGACGGTTCCGTCAACGGGGAGTTCGGGGTGCGGGGCGTCCCACGCGGTGTCCAGGGTGTCTTGGGTGCTCAACGGCTGCCTCCGGGTCTCGGGTGTGCCGCGGGAGTTGGCCCGCGGCGGGGGATGTGGGTCGGGAATGGGGGTCATGGGCGGTGGCGGCGCCGTTGCCGCCGGCGGTGGATTCGCGCCGGCTGCGCAAAACCACCTGCGAAGGGGCAACACCTGGCACCGTTGCCGCTGGGGCCGTGGGCCGGCGATCGGCGTGCCCTCGTGGCCCCAATTCTAGCCGCAGGCGGGGCCCGGGCGTGGAATAGAGTCGCGGGCTTGCGTGTTACCCCCTGTAAGGCGTGAACCGCGCAACGGGCAAGAACCGCTGGCGTGGTCGGTTGCGCCTGCATCGTACAAGAATTCCTAGGCAAGAGGCGGAGGACATATGGGAGTACTGCAGCTCGAAGCTCCGGCCCCGAGTGCATCGCGGCTACGCGTAGACTTGGCCGTGATGACCGAGAATATACAGGGCACCGACACTGTACCGGTAGCCGATGAGACCGAAGCACAACGCCGCGAGCGCTTCGAGCGCGACGCACTGCAATATGTCGACCAGCTCTATTCCGCGGCCATGCGCATGGCGCGCAACCCCGCGGATGCCGAGGACCTGGTCCAGGAGGCCTACACCAAGGCGTATTCGGCCTTCCACCAGTACAAGCCCGGGACCAACCTGAAGGCCTGGCTGTACCGGATCCTGACCAACACCTACATCAACCTCTACCGCAAGCGCCAGCGCGAGCCGCTGCGCACCGGGACGGACACCGTAGAGGATTGGCAGATGGCCAAGGCCGCCGAGCACACGCCCGCGGGGCTGCGTTCGGCCGAGGTCGAGGCCTTGGACCACCTTCCGGACTCGGACGTGAAAAACGCGCTGCAGTCCATTGCCGAGGAATTTCGGTTGGCGGTGTACTTCGTGGACGTCGAGGGTTTCCCCTACAAGGATGCCGCGGAGATCCTCGGTGTGCCGATCGGCACGGTGATGTCGAGGTTGCACCGGGGACGAAAACAATTGCGAGAATTGCTCGCCGACTATGCGCATGAGCGCGGGATCGGTGCGGCAAAAAGGACTCAAGGGGCACCCACGCCCGGAGCGGAGAAGAAATAATGGGGGACTGCCAGTCATTGGGAGACTGCGACGACAAGCGCATCGTGCGTCTGTACGAGTACCTTGACGGAGCGTTGTCGCTGCAGGACCTCTCGGAGGTCAAGGCCCACCTGGAGCACTGTGCCGAATGCACCGAGGAATACGACCTGGAGTGCATCATCCGCTCCGTCGTGCGACGCAGCTGCCAGGAGATCGCGCCGGACACGCTGAAGTCGAAGATCATCACGCGGATTTCCGAGATCCGGGTCGAATCGGGCCACGCCTAGAAACGCCGGGGCCACGCAGGAACGCCCGCCACCAGGCACGGGGCACGCAAGAGGGCCGGAGTCCGTTTCACCGTCAACTGACGATCAACGGGCTCCGGCCCTCTGGTCTTTCCGGGTGCGGCGTTCCTGCGGTCTGTGCCCGCTGCAACGCCGCCGCGTCCGGCCTAGGTGTTGGGGCGCTTGCCGTGGTTGGCTCCGCCGCGCTTGCGATCCTTACGCTTACGTGCACGTTTGCTCATGTGAGGACTCCTTTGCAATTCCTGGTCCCAAGTTGGACTTTCCCCAGTCTGTCATAGACACCCGGCCGGACCCAAGAATACAAGTACGCCGCGAGAAAAATGTGTCAGCCGGCCCCTGGCTCGGGCAACCCCAGCCAGGAGTACCAGCCGCGGTGCAGCACCAGCCAGGCCATCAGCCCGTAGCCGGCCTGCCCGGGCAGCCCGCCGTTGACCGAGAGGTCGTTGCGCCACTGCGCGTGGTTCTGCAGCGGGGTGAAGGTGTCCACGTAGTGGTGCTTGCGGCGCGTGGCCACGTCGGCATAGACGTGGGAGAGCTCGGCCAGGCGCGCGTTGCGTTCCGGGTCGAGCCCGGGGGCCGGGCCCACGACCAGGGCCTTGATGCTCATTTGCGAGGCGGAGTCCAGGATATTGGCCAGGTTCAGCCGGGAACGGGCCGTGGACAGCCCCAGGTCCAGGTCGCGGTCCGAGAGCGCGATGACCAGGCGGTTGTCGACGTTCTCGCCGAAGCGGCGGGAAGCCTCGTCGAACCAGCGGGTGCTCAGGGCCTCGGTGCCCTCCCCGGGCGCGGCCAGCGTGTAGCTCTCGATGCGGACCTCGGTGTTGGAGGTGCGTGCCAGCACCCGTCCATACCAGCCCAGTGCCCGCGGATCCCCGTGACCGGCCAGGAGCTCGTCGCCGATGGCGGTAAGTCGAATAGTGCGGTATTCCACGAAAGACCTTTCTCAGGGCGCGTACGCACCAACATTAGCAGTCGGTTAAGCGACCTCGGGGCGGGACACCGTCGATGTCCCGCCCCGAGGGCAATTTCCGCGGTCACATCACCCTTTTGGATGCGGACCGCCCGGCGCCGACCCTAGCGGGTGAACGCCTCGGTGATCAGGCGCGCCTGCTGGACCTCGTGGCGCTTGTGCGTGCCGGTGGAGGTCGCCGCCGAGGCCTTGCGCGAGACCAGGCGCACGGCCTTGCCCAGCTCGGCCGGCAGGTTCAGGCCGACAAACGGCCACGGACCCTGGTTGGCGGGCTCGTCCTGCGCCCAGACGACCTCGGCGTTCGGGTACTTGGCCACCTCGGCCGCGATCGCCTCGGCGGGCAGCGGGTAGAGCTGCTCGACGCGCACGATTGCGGTCTTGGTGTCGTTGGCCTTGGTGCGGGCCGCATCCAGGTCGTAGTACAGGCGCCCGGAAACCAGGAGCACGCGGTCCACGTCGGCCGGGTTCAGGCTTGCGGTGTCCGGAATCACTTCCTGGAAGGTGCCGGTGGTGAAGTCCTCCACAGACGAGGCGGCGGCCTTCAGGCGCAGCAGCTGCTTCGGGGTGAAGATGACCAGCGGCTTGCGCGGACGGGCGTAGGCCTGGCGGCGCAACAGGTGGAAGTGGTTGGCACCGGTGGAGGGCTGGGCCACGACCATGTTGTTTTCCGCGCACATCTGCAAGAAGCGCTCGATGCGGGCCGAGGAGTGGTCCGGGCCCTGTCCCTCGTAGCCGTGCGGAAGCATCATGACCAAGCTGGAGCGCTGGCCCCACTTCTGCTCGGCGGAGGAGATGAACTCGTCGATGACGGTCTGGGCGCCGTTGACGAAGTCGCCGAACTGGGCCTCCCAGAGCACCAGGGCGTCCGGGCGCTCGACCGAGTAGCCGTATTCGAAGCCCAGGGCCGCGTATTCGGAAAGCAGCGAGTCGTAGATCCACAGCTTGGCCTGGTCTTCGGCCAGGTTCAGCAGCGGGTACCACTCGTCGCCGTTGAGGCGGTCGTGGAAGACCGCGTGGCGCTGCACGAAGGTGCCGCGTCGCGAGTCCTGGCCCGCCAGGCGGACTGGCACGCCTTCCATGGACAGGGTGCCGAAGGCGGCGATTTCCGCCATGCCCCAGTCGATCCCGCCCTCGCGGCTCATCTTCTCGCGGCGCTCCAGGAGCACCTTGAGCTTCGGGTGGACGGTGAAGTCCTCCGGGATGGCCAGGTGCGCGGCACCGATGTGCGCCAGGGTCTCGGCGGTGATGGCCGTGTCCTTGGCGTCGATCGAGGCTGCCTCGTCCTCGCGCTGGGCCGTGGGCAGCTCCAGGTCGTGGATGGCCGAGGTGCCCGGGGTGATGACCGGGATCGGGGAGGTCTGCGCCGCGTGGGTCTCGGCGAAGACGCGCTCCAGGCGCTGCTGGTAGTCGCGCAGGGCCTGGTCGGCCTCGTCCTGGGTGATGTCGCCGCGGCCGACGAGGGCCTCGGTGTACAGCTTGCGGGTCGAGCGCTTGGCCTCGATGAGGTTGTACATCATCGGCTGGGTCATCGACGGGTCGTCGCCCTCGTTGTGGCCACGGCGGCGGTAGCACACCATGTCGATGACGACGTCCTTGTTGAAGCGCTGGCGGTAGGCGAAGGCCAGCTGCGCCACGTGGACCACGGACTCCGGCTCGTCGCCGTTGACGTGGAACACCGGTGCCTGGACCTGCTTGGCCACGTCGGTGGCGTACACCGAGGAGCGCGAGTCGGTCGGTGCGGTGGTGAAGCCGACCTGGTTGTTCACGATCACGTGGATCGTGCCGCCGGTCTTGTAGCCCTCGAGCTGGGAGAGCGTGAGGGTCTCGCCGACCACGCCCTGGCCCGCGAAGGCCGCGTCGCCGTGCACCAGGATCGGCAGGACGTTGAAGTCCTTGGATCCGGCGCGGTCCTGCTTGGCGCGCACGATGCCCTCGAGCACCGGGTTCACGGCTTCGAGGTGCGAGGGGTTGGCGGCCAGGTAGACCTTGGTCTGGTTGCCCTGGTCCGAGGTGAAGGAACCCTCGGTGCCCAAGTGGTACTTCACGTCGCCCGAGCCCTGGACCGAGCCGGGGGTCGCGGTGCCCTCGAATTCGCGGAAGACCTGTGCGTAGGTCTTGCCGGCGATGTTGGTAAGCACGTTGAGGCGGCCGCGGTGCGCCATGCCGATGGCGACCTCGTCCATGCCGGCGTCCGCGGCGTCGGACAGGATCCCGTCGAGCAGCGGAATCAGGGATTCGCCGCCCTCCAGGGAGAAACGCTTCTGGCCGACGAACTTGGTCTGCAGGAAGGTCTCGAAGGCCTCCGCGGAGTTCAGCTTGGCCAGGATGCGCAGCTGCTCTTCGCGGGTCGGCTTGGTGTACGGGTGCTCCAGCTCGTCCTGGAACCACTTGCGTTCCACCGGATCCTGGATGTGCATGTACTCGATGCCGATGGTGCGGCAGTAGGCGTCGCGCAGCACCCCGAGGATGTCGCGCAGCAGCAGGCGGTCTGCCCCGCCGAAGCCGCCGGTGACCCATTCGCGGTCCAGGTCCCACAGCGTCAGGCCGTAGGTCTGGATGTCCAGGTCCGGGTGGCGGCGCTGCACGTATTCGAGCGGGTTGGTGTCGGCCATCAGGTGGCCGCGCACGCGGTAGGAGTGGATCAGCTGCTGGATGCGGGCGATCTTGTTGACCTGAAGCTCGACGTCGACCTGGTTGTCGACGGCCCAGCGGACCGGCTCGTAGGGGATGCGCAGCGCTTCGAAGATCTCGTCGTAGAAGCCCTGCTCGCCCAGCAGCAGCGACTCGACGAGCTTGAGGAACTCGCCGGAGCCGGCGCCCTGGATGACGCGGTGGTCGTACGTGGAGGTCAGGGTGATGACCTTGCCCACGCCCTGCAAGGCAACGGTGGACTCGGCGGCGCCGCGGAAGGCGGCCGGGTACTCGAGGGCGCCGACGCCCACGATGGTGGCCTGGCCCTTGGAGAGGCGCGGGACCGAGTGCACGGTGCCGATGCCGCCGGGGTTGGTCAGCGAGACGGTGGTGCCGGCGTAGTCGTCGGCGGTGAGCTTGTTGGCGCGTGCGCGCTTGATCAGGCCCTCGTAGGTGTCCCAGAATTCGGAGAAGGACAGGGTTTCGGCGGCCTTGATGTTGGGAACCGCGAGCATGCGCGAGCCATCGGGCTTGGGCATGTCGATGGCGATGCCGAAGTTCACGTGGGCCGGCTGGATCGCCATCGGCTTGCCGTCGATCTCGGCGTAGGTGACGTTCTGCGAGGGGAAGAGCTTCAGGGCACGGATCACGGCGAAGCCGATGATGTGCGTGAAGGAGATCTTGCCGCCACGGGCGCGCTTGAGGTGGTTGTTGATGACCACGCGGTTGTCGATCAGGGCCTTGGCCGGGACTGCACGGACCGTGGTGGCCGTCGGAACGGTCAGGGACTGTTCCATGTTGGTGGCGATGGCCTTGGCCGGGCCGCGCAGCTGGGTGCGCTTCTCTTCGCCCAAAGCCGAGCTTGAGGCGGCCTTGGGCAGCTGCGCCGGGATCGGCTGCGCCTTGGTGGCCGGGGTCGGGTCGGCCGGGACACGCGGGATCGAAGCGGTTGCGGGAGTGGCCGTCGAGGACTCGGACGAGGACGCCGGGGTGTTGCCCGAGACGTCAACGACGCGGGCCTGTGTTGCGGCGCGCGGTGCGGCCGGAGGGGCAGCCGGTGCCGGGGTCGCCGCGACC
Source organism: Arthrobacter sp. C2 (assembly GCA_024207135.1). Taxonomy (GTDB): domain Bacteria; phylum Actinomycetota; class Actinomycetes; order Actinomycetales; family Micrococcaceae; genus Paeniglutamicibacter. The sequence goes on along the minus strand of CP042428.1, from coordinate 1,417,259 downwards.
GGTGCCTCCGCTGCCGGGGGTGCGGCGGCCTGATCCGAATTGAGGGACGCGAAGATGTCCCACCATTTCTTGTCTACCGAGTTCTTGTCCTTGAGGAACTGTTGGTACAGCTCATCGACTAGCCATTCGTTCCCGCCGAACTCTTCGGTGAGTCGGTGGTGCGATTGATCTGGCACGGTATTACGCCTCTTCTCCCTGTATTTCCGTTTGTCCAAGCGCCTTCGAGCGGAAACCCATCCCGAGGGCATAGTTCTAGACCTGCTAAGTAGTCTAGTGACTAATCCGCGCCGGGTGGAAACCAATGAGCCGGTTATCACATGCGTGGCGCGCCGAACGGCGATTCACGCGACCGGGCTCACACCCGACGCCCGCGGTGCCCGATTCGGAGCGCCGGGGGACTGCGCGAGGGGGGTGCCCGACCCGGGGCACCTCGCATGTGCTCAAGTCGCGGTTCGGATACACTGACATTGTTATGGACAGCCACTCTCTGTGCCGGCCAGTCGTGAAATCACGCGGTGCCGGCCACACATGTCATTGCTCGCCCAGTTCGGTCTCCCCATCGGAGCCTTCTTGTTGCCGACGCACACACCCTAGATTTCCGGGCCGCGGCGTTTCCGCCCCCCGATTCCCCTCCGCCCGCGGGGCGGTGAAACACTAGATGGAATGGTTGCTGCTGGCCCTTGGCCTGCTGCTGATCCTGGGCACTGGCTTCTTCGTCGCCGTCGAATTTTCCCTCGTCGCCCTCGACCAGGCCAACGTGCAGGAAGCGGTGGATGCGGGGGACACCAAGGCCATTGCCTTGCTGCACTGCCTCAAGTCGCTCTCCACCCAGCTTTCCTCCTGCCAGCTGGGCATCACCCTGACGACGCTGCTGACCGGCTATGTCATCGAACCCTCGGTGGGCAAGCTGCTCCAGGGCCCGCTGCTGGCCCTCGGGCTCGGGGACTCCGCGGTGCCGGTGTCCCTGGTCGTGGCGATGCTGCTGGCCACGCTGCTGTCGATGGTCATCGGAGAACTGGTCCCGAAGAACCTGGCCATCGCCAAGGCCTTCGACATCGGCCGCGCGCTCGCCCGGCCGCAGTTGATCTTTACCGCCGTCTTCAAGCCGGCCATCGTGCTGCTCAACGGCTTCTCCAACAAGGTCCTGCACCTGTTCGGGCTCGAGGTCAAGGAGGAGATCTCCGGTGCGCGCTCCCCGGCCGAGCTGGTCTCGCTGGTGCGCCGCAGCGCGGAAATGGGCACCCTGGACAAGGATGCGGCGCTCTTCGTTGACCGCACCGTGCGCTTCTCCGAACGCTCGGCCGCCGACGTGATGACCCCGCGCACCCGGATGCAGACCATCGAGCACACCGCCCACGTCCAGGAGGTCATCGAGCTGGCGAAGCAGACCGGGTACTCCCGCTTCCCGGTCACCGACGGCTCCTCGGACGAGATCAAGGGCGTGTGCCACGTCAAGACCATCATTGCCATCCCGCGCGACAAGCGCGCCGGCAAGGAGGTCGGCGAAAACAAGACCCCGGTGATCTTCGTCCCGGAAACCGTGCACCTGGACACGCTGCTGGTGCAGCTGCGCGGCGCAAACCTGCAAATGGCGATCGTGCTTGACGAATATGGCGGAACCGCCGGAATGGTCACCTTGGAAGACCTTATAGAGGAAATCGTCGGCGAAGTCGCCGACGAGCACGACTCCGCGGGCCCCGAACTGCGCCACCTGCCCGACGGCTCCTGGATGATCCCGGGCATGTTCCGCCCGGACCAGCTCAACGAGCTCATCGGCGAGGTCGAGATCCCCGACGACGCCGCCTACGAAACCGTGGGCGGGTTCGTCATGGCCGAACTGGGCCGGATCCCGTTCCTCGGCGACGAGGTCGACACCGAGGGCGGCGCCTTCACCGTCACCGCGCTGGACAAGCGCCGCGTCGCGGAACTGCACTTCGTGCCGCGCCCGCCGCGGCCTTCCAAGGATTCCAGGTCGGCCAGCGCCTCGAGCGCTGCCTCGGCCCCCAGCCCCGACGAAGCAGTGGGGGGACGGGCATGAGCGACTTTTCCGGCTTGCTCTGGTTGGTCCTGCTGTTGCTGGGCAACGCGTTCTTCGTCGCGGCGGAATTCGCCGTGATGTCCGCCCGCCGCTCCCAGATCGAACCGCTGGCCGACGCCGGGGACAAGCGTGCGATCCGTGCCCTGAAGGCCATGGAGCAGGTCTCCATCATGCTCGCGGTGTGCCAGCTGGGCATCACCGTGTGCTCGCTGCTGATCCTGAACGTCGCCGAACCGGCCATCCACCACCTCTTCGTGGTGCCGCTGCAGTTCCTGGGCCTGACCGAGGCGCTGGCCGGGTCCATCGCCTTCCTGCTGGCCCTGTTGATCGTCACCTTCCTGCACGTGACCTTCGGCGAGATGGTGCCGAAGAACATCTCGGTGTCGATGGCCGACAAGGCGGTGCTGCTGCTGGCCGGGCCGCTGTTGTGGCTTTCGGTGGGCGTGCACCCGATCGTGGTCTCGCTGAACTGGATCGCCAACCGCTTCCTGCACCTGATGGGCATCGAACCCAAGAACGAGGTGAACTCCGCGTTCACCGCCGCCGAGGTGGCCTCGATCATCGCCTCCTCGGCGCGCTACGGCACGCTGGAGGCCGACGACGCGATCATGCTGCGCAAGGCGCTGGAGTTCTCCGACCTCACCGCCGCCGGCACCATGGTCGGCCGCGACCAGGTCGTCGCCCTGGAGCAGGGGACCACGGTGCAGGAGTTCGAGCGCACCGTGGGCCGGACCGGCTTCTCGCGCATCGTCATCTCCCGGGACGGGGAATTCGTGGGCTACTGGCACATGAAGGACGTCATGGCGCTGCCCGACGAGCGGTACCGCGAACCGGTCACCGACATCGAGTTGCGCCCCATGGGCGTGGTGGCCGGCGACGCGGAGATCGAGGATGCGATGGAGCAGATGCGTGCCGACGGCAAGCACCTGGCCCGCGTCGTCGACGGAACCGGCGCCACCCTGGGGATCCTGTTCCTCGAGGACGTGCTGGAGCAACTGGTCGGGGAAATCGACGACCAGAACCAGAAGCGCGGCATCCGCCGGGAAAACCGCAGCGCCCAATAATGCGAATGACTCGCAATTGAGATAGTCTGGGTCTGCTGGTTTTCCCCGAAAGGTCCCGTACCCACCGCATGAACACACCACTTCGCGCCCTCGCCGCCGCAGCCTGCCTCCTGCTGCTTTCCGCCTGCGCCTCCGCGCCGGCGGGCCAAGGCGCGCAACCCGGCGGCGAGGCGGTGCTTGAGGTGGTCGCCTCGACCTCGGTGTATGCCGACGTGGCCCGCGCGGTCGGCGGGTCTGACGTGCATGTGGTTGCCCTGGTGGACAAGACCTCCCAGGACCCGCACTCCTACGAGGCCACCGCCCGCGACAAGCTTGCGGTGTCCAAGGCAGACATCGTCATCGCCAACGGCGGGGGATACGACCCGTTCATGGACGCGCTGGCCCAGGGCCTGTCGCTTCCCGGCGGCGCGATGATCCACGCAGTGGACTTCCAGGCCGGGCACGGGGAGGCCGCTGGCGCGGCCGGATCCGCCGCGCAGGACCATGCCGGGCACGACCACGCGGAGGGCAACGAGCATGTCTGGTACGACGTGCACACCGTCGGCGCGCTGGCCCGCGGCCTGGCCGCCGAGTACTCCAAGCTCCTTCCCGCCAAGTCCGCGGAGTTCACCGCCGCGGCCGGCGCCTTCGTGAAGCGCATCGACGCGCTGGCCGGGCGCATCGACGCGTTGCGGGCCACCGCCGAGGGCAAGAAGTTCGCCATGACCGAACCGCTGGGCTTCTACCTGCTCAGCGAGGCCGGGATGGTGGACGGAACCCCCGCCGGCGTCAGCGCCGCGATGGAAGCCGGCGAGGACGTGCCCCCGCTGCTGCTCAAGCAGCTGGCCGAGGGGCTCGAATCGCACGAGTTCGCCGTGCTGGCCCTGAACACCCAGACCTCCGGGCCGCAGACCGAGAAGGTGGCCGCGCTGGCCAAGGCCGCCGGGGTCCCGGTGCTGGATTTGACCGAAACCCTGCCCGATGGGCTCAACTACATCACCTGGATGGAATCGAACGTGCAGCAACTCGAGGTGGCCCTTGGCCGCTAGCCCCAGCCCCGCGCCGGGCGCCCCGGCCAAACCCGCACCCGAACCGGTGGTGCGCCTGCGCGGCGCCTCGCTGCGCTTCGGGAACCGCCTGCTCTGGGACGGACTGGACCTGGACATCGCCCCGGGCGAGTTCCTGGCCGTGCTGGGTCCCAACGGGTCGGGCAAGACCACCATGCTGCGCACCCTGATGGGCCTGCAGGAACTGTCCTCCGGCACCGTCGAGGTCGCCGGCAGGCCCGCGACCCGCGGGTCGCGGCAGGTCGGCACCATTCCGCAGCAGCGATCCTTCGACGACAACACCCCGCTGCGCGCCCGCGACCTGGTCGCCCTGGGCATCGACGGGCACAAGTGGGGGATCCGGCTGGGCCGGGCGAAGATGCGCAAGCGCGTGGACGAGCTGCTGGAGCTGGTCGGAGCCACGTCCTACGCCGAGCGCCCCGTCGGAGTGCTCTCCGGGGGCGAGCAGCAGCGCCTGCGCGCGGCCCAGGCACTGGCCGACGACCCGCGGCTGCTGCTCTGCGACGAGCCGCTGCTCTCGCTGGACTTGCACCACCAGCAGGCCATCTCCTCACTGATCCACCGGCAGGCGTGTGACCACGGCGCCGCGGTGGTCTTCGTGACCCACGAAATCAACCCGATCCTGCAATACGTGGACCGGGTGCTGTACCTGGCCGGCGGGCGCTTCCACGTCGGGACCCCCGAGGAGGTCATGCGCTCCGAGGTGCTCTCGGAGCTCTACGGCAGCCCCATCGAGGTCTTCGAGTCCAACGGCCGCATCGTGGTCGTCGGCATGCCCGAGACCGTCACCCACGCCGACCCGCAGCATCGCGCGCACCCGCTTCAAGGAGCCTAGGAACCATGGACCTATCCGAGATCTGGAGCACCGTCTTCAGCTTCGAAGACTACGCCGAGATCCTGCCGCTGGTCTCCAACTCGCTGATCGCCGGGGCCCTGCTGGGCCTGGTGGGCGGGATGATCGGCATCTTCGTGATGCTGCGCGACATGGCCTTCGCGGTGCACGGCATCGCCGAGCTTTCCTTCGCCGGGGCCGCGTTCGCGCTGCTCATCGGCGCAAACGTGGTCGTCGGATCCCTGGTCGGATCGGTGCTGGCCTCGCTGGTGCTGGGCCTGATGGGCGCCGCGGCCAAGGACCGCAACTCCATCATCGGGGTGCTGATGCCCTTCGGGCTGGGCCTGGGGATCCTGTTCCTGGCGCTCTACCAGGGCCGCAGCGCCAACAAGTTCGGGCTGCTCACCGGGCAGATCGTTGCCGTCGACACCGTCCAGCTGGGCGTGCTGGCGGTATGCTCCCTCATCGTGATGGTGGCGCTGGTGGCCATGTGGCGCCCGCTGACCTTCATTTCCGTGGACCCCGCCGTGGCGGCGGCGCGCGGTGTCCCCGCCGGCCGGCTTTCGGTCGCGTTCATGGTGGTCCTGGGCCTGGCCGTCGCGCTGTCGATCCAGGTGGTCGGCGCACTGCTGGTCCTGGCCCTGCTGATCACCCCGGCCGCGGCGGCCATCCGGGTGACCTCCAACCCCGTGCTCACCGTCAGCCTCTCGGTGGCCTTCGCCATGACGTCGGTGGTGGGCGGCATCCTGCTGGCGTTGGCCGGGTCGCTGCCGATCAGCCCCTACGTCACCACGATCTCGTTCCTGATCTACGTGGTGTGCCGGCTCATCGCCTGGCGCCGGGAGAAGGTGCGGCACTCCGAGAAGATGGCGGCCATGGCCGCCTGAGGCCCTCGCCGGGCCGCGGGCCCGGCGAACCGCCAGGCGAAGGCGTGTGCCCGGTTCCCCCGTTGCGGAGGTCCGGGCACACGCCTTCGCCGTATCCGGTGCCCGGGGCAGCGGGACCGCGGCCAGGGGGCGGGAAAAGGTGTTGACTCCGCGGCCGCGGCACCCCAGTCTTGTCGTGGGATTCGGGTCCCGAATCCGGTGCCACATCAGTGAACGAGGCGAGTCCCGTGGACACGAACAAGGAACTGCAAGCCATCATCCGCCAACCCGGGGAGGGGGAGCGCCGTTGGTTCTCCGGCGGCGGGGTGCACATCTGGAAGGCCACCGAGGCGCAGACCGCGGGCGCCTTCCTGCTCTTTGAGGACCGGTTGGAGAAGGGCAAGGACACGCCTCTGCACACGCATCCGGAGTCGGACGAAACGATGATCGTGCTCAGCGGCGAGATCGTGATGCACCTGGACGGCCGGGAATCGAGGATCGGTGCCGGCGGCCTGGTGATGGCGCCGCGGGGGATGCCGCATGCGTTCAAGGTGACCGAGGAGGGAACGCGGGTGCTGTGCCTGCACACCCCCGGGGTCTGCCAGGCGTTCTACCTGGAGGCCAGCGTGCCGCTGCAAGACGGCGATCCGGGCACCGGCGAGGTCGATTTCGGCAGGGTCATGGAATCCGCACGGCGCAACGGGGGCATCGAGATCCTCGGTCCCTCGCCGTTCGCCGCCCCGGAGGCCTGAGCGGGATCCGGGTCTCCCGGCATGCGGGAACCGCCACGGCACCGGGGGACGTCCCCGGTGGCGCCGGGCCGGCGGGTTGCGGACCTAGCTGGTCCCGGCGGCCTTGCTTGCCGAGCAGGCAGGGCACAGCCCGTAGATCTCCACGGTGTGGGTGGGTTCGGTGAAGCCGTTCTCCTCGGCCACCCGGGCCGCCCACTTCTCCACCGCGGGGGCCTCGACCTCGACGGCCTTGCCGCAGGTCCGGCACACCAGGTGGTGGTGGTGGTGCTCGATGACGCACTGGCGGTACATCGCCTCGCCCTCGTTGTTGCGCAGCACGTCGACCAGGCCGTCCTCCGCCATGGAGAGCAGCAGCCGGTAGACGGTGGCCAGGGAGACCTTGTCGCCCTCGTCGACGAGCCATCGGTGAAGTTCCTGTGCCGTCACGAAGTCATCGACCTGGCCCAGCGCGGCATTCACTGCCAGGCGCTGCTTGGTCACCCGCTGTTCGGTTCCTCGCCGCGTGGTCGCAGGATTCGTCATGTGTTGGAGCACTCCTTGAAAGATGGGCACTGCGTCCGCACGCTGCGCGCCTCGGGCCGGCTGAAGAACAGCACCCGGGGCACGCCCCGATCGGACACCTTGAGTTTACCAGCGGGCCCGCGCGCCGGGTGGTTCCGCGCCCGGCACCGCGGGGCGGTCGGCCATCCACGGGTCCCGCGGCGCGCAGCGCGGGCCCCTATGCATCACCCGCGCCACCTGCCTAGGCTGGGGCCATGGAGATTACCAAGTTCAACCATTCATGCATCCGCGTCAGCTCCGGGGGCAGATCGCTTCTCATCGACCCGGGAACCTTCTCGCCGCTGGAGCGGGCTCTCGAGGGGGCCGAGGCCATCCTGGCCACCCACGTGCACGCCGACCACCTGGATGTGGAAGCCGTGGTGGCGGCCATGGGGCGCGATGCGAAGCTGTCTTTCCGCGGACCGGCGGCACTGGCCGCCAGCGTGCTGGCCGCCGCCACCCAGGCATCGGTTCCCGATGCCGCGGCGCGGATCCACGGGCTCGGGCCGGGCGAGGTCTTCGAGGCCGCGGGGATGGAGATCTCCACGCACGGCGGGATGCACGCGGTGATCCACCATTCGCTGCCGGTCGTGGCCAACATCGGCTACTTCATCGACCGGACGCTCTACCACCCGGGCGACAGCTACCAGGTGCCCGAGGGGATCGCCGTCGAAACGCTGCTGGTCCCGGCCCATGCCCCGTGGGCGAAGATCGGGGAGACCATCGAGTTCCTGGCCATGGTCAACGCGGCGGACAACATCCCGATCCACGACGGCCTGCTCAACGAGCGCGGCCTGTCCCTGGTGGACGGGCACCTGGGCCGGGTCGCCGCGGAGCACGGGTTGGGCTACCGCAGGATCCCCAACGAGACCCCGGTGGTGCTGGGGCAGCGCTGAAGGCGGCGGGCCGGGGCCCCGGGCGGCTACTCCCAGCGCCCGGTTTCCAGCAGGCGTTCGATCCGGCCCGCGTAGGGTTCCGGGTCCAGTCCCGCGGCCTTGAGCCAGCCGGCGTCGTAGTAGGAGGTCGCGTAGCGCTCCCCGTTGTCGCACAGCAGCGAGACGACCGACCCCGTTTCGCCCGCGGCGAGCATGTTCGCCACGACCTGCCAGGCCAGCCAGAGGTTGGTCCCGGTGGAGGGCCCGGCGCACAGGTGCGCGAAGTCCTGCAGGTGGCGCATCGCGGCGACCGAGGCGGCATCGGGCACCGTGGCCATGAAGTCGATGACCCCCGGCACGAAGCTGGGTTCCGGGCGGGCCCGGCCGATGCCCTCGATGCGGCTGGCGGTGCCGGTGGCCGTGCTCGCATCGCCGCCGGAAACCGCGGCCTGCCAGGCCGGCAGGAACGCCGAGCCCTCGGGGTCAGCGACCGCCAGCCGGGTGGCGTGGCGGTGGTAGCGGGCGTAGCGGCCGATGGTCGCCGAGGTGCCGCCGGTTCCGGCGCCCACCACGATCCAGGAGGGCACCGGGTGCTCCTCCATGGCCAGCTGCTGAAAAATCGACTCGGCGATGTTGTTGTTCCCGCGCCAGTCCGTGGCCCGCTCGGCGTAGGTGAACTGGTCCATGTAGTGGCCTCCGGTGGCCGCGGCCAGCCGCTCGGATTCCGCATACACGGCCGAGGGGTCCTGCACCAGGTGGCAGGTGCCCCCGGTGGCCTCGATCAACGCGATCTTCTCCGGGGAGGTTCCCGCGGCCATCACCGCGATGAACGGCAGGCCCAGCAGCTTGGCGTAGTACGCCTCGGAGACCGCGGTGGACCCGGACGAGGCCTCCACGATCGTGGTGCCCTCGGTGATCCACCCGTTGACCAGTCCGTAGAGGAACAGGGAGCGGGCCAGCCGGTGCTTGAGGCTGCCGGTGCGGTGCGTCGACTCGTCCTTCAGATACATCTCGATGCCCCACTCGCGGGGCAGCTCGAGCTTGTGCAGGTGGGTGTCGGCCGAGCGCATCGACTCGGCCTCGATGGTGCGTACCGCCGCATCGACCCAGTCACGGGTTCCGGAGGGGCGGGGCAGCGAAATCAAAGGCGTTGTATCCACCCGAGCAAGCCTACCGAACCGCCGTGTGGCGCGGTGCCCGACGCGCGGCCGGTGGCGGGAGGCGTGGGCAGGCGGGGAACCGGGTGGGAAACTAGGCTGGACCACACGAGGGGCCCGCGGGCCGAAGCCGCAAGCGAAGGGACACCGCCGCACATGGGCGAGGAACGAAAGACATTGATCCAAGCCGGGGAACTGGCCGCACTGCTGGCCTCCGGGGCCGACACCGTGCTGCTGGATGTGCGCTGGGCCCTGGGCGACGCGCATGGCCGGGAACACTACGAGGCCGGGCACATCCCCGGTGCGCTCTTCGTCGACCTGGAAACCGAGCTCTCGGCGCCTCCCGCCCCGGAAGCCGGCCGCCACCCGCTTCCCGAGGTGCACGACTTTGCCGCCACCGCCCGCCGCTGGGGCATCAACGAGGATTCGACCGTGGTGCTCTACGACGGAACCGGCGGATTGGCCGCGGCCCGCGGCTGGTGGCTGCTGCGCCACGCCGGTGCCGCCGACGTTCGGGTGCTGGACGGGGGAGTCCAGGGGTGGGAGGCCGCCGGGCACGGGCTGGAAACCGGAACCAACACCGCGGCCCCGGGCAACGTCCGCCTGGGCTGGGGCCACATGCCGGTGATCGACATCGATGCGGCCGCCGCGTTCCCCGGCCACGGGGTCCTGCTCGATTCCCGCGCCGCGGAGCGCTACCGGGGAGAGCTCGAGCCGATCGACCCGCGCGCCGGGCACATCCCGGGGGCACTCAACCGCCCCACCACCGAGAACCTGGAGGCCGACGGGCACCTGCTGGCACCGGGCCCGCTGGCCGCGGCGCTGGAGGCGCTTGGCGTGCAGCCCGGTGCCGGGGCGCAGGATATTGCGGCATATTGCGGTTCGGGCGTCACCGCCGCGCACCAGGTCCTCGCGTTGGAAACCATCGGCGTGCGCGCGGCGCTCTACCCCGGGTCGTGGTCGCAATACAGTTCCGATGCCGCCCGGCCCGCCGCCACCGGACCCACCCCGTGAGCTGCCGGATCCCGGCGTGAAGCGCGGCCGCTGGCTCCGGGCCCGGGGCAGAGGTAGGTTCGAAGCATGATCGGTCGACCGAAACCCCCGCCCCTTGACACCGCCGCCAGGCTGCACGCGCGTGAACGCACGAAGGTGCCCGCCGCGGCCATGGCCCCGGAGGCGGTGCCGGCGCTGGGCATCGCACAGCCCGGCGGGCCGGTGGTGCCCATGCTGATCCACCGCCGCGAACCCGGTCCGCGCGACGTGGTCATCGAGATCGAATTCTGCGGGCTGTGCCACTCGGACGTGCACACCGGGCGCGGGGAATGGGGCGCCAAGCGCCTGCCGCTGGTCCTCGGGCACGAGATGGTCGGCACCGTCTCGCAGGTCGGCGACGCGGTCGCCGACCTGCCCGTCGGCTCCCGGGTGGGGGTCGGCTGCCTGGTGGACTCCTGCCGCGAATGCGAGGAATGCCGCGCGGGCCTGGAACAGTTCTGCACCAAATCGGTGGCGACCTACGGCGGGCACGACGCCCGCACCGGCGAATACACCCAGGGCGGGTACTCCACGCGCATCGTGGTGGACGCCGGCTACGTGCTGCGGATCCCCGCGGCGCTGGATCCGGCCGCGGCCGCCCCGCTGCTCTGCGCCGGGATCACCACCTACTCGCCGCTGCGCCACCACAACGTGGGGCCCGGCAGCCGCGTGGGGGTCCTGGGCCTGGGCGGGCTGGGGCACATGGCCGTGAAGCTGGCCGTCGCGATGGGCGCCGAGGTCACCGTGCTGACCCGCGGCGACGCCAAGCACGACTCGGCGCTGGCCCTGGGCGCGCACACGGTCATCGACACGCTGGATGCGGCCGCGCTGCGGGGGATCCGCGACACCCTGGACCTGGTCATCGACACGGTCTCTGCCCCGCACGAGGTGGGCCCCTACCTCAAGGCGCTGCGCCGCGACGGCGCGTTGGTCCAGCTGTCGCTGCCCGAGGGCCCGATGCCGGGGTTCGACACCCGGGAGCTGGTCCACAAGCGGCTGAGCTACACCGGGTCGTTGATAGGCTCGATCGCGCAGACCCAGGAAATGCTCGACTTCTGCGCCGAACACCAGGTGGCGTGCGAGATCGAGCTGACCGGGGCGCAGCACATCAACGAGGCGTGGGACCGGATGGTCGCCGCCGACGTGAAATACAGGTTTGTCCTGGACGCCGCCACCTTGCGCGGCAACGACCACATGGAGGGTGCATGAGCACGCTGTTTACCAAGATCATCGACGGCCAGATCCCCGGGCGCTTCATCTGGAAGGACGAGCACTGCGTGGCGTTCCTGACCATCGGGCCGATCACGCACGGGCACACCCTGGTGGTTCCGCGCGAGGAACTCGACAAGTGGACCGAGGCACCGGCCGAACTGATGACGCACCTGGTCGAGGTGGCGGGCAAGATCGGCCGCGCCCAGGTCCGCGCATTCGGGTCCGAGCGCGCGGGGCTGATGATTGCCGGGTTCGAGGTCCCGCACCTGCATGTGCACGTGTGGCCGACCAACTCGCTGGCCGACTTCGACCTGGCACGGGCCGACACCGACCCGGATCCCGCCACGATGGACGCCAACGCCCAGAAGCTGCGGGCGGCGCTGCGCGAAGACGGCCACGGGGACCTGGTTCCCGAGGCCTGAGGCCGCGGCCCGATGTCCGGGGGACCGGCGCCCTGGGCTGGTTCCTGCGGCCGGCACCCGCAACGCAGAAGAGGCTGCCCGGTTCGACCACATGGCCGAACCGGGCAGCCTTTGTCGTGCACCGCTTTGCCGTCCAGCGGCTACTTGGCCGCGGCCAGCCCCTCGCGCATGGCCGTGCGGATCCGCTTGGCGGAGACCGAGTAGGCGGTCCCCAGCTCCTGGGCGAAGAGCGAGACCCGGTACTCCTCGAGCATCCACTTCACCGCGGCCAGTTGCGCCGGGGTGCGGGAACCGGGAACCAGCTGACCCAGGGCCGCGTCGTACTCGTCCTCCAGCGACTGGATGTCCAGGGTCGCGGCGTTGTCCCGCGCCAGGTGCCCGGTGCCGAGCTTTTCCAGGCGCTTTTCGATGGCGGAGATGTAGCGCGGCAGCTGGGCCAGCTGCGCGTAGCCGGTCTTGGCCACGAACCCCGGGTAGACGAGCTGCTCGAGCTGGGACTTCACGTCGTTCAACGCATTGACCAGCGCCAGCGAGGAGGCGGACTTGATGTCCTTGTTGATCCGCCGGGTCCCGGAAAGCACCTTCTCCACGATCGCGGTCACGGTGAAGACCGTGTCGATCAGCTCCGCGCGCACCTTCTCGTACAGGGCGTCGAACGCCGCCTTGGTGAAGGGCAGGGCGGCCGGGACCAGCTTGTCCACCGCGGCCATGGTGCAGTCGCGGATCAAGGCCTCGACGCTGCCGTGCGGGTTCTGCGTGAAGACCAGCTTTTCGGTGTTGTTCAGGTGGTCAAGGACGTACCGGGAGGGCGAGGGGACCTTGAGCAGCAGCAGCCGGATGACCCCGGTGCGGTGGGCGGCCAGTTGCTCGGCCGGGTTGCGGAAGACCGTCAGGCGCACGTCGGTGCCCGTGTCCAGCAGTGCCGGGTATGCGGTGACCTGTTGCCCGGCGACCTCGGTGACGACCTTTTCGGTGATGGTCCCGGCCAGGCCGAGCCCGGTGTCCCAGTCGGTCAGCCCGGTGCGTTCCCACACCGTGGTGGCCACGGCCGTGGCTCCGCCGGGACGCGAGGCGGACTTCTGCCCGCGGCCCTTCTCGTTGCCGGCCGTGCCCCTTGCCTGGCTTGATGCAGCAGCCGGGGCCCGGCCCGTGGAGTTGCCGGAGGCGGCCGTGGAGGGCAGCGCGGCGCCGGGCTTGATGCCCAGCGAGCGGGCCAGGGCCGAGCGGTTGGCCGCCGCCAGGATCTGCTGCAGCACCGCCAGATCCTGGGATTCGTCCAGGATCTTCGCCTCGGCGTCGATGACGGTGAAGGTGAAGCGCAGGTGCGGCGGCAGCGCGTCCCAGTTCCAGGAACCGGGCGGGATGACCACGCCCTTGAGCCGGCGCAGCACCAGCTCCAGGGATTCGGCCAGGTCGTCGGTCTCCGGGTTGAAGTCGGCCTCCAGCGCTGCCACGGCGGTGCGGGCCACGTCGGGGGCCGGGACGAAGTTCTTCCGGATGGCCTTGGGCAGCGACTTGATCAGCGCGGTGACCAGCTCCACGCGCAGCCCCGGGATCAGCCAGCGGAAGCGCACCGGGTCCAGCTGGTTCAGGAAGAGCACCGGCACGCGCACCGAGACGCCGTCGGATTCCCCGGCGCGGGCCGCCGGGTTGTACTCGTAGACCAAATCCAGGTCCAAGGTGCCGTGGCGCCAGGTGCGCGGGTAGGCGGCCTCGTCCAACTCCGTGGCGTCAGCGGCCAGCATGTCCTCCGGGTTGAAGTCCAGCAGGGTCGGGTCCTCGTGCCGGGCGGCCTTCCACCAGCGGTCGAAGTGCCGCTCGGAGAGGACCTCGGGACCCAGGCGGGCATCGTAGAACTCGAAGAGGTCCTCGTCGGACACGCGCAGGTCGCGGCGGCGCATCCGGGTCTCGAGCTCCTCGATGTCCTCGAGCACCCGGCGGTTGCGGGCGAAGAACTTGTGGTGGGTCTTCCAGTCGCCCTCCACCAGCGCGTGGCGGATGAACAGCTCGCGGCAGAGCTCCGGGTCGACCTTCGAGTACTGGATGCGGCGGCGCGGCACGATGGTCAGCCCGAAGAGCGTGAGCTTCTCGTAGCCCATGACCGCGCCGGAGTTCCGGGACCAGTGCGGCTCGGAGTAGCTGCGCTTGAGCAGCTCCCCGGCGACCTCCTCGACCCACTTGGGGTCCAGGCGCGCCACGGTGCGGGCCCAGAGCCGGGAGGTCTCCACCAGCTCGGCGGCCATGACCCACTCGGTGTTCTTGCGCGACAGCGCCGAGCCCGGGAACACGGAGAACCGGGTGCCGCGGGCGCCGACGTATTCGCGCTTGCGTTCGTCCCAGGAGCCCACGTGGCCCAGCAGCCCGGACAGCAGCGAGATGTGGATGGCGTCCTCGTTTGCGGCGGCGTCCACCGGCTCGGGGGAGATGGTGATGCCCAGCGGCTTGGCGAGCTGGCGCAGCTGGGTGAACAGGTCCTGCCATTCGCGCACGCGCAGGTAATTGATGAATTCGTTCTTGCACAGCCGGCGGAAGGCCGAGGAGGAGAGCTCCTTCTGCTTCTCCTGCAGGTAGCGCCAGAGGTTCAGCAGCGAGGAGAAGTCGGACTTCGCGTCGGTGAAGCGCTTGTGCATCTCCGCGGCGCGTTCGCGCTTGCCGGTTTCCTCGCTGGGGCGCTCGCGCGGATCCTGGATGGACAGCGCCGCGGCGAGCACCATGACCTCCTTGGCGCATCCACGGTTCCCGGCCTCCACGATCATCCGGCCCAGGCGCACATCCACCGGCAGCTGCGCCAGCGACTTGCCGATCTTCGTGATGGTGGCCTCGGTGCCGGTGTCCAGGGCGCCGAGCTCGCGCAGCAGCGCCACGCCGTCGTTGATCGACTTGGCATCCGGCGGCTGGACGAAGGGGAAATCGGCGACGTCGCGCGCGGTGCGGACCACGCCCATCGAGCTCATCTGCAGGATCACCGCGGCCAGGTTGGTGCGCAGGATCTCCGGATCGGTGAACTCGGGGCGGGTCTCGAAGTCCTCCTGCGAGTACAGGCGGATGGCGATGCCGTCACTCACGCGCCCGCAGCGGCCCGAGCGCTGGTTGGCGCTGGCCTGCGAAACCCGTTCGATGGGCAGGCGCTGGACCTTGGTGCGGTGGGAGTACCGCGAGATGCGGGCGGTGCCGGTGTCGATCACGTACTTGATGCCCGGAACCGTCAGGGAGGTCTCGGCGACGTTGGTGGCCAGCACGATGCGCCGGTTGCGCCCCGGCTTGAACACCTGGTGCTGTTCGGCCAGCGAGAGCCGGGCAAACAGGGGCAGGATCTCGGTGCCGGCCAGCCGCTTGTTGGTTTGCACGCGGGCCCGCAGCACCTCGGCGGCGTCGCGGATCTCGCGCTCGCCGGGGAAGAAGATCAAGATGTCCCCGGGGGCCTCCTTGGCCAGTTCGTCCACGGCCTCGGCGATCGCGTCCAGCGGGTCGCGGTCCTCGACCTGGGAATCCGGGTCCAGCTCGTCCTCGTCCATCCCGTCGGCCGGGTTCAGCGGGCGGTAGCGCAGTTCGACGGGGAAGGTGCGCCCGGAAACCTCGATGATGGGTGCCGGAACGGGCTCTTCGCCCTGGGGCCCGGGTGCGGCGAAGTGCTCGGCGAAGCGCTGCGGATCGATGGTGGCGGAGGTGATCACGATCTTCAAATCCGGCCGCTTGGGCAGGATCCGGCGCAGGTAGCCCAGCAGGAAGTCGATGTTGAGGCTGCGCTCGTGGGCCTCATCGATGATGATCGCGTTGTACTTCTTGAGCAGCTTGTCGCGCTGGATCTCGGCCAGCAGGATGCCGTCGGTCATGACCTTGACCTTGGTGGAGCGGGAAACCTCGCCGGTGAAGCGGACATGGAAGCCGACTTCGGCGCCGATGGTGGTGCCCAGTTCCTCGGCGATGCGTTCGGCCACGGTGCGGGCGGCCAGGCGGCGGGGCTGGGTGTGCCCGATCATGCCCTTCTCGCCAAGGCCCAGCTCCAGGAGCATCTTGGGCAGCTGGGTGGTCTTGCCGGAGCCGGTTTCTCCGGCGACGATGACCACCTGGTTGCCCTGGATGGCTTTCATGATGTCGTCGCGGCGGGCGGAAACGGGCAGGGCTTCGGGGTAGGAAATCGTCAGGGCCATGATGACCCAAGTCTATGCCAGCGCCACCGGCGATTCCTCCGGCCGCCGACCCGGTGTCCGCGGCGCGCAAAGCGGGCCGCAAACCCCGGGTCGACCGGCCGTGGCGGGGTGTGCGCAGTGTCAAAACACGGCTTTGTCCACGGTACCGTCTGATTCTCAAGTCGCAGGGATACCAATTGTCTGATTTGCGGGGACTTTCCATGAAAGATGCATGATGGCAAGATGAATGGTCGATGGTTTGTCTTGCATTTCATACCAGATGGAAGAAATGTGAGTAGGTTCACATGTAGTATCAAAGGAATTCATGAGGAGAACTTCCTGCCGATCGGCCGAGGTTGGGCTAATCCTGAAAACCCCCTGGTGCGCCCCTGGTGGCGCACCCGGAATGACACTCGCACGTCGTGAAAGGAACACAATGAAATTCATCAAGTCCGTACAGATCGCAGCCGGGGTGGCTGCCACCGCATTGGTGCTCACCGCATGCGGCGGATCCACCACCCCCGAGGCCACCGGCTCCTCCGAAGCCGCCGGCCCGGTCACGATCGGCATCGCCCAGTACGTGTCCCACCCGTCGCTGGACGCCGTGGTCACTGGCTTCAAGAAGGGGATGGCGGACGCCGGCTACACGGGCGACGACAAGGTCAAGTACGACTTCGCCAACGCCCAGGCCGACCAGGCCACCAACACCTCGATCGTGGGCAAGTTCGCCTCCGACCAGGACATGGACCTGGTCCTGGCCATCGCCACCCCCACGGCCCAGGCCGCCGCCCAGTCGATCACCAAGATCCCGGTGCTCTTCTCAGCGGTCACCGACCCGATGGAAGCCAAGCTGGTTTCCAGCCTCGAGGCACCCGGCGCCAACGTCACCGGCACCTCGGACAAGAACCCGGTCAAGGAACAGCTCGAACTGCTCAAGAAGATCAAGCCCGACGCCAAGACCGTGGGCATCGTCTACTCCTCGGGCGAGGTCAACTCCGGCGTCCAGGTCCAGTGGGCCAAGGACGCCGCAGCCGAATTGGGCCTGACCATCGAGGAGAAGGCCATCTCGGCTTCCTCCGAGGTCCAGCAGGCGGCCTCGGGCCTGAACGTCGACGCGTTCTACGTCCCGACCGACAACGCCGTGGTATCGGCACTCGAAGGCCTGCTGCAGACCGCACAGGACAAGAAGATCCCGGTGATCTCCGCCGACGGCGAGTCCGTCAAGCGCGGCGCGACCGCCACCTACGGCCTGAACTACGAGAAGCTCGGCGAGCAGACCGCGGCCATGGCAGTGAAGCTGCTCAAGGGCGAGGCCAAGCCGGAGACCATGCCGGTTGAGACCATCACCAAGGTCGAGCTCTACCTGAACACCACCGCGGCGGAGAAGATCGGCCTGACCTTCCCGGCAGACATGCTCTCCGAAGCAGCGGAAACCTACAAGTAAACACGACCGCAACACGGTCCAACCACCGGTGGCCGGTCGGTCAACCCCGACCGGCCACCGCCATTAGCCCAACACTCGAAACGCAAGGATCCACCCATGATCACCGCGGTTGAACTAGGCCTGATCTACGCGATCATGGCACTCGGGGTCTACCTGACCTTCCGCATACTTGACTTCCCCGACCTGACCGTCGACGGAAGCTTCACCACCGGCGCGGCAGTCGCGTCCATATCGATCGTCAATGGCATCAACCCGTTCATTGCCACGATCCTCGCCTTCTTCATCGGCGGCCTCGCCGGTGTCATCACCGGTCTGCTGCACACCAAGGGCAAGATCGATGGGCTGTTGGCCGGCATCCTGACCATGATCGCCTTGTATTCGATCAACCTGCGCATCATGGGCAAGGCCAACACCCCGCTGTTGGGCGAGGACACCGTCCTGTCCTTCATGCGCGAAAACCAGCTGCTGGGCACCTGGACCTCCGTCGGCCTGATGTTCGCCGGATGCCTGGTCGCCGTGGCGCTCATCGTCTGGTTCCTGCGCACCGACGTCGGGCTGGCCATGCGCGCCACCGGCGACAACGAGGAAATGATCCGGTCCTTCGGGGTGAGCACCGACAACCAGAAGATCCTGGGCCTGGCACTTTCCAACGGCCTGGTCGGCTTCTCCGGCGCCATCATCGCCCAGTTCCAGGGCTTCGCCGACATCGGCATGGGCATCGGCGTGATCCTCATCGGGTTGGCCTCGGTCATCGTGGGCCAGGCCATTTTCGGGCAGAAGTTCATCTGGATCGCGGCCCTGGCCGTGGTCTTCGGCTCGGTCGTCTACCGCCTGGTCATCCAGCTGGCACTGAACGCCGGCCTGGAGGTCAACGACATGAAGCTGATCTCCGCGGTTCTGGTGGTCGTCGCGCTGATCCTTCCGCAGTGGAAGGGCTTCGGGAAGTTCGCCAACCGCATCCGCATCCGCGGCAAGGCCGTGCAGCCCAACGGCGTGAAGGAAGAGGTGGGAACCAATGCTTGAGATCAGGAACCTGAACAAGACCTTCTTCCCCGGAACCGTCAACGAACGCAAGGCGCTGCGCGACATCAACCTGGAACTCACCTCGGGCGAGTTCGTCACGGTGATCGGTTCCAACGGCGCGGGCAAGTCGACCGTGCTGAACATGGTCGGCGGCAAGCTGCAGCCGGACTCCGGGACCGTGCGCATCGGCGGCAAGGAAGTCACCCGGCTTCCGGACCACGCGCGCGCCAAGTACATCGGGCGGGTCTTCCAGGACCCAATGGCCGGCACCGCGCCGAACATGTCCATCGAGGAGAACATGTCCCTGGCCCTGGGCCGGGGCAAGTTCCGCGGGCTGAACCCCGGGGTGAACAAGCGCAAGCGCGAGCTGTTCGTCGAGGAGCTGCGCTCCCTGGAACTCGGGCTGGAGAACCGGCTCAAGGCCAAGGTCGGGCTGCTTTCCGGCGGCCAGCGCCAGGCGCTGAGCCTGCTGATGGCCACGTTCTCCGGTCCCCAGATCCTGCTGCTCGACGAGCACACCGCCGCCCTTGACCCGCAGCGCGCCGCCCTGGTGGCCCGTTTGACCGAGGAAATCGTGGAGCGCCACAAGCTGACCACGTTGATGGTCACGCACAACATGGAGCAGGCACTGCGCCTGGGGTCCCGGCTGATCATGATGCACGACGGGCAGGTCATCCTGGACCTGGACTCGGCGCAGAAGGCGAAGATGACCGTTCCGGACCTGCTGCACGAGTTCGAGAAAATCAAGGGCGCCCAGCTCGACGACCGGACCATGCTGCAGTAGCGGCCCGCCGCGCCGGTTTGGCTGGAAGCAAGCGACGAAGGAGCCGCACGCCCCTGAAGGGGGGAGTGCGGCTCCTTCCTCGTCCCACGCACCCCGGCAGTTCAGGCAGGGGCAGGGATCCGGGGCTACTGCAGGGCGGAGGTGAGCCGGGCCAGGTTGTCCAGCACCGTGGAGCGCAGCGGCTGGCGCATCCATTCCTCAAGCGTCAGCATCCGGCTGACCTCGCGGTACTCGTCCTCGACGGCGCGCAGCCGCGCCACGAATCCGGCATCGCGCACCAGCATCGAGACCTCCATGTTCAGGCTGAAGGACCGCATGTCCATGTTGCTGGAGCCGATCATCGCCACCTCGTCGTCGATGGTGAAGTGCTTGGCGTGCAGGATGTACGGGGCGGGATAGAGGAAGATGCGCACCCCGGCGCGCAGCAGCTGCTCGTAGTAGGACCGTTGCGCGTGGTGGACCAGCGCCTGGTCGCCGATCTCCGAGACGAACAAGTCCACCGGCACCCCGCGCGCCACCGCGGAGCTGATCGCATACAGCAGCGACTCGTCGGGCACGAAGTACGGGGAGGTGATCACGATGCGCTGCTGGGCCGCGTGGATCAGCCCCAGGAAGAGCCGCAGGTTGTTCTCGCGCTCGAACCCCGGGCCCGAGGGCACCACCTGGATGAGCATGGTCCCGGCATCGGCACGGTGGTCGATCAGTGCGCCGCTCACCCGCGAGAGGTTTTCGCCGCCCGAGACCAGCTCGGCCCGGCGCACGCCCTGGAGGATGACCTCGCCGGTCTCGGAGTACCAGTCGGAGATGAACACCGCGTCCAGGGTCGAGACGCCCGGGCCGCGCAGTTCCACGACCAGTTCCTTCCACTTCAGCCCGCGCTTGATGTTCTTCTTCACGTTGTAGTCCCGGGAAATCATGTTCAGCGAGCCCATGTAGCCCACGGTGCCGTCGATGACCAGGATCTTGCGGTGGTTGCGCAGGTCGGGGCGCTGGAACTTGCCCTGCAGCGGCAGCAGCGGGAGCATCAACGTCCAGTTCGCACCCATTGCATCCAGCCGGGCCTTGGTGGCCGCATAGTCCCTCTTGCCGCGCGAGGCCCAGTGGTCGAGCATCACGTTCACCGTCACCCCGCGCTCGATGGCCCGCTCCAGCGCGTCGAAGAAGCCGGCGGTGGTCGCATCGACGCCCAGGATGTAGAACTGCACGTGCACGTAGTCGGTGGCGGAGTCCACGGCGTCGGCCATTGCGGCGATGGTCTGCTCGTAGTCGCCCAGCAGCGTCCCGGAATTGCCAGCCAGCAGCGGCAGGCCCCCGTACGTGGCGTTCATCCGGACCAGCGAGTTGAACCACTCCGGGTTGTTTCCATGGGTGTCCTCGAGGCGCTCCTCCGCGCTGACTGCGCGCATGAACGTGTTGATCTCCTCCTGCACCTCGCGGCGCTTGCGCGGCAGCTTGGGGGAGCCGATCAGCAGGAAGGCGATGACCCCGAAGTAGGGGATCAGGAAGATCGCCAGCAGCCACGCCATCCCGGAGGTCGGGCGCCGGTTCCGCGGCACGAAAATGATCGCCAGGACGCGAATGGCCAAATCGACGACCACCAGCGCGGTCGCCCACCACCAGGCACTTGTAAACATGTATGCAACTTTCCCGAAGCCGGACCGATCGTCCGAACCATGCGTTCCACTAGGTACGCTAGCGGATCAGCGGTTCCCGCGGTGTTCACCCGGCCCCGGAGCCGCCGGCGCGTTGCCAGCAGGTGCCGCGGGGCAGGGCACCGGCGACCCGAATCCGGGGCCTCAGCCCAGGGACTCGGCCTCGTCCTCCCGCGGGGAGAGGACCACCTTGTTGTCCAACCCGTTGAAGGTCTTCACCGGGCGACTCATGTCCCAGGCCGGCCACTCGGCGATCCCCATGGTGGCAAAGCACACCCACGCCTCGTGCATGGCGCTGGCCAGCGCCTGCGGTGCCGAATTCCCCACCAGCCCGATGGCATCGGCCGTGGCCAGGTTGTCAAAGACGAAGGGCAGCTCGGTGCCGTGCGCCGCACCCAGTTCCTCCACGGGGCTGTGCCACGCAAACTCATACACCTGGGTCTGCGCCCCGGCGTAGTGCCGGGCATCGGCCAGCTTGTACATCGGCACCCGCAGGAGCTTGTCGGTGGCCAGCGCACCGAGCAGCTCGCCCGGGCCGGCACCTGGGCGGTTGTGCGCGAAGAGCTTTTGCGCCGCATGCGGGATCCCGGCCTTGCGCCGGGCCAGCGCCAGGTGGACCTTGGTGATCTTTTCCGCCCGGCCGGAGGGCACCAGCCACAGCCGGGCCTCCTCGGCGGTGGTGCCGACCAGCAGCGGGATCTGCTTTCCGGCGCCGGCGACCATTGCCTCCAACGGGTCCTCGGGGACCAGCTGCCCATCGATCGCCAGCGTGTAGGAGGATCCGCCCTCCAGCGGGCCGGCCCCGGTGGAGACCCGCTGGAGGGAGGCCAGCAGCTCGGCGGGGGTGCGGGCAGCGAATTCCTCGCGGGTTGCCCCGATGCCCAGGTCGGTGGCGAGCTTCTGCGTCATCCGCCGGGCCCGGTTCACCGGCTGCGCCGACAACGGGGCACTTTGGATGATGGCCCGGGAGACCAGCGACGCCGCACGCGGGTGGGCCAGCAACGCGGCCACCAGGGAGCCGCCGGCCGAATGCCCCATCACCGTGACCTGTCCCGGGTCCCCGCCGAAGGAGGCGATATTGGCCTTGACCCACTCCAGCGCGGCGATGACATCGGCCAGCCCCAGGTTCAGCGGGGCATCCTCCAGCACCGAGAACCCCTCGGCGCCCAGCCGGTAGTTGGCCGCGACGAAGACCACCGCGTCGCGCGCGAAGGCCGTGCCGTCGTAACCATCCAGGGAGTTGGAGCCGTGCTGCAGCGCCCCGCCGTGGATCCACACCAGCACCGGGCGCAGCGCCGGGGAATGCCTGTCCGGGGCGTACACGTCCACGTTCAGGCACCCGTCCCCGGGAATGTTTTTCGTGGGCAGCAGCCGTCCCAGCGCCCCGGCATATGGGAGCTGCCAGGCGGTGGGTCCGTGGGCGGTCGCGGGCAGGGGGCCGGTCCACGGTTCCGGCAGCGTGGGAAGGGCGAAGCGGTTCTCCCCGACGGGTGCCGCGGCATAGGGGACGCCCAGGAACCGCTGCACGCCACCGACCAGCATTCCCTCCACCGGGCCGCTGGGCGTGGCACGGATCAGTGAGACACCGTGCGGATCATTGCCGACACCCATGGATTCCACCTCGTCATCGCGCCACCACCGCCATGAATCCAGATTAGCGGCGCAACGTCAGCAATGGCAGGGGGTGTTCAGGTTCCGCGGCACCCGCCGCGGCCATGGGGCACAATGGGTGCCAGGGGCAGGCAGGCCCCCCGCCGGGGCCCGTCCGCCGCAAGCAATGCCGCAAGCAACGCCGCACCCGACGCCGCAAGGAGCACCATGGCCAAGATCAGGGGCACGACGCCCGAGGAGTACTTCGCGAACGTCCCGGCCGAACTCCGCCCCAGGGCCATGGAGCTGCACCGGACCCTGGCCCAAGCGCTGCCGCGGGCGCAGGTGCAGATCAAGTGGGGGCAGCCGGCCTACGTCGACGGCACCATCCTGGTCTCCTACGCCGTGTTCGCCAAGCACATCAACCTGTACACCACGCCGAGTTCCCGCGAGGCGCTCGCCGGGGAACTGGCCGGCCACAAGACGGGCAAGGGCTCGATCCAGCTGCCGCACGATGAGCCGCTGCCGATCGGGCTCGTCAAGCGCGTCGCCGCCGCGCGGGCCCAAGAGTACCTGGAGCACGGGGTGTTGTGGATGTCCTAGCGCGCCCCCACGTAGGTCCAGTGCCAGGGTTCGCCGGCCACGGTGTTGACGAATTCGTGGCGTGCGGCATGCGACTCCATCCAGCGCAGCGCCTCACCGGAAAGCGTCATGTCCACGCTGATGCCCAGCCCGTGCTCGCTGGTTCCCTCCGCGGCCGCCGTGCCGCCCTCGGAGAGCAGCCCGTAGCGCTTGATGAGGCCTTCCTGTTCGGCCAGGCTGCGGTAGGCCGAATTCACCTGCACCTCGTGCCCGGCCCGGCGCAGCCCCACGGCCAGCTCGGTGAACGCGGCCGCGGCCTCCGGCGCCAGGTAGCGGCCCGGTCCGATGCGCACCAGCTCATCGAGCGGGATCTGGCCGTTGCCGTACGTGGCACCGAGGCTTGTGCTCTCCGCGGATGCGGCAGCCGGCCGCAGCGCGGACCCGGCCGAGAACCCCGCCTCCGGTTCCGGCTCCGCGAAGGGCTTCAGTGCAAAGGCGATCCCGAGGACGGAAGCGGTGAGCATGGCCAGCGCGGTGAGCACGGCGGCCAGGCGCATGGCCCGGGCCATCGGCGAGGGCGGGAGTTGGGAGGGAAAACTCATCATGACACCAGTCTTCGCGGATCCGGGGCCGTGCGCATCGGGCCGCGGGCCGATTCCCGTCGCGGCGATGCGGTACCTGCGTCTGAGCAGTGCGGTACCTGCGGGTGACCCGCCGCCGCGCGGGGACGTCTAACGTAGTGGGCATGCACAATTGCGTTTCCCGTCGTTCGGCGGCAGCTGCCCCGGCGCGAGCCCGCGCCGGGACCGGGCCGGAGGGCGCCCGGTGAGCGCGCCGGTGGACGCACCCGAACCGGACTACGAACCGATCCGCTGGCGCGGGCGGTGGGGATGGCGCTCCGATGTCACGGCGGCGTTCATGTTCCTGGCCCTGGTGGTGCTCTGCCACGAATTCCTCTTCATGGCCAGGATCTCGGGCAGCTACCTGGCGGACATCGCGCTCTTCGTGCTGGCCGCGGCCGTGGCCATCGGCTGCGCGCGGGTGCTGCCCGGGGTGGCGCTGTCCCTCATCTGGGTGGGGACGCTGCTGCAGATGCTCGGCGGATTCGACGTCGACCTGGCCCAGCTGGCCGCGCTGTACGTGGTGGGGATGGTTGCCCGCTTCGGCACCCGGCTCTGGGTCTTCATGGCCGGGGCCTCGATCGCGGTGGGCTCGGTGCTGGGCACCTTGTACATCGCGCGCGTCGGCTCCTGGGTCTCCGGGCCGCTCTTCGCCGCCATGGACTCCAATGCCTGGCCCGAGCGCAACCAGGTGGTCGCGATCTTCGTGGTGGTCGCCTCGGTGATGACCCTGCCGTGGCTGCTGGGGTTGCTGGTGCGGCTGTTCGCCGGCAAGCAATCCGCCGAGCGCGGCTCCGCCCAGGCCCGCGAGGAGGCAGACAGCGCGCTGGAGCTCGCCCG
This sequence comes from Arthrobacter sp. C2, assembly GCA_024207135.1. Classification (GTDB taxonomy): domain Bacteria; phylum Actinomycetota; class Actinomycetes; order Actinomycetales; family Micrococcaceae; genus Paeniglutamicibacter. Next base: position 1,392,758 of record CP042428.1, on the reverse strand, counting down.
GCTGCGGGCCGAGAACGCGGCGCTGGCCCGCGACGTGCACGACGTGGTGGGTCATTCACTGGCCGTGATCATCGCGCAGGCCGACTCGATCCGCTTCATCCCGGACCACGACGTCGCCCGCATCCGCGAGACCACCGGCACGATTGCCGACGCGGCTCGCCGATCCCTGGGCGAGGTGCGCCAGGTGCTCTCGCAAACCGCCGAAACCAGGCCCGCGGACACCCGGGCGACGCAAACCCCGCCGTCCGATTCCGGGGCGGCGGCCGCGCGTCCCGGGCACCCGGTGACGCGCAGCCTGGCGCTGGCGACCGCGCAAATGGGGCTGCTGCCCCCGCGGACCTCGGAGATCTCCGCGATCCTGGCGAACGTGCGCGGCACCGGGTACGAGGTGAGCGAGGAAACCCTCGGGGAGCCGGTCCCGCTGCCGGCGGACATCGTTCCGGCCACCCGGCGGATCATCCAGGAGATGCTCGCCAACGCGCTGCACCACGGCTGCTCCACCACCCCGATCTACGTGCGGCACTACTGGGGTGCCACCAGCTACACGCTGAGCGTGACAAACTACTTTGAGTCCTCCGCCGCCTCGGCGCGGACCGGGACCGGGATCGCGGGCATGCGCCAGCGCCTGGCCAGCCTCTCCGGAACCCTGAGCATCGACTCCGAGGACGGGGTCGCCGGCGCCCCCGACCTGTTCACGATCGCCGCAACCTTCCCGATCAACACCGAATGGATGAGCCGTTGACCCACCCCAAGATCCGCGTGGCCCTGGTCGATGACCAGCAGCTCTTCCGCTCCGGCCTGGCCGTGATCATCGGCGCCCAGCCCGACATGGCCGTGGTGGCGCAGGCCGCCGACGGCACCGAGGCGCTGGGGGAGATCGCCGCCCACGGCCCGGACGTGGTGCTGATGGACGTGCAGATGTCGCCCATGGACGGGGTTGAGGCCACCCGCAGGATCTTCGAGGATGTATCCGGGCGCTTCGCCACGGTCCCGAAGGTCATCATGCTGACCACCTTCGACTGGGACGAGCACGCCGCCACCGCGGTCCGCCACGGCGCCAGCGGGTTCCTGCTCAAGGACAGCACCCCGGAGTTCGTCTGCGAATCGATCCGTGCGGTGCACGGCGGTTCCGCCGTGATCGCCCCGCAGTCCCTGGCCGCGCTGCTGCGCGACGAGCCCGAACCGGTGCCCGAGGTCCCGGTGCCGTACCTGGAACTGACCGAGCGGGAGCGCGAGGTCTTCAACGCCGTCGCGCTGGGGCTGACCAACCAGGAGATCTCCGGGCGGCTGTTCCTGAGCGAATCCACGGTCAAGACCCACATCGGGTCGATCCTGCGCAAGCTCGCGCTGCGCGACCGGGTGCAGATCGTGGTGTACTCCTACGAGAACGGCATCTGCCGCTAGCGCCGTGTGCGTTCCCGACGGGCCTCCGGCCCGCTTTGCGCATGCTCCGGCCGCGGCCTGTGGGGCAAGACACGTGGTGCCAATTGGTGGCCGCGGCACCATTGGCTGTAGTCTCATCCGTAGCCAATGCACCTTTTCTCAAAGGAGCGGCGGTTAGGCCCCCGTGGAGATTCGCCGTCACCACGGGGGTCGCTTAATTTAACGTGCGGCCCGCATTTTTCCGTGCGGGCCCGGGTTCCGGGCATGAAAAAAGCCCCCGTCCGCCAGGCTGGCCTGGCAAACGGGAGCTTTCACGGTGCCCTCGAAAGGATTCGAACCTTCGACCTTCCGCTCCGGAGGCGGACGCTCTATCCCCTGAGCTACGAGGGCAATGCCGGAGTGCGAAACTTGCCCGCAAAACGAATTCCGGCTGGGAACGTAGACGAGCTTAGCAGGTGTGAAGCGGGGAATGACAAATCGGCACCCGCGCCGCACTCCGGCGGTGCCCAAAAGCGCCCCTGATGTGTGCGACGTCGCTCCGTCACATCGGCGGCAGCGGCCCGCGGGCGCGGTTATCCTTGAGTGGTGACTCCTGAAGAACTCTCCACAGCCATTTCCGCTTGCCTCCGCGATGCCGTCGCCGCCGGCCAGATTTCCGTCGACGTACCCGAGAGCGTGCGAGTGGAGCGACCCAAGAGCCGCGACCACGGGGACTGGGCCACCAACATCGCCCTGCAGCTGGGCAAGAAGGCGTCCATGAACCCGCGCGACTTCGCCCAGGTCCTGGCCACCCGCCTGGCCGATGCCGACGGGGTCGCCAAGGTCGAGATCGCCGGACCGGGCTTCCTGAACATCACCCTCGAGGCCGGGGCCGCCGGCGAACTGGCCCGGTCAATCGTCGAGGCCGGTGCCGCCTACGGCACCAACGAGGCCCTGGTCGGCCACGAGATCAACATGGAGTTCGTCTCCGCGAACCCCACCGGCCCGCTGCACATCGGCCACACCCGCTGGGCGGCCCTGGGCGACTCGATCGCCCGCGTGCTCAAGGCCAGCGGCGCGTCCGTCACCTCCGAGTACTACATCAACGACGCCGGCAACCAGATGAACATCTTTGCCCTGTCGGTCTACAACCGCCTGCACGGGCTGCCGGTGCCCGAGGGCGGCTACCCGGGCGGGTACATCAAGGAACTCGCCGACGCGGTGGCCGACGCGCACCCGGACATCCGCACCCTGACGCAGGAAGCGGCCCTGCCGATCGTCCGCCACGCCGCCTACGTGGCGCAGATGGCCGACATCAAGGAGACCCTGAACGACTTCGGCGTCGAGTTCGACGTGTTCTTCTCCGAGCAGGAACTGCATGCCGGCGGAGCGGTCGAGGACGCCGTGGCGCGCCTGCGCGAGCAGGGCCACATCGACGACACCGACGGCGCGGTCTGGCTACGCACCACCGACTTCGGCGACGACAAGGACCGCGTGCTGATCCGCGCCAACGGCGAGCCGACCTACTTCGCCGCCGACGCCGCCTACTACCTGTCCAAGAAGGACCGCGGCTTCACCGAGAAGATCTACCTGCTCGGCGCCGACCACCACGGCTACGTCAACCGCCTCAAGGCCATCGCTGCCGCGGCCGGGGACGACCCCAAGGTCAACATCGAGGTGCTGATCGGCCAGCTGATCTCCGTGAACGGCGCCCGCCTGTCCAAGCGCGCCGGCAACATCATCGAGCTGCGCGACTTGATCAACTGGCTCGGCGCCGACGCGCTGCGCTACTCGCTGGGCCGCTACCCGGCCGATTCGCCGATGACCATCGACCCCGAGCTGCTCAAGAAGAACACCAACGACAACCCGGTGTTCTACGTCCAGTACGCCCACGCCCGCTCGCGTGCCGCCAGCCGCAATGCCGTGGAGAAGGGCGTGGAGCGCACCGACTTCGACGCCACGCTGCTGGTCCACGACACCGAAAACGACCTGCTCGCGGCCCTGGGGCAGTTCCCCTCGGTCGTCGCCCAGGCCGCCACGCACCGCGAACCGCACCGCGTGGCCCGCCACCTCGAGCTGCTCGCCGGCGCCTACCACTCCTGGTACGCCGCTTGCCGCGTGACCCCCGTGGGCGACGGCACCGTCGAGCCCATCCACCGCACCCGCCTCTGGCTCAACGACGCCACCACCCAGGTCCTGGCCAACGGCCTTGACCTGCTGGGCGTGTCCGCACCGGAAAAGATGTAAGGACCCCACCATGGCCGTTTCACCACTTGCCCCTTCCTGGCTGTCCTTCCCCGAAGACGCCAACGCGCTGCGCCCCATCGAGTGGGCCGCCGGCGTGGCCCGGGCCCAGGACGGCGAGCTCGCCGTCCAGGGCATCGGCGTCGCCGAGCTGGCCCGCGAGTTCGGCACCCCGCTGTTCGTGCTCGACGAGGACGACTTCCGCGCCCGCGCGGCCGGCTTCAAGCAGGCCTTCGACGCCGCGTTCAAGGACCTGTGCGGCGGGGTCGATGTCTACTACGCCGGCAAGGCGTTCTTGAGCACCGAGGTCGCCCGCTGGGTCACCGCCGAGGGCCTGCGCCTGGACACCTGCTCCGGCGGGGAAATGGCCGTGGCCCGGGTGGCCGGGGTGCCCGCCGCGAACCTGTCGCTGCACGGGAACAACAAGTCCGTCACCGAGATCCGCACCGCACTCGAGGCGGACCTGGGCCGCATCGTCGTGGACTCGCTCGACGAGCTGCAGCGCGTCGCGGACCTGGCCAGGGACACGGGCAAACGCGCCAACGTGATGCTGCGCCTGACCCCGGGCGTGCACGCCAGCACCCACGAATTCATCGCCACGGCCCACGAGGACCAGAAGTTCGGGCTCTCGATGATCCCGGCGGGCGACGACGAATCCCCGGCCGCCGCCGCGGTGCGCTTCGCGCTGGAGCACGCGGAGCTGAACCTGTTGGGCCTGCACGCGCACATCGGCTCGCAGATCTTCGAATCCGAGGGCTTCGCGCTGGCCGCGCAGAAGATGCTCGGCTTCCTGGCACAGGTCAAGAAGGACCACGGCGTCGAGCTGCCCGAGCTGGATTTGGGCGGCGGCTACGGCATCGCCTACACCGAGGCCGACACCCCCAGCAAGCCGGCCGTGCTGGCCGCCGCGATGGCCGAGGTCGTGGGCAGCACCGCCGCCGAGCTGGGCCTGGCGGTCCCGCGGATCTCCATCGAACCTGGCCGCGCCATCGCCGGTTCCTCCACCTTCACCCTCTACGAGGCCGGGGTGCGCAAGAGTGTCCAGGTGGAGACCGCCGACGGCACCCTGGTGCCGCGCCGCTACATCTCGGTGGACGGCGGGATGAGCGACAACGCCCGCCCGGTGCTCTACGACGCGGACTACACCGCGGTGCTCGCCTCCCGTGTGACGGAAAGCGACCCGATTGTTTCCCGCGTGGTTGGCAAACACTGCGAATCCGGTGACATAGTCGTACGGGACGTTTACCTGCCCGAGGATGTTGCCGCAGGCGACCTGCTCGCGGTGCCCGGCACCGGGGCGTACTGCTGGGCATTGGCCAGCAACTACAACTACCTGGGACGCCCGGCCGTGGTGGCGGTGCGCAACGGCGCAGCCCGCGCCATCATCCGCAGGGAAACCGAAGCCGATCTGTTGGCCCGCGACTTGGGAGCATAGTAATAAACGTGAAGACATTGAAGGTGGCCCTGCTGGGCTGCGGCAACGTGGGAGCACAGGTTGCCCGCATCCTGACGGACGACGCGGCGGTGCTGGCCGACCGCGCCGGCGCGAAACTTGAACTGGCGGGCATTGCGGTGCGCAACACCGCCGCCACGCGAGACGTGGTTCTCCCGGCGGACCTGTTCACCACCGACGCCGAGGCGCTGGTCGACGGCGCAGACATCGTCATCGAGCTGCTCGGCGGCCTCGAGCCGGCCGGTGCGCTGATCCGCCGGGCGCTGTCCCGCGGCGCCTCGGTGGTCACCGGCAACAAGGCGCTGCTCGCGGCCCAGGGCGCGGAACTGAACGCCCTGGCCTTCGAATCCGGGGCCCAGCTGCGCTACGAGGCAGCCGTCGCCGGCGCCATCCCGATCCTGCGCCCGATCTCCGACTCCCTCTCCGGGGACCGGATCACCAAGGTGATGGGCATCGTCAACGGCACCACCAACTTCATCCTCGACGCCATGGACACCACCGGTGCCGCGTTCGAGGACGTGCTGGGCCAGGCCCAGGACCTGGGCTACGCCGAGGCCGACCCGACCGCCGATGTCGAGGGGCACGACGCCGCCGCCAAGGCCGCGATCCTCGCCTCCCTGGCCTTCCACACCGACTTCGCCTACGCGGATGTCCACTGCGAGGGCATCACCAAGATCACCGCGGCAGACGTCGCGGCGGCCAAGGACGCCGGCATGGTCATCAAGCTGCTGGCCATCGCCGAACGCGGCGCCAAGGGCATCGGGGTGCGCGTGCACCCGACGCTGCTGCGCCGCACCCACCCGCTGGCCGCCGTCCACGGCGCGTTTAACGCGGTCTTCGTCGAGGCCGAGAATGCCGGGGAGCTGATGTTCTACGGCGCCGGCGCCGGGGGAGCCCCCACCGCCTCGGCCGTGCTGGGCGACACCGTCGCGGTGGCCCGCCGCGTGGTCTCCGGCGGCCCGCTGCCGGCCATCGCCGCGCAGCAAAAGGTGCAGGTCATGGACCTGGCCGACATCGCCACCAGCTACTGGATCGGGCTGCGCGTCACCGACGAGCCCGGTGTGCTGGCCGCGATCGCCGCGATCTTTGCCCAGCACGGTGTTTCCATCGAGACGCTGCGCCAGACCGTGAAGCCGGAAGGCAACGGCGGGGTCGCGGACCTGCGCATCGTCACCCACCGCTCCACCGAATCGGCGCTTGCCGCCACCGTGGCCGCCGTCTCCGCGCTGGCCGCCGTCCAAGAAGTAACCTCTGTCCTGCGAGTTGAAGGAAACTAAGTGGCCCACCAGTGGCGCGGAGTCATCCGCGAATATGCCGAACGCCTGCCCGTCGACGAAAACACCAGGGTCATCACCCTGGGCGAGGGCGGTACGCCCCTGGTGTTCGCCCCGGCCCTGAGCGAGCTCACCGGCTCCGAGGTGTACCTCAAGGTCGAGGGCATGAACCCGACCGGGTCCTTCAAGGACCGCGGCATGACCATGGCGATGACCGCCGCGGTCGCCGCCGGCGCCAAGGCGGTGGTCTGCGCCTCCACCGGCAACACCTCCGCCTCCGCCGCGGCCTACGCCACCCAGGCCGGGCTCAAGTGCGCGGTGCTGGTTCCGGACGGCAAGATCTCCATGGGCAAGATGTCCCAGGCGATCGCGCACGGCGCGGACATCATCCAGATCGACGGAAACTTCGACAACTGCCTCGAGGTCGCCCGCAAGCTGAGCGAAAACTACCCGGTGTTCCTGGTGAACTCGGTGAACCCGGCCCGCATCGAGGGCCAGAAGACCGGCGCCTTCGAGGTCGTGGACTTCCTGGGCGACGCCCCGGACTACCACGTGCTGCCGGTGGGCAACGCGGGCAACATCACCGCGTACTGGAGGGGCTACAAGGAGTACTCCTCCGAGTACACCAACCAGGCCGGCGAGAAGCTCGCACCGGTGTCCACCAAGACCCCGATCATGTGGGGCTTCCAGGCCGCGGGCGCCGCACCCATCGTGCTGGGCCACCCGGTGACCGAGCCGGACACCATCGCCACCGCCATCCGCATCGGCAACCCCGCCTCCTGGCAGCAGGCCGAAGAGGCCCGCGACGAATCCGGCGGAATCATCGACTCGGTGACCGACGAGGAAATCCTCGCCGCGCACCGCTGGCTCTCGAGCCGCGAGGGCGTCTTCGTGGAGCCGGGCTCCGCAGCCGGCGTCGCCGGGCTCATCAAGCACCACGCCGCGGGCGACGTTCCGTCGGGTAAGAAGATCGTCATCACGGTGACCGGCCACGGCCTGAAGGACCCGGACTGGGCCCTGAAGACCGCCGACGGCTCGCCCGTCACCCCGACCAAGGTCGAGTTCGACGTCGTGGCAGTGGCCTCGGCCCTCGGCCTGGCCTAGGCCGAGCACTCCAGAGTAGGGAAAACAAGCACAAGATGGCGCAGATCCAAGCCGGACAATCAATAGCCGTCCACGTGCCGGCCACGAGCGCGAACCTGGGGCCCGGATTCGACGTGCTGGGCCTGGCGCTGGGCGTGTACGACACCCTGGTGGTCCACACCCTTGCCTCACCCGGGGTCAGCGTGGAAGTCACCGGGGAGGGCGCCGACACGTTGCCCACAGACGAATCCCACCTGATCGCCCGGACCATCCTGGAGCGCTGGGAGGAACTCGGCTTCGAGCCGGCCGGCCTGCGCATCGAGGCCACCAACAACATCCCGCACGGCCGCGGCATGGGATCCAGCGCCGCGGCCATGGTCAGTGCGCTGGCCGCCGCCAACGCGCTGCTTCCCGCCGCGTCACAGGTCGGACTGGATGAGGTCTTCCAGGCCGCCTCGCGCTGGGAGGGGCACCCGGACAACGTGGCCCCTGCGGTCTACGGCGGCCTGACGCTGTCCTGGAGCACCGAGGCCGGTTTCGGCACGGTGCAAGGAAAGCTGCACCAAGACATCGTCCCGGTCATCGCGATTCCCGATGTCGAACTGTCCACCGCCACGGCACGCGGGCTGCTGCCGGCGACCGTGCCGCACGCTGTGGCTGCGGCCAACGGGGGACGGGTGGGCCTGCTCATCCACGCCCTGGCCCACGACCCCTCGGTCCTGCTGGTCGGCACCGAGGACTTCCTGCACCAGGGCTTCCGGGCACCGGCCATGGAGCCCAGCGCCGCGCTGATTGCCCGGCTGCGGGCGGCGGGGCATGCGGCCGTGGTCTCCGGCGCCGGACCCACGGTGCTGGTGCTGTGCGCCGGGCAGGCCCAGGCGCAGGAGGCCGCCGCGGCCGTTTCAGCGTTCGCGGCAAGCCACGGCGAAACAACCTGGCGTGTCCGGATTGAGTCAGTACCGCCAACGGGTGTTAGAGTAGAAGTGCTTTAGCACCCGCCTGAAAAGAAACATCCGGATTCCAGTGGATGGTTCATTGCGTTTCGTGCAGCCATCAATTCCTTCCCTCGCCGCGGCGGGCGGATCTTGGGGAATTCGATCACCACAAACCATTTTCGCCGAGGCGAGCAGGCACACCCACACCATCCGATTGAAACCGTCAACCATGTTGGTGATTCGATCCCTTGGTGTGTCTTACGATCGACCGACGCACATGCCCCGTTTTTGCGAGGCTGTGCACGGCCGAACCTTTTCCCGCATCTGACGCGGGAACAAGGGGTAGTCAATAGTTGCGGATCTCTCTGATGAGATCCGCCCGACGAGGGGGAAGGAACCTTCGTGACCGAAACCACCAGCCTTACTGCAGGCGTGGAAGAAAACAACGCATCCAAGGGCGGCGGACTTGCCGGCCTGAAACTTGCACAATTGCAGGTGCTTGCGTCCCAGCTGGGTATCACCGGCGGTTCGCGGATGCGCAAGAACGATCTTGTCACCGCGATCTCGAACCACCAACGTGGCGGTTCCGTGGCCGACCGTGACGCCAAGGCCAAGGCGGAGCCCAAGGCCGACGCCAAGACCGAGGCACCCGCCAAGGCCGACTCCAAGGCCCCCGCCAAGGCAGAGTCGAAGGCACCCGCCAAGACCACCGCGAAGGCCCCGGCCAAGGGCGCCGCCAAGACGGCAAGCAAGCCCGCCGAAACCGAGACCGCCGCGGCCCCGGCCGCCGAGGCCAAGGACGAAGCGCCTGCCCGCCGCACCCGCAGCCGTCGCGCCGATTCCTCCGGAACCGCGGCCCCGGCCGTGGAAACCGCACCGGTCGCCGCCGAGCCGAAGGCCACCGAGGCTCCGGCTTCCGAGGCCAAGGCCGTCGAGGCCCCGGCCAGCGAAGAGCGCGCACCGCGCCGCAACACCCGCAACCGCCGTGCCGAGTCGACCGGCGCTGCAGCAGCCGAGGCCCCGGCCGAGGCAACCGCTGCGCCCGAGCAGGCCGCTGCCGAGTCCACCGACTCCTCCGAGTCGAGCCAGGACACCAACGAGTCACGCAACGACCGCGGCGACCGCCACGAGCGCAACCGCAACCGCCGCGACCGCAACCGCAACCGCCGCGAGTCCAACAACAACAACGACTCCTCCGAGCACGGCGAAAACGCCGAGGCCCACGAGGAGAAGCCGGCCGAGGTTCGCTCCAACGACCGTTCCAACGACCGCTCCAATGACCGGTCGAACGACACCAAGTCGTCCGACCGCTCCGAGGACCGGGCCCGCGAAGGCTCCGAGGACCGTGCGGCCAACCGCCGCGAACGCAACCGCGAACGCAACGAGCGCAACCGCGACCGCAACCGCGACCGGAACGACCGCCAGGACCGCGGCAACGACCGCAACGATCGCAATGACCGTACGGACCGCAACAACCGCCGCGGCCGCAACCGCAACCAGCCCGATGTCGATGACACCGAGTTCAGCGACACGGACGTGCTGCTTCCGGTCGCCGGCATCCTGGACGTGCTGGACAACTACGCGTTCATCCGCACCTCCGGCTACCTCGCCGGCCCGTCGGACGTCTACGTCACCCTGAACCAGGTCAAGAAGTACAACCTGCGCAAGGGCGACGCCGTGGTCGGCGCCATCCGCGCCCCGCGCGAAAACGAGAACGCCAACTCGCGCGCCAAGTTCAACGCCCTGGTCAAGCTCACCGCGATCAACGGCAAGGCCCCGGAGGAGAACACCAACCGCGTCGACTTCTCCAAGCTGACCCCGCTGTACCCGACCGAGCGCCTGCGCCTGGAGACCGACCCGAAGCTGGTCGGCCCGCGCGTCATCGACCTGGTCGCCCCGATCGGCAAGGGCCAGCGCGGCCTGATCGTCTCGCCGCCGAAGGCCGGCAAGACGCTGATCCTGCAGTCCATCGCCAACGCCATCACCATCAACAACCCAGAGGTCCACCTCATGATGGTGCTGGTTGACGAGCGTCCCGAAGAAGTCACCGACATGCAGCGCACGGTCAAGGGCGAGGTCATCGCCTCGACCTTCGACCGCCCGGCGGACGACCACACCACCGTGGCCGAGCTGGCCATCGAGCGCGCCAAGCGCCTGGTGGAAATGGGCATGGACGTCGTGGTCCTGCTGGACTCGATGACCCGCCTGGGCCGTGCCTACAACCTGGCCGCCCCGGCATCCGGGCGCATCCTCTCCGGCGGCGTCGATTCCTCGGCGCTGTACCCGCCCAAGCGCTTCTTCGGTGCTGCCCGCAACATCGAGAACGGCGGCTCGCTGACCATCCTGGCCACCGCGCTGGTGGAGACCGGGTCCAAGATGGACGAGGTCATCTTCGAGGAGTTCAAGGGCACCGGCAACATGGAACTGCGCCTGAGCCGCAAGCTCGCGGACAAGCGCATCTTCCCGGCGGTCGATGTCAACGAGTCGGGCACCCGCCGCGAGGAGAAGCTGCTCTCGCCGGACGAGGTGCGCATCATGTGGCGCCTGCGCCGCGTGCTCTCGGGCCTGGACACCCAGCAGGCGCTGGAGACCCTCACGGGCAAGATCCGCGAGACCTCCTCGAACGCCGAGTTCCTGATGCTCATCAACAAGACCACGCTGGGCTCCAAGAACGACGCCTAGCTGCCCTACACGCCCAGTTTCACCGTGCCCTTCATTTCCGGCGCCGGTGAGGCTGGGCGTTGGTCGTTAACACCGGCATCGGCATCCGCCCCCCCAGATCCTCCTTCGTTCCCTACACTGGGAACCAGTCGTAGTGAAAGAAGTTGAAACATGTTTGAGTCCGTACAGGGCCTTCTCGATGAGCACGCAGCCCTCCAGGCGCAGCTCTCGGACCCCGCCGTCTACCAGGACCAGGCGATGGCCCGAAAGCTTGGGCGCCGCTCGGCCGAACTCAACGGCATCGTCGAGGCGCACAAGCGCTGGAAGCAGGCCACCGAGGACCTCGAGGCGGCCCGCGAGATGGCCGACGAGGACCCCGACTTCGCCGCCGAGGTCGCCGAGCTCGAGGAGAAGCTGCCCGCGCTCGAGGAAAGATTGCGCAGGCTGCTGATCCCGCGCGACCCCAACGACGCGCGCGATGTGATCCTCGAGGTCAAGGGCGGTGAAGGTGGGGACGAGGCCGCGCTGTTCGCCGCGGACCTGCTGCGCATGTACACCCGCTACGCGGAGCACATGGGCTGGAAGACCGAGCTGATCTCCTTCAACGAGTCTGACCTCGGCGGCTACAAGGACGCCCAGATGGCCATCAAGGGCAAGTCGAACGACCCGGCCCAGGGCGTCTACGCGCACCTGAAGTTCGAGGGCGGGGTGCACCGCGTCCAGCGCGTGCCGCAGACCGAGTCCCAGGGCCGCATCCACACCTCGGCCGCCGGCGTGCTGATCCTGCCCGAGGTCGACGAGCCCGAAGAGGTCGATATCCACCCGAACGACCTGAAGGTCGATGTCTACCGCTCCTCGGGACCGGGCGGCCAGTCGGTGAACACCACCGACTCCGCGGTGCGCCTGACCCACATCCCCACCGGCATCGTGGTGGCCATGCAGAACGAGAAGTCGCAGATCCAGAACCGCGAAGCCGCGATGCGCGTGCTGCGTTCGCGCCTGCTGGCCCACCAACAGGCCATCATCGACGCGGAGAACTCCGACATCCGCAAGTCCCAGGTGCGCACCATGGACCGCTCCGAGCGCATCCGCACCTACAACTACCCGGAAAACCGGATCGCGGACCACCGCACCGGCTACAAGGCGTACAACCTCGACCACGTGATGAACGGCGAGCTCGAGCCGCTGATCAACTCCTGCATCGAGATGGACGAGCAGCAGCGCCTGGACGCCATCGGCGGGGACAAGGGCTAGGCGCGGCAGGTGAGCGAACCGGTTTTCGGCAGGCCGCTGGCGCAGGTGCTCGGCGCGGCGACCGCCGCCCTTGAGGCGGCGAAAGTCCCCTCCCCGCGGGTGGACGCCGAGCTGCTGGCAGCCCACGTGCTGGGCATCTCCCGCGGCCGGCTCGCCTCGATGGTGATGATGGGGGAGTGCCTCGGCGCCGGGGACGCCGAGGCGTACGCGCACCTGGTCTCCAGGCGCGCCACCCGCATCCCGCTGCAGCACCTCACCGGGCTCGCCCACTTCCGCTACCTGGAGCTGGCGGTGGGACCCGGTGTGTTCGTGCCGCGCCCCGAGACCGAGTCGGTGGTCCAGCTGGCCATCGACTTCGCCGCCGGCCTGCAGCACCCGCTGCTGGTGGACCTGGGCACCGGCTCCGGGGCCATCGCCGGGTCCCTGGCCCACGAGCTGCCCGGCGCCCGCGTGCATGCGGTGGAGCTGTCCGAGGACGCGTTCGGTTATGCGGCGCGGAACCTCGAACCGCTGGGCGTGCACCTGGTCAAGGGGGATTTGTCCGACGCGTTTGCCGAGCTCGACGGCACCTGCGACGTGGTCGTGTCCAACCCGCCCTACATCCCGGCCAACGCGGTCCCGCGCGAGCCCGAGGCCCGCGACCACGACCCGGCCATGGCGCTGTACGGCGGCGGGGAGGACGGCATGGTCTTGCCCCGGGCCGCCGAGGCCTCCGCCGCACGGCTGCTGCGTCCCGGGGGCTTCTTCGTCATGGAGCACGCCGAGGTCCAGGCCGAGGCCATGGCGGCCATGTTTGCCGCCTCCGGGAACTGGGAGAAGATCCAGACCCATCTGGATCTGACCGGCAGGGACCGGGCCACCAGCGGCGTCCGCCGCTAACACCACCCGAAACATGGAAGAATGAATCACGTGACTTCACGTTTTGATGCCCGCGACAGCCAGGAACTAGAGACTGGACTCGAGGCCGCACGCGCCGCACTGGCCGAAAACCGGTGCATCGTGATGCCCACCGACACCGTCTACGGCATTGCCGCCGACGCCTTCTCCGCACAGGCGGTCGCCACGCTGCTGGCCGCCAAGGGCCGCGGACGCAGCATGCCGCCACCGGTGCTGATCCCGCAGGCCGCGACGCTGGACGGACTGGCCGCCGACATCCCGCACTTCGCCCGCGAGCTGGCCGCGCGGTTCTGGCCCGGCGCGCTGACCCTGATCCTGCATGCCCAGCCGTCGCTGACCTGGGACCTGGGGGAGACCCGGGGGACCGTCGCCCTTCGGGTGCCCGACGACGAAATCGCCCGCGACCTGCTCAAGCTCACCGGCCCGCTCGCCGTCTCCTCGGCCAACCGCACCGGCCAGCCCGCCGCTGACACCGCCGAAGCGGCCTTCGACCAGCTCGGCGAAACCGTCGAGGTGTACCTCGAGGCCGGGCCCCGCCCGGTCTCCGGCGAAGCGCTGGGCTCCACCATCATCGATTGCACGCTGACCCCGCCGCGGGTGGTGCGTGCCGGCGCGTTGGCGCTCGAGCTGCTGCGCGAGGTGGTCCCGGAACTGCTGGACGCCGACGGGCAGCCGGATCCGGCGACCGCCGCCGCGGAAGCGCCGGGGACGGGCCCCGCCGACGAGTCCGAAGCCCCCGAGGCCGGCACCGCCGAAGCGCCCCACGCGGCCGAATCCGCCGACGCCGACACCTCTGCGGCACCCGAGGACTCCACCCGGGCCGCGGCACCCGAGGCAGCGGCCGACTCCGGTGCACCCCTGGACACAACCGCGAAGCAGGCACCGCCCCGGGGCGAGGACGCGGCAGGGGAGTCCGCCCGCGCGTCATGAGAAGCTATCTCCTGCTGATCGGGATCACCTTCATGACCTCGTATCTGCTTACCCCGGTGCTCCGCGTCGCGGGCGTGCGATTCATGCCCAAGGCCCCGGTGCGCGAACGGGACTTCCACCAGAAGCCCACCCCCAAGCTCGGCGGGGTCGCCATTATCGGCGGCCTTTACCTCGGGATCCTGGTTGCCTCGCAGATTCCGTTCTTCGCCGGGATCTTCCGGTCGACAGAATCGATCCAGGGCGTGCTGATCGCCCTGGGCATCATCCTGGTCATGGGGGTTTTTGACGACCTCTTGGACCTGCGCTGGTGGATCAAGCTCATCGGGCAGGTCGCGGTGGGCCTGGTCATCGTCAAGCACGGGATCCTGCTCAAGGCCCTGCCGGTGGGTTCCCTGCAGATCGAATCGCCGATGGTCCAGGTCGTGGTCACGGTGTTGATCATCGTGGGCACGATGAATGCCATCAACTTCGTCGACGGCCTGGACGGACTGGCTGCCGGCATCTCCGCCATCGGGGCGGCAACCTTCTTTGTATACAGCTACCTGCTCGCCACGCGCGTCAGCGCCGAGGACAACGCGAACTTCTCCGCCCTGCTGTGTGCCGTGCTGCTGGGTGCCACGCTGGGCTTCCTGCCGCACAACTTCCAGCCGGCCTCCATCTTCATGGGGGAGACCGGGGTGCTGGCCATCGGGATGCTTTTTGCGGTGGCCACCCTGGCCGTGACCGGGGACGTGCTGGGGGAGGACGCCTTCCGTTTCCGCAACGTCCCGGCCTTCATGCCGGTGATTCTTCCGGTGGCTGTGATCGTGCTGCCGTACGTCGACCTGTTGCTGTCGGTGATTAGGCGAACCGCCAAGCGCAGGTCCCCCTTCAGCGCCGACCGCGGGCACATCCACCACCGCCTGGTCGATCTCGGGCACAGCGCCCGCGCCGTGGTCATCATCCTTTACCTGTGGGCGTTGCTGGTCGCTTCCGGCGTCGTGGTCATCTCCCTGACCAACAGGAATATCGCCATTCCCCTTTATGTTGCGGCCTTTGTTTGCGTGACTTTGGTCACATGGTGGCCACTGCTCAAGCGCGCCCGGGGCAAGGCCCAGACGCCCGGCGCAAACTAGCTGCGCCCGCCGTGCGCCGGTCCGCCAACAACCGGTTCGGACCCCCGTTCTATCTCATGTAGAATTCAAGGGTCGCCTTCACCGGGGACATCCCCCATTCAAGCCTCGATACCAGGCAGGCGCCCGCAGCAAGCGGGCCCTTCTGTATACAAGGGAACTGGAATTACATGATCAAGCCGGAACGCGGTTCCAAGGCCAGCGGTGCATTGGTTGCATCGTCGGCTCCGCGTTCCCCTTGGCTGGGGATCCTCAAGACCTGCGTTGCCTACACCGTTGGTATCGGCGCACTTGCGTCCCTCGCCGCGTGGCCGATCCTTGGCGCACGCGAGGCCGGCTCGCTGGCCTTCGGTTGCGCCTTGATCGTTGTGTTCTTCGGCGTCAGCCTGCTGGTGGCCGAATGGGCCGGGCGCTATCGCAGCACCTGGGCACTGCCGGCGTTCTTGTTCATGTACATCGCCAAGATCCTGGCAATGGGCTTCCTGGTGCTTTTCTCCGGGCTGCCCGATTGGGTGCTTGCGCCCTATTTCATGTGGGGAGCGCTGGGTTCCCTGGTGCTGTGGCAGTTTGGCCAGATCCGCGCCTTCTCCCGGGCACGGCTTCCCATTTTCAATTCCGACGATCCATCGCCGACCCCATCCGCTGGAGGGGAAAATGGACAACCCTGAAACCAGTCCCGTCCAAGGGCCGAAACAGCCTCGCGTCCGCGAGTACGTCAACTACATTGTTGGCGGGCTCATCGCGTGGGGTTTGATAGGCTGGGGTTTGGATCTTTTGCTGGACACCCGCTGGATAGTTTTCCTCGGAGCGCTGCTTGGCGCAACCGCAGGAATGTTTCTGGCTCGCCACCATTTGCGGCATCGACGCCGCGGGTTTTCACCAGACGATGAGATCGACCAATAGAACTTCACACGGTGGGCGGCGCCTTGCGCCGAATCACCGATTTTGCCCCACGACCGAAACTGCAGAGAGGACAGCGCGTTGACCGCGTTTGCGCTTCCGACGGCCACTGAACCTTATGTCCCGCCGTCGATTTCCGACACCCACCTTCCCGAGGTGCTGCCATGGTTAGCCGAGTACGGGACCGGTTTCGGCAAGCAGATGGTCATGATCATCCTCTCGATCATCTTGATCGTGTGGTTCTTCAAGTCGGCCATCAAGAACCCGAAGCTCGTTCCAGGCAAGGTA
Organism: Arthrobacter sp. C2; assembly: GCA_024207135.1. Lineage (GTDB taxonomy): Bacteria > Actinomycetota > Actinomycetes > Actinomycetales > Micrococcaceae > Paeniglutamicibacter. The sequence continues at coordinate 1,376,365 of CP042428.1, read as the reverse complement.
CAGTTCCTGGCTGAAAGCGCCTACGGCTTCGTCCGTAACGGCATCGGCCGCGACATCATCGGCGAAAAGAACTTCGCCCAGTGGGTCCCGCTGTTGTTTGCGACCTTCTTCTTCGTCTTGCTGAACAACCTGTTCGGGGCCATCCCGTTCCTTCAGCTCCCGTCCTTCTCCCACGCCGGTGCAGCATACGCCATGGCCATCATCATCTATGGCACCTGGATCGCTGTCGGGGTGAAGAACCACGGTATCCGCTACTTCAAGCTGGCCGTCGTTCCCTCGGGCGTCCCGGGCTGGATCATGCCGCTGATGGTGCCGTTGGAAATCATTTCCAACTTCATCGTCCGCCCGTTGACCCACTCCTTGCGTCTGATGGCCACCATGCTTGCCGGCCACATGATCGTGATGCTGGCAGCCACCGGCGCCCGCCACCTGATCATGGTCCAGGAGTCCCTGGCCATGAACGCCATCGGCGTTGCGGTCATCGCGGGTTCCGTTGCGATGTACTTCCTCGAACTCTTGATCATGGTCCTGCAGGCGTTTGTCTTCGCCCTGCTGACCGCCATCTACATCCAGGGTGCCCTGGATGCAGACGCCCACTAATTCGGGCTCGCACCAAAAAAACAAAGTTTTCCCCTTCATCAGGGAATGACCTCACAACCTGCCGACAAAGTGTCGGTATCTTGAAAGGAACGAAATGGAACTCCACGGCTCCCTTAACATGATCGGCTACGGCCTGGCTGCAATCGGCTCGGCCATCGGCGTGGGCATGATCTTCGCTGCCTACATCAACGGCGTTGCACGCCAGCCGGAAGCACAGCGCATCCTGCAGCCGATCGCCATGCTGGGCTTCGCCCTTGCAGAAGCACTGGCCATCTTGGGCTTGGTCTTCGCCTTCGTCGTCGGCGCCTAGTTCCCCTCGTAGTGGCCCTGCCACTGTCGCAGGCGCCATTGCAATTGGAACTTAAGAGATAAGGAAGAGTGAGAATGATCAGCAACGAATTGATCCTCGCTGCAGGTGCGGGCGCAAACCCGCTGCTTCCGAACCCGTGGGAAATTCTTGTCACTGCCGCAGGCTTCGCTGTCCTGTTGTTCATCGTGGTCAAGTACATTGCCCCGGCATTCGAGAAGTCCTACCAGGACCGTGTCACGGCCATCGAGGGTGGACTTGAGAAGGCAGAGGCCGCACAGGCCGAAGCCAACGCCACCCTGGAGCAGTACAAGGCACAGCTGCTGGAAGCACGCACCGAAGCCAACCGCATCCGTGAGGAAGCGCGCGAAGAAGGTGCACAGATCCTCGCGGATCTCAAGACCAAGGCCGCCGAAGAGTCCGCTCGAATCACCGAGCAGGCACACCGCCAGATCGAATCCGAGCGCGTCGCAGCAGTTACCTCGCTGCGTGCCGAGGTCGGCACCCTGGCAACCGCTTTGGCCAGCAAGATCGTCGACGACGCTCTTGAGAACGATGACCGCGCTTCCCGCGTGGTCGACAAGTTCCTGGCAGACCTGGAAAACCAGCAGAACGCAGGTGCATCGAACTAATGGCAGGTGTATCGAGCGAGTCACTGTCCGCGGCGCTGGCGTCGTTGGAAACCAAGCTTGCACACGCGTCCTTGGAATTGTCCGCCGAGCTATTTGGAACGGTTGACGTTCTGGATGGCAACGCAGGCCTGCGTCGCGCACTGACTGATCCGGCCCGTGGGGCCTCGGACAAGGCTGGCCTTGTGGCCAAGCTGTTGCACGGGAAGGTGTCGGCGGAAGCCGAAGCCACCGTCGCGTCTCTGGCATCCTCGCGTTGGAGCTCGGCACGAGACATTGGCGATGCATTGGAAACCCTGGCGGCAACTGTCGCCATCGTGGTGACCGAGCGTCAGGGCGGTTCCGCAGGACTGGAGAGGCTCGAAGAAGACCTCTTCGCGTTCATCCGTGTGGTTGGATCCAGTCATGATCTGCAGCGTGCACTCGATGATTCCAAGGCATCGGACGAAGCCAAGGGCGCCCTGGCGCTCAAGCTGGTTCCGAACGCCTCGGATGCATCGGCACTGCTGATCCGCCAGGCCGTCGCTTCGCCGCGCGGGCTCAAGCCCGTTGCACTTCTGGAGCGCTTCGTGGAATTGGTGGCTAAACGCCAGGACCGCTGGATTGCCCAGGTGAGCGTCACCCGTGACCTCACCGCCGAGCAAACAGCGCGCCTGCAGGCAGGCCTGAACAACCTTTACGGCCGGGACTTGAAGATCAATGTCGAGATCGACCCGGCACTAGTTGGCGGCATCCGCATCAAGGTGGGTGACGAGGTTGTTGACGCAACCATCGCCACCCGCGTCGCGGATCTTCGCCGCCAGTTGGCAAGCTAGGCAGCCCCCCACCACAACGGGGGGCCTGCCTTGCAGGCCAGTCACCATAGACTGAATCAAATTTCGGTTGCCGCAAGGATCCATCGCGGCAATCACAACTTAGGAGAGCAGGGACTGCAGATGGCCGAATTGACCATCAACGCCGACGACGTCCGCAATGCCTTGAATGAGTTCGCAGCGTCCTACGAACCGGGCAAAGCTGAGCGCACCGAGGTCGGCCGCGTAACCACGGCAAGTGACGGCATCGCCAAGGTGGAGGGTCTTCCCTCCGTCATGGCCAATGAGCTGCTTCGCTTCGAAGACGGCACTCTGGGCCTGGCCCAGAACCTTGATACCCGCGATATCGGTGTTGTTGTCCTTGGCGACTTCACCGGCATTGCCGAAGGCCAGCGCGTAGAGCGCACCGGCGAAATCCTTTCGGTTCCGGTGGGCGACGCCTTCCTGGGCCGCGTGGTGGACCCGTTGGGCGAGCCGATCGATGACCTTGGCCCGATCGCTTCCACCGCACGTCGTGCGCTGGAAACGCAGGCTCCTGGCGTGACGCAGCGCAAGTCGGTTCACGAACCGCTGCAGACCGGCATGAAGGCCATCGACGCGATGATCCCGATCGGCCGTGGCCAGCGCCAGCTGATCATTGGTGACCGCCAGACCGGCAAGACGGCCCTGGCCGTTGACGCCATCATCAACCAGAAGGCCAACTGGGCTTCGGGCGATACCAACAAGCAGGTCCGCTGCATCTACGTGGCAATCGGTCAGAAGGCTTCGACCATTGCCGCAGTGCGCCAGACTCTCGCCGACAATGGCGCCCTGGAGTACACCACTATCGTGGCCTCCCCGGCATCCGACCCGGCTGGTTTCAAGTACCTGGCACCGTACGCCGGCTCGGCCATTGGCCAGCACTGGATGTACGACGGCAAGCACGTTCTGATCGTCTTTGATGATCTGTCCAAGCAGGCCGAAGCCTACCGCGCCGTATCGCTGCTGCTGCGCCGTCCGCCAGGACGCGAGGCATACCCGGGTGACGTGTTCTACCTGCACTCCCGTCTGCTCGAGCGTTGTGCCAAGCTCTCCGACGAGCTCGGTGCCGGTTCGATGACCGGTCTGCCGATCATCGAGACCAAGGCAAACGACGTCTCGGCATTCATCCCGACCAACGTCATCTCGATCACCGATGGCCAGATCTTCCTGCAGTCGGACCTCTTCAACGCCAACCAGCGTCCGGCCGTCGACGTGGGCATCTCCGTGTCCCGCGTGGGTGGCTCGGCCCAGGTCAAGGCCATGAAGAAGGTTTCCGGTACGTTGAAGCTGGAATTGGCCCAGTACCGTGACATGCAGGCCTTCGCCATGTTTGCCTCGGACCTGGATGCCGCTTCCAAGCAGCAGCTGACCCGTGGCGCGCGTTTGATGGAACTGCTCAAGCAGGGCCAGTACGCACCGTTCCCCGTTGAGGACCAGGTTGTTTCCATCTGGATGGGCACCAAGGGTTACTTGGACGATGTCCCGGTTGAAGACGTTCGCCGCTTCGAGACCGAGTTCCTCGCTCACCTTCGTCACCGCACCAACGCGTTGACCGTGATTGCCGAAACCGGCAAGCTCGAGGACGAGACCGCGCAAACGCTCGAGACGAACATCGTCGAGTTCAAGGCCGGTTTCTTTGGCCAGGGCGACGACAGGCTTGTCGCCGCAGGCAACGAAGAATTCGATGCCTTGTCCGAGGGTTCCGTCGACCAGGAAAAGATCGTCAAGCAAAAGCGCTGACATCACCTTTGAGTAGGGGTTGCCGCGTCGCCACGTGTGGCGCGGCAACCACTGCAAAGGGATAAGGAAAGGACAAACATGGGAGCCCAGATTCGGGTCTACCGCCAGAAGATTGCATCGACGACGTCGATGGGCAAGATCTTCAAGGCGATGGAACTGATCGCCTCTTCCCGTATTGGCAAGGCACGTGCGCGTGTCTCGGCATCGCTGCCGTACGCCAATGCGATTACCCGTGCTGTTACTGCCGTCGCGTCACAGTCCGAGGTCGAGCACCCACTGACCACCGAGCCGGAGTCAATCCGTCGCGCGGCAGTCTTGGTCATGACTTCGGACCGCGGTCTCGCCGGGTCCTACTCCGCCAGCGTCTTGAAGCAGGCAGAGCACCTCGTTGAACTGCTCCATTCAGAAGGCAAGGACGTCAAGACCTATCTGGTCGGCCGCAAGGCCCAGGCGTACTTCGACTTCCGTGGACGGGACTACGCGAAGGTGTGGACCGGTGGAACCGACGCTCCGGAGTTTGCAACCGCACGCGAACTGCGCGAAGTCCTGCTGAAGGACTTTGCCGACGAGTTTGAAGCTGGTGGCGTGGACGAGATCCACGTTGTTTTCACCCAGTTCAAGTCGATGGTCGTTCAGGAGCCGACGGTCATTCGTTTGCTGCCGCTTGAGGTTGTCGAGGAGGAGTCCGAGACTCCTGCCGACGAGCTGTTGCCGCTCTACGAATACGAGCCGGAACCGGAGCAGGTCTTGGATGCACTGCTCCCGCGCTACATCGAGTCACGTATCTTCAACGCAATGTTGCAGGCGGCGGCTTCCGAGCTCGCAGCCCGCCAGCGTGCCATGAAGTCCGCAGGCGACAACGCCAAGGACCTCATCAAGAAGTACACGCGTCTTCGTAACAACGCCCGCCAGGCCGAGGTTACCCAGGAACTTTCCGAAATTGTTGCCGGCGCTGACGCGCTGAACGGCTAACCGGATTTTCCTACCAACACTTACATCCACGCCATCTACACAAGTGAAGTGAGAGAGATGACTGCCCAACTTAACGAGCAGGGTACCGCTGCCTCGACCGGTGCAACCGGTCGCATCGCACGCGTTATCGGCCCGGTTGTCGACGTTGAATTCCCCGCCGACTCCTTGCCTGCAATTTACAACGCTCTTTCCGCTGAGATTACCCTCAACGGCGAGACCAAGACCATCACCTTCGAAACCAGCCAGCACCTCGGTGACTCAATGGTTCGCGCGATCTCCCTGCAGGCCACCGACGGACTTGTCCGCGGTACCTCGGTGGTCGACTCCGGTGCCCCGATTTCCGTACCCGTTGGCGATGTCGTCAAGGGGCACATCTTCAACGTCCTGGGCGAGCCCCTCGACGTGGAAGCCTCGGAACTCGAGATCACCGAGCGCTGGCCGATCCACCGCAAGGCACCTGCTTTTGCAAGCCTTGAGGGCTCGACTGAAATGCTCGAAACCGGCATCAAGTCGATCGACCTTTTGACCCCTTACATCAAGGGCGGCAAGATTGGTCTGTTCGGCGGCGCCGGCGTTGGCAAGACGGTTCTGATCCAGGAAATGATCACCCGTGTGGCCCGCAACTTCGGTGGTACCTCGGTATTCGCCGGTGTTGGCGAGCGCACCCGTGAAGGTAACGACCTCTGGGTCGAAATGGAAGAAGCAAACGTTCTGAAGGACACCGCCTTGGTGTTCGGCCAGATGGATGAGCCGCCAGGCACGCGTCTGCGCGTGGCACTGTCGGCGCTGACCATGGCGGAGTACTTCCGCGATGTGCAGAACCAGGACGTGCTGCTCTTCATCGACAACATCTTCCGCTTCACCCAGGCCGGTTCCGAGGTGTCGACCCTGCTGGGCCGCATGCCTTCGGCCGTGGGTTACCAGCCGAACCTTGCCGACGAGATGGGTCTCCTCCAGGAGCGCATCACCTCGACCAAGGGCCGTTCGATTACCTCGATGCAGGCCGTTTACGTGCCTGCCGATGACTACACCGACCCGGCACCGGCAGCGACCTTCGCCCACTTGGACGCGACCACGGAACTTTCCCGTGAAATCGCTTCCCGTGGCCTGTACCCGGCCATCGATCCGCTGACCTCCACGTCGCGAATCCTTGACCCGCAGTACGTCGGCCAGGCTCACTACGAGACCGCGGTTCGCGTCAAGCAGATCCTTCAGAAGAACAAGGAACTGCAGGACATCATCGCGATCCTCGGCATCGACGAGCTCGGCGAAGAAGACAAGATCGTCGTGGCTCGCGCCCGTCGCATCCAGCAGTTCCTTTCGCAGAACACCTACACCGCAAAGCAGTTCACCGGTGTCGAGGGTTCGACGGTTGCCATCAAGGACACCATCGAGGGCTTCAACGCGATCTGCAACGGCGACGTTGACCACATTGCCGAGCAGGCATTCTTCAACATCGGCGGCATGGACGACGTTGAGCGCCAGTGGGCCGACATCCAGAAGTCGACCCGCTAGTCATGGTCGAACTCCAAGTCGAAATCGTTGCAGCCGACCACTTCGTGTGGTCGGGAGCGGCGAAACTGGTCAAGGGACGCACCAGCAATGGCGAGATCGGGATCCTTCCCGGCCACGTGCCGATGCTGGCCGTCCTGGCTGCCGGGGATCTGGAAATCGTTCCGGTCTCCGGGTCACGGTTCTCGGTCCAGGTTGATGGCGGGTTCTTCTCCGTTGACGCCGACCGCGTGGTGATCGTAGCGGACAACGCCGTCATGGCCGACTCCGTCCCGGCGGGAACTCGATAGTCCTGCCTTGAACGAACTCGGCATTCCTGTACTCATCGTGTTGGCAGCCCTGCTGCTTGTGGTGATGTTCTTGGGTGCCATGGGAGTGCGCCGCATTCAGTTGCGGCGCACTCTTGGCACTTTCGACGCTTCCATCTGCATGTCCTCCGGGAAATGGATGATGGTGATTGCGCGTTATGCTCCTGGAGAGCTTGAGTTCCTCAAGCTCTTTTCGGTCTCCCCGATACCGGTGCATCGATTCCAACGGTCCTCCATCCTGCTCAAGGGCTGGAGAAAACCCGAGGAAGAGGAAAAGCACCTGGTGCAGCCCGGAAGCGTCATCGTGATGATGAGCTATGAAGGCCGAGACGTCTTGATTGCCATGGATTACCAGACCTACAACGGCCTTTCGGCCTGGTTGGAGGCCGGCCCCGTTGCGGGCGTTGGCACCTGGCGGCAAGACTGATCAAGCAAGACAATAGCCTGGGGCGGGATGAATAAATCATCCCGCCCCAGGCTTTTGTATTCTTTTAGCGTTTCCGCCTATCCAACCGGCTGCGCCATGCGAGCCGGGCACGAAAGGGCGGGAAGTTCAAAGAGTCTGTGAAGTCCTTTAGAGACCGACCACGCCGGTGGCCTGCGGCCCCTTGGCGCCCTGTCCAACTTCGAATTCCACGCGCTGGTTCTCTTCCAGCGTGCGGAAACCGTTGGTCTGGATTTCCGAGTAGTGCACGAAAACGTCAGCCTCGGCGCCATCGGGAGTGATGAAGCCGAATCCCTTTTCGGCGTTAAACCACTTCACGGTTCCCTGAGCCATGTATATCTCCTCATTTAGTGCGAAAATCTGGCCGCTGCACCGTGCAACGGCCATGGGTGGTACTCAAGTGAGAAGATCACTGGCGTGGGTTTAACCCCGCCGCAGTCACTTCACACCCGCAGCACTGCTTTGGCGGGTATGACTAACCAACACAAAGACTGAGTCAAGCATCACACAATGGTGTGACTTGGGTCAATACCTTGGACTCAGATGGCAAGCAAAGAGTTCATACGGGCTCGCGCGGACCGGAGCCGTGATAAGGACTGCCGGCGGAGAGCGGTGCCGTCGTTCCGGGGGAGTCGCGGGGTCTTGGGGGGCTGCAAGGCTCGGCCGGAGGGCACGGCTGGTGCGGCAGCGGGCCGAACCCGGCAACCACCGGGCCCGGCGGATGCCGCGTGGGGAAGGGGTGGACCGTCAGAGCAGGTATTTGCCGTTGCGGACAACCTGCTGCAGCACCAGGTCCGCGTCCAGGACCAGCAGGTCCGCCGCAAAACCCTGGTGGAGCCGACCGGCCTCGTCGATCAGGCCCAGCACGCTCGCCGGCACCTTGGTGGCGGAAACGAGGGCGTCGCGCAGATCCACCCCTGCGGCCACCGTGAAGCGCAGGACGTCAAGCATGCTGGCGGTACCCCCGGCCAGCGATCCGTTCGATGCCAGGCGGGCTTCCCCGTTGGACACCATGACTTCTGCCGGGCCCAGCTCGTAGGTGCCGTCCGCCAGTCCGGTGGCTGCCATCGAGTCCGTGACCAGCGCGATGGACTCGGCCCCCACCAGGTTGAACATGGCACGGACCATGTCCGGGTCGAGGTGCACGCCGTCGGCGATGAGCTCGACGATGATCTTGCCCTGGGCAGCCATTTCCAGGCAGGCAGCGACCGGACCGGGTGCCCGGTGGTGCATCGGCGGCATCCCGTTGAACAGGTGGGTGACGGTGGGGCGCTCGGTGAAGCCGTCGACACCGGCGCTGGCCAGTTCCTCGCGGGCCAGGGCCAGCGAGGCGGCGGTGGTGGACGCATCGGCATCGGTGTGTCCCAGGGAGGGGACAACTCCCTGGGAGACCAGCTGCTCGAGGAGCGCGTCGGCCCCGGGAAGTTCCGGCGCGTAGGTCATGGTGCGCAGCTGGCCGGCCGAGGCGTCGATCAGTTCATCGACGAAGTCCGGTTCCGGGTCGGAGAGGAATGCCGGGTCCTGGGCGCCGCAGCGCACGGTGGACAGGAACGGCCCCTCCGCATGGATCCCGGCGATGTCCCCGCGCTGGGCGAACTCGGACAGCACGGTGGCGGAGGCCAGCATGTCGGCGCGCGATGCGGTGACCAGCGATGCCAAGAATGAGGTGGTGCCCGAGCGGTGCAGGTGCTCGATGGCGGTGGCGATCTTCTCGCGGTCCCCGGAGGGGAAATCGCCGCCGGCCGCGCCGTGGCAATGCAGGTCGATCAGGCCGGGGATGATGATGGTTCCCTCGGGGCTTTCACGCAGCTCAAAGGCGCCGGCTTCGTCGAAGAAGGAGAACTCGCGCACGTCGCCGGCGAACGCAATCCGGTTGCCCTCCACGGCGATGATGCCCTTGGTGATGTCCCTGCCGGGGGACACCAGTCGTCCGGTCAATGCGTAACGGTCGGGTGAGTCGGTGGAAGTCATGGACCCATTCTAGGTCCGAGCGCCCGCGTACCGGGGTAGCCGCGGCACAAGGTTGCGCCTCCCGCCTGTCGGGCCGGGCCAAGCCGGTCCGGCGCCGCCGAGGGATGTGGTCCCGAAGGCGGGGTCAAGCGGTGCCGCTGGGTCCCTAGAAGAGCCGCGCTGCCACGTCGTCGACGCCGCGCATCGCGTCGTAGTCCAACACCAGGCAATCGATGCCGCGGTCGGTGGCCAGCGTGCGGGCCTGTGGCTTGATCTTCTGGGCGGCGAAGATGCCGCGCACCGGCTTGAGCAGCGGGTCGCGGTTGAGCAGCTCGAGGTAGCGGGTGAGCTGTTCGACGCCGTCGATGTCGCCATTGCGCTTGAGCTCGATGGCCACGGTGGCGCCGCCGGCGTCGCGTGCCAGGATGTCCACGGGGCCGATGGCTGTCATGTACTCGCGGCGGATCAGCGTGTAGCCGACGCCGACGGTCTCGATCTGCTCGGCCAGCAGGCGCTGCAGGTCGGCCTCGGCCCCGTCCTTGATCAGCCCGGGGTCGATCCCGAGGTTGTGCTCGGTGTCGTGGATGATCTCCTTGATGTGGACCACCAGGCGGTCGTCGGACTTCTGGTGGGCGACGTGCCAGAGTTCGATGTCTCCCTCGGCGGCCTGTTCCTCGTCGGGCTCGACGACCCGCATCACCGCCGGAGGGCTCATCCAGTTCAGCGGCTTGTAGCTGCCGCCGTCGGAATGCACCAGCACGGAGCCGTCGGCCTTGACCATCAACAGACGGGTCGCCAGGGGGAGGTGGGCCCGAAGGCGGCCCTCGTAATCAACTGAACACTTGGCAATCACTAAACGCACAACAGGCACTCTACCGGGTTTCGCCGCGTCCCCGGGCCCGGCTGCGGCGGGCCGCGGGTGCGCCGCGGGCACGGCCCGCCACGGAACTGGGGCAGAATTGGACCATGGCCCGCTCGAATCGACCTTCTCGTTCCTCCACGCCCGCACCCCGTTCCGGCCGGGTCAACAAGTGGACCCGACCCGAGGCCGCGGGCGACGACGCCTGGCTGGAAAAGGCGCGCTACGGGGTCCAGCGCCTGCAGGACGCGCCGGACGGGCAATGGCACGTGCGGCGGATTTCGGCCGTCGGCGCGTCCAAGACCTACAAGTGCCCGGGTTGCGGGCGCTTCATCTCCCCGGGGACCGAGCACCTGGTGGCGTGGCGGGCGGACCACTGGTCCGGCGACGACGCCTCGGCCGCGGCGCGGCGCCATTGGCACCCCAAGTGCTGGGAATCACGCTCCTACCGGTACTAGGCCGGCGCCGGCGGCCGGCGGGCCCGGAAGACCCTAGCGGTTGTCCTGGCGGGCGATGAAGACCTCGCGCAGGATCAGCATGATCGCCGCGGCCAGGGGAATCGCCATCAGTGCGCCGATGACCCCCAGCAGCGAGCCGCCGGCGATCACCGAGATCACTGCCACCGCCCCGGGGACCGAGACGGCCTTCTGCATCACGCGCGGGGAGACGAAGTACGCCTCGATCTGCAGGTACCCGAAGTAGCAGATCGCGTAGATGGCGGTGGTCTGCCACCCCAGGGTCAGCGAGATCAGGGACACCAGGATTCCTGCGATCACCGCGCCGACCAGCGGGATGAACGCCAGCATGGCAACGAGCAGGGTCAGCAGCGCGGCAAAGGGCACCCCGAGGATGCTCATCAGGATCAGTGCAACGGTGGCATTGAGCAGTGCCACGAACGCCTGGCCCATGACGTAGTTGCCCACCGACCGGGTGATGGTGTCGCCCAGCTCCTCGACCCGTGCCCGGCGCGAGCGCGGGGCCATGCGGTAGAAGAAGGACTTCATCGCCGGCAGCGAGGCCAGGAAGTAGATGGCCAGCACCAGCACGATCAGCACGCCGAACATGCCCTGGGCGATGACGCTGCCCACGCCCAGCACGCCGCCGAAGATCCCGCCCACGGCACCGGTGTCGGAGAAGAACTTCCCGATCTCCTGGCTGATTCGGTCCGAGACGTGGTACTGCGCATCGAGGGTGACAAAAAGCTCGGACTTCAGGAAGTCGTCGACCAGCTTTGGGGCGCGCTCGATGAACTGGGCCGTCTGCGAGGTGAGTGTGGGGATGATGCTGCCGATGAACCCGGCGGCCACGCCCAGCAGGGCCAGCATCGTGACCAGCACCCCGACGGTCCGCGAGGTCCCGTGCGACACCAGGAAGCGCACGACCGGGTCCAGTCCCAGGGCAATGAACAGGGCGATGGCGATCCAGATGACCAGCGAACCCACGTTGGTCAGCAGGAAGAAGCCCAGCAGGGCCAGTCCCACGCCGACCGTGAACAGGAATCCGAAGGCGATCGGGTTGGTGGCCGGGGAAACATCCGCCCCCGGAATGCCCGTGCCTGCCTCGTGCTTCGGCTCGGGGGGGAAACCGAAGTTCGCCGGCGGCTTGATCCGGGCATCGAGCGTCTGCTGCGCGGTGCCCAGCAGACGGCGCCACCACCGCCGCGGGCCCGCCGGCGGTGCCTGAATCGGGGTGTCGTCCCGGGAAACGTCCCCGGTGCCCGGGGTTCCCGGGGATTGGGGGCCGTCGGCTCCGGGCGCGGTCCCGTGGCCGCCGGTTGCTTCCGGAGGCACTGCGTCGTCCCCGTCTTGAGTAGTCACAACCCCGAGCTTAATACCCGGGGCGGGTTCTTGTCGGCATTGGGCCCCGATGTCGGATGCGGCAAATGGTGGCCGATGCCTCACCGGTGCGCAGCGTGGTGCTACCCACATCAAGGAACCCGGATGCGGAACAACTCGTTAGACTTATGGCGTGCCACCCTTAGTCCACGACGCGGGGCGGCAGCCCGAGGCCGAATCTCGACTCCCCATCCGTTAGGTGTAATTGTGCGAAAGATCTTATCAGCGATCGCTATCATTCTTGGGCTTGCAGCCCTGGTGGTGGGGATCGGCCAGCGTACCGTCTGGGCCCCGCCCGAGACGCTGACCGCCCACCTTGCCGAAGCCCCTGCGGCTGCGCCGGTGACGTTGCTCGAATCCGGCATCGGAACCGTTGCCGGGCACCCCACGGAGATCACCATCAAGGCCGAGGGCAAGTTCAGCGCCTCCCTGGTGCGATCCGCCGATGCACAGGCGTGGGTCGGCAAGGCCGCACACACCACCATCTCCGGCATCAACACCGCCGACACCGTGCTTGAATCCACGTCGGAAACCGGCGAGGCCGAGGTCCCGAATCCGGCCGGCGCGGACCTGTTCCAGGCCACCGAGAACGCCGACAAGACCATGACCTACCGCTGGACGGACCCCGACGAGGGCTCCTGGACGCTGCTGCTGGCAGCCGACGGCAAGGCCGCTGCACCCACCGACATCTCGGTGACCTGGCCCGGCGACACCGCCACCCCCTACTCCATGCCGCTGATCATCATCGGAGCCCTGCTGCTGGTCGCCGGGATTGCGCTGGCCGCCGTGCGCGCCACGCCGCGCGGGGGCTCCACCGGCGGAGGACGCCGCGCCGCCGACCGTGCCGGTGCCCCGCAGACCGGTTCGCTCCCGACCACGCCCCCGGGGAAGAGCGGGCCGAACACCGTGGCCAAGGTCGTTGCGACCGCCTCGATCCTGGCCCTGGCGCTGGTTCCCTCCGTGCCGGCGCTGGCCGCAAGCCCGTCGTCCTCCCCGGCCGAGGGCACCGTCCAGGACGCCGAGAAGGTCTTCCCGGTGGTGCTGCAGGCCCAGCTCGAGCGCATCCTTTCCGAGGTTTCCAGCTCCGTGGCCAAGGCCGACAAGTCCAAGAACGCCAAGGACCTCGAGGACCGCACCACCGGCGCCCTGAAGACGCTGCGCGGCCAGAACTACAAGCTCCGCAACGACAAGGTCAAGCTCGACGGCCCCTCGGCCATCGACACCACCGTCATCCGCTCGGCCGCCGTGCCGACCGACGACGGTGCCCACTTCCCGCGTTCGCTGATGGTCGTCACCGCGAAGGACTCCGGCGCTTCCACCATCCCCACCGCCATCACGCTGACCCAGGCGGGGCCGCGGGACAACTACAAGGTCGCCTTCGCCACCCCGATGCTGCCCGGTTCGACGTTCCCCGGGATCGCCGTGGGGGACCAGTCCGTGAAGCTGCTCAAGGACAACGCCGAGGGCCTGGAAATGACCCCGAAGTCGGCGCTTGAGCGCCTGGCCGGGCTCATGGACAACGAGAAGTCCAAGGACGCGGACAAGTTCGCCAAGAACGCGTTCCTGACGCTCAACGCCAAGGACCAGAACGCTCTGGTCAAGGCCAACAAGGACGCCAAGATCACCTTCAAGCGCCAGGTGAACGCCAAGGACACCGTCGTGTTGGCGACCCCGGACGGAGGGGCGCTGGTCTCGGGCAACTTCACCGCCACGACCACCGCGAAGCCCAAGGAAACCGGCGGCACCATCGGCCTGGACGACACCACCGCCACGATCGTCGACGCAAAGGAAACCAAGAAGGGCATCGAGATCACCTACGGCGAGCCGATGCTCATCTACATCCCGGCCGCCGACTCCAAGGACAAGGTCTCGGTGGTCGCCGCCGAGGTCATCACCAAGGGGGCGAAACTGCTGAAGTAGCCACAAGCCCCCTTCGGCGGGGGAGCGGGGGGACCTGTGGGTCCCTCCATGCAAGGCGCGGTGCCACCGGCACGGGGTAACGGATCCCGTGCTAGGCGGCACCGCGCCTTTTTGCGTGCCGGCGTCCGTCGCCCCCGGATTGCCGGACCCTTCCGGCCCCGGCCCGGTGAACCAGGACGCGGGAGCCGGCGGGGGCGCCTTAGGAGAATACGGCGATGCCGTAGACGGCAAAGAGCACCAGGTGCGCGGCCCCGTGCATCGCGGTGACCTGCTTGGCCGCAAAGGTCGACACCGACAGCAGCAACGTCACGCCCAGCAGCATGAGGTTGACCGGGGTTTCGGCCAGCACGACCGCCTGGCCGGTGAGCAAGCCGATGACCAGGACCGCGGGAATGGTCAGGCCGACCGTGGAGACCAGGGCCCCGTGGCAGAGGTTGCTGACCCGCTGGATCTCCCCGTTCAGGGCCGCGCGCACCGAGGTGATCGACTCGGGCAGGAAGACGATCATGGCGATGAGGATGCCCGACAGGGCCACCGGCGCACCGACCCGGCCCAGCCCGTCGTCCAGCAGCGTGGCCATGTCGTGCGAGAGCAGCACGATCGGCAGGACCGTGACGACCAGCAGGCCCAGTCGCAGCCCGAGCTCGGTGCGGTGCCCGGCAATGACGGCGGTGATCGATTGGCGCTCCGCCGCGGGGCCCGCGGCGGCCGGCGAGTCGGCGGGCGGGGCCGCGCGCGGATCGACTTCCCGGAAGTCATCGGCCTGACGGCCCATCTGCCGGACCAGGAAGAAGCCGTACAGGCCCAGGGCCAGCACGATGATGGGGATTTCCTGCCCCCGGGTGTAGGCGCCGGCCTTCCCGATCAGTGCCGGCAGGACGAAGGCCAGCGAGGCCAGGACGATGAGCATCCCCAGGTAGGCGGAGGTGCCGGTGCGGTTGTGCCCCAGCCCGCCGTGCTCGAGGCCCCCGGCCAGCAGGGAGAGCCCGATCACGGCGTTGAGGATGATCATCGACACCGCCATCACCGAGTCCCGGGCGATGGTGGCGTGCTCGCCGGGCCCGAGCATCACGGCGGAAATCAGCACCACCTCGATCAGCACGATCGAAAGCGTCAGGACCAGGGACCCGTAGGGATCGCCCAGCCGGCGGGCCAGGTGTTCGGCCTCGTGGACCACCCCGAAGGAGCACAGCAGGATGACGCCGATGATCAGGACCAGCGCGCCGACCAGCAGCGGCGCGGAAACAGGCGGTTCCAGCAGGGGGCCGGCCAGGAGCAGGCCGAGGACGGCGCCCCAGCCGACGGCGAGGCGCACGATGGCGGGGCGTGTGAGGATGGAGCGTGCAGTGGGGGAAACCACGGGATGGACCCTATTCCACGGGGCCGTCCCCGTGTTCGATCGATCGAACGGGCCGTCCCGTCCGCAACTGGGCTGCCACGCTGCCGTCGGGATGTGCCTGGAGGCAGGGATCGGTGCAGCGGGAGATTTCCAATCACTAGGATATGCCACCGGCGCGGCCCGGGTGGATTTGGCGTGGCCCGCCCCCTCCGCGCCCTCCCCGCGGGGCGCCGGAGCCGGTCCCGGCATCGTCCCGCGCCCCCGCCCCCGGGACCCGCCGCGCCGGTGTGCTTGTCAGCGGGAAGCGGACGGGTTTTCCACCCGGGCGCCAAGCGGCCTAAAGTAGAGGAATGACCACCAGCATGCCTGAACCCACTGCACCCTCCTCGCGCGGCGCCATTGATCTGGCAGCCTTCAAGACGCCCCACCCGGAGCCGGTCACCGGCACGGCGGACGCCGGCGCCCCGACCTGGGTGCGCTCCGTCAACCAGGAACTCTTCCCGGAAATCGTTGCGCTCTCGCAACAGGTTCCGGTGATCGTCTCGCTGGGCAGCCCGCGTTCCCCGGCCTCGGTCCAGCTCGATGCGACACTCGCCTCGCTGGTCGACGCGAAGGGCGGAACGCTCGCGCTGGCCACCGTGGACGCGGAGGCCGAGCCCGCCATCGCCCAGGCCTTCCAGGTCACGCAGGTGCCCGCGGTCATCGCGCTGGTCAACGGCCAGCCGGTGCCGCTGTTCCAGGGCAGCGCCGACGTCCAGCAGATCCAGTCGCTGATCGAGGAATTGCTGGGCCTGGGTGTCCAGCACGGCGTCGCCGGGACCATCGCGCCGCTGGGCACCACCGCTGCCGCAACCGCGCCGGCCCCGCTGCCGCCGCTGCACCAGGCGGCGCTGGACGCCATCGAATCCGGCGACCTGCCGACGGCGGAAAACGCCTACAAGCAGGCGCTGAACGAGAAGCCCAACGACAACGACGCGGCCATCGGCCTGAACCAGGTGCGCCTGCTGATGCGCACCCAGGACAAGGACCTGGCCGCGGTGCGTGCCGCAGGGGCAGCGAACCCCGACGACCTGGCCGCGCAGCTGGACGTTGCCGACATGGACCTGATTGGCGGGCACGTCGAGGACGCCTTCTCCCGGCTGGTGGGCTTCATCGGCCGACACGCGGGCGAGGAGAAGGAGGCCGCCCGGGCCCGCTTGGTCGAGCTGTACTCGGTGGTCGGGGTGGCCGACGAGCGCGTGGTTGCCTCGCGCCAGAAGCTGGCCCGCGTCCTGTTCTAGGATCCCTTGCCGAGCCGGTCCCGCGCGCTGCCGCCCGCGGACCCGGCTCGGCGAGCAGGGAGTGTCTTTCGCGAACCCGTCCGGGTCCGCGGTGGGCACTCCCTTTTTCGTCCCGCCGGCCAGCAGGGCAGCGGGCCCCGGCGGGCGAAATTCCAGGCCCGTCATCCCCGGGGGCGGCACCTTCGGCGGGATTAGTCCGCAGGGATGACGGCAAAACCACGTGCCGACTGCTAATTTCGATTCCATGAGCAACTCCACTGCGGAACCCGGCACCCCGGCCCTGTCGATCCGATCGCTGGGCAAGCGCTTCGGCGACAAGGTCGCGGTCAACGGCATCTCCCTCGACGTCCCCGCCGGGTCGTTCTTCGGCCTGGTCGGGCCCAACGGCGCCGGCAAGACCACCACGCTGTCCATGGCCACCGGACTGCTGCGCCCCGACGCCGGACAGGCATGGCTGGCCGGCATCGACGTCTGGGCCGAACCGCTGAAGGCCAAGGCCGCCATGGGCGTGCTGGCCGACGGGGTGCGGCTCTTCGACCGGCTCTCCGGGCGCCAGCTGGTCACCTACTCCGGCCTGCTGCGCGGCATGGACCGCGACACGGTCGCCGAGCGCACCGAGGACCTGCTGCGCGTGCTTGACCTGCAGGACGCCGGGGCCAAGCTGGTCGTGGACTACTCCGCGGGCATGACCAAGAAGATCGCCCTGGCCACGGCGCTGATCCACTCCCCGCGGGTGCTGGTGCTCGACGAGCCCTTCGAGGCCGTGGACCCGGTCTCCGCGGCCAACATCCGCGAGATCCTTGCGGACTACGTCGCCCACGGCGGCACCGTGATCGTCTCCTCGCACGTCATGGACCTGGTCCAGCGCATGTGCAGCCACGTGGCTGTCATCGCCGAGGGCAACCTGCTGGCCGCCGGCACCGTGGATGCGGTGCGCGGCGGCGTCTCCCTGGAGGAACGCTTCGTGCAATTGGTCGGCGGGCGCGGGAACAGCGAGGGCCTGTCATGGTTGCACACCTCCTGAGGTTGAAGCTGGCGCTGCTGCGCAACTCCTTCCGGCGCAGCCCCTGGCAGCTGGTGGGCGTGTGCATCGGCGGCCTCTACGGGCTGGGCATGGTCGTCTTCGCCGTCGCCGGCACGGCCCTGCTGGCCGACGCGGACACCGCGCTGGCCAACACCATCCTCATCTGCGCGGTCTCGCTGATCACCCTGGGCTGGGCGATCGTGCCGCTGGTGGCCTTCGGCGTCGATCTGACCCTGGACCCGGCACGCTTCACCACCTTCACGATCTCCCGGCCCAAGCTGGCCACGGGCCTGCTGCTCTCGGGCTTCATCGGCGTCCCGGGGCTGCTGACGCTGCTGCTGCTCGGCGGGCAGCTCCTGGCCTGGCGCCGCGATCCGTTGGCCCTGCTCGCGGCGCTGGCCGGGGGCGTGGCCGGCGCCTTGATGTGCCTGGCCCTGGCGCGGCTGACCACCACCTCGATGGCCCGGCTGACCGGTTCGCGGCGCTTCCGCGACGTCGCCGGGATCATCGCGATCATCCCGCTGATCCTGCTGGGCCCGATCATCGGCACCGCGGCCGAGGGCATCGAATCGGTGCTGGACTGGCTGCCGCGCCTGGCCGCGGTGCTGGGCTTCACCCCGCTGGGCGTCTTCGCCGCGCTTCCCGGGGACCTGGCCGCCGGGGCCTGGGGGCTGGGCGCGGCGCGCCTGGTCCTGGGACTGGCGTACCTGGGCGCGGTGCTCTGGGCGTGGGAGCGCGGGCTGCACAAGTCCATGGAAAACCCGCTGGCGCCGCACACCGGCTCCAAGCCCGTGGGCATGGGCGCCTTCGGCATCTTCCCGGCCACCCCGCGCGGCGCGGTGGCCGCCCGCGCCCTGACCTATTGGCTCAAGGACCCCCGCTACGCCGCCTCCATCGTGGTCGTCCCGCTGATGCCGGTGTTGATCTGGTTCACCTCCACCAACTCCGGGAACCCGCAGCTGATGCTGGTGCTGGGGCCGCTGCTGGGGATCCTGATGGCGTTCGCGATCTCCGCCGACGTCTCCTACGACTCCACCGCGTTCTCGCTGCACGTGCTCACCGGGGTGCGCGGGGTGGACGACCGGGCCGGGCGCGTGCTGGCCTGCGCCGTGTTCGCGCTGCCGGTGACGCTGCTGGCCGCGATCCTGCCGCCGGTGTTCCTGGGCCGCACGGACCTGCTGCCGGCGATCCTGGGGATCTCGCTGTGCGGGCTGCTGTCCGGGTTCGGCGTGGCCTCGGTGGCCTCGGCACGCTTCACCTACGCGGTCCCGCTGCCGGGGGAGAGCCCGTTCAAGACGCCACCGGGTGCCGGGGCGCGGATGGCCGTGGTGCAATTGGCGACGTTCGCGATCATGTCCGTGCTGCTGCTGCCGGCCCTGGGTCTGCTGGTGGCCCAGGTGCTCACGCACCACGCGCTCTTCGGCTGGCTCGCCCTGGCGGTGGGCGTGGTGGAGGGCGCGGTGCTGCTGGTGGCCGGAATCCGCCTCGGCGGGCGCTGGCTCGACGCCCGGGCCCCGGAGCTGATGCAGGCGGTCGCGGCCAACCGCTGATGTGCCCCACGCGATGCGCCGCGGACCCCCGGGTTCGACCGACCCGGGGGATTAGCTTGTTAGACTGGAGGACATGAGCATGCCCCTTGATCCGTTCCGCAATGATCCCCGCACCACCTCCGGCGGCGGTGCCACCACCATCGAGCGCACCGAAGCGGCCCAGGAAGTCGAGGCCGGGGACCACGAACGCTTTGCGCACTATGTGCGCAAGGAAAAGATCATGGAGTCGGCGCTCTCCGGGGACCCCGTGATCGCCCTGTGCGGGAAGGTCTGGATTCCTGGCCGCGACCCGCAGAAGTTCCCCGTGTGCCCCGAGTGCAAGGAAATCTACGAGGGCCTCACCGGCGGCGGCGACAAGGGCAAGAAGTAGTTCCTTCCACGCAACACGTCTTGACCCGAACCCGCCCGGGCGCGCCGGCACGCGCCCTGGCAGGGAAGATTTTTAGCGCCGTGGAGGTGTATGCATGACCGATACCTTGTTCTCACTTGCAGACAAGCTGCCCATGGAGGACCGGCTTCCTCCCGCCTACCCGGAACGGGCGGCCTGGGGCACCGGACCGAAGCTGCGTGCGTGGCAGGCCGAGGCGCTGGACAAGTACTTCACCGACAACCCGCGCGACTTCATGGCCGTGGCAACGCCCGGCGCCGGCAAGACCACCTTCGCGCTGCGCCTGGCCAAGGTGCTGGTCGACGCGAAGACCATCAACCGCATCATCGTGGTCGCCCCCACCGACCACCTCAAGAAGCAGTGGGCCGACGCCGCGGGGCGCGTGGGCCTGGCCCTTGACCCGAACTTCAAGAACTCCGACGGACGCCACGGCGCTGACTACATCGGCGTCGTGGTCACCTACGCCCAGGTCGCCTCCAAGCCGATGCTGCACCGGGCCAAGGTCGAGGCGGCCCGCACCCTGGTGATCCTCGACGAGATCCACCACGGCGGCGACGCCCTGTCCTGGGGAGACGGCATCCGCGAGGCCTTCGAGCCCGCGCTGCGCCGCCTGGCGCTGACCGGAACCCCCTTCCGTTCCGACACCGCCGCGATCCCCTTCGTCGAATACGCCGAGGGTCCCGACGGCATCCGCCGCTCGAAGGCCGACTACACCTACGGCTACGGCCAGGCGCTGCGCGACCACGTGGTGCGCCCGGTGCTGTTCATGGCCTACTCCGGGAACATGCGCTGGAAGACCAGCGGCGGCGAGGAGATGGAGGCCCAGCTCGGCGAGGGCTTCACCAAGGACATCACCGCCCACGCCTGGCGCACGGCGCTGGATGCGGCAGGAGACTGGATCCCCTCGGTGCTCCAGGCCGCCGACAAGCGGCTGACCCAGGTCCGCCGTACCGTCCCCGACGCCGGCGCCCTGGTGATCGCCACCGACCACGAGGACGCGCGCGGCTACGCCGAGCAGCTGGAGAAGATCTGCGGCGAGAAGGTCACCGTGATCCTCTCCGACGATGCCGGCGCCTCGAAGAAGATCGACGAGTTCTCCGCCGGGGACTCGCGCTGGATGGTCGCGGTGCGCATGGTGTCCGAGGGCGTGGACGTGCCCCGGCTTTGCGTGGGCGTCTACGCCACCTCGACCTCCACCCCGCTGTTCTTCGCCCAGGCCATCGGCCGCTACGTGCGCAGCCGAAAGCGCGGGGAGGTCGCCTCGATCTTCCTGCCCTCGGTGCCGGTGCTCATGGCCCTGGCCAACGAGATGGAGACCGAGCGGGACCACGCGCTGGACCGCCCGGAGAAGCACTTCCAGGACCCGGACTACAACCCCGAGGACGAGCTGGTCGCCGCGGCCAACCGCGAGGAAAAGGCCAGCGACGAGCTGAACAAGCAGAAGTTCGAGGCGCTGAACTCCGACGCCTCCTTCGACCGGGTGCTCTTTGACGGCGGCGAGTTCGGCACCGGCGGCGCCGTGGGCTCGGAGGAGGAACAGGACTTCCTGGGCATCCCGGGGCTGCTGGACGCCGACCAGGTGGGCGTGCTGCTGCGCCAGCGCCAGGCCGAGCAGGTTTCGCGGCGCAAGGTGCGCAAGGCGCACGAGGAGAGCGCCGAGGCCCCGGTCATGGACCACCGGGCGCTGATGGAGATGCGCTCGACGCTCTCGAAGAACGTCTCGGCGTGGAGCGCGCGCACCGGGACCCCGCACGGGGTCATCCACACCAAGCTGCGCGAGGTCTGCGGCGGGCCCGCGGTGGCCCAGGCCAACGCCGAGCAGCTGCAGACGCGGCTGGACAAGCTGCAGGGCTGGTTCATCGGCAAGAAGTAGCCGCCCGCCTCCCCGCCGCCGTGCGGGGGACATGCGGCGCGGGGAACGACAAAGGCGCGGTGCCTGGCTTGGGAGCAGTTCGCATCCCGGGCAGGCACCGCGCCTCCTTGGGCAGGGGGCCGGTCAGCCGAGGGTCAGCACGGTCACTCCCGCGGCCCGCAGCTGCTCGAAGACCGCGTCGTTGTTCTGCGGGTGCACCGCTGCGGTGAGCGGGGCGATGACGGTGGTCTCGAAACCCTGGGTGCGGGCGTCCAGCGCCGTGGCCCGCACGCAGTGGTCGGTGGCGATCCCTGCCACGTCCAGGGACGTGATGCCCCGCTCGCGCAGCCAGTCGCCCAGCAACGGCCCGGACTCGTCCTCCACCGCCGCACCCTCGAGGGCCATCCGGCCCTCGAAGCCGGAATAGGCCGCGGTGAAGCGGCCCTTGCGGAACGCCGCGTCCAGGTGGGCCGTGGCCGGGGCGAGGTTGGGGTGCAACGCAGCCCCGGCGGTTTCCGCCACGCAGTGCACGGGCCAGGAGTCGATGTAGTCGGGTGCCTCGGAAAAGTGGCTTCCCGGGTCGATGTGCCAGTCCTGGGTGGCGACGAGCACCGCGTAGCTCTCGTGCCGCGCGGCCACCAGCTCGGCGATGGCCGTTGCCACCGCGGCCCCGCCGGCCACGGCCAGCGAGCCACCCTCGCAAAAGTCGTTCTGCACATCGACGATGATCAGGGCACGCGTCGAGGCGTTTTCCGGTGTGCTGCTTGGTTCGCTCATGGTGTGCTTCTCCTCGTGGTCAGTTTTCGTCGATGAAACGTGTGGGGATCACCGGTTCGCCGCGCTGCAGCCGCCGCGAGCTGCCGGGCATCTCCAGGATCGAGTCGCGGTGGCGCTTCGCGGCGCGGCGCACCCCGGCGGCGCCGGTGAAGGCCTCGTCGATCCGGCCCCCGGCCACGAATTGTTCCAGCAGCGGGCGGTCGTTGGCATCCGTTGCGGGCACCTCGCCCACGCCGATGAGTTCCTCGGTGGCCCGGCCGCGCTCGTTGAGCCGGCGCACCGCGTACTTGCGCCCGCCCACCGAGACCTTGTTCTTCGCGGCCTTGGCGACGTCGACGTAGTTTCCGGCGTCGTCGTGGCGCGAGACCAGCTTGTAGACCATCGAGGCGGTCGGGTGCCCGGAGCCGGTGACCAGCGAGGTGCCCACCCCGTAGGCGTCCACCGGGGCCGACTGGAGGGCGGCGATGGCGTATTCGTCGAGGTCGGAGGTGACCATGATGCGGGTGTTCTCGTTGCCCAGGTCATCGAGCAGCACGCGGACCCAGCGGGCCTGTTCGACCAGGTCCCCGGAATCCAGGCGCACGGCGCCCAGGCCCGGGCCGGCCACCTCCACGGCGGTGCGCACGCCCTGCTCCACGTCGTAGGTGTCGACCAGCAGGGCCGTGCCCACGCCCATCGAGGCGACCTGCGCCTCGAAGGCGGCGCGCTCGGTGTCGTGCAGCAGCGTGAAGGAGTGGGCGGCGGTGCCCACGGTCTTGATCCCGTAGCGGTGCCCGGCCTCGAGGTTGGAGGTCGAGTCGAACCCGGCGATGATCGCCGCGCGTGCCGCGGCGACGGCGGATTCCTCGTGGGTGCGCCGCGAGCCCATCTCGATGCAGGGGCGGGAGCCGGCCGAGGCGATCATGCGCGAGGCGGCGGAGGCAATGGCGGAGTCGTGGTTCAGCGCGGAGAGGATGAAGGTCTCCAGCACGCAGGCCTCGGCGAACGTCGACTCGACGATCATCACCGGCGAGTAGGGGAAGTAGATTTCCCCCTCGGCGTAGCCGTGGATGTTTCCGCTGAACTTGAAGTCCTCCAGGTACTTGATCGTGGCGGCGTCCACGACCTTGGTGTCGGAGAGGAAACGCAGCTGCTCGTCGCCGAAGCGGAACTCCTTGATGCCTTCCAGGATGCGGCCGGTGCCGGCCAGCACGCCGTAGCGCCGGCCCTCGGGCAGACGGCGGGCGAAGGCCTCGAAGACGCTGGGGCGGTGCGCGGCACCGGAGTGCAGGGAGGCCTGCAGCATCGTCAATTCGTAGTGGTCGGTGAACAGTGAGGTGGGCTGCTGCCACATGGCCGTTGGGCTCCTCGCGATGGGTATCGGGGGTGATGAAAGCGTGCTCGGGCGGTTCGCACCGGCGTCGGGAGCCTGGTCCCGGGGCCCGTCCCGCCGCAGGTGGCGGCGGAATGGGCCGGCAACGGCGGTGCAAACGTTAGTAGATACTCTAGACCCGGCATCGGCCCGTTGCCGCCTTCGGGTCGGCCCGGCGCGCTCCGGGGCGTGGGGCTTGGCGCCCGGGGCAGGGGGGAAGGGCCCGGCACGCGCCGGCACCGATCCGGTTCGCTTCGGTGGCGCACCGTCGTAGAATGGGAGGTATGCCAACCATGACTGCGATGCCCGATGTGCTTGAGCACGTGGAGCAGGCACAAGCACACGAACTGGACCAGCCCTACCTCCTGATCATCTGGAACGACCCGGTCAACCTGATGAGCTACGTCAGCTACGTCTTCCGCTCCTACTTCGGGTACCCCGAGGCGAAGGCGGAGAAGCTGATGATGCAGGTCCACCAGGAGGGACGCAGCGTCGTCGCCACCGGGAACCGCGAAAAGATCGAGGCCGACGTGTCCGCGATGCATGGCTTCGGCCTGTGGGCCACCCTGTCGAAGGCGGACGCAGCCTAACCGTGGCACGAGCATTCAAGAGCACCCTGCGCGGTATTTCCGCCTCCCTGGAAGCCGCCGAGCGCAAGTTGCTCCGCGGCCTGTTTCAGGACGTCATCACCCTGCTCGAGCCGGAGCGCGCCGCGGACGAGGATCCGCTGTGGGCCATGGTCGGGCTGGACCCCCACGCGCACCGCGCGGACTTCGCGCCCCCGTCCGACCCCGCCACCAAGCGGCTGCTGCCGGACGCGGATCCGGACGACGCAGCCGCGTCGCTGGAATTCCGCAGGCTCTCCGAGCGCGGGATCCGCGAACGCAAGATCGGGGCGCTGCGCGAGGCCGCACTGCTGATGGAATCCGGAACCATCCTGCTGTCCGACGAAACCGCACCGCGCTTCGCCGCCGCGGTCAACGACGTGCGCCTGGTGCTGGCGCAGCGGCTGGGCCTGGCGACCGAGGAAGACGCCGAGCGGATCCACGCGCAGGACGACTGGTCGAAGGCCGAAACCGTCGACGAATACCTGGCACTGGTCTACAACTTCGTCACCTGGCTGCAGGAATCCCTGATGCAGGCCATGCTCAAGTCCTTGTGAGCTGGGATACAGTGTGTCGCGCGTGCTGGCCGTTCGCGCGCAAAACCACGTAGGCTTCGTACACCATGACAAGTGCGTCCTCCAGCGATAAGCGACCATCCGAGCGGCCCCGGGCAAACGCCCCGTTGGGGATCTTCGACTCCGGGGTCGGCGGCCTGACCGTTTCACGCGCCATCATTGACCAGCTTCCCGGGGAATCGACGATGTACGTCGGGGACACCGCGAACTCGCCCTACGGCCCGCTTCCCATTGCCGAGGTCCGCGCCAATGCGCTGGGGGTGATGGACGAACTGGTCGACGCCGGGGTCAAGCTGCTGGTCATCGCCTGCAACTCCGCCTCCGCCGCGGTGCTGCGCGACGCCCGCGAACGCTACACCGCCCGCTACGGCATCCCCGTGGTCGAGGTCATCCAGCCCGCGGTCCGCCGCGCCGTCTCCGCCACCCGCAACGGCAGGATCGGGGTCATCGGCACCCTGGCCACGGTCGGCTCGCGCGCCTACGAGGACGCCTTCGCCGCGGCCCCGCACTACTCCATCACCTCGGTGGCCTGCCCGCGCTTCGTCGAGTTCGTCGAAAACGGCATCACCACCGGCAAGGAGCTGATGGACACCGCCGAGGAATACCTGGCCCCGCTCAAGGCCGCCGGCGTGGACACGCTGGTGCTGGGCTGCACGCACTACCCGCTGCTCACCGGGGTGATTTCCTACGTCATGGGCGAGGACGTCACCCTCGTCTCCAGCGCCGAGGAGACCGCGAAGGACGTCTACCGCGCGCTGGTGGGCCACGACCTGGCGCGCACCGCCGACGCGGCCCCCACCCACCAGTTCCTCGCCACCGGCGATGCGGCAAATTTTGAGATCCTGGCCCGACGCTTCCTGGGCCCCGAGGTCCTCGCGGTCGAGCAGGTCCACAACGTGGCCGCCCACTACCCGACCGGCTCCATTGCGATGGTTACCCCGCAGATGGTGGCCCTTTCGAAAGCGAGTGCCTCATGAAGCTGACCATCATCGGCTGCACCGGCTCGTTCCCCGGCCCGGGGTCGCCAGCCTCCTGCTACCTGGTCACCGCGTTCGACGGGACCCGCGACTGGAAGATCCTGCTGGATTTGGGCTCCGGCGCGCTGGGCGTGCTGCAGCGCTACGTCGACATCAAGGACCTGGACGGGATCTTCATCTCCCACCTGCACCCGGACCACTGCATGGATCTGTGCGGCATGCACGTGGCGATCCGCTGGGACCCCAACGGCTGGGGCCGCGAGCGGATGCTGGTGCACGGCCCGGCGGCCACCGCCGACCGGATGGCCACCGCCTACGGGCTGCCGCTGGAGGAGGGCATGCACCCGGACTACGACTTCCAGCACTGGAAGTCCCGCCAGCCGGTGAAGATCGGCCCGTTCTCCATCACCCCCTACCCGGTGCTGCACCCCATCGAGGAGTCCTACGCGCTGCGCGTGGAGGCCACCGAGCCGGTCGCCGACGGGTCGCCGCAAACCAGCGTGCTGACCTATTCGGGCGACACCGACTCCTGCCCCGAACTCATCGAGGCGGCGCAGGGAGCTGACATGTTCCTCTGCGAGGCAGCCTTCGAGGAGGGCCGCGACGACGGGATCACCGGCGTGCACCTGACCGGCAAGCGGGCCGGCCAGGCCGCCACCGATGCCGGGGTCGAGCGCCTGCTGCTGACCCACATCCCGGTGTGGACCGACATCAACACCGTGGTCAACGAGGCCAAGGAGACCTACGACGGCGGGATCGCCGTGGCGGTCTCCGGGGTCACCTACGGGGTGTTCTCCGGCTCGCAGCTGGGCACCCCGAAGTCGCTGCCCACCGCGCCGGTGTCCATCGTGCGCTCGGCGCCGAACCGGGAGTGGCCCGGGACCAAGACCAGGAACCCGCGCAGGTAGCCGCGAGGCGGCGGGCGCGCTCCGCTGCCGCGGGCGTGCCCGGCCCCGGCCACGCGCCGACTAGACTTGAAGCCATGACTTCAGCATCCACCACAGCAGCAGTGCGCGCCGACGGGCGCGGCGTCGACCAACTCCGTGAGATCACCATTACCCGTGGCTGGTCCAAGCAGGCCGAGGGCTCGGCCCTGATCGAATTCGGCAACACCAAGGTGCTGTGCACCGCCTCCTTCACCGAGGGCGTGCCGCGCTGGCTCAAGGGCCAGGGCACCGGCTGGGTCACCGCCGAGTACGCGATGCTGCCGCGGGCCACCAACACCCGCAACGGCCGCGAGTCGGTCAAGGGCAAGATCGGCGGGCGCACCCACGAGATCTCCCGGCTGATCGGCCGCTCGCTGCGCGCGGTCATCGACACCAAGGCGCTGGGCGAGAACACCATCGTGCTTGACTGCGACGTGCTCCAGGCCGACGGCGGCACCCGCACCGCGGCGATCACCGGCGCCTACGTCGCGCTGGCCGAGGCCATCGAGTGGGCCAAGGAGAACAAGCTGGTGAAGAAGAACGCGACCGTGCTCACCGACTCGGTGGCCGCGATCTCCGTGGGCATCATCGACGGTGTCCCGATGCTCGATTTGCCCTACGAGGAGGACGTGCGCGCCGAGACCGACATGAACGTCGTGGTCACCGGCACCGGCGACTTCGTCGAGGTGCAGGGCACCGCCGAGGGCGTGCCGTTCAAGCGCGCCGAACTCGACTCCCTGCTTGACCTCGCCCTGGTGGGCACCACGGAGCTGACCCGTATCCAGTCCGAAACCCTGGGGCTCTGAGTATGGGTGCCGCCCCGCGTTTGGTGCTGGCCACCCACAACCAGGGCAAGCTGCGCGAGTTGCGCGAGCTGCTGCGCGGGCAGGTGCCGGGCCTGGACGTGGACACCCAGGTCGTCGATGCCGGTGCCGTCGGCGCCCCGGATGTCGTTGAGGACCAGGTGACTTTCGAGGGCAACGCCCTGCTCAAGGCCCGCGCGGTGTGCGAGGCCACCGGCCTGGTCGCCATCGCCGACGACTCCGGGCTGGCTGTCGACGTGCTCGGCGGGGCCCCGGGGATCTTCTCGGCACGCTGGTCCGGGAAGCACGGCGACGACGAGGCCAACATCGACCTGCTGCTGGCCCAGCTCGGCGACATTGCCGAGGATCACCGCGGCGCCTCCTTCGTGTGCGCCGCGGCCCTGGCGACCCCGGGCGGCCACGTCGCGGTGGAGCTGGGGCACCTGGCCGGCACGCTGCTGCACGAACGCCGCGGGAGCGGCGGCTTCGGCTACGACCCGATCCTGCGCCCCGAGGGCCACGAAATCTCCGTGGCGGAGCTGACGGCCGAGGAAAAGAACGCGATCAGCCACCGCGGGCGCGCGTTCCGCGGCCTGCTGCCGCAGATCATCAAGGCACTGGCGGAGCAGGACACGAAGTAGGGTCCGGGCCCGGCCTGGGCCCGCACCCACCACCGGCCGGCAGCGATGACGCCCGGGATTGAAGCACAACAAACGTACACAGAGGGAACGGAGCAGGGGTGGACACCTTTATCAAGGGGCCGTCAAAGCGGGATGTTGCGGGCATGAAGGCCGCCTTCGCACTGGTGGAGAGCGAGGAGGTGGTCTCCGTGTTGTTCAAGAACGCGCGTTACGGCAACTTCCTGGTCACCGGGGCGGCACACCTGACAGTGCTCGACGACCTGATGGTCGGCGGGTTGAACGCCGCGGCCGCGGCGAAGGCGGCCAAGTCCGCGGACGGCGAGCCGCTGCGGCAGCGCCAACCGGATGCGGGGGTCAGGGCCTTTCCCGCGGTCTTCGAGGGTGACTTCGAGCCGACCCCGATTGCGGCCGGGAAGATCGCGCACGGCGATCTGGTGGTTGCGGCATTCACCCAGGCGCCCTATGGCGACTTCGTGGTCACCGGCGTGGCCACCGCCGCGGAAGGGGATGCCGCCTACCTCATGGTCGGGCCGTGGATCCTGCATTCGGCCGACGGACCCGCACCGCGGATGAACGAAGTCCAGCTGGTGGCCGCTGCCGGCGACCACATCGCTCCGGTTCCGCCGCGCCGCGGACAGGTGGATTTCGAATAGTCCTATTGGTTCCTTCGACATGGCCAGAGAAACGACCCCGCCGGCGGCTCCGCACAGGAACCGCGCACGGGGTCGTTTCCTGATTACAAGGGCGGTGCGGCGGCGCCTAGAGGTTGGTGTCGTCGACCTCGCGGGTGGTCTTGGTGATCCCGTCGGCCCCGCCGCCGTTCACGGTCCGGCGCGTGGCAACCGTACGGCGACGGCGGAAGGCGAAGACAAGCCCCAGCACAAAGACCAGGACTCCGGCTCCCATCAAGAGGTTCCCGACCAGCGGCAGATCCAGCCAGTCCACCTCGACGTTCAGTGCGAAGCGAATCACCGCACCAATGACAAAAAGAAAAATTCCGGCGCCGATACTCATGATGTTTCCGCCTTCCCGGGCGATTCCACAAAGATGTACGTCTTCATCCGTGATTCCAGCTTACCGTTTTCCCCCGGCCACGCCACCGATTGTGCACGCATAGCGGGCCGGTGGTTGCTGCGGCCCCGCCCTAAGGGGTACGCCCGTCGCGCGGGCCGAACACCGCCAGTGCCTCCGCGTCGCTCGCGGCCGAACGGATGAAGAACTCGGCCCATTTCCGGCGCCCCGGGTACGTCGAACCCGCGACCACCTGGGCGATGGTCTCCTCGACGTCGATGATGCTCCGGTGCAGGGACACGGCGCCTTCGCTCAGCAGCGCCCAGTTGCCGCCCGACCGGCCATAGGGCATGCCCACGCTGCCGGGGTTGATCACCAGGCGGCGGTCGACCAGCCGCACGAAGGGCATGTGCGTGTGCCCGCAGACCACGGTCCGGACCTCGTCGGGCAGCTCGGCGAAGGCCTCGGCCCAGCGCTCCAGCCGGGTGTCCACCAGTACGACCTCCTCGTCGTCGCGCGGGGTGCCGTGGCAGAACACCACGGGGCCAAAGCTCTCAAGCTCGAGGGTGACCGGATGCGGCAGCTGCTCCAGCATCGTGATGTGCTTCGGGCCCAGCTGGGCGGCCGCCCACGGGACGACGTCGTCCGGAACCTCGATCGAAGCGCCCCGGGCGACGGCCGCCAGCTCGCGGTCGGCATTGCCGCGCACCAGCACGGCCCGCTGCCCCAGGGCCGCCAGCCGGTCCAGGACCGCGACGGGTTGCGGTCCGGCGGCGTGGTCCCCGGTGACGACGATGAGGTCGGCGGCCGCCACCGCGGGCTCGGCCAGGATCGCCTCGAGCACCGGAAGCACCCCATGGATGTCGGACAAGACCGCAACGGAACGGATCATTCCTCGAGTATGCCCAGGTTCTCAGGCCCTGCGCAATGGGTTCCGGAGCCGGCGCCGGTGGTCCGGGTTGCCGCTTGCGCGCGCAGGAATGCAGCTTCCGCGGCGTGGTTGGTGAAACGTGGGAAGCAGGGGGGCGATCTTACCAGGGATGTCCCAGAGGGGTGATTGCCATGTCGTTTTCCGGAGGCGGCGGTCCCGGGTTCGAAGCGTTTTGCCCGGCCAAGGCATCCGCTACGG
The DNA here is from genome assembly GCA_024207135.1 of Arthrobacter sp. C2. Taxonomy (GTDB): domain Bacteria; phylum Actinomycetota; class Actinomycetes; order Actinomycetales; family Micrococcaceae; genus Paeniglutamicibacter. The sequence continues at coordinate 1,346,227 of CP042428.1, read as the reverse complement.
GAATCCCAACCGGGACAAAGGGAAAGGCTTGTTCTTGGGCGCATGGGGGGAGTTGCCCGAGGTAGTGGTGATTATGAGAGCCGCGTGCGCCAGCGGGAGAGCTCCGTGGTGAAGTCTTCCCATTGGCCCGATTCCGACCAGAGTTCACCCAGCTCGTTGTCCTCAGGGTCCTTCATGCGGTCCAGCACTGCCGCGGCCTTGGCGGCAAGGTGTTCGGGCAGGGGGTCCGTGCTGCGTGGCCAGGGCTGGGGGGCGTAGTTTTCATCCTCAGCCAGCAGCTCCGGTTCACTCCACGCGACAACCAGTGCGGCGGCCGCCAATCCCGTGGCCCCGTCCGAGCCCTCCACCTCGCCTGAGGAGCGAAGGACCGTGTCCAGGGCCTCCTCGATCACCGATGCGACCTCGGTTGCGGTGTTCGCCTCATCGAATTCGTACCCAAAGTCGGCGGCGTCGTCATTCCCGAAGACCGATACATCCCATGCGCCCATGTGCAGTGCTCCCTAGTTGATCCCCCCGCCGACGGACTGCCGGCTTAGGTGAGATTCTTGCATACCACCTCCGTCAACACGAGCCGAAAACGCGCGGGCCCTTCGGCTCGTTGGTGGTCATCAGCCGCGCCGCTCCAGACTCTCAGGCATCCGGGCCGTCGACACCGTAGGGGTCCGCGAGTGGTCTTGCACAACGGGCAAGGTCATTCACCGTGTCCGGTGTAGCCGTTTCAATCCTCTTCGTCCCGGTGTTGGTCCTCCGAGCCCGGAAGCAATCTATGTTCCGGAGCGTGGAAGAAGCACGCCCAATCCGCCGGCTTGTCATCCCATGCTTCGACGAGTCATTTGGTTGGACTGGAACTAAAACCGATCCACTCCGCAACGCGCTGGGCTTCTTGACCGGAAACGCTGAACAAGACCCCGCGCAGCGGTTGGCCAAATCCCGACACAAGATCAATGGAGAATCAGTTCTACTGCCACTTCGATGTTGTGAGCTTGCGTGCGCCAAATAAGGAATAATGCGGCTTGGACTCAAAGTTGCCCGACCGGGGCTGCTGGTGCTTCGTCAGGAACAGCTGTAACTAGGAGTGCAAATGTCAAAAAGTATCAAGAAGATTCTGGCGGTCCTCAGCGGCTTGACCCTGCTGGGGCTAAATGTTGCGGTCGTGGCATTTTTCGTTCTCTGGCAAATCGCGGACAGCTCAGCCATCGATCGAATGGAGACATCCGCCGGTATCGATCCCGCCCAGATGCTTCCGGATGCTAATTTGATGTGGATGGCAGCTCATGCCTCATTCATCATGCTGATGATTGCTGATGTGCTGGCTATCCTGTTCGTCGTGATGCTGGTGAAATCACGCAAGTCCTCCGACTCGACGCTTGGCGTACCTTCCCGAGAGTCCGTATTGAAGCGCTGATTCAGGTAAGCAGACAGCGAGGAACTCCGTGGAATTCGCATCCGCGGAGTTCCTCGCCATCTGTGTATTGGCCTTCAGCGCTGCTGCACCGGAATTTTTCAAGTCACGCGGTACCAGGATGAGTTAGGCAGCAGTTAAGTGGCTTCCCTTCGGGTCGACGCAGAAAACGGAAAATATCGTAGGCCAGGGGTGAGATGAGCCAGGTGGCCACTGGACTGCAGCTGGCGAGTGGAAGCCACCCAGAGCCAGTCCGTAGGGGAACCCTCACCAGACAGGTTGGGTCAATGACCAAGACATTCGCCTCGTGCTGGTGTGGCCAGAAAATCAGGCTTCTCCCATGCCCTGCGCAGCGGGGCAGTTACAGGTAAGGGGCCAGCCAATCCTGCACCACGGGGATGTCCACCCGCTGATACCCACCGAGGTAACGGCAGTTCGAGGTATAGGTGTAACTGGTCACTGCCACGAGATAGCCGTTGAGGAAGACAGGACCACCGGAGTCTCCGAAGCAGGTCCCGCCACCGCCGCGGTTATCGTTGGGGTTGCCTTGAAGCTGGAGGATCTGCGGAGTGAGCTTCTGTCCAGGAGATGTGGTGTAGCGGCGGATCAACGGGTAGGACATCGGCTGCGGCTTCTGCGGACCGGTCTCCGGCTTGCGCACCTCGGTGCCGTAGCCGACGACCTCGAAGATCGTCCGGTTCAAAACGGGCTGCCCGAACCGGTCCAGGTAATTCACCGGAGTGAGCGCTGCCGGGGCGATGTTGGTGACCGGCTCATCGAGCACGATGATTCCCACGTCGTTCCAGTTGGCCATATCCGTGAAATCCGAATATTCGGGATGCGCTATCGGTGTTCCCCACAGATAACCGGCCGCTTCGAGGTCTGCAGGGGTGTAGCCGATTCCCGGATCCGCTGCCGCGGGTAACGGACTCGGTGGTTCCTCCGCGATCACTGATTCGAAGGTCACCAGCGTCACCCCGGCGGTTCCCTCGGTGCAGTGCGCCGCTGTGATCAGCACAGTCGGTGAAATCAGGGTCGCCGAGCAGCGATACCGCAGGCCGTCCGCCATGTCGTAGAAAACGATCAGGCCGACGTTGGGGTGATTGCTGCCGTCCGGCTGGCCGCCCGTGACGGCCGGTGCCGGCAACGCACCGCCCATGACGAGCGCGAGAGTTGCCGCCACGACAAGCGCCAACCTTCTGAGGGGATGTTTCATCATCTTGGCCTTTCCATCGAGTAACTGGACGTTTCAATTGACGGGCTGGCCTTAAGAAGAGCACAGATCATCGCGTTTGGCGAGACTTTGACAGCCCGCTGCAGTCGGGAAACCACGAAGCGCGCATCTTCGTAGCCGAATCCGTTTCTTCGTCCCGCAATCGGTTTGTCCGGCTCGGAATTTCGGAGCGTTCCGCTAGGGGTCGCCAAACGGGCAAGTCAATCGTTGACCCGTGGAATCTTCCGAAGGCGACTGCGCTGAGTGTCCGAAGTCCGCTGCACAGATCTGGTGCGCCCGTAAGCCGAGCCTCCTGCTGGAGGAGCGGGGCGTACGAAACGAAACCTGTTTGACTAGATCTCAAGGCATCCCTGCAGCGATGTGAGACTGGTCGTTTGTGGGCAATCCTGGTGCATCCACATCGTCGACCCATATCTGTCGAACTCACCATCGGTGAATACTTCCACCCCTGGAACGCCTGTTGAAGTGCGATAGAAATCCACAATCGGATCCCCTTCGATGGTGAGAGAGACGACGGCGAGCTCCGCATCCAGACGGCCTATTGCGGAATCCACGCAGTCGACCGCATCAGCAGGAATCCGTTCGCCCTGATCGAGCGTCACCTGTCCGCACGATTTTCGGCGTACATCGTCTCGGAATCCAACTGGTGCTCGCTCTGACTGGCGAGCCGCGTTGAAAAGGTCCTGAGGCAGCTTCTGATCGCCCGGAAACGACCTGACACACCCAGAAACTGCCAGCGTCCCAATGAGGAGGCCAGCGAAGGCGATTCGAGGTCTCATTTGCAGAATCTCCCACATCGTCAGCCTCGGGGTGCCCACCGTCATCACATCGTGATGTAGGCGGGCTGCCTGGCGCAGATGAAATCATGCGTGGGCGCCGTTAGAGGAACGCTATGTGCGAATCGCCCACTATAAGCTGAACGTGTGCATGACTTAGACACTCGTCCCGATGGCGGTTCGCTTGAAGTTGCGGTTGGTGGGCTTTCTCGGTGTGACCTTATCGCCGCACTCAGCTTGCAGCAGATACAGCTCAACGTCCATGCACAGATTTTGCTCGACGATGCGGTGTTTTGCGATGCCAATACGCAACTCGTTATTAGCGTGGTTGAACGCAGCGTGAGTGATTTAGGCTTGCCAGATGGCGGAACACTTTCGCAAGTATTCGACGCGGCTCAAACGCACGGATTGAAACTTTGTCCTCCGACCGCTGGCCCATATCTACGTCTAGCGATGGCCAAACAGGAATCGTCTACAGACCTCCTGATGAGTCGAGGCCATGCACCCGATGGTTCTTACACAGTGGCCGCCCCGACGCTTAGCGACGACGATGAGTATCCAAAAGGTTTCTACCTCCGTGCAGTAAAAGGGCAGCTTTGGCTACGCGGTTACCGTTGCGATGACCTGCATCTTTGGTCTCCCGATGATCGATTCATTTTTCAATTACATCCGTAGTTACGCGACTTTCGGTTCAGTGTTCAGATCCGAAGATGGCGGCACTGCGCTGGCACGTCCGTAAGGGGAAGGTTAACGGACACGAACTCACGGGTGGCAGGGCCCCGCGTATGTATAGCCGATGCCTCTGCGGAACGAAAGGGGTTCCGAAGCAGCGCTGCGGTCCCGAAGCCATCAACCGCCGTCAAAGCCTGTTGAACACTGACCATTGAAATAGGCTTAGGCGATGACGAGGCCAATTGCGTTCCTAAAAATGATCGCCCTGCTTCTGGGGATTGCCTTTTTGGCGGTGGGCATATCGGCAGGACTCGCCGTGATCGTGGCCAAGGAAAACCCCGAGCCGCTGAGGCATACGGGCACATTGATTTCCGCTGTGTCGCTAAGCGAGGAAGAAAAAATGCAGTGGATCGTGAACCGCATCGAAAAGGTTGAAACGGTCGAATCTGTTGGAACTCGGGAAATCGTGGACCAGGACTATACCGATATCAGGGTCTCCGTGCTGACGACGGTTCCACACGATGACGGCACTTCCCAGGAGGTCAAGCGCATCTGCTGGGAGGCGCGAAACCTCTGGCTTTCTTTGGCGCCCCGCAGCATCACCTGCACGATATCGACTCGGCCCGCCGCACCCTGATCGCCCGCGCGGTTTCCACCGCGATGCCCCGGAAACCCCACGAATCCAGGATGCGATTGCGATTAGCTGAAATTCGTTTCTTGGGTTCAACGCGCACGTTCCGCAAGCTGGACGCTCTACGGGACGGCAAAGCGCCAGAGTAAATCTGCAGACGAGGTAAGGGATATCATCGATACCGATTCTCGGACCGTGGTGAGGTCCGGCTATATTGACCAGTGGGATTCCTGGGCTTGCAGCGTGCGCCGGCTTCGGGAATGAGCGGTTTCGTCAACGGTCCGTGGCCCGCTCATGGGCATGGACCGGGTCCACAAAAATTGGATCCCGTCTCGGGGTAACAACGCTGGCCGGACGGACATGTATAGGTATGAGCACCCCAGAAACGAAGCAGGACCGGGAGGCACGGTTCTCCAGATTGTATGAACTGGCCTATACCGATGTTCTGCGGTTTATCCAACGCCGGGCCGGTCCAGACCACGCTGAGGACATCGTCCATGAGGCTTTCCTGGTCGCATGGCGGCGCTTGGACGACCTTCCGGCCAAGCCCGGCGACGCCAGGGCCTGGCTGTTTGCAACCGCGCGCAACTGCCTGCTCAACAACCAACGCGGACAGATGCGCCAAGGAGCACTGGCGGTCCGGGTCGCGGCCCAGACACCGACCTTCACTGACGCCGAAGCCGACCTGACGCACCAACGCATCGACCTGGCCGCGGCCTGGCAACGACTGCGCCCCGAAGACCAAGAAGTCCTGGCCCTTGCCATTTGGGAAGACCTTCCCTCGCCGCAGGCGGGCCAGGTGCTCGGGATATCTTCGGCGGCCTACCGCATCCGGCTTCATCGTGCGCGCAAATCGTTGCGCCGCGAACTCGACGCATCTCCCTTCCCGGCACCTCTCGCCGAACCCCTCATGACGGAGTGACTGACATGGATAAGAACAAGTACGCGGAACTAGACGCATTTCGACTCCTCGATTCTGCGCCCCAAGGCGATTTGGACGAGGCCGGACAGATCAGGGCAAATGCAAGATTGCAGCAAATTCTCGCGAGCGATCCGGAAACCGGGAATGCCCCGATCGGTGCTATCGGCAAACGCCGATCCAGACGTGCACGTCGGATGGCGGCCCCACTTGCCCTGGCCGCGGTGGCTGCCATCACCGCAACCGTGGTGCTCCTACCGGGGGCGGGTGGCAACGATGCGGCGTATGCGTCATGGAACGCTGTGCCGGGTTCCATCAGTAGCCCCGATAGGGCCGTGGCCGATGCGGCCTGCCGTGGCCGCCTGGACCTGGCCTCCCCGCAATTGGACCTTGCCGAACGACGGGGTGAATGGGTGGTCTTGCTGTACACCACTACAGAACACATGGCAGGTATGTGCTTGGCCCACCTGCCTGTCGGGGCCGCGAAAGCCAACGACATTGATGTCAGCCAAGGTGGCGGCGACCAGGGTTTCCTCCCGGTTGCCGGGGAATTCTCCGAGGGAAGCATGGCGGAGTTTCGCGGTGGCAGCATCTTCGGGTTCGGTGATCGCCCCGAGATTGCCCTGACCCACGGGAACGTGGGGGAGGACGTGGCCGCCATAACGATTACGACCCCCGACGGCCAATTGGTCGAAGCCACCATACAGGACGGCCGATACGCCGCTTGGTGGCCGGGAAGGGCCTTTGGCGACGAGGTGGAGGGCAACGGCGGACCCGCTCCGGCGATTTCCTACATCATCACTCTGAAGGACCAGACGGTGATCAAGGATGCAACCCCCAGGATGCCGTCGTAGAGTCACCGGTGACAGTGTGGGCGCGACGAGCAACTCGGCATTATTGTGGAAGCCTCGTCGCGCCTGTTACCTCTGGCATTGCTTCGCTTTGGGCATCAGAAAGAGCGTCTCATTGCCACGGGGGCAGTCGTTTCCCGTAAGGGGGGTATCCGGAAAAGGCTTCTGCAGCGTTCCGTAAGGGGGTCCCCAAACGGGCAAATCGAACGTTGACCTGCATTGTTGGAATCACTCAATTTCTGGTGTTCCGTATACCCTACCCGAGAAAAAGCCCGGTGATGGCGGGGGCTAAACGATACACCCAAAACCATGATCGGACGTCCGATTGGATACCCGCTCGTTTCCCACCAATGACCAAGACCGCACAACCCGAAAAAATACATTGGTTGCCTTGCACGCGACACCGGGGGGCTCCCCAAGCCACCTATATAGGTGGGGGTCGATCTTTTTTGCCAGGATCCCCGACGCCGACTGCTCGATGGCTTGGGAAACCGCGCGTTGCACCGGGATGGATTCCGGGCAGTCGTCGTTGCGCTGTGGCAGGACGTCCTTCCATTTGTCGAACCCGTCTGCCGTGGCCCGTGCGTGGGCCTCCCGGCTCGCCGAGCAGCCCGCGTGCAGCGAAGCCGGCATGCGGCGGACGGGGGAGTCGGCGGGTTCTTACGGCCGGCCGGATGGTGCCAGGGGCGCGGGCGGGCATCCTTCGCGATGAAGGAAGCCCGCCCGAAGATACCGCTCAGGCGTCGAGCAGCTGGCGCAACACGTATTGCAGGATGCCGCCGTGGCGGTAGTATGCCTCCTCGGCCGGGGTGTCGATGCGCACGGCCATGGTGATCTCACGGGCGGCGTCGCCGTCCTGGACGGTCACGGAGACCTCGCCGGGCAGCTTCTCGGTGCCCGCCAGCCCGGCGATCGAGTAGACTTCCTCGCCGGTCAGGCCCAGGGAGTCGGCGGTTTCCCCGTCGCGGAACTGCAGCGGAAGCACGCCCATGCCGATCAGGTTGGAGCGGTGGATCCGCTCGTAGGAGGTGGCCAGCACGGCCTTGACCCCCAGCAGCAGCGTGCCCTTGGCCGCCCAGTCCCGGGAGGAACCGGAGCCGTAGTCGGATCCGGCCAGCACCACCAACGGGGTGCCCTCGGCCAGGTAGGCGCTCGAGGCATCGAAGATGGTCGTGGTCTCGGTGCCCGGCAGATGCCGGGTGAAGCCGCCCTCGACGCCCGGGACCAACTTGTTGCGCAGGCGCACGTTGGCGAAGGTGCCGCGGATCATCACGTGGTGGTTGCCGCGCCGCGAGCCGTAGGAGTTGAAGTCCGCCGGGGCCACGCCCTTTTCCTGCAGGTACTTCCCGGCAGGGGAGTCCTTGCGGATCGCGCCGGCCGGGGAGATGTGGTCGGTGGTGACCGAATCGCCCAGGTTCACCAGCACCCGGGCGCCGGAGATGTCCTTGATGGGCTCGGGCTCCGGGCCCACCCCGTCGAAGTACGGCGGGGACTGCACATAGGTGGAGGACTCGTCCCAGGCGAATTGGTCACCCTCCGGGATGTGCATGGAGCGCCAGTTCTCGTCCCCGTGGTAGACGTCCGCGTACCCCTTGGTGAACATGGAGGCCTCGAGGTTCGCGTCGACGACCTCCTTGATTTCCGCGCTCGTGGGCCAGATGTCACGCAGGTACACCGGGTTGCCCTCGGTGTCCTCGCCGAGGGAGTCGTTGAGCAGATCCACGTGCATCGAGCCGGCCAGCGCGTAGGCGATGACCAGCGGCGGGGAGGCCAGGAAGTTCATTTTCACCTCCCCGTGGATCCGGCCCTCGAAGTTCCTGTTGCCCGAGAGCACCGAGGCGACCGAGAGGTCGTGGGAGTTCACCGCCTCGCTGATTTCCGGGATCAGCGGGCCGGAGTTGCCGATGCAGGTGGTGCAGCCGTAGCCGACCAGGTTGAAGCCCAGGGTTTCCAGGTAGGGGGTCAGCCCGGAGCGGTTGTAGTAGTCGGTGACCACGCGGGAGCCCGGGGCCAGGGTGGTCTTGACCCACGGCCTGGAGCGCAGCCCCTTCTCGACCGCCTTCTTCGCCAGCAGCGCCGCCCCGAGCATCACCGTGGGGTTGGAGGTGTTGGTGCAGGAGGTGATGGCCGCGATGACGACCGAGCCGTGGTCAAGGGTCTCGGAGTTGCCCCCGAGGTGGATCTTGGTGGGCTTGGACGGCCAGGTGATGGCCGGTTCCTCGTCGGCGTAGTTGTGCGGCGGCTCGTCGCGTTCGATCCGGGTGCTGATCGCCACCGGGTCGCTGGCGGGGAAGGATTCGGCCGAGGCGTCGTCCAGCCCTCCGGCGATGGCCTCCTCATGGGTGTCACCGGCCAGCAGCCGGCGCACCGCGCCCTGGGCCGCGGCCAGCGGGATGCGGTCCTGCGGGCGCTTGGGCCCTGCCAGCGAGGGCACCACGGTGCCCAGGTCCAGTTCGACGACCTGGCTGAAGTCCGGCACGTGCTCTGGATCGTGCCAGAGCCCCTGTTCCTTGGCGTAGGCCTCGACCAGCTTGACCTGGTGCTCGGCACGTCCGGTGAGCCGCAGGTAGTCAAGGGTCTCGGCGTCGATGGGGAACAGTGCACCGGTGGAGCCGTATTCGGGGGACATGTTCCCCAGCGTGGCGCGGGTGGCCAGCGGGACGTTGGCGACCCCGGGGCCGAAGAAGTCCACGAACTTGCCCACCACGCGGATCTTGCGCAGCAGCTCCGCGACGGTGAGCACCAGGTCGGTGGCGGTGGTGCCCTCGGCCAGTTCGCCGGTGAGCTTGAGCCCGACGACCTGCGGGATCAGCAGGCTCATGGGCTGGCCGAGCATCGCGGCCTCGGCCTCGATGCCGCCCACGCCCCAGCCCAGCACGCCCAGGCCGTTGACCATCGGGGTGTGCGAGTCGGTGCCCACCAACGTATCCGGGTAGGCGGCGGTGCCGTCGGGTCCCTCGCGGGTGAACACCACGCGGGAGAGGTATTCGAGGTTGACCTGGTGGCAGATCCCGGTGTCCGGTGGGACCACCAGGAAGTCGTCGAAGGAGTGTTGGGCCCAGCGCAGCAGCTGGTAGCGCTCCTGGTTGCGGGCGAACTCATAGTCGGCGTTGACGGAAAAGGCGTCGGAGCGGGCGAAGACGTCGGCGATTACCGAGTGGTCGATGACCAGCTCGGCCGGGATCAGCGGATTGACCTTTTTCGCGTCCCCGCCCAGGGCGGTCATCGCGTCGCGCATGGCGACCAGGTCCACCACGCAGGGCACCCCGGTGAAGTCCTGCATCAGCACCCGGGCCGGGGTGTACTGGATTTCGTTTGCCGCCTCGGCGGCCGGGTCCCAGGAAGCCAGCGCGTTGATCTGGTCCTTGGTGACCAGCCGTCCGTCCTCGTTGCGCAGCAGGTTTTCGAGCAGCACCTTGAGGCTGTAGGGCAGGCGTGCGGAGTTTTCGACGGCGTCGATGCGGTGGATCTGGTAGCTTTGCCCGTCGACGTCAAGGGTTGAGCGGGAATTGAAGGAGTTGCTGGACATGGAAGCGCGGTCCTCTCGGGAATGCCGCCGGCCGCCGTGCCGGAGGCCGGGTGCTGTGTGCTCGGTGGATGATGCCGGGTGCGTGCCTTGTTCCCTCGCCACCTCCAATCCCTGCATCGTGCCCGGAACATGCACCGGTGTCGGTCCGGGCCCCGACGCCGGGTTGCGCGGCACGAGGGGCCCGGGGGCACCGTGGGCCGACCCGCTCGCCGTGCCGTTGTTTGTGGTTCGCCGTGCCGCTGGAAATACGCGGCGGTTGCTTTCAACCTACCTCCGAAGCGGGGAATTGGCCATGGATCGCCGGGCCGGGCCGGGCCAGGCGCGCAGGGCGTTCCGGAAATGTTTCCTTGACCGGCCCGGGTCGCCCGGGCCATCCTTGGGCAGGAGAGATTGCCGGGGGAAGAAGGAACATGAAAAAGTTTTCGTTGACGGCCATCGCGCGCACCCAGATGCAGACCGCGGCCACGGTCTCGAGCGGGCGGGCGGCCAGCACCGTGTTCGGCGGGCACGAGCATACGCTGCGCCAGACGGTCATCGGCCTGGCCGCCGGCACCGAGCTGAAGGAGCACATCAATCCGGGGGAGGCGACGGTCATGGTGCTCAGCGGCCGGATCCGCCTGAACTCGGGAGGCGAGTCCTGGGAGGCGCGGACCGGGGACCTGCTGGCGATGCCCCCGGGCTATTCGCAGATCACCGCGCTGGAGGAATCGGGGCTGTTGCTCAGCGTCGCCAAGACCGACCGATAGGCCGGCGCGGGCGGCGCGCCCACCGGGGCGCCCCGGGACCGGCTAGCCCTGGTTGCTGAAGGCCGCGTCGAAGGAGGCCTCGGGCAGCTTCCACAGCAGCGAACGGACGAATTCCACGGCCTGGCCGGCCCCGTGCAGCCGGTCCATGCCGGCGTCCTCCCATTCGATGGAGATCGGCCCGGTGTAGCCGATCGACTTCAGCGCCCGGAACGCGTCCTCCCACGGCACGTCCCCGTGCCCGGTGGAGACGAAGTCCCAGCCGCGGCGCGGGTCTCCCCACGGCAGGTGCGAGCCCAGCACCCCGGCCCGCCCGTTGGGGGTGCGCATCCGGGTGTCCTTGCAGTCCACGTGGTAGATCCGTTCCTTGAAGTCCCAGATGAACCCGACCGGGTCGATATTCTGCCACATCATGTGGCTGGGGTCCCAGTTGAAGCCGAAGGCCTCCCGGTGCCCGATGGCCTCCAAGGCGCGGACGGAGGAGTGGTAGTCGTAGGCGATCTCCGAGGGGTGTACCTCGTGGGCGAAGCGCACACCCTGCTCGTCGAACACGTCCAGGATCGGGTTCCAGCGGTCGGCGAAGTCCTGGTAGCCGGCGTCGATGACCGAGGCGGGGACCGGCGGGAACTGCGCCACGTACGGCCAGATCTTTGACCCGGTGAATCCCACGACGGTGTCGACCCCGAGCTTGCGGGCGACCCGGGCGGCACGTTTCATGTCCTCGGCGGCGCGTTGGCGCACCCCCTCCGGATCCCCGTCGCCCCACGTGTAGTCGCGCACCAGCGCCTGGTGGCGGAAGTCGATGGGGTCGTCGCACACCGCCTGGCCGGTGAGGTGGTTGGAGATCGCGTAGACCGCCAGCCCGTGGCGCTGCAGGATCTCCAGCCGCGACCGGGCGTAGGCGTCATCCTCGTCGGCCCGCTTCAGGTCCAGGTGGTCGCCGGAGGCCGCGATCTCCAGGCCGTCGTAGCCCCAGGCGGCGGCATGCTCCGCCACCTGTTCGAAGGGCAGGTCGGCCCATTGGCCGGTGAACAGGGTGACGGGGTGGGTTGAACCGGTGGCGGTCATGTCGGTGATCTCCTGTGGCCTGGCCGTTTCCGGCCCCTGGGTGGTGGGTATGGTTCGGTGCGGCGGGTGGTTTCGGGTGGTTCCGGTGCCCGGTGCCCGGGGCGCTGCGGCTACCGCGCCGCGGCGGTGGGCTGCGGGGCCCCGTGCTGCTGGACCAGTTCGTCGACGGCGGCGGCCGAGAGCACGTGCTGGACCACCAGCATGCTCGCCCCGCGCACCCCGGCCATTTCCCGTGCGGCCGATCCGACGATGACCAGGTGCTGGGTGGCCAGCGGGGTGGAGCGGAAGTAGACCAGCTCGCGGACCCCGGCGATCACGTGTTCGCCGGCGTTGGCCAGCCGCCCGCCCAGCACGATCACCGAGGGGTTGAGCAGGTTCACGCACATCGCCAGGACGGAGCCGATGTCGCGCCCGGCCTGGCGCAGCACCGCGATGGCCGCGGTGTTGTTCGCCTCGGCCAGCTTCCCGACCTCCGAGGCGGTGGCCACCTCGATGCCGTAGCCGGCCAGGTTCCTGGCCACGGCCGGGCCACCGGCCAGTGCCTCGAGGCAGCCGGTGTTGCCGCAGCGGCACGGGGTGTTCGCGCCTCCCGGGACCTGGACGTGCCCCAGGTCGCCGGCGGAGCCCTGGGCACCGCGCTGCAGCTCGCCGCCGCTGATGATCCCGACGCCGATGCCGGTGGCGGCCTTGACGAAGATCAGGTTTTCGGTGTCCGGCCAGCTGAAGGACTGCTCGCCCAGGGCCATGATGTTCACGTCGTTGTCCACCAGCACCGGCACGTCGAAGGTGCTGGTGGATGGTGCCGGGGATGTCGTAGTCGTTCCAGCCGGGCATGATCGGGGGCTTGGTGGGCCGGCCGGTGGAATGCTCGACGGGGCCCGGGACGCCGATGGCGATGCCCGAGAGCGTCGCGGCGTCGCGTCCGTTGCGCTTCAGCAAGTCGCTGAAGCAGCGCACCACCCAGTCGAGCACCGGCACCGGGCCGGCAGTGATGTCGACGTCGGCGCGCAGGTGGTCGATGACGTTTCCGGCCAGGTCCGTCAGCGCGACGATGCCGTGGGCCGCACCAAGGTCGGCGGCCAGCACGGAGCGCGAGTCCGGGGCGAAGGCGAAGGTGGAGGGCGGGCGCCCGCCGGAGGAAACGGCGGGGCCGACGGCGCCGATGAGCCCGATGTCCAGCAGTGCGTCGACGCGTGCGGCGATCGTGGAACGGGAGAGGCCGGTGAGGCCGGCCAGCTCCGAACGGGTGCGGGGGCGCCCGTCGCGCAGATACTGGAACAGCTCTCCGGCACCCGTGCCGGGGATGGGTGGCTTGGGGGGAATCATCGACAATGCCATGGGACAAGTGAAGCATATCGGGCAGAAGATGTAGTCGCGGAAGCGACTAATGACGAATGTCTGGCAACTTTTGCTCGACAATAATCATAAGTCCGTGTAACGTCCATCACTATGAGCGACGACGAAGCCACAGGCACCGCCCCGCAGGGTGCGCACCTGCTCGAAATGCGGGGGATCGAAAAGCGGTTCCCGGGCATCATCGCCCTGCAGGACGTCTCTTTCGAGGTGTCCGCGGGCGAGGTCCACTGCCTGCTGGGACAAAACGGAGCCGGCAAGTCCACGCTGATCAAGGTGCTCGCCGGAGCCCACCAGCCCAACGAGGGCCAGATCCTGCTCGACGGCATGGAGGTGGGCTTCTCCAGCCCGGACGATGCGATCAAGGCCGGCATCGGCACCATGTACCAGGAGCTCGACCTGGTCGAATCCCTCACCGTGGCCGAGAACATCTTCCTGGGCCACGAGAAATCCCGCGGCGGCTTCAGCTCGCGCCGGGCCGAGCAGCTCGAGGCCGCGCGCCTGCTGGCCAGCCTCGGGCACCCGGAGATCTCACCCCTTCTCGAGGCCGGCGCACTCTCCGCGGCCGGCCAGCAGATCGTCTCCATGGCCCGGGCCCTGTCCCGGGAGGTGCGGCTGATCATCATGGACGAGCCCTCGGCGGTCCTGGACTCCGAGGAGGTGCGCAACCTCTTCGACACCGTCCGCAGGCTCACCGCCAGCGGCGTCGCGGTCATCTACATCTCGCACCGGCTCGAGGAGATCCGCGTGATCGGGGACCGCATCACCGTCCTGAAGGACGGCCGGGCCGTGGCCTCGAACCTCCCGGTGTCCGAAACCCCGAACGTCGAGCTCATCAAGCTCATGACCGGCCGCTCGATCACCAGCGTCTTCCCGCCGGTGGCGGCACCCGCGCCGGATGCCACCGAAATCCTCGCCGTCACCGACCTGGTCGTGGCCCCGGGGCACGACCCGATCTCCTTCTCCGTGCGCGCCGGGGAGGTGCTGGGGCTCGCCGGGCTGGTCGGCTCGGGCCGCTCGGAGATCCTGGGCGCCATCTACGGCACCACCAAGCCAGCCTCCGGAACCGTCGCCATCGACGGCAAGAGGCTGCGCCCCGGCTCGACGGTCTCGGCGGTGAACGCCGGCATGGGGCTGTGCCCCGAGGAGCGCAAGAGCCAGGCGCTGCTGCTCGATGACACGCTGGTCGCCAACTTCACCCTGGCCAGCATCGGGCGCTACGCCACCGCCGGGTTCACCAGCCAGCGGCGCGAATACCAGGCCAGCATGGAGCAGGTGCGGAACCTGGAACTGCGCCCGGCCGACCCCGCCCGCGAGGCCCGCACGCTCTCGGGCGGCAACCAGCAAAAGGTCGTGCTCGGGCGCTGGCTCTCCCACGGCTGCCGTGTGCTGCTGCTGGACGAACCCTCCCGCGGCGTCGACGTCGGGGCGCGCAGCGAAATCTACAACCTCATCGCCGGGCTTTCCCGCGCCGGCATCGCCATCGTCGTGGTCTCCAGCGAACTCGAGGAAGTCCTCGGGCTGTCCCACGAGGTGCTGGTCGTGTCCGAGAACCGGATCGTGCACCGGGCACCGGCCAGTGAATTGAGCGAACACCAGATTCTTGACCTCGTGATGGAAGGGACCACACTATGAGCACCTCGGCCCGAACCGAGCTGAAACCGGCGCCAAGCCTGCCTCCGCGGCGCAGCGCGATGAAATGGCTGCTGGATGCGGGCCTGCGCCGGAACATGGGGCTGATCCTGGCCCTGGTCCTGCTCGCGGTGCTGGGCACCGTCACCGCGGGGGACAGGTTCGCCGACTCCAACAACGTGATGACCATCGTGCGTCTGGCCGCGGTCACCGGAGTGGTCAGCATCGGCGCCACGTTCGTGATCACCATCGCCGGCATCGACCTGTCGGTCGGCGCGATCCTGGCGCTCTCGGCGGTCTGGGCGACGACCCTCTCCGGGCAGGCCTTCGCCGATTCCACCTCCTGGATCTTCATGGCGCTGACCGCCATGGGGGTGGGCGCCGCCGCGGGGCTGGTCAACGGCATCCTCATCGCCTACGGCAAGGTCGTCTCCTTCATCACCACGCTGGCCATGATGGCCGCGGCCCGCGGGCTGGCGGAGATCATCTCCGACAAGAAGACCCAGATCATCACCGTCGAGCCATTCCTCGAGGCGGTGGGCGGAAACCTCTTCGGGCTCCCGGTCATCGTGCTGGTCTTCATCCTCGTGGCGATCGGCGGGTGGGTGCTGCTGAACCGCACCACCTTCGGCCGGCGCACCTTCGCCATCGGAGGCAACCCGGAGGCCGCACGCCTGGCCGGCATCAAGGTCGAACGCCACACCATGGCCATCTACGCGCTCGCCGGGCTCTGCGCCGGCATCGGCGCGTTCATGCTCATGGCCCGCACCACCACCGGCAGCGCCACCCACGGCACCGGGCTGGAACTCGACGTGATCGCCGCGGTGGTCATCGGCGGCACCCTGCTCACCGGCGGCCGCGGCTCGATCTTCGGCACCGTGCTCGGCGTGCTGATCTTCTCCACGCTGACCAACATCTTCGCCCTGAACAACCTCTCGCTCTCGGTCCAGCTCGTCGCCAAAGGCGCCATCATCGTGATCGCCGTGCTGATCCAGCGCCAGCTGGCTGCCCGGCAGTCCCGCACCTGACCCGCACCACCCACACCCGCACCACACGCCGTTTCAAAGGAGAAGCAATGTTCAAGCCCACCGCAAGCCCGAAGAAGATGCTCGGGGCCGCAGCCCTGCTGGCCACCTCGGCGTTCATGCTCACCGCATGCGTCTCCAACGCCCCGGCCGAGTCCGCGCCCACCACCGGCGCCCCGGCCGCCGCAGCCGCCGCCGGCTCCAACGCCGAGGAAGGCAAGAAGGTCACCATCGGCTTCTCCGTTCCGGCGGCCGACCACGGCTTCATGGCCGCGATGACCGACCTGGCGGTGGAAACCGCCAAGGAATACCCGGACGTGGAGCTGAAGGTCGCCGAGGGCACCAACGACGTCAGCGTGCAGATCAGCCAGGTCGAGACCATGATCAACGACAAGGTCGACGCCATCGTGCTGCTGCCCTTCGACGGCGCCGCGCTGACCCAGGTGGCGCAGAAGGCCATGGACGCGGGCATCCCGGTCATCAATGTCGACCGCGAATTCAGCACCGCCCAGTCCTCCCGCGTCACCGTGCTGGGCGACAACTACGGCGTGGGCGTCTCGGCCGGGGACTTCATCTGCAAGGAGCTCGACGGCAAGAAGGACGCCAAGATCGGCGAGATCCCCGGCATCGACTCGCTGCCGCTGACCCAGGACCGCAGCCGCGGCTTCAAGGACGCGCTGAAAAAGTGCGGGCTGGAGGTCTCCAACAGGGTGCCCGCGGAATTCACCGTGGAATCCGGCGAGAAGGCCGCCTCCAACCTCTTGCAGGCCGCCCCGCAGCTCGACGCCATCTGGAACCACGACGACGACCAAGGCGTCGGGGTGCTGGCAGCCATCAAGGCCGCGGACCGCGACGAGTTCTTTATGGTCGGCAACGGCGGCTCGGCCAACATGATGCGCGAGATCCAGTCCGGCGACTCGGTGGTGAAGGCCACCACCGTCTACCCGGCCTACCAGGCGGCCGACGGCGTGCGCGTGGCCCGGCTCGTGGCCCAGGACAAGGCCCTCGGCGACCTGCTGGACATCGAGATCCCGCGCGAGATCGTGCTGTACGCGGCAGTGGTGACCAAGGAGAACGTCGAGAAGTACCTGCCGACGGCCTTCGAGTCCTAGGCACCGACGCAACACCGCACCACACACCGGCAGCACCGCACCTAGGAGTAATTGATGTCCAGAACCAGCCCGGCCCTCGGCGTGGCGGTGATCGGCCACTCGTTCATGGGCAAGGCCCATTCGCAGGCCTGGCGCAATGTCAACGCGACGTTCGAGACCCCGGAAGTGGCCATGCGCGTGCTGGTCGGGCGCAATGCCGCATCGCTCGAGGAGTCGGCACGGCGCTACGGATGGGAGGAATCAAGCACCGACTGGCGCGCGAGCATCCTGCGCGACGACGTGGACATCGTCGACATCTGCACCCCCGGGGCGCTGCACGCGCAGATCGCGCTCTTCGCCCTGGAACACGGAAAGCACGTGCTGGTGGAAAAGCCCTTGGCCAACACCGTGGCCGAGGCGCAGGCGATGGCCGGGGCGGCCGCCGCCGCGGCCGCCTCGGGGGTGGTCTCGATGCTCGGGTTCAACTACCGCCGGGTCCCGGCCCTCGCACTGGCCCGGGACCTGGTGGCTGCGGGCCGGCTCGGCGAGCTGCGCCAGCTGAACATCCGCTACTACCAGGACTGGCTGGTCGACGAGGCCGCGCCCATGAGCTGGCGGCTGCGCAGGGAAGAAGCCGGGTCCGGCGCCCTGGGGGACCTGGGCTCCCACGCGGTGGACCAGGTCCGCTTCCTGACCGGGGCGAATGTCAGCTCGGTCTCCGCCACCAGCCGGACCTTCGTCACCCGGCGCCCCGGCACCGCGGGGACGGAGGACGTCACGGTCGACGACGCGACCTGGTCGACGCTGGAACTGGACAACGGGGCGGTGGCCACGGTGGAGGCCACGCGCATGGCCACCGGGCGCAAGAACTCCTTCAGGATCGAGGCCTACGGCTCGCGCGGCTCCCTGGCCTTCGACCTGGAATCGCTGAACCACCTGCAGGTCTGCGACGCCGATGCCCCGACCGGCGAGCAGGGGTTCAAATCCATCCTGGTCACCGAGCCGGAACACCCCTATCTCGCGGGCTGGTGGCCGACCGGCCACGTGCTGGGCTGGGCCGACACCTTCATCCACGAGGTCCGTGACCTGCTGCTGGCCATCGAGGGCGGCACCCCTGCCTCCCCGTCCTTCGCCGACGGGCTCGAGGTCCAGCGCGTGCTGGCCGCGATCGAGGCCAGCGCCGCGGCCGACAGCGCCAGGATCCCCGTGTCTTGAAGCCCGCGGTTCCGGCGGCGAGACCGGGGCACGCGGATGGGAGTACGCCCGGCTAGTGTTCCGGGTTCCACCGGTCACCGGTGCGTGGGGCCTGCTTCTAGCCCCGGCGTTCACAGGGCTCGAGTTCCGTGCCGGACTGCGGGGCGACGGCTCGCAACCCTCCGTCCTCGGCCACGGAGGCACGTTCGAGGGCCCGGGCCTGCTCGGCTTCGCACAGCGCGGCGAAACAGGCGGCCGACGCCGGATTCGCGGCGTCCATCGGGCTATGGAAGTAGCGCGGCCTGGACCATTTCTCGTAACTGCGGAATTCGACGGCAAAACCGCTGCCCACTTCCGCGGCCAGGAGCCCGGCCAGTCGGTTGCCTTCAGCGGTGTAGGCCCGTGCGTGCGCCTTGGTGCGGAAGGCCTGGTCCTCGTCGAGGGATTCGTAGTACGCGAGCTCCCAGGCGCGCAACGCGGCCACGAGCTGCGCACCGAGTGCCGTGTCGGAGTAGTCGAGGGGTTCACCGAGCCACAGGACGGTGTCGGCGTGGTCCGGAAAAAGTCGAATGACCGGTGGACGGTTCGTGCGTTGGAGTGCCATCGGGCCAGCCTAACAAGTCTGCCGGCTCCGGAAGGTGCACCCTCCGTGAACGCCTGCGCGGACAGCTCCGGGGAGGCCCTTGCGCTGGTCCGCCACGTGAGGCATTGGACACATCGGGGCGTTGACCCCAGCGATTCTTCAGGGCCTTAAGAGACACTGAAACACAATGACTACCTTGATTGCGCTACAGGCCGCGACCGCCGACCCCTCCGGCGGAAGCCTGATCACCCGATTCGCCGACTGGGCGGTGCACCTGATGGAGGTCATCGGGGCGCCCGGCGCCGCGCTGGCCATCGCGCTGGAGAACCTCTTCCCGCCGCTGCCCTCCGAGGTCATCCTGCCTTTGGCCGGATTCACCGCCAGCCGCGGGTCCTTCACGCTGTTCGAGGCGTTGCTGTGGACCACGATCGGGTCGATCTTCGGTGCCTACGCGCTGTACTGGGTCGGCCGGGCGCTGGGCCGGGCGCGCACCCGGGCGATCTTCGGCTGGCTGCCGTTGGTGGACCTGGACGACGTGGACAAGGTCGAGGGCTGGTTTGACCGCAACGGATCCAAGGCCGTGTTCTTCGGCCGGATGATCCCGATCTTCCGCTCGCTGATCTCCATCCCCGCCGGCGTGACCAAGATGAACCAGGCCAAGTTCCTGGGCCTGACCGCGGCCGGGTCGCTGATCTGGAACTCCATCTTCGTGCTCTCCGGGTTCTACCTGGGCGAGAACTGGCACGTGGTGGAGGCCTACGCCGACGTCTTCCAGAAGCTCGTGATCGTGGTGGTCGCGGCGCTCGTCGTGCTCTGGGCCGTGCTGAAGATCCGCAAGTCGAGGGCGAAAAAGGCCGCGGCGCTGCAGGATGCGGACGCCGCCGAGTAGCAGCACCGCCCCACCGAGCCCCGGGCCCGGTCGCATGTCCCTGGAACCCCGAAAGGAATGCCAGGGACGTGCGGCCGGGCTTTTTGCTGCCCGGCGGGAGGCGGCGCGCGATGTCGCCCGCGTTTGGGCAGGTGGCCCGATTCCTGTTGACAACCGGTTCCCGCCGCCCTAGGTTAGTTACATGAGTAATGAACCACTGAACCAATCAGGCTCGTGGGATCGTTGCGTGTCAAGAAAGGCTGGTCGTCGTGAGCGCCATTGATGATTCGCGGCCGATCTTCATCCAGATCGCGGAACTGGTCGAGTCCGAGATTGTCGCCGGCACGATGGCCGAGGAAACGCAGGTCCCCTCGACCAACGAGTTCGCGGCCTACTACCGCATCAATCCGGCCACCGCGGCCAAGGGCGTGAACCTCTTGGTTGAGCGGGGAATCCTGTACAAGAAACGAGGCATCGGCATGTTCGTCTCCAGCGGCGCCCGCGAGAAATTGCTCCAGATCCGGCGCAGCGCCTTCCAAGTCCAATACATCCAGCCGCTGGCCCGCGAGGCGAGGAAACTCGGCATCGACGGGGACCAGCTCAGCGACATGGTCCGCCAATCACTGGCTGCGGCTGCAGCCGAAGGGAGTGTCATCCAATGAGGCACCCATCCGAGCCCGCCATCGAGGTGCGGAACCTGAAAAAGTCCTTCCGCGACGTCACCGCCCTTGACGGCGTCACGCTGGCCCTGGAGCCGGACCGCATCTACGGCCTGCTCGGGCGCAACGGGGCGGGCAAGACCACCCTCATGTCCATCCTCACCGGCCAGGGATTCCCCAGCAGCGGGGAGGTGCTGATCCACGGGACCGACCCCTACGAGAACGACGGGACACTCGCGCGGATCTGCTTCATCCGCGAATCCCAGAAGTACCCCGAGGACTTCACGCCCGCGCAGGCTTTCAAGGCCGCTGCGCTGTTCTTCGCGCACTGGGACCAGGAGCTGGCCGACGGTCTCGTGGCGGACTTCGCGCTGCCGCTGACGCGAAGGATCAAGAAGCTCTCGCGCGGGCAGCTCTCGGCCGTGGGCGTCATCATCGGCATGGCCTCGCGGGCGGAAATCACGGTCTTCGACGAACCCTACCTGGGGCTCGACGCGGTGGCCCGGCAGATCTTCTACGACCGCCTGGTCGAGGACTTCGCCCGGCACCCGCGCACCATCGTGCTCTCCTCCCACCTGATCGACGAGATCGCGAACCTGTTGGAGCATGTGGTGGTGATCGACAAGGGCCGGATCCTGCTCGACGAGGACGCCGATTCGCTGCGCGGTTCGGCCGTGGCGGTGACCGGGAACCGGGAGGCCGTCGAGGGCTTCATCGGCGGCTACCGCGTGCTGCACCGCGATGCGCTCGGCTCCCTGGCCTCGGTCACCATCCAGGGCAGGCTGGGGCAGACACAGCGCTCGATGGCCGCCGAGCTCGGGCTCGAGCTGTCCCCGGTGCCGCTGCAGCAATTGGTCGTGCGCACCACCATGGCCGCCCAGGCCGAAACCCCCCTCGAGAACCACCAGGAGGCCCTGAAATGAACCGCGTCATCAAGGTTGCGCGCATGCAGCTGATCAACAAATGGACGTTCCTGGGGATCCCGATGGCGATCCTGCTCGGATCGACCCTGCTGACCTTCGCCATTTGGGCGATGCTGCCTCCCGGTGCCCGGGAAGGGACCCTGTATTCCGGGTCCGGCCAGGCGGTCATGTGGTACTTTCTGGCGCTGGGCATCCAGTCGCTGACCTACACCTTCCCGTTCTCGCAGGCCATGAGCGTGTCCAGGAGGACCTTCTACCTGGGCACGCTGGGGCTGTTTGCCGCGATCGCGATGGCCTACTCGATCCTCTATTACCTGCTGGGGCTGGTGGAAAAGGCCACCGGCGGCTGGGGCTTCAACGGCCAGCTCTTCGCGCTGGACTGGATTGCCGGCAACCACCCCGTCATCCAGGTCCTGTTCTACTTCGTGGCGATGGTGCTGCTGTTCATGATCGGGTTCTGGGGCGCCACGGTGTACCTGCGCTGGAAGGCCACCGGCCTGCTGGTTGCGGGCATCGGGGTGGCGGCGCTGCTGCTGGGCGTGCTCGCGGCGGTGGGCCTGAACGACGCCTGGCCCCAGGTGGGAGCCTGGTTCGCCGCCATGCAGGTGCTGGGCCTGTCGATCGTGCTGGGCCTGGTGTGCGTGGCGCTGGCCGGCGGCTCCTACCTGACGCTGCGCCGGGCCACGACCTAGGCGAGGCGCACCGTGCGAACCCCGGCGGGACAAGGGCTGCGACCCTTCTCGCCGGGGTTCGCCGTGCCGTGTGCGGTGTCATTCGCGCCACATGCCCGGGTCGCGGTGCCCGAGGTGCGGGGGATCGACGGTATCCTTTGGTGCGTGGCCCTGGACTTTACATCGATCGACTTTGAAACCGCCAACGGATTCCGTGGCTCCGCCTGCAGCGTCGGGCTCAGCCGGGTGCGCAACGGCACCATCGTCGAGGAGGCCTCCTGGCTGATGCGCCCGCCGGAGGGATTCGACCACTTCGATCCGCGCAACGTGATGATCCACCGCATCACCGCGGACATGGTCGCCGAGGCCCCGCGCTTCGGGGAACTGTTCACCCCGATGGCCAACTTCATCGGCACCGACACCCTCGTGGCGCACAACGCCGCCTTCGACCTCGGCGTGATCCGCTCCGCGCTGGAGGTCTCCGAACTGGCCGGCCCGGCCTTCGACTACGCCTGCACCGTGAAGATGTCCCGGCGCACCTACGAGCTCTCCTCCTACTCGCTGCCCTTCGTGGCCGAGGAGGCCGGCTCGCCGATGGAAAACCACCACGACGCGCTGGCCGACGCCCGGGCCTGCGCCAACATCATGATCGACATCGCCCGCCGCCAGGACGCCGGGGATGTGGCCGCGGCCGCCGAGGCGCTGAAGGTGAAGATGGGCTTCGCCCCGGCCTACGTGCCCGGCGACCAACTGTCCAAGGCCACCCGCGACGCCCGGGGCTGGGCCGCCAGCGGGAACCGCGTGCCGGTGCAGCCCGAGTGGGCCGCGTGGCCGCAGGAGGGCGAGGACCGCACCGCAAACCCGCAGGCCGACCCGGCGCACCCGCTGTACGGGGAGATGGTGGTGTTCACCGGGAACCTGCGCATCTCGCGGCAAGTCGCCAAGGACCGCTCCGCCGAGCGCGGGGCGAACACCGCCAGCCGGGTCACCCGCGCCACCACGGTGCTGGTGGTCGGCGACGGCTTCGTGCCCGAGGACCTGTCCACCGGCCGGCTCACCGGCAAGGCCAAGCGGGTGCTGCGCCTGCAGGAGGCCGGGCAGCGCGTGGCGATCCTGTCCGAGGGCGAATTCCTGCAGCTGATCGACGGCTTCGACGCCGCCTGAGCCGGCCGGCTCCGCGCGCGTGCGTGTCCTCGCGCGCGGGCGCGCGCGCGAGTGGCCGCCGCTGCCTAGCGCCTTCCGCGCAGCACGCGCAGCGCGCCGAACCCCTCGCGCGCCAGCTGCCCCACGCTGGCCTCGGGCAGGTATGCCCGGGCCAGCGCCCCGGCGATCCGCGGCAGATCCGACTCGTCGCGGTACACCAGGTACATCGGCACGATGCGCGGGGAAAACTTCGCCTTGAACGCGTGCAGGGACCCGAACCCGTAGACCGGTTCCAGGGCCCTGGCCAGCGCGGCGAGCACCCGGTCCACCGGTTCGGTCCCCGCGCCGTGCACGGCATGGGCCAGCGGCGCCCCGGACAGCGAGGCGAAGGCGGCTCCCTCGGCGGAAAACGTGCGCAGCGAGGAGGCGATGAGGAACTCCATGACCGGCCCGAACCCGCCCTCGCGCCGGCGCATCAGATCCAGCGTCCACCCGACCACGGTTCCCCCGGCGCCATGCACCGGCAGCCAGGAGAGGAATCCCTGGACGGTGCCGTCGGGATCCTGCGCCAGGGCCACGCGCACCGCCGGGTCCGCGGCCTCGGCCAGGGTGCCCAGGGTGAAGCGCATCGGCGGCAGCGACTTGTCCCCGGCCCAGGACTCGGAGATCTCCTCCAGCGCAGCGCGCACCGGCTCCGGCTCGTCGATCAGCGCCGTCAGCCGGAAGGACACCTGTTCGCGGGCCGCGCGGTTCAGCGCCGTGCGCACATCGGACCACGCCTTGCCGGCGAATTCCAGGTGCGCCAGCTCGATGACGGTGTCCTCGGCGATCTGCATGCTGCGGAAGGCATCGACCGGCGCCGCCGGGGCCGCGGTGACCGAGAAGAAGCAGGGGACCAGCCCGGCTCCCTCGGCCGCCCGGGCGAAGTCGAGCATCGCCGCATCCCGGTCGGCGGCCGGGCCCACCGGGTCGCCCAGGGCGATCGCGCAGCCGGCATGCACCTGGTAGGCCAGCAGCGATCCGCCCGGGGATCGGCGGTGCGCGTTCCCCTCCCAGGTCCCCATCCAGGACAGCGTGCCCCCGCCGTGGCGCTTGAGCTCGGTGACCACCTCGGGGCGGGAGATCGGTTCGGCATGCGCATCGGCCGGCAGCTTCCGCACGGGCCGCAGGCCAAAGGCCCGCCAGCAGACCACCAGGTAGCCGAGCATCAGCACCCACAGCCCGGCCAGGGCGGCGGCCAGCGAGGCCAGGTGCGCCTGGGGCAGCTGCGGGCCCATGGTCACCACCAGGGTGATCCCCAGGGCGCCGCGCAGCACGTTGAGCACCGCCAGCACCAGGGCGCCGACCAGGGCGATGCGCCGCCCGTTGCGCAGCCCGCGGGCCAGGGCGATGGCCAGCGCCGCGTCGATGAGCACCGCGATGTGCCCGCCGCCGGCCCGGGTGGGCCCGAAGGGTCCGTGCGTGGGCACCACGAGGGTCAGGATCTGGACGAAGACCAGGCCCAGCAGGCCCGCCCAGGCGATGAAGCGCTGCTCGCGCACATTGGGCCGGGACATGCTGCGGTGCTTGAGGATCAGCACCAGCAGGATCGCGGCACTGTGTTCCAGGTCGGAGATCTCTCCCACCAGCGTGGTGCCCAGCACCGCGAAGGCCAGCAGCAAGAATTGCCAGCGGCCGCGCCATGGCTGGCGCACGTGGCAGGCCGCGAGGGCCAGGCAGGCGAACATGCCCCCGGAGGGCCCGGCGTCGACGTCGTTGGCCAGCGCATCGATCCACTCGGAGCCCAGGTCGCGGAAGAGCAGCAGGACGGCGGCGGTCAGCAGGACCGAGGCGATGTGGCCGCCGAAGAATGCCAGCACCGCGGTGCGCGTGCCTCGGGTGGCTTCGAGCCAGCCCACGGACAGCGGGATCAGCAGCAGCACGCTGAGGTAGGCCACGGGTTCGGCCAGGAAGAACATGCCGCTGAGCGTGGTCAGCCAGTTCCCGGAGCTGAAGGAGGGCAGCCCGTAGGACAAGGCGGCGAACCATGCCCGGTGCGAGATGTCTTCGAGCAGGGCGCCGGTCGCGATCCCGCCGCCCAGCACCACCAGCCACAGCACCGCGGTGAACGGGGCCGCGGCGATGGCCCCGCGCACCGCGCGCAGCATCGAGCCCCACCGGGTGGGGGCGGCTGCCGGGTGCGCGGTCGGCATCGGTGTTCCGCTACTGCCCGGCGGTCAGGGCCATCCAGCGCTCGTGCATGGCGTCGAGGACCGGGTCGATCTCCGAGGCCGGGCGGTGGGCCACCGCATCGGTGCCCAGCACCGCTGCCAACAGCGTGGTGGCAAACGCGGCGGTCTCCACGTCGGGCTCCTCGCCCAGGGCCTCGAAGAGCGCGTCGTAGGCGGCCTTCGGTGCGGTGTGTGCCAGCGCGTTGCGCACGTACGTGACGGCCCGGAAGAGCCCGGCCCCGGCGGTGTTCACCGGTTCCCGGTCCGGCGTTTCGCCGGCCGTCGCTTCGTCGCTGTGCCGCTCGGCGGAGTCCGACGCGTTGGCGTCCGCCTCGGTGCCCTGCGCCTCGTCGTCGGCGGGTTCCTCGAGGGCGAATTCCTGCACCAGGGCCGCCCAGCGGTCCACGGAACTGGTCCCGGATTCCAGGGCGGCGCGCACCACCAGGGCCGCGGCCCCGGCAGCCCGGTGGGCGGCGGGCGACCCGTGGGTCAGTGCCGCGGCGTCGGTGGCGATCTTGGCCGTGGTGGCCTCATCGACCCGCGGCAGCAACGCCACGAACGCGGCGCGGGTGAGCACCCCGGTGGTGTCGGCCTGCGGGAAGAGCGGGCGGCCCACCGAGGCCATGTCGCGGTTGTCCAGGGCCAACAGGTTCTGCGAGTCGCCCGTGGCCAGGGCCGGGGAGCCGGCGAAGGCCTCATCGATCCAGCGCGGCTGCGGCTCGGGTGCGCCCTCGGGGAAGGACTTGTTCACCAGCTTGTACCAGCGCAGCGCGGCCAGCCACATGCACGCGGCCTCGTCGGAGGCCACGCCGTCGTGGGCCCATTCCAGGGCCTCGAGCAGCCCGTCGAGCAGGTACAGGGCCAGGGTCTCGGTTTCGCCGGGCTCCTGCGCATCGCGGGCATGGGCCGCGCCGTCGGCCGCGGCCAGCAGGACCCCGAAGACACGGTCGGAAAAATCGGCGGGAAGCGCGTACTGATCAGTTGATTCACTCACGGAAGCAAGTCTAGTGGTTTTGCACCGGCGGGCCGGGCCGAATACCAACTCGTGGCCGCCGCTGGCTACTGTGGAACCCATGCGTATCTTGCACACCTCCGACTGGCACCTGGGCCGCTCCTTCCACCAGGCCTCGCTGCTTGGGGCCCAACGTGAATTCGTCGACCGGCTCGTGGCGACCATCGAGGCCGAGGCGGTCGATGTGCTGCTGGTGTCCGGGGACGTCTACGACCGGGCGCTGCCCTCGGTGGACGCGGTGAAGCTCTTCGACGACACCCTGGTGCGGCTGCGCGACACCGGGGTGCGCATGGTCGTCACCAGCGGGAACCACGACTCGGCGCTGCGCCTGGGCTTCGGCTCGGCGCTGCTGGAACATGCCGGGCTGCACCTGCGCACCCGGGTCGCGGACATCGCCAAGCCCGCGGTGTTCGCCGGCGACGGGTTTGAGGTGGCCGTCTACGGGCTGCCCTACCTGGAGCCGCGCATGGTCGCCGAGTCCCTGTCGGTCACCGAGCCCGGGCACCCGCCGGTGGTTTCCGCCGCCCTCGAACGGGTCCGCGCGGACCTGGCCGAACGCCAGGAAGCCGCAAGCGTCCCGGTGCACGGGATCGTGCTGGCGCACGTCTTTGCCGCCGGGGGCGCCGGATCGGATTCGGAGCGCGAGCTGAGCATCGGCGGGCTGGACATCGTGCCCACCTCCTTCTTCTCCGACTTCGCCTACGCGGCCCTGGGCCACCTGCACGGTCGGCAGACCCTGGGGCACAACGTGCGCTATTCCGGTTCCCCGATCCCCTACTCGTTCTCCGAGGCCGGGCACTCCAAGGGCGCCTGGCTGCTGGAGCTGGGCCCTAAGGGGCTGGGGGAGGTGCGCGGCATCGACTGGCCCGCATCCAAGGAGCTGCGCATCCTCAGGGGCAAGATCGATGAGCTGCTCACCGAGCCGGCCTACGCCTCGGCGCAGGACGCCTGGTGCCAGATCACCCTGACCGACACCCACCGGCCCGCCGGTGCCATGGAGCGGCTGCGCGGCCGCTTCCCGGACACCCTGGTGCTGAACTTCGAACCCGAGGACAGGGCGGAGGATCCGCACCACTCCTATGCGCAGCGGCTGGCCGCCGCCACCTCCCCGGTCCAGGTCTGTGCCGGATTCGTCGACCACGTGCGGATGCGGCCCCTGAGCGAGGCCGAGGAAGAACTGGTGGTCTCCGTGCTGGACCAGGTCAAGAGCGAAAAGGTGCAGGCATGAGGGTGCATTCGCTGCAGCTGCAGGCCTTTGGCCCCTTCGCCAAGCGCGCCACCATCGACTTCGACGCGCTCTCCGAGGCCGGGATCTTCCTGCTCAACGGGGAGACCGGCGCCGGGAAGACCAGCGTGCTGGACGGGATCTGCTACGCGCTCTACGGCTCGCTGCCCGGGGTGCGGACCGGGTCCAAGTCGCTGCGCAGCGACCACGCGGCCCCCGATGCGGTGCCGGAGGTCATCTGCGAGTTCTCCACCGGCGGGAGGCGCTTCGAGGTCACCCGCTCCCCGGCGTGGGAACGGCCCTCGGCCCGCAGCAAGAACGGCTTCACCACCGCCCAGGCCCAGTCCCGGCTGCGCGAACGCATCGACGGGACCTGGGTGGAGAAATCCACCCGCAACGACGAGGTCGGGCAGCTGCTCACCGAGGTGCTGGGGCTGGACCGGGAGCAGTTCACCAAGGTCGCGATGCTGCCCCAGGGCGCCTTTGCCGCGTTCCTGCGCGCCAAGGACAAGGACCGCGAGGACCTTTTGCGCTCGCTCTTTGACACCAGCGAGTACGCGGCGACCGAGCGGATCCTGGGCGAGCGGCTCACCGCCGCCCGCGCCGAGGCCGAGGAGGCAGCGCGCGCCCGCACCACCACGCTCCAGGCGCTGGTGGCCGACGCCGAGACCACGCTGTTCGCGGGTGTCCACGACGCCGAAACCGGGAAAACCGTCGAGGACCACGGGCAGGACCCCGGGGAAGGCACGGCACCGGATGCCGGGCTGCCGCCCGAGGCCCGCGAACACCTGCAGGCCGGGGAAGACGCGGAGCTAGGCGCCGTGCTGCGCGAACGCGTCGCCACCACCCGCACCGCGCTGGGCGAGGCGCGGGCCTCGGCCGAGGCTGCGCTCGCCGCGGCCCACAAAGCCCGGACCGCACTGGATGAGCGGGCCACCCGGCACCGCCAGCTGGCCGAGCTGTCAATCCTGCGCGCATCCCACGAGGACCGCGCCGAAGAGATTTCCGCACTCGGGGCGCTGCTGGAGGCCGACGCCCGCGCCGTAGGCCTGCGCCCGTACCACCAGCAGCTGCTCGACGCCCGGAGCAAGACCGAGAAGGCCCAGCACCGGCTGGCCGACGCGGTGTCCGCGATCGAATCCGGCGAGGCCCGGACGGCACTGGATGCCCGGGACCCCGTCATCGAAACCCTGCTCGCCGCCGCGCACAGCGAGGAGCCAGAAGCCCAGTCGCTCGAGGCCCTGGGCGGGCATGCCGGCGACGCGGCCAAGGACTCCCGTGCCGCTGCGGCCCTGATCGAGGCCGCGCTGCCCGAGGAAGCCGAACTGGCCCAGGCACGCCGGGACATCGACACCCTGCAGGAGGACATCGAGGCCGGCACCCTCAAGCAGGCGGAGCGTTCCACCCGCATCCAGGCACTCGGGGACCAGCTCCCGGTCCTGCGCACCCGGAACGCGGAACTGGCCGCGCTCGCCGAATCCGCACCGGGCCTGGAATCCGCGGTCCGGCTTGCCACCGAACGCCGTGACGCCGTCGCCGCACGCACCGAGGCGGAAAAGGCGCAGGTCACCGCGCACAGCGCCTGGAACAAGGCACGCACCTCAACCCTTGAGGCGCGGGAGCGGGTCGCCGCACTGGTCGCGCTGCGGCTGGAGCAGTCGGCCGCGGCACTGGCCTGGGAACTGGTCGACGGGGAACCCTGCCTGGTGTGCGGATCGACCACGCACCCGGAACCGGCCATCCTGCCAGAGGGCGAACTGATCGGGGCCCAGGACATCGAGGCGGCCCAGGCGCTGCTGGCCACGGCGGAAAAGACCGAGGAGAAACACCGCACGGCGCTGAAGCAGGCGGACACCGCCCTGGATGTCGGCCGCGGCAAGATCGGCGAGCTCTCGACCCAGGAGGCGGAGGCCGAGCTGAAGACGGCCACCGACGCGCACGCCCAGGCGTTGGCCTCGACGGGAGAATCCGCCGCCGCGGCCCGGGCGCTGGAAACGGCCGAAACCGAACTCGAAGCCCTGAAAGCGGCACTGGCCTCGGCCGCCACCGCACTTGAGGTCGCGGCCGCCAGGAAGCAGGCCGAGGAGGCGAAGGCCACCAATCTCGCCGCACGGCTGGCCAAGCTGGGCAGGGACGGCCAGTCCCTCACCGAACGCCACCTGGCCCTGTCCGCAGCCGCGAAGTCCCTGGAAACGGTGGCCGGCGCGGTGCAGGTGCGCCTCGACGCGGGCACCGCCCTGGAGGATGCGCGGCTCCTGTGGGCGGGCAAGCTGGCCGAGATCGGCGCGGCGGACACCGCCGCCTGGAAGGAGCTGCAGCTGGACGATGCCAGGAGATCCACCGAGCAGGCACGGGTGCGCGAGCACAACGACGCGGCCGTGCGCATCAAGACCCTGGCCGAGGCGCCGGGGATCGAGCTGGCCCGCACCGAGGCCGCCGAAGGCATCGGCGCCCCGGACGAGGATGACATCGAGGCCGCCGGCCAGGCCATGGCCCGGGGCGCGGCGGCACGCGACGGCCTGCTGGCCCGCGAGGCGGTGCTCGCCAGCTACGCCGCACGCCTGGAAACCGCCCTTGAACGCCTGGCCGCGCTGGCCGTGGAGGCCGGACCGGTCGTCGAACGCTTCGAGACGCTCAAGGGCATCGCCGACCTGGCCCGCGGCGCGGGGGAGAACCGGCTGAAGATGACGCTGAGCACCTACGTGCTGGCGGCCCGGCTGGAGTCGGTGGCGCTGGCGGCGACCGAGCGGTTGCTGGCGATGACCGGCGAACGGTACTCGCTGGTCCACGACGACACCCCGCGGGGCAACAACAAGTCCGGGCTGGGCCTGCAGATCCTTGATTCCTGGACCGGGGTGCGGCGCGACACCCAGACGCTCTCGGGCGGGGAGTCGTTCATGGCCTCGCTGTCCCTGGCCCTGGGGCTGGCCGACGTGATCCAGCACCAGAGCGGCGGCATCGACATCGAGACGCTCTTCGTCGACGAGGGCTTCGGCTCCCTGGATGCCGAGACGCTCGAGGAGGTCATGGACGCGCTGGAGAACCTGCGCAGCGGCGGACGGGTCATCGGGGTCGTCTCGCACGTTGCGGACATGAAGCAGCGCATCACCACCCAGCTCAATGTGCACAAGTCACGCACGGGTTCCACGGTGTCGATGCAGGCGGGGGTGTGACCGGGACCCTTGCGGCGCTCCGCTAGACTGGTTGGTGTTTGTCAAGGGTTTTGTGTAGCGGGAGGCAGGGACGGTACACGCGTGTATGTGGAGTGCCCGTCATCACCATGAGTAATTCCGTTTCCAGGAAAAAAACGCCCCAGCCCTCGCCCTATGCGGCGCTTCCGCCGCTGGTCGGCTGGGCCTTCTTCCCCCTGGGCTTCTTTGCCCGCCTGCCGCTGGCCATGCTGACCATCGGCTCCATGACCCTGCTGATCGATTCGACCGGCTCCTACGCCGCCGGCGGCATGGCCGCCGCCATGGTCGGGATCGGCTCGGCCGTGGGAGGGCCGACCATCGGCTACCTCTCGGACCGATTCGGCCAGCGCCGCGTGCTGGTCCCGGTGGCGGTGGCCCAGACCATCTTGATCACCGCGCTGCTCTGGTTCGGGGGTGCCGGTCCGCTGGCGCCGCTGGGCGTCATAGTGCTGCTGGCCATCCTGGCCGGTGCCACCGGCCCGCAGGTTGGCCCGCTGGCCCGTGTGCGCTGGATGGCGCTGACCCGCAAGCGCGACACCGGGGGACGCGAGCTCTCCGCCGCACTGAGCTACGAGTCGATGGTCGACGAGCTGGGCTTCGTGCTCGGCCCGGCGGCCGTGGGCCTGTTCGCCGCGCTGGTCGCACCCTGGCTGCCGCTGGCCATCGCCGCGGTCCTGACCATCGTGCTGGTCCCGCTTTTCGCGGTGCACCGCACCGAAAAGGCCGTGCTGCCCGCGGCGCGGAACGCCGTGAAGGTGAAGCTCAGCGCCAACCAGGTCACCGGGATTTCCTTCGCCGTGGCCGGCATGATCGGCATGGGGACCTTCTTCGGCGCGAGTGCCGCCGGAACCCTGGCCTTTGCCGGGGCGCTGGGCAACGCGAACATCGGCGGGCTGCTGTACGCCGCGGTCGGGTTCACCTCCGCGATCGCCGCGCTCTCGGTGGCCTTCTGGCCCAGCGGATGGCCGCAAGCCAGCCGCTGGCTCGCCGCGGCGATCTTCATGGTCCCGGCAGCGCTGGCCCTGCAGCTTCCCGGGGACCTTGCCCCGATGATTGCCGCACTGCTGATCGTGGGCATCCCCGTGGGCCCGGTGCTGGTCACGATCTTCACCCTCGGCGGGGAAATCGCCCCGCGCGAGCGCCTGTCCACGGTCATGACGCTGCTGTCCTCGGGGATCGTGGTGGGCACCGCCATCGGCAACTCGCTGGCCGGGCTGCTGGCCGATTCCCACGGCTATGCCGGAGCCTACGCGGTGGCCGCCGGGGCCGCCGGGTTGATCCTGGCCGCCGGCATCGCCATGGCGATCCTGCGCCAGCGCCAGCGCCGCATCATGATGTCCGGCAACGGCCCGCGCGCCTGACCGCACCGGCCCGGAAACCTCGAGCGGGCGCCGGCACCACGGATTTTTCCGGGTGCCGGCGCCCGCTTTTTCGCGTGCTGGGAACTTCCTAGGCCAGTTCGGCCTCGATCGCCAGCGCCGCGGCCTTCATCCTCTCGCCGATGGCAGCGACCTCGCTGGTGTTCGACCCGGTGCTGTAGACCACCGCAACGGCCGCCGGAAGCCGGCCCGGCACGTTGATGGGCGCGGCCACCGAGGACAGGCCGGG
This sequence comes from Arthrobacter sp. C2, assembly GCA_024207135.1. Lineage (GTDB taxonomy): Bacteria > Actinomycetota > Actinomycetes > Actinomycetales > Micrococcaceae > Paeniglutamicibacter. The sequence continues at coordinate 1,314,014 of CP042428.1, read as the reverse complement.
GATCACCTCGTCGATGCTGGTGGCGTATCCCTGGGCACGGGCGACGGCGGCGTTGTCCCGGTACGGCGTCTCGTGGTTGAGTTCGTTCCACTGCTCCGCGGTGAGCGTGGACTGCATGGCGATGCCCGGCGCCCCGTGCCCGAAGGGGTGCCGGGTTCCCGGGTGCTGCACCACCGTGGCGTGCACGTGGCGCGGCTCGACCGTCACCAGCGTGGTGCAGTCCGGCTGGTCCCACACGGCGATGAACGCACACATCTTCAACTCATTGGCCAGCACCGTCAGCTCGGGCAGCGCCGCGCTTTGCAGGTCGCGCTGCACCCCGCGGGCCAGTACCGCAAGCCCGGGGGCCCCGTGCACCCGCCCGGACTCGTCGCGGGTGACCAGGCGGTGGGATTCCAGGGTGCGCAGGATCCGGTAGGCAATCGAGCGGTGCACACCCATGTCGGCCGCGAGTTCCGCAATGGTCCGCGGTCCGTCGGCCTCGGCCAGGATCTCGAGCATGCGGATGCCGCGGGACAGGGTTTGCGATGCCGGGGCGGGGGCGCTGGTGGCAGTCATGGGTTTGGTGGCCATCCTCTGGGGAATCGTGCTGATGTGGCGTGCCGGTTGCTTCCGGGGGTTGTTGGCCAACCGGTGCTGGGCTATGGTGCAAATAGAGTTCTTTATTGGAACTATACGTTCGATATTAGAACATTTCCTCCTCCGTTGCGAGGAACCGAACGGCTGGAAATGGATCCGGGAGCACGCCATGATCGTTCCGCGCAGCAGGGGAGCCGCAGAGGGCGGACTCCCGCGCAGGATCGATGCCTCAACATTGCCACATTTCCGCGGCAGTCTCGGGCGTTTTGCCACCGGCGTCGCCATCGTGACCTTCGACGGGGCAACCCGCCGGCACGGGATCACCGTCAATTCCTTCACTTCCGTCTCCATGGACCCGCCGCTGGTGCTGGTGTCCATCGCCCGCAAGTCCAGGGCCCACGACGAACTGGCCAACACGCCGTTCACCGTGAACATCCTGGGTGCCGAGCAAAAGGCGCTGGCCCTGCACTTCGCCGGCCGCCCGAGCCACGAGCCGGTCTGGGTCGAGGGGGAGACCGCCCCGCGTCTGGCCGGGGTGCTCGCCTATTTCTCCTGCACCCCGTGGGCCGCCTACGACGGCGGGGACCACACCCTGTACCTGGGCGAGGTCCAGGACTTCAACTACCGCCGCGGCGACGCCTTGGCCTTCGCCAACTCCGCCTTCACCACCATCCCCGAAAGCCAACTCGGCGTCGAGGAGCTGCTCTAGGTCCGCGCCCGCCGCATGTCCCTTCCCGCACACCGCCGCCACATCCGAAGAAAGCCCACCACGCAAAAAGAGGTCCTCACCATGGGAATCCGAACCGGCCAACAGTTCCTGGACAAGCTCGATGCGATGTCCCCGCACCTGGTGATCGACGGGGAGGTGGTGTCGAAGAACCTCACGCAGCACCCCGCCTTCAAGAACCTGGCGCAGACCTACGCCCGGCTCTTTGACATGCAGCACGACCCGGCGTACCAGGACGCCCTCACCTGCATCTCGCCCACCACCGGAGAGAGGGTCAATGCCTCCTTCCTGATTCCGCGCACCCCGGAGGACCTGGCCCAACGCCGGGCCGCCACCAACACCTGGGCGCAGTACTCCCATGGATTCCTGGGCCGCACCGCCGACTACATGAACTCCGCGCTCACCGCCCTGGCCAGCGCCAAGACCTTCTTCGCGAAGGGCGACCCGGTCTACGGGGAACGCATCGAGGCGTACTACGAGTTCGCGCGCGAAAACGACCTGCTGGCCACGCACACGCTGATCCCGCCCCAGGTCAACCGCTCGGTTTCGGGATCCGAGCAAATGGGCGGTCAGCTCACCGCCCGCATCGTGGAGGAACGCTCCGACGGGGTGATCATCAACGGGGCCAGGATGCTGGCCACCGTCGCCCCGATCGCCGACGAGCTTTTGGTCTTCCCCTCCACGGTGCTGCGCGGAACCCCGGAGGACGCCCCGTACTCCTTCGCCGTGGCGGTGCCCAACGACGCCCCGCGGCTGCGCTACCTCTGCCGCACCGGGTTGCACAACGGGGGAAACATGCACGACGAGCCGCTGGCCGCACGCTTCGACGAGATCGACGCGGTGGTGGTCTTCGATGACGTGTTCGTCCCCAACGACCGGATCTTCATGCTCGGGCACCCGGAGCTGTGCAACGCGTGGTACACCGACACCGGCGCCGGCGCGCTGATGACCCACCAGGTCGTCACCCGCACCGTGGCCAAGTCCGAATTCTTCCTCGGCCTGGCCTCGGAGATCGGCGCGGCCATCGGCATCGACGGCTTCGCGCACATCCAGGAGGACCTGGCCGAGCTGATCCGCAACGTGGAAATCGGCAAGGCGCTGGTGGTGGCCGCCGAGGCGCAGGCAGCCATGAGCGTCGACGGGGTGCTGCTGCCGCATTGGGAGACGCTGAACGCGGCACGGAACTGGTACCCGAAGGTCTCCCAGCGCTACCCGGAGATCATCCGCAAGATGTGCGCCTCGGGGCTGATGGCGCTGCCGGGGCAGGCGGACCTGGAGGTGGCGGGCGAGGACATCGCCAAGTACCTGCAGGGCAAGTCGCTGACCGGGCCCGAGCGCATCGCGCTGTTCAAGCTCGCCTACGACGCCTCGATCACCGGGTTCGCCGGGCGCCAGTCGCTCTACGAGTACTTTTTCTTCGGGGACCCGGTCCGGATGGCAGGGGCCATGGTCAACGGCTACGACCGCGAGCCGGTGCGGGCCAGGGTGCGCGAATTCCTGGCCCGCGACCACTGATTCCTGAACGGATTCCCCTGGCCGGTCGCCCCGTTGCGATGCCGTGCTCCTGTGCGGTGCAGGCACCGGCCCGCCACGGAGCCGGTGCCGGAGGAGGTGCGCGGACGAACCCCGGCAGGTGGGACGTGAGTGAACTCACGATCATGGGTTACCATGGTCACAGCCGCTTACCGTCCGAACGGTCGGTATAACCACACTCACACCGCGCCTAGCGCCAACCGCTGGAGATCCCCATGGCCCGCACCTCCCTGGCTGCAAGCAAGAAACGTTCCGAGGAACGCCGCGTCCTTGCCGGCACGCTGGTCGGCACCACCATCGAGTGGTACGACTTCTTCATCTTTGCCCAGCTCACCGCCACCCTCCTGAGCCCGCTGTTCCTCGAACCCCTGAGCAAGTCGAACCCGGGCTTCGGGCAGATCCTGGCCTTCGCCATGATCGGCATCTCCTTCCTCTTCCGCCCGCTGGGCGCCATCGTGGCCGGCCACCTGGGGGACAAGTACGGGCGCAAGCGCATCCTGGTCGCCACCCTGATCATGATGGGGGCGGCCACCGCGCTGATCGGCATGCTGCCGACCTACGCGCAGATCGGCGTGGCGGCCCCGCTGCTGCTGGTGCTGCTGCGCATCGTCCAGGGCTTCTCCGCCGGCGGGGAATGGGGAGGCGCGGCACTGATGGCCGTCGAGCACGCCCCGAAGAACAAGCGCGGCTACTTCGGCGCCTACCCGCAGATCGGCGTCCCGATCGGCATGATCCTGGCCACCGGCATGCTCTACATCCTGCGCACCTCGATGACCCCCGAACAGTTCGGCGCCTGGGGCTGGCGCATCCCCTTCCTGCTCTCGGTCGTGCTGATCGTGGTCGGCTACCTGATCCGCAAGGCCGTCGAGGAATCCCCGGTCTTCAAGCAGCTGGCGCTGCGCAAGGCATCCGAGCACACCCCGCTGAAGCAGCTGTTCCAGACCAACACCAAGGAAGTCATCCAGGCCGCGCTGATCTTCATCTCCAACAACGCCGCCGGCTACCTGGTCATCGCGTTCTTCATCTCCTACACCACCAAGGTCCTGGGCATGCCGGTCGCACCGGTGCTGCTGGCCACCACCATCGGTGCCGTCGGCTGGCTGATCTTCACCCTGGTCGGCGGCTGGCTCTCCGACCACCTGGGACGCCGGAACACCTTCGTGATCGGCTACGGCATCGTCTTTGTCTGGATGATCCCGATGTTCATGCTCATCGACACCGGATCCATCTTCCTTTACGGGCTCTCGGTCTTCGTGCTGACCACCGGGCTGGGGCTGTCCTACGGACCGCAGTCGGCCATGTACGCCGAAATGTTCCCGGCGCACATCCGATACTCGGGCATCTCCATCGGCTACGCCCTGGGTGCAATCCTTGGCGGTGCCTTCGCGGCGACCGTCGCCCAGATCCTGCTGGAGGAAACCGGCAAGTCGATCTCCATCGCCATCTACATCATGGTGCTGACCGTCATCTCGGTCGCCGCGGTGCTGTGGGTCGGGGAAACCAAGGGCAACAACCTGCACGTCGAGGACGTGGACCCGGAACTGCAGGCCACCCACGACGCGGCGCAGCGCGACCAGCTCACCTAGACCGCGACCGGTGCGCCGTCCGCGCACCGCGCAAGCGACGAACAAGCAAGGGGTCCAGCGGCTCCCGGTCCCCGGTATGGGGAGCGGGAGCAACTGGGCCCCTTGCTGCTTGCGCCCGGGCACCGCGCGGCGTTGCCGGCTAGAGGTGCGGGACCAGGGCCAGGATCTCGTAGTCGGCCAGCGAGTCGAAGCGCGAGTAGAAGGCGCTGACGGAGTGGAAGACCCGCGGGGTGATGGCGCAGATGAATTCGTCGACCAGCGGCTGGACCGCCTTGTGTGCCGGGGCCGGGGCCACCGGGACGGCCACCACGATGCGTCCTGCCTTGGCTTCGCGCATCAGCTCCACCGCGGCGAGCATGGTCGCCCCGCTGGCCATCCCGTCGTCGACCAGGATCACGGTGCGACCGGCCACCGGCAGCACGGACTGGCCCACCAGGCGGGCCCGCAGCTCGTCCAGCTCCTTGCGGGCGTCGGTTTCGACCTCGTCCAGGATCTCCTTCTCGAAGCGCAGCTGCGCCGAGTCCCAGACCCCTTCGATGTACTTCAGCGAGGTGTGCTCCCCGTAGGCGGCCAGCGCGGCAAAGGCGATGTCGGTGCGTTCGGGCATCACCAGGCGGCGCACCGCCAGGGCATCGAGCGGCAGCCCCAGCCGCGCGGCGATTTCCGCGGCCACCGGGACCCCGCCGCGCAGCAGGCCGAGCACCAGCGCGTTCGGGTCCCGGGAATGCCGCTGCAGGTCGACCGCCAGGAATTCGCCGGCGGCCGTGCGGTCCGCGAAGCGGTTGGGGGCAATGTGTTCGGGTGTCATGTCTCTTAGTGTGCACCAGTGCGGGCCCCGGAGGCACCGCAGCCACGATCCCGCGGCCGCATTGCGGGCCAAACACCTGATATTGCGGCTAGCATGTGGGCATGAAGCGATCTCCGGCCCTCGTCCTGGCCGCGGCGTTCGCCCTGGCCCTGGCCGGGTGCGGGGCCGAGCCCGGCGCATCGACCCTCGAAAGCCCAGCGCCCGGTGGGTCCCTGCACCTGGAGATCATCGAACCCACCGACGCCAACGGCGGGCCGCGGGCCATGCCGACCAGCGCGGTGCCCGCACCGACCCCTACGCCGCCAACACCTTTGCCGGAGTCGGGAGCCTGGGTGCCGACGATCGCCGTGCCGATGCCGTACCCAAGCGGCCCGGCCGCCGCCGCGGTCACGGAGCAGTGGGGCGGGGCGACCGAGGGGTCCCCGGTGCTGTGGTTCTCCGACACCGGACGCTTCAACGGCAACGACGGGTGCAATTCGCTTGCAGGATCCTGGGTGGTGGACGGGGCGCGCATCGAGCTGAATGACGAGATCATGACCCTGGTGGCCTGTCTTGGGATGGATACCTGGCTGTCTTCGGCCGCGGTGGTGCAGGTGAAGGGCGACATCCTCCACGTCACCAACGCCGACGGGCGGGAGATCGGCACGCTGCCGCGCCTCAACGTCGCCCACTGACCCTTGCGATGCGGGCCGGGAGGTGCGAGGGGGCATCGACCAGGCCGGTTCCGGCGATTGCCGATTCACCGGCTACGGCACGACCTTCCCGTTTTCCAGGTGGATCCGGCGCCCGTCGAATGCGGAGCGCAGCGCCCGGTCGTGGCTGACCATCACGACGGTGCCGGCGAAGGCCTCCAGTGCCTGCTCCAGGTCGTCGGCCAGGGCGGGGGACAGGTGGTTGGTCGGCTCATCGAGCAGCAGCAATTCCGCCGGCCGGGCAAAGAGCCGCGCCACGTCGAGCCGGCGCCGCTGGCCCAGCGACATGGCCCCCACGCGCGCGACCAGTTCCCCGGGCCGGAACAGGCCCAGGGACAGCAATTGCCCCAGGTCCTCGTCGAGATCCCGCCCCGAACCCTGGCAGAAGGCCTGGGCAGCCAGCCAGTGCGCGGGGAACTCGGTGGGCTGCTGGCGCAGGTATCCCACCGCCTGGTTGACCGAGCAGGTTCCGGAGGTCGGCTCCAGCACCCCGGCGATCACCTCGAGCAGCGTGGATTTCCCGGCGCCGTTGGGACCGGTGACCAGGACCCGTTCCCCGGCGCGAACCTGCAGCAGGTCGATGCCCAGGCGTCCGGGAACACGCACATCGGCCAGCTCCAGCACCATGGGACGGAGCTCGTCCCCGTGGCTGGCGGCGTGAACCGGGCCGGGGGTGAACCGCAGGGGCTCGACGGGAACCGCGGCCTCGTTGGCCCGCAGCCGGGCCACGCGGGTCTTGGCCCGGCGCAAGGCCCCGGAGGAACCGTGCGAGCGGTCGCGGGCCCGAAACGCCCCGTGGCCGAATCCGGGCTTCTCGGCCTTCCGCGGGATCGCGGCCACGGAGGTCCCGGAGTGCTGCCCCAGGCGCGCGGCCTGCGCCAGGTCTTCCTCCCACTGCTCCCGGGACAAGACGACGGCCCGGCGCTCGGCGGCCTTGGCCCGAAGGTATCCGTCGTAGCCGTCGGCGTGGCGGGTGGGCACACCGCCGTCGAGCTCAAGGATCGCCTCGGCGATCCGCCCCAGGAACAGGCGGTCGTGCGTGCAGAACACCACCGTGCCGCGATGGGTGGACAGGCGCTGCTCCAGCCAGTGCAGGCCCGCCGCGTCCAGGTTGTTGGTGGGTTCGTCGAGCAGCAGCACCTCGGGGTTGGCCGCCAACGTGGCCGCCAGCGACAACCGCGACTGCTCCCCGCCGGAAAGCGTGGACATCGGCCGCTTGCCCGGGAGCCGGCCCAGGCCCAGCCGGTGCGCCGAGGCGGCCAGGCGGCGTGCGGCACCGGCACCGTCGCGGGCCTCGTGCTCTGCTGCCAGGCGCGCGTAATCCTCCAGGGCCGCGGGCAGCCGGTCCTCGCGTGCGCGCGCTAGGGCCTCGGCCGCGGCGGAGATCTTGGCTTCGAGCTCGCGCACCGGGGCCAGGGTATGGGACGTGAAGTCCGCGACGCTCCATCCCGGTTCGACGCGGGGTTGCTGCGGCAGGTAGGCGATTCCGCCGGCGGCCTGCCGGATGGCCGTCCCGCGATCCGGGGTGAGCTCGCCGGCCAGCAGGCGCAGCAACGTGGTCTTGCCGGCGCCGTTCTCGCCGATCAGGCCCAGCCGTTCGCCGGGGCGCACGGCAAGGTCCAGCTCGCGGAACACGGTCCGCGCGGGGAAGGAAAAGGCGATCCCGTGCAGGGAAAGTTGGGTTTTCATGATGGTGTCCCAGGTATTTGCGCGCAGTTGCCGGTTGCGGGCCTGGACCGCTGCGCTTGCTGTCATCGGGGTTAGGGTGCGCGGGCGCGGATGCCAGGACCGCCGGTACGGCGATGGACAGGGCAGGGGTTGCGCACCGGGCGGCCCGGCGGACGCGCCCCATGGGGGCAAGCGCCGGGAGGCGAACCGATTACAGGTAGACAACCATCATGGGCCAAACCATAGCAACGGATGGCGCGGGCTGTCGAGCAGTGCGAGAGAGGCAGGCACCTGCCGGGACTAGCGGTCCAGGCGCCGTTGGCGGATGGCGCCGTAGACCCCGGCGACAATCACCGCGCCAACGATGGCCAGGACCCAGGTGCGCAGGTTGAGGAGCCCGCCGAGCCCGGTGTGGAAGACGAGGCTGCCGATCCAGCCGCCGACGATGGCGCCGGCCACCCCCAGGGCCAGCGAGGTGAACCAGCCGCCGTTGACGCGCCCGGGCATGATGTTCTTGACCAGGGCGCCGACGATAAGGCCCAGGATGATCCAACCAACCAGCCCCATCGGGTGCTCCTTCGAGACATTGGGCGCCCGGGTCCCGGGCCGTCCGTGCGGACGGCGCACAACCCCGGACGAGCAACAATTTACGGCGCAAGCCGCCGGTACGCAATGCGCGGCGGGCGGCGAATCCGCGCGGGAGTCCGCACCACGCCACCCGCAACCGGGCCGGCGCCGGGGCCCGGCATCAATCCCAGCTGTGGCGTGGGTCTTTGGCGCCGGTGCCGGCAGCGCGTATGAATAGAGGGAGAAGCGAAGGAGGACACGATGCGCGGCGAGGTGCCGGAAGCTCAGAGCCACGTGCCGGACCCCGGGCGCTGGCGGATCCTGGCGGTCCTGCTGGTCACCATGTTCATGTCGCTCGTGGGGGTGTCCATCGTCAACGTCGTGCTCCCGGCGATCCAGGCGGGCCTCGGCGCCTCGCAATCGGACATCCAATGGGTGCTGGCCGGTTACGCGCTGACCTTCGGGGTCGTGCTGGTGGCCGCCGGGCGCGCCGGGGACGTCTATGGCCGCGGCGCCCTGTTCATCGCCGGGGTCGCGATCTTCACCCTGTCCTCGGTGGCCGCCGGGCTGGCACCGGATCCGCTGAGCCTGAACATCGCCCGGTTCATCCAGGGCGTGGGATCGGGGCTGGTCAACCCGCAGGTGCTGGGCATGATCCAGCAATACTTCCGCGGCCCCGAGCGGGGGCGGGCCTACGGCGCCATGGGCACCGTGGTCGGCTTCTCGGTGGCGATCGGCCCGCTGCTTGGCGGGGCGCTGATCGCGCTGCTGGGTCCGGATGCCGGATGGCGGGCGACCTTCCTGGTCAACGTCCCGGTCGGGGCGCTGGCCATCGTGCTGGCGCTGCGCTGGTTCCCGCGGCCGATGTTCACCCAGGCCGCACGCCCGGAACCGCAACCCGCACCCGGTGCCGGGCGCCGCAGCCGGCGGGCCACCGACCTGGACCCGGTAGGCAGCACGCTGCTGGGACTCGGAGTGCTGGGAATGCTGCTGCCCTTCGTGCAGGGACGCGAGAGCGCCTGGGTGTGGTGGCTGCTGCCCGGCGGGCTGGCCGTGGTCGCCGGATGGGTGCTGTGGGAACGGAGCTACGCGGCCCGCGGGTACGCCCCGATGGTCGACCTGGACCTGTTCCGCATCGGCTCCTTCACCTTCGGCACGCTGATCGCCGGCTTGTACTTCGTGGGGATCTCCAGCGTGTGGGTGCTGGTGGCCATCTACGTCCAGGACGGTCAGGGGTTCACGGCGCTGGATGCCGGGCTGCTCGGGTTGCCGGCGGCACTGTGCGCGGCGGCCAGCTCGCACCTGGCCGGGCTGCGGGTAATGGAATACGGGCGCAAGATCGTGATCCTCGGGATCCTGTGCGCGCTTCTCGGACTGCTTTCCAGCATCGTGGTCATCGAGCTGCACGCGAGCGGGCGCGTGGGGCTGTGGTGGCTGCTGGGCACGCTCGCGTTCGTGGGCATCGCCCAGGGCGCGATCATCGCCCCGAACCAGGCCCTGACGATGCTCGAGGTGCCCGCCGAGCACTCCGGCAGCGCCGGGGGAGTGATGCAGACCTCCCAGCGCATCGGCACGGCCGTGGGCATCGCCATGATGACCGCCATCTTCTTCGCCACGCTGTCCGCCACGGCCTGGGACACGGCCATGAGCGTGGGCCTGGCCTCGATTGCCGCGGTGGTGCTGATCACGCTGCTGGTGGCGCTCGCCGACCAGCGCCGGCGCACCCGGGGGTAGCCGCCGGCCGGACGGCTACGCGTCGGGGTTCCGCGAACCGCGCAGCAGCGCCGCCACGGTCTCCTCCTGGACCTGGGAGAAGTCCTCGTAGTGGCTGCCGACGGCGGAGAAATCGCGCGGGGAGTGGAGGACGACGATCGCCGATGCCCCTTCCATGGCGTGCGCCCGCTCCCGCGGTGCCACCGGGACCGCGACGACGACCTGGTCCGCCCCGCACCGGGTGACCACGTCCAGGGACGCGTGCATTGTGGCACCGGTGGCCAGGCCGTCGTCGCACAGCACCACGGTGCGCCCGGCCAGCGGCGGCGCGAAGTCGGCGAAACGCGCGGCCAGCACCTCCAGCTCGGCTGCAGCCCTCTCTTCCACGGCCCGAAGCCCGGCGGTCCCGGCCGAGGCCAGCGCGTGGTGGTGGACCGAGGGCACCAGGTAGCGTCCGGCCACCCGGCGGTAGGTGGCGATGGCGCCGAAGGCTACCTCCTCATGGCCCGGGACCCCGAGCTTGCGCACGGCCAGCGCGCCGAGCTCGGCGCCCAGCCTGTGGGCCAGCGGCGCGGCGACCGGCAACCCGCCGCGCAGCAACCCGAGCACCACGGTGTCGGCACCCAGGCCCTGGGCGGCCAGGACCTCGCCGAGCAGCTCGCCGGCCTGCGCCCGGTCGTGGAACTTCACCGCTGCATGCCTGCCCATGCCTCCAGTGTGCCCGTGTTCGGGGCCGGGGTGAATACCGGACAGCTCAGCCGGCCGCCCGATCCGGCGCCGCCGACGGCCGGGGCATGCCCGGATGCCAGGGGAATCCGGTCACTTGAAGGGGTTCCACCCGGCGGTGGGAAACAGGAACGCCAACGAGGACCGCATCATCAGGAACCCGAGGATGCCCACAACCCACGGCAGCCACTGAGAGGACGACTTGGCCAGCCACGCCGAGAGCCGCCCCAGCGGGCCCTGCACCCTCGGTCCGGCAACCGCCCGGATGCCGATGACCACCGCTGCCGGAAGCAGCATCACCAGGCAGTAGAGCACCAGCAGCCCGGATTGCGCCGGCAGGGGGTACGGACTTTGGGTCAGCAGTCCGATGGCCCCCAGATAGGGAAGCATGGTGGGCAGTTCCAGGAGCCCGGCGGTGACGCCCAGCCCCGCAATGCCCCACGGGCTGGCCAATGCCGCGTCCAGCCGACGTGCCCAGCGGCCCTCGGAGCCCGGCCCGGCCTGGTGTGCGGCGCCCCGCGCGGGAGCCGGTGCGCGGCCGGTTTCGGCGGCCGGGCGGCCCGCACCCGCACCCGCAGGCACGGCCCCGGATGCCGCCGTGGCCTTGTCCGGGTTCTTCCTGAAGGACCAGGCGAGCATCCCGGCGCCAAGCAGCAGCACCGCCCACCGGAAGGTCGAGGAGCCCAGCAGCGCGCCGGTGAATTCCTTGCTGACCAGGTCCACGCCGCCGAGCAGCAGCAGCCCGACGGCCAGGTAGAAGCTCCCCACAACGCCCAGGTAGCCCAGTGCCGGGCGCAGGTTTCCGCGCGACTTCGCCCGCAGCACCAGCCACACCGGGATCACCAGGGTGCCGATGCTGGTGGCATCGATCAGGGCCAGCACGGCCAGGGAGGCGAACAATCCGGTGGTTCCAAGCATCATGCTTCCAGCTTCCCCCGGGCACCGGTGCATGGGCGTCGCTCCATGGGAGCATCCGGGGTCATCCCTTCGTAGGACACCGGGTGCCGACGCCAGGGCGCCGCGTCGCGCATCCGCCATATCCGCTGCCCCCGCTGCCCCGGGCCTCGCGCGCGCGATGCCTGCCGCCACACCGGGTTTGCGGCGCGTCGCCCCCGGGTCTCGGTCTCGCGCGGGCGCGCGCGAGACGCCCGGAACGCCAGCGACGGACCCGGCAGGGGTACTACGTAGTGTCGCCCTTGGTAAAAGCGCCCCGACGTACCACGATGAAAGGGTGCTAGACGATGAGAACGCCACCGCGACGCCCGGGCCCGGCCGCCGCGCACGGGTGCGACCCCAGGACCTGGCCCTGGCGCTGGGCTATGCCGGAGTCACCTGGCTGTTGCACGCGCTGGCCATGAACAACGAGGGGGCCTGGGGGCTGCACCGGTACAACGGGTGGTGGCCGCTGCCCCTGGCCATCGGCTGCCTGGCCGTCGCACTGAGGCAACGCCAGGTCCTGGCCGCCTCGGCCACCATGGCGGCGGCCGGGATCGGGCTGTTGCTGGTGGGCAGCAGCGGCGGGTTCTTCCTGGTCTTCGAGTCCGTCTTCACGCTGGTGCTCTTCGGCGGGGCCAGGGTTTCGCGGGCCGCCGAGCACGGCTCGCTGGTCCTCACGGCGTTGCTGACCATCGTGATGTACTTCGTGACCGGTTCCGCCGCGATCAGCGTGACCCTCGCCCTGGTTGCGGCGATGGTCCTGGTGATGCCGGCGCAATGGGCGGGAAACATCCGCCACGCCCGGGAGCTGGCGGCCAGCGAGGCCCGCACCGCGGCGGCCAGGGCGGAGGCCGCGGAGGCGCGCTCGGCGGCGCAGGCGGCCGAACACGAACGGATGCTGGTGGCCGAGCGCACCACCATGGCCCGCGAGGTCCACGACGTGCTCTCCGCCCGGCTCGCCGCGATTGCGCTGCAAAGCGGTGCGGCGCTGAACTCCCCGCAGAACCCGGAGCTGGCCGCCCGCGCCATGGACGCCATCCGTACACAGAGCGTCAACGGGATCGAGGAGCTGAACACCATGATCCGCTTGCTGCACCGCGGCACCCCGCTCGCGCCGGCCGGGTCGCTGGGCGATGTCCCGGCCCTGGTCCGGACCTACAGCGGCGCGGGGCTCCGCGTCGCCTACCGCAACGAGCTGCCCGGAAGGGGAAGCACCCTGGATGCCGTGACGCAGGCAACCATCTACCGCAGCGTCAACGAGTCCCTGGTCAACTTCGCCAAGCATGCCCCGGACGGCGAACTCGCGCTCTCGCTGGTGCCCCGCGACGGGTCGGTGCTGTTCTCGGCCTCCAACCCGGCGGCCGCCGGGCACCCGGGCGATGGCGGGGCCGCCGGCGTCCACGGCACGGGCACGGGCACCGGGCTGCAGGGCATGCGGGCCCGAAGCGCCGAGCTGGGCGGCTCGTTCCGGATCTCGACGGCCAACGACACCTTCGCAATCTTCATGCTGCTGCCGATGGGCCACCGCCCGCCGGCAGCGGCCGCGGCGCCCGGGATAGCGGATAGGCCCCTCGGCCACGCACCTGCCCACCTCAACGAAGGAACCACGTGAGCGCACACCAGGGGCCGGTTCCCGGCCACGAACCCCGCGAGGCCCCGCCCCGGCCAACGATCACCGTGCTGCTGGCCGACGACCACGCCGCGGTCCGGCTCGGCATGCGCATGGTCGTGGAATCGGCACCGGGTTTCACCGTCGTCGGCGAGGCCGGGAACGGTGCCACGGCGGTGTCGATGGCCCGCGCCCTGCGCCCGGACGTGGTGCTCATGGACCTGCGCATGCCCGTCATGGACGGGGTTGCGGCCACCGGGCGGATCGTGGCCGAGTCGCTGTCCAAGGTCCTGGTGCTCACCACGTTCGACCACGACGAGTACCTCTTTGGCGCGCTGGCCGCGGGCGCCCAGGGTTTCCTGCTCAAGAGCGCGTCCCCGTCCTCCATCATCGCCGCCATGCACGCGGTGCTCGGCGGCGACCAGGTGCTGGCCCCGGAGGTCACCGCCAAGATCGTGCACGCGGCGCTCGAGGCGGCGCCCGCGCCCGCGCCGCAGTTCCCGGGCATCGACCCCCGCCTGGTGCTGACCGGGCGGGAACTGCAGGTCCTGCGGGAACTCGGTGCGGGCCTCACCAACCACCGGATCGGGCGGAACCTGGGCATCGGCGAGACCACCGTGAAGACGCATGTCTCACGGCTCATGGGCAAGCTGGGAGTCTCATCCAGGGTCCAGGCCGCCCTGGTCGCGCACCGTGCGTTCGCACAGGAATAGGAGTCCGCACGGAGCAGCCGGGCCCGATCCAACCATCACCCGCGGCGCATCGCGCTGTCCGCGTGCGGGACTGGTTGCCCCGCCGCGGTCCGCCGGTGACTTCACGGCCGGCGGGGAGTAGCCTGAACCCGATGCGCCGCAGGACCCCCGTCCGCCGTTCGGGGACACCCGGGGCGCTCGGGAAGGGTAGCACCATGGCCAAGCTGATCTACGCATACCTCGCCTCGCTGGATGGCTACGTCGCCGACACAACGGGGGACTTCGGCTGGGCCTACCCGGGCGAAGAGGTCATGGACTTCATCAACGCCAAAGAGCGCGACGTGGGCACCTACCTTTACGGGCGCACCATGTACGAAATGATGGCCGGCTGGGAAACCGACCCCGGCTATGCCGCCGGGTCGCCCGGGGACGCGGAATTCGCCAGGCTCTGGCAGGCCGCCGACAAGGTCGTCTTCTCGCGCACCCTTGAAGCGGCAAGCACGAAGCGCACGCGGATCGAGCGCAGCTTCGATGCCGGTTCGGTGCGGGCCTTGAAGGAAAGCGCGGCAAAGGACCTGAACGTCTCCGGCGCGACGATCGCGGCCGAGGCGTGGCGCGCGGGGCTCATCGACGAGTGCCAGGTCTATGTGGCCCCGATGCTCGTCGGGGGAGGGAAGCCGATGTTCCCCGATGGGATCCGCCAACCGCTGGAACTGCTCGAGGAACGCCGCTTCGCCAACGGCATGGTCTTCATGCGCCACCGGGTGCTGCACTAGCCGGCTGCTATCCCCGGCCGAAGAAGCGTTGGAAAAAGCCCGCCTTGCGGCTTTCCGACACTTCTGGTTCATGCTCGATAGGGTCAACGTCCAAATACCCGGTCTCTAGGAGTTCCAGTTCGATTTGAAGCTCAGCCTCGGGAGTCGTGGGAGCCTGCCTTGCATGGTGCTCAAGCCGCTCGAAATAGTGGATCGAGCGTGCCCTGACAGGTGCTTCTTCAGAGATCTTCAGTAGCCCGATTTTCGAGGAGAGAAAGAGCCCTTGCTCAAATTCCTCGCCCATCACGTCTATCGAGTCTTCGTACATCAGATGATCAGAAAGGATTGGCAGAGTTGCATTGGGATCGGTTTTCCAGACGCCTGACAGACGATGCCGACCATTGACCAGGTTATCCAGCCATGGATCTCCTTGAGAGGCTTCGGCGTCGCTAAACCAAGACGTGACGATCTTGCGTTCAACCTCGCTCAGCTCCAACCTGTCATCGGCAACCAGCTCAAATTGGCCTTCGTCCTCGTCATCTTGCCTATGGAACTCTTGACGGGCCAGCTTTCCACCTAGCTCTTGGATTATTTCCCCCACGGCACCCCAGCGGATGGTGTCACGATCCGCATGGCGTTGACCTCCGTCTGCCTCGTCAGGGTCCACGAACCAGGGCATCTCCGACACGCGGGCGAACCAGAACCGTTCCGGATGCTGAAGCTGAATTCGGATCTCGTGGGATCGGCCTAAGCCTGAAGTCGTCATAGGCCGACAGTCTACGAGCTGACCACCGGTCCACCAGGACTCCTACCGAGGCTTTCCCATTCCTCAAGATCCACCCAATCGGCCGCCCGGACAGCGGCGGGATCCTTCGAACGCCAAAGGGGCCGGCGCGCACGCCCCATCGCCAGGATGGTGCATGCACGCCGGCCCCCGATCGGACGCGAAGGTCCGGTTATGCGGCGGGTTGCCGGGTGCCGGCTAGAGCTGGTGGCCCATCTTGAAGCCGACTTCCTCGCCCGGGTCGCCGGTCAGCGCGTCGCCCGGTGCGCGGGTGTAGGAGAAGCCGTCGGCCCCCACGGTCACAGCCATCTCCGAGGAATCGGTGCGCTTGATGACTTCCTGCGGGTTGCCGTCCAGGTCCAGGACCAGGGAGGCCTCGGTGTACCAGGACGGGACCACGGGGTTGCCCCACCAGTCGCGGCGCTGGTTGTCGTGCACGTCCCAGGTGATCACCGGGTTGTCCGGGTCCCCGGTGTAGTAGTCCTGGGTGTAGATCTCGATGCGGTGGTCATCGGGGTCCAGGATGTAGAGGTAGAACGCGTTGGAGACGCCGTGGCGGCCCGGTCCGCGCTCGATGCGGTCGGACATGCGCAGCGCGCCCATCTTGTCGCAGATCTGGATGATGTTGTGCTTCTCGTGGGTGGAGAATGCCACGTGGTGCAGGCGCGGTCCGTCGCCGCCGGTCAGGGCGGTGTCGTGCACGGTGCCCTTGCGGTGCATCCAGGCGGCGTAGGTGGTGCCCTCCTCGTCCTGGATGTCCTCGGTGACCCGGAAGCCCAGGTCCTCCAGGTAGGCGCGGCCGCGCGGGACGTCAGGGACGACCTGGTTGAAGTGGTCCAGGCGGACCAGCTCGCCGGCCGAGTAGATGTCGTAGCGCTGGTGCAGGCGCTCGACGTGGTCGGTCTCGAAGAAGAACTCGTACGGGAAGCCCATCGGGTCCTCGACGCGGACCGAATCGCCGATGCCCTTCACGAAGCCCTCGGTGCGGCGTTCGGTGCGGCAGCCCAGTTCCTTGTAGTACGCCTCGGCGGCATCCACGTCGGCGTTGGAGCGCACGCGGAAGGCCATGGCCTTCAGTGCGGCGACCGGTCCCTGGGTCAGCACCAGGTTGTGGTGGATGAACTCCTCGAAGGAGCGCAGGTAGATCTGGTTCTCGTCTTCCTCGGTGACGTGCAGTCCCAGCACATCGACGTAGAACTTGCGCGATGCGGCCAGGTCGGTGACGACGAGTTCGGCGTAGGCGCAGCGCAGGATGTCCGGGGCCGGAACCGAGGGGGTGGGAATGGGGTTTGCTGGGGTCTTGGTCATGACGGGTTCGCTCCTTCGCGAATAAAGCTGGAAAGTTGTGGAAGTGCCTAGGCGCCGAACTTGGGGGTGTGGACCTCACCGAGGGTGATGTGCACGGCCTGCTGGTCGGTGTAGAAGTCGATCGAGCGGTAGCCGCCCTCGTGGCCCAGGCCCGAGGCCTTCACGCCACCGAACGGGCTGCGCAGGTCGCGCACGTTGTGGCTGTTGAGCCAGACCATGCCGGCCTCGACATCCTGCGCGAAGTTGTGCGCGCGCTTGAGGTCGTTGGTCCACACGTAGGCGGCCAGCCCGTACTTGGTGTTGTTGGCCAGGGCCAGGGCCTCCTCGTCGGTGTCGAACGGGGTGATCGCCACGACGGGGCCGAAGATCTCCTCCTGGAAGATCCGGGCGTCCGGGGCGACGTCCACGAACACGGTCGGGGCGACGTAGGAGCCGTTTTCCTGGCCCTCGGGCAGGTTCTCCGGGCGGCCGCCGCCGGCCACGACGCGGGCCTCGGTCTTGCCGATCTCCACGTAGCTCATGACCTTGTCGTAGTGCTCGGGGTGGACCAGCGCGCCGACCTGGGTTTCGGGATCGTGCGGGTCCCCGACCTTGATGTTCTTGGCACGCGCGGCGTAGGCCTCGATGAACTTCTCGTAGATCGGGCGTTCGACCAGGATGCGGCTTCCGGCGGTGCAGCGCTCGCCGTTCAGCGAGAAGACGCCGAAGAGGGTCGAGTCGATGGCCGCGTCGAAGTCCGCGTCGGCGAAGACGATGGCCGGGGACTTGCCGCCCAGCTCCATGCTCATGCCCTTGAGGTTCTCGGCGCAGTTGCGGAAGATCAGCTGGCCGGTGGAGGACTCCCCGGTGAAGGAAATCAGCGGCACGTCCGGGTGCTTGACCAGCGCGTCGCCGGCTTCCTCGCCGATGCCGTTGACCAGGTTGAAGACGCCGGCCGGCAGGCCGGCCTCCTCGAAGATGGTGGCCCACAACGAGGCGGACAGCGGGGTGAACTCGGCCGGCTTGAGCACCACGGTGCAGCCGGAGGCGATGGACGGGGCGAGCTTCCAGGACTCGAGCATGAACGGGGTGTTCCACGGGGTGATCAACCCGGCGACGCCGATCGGCTTGCGGTTCACGTAGTTCAGCTGCGATCCGGGGACCTTCAACGCGGTGTCGTGCTGGGCGACGATGAGGTCGGCGAAGAAGCGGAAGTTCTCCGCGGCGCGCTGCGCCTGGCCGCGGGCCTGGGTGATCGGCAGGCCGGTGTCGAAGGTTTCCATCTCGGCCAGGCGGTCTTCCTGGGCGACGACGGCGTCGGCGATCTTGTACAGCACCTTGGCACGGGCCCGGGGGCTCATGGTCGGCCACGGGCCGTTCTTGAACGCCTCGGTGGCCGCGTTGACGGCTGCATCGATGTCGGCCTTCTGGCCGGCGGCTGCCGTGGCGTAGGTCGTGTTGGTCACCGGGTCCAGGACCTCGAAGGTCTCCCCGCCGATGGAGTCGACGAACTTGCCGCCGATGTAGTGCTGGATGGTCGTGGGAAGGTTCTCGGGAACGAAGTGCTTGCTCATTTACTGGCTCCTTGTGGGGGATTGCGGGGGAAGGTGGTGTGCTGCGGAAGTGCTAGAGCGGGGAGGCCGGGAGGTTGGCCGCCGCGAGGTAGGCGTTCAGGGTGGTGGTCCGGTGGGCCCGGGCCGCCTGCTCGATCTGCGCGGCCGGGGCATTGGCCTCGATCAAATCCAGCAGGTTTGCATGTTCCTTCACCGATTCCCGGGCGCGGCCCGGGATGTGGGTGAAGGAGGAGGAGCGCATCGCGGCCAGGCGGTTCCAGCCGCGCTGCACCAGTTCCAGGATGTGCGGGTTGGGGCAATTGCGGTAGAGCACCTGGTGGAATTCGTTGTTCAGTTCGGTGAAGCGCACCGCATCGAAGTCGACCAACAGGTCGGCCATGGCCTGGTTGATGGACCGGGCCGCGGCCAGCTGGTCGGCGTCGATGAACGGGGCGCTCAGCGCGGTGGCTGCGCCCTCGATGATCGCCAGGGTCTGCATGGTGTGCAGGTAGAGCGTCATGTCGGCCGCGGCCACCATGGCCCCGACGTTGCGTTCGAAGGTCACCAGGCCCTCGGCCTCCAGGCGGCGGATGGCCTCGCGGACCGGGACCACCGAACAGCCAAGCTCGGCGGCGATGGCGCCCAGCACCAGCCGGTAGCCGGGGGTGAAGGTTCCCTCGGTGATCTTCTCGTGCAGCAGCCGGTAGGCCGACTCTGACTTGCTCGGGGCCATCGCCGGCCTAGATTTCCGGTTCGCCGTCGGCGACCCACTGGTTGTACTTGGCCTTCCAGGACGCGTTCATCGGGAACAGGCCCTCGATCTTGCTGCCCTTGGACACGTTCAGGAAGACGAAGGTGTCCTGGCGTTCGGATTCGACGACCTCCTCGGCGATCTCGGCGGCCAGGTGCGGCGGGATGACCAGGATGCCGTCGGCGTCGGCGATCACGATGTCCCCGGGCACGATGGTGGTCCCTCCGCAGCCCACGGCCACGTCGGTGTCCCACGGCACGTGCTTGCGCCCCAGGACCGCCGGGTGCGCCCCGTTGTGGAAGGTGGGGATGTCCAGGGCCGCGACGGCGTCCAGGTCGCGGACCCCGCCGTCGGTGATGATGGCCTCGGCGCCGGCCACCTGGGTGCGCATGGCCAGGATGTCGCCCAGGGTGCCGGAGCCCTTCTCGCCGCGGGCCTCCATGACCAGTATCTCGCCCGGGCCGATGTCGTCGATGACGCGCTTCTGCGCGTTGTAGCCGCCGCCGTGGGTCTTGAAGAGGTCCTCGCGGTTCGGTACGTAGCGCAGCGTGCGGGCGGTGCCGATGACCTTCCTCATGCCCTTGGTGGCCTGCAGACCGTCGACCGAGACGTTGTTCAGCCCGCGCTTGCGCAGGGCGCCGGAGATGGTGGCGGTGGCCACCGACATGAGCTTTTCCTTGACGTCGTCGGTCAGCGCCTGCTTGCCGGTGACCGGCAGCTCGATGCCCGCGCCGGCGGCGGTGCCGAAGGCGTCGATGCGGTCCGCGTCGGTGATCTTGGGCTGGTTGCCGAAGGCCGCGAAGTCGGCGGTGCCTTCCACGACGGTGGTGGCCAGGCGCCCGGTGGACAGGCCGGCGGCCTCGTCGTCGACCTGCACCTCGACCAGGTCGCCCGGGACGATCACGGAGGATCCGGCCGGGGTGCCGGTGAGGATCACGTCCCCTGCCTTCAGCGTCATCTGCTGGGAGAGGTCCGCGACGATCTGCGCGAAGGAGAAGATGAGTTCTTCGGTCGTGGCGTCCTGGGCGAGCTCGCCGTTGACCCAGGTGCGGATGCGCAGGGCCGCCGGGTTCACGGCCGCCGCAGGAAGCAGCACCGGGCCCATCGGGGTGTAGCCGTCGCCGGACTTGGAGCGGATGTTCGATCCCTTGTCGGCGTACTTCATGTCGTACACGCCCAGGTCGTTGGAGGCGGTCACGGACCCGACGTGGGACCAGGCGTCCTCGACCGAGACGCGGCGCGCATCGGTGCCGATGACCAGCGCGATCTCGCCCTCGAAGGCGAGCAGCTCGGTGCCGGCAGGACGCTCGACGGTGGACCCGGAGGCTGCCAGTGAGGAGGAAGCCTTCATGAAGTAGGACGGGAAGGCCGGGGTGCGGCCGCGCTGGGCGGCACGCGAGGAGTAGGAAAGATGTACAGCAAGAACCTTGCCGGCCGCCTCGAAGATGGACTGGTCGACCTGCACCGGTTCGGTGGTGGTGGCGTCGCTGCTCACGGTTTCCTCCTGTTGTGTATGAAATCGTATACGATCTAGTGTGATGGAGATCTCCGCGATTGTCAACACGTGTAGCGCGAGACGGTCGGTCCCGCCCGGTCGGGCGGAGGAAAAGCGGATACACCGCGCGAACGCGGAAGGCCCGTGGCGGTTCCCGCCCCGTCGACGACGTCCACCCGGGTGGGGCAGGGGCCTGCGGACCCAGCCTTCCCCGGTCGGCGGCACCATGGGGATTCATCGCGCCGGAGGGATACCGGCGACGAGCGTTTCGTAGATTTCGCGGTGGGCCCGCGCGATCCCGAGGCGCTGCCTGCGGCGCCCCGCCGCGTCAAGTCCCGGCAGTCCCCGACGCAGCAACAATGTCCGGACCGCCTCAAGAAGCGAATCTTCATCCACCCCGCCGGGGGCCAGCCGGAACGTGGCAACCGAGGCATCTTGGCCGGAATAGTGCCCGCAGTCGGGCACCGCGACGGGCGTGCCCACGTCCAGTGCCGCTTCGAGCCAGCCCGAGTGGGTGCCGAAGCGGTAAGGCAGGACACAGGCATCCAGCGATGCGAGGTAGGCGAAGAGCTCCGGCTCGCTGAAGTACTCGTGGGTCTGCAGCTCCCAGAGTCCCGACTTCGCGCCGGCGTGCAACTTATTCGCCAGCGCCGGCCGGTATTCGGCGTGGCCCGGATCCAGGGGCTGCGCGTGGATATTGACCTGGAGCCCGGCGGAGGGGATCTTCCCCACGACTCGCGCCAGTGGATCAAGGATTCCCGTGTCCATGTTGGGCCGCAAGCCCTTGAAGTGCACGCCGATCCGCTTCATAGACCCGGCGGGCCGTGTTTCGGCCCGCCGTTGGCGTGCGGCACGGATCCGTTCCATGGACGCGCAGTCCACGACGTGCGGATGCGGGAGCACCTGGGCATCGACGGCCCAGCGCCGGCGGATCTCCGCCGCCGCGGCCTCGGTCAGCGTGATCAGCTTGTCCGCCGCCGGAATCAGCACATCGAGCAGCTCCAGGTGCGCGGCTGGGTCGGGCTGGTGCGGGTTGACGAGATCGTGCACCGTGTAAACTAGGGGCTTGCTGAGGCGGCGCAACTCGGAGACCAGGTCACGCAGCCGTGCCGGGGTTGCAGCGTCAAAGCCGAAATGAATGTGCATCAAGTCAAAGGCGTCATGGTTGGCCCGCACCCAGTCGGCCGAAAGCATGGCAGGAGGCCACCACCCGGATTGAACGGATCGCACGCCGGTTTCGGGCGGAGGATCGGGCAGCCGGAGCACCTGCGGCGAGGCCGAGGCCTCTGGGTCCTCAAGATGGCGAATATAGATCTGGTTACTCGGGATGGATGCGACCCTGACAGGTCCGGTGATGCGTGCGCGGTTCAAGTATTCCTCCCGGGAGTTGGCGAACATGGGCGGGGTGCCCGAGGGCCCATTGGACGTGGACGTATGCTGGTGCAGTACGGCGGACGGCAGCCGGTGCCTTCCCGGCACGACCGCGGGAAGTGGAGGAGGATGGATGGAATCTCGGAGCTTTTCGGTTCTCGTGATCGCCCACGGGAGGGCAGGACACTTGCGCAACCTGCTGGCTGGCGTGGAACGCTCGGCCGAGCTCCCTGGCGAAGTGGTCCTCGTCTACATGAATGAGCCGAATCCGGCCCCTGTTTCGTGCTGCGTGCCGTTGCGCATCCACCATGTTTCCTCGCGTCCGGGCGAAGCGGGCCTGCCGCTGGCACGGGCCCGCAACACGGCCGCACGTGCGGCGGCTGGCCCGAATCTGGTGTTCCTGGACGTGGACTGCATCCCGTCGGCCACGCTGTTCACAGCACTGCTCGATGCCATCGACGCGGGACCGGCGCTGGCCATGGCGACCCCCCGGTATCTTACGGCTGCGCTCCGCGACGGTGCCGGTGACGATGATGCAGCATTGCTTGCCGCTTCCGTCCCGCACCATGCCCGGTGGGACCTGGCGGCGAGCGGGACCGGCTGGCGCCACGAGATGTTCTGGTCGCTGGGCTTTTCCATCGAGTCCGAGCAATTTTTCCACTTGGGCGGATTTGACGAGGGCTATTCCGGTTACGGTGCCGAGGACACCGATTTCGCCTTCAAGGCGCGCGAGCGCCTGGTACCCGTGAGATTTGTGCCCGAACCGCTGTTCCACCAGCACCACGGGGTGCACAAGCCGCCGTTGAACCACTTCGAGGCCATCATTGCCAATGCCCGAAAGTTTTACGCACGTTGGGGCACCTGGCCCATGGAAGGCTGGTTGGGAGCATTTGCCGAGAGGGGATTGATTCAGTGGGACCCCGCCGGCTCCGGGATCGGGGTCCAGCGGATGCCGACCACAGCGGAAGTCGCGGCAACCCGCAGCAACGATCCCTACTGAATCCTGGATCATGTCCCTGCCGTTTCGAGGCAAGCGGCGAGCATCGACTCCAACGCCTCGGAGAAGCATGAGGGGGTGACCAACAAGGTGCTGGCCAATGTCGCGGGATCCGTGCCGACCGCCCGTTCCAGCAGATCCGGCCAATCGACGGTGGTCTCCCATGATCCGAGTACCGGTACTCCCGCTTTCTCCTCAAGCGCCCGGGCAAAATGAAGTTGCTCGCCGTGGGGCCGGTCCTCGGGGACCAACAGCACCGGGCGCCCGCTCGCGGCGGCTGCCACGACTGCGTTGTGGCCCGCCGAGCTAATGACCAAGTCCGCTTCGCTCATCGTCCGAGTCGGATCGGACAGGACCCCGTGCAGTCGGAGGTTAGGCGGCAGCGGGGTCCCGTCCTGGTCCACCGCACCGGCAACCTCCCATTGCCAACCACTGGATGCGGCAGCCGCGTCCGCCAACTGCCGCAGCGGAATCGAGGACGCCAGCGATGTCTGCACCACCACGCGACGGCGGCGGGATCGAGCGGCACGGGGAACCGTTGGCGCAGGCATGGATCCCGGCGCGCCCAGGTAGTGGCTCTTCTCGCCGAAGTCCCTTAAGTGGGCGGGGTCCTCGAGAGCTGCCGGAAAATACCCAAAGATTCCGTCGGAGACCTCATAGGCAAGTCGATGCGCAGGGTCGGTGCGGTCCCCTGGCATTCGCCGGAAGGCTACGGGGTAGCCGCTGAGCCTGGCAAACAAGGCGACTTCCACGGAGACATCCACCATGACCACGTCCGGGGCAAACCGCGCCCAGGCCTGGTTCAACATGGTGAAGCGCCGTTGGATGCCAGGCCCGACCGGGGCATAGTGCAGGGCGTCCCCGGAACGCATCTTTCCGTGCTTCTGCAGAGGACCTGCATCCGCGGGCAATGCCACGTATTCCAGGTCCCCTGACAACAGATCAAGCCGGCGCTCGCCGGTGCTGGCGACCTGCAATTCCATTCCGCCCAGTTCCGCCAGGCGCTGTGCATGACGCAAGTGCCCGGTGCCATGGTGGTGGGCGTAGTAAGAGACCTTGTACTTCACGAGAGCCGCCCCGGGGTGCATTGCGGCATGGGCACAACTGAACGCAAGTGCCCTTCATAAGCGTCGATCATCGAGTCCAACGAAAAAGAGCGCACACTGGCGCGTACCTTCCCACGGTCCAGTTCCCGGGCCCCGAGGACGGCCCTGGCCAGGGATCCGGCGTCGGGGCCCGTGGCAAGGACACCGGAGTGCCTGTTGATGATTTCGGTCATCGCGCCGAACGGAAGCGCGGCAACCGGGGTGCCGCAAGCGATCGCCTCCAGGGTGGTGAGTCCAAAGGGTTCCTCCCACAATGGCGAGGAAATGAACACCTGGGCCGACGCAATCATGGCGCCCAGTTCCCCTTGATCCAGATGCCCGAGATAGATGATGTCTGCGTCCAGTTCCGGTTCGACCAATGCACTGAAGTAGTCTCGGTCCTGGATCGGGCCGGCGATCTTCAGCTTCATGTTGGTTGCACGGGCAGCGGCGATGGCCAAGTGGGTACCCTTTTCCGGCGTGATGCGCCCGGTCCAAGCAGCGGTGCCGCGCAGTGGGCCAGCACCGGCCCGCCAGCTATCCAGCGTGATGCCGTTGTGGACCACGTCGACCTCAGGCAACCATTGGCGCCAGGCGCTGGCGTTGGCATGCGAGACGGTGACGTGGCGGTGCGCCGAGTCCGGACTCCAGCCCGGGGCACCGAATATCTCGGCCAGGCGGGGCAAGACCGGGGTGTGCAGGACATGCAAGGTCGGTACCCCGGCGAGTTCCCGGTGGGGTACGGGGCTGAGGGAATTATTCAACACTGCATCAAATCGTTCTCCGCGGATACGCCTGACGGCCCGGGCCATGGCGCTATCGAGGACGAGGTGTTGCCGGTCGCGCCCATCGCTGTCGGGGTAGCCGTCCACCGCATAGGAACGCGCGAGCACGGGTTCGACCCGGCATGTGGCTTCGCTGCCCTGTTTTGCAAAGAGCGTGACATCATGTCCGCGAGCAGCGAGTCCGTCGACCAGATGGGCGGTGTGGGATTCCATGCCGCCGGCAAATGGCGGGACCACCGGGTGGTGCAAGTGCGCCAGGACCGCGATCCGAAGGCGGTCGTCTGCGGGGAGGGCTCGGATCATGTACGCATCCGCATGGAAAGCTATCTCCTTCGTCAGGGCGCTGGCAGGTGGGCGCCTTCCGCCTATGTATCGGGAAGTGTGGTGTTCTGTCAGGATATGGTCAGAAGTTCGGTCTCGGATAGCTTTTTGCAACCCCAGGAAGAATCCGCGGGGTGCGACCGCCCATTCCCCGGCGCAGGGCAGACCGGGCAGCGGGCGGGGCCAACGTGAAAGGAAGCAACATGCCCGGCCGATCCCTTCGGATTCGCTACCACTCGAGACGCTCCGTGACGGGGTTCGGCACGCCATGTCGCCGCCGCAGGGCACACGCAGTGCCCGGCATGGCGGCGATGGCCCAGCAGCGTGAGGAACACGGCGGCGAATCGGAAGCCTGCCGCAAGTCGTAGAGCTCCGCACAGGCCGGGCGGCAGAAACGGCTGGAGTGGCTACCGGAGCCAGGACCGGACAAAGACCGCGCTGATCACGTCACTGAGGAATTCCGGGGGTTCCCCGGCAACCAAGGAGGAACGACATTCCAACCACACCACAAAACGCCGGTACCGAACATGCGGACGATTATTCCGAGGTCGTCTTGGGATCACATACCGATGGGTAGTCCCATGGGGACCCCCAACGGTCCGGCGAAGCCGGGAATGGTCGACCCGTTCCGGGGCCCCGAATGCTTCAGCGCCCAATTTCCTGACGAGGCGGAAGCCGGGTCGGGGATCGGCAATGTTCCGACTATCGGCGCATCCGGTCCGGGGTCGGGTCGCGACCGGGGCAGTCCGAGCTTGGCCGCGCCCGCTGTCGATCCTGAAGCGGACGGTACTGGATTGGAGGCGCCGCCAGAGGGCCAGGACCACTTCGACGCAGGTATACCCAACCATCTCGCAATCGGACCGAAAAACCGGCGTTGGCTTGGTCTCGGTGCCCGATGCGGGACAACGCCGCTGCGCCGTGCCGCAACACGGCGAACCCGAGCAGGATGCCAGAGACCGTGAAGCCGAAGCCGACCCGTTGAACCTACGGCCGAAAGATCTGGAACGCTCAGGCATCTACGATGGTCCGGCCAGGCACACCGGGTCGGCAACGACCAAACCTGGAAGCTGAATTCGAAATCGCTGGACATGAGAATATCCCACGGCCAAGAAATCAGGTTTCGAGCCGGAGGTCGAGCAGACCTCGGCGCCCGGGGAAGCAGCAGGGGACAAACCCCCGCAATGCCGGGACCATGGGTACGAGGCGTAGCGTCGCACCGCGCGCAGTCGCGGGTGTTCCCGTGGCTTGATTCGTCCCCGGCGGGATGCCACGACATCATGCACCGCAAACGCGTGCCGGGTCCCTGGCTTCCGGAAAGCCAGGGACCCGGCACGTCACGTTGGTGGAGCCAGAGCCAGAGCCTGAGCTAGAGCTCGACCGTGGCGGAGTCGCCGGGGGCGCTGCCCTTGCCGGTGACCTTTTGCTTGACCCAGCTGGCCACAACACTTGCCGCACCGCCGGGGTTTTCCCAGTACTCCGCGGAATCCGATTCGACATGGAGCAACACGGTGTTCGGTGAATCGACACCGTCGGGGGCGAAGGTCTCGACCATCGAATTCCACAACTCGCGCTTCTTCTCGACTTCCTGAACCACTGTCGCCCGGCCGCTGACAGACACCCACTTCTTTGCGCCCGCAAAGGAGACGTTGACGCTGTGGTTGGCCTTGACCTCTCCGACGATCTCGGAGCTAACGGTGGAGAAAAACCAGAGGTCCCCGTTCCCGTCCACCTCCGTAACCGTGAGTGGACGGCTAAGCAGCGCGTCCCTTCCGTGCGTGGTGAACATGCCGATCCGCACGTCCTTGATGATCTCGAGAACCTTTTCTACCTCTTCGTTGGCCATGCTGTAGCTCCTTTGATATCTGGGTTTGCCCCACGCTACCGGTTATCTGTCGAGATGGAAGGAATTGGCAAACATCGGCCAGCGACTTGCTTCGGCGTGAGGGGTTAGGTCCGGATGCAGGTTCGGGCGATTACCGCTTCCTCGGGGCACCATCTACGACGGCCCGATGAAAAGCGCCGTCGCGCGGTGGCCGATGCACCCTGGCCGGTCCAGGAATGGGTCCGCGACATCCGCGCGCGACGGATGACGTTGCCGCCGTGGGTCCTGTGGAACACCGGGGCCCTGGTCCGTGCAACACCACGGCCATGCCGAAGCAGGGGCGCCGTGCCCTCGTCGTTCCCGATCAGTCGGCCAGGAACGATACGGCCGCGTTTCTGAATTCCCGGCTGGTCACCGCGTTGGCATGGTCGCGTCCGGCCAGCCAGAGCACGGACTTCTCGGTGTTGCGGGCTGCCAGCAGCTCGGTCAGCCGCGGCATCGTCGTGGCCAGCGCGTCCCCGTCCCCGGCCACCAGCAGCGTGGGCATGGCGGGGACCATCTGCTCGGGGGAGAAGGGCTCGGTCTTGATGGCCTGGATCATGCTCATGAGCGAGAACATGTCGTTGGATTCCACGGTCATCGACATGCGCAGCAGATCCGCCGTCGACTCGTCGGCGATCGAGGTGCCGTCGGCCAGGAATTGCTGTGCGGCGTCCAGGTCGAAGGCGGCCAGCGGGTCGATGCTCGCCGGCCCGCCGAGCACCAACCGGTTGACCAGCTGCGGCTGGGTGCCCCCGAATTCCCAGGCCAGGCGCGCGCCCAGGGAATAGCCGACCACGTCGACGCCGCTGAGCGGGTCGTTGTCCGACAGGGTTTTCGCCCCGTGGTCCATCAACAGCTGCAGCAAATCCGCGCGCATGCGGCTGGGCGTGTAGGCATCCAGGTCCTCGGGCGCCGGGGAGGTGCCGTGGCCGGGAAGATCGACGGCCAGCACCTTGCGGCCGGCCTCGGTCAGCGAGCGGATCCACCCGGATTTCACCCAGTTCAACTCGCTGGAGGAGGCAAAGCCGTGCAGCAGCACGACGGGTCGCAGCGCCGAGGCGGTGCCGGGTTCGTAAACCGTCAGGCCCAGGGCGTTGGCGGTGCCTTCGACGAGGTGCTCGTGTGTGGATTCCATGTGGCAGATCCTTTCAGATCCGTAAGGGCTTGGCGAATGCCCGGGCCGTGGGCGGGGCGTGTGTCCGGGGCGCTGCCGCCTTGCGGGGCGGGGTGCGGGGCGGTGGTTGCCGGTTCAACGGCCTGAAAGTGTTCGACCACCGGGAATGGCTCGTAGAAGCGATGCAGCAGGGCCTTCCAGTGGCCGTAGTTCCTCGAGCCGCGGAAGCCCACGGTGTGCGCCTCGACGGATGCCCAGGAGACCAGCAGCAGGAAATGGTTGGGCGTCTCGATGCTGCGGGACAGCTGCAGGCCGCCGAAGCCCTCGGTGGCGGAAATCAACGGGCGGGCCTGCTCGAAGGCTGCCATGAATTCGTCCTCCATGCCGGCGATGACCGGCAGCAATGCGTGTTCGGTGATCATGCATCCCAGTGTGCACCACCCCGGCACGCCGAGGCGAAATAGTGCCGCGGCCCCTCTCGTCCGCGGCACTGTGCCGCTGCACCCAATGGGGCGGGGGAGCCTGGGTGGGCGCAGCGGTTCGCGGGTCAGCCGTCGGCTGCTCCGGCCTCGAGCAGGGCCTTGAGCTTGCGCAGGTCCTTGCCCATGGCCCGGCGCATCATCGGCGCCATCAGGAATCCGGCAACCTTCGAAAACCCGGCGGGTTCGCCGGTATTGGCCAGGACCATGCGCGTTGCCGTTCCCACGTCGTCCCACGTGTAGGTGGTCTTCATGGGGAAGGGGCCCTGGGCGGTGCGCATGACCAGCCTGCTGCCGGGCACCCAGCCGGTGAACTTGTAGGTGTATTTCAGCTCCCGCCCCAGGAAGCGGGCGCCGAAGTCCGCGAGCGTGCCCACGCCCAGCGGCGGGCCGCCCCGGTGGTCGGCCGAGCCGATGTTCGCGTACCACGACGGGGCGTTGGAAGGATCGGCCGCATACCCGGCCACGACTGCTCGCGGCCGCTGGATCACGATCTCGCACCTGGGATCGACCATCTTGCCTCCTTGGGCCGCGGACGCGCCTCAGCGGGCCGCGATGTTCCGGCCGGTGAAGGCCACCAGGCGTTCGAGGCTGGCGGCGGATTCGTCGACCAGGGTCTCCTCGGCAAAGCTGTTGCCGCGCATCTTGGGGCCGATGGTGTTCCGGGCGAGCCCCAGCACGTAGTCGGACAGCCCCGGGTGGACCTCCAGCGACCGGCCGGTGGCCGTGGCCAGGTCCCAGGCATGCACCAGGAACTCGAGGTTCAGGATGTTCGCGACGACCGGGGCCGGAAGCTGGGCGAAGCCCATGTCGATGGTGCCCTCCAGCCCGCGCCTGGTGAGGGCCTCGAGCGTCGCCTGCGCGGCGTCGGCCACGCGGGCCTCGGCGGGGGCGGAGGGGTCGTCGAGCAGCTGCAGGCCCAGCGCCTTGCCGATGCCGTGCACCGAACCGACCAAGTGGTCCAGCAGCTGCGTGACGCTGAAGTTCTCGCAGGGCGTCGGCAGCCCGTTGTCGGCGGGCTTGAGCTGGTGCAGCACCCGCTGGACAACGGCCAGGGTTGCCTCGGCGCTGCTGAGCTCGTTGAGCGGATCCGGGATCGCGGCCCAGTCGTCGGCCCCGGCGTCTCCGTCGGTGGCCAGGCGGACCAGGCGCTCGAGGAAGTGGTTCCAGCCCTCGGTGTGCCCGGCAACTTCCCCGGCGGCCAGCCCCTCATGCATGAGGGCGAGCCGGGTGCCGCCGTCGGCAGGCTCCAGGGTGATGGTGACGGTCGAGGCCGCGGAATCGCTGCCTTCCCAGCCCCAGTCGAAGACCAGGTGCTTGCCGGGGTCGACCTCCTTGATGGTTCCGGCCGCCCAGTGGCCCGGCGTGACGGTCCAGCGGTATTCGCCGCCGGCGCGCAGGTCCATGCGCGCCGCGACCACTTGCCAGCGGCGGAGCCGGTCCGGGCGGGTCACCAGCTCGAAGGCGGCCTCGGGATCGATGGGGAGGAACACTGATTTTTCAATGGACATGGGAG
Source organism: Arthrobacter sp. C2 (assembly GCA_024207135.1). Lineage (GTDB taxonomy): Bacteria > Actinomycetota > Actinomycetes > Actinomycetales > Micrococcaceae > Paeniglutamicibacter. The sequence continues at coordinate 1,284,021 of CP042428.1, read as the reverse complement.
TCTCCTAGGGGTGTGTTCATGATTGCGGTCCCGTGGCCTCGTCGACCAGCAGCTCGAGCTCCGAGGTCCAGAAGGACTCCAGCGATCGGCGCAGTGTGGCCATCCCGGACGGGTCGAGGCGGTAGAACCGGTTGCGGCCGTCCTTGCGGGCGGTGACCAGCCCGACTTCTGCCAGCAGCAATAGGTGTTGGGAGATGGCCGAGCGGGTCACGGGGAAGCGTTCGGCCAGTTCGGTGACGGTGTGTTCCCCGTTGGCCAGGATGTGGAGCAGGGCGCGCCGGGTGGGTTCGGCAGCGGTTTCCAGGACGTCGGGCACACAAGATACGTTAGTCGCCACTAACGCATTGCGCAAGGGGTCTGGGCGGTGGTTCGACATGCCGGAAACCTTTCGCGTCACAGGGCTTGTGAACGGGAGGGCCGGGCCGTATTCTTAGTTCTGGTCAAGATGACACTAACTAGGAAGGTGGATCGGTTGCCGTTTTCGAATGTGGCCGAGCGCCGCGAACAACCACCGGCACTGGCCGTGTCCACGGTGATCTTCTCGCTGCGCGACGACGAGCGGACCGGGCGCAAGGGCCTGTGGCTGCCCCTGGTGCGCCGCACCCGCGAACCCTTCCGCGGCCAGTGGGCACTGCCCGGCGGCCCGCTGGGGCCACGCGACTCGCTGCTCGACGCCGCGGCGAACAACCTGCGCGACACCACCGGACTGATCCCGCGCTACCTCGAACAGCTCTACGCCTTCGGGGACCTTGACCGCTCGCCCACCCGCCGGGTGGTTTCCATCGTCTACTGGGCGCTGGTCCGCGAGGACGACCCCCACGACACCGCCACCTCGGTGCTGCTCGATGACCCCAACGTCGCCTGGTTCCGCGCGGAGGACCCCGAGGTGCTGGGCAACCTGGCCTTCGACCACCGGCACATCATCGAATACGCACTCTGGCGGCTGCGCAACAAGGTCGAATACGGTTCCATCGCCCACCGCCTGCTCGGCGAGCGCTTCACCCTCGCCCAGGTCCGCGAGGTCTACGAGGCGGTGCTGGACAAGGCACTGGACCCGGCGAACTTCCGCCGGACCCTGCGCAGCACCCCCGACATCGAGGAAACCGACGAATTCCTCTCCGGCGGCAAGCACCGCCCCCCGCGCCTCTATCGCTACACCGGCTCAACCACCCACCCCCTTGAGAGCGAGAACATCTCATGAGCAGCATCAACGCCACCCTGCAGACCCTGAAGCTCGTTTCCCCCGAAGCAAGCTGCAACACCGACCTGACCAAGGGCCCCTGGCTCTTCGACACCGGGGAGGCCGACTACGGGCCGGGCTCCTCGCAGGAGGACGTGGCCCCGGCCGACACCCCGCGGCAGGGCGAGATCCCGGCCGAGTACCGCGAAGCCTCCGACGCGGAACTGACCGCCCGGATCCTGGCCGCCAAGGAAACCCTGGGAGACGAGCTGGTGGTCCTGGGCCACCACTACCAGCGCGACGAGGTCGTGGCCTTCGCCGACTTCGTGGGGGACTCCTTCCAGTTGGCCAACGCGGCGCTGACCCGCGAGCAGGCCAAGTACATCGTCTTCTGCGGCGTGCACTTCATGGCCGAGACCGCCGACATTCTCTCCACCAAGGAGCAGGCGGTGATCCTGCCGAACCTGGCCGCGGGCTGCTCGATGGCCGACATGGCCGACGAGTCCTCCGTGGAGGAGTGCTGGGAACAGCTCATGGACCTCTACGCGGACGAGGACTCCTCCGACGGGCTGGCCCCGGTCATCCCGGTGACCTACATGAACTCCTCCGCCGCGCTGAAGGCCTTCGTCGGCAAGCACGGCGGGATTGTGTGCACCTCCTCGAACGCCGCCACGGTGCTTCGGTGGGCGTTCGAGCGCGGACGCCGCGTGCTCTTCTTCCCCGACCAGCACCTGGGCCGCAACACCGCCAAGGCCATGGGCATACCGCTGGAGGCGATGCCGATGTGGAACCCGCGCAAGCCGCTGGGCGGTTCCGACGAGGCCACCCTGCACGATGCCAAGGTCATCCTGTGGCACGGCTTCTGCTCGGTGCACAAGCGCTTCACCGTCGCGCAGATCGAGCGCGCCCGGGCCGAGCACCCCGGCGTGCAGATCCTGGCGCACCCCGAGTGCCCGATGCCGGTGGTCGACGCCGCCGATGCGGCAGGGTCCACCGACTACATCCAAAAGGCCGTCGCCGCGGCCCCGGCCGGTTCGGTCTTCGGCATTGCCACCGAGATCAACATGGTCAACCGGCTGGCCGCGCAGCACCCCGAGCACACCGTCTTCTGCCTGGACCCGGTGATCTGCCCGTGCTCCACGATGTACCGCATCCACCCGGGCTACCTCGCCTGGGTGCTCGAGTCCCTGGTGGACGGGGTCGTGCTGAACCGGATCGACGTGCCCGCGGACGTGGCGGCCGACGCCAAGGTCGCCCTGGAACGGATGCTGGCGGCACGGCCGTGAACGCCACCGACCTGGTGGTCGTCGGCTCCGGGGTCGCCGGGCTCTACGCCGCGCTGACCGCCGCGGTCCGCGGGCTGGATGCCACCCTGCTGACCAAGGACGCGCTGGCGGACTCCAACTCCTGGTACGCCCAGGGGGGATTGAGCGCCGTGGGTCCGGCCGGGGCCGCGGCGGGGGATTCGATCGCCAGCCACATCGCCGACACGCTTACCGCCGGGGCGCACTTGAACGACGCGAATGCCGTGGCGATCATGTGCTCCACCGCCTGGGGCCACGTCACCCGGCTCATCGAGGCCGGTGCGCACTTCGACACCGATGCCTCCGGCGCCTTCGCCCTGGGATTGGAGGCCGCGCACGCCCACCCGCGGATCCTGCACGCCGGCGGGGACGCCACCGGCAAGGGGCTGGCCGGCGCGCTGATCGCCGCCTGCCGCGTCCAGCAGGCGGCCGGCCGGCTGGTAATCCGCGAACACGCCTTCGTCACCGAGCTGCTCACCGAGGCCAACCCGTTGGCCCGTGCCCAGCGGGACCCGGCCGCGACGGTCACCGGGGTGCGGGTGCTCGGGCCCGACGGGCAACACGAGGACCTCTTCGCCAAGGCCGTGCTGCTGGCCACCGGCGGGGCCGGGCAGCTCTTTGCCGCGACCACCAACCCGTTGGGCGCCACCGGAGACGGGGCCGCCCTGGCCTACCGGGCCGGCGCGGCGCTGGCCGATGCCGAATTCATCCAGTTCCACCCGACCCTGGTGTCCCCGGGCGGCTTCATGGTCTCCGAGGCGGTGCGCGGCGAGGGCGCGGTGCTCATCGACGGCCACGGCGAACGCTTCATGTCGAAGGTCCACCCGGATGCCGAACTGGCGCCCCGCGACGTGGTGGCCCGCGCCATCCACGCCGTGCGCGCCAACGGCGGCACCGTTCACCTGGATGCCCGCGGCGTGGAGGCCACCCACGGGCCCGGGTTCCTGGCCCGGCGCTTCCCGTCCATCACCGCCGAACTGGCCAAGCTGGGCTGGGACCTGGCCGCCGAACCGGTGCCCGTCACCCCGGCCGCCCACTACTGGATGGGCGGGATCCTCACCAACGACACCGGCGCCACCACGCTGCCCGGGCTCTACGCCGCCGGGGAGGCCGCCTGCACCGGGGTGCACGGCGCCAACCGGCTGGCCTCCAACTCGCTGCTCGAGGGCCTGGTCTTCGCCTGGCGCACCGTGGCGAACCTGCCGGCCAACCCGCCGGGCGCCGCCGCGGCAAGCAGCGCGGACACCAGCAGCGCGCTCATGAACGTGATCGTGACCCAGCCCGCCGCCGCCGGGGATGCCGACGACGCGGACGCGCGCGCGCGAGGCGAAGCACGCCGGGAAATGGAACTGTCCGCGCTGCAGGCCCTGGCCCAGGCGCACCTGGGTGTCGAACGCACCGCGCAGGGCCTGCGCACCGCGCTGGCCCAACTCGCACGCTGGCGCGTCACAACCCATGACCGCGCCTCCCACGAGCGGGCCAACCTGCTTGACCTCGCCAAACTCATCGCCACCGCCGCGCTGAACCGGGAAAACTCCCTCGGCGCGCACTACCGCTCCGACGCCCCCGAGGCGCCGCAGCCGCTCAACGGGCACCTGCCCCGCTACGCCCAGGTGCCGGCCACCACGAACCTGAACCTAAGGATCTCCTCCCTTGTCTGACTTCACCAGCACCGCCACGGCCACAGTCGCCCCGGCCCGCCCCGCCACCCTTCTTCCGGTCCCAGCCCGCGCCATCGAGAAGATCGTGCTCGCCGCCCTGGAGGAGGACAACCCGCGCGGGGACGTGACCGGCAACGTGCTGATCCCCGAAGGCACCACCGCCACCGCCGCGGTCATCGCCCGCGAACCGGGCATCTGCGCCGGGCTTCAGACCTTCATCGCGGCCATGAAGCTCACCGACCCCGCCCTGGAACTGCGCCCGGCGCTCGCCGACGGGGACGCCTTCACCACCGGCGACACCCTGGTCACCGTGTCCGGCCCGGCCCGCGGGCTGTTGGCCGGGGAACGCGTGGGGCTGAACCTGCTCCAGCGCCTGAGCGGCATCGCCACCGCCACCGCGGCCTTCGTGGAGGCGGCCGCGGGCACCAACGCGCGCATCGTGGACACCCGCAAGACCACCCCGGGGCTGCGCGTGCTTGAACGCTACGCGGTGCGCTGCGGCGGCGGGCACAACCACCGCGACAACCTCTCCGAGGCCGTCATGGCCAAGGACAACCACCTGGCGCTGCTGGGCACCGGCTCCGAGCTGACCGCCGCGCTGCGCGCCGCCCGGGCCAACCTCGGGCACACCGTGCACTTCGAGGTGGAAATCGACTCGCTGGACCAGCTCGACGCGGTGCTGGCCGCCGGGGTCGACACCATCATGCTTGACAACTTCTCCGTCGCGGACCTGGCCGCCGGGGTGCGCCGGATCGCCGGCGCCGCGCTGGTCGAGGCCTCGGGCAACGTGAAGCTGGAGACCGTGGCGGCCATCGCCGCCACCGGGGTCGATGTGATTTCCTCCGGCGCGCTGACCCACTCGGTGCGCGCCCTGGACCTCGGCCTGGACATCGCCATCGATCGCGGCCGCGGGGCGGACACCCCGTGATCTACCTCGATGCGGCGGCCACCACGCCCGTGCGCCAGGACGTCCTGGACGTCATTATCCCGCTGCTGACCAGCGACTACGGCAATCCCTCCAGCACCCACTCGATGGGCCAGACCGCCGCGCGCGCGTTGGACTACGCCCGGGGAACCGCGGCCAAGGTGCTCGGGGTGCGCACCGGGGACGTGGTCTTCACTTCCGGCGGCACCGAGTCCAACAACCTGGCCATCAAGGGCCTGGCGCTCGGAAACCCGCGCGGGCGCCACCTCATCCATTCCGCCATCGAGCACCCCGCCGTGGCCGAGGCCTGCGCCTACCTGGTCAAGCACCACGGGTTCGAGCTCGACGTGGCCCCGGTCGACGGCCTCGGGATCCTGGACCTGGACGCGTTCGCCAAGCTGCTGCGCCCGGACACCACGCTGGTCTCGGTGATGGCGGTGAACAACGAGGTCGGCACCGTCCAGCCGGTCGCCGAGGCGGCAGCGGCCGCCCGCGCGGTCGGGGCCCTGGTGCATTGCGACGGGGTGCAGGCCGCCGGCTGGCTGGACATGGCCGAGATTGCCGCGCATGTCGATGCGCTGAGCATCTCCGGGCACAAGATCGGCGGGCTCAAGGGCGCCGGGCTGCTGATGGTCCGCGGCAAGCTGGCCCTGGAGCCGTTGATCCACGGCGGCGGGCAGGAACGCGAACGCCGCTCCGGGACCGAAAACGTGGCCGGGGCCGTGGCCACCGCCACCGCACTGTCCCTGGCCGCCGAGGCCAACGCCACCGGGACCGCGCAGGGCCACGGCAGGCACCTCATCGACACCGTGCTGGGCGGGCTGAACACCGACGGGCGGATCCGCGCCCGGCTCACCGGGGATCCGGAGCGCCGCGTGCCCGGCATCGTCTCCTTCGTGTTCCCCGAAACCGGCGGCGAGACGGTGCTGCTGGAACTCGAGCGCCGCGGGGTGGTGTGCTCCTCCGGGTCGGCCTGCGCCGCCGGGTCCACCGATCCCTCGCACGTTTTGCTGGCCATGGGGTACGACGAGGACACCGCGCACACCGCGGTGCGGCTGAGCTTCACCCGCACCGTGAAGGAAGCGGAAATCGCCACCGCCGCCCGCGCCGTGGTGGCGGCGGTCAAGGCCATAGCCGGCCGGTAGCTCCCGGACCCGGCGGACCGTGGGTTCGCGATCCCGGCCGGATCCCTTGGGCCGGGGACTCCCTTCGTGATTTCATGGCCCCATGTCGATTGTGCTGGTTGAAGGCGACTCCGACGCCGTCGCCGTGCGGACCCTGGCCGGGAGGCTCGGCCTGCCCACCCCGCGCGTGCTGCCCGTCGGCGGGTCCAAGGGCGCCCGCCGCGCGGCAGGTCAGCTGGACGGGCAGCGGCTGCTTGGCCTGGTGGATGCGGCCGAGCGGCGCGACTTCGAGCGGGTGCTTGCCACCGTGTTCGTCTGCGACCCGGACCTGGAAGCCGAATTCGTCCGCGCCCTGGGCATCGAGGGAATCGAAGCGGTGATCGCCGGGCAGGGCGAACTCGAATCCTTCCGCCGCCTGCAGGCCCAGCCCAACCTGTCCGACAAGCCCGTCGAACACCAGCTGGCCCGGTTCTTCGGCGGCCGCAGCGGCAACAAGGTGCGCTACGCCCGGCTGCTGGCCGAGGCGGTGCCCCTGGACGCGATTCCCGCCCCGCTGGCCGGTCTGCTTGCCGCGCTCGACGACGGGGATCCGGCTGCCGGAGCCTGATGGGCGGCAATTTCCCTTCCCCCAGGCTTGCGGGGGACGGGGAACCTCTCCTTGACGCCCTTCACAACCTTGGGGTTGTGCGATAAACATGGATGCCTGGAAGAAGACGCGAGCGCAGCAGCCCCGATGACACCGGCGGCCATCACGGCCAGGGCACAGGTCCTGGCGCGCGAACACCGGTTGATGCGCGCGGAACTGGTTGATCCGGCGTCCGGCGGGACTGTCGCAGGGTGAGGTCGCCGAGCGCATGGGGGGTTACGCAGCAGGCAGTTTCAAAGTTCGAGTCGTACGATGCCGACCCCAAGCTATCGACCCTCCGGCGCTACGCCAATGCGGTGGGAGCGCTTCTCGGGCACCGGGTTGAGCGGGACCACGGGCAGTCCGAAGCGCTGGCCGGTGATGCTTGCGCGCGCGTGAGCGCGCGAGGCAACGCCGGTTCCGCCGACCAGCCGTAACCGATCCTGAAAGACGCCTGCGGGCGCACGGCTGTGGACAGGTAGACTGCCCGGCGTCGCGGCATAGACTATCAAGCATGTCGCCCACCTCACATCCGGCAGAAATCCCCGGCCAGGCCGCGCAGCAGGTGGCGGCCAAGTTGGCGCAGCTGGTCTCCTGCCGGACGGTGTCGCATCCGGACCGCGACGACGAGGACCGGGCCGAATTCACCAAGCACGCCCACCTGCTCAGCGGACTCTTCGGGTACATCGCCGGTGCTGTCGAGAAGCGCACGCTGGGGATCACCGGGCAGCTGTGGCACTGGCGGGGCACCGAAAGCAGCAAGCCCGTGGTGCTGATGGCCCACCAGGACGTGGTCCCGGTTCAAGGCGAAGCGGACTGGGAGCACCCGCCCTTCGCCGGGGTCATTGCGCAGGGGCGCGTCCACGGACGCGGCACCCTGGATGACAAGGGTGACCTGGCCTGCATCCTGCAGGCGGCCGACGACCTGGCCGCCGCGGGCTTCGTCCCGGGGCAGGACGTGTACTTCTTCTTCGGGGACTGCGAGGAGATCTCCGGGCCCACCGCCATGGAGGCCGTGGACTTCCTCACCGCGGCCGGGGTGCGACCTTGGATGGTCCTGGACGAGGGCGGTGCGGTGGCCCACCAGGCGTTCCCGGGGATCGACGCCCCGGCCGGGGTGATCGGGGTGAGCGAGAAGGGGATCCTTGACCTGCTGCTGGAAGCCGAGGACTCCGGCGGGCATGCCTCAGCTCCTCCCCGCTTTGGGGCCGTGCAGCGCATCGCCCGGGCCGTGGGCAGGCTGCAGGCCAAGCAGTTCCCTGCGGCCCTGCACCCGGTCACCCAGGAGACCTTCCGCCGCCTGGCCGCCACCGCCCCCGGGATCACCGGCACCTTGCTGAAGCTGGCGTCCCGCCCCGGGCGGCTTGCCGGCGAGGTTCTGGCACGTGCCGGGGCGGAACCGGCAGCCATGGTGCGCACCACCGTCGCCGCCACCCGGCTCGAGGGAAGCGACGGCATCAACGTGCTGGCGCGGCGGGCCGCGGTGGGGTTGAACATCCGCATCAACGTCACCGAATCGGTGGAGTCGGTGATTGCCGGGGTGCGCAGGCGCGTGCGGGATGCGAAGATTTCCTTCACGGTGCTGGGAGCCACCGAGCCCTCGCCGATCTCACCGACGGACTCCGATGGCTTCGCCCTGCTGGAATCGGCGCTCGGCCATTCGCATCCCGAGGCGCGCCCGGTCCCGTACATCATGATGGCGGCCACCGATGCGCGCCGCTTCACCGGAATCTGCGAGCAGGTCTACCGCTTCGCGCCGCTGGGCATGGACAAGGCCCAGCGCGGGGCCATCCACGGTGCCAACGAATCGGTGGAGGTCGCCGAGCTGGGAAAGGCCGTGCGGTTCTACACCTTCCTGATCCGGTCGCTGTAGCTCTCTGAGCTCCGGATGCTGCAAGGGGGGGCGCGCGGGGATGCTCAGGGGCCGTCGGCAGTCGGGGGCGCGGTGTCCGCGTGCCGGTGCACGACCTTCCACTGGCCGTCCTCGCGGCGGTAGACCTGGGTCACGCGCAACGCGTAGGCGCTGGGTTCGCCGTTGATGTGGGTCGAGGTGATTTCCCGATGCACCGTGTAGGCCAAATCGCCGCTAACATCCGCCGCGATCAGCTCGATGTCGCCGGACACGGAACTGGAGAAGCTGTCGGCCAGCTTCAGGAAGACCTCCCGTGCCGCTTCGGGATCCAGGGCTTCGAGCCAGGCACCGAAGAGCGTGACCGGCTCGCGGTCCGACCACGTCGTGAACCTGCCGCTCGAATCCCCGTTGTGCAGCGCGTCCTCGGCCCGGCGCCACGTCGTGTTGAACCACTGCAGGAAGTCATTGTGCTCGTCCATGACAGTGGTATACACCCAAGGCCCGGGCCAGGGAAGAGCACGGCCGAAGCGGATCGATCCGAGGTTGCCCGCACGCCGCGGCAGCCCCGAAGGCGTCACGCAATACACTGGATTCGAAACTATGTTCTGGTCCGGTTCGGGCAGCGCCGGAGGCGGGGTGGCTAGAGGGCCCGATGCATCACGTTCAGGCCCACCAGTCCGTGGACCGGGTGGTTGAAGGCCTGCGGGATCACGGCCAGGACCTTGAAGCCCAGCGACTCCCAGAGCCGGATGGCATGGATGTTGGTGGAAACCACGGCATTGAACTGCATGGCCGTGAAACCCTGCCCTGAAGCCGCCTCGAGGACATGGGTCGCCAGGGCCCGGCCCAGCCCCCGCCCGGAGGCGTGCGAGGCGACCATGAAGCCGGCGTTTGCCACGTGGGAACCGGCGGCGGGCTGGTTCGGGTGCAGCTCCGCGGTGCCGGCCACCGCGCCGTCGTCGTCAATCGCCACGAACACCGTCCCGCCGGACTTGCCCATCCACCACGCACGGCACTGCTCTTCGGTCGCATCCACGGGCCAGCAGTAGGTCCCGCCCTGGCGCACGACCTCCTCGATGACGGGCCACAGGCCCGGCCAGTCTTCCTGCGTGGCAACACGAATATCCATCCAGCCAATCTATTCCAGATTCCCCTGTCACCGGCCACGCCCGCGCGGGTAGTGTGGCGCATAGCGGGAGGGAAGGCGGGGAATGCCGCCGGCGACGGGGGAACCAGGCAGGGAACCGGGAAGGGGCGGGGCAGATGTCCAAGCGCAGCGACGCCCGGGTGCGCGAACTGCTCGCCTCCATGGCCTCCATCGCCAGCGACCTCTCCGTCACCGCCATCACCCACCGCGTGCTGGACGAGGCGATGAAGATCTTCGGCGCCACCTCCGGGGTGCTGGAACTGACCAACGCCTCCCACCAGCAGGGGCACCTGGCCAAGGGCAAGGACGCCGCAAGCCTTCTCGAGGCCGCGGGCAAGGACGAGGCCAAGCGCCTGCGCCTGGCGTTGAAGAGCCGCCAACAACACTTCGCCCGCCTCACCCTGGGGCCCAAGCACGGCAAGGACCGCTACTCCCGGGCCGACCGGGAACTGGGGGAGGCGCTCGCCGGAAGCGCCGGGGTGGCCCTGGAGAACGCCCAGCTCTACCAGGACGCCGCGGACCGCGCCCGATGGCTGGCGGCCTCCGCCCGCATCGGCACCCTGCTGGGCGGCGAATCCCGGCACCACACCCAGGGCCTGAACGACGTCGCCGAACTGGCCCGCCGCGAATCCCGGTCCAAGTACGCGCTGCTGCTGACCCCCATCACCGGCCAGGAACCCGAGAACACCGGATACCGGATTGCCGGGATCAGCGAACACGTCCACCCGCACCTGGCCGGACGGGTGCTGCTGCAGGTGGGCGTGCGCCACCAGCTGGTGCTGCGCAACAGCCAGCCGCTGCTGCTGGCGGCCCCCGAGGCCATCCTCCCGCTGGGCGAACTGGCCGACGGGGAAGCCACCCTGGTCGCCGAGCTGCTGGCACGCGGCATCCACTACGGGCTGCTGGTCATGGTCAGGGAACACGGGGCGCCGGGCTACCGCCCCGTCGAGGCCCAGATGGCAGGGATCTTCGCCGCCAACATTGCCCAGGGGCTCGGCCTGGTCCAGATGCACCACCTGCGCGAGGAGGTGCTGCTCTACCTGGAACGCGAACGCATCGCCCGGGACCTGCACGACATCGTCATCCAACGCATCTTCGCCGCGGGCCTGGGCATCAGCGCCCTGCGCAAGCAACTGCCCACCCCCGCCGCCCGGGAGCGGGCCACCGGGCTGGCCGGGGAACTGGACACCACCATTGCCGAGCTGCGCGCCACGATCTACTCGTTGCGTGCCGACGCGGGGGAGACCGAGACCCCCAGCTCGCGGATCCTGCGCGCCATCCGGCTGGCCTCCGAACCGCTGGAGTTCACCCCGGTGCTGCGCCTGGGGGACGAAGTTGACGCCTTGACCGACGAAACCACGCTCACCCACCTGCTGGCGGTCATCACCGAGGCCCTGAGCAACGTGGTCCGCCATGCCCGGGCCCGCGCCGTCGAACTCACGGTGGAACGCACCGACGGAACCTTGGCCCTGACGCTGCGCGACGACGGGGCCGGCTTCGTCCCCGGCGGACCCGAAAGCGGGCTGGCGAACATGCGCCAGCGCGCCGGGGAACTGGGCGGAACCCTGGAGATCGACTCGACCCCGGGGGAAGGCACCATGCTGCACTGGGTCGTGCCGATGCCCGCCGAAGACTAGGCGCCCTGCGGGCTAGGTGCCTCCGTCGTTGGGCCCCGGCAGCGGATGGGTCACGAACACCGCCGCCTGCGTGCGCGACTCGAACCCCAGCTTCGCCAGCATCGAGGAGACGTAGTTTTTCACGGTCTTTTCCGCCAGGCGCATGCGCTCGCCGATCTGCCGGTTGCTCAGCCCCTCGCCGACCAGTTCCAGCACGCGGCGTTCCTGGACGGTCAGCTGGTTCATCCGCGGGTCAGGGTTTTCGTGGGTGATCAGCCCCGAGACGATGCGCTGCTTCAGGCCCGGGGTGAACAGCGATTCCCCGCGGGCGGCCCTGCGCAGCGCACGGATCAGGTCGTTGCCGGCGATCTGCTTGAGCACGTAGCCCACGGCCCCGGCCAGCACCGCCCCGCGCAGTGCCTGCTCGTCGTCGTAGCTGGTCAGGATCAGGCAGTTCAGCGATCCGTCGATGGAGCGCACGTCCCGGCAGACCTCGATGCCGGTGCCGTCGGGCAGCCGGGCGTCGAGCACCGAGACGTCCGGGCGCAGCGCGGGGATCTGCTTGCGGGCATCACGGGCCGTCCCCGAGGTGCCCACGACCTCGAAGCCCTCGCCCTCCAGCAGCTCGCGCAGGCCGCGGCGCACCAGTTCGTGGTCATCGAGGATGAAGACACGGATGGGGGTCGCGGGCTCCGGGCCGGTGGCGGGCTCGGGGCCGGTGGCCTGCCCCGGGGCGTTCCCCGTTGCCGCTGCGTGGTCCATGACGGTCCCTCCCGATCCCGTGGGTGCGTGCCGGTGCCCCTGCACCCTTCCATTCTTGGCCGCCGAACCGGCTTCGGACAAGGGGCCAAAGGCCCGTGGTGGATTCCGGTTGGCGGCAGGAACCTGCCCGGGGGACACCGGTCGGAGTCCCAGGGGGCTAGGCGGGCTGCGGGAATCCGAGCAGGGCCCGGACGCGGGCGTACTTCGCGGCCAGGCGGACACGGAGTTGCTCGGGCAAGAGCGCGGTGCGGGCCGGGTCGGTGTTGTCCTCGATGTCGGCGCGCTTGACCAGCATCCCGACGGGGTTGGCGCGCACCCGTGCGCAGTAGTCCTCCAGCGTTTCGCCCTCGGTCTTGGTGACGGCGCGGACCGCCTCGATCACAGGAGCCGGGATGCCTGCTTCCAGCAGGTCCCCGGCGGTGACGTCGCAGTCCTCGAGCACGTCGTGCAGCCAGGCCGCGGCCACCGCGGTGTCGTCCCCGCCGTGGCTGGCAACGCCGGCGGCCACGCGCGCGGGGTGGGTGATGTAGTCGACGCCGGACTTGTCGAGCTGTCCGGCGTGGGCGCGGCGGGCGATGTCTTCGGCAACCTGCACGAATGCGTGGCTGGTCATGGGGTTCTCCTCTATTGGATGCTGGAATGCTCCGGCTCCCAGCGTAACGAGGACCGGTGACGGTTGGTCCACCCGGCAGTGCGAGGTGCGGGTGGAGCCGGCGGTGCGCATACGCGCCGCTGTCCCGGAACGGGCACGGGAATGCGGAACAATGGATGTCGTGAGACGAAAACGACGCAAGAGGAGCCGCTCGGCCGGCAGGGCGCTGAAGCGCCAGCGCAAGAAGTTGACGCCGCGCCAGCGGTGGGGCGTGTTCCTGTGGACGATCGGACTCCTCCCTGCCCATGTCGGGTTGTTGCTGGTGATCGGCGGCCTCATCTACCTGCCCTCCGCCGCCTCCGCCCAGCGTGCAGACGTCGAAGTGCGCCAAAACGGGGCCCCGGCCACCGGGGAAGTCGTTCAGATCGGGCGCGCGTCCGCGCTCAGCAGCGGACGCAGCAGCGGGAGCACGACCTACTACCCGGTGACCGAGCAGGAAATCCGCGGTGTGCAATCGAGAACCGAATGGAAGCACTACGACTCGACGGACAGCGGGCTCTGGGTCGTGGGGCAGCAGCTGCCCCTGCTGTACGACATGGGCGGTTCCACGCGCATGGTCATCGACACCCCCGAGGCCACGGCGCTCCTGGGGCGGAAGGTCAGCTCATTCCAACGCGCGATGCTCATCGGCGCCCCGGCATCGGTGGTCGGGTTCGCCGTGGTCTACACGGACCGGCGCATGAATCCCGATGCCCGCGAAAAGCGGGCCCGGGCCCGGGCCCTGCGGAGCAAGCAGCTGCGGCGCCGAACCCCCTGACGTTCCCGGCTAGGGGGTGCCCTCTCCCGGGTCCTGCGCGGTCGGCGGGTAGGTGATGGCGGTGCCCTCGACGCGGGCGAAGGAGGTCAGCGTGTGCGCGGTGGACTTGGTCCTGGAGAAGATGTCCAGCACCTCGACGCCGCGCACCAGCAGCGCGTCGCCGACCAGCGAGCGGTGGCAGCGCCACGGCACCGCCTCGGCGCACATGATGGCCGTGCCCTCGCCCCGGGCCAGATCGAGCAGGTCCTCGATGGCCGCGGCGAACTCCTCGGTCTGCATGTAGTCGGCGTAGCCGCGGAAGGAGTCGTTGCGCCATGCGCCGTTGACGCTGTCCCGATGTGTGGGGCGCAGCCCGCCGAGGTCCTTGGCGCGGTGGTAGCCGATGCCTCCGCCGGCCAGGGACGCGGCCAACTCGTCGCCGTTGAACTGGGGGTTGTGCCGGGACTTGGGGATGGTGCGGATGTCGATAACCCGGGTGATGCCGTGGGCCCGGAGGATCTCGATGAATTCATCGATGGCGTGCGTGGAATGCCCGATCGTGTGAATGCGGGTGGTGCCCATAATGTGTTCCCCTTTCTCGCGGTCGGGATCCGCAGCGCGCCAGCGGCACCCTGGTTTTCATCGTAGGCGATGTGGCGGCCCAAGCCCACGGCCGAAGCCCGCCGGGCATCGGGGGATCACGTCATGGGCATGGCTTCTTGCGGCCCGGGTTCCAAAGCCAGCCACTGATCGCGGGTGATGGCGTATTCGACGTCGCCGAGCTCGTCCCCGTCGATGTGCACCGGCCAGTCGGCGGTGAAGTGGCGCACCAAATCCATCCCGCATTTTTCCATGACCAGCCGCGAGGCGGTGTTCACCGCCATGGTGTTGGCATGGATGCGGGTGACCGAGGGAACGGAGAAGCCGTGGGCGATCAGCGCACGGGCGCCCTCGGTGGCCAACCCGCGGCCCCAGAATTCGTGCTTGAGCCGGTAACCGAGCTCGGGGTCCGTGGCCGGGAACCCGAGCTCGGGGCGCAGGTGGAACCAGCCGGTGAAAGCGCCGGTGCCGCGCAGCTGGGCCACCCAGAACCCGAAGTCCGGACCAGCCCGGTGGTAGGCCAGGTAGGCGGGGATGTGCTCGGAAGTGATCTCCTCCCGCGGGGTGGGAACGCCGTTGGAGATGTAGCGCATGACCCGCGGGTCCGAGTCCAGCTCGACCAGCAGCCCTGCATCGTCGGCGGTAAATTCGCGCAACACCAGCCGCGCGGTCTGCAGCAGGATCCTCATGCACCCATTGTGCGCCGGTTGTGCCCTATGGGCGCCGGTTATTCCTTGACGGCTCCCTCGAGCATGCCCTTGATGAAGTGGCGCTGCATCAGGAAGTAGAGCACGACCACGGGCAGCGCGACCATCACCGCGGCGGCGGCCAGCAGCGCGGTGCCCTGGGTGTACTGGCCCTGGAAGAAGGCCAGGCCCAGCGGCGCGGTGCGGAATTCCCCGGAGGGGGACATGACCAGCGGGATCAGGAACTCGTTCCAGGTCCACATGAACATCAGCACCACCATGGTGGTGATCGCCGGGCGGCCCATGGGCACCAGGATGGAGAAAAGGATCCGGCCCTTCGAGGCCCCGTCCACGCGTGCCGCATCCATGATCGAGGGGTTCACGGACTTGAAGTAGGCGCGCATCCAGTAGGTGCCGAACGCCACGGACTGGGCGACCTGCGGCAGCGCCACGGCCCAGACGGTGTCGGTGAGCCCGAAGGTGCGCAGGTCGAAGAACAGCGGCACGATGATGGCCTCGGCCGGCACCATGATGCCCAGCAGGAAGAGGTAGAACAAGGCCTGTTCGCCGCGGAACCTCATGGTCCCGAAGGCGTAGCCGGAGAGGATCGAGAGCACCACGGCCAGGGACACCACGACCACCGCCACCAGCACCGAGGTGCCCATGTACTGCCCGAAGCGCCCCTCCACCCAGGCGGTGGCGAAGTTCTCGGGGTGGAAGGCCCCCTCGCGGGCGGCCGACGCGTTGGCCGGGCCGAACGCGGCGGCCAGGATGGAGGCCACCGGGGTGAGCACGACCAGCGAGAAGCCGATGAGGATCGCGTAGTTCAGCGTCCGCTCGGTGGCCGAGACCCTCATGCTCCGCGCTCCGAGACCCGGTTCACGGCCAGGGTGACCAGGAAGATGATGATGGTCAGGGTGACGCCGATGGCCGCGGCGGAGCCGACCTGACCGGTCTCGAAGGCCCGCCGGTAGACCTCGTAGCTGGGCACGGTGGTGGAGGAGCCGGGTCCGCCGGAGGTGGTCATGTAGATCAAATCGAAGGTCTTCAGCGAGGCGACGATGGTCAGCGTGAGGGCCACGGTGAGTTCGGCGCGCACCGAGGGGACGATGATGTAGAGGAACTCGCGCACCGCGCCGGCGCCGTCCAGCCGGGCGGCCTCGAACAGCTCGGTCGGGATGCGGGCCATGCCGGCCAGCAGCAGCACCGTGACCAGGCCGGTGGACACCCAGGAGCCAATCAGGCCGACGGCGGGCAGCGAGAAGACGTAGTCCCCGAGCCACGCGCGCGTGAGCCCGTCCAGCCCGATGGAGCGCAGCCCGGAGTTCAGCAGACCGTCGGGCGCGTAGATCTGCTTGAAGGCCACCGAGACCACGACCATCGCGATGACCTGGGGCAGGAACACCAGGGTGCGGAAGAGGGCCAGCCCGCGGGCCTTGGCCCGGGTCAGCACCGCGGCCAGCACCAGCCCGAGCCCGCACGGCAGCACCGCGTAGAAGAAGATGAAGGCGCCGGCATGGCCGAAGGCGGCGCGCAGCCGGGCATCGGCCAGGATGCCGGTGTAGTTCCCCGCGCCGACGAAGGTCGCCAGGGTCAGCCCGTCCCAGTCGTAGAGCGAGAGGTGCACGGCGCGGGCCAGCGGGTAGAGCATGAACGCCGCGTAGATGATGAAGGCCGGGGCGATGAAGAGGTAGGGGGTGATGGCGTGCCCCTGGCGGGCCGTGTGCCGGCCAGGGGCGCCGCTGGTGCTACTTGCCCTGGGTAAAGCCCGCATAGTCCGCTTCCATGGCCTCGGTGAAGGCCTTCGCGTCGATCCGGCCGTCCAGCAGGCCCTGCAGCGAGTCGCCGAGGGTGTCGCCCATGGTCGGGGTCGCGTAGTCCAGGTACGGCAGCAGCACCCCGTCGGTGGTGACGGACTCGAATGCGGTGTACACGTCCTTGAGCACGCCCGATGCCGGGGCGTGCGCCGCGGTGTCGAGCACCGGCAGGTTCCCGGTGTCGGCCAGGACCTTCATCGCGTCCTCGTTGGTGATGAAGTCGATGTAGGCCGCGGCCAGGTCCGCGTTTTTGGTCTTGGCGGTCACGGTGAACGGCAGTCCGGTGCCGCCGGTGGTGTGCGCGCCTTCCCCTGCGGTGGCCGGCGGGGCGAAGAACCCGACGTCCTCGCCCATGGCGTCGGCCAGGTCCGCGGCCATCCAGGAGCCTCCCATCAGGAACACTCCCTCGCCCTTGGCCAGCTTCTGCCAGGCGGCATCGTACTCGGTGCCGTTGACGCCCTTGTTGAAGTAGCCCTTGGCGCTCCAGTCGGCCAGTTCCGCCGCCGCGGCCTGGTTCTCCGGGGTGGTCCAGGAGGCGCCGGCGTTGCCGAAGCCGAGTTTCTCGATCTGTTCCGCGGGCACCTTGGCGCCCTGGATGGGGCCGAAGACGTGCCCGGCGGGCCACTTTTCGATGTTGCCCAGCAGCAGCGGGGTCTCGCCCTTCTCCTTGGCGGTGGCGATGGCCGTTTCGAAGGCGGCCCAGTCGGCCGGGACCTCCAGGCCCAGGGATTCGAGCTTCTTCTTGGAGTAGAAGACGCCCACGACCTCTCCGACCTGCGGCAGCCCGTAGGTCGAGCCGGAGCCGAAGGTGGTGCCGTCGGTGGAGTACTGCGAGTACTTCAGCACCGAGGCCGGGTAGCGATCGGTCCAGCCGTAGGCCTTGGCCCAGTCATCCAGCGGCAGCAGCTGCCCGGCCTTGACGAACGCGCCCATGGTGTTGCGGGCGTTGTTGGCCTGGACCACGTCGGGGGCGTCGGTGCCGGACAAAGCCAGACGCAGGGTCTTGCCCAGGTCCTCGAAGGACTGGGAGTTGCGCTTGATGGTGATGTTCGGGTACTTGGCCTCGAAGGCGTCGTTGAGCTTGGTCATCTGCTCGTTCTGCCCGCCGCGGACCTCCTGGTCCCAGACGGTGAGGGTTTGCTCGCCCATCTTGGCTACGTCCGTCTCGATGGTCGCGCCGCTTTGCGGGGCCGACGGGGCCGGGGCCTCGGAGCCGGGGGCGCAGGCCGAAAGCAGCAGGGCGAGGGCGGCCGTGGCGGCCAGCGCCAGCGTGCGGGTTTTGCCTCTCGGTGACATGGTGTGTGTCCTTTCATGCAAGGTGCGGTGGAAATCGGTGTGCGGCCGGCTGCGGCGGAAGGCGGCGGCCGCGGGTGGAAGCGGGGTTCAGCGCGAGGGCGGCAGCGGCCCGTGCCCGTGCGGGCGGTAGTGGGCCTCGGCCTCGGTGAGCAGCCCGAAGGTGGCCTCGGCGCGGCGCACGGCATTGGGCTTGTGCTGCGGCAGCACCTCGTCGAGGAAGCCGTAGCGCTTGGCGACGTCGGCGCATTCGGCGTTTTCCCGGGCGCGCAGCTTCGTCGATTCCCACCAATCGGCGATGTCGCCCCAGCCCGGGGAGGCCAGGGAGCCGCCAAAGTGCTTCACGGCCAGGGCCGAACAGAGCGTGGAGAAGAGCAGCCGCCGTTCCAGCGGCCAGCCGGCCAGGGTGCCCAGCACGATGCCGGCCGAGAACACGTCCCCGGCGCCGGTCGGGTCGATGGCCGCCACGCGCAGGCTGGGCACGCTGGCCTGTTCCCCGGTGGAGGAGTCGATGGCGATGGCACCGTCCACGCCCCGGGTGATGACCACCAGGGGTGCGCGGGAGGAAAGCGCCTTGAGCGCGGCGTCGGGCGAGTCGGTGCGGGAGTAGGCCATGGCCTCGACGTGGTTGGGCAGGAACCCGTGGCAGAGTTCCAGGTCGTTGAGCGTGGAGGTGTCCCACTTTTCGGTCGGGTCCCAGCCGACCGCGGCGAAAACCTTGCCCTGCTTCGGGTGCGTGGCGATCCACCACGGTTCCTCGTGCCCCGGCATGGCCAGTTCGGCGATCATGGCCTTGGAGGTGGGCGGGGTGCCGATGAGCTCGGCGGCGCCGATGGGCATCGGGTGGCCGTGGGTGATCATGGAGCGGTCCCCGCCGCGGGCCAGGGAGACGGTGAGCGCCGAGTGCCAGCCCTCGAAGATGCGCGAGCGGCTCAGGTCGATGCCCTCCTGCTCCTCCAGCAGCGACCACGACCAGGCGCCGTAGGCGTCGTCCCCGAAGCCGGCCGACAGCCCGGTGCTCAGGCCCAGCCGGGCGGCGGCCACCGCGAGGTTGGCGATGCCTCCGGGCACCGACCCCATGCCCTCGGCCCAGACCTCGGTGCCGGGCTGCGGGGCGGTGGGCAGGCCGGTGAAGATGATGTCGAAAAAGAGCGAGCCGGTGAGGAACAGGTCGAGTTCGGTGCCGGGCTCGGATGCGGTGTTCACCTGTGGGTTCCTCTTGCTTGCGCCGCCAGCGGCGGTCCGGGACGCGCGCCGGTTTCCCGGTGGCATGCGGGCGCGCGGCGCACCCTTGATTGGACGTTAGCACGCACCAGGGGGTGGTACAAGTGATTGAAAATGCTCGGTTCTGCTCATTGGTGACTGTTAGTCTGGGGGCATGCTGATAAGTGCGAGGCAGGGCTCGATCCTGCGCCGGATCCAGGAGGCCGGGGACGTCTCGGTCCAGGAACTGGCCAACGACCTGGGGGTGAGCCCGTCGACCATCAGGCGGGACCTGAACCTGCTCTCCGCCGAGGGGCACCTGCGCCGGGTCCACGGGGGCGGGTCGCTGGACTCGGACAAGATCGACTTCCGCGAGGTGCTGGCCAGAAGCTCGCCGGCCAAGGAAAAGATCGCCAACCGCGCCGCCGAGCTCGTCGAGGACGGAGACGTGGTGCTGCTGGACATCGGCACGACCACCGCGATGCTGGCCCGGGCACTGCGCGGGCGCAGGATCACGGTCATCACCTCCAGCCTGGCGGTGCTCGACGAGCTGCGCACCGACCCCGAGGTGGAACTGGTCATCCTCGGCGGGGTGCTGCGCCGCTCCTACCATTCGCTCGTGGGCTCGCTGACCCTGGCGTCGCTGGCCAACATCCGGGCGAGCATCAGCTTCCTGGGCTGCAGCGGCATCAGGGAAGACACCACGGTGCAGGACACCACCGGCATCGAGGTGCCGGTCAAGCAGGCCATCTTGGACTCCAGCGCGAAGATCGTGCTGCTGGCCGACGAGACCAAGTTCCCCGGGGTGGGTGTCCGCGACGTCTGCAACGCCGCACGGATCACCACGCTGGTGACCAGCCGGGGTGCCGATCAGCGCACCCTCGAAGAATTCAGGAAATCAGGAAGCGAAGTGGTTCTGGCATGAAACTGACCATCATCGGCGGGGGCGGATTCAGGGTTCCGCAGATCTTCGAGGCGCTGTCGGCCGGGAACGAGGCCGTGCGCATCACGCAGCTGTGCCTCTTCGACTCCGACCCGGTGCGGGTGGCGGCCATCGAGGCCGTGCTGGCGCAGCTGGCCCCCTCCCTGCCCGCGCCCCCGACGGTCACCACCGCCGCCTCGCTGGACGAGGCTGTCACCGGGGCCAGGTTCATCTTCTCCGCCATGCGCATCGGCGGGACCGAGGGACGGATCCAGGACGAGCGCGTCGCGCTGGAAATGGGCGTGCTCGGCCAGGAAACCACCGGGCCCGGCGGCCTGGCCTACGCCCTGCGCACCCTGCCGCACGCCCGTGACCTGGCCGAACGCGTGGCCAGGCACGCACCGGAGGCAACCGTCATCAACTTCACCAACCCCGCCGGCATCGTCACCGAGGCGATGCGCGAAGCGCTGGGGGACCGGGTCGTGGGGATCTGCGACACCCCCATCGGGTTGATGCGCCGGGCCGTGGCCGCCATCGGCTCCACCCCGGAGCAGGTGGACTTCGACTACGTGGGGCTGAACCACCTGGGCTGGCTGCGCGCGCTGCGCGTGGACGGGGTGGACAGGCTCCCTGCGCTGCTGGCCGACGACGCGGCGCTGGAGGGGATCGAGGAGGCCCGGCTGATGGGCCCGGAGTGGGTCCGGGCGCTGGGCGCGATCCCCAACGAGTACCTGTACTACTACTACTTCCAGCGCGAGGCCACCGCGCGGCTGCGCGGCCCGGAACCCACCCGCGGGGAATTCCTGCACCGCCAGCAGTCCGGCTTCTACACGGATGCCGCCGCGCACCCGGAGCGCGCGCTGAAGTCCTGGCTGGCCACCAAGCACGAGCGCGAGGCCAGCTACATGGCCGAGAGCCGGCCCGAGGACCAGCGCACCAACCGGGAGGCCGCGGACATCGAGGGCGGGGGCTACCAGCAGGTCGCCCTTGACCTGATGGCGGCGCTGCTGGGCGGGACGCCGGCCACCATGATCCTGAACGTCGCCAACCGCGGGGTGGTTCCCCAGCTTCCCGACGACGCGGTGATCGAGGTGCCGTGCACCGTCAGCGCCGCCGGCATCGTGCCCAAGGCCATCGCGCCGGTGACCGGGGAGATGCTCGGGCTGCTGCAGCAGGTCAAGGCCGTGGAGCGGCTGGTCATCGCCGCATCGCGCGAAAGGAGCGAGACGCTGGCCTGGCGGGCGCTGGCCGCCCACCCGCTGGTGGACTCGATCTCCGTCGCGCGGCAATTGCTGCAGAACTACCGGGAACGGATCCCGGGGGTGGCCGAAGCACTGTCCGGCGGGGCCTGAGCCCCGGGCAGGGCTTCAGTCGCATGGAGCGGATACACGCGCCCGCGCGAGGACCGCGAGGGCGCGTTTGCCGGCCGGCATCCCGGCCGATGACCAAGATCGTGGGTCGCCTTCACGCACGGAAAAGGAATCTTCGCCGGGAACCAAGCCGAAACCCCATCCGATAGCCTGGCGGGCGGCGAGAACCACCGGGAGGCCTCGCGTGCGCGCGGGCCTGCGGGACGGGTTCAGTCCAGGAGCCGGGCCCCGGCCTCGGAAATCAGCGCATCGAACCCGCCGGCACGGAAGAAGCGCCGCTGGGCAGCCGCCCCGTTGCCCTCGCCGGCGATGCGCGCCAGCCCGGCACCCACGACGTCGGTGTCGCCGCTGGCCTCCAGTTCCGGGCCGATGTAGTCCAGCAGGGCCTCCAGACGCCGGTCCAGGCTGCACTTGGATCCTGCGGCCAGGTCGTAGTGGTTTCCCCGGGTCCCGAACTTCGCCGCCTGCCACTGGGCGATGTCCAGCGCCTCGGGTGCGGGATCCGGGATGCGGGCGGGGCTGTGGATTCCGGCGGACACCAGGGCGCGCATCACCAGCGCCAGCACCACGACGTCGGAGGCACACAGCTGGGCGTCGGCCACCCGGATCTCCACGGTCGGGAAGCGGGTCGAAAGGCGCGCGCCCCAGCCGATGTGCCCGGCATCCAGCACCACGTCGGAGGCCAGCAGGTACTCCATGCGCGCCAGGTAGTCCCGGGCATCGGCGAAGCGCGGGGGGATGCCGTGCACCGACCAGCGCAGGTACTGGATGGTGCGCCAGGAGGCGAAGCCGCTGTCGGCGCCGCGCCAGAACGGCGAGTTGGCACCCAGCGCCGTGAGCAGCGGCAGCCACGGGCGCAGGGAGTTCATGGCCTGGACACCGGCCTCGAGGTCCTCGATGCCCACGTGCACATGCGTGCCGCTGACATACTGGTCCGCGGCGATGCCGGGACAGAACCGGTTGATCGCGTGGTAGCGGTCCGAGGCGTGGACGGCCGCCGGGCCCGCGGGGATCCGCGGCGGGGTACCCAGCCCGACCAGCTGCAGCCCGGCTTCGTGGGCCACCTTGGACAGGCCGCGGCGGGCGCCGGCCACCGCATCGAGCACCTCGGCGCCCGTGGTGCAGACCGGGGTGCTGCTTTCCACCTGGCAGGCCAGGAACTCCGGGTGTGTGAGGGTGCCGCCGCCGACCACGGCCATGAGTTCGTTGTGGACGTGGCGACGGGGCACCGCCGGTTGCCCGGTGGCGGGGTTGATGAGGAAGAATTCCTGCTCGATTCCGAAGGTGCGCACCGCGGGCACCGTGCTACTCGAGGGCGCCGCTGAACCGGTCGGTGGACCGGTCGAGGTGGAAGGCGGCGACCGGCGCGGCACCATCAAGGCCGGGAACCTGCGTGCGCGCGTCCCGGGACACCTTGGTGCCGGCCCCGGATTCCGGCGCGGGCCCGGGGTAACTGACGTAGCGGGGGTTCTCGGAGGCCAACCGCACGGCTCGACGGTCATCGGGCACCTGGGTGGTGAGCATGCCGTAGAACGACTCGCATTTCCCACACCAGAACTCGACGTCCCAGCAGGGAGGCTGGACTCGCCGCCGGTCCAGCAGCAGCTCGACGTGCTCGTAGACCAGGTAGTCGCCGGAGCCACAGGAACCACAGGTGGGTGCCTCGTTGGCCGGCACCCGGGAGGGGTGCACCGTCAGCTCAAGCGCGGGAGGGTTGTCCGGCGCGGAGCGCAGCATGGACTGGGAGGTGCGTTTGCCAAAGGACTTCTTCATGGGAGCACTTTCGACGAACCGGCCTGAAGGGGGTGGGCAACGTCATCGCGTGCCCAAACCATCTTGCTCCGCGGCGCCGCACCGGCACAATAGGCCGCCGGTTTCATCGAGCGTCCTGCCATGAAGTTCCATGGCAGGACGTTGGGAAATCTGCAACGGAAACTTTAGGAATTGATGCCGATGCGCACCTTCCCGGCGTCGACCTCCCAGCGGGCATCGAGCCGGACGTTGTCCAGCAGCCGGCGGTCGTGGGTCACCAGCAGCAGCGCGCCATCGTAGGATTCCAGGGCCTCTTCGAGCTGCTCGATGGCCGGCAAATCCAGGTGGTTGGTCGGCTCGTCCAGCACGAGCAGGTTGACCCCGCGGGCCTGCAGCAGGGCCAGGCCCGACCGGGTGCGTTCGCCGGGGGACAGGTCGCGGACCAGCGAGGCGCTCTGGTGCGCCTTGAGCCCGAACTTGGCCAGCAGCGTGCGGGCCTCGGCCGGGTTCATCTCGGGAACCGCGAGCTCAAACGCATCGCCCAGCGCGGCGTCCTCGGGCAGCTGGCTGCGCGCCTGGTCGATCTCGCCGATCGCCACCGAAGACCCCAGCGAGGCCGAGCCGGCATCCGGGGCCAGGTGCCCCAGCAGCAGGTTCAGCAGCGTTGACTTGCCCGCGCCGTTGGGTCCGGTGATGCCGATCCGCTCCCCGGCGTTGACCTGGGCGGAGACCGGGCCGAAGGTGAAGTCCCCGCGGGTGACGGTTGCCTCGTTGAGCGTGGAGACAACGGAGGAGGAACGCGGTGCGGCGGCGATCTCGAATTGCAGCACCCATTCCTTGCGCGGCTCGGCGACCTCGTCCAGGCGCTTGATGCGCGATTCCATCTGGCGGACCTTCTGCGCCTGCTTCTCCGAGGACTCGTTGGAGGCCTTGCGCCGGAGCTTGTCGTTGTCCGGGTTTTTCTTCATGGCGTTGCGCACGCCCTGCGAGGACCATTCGCGCTGGGTTCGGGCGCGGGAGACAAGATCCGCCTTCTTGTCGGCGAACTCGTCATAGGCCTCGCGGGCGTGCCGGCGGTTGATGGCCCGCTCTTCCAGGTAGGAGTCGTATCCGCCGTCGTAGACAGCGACCTGGTTCTGCGCCAGGTCGAGCTCGACGATGCGGGTCACGCAGCGGGCCAGGAATTCGCGGTCGTGGGAGACCAGCACCACGCCGGTGCGCAGCGAGGAGACGAAGGATTCGAGGCGTTCAAGCCCGGCCAGGTCCAGGTCGTTGGTCGGCTCGTCGAGCAGCACCAAGTCGAAGCGGCTCAGCAGCAGCGCGGCCAGGGCCACGCGGGCAACCTGCCCGCCGGACAGCGCGGTCATCAGTGTGTCGGTGGGCAGGGTGAGGCCCAGCTCGGCCAGCGTGGCCGGGGCGCGGTCCTCGAGGTCCGCGGCGCCGGAGGCCATCCAGTGGTCGAAGGCCGCCGCATAGGCGTCGTCGGCACCCGGAGCCCCGGAACCCAATGCCTCGGCGGTGGATTCCATGGCGTGCGTGGCCGCGGCGCAGCCGGTGCGCCGGG
This sequence comes from Arthrobacter sp. C2, assembly GCA_024207135.1. Taxonomy (GTDB): domain Bacteria; phylum Actinomycetota; class Actinomycetes; order Actinomycetales; family Micrococcaceae; genus Paeniglutamicibacter. Next base: position 1,259,230 of record CP042428.1, on the reverse strand, counting down.
CCAGGTAGGCATCGATGGTTTCACCGGCGATGCGCTCGTGTTCCTGCGGCAGCCAGCCGATGAATGCGCCGTCCGGCGCGGAGGAGACGGTGCCGCCCAGCGGCTCGTCGACCCCGGCGAGCAGCCGCAGCAGCGTGGACTTGCCGGCGCCGTTGGCCCCCACCACCCCGATGACGTCCCCGGGGGAGACGGTGAAGCTGAGGGAGGAGAAAAGGGTTCGGTGGGCGTGGCCGCCGGCAAGGTCCTTGGCCACGAGTGTTGCAGTCATTGTTCCAGTTTAGATTCCCCGGGCGCACTCCCGGTCATCGGGTCGCGGCAGGGGCGTTCAGCGCAGGTACCGCAAGCTCATCCACCCGGTCGCGCCCCGGTGCGTCGCCTGGACCCAGGGCCCGGATTTCTTGCCGGTCAGCCGAACCATCGAGCCCCTGGGGACGGTCTTGATGATGGTGGTTCCGGTGGACGGTCCGCGGCGCAGGTTCAGGTTCGCGGTGGTCGTCTTGGTGCCCTTCACTGTTCCGGATTTGGGTGCCGAAGGCTTGGAAGCGGTGGATTTGGGCGCCTGGGCCACGTCGTAGAAGTGCTCGAGGGTCTTGGACTTGGACCCAGCCATGGCCTTGGCCTGGGCGGTGCCGACGTAGCGGAAGTGCCACGGCTCGTAGGCGTAGCCGGTGGTCGATTCCATCCCCTTGGGGTAGCGGAGGATGAAGCCGTGCCTCGGGGCGTTCTTGGCCATCCACTTGCCGACCTTGGTGGTGGCGAAGCAGGCTTGCAGGGCGCATGCACGGTTGCGGTTTCCCACGTCGATGGCCAGCCCGGTCTGGTGCTCGGAGGTGCCGGGCTTGGCCGCGATGCGCTGGGCGTAGGCCGGGCCGTAGGCGCGGGTGTATTTCTCGAGTAGTCCCTTTTGCACTGCATAGGATCGATATCCGGAGGTGAGCCTGATGTCCACCCCGTCGCGGCGGGCCGCGGCAACCAGCTTCTTGTAGGACTTGGAGGCCTGTGGCTGCAGGCGGATCCCCGTGCCCGGCACCTCGGTGAGCCTTGGCACGTACTTGCGGGGGACCAGCGGGTATTTCTTGTTGACCAGGACATCGGCCCTGGCTGGGTCCCGCGGGGGCTTGGGCTTGGTGGCCAACAGTGCCGTGGGGGTCAATGCCGGTGTGGCTTCATGCTGCGGTCGCGCCACCTGGTGCATGGGGGTTGGCGTGGCCAGCGCGGGCGGGGCCGCCAACGGGGAGATGGCCAATGCCAGTGCGAAGGCCGCGGCGCCGAATGCGACCGGGCGGTGGTGCCGTTTGCTCATGTGGGCGAACTCCGTTGGCTGGGTGGTGGGTTTCCGAATCGGAACCGGGCCGCGGACGGGCAAGGAATCGATTGGCCCATCCTAGCCATCTGCCGGGGCAAAGAGAATGGAGCGGGGATTGAGCATTCCCGAGGAGATGTAGAAGACGTTGCTCAGCAGGATCAGGACGAGGTTTGTCGCCAGGTACATTGCGGTGGTCGCCGCGGGTACCGCGTCGGGTTCCAGCGAGTAGGCCAGGATCACGCGCAGCACCGCGTCAAGCAGGAATCCGCACCCCCACATGATTGTGGAGATGCGCCACATCCGCCGGAAACGCGGTGCTTGCTCCCAATGCGTTTCCCAGCCCCCGGGCCAGTGAAAGCGGCCCTCGAGGACGGGCTTGGTCAAGGTGTAGACCAGGGGCCGTGCACCCCGCAGCGTGGAGATGAACCAGATGCCGGTTCCGGCGGTGATCAGCGCGTCGCGGGCCAGCAGGAATTGCGGGCTGCCCGGGACGAACGCCAGAACGACCGCGGCCACGGAGGCGAGGGAAAAGTAGGTGGCTATCACGTGCTTCTTCGGGCCGCGCCGGGCGAGCGAGCCCAGGGCCGGCAGTCCGGTGGCCACCGCGACAACCACCAGGGACACGTAGATGGACAACCCGGCATGGCGCAGGAGGTAGAACAACAACGGGGGTGCCGCAATGGCCGAGACCATGCCCAGGAAACCGCGCAAGCGGCCCGCGGCCCGACGAACGGCGTCCGGGGCACGCTTGCCGGTTTCCTTGCGTTGCCTTCGTGTCATTTCGGGACTGCCACCGAGGGCGGCTTATGTCTATGGCTGGTGTTCGGCGCGGTAGACGTGGACCAGGGCATTGGCATGACCGTGGCCGATCCCGTGTTCGGTCTTGAGCCAGTTCACCTGCTCCAGGTGCTTTTGGTCCGCCACCTGGTCCAGGAGTTCCATCCAGTGGCCAATGGGGTGGCCGTACTTTGACTCGATCGACGGGAAATAGGATTTGGGGCCCTTGACGGATTCGCTCATGCTTTCCATCAAACACAGCCGGGCGGGACGCCGCAAGGGTGGGTGCGTGCCTCACCCAAAGTGCTCGCGAAACACTACTGGTGCCTCACCTGGATTTGCTCGCGAAATTTCCGGTCGTCGAATGGGTACCGGGTTGGCGCCCGCATGCCTCACCACAAGTGCTCGCGACCGGTGGGAGGGGCACCGCCCTGGCTGTCGTTCTCGGCACCGTGACTTTGGACCCTACCCGAGGACGGGCGCTACGGGCACGATGGGATTACAGCCGAAGGGACAGCGCGGCAGGAAGGTTGGGGCCAGCTGAACCGTCGGTACGGCAAGGGCATCCTGTGCGATTGCGGAACATCCGCGATCGGGGGGGTGCGTAGAAGACAAAAGGAGATCTGGACCATGAAGCGATGGACTGCATGGCAGAATTGGCTCGCCGTGGCTGCTGGCCTTTACACCGTCTTGGCCATGACGTGGACTACGGCTGTGGGATCCTCGGATGCCTACATGCTGACCGGCGGCATCGTCTTGATTGTCATCGGTGTAATCAACTTGGCGGCCCCGGGCATGCCCGTGGCCGAATGGGTGCAGCTGGTTGTGGCCGCGCTCGTTGTCGCATCTCCCTGGATGGGCAGCTTCGCCTCGGGTATGCCGGGCGTGGCATGGAATACCTGGATCCCGGGAATTGTGGCACTGATTGCCTCGATCATGGCAATTCAGCCCGCGATGAAGGTCTACCACGAGCATCACCCAATCGGCTCGCACTAGACAACCAAAATTCAAGGGCCCGGTCGTTGACCGGGCCCTTGGCCTGCTCCGGAAAGTGATCGTGTGCGGAAAGCTAGGCTGGGGAGATGAAGATTCGAAGCGAGGTTCCGGCCGATCGTCAGACTATCCGTCAACTGACCGTTCGGGCATTCGCCGACCCGGACTCGCATAGGGAGCCCGGGGAAGCCGTATTGCTCTCCGAGCTCTACTCCTGCGACGGATACCTGCCCGAGTATTCCGTGGTGGCTGAGATCAACGGCCACTTGGTGGGCCACGCGATTGCCACCCGCGGGTGGCTCGATGGCGACATCCCCCTGCTGGGCATTGGGCCGGTGTCGGTTGAACCCGGCCACCAAAGGCAAGGCGTGGGCACGGCGCTGCTGGACGAAATCCGGAACCGCGCGGCCAAGCATGGAGAGCGGGCGATCGTGCTGTTGGGGAACCCGGAGTACTACGGTCGATTTGGCTACGGGCCAGCCATTCCCGCTGGCATCATCCCCTCGGACCCGTCCTGGGGTGACTACTTCATGGTGCTGAATCTGTCGGACATGCCGCTGCCAAAGGGCAACTTCCGATACGCCGAACCGTTCGGGGTCTGAGCGGCCCCGCCGAGTTGATCCCTGGCACAGGCAGGGGCCCGCCGGCCAGGGAATAAGATCCTTGGTTGGCGGGCCCCTGCTTCGTGCCTGGGGATTCGGTGGTTAGCGCGCTTCCATGTGCAGGCGCAGCTTGGTCGTCAGCTCCGCCAGCGTTGCGAACTCTTCGGCCGTCAGCGCGGTGCCGATCAGGGCGTGGATGCCTTTGACGTGCTCGCGGCCGATGGCCTTCTGCAATCGGGTGCCCTCGTCCGTGAGCGTAAAGAGCACCGCCCGCTGGTCGGTGGGATCCGGCTTGCGGGTGACCAGACCCTTGGCCTCGAGGCGCTCGGCCATGCGGCTGAGGCTTGGCTGGGAGATCAGCAGGTGCTGGTTCAGGTCCTTGAGGCGGCTGGTTCCAGCCTCGCAGCGCGAGAGGTTGAAGAGCACGTCGTATTCGCGGGTGCTGATTTCCTTGAACTCCGGCAGCTTCTGGATCTCGCGCATCACCGTGACCTGCGCCCGGAACAGCGCCTCCCAAGCGGCGTTGGAGGTGCGCAGCGAGGCCGGGCTAGGCATTGTCACTCCCGGCGGCCAGCTTCGCGTCGCGGGCGGCGACGCGGTTGGCGTGGGTCGGCGAATCCGGGTGGTCGGCCGGCTTGCGGCTGGCCAGTTCCTTGCGCAGCGTCGGCAGCACCTCTTCGCCGAAGAGGTCAAGCTGCTCCAGGACGGTCTTGACCGGCAGGCCCGCGTGGTCGACCAGGAAGAGCTGGCGGTGGTAGTTGCCGAAGGCCTCCTGGAAGGTGAGGGTCTTGTCGATCATTTCCTGCGGCGATCCCACGGTGAGCGGGGTCTGGTCGGTGAAGTCCTCCATGGAAGGCCCGTGGCCGTAGACCGGGGCGTTGTTGAAGTACGGGCGGAATTCGTTCTTGGCATCCTGGGAGTTCTTGCGGATGAAGAACTGTCCGCCCAGGCCCACCATGGCCTGGTCGGCGCGGCCGTGGCCGTAGTGCTCGTAGCGCTCGCGGTAGAGGTTGATCAGCTGGATGTAGTGTTCCTTGGGCCAGAAGATGTTGTTGGCGAAGAAGCCGTCGCCGTAGTACGCGGCGATCTCGGCGATCTGCGGGGTGCGGATCGAGCCGTGCCAGACAAAGGGTGCCACGCCGTCGAGCGGGCGCGGGGTCGAGGTGAAGTTCTGCAGCGGGGTGCGGAACTTGCCCTCCCAGTTCACCGTGTCCTCGTCCCAGAGGCGGCGCAGCAGGTTGTAGTTTTCGATGGTCAGGTTCACCGAGTCCTGCATGTTCTTCCCGAACCACGGGTAGACCGGGGCGGTGTTGCCGCGGCCCAGCACCAGGTCCACGCGGCCGTCGGCCAGGTGCTGGAGCATCGCGAAGTCCTCGGCGATCTTCACCGGGTCGTTGGTGGTGATCAGCGTGGTGGCGGTGGAGAGGATGATCTTCTCGGTCTGCGCCGCGATGTAGGCCAGGGTTGTGGTCGGGGAGGACGAGAAGAACGGGCGGTTGTGGTGCTCGCCGATGGCGACGACATCCATGCCGACCTCTTCGGTCTTCTTGGCGATGGCCACGATGTCCTTGATGCGCTGGGCCTCGGACGGGGTCTTGCCGGTGGTGGGGTCGCGGGTGATGTCGCTGACCGAGAAAATTCCGAACTGCATGGTTGCCTCCTGTGTGCTGGTCTCTGGTATCCATTGTGCCAGAGTTGCATGCGTTTGCATGTAATAGCGCGTGCCGCAGCGGAATAATTCCCCGGTACCCGCGTGAGGTGCCTCACCTCCGGTGCGGCTTCGCGATAGGCTCCCGCTATGGACACCCCGCTTTCCGCCCACGAGGACCCGGCCAGGGCGCAACCGGTGCGCTGGAGCGCGGTGGCGGGGATCGTCGGGTTCCTGGCCATCGTCGAACTGACCAGCGGGATCCTGCAGGGCTATTACACGCCGCTGATGACCGATATCGCCCGCCACCTGGGGATCCACGACGCGGACGTGAACTGGTTCGAGGCCGCCCAGCTGATGGTCTCCGCGCTGGCCGTGCCGCTGCTTGCCTCGCTGGGGGACATCTTCGGGCACAAGAAGATGCTCTTGCTCTCGGCCGTCGTCACCGCGATTGCCTCCTGGGCCGTGGTGTTCTCCGGTTCCTTCACCACCTTCCTCGTCGCGTGGGCGCTTCAGGGCTTCTACGCGGTGTGGCTCCCGCTGGAAATCGCGATCGTCTTCTCCCGCGCCCGAAAGCTCGGCGTGCCCGGGCCGATGACCAGGCGCGCCGCGGGCCTGCTGGTCGGCGCGCTGGAGGTCGGGGTGATCGGCGGGGCGCTGGCCGGCGGCGCACTGATCGGGGTGTTCGACGGGAACATCGCACTGACCCTGGCCGTCCCCGCCGTCGCCACCACCGCGTGCATCTTCGCGGTGGCCTTCGGGGTGCCCGACGACGGGGACCGCAACGGGGCCAGGATCGACGGCGGGGGCTTCACCTACCTGGCCGTGGGACTGCTGCTGCTCACCAGCGGCCTGAGCTTCCTGCGCATCAACGGGCCTTCCAGCCCGCTGGTGTGGGCGTGCCTGGTGCTGGGGCTGGCGGTGCTCTACGTGTTCTACCGCCACGAGAACAAGCAGAAGGACCCGCTGATCGACTTCAAGGTGCTCTTCGCCCGGGCGATGTGGCCGGTGCAGCTGACGGCAGGGCTCTTCGGGGTCTCGGTGTTGGGAGCCCAGATCCCGATGAGCACCTTCGCCCGCACCGACCCGGTCGTGAACGGCTACGGCCTGGGGCTGAGCGCCTCCGGGGTCTCGGTCATCATCGGTGCCTACGTGTTGGCGCTGCTGATCGGCGCGCTGCTCTTCCCCGTCGTGGCCCGCTGGGCCGGGACCCGGATGACGCTGGTTGCTGCCAGTGCCCTGGTCGGGATCGGATACCTGCTCTTCCTGCCGTTGCACGATTCGCTGGCGCAGGTGCTGGCGAACATGATGGTGGCGGGGATCGGCTCCGGGGCCTTGGTCGCGGCACTGCCGGCTGCGGCGGCGGCCGCAGCGCCATTCAACCGGACCGGCATGGCCACCGGGTTAACCAACGCGATCAAGACCGTTGGCGGGTCCTTCGCCTCGGCAATCTTCGGGCTGGCCTTGATCGGACAGGTTGCCGGGGCTGCCTCGGACGGGGCGAGCGAGAACTTCGCCGCGCCGCTGGCCGGCTACATGATCGTGTGGGCGATCTGCGGCGGCACAGCCATCGGCTGTGCGCTGGTGCTCTTTGCGGTTCCGCGCGATGCGCTGGAGGACGTCCGATCGGACCGGGGCGCGGCGTAGTGGCATGAGGTGAGGTGAAGAGCGAAAGGCGACGGGGTGCCTAGGGAATCGAGTGATTCCGTGGCACCCCGTGGCTTCAATGCTTGGTCGGTCTAGAATTTCGAATTAGCGCGTCAGCGTCCCGCAGCCGGAAACCTCGAAGCCCTTGGCGGACGCCGGAACATCGATGACCAGGCGTCCTGCCGTGAAATCATTGTTGACCAGGTCCCCGAAGTCTCCGGTGAAATCCCGATAGGTGGCCCAATAGCAGGAGGACGTGCCCTTCCCGAAGTATCGGCCCGGCTTGATGTCGATGCCCACGCGGTACGAACCGTCCTTGGTGATCTTCGAAGCCTTGGTGCCGGAGGATGGCACCGTGGTCCATTTGCCGCAGCCGCTGGTCTTGAAGCCCTTGTCGCCGGAAACGATACGCACGTAGGTGTTGGCGGTGCCGAAATAGTTGGCCTTGATCTGCGAGAAGCTGCCGCTAAAGCCGCTGCTGCGCTCCCAATAGCAGCCCTTGCCCGATCCAGTGGCCTTGTAGAGGCCGGGCTTCACGTCCTTGCCCACGCGATAGGTGCCGTTGTCTGGCATCACGGTCTTGAGCGGAACCGGGATCGTGACAGCAGCACTGGTGGCGGACTTGTTGTCGTGGCCCTTCTTCTTGGCGGTGACCTTGACACTGATCTTTTTTCCGTTGTCCGACGACGTGAGCTTGTACGAGGACTTGGTGGCCTTGGAAATGGACTTGCCGTTGCGCAGCCACTGGTAGGAGTACGAGGTCGGCTTCGGCGAGTACGATCCCGTGCTGGCCTTCAGGGTCTTGCCGGCCTTCTTGGTGCCGGAGACCTTGGGTGTGGACTTCACTGCAAAGGTTGGCTTTCCGATCTTCACGGTGTTCGAGTTCACGTTCAGCTTGGAGTAGCCGGCGCGGGTGAACGACATGCGCACCTGGTACTTGGCCCCGATGTCCTTGGACGAGAGCTTGTGGCTCTTCTTCGTCGCCTTGGAGACCTTCTTGCCGTTCTTGTACCACTGGTAGGCGGCCTTGGCGCCGGCGGGTGCCTTGACCGAGGCCGAGATGGTGCTGCCCGATCGTGCCGTGCCGAAAATGGTCAGCTTGGATCCGGTCTTCAGGGTTCCGGCGGTGACCTTGCGCGCCGGCGAGGTGCGCTCCGTGGTGGGGTAGCCGCTGCGCTTGGCCGTGACGCGGACCTTGAGCGACTTGTTCACGTCGGTCGAGGTCGTGGCGAAGGTGGACTTCGTCGCGCCCTTGATGGCCGCGTTGTTGCGGTACCACTGGTAGCCAAACGTCGGAGCAGGGGACCACTTGCCGGTGGAGACCTTCAGCGTGTTGCCCACGCGAGTGGTGCCGGTGACCGACGGGGTGGGTGCCGCGGTGAACCTTGCGGCGGCGATGGAGCTTTCGGCGGAGAACTTCTCAACGGTGGTGACACCGGCGGCCGTGGCGCGGGTGCGCACCTTGATCCTCCGGCCGGCGTCTGTGGCCGCCAAAGTGTAGGTCTGCTTGGTTGCCCCGGGGATCGGGGTGCCGTTGCTGAACCACTGGTAGGCGATCGACGCCTTGGGTGCCCAGGAGCCGGCCGAGGCGGTGAGCTTGTTGCCTACCGTCGTCGTGCCGGAGATCGTGGGGGCCGGTGCCTTGGTGAACGCGTTGGCCTTGACGATGCCCAGGTCGAACTCGTCAACCCAAGAATTGCCAAGAACGTCATCCATGTGGACGCGCACGACCAGGTGTTTGCCGATGGCGGAGACAGGAACGACAAATGGGCTGCCACCGATCATATCCGTACCGAATTCTTCACCCTCCGACCGCTGGACGGGTTGCTTGACGTCGCCGAGTAGCCATTCGATGACGCTGGACCACGCATTGAGCCAGCCGTCGGCGTCCGGCATGATGGACATTCCCGCGGTGACGGTACTGGGCTTGGGGTACGTCGCCGGGTATTCCTTCACCGGTGGCTGGACCGGATCCTCTTCATAGCATCCGCCCTCTTCAGGCGAGATGTCGCAGTAGCCACTGTCACCTATTGGCAGGGCCGTGGCCGGCAACGCCGATGCGGTCAGCGATACTGCGACGGCGGCAGCGGCCAAGAAGCCGAAGATTCGGTGTCGTATTTTTGCGCGTGAAGTCAGGTCCCCACGCTGCGCGAGTGTTTGGTGCATTTTTCCCCCGGTGAAGTTTTCAAAAAAGTGGGCGCTCCATCAATTCGTCGGTGCGCCAGCGAGCTCAATACAGACTATGCGCAGCGGCAGGTTTTCAGCTCTCCGTGGCGCCTTGGGGTACCAAGATGACATACGTACAAGTCACGGAGCTGTTGTGGAAGGCAGCTTGCTTGCCCGCCGAGGGATGTGGGGAAATGCCGTTCAGAAGAGTGGAGGCTGTTCGCCCTGCCAGTGCTTGTTGCGGCGGGGAAGCTGTTCGGGGTCCTCGAACGGGGCAAGCTTCACCCACGGGACGCCGTCCTTCATGACGACCTCGAAGTCGCCCTTGTCGGCGCCGCGGTGCTCGGAGGGGCAGAACATGCCCAAGTTCCACACGCTCGTGGTTCCGCCCTCGGACCACGGTTTGATGTGGTGGTAGTCGCAGTGTTCGGGCGGCACGACGCAGGCGGGCTTGAGGCAGCCGCGGTCGCGGGCACGGATCGCCTGTTTCATGGACTCGGGTGGATAGCGTCGCTCGCGCCCATAGTCCAGGATCTGGCCCTCGCCGCCGAGCGTGATGGGGATGAACCCGAACTCTGCGAGTCGTTTGCGCACCTCGGCGACCGAGATCTCCAGGCCGTGTGCGCTCCATCCGGCGCCTCGGGCCAGCCCCAGCAGGACTTCCAGGGTGATGTAGACGAAGAGCTTTGCCGTGGGCAATCCGGTGGCGCCGTTGGCCGAGGTCCTTGGAGTGCGCATCAAATTCAGCAGGGTTTGCAGGTGCCGTTGGGCCGGGGTCGGTTCCTCGAGGTCCGTGCCGGTGCCGGTTTCCAACGGCGGCGGATCGTCGAAGCTTTCCGCGTCGGGCGGGTGGTCGAACCAATCGGGTCCGTCCGCGGGTTCCGGTGGCAGGAACAAGGAATCCTGGGTGGGGTCGGGGTCCGTGGCCGGGAACGGTGGAGAACCGGGTGCCGGTTCAGGGTTGGAACCGGGGTTGTCAGGGGTTGACGGGGTGCCGTTTGCGGTGGGAGAGGCGCCGTCGGTTTCGACCGGCGTAGCACCTGTCCCTGCCTCGCAATCGGGGTCAGTGGCTGTGGAGGACGTTGCGCCGTCCGCGCTGCCTGTATCCCCATTGTCCGTAGTGCCGGTTCCTTCATCGTCTGTGCTGTCGGCAGGAGTGCTGCCGGGCTGGGCGGTGGAGGGGCCGGTGGCGGGTCCGCGGCCCGGGACCTTGGCGGCCGCGGCGATGGCCTGGCGGTTTCCGGCCAGGGTGCGGGCATTGTCGGACTCGGCGAAATGCGAGAGAAAGAGCTCAGCGTCGGCATTGAGCATGCAGGCGGTGAAATAGGTGAAGTGCCGGGTGCGCTTGGTGACGGAGATGCCGGTCTTGTTGCGGATTTCCTTGGGCGTGGGGGCGGAGTCGGCGCCATCGAGCTCGTCGCTGATCTTGTCGAAGAGCTTGGTGGTGTTCTTCGCGTCGCCCTCGGCCAGGGATTCGGCCACGCGGGTCTCGATCTGCTCGGCGAATTGTGCGGCGTCGGGTCGGGACTCGATGGCGGGGCGCAGCTTCTCCAGCTTGCGCGCCGCGGCGGCAACGGTGCTCGGCGCGCTCTTGCCGGTGGCAAGCTGCTGCGCCAGCTGCGGGTAGCGGGGGCCGCGCGGCATGCCATGCTCATCAACGCCCGGCAGCAGGTCATCGCCCGCTTGCATGCGGTTGAGGGCCTCGAAGTAGTCGATGCCTGCCATGCCGGCGAGGCAGTCGGCCGGTGTCTTGAACTGCAGCTTGCCGGTGGGAACCGTGCGCGGGTCTTCGGGCAGCTGCGCTTCTCCGGCCATGAAGGCGGTGGGATCTTCGGCGATGGCGCGCAGCTCGGTGAGGGTGTTGGCGGGCAACTCGTGCACCAAGGATTGCCGGGCCAGCTGCGCGGTCTTGAGCTGCGCGACGGCGATGGCGTGCTTGGCCTGCTCAATGGTCATGGCGGTGAGCAGAGCCCGGGTGGGGGAAGCTGGACGGGAGGCGATCCGGGCGACGAGGGCGTCGATCTGGTGGATGTCCTCGATCAATGCGCGCAGTTCATCGTCCGGGGTCGGTGAGTACCCCGGATAGTCGCTGTGTCCAGCGAGGTTGGCGATGAAGGCGTCTGTTTGCATGCCTCCAGTGTGCGGGGCTCGGGAGTGCGATGGGGGCCGGGCCGGGAAATTGTGGATAACCGGGGGTTGGGTGATTCCGGGAGTGCCTTGACGGCGGGTTCCGGCGGGGGCGGGTCCCCGGTGGGCCACGAGGTCGCACGCGTGCGCGTGTGTTCGCGTGGGCGCGGCGCATGCCAAGGGGGCGGTTCGTGCGGGGTCTGGTCGAGGAAAAACCAGGGGCGTCTCGGGGCGGACCCTGAGGGATTTTGCTGGGAATGGCGCGGGGCCGGGCCTAGCGTGGAAGGCAGGGAAAAGCACGCGGAGAAACGGGCGGGAAACTGCCCAGGAAGGAGGGAATCGTGATCACGCTGGAGAACCTGGGCATGGACTTCGGATCGGTCAGGGCCGTGGATTCGCTGAGCGTTACGGTGGCGCCGGGGAAGGTCACCGGGTTCCTGGGTCCCAACGGAGCGGGGAAAACCACCACCATGCGGATGCTGCTGGGCCTCGATGCCCCGAGTTCCGGCCGGGCGCTGGTCAACGGGGTGCGCTATGCGCAGCTGGCCGCTCCGCTGCGCACCGTCGGTGCGCTGCTCGAGCCGCGCACCGGGCACCGCGGGCAACGTGCGGATTCGCACCTGCGGGGACTGGCGCGCAGCAACCGGATCCCGGTGGCCCGCGTGGATGCGGTGCTGCAGGAAGTGGGGCTGGGGGAGGCCGGGCGCCGGCGCATCGGCACCTATTCGCTGGGCATGCGCCAGCGCCTGGGCATTGCCGCGGCGTTGCTGGGCGAGCCGGAGGTGCTGGTGTTCGACGAACCGGTCAACGGTCTGGACGCCGACGGGGTCGCGTGGATCCGCGACCTGATGCGGGCCAAGGCGGCAGCCGGGGCGACGGTGTTCGTCTCCAGCCACCTGATGAGCGAGATGCAGTCCACCGCCGACCACCTGGTGGTGATCGGGCGCGGGAAGCTGCTGGCCGACCAGTCGATGGACGCGGTGCTGGCCGCCAGCGCGCAGACGGCCGTCGTCGTCTCATCCCCGCAGGCCGGGGTGCTGGCGGCGGGGTTGGAGCGGGCCGGGTACCTGGTGGCGGTGGCGGGGCCGGACTCGCTGCGGGTCACCGGTGCCACGACGCAGGAGGTCGGCGGCGTCGCCCATTCATTGGGCGTGCGGATCAACGAACTGGGCCTGCGGCGGGCGTCGCTGGAACAGGCCTACACGGAGCTGACGGCCCAGTCCCTGGACTACGTGCCGACACGGATCGGGGAGGAACCATGAGCGGGACGAAGGCAACACAGGTGGACAGCATGAAGCAGGCCGCGAGGGCCGGGGCAGGCGGTGCGCGCACGGTGGAGGCGGGGCCAAGGCCCGGTTTCCGGGCGGCTATGGCGTTCGAGTTCACAAAGCTGTGGGCGGTGCGTTCCACCCGCACCACGCTGGCTGTGGCCCTGGCCGCGCAGCTGGCGATGGCGTGGCTGATCGGTTTCTCCGCGTGGGCCAGCGGGGTCAACGGCTACGAGTCGGCGATGCCCGCGCCGTTCATGGCGCTGGCCTGTTTGCAGCTGGCGCAGCTGATCATCGCCACGCTCGCCGCCCTGGCGATCACCTCGGAGTATTCGAACGGGACGATCATTTCCTCGCTGCAGGCCGTGCCGGTGCGCTCCCGGCTGCTCGGTGCCAAGGCCGCGGTGCTGGGCATCGTCGGCCTGGGAAGCGGCGTGGTGCTGGTGGGGTCCGGGACGCTGGTGGCGGCGCTGGCGGCAGGGACCTATGGCGCCTTCACGGTGTCCGACCTGCTGCTCGCGCTGGCCGGCGGCGGGGCGTACCTGGGGATGCTCGCGCTGGTGATGCTGGGCATCGGGGCGCTGCTGCGCAGCACCGCCGGGGCGATCACCGGCGCGTTCGTGCTGCTCTTCGGGCTGCCGCAGCTCCTGCCGTTGTTCGCCGTCGACTGGGTGCAACGCGTCGTGGTCTACCTGCCGACGACGGCCGGGCAGGTGCTGGGCACCGGGGCGGTGGAACCCTACGGCTCGGCGACGGCGATCGCCGTGCTGGTGGCCTGGGCCGGTGTGCTGCTGGGTGCCGGGATGTGGGTTTTCACGCGCCGGGACGCCTGAGCCAAGGGGACGGGCATCGACCCGGGCATCGACTCCGGTCGCGGCGGCTTAGCCGTGGCGCATGTGCTTCCACCAGGTCAGCGGGTCGGCGACCTTGAAGCGCCGGCCCGTCATCGAGGTCGGGACGATGCGCACGAACTGGTCCTTGGGGCCGGACTCCCACGGGAAGAGCATCAGGTTGAAGGAGTCCAGGGTCTCCTCGATGCCGCCGAAGAGCTCGGCCTTGCCCTGGATCATGACCGACCAAGCGACGCCTGTCTCCTGGTTGACGCCGTCGGCCTGGAATGCGACCTGGGGCTGGGCACGCAGCGTCTCGAGCTTGGTGCCCTCCCCGGTGCGGAACACCACGGTCCCGTGGTCGACGGTGAAATTGACCGGGAAGATCTGCGGCATGTCATCGTGGCTGACGGCCAGATGGCCGAGTGAAACCGCCCGCAGCAGTTCCAGGCACTGGTTCGATTCGAGTGCTTCGACGTCCGTGTGGGTCTGGTTCTCTTCCATGGATTGAGCGTACGTCGGCGCGCGCCATGTGGCCAGAGCTGGACTGCGCCTCTCGGGGGCCCTGCCCGGCCGGGCGCCCGGAATGGATGGACCCGGTTGCGTCGGGGCCGATACCGAGACGGTTTTTCGTGGGTTGCCGGCGCGAACATCGTGCGCCCCTGCCTGCAGGGTTTCCGATGTTGGCCGGTAGGGCCACAGCGTCTTCCCGAGCGGTCCCGACATCTCCGAGGATACGCTTCGCGCGCGGGTGCGCGCACGCGCACGCGAGAAACTCCGGGGTGGAGTGGTGTTGGGGAATCCGGCCGCCGCGCGTGGATGGGGAAAAGTTGCCAGGAAAATACGCGGGGAGGCCGGAACCAATGGTTCCGGCCTCCCCGCGTTTGGCCCGTGGTGCCCGCGCTAGGAGTCCTTGGGCTTGTGCTTGAGCTCGCCCTCGATTTCCTTGCGTTCCCGGCGGGTCAGCGGAATCGATCCGGTGGCCGGGTTGATCAGCACCCCGGGTGCCGGTGCCGGTGCCGGTGCCGTGGGATCGGTGGGTGCCGGCGCCGGGATGGCTCCCGCGCCCGGCCCCGAGATCGGGGTCGAGGTCACCTTGGGGGCAGCCTGCGCCGCGGGCACCTCCATGCGGGCACCCACCAGCGCCGTGACCTCCTCGGTGACCGGGTGGGCACCGTGCCTATCGGCCCGGCGCGCGGCGGCACGCTCCTTGGCGCCCTCCACCAGGTGGTAGAGCACCGGAACCAGGATCAGCGTCAGCGCGGTGGAGGAGACCAGCCCGCCGATGACCACCACGGCCAGCGGCTTGGAGATGAACCCGCCGCCGCCGGTCAGGCCCAGGGCCATCGGCACCAGGGCGAAGATCGTGGCCAACGCCGTCATCAGGATCGGGCGCAGGCGCTGCCTGGCTCCGTGGTAGATCGCGTCCTGCAGGGTCATGGCCGGATGGCCGTCGCGCGGCAGGCGGTACTGGTTGATCAAATCGATCAGCACGATCGCGTTGGTGACCACGATGCCCACCAGCATCAGCATGCCGATCAGCGAGGGCAGGCCCAGCGGGACATTGGTGAGCAGCAGCAGCCCGATGGCGCCGGTGGCGGCGAACGGGATGGAAACCAGCAGGATCAGTGGCTGGATGAGCGACTTGAAGGTCGCGACCATCACCACGTAGACGATGGCGATTGCGGCCAGCAGCGCCAGGTAGAGCTGGGCGAAGGACTCGGCCTGCTCGGTGGCGGCCCCGCCCAGCTCGGCGGTGGCGCCCTCGGGCAGGGCGAGTGCGTCGAGCCGCTTGGCGACCTCCGCGGAGACCGAGCCGAGGTCGTTCTCGCCCGGGGTGATCGAGACCGTGGCGATCCGCTCCCCGTTCGAGGAGGTGATGGTGGCCGGGGACTCGGAGCGCTCGACCTTCGCCACGTCGCCCAGTCGCACCGTTCCGGTGGCGGTGGGCAGCTTGAGGTCGCGCAGCTGGTTCAGGTTGGTCAGGTCGGTTCCCTCACCGATGCTCACCGGGTAGTCGGTGTAGCCCACGCGCACGGTGCCGGCGGGTACGGGGGAGAGCGTGCCGGCGGTGAGCGCGCCGATCTGCGCCTCGGAGAGCCCGGCGGCCGCGGCCTTGGTCCGGTTGATGGACACGGAGACCTGCGGGCGGGCGGTGGACAGGTTGTCGCTGAGATCGGTGGCACCCTCGATGCCGGCCATGGCCTCGCGGGTGGCCTCGGTGGCCTCGGTGAGGATCTCGGGGGTGGGAGCGCCGACCTGCACGGTGACGGCGGAGGATCCGCCCATGCCGCCCTCGGAGGCGGAAATGGAGATCTCGGAGTCCTTGGCCAGGGGCTTGACCGCGGCGCGGGCCGCGTCCTGGATCGCTTCCTGGTCGGCATCGGCATCGGTCATCACGGTGAAGGAGGCCGAGTCGGTGCCGCCGGCCAGGAATGCGGCGAACCCGCCCGAGGGGGTGCCGGCGGTCAGCTGCACGTCGACCACGGAATCGAGGTTGCGCAGGGCCTTCTCGACGGGGGCGGCGGCCTTCATGGTGGTATCCAGCGAGGATCCGGCCGGAAGCTTCTGCGTGACCGAGAAGGTGTTTTGCCCGGTGCCGCCCAGCAGGTTGGTGGGCACCAGCGGGACCATGATGACGGTCAGACCCAGCAACGTCACGGAGGCGACAAGCGTGATCACCGGGTGCCTCTGGGTGCCCTTGAGGACGGGGGAGTAGCCGCGCTGCAGCCAGGAAGCCGCTTCCTTCTTCTCCGCCTTCGCGCGCGCGGCGGCGAGGTCCGCGGCGCCGGGCCGGGTGTGGCCCAGGAACCAGTAGGCCAGCACCGGGACGATGGTCAGGGAGACCAGCAGCGAGGCGAGCAGCGCGATGGTCACGGTCAGCGCGAAAGGCCGGAACAGCTCCCCGGCCATGCCGCCAACCAAGGCCACGGGCAGGAACACCGCCACGGTGGTCAGCGTCGCGGCCGTCACGGCGGTGGCGACCTCGCGCACCGCGGTGAGGATGGCCTTGGACTTTTCCTCGCCGTAGGCCAGGTGCCGCTTGATGTTTTCGATGACCACGATGGAGTCGTCGACCACGCGGCCGATGGAGATGGTCAGCGCGCCCAGGGTCAGCATGTTCAGCGAGTAGCCGCCCATGCGCAGCCCGATGAAGGTGACCAACAGGGACAGCGGGATGGAGATCGCGGTGACCAGGGTGGAGCGCACCGAAAGCAGGAAGATGAGGATCACCACGACGGCGAAGCCCAGGCCCAGCAGGCCCTCGACGGTGAGGTCGTGGATGGACTGCTCGATGAACGGGGCCTGGTCGAAGACCGTGGTGAACTTCGCGTCCGCGCCCAGCTGCTCGGCCAGGGCCGGCAGCGCGGCGGCCACGGCGTGGGAGATGCCCACGGTGTCCCCGGCGGGCTTCTTGGTCACCGACACGGCCAGGGTCTCGACCCCGTTGGTGCGGGTGATGGAGGTCGCGGTGTCATCGACCATCTTCACCTCGGCCAGCTGGGAGAGGTCGTACACCCCGGAGGCCCCGCGCACCGGCAGGGACTTGACGGCGTTCAGCGAGTCGACCAGCGAGCCGGAGGTGACCGGCAGGTCCAGGCCTTCGGTGTCCAGCCGGCCCACGGGCATCAGCCCGGAGCCTTCCTCGATGACGGTCTTCAGGTCGTTGACGCCCAGGCGCTCGGAGGCCAGCGTGGCGGCGTCCGGCAGCACGGCGATGTGCTGGGAGGTGCCGCCCGAGACGTCCGCGGTGCGCACGCCGTCGATCTTGGAGAGCTTGGGCAGCACCAGGCGCTCGACGTCGGAGCGCAGCGAGTTCAGGTCCTTGCCGCCGGAGACGGCCAGGTAGACGATGGGGAAGTCGGAGATGGAGCCGGCGAACGCGGAGGGTTCCACGTCCTCGGGCAGCGTGGCCTTGGCGTTGGAGATGGCCTTGTCGACCTGGGCGCGGGCGCGGTCCAGGTCGGTGCCGTAGGCGAAGGACAGCGAGATCGTGGTGAAGCCGGTCTGCGAGGTCGAGGAGGAGGACTCCAGGCCCTCGACGGCCTGCAGCGCGCCCTCCAGCGGCTGGGCCACCTGCTTGTCGATGACCTCCGGGGATGCGCCGGACTGGGATGCCACCACGGAGATCCGCGGGAACTCGAGCGCGGGAATGAGTTCCTGCTTGAGTTGCCCCATGGTGATCACGCCGAAGACCGCCACAAACACGGTGATCAGTGCGATGAGGGCACGGTTGCCCAGGGAAAGTGCGGCCAGCCGATGCATCTGCCATCCTAGAAAGATTGTCTTGTTCGCTATTGCTCCGCAACCCACTCTAGTTGGCGCCGGAGGCCGCCGGGTCCATCCAAAGGCGTACCTTGCCCCGGGAGGGCACCGGGTGTCAAAAGGGTGTACTTGGCGTGCGCGTCCGTGCAACGATGGGCCAACGGCCCGCAGCTGCCGCCGCCGTCCGGGACCGGCCCGCCGCCGGGAACCCGCGGCACGAACGAGCGTCAACTCCCACCAGCAGAGGAGAAAGCATGTTCCAGAATTCCCCCGATGGATCCAGCCCCCGGATGGTGCCGGTCAGCGACTCCACCATGCCGCCCGAACACGCCCCGTCCCCGGAACCGCCGCCGGGCCCGCCGCCCGGGCCGGATCCGGACTATCCGCCCGCACCGCCGTCGACCCCGGAGCCTGAACCGGATCCCGGGCCGTACCCGGTTCCCCCTGGCCCCGGGCCCGATCCGTATCCGCCGGGCCCGGTTCCGGACCCCGCCCCGTTCCCGAACCCGGTGCCGGGCCCGGATCCGATGCCCCATCCGGATCCGACCACCAGGCCTCCGGGCTGAGCAAACTGCGCGTGGGTCCGCTCCCCTTGCGGAGCGGACCCACGCGCAGGTCTTGGTGTGTACCTTCGCGGGTGCCGGGAATCCCCCGATTCGAGTATTCTTTCCCGGCACCCGTGAAGGGGGCATGGCTGGTTCATGTTCCCGGCGGTGGCCCACCGTGGTTGGCGCGGACGGCCAGGGAACATGCTCTTGGCTAGGTGGCGGCCTGCCGGGTTGCCGCGGCCGGAGTCCCGGCTCCCGGGCCCGAGCCCAGGCGCCGGTCTCCGCGGGGCGCAGGCCCGGCCCGGCCGCGGGGCCGCCGGCGCTCTAGGTGCTGGACCGGTCGCGGATCGTTGACGGGAACCCCCATTGCCGTCAACGATCCGCCGCGCACACCGGGAACGGCCTTGTCGACCGATGCGAATCCTGCCTGGGCCATGGGCCGTCCCTCCTGCTTGGTGTGCTACCCGAGAGGTTACCGAAGCGGCAGGTCAGGCGGGAGTGGATGGCGGGTTTCGGGGAGGGATTTCTTGGGACGCTGCCCGGGGTGTTGGGAAAATCCAGACAGGCGCCGCTTCGCGCTTCGGGTTACGGCGCCTCTCCGGTGCGCAGGTCGATGGTGGCGACATGGATGCCGCCGACGTAGACGTTCAGGTCCCCGCCGGCCGCCGGGGCCTCTGTGCCAAGGCTCGCGCCGGAGATCTCGAGGCGAAATCCCGGGGCACGGGGCGCCGGGAAATCGAGCATCCGGTACATGCCGTCGCTGGATTCGGCTTCCGGGGCCGGGGACATGGTCAACGTGCCCAGCCGATCCAGGTAGCCCTGGTCGATGCACAGCGTGAGCGGTTCGTTGATTCCTGCGGTCGAGCGGATTTCGATGGCCAGCGTGGCCGGGCCGCCGGGAAGGTCGGAGCCGTGGGTGTGCACGGTGACCGAGTAGCCGCTGCCCCGGCTGGCCTCCATGCCGCCCAGCCCGTCGATCCCGGGGAGCTCCGGATCCAGCGGGGTCGAGTCGGGCAGTTCGGGCTCCTGCGCCGGAGCTCCGGGGAACGTGTCCATTGTGCTTCCTCTCGTTCCCGCCCGCGGGGGCTTCGATGCGGTTGGTGGGTGGATTCCCTCCCTGCCACCGTCTCGCTCCGCGCCCCGGGCGTCAAGTGCCCGCGACGCCGAAAACTTGGTCCGGATTCCGTTCCGGAGTGGATGGGCCGGCGGGGTGCAGGGGGACGTAGGGGTGGTGGCCTTCCTTTACACGCCGCTGGTGGGTGGTGGATGCTGTCCCTAGTGCCGCAACGGCAGTTCCGCCGGCCACGGACCGAGGCCGCGGGCCGCAGGACGAATGCATGAGGGGTGTGAAGACTTGTGGATGGGATCCGCTTGCGCGTCCAGGACGCCATGCAGTCGCACAACGACGGCCTGACGCAGGCGAAGGTCGCCCGGCAAATCGGCATGAGCCGCGATGCGCTCAGCCGTTCCCTGAGCGGGCAACGCAACTTCAGCGCCACCGAGCTGGCGAAACTTTCCAAGGTGCTCAAGGTGTCGCTGAGCTGGCTGATCACCGGGGATCCGCGCCCCGAGGGCGCCACTGGCCGGGACGGACAGGGCGCGGGCTGGAAGCACGATTCCGTGGCGGAGACCGTGGCTTTCCCCGCCGGGGCGTATCGGGAGGTGGGGCTGGGCACCGGGACGGTGCCGCATCTTGAGCCCGGCCTGGACCCCGAGGAGGGTGCGGCGCGGGTTGCGAGGGTGCTGGATGAGGCCCTGGGGCAGGCGTTCGTGCATGACCTGCCCGCGGCCATTGAACAGGCCTACGGGATCGGGGTGTTCGTGGCCGCCGAGGGACCGGCGTTCGACGCCCGGGCCATGCGGACGGACGAGGTCACCTACATCATGGTGCGAGGCACCGGGGCCTGGTACCAGGCGAACCTGGCGCTGGCCCGCGAGCTGGGCGCGCTGCTGGGCGGGCGGCACGAAGGCATCGGCATCCGCACGCAGGCCGAGGACGGCTGGGCCCTCGACTTCGCGTTGGCGCTGCTGCTGCCCGCCGCCCGGTTGAGGTCGATCGACTGGAACAGGCAGACCCCGCGCGAGCTGGCCGGGTTCCTGTGGGAGTCCGGGGCCTCGGCCAAGGCGTTGGCGCACCGGCTCGACGCATTGGGCATCGCCCGCGGCCCGGCGATGGTGCATGCCGACGAGGGAACCTTGCAGCTGCTGGTCTGGCAGGATCCCGAGTGCCTGAGCCACCACCGGGCAAGGGCGTATCGCGCCCCGCGGATTCCGGCGGACCTGTTCGGCGCGCACCTTTCGGGCATGCGCCGCGGCGTGGTCGACGGGTCATCGCTGGCCTGGATGCTCGACACGCCGCTGGCGGAACTCTGAGCTCCCGGCCCGTTGCCAAAAGGTTGGAAACCGGCGGCGCGGGCAGTAGCGTGGCACACACGGACACGGGCGTCCGGTGCGCATTCAGGCAATGCGGAACCGGTGTCGCGCCCGGGCCCGCAGCAAGGTGCCGGCCCGCCTGCGGCCTCGTGCGCGAGGCCGCAGGGCCCCGGACCGGCACAAACCATCGGGAGGGGAGGAACACCATGCCCAGGGACAAGACTCCGCAGATCAAGGACGACGAACTCTACGAGAAGCTGCGCGATGAAGGGAACTCGAAGCAGAAGTCCGCACGGATCGCCAACGCCGCCGCCAAGGACGGCCGTTCGGCGGTGGGAGAGCGGGGCGGGGAATCCGGAAAATACGAGGATTGGACCGTTCCGGAATTGAAGAACCGGGCCAAGGAAATCGGCCTGCACGGGTATTCGAAGCAGACGAAGGACGAACTGATCGAGTCCCTGCGCAATTCGTGAGGGCGGGGCACGGAAGGAGGAACCCACATGGTCGATTCGAAGCCCGGGCGGCAACCCCCTGAACAGCCCGGGGGATACAAGAGACTCGACAGTTTCGATCCGTTGCGGGACGCGGAGACCCTGCTGGCCGACGAGGAAACCCAGGATGCCTCCACCCCTGTTCCGGGGGATGCCGCCGGCGACCAAGCCGCCGGGCAGGACCCTGCGGCGGCACCAGGCACGGAGGAAGACCAGAACCAGGGCGAGCGCTGAACCGCGGGCCGCGGCCGGCGGCCACGCCTGTGCCATCGGAGCCGGGGGGCCCACAGCAACCAGTCGCGGCCCCGAACCCCCGCAGGTGCGCAGCTACCCCCGCAGGTGCGCAGCGCAGGTGGCGGCGGGGAAGCCACCGGCAAGGCGTTGCCATTCAACGAGTTGTTGTTCCACTACGTCGTTGAGCAAGGTCATTCAACAAGTTCATTCCACCATGAGTGCGGCCGCACGGCCGACCACGCCTTCCAGGCCGCCGAAGGCGAGGCTGTTTCGCTGGAGCCGCGCACCATTGCCATCGGCCAGCAGGCGGCCGAACGCCGTTTCCACCTCCTCCTTGTCCCCGTTTTCCTCCAGGGCATCGCCGATGCGCCGCAGCAGGGCCCCCACCATTTGCTCGGGGGACACCGACCGCCCGGACTCGGGGTCCAGCTGGCTTCCGTCCAGGCCGTGTTTGGCTCCCTGCCAGTAGGCGAGATCGAGCATTTCGCTGCGCAACCCGGATTCGGGCAGAGGCTGGTGGACGCATGTTTCCACCAGTGCCCTGAGGGCCAGGGCCAGGGCCACCGAATCCGCGGCCCTCAGTTGAGCATCGGCGACGCGGATCTCGATGGTTGGATAGTTTTGGGAGAGGCGCGCCGCCCAGCCGATGTGGCCGGCATCCAGGACCACGTCGGATCCCAGGACCTGGGAAAGGAACCTGTAGTAGTCCTCGGGATCGGCGAAGTGGGGCTGGATCCCCTGGACCGACCACATCCGGTAGTGGATGCTGCGCCAGGAGGCAAAACCGGTGTCCATGCCCCGCCAATATGGAGAGTTCGCACCGATCGCCACCAGCATGGGCAGCCACCTGCGCACGCCGTTCAACGCCAGGACCCCGGCCTCCGAATCCGCGATCGACACATGCACGTGCATGCCCGAGACATATTGCTGGCTGCTGATTCCAGGCAGGTAGCGGTGTATCTGCCGGTACCTGTCCACCGGGGCGATGGTTGCCGGGCCTTCGGGTATCAGGGGAGCGGCGCCCACCGAAACCGCCACCAGGTTGCTGGCGGACGCGGTGGTCGCCAGGTTCCGGCGGAACCCGCGCAATGAGGCCAGTGCCTCGTCGGATGCGGAACACACCGGTGTCGCCATTTCCACTTGGCAGTCCAACAGCTCATGTTGCGGTGTGCTGGCCCCGGCCCGGATCGACATCAACCGCTCCCGGGTGCCTTCGTCGGGAACGGCAGGAAGTCTCGAGGCGGGATCCAGCAGGAAGAATTCCTCTTCGATGCCAAAGGTGCTCATGGGCTATGCCTTTCCTTGAAACGAGGCGTGAAGCCGCTGTCCGCCGTCGGCCCCCGCGTGGCAAAGGGACCTGGGGCACGACGGGGCCCGGCGGGCCCGCGCCGGCCCGTCGGCGCCGTGGATGCAGCCTATGCGCCGCATCGATCAATGACACCGGGGGGCGGAGACGGGCCGGTGCTCCTGGCGCCAAAGGTGGTTCATGCTGTTCTCCTTCGTCGGGACCGCCGGCACCCATATGGCCAATGCCGGGCCGGATCTCTCCGGCATGGTGCTACTGTGCCGCGTCCCGGTGGCACCGTCAAGGATTCCGACACCCACCTGCCCGATCCCGGGACCGACGTTGCCGGCGCAAAGCGGCAGGAGGGGAAAATGCCTTTACATGGAGGCCCTGGTGCGGCAATGCTGTGCATGGGACGTGAGCGGTGCGTGCACCAAGGTGGCCGCTCTGCCGGGAAACCATCCAGGATTGGGGAAGGCAGGGGCAATGGAACAAATCCGTCTGCGGGTCATGGATGCCATCAGGTCGAACGACGGGGGTCTGAACCAGGCGGCGATTGCCCGGCAGGCTTCCATGACGCAGGATGGCTTGAGCCGGTCGTTGAGTGGACAGCGGAATTTCAGCGCGGGGGAGCTGGCCGCGTTGGCCAAGATCCTGCGGGTTTCGTTGCAGTGGCTGGTGACGGGCGACCCGCGAGGCACCGGGCACGAGCCGGCGGATTGGGACCGCGGAAGTCCGCCCATCGGCACCGAACGCCCGGACCGGGTGGCCGAGACGGTGGCGTTTCCGGCAGGGGCCTACCGTGAGGTCGGGCTGTCCACCCCGTCGGTGCCCGCCGTCGAACCGGGAACGCCGCCGGAGGTCGCAGCTGCCGAGGCGGTTCGCGGGCTTGCCGCGAATTCGCCGGGCCCCTTCATCTACGATCTTCCCGCTGCGATCGAGCACACCTACGGCATCGGGGTGTTCGTGGTGGGCGAGGGCCCGGCCTTCGACGCCCGGGCCATGGCCACCAGCAAGGTGACGTATGTGGTGGTGCGCGGCACGGGTGCGTGGTACCAGGCCAACCTGGTGCTGGCGCGCGAGCTGGGGGAACTGGTCGGGGGCAGGCAGTCGGACATCGGACGCCGCCGGCCCTCCTCGGATAACTGGTCCACCGACTTCGCCTTTTCCCTCCTGCTGCCGGAAGCGGCGCTGCGCTCGATCGACTGGAACAGGCAGACCCCCCGGGAGCTGGCCGACTTCCTGTGGGAAGCGGGGGTCTCGGCCAAGGCGCTGACCCAGCGGCTGGAGTCCCTGGACATCCAACCGGGGCCGGCACTGGTGCATGCGGACGAAGGAACCCTGCAATTGCTGGTGTGGCAGAACCCCCGGTGCCTCAGCCATCCCCGGGCACGGGCCTACCGGGCGCCGCGCATCCCCTACGACCTTTTCAACGCCCACCTGAAGGGCATGCGCGAGGGCCACGTGGACGGCACCTCCTTGGCCTGGATGCTGGACACGCCGCTGTCGGAACTCTAGGTACGCCGGCCAGATGGGCCGTGTGGTGCACCGACGCCGTTGACCGGGGCCGCGTGCCTCGGGTGGCTGCAGTGCTCGGGTGGCTGCAGTGGAAGGGAACCGCAGGTGTCCGGACGGCAAGGGGAGCCGGCCCGTCACCGGGCCGACTCCCTGCCGTTCGCCGTGGCCTACTCGCGATTGATGTCCTTGGCTGCGTCCTTGGCCCGTTCTGCGGCCTGCTTCGCCTTGGCCACCGCCTGGTCCTTCAAGCCCTCGGCCTGCATTTCTTCGTTGTCGGTCGCGTCACCGGTCTTTTCCTTAATCTTGCCGGCGGCTTCCTTGGCCTTGTTGCTGATCTTGTCTCCGAGTCCCATGGGGATTCCTCCTTGCTGTGGTTCAACGGTGCATTGCCGGGCCGCTTAATGCGTGCACCGGTATGGTCCCGCACATCCCGGGTTCAGTGGTGGGGCCTTTCGTACCCCTCCCTTCCTGGGGTGGCGGAATTCGTGGCGGCCGGAGCCGATTTCGGCTCGGCCGGACTAGAGACTTCTGTCGATGCGGCGGTGGTAGCGCATGCCCGCGTGTCCGCCCAGGACGGCGGCAACCAGCGGGATCACCAAGGCGATGGCGAGCACGATCCACCCCAGCAACCCCATGTTCCATTGCTGCGGAACCAATGGGCTGCCGTTGAGCTGGCGCCAGGCGTCGAAGTTGATGTCGGGAGCCATCGTCAGGGCGGCCACCACGATTGCGGCGACTATGGCCCAGACCCATACAGCCACGCCCTGGCGGCCACCATGGAAGCGGGCCATGCGTCCCGCCACGTAGCCGCCGCAGAAGTAGGCGATGAACAGCACCAAGACCAAG
The DNA here is from genome assembly GCA_024207135.1 of Arthrobacter sp. C2. Lineage (GTDB taxonomy): Bacteria > Actinomycetota > Actinomycetes > Actinomycetales > Micrococcaceae > Paeniglutamicibacter. Next base: position 1,234,305 of record CP042428.1, on the reverse strand, counting down.
GCCGCTGCGGAAATCCACGCCGCCGCGTCCGGGTTGCGTGCCATGTTTTCGGCCGCGGAGCCCAAGTCGTTCTTCGTGGCAAGTCCGACGCCGGCACCGAACGCGGTGAGGAGCGCTGTCAGCAGCACGCTCATCCCCATCGCAACGACCCAGCCAAAGAAGGTGCTTCCGACCTTGACGCCACCGAATTCCTGGCTCTCGCGGGAGAGCCGTTCATTGCTGCGGTAGTCGGCGGTGCTTGATCCGGATCCTGTGGTTTCCATCGAACGACCTCTTTCTCAAGTGAAAACGGACAATGGCTGGTGGTTGCGCTCTCGCCGGTTGTTGCGGCGGGTGCGCGCTCAGGGGTCCATGCGGTGCAGGGGGCCCGGGCCCCTCGCCTCGGGTCCCTCTTCGGTTGTCGTGCGCGGTCCCTCTGCCAGCTGCTCTTCCTCGACCCTGGCCTTCGTGTTCCGGGCATTGTCCCTGGTCCCTTGGAAATCTGCGTCGCCAGGTGAACCGGGCCCTGCCCCGCGGCCGGGGTCCTCCACGTTTTCCTCCCGGCGGGTCGCATCCGCGGAATCGTACCGGCGGATGCGGGAGGTCGTTGGCTCCCGGTGCCCCCGGACCAGGTCCGGCTCTGCTTGCCCGGCGTCCACGGCGCGACCCTGGCCAAGGCCTGCCTGGGAATAGTATTCAAAGAGCCGGTCTTCGTCTTCGGGGCTCAGATGGCCGGTTGGGCCGATGTCCGGAGCGTCCTTGACGAAATGCTTGGTGTATTTGACGTAGAGGTTGCCATTGGTGATTTCCGCATCGGTGAGCGGAACGAAGTTCTCCTTCGAGCCGAAAAGCCCGGTGTTGACGGTGGCAAAGTGCGGAAGATCGGTTCCGTCGTCAAGATAGATCTGACCGAGCGTGCCAATCTTTTCGCCGTCGGAACCAAACACGTTCGTCTTGGATTCCAGCAAGGGCTTGAAGTTTTCGTGTTGCAACATGGTGTTTTCCCTTCCTTGCAGGCTCCGGAGGAACTTGGCGCCTGACCCGGCACCGGGCTGGCCCCTCCAGCGGTGTGCCCCTGGGCTGCGCAGCTGCCGGTACCTCCTGGCCGGTCCGCTGGTGTGCGGCGGCCGGCGGAGGCATCCGAGCCATCCGTGGCCTCCTTCCGGTCCCGGCACCGTGCCCCGGCACCGCTGCAGCAGCGTCGGTTCGACCGGTAGTTCCTGACAATAGCCAAACACCGTTGCCGATCCGGTTCAAGGAAGTGTCAAGCCGTTGGGGGCAAGCCGGCGTATCGGGCGGACGAGTATCGCGAAAATACCAAGACTCGGTGCCGCAGCCCTTCGGAAACGCATGATTGCACGGGCCGGCCCGGCGCCAGCCCGGGACGACGGGGACCAAGGCGCGGTGCATGGGCGGCTTGCGGGTGATGCCGGGTGTTGGCGGGCGCTACGAACCGTTGCCGGGATCCATGGCCGCATAGTATTCATCGAGCATGGATTTGGCCTCGTCGCCAAGCTCCGCGGCGGGATCGATGTTCGGGGCGTGCTTGATGACGTCCTTGGGGTAGCGGACCTGGAGATGTCCGTCGGTGAACACCGCGCCGTTGAGGGAAACCAAGGCTTCCTCGGAGCCAAACAACCCCAGGTGGACGCTGACGAAGTCCGCATCCCCGGTGCGCACATCCATGAAGATGTTCCCCAGCGTGCCGACCTTCTCCCGCCCCGGCCCGTAGACGGTGCTCTTGGCCTTCTTCAAAGCGTTCAGGTAGCCGTGTCCCAGCATGACGTGGTCCTTACCGGATGGTCCTTCCGGGTGCTGTTCACCGACGGACCGGATTGGCTGCCTGCCGTCGTGTCGGTCCCCGTGTGGCGGCGCAACGTCGGCGGGCAGAAGCACCGGGCATCCACAACAAGCAAAGCACCCGGGCACGTGCCGTTCAAGGGAATTGCACGACGGACAAGGACGGCCCGGACTCCCTTGCGGGAATCCGGGCCGGAGCGTGCACGGGCCTTATGCCAGCTTGAGCAGCCTGTCGGTTTCGGCGCGCACCTCTGCGTAGAGCGAGGGGTTCTCGTTGAGCTTCACGCCGTAGGACGGGATGATCTCCTTGAGCTTGGACTCCCAGCCGGAGAACTGCTTGGGGAAGCAGCGGCCCAACAGGCCGATCATGATCGGGGTCGCGGTCGAGGCACCCGGCGAGGCGCCGAGCAGGCCCGAGATGGTGCCGTCGGCGGAGGTGATGACCTCGGTGCCGAACTGCAGCACGCCGCCCTTTTTGGCGTCCTTCTTGATGACCTGCACGCGCTGTCCGGCGGTGATCAGTTCCCACTTCTCGCCCGTGGCCTCGGGCAGGTACTCGCGCAGCGCGTCGTCCTTCTTGGACCGGGACTTGAGCACTTCCTTGATCAAGTACATGGTCAGGTCCAGATTGTCCTTGCCCACGGCGAGCATCGGCAGGATGTTGTGCGCGCGGATGGAAAGCGGCAGGTCCAGCAGCGAGGAGGTCTTGAGGAAATTGGTGGAGAATCCGGCGTAGGGGCCGAACATCAGCGAGCGCTTGCCGTCGACGAAGCGGGTGTCCAGGTGCGGCACGCTCATCGGCGGGGCGCCGACCGAGGCCTGGCCGTAGACCTTGGCGTGGTGCTGGTCGATGATCGCGTCGTCGGTGCAGCGCAGGAACTGGCCGGAGACCGGGAAGCCGCCGAAGCCCTTGATTTCCTCGATGCCGGCCTTCTGCAGCAGGCCCAGGGCGCCGCCGCCGGCGCCGACGAAGACGAACTTGGCCTTGACGGTGCGGGCGGCCTTGGTGGCGTTGTTGCGGACCGTGACGGTCCAGCCGGCGCCGTCGCGCTTGATGCCCTTGACGCGGTGGCCGTAGTTGACCTCGGCGCCCTTGGCGGCGAGGTCGTCGGTCATCTGGCGGGTGAGCGAACCGAAGTCCACGTCGGTGCCGGAGGTGACGCGGGAAGCTGCCACGCGCTGGGACTCGTCGCGGCCGTTGGCCACCAGCGGGGTCCAGGACTTGATGGTGTCCAGGTCCTCGGTGTGCTCGATCTCGTTGAACAGCGTGTTCGGCTTCAGGGCCTCATAGCGTGTCTTGAGGTACTTGGCGTTGTCCTCGCCGATGACGAAGCTCATGTGCGGCAGCGGATTGATGAAGCTGGACGGATCGCCGACCTGCTTGTTCTTCACCAAGTGGGAGAAGAACTGGCGCGTGACCTGGAACTGCTCGTTGATGCCGATGGCCTTGGCCGGGTCGACGGTGCCGTCGGGGCCCGCGGCGGTGTAGTTCAGCTCGCACAGGGCCGAGTGGCCGGTGCCGGCGTTGTTCCAGGGTGAGGAGGACTCGAGGCCGGCCTGGTCCAGGTTCTCGAAAAGTCCAATGCTCCACCCCGGCTCCAGCTGCTTGATCAGGGTACCGAGCGTTGCGCTCATGACACCGGCGCCGATGAGGACGACGTCGAATGATTGGCTGGTGGATTCAGAAGGCACGAGGGGTTCTCCATTGAAAGTTCTTCTAGACTCTACGCAAGGCTAGCTTGATGCGGGGGTCTGGATGAAATTGGTGGCTTGACACCAGTGGTATTAAGTGTTGAGTTTCACATCCGAGAAGACTTCATCCAGCACCGGGGAAGAAGGATAGTTCTTCACGGTGTCGTTGAAGGCCAGCCCGGAGATCGGGAAGGCCAGCGGCAGGGCCGGCAGGTCCCGGGCCAGGGTGTTGGACAAATCCTCGTAGGCGGCCACGCGTTCCTCGCCGGCGGGCATGGAGCGGGCCAGCAGCACCTGGGCGGTGAGGATGGGGGAGTCGTAGTCGAATTGCCGGTTGTTCGAGGCGAACAGCGCGCCCATGAAGTCGTCCGGGTCCCGGTAGCCGCCGTTGAAGCCCAGCAGGTGCAGCCCCGGGATGTTCCCCGAGCGGACCTTGGACACGTAGCCGTCCGTCCAGTCGATGGGCACCGGCCGGATCTTGATGCCGACCAGGGCCAGCTGCCGGGAGAGCTCGGCATAGATGAGCTCGGGCAGCGGCAGGTAGGCCCGGGAGATGTTCAGCGGGTACAGGAACGGGATGGGGGTCCCGTCGTAGCCGCAGGATTCGAGCAGCTCCTTGGCGCGCTTGGCGTCGGGCCCGTAGTACGTGTCGGAGGTCTTGATGCCCAGCGAGGCCGGCAAAAAGCCGCGGGCCTCCTTGGTGCCGGAGATGAAGAACTGCTCGATGATCCTGTTCCGGTCGATGCCGTGGGCGATCGCGCGGCGGAACTCGTCCTTGGCCAGCCACTCGTTGGACCGGTTCATGCCCAGGTAGGTGACCGAATACGGGTCGCGCTGCACGATCAGCTTGCCCTCGCGCACCAGCTCGCGCAGGCCCGTGACGGTGACCATGTCGAAGCCGTCGATTTCCTTCCGGCCCAGCGCGCCCAGGCGCCCGGCCGGCGTGCTGATCTCCTGGAAGACCACGATCGTGGGGGCGGTGGTGTTGGCCGCGACGGCGTCGGCGTCCCAGTAGTCGGGGAAGGAGCGCAGCGTGATGGCCCCGTCCTTCCAGGCCATGAACTTGTAGGGCCCGGTGCCCACCGGTTGCGCGGAGAGCGCCGAGTCCGTCCGCCCGGACTCCGGCGCGGTGGCCAGTGCCCGGGGCGAGGCGATGGCCAGGCCCGGCAGCGTGAGTGCCTCGATGAGCCCGGTGATGGGCTTGCGCAGCGTGAGCACCACGGTGTGGGTGTCGGCGGCCTTGATGGATCCGAAGTAGCTGGCTGTCCCGCCTGTGTTGGCGCCCACGAAGGGGTCGTCCTTGAGTTGCTTGCGCAGCGACTCGAGCAGTTCGAGCTGGGCGGCGTGGTGGGCAGCCTGCTGCGGGTCGACAATTTCCTCGCCGTTGGCATCGAGCGTCGGCTCGGGCTTGGGGATGGTCTTGGGCAGCACCGGCAGCTGGTCGTTGTGCCGGAAGACCTGGGTGAAGCCCTGGTCGGAGTTGGCGCGCACGTCGGCGGGCAGGGCCACCCAGTGTTCGAAGTTGGTGACCACGGCCGCCGCGTTGAAGTCGGTGCCGTCGTGGAACTTGACCCCGTGGCGCAGGACGAATGTGTATTGGAGCCTATCGGGGCTGACGATCCAGTCGGTGGCCAGCAGCGGGATCGGGGCGCCGGTCTCGCGGTCTACCCCGATGAGCCCCTCGTAGATCTGGCGGGTGACGCGGAAGGTCTCGTTGTCCCCGGAGATTGACGGGTCCAGGGTCACCGGGTCGGCGGCGGAGCCGAAGTGGAAGGTACGGATGGCCGGTTCGGAACTGGCGGTGGGGCTGGGGGGTGCTGGGGTTTCCTTCGGGACGCAACCGGCCAGGGCCAGGGCGCCAAGCCCCAGGCCCCCGGCCAGGAAGGCGCGGCGGCTGGCGCTCGGTGGTTGAAGGCTGTGCGGCTGGCTTGGCACCAAAGACTCCTCGTCAGTGTTTTGGGCTCCACGGTCGTGGCTGGCCGCTGCAGGTTGTTAACGAGCAGGGCCCCCGAAATCATCCGGGGGCCCTGCGCGATGCCGCTGGTCCCCGAGGGGAGGTCTGCGGCTCAGGAGTGCGAGCGGGGGGACTTGAACCCCCACGTCCGAAGACACTGGAACCTAAATCCAGCGCGTCTACCAATTCCGCCACGCTCGCAAGGCAGCGAACCGCTTTCGAAGTTCGGCAGGAATCAGTCTAGCGGAGATTTTCGGCCCGATTTATCGCTTTTGGGCTGAGGGCGAAACTTTATTTGGGGTCGATTCCCAAATCACGACGCAATTTCGCCACGTGCCCGGTGGCGCGCACGTTGTACTGAGCCACCTCAACGATTCCGTTCTCGTCAACCACGATCGTGGAGCGGATCAGGCCCTCGTAGGTGCGGCCGTAGTTCTTCTTCTCGCCCCAGGCGCCGTAGGCCGCGGCCACGGCGTGGTCCTCGTCGGCCAGCAGCGGGAAGGTCAGCTCTTCCTTCTCGGTGAACTTGGCCAGCTTGGCCGGGGCATCGGGGGAGATACCCACGACCTGGTAGCCGGCGGAGGCCAGGGATTCGAGGGAATCACGGAAGTCGCAGGCCTGCTTGGTGCAGCCCGGGGTGGAGGCGGCCGGGTAGAAGTACACGATGGTCTTCTTCCCGCGCAGCGAGGACAGGGTCAGTTCCTGGCCGCGGGCATCGATCAGGGTGAAGTCCGGGGCGGCGTCGCCGGCGGACAGGCGGACGGCTTCGGCGGTGGTGTTATCACTCATCGGTGTGGGTGCTCCCTAGGCATGGGGGCCGGAGTCCTCGGGGCATTGGCATGCCCGACGGAAACCGACGGGGTGGATGGAGGTCTGCCTACGAGCCTATCGAACGTACACACCGATTGCGTTGTCTTGTTGCAAGTGAATGTTTTTACGAACGGGAAACATGAAATGTTCGGATGTTGTGTGTTTCAATTTCAGGCGTTGAGAATTTCACCGGTCTTTCCATCAGGCCTCGATGCAACAGGGGCCAAAAGGAGGGGAGCCACTACTCATTCCTGTTGGTTCGAAGGGATGCATTGACAAAACGATGTTCTCATTCTGGTGGCACTGTAACGTGTCAGGTCAGCTGAGAGTGGAAGTCAAAGCGGGGGACATTGCAACTTCTATAATCACAGCATGGCCAATGAACTCAGTATCGGTACCCGTCGGATGGGCAGCCTGATCGACTTTGATAAGAACACTCATCCAGTCAATGTTGTCTTAGAACGCGATGAGCGCGGCATCAGCATCGTCGTTCCCTGGCCGAGCCTCGATGACCCATATGCAAAGTGGTTTGTACGGGATTCTCATTCAAAAGTTTACGAGCGGAAAGTCCCCAAGAGGCTACTATTTTCTGATTCATATGGCGAGGTCATGCTCGTTGACTGTTGGCCGCGGGGCTACCACCACAACTTAGATTCTGGATCTGGCCGGGTTTGGGCAAAATACGCCATTATCGGGGTTGACGACGATATTGATTTCTTGGTTGTGCATGGGATTCGGTCAGAAGTGTCAGGCCTGCGGCAATGGCTCGGCGTTAGCAGTCTCAGTGAAGATTTCGACAGGAAAGCCGGAGTATTCACCCTCAAAGCAAAAGCCGCGGAGCCGGTGCGGATTGGTGCTGAACTTACTTTGAACCCGAGTTGGAAGACTGAACGGGCTCAGGACGACGAAAGCATTACCGTTCGAGATATCGTCTACTGCGAAAGCCGTATGGAAAAGCCGACAACGTGGCACGACTCTTTGGGTATGCATCTTGGGCTTCGTGATCTCTTGATGCTGTCAAGATGGGTGGAAGAGACATGTGAAGTCGTTAGCGTTTTGCGTTTGGATGACCCAATTCGGACTTTGGATGGCAAAACGCATGGAGAGCAGTGGCGGACAGTAATTCCCGCCGAAGCCAACGATAGTGAGGCCACGAAGCCGTCGGGGTATCGACCGCACTTGATCCAGTTCGATGAGATTGGGCAAAATGGACTCGAGAAATGGCTCCAACTGCGCGAAGAATTTGGACGCGCACTGGATCCTATTATTTCCGATCGATTTCTCAAGGGAGTTGGAGCGGTTACACATATGGCTGAAGTTGGGCCCGGGCTTGAAGCTCTTGGATTCCTGCTCCTCCTACGAGACGGACTCAGTGAGGCAGCCGCAGGTAAGGCGAGTTTGCGCCGCAGGTTTGAACGCATTCATGAAGATGTGAGTGAAGCGATCCCCTTCGATGGCCTCGACTGGATCAATGGAACGGTTAGTGCGTACAACGGTATAAAGCATGCGAATCGAGAACTACCAACGGAACTCGAATTGCTAAATCGTTGGAGGGAAAGCCTTCTGACCGTTCGAGTTTGGGTTGCAACGGAGTTGGGCGTGAACGCGTCGGATATTTTGGAACGTCTCAGATACGATCCACAGACATCTGCCTTCGTCCAGCTAAACTAGGGCGGCCCAGTGTTAGGCAGTCGAGGCGGACTGGACCTAGTAACAATCGGGAGCAAACTCAAAAATGTTCCCTAGCTTGGGATTTCTTGCGTGATTGGCGGACGACGCCGACAAAGCCTTTCAGTCGTCAAACAAATGCCCAAGGAGTCCTCTCTATGCGCACGAACATCATCAAGCAGTCCCTTCTCGCCCGAGCCCCCAGCACCGGCGCGTGGCTCACCCTGGGTTCCCCGGCCGTGGCCGAGGTCATGGCTCACTGCGGTTTTGATTGGCTGGTCATCGACCTCGAGCATGCCCCCAGCAACCCGGCAAGCGCCACCGAGCAGCTGCGAGCCCTGGGTGCCGCACGCGACGCCGGTGCCAGGGCTGAGGCGCTGATCCGCATTGCCGAGCTCGGCGCGATGCTAGTCAAGCGCGCCATGGACATTGGCTGCCAGAGCATCGTGGTTCCCAACGTCAACACCGCCGAGCACGCCGAACTCGCGGTGCGCTCCATGCGCTTCCCGGACGGTGGAAACGGAGGCATCCGCGCGGTTGCCGGGCTGGTGCGCGGCGGGACCTTCGGGCTTGACCCCGAATACGTCAACGGCTCCAACGCCCAGGCGTGCACCATCGTGCAGATTGAGTCGGCCGAGGCGCTGGGGAACGTCGAGGCGATTGCAGCCGTCGACGGGGTTGATTGCCTGTTCATCGGCACCGCGGACCTCTCGGCCCGCATGGGCCTGCTCGGGCAGCCGACCCACCCGGCGGTGCGCGAGGCGATCGCCAGGATCATTGCCGCGGCACGCGCTGAAAGCAAGGCCGTGGGTGCCTTCGCCGTCAGCGTCGAAGATGCGCGTTGGTATCGCGAGCAGGGTGCCGAGTTCATTGCCCTGCATTCGGATGTCGCGTGGCTGGCCCGTGGTTCCATGGGGGCCCTGGCGGAGTTGGACGCCTGAGGGGTCCGACAGCACGGCTTGGCATTTGGGAGTGTGAGCCCTACCGATAGTGATTGAAAACATTCAATCACTAACGGTAGGGCTCTTTCCATGTCGAAGTAAAACCGCCAGGCAGCGTCACCGGGCTTCGCCCTGCCCGAGGCACTCGTCGCCAAGCGCGTGGCGTTTGCGGCATCGGGTGCCGCCGGGACGCCTGAAGACCAGCTGTCCCGCATCCATCGCACCGGCTCGACCAACCGGGTGGGCTCGCGCTCCGCGCGCACGCGTGCCGCCATTCGCAACGACGGCTGGTGACGGACTCGGTCAGCGGATGATGGTGCCGCCGCGGAAGGGGCTTCAGGGAATCAGGACCAGCCCATGGATGCGGGTCCGTGGCCTCCCGGAGCGATCCCGGGCCCGGCTCCAAAGTATCCGTGGCTCGATTCGGGATCCGGCTCCGATCCGTTCTCCCCGGTCCCTCCCAGCAGGCTGCGGGTCAACGACGCGGCATCCGACATGAGCTCGGTGGCGGCCGCCGAGAGATGCGCATCTGAAGGCTCCTCGCCGGCAATTGCAGCAAGCAGGATGGCGCGGCGGGTCAGTTCCTTGGCAAATGAGGCGGTGGTCCCCTCGATCTGCTCGGCGACGTCCTTGATGGTGCGTGCCGAGGGGTTGAGCCTGGATCCGTAGAGTTCCAGCAGCGCGCGCCGGGCCGCGCTATCGGGCCTCGGCACCGACACGGCAAGGTCGACGCGTCCGGGACGCTGCACCAGGGCCTCCTCGAGCAGCTCAACCCGGTTGGTGGTGAGCAGGAACGCCACATCCGCATCGGTATCCAGCCCGTCCATGGCATCGAGCACCTCGAAGAGCAGTGGCTGGGGCCCATGGCCGAAGCTCCTGTCCTCGGCAACGAGGTCGCAGTCCTCGAGCACCACGATGGCCGGCTGCAGGGCACGTGCCATTCGCGCGGCCTCGCTGACGAAGGCAAGGGTGTTGCCCGAGAGCAGGATGACGGTGTGCCGTGCCGCCGCCGAGGCCAGGTAGCGCACCGTGTGCGTCTTGCCGGTGCCCGGAGGACCGTAGAGCAGTACTCCGCGTTTCAGGTGAGCCCCGTGTGCCAGGAGCTTCTCGCGGTGCTCGCCGACGCCCAGGACCTGTGCCTCGATCCGCTCGAGGGTCCCCGGCGGCAGCACCACGTCCCCGGCCGCCACGTTGGCCCGGCGGTGGAAGGTGATCCCCGCGGCGGAAGAGGAATAGTCGTTGGCGGTGAAGGAAATGACGTGGCCGCGGAAGATGCTGTTTTCGCGAAGGGACGTCTTGAAGTGCTTGAGGAACTCATCCACCGCATCCGGGCTGGCGCCGAGGACTTCCACGGTGGCGAGTTCGCGGCCGTACTGGGGATTGGCTTGCCGCATCAGCACCGCCAGGGGGGTTCCGGCGCGGGTGAAAAGGAAGAGTCCGAAGGAGACGATTCGGCGTTCCTCGTCCGGGCCGACCGAAACTGTCTCGTAGTCCGGCTCGCCGAGCCACCCGGCATGCATGCCGTTGCTGGAGACCAGGTCCGAAAGGTCCATGTGGTGGCGCTGCTGGCCGGTCAGTCCGTGGATCCGTGCGCCGGGGTCGGCTTCAACCAGATCGTTCAGGATTCCCGAGGCGTCCGCCAGCCGATGTGCGGGAAAGGATTCGACCACCACGGGCAGTCGCCCCGGCTCCGTGCCGAGGTGCGCCGCGACAGCCGGCAGCAGCGGGGTGCCGCCGGTGACGTCGGAGGCCATGGAGGCCAGGGTCGTGAGCTTGGAAAAATCGCGAAGGAAGGATGCCAGCTGTTCGTCCATGAGCGGAGCCTATCAGCGGGCTCCCATGATTTGGGCGACGTCAGCGGGAAAACGAAAGACCCGACCTGTCGAAACAGATCGGGTCTTTCTCACCGTGCACCCCTCGGGACTTGAACCCGAAACCCATTGATTAAGAGTCAATTGCTCTGCCAATTGAGCTAGAGGTGCTTAGTCGCTTCGGTCAGCGCCCCGTGCGGAGCCCGTCCTTGCGACGCAGACAATCATAACCAGAAAGTGCCGTGGAAATAAAATCAGTGATTCCATGAACGCGCGGCATGCCAAATACCTTGATTTCATGCGGATTTCAGCGTCTTTCCAGGTGTGAAACTTGATGCTTTGGCGTCTTCGGGGAAGAAAAGCATTTTGTGATGGTGGGCACAATTCACGATTCGGGCCGCTTTCGTGACTGAACAGCTCGAACGCGTCGCATCCGAGGTGTTGTCCGAGGCCGCGTTTTTCGCCCACGAGACCGTAATATTGCACCCCGTCATCTCATTTCTGGCCTTCATCATTGTCCGTGAATAATTCGTTACTAGTCAGCCGGTGAAAGTGCCGGGAATTGTAGTAATGTTCGTGACGGTCGGCCTGGGGATAGTGCTCGTGCGGGCCAACCGACTCGCAGGAACAGTACGGGGCAACGGCCTCTTGGGGGAATCATCTTGAGAAGAATGACAGCAATTTTGATGGCGATGCTCGTCGGTTTGGCGGGGGTTCTTGCCGCCGGCGGCCCGGCCGCCGCCGTGACGGGCTCGTTGAGCCTGAGTGTCCAGTCGGCTTCGCCCGGCGACAGCTGGGTGCAAATGACGGTCACGGCAGAAGGGGTGATCGGCAAAAAGGTCACCCTGCAGATGCAGTCGGGGACAACATGGAAAACGGTTCAGACTTCGGATTGGACGGTGGATTTCGACGGTGAAGAAATCGTGTTCGATCACGATTTCACCGATTCCGGTTCCAAGACCTTCCGGGCAGCCCTCAGCTCCGGGACCACTGCCTCTAGGACAATCACTGTCGCATCACCGATTCCGGCGCCCCATTTGAAGCTGACCGCCACGGCTCCAGGCCCCGGCGAAGCAATTGTTTCGTTCAACGTGCTCGGCAACGGGTTGGAAGGACATCAGGCTCGGCTTCAGGTGCTGCGCGGGTCCACGTGGGCGACCGTCGCCACGAGCGAACAGTTCTACGGCCACTTTGACGAGGAGGTCAACCTCGAGCACGAGCTAACTTCTTCAGGAAAGTTCACCTACCGCGCAGTCGCCTTTCAGGGCACCACAGCCAAGCCGGTTTCAAACATCGTGACGGTCACCTCGTCGATCCCGGTGCCCAGCCTCAAATTGACGGTGCAGCAGCCAACCAAGTGGGACACTTCTGCAAGCTTTAATGTCCAGGGTCGAGGGCTGGCAGGGAAGAACGTCAGCCTTCAGGTGCTCCAAGGCACAGCGTGGAAAACGGTGGCGACAACTGGAGCGTTCGACAACCACTTTGATTCCCAAGAGGAATTGACCCACGATGTGACCGCTCCAGGAAAGTTCACTTACCGTGTGGTGGCTCTCGCCGGGAGCAAGGTCGCAGCAGTTTCCAATAACGTGGTCGTCCTCTCGTCGATTCCGGTGCCAACACTGAAGCTCGCATCCGCTCCCCGCAAGACGTGGGAGAACCAAGCCACGTTCACCGTGGTTGGGTCGGGCCTGCTGGGGCAGGCCCCGGTCCTTCAGCGGCTCGTCGGCAAGACCTGGACAAAGGTTGAAGTCGGGGCAAGGTTTGGTGACCACTACGCGGAAGCCATGGAAATGCCCTACAAGCTCACCGGCAACGGCACCCATTCCTTCCGGGTCGCCGTCCTGTCCGGCACGAGCGTGAAACACACATCGCCGATCCTGAAGCTCGCCTATGATGCGCCAACAAAACCTCGGCTCCAGCTTGTCATCCCCGACAAGAACATCAATGTGGCTGTCGTCAAGGTGACCGACGGACGCGGACTGACCGTCAGGCTGAAGCAGGTTGCCGGCAAGGACGTGACGCTGTGGCAGGCTTCGAAGCCCGCCACAGCCAGCAGCTACACGCTGCGCATCCCGTTCAAACTTGCCAAGACCGCGAACATTGAACTTCGGGCCGAAGGCGCCAAGCCCGGCCAGGGAACCGCGTACTCGTCTGCGGCGGGGTACCGCGCCCTCGCCGGCACGGGGCCGTCGAAGCCCTTCGTCAGCCTTCATGCCAGCGGGCAGCAGCACAACCCCAAGAAGACGTTGAAAATTCAAGGCGACCTGCCCGAGGGCAGCGTTCTATCCGTCCAGGCGCTGAAGGGCAAGACCTGGAAGCAGGTATGGACGCGCAAGATCGCCGTCGAGGGGTATTCCGCCAACGCCAGCTTCACCATTGGGAAGGAAGGAACCGTTGCCCTGCGCGCGGTAGTCACTCGAGCCGGAAAAATCCAGGCGACTTCCAAGGCAACGACCGCGAAGTACGCGAGGAAGACCACCAAGGGCTACCTGGGTGGATGGGGGAACCTGTTCCAGGATGCCGAGGGGCACATTGCCGCCGGAGATCGGCGTTCGGATTCGGTGCAACTCAGCTACATCCTCTCCACAAGGACCGCCTACCTCCAGCAATACCGCGGCGGCAAATGGAAGAACGTGCAGAAGATCATCCTGAAAAAGGGCAAGTATGGCGATGCCACCGGCCGTTTCACGACTCCGAAGGAATCGGCAACCGTCTCCGTCAAGTACCGGGTCCGGGTGTCCGAGACTGCCTACGAAAAGGCCTGGACCAGCCCGTCCACGAAGATCAAGCACATGAACCCGAAGCACTACAAGGGATACATCAAGACTGCCCATGACTACATGAAGCGTTACTGCCCGAACCAGGTAGTGGTCTATGCCCCGAAGAAGTACGGGGGACAGCTGAACTACTCCAGCACCGCTTGGTACCCGTCCTACCGCATTGAAATGTCCCCGAACTATTCCAAGGGCGGCGGCATGAAATTCGTGGCCCTGCACGAATGCGCCCACATCCGGACATTCAAACTCGCGGTCAAGCTTCACGGGGTAAACGGCATGGGGAAAATGGAGGCCCGGCTGAACAAGATCTATGGCCGGAACAATGGCGGCGGCACCGAGCAGGTGGCCGACTGCATGGCCAAGGCCATGGGCGGAGACATCAGGAACGCCGGCTACACCAAAAAATGCTCCGGGAATCGCGGGACCGCCGCCAAGAGAATCCTTGCCGGCAAGATGCCGTAGCCAGGGGGTGCCGTGAGGCCCGGAGCGGTGTGCTGGAGCCCGAGGCGACCCGGGGCCGGCGCGGCCAAAGGGAAACCCGTCACGTACCGACCGGAGGGTCGAGGCCACCGGCACTGCCCGGTACCCCGGGGAGGCCGTTTCATCCTCGGCCCAGAAGATCCGGCAACAGGCCGGTTCTGGATTGAAGCCGGCCCTGAAACCGCGCAAAACGCGGTCTGCACCCACGCGACGGGCCGAATCCCGAGCGGCTTTCGATCCCGCCGGGGGATCGGCAGCACCGTCGACACCGCGTCGAGAACGCCTTGCCGCTGCGCCTATTCCTGACCGGGGATTCCACCGCCGCGGATCTTCCCGATGTCGACGCGACCGTCGCGGAACGGGACGCCTTCGGCCTCCAGCAACGCCCGCGCGCCTCCGTCGTGGCAGGTCGCCGGCGTGCCGTCGGCATACACCACCCGCCACCACGGCACATCCTCGTCGAGCCGGGCAACCAGGCGGCCGGCCTGGCGCGGACCGACGCCCGCCAAGCGTCCGATCTCGCCGTAGCTTGCCACGGTTCCCGCAGGGATCGACACCACGATTGCGCGGACAACCTCCACCGGTTCCATGCTCATTCCCCTTCGGGTGAGGGATAGGTGATCTTCCCGTCGTGCACCTGGGCAAAGGCCGTCAGCTTCGCGTGCCGGGTGGAGCTGGGCGACATGATGTCCAGGACTTCGGCCCCCGCAACGATCAACGCATCGGTGACCAGTCGGCGGTGGCAGCGCCACGGGACCGCTTCGCTGCACATGATTGCCGGCACCGAGTGCCTCGCGACGGCCAGGAGTTCAGCGAGCCCGGCGGCGAAAGCGTCGGTGGACATGTAATCGGCATAGTCTCGGAAGGCCTTGACCTTCCACCCGTCGTTGGGGGTTTCCGCGCCGGCGGGTGTGTGCCGGCGCCCGCCCAGATCCCTGATCCAGTGGTAGCCGATGCCGACAGGCAGTTCCGCTTCGATCGATGCCTGGTTCCACTGCGGGAACTTCCTCGAGTTCGGAAACGAACGCACGTCCACCAGTTCGGTGACGCCGTTTGAACGCAGCATCTGCACCACGTCGTCAAACTCCCGGGTTGAATGGCCTATCGTCATCACCCGGGGGGCCGCCTGCCCCATGCTCTTCGTTCCCATTGTTGCCACCCTGTCGCCGGTCGTCCCGGAAGCGTCCTTCAAGGCAGCGTCGCATGCCGTCGGCGTCGGCGCAACCGTTGTGCGCCAGTGCCGAGGGCAGCCTCCCATCCGTGTTGCGGGGCGCGCAATGGGTGCAACGGGCTTTGCGGGACAGTGGCCGGCCCGGAAAAGCCCCGTCATCCGGCGGGCAGGGGAGTGCGGCCCACGCCGTGTCGCGTGCTGCGGATGCCTCGTGCGGGTTCCGGGAAAAGCAGAAGGCCCGGTTCGCTATGGCTAACCGGGCCTTCGTGACTGTGCACCCCTCGGGACTTGAACCCGAAACCCATTGATTAAGAGTCAATTGCTCTGCCAATTGAGCTAGAGGTGCGGCTGTTGTTTCGCTGGAAGTTCGTGGCTCCCGCGCTCTGCAACGACATGAAACTCTACCAGCTTGACGGCCGAATGCAAACCGAAACGGTAGTTTGCGATTGACGTCACAAACATCGACTTGAGTTGGGACGTTGCAGGGTTCCGGATGTCGGCGGCGGTGCCGCGTCATATGCGCACGCATTTATGTCCATGCAGCGTTTCATCCTTGGGTCGGCCCCCGGCGGCGACCTACGCTGATGGACATGAACCCGATTCGCGTTGTGAGCTTTCCCAGTACCCAACTCCTCGAGGCCGTTGGCCCGTTGCCCGCAGGCATCGTGGCCGGCGTCTGGGACATCGAAGGGGAGCCCGCGGGGGTGAAGCTGGAGGAGATCGACGTCGCGATTTTTCCCTACATGGCGAACTTCTCGATGCTGCAGGGAATCGGGCGGGCCAGGAACCTGAAGCTGGTCCAGACGCAGACCACCGGATACGACGGCGTGCACGACCTGGTCGGTCCCGGCGTTTCCGTCGCCACCGCGGCCGGCGTGCATGCGGCCTCGACGGCCGAACTGGCCGTGGGCCTGGCCATCGCCTCGCTGCGCGGCATCGGGGAGTCGGTGCGCGACCAGGCCGCCAACAGATGGAACCCGGCGCGCTGGCCCGGGCTGGCCGACCGCAAGGTCGCCATCGTGGGCGTCGGGGGAATCGGCGAGGAAATCCGCAAGCGGCTCGATCCATTTGAAGTCGAGTTGAGCCGCTTCGGCACCCGTGCCCGCACCGACGAGCACGGGGAAATCCTGGCGGTCGGCAACCTGCTGGACCACGCCAAGGACATCGAGGTGCTGATCCTGATCGTTCCGCACAACGCGAGCACCCACCACCTGGTTGACGCCGAGCTGCTGGCCGCCCTGCCCGATGGTGCGGTCATCGTGAATGTCGCCCGCGGCCCGGTCGTGGACACCGATGCATTGGTCGCCGAGCTGCAGACCGGACGGCTGCGCTGTGCCTCGGATGTTTTTGATCCCGAGCCGCTTCCGGCCGACCACCCGATCTGGCAGTTGCCCAATGCCCTGGTCGTGCCGCACAACGGCGGGAACACCGAGGCGTTCCTGCCGCGCATGACCGCGTTGCTCAAGCGGCAGCTGGTCGCGTGGGCCACGGGAACGACGCCGGAAAACCTGGTCCAGGCCCCGTAGGGCCGCCCTCCCTCCGGGCGTCGGGATGCCGACGGCGGGGACGGGGCCCGCGGCCCGCTTCATCCGGCGGGGCCTGCGTGGTGCACTTCCCTTGACTCGGGCCGGGTGCACGGGCCTACGGTGGATGTGTCGCGACCGCCGCCAGGGTGCCGAACACGAGGTGCTTGCAGTGGCACCGGCGCAATGCCCATGTTCCATCGACCGTGTCCCCCGCGGGCACCGAGCGAAAGCGAGTCCTGGCATGAACAGCCCCAACCCCAAGCCCGTCGTTCCCCAACCCCTCCAGGCCGGCAAGGCCAACGCGAACGCAAACCCCGACCACCCGCAGGGCAGCGACCTGACCACCAGCCAAGGCGCACCGCTGCGCGACACCGACCACTCGCTGAAGGCCGGCCCGCGCGGCCCGATCCTGCTCCAGGACCACCACCTGCGGGAGAAGATCACGCACTTCGACCACGAACGGATCCCCGAACGCGTGGTCCATGCCCGCGGCGCCGGCGCCCACGGGGTGTTCACCAGCTACGGCACCGGCTCGCGCATCTGCAGCGCAGGTTTCCTCGCCGAGGGGGCCACCACCCCGGTCTTCGTGCGCTTCTCCACCGTCGCCGGGTCGCGCGGCTCGGCCGACACCGTCCGCGACACCCGTGGCTTCGCCACCAAGTTCTACACCTCCGAGGGCGTCTTCGACCTGGTCGGCAACAACATCCCGGTCTTCTTCATCCAGGACGGCATCAAGTTCCCCGACGTGGTCCACGCGGTCAAGCCACACCCGGACCTGGAAATTCCCCAGGCGCAATCGGCCCATGACACGTTCTGGGACTTCGTCTCGCTGCACACCCAGGCCCAGGCGCACACCATGTGGTTCATGAGCGACCGGGGGATCCCGCGCTCCTTCAGGATGATGGAGGGCTTCGGGGTGCACACCTTCAGGATGAGCGGCCCGGACGGGTCGACCTCGTTGGTGAAGTTCCACTGGAAGCCACGGCTGGGCGTGCATTCGCTGGTCTGGGAAGAAGCGATGCTGGCAAACGGCGCGGATCCCGACTTCCACCGCCGCGATTTGGCCGAGGCCATCAAGGCCGGGGCCTTCCCCGAATGGGAGCTGGGCGTGCAGGTGTTCGAGGACAACGAGGAACAGATGTTCCAAGGCATCGACCTGCTCGATCCGACCAAATTCGTGCCCGAGGAGCTGGCACCGGTGATGACAGTGGGCAAGATGGTGCTGGACCGCAACCCGTCCAACTACTTCGCGGAGACCGAGCAGGTGGCCTTCCACCCGGGGCACCTGGTGCCGGGCATCGACGTGACCAACGACCCGCTGCTGCAGGTGCGCCTCTTCTCCTACATCGACACCCAGCTCACCCGCCTCGGCGGACCGAACTTCTCACAGCTGCCCATCAACCTTCCCCATGCCCCGGTCAACGACATGCTGCGGGACGGCATGCACCAGGGCTACATCCACGAGGGGATCGCGCCCTACCACCCGAATTCGCTGGACGGGGGCTGCCCGTTCATGGCCGGAGAGGGATCCAACACGTCGCTGCCCTTCATCGACGTGCCCGAACGCGTCGCCGAATCCGTCAAGGAACGCGCCAATCCGGTGTCCTTCGACGACCACTTCTCCCAGCCGCGGATGTTTTACCGGAGCCTGTCGACGCTTGAACAGCTCCATGTCCAGCAGGCCTACGCCTTTGAGCTGGGCAAGTGCGCCAGCGAGGCGGTGCGGACCCGCCAGCTCCAGGCCCTGGCCAATATCGATGCGCAGCTCTGCGCCGCCGTGGCCCGGGAACTGGGGCTCCCCGCAGCGGAAGCGGACACCGAAGTGCAGGACGCGGAGTTGTGCCCGTCGGTCTCGCAGATCGGGAAAAGCTGGCCGGTGGACGGCCGCGTCGTGGGGATCGTGGTCGGCCACGCAACCGAGGCCGCGGTGGTCGAACGGCTGGTCGCCGAGACCAACCTGGCGGGCATGACCCCGCTGCTGGTGGCCCCCATCGGCGGCTCGCTGGCCGACGGGTCGCCGGTGGACCGGACGCTGCTCACGGCCCGGTCCATCGAGTTCGATGCATTGGTCGTTGCCGAGGCGCTGGCTCCGGCACCCGGGGCACGGGTGGACCGGGACACCAAGGCGGGTGCCGTGGTGCCTCCGGAGGCCGCCGGCCTGGATCCGCGGCTGGTGCTGCTGCTGCAGGAGGCCTACCGCCAGTCCAAGGCCATCGTGGCGGTGGGGCAGGCGGCAAAGGTGCTCGAACGGTCGGGGTTGCCCGCCTCGGACTTCGGCGTGGCCACGGCCGCAGTGGAGGAGGCGATAGCGGGGGTGGCCGAACTGCTGGCCGGACACCGCGCGTGGGCCCGGTTCGACACGTCCACTTCCTGAGGGCCATCGCCTCGGCGGCGGAGAGCCATTGCAGAGGGCCGGCACCGGAGCGATTCCGGGGCCGGCCCTCTGCATGGGTGCTGTCCTCAGGTGCCTTGCAGCGGCGCCCCGTTGCAGAACGCCGACTGCGTCCGAAGCTGTCCCTGTGCGGGGACCCCGGACCAGACGGCTACCCGCGTTCCTTCGCCCTGGTGCTTGGCGGTGCTGCGCCGCTTCGGGGAACCGGTGTAGCGGACCCGGTCCATGGGCCGGTGCGGCACCGTCGAGCGAACCAGCAAACGGTCCTGCCACAGCTCCGGCACGAGACAGGAATACTCCGGTCGTTCAAGCATGAAGATACGCATTGCCGGACAGAACGGCATAATGGCAAGACGCCGCCGTAGGACGTCTTCGAGGATGTGCAGGAGCAGGTACTCGATGACTTCTTCGGACTTGTACCGGCGCTTGAGTTGGGTGTAGTGCAACCACAACTCTTGGCCGCGCATGCTGTACTGAACGAATCCGGCCAGGTCGCCGCGCTCGTAGAGTTGGTAGCGACGCAGTTTCTGGTTGTTTTCAATGACCCGCATGCGGATCACCGCCCAATGTAGTTGCCGGGATGGCAGGCTGGAACCCCGCGACGTGCGGTCGGAGTTCGTTTTTTCCCCATTGGAGATGGGAGACGGGGGCACATGATGATGGGCCAAGGTGCAGCTTCATGGAATGCTCCATTCAAGATAACCATGGCCCGCTGCTGAACCGATTTCAGCGTATCGACAAGTCTGGAAGGCGACAAGGACTCATTGTTCCGAGTCGGCTTCCGCGGGGAAGACAACCAAAGCGCCTTGGCAAAAAGCCAAGAAAGGGGCGCGACAAGGCACGCAGTGGGTACCCTGTCCCGCCCCTTCGAAGATTCTCCGGGGGTTAGTCGAAGGAGATGAACTTGACCAAGTCGCCGACCCTGTCCTCGGGATAGTTCTTGGCGATATCCCCTTGGCTGAGCATGCCGACCAATGTGTGGCCGTCAATCACGGGCAGCCTGCGAATCTGGTGCTCTTGCATGGTCCTGATTGCTTCCTCGACGCTGTCGTCGGCCCCGATGGTGACAGGTTTCCCTTCGCCGAGCTCACCTGCCCGGGTGTTCCGCGGGTCCCCGCCCTGGGCCAGGCACTTGGTGACGATGTCGCGGTCCGAGACAACGCCCTTGAGCCGGTTGTCCTCCCCACAAATGGGCAGCGATCCGACGTCGAGTTGGAGCATCTTTCGTGCCGCTTCATCGAGGGTTTCATTCTCGCCGATGCATTCGGCCGAGCCGGTCATGATTTCGCGTGCGGTTGTCATGGTTCCTCCTGCGTGGCTTGGATTGGATTTGCCTGCCTCGGGTCCGCATTCGCCCCAGGCCTTCGGGGGTCCGGCCGGCAGGGCGGGCCGGGTTTCCTTCCCCCTGCCCGGTGGGCGGATGCAGCGCATGAATCCCGGACCGGCCCCGGAGGGATGGTTTGCTCCTCCTGCGGGGACCGGGTCCGGTCGGAAACCTCCGGCGTTTCCCACGCTACGGACGGGCCACAGCGCTGTCCAGTGATTTGCACGCCACGGCGAGAACAGGCTGGCGATGCGCCTACGGCCGGGAACCCCCGGTGCCAAACCGGGCGGCAGAGCCACCAACGATGAGGTGCCGGGATGACAAACACTGGTCTTCGGCCCCGGGCCGCGGCACAGTGGTAGAGAACCGAAGGGAGGCACCCATGGCACCGAGGAATTCCGAGGAAACGGTATCGATTGCAGGACGGGTGCTGCGGGTCAGCAATCTCAGCAAGGTTCTATACCCGGAGACGGGGACCACCAAGGGTGAGGTGCTGGACTACTACGCCCGAGTTGCGCCGGCGCTCGTTCCCCTGGCGGCCCGGCGGCCGGCGACCCGCAAACGCTGGGTCAACGGGGTCGGAACCCAGGAAAAGCCGGGCAAGGTGTTTTTCCGCAAGGATCTTGAGGACTCGGCCCCGGACTGGATCCCGCGGGGAACCATCAAGCACAAGGACCACGAGAACATCTATCCGCTGGTGGACGATGCGGCGGTGCTCACGTGGCTGGGACAGCTGGCGGCACTGGAGATCCATGTGCCCCAGTGGCGTTTCGACAGGGAGATGGCCCCGGCGAATCCCGACCGCATGGTGCTGGACCTGGACCCGGGTCCGGGCGTCGATCTGGCCCAATGCGCCGTTGTTGCGTTGCTGTGCCGCGAGGTGCTCTCCGGCATGGGACTTGAGGCCTATGCCGTGACGTCCGGCTCCAAGGGGATCCACCTGTATGCCGGCCTCGATGGAACCCATACCTCGGACCAGATCTCACAGGTTGCCCGCGAGCTGGCTCGACACCTCCAGCAGGATCATCCGGAACTGGTCGTGGCGGAGATGAAGAAGTCCTTGCGCGAGGGCAAGGTGTTCATTGACTGGAGCCAAAACAACGCGGCCAAGACCACCATCTGCCCGTATTCGCTGCGCGGACGAACGCGGCCAATGGTTGCCGCACCACGCACCTGGGCGGAGATCGGGGAGCCGGGCCTTCGCCAACTCGACTTCCACGAGGTGCTCGAACGCGTGGAAGCGGGACTCGATCCGATTTCGACGCTGGGCCGGGCGGTGCCCCCGACATCCGATCGGCTGGAGACCTACCGGTCCAAGCGGGACGCGGCATCCACTCCGGAACCAATTCCCGAACCGGCCGCATCGGCGCGTGCTTCCGGGGGCGAGGTGGGCTTTGTGATCCAGGAACACCACGCCCGGGCCCTGCACTGGGACTTCCGGCTGGAGCACGACGGCGTCCTGGTTTCCTGGGCGGTACCCAAGGGCCCGCCCCTTCAGAGCGGTGTCAGCCGCCTGGCGGTGATGACCGAAGACCACCCGCTGGACTACGGAGAATTCGAGGGGACGATCCCCGCTGGCCAATACGGTGCCGGGACCGTGGAGATCTGGGACAGCGGTTCCTGCCGGATCGAGAAGTGGAACGAGGGCGCAGAGGTCATCGCCGAGCTGCGGGGGAGACCGGACGGAGGGCTCGGCGGAGTGGCCCGACGCTATGCGCTGATCCATGCCCCGCGCATGGGCAACGAGAAGAACTGGCTGCTGCAACTCATGAAGGAGCAACCCCGCGAGAACGGCACCGGCCACGACGCAGATGCAGGCCGTGGAACGACCAGGCACGCCGAGAAATCGCCCAGCGCAGCCAAATCTTCCTCGCAGTCCCCGGAGCGCGCGAAACAGGACCTGCCGCGCGCCATGTTGGCCACCGCCGGAAAACCCGGTGAGCTCGATGAAGACGAGGCCTGGGCCTACGAAATGAAGTGGGACGGGTACCGGACCGTGGCCGGCGTCGCGGACCGGCAGGTCACTTTGCACAGCCGAAACGGCAACGATCTGACCGCCCAGTACCCGGAGCTGCAGGAGCTTGCCGACCGGGCTCCGGAGGGTGCGGTCCTGGACGGGGAGATCGTGGCATTGGACAGCAACGGCCGACCGGATTTCGGCCTGCTGCAGACCAGGAGCGAAGCCGGAAAGAAGAACGGTGGAGGTGCCAAGGCACCCATGGCCGAGGTGCACCTGATGCTGTTCGACGCGCTTCGGCTGCCGGCCATGGATGGGAAGCGGGGCAAGGCCGGGGACCGCCCAGGCACGGTGGAGGATTTGATGTCCCAGCCCTACGTCGAGCGGCGGCGACGGCTGGCCGAACAGGTCGCCGAAGGCAAACACATCCATGTACCCCCTGTCCACGATGGAACGTTGGAAGAGGCAATGGAATCCAGTGCCGAGTTGGGCCTGGAAGGCGTGGTGGCCAAGCAAGCGTCCTCGACCTACCGCCCGGGCAAGCGCAGCAAAAGCTGGGTCAAGTTCAAGAACGAACTGCACCAGGAGGTGGTGGTCATTGGCTGGCGGCAGGGCAACGGCGCACGCAGCGACACCCTTGGCTCGTTGCTGCTGGCGGTGAATGAAGATGGTGCGTTGCACTATGCCGGGCGAGTGGGAACCGGGTTTTCCGCCGACGAACTGCGTCGAATCCGTAGTGAACTCGAGCCACACCGGCGCAACACCCCTGCTGCCAAGGATGTGCCCGGCATCGACCGCGCCGATGCCATCTGGGTCTCACCCAAGTTGGTCGGCGAGGTCCGGTACACCGAACGCACCCGGGACAAGAGGTTGCGCCACCCGGTGTGGCGCGGGTGGCGCATGGACAAGGAACCAGCAGCGGTGCGATGGGAAGCTTGAACCGGTGGCTGCGGAGCCCTTGAAATTGGTTGCGGCAGTGTCCTCGATGAAGTAGGACTGGCCCAGGAAGAACTTTCGTGGCCTCGGGCAGGACGGCGGGCGTACTGGCCGCGACGACGAGGTCCCGGTGCGGGTTTCCCGCAGAGCCGTATTGGTTTGACCATGGCCTTGAACCCGCCAGGAACGATGGAGGTACTGAGCCGCAACCAACCGGTGAACCGACCAGCGTCGCGGCGACGGCCGCCACGGGCGCGCTGAAGACTCATCGCTCCTGCAAACAACGGCGATTGGCTCCGACGTGTGTTCGTCCGTCCCGAGTTGGCCCGGGACACGGCAGACTCAGCGGTGCGATGGGTGTGGCCTAGAACTGTTTTCGGGCGACGCGGCTCCTTCCGGTTCGGTCACGTCGTCGAGCCCGGGCGTCGGGCCGGAGGAACCCTGCAGGTTCTTGGGGTTCGCGTCCGTCATGCGGCCTCCCGCGCGGAACCCATGCGTGTTCGCCCGGGCTTGGATGGGCACGAAGAATCCGTGGTGCCGCAGCAGCCCGGCGGCGCTGGTCGGTTCGTCGCTGCGAACCAGGGGTTCCTAGAGCTCCGCACAATCCCGGCAGATCATCACGCCGTCCACGACCTTGGCAACCTGGCTTCGGTGTCGAACGGCAAAACATTCCCCGCACACGAACTCATCCGAGGCCTGGGGAACGACCTCCACCACGAGCTCGTCGAGCACGATTGCGCCCGGGGGCTCAGTTCCTTCGGAAAGGTCCGCTTCCTCCAACTCGGCCTGGACCCTCTTGGCATCGGGCGCATCCATTTGCCTGACGGCTTTCAAGGTGCGCTCGGACGCCTCGGCCACATCGGGGCGGCTTTCGTCGTAGTCCTGGCTCATGATCGATCCTCTTCGCTTTTCCGGGTTGGCCGAAATGCCAGACGCCGCCGGACGGTGGAACAAGCACGGGTACCGGACCAGGCCACTGCATCGCGCCGTCCTGAAACGGCTTCTGCGGCAATGATTGTCCGCTCAACTGCGGCAGGCATGACGTTGTGCACGGGGATCCCCTTGCCGACGGAGCACGGCATGTCTTGCCGGACCTCAGGAAATGAGTGTCTGTGTCCGTTCGGCGGCATCGAAGACGGTGTCCCGAAGGTTTTCATTGGCTTGGAAGGCCCTTCGTTGGCGATCGGCACCCGTTCCGGTGCGCTTGATCCTCTGGATCGCTTCCAGGACGTAGCGGAGGTCGCCATATTCCTCCAGGACCGGGCGTGTGTGGCTCAACAAGGCCGCAAGGGCTGCATCCACGGGGCAGAGGCGATTTTCGAGCGGGTGGAGCAGCGATCCCTGCAGACCGAGGCGGCTCGCCCTCCAGGAGGCCAGCCGCAGCACCTCGGTGGGGCAGGGCAGCGGAGGTTTGCCGCTCTGCCATTCCCTGCTGGCGCTTTCCACCAAGGCCCGGACCAGGGCGGCGATGGCAGCCCCGTCGCCGGCCTCGAGGCAGACATCCGCGATGCGGACTTCAACGGTCGGGTGCCGGGAAGAGAGCCGGGCATCGAAGTACACCATGCCCTCGTCGAGCATCACGTCGCATTGGAGGAGGATTCCAACGATGTGCCGATATGCATCCGCCGAACCAAAAATGTCCGTGGGGCCGGCCGTCGGCCAGCGCCGCCAGGCCTGGTACCTGAAGCTTGCATATCCGCTGTCCGCCCCCTGCCAATAAGGCGAGTTGCTGCTCAACGCCAAGAGCAGGGGAAGCCACACGCGGATCCGGTCAAGCACCGCCACGGATTCCTCGTCCGACATCACCGAGACGTGGACATGGAACCCGCAGGTGAGTTGCTCCTTGAGGGTGATGCCGAACTTTCCTTCCATGGCGAGATAACGGGGCAACGGCACCAGGCTGGAGGCTGCCCGCATCGGGTATGTTCCCAGCGCCACGGCACGGCACCCGGACAAGCCCGCCAAACGGTCGGCTTCCTGCCGTCCCTTCACCATGGCTGCCAACAATGCCGACAGATCGCCGAAGGGAGCGGAGACCAATTCAACCTGTTCCTGCTTCAGTTCGTGGGCCAGCGAGGCGGCATCGACGTCTTGGGCGTCATGGCCCCCGAAATGGGTGGAGGTGCCGGAGGAACGCAGCACGTCTGCCGCCGTCGGGGCAAGCATCCCGGTGGCGGCATCGATGAGCAGCAGCTCTTCCTCGACCCCGAAGTTGCGCATGGCCCTAGTTTTCCCGAACGCGGCCGCGATGAAAACAGTTTCGCATAGGGTGGAGGGATGAATCGGTGAATTGGTCTCGGCGTCTCACCATCTCGAGATGGACGGACCGAGACCAGGAAAGACGAACACGGGACTTGGGAGTGTGCCCAACGATGCCGACAGGTCCCGTAACGGTCGTCGGATGACACCAGGCGAAACCACCGACTAGATGCCCCTTCCGTGTGGACGGTTGCCGGGGAGCGACCTCCAACTGCGTCCGGCCTGGTCCACCGCCTTGGAGACTACCCGCACGGCGGTTGGCGCCAAGCACCGGAACATGATGGTCCAACACAGGCAAGGTAAATTGCGCGTCCAGCGTTCGGGGAACAGTCCAGGGTGGTGCATGGCGTGATAAACCTGATTGAGGAGTCACTTAACATCGACGGGTTTCGGCGTCGGCCCAGCGGCCATCTGCCGGGACATGCGGGGCACCCCCGGTGGCGCCGGCGTGGTGCTCATGACTACTGGTCACGCCGCCAACTTGCTACGAAAGGAACACCCTATGGCAGACAAAGAAAACGACACGTCCCATCCGAACACCCCGGCCTTGGCATGGACCACCCTGATGGAGGGAAACAAGCGGTTTGTTGAGAACATCGCTTCCCATCCCAACCAAGATGCGGTCCGTCGTACTTCCCTGACGAGCGGGCAGCATCCGTTCGTGACGATCTTTGGTTGCTCAGATTCCCGTCTGGCCGCGGAGATCATCTTTGACATGGGTCTGGGCGACGCCTTTGTGGTCCGCACCGCTGGCCACGTCATTGACAACACGGCCTTGGGATCGATCGAGTTCGGTGAGGAGTACCTGAAGGTGCCGCTCATTGTGGTGTTGGGCCATGACAGCTGCGGTGCCGTCACCGCCACCCAGGCGGCCGTGGAGACGGGCAGCATGCCGGCCGGGCATGTCCGGGGCATCGTTGAACTCATCACCCCGTCCGTGCTCGCGGCCTTGCGGGAGGACAGCGCCAGTGACATCGATTCCATGGTGACCGAGCACGTGAAGCAGACAGCCGCCCGCCTGCTGGAAGAATCCCCGATCATCGCCGCCGGCGTGTCCAGCGGAAAAACGGCTGTCGTGGGGCTGACGTACCACCTCAACGACGGCCGCGCGGAACTCGTATACGACAGCGGCCCCATCGCTGCCTGAGCCGGCCGCAGCGCCAGCCGGCATGGCGGCGGCACCTCGGACCGCCGCCATGCATCCGCAGCCACACCACCGTGAAGGTGCCAGATGTCAGTCGAGGGTGCTGTCCGGTCGGGGCGGCACCCGTCCGTAGCGGAAGCTGGTGTTGATGCATTTTCGGTGCCTCTTCGACCAGGTATCGGCAGCCGTGTGGATCGCGTTGCCGCTGGAAACCCCGTTCAGCCCTTGAGGCCGGTGGTGGCTACACCCTCTATGAAGTGCCGCTGGCCGATGAAGAACATCACGATCATCGGCAACGTGGTGATCACGCTGGCCGTGACAATCAATTCCCAGTGCCAGTTGCCGGCGAAGCCGAACTGGTCCACCATGGCCTTGAGCCCGCGGGGGACCGTGAACGTGCTCGAATCCCGCAGGTAGATCAGCGGACGCATCAGGTCCGTCCACGCCGCCTGGGCCTCAAAGAGCAGGGTGACGATCAGGGCCGGCTTGCACAGCGGCAGGGCAAAATGGCGGAAGAGCTGCCAGTCGTTGGCGCCGTCGGTGCGGGCCGCCTCGAAGATCTGTCGGGGCACCCCGAGGAAGAACTGGCGCAGCAGGAAGATGTAGAAGGCCGAGCCGAACAAGTTCCCGGCCCACAGCGGGGTGAGCGTGCCTACCTGCCCCAACGCGTTCCAGATCAGGAACGTGGGGATCAACGTGACGGCCCCGGGCAACATCATCGTGGCCAGCACCAGGAAGAACAGCGCATTGCGGCCGCGGAAGCGGTAGTAGGCAAAACCCCAAGCCACCATGGAGCTGCTCAGCGTCACCGCCACGGCCGCCAGCACGGTGACCAGCACGGTGTTGCCCATCCACAGCGCCAACGGCGCCGCGTTCCAGATTTCCACATAGTTTGCCAAGGTGGGGGTTTGCGGGAACAGCCGGTTGTCGAAGACCTCGGACTGCGGCTTGAACGATGCCGAAACAAGCCAGACCAGCGGGTAGACGAATACCGCCGTGGCCGCCAGGAGCGCAAGCCACAGCAGGAGTTTGAGCGGCGAGCGTCTCTTGGGCCGCGTCCTGCTCAACTCCGGGACGGGAACCGGCCCGGGGTCCGGCTCGACGGCAGGGACTGGCTTCAGGATCGGGGTGCTAGCCACCGTCTTCTCCTTCGTAGAAAACCAGCTTGCGTCCCACGACGTACTGGATCGCGGTGATGACCATGATGATGGCGAAGAGCAGCCAAGCCATGGCCGAGGCGAAGCCCATGTTCAGGTATTCGAACGCCTGCCGGAAGAGGTAGATGACGTAGAACAGAGCGGCATCGTTGCTGTAGGTCCCGTTTCCTGCCCCGAAGTACGCGGTGTAGGCCTCGGTGAAAGACTGCAGTGCCGCAATGGTGTTGACAATGACCAGGAAGAACAACGTGCCCGAGATCATCGGCACGGTCACGGACGTGAAGCGGCGCAACGGACCGGCACCGTCCACCAAGGCCGCGTCGTAGAGGTCCCGGGGCACGTTGTTCAACGCCGCCAGCAGGATGATGGTGGACCCGCCCAGGGTCCACAGGCTCATCAGCACAAGCCCAGGCTTGATCCAGGTGCTGTCGGTGGTCCAATCCGGCCCCGGGATACCGACGAAGCCCAGCACCGCATTGACCAGCCCGTTGTGCCCGTTGAAAAGCAGCAGCAACAAGATGCCCACGGCCACCGGGGGCGTCATGTTGGGCAAATAGAACACGGTGCGAAAGAAGCCGGTGGCACGCCTGGCCCGCATCAGCAGCATGGCCAGCAGCAGCGCGATGCCGATGTGCAGCGGCACCGACAATGCCGCATAGAACATCGTGTTGCGCAACGAGAGCAGCACCCGGGGGTCCTCCCCGAGCTGGCGGTAGTTTTCCAGTCCCACGAAGTTCGGGTCGTTGAGCACGTCGTAGTCGGTCAGCGAGAGGTACCCGCTGTAGAGGATCGGCCACAGCGTGAAGACCAGGAAGCCGAGGATCCACGGGGAGATGAACAGCAGCGCATTCCGGGTCTGGCGCCGGTTGCGCTTGCGCAGCCTATAGGTTCTTGCGGTGTCCACCGACTGCCCCGCTATCCGGCGCTGCCGTCGGCGTCGGCCTTTTCCAGCGTTGACCACGCCTTGTCCAGGGCCGCCTGGGCCTCCTTCTGGGCAGTGGCCATGGATTCGGCCGGGGAGGCCTTGGAGTTGAGCACGCGGTTGACCCCGTCCAGCCAGGCCTGCTTGAACTGGGCGTCCGCCGGGTTGGCCGGCAATGAGAACGACGCTTCGTTGGCCTCGTAGGAGGCCTGCACCGCTTCCTTCCACGGGCTTTCCAGGGCGGTGGAGGAGTCGACGTACTTGGCCTTGATTTGTTCATCGGCATTCTGGTTGGCGGTGAACAGGCCGGTGAACGGCTTCTTTTCCTTCTGGCGCGCCGTGGCCCGGGCCTCGGCTGCGGCCATCCACGAGGCGGTCTCGGAGATGGTCTTGATGTAGCGGCAGGCGGCCTGCGGATTCTTTCCGGCCGCCGGAATCGCCCAGGCGGATCCCGAGCCGAAGCTCAAGGGTTGCCCGGAGGTGGTCTTGAAGGTGTCAAAGGCCATGGGGGCCTGGGCAGAGACGTCGTTGAGGATGTTGACGTACCACTGTTCCATGGGCATGGCCCCCAGCACCCCGGTGGCGAACTGGTTGCCCTTGCCGAAGAAGTCGGCCGAATCGCGGAATGCCTTCACCGAGCCGAAGCCTCCCTGGTCGGTGTAGATGCCGACGCCGAATTCCAGGGCCGCCACGACCTTCGGGTCGTCGAGCTGGGCTTTCTTTCCGTCGGCGGAGATCATGTCCGCACCGTTGGCCTTGGCCCACAGCGGCAGGAACTCGGGCAGCTTCGAGTCGAAGCCGATGACCGAGGGCTTGGATCCCTTCTGCTGCGCCAGCTTCTTGTTGGCCTCGGTGACCTTGCTCCAGTCCGATCCGTCCACATCGGTGGTGTCCAGTCCCGCTTTTTCCAACAGCGTGCGGTTGGCCATGACGATCTGGACCTGGTTGAACTCCGGGATGCCGTAGATGTGTCCGCCGAAGGTGACCTGGTCGAGGGCGGGCTTGCGGAAGTCGTTGAGGGAGATCGCCTCCCCGGTGATGCAGGTGTCGATCGGCATGATGGCCTTGCGGGCGGCGAAGGTGCCCAGCTGGTCGCGGTTGGCATAGATCAAATCCGGGGCATCCCCTGCCGCCACCGCCGAGAGGAATTGCTGGACATCCAGCTCGCCCTCCACGGCCTTGACGGTCGCCGGGGCGATGGCCTTGCCCGCGAGGTCCGCACGGGTGCGGGCGACTTCGTCGGCGTCGGCGTTGTAGCCCATGATGTTGAGCACCCCGCTGAGCTCGGCGCCGGCCGGGAACGGATCCGGACCCTGCGGCGTGACGTTGGGCTGGGTGCCGGTGGCACAGCCGACCAGAAGCATCGAGCCGGCTGCGGCCACCGCCACGGCAGTCCTGCTGCGGCGGGCCAGCCCTGGCGCGAGGGACGGGGGGCACGAATCCTTGAAGTACATGGTTCCTCCTCATTGCCGGTCCGGTGCGGGTGCAGCGCCGGCTGGCCGGCCCTGGGGTCCGCTATGAATTGCTTCGATGGCCGAAGCGATTGGTGCATGAACCCAACGCTAAGACGGGCCACCGAGGCTGTCCATGGTTTTGCACCTCGTGCCGCAGGGGGCAGCCTGGCACGGACCGAACACGGTCCCGTGGCCGGGGTGGAGGTGCCCGGGGGGCCAGAAGGCAGGGCCAAGCCTTGGCGCTGGCCCAACGACAAGGGGCCCCGGGAAATACGAGCCGGATCAGGTGCCCAGGTCGGGATCCACGGGCCGGGTGTGGGAGGCGGGGTTCGGGCCGGCCGGGCCGGGGTTCCGGCCGTGCGGTCCGACAGCCTTGCGGAGCACCACCGCCGCCGCCAGGCCGATCAGGGCCACGATGCCCAGGACTGCAAGCGTGCCCGATCCGCGGGCCCGCTTGGTCCCGATCCTGCGCTGTGCCGTGACCAGGGCCTGCTCCACGGACTTGCGGGCGCGCCGGGCGGCCTTGCGGTTTCCGGTGACGGTGGCGACCACTTCCTCGGAGGCACGGGCCAGTCCCGCGGGGTCGAGTTTGTCCACCGCGTGGCGCACCGAGTCCTCCAAATGCGCCGGATATTCCTGCTTTGCCTTCTTGGCCCATTGCCCCAGCTGGGCCCGGACGGTCTTCATCTGTTTGTCGAGCTCATGCATCATGGGCCCCTTTCTCTTCGGTTTGGCTATTTTGCGTGCCGTTCCAGGCGCCGGGAGGCGGCCCCGGCACGGCTGCGCAGCTGGATGATGCGCACCGCGGCGACGATGGCCACGACCACGGCGCCTCCCACGGCGGCCAGCAGCATCGAGATGCCCAAGGCCATCTGCCCCTGGAATCCGAGGAAGTAGATGGTGGCCTGCGCCTGGTTTTGCATCATGAAGATCACCAAGAGGATCAGCACCGCGATGCCGACGATGGTGAAGGCCCACACGACCGCGGCCCGCGTGCTGGCCTTGGCGTCCTTGGGATCCTTGGCTGGCGGGGTGCGGGCAGGCGGCCGGGGCACCGGGTCGGGTTCCGGCGTGGACGTGGGTTGTTCGACCATGGGACACCTCCAATTTCGTGTCGCGGGGAAACCGCCACAGGGGCGGTCCCAGGCGCTGGACCGGGACGTTCCGTCCGGTGTTGCCAACCTATGCGCTTCGACCACGTGGGGCAAGGCTCTGCACCCGTGCGGCTCAGGGGCCGGGCCTGCCGACGTGCGACAGGACTCCGGGGTCCAGTGCCCGCAGGTAATCGGCAAAACCGGCCTCCAGCCGGCCCCGCAGGCGCCCGGAGGTGACGGCGTGCAGCCGGGCGGTGGCCCGGATCCGCGCACCGCTGGCGCGCAGCTTGTGGACCAACAATGCGTCTTCGTGCACCGGCACCGGATCGAAGCCGCCGACAGACACGTAGGCCGAGGCCCGGACCCCGAGGTTCGCCCCGTGGACGTGCCCGTGGCCTTCGGTCCGGACATGGGACTGCTGCCACAATCCAAAGAGGTGTTCCCCCAGTTCCGCCCGGTCCGGTTCCACCGTCCCGGTGACCACGTCGACGCCGGATTCGGCCAATTCCAGCTGCCCGGTCAGCCAATGCCGCGGCACCCGGGTATCTGCGTCCGTGCAGGCGATCCAGGTATGCGCGAGCCCGCTGCGGCCCGCCGCGGATGGTCCGCCCAATGCCTGCGCCACGCCGGCGGCCCGGGTGGCTCCCACGGAACCACAATCCACGGCAAGCACCTCGACGCGGCGATCCCGGGCAACGGCGGCCTCGGCGATTGCCCCCGAGCCATCGCGGCAGCCGTCCAGGACCAGCGTGAGCCCCACCCGGAGGCCGGGACGTGCGTCGCCCACCTGGTTCATGGCTGCCTGCAGGTGCCGCAGGCAGCCGCCGAGCAACGCCTCCTCGTTGCGCACCGGCACGACGATGGCCAGCCTCCGGATCACGTCACTCATCGCCGTCGCCGGGCCTTTCGAGGACTTCCAAAATGAAGTCGGTTTCGCGATGCAGCAGCTTGGGTTCCAGGCCCAGGTCCCGGGCGGCGGCATGCACCCCGTCGCCATCCAGGGGCCATCCCTCCACCGGATGCAACCAGTGGCACAGCAGCAGCTGCCCGCCGGGGGACATGGACTCGCGGCAGCGCAGCAGCAACTGGTCCAATTCGTCGGCGGCCAGGAAGTACCCGATCTCCGAGACCACCACGAGGTCCTGGGAGGCCGGTTCGATCGCGGGCCACTGGTGCGGCAGCACCGCCCGGAGCAGGGAAACGTGGGGCTGGTCCGCCACACGCTGCGCGGCGTCCCGCAGGGCCACCTCGCTGGCGTCCAACGCCAGCAGCGACCGGGCCCGCGGTGCCAGCTCGCGGGTCAGCACCCCGATGGAACAACCCAGTTCCAGCACCGTTCCGTACCGCCGGCGCGGCAAGGACGCCAGGGTGATGGCACGCTTGCGTTCCTCGTACTCGCTGCCCAGGTAGTGCCACGGATCGGGGCGCCGGGTGTAGAGCGCGTCAAAGACCTGAACCGCCGTTCCGGAGTCCCGCAGCCCCGCCGGCGTGTACCGGTAGGTTTCGGCGGGGCGGGTGAAATGCCGCAGGAAGGGGCCATGCAGCAGGGCCGCGTCCTGCGGCGCGGCAGAGAGCGGGGCGACCTGCGAGCGGTGGGATTCCATCGCTGCGGCCTTGGCCGCCGCGGTCTGCGGATCCAGGGCCAGGGAATGCCAGCGGGTCCAGGCCGGATTGCCGTCGGGCCGTGCCCAGTGCCAGAACCAGATCGGGTATTCGAGCAGTCCCAGCCCGAGTTCCTGGGCCAGCCGCGCGGCCAGGGACCCGAGTGCATCGTGGTCCCCGTGGCCGTCGTGGCGGTAGGGCGCCACCAGGATCGCGCCCGGCCCCGGGCCGGCGGCCCGCACTGCTGCCTCCACCGCCGGGATGTCCTTGGCCAGCGCGCCGTCCGGCAGCCCGAGCAACTCGAAGGTGGCGGCCGCGCCCGCGTCGCCGGCCGGGCCCAGCGACGCGAGTGCCTCTTCGAGTTCGGCGGCCCGGATGCGGGCCAGCCGCTCCGGGGGATGGCCCGGGGATCCCGGATGCGAGGCCTCGCCTGCGGTCGCCACGATGACGTGCACCCGGGCACCGGCGGCCAGTGCCAGGCGGATCAGGCCCCCCGCTCCCAGCGTTTCGTCGTCGGGGTGCGCCGAGAGGATGAGCACCATGGGTGCGCGTCCAGGCTCGGCCTCCGCCGGAAGGGGCGGCAGTTCGCCCACGCCTGCTTCGACCCACATTGCCTCCGGGGTGCCCGGATCGGTGTGGCTGAAGTTCACCATCGGCCAGTGCCTCCGTTCGCGTCTTCGAGCAGCAGTCCGCCCAACGCCGCATCGTCGCGGGAAGAGTGGTGTTGCCTGATGTAGATGCCAAGGTCCGCGACCCTGCGCGCATGGTCCCGGTCGAAGCCGAGCGGGGCCGGGCCCAGGGCTCGGCCGGCCAGCACCAGCAGGCGTTCGCAGGTTTCGGCGATGTGGCCCCGGACGCGTTGGGCGGTTTCCCACGTCAGGGTGCCGTCATCGGCATCCCGCGCGGCTTCGCGCAGCAGGGCAGCGCCGGCGGCCAGGAGCCGGTCCGCCTCGCCCAGCCATGCACGGGCCAGCTGGTCCGGTTCACGCCCCTGCGCGGAGCGAAAGAGGGTGCGGTAGATGCCCACGGCGCCGCCGAACCAGCAGGCGGCTACGCCCGCGCCGCCGACCGCGAATCCGGGCCGGTCGAGGTACCAGTTGGTGGCGCCCACCGGGTGGGCCCGGGCACCCGAGAAATCCACCGGCTCGCTGGGAATCCTGCCCAGCCCGTGGCTCTCCCAGGAACCCGCATGCGCGGTGACCCCCGCTTGGCGCAGGTCCACGGCGAAGGCCCGTCGTCCGCCGTCGACGTGGGCCGTCACCACCGCGTGGTCGAGGGTTCCGGCCAGGGAACACCAGGGCTTGCGGCCATCGAGTGTCCACGCGGCCCCGGGTGCTTTTTGCCGTGCGGTGGCGGGTTTGTTCGGGCCGCCCTCGGCGGCAAACACACCCCAGGTGGTTCCCGGTTGCCAGCCGATGCCGGCCTGCGACAGGATGGCGGCGGCATCCAGGTGCGGTTCCACGGTCCTGGCTGCGGCAAGGTCCGCGCCGGCGAGCGTGGCGAGGAATTCCCACAGGGCGGTGGTCCGGCCCGATCCCGGGGTCGGCGGTGCCTGCCGGGAGTCGGCCAGGGCCGCAAGGATCGGTGCAGGATCCCCTTGGCAACGGCGCGAGGCCATGAGCAATTGCGTTTCCACGTCCCAACCCAGGTGGGATGAAGACCCGACCGTGGGTTTCGCTGCGGGGGAGAAGTTCACGTGCCGCACATCGGCCATTGCTTCCTATTCCCCTTCCGTGGAGGTCTCGGCGTGCGGGGTTCCGACGGGCTTGGATTCCGCGGAGCCGCGTTGCCGCAGGTAGATGGACAGGGCGACCATGCTGCCGACCGCCAGGAACTCGGACTGCCAGTTCTGGAGCGTGCGGTCCCAGAAGTCCGCGCTGAAAACGTACTGGATCCACTCGACGGGCGGCTGTCCGTGGTCGAGCTGGTCCGCGTTGTAGACCACGGTGCCGGCAACCGACTGCAGCCACCAGGACGCAAGGAACACCGTGCCCATGACCAGCAACAAGGAATTGGAATACAGCTTGAGCCGCCATCCGCCGACCTTGGCCCATTTCGGCGAGTTCGGTTTGGCGAATCGACCGACCAGTTGGCTTTCGTCGGTGCCCACGCCCTCGTCGCCGGGCATTTTGGACTCCGGGGACCCGCGCTGGATCAGCCAAATGGTGGCGAGGATGAACAGGAAGAACTGCAGGTACTCGGACTGCCAGTTTTCGGCGACGTCGACGACGAAGTTGCTCGAGGTCACGAATTCCCAGTATCCCGCCGGGGAAGACCCGTGGGCGATCTGGTTCTCGTTGTACACCCCAAGTCCCGCGAAGGACTGTCCCACCAGTGCACCGAGGAAAAGGACCGCGAAAGTGATACTGAGCATTTGGGATCGTAGTGCTTTGCGCATTGCCGTTCACCTCCCGGAGAAGCCGATGATGATCATGAGTAACAATCCGACGCCTATCATTCCAAGCCACAAGCTAAATTGAGTTCTCATGAGGCGAGCGTATGACCTGTGGCGGCCCGCGTAAAGGGAAATGCGCAGGGGACGGGTGGCAGGGGAATTTTGTCCGGCTCTGCCCCGGCGCCAGCCAAGGGACGGCGGGGTGCCGTGAAAGCGCATGGAGGCGGTCTCCCGCCCGGCAACGAACCCCCGTGCAGGCAGGGGAGACGGAAAAGGGGTGCCCCGGCCGAAGCCGGGGCACCCCCATTTGTGCAGCGATCAGGCCCGCTTGCGCGTCAAAAGCCCCCAAATAACGAGAACGATCAACGCTCCGCCGATGGCCAGCAACCATGTTGACAGGTCCCAGAACTCATTGATTCCGACACCAAAGATTGCCGATCCGATCCATCCGCCGAGAACGGCGCCGACGATTCCGAGCAACAGGGTGGCAATCCAGCCGCCACCCTGTTCGCCTGGTTTGATGGCCTTTGCAATAGCGCCGGCAATCAGTCCAAGAACTATCCAACCAATGAAACCCATAACTATTCTCCGTTCGGATGAAGGTTCAGTTTCAGCATCATTTGTGGCGATGCACGTTTCGACCCTACATTGAAAAAAGTAGTGATGGGTAGCCTCTTTGCAATGTTTGTACTTGGCATTCCACAATGCCAAGCCCATTGATCACCGCACGGCCCGCGGCGGAACACCATCCGAATGCCCGCGCTGGGGCGCCCTGCGGGGACGAGCAGCCGCGCGTGCCTCGAAAGTGCCAAGAGCCGGAGGACGCTGCCACGGCCCATGGAAATGCCCCCCGGTGCCAGCGGCCGCGGAGGAAGGTTTCGGCCGATACGCGGAATCGGCGGACCACGGGCGGGCTGCACTGTTGGCCGGCGGCAGGCGGCGTGCTGTCGAATCGTTGCGCCCTCGCGGTGCCCCGCCTAGGGTGGAGAAAGGCCCGCATGGTCCGGGTCCCGCGCCAGCAAGGATCGGAGGAGTCAATGAGCGATGTCCCACAGCTTTCCGAACGTGTGGCCCTATTGGTCGTAGACATGCAGAACGCCTTCTTCGAGGACCCTGGACTGGCCGCGCACCGCGGGTCCCTGCTGCGCCATTGCAACGTCCTGACGGCACTTGCCCGTTCCAGGGGCATGCCGATCCTGAACATCCGGACCGAGCACAGGAGGGACAAGTCCACGTGGACGTTGAACATGCTCGATGACGACCAAGGTTTCCTGTTTGAGGGCAGCGAGCAGGCCCGGAACCTGGCCGACCTTGACGTTTCCGGAGCGGTGGAGGTCGTCAAGCGACGCGACAGCGCCTTTTGGGACACCGGCCTCGTCGGGCTGCTGACGGACCTGGGAGTCGAAGAGGTGGTCATTGCCGGTGTTGCCACCCACACCTGCATTGCCTCGACCGCCGCAGATGCCTACGCCGCGGACCTGCGCGCATGGCTGGTTTCCGATGCAATAGCCTCGGCGGACCCGGACTTCGCCAGCGCGACGCTGGGGCTGTTGCAGTCCGAGTACCGGCAGAAAGTTGTCAAAACCCGCGCCCTCGCGTCCGGGGGCCCGGCACAGCCCCCGGTGGAAAAAGCTGCGCCCTCCGGCGCTGGCAAGGCCGGGGAACACATCCACTGAATAGATCGGAGCAAGTGATGGAGAACGAATCCGCAAACACGGGCACCAGGCCATTCTTCAGGCGCCGCGGCGCGGTGCTGATGGTCACCGGCCTCATTCTAATGATTGTCTTCGGGCTGTTCATCTGGATTGGCCGCGATCCGGGCGAGGGCTACGCCACGCCCATGTGGGTCGGCGTGTTCATCGGGCTGGGCATGGCCGGCTACGGGCTGTACCGGGCCCTGAAGGGGCCTGGCATGCTGGACTTTCCGCACGGCGGGACCAATAGCGGGTCTGGCTGAGAGCCGGATCCCACCCGCAGCGGCGAAGCCCGCTCCGCACACCCATCGCACTCACGGAAGGAAAGCGCCATGTCAATGAACACACCCGAACACGAATCACGCACCGATCCCGAATCCGAAGGAAACCCGCTGGACGGCAGGGACGGGCAGCCGGTGGAGGAGGGCTCCTCCGACGATCCACGGACCCTTCGGAGCATGGATCCGCTGCACGACGCACAGCGCGAAGTCGACGAGCCCGCGGGGCACGAAGCCCGGGCCGCGGAAGAATCGCCGGTGAGCGAGGAGGACCGTTCCAGGGCGCAGGCGGACCTGGAAGGCACAGCCGGCGCCCGTGTGGACGAACCCACGGACGTGGCCGGCCAGGAATCCGGGGGCCTTGATGCCTTGGGGCGCCCGCTGCCGGAGGATTACCCGGAGGACGAGGGGACCTAACCGCGTGAACGGCCTGGGCACCGTCCGGCCTCGCAGCAACCCGAAGGAGAGAACGCATGGGTGCGAAATTCCGCGTGGGGGACCACGTGAGCTGGAATTCCGAGGCCGGGCGCGTCCGGGGGACGATCAGAAAGATCCACACCCAGGACGTCGAATACAAGGGACATTGGCATCGGTGCAGCGAGGCGGATCCCCAATACGAGATTCAATCCGACAAGACCGACCACGTGGCGATGCACAAGGGGCAGGCCCTGCGGAAAATTGCTTCGGATTGATGCCCCGGTGAGGCGCACCCGGCCAAGGGCAGCAGCTCCGGCCGAGGCGCCCCGTTTTTGGGGAGGACACGTGGTGACGGCCTGTGGCAGGGCACTGGCGGGGCCGGTGGCGCGGTATTCGTCAACATCCACCAGCTCCCTGCGGGCCTCGGCGTCATCCCACGCGCAGACAGGCTTCCCGGCGTTCGCATAGTTTTCAAACCGGTCCAGCACGACCCGCAGCCCGGCTTCCAACTCCTTGTCGGCGGCACACGACAGGCCCCGGATCCCCGAGTGCAGCAGCGTCACGGTGTCTGTCGTGGCGACCGCGTTATGCAAGGGCGTCGGATCCCGGACGCGTTTGCGGCCCGCCGGCCCGGCGGACTTCGCCGCCTCCAGGGTGACCTCGAAGATCCGGTCCGGGAACTGGGACGCAGCCAGCCGGGACCGCATGTCCACCAGCACCGTATGCACAAACCCCGGGTAGTCATAGGGCAGGCCACCGGCGGCGTACATCCAGCCGGTGTCAAAGGTGACGCGGTCCTTCGCGACGCGTTTCTCGCAGAAGGAGGCCGTGGTGCGCAGCAGGTCGACGTGCCCCTGCATCAGGCCCAACGTCATCCTTCATTCCTGGGCCAGGGGAATCTTCCGACGCCAAATTTCCCAAATCAGGCACGCCGGCTCGGACACGGCCACGCCATCAGACGAAAAACACCAACCTCCTCTAAATATTGAAGTCGGGATCGGCCGTGGCTTCCTCGGACGGTGTCGGCCGCGGTCCCCGGTAAGCCACCGGCTCGCTTCCGTGCGATGCCCGTCGTACCGCCACCGCAACAAGGATGCCGATGGCGGCGAGGATGCCCAGGCATGCCAAGGCCTTGACCTTCGCCCGATGCCGGGTTCCGGCCTTGCGCTTGGCATTGACCAGCGACCTCTCGATCACCTTGCGAGCGCGGCGGGCCGTCTTTCGGTTGCCTGTCACGGTGGCAATCACCTCCTCCGAGGCGTGGGCGAGCGCGGCGGGATCCAGCCGGTCCACGGCGCTGCGCACCGAATGCTCCAGCTGTTCCGGGTAGTCCTTCTTCGCCTTTTGCGCCCAGAGCGCCAAGTGGTTCTGGATGGATTTCATTTGCTTTTCGAGGTCGGTCACGTCAATTCCTTTCCTTGCGGCAGGTTGCCTTGGTTCTCGGGGACGGGCTGTCGGTCCAGGCTCTAGGGGCCGTTCTTGGCACGGGCCTTGTTGGCAGTGCGGGCGCGGGACCGCAACTGGATGATGCGCACCGCACCGACGATCGCGACCACCAAGGCACCGCCGACAGCGGCAATGAGCATGGCAACGCCGAGGGCCAGCTGGCCCTGGAATCCCAGGAAATAGACGGTGACTCGATCCTGGTTCTGCACCATGAAAATTATCAAAAGAATCAGCACCAAGACGGCGACCACCGTGGATGTCCAAATGACCGCTGCTCGTGTTCCGCCTGCAGGAGCTACAGGGGCGGGGGAGGGGGCGGGCCCGGTGGAGGCCTCGGGCTCCAATGGTTCTTCGCCCATGTTCTTCCCCAATTCTCTTGCGGTTTTTCCGCCACGATCGGGTGGTGCAAAACCTGGTGGGAACAAAGATCTATGGAACAAACCTATGCTTCCGGGGCGGACGAAACAAGGGCACACAAATGCACTGCGGCCGCTGGCGAGGCGGGCGAGGAAAGTTGCCGGCTGCGCCTTTTCGAGGGTGCGCCAGGCGTGGTCGTGGATGGCGCCCGCGGGGGATCGGGCGGGCGGATTTGCCGGTGCAGGTGCCCGGAGAAGGCTCGGCAAGCGGGTGTCGGCAGGGAAAACAAATGCCCTGGCTTCCGCAATCGCGGAGGCCAAGGCATCGATCGATGGGTTGCCTGATGTTCGAAACTACTCCTGGGCTTCGACCGTGGGGTCAAGGCGGTCCATGAAGCCATTCATGAAGTCGGCGAAGTCGGCCGCGTCGTCGTCCTGGCCCAGCAGGCCGCAGGCCGCGGCACCCTCGGCTCCCGGGATGTTCAGCGACAACCGGGCCGGGACATTGAAGCGATAGACCCGGCCGGTGCTGGTGCCCACCTCGTAGCCGCCGTCGCGCACCAGGGCCACGTGGGAGACATTGGTGTTGTTCACCGACACCGCGCGCTCGGAGGGCCGCAGGTTCCGGGGGTTTAGCGGGCACAAGATGAGTTCGGCGGGCTCCCGGCGGAAGCCGATCACCTTGAGTCCCGCGGAGCCGGAAGTGCCCGCCGCCGCCACCAGGTTGTAGCTGCCGAAGTTGGGGATTTGAGCATCGAAGGCCTCGTGCAAAAGTTGCTTGAGGACATCGTCACTGGATTCAACGTTGAGTGTCTCCATGTCACCCACTCTAGCCAATCGGATGTTTCGAACACATGTCTCGTATTCGCGGGGCGAAATATGTCGGGTTGCCGTCACGGGTTCGGTCTCGGTGCCTGCCAGCCCTAGAATCAAGGGCATGAGCCAGGACACAACCCCAGATATCAAGCCCCGCAGCAGGGTCGTCACGGACGGCATACACGCGGCCCCGGCCCGTGGCATGCTGCGTGCGGTGGGCATGGGCGATGACGACTTCGCCAAGCCGCAGATCGGAGTCGCGAGTTCGTGGAACGAAATCACCCCCTGCAACCTGTCGCTTAACCGCCTGGCCCAGGGCGCCAAGGAAGGCGTCCACGCCGGTGGCGGCTTCCCCATGCAATTCGGCACCATCTCCGTCTCCGACGGCATCTCGATGGGCCACGAGGGCATGCACTTCTCGCTGGTCTCGCGCGAGGTCATCGCCGACTCCGTCGAGGTCGTCATGCAGGCCGAGCGCATCGACGGCTCGGTGCTGCTGGCCGGTTGCGACAAGTCCCTGCCCGGCATGCTGATGGCCGCCGCCCGCCTGGACTTGGCTTCGGTGTTCCTCTATGCGGGCTCCATCATGCCCGGCTGGGTCAAGCTGGAGGACGGCAGCGAAAAGGAAGTCACCCTGATCGACGCCTTCGAGGCCGTGGGCGCCTGCGCCGCCGGCAAGATGAGCGAAGAAGACCTCACCCGCATCGAAAAGGCGATCTGCCCCGGCGAGGGCGCCTGTGGCGGCATGTACACCGCCAATACCATGGCCTGCATCGGCGAGGCCCTGGGCATGTCCCTGCCCGGCTCCGCCGCCCCGCCCTCGGCCGACCGCCGCCGCGACATGTTCGCCCGCGCCTCGGGTGAGGCAGTGGTGAACCTTTTGCGCGAGGGCATCACGGCCCGCGACATCATGACCAAGAAGGCCTTCGAGAACGCGATCGCCGTGACCATGGCCTTCGGCGGCTCCACCAACGCAGTGCTGCACCTGCTGGCCATCGCCCGCGAGGCCGAGGTCGACCTGACCCTTGCGGACTTCAACCGCATCGGCGACAAGATCCCGCACCTGGGGGACCTGAAGCCCTTTGGCCGCTACGTCATGACCGACGTGGACAAGATCGGCGGCGTGCCGGTCATCATGAAGGCCCTGCTGGATGCCGGCCTGCTGCACGGGGACTGCCTGACGGTCACCGGCAAGACCGTTGCCGAAAACCTCGCGGAGATCAACCCGCCGGACATCGACGGCAAGATCCTGCGCGCGCTGGACAACCCGATCCACAAGACCGGCGGCATTACGGTGCTGCACGGCACGATGGCACCGGAGGGTGCCGTCGTGAAGTCCGCTGGCTTCGACGCCGACGTCTTCGAGGGAACCTCGCGGGTCTTCGACCGCGAGCAGGGCGCCCTGGCGGCACTCGATGCGGGGGAGATCCACGCCGGGGACGTGGTGGTCATTCGCTACGAGGGCCCCAAGGGCGGACCGGGCATGCGCGAGATGCTTGCCATCACAGGCGCCATCAAGGGCGCCGGCCTGGGCAAGGACGTGCTGCTGCTCACCGACGGACGCTTCTCCGGCGGCACCACCGGGTTGTGCATCGGCCACGTGGCTCCCGAGGCCGTCGACGGCGGGCCGATCGCGTTCGTCAAGGACGGCGACAAGATCCGCGTGGACATCGCGGCCCGCTCCTTCGACCTTTTGGTCGAGGACACGGAGCTCGAGGCGCGCAAGGTGGGCTGGGAGCCGTTGCCGGCCAAGTTCACCACCGGCGTGCTGGCCAAGTACGCCAAGCTGGTCAAGTCAGCCTCGACCGGAGCATACTGTGGCTAGGAAATAAGCCTTGGAACGATGGGTGGACCCCGACAAGGCGTCCACCCATCGGACACCTATCTCAAATAGTGAGATTAGGGGTGTTGGTGTTTGACTCCGGATGCGGCGGCGACCAAACTGGATGCATGCACAACCGCACCGTACTACTAGTTATCAAGCGCTGAGCTTGAGTCCCTCCACAACCTGGAGGGCTTCGGTGACGCGCAAACCCCATTCGCCGCAAGGTGCCTTTGGGGTTTTTTTATGTGCAGGGTTAGAAGAGATAGAGAAGGATATATCCCCATGAGTAACGGAACCACCGCCAGCCCCTCGCTGCCGGCCAAGCCCGCCAACCGTAGCAAGGATGCCGCTGTCTCTTCCGTCGTGGAAGCATCGAGCCTGGTCCAGGGCCCGAACAACATCATTGCTCCCACCGAGATGCTTGGCTCACAAGCCATTGTGCGCTCACTGGAAGAATTGGGCGTCAAGGACGTCTTCGGGTTGCCGGGCGGGGCCATCATGCCCACCTACGACTCGCTCATGGACTCGACCAAGATCAACCACATCCTGGTCCGCCACGAACAGGGCTCGGGCCACGCGGCCCAGGGCTACGCCATGGTCACCGGCGAGGTCGGCGTCTGCATCGCCACCTCCGGACCGGGCGCCACCAACCTGGTCACCTCCATTGCCGACGCGCACATGGACTCGGTCCCCATGGTTGCCATCACCGGCCAGGTGCACAGCGCCTTCATCGGCTCGGACGCCTTCCAGGAGGCGGACATCGTGGGCATCACCATGCCCATCACCAAGCACTCCTTCCTGGTCACCAAGGCCGAGGACATCCCCAGGACCCTCGCCTCGGCATTCCATATCGCCTCCACGGGCCGCCCCGGCCCGGTGCTGGTGGACATCACCAAGGACGCCCAGCAGTCCAAGATGACGTTCTCCTGGCCGCCGAAGATCGATTTGCCCGGCTACAAGACCGTGGTGCGCGGGCACAACAAGCAGGTCCGCGAGGCGGCCAAGCTGATCGCCGCCTCCTCCCGCCCGGTCTTCTACGTCGGCGGCGGCGTCATCAAGGCGCACGCCGCGGCCGAGCTGAAGGAGTTCGCCGAGCTGGTCGGCGCCCCGGTTGTCACCACCCTGCAGGCCCGCGGCGCGTTCCCGGACTCGCACGAACTGCACGTGGGCATGCCCGGCATGCACGGCTCGGTCTCCGCGGTCACCGCGCTGCAGCAGTCGGATTTGTTGATCACCCTCGGCGCCCGCTTCGACGACCGGGTCACCGGCGTGCTGCACACCTTCGCGCCCAACGCGAAGGTCATCCACGCGGACATCGACCCGGCGGAGATCTCCAAGAACCGCACCGCGGACATCCCGATCGTCGGTTCGGTCAAGGAGATCATCCCGGAGCTCACCGAGGCCTGCCGCACCCGCTTCACCGAGGGCGGCGCCCCGGACCTGTCGGCCTGGTGGAACACCATCGGCCGGTTGCGCGAGACCTACCCGATCGGCTTCACCCCGACCCAGGACGGTCTCTCCGCCCCGCAGCACGTGATCCAGCGGATCGGCGAGCTCACCGGCCCCGACGCCGTGTACGTCGCGGGCGTGGGCCAGCACCAGATGTGGGCCGCGCAGTTCATCAAGTACGAGCGCCCCGCCTCCTGGCTGAACTCCGGGGGACTGGGCACCATGGGCTACTCGGTGCCGGCGGCCATGGGCGCGAAGGTCGGCAACCCCGACCGCGTGGTCTGGGCCATCGACGGCGACGGCTGCTTCCAGATGACCAACCAGGAACTGGCCACCTGCGTGATCAACAACATCCCGATCAAGGTCGCGATCATCAACAACTCCAGTTTGGGCATGGTCCGCCAGTGGCAGACCCTGTTCTACGACTCGCGCTACTCCAACACCGACCTGAACACCGGTGCCGGCACCGCACGTGTCCCGGACTTCGTGAAGCTCGCCGACGCCTATGGTTGTGTTGGCCTGCGCTGCGAACGCGACGAGGACATCGACGCGACCATCCAGCAGGCCCTGGCCATCAACGACCGCCCGGTCGTCATCGACTTCGTGGTCTCCCGCGACTCGATGGTCTGGCCGATGGTCCCCACCGGCGTGAGCAACGACCTGATCCAGATTGCTCGCGGCATGACGCCCGAGTGGGAAGAAGAGGACTAGAAATCCCATGGCACGACACACTCTTTCCGTACTCGTCGAAGACGTCCCGGGCGTGCTGACGCGCGTGGCAAGCCTTTTTGCCCGCCGCGCCTTCAACATCCACTCGCTGGCCGTTGGCCCCACGGAGATCAACGGGATTTCCCGGATCACCGTGGTCGTCGACGCCGAGGGCGACCTGCTCGAGCAGGTCACCAAGCAGCTGAACAAACTCATCAACGTCATCAAGATCGTTGAATTGATGCCCGAGGCTTCGGTGCAGCGTGACCATATCCTGGTCAAGGTGCGCGCCGATGCGGCCACCCGCCTGCAGGTCACCCAGGCCGCAGACCTCTTCCGTGCCTCCGTGGTGGACGTGTCAACCGACTCGCTCATCATCGAGGCCACCGGCAACGCCGAGAAGATCCACGCGCTGCTGGCGGTGCTGGAGCCCTTCGGCATCCGCGAGATCGTCCAGGCGGGCACCCTTGCCGTCGGGCGCGGCTCCAAATCGATGTCGGACCGCGCCCTGCGCTCCGTCTCTGCCTGATACGCATAAAATCTTTACACTGATACCAAGGAGACACCACAGTGACTGACATGTACTACGACGACGATGTTGACCTCTCGATCATCCAGGGCCGCACC
The DNA here is from genome assembly GCA_024207135.1 of Arthrobacter sp. C2. Classification (GTDB taxonomy): domain Bacteria; phylum Actinomycetota; class Actinomycetes; order Actinomycetales; family Micrococcaceae; genus Paeniglutamicibacter. The sequence continues at coordinate 1,189,444 of CP042428.1, read as the reverse complement.
GTCGCCATCATCGGCTACGGCTCCCAGGGCCACGCCCACGCACTGAACCTGCGCGACTCCGGCGTGGACGTGCGCGTCGGCCTGAAGGCCGGCTCCAAGTCGATCGCCAAGGCCGAGGCCGAGGGCCTGCGCGTCGTGACCGTCGCCGAGGCAGTGGCCGAAGCCGACCTGATCATGATCCTGACCCCGGACCAGGTCCAGCGCCACGTCTACAAGGACGACATCGAAGCGAACCTGCAGCCGGGCGACGCCCTGTTCTTCGGCCACGGCTTCAACATCCGCTACGGCTACATCGCCCCGCCGGCCAACGTCGACGTCGCCCTGGTCGCCCCGAAGGCACCGGGCCACACCGTGCGCCGCGAATTCGAAGCCGGCCGCGGCATCCCGGATTTGATCGCCGTGGAGCAGGACTTCACCGGCGGCGCCAAGGCGCTGGCACTGTCCTACGCCAAGGCCATCGGCGGCACCCGCGCCGGCGTCATCGAGACCACCTTCACCGAAGAGACCGAAACCGACCTCTTCGGCGAGCAGGCTGTCCTGTGCGGCGGCGCCTCGCAGCTGATCCAGTACGGCTTCGAGACCCTGACCGAAGCCGGCTACAAGCCGGAAATCGCCTACTTCGAGGTGCTGCACGAGCTCAAGCTCATCGTGGACCTGATGTGGGAGGGCGGCATCGCCAAGCAGCGCTGGAGCGTTTCGGACACCGCCGAGTACGGCGACTACGTCTCGGGCCCGCGCGTGATCACCCCGGAGGTCAAGGAGAACATGAAGGCCGTTCTCGCCGACATCCAGAACGGCAACTTCGCCAAGCGCTTCATCGAGGACCAGGATGCCGGCGCGCCGGAGTTCATGGCACTGCGCAAGAAGGGCGAAGAGCACCCGATCGAAGAGACCGGCCGCGAACTGCGCCAGCTCTTCTCCTGGAAGACCACCGACGACTACACCGAAGGCTCGGTCGCACGCTAAGGCCAGCCGAACCCATCGGTGGCTGGGGCCCAGTGCCCCGGTTGGCCGCACGGCGATGCCCGTCCCGACGAAAGTCGGGGCGGGTTTTGTCATCGGCGGAGGAGCGGAACACGGCCGGATGCTCCTCGGGCACCAATTGCCTGTAGCCAATTGGCCGGAAGGCCGGCACGGGATTACTCACATCGTCACGACCCGCTCCAGCATCCACCTCCAAACCCCACCGTGGCCAATGGCCCGCTTTGGGCCCACTCAACTTCTTGCGGGCCGTAACGATGACCGCACAGGCGGCACGGCACTGGGACGAACTCCACCGAAGACGTGTCGAATCGCCGTGAACATCGGGCGGCAACTTCTCACGGGAAGGAGGTTCCATGGGTCGCCCGCGCAGCAGGTCGCGGACCGGGCGGGCGCGGCCGCGCGATCCTGGGCAAGGTCGAGCATGGAGAGCAAGGAGTTGGCTTCGAGTCGTTTATTGATATTGCGGGGTGCTGGGATTGTCGTTTCAGCTCAACCTCGCATTCGACCACTATGAAACCGGCAGTCTCGTGCCCGCGCCGTCGAGCAGTTACCGCAGGGGCCGGCGATGAGCGCGCCGATCCCCGTCGATGTCGACCTGCCTGATGGGACCGGGGACGTGGGCAGTTCCTTCACCACTGTGCGGCGACGGACAGCGCCAACGACATTTGCGTCCCCCAATGCCTATTCGGCCACGCCCGGGGCCGCTAGGCTCCGGGCCTTCCGCTGGATTCCGGTGCCCATGATGCTCAGGGACGTCCAAGTGCGTTACCCGATCCAGCGCCCGGTGAAGATGCCGGATCCCCGAGGTTCCTGGGGCTGCGCATGCACGGTGAACAGCGCCCGATCGATGCGCCCGGCCGAGAGTTGCGCTAGCTCATGCCCAGGAAGACCGGCGAGGACTACACCGGGGGCTCTGCCGCACGCCAAGCCGCGCCGAAGCGATGGCGCCGAGCCGGTTTGGTGCGGCGCCGGCTCGGCGTGCTCAAGGCGTGGGCGGATCCTGGTGGCGATGCAAGGGAACCCTGCGGTAGTGTTCCTCCGAGGAATCCTCGCTCCGCCACGTCATTTCCAAAAATGGCGGGGAGGTTGCCCAGCCCACGCTGTCCTTGATCCGGTAGAGGCCGATGAATTCGCCATCGGGCAACTTCTCGGCCTTGAAGCTCCAGTCAGGATTGTCATCCACCGTGACCTGACCTGTCGTGCGCAGGTCAACATCAAACACCGCACGCCCGGTCCGGTTGGTGACATGCGCGGTCAGCGAATCGATCCAATCGACTTCCAGGTTCTGTGTCATGGATTAATCGTAGACCGATACTTCGTGGCAGTCTCTGCTTTTGCAACGCGCCCGGTGCACGGGTGGATTTTCGTATCTCGCGGGGTGCGTTCGGAGCTGCGGAAAGGATCCGGCCGTCGTGTTCCAACCGCCCGCCGCCGCTGGTGTGCGACACACCCCTGCTGCAGTGCACGTCCTGCGCTGCGGCCCATGGCCCGGCTTCCTCCGCAGGCGCACTCGGGACGGCGAAAAGCCGCTTGAAACACGGCCACGCAACGGTCTTGCGGGAATCCCGGAAACCGGGGGACCCGGACCGCAGGCACGCACGAACTTTGCCTTGTAAGTGGACGAAAAACCCGTATTCTGGGGATAGCAGGGGGCTGGGCCGACGGGGTTGGCCCAGGCGACCATCGGGCGGCTTCAATTTGATAGTGTTTTCACATCGTCGAGGGAAAGCCGAAACCGAGTCGATATGAGGGGCAATGCTTGAAAGGTTGACTGATGATCGCGGTAAACGAATACCTCAGGGATCTCCTGGTCGAAACATACGACCTTGAATCGTTTCTAAACGCATTAGCTCATGTCAGCGCCGACGAATTGTCTGTACCCGGGGCGCCGGTGCACGTCGGCATCACCCTGCGCAGGCACAAGCGGGTGGGAACGGTGGCAAGCAACAGCGCCTTGGCCCAGACCCTCGATGAGGTGCAGTACGACTTTGGTGAAGGTCCGTGCCTGACCGCGTGCAGCGAACACCGCACCATCAGTGTCCCCGACATCTCCGCCGATGGCCGCTGGCCCGGGTACTTCGCGGAGATCCACAACGCCGGGGTGCGTTCCATGCTGGCCGTCCCCTTGACATTGAATTCCGAGGACACCGCGGCAATCAACCTCTACTCGATGAGAACCCACGCGTTCGACGACCAGGCCATTCTGCAGGCGGAATCCCATGCCGAGCATGCCTCGGCACTGCTGAACCTAGCGGTGACGATGGCCAAGCTCCGGGACAACGAGGAAAACCTGAAGCTGGCGCTGGCGTCGCGGACCGCGATCGATCTGGCGGTGGGCATCATCATGGGCCAAAACAAGTGCAGCCAGGATCGGGCCGTCGAAATCCTGAAATCGGCCTCCAGCTCGCGGAACATCAAGCTTCGCCACGTGGCTGAGGCGGTCATCGCCTCCACCACCAGCGCAGCGGTGTCCACGCACTTCGAAGGCTAGGGAGGGACGGTCGCCGGGGCTCGGCGCCCGGCGCTGGGTCCCTCCTCGCGGCTCTCGGCATGCGTAATATCCGGCAACCCGAGCACCGGGATGTTGACCGGATCCTGCAGCTTCCAATCCAGGGCAGTGGCCGCGGCCGTCGCCTCGTTCAGCAGCGCCGTGTCCGACGTCGGATCATGGGGGACCACGAGTGCGACCGTGTCCGGCCCCTAGTCGATGCCCCGGCATTCCAGCGGGCTGGCGCGAGCCACCGGCCCGCGCCAGCCCGGGTAGGTGGCTGTCCTCGGCGGCCGACATCGCCTTCTCCTTCCCCGCGTTTTCAAGGCTCGTCGGTCTCGGAATAGTGTTCGATCCCGGAGAGCTTGGCGGTTCCCCCTCGGCGCACCGCCAGCACGCGGGCGACGGTGCGGTCCGGCGCGGTTGTTGGCCCCGTTGCAGGGAAGGGTGATGGCGGGGCTTTCGATCCGCGGCGTTATGCCGGTCGGGCCCCTGCCGCCACCTCACGCTTGCCCTCCTACAGCGCGTTGGCCAGAGCCGCCCGCTGGCGCCCAGGTGATTCGGCTGTCGCAGCATCCGGCCCCGGGCGGTGCGCTGCGTTACCGGGAACCGGGCCGCGGCTCCGCGGCCGGGCTCCGGGTGGGAAGCACCGCGACGCCCCAATCCCGCAGCACCGCGCGGGCGGCATGCCAGCCGGCCATCCCGTGCACCCCGCCGCCCGGGGGCGTGGAAGAGGAACAGATGTAGAGCCCCGGCGCCCCGGCATGGTACGGACGCAGCGTCGGGGCCGGCCGCAGCAGCTGCTGGGTGCCGCGCAGCGAGCCGCCGCCGATGTCCCCGCCGACGAGGTTCGGGTTCCAGTCCTCCAACGCGCGCGGCGGAGTTTCCACGCGCCCGATCACCCGCTCCCCGAAGCCCGGGGCGAAGCGTTCGATCTGCCGGTCGACCAGCGCCCCGGCCTGGGCGGTGCAGCCGTTGGGAACGTGCGCGTAGCTCCAGATGACCTGGCGGCCCTCGGCCGCCCGGGATTCGTCCACCGCCGAGGGCTGGGCGAGCATCACGAAGGGGCGCCCGGGCAGCCGGCCGCTGCCCACTTCGTGTTCGGCGGCCGTCACCTCGGCAAGGTTGCCGCACACGTGCACGGTTCCGGCGTGCGCGGTGCGCTCGTCGCGCCACGGGATCGGGCCGTCGAGCAGGTAGTCGACCTTGTAGGCGCCGGGCCCGTACTTCCAGCGGCGCAGGTGTTCGGCGTAGCGCCCGCCGATGCCGGTTCCGGAAAGTTGCAGGAGCTGCCGCGGGGTCACATCCAGCAGGATCGCGTCGCTGGCCGGGAGCTCGCGCAGGTCCCGCACCGGCGAATTGGTGTGCACCTGGACTCCGGCCAGGGCCAGGTGCTGCATCAGTGCGTTGATGATTGCCTGGGTGCCGCCGCGTGCCACCGGCCAGCCCAGGGACTGGCCCAGGCCGCCGAAGAGCACCGCGAAGCCGGCGGTGAACGGGTGGCCCAGCGGCAGCATGGAGTGGGCGGCCGATCCGGCGAAGAGGGCGCGGGCGGCCTCGGTGCGGAAGACCAGCCGTGCCAACGGCCCGGCTGGCCACAGCGCGCGGGCACCGAAGCCGGCCATCAGTGCGGGGTGCGGAGGCATGCGCAGCAGCGGGCCGGTGGCGTTGGCAAGAGACTCGAGCGGATGCCCGGCCACCGCCCGGTGCAGCAGCCGCCACGCGTTCGCGTCCTCGCCCAGGGTCGCGGAGGTGTCCTCCAGGTCCGGGTGCAGCAGCGCGCTGGGTCCGGACTCCAGCGGATGGGCCATGGGGTAGCGGTGGTGCAGCCAGCGCAGGCCGTGGCTTTCCAGTCCCAGGTGGCGGAAGGCGGGGCTGCCGATGCCAAAGGGATGGGCCGCGGCACCCAAATCCACGGTGGTTCCCGGCCCCAGGGCGTCGGCGGAGCGCGCTGCCCCGCCCACGTGTGGCCCCTGTTCATAGATGGTGACCTGGGCACCGTGCTCGGCCAGCCGGGCCGCGGCGGCCAGGCCGTTGGGCCCGGCGCCGACGATGATTGCTGATCGTGTCATGGGGACGGGGATTCCTTTCCGCACGCCTATCCGGCGAAGAAGCGTTCCTCCCAGGTGGCCTCGATGATTTCCTTGACCTGGGTGATCTGGTCGTTGGCGCGCACCTTGAGGTCGCCCAGCAGGGCGGTGTCGAAGCGGTGGTCCTTGCCGGCCACCAGCTGCAGCGTGTCCCACATGGCCAGCTTGGCGTTGAGCATGCCGATGAGCACGTCGAGTTCCACCTGCGCCAGGCCGGCCTTGCGCTTGCGCAGCAGGTTCACCGGGTTCACCCGACCCACGGCGCGCACCGCATGGCTGAGGGTGAGCTTCAGCGGGTGCCCGCCGTAGCCGAGCCGGTGGACCATGTTTTGCAGGTCCTCTTGGTCTGCCATCACCTGGCGGGCCAGCGAGAGCAGCATCGGTTCCTGCGCCGTGCCCTTCCAGGTGTCGGCCGCGGCGCGGAAGGCGTTGACCCCGCCCTCGGATCCCAGCAGGTGCTGGTTGAGGTAGTTGGACAGCGTCTGGTGGCTGACGCCCCGGAAATCGTTCATGGATGCTCCTGGAATCGTGCGCCGGATGGGACCGGGATCGTGCCGTACCGGCGGGGTCCGCTGCTGCTGCCCAGCCTACGGCCAAGGCCGCCGGCATGGAAGGAAAACAACGTACCAGGGTGGTGCCCGCGAACCCGCGCAAAGTTCTTCCCCGGACGCGGCCGCCGGATTAGGCTGTGAAGTGAGGTCAAGCAGCGGGCCGCAGCGTGCACGATCGATGGACATTGATGATGCATTCCCACAGGCACACCCCTGCACCAAACGCGGCCATTGCCGCCAATCGGCTGAAGGCACCGTTCCCCACCGGCCGCGGCGCACGGCATCGCGGGGGCAAAAGTCGGAGTGGAAGAACATGACCAGCGCCTGGACCTCCGGTGTCGGCGCCCGGTCGGCGGGTCCCGGGGCCGTCACCATCCTGAATGGAACCACGTTCGCGTTGGCGGCCGCCAACGGGGACATGGACGGCACCCGACCGCACGGGTTCTTCTTCCGCGACACCCGGTTTGTCTCCGGCTGGCGGCTGCGGGTCAACGGCAAGGACGTGGAGCCCCTGGCCGGCACCGCGATTGAGCCCTACCGGGCGATGTTCGTGGGCAGGGTGGGCGGCAACGCCCTGGAATCCGAAAGCCATGTGATTGTCGAACGCCACCGCAGCCTCGACGGGGGCATGGTCGAGCGCATCGTGGTGCACAACTACTCCAATGAAACCTTCGCCGTCACCGTGCAGCTGGAGGTCAGTGCCGACTTCGCCGACCTCTTCGACGTCAAGGCCGGGATCCGCCGCGCGGGCGACGGCTCGATGTCGCACCACGGAAAGGACGGGCTGGAATTCAGCGGGACCGCCGGCGACCACCGGCTTCTGGTCCGCATCCGCGATTACCAGGCCGTCGCGGCGCCCGGGGGGCTTGAGTACCGCATCGCGCTGCCGCCGCAGGGCGAATGGGTGACGGAGGTGGCCATCGAACCGTCCATCGACGGACGTGGCTCGGAGCAGGATGCGCGCATGGGGCAGGCAGCCGGGGCCGCCAGTTTTCCGGCGGTGCGCCAGCGCGAGTGGAAGGAACAAGTGCCTTCCGTTGAGGTCGCACACTACGAGGTGGGCCGGGCGCTGCTGACCGGGCGGCGGGATTTGGGCTCGCTTCGCATCTTCGACGCCGCGCACGATGGCCGTGTGGTGGTGGCCGCAGGGGCGCCGTGGTTCATGGCGCTCTTCGGGCGCGATTCCCTGCTGGCCTCGTTCCTCTCGCTCTCCGTGGACTCCTCGCTGGCACTGGGAACCATCCAGGCGCTGGCCGAACTCCAGGGCACGGGGACCAACCCGCAGACCGAGGAAGAGCCGGGCAAGATCCTGCACGAGGTGCGCCTGGGATCCTCGCAGTCCCCGGAACTGGGCAGCTCGGGCGCGTACTTCGGCTCGGTCGATTCCACGCCGCTGTTTGTCACCGTGGCCGGCGAGCTGACCCGGTGGGGAGTCGGTGGCCAGACGCTGCACCGGCTGCTGCCCGCCATCGACGCGGCGCTGGGCTGGATCGAGCGCACGTGCGCGAAGGACCCCCACGGATTCCTGGCCTACCGGCGTTCCACCCCCACGGGCCTGGCCAACCAGGGCTGGAAGGATTCCTGGGACGGGGTCACCTTTGCCGACGGCCGGGTCGCCGAAGCCCCGCTGGCCCTGTGCGAGGTCCAGGGCTACGTCTACACCGCTTACCTGGCCCGCGCGCTGATCGCCCAGCAAGCGGGCGACGAGGAAACGACGCAGCACTATGCCGCCAAGGCCCGGCGGCTCAAGGACCGGTTCAACGAGAAGTTCTGGATGGCCGACCGCGGCTACTTCGCCCTGGCCATCGACGGGGACGGGCGCCAGGTGGACTCCTGCGCCTCGAACATGGGCCACAGCCTGTGGAGCGGAATCGTGGACCATGACAAGGCGCCGCAGGTGGCCAGGACGCTGATGTCCCCGGAGATGTTCACCGGGTGGGGCGTGCGCACGCTCTCGAGCCGGATGAAGGCCTACAACCCGGCCAGCTACCACAACGGATCGGTGTGGCCGCATGAGAATGCGCTCATCGCGGGCGGGTTGATGCGCTATGGATTCGTTGCCGAATCCCAGCGCGTGGCGACGTCCCTGATGGAGGCCGCCGCGTTCCACGACGGGCGATTGCCCGAGCTCTTCTGCGGCCTGGACCGCTCCAGCCATCCGGTGCCCGTGCCCTACCCCACCTCATGCTCCCCACAGGCGTGGGCGGCCGCGGCGCCCATGCACCTGCTGCGCGTCATGCTGCGCCTGGATCCGGTGCTGACCGAGGGGAAGCTCTACCTGGACCCGGTGCTGCCCGCCGAGTGGGGCAAGGTGCACCTGCGCAACATCACCGTGGGGGATAACAAGATCAACCTCACCGCCAACGGCACCCGGTTCCACCTCGAGGGAGTCAAGGAGGACCTGGAAGTGCGGCGCGGCCGGCGCGGGCCGTTGGCGGACATGCTCGATGTCATGCCCGGCACGGCCTGAGCCGGGACGGAAAGGGGAACAACCATGCGCATTGGACTTATCGCCCCGCCGTGGCTCACCGTGCCGCCGGCAGGCTACGGCGGCACCGAAGCGGTCGTGGGCCTGCTGGCGCGCGGACTGGCGGAGCTGGGGCACGAGGTGTTGCTGGCCGCGGCGGCGGGCAGCACCAGCCCGGTGGCCCAGGTGGCCGGAAGCCTGCCGCCCGAGCCCCGGCACCTGGGCAGGGGCCAGGACGAATTGCGGCACGTGCTCAACGCCTACGCGCAGTTGGGTGCGGTGGACATCATTCACGACCACACGTTGTCGGGCCCGCTGCTGCGTCTGGCGGGGCACCGGATCCCCGTGGTGTCCACGGCCCACAACGCCATGGACGACCGCTTCCTGCCCGTCTATTCCGCCGTGGCCCAATGCGCATCGCTGGTGGCGATCTCCCGGCACCAGTCCATGACGGCGACGGGGGTGGCGGTGTCCGGCGTCATCCACCACGGCATCGATGCCACGCAGATCCCGGTGGGTGCCGGGAGCGGCGGCTATGCCTGCTTCCTGGGCCGCATGCACCCGAACAAGGGCGTGTTGACCGCCATCAGGGTGGCACGCCGCGCCGGGGTGCCCCTGCGCATTGCGGCGAAGATGCGCAGCGCGGGGGAGCAGGAGTACTTCCAGCAGGTCATCCGGTCCGAGCTTGGCGGAACCATCGAGTACGTGGGCGAGCTGGGGGCCGCGGAAAAGTTCGCCCTGCTGGGCGACGCCTTTGCACTGCTCAATCCGTTGCAGTGGGACGAGCCCTTCGGCATGGTCATGATCGAGGCCATGGCCACCGGCACCCCAGTGCTCAGCACGTTGCGCGGCGCTGCCCCGGAGATCGTGGTTGACGGAGTCACCGGCTTTCTGCGTGAGACGCCCAAGGCACTGGCCGCAGCCCTGCCCGGGTGCGCACAGCTGGACCGCGGGAACTGCCGCCGGGCGACGGAAACCACCTTCGGGATCCGCCGCATGGTCGGCGAACACGTGGCGTTCTATGAAAAATGCCTGGCAGGTGCCCTGGCATCGCGTGCGGTCCCGGCCTGATGGGCGGACCCGGGTCCGCGGTGGAAGGCGCCGGGCATCCTCCGGACCCAAGCGTTCATCTGGCACCGGTAGACTCGGTGAGCATGCACGCCATGTCCCAAACACCCGTAAAAACCATCCACGCCGTCTTCCTCGATGTCGACGGCACCTATGCCGATTACGGGGTGGTCCCGGAAGCCCATGCGCAAGCGGTCCGCGCGGCACGCGCGGCCGGGCACAAGGTCCTGCTCTGCACCGGCCGTCCCCTCTCCATGCTTCCGGCACACATCCTGGAGGCCGGATTCGACGGACTGGTGGCCAGCGCCGGCGCGTACGTGGAGGTGGGCGGAGAAATCCTCATGGACCGCCGGTTCCCGGACGAGATGGCGGCACGGACCCTTGCGGCCCTCGACGCCCATGACGCGGTTTACGTCCTGGAATCCCCGGAATCACTCCACGTCCCTCGCGCCGCGGAACAGCGGCTGCGGGAAATCATCGAGGCGCACTTCAGCCAACGCCCCGACGGCCGGGCCGCCGGCTCCTCGGCAATCCTGGGTTCCCTGGCGCCGATCCCCGAGCTGCCGTCCTTCGCGAAGATCTCTGTGTTCGAGGCACCGCTCTCGGTGGGAAGCATTGCGGCCGAGATCGGCGAGGATGTCGCCGTGGTCGAGAACTCCATCGCCGACGAAGGGCGCCACACGGGGGAGCTGTTCCGGCGCGGCATCAGCAAGGCCGACGGCGTCGCCGTGGCCATCGGCCACCTGGGAATCAGCCAGGCGGACACCATCGCCTTCGGCGACGGGGAAAACGACCTGGAAATGGTGGCCTTCGCGGGGCTTGGGGTGGCCATCGAGGGCTCGCATCCCGGGCTGCTGGAGCTGGCCGACCGCACGGCGCTTCCGCCGAATCGCGACGGGATCGCCTCGGCTTTTGCGGAGCTGGGGCTGATTTGAAATTGCTTTGATGCCCAGAGGCCAAGGATCGCCCGACCGCGAGGTCGGGCGATCCTTGGCTTAAGCGGTTACTTCGTTATTGCGGAATGCATCCATCGCTCCGCTGGATCCAGCGAACATGAGGGCGATCCGAACCATCATCAAGGTACTGCCAGGTAGTGTCGGTCGTCGAGATGACCGGGGCGGTGGGAACCGCCGAAGCGGCAAAGGACGGAATGGGTGCGGCAAACGCCCCGCCGAGCACGGCGAGCAGTACGGCCGAGGCAAGGCCCCGTTTGTACCGGACCACCGGAATCTGGGTCTGGGTCATGTCTTCCTTCATGTGGGGATGCGAGAGCCATGCGCGCCCGGGCAAGATCCGCCGTTGGGCAAATGCTGCCGATTACGGGCCCCGGGACAATGCCGGTGCACGCATGGAATCCCAACGTATCGATGGTGCATGTCGCTCTGTCCGCGTTCACATGGACGGGCGGCAAGCCCCGAGTGACTGGTGGTTCGTGGCACCGGACAAAAGCGGGCGGTCGGCGGGAAGGTCGAGGCCAGTTGCTGTTCCTCTCCCGAGACTATGGGCGGAAAATACCAAATAGGTAGAGGTTGGATTGCAACGACGCAAGGAGGCCGAGATGGACAAGGAAATGCCGAACGTCGGGGGAGTGGGCCCGATCGTCGTCGGGGTGCTGCCGAAGCAGCCACGGCGCGTGGTGCTCGAGGCGAGGACGCTGGCGGAGGGACTGGGGGCGCCGTTGGTCTTTGCCTATGTGGAGATCAACAGCTACCTGGTCGAATGGGAACTGAAGGAGGACATCCGCGGCAACTCGCTGCACCCCCAGGACATCGACGAGGACATGACCGAGGACGCACGCGACATCCTGCGGATACTGGACAGCGCCATGGCCGGTTCAAAGATTTCCTGGTCACTCCGCGTGCTGGCGGGGGACCCCGGCAAGGCCCTGGCACGGCTCGGCAGCGAGCTGCATGCGCGCATGATCGTGGTCGGAACCCGGCACCATGGTGTTGGCGCCAGGCTGTCGGAACTGCTCAACGGAACGACCGCGCACCGCGTGATCGCCCACCAGACGCTGCCGGTCGTGGTGGTCCCGGTGCACCACGAACCACATTGATGCAACGGTCCTTCGACGAGGCGGAACGTTCGTGTCCATGGTGCGACTTGCCCAAGGGGCCAACCGGAAACAGGATCGCGGCTGCCCGCAAGTTGCTAATGAGAATCATTATTAGTTACTGTGGTCGGTGTGACTCTCATACTTGTAACTTCGCTTGAAGCCCACGTCCGCGACAAGGCACTGGACGCATTGCTGGCGACCAGCCCCGAAGCCATCGTGGTTCGCCACGACTTGCTTGAGGGCGAACGGGTGCTGCGTCGTGTTTCCCGCGGTGCGGTCGAAGTCGACCGCACCGAAATTGCGCTGGAGCATGGCTGCCTCACCTGCACCGTGAGGCTGGACGTGGTGCCCACGGTGACCCGAGTCCTCGACGCCGCACCCAGGGACGTTTTCGTGGGGCTGCCGCCAAGCGTGAACGCGGGCATGGTGCTGGAAATTCTCGGTCCGCTGTTGGCCGCGCGCGGGACAAACATCGATTCGGTCTGTCTCGCATTGGACCCGGCCGCGCTTGAAGACCAGATGTGGGACTCCCGCACCCTCTGGCAGGCGGGGCTCAGTAGCGTGCAAGACGATGAGCGGACCGCAGGGGAATTTCTCGTCAAGGAAATCGCCTTTGCCGACACCGCGCTGTTGCTCGAGGGGTTCTTCGCCCACCTCTTTGAGGCCGAGGCGCCCGGCTGCCAATCCGGAGGCGACTTGTTCCATCGCGGAGCCCAGCTGCTTGAGGAGCTGGGACCGCACCTGGCCGTGATCCACCCCGACCAAGGTCTTGCACTCAATGCCCATGAGCCGGAGGCTGCTCGCCGGCGTTCGACACCCGGAAACGTCCATGTCCGCATTGCCGGCACTTCCAAGGAGAAGATGGCCAAGGACGGCCCATTCACAACTATTGAACTGCTGGCTGGGCGTCCATTGCACCCGGGGCGGCTCAAGGAAGCGCTGGGCTGGCTAGCCGAGGGATGCGTGTGGTTGCGAGGCACGCTGTGGATCGGCAATTCACCGGAAACCAAGGTGGTGCTTGGCGGCGCCGGTCCGTTCGTTTGGATCGAAAACCAGGGGACATGGGGTGTGGAAACGGCGCGCACGCATGTGGCTCTGACAAGCGACAGCAACGACATCGCTGAATTGGCGGCGCTCCTTCACTCCTGCGAGCTCACCGATGCCGAAATCCTGGGGTCACCGGATTTCGAGGATGCCCTCCGGCTCACCGACCTGGCCTGACGCCAACGCGTTAGCCTCCAACCTTTTTGCTGCAACACCTACCAAAGGAAAAAGAATGAAAGTGCGCAATTCCATCCGCTCGCTGAAGAAGATCCCCGGCGCCCAGGTCGTTCGACGCCGTGGCAAGGTCTTTGTCATCAACAAGAAGAACCCCCGCATGAAAGCCCGACAGGGCTGACGCGATTCGCCATGGGCGCGCTGCCGGTACGACTTTGAAGCACGTACACGCAGCGCGCCCATTCCATTTTGGACAAGCCATAATGTTTCTGGAGCCTGGATGTGCCGCGGGCAGTGGCTTCACTTATCAACTTTCCTGCTCCGCTGGGAATGGTTTGGCAGAGATCGAGCCACCGGCAAAGCGGGCCGCTGATGGCCGGTGAATTGCCGCGCCGCTTGACCACGAAGACACTGTGCGGCGCATGTTGTAGGAAAGGACGGAGATTTTCATGGAAATCAACCCGGACATGACGTTTTTGGGTACTGTTATGCCTTGATCGTCATCCCTTTTTCAGGAGCCCACATTGCAGCGTAAACACCTTGGAGTAGTGCTGGCCCTTGCCGTTGCGCTGGTTGGCGGGCCAACCAGCATCGCCACCGCACAGCCGCTTGCGCCGATCGCGTCGGTCGGCATCAACACCGCCAAGGCGAAACCGGTCAAGCTGACCACGGCAAACCTGAATCTCCGCAAGACCACCAATGTGAAATCGGCCTCGCTTCTGGTGATTCCTAAGAACACCAGGCTGACAATCCTCAATACCAGTGGCATCTGGAACCAGGTCACTTACAAATCGAAAACCGGCTGGGTATCGGGTAACTTCCTCAAGCCTGTCGCGGCGGCCACGGCGAAGGTTTACAACTACACCAAGGCCTTCACCACGGTGAAGGCGAAGGCAACCGCAAACTCGGCCAACGCGGTCTCGATCCACCGCCAGACCAAGGTGGAGGTCGTTGGCAAGACCGGGTCTTGGACCAAGATCAGGGTGTTGGGCAAGACCGGATTCGTCCCGTCCAGTGGCCTCAGCGCATCGAATCCCGCGGCCATTTACCGCTGGGTGAACGGCAAGCAGCCGGTCTTCCAGGGCACGAAGACCACCAGCAAGAAGCTAGGCACACTGTCGAACAACACCAGGATCCAGTGGCTGCGGACCTCGGGTTCCTGGCAGCAGGTGCGCACCAGCGCTGGCATCGGCTGGATGCAGTCGATCAAGCTCTCGAATGCGGCAATCAAGCCACCCGCGAAGCCCAAGGTCTACAACTACACCAAGGCCTTCACCACGGTGAAGGCCAAGGCGGCGGCAAGCTCGTCCAGCGTGCTCTCGATCCACCGCCAGACCAAGGTGGAGGTGCTTGGCAAGACCGGGTCTTGGAACAAGGTCAAGGTGTCGGGGAAGACCGGTTTCGTTCCCGCAAACGCACTGAGCACGACGAACCCCGCGGCCATATATCGCTGGGTGAACGGCAAGCAGCCGGTCTTCCAGTCCACCATGACCACCAGCAAGAAGATTGGCACGCTCTCAAACAACACCAGGATCCAATGGTTGCGGACCTCGGGGTCCTGGCAGCAGGTGCGCACCAGCGCCGGCATTGGTTGGATGCAATCAAGCAAGCTTGCCACCAAGGCGATCAAGGCCCCGGCGAAGCCCAAGGTCTACAACTACACCAAGGCATTCACCACGGTGAAGGCCAAGGCGGCCGCCTCGTCGGCCAACCTCGTGACGATCCACCGCCAGACCAAGGTCGAGGTGCTCGGCAACTCCGGTTCCTGGACCAAAGTCGTCGTGTCGGGAAAGACGGGTTTCGTTCCGTCCAGTGCCCTCAGCGCATCGAACCCCGCAGCCATTTACCGGTGGGTAAACGGCAACCAGCCAGTCTTCCAGAGCACGAAGACCTCCAGCAAGAAGCTTGGCACACTGGCAAACAACACCAGGATCACCTGGCTGCGTACCTCCGGGTCCTGGCAGCAAGTCCGCACCAGCGCCGGCATTGGCTGGATGCCGTCGAGCACGCTCTCGAATGCGGCAATCAAGCCACCCGCGAAGCCCAAGGTCTACAACTACGTCAACGTGTACACCACGGTGAAGAGTGCGGCTTCTGCTTCCTCTGCGAATCTGGTCACGATCCACCGTCAGACCAAGGTCGAGGTGCTCGGCAGGTCCGGTTCCTGGACCAAGATCGTTGTCTCGGGGAAGACCGGTTTTGTCCCGTCATCCACGCTGAGCAAGGCCAGCCCCGCGGTGATCTATCGTTGGGTCAACGGCAGCCAGCGAGCCTACGCAGGCACGAGCACCAGCAGCAAGGCAATCATCGCGATGCCGATGAACACGAAGGTGCAGTGGTTGCGCACTTCGGGTGCGTGGCAGCAGGTGAGGACCAGCGCCGGCATTGGCTGGATGGAATCCAAGGGCTTGTCCACGAAGGTGAACCAGGTTCTGCCCTCCAAGCCACCGGTGACCTTCAACGTCACGCGCTGGGCCACAGCCAATGTCAATCTCCGCTCGGGACCCGGAACCAACCACCGAGTTATTGAAGTGGTTTCCAAGGGGGATCGGGTCATGCTCGGCACATCCTCCGGCGGCTGGGCCAATATCGAGGTGGGTGGACGAACAGGTTGGGTGAGCGCCGACTACCTGGCAACCGCGGCACCCAAGCCCCCTGCCCCCAAACCCGATGAAACCACCTTCACCTCCCCGCGCTGGACCACCGCAAACCTGAACCTGCGCTCGGGCGCCGGAACCAACCATGGCGCCATCGGAGTCGTCCCCGTAGGGGAGAGGGTGCTCCTTGGTCGCTCCTCGGGTGTCTGGGCCAACGTCAAGACCAGCAAGGGGACGGGTTGGGTGAGCACGCTTTACCTCGCCACCTCGGCCCCGCCAACGAAGCCTGTCACCCAATACCGCTGGGCCACCGGAACCGTCAACGTACGCTTGGGCAGTTCCCCCGTGTATCCGACGCTTGGCACGATCAAGCCCGGGGAAAAGGTGCCCTACTTGGAATCCCGAGACAAATGGGCGCGAGTGATTTCGCGCCACGGTACCGGCTGGATCTCTGAGGCGTACCTGACCAAGACACCGTTGGCTCCGCTGCAGCCGGAGACAGTGGCTATCATGAATGCGGTCGAGGCTAGGTTCGGGGACTATGTCTCGTCCTACGGCGGCGTCCGCCCGGGTTCCGCTGGCCACAGCCAGGGCCTGGCCACGGACATCATGATCAAGAACTACAAGACCGCCCAGGGCGTCAGGAACGGCGACGAGATTGCCGACTTCCTGATCGCCAACCGGGTATCCTTGCGCGTCAGCTACCTGATCTGGCAGGACAAGATCTGGCTGGGACCGGCAAAAGGCTGGGAAGAATACTCGAAGTCGGGCAAATACGGCCAACAGTTCACCAATAACTGGAACGACACAACCAGACACCTGGACCACATCCATGCCGAGACGTATGCCAAGTAGCGGTAGCTGGTCGGTGCCCGACAGATAATCTTTGGAAGGCAGAGTAAAGAATCCGGGTCATCCCGCGCGGGTGTTGAGTTCGCGCAGGATGGCCGAGCGGATCAGGCGCTTGCGGATCTCGAGGCTGATCGGCCGCCCGGCCATGTGCATGCCGTAGGCGATCTTCTCGACCTTGCGCTCGGCGCGTCCGATGATGTTGTCGATCTCGCTGGCGGGCAGGGACTCGATGTAGTCCCAGATGAGCTGTTCGTGGGCAGAACTGTCGCGTGAACCGGTGAATTCGTTTGCAGACACGGCACGCCTCCTGCTTCCAGTGTGGCATTGGAAGCAGGAACGCGCCATCATGTTGAGCCGCTGGGGGAGGAGCTCGAAGGGAGCCAACGACCAAGCCTTGTAGAATCGTTGTTGGTGTTTAGCGGTATTGGCTCGTGTCCATTTCACCGAGCGGTCTCCGCATGGGGAACGTGCCCGCTATTCCACCACCGATGCTATTGATAGGACCACACCAGCATGAGCTTGATCCGGCTAAACGATGTCAGCGTTCGATTCGAAAACAACCAAATCCTGCGCGAGGCATTCTTCAAGCTCGAGGCCGGGGACCGGGTCGGCCTGATCGGGCGAAACGGCTCGGGCAAGTCGACCCTGCTGAAGCTGGTGCTGGACCAGGTATCGCCGGACACCGGGACGGTGGCCGTGGAACTGGGAACCAAGATCGGCTACTTCTCCCAGTTCTCGGAACTCAACTGTGGAGCCACCATCTCAGAGGTGCTCAACGAGCTCTTTGGCGAGGTCAAGGCCATCGAAGCGGAACTTGCCGAGATCGATGAGGCCATTGCCGCCGATCCCAAGGCCGACGAGATGGAACGTTTGATCCATCGCCAGTCGGAGCTCTTTGAATCCATGGATCGATTGGATGGCTGGGACTACCCACGCACCATCGACACCGTGCTCACCAAACTCGGCTTTGACGAAGCCCACCGCACCTGTCCCATTGACTCCCTGTCCGGCGGCTGGCGCAACCGTGCCGCGCTGGCGAAGATCCTGCTCGAGGACCCCGATGTGCTCCTGCTGGACGAGCCGACCAACTTCCTTGATGTTGCCGGCGTTGAATGGCTGGAGAACTGGTTCAAGTCCTTCCAAGGTGCGGCGATCATCGTCTCGCACGACCGCAAGTTCCTGGACTCGGTGGTCACCCGGATCGTTGAGGTCGAGAACTTCCACCTCCACGAGTACCCGGGAAACTTTGCCCAGTACGTGGTGGCCAAGCAGTTCAAGCTCAAGACGCTCGAATCGCAGTTCGTCCACGAGTCAGAGCTTCTGGCCTTCGAGGCCGAAGGTATCTCGGACCGCCGCGAGGCGGCCAAGGCCGCCAGCAAGGGGCTGGACAACAAGCTTTCGAAGATCAAGAAGTCGCGGGCCCCGCGCCCGGTGGACAAGATCATCACTGAGATCTACGGCGGCCTGCACATCAAGGACACCCTCTGCCGGGTGGAGGGCCTGTCCAAGTCCTACGGGGACAAGACGCTCTTCACCGATCTCAGCTTCGAGGTGCGTCGCGGCAACCGCCTGGTGATCCTCGGTGCCAACGGCAGTGGCAAGTCCACGCTGCTGCGCGTGCTGACGGAGGAGGAAAAGCAGGATTCGGGTTATGTCACCTGGACCAAGGGCGCCGCGGTCGTTTCCTACAACCAGATCCTTGAGGAACTGGATAACGAGGACACCGTGACCCACGCGGTCAACGCCATGCCCAATTCCTTGGCCTTCACCGCCACCAAGAAATCGGTCAACCGCTTCCTGGCCATGTTCCAGTTCTCCGAGGCCGATCTGAAGAACCGCATTGGCAACCTCTCGGGAGGCCAGCGTTCCCGGGTGGCTATGGCCATGTGCCTGCTCTCGGGAGCCTCGGTGCTGGTCCTGGATGAGCCCACGAACCACCTGGACATGTCGAGCACGCAGGTCATGGAACGGGCGCTGCTTCACTTCCCGGGTGCCGTGGTTGTCGTCAGCCACGACCGGTTCTTCAGCGAGAAAATTGCCAACCGCTACCTGGTGTTTGGCGCCGAGAACGCGAAGCCGGGAGAGGTCGCGGTCCGCGGGGCCTAATCAGCTCTCCGGAGCCGTTGACAGTCCCGCCTGAGGTCGCTTCGAAGGGCCCCGGCTCGGAGGCCGTCACATGCCGGTAATTCTTGAGCGTGATCCCGGAGAGGATCGTGGCCATGCCATCGAGGCTCGTTGCCGCAGTTGCCATGCATCAGGACGTAGGCCCCGAAAGTGGCGTCGTGTATGAGACGGGGCGGGATCTTCTTGGAAGCACGACTGATGTGGCCGAGAGAGGTCGTTTCCGTCGTGTTGCAAAGATCGGTGGACCTCAAGAATCCGGCGGGGGCGATGGGATATGAATACGCTAGTCGGCTGAACTCTGTGAAATCTTGACAGGGGCAGGAATCAGCTGCTGAGAGCCCTTGCAAGCGTGCGCCGATTTTCGGGCAACGCGCAACGGAATGCAGCAAGGCTCCGTGTCCTTCAAAGGTTGCTCAGGAAGCGTAGACCACGCTCGGTGCAGACAGGTGCATCGATCCCATTCCGGGAGGATGGGGAAAGAACACTTTTGGCATTTTTGTCGTAGAGGCCACGAACTTCCAAGGAAACCAAATACCTGTGAAGATATTCACAAAACACTGATGCGGTCCCGTAACATCGGACAGTGGAGCCGGGTATATGACCTGACGGGCGATATTCTGGGCATTCTGGTCCGGTCGATCCCGGACCATGCATCCAGCCCACTGAAATAGCAAAGGTGCCACCCCGTGTCTGTAAACAAGCCAGTCGTCCTTTTGGCCGAAGAACTCTCGCCCGCAACCATTGCGGCCTTGGGTCCCGATTTCGAGATTCGGCAGACAGACGGTGCAGACCGCTCCCGGCTGTTGGCTGCGATTGCTGACGTGGATGCCATCCTCGTGCGCTCCGCCACCCAGGTCGATGCAGAGGCTATTGCCGCAGCCAAGAACCTGAAAATCATTGCACGAGCCGGGGTCGGCCTGGACAACGTTGACATCAAGGCCGCCACCCAGGCCGGTGTCATGGTCGTGAACGCTCCGACCTCCAACATCATTTCCGCCGCGGAGCTGACCGTGGGGCACATCGTGTCCCTGGCCCGCCGCATTCCGGCGGCCAACGCCTCACTGAAGGCCGGTGCCTGGAAGCGCAGCTCCTACACTGGCGTCGAGCTTTTTGAGAAGAAGGCCGGCATCATTGGCCTGGGCCGCATTGGCGCCTTGGTGGCCGCACGCCTACAGGGCTTTGGCATGGAAATCCTTGCCTACGATCCCTACATCACCCCGGCACGCGCCCAGCAGCTCGGCGTCACCCTGGTGGAGCTGGATGAACTTCTGGCCCAGTCCGACTTCGTCACCATCCACATGCCCAAGACCCCGGAAACTATTGGCATGCTTGGCAAGGATGCTTTTGCCAAGATGAAGAACTCCGCTTATGTGATCAATGTGGCCCGCGGTGGCCTCGTTGATCAGGAAGCGCTCTACACGGCGTTGAAGAACGAGGAAATTGCCGGAGCCGGCATTGACGTCTTCGTCCAGGAGCCCAGCACGGATCTTCCGTTCTTTGAATTCGAGAATGTCACGGTCACCCCGCACCTGGGTGCTTCGACCGATGAAGCCCAAGAGAAGGCGGGCGTCTCCGTGGCCAAGTCCGTTCGCCTGGCCCTGGCCGGCGAGCTGGTTCCGGACGCGGTCAACGTTGCCGGTGGTGTCATTGATGAAAACGTTCGCCCGGGTATCCCGCTGATCGAGAAGCTGGGTCGCATCTTCAATGCGCTGACCGTTGGGTCCCTGACCAGCATCGACGTTGTCGTTGCCGGCGAGATCGCCTCCCTGGATGTAAAGGCACTGGAACTTTCGGCACTCAAGGGTGTCTTCATGGATGTTGTCTCCGACCAGGTCTCCTACGTAAACGCCCCGGTGCTGGCGGAACAGCGCGGCGTGGCCACCCGATTGGTGACCACCCCGGATTCGCCTGAATACCGCAACCTGCTCACTGTCAAGGGCGCTTCCACCGAAGGCACTCAGCTTTCGGTCGCTGGTACCCTCACCGGACCGAAGCAGATCGAGAAGCTCGTTGGCATCAACGGCTACGAAATCGAAATCCCGATCACCGACCACATGATCGTGCTGCGCTATGCAGACCGCCCGGGTGTCATTGGTACCTTGGGCAACGTCCTGGGTGAGCAGGGCGTGAACATTGCTGGCATGCAGGTTGCCCGCAAGGAAGAGCGCGGCGAGGCCGTTGCGGTCTTGGCCATCGATTCCTCGCTGCCATCCGGTGTGCTGGACATTGTCCGTGCGGCCATTGGCGCCACTGTGGCCCGCGAGATCAACCTCGAGGACTAATCTCGACCAGGGACAAACAAGTAGAGCGCCTCGCACGCCGTCGGCAGTCTTCCTGGAATTGTTCGGGAATGACTGCCGGTGGGCATGCGGGGCATTTTTGTTGCTTGGGTTTCGGCCCGGTCACGGACGACCGAGAGCACGAATCATGAACGTCAACTGATGGGTTGAACTCGTACACGTTCAGGCAGTTGGTTCATGCGCTTGTGTGCGAAGTGGTTCATAAGGATGTTTTCTGGGAAGTCACTAGCAAATTCTCAGGTGGCCTGCGCGTTTCTCAAGCAGATCCTTCGCACAGCATAGGATTGAAGGATGACGTCTCAAAGTGCCATTTTCGTGGATGCCAGCTTCTTACTAGCTATCGGGGGACACCGTGCCTCTGGAACAACATTACGTGCAGCCTTTACGGTTAACTTTGAAGCGCTGATCGAGGGAATCCTCAAAACAGCCAAGGAATTTAGTGGTCTGGAGAACCTACGAATCTATTGGTATGACGCTGCGAAGGATGCAATCTTTACCGATCAGCACAAGCGCATAGGCCTGATACCCGGAGTAAAGGTTCGGTTGGGGCGTATTTCGTTTAATGGCGAGCAAAAAGGTGTTGACCTCAAGTTGGGCCTTGACTTGGTCGGTATTGCCCGTAACCGCGCAGCGTCCGTTGCCTTCTTGGTGTCTGGCGATGATGATCTGGCTGAGGCAGTCGAAGAAGCACAAGACTTGGGCATGAAGGTCGTACTTATTGGAGTGGAGAAGGCTGACCATCGGCTGGGCGTTGCCTCAGTGGCCGAACATCTCGCCTTGCGGGTAGACAGCATCATTACATTGCCCGAGCAACTCATCGAGACAGCGTTCGTGAAGGCAGTGTCGTGGGATCCGGAACATGCCACCCAGACGGCCAACATAGCCAACGCACCAGAGACTATCAAAGTAGTGGAGACGGGCACTGAATCGCTGCCAATGCGTCCCAAGCCAGGAGCGCCAAAACCACCCACACCCGCACTGTTGAACCAGCGTCCGAAACTCCAAACCCCTGTAAAAGCACCGGCGTCAACAGCACCTGCTGATTACCAGCTTGTCTACAGCTCAACGCAACAGACCTCTGGGTTTACCGGAGCAGCAGGCGCTGTCGACTCAAGCGCCATGGATGTCGCTGCCGAAGTTGGCAGCAGCGTTGCCAAGAACTGGCATGCAAGTACCAACCTTGCCGAACTGAAAGACCTGCTCTCTGACCGTCCCCTGTTACCGGCAGAGATCGACAGGGTGCTGCTCAAGGACTGCGCGCAACGTATCGGGGAGTGGAAGACCGACCTGCAAGATATCCGCCGAGCCCTGCGCATAGCCTTCTGGCAACAGCTCGACCAGCTCACATAGGGGTCTTCGATGGGCGGTTTGAAGCCAAACTACGGTAGATTTTTAGGGTGACTTCTGAGCAGACCCCGTTTTTCATCACCACCGCCATCTCCTACCCGAACGGCGTGCCCCACATCGGGCATGCCTACGAGGTAATTGCCACCGACGCCATGGCACGTTTCAAGCGCCTTGACGGCTATGACGTGTTCTTCATGACAGGCACGGACGAGCATGGGCAGAAGATGCTGCAGACCGCAGAACGCGAGGGGATCACCCCTCGAGAACTGGCGCAGCGCAACTCAGACGCCTTCCAGGCGATGAATGACGAGCTGGGCATCAGCTACGACAGATTCATTCGCACCACGGATTCGGACCACTATGCAGCTGCGCAGGCTATCTGGAAGCGCATGGAAGCCAATGGCGATATCTACCTGGATAAGTACGCGGGTTGGTACTCTGTGCGTGACGAAGCCTTCCACGCCGAGGAAGATACTGAGGTCCGTGAGGACGGAGTCCGTTACTCCAAGGAAACCGATACTGAGGTCCTTTGGACAGAAGAGGAATCCTACTTCTTCCGCCTCTCTGCGTACCAGAACAAGCTGTTAGAACTTTACAAGTCGCAGCCGGACTTCGGCGCTCCGCAGTCGCGCTTCAACGAGGTCATCCGCTTCGTTGAACGCGGCTTAGATGATCTGTCGATCTCACGCACCACATTCGATTGGGGTGTCCCAGTTCCAGGCAGCAAGGACCACGTCATGTATGTGTGGGTTGATGCGTTGACGAACTACCTGACCGGCACCGGATTCCCCGACACTGAATCCGAATCGTTCAAGAAGTATTGGCCGGCTGATGTCCATGTGATTGGCAAGGACATCTCCCGCTTCCACGCCATCTATTGGCCAGCGTTTCTGATGTCGGCGAAGTTGCCATTGCCCAAGCGAGTGATGATCCATGGTTTTCTCCACAACAACGGCGTAAAAATGTCGAAGTCCTTGGGCAACGTAGTCGCCCCTGCAGACTTCATCTCTCAGTACGGATTGGATCAAGTCCGTTACTTCTTCCTGCGCGAGGTTCCCTTCGGCGCCGATGGCAGTTACAGCCACGACACGATTGTTGGCCGAATGAATTCGGACCTAGCCAACAACCTCGGCAACCTTGCCCAGCGTTCCCTTTCTATGGTGGCGAAGAATTGCGGAGGGGTGGTTCCCACCCCAGGAAAATTCACGGATGCAGACCAGAAGATCCTCGTTGAGGCAGACAGGCTACTGGAGATTTGTCGAGACTCGTTCGCTCGTCAGGAGTTCAGCAAGGCACTTGAAGCTATCTGGACTGTCTTAGGAGATACCAACGCCTACTTTGCAGAGCAAGAACCGTGGGTACTCCGAAAAACGGATATAGCACGCATGGAAACTGTCCTCTACGTGACACTTGAGGTGCTGAGACTGGTCGCGTTGCTGGTGCAGCCAGTCATCCCGACGGCCGCATCGGCATTACTCGCAGTTCTAGGGCAGAAGGATGGTTCACAGCGAGAATTTGTGTCGTTCGAAACAAGGCTCGTCGCGGGAACGAAGCTATTGCCACCAACACCAATATTTCCAAAGTACGAAACGACAGATTAACGCAATTAAGTAAGATCTTTCTAAGATCTCGAACTACGATTTGCCTTTTGTGCAATATTTGGCCAATTTAATGCACAAAAATTCTCAATATATGGAGACGACTCCACAGCCGGACTGTTGTAGCCGGGGTACAACTCCAAGATCGATGCGACACCCGTTTCATACGAATTGTAAGTCGCTGTACAATCGATGGAGGAAGCCTAAAATGGTCACGCTCAGCACTCGAGGATAGCTCCGGACCGCGCACAATTCCACAAAGCGGAATCGAGACTAAGTATCTTATTGGCACGTTTGCCCTCACCAAAGGAATCAAGATGAAGAAAGCAATGGTAGTGTTCGGAACACGACCTGAGGCAATCAAGATGGCCCCGGTAGTTCGGGAGCTTCTTAGCGAAGACTCGACGTATCGGCCCGTCGTTGTCGTGACTGGGCAGCACCGCGAGCTTCTTCACCAGGCATTAGAGATGCTGGAGATAGAACCCGACATTGATCTGAGCCTAATGAAGCCAAACCAAAGCCTTGCTGAGTTTGCTTCCACAGCATTGTCGTCCCTTTCTGACGTTATCAAATCAGAAAATCCAGACCTGATCCTAGTTCACGGGGACACCTCAACATCCTTTATAGGCGCGTTAGCCGCCTACTATAATCAAGTTCCTGTTGGGCACGTCGAAGCCGGACTTCGCACCGATTCGATCAAATCACCGTGGCCCGAAGAAGGTAATCGCCGCCTCATTGGGAGACTAACAAAATTTCACTTCGCGCCCACCAGCCGTTCCGCAGAAAACCTGCTTAAGGAAAACATAGATCAGAATACGATCTTTGTGACTGGAAACACAGTTGTAGACTCCCTGTTGTGGGTCAAGAATAAGTTGGACACCTCGCCAACATTTAAAGAAGAATTCGCCACTCGTCATCCATACATTGAAGTTGATGAAGAAATCGTGTTGGTCACAAACCACCGACGAGAGAATTTCGGCGATGGCATGAGAAATGTGTACAACGCCGTCAAAAGGCTCGCCGTTGAATATCCTTTGAAGCAATTTATTTTCCCAATGCACCTGAATCCGAATGCGCGCAGGCCAGCTGAGGAAATATTGTCAGAGTCC
Organism: Arthrobacter sp. C2; assembly: GCA_024207135.1. Taxonomy (GTDB): domain Bacteria; phylum Actinomycetota; class Actinomycetes; order Actinomycetales; family Micrococcaceae; genus Paeniglutamicibacter. The sequence goes on along the minus strand of CP042428.1, from coordinate 1,164,595 downwards.
GCGAATGTACATTTGATTGCTCCGCTTGACTATCAAGACTTCGTTTACATGTTGGCTACAGCAAGTCTCATTATTACTGATTCTGGGGGAGTTCAAGAAGAAGCACCATCGTTTGGAACCCATGTTCTCGTTACCCGACAATCCACGGAACGTCCAGAGGGTATTGAAGCCGGCGTCGCAGTCTTAGTTGGAACGGATGAAGACGAGATCGTGGAACAAGCCAACAAGATATTGAAGAAAACTACCAAGCGGAGCCCTATCGACGGCATCCTGAATCCTTACGGAGACGGCACTGCAGCTCGTCAGATCATTCGGGCTCTCAACGACCACTCGCATGGAAACTAAAATGCCAAAAATTTTCCCGATCACCTACTCAAGGTATAGCCGAGCGCTGGCCAGGCGACTGAGCCCTGCCGATTTTGCCCCAGTCGCCTATGCGAAGCCTTCTTCTTCAAAAAAGACCGCTGTCAAAAAAGCAAGTCCGCCTATCAAAACTGAGTACGTATCATTACCTCGGCGGGTTCCCACTCCTGAAGCTTTTTCCCCTCGAGTTGAATCATTCGGTTATCCAGAACTGCTTTCCGGTATCGAGAATTATACGACTTATTGGTATTTGGATGATCAATCAACTGGCGTCCTTCGGGTTATTTCCCCCAGCAAGGATTCACATTCCTTGCTCAACTCCGTATTGGCGACAGCCTATGAGAATGGTTTCGAGGTCCAAGTTGTTAACCTGAGGACAGGAGAGCGAATCGCTGCAAACGTCAGGAAATGCCACGAGCTTCTGAGACTACATCGTCGTCTGAACTTACGCCTCGTTGACCAGCGAAGTAGTTCAAAAGACTTGAAAATAAGCGTTGAGTCTTGGTCGAAAACTCCAGAAGGCCACCTTTCAAGTCCACAGAACAATGCAACATTGTCCCGGATATGGAAGGGAACTCTAGATAACCAACTGTCAAAGTTGGCTGAGGTCGATGGAATACAGAATATAGCCACGGATCTGAATTCTCTGTTGCCGGCTCGTGTTGCGGATGAAGTCGACTTTGATATCGACTGGGTATTCTCGTGGGTAAATGGCGACGATCCAGATTGGAAGGAACTGTTCAACCAATGGGCTCCGGACGTTGACACTGATGCCGTCGATAAGTCTAGATTCGAAACTCGGGATGATCTAAAGTATGCCCTTCGTTCGCTCGAAGAGTATGCGCCCTGGGTCCGCACTATCCATGTTTTGACAAATTGCAAGGCACCTGAGTGGTTAGATTTAAATAACTCTAAAATTCACTGGGTAGATCATTCTGAAGTTTTTGAAGACGAGTTCCTGCCAACCTTCAGTTCACACGCAATTGAAACAGTTCTCCACAAAATTCCGAACCTAAGCGACCATTTCGTCTATTCTAATGACGATTTTTTCTTGATGAAACCTGCGAGAAAGTCTGATTTCTTCTATTCGAATGGAATCGCTCGTTTACGTCTTGAAAATTATGGAATGGTGAACGGTCCAACAACTGTGGGTGAACCAGATTATCTAAATGCTGCGCGAAATTCAGCAAGTTTGCTCGTCCGAGAGTTTGGGGCCCACCCAGTAAGGCTTCATACTCACTCTCCGCAGTCTATGAACAAGAACGTTCTCTCTGAAATGGAAAACAAATTCCAATCAGAATTCCTAGAAACTCGAGCTAATAAATTTAGACATAGCACGGATATAGCGGTGACAGGATTTTTGTATCACCATTTTGCGTATCTAACCGGTCGGGCCGTTCCAGACGGTGGTAACACTAGGCTCATTCAGCAGAATCACAATTTTGTGCATCTTTTCAACACACTGCTCCAAGAAAAAAATACTGGGAAGTTGTCCAAATTCCTGTCTGTGTGCGTCAACGATGGGCGTGGCAGCGCTGACAATCCAGCGTGGGGTAAATCTGCATTAGCGTTTGTCAATGGGTATTTCCCTGATCCTAGTCAATTTGAACACCACTAATTAGAACTAGCCAATACATTCACGCAAATGGCTGGCCTTAACCAAATAGACTAATCTGGTTAAGACCAGCCATTTGCGTTCAAAATATAATTCAGAGTTGAATCCTACGCTTATAGAAGGACCATGAATTGCAAATCCTAAGCGATGCGCGAAACATAATTAGAAAATTTTTGATTCGAATGATCAAGATTCGAAGCTATCTGGCAGTTTTTTCTCAGCTAGTGCTGAAACCAGCACTATATCTGGAAAGGCGTCCACGTATCCTCGCGGGACTGCCAGTCATGGCACGCGTAGATTTCGATTTGATACTGCCCACTCAGCGCTTGAATACTTTTGGGCAAATTTGCGAACTCTTCAACGACAACCGGCTTCAATACTGGGTACTTCCCACAGATACGTCAGAGCCGTTCGTTATTTCGATCAAATTGGAAGAAAGAGCAAGGGCTCTCCGAATTCTCCGAGAATCTAAGTCTTTCGTAGGCTGGTATCTTTCCAAGATCAACACGCGAAATGTGATGTCGCCGGCGGTTTCGTCGGTCGACCGGATAAAGGAAAACGAATTAAACGCAGTGCGGATGTGGGAATATGTATTCGCGAGTCAGGATTCCGGTTTCCGCGCTTCGGAGGCACAAGGAGTCGACTTGTACTTCTGGGCCTCCGATGACAAAGATGTGTATTCTAGTCCCGTCTGGCGACCAAATGCGACCCCACTAAGTTCGCAGGATATAGAACGGTTGGATTCTGACAAAGTTCCAGTAGCCTGGTCTGAGATTTCTCATTTGTCCACTGTAAAATTCCCCATTGACGTAGTTTTTACCTGGGTGGACGGGGACGACCCTACTTGGATCAAAGAACGGTCAAGAGCTTTAGGGGAACATGATTCATCTTTTGAGACTGAGCGCGCCAGAGGTGCCTCGAGGTTTGAGAGCCACGACGAACTGCGTTATGCATTACGGGGAATCGAACAATATGCTCCTTGGGTTAATTGTATTTGGATCGTTACGTCTGGGCATTACCCTAAATGGTTAGATCTGAACCATCCTCGTATCAAATTAGTCGCGCATGAGGATATCTGGCCGAGTAAGGCGGGTCTTCCAACTTTTAATTCTCACGCTATTGAAACTTGTTTACATCGTATAGATGGCTTGAGCGAACACTTCATCTATTTCAATGATGACATGTTTATCGCCAGACCAATTAGCCAAAATATGTTTTTTCACACCAATGGGTTGAGTAAGATATTTCCTTCGAAAGCCCTCGTAGATTATTTCGATAATAGACCAGGAGAAATTGCTTCGACTACGGCTTCTCGAAATGCTCGAGACCTATTGCTTCAAAAATTTGGAATTTCTCATACCCAAAAATTTTACCACACGGGAGCTTCCCTTCGGCGCTCATTAATGATGGAACTAGAAAGAAGTTTCGGCGCTTCGATAGAATTGACCAGAGAATCTCAATTCAGATCCATTCTAGATGTCGCGATGGCGGGATCACTTTATCTAAACTATGCCCTAATTCGGGGAGTTGGTGTAGTTTCCTCAATTCGCTACGAATATGTCGACCCAGCCACGAATCAGGGCCGTGAACGTATGCTGAAGATTTTGAAATCTCGTTGTTTTGACACCTTTTGTATCAATGATGGCTCTAGCAAGGAAACAGCAAAGGAACGCTTAGTGACCAAAATTGTGATCAGAAATTTTTTGGAGACATATTTTCCCGTGAAGTCAAGTTTTGAAAAATAGATCGTTCTTTTCCGCTTTATTGGTAGTTCTTTTATCCTTAGGCTTATCTGGATGTTCGGGACTGAGAAGCCAGGGACTGCGCGCTGAGGATAGGATGAGTCCCCAAGCCATCGCGCTCTTTATTGGAGATTCTTACACTCATGGAGTAGGGGCGACGACTGAGGAGAACCGATGGTCCGCATTAGTTGCGAAGGAGTTTGGGTGGGTAGAGGTAAATCAGGCATATCCCGGGGCAGGCTATACAAAGCGCCCACGGAAGTGCGAGGTCGACGTGTGCCCTTATTATGGGGCCACTATTGAGGCTGTAGCGGATACAATAGCGCCTGACTTTGTCGTGATCGCGGGTGGTCAGAACGACTTCAAGAACTTTGAGGCAGATGAATCATACGTCGCCGATTCCGTTCGTCGGACCTTCGCTTTGGCGGCAGAGAAGTTTCCGAGCTCTCAGTTGATCAGTGTCGGTCCGTCGTCGCCGGCCCGAATCACAAGAGGAAATTTGAGATTCGAAGACTATGTCAGAATTTCAAGTCAAGACTTCGGGGCTGTTCACGTAGACTTGATGACACCAAATGTTGTTGACCCCAGCTTCCTTGACGCTGATCGGGTGCATGTGAACGTGCGTGGGCATGCAGCCATTGCAAACCGAATTATTACTACTTTAAGGAATGCGGGACACTTATGAGTATTTCAAATTTAGAACCCGGTAAATATAAGAACATGAGTTATGAATATGTTGATAATGGGTCATCTGTTCTAATTATTCTTTTTCAGTCGGCTGGTAGAATAACTAATGACGTGTTTCCTATGATCTTGGACGGCTCGCTAGCGCCAGAGGATGTGCGCCGTATGCATGATTTCCTCAATTGGCGTAAAATGCCGTCCGCCTACCCGGGAGCTGATTATCTTTTTGTAAAGGACTATTATTCGCGAAGCTATGGGTGGTACACCATGGATGAGGGCAGGTCAATTCACCACTCCATCAATTTAGATCTGGATCAATTTATTTCGGAGAAGCCTTATGAGCGGGTGATCGCCTTTGGGAGCAGTAAAGGTGGCACGGCTGCACTTTTATATGGAATGTTAAACAGACACATCACTCATGTTCTTTCTCTGGTTCCGCAAATTGAAATTGGTCGATATTGGCGCAAATATTTCAAAGATTATATGCAACTTATTCTTGGAAGCAATAATCCAGAAACAAAAGAGTTGTATCTTAACGAACTAATGTACAGTGATGAGATTAAAATTCATACACAAGATACCATATTTTATACCTATACTGGAATTAAGGATGATCAATTCGCGCAAATAGTAAAATTTCATAATAGTTGGATTGGCGATTCGAAACATTCTCTTATTGTAAACACTTCAAATCAGCGTCACACTCCTTTGGTGACGGAGAACCTTGACTTTATTTACGACTGTCTTCAATCATTTGTTGAATATAGACCTATTGTCAACAAAAGTTTGATTCGTACGGGGAATGAATCGTATCTGTTAGTTTGACAAGTGGTCTGGACCATGCGGACCAGCCGTACTTGTCTTAGGCGGCACCTAAGAAACCCGGAGAAGATTGTACGAGCCACCTAAGCTCGTCTCGCTTCCTTGTCGCTCCCGAGTCACCTTGGCCAACTGACCAGGCTCCAGAGCACTGGTCCGCGATGACGATATTAGTATTGATGTTGATTGCGATGCTTAATTGCGAACGAGATCCTTCTTTCGGTGTCGTCGAATCGGGTTCCGGCCGCTCCCGGCTCGCCTTGGCATGGATACCGGAGCCGAACCGCTGGTCCGAGCCGTCCGCGGGTACGCTATGCAGCACACCATCGGGGGAGAGCAGTAGCGGCATTACGTGAGCTGGAGCTGGTCGCTGGCACGTATGCCGACTGACCGACCGCGTTTACGGGCCACCAAATGCCAAAGGCTGCCAAATAGCCGGTATTCGAAGGCGTCGAGCTGCCACAGGGACATGGCGGTGGACCGCACGAAGGGGACGAAGGAGGATTTGGGGCGTTTCCTGGGCGATGCGTCGACCTGCCCGACGCTGGCAAGCACTCGGCGATGGTTGCAACCGAGGGAACTTTGCCGCCGGGGAAGCCGTCCTGGAGGGCTGCCTCGTAGTGGATCGAGCGCGGGCCGTAATCCCAACCATCCGTCTTGAGCCGCTTGCGGATCTTGACGACCTCTTTGGTGACCTCGGGGCCATACTGCCTGGAGGGGTGCTTCGGGGCGCGGGACCGGGGATGCAAAGCGGCCGTGGATTCGCTCAGCTGGCTGCCCGTGTGCGGATCTTGTAGAACACGCTGCGGGAGACCTTGACCGACTTGCAGAACTCGGTCACGTTCAAGGCATGCGGCTGGGTCGGATCGTCATTGATGATCGCGGCTCGGGCCTGAGGTGAAAGGGCGTTTGTCATGGCAGCGAGTCTGTCAGCGCCGCCTGCCAGCAAAGTCCACGATGTGTTGAGACATCGTGTCTCCGATGTCATGAGATCGTGTGTCCACGATGTTTTGATACAGGACACACGAAGCCGCGAGACTACCTGCCCACCAAGTGATGACGTTTGGTGTCCACGATGTTGCGAGGTTACACACCAACAAGCCGGAACAGAAGTACCCACTGGCGCTATTTGGCAGCTACCGAAAATGGCTTGAGGAACAGGCCGCCGTTAGAAGTTGACAAGCATAGGAGCATCAGCACTGTGAGGGTTCACGCCCCTGAGGGTGGACAATCTTCTAATCAAGCTACCGTGGTGGGCCGGACTGGCGCCGGCCGACCACCCGCAAGAGCAGACAAGTCCGGATCAAGCCACCGCGAGGGGCAGGTGTGTAAAGAGTCATGCTCTCGGGGTAGACCGGCCGGCTCCTATCCTGCCAGCCAGTCCCAGACCAGCTACTGACAAGCCTCACGCACGAACGGTGGTGCTGAACCGCAAGACTGGGTGGTGCTCAAAGCGGTCAAATACTCCCGGCGGCTCCCGCCCGGGGAGGTACTGGCTTTCAACGGAAATATTGTTGGCTCTGAAAGGCAATATCTGGTGGTTCTAAAACCTCCGGATATTCACCAGCCCGACACGATCGCTTGGAATGGTCTGAAGTCTTCAGCCTGTAAGAAGATTCAAAGACGCGCTCGGGAATTTCCCATGGCCGACAACTCCCGATGCCATTCATAGCGCGAGAGTCAGACGATACACTCTAGGTACTACAATTCAGCTTGAGATTTCCAAGGGAAATAATTCTCAAGGAAATTCCGGATCATGTCTGTTTCGGATTGGTCGCGGGTGGCCTTTGATGAAACTTGATTTAGGCAAAATATCGTCGGGTTGTCCCATAGAAGAAGCCGTGAGAGTTCTACATCCACCCGAGCAGAGCTAATGTCAACATATCTATATCCTATTTCCCCGGGGACAGCTGTTCCAACGATTGCACCGAAATGATGCGCAAGATTAGAGGGAACCGATATATCTGTGCGGTGTCTGAATTTATTTCTGGTTGTCTGCTCCAGGTATTTTCCGAAATGATGCGCCACTTTTTGGAGTGTACTGAGTCGCTGCGCATGGGCGGTATGTTTGAATTTCTTTGTTGCCAGGTATCCAAATTTTTGTTCCAGCAAACGCTTGTTGTTGTGGGCCGCCCAATTGCTTGGTAAATCGGTGACTGAAGGGTCATCGGGAACTCGGTTATCACTTTCGAAATATTTACTTTTCCCTGTAGAGGTAAAAAATGTTTCCGGAGTGCACCAATCTGATAAAAATACATCATCATTAAAGTAGAGAAAGTGTTCATTCAAGCCCGGGATTCTATGTATATTGGCTTCGATTGCATGTGAGTTAAATGTTGGTAAATCAGACGGATTTTGAAAAATTTCTGCATGAGTTACTAGAGATATTTTTGGATTATTTAGGTCCAGCCACGCCGGAACTTGCCCGTTCGTAACAATGTAAATATGATTTATCCACGGAGCAAACATCTCGATCGAACGTAGTGAGTACTTTAACTCTTCCCTGTCTCGAAAGCGGACCATATCCGACGATGTTCGGGGACTCGTCGAGCCATACCGAGCTAGCGCATCTGAGTAGTCTTCCTTCCACTCGGGATCTTCCCCGTCGACCCATGTGTAGACGACATCTATCGGCAGGTTCAGGGTAGATCCGAAAGAATTTGTTCGATTTGATTCTGGATCGCTAATAGGAACACTGATGGCCCTTGCGAGATTTTTGCGTAGTGAATGCGCAAAAAGCGAAAGTTGAAGGTTTTCATTGGGTGCAGGCAATCCCAGTATCATGTCACTTGCTTTAAAGATTTCCGTAACATCATTGATGGAGCGTTGAAGGATCTGGAATCCATTACGGCCAAGGTCTGTCTGCTCCACAAAGTCGAAACCGGTCGCTTCTAGGACTGAGCGGATATGTTCTGCCGTCATCGTCCGGATGTCCTCTATGGTCTGGGCCTGTTGAAGTAGCGGTACGCTCTTTCGCGCGGTGAGCGTCCGTAGACGATTTAGTAGTGCATATGACGAATGCACTATTTTCCACGCCGGCGATGGAAGCGTCGACGCGATGCGCCCTTTCCATCCGTTGACTATGATTTTCTTTCCGTCCGATCAAGCTCGATCTCTCAGATACGAGTGTCCTGCAACTCTTGACGAACAGACAGGATCACCGTGAAATATTATCATCGTTCGAATTAAGATGGCGGTCGTTGTAAACATCACGATGTCGAGGTGAGAGAAAGGCTGCCAGAGCTCATCAATTAAAAGAGCTGGGATGCCGCGTCCTTGTCCACACTCGCGTACTCCATGCAGGGGGTCTCGAAAGTTCAAGTTACGCTTGACCACGATCACTCTGGCTCTAGGTTTAGGGTGTCACTATGCCGGTCTCGTAGGCGATGACAACTGCCTGCACACGGTCCCTTGCGCTCAACTTGGCCAGGATGTGCCCTACATGTGTCTTGATCGTTGCTTCCGACAAGTACAACTCCGCCGCAATCTCCGGATTGGAATTGCCGTTGGCGATGAGCCCAAAAACCTCGCGTTCACGCGGGGTCAATGATTCCACGGCCTTGACGTGCGCGCTGTCCGGGAGGGTCGAGCGCCGCAGCATGGGGGCTACATGGTCCAGAAGTCTGCGCGTCGTTGACGGCGCGATAACTGCATCTCCGCGGAAGACCGTGCGAATCGATTCGAGGAGTTCCTCGGGAGGAGCGTCCTTGAGGAGGAATCCACTGGCTCCGGCCTGGATGGCGGAGAGCGCATACTCGTCGAGGTCAAAGGTGGTCAGTACGATGACCTTCAGGCCCGGGGCACCCTTGGCTTGCTTTGCAAGCAAGTACTCCGTGGTCTCTATCCCGTTCATCTCAGGCATGCGCACGTCCATGAGGATGACATCCGCGCCAGCCAAGGTAGGCGAAGCAATGGCTTCACGGCCGTTAGAGGCCTCGGCAACGACTTCGAGATCGGATTGGGAGTTGATCAGCATCCGGAAGCCACTTCGAACCAATAGCTGGTCATCGACGAGTGCAACCCGAATGGGGTTTTCTTTGGGCAAGATTTCTAGTCCTCGGTGTAGGGGATAAATACGTCAACGTGAAATCCGCCGCCGGACTTTGGCTCGGCTCGCACACGGCCATCGTAGAGGGCGACCCGTTCAGCCATGCCGAGCAGTCCCTGTCCGGCGTCCGATGTGCTGAGGGCTCCGGCTCCGCGGCCGTTGTCAGAAATGAACAGCTGCAACCCCTTGCTATTCCAGACGAGGTTCACGGCGGCCGAGGTCGAAGGTCCGGCATGTTTCAATACATTGGTCAGTGCCTCCTGCAGCGCCCTGTACGCAGTGAGTTCTGCGCCTGCAGGCAGCGCACGCCGGGAAGTTCCTTCTTGCGTGTAGCTAATCTCGAGTCCGCTCTTTCGTGTGGTTTCCAGCAGCTCGGGAACATCCACGAGTGTTGGGAGCGGCCTCGTTGAAGCTTCATCGCCGCCGCGCAGCACACCCAGCAGTCTGCGCATCTCTTGTAGCGAGCTTCGTCCGGTCTGGGCGATCGTGGCAAGGGTTTCCCTGGCAATCTCCGGGTCGTGTTCACTCGCGTAGCGTGCACCATCGGATTGGGTGATGATCACCGAAAGGGAGTGGGCAACAATGTCATGCATTTCCCGAGCTATGTGGTTGCGTTCGTCGGCGGCAGCCAACGCACGTTCCTGTTCCCGCTCGGTCTCGAGCCTCCGGGTGCGGTCCTCGAGTGTTTGCAAGGTAAGTCGTCGTGTACGGGCCAAATCCCCAAACGTCCAGGCAACCAGAACCACGAGTCCTAGGCCAATGAAGTTCAGAACCATGCCTTCAAGCGAATTTCCGCCGGCCCAGACTCCTACCCGGACACTGGCCAGCAGAGCTCCAACGAATCCCGCTGCCAGCCCGGAGAATGATTCCCACCGTTTGCCGAAAGCTGCCAATGTATAGACCGTAATTGGCACGGCAATCTGGGAAGGCAACAATTCGCTTGTGACCACGACCTGGATCAGATGCGCGATGACGATGATTCCGGCGGCCGGCGCGGGCCGCCTTCGCCGCCAGATGAGCGGAAGCGTCTGCAACGAACCCAAGACGAACATCGTCCAACCGTTGCCTGAAACGCCCAGCATGATGCCGGCAAGGAATCCGAAGACGAGCCAGATTCCGAGGCCAAAGATGAGGTCAACCTTGTTTGGATTCTCTCGAATCCACTTGTCTATGGTGCGGTGTGGCGTCATCGGTTCCTGCGTTGGCAACTGGAGGGGTTAGCTTCGTCCTCAAGCCTACGGGGCAAACGCCGGGTGTGCCTCATGCCTCGGCATGAAATGTGGCTCTGTCCAGCCACGAGCTGTTCATATTTTGAGACAGGTTGCTCACATAGTGATACAACTCGATAAACTCATGTGTCATGAGCGAATCCTTGAATATTGCTGTCATTGCAGGCGATGGCATTGGTCCAGAAGTAATTGCCGAGGCCGTGAAGGTCCTGAAGAAGGCCACGGAGAGCACCAACGTGCAACTGGTGCTGACCGACTACCAACTCGGTGCCGAGCACTGGCTCGAAACGGGGGAGACCCTGCCCGAGGAAACCCTGGCAGCGCTGCGCACCCATGATGCAATCCTGTTTGGCGCCGTTGGTGCGGCACCCGGGGATACCCGTATTCCTTCAGGCCTGATTGAACGCGAGCTGCTGCTCAAGCTGCGCTTCAGCCTGGACCACTTTGTGAACTTGCGTCCGTCCAAGCTGTACCCCGGCGTCCCGAGCCCTTTGGCTGAACCCGGTGAAATCGACTTCATCGTTGTTCGCGAAGGAACTGAAGGTCCCTACGTAGGCAATGGCGGCGTACTCCGTGCCGGAACGCCCCATGAAATTGCCACAGAGGTATCCATCAACACCGCGCACGGCGTGGAGCGCGTTGTACGCGACGCATTCCGCCGCGCCAATGATCGCTCGCGCAAGCACGTGACTTTGGTCCACAAGCACAACGTCCTGGTCTACGCCGGTCACTTGTGGCGCCGCACCGTCGAAGCAGTCGCTCAGGAATTCCCGAACGTCACCCACGATTACCTGCACGTGGATGCCGCAACGATCTTCATGACCACCAACCCCTCGCGTTTCGATGTCATTGTCACCGACAACCTCTTCGGTGACATCCTCACCGACCAGGCCGGCGCGATCACCGGCGGCATTGGCCTGGCCGCTTCGGGAAACATCAATATGGACCGCACCGCACCGTCAATGTTCGAGCCGGTGCATGGTTCGGCGCCGGACATCGCCGGCCAGCAGAAGGCCGACCCTACGGCGGCGATCCTTTCGGCAGCTCTCTTGCTTGACCATGTTGGCCTGTCGGAGGCCGCCCGCCGAGTGGAAGAAGCCGTGGAAAGCGACATTGCATCACGTGATGAAATGACCGACCCGCGCACCACGGCCGAGATTGGCGATGCAATCCTCGCTGCACTGGCTTAAGCTGGAGCGTAGGTTCACTTAGGAACCAATTCTTAGGGTGGCAAGCCCTTATGGGCTTGCCACCGCAACACCCTGTCGAAGAGGAAGCCTGACGGCATCATGGAATTCACCGAAGTTCTCTCAACACACCGTAAAAGCGATCAGGAACGTGCCGATATCCTGGCCAACCCAGGTTTTGGGGATTTCTTCACCGACCACACCACTGTCATCGACTGGGAGGCCAACGAAGAAGGCAAGGACGGTACATGGAGCAATGCACGCATTGAACCGTACGGTCCCATCGCCATGGACCCTGCGGCATCGGTCCTGCACTACGGCCAAGAGATCTTTGAAGGACTGAAGGCGTACCGCCACGCAGACGGAAGCGTCTGGACGTTCCGTCCGCATGCAAACGCCGCGCGACTCAACCGTTCGGCCGAACGGTTGGCGCTTCCTAGGCTTGATGAAGAAGTCTTCGTCGAGTCGTTGCGACGTCTGGTCAAGGCAGATATCCAGTGGGTCCCCTCGGGAGACGGTGAGGCTCTTTACCTGCGCCCATTCATGATCGCCACCGAAGCCTTCCTGGGTGTTCGTGCGGCTCGCCAGGTTTCCTACCGCGTCATCGCATCCCCTGCAGGAAACTACTTCGGCGGCGAATTGAAGCCGGTGGGCATCTGGGTATCCCACAACTACGCCCGTGCCGGTCGCGGCGGCACGGGAGCAGCCAAGTGCGGCGGCAACTACGCAGCATCCCTGATTGCCCAACTTGAAGCCGAAGAGAACGGTTGCAAGCAGGTGTTGTTCCTGGATCCATTCAACGACGAGGCAGTGGAAGAGCTGGGCGGCATGAACGTCTTCTTCGTCATGAAGGGCGGCAAGCTTGTCACGCCACGACTGACCGGAACCATCCTGGAAGGCGTCACGCGCTCCTCCATCATCCAATTGGCCAAGGACCGCGGCCTTGAAGTTGAAGAACGCACGATCACCCTCGGAGAATGGCGCGAGGGAATTGCCAGTGGCGACATCGAGGAAGTGTTCGCCTGTGGCACCGCAGCCGTCATCACGCCGATCGGTGTGCTGAAGAACGGTGACGAGCACATCGGTGATCCCGATGCACCCGCCGGTGCAGTGACGATGGCATTGCGCACCGAATTGCTTGGCATCCAGACCGGTGCCATCGAAGACCGCCACGGCTGGCTGGAACAGCTCGCGTAATCGCAAGACATTTGAATGGGTGGGATTCGAATAGAATCCCACCCATTCTGTCTATGTGGCGTAAAGACGGTTCAAAGTTTCATAGAATGAATGCCATGCGCATATTGGTCACCGGCGGTGCCGGCTACATCGGATCACACACAGTGCTACTCCTTCTGGAAGAGGGGCACGAGGTCCATGTCTACGACAACCTGAGCAATTCATCACCCGAGGCATTGCGACGTGTTGCGGAACTCACCGGCCACGACGCGCAGCTGCACATCGGCGACCTGCTGGACGAGCGCCGCCTGCAGGACGTTTTTGACACGGCGAAGCCCGAGGCAGTCATCCATTTTGCCGGACTCAAGGCGGTCGGGGAGTCGGTATCGAAGCCGCTGGTGTACTACCGCAACAACGTCACCGGCACCTTGAACCTGCTCGAAGCCATGGACGCCAACGACGTCCGGACACTGGTCTTCAGCTCCTCGGCCACCGTCTACGGCGACACGGTTGAACTGCCGATCAACGAATCCACCGCGTTGTCCGCCACCAACCCGTACGGACGCACCAAGCTTCACATCGAGTACATGCTTGATGACCTTGCTGCCTCCGATCCACGGTGGGCCATTGCCAAGCTGCGCTACTTCAACCCGGTTGGCTCGCACGAATCGGGCCGGATCGGTGAGGACCCGCAGGGAATCCCCAACAACCTCATGCCATACATTGCCCAGGTTGCGGTGGGGATCCGGGAGAAGGTCAGCGTGTTCGGCGGAGACTACCCGACCCCCGACGGCACCGGCGTGCGCGACTACATCCACGTCGTGGACCTAGGCGCCGGCCACCTGGCAGCGCTGGAATACCTGCAGGATCACGGTGGCCTGCACACGTGGAACCTGGGTACCGGCAATGGGTCCTCCGTGCTGGAGGTCATCCAGGCCTTTGCCCGGACCTCCGAGCGGGATATTCCGTACGAGATTGTCGACCGCCGTCCAGGGGACGTTGCCGCCAGCTACGCCGATCCGACGTTGGCCCGCGAGGAAATTGGCTGGAAGGCGGAACGTGGTCTCGAGCAAATGGTCGAGGACATGTGGCGGTGGCAATCCGGGAACCCCAACGGTTACCCGGAGGAAGCACCGGACGATCTCGACGAAGACGAAGTACAGGAAGACACTGGGGCCAAGTCGTCCGAGACGAAAAGCCATCCTGACGTCGACGACACCACTAAGCTGTAACCCATGCGTATAGCTCGTTTTGTCGTTGACAGTGACCCCATGTACGGCGTCGTGGAAGATGACGAGGTCATCGTCATTGCCGGAGACCCGTTCTTCCAAGGAATCAAGCCAACCGGTGCCAAGCACAAGCTTGAAGACGTCCGCCTGCTTGCCCCGATCATTCCCCGCTCCAAGGTCGTGTGCTTCGGGCGCACCTATGCTGACCATGCCGCCGAGCTCGGCAACTCCGTGCCCGCCGAGCCCTTGATGTTCCTGAAGCCGAACACCGCGGTGGTCGGCTCCGGCGATCCCATCACCTTGCCGAGCTTCTCCGAGGAAATTTCCTATGAGGGTGAGCTTGCAGTGGTCATCGGACGCATCTGCAAGGACGTCCCGGCCGAGAAAGCCCAGGACGTGATCTTTGGCTATACCATTGCCAATGACCTCACCGCACGCGATGCCCAGCGCACCGACGGACAGTGGGCGCGAGCCAAGGGCTGGGACGGATCCTGCCCGCTGGGTCCGTGGATCCAGACCGATCTGGACCACGACGACACACAGCTGACCACCCGCCTGGACGGGAAAGTCGTTCAGGACGGCAACACCTCAGGAATGGTGTGGGGGATCAATGACCTGGTGGCTTATGCCTCTGCCGCCTTTACCTTGCTGCCCGGTGACGTGATCCTCACTGGCACACCGGCAGGCGTCGGTCTGGTCACCGAAGGACAGCGCGTTGAAGTCGAGATCGAGGGAATCGGTACGCTGAGCAACACGTTCCGCCGCTAATAGTCTTTTGGGTGGATTTCAGGAATTCGTTTCCTGATTTTGAATACGTGCGGTTTGGCATTACTGTTTTCCAGTCGGCTTCTTTTTTGCCATCGAAGCTGACACCACACTGTGATTGGCCCCGGTAATTCGGGGCCAATTGCTCTTAAGCGACTGATTTAGCCTCGCAACCGCTGCGTGCTGGCCGGTTGATTTCCTGTCCCGGCATAGAATGGTCACATCATGACTGATGTATCCCTCATTCCCACCGTGACCGATGAAACCCCCGTCCGCGTACGCTTCTGCCCGTCTCCGACCGGCACACCGCACGTAGGCCTGATTCGCACCGCCCTGTTCAACTGGGCCTATGCGCGCCACACCGGCGGAAAGATGATCTTCCGCATCGAAGACACCGACGCCAAGCGAGACTCCGAAGAGAGCTACCACCAATTGCTTGATGCGTTGGATTGGCTTGGGATCACCTGGGATGAGGGTGTCAACGTCGGGGGACCGCACGAGCCATACCGCCAGTCCCAGCGCGGCGACATCTACCAAGATGTCATTGCCAAGCTGCGCGCCGGCGGCCACGTCTATGAATCCTTCTCCACTCCCGAAGAGGTCGAGGAACGCCACAAGGCAGCAAGCCGCGATCCGAAACTGGGCTACGACGGCTACGACCGCGACCTGAGCGAGGAGCAGATCGCTGCATTCCGCGCCGAGGGCCGCGAGCCGGTGCTGCGCGTGCGCATGCCGGATGAGGATCTGACCTTCACGGACTTGGTCCGCGGGGAGATCACCTTCAAAGCCGGCTCGGTTCCGGACTTCGTGGTGGTCCGCGCCAACGGACAGCCGCTCTACACACTGGTCAACCCGGTCGATGACGCGCTGATGGGCATCACCCACGTGCTCCGTGGCGAGGACCTGCTTTCCTCCACCCCGCGCCAGATCGCCTTGTACCGTGCCTTGATTGCCATTGATGTGGCGAAGTACATGCCGCTCTTTGGCCACTTGCCTTACGTGATGGGCCAGGGAAACAAGAAGCTTTCGAAGCGCGACCCCGAATCCAGCCTCTTCCTTCACCGGGACCGCGGCTTCATTCCGGAGGGCCTGCTGAACTACCTGTCGTTGCTGGGCTGGTCGCTGAGCGCGGATGAGGACATCTTCACGCGGGACCAGCTCATCGAGGCGTTCGACGTCCACGACGTGCTGTCGAACCCGGCCCGCTTTGACATCAAGAAGGCCGAGGCCATCAACGGCACCCACGTGCGCATGCTGGAGCCGGAAGACTTCCGCGCCCGTTTGGTTCCCTACCTGCAGGCCCACGGCTTGGTGGGGGAGACGCTCACCGATCGCCAGAACGAGATCCTTGCCGAGGCGGCACCCCTTGTCCAAGAGCGCATCACGCTCCTGGGCGAGGCGCCGGAAATGCTCGAGTTCCTGTTCAGGGAGGATTCGTCCATTGAACCGGCAGCCGACGCCTTGAAGGGTCTCCCGGAGAACACCGCCGAGGTTCTTGACGCCGGCCTGGCCGCGTTGGAGGCTGCACCCGAGTGGAGCGCCGAGACCATCCAAGACGTCTTGAAATCCGCCTTGGTCGAGGGGCTTGGCATCAAGCCTCGCCACGCCTTTGGACCCATCCGCACCGCGGTGTCGGGCAAACGCATCTCCCCGCCGCTCTTTGAATCCATGGTGATCCTAGGCAAGGAATCATCCCTGAGCCGCGTACGCGCATTCCGGGCCACCCGGTAACCAGGAGCAAACAAGAATCGTGCATAACGCGACCAACGCCCTCAACCCAACTCACGGAGCATCCTCCGCGGCCCGGGTTGAGGGCGTTCTTTTTGACATTGACGACACCCTGGTGGACCTGAACTCCGCCTCGATCAAGGGCTTTCACCAGCTCACAGCAGAAGACTTCCGGGATATTCCAGCCGCACTGCGCGAGCATGCGGCCCGGGACTATGCGGATGACGGTGCCGGGGCCTACGAGCGCTACATGGCCGGGGAACTGACATTCCTTGGCCAGCGCGCCGAACGCATCCGCCGGGCCTATGGACTCGTGGGCGTGGAAGCGCCACCGGCCGAAGCCATCGCAGTGTGGAGCGCCCGCTATGAGGACGTGGTCCAAAGCATGTGGGCACCGTTCCCCGATGTCCATGACTGCCTGGATGCGCTGGATGCGCTTTCCATTCCCTACGGAGCCGTCAGCAACAACGTGGAGGACTACCAGCGCAACAAGCTGTTGCTGGCAGGTCTCGAGCGCATCGCGGTGCTCGTGGGTTCAGACACCGCCGGTGCGCCAAAGCCGGATCCACGTCCGTTCCATGCCGGGTGCAGGCTCTTGGGAACCAGTATCGACGCCACGCTGTATGTGGGCGACAACCCGGTCAACGACGTGCAGGGTGCCAAGGCAGCGGGACTGCAGGGAATCCTGTTGGATCGTGCGGCAGATCACAAATACGGGCCTGCCGGAATTCTGCAAAATCTCGGATCCCTGGCGTCGCTAATCCGCGGAAATCCGGGGTTTTTGGGTGCCTAGGCACCTAGTGAGCCCCCGATTTGTACTTTCTGCGGATCCGCCGGTATAGTTATTTCTCGTGCTGAGGCGCAGGAAAGCTTCCGAAAAGGAAAGCCGGAGAGCGAATCAAGCGCTGTGGGGTATGGTGTAATTGGCAACACACTGGTTTCTGGTACCAACATTCTAGGTTCGAGTCCTGGTACCCCAGCGTCACGGTCTTCGCGAAAGCGGAGACCGGTCTGCTTGGGGGATGAAAGTCCTCCAAGCAGAGCATACGGCCCCATCGTATAGCGGCCTAGTACGCTGCCCTCTCACGGCGGTAACGCGGGTTCGAATCCCGCTGGGGTCACGATTCAATTGAATCGGACGGCAACAGTCCTAAAACGTTGCAGCTATGCGGCCCCATCGTATAGCGGCCTAGTACGCTGCCCTCTCACGGCGGTAACGCGGGTTCGAATCCCGCTGGGGTCACCAGCGCAAAGGTTCCAAACCAAGGTTTGGAACCCTTTGTATTTAACCGGTAGTTTCTGATTTTTCCCGGCTAACTCCACACAGCTTGCGGATAAAGAGCCCAAGTCTTTGGCATGATGTAGTGGTGACTACTAGTAATGGCTCCGGACCCGAAGGTTCGCCACACGTCTCTGCAGTTCCAGCAGACATGGAAGCCATCAATCTGCTCACCGACGTGCGTACCGATCTATCGGGCAACATCCTTCCTTTGGACATTGTGGGTGTTGCCCAGATCCGTGAAAACGCCCGCACCGCAGTTGAACAGCTCGACGACTACATCCTGCCGCGCTACCGCAGCCTGGATGCACCGTTGCTCGCCGTTGTTGGCGGATCCACCGGTGCCGGAAAATCCACGCTCGTCAACGCGATTGTGGGCCACCCGGTGACCCGCGCCGGCGCGATCCGGCCAACGACACGCCAGCCCATACTTCTGCACCACGAGCTGGACCGCCCCTGGCTGGAAAACGACAGGATCCTTCCCGGCCTGCGCCGCATCACCGGAACCACCCTCAGCCGCAACCAATCGATTCCGGCGAGCCACGCCGGCGCCACCCCGGACGCCGCCCTGACCGATTCAATCATCCTGCTCCAGGATGATGCCGTCCCGCGAGGCCTGGCGATCTTGGACGCCCCGGACGTGGACTCCATCTCGGATGAAAACCGCCGCCTCGCCGGTCAGCTGCTGGCCGCGGCAGACCTATGGATCTTTGTCACCACTGCCAACAGGTACGCGGACGCCGTTCCCTGGAAACTTCTCTCGGAGGCGGCAGGTCGCAATGTCACCGTCGCCGTCGTCCTGGACCGGGTTCCTGCCGGAGTCGAGGACGAGATCGCCAATGACCTGCGTGGCATGCTCCAGCGAGAAGGACTCGGCGGGGCCGAGCTTTTTGTGGTTCCGGAGCTCAATCTGGACGAGATGGACATGCTGCCGGGTATCGCCGTTGCGCCGCTGAAGGCGTGGCTGGGCGAACTGGCGGATAACAGCGAATCGCGCGCCGCCATAGCCCGCCAGACCCTTGCCGGGGTTCTTGGTAAGCTTGCCGACCGCGGGGACGTCATTGCCGTGGCCATGGGGGAACAGGATGCCAGCGGCAGCAGGCTGGCCCAATACGCGGAGGAAGCCTTTGCCCAGGCCCACGCCGGAATCCTCGCCAGCGTTCAAGACGGAACCTTGCTGCGCGGAGAGGTCCTGGCGCGCTGGCAAGACTTTGTGGGAACCGGTGAATTCTTCCGATCCCTTGAATCTGGAATCGGCAGGTTGAGGGATCGGATCGGTGCCTTTTTCACCGGCAAGCCCAAACCCGTCGACAATGTCGAGGCCGCCATCGAAAGCGGCCTGCATGCCGTCGTCGTCGACCAGGCCGCCAAGGCGAGTGAAACCACCGAGGAACGCTGGAGAGCCGACCCCGCTGGCCAGGGGCTGGTCGGCACCGCCAATCTCGGAGCCCTCTCCGCGGGCTTCTCCGACAGGGTTGCCGAGCAGGTGCGAGCCTGGCAGGGAGACCTGTTGGGCATCATCCGCACCGAGGGCGCCAACAAGCGCATGACCGCTCGCATGGTGTCCTTTGGCGTCAACGGGGTTGCCGTTGCGCTCATGGTTGTGGTATTTGCGTCCACCGCTGGGCTGACCGGGCTGGAAGTCGGTATTGCGGGCGGGTCGGCAGTGGTCGGGCAAAAACTTCTCGAGGCAATCTTTGGGGAGGACGCCGTGCGCAGGCTTACCAAGCGTGCCAAGGATTCCCTGGCGGCCCGGTGCACCGATCTTCTCGAGACGGAGAAGGAACGTTTCCTTGTCCGTTTACAAGGTATTCCCAGCACCGAGGACGCCAAACGAATGAAACAGAATTCGGCTGCCATACGCCGACTGGCCCGGGAGCAAGGTGCATGAGCCGCCGCCGTCAAACCACGACCACCAGCCCGCTCGAGCTTCGGCTAGAAGCTCTCAAGGAAGCCACGGAGTTGGGGGCCGACCGCATCGACGTTGCGGTGAGTGAAGCTTCCTGGAAGATGCTCGAACGCGCATCAACGCGCAGGACACTTTCCGCGGAACACACAGTGGTCGGATTTTTTGGAGCCACCGGCAGCGGAAAGTCTTCATTGTTCAATGCCGTCGCCGGACAAGACCTCGCGAAGACGGCAGCAACCAGGCCAACCACAAGCCAGCCACTGGCCGGAATCTGGGGCCGCACCGGTTCCGATCCGCTGCTTGATTGGTTGGGCGTTCAGGAACGCCATGTGCTTGACTCACCCTTGCGCCTGGAAAAGAAGGGCTTCTTTGGATCGGAAAAGGAAGCAAGCGGGCTGATCCTCCTTGACCTGCCGGACTTCGATTCCACGGTCGCAGCAAACCGCGAAATTGCCAGCAAGCTTGCCGGGCAGGTCGACGTGTTGATATGGGTCCTTGATCCACAGAAATATGCGGATGCCGCAGTTCACCACGACTTCATCCGACCGCTGGCAACCCACGGTTCGGTCACCCTGGTGGTGCTGAACCAGATCGACAAGCTCAGGGACAATGAGCGTCAACCAGTGATGGATTCCTTGCGCTCGATACTCCTGGCAGACGGCCTGGCCAACCCAAGGTTGCTGGGGGTCTCGGCGCTGACCGGCGAAGGCCTGGACCCATTGCGCCAGGAAATTGCCCGAGTGGTCACTGAACGCGGGGCCACCACACGCCGGCTAACCGCCGACGTGGCGGGCATTGCCGAGCGGATGGGCGAAGGCTCTTCCATGAAAGAGCTCGCTCTTCCTTCGGAACCCGCGAAGAAGTCGCTCACGGGCGAACTGGCAGCAGCAGCCGGGGTCGACACCGTGGTGAATGCCGTGCGAAGCTCGTATCGTCTTGATGCCCACAAGAAAACCGGCTGGCCACCAACCCGGTGGCTGGCAAAGGTTCGTCCGGATCCGCTGCGCCGGCTCAACCTAAAGAGCACGGAAGTGAATCCGAAGCTCAACCGCACCTCCTTGCCGGCCCCCGGCGCCGCGCAAAAGGCTCAAGCCGATACCGCGGTCCGCCGCTATGCAGACCAAGCCGGTGAAGGTGCACCCGAGGCCTGGCAGGGTTCAATCCGGCGTGCGGCGCGAGCGGGCCAGGAAACCCTGCCCGATGAATTGGATCAAGCCATTGCCAACACCGATATCGGTGCAACGAAGGGCGCCTGGTGGTGGCCGGTGGTCTCCGTCATCCAATGGATTTCGCTTGTCACTGCCCTGGCCGGAGCGCTCTGGCTGGGGGCGTTGTTCGCTTCGCAATACTTCCAATTCACTGTGCCCGAGGTTCCCAAGATAGAAGGGTTCCCCGTCCCCACGCTCATGGTCGTCATCGGCATACTATTGGGAATCGTCCTGGGGCTCGCCACGGGACTGGTTGCCCGGATCGGGGCGGCGGGGCGTGCCCGAAAGGCCCGAAAAGCTCTCCAAGCCTCCGTGGCAAAAGTCGCGAGCCGAGCGGTCATTGAACCAGTCGGCGCTGAAATCACTAGACACAATCTTTTTATTGGAGCATTGGAACGTGCCAGAAACTAATGTACTAACCGTCGGAAGTCTTGGGGAAAGCGGACTGTTGGCAAGGATCCTGCCTCGCCTCAAAGGTGCACCTGCCCTGCTCGGACCGGGAGACGACGCCGCACTGATCTCGGCACCTGATGGCAAGTTCGTGATCACGGTAGACACCCTGGTGGAGAACCAGGATTTCCGGTTGCGCTGGCCCAGCGGATTTGAAAGCAGCGGCTTTGACATTGGATGGAAGTCGGCTGCCCAAAACCTGTCGGACGTGAATGCCATGGGGGCATTTGCCACGTCCGCGGTGATTTCCCTGACACTGCCCCATGAAACACCGGCATCCTGGGTGGAAGACCTAGCGGAGGGATTCAGCGCGGCCGTTCGCGACCTTGGCGCCAGCCATTGTTCAATTGCCGGGGGAGACCTCGGCCGGGGGAGCGAGCTATCCATCACGGCGGCCCTCACGGGAAGCCTTGCGACCGAAAAGCCGGTGTTGCGCAGCGGCGCAAGGCCGGGTGATGTGGTGGCGGTCAACGGCGTCTTGGGAGTTGCCGCCGCAGGCCTATCACTGCTTGAGTCCCAGGTCTCCCACCTCGAGTGGACCGAAGCCGATCGCGTGCTGGTCTTTGGCCAGCGTTGTCCGGCACCGCCATTGGCCGCCGGCCCGGAAGCTGCCCGTGCCGGAGCGACCGCCATGATGGACATCTCGGACGGCTTGATCAAGGACGGGCGTCGGATGGCGATTGCCAGTGGCGTGGATCTTGATTTCAACACCCAGACAATGGTCAAAGACCTTCATCGCCTGGCTCCCGCTTCCGAGCGCCTTAAAAGGAATCCCATGGATTGGGTGCTCGGGGGAGGAGAAGACCACGGACTACTGGCCACGTTCCCGAGTGCCGAGAATCTGCCGAAGGGTTTCCGGGTGGTAGGCACGGTCAAGAAAAGCGCTGGTGGCATCAACGGGCCCTTGGTCTTGCTTGATGGCAAGCAAACTCAATCCCCCCAGGGATTTGACCACTTCGACGGCTGAGCGGGCAGGCCTCGTAAATCTCCCAATGACGTACATGCCCAGGCATTAAGGTACAGCCCTCTTGCAGACGGGCATCGTTGCTAATCGCCGGTCTTGCGAAGTGCGTCACTCAGGGCATTGGCCGTCTGGACCACCACTTCCTGGTGCGCCCGGCCCGGTTGGCGGGAAAGACGTTCGATCGGTCCGGACATGGAAACCGCGGCGATGACACGACCCGAAGGCCCTCGGACGGGCGCCGAGACCGAAGCCACTCCGGGCTCACGCTCACCGAGACTTTGGGCCCAACCGCGGCGCCGGACTCCGGCAAGAATGGTAGGGGTGAACCGGGCTCCGTGCAGCCCATCCAACAAACGTTCGTGGTCCTCCCACGCGAGCAGGACCTGGGCGGCAGAACCGGCTTTCATGGAAAGCTGGGTTCCTACGGGAATGGTGTCCCGCAAGCCAACGGGACGTTCGGCTGAGGCCACACACACGCGGTAGTCTCCCTGCCGGCGGAACACCTGGGTGCTTTCGCCTGTGGAGTCGCGCAATTGGAGCAGCAGCGGGCCGGCCGCGGCTATCAGGCGGTCCTCACCGGCCGCCGAGGCCAGCTCGACGAGACGACCGCCCAGCACGAACCTGCCGTGGATGTCCTTGCCCACCAACCGGTGGTGGACCAAGGCTTGTGCCAGGCGGTGCACGGTGGGCCTCGAAATATTGGTCAGTGATACGAGCTGGGCCAGGGAGGTGGGCCCCGCTTCAAGGGCATTGAGGATGAGGGCCGCTTTGTCGATGACGCCAACGCCACTTGATGTGTCCATAGTTTGATATTGCAGTCTCACTATTTGAGATGCAAGTCCGTGTAGTGGATATTACGAGGGTTGCGATGGAACAGTTGAGACATAGGATTTTAATCAAGTGAGGGAGTCGGTCATGGCCGCACACCAGGCAGCACAGACGCTGGCCGAAAAAGTATGGAACGCGCACGTGGTGCGCAAGGGAGACGGGGCAGGCGCTGCGCGCCAGCCCGACCTGATCTATATCGACCTGCACCTGGTTCACGAGGTGACTTCCCCGCAGGCATTCGAGGGCCTTCGCCTCGCCGGGCGCCCGTTGCGCCGACCCGACCTGACGATCGCCACCGAGGACCACAACACCCCGACGCTGGACATTGACAAGCCGATTGCCGACCTGACCAGCCGCACGCAGATCGAGACCCTGCGCAAGAACTGCGCCGAGTTCGGCGTGCGCCTGCACTCCCTCGGTGACAAGGAACAAGGCATTGTCCACGTGGTCGGACCCCAGCTGGGCCTGACCCAGCCGGGAATGACGGTCGTCTGTGGCGACTCGCACACCTCGACCCATGGTGCCTTTGGTGCCCTGGCGTTCGGCATCGGAACCTCCGAGGTCGAGCACGTGATGGCGACCCAGTCGTTGTCCTTGAAGCCTTTCAAGACCATGTCGATCAACGTCGAGGGAACACTGAAGCCGGGTGTGACCGCTAAGGACATCATTCTGGCCGTGATCGCCAAAATTGGCACCGGCGGCGGACAAGGCTATGTCCTGGAATACCGGGGTTCGGCCATTCGTGCGCTTTCCATGGACGCCCGCATGACCATTTGCAACATGTCGATCGAGGCGGGCGCCCGCGCCGGTATGATCGCACCGGATGCAACCACCTATGAATATCTCAAGGGCCGCCCGCACGCACCGCAGGGTGCCGACTGGGACTCCGCCGTGGCCGAATGGGACACGCTGGCAACCGATGAGGGTGCAAGCTTTGACGCCGAGGTGTTCCTGGATGCCGATACCTTGGAGCCCTTCGTCACGTGGGGCACCAACCCGGGCCAGGGAGTCTCACTTTCGGAGACCGTGCCGGCCCCCGAAGACTTCGAGGACGAGAATGCCCGTGCGGCCTGCGAGCGTGCGCTGGAGTA
The DNA here is from genome assembly GCA_024207135.1 of Arthrobacter sp. C2. Lineage (GTDB taxonomy): Bacteria > Actinomycetota > Actinomycetes > Actinomycetales > Micrococcaceae > Paeniglutamicibacter. The sequence goes on along the minus strand of CP042428.1, from coordinate 1,140,281 downwards.
CATGGACCTGAAGGCCGGGACGCCCATGAAGGAGATCCGGGTGGACACCGTCTTCCTGGGTTCCTGCACCAACAGCCGGATGGAAGACCTCCGTGCGGCCGCCGCGATCATTCAGGGTCGGGAAAAGGACCCCGAGATCCGGATGATCGTGGTCCCGGGTTCCGCGCGTGTTCGCCTCGAGGCCGAGGCCGAGGGCCTGGACAAGATCTTCAAGGACTTTGGTGCCGAATGGCGTTTTGCCGGATGCTCCATGTGCTTGGGCATGAACCCGGACCAGCTCGCGGAGGGGGAGCGTTGCGCTTCCACGTCCAACCGCAACTTCGAGGGTCGCCAGGGCAAGGGGGGCCGCACCCACTTGGTCTCCCCGCTTGTCGCCGCGGCCACTGCCATCCGGGGGACCTTGTCCTCGCCGTCCGACTTGGATGCCCCTGCCGCGTCCGCAAAAGCAGCCTAAGGATTCATCATGGAGAAAATCACCACCCATACCGGAATCGGCGTCCCGCTGCGCCAAAGCAATGTTGATACCGACCAAATCATCCCGGCGGTCTACCTCAAGCGCATCACACGCACCGGTTTTGAGGACGCCCTGTTTGCCGGCTGGCGCAAGGACTCTGCCTTCATCCTGAACCAGGAGCCGTTCTCCAAGGGCTCCGTCCTGGTGGCCGGCCCCGACTTCGGCACCGGGTCTTCCCGCGAACATGCGGTGTGGGCCCTGAAGGACTACGGCTTCAAGGCAGTCCTTTCGTCGCGCTTCGCTGATATCTTCCGCGGAAACTCCGGCAAACAGGGATTGGTAGCCGCCGAGGTTGCCCAGAGCGACATCGAATTGATCTGGAAGGAAATCGAGAACCATCCCGGCACCGAGGTCACGGTTGACCTCGAGGCACGTACGGTCACGTGCGGATCGATCATTGCCCCGTTCGCCATTGACGATTACACCCGCTGGCGCCTGATGGAGGGGCTCGATGATATCGGCCTGACCCTCCAGCATGAGGAAGAGGTTACGGCCTTTGAAGCCCAGCGTCCGGCCTTCAAGCCAACTACCTTGCCGGCACGTTACTCCTGAGTATTAGCTCACCGCGTAACCGGCTCTCATGTTCCGCTCATAGTCGCTGATCACCGGCGGAATGCGGTGGATCCGGCAGGTCTGACGCCCTGAGACGCGACCGGCGTTACACCTTCCATGCAGCCCCCGGCAATGTCGGGGGCTGTATGCTTGCTTAGTCTTACCTTCGGTTTCGAAGGCCAAACAATTGTGGTGAGGTTCTTAAGTTCATGGCGAAAGTCCTAACGATTCATGGTGGCGTGCCACTCAAGGGAAAAGTGACCGTCAGGGGTGCCAAGAACCTGGTTCCCAAAGCCATGGTCGCGGCTCTTTTGGGGGATTCACCCTCTGTCTTGCGCAACGTCCCGGAAATCAAGGACGTTGCCGTTGTCACCAGCCTTCTGAAGATCCACGGTGTCACCGTGACCAAGGACGAGGCCACGGGCGACCTGACCATGGACCCCAGCGGGACCAAGACCGCCACGAGCAATGAGATCGATACCCATGCTGGGGACTCCCGCATCCCAATCCTCTTCTGCGGCCCCCTGCTGCACAGCCTGGGCGAGGCACTGATCCCCAACCTCGGTGGTTGCAAGATCGGCGACCGCCCCATCGATTTCCACCTTGATGTGCTTCGCCACTTCGGAGCCGAGATCGACAAGGCCGGCCCGCTGGGCACGAGCATCCGGGCACCGCACGGGCTGACCGGTGCCAAGATCTCCCTGCCATACCCGAGCGTTGGCGCCACCGAACAGGTGCTGCTGACCGCCGTGCGCGCCAAGGGCACCACCGAGGTCGAAAACGCGGCCATTGAGCCGGAAATCCTTGACCTCATCTCCTTGCTCCAAAAAATGGGCGCCATCATCACGGTCGGCCGCGACCGCGTCATTCGCATCATCGGTGTCGAACGCCTCAGTGGCTACAACCACAAGGCACTGCCCGATCGCAACGAGTCCGCCTCCTGGGCATCCGCCGCATTGGTCACCAAGGGCGACATCTACGTCGAAGGCGCAGCGCAGCGCGACCTGACCGCCTTCCTTCACACCTACCGCCAGATCGGTGGCGAGTTCGAGGTCACCGATGGCGGAATCCGCTTCTTCCACCCGGGCGGGGAGCTCAAGCCGCTCATCCTGGAAACAGACGTGCACCCGGGCTTCATGACCGACTGGCAGCAACCCCTCGTTGTGGCGCTGACCCAGGCCACCGGCGTTTCGATCATCCACGAAACCGTGTATGAGAACCGTTTCGGCTTCACCAACGCCTTGGTGGAAATGGGCGCCCGCGTCCAACTGCACAGCGAATGCCTCGGCGCGATCCCGTGCCGTTTCGGCCAGCGCAACTTCCAGCACTCCGCCGTGATCACCGGGCCGACCCCGCTGGTTGGCGCTGACATTGACATCCCGGACCTGCGGGGCGGATTCTCGCACCTGATTGCCGCGCTCGCTGCCGAAGGCACGAGCCACGTCACCGGGATCGAACTGATCAACCGCGGGTACGAAAAGTTCATGGACAAGCTCACTGACTTGGGTGCGCGCGTCGAGATGAATGAAATCGCCTGATCCGCATAGGCTGACTTGCATGAAAGAATCTCGCGGTACAAAAACCGCGTTTGCAATAGCGGCCGGAATCGTTCGGCCGGTCATGAACCTCATGATCAGCCGAACGTGGCGGGACTTCGACAAGCTCCCCGAAGGCGGGTTCATCTTGTGCCCGAACCACGTCACGGAAATCGATCCGCTGGTCGTGGGCCACGCGATCTACAGCTCCAAGCGCTACCCGCGGTACCTGGCCAAGGAATCCTTGTTCAAGGTGCCGGTGCTCGGCACGATCCTGCGCAACACCGGACAGGTTCCCGTGGCCCGCACCTCCGCAGGAGCATCCCAGTCGCTGAAGGCCGCACGTGAGGTACTTGATGCCCACGGCGTCATCGTCATTTACGCCGAGGGCACCTTGACCCGGGATCCGGACCTGTGGCCCATGCGTGGGCACACCGGTGCTGCGCGGCTGGCCCTGCAGACCGGTGCTCCCGTTATTCCGATGGCGCACTGGGGTGCCCAGGAATTGTTCCCCCGCTATGCCAAGGGTCTGAAGCTCTTTCCCCGCAAGCGGGTAACGGTCATGGCCGGGGATCCTGTCGACCTTGACGACTTGCGGGATGTCCCCTTGACCCGAACAGTCCTCCTCGAGGCCACCGAACGGATCATGCGAGCCATTGCCAAGGATGTGGGCGTCTTGCGTGGCCAGAATCCACCGGAGGTCCTTTGGGATCCGGCGGACCACGGCCAGGCCGCCCAGGGCCGCAATTTCGACAACGGGGCCCCGACGAACGAAACAAAGGACAAATAGATGAGGCCCGCACCAAGCAAGATTGCCGTCATGGGCGCCGGAAGCTGGGGGACCACCTTTGCCAAGGTGCTTGCCGACTCCGGAGCCGATGCAGGCACTGAGGTCATGATTTGGGCCCGTCGCGACGAGGTGGCGGCTGAGATCAATACGCGCCACACCAACTCCCGCTACCTGCGCGAAACGAAGCTCCCCGGCAACATCACCTCGTCATCCAGCACCGCCGAGGTCCTTGCGCGCGCCGAACTGGTGGTCCTGGCAGTCCCGGCCCAAAGCCTGCGCGAGCAACTGCGTTCCTTCAAGGAATTCCTGGAACCCGACGCGGTGCTCATGTCCCTGATGAAGGGCCTTGAACGCGACACCGATGCCCGCATGAGCGAAGTGATCTCCGCCGAGGTGGAAATTTCCCCTGAACAAATCGCGGTCCTTTCGGGACCCAACCTGGCCATGGAAATCGCACGCAAGCAGCCAACAGCCTCGGTTGTGGCCTGCACCGACATCGAGACGGCCACGTGGATAGCCACGCTCTGCTCCACTGACTACTTCCGCCCATACACCAACACCGACGTCATTGGCGTTGAAATCGGGGGCATTGCCAAGAACGTCATTGCCTTGGCCGTAGGCATCTGCGACGGACTGGGCATGGGCGACAACACCAAGTCCTCAATCATTACCCGTGGCCTTGCCGAGACCACGCGCCTCGCCTTGGCGCTTGGTGGAAGCTATGAAACCCTTTCCGGCCTTGCCGGCCTGGGTGACCTGGTCGCTACCTGCTCATCCTCGCTCTCGCGCAACAACACCGCGGGCCGGCTATTGGGCCAGGGCCTTTACCTGGACGAGGTCAACGACCGCATGTCGCAGACCGCCGAAGGCATCAAGTCGGGGCGGGCCGTGTTGGACCTCGCGACGCGCCACGACGTAGAAGTACCCATTACCGAGGCCGTGGTCATGGTTCTGGAAGGCACGCTGAGCGTGGAGAACATGGGAGCACGCCTGCTGGGGCGTCAATTAAAGTCTGAAGGTGAACTCAAATGAGTCAAGTGAACAACCACAAGCCCCGGGTGATGCTGCTCTTTGGCGGTCGCTCATCCGAACACCCGGTCAGCTGCGTCACCGCCGCCGGCGTTCTTGAAGCCATCGACCGCGACAAGTACGAGGTCGTGCCAGTGGGCATCACCCGCGAGGGAGCCTGGACCCTGGTGGACCAGGACGTCACCACCTGGTCGCTGGCCAACAGCCAGAAGCCCGAGGTGACCGCAGGCAACGAGGTCCTGCGCCTGACGGGCGAGCCGGGAAGCCACGAACTGCTCGCCTCGGATGCAGCGCACGCCGTGCGCAGCCTTGGCGACATTGACTTGGTGTTCCCTTTGCTACATGGCCCATTCGGCGAGGACGGATCCTTGCAGGGAATGCTGGAAATGGTGGACGTTCCCTATGTGGGTTCGGGTATTGCCGCCAGTGCCATTGGCATGGACAAGCATTTCATGAAGGTGGTCTTTGAGGCCGCCGGATTCGCGGTAGGACCCTACGTTGTCATCCATGACAAGCAATGGGAACGCGACCAAGCTGCCTGCCTGGAATCGGTCAATGAGCTGGAATACCCGCTATTCGTCAAACCGGCCCGTGCAGGTTCGTCCGTGGGCATCAGCCGGGTGGACACTCCTGATGGACTTGTTGCAGCCATCGAGGCGGCTCGCATACACGATCCAAAGGTGATTGTGGAAGCGGGCATCGTAGGTCGCGAAATCGAGTGCGGCGTCCTTGAGGGACGAGGCTCTCTGCCGCCACGTGCATCGATGCCCGGGGAGATCGTGGTGGACAACTCCGGCCACACCTTCTACGACTTTGACGCCAAATACGTTGACGGGGCTGCCGCTCAACTCAGCTGCCCCGCGGTCCTTGATGCGGCAGCCACAGAGGAAGTGCGTCGTCTTGCAGCCGACGCGTTCGACGCCGTGAATGCCGAGGGCCTGTCGCGTGTCGACTTCTTCTACACGCCGGATGGCACGTGGATCATCAACGAGATCAACACCATGCCCGGCTTCACCCCGTCTAGCATGTACCCGCACATGTGGTCCAAAACCGGGTTGGGATACGCGGAACTCATTGACGAATTGATCCACCTCGGACTGAACCGCAAGACTGGTCTTCGCTAAGAACCGTGCCGAATGAATATGGGGTGTTTAACCAAGTAGACCTTGGCTAAACACCCCTCTTTTCATGTTCCAGCAACTTTGCTAGGGGACGTCCACGGTCTTGCTCACAGTCGAGCACGTGCGCGCCGCAGGAATCTTTGACGCTGCTGACGATAGGGTCGCCAGAACCGTGCTTGACGGAATCACGTTGGGATCGAACACCAATTCGGTGGCCGGGATCCTCCCGTAGGTGGTCAAGGTCCACGCCTCGTCGCCTTCCTTGGCCAACCAGTCAACCCCGTTCACGCTGACGCATGGATCGGTTGACGGGGGCGGGGGAGTGACCCCGCAACGCAGCACCAACTGGGCAGGGTCGCCCCACACTGCGGTGGCTTGGCTATTGGTCTGGCGCTTTTGCTGGTCCGAGATCTCCGGCGGAAGCACCACCATCATTTCGGCACACAACGGGTTGCCGGCATCGTCCGCGGGCTGGACGTTGGCAATGGAAGCGCAACCGGAAAGGACAAGGAATCCCGCGAGCGAGGCGACCGTAACGGTGGCAAACCGAACTCCACGGGTCTTTCTGGCTGTATATTTTCTGGGAGCCGACTGTGAGTTATGGGAATCTTGGCTACTAAAAATCAATCTGGGCACTTAAACAGCCTACCGGTCGTGGGACATGACTAGGATGTAAAGGAGTATTTGCTAGAGAGGCATGGATGACACATCTGAACGGGTCCTTCGAGGACACAGGCTACGAATCACCAAAGAAGAAGAAACGCACCGGTCTAATGATATTGTTGGGTGCCGTGTCTTTGGTGCTCATTGCACTTCTCGTAGCCGGGGGGTACCTGTTCTCGCTTGCTCGCAGCTTTGACAACAACACCACCAAGCTCACGGACGTATTTCCAGAGGAAACCCTGCGCCCGCAAAAGGCGGAGGCCGCCAAGGACGCGGTCAACATCCTGCTCCTGGGCAATGACACCCGCGCCAAGGACCAGGGCGAAGAGAACTTTGCCTCGCTGCCCAACGGCGGCCGTTCTGACACCATGATGCTCGTCCACATACCGGCGAACCGCGAAGGTGTCTACGTCACTTCGATCATGCGCGACACCTGGTTGGACATTCCGGGGCACGGCAAGGCGAAAGTGAATGCCGCCTTTGCCTATGGCGGAGTGGCGCTGGCCGTGCAAACACTTGAGGGCTTGTTGGACACACGTATTGACCACGTGGCTTCTATTGACTTCGAAGGGTTCAAGGGACTTACCGACGCGCTCGGCGGAGTCCAGATCAACAACCCGATCGCTTTCAGCCCACGAACCTCCAAGGGCATGACGTTCCCCAAGGGAGTGCAGACCCTTGATGGCGACCAAGCACTGGCATTCGTCCGTGAACGCTACGCGTTCAAGGATGGCGACTACCAGCGCGTGCGCAACCAGCAGCTTTACGTCAAGGCGGTCATGAGCACCTTGATGTCCAAGGAAACTTTGACGGATCCCGCGAAGATCTCCGAGACGGTCAAGGAATTCGCGCCATATGTTGCAGTCGACGAGACCCTCGATGCAGTCAAGGTTGCCAAGCTGGGAACCACCATGGCCAACGTGCGTTCCAGCGACATGCACTTCTTCACGCTCCCCAACAAGGGAACGGGACGTTCCGCCGATGGCCAGTCCATCGTCATTCCCGACATGGCAGTGATTTCGGACTTTGCAGACGCCTTGAAGCAGGACAAGGTGGGACAATTTGTAGAGGACAACGGTCTCTAAGGATCCAGTGATCACTCACACCATGAACCAAAAAATCCATGCCAATTCAAAGGCCATATCAACGTGGCTTGAACGAATGGTCAAGAGCCTGGGAAACCATAGCGACCGCCTGAATGCGATCAATATCTTCCCGGTCGCGGACGGGGACACCGGCAGCAATCTCTACCTGACCGCACGCAGCGCCCACGACGCGATTTCCAAGCTGGAAACCGAAAACATTGGTGAGCTTCTGACCATGGCATCGCGCGCTGCCATGGAATCGGCACGCGGAAACTCGGGAACGCTGCTTGCAGTCTTCCTGGCCGGCCTGGCAGAACCCCTTTGCGGAGTGGAACGAATGACAGCCCCTGCGCTGGCCACCGCACTGGAGCGCGGCAAAGTCAGGGCATGGTCTGCCCTGAGCGACCCGGTTTCCGGAACCATGCTCTCGGTCATGGAGGTCGTCGCCACCACCGCCCGGTCCACCCACCGCGCCAGCGAATTGGAGCCGGAAAGCAAGGCCGCGCTCGTTGAACTGCTCGATGCCCTCTGCGTCGCGGCGGAGGCGGCCGTGGTGGCCACGGAGAACGAGCTCGGGGCACTGCACAAGGCCAAGATCGTTGACGCCGGCGCCGTGGGCATGCTGATCATCCTGGATGAACTTCGCGGTTCCCTTCTTGGACACTTCATCGACCCCGATGAATACTCGAACCTGCACGGCTACGACATCCAGGACCCCCACATCCACCAGGATGTCTCCCCGGAAACCGGCGTAGAGGTCATGTGCACCATCAGCCTCGATGCCTTGGGCGCGGCCACCTTGCGCGGGCAGCTGGACACCATCGGCGACTCCGTCATCATGAGCCCGGTCAACCCCACCGAAGACGGATACCGCTGGCGGGTCCACGTGCACGTACCCGAAGCCGAGAGCGCCCTTGAAGTCATCCGAAGCCTGGGCACTCCGGTCAACGTCTCGGTGACCGACCTTTGCACGCATGACGGATGACCAAGACTTCACCAGCAATACGCCACTAGACTCCGTCCTTGGCGTTGCTTCCGCACGCAAGGTGGAAACCGCGTTCGGATACACCACGGTCGGTCAGCTGCTGGGACATTTCCCCCGTCGTTACATGGAAATCGGGGAGCTATCCAGGATTTCGGCACTTCCCGTCGGGGAGGACGTCACGATTGTCGCCGAAGTGAAATCGGTGAACCAGCGGCGCATGCACTCGCGGTCAGGATTCCTGCTTGAAGTTGTCGTCAGCGACGCTTTGGGACCCGAACAGTCGACCTTGCGGATGACCTTTTTCAACGGATACGAAGCCAAGCGTGACCTGCAGGTCGGTTCCACCGCCATGTTCAGCGGCAAGGTGACCATCTACCGCAACCACCTGGAACTCACCCACCCCGAATACTCCTTGCTCGACACGGCAGAAGAAGCCGATCCACGGCCCATTCCCATTTACCCGGCCACCGCCAAGTTCCCGAACAAGAAGATCCGGGAGACCATGGAGCTCGTGCTTTCCCGCGTCCGACCGGAGATTTTCGAGGAATTCATTCCAAAACAGGTCCTGGAATCCCAACGAATCCCGGGCAGGGCCACGGCCTTTGAAAACATCCACAGACCACAGACCGTTGCCCAAGGTTATGCGGCCAGAAAACGCTTTGCCTTCGAGGAAGCCTTCTTGCTCCAGCTCGCGCTGGCCCAACGCCGCGCCCACCGGATGCAACAGCCGGCAATTGCCCGGCACGGAGCCCCGGCAGGCCTGCTGGAAGCCTTCGACAACTCTCTTCCCTTCACCCTCACCGACGGCCAGGTGTTGGCTGGCATGGAAATCGCGGAAGATCTCGTCCGCGGCCACCCCATGAATCGTCTCTTGCAGGGGGAAGTCGGCTCGGGCAAGACACTGGTGGCGCTGCGGGCGATGCTGCAGGTCATTGACTCCGGCGGGCAAACCGCCTTGCTTGCACCCACCGAAGTGCTCGCACAACAGCACTACCAATCGATCAGGAAATTGCTTGGCTCCCTGGGCGCTGGAGGTGAACTTGGATCGGATCCCCGCGCTACCCGTGTGGACGTGTTGACCGGATCGGCCGGGACCGCCGACCGCAAACGCGTGCTGCTTGGTGCCGCTTCGGGAGAAACAGGAATCCTGGTGGGCACACACGCACTGCTCTCGGACGCGGTTGGTTTCGTGGACCTTGGCCTGGTGGTTGTTGACGAGCAACACCGCTTTGGTGTCGAGCAACGTGACGTTTTGCGATCAAAGGCGGACACACCGCCCCACATGCTGGTCATGACGGCCACCCCGATCCCGCGCACCGTGGCCATGACCGTCTTTGGCGACCTTGAAGTCAGCCTGATGAAAACCCTGCCCCCGGGCAGGGCACCCATTGCAACGCATCTGGTTCCACTCCAAGTGCCACGGATGCAGGAACGGCTTTTTGCCCGCATCGCAGAGGAAACAACCAAGGGCCACCAGGTGTACGTGGTGTGTCCGCGCATCAGCGAGAAGGCCGTCGAGGACGATTTCCTGCCGATGCCCGTTGAACTCGGTGCCAACGACGCGAGCTCGGATGCCAGCGCGAAGCCGGCATCGATGACCGTCGAGAAGATGCTGGACATACTGACCAACATGCCAATCTTTGCGAACACCGATATCCGCGCCATACACGGGCGCATGGCCAGCGACGAAAAAGCCGAGGCCATGAATGCCTTTGACAGCGGCCGCGCCTCCATTCTGGTCTCGACCACGGTGATCGAAGTCGGGGTGGACGTGCACAACGCCACACTCATGGTGATCATCGATGCGGAGAATTTCGGGATCTCGCAATTGCACCAATTGCGTGGACGCGTCGGGCGAGGCGGCCTACCAGGCACCTGCCTGATGACCACGTGGCTGGACGCGGAGCATCCCTCGGTGGTGCGGCTGCGGGCGGTTGAATCCACCACAGATGGATTCCTCCTGGCCGAGTCGGACCTGAACGAACGCCGTGAAGGCGACATCCTGGGGGCGAGTCAGTCCGGCTCCCGGTCCACGCTCAAGGTCCTGCGCGTCATGAAGGACGCCAAGCTCATCTCCCGGGCTCGAGATGCCGCCGAGGCCATCGTGGACGGCGGCGGCGGGCTCGGCTCCTATCCCGGGTTGCAGGCCGCCGTTGAGGAATGGGTAGACGAAGACATGCAAGCATTCCTGGAAAGGGGATAGATCCACCATGAGTCGTATTGTGGCCGGCGCCGCCGGAGGCACACCACTGAAGAGCGTGCCGGGGGACTCCACCCGGCCGACCACCGATCGCGTCAAGGAAGCGTTGTTTTCCCGGCTTGAGAGCTACGACGTGCTGGCCAATGCCAGGGTCCTTGACCTATACGCGGGCGCCGGGTCACTGGGCGTCGAAGCAGCAAGCCGCGGGGCCCGCTCCGTCTTGCTCGTGGAGCTTGCGCCCAAGGCAGTCGCCGTATGCCAGGCCAACGCCGGACTCGTCAACAAGGCCCTGCGCAATGACCTGGTCAGCGTCCGCCGCGGCTCGGTCGATTCGGTCCTGGATTCTTTTGCGCCGGTACCCGGAGGCAGCACAGGAAAGACCTGGGACTTGGTGTTCATGGATCCGCCCTACCCGCTGACAAACGAAGAGCTTGCCAAGACCCTGGAAAAGGTATCACTGGTGCTCGACGTCGGGGCAACCGTGGTGGTGGAACGCTCGGCCCGATCCGCCGAGCCCACTTGGCCCGCGGGCCTGGAGAAGTTCGACGACAAGAAATACGGCGAAACCCGGTTATGGTTTGCCGAACCCATCCAGGTCGCTGCCGAATAGCACCGTTCCCGGGTGCGGGCCCGCGGCCCGCAACCGATCCACCATGGCCATGTCGATTTTTGATTGGCTGCCGGCCAGAATCATGTTTCCCGGATACTTTCGGGAAAAGATCTCGGTCGGGGCGCTGGCGATGAGCGTTTGAAAGACCTGTGACATGGCCTGGATCTGGGAGTCGGCAAAGGAAAATGGCGGATCGTCGCCCACGTTCACCAGCACGATCCCGCCGGGCCGAAGCAACGCGTTCATCTCGGAATAGAAGCCGGGAACGGTCAAATGATGCGGTGCCCCGGAGCCGCTGAAGATATCCAAGACGATGATGTCGAATTTCTCATCGGCCAATTCCTCGGTCAGTACCCGCCGAGCGTCCCCAATAATCGTTTTGAGATTCTTGGGGTCACCCATGGGGAGGGCCTCCAGGACAAAGTCGAGTAGTTCACGTTCGAGGTCTACGGCTACCTGCTGGCTTCGTGGGCGCTTTTTCTCGATGTAGCGTGCCAAGGTCAGTGCGCCGGCCCCGAGATGAAGGACCCGCATTGGGGCTCCGGGCGCGGCCTGCTCGTCCACATGGTTGGCTAGTCGTCGAAGGTACTCGTAGAAGATCTGCTCGGGGTGATCCACATTGACGTGGGATTGTTCCGCGCCGCCCAAGGTCAGGACCCATGCTCCTGTAACGAAGGCGTCCTCCTCCAAGGTGGCGTGGGCCCTGAGGTTGCTGAGCCAGCGGCTGGCACGTTGCACCATGTTCAGCCACCCAGCTTTGTCGTGAGCTGGGACAGCCGCCGGGAGGCCTCGATGAGAAGCTCTGGTTTCTTGCAGAAGGCAAACCGCATCAGAGTGCGCGTGCGCTCCGCGCCCTCTTCGTGGCAGAAGACGGACAACGGGATGCCTGCGACACCGATCTTTTCGGGCATTTGGCGCGCCAGCTCCAATGCGTTGTGAAAACCGAGGGGTGCCACGTCGGCGACGATGAAGTAGGTTCCTTTCGGACGGAAAACCGTCATTCCAGCCGATTGAAGGCCCTTGGCCAGTATCTCGCTGCGCTCACCAAGATCATGGGCGAAGTCCGTAAAGAAGCTGGTCTCGCTGGCGAGCGCCTCGGCAACTGCCGGTTGGAATGCCGTGCCGGAGGAATAGCTAAGGAACTGCTTGACCGTTCGTACGGCCGCAACAAGATCGGCAGGTCCGGTGGCCCAGCCGACCTTCCAACCGGTAAAGGAAAAGGTCTTGCCCACCGATGAAATGGTGATGGTGCGATCCCAGGCCCCAGGAAGGGTGGCGATAGGGACATGGGTAAAACCAAAAGTGAGATGCTCGTAGACCTCATCCGAGACGATGAGGCAATCGTGCTGTTTGGCCAAGGCAACGATCTCGGCGAGCAGCTCCCGGCCAAAGGCGGCACCGGTGGGATTATGTGGGTTGTTCAACACCACCATCCGTGTGCGCGCGTTGAACGCCTTGCGGAGTTCCGTGAGGTCCGGCTGGAAATCCGGCGCGTTTAGCGCGACAGTCTTGTGGACTCCGCCAGCCAAGCCGATGGTTGCACCGTAGGAGTCGTAGTACGGCTCAAAGGTGATTGCCTCGTCTCCGGGCTTCACGAAAGCCAGAATGGCAGCGGCGATCGCTTCGGTGGCACCAGTGGTGACGACCACTTCGTCCTCGGGGTTGACGTCCAATTCGTAGAAGCGTTTTTGGTGATCCGAGATGGCCGTGCGGAGGGGGAGTATTCCAGATCCTGGGGCATATTGGTTAAGGTTTCCCGAAATACCGTGGGCTGCTTTGTCCTTGAAGAGGCTAGGCCCGTCGGTGTCGGGGAATCCTTGTCCCAGGTTGATGGCCTGGTGCTTCGCAGCAAGGGTGGTGATCTCCTCGAAGATGGTGACACCAAGAGCGCCGTTGGGGGAGAGAAGGTTGGCGCCTGCAGCCATGCGCTGCCAAGGGAATTCGAATGAGGACATGCCCCCATTATCCCGTCATCGACCGGCTCCGTGGGCAATCCATCGGGAAACGACACGTTGTGTCATCAAACCATCGGAAGCAACTGTGCCCATAGCCCAGTTGATAGATTGCAAGGTATGCGTCGAGCCGTCTGCCCCGGGTCCTTTGACCCCATCCACAATGGTCATGTTGAGATCATTGCCCGTGCCAGCAACCTCTTTGACGAGGTCATCGTGGCGGTGTCAACCAACTATGCCAAGAAATATCTTTTCGAACCCGAGGAACGCCTCGAAATGGTTCGGGAAACCATTGGGGGACTGCGCGGTGTCAGTGTTGAGCCCATGGGTGACGGACTGCTCGCCGACTTTTGCAAGCTGCATGGGGCCGATGCGATCGTCAAGGGACTTCGGTCCACTGTTGACTACCAGTATGAAACCCCCATGGCGGTCATGAACCGCCACCTGACCGGTGTGGAAACAGTGTTTCTGGCCGCCGATAATCGCTACACGCATTTGTCCTCCTCCCTGTTGAAGGAAGTCCAATCTCTTGGGGGGGACGTTGCGGACTACTTGCCGAGAACTGTGCTCAAGAGGCTGCGAAGCAGCTCGCAATAGGTCTAAAGCGTTTCGATGTTTGTGCATTGAATGACGTAAAGTCGAAGGCATGACTCAAAGTAGGCGTGTAATTAAGGCCGTTATTCCTGCGGCAGGTTTGGGGACGCGTTTCCTTCCTGCGACCAAGGCAATGCCCAAGGAAATGCTGCCCGTCGTTGACCAGCCAGCCATTCAATACGTTGTTGCCGAGGCATCAAAGGCCGGACTTACCGATGTACTGATGATCACTGGGCGAAACAAGCGGGCGCTGGAAGATCACTTTGACCGGGTCCCTTCCCTCGAAGCGACCCTCGAGGCCAAGGGCGACACCGAGAAATTGCAGCTGGTGCAGGGCGCCACGGCTCTGGGAGATATCCACTACATCCGACAGCGTGACCCGAAGGGTCTCGGACACGCCGTGCTCTGCGCCAAACAGCATGTTGGAGACGAGGCCTTCGCTGTCCTGCTCGGTGATGACCTCATTGACGAACGGGACGAGCTTCTCTCGATCATGATCGACGTGCAGGAGAAGACCGGTGGTTCGGTTATCGCGCTTATGGAAGTGGATCCAGCACAGATTAGCGCTTACGGTTGCGCTGATGTCTCGGCCGTAAACGGCGAAGATTACGTCAAGGTCAACGGGTTGGTGGAAAAGCCCGCAGTTGAGGATGCCCCGTCAAACCTCGCGGTCATCGGACGTTACGTCCTTCACCCGCGTGTTTTCGATGTTTTGGAAGAGACCAAGCCTGGGCGCGGAAATGAAATCCAGTTGACCGATGCGCTAGAAACCTTGGCTGTTGCAGAAGGCCCGGGTAGTGGCGTTCACGCCGTCGTCTTCCGGGGCCGGCGATATGACACTGGCGACAAGCTGAGCTACCTTCAGGCTGTGATTTCTTTGGCAACGGAGCGGCCGGACATCGGTCCGGAACTCCTTCCATGGCTCAAGGAATTCGTCGCCGGGCGCTAGGATTCTTTTAGTTGGCAAGGCTAACTCAGCATCCTCACAGGGGTGTTGGTTAGCCTTGCTTTGGTTGTGCGAAAGTTGTCGACCGAAACATTGCCTCGAGTCGTCCAAGGCTTCTCGTTCCGGTTTTATGGAGACTTTGATTGACTGACAATAGAGAATTTAAGGGCGGTTACCTACCGCGGCGGCTGGCTCGTCGAAAAAAACGTACCGGCCTGGTCGTGCTTTTGAGCGCGATCGCCGTGGTGGTCGTGGCGGCGGTTGTGGCCAGCACGTATCTGGGTAGTCTTGCCCAAACATTCAACAACAAGACGCAGGTAATTGCAGAGGCCTTCCCCGACGAGGAATTGCGCCCGATCAAGAACCCCGATGATGGTTCCTTGAATTTCCTGTTGCTGGGCGTCGACCACGGCGCGGACGGCACTGAGACGTCGGACTTGCTTCAGGGCGGTGGAACGGATCAGCGGTCAGACTCGATGATGCTGATGCACATTCCGGAGGACCGCAAGGGCGTATACGTGATGTCAATCGTGCGGGATCTCTACACCGACATCCCCGGGTATGGGCGGCAAAAGATCAATGCATCAATGGCACTGGGTGGAGTCCCTCTTGTGGTTCAAACAATCGAAGGCATGCTAGATACCAAAATCGACCATGTAGCCATGATTGATTTCGACGGCTTCAAGGAACTCACAACCGCACTTGGCGGAGTCACCGTTCACAATGACATCGAGTTCTACTCGACAGACAACAAAAAGTACTTTTACCCTGTCGGTGATGTCGTGCTTAAGGGCAATCAGGCACTGAGGTTCGTCCGCGAACGAAAGCCCTTCGTCGACGGCGATTACCAACGCGTGAAAAACCAGCAGAAGTTCATCAAGGCCGTCATCAATGAGTTGCTCTCCAAGAACACGCTGACAAATCCGGCGACGATCTATGAGGTCATCGACAAGATCTCCCCGTATCTTTCGCTGGATGATGGTTTTGATGCAGCAACGGCCGCCGGACTGGGACTTCAGTTGAAGGACTTGCGAGCATCTGGAATCCAAATGTTCACGTTGCCAACAGCCGGAAGCAGTATGTCTCCTGGCGGGGAGTCGATCGAACTTCGTGATGAAAAAGCCATCGAGGAAATAGGCAAGGCGCTTCGAACCGACACCTTCAAGGCCTATTTGGACAGTGCAAATTTAGAGCATTGAGAAGTGATGCATAGATCACACATCGTGATAAGCGTCGATGCCAATCGGTCTTCAGCATGTGCATCTACTAGACTTCAAGAGGTTCGCCGGCCAAAGCCGACGGGAATACCGTGATCAACGAGGTAACGAAAACTATGACAGCTGCCGAATATGCGGCGCAGTACGGCCTGAACAGGGTTGGTGCTCGTCCGAGCCTGGTGAGCTATCTGAAGCAGGCGTGGGCCAGACGCGACTTTGCGTTTGAGCTGGCCAGAAGTCGACTCCATGCATCAAACCAGCGCAATCGATTGGGCATGCTCTGGGTTGTCATCAAGCCGACAATGAACGCGCTTATGTACGGGGCCATTTTTGGGCTCCTGCAAGCAAGCAAGCCGCACGACTTCCCGGTCTATGTTGTCATCGGCGTCTTCCTCTTTGAATTCTTCACCGGTTCTGTCAACTCAGGAGCGAAATCGATCACGGGCAATGCAGCCTTGGTTCAGTCTCTTTCCTTCCCCCGAATCACTTTGCCCATCGCATCGGTAATTCAACAGTTCCTGACGCTGGTGCCGATGCTAGGTGTCATGTTCATTTACTGCATGATCCTAGGAACAACTCCAAAGCTGAGCTGGCTAATGATCATTCCATTGCTGATCATCTTCACCATGTTCAATACAGGCATGGCCCTTGTCTGTGCCAGGCTCACCGTGCATGTTCGCGACTTCACCCAAATCCTCCCGTTGATCACCAGAATTCTCTTCTACACCTCAGGCGTACTGTTCGGAGTCGACCGCATCTTGAATGCATTCCCGGTCCTGGTGCGTATGTTTGACTTCCATCCGCTCTACCAAGCGTTGCAAATTGCCCGCGGTTCCATCATGAACGGTGTGGAATATCCGTCGTTCTACTGGATCGTTTTGTCAGTCTGGGCAGTCGTTGCCCTTGTTGGAGGCACCATCTATTTCTGGGCTGCCGAGGAGCGCTATGGTCGAGTTGACTAGTTTCGATGATCTGATCAATCCCCGGCTGCACGGCAGGTTCGAGCCTGAGCCCGTCTACGATGTGCCGGCCGATTCCCCATCTTCCAATCAATCGATGGAATTTGACGAGACACGTACCCCCGTCGTCATTGTCGATAACCTTCACGTCAAGTACCAGGTCTATTCGAGTGGCAAATCTGCGGGTGCAGCGGGGGCCAAACGCCTTCTGCAATCTTCAACTCGTGGCATCCGAGAAGTCCATGCCGTCAAGGGTGTCTCTTTCGTGGCCTACGAAAATGAATCCATTGGCGTGATTGGCTCGAACGGTTCAGGCAAATCAACGCTGATGCGTACCATTACGGGTCTCACCACGCCCGCAGAGGGATCGGTCTATGCTTCCTCGCGTCCAAATATGCTGGGCGTTGGCGCGGCATTGATTCCTGACCTCTCCGGTGACAAGAACATCATGCTTGGCGGCCTGGCGCTCGGTTACAATCGCCAGGAAATCAATGAGATGCGCGAAGACATCACCAAGTTCGCGGAACTCGAGGAATTCATTGACCTGCCCATGCGCACCTACAGCTCCGGCATGTCGGCCCGACTGAAGTTTGCCATCGCTGCCTCCAAGCAGCACGACATCCTCATCGTTGATGAGGCGTTGGCGGTTGGTGACGCCCGCTTCCGCAAGCGAAGCGAGGCCAAGATCCGAGAAATCCGGGAGAACGCAGGAACCATATTCTTGGTCTCCCATTCGATGAACTCCATCCTGGATACCTGCAACAGGGTGATCTGGATTGAGAAGGGCGTCTTGATGATGGACGGGGACTCCAAGACCGTTGTCGATGCCTACAAGGCGAAGAAGAAGTGACTGCTACAAAGATTTTGGGCGTTTCCTATGTAATGCCGGTTCTCAATGAAGCCGATTACCTGCGCGATGCCGTGGCCAGCATCCTTGACCAGGACTATGCCGGCGAGAAGGAGATTGTTCTCGCCCTAGGGCCCAGCGTTGATTCGACGGATGATGTCGCCGCAAACTTGGCTACAGAGGATGCAAGGGTCAAGCTTGTCCTGAATCCTCAGGGTCGCACACCTATTGGGTTGAACCTAGCTATCGCTGCTTCAAAATATCCGATCGTGGTGCGCGTGGATGCCCACAGCGAATTGGCACCCGGATACACTGCGCGCGGCATCGAAACCCTCTTCCGTGTTGACGCACACGATGTAGGTGGGCTCATGGATGCACGGGGCAAGAACCCTCTGCAACGGGCTGTTGCCGCCGCTTACCACTCCCCCTGGGGACTGGGCGGGGCCGCCTACCACAGCGGCGCTCCGGAAGGGCCCGCCGAGTCGGCCTACCTTGGCATCTTTCGACGCGAGGTCTTCGAGGAGGTCGGCTACTACGACGAGTCACTTCACCGCGCCCAGGACTGGGAGCTTTGCCTGCGCATCCGCCAGGCCGGATACAAGGTCTGGTTCGATCCCGAACTCGAGACCGGGTACTACCCTCGCGACAACTACAAGACCCTTGCTGCCCAGTCATACGCTTCCGGTGTGTGGCGGGGCGAACTGTCACGTCGTTACCCCGATGGAAAATCCATCCGTCACGATCTTCCGCCAGTCATGGTTCTCGGGACCACCCTGGGTGCCATTGCCTGGATCATTGACCCTTGGCTGACTGCCGAGGCGCCTACAGCTGTGCGGATCGCACTGAACCTGCTCAAGCTCGCGCCGGTGGGATATGCCGCGCTTGTGGTCTATGCAACCATGACCGGTAAGCGCACCACCCTGAAGGAAAGACTTTTGATGCTCGGTGTTTTCCCGTCCATCCATTTCCCATGGGCGGTTGGTTTCGTCAAGGGCCGTATCCTTGGCGCCCAAGGCACTTTGGACCGGGGCCGGGTGCGTTCATGAACAACGAGACCATCCGGCCCAGCAACCCGACGCTCGAGCAGCTGCGCGCGGTCTGCCAGCCTCCCGAAGTCCGTGCCCGGCGCAACGCCGAGCACTGGACCGCGGAACTCTACCTGCGCCACATCTCCATCTACTTGACCGCCATCCTCGTCCGTACACGCATCAGCGCCAACGGAGTCACCGGGATCATGATCCTGGCAGGATGGCTGATGTCGGCAGCGCTGCTGATCCCCGGCGTGTGGGGGCCGCTATTGGCGGTGGTCCTGTCGCAGGTGCAGCTCTATTTCGACTGCAGCGATGGCGAGGTGGCTCGATGGCGGGGTACACAGTCGCCGCGCGGCATCTTCATCGACATGGTGGGTCACCACACCACCGAGGCACTGATTCCCATTGCCTTGGGCTACCGGGTATTTCTTGAGCTGCAAACCCAAGGCGCCGATGCAGCACAGGCATGGCCGACGCTCTTTATCGCGGCGGTCCTTTCGGTGTTCCTGGTGTTGAACCGCTCGCAGAGCCTCATGGTCCATGCAGCACGAAGCATGGCCGGGCTGGGCAAGCTGCCTGACACTGCCGAGGCGCGTGCGGTGTCGCAGACCAGCCTGGTTGGTAAGCTTCGCTCTGCTTCGCGCTTCTTGCCTTTCCACAAGATGCTCCACGCAGTGGAACTTAGCCTTCTCATCCTCGTCCTGTCGATCGTCTCGGCCATCGTGGGCATTCCCGGCATCGCCGAAAAGTGGATGCTCTGGATACTTATGCCAGCAGTGATCCTTGTAAACTTCGGGCACTTTGTCGCGACCATGGCTTCATCGCGGTTGCGGTGATCCATTGAATCAGTCAGCAGAAAACTTGCCTTCCGTTGGCGTCGTTGTGCTCACCATGGGAAATCGTCCCGAAGAGTTGGACCGGGCACTCCAGAGCCTGCTTAGACAACGCGATGTTGCGCTCGACGTAGTTGTTGTGGGAAACGGGTGGGATCCAGTGGGATTGCCATCCAACGTGAAGGCGCATTTCCTTGAGGAAAACTTGGGAATCCCCGCCGGAAGAAATGCGGGAGTCCCGCTGGTTTCGGGGGAGTACCTGTGCTTCCTCGACGACGACTCTTGGTTTCTCGATCACGATTTCCTGCATGAGGCCATTTCCCGATTCAAGCGGCACTCAAAAATGGGATTGCTTCAACCAAGGATCACGGACCCCGGACGAGACGATGATCCCACTCGGTGGATTCCGCGATTGAACAAGCGAACTGCCGAGGTCTCCAGTCGCGTCTTCCATGTGGGTGAAACCTGCTTGATGATGCCACGCTATATTTTCGAGGAAACCGGGGGATGGGCAGGCGGATTCTGGTACGCCCACGAAGGAATCGAGCTTGCTTGGCGGGTCTGGGACACAGGCCACCACGTTTGGTACGCCGGAGACATGAGGATCGGCCATCCTGTCGTCGATCCACGCCGACACGAGGACTTTTACCGGCTCAATGCTCGAAACCGAGTCTGGTTAGCCAAACGTAATCTTCACTGGCCCTTCAGCTGGTTGTATGTTTCCAGTTGGGCGCTGCTTGAGACTGCACGGTTGCGCAAGGAACCCGGTGCTGTGCGCCAATACTTCGGTGGATGGCTCGCCGGATGGCGCGAGGACCCTTGGTATTCAACACCACGCCCTAAACTTAAATGGTCGACTCATCTAAGGATGCTGTTGGCCGGCCGACCACCTGTTATCTAAGACTTTCGCGCTTGGCGCTTCCTGGCACATCAATGCAGTTATTGGAGCTGAACATGACAAAGACCGTCCTGACCTATGGCACTTTCGATCTTTTCCACATTGGACACCTGAACATCCTCAAGCGCCTGAAGGAAAAAGGCGATCGGTTGATCGTCGGCGTATCCACGGATGAATTCAATGCGATCAAGGGCAAGAAACCGATTGTCCCCTTTGAACAGCGAATCGAGATCGTAAGGTCCATCCAATACGTTGACGAGGCAATCCCGGAAGACAACTGGGACCAAAAACGTCTGGATATTGCCAAGTACGACGTCGACGTTTTCGGTATCGGTGAGGACTGGAAGGGCAAATTTGACGACCTGGAAGACAAGGTCGAGGTCGTGTATCTTCCGCGGACATCCGGTATATCCACCACCGAACTCAAACGCGTTCTGAGCGCCTTCGATGAACGGCACGTTGCTAAGCTCAAGGACACCTTGGATAGCCTGAGCCAGATCGTGAAGGAACTCAGCTAGGAAGCCCATGGCTGGGCAAATGCCGCGCAGCCATCACAATTAGAAGCAATGCCGCTTCGGTGCCGACTGATAATCTTGGTTGGGCTGTATTCGGCTCATTGAACGTCGAGAGGTACCAACAAACCCATGCGCAATATTGGTGTGATCCTGGCAGGTGGAGTAGGCGAACGAGTCGGCCTCGATATTCCCAAGCAACTCATTAAGATTGCTGGTAGGCCCATCATCGAACATACACTGGCCATATTTCAGGAAAGTGATTGCATCGATGAAATCGTTGTGATGATGAAGCCCGGCTACCTGGATCGGGTACGTGAAATCGTGAAGTCCAACGGCTTCTCAAAAGTCACTCGCGTGCTGGAAGGCTCGGGCACCCGAAACGACACAACGCAGGCAGCATTGGCCGCTCTTGGCGACGAAGAGTGCAACGTTATTTTGCACGATGCTGTTCGACCACTTCTGTCCCAGCGTGTGTTGACAGACGTCGTGGCAGCCTTGGATGAGTATCAAGCCGTTGACGTTGCCATTCCTTCGGCCGATACCATTATCGAGGTCGTCCAGGGCACAGGATCTCTACCTGAAATCAGCAACGTTCCTCCGCGAGCCGCACTGCGCCGAGGTCAAACGCCCCAGGCCTTCAGGCTCACAACGTTGCGCAACGCCTACGTTGGAGCCAACGAGGACCCGAAATTCGCGGCCACCGATGACTGCAGCGTGGTGTTGAAGTATTCGCCAGCCGTGCCGATCGGCGTGGTCCAAGGCGAAGAACGCAACATGAAGGTCACCGAACCGATAGACATCTACATCGCTGACAAGCTTTTCCAGCTCTACAACGACGACGGCCGTCGCATCCTCGAGGATACGACGCTTACTGCGGCCTTAAGCGGCAAGGTCATGGTCGTGTTTGGTGGTTCCTACGGTATCGGTCACGATGTCGCCCAGATGGCTGAGATGCACGGTTGCATTGTGCGGAGTTTCTCGCGCTCGTCTACCAAGACCCATGTGGATCGCCGCGACGATGTGGTTAAGGCACGGGAATCGGTTCTGGCCGAACTTGGCCGTGTTGACTTCGTGGTGAATACCGCAGGGGTTTTGCCCCGCGGTCTTCTGTGCGAGGAAAGCGATGAGTCGATTTATCAAGCCACAGAGATCAACTATCTTGGCCCCGTCTTCATTGCGCAGACCTTCCACGATGCCCTGGCCGAGTCGCAGGGATCCCTTCTGCTGTTCACCTCCAGCTCATACACCCGTGGGCGTTCGGGCTACAGCCTTTACAGCTCGGCAAAGGCCGCCACCGTCAACCTCACCCAAGCGTTGGCGGACGAATGGGCGCATGAGGGAATCCGCGTCAACTGCGTGAATCCTGAACGCACGGCGACGCCCATGCGCACCAAGGCATTTGGCGCGGAGGATCCGGGCACTTTGCTTGAATCAGTGACCGTAGCGAGGGCTTCCCTTGAGACGCTGGTGGGCAGCCGTACGGGCCACGTGATTGACGTTCGGCGTGACGATCCATTGTCGCCGGCTTCATTCCTCGCCCACGAAGAAATCTAGGCATCTTCGACCAGACACGCGCCGAATAGACGGATGGCTGGCCCCCCGTGGGGGCCAGCCATCCGTCTATTCCCTGTCAAGCTCTGCTTCGACCGTCGGGTAGGGCCGGAGCTTCTTGTTGGTACGACTTTGAGGCCATGCGGGCCAAGATTGCCTCAATGGCGAAGTCAAAACTATTGGCTGTTGTGTCCGATACATAGTACTCGGCCAGTTCTTGCCGTTTTGCGGACATGGAATCGGACTCAAACATCTGCTGCCATCCCGGAGAATCGGGGGAGGAAGCCAGATAGGCGCTTGCCGAGGTCGGGAATAGGCGTCGGTACTCCGCCATGTCATCAGTTTCCGTGAGGATCGCCATCGGCTTGTGGGTCGGTAAGTAGTCGACGACGATGCTGGAAATATCCGTTGCCAAGGCATCAGACTCGTTGAAAAGCTCGTACAAGGATTTCATCGACGCCTGCCGTGAACCCACATGCTTCGAGCCGTTTCTCTGCAAGAGGGCGTCTATGACCGCAACATGCTTCGCATCTAATCCGCGGTCGAGGCTGAACGGATGCGGGCGAAAAATAATCCGCAAGCCCCTGGCCAGGCAGTCCTGGATGAACGGTTCGGCGCGATCCAGGGAACTAAGCGAAGAAGCCATGTTGTAGCCCGACCATGTGGGCGCGTAGAGCATCGTCTTGATGTGCCGCGCTTCAAGCTCGGGTATCAGCTCGGCCAACTGGGGCCGGCCCACCAACACGGCTTGGCCGCGATCGAGTGAGACGTTTGCAGCGGCGTACCTGTCGATGGCAGCCCAACCCGAGACAAATATCGAATCGTACATGCGATGCACCGGATGGGCGGATATTTCCTTGTCCGAATCACCGTGCCCCAGGTAAACATGATGGAGCGATCTGTAGTTGACCAGCGTCGAGTTGCTGCCAACGGAGTTCACGTAGAACACGATTTGCGCGCCGCTGTGCATTGCCATGTCGAGGTCGGCGTTTTCGCGGCAGGTCACGATCGGGGTACCGGCCGGCAGCGCCCCGGCAAGGGTATCTGCGGCGCTCGGATCCCGGGTGACGATCAGGACGTTTGGCAGCACGGCCTGAATGGTGGGAAGCCATTGCCGAATCTGGTACGTGCCGCCGTCGCTGCGACCGGTGTAGATGATGCCGTCGGGTGCCAGTTTGGCGATTGCTGCCTTGAGTTCGTTCTTCCGGGAAGATATACCCCGAAGGCCGAGCAGGATCCTTACACCGAGAACTAGCGTCAGCAGCGTGGAGGCAAACGCTGCTGCCAAATGCAGCAGGGATGAGTCCTCCCAAAAGAGGACCACCGCGCCCAAGAGGCTGAGGACGCCAATGCCAATGGTCAAGTATCGAGCCATCTGATGGAAATCGGGGACCTTGGACAGGCCCAGCCCGTGGGCCACCGGGATGCCGGGGAATGATGACAGGACACGCAGGCCAGGTACAGGTGCCAATGCCACGAACCACAGGCAGAATGCCAGAATTGTTTGTGGAATAGATTGATGCACGGTCCAGAACACGAAGCACTGGAGTGCGGCCAAAGGCAGTGTGTACAACAATCCCAAGAGGGTTGCGCCGAGGGCATGCTTCAGTGTTTTCATTGGACCAACACTCCTGGGCTGGACGCTATCCTCTGGCGGGCGGTATCCAGGAATGCGTCGGCGTAACCGTTCGATTCGAATGGGCCCAGGTAGTATTTCTTGACCGCCGCACGCACCGGGAACAACGGATCGTCGCCCAGCAGCTTGTCCAACACCTCGTTGTAGTTTTCCATCGAGCCCTCTAGGACGTAGCCGCTGGTGGTGGCAGGCATCGTTTCATGCAAACCGGCTTCGTCGGTGGTCACCGCGACCACCGCGAACGGCTTGGTGGAATACAAGAAATCCGAGACCATGGCGGAGACATCAGAAATCATGGCGTCGCAGGCGTTGAAGCACTCAACGAAGGACATCTCCTTTTCAGCGGCCGCCCCAAAGACATGCTGGCGACCTGACACCTCGGCATCCGCGCGCAGCAGGTCTATGACTTGGCGGATCATGCGTCGAGCATCGGGGAAGTTGTAATTGAACGGGTGGGCACGGAAGATGACCGTGCAACCGCGCTCCAGCAGACCGGCGACGATTTGTTCGCCCATGGGCAGTGAATAGACCGCCGAATCCGCGTACGGACCACGCCAGGTGGGGGCATAGAGGACTGTCTGAGGTGCGACACCAACGGTGCCCTGCGCAATGTCCTCGACCTGGGGACGACCCACCACGGAAAACTTTTCCAGCGGAATGTGTACGCCGTGGCGGGCATAGCGGTCAATGCCGGCCTGTCCTGCGGAGAAGATTTCATCGTAGATTGCGTGGACCGGGTTGAAGCATGCCGGTTTTTCCGAGTCGCCATGGTTAAGCCAAATATGGTGAAGTTCGCGCCGCTCGATCAGGTGGGTGTTCTTCACGGCATTGTTGACGTAGAAGGCAGTGGTCAGCCCCGGGACCAACACGGTCTCCACCGAGGCCAGGGTGCGCCGATAGATGACCGGCGCCGCAGTGACCTTGGCCGCGGCACGCATCATTTTCAGGTCGCGGGTCACCACGATATAGGGAACCCCGATGCGGTCCAGGTACGGAACCCACATCCCAAGCTGGTAGGAAACCCCGATATTGGATCCGAAGTAGACAACGAAGCGGGGTGCGACTTCGGCCAGCAGCTCGGGCAGCTGAGCCTCGAGCACCTGGTTGATGTAGCGGCGGCGCAATCCGGCGATCAGAACAAAGGCGGTGACGCCGAAGGAGAGAATGCCGAAGACAAGGTAAAGGTAGCCAAGATCGGGAGCGAGGTACGTTGCAACGATCATGGCCAAGAGCATAAGGCTGCCACCCATCGCGGCCCAGCCGCGTGCGAAGGGCAACGGCTTTGCCTTTTCGGTGCCCGGGAGGTTGCGAGATTGCAGGCCGTCGGCCCGCCACACCGCCACGGCTTGGCCTTCCAATGCGACACCGAGGAACACCAGGGCCGCGCCGATGGCCGAAGCCACGCTGTGACCGTATCCCAGCAACCCGATGGACAATGTGGCGGCAACCGTTGCCCGGGCCGGTGCGAAGGCGCCCAAAGCCTGGTTCATCCGGGTTTGGCTTCGGAAGCCACGCCTGTTGACGTACACGCAGAACGCGATCGCCAAGGTAGCCGGGATAATGAACCACGGGCTGGAAATATCGGTGACGGCTGCCGCGGTCAGGGCCAGGGCAGCCAGGATGTTCGGCAGGACCTGCTTGGCGACGCGCATCAGTGCGTTCTTGAGCCGGCGTTGCTTGGCCCTCGCCCTGCGGCCGGCCGCTTCGGTTTCGATGTCGGTGACAGCGATTTCATCGTCGGTTTCCGGAGCCTCGTCGGGCAGGCTGTCGGAATCTTCCGCTCCGGAGGCCGCCTCGTCCTCGTCCTCGGCGAATTCCGCCGGTTCGTCACCTGAAGCTGCGCCGAGTTCGATGGTGCGCGAGGCGGCTTGGATGAACCCCTGGGCGTATTCCTCCTGCGGGAAGTCACCCAGGTAATCGGTGCGCAGTTCCAGGCGTTGGTTGTACATGGGGTCGCTGCCGAGCATCGAGATGATCGCTTCGTCCATGCCCTCCAGCGAAGAATCAAAGACGTAGGCCGCACGGGCAATCGGGAACTCCGAGGCAAATTCAGCAATCGGCACGTTGACCGCGACCATGGCAAACGGCTTGGCCGAGTAGAGGTAATCCGAAACGACGCTAGAGACGTCCGAAACCATGGCATCGGAGGCATTCATGCAGCCGATGATGTCGAGATCGGATTCGGCTTCCGCACCCCAAAGGTGCTTGCGGCCAGTGCTTGCCGCATCTGCGGCCAGCATCTCCTGGACACGGGCGATGATCGCCGCGTCCTCCTCGAAGTGGTAGCTGAAGGGGTGGGGACGGAAGATCACTGTGCTGCCGGTGCGAAGCAGCGACTCGACGATTCCGGTAGCAACCGGGATGGAGTGGAGGAATGTCTCGTCCACGTGTCCGCGCCAGGTCGGGGCGTAGAGGACCGTGGCGTACTCTGGCACGCCCCGTGGCGCCACCTTGACGAACTCGAGCTGCGGGCGTCCAACGATCTCGAATTTTCCGGCATCGACGACCACGCCGTGATCGCCGTAGCGCCTGGTGGCGGCCGGTCCTGCCGCGTAGATCTTGTCGTACATGGCATGGGTCGGATTGTACGAGGGGGCCTTGTCCGAATCCCCGTGCCCCAGATAGACATGGGTCAGCTGGTTGTAGCGCACCATCGCGCCGTTGCCGGAGGATGCGTTGACATAGAACACTGTGGTCAGGGACGGGACGATCAAGTCATCCAGTCCGGCCAGGCGCTTGCGCATGATCACCGGTGCATCTGTGATCTGCGCCAGGGCCAGACTGGGGGTCTCTGCGCGGGTGATGACAATGAATTTCTTGCCGGTGCGCTGCAGGTACGGCAACCACATGGCGACCTGGTAGGAGGCGTCGTCGGGCCGGGCTGTGTAGATGGCGAATTCGGGTGCGTAGTCAGCGACCAAGTCGTTGATGGACTTCTCGGTCCGGTTGTTCGCCCTGCGACGGCGAATCACACTGACGGCACGGATCCCGGCGAGACAGACGACCAGCATGCCGCCGAGCATCCACCACAGTGCTGACAGCGAGGTGGTGGCAACGACCACACCAAGGCCCAGGAAGAGCAGTTGGCCGAAGATGATGGACTTGTTCATCCGCAGCACCCTGGTTGCCGGCTCGGTTCCCGGGAGGTTGAGGACGGCGTGGCCGCCTCCAAGGCCGATGCGGCGCAGCAGTTGCTCCCCGGCGATGGACACCAGTCCAACGACGATGGCCAGGGCGGCAAACACGATTTCCGTGACGGACTCCGCACGCGAGGCGGTCAAGGCACCGACGAGCGTCAGGAAACCCACACGCACCGGGGTGAACTTGGCCAACGCCGGTATCGGCGAGAACTTCGGGATCAACAAGATCAGGGCGCAGACGGCCAGCCAGGAAGAAAACAACAGCCAGTTCCATGAATGGTCCGCGGAGTCCCTGAGCAGGGTGAAGGAGGTCGTGGCAAGCAATGCCACGACCAGGCTGATTGCCAAAATGGACCTCAACCGAAATACGGTCTGCTTACGCGCCAGGGAAGTGTTCACCGATGGGCTAGACAATGTGGGTGGTTCCTAAACTGCTTGTTCCTTCCCTGGAGCAATTGCTGCGAACCAGGGTTGTGGTGTTAATAAGCGTCTCATGCCCGGACAGGCGAACAGCTGAATGGCGGGCATCGCTGTTGGTGCACGACACAACATGCGCATACTCGCGCTGCTATTGAAATCTCGATCAATGAAGCGTCAAGGGAATCGAATCTGCTTCCAAGTAGCGGCCCTTCGCTGCACACACGCAAGCGAACGGCAGGAGCTTGACCGGCGAATCGCTGGTGCGCAACGAGTGGGACTCGGGCTCCCCTGAGTGCGACCAATGTTCGGGAAGGATCTTCAACTTAGACCTATTTGCCGGCCTCCGTGGCTGCGTATCATTCAAGGACTACAACCGTAAATTATCGAAAAATTTTAGGATGCTCGAATAGCAGTCGCCGTCAGGCAGCTGTGCATGGGTCGTTCGTTTGGCCATGCTTACAGCATATCGGGCATTCTACGACCGACCCGATGTGGCAGGCCGAAGGGAATTGAGCATTACTCTCAACGGCTAACAAAGAAGCTGAAGCGAAGCGGAGATGAAACGTTCGGTGCCGGTGCCCAGATCTTCGGAGCCAAAGACACGGCTCCGGAAATTTCGCTGGGTTTCCGTCAGCTCGCTTGAGGCCAGCCGCAGCATTTGCTCGAGGGGTTGTTCGGGCAGTGCACGCCAGTGGCTCGTTGATTGCAGCATTTCCGAATCTCGGGTTAACGAATCCGGGATTGCGGCAGGTACCAGGATCAATGTGCGCTTGCTAAGCCCGATGGCGTCCATGGCCATGGCGGACACATCGGTGACTACGAGGTCCGCCTGATTGATGGAATCGACGGGATTGATGTTCTCATCGAGCAGGGGGGATTGAAGCGAGTGAGGGTGGGAACGCAGCTTGATTGCGTCACGGAGCTTCCTGTGCGCCGATCGATGTTCCTGTGACAACGAGCCGAGCTTGGGGTGCGGGCGATAAACAAGCCGAAAACGGGGATCCTCTAGAACCAGGCTTGCCAGGTTTGCTCCCAACTGGGCCAGGGAGCCGTACGCCATGGTGGGGCTGTCGCCTTCCCACGTCGGTGCGTACAGAATCGATATGGGCTTCCCCTCGGCTGGTGCAGCGGGAACCTTGGCCGCCGCGGTGTCAAGCTGCGGGCGGCCAATGTGAACGAGCTTCGTTGCATCGAATCGTGGGATCGTGGAGACGAGCCGGTCTTCGGAAGCCTGGCCGGCAATGAAGCAGTAGTCGTAGGCCTTGAGCTGATTGGAAGTCATCGACGACTTCTCGCTTTCACCATGGCTCAAGTGGACGTGTATTGGGCCGTTGAGCCGCAAAGTTGTGAAATTGGCTTGGTTGTTGTTGACGTAGAAGATCACATCCACCATTTGATTTGCCACGAATCCCTCCAACGCCGCGGATGATGTGGCCAACACTATTGGCATGTCCGTAAGTTTCCGTAGCTGAAGTGCTGTCAGTGAGTTGGCTACGAGCAGGGCAACTGGGCCAGCTGCCCGGGAAAGCTCCGACAGCGGCTGAATCCACTGCTCGAGTTGGTACAAGCCCTGGGGGGCATCCGAGAAATACGCCACGAAGGGGATCTTGGCAGGCATAGGTGCTTGCAATGCCAATGATTTGCGCACCGTGGGTTCGGCCGCTGCCGAGCGAATCCGGGATACCACTGGCAGGAGGGCCGACTTGAGAGTGCTGACTTGACGCATTCAAGTAGCATAGACGTTTGGCCTTTGAGGTTTTGGAGCCGCGTGGTGCGCGAGTGTGGGTTGTGTTACAAAGTGCCGCGGGCATGGCTGGTTCGTTTGGGATCTCATGTTCGATCAGGCTAAGATGTAATGTCGGTCTATGTTCTACAGGAGTCATCATTAGCGAAAAGCGTTCAGATCGTTCGTCGTCACACGGCATCGATCGCAGTTCGCCCTTGGTTTTTCTAACCAAGGATCTCGGGCGCAGCCCGGGAAACATGACGACCCTTGATGAGGTGGTCGCCGCACCGGCTGAAATCGGTGTTGCACTCATCGGAGTCCGTGAAGGGTCAGAGATTGACCTTGATCTGAGATTCGAAGCCGTGCACGAGGGTATTCTGGTTTCCGGAATCGCCACCGTCGAAATCGACGGTGAATGCGGCCGGTGCTTGGAAGCCATCGCGTATGACTTCGATGCCGACATTCAAGAACTTTTCTACTACGAGGGCTTACACGAGTTCACCGAAGAAGAAGAGCTTGACCAGTACCAGGTTGTAGATGATCGCATCGATCTCGAACCTGTGCTCCGGAATGCAGTGGTGACCGCGCTGCCGTTCCAACCGGTATGCCGGGAAGACTGTGCAGGGCTTTGCTCCGAATGTGGAAAAAGCCTGAATGAGGATCCTGAGCATCACCATGAGGTCTTGGATCCTCGTTGGGCAGCGCTTGCCGGGCTGACCGACATCGTCGCAGAGGACGCGACACAGAGTACACATTCAGTCGAGAGAGAAGAGAAGTAGCCGTGGCTGTCCCGAAGAGGAAGATGTCCCGCTCAAACACTCGCGCCCGTCGCGCCCAGTGGAAGGCAACCGCGCCTACCCTGGTGAAGACCATGGAAAATGGTCGCGTCACCTACAGCCTGCCGCACCAGGCAAAGGTTGTCACGGATTCCGCAGGCACCGAGCTGTTCCTTGAATACAAGGGTCGCAAGGTCGCAGACGCGTAAGTCTGTCTGATGCCTTCAACAGAAGAGCTTTTGAAGCGTCTCGGGGTCAATATTGACCCCGAGACGCTTCGTCTTGCCCTCACACACCGTTCTTACGCCTACGAGCATGGTGGCATCCCCACCAACGAACGCCTCGAGTTCCTGGGGGATTCGGTCCTCGGCTATGCCGTCACCGACCATCTCTACAAGAACTACCCGGACCTGCCCGAAGGCGATCTGGCCAAGCGTCGCTCCGCAGTGGTCAGTACCCGTGCCCTGGCGGGTATAGCCCGTTCCCTGGGCGTGGGGGAGTTCATCCTTCTGGGCCAAGGCGAGATTCTTACCAATGGCAAGGACAAGTCGTCCATACTTGCCGACACCATGGAATCACTCATCGGCGCCACGTTCCTGAACCACGGCATTGAAGTTGCCCGACAAATGGTCATGCGCCTGATCCTGCCGCTGCTGCACGACGTGGACGTCTTGGGCGCCGGCACCGACTGGAAGACGGCCATCCAAGAGATTGCCGCAGCCAAAAAGTTGGGCAATATCGAGTACCGGGTCACGGGTTCCGGCCCTGACCACCAACGCACGTACCAAGCAGTGCTGCACATCGGCGGAACTGCCTACGGCGCCGGAACCGGACCTTCAAAGAAGGAAGCCGAACAGGAATCCGCAGCAGTGTCGTGGAAGATGGTTCGCCCACATGACGATTCCACCGAAGCCAAATAGGCAATGCCAGAGCTGCCTGAAGTAGAGGTGGTGCGGCGCGGCCTGGATGACTGGGTCGTTGGCCGCACCATCGAATCGGTCCAGGTCGTCGATCCACGCTCCGTTCGACGACACGTGGACGGTCCATCCAACTTCGCCGCGACCCTCACCCACGCACGCATCGCAGCTGCCGTGCGCCGTGGAAAGTTCCTCTGGATGCCGTTGGAGGGCTTGTCCATCCCCAGTGCCTTGGTGGCGCATCTGGGCATGAGCGGACAGCTTCTGGTGGAGGAACCCGCCGCGCCGGATGAAAAGCATCTCAAGGTGCGCCTCGAACTCTCTGGAGAGTCCAACAAGCCCGGCCAGTTGCGCTTCATTGACCAAAGGATCTTTGGTGGCATGTTTCTCTCGCCCATGGTGCAAACCGGTGACCAATTCCCCGGTGGAGTGGGGTCCGAGGATCCTTTTATCCCGGAGGCTGCCGCACACATCGCTCGGGATGTGCTGGACCCGGCGTCCAATCCAGAGACGCTCCATCAAGCCCTGCGCAAGAAAAACACACAGCTCAAGCGGGCCATACTCGACCAACAGGTGATCTCCGGTGTCGGCAACATCTACGCCGACGAGGCGCTGTGGGCCGCCAAGCTCCATGGGCTGCGCTCCACGGCAACGATCCGCCGCCCGGACGTTGCCAGGCTTCATGCCGCGCTTGTCGACGTCATGGGCAGGGCCCTGGACGCGGGCGGCACCAGCTTCGACGCGCTCTACGTCAATGTCAACGGAGCTTCCGGATATTTTGACAGGTCTTTGAATGCCTATGGTCGCGAAGGTAAGGAGTGCTTGCGCTGTGCCGAGCAGGACCTTGTGTCGCTGATTCGTCGCGACCCGTTCATGGGGCGATCTTCCTACAGCTGCCCTCGGTGCCAGCGCAAACCCCGCTAGACTGACCGCCCAGCGGGGCTGAATCTCTACCGACCCCTGATCTCGGAGACAACCGCGTCGTTGAACGGTGTCCACGCCTCGACGGCCCACGGACCGAAGGGCTTGTCCGACAACGTCACGCAGGCGGCGTCCAACGCTGGATCCACCCACAGGAACGTGCCGGCCTGGCCAAAGTGTCCGTAGGTCGCAGGTGAATTGAGCAGACCGGTCCAGTGCGGGGACTTCGCGGAACGTATCTCGAAACCCAGCCCCCAGGTATTGTCCTTTTGGCGCCCGTAACCCGGCAGGATCCCGGAAAGGCCTGGGAACACCACGTGTGTGGCTTGGGAATGGGTTTGCACGTCCAAGAGTGTGGGACTGTGCAATTCGGTTGCGAATTGCACCAGGTCGCCCAGTGTGGAGATGCCATCCGCGGCTGCGCTGCCGTCCAGGGAGGTTGAATCCATGCCCAGGGGCTGCAGGACCGCCTCACCCAGATAGTCGGCGAAGCTCATTTCCGTGGCCTGTTCCAGGGTCTCTGCAAGCACCTCGAAGCCGACATTCGAATACAGCCGTCGAGCGCCGGGGGCAAAGCGCACCTCGCGTTCGGCAAAGTCGTAGCCGGAGGTGTGTGCCAAGAGATGCTTGACCGTGGACCCCTCGGGGCCGGCCGGGGTGTCAAGCTCGAAGGCACCCTCTTCCAAGGCCACCAGAAACGCATAGGAACTGAGCAACTTGGTCACCGAGGCCAGCGCATAGCGATGATCCGCATCGCCATGCGATCCCAAGATCGTTCCGTCCGCGGCAACAACGGCGGAGGCCGCGTGTGTCGAAGGCCATGAATCAATGGCCAAAAGACTCTTCAAGGGGTCAGCTCCTAACATTCGTGATGAAAATACCTGCATGCCGGGCTTGACCTACGCCATCGAGTCGGAGCGACTCGATAGGATGGAAGGCAGCCCACC
Source organism: Arthrobacter sp. C2 (assembly GCA_024207135.1). Classification (GTDB taxonomy): domain Bacteria; phylum Actinomycetota; class Actinomycetes; order Actinomycetales; family Micrococcaceae; genus Paeniglutamicibacter. The sequence goes on along the minus strand of CP042428.1, from coordinate 1,107,371 downwards.
GACCACTTTAGCCACCAAATACCCAGGACGCCCCCACGTGCATTTGAAAACACTCACCGTTCGCGGATTCAAGTCGTTCGCCTCGGCGACGACCTTTGAATTCGAACCGGGTGTCACCGCAGTGGTGGGACCCAACGGTTCGGGCAAATCAAACGTTGTGGACGCATTGGCCTGGGTCATGGGGGAGCAGGGCGCCAAGACGCTGCGCGGCGGCAAGATGGAAGACGTCATTTTCGCCGGGACCTCCGGCCGGGCGCCGTTGGGGCGCGCACACGTTTCGCTGACCATCGACAACAGCGACGGCGCGCTGCCGATTGAGTACGCGGAAGTTACGATCTCCCGGACGCTGTTCCGGGCAGGCGGCTCCGAGTACGCCATCAACGGCAATTCCTGCCGCCTGCTGGACATCCAGGAGCTCCTGTCCGATTCCGGCTTGGGCCGCGAAATGCACGTGATTGTCGGCCAGGGGCAGCTGGACCGGATCCTGCATGCCACACCCGAGGACCGTCGCGGTTTCATCGAGGAAGCGGCCGGCGTGCTCAAGCACCGGCGGCGCAAGGAAAAAACCGTACGCAAACTCGACGCCATGCAGGGGAACCTGAACCGGCTCGAGGACCTCACCGGTGAAATCCGCCGCCAGCTCACCCCCTTGGGAAAACAAGCCAAGATTGCCCGCCGCGCACAGGCCGTCCAATTCGAGGTTCGCGATGCGAAATCACGGCTCCTGGCCGATGACCTGGTAGCCCTGCGGATGGCCCTGGAAAAAGACATCGCTGATGAGGCCAGCCAGCGAGCTGCCCAGCAGGTGGTCCAGGGACGGCTCGAGGAATCCAGGGCAGAACTGGCCAGCCTGGAGGTGGCCGCCGCACATGCCACCCCGGCACTGAACAAGGCCCGGGACCTCTGGTTCGGGCTGACGTCCACCCGAGAGCGCTTCAGGTCCCTGGGCGCGCTGTCGGCCGAACGCTCCCGCCTGCTGGGTACCGACGGCCCCGAATTCGACCCAAGCCGCGATCCCGACAGGTTGGAGTCGCAGGCCGAACGCCTCGGCGACGAACTCGAGGAATTGGAAGAAAACCTGGAGATGCGCCAGGAACTTCTGGAAGAAGCACTCGAAGCCAAGACGGAAGCCGAGGAAGCCGCCCACGCGGAGCAACAACGGCTCACCAACGAATTGCGCACGGCCGCCGACCGCCGCGAAGGATTGGCGCGGCTGGCCGGACAGATCGGTGCATCCCGCAGCAAGGCCGAAGCCACCGAGGGTGAGCTGGGCCGCCTCAGGCAGTCCCTGGCGGGCTGGGCCGAGCGCCGGGAGGGAACGGCGAACGAGTTTGCCGCCCTCGAACAACAGGCCGCCTCCGTCCAAAGCGGTGAGGAGGACCTCGATACGGCCTATGAGAATGCAGCCGACCGCCACGAGGCCCTGGTGGCCAAGATGGATGCCCAGCGGGCGGCCGAGCAGGAACTCACCACGACGCTGGGTGCCTTGCGAGGAAGGCTTGAGGCGCTGCGCATGGGGGCAGTCCGCAAGGACGCCTCCGAAGAAATCCTTGCCGGTGGGCACAAAGGTTTGATGGGCCGTCTATCTCAATACCTCGAGGTCGAAAACGGCTATGAAGTCGCCGTTGCCGCAGCCTTGGGCCCGGTTGCCGAAGCCATCGCCGTGGAGGAACTTGACCACGCCTTGGCAATCCTTGGGGACCTGCGGGAAACCGACGGCGGCCGGGTGCACTTGGTCAACGGCAACCTTGATGCAGCAACACGGCCCAACGCCGCAGCTCCCCTTGGAACGCACGTGCTTGAGGTCATCGGAACCCCCGGGACGCTGGCAGGTACGCTGGCTCACGTGCTGCACTCCACAGTGGTCGTGGCCGACCTGCCCGAAGCCCGGCAGCTGCTGGAGCACGACCCACACTTGACGGCCGTGACACTGGCCGGAGACATCCTTACCTCGGGCACGGCCAGCGGCGGAACGACAGCCGCGCCCTCATTGATTGAACAGAATGCCGCCATCATTGAAACCGAGGCCGAACTGGCCGTGATTGACGAGAAGCTTTCAGCCATGCGCCTCGAAGCCGCGGAGCTCACCACCCAGCTCATGGCAGCGGAGGAAGCCGCGGATGCGGCGCTGAGCCGGCTGCACGATTCCGATGCCAGGATCTCCGCCGTGGCGCAGCGCATGGAACATCTTGGTTCCTTGCTGCGCCAGGGCCACGGCGAGCGTGAACGCCTCGAACAACAGATCGCCGTGGCGCAGGAAAAGCTCGAAGTGGAGGAGGAAAAACTCGCCGAACTTGTCGAACGCCTGGACATGGCCCAGGAAGCACCCGAGGACCACGAACCCGAAACGGACCAACGCGACGTACTTGCTGCGGCCGCCTCCGCAGCCCGGCAGAAGGAACTCGACGCCCGGCTGGCCCTGCGCAGTGCGGAGGAACGCGCCAACGCACTCCGTGGCCGCGTCGAGTCGCTGAAGCGGGCGGCCGAGACCGAACGCCGGGCACGTGCCGAGGCACAGCGCCGCGCCGAGATTCGCCGAAGCCAGGCATCAGCTGCCCGAGAAGTCTCGGCCAAGGTCGAGCGAGTCATTTCTTTCATGGACGTGTCGATCGATCTTGCCGACAGGGAACGCGAGCAGCTCCAGCAGCGGCGCGAAGAACTGGAATCAGAGTTGTCGGTGGTCCGCGAGCGGGTGGACAAGCTGGGCCACGAATTGGCCGAACTGACCAACTCGGTGCACCGTGATGAAATGGCACGCGCCGAACAGCGCCTGCGCATTGAAACGCTCGAGAACCGGTCCATTGAGGAACTCGGGCTCACGAGTGAACACCTCGTTGAAAACTTTGGGCCACATTTGCCGGTGCCCCAGCCACCCCCCGAAGACGACAAATGGGCAGCCCTTCGCCAGGAAGTCGACGACGAGGGCAACTCGATTCCTGAAGGAATTGCCTTTGACCGTGTCGAGCAGGAAAAACGGTTGAAGAAAGCCGAAAGGGACCTCGCGGCCCTGGGTCGGGTCAATCCGTTGGCCTTGGAAGAGTTTGCTGCGCTCGAGGAACGGCACACGTTCCTGACCTCGCAGTTGGAGGACTTGAAGAACAGTCGCAAGGACCTGTTGGACATCATCAAGGACGTTGACGAGCGGGTCGAGCGGGTCTTCACCGAGGCCTACAACGACACCGCGGCACAATTCGAGCGGGTCTTCGGCCGTCTCTTTCCAGGGGGAGATGGACGCCTCGTCCTTACCGACCCGGACAACATGCTCACCACCGGCATCGAGGTTGAAGCACGCCCCGCAGGCAAGAAGATCAAACGCCTCTCCCTGCTTTCGGGTGGGGAGAGGTCCCTGACGGCGGTTGCCTTGCTGGTAGCCATCTTCAAGGCCCGGCCATCACCCTTCTACGTTATGGACGAGGTGGAAGCGGCACTGGACGACACCAACCTGGGTCGGCTGATCACGATCTTTGAGGAGTTGCGCGAGTCAAGCCAGCTCATTGTGATCACCCACCAGAAGCGCACCATGGAAGTCGCGGATGCGCTGTACGGGGTGACCATGCGTGGAGATGGAGTTTCCATGGTGATCAGCCAACGCGTAGAGCGCGAGGAGGCCCAAAGCGCATAGCTTTGCCAATTTCTTTGCCGGGAGATCCTGCAATGGAGGAAGCGCGCATTAACTAGGGCATTGGTGAGTCCTGGGTGGAGGTTTCACGTTTCTCCTTGACCAGCAACCAAGCCAGGACACCGAAGAAGCCCAAGGCGCCGCTGACGGTAAAGGCCCACCCGAAGCCCACCTGATCGGCAATGAGGCCCGCAAGGATCGGGCCAATGATGGAACCAAAGTCGGTGGCCATCTGGAATGTAGCCAAGACCTTGCCTCCATTTCGACCTTGACCCACCACATCGGCTATCGCTGCTTGTTGGGCCGGCCCCATGAGGCCGGTGCCGATGCCGCCAATGACCGATAGGGCAATGAACCACGGGATGTTGTCCACCCAACCTATTGCGGCCGTGGACAGCGATGCGATAGACAGTCCCACAAGAATCGGGAGTCGTCGCCCGTAGGTGTCCGTGAGCCTACCGGCAACGGTCAACGCCGCACCGTTTCCCACGGCAAAGATGGCCAGCGCCAGGCCAGCCAGCAAGGTTCCCTTTGAAGCAAACGCGGCGACGGCAAAGAGCGGGATCAAGGACATCCGGACGCCAAAGGCCATCCAGCCATTGGTGAACCCAGACACCAGAGCGGCCCTGAAAGCGGCAGTGCCCCAGGCCTCGGACAACGGGATTCGTTCAACAACAACGGCTTCCTCGGTTGCGCTCTTCTCGGTGGCCCCACGCGAATGCGACAGGGAGAAGTACACAATTGCTGCGGCAACAATGAGCGCACCGCCGTAGATGAAAAACGGGATCCGGAAACCCATGCCGGCCGCAAAGGAGCCAAGCACGGGCCCTGCGACATTGCCCAGCAGGAATGAGCCGGAATACAGCCCGGCGATCCGGCCCCTGATCTCCCGCGGAGACATCCGGGCAATCAGGGCCATGGCGGAGACCGTGAACATGGTCGATCCCAGACCGCCCAATCCGCGGAAGATCAGCAGTTGGGTGTACGACTGCGCAAAGCCGCACAGGATCGTCGAAGCGGCGACAACCAATACACCTGTGACATAGACGGTGGGTTCCCCCAGCCGATCGGTCAGCTTCCCGCTGACGGGCGCGAAGATCAGCCGGGCGAAAGCGAAGATGCTGACAATGACGCTGGCAGCGGCAACACCGACGTTAAAGCTGGTGGCAAATTGGGGAAGGATCGGGGCAATGAGCCCGAAGCCCAAGGCAACAACAAAGGCGGCCGCGACAAGGACACGGATTTCTCGGGGGACCGACGGCAATTTCCGTAAATCCGGATTAACCGGTTTTTCAGGGAAATCGGAGGTCGAAGCATTCTTAGGCATAGGTAAGACCAGTTTAGTCTGTGAGAAGCTAGGACGGTGTCAGAACAACTTAACTTGATCATTGTCCTCGTTGCAGTGGTTGCCGTCATCGGTATTGGTGCTGCCTTCTTCCTTGTGCGTGGCCGTAAGGCACCCAAGGGAACGTACACCGGTCCGCGCGACGCCAACGACCCAGCGCCCACGCTCACCACGGATGCACCATCCATCGAGGCCCCGGAGGCAACGGCCCCGGCCGATGCCGATGCCGCGGCTATCGACGTTGTCGACGAAACCGCCGGCAAGGTGCTCGTCCCCACCGATGTCCCCGAACCGGTCCAGGGGCGTCTGGCGCGGCTGCGCGCCCGCCTGAGCAAGTCCAACAACGTCCTGGGCAAGGGCCTGCTCGCCCTTTTGAGCCAGGACAAGATCGACGAAGACGTCTGGGACGAAATCGAAGAGACCTTGCTCTTGGCAGATTTGGGCACCGAACCGACCCTTGAGCTCGTCGACGCATTGCGCGAACGCGTCAAGGTTGAAGGCAGCCGTGACCCGCAGCGGGTCCACGACATGCTCCGTGAGGAGCTCATCAAGCTGGTCGACCCCACCATGGACCGCAACTTCATCCCGGTTCGCCATGCTGACCGCCCGAACGTGATCATGGTGGTTGGTGTCAACGGCGTCGGCAAGACCACCACCATCGGCAAGATGGCCCGCGTGTTGGTTGCCGAGAACAAGGACGTCATCCTCGGTGCAGCAGACACCTTCCGTGCCGCTGCAGCCGAACAGCTGGCCACCTGGGGCGACCGCGTGGGTGTACCCACCGTCAAGTCCGACGTCGACGGAGCCGACCCGGCATCCGTTGCCTTCGAGGCAGTGACCGCGGGCATCGAGCAGGAGGTCGACATTGTCATGATCGACACCGCCGGCCGCCTGCAGAACAAGGTCGGCCTGATGGATGAGCTTGGCAAGATCAAACGAGTCATCGAAAAGAAGGCAACCGTTGACGAGGTCCTTTTGGTCCTGGACGCGACCACCGGGCAGAACGGCCTGAACCAGGCCAAGGTCTTCTCCGAGGTCGTCAACGTCACCGGCATCGTCCTCACGAAGCTCGACGGCACCGCCAAGGGCGGCATTGTTGTGGCCATCCAGCGGCAGCTCGGTGTTCCGGTCAAGCTGGTGGGCCTGGGCGAAGGTCCGGACGATCTGGCACCGTTTGATGCCGAAGCGTTCGTCGACGCATTACTGGACTAAGGGCCGATGATTCAAGATACGAAATTGACCGCGCAGGTCAAAGGCCGGCATTTTGGCGACCCGCGTGGCCAAGGCCTCGAAGCTGTGCCCGGCGCAGCCCACAAAGGTGGCAAGCCCAAGGTCTTTCGCGGTGATATCCAAGGGCTGCGGGCGATTGCAGTCTCCTTGGTTGTTATCTACCATTTGTGGCCACAGCGGCTGACCGGCGGCTTCATTGGCGTAGACGTTTTCTTCGTGATCTCCGGTTTCCTGATCACGTCGCACCTAATGAAACGTCCGCCAAAGACGTGGAACGACTTGGTGACATTCTGGTTGAGGCGAGTCAAACGCCTGCTGCCTGCGTCATTCCTTGTGTTGGGCGTGACGCTCGCAGCGATTCCCCTCGTCGCCCCCGTTACCGTGTGGAAGGAATGGGCGACCCAAGTTGTAGCCTCGACTTTCTACATCCAGAACTGGCGTCTGGCCTCCACCAGCGTGGATTACCTGGCGGCCGATAACGCCGTCTCAGCGGTCCAACATTTTTGGTCCTTGTCCGTTGAAGAACAGTTTTACCTGTTCTGGCCTGTCATTGTTGCGGCACTGGTGGGGCTCGCCTTCATGCTTCGAAAGAACCGCACGCTGGTCGTGGCGACTGGCATCGGGTTGATCATTGTTGGCTCGCTCGTCTTTTCCGCGGTGTCGACGGTAACTGAACCCGGCATCGCATACTTCTCCACTTTTACCCGGGCATGGGAACTGGCCGCCGGAGCATTGGTTGCGGTGATTGTGCCCGCCACGGCTGCGCTGCGACGCTCGAAGCTTGGCGGATTCCTTGCTTGGATCGGATTGCTCGCGATTGCCTATGCAGGTGTGACCTACAGTGGTGCCACGGCCTTCCCGGGCTATGCGGCGGCCCTGCCCGTGTTCGGAACAGCGTTGGTTATCTGGGCGAACGCCTCGCATACGTTTTCTCCCAACGGCCTTCTTAGCCATCCAGCGGCACGTTTCCTCGGTGACCACTCGTACTCGATTTACTTGTGGCACTGGCCGCTCATCGTCTTTCTCCCGTTCTACAGCGGTGAGCTTGGGATTTTGGATAAGGTAGTCGTTGTTGCTGCAACCCTCCTACTTTCAATCCTCTCCAAGCGATACGTGGAAGACCGTTTCCGCGCCTATTTGGACACAAGCAAAATCCTCACGGGAGGACGATTCCTGCTCGTTGGAACCTTGGTCCTTGGTCTGCTTGGAACTGCCATGATCAATGTCGGCAGCAGCAGTGAAGAAACTGGTTCCAAGCTGTCTACGGAGATCCAGCGGGTTCAGTCACAAGTTGGCATTGACTGCTTTGGCGCCGCAGCCATGGTGAATTCCTGCACGAATACCGGCCTGTCACCGATGGTGCCCTCGCCTGCTGCGGCCAAGAATGACAAGTCCCAGGCTTACGCAGACAAATGCTGGTCAAACGGCGACTTCAGTGATCGACCGATCTGCACATACGGCACCGGCAAGACACAAGTAGCTCTGACGGGAAATTCACACGCCGGGCAATGGCTGCCAGCGCTCACCGAGATCGCCGACCGGCAGGGATGGACCATCACCACGTACTTGGCCTCCAGCTGCGCACCGACCGATGCGCCAACCGCATTCAACACACCTGCAAAAATCGAAGGGTGCCTTGACTATGGCCGGTGGGTCCAGGATAAAACGGAATCCGGTCAGTATGACCTCATCATCACGTCCGATAGGCAGAGCCTTCCGGTGGAAGGCTACGAACTGGAGAACACTGAACAGGCGGCTATCGATGGGTACGCAAGCTATCTAGCTCGCTGGGCCAAAGCGGATACGCCAATAGTGGTTATCCGTGACACACCGTTCCCCGCCCACACCGTCAGTAATGTGCCGGACTGCCTGGCAAGCAGCGATGATCCGTTGCAGGAATGTTCTGGAACTCCAAAATCGTGGAAGTCTTTGGATCCGCTTGCGACAGCGGCCCAGGAGAACAACTTTCCGTTCGTGCACACGATTAACATGACTGAATTCTTTTGCAACCAGGATGTCTGCCCCGCTGTGATTGGGTCCGTCGTCCCGTACTTCGATGGTTCGCACCTGACTGCCACATTTGCCCGGACGCTCTCGGAACCCTTGGAGAAAAGAATCACTGACGCGGTACCGAATCTTTAGACGTCGGAGTAAGGACAGTTGACAATGGCGGCTACGGACTATGCGTAGCCGCCATTGTCTTGGTCAAGGACGGCTAAGAAATATGACTGGTGCTCGCCGCTACCCAACGGGTTGATCATCTTGCGGAGACCGACTCGAGTCGGTCAGAAGGGAACTGGGTCGATAGATGGGGTTTTCGGTGGCATGTGTGTTGGGAAAAGAAAATTTGGGCGTTGGTGTGAATATTTGCTGCTGTGGTAACCAGCAATATTGCGAGTGGGGACCATCCCGGGAAAACAGGAATATTCTCCCTGGGAGCCACCAATGGCGTTGGTGGGAGCCGCCTTGCCGTCGACAGGTGGCCGTTCCCGTGCCGTGAGCCGGCCGGGCCACAGGTGGAGCGATTACCCGGGACAACCCGATGGACGTTGCGAGGCTCTGGAAGAGCATGGCCGGTTCAGTCCTGCCGGCGCGGGGCGGCCATTGCCGGAACCCGCCACCGAAAAGCGCCTGCGCGCGCTGCGTGGGCACAGGCCAGGCCGCTGCGACCGGGCGGCGTTCCGCGAGCGGTGCCATAAGGCCGGCCCCGGCGCCCGCGGCCCGGCGCTTCGTCCACGACGACGCGGCCACGGACCGGATCTTCCCAACACCGTCCGGACCGATGTTGGAAGTTGGAACATGCGAGAGAAGATCGGCACCGCCCAGCATCGGTGGATACGCTGGGGCAGGTGGCTCCCATCCGGGCAGCTGCTGGCCCCCGACGGCAATATCGCTGGCCCCCAAGCACGATAATGGGTGGCCCCCAAAGCGTCGAATACTCAGGTGTCCTCGAAGTAGCAGGGTCCGGTGTCCACGATGTGACAATTTTCCACAAAATAATGACCTACACCCGCTACCGAACGCCCTTTCCGAAGAATGTGGGAAACAACGATTCAATAGCGTGATGTCACGACCGTCATGGCCAGAGCGATCAAACCAAAATACCAGGCCGGGCAAAAGCTCAAAGCATTCCAGCGCCGGACTTTGGATGGCCTTGGCCCAGCCATCCGGCCTGCTTCGTTAGCAGTCCGGACGGGCAAGAATATGGCTATAGGTGCTGCGACGTTGCATGTTCAGTCATGTCGGTGATGAGGTTGTCGTACCAACCTGCGACTGGAAGCGCCTCTGTGACGTCAACGGCATCCGTCCCACGCCTGACATCTTCAAGAGTCCGGTCCAGGAAGAGGACTCGGTTTCTGGCATTGTCTCGCGACGATGCCAGCATAGCTCTTCCGACGAGATCGTCGGAGGCTATTTGGAAGACCTCATCAAACTTGGCGGTTCCGATCGTGCGGCGGAACTCGCGTTCGAAGGCCCGGCGGAAGATGCCTTCCTGCTCCGCATTGGCCCAACTGTGGGCCTTGTTGAAGGTGTTGATGACCCATCGTTCCTCAACGGATGCCAAGAATTCGCCGGAGCGAACCAAGCGCTGGACGTGACCAGGCAACCGGTCGACGTTTGCCCGGCGTGCAGGAGAATGCTGGATTGCTGTCCGGTCGAATTGCACGATGACCCTGAAACGTGATGGATCGAGCTTGGACACGAAGTCCAGGACTGCCTCGGTGGTCGCACCTGGCGCAAAGTTGTGGCGAAACAAGATCAGTTCACGATTCGTTTGCGGGAGATCCACAACGAACTCGACATCGTCTTCCATTAGGAAGGCCACGGCGCGTTGTGCGGCGTTTCCCTGTTCGCGCGGGGCAAACTCCTCGACGGCCCGGTCGTACTGCTCTGTATTCTGGATGCCGGAATCCGCCGCTCGGTCTAGGCACTCGCCAAGTTCGACAATGGTGCGCGCGATTTCACCAGGCATTTTGGATAATTCGAAATAGAGTCCCCGTTCCGAAAGATACTCGTCCAGGTCATATGCGTAGAAGACGATTGGGCGACGTGCGGGAAGGAAATCAAAGAAGATACTTGAATAGTCAGTAATGAGCACATCAGTGATTCCGAGGACATCATAGGAATCTATATCGGCCGGAACCAGTGTCACGTCCAGGTCGACGCCTTTGAGTAGAGCCTCTGTCAGGCGGTGTGCACGGAAGACTACGTGTGCGTTCCGCTTGGACAATGTGCTGAGATCACTGATGAGCTTGTCACGGTCAAAATGCTTGCTGTCCCGGGAACCACGCCACGTAGGTGCATAGAAGATGACCTGTCGTCCGTCGTCGGCAAGACCCAGTCGGTTGAACAGTTCACTCCTCCGGGCCGGAGAAATCGACATCATTCGATCGATCCGCGGTGTGCCCAGCCGGGCAACCTTGCCGGTGAACAGCCCCTCGACGTCGTGTCCCCGGATGAGGCTTTCATGGGTGTGATTGTTCGGTGCCAGGATGTGGGTCGCCTGTATGAAGTTCCGGGCAACGTTTCCATGTTGCATGAACCCTCCGGTGATGTCCTTGCCCAGTGCTTTGAGCGGTGTCCCGTGCCACGTGTTCAGATATCGTTGTCCCTCACGTCTCACGAAGTAGTGGAGAAACGTCACGTTGGACACGAGGTACTTGGCCGTAGCCAAACTTCTCCGGTAGAGGTCCGAGCCGTGCCTGACAAGACTAACCCGAGGGTCGTTGGTGACGTCGTCCGGAATCATGGTCTTTGCGCCAATGATCCACACGAATCTCATGTGGGAGTAGCGGTGGTCTGAGCGGAGCTCACGATAGATGGCGGCGGGATTGCAATCGACCCTGTTGCCTTGGTAGCTTTCGAAAAGTACAGTGTTTTCCTCAAGTGCCAAGGACTGAGAGTACTCCACGTACTGCATGGCCTTTTCTTGCCATTCCTTTTTGAAGTAGCTGTGACTACCGATGCTGACTGGACCCCTGAACTTTTGGGTATCGCGGAAGCTCTCGATCGCCTCGGCAGTGTAACCCGCTGCGAGCTGTGCCAGAGCCAAGCGGAAATACCATCGAGGCTTGTGGATTGATTGCTGCCGGACTGCGGCTTGCAGTGCGGTGGCGGCAATGTCGAACTGCTTTTGCCTAAGGAAGGCTGAACCTCGTTCGTAGAGATGCTTTGGATCGTGTGTTGTCAATGCGTGCTGGAGATTCTTGGCGAGCAGTTCCGATTCGTATGCGGATATGTCGTACTCTTCGCTGGATGAGCCAGGTTCGATCCATAGGAGAGCTTCGTCCTCCGGGTAGAGCCGAATGAATGCGGCAATGGCGCCCGCAGTGTCACCCGCTGCGTTCAGTGCTGAAGCCTGACGGTAAAGCCAGTCAGTTTGTGGGCCTTTGGTGAGCCGCACGGCAACCGCATAGGCCTCGGCCGCTTCGGTGAAACGGCACAACCGCTCTAGCGCAGTAGCATATCGAAAATGGCGTGCAGCGGACTCTGGTTCGAAGATCAGTGCCCGGTAATGAAAGGTTGCCGCACTGGACCAATTTTGCAGACGTTCATGAGCAACGCCGAGGCGATAGTTAAGGTCCGAATGCGATGGTTTCATCTTCAAGCGGTGTTCGTATAGCTTGGCTGCCGGACCCCAAAGGCCTTTGGATTGGAAGAATGCTCCGGGCTCGACATCCTTGTCCACGGCTGCACCCTTGAGGGCAAGGCCCTTGGTTACTGTCGCCTCGATCGCTTCAGGTTGATCGCACCGAAGCATCGCCAAGGCCTGGTGGAATAAAATGGAATGATCGTCAGGATCGAGGTGTGCCGCCTGCGAGAAGTATTTTACTGCTAATTTCTCCCGACCCAACTGTAGTTCGGTAAGGCCGCAATGGTACGGCCAAATGGCATTCTTCGGATCGTCACCCATTGCCTTTGTCAAAAATGCGAGGCGCTTCCAAGGTTCACCGGTGGCCAGGAGCGTCTTGGTCGTACCGTCGAGCTCCTCAATGGCCGATTCGATCGCGCTTAACTTCTTCGGCGCTGCTACGGCGATCTGGGTGGTGTCCTTGGCGTTTTTCTCGGCGCGTGTGAGGCGTTTGCTGAGCCCTACATTTCCGGGATCCGCCTGCAGCGCCGTTGAGTAGACCCGCACAGCATCTATATGACGGCCAACTCGCTCATAAAGGGCTCCCAGTCGGATCTGGCGAGCAGGGTCGTTTCCGGCCATAGCGATGGATCGCTCGGTCGATTCGAGGGCCTCTCGATATTTCTTTAGTTGAAACTGGGCATTGCCCAAGTAGTAAAACGCATCGGCCGTCGGTGTCACCGCGGCGCCTTGTTCAAATAGTTTCGCGGCTTTGGACCATTGGCCTTTTCGCGCTTGGAGTCTGCCTTGTTGGATATAGAAGTTCCAGATGATTTGACGACGAAGCAAGACAATTACCTAACATTAATATGCGAAACGGCAACCATCCGGGCAACGGGAGCCATCATCTAGCTTAACTGAAAGCTGACTGTGCCCAGGATGCTGGGCATTAGCTCCCCAGATCCTGTAGTCCCCGAGCGATTCTTAACCAGTGAAAGGTATCGACGGCTGCCTGAGCATCCCACGAAATCGTTATTTCAAACCGGGACGCACCATTTGAATGCGTCCCGGTTTGGTGCATCAAGTTCAACCAATCATCGTCGAAATAAGCTCTTGCCATCGGCGGGCAGAGCTCGCCGATGAATGTTCGGTACTGATCTTGTTCCGTGCTCGGATCCCCATATTCTTCGCCAATTCGGGTTCCAACATTAGAGACGTGATTCTTTGGGCCAGCAATTCCACGTTGCCTTCTTCAACGAGATAACCGTCCTCGCCATCGGTGATGAAGTCAGCTGGACCGTATTTGCAGTCATAGGCGACGACGGGGGTTTGCATCGTCATCGATTCGGCAACCGTATACGGCAGACCTTCGCTGTAAGAAGAAAGGATTGAAAGTGCAGATCCTTCGAACTCGGCAAGCGCCTCATTGGTGTATCCGCGCAGGAAGACGTTGTTTTCGAGTCCAAGTTCTGTGATCAAGGCCTTAAGTTTGTTGACGATCTTCCCCTTGTCAGCGGGGAGCCCCTCACCAAAGATGTTCAGCGTTGCATCCGGGATCCGGTCCACAACGGAGCGGAAGGCCTGAATAGAATCGTCGATGCCTTTGCCGGCTGTAATGCGGGCCAGGATGACTGCCTGGTGCTCGTTCTTCTCAAGATTGCGCAATGGCCAAAGGTTGATGGCATTGGGTATTGTCCAGACACGTTTGGTTAGGCCGAATTCATAAGCGATGTCCTTGGCCTGACGGTGGGTCAGGGCGACAAGACCGTCAAATTTGTCGAGTTTCGAGAAGTAGGGCTCGTATCGCGGACGTAGCTCACCGTCGGCATCCCTGTGGTTCGTGTGAAGTACCACAAAGTTAGCAGCGTTGTCTGACTTGAGATTTAGAAGCTGCGGGGGAACGTAAGTTCCGTCGCCGAGCACTAACACCTTTTGCTGGCAACTGTTGACAAGACGGCGTAACCAATCAAGGCGCCATGCCCAGACGCTGGAATAGCGGGTCACCTTGGTGCTGCTTCGCTCGAAGGTGTATACGCTTAGTGGTTTGTTGTCCTCAGGCTCGTACCAGCGAACGAGATAACAGAATCCGTCCACCGTGAAGTATCGTTCTCTGTTCTTCTTGCCCCGCACGTACCCGATTTCACGATGAAGCATTCCTGCGACGTCGAACTCTTCCCGCCTAGATATTTCCTTGTCTTCATTGAAATGATCAATGTGGGTCAGCTTGCCCGTGCTTGGATTCCAGTTCTTGTTTTTCTTGTAGATCCCATCAGACGTGAAATATCGTGCGTAGTTACGCGTTGTGAATTCGTCGTCTTGGATAAGGAATCCGTCTTCAGCAAGGGCATGAACGGTGGGGTCGGCCGCCGTAAGAGGGTCGAGGGTATTGGCATCTTTCAGCGAATAATAGGGCGACAGGACCTCAACGCCGTAGTGTAGCCGTCCCGATGCTTGATGGCGTGCGGCGGTGGTCCGCATTTCCGCGTCGTAGTCGTACGCTACGATCTTGCATCGATGTCCGGCCTCCGCCAGCTGGGCTGTCCGGTTCATGATTGCTGTAGTCATTCCTCCGGGCCCGAACTTTGGAAAGACGCAGAACACGTCTCGCGATTCGTAATGCATAGGATATGACCTTCCGTATTTTCTACCGACCGCCACGTGGGCGCAAATTTCACCTTGATGGCAGTACCAAGCATAACCAGCATTTCGTAGAAGCTCAGCTAGGCCTTGAGCCTGCGGTCGTTGCGCGCAGAAGGAGTACTTCTGGTCCCGGTGAACGTCCATGGATGTTCTAAGGCGACCAATTGACGCAACATCGTGCACACCACCTATTGGGCCGCAAATGCCAAAAATTTGTTGATCGAGCTCGTCAACATGTGGTTGCACGCGTGAGCGGTTGTGCTGCTATCTATGTACTCTGCGGATGGCGCGATTTCCAGCGTTGGACGGGGGATGGATAAATCCACTGCAGGTGCATTCACAATGGTTGTGAAGGGATGAACAGGGCTGTGCCCATTCATACGACGGATTCCACCAGCACAGGCCCTGCGGATTCCCTCCGCCATAGGCCGAGACATTGCCAATTGGTACGACCAAGTCGGCGCATGAATGTTACGAATTCCGCAACTCCAGCGTTGCGAGCCGAGCCAATTCAGTGGGCGAGGCGCCCGCGTGGGTAAGAACCTTAACGCTCACCACACTTACTATCTGATCCATACGTTTTGCGTTTCGGCGACTGGCAGACACCTCCGTCACCAGGGCCTCGGCGCGTTCGGCGATCACCATGGCTACATCGCGCCCAGTGTGGCCGGGAACAAGGGCATGAAAAACTGTTCCACATTGCGCCCGGAGCGCCTGCCCACAACTGGGAACGACAACGACCGGTCAGTGACTCCGAAACGCCTCCGCCGTTTCGGTGTGTGAACAGCACGGTTCCAGCTCCACGCCGCACTGCGGACACCAATGGAGCCCTTGACGCAGATTAGAATCGAAAGCGGTGCCTGCCTACCCGCCGAGATCACGGGCGTGATTGTTTAGCTACAGAACGAACCCATGTGGGCATTTGAATCTGCTCATGATCCGTGGCCTCAATTTCGGTTCGCGTCAGCTTGTCTGGGTCAATTATTCAAAATCGAACCGTCCACCAAGGCGCCTCATACCAGGAGAAAGCTTGAACATTCATCGTCAAAGGGCATAACGCTCAACTGTCTGTTTAGACTGACGTTGCGGTACCTCTGTGGCTGCCTTTCCCATGCCACTACGAAGCCCGGAAACAAGCACGCAATGTGCAAGACACGAGCCTTTTACTTCAAGAGCGATTCGGTAACCCCCGCGAAACGGTTGGTCGAATCGCACGTAACACCGTCAAGGAATTCTTGAATCAGGCGAGAAAGACTCGCGAGCGATTCAGGGAGGCGTTAGACATGGAGCTAACAACGACTCAGGTATGGATGATGGTGTGTGCCGCGCTCGTCCTGCTGATGACCCCGGCACTGGCATTCTTCTACGGCGGGATGACCCGGGCCAAAAGCGTACTGAACATGATGATGATGAGCTTCTCGGCCATCGCCCTGGTCACCGTGGTGTGGGTGCTCTGGGGAAACTCCATGTCGGGCGGCGGCGCAAACATTGGCGGCCTCATGGGAAATCCGGCGGACGGGTTCGGGATGGGATCGATGCTCGGCACCGATGGCTTCATTGCTGCCGGTTACGGAGCGACCTTCGCGATCATCACCGTTGCACTGATTTCCGGAGCCGTGGCGGACCGCGCAAAATTCAGTGCCTGGATGGTGTTCGTTCCCGTCTGGGTGACCGTGGTCTACGCGCCGATCGCCTTCTGGGTCTGGGGCGGCGGCATCCTCGGAGCCGACGGCGCCATCGGCTCGGTGGTGGGCGAGGCCATTGACTTTGCCGGAGGCACCGTGGTGCACATCAATGCCGGCGTTGCCGGACTGATCTTGGCGCTCATCCTTGGCAAGCGCCGCGGTTTCGGGAAGGATCCGAGCCAGCGTCCCCACAACATCCCCTTCGTCATGCTTGGTGCGGCCCTGCTTTGGTTCGGTTGGTTTGGATTCAACGGCGGCGCCGCCAGCACCGCTGAGGAAGCCGGATTGATCTGGGTGAACACCCTGGCAGCCCCCGCCGCAGCATTGCTGGGCTGGATCCTGGTCGAGCGCCTTCGCGACGGCCACAGCACATCCTTGGGCGCTGCCTCTGGCATCGTGGCCGGGCTGGTGGCCATCACCCCGGCCTGCGCCAACATCACTCCTGTTGCAGCCATTGGATTGGGCATTGTTGCCGGCGTCGCCTCGGCCCTGGCCGTGGGTCTGAAGTACCGCTGGGGCTACGATGATTCCCTTGACGTGGTGGGTGTTCACCTGGTCTCCGGCATCATTGGAACCGTGGCCCTGGGCTTCATTGCCCTTCCTGTTGACGGCGTGGGTGGCGGACTCTTCTACGGCGGGGGATTCGGCCAGCTCTGGGCCCAGATCGTAGCCTGCCTGGTGGTCATGTCCTTCACCGCCATCATGACCGCCATCATCGGCCTGGCCATTCACAAGACCATGGGCTTCCGCATCACCACCGAGCACGAAATCGCCGGCATCGACCTGATGCAGCACGCCGAGACCGGCTACGAGTTCGGCGGCCTGGGTACCGGCGGGACCTTCGTCCCGCACCCGGCCACCTCGGCACACCTGAAGTCCGCCGCCGCCAAGGATGCGGATCGAGTCAAGGAAGAGGTCAACGCATGAAACTCGTGACAGCCATCATCCGGCCTGAAAAGACGGACCAGATCCGGGAGGCACTCGAGTCCTACGGGGTCCAGGGCATGACCATCAGCCAAGCCAGCGGTTACGGTCGGCAGCGCGGACACACGCAGGTCTACCGGGGCGCTGAGTACACTGTCGACCTCCTTCCCAAGGTCCGCCTCGAAATCTTGGTGGAGGAGGACTCCTGCGACGACATCCTGGATGTCTTGATCTCCACGGCAAACACCGGTAGCGCCGGCGACGGGAAGATCTGGGTCACCCACGTGGAGGAAGTGATCAGGGTTCGCACCGGTGAGCGCGGCCTGGCCGCGGTGTAACCCGACAAATACGGCAATGCGGGTTGGTCCATTCTGAACGAATGGACCAACCCGCATTACTGCGTTTCTGCCGGCTTGAACGGCGCGGAGCGTGTCATTCGTCGGCGGAGTCTGGGGAGTCCTCGGAGTCCAAGGCGCTGCCGCGGAGCTCGTAAGACTCCAGCTGCTGTTCACGGCCCTTGATCAGCCCGTCGACCGCCGCGATGAAGTCCGTTGTTGAGGAACCTCGCTGGCGATCCCCAAAATAAAACGCACGCATCTGCAGGCGTTCCTCACTCGGAGCCGCGTTGAGATGCGTGGCCATTGAGGCCAGCAAGGAACCTTGGGTTGAATCGCTGATCACCGGGCAGGCCCTGCTGACGGGAACTTCCCGATTCAGCTTCTCCAAGTCGTTTCGCCGATCGGTAAGAATCAACGGCTTCTCTGGGTGTAGATACAGGAAGTCCAGGCCCACGCTCGAAACATCGGTGACCAACGCGTCAATGTCTTCGAAGAGCGCCAGGATGTTCTGGGCTTCAGCAATCACGTGTTGGGCACCGGCGGTGTTGTGTTCTTCGAGGATTTCATTGATCCGCGTGTGTGCACGTGCGACTGCGGCTGTCGTCGAGGTCAGGATGCGTGGATGGGGCTTGTAGATGACTCGCATGTCAGGGAGGGCCACCAATGCTTCGATGATGCTCTCGCCAAAGAGATCCATTGAGGTGTAGTTGTTTGCATCGTTCTCACCCTCCCACGTGGGTGCATACATGACCGTCTTGCCCGTGAATGCGGGAAGCTCGGACTCAAAACGCGAGTCCAACTGTGGCCTGCCAACGCTGAGAAGCTTGTCCAGATCGAAATCCAGTAGGACGGCCTTGTGGCGTTCCACGGCGGCCGGGCCGGCAACAAAGATCTTGTCGTAGGCCTTCGCCTGGTTCGAGACCATGGAAAGCTTGTCGCTCTCGCCATGGTTGACATGGACGTGTACCGGTCTGGAGGCGGTCAGGGACTGGAAGTTCGCCACACCGTTGTTGACATAGAGGCAAAGCTTGAAATCATTGAAGTTGTAGAAGTTCACGAGGTCGTCCAAACGGCGGACGTAGATCTTGGGGAGGTCGGTCAACTTCCGGAAATGGCGCATCGTGGGCACCTTCCGGAAGACGAGCACGACACGGTGGTGCTCGTGGAGCTGCTCCAAGGTGGGGATCCACTGTTCAAGTTGGTACGCCTTGTTGACCACGTCGCTGAAATAGACGACGACGTCTCCGGCCACCGGAATATGGTCCAATTCGTGATTGGCAACGGTTGCCGTGCCCAGGCCAAGCCATCGTCTGGTCTTAATTCCCGGTTTGGAACTGATCGCTGCCTTGAGCTGTTGGCTCAACCAATCCTTCATCGTGCCGGTCACCTGCTTCCGTCATTTCATGCCCGTTCTCCGGCCGCCGTAACGACCGGCGAGAAGCGGGGAAACCCGATATGTTCGTTGCCCTTAAAGCTGGCAGCGCAACCTGTGCGCTTGATGAGGATTACCTTGATGGAACCAATCCTCCGGCACAGAAGGGCGTATTGATAGTGCGTGGCTGTTGGCCGCGGTCCACGGATCCCGGCGCGCGAGGACGGGAAATCCCCACGGCTATTTGATGCTCAGGTTTCCGTAGGCCGTGAAATAGGGCACAGATGCCGGCTTGGGCGTGGCACCGAGGCGGATGGTGCGTTTCAGACCGCCAACGTCAAGGACGGCGTTGATGTCCAACGCATCGGATCCCGGAAGCTGGGCGCGCAGGGAGGCTGGAATCCTGAAACCGAAGATGCCGTCCGATTCGTTGTACGGTTCGAACGTCTTTCCCTGGCCGGCGTCGGTTCCCCGTTCGGTGACCACGAGCATGAGGCCCCCGAGATGCCCGGAGCCGGTGTTGACGGCCACCTCCAGATCGGTGTCGCCGTCCGGATGGAAGCGCAGCCCGGCCAGCCGGACCGTGGCAGCCGCGAGGACCTCGCGGTCTTTCTTGTTCACTCGGGCCATCTCAAGGGCTTCCTTCCAGTGGGTGAAGATTTGCTCGCTGCTGTATTGCCTAGCAGATTCAAACGCCTGGTCTGACATCCCGGCGCACAGCGCATCGTCAGCCAGGAGCCGTCCCAAGGCCATGGCTGCGGCTTCCTGGTCGCCAAACGGGACTATGAACCCGTTGCGTCCATCCTGTATGACATCCCTGGGGCCGAAGTCCACGTCGTACGCGACCGGGACGCAGCCATGGGCCTGGGCCTCGAGGATCGCCAGCGATTGGCCTTCGAACCTGCTGCACAGCAGGAGGACACGTGCCTTGGACAGTCGCCGGGCCACGTCGTGGACGTGCCCGTGGAAGCTCACCAGATGACCGATGCCGAGCCGGCGGACCTGCTCTTCCAGGACGGGGCGTTGGTCCCCGTCTCCGATCAGGTCCAGGTGGACAGGAACGTTCGCAACGGACACGGCGTTGACGATGTCAATGACCGCACCGATGTTCTTGCCCTTGGTGAACCGCCCCACGTGGACCACCGTTCCCGGATCCCGGGCTTCGAAAGCCGGCAACGTGTCCGGCCCATCCACGGGGTTGCTGATCACCACGGTGTTGGAGCCGTTGCCGAACCTCCGCACAAAGGCGGTGCGCTGTGATTCGGTCAGGAAGGTGATCCCGTCCCAGGCGTCGCGGTTGTCGATGATCTTCCGGTGGGCGGGGGAGAGCTTGCCGGTCAGCGTGTCCTGACCGGCTGCGACATGGGTGCTGTGGAAGTTGACGAACTTCAGTGCGGTGGGATGCTGCCATGCGAAGAGGAACCCGGCGGAGAACTTGCTGTCAATGATTACATCGGCATTGCTTCGATCCACCAATTCGGTCAGCCAATGCCGGTATAGCCGTGCGGCACTGGTGAATTCGAGCTGGACGGTTCCGTCGGCGGCCAGAAGCTGCAGTGTCCTGACTGTCTGGTCGGGATCGTGCGGGGCCGGGAGCGTGGCGTCCACCAGGTACACGCTGCCGTCGCGCCGGTGGTATTCACGCTTGGACAGCTTGTCGTTGCCGGCGGAAGTGTAATCAACGCAAAACAGCGACCCGTCCAACGACCGGTCGAGCCGCGCGGCCTCGGTCCAGGGAATCCCGGTCCCGCGCAACTTCAGCCCGCGACCCGTCTCCGTGGCCGGTGGCTGCTCCGCATAGTATTCATGGAGATTGAGGAGGGGCACCTCGGGGTGAAGCTTTCCGTTGGCCGTCAACGCGGTGCGAATGGCGTCGAGCTCCGGGTTGGCGTCAAAGGTCACCACGGCGCTGGGAACGCCGCCCTCGTGGAAGAGCCCGGCACGCTTCAGGCACATGGCTGTCATGCCGCCGAAACCCTGCTCTACAGCCCACGTGACCATGAGCGCGGCCCTTGGTGCCCGGTGGGGCTGTGGCGGCTGGCTCACCACGTGGCCCGAAGGGCCTGAGGCTTCATGGAATGGCATCGACGGGTTCTCCTTGGGTCGGGGAAGCGGCTTCGGGGGAGTTGCCTTCGTCCACCGTAACGCCTCATCCTTGGCACTGACCAAGAATGGATACCCGCCTTGTCTTGGAAAAACTGCTCGTCCTTGCGCAGGCATCGGAGCTTGAGAGGCCGTGAGTCTTCCCTGGACAACGCCGCACCGTACCGATGTCCGATCCAATATTCGACCTGATCACCCAGCAGCGCAACGCCAACAATGATCGCAATCAACAGGAGCAGGGGGTATTCCCAGCAGTTCGTGGGCCACACCGGCGGTGAACACCAAGGAATCGCCGCTGAGAAAGGGGTATCGGACACCGGAATCGACAATGACGATCACCGCAACGAAACCCAAAATCCAGGATCCAGCGTCCTCCGGGAGTGTGAGTGGATTGGCAAGGTCCGTGCTGCTGATTCCGAGGGGGAGCAAGAACAGCAGTGATTTCGGCGAAATCCTCGGTTGGGGCATTTCCGGGCAGGTAACGGCCAGGACCACGCCTCAAGAAGCATGCCCCCGCAGCACCGGTTCGTACCGTTTCAGCTCGGTGAAGCCGGGCGACCTCGCAGCCGGACTCGACGCCGCACGCAGCCGATTCCACCCCGAATCGGAGCTGCTGCGCGGTAAACCATTCTTGGCCGCCGCTCCAGTGTCGCCTAGATCAATGCACCGCGTGGTTCTCGATTCCCCGCCGGCGGACGGCCGCGCAATGCTGACGGTCTTCCCGCCCCGCCCCCGCCGCTGGCCGAGGGCCGAGCGCACGCCCTCCACCTGCGCCGGGCCCCCCGCCTGCGCAGGGCCCACGATCATCGCTGGGGGTCGACCGCCTGGGCGTTGGCAGGCACCGTGGCCGGCAGCGTCGCGGTGGTGTCCTTCTGGCCCAGGTGAAGCGTGGCCAGGCGCGTGGCCAATACCCCGGCGAGCAAATCGTGTCCGTCCTGGGTCAGGTGCACGTCGTCGGCCAGGTGGCTCACCAGGCCGTACCGTGCCAACCAATCCCTGGCTCCCACGAAGGCGATGTGGTTGCTGCGGGCGTAGTTCCCCAGCAGGCGATCCACCTCCGCGCGCCGGGAGCCGGCCGGTGACCGGACACCGGAGAGGGTCCCGATCATCAGCATCCGCGATGTCGGGTAACGGTGCTGAAGTGCTTGGACGGTTGCGTCGGCCCCCTGCAGGATCCGGGCATCGGTGGCCCCGGTCCTGGCATCGTTGCCGCCGCCTTCGATGACCACCAATGCGGGCGCCCCGGATGGAAGAGCCCATCGGCCTTGGTTGAGCGAGGTGGGGTAGTTCGGCGATCCGGACCCGTTCGATGTGACGAACCCGATTCCTCCGGCGCCCACGAACTGCACGTCGTATCCGGAGGCCCGCAACGCGGTTTGGGTCCACGTCCGATGCCCGGGAACGTTCGCGGCTCCGGCCGATTGCGAGTCGCCGACCAGCAACGCGGTTTTGGCTGTGGATGCGGGGCCCGCGCGGTGCGGCACCAGCTCTGCATTGCCGGCGGTGCTCGCGGTGCCCACCGCCGGGGGCGTCGAAAGCACCGGCGGCGGTGAGGCTCCAAGCAACAAGGCGAGGGAAATGCACGCGGCCACGGCCAAGGCGCCGAGACGTTCCGGGAAGCCGGTTCGCGCCATGGCGTGCTCGCAATCGCTCGGTTTCGTGCCGTTTCTCCCCGTGGAGTTGGGGGCCAAGCGGCAGACCGGTGTGGTCTTGCTACAAGGATGCGCCCGATCGGCTGCAATGTTGCCGAGAATCGCCGGGCGTTACCCCGATGTCTTTTCCGTGCCGGTGATGCAAAGGTTTCCAGGGCGAATGAGGGACAGCCCCCGGTGGCCTGGTCCCCGATGCATGCGCTGGACACCCCTGAGGACCCGAAGTTGCCCAGCCACTCCGGCGTGGCACCCACTACGGTGGGCGATAGGCCCTGGAGCGGGATGGAAATCATGAATTCGGCCCGGATATCCTTGCGCTTCCCGCGGGGTCCGGGGAGTGCCGGAAGACGCCGTTGCGCCAAGTGCGGGTGGCCATGGAAGGCCCGGAGAAGAACCGTTCCTTGTCACCGCGCGGCGCAAATCAATCCTGTGTCCCGCCGCGACGGGTCGCGAACATTGCCCGGTCCTTTCGTGTTCGGCATTATGGGCCGAGCCGGTCACCCGGCAAGGCCAAGAACGTCGCGACTCCCGGCACCGGCACTGCGCCTCGCAGCCGACAATCCCCGCTTTAATGGCCGTTGCTCTGCTGGGCGAATCACGGCAAGGTACCGTGCGCGGTGGCCAAGCACATGGCTGCGGCCAGCGCAACGATCGCCTCTTCGTAGTCGATTTACCTGGCTGGGTGGAAAATGCCCGAGAGCACCACCAGCATGCCGCGCAGCGGGCGTGGGGCAACGCAGAACAACCCGATGCCGGCCGGGAGCGCGACCACGTTGGAGGCCATGCCCGGGGAATTGTCCCGTCGGTTTGATTGCCGTGTTTTCCATGGAGAGCGGCATCCCAGGAAACGATGGCCTCAACGGCGAGGCGCAGCCCCAAGTAGCCGGTGGTGCGGCGTTCTGCCGGGTTAGCTAGCCTGCCCGGGTCCGGTTCCGCCATAGTGGGAGGCGAGCCGATCCAGCCCTTCGTCAATGCCCACGCTGGGCTCCCAGTCCAGCACCGCGCGGGTTTCGCGCTGGTCGAACCAGTGCGCGGTGGAGAGCTGTTCGGCCAGGAACCTGGTCATGGGCGGCTCGTCGCGAACCAGGTTCCGCGACCCGGCCGCGATCCACAAGCGCTCAATGACCGAGCCCGCACCTCTCGCCAGCCAGCCTGGGACGCTGGTCCGCGGCGCGGGAACGCCTCCGGCATTGCAGATCCCGGCGATCAGCTCGCCCACGGGGCGCGGTTCGCCGTTGGTGACCACCAGGGAGCGCCCGTGGGCGTGTCCCATGCGCTCGAGCCCGCGCACGATGGCAGCGGCGGCATTGTCGATGTAGGTGGTGTCGATCAGCGCGGCACCCTGGTCCAGCAGCGGAAGCCTGCCGCCGGCGGCCCGCTCGATCACCCGTTCCACCAGCTGGGTGTCGCCCGGGCCCCAGACCACGTGCGGCCTGATGGCCGTGACCCGGAATTCAGGTGAGTCCTGGGCGAGCGCGCTGAGCTCGGCAGCAGCCTTGGACCGTGCGTAGTTCCCGCGGGCACGGTCCGGATCGGCAACCCCGGCCCCGGCTCCGGCCAGCGGCTCGCCGAAGTGGGCGACCGAGGGGGAGGAGACAAACACGAAGTCCCGGGCTCCGGCGTCCCTGGCCGCTTCGAGCAGGGTGTTGGTTCCGGTGATGTTGGTGGCCACGAAGTCGTGCCAGGACCCGGTGAAGGAGACCTTGGCCGCCAGGTGGATGACGGCGTCCATGCCGTCCACGGCACGGCGCACCGCGGCCGGGTCGGTCAGCGAGCCCAGCACCTCGTCGGTGCCCGCCGCGGAGGCCCGGCGCTGGAAGGTGCGCACCTGGTGCCCCTTGGTCCGCAGCAGCGCTGCCACGGCCCCGCCGAGCAGCCCGCTGGCGCCGGTGACCAGCACGCGGCGCGGGGCCACGGGATTCGGCTCGGCGCTCATGGGTTGCGGATCCTTCCACCGGCCAAGGTGCCGGTGGCCCATGCGGCCAGTGCGGCCCGGTCGATCTTGGAATTGTGCCGGATGTCGGTGGGCAGCTCCGGGACCACCAGTACCGCGGAGACCTTGGTCCCGGTGCGGGCGACCGCGGCACGCACGGCCTGGGCCAGGGCCTCGGGTGCGGGGGCCGCGCGGCGGGCCGGCGGCACGGTCTCCATGACCACCACGGAGGCCTGGGTCCCCGCGGGGCCCACGCCGACCAGTGCGGCGCGTCCGGCGCCGGTCACGGACTCGGCGGCCTGTTCGGCCGCCACCGGGGTCTTGGGCCCGGTGGGGGTGTTGAGCACGTGGCCCAGCCGTCCCTCGACCCAGAGTCGTCCGGCGTCATCGAGGTGCCCCACGTCCCCGGTGCGGTGCCAACCGGGGATCGAGGTGCTCAAGCGCTCGGTGATCCAGAGCCTGTCGTAGCGGTCCTTCACGTGCGGGGCACGGACCAGGATCTCACCGGTGAGGTTGGGCGTGGTTTCCGGTGTGTCGCCGGCGGTTCCGTTGGCGTCCAGGGGCGCAATGGCAACCTGCGCCCCGGCGACCGGGGTGCCGACGCAGACCCCGTTGCCCGATCCTGCGGCACGGATGGACTCCAGGTCGATGTCGGTGACCGGAAGGGCCTCGGTCATCCCGTAGGGGGTGTGCACCCGGGCCTTGGGGACCAGGTCCTGGACCTTGGCGAGCAGGGGTTCGGGGATCGGGGCGCCGGCCGAAAGCATCAGCGAGATGCCTTCCAAGACCAGGCGCTGGGACGCGTCCAGGGAATCCCGGGTTTCCAGGACATTGGCCAGGGCGGCGGGGGAGGCAAACACCGTGGTGGCATCCACGGCCGCTGCGGCATCCGCCAGGGCGCCGGCGGTGAGCGTGCGCGGTGCTGTGACGTCCATGTCCGGGGTCACCGAGGTGGCACCCAGTGCCGGGCCGAGCAGCGCGAACGGGGCGAACCCGGCCACCAGGGCCGAGCCCGCCTTCAGGTCGTAGGTCTCGCGCAGGGTGTCCCGCATCGCTGCCAGCTGCCGGTGGGTGTACACGACGCCCTTGGCCGGCCCGGTGGAGCCTGAGGTGAAGAGCACCGCGGCGTCCGCGTCCGGGTCCGCCTCGGCGAAGTCCGTGCCCGTTGGTGTTGCGTGGCTGCCTGCCTCGAGCAGCTCGGGGATCGTGTGTGCCACCCCGAGCAGCTTGCGCTTGGCGGTTGGCATGTCCGATACGGCGATCCGGGTTCCGGGCCAGCCCAGGAACCTGGCGCCGGTCAGCGCCCGGTCGATTCCTATGAGGTAGCTCGGTCCTGCCCCGCGGATGGCCCGTCCCAGTCCCTGGGTGCCCAGTCCGGCATCGGCCACGACAATGACTGCGCCTAGGCGCAGGCAGGCATAGATCAGCGAGGTCAGCTCGATTCCCGGGGGCACCAGCAGGTTCACCCGGTCCCCGGGCTTGACCCCGATCCCGGCCAGGCCGCCGGCCAGGGCATTGACCCGTTGGCCCAGCTGCGACCAGGACAGGGATTTGGGAGGGTTGATGTCAACGACCGCGGTGGTGCTGTCTTCGGTGCGCTCGTCGAGTTCGGCCAGCATGGGCCGGTAAGCGGCCAGGGCCTGCGCGCGGTGGGCGGCTTTTGATTCGGTGTTGTGGCCGAGCCAGTCAAAGACCGGGGTGGCGATGTCGCGGTCCTCGGGCAGCAGGTGGCCGGCTCCCTCGAAGCGGTGGACCGCGGCGTGGGGGAGTCGGCCCACCAGATCGCGCAGGTAGCGGTCGGAGAAGACCGGGTCCTTCGGGCCCCAGAGCAGCAGGGCGGGGACCTCCAGGGATTTGATGCCCTCGGCGATTGCTTCGAGCGCGGGTCGGCTGGGGTGGTCCTCGGTGAAGGGGATGTCGGCCACGAAGTTGCCCACCCCGGTGCGCCGGTTGGCGTTTGCGTAGGGGGCCATGAAGGCCTTGCGGACCTCCGGCTGCAGGGCCGGGTGGGCCAGCGAGTGGGTGGTGCGCAGGAACGCATCGGTGGATTTGGTCCCCCAGCCGTGCACCGCCGGGTGGGAAGCCAATCGCAGGGCGGCGGGAAGCTCGAAGCCGGCCGGGTGCACGGCGGTGTTGGTGAGCACCACGTTGGCCAGCTGCTCCCGGTGTCCCAGGGCCCAGCCCAGGGAGATGAGTCCTCCCCAGTCGTGTCCCACCGTGGTGACCGGGCCGCTGATCCCCAGCGTGGTGGTCAGGTCGCCCAGGTCGTTGACCCGGTCCGCGAGCCGGCGGAACACGCCGGTGCGGGCGGAGAACCCCATGTCCAGCTGGTCTACCGCCACCACGCGCCAGGGCAGCTCGTGGGCGGAGACGTGGTTCAGCAGGCCGCGCCAGAGGTAGGACCAGGTGGGGTTGCCGTGCACGCACAGCAGGGTGCCCACCGGTTCGATGCCCTTGTCCCTGAGCTCGGAGTCGTTGTCCAGCAGGTGCCACTGGTGGCTGGTGCCCGGTGCATCCGCCGCCGAGGTGGAGGGAACCTGGACGCGGCGGGAGAACCGGCGATAGACGCCGGGGAAGATCTCGGTCACCAGGCAAGCTCCATCATGGCGGTGTTCAGGCCCGAGCCGACACCCATGCACAACACCCGGTCACCGGGCTTCAACGTCTTGGCTTCCTGGGAAAGGGTCATCGGCAGCGAGGCCGGCCCGACATTGCCCCACTTGGGGAACGTGATCGGCACCCGGTCCCGGACCAGGCCCACGGCCTTGATAATGGCATTGGTATAGGAATTGGATACCTGGTGGGTCACATAGCGATCCATCGACCGCCAGTTCCAGCCGGCTTGGTGCGCCTCGTCCCAGGCGTTGACCACCAGTTCCAGTCCGTTGTCCAGCAGTCCCTTGGTGTCGGTGTACATGCCGTTCAGGCCGCCAACACACAGTTCGTGGTGTTCGGTCCCGGCGCGGGAGACGCCGCCCACGATCCGGTGGGCACCGGGATGTGCGTCGGCCGGGCCGATCACCGCGGCGGCGGCACCCGAGCCCAGAGTGAGGGTGGCGAACTGGTTCAGGTAGTCCTCGCGGGTCGAATCCTCGGCGTTGAGCCGGGCAAAGGTGGTTTCCTGGGTGGTCTGGGCGTCCTCGCCCGCCACCACCAGCGCGTACTTGATCTGCCCGGAATCGATCATGTTCGCGGCCAGGGTCATGCCGTTGACAAAGCCGAGGCAAGCATTGGTGATGTCAAAGTTCATCGCCGAGGAAGGCAGGCCGAGATCGTTGTGCACCTTCGAGGCAACCGAGGGCTCGAGGTTGCGCCGGGTCACCGAGGTGTTGATCAGCAGGCCGATCTGGCCCGCCTCGATGCCGGCCTCGGCCATGGCCTTTCCGCCGGCCTCCACCGCTGCGTCGTCGAAGCTGGTGCCCTCGGACCACCAGCGGCGTTCCACGACACCGGAGACGCGTTCAAGCAGTTTCTTGGACAGGCGCAACCGCTTGAGGCTGGGGGCCAGGCGTTCGTCGAATTCGGCCGAACTCAGGACCCTGGGGGCCTGCACGCTGGTGACGGCCAAAAGGGCCGCGTTGTCGTGCCTAAACGTTGCATTGCCGTTCAAAATCTAGCCTTTGTGTCGGGGCTGTCGTGCCGGTGCCGGCCGCGCAGAAAATGGTCGTCGGGGTCATCAGGGAATCCAACGATAAAGGTTGTCCTCCTCCTACCGTATTCCCTGCCGGGCCCTGCGCCACACACGGGCGCGCCCTTTGTTGTATGCGGCGCCCAACGGAAGGGGCCTCCCTGTGGCCGGGAGGCATGCGCAATCAGGCCGGAATCCGGGGGCTGGAATCGGCAGTTCGTTCGTCGGAAGGCCGGTGCCGGTTTCCCTAAGAGCCAAGCGCGAAGCGGGCCAGGGCGCAAGGAACTGCGGGTGGCTAAGCGGCAGGCAACGTGCGCCGCGCAAGGAACAGCGCACCCACCGCCATGGCCACCGCCGAGGCTGCGGTCGACACCGCCATCACCGTCTCGGCCCACCGGGCGTCATAGGCCTTGAGCGCAATCAGTGGCGAGACCACGTAGATGGCCGCGAGGTAGCCCGCGAAGCCGGTGCCGAGCAGGAACAGGCATGCGGTGCCGGCGGCCGGCAGCCTGACGCGCCACAGGGCAGCAAGGATCAGCGGAGACACCATCCCGGCCAGGAGCACGCCCCAGGACAGCCCAGTGGCATCCGGCATCCCGGACGCGGCTCCGGCGAGGCCGGAGATGAGCGCATGGGACCCGATCACGGCGAAGGAGGCCGCGAAGAGGACGGCAAGCAGTGCCTCGCATGTGGCAGCGGCGATCCCGACGAGCCTGAGGTGGTCCACCGTTGGATCCGGCAAGAACATGACGCCGGCGGCCATGGCCAGGACCCCGATCGCCTGCAGCAGCATTGCGAGACCGAACAGCTGCGCGGTCGTGCCCAGTGGGACCCAGTTCTCCACGGGAAAGTAGTAGTCGTAGCGGTGGTTCTCGATCAACAGGCCCCTGGGTCCGCGGGTGCCGGCTGGGACCACCCAGCGTTGCAGCACCGCGGCCAGCTGCATGAGGCAGGAGACCAGGAACAGGGCGGCGGCAATGGACAGCCACAGGATCCTGGCCCTGCGAAAACGCAGGGCTTTGAGGCGCGTTCCCGATGGCTTGCTGCCCGACATGGCCCAACCGTAGCAACGTGCCCGCACGAGTCAATGGCTGCGCTGGTTTCCGCCGCCGGGCGAGGCTGGCCGGGGCCCGGATCAATCCGATTCGTACACTACGCGGGCTCCACGCGGGCGGCCGCGCGCCGAACCACGTCCCTGGCGCCGAAGGCCATGGCCACCGCCGCGGCGGCGGTGGATGCCGCGACCACCGTCTCGGTGAAGCGGGCGGTGTCGTGGGACATGCCAAAGAAAATCGGTGCCACCATGTAGGTGGCCAAGAGGTAGCCCGCCATGGTTGACCCGATCAGGAACACGCACGCAATCCCGGCCGCCGGCAACCTGTATCCCCAGAACAGGGCCAAGGCCACCAGCCCGATCAGCGCGACCAAGAGCATCGACCAGAACACCCCCGGTCCGATCTCCAGCCCGGTAGCCGTCCCGTTGACCCCGGCGACCAAGACCAATCCGCCATGGAGCGTGAAGGCGGCCGCCACCAGGAGCACCAAAACGACTTCGACCACGGCGATGCCAACGGTGGCGGTCCGGCCGAACACCTTTGACGCGGCCGGCAGCAGCATGACCCCCAGAGCCATCGCCAGCAGGCCGAGCACCTGGATGAGCAAACCCGCCCCGAGGAGCTGGGCGGCGTTGCCGATGGGCTCCCAGCCCTCAAAAGGCAGGAAGTAGTCATAGGCGTGGTCTTCGACCGATCGGTCAGCCGGCCCCTGGGGGCCGCTGAAGGTCACCCAGCGCTGCAACGAGGCGATCAGCTGCAACGTAAAGGACACCAGGAGCAGCACCGTGGCGGCGAGCATGAATAGGAACGATGTCTTGCGGAAGCGCACTTCCCGGGCATGCCCACCGGTTTCGCTTAACCCCGACATGGCCCAACCGTAGCAATTTGCCTGCAGGAGTCAATGGTTGCCCGGGCAGCCGGCCGAGGGCCCCGGTGCTCAGTCGGTGCGGCTGGCCCTGCGCACCTGCGAACCGACTGCCAAAAGCATCGAGATGCCGGCCGCGGCGGTGGTTGCAATGACCACCATTTCGGTGACCGGGAAGAACCCGTCGCCGGCAAACGCGTAGAGCAGGGGAGTGATGACGCTGGAGGCCACGAAATCGCCCAGCACGGTGGAGCCGAGCAGGAACAGGCACCCGATCATGGCCGGCAGCGAGCTGCCCCGCCACCAGATGGCCGCGGCCACCAGGCCGACCAAGGAGAGAAGAAACATCATCCGCACCGGCAACTCTGGATCCATCATGAGGGTCTGGATGCCGGTGGAACCCTGGTCCCCGGCGAGCATTGCGTGGATTCCGAATGAGACGGCCACGAGGACCACTGCCACCGACCCGGCAACCACTGCCTTGCGTTTTTGCGCCACCCGCGGCAGTGCCAGCACCCCCGCGGCCATCGCCAGCATCCCGAGCACCTTGAGCCAGTTGGCCACACTGTACAGCCGAGCCGTGGCGGCGAACTGATCCTGCGGGTCGACCCCCGGCCCGTCGCCGGACAGCTCGCCGTTGAAGACCTCCCAGCCCTGGATCGAGGCCCGCTGCTGGATGACGGCCGAGGCGAGAAACAGCAAGGCGGCTCCGAGCAGGAGCGTGAACGAAACAGTGTGGAAGCCGACGCTCCGCGTGACCCGGGACGAATCGTTGATGGCCGACATGGCCCCACCCTAGCCAGCGCACCGCCGAAGTCAATGGCAGCGGACCTGCGCCGGTGCGTGGGCTTGGTTTTATCCCGCGCGCCGGTAGCGGCGCACCACGGTGCCGGCTGCGAAGACCATGGCCAGGGCGGCCGCGGCGCTCGTGCCGGCGACCACGCTTTCGAGCCAGGGGGTCGTGTCATGAGAGACGTAGCCGGCGATCATGGCAGCGACCGTGAAATTGGCGATCGCAGCACCGAACATGTTTGAACCCACCAGGAACACGCACGCCACCGATGCCGCCCTCGACATGCAGGACCACAGCCACGCCAGGGCTGCCAGGCCGCCGAATCCGCACCAGACCATGAGCGGGGCCAACACCCGCGAGTGCTGCAGATCGGAGGGCGCACCGTTGATCCCCGAGATCAGGGCATGGGCACCCATGACCGCGAACGCGGCGGCAACCAAGATCCCGAGCACAGGCTCGGCGACGATGCCGATCCGGTTGGGTGCCACGCGAGGCACGGCCAGCACGCCCAGGGCCATGGCCAGGACGCCCACGGCCTGGAGCAGCGTGGCCGCCCCGAAGAGCTCGGCCGCGGTCCCGATCGTCTCCCAGGGATCTGCGGGGAAGCTGTAGTCCAATTCGTGGTCTTCGACCGTGAGCTCGTTGCCGGGACGTTGCCCGCGCAGCACCACCCAGCGTTGGATCGAAGCCAGGTGCTGCAGCACCGCCGAGGCCATGAACAGCAAGGCGGCCGCAAGGAACCCGAAGACCGAGGCCCGGGGGAGGCGAACGGCCAGTTCGGACTGGCCTGTTTTGCTGGTGGCCGACATGGCACCACAGTAGCTGTGCCGCGCGGCAAGTCAATGGTGGTGGTGGTTCACCGGCCCGAGGTGCCCGGTCCGGTTCCGGGGCTGCCCAGGTGCTCCAGCTCGGTGCGCCGCTCCTCGACCATGGCCGATTCCACGGGCATGAGCGGAGAGACCAGTTCAAGGACCACCGGCTCATGGTTCATGGCAGCATCTCCCGCCAACGCGTCGGCAATCCCCGAAGTGACCTGCCCGAACACTTCGGTTCGAAGAGCACCGAGTGGAAGGGCCATCGCCGGTACGCCGCCGACTCCACCGGGAACATCGGCTCCTGGAACACCGTGCTGGCGGTCCTGCCGGGCCAGGCCGAGAGTCGCGGACTGCTCGACCGGGGCGTGTCGGTGGACTCCACGATCAACCGTGCCCACCAGCACCGCACCAGCCCCCGCGCCGCACAGGGGAGCGTGTCGATTGACAAAAAGGTGCTCGGCGAGCCACCTGACGCGCCATCGGCACGTCCCGCAGCGGGCCGGGGACCAAGATCCACTGTCTGGTGGAGGGGAAGCAGCGCCGGTTGGTGATGCCGATTGGACCCGGGCAGGCCGGCGATTTCGCGATGTTCGAAAACCTCCTGGACGCCCTGAGGGCCAAAGCCCCCTGGCCGCTCTGGACCCGTCCGAAGAAGACCCTGGCCGACAAGGCCTATTCCTCGAAGGGCAACCGGGAACACCTCCGGGACCGCGGCATCCCATGCACGATCCCCGAAAAGGACGACCGGAAGCCCAACCGGAAGCGCATGAACCCGGCCCGCGGGCGGCCGGCGGCCTGCGAGGCGGGAGGGCTCAAGCGGCGCAAAGCAAGTCGAGCGCAGCTTCAACGCCCTGAGGCAGTGGCACGGCATGGCCACCCGGTGCGCCTTGCTAGCCCCGACCTATCGCTGAGCCGTCGACCTCCGCGCCGTGCCCATCCGGAGAGCCGCCCCCCCAAAAAATCGCCATGGGGGACACGTCCTGGTGCGTCTCGAAGTCGTGCCTCACGACATGGATGGTCCGCCTTCCGGCCGGAACCGGCCTTGCCCACCGGCGGTGCTGCAGGCCGCCTGTCGACGGATGCCAAAATCCTTGTCGGCCAGGAATCGGTGAATTACGGTTGGTGGGGGACGAAACCCTGCAGACGGCAACGAGGACCATGGCAGCCCAACTCAAGCGCAGCTGCCTGGCCGGATTTCCAACTGCACCAATTCACGAACGGAGCATCATGCGAGTACTTCCCACGGAACGTGGACCGCTCAGTTCCGCCCTGTTGGCGACACTCATCCGCACGGACCTGCCCCCGGACCTGGGCCACCTCGGGGAAACGCTTCAGGAGGCCTTCGGAGCCGATGCCGACATCCTGTTCAACGAGGACCTCCAGCTGACCCTGTTTGTCCTGTACGAACTGCACTACTCGGGCTTCGATTCCATCCGCGAGGACTGGGAATGGCATCCGCCGCTGCTCGCCCTGCGCAAGCGGATCGAAGAACGCTTCGAGCAACGCCTGAAGGACGCCGTGGGAGAAGTTCCCCACCCGGCCCCGAACGCGCAGGCGGTTGCCGACGCGCTATTCGAGATGACCCGGGCGGCGACGGGCCCCTCGGTCTCTTCATTTGTGGCACGCCAGGCAACCCTGGAACAGGCGCGCGAATTCCTCATCCACAAATCCATCTACCAGCTCAAGGAGGCCGATCCGCACACCTGGGCGATTCCCCGGCTGACCGGACGGGCAAAGTCGGCGCTGGTGGAGATCCAGGCCGACGAATACGGCGGCGGGGTCCCCGGCCGAACGCATGCAGAGCTGTTTGCCCGGACCATGGAGGGCTTGGGACTCGAGCACGACTTCGGGAGCTACATCGAGGCCATCCCGGCCATCACGCTGGCTTCGGTCAACGCCATCTCCCTCTTCGGGCTCCACCGGCGCCACCGCGGCGCGACCTGCGGCCACCTCGCGATCTACGAGATGACGTCTTCGTTGCCCAACGCCAAGTACGCCCGCGGATTCCGGCGCCTCGGATTCGACTCGCCCGTCACCGACTACTTCGATGAACACGTGGAGGCGGATGCCGTCCACGAGCAGATCGCCGGAAGGGACCTCGCCGGCGGACTCATCGAAGCGGACCCCCGGATGATGCAGGACGTGTTCTTCGGTGCGGCGACCGTCATCCTGCTCGACACGTTGGCCGGGACCTGGCAGATGAACGCCTGGCAGTCGGGAACCAGCTCCCTGCGCGCCCAACTCCAGGGCGCATCGTGAGCGGTTCCGGGCCGACCAGCATCACCGTGTGTCCGCGTGGCCCGCTGATCGTGCGGGGCAGCTTCGACATCCTCGACGGAGACAACCAACCGGTCGATCCGCGGCGCGGGACCGTGGCACTATGCCGATGCGGCGGGTCGAAGATCAAGCCGTTTTGCGACGGCACGCACAAGCTGCTTCGCTTCGACGAGCCCCAGCAGCAGAACGCCGGCCGGGATGGCGGCACTCCACCGAATCCTTCACAACACAACAACAAGGAGCAAGACACCATGAATGAAAACCAGGAACCCACCAACGACGTTTCGGATGAAGCCAAGGACAGGGACACCCGTAAGGACCACGTCTCGGACCCGGCACTGTCCACCGACACGGGACATGACTGGACCGACGAAGGCGGAGCCACCGCATCCGGACCGGCTCTCGACGCCGACGCCAGCGAGTAGAACTTCGGCACCAAGTCCGTTGATTCCTGGTCCCGGGCGTCGTACCTCGCCCGGGACCACGCAAGCCCGGCAACCCCCGAGGGGATGCCGGCAGCCCTGGCCCGCCACGACGACCCGAACCATCGTCCCGCCACCCGTTGGCCGGCCCCGCCGCAAGCACCATGCCTCATCCACAGATCGCGCGGGAGGACCCCCATGAGCACGTTCGGCATCGAAGAAGAGTTCTTCCTGCTCAACCCGGACACCGGGATGCCCGGCGTTCCGGATCCCGTCGCCTCCGCCGCACTGATGGACATCCGGGCCGGGGGGAATTCCACCCAGTCCGAGCTGTTGGCCTGCCAGGTGGAGACCGCCACGCCGATCTGCAGTGACGGACCGGCGGCCCTTGCCTCGTTGCGCGAGTACCGCAAGGAACTGGCCCGCACTGCCCAGGAGCTGGGCCTGCTGCCCGTCGGACTCGGAGCGGCACCGGTGGTCCCCACCGGTCCGGCGGTCATCGCCGACCAGGAACGCTACCGCAGCCTGCACGAGTACCTGCCGGGAATCAGCTCGGAGCAATACGTGTCGGGTCTGCATGTCCACGTCTCGGTACCCGATGCGGATGCCGGTGTCCTGGCCCTGAACGCCCTGCGGCCCTGGCTGCCGCTCCTGCTGGCGATCGGATCGAACTCCCCCTGGTGGCACGGTGCCGACACCGGCTTCGCTTCCTGGCGCAGCATCCATTACCGGCGGTGGTCGGTGCAGGGCATCCAGCCGCATTTTGCCGACGGGCATGAGTACCGGACCCGGTTGGACACGTTGTTGGCTTCCGAGGTGGTCGTGGACGAGGGCCACATCGGCTGGGCCGCACGCCTGTCCAGCCGGTACCCCACCGTTGAGGTCAGGATCGCGGACGCGCAGCTGCGCGCCGAGGACTCGGTGTTGCTGGCACTGCTGGTGCGCGCACTGGTCGACACGAGCCTGCGTGCCCCCGCAACGGGCAGGCCGCTGTTGCCCGAGGTCCTGGACCTCGCCTTCTGGCAGGCAGCCAAGCACGGCATGGTCGGCAACCAGGTGGACCCCGGCAGCGGGCGGACCTTGGGGACCGGCCGGTTGCTTCAGGCATTGCTGCAGCTCATCGGCGAGGCGTTGTCCCTGAACGGTGACACGGATTTTGTCCACGGGGGCCTGGAACGCCTGGCACGGCACGGCAACGGTGCCCAGCGCCAGCGCAACAGCTTCCAGCGCGGAGGCCTTGTCCAGGTGGTCGGCGATGCCGGTGAGGAGCTGACGGCCTGAGCCGTTGGCCGGTGCGCAGGGGCCCGGCGGTGCCCGGGCACCGCCGGGCGACCCCGGGCGCGGAGGTGCCTTTTTACCGGAAGCAAGGCCCCGTTGATGGCCACGGTCACCTGCAGGTTGCCCAGGTGCCGTGTCCCCGAGGCAAACAGGGCATCGTGCACTTTGTCCGGGTCCTGGTCCGCGCATGCAATTAGCCGCGTGGTTCCGCGGGGCGGGGGCGCTAGCTCGCCCCGCTCAAGTCCCGGTTTTCGTCCGGGCGCCAGGCCCTGCCTGTTTTTGTGCCACCGGACATCGTCGCCCACCCGCCGGCATCAACAGGAATCGGGTCCAAGGTCCGGTCAAGCCGCCGACAAGCGCGAAAACAAGCGAGCCTGACGTACCGGCGGACCTGCTGATCCCGTCCGGCTCGATCTGGCAGGACCGACCGGTGGATCCCCGGTACGCCGTCCTCGTCGATGGGGAACCGATCTCCCCGATGATGAGAGATTCCACGGGCAGGGCGGGGAGATCGGCCCATGGACCACCGGGTCGTGGTCGAGGGCGGCATCCATCGCTACCGTGTCAGCTTCGCCTGCCGAGACCTGCCCGAACACCTCGGTTCGGGGAGGACCGTGCAAGCGCCGCCGCCGCGTGCCCGCCGCCGCGTGCCCGCCGTCGGCACCGGGGAGGCCGCGCCGGCTATCTTGCCGGGCCACGGCAGCGCGTAGCGCGTGGTCAACCGAGAGCTATGGTGGACTCCACGATCAGCTGTGCCCACCATCACCCGACCAACCTCCTGCCGCCCGCGGGAAACCACCATCGGGAGATCTCCTGGCTGTGCCGCGCGGCGAGTCAATGGCGGCGGTTCACCGGCACGGGGCGCCCGGGGTCGTTCCGGGCCTGCCCAGGCGCTGCAGCTCGGTGCGCAGCTCCTCGATCATGGCCAGCTGCGCCCGGTTCATCTCCATCAACAGGTCCAGGTCCCGCTTCGAGCCCATGTCCGTGTCCAGGTCGTGCTGGGCCATGGCCGCGGCGATCGCGTCCTGGCGCTTGGCCGCGATCAGTAAGATGGCGCCCTGGAGCCCCGCCAGCATGCTCAAAAACAAGTTCAGCAGGATGTAAGGGTAGGGATCCCAGACCTGGCCGGGGCGGATGAGGCTGTTGGCCGCCACCCAGAGCAGCATGAACAACACGAAGCTGCCCACGAACGGCCAGCTGCCCATGGAATTGCGCAGCACGTCGGCCGAGCGCTGGCCCAGGGTCAGCGATTCCCGGTGCTGCTGATGCCACGTTTTCTGGTGTGTACCCATGGCATCAGAGTAATGCCCGGTCGGCACCTCGGTTCGGCATTCCTTGCATGGCCTGCCCAGGCTTCGCGGGCGCCTACGGCTACAGCGTGCAGTTGGTGTCCCAGCCCGACGGTCCGTTGCCCCCGGCCGGGTACTCGTCCAGGTCCACCATGTCATCGGCCCACGCGGTGAGGATCGGGTCCACGATCCGCCAGCATTCCTCCGCGGTGTCCCCGCGCACCGACAGCGTCGGGTCCCCGGAAAGCACCCCGAGCAGCACTTCGCCGTAGGGGAGCAGATCCGGGGAGTTCAGTTCCGCCGCCAGGGTCACGTGGTCCAGGGTGTACAGGTCCCCGGGGCCGTTGACGTCCAAATCCAGCGAGAGGGTGTCGGGGCCGAACCCGATCCGCAGCTTGGTGGGCTTGTCGGTGCCCTTGAAGCCGGTGGGCAGGTGGGAGACCGGGCGGAAGGTGATGATCGCTTCCTTCCGGGCGGTGCCCAGCGCCTTGCCGGCGCGCAGGATGAACGGGACTCCGGCCCAGCGCGAGTTGTTGATGTGCAGCGTGACCTCGGCCAGCGTCTCGGTCTTCAGCGCCGGCTCCACGCCCTTCTCGGCCGCGTAGTCCGGCACCGGGCGCCCCTTGGAGGTGCCGGCGGTGTACCGGGCCCGGCGGGTGAACTTCCGCGGATCCCCGGCCAGGGCCGTGGCACGCAGCACCGAGCCCAGGTGGTCGCGCACGTCGCGCTCCTTCAGGGTGGCCGGGGCATTCATGGTCAGCAGGCCCAGGATCTGCAGCAGGTGCGACTGGATCATGTCGCGCAGCGCCCCCGCCCCGTCGTAGTACCCGGCACGGTCCTCCAGGGCGAGCTCCTCGTCGTAGAAGATCTCGATCTTCTCCACGTGCTCGGAGGTGAACAGCGGCTCGAGCAGCCGGTTGGCGAAGCGCAGGCCCAGGATGTTGAACACCGTGCCCTTGCCCAGGAAGTGGTCGACCCGGTGGATGTTCTCCTCCGGCACCAGGCGGATCAGCGTGCGGTTCAGGCCCTGGGCGGATTGCTGGTTGGACCCGAAGGGCTTTTCCATGACCAGGAGCGTGGTTTCGGGCAGTTGCCCTGGTTCCAGCACCTCGCAGGCCTTCTGGCTCACGGCCGGGGGCAGTGCGAAGTACAGGGCCACCGGGCCATCGAGCGTCTCGACCAGGTTGGCCAGCTCGTTGGGCTTGGTGACATCGAGCTCGGTGAAGGAGGTGTGCTTGGCGATCTTCGCCAGTTCCTCCCGGCCCGCCTCGGTGGCGTGCTCCATGGCGGCCTCGCAGGCTTCGGTGACGCGCTGCTGCCATTTTTCCTGGCTGTAGCCCGGGCCCCCGGCCCCGGCCAGGTGCAGCCCGGTGGCGCGGCCCGAGCCGATCAGCCGGGCCAGGCCCGGAAGCAGCAGCCTTCCGGTCAGGTCCCCGGAGGCTCCGAGGATCAACAATGTGCTTACGTGGGTGCCGCCGTGATGGCCTGTTTCAATGCTCACTCCTCTACATTGCCACGTGTTGCCCAAAACGCTCAGTCTTTCTTGGTAATCTTGGATGTTGAGTCCAGCGGGTTAGACCGCGCCTGAATCCCACAACGAAAGAAGTGCACGGCACGTGTTCAATTCACTCTCCGACCGCCTGACATCCACCTTCAAGAACCTGCGCGGCAAGGGCAGGCTGTCCGAGGCCGACATCGACGGCACCGTACGCGAGATCCGCCGTGCCCTGCTGGACGCCGACGTCGCCGTTCCGGTGGTCCGCGCCTTCGTGGCGCAGGTCAAGGAACGCGCCCTGGGCGAAGAGGTCTCGGCCTCGCTGAACCCGGGCCAGCAGATCGTCAAGATCGTCAACGAGGAACTCGTGGGCATCCTCGGCGGGGAGACCCGCCGGCTGAACCTGGCCAAGAACCCGCCGACCGTGATCATGCTCGCTGGCCTCCAGGGCGCCGGCAAGACCACGCTGGCCGGCAAGCTGGCCAAGCACCTCAAGGCCCAGGGCCACACCCCGCTGCTGGTCGCCTGCGACCTCCAGCGCCCCAACGCCGTCAAGCAGCTCCAGGTCAACGGCGAACGTGCCGGGGTGCCGGTGTACGCACCGCACCCGGGCGTCTCCTCCGAGTTCGAGTCCGCCACCGGCGACCCGGTCGCGGTGGCCCGCGACGGCGTGGCCGAAGCCCGCACCAAGCTCCACGACGTGGTCATCGTCGACACCGCCGGCCGGCTGGGCATCGACGCCGAGATGATGGCGCAGGCAGCGGACATCCGCGCCGCGGTCAACCCGGACGAGGTCCTGTTCGTCATCGACGCGATGATCGGCCAGGACGCGGTCAACACCGCCCAGGCGTTCAACGACGGCGTCGGCGTCACCGGCGTGGTGCTGACCAAGCTCGACGGCGACGCCCGCGGCGGCGCGGCCCTCTCGGTGGCCTCGGTGACCGGCAAGCCGGTCATGTACGCCTCCACCGGCGAAAACCTGGACGACTTCGAGATCTTCCACCCGGACCGCATGGCCTCGCGGATCTTGGACATGGGCGACATCCTCACCCTGATCGAGCAGGCCGAGCAGAACTGGGACAAGGGCGAAGCCGAGCGGATGGCGAAGAAGTTCGCCGACCGCGAGGACTTCACCCTCGATGACTTCCTGGCCCAGATGGCCCAGATCCGCAAGATGGGCTCGATGAAGAAGATCCTGGGCATGATGCCCGGGTCGCAGATCTCCCGCCAGCAGCTCGAGCAGTTCGACGAGTCGCAGATGGACCGCATCGAGGCCATCGTCCGCTCGATGACCCCGCACGAGCGCGTGGCCCCGAAGATCATCAACGGCTCGCGCCGCGCCCGCATCGCCAAGGGCTCGGGCGTGCACGTCTCCGAGGTCAACTCGATGCTCGAGCGCTTCGGCGAGGCGCAGAAGATGATGAAGAAGCTGGCCTCCGGCGGAGCGATCCCGGGCATGCCCGGCGGGCGCGGCGGGGCCAAGAAGGGTGCCAAGGGCGGGAAGAAGAAGCCGGCGAAGTTCGGCAACCCGGCCAAGGCCGCCCAGCTAGCCGCGGCCGAGGCCAACAAGCCCAAGGCACCGGCCGGTGCCGCCTTCGGCGCCGGGCCCAAGGACTTCGACCCGTCGGAACTGAACCTGCCCAAGGGGTTTGAGAAGTTCCTTGGCAAGTAGCCCCCACCCCGGGCCGGGAGGCGAGAGCCCGCAGTGGCTGATCGCCTCCATGGCCCTGATCTTCGACGAGCCCACCGGGAGCGATGCACACCGGCGGATCTCCGAGACGCTGCGCGCCAGGCAGTCCATTGCGCTGCTGGCCGAGCCGGTCTCCTGGGGTGAGCTCTGCGTGATCGAGATGGTCCTGGCGGTGAACGCCGAGGGGTTCATCGTCATGGCCGATGCGGACGGCAACACCAGCTTCGGGCAGCAGATCGAGGGATTTGCCATTGCCCTGAAGCGGGGGACCGGGGCCCGCTGGGCCGACTTCGACGGGGTGGATGCCGAAAGCGGCGAACCCATCGACGACGCGGCCCTCGAGTACCCCACCGGCGGGCGCTCGGTGCTGCTGGGTTCCTTCAAGGGCTCGGAGGTCGCGCTCTTTGCCGGGGCGACCAAGACCGCCTGGCACCACTTCTCCACCGAACACGGCGACGTGGCGGTGCACGAGGGCTACATGCCCGAGATCATGCTCTCCCGCGCCACCTTCCCCGCCATCATGCTTTCCCGCCTGGGCCCGCGCTTTTCCATGGTCTTCTGGTTCGAGGGACAAAATCGCAAGCTCCACGGCTACCCGGGCTTCGGCCACGGCTGGTCGGTGGCAGCGGCCCCGGTGCTGGACACCGTGCCCGGAACCGATTCCGCAGAGGTCGCCGACTTCCTGTCCCGCGAATGGCTGGCCCCGGACCTGGAGTCCATCGCCGAGCTGACCGAATACGGCATCGGCGAGGACGTGATCGCCCAGCTCAACGACGCCCTGGGCGGCAGCGGGTCGGTGGACAAGTTGCGCACCGTGCTGAAGATCTTTGGCCGCGATGAATCCCTGGCCGACTACGTCGAGGAAGGCACGCTGCCGGACACCGCCGTGCTGGTGGAGCCCAAGTCCCTGGGGTCCACGATTGCCAGCGGCATGAGCGCCGACGCGCGCGAGTCCACCGGGTGGCGCAAGTTCTTCAACGTGCTGGCCTGGCGCCCGCGCACCCAGGTCATCTGGGGCGTCATGGAGGCTCTGGTTGCCCTGGCCCTGGTGATGCTCACCGACTGGCAGCAGCCGTGGCTGCCGTTCTGGGCGGTGGCGCTCATTGCCGCGTTCTGGGGCATCGATGCGTTGACGAACCTGGTCATCGGCGGCTGGCGGTTGTGGGGCAAACGCAAGGCATAGGGCCAATCTGACTGTGCTTCACGTTAGTCTCGGGCCATGGACATCACCAATGGCTTGACGCTCAGCAAGGCCGTGAAGGACAAAAGTACGCCCCTATGGCAATTCCTCGACCAGAGGTTCCCGAACACCGCCCCCATCCGCCGGGAATACAAGGTTCGCGTCGGGGAGATCATCGTCGACTCGATGGGGGCCCACGCCGGCACCGTTGGAACTGCGATGGACCTGGCTGTGCGTCTAATGTTGGAACCAACGGACGTGCCGCAGTCGGCGCGATTCCTTTTGCGAGCGGACAAAAATTACACAGGCACAGTGGATGAGCTGGCTTCGATCGCCGGTTCGTCTGTACACGCCGGGGAGCGGGGAGCCGAAAGCTTTGCCCGGGCCGTATGGGGGCTGGCCTTGTGCGCAACGGTCCACCGGGTTGGCATGGCTGCTCCGTCGGTTGTGTTTGAACTACTGGGCTCCAAATCATTCAACGTGTCTTCCATGATGTCCCAGGCACCGGAAGTTGCCGTCCGGGAAATGACGGCGTTGTGTGGCCTGGCTGGCCGGAACCTGCTTCCTGCCTTGAAGACGCCCTTCCACCTTGGTCCCGAATTTGACGCGTCGCGTCGAAGCGGGGGAGCCGACGATCGCTTAATCGCTGCCGAAGCGGACCTGATCTGCAATGGATTGTTGATCGACATCAAGACCCGGCTGGGAACCAAGAACGCCAAGAGCGGCACTCGGAGCGACTCGTTGGGCATTGATGAAATCTACCAATTGCTGGCCTACGCTTTGCTCGATCGCTCCGACTCGTACAAAATCAACTCCGTGGGCATCTACTCGGCCAGATACGGTGCCTTGGTCAGCTGGTCCTTGGAACATGTCACCACGACGTTGGCCGGTGGGTCGTTTGATTTCGTGGAGGCCAGAGAACAGCTTTGGGAAATGCTTCGGGCCTAACCGCGCCGCGAGAAGTTTCGCCAGCAGAGGTAAAGCCACGCCTCCGTCACCGATCTTGAAAGGATATATGGAGTTGTCGACTCTCGTCGGAAAAAATCCGGATTCCAGCGACGGCGAAGTGCTTTTGCGGCTACTCCTGGAATCGCAAAGTTGGGCCCATCGGAGGGTTGATTCGCTTCGCATGAGTGCCGATGGCCGGACTCGTCGTCATGTATCCGTAGACGTCACTGTCCCCGAGGATGCTCAGATCCAAGGCAGCAAAGGCCGCATTGTCGTTCCACTGGCTGTGCTGAACAAGGGAACTAAAACCCGGCTGGATGCTCGATTTGAGGGGAAATCACTACCGATTCTTGGACGCAAGGACAACTCCAAGCTCGCTGTGGAGATGCTTTGCTCGGCGATCTGAAACCTCAAGAACTTTTCTCCAAGCGATGAATCCAGGGCTGTCGAGGTTATTTCAA
The DNA here is from genome assembly GCA_024207135.1 of Arthrobacter sp. C2. GTDB lineage: Bacteria > Actinomycetota > Actinomycetes > Actinomycetales > Micrococcaceae > Paeniglutamicibacter. Next base: position 1,064,762 of record CP042428.1, on the reverse strand, counting down.
GTGTTGTCCATTGCAACGAGCAAGCACGGGTCGAAGAACTCAGCAAGTATAAAATTTGGGCCGCGAGCGAGCAGATCGAGGTTCCGCAGGAGCTTGATCTGCTGATCAGACTGCTGGCCGGAAACTATCTGTTTATGGTCGAAGTCGATGAGTCGATGGTAGGTGTTCGGTGCACCCTGAAATATGCTTTCGACCAAGACGTCCAAGCACGTTCACCGGAGCACTTCATCGAGGCGGATTTCAGCCAGCTCGTTCCGGACTATGGGTTCAGCGCGAGCCAGCACTTTGAACTGGAGGTACCTTCGAGTCTGACCATCGTCTCATTGGACTTCGTCGAGTTCGACTTCGCCGGGTCTTCTACAAAGATTGATCACCTTGAATTGAGGAGCCGCAGTGAGCCACCTTTTATCGCCCACTCTGTTCTTGAACCGGGACATAGATTTTACAACGGTCTCGTGATTGCGCGGCTGACTCCGGCCAAGGCCGGGCTGCTTAGCTTTACAAAATCGGCACTTGTCTTCACATCATTCCTCGTGCTCATTGCAACACTGGTTCGGATATTTAGCGACGTGGTCCTGGCAAAGGCGGCCGTTATTCCCTCGCCATCGGCATCCATACTCTTAATCGGTCCGGCATTGCTCTTGTCATGGATCAGTAGGCAGGTAGAGCACCCGTATGAGGGGCATTTGCTTAAGCCTCTCAGATGGATCTTGTACTTGTGCACGACAGTTCTGGTGCTCATGGCGATTCTTGCAGCAATTCCCGTAGCCCAACCGGTGTGGCACGGGGCTTGGATCTTAGTTTTCGGCTCGGTACTTGCGGCCTGGTTTGTCTTCGCATGGTATTTTCTGGGGGAGACGATAAAAGGCCACGTTTCACGGATAAGATGGAACAGCAACAGGGAGGTAGATCATGGCTAAGTCGGTACGGAGCGTCGCAAAACGAAGCAGTCGATTCGTAGAAGATGCCCGAGCTGGGCGTGTGAAACTTGATGTAGTCATGAAGAACGTTGACTATGAAATCGTATCTGGCGGCGGATCGATTATTGGCGAGTACCCCTATACCGGTACCGAAGAAGAAGCCACGAAGGCCATCCGAAAAATCGTGGCTGGGGCCTCCACCAGGCAGAAGCTCGCGTAAGTGCCATATTCGGAAAGTCTGGTCGATTGGGGCAACTGAAACACCGCCCCTGATTTTGAAGCCCAGCACATCAATCGGACTTTGCCTCGGAGAAGTCGGCCGAACAAGCGGCTTGCTCGGGCTCAAAGGGCGAAGTTCCCGAAAGTTCATAATTGATGGGCATCAGGCACGTTCAGGCAGTTGCATGTGCGTGGAATCGGTCTTCCTGGAACTTCCGTTAAGGGCAATAAAAGGTGCCCACGGACGTCCAGCAAAATTCCGCCGCCCCTGCCGCCCCCAGCGCTGGCAGTGGCATCAACATGGCGACCGGAACTCTAGTTCGACGTAGGCGGAATCGCAGTCCCGGTCAGTTCGCTGCTTTTGGCTTAGTCCCCCAGCAAGACGCAGGGGACCGGAGCTCGAGTAGTGCCGAGCGGACGGGTTCCTTCTGGGTCACGCTGACGGGCGTGGTGCCACGGGGCCGGGAAAGTTCTTCAGCGTGCTGGCGTGGCGTCCGCGCACCAAGGGTGGCGATGCGTTGACGAACCTTGTTGTCGGCGGCTGGCGGTTGGCCCGAAGGCGGACCTCCGGTCGTTAGCGCGCGCTGCCGCGCATATCCACCGGCAACCCGATTCCAGGTTCCTCCGGCACCATGGCGGAAGCGATATCCGTTGCGCTGATTCCGTGTTTCAGGGCCGTGGCGCTGATAGCTTCAAAGGCATCCTGGCGTTGGCGCAACAGCAGCAGTGCCGCTGCCACGTCCTGGGCGGCCGCGCGAACCAGGTCCAAATCACCCATTGCTTGCCCGTCGTTCCGAAGTTCGCCTAATTGCCCTTGCCCCCAATGATCCGTGTGCCACATCCGTGGCGGGGTTCTTGCTGCCCTTGTTCACAGTCAAGCATTCGGGCAGCCACGGAGCAAGGATTTGTGCGGCCACCGGCACCCGAGCCAGGGACCAGGCAAGGAAAAACGGCAATTGGCCGGTGCTGGTGTCAAAAAGGTTGTGCAGCCGCGCCGATATTGGTTTGCTACTTATACAACCCGATTTCCCCAAGCAGGCGATCGGAGTTGCAATTTGGTTGGGTGTCCCGGGCCGCGGTCCGGGACTCTGCGGGGGTCATGGCCCGCGGGGAACCCGTTCGATATCGAAGCAAATTCATTTGACCGCACCGGATCCCCGGAACCGGTGCGAGGCACAAAGCGGGTCCGCCAAGCAAACCGCGGGACGCACTTTCCGACGAATACGGCTCGCCCAATGGCGGCGGGCATGGATCAACTGGAGGTCACCAATGAGTGAGAACGATCTTAACGCTGCCTATCGGCCCAAAGACAACATCGAGAGGGACCGGGACGCAGCTGACGACAGGGGACTGGAACCGGATGTGCACACGCATCCCGGCGTTCCTGTCGAACCGATTGGGCCACTGGAACCTGCCGGCCCTCCGGCACCGGTGAGCCCGCAGGATTCGGGCTCGTTCGCTGCGGCGGGCACTGAGATGCCGTTGGCACCGCCGCCGGCCACAACAGAAACCCCCATGGAGGGCGAATCCGGCATGGGGGCGCAAGCCAAGGAGGAAACCCGGGCGCTGGCTCGCGAGGGCGTGGATTCCGCCAAGCACGTGGGCCAGACGGCCAAGCGCGAGGCCGAAGAGGTCCTGGACCAGGCCAAGGAGCAGGCATCCAACCTGTTTTCCGAGCTTGGATCGGACATCCGCGAACAAGCGGGAACCCAACAGCAAAAGATTTCGGCCAACCTGCGCCAGATCAGCGGGGACCTGCGCAACATGCTCGCGTCCTCCGATGCCTCGGGCAGCGCGTCGATGTTGGTCGACCAAGCCGCAAAGCACAGCGGGAACGCGGCGGACTGGCTTGAACAGCGGGAGCCCGGTGACCTGCTTGACGAGGTCAAGGGCTTCGCACGCCGACGGCCCGGGGCCTTTTTGGGCATCGCGCTGGGTGCGGGTCTTCTCGCCGGGCGCATCACCCGCAATGCCGGAAGCGGGCCGGACCAGAGCCGGAAAAACGCCGTTGAAACCCCCGGATTCCCGGAGGCCGCCCAACCGCGAACGGCCAGCCCGCTGCCGCCGACGGTGAACCCAACCATCGGTGAAGGCGCGGTGGGCGGCACCGGGAGCAACCCGGGTGTCGGCTACAACCCGTCGGCGGTGCACGGCACCGAGCAGGGGTACACCGGGCCATGAGCGAATATCCAACAACGGCATCGGGAGCCCACAGCACCGACATTCCCCCTGGGCAGGCGAAGGGAGTCCCGACCTCGGATGCTTCCCTCGGAGAACTGTTCAGCGACCTGAGCCAGAACGTCTCGGAGCTGGTGCGCCAGGAAGCGGAGCTGGCCAAGGCCGAGCTGCGCCAGACCGCACGTTCGACGGGCAAGGTGGCGGGGCTGTATGCAGGCGCCGGCGTGGCCGGCCACTTCGTACTGCTCTTCCTCTCGCTTGCGGCAATGGTCGGACTAGCCTCCTGGATGGGCTATGGCTGGTCCGCGGTGGTGATCGCGGTGATCTGGGCGATCATTGCCGCCATCATGGCCACGCTGGGCAAGAAGCATTTCAAGGAGGTCAAGGGCATGCCCAAGACGGCCGAAACCATTAAGGACATTCCGCCAACATTCAACCCCCAGGAGGAAACCCCATGAACCGGAATCCGGAAGAGATTCGTGAGGACATCGAACGTACCCGCGGCAACCTTGGCGAGGACGTTGACGCGATTGCCGACAAGGTCATGCCCTCGAACATTGCCCATCGGCAGAGCGAGAAGATCAAGGGCTCCGTGCGCCGGGCCAAGGAAGCTGTCATGGGCTCCGTGGATCAGGCCGGCTCGGCCGTCCCGGAGGCCTTGCACGAGGCACCGCGCGCCATGGCCTCCCAGACCCGCGGAAACCCGCTGGCCGCCGGGCTGATCGCCTTCGGCGCAGGATTGCTGATTTCCTCCCTGGTCCCCGGGAGCGAGAAGGAACGCGACATGGTCCACACACTCAAGGACAAGGCGGAGCCGGTGACAACCGAGATCTCCGAGGCCGCCAAGGACATCGCACAGGACATGAAGCAACCTGCGGCCGAGGCCATGGAAAGCCTCAAGGACTCGGCCAGGGAATCGGCGCAAACGGTCAAGGAGGAGGCCTCGGACGAGGCCAGCTACCTGCAGGACGAGGCCAGCGGCGCCGCGGCGAACGTGAAGGATTCCGGGGGCCAGACCGGGCCCGGCGTCCCACCGGGCGATCCGGCTCACCGTACCGGCGGTATTTAGGAACGCCACGCACCACGCGGAGGGGCCGGGATTTTCCCGGCTCCTCCGTCATCTGGGGATGCTGACCGGCGCCATCCCCGTCCACCCCCGATCGACCGAACGCTGGAGGAACGATGAAGGCCTGCGAGACGTGCGGAAACGCCTCCGGTAACACCTTCACCATGACCCGCGACGGCGAAACCAATATGTTTGACAGGTTCGAATGGGCCATACATGGCCCATCCCATCCACCACGCCACCGGAGGAAACCATGAAGGCATTGACCTGGCAGGGAAAACGCAAGATTGAATATTCCGAGGTGCCCGATCCGCGCATCGAAGACCCGGGGGACATCATCATCAAGGTGAGCTCCACCGCGATCTGCGGATCCGACCTGCACCTCTATGAAATGATGGGCCCGTTCATGCATGCCGGAGACATCGTCGGGCATGAGCCCATGGGCATCGTCCAAGAAGTCGGATCCGCGGTCCGGCGCGTGAAGGTCGGGGACCGGGTCGTCATCCCCTTCAACATCTCCTGCGGCCACTGCTGGATGTGTGAGCGCGGACTGCAGTCCCAGTGTGAAACGACGCAAGTGCGCTCCCAGAACAAGGGCGCGGCGTTCTTCGGCTACTCGGAACTCTATGGCCAGGTTCCCGGGGGACAGGCGGAGTACCTTAGGGTCCCGCATGGCGATTACGGGGCCATCGTGGTGGGCAGCGAACTACCCGATCACCGCTACCTCTTCCTTTCCGACATCCTGCCCACCGCGTGGCAGGGCGTTGCATACGCGGACGTGCCCAAGAACGGGACCCTGGCGGTTTTCGGGCTCGGGCCCGTCGGCCAGCTGGCAGCGCGCATCGGCACGCACCTGGGCCACCGGGTGATCGGGGTGGACCCGGTGCCCGAACGGCGCACCATGGCCCAGCGCCACGGCATTGAAACCATGGAGTTCGACAAGGACATCGCCGAAAGGCTGCGCGAAGCCACACAACGCGGACCCGACGCCGTGCTGGACGCGGTCGGGATGGAAGCCCATGGCTCGCCCGGCGCACAGTTGTTGCAGCAGGCCACCGGCCTGCTGCCGGACAAGGTGGCGCAACTGGCGATGGAAAACGTCTCGGTGGACCGCACCGCCGTGCTGCATGCGGCGGTGCGCACGGTGCGCCGCGGCGGCACGATTTCGCTCAGCGGTGTCTATGCGGGGGCCGCCACTCCCATGCCAATGCTGGAGATGTTCGACAAGCAGATCCAGCTTCGCCAAGGCCAATGCAATGTGCGTCACTGGACCGCACAGCTGCTGCCGATCGCCGAGGATCCGGGGGACCCGCTGGGCCTGGATGACCTGGTGACCCATACCGCGCCGCTGTCCCGGGGCCCGGAGCTCTACGAGACATTCCAGAAGAAGCAGGATGGCTGCATCAAGGTGGTCCTTGAGCCGTAGGGAATCGCAGTGGGCGGGGCCGGGGACGAAAACAGGCCCCCAGCCCCAACTCGTTAACGAGTCGGGGCCTGGATGGCCGAAGCGGATCAGGCGGCGAGCATCGGACGCTCTCCGGCGAGCTCACGGTCGTCGCGAAGCAGGGACGGTTCGCTGGCCACATTCACCTTCTTCTCGGGGATCCCGTGGTCGAGAGCGGTCTGGACGATGGCATCCAAAGCTGCCATGCGCTCCTGCAGAAGGACACGCGCGGAGGCCACGTCCTCCGCGGCTGCGTGGATCAAATCCAGTTCATGCACGTCAAGAACCTTTCGTTGTCGTTGACATTATATAATTTGAATCCTAATAGGTTTGAAATTATCGTTCAAGCAAATCGGCGCACGGCAGGTTGCGGGTGGTGGGAAACCGCGAAGCCCCCTGGCTGAGAGGACCTGCAGGACTGCCCGGTTTCGCCCGAACACGGATGGTGCCTACACCTCTTCCTCTCCAGTGGGGAAGAGGACACCAGCGGCGATGCCCATCGGCACGAGCCAGTCATTGACCCCCACTGAAAAGGACCTCGGCCCCGGCCGGGCTGCTGCGGGGTCCGCCGGGCGGCTCCCTGCCGGGATCCGCGCTCAGGCGTTGATTTCGTGCTGTTCGCTGTTTTCGCCGTATCGGCGATCTTGCGCGGCTTGGCCCGCTCAGCGACCGGGATGCGCAAGGTCAGCACCCCGCCGTCATAGGCGGCCCCTATGCGTCCGGTATCGAGGTTCTCGCCAAGGACCCCTTGCGGTTGTAGCGCCCGCGGGAGCGTAGTCCGCGAGGATCTCGGCGCTCTCGGCCAGCGGCTCACGTTCTGCCTGGTCGGTGGCCACATCACGTTCAACGTCCAGGTCCATGGAATTCGGGCTGACGCCGGGCAGGTCGAATTCCACGTGGAAGACATCGCCATCCCGTCGCGCATCCATCGGCATGGGGGCCGGCCGGGCAGTGCACCCCGGTAGTTGCTGGGCGAGCCGGTCGAGGTCCCGAAACGGATCGGTGCGCATCAACATGGTTTTCACTCCTTGTCGGTAACGTTGTCCGTTGCATCCGCCGCCACGGTCTCGGCGGGTGCAGCATTTTTATGGCATTGCCACCGAGGTGATGCAATAAACTGTCGTGGAATTTCTTCGGGGAACGTTTCAGCGGGACCGACCCTGCAAATAGCGCCTTGACCACCAGGCGCGGCTACACGGTAGGAGCCAGGCGAAGCGCAGGGAGGCTGTCCGCCCAGATCCGCCCGGCGGCCTCGAGCCGCTGAAACGGCCTTTCTACCGCTCGTCCTTGGCATCCCTGCCCTGTTCGGGATCGGCGGCTTCGGCTTCCAGGCGCAAGTCCCTTCCGTCCCGGATGTCCTTGTCTTCCTGCTTCCGCAGTTTTTCGCTGGCCTTGGTGTCGCGCGGGGGCAGCTGGAGGGACTCCTCGGCCTCGATGCCGCCTTGCAGTTCGCGTCCGCGTTCGGTTTCGCTGTCGAAGATGGCACCAAAGAGCAAGGAGAGGTTGGCAATCCAGATCCAGAGCAACATCACGATGACCCCGCCGATGGCACCGTAGGTCTTGTTGTAGTTGCCGAAGTGTGAGACGTAGAAGAAGAATCCGAGGGTGGCGATCGCCATGACGACCAGGGCGATCACGGAACCCGGGCTCAACCAACGGAATTTGGGCTGCTTGACGTTCGGGGTGCCGTAGTAAAGCACGGCAATCAGTACCACTGCGAAAATGACCAGGACCGGCCACTTGGCAATGTTCCAGACCATCACCGCCGTCTCACCAAGCCCGACCGCATCGCCGATGTTCCGGGCAAGCGGTCCGGAGACGACAAGCAGAACGGCCATGACCACGGCGATCAACAGCAGGACCAGCGTCAGAAGCAGCATCAACGGCTTCAACTTGTAGAAGGGGCGCCCCTCTTGCACATCGTAGATCTGGTTGACCGCGCGCCCGAAGGCACCGACATAACCCGACGCGCTCCACAGGGCACCAAGCAGACCGGCGATCAACGCGAATCCCGCCGATGGGGCGCTGGCCAACTGCCCGATGGGCTGTCGCAGCGTATTTGCGACCTCGGGACTCGCGACGCCCTCCACGATCCGCATCATTGTTTGGGTCGTGGACTGGGCCTGTCCCACCAGACCGAGCAGCGAAACCAAGGCCAAGAGGGCGGGAAAGAGCGAAAGCATGGCGAAGTAGGTCAGTGCGGCGGCAAGGTCGGTGCACTTCTCACGGGAGAATTCGCGGATGGAGCGCTTGAAGATGTACTTCCAGGATGCGCCACCGAGCTCGGTGGGTGCATCCGGCTTCCGTTCGTCATCGGGCGCCGGAGCCGACCGGCCCTTTTGGGCTGTACCGGTGGCGGTTCGGCTCGCGCTTCTGGATTCATTTCGACTGGACATGCCAACACCTCAACAATTGATGGTCTTCCGCGGTCGGTTTCCCCCCTCGCCCAAAGTTAAGCACGCACCATGACACGGGGCAAGGATTTGCACACGCCTCTTAGGGCGGTCCTGATCGGGTCCTCATCACACGGGCGGATACCGCCCGCTCGGGTGATCCGTGCGTCTGCGGTGCCTTTTCTTCCGTCCCGCCAAGGCTGTCCCGATCCCTTTGGGCCGGATCCACGGCAGGGTTGCCGGGGTGAACACCGTTCCGGCCAACGGGCCGTCCTGGACGGCCAAGACCATGGACACGCACCTGGTCCGGGAGCAAGGGAACGAGGCATCCATCGGTTGCATTGCCGGGCAGCGGGAACGGGTTTCCACCTGCCCAGCCCGCAGACGATGGAAGGTAGGCCGTGTCTTCCCGCACCGCCGTGGACGGCCCATCCTCCGATGCACGCCAATGGCCGAACCGGCTTGCGGCCCGCAGAACGAGTCGATGGGTCGCCGCGTGGTCCGAAGCCCGCAGAACTGCTCGCACTTTCCGCACCAGCATTCGAAGTCCCGGACCGGAGGCGCTGAACCACGTCGCCGCCAAGGACGAACCATTCGCCCCGGAACGTGTTCGGTGCCGAGTCAGCCATGCAACCGGCTCACTCGGGTTCCTCCCCGTCGCCCTCCATCAGCAGGGCGAGCACTGCGCGGTCGGGTTGGCGCCGCGGATCGGCCACGACGCCGCGCTCAAAAAGATCGATGAGCCGCGGGTTCACATATGACCCGCGGGCGACGGCCGGGGTGTTGTGCAGCCACTGGGCCGCCTCGTCGATGGCCGCAGTCACTGCCTCCGGGGAGGTGGCACCGGCGCGCAGGGAACGGGCCAGTGACAGCGCGGCCACGACGGTGCCCTGCCAGGTGCGGAAATCCTTGGCGGTAAAGCCGTGCCCCGCCACCTCGCCGAGGTACGCATTGACCTCGCCGTCCGAAACGGGCTTCCATTCCTTGCGCCGCCCCACAGGCACCGCATGGCAAATAGCCGGGCCCGAACGGGGGGTGTGCGGCAGGGCGGCAAAGTACGCGGCCAGCAGCTTGTCCGTGAGCGCGACGTCCCAGTCACCCGCGGACTTGCCGCGGAACCTCAGGTGGACCGTGTCGCCCTCCAGGCTCAAGTGGCGCTTGAGCAGCGTGGTGGCGCCAAAAGAACCATTCTCCTGGGCATAGGCGGCGCCCCCGACCCGAAGCCCGGCGCGGTCCATCAGGCGTACCGCGGCAGCCAGTGCGCGCAATCTGGGGTCACGCTCTTGCTTGAGGTCGCGGGTGACGCCTCGACGGATCGTGGGCAGGCGCTGGGCGAAGGCCAGGGAACGAATGAACTTCTCGTGTTCGCGCATTTGCCGCCACCGGGGGTGGTAGATGTATTGCAGCCGCCCGGCGGCGTCCACGCCGGTGGCCTGGATGTGGGCCGAGGGGGCGGAGGCGATCCACACCTGGGTCCAGGCCGGGGGGATGGCCAGCGCGTTGATGCGCTCGAGCAGGCGATCGGAATGGATCCTGCGGCCGTTGGCCGAGACGTAGCTGAATCCGCGTCCGGCGACCCGGCGGCGGATGCCCTTGGTGCCGGGCTGGACCCGTTCCAGCTCCTGGTCCATCTAGGCTCCCTTGCGGGTCTTTGTCCGGGCTGCAGTGGACTCGGAGGCCTTCGTCTTGGTGGGCGTTTTCTTCTTGGCCGGGGCCTTCTTCTTGGTGGAAGACTTCTTTTGAGCGGCCGTCTCAGCACGCTTCGAATCAGGGGTGCTCCTGGTGACCGAGCTCTTGCCCGCCGCCGGTTTGGCGGAGGTTCGCTTGTTGGCGATGCTGCGCTTGAGCGCCTCCATCAGGTCGATCACGCCCCCCTCTTCCCCCATGTCCGAGGTGTCGCCGGTCCCGAAGGTGGCCTCGGTGTCCAGTGCGTCGCCTTGCTTGAGCTTTTCGCGAATCAGCGTGCGCAACTGCACCTGGTAGTCGTCCTCGAATTCCTCCGGGGTGAAGTCGGTGGTGAATTGCTTGACCAGGGCAGCGGACATCTTCATCTCCTGCGGACTGATCTTGCTGGCGGTGCGGGCGGAAGCGAAGTCCGCCTCGCGCACCTCATCGGCCCACAGCATCCCCTGCAGGACCAGCACGTCCCCGCGCACCCGCAGGATGCCCAGGCGGGTCTTTTGCCGCAAGGCAAACTTCACCACCGCCGTCAGTTCCGTTTCCTCGAGGGTCTGGCGCAGCAAGACGTAGGCCTTGGGCGATTTCGAATCCGGGGCGAGGTAGTAGCTGCGCTCCAACATGATCGGGTCGATCTGATCGTTGGGAACAAACTGGACGACGTCGATTTCCCGGCTTTTCTCCGCGGGAAGGGCTTCCAAGTCCTCGTCGCTGAGCACAACGGTGCGTTCCCCGTCGTCAAAGGCCTTGTCGATGCGTTCGTAGGGGATCTTCTTCCCGCATTTCTCGCACTTGCGCTGGTAACGGATCCGTCCGCCGTCCGCGTCGTGCACCTGGTGCAGGTCCACATCGTGGTCCTCGGTGGCGCCGTAGGCCTTGACCGGCACATTGACCAGTCCAAACGCGATGGATCCACTCCATATTGCTCTCATGGACCCAGTCAAGCACCCGTGCCCGGCCTTGGCCAGAGAATGCGCGCCGGGCCGGGCATCGGTACACAGTCGCCTACGGGTCAGTCCGCCGGCTTCAGGTCCTCGGTCGCCGGGCCCTCAATGAGGAAGCCGGTCGGTGTGAAGCGCGACCCGTGCAGCGGGCAGTCCCAGGATGCTTCCTCGTCGTTCCAGGTGAGGATGCCACCGAGGTGGGTGCATACCGCCGATACCCGGCAGGTCCGCCCCTCGACGGTGGAGACCGCCACCGGGTGCAGTCCCTCGCGAACGACACTGCCGCGGTGTGGTGCAGGGGGATCTCCTTTTTCGCGGGGGGCAGTCTCGGCGGTCGGGGGGTCTTCCAGCCTTTCTTCTTTTCCCTTGCCGCTTTCGGTGAGCGCGTGGGCCCATCCCGAGAGCAGGTCCCTGGCGACCCCGGCGTTGAATTTTCCGGTCTCCGCCAAGGCCTTGGGTCCGGAGACGCGGTGGCCCAGCACCTCGGCCCACGGCATCCGGCCTCCCAGGATCGAGGCGGAGAGCCGCAGCGCCGCCGCCACGGAATTGGTCATGCCCCATTTGTTGTATCCGGTCGCCACCATGATCTTGCCGCCGGAGCGCGGCATGGTCCCGACGAACGGCACGGAGTTGACCGAGCGATAGTCCTGCGCCGACCAGGCATGGGTGCGCTCGCCGAGCGAGAAATGCCCACGGGCCCAGCGATCGAGGTCGCGTGCGGCTTCCCGCGGCGCCCCCGCGCCGACCGGATGGCCGTTGCCGCCCACGAGCAGCACCTCGCGACCATCGTGGCTGGCCGTGCGCAGGGAACGGGATGGGAAATCGATGGACAGGTACATGCCTTGAGGAAACGGCGACGCGCCCGGGGAACCGGTGTAGGCGGCGACGTAGGATCTGGAAGGTTCCAGCTTCGCAAAATAGCCGCCGCGGTCCAACACCGGGGTTCCGGTGGCCAGGATGAGGGTGTCGGCGCCGAGCTGGCCCCGCGAGGTGGCGATTTCCAGGGGTGCCGAGTTTGTCGAGTCCTTCAGGCGCGTGTCCTCAAAGATCCTGGCACCCCGGCCGCGCAGGTCGGCGCAGAGCGCCGTGATCACGGCAATGGGGTCGATCTGGGTTTGGCCGGCCAGGGTGAGGGCAGCGGCAACGCCAAAAGGCAGGCCGGTCTCCGGCCCCTCGATCATCCGCACCTCCAGACCCGCCCCATGGCTGACTGCGGCCTCTTGTTCCAGCGTGTCACGGTGCTTGGCCTCGACGGCATAGGTGAAGGCGTCCCGGGACTCGTGGGGGACCGAGTGCTCGGCCAGGTACTGGCGCAGCCACGCCTGGCCCTCGAGGTTCCCCTCGACGTAGGCGCGCACGACCTCGGCAGAAGAATTCTTGCGGATCTGCTGCAGGGTGGTGCCTTGCAGGAGGCTGAGCTTGGCGGTGGTGTTCCCGCTGGTCCCGGCACCCACGAACCGGGATTCAAGGACGGCAACCCGCTGCCCTGCCCGGCTGAGCAGCAATGCGGTGACCAATCCGGTCAGGCCGGCACCGGCCACGACGGTATCGAAGCGGGCGCCGGGTTCGAAGGGATCGGTTGGTATTCCTGGTTTCGGATCCAGCCAGATTGATTCCACGGTTTTCTCCTCGGTGCATCTAGTGTGGTTCGATGTCATCGACGGCTCGCGGAACGGCATCGATGGCCCAATTCCCCGACCGCCTTTCGGTCCGTTCGTTGTCTTGGTTCGCTGTGGTCCGGGAGCCGGCGCCGGTCAGGACGAGCACCAGGAGCAGGCCCGAGACCTGGATGGCCGTCATGAGCACGTTGGCCCGAACCGACTCCTTGATGCCACGTGCATTCAGCAGTGCCACCACGAGCAGGAACACGATGGCGGCGGGGAGTGCCGGTACGTCCAGGAACGGTTTGAGGTAGTCCCCGGCGAAGGCAATACTCAGCCCGGCGGCACTGCTGCCCCCTGCAGCGAGCATGGAGAAACCCACGAGAGAGGAAATCCAGGGCCAATTGAAGTCACGTTCCGCAAAGACCGCCGCGTCACCGGCTTTTGGATACCTTGCCACGAGCCCGGCGTAGGAGTCGGCGGTCAGCATCGCCAGCACCAGCGCAATGGCCAGCGGAATCCAAAGTGCTCCTCCGACTTCACCGGCGATCTCGCACACCAAGGCAGAGATGCCGACCGAGCCCGTCGCCCAGGATGAAGAAGGTCGCCCAGGATGAAGAAGTACAGCAGTCGATCGGTGATACCTTGTTTCAACTTTGATTGCGGAAGGTCTCCTTGCTCTGCCATGGTGCCACCCTATGTCGCGGCTCATCGGGCTGGAAGGAAAATGCGTGCCATGCCTTGCATCCAATGGCGGTGTTCCGGGAGGATCCGCTGCATGCGGGACCTCGGTCTTCGGGTCGGTACCCGGCGTCGAAGCGTTCGTGGCCCCGCCCCATGGCAATACCGGGCGATCCCGGCGAAGCGCTTGCGGTGCTTTTCGCCCGGGCGCTTGCAATGGCACAACTGCCTGGCGACGCAGTCGGCCGGCGGCCGCGACCACAGGTCTCCGGAGCCAGGGGATCGACCCAAAGCCCGGGCAGTTCAATGCCGCTTTCGGCGCGCGGAAACGGCTAGGTCGTGGCTCGACGGAAATACTGGGAGAGTCGTTGACCAATGCTTCCAATTCCGTCAGCGCCTCCAGGATTGGTATCTCCATTGCGCCCTGCCTCACATCGGGGGTGGATGGATACGGGCCCAAACAGCGGGGGAGCTGCAGTGGAACCGCTGGCCCGCATCAAACTACCGGCAGGCTGCGGGCGTGGGCCACAGCGACGGCAATGTCGCCGTGGTATGGGTCGCCGTGGCCGGGAAGGAAGGTTTGCGCGCCGGTGTCCGCCAGCAGCGCCAGTGAGTGCAATGATTCGTCGGTGTCCGCGGTTGCTGCGGCCGCCACGATCCTGGGCCGGTCTTGGCCGTGTACGGGTCCAGTGTGACCAGTGCGTCCCCGGTGACGACCGTGTTGCGTTCGGGGAAATGCAAGGCACAGTGCCCGTTGGTGTGTCCCGGGACGTGGATGACATGGGGGATCCGGGCAGGAATGGTGCGGGCCCGGGGTCCAGGGCGTGGTAGTTGGTGACGCCCTTGACGTTCAAGGCGCCGGCCGCCGCCATCTGTGCCAGGATCGGGATGGCCCGCGGGTATTTGAAGGGATAGACCCAGCGTGCCTTCTCATGCGCATACCGGTAGGGGTGGGCGGGTATGTGTGCGTCCTGCGGTTGGATCCACAGCGGTGTCCCGTAGTGGCGTTGCAGGCGGGCGGTGGTGCCCAAATGGTCGAGGTGGGCGTGCGTCAGCACCAGCGCCTCGGCACTTTCCGGGGCGCTAGCCCAAGGCCACGGAGGGCATCGACGAGCATGTCCCAAACCGCCGGAAGCCCGGCATCGACAACCATGAACCGCTCGTCCTGCTGAACGATGTAGCAATTGACATTGGCGTGGCGAACCATGTGGATGCCTTCGGCCACATTATTTTGGATCATGCGAGCCTCAACTCCTTGACGTCTTTTCGATGTCCCCGTGCCTTGGTGTCGGGGGTGGAGGGAAGGCAGCGGCGGAACACATCCGCCGCCACCTTCGCGGGACGGGATCTAGCGGAGTCCAGCGTCCCGGTTCCCGCGGTTTGGGCGGCTGAGCATCAGCCCGAGTGCCACCATCCCGATACCCAGGACGAGGTGCAGCCAGTTGTCGGCATTGTTGAGCGGGATGAAGTTCGCCGCGCTGTCATGGTCAATGAGCAGTCCGTAGATCCACAGGGCCAGGTAGATGATGCCTCCCACGAGCAGGTAGGCCTTCGCCAGGCGGGCGGACCTGGCCATGGAAAGCCCGGCGACGCCGAAAATCAGGTGGACGGCGTTGTGGAGGTAGGAAACCTGGAAAACCCCGAGCAACAGTGCCCCGGAATGGTGTCCGGCGCCCGCGAGCTGGTCATAGTTGCTGGTGATGCCCGGGATGAATCCCAGGATGCCAAAGAGCAGGAAGACCGCTCCGACGACCATTGCCGCCTTCTCGACGGCGCTTCTGTCTTCAGCTTGTCCCGTGTTCTCGTACGTGGCCATGATTTGCTCCCTACTTGATGGCTTGCGTTTGCGGGTTTGAGGAAATTCCGGGGGGATCCAGGCCGCGCGGTCCTTCTGCGGGGCCAGCGGCATTGTTTGGGGTCCCCGCCGGAGTCGGTGGCCCAGCTGTGGCTGGCCTTCCAGGTGTACGAAGCGAACGGTCCGGCCGAACGCTCCTGAGCGGCCGCCCGGCCCCGATGCGTCAACGCCTTGCGTCGCCCACGGGGTTCCGGATCCCGGTGGGGGAGAAGCCGCCGGCCGCGGCGACGTCGACGGCCGGGATCCCTCGATCCAGGGCATCGCGGTTGATGGCCTCCAGGGTATCCAGCCGTTGGCGCAGCAGCGAACGGGCCGCGGCAACGTCTTGCGCGGCTGCACGGATCAGCTCCAGCTCATGCAAGGGATCCGCCGTTCGCCGGTGACTTCATGGTCTTGGTTCCTTTCGGTGTCGTGGCCTGGCAACCGGCTCGTGGTGCGCCGACGGGAAGGCCGGGCATGTGGGGTGTCCGGTGCAACGAGGGAATCACGAATTCCCATTCGGACCGTCCGGCCCGGATTTCCGTAAGAATGATCGAGGGACACGCGGGCCACTGCCTGGTCCCGGCGACGCGTCGTCACGGGGCCATCTTCCCGTACATCCAAAGTCAAGCATCCCCTCCATGGCCGATCAAGGATTTAGCAAACCCTGCAGGATGCACCGCCGGAAAGGTCTGCACGCCGGCCGCGAAAAGCCCACGGAACCCTGCGCTTTTGGAGGCACAAATGTGTAGGCTTGAAGGAGGACGCCCGTTCTTCGTCCTCCAGTGAAAGGTGTGCTCATGGTCCAGGTCGAGAGGTCCCTCCCGCTTGCCCAGGAGCTGGCCGCGGTTGCCGCAAGCGCCGCGGGCCTGTTGCTGACCGAGAACACAGTCGCCGAAACGTTGAAACTCATCACCTCGGTGGCGAAGTCGATTGTCCCCTATGCCGCAGGTTCCGGGGTGACCCTGATAGACGCCAACGCCCGGAAGACCAGCGCCGCGGCCTCCGACGAAGTCGTCGAGCGGGCCGATGCCCTGCAATACGAACTCGAGCAGGGCCCGTGCCTCTCCGCCTGGGCGAGCGGGGAAACCATCGTCGTCCAGGACATCGCCAAGGACGAGCGATGGTCCGACTGGTCTGCCGCCGTGGCGCCGCTGGGTGTCGCTTCATCCATCAGCGTTCCGCTGGTCTACGCCTCGGAATCCTTTGGCGCGGTGAAGGTCTACGCGACCGAGCCCCAGGCCTTCACCGAACGCTCCCGCGCGGTCCTTGAACTGCTGGCCCGGCAGGCTGCCGTCCTGCTCAAGCACGCCACCACCGCGGAGCAGGCCAAGAAGCTCAGCGAGGATCTGCGCAGAACCTTGCATTCACGCGACGTCATCGGCATGGCCAAGGGCATTCTTATGGAACGCCACGGGCTCGACGCCGATGCGGCTACGCGCCACCTGATGAAGCAGGCGGTCTCCGAGGGCCGAACCCTGGGGGAGATTGCGGCAGGGCTAGTCGAGGCAGCCGGCCGGCAAGGCTCCTGACGACAGGGGGATTGGCCATGGAAATTGACGACGACGACCTGCAACTCAAGCAATTGCGCCAGGCCCTGCCGCTGGCCGGCCTGAGCGTGGGGGAACTGTGGCTGCGCTATTTCGGCATTGGCGGCTCGGCCGGCCAGTTCGAGATCGAGGCCTACCTTTACGCCGCGCACTCCCTGCCGACGCTGGAACGCGACCTGGTGGCCCACGCCATCAACGAACGGTTCATGGACCTCGGCCTGGACGTGCGGGTTCCCTATTCCGCGGATATCGATCCGGGCCAGCAGGAGAGCTGATGGGCAGGCAGGGAAACGATTCGCGGCACCAGGAGGAGCTCCAGGACCTGTTGCTCGACAGCCGGGGATTCACCGAATTCATGCTGGAACTGGTGCTGATCGCCGCCTCCGGGATGGGCGGGGGAGAACCGGTGCTGTGCTCCATCACGGTGGAGCGCGAAGGCTTTCCGCTCACGGTGGCCAGCAGCGCCGCCGCGGCCATGGCCCTGGACGAACGCCAGTATGCCGTTGGCGACGGCCCCTGCCTGACGGCGCTGCGTCAGCAGCGCAAGGTCCATATCCAGGACCTTGGCGCGGCGCAGGATTGGGAAGGCTACGCGCAGGAAATCTCCTCCAGCGGCGTGCGTTCGATCCTTGCCGTCCCCGTGGAAGCCGGCAGCGGCACCCAGGCGGCACTGAATTGCTATGCCCGCGATCCGGCAGACATGGACGAGGACTTCGTCGCCGCCGTCGAGGCGTTTGCCGAATCGATCTCGCGCATCCTGCGCCTGGCCTTGCGGTTCCACCTGCCCGCATTCGCCGGGGCCGACCTGGACGCGGAACTGCGCGTCCGCGCCCTGGTGGATGCGGCCGTTGCGGTGATCATGGCCAGGGACAAGTGTGGTCGGTCGGAGGCCTTTTCCCGGCTTGGCCGCTCGGCCTTCGAGGGCGGGGTGCGCCTCAAGGAACGGGCAATCCAGGTGCTGCGCGAGGCGCGGCGGGCCCAGGGGATTGAATAGGCTAGGGTACATGGTGGCAAGGCAGGGACACCGTCTTGGGTGGACTGCGACCGGCCCGGGAAAGAGGACACCAATGGGCAGCGATCCGGCCGAAATCGACCTCATGCATCGGGCGGCCACGGGGAACCAAGCACCCCTGGATGCCAAGGATCCCCAGTTGCCGGAGGATCCCGGCCTCCCCGGGTTCCTGGCCAGTCTCTGTGCCCTTTCCGCTGTGCTCGGCTCGATCGGGGAGCGGGAGCTGGAATGCTCGATCACGTTGGTGCGCAGAGACCTCGAACCGCTGCACGCCGGCAGCAGCGCGCGCGCCACCGAACTTGGCAGCTTGTTTTCCGGCAGCCTGCCCACGCCATGGACGCAGGACCCGCACGGCGCCGCGCTGCTGGTGGTCCAGGACGCCGCCCGCGAATCCGGCTGGCCCGAGGGCGCACGCAGGCTGCGTGCCGAAGGCATCCAGGCAGCACTTGCCGTGCCCATGCTGCTGGATGGAGGGGACCTGGCCGTGTGCGTGTTCTATTCACCCGTTGCCGAGGTCTTTGGCCACGGGGTCGTCCTGGGTGCCACACACCACGTGTCACGGATCCGGAACGCGCTGCTGCTGGCCTTGCGGCATCCCGCCGGGAACCCTGCGACTCCCGGCGAGCTCCACTGTGCCCTGGCCTCCCGCTCCGACGTCGACCTGGCCGTGGGCGCTGTCGCCCGGGCGCAGCACTGTTCGCTGGAGGAGGCATTGGCAGCACTCGTCCGTGCCGCGTCACACGGCGACAGGAAACTGCACGCCGTGGCCGCCGAGCACCTG
This sequence comes from Arthrobacter sp. C2, assembly GCA_024207135.1. GTDB lineage: Bacteria > Actinomycetota > Actinomycetes > Actinomycetales > Micrococcaceae > Paeniglutamicibacter. The sequence goes on along the minus strand of CP042428.1, from coordinate 1,046,462 downwards.
CAGGAGGCGAAGTCGATTACCGCAGGCAGCGGGTCCGGGTGCTAGGCGCCCAAGAGCCAGATGCCTGTGCCGTAGCCGCGCAGCAATGTTGAATACGGGAGCGCCGGTGGCGTGGAGGTGCGAAAGCCTTGGTACTCCTCGCACTTGCCGCACCAGCATTCAACATCCCACTGCGCCGGGCCCGGGCCGTGTCGCGGCACCGGCTTGACTTCCTCGTAGACCAGGTACTGGTCGCTATGGCACGTGCCGCAAATCGCCGGGGAGCCCTGTTGCCGCGGGGCAATGATCGCTGCGGTGGTTCTTTCGGCGCCGCGCGGCGCCGGTCTTTCATGTGGGGTTGTCATGAGCCCGATCCTCGAAATTCCGAAAAGTTGCCAACGGATGACGTGTTTCCCGGGGTCTGGAGAAACCACGCGTGGCCGGCGAACGCGTCGCCGGCCCATCGATAAATTGATTATGCACAAAGCCCCAAACCAAAGACAAGGAATTCGACACGCGCGGGCGCGTTCCATGGAGGATCGCAGACGACGCACCGCGTTTTCTCGATGCCCGGCGGTGGCCCGCCCTTGGCAGCCCGAGGCCGCTTTCTGTGTCCGTGTTTCCGTGCCTGGCTTAGGCTTCCCAACCCTCGGAATACCTCACGTACACGTGCGGGGTCCGGGTAACCAGGTCGACGAAGTCGGCCAGCGAGTTGAGCACCTTCAGCCCGGCCATTGCCCGCCTTCTGGCCCGCCGTGTGGTGCTTTTCCGTTCCTATGGGAAACGTGCCACCGGTAGCCATGCCGCACTTCTTGCCGTGAATCCGGCGGCGGCCCGGACCCTTCCGGGGGTGCCGTCCGTAGCCCGACTCCAACGGCCCCTGGGGGCGGTGCAAAAAGCTTGCCGCCGGGCAGCGGCGTCGTTAAGTTGGGTCGTGTCATCCCGCTTGGACAGGGGTCGAAGCTTGAAAAGGAGAAGAACCATGGCCGACGAAGACACCTCCGGACAGTTCGAAGACGGGTCCGAGGAGCAGACGGAGAACCGGATGGAAGACCGCTCGGGCGCCGCAGGCGGCCCGGAGGTCACCGAGGATCCGGAATCCGGGCAGTTTGTCGCGGGCAGTGGCGAATCCGGCGGCGATGTGAGCACCGGCGGCTACGGCGGTAGCCAGGCCTCGGGTGGTTCGCAGGCCACTGCCTTCGATTCGGGGCTCCAGGCCGGAGCCGGCGGCGAAGCGGGCACCGGCGCCTTTGCCGGCGGCCAGGGCGCCGACAAGGAGCAAACCAGCGCCTTCGATTCGGAGGGCCAGTCGGGCTTCCGCAACGACCCGGATGACGGGTCCGAGCGTCTGGGAGCGTCTGACCAAAGCCCCCTCGCCGGGGACACCGGCACCGGCGGCTTTGACGCGGGACGCGAGGCCGAGCGAACCGAATCCGGTGAAACCGGCGACCGGCAGCGCCCGGACGCCGAGGACACCGAGGACGCATTCGAACGCGGGAACGACTGAACGCCCGCAGGCACCCGCCGGCCGCCGGAGGTGAATGGACCGGTGGCCGGCGGGCCCCGGGGGAGTCGGGGGAGGACGCCACCACCTCGATCATGATCGAGGCGATCGGCGCCCTGGCCATTGCGCTGAACACCATGCCCGCCGGGCCCCGCAGCGGATTCACCATGCTCAAAAAAGCGCAGGCCCCCGACACCGAAGGAGCAGGACCATGAAAATCCTCAAGCCGCTGAAGGCCGTTGACCGGCTCGAACGGCTCGAATCCCTCGATCCGGCCACCGGGGTGCTGCAGCGCGCGGTGCACCGGGTGCTGGCCGCACGCGGCGCGGCGGATGTGCTGCACGGGGTCCCGCTGGGGCACCCCGCCCACCCCTTCCTCGTCCAGCTGCCCACCGGGGCCTTCGCCGCGGCCGTGCTGCTGGACGCGGTGCCCGGGGCCGAACGCGCGGCGAAAACGCTGCTGGCCGCGGGACTGGTCGCCGTGCCGCCGGCCGTGGCCACCGGCCTGGCTGATTGGTCGGCCGGACACCCGCAGCAGCTGCGCGTGGGGCTCATCCATGCCGGGGGCAACACGCTGGCCACCTCGTGCTTCGCGCTCTCGCTCGCGGCCCGGATCCGCAACACCGGCACCGGACGAGCCTGGGCGCTGGCCGGTCTGGCGTTCATGGGCGCGGCCGGCTTCCTCGGCGGGCACCTGTCCTTCAGACTTGCCTCCGGGGCCAACCACGTCGAGGCGCTCCCGCACCTGGTCCCGGCCGGCTGGAACCACCTGGCCCTGCTCGAACAGATCCCCGAAGGGCGGCTGGAGGGCCGGATGCTCGGGCGTGTGCCGCTGCTGGTGTGGCGGCAGGGCCAGGGCGCCTCGGTGATTTCCGGCGAGTGTCCGCACCTGTCTGGCCCGCTGCAGGAGGGCACGGTGCACGGGAGGGGAGCCGAGGCCTGCGTGAGGTGCCCCTGGCACGGCAGCGAGTTCTCCCTGTCCACCGGGGCGGTCGTCCACGGTCCGGCGACCGCGCCGGCGGCCGCGTTCGAAACCAGGGTTGCCGACGGCATGCTGCAGGTGCGCCTGCCCGGCGCAGGCTAGGAAACGCGGCCCGGGGATCCGGGCCGGGTTGCAAATTCATTGATCGGGGCGCCCCACTTGTCCTAGCGTGGGGCGTGGAAGCAACATCGCCCACACCGACCACCTGGAGGATTCCCATGGATGAGCGCGACCCCGGCGCCTTTGACCCCGAGGTGCAGCTTTCACTGGACAACCCGGTGAACCGCCACCCGAAGATCTCGCCGCCGAAACAGGACCAGCCCGAACCGGGCCTGGATGCAAAGCTGGAACCGGCGGCCGACCACGGGGAGGACTCCTACGTCGGCACCGGGCGGCTCAAGGGCCGCAAGGCCCTGGTCACCGGAGGGGACTCGGGCATCGGCGCCGCGGTGGCCATCGCCTTCGCCAAGGAAGGTGCGGACGTGGCCATCGCCTACCTGCCCGCGGAGGAGCAGGACGCCCGCCGGGTCATCTCGGTGATCGAGGACCAGGGCCGCGTCGGCATCGGGCTGGTCGGCGACCTGCTGGATCCGGAATACCGCAATTCGCTGGCGGACAACGCTGCACGGATGCTCGGCGGGCTGGACATCTTGGTGAACAACGCCGGGAAGCAGATCGCCGTGGCCAGGCTCGAGGACCTTGACGACGAACAGCTGATGCAGACCTTCCAGGTCAACATCCTGGCCATGTTCAGCATCACCCGCGCGGCGCTGCGGCACCTGCCCGAGGGCGCCAGCATCATCAACACCACCTCGGTCCAGGCCTACGATCCCTCGCCCACGCTACTGGACTACGCCTCGACCAAGGCGGCGATCAACGCCTTCACCAAGGGGCTGGCGGTGCAATTGGCACCGCGCGGGATCCGCGTGAACGCCGTGGCCCCGGGCCCGATCTGGACCCCGCTGCAGGTCTCGGACGGGCAGCCCAAGGACGCCCTGCCCGAATTCGGGCACAACGTGCCGCTGGGCCGTGCCGGCCAACCCGTGGAGCTGGCCCCGGCCTACGTCTTTTTGGCATCGGCCGAGTCCAGCTACGTGGTGGGGGAGACCCTGAATGTCAACGGCGGCAAGTCGACGCCCTGAGCGCCCCGGAACGCCAAACGCCAAAGGAGCATGCGATGGAGAACGAACAGCAGCCGCCGGTCCAGCGGGACGAAGGCGATCCGCTGGACCTGGAACCCGACGATCCCGAATGGAGCGACAACCCGCGGAAACCCGGGGCCGTAAGTGAAAGCGGCGACGAACCTCCTGCCGCAGAGGCGGAGGCGGACGCAACGTCCAACCCCGACCCCCTCGAACAGGTGATCACGGGCCTGGAGCCCGGTGGCGGGGTCCCTCCCGGGGAAACACCCCCGGGCGAGGGGTCCATGAGCATGGACCAGGGCCACGAGGAATGACCCCGACTCCGGCGCACGCCGGCACCCAAGGCTCCGGGCCCGCCGCCGGCCGTTGATCCGCTGGAACCACCAGGTCCACCGGGAGGAACACCATGATCGAAGAAGTTTTCACTGCCCCGGCACGGCGTGCCCGGGGGCCTTCACCCACGCGCTTGCGGCGCTGCACGCCGGCCGGGAACCATGCCCCGGTCCCCGACGGGCCATGACCCATGGAGAAGGAACAACCACGGGCCGATCTCCGGGGCACGGTTGCGCCCTCCGGCGAACAGCCGCTGGAACCCGCTGCGCGGACGGCGATTTTCACGGCACTGGGCGGCACCCTGGCTACGCTGCTCAGCCAGGAAATCAAGCTGGCCAAGGTCGAGGCCAGCGTCTCTGCGGGCCTGGCCCGCAGGGGCGCCGGATACACCGGCGCCTCGGCCATCGCGGGGCACCTCGTGTTGCTGGCCCTTTCGCTGGGCGCCGCCGCGGCCCTCGCGCTCTTGACGGGGCACGGGACCGCGGCGCTGGTTGTCGCAGGTGCATGGATCGTCGCGGAGTTCACCCTCGTGGTGCTGGCCAGGAAGAAGCCGGCGCGGGCCAGGGGAACGCCCGGTGCCGCCCGGCGCGAGAACGGATCCGGCTCCGCCGATGCGGGCACCCGGCAGCCGGGCGACACGTCCGGGGACGGCGGCTGAAGGACCGAGGACCCTGCCCGGGGTGGCGGGGACGGCTTGTGCTCCGCCACCGCGGAGAGCGTTGCCGACCTGCAGCCTGAAGAAGGCACCCGGTCCGCACGCCGGACTTGCCGGCCGGCGATGTCAAAAACCTTGTGCCCGGGCGGCACTCTTGCTTTGCTCTTATTGGAGGGACTTTCCGGGGAACCTGAAAGGTCCGCAACGCGGAACCACGCAAGCCGGAGCACCCATCGTCTCGGCGAGGGGTGTGCCCACGCTGGCCGGAACGACGCGGGAAACCGGGAATCACCAAGCTGGATCGAGGTATGAAGCGGCAGGGCACAATCGCCCGGCGGGTGTCCAAGGCGATCCACGGACCCCCGGGGTTTACAGGCCGTCGGCGACCATCGCCGACGCCAACCGATCGGAGGAAAACCTTGAGCGAGAACGACTTCAGTGCGGCCTATCCTCCCGAGGTGCCCAAAGGCCGCGAATCCGAACGGCCCGCCGCCGACATGCAGCAGGACGGCTCAACCGTCGCCGTGCCGCCGGCACCCACGGCACCCACGGCGCCCGAGACCGGATCCCGGCGGATCGAAGCACCTCGGGTGCCGCACGGCCGGGGTCTCGGCACCGCAACGCACCCGACACGGGAGGCCGGGACGCATGCCTCCGGCGTGCTTGACGAACTCGGCCGCGGAATGCATGAAAACGCTGCTGTCGGGCAGCGGAGGGCCGCAGCGAACCTGCGGCGGATCGGCGATGATCTTGCCTGGATGGTCAAGGACCAGCCGCCCGGAGGAACCGCGTCGGCGCTGGTCGAGCAGGCCGCGTGGGCCAGCGAGAGCCTGGCCGATTGGCTTGACGAACGCGAACCGCGCGACCTGCTGTCCGCGGGACAGCAATTCGCCCGGCGTCGCCCCGTCGCCTTCCTGGGTATCGCGGTGGGCGCAGGCGTGCTGCTTGGGAGGCTGGCAGGCCACGTGGCCGCGGACGCCTCCGCAACCACGGACGCGGCACGCACAGTGCCGGGGCAACCCGTGAACCCGCTCCGGCAAGAGCGCCGGGAACCATGAACGCAACGGCGGGTCGGGGCTCGCGGAGGCCCTTGCCCGGCACACCTCCCTCTTCGAGGTCTTGACAAAGGAACCAAGATGAACGTCGAAACGCACAACAACAGCCACGGATTCGAAGGTGGCTTCGCGGGCGCGAACAGTGCCAACGGGCACCGGCCGTTGATGGTCGATCCGTCGGAAAGCCTGCCCAGGCCGCCTCAAAGAATCAGGGGAACCATTTACAGCGTCCGCCGCCCGCCCGTGGAGCGGACCGACAGGGCGGCGGCCCGGAGCGCACCGCAGCCGGCCGGCCGGGGTTCCCTGGGAAATCCGGTGGCCGCCGGGCTGCTGGTCTTCGGGGCGGGATTGCTGCTGGGCACGGCCGCGGGCAGGGGCGTCTTCACCGGCCGGCGCGCGGCGGTCCCCGGGACCGTTCGCGGCATCGGGCGTCGGCAGCGCTGACGCCAACGAATCCTGCAACCGGGCGGGCCAACGGCAACCCACGACATGTACCAACCAATGGAAGGAAAGTTCGATGGCGATCTGCGACATGTGCGGCAACGACTATGACAAGACGTTTACGGTGATCCGCGGAGAGGACACCCGGACCTTTGACAGTTTCGAATGCGCCATCAACATGATGGCGCCACACTGTTCACACTGCGGCTGCCTGATACTGGGCCACGGGGTGGAAAACGGCACGGGCATGTACTGCTGCGCCCACTGCGCACGGGAGTCCGGTTTCGACCAGGCCACCGACAGGGCATGAACCTGCCCCGACACGGGCCGTGCAGCGAACCCAAAACAGGGCTGCCGGCCGCCATGGCTTCCGGCCCGGAGCCCCACCCGGAGGGTTCGGGGAACTGCTGCCCCGGCAGCACCGGCGAACCGCGTCGTGTTCCACCCGGCTGCACCAGCCGGAGCGAAGCGGCGGAACCGGAGTGCATGACAAATCCATGGACGCCACACACCTCAGCCGCTAACGTGGTGGAACGAAGCCGGGGCCGTGGCGGCCCGATCTAAACCAACAAAGGGGTTTTAACATGGCAGCGAAGAACACTGCACGGACCGGCTTCACGGTTCCGGGGCTTTCACTTGAGGACGGCCGGAAGATCGCCACGATCCTTCAAGGGAGGCTGCACTCGCTCAACGACCTGCAGCTCACCTTGAAGCATGCGCACTGGAACGTTGTCGGTCGCGACTTCATCGGCGTGCACAAGATGCTCGATCCGCAGATCCTGCTGGTCAGGGCGATGATCGATGAGGTTGCCGAACGCATTGCCACGTTGGGCACGGCGCCGAACGGACTTCCCGGGGCACTGGTCAAGGAAAGGGACTGGGACGACTATTCCCTCGGACGGGCCCAGACCGCCGAGCACCTGGCGGCGTTGGACCTTGTCTACAACGGCGTGATTTCCAGCCACCGGGACGCCATCGAGAAAACCGGAGAGCTTGATCCGGTCACCCAGGACATGCTCATCACCCAGTGCGCGCAGCTCGAACTCTTCCAATGGTTCATGCGTGCCCACCTGGAAGACCCCAGCGGTGTGCTTGAGACCGCCGGCGCGGAAACCGAAAAGACCGCGGCAAGGAAAACAAGGTAGCTGCGCCGCGGCGTTCCTGCCGCTGCGCCCAATGAATGGAAAGAGGAGAAATCATGGGTTTCATCGGATGGATCATTCTTGGATTGATCGTTGGCGCCATCGTCAAGATGGTTCTCCCCGGACGGGTGGGCGGCGGCTGGATCACCAGTCTGGTCCTCGGCGTCGTCGGGGCCATCTTGGGCGGCTGGATCGGGGACGCGCTCTTCAATGACGGTGAAATGAGTTTCTGGAGCCTCGGTTCCTGGCTGCTGGCCATTCTGGGCGGGCTCATCGTTGCCGGCGTCTACGGGGCCATCACCGGAAGGAACAGGACCGCCAGCTGATTTGCCGAATTCCGGTCAACGCACGTCTGTGGCCCCGGTCCTTTGACCGGGGCCACAGACGTGGTCGGGGCGCACCCCCATGGGGGAGTGCAGCCAGCCGCATCCACACCTTCGAAGGGTCGTGGGGACACCGCCATTCCCGACGCTTCTGGTTTGCATCGATCAGGACCAGGTGACGCGGGCGATGCCAGCGGCTCTCGGACCACGCTGTGCCCGGACGCGGCCACCCGGTCAAGAGTGAAAGCATATTGGGCATTCACCCCGTCCGCGCCAAGGCTTTCCTTCAGCGCCGCGGCCGCGGCGGCGGTGCACAACCGGGTGTTGCCGTGCATGTGCGGGGTGCCGATGCCGGCCTTGCCGATGATGCCCAACGCATAGTATTCCTCCAGGAACAACTGGCCACTGGTGTAGAACGCGTGTCTCAGGGGCCCCTTGTCCCGCAGCAAGGATCGGCTGGCATCAACGATCCGCGACATGGCGGTTTCCCAGTCGGTTTCCACCAGTTCCCCGCCCTCGCACACCAGCGGCCGGGTCAGCCGATCTGGATTCGCCACCCCTTGCCAACCGGCAAGCAGCCCCTTGGGGCCAAGCCGCCCGTGGTTCACCGCGTCGTTGGAGCGGCCGCGCACGCCGACCATTTTCCCGTCCCGGACCGCGATGTCCAATCCGCACCCGTTGGAACACAGCAGGCAGGCCGACTGCACCCAGGCTTGGACGTCCTGATCGGCAACGCTTTCCGCCAGCAGCGAGTCCACTCGCACCGGCCACGGGGAGCCCGGGGCATAGGGCGTCCGGGAGCCCCAGACATCGGTGATTCTGTCGCTCATTTCGATATCCCTTGCAGCCTAGCGTTCGGGTCATGGCGGACACAATGTGGCCAGACTATACGCGGGCACGGGGCCCAACAAGGAAATTGCACACCGGCCCGCCTTGCGGCTCCGGACCCGTTCAGCGACGAAGGCGGCCATGGCATTCGGGGCCCTTGGGAACCGCCTCCCGGCGCGCGAGATCGCGCCCGGTTTGCCCCGGCCCGCGGCCGGCAACCGGGCCACGCATGTCCGGGTGCACCGGGGTGGTGCCGGGCTGCGCGGGCATGCAGAAGCCTTGGCGGCACGGAGCCGGAACAGTAGCGTGGGTTCCACGAATAATCCATGGGTGGAACCCGTACGGCAACAGGATCCCGGGAGGCACGACTTGTCATCGACACCGCGCAGGACGGACGACGGGAAGGCAGGAGGCAGCGTGCCGGAGGTGCCGGAGCGGCGTCGGCCGAGGCAAGCCAGCAGCATGCCCGGCGAAGCCGAGCGGAGAACCGTGATCGGGTTGATCGCCGATCCGGGGCTTCCGATATCCTTGGCCTTGGGACTGCGCGACTCCCTGCCCGGGCTGCTGGAAAGCGCGCTGGACCCGGAAACGGATTGGGAAGTGGACGTCAAGGAATTCTCGCTGCCGCTGGCCAAGCAGGGCGAAGTGGAGTTGAACGCCCACTCGCAGCAGCTGCGCGAGGCGAACCAGTGGGACTACCTGGTGTACCTCACCGACCTGCCGAAGTTTGAGGACGGCGAACCCCTCGCCTCCAGCTTCAATGCAGGGTACGGGGCGGCGGTGATCGTGCTGCCGACGCTGGGCTTCGTGCGCCGCAAGCGCCTGGTCCGGGCAGTGGTACAGGTCCTGGCATCACTGCACGGGGTTGGCGACCCATACCTCCGCGAGGACGGACGGGTCGATCTCAAGAGCGATCCGCTGTTGGTTGAACGCCGCATCGAGGCCCCGGAGGTCGATGACGATGCCTTCGAAACCGCCAAGGGTGCCAGGGGCCGACTGCTGCTGCTCGTGGGCATGGTCAGAAGCAATCGGCCTTGGCATTTGGTGCCCCGGTTGTCCTCTGCCATGGCCGCGGCCCTGGCCACCGGCGCTTTCGGGGTCTTCTACACGAGCATCTGGTCAATGGCCGACTTCCTTTCGCCGCAACGCCTGGCAACCATCAGCCTGCTTTCGATCCTGATCATGGGTTCTTGGCTGGTGCTGCACAACGGGTTGTGGGAATCGCCGCTCGGGGCCAGCCATGCGCAGAAGCGGGTGGTGTACAACGTGGCCACGCTGATGACGATCTTCACCGCGATCCTGTTGATGTATCTGGCGCTTTTCGTGATCATCCTTGCCGGCTCCCTGGTCATCATCGATGCCCGTTTCCTTGCGGCCGAACTCGGGCACCCGGTGGGGTTCGGGGAGTACGTGAACCTTTCATGGATGTCGGCGTCCCTGGGCACGGTCGCCGGGGCCGTCGGCTCGAGCCTGGACGACGAGGAAGCGGTTCGAAAGGCCACCTTCAGCCAGCGGGAATATGAGCGCCGGAAGATCAGGCTGGATAAGGACGAACACAATGCGGCCGCCGAGGATGACTAGGAGCGTGCGGGCGACCGGCCCGCGGAAGTTCCATCACCGTGCCGCATGGATTTTGACCAAGGAACACACCGAAGGAGAACAACCGTGAAATTACCAGTGAAGATACTTGGAGTGGCGGCCTCGATCGTGGCCGGACTGCTCGGAGCCAAGCTTGTGGGCAGCATCTGGAAGGGGGCCACCGGAGAAAATCCTCCGACCCTTGCCAATCCGGACGTTCAGCAACGGGCCACCATCGGCAAGGTCCTGGCCTTCGCCGCAGTCTCCGGTGCGAGCGCCTCGATCATCCAGGCCGTCACCAAACGTTGGGCCGGGAAGCTGGCCGACAAAGGCAGCTAGCGCTCCACCGCCATCAGGCATGCAGCGCGCTACGGAAACCACACCACGGAAAGGGGAACCACCATGAAAGAAGACGGATTTGAAGAGCGCGGCCGACCGGGGAAAGGCAGGTCGGGGCCCAAAGGCAACAAGGCGACCGAAAAATCCGCCAACCGGGCCACGGACGAAGTGCCGTCTTCCGAGGAAGAAATCAAGCCGGGGCTGAACCAAGACATCTCCACGGATGGCCAATTCTCCTCCGAGCCGCCGGAGGAAGCGGGAGGGTCTGCGGCGCAGCGGTAGAGTCGCCGGCGGTCCCGCTCGCCCGGGAGAGGAGGGGGCCGCCGGTTTCACGCGCCTCCGGCGGTTGCGCCGGCGTCGGGTGCGAAAAAACCCACGCGGGGCTTGGACGGCGATATGCTCAGCCGGGTTCGGGCTCTTCCGGGGATCCATCCGAGGCCGCGTGGTCCTTGGCAAAGAACGAAATCCTGCCGTTGGGTTCGAGCACTGCCAAGTCGATGTCGGAGAAGTTCCGAAATCCCTGGCCGCGCGCGGCGGACATGAGGTCGTTCAAGCCCATCCGTTCGGCACGCAACGCCTTGGTGTCCGGGCGACCGTCGTGCAAGATGACCACCGGTGCCCCGTGGACCAGTCGGCTCAATTTGGGCCAACGCGCGTTTGCCCAACCCAACAGGACGGTCAGCAATGCCATGGTGCCAACGGCCATGATGCCCCCGGCCACGGAATGGTCTTCCTGGGTGATGCCCTGCTGCACGAGATCGCCCATGGTGATGAACAGCAGTAGTTCGAACGAGCTGAGTTCGCCCAGCGTGGAGCGCCCCACTGACCGGGTAATGAGCCAAAGCACGATGAAAGTCACTGCAGCCCGAAGCACGATTTCCATTAGTACGCCTTCCAGAGCTTCAATTTCGTGGATGCCACCAGTTTTCCGTCGATGTAGACATGGGCATTCCCGCTTGCCAGCAGGACGCTGTCCTCGCTGACGGTTCCGTCAATGTCCAAGCGGAAGGCGTTTTCCTGCGGTGCATCGTAGTCGAGCACGAGCATGCTTCCGTCGCTGCTTTCCCCATCCGGAGCCGGGGAAATGCTGTACGTAGAAAAGGTATCAAGATAGTCCTGGTCGATTTTGACGGTGACCGGGCCGGAGATCTTCTCCGCGGTGCGCAATGTGAAGGTTATCTTCGCATCCATCCCGGCCCTGCTGGTTCGGGGCGCGGTGACAGTGAGTTCGTGGCCCGGGGCAACGCTCGTGGAGGTGGTTTCCATGCCGAAGACATTGCTGAGGGCTGCCAGGACAAACAGCGCCACGAGCGTCAAAAAGACCCGACGGCCAAGGCGGCCGGCCTTGTCATAGTCGGAATCAACCACATCGGAAAGTGTTGAGCCGTCGAGTGGATCCGCGCTTTCCGAGGGCTCGAAGTCCTTGTCCATGACTCATCCTAACCATGCCCCCACGATTGTGAAGATCAATGTGGAGGGGGTTGTTGCCGGCGGCCTCAGGGGAACCCCGTCCGACCGCGGATGTCCCCGTGGAATGTTCCACGAAGGCGCGCGTACGCAATCGCGAATCCAGGCGGCACCGTGCCGACCCCGATGTCGCGGTGTCGTGGAACATTGTCGGTCATGGAATCGGGCAGGATGCCATAGCACTGGGCTGGGCAAGCCGGCGTAGGCCAGGCGAGACTGTCGATGATCTCTTAACATGTTTAAGTTGAGGCAGTCGATTCCGGCTGGTTTCACATAGGGGCAACCATCTACTCGGTGGCGCAATCAACGGCGGTCAGTTTGGGTGTGCTGATCGTCAATCTGCGCATGGCCCTTGAATTGAAACCACCGGCTGACGGCCACTGACATCGACCAGTGGCGGCATCGCGCGCAACGTTTGAGGAAGTGGAAAAGGGCCTCTGGTGACAGGGCGTTGAGCGGCCGTTCGGGACGCTATGCTGATGGTCCTCGGCTTCCCGGGCCATCTTCGGGTCCCGAGCCGCTCCGGCTTCCTCGCCAAGTTGCCTTCGGCGCATAAGTGGTCTGGCCCGGCCAACGAATAGGCCGTGGCCGGACCGCATGGGGGTCTGGTTCGTTTTCTAGACTGCCGGGACCTCTAGACGGTAGTCGTTCTCGTTGGGCCGCAGACTGCCGGAGTTGACCATCAGGCCCATCATGTCGAAGACCACGGTCGCCGCGGCCAGCGAGGTGATGTCCGTGTGGTCGTAGGCCGGGGCGACCTCCACCACGTCGGCGCCGACGATATTGATGCCGTTGAGCCCGCGTAGCAGGCGCAGCAGCTCGCGGGAGTGCAGGCCGCCCATTTCGGGGGGTCCGGTGCCCGGAGCGAAGGCCGGGTCCAAGACATCGATGTCGACCGAGAGGTAGACAGGGGTGTTGCCCAGGCGCTCGCGCACCTTGGCGATGGCCGCCGGCACTCCAATGTCGTCGATGTCGGTGCGGCGGATAATCTGGAAGCCGAATTCGTGGTCCCGCAGGAAGTCGTCCTGGTCATAGACCGGGCCGCGGATGCCCACGTGCATCGACTTGTCCTCGATCAGCAGGCCCTCCTCGAATGCCCTGCGGAACATGGTCCCGTGGGTGATCGGCTCGTCGAAGTAGGTGTCCCAGGTGTCCAGATGGGCGTCGAAGTGCAGCAGGGCCACCGGACCGTGGACCTTGTTGACGGCCCGCAGCATCGGCAGGGCAATGGTGTGGTCCCCGCCGACGGCGATGATCCTCTTGTCCTTGGCCATGGGCTTGCTCCTCGATCTGCGGGAGTCTGGCGAAGGTGCCCAATCCGGCGAACCGGGGGACCTTTGTGGCTTCGACGGGGCCTATAGGCTGGTGCTTGCTTATACGAGGGTTCCTTCTGCTCTCGTTTCTTCGGTCGTTCCGTTGGTCTTGGTTTTCTTCTTCTTGTTGCTGCCGCTGGAGATGTCTGCCAGCGAGCGGTTGGCGGTCTCCGGGGCCAGGATGAATGTGGCCACGAGTCCGATCAGGGAAATCCCGGCGCCGATCAGCAGGGCGCCCAAGGCGCCGAAGCTGATGATGGCCACCGGCATGAGATAGGTGCTTGCAGCGGAGCCCACGCGGCTGATCGCGGTGCCGAAGCCGACCACGGTGGCCCGGATGTCGGTAGGGAACAGCTCGTTGGGGTACACGACCTCCAGGAAGGTGAAGGCACCCGACGCCAGGGCGGTGAACAGCGTTTTCGGGCCAACCCCGGGGACGAAGGCCGGGGCCGCCAGCGCCACCACGATGATGCCGAGGGTCCACAACAGCAGCTTGCGCCGTCCGATGCGTTCGACCAGCCACAGGCCCGGGATGCCGCCGACGACAAACAGCAGGGAGATCAGCAGGGAACCGCCGTAGAGGTTCGCGTCCCTGCCCAGGCCGAAGGAGGCGAGCAGTTCCGGGGCGAAGGCGTAGACCGCGAAGAGCGGGATCACCTGGGCAGTCCAGAAGATGGAGACGAAAAGCGTGCGGCGCCAGAACTTCTTGTTGAAGATGTCGATGAAGGTTGCCGCGCGCTTGCCGCTGGCTTCGTCCTCGCCGAGGGAATCCACGTCGTAGTCGTTGCCGTAGACCTTTTTGATCACGGTGCGGGCCTCGTCGACCCGGCCGCGGGAGAGCAGCCACCGCGGGGACTCCGGGGTGCCCAGGCGGAAGAGTAGGGTGATCACGGCAAAGATCCCGGGGCTGGCAAGCATCCAGCGCCAGGCGTCCGGACCGAAGCCGCGCATCGCACGACGGAGAAATCATAAGTTCCAGTTGGAGTTTTCTCAAAAATATCCGAAAACCTATGATGTAAGTTCCGACTCGATATCTTTTAGAAGCTGAATCATTTCCCAATCAAGGTTATCGAAAGTTATAACAGAGGCCAGGTTGCGAGCAGTCAGCACTGGAAACTTTGTTTCTTGAGTTCTCCTGTTCCACATGGTGATTAGGTCTTTAGGAGGAACCATCGACATTCGCTGCTCCAAGCTATCTTCCCATTTTGACGTGAATGATCTCAGTAACGTTGAGATTTTTGTAGACTCGTCTAGACGTGAATCTAGTGCGGGCGAAGCGTGCGTTGTGTATTGCCCGAATACGTCTTCGCGAAATGACTCTGTCAAAAAGTCTAACTCGGCACGAACGACTGCTTTTTCAAGACCTGTGTACTCGTGGATGATATCAAGTGAAATTAGATAACTTTCGAGTTCCTTTTTCTTCCAAATATGAGCTTTTACATTCGCCGCCAGTAGCTCTTTTTCAAGATCACTACATTCGGCATCTTGTCGATAGTCCCTATCTAGTATCAGTCTGATATTCACCGCGGAGCCCATGTATTTAGACGACAACCAGCCAAACGATTCCACGCTCGGCCATCGAGTGAACCCGCCAATTGGGATTATGGCAAGGTTTTTCTCCATTGAAAAAGCATTGAAGTCTAATCGCTCGGCAATAACACGTAGTATCTTCATGTCGTTGCCCTCTAAAAAGAGGGCGTTCTTCGACTTCAGCGCACGTGCCATGGACAGATTGAATGAGCTACCGAGGCCATCTGCGATTAGACCCAAGCCATTTTCTGGCGAAATTCGAACAGCGTTGGAAGCACTTCGCTCGACCCAGAGAAGGGATGATGGCACGGCTTCGGATGCTACTTCCGCTGCGTGTGACGACATGACAATCTGCTGATTAGTTGCTTCGACTACGCGTACTAATCGACGTTGTAGATCGGGATGAAGAAAAACATCTGGTTCATCTAAAAGAATTGTGGAGCAGTCCTTGGCCCGCCAAAGATGGAATAGCAATTGAAGCCATATTTGAATTCCATCCCCAGCCCAGAATATTTCCTTTTCTGTTCGACTAGTTCCGTCCATATAGTATGCGTCAAGCCAGGTGTCGCCATCGGTTGTTCGGGATGTAAGTACCAATCCGGTAATTTCTGGTGTATTTTTCAGCAGAAAATCTATTAATTCGTCATACTCTACACTATTCGATGTTTTGGATAAAGTTAAATGATTTCTGAAATGTCGACTTGACAACCGTGTTTCGATATGACTTTTTAAGTGTGTTTTACTTAGCGTTTTTTCGTTTCGCTCCAGGGGCGTAAGCGTCGGTACTATACCGATGACTGGCACGAGTTTTTTCGCTGCGGCAGCCGTTTGGACATGGCTGCCTTTGTGCTCAAGCCAGAAGAACGGCGGGTCGTCCACTGGCCAAACTATCTTTATTGTAGCCCCGGAATGGTATCGTAGTTCCAATCGTGATTCGGAACCCTCAATGAACTCATGTCTAATATTTTCTAGATTGAATGAATCTGTTCGTATCTTGCCCAGATAGTACCCGTTTACGGTCTTTTCGCCCGTTGAGAAATATTCGGAAGGTCCATTTCGGGTGGTGAACCTGGCGGCCTCATTGCAAAGCCTTATTGCTGAAATAAGCGTGGTTTTCCCGGCATTGTTCGGCCCTAGGAGCAGCGCGCTCCCATTGAATGTTGCCGAGAAGGACTTGAAACCTTTGAACATTTTTAATTTTAATGATTTTATCATTTAGATCTTCCGTCATAAAGTTATAGAAGGATACTTTAGCTTCGCGCACAATTCAGCTCAGTAGAGAATTTGCTTTTTCTTTAATGTCGCGGCCTGGCTTGGGTGAGTTTTGCGCGCTGTTTTGGTGAGTTCCTGCTGACTGTTACCTGAAGCCTGTCGCCAATATATGGCAGGGGGTCGTAGTCTATCTATTGATTCCTAGGTCTACTCTTATGAAGATTTTGTTGCCATCGTATGGATGGCTCATTTTTCTTGTAATGGCAAGTGGGTGCTTTTCTGAAATTGTATGTATCGTTTCTGGGCAATTATCGACCTTCGTTAAAGTCGGCCTCAATGATAAATCCAGCGCTTCGCTTGAAGTCTATATCTCCAGCTGGCCGCATTGGTCCAGCGGCTCGCGCTTGTTGGCGCTTTGGGGGTCGAGCGAAGCTTGATGGGTCATGGGGGCAGGGGTGTCGATCGACTGAGGGGTGTCCGTCGCGGTCAGGGTGACCTGATGTCGACTGAGCGGTTTTGACGCATGCGTACATATTCGGTCTAGGGCGCGAGCCGGATCATTACTCCTGGCAGGCCGGTTGCGGGTCCTGGCGCCGGGGGTGGGGTGCGTCGGATGTGGGATTTGGGCAACGTCTCGCCGGATGCCGGGGAGTTGCCAGGAGCGGCCTGGTGGTGTCAGTGGGCACTCTTTAGTTGTAGCTTCAAGTAAAATGTGTAATACTTGAAGCAAGAACAATCCACCGCCTCATTCCAAGGAGTCACCACCATGGGCATCACCACACAAGACCAGCTGTCCGCCGAACTGGCCATGGGCACCGTCATGCTCAAGGTCGGCGACATGAAGAAGATGAGCAACTACTACCAGAAGGCCCTGGGCCTTGAGGTGCTCTCCGAGGGGCCGGCCGGAACTGGGCTGGGCCGCCGCGGACTCGAGCTGGTCCACCTTTCCGACGGCAAGGGCCTGGACCTCCCAAACCGCGGCGAGGCAGGGCTGTTCCACACCGCGCTGCTCTTCGACACCCAGTCGGACCTGGCCGCCACCGTGCTCTCCGCAGCACAGTTCGACGGCTCGCTGTTCACCGGCAGCTCCGACCACCTGGTCTCGGAGGCCTTCTACTTCAACGACCCCGAGGGCAACGGCATCGAGCTCTACTGGGACCGCCCGCGCGAGACCTGGACCTGGAACGGTGACACCGTGGCCATGGACACCCTCCACCTCGATCCCAACAACTACCTCAACAAGCACGTCAACGAGGCGGCCGTGAGCGGACTGGTGCAGGCCAACGCCGGCATCGGCCACGTCCACCTGCAGGTCGGCGATGTCGCCACCGCCGAGCAGTTCTACGTCGACATCCTGGGCTTCGCCAAGACCACCAACTTCCACGGCCAGGCACTCTTCGTCTCTGCCGGAGGCTACCACCACCACATGGCCATGAACGTGTGGAACTCCCGCGGCGCGGGCCCGCGCAAGGACACCCTGGGCCTGGGCGAGGTCGTCATTACCGTGCCCAACGCCGACGAGGTCGGCGCGCTGGCCGACCGTCTCAAGGTTGCAGGGATCTCCAGCCACCACACCGGCGCCGAGCTGCGCTTCGAGGATCCGTGGCGCAACCAGCTGCGCGTGTCCGTCGGCTAGCAACAACGGTTCCCTTGCAGGGCGGGCCGGGGATGTCGCGTTTTCGCGACGTCCCCGGCCCGCCCTGCGTGGTCCCGGCGCATCGTCAGGTTCCGTGGGTCGACCTCCGGCCGGGCTGCAGCCTCGGTGCCACGTGCCCCATGGTCGCCCGGTAGGTGCTGGGCGGGAGGTTGAAGTGTGCGGTGAAATGCTGGCGCAAGTGTTCGCCGCCGCCGAACCCCGAAAGGTGCGCAATGCGCTCGATGGTGAGCGCCGTGGTTTCCAACAGGGCCCTGGCTTCCTGGAGCCGGATGAGAGTGACCCATCGGCCCGGCGCCAGCCCCATGGTTTCCTTGAAGCGCCGGTGAAAGGTCCGGGTGGGGTCCATCCTGGGGACGCTCCGCCAACTTCTCCGAGGCCCTGGCAAATATTGCCGCGCTTGGGCAGGCGTGGGAGGCGCGCGGCCTGCCCGTGGTGAAGGTCCGCCATGACAGCGCCCATCCGCTATCGACCTTGCGCGCCGGCTCCCTGGGCAACCGGTTCATGGCCGAGGTGCTCGAGCTGCGCGAGGACCTGCTGGTCACCAAGACGGTGAACTCGTCGTTTCTCGGGACGCCGGACCTGGCACGCTGGCTGCGCTCCCGCTCCCTGGGGACGATTGTCGTGGCGGGAATCCAGACGAACCTGTGCGTGGAAACGACCGCGCGGATGGGCGGAAACCTGGGATTCGAGGTGTTGGTACCCCTGGATGCAACAACCACCTTCGATCTGGAGGGGCCGGCTCTCGCAGGCGGTCCGCCCCTTCGTCTCACGGCGGAGGAACTCATGACCGCAACGGCGGTGAACCTCCACGGGGACGGCTTTGCCAGGGTCACCGACACCGCGGACATACTCAAGCACCTGGCCGGCAAACCCGTGCGGGAAGCGGCACCGGCAACACCGACGGCCATGGTCTTGCCAGCAAACGCCAACGAAACCGCAGGGTTCGGTGGCTAGGGTCGTACGATGCAATTACGCCTTAGTGAACTTCGCCCGCACCTGGTTTCGAGCCGGATATTCCTGATGGGTCCCGGGGCCAAGACGATCGAGACGACCGGGGCCAGCTACGGCGAGGACAGCCTGATCAAGTTCGATCCTGACCTGAGATTGGAGCCCTACGCCACCTATTGGGCGGGAAGCGGCCGGCACCTGGTGGGCCTGGGTTCCTTCTCCTACACCCACTCGCGGCTGCCGCTCTCGACGCAGGTGGGCCGCTACACCTCCATCGCCAAGGGCGTGAAGGTCATGGGGGCGATGCATCCGCACGAATGGGCCTCCACCAGCCCGGTTTTCTACAACCGCCGGCTTATGATGGAAACCTTCGAACGGGACCGGGGAGAAACTCCCGCCTACCGGAAGTTCGACTATGCACCCGACCCCGTGGTGGTCGGCAACGACGTGTGGATCGGGGAGAACGTCACGCTGGGCCACGGCGTGCACATCGGCGATGGGGCAGTGGTTGCCTCCAACTCGGTGGTCACCCGCGATGTGCCGCCCTACGCGGTGGTCGCCGGGGTGCCCGCCAAGACCATCCGGCAACGCTTCGATGAACAGACCGCCAACGATTTGGCGCGCAGCGCCTGGTGGGACTATTCGCCGACCGCCTTGAACCAGCTCGATGTCCGCAATCCCGCGGAGTTCGCCCGCGGCGCCATCGGCCTCATCGAGGCCGGGGCCATCGAGCCCTACCGCCCGGCCGTCCTCACCGGCCGCGAGCTGGCCGCGGCCGTCGCCTCCTCGTTCGACCACGCCGCATCCTGAGCGTTTCACGGACAGGGCACGCTGGAATTGCTCCGATTGCCATCCATCGCCCGCCGATTCGGGCAGCCGCACGACACGGAAATGACGGGCGAATGCGTGGTTCCACGGATGCGCCAACGCCGCCGACGGCGCACCATGAATCCAGGAGTCGATGACCGGCACCATGCACTCGTGGTTCGGTCCGAACGGAGGAATCATGCAAACGGGAAATCCACTTGGCGGTGTCGCCGGGACCGGCTACCTTGCCCTCGCCGCGGGGGTGATCGGTGTGGCAACCGCAGCGGCGCTGGGAATGATGTATGGCACGGAAATCTCGAGGCCCGGCCCGAAGATCTTTGGGCCGGCCAGCGACCTGCTGGGCGGGCTGTCCAACCTGTGCGTTGCCGGCGTGTTCATCCGCCTGCAGCGCGCCGTGTCCGACTCCCGCCGTGCGATCCCGGGCATGGCCGTCGTCGTGGTGTTGTTGGCGGCGGGTGCTGTTTCCTCGTTCCTGCTCGTGGCGGGCGTGCTCGACTTCGTACCCGCCACGATCGCGGCGATAGTGGCGCTCGCGGCGCAGGCCCTGTGGTTGGTGGCCATCTGCACGCGGTTGCGCCGTGGTGGCGCCATCCCACCCCGGCTGGGGCGCGGCGGCAAGGCCGTCGGTGCCGGCTTCCTCGCCGGGTGCTTCATCGTCGCTGCCGGCCTGCTGGCACCGGCAGGGTGGCCGCAGTGGACGGTTTTTGCCGTCGGCGGTGTGGTCGGGCTCACCGGCTGGGTCGGCATGCCCGTATGGTTCGTCCTTCTCGGGCGGCATCTGGTCGCTAGGTGTACGTGCGGCCGGCCCCCTGGCCCCTGCGCCCGGCGGGCCCCGAACCGCGTAGCGCCGACGGGGGTGTCCACGGGCGGCGCCCCGCTTCCGGAGTATCCTCACCGGGCGCACCGGCCCGTTGGTCCTTGTCTCGACCGATGGATACCGAAATCGCCTGCATTCCGTACAAGCGCAACTCCCTCGGGCGGGTTCCGTCGCCTTAAAAGGTGCTCCGGGATGCGCATCTCAAGACGCAGCGCGCCGCCCGGACGTGGCAGGCGTCCCGGGCGGCACGTTGTCGGCCTGCCCGGGGGGGTCCGGGCCAAGCGAGGCGCGAGGGTCTAGCGGGAATCCAGAAGGCGGTGCTTGAGTTCCTTGATGCGTGCGTGGATGTCATCGCGGATAAGTTCCATGCGCTCCCGGCCCTCGATCCCGCGCAGGGAAGGCTCGTCGGTTTCCCAGACCTCGACCTGGACGCCGTCAACGGCCGGAACGTTGGCCTCGGTGCCCAGGACCACCACGTGCCCGGCGGCCCGCATGTTCTCTTCGGTCAACGCCTTGGGCTTTTCATTGCCGATGTCGACGCCGACCTCCAACAGGACCTCGGCCGTGAGCGGGTTGATGGCTGTTCCGGGCTTGGTGCCGGCAGAGGTGGCGGTGATGTCGTCGCCCGCCTCGAGTTTCATGAGGCCAGCGGCCATCTGCGATTTCCCGCCGTTCTTGACGCACACGAACAGGACGGCGGGGCGCCCGGGCCGCGATGGCGCGGAGCTCATCGGCTGGCCTTCGGGCTGAGCGTTGCCGCCAGCGAGTCCAGCGCGCCGGGGACCAACGAGTAGTACGCCCAGACGCCGCGCTTTTCGCGGGTCAGCAGCCCGGCCTCCACCATGATCTTCAGGTGGTGGGAGACCGTGGGCTGGCCCAGGTTCAACGGCTCGGACAAGTCGCAGACACAGGTCTCGGCCTCCGGAGAGGAGGAGACGATCGAGAGGATGCGCAGCCGGTTGGGGTCGGCGAGCGCCTTGAAGCGCGCCGCCAGGGCCTCGGCCTCGCCGGCCAGCAATGACTCCTGCCCGTGGGAAGGAACGCAGCACGGGGCTTCGGTTTCCTGCACGGGATCCGCGGGGGACTCCCGACGCCTGGGGGCGGCAACCGGTGTGGGCATGTGCCTATCCTCGCTTTCCTGGGCTCCCGGACGGGAGATTGACAATCGTCGATATATGCAAGGATACTCGATACATCGACACTCGTCGATGCCTATGCCTTTTGGAGTGAACCCGCGTGACGCCCAATGCCCCGCCCGCCGAGACCCGGCACCTGAGCGCCAAGCTCTCCACCCTGGACCGCTACCTGGCCGTCTGGATCCTGGCGGCCATGGCCCTCGGGCTGGTGCTGGGCCGGGTCATTCCCTCGCTGGGCGCGGCCCTGGACTCCATCCAGGTCGCCGGCATCTCCCTGCCCATCGCCCTCGGGCTGCTGGTGATGATGTACCCGGTGCTGGCCAAGGTCCGCTACAACGAGACCGGCGCCGTGCTCAGCGACAAAAAACTCATGGTCACCTCGCTGGTGATCAACTGGGTGCTAGCCCCGGCCTTCATGTTCGTGCTCGCCTGGATCTTCCTGGCCGACCTGCCCGAGTACCGCACGGGGCTGATCATCGTCGGGCTCGCCCGCTGCATCGCCATGGTCTTCATCTGGAACGACCTGGCCTGCGGGGACCGCGAGGCCGCCGCCGTGCTGGTCGCCATCAACTCCGTCTTCCAGGTCTTCGCCTTCGGCGCCCTGGGCTGGTTCTACCTCCAGCTACTCCCGTCCTGGCTGGGACTGCCCACCACCAGCGCCGAATTCTCCATCTGGACCATTACGCTTTCGGTCCTCGTGTTCCTGGGCATCCCGCTGGTGGCCGGGTACCTCACCCGGACCTTCGGCGAGAAGGCCAGGGGCCGCGAATGGTACGAGGACAGGTTCCTGCCGAAGATCGGCCCCTGGGCGCTCTACGGCCTGCTGTTCACCATCGTGCTGCTCTTCGCCCTGCAGGGCGACAACATCATCGCCAAGCCCCTGGACGTCGTGCGCATCGCGCTGCCGCTGCTGGTCTACTTCCTGGTGGTCTTCGGCGCCTCGATGCTCATCGGCCGCGCCCTGCGCATGGGCTATGCCCGCACCACCACGCTGGCGTTCACCGCGGCCAGCAACAACTTCGAACTGGCCATCGCCGTGGCCATCGCGACCTTCGGGGTCACCAGCGGCCAGGCCCTGGCCGGGGTCGTCGGGCCGTTGATCGAGGTGCCGCTGCTGGTGGCCCTGGTCTACGTCGCGCTGTGGTCCCGCAAGTTCTTCGACTCCTTCAACCCCGCAAAGGTGCAAGCATGAACACCGCCGCCAAGCCCTCCGTCCTGTTTGTCTGCGTCCACAACGCCGGACGCTCCCAAATGGCCGCGGCCTTCCTGGCCAACCTTTCGGCCGGGCAGATCGAGGTCCGCTCCGCAGGCTCCGCCCCGGCGGACACCGTGAACCCTGCCGCAGTCGCGGCCATGGGCGAGGTGGGCATCGACATGGCGGGCGAAACCCCGAAGATCCTCACCACCGAGGCCGTGAAGGAATCGGACGTGGTCATCACCATGGGCTGCGGGGACACCTGCCCGATCTTCCCGGGCAAGCGCTACGAGGACTGGGTGCTGGAGGATCCCGCGGGCCGGGGCGTTGAAGCCGTGCGCCCGATCCGCGACGAGATCCGCGCGCGCATCGAGACCCTGATCTCCGAACTGCTGCCCGCCACCAGGTAACAACCCCTCGACTCCCAGGAGCGGAAGACCATGAACCAGAGCCACCCGATCATCGTCATCGGCGCCGGACCCATCGGGCTGGCCGCCGCGGCGCACCTGCTCGAACGCGGCCAGGACGTGCGCGTCCTCGAGGCCGGAAGCGGTGCCGGTGCCGCCATCCGCAGCTGGGGGCACATCCGGCTCTTCTCCACCTGGCGCTGGAACATCGACGCCGCCGCCCGCCGGCTGCTCGAAACACCCACCAACGGCTACGCCGGCGGCTGGGAAGCACCTCGCGAAACCCGCCTCCCAACGGGTTCCGAGATGGTGGCCGAGTACCTCGAGCCGCTGGCGGCCCACCCTGCTATGGCCCCGCGCAT
Source organism: Arthrobacter sp. C2 (assembly GCA_024207135.1). Classification (GTDB taxonomy): domain Bacteria; phylum Actinomycetota; class Actinomycetes; order Actinomycetales; family Micrococcaceae; genus Paeniglutamicibacter. The sequence continues at coordinate 1,023,289 of CP042428.1, read as the reverse complement.
CAGCTACGGGCACCGGGTCACCCGGGTCACCCGCGTCCGGCCGGATGGCAACTCCGTGGACAAGGCCCGGTCGCAGGCCCGGGCGGAGTCCGCCTTCCTGCTGCGCACCGCGACCGCCCGGGGACTTGTGGACATCCAGGCCCGGGCCGTCATCGACGCCTCGGGCACCTGGGGGACCCCGAGCCCGGTCGGCCGCTGCGGCATCGAGGCCATCGGCGAGGCGGACGCCCGGGCCATGGGCATCGTCACCTCCCCGCTGCCGGATCCGCTGGGAGCCGGCAGCGAACACTTTGCCGGAAAGACCGTTCTGGTGCTCGGTGCCGGGCATTCGGCGGCCAACACCCTGATCAGCCTGGGCCGGTTGCGCCAGCACCACCCCGACACCCGCATCCTGTGGGGCCTGCGCGGGGCGGCCAACCCGATCCGCCTGTACGGGGGAGGACCGGCGGACCAGTTGCCGGCCCGCGGACAACTGGGCACTTCGCTGCGCCGCTTCGTGGAGAACGGCGACATCACCATCGTCGAAAACCTCGCCGTCACCACCCTGGAACGCGGGGAGAAACTCGGCGTGGTTCTAGCCGATGGCCGTCGGCTGGAGGTGGACCTGCTGGTCCCGGCCACCGGCTTCCGCCCCGAGCTGGGAATGCTCTCGGAGCTGCGCCTGGACATGGACCAGGTTGTGGAGGCCCCGCGCCAGCTTGGCCCGCTGATCGATCCGGAGTTCCATAGCTGCGGCACCGTTTCCGCCCACGGCGCGTCCGTGCTGGCCCACCCGGAAACCGACTTCTACATCGCCGGGATGAAGAGCTACGGCCGGGCCCCGACCTTCCTGCTGGCCACCGGCTATGAACAGGTCCGCTCCATTGCCGCCGCCCTGGCCGGGGACCGCGCGGCCGCCCAGGCCGTGGAACTGGAGCTGCCGGACACCGGGGTGTGTTCCACCGACCTGGCCGGCTCCTGCGACGCACCGGCAGCCGGCGCCCCCGGGCCTGTGGCCGGGTCCTGCTGCGGCACCCCCGAACCGGTAAAGATCGGCTTCGCCACCGGCACCCTGCACGGCCACACCGAGATGCTCGTCGAGCAGGAGCTTTAGGCACGCCCACCCCAGGGGTCCTGGAGGGGAACGGCGGGTGGCGCGGCGGCGTCCTTGCCAAGCAGCACCCCGCCTGCATAGCGTGGAAAGCAGTGCGGCGTTGCGCCGCGCGCCCTGGCACGGTGAAAGGAAGATCCCCATGGGAACCATCAGCGTAGGAACCGAGAACAGCAAGCCGATCGAACTCCACTACGAGGACCACGGCAGCGGCCAGCCGGTGGTGCTGATCCACGGCTATCCGCTGGATGGCACCTCGTGGGAGAAGCAGACCGCTGCCCTTCTGGAGGCCGGCTACCGGGTCATCACCTATGACCGCCGCGGCTTCGGCAAGAGTTCCAAGCCCACCGACGGCTACGACTACGACACCTTTGCCGCCGACCTGCACGCCGTGATGGAAGCCATTGACGTGTACGACGCGGTGCTGGTGGGCTTCTCCATGGGCACCGGGGAGGTGGCCCGCTACCTGGCGAACCACGGCTCGGCGCGGGTGGCCAAGGCGGTGTTCCTCGGTTCCCTGGAACCGTTCCTGCTGCAGACCGCGGACAACCCCGAGGGACTGCCCGCCTCGACCTTCGAACCCCTGCTCGAGGCCGCGAAGGCCGACCGCTACGCTTTTTTCACCGAGTTCTTCAAGAACTTCTTCAACACCGATCAGTTCCTGGGCAACCGGCTGAGCCCGGAGGCGCTGGAAGCCAACAAGCATGTGGCCTATGCGGCCTCGCCCTTTGCCTCGGTCGCCGCCCAGCCGACCTGGCTGACCGACTTCCGCGAGGATGTTGCCGCGATCAAGGTGCCGACGCTGATCGTGCACGGCACCGCGGACCGGATCCTGCCGATCGAAAACACCGCACGCCGCTTCGCCAAGGCCCTTCCCGCCGCGCAGTTCCACGAGATCGAAGGGGCGCCGCACGGCATGCTCTGGACCCATGCCGAGGAGGTCAACCGGATCCTGCTGGCCTTCCTGAAGGGCTAGGACCCTTTACCGACTCGCATTCTTGTCTTGTCCTCCCGCCCGGCGATGCCCTACACCGGGCAGTTCCATGGCCCGCGGCGCGGCTTCCCAACACCCGTTTGGTCTCCCTGCCCGCGACGGAAGCCGACCCGAAGGTCCGATCCGGCGGCGGGATGCCGTGGACCGGCCACCAGGCGGTTTTCTTGCACCATTCCTGTTGCAGTCCTGTTCCTTTTGTGCGGGTTCCTTGTCCGTAGGTTGAGATTCAACTGCAACAGTGGGGCAAGGGCAGGGAAACACGACCAAGGGCAGGAATCCGATGCGCAACGACCGCACCATGGGGGCAGGCAGCGATCCGACCGCGCCGCGGGGTCCCGCCGCGGAACCCGCCCGGGGAACCCATCGGGCCGACGGCGGCACGGTGACCGTGCTGGTCCCCGCACACAACGAAGCCGGGGCCATAATCGAGACCCTGCACTCGCTCGGGCAGCAAACCCGCCGGCCGGACCGGGTCATCGTCATTGCCGACAACTGCACCGATGCCACGGAGCAGCTGGCCCTGGCCCAGGGGGCCGAAGTCATCCGCACGCACGGGAACACGGACAAGAAGGCCGGCGCGCTGAACTTCGCACTGGGCAGCTTGCTCGAATCGGCCGACGGGGACGAGCTGGTCTTGGTCCAGGATGCGGACTCGCAGTTGGCGGGGGACTTCATCGAAAACGCCGTCCGCCACCTCGGTGCGGACTCCACGCTTGGCGCGGTCGGCGGGGTGTTCAGCGGAGGCCCGGGAGGCGGCTTCGTCGGCCACCTGCAACGCAACGAGTACGCCAGGTACGCCAGGGACGTGAAAAGGCTCCACGGCAGATGCCTCGTCGTGACGGGAACCGCGGCGCTTTTCCGGGTGCGGACCCTTCGGGGCGTCTCGGTGGCGCGAACCCGGGGCGCGCTGCCGGCCGGCAACGGCCGCGGCGGGGTCTATGACACCTCGGTGCTGACCGAAGACAACGAACTGTCCTTCGCGCTGCTCACCCTGGGACACACCATCCTGTCCCCGGCCGACTGCACCCTGGTCACCGAGGTCATGCCGACCTGGCACGAGCTGTGGGCCCAACGCCTGCGCTGGAAGCGGGGTGCTGTTGAAAATTGCGTGCAGTACGGCTGGACCAAGGTCACCCGTCCCTACTGGGGCCGGCAGTTCCTGTCCATGCTTGGCGTCCTGGTCACCCTGGCCTATGCCGGGGCGATTGCCTACGCCGTGGGATCGGGAGCCGGCCTGCACATCCATGCCATTTGGATGGCGGTGACCGCCGTGTTCGTGCTTGAACGCGTCGTGACCCTGCGGCCGCGGGGATGGAAATACATGCTGTTGGCGGCCACCATGTACGAAATGGTCATTGACCTGTTCCTGCAGGCCGCCCACGCCAAGGCATTCGCCGATGCACTGTTCAACACCAAGAAGGTCTGGTAGCCAAGATGTACAACAATCCAATGATCCCCATGGCAGCAAGCGCAGGATCGGCGGCCCTGGCCATGACCGGAGCGGGCGAGGCCTTCTGGTACGCCCTGGCGGGCTTCGCGCTGCTGGCCCTCGGCCTGGCGATCAAGCGCATCGTCCCGGTGCGCGCGCTGAAGTCCTAGCCCGGATTCTGCTCTGAAGGTTGCGGGGGACCGGTGGCCAACCGGCCATCGGCCGCCCCGCAACATCCCCGCTCAGGCCACCGGCGCGGTCGCGGCCGAGTACCTCGAGACCGTCGTGTAGCCGGTCTTGGTGCCGGTGACCCGGACCTTGATGGTGTCGCCCGCATCTATCGCGGCGAGCGTGTAGGTCTTGACCGTCGCCCCGGGGATGGCGGCACCCGAGCGGTACCACTGGTACTTCAGCGTGGTGCCGGTGGTCCAGGTGCCGGGGTTCGCGCTCAGCGTGTTGCCGGTGGCCAGGGTGCCACTGATGGTCGGAGTCGGTGCGGTGAGCGTGCCCGGGGCCGCGAAGGAGAAATCGCGGATGACCACCGACTCGGGCGCGACATGCAGCGGGTCTCCGCCGCCGCCTCCGGTGACCCACAGGTTGAAGTGGATGGCTTCGTTGGCCGGAACCGGGACCGTGGCGCCCTGCATCACGGTCCGCTTGAGCAGCGTCCCGGCGAATCCGGTCCCGGCGAAGGTCTCGAAGGTCAGCTTGGATGGCTCCCAGATCAGCCGGTGGGTCAGCACGGCGGTGGTCGTCGTGGGAAAGGTGATCGTGCTGTTGCCCTCGCCCGGCGGCAGCAGGGCATCGAACCAGTAGCCGTGTCCCTGGGTCACCGGCCAGTTCTCGCCGTAGGCGGCGCCGCCGCCCCAGGCCGAGGCCTCGCACAGGTCGATTTCGTTGTATCCCGGCGAGGCCTCGGGGTCGTAGGTGAACAGGCACCCCCACACGACCTCCTTTTGCAGCGCGCTGACGTTCTTGGCAACGGTGGTGCTGTAGGTTCCGTACCCGAACCCCTGCCGGGTGGACTGGATTTCGGCACCCGCCGGGGCCGCGCCGGTGGGGTTGGACAACCTCAGGGTGACATACCCGTTGGCGTCGGGGTTGCCGACATTTGCCGGGTCGAACATCCGGTTGAATTGGGGGGCCCCGCCCCAGAACCGTTTCTGCCAGTTGAAGCCCTTCCATTCGAAGCTGCCGGCCGGCCCGGGATCCTCCGCCAGGGGCGCGATCACGGCGGCCTGGGCGGGCATCGGGCCCACCGCCAGGCACAGCCCCGCCGCGACCAGGAGGGAGAAGGTTCGCAGGATCCGGGGGAACCTGGCGGGGATTCGTGCCGGGACAAGCGCAATGGCGGTTCGTTTCATGGCAAGACCTTCGCTGTTCGGTGACCCGGGGACCACCATGGCCCCGTGGCTGGACACCGGGCCCCACCCGATGTGCCTGAAAGGCTAGGCACATGCCCGCTCCCGTCGCCGCACGTCCCACCCAAGGCATGCAACTGAATGATTATCGGGCATGACCCGTGGATTTGGATAGTGGCAGGTGGTCCGGCGCCTCAGCCAAACACCGGGGAATCGGCGGGCACCAGGACGCTGACCGCGCGCGGTGCGATGGAGATGGTGGCCGGCAGCGGGCCGACGTTTTCCCCGTCGGCATAGATGTTCAGCGGCTTGCTGGCGCTGATGGTGATCTCGCGGCCGCGGCTGAACGTGATGTTCCCCTGGCTCAGGTGCGTGCCGCGGTAGGAACGCAGGAAGGTCAGGGCCACGCCCAGGATGCCGGCCTGGCCCAGGGACACCACGTCCAGCAGGCCGTCGTCGACCTTGGCCAGCGGGCAGATGTGCAGCCCTCCGCCGTATTGGCCGACGTTTCCCACTGCGACAAACCAGCCCGGAACGGTGTGCTGCACCCCGTCCACGTCCAGGGTGAAGGTGACGTTGCGCCATTGAAGGAACGCCTTCAGCCCGCCGTAGAGGTACACGAAGGGTCCGAGGTTGATCCGGGCGCCGTTGCCGTATTCGTTGGCCAGCCCGTCGAAGCCGGCATTCGCGACCCCGAAGTAGGCGCGGCCGTTGACCAGCCCCAGGTCCAATTGCCGCACCACCAGCCGCGGCAGCCGGCGCACGGCCGTGGCCGGGTCGAGGTCCAGCCCGAGGCGGCGGATCGTGTCGTTGCCCCGGCCCCCGGCCAGCGGGAGCAGGATGGCGCCGGACTCCCTGGCCCCGGCCGCAGCGGCGCCCAGGAACCCGTCCCCGCCCAGCACCGCCACCAGGGTTCCGGCCGCGGCCGCGCGCGCCCGGTCGGTGGCCTCCTGCAGGCTTTCGGTGATGCGGACGACCGGGGTGAATCCGGCCGCGTGCAGGGCGGCGGCCGTTTGTTCCCAGTGTTTCAGGCCGCGTCCGCGGCCCGAGGTCGGATTGACCAGCAGCAGGGCCGGCTCGGACGAGGGCGCCTTCATGCGCCCGGTCCTTCCACGGACGGGGTGCCGGCTGCCAGCGCCAGGATCTCGGCGGCGCGGCCGGAGGCCCGGGCCGCGTCCGCGGGCACCAGGGAGAGCCGGGTGCGGCGCTCCAGCAGGTCTTCGACGCCCGTTGCCCCCTCGGCGCGGATGGCGAAGAGCAGTTCAGCGCCGGTGATCCCGGTGCCCTCGAAGAGCGGTTCGGCCAGCAGCGGGTGTTCCCCGGCGAGGGCGTGCACCGCCGGCGCCTCCGTGCCGTACTTGGCCACCAGCCGTGCCGGCGCGTCCAGCGAGGCCAATGCGCTGCGGTGTGCGGCGCCGACCAGCGGCAGCCGCCTGGTCCGGCTCGGCGTGGAGACCCCGAGCCGGGCCGCTGCGACGTCCACCGCGTCCTGCGCCATGCGGCGGTAGGTGGTCAGCTTCCCGCCCACCACGGTGATCGGCTCCCCGGGAACATCCTTCACCAGGTGCCGGCGGGAAATGTCCGCGGTGCCGCCGGACCCGCTGGCCGGCGCGGAGCGCACCAGCGGACGCAGCCCGGCAAAGGAGCCGATCACGTCCGTGCGGGCCAGCGGGGGATCGAGCACCCGGTTGACGACACCGAGCAGGAAATCAATGTCGTGCTCCGGCACGGCGGGACGGTGGCCGTCGGCGTCGCGGTCCTCCTGGTCGGTCAGCCCGATGTACACCGTGCCCTCCGGCTGGGGCAGCACAAAGACGTACCGGCCGAAGTGCCCGGGGACCGCCACGCTGTGGGCGGCATGCGGGTTGCCCAGGCGTGCGGCGCGCACCACCAGGTGGGTGCCGCGGCTCGGAACCAGCTCCAGGCCGGCATCGAAATCGGCCGCCCAGACGCCGGCGGCGTTGATGACGCTCCGAGCCCGGATGGCCAGGGATTCGCCGGTCCGGGTGTCGATTGCCTCCACGGAGCCGGCGGTGATCGCGGTCGCCTTGGCATCGCGCAGCACATGGGCGCCGAGCCCGGCGGCGGTGCGCAGCACGGCCAGCACCAGCCGCGCATCGTCGATGACCTGCCCGTCCCAGTAGAGCAGGCCGCGGCGCAACCCTGGCGTGTCCAGGGCCGGCGCCATGGCCGCAACGGCCTGCTTCGAGAGCAGCTGGGGGCGCGGCAGGATGGAGGAATGCAGGCCCGAGGTGCGGCGCAGCGCGTCGTAGAGCAGCACGCCGGCCCCCGCCGCGGCGGTCTGGGCGCGCCGGGCGCCGGTGGTGTCGGGGATGATGAAGCCCAGCGGGCGGATCAGGTGCGGGGCGATGTGCTGCATCAGCCAGCGCCGCTCCACCGCCGATTCCCAGGCGACGGGCAGGTCTCCGCGAGCCAGGTAGCGCAGCCCGCCGTGGACGAGCTTGGAGCTGTAGCCGCTGGTGCCGGAGCCGAAGTCGCGGGATTCGAGCAATGCCACGGACAACCCGCGGCTGGCCGCATCCAGCGCCACGCCGGCCCCGGTGATCCCGCCGCCGATGACGGCCACGTCCACTTCGTGCCCGGCCAGATGCTCCAGCGAGCGCTGCCGGGTGGCGTCGTTGATCCAGGTCGGATCCTGCCTGCTCATCGGGTGCCGCCCGGCTGCGGGGTCAGGTGCCGCACGAGCATCTTCTCGAGCTCCTTCAGCGTCGGGTCGAAGGTGCCGCTCTTGCGCAGCAGCCGCGCCGAGAGCGCCACGCCCTGCAGGGCGAGCAGCAGCGTGGCGGCGGTGGCCTCGCCCGCCTCGATGCTGTGGTCGGCCTGCCCCGCGGCGAGCAGCGATTCGAGCTGGTCCAGGATCAGCTGCTGGCTGGCGCCGAACCTGTCGGTGACGTAGGGGATGAGGAATTCGGGGTCGCGCTCGGCAATCGATTCCAGCAGCTCCGAGGTGGCGAAGACCCGCACGGACGCGATGGCGAAGTGCACCAGCTGTTCGCGCCCGGTGCCGGCGGGGGAGGCCGAGCGGACATCCGCGGCGGCGGTGCGGAACTCCCGGGTCAGGGTGGCCAGGACGGCGTTTTCCACCGAGCCCATCCGGCGGTAGAAGGTCATGCGGGAGACCCCCGCCCGTTCGGCAATGTCGTTCGCGGTGGTGCGCCGCACCCCGTGGCGGACCACCGAGGCGCGCGTGGCCAGCAGGAGGCCCTCGTCGGCGGGGCTGCTGGTACGTTGTGACGTCATGTGTCACACTGTATCGCATGGTGACCCAGAACACAGTGACGATTCCCCGCTCGGTTTGGTACGGCTGGGGAGACCCGGCCCGGGCCAAGCCGCTGGCCGCCGGCGGCCTCGAATACCTGCGCGCCACCCTCGGGCTTCGGCACGTGGACGCCACGCATCCGCCCGTCGACTTCGCGGACATCGAATTGGACACCTCCGCCCTGGGCGAGGAAGTGCTGGCCGAATTGCGCGGGATCTGCGGGGTCGACCACGTCTCGACCGAACGCACCGAACGCATCCTGCACTCCGGCGGAAAGAGCACGCCCGACCTGCTGCGCATCCGTGGCGGCGACGCGCGGCAGGCGCCCGACGCGGTCCTCTTCCCCGGCAGCGCCGACCAGGTGCGCCGGATCCTGGAACTATGCGTGCGGCGGCGCCTGGCCGTGGTCGCCTTCGGCGGGGGCACCTCGGTCGTCGGGGGAGTCGAACCGGAACACGGCCCCTTCTCCGGGGTGCTCACCCTCGACATGCGGCGCATGGACAAGCTGCTGCACCTCGACGCGCTCTCGCGCACCGCCACCTTCGAGGCCGGGATCCGCGGACCGGCCATCGAGGCGGACCTGGAGCCGCTGGGGTTCACCCTCGGCCACTTCCCGCAAAGCCACCAGGAGGCAACCCTCGGCGGCTATGTCGCCACGCGCTCCGCCGGCCAGGCCTCCACCGGGTACGGCCGCTCCGACGACCTGGTCAAGGCCGTCCATCTCGAGACGCCCGCCGGCCCGATGGACGTCGGCTCGACGGCACCGGGGACAGCCGCCGGGCCCAGGCTCCTGGACCTCGTCGTGGGATCCGAGGGCACCCTGGGCGTCATCACCTCCGCCACGGTGCTCATCCACCCGCTGCCCGAATCCAGGAGCCACGGCGCCTGGTCCTTCGAATCCTTCGACGCCGGGGCCGCAGCCCTGCGGCGGCTGCGCCACGAGGGCGTCCGCGGGGACATGCCCCACGTGTGCAGGCTCAGCGACACCGACCAGACTGCGGCCACGTTCAAGCTCGGCGGCCCCAAGACCGCCGCCATGTCCAGGTACCTCGGGCTGCGCGGCCAGCACGCACCCGCGCTCGCCCTGTTCGTCTGGGAGGGTTCCAAGCGCGAAACCGCCGCCCGCAAGCGGCGCAGCGCACGGATCCTGCGCGCCGCCGGGGGGATTTACGTCGGACCCCTACCGGCCCGGGCCTGGGAGCGCGGGCGCTTTTCCGGGCCCTACCTGCGCGACGAGCTGCTGACCCGCGGCGTGCTGGTCGAGACCCTGGAAACCGCCGCCACCTGGACCAGGCTCGAGGCCACCTACGCCGCGGTGCGCGGCGCCATCCTCGACGCCCTGGCGGAAGGCGGGGGAACCGGGTACGTGCAGGCCCACATCTCCCACGTCTACCCGGACGGCGCCTCGCTCTACTTCACGTTCCTGGCCGGGCTGGAGGAGGACGGGCCGGCGCAAAACGCCCGCGTGAAAAAAGCCGCCTCCCAGGCCATCGTCGCGGCCGGGGCCACCATCACCCACCACCACGCGGTGGGCATCGACCACGCACCGTACCTCGAGGCGGAAATCGGCGCCCTGGGCATCGCGGTGCTGGCCGGCATCAAGGAAACCCTTGACCCTTCGGGCATCATGAACCCCGGAAAACTCATCCCCGCACCCCAGAACGCGACAACAACCCAGGAGAAGCCATGAACCCCGTCATCGACACACTGGCCGGATCGACCGTGCTCATCACCGGGGCGGCCATGGGCATGGGCAAGATGTATGCCCAGCTCGCCGTCCGCGACCATGCCAGCCACGTGATCCTCTGGGACATCAACGCGGCGGAGCTCGAGCGCACGGCCGCCGAGCTGCGCGCCGGCGGCAGCCAGATCCACACCATGGTGGTGGACGTGTCCCGGCTCGAATCCATCGAGGAAGCCGCCGAGGCGGTGCGCTCCGGCGTCGGGGCCCCGGACATCCTGATCAACAACGCCGGCATCGTGCGCGGCAAGTACTTCTGGGAACACGACCAGCGCTCCGACATCGCCGCGACCATGAACATCAACACCCTCGCGCTGATGCACATCACCCGCGAATTCCTGCCCGAAATGATCTCCCGCGGTCGAACCTCGCGGATCGTGAACGTGGCCTCTGCCGCCGGGCTGCTGGCCAACCCGAAGATGAGCGTCTACTCCTCCTCCAAGTGGGCGGTGATCGGCTGGAGCGATTCGCTGCGCCTGGAACTGGTGCAGGCCGGGCACCGGCACATCAAGGTGACCACCTTCTGTCCCTCCTACATCAAGACCGGCATGTTCGCCGGCGCCCGCGGGCCGCTGCTGACCCCGCTGCTGGAGCCGGGCCCGGTGACCGAGAGGGTCTGGCGGGCCATGAAGGACGGTCAGCCGATGCTGATGATGCCCTGGACCGTGAAGCTGAGCACTGCGCTGCGCGGGGTGCTGCCGATTGCCGCCTGGGACGTCGTCGCAGGGCGCGTGTTCGGGGTGTACAAGTCCATGGAGCACTTCACCGGGCGCAAATAGCATCCAGCTCGGGGAGAATGGAGACCTGCCGGTAGTGAGTAGAATATTTATACGAAAAATGTGAAACAACTATTTTCTACTTCGGGTAATCGTTCTATACTGGTTATATGGCCAGGAAGTCATCGGGCGGTACTCTTTCAGCCGGAAACACCAGAGATGGTTCCGGCACTGGACTGGGGTATGCGGACCTCAAGGCCCAAGGCGTCGACTTGGATGCGGTGGTGGCTGACTATGTTGCCAGCAACGGCGCCGCCGGAATCAGGTGCGTGGCTTCCGGCCTGAACCGCATGGACATCCCTGCAGACCACTTCGACACCGTGGAAAACATCGCCGCGATGGAGGCCGCGAAGAGCGCGATCTTCGCGCAACAGGCCGACCACGCCGTGGCCTACGAAGATTCCCTGTCGGCCGCCCGGAAAAGGCGTAACCTCCGCGAAAAAAACCCGGGTTGGGGAGCCTCCAAGGAAGTCGCGCTGGCCATGCGCATCTCGCCAAAGGGCGGGACCCAATTCATGAACAGCTCCAGGATGATGGGGGCGGACCTGCCCTTGACCCGACAGGGACTGCGGGACGGCAAGGTGACTTGGGCGCAGGCCCAGATCGTGATCAGTGGAACCCGGAACCTGGAACTCGCCAACCGGCAACTGGTCGACAGGTTGCTCTGGGAAGAAACGCACAACTGCTTCGAGCAGGGAACGGCAAAGCTGGCTGACATCGTTGCCTACTGGGCGAAGATCCTGGAGCCCAAGACCGAGGAGGATCTCGAGGCGAAAGCCTGGAAAAACCGCTGCATCGGTGGTTACCAGATCAACGCCCACGAGGTCATGATCAGCGGGACACTGCCGTTATCCCTGGGGATTGCCGTTCTCCAAGTGCTTGCCGGAGAAGCGGAAAAGGCCCAGAGGGAACCCGGGGAAGAACGAAGTGCCGGGCAGATCCAGGCCGACGCCTTCTACGAGCTCATGACCGGGCTCAAGGTCGCCGGAGGCGTCCCACTTGAAATTCTGCTGGTGATGGACGCCGCCGTTTTGACCGGGGAGAGCAACGAGCCCGTGCTGATACCGGGCTACGGATTTATCAGCGCGAACCGAGCCAGGAAAATGGTTGCGGCAGGTCCCGAGGACGAACTGGCGATCTGGGTCAGGGGCCTGTTCATTGAAAGCCGGACCGGGCAGCTGGTGGCAATGGAATCCAGGGCGCGGCGCTTTGGCGGAAACCTGAAGAAGCTCATCAAGGTGCGTGACCAATATTGCCGCACCCCCTATTGCAACGGAAAGATCCGCGACATCGACCATGTGGTGCAGGTCCGGAAGAACGGGAAAACCACCGAGGACAATTCCTCGGGTCGCTGCTTCAGTTGCAACCAGACCAAGGAAGCACCTGACTGGGACGAACATCCGACTCCCGGGGATCGGCACAGCTTCAACATCACCACACCCAGCAGCCACACCTATATTTCGAAAGCACCGCCCCTTCCGGGCATGAAAACCGGGCTGCATCGAAGCAACGTATCCGAGGATGGCCTTCCCGGCACGGGGCCGCCGGGCGGCTGATGGACCCGCGAAAAGATCCATCCAATTCAAGACCAGCAGGACACCACCAAACCCCGCAGGGGGAGCTTGGTCGTGTCCTGCTGTTGTTTGGGGAAAACCGGCAGGTTCTTCAGGCGATGGAGGAAAACGAGGAAGGCTGCCGGGGCAGGCAGGGAGCCAGCGGACGAATCCATTTCTTCAGTCGGCAAAGTGGACGCAAAGTGCGGCAAGCGGAACGAAGCCATCGGCTTTCGCGGAAAGCCCAGTGTCCAGCACGATCGATGCGTCGGCTTCGTCCAGCGGTCCGGTTTCCACAGCGGCCAGCCGCGGCCCGCGTGCGGCGGTACGGAATGGATGGGGTGCGACGAGCTCGTGGCAAGGCAATCGCTTTGACGACGACCAGAACGACCCTTCATCGGCTCCCGTCACGGAGGGCCCTGCAGCGAATTCTTGCACTCAAGCCCCAGCAGGGACGGTGGGCGTGTCATGTCCCACTGCTCGCATCCAAAGCTCGTTGGCGCGTCTGTCAGAGAGTTTGCTTGAAGGGCAATGCGCGCGACCGGGGATCACTTCACCTTGGGTAGCGGCGCCGGGAGGGGCATCACCGGCCCAACCGGTGTCCCGGAACGCATGGACAGGTTCTTGAAGCCCTTGGCAATCAGCCAGACGCCGATGAAGACTTCCCAGAGGCCTCCCGGCATGGCGTGGACGGACATCAAGTCGAAGCCCAAGACCTCCAGGGCGGATCCGCCCAGGATGATCGCGTAACCGGCGAGACCCCAAATGGCCAGGGCCCGCGGAAGAAGGTCTGCCTTGTAGAAGACCCAACACACAATCAGCCCGGCAATGCCCAGTGTAAACATAGCAATGCTGTAGGCGTAGAGCTGCATCTGCATGAACACGGCGCTCAGGCTTTGCAGGGAAACTTCGGATGTTGCCGCCTCCTTGGCCAGGGGAACCTGGGCAAGGATCACCATGACCATGATGGCAATAAAAGTGGCATCGATGATCCTGAAGCCGAGGTAGCCAACGGCCATCCGCTCGCTGTGCTGGCGCAGGATGGGGAACATCAGGATTCCGTGGGCGATGTCTCCGGCCACGGTCAGCAACCAGCACAGTGCTGCAACGGCCAGCAGCATGCTGTTTTGCGAAATCGAGGCGAATCGATCCGGCGCGGAAAGGATGGATAGGATCAGGATATTTCCGGAAATGCCGATCACCATCCCCGCGATGTAGATGGTTCCCACGATCTTGGCGGTGGTTCGGTATGATCCGGTGTCGGGCCTTCCGGCATCGATCAGGGTCTGGTTTTCCATGAGCTTTGTCCTTAGTCAAAGTGAAGGGATTGGTGGTTCGGTGGGGGTGTCTCGGGGTGCCTGCCCGGCCGCCCAGGCCGGGCATGGTCTTTTGCTTCGGTTCTGGGGATTTTCATGCTCCGGATCAAGTAGGTGGTGCGGCATCCGGACCTTGGCACGCACGAAGCCGACGAGATTAAGGCCGCCTGCAATTTTCGCCAAGTTTTCGGATGATTCCATGGGTGGAAGCCACCGACGAAGACCGCTTCGCCCTGCGGGTGCTTATGGTTGTTCGGTTGCGGGGATGTCGGGGTGGTGGATCAATGGACCGTTGTCGGTGAACGGGCTCGGCTTGAAGCCCTTCACCACCAGCCAGATGCCCAGCGACAGTTCGAACACGGCGACGGGCAGGGCCGCCAGCGCGGAGAACGCGGACACCTGGGGGTAGGCGCCGAAAAAGACTGCGATGTCGGAGGCCAGGAGCAGCGGGGCACCAATGAACGCGATGATCGGCAGGACGCGGGGCACCAGCTGCGACTTGTACAACACATAGCCGAGGAACAGGTCGCAGGCCACGGGCATCAGGCTCCCTGAAAGCAAGAACGTCCAATTGTAGGTTGCAGCCAAGCCCTGGCCGATGATGGCCAGCGAGGCGGGGTCCGTGCCGGGGGAGCCGGCCACGTCGTTTCGCAAGGTGATGATCGAGAGCATGCTGACGACGCTGACGAGGAGGAGGCAGGTTTCCACAAGTCGGGCTGCCACGAAACCCAGGGCGGCGGTTTGGCTGATTCGTTTGGCGACCGGGTATAGCACCACGGCGGTGCCTATGCCTGCCAGGGCGACGATGACCTCGGAGAGCGCGCCCAGTTGCACCCCGGTGGTGCTTCCGGCGCCCAGGATGAAGGCGCCTGCATCTTCCTTCACCGCCGCGTAGAGCGCGAGGGTCGGGATGGAGACGAACGTGAGCAGGTACAGGACCCCAGCGGTCAAGGAGATCCGCCTCATTGGAAGCATTCGACCTCGGGGTGCGGGTCGTGTGGATGTTGTGTGGGTGTGGGCGTTGGTGGCCATGTTGTGCTCCCTGGAAATGGGGTGGGCCGTGGGTGGGTCGGTGGAAGTCGTGCCGGAGGCAGGATGTTGCGGTGTAGTGGATGAACAGTGGTGCCTGGCGGCGCCACGGCGTCAGGCTGGAAGGCGCGCCGTGGAGACCGGTCGGGGTTTTTAGCTCGCCGGGAGAGGATCCGGTCCGAACTTGATGTGGGCGCCGAGTGCGGGAGGCTCATGGCCGCCGAGATCAAGGCGCAAGGGCGGGTATTGGTCGGTCATCAGGGCGGCATATGCGCCAACGCGAAACACCCAGCGGTTCATGCCCATGACGAGGTCGAAGACGCCGCGGGGGTAGCGTCCGGTGAACAGCAGGACGAGGCCGGCGATGCATACCAGCAGTCCGATAAGGCCGCTTCCGTATGCCCATGCATCGTTGTCGCGCACCTGGCTGTAGCCGGCGAAAGCGGCACCGGTGAATACGCCGATGATGAGGTAATGCGGCAGTGCCAGCAGCCACCACTTCACCAGCACGAGCCCGCGTGAGAGTTGCTGCGGATACTCTACCCGCAGCCGAGCCGGGTAATCGGGATCGTCGGCCAGGGTGAATGGGGGGGGTATTTGTCCGTGCCGAGCGCACTATATGAGTAGTATCCGACCCTCCACGTCCAGCGCAGTACGCCGGTGTTGAAGTCGAAGATTGCCCGCGGGTAGCGGGCGGTGAACAGGATCGCGAAGAACGCGACCACGGAGAGCGCGAAGAAGGCGATCCATAGGAAGAGCAGCACAATGACGTGAGGGACCACCAGGACCCATTTGACGAGCCAGAGCCAGCGGCTCAGTTGGGAGGATGCTTCGCTTTCCAGGACAAGCGGGTACGTGGGCTGGCGCTCCATGAGAATTCCTTCCATGAGCGGTGATGCCAGCTCTCAAACGCAGTGATTCGGGCGTCGTGGCTGCGGGCGGAACCTCCGCCATGAAGCCGACGCGGACGTCCAGGTCCGACGGTCATCGTTCGTCTGCGACTCCGGAGAGATCCCGGAATCGTGCCGGCAGCGGGTCCGTCCGGCCGACACAAGCAACGATAAGCTGATGCAGATGACATGTCAAGGAATACATGTCATTTAAAACAGGTATAGTGAGCATTATGAGTGAATGGGGATTTCTGACAAACCACATGCATGCGCTTTATTGTGTCGCCAGGCATCCAGGAATCCGTATCCGCGAGATCGCCGAATGCGTAGGAGTCCAGGAGCGGGCAGCGCACCGGCTCGTGTCGGATTTGGTGGAGGGCGGCTACCTGACCCGCAGCCGCGTCGGAAGCCGAAACCTTTACGAGCTGCATCCGAACCAGCCGATGCGCAGGGAAGGGCTGGATGAGGTTGCGGTCGGAGAGATCCTCGACGTGCTCCTTCGTCGGGATTGAAACGGGAGGCCGGCTGCGCCAGCATTCGACCGCGCAAACCCAAATCAACTGCACTGCGCAGTGCGTTTCCACGCCACGTGGAGACCCTTCACGAAGCATCCCGCAGAGGTTGGCAAGACTCGTGGGATGGTGCTTCCTTGCCCAGTGGAGGTCCAACTCAAAGATTCCTTGGGTGTGGAGCTTCCCCTGAAGCAAATCGTTGAAGCGGATGATCGTTTTGAGCAGAGAAGTTCAGCAGGCACGTTCTGCTGGGACAGCGGAATGGCGCGGGATTCCTCTGCTGTCCATATGGCACGGCTGTTCGTGGCTCGGACTCGGCGGCCCTACAGGTTCCCTGCGCGAGTCGAAGCCGCACATGGGGAATGGTAACGGCCGAGGTGATCGTCTGTCAATGGCTGTTTGCCGGGAACGTCCATGGATGGACTTCATGGTGTTTGGGTGCCTCGAGGGAAAGCCTCGACTCCGGACTCCACCGCAAGGTTGGGCTTGCCTCGATCTTTCTTCCGGCTGTCCACCGAGGGATCTTCGGCCCAATCTAGCCATCGGAGGTTGCTCGGATGTAGCGTCGAGAACGAACGGATTCCATGCACGGATCATCCACTTCGCCTGCGTGGTGTCCGTACGGGCGCGTGCCCCGCGTCCGGTCGTTCGAGAAAGGATTCGCCGTGAAAGCTGCACGCTTCTACGCACAAAAAGACATCCGCATCGAAGAGATCCCCGAGCCCGAGCTCCGCCCCGGTGCGGTGGCCATCGACGTCGCATGGTGCGGCATCTGCGGCACCGACCTGCACGAGTACCTCGAGGGCCCCATCTTCATCCCCTCCCCGGGCCACCCGCACCCGCTGTCCCACGAGGAAGCCCCGGTGACCCTGGGGCACGAATTCTCCGGAACCATCACCGCGCTGGGCGAGGGCGTGATGGACCTTGCCGTGGGCCAAAACGTCGTGGTCGAGCCGTACTTCACCTGCGGGCAATGTGCCTCCTGCCAGGCGGGAAACTACCACCTGTGCGTCAAGATGGGCTTCATCGGGCTGGCCGGCGGCGGCGGGGGACTGGGCGAGAAGATCGTCGTCGACGCGCGTTGGGTCCACCCCATCGGGGATATCCCGCTGGATGAGGCGGCGCTGATCGAGCCCCTGTCGGTGGGGCACCACGCGGTGGTGCGCAGCGGCGTGCACCAGGGCCAGGTCGCGCTCGTGGGCGGCGCCGGGCCCATCGGCCTGCTGACCGCAGCGGTGCTCAAGGGCATGGGCGTGACGGTGATCGTCAGCGAGCTTTCGGCTGCGCGCAAGGACAAGGCCCGCGACAGCGGGGTCGCCGACCACGTGCTGGATCCGAGCACCGAGGACGTCAAGGCCCGGGTCCTGGAGATCACCAACGGCCTCGGGGTCGACGTGGCCTTCGAATGCGCCGGGGTCAACGCGGTGCTCGACACCCTGCTCGATGCCCTTAAGTCCACCGGTGTGCTGGTCAACGTCTCCATCTGGGGCCACCCGGCGACGGTGGACATGCAGAAGATCGTGCTCAAGGAAATCGACGTGCGCGGCACCATCGCCTACGTGCGCGACCACGCCGAGGTCATCGAGCTGGTCGGCAGCGGCAAGATCGACCTCAAGCCCTTCATCACCGGGAAGATCGCCCTGGAGAACCTGATCGACAAGGGCTTCGACACGCTGATCAACCACAACGAGACGGCCGTAAAGATCCTCGTCTCGCCCAGCGGCAAGGGGATCTGAGCCGCCTCGGTCGGAGACGATCGTGACTTCGGGGATGCGGTCGTATGATGGCTGGATGGCCCGCACTGCAAGGGAACGCATGACCGGCGACCCGACCTCATCCACCATCTACGACGTGCTCATGGAACGGATCTCCGCATTGCCGGGATGCGAGATCCAGGAGAACGCCTCCTCGTTCCATGTGGCGCGTGGGCGCGCCTTTCTTGGCATCCATCCCCGCCGCGGCGGGATCCTGGTCAACATCGTTCTCACCCGGCAGCTCGAATCCCCGCGGGTGTTCCGTGCCGGGCGTGTTTCCGCGAACCGGTGGCACAACGAGATCATCCTGCTGGACGCCGCGGCGCTCGATTCGGAGCTGCTCGGCTGGATCCGCGAAGCATACGACCTCACCGCCTGAGGCCGCGGGGCCGGCGCACCATGTGGCCAGGAGATCGAGGCCAGTGGCACGATTCCCTCCGACCTCGCGGCGAGTTCCGGGTCGAGCGCCACGAGCGCATCGGCCTGCAACAACAGGTCCAGGGCCGCGGAACGGATCGAGTTCGGTGCGACGCGTTGTTGGTCCGGATTCGGCTGGTATTCATTGTTGGCAAGATGCAACAGCGCCGCCGGGTCGATCACGAATCGCTTCATGTGCCCATGGTGGTGCGGGACGGACCCATGGGGCGGTCCGTGGCGAATGGCAGTTGGACCCGCCAATGGGAGGACGTCGCTCGCGGGGTCTTCCGTGGACGCCGGAGCCAGGTCGTAGGCCACGCTGCCTTCGACCGTGTCCCCGGTGAAATTCGCGTGCACCCAAGCGCGGATCAGCAGTGCCTTGTGCGATCCGCCATTGGGGTGCAGGGAAAGGTGTCCATCGATCCAGTAGTGGTTCCGCCCGGCGGCAACAACCTGCTGGAACTGTTCCGGGGGTCGCCGACGGAGCGGTGCCGTTGATGGGTGGGAATTTGCTGCAATCCACCCGTGAATCGTGCGTGTGATCCGTGGGCGGAGTGGTTCAGCCGGAGAAGAGCGCGGGGAACGGAGCCAGCGGCAATACGCCAGCAGCCTGCGCGGCGAGCCGCGGCTCCAGCGCCACCAAGGCGTCAGCTTGCAGCACGCCGACCGCGAGGTACTCGGCATCCCCGAGCGAATCCCACCCATGCGTCCGCGCCAGCTTCCAGGCCGTGCCCCGCGAGACCCTGTCGCCCAGGGTTCGGATCTTCACCGCGGTCATGGCCTCGTGCAAGGCCAGCGCCTCGGCTTCGTCCAGCGTCCCCGCCCTCACCTCGGCCAAGAGCAGCCCGAGTGCGGCGGTGCGGACCGCGTGGGGTGCGACAAGCCTGTGGTCCGGGTGCACCGTGGTGTCCGCCCGCACGATGGCCAGCAGTGCGGGCGGGTCGATCGCGAAGCGGGTCATGGGCCCACGGTACGCCCCGGGCATGCCGCCTGTCGCTAGGCCTCGGGAGTGAAAACGACCTCGGAAGCCAGCGGCCACCCGGTAATCGATTCGAACGGATCGTCGTCGTCGGTGTTGGCCGTGACCAGTTGCTCATGCTGCACGTCGATGAGCAGGGTGTCGAGCGTGCCGTCATGCACCTGCAGGCTCACGCGCATCGGATGCCCGTCCGGGGTGGTGAAATCCGCGTGCACCGGGAAGATGAAATTGCGCGGCACGGTGCGATCCGCGTCCTGGGGCACCACGAAGGACAGGGAACAGGTGAACTCTTCGGGGCCGGCCCAGTACTGCTCCCTGGCTCCGGCCAATTGCTCGCGCAGCTGGGCGGCGCCGAAGTCTTCGGTGGCGCCCAGCATTCCGGTGAGAACCTCGCGAAGCTCCACGCTGATCTCGCGTTCCGCGGGCCCGGCGTCGGCGTCGTAGTCGAGGGGCTCGGCCTCCCGCCCCGGCGCCTCGAGCAGCACCAGGGCCGCGGTGAGGATGCCGGAGCCCACGGCCATGAGCGGGCGCGGGTTGCCGATGCCGCGGCGCAGCAGTCCCTGGTGGATCTTGCTGTCCAGGGCGAAGCTGTAGTGCGTGGCGATGGCCCCCAGCGCACCCAGGCCCAGGGAAAGAGATCCGCGCAGCACGTTGCCGGGCTTGTATTCCGCGCTGCCAGAGCTTCCGACCCATGCCACTGCCGCATAGGCGGCCCCGGACCCTCCGACCAGGCTCCTGCGGGTGCAGGACTTGAAACGGGCGGGATCGATGAGCGTCAGGGCCCCGCTGGCCGCACCACTGACCAGGGCGGTCACGATGCGGGCACGGGGGCTCTTCTTGGCTGCGTCAAGGGAAGAAGTCATGGTTCCAGCCTACTGGTCCATTCAGAGGCGACGGGTCTGGTCAGCCGATGTTTAGGAGACCTGGGCAGGGGTTGCCGAAAGGCCCGCCTAGGTGTGGCGCGTGTGAAGAGCGGCCTGCGCGGCGCCGCGTGGACCACCGCCGGTCCGCCGAGCAGCTGGCACCGGAGCAGGGCGCGGGGCTCTATGGGGCCGAGGTCGCCTGCGCCGTGCCGGCCAGGGCTGAGGAAGCCGTGGCGGGCCTCAATACGCATCTAAGATGCCGTCCCGGTGGATGCCCCGGACTACACCGGGCTGCGTTGCTACGCACCCGGCGGCAAGAGCCCGAAGCCCTGCTGAGCGAAGACCAAATGACCAATGGCCGCCCATGGGTGGGACACCGCGCGACGGTGTTCCGCCCACGGGCGGGTTGCGTGCCATGTCCCGGGGCCGGATTCGTTGCTAGACTCCGCGCCAAGTGGCTGCACATCGGAAGTTTCGGGAAACGGGGATAAGACATGGGCACGTTCGAGGATGAGCTGACGCCGGATCTCGCCGCGGTGGCCGGGCCATTCGCGGCCGCCGCGGCACCGTTCGACAGGAATCCCGGTGGCGAGTCGGATGGCGATCATCACGCGGAATTCCTTGAGGTGGCAGGATTCCTGGTGGGTGTGGTGGGGCTGCTGGTGTCTTTGATCAGCGTGTACACCTCGGGGGTCGAGGCCCGGCGCAAACGCGTCCCGGATTTCCAGAAGCTGCTCGACGGGCTGGTTGCCGGTACCACCAGCCCCGAAGAAGCCCTCGCCACGTTGGGCCGCTGGAAGCCGGAACTCACCCCGGCCGAAGTGGCCGAGCAATGGAAAAGCGGGAACATCACCCGCTACAAGACGGTTTTGGGACTGCTGGGGTACCCGCCAGCGGTGGTGGATAAGATCCTGCAGGCCAGCTTCGGGGCCATTGCGGAGTTGGCACACAAACCCTGAGCACGGAATCCTCGGCGTCCTGCCGATAGGGTTGCCTGGATGATCACCAACAGTTTTGGTCCCGCAACGGGCAAGCCGGTGCTGCTTCTCCATGGCGGGGGAGTTGCCGGGTGGATGTGGACATCGCTGTGCCGGAGCCTGGAAACCAGGCACCGGGTCCTGGTGCCAGACCTGCCCGGACACGGCGAAAGCTCCTCCGAGCCTTACGTGTCCCACGCTGCCACCATCGAGGCGCTGGCCAACATGCTCGTCACAGGGAACAAGCGCCCGGTGGCCGTCATCGGTTTCTCCCTGGGTGCGCAGCTGGCCATCGAACTGGCAGCAATGCACCCGGAACTGGTGGACCGGGTCATGGTGGTAAGTGCCCAGGCCAAGCCGCTGCCCCTGGTCACACCCACGCTCGCACTTCTCGGGCTGGCCGCCCCGCTGGCCCGCAGGCGCTGGTTTGCCCGGCTGCAGGCCAGGGAACTGTTCATCCCGGAGGACCTGATGGAGGCATATATTGCCACCAGCGCGGGCATCGGCAGGGAAACGCTGCTCGCCGCGGTGGAGGCAAACCTGCGCTTTATGCTGCCGGAAAAGTTCTCGGATTTTCCCGGCAGGGCCATCGTGCTAGCCGGGGCACGTGAGCGTGCCGTGATGCGGGACTCTGCCCTGGCCATCCATGCGGAGCTGCCCGGCAGTGAACTCGAATTGGTTCCAGGCTGTGGGCACGGGATCCCGTTGCAGCGCCCGGACTGGTTCAACGCCCGCGCCTTGGCATGGCTTTCACGCCCCTGAGCCCTGGATGCCTCAGGGGACGCCGAGCAGGCGCAGGCCGCCGGTGACCAGCACCGCGGTCAGCAGGACCACTACCAGGGGTGCCCGGAGCACCACGGCGATTCCCGCCGCCCCGATCCCGGCAACGCGGGCGAAGCCGCCGAAGTCCTGGCCGGCAATCCCCAGCGACGTCACCACGACGCCGATCAGCAGGGCAATGACGCAGCGATCGATCCAGTTTTCCGTTTCCTGCGACAACTGGAACCTGGAACGCAGCAGGACCCCGCCCAGCCGCATGGCGTAGGTTCCGCCGGCCAGCGCGAGCATGCACCACAGGAACACCTGGACACTCATGCCGAAACCCGCGTCCGGCGCTTGCTGGCCAGGTACACGACCGCCACCCCGAGCAGTGCCATGACCGGGGCCAGGCCCGCGGGAACAAACGGGGAAGCCGCCAGGGTGAAGATCGCCCCGATGATCGCGGCCAGCAAGGTGGTCTTGTTGCGCAGCGGCTTGGCCGCCATGCACAGCAGCAGCGCGGGGAATGCGGCGTCCAGGCCAAGCGCCGTGGGGGAGACCACGGAGCCCAGCCACGCGCCGAGTGCTGCGCCTCCCGGCCAGGCCACAAGGATTCCCAGGCCGACCAGCCAAAAGGTGGCCCGCTGTTTTTCCTTTTCTTCCCTGCCCAGGGCCATGGCCACCGATTCGTCGTTGACCAGGTGTGCCCCCAGGACGGTCCGCCACCCGGAGCGCAGGAACTTGCCGGCTCCCACGGCATAGGCGAGGTTCCGCGAGTTGACCATGAGTCCGGCCAAGACGGCAACAACGGGCGATCCGCCGTTCCCGATGACATTGATGAACAGCAACTCCGAGGCCGCGCCCAGCACCGTGCCGGCCAGCAGGACCACCTGCCAGAAGTCCAGCCCCGTCTCCCGGCCCAGGGCGCCATAGGAAATGCCGACGACTCCGACCGACAGCGAGACCATCACCGACTCGTGGACGGTAGACCGTCCGATTGTTCGAAATATAGAACGCATGGGTTCAGTGTGGCGACAAGCCTGTCGTTCGTCAAGGTGAACAAGTGGCCGCTATGATGATCGCATGGCCAAGACCACGTCCAACCCCGAATCATCCCTGCCCATGGAACGCGTGGCCGTCGCGCTGCGCCGGGAACGCGAGCGCGCGGGCCTGAGCCTCTCGGAGGTGGCGCGGCGCGCGGGCATCGGCAAGTCCACGCTCTCGCAGCTGGAATCGGGCGCGGGCAATCCCAGCGTGGAAACCATGTGGGCCCTGAGCACCGCATTCGGTGTCCCGCTCTCCGTGTTGCTCGATCCGCCCCGCCCCGAAGTGACCGTTATCCGGGCCGGCGAGGGCCCGCGCCTGGCCTCGGGATCCGCAGACTACGCGGCCGCACTCCTGGCACCCAGCCCGCCGAACGCACGCCGGGACATCTACCTGATCACCGCCGAGCCCGGAGCCGTCAAGCATTCCGAGCCGCACGCCCCGGGCACCGTCGAGCACATCATCCTGTCCGCGGGCCGGGCCACGAACACCGTCGCCGGCAACGCCACGGAACTCGGCCCGGGCGACTACATGAGCTACCCCGGCGACCAAGCCCACGACTTCGAGGCTCTCGAAAAGGGAACGTTCGCGGTCTTTGTTGTCGAGACCCGGTAGCGCCCCGGAGGCGAGTTAAGCTGCCCCGCGCCGGCCATTCCAAATCGCGGGTGCATCGGCGTAGGTTGGTTCGTGGAAAAGCACCGGCACATCCTTCAAGGGGGAGACGATCATGAGCACATTCTCGGACCGGGACCGCACCGCACTGATGGTGATCGACGTCCAGAACAATGTCGTGGCAGACGCCTATCGGCGTGAGGAAACCATCGGCAACATCAATGAACTCGTGAAGCGGGCCAGGGAGTCCGGTGCGCCGGTGGTGTGGGTGCAGCACTCCGACGAGGAAATGGAAGTGGGCAGTGCCGACTGGGAAATCGTCCCGGAGCTCTCGCCCGCCGCCGAAGACCCGGTCGTCCAGAAGATCTACGGGGATTCCTTCGAGGGCACCAACCTGGAAGAAGTGCTCGCCTCGGCCGGCGTCGGCCGGCTGTTCGTCTCGGGTGCCGAGTCGGATGCGTGCATCCGCTCCACGGTCCACGGCGCCTTCACCCGAGGCTACGACGTCACCCTGGTTTCGGACGCACACACCACCAGCGACATGACCGAATGGGGAGCGCCGGCGCCCGAGGTCGCGATCTCCCACATCAACCTCTACTGGCAGTTCCAGGGAGCCCCCGGCCGCACCGCAGCCGTAGTCTCCACTCAGGAGGTCGACTTCCGGTCCTGACCGTCCCCAACCGCTGGACCCGAAGCGACGGGGATCCCGGTGGATAGCGAGCCCGGGAGCCCTGCGAGTCGTTCCTACCTGGCGATTCGTGCGGCCCACACCGTGCGGCTGCCGCGCATCGACAGGTCGGTGCGGGCGAGCACCGAGCGCGGGTCCCTGTCATCCAGCAGCACTTCCAGGGCGTGGAGGTCCGCCGTCTCCAAGTCGTCCTTGAGGGAGTCGCGCATCCGGGACAGCCACCGGTGGGCGGCGCGCGCCACCAACTTCTGGTCTTCTTCGATCGCGTAGCCGAAGGTTCGCTGGTCGACGACCTCCATCCCAGCCTCCCGGATCGGGCCGGCCCAGTCCGGGTGGGCGTTCCACTTGGCGCTGCCCGCCGCCGCATGGCAGCGTTCCTCCAGGCCCGGGGCGCCGAACCCCAGGTCCCGGGGCAGGTAGCGGGGGAAGGCGTCCATCTCCACGACCACCAGCAGCCCGTCGGCCGACAGCGTGCCGGCGATCCGCTCGTACACGCTGGCCGGCTCGCTCATGTGGTGCATGGAGGATGCTGCCCACACCAGGTCGATGTCCGTCAGTTCCGGCCACGCCGCGTCCAGGTCCACCTGAAGGGTCGAGACCCGCTCCTCCAGCCCAAGCGACTTCGCCTTCCCCGCCAGGCGCCCGAGCATGAACTCGGACTGGTCCAGGGCAACAACCCCGGCCTCGGGGAAGGTGCGCGCCAGTCCGAGCGTACCGGTGCCCGTGCCGGCGCCCAGGTCCAGGATGGTGCTCGGGCCTGGCTGGTGCCCGGCGGTCCAGGCAAAGATCTCCTTTAGGTGGTCCCTGAGCAGCTGGGCGTCCAGGTCGAGCATTTCCGCCATGCCCTGTTCGTCCGAGTGCTGGTGGTCGTGGTGGTTGCCGTGGTTCCCGCCATGGTGGTGGCCGTGTTCCGGGGAATGCTGTGTCGTCATGGTTCCAGCCTAACCAGCGAATGCGCGATTGGCATACACTCTTGCGTATGACGCAAGAAGATATTTCCATGGACACCGTGATCCGCCAACGCCTCAAGGGACTGCGGCTGGCCAAGGGCTGGTCGCTGGATTCCCTGGCGGCCCGCTGCTTCCTGAGCCCCTCCACGCTCAGTCGCATCGAGACCGGACACCGCAGGATCGCGCTTGACCAACTCGTACCGCTGGCCAAGGCGCTGGGCACCACTCTTGACCAGCTGGTCGAGCCGACCAGCGACGAGGACGTGGTGATCCGGCCCCAGCCCGAACACCAACCCGGGCTCACCACCTGGCTGCTCTCGCGCGAACACTTGGCCAACGGGACCACGGTGGCCAAGATGCGCATCACCCCGGAGCGGTCCCTGAAGGACATCGGGCTGTCCGTGCACCCGGGCCGCGAATGGTTCACCGTCCTGTCCGGCACCGTCTCACTGGTGCTGGGGGAGCGCGCCATTCTGGTCCACGAGGGACAAGCCGCCGAATTCTCCACCATGGTCCCGCACCGCATCGGGGCGCACGAGGGCCCGGTGGAGATCCTGACGATCTTCGACCACGGAGGGGAGCGGGCCCACATGCACCACGACCACGCTTCGGACTAAGCCAGGCCGGGGACTGCGGCCGCGGTGCGCGTGAGCACCTCCAGGGCCTCGGCCAGCACCGGCTGGGAGTCGCTGCCGCGGCGCACCACGGTGCGGATGTGCCTCGAGGGGGCGGGATCCCCGCGCAGCGGCACCCGCACGATCGGGTAGCCGGAGGGAAGCCGTGCCAGCCGCGGGACCAGGCAGACCCCGAACCCGGCCGCCACCAGTGCCGCGGCGGTGTCCCATTCCGCCGCCTCGTGGGCCACCGTCGGGGTGAAGCCCGCTTCCGCGCAGGAGTTGAACACCAGTTGCCGGTGCGGGCGGCCGAGCCGGTCCACGATCCACTGCTGGTCCGCGGTTTCCCCGAGTCCCACGTCGGGCCGGGAAGCCAGCGGATGGCCGGCCGGAACCAGCAACTCCAGCGGGTCGTCGAGCAGGAAGTGGGTTTCGAAGCGGCTGTCGGCACTCGACGGGGCGGCCTCGGTGGAAACGATCACTGCCAGGTCGGCGTCGTCCGCCAGCAACAGGTCCAGGCATTCCGCCGGGTCCGCCTCGATGATCCGCACCTCCAATGCCGGCCGGCTGGCCCGCAGCGCCGTGACCACCGCCGGCAGCAGGGCCGCGGCCGCGGTGGAGAAACCGCAGATCCGCAGCGAGCCCGCATAGCTGCCGGATTCGGCGGCCAGCAGCCCGCGGATGTGTTCCCAGCTGGAGAACAGCGCATCGACGTGGCTGAGCAGGATGCGCGCCGCCGGGGTCAGCCGGACCCCGCGTCCCTGCGGGACCAGCAGCACCACGTCGAGGTCCTCGGCCAGGGTGCGCAGCTGGTGGGAGACGGCCGAGGGCGTGAAGTGCAGGGCCTTGGCGGTGGCGGTGACGGTCCCGTGGGCGGCAAGCATGCGCAGCACGTGGAGCCTCGGATCGATCATGCACGAAGATTACACGTTATTGTGCGATTCCGTTTGCTGGTCTTCAGCAATGGCCCGGTCCACACTTGAGGCAACGGGTCCCCGGGACCGGGCACCCGGTGAACGAAAGGGCCTGGCGCATGAAACTCACGGACCCGCTGCTCGAGCCGTTTGCGCTGCGGCACCTGGTGCTGCGCAACCGGATCGTGAGCACCTCGCACGAGCCGGCCTACGCGGAGAACTCGATGCCGACCGACCGCTACCGGGCCTACCACGTGGAGCGCGCCAAGGGCGGTGCGGCACTGCTGATGATCGGCGGATCCGCGGTGGTTTCCCCCGACAGCCCGCCCTCCTTCGGGAACCTCCAACTGCACCGCGACGAGATCTCCGCCTGGCTGCGCAAGCTCACCGCCGAAATCCACGAGGCGGGGGCCGCGGTGATGTGCCAGATCACCCACCTGGGCCGGCGCACCAGCAACTACGCCGGGGACTGGCTCCCGGTCCCGTACCCCTCGGCCATGCGCGAGCCGGCCCACCGCGCTTTCCCCAAGGTCGCCGAGGAATGGGACCTGCACCGGATCGCCGCCGACTACGCCGCCGCTGCGGTGCGCTGCCGGGACGCCGGCATGGACGGGGTCGAGATCCAGTCCTACGGGCACTTCATGGATGCCTTCCTGTCCCCGGCCACCAACGACCGCACCGACGCCTGGGGCGGCAGCTTCGAGAACCGCATCGCCTTCCCGCTGCTGGTGATCCGCGCCGTGCGCGAGGCCGTGGGCCCGGAGTTCATCCTGGGCATCCGCATGTCCATGGACGAGGACAAGGAGCACGGGCTGGGACGCACCGAGGCCATGGCCGCGCTGCACCGCTACGTCGAGGCCGGCATCGACTTCCTGTCCGTGATCAAGGGGTCCATCGAATCCGACGCCGCCCTGGCCAAGGTGATCCCGTCCATGGGTTCGGCTTCCGCCCCGTTCCTGGACTTCGCCGCATCCATCAGGGCCGAGGCCGGGATCCCGGTCATGCACGCCTCGAAGATCGCCGACATCGCCACCGCCCGCCACGCAGTCTCCCACGGGCTGCTGGACCTGGTCGGGATGACCCGGGCCCAGATCGCCGACCCGCACCTGGTCGCCAAGCTGGCCGCCGGGCAGGAGGAACGGATCCGGCCCTGCGTGGGGGCGAACTACTGCCTGGATTCCATCTACGCCTCCGGGGATGCCAAGTGCATCCACAACCCCGCCACCGGGCGCGAGCTGAAGCTGCCGCACACCGTGCCGCCGGCCGCCGCACCCTCGAAGGTCGCCGTGGTCATCGGCGCCGGGCCGGCCGGCCTGGAATGCGCCCGCGTGCTGGGCGAACGCGGGCACCGGGTCGTGGTGTTCGAGGCCGCGGACGCCCCCGGCGGGCAGGTGCTCATCGCCGCCTCCACGCCCCGGCGGCGGGACCTGCTGGGCATCATCGACTGGCGCGTCTCCGAGGCGCTGCTGGCCGGGGTCGAGATCCGCTACGGGGTCTACGCCGAGGCCGACACCGTGCTGGCCGAAAACCCGGACGTGGTCCTGGTGGCCACCGGCGGGATGCCCAACCACGACTTCCTCACCCGAGGCGGGGACCTGACCGCCGATTGCTGGGACGTGCTCGGGCACCTGGCCTCCGTCCCCGAAACAGTGCTGGTCTATGACGACAACGGGGCAGAGCCGGGCATGGACGCCGCCGAGAAACTCGCGGCCGCCGGAGCGAAGGTGGAAATCGTCACCCCCGAGCGCATGCTCGCCCCCGATGTCGGGGCCATGAACTCCCCGGCCTACCTGCGGGCCTTCTCCGAACACGGGGTCGCCACCACCCTGGCGCACCGGCTGCGCTCGGTCGTGCGCGAGCCGGACGGAAAATTCACCGCGGTGCTCTACAGCGAATACTCGGGCCTCGAAACCACCCGCACCGTGGACCTGGTGGTCACCGAGCACGGCACCCTGCCCAACACCGAGCTGTACTTCGAGCTGCTGCCCGATTCGACCAACGCCGGGGAAATCGACTACCCGGCGCTGCTGGCCGAGACCCCGCAGCCCGCCGGGAAGAACCCGCAGGGCCGCTTCGCGCTCTACCGCGTCGGCGACGCGGTGGCCAGCCGGAACATCCACGCGGCCATCTACGACGCCCTGCGATTGTGCCTGCCCATGTAAATAGACCCGCTCGCTTTGCCCAGACCCAGCCACCTCACCACGAAAGGAACCGCCATGACCACGACCACGACACCGGTCCACCACCTGCCGCCCTCGCACACCCCCTCCGCCGGGATCACCGAACTGGTTGCCCGGCGGATCCCGGGGCTGAGCCTCGAGGCCCCGTTCTACACCTCGCCCGAGGTACTTGAGATGGACATCTCCGAGATCTTCGCCAAGCACTGGATCTTCGTGGCCACCGACGCCGAGATCCCCGAACCGGGGGACTACCTCACCATCTCGGTGGGCCCGCACTCGGTGATCCTGCTGCGCGACGACGACGAGGAAATCTCCGCGCTGCACAACGTCTGCCGGCACCGCGGGGCCAGGATCCTTTCCGACCCGTCCGGCTCCGTCGGCAACCTGGTCTGCGGCTACCACCACTGGACCTACGGATCCGACGGGGCCCTGCTGCACGCCGACTCCCAGCCCGCCGACTTCGACAAAACCCGTTTCGGGCTGCGCAAGGTGGCCGTGCAGTCCGTGGCCGGGCTGGTGTTCATCTGCCTCTCCACCGACCCGCCGGAAGACTTCGCCACCTATGCGGGCCGGATCGAGCCCTACCTGGCCCCGCACCAGCTGCGCCGCACCAAGGTCGCCGCGCAAGAGGACCTGGTGGAGCACGGGAACTGGAAGCTGGTGATGGAGAACAACCGGGAGTGCTACCACTGCGACGGGCACCCCGAACTCTCCTGCTCGCTGTTCCCCACCTACGGATACGACCCGGACGGGCTGCCGCCGCGGCTGCGTCCCGCCTACGACCGCTACCTCGCCGCGGAGGCCGACCTGCACCGGCGCAGCGAGGCACACAACCTTCCCTACGCGCAGATCCAGGAGCTGCGCGCCCCGGGCACCGGATTCCGGATCCAGCGCGAACCCATGGACGGGGCGGGCGAGTCCTTCAGCCCCGACGGGAGCCTGCTGTGCCGCAAGCTGCTGGGGGAGCTCACCGAGCCCAGGCTCGGGCGGCTGTCCATGCACCTGCAGCCCAACGCCTGGTTCCACGTGCTCTCCGACCACGCGGTTACCTTCTCGGTGCTGCCGCTTTCCCCGGACAAGACGCTGCTGCGCACCACCTGGCTGGTCCACGAGGACGCGGTGGAGGGGGAAGACTACGACCTGGAGGCACTGAAACGGGTGTGGCAACGCACCAACGAGCAGGACTGCAGCTTCGTCCAGCGAGCCCAGCTCGGGGTCACCAGCCCCGCCTACCTCCAGGGGCCCTACGCCCCGAACGAATACCAGGTCGAGGACTTCATTTCCTGGTACATCGACCGCCTGCGCGCTGGCCTCGGCATGGGCATGGAGGTGCAGCCATGACGCAGGAACTCCAGGTCCTGCCGGCTTCCCTGCCGGCGGCACCCGCCGACCGAACCCTGCGCTGCACGGCCGTCCGCCAGGAGACCGCGGAGGCCAGGACCTTCACCTTCGAGCCCGAGGCTGGGGAGGGCTTCGGCTGGCTGCCGGGGCAGTACCTCACGTTCTCGCTGGACACGCCCCACGGGCAGCTGGCGCGCTGCTACACCATCAGCTCCATCCCGCGGGACGGGCTGGAGATCACGGTCAAGGCCCTGCCCGGGGGACCGGCCTCGAGCTGGCTGCACGACTCGCTGGCCCCCGGCACGGTCATCGAGGCCCACGGTCCGCTGGGCGGCTTCACCCCGCCCGCGCTCGCCGGCGGGCTGCCGGACACTGCGCCCGGCTACCTGTTCCTGGCGGCGGGCTCGGGGATCACCCCGCTGATGTCCATCACCCGGGCCCTGCTGGATTCCGGCGCCCCGGTGGACGCGGTGCTGCTCTACAGCGCGCACGGCCCGGCCGAGGTCATCTTCCACCGCGAGCTGCGCTCGATCCCGGAGGCCAGCGGCATCCGCGTGGAAACGATCCTCAGCACCGGCTCCATCCCCACCCTGGGCGCCCCGCGCGCGCCGGGGCGGCTGGATGCGGAGCTGCTGCTCGAACTGGTGCCCGATGTGCGCGGGCGCGAGGTCTTCGCCTGCGGCCCGCCGGAATACCTGGAGGCGGTCCGCGGGATGCTGGAAGCTGCGGGCTGCGACGCCTCGGCGCTCACGGTGGAAAGCTTCGACATCGCCGACCACGCCCCGGCGGCATCCTCCGGGGCGCCGCTGTCGACCGCCGCCGCGGCCGGCGCACAGGTGTTCAGCGTCGAGTTCGTGCAAAGCGGGCGCACCATCGACTGCGCCGCGGACGGGTTCATCCTCGACGCCGCGCTGGCCGCGGGCATCCCCCTGCCCTCCTCGTGCACACTGGGGATGTGCGGCACCTGCAAGTCCACCCTGCTTGGGGGCACGGTGGAGATGAACCACGCCGGCGGGATCAGGCCCCGGGAAATCGCCGCGGGCAAGATCCTGATCTGCTGCTCGAAGCCGACCGGCGACCTGGTGATCGACGCCTAGCCGGCTTCGCAACTGCCCCTGCTATTTGGCTTCGTCGTCGGTGATGCCGAAGAGCTCGGGGCTGTCGGTCATGGTGCGACCGAGCTTCCACTGGTTCCTGAAGAGCCCCACGGGATTCCCGTTCGACCGGTAGACGACCTCGATGGCGGCGGCCTTGGCGGTCTTTTCCGGCTCCGGGCCGAACAGGTCCCTGGCCATTTCGTAGGGCAACGTCTCGTCGATTGCGGCCGGGGCGCCGAACTCGCGCTTCAAGCGATCCAGGGCCACCTCGAACTGCAGGACTCCAACCGCCGCGAAGATCGGCGACTGGCTCGTCCCGAAGCCGCGGTAGAGAACCTGGATGGTGCCTTCTTCTTCCAGGTGGGAGATTCCCCGGGCGAAGGCCTTGGAACGGCCTGCATCCAGGCTGCGCACCACGCGGAAGTGCTCGGCGTTGAAGTGCGGCAAGCGCGGAAAGGAAACTGCCGAACCGGCATGCACCGTGTCGCCGATCCGCAATCCGCTGGCGTTGCTGAAGCCCACCACGTCTCCGGGCCACGATTCATCCGCTGAATCGCGGTCCCTGCCGCTCATGTGGTGGGTGTACTTGGAGGAGACGGGCTTTGCCGTGGATTCGTTGAGCAGGGCCATGCCCCGTCGGAACGTCCCGGAGCACACCCGGATAAAGGCGAGCTTGTCGTGGTGGGCTGGGTTCATCCCCGACTGCATCTTGAAGACGAATCCGGAGAAATCCGAATCGAGGGGACGCAGGGTGCCGGACGAATCCGGGCGCGGACCCGGCGCGGGCGCCCGGTCCACCAGGAAATCCAAGAGCGGGGCGACCCCGAAGTTTGATGCGGCGGCAGCGAAAAGCACCGGCGTGGACCGGCCGGCCAAGAAATCTTCCCTGTCGAAGCCGCCATTGAGGGAGAGAGCAATGTCGCAGTCTTCGCGGGCGGCATCCCACGCGTCTCCGGCGTCCAGGGCGGCTTCCTCGGGGCTCAGCTCGTCGGCCTGTGCGAGACTGGCGCCCGCATTGGTGCGAGACAAGCGCGTGTAGGTTCCGCTTTCAGGGTTGTACAGGCCACGGAAGTCGCCCGCGATGCCCACGGGCCAGTTCAAGGGCACCGGCATGCGGCCGGTGGCTTCCTGGACCTCATCGAGCAGCTGCAGCGTTTCCTGTCCGGGCCGGTCCCATTTGTTGAACACGGTGATTACCGGCAGCCCGAGTTCCTTGCAGACGGCAAAGAGCTTCAGGGTCTGGGTTTCCATTCCCCGTGAGGAATCGACAAGCATGATGGCGCAGTCCACGGCCGTCAGCACGCGGTAGGTGTCCTCGGAGAAGTCCGCGTGCCCCGGGGTGTCGAGCAGGTTGAAAATCACGTTGCCGTGTTCGAACCGCAACGCGGTGGAGCTGATGGAGATGCCGCGTTCGCGTTCCATGGTGCCCCAGTCGGACATGCTTGCCGCGCGTCCCTGCTTGCCGTGCGTCACACCTGCCTCCGTGATGACCCGCGCATGCAGGGCCAACGCCTCGGTCAACGTCGACTTGCCGGCGTCCGGGTGCGCAATGATGGCAAAGGTCCGGCGCCTGCGGGCCTGGTGGAACACGTCATTGCCGTCGGTGTTGGGTGGGGAATCGAAATCAGTGAAAGTGCTGGGAACCATCCCTAGAATCTACACTCGCGCGAGGGTTGCGCTAAGCCAGGAGGCTTGGCCGTGGACTGCCCGGGCCCGAACCTGTGCCGGGAACAGGCCTCGCGGCGGCCGGTGGAATCCCCCGGGGCACTCAGGGGTCGTACATGGGACCGGGGGTTTCGTCGGTTTTCAGGGGCTTGATTTCCTCGTCCGGCAGGTAGAGGTTGGTGCCGGTGCGGTCCTTGAGGGTGATCGTGGCGACCAGCGAGACCGCGACGAGCAGGAACAGGTAGGTCGACACCGCGATCGTGGAGTTGAAGGCTCCCACCAGGGCGGTGGCGATGGTGGGAGCAAAGGCCCCGCCGAGCACCGCGCCCAGGGCGTAGCTGATGGAGGAGCCGCTGAGCCGGATGCGGGCGGGGAACAGCTCGGCGTACAGGGCCGGCAGCGGGCCGTAGGACAGCCCCATCACCGCGCCGAAAACGACCAGGGCGATGACCACCAGCGGCATCTTCCCGGTGTCGATGAGCAGGAACAGCGGGTACAGCCAGATGAGCATGGCGATCCAGCCGATGATGTACATCTTGCGCCGGCCGATGCGGTCCGAGAGCACCCCGGAGACCCAGGTGGAAGCCAGCCAGGCCACCGATCCGATGGTGATGATGTTCAGGAGGGTGCCGGCGTCCAGGCCCAGGCGCTTGGTGGCGTAGCCGAGGATGAAGCCGCCGGTGAGCATGTAGCCGGCGGCGTTGTTGCCCATGAAGATGAATGTTGCCTGGACGACCTTGCCGGGGTGGTGGCGGAAGAGGGTGGCCAGCGGGGCCGTCTCGGTCTGCTTCGTGGCCTCCAGCTCGTGGAAGACCGGGGACTCCTCGACCCGGGTGCGGATGTAGTGGCCGACCAGGATCAGCACGAAGCTCAGCAGGAACGGCACCCGCCAGCCCCAGGCCAGGAACTGTTCCTCGGTCAGTGCCGCGGCGAAGATGGCGGTGACCCCGGCGGCCAGCAGCATCCCGGCGGGAACGCCCAGCTGCGGGAAGGCCCCGAACCTGCCGCGGCGGTCGGCAGGTGCGTGTTCAACGGCCATCAGCGCAGCACCGCCCCACTCCCCGCCGGCGGAGAAGCCCTGGATCACGCGCAGCAGCACCAGCAGGATCGGTGCCCACACCCCGATGGTGGCGTAGGTCGGCAGCACGCCGATCAGGGTGGTGCCCGCGCCCATCAGGATCAGGGTGATGATCAGCACCACCCGGCGCCCGTAGCGGTCCCCGACCCGGCCCATCACCACGGCCCCGAAGGGCCGGAACAGGAAGCTGATGCCCACGGTGGCAAAGGAGACCACCGAGGCCACCGTGCCCTCGAGCTCCGAGAAGAACAGCGGTGCCAGGACCAGGGCGGCGGCGTTGGCATAGATGAAATAGTCGTACCACTCGACCGTCGTGCCGATCATGGTGGCCCCTGCCACCCTGCGCTGTTCGGGGCTCATCCGCCGGGAGGTCGATGCTGTGCTGCCCATGGGAATTCCTTCCTCCGGAGGCGAGGAGCCCGGGGCCGGCCGGCCGCAGTGCAGTTCGCCCGATGCCCACATTGTAGGTCTTCCACCGCACCCGGGGCGAGGGAAAACAGGCTTAACCTGCCGCTTCCCGGTCCTTGCGGCGCCGACGCAGCACCAGGTATCCGGCGAGCGCCACGCACAGCGCGTAGGTCCAGGCCACCGCGCCCCAGCCCAGCGCGAATCCGCCGGGGGAGCCGATCAGCGCGCCCATGG
This sequence comes from Arthrobacter sp. C2, assembly GCA_024207135.1. Classification (GTDB taxonomy): domain Bacteria; phylum Actinomycetota; class Actinomycetes; order Actinomycetales; family Micrococcaceae; genus Paeniglutamicibacter. The sequence goes on along the minus strand of CP042428.1, from coordinate 988,744 downwards.
CCAGGGGGCCGACGGTGAATCCGCCGAATTGCCCGGCGGTGACCATTCCGGTGGCCATGCCGATGGTGGAGGCCGGGACGCTGCGCACCACCGCCGCCATCAGCACGACCGAGACCCCCAGGGCCGAGGCCCCGTGCAGGGCCACGGCGCACCAGAGCAGAGCGGCGGAACCGGTGGCCCCGGCGGCCAGGAACACCCCGGCCCCGGCGAGTGCGAGGGTCGCCAGCAGCAGCAACAGCGGGGGAGCGGCCATGCCGCCGGACATCATCTTGCCCCAGCCCACGCGGGCCGCCACGCCGATCGCTCCGGCGGCCGCTGCCGCCAGGCCGCCCAGCACCAGGCTGAAATCCAGTTCGCGCACCGCATACAGGGACAGGTAAACGTTGGTGGCCTGCACGCCCATGCCGTTGACGAAGCCGAAGGTGGCCAGAGCGTAGATCAGGAACCTGGTGTTCGGCGGCGGCGCCGGGACCGGGGCGGACCCCGCCGGAAGCGGGCCGATGCGGACGGGGGCCTGGGGCAGCAGCGGCACCGAGGCGACCACGCGCACCGCGACCACGCCCAGCGCCCCGGCCACCACGGCGCCCACGGCGTTGGCCCCGTGCCATCCGATCCAGGCGGCCAGGGCCGGGAAGGCCAGGGAGGCCACCAGCTGGCTGACCTGGACGCCGGATTGCTTGATGCCGATCCAGCCGATGCGCTTGTCCTCCGGGACGCGTTGGGCCAGGATGCGGTTGGTGACCCCGTTGGGGAAGGACTGGGCGAGCCCGGAGAGGCCCGCGGCGACCAGCAGCAGCACGTAGCCTCCGGGGATCGCGGCCAGGGCCAGGGCCGCGGCGGCCAGGGCGAAGACCAGCACCAGCAGCCGGGTGTCGGGCTGGCGGTCCGTGAAGCGGCCGAAGGCCGCGTTGCCCACGGCCCCCGCGGCGAAGCAGACGGTGGCCAGCAGGCCGAATTGCGCCTCGGTGATGCCCAGGTCGGTGATCACCAGGTCGCTGATGGCGCTCAGCCCGTAGTTCAGGATCGGGCCGGCGGCCACCGCGGCCAGCAGGGCTGCCAGCAGCAACTTCCCGGGGCGCCCGGCGCGTGCCTGCATTCGGCTCTCCTGATGTCAAGATGTGGTTTCCGGGTTGGCTCCGGGTCGAAGACCAGTGTTTCACAACTGCCCTCTGGCTCCGGCACCGCGTGACCCCCGTTGTCTGCCATGTGGCGTGGCTGGGGTCTGGCCCCGAACGCTTCCGCACGTGTCAGGGAACAACTGTCTGGTGATTCAGTCGATCTCCTCCGGGCTGACCCTGGTGAACCTGGATTCCTCCTTGCGCTACATGATCACCGGGGCGGTGCTGCTGCTGGCCGTGGTCATCGACTCGCTCTCCCGGCGTTCCCGCCGGGCCGCCGGGCGCGCGTAGCCGCGCCCGCACCTCAGGCGCGCGGCGCGGGCACCGGTTCCACGGCACCCTGGTCCAGGCGGAAGGGTGGATACGCATCGGTCATCAGGGCCGTGTACGCCGCGGTGCGCAGCGCCCAGCGGTTCAGCCCCACCAGCAGGTTGAAGATTCCCTGGCGGTACACACCGGTGAACAGCAGGATCACCGCGGCGATGAGCACCAGCGCGGCGGCCAGTGAAATGCCCCGGGTCTCGTTTGACCAGGAATCGTCGGCCCAGGTGCCTCCGGTCATTGCGGCCACGATGAGCAGGTGCGGCAGCGCGAACAGCCAGGATTTCACCAGCACCTGCCAGTGCGAGAGCCGCTCCGGGTAGGCGACGTCGAAGCGGGCGGGGTAGGTGCCGCGGGCCAGGGTGAAGGGCGGGTAGGCGTCGGTGCCCAGCACGCCGTAGGCGTAGAAGGAAACCCGCCAGTTCCAGCGCAGCACCCCGACGGAGAACTGGAACCAGGAAGCCGGATACTTCCCGGTCAGCAGGATCACCAGGCCGGCGGCGAACGTCACCACCGGGAACGCAACCCACAGCAGCGCCAGCACCACCACGTGCGGGATGGCCAGGAACCACTTGACCAGCCACTTCCAGCGCGAGAGCCCCGGGTCCAGTTGCCCGGAGACTTCCGTGGGCAGCGCCGCGGATGTTTCGTTGACCTGCGGGGCGCCGGCGGCGATGCTGCGGCCCAGTCCGGCGGCCCCCACGAGGATGGCCAGGAGGCCCAGTGCCGTCCCGGCGGCCAGGGCCGCGAATTCCGGGCCGGTGTCTGGGAAGCCCGGGACGGCGATTGAACCGAGGGATGCTACGGTGAGCAGCACCCCGATGACGAGCAGGGCCATGTGGAGTCCGGACATGTGTCCGGTGGAAGGGGCCTGGGGTGCGGATGCTGGCTGGGTGGTCATGGTGTTCGGCTTTCACGAAGCGGTGCTGAGACGGGGGACGCGGAATTCCGCGGGCGGGAACGAAGGTGGGTTGGCGTGCCTTAGTTGGTGATGGAGATCTTGCCCCGGGCCTTGCCGGCCACGAGGTGTTCCATGGCCGCCCGTGCCCGTTCCAGCGGGTAAGACACTTCGAGGTGCGGGCGCACCGCGCCCGATTCCAGGAACGGGGACAGCTCCTCCAGGTCGGTGGCGCGCTGGGCGGAGGCCAGCATCACCAGGCGCTGGCGGATGAATGGCGAGAGCGCCACGGCCCTGAACTGGCGGTTCATGCCCAGCCACTTTCCGGCGCCCTCGCCGCCGACAACCACCGCGGTGCCCGTGGCTGTCAGCGCCCTGCGCAGCCGGCGCAGGCTCGGGTTTCCTCCGGTGTCAACGATCAGGTCGTAGCGCTGCGAAAACTCGGTAAAATCCTGGCGCGTGTAGTCCACCGAGTGCTCGGCCCCCAGGGCCAGGACGAGGTCCTGCTTCGCGGTGGAGGCCACGCCGGTGACCTCGGCGCCAAGCGCCTTGGCCAGCTGGACCGCATAGCTTCCCACCCCGCCCGAGGCGCCGGTGACCAGGACGCGCTGGCCCGCGGCGACACGGCCCAGGCGCAGGGCCTGGAGCGCGGTGGCACCCGACACCGGGACCACGGCGGCCTGGCGGAAGTCGAGGCTTGCAGGCTTGAGGGCCAGCCGGTCTTCCTTGGCCACCGCATATTCGGCGAACGTTGCGCGCCCGAAGCCATAGACCGCATCCCCGACGGCGAAGCGGGTGATGGTCGCTCCGACCGCGGCCACCGTGCCGGCCAGGTCAAGGCCCGGCACCGGGTTCCTGGGCCTGCGCAGGCCCACGGCCAGGCGTGCCAGCAGCGGGGTGCCGGTCATCAGGTGCCAGGTGCCGCGGTCCAAGCCGGCGGCATGGACCCGCACGAGCACCTCGTTGTCCCGCGGAACGGGTACGGGGATGTCTGCCGAATGGAGGACCTTCGCGTCCCCGTACCGGTCCTGGATGACGGCCCGCATTGTTGCTTGGGGCTCCGTCCCGCCCGTCGCCTCGGATGCCTGCGGTGGTACTTGCCCTTCGCCGTTCATGGCGATTCCTTCCGGGGTGCAAGGCTTCACGAATTGTTGCCTTACTTAGTAAGTTACTTTAGCTTACATAGTACGAAAATGCGATAGGATCGGGACATGACGGCCGAGGAAATTTCTGAAGAGCCCTTGCCACGTACTCCGCTAAGCCGGGAACGCGTGCTGGGAAGCGCCGTTGCGATTGCCGACGCGGACGGGATCGGGGCGCTGACCATGAGATCACTGGCCAGGGAGCTCGGGGTGAAGCCCATGTCGCTCTACTACTACGTGGCCAACAAGGGCGAGATCCTGGACGCCATCATCGACATGGTGTTTGCCGAGATCGATGTCCCATCCGTCGTGGGGGACTGGAAACGGGAGATGCGCCGGCGCGCCGGCGCGGTGCGCCAGGCGCTGGGCCGCCACACCTGGGCCATCGGCCTGCTGGAGTCGCGCACTGCCCCCGGCCCGGCGACGCTGCGCCACCACGATGCGACGCTCGGGGTCCTGCGAACCGCCGGATTCTCGGTGAAGGCCGCGGCGCACGCCTACGCATTGCTGGACAGCTACACCTACGGCTTCGCCCTGCAGGAGGCCGCGCTTCCCTTCAGCGGGCGCGACACCGCGGCAAGCGTCACCGATCCGATCGTGCAGCTGTTCTCCGCCGGCGACTATCCGCACCTCATGGAAATAGCCACCGAACACGTGCTGCAACCGGGCTACGACTTGGGTGATGAATTCGAGATCGGTCTCGAGCTGATCCTCGATGCCCTGCAGCGCTGGATCCCCGAAACCGGGGGTGGACCGGAGACCTCGGCGCGTACCGGGTGAACCGGCCCGCACCCGGCCTTGGCACGTCACGTACCCGGCCCGGATATGGATGCCATCGGGCCGCATCTCCTTGGTTTCCGCAAGCCGACGCCTCCCTGGAACCTGCCCTCGCCACAGACACAAGCGAACAAGACTGCTGGCATCCGTGCTCTGCCTGCCCGGCGATCCCAAGTTCGACCGTTGCGGCGCCAATGCCGCCGCGGGCGCATGCCGTCCCATTGGGATGAAAACGTGCGGACGTGCCCCGGCCGGAGAGGGAGGAGCCGATTCCCAAAATGTCTGTGGGGCTTTCTAGAATGGAGTCATGGCAACGTCGTCATCGACTTCGGGATTCGGCAGCATCGAAGATGCTGACCTCGACGATGAGCTGTTCGCGGACCTGGAAGCTGACCTCGAGTCCGTGGACCTGAGCTACGGGGCCCTGCTCGGCAGGGGCCTGGACATGAACGCCTTGCTCGCCGACTTCTTCGCCTGCACCGGAGTGGACGGCATCCGCACCGTGACCCAAGCCGTCGCCGACGTACCGCTGGAGCTCTCCCCGTACGAGGCGATCGAGGGCGTCGGGGCCCTGGAAGACCTGAAATCCTGCGCCAACGCGGTGCAAGCGGAAATCGCCTGCGCCCACGAGGCAGCTGTCACCACCGACCGCACGCGCCGCGGCGTGCTGGAAAAGAACCCGCAGCAAGGCATCGGCGCAGACGTCGCCATAGCCCGGCACGAAGCGCCGCGCTCCGGAACCCGGGAGCTGAACTATTCCCGGATGCTCTGCCAATCGCTGCCCTTCACCAAGGCCGGCCTCAAATTCGGTGTCATCAACGACGCCGAAGCCCGCATCATCTACCGCGTGCTGAAGGACCTCGACGAAGACGCCCGGACGGAGCTCGACGCCCGCCTCTTCATGGAAACCCACACCTGCTTCGGCCTGGGCAGCAAGAAGCTCGAAGCGATGCTCCGCCACTGGGCCCTTGCCTACCAAAACCAGGTCGAGGCCGACCTCGAAGCCAAGGCCGCCAAGGACCGCTACGTGAGCGTCTACCCCATCGACTCACACCGGACGAAGATTATCGGCATCGTGCCCACCGAGGTCGGGGCCGCCATTGCACAGGTGCTGGCCCGGGAAATCGCCAGTGCGCACGCAGCAGGGGACACGCGCAACGCAGCACAGATCGCCGCCGACACCGTCCTGGAAGGCCTGACCGGCGTCAAGGACTTCACCAACATCCCGGTGACCCTCGAACTGGTCATGACCGACCGGACGCTGATGCAGGGACACCCGGAACCGGCTTTCCTGCAGGGCTACGGCGTCATCTCCGCGAAGAAGGCACGTGAACTCTTCGCCGGCAACCCGGAAACCCCGCTGGGAACCTGGGTTCGCCGGCTGTACACGGCACCGGGGACCGGTGACCTCATCGCCATGGACCGCAAGGCCAGACTCTTCACCGGCAGCCTCAAGCGGTTCATCACCACCCGCGACCAGTTCTGCCGCACCCCCTACTGCACCGGCAGGGTCCAACACCTTGACCACGTGGTCCAAGCCGCCCTCGGCGGAGAAACCTGCGCGGAAAACGACGGTGCACGGTGCGCCTGGTGCAACGCCACCAAGGAATCGCCCGACTGGTCCGAAATCCCGGTGCCTGGGGACCGGCACAGCATCAGGGTCACCACCTCCAGCGGACACTCCTATACTTCCAGCGCGCCGCGAATGCCCGGCACCGAAAACTATGCCGTGCACCCCGTGGGGCCGCCCGCAGCCCCGCCGCCGCGGCGGCAGTAGGCCGCCAAAACCGCCAGACAACACCTCCGCCACCGAATCGAAACCCCTTCTCGATTCGGGGACCGGACCGTGTGCGCGCTATGGTCGTCTAGGTCCATTTCGTGCATCGTCCCCAGGAGGAATCCTTGCCGCACCAGGCCCACCAACCGATGGCCAGCTTTCACGTCCTGAGAGCGGCGCCCCAGCGGCGGATCGCGCTGATGCTGGGCCTTGGCCTGCTGCTGACCGGCTGCGGTGCCGACTACCCGCTGGGCGACGCCCAACGCCAGGCCGCCGAAAACAACACCTCGCATCTTTCCGGCACGCTCACCGGCGGCGGGTCAAGCGCACAGAACTCCGCTATGAACGCCTGGATCGGCGGATTCGCCACCCAGCATCCCAAGGTGCAGGTCCAATACGCCTCGGTGGGATCCGGAGCCGGACGCGCAGGCCTGCTGGCCGGGGCCACGCTATTTGCCGGCTCCGACGCCTACCTCAAGGAATCCGAGGTGGCTCGCTCGCAGCAAACCTGCGGACCAGAGGGCGCGATCAACATCCCCGTGTATATCTCGCCGATATCGATCGCCTTCAATCTGCCCGGTATCAAGGAACTGGACTTCGACGCGGCAACCATCGCAAAGATCTTCTCCGGCACCATCACCTCCTGGCAGGACCCGGCGATCAAGGCCCTGAACCCGGATGCGTCGCTGCCCGATGTCCCGATGACCGTGGTCGCCCGCTCGGACGACTCGGGAACCACCGAGAACTTCACCGACTACCTGCATGCCGCCGCCCCCGAGAGCTGGACGCACGATCCGTCCGGGTCCTGGCCCGGCGGGCTGGGCACCGAGCAGGCCCAGGGAAATTCCGGGGTCGTCACCACGGTGGCCCGGACCGAGGGTGCGGTGACCTACGCCGATGACTCGCTGGTCGACGCGACCCTGGGCAAGGGCACGCTGAAGGTCGGTGACTCCTTCGTTCCGGTCAGCGGCAAGGCCGCGGCCATCGCGGTGAGCGCCTCGCACCGGGTGCCAGGGCGCCACGGCAACGACATCGCCCTGGAACTGGACCGCACCACCACCAAGCCCGGTGCCTACCCGCTGGTGCTGGTCTCCTACTTCATCGTGTGCAGCGGCTACACCGATCCCAACTCCCTGGAACTGGTCAAGGCCTTCGGCCACTACATCGTCAGCGACGAGGGCCAAAAGGTCGCCGCCGACTCGGCCAAGAGCGCACCGATGCCCGAGGACCTGGCCGCCGAGGCCGCCGCGGCGATCGATTCGATCACGCTGCGCCCATAGCATTTCCGTTCAACGGCAGCGGCCCGCCCCATGGGGCGGGCCGCTGACGTTTGCCGGTTTTGCGGCATCAGGCGCTGGTGGCGTCCTGCACCTCGCCGACCAGTTCCTCGATGATGTCCTCCAGGAACAGCACGCCGGTGGTGGAGCCGGCGGCGTCCAGCACGCGGGCCACGTGGGAACCGCTGCGGCGCATGGCCGCCAGCGCATCCTCCAGCTCGCTGCCGCCGAAGACCGAGGCCAGGGACCGGATCCGCTTGGCCGGGACCGGCTGGGCAAAGGCCTCCGGGACGGTCAGGTCCATGACGTCCTTCAGGTGCAGGTACCCGGAGGGCTCCCCGTCGCCGTCCACCAGGATGTAGCGGGAGTATCCGTGCGTGGCGACCGCGTGCTGGATGTCGGCCGGGGAGGAATCCTGCGGCAACACCACCATCGCCCCGATCGGCACCTCGACGTCGGATACCTTCTTGGAGGTGAACTCGAAGGCCTTGCCGAGGGTTCCGCTGGCATCCAAGAGCACCCCGTCGCGCGTGGACTGCTCCACGATGCCGGCGACTTCCTCGAGCGTGAACGCGCTGGTGGCCTCGTCCTTGGGCTCGACGCGGAAGAGCCGCAGCACACAGTTCGCGATGCCGTTCAGGCTCCAGATCACCGGCTTGACGATCCGGGCCACCATCACCAGCGGGGGAGCCAGCAGCAGGGCCGCGCGCGTGGGCACCGAGAAGGAGATGTTCTTCGGGACCATCTCGCCGATGACCACGTGCAGGAAGGTGACCAGCAGCAGGGCCGTGACGAAGGCGATCACGCCGATGGCCTCGGCCGAGAGCGTGGTGAACCCCAGCGGGATTTCCAGCAGGTGGTGGATCGCCGGTTCGGACACGTTCAGGATCACCAGCGAGCACACGGTGATGCCCAGCTGGCTGGTGGCCAGCATCAGCGTCGCGTGCTCCATGGCCCACAGCGTGGTCTTCGCGGCCTTGGAGCCGGCCTCGGCCTTCGGCTCGATCTGCGAGCGGCGGGCGGAGATCACGGCGAACTCGGCGCCGACGAAGAACGCGTTGATCACCAGCAGCACCACCAGCCAGATGATTCCGGGCAGGTACTCGTTCATCGGGTCTGCTCCTGGGTGGATTCGGCCGGGTCGGGGGTGAACTTCAGGCGCTGGACGGCGGTGCCCACGACGCGTTCGACCCGCAGCGAGCCGGCGTCGATGCGCACCTCGAGACCGGGTTCCGGGACCCTGTCCAGTTGCTGGGCGACGAAGCCGGCCAGCGTGTCGTAGTCCTCGTGCTCGGGCACCAAGACGCCCGTGCGCTCAAGCAGCTCGTCGGGACGCAGCGAGGCATCGAAGGTGATCGCCCCTGCGGTCCGCAGCACGCCGACGCGGGCGCGGTCGTGTTCGTCCTCCAGTTCGCCGACGAGTTCCTCCACGAGGTCCTCGAGGGTGACGATGCCGGCGGTTCCGCCGTGTTCGTCGGAGACGATCGCCACCTGCAGGCCGTGGGTGCGCAGCTTGCCCAGCAGCGAGTCGACGCCCATGGACTCGGGCACCATCAGCGGGCTGGCCATCAGTTCGGTTGCGGCGGTGGTGGCGCGCCGGGCAAGCGGCAGGGCGAAGGCGGCCTTGAGGTGCACCACCCCCAGGATCTCGTCGCGATCCCGCCCGATCACCGGGAAGCGGGAGAACCCGGTGGCCACCGCGGCCTCGAGGATGTCACCGGCGGTGGCGGAGGCTTCGACGGGCACCATGCGCACGCGCGGGGTCATCACGTCACCGGCCGTTCGCTCGGAGAAGCGCAGCGTGCGGTGCAGCAGTGTCGCGTGGTCCTGTTCCAGGGCTCCCTCCAGGGCGGAGCGGCGCACGAGGGAGGTGAGTTCCTCGGCGCTGCGGGCCCCGGAGAGTTCTTCCTTCGGCTCGATGCCGAAGGAGCGGATGATGGTGTTGGCGGTGTTGTTGAACAGCAGGATCACCGGCTTGAACACCGCGGTAAAGGCGGCCTGGAAGGGCACCACCAACTTGGCGGTGGCCAGCGGCACGGCCAGGGCAAAGTTCTTGGGCACCAGCTCGCCGATCACCATGGAGAACACCGTGGCCAGGAAAACCCCGACGACAGTGCCTATGCCCGGGACCAGTGTCTCGGCGACGCCCGCGGTCAGCAGCGGGCCGCGCAGCAGGGAGCTGATCGCCGGTTCGAAGGTGTAGCCGGTCAGCAGCGTGGTCAGGGTGATACCCAACTGCGCGCTGGAGAGGTGGGTCGAGGTGATCTTCAGGGCCTTGATGGTGGTTCCCAGGCGCTTCTCGCCGCGCTCGGCGCGCGCCTCGAGGTCGTGCCGATCAAGGTTCACCAAGGCGAATTCGGAGGCAACGAACAAGCCGGTGCCAACGGTGAGCAGCAGACCGATGCCGATCATGATCCACTCATTCATGTGGGCGCCCCTCTCCGCCAGGTGCCGGAATCGAACCGGCAGTCAGTGGGAGGGGCCAGGGCATGTGTGAAGGGGGGTCGTCCATAGTGCTTTCAACTCTAGCGGAACGCACGCTGCCGGGATTTCCCGCCGGTCCCCGCCCAGTGGCGCCGCACAGCGCCGCAGGTGCCCCGGGCCCCGGATTTCCGCGGGAACCCAAGGGCGCCGTGGCCCATCCGGCGGCCCCAGGGTTCACGGCAATTTCCCAGCCTAAAGCAGGGTGGCGAAGCGCTCGGCCGCGGAGGTCGCACCGGCCACGATGATCTCGTCGCCCTCGTGCAGCACCGTGGAGGTGGTGGTGTAGTCCCATTCCTGGCCCGGCCGCTTGGCCGCCACGATGGTGACATGGTGCTTGGACCGGATGCCGGTGTCCCCGAGCGGGCGGCCCACCGCCTCCTTCGGCGGGCGGGTCTTGACCATCGCGAACCCGTCCTCGAACTCGACGTAGTCGAGCATCGCGCCGCGAACCAGGTGCGCCACCCGCCGGCCCATGTCCTGCTCGGGGCGGATCACGTGCTTGACGCCCAGCTGCTCCAGGATCTGACCGTGCGCGGCGCTGACCGCCTTGGCCCAGATGGTGGGCTTGTTGAAGCGCAGCAGCGCCGAGGTGGTCAGGATGCTGGCCTCCAGGTCGCTGCCGATGCCGACCACGGCGCGGTCGAACTCGTGCACCGAAAGCTGGCGCAGCGCCTCCTCCTTGGTGGAGTCGGCGCGAACCACGTGGGTGAGCCGCCCGTTGAACGACTGGACGATGTCCTCGTCGTTGTCGATGCCCAGCACCTCGGTGCCGGCCGCGGCCAGCTCCAGGGCCAGCGCCCCGCCGAAGCGACCCAGGCCGATGACGACCACCGAGTTGGCCTCGGCAATGCGCTCCATGGACTTGGGCGTGAACAAGTGGTGCTTAGCCAATGAGTGGCCTCTCTTTCGGGAATTCATACATCACGGGTCGAGTGCGCAACGCCAGCGCCGAGGCCAGGGTGACCGGCCCCAGGCGCCCGATGAACATCAGGAACACCAGCAGCAGCTGGCCGGCCGGCGGCAGCGAGGCGGTGATGCCGGTGGACAGCCCGACGGTGGCGAAGGCGGAGATCGTTTCGAACAGCAGCCGGTCCAGGCCGAAGTCGGTCATCAGCATCAGCGCCATGGTCGAGCCGATGACCAGGGCCACGGCCAGCAGCACGAGGGTGATGGCCTGGCGGTGGACCGAACGCGAGAGCCGCTTGCCAAAGACGTTCACGGCCGTGCCGCCCTGGATCTCGGTGAGCAGGATGAAGAACAGCACGGCGAACGTGGTGATCTTCAGCCCGCCCGCGGTGCCGGCCGGTCCGCCGCCGATGAACATCAAGATGTCCATGCCCAGCCAGGTGGCCGGATCCATCTGCCCGAAGTCCAGCGAGTTGAAGCCCGCGGTGCGGGTCATGACCGATTGGAAGAATCCGGCCAGCATCTTGTCGGCGGTGGACAGCAGACCCAGGGTCTTGGGGTTGGTCCATTCCAGGGCGCAGATGAAGGCGGTGCCGCCGGCCAGCAGCGTCACCGTGCCGCCCAGGACCAGCTTGGTGTTCATGGTCCAGTGCAGCGGCCGGCGGTAGTGCCTCCGAAGCTCGAAAAGCACCGGAAAACCCAGTCCGCCAACGATGATGGCGGCGGCGATCGGCAGGCAGATCCAGGGATCTCCCACGAAACCCATCAAGTTGTCGCTGAACAGCGCAAACCCGGCATTGTTGAAGGCCGAGATCGAGTGGAAGAAACCCAGCCAGATGGAATGTCCCCACGGGTTGCCCAGGCCCACGGCAAAGCGCAGCGTCAACAGGACCGCGATCACCAGCTCGGTGCCAGCGGTGATGCGCAGGACCCCCAGCAGCACCGAACGCACGTCGCCGAAGCCGGCGCTCTTGGTTTCTGCCGCCGTCTGGATCCGCGACTTCAGCCCCAGCCGCCTAGCCATCAGCACCCCGAGCAGCGAGGCGAAGGACATGATGCCAAAGCCGCCGAGCTGGATCAGCACGAGGATCACGACCTGCCCGAACCGCGTCCAGTAGGTCGCGGTGTCAACGACCGCCAAACCTGTCACGCAGACGGCGGAGGTGGCGGTGAACAGGGCCTCGAGGAAGTTGGCCCCGCCCGGTCCGGTCTTGGCCATGGGCAGCATCAGGATCGCCGTTCCGGCGGCGACGGCCAGACCGAAACCCAGGGCTATGGCCTGGGCCGGATGCCTGGGGAGCAGTGCCCTAACCAGGGGCCTGTATTTCATAGCTGGGACACGCATGGATCCCAGAATAAGCGCTGCCGGACCAAAACCTTGGTTTGGTGCCGGGACGCCCCAAATCCGCGCAGGCGGCACCGGCGCCCCGAAGCATCGGAACCCAGGCCGCGACACGTCGAAACCATGGCACTGAGGGGTGTTGGAGTCCTAGACTCGGGCCCATGGCCATTGACCTCGAGCACCTGTACCGCGACCTGCACGCCAACCCCGAACTCTCCTTCCAGGAACACCGCACCGCCGGCATCGTCGCCGGGCACCTGGCCGAGCTCGGTCTCAAGGTCCACAGCGGCATCGGCGGCACCGGCGTTGTCGGCGTGCTGGCCAACGGGCCCGGCCCCATCGTGCTGCTGCGCGCGGACATGGACGGGCTGCCGGTGCTCGAGGCCACCGGGCTGGACTATGCCAGCACCGCGGTGGCCACCGGCACCGACGACCACTTGGTCCCGGTCATGCACGCCTGCGGCCACGACGTGCACGTCACCTGCCTGCTGGGCGCCGTGGAAATGCTTGTCGCCCAGCGGGGAACCTGGTCCGGGACCGTGCTGGCGCTCTTCCAGCCCGCCGAGGAATCCGGTGGTGGCGCCCAAGCCATGGTCGATGACGGGCTCTACGCGACGGTGCCGAAACCCGACGTCGTGCTCGGCCAGCACGTCGCTCCGTTCCCTTCCGGATGGCTCGGGTTGCGCCCGGGAGTCGCCATGGCCTCGGCCGATTCGCTGACCATCACGCTGCACGGCTCCGGCGGGCACGGCTCGCGCCCGGAGACCACCGTGGACCCGGTGCTGCTGGCCGCGGCCACCACCATGCGCCTGCAGGGCATCGTCTCGCGGGAGCTTGCCGACGCCGACCAGGCGGTGCTGACGGTCGGCCAGATCCATGCCGGCACCAAGAACAACATTATTGCCTCGCACGCCACCCTGGGGCTGAGCATCAGGACCTTCGATGAATCGGTGCGCACCAAGGTGCTCAGCTCCATCGAACGCGTGGTGCGCGGCGAGGCCATGGCCTCCGGGTCGCCCTCGGAGCCCGTGGTCAGCCTGGAAGAGCATTTCCCGCTGACAGTCAACGACACCGCGGCGTCGGCGCGGGTTGCCGCGGTGCTGTCCCGGCGGTTTGGCGCGGAGCATGTCATGGATCCGGGCCCGGTCGCGGGCAGCGAGGATGTCGGCATCCTGGCCACTGCTGCCGGGGCGCCGCTGGTGTATTGGTTCTTGGGCGGGGCCGACCCAAGCCTCTTCAAGGACTTTGCCGCAACCGGAAGGATGCCGGAGGACATTCCCTCGAACCATTCACCGCGGTTTGCCCCGCAAGTCCAACCGACGCTGGGCGTGGGAGTCGATGCCCTGGTCGCTGCAGCACGTGCGTGGCTGGCCGAATAGCCACGGGGCCCGGAGGCGATCCATGGCAAGGTGCCGTGAGCGGAATCCGGCGGGTCCAGCCAAATGCACAGCAATACAGGCTAGGGTTTGCCTGTAGGGGTACTTTCCCCTAAATTTTGGGATTGCCGAGCAATCCCAGCTAGGACGGCACAACATGTCGAAGTCACCGCGCAAGGCAGAAGCCAAGAAACCCTCGAAATCCATCAAGGAAAAGCGCGCCGAAAAGCGCACCAAGACTGCGGGGGAAACGATCCTTGACCCCGTGCGCAAGGTTTCGAAATAACCGCCATGCGGTGTGGCTGATCTAAATGGCCACCTCGAAAACACGTGAAAATGCCTGTTCGGCGGAAGGAAAACCTTCGCCGAACAGGCATTTTTGTGTCTGCAGCCGTTGCGTGCGTTCCTAGCGGAGGCCGGAACCTCGGTAGACGCGCACCCAGGTGTCGGGGGTGACGCCCAGCGCGCGGCGCTGGCCGGCGACCTCCACGGTCAGGGTCACCCGCCACTCGGGGCTCGGCTGGAAGGCCTTGAGCAGGGGACCGTGCAGCGTCTGGTTGCCGTCGCTGACCTCGATCACGCGCTTCAGGTGCTCGGGACCAAGATCCGCAGCACGCACCATCGATTCGCGGCGGGGGCCGGCCGGACCACGGGGGACCTTCACGATCGTGCGGGCCTCGCGCATGGCCTCGGAGCGTCGGGCAATGCGCTGCTCGCGCTGGGCCGTGGTGCCACTCAGGGAGAGCGGGGCGGGCGAGAAGCTGGGAATGGCCGTGATCCGCGTGACTGCCTGCGGGTATTTCTTGGTCAGCTTCGCCCAGAACTCCTCCGGGCCCTTGCCCATGAGGATGACCGCGCGCAGGTTGGGAACCAGCCGCAGCAACCTGCCCATGGGTTCGAGCCCGGCATTCGTCTCCGCGCCGGTCAAGCGTCCGGCAGCACCCTCGGCCCGGTACCACGGGTAGGCGTGCCAGAGCACAACTTCCTTGGTGTCGATTTCCGACTCGGCCAGCAAGGTGGCCAGTGCCTCGGCCGATGCATCGTCAGCCTCGGTGGAGAGAATGTCCTCGCCGTCCTCGGCTCGATTGGCAGCATCGGGGGCGGGCATCAGGCACAGGATGGTGGCGTCGGTGCCGCCATGGAGGGGCGCGAAGAACGGGACGGATCCGGTGTTTCCGGGCGATTCGGCGCGCAGGTCCTGGACGAGGGAATTGAGGGGTGCAACGTGTTCGGCCCACAACTCCGATTCCTGCGAGTTCCTGAATTCGGGGTCGATCATTTTGCGGGGCATGAAGGTTTCTCTCATGTAACTTTTGAGGGGTTTAGCCACAAGCATGGCACGGGCCGAAGCCGATTCCGCACCCCGGGCGACACGAGGTATCAAGCGTCACTGGGTTGTTCGCGCCGAACCATTGGATTCCGGGAGCGCCAAACCACCCGCCCTGCCCTCGCGAAGCCGGCCGGCAATCCCCGCCCAGACGCGTTTCTGTTCCTGCCGGTCCACGGTCCGCTTGGCACCCAGCGGATGAAGGGATCGGACGATGTGCAGCTCGGGGAACGTGGAATGGATTTGCGGAAGCACCGCATCCGCTGCGTCTTGGGCCTTCTTCCCCAGGAGCAACAGCATCTCCAGGTCCGTCATCAGCCCCATGACCTCCAGAAGCGCCAGGCCGCCCTCGGCCGACTGCTCGGGCGTCAGGTCCCGCTTGGGGTCGCTGCGCGGCCATGGGTACCCGTTCCACTGGCAAAAGTCCGTCGGATGGATGCCGAACTCGGTCATCAAGTGGCGTTGCCGGTCCGCGGCCCGGTCCGGGTTCCTGATGCACATGAAGGTGGTTTCGTCGCGCGGTTCACCCGCGTCGTTCAGGACGATTAGTGCCGGTGCGTGGATCCCGCCGTGCCACGGGGCGGCCAGCGGCAGTCGGACCCCGCCCTTGGCATCGCCGAGCCGCACGATCAACTCGTTGAGGGGAGCCACATGCGCAGCGTGCAGTCCCGCCGCCTGCTCGTCCCAGAACGGGTCGCCGGGCTGGGCGCGCTTCCAGTTGTCGGCCAGTGCCATCGATTCCCTTTGCTTCGCATTCGCCCCGGGATGTCGAAGCACTCCCGGCTGGATACCGAAATATATCAAGGGAAGGGTGCCGATCACTTTTTGCCCGGGGAATCATCGACAGGCCCCACGCCTCGGGTCGGCGGGTATTCCTTGTCGCCGTCGTTCCGGAACGCCCATGCCCGGGCGGGGTCGCCGGGTCCGTGCGGGTGGCACGCATCGCGAATGACAGCAGCATTCGACGTCGATGCTTGCCTGTCCGGGCGGTGGTTTTTGTGCGATGCGACACGCAGCCAAGGAAAAGTGGTGGCCGGTCCATTGCGGCCAAAACTTTCTGGCATAATGGACAGGTACTCGATTTGAAGTGGCCCCTCTCTCCGCCTTGAATCCTGTCCTTTTGAAGATCTGCGGTATGGCCCGCCCCACGGGTGCAGAAACAGGACTTCGCACATGTTGAGAAAACAGGAGTGACCACTACCGTGGCCGTTAAAATTCGTCTGAAGCGTTTCGGCAAGATTCGCGCACCTTACTACCGTATCGTCGTCATGGATGCTCGCGCCAAGCGCGACGGCCGTGCCATCGAAGAAATCGGCAAGTACCACCCGACCGAAGAGCCTTCGTTCATCGAGGTCAAGTCCGAGCGTGCTCAGTACTGGCTCTCCGTCGGCGCACAGCCGACCGAGCAGGTTGCCGCTCTCTTGAAGATCACCGGTGACTGGCAGAAGTTCAAGGGCATCGAAGGCCAGGAAGGCACCTTGCGCGTCAAGGAAGCCAAGCCGGCATTCGTTGTTCCGGAGAAGGGCTCGGTCATCTTGCCCGAGGCCATCACCAAGAAGGCTGAAAAGCCTGCTGCCGAGGCCGAGGTCGAGGCAGAAGCAACCGAGGCTGAGTAACCAGTGCTCGTTGAGGCGCTGGATCACCTGGTACGTGGCATCGTAGACACCCCCGAAGACGTGCAGGTTGCGTTGAAGGCAAATCGTCGCGGTGACATCCTTGAGGTGCGCGTGCACCCCGAGGATCTCGGTCGGGTCATTGGCCGCCAGGGTCGCACCGCCAAGGCGCTGCGCACCGTGGTTGCAGCACTGGCGGAGGAACCGATCCGCGTTGACGTAGTCGACACGGACCGACGCCGGTAGCCAGCCTCACCACACATTTTTTGTGTACCTTTGGTCCCACGATCCATGACGGATCGTGGGACCAAAGTGGCTTAACGGCCATGGTGCGACGCCGCCGTTGGCGGCACGGAGCCGGCAAGGCCCAACTCGCACGTAAGATTGAACCTAGAAAAGTGCCGGGGATGAAAGTCCCGCCAAGGCACGCCCCCTTGCCGGAGACCTCCGGCCACCC
This sequence comes from Arthrobacter sp. C2, assembly GCA_024207135.1. Lineage (GTDB taxonomy): Bacteria > Actinomycetota > Actinomycetes > Actinomycetales > Micrococcaceae > Paeniglutamicibacter. The sequence continues at coordinate 971,929 of CP042428.1, read as the reverse complement.
ATTGATTTGTATTCAAGGAGAAAACGCATGCGCCTCCAGGTCGCCCGCATTGGCAAACCACACGGCATCCGCGGAGAGGTGACCGTCCAGGTGCTCACCGATGCGCCGGAAGACAGGTTTGTTCCCGGTGCGGTCTTCGAGGTCGAGCACCCCAGCATCAAGCAGCTCACCGTCGAGGGAGCGCGCTGGAACAAGGAAATCCTGTTGCTGGCCTTCGAGGAGTTGCTTGACCGCAACACCGCCGAGACGGTGCGCGGGGCCAAGCTGTTCATCGACACCGAAGAGGTCGAGGACGATTCCGAGGGCTGGTACGAGCACGAGCTGGTGGACCTCGAGGCCCGCGTGGATGACAAGGTCGTCGGCAAGGTCACCGCACTGCGCACCGGCAACGTGCAGGACCTGCTGGTCGTCGAATCCATCGAAGGCGACGAGATCTACGTGCCGTTCGTCGAGGACATCGTCCCCGAGGTCAACATCGAGGGCGGCTACATCATGCTGACCCCGCCGGCCGGCCTCTTCGAGGTCAACCGCGAGGACGGCTCGGGCGAGAACGCAGCAGGCAAGGAAGCCTAGGCACGATGCGCATTGATGTTGTCTCCATCTTCCCGGAGTACCTTGCCGCCCTTGATTTGTCGCTGATCGGCAAGGCCCGGCGGGAGAAGCTGCTGGATCTGAACGTGCACGACCTGCGCGACTACACCCACGACCGCCACCGCACCGTTGATGACACCCCCTACGGCGGCGGCGCCGGCATGGTCATGAAACCGGAGCCCTGGGGAGCCGCGCTGGCGCGCATCGCCACCGAATCCCCGGTCTCCAACGCGCTGGGCGACAAGCCGATCCTGATCGTCCCCTCGCCGGCCGGCGCGGTCTTCGACCAGGAGATGGCCTACGAACTGGCCGGGGCGCAGCACCTGGCCTTTGCCTGCGGCAGGTACGAGGGCATAGACGAGCGGGTCCTGGAATTTGCCTCCGAGGCCTTCGACGTGCGCCCGGTGTCCATCGGCGACTACGTGCTCAACGGGGGAGAGGTCGCGGTGCTGGCGATGGTCGAGGCCATTGGCCGGCTGATCCCCGGGGTCATCGGAAACCCGGAGTCGCTGGTCGAGGAATCGCACTCCGACGGACTGCTGGAGTACCCGGTGTACACCAAGCCCGGCACCTGGGAGGGCCGCGAGGTTCCCGAGGTGCTGCTTTCGGGCAACCACGGCAAGATCGCACGCTTTCGCCGCAACAAGCAGCTGGAGCGCACCGCCACCCGGCGCCCGGACCTGATCGTGCAGCTGGATGCCTCCACGCTGAACCGGCACGACCGCGACACCCTGTGGCACAACGGTTTTGCCATCGTCGAGGGTCGCATCGTCCCGAAGGACGAGCTCGGCTAGCAGCCTTCAGATTCGCCACCCCTAGCGCGGTAGCTGGGCATCTTCCAGGAGCCCGGCCACCGCGCTTTGCCGTAGCCGGAGGGCGTGTTCGAGTGCCGTGGTGCCGCTGGAATCCGCGATGGAGGTGTCTGCGCCCGCCGCGATGAGCAGCCGCACCACCTCCTGGTGCGCGGTGCCGCCGTCGCCCAGGATGACCGCCTCGAGCAGGCACGTCCACCCCAGGTCGTTCACGTGGTCGACGTCCGTTCCTGCCTCGATGAGCAGGCGGACCGTTTCGACATGGGCGTGCTCGCAGGCCGGAATGAGCGCGGTGCCCCCGTAGCGGTTGGTGCTCCTGACGTCGGCGCCGTGCTGCAGGGTGAATTCCAGGATCCCGAGGAATCCCTCCGCCCCGGCATAGAGGAACGCCGAGTCCGAGTTGCCGTCCCGGGCATTGACGTCGGCACCCCGCAGGATCAGTTCCCTCGCCGCTTCCAGCGCGTTGGCCCGCGTGGCGGTGACCAGCACCGGACGGCCATCGGCGTCGCGGAAATCCGGCGAGACCCCGGCATCGAGCAGTTGCCGCACCTGGTCGGCGTCATTGGCCCGGGCCGCGACAAGCAGTGCCTGTCCGGACGTGGACCCGTCGGCGGTTGCGGCTGCCGACGCGGTGGATGGATCGGGCGTCGAGGTCGTTGCGGGCCCGGAGGGTGCGGTTGCGCAGGCGGCCAGCGACAGCAGCGCCGCGGCCAGGGTCACGGCCATCGGGAAGCGGGATGAGCGGCGCACGGACATGGGCCCATCCTAGCGCGAGGGGGTGGCGAGTCGTGAAGCGCCGGCCCGGGCCTTGCAGGGGAGCCCGGGCCCGGCGCTAGACCGGCAGCAGGCCGCTACGCCCTGGCGGGCATCCCGGGCTCGGGCAGGTAGACCTTGCCGCCGGAGGCCAGGAACTCCTGGCTCTTATCCCGCATCCCGCTGACCATTTCCGCGATGGCCGCCTGCGAGTCGGCCGAGCCGTATTCGTCGCGGATGTCCTGGCTGATCCGCATGGAACAGAACTTCGGCCCGCACATGGAACAGAAATGCGCGGTCTTCGCCGGCTCGGCCGGCAGCGTCTCGTCGTGGAAGGACTCGGCGGTGACCGGGTCCAGCGACAGGGCGAACTGGTCGCGCCAGCGGAACTCGAAGCGCGCCTTGGACAGGGCGTCGTCCCGCTCGGAGGCTCCCGGGTGCCCCTTGGCCAGGTCCGCTGCATGGGCGGCGATCTTGTAGGTGATCACCCCGGTCTTCACGTCGTCCTTGTTCGGCAGCCCCAGGTGTTCCTTGGGCGTGACGTAGCAGAGCATCGCGGTGCCGTAGCGGGCGATCTCGGTGGCGCCGATGGCGCTGGTGATGTGGTCGTAACCGGGGGCGATGTCGGTGACCAACGGGCCCAGGGTATAGAAGGGCGCGCCGTTGCACAGTTCCTGCTGGCGCTCCACGTTTTCGCGCACCAGGTGGAAGGGGATGTGCCCGGGGCCCTCGACCATGACCTGGACGTCGTATTCCCAGGCCCGTTTCGTCAGCTCGGCCAGGGTGTCGAGCTCGGCGAACTGGGCGGCATCGTTGGCGTCTGCGATGGAGCCGGGGCGCAGCCCGTCGCCCAGGGAGAACGCCACGTTGTATTGGGCGAAGATCTCGCACAGCTCGTCGAAGTGCGTGTAGAGGAAGTTCTCCTGGTGGTGGGCCAGGCACCAGCCGGCCATGATGGCCCCGCCGCGCGAGACGATGCCGGTCACGCGGTTGGCCGACAGCGGCACGTAGCGCAGCAGCACCCCTGCGTGGATGGTCATGTAGTCAACGCCCTGCTCGCACTGCTCAATCACGGTGTCGCGGAAGATTTCCCAGGTCAGGGCGTTGGCCTCGCCGTTGACCTTTTCCAGGGCCTGGTAGATCGGCACGGTGCCGATGGGGACGGGGGAGTTGCGGATCAGCCATTCGCGGGTGGTGTGGATGTCGTCTCCGGTGGAAAGGTCCATCACGGTGTCGGCGCCCCACTGGGTGGCCCACTGCAGCTTGTCCACCTCCTCGGCGATGGAGCTGGTGACGGCCGAGTTCCCGATGTTCGCATTGATCTTCACCAGGAACGCCTTGCCGATGATCATGGGCTCGGACTCGGGGTGGTTGATGTTCACCGGGATGATCGCCCGGCCCGCGGCGACCTCGCTGCGCACCAGTTCCACGTCGCAGTTCTCGCGCAGGGCGACGAACCGCATCTCGGGGGTGGTGATCCCTGCTCGGGCGTAATGCATCTGGGTGACGCGCTTCCCTGCCTCGGCGCGCCGGGGGACCGGCCGGCTGCCCTTCCATTCGGCCGAGGCCTTGCCCCGGCGCACCGCGGACTTTCCGTCGTCGAGCAGGTTCCGTTCACGCCCTGCGTAGGTCTGGGTGTCCGCCCGTTCCTCGATCCAGCTGCTGCGGAACGCCGGCAGTCCAAACACCGGGTCGCTTCCCGGTCCGGCGGTGCGGTAGACCTGCAGCGGGGCGTTTTCCTTTCCGCCTGGGGACGGCTCCAGCGCGATTTGCGTGACGGGAACCCGGATCCCGGATTCGTCGTCCTCGATGTAGGCCAGCGAGTGGGACTTCAGGGACTGGGTCTGTCCTGCTTCCACGGCGTTTTGGACAGGGCTGTGCATTGAAACGGTGTTGCTCAAGGAGTACTCACTTCCTTCGCCGGCATTACCCGGACAGGTTCAACGGTCTCTCGCTGCATCAGCTCGATCTCAGCCCTTGCAAGGGCCCCCGTGTGGTCGAAAACGAAACTATCACATGATCCGGAACGGCACCGTTTGTGACCTTGGGCACCGGTAGGTTGCGCCCGGCGGCGCGGTCCGGTGTTTGTTCAATGCGTTCCCGATGACTGGTTCCGATCGAATCGGGCCTTTTCGTGGCGGGTTTACGGTCCCCTTGGCGCGTTCGGAGCCGCGATCGCGGCGGGATCCCGTCCGGGCAGACACTGCCGGTGCTGCTCAGACCCGGAGCATCATCGGGCAGATCCTTTCGATGCGGGTCCGCCTGTGGGTGGGGAACTTCGCGCCATGCCCCGGAGTGTGGCAAAATAGATTCTTGGGTCTACTGGGTTCTGCTCCTGCCGCAGGGGGAACGAGTCAACAGTTGGACCAGCCGTCGATCCGCAAACGGATCGCGGTACCAAGCTTCGGACCGCCACATCTTTTTTCCGAACGCACTTGTGCGCCCCGGGGAACAATTACGGTCCGTGTCTAAAATAGGTGACCTGCGGCGTCTATTTAGGAGATGCATTCATGCATATTCTCGACTCTGTCGATGCAGCCTCGCTGCGCAACGATGTTCCCGACTTCCGCCCGGGCGATACCGTCAAGGTCCACGTCAACATCATCGAAGGCAAGAACACCCGTGTTCAGGTTTTCCAGGGCTTCGTCCTTGGTCGCCAGGGCCGCGGCGTGGGCGAAACCTTCACCGTTCGCAAGGTCTCCTTCGGTGTCGGCGTAGAGCGTACCTTCCCGGTGCACTCCCCGGTCCTGGAAAAGATCGAACTGGTCTCCCGCGGTGACGTTCGCCGTGCGAAGCTGTTCTACATGCGCGATCGCCACGGCAAGGCCGCGAAGATCCGCGAAAAGCGCGACTTCCGGACCGCCAAGTAGCCAGAAAAGCGAGAGCCTTCATCTTCGCGGCCCCCAGGGCTGCGGGGATGGGGATCCATCGTGGATCGATCTACTGAATCGGAAAGTTTTTCCGCTTCGACAAAGCGCCGGTCTCCTTCGAGGGGCTGGCGCTTTGTCGTTGGCGCGCTTGCAGCGGCGGCTCTGATCACCCTGGTCGTTCGTGCCACCGTCGTTGACTTCTTCTACATCGGTTCCACTTCCATGGAATCCACGTTGAACCCGGGTGATGGGCTGCTGGTGAATCGGCTTGCCTACAAGGACGCCGGGATCCAACGCGGGGATGTGGTCATCTTTGACGGCCGCGGTTCCTTCCTGCCCTACCAGCGCCCCGGGGCCCTTGATTCCCTGGCCTGGGCGTTGCGTCTTGCTGGCAAGGACGCGGTGTACGTCAAGCGGGTCATCGGTGTTGGCGGCGACACCGTCGCCTGCTGCGGCCCCGACGGGCGCCTGGTCGTCAACGGCATTCCGCTGGAGGAGCCCTACGTTCTTGACGGAAACAAGCCAAGCGACCTTGAATTCGACGTGAAGATCCCCGAGGGGCGCTTGTGGGTCATGGGGGACCACCGTTCGGTGTCCGAGGACTCGCGTGCGCTTCTTGGTGCACCGGGCGGCGGCATGATTCCCGTTGACCGGGTCATCGGCAAGGTCACCGCTGTGATCTGGCCGCTGGACCGGAGGCACTCCGTCGAGGGCTAGCTCGCGACCCCGTAACCTATGGCCCGCCACTGTTGCAGTGGCGGGCTTTTTGCTGGCCAAATTCCTCGGGGATTGAGAGCATGTCCATCCGAATTGTGCGCCGGGCATTGTGTTCCGGCGGGCCGGCGCACCGCGCAAGTCATGGGCGCCATCTGGGCTCGATCAGGGCTCCGCATGCCGACCGAGCGAGATGCAACAGTACACTGGTTCCCTGCCATCGGCGATACAAGCGCTTTGCTTCTGCCGATGTCCAGTAGTGAGACGGTCGTATTCCTTGAGGACTCCGTCCATCGTGAGATCAAGCCCGCTGAATGTCGGGGCGCTGGCGATCGAGCGTAATCATTCGCAAGCGAAGTGCTCCTCGCGGGACCCTTGGCAACACGGCCCATCTACTTGTGGTGGATGACCGGGGGGCGAAGCAGCTGCATAACACGACATTTCACGTAGTTGTCGACACGCCTTTGGCTCGTCCCGGGAGGCGGTACACAGACCCGGGAAACGTCCTCGCTAGGTATGAAAACTGGTCGAATGGCTGCGCGTGGTTTGGTTGGACATTCAAGTAACTAAATTTAATGTTTAAAACCGGCGGGGCGCTGCTCGCGGATCCGGATCCGAGCCTAGCGTGGCGGTTGACGCACATCAATCTGCGCAAAAGCTGGGAATCTTGAGAAAATTACGTGAGTGGACGTGGGAATTTTGGTTCGGGCGTGTCGTGGAGGGCGAGTAAGAACGCTTCCCGCTCTGCCCCCGGAATTACGCGGAATTCACCCCAACTGGTTGACGCGTCAATTTATCCAGCAAGTGGATATTGGGTCCACTGATGTTTGTATCCGGATATCTACACAGGTTAGGGTTTCATTTTGGTAACACTCATTGCTCGCGGTTTGCCCAATCGGATGTCCCCAACGACAGACGCGGCGCACACAAAAGCGAGGTACCACACCTTGAATTGGGAGAATTCCATATGCACGATTCATCACGTGCTCTACTAAAGCGGGGCAGCATCGCTGCCGCGACCACGGCGTTGGTGATCGGCAGCAGCTTCGCTGCGCCGGCAATCGCCACCACCACGGCAAGCCCCGAACCTGTATCCACGGAAACTTCGGCGGCACCCACCACCGAAGCGTCAACGGATGCGAATCAGGCCGCGCTGCCAGACGGTCTGGAGGAAGCCGTTGAACGCGATCTCGGCATCACCATCGAAGAGTTCTACAAGAACGGTGAGCTGAGCGCGGTTGTTGATTCGCTCACCAAGGAATTGAAGCAGTCAAAGCTTGTTGCTGACTTTGCAATTGCTGAGAACAAGATCAACGTCACCGTGGCGGCATCGTCGCTCAAGAACGTCACCGAGAAGCTCGACGAGCTGACCGAGGGCACCGACGTTGAACTCAACATCGTGGCCGAACCCGAGATCGAAGCATCCGTGGCTCCCGAAAAGGTCGACGCCACGGGCGCTCCCGAAACCAGCGATGTTCAGTCTCAGATGAAAAAAGAAGTTGCTGAGACGCCTAAGTACCAGGAGACCGTTGAGCCGGTCTTGCCTAAAACGGAGGCAAAGGTCAGGCCGAAGAGTGCGGAATCCCTCTTTCAGGCCTACGTAGACAGCGTCGATTCAAAGACAGTTTCGAAACTTCAGGCAATCATGAAGGACGGCGACGGCAATTACGTCATCCGGACCGGTGGTGCTGCGAAGCTGGATGACCGCAAGGCGAAGGAAAGCGCTGGCGCCGAGGATGTTCAGTTCAAGAATGCGAAGCTCACACCGGAGCAATTCGCATCGAAGTACACCAAGGTCACCATCGAGAGCGCAGAAGGTCCGGCAAAGGCTGCTGCAGACAACGACGTGTTGGGCGGCATGGGCTATGGAGCGCAAACGAGCCCGACTGAGGTTTCTTTGTGCTCAATCGGGTTCAATGGGTTCAACGCAGCCGGTGCGCCGGCAGTTATTTCCGCCGGTCACTGCAGCCACGACGGTGAAATCACCGATGTGAAGATCATTGAACACGACGGAAAGAACAATCCGATCGCGGTTGGTGCTGACCTTGGCACATTCGGTTTTTCGCAGTTCGGCGGTGTCGATGACTCACCGGTTAATGATCCACAGGCACAGGATCCGGGCAATGTCGGTACCGATATCTCGGTCATCGACAAGATCAATAAGGATCTGAACCTGAAGGCCATGGTTTCCGACTGGAAGGGTGCTGACGAACGGGATTCCGGCACCAGGGTAACCGGAGTGTCAACGGCTGTCGACGGGACAAATATTTGCAAGTCTGGCCGTACTACCGGGTGGACGTGCGGAACTGTGGACGAAGTCGGAATCTTCCTAGTGGGTGGATTCAACAATGATGTTCGCGGTGTTCGTGGTTTTGGCATGGTGAACCCAGGTGGAAGCGAAAAGGCTTTCCAGGGTGACTCGGGCGGATCCGTTATCGCGGGCAACAAGGCAGTCGGTATAACCAGCGCTGTCTCCCCATATGACGGGGGACGTGCATACTTCACCGATATCAAGGACGGACTTGCGCACACCGCCGGCTACTCCATCGCGTTGTCATTGAACGCCCCCGCCATCGCCACCCCGGCAAACGGCTCGAACGTCTCGGCGGGTGAAACCCTCAACGGCACCGTGGCAAGCGCACCATCCGGCTCGACCGTCAAGGTTGTTTCGGGCGGCAAGGAAATCGCCAAGGCCAAGGTTGCCAACGGCAAGTTCAGCTTCAAGGCACCTTCCACGTTCGGCAAGTTCGACTTCACCCTGCAGACGATCAACGGCTTCAACGAGTCCGAGACCACCGCAGGATCGTTCAACGTCGTCATCGGCGCCCCGGCGATCACCACCCCGAAGAACGACGCCACGCTCAACGCACCGGTGTCCACCATCTCGGGCACCGGTGTTGCCGGAGCCACCGTGACCCTCACCGGCGATGCCACCGGCACCGCCAAGGTCGCAGCCGACGGCAGCTGGAGCGTCAAGCTCACCGAGGCACTGTCATACGGCGACTACTCGATTTCCGCCACCCAGGCGCGCGACGGCCAGACCTCCAAGGCAGTTTCCAGCGCCTTCAAGATCCAGCTTGACGCCCCGGCCATCACCACCCCGGCCAACGGCAAGACCTACACCGAGGCACAGAAGGCGATTGCCGGTACCGGCGTCGCCGGTGCCGAGGTCAAGTTGACCCTGCCCGATGCCGAGCAGGCCTCCGCGGCTGCCACGCAGCTGGTCACCGTCGGCAACGACGGCAAGTGGAGATTCACGCTGGAAGACGATGCTGCCCTGTCCTACGGGTCGCACAGCGTCACCGCCGTGCAGAGCGTCGGGGAAACCACCTCGGCCGCCGCCAAGTCCAGCTTCAAGGTCGTCCCGGTCGCCCCGTCGATCGAATCCCCTGAAGACGGCCAGAAGTTCGCCTTCGACGAGGCCCCGAAGACCGTCAGCGGCTTCGGCATCAACGGTGCCATCATCAAGGTGACCATCGGCGACACCGAGCTCACCGCAACGGTTGCCGACGGCGCCTGGACCGTCCTGGTTCCGGCCGACCTCAAGTCCGGCGACCACAAGGTCACCGCCGTGCAGGTTATCGACGAGGTTGCCTCGGCATCCGCATCGATCTCCTTCACCCTGGCTGCCGAGCCGAAGCCGGAACCGACCGAGGAGCCAACGGCGTCGCCGGAGCCTTCCGAGGCCCCGACCGCGTCGCCGAAGCCAAGCCAGGATCCGGAGCCTTCCAAGGCACCGGTGGCCCCGCAGGGCAACACCAACGACGATGACAACGACAGCGACCCGTTGGCCAACACCGGCCCGAACGCCGCACTGCCGTTCATCGCCACCGGCGGCGTCCTGCTGGTCGCAGGCGGAGCGTTCCTGCTCTTCCGCCGCAAGAACACCAAGGGGCACCACGGTGCCTAACCATGCGGTTCTCGGCTAGCCGGAACCCATGAGCGCGGGGGCCTTTCGCGGAATTGCTTGCAATTCCCTGGGAGGCCCCCTCCGCTTTTCCCACGAGCCTGTCAGCAAACACCCCAGATGGGCCCCTAGACTCGGCCCGAAGAAGAAGGTGGTCATCACACATGAAGAACCCCACGACACGCGTTGCCCTGGGCGGGGCCGCATTGGCCGCGGCGCTGCTGCTTTCGGCCTGCGGATCCGAGGCCGGATCCCCGGCTTCGTCCGACCCGACAGCTTCGACATCCGTCAGCAGCGCGCCCGAGCAGAGCCAGGACCCCCAATTGCTCCAACTCAATGAAACCCTCAAGGACACCCTGGGGGACAAGTACTCCGAGGCATGGATCGCCGAGGACAAGCTGCACGTGGCGGTCACCGACAAGGCCGCCGAGGCCACCGTCACCGAGGCCGGCGCGGTGGCGCACCTGGCCAAGTACAACGCGGCCGAACTCGACGCCGCGATCGGCAAGATCATGGCCTGGCAGCGCGAGCAGGGCGGAGCCGTCGCCACCGCCATCCACCGCTACGTCCCCTCCGGGCGCAACGGATCGATCACCCTGGCCGTGGACCCGGCCCAGCTTGAAACCGTCAAGAAGGGCCTGGCCTCCGCCGACGTCACCGGCGGCATCTCGCTGGTCTTCGAGGAATCGGCCGGTCCGGCTTCCCCGGCTGCGAGCACCAGCTAGACCGCACCATGGTGTGTGGCGCGCCTTGCGGCATCCGCAGGCGCGCCATACGGCTCCCACTGGCCGTGCGACGTAGGGTGGTAGCTGAAGGATCGTGATTCGTTTCCGCCTGCCCGAAGGGGCGGGCGGGTGCGGGTGCGGCCCGCATTGCCAGAGACAAGAACTTGAAAGGGCCTGCACCCACGTGAGCCACGCCAGCGACCCAGCCGCAACACCGGAGCAACCGGGCAAGAAAAGAAATCCCGTATGGGCAGCGGTCCGCGAGGTCCTGATCATCGTCGTGGTCGCCCTGGTGATCTCACTGGTCGTCAAGACGTTCTTCTTCCGTGCTTTCTACATCCCCTCGGGATCGATGGAAGAAACGCTGCAGGTCAACGACCGCATCTTTGCCAACCTCATGGCGCCTGGCCCCTTCGAGCTCAACCGCGGCGATGTGGTGGTCTTCCGCGACGAGGAGGGCTGGCTGCCTCCGATCCCCGCCACGGCCACCAACCCGGTGACCGAATTCTTCACCTTCGTCGGCCTCGTGCCGGACCCGTCCAATCAGCACCTGATCAAGCGGATCATCGGCATGCCGGGGGACACCGTGGCCTGCTGCTCCGCCGACGGCAAGCTGACCGTCAACGGCACGGCCATCACCGAGCCCTACATCTTCCCGGGCGACAACCCCTCGGACTCCGAATTCACCAAGACCGTGCCCGAGGGCAAGCTCTGGGTCATGGGGGACCACCGCGCGGCCTCCGCGGACTCCCGCTACCACGAGGAGCTGCAGGGCGGCTTCGTGGATATCTCCTCCGTCGAGGGCCGGGCCGCGGTGATTTCCTGGCCTCTGGGCCGCCTCGGTTCGATCTCCGGGCACCACGAGGTCTTCGCCAACGTCCCGGCCCCGGCCAGCAAATGAGCTCGGTGGCACCGACCCTGCAACACGAACTGGCCCTGGCGGCCGCCGGCGGCCACCGCTTCATCGGCGCCGCCGACGAGGTGGGACGCGGTTCGCTGGCCGGACCGGTGTCCGTGGGCTACGTCGTGATCGACCCCGCGGCGGTTCCCGAACTGCCCCGGGTGCGGGATTCGAAGCTGCTCTCCGACGCCGTGCGCCACGAACTGGCCCCGGCGATCAAGTCCTGGGCCGCGGCCTGGGGCGTGGGGCACGCCAGCGCCGCGGAAATCGACGCCCTGGGCCTGGTGCCTGCGCTGCGGCTGGCCGGCCACCGCGCCGCCATCGCGGCGCACCGGGTGCAGCAGGCCGACGCGGTGCTGCTGGACGGCAACCTCGACTGGCTCTCGGCTACCGTCCAACCCACGCTGCTCGATTCCCTGGTGCCCGGGTTCGGGAAACCGGCGGACATCGACGGGCTGCTGATCCCCGTCCGCACCTTGGTCAAGGGCGACCTGCTGGCGCTGTCCATCGCCGCGGCCTCCATTTTGGCCAAAGTCGAACGTGACGACCTCATGGATGGTTACGATCGCGATTACCCGGCGTACGGTTGGATACAGAACAAGGGGTATGGCACCGCCGCCCACCGGGCGGGCATCCTCGCGCACGGCGCGAGCGAGTACCACCGCAAGACCTGGCAGCTGACACCCAAGCCGCCGGGACCTACCACCAAGGCGAAGGGCGAGGGGAGAACACCATGAGTGCCGAAGACCTGGAAAACTACGAAGCGGAACTCGAGCTGCAGCTTTACCGCGAATACAAGGACGTGGCGAACCTCTTCAATTACGTCGTGGAAACCGAGCGGCGTTTTTACCTGGCCAACAACGTGGACCTCAAGACCCGCTCGGCCGACGGCGAGGTCTTCTTCGACCTCACGCTCACCGACGCCTGGGTCTGGGATGTCTACCGCACCGGCCGCTTCGTGCAGTCGGTGCGCATCGTGACCTTCAAGGACGTGAACATCGAGGAACTGAACCGCGTCGATGACCTCTCCATTCCCAAGGACGGGCTGAACTAGGCCGCTTCGCCGCCTGCCCCCGATGCCGCGCACGCGATTCGTGCCCGGACCCGGGGGCAGTGCCATGTCTGGCCTGCGGCGGTGGCGCCCGGGATCCGGCGGCATCGCTGTTAGGATCGGGCAAAACAGTGTTCCGGACCCCGGAAGGACGCAAAAACGATGAGCGAACGCCCAGGCCACGGGGATCCCGACGGGGAAAACACGCCGGAGCAGGAGGCCGGGACGGTTTCCTTCGGCAGGATGTCGGGCGGCACCCGGAACGGCCTACCCTTCCTTAGCGCCTTGTCCTTTGAATTCGATGACAGGGCCCCGGACGCCCGGGCTGGCAAGCATGCCTTCGAATCCGCGATCTCAGGCCTGAACACAGCGCTGCACGGTTACCTGCAGGTGCTGGGGACCCGCGAGCCGGACTTCGACGCCGCCCTTGGCCCGGAGCATGAAGACACCGAGTTGCTGGCCGCCTCCGACGCGGTGCACGACGCACTCGAGGACCTGGGCCTGGGGCACCGGGCCTGGACGGGCCACTCGTTCCTGGAAGGCCCGCTGTATCGCGAGGTGCCGTTCGACCCGGGGGACCCGGAGGACTGGGCCCGGATGCTGGAAGCAGACGAGCTCACCCGGGACCAGGAGGAGGAACGCTTCGGGCCGCGGCTCGACGAAGTGGGCGCCACGGTGCCCCTGGGCAGGGTGCTGCACCACGACGCGCACGAAGTGCTGCATCTGGGAACCGCGACGGTGCACAGCACCGGGGTGCTGTTGTCCTTCGACTACCTGAACCTGCGCGGGGCCCACGAGGACGCCCTGAGCTGGCACCGACGGAGCCACGAGACTCTCGGTGCGGTCGAACTCGGGCTGGAGCTGGGGGACCCCGGCACCGGGACCCGCTACCCCGCCGAGGTGCACGGGGGCGAGGGGAACGTGGAGAGCGGGTGCTACCGGCTGGTCCACCGCTTCTGGGTTTCGCGCGCCCTGGATGCCGACCTGCTCGCCGGAACGTTCACGGTCAACGGCGCGCCCACCGCGGAGGGGCGCACCGAGCCGCTGGCCATCGGGTTCGAGTTGGACACCGCGGTGTTGCGCGAGTCGGTGACCGGCATCCGCAGGTTCGGGAACCACGCCACGGGAGCCTGAAGGCGGCGGCCCGGCAGCCCGCCGCTGCGCCGGGCGTGCCGGTATTCCGCACAGTTGATGGCAGAACTTCACAACTTGCCTTGGCGCTTCTGGCCACTACCAACGCGTCGCAAAAGTCAGTACATTGATCCGTAACGATCGCGTGCAAATGCAGATCGTCCATTCGTCGCACGTATGGTTGATCATGTGCCGTCGCCGGGGCCGCCACCGCGGCCGTGCACGGCATCGGGCAAAACAGGACCAATGGGGGATCCGAGTGCAAAAGAAAAGAATCGCCGCCGTGCTGGCACTGGCCATCGCCGTGACGGGAAGCAGCACCGGTTTCATGTCTCCGGCGACCAGCCAGATCCTCGCTCCGGCAGCAACAACGTCGTGGGCCATGCCGGGGCTGCTGGAACCGATGGGCAGTGTGCCACTGGGCATCGCCGCGAAAAAGGTGAACCTGAAGAAGGCCACCACCAACAACCTGAACCTGCGCAAGTCGCGCAGCGCCAAGGCCAAGGTCCTGCTGGTGATCCCGAAGAACGCCGCTCTGACCGTCACCGAGACCATCGGCACCTGGAGCAAGACCAAGTACAAGGGCAAGACCGGTTGGGTCGCCTCCCGGTACCTGAAGAACGCACCGGCCGCGAAGCAGCCGGCACCCCAGAAGTCCGGTCCCCAGGCAAAAGCCAAGCCCTCCGCCCAAAAGATCACCAAGAACAACCTCAACCTGCGCCAGGGAAAGAGCACCAAGACCAAGGCGTTGGCGACCATCCCGAAGAACACCACCATCACCGTCACCGCAACCAGCGGCACCTGGAGCAAGACCAAGTACAAGGGCAAGACCGGCTGGGTGGCCTCCAGCTACCTCAAGAACGCCCCCGCGGCCAAGAAGCCGGCACCCAAGCCACAGGCCGCCACGCACCGCTACACCACCGGGTTCACCACGCTGCGCCAGGGCGCATCGAAGACCAGCGCATCGCTGGGGGTCTACCAGCGCCGTGCCAAGGTCGAGTACCTCGCGGCCTCCGGGTCCTGGAGCAAGGTCAAGGTGTCGGGAAAGACCGGCTACATCGAGTCCGCCCACCTGTCCAAGACCAATCCCGCCATCGTGCACCGCTGGCTGAAATCGACGCAGGCCGTGTACGCGGGCACCAACAACAAGTCCGCCAAGGTCACCTCGATGAAAAAGGGCGCCAAGGTCGAGTGGCTGCGCACCAGCGGCGGCTGGACCGGGATCCGGACTGGCAACGGCAACGGCTGGGTGCCGACCTCCACGCTGTCCACCAGCACCATCGGCCCCACCACCGCCAAGCCCCCGGCACCGAAGGCGACCTACCGCTGGACCACGGCAACGGTCAACATCCGCAAGGGGTCGGGCACCTCGCACAAGTCCCTGGGCAAGGTCCCGGCCAACGAGCGCGTCACCTACCTCAAGACCGCCAACGGCTGGTCGAACGTGGTCTCATCCAAGGGCACCGGCTGGATCTCCAACCAATATCTGGACAAGGAAGGCCAGCACTCCTTCGCCGTCTACGGAACCCTGCGCAAGGGACAGTCGGCGTACTACATCCTCAAGGGCAAGACCTCGAAGGAAACCAAGACCACGATCGCCTCGCACCGCATGTACCTGCAGCCGAACAAGACCTGGCTCTCCTACGTCATCCCCAGCAAGAGCGCCGCTGACAAGGTGGTTGTCGAGCGGATGGAGATCAAGCCAGCCAGCTACCGGGCGACCGTGGTGAACATGGACAAGTGGGAGCGTTTCAACCCCAACAAGCCGCTGGCCGACCAGAACTACAACCGCGTGCTGGTCACCGACAGGGACGGCCACAGGTCCTGGGCCTACCTGGGCTCGAAGAAGATCGGGGCCTACCTGACCAAAAACGGAATCCGTGTGACTTCCGGCGACTACCTGAAGAGGTTCTGAGCATGAAGAAGCAGGGCAAGATCATCACCGGCGTCGTCTCATCCGCCGCGGTCGTGGGGTTGGTGGCCTGGGGCATCGGGTTCGCCGGTGCCGCCAGCAGCAACGAATGGAAGCTTCCCGGCGACCTGGTGGCGGGCCCCGCGATTGCCGAGGCCAATCCGTCCACCGGCACCGCGGTGAAAACCGACAGGTTCGACAACGTGCAGAAGAAGATCGGCGAAAAGGCCGGCCTGGTCGATGAGCAGACCAACAAGAGCTACTTCACCATCGAGGTTACCAAGACGCAGCTGCTGAACCGGTGCACCTCGCGCGTGGGCAACCAGCAGCTGGCACCGACCCGCTCCAGGTTCCTGGTCCTGGATGTCAAGGCCACCCTGGCCGCCTCGGTCTCCGAGCAGGTCGGCGGCAGCACCCGGGACCTGTTCATGCCGCTGGTGGCCGAGGCGTTCTCAGTGACCACCTCCAGCGGGACGCCGGACCGCAACGTCACCTCGGAGACGGCCTGGGGCTGCTTCGACGACTCGGTGCTGTTGCCGCCGGTGGTCAACCCCGGCCAAAGCGTCACCGGCAAGGTCGTCCTGGACGTGGACGCGACCACGGGCAAGGTGGCCTACGACCCCGAGGACAACGGCGGCTGGTCCTGGCCCTACGGAGGATAGCCCGGAACCCACGAAGGAGCCCCCACGAACATGGGCGAGCAGCCAGGCACGCCCGACCCCGAGGACCCAAACAGGGAAGAACCGGAAGTCGAGGACTTCGGATTCCTCACCGCTGGCCACGCCTATGACAGCTCGCTGTCGCTCGAACTCGGCGAGGTCGAACACGATCCCGAGGTCGGCAAGCGTGCCTTCGATGCCTCCATCCCCGCGCTGAACGCCGCACTGCTGGCCTACGCCCACGCACTGGATGATCGTCAGGGACGGATCTCCGATGCCCTGCGCCGGCCGGAGACCGCCCACAAGCTGTTCACGGCCTCCGGGGGCGTCCACGCGGCGCTGGCCGAACTCCTGGTCGCGCACGAGGTGTACACCGGCGAGGGCCTGCCCGAGGTGCCGCCGGATCGGTCCGGTTCGGACGAGCTAACCGCCCCGGATCACTGGGCGGAACTTGTTGCGGCCAACGAGTCCACCGGGGATGCCGACGACACGCATTGGCCGCGCCCCACCGAGCTCGGGGCCACCGTGGTCCTGGACCAAGTCATCCACCAAACACCGGCCCAGTTCCTGCGGCTGGACACCGCGCAGGTCTTCGGCAACGGGGTGCTGCTGATGGTCGACTGCGTCGTTGTGCGCGGGGTGCGCGAAGACGGATTGATCTGGTTCCGGCGCAGCAACGAACAGCACGGGAACGTCGAGCTCTCCCTGGAGCTTCGCGATGCGGAAACCGGCGCGCCACAGCCCTGTGCGCCACACCGGGCAGACGGGAACGTGGGGCCGCACTGCTACACGCTGAACCACCAATTCTGGATCCATCCCGCACCGGAAGCCGAGGAGCTCGCCGGGACCCTCACCGTCCACGACGCGATCGGGCCCGACGGCACTGCCGAGCCGCTGGAGGTCCGGTTCCGGTTGGACACCTCCGTGCTGCGCGAGGCGGCACAACGCATCCGCACCTTCGGCCACCGGGAGCCGGGTACTTGAGCTCCGGAACCCCGAACGATGCCGTCCCCGAAACCGAGGTGCCCTACGTGCTCGCCTTCAACCGGGTGCTGCACCAAGACCAGCGGCACCGGCTGTCCCTGCGCGAGGCCCGCGTCCACTGCACCGGCGCCGTGCTGGTCCTGGACCGGGTATTCCACCGGCTGCCCGCCGAGGAGCAACTTGCCTACCTCCGGGCGCTGTCGGACTCCTACGCGGCAGGGGAAGGGGAACTGGTGTCCATCGACCTCGACGGGACCGAAACGGTCCTCGGCCTGCTCGCCGGCGAATCCGCCGAGGACCGCAGCGGAAGCTACGCCCGCCTTGGGCACTGGGTGCCGGGCAGCTTCGGAACGGCGCCCCTGGCGCTGTGCCTGTGCGGGACCGGCCTCCCGCGCGAGGTCGACTTCGGGATCGACGGGCACCTTCTGCGGGCGGCCCAGGCACAGGTCCATTCCGCCGGTACCTCCGGGCTCGGTTTCCCCAGCGGCTGAGTCCGGCTTCGCAGCGTTGTCCCTGCACCCGGCGGCCCGAGACAACCGCCAGAAAACCCTGGATGTTCCCGCGTCACCTTTCCACCCCGGCTGGACACTACCTCGATACAGGCAACACCCGGTCGCCTTGACTCGGCGCACCGGAACCACAACCAACGAGGTGTTTCGATTGCACAGGTACACATTGGGCACGGCCATAGCCCTCGCCGTCGCGGTGACCGGGGGAACCACCGGCCTTGCCACGCCCCCGGCACACTCTGCCCCGGCCGCGGCAACCACCCTGGATTCGTCCACGCGCTCCCTGCCACCCGGAGCCGGCGTGGCTGCCATCGCGGCACAGGCCGCGAACCAGCAGAAGACCACGACCCACAACCTGAACCTGCGCCGGGGCAAGAGCGCCGGCACCAAGGTCCTGGTCACCATCCCGCGCAACACCACGCTGGTGGTCACCTCGACCAGCGGGTCGTGGAGCCGGACCAGCTACAAGGGCAGGACCGGCTGGGTGGCTTCGGCCTACCTGAAGAAGGCGGCGGACGCCAAGGCACCTGCCAAGTCCACGCGCAAGAGAACCACCTACAACCTGAACCTGCGCCGGGGCAAGAGCACCGGCACCAAGGTCCTGCTCACAATCCCGCGCAATACCACGCTGGTGGTCACCTCGACCAGCGGGTCCTGGAGCCGGACCAGCTACAAGGGCAGGACCGGCTGGGTGGCCTCGGCCTACCTGAAGAACGCGGCGGCCGCCAAGCCCACCTACCGCTGGACCACGGCAAACGTCAACGTCCGCAAGGGAAACAGCACCAGGCACGGTTCGCTGGGGGTCGTACCGACAAATACGCGCGTCACCTACGTGAGGACCTCGGGCGGCTGGTCGAAGGCCAAGACCTCCAAGGGCACCGGCTGGATCTCCAACAAGTACCTCGACAAGCATCCCCAGCACTCCGTTGTCGTCTACGGAACCCTGCGCAAGGGCCAATCCGCCCACCACATCCTCTCGGGCCGGACCACGAAGCAAACCAAGACCAAGCTGGCGTACTACAACATGTACCTCAAGCCCCACCAGACGTGGTGGTCCTTCATCACGCCCTCCTCCTCCAGGTCCCGCACGGTGGTGGTCGAACGCATGGACATCAAATCCGGGCACTACCGTTCCACCCTGGCAAACCTGGACAAGTGGGAACGCTTCGACGCGACCAAGCCGTTGGCCGACCAGAACTACAACCGCAAGCTCGTCACCGACCGGGACGGCAAGATCTCCTGGGCCTACGTGGGGGGCTCCAAGATCAGCAAGTACCTGTCCATGCACGGGATCCGCGTGGTCTCCGGCGACTACCTGTCGAGGTACTGACCATGAAACGCCACGCACCCACGTTCTTCTGCCTCGCCGCGGCCATCGGCATCACGGCCACCGGATGCACGGGCACCACGGCTCCCAATCCGTCCCAGGCTGCGCCCGCCCCCGCACCGGCAACCACGGGAATGCCTGCGCCAGATGCGGGACCGGCCCCGTCAATCGCGCAATCCAACCCGGGCACCGGCACCACGGTGAAGACCGATGGGCACGCCAACGTCCGCAAGCAGGCAGGGGAGAAAGCCGGGCTTCTCGACGAGAAAACCCAAAAGAGCTACTTCACCATCGAGGTCACCAACGCCTCCCTGGCCGCCGAATGCACTCCCCGCGTCGGCACGACTCCGCTGAAGCCCACCCGCAGCGCGTTCCTCATCCTGGAGGTCAAGGCCAGCCTGGCAGGCAACGTCGCGGCGAAGGTCGGCGGTGACCTGGACGAATCGTGCATGCCGCTGGTCGCCGAGGCCTTCGCCGTGGCAGCTCCGGACGGGAAACCCGACCGCAATGTCACCTCGGAGACCGCGTGGGGGTGCTTCGACGACGCGGAGCTGTTGCCGCCGGTGCTGAACCCGGGCCAGACGGTTTCCGGGAAACTGGTCCTCGACGTGTCGGCCACCGCGGGACGGGTCGCCTACGATCCACAGGACGACGGCGGCTGGTCCTGGCCCTACGGGGGATAGAAAACCCCGTTGGGGTGCCTCGGCGCTCGCCGGAGGCGACTGCCGGCGGTTATCCACACTGCTGCCGGCGCCCCGGCGCTCGCCGTCCGGCCCGGTGCATCCTTGGAACCAACCGACCAGCAACCCCCTCCACTGTCCCCGGGGGATCGCGGTCGGAGAACCCAGGAGTGTGCCCATGAACCACAACCAGGAACTCGGTGCCAAAGGCGAGGAACTTGCCGCCAGCTACCTGCTGAACTCCGGCTACAGGGTGCTGGAACGCAATTGGCGCTGCAACCTTGGCGAGTTGGACATCGTCGCAGAGACGGACGGCCAGGTTGTCGGGGTGGAGGTCAAGACCCGCAGCTCGCTGGGCTTCGGGCACCCGGCCGAGGCGGTGAACCCGGCCAAGCTGCGCAGGCTCTCGCGCCTGGTGCGGCGCTGGTGCGTGGCCCATCGCCGCAACCCGGGAGCCGTGCGGGTGGACGTGGTGGCGATCCTGATGCCCCCGGGTGCGCAGCCAAGCATCGAGCACCTGGTGGGGGTGGAGTCGTGAGCCTGGCCCGCACCCTGGGCATCGGGCTCACGGGCCTGTCCGGGGCGCTCATCGAGGTGGAAGCGGATGTCGGCAACGGCATCCCCGGCTTCATCCTGCTGGGGCTGCCCGATGCGGCATTGAACGAATCACGTGAGCGCATCCGTTCCGCGGCCCGCAACTCCGGCATCCCGCTGCCCAACCGCAGGCTGACGGTGAACCTGACCCCCGCCACGCTGCACAAGCGCGGCTCCGGATTCGATCTGGCCATCCTGTTGGCCGCACTGGCTGCGGACCGGGCCATCACCCCGTCCCCGGGCGTCGTCTACCTGGCCGAGCTCGGGCTCGACGGGTCCCTGCGCCCGATCCCCGGGGTGCTTCCCGCCGTCATGGCCGCCGTGCGCGCGGGCTGCCCGGCGGTGGTGGTCGCCGAGGAGAACAGCGCGGAGGCGCAACTGGTGGCAGGAGCCCGCGTGCGCTCCTACGCTCACCTGTCCCAGGTCCTGGCCGACTGCGGGGCCGACCCCCTCGCGCTGCGCTACATGGCCCGGCACAATTCGCCCGCGCGCAAGGCCGCGGCATGGTCGGCAACAGGCAGCCCCGAGCCGGACCTGTCCGAGGTCCTCGGCCAGGCCCAGGGCAAGTACGCCCTGGAGGTCGCGGCCGCCGGAGGACACCACCTGCTGTTCACCGGGCCTCCCGGGGCTGGGAAGACCATGCTCGCCCAACGCCTGCCCGGGCTGCTGCCCGACCTCGACGATGCCCAGGCGCTGGAAACCACCGCCGTGCATTCGTTGGCCGCCGGGGGAACGCCCATCACCTCGCTGCTGCGCCGCCCGCCCTTCGAGTCCCCTCACCACAGCGCCTCCATGGTCGCGCTCATCGGCGGCGGCAGCGGCATCCCGCGCCCCGGTGCCGCCTCCCGGGCGCATCGGGGCGTGCTCTTCCTGGACGAGGCGCCGGAGTTCTCGGCCACGGCCCTGGACGCGCTGCGCCAACCCCTGGAATCCGGGGTGCTGGTGCTGCACCGGGCGGCGGGCACCGCCAGCTACCCGGCGCGCTTCCAGCTGCTGCTGGCGGCCAACCCGTGTCCCTGCGGACGCAACCTGGGCAAGGGGACCGAGTGCACCTGCACCCCGATGCAACGCCGACGCTACCTGGCCCGGCTCTCGGGCCCGCTGCTGGACCGCATCGATATGCAGCTCTTCGTTCCGCAGCTCTCCGCCCGGGAGCTGGCCGGACGCGACACCGGAGAACGCTCCGCGGTGGTGGCCGCCCGGGTCGCCGAAGCCCGTGGCGCGGCCCGCGACCGGCTCAAGCGTTGGGGGATCGGCACCAATGCCGAGGTGCCCGGGGCGATCCTGCGCAACGACCTGCGCCTGCTGACAGCAACCCTGGCCGGGCTGAACCGGGCCACCGAGTCCCTGCGGCTGAGCGCCCGCGGATATGACCGGGTGCTGCGCATTGCCTGGTCCATCGCGGATTTGAACTCCCATGCCTGCCCGACCGCAGAGGACGTGGATGTGGCGATCCAGCTGCGCCAGCACGGCAAGGGGGACGTGGGCTGAACCTCGCCGCATAGGGCTTTGGCACCGCTGCGCGGGGACCTCGATGACCTCTCCGTTGCGCGGCAGCGCCGACCTGAATGCCAGGCGCACCGCTCGGGCGGCGTCGACGTCGCGGACGTCGATGGCTTGGACATGGACGTGGGGTTCGGTGCTGTTGCCGGAATCCCCGCAGCTACCGATCCCCTGGCCGGTGGTTACCGGCGGCTCCCTGCCGGTCGAACGCCCCCTGGCCGGGGCAGCAGCTGTTCAAGACCGTGCTGGGGAATGGTGATCGAGCCGGTACACGGCCAGGCCCTCGGGCGTCACCCCGTCGGCGCGGAAGCCGTGGCGCGCCAGGATGCGAACGGAAGCCAGGTTCCCCGGCTCGACCCGAGCGGACAGTGAAACCGGGCCGTATGCATCCCAAACGACAGGGATCGCCATGGCCACCATCCTCCCGGCCAGGCCCCTGCCCCAATGCTCGGGTGCCACCCAATAGCCGATTTCAACTGCCCCTTCGTGGCGGGAGGAGACCACCAGCCCGGCGGGCTCCCCGCCCAGGCTCGCGATGAACCAGCGTCTGGCTTCGGGGTGCTCCGGCGGAAACCCACCCAACGCGGAATCAACCCGCGCGGCGATGACCCCGCTGTCCCAGGGGCGGCCGTCGCCCACAAAACGCGTGACGCGACCATCCGTGGCGAGGCGCGAGAAGAATTCCGTGTCCGCGCGGGTGAAACTGCGCAGGACGACATCTGGTTACAAGGGTGGCATGGGACCAGTGTTTCAGATGGCTTCCCTGGAACCGGACAAGGACACATCGGCTCTCTTTTCGCGGCCGCGCTCGCCGACCGCGTCGGTTGACCGGGGGCCCGCTACCTGGCGATCGCGCGCCTGGCCGGGGACACGGCCTTGACCAGCAAGGCCAGCAACCCGTCGAGCACCAGCGCCAGCGCGGTGACCAGCACGGCGCCGACCAGCACCTGGCCGTAGTCGTAGAGCGCGAGCCCGTCGAAGATGTAGCGGCCCAGCCCGCCCAGGTTCACGTAGGCGGCGATCGTGGCGGTGGCCACGACCTGCAGGATCGCCCCGCGCATCCCGCCCAGGATCAGCGGCAGCGCCAGCGGCAGCTCGACCTGCAGGATGATCCGGGAGTCCTTCATGCCGATGGCCCGGGCGGCGTCCACCACCTCGGGATCGACGTTGGCGACCCCGGCGTAGACCCCGGCCAGGATCGGCGGGATCGCGATCAGCACCAACGCGGCCAGCGGCGGCAGCAGCCCGATGCCCATCAAGAGCACCAGCAGCGTCATGATGCCCAGCGAGGGCAGCGCACGCAGCACGTTGGAGGCCGAAACCAGGTAGACCTTGCCCACGCCGGTGTGCCCGATGAACACGCCGACGGGGAACGCGAGCACCGCGGCGGCCGCAACGGCCAGGAACGAGTACCAGAGGTGTTCGCCGAGCCGGGCCGGGATCCCGGTCTCCCCGGCCCAGTTGGCGCCCTGGGCGAAGTAGGCCAGCATTTCGTTGATCATTTGGCCTCCCGCCCGGATGCGGCCAGCTCTTGCGGTGCCGGGGCGACGGGTGCGGGGCTGGTGCGGCGGCGTTTGCCGTCCCCGGAATTCGCTGCGGCACCCTGGTGCAGCCAGGGGGTCAGCAGCCGGGCGGCGACCGCGATGACCCGGTCAAAGACCAGGGCCACAAGCAGGATCACGATGATTCCGGCCAGGATCTGGTCCGGGTAGTTGCGCTGGTAGCCCGAGACAAAGAGTTGGCCCAGTCCACCCACGCCGATCACCGCACCCACCGACACCAGCGACACGTTGGTCACCGCGGCGACCCGGGTGCCGGCGGCCAGCGGGGCCACGGCCAGGGGCAGGTCCACGAAGATCCGGCGCCTCGCGTGGGAGTAGCCCAGGGCCTCGGCGGCATTGAGCACCTCCGGGGCCACGGCATCCAGCGCGTCGAACACGGTGCGCACCAGCAGCGAGGCCGAGTACAGGGCCAGGGCGATGACCACGTTGAGCGGATCCAGGATCTGGGTGCCGATGATCGAGGGGATCACCACGAACAGTGCCAGCGAGGGGATGGTGAAGATCGCACTGGCCACCGCGGTGATGATCGCCCGGGCACGCGGCCGGTTCCCGAAGGCCAGCCCGAGCCCCAGGGCCACCACGACCCCGATGAGGGTGGGGACCAGGCTCAGGTACAGGTGCTCAACGGTCAGCCCCATTGCCTGGGGCAGGTTGTCCAGCAGCCAGTTCATGCGCGGGCCTGCTCGTTGGGGCGCAGCAGCGGACCCAGGTCCGCCAGGGTGAAGTAGGAACCGATGGTCCCGGTTCCATCCACCAGCAGCGCCGCGGAGGTCGGGGAGGCCAGCACCGCGTCCAGTCCGGTGCGCAGGGAGGCATCCGCCGGCACCAGCGGGTGCGGGCCGAACACGGCCCCGTCGGCGTCGATCCACGCGGCGGTGCCGGCATCGCGGTTGACCTGCACGCTCCATCCCGGGGACAGCGCGGACATGTCGATGATTCCCTCGGGGTCGGGAACCGGCAGGGCGGTGGTGCCCAGGCCGGTGAGCGTCTCGAAGGACAGGGTGCGGAACCCGCGGTCCTTGGCGACCAGCGAGGCGACGAAGTCGGTGGCGGGCCGGGCGAGGATGTCGATCGGGGCGGCGTATTGGTGCAGCACCCCGCCGGGGGCCAGCACCGCGATGCGGTCCCCGAGGGTCAGCGCTTCGTCGATGTCGTGGGTGACCATCACGATGGTCTTCTTGATTTCGGCCTGCAGGTGGGCGACCTCCTGCTGCAGTTCCAGGCGCACGATCGGGTCCACCGCGGAAAAGGGTTCGTCCATGAGCAGGATCGGCGGGTCGGCGGCCAGCGCGCGGGCGACCCCGACGCGTTGCTGCTGTCCGCCGGAGAGTTGTGCCGGGTACCGGGTGGCCAGGGAGGCGTCCAGCCCGACCCGTTCCATGGCCTCGTGGGCCTTGGTGCGGGCCTCGGCCTTGGACAGGCCCAGCAGGCGTTGGACGGTGGCGACGTTGTCCAGCACCGTACGGTGCGGGAAGAGCCCGGCGTTTTGCAGCACGTAGCCGATCCCCAGGCGCAGGGTGACGGCACGGATGTCCGCCACGTCCTGCCCGTCGATGAGGACCCGGCCGCCGGTCGGTGCGACCATGCGGTTGATCATCCGCATCGAGGTGGTCTTGCCGCAGCCGCTGGGGCCCACCAGCACCGTGAAGGAGCCGGTGGCGATCTGCAGGTCCAGGTCGGTGACCGCCTGGGTGCCGCCCGGGTAGAGCTTGGACACTGATTCGAAGGTGATCATTGCGGTCTCTTGGGGTCCTTGTCGTGGCGGTGCGGCGCGAAAATCCGGTCGGGGATGGGTGTGGCCCACCGGCGGGCAAGCCCACCCGTCCCCAAATCGAACATGCGTTCTAATGCGGTCGTTTTAGGGCGGAATTCCGCGCTACTTGCCCAGCAAACCCTGCTCGGTGAGCCACGTGATGGCAGCCTGCTTCGGCTCGACCTTCGCATCCCCGGAGACCTGCCCGTTGAGCTTGATCAGTTCCTCGGTGCTCAGCTTCGCGGAGATCGCATCGATCGCCGCAACGGCCTTGTCGTCGAGCTTGCCCTCCGCGGCGACCGGGACGACCTGCTGGGCCGGGAAGTTGTTCTTCGGGTCCTCGAGGACCACCAGGTCGTTGGCCGGGATCGCGGTGGACGTGGTGAAGATGTTCGCCGCGGTCACCTTCCCGTCAAGCAGCGCCTTCACGGTTGCCGGACCGCCGCCATCGGAAATCGGTTCGAACTTCACCGGTGCGAACCCGTAGTTCTTCTCCAGCCCCGGCAACCCCACGGCCCGTTCCTTGAACTCGGGCGGTCCGGCCATGATCACCTCGTCGTTGTGCGGCACCAGGTCCTCGATCGTCTTCAGGTTCCACTTATCGGCCGTGGCCCGGGTGACAACGACCGCGTCCTTGTCCTCGGCCGAGGCCGCGGTGAGCATGGACAGCTTCTTGGTGGCCAGCGCCGCGGGCAGGGCCGAAAGGATCGACTCCGGCGAAGATACGTCGGCGTTCTTGTCCAGGAAGAGCAAAAGGTTCCCGGTGTAGTCCGGGATCACATCGATCGAACCGTCGGACAGTGCCGGGATGTAGGCCTCGCGGGTCCCGATGTTGAACTTCGTTTCGACGGTGAATCCCGCATCCTTCAGCGCCTCGGCATAGAGGTTGCCGATGATCTCGGATTCGGTGAAGTTCGCCGAGGACACCGTAAGGGTGCCGCCGCTTGCCGAATCGCTGGGGGACGGAGCCGCGGTGGGATTGGAGCACCCGGACAGGATTAGGGAACCGGCCACGACGGACAGGGCTGCAATCAGGGGAAGCTTCTGTTTTCTCATGTGTGGTGCCTAGTTTCGTTTCAGTTGTTCCGACAGGCGATCGCCCCCGGAAGCACGTGGCCGTCGGTATGGACGTTGAACCCATCGTTACCTATTTGCACTCCCACAAGCAACATTTGTTCCGTTCCAAGAGCATCCCGGAGCCGGCGGGCGACTACCGCCGGCACGCTGGACGCACTTGCCCCCACAACCGGCAATGCCGTGTGCCCGCGCCCCGTCCACACGCCGCGATCCCTTCCCGAACCACCGGCAGCAGTCCACCGCACCATGGGGGGAACACCAAGACCCTCACGGCCCCTGCCCGAACACGAGCGGCACGGGCACGGCGCAACGCCCGGGAGGACGCCACCACACCAGCGGGAAGCAACGCCGACATGGACAACACCAACCCGGAGATCCTGGCGCGAGCCGGCCTCACCCACATCATCGAACCCAACGACCAAACCGGAGCCGCCCTCGTGCAGATAGCGGGAGCCATCGACGCCTACCGGCTCATCCACGACCATGCCGGACCTGCCCCCGCCAGCGAACAGCAACAAGTCGCAGAACTGCTCGACGCCCACGGAGCCTCCCGCTCCGCCCTGCGCCTGGACGCCGGGCTCGAACGCTGGCGCCCACGCGCGGCGCTCGCCGACCCCGAAGCGGACCTCAAGCTCATGACCCACCTCGGGGGAGGGCTCATCGCCCCGCACGACCCCCACTGGCCCGCCGGCTTCGAAGCCCTCGGCCTCGCCGCACCGCTGGCCCTGTGGTACCGGGGAGAAGGGGACCTGGCCATCCTGCGCGACACCTCCTGCCTGGTCGCCATCGTCGGATCACGAGACGCCACCGAGTACGGACGCACCATCACCGCAGAACTCGTCCACGGGCTTCGCGAACACGGCATCTGCATCGTCTCGGGAGGGGCCTACGGCATAGACGCCCAAGCCCACCAAGCCGCGCTCGCCGAAGACGCGCCCACCAACCAGGCCCCGGGCCAGCCCGCCACGCCCCCAACCATTGCCGTGATGGCGGGGGGACTGAACCGCTTCTACCCCGTGGGGAATGAAGACCTGCTCAAGGCCGTCCACCGCCGGGGCCTGCTCATCGCCGAGGTGGCACCCGGGGCGACGCCCAGCCGCTGGAGGTTTCTGCAGCGCAACAGGATGATCGCCGCCCTGTGCGCCGCAACCATCGTCTCCGAAGCCCGCTGGCGCTCCGGGGCGCTGAGCACCGCACACCACGCGGCCGAAATGGGCCGCGAGGTCGGAGCCGTCCCCGGCTCCGTCTTCTCCGCCAACTCCGCCGGGTGCCACCGTCTCATCCGAGAGGGCGCCGCAACCCTTGTTACCGACGCCGCAGAAGCCATCGAACTACTCAACCTCCCCGTGCACGCACCCGCACCCGCCGAATCGGTCCCCGCACCCCGGGACACCGGAACCACCGAAGCGGAGGACCGCAGGGACTACGACGGACTGCCCGTCCAAGACCTCCTCCTGCTCGACGCCCTGCCCGTCCGCATCCCGCGCACCGCGGACCAACTGGCCATCGTCGCCGGACTGGGCATGGGATCGATCCTCGGGGGGCTCTCCCGCCTGTCGGCCCGCTCACTGGCCCAACGCACCGGCAACGGATGGATACGCCGCTTCCCCAACGGACGCGAACCCCAACGCGGAGCCCCCCAGCCGGACTGAGCAACACCCTGCGCCGACCAACCGGCGTGGCACCATTGCCCCGGGCCCCCGCGCGGGAGACAGTAGAGACGTGCCAGAGCCAATCGAACAAAAAACCGAAGCCCCGCCCCTCCCGGCCGAGCTGCATGAAGCCCGCGACGGCTTCCTGAGACACATGGCCCTGGAACGCGAACGCAGCGAACACACCCTGCGCGCCTACGGAGGCGACATCACCAACCTCTACGCCTATGCCACCAAACGCGGTGCCACCAACATGGCAGGCCTCGACCTCACCCTGCTGCGCGGCTGGCTCATGGCGCTCCAGGAATCCGGCCTCTCCCGCGCCACCCTCGCCCGACGCTCCGCCACCATCCGCAGCTTCCTCGCCTGGGCAGTACGTGAAAACCTCATCACCACCAACCCGGCCATCCGCCTCCAGTCACCCAAACGCGAACAACGCCTCCCGCACATCCTGCAAAACAACCAAATCGAACGAATCTTCCAACCCACGCCCCAGCCACCCCGCGCCCCGGAGGACAAGACGCCGGACCCCAGCGCCGAACAGCTCGCGCTCGCCGACCGCGACAAGCTCATCCTGGAACTCCTCTATGCCACGGCCATCCGCGTGGGGGAGCTGGTGTCGCTGGATGTCGGCGACATCGACCTGGACCGGCGGACGCTGCGGGTCATCGGCAAGGGCAACAAGGAACGCACCGTCCCGTTCGGCCAGCCGGCGTTGAATGCCCTCGATGACTGGCTGCGCCGTGGCCGACCGGTCTTGCGCACCGATGGCTCCGCCCGTGCGCTGCTGCTGGGTCGTCGCGGGAAGCGCCTCGATGCCCGCCAGGCCCGCCAGGTGGTCTCGGACGCGCTCGCGGCGCTGGGGGACACCGCCGCGCGCGGGCCCCACGCACTGCGGCACAGCGCGGCAACCCACCTGTTGGACCGGGGAGCGGATCTGCGTGCCGTGCAGGAGATCCTAGGGCATTCCTCGCTTGCCACCACGCAGCTTTACACCCAGGTGTCCGTCGAGCGGCTCAAGGACAGTTACCAAAAGGCCCATCCGCGCGCATAAACCGAAGTCATGGTCGAAAGTCGCTGGCCGAACGACGTATAATCATGCACAATACTAAACAGGACTTACTGGACTTCGAATCAGGGTTGTTGACGTTGGGGAAGACGTTCCAACAGCACATCGGAGGAAAGCATGTCTGACGCACTGACAAGGGGCGTACTTTTCGTACACTCAGCCCCTTCAGCGCTGTGCCCGCATATCGAATGGGCGATCGGTTCCGTTGTCGACCAGCGGACCGACCTGCACTGGACGGAGCAGAGCGCGGCCCCCGGCATGTCCCGGGCGGAGGTCAACTGGACCGGCAAGCCCGGGACCGGTGCTCTTTTGGCGTCCGCTCTTCGCGGCTGGGCTCACCTTCGCTACGAGGTCACCGAGGAAGCAAGCCCCGGTGTCGACTCGAGCCGCTGGTCCCACACCCCGGAACTGGGCATCTTCCATGCCACCACCGATGCCGCCGGCAACATCATGGTTTCCGAGGAACGCATCCGCTGGGCCTACGAAAAGGGTGCCGGGGATCCGGCCATCGTGTACCAAGAGCTCTCCATCGCCCTGGGTGAGGCCTGGGACGAGGAACTCGAACCCTTCCGCTATGCGGCCGAGGGCGCACCCGTGCGCTGGCTGCACCAGGTCATCTAGCCGGATCATCCCACCGCGGCAATCCGCGCCGCACAGCCACGGCTTTCCTCCGGGCCTTGCCGAAAGCAGTAGAGCGGCACGGCCAGGACGCAATGGTCACCATTCCAACCAGGTGGAACATCGTTCGGGGACAAGGCATCCGGCGAATTGGCGATTGGTTGCATCGCGTGTCGCATGCGGGCGATCCAGCTTCGGGAATGATGCGGGACCGTTCCACCCAGTGTCGTAGACGTCAGGCGCAAAACGCATAGCAAGCACCAGTCCGCTCCGGCGACCGGGATGCGCCGCGGCAACTGGAATTCGCCAGCCCCCTTGCCGCACACCAGCTTGGCACCGCCTCTGGCCTCAAGGTCCGCGGCCCGGCAGTCCTTCATTACGTTGCCCGCATGGCCGCAGGCGCTGTGCTCCGGTGAAAACCGGCGACAGTTGGCTTCCCAAAAGGACGCGATCGGCGACGGACGGTCGCACCTTTGCGGCAGTTCGGGCCGGTTGTCCTTGCCGGCCCCGCACTTCCCCGACCCACCTCGGTAACGACAATGCCCGGGACTCGAATCGAGTCCCGGGCATTGTCAGTTCGGCGGGTGCTGCCCCGCCAGGGTGC
Source organism: Arthrobacter sp. C2 (assembly GCA_024207135.1). Classification (GTDB taxonomy): domain Bacteria; phylum Actinomycetota; class Actinomycetes; order Actinomycetales; family Micrococcaceae; genus Paeniglutamicibacter. Next base: position 941,971 of record CP042428.1, on the reverse strand, counting down.
TAGACGCTGCGGATGGCAACGACGGCGTTGTGCCCGCCGAATCCGAACGAGTTGTTCAGCGCAACGATGGAGCCCTCGGGCAGTTCGCGGGGGGTGCCGACAACGACATCCAACGGAATCTCCGGATCCTGGTTTTCCAGGTTGATGGTCACCGGGGCCTTGCGGTGGTAGACGGCCAGCACGGCAAGCACCGACTCGACGGCACCGGAGGCGCCGAGCAGGTGGCCCATCTGCGACTTGGTGGCCGAGACACAGACCTTGTCCAGGTGCGAGCCCAGGGCCGCACGCAGGGCCGTGTACTCGGGCTTGTCGCCAACCGGCGTCGAAGTCGCGTGCGCGTTGACGTGCACCACGTCCTCGGGCTGGATCCGACCGTCGAACATCGCGGCCTTCAGGGCGCGGGTGGCACCCAGACCCTCCGGGTCCGGCGCGGTGATGTGGTAGGCGTCGGCGGTGACCGAGGTTCCAGCCAACTCGGCGTAGATCGTGGCGCCGCGGGCAATGGCGTGCTCCTCGGCCTCGAGGACCAGGGCACCGGCGCCTTCGCCCATGACGAAGCCGTCACGGTCGATGTCGTATGGGCGCGAGGCGTGCTCCGGGTCGTCGTTGCGCTTGGACAGCGCCTGCATGGCGGCAAAAGAGGCCATCGGCATCGGGTGGATGGCGGCTTCCGCGCCGCCGCAAACAACGACGTCGGCCTTGCCCGAACGGATCAGCTCGAGGCCGATGTGCATGGCCTCGGTGCCCGAGGCGCAGGCCGAAACGGGGGTGTGGGCGCCGGCGCGTGCGCCGAGGTCCAGCGAGACGGCCGCGGCCGGGCCGTTGGGCATCAGCATCGGAACCGTCATGGGCAGCACGCGGCGCGGGCCCTTTTCCTTCAAGGTGTCCCAGGCGTCAAGCAGCGTCCAGACGCCGCCGATTCCGGTGGCAAACGCCACCGCCAGGCGGTCGTGGTCGACCGTCTCGATGCCGGAATCCTTCCAGGCCTCGCGCGCGGCAACCACGGCGAACTGGGTGGAAGGGTCCATGCGCTTCATTTCCACGCGGGAGAGGACCTCGGAGGCCGGAGTGGATGCCTTGGCGGCAAATTTCACCGGCAAGTTGTAGGTTTCAACCCATTCATCGGGCAGCGTGTGGGCGCCGGAAACACCCTTGAGGGCGTTGGCCCACAGGGTCGGGACGTCTCCGCCGATGGGCGTGGTGGCACCAAGGCCGGTGATAACAACTTTGCGAGCCATGTTGAAACTCTCTACTGGTTGGGGCGAAACGGCTAGCGAAGCTAGCGCGCGATCCAAGCATCGGGCCGCGGCACCAACGGGTGCGGATCCGGATTGAATCGAAAATCTGGGGATCGGTTACGAAACCGGTAAAGCGGATTGGCTGGCAGGTGCCGGCAAACCGGTGGCCATGGAGGCCGGGGCGATGCACCCCTTGAAGCACGACCCGTATCGGGAACGTACCTCAAGGGGTGGCATCAATGCCTTGCCTAGGCCTGTGCGCCAGCGATGAAGTTCACTGCATCGGCAACGGTCTTGAGGTTCTTGACCTCTTCGTCCGGGATCTTCACGTCGAACTTTTCCTCGGCGTTGACGACGATCGTCATCATCGAGATGGAGTCGATGTCCAGGTCCTCGGTGAAGGACTTGTCCATTTCGACCGCTTCGGTCTCCAGACCGGTCTCTTCGTTGACGATCTCGGCCAAGCCGGCCAGAATCTCTTCGTTGCTAGCCATGATGGCTCCTTTTCTGTGTTTGCCGGTAACAAGCCCGACGACTATGCAGACCACAGGTGTGCGGTCCGAATGATGGGTTGTGTCCCTGGGGGTTAACCCTAGGGCAGGACAACGACCTGTGCGCCAAAGACAAGCCCGGCGCCAAATCCAATTTGCAGGGCCAGGCCGCCGGAAAGCTCGGGGCTCTCCTTCAGCATCCGGTCCATGGCCATCGGGATGGAGGCGGCGGAGGTGTTCCCGGAGGTGGCGATGTCACGGGCGACAACCACCGACTCCGGCAGCTTCAGCTGCTTGACCATCTCGTCGATGATGCGCATGTTGGCCTGGTGCGGGATGAACGCGGCCAGGTCCTCGGCGGTGACTCCGGCGTCGGCCAGGGCCTGCTTGGCCATCTTGGCCATTTCCCACACGGCCCAGCGGAAGACCGTCTGGCCGTCCTGGCGCAGCGTGGGCCACAGCTGGGCCTCGGTGCCGGCGACCAGCGCGGTGCCCTCGGGGGAAGACTCGGCCTGCAGGACCGCGTCGCGCAGATCCAGCTGGGAGTGGGTCATGCCGATGGCGGACCACTTCGAGCCGTCCGAACCCCACACCGACGGGGAGATCCCGGGGATGTCCGAGGGGCCGATGACGACGGCTCCGGCGCCGTCGCCGAGCAGGAAGGAGATGGTGCGTTCGTGGTTGTCGATGACGTCCGAGAGCTTTTCGGCGCCCACGACCAGCACGTATTCGGCCATGCCGGAACGCACCAAGGCGTCTGCCTGGGCCACTCCGTAGCAGTAGCCGGCGCAGGCTGCCGAGATGTCGAAGGCCGGTGCCGGGGTGGCCCCGATGCGATCGGCAAGGGCCGCCGCCGCGGACGGTGTGGCATAGGGGAACGTCACGGTGGAAACGATGACGGCACCGATCTGGCTGGCCTCGATGCCCGCCGAAGCCAGTGCTTCGCGGGACGCGCCTTCGGCCATGTCCAGCAGCGAGGTGTCTTCACCGGCGCGCGCACGGGTCACGATCCCGGTGCGCTGCTGGATCCACTCGTCGGAGGAATCGATCCACTGGCAGACGTCGTCGTTGGTGACGATGACATCGGGGCGGAAGGAGCCCACACCGTGGATGCGGCTGAATTCGCGCGCGGTGGTCTGGTTCATCACTGCAGTCATGGTTCGGTGACTTCCTATGCTTGGGTGTGTTCGAGTACGAAGGCGCGTGCCGCCTCGAGGTCTGCGGGGGACTTCAGGGCCAGAGTGGGCACGCCCTTCAGGCCGCGGCGGGCCAGGCCCACCAGCGTTCCTGCCGGGGCCAGCTCGATGATCCCGGTGACGCCCAGTGCGGCCATCTGCTCCATGCACTTGTCCCAGCGCACCGGGCGGGAGACCTGGGCAACCAGCGAGGCGAGGTTGGCCGCACCACCGGTGACCGGGGCGCCGTCGTAGTTGGACAGCAGCGTGGTGCTCGGGTCCTTGGCCTCCAACGTTGCGGAGAGTTCCTCCAGCACCGCCACGGCCGGGGCCATGTGGTGGGTGTGGAATGCGCCGGCGACCTTCAGCGGGATGACCCGGGCCTTGGCCGGAGGATTGGCGGCGAAGCCCTCGATCTGCTCCAGCGTGCCGGCGGCAACGATCTGGCCTCCGCCGTTGGCGTTGGCCGGGGTCAGCCCGGCGGCGATGATCGACGCGTTGACTTCCTCGGAGTCCCCGCCGAGGACTGCGGCCATGCCGGTCGGGGTTGCCGCGGCGGCCAGGGCCATGGCGTTGGCCCGTTCACGCACGAAGACCATGGCGTCCTGCTCGGACAGCGCGCCGGCCAGTGCGGTTGCGGTGATCTCGCCGACGGAGTGTCCGGCCAGCACGGTGTTGGCCGGTAGTGCCTCGCCAAACAGGGCGCGGGCGGCCACGAGGCCCGCGGCCACGATCAGCGGCTGGGCCACCGCGGTGTCCTTGATGGTCTCCTCGTCCGAGACCGTCCCGTGGGCGGTCAGGTCGCGTTCCGTGATGGCGGAGAGTCCGGCGAGATGCTCGGAAACACCCGGGACCTCAAGCCATGGGGAAAGGAATCCGGGGGTCTGGGAGCCCTGTCCAGGGCACACGATTGCTAGCACTACTCCAGCTTTCCAAAGAAGTCGGTCACGACGGCTGTTTTGACACACCGACTTGTCGGCATGCTTTTGTATGAATCCTACAAGGTGGCGGGGCCCTTGCGCGGCACCGGTTGCCGCGTTTCGGGCAAGTTCGCAGATGTTTCGGTGTCCAGCCGGCCGACCACCAGCGCGGTTTGCAGCACGAAGGCCTCGCGCGGCACCAGCGGATCCCAGCCGGTGACGTCGCAGACCCGCTTGAGCCGGTAGCGCACGGTGTTGGCATGGACGAACAGCTCGCGGGCCGTCCCTTCCAGCGAGTGGCCCAGCGACAGGTAGCTCGAAAGCGTCTCGATCAGCCCGTTTCCGGCCTTGATCAGCGGGTTGTAGATCCCCGAGACCAGCGCCTCGCGCGCCTCGGTGTCGTTGTTCATGACCCGCTCGGGCCACAGGTCGTCGGCGTCCACGGGGCGCGGGGCCAGCGGCCAGGCCTTGGCCGCGGCGATGGCGGCAAAGGCGGCCTTGGCGCTGGCGGAGGCCTCCTTGAGCGTGGGCGCCAGCGGGCTGTAGACCACCGGGCCCTCGCCGAAGAACGAGGCCAGACGGTCCATTCCGGCACGGTCCGCCTCCACCCCGCCGAGCATCAAGATGGCTCGTTCGCCGTGGACCCCGACCAGGGAGTCGCGGGCGTAGCGGGCGGCGGCGCGGCGGAGTTCGCTGACGAATCCGACCTGCGAGGAGACCGGGGTGGCACCGATCATCACCAGGATGTTCTCGTGCGACTTCCATCCCACGGCCGCAATCCTCGAGCGCAGGGAATCCTGCGACTCGCCGCGCATCACCGCATCGACCACAAGCGCCTCGAGCCGTGAATCCCAGGCCCCGCGGGTCTCCGCGGCCCGGGCGTACACGTCGGCCGCGGCGAAGGCGACCTCCCGCGAGTAGCGCAGGACCGCTTCGCGCAGCTGGGTGTGCTCGGATTCCGGGGCGATGTCCGGGACCTGGGATTCGACGACCTCCACGATGGTGCGGATCAGTTGGAGGGCCTTTTGCAGGCTGATGGACCGGGTCAGTTCCGTGGGGGCCGCACCGAAGACGTCGTTGAGCACCCATTGCGGCGAGGTGGTGGGCCGCTCGTACCAGGAGACGAAGGAGGCGATGCCCTTCTGGGCCACCAGGCCCAGGGCCGCCCGCTCCTCGGGGCGCAGGCCGCGGTACCAGGGAAGGGACTGGTCAAGGTGCTTCAGGGCCACGGTGGAGAGCACGCCCAGGTGCTGCTTGAGCCGCTTGAGGGTTTCCGGGCTGGCCTTGGCTTGCCGGAAGGGCCGGATCCGTTGGGCAGGATTCGGCGTTTGCTCATCACTCATAGAACGAGCATACGCATCATCGGCCCGGTGAACTATTTTGTAGGCTTCGCACAACCAGGCCGCGAAGCGGCACGGCTGCGGGAACGGGTGCCGAAGCCGGGAAATGCACGTAAAAAAGCGGTGGCGCGGCTCCCCGCCAAGGGGGGAGCCGCGCCACCGCCGGTGCTCACGTGCCGCGGGAAACTAGGCGTCGCCGCCCGCGTTGCCGCTGGTGCCGGCGGTCACGTCGTCGAGCTTGTACTTGGCAAAGGCGGCTGCCGGCACCGAGGCGTCGACCTCCCCGCGCTTGGCCAGCATCTGCAGCGTGCGAACAACCACCGAGTGCGCGTCGATCTTGAAGAAGCGACGTGCCGCGGCGCGGGTATCGGAGAAACCGAATCCGTCGGCGCCCAGGGTGGCGAATTCGTTGGGCACGAACTGCCGGATCTGGTCAGGCACTGCCTTCATGTAGTCCGAGACCGCAACGACCGGGCCGGTGGCACCGGCCAGCTGCTGGGCAACGAACGGCACACGCGGCTCGGCGCTCGGGTCGAGGAACGACTGCTCCTCGCACTCCAGGCCGTCGCGGCGCAACTCGTTCCAGGAGGTGACGGACCAGACATCGGCCGACACTCCCCAGTCCTCGGCGAGCATGCGCTGGGCATCGATGGTCCACGGGACGGCCACGCCGGAGGCGAGCAGCTGGGCACGCGGTCCGTCGACGGTCGCCGGGGAGACCTGGTAGATGCCGCCGAGGATTCCGGCGACGTCGAGGTTCTCCGGCTCCTTGGGCTGCTGGTAGGGCTCGTTGTAGATCGTGATGTAGTACATCACGTTCGGGTCCTCGTGCTTGCCGCCGTACATGCGCTCGAGGCCGGCCTTGACGATGTGGCCGATCTCGTAGCCGTATGCCGGGTCGTAGGTGACCACGGCCGGGTTGGTGGAGGCAAGGATCGGGGAGTGCCCGTCCGCGTGCTGCAGGCCCTCGCCGGTCAGCGTGGTGCGACCGGCGGTGGCGCCCATGATGAACCCGCGGGCCATCTGGTCGCCGGCTGCCCAGAAGGCATCGCCCGTGCGCTGGAAGCCGAACATCGAGTAGAACACGTAGATCGGGATCAACGGCTCGTCGTGGGTGGCGTAGGCGGTGCCCGCTGCGGTGAACGCCGCGACGGCGCCGGCCTCGTTGATGCCCGGGTGGATCAGCTGCCCGGCAGGGGATTCCTTGTAGGCAAGAACCAGTTCGCGGTCAACAGAGAGGTAGTTCTGTCCGGCCGGGTTGTAGATCTTGGCGGTCGGGAAGAAGGCATCCATGCCGAAGGTGCGCGACTCGTCGGGCACGATCGGGACGACACGCTTGCCGAATTCCTTGTCGCGCATCAGGTCCTTGAGCAGGCGCACGAAGGCCATGGTGGTGGCCGCCTGCTGCTTGCCCGAACCGCGGGAGGCGGTGTCGTAGGCCTTGTCCTCGGGGAGGTGGATCTCCTTGGACTTGGTGCGACGCGACGGCACGGGGCCGCCGAGCTCGTTGCGGCGTTCCATCATGTACTTGTACTCGGCAGAATCCTGCGTCGGACGGTAGTACGGCGGCAGGTACGGGTCGGCTTCGAGCTGCTCGTCGGTGATCGGGATGCGCAGGTGGTCGCGGAAGGCCTTGAGGTCTGCCAGCGTCATCTTCTTCATCTGGTGCGTCGCGTTGCGCGCCTCGAAGTGCGGGCCCAGGCCGTAGCCCTTGACCGTCTTGGTCAGGATGACCGTCGGCTTGCCCTTGAACTCGGTGGCTGCCTTGTAGGCCGCGTAGACCTTGTGGTAGTCGTGGCCGCCCCGCTTCAGGTTCCAAATCTGCTCGTCGGTGAGGTCCGAAACCATTTCCTTGGTCTGCGGGGACTTTCCGAAGAAGTGCTCGCGGACGAAGGCGCCGTTTTCGGCCTTGTAGGTCTGGTAGTCGCCGTCCGGGGTCTGGTTCATGATGTCGACCAGCGAGTTGTCTTCGTCCTTGTCGAGCAGGGCATCCCACTCGCGGCCCCAGACAACCTTGATGACGTTCCAGCCCGCACCGCGGAAGAATGCCTCAAGTTCCTGCATGATCTTGCCGTTGCCGCGAACCGGGCCGTCGAGGCGCTGCAGGTTGCAGTTGACCACAAACGTGAGGTTGTCTAGCTTCTCGTTGGCAGCCAGCTGGAGCAGGCCGCGCGATTCGGGCTCGTCCATCTCGCCGTCGCCCAGGAAGGCCCAGACGTGCTGGTCCGAGGTGTCCTTGATGCCGCGGTTCTGCAGGTAGCGGTTCGACTGCGCCTGGTATATGGCGTTCATCGGGCCGATGCCCATGGACACGGTGGGGAATTCCCAGAAGTCCGGCAGCGAGTGCGGGTGCGGGTACGACGGCAGGGCATGGCCCTTGCGGGACTTCTCCTGGCGGAAGCCGTCCATGTCCTCTTCGCTCAGGCGTCCTTCGAGGAACGCGCGGGCATACATTCCGGGGGAGGCGTGGCCCTGGAAGAAGACCTGGTCGCCTCCGCCTGGGTGGCTCTTGCCGCGGAAGAAGTGGTTGAAGCCCACTTCATAAAGGGTTGCGGCACCGGCGTAGGTGGAGATGTGTCCGCCCACTCCGACGCCCGGGCGCTGCCCGCGGTGCACCATGACCGCGGCGTTCCAGCGCATGAAAGCTCGGTAGCGTCGTTCAATCTGCTCGTCACCCGGGAACTCTGGTTCCTGGTCCACCGGAATCGTGTTCACGTAGTCCGTGGTGGTAACCATGGGGACGCCCACACTCTTGGCGCCTGCGCGCTGTAGCAGTGAACGAACAATGTACTGGGCACGCTCGGTGCCCTGCGTTTCGACCAGATCGTCGAAGGACTCAATCCATTCGGCGGTCTCCTCCGGATCCCGATCGGGCAACTGGCTGGTCAAGCCGCTACGGATGTGAGAAATATGTTCCTCTACAGCCACGTCCATCTTCTCCTCGTTATGGGGGTACAGCGGGGACTGTGCATTGGGCGCAAGTAAGCATCTCCAACCCACAGTGGCGTTGCTAGCGCCAAAGGTTTGGCCCGTTCCCCAAGGGTGGTTGGTCGCGGACCGCCGATTACACTCTAATGCGCATGCCGACCCAAAACGTATCCGGGCTAAACACATGCGACCTTTTGAAGTTACACGGCGAATGTGCCGAGAGCCGAATGCGGGTCGAAGTCGTCACTATTTCGGCGTGTTGAAGGCTTTGCGCTTGATGGGAAGGCCAAAAGGGTGTTTGGTTGTTACCAGACGCTTTACAGCAGCAGGAGGAGTGACGTGAGCGACGCCGCACCGGCAAAGCACGAAGCCGCACAGAAAATGGGCTTCAAAGACGGGGACCTGATTCAGGAACTCGGGTACGACGACGATGTGGACTTTGATCTGCGCGATTCCCTTGAGGACGCAGTGGGTTCCGAACTACTGACAGAGGAAGACCACGAGGTAGTCGACGGAATCATCTACTGGTGGCGCGATGACGACGGGGATTTGATTGATGCCCTGGTCGATTCGCTGGTCAGCCTGGATGAAAAGGGCGTCGTATGGCTCTTGACCCCGAAGTCGGGTCGAGACGGATACGTTTCACCTGCCTCGATCCAGGCCGATGCACCCACCGCGGGCCTCCACGTGACCAACACCGAGGGTGTTTCCGAGGATTGGTCGGCCACTCGACTTGTTGCGCGCCGCAAGAACTAGCGCTGTGGAACCATCTCAAACGGCGACGGGGAGTCCCTCCTCGCCGCCGCGGGCCGGTCAAACGGCCCCGGGCTTCGCCCTTCCCAACCAACACGGTGAACTCATCGAGTCCCGGTCCTTGGGGGAGCAGGCCTACTTCCTGGTTTTCTATCCGTTCGCGTTCTCCGCGGTCTGCGGGTCGGAACTGGAAGAACTGGAAGAAGTGCGCGAAGAATTTGCCGCACGAAACACCCGCATCATGGGTGTCTCGGTGGATCACAAGTACGCACTGCGCACCTATGCGGACCAAGCCCGATTCGGGTTTGATCTGCTGGCCGACTTCTGGCCACACGGTGCCGTAGCAAGCAGCTACGGCGCATTCAACTTCGAGTCCGGCGCGGCAACGCGGCACACGTTCCTCATCGCAGAGGGACGCGTGGTGGATTCCTTTAGTTCACCTATCCATCAGGCGCGCGCCATCGCGCGCTACCGAGAGGCGATGGACCTACTCACCTAATTGTTGTCGAAGAATCTTTGCGTCTATTTCGACAGCTCGGGCGGGTACATTGCCAACAGTCATATTCTTGTCACGAACACTTCCGGCGGAACGTCAACCAAAAGAATTCAGTAGTGCCAAGGGCCTTTAGCTCAGCTGGTAGAGCGTCACGTTTACACCGTGAATGTCATCGGTTCGATCCCGGTAGGGCCCACCAATAGATGCCCGCCCCGTGACCCAGGACCCTTCCTGGGTCGAGGCGGGTATCAGTTTCTGTGCCTTCGGCGCACTGTCGGGCAACAGTGGACGCCGCGACTAAGTGTCGGTAGCGGCGCGCAGACTGGTCACATGGAAAATGTGCTTGCCCTCGCCAGTGGGGACATCCTTAAGCGCGAATACAACCGCGCCGCCGTTCCGCGCGAACCGAACGACAAGCTTCTGGATGCGTTGGTTCATGTCGCCTTTGCCTCGTGGTCCAACAGCTGGGAAAAGAAAAGCCTGGTGCGCTGGATCGTGGTCGCCCACGACATCCGCACCGGCGCTCGGATCCACCATGGCGAAACCAAGAATCCGCGGCCCATGGACGAAATCCTGGCCGACATCCATCGGGTGGTCTGCGATGCCGGGGCTCCAGCCTGGTTGGCAGTCCCCAGCAAACGCGGTGGCGTTGCTGCTCGGTTGCATGAAACCGGAACGCCCGTCACCCGCGGCTTGGACCCTCGAAACCGTGCCGTGGGCATCCTGATTCCGGAGATGGCGCACAAAAGCCAGCGGCAAAGCCAAGACGCCATCCGTGCAGGACTCTTGCGCCCGGAGCAACGCGCGGCACTGAGGACGGCCGAACCGGTCCCTCAGCACCCGGCGACCGAGAAACATTACTGGTGGCCCGAATACCTGGATGTCAGTGGCACGAACACGAACCAAATGGTGTTGGCCGCCGATGCGTCCCTGGATCCGCAAGGGGCCAGCGGAGTGGGCGTAGTCAGCAACCGCGGGGACGTGTGCATCCGGTCGTGGCACAGCGACACCAAGATCGGACAGATGGAATTCGAGGCTGTCATCCTGGCCATGGAAATGCTTTGCGGTGTTTCAACCCATCATGCGATGGTGCTCAGTGACAGCAAGGATGCCCTCAAAATGGCGCGAACGCTTGCGGCGAACCTGGTGCCGAAACCTGGTTATTGCGGGATCAGCGACGATGCACGTGCCCGCTTCCTGCAGGCTTGGTCGTCTGTGGAAGCCGAGGTGGAATTCCAATACGTCAGGGGCCATGTGGGCCACCCCTTGAACGAAGCCGCAGACGAACTTGCGAACCTGGCAAGGCTTGCAGCCAAGCAACCGCAACACCTTGTCGAGGAAGAGCTCTGGCGTCGGGTTGACTCCGTCCGCGCGGATTTTCGGGGCGCGGACGGCTACGTGCAGGCGGCGGGGCGCTGAATTGCCCCTGCTCGCGAGGCAAACGACCCGACCCCGGAACCCCTAGATATTGATCCATTGGACTGGCTGCCGCGCGCGAAGGGCCAACCCGGAGGGATCCGCCCTTGCATTGGGACTCCGGCATCCCTGCAGGGCGGTCGATCGGCGCAGCGGTTCCTGTGACGACGGACCTTCGTGGGCCACGGCTGTCCGCGTCGTCCCACGCCGGACGGCGCACGGCACGGAGCCAGGGGGCAAAATTGGTGATCCTCATTACAATAAAGTGGTCAGGTGCTCCAGATCGGTGTTGGTTGTTACGTTGCACATTCATCGTTCAAGGGCCCGACCGCTAGCGATGAGAGACTTTTTGCGGCCCATTTCAGTTTTCCCCTTGGCAACCGGGCCTCCGCCACGAACACGAGGAGTAGCAGTGCCACAAGCACCCAGCGCATCGACCATGGCCGAGATCACGAAGCTGATCGGCTTCGACACCACGAGCCGCGACACCAATCTTCCGCTGATCGACTACGTCGTGGGACGGCTCGAAGCCCTGGGCATCGCCTCGACCCTGGTGCACAACGCCGAGGGCGACAAAGCAAACCTGCTGGCCACCATCCCGGCCGCCGACGGCACCCGGACCGGCGGCATCGTGCTCTCCGGGCACACCGACGTCGTGCCTGTCGACGGGCAGGACTGGAGCAGCGATCCGTTCACCCCCGAGGTCCGCGACGGCAAGCTGTACGCACGCGGCACCTGCGACATGAAGTCCTTCGTTGCGGTGATCATGGCCAAGCTCGATTCGATCGCGGCAGCCAAGCTGAACGAGCCGATCCACCTGGCCTTCTCCTACGACGAGGAGGTCGGCTGCCTCGGCGCCGTGGACCTGGTTGCCGCCATCACCGAGGCGGGCCTGGCCCCGCGCGGGTGCATCGTGGGGGAGCCGACCAGCATGCGCGTGGTCCGCGGCCACAAGTCGGTCAACGTGATCCGCGTGGACTTCCACGGCGTCGCGGCACACTCCTCGCTGACCACCCAGGGCGTCAACGCGATTTCCGCCGCGGCCGAATTCACCGGCTTCGTCGACTCCCTGGCGCGGGGCTTCAAGCAGGACGGTCCCTTCGACGAGGCCTTCATCGTCCCGTACACCACCACTACGGTGAACAAGATCTCCGGCGGCATCGCGGTCAACACCATCCCGGCCGGATGCACCCTGCACTTCGAGTTCCGCTCGATCGGTGCCGATGACCCGGGCGCCTTGATCGAACGCTACCGCGCCGAGGCCAAGCGCATCGAAGGGGAACTGCAGCAGCAGAACCCGGCCGCCCGCGTGGACTTCACGGTGCTGGCACAGACCCCCGGTCTGGACACCCCGGAAGATGCGGGAATCGTGGCCCTGTCGGCCAAACTGGGCGGCACGCCCAGCCCCGACAAGGCCACCTACGGCACCGAGGCCGGATTGTTCTTCAATGCAGGCATCCCCACCGTGGTCTGCGGCCCCGGCGACATCGCCCAGGCCCACGCCCCGGACGAATACATCGAACTCGAACAGATCGCCGCGTGCGAGGCCTTCATCGAGAACCTCATCACCGAACTGAGCGCCTGATTCGCACCGCGACTTCACGGCGCCACATCCACCCCCAAGGAGAAACCCATGGCTGAGACATTAGCCGCCACCCCGCAGCAGCTCGCTGCCGCCAAGAAGGCGGTGATCAGCAGTTCGATCGGTGCCGCCCTGGAATGGTTCGACATCATCGTCTACGCGACCTTCGCCGTCGTTATTGCCGAGAACTTCTTCCCGGAGTCGGACGGCACGATCGCGTTGCTGCTGACCTTTGCCACCTTCGCGATCTCCTACGTGATCCGCCCGCTGGGCGGCATGGTGCTGGGCAGCTTCGCGGACCGCAAGGGCCGGAAGAATGCCCTGACGCTGACACTGATGCTGATGATGGTCGGCACGCTGATCATGGCGGTCGCGCCGACTTATGCCCAGGTCGGGGTGTGGGGTGCGGTGATCATCCTGGTTTCCCGTTTGGTCCAGGGCTTCTCGGCCGGCGGCGAGTTCGGCACGGCAACCGCCTTCTTGATCGAAACGGCCCCGCACAAGAAGGCCTTCTATGCCTCGTGGCAGGTCGCCGCGCAGGGCGCCTCGATGCTGCTGGCCTCGGCCTTCGGCTACGGGTTGACCCAGTGGCTCTCCGAGGAGGCGCTGTACAGCTGGGGCTGGAGGGTGCCGTTCTTCGTGGGCCTGCTGATCGGTCCCGTGGGCCTGTATATCCGGGCCAAGCTCGACGAAACCGAGGAGTTCACCAAGGGAGAGAAGACCAAGACCCCGCTGAAGGACCTGTTTGTGCACCACTACGGCCGCCTGCTGGCAGGTTCGGCGGTCATCGGGGTGGCAACCATCTCGGTGTACATGATCCTGTACATGCCGACCTTTGCCGTGAAGAACCTGGGCATCCCCGCCACCGCCGCGTTCCTGGGCGGCGTCGTGGCCGGGTTGGTCGTGCTGGTCGGCGTGCCGTACGTGGGGCACCTGGCCGACCGGATCGGTCCGGCCAGGGTCATGACCTATGCCGCGATCGGCGCACTGCTGCTGGCCTGGCCGTTGTTCCAGCTGATGGTCACCAAGCCAACGGTCCCGATGCTGATCCTGGTCATTGGCCTGCTGGGTGTGATCATGGCCTTCTACTTCGGCCCGTTGCCGGCGCTGCTGTCTTCGCTATTCCCGGCGGCCATCCGCGGCACCGGCCTGGCCGTGACCTACAACGTCGGGGTGACGCTGCTTGGCGGCATCGCCCCGCTCGTGCTGACGTGGCTGCTCAGCGTCACCGGGTCGTTGAATGCGCCGAGTCTCTACTACATGGCAATTGCCGTGATTTCCCTCGTGGGCCTCTACTTCGTGCGCAAGCGCTACAAGCAGGCCTAGCCAGCCAGGCCTTGCGTCGTTGGCAGGTGGTCCTTGGGGACCTGCCGACGACGCGGGCCCGGCGACCCGGCGCGGGCGCCGGTGCAACTTTGCGTGCTCCGGGACGGGCACGCGCCGGCGATTTGCCAAGTCAGGGATGTGTGTATTAGATTATCTACTTGTTGCAACGCACTGGAACGGAAATCTTCCGAAGAAAGTTGTTGTTTCGGGGCCTTTAGCTCAGCTGGTAGAGCGTCACGTTTACACCGTGAATGTCATCGGTTCGATCCCGGTAGGGCCCACCAATAAAAAGCTCCGCGTCATGGAAGAGATTCCAGGACCCGGAGCTTTTTTGCGTCTCATTTCAGCCGGAACCGCCAGTAAGCCGACTTCATGCTTACAGCTTCACGATAACTGTAGGTATGTGCGGATCATGCCAGCAGTTTCATTGCGGGTGCCGCCAATCAGCGTTGAAACCCATCAGTGGTTTGCCGAGCAGGACGAAATGAACTCGCGGGCGCAGCTTGCCCGTGGATCCGGGCCGTACGAATCGGCGGTCCCGCCGAAGATCGCCAACCTCCAGCTCGAAGTTCCCGCGCTGCCGGCGGCAGACGTCGAGGATGCGGTATCGGCATTGGTGCGTTTTTCGACAACCACGCCCGGGATCGGTTGGGTACGTCCTCTGCCATGCTCGGCCCGATTTCCGAGCAGTTTGCAGCCGCTCCGAGATTCGCGGCGCACTCGGGCGCCGGACTGATCGACAAGCTGGGGCTGGAGCTGGGCGCCGCCAGGGAGTCGCTGGCCGGCCTGCGCCCACAGGCCATGGCGTGGGCGCTGCTGCCGCAACTGGTCTCTCACCCTGTCATGAACACGGAGCTGGTCACCGGGCTAGTGGGGACAGCGCAAACCAGCGCCATGTGTGCGCTGGCCCAGCTCCAGGATGCCGGTGTTGTCGTGGAGCGTTCGGGATACGAGCGAAACCGTGTGTGGCAGCACGACGGGTTCCTTGCTGTCCTCGACGAGTACGCCGCGGAACTTCTGCGGGCTGGAAACCAGATTTGACGTGGTTCGGCGGGGGAGCCACGGCACCTGGCCCCGTTCCGGCCAGGCTTCGTTGGCCGGGACGCGTTCCTCCCGTGACCCGGTGTCCGTGCCGTGCTGCGCGGACCACGCCAGGCGGGAAGGGCCCGCCACAGGAGGGCTGCGTCTTGGCCTCGTGCGAGGGGAGGCTGGACAGGGAAGCGCCCCAACCCCCCATGCGGGGGTTGGGGCGCTTCGGCTGGTTGGTGCCGGGGTCTAGCCGCCGGTGATGTCCTTGGCTGCGTCCTTGACGTGTTCCCCGGCCTGCTTGGCCTTTGCCGCGGCCTGGTCCTTGAGGCCCTGGGCCTGCAGCTGCTCGTTGTTCGTGGCGTCGCCAAGCTTTTCCTTGGCCTCGCCGGCTACTTCCTGTGCCTTGTTGCTGATCTTGTCTCCGAGTCCCATGGCGGGTTTTCCCTTCGTTGATCTTGCGTGAACCCTAACCACGCTAGGAACAGAACCTTGGTGCTGGCTGGGAACTGCTGCAAATCGGCCCGGAAGGCTGCGTCGAATCGGTGAGCGGGCACCGCGGATTTCGCGCGGTGACGGCGATCCGGGGGTTGCCGAGGTTGTTAGAAAGATTGGATCAATGCCCCCTGTTGACACCCCGGCCGTGCGCGTCCTAGTCTGTATAAATCATATTTATGTCGAGCATCACGTAGTTATGTCCGACATTAGCCTGGTTCCACGATGGAGTGACGATGAACAGCCCTGCCTACCCGCCCATGATCGTTATGGGCGTTTCCGGATGCGGAAAATCCACGGTGGGGCGCTTGCTGGCCGAGAAGCTCGGTTCGGCGTTCATCGACGGAGACGACCTGCACCCCGCATCCAACAAGGAAAAGATGGCTGCAGGGCATCCGCTCAACGACGGCGACCGCACTCCTTGGCTCGCAACCATCGGAGACGAACTCTCCGAAAGCGTCCAGGGCGGAACGCCGGCCGTCATCGCCTGCTCGGCACTCAAGCGCAGTTACCGCGACCTGTTGCGCGGCCACGAGCCGTCCACCGTCTTCATCCACCTGCGCGGCACGGCCGATCTCATCCAGCACCGCCTGGATGAACGCAGCCACGAATACATGCCCCCGACGTTGCTGGCCTCGCAGCTGAGCACCCTCGAAGCCCTCGAACCGGACGAGGCCGCCATCGAAGTCGATGTCAGTCTCACCCCCGAGGAAATCGTGGCCCAGGTGGCCAGGACCCTGAACACCCCGTAGCACCCCCGGAACCATCCGGTTCCATCCCACCACCCGAGACCACTTACACCTCCGAAGGACAATGATGACCGACGAGTTAGTCATGAACTGGACGCTGGGCACCCCCGCGCTCCTCTCCATCGCCGTGGGCGCGATCCTGCTGCTGCTTCTGTTCATTATCAAATGGCGCATCCACGCCTTCGTGGCGCTGGTTGTCATCTCGCTGTTGACCGCCGTCGCCACCGGGATCCCGGTGGCCTCGGTGATACCGACCCTGACCGGCGGCTTCGGCGGAACGTTGGCCTCCGTGGCCCTGCTCGTGGGCCTGGGCGCCATGCTCGGGCGCATGCTCGAGACCAGCGGCGGTGCCGAGGTGCTGACCAACGCCCTGATCAACAAGTTCGGGGAGAAGCGCGCACCGCTGGCGCTGTCCATCGCCTCGCTGCTCTTCGGATTCCCGATCTTCTTCGACGCCGGCCTGGTGGTCATGCTGCCGATCATCTTCACCGTGGCACGCCGCCTGGGCGGCTCCTTCCTGGGCTACGCCTTCCCGGCAGCCACCGCCTTCTCGGTCATGCACATCTTCGTGCCGCCGCACCCGGGCCCGGTTGCCGCTTCCGGCCTGCTCGAGGCCAACGTCGGCCTGGTCCTGCTGCTGGGCCTCGTCGTCGCGTTGCCGACCTGGTACTTCGCCGGCCACCTCTACGGCAAGTACGTGGGCCGCAAGTTCAACATCGCCATCCCCGACATCCTCGCCGGCACCGAACAGGAACAGCACGACTTCGCCTCCAAGCCGAAGCTGGGCACCGTGGTGACCCTGCTGCTGCTGCCGCTGATCCTGATCTTCATGAACACCGGACTGAACACCCTGGCCTCGGCCGGGATCGTGGACAAGGGCGCCCAGTGGGTCCAGATCCTGCGCCTGGTCGGCGAAACCCCCATTGCCCTGCTCATCACCGTGCTGCTGGGCATGTACCTGCTGGGATACAAGCAGAACAAGGACAAGACGCTCATCGAGACAGTGGTCGACTCGGCCCTGGGCCCGGTCTGCTCGATCATCCTGATCACCGGCGCCGGCGGCATGTTCGGGGCTGTGCTGCGCGCCAGCGGCATCGGCGATGCCGTGGCCGACTCGCTTGACGCCCTGGGCCTGCCGATCATCGTCGCCGGCTTCATCATCGCCGCCGTGGTCCGCGTCGCCCAGGGCTCGGCCACCGTCGCCCTGACCACCGCCGCGGCCATCATCCAGCCCGTCGTGGTGGGCAACGCCGACCTGAACCAGATCGAGGTCGTGGCCATCGTGCTCGCCCTGGCCGCCGGTTCCGTGTTCGCCGGGCACGTCAACGACTCCGGCTTCTGGCTGGTCTCCCGCTTCTTCGGCATGGACGTCAAGACCACGCTGAAGGTCTGGACCGTCGGCCAGGCACTGGTCGGTGTCATCGGCTTCGCCATCGCGTACCTGATCTACGCCGTCGCCGCGGCCTTCTAGGCAGACTCCACCTGCGTACGACTCGCACACCAGCAAAGGAAGATTCATGGGCAGCAACCTCTTTGACCTCACCGGCCGCATCGCTCTGGTCACCGGTTCCTCGCGCGGCATCGGCAAGGAACTTGCCGCGGGCCTGGCGGATGCCGGCGCGACCATCGTGCTGCACGGGCGCAACACCGAGACCCTGGCGGCAACCGCCGCCGAGTTCGCCGAACGCTTTGGGCAGGAACGCATCTTCTCCTACGCGTTCGACGTGACGGACGCCGAGGCGGTGGCCGGCGGCATCGCCGCGATCGAGGCCGAGGTCGGCCCGATCCGCATCCTGGTGAACAACGCCGGCATCCAGCACCGGGTCCCGCTGCTGGAGCTCGAGGTCGCCGACTGGCAGCGCGTGCTGGACACCAACCTGACCAGCGCGTTCCTGGTGGGCCGCGAAGCGGCCCGGGGCATGCTCCAGCGCGGGGCGGGCAAGATCATCAACATCTGCTCGGTGCAGACCGACCTGGCCCGTCCCACCATTGCCGCCTACACCGCGGCCAAGGGCGGGCTGCGCAACCTCACCCGCGCGATGACCGCCGAGTGGGCGGGGGCCGGGCTGCAGGTCAACGGCATCGCCCCGGGCTACATCCACACCGAAATGACCCAGAACCTGGTCGACGACGAAAAGTTCAACTCCTGGATCCTGGGCCGCACCCCGGCCGGGCGCTGGGGCACCGTGGCCGACCTGGCCGGGCCGGCCGTGTGGCTGGCCTCGGACGGCTCGGACTACGTCAACGGCCAGACCATCTTCATCGACGGAGGAATGACAGTTGTCGTCTAACACCACCACCGCCACGGCCGTTGTCGCCCACGCGGCAAACGACCTGCGCGTCGAGGCCATCGAGGTCGCGACACCCGCGGCGCACGAGGCGCAGATCGCCATCGCCTACGGCGGGATCTGCGGCTCGGACCTGCACTACTGGAGCCACGGGGCGGCGGGGGAATCCATCCTCAAGGCACCCATGGTCCTGGGCCACGAGATCGTCGGCACCGTCACGGCGGCCGCGGCCGACGGCACCGGACCGGCCGCGGGCACCATGGTGGCCGTGCACCCGGCCACCCCCGGCGGCACCGGGGCACGCTACCCGCAGGAGCGGCCCAACCTGTCCCCGGGCTGCACCTACCTGGGCTCAGCGGCCCGCTACCCGCACACCGAGGGCGCGTTTGCCACCACCGTGAACCTGCCGTCGCGGATGCTGCGCGCATTGCCCGCCGGGCTCTCGCTGCGCGATGCCGCGCTGGCCGAACCCGCGGCGGTGGCCTGGCACGCCGTGGCCCGCGCCGGGGAGGTCGCCGGAAAGCGCGTCATGGTCATCGGCGCCGGGCCCATCGGCGCGCTGGCCGTCGCGGTGCTCAAGCGCGCCGGAACCGCCGAGATCATCGCGGTTGACATGTTCGATCGTCCCCTGGAAATCGCCGCGGCCGCCGGTGCGACCGCGACCCTGAAGGCCGACGACGCGGACGCCATCGCCGCGGTGGAAGCCGACGTGGTCATCGAGGCCAGCGGCAACCACCACGGCCTGGCCTCGGCCGTCCGCGGCGCGGTGCGCGGCGGGCGCATCGTGATGGTCGGGCTGCTGCCCTCCGGGGAACAGCCCGCGCTGATCTCCCTGGCGATCACCCGCGAGCTCGAGCTGGTCGGTTCCTTCCGGTTCAACGACGAGATCGATGACGTGCTTGCAGCGCTGGCCGACGGCACCCTCGATGTCTCGGCCGTCGTCACCCACGAGTTCGGCGTCGACGATGCGCTGGAGGCCTTCGCCGTGGCAAGGAACTCCGCGGAATCGGGCAAGGTGCTGCTGCGCTTCACCGCCGAAGGCTAAGCCCTCCGGCCACCATCCGGAAGGCAGCTGCACGACACGCCAGGCGCCGTCCCGGTTTCCCTCATGGGGGACCGGGACGGCGCCTTCGCCGTTTTCCCGCCGGGTTCGATCCTGTTCAGGCACCGGGTAGGTGCGCCCGGGACTCCTTGAGCCTGGCGCTCGCGTACCCCAACGCCTGGCCGATCGTGGTGTCCGGAGGGATCGAGACCTCGTCAGGGTTTGTCACCACATCCAGCAGCACCGGCCCCTCGTGCGCCAGCGCCTCGGAGATCGCCGCCTCCAGTCCGCCCGGATCCTGCACCCGGATGCCGTGCAGTCCGCAGGCCCGTCCCACCTCGGCCAGGTCGGGGTTCGCCAGCACCGTGCCGAATTCCGGCAGCCCGGCCTGCTCCTGCTCCAGCTTCACCATGCCCAGCCGGCCGTTGTTGAACACCACCAGCTTCACCGGCAAGCCGTAGGCCACGGCGGTGAGCAAGTCGCCCATCAGCATGCTCAGCCCGCCGTCCCCGCAGAAGGCCAGCACCTGGCGGGTGCGGTCCAGCGCGCTGGCCCCCAGCGCCTGCGGCATGGCGTTGGCCATCGAGCCCAGGTTGTAGGACCCCAGCAGCCGCCGGGTTCCGCGCATCGTAACGAAGCGTGCCAGCCACACCGTTGACATGCCGGTGTCCGAGGTGAAGATGGTGTCGTCTCCGGCGAGCCGGTCGATCGCGGCGGCGACCGCCTCGGGCCGGATCGCGTGGCCCGGGTTGTCCGCGATGGCCCGCACCCTCCCGGTGAGGTGCGCGTCGTGCTCCGGGTCCGCCAGCGACAGGTGCCGCTTGGTCCAGGCCAGGTAGCGGGTGCGGGCATCGAGCACGTGGCTCTGGTCGGTCTTGGTGTCCAGCAGCGGCAGCAACCCCGCCAGGGCGAGCCCGGCATCGCCGACGACCCCTACGTCCACGGCCGTGCGCCGCCCGATGTGCGCACCGGCCGCATCGATCTGGATGACCACCTTGCCCGACGGGTAGGAATCCCGGTACGGGAAATCGGTGCCCACCATCAAGAGCACCTCGCAGCGTTCCAGCGCGTGGGCGGCCGCCGGGTTGCCGATCAGCCCGGCCTGGCCCACCTGGAACACGTTTGCATCCTCCAGCCCCTCCTTGGCCTTGAGCGTGAGCACCATCGGGGAGGCGAGCTTCCGGGCGGTGTCCAGCACCAGCTCCCGCGCGCCGCGTGCGCCGGCGCCCACCAGCATCGTGATGCGGCGCGCCCGGTTCAGTTCCTTGGCAATGGTCCCCAGCACCTGAGGGTGCGGGGCAACGGGAGCCGCGACGTCCACGAACCGCGGGAGCGCCTCCCGGGGCAGCGCCGCACCGCCGATGTCCCCGGGGATGCTCAGCACCGCGACGCCGCGGCCGGCCAGCGCGGCGTTGACGGCCTGCTCCAGCAGGTACGGCATTTGCGCCACCGAGGTCACGGTGTGCGCGAACAGCGCCACGTCGGCGAAGACCACGTCGTTGTTGACCTCCTGGAAGAAGTCGGACCCGATTTCCCCGCTGGGCACCTGCCCGCAGATCGCCAGCACCGGCGCATGGGACTTCTTCGCGTCGTAGAGGCCGTTGAGCAGGTGGAGTGAACCGGGTCCGACGGTTCCCGCGCACACCCCCAAAGTCCCGGTCAGCTGGGCCTGGGCGCCTGCGGCAAAGGCTGCGACCTCCTCGTGCCGCACCCCGATCCATTCGATTCCCCCGTGGGTGCGGATCGCGTCGGTCAGGGGATTCAGGGCGTCGCCCACCACGCCCCATACGGTCTGCACGCCCAGGCGGGCCAGCGCCTCGACGACCATTGCGGCAACGGTGCTCACGTTCGTGTCCCTCCGCCGACCGAACCGGATGCCGCAAGCGAGACGCGCCGCTGGCGCCAGGGCCCGCACCCGGAGTCGGGGACTCGGTGCGGGGGATGCGGAACGGCCGGATCCGGTGCGGGGCACGGAATGCCAGGCACCCGGCGGGCGCAGTTCCGGCACGGCTCAGGGAACCTGGACATGGCCCCAGCATAGCTCCGGCGCCCCCGGTTTCTCATCCCCGCGCGGACATTGATTCCCGCAGGTGCGCGGGCCGCGGCCCGCGCACCTGGAACGGCTGGCGGACTAGGCGCGCGGTTGCGGGAAGAGGCGCGGGGCGTGCGCCCAGACCCCGCAGATCTCCTGGTTGGTGCGGCGCATGATCAATTCCATGGACTCCCGCGCCAGGTGCGGTTCGTGGGCCGAGATCGCATCTGCCACCGCCTGGTGCCAGGCGAGGGCCTCCTCATGCGGACGCTCGGGCATCAATCCCAGTTCGGTGCGCCCGCGCAGCGTCTCGGCGATCGGATTGGCCAGGTTCGCGAACATCTCGTTGCCCGAGGCGGCCAGCACCATCGCGTGGAAGCGGATATCCAGTTCCAGGAACGAGCCCAGGTCCCCGGAACGTCCGGCATGGCGCATCCGGGCCGCCAGGTTCAGCAGCTCGCCGCAGAATTCCGCCGGCGCGTGTTCCGCGGCAAGTTCCGCGGCCATGGGCTCGACGGCGACTCGCAGCTCGGTCAGCGACCGCAATTGCGCCCCCTGGCCGCCCCCGGCCAGCCGCCAGCGGATCACCAGCGGGTCAAAGGGGTTCCAGTCCTCGGGGCCCAGCACCCGGATCCCGACACGCTTGGTGGAGACCACCAGCCCGGCCGAAGCCAGCACGCGGACCGCCTCGCGGATCACCGAACGCGAGACACCCAGTTCGCTTTCCAGCTCTGCGGCCAGGATCACTTCGCCGGCGGGGATGGAACCGTCGACGATGCGGCTTCCGACGTGTTCAATCGCGCGTTGGTGCAAAGACTTGGGCATGAATCAACCTTATCGGTATTCCGGTCCCCAAACGCCCGTGTGACCACGGACGAAAGCGCGCGTTTCCGGGGCAACTTATGGCAACGGCGCGTGTTCGTCTGGCAATGGATGCACCGGACAAACTAAAGTGGAAAGAAGTCACGGAGCCGTGCCCGGTGCTCTTTCGTGCCGGTATCCGCCCGGCCCAGCAAAATCGCAACGATGGAGACTTCATGCCTGCACAGATTGGCGTCACCGGCCTAGCCGTCATGGGCGCAAACCTCGCCCGGAACTTCGCCCGCAACGGATACACCGTCGCACTGCACAACCGCTCGGTCGCCAAGACCGACGCCCTGCTGGCAGCCCACGGCGACGAGGGCGATTTCATCCGCACCGAGACCATGGAGGAACTGGTCGCGAGCCTCGAGGTTCCCCGCCGCGTGCTGATCATGGTCAAGGCCGGCGGCCCGGTCGACTCGGTCATCGACTCCCTGGTGCCGCTGCTCGAAGAGGGCGACATCATCATCGACGGCGGCAACTCCAATTTCGTGGACACCCGCCGCCGCGAGGCCGCGCTGGCCGAAAAGGGCCTGCACTTCGTGGGCGTCGGCGTCTCCGGCGGCGAGGAGGGCGCCCTGCTGGGCCCCTCGATCATGCCCGGCGGCTCGAAGCAGTCCTACGACGCGCTGGGCCCGATGCTCGAAAAGATCTCCGCCAAGGCCATCGACGGCGCCCCGTGCTGCGCCTGGATCTCCACCGACGGTGCCGGGCACTTCGTGAAGATGGTCCACAATGGCATCGAGTACGCCGACATGCAGGTCATCGGCGAGGCCTACGACCTGCTGCGCAGCGGCGCCGGCATCGAGCCCGCGGCCCAGGCCGAGATCTTCACCGAATGGAACAAGGGCGAGCTGGCCTCCTTCCTCATCGAGATCACCGCAGAGGTCCTGGCCCACGTCGACGCCAAGACCGGCAAGCCGCTGGTCGATGTCATCGTCGACTCCGCCGGCCAGAAGGGCACCGGCCGCTGGACCGTGCAGTCCGCCCTGGACCTCGGCTCCCCGACCTCGGCCATCGCCGAGTCCGTGTTCGCCCGCGGCCTGTCCTCGCAGCGCGACCAGCGTGCCATCGGCCAGGAGGTCCTGGCCGGGCACGAGATCGCCGTGGAACTGGGCGAAAACTTCGTCGAGGACGTGCGCCAGGCGCTCTTCGCCTCCAAGCTGGTCTCCTATGCCCAGGGCCTGGACATGCTCACCTCCGCGGGCAAGGAATACAACTGGGACCTGAAGCTCGACGAGATCGCCTCGCTGTGGCGCGAGGGCTGCATCATCCGCGCCGCGCTGCTGGCCGACATCACCAAGGCCTACGCCGCCGAGGAAAAGCCGGCCAACCTGCTCTTCGCCCCCGCCTTCTCCGAGGCCATCGCCGCCGCGCTTCCGGCCTGGCGCCGCGTGGTCTCCACCGCCGTGCAGCTCGGCGTGCCGGTGCCGGTGTTCTCCTCCTCGCTGGCCTACTACGACGGCCTGCGCCGCAAGCGACTGCCTGCAGCGCTGACCCAGGGCCTGCGCGACCTCTTCGGCGCGCACACCTACAACCGCGTCGACGTTGAAGGCTCGTTCCACACCCAGTGGAGCGGCGACAAGACCGAGATCGAGGCCGAGGACACCCACTAGTCTTCGGTTCCCATCCCACAGGGGCGGCGCCTCCGGTTCTTCCGGAAGCTCCGCCCCTTCTGGTTTCCCAGTCCGTGCGGCGTCCTGGAGGAAGCACGGTCCTGCACTGCATCCCTGCAGGGCAGTTGAAATAGCGCGATAATGTAGCTATATGTAGACGCTATCAATGCTAGAGTTGGTCAATAGCTACGTTAGGTGGACGAGATGATGGAAATGGAACGGCTCGGTGTGCACCTGCGCGATTGGCGCATCATCCTGGGGCTTTCCCAGGAGCTGGTCGCCGAACGGGCCAACATCTCCCGTTCCACCTTGATCAAGCTGGAGCAGGGGACGGGCGGCAAATTGGAAAACTTCTTGACGGTCGCCAAGGTGCTTGGCGTCAGTGACCGGATCGATGCGGCGGTCGACCCGCTGAATACGGATCTGGGTCGAGCGCGGGCCTACATGCTCAGCCGCCAACGGGCTCCCAGGAGGAACTGATGGCTTCTCGTTCCCGCAGGGAAATTCGAACCATCGACGTCCTTGTCAACGACACCAAGGCCGGCACCATGGAGGTGGAATCCGAACGCCATTCGCCGCTGGAACACATCACGTTCAGCTACGCCGATGCCTGGCTCGGGGAAGGGTCCTCCTTCGAAATCTCTCCGGAATTGCCGTTGCTCCGAGGCGAACAGCGGCCCACCATGGGGCGGGAGATCTTTGGTTCGTTCATGGACGCCGCCCCGGATGCATGGGGGCAGCGGCTGCTGCATGAACAGGCCAGGCTTCGGGCAAGAGCCACGAAAACCCCCATGCCAAGCAACACCGCGGTCTCAAGGCTGCTCCTGGTCAACGACAAGACCAGGCAGGGGGCACTGCGGTTTCGCGAGAACGGAAACTTCCTTTCCACCTGGGGTGAATCGGCGGGGATCCGTGATGTCACGGAATTGGCCGCCGAAGCAAGGACCTACGAGGAAACCGGCGTCATTGACGAGCGAAACAGCTTGCTCATCGGCGCCGGTTCCTCTCCTGGAGGTGCCCAGCCAAAGGCCTGGATTCGCGATGATGACGGAACGATGCTGCTGGCCAAGTTTCCCAAGACATCGGACCGGGGCAACGTCCAACTCTGGGAAATGGTTGCAATGGTGCTGCAGCAACGGGCCGGCATCCGGGTACAGCCATCCCGGCTGATGCGGCTGAATTCCCACAGCCAGATATTCCTCACCGAGCGGTTCGACCGAGTGGGGGAAACCAGGATCCCCTACATGAGTGCCAGGACAGCGCTTCAACTGGATACCTACGAGCATCCCAACTATGTCAGGCTGGCACGGGAAATCGCCCTGATATCCGCGTCGCCGACCGCGGATGCCAACGAAATGTTCAGCAGGGCCGCATTCGGGGCCATGGTCAACAACATCGACGACCACATGCGCAACCATGGCCTGCTGCGGCACGAGAGCGGTTGGCGCCTGTCTCCCTCCTTCGATGTCAACCCCATGAGAAGCGGGACATCCGAAACGCCGTTGGTTCCCGACGGGGATGTGTCTGACCGAAATGTCCTGGAGCTCCTTGACCACCTGGACTCTTTCCGGCTCACACGTGCCGCGGCCGTGGATCGGCTTCGTGCGATCAACGCAGCCGTTTCACACTGGGCACAGGATGCATTGGCGCTCGGCGCCGAATCGGATGAGGTCGAATCGATGAAGCTGGCGTTCGAGGGCGCAAACCGTGGACGGGTCCAGGAGCTTAACGCTGGTGCGGAACCGACCGTGATCGACCTCGCCCCGGGGAAAGGGACCCGGTCCGTGACGGGCCCGACCACGGGCGATCGAATCTGGATTGGCCCGCACTACCGGGGCGAAAAACTCGTGCCCGGCCACTTCCGCGCCAAACCCCAACGGAGCTGAGCCCTTCATCCCGCGGATCGCGATTCGGCCGTCACCGGCCAACCGTCCTCGGTGGGTGCTTCCTCCGCTTCGATGTGGCCTCGGCGCGGTGGGCAAGCGGAGAACCGCCCGGGGCACTTTAGCCGACCTGGATATCAGGCCAGTCGCCGGCCTGCCGAAATGCCCGGCTTCCCCGGCACGACACAAGGCCCGCGGCCACGTTTCGACTGCCGAGGAACCCCGCCCCCCGGCACCCAGGCAGCAGGTGCCCAAGGGTGGGTCGGGTGCCAAAGACACACGGCAGGACGCGACGCCCACCCATCCATTGACCCCGCATCTTGGCGGGCATAGATTCGGCACATGAGCAGGTTCCCGCAGCACGCAACGCCCGCGACTTCAGCGCCCCGAATCGAGCCCGGGGCCGGACGGCGATGATCGGCATCGACGAACTGCGCACGGTCAAGACCTTCGCCCCGCTGCCCCCGGAGGTGCTGGGCCACCTGGCCGGGGCCGTGGAAGACATCCACCTGCTGGACGGGGAATACTTCCTGCACGAGGGCGACGAACGCGCCCTGATCGTGGTCATAGAGGGCCTGGTGGAGATCACCAAGGTGGTCGCCGGCATCGAACGGGTCATCGGCACCCGCAAACCCGGCCAGTTCTTCGGCGAGGTCCCGCTGACCCTGAGCACCAACTTCCCGGCCAGCGGGCGTGCAGCCGGGGCCGCGAGGATCATCAAGCTCGACGTGGCCGGCTACTACACGCTGGCCGCCATGGCGCCCTCGGTCCCGGAGAAGGTCGGTTCGCTGGCCCGGCGCTACCTCGACTCGCTGCAGGAGCTCGCGGCCGAAAAACCCGATGCGGTGGCCCGCGTGATTGGTCCGCGGCGCCACGGAAAGGTGCGCGAACTCTCCACCTTCCTGACCCGCAACCACGTAGCCTTCGAAACCACCACCCTCGAGGCTCCGCAGGACGGGGCCGCGTACCCGGTACTCGAGCTGCGCGACGGCACCCGGTACGCGGACCCGCCGATGCGCCTTGCGGCCCAGGCCGTGGGGTTGGAGGTGGTGCCGGCCGCCACCGACTACGACGTGGTGATCCTCGGCGGGGGACCGGCAGGGCTGACCGCCGCCGTCAACGCCGCGGCCGAGGGCCTGCGCACCGTGGTCATCGAGCAGCTGGCTCCCGGCGGGCAGGCCGGGACCTCCACCCGCATCGAGAACTACACCGGCTTCCCCTACGGGATCTCCGGGGACGACCTGGCCTCCCGCGCGCTGACTCAGGCCACCCGCCTCGGCGCGGAAATCGTCGTCACCCGCACCGCCTGCGGCATCGACGCCGAGTCCCGCCGGGTCGCGCTCGACGGGGGAGACACGTTGCGCGCGCGCGCGCTCATCGTGGCCACCGGCGTGGCCTGGCGGACTCTGGACATCGCCGGGGCCGAGCGCTTCCTGGGCAACGGCCTGTACTACGGGGCCGCGCACAGCGACGCGCCGCTGGCCCAGGGCCAGGACATCTTCATCGTCGGGGCGGGGAACTCGGCCGGGCAGGCGGCGATCTTCTTCGCCCGGCATGCCCGCACCGTCACCATGCTGCTGCGCGGGCCCTCGCTGGCCGCCCGGATGTCCAGCTACCTCATCGAGCAGATCGAGGCCACCGCCGCCATCCACGTGCAGCCGAATTGCCGGATCACCGCGCTGGAGGGGGACACGTCCCTGCACGCCATCGAAATCCTGGACACCTCGAGCGGCACAAGCGAGCTGCGCCCCAGCCCGGCGGTGTTCGTGATGATCGGCGCCGATGCCGTCACCGGGTGGATGCCCGCGCACATCGCGCGCGACGGCCACGGGTTCATCCTCACCGGGCCGGATGCGGCCGACGCCGCCGCCTGGGACCAGTCGCGCCGCCCGTTCGCGCTGGAAACCAGCGTGCCGGGGATCTTCGCGATCGGGGACGTGCGCTCCGGATCGGTCAAGCGCGTGGCCGCCGGGGTCGGGGAGGGCGGCATGTCCATTGCCTTCACCCACCAATACCTCGCCCTGGCCGACTGACATCCGGCCCCTTGTCCGTCCCGGGGCCCGGGCATAGGCTCGGCCCCATGGACTACCGCTTCCTCGGGGCCTCGGGGCTCAAGATCACCGAAATCACCTTGGGCAACTGGCTGACCCACGGCGCCCAGGTCGACAACGACGTGGCCACCGCCTGCGTGCAGGCGGCGCTGGATGCGGGCATCACCACCTTCGACACCGCCGACGTCTACGCCAACGGGGTCGCCGAGCAGGTGCTGGGAGCGGCGCTGAAAAACCGGCGCCGAGAGTCCCTGGAGGTCTTCACCAAGGTCTACTGGCCCGTGGGGCCCAAGGGGCCCAACGACACCGGGCTCTCGCGCAAGCACATCATGGAGGGCATCAACGGTTCGCTGCGGCGCCTGCACATGGACTACGTCGACCTCTACCAGGCCCACCGCTACGACCACGACACGCCCCTGGAGGAAACCATCTCGGCCTTTGCCGATGTCGTGCGCTCCGGCAAGGCCCTGTACATCGGGGTCTCGGAGTGGAACGCCGAGCAGCTGCGCGCGGGCCAGTCGCTGGCCCGGGAGGCGGGCTTCTCCCTGGTGTCGAACCAGCCGCAGTACTCGGCCCTCTGGCGCGTGATCGAGGCACAGGTGGTCCCGGCCGCGACTGAACTGGGAATCTCGCAGGTCGTCTGGTCGCCCATGGCCCAGGGTGTGCTGTCCGGAAAATACCTGCCGGGCCAGCCGCCGCCGGCCGCAAGCCGTGCCACGGACGCGTTGGGCGGAATGAACACCATCGCCAGGTTCCTGGATGCCGGGGTGCTCGAGCGCGTGCAGAAGCTCCGTCCCGTCGCCGCCGATTTGGGCCTGGCGATGTCGCAGCTGGCCATCGCCTGGGTGCTGCAGAATCCCAACGTGGCTTCGGCCATCGTCGGAGCCTCGCGCCCGGAACAGGTCACCGAAAACGCGCAGGCCGCGGGTGTGGTCATCCCGCCGGAAATGATGGCAGACATCGACGCGGCGCTGGGCGATTCGATCGAGCGGGACCCGGCCAAGACCACCAGCCCGGAGCAGCGCCCGGCCTGAGCCGGGTCCGAACAGGCTTGCACTCCGCCGGCTACCGGGCCTCGGCCACCCATATGATCTTCCGGCCGAGCCCGTGCCGCGGCACGTCAAGGCGGATCAGGCACTTCGGGCGGCCTGATCCGCGAGCGTGGCGTTGGGCGACTTGCCGGTAGCGGCCCAGGCCTGCCACTTGCGGGCCGCCTTCGGCGTCTTCATCGTCAGCACACCGCAGGCGGTTTCAGCCCTGCAACAGGACCCGGATCTGGGCCCGGAGGTCCTGTGCGAGCTCATCGACGGTCTTGGTCGCGTTGACGCTGGCTGCCATGGCCAGGAACATGATCGCGGAGATGATCCGAGCGAGCGCGGGTGCATTTTCGGATTGAATGCGTTTGTCCCGCCGCAATACCTCGGCAACGGCTTCCTCGGTCTGGGCCGAGAGCTCCAGTGCGTCGCGGTGGTGCGGTTCCTCGTGGTCGCCGAAAACCATTTCCCGCAGGTAGGTCCGACCGTTGTCGATCTGGGTTCGATTGCATTCCACCACCGGGCGGACGATCGCCATGGCCGCCTCAAGGGTATCGGTGATTGATTCGGCGGCGCTCCTGCCCCTGGCCAGCGCATCCGCGTACCCGGAGTTTTGCACGAGCAGGAGCAGTTCGCCCTTTGACTTGGCGTAGAGGAAGAGGGTGCCGGTGCCAATGTCCGCCTTGTCGGCGATTTGCTGCGTGGTGACCTCATCCACCCCATGTTCGGCAAAGAGCTCTCGAGCGGCAGCCACGATCCGGTCGAGCTTGGCCTGCTTGTTTCGCTCGCGTCGGCCGATCGGCTGGGAGACGACTGGCATCAGGGTCCTTTCGGGAATAAAATGTGACTACACTCAGTTATGAGTGGAGTCGGTATGGCGTGGGCATGTGTCCATTCATTCTCCCACGAGGGCCCAAGGCGTTCAGCTTGGCCGCTTGCTGTACCGATGTCCACGATCCACCCAAGTAAAGGACTTCTGCACCATGGCCATGACCTCTCTCTGGCAACCGTTCGCCCTCGGCCGCGTAGAGCTTCCGCACCGACTCGCGCTGGCCCCCATGACCCGCAATCGAGCCAATCCCGACGGCACTCCCGGCGATCTTGCCCCGGCGTACTACGGGCAGCGTGCTTCCCTCGGCCTCATCATTACCGAAGGTGTGCAGCCTTCGTCCGACGGGCAGGGGTATTTGAACACCCCGGGTATCTACACTCCCGAGCACATTGCTGGCTGGGCCAAGGTCGCCGAAGCCGTGCGCGCCGGCGGCGGTTCGCTGTTCATCCAGCTGATGCATGCCGGCCGCTCGGCGCACCCGGACAACACACCCCACCACCGCGTGCCCGTGGCACCCTCGGCGATCTCCGCAGACCAGGACATCGTGACGCCGACCGGGCCGCAGAAGATGCCGGTTCCGCGTGAGCTCAGCCCCGATGACATCGGCACCGTGATCGCCGAGTTCCGCCACGCCGCGGCCTCCGCGATTGCCGCAGGGGCCGATGGGGTGGAAATCCACGGGGCCAATGGATACCTGCTGCACCAGTTCCTCTCCCCGAACTCCAACCACCGCACCGATTCATACGGCGGCTCGGTGGAGAACCGGTCCAGGTTCGTCATCGAGGTCACGCGGGCGATTGTTGAGGAAATCGGGGCCGACCGCGTCGGCATTCGTCTCTCCCCGGCCATGCCGCTGGGTGGAATCAACGAGGGTGAGACCGAAAGCGTGCGGGCACAGTATCGCCACCTGGTCGGGGAACTGGCGAACCTGAACCTTGCCTACCTGCACCTGCACCACGTTGGCGACGACGAGCTGCTGCGCTCGCTCCGGGAGATTTGGCCCACCGCGCTGCTGGTTGTCCGTTACGGTCGCACCCGCGAGCAGATTGCCGACGACATCGACGCAGGCCTTGCCGATATTGCCCCGTTGGGCCGATTCGCCCTGGCCAATCCGGACATTGTCGAACGCCTGCGCACCGATGCTCCGCTCAACGAGCTGGACCCGGCAACCCTCTACGGCGGCGGCGAAGCCGGATACGTCGATTACCCCACCTTGGCGCACGCCTAGTCTCGCCCCACCTCCAACCAAAAGAAAGCCCAAGAACATGTCTCCACTTCACGGCGCAGTCGTCCTTGTTACCGGTGCAAACGGTGGCATCGGAACCCATTTTGTCCACGAAGCCCTCGCCCGTGGCGCGAGCAAGGTCTATGCCACCGCCCGCAATCCCCGTGCCTGGGATGACGAGCGGATCGTTCCACTGGCCCTGGACGTCACCGACCATGCATCCATCCAGGGAGCAGTTGACGCTGCCGGGGACGTGACGGTGTTGATCAACAACGCCGGAGCCTCGGTGGCCAGCGCCGGAATCCTTTCCCACACCGACGAAGAAATCCGGGCCAACGTGGAAACCAACTTCCTCGGACCCTTGTTTGTTGCCAGGGCGTTTGCCCCTGCTCTGTCGGCAAACGACAACTCGGTGCTGATCGACATGCACTCCGCACTGAGTTGGTATGCCGTCGCAGGAATCTACAGCGCCACCAAGGCGGCCCTGTGGTCGGCAACGAACTCGCTACGCCTGGAGCTGGCCCCCGCCGGCGTGCACGTCGTCGGGGTGCACGTTGCCTATGTCGACACGCCCATGGCCGCGAACTCGACCGATCCGAAGACCG
Source organism: Arthrobacter sp. C2 (assembly GCA_024207135.1). Lineage (GTDB taxonomy): Bacteria > Actinomycetota > Actinomycetes > Actinomycetales > Micrococcaceae > Paeniglutamicibacter. The sequence continues at coordinate 910,567 of CP042428.1, read as the reverse complement.
CCCCGGCGGACCTGGTGAACATCGTCTTTGATGCCGTTGCTGCCGGCAAGCACGAGGTTCTTGCCGATGAAACATCGGAACAGCTGAAGGCCGGGCTTAGCGCCCCACTCGAAGCGCTGTATCCGCAGTTGGCCCGCACGACGACGTAAATGGGTGCACCGCCGGTGATGAAGAACGCCGGCGGAGCGCTCGGGTTGCAGAGCCCCACGCTTTCGACGGATGACCAATGACAAGTAGCCAGCCCCAAACTCTTGGGGCTGGCTACTTTTCATGCCGTTGAGTGGGAACCTCTGGGCAGGAGGGAAACGTGGTTGGGTCCTCGGCCCCCGGGGGTAGGGTTTTTGTTGAGAGGCGGCCGGTCGAGGAATTCAATGGCTGAGGAAGTGAATTGCTCGTGGAACGGGGAGATGCTTCTGTGGCCCGCTCCCGGGTAGATGACCAGCTCGGAGCCGCTGATCCGTTGGTGCGGATCTTCGGAGAAACGGGTCAGCGCCATGCGGCCATCGTCACCGTTGGCGATCTGGGCGGGCTGGATAGTCATGGCCAGATCCATGGATGCCGCACGGCCCCAGTTTTTGATGGCCTTCAGTGAGCCTGAAACGCCTTGAATGAGATGGGTGCATCGCGGTCCGCAGTGCGTTCCTGAAGACGTTTCACAAATTCCTTCGCTGCCCGCTTGCCGTCGGCGTCCCGAGTGGAGAACAAGAACTCCTTGGGTCCGAGCTGCTCAACGCCGCACGGGCCGTGTCGAGGTAGGTGGTTGGCTTAAACCTGTCCGTGCTCTTGCCGCCCTTGGGGCCGGTTCCCATGAGAATAAGCTTGCGGACCAACTCGGGGTGCATGACCGCCAGGCTCTGGGCGACCATCCCTCCGAGGGATAGCGTAAAGGCATCTACGGTGTCGAAACCCAGGGCCTTGATGAACGAGTACGCATCTTGTGTCATTTCTTTGACATCGCCGGCAACCTGACCCGTGGATGCGCCCCCCGTGATTATCAAAGGTGATGACGTGGTGATCCCGGGCAATGGGGTCAACAACGCGCGGGTCCCAGCTATCCAACGTTGCTGCCAAATGGACAAGGAAGATGACCGGGACTGCACCCTTGGGGCCCAACTCGCGGTAGGCATAGCCAACGCCGTCTGCGGAGATGCTCCGTCCCGGAGCATCCCTATAGGATGCAGCTGTGCCACTGGGTACATGACTATTTGTGTTCATGAGACGTTCCTGGGTGCACGGGCTTCGAGCGGTTTCGACCGGGCTCGGCAGATGTTCGCGCTTAGGGCAAGCTGATCACGGCCTTGCCGCGGATACCGCCCTGAGCAAGACCCTCCAGTGCCTGAACGGTCTGGTCGAAGGGGAAGACCCGTCCAACCACCGGGCGTACTGCGCCCGCATCAATGAGGGAAGCGAGCTGACTTAGCTGCTCGCCGCTGGCCTTCATAAACAAGAACTCGTAACTCACCCCAAGGCCCTTGGCCTGGCGCCTAATTCCGGCACTGAGTCCGGTGATCGCCAGGCGCAGTACCGGGTTCAGGCCCGCCTCGCGGGCAAAGGCCGGGTCCGGCGGCCCGGAGATACCGATAGCCTTCCCGCCTGGCTTGAGGATACGGAGGGACTTCTTGAGGTTTTCTCCGCCGAGGCTATCGAGCACCAAGTCATAACCGGAGAGCAGCTGTTCAAAGTTCTCGCTCCGGTAATCAATGACGGTGTCGGCGCCAAGCTCGCGAACGAAATCTGCGTTGGATGCGCTGGCCGTGGTGGCTACGCTCGCTCCAAGATGCTTGGCAAGCTGAATGGCAAACGAGCCCACCCCGCCGGCACCTGCATGAATGAGTACTTTTTGTCCGGGCTGGACACTGCCCCGCTCAACCAGGGCCTGCCATGCGGTCAAGGCCACCAGCGGCACTGAGCCTGCTTCCTCGAAGCTGATCGATGCCGGTTTCAGTGCCAAATCCGCTTCGGGCACCGCGATTCGTTGGGCAAAAGCCCCAATGCTGTCCTTGCGTGGGCGCCCAAACACCTCGTCGCCAGGCTTGAACGCCTGCACCTTCGCACCAACTTGTTGTACGACACCTGCAACGTCGTGTCCAAGGGTTAGTGGAAGTTGATAGGGAAGTATTTGCTTGAACTCGCCGGCCCTGATTTTCTCATCAAGTTGGTTCAGTCCCGCGGCTCGCACCTGGATGAGGACATCATGCTCGCCGACCACGGGCTCGGGGATTTCCACTGCCTTCAGCGGACCCTTGTACCGGCTAATAGCGAAAGCCTTCATGATATGGCTCCTTCACGTTCGATGATTAGTGCCTGCCAGCGATAACCGGAACTGCAGAATTGGCGTTAAGGGGATCAGTGGCAAAGTACCCGTGCATGCCCAACTCCGAACTTCCACAACAAGACATGCCCGAGTATGCTCATAATTGAGTATACTCATGTTTTGATTCAAGTGGGACTCACTGACGGCTTTGGACAGAACGCTGTGCTTCCTCGACGCAGCCGAGGCGCCAGTGGCGGACACGTAGTTGCTACGGCCGAGCGTGTTTCATCACTGGAGCGCACAGCTCCACAGCACGTACGCTGCGTCACAAGTCGCGCAGTGACTTGGCGGCGGCGTTCTTCCCGGGTGCGGCCCGTGGAAGCATGGACCGGAGTGGGTCAAGTGCGTTCGGTTGATGCGGGGGATGGGTCGCGGTCCGATTGTCGCTTCCTGATATCGACGATCATGAGAACGAATAGCGAGGTGCTCAAGCCTGCCAGCGACAGTGCAGCGATCCCAACAGCGGCGCTTAGGCTGTTGCTGGTCGCGAGTGCGCCAACGCCGATGGCGGTGCCTGCCTGGAAGGCGTAGGCGATCAAATAGAGCAGCGACAGTGTTGCACCGCGGTGGCCTTCGGGAGCGGCTTGGTTGATGAGACCGAGACCTCCGGTAAAAGCGAAGGAGTAGGCGATCCCGCCGACGATGCACCAGCCTAGGAAGAGCGAGATCGACCCGAACATGCTGGCGGCGGCCATGAGCCCGAGGCTCAGGACAGTGAGGGATGCTCCCACCCAGACCGAGGCGTGAGCCGGGACGCGCGACAAGAAAAGTGCGGTGATTCCGATGGCCGCTGCCGAGCATCCCAGCAGGAGGCCAACGATCGCGGTGTTCGCAGTTTGGGTGAACTCGGTGATCATGTGCGCGCCGAGGGAGAGGAAAATGGCACCCACGCAATAGGCCAGGGCCACCGACAAGGTGGCGATCGAAAAACGGAGCCGAATGCCCGGGGGCACGCTGGGTGCCTGGGGTCGCCACCTTCGGTTCCGGGCCGGCCTGTCGTCGGAAGTGCACAACAGCGCCGTGATGGATGCGAAGGACAACACGAGCAGCACTGCGTAGCTCGAGAACAAGGGCATCGGTAAGTACTGCGCGAACGCGCCACTGACCACGAGGGCCAGGGTGAGGCCGGTCGCGGTGGCCACGGTCGCCATGGAGCTGGCGAAACGAGGGCTGCTCGTGGGGTTGTTCTCCATGAGCGCAGCGGTCCCGGCGCCCATCGCCAATCCCGCGCCGGCTCCTTGCAGCACGCGCCCGGCAAACAGGAATGCCACATTGGGAGCGAAGGCAAAGATCAGGGCAGAAGCGGCGATGAGTGCGACGCCGGCTACCATGACCAATCGCCTTCCGAACTGGTCGGAGAGGTTCCCAAGGATCGGAAGGACGACGAGCAGCGCGAGCGGGTAGGCCGCGAATACCGTGGTGACGATGACCGGTGTCAATCCCCACTGCGCCGCATAGATCGGATAGAGCGTGCTTGGGGCTCCCGAGGACCAAAGCACCAAAGCGAGCACGGATGCCGCCGCCCAGAACGCCCCACGCCTGCCCAGGCGGCGGCCGGGAGGGGAAATGCTCTCAGGCAAGACCGGGTTTGGCCGGGTCATCTGGCGGGATCCGGATGGATGAGCAAGCAGGTGCTCGAGGCAGTGGCCAACACCCTGCCCTCACTGTCCCGGATGTCGGCCTCGGCGAAAGCGGCGCTCTTGCCGCGGCGGGTGACCCAGCCGTGGGCGGTGACGGGGCCTGTTTCTGCGGTGATTGGCCGCAGGAAGGAGACCTTGATTTCCAGGCTCGTGTACCCGACTCCTGCAGGCAGGGTGCTGTGCACGGCGCACCCGCACACCGAGTCAAGAAGCGTGGCAAAGAATCCGCCATGGACCGAGCCAATTGGATTGTAATGCGACTCGTCGGGCTGGGCTGTCATCACGACATCGCCATCCGCGACGGAGACGAATTCCAGCCCGATATGGCTGCTGATCGGTGGCGGTGGGGTCCGGCCGTCGGCCAGCGCCCGCAGCTGCTCCAGCCCCGTCCGGATGAACAGCTTCGTTTTGTCTTCCTCGGGGCTGTGGTAGCGGATGGTGCGCGAACGGTTCGTCAAAGGGTCGGGCGGTGATGTCATTGGCTGTCCTTGGGGTGATCGATAAGGGAGGGGAATCCCGATGCGACGGGGGATAAGTGATCGGCACCAGATTGTCTTGGTCCGTGCGGAAGCATTCGCCGACCGATTTCTCCCACGGGTCGAACTGATAGGTGCCGGCATGTGGATGAAGTCACCGGTGACTCGATGTCCTGCAACGCACGCATCACCTCCCGATTAGAAGGCAAGTCATATGGTGCGAGCGATTGTTTTGATCCTATTGGTGCTAGCTTTGTTATAGCAACCCAGGTCGGGCTGCAACGCGTGACATTAGGCAACATGAAGGGTTGTTGGCAATGCCGGTATTTCAGGTCCATGTCCCTGAGAGTCGATTCACCTCCGCACAGAAGCGTGCGCTGGCAGCGGTGCTGCCGAGGGCGCTAAACGAGGCCCTGGGGATTCCTGCCGAGGATCAGTTCGTCGCAATCACCTCGCACAACCCGGACGAGCTCTACCTGGACGCCGGATACATGGGGATGAATCGCAGCGGCGATGCAGTGATCATCACCGTGCTGTTCACTGCCGAGCGACCCCTGGCGGACAAGAGACTGCTCACGAATGCGATCTGCGAGAATGTCGTCGAAGCGCTGGGTATCCGTGCCGACGACGTATTCATCGCACTGATTCCGGTGCCGAAGGAGAATTTCTCCTTCGGCAGGGGAGAGCTGCAGCTTGCATCGGGCAACTGAGTCGGGTGCCCAACGCGAGCTGGGTAGCGCATGGCCGTGGAATTGCCGTCGGGAGCCAGCGTTAGAATTGGAACATGCCTAGAAAGTCGCAAGCCTTGACGGATGCATTGATGGGCCAATGTGCCATCGCCCGCAGTCTGGGGGTTCTCAGCGACTCGTGGAGCTTTCTGCTGCTTCGCGAGGCACACCTTGGCAAGCGCACCTTCGCGCAATTCCGGGATTCCTTGGGCATCGCAACCGACGTGCTCAGTGCGCGACTGGACGCGCTGGTGGAGCACGGGATCCTCGAGAGGATCCCCTACCAGGAGGCAGGGCAACGCACGCGCGATGGCTATGGGCTGACCGCAGCAGGTAACGAACTGAAGGTCGTTCTGATAGCAATGCAGCAATGGGGCGAGGAACACCTCCCGCGAGAGCGAGGTTTGAGTGTGCTTCCGGTGACGCGGGACGGCCACCAGCGTGTGCGGGCAGGCTTGGTCAGTGCAAGTGGAACGATCGAGCCCCACGAGAACGTGGAGTTCGTTCGCATCAACACCGCCTGACGACACCTATGTGGGGCACCGGCCAATGCGGCAGCGGAAGGCTAGCCCTTGGGCACGTACACCTGCAGGTGGACGCTATTTGGCACGGACCTCCGCTTCTACCCAGGGATCCTCGGCATCGAAGTCACCGGGGAGATGGACGTCGCCCGGTTCCTATCAATCAGGAGCTACCAGCACCACATCGGCATGAACACCTGCAACAGCCTGGGAGCCGAAGCGCGGGCCGCTTCCCTCGGACGCGGCCGGGTCGACATCGACGTTCACACCGTCGATGACCTGGAAGCCCTTCAATCCCGACTCAAGGACCACCGGATCAGCACGCGCCAAGACGGCCGGATGCTGTCCTTCGAGGGCCCCTGGAACTTCTCCATCCACGTCACGGACGCCGAGCCACACACCAACTAGACCCCGTATCTCAGGACGCGATCAACATCCCGAGACCCAACACGACGCCCTGCCCGCGTCCGGGTGCGGACAGATGTTCCTCGGCGGCGCATCGGGAACACCCGCCTGTAGGCCCGAACCCGACAAAGTTCCGCTCTCGGCCGTCCGGCCCGGCGACCAGCGCGCCGTTACCCGGCCGGACGGGCCCGGCCGCGCGTTGGAAAACCTCATCGACCGGTCCAAGACACCGCAGGAGTGAGGCGTGGACTTCGTGGTCCTGGACCATGGCATCGTCACCGCACCGGGGCGGCGTTCTTCCGGATCGCCGGCTCGATCGCCGAGTTCGAAGACTCACCAATGCCCGAGCGGACCAGTGGCGGGCTCTCGGTTCCGGACCCGGTACGGGCACCGGAAGCAAGCCGCATCATCTGGCACCGGCCCGTCTCGGCCCAGGGCCCCGAGGAACGCGGCGTGCATCACTTCCGTCACGCTTCGCGCCGTGCCTTCCCGGCGTCCACCAAGTGCCTGAACCCATCGGTTCGAACGGGCTGTTCATCATTGGCCTCGTCCCGGCTCAAGCCCAAGGCGCGACCCGTCGATTAACGCACACGGCGGGCGGAACAGGTTCCCTGGTGAGGGAATGTTCCGCCCGCCGTGCGGGAGTTGCTGCCGGGGGTACCGGGGTGGAGCTAGATCCACATGGCCGGGTCGATGTACTCGGCCGGGTCCACCGCGGGTGCGTGCTCCTCGGCGGTGCGCGGACGGTTCTTCGCCGGGATCCCGGTGATGATCGAGTCCGCCGGGGCGTCCTTGACCACCACGGCGTTGGCGCCGATGGCCGAGTCCGCGCCGATCACGATCGGGCCCAGCACCTTCGCGCCGGCGCCGATGACCACGCGGTCCCCGATGGTCGGGTGGCGCTTGACCTTCGCCAGCGAGCGCCCGCCCAGGGTCACCCCGTGGTAGATCATCACGTCGTCGCCGATCTCGGCGGTCTCCCCGATCACCACGCCCATGCCGTGGTCGATGAAGAAGCGCCGGCCGATGGTGGCCCCGGGGTGGATCTCGATCCCCGTCAGGAACCGGCCGGCCTGTGAAATCAGCCGGGCCGGAAAGCGCGTCTTCGGGTTCTGCCAGAGCCGGTGCGTCAGCCGGTGGATCCAGATCGCATGCAGGCCGGAGTAGGCCAGGAAGTTTTCGGTCTTGCCGCGTGCCGCGGGATCATGCGCACTTGCCCCGCGCAGGTCTTCGGCTAGTCGGGAAAAGAATCTCACACCTTGGCCTTTGTTCGTGCGGCATTCCGGCTTTTCGCCGGCCCACCGCGGGTGAAACCCGAAACGGTGCCGGTGGCGGCGGTTTCCCGCGAGCCGGCCCCGGCACCGAATGGATCAGCTGTCTTAGCCACGGATGTCATCAAAGAGCAGCGTGGAGATGTAGCGTTCGCCGAAGTCCGGGATCACGGCGACGATGAGCTTGCCGGCGTTTTCCTCGCGCTTGGCGATTTCCAGGGCGCCCCAGACGGCGGCGCCGCCGGAGATGCCGCCCAGGATGCCTTCCTGCGTGCCCAGCGCGCGGGCGATGGCGACCGAGTCGTCGATCGACGCGTCAAGCACCTCGTCGTACAGCTCGGTGTCCAGCACCTCGGGGATGAAGTTCGCGCCCAGGCCCTGGATCTTGTGCGGTCCGGGCTTGCCGCCGTTGAGGATCGCCGAGTCCTTCGGCTCCACCGCGACGACCTGCAGGCCGGGCTTCTGCTCCTTGAGGTAGCGCCCGGCGCCGGTGATGGTGCCGCCGGTGCCGATGCCGGCGACGAAGATGTCGATCTCGCCCGCGGTGTCGTTCCAGATCTCCGGGCCGGTGGTGGTCGCGTGCACATCCGGGTTGGCGGCGTTGGCGAACTGCTGCGCCCAGATCGCGTTCTCGGTGGTGGCGACGATTTCCTTGGCCTTTTCCACCGCGCCGCGCATGCCTTCGGAGCCCGGGGTCAGCACGATCTCGGCGCCGAAGGCGCGCAGCATCACGCGGCGCTCGGTGCTCATGGTCTCGGGCATGGTCAGCACGACCTTGTAGCCGCGGGCCGCGCCCACCATGGCCAGCGCGATGCCGGTGTTGCCACTGGTGCCCTCGACGATGGTGCCGCCCGGGCGCAGGTCCCCGGAGGCCTCGGCGGCGTCAACGATGGCCACGCCGATGCGGTCCTTGACCGAGTTGGCCGGGTTGTAGAATTCCAGCTTCACCGCGATCTTGCCCGGCAGCCCGGCACCCAGTCGGTTCAGGCCCACCAGCGGGGTGCGGCCAACAATTTCGGTGACGTCGTTGTAGATCTTCGACATGGTGTCCTTTGTCCTTGGGGTCAAGCGGTGCGGGATAATGGCGTGCAGCTGGGCTCCGGGGCGTTGCGAGGCGCCGGTGTCCTTGATCCACAAGCCTAGTCAGGACCGCTCGGCGGCGGGCTCATCCAGCCATGTTGCGTAATATTTCCTCGCCTTGGCCAGCTTCGGGTCGATGATGACGCGGCAGTAGCCCTCGGAAGGGAAGCGGTTGTAGTAGTCCTGGTGGATCCCCTCGGCCACGAAGAAGTCGGCCGGCTCCTCGAAGGAGGTCACCAGCGGATCCGGGTAGAGCTGCGCGAACTTGCCCGCGCTTTCGCGGAACAAGGCCTCCTGGGCGGCGTCGAGCGGGAACATTGCCGAGCGGTATTGCGTGCCCACGTCATAGCCCTGCCGGTTCAGCGTGGTGGGGTCGTGGGTCGTGAAAAACATGTCCAGGATGACGTCGTCCGGAACCACCGCGGGGTCGAATGTTACGGCAACGGCCTCGGCGTGTCCGGTATTGCCGCCGCATACCGTGCGGTACTGCGGCGCCGGATCCCATCCGCCGGTGTAGCCGGAGATGACCGAGGACACCCCGCGGGTGCGCTGGTAGACAGCGTCCAGGCACCAGAAGCAGCCCCCGGCCAGCACAAAGGTGCTCAGGAACTGCCCGTCGGGGCCCTGCGTGCGGGGCGCGAAGCGGATGGGGGTGCTGGAGATTGAGAAGTCGTTCACATCTGTGTTCAAGCGCCGATACCTGGATTTCATTCCCGGGCCGTTTCAGCGGCCCCCGGCGGCACGCGGATGCGCATTTTCCGGGCCGCACATGCGTCCATTCGGGGCCGGGGCAGTTACGGTAGAGGCATGCAGAGCAACAAGCAGCAGCCGCACGGCATGCGTATCGTCTCCGGGTCCGATTCGGCCCAGCCAGCATCCGCCGACACCGCAAACATGGCTGCGGACCCCGAGGGGACCGGCGCTGCCGGCAGCGCCACGGCAACGGAACCCAACCCCGGACCGGGCACCGCCGAGGTCCCCGTCGCGCAGCAGGGACAGGACACCGCGGCCCCGGGCCCGGACCCCGAGGCGCCCGATCCGGCACCGGCCGACGACGAAGCGCCACTGTCCACCCCAACGCTCGGACAGGTGCTCGTCGCCGTCGAGGAACTCTGGCCCGCGTCGCTGGCCGAGCCCTGGGACTCGGTGGGACCAGTCGTCGGGCGCCCCGAGCGGCCCGTCAAGCGCATCATGTTCGCCGTGGACCCCACCCTGGAAGTCGTGGCCGATGCGGTGGCCCGCGGCACTGACCTGTTGATCACCCACCACCCGCTGCTGCTCAAGCCCGTCAACTCCGTGGCCGCCAACGGGTTCAAAGGCGAGGCCGTGCACCTGCTCATCGAATCCGGCTGCGCCCTGGTCACCGCCCACACCAACGCCGACTCGGCGATCGGCGGGGTCTCCGACGTGCTGGCGGACATCTTCGGGCTCACCGAAACCCAGCCGCTGGCGCCCTCCAGGGACGGGCTGCCCGAGGAAGGGATAGGCCGGGTCGGCATGCTGCCCGAGCCGATGCAGCTGCACGAGTTCGCCTCCCGCGTCTACTCCGCGATGCCGGCGGTGGCCGGGGGAGTGCGCGTGGCCGGGGAACGCGCCGGGATCGTGCGCAAGGTCGCGGTCTGCGGCGGGGCCGGGGATTCGCTCTTCGACGCGGTCCGCGCCTCCGAGGCGGACGTGTATGTCACCGCCGACCTGCGCCACCATCCGGCCTCCGAGGCCCGCGAGGCCGCGCTGAACGGCAAGCCGTACCTGATCGATGTCTCGCACTTCGCCTCGGAGTGGCTCTGGCTGCCCTCCGCCGCCGACGCGCTGAAGAACGTGCTGCATGATTTGGGGCACGACGTGGAGATCGGGGTCTCGGCCATCAACACCGACCCCTGGGATTTCATCCTGACGCCTTAACCGACTTTCCCGGCCCACCGGCCTCGATGCGGTGCGCGCTCCCCGCCCGGACCACCCGGGCGCAGGGGAGAGCGCACCGCATCTTTTACGTCCGCGCCGTTCCCTGCCGATTGGACGGCCTTCGCCGGTTATCCACAGATTTGCCGCAGGTGGTGGCGGGCGCAGAGGCGGGGGAGCACGATGGATCCCATGGACTCACCGGCCGGCATCATCGACACGGCCCTCGCCGCACTCGGCGGGGCCCTGGGGGCGGGCACCGGAAAAGATTCCGGGCCCGGCACCCCCGTCGATCCGCTGCGGCTGCTCACCATCGTGGACCTGGCCGCCCGCCGCGTGCTGGAGGAGGCGGCCGCCTCCACGGCCGGATCCCCGGTCCGGGCCGCGGCACTGGCGCGTGTGGCCGAGGGCCTGTTCCGCACCGGGTCCTACGGGCAGCTGTTGGCCGCAGGCGCCTGCGAGGCCGCCGAGGTCCACACCCTCACCGAGGCACCCCTGGCCCAAACCAACGCGGCGCTCGAAGACCCGGTCGGCTTCGCCAGCGGTGCCGTTGGGTTGCCGGCGGATGCAGTGACCGGACCCGACCGCAAGCCCCTGCACCGCGACACCGCGGAGTTCCTCAAGAACCAGCTGCACCTGAGCTATTTCCAGGCCGCCCACCGTGTCCGCACCCACGCCCGCCTCATGGAGCACCCCGGCCCGGACGGCACCACGCGCCCGCCGGCCTTCCCGAACCTGGGCCGGCAGCTGGTCGGCGGCTCCTCGGATCCGAAATCCCTGGCCAACGCCGCGGCGAAGCTGGCCGCCCTGGAACCGGTCTTGGAGGCGCAACCGGACCCGGACGCGGCACGGGCCGCCCTGGAGGCACAGGTTGCCCGCGCCCTGCACACCGCCGACGAGGCAGCCGTCGGCAAGTTCCTCAAGCAGGCGGCCGTCGATCTTGGACACACCAGCATTCAACGGCAGGAGGCCGCAATGGCCCGGTTCGAGGGGTTGCGCTACCGTGGCCTCCGGCCCGCCGGGCACCTTTGGGAGCTGACCACCGACGCCGAGGGGCACGAGTTCCTTTGCACCTTGGCCGACGACCTGAACAATCCGCGCACCGACTCCGGCACCCAAACCGCCCCGGAACCCGCTTCCGCACCGACGCTGCGTGGGGATTCGGGACTCCAGGGCACTGTCGGCGCCGCCGAGGCCATCGAACGCGTCGATGACGCCCTGCCGATTCCCGACTGGGCCGCCAACCCGGACACTCCCGCCGGGCAGCGCCCGCGTGCGGGATTCAACGACGTGGGCAAGCCACTGCCCTGCGCCAACCCCTACGGGCTTCCCGACAACGACCTGTACCCCGGCGAGACCCGCGACGAGGCCAACGCCAGGCGCCGCGCCCGACGCCTCTCCACCGCCCTGTTCGAGGCACTTCGCGCCTGGATGGACCCCGCCGCCGCGGATCCCGGGATGCCCTTGAACTCCCGCATCGAATTGTTGGTCATGATCGATTACGCCGCGCTCACCGGGGCCTTGGAAGCCGCCGGGTTCACCAGCCACGGCCAGTACATCTCAGCCGCTTCGGCCCGCCGCATGGCCTGCAACGCCGGGATCACACCGGTGGTCGTGGGCGGGGAAAGCCAGCCCCTGGACCTGGGCCGGCGCAAGCGTTTCTTCACCAAGGGCCAGAAGCGCGCCATCGCCGCCCGCGATCGCGGCTGCGCCAACCCCGGCTGTTCCATGCCCGTGCACCGCACCGAGGTCCACCACATTAAGCCCTTCTCCGAAGGGGGAGAGACCAACGTGAGCTCCGGGCTGTTGCTCTGCATCCGGTGCCACACAGCCTTTCACGCGGGACACTTCAGCATCCGGGACGTCGACGGAATCCCGCTCGTCGTGCTGCCCAAGTCACGCGACCCGCTTCAAAGACCCCGGCGGAACTGGGTCTTCCACCCCGAAGCCGCAGCCGCCTGAAACCGACTCCCGCCCAGGCAACGGCCTTGCCCCAACGCCGTGCCACCGGCTCTCCGCGCCCGCCTCGCGGCCCACGTCCGGGCAGGAACGTGCGCCTTCCGCAGATACCGGCGGGTCACAATCACCACGACGTACCCGGACTGACTAGGGTTGGGCCTAGGCGGTCACTGATCGCCACGGCTCACCAGGAACGGCAGCGCCACAGCGCGCACAGCGGAGGACACCATGGCAAAGGCAGCACCGGCGGAACAGCTTCGACTCTTGGACGTGGCGGCGCTCGACTCGCAGGCCACCAAGCTCACCCGACAGATCGCCGAGGCCACCGCCGACGCACAGCTGGCCGCAGCCCAAGCCGCCCTCGCCGAAGCCCGCGCAGCGCAGTCCGAGGTGCAGCTCGAGGTCGACGCCGCGGCCGCGGCACTGAAGGAATCCGAGCGGGCCGTCGAAAAGGTCGTGGCCCACATCGGGAAGGACCAGAAGCGCATCGATGCCGGGGCAGGCACGCACCAGGACTTGATGGCGCTGTCCCACGAGATCGACTCGCTCACCGCCCGCCGCAACGAGCTTGAAGACACCCAGCTTGAGCTCATGTCCGCTCTCGAGGACGTGCAGGAGCGGGCAGCGCAGGCCCAATCCCTCACCGCCACCCGCACCGGCGAACATGCGGAACACCTGGCCCGCCGCGATGCCGCCGTTGCCGCGCTGCAAGACCAGCTTGCCGAATCCCGGGCGGCCCGAGCCACGTTGGTGGCCACCTTCGACGAGGCACTCATCACCATCTACGAGCGGCTGCGCACCCGCAACGGTATCGGTGCGGCCCGCCTCTTCCACGGCACCTCCGAGGCCAGCGGCATCGCGTTGTCCGCGGGCGACCTGGGCGAGATCAAGGCGGCACCGGCCGACGAACTGGTCTTCTGCCCCGACACCGGCGCCATCCTGGTGCGCAGCGACGAATGGGGAGCGTAGGCACCCACGCGGCCCAGGACTCGGTGATTTCGCCTCGTTCCGGTCGGCTGCACCACACGGAGATCTGGGTCCGCGACCTTGCTGCGTCCCGGGCCACGCTCGGCTGGCTCTTCGAGGAAATTGGCTACACGCCGGGGGACTCCTGGAAGGACGGAACCAGCTATGTCGGGGCGCATGACTACATCGTGCTGGAATCGGGTCCCGACGTGCTCGAAGAACCCCATCGACGGAAGGCGCCGGGCGTCAACCACCTGGCCTTCGCCGCCGGATCGCGCCGCAGGGTCGACGAACTCACCGCGCAGGCGCTGTCCCGCGGCTTTGCGCTGCTCTTTGCCGAGACCCACCCGCATGCCGGTGGTCCGGCACACTACGCGTCCTACCTGGAGGACCCGGCCGGGTTTGAAATCGAGTTGGTTGCCGAGGCGCCGGTCAATGACGGACCCCGGGGCGCCGAACCTGCTGCCGCCGGCGGCAATCCGGCGAGCTAGTCGCCGACTGCCCTGAAGGCGTGGTCTTCGGGCAGGATGATGTTCAGCTGGTGCGCCTTGCGTGCGGTGCCGGGCACCAGTTCCGCTTCCCAGCGTTCGCAGGCGGCGGCCAGCAATTCCTCCGGGGTGGTCACCTCGGTGCCGCGGGTGAGCAGGTGCGAGGCCAACTCCCCGCGGGTGTGCTTGGCAAAGTGGGACACGACCTTGCGCACCCCGCCGCGCAGCTGGAACACCGAGACGCTGACGGTGTTGGCCGCCGGCGGAACCCAGGCGGCGGCATAGGTGCTGGAGCGGCAATCAACCACCAGCGAATCGCCGGCCCGCTCCTGGAGCACCGGAGCCAACTTCGGCTTCCACCAGCTGGCCAGCTTCCCGATCTCGGGCAGCTTCACGGACATCGACAGCCGGTAGGCCGGAATCCGGTCGGCAAATCCAACGGCCCCCCAGAGCGCGGAAATCACCAGGATGCTGGAATCCGCACGTGCCCGGGCCGCGGCATCGAGCCGCTCATAGCCCAAGGCTTCGAACAGCACACCGGTGTATACCGTGTGGGCTGCGGCCGCCGGCTCGGTGTGCAACTCGATGTTGCGTGTCACCTCGGCGACCAACGACTTGCCCACGCCGAGCACCTCGAGCGCGTTTTCGGCACCCGACACCTCTGCCAGTGCCTTCAACAGCTCATGGCGGTGCGGGTTCAGTTCGGGGAACTGCAGCTCGTCGGGGTTGAACGGGGAGCCGTTCCCGGCAGGTTGTTTGCCCTCGGAGGGCGGAAGCAGAATCAGCACCGATCCAGCTTAGTCTTCACGTGGCCTTTCCCCTGACTCCGCTACGCCGCCAACCAGGAGATGGCGTTTCCCCGCCTGCCTGGTGTCAAGCTGCAGCCCAAAAGCGACTAGACTTGTTTGCTGGACGGGATGACCAGACGATCGCGTGCCACGCAAGTGGCCCGAGGAACGTCCGGGCTCCGCAGAACAGGGTGGTGGGTAACGCCCACTCGGGGTAACCCGCAGGCTAGTGCCACAGAGAATAGACCGCCCGCATTCGTGCGGGTAAGGGTGAAACGGTGGTGTAAGAGACCACCAGCATTCCAGGTGACTGGAGTGGCTTGGTAAACCCCACCCGGAGCAAGGTCAGACAGACTGCTGGGTTGTTCGCTCAATGCAGTCGGGTGGACCGCTTGAGGGTGTCGGCAACGGCACTCCTAGATAGATGATCGTCACCGTGATTCGGGTAACCGACCGCGGCACAAAACCCGGCGTACGTGTCATCCCGTCCATTCAACGCCGCCGCATCACTTGCAAGCAACGGGGGGCAGCGGCTCTTGCGTGGTCCAGCATGACGCCGGGATTCCCGAGGACGCCCGGCGCATCACGGGCTGAACGCCATGAAACCGCCACGAATCTTCGCCCGGCGGATGTGGAAGAGCCGTATCAAGGCCGCCCGGCACGCCCAATCATCGAGCAACTCATGCCGGCGCACCTTCCCGCACAGGCAGAAACGCAGACTTGCCTTCAGCCAGCCGGTGACGGGTTGAGCAGGGTCGATGCCTTGGCTACAATTTTGCCTGCAGATTTCGACGCGATTGAAAGGACTCCACCGTGCACCAGCTGGAATTGATCCGTGCCGCCGCCGAGGACGTGGCCTCCGCACGGATTCTCCTGAACGAACGAATCGAGGCCCTCGAGGCCATCATGGCTGCAGCCCTGGACCACGGGATCCCCGCCGCCCAGGCTTCGGATGCCGCCCAAGCCGCCCAGCTGGCCGCTTCGGAAGAACCACAGGTGACGCCCCGTAGGTTGCAAGTCGCATGAGCCGGAACCGGGCGGCAGCAGGGAGCCGAGCGGCCAGCAGGTGGGCCCGGCATTAGACTCAAGTCATGGAGTGGCTTTTCTGGCTGATCGCGATACCGGTGCTGTGCCTCGGATTGCTCTGGGCCGCCTCGAAGTTCACGTTCCCCACCGATGGTGGAGGAAACGGCGCCGGTGGCGTCTTCGATGCCTTGAACAACTTTTACCAACCCTCCGGCTCGGCCGCCCAGCAGGCCCGGGAGGAGCAAAAGCGCCAGGTCCATGAGTCCGCCCAGGGGCAGGACCGCGACCCGCTGGCTGGCTTCCCGCACAGCCCTCCCAAGCACCCGCACGAAGCCGCGGACGGTTCCGAGGACACGCCCGGGGAACCATGGACCCCGCGCTAGATCCCGCGCGGGCGCACCGGAACACGGCTGGTCTCGCGCCAATCGAGATCACCTGCGATGACGGCCAGGTCCTGCACGGGCACGTGTTCGAAGCAACGGTGCCCCAGGTCGCTCCCGCCGGCGGCGTACCCCAGGGCGTCGTCGTCATTGCTGCGGCAACCGGCGTGCTCGCCCGCTACTACCGCCGCTACGCTGCTTTCCTTGCCGCGAACGGATTCATCGCGGTGACCTTCGACTACCGCGGCATTGGCGCCTCCGCGCCCGCCACCCTGCGCGGATTCCGGGCCCGCTGGCACGACTGGGGAGCCCGGGACATCGACGCCGCACTGCGCTGGGCACGGACCGGCCACGAAGGCCTCCCGCTGTTCTTTGTCGGCCACAGCTTTGGTGGATTCGGCGTGGGCCTGGCACCGGAATCCCGGCACCTCACCCGTATCCTGACCGTCGGGGCACAACACGCCCATTGGCGCGACTACGCCACGGGGCACCGCTCACGATTCCTCGCCCGATGGCACCTGTCCATGCCGCTGTCCACGCTGGTGCACGGATTCTTCCCGGGCAAGCGGCGCGGCTGGCTCGAGGACCTGCCCCGGGGAATCGCCCTGGACTGGGCGCGCAGCCGCAAGGACTTCACCGGCAACGCACCGGCCGGCCAACGCGAACGGATGCGCGAAGCCCAGCGGGCGCTGCGCACACCGATCCTCGCGGTGGCACCCACCGACGACCCCTATGCCACCGCCTCGGCCATGGCCCGCGCCCTGGCCGCCACCCCGCGGGCACCGGCCAGCACGCACCACCTGGAACCGCGGGACTACGGGCGCGAGGGCATCGGGCACTTCGGGCTCTTTCACGACAGCTACCGCGACACGTTCTGGCGCCAGACCGTCTCCTGGCTCGAGCACGGCATCGACCCGTGGGCGTCAAGCGGAAACCTGCCCGGCACCGGGGAGAGGTTCCCGCCCAGCAGCGGCGCGGGCCCGGCGCCACGACGGGTGTGAGAGACCTCACCGGCCCGTGCCGAAGATCGCCGCGCACGCATACTAGAATGGATGGTGGGCCATAGCGCTCCACGGGGGAATGATCCTGCTACCCCCTCAAACAACCGCTTCTGCAAAGGTGCTTTAGCGGTAACAACCGGCTAGAGGATCGCCAGCCGGCTGAATCGGAAGGATTTTCAGTGACCCAGCAGTCTGTCGAAGCCCTACAGGAATGGAGCGGGCGCGAAGAGCTCGCCGAGGCCATGATCCCGTTGATCGGGCGCCTGTACCGCAACAACAACGTGGTGACCTCCATTTATGGCCGCAAGCTGATCAACCAGTCGGTCATCAACATCCTGAAGGCACACCGCGTGGTTCGCCGTGTCGAGGGCGAAGAGCTCTCCATCGAGCAGACCATGCCGCTGCTGCAGGCCATTGACGCCCTGAACGTCGGCGCCGTCGCGGTCGACCTGGGCCGCCTGAACAAGAAGTTCGTCGAATCCGGTTCCACTGACCTGAACGCCTTCCTCATCGAGGAACTGGGCGAAAAGGTCGGCAAGGCCGGCGCCACGGACGCCGAGCCGACCGACGTGGTCCTCTACGGCTTTGGCCGCATCGGCCGGCTGCTGGCCCGCATCCTCATCGAACGCGGAGGCTACGGACTGCGCCTGCGCGCCATCGTCGTGCGCAAGGGCTCGGACGACGACCTGGTCAAGCGCGCCTCGCTGCTGCGCCGTGACTCGGTCCACGGGCCGTTCGACGGATCGATCACCGTGGACGAGGAAAACAACACCATCCTCGCCAACGGCACGCTGATCCAGGTCATCTACTCGAACGACCCGGCCACCGTCGACTACACCTCCTACGGCATCGACAACGCCATCGTCGTTGACAACACCGGCCGCTGGCGCGACGAGGCCGGCCTGTCCCAGCACCTGGCCGCCAAGGGCGTCTCCCGCGTGCTGCTCACAGCACCGGGCAAGGGCAACCTGAAGAACATCGTCCACGGCATCAACCACACCGATATCACCGCCGATGACAAGATCGTCACCGCCGCATCCTGCACCACCAACGCCATCACCCCGGTGCTCAAGGCGCTGAACGACCGCTACGGCGTCGTGCACGGACACGTCGAGACGGTTCACTCGTTCACCAACGACCAGAACCTGATCGACAACTTCCACAAGGGCGAGCGCCGTGGACGCTCGGCGGTGCTGAACATGGTCATCACCGAGACCGGTGCCGCCAAGGCCGTGGCCAAGGCCCTTCCGGAACTCGAGGGCAAGCTGACCGGCAACGCCATCCGCGTCCCCACCCCGGACGTTTCCATGGCGATCCTGAACCTGAACCTGGAAAACGGGACCACCAAGGAAGAGCTGAACAGCTACCTGCGCGAGACCTCGCTGGGTGCCGAACTGCACAAGCAGATCGACTACATCGATTCGCCCGAGGTGGTCTCCACCGACTTCGTCGGATCGCGCCGTGCGGGCATCGTTGACGGCCTGGCCACCATCGTCTCGGACAAGAACGCCGTCGTCTACGTCTGGTACGACAACGAATTCGGCTACTCCTGCCAGGTGGTGCGCGTCATCGAAACCATGGCCGGCACCCACCCGGTCGCCGTGCCCGCCATCGCCGCGGTCCAGGTCGCAGGCGTCTAGCAGCACGTCCGCAAGGCGGGCCGCACCCTTCTTCAGAATCGAAGGAGGGTGCGGCCCGCTTCGGCTTTAACGCCGAAACCCGGGCATCGGTGGCGTTGCTCGCCGGAATCCCGGGTGCGGGCACGGCGGCAGCCTGGAAGCGGTTGGGCGGGGCTGCCTCCCGGGCCCGAGGGGCGGGACACCGAGTATTCCCCACCCGGTTGCCCTTCGAACCCCACGTATAGCGGGCGGGATTCAGCCGACGGGCATCGGCCAGGGCGCAAGACCCTTGCCCACCTGCCATGAACCGCCATTCTCGATGCGTTCGAGCACCACCCGCTGCAGGGACGAGTCCCTCGGCAGCGTTGAGATCTCCGCGTCCGCGGGTACCTGGAAGGTGAAGTACAGCGCGTCGCCCGGCTCCTCGCGCAGCTCGACGTTCGTGAAGCGGGCGGCGAATCCGGCCATGTTCGAGTTCGGCAGTTCGTCGGCAAGATGCGGATCGAGCAGCCAGGAATCGCAGTAGGCATGGTCGATGCGCTGTGCGGGGAAGTGCTCCGCAAAGAAGGTGGCGGCAAGCCGCAGCGACGCATCGACGGAGCCGGGATCCAGCGCTCCGTCTTCGGGGATGTGGAGGCCCACCGCCCAGGGACCGTTTGCCGGGTCGCGGTGCAGGTGGAATTGCAGGCGTCCCAGCCGGAACAGCGAACCGGACAGGTGCAGGGTGGTCCACCACGCGGTGTCGAGCCCGAAGCCCCCGTGCGTGCGGCGGTGCCAGTGCAGTTGCGCACCGATATCCGCCAGGGTCGCCTCGATCACCGCTGCGGGAATCCGCATCCCTTCCATGCGTGCGGCCGCCACCGGGGCGAAGCGCAGCAGCGCCTCGATCCAGGCCCGGGAATCGACGCCGGGCAGCGCCCGCAGCCCCTCGGCCGGGAACGAGCCCCAGCGCGCATCAAGGGCGGCCAGTGCGCTGAGCACCGGTTCCCCGGCTTCGGTGCGCAGCATGGCCGTGCAAGCGGCAACGTCGGGTTCCGGAACGGCGCACAATTCGAGGACCGCCGCAACGATTCGCGGGTGAAGCTGCTCAATCATGGTGACCTGCTTGCTGGCGGGGAGCGCCTGTGGGTGCATCGACGGGGGGCGTGTGCCGCGAGGTATGCCGGCGGCGGGAAACGGCGCTCGGGCTAGTGGCCGAACGGGTCCTCATCGGTGCCGGGCATCCAGGTCAGCCCGGGAACCCCCCATTCGAGGGACTTCTTGGCCTTCTTCCAGCGCCTGGCCCATTTCTCGGGCAGCTTGTCGACGTAGAGGTAACCGTCGAGGTGGTCGTACTCGTGCTGCATGATGCGGGCAAACCAGCCGGTGGCGTCGAAGGCCACCGGGTTGCCGTCGCCGTCGAAGCCTTCGATGCGGGCGAACTCGGCGCGCTTGAGCGGGAAGTTCAGGGCCGGGGCCGACAGACAGCCCTCGATGTCCTCTTCCGGGTCCGGGGCGGCACCGGAGATCTTCGAGAGCGTCAGCACCGGGTTCACGACCACGCCACGGGTGGGGGCATCGTCGTCGTGCGCGTACTCGTAGGTGAAGATGCGCAACCCCACGCCGATCTGCGGGGCGGCCAGCCCGACGCCGTTGGCCGCATCCATGGTGTCGTACATGTCGGTGATCAGGGCACGAAGTTCGTCGTTGAACTCGGTGACTTCCTTCGCGCGCGTGTGCAGCACGGGTTCGCCGTAGATGGTGACCGGACGAATGCTCAAGACTTCTCCTCAGTGCTTTTTCGTAAAACGGTGTGCGGATGGGGGAGCGGGAGGCCCCGGGCGCGACCAGGTGCGTGGCCAACCACGACGATAGCCCTGCCCCGCGCTGAATCACAACGCCGGACGCCGGGTGGGCTGGTGCCTGACCCGCCCGCCGGAAAAACCGGAACCACGGTGGAATGGCAAAAGCCGCTCCGGATTGATCCGGAGCGGCTTCATTGGGGTGAGTAACGGGGATTGAACCCGCGACCTTCTGGACCACAACCAGACGCTCTGCCGACTGAGCTATACCCACCAAGTTCGCCCTGAGGCTAGTTGTCCTTGGCCCGGAATCTCTTCCGAACTGCTGGGCAACGAGAACTATCTTACACACATATCGAGGTGGAGTGCCAACTCGAAAAGGGCCTCAGGGCCTGTGTTGTGCGACACAGTGCCTAATCAGCTGGCCTTTGGGCAACGATTTGGGCCGCGGCGGCCTTTGCCGACGCGGAATCCGGGCCCGGGGCGGGGACCATGACGGTGGCCCGGTAGTACTTCAGTTCCTCGATGGAATCGCGGATGTCGCCCAGGGCGCGGTGGTTGCCGGTCTTGGCCGGGGCGGCGAAGAAGGCGCGGGGGTACCAGCGGCGGGCCAGCTCCTTGAGGGTGGAGACATCCAGGATCCGGTAGTGCAGGTGGTCGGTGACCTCGGGCATGTCCCGGGCGAGGAAGTTCTTGTCGGTGCCCACGGAGTTTCCGGCCAGCAAAGCCTTGTTGGGCTCCGGGGCGTGGGAGCGGATGTAGTCCATGACGATCTTCTGCGCGTCGGCCATCTCCAAGCCGGCATCCAGCTCGGTGATCAGCCCGCTGCTGGTGTGCATGTTGCGCACGAAGTCGCCCATCTGCTCCATGGCGGCCGCGGGGGGCTTGATCACCACGTCGACCCCGTCACCCAGGATGTTGAGCTCGGCGTCCGTCACCAGGACCGCAACTTCGATCAATGCGTCCGATTCCAGGCTAAGGCCCGTCATCTCGCAGTCGATCCACACAATTTTTTCAGCTGAAATAGGCACGGACCCCAATTTACCCGATGACACCCCGGCGGGGGCCCGGCTACTGCCCGGAGGAGCCGCGCGTTGCCGAGAGCAGCCATAGCATCACAAAGACCGCCAGTCCCGTTCCGGCCAGCGCCATCGAGGCCACCAGGCTCATGCCCAACTGAGGGGAGGCGATGCCCAGCAGCAGGGAGAGGAAGATGCCCCATCCCAGCAGCGAATGGTTGCGCACCGGATTCCGTACGCTCTTTGCACGCCTGCCCACGGTGTGGCCTCGTTTCCGCTTGTGATCGATGTACCTGCTCCAAGCCTATGCAGGCATCCCGGGCGCCGGCTTGTTAGCCACGCCAGCATCCGGGCCGCGGCGGGTGGCCGATGCGCCGGCAAGGGGGTCCGCCCGGGGCGCACGGGGAGAGAATGGTGGTGTGAGCTCGCGCGCACCCGGGCCTTGCCTCCCGGGCAAACCCTGCTTGCGGTGCTAGGATCGGACTTGATTTTTGCGCGGACCGCCGCGCCCTTGCGCGCCACGGAAGCGCGCAAATTTCCGGGTCGGCACCCCATGGGACACGCCGGCCGGAACCTACAGCCAAGATACGACGAACCAGGAGCGGGGCGCAGATGAACGACGTGCGATCCACCGCCGGCGCCAAGGTCCGTGCGGGCCGCGGGCCGCACCTGTCCCCGTTGATCCAGGGCACCATCGGATCGGTCATGATCCTGCTGGGCTCCTACGCCATCGGCTGGCTGGCCAGTGCCTCCCCGTTGAACCGCTACCCGCTGCTGATCGCGATCCGCACCGAGTACTCCGGGGTCATCACCGGCACCGTCGTGCTGACCCTGGGATGCTGGATCCTGTTCCGTGCCTGGTTGCGGCTGGGCCAGCAACTGGCCGGCTGGCCCGAGGGGTCCCTGGCCGTGGTGAAGAAGGCGGTCTGGGCCTGGAGCGTCCCGATGCTGGCCGCGCTGCCGATCTTCTCCCGCGACGTCTTCGCCTACATCGGCCAGGGCCGGCTGGTGGCCGCCGGGCAGGATCCCTACGTCGATGGCATCTCCACGCTGAACAACTGGTTCCAACTGGGCGCGGACATCACCTGGGCTGAATCCGAGACCCCCTATGGCCCGCTCTACCTGAACGTGGAGTACTGGGTGAATCGGCTGGTGGGCACGAGCCCGGACGCCTCGGTGCTGCTCTTCCGCCTCGTCGCCTTCCTCGGGGTGATCCTGTGCATGGTCTACGTGCCCAAGATCGCCGCGCTGCACAACGTCTCCGGCGCCAAGGCCACCTGGATCTCGGTGGCCAACCCGCTGTTTTTGATCAGCTTCGTCGCCTCCGCGCACAACGACTCGCTGATGGTCGGCCTGGCACTGGCCGGGACCTACTACGCGGCCACGCGCCGCGGCGTGCTCGGGGTGGTGCTGATCGCCGCGTCCATCGGCGTCAAGCCCATCACCCTGGTGCTGCTGCCGTTCATCGGGCTGCTCTGGGCCGGGTCCGGGGCAAGCTGGGGACGCAAGATCCGCTACTGGGTGTACACCGCGTCGCTGGTGGGCATCATCATGGCGATCATCGGCTGGGCCAACGGGTACGGTTTCGGCTGGCTGACCGTGATGCTGGGCACCGGCACCGGCACCGTCGTCTTCGCCCCGGTGGGCGCGTTGAACTCCGTGCTCTCGGGCGCGCTGGGGACCATCGGGCTGCCCACCGACTGGCTGCTGCCGGTCCTCAAGCTTGTCGGCCGGCTCGCCTCGGTGGGACTCGTGCTGGTGCTGATCTTCAAGGGCAAGCACTCGCACCTCGTCCAGCGCATGGCCCTGGCCTTCTCCGCGCTGGTGGTCCTCTCGCCGATCATCCAGCCCTGGTACATCCTGTGGCTGCTGCCCTTCTTCGCCATCACCGGCATCCGGGACGACTGGCAGCTGCTCTGGGTCTACTTCACCACCGCGTTCTTCATCGCCTTCGGCGCCGCGGACCAGATCTTCATCTGGCAGTTCCTCTCCGACCTCGACCCCTGGGTCAAGCACCTGTCCACGGGGATTTCCTGGGTGGCGATGGTCTACCTGGCGTTTCTGGACCCGCGCACCAAGCAACTTTTTGCCGCGACGCTGCCGGCCCGGCTGCGCCGCGGAACCGGACCGGTGCGCCGCGATCCCGGGGTGCCTACGCCGTGAGCCCCGCCCCGCGCCCGGCTTCGCCGCCGGCACCCGGCCGCCGCTTCGTTCGCGCCACCCGCGCCCTGGAGACGCTGCGCCAGCGCAGCTCCCGGGTCCCGGGGTTGCGCCACCTCACCGGCGGCGGGGAGAACACCCCGGACATCGCCATCGCCCAGGGGCTGCTCGCCTCGATCATGGTGATGGTCGGGTCCTGGGGCGTGGGCTGGATCCCCAGCTCGCAGGAATCCCTGCTGGCCCGGGCGAAGGTGCTGCTGCCGCTGCGCGTGGAAATGCTCGGGGTGATCGTCTGCACGCTGCTGCTGGCCCTGGGCTCGATGCTGCTCTTCCGCGCCTGGCTGCGGCTGCGCCAGCGCGCCCAGGCCGATGAGGCCAACCCGGTGGCGGTGGTCGTCAAGTCCATCTGGGTCTGGTCGATCCCGCTGCTGTTCTCCTTCCCGATCCTGTCCAAGGACGTGTACTCCTACCTGGGCCAGGGCCGGCTGATGCATGCCGGGCTCTCGCCCTACACCGAGTGGGTCTCCCAGCTGCCGGGCTGGTTCGCGCAGGGTTCGGACTCGCTGTGGGCCGAATCCACCTCGCCCTACGGGCCGCTGTTCTTGATGTACGCCCGGTTCGTGTACTTCGTCTCCGGCGGGGTGCCCGAGTACGGGGTGGCGCTGATGCGCCTGGTGGCCGTGGCCGGGGTGGCGCTGTGCGCCTGGGCCGTGGTGGCGCTGGCCCGGGCCGCGGGCCGGGATGCGGCCTGGCCGCTGTGGATCTCGGTGGCCAACCCGCTGTTCCTGCTGAACATGGTCGGCGGGGTGCACAACGACGGGCTGATGGTCGGCGGGGTGCTGCTCGGCTTCGTGCTGGTGCTGCGCAAGCGCCGCCTGGCCGGGATCCTCGCCGCCAGCGCCGCGATCGCGATCAAGCCCATCGTGGTGCTGGTGCTGCCCTTCCTCGGCCTGGCGATGGTGGCGGCCAACGCCGGCCTGGGCGCGAAGATCCGCGCCTGGGCCTACACCGGTGCCGTGGCCGGTGCCGTGATGGCGCTGCTGGGCTGGGCTTCGGGCCTGTGGTTCGGCTGGATCCCCGCGATGGCCGGTGCCGGGTCCGCGGCCTTCCCCTACGCGCCGGTCGGGCTGCTGGGCATGCTCGCCGGCTGGATCGGTTCGCTGGCCGGCGGGGACCTGTGGTTCATCGCCGGGATCGTGTTCACGGTCTTCCGGATGGCCTCCCTGGCCATCGTCTTCTGGCTGGCCATCCGCCGCCCGGCCGGACCCCCGCTGCTCTACGCCGGCTATGCCCTGGGAGCCGCGGTGGTGCTGGCGCCCATCATCCAGCCCTGGTACCTGTTGTGGCTGATCCCCTTCTTCGCGCTGTCCCGCCGCTACCCGGTGAACTGGGAACGCGCCCTGTACATCCTGTGCCTGCTGGTGCTGCTCTCCGGGGTGGTGGACCAGTTGTCCATCGGCCAGTGGTTCTCGCTGCTGGCGGTGCGCCTCTTTGCCGCAGCCACCACCCTGGCCTACATGGCCTACCTGGTGTTCATCGACCCCAAGACGGCGGCCATCTTCGGTGCCGACAGGCGCCGGCCGCTGCGCCAGGGCAGCAACTAGCACCGCCGCCCACACACCGACTTTCCACCCCAACACCCAGAAACGAGGCAACCGGATCGTGATGCAACCGGTCAAGAACCTGTTCACCGCCCGCGAGGCAACCCGTCCGGTCATCATCGGGCTGCTGGTCCTCACCGTGATCGGCGCTTCGCTGGCGGTGCTCACCAAGCAATGGTGCCGCATCAACGGCTGGCCCGACGCCGAACAGCACCTGCACATGTGCTATTCGGACTTCACCCAGCTCTTCGGCACCCGCGGCATGGCCGACAAGCTCTTCCCCTACTTCACCGGGCTGCCGGCCGAGCAGGCCCTGGAATACCCGGTGCTGCTGGCGATCATGGCCGGGCTCACCGCCATGGTGATCCCCGGCATCGGGTTCAGCGCCGAACGCCAGCTGGCCTACTTCGACGTGAACTCCGCGGTGTCCTTCGTCTGCTGGGCCGTGGTCGTCGTCGCGGTGGCCTACGCAGCGCGGCACCGCAGCCGGGATGCGATCATGGTGGCGCTGGCCCCGGGCATCATCCTGACCAGCCAGCTGAACTGGGACCTGCTGGCGGTGATGCTGGCAATGACCGGCCTGCTGGCCTTCTCCCGCAAGCACATCGTGCTGGCCGGGGTGCTGCTGGGCCTGGGCGCCGCCGCCAAGCTCTACCCGTTCTTCCTCTTCGGGGCGATCCTGGTGTTGTGCCTGCGCACCGGGCGGATGCGGCACTTCTGGGTCTCGCTGGCCTCCGGCGTCGTGGCCTGGCTGGCGGTCAATGTGCCGTTCATGCTCACGGCGTTCGACGAATGGAGCCGGTTCTACACCTTCTCCGGGGACCGCCCGGCGGGGAACTCCTCGATGTGGCTGGCCTTCGTCTGGACCGGGATGGACGGCTCGACCATGTCCTACCTGTCCAACGGGCTCTTCGGGATCGCCTGCCTGGGCATCGCCTGGCTGGGCCTGAGCGCCGTGCGCCGCCCGCGCATGGCGCAGCTGGCGTTCCTGATCGTTGCCGCGTTCCTGCTCTTCGGCAAGGTCTACTCGCCGCAGTTCGTGATGTGGCTGATCCCGCTCTACGTGCTGGCCCGCCCCAAGTGGCGCGAATTCCTTCTGTGGCAGGGCATCGAGGTGTTCCACTGGGTGTTCGTCTGGCTCTGGAGCGCCAAGTGGGTCTCCGGGCTGAAGTACTTCGGGGATTCCTGGGCGATCGAGATCCTCTACGGGATCGGCATCGTCGCGCACATGGCGATGCTGGTGTACCTCTGCATTAAGATCATCGGGGACATCCGGAACCCGGATCGCGACGTGGTCAGGTCCGAGGGGCTCGACGACCCGCTGGCCGGCCCGCTGGAGAACCTCGGGGACAAGTTCGTGCTGGGGCGTAAGGCAGGATCCGAACTCTGATTCCGGATGCCCTGGCCTGAGGATCCCTGGCCGGCACCCTCACCGGGGGCCCGCGGGCCTCGGCACGGATCGGCGCGTGGCACTGGCAGGATGGTACCCATGAAGAAAACGGGTCCCATCCTGCCTTTGCGTTTCCGTACCCGGCCGCTGGCAACCGGCGTGGGGGCAACCCTGTGGCTGGCCGGAATGGTGTCCGTGTACCTGGTGATGCCACGGGCGGGCATCCTGTCCAGCGGGCGCAGCCTGTGGGACGCCTATGCGGCGTTTCAGCCAGGTTCACATCTGGGGAACCTCGTGGCGGGAAGCCTCTTCACCCTCGCCAGCGCCCTGGTGCTCTTCGCCATCCATCGTTCACGGCTCGGTGCAGTCTCCGGTGCCCTTGTTGCATGTGGCCTCATTGGCCTGGGGATCTACTATCCGGCCGCGGTGATGGGCTTCGGGATGGCGCACGTGGTGGCATCCGAGGGCGAAGCCCCGGCCCAGGGTGGTCTGGCGATGAACCTGGTTCTCGGCGGCGGCATCGCGCTGCTGATCCTGCTCTGCCGTCTGCTGGCCGGGGGCCGTTCTCGCCTGGCGGAGCGGCCGCGCACGACGCGGTGAGTGGCGATTCCCGGCGCGTCCGGGAGGCTCGGTGCCGGTCACTGGGTGGAGCAGCAGGTCCGGGAAGCGACGCCTTGGGCAGGTGCTGGGTTGCGTGCCTGGCGGCCTCAGCGCTTGAGGTAGTCCGAGCAGACCGGGTTCACCGGGATGTCGCGGTGCAGCACCAGCAGCCCGTCGTCGATCGGTGCCACCTGCGTGAAGCCCAGGGCGTGTGCCCGGTCCAGGGCCTGGGGAGGGTTCAGCGGGTCCCAGCCGCCGAGTTCCTGCTCGTTGAAGTCAATGATCATCCAGCTGGAAAGGTCGGTGCCGATGTCCCCGTGCAGGCCGACATAGGTGCGGGTGGTCAGGTGCGGCACCAACGTGTCGGCGGCCTCGACGCACACCCCGTCGGGGATCATCGCCACGGCGCGTTCCTTGGCGGCGACCAGCGTGCCCGGCGCCCAGTTGGCCCCGGTGAGCGTGCGCCCGAGCGGAAACACCGAATGGAAGAACAGCGTGCCGACCAGCCCGAAGGCCAGCAGCCAGGCCGGTGCAATGACCCGGATTTTTTTCCAGCCGAAGCGGTCCATGAGCTTGCCGAGCACGTGCACGGCGGAGAGGATCAGGATCGGGGCCATGATCGCGTCGTACTGGTAGACCGGGGCCCAGGTGTTCAGCCGGTCGTTGAACAGCCGGCTGAGCAGCAACGGGGCACCCAGGATCACGTAGGGGGAGGCCAGCGGCAGCAGCGCCAGCGGCACGAAGCTGAGCAGCCACAACGCCACCTTGAGCTGGTGGTTGAACAGGATCGCGATCGACTGGAACGGGTGGGTGAGCAGGAAGACGATGGCAGCCCCGGCGCCGGCACCCAGCGCGGTGTACTGCCAGTAGGTGAATTCGCCGGCGGGGGAGAAGAGCGGGATCAGGTAGCTGGTCACCACGACGTAGCCGCCCAGGCCCAGGGCCGCGGTCAGCGCGGCCTTGGCCCACTGCCGGTGGAAGAGCAGCACGATGCCCACCGCGACCATGGTGATGCCCATGTCCTCGCGCACCAGCAGCAGCGAGGCCGATAGCCCGACGACCAGCCAATAACGGCCTCGGTCGAAGGCCCAGATGATCCACCCCATGATCGGCACGCCGAAGGCGACCTCGTGGAATTCCCAGTTCACGATCGCCTGGAACGGCCACCACAGCAGCATCGCCGAGGCGGTCAGCAGCGCCCCGAGGTGCCCGAAGCGTGTGCGGGTGAACAGGTAGACCGGGATCGCGGTGGAAACCAGCAGCAGTGCCAGCACGATGGAAAGCATCCGCGGGTCGTTCCAGATCCAGTAGAACGGGGCCAGCAGCACCAGGATCGGGTGGAAGTGGTCGCCGAGCAGGTTGAAGTCCACGCCCTTGATCGGCACGATCGGTGCCTTGAACATGGCGTACTGCCGCGCCGCCTGGTCGAAGATCCCCAGGTCGTAGCCGCGGGACTCGAAGTTGGCAAAGCGCAGGAAGGAGTGCGCAACGTACAACACCCCCGCCAGGGCCATTGCCAGTCCCAGTTGGAGTTTCTGGGCACGGCTCACGGAAGCGGGGGTGTTGTGGGGCATGGACTCGAGTTTATCTGCAAGTCGCTGCGCGGGCGATTCGATGGTGTTACTTGGCGGGGGCCAGACCGGTGCGGGCCATCGCGTCGGCGTAGGCCGCGTAGATTTCCTCGAGGTGTGCCTGCTGGCGTTCCGGGGAACCGGCGAAGGCGCGGCCGTCGAGGGACTTGACCTTGTAGGTCTTGAAGCCGCGGCGCCACAGCAGCGGGTTCTGGGTCTTGACCAGTTGTTCGGAGAGGCGGTGTGCCTCGGTGCCGTGGGCGATCAGGACCGATGCGCGCGGCACGACCTTGAGCAGGCGCAGCAGCGGCTTGAGGCCGGAGGTGATCTGCGGCGGGGTGAACTTGCCGTTGGCCTCGCCCGGGGTGTGCCACGGGTGCACGTTCCACGGCAGGATGTACTCCGGACGCAGCCCCAGCTGCCACTGCATGCCCAGCATGCGGGTGGAGGCTTCCTGCGACCCGGCGTCGATGAAACCGGTCTCGTTGGCGACGCCGATGTTGGAGAACAGCGAGATGATGCGTGCTTCCTCGATGTTGTGCATCGGATCAACGAAGGATACGGAGGTCTCAGGTCGAAGGGCCCGGGTCTCGTCCAGAAGACGGTTGACGGGTTCGATCTGGTCCTCGTAGCGGCGTTCCATGAGGGAATTTTCGACGTGGTCCGGGGCAATTGCTGTCATGAAGGTGAGCTTCTCCTGCTGTGGTACGTAAGGCACGGCCGATCGCATCAAGCGCGCGCCGCCGAGGGCGGTGCACGTCGATTACCGTGTCAATGCTGCTAGAGCTGGGGTGGGGAGTGGGATCGAGGTGGTTCCGGTGGCTGGCGTGCCCCATGGTGAACGCAAGGTTGATCCACGCTTAACAATAGCCGCTCCGGGCCGCTTTGGGCAGGCTTGGCCGTGGGCGGCCGGTGGTGATCATTGGCACAAGCTCCGGGGCCTCGCCGCACAATTGATGGCCTAATCCGCGCACGGGATGGCGGCCCGCTCCCGCCGCCGTCCGGTGGCGGGAGCTCCACGCATGGTGCGCCCCGCGTGGAAAGCGTTCTTCGGCGATTCGGGCAGGGGAGCGGTTCCTCGATGGCGGATCGGCATTTGACGGCGGTTGCCGCGGACGCCGAAAGGATCGTTGGTCCGGAACGGGTGAAGCCAGCGCATAGAATTGGGTCTGGTCCGCCATGGGGGAACCATGCCCTGGGCAGGTTCGGCCGACCACTGTTAGCGCAACACCAGACCCACAAATGATTGAGGCATCGAAGCCAGATGAATGAAAAGATCCCGAACGAACCGCACAAGGCCGTCTTGCGCACCGCGGTGGCCGCCACCGTCCTGATCGCCGTGGGCGCGTTCGTGCTGTCCTTCGCGGCCTTGACCGACCTGGCGCAGCGTTCGGGCATCGACGCGAACCTGGCATGGATCTGGCCGATCATCATTGACGGCATGATCGTGGCCTCCACCGTGGCCATCGTCGCGCTCAACGGCCACAACCGCCGCGCAATGATCTACCCCTGGACGCTGCTGTTCTTCGGTGCCATCGTCTCCACC
The DNA here is from genome assembly GCA_024207135.1 of Arthrobacter sp. C2. Lineage (GTDB taxonomy): Bacteria > Actinomycetota > Actinomycetes > Actinomycetales > Micrococcaceae > Paeniglutamicibacter. The sequence goes on along the minus strand of CP042428.1, from coordinate 880,338 downwards.
GCAGCCAACTCGACCCACGCGATCCTCACGGTCGACTCCATCTCCAACGGCGTGCCCCCGCTGGTCTCGGCGCTCGTGGCCGCGATGCCTCCGGTGGTCCTGCTGGCCATCACCCACCTGACGGTGCACATGTACCAGAAGAAGGCCGAAGCCGCCGAGCTGCGCGCGGCTGCGGACTACGACGAGGAAGCCGTCGAATCCGAGAAATACGGGCTGGCCTACGACGACGGTTTCCAGGCGGCCATGAACGATGCGCAGGCCGCCGAGGCCGAGCGCCTCGCCGCTGCCAAGGACCAGCTGGCCGAGGCGACCGCACGGGCACGCGCCGAGGGCCTAGCCGAAGCCAAGAAGGCTCCAGTCGCCGCGATGGCCGGTGCAAGCACCGCGCCGAACGCCGCAGCCAAGGCCGGCGCTGCGAAGAACCAGGCGGCTTCCTCCAACGGAGCCAAGCCGGGAGCTTCGGGCAAGGTGCAGGCCATGGCCGGCACCGGCGCCTCCCCGCTCTATGACGAGGTTGCGCAGTCGCTGGATTCCAAGAACTGATCCACCAGTCAACCTTGCCGCAACGGCGAGGTGGGTGGCCGAGGCAGGTCGGCCAGGCCCGCGTTCCGGTGTTGCCGGGGGAAATGCCCCCGGCACCGGGCCGCGGGCTTTTCCGCGCCAGGGCGCACCCTCATGTCGGGACGGGCAATGCTCCCTCCGCCGTGCCTTCGCGGTGCCGGGCCGGTGCCGGTTGATAGGCTGATCCAAGAGCACCCCCAACCAGCCGTTTGTATGTAGGAGGCACGTGTGGGCACCCCCTGGGAAACCCTGGACGAATCATTGCGTGAAGAAGTCAGCGCCAGTGTGGAGCGCTATGCCGTAGCCCGCCCGATGCTCGAACGCGTTGCAGAGTCCATGCGGACCCGGATCGAGTCGCTCTTCGACGAGACGGAGAACACCCCGCTGTTCGTCGTCAGCCGCGTCAAGACCGTGTCGTCCTTCCGCGACAAGGCCTCCCGCATGCTGGTGGGGGAGGAGGGCGAGGAGCCGGCCCTGGAGTTCCCCAATCCGGTGCGCGAGATCCACGACCTGGTGGGCGTGCGCGTGATCGTGAAGCTGCCGCACGAGATCCGCGAGGCGGCCAACCTGATCAAGCGACGCCGCTCCGACTTCGACTGCCGCTCGGACCGGGAGAAGGACATCGGCTCGGTGGAGTCGGGAACCTACGGATATTCCTCGCGCCACCTGATCCTCAAGACCCGTGGCGAGGAAGTGGTCCGCGACTTCCAGGCGAAGCTCGGCGGGGACATCCGCATCACCGGGAACTTCGTCTTCGAGGTGCAGATCCGCACCATCCTGTCCCACGCCTGGAGCGAGATCGAGCACGACATCCGCTTCAAGAACGCCGAGCCGCGCGCCTGGAGCCCGCACATCGACAGGCAGTTCACCGCCACCGCCGCGATGCTCGAGGCCGTGGAAGACCAGTTCTCCGAGCTGCACGAACGCTTCCAGACCGTCACCGGGTTCTGGGACGCCGAGGGCGAGGGCGCCGTTCCGCTGACTGCCGAGCGCATCCAGTTCATCTGGCAGACGCTGCTGCCGCACGTGGACCGCAAGTCCGACGACGACTGGGGCTGGGCCGCGGAACTGCTGGCCGCCCACGACCTCTCCGGCACCCGGGAATTCGCCGCGCTGCTCCAGCCCAATGTCATCACCTCGGTGCGTGCGGCCCTGGACCACCGCTACTCGCCGGGCCCGGACCGATTGCTCGACGATGTGCTGCTGTGGCACTTCGGCACCCACCACATCCAGGCCACCAGCGGCGGGGACGCGCACCGCGCCGATTCGTTGCGCCGCCGCCTGGTGCAGATGGATGCGTACCGGGCCAAGCAGGCTGCGGACAAGCCCGTCCCGGCGCCCGCGGCCGGGTCCTCGGCATCCCCGGCCAAGCCGAACGACGTGCAGGTGGAGAAGGCCGAAGCGAAGGTTGATGCCAAGGCCGACGCAAAGCCGGACGCCAAGGGCACGGCCAAGTCCGCCGGAGCGAAGGCCGAGCCCCAGCCAACCAAGGGCGGCAGCGCCAGGTCCTGAAGCGCCCCGGCGGCGTGAGATTCGACGCATCTTCGGGCCAAAGTGCGGTTGACCCGCGTAGACTGGGTAGGTTGCCCAACAGGGCCCCAAAACTTTACCGAAAGGGTCACCGTGATTTCCGTTGCCGATTTGGAGCTGCGCGCCGGCGCACGCCTTCTCATGGAGGGCGTCTCGTTCCGCATCGACAAGGGCGACAAGATCGGCCTCGTCGGGCGCAATGGTGCCGGAAAGACCACCATGACCCGCGTGCTTGCCGGGGAAACGGCGCCCGCAGGCGGCTCGGTCACCTCCACCGGAACCATCGGCTACCTGCCGCAGGATCCGCGCACCCCCAACATGGAGCAGCTTGCCCGCGACCGCATCCTTTCGGCCCGCGGCCTGGACGTCATCGTCGGCAAGCTCAAGAAGTGCCAGGACGACATGGCCTCCGAGGATGCCGCGGTGGCAGCGAAGGCCATGCGCCAGTACGACCGCATCGAGGCCGAGTTCATTGCCGGCGGCGGGTACGCGGCCGAGTCCGAGGCCGCGGCGATCTCCAACAACTTGGCCCTGCCCGAGCGCCTGCTCAACCAGGCACTGTCCACCCTCTCCGGCGGCCAGCGCCGCCGCGTGGAACTGGCCCGCATCCTGTACGCGGATGCCGAGACGCTGCTGCTCGATGAGCCCACCAACCACCTTGACGCGGACTCGATCACCTGGCTGCGCGGCTTCCTGGCCAACCACCAGGGCGGCCTGCTGGTCATCTCGCACGACACCTCGCTGCTCGAGGCAACCGTCAACAAGGTCATCCACCTGGACGCCAACCGCGCCAGCATGGACGTGTACAACCTGGGCTGGAAGCGCTACCTGCAGCAGCGCGAGACCGACGAGCGGGCCCGCAAGCGCGAGCGCGCCAACACCGAGAAGAAGGCCACCACCTTGCTGGCGCAGGCCAACAAGATGAAGGCCCGCGCCTCGGGTGCCTCCGCTGCGCAGTCCATGCTCAAGCGCGTGGACCGGTTGATGGGCGGGCTGGACGAGGTCCGCGTCGCCGACCGCGTCGCAAACCTGCGCTTCCCGGATCCGGCCCCCTGCGGCAAGACCCCGCTGATGGCCGAGGGCCTGTCGAAGTCCTACGGTTCGCTGGAGATCTTCACCGATGTCTCCCTGGCCATCGACCGCGGCTCCAAGGTCGTCATCCTGGGCCTGAACGGCGCGGGCAAGACCACGCTGCTGCGCATGCTCGCCGGGGTGTCCAGCCCCGACACCGGCGACCTGGTCCCGGGCCACGGCCTGAAGATCGGGTACTTCGCCCAGGAGCACGACACCCTGGACGTGGACCGTTCGGTGCTGGAAAACATGCGCTCGGCGGCCCCGAGCCACATGGGCGACGCGGAGGTGCGCGGCATCCTGGGTTCCTTCATGTTCTCCGGCGACGACGTCTCCAAGCCGGCCGGGGTGCTCTCCGGCGGCGAGAAGACCCGCCTGGCCCTGGCCACGATCGTGGCCTCCAGCGCCAACGTGCTGCTGCTCGATGAGCCCACCAACAACCTGGACCCGGCCTCGCGCGCCGAGATCCTCGGCGCGCTGTCCAACTTCACGGGCGCCGTGGTCATGGTGTCCCACGACGAGGGCGCGGTTGCCGCGTTGAACCCGGACCGCGTGGTGCTGCTGCCCGACGGCGACGAGGATTTGTGGAACGACTCCTACCTGGAGCTTGTCACCCTGGCCTAACCCGGATTCGGCCCGCCTTCCCCCTTGTGCCAGTGGCACCCCGGGGCGAGGGCGGGCTTTTCCGTGTCCCGGGCCGGCCCCTCGCCGGCATCTTGCGCGCGGCACGGACCCGCGGTAGCTTCGGCATACCGGCCCCCGTGCGTTCAGGGGGAACGAAAACCAACCCCGGCGACGGAAAGGAAGCAACCGATGGGCGCCAGTCAGTGGAACATCGGCCCCGCGGCGGATGCGGCGGAGCTGCTCGCGGCCTCGGGGCTGTTCGACAACCCGGTCTCCGAGCACGGCGCGCGGGCCTTCCTGGGGATGCCCGGACACCACCTGCTGCTGGCGCGCAGCGGGGACGGAACCGCGGTCGGCTTCGTCTCGGGAGTGGAGATGCGGCACCCGGACAAGGACGCGGAGTTGTTCGTCTACGAACTGGGCGTGGACGGTTCGTTCAGGCAGCGGGGAATCGCCACGGCATTGTTGCGCGCCCTGGCCGCCCTCGGCCTGGAGCTGGGCTGCACGGGAATGTGGACCGGCACCGAACGCGCGAACGCCGCGGCCCTGGCGACCTATCGTTCGCTGGGTGCGGTCGTGGACGCCCAATCGGTGTTCGTCGAATGGGACTCGCTGGGCGCATCCTTCGCGACCTTGAAGGCGCCGGATAAGCCCTGAACGGGTGGAACCATCCGCCGGGACGAGGCTACTTGGTCCCGGAGATGCCGGCGTCGCGTTCGGCAGCCTGGCGTTCGAGTTCGTCGAGGTACGCGTCCTCGGTGGCCTCGTCGGTGGGGCTGCCGTCGCGGCGGACCAGCTTCTTGGGCTTCTTGCGCATGTGGTGCGCCTGGTGCAGCACCGGTTCCTCCCCGCGCAGGGCCGCCGCGGCAACCTCCTCGCGGTCCTCGCGGTTGATCCGCGCCTGCTGCTTGGCGGCATAGCCAAAGCCCACAAAGACCAGCACGCCGAAGGCGAACCACTGGAACATGTAGGACAGGTGCGGGCCCTCGTCTTCCTCGGGACGCTGCAGCTGGATCGGAGCCTCGGCCGCGGCCGGATCCTCCAGGTACATCAACCCGTAGCTTCCGGTGGCCACCGGGTAGCCGAGCTGCTGCTCGTAGGTGGGCAGGTCGATGGAGGCCAGCTGGCCCTCGGGAGCACCGCGGTCGAGCTTCGGCTCGCCGCCCTTGAGCCGGACGTCTACCTCGACGGTGCCGGCCGGGGGAGCCGGGATCGCATCCGGGCGCCCGGCGTTGTTGTTGCCGATGGGGAGGAACCCCCGGTCCACGATCACCACGGTCCCCTCGAGGGTGCGGAAGGGGACCAGGACCTCGTAGCCGGGGCGGGATCCGGAGATCCGGTTGCGCACCACCACCTGGTCCTCGGCCAGGTAACTGCCGCGCAGCGAAACCGGGGTCCACTTGCCATCGGCCGGCAATTGCTCGAAGAGCTGCTTTGCCTCGGCGAAGGGGACCGGTTCGGCGTCGTAGTTGCGTTTCACATGGGAAATCTCGGTCAGGGCGCCCTCCCGGCGGTCCATCTGCCATTTGCCCAGGAAGGTAAAGGTGGTGGCGAAGAGGCACACCAGGAGCAACCAGCCGATCCAGCGGGTGCTGGCCAGGAATCGATACACGCTGCTTTGTTCTCCTTAGGTGGTGGTGCCGGGGGCAGGGTCAACGAGCGGCAGGCGCTCCTTGAAGAGCAGCCGCTCGGAGAGGTAGTTTTCGAGCCAGTCGGCATGCTCGCCGCAGGCCAGCCAGGTTTTCCGGCGTTCCGGGGTGTGGATCTTGGGGTTGTTCCACAGCAGTTGCACGGTGGCGTCGTCCCGGCATCCCTTGCGGGAGCAGCGCGGGGGACCGGTGGGACCCTGCGGTGCCCCGCCGCCCAGGGAATCGAAGATGCTCACTGGGAACCGCCGCGGTGGTGCTGCCCGGCCAGGGGCTGTTCGGGCTGTTCCGGCTCCTCCAGGAAGGACCCGTCGATGGTCGTCGGTGCGTCGGCCGGGAAGGGGCCCGCGGCATCCGATTCGTAGGTGGCGGATGCGGCCGGGGCCGGGTGCACGGCTTCCGGGTTGGTGGCGGGTTCGGTGATGATTTCGCCGTCCTCGTCGATCTCGAAGGTCTCCCCGTCGCGGGGCGCGGCATCGGCGGGCGGTGATTCCTCTTCGGGGACGGTGGTTCCGGAGGTGAGCAGGCGGGGATCATCGCCCTCGAAGAACTCCGCCGGGGGCTGGCGCTTGGTCAGGTCGGCACCGCCGTTGGCGATCACCACCGCGATGTAGGGCAGCACGATGGCCCCGGCGAGGAACACCCACTGCAGCCATCCGTGCACGAAGAAGGCCGCAATGAAGCAGGCCAGGCGCACGGACATCGAGATGGTGTACTTCAGCACGCGGGAATGCTGCTCCGCGGCATGGGACTCTTGGGCCTCGGTGATCCGGTGGACCGGTGGGCCCTGGTCATGGTGGTGATGATTGCTATGTGGCTCGCTCATAGTTCTTCCGTCGATCCGTCACCCATCATTGTCTCACCGACCTGCGCCGGGGTACGAATCGGCCCGGTGCGCGGGCAGCGAACGTCCGCCCCGCGGTCCACCGGCCACGGTTGCGGGGGTGGCCGTGGCCGTGGCGGGGTGCAGGCAACAGCCGCGGCGGACGTGGTGCCGGAACACCTGGACCGCGCTCGGGCTAGGATTGGATCCGCAGCCCACCACCCACAACCAACAATTCCTTATGGAGGATCCATGTCCGAAACCCCCACCGGCCGCAGCGTTCTGGTCACCGGCGGCAACCGCGGTATCGGCCTGGCCATTGCCCGGGCCTTCGAAGCCAACGGCGACAAGGTCGCCATCACCTACCGCAGCGGCGAAGTCCCCGAGGGCCTGCTGGGCGTGAAGGCGGATGTGACCGACACCGCCTCCGTCGACGCCGCGTTCACCGAGGTCGAGGCCGCGCACGGTCCGGTCCAGGTGCTGGTGGCCAACGCCGGGGTCACCCGTGACATGCTGCTGCTGCGCATGAACGAGGACGATTTCACCTCGGTCATCGACACCAACCTCACCGGTGCGTTCCGCGTCATCAAGCGCGCGTCCAAGGGCATGATCAAGATGCGCAAGGGCCGTGTGGTGTTGATTTCCTCGGTCGTGGGTCTCTACGGCTCCCCGGGGCAGATCAACTATGCGGCTTCCAAGGCCGGCCTGGTGGGCATGGCCCGCTCGCTGACCCGCGAATTGGGCTCGCGCGGCATCACGGCGAACGTCGTGGCGCCCGGTTTCATCAACACGGACATGACCGCCGCGCTGCCCGAGGCCACGCAGAAGGGCTACCTGGCCTCGATCCCGGCGAACCGCTTTGCCGAGGCCGAGGAAGTGGCAAACGTGGTGCGCTGGGTGGCCAGCGACGAGGCCGCCTACATCTCCGGCGCCGTCATCCCGGTCGACGGCGGCCTGGGCATGGGGCACTGACCCCGGGCGAACTCGGCAGCCCCGCCATCGGGGGATAGCCAACAGCAGGGATCGACGGCCGTCACGGCATCCGTGGCGGCCGCATCTCCGTGCGCACCGCAGCGCTGCGGACGTGCCATCCGGGCGAAGCCTCGATCCCGGTTTCCGCGCCCGGCTGCGGCATGTTCAAAACCATATTCAGGATTAACATCTAGGTAAATTTTTGAGTTAGTCCGCTTTAAGGCCGCGTACGCCATGCGCGACCCCCACCGCCAACGAAAGCCCAGACCGAAAGGCCGTTCTCGGCCACCGGGGAACCGCCGCGGGGGAGCCGGGACCTCGCCGTTCCGGCTCCCTGGTGCAAATGCCCGCGATTTCCGCGGCGCGGTCCGCCGGAGGGGACCTGCCCGCGCTGCAACGAATAAACTGTTGGGGATACCGGCATCAAGACGCGTGCAGCCGCACCGCGTGCCTGCCGGGCCACGACGGGAAGAAGACGCCACCATGGAAACCCTCAAGGACCGCCTCCGCGCGGACATGACCGCACACCTCAAGGCCGGCAACAAGGTCGAACTCACCACCGTGCGGAACCTGCTCGGCGAGATCAACACCCGGGAAAAGGGCGGCAAGACACCCATTGAACTCGACGATGCCGCCGTGATTTCCCTGCTCCAGAAGGAAGCCGCACGCCGCCGCGAAACCGCCGTCACCTACACCAACGCCGGCCAGGGAGATCGCGCGGCCGCCGAGGAACAGGAAGCCGCCATCATCGAGGCGTACCTGCCCGCCGCGCTGAGCGAGGACGAGGCCAAGGTCATCGTCGCCGAGGCCGTCGCCACGCTGCGCGCCGAGGGCAATGAACTGGGCATGCGCCAGATGGGTTCGGTCATGAAGCTGGTCACCGAGAAGGTCGCCGGCCGCTTCGACGGCAAGGCCCTGAGCAACATGGTCCGCGCTGCACTGGCCTAGCTAGGCCCACCGGAGCGCGCTGCGGGCATCGGTTTCGGCGCGCCGGGCCGGTCGGAAGACCAAAACCGTTCCGCATGCCCCGGTAGCCTTGATGAGCCGATGCGGCCACGCACCGGTAAACACTTCGACACGATGCGGGATCTGGATGACTGGCTGGGCCGGAACGAACTGGCAATTTTTCGACGACGAGGACACCCAGACCAGGATCGGAGTCACCTTTGGCTACGGCCTGCTTGACGAAGAAGTCGCGGCCACCGGCTCGCTGTCGATGGCACTTTCCGCCTTGCGCACCGAATTGGCACGGCCCGTGGAACTGGGCGCAGGACGCACCGGCTTCCCCGAGGTCATTGCCGAAGCGGGGACAGACACCTCGACACTGCTGATCCGTGGCGCCACCGATACGGTCGCCGCCGCCTGGCGGCGGCTGCCGGGGCTCTTCGACGGTTGGATCGTCACCGACCAGACATCCGCGATGCGCCCGGAGCACCCGGTGTGGCCGGCGGACCTGGTGCGGCGCACCGGCCGCAACGCGGCGGCATTGGCGGGGATCCAGGTGAGCGCACCCGATGCACGTGAACGTGCCCGCGTGCTGCTGCCCCTGCTCGACCCCAAGTCCGAACGGATTCGAGCGGTGTTTTTCACCACCGACCAGTCCCTGGTGGGTCTCGGGTTCCCGGTCCGCGAAACCGACTCGGGCGCGGAACCTTCCCGGATATGGGCCGACGGCACGGCCAAACACGTCGGCGGTTCGGACGCGGGGCCCCTGCCGGAGGGCCCGGCCACACTGGTGCGGCGTGCCACGGGCAACGGCACCGGTTCGCTGCCCGTCAGCGAGGACCCGGTCCTGCTCTCCACCCTGGTGCCACGCTCCGCGGCCGGGCTGGCCGCAGCGGAACTGCTGCGCGCCCAGCTGGCGGCAACGGCAGCCAACGCGGGGCAGGATCCCGCCGCGATCGGCATCGACATGCTGGGCATCGGCGCGGAGTTCTGCGTCTTCCTCGTTGCGGAGAATCCGCTCGGGGAAGCGGCCCGGCAGCGCGTGCTCATGGACTTCAGCCGAACCATGGCCTTGGTCCCGGATCCCTGGGTCGAGGACGCGGTGCGGGAGACCCACCACGGGCTTTCCCCCCGGCTGGCCCGCGAACGCAGGGTGGTGGGCCTCGACGACGATCCGGGCACCGACACCGCCGGGGTGCGCCAGGTGCTCAGCCAGGCAACACAGTGCCTGCACCTGGCCCTGGAGCTGGGGTCACCCGACCCGCTCGATGCCGGGAAACGGGGCAGGGACGGGAAATCCGGACGTGAACGCATCTTTCGTTCCCTGCCCGGCGGGGACGTGACCACCGACAGGTCCGTCACGCTGGCCATCGGCGAGGGCTCGATTGCCCTGGGCACCCGGTCGGCAGGGCATGGGGGAGGCACCATGCACGAAACGCGCATGGAGATTGAAGCGATCCTTGCGGTCCTGGAGGATCCGGCCGGCACCCTGGCCATCATCGACGAGGACCAACGGGTGCTCACCTTCCACCCGCAGCTGTTCAAGCGACACAAAGTGCTTCAACGGTCCCTCGATCCGGTGCTCGGCGGGTTGCCGCGCCTGCTGATCAACAACGGCGCCGACCCGGCATCCATGCGGCAGCGCCGCGGGCGTGCCAAGCGGTGGCCGGCCTGGCTGATGGCCGGCTCCGCGGCGCTCGTTGCCTGCCTGGCGGTGATGATCGCGGTGACCAACATCGATGAGCCGCAGGTCACCGGGCGGATCACCATCGGCGAGACGGCCCAGCTGGGCAACGGAACCACGATCACCGCTACGGGCTTCGAACGCAGGCCGACGGCAGCGGAAGACGCGGAGTCCCAGGTGGCAGTCCAGGTGCGCTTCTGCGCCGGCTCCGACACCAAGGGCGCGGAATTTTCACCGGAAACGCAGCGCAGCGTGGCACCCGCGGACTTTGCGATGCTCAATCAGGAATATGCGTACGCGCGGCTCGTCGACAGCGACTCGCAGCTGCGCCGGGACACCCTTGCCCAGGGCCAATGCGCCGTCGGGGACCTGGTGTTCAAGGGCGTCGACCTTTCCGTTCCGCGCCTGGCCTACAAGAACGCGTTCGGCGACGACGTGGTTTGGTACAGCCCCGGGCAGGTGCCGCCGGCGCAGTAGGCGGCACCTGCCCGGGAGCAGGCCGCCCTGGACTAGACTTGTTTGGAGGATTCCTACAAGTCTGCTCCCCATGGAGTGCTGGCAGGATTGGAACCAGCGTCCGGGTATTTGTACGGACACCCCAAGTTCCCCCAGCACCGGCGGGGAACCAGTAATTTTCAAGCAGTGATGCACAAGGAGTGTAAATGACCGATCTCACGGGCAAGTCCGCGATCGTCACCGGGTCGTCCCGGGGCATTGGCGCCGAAGTAGCCAAGATCCTCGCCGCACAGGGTGCCGGCGTGGTCATCAACTACCGCCAGAAGGCACCGCGCGCCAACAAGATCGTTGCCGGCATCACCGAGGCCGGCGGCCGCGCGGTGGCCGTGGGCGCCGACCTGACCGGACCCGAGGGACCTGCCGCACTGGTCGATGCGGCCATCGAGAACTTCGGCTCGCTCGACGTGCTGGTGCTCAACGCCTCCGGCGGCATGGAATCGGGCCTCGGCGAGGACTACGCGCTGCGCCTGAACCGCGACGCCCAGGTCGCCATGCTCGAGGCCGCCACCGCGAAGATGGCCCCGGGCTCCCGCGTCGTGTTCGTCACCAGCCACCAGGCACACTTCATCGACCAGGTCGAAACCATGGACGCCTACGAGCCGGTGGCCCGCTCCAAGCGCGCCGGGGAGCTCGCGCTGCGCGAATTCATCCCGGCACTCGAGGCCAAGGGCATCACCTTCGTGGTGGTCTCCGGCGACATGATCGAGGGCACCATCACCGCGACGCTGCTGGACCGTGCCGAGCCCGGCGCGATCGAGGCCCGCCGTGCCGCCGCCGGCAAGCTGTACTCCGTGGTGGAGTTCGGCGGCGAGGTCGCAGCGATGGTCACCGCCGATGTCCCGACCGGCCACACCGAGTACGTCGGCGGGGCCGGCGACTTCCTCAAGAAGTAGCTCCGCGGTTCCCTCCCGCACGGCCCGCGGCCGGCAACCCAAGGATCCCCGCTTCCGATCACGGAGGCGGGGATCCTTGCACGTGTGCGCCTTCGGACCAGGACCGGTTCAGCTGCCGAGCAGGCCATCGACGTTGGGAAGGCCCTCGAACCGGGTGAAGGTGCCCTGCTCCGCGATCTCCCGCGCGGCCCCCAGGAACCCGTCCCAGGCGGTGCGCGCCAGCGTGCCGCCCACGCTGATCCGGCGCACCCCGAGCTCCGCCGCTTGTGCGACGGTGGTGAAGGGGGCGTTGACCAGCAGGTTCACCGGCTTGGGGGCCACCGCGGCAACGATGGCCGAGACATGCGCGAGGGACACGATCCACGGGGCGTAGAGGCAATCGGCGCCGGCCTGTGCAAAGGCACGCAGGCGGCGGATCGTCTCGTCGATGTCGGGGCGTCCATGGACGAAGCCCTCGGAGCGCCCGGTGAGCAAGACACCCGTTCCGCTGCGGTCGATCGCTTCGCGTGCGGCCCGGATGCGCGCCACGGCCAGCTCGAAATCGAAAAGCGGATCCTCCGGGTCGCCCGAGGCATCCTCGATGGACAGCCCCGCGACCCCCGTGGACACGGCCCTGGCGACGTTTGCCCCCACCTCGTCGGGATCGACCGCGTAGCCGCCCTCGAAGTCCGCGTTCACCGGAACGCGCACGGAATCCACGATGGTGCGCAGATGGGCGAGCACCTGGTCGATGTTGCCCGAGCGGTCGGGGTGGCCGGTCGTCCAGGCGAACCCCGAACTGGTCGTCGCCAGCGCCTTGAAGCCCAGCTGTTCCAGGGCGCGGGCGCTGCCGGCATCCCACGGGTTGGGCATCACGAAGCACCCGCCGGAGTGCAAGCGGTGGAACGCGGCGACACGGTCATCGGACCTGGGCATGGCACACCTCGGTTGTGGTTCGGTTCCCAGACTCTACGCGCGGGGCAAGGCCCCGACAAGGGGGCCTTCACCGGTGCCGCTGCGGGGAACCGGCCGACGGGTGTCACCTCCCGGTGTTCAGGATCCGCACCAGGGAGCGCAAGCCAAAGACGAATCCGCCCAAGGCGAGGGTGTAGCCCAGGAACTGGTAGAGCCGCAGGTTCTGCGCCAGCATGGGTCCGGAGTCGGAGACCATCAGCAGGATGCTGCCGATGATCGCGGCGATGGAGATCCCGGCGATGATGCCCTCGTGGACCAGCCCCGTGAGGAAGCCGCGGTCCGCGGGGGAGGCAAATTGCCGGACGTTGACCTGCAGGTTCCCGCTTTCGATTTTTTCATTCAGCATGGACAGGTTCCGCGGCAGCCGCTGCAGCGTCGAGATGAAGCCGATCGCGTTTGAGGCCAGCATGTTCCGAAGCGCCTCGGGCGTGGTCATGGCCGAGATCCACGTCAGTGACCGCCGTTGTGCCTCCGCGATGACGTCGAAACCCGGATCCAGCAGCTTGATGGTTCCCTCCAGTGCGCCGATGGCCCGCAAGGCGCCGGCCAGTTGCGGCGGGACGCCCAGGGAATGTCTGTGGAGCAGCCCGAACAGCTTGGTGAAGAGCACACCGGGCGAACCCTCCAGGTGCGTGAGCAGGATGCCCATGCCCCGCTCAAGGGCGCGCCGGTCCAGCGCGGGCGCCCGCTCCACCATTTCCAGCAGGCGGTCGGTGGCCGCGACGTTGTCGTCAGCCTGGACGGCCACGATGAATCCCGCCAACGACATCCGGGTGTCGCGCCCGAGGCGTCCCACCGCACCGAAGTCCAGCAGTGCCAGGGCGGGCCCTGCGGGAGCGTCGCTGCTCGGGCCGGAGGGGCGCAGCACCAGGATGTTCCCCGGATGCAGGTCGGAGTGGAAGACGCCGGCGACGATCACCTGCTGCAGGATTCCGTCAAAGAGCTCCGTGGCCAGCCTCCGGCGGGAATCGGGGGTTTCGGCCTCCAGGCAGGCCTCGCCCAGCGGCTCGCCGTCGAGGCGCTCCATGACCAGCACCTTGTTGGAGGAGTATTGCGGGTAGACCGCCGGGATCTTCAGTGCGGGATTGCCCGCCGCCACCGCACGCATGTTTGCCAGTTCAACGGTGTAGTCCAATTCCTCGCGCAGCGAGACCCCGAAACCCACGGCGAGGGATTCGAGCCCGAGCGCCCGGCCCCAGGTGGTGCGCCGTTCGAGCATCCGCGCGAACCGCTCGATGATGTCCAGGTCGACCTTGACCTGCTTGCGGGCCGTCGGACGCTGGATCTTGACCACGACGCGCTGCCCGGTCCTGAGCACCGCGGTGTGCACCTGCGCCACCGAGGCGGAGGCCAGCGGCTCCGGGTCGATCGAGGCGAAGACCTCGTCCGCGTCCCGGCCCAGGGCCGCCTCCAGCAGCGGGCGCAAGGCGCCGAAGGGTTCCGGTTCGGCGCGCGTCTGGAGCAGGGACAACTCGGCATTGTATTCCGGGGGCAGCGCATCGGCCCGGGTGGAAAGCATCTGGCCGAGCTTGATGAACGTGACCCCGGACTTGCCCAGCGTGGCGGCCAGGGACCGGGCCGTCCGGGCCGCCTCCGGGGTCCCGCCCTGCATCGACCGCGCGTTGACCGGGCGCAGCAGGCCCTCGCGGAAGGCGGTCCTGGTGACCTGCAGGTAGCGTTTGCGCCGCGCGCCCGATGCCCGCAGCGAGCTCACCATGCCCCACGGGGTTCCCAGGCTGCCGGTGGGCCACAGCACCTCCACGGCCACCAGCAGCCCGGTGCCCAGCGCGAAGGCCCAGGCGATCGAGAGGCCGAACAGCATGAGCGTGGGCACCACCGCCCGCGCAGCGTCTTCGGCGTCGACGATCCCGGAGTGGGCCAGGAAGACGGTGGTCAGCGGGGCGCCGCCGAAACAGACGACCAGGCCGACGCCGAAGGAGCGGGGCCATCCGACCGGGACTCCCAGGATGCGCCGCACGGCAAAGGCCGCGGCCAAGGCGAAGAGCACCGTCAGGACCGCGGAGAGCAGCAGGAGGGGGAGGAACGCTGGGGTGCCGGTCGGATCCAATCTCGGGCTCCAGGTGGGTAGGCGACAGGAGAAGAACCGGGCCGTGACAGGTGCGCTTTTGCGGCCCACGGGTCCAGACTACGTGAAACGACCCGTTGCCGACATGGGGGCAGATACACAGGAGGCGCCCGTCGCCCGGTGTCGGGTGTCGGACGCCTCCTGGGCGGGCGATGCGGGCCGCGGTTAGGGCTTCTTGCCGCAGACGACCTTGTTCCAGGGCTGGTAGGTCCAGGACTTGGTCTCCGCCGGAAGCGTCTTCTCGGCCGAGGTCCGCGAACGCGTGACGTTGATGGAGAAGCCCTTCTTGCCGCCGCTTTCCGGCACGCATTTTTCCGCCGGGTTGTAGGTGGTGCGCGGGTTGGTGAAGTTGTACTTCGCGCTCGAGGTCGACTTCACGGTCCAGTAGTCGGTGGACCACAGGCGCGTGTGCACCCGGCCGCCGCCGACCCAGGCCTCGATCATGACGGCATAGGGGGTGTTGTTCTTCCACGCCATGTCGACCTGGCCCTCCCAGAGGGTGGCCTCGCGGCCGGCGGGGTAGCGCTCGAACCAGCGGCTGTGCGGCTTGTGGGTGATGTCGTCGTAGCCGGCCAGGAACCCGGCGTTGTACATCTGGGTGGAGATCTGCGAGAGCCCGCCGCCCACGGCCTCGGTGGCAAAGCCGTTGACCACCACGCCGGAGCCGTAGTATCCGTTGGCGGTGGTGATCGGGCCCAGGGCCTTTTCCAGCGAGAAGGTCTCCCCGGGCATCACCAGCACGCCGTTGAGCCGCTTGGAGCCGGCGTAGAGGTTCTTGGTGCGCACGGTGTCGGAGGCCGGGTACGGGGTGGAGAAGTTCACGATGGCTTCCTTCACGCCCAGCTTCTTCGCCGCCTCGGTGGTCAGCTTCGGAACCGTGGTGGCCAGCTTGACCTTGGCGGTGCGGTCCTTGTCCAGGGAGGCGGCCAGCACCAGCTTGTCCAGGCCCTCCGCGTCGATGGACTTGCCGGTTGCCGAGGGTATCACGGTGGGCTTGCCGCCGGAGAGCACTATCCGTGCGTCCTTGGCGGAGGACTTGAACCCGTCGGAACCCTCGCTGGCGGCTTCGGCCAGCTTCTTCGGATCCAGGGACATGGTCACCGCGTCGTCGGCGATCTTGAAGGATGCGGCCGCGGCCAGTTGGGCCGGGGACAGCGAGGCGCTGGATTTCCCGTCGGTGAGCTTGATCGGGCCTTCGACCAGCGGCTTGGCGGTCTCCTCGAGCGCCTTTTCAAGGGTCTCCTGGGAGGTCTTGGGGGCGGTGAGCGTGGCCGGAAGCGCGATGGGGTCCGCGGCGTCGAACCAACCGTTGGCAAGCACCGTCACCGACTCGTCGAGGTTCAGCTCCACGCCGGTGACGGGCTTGGTCAGCACGGGCTTGGCGCCGTCGAAGGCCAGCTTGCCCTCGGTGGTCTTGGCTGCGAACTTCGGTGCCAGCGCCTCCACGGCGCCGCGAAGCTTGGCGTCGTCGACGTCCAGGACCGGCTCGATGTGCAGCTGCCCGGTGACGCGCTTGATGAGGTTGGCCGGGTTCAGGTCGAAGCCGGTGAGCCCGTCGAGGGTCCGGTCGATGTCCAGGCCCAGGCCGGCGGTGGCCGGATCGAGGGTTTCTTCCTTCCCGTTGACCGCCACGGTGATCTTCTTGGCGGCCTCGGGGGAGAGCTTGTGCTCGAGCACCTGGCGTGCGGCCTCCGCCGAGAGCGAGCCGACGTTGACCCCGTGCACCGTGGTGTTGGCGGGGATCTGCGATCCTACAAAGGCGGCGGCGCCGGCGTAGAGGCCTGCGGCCAGTGCGACGGACGCGCCGGCTATGAGCCAGCCGCGGCGCGACTTGCGTTCCGGGCCGCGCTGTCTGCGACCCAATTCTTCACTAAGCAAAACGACTGGTTTCTCTTCCATCGGGGGCACGCCGGCGTACCGTGACTTGGGCGGCGACGCACAGCACCGTGGCCGTGCCGCCCTTTGCATCCTACCGGGGGGCTCCAAACGACGGAGTAATTAACCGGTCATTAGTAGCAAATCGTTATGAGATCCCTACCAAGTTGGCGATGATGTCCAGCCGCGGCAGGTCGATGCGGGCATCGGCGGCATCGCGCAGCAACGGCTTGGCGTTGAACGCCACGCCCAGCCCCGCGGCCCCGACCATGTCCAGGTCGTTGGCACCGTCGCCGGCGGCGATGGTGTGTTCCATCGAGATGCCCAGCTCCTTGGCCCAGGTGCGCAGCATCACTTCCTTGAAGGCGCGGTCCACGACGGTGCCGTCCACGGTCCCGGTCAGCTTGCCCTCGGCGATGACCAGGTCGTTGGCCCGGGCGAAGTCCAGGCCGAGCTCGGCGGCCAGCGGATCAAGGATCTGGGCGAAGCCCCCGGAAACCACCGCGATGTGGTGCCCCGCGGCCTTGAAGGCCGCGATCAGCTCGGCGGCCCCGTCGGAAAGTTCCAGGCGCGCACGCACCGCGTCGATCACCGCCGCGTCAAGCCCGGCCAGCGTTGCCACGCGGGCGTGCAGCGAGGCGGCGAAGTCCAGCTCCCCGCGCATCGCGGACTCGGTGACCGCCGTGACCTCGGCTTCGCGGCCCGCGTGGGCGGCGAGCAGCTCGATGACTTCCTGCTTGATCAGGGTCGAGTCCACGTCCATCACCAGCAACAGCTTCTTGGCGCGCACCAGTTCGGCCGGGACCACGGCGATCGCGGTGCCGCGCACCGCGGGATCCTCGGAGCGGGCCAGCTGGGCGTCCAGCGGGTTCACCAGGGCGCGGAGCTGGCGCACCGTGCCGGCAACCTCCCAGCGTGCCCCGCTGCGCCCGGTGCCGGTGAACCCCGCCTCCTCGATGACCTCGTGGCCGGCCGCGGCCAGGGTGCGACGCAGCCCGACGGGTTCGGGGCAGGAGGCTGCGGCGGAATAAAAGACGATGAAGGCGGTGGATTGCATTCCTGTATTCTCCCGTGGCGTGGCACGTTGGCCCAAAACGGGGTGCGCTTTGTTGCGCGGAACACCGCGGCAGCCGTCCGGCCGGGTCCGGTTGGGCCAAAACCGGGTCACTGGCCTAGTGTTTTACCCATGAATGAAGTGCTGGGCCTGGCCGACGTCTCCGTGGTACGCGGACGCAAAGACTTACTGACCGATATCAACTGGCAGGTAAAGGAGGGCGAGCGTTGGGTGGTGCTGGGGCCCAACGGCGCCGGAAAAACCACGCTGCTGCAGATCGCCGGTGCCCGCATGCACCCCACCCGCGGTGTCGCGGGCGTGCTGGGCGAGGTGCTCGGGGCCGTCGACGTCTTTGAGCTGCGCCCGCGCATCGGCCTGTCCTCCGCGGCCCTGGCCAGCCACATCCCCGAGGGCGAGAACGTGCTCAACGTCGTGCTGACCGCCTCCTACGGGATGACCGGGCGCTGGCGCGAGGCCTACGAGAAGATGGACGAGCGCCGTGCGTTCGCCCTGCTCCACGACTGGGGCATGTCCACCATGATCAACCGCCCCTTCGCAACCCTGTCCGAAGGGGAGCGCAAGCGCGTGCAGATCGCCAGGGCGCTGATGACCGACCCGGAACTGCTGCTGCTCGACGAGCCCGGAGCCGGACTCGACCTGGCCGGCCGCGAGGACCTGGTGGCCCGGCTGAGCGAGCTGGCCGCCGACGAGGAGGCCCCGGCGATGGTGCTGGTCACCCACCACCTCGAGGAGGTCCCGCCGGGCTTCACCCACGTGCTGCTGCTGCGCGAGGGCCGCGTGGTCGCCGCCGGCCCCCTCGAGACGACGTTGACCGAGGAGAACCTCTCGGAGACCTTCAACACGCCCCTGAGCCTGCGGGCCGAGGGCGGGCGCTACAGCGCCGTCGCCAAGCGCTAGCCCCGGCAGCCTTTTTGAGGTGTGCCGCATCCCGCTTCCGGGGTGCGGCACACCTGTTACGACGCACTTTCAACTATTTCAGGAGCTGTATCCGGCGTGGACTTGTGGCGCGACATCATCATCTTCTTCGCGGGCCTCTGGGCCGGGACCATCAACACCATCGTCGGATCCGGAACCCTGGTCACCTTCCCGGTGCTGGTGGCCCTGGGGTTCGCTCCGGTCAACGCGGTGGTCTCCAACGCCATGGGCCTGGTCGCCGGAGGGTTCTCCGGGGCCTGGGGCTACCGGCGGGAGGCAGCCAGCGTCTGGCGCACGATGCTCAAGCTGGTCCCGGTCTCGCTGGTCGGCGGGCTGATCGGCGCCTGGCTGCTGCTGCACCTGCCCGACACCGTGTTCGGCTACGTCGCCCCGGTGCTGATCGTGCTCGCGCTGCTGCTGGTGATCTTCCAGCCGCGGCTCTCGGCCTGGGCGAAGTCGCGGCAGGCCGCCAGTGTCGGGGTCAACCCGGACGAGGCCGACCGGACGCGCATCGGGCCAACGCTCTACATCCTGGTGTTCCTCATCGGCATCTACGGCGGCTACTTCACCGCCGCCCAGGGCATCTTGCTGATGGCCGTGTTCGGGATCTTCCTGCATGCCTCCCTGCAGCAGTCCAACGCCATCAAGGTGGTGCTGTCCCTGGTGGTGAACCTGGTCGCGGCGATCTCCTACCTGATCTTCGCTCCCGAACGCATCCACTGGCCGGTGGTGCTGCTGATCGCCGTGGGTTCGCTCATCGGCGGCTTCATCGGGGCGAAGGTCGGGCGCAGGCTTTCCCCGGGCTGGCTGCGCGCGGTCATCGTGGTCCTGGGCCTGGTGGCCCTGGCCAACATGGTCGCCAAGCTCTTCATGGGTTCCTGATGCCCCCGGATTTCGACGTCGAGGCGGCCCTCCGCCCGGGGGCGGGCCCGGGCCTGGGGGAGCGGCTGGTGTTCCTGCACACGGCCCAGGACCCGCGGATCGCCGACTACGCGGCGCTCTCCGACGCGGCGCTGCGTCGGCAGGCGGACCCGGCCAACGGCCGCTACATCGCCGAGGGCGCCAAGGTCATCGGCCGCGCCCTGGCCGCCGGACACAGCCCGCGCTCCTTCTTCATGGCGCCCAAGCGGCTGGCCGGGCTCGCCGAGGTGCTTGAGGCGCACCCGGGGGTGCCCGTCTTCGTCGGGCCCGACGAGGTGCTCGAGGCGGTCACCGGGTTCCACCTGCACCGCGGGGCCCTGGCCGCGATCCACCGGCCCGCACCGCTGGAGCTTGCCGAGGTCCTTCGCACGGCAAGCCGGGTCGCGGTGCTCGAGGACATGGTCGACCACGCCAACCTGGGTGCGATCTTCCGCTCCGCGGCGGCCCTGGGCATCGATGCGGTGCTGCTGACCCCGCGCAGCGCCGACCCGCTCTACCGCCGGGCCGTGCGGGTGTCGATGGGCGCGGTGTTCCAGGTCCCGTGGGTGCGCCTGGAATCCTGGCCCGGGGACCTGCAGGCGCTTTCCGCGGCCGGATTCCAGGTGGCGGCGATGGAGCTGACCGAACGAGCCGAGCGCATCGACGCGGTGGCCGCGCTGGAGGTCCCCAGGCTCGCGCTGGTGCTGGGCACCGAGGGCGCCGGGGTGTCCGACGCGGTGCTGGAGGCCGTCGACCGCCACGTGATGATCCCGATGCGACCGGGCATGGATTCGCTCAACGTGGCTGCCGCCGCTGCGGTCGCCTTCTGGGAACTGCGTCTCCGCACCCCCTGAGCGAAGGTTCGGCGGCCGGCAACCGCCCTGCGACCTGCGCGCGAATTGCGAAATCCTTGGGTTGTTCGGCTACACTGGAACGTCGGCTTCGTGATCCCGCAAGCCGGTTTTGCACATTTGGTCGCTGGCAAAATCCAGTGACGTGAACAAAGGTTTTTCCATGAAGGCTGATACCCACCCGCAGTACAACACGATCGTGTTCAACGACCTCGCCTCGGGCGAGAAGTTCCTGACGCGCTCGACCGCGAAGAGCAACAAGACCATCGAGTGGGAAGACGGCAACACCTACCCGGTCATCGACGTCGAAATCTCGGCTGCCTCGCACCCGTTCTACACCGGCAAGCAGCGCATCATGGACTCGGCCGGCCGCGTCGAGCGCTTCAACGCACGCTTCAAGGGCTTCGGCGGCAAGAAGTAATTCTTCCCCCCGCAACGCCTGCACACGGGACCTTCCCTTCGGGAGGGTCCCGTTGCTGTTTAACCCGCCACGTCCCACCCCGAAAACCGGCCCCGGCGGACGGGCACCGGGCGCCGCTTGGCGGGGTGCGGTGCCCGGTGGATAGGATGGAGTCCATGACACAGGGCTATACGCATCATGGTGAATACAAGGTGGTCGGCGGCAAGTTGGTGGTCGTCGACCTGGTCGTGGCGGACGGGAAGATCGCCGTCGCTTCGCTGAACGGGGACTTCTTCCTGGAGCCCGACGAGGCACTGGTCGACCTGAACGAGGCCCTGGTGGGCCTGCCGGAAAACGTCGAACACTCCGTGGTGCGCGATGCCGTGGCAGCGGGACTGCGCGAGGGAGCGGTGATGTTCGGGTTCGACGCCGATGCCGTGGCCCGGGTGGTGCGCCGCGCGCTGGGCCACGCGACCTCCTGGGCCGACCACCGGTGGGAAGTCATCGGACCCGAGACCATGCCGATCATCGAGAACGTGGCCCTCGACGAGGTGCTGGCCCGCCAGGTCGCCTCCGGGGAACGCGGGCCGAGCCTGCGCATCTGGGACTGGAACGACTCGGGCGTGGTGATCGGATCCTTCCAGTCGGTGCGCAACGAGGTCGATGCGCAGGCCGCGGCCGAACACGGCATCCAGGTCATCCGGCGGATCAGCGGGGGAGGTGCGATGTTCATGGAGGCGGGAAACTGCATCACCTACTCGCTCTACCTGCCCTCGTCGCTGGTCGACGGCATGAGCTTCGCCGACTCCTACCCGTTCCTTGACGCCTGGGTCATGGAGGCCCTGGCCACGGTGGGCGTGAAGGCGCACTACAAGCCGCTGAACGACATCGCCACCGACTCCGGGAAGATCGGCGGGGCCGCGCAGAAGCGGCTGGCCGGCGGCGTGGTGCTGCACCACGTGACCATGAGCTACGACATCGATGCGGAAAAGATGCTGCAGGTGCTGCGCATCGGCCGGGAGAAGATCTCCGACAAGGGCATCGCCTCCGCGGTCAAGCGCGTGGATCCGCTCAAAAGCCAGTCGCGGCTCGGCCGCGCGGAAATCATCTCCGCCATGATCGACACCTTCACCCGCCGATACGACGCTTCCACCGGGGCGGTCGATGCGGCCACGCGGGAGGCGGCCCGCCAGCTGGCGGCCTCGAAGTTCGCCACCGAGGCCTGGACCGCGCGGGTCCCGTAAGGGCGCTGCCCAAAGGCCCGCGCGGGCCCGGGGATCAACCGCCCGGACCCGCGCGGGCCACCTGGTCTCAGGCGAAGGCCGGCACGGCGTCCGCGCGCGGGGATCCGGCCAGCTGCCAGGAACCAAGCACCGCGCAGGTGATGGCCGCCGAGCGTTCGGCGGCGTCATCGACGTGGGTGAGGAAGTCCGCGTCGGAGGCCGGCCCGCAGAGGTCGGAGATCCCGCGGATCGCCAGGAACGGGGCGCCGAACGAGGCACAGGTCTGGGCGATCGCCGAGGATTCCATGTCGGTGGCCAGCACGCCGTCGAACTGCCCCTTGATGACGGCGGAGCGTTCGTGGCCGACGAAGGAATAGCTGGAGACCAGCAGCCCGTGGTGCACGGTCTGCACGATGCCGTGCCCGGGGGTGCCGATGTCGCTGGCTTCGAGCAGGGCCTGCGGCACCGGGTAGGAGGCGGGCATGCCCGGGACCTGCCCGAGCTCGTAGCCGAAGGCGCGCGCGTCGGCATCGGCGTTGATGACCGCCGATCCGACGACTACGTCTCCCACCCGCACGGACTCTCCCAGACCGCCGGCGCTGCCGGCGCTGATGACCAGCGGCGCGGGGGCCCCGGGGGCCTCCCGGCCCGCGCGCAGCAGGGCCGCGGTGGCGGCGCCGGTCGCATTGACCAGGCCGATGCCGCCGCGCACGAAGAGCACGTTAAGCCCGTCAAGGGTGCCGGTGCGCTGGATCGAGTTGCCGATGCGCACTTCTTCGCCCACCGCGGAGGCCCGCTCGAGGAACGGGAGGGTTTCTTCCTCCATGGCGGTGATGATAACGACGTCGATCGGGCTCACGCGGTGACCTGTTCCCAGACGGCACGGGCGGCCAGGAAGGCGCGGGCGGCGTCCTGGGCGTCGGCGAGCGAGTGGTTGGCGCCCCAGCCGCACTGGATTTCGTTGGCGGCGGGGACCTCGGTGGCCTTGAGCACGTCGGTGAGGGTGGCCTCGATGAGGTTCGAGGTCCCCGGGACGTCGGGTTCGCCCTGCAGGATCAGGTAGTAGCCGGTCTGGCAGCCCATGGGGGAGAAATCGATGACGGAGTCCGAGTGGTTGCGGGAGGACTCGGCGAACAGGTGCTCCAGGGAGTGGATGGCCTTCATGTCCAGGTGGGCCACATTCGGCTGGGTGAATCGCACGTCATATTTGGTAATGACGTCCCCCTGCGGGAGCACCTTGCGGTCCGCGACGCGCACATAGGGTGCCGCGACCGTGCGGTGGTCGAGGTTGAAGGACTCAACATTCATGCGTTCAGGGTTCATGGTTGCGCTTTCCTGCCGGTGTTTTGGTCCCGGGCCTGCCCGGGCGCGGGACGTGTTTCCCCAATTCTATCCGGCGTGGGCTGCGCGTCGGATGCCGATTGCCTCACACCCGCCCACGCCCGGACCGGGCGTGCCACGCCCTGACCGGGCGTGGCACGCCGGGAGCCGGGCTAGCCGCGGAAGGTGACCAGCTTGCGGTTCACGAACTCCTCCATGCCGTACTTGCCCAGCTCCCGGCCGACGCCCGAGCGCTTCACGCCGCCGAAGGGCAGCTCGGCGGCGGACCCGCTGGTCTGGTTGATCGAGACCATGCCGACCTCCAGCTGCCGGGCGATTGCGTGCGCCCGGTCCATGTCCTGCGTCTGGATCGAGGCGCCCAGCCCGTAGGCCGAGCTGTTGGCCAGGGCCACCGCTTCCTCGTCGCCGGAGACCTTGTAGAGCACGGCCACCGGGCCGAAGAGCTCCTCGGCGTAGGCGCGCATCTGCGGGGTGACATCGGCCAGCACCGTCGGGGCGAAGAAGGACCCCTCGCCCTGAAGGGGAGCTCCGCCGGCGAGCACCGTCGCTCCCTTGTCGATGGCATCCTGCACCTGGGCCGCCAGGCCGTCCCGGGCCGCGGCGGAGGACAGCGGGCCGAGGAAGGTCTCCGGGTGTGCCGGGTCCCCGACCTTGATGCCGGCGACCGCGCCGGTGAAGTCCTCGACGAACTCGTCGTAGACCGAGGCGTCGACGATGATGCGCTTGGCGGCGTTGCAGGCCTGGCCGGTGTTGCCGAAGCGGCCCATCATGGCCTGTTTGGCCGCACGCTTCACGTTGGCGTCCTCCAGCACCAGGAACGGGTCGGAGCCGCCGAGTTCCAGCACGACCTTCTTCAGGTTGCGCCCGGCGATTTCCGCCACCGCGGAACCGGCGCGCTCGGAGCCGGTGAGCGAGACGCCCTGCACGCGGGGATCGGAGATAACATCGGCGACCTGGTCGTTGGTGGCGAACACGTTCACGTAGGCGCCCTCCGGGGCCCCGGCGTCGGCGAAGATCCTCTCCATGGCCAACGCGGATTCGGGGCACTGCGGGGCGTGCTTGAGCAGGATGGTGTTGCCGTTCATCAGGTTCGGCGCGGCGAAGCGGGCGACCTGGTAGTACGGGAAGTTCCACGGCATGATGCCCAGAAGCACGCCCACGCCCTCCTTGCGGATCACCGCGGTGCCGCCGGAGGCGACCTCCAGCTGCTCATCTTTGAGGAACTTCTCGCCGTTGGCCGCGTAGTACCGGTAGATCGACACGGTGATGTCGATTTCCTTGCCGGCCTGGAAGACCGGCTTGCCCATTTCGCGGGTGATGATCGCGGCCAGCTCGTCGCGGCGCTCCTCGTAGAGGTCCGCGACGCGGTCCAGCAGGGCCGCGCGGGTGGCGATCCGGGAGGTGTTCCAGGCACCGAAGGCCGCATGGGCGAGGCCCAGGGCCGCCTGGATGTCGGCATCGGTGGCCGTGGGGTAGGTCGCCTCGACGACGCCGGTGGCGGGGTTGGTGACGGCATAAACACTCATGGGCACTCCTTGGAACGGCAGAACAGGGTTGTCCTGCCACCGTATGCCACGTGTGCGCCCGATCACCAACCGGCCCCGGGCGCGGCGTGGCCGTCGCGGTGCCTCCACGCTAGCTTGCGGGCAGCACGCAGAATTCGTTGCCCGAGGGGTCCTGGTAGATGCGCCAGCGAAGCTCGCCCCAATTCGGGTGAAGTTCCCGCCCGCCGCGGGCAACGATTCCTGCCGCCACCGCCTCGGGGTCGTCGCCCGCTTCCAGGCGCACATCCAGGTGCGTCCGGTTCTTCGCCTCCGCCTTGGGCGCAGGTTCCTGGCACAGGGCCAACAGGGGACCGCGCCGCGAGTGGTGGCGAAGGGTCCGCGGGTCCTCGTCCAGCACGCTCCACCCGGTCAGCCAGGCCCAGAACCCGGCGTCCCTCTCGGGATCCGCGCTGTCCAGCGGGAGGGCGGCGATCGGCCCGGTGCCGCGGTAGGCGGCCCGGTCCTCCATCACACAGAACGCGTTGGATTCCGGATCTCCCAGCACCACCCACGGGACCTCGCCCTGCCCGATGTCCAGGCGTGTGGCCCCGAGCGCCAGTGCCGCCGCCACCACCGACTCCTGTTCCGGTCCGCCGCGCAGATCCAGGTGCAGCCTCACCGGGTCGCGCGGCGGCTCGGGAACCGGCTGGAAGCACAGATCCAGGGTGGGGCCGCCCGGGACGGACAGCCGGGTCTCAAACCCTTCGGGGGTGTCGGTGAGTTGTTCGCAGCCCAGCAGTTCCTGCCAAAACAGTCCGAGGCGCCGCGGGTCGACCGCGTCGAAAACGATGTTTTCCAGATACATGGGGCCAAGACTACCCCCGGAGTGAACCGGAAGCCCGGGCAACCGGCCTCCGCCCGGGGCTTGGGAGCGCCCCGGTCCCCGGAGCAATTTCATCAGGCCCGCAGCAACCGCACGTGGAAGGCCCCTTCGCCCTGTTGCGACTCGGCCACCCGGTAGCCGTCCGCGACCCAGTTTCCGGTGAACAGCCTTTCGCCGGCGCCCAACAGCACCGGGGCGAAGGCCAGGTGCAACTCGTCCACCAGCCCGGCGGCCACCGCCTCGCGCACCGTCGCCACACCGCCGCCAAGACGGATGTCGGCTCCGTGCGCGGCGCTGCGGGCCGCTTCGAGCGCTGCGGGCAACCCGTCGGCCACGAAGTGGAAGGTGGTGCCTCCGGACATCGGAAGCGGGTGGCGTGGATGGTGCGTGAGCACAAAGACGTCGTGCCCGTAGGGCGGGGATTCGCCCCACCAGCCGCGCCAGGAGGCCGCTTCGTCGTCGGCGTCCCAGGGTCCGCGGATGGGCCCGAACATGTTCCGGCCCATGACGGTGGCGCCGATCCCCGTATCCCCGGCGCGCAGCCACGCATCGTCCGTTCCGGTGCTGCCACCGGGTTCGCCGCTGCGTTCGTGCCAGCATGCGGTTGAGAACACCCATCCGTGCAGTTCTTCCCCACGCACGCCGAGCGGGTCGTCGATGCCCTGGTTGATGCCGGCGCCGTAGCCGTCGATCGAGACGCTGAAATTGTGGACCCTGACCTTTGACATGGTGTCCTCGCTTGACCGTCGTTGTTGCTGACAGGCGCGGGCCTGCCTGTGTCCGCCACCAGCATAGGACTAGACACCGGTCCAGCCAAGCAGCGAGACCCCCGTCGCTTTGGTGATGTCCAGAATGTGGGGCGCCAGTGGTGTCGCATGGGAAGAAATCCATTGGCCCGGACACACGACGTCGTCGCGCCGAACCATTCTGTCAGTGGCAATCGGTAGTATCCGGAAGCATGGAGAAGCCACTGCAGCCCCTATACGACGACGACCATTGCGAAGTGAGCCGAGAAGTTTTTTGGGGCCAAAAGGAACTGGGGCAGGACCTCGGAATCACGGCCGTCCATGTGGGCGACCTGCTGCGCTCGGTGGGCCTGCTGATGCCAGAGGCGAAAGATGCGACACCGGAAGCCTTGGACTCTAAAGCCGCAGTATATGTAACCGTCAAGACTGCCGAGGGATTCCACCGGTATCCACGATGGAACAAGGATCTGGTGCTGGGACCCCTGGCTCAGGCTTTGAGGGGCATGCCAAAGCCGCTGCCGCGAAACCGACCGCAAGCCAAACAGCCCAAGAATGTCACCAATTCCGGTCAATCATTGGTTGAGCGAGTCACCATGTTGGAACGCCGGTTGGAAACCCTGGAGCGTGCCGTCTGGGGCACCACTGCGAAGCCCTAACGCAAACGCCAATTTGACCGCACCTTGAATCGGGCTCTCCGGCGGAATAGCGTGTGCCCATGGACCTCTCTATTCAGATCACCGTCGACAGCGCCAACCCGCACCAGCAGGCCGTGTGGTGGGCCGAAACGCTCGGCTGGACCGTGGAACCCAGCGACCCGGACTTCATCCAGAAAATGATCGACGAGGGCCATGCCAGCGAGGACGAGACGTTGATCTTCGACGGCGAGCTCGCGTGGCGCAGCGGGGCCGGGATCTGCCCGCTGGACCAGCTGGGGAAGGTGCCGCGCCAGCGGATCCTCTTCCAGCTGGTGCCCGAGGCCAAGACCGTGAAGAACCGGGTCCACCTCGACCTTGACCTGGGCGACATCGAGGAGGTGCGCGGCAAGCTGTTGGCCCGCGGGGCCACGTTCCTGCACGCGGCCGCGCAGGGCCCCTTTACCTGGTACACGCTGGCCGACCCGGAGGGCAACGAGTTCTGCATCCGCTAGGCCCTCCCGTGGACCTATCCAAAACCGCCATGCCAAACTGGAAGTTGCCGCCATGAAGATTGCAGTGCTGGGAACCGGCACCGTCGGACGCACGCTCGCGGCGCGCCTGGCCGAGCTCGGGCACGACGTCACCGTCGGCACGCGCGACCCGGCGGCGACCACCTCGCGCACCGGGCCCGGGGCCATGGGCGCCGCGCCGTTTGCAGACTGGGCGGCGGGGAACCCCGGCATCTTCCTGGAGTCCTTCGCCGACGCCGCTGCCAGCGCGGAGCTGGTCGTCAACGCCACCCACGGGGCCGCCTCCCTGGACGTGCTGGCCCTGGCCGGGGCCGGAAACCTTGGGGGAAAGATCATCCTGGACGTTGCCAACCCGCTGGATTTCGGCCACGGGATGCCGCCGACCCTCCTGGTCAAGGACAGCGATTCGCTCGGGGAGCAGATCCAGCGCGCCCATCCCGCGGCCCGCGTCGTCAAATCCCTCAACACCCTCACCGCCGGGCTGATGGCCTACCCGACGCGGTTGCCCGAACCGGGCACGGTCTTCGTCTCCGGGAACGATTCCGACGCCAAGGACACCGTCACCGGGCTCCTGGCCGACCTCGGCCACCGGGACGTGATCGACCTGGGCGACATCACCACCGCACGCGGGGCCGAAATGCTCATGCCGATCTGGTTGCGGCTCTGGGGCGCGCTGGGGACCTCGGAGTTCAACTTCATGATCATCCGCTGAGCCGCGGCGAGCGCGCCGGCCGGGCTCCGGGGTCCGGCGGGCGCGCTGTTCCCGGAAATTCCCGAAGCTAGCCGGCGCTCAGGGCCTGGGCGGCCAGGGAACGGGCGAGGGAGTCGCGTTGCTCAAGCAGGATCCGGCGCAGCGCCCGCGGGGCGTCGGGGTTCTGTTCGAGCCAGGCATCCAGCCGGGCCATGACCGGGTGCACGCCGTCGCCGGCCAGGTCCTGGGCGGCGGGGAAGAGCCCGGAAATCACGCGCGTGGCCATGCCGATGCTCATCGACTCCCAGATGCCCTCGAGCGCCGGCCAGTACTCCTCGTAGTGCCCGTCGAGCAGCTCGTGGGGCCCGAGCAGGAAACCGGCGGCGGTCGCGGAGACCGCCTCGTTGGACAGGGCGGAGCCATCGGCGTCCACCCCGGTGAGCACCGCGTGGAACGCGGCCTGCTTCACGGCAGGCTGCGGGCGCGCGGCCAGCGCCAGCAGGCGCCCGGCGGTGGCCACGGCCGAGGGGTGCGCGGCCGCGTCGGCCTCGAGCCGGGCCAGGGAAGCCTCGTCCAGGGTTCCGCCGGCGGCCTTGGCCGCCCACAGGGCCCAGCGCAGTTCCTCGTCAAGTTCCAGGCCCGCGAAGCGTTCCTCGCCGGCGAGCAGGGAATCGACGATGTCCCCGGCAACCGAGCCGCGGGCCAGCACGGCCAGGGCGCGGGCCGCGGCGACCTGCGCGTCGCTTCCCGGTGCGGCACGATCCAGCCATGCGGTGATGGCCTCGGCCAGGGCCCGGCGCTCGGCATCCCGCAGCTCCGGGGGCAGGTAGTGGTTGATGGCGGTGGTCGCCTGGGCGAGCAGCTGCGCGAAGACCGAGACCTCGGTGACCGACTCGGCGTGGGCGCGCACCGCGGCCAGGAACTCGGGGGCCGGAAGCTTTGCGTCGCGCACCATGTTCCACAGCGCGGCCCAGCAGGTGGCCCGGGCCAGCGGATCGGCCAGCGTGCCCAGGTGGCCCAGCAGCGTGGCCAGGGAGACCTCGTCGAAGTCCACCATGGCGTAGGTGTCGTCCCCGTCGTTGGGCAGGATCAGGTCCGGGCGCTCCGCCCCGGCCAGGAAGGGCAGGTCCACGCCGCTTCCGGCCAATTCCACCCGGTGGGTTGCGGTGCGGGCCAGGGCGCCATCGATGATCTTGAACAGGCCCATGTTCAGCACGTGCGGGTGGGTGATGGGGGTCCCGGTGATCGGGTCGGTGCCCGATTGGGTGAGCGTTGCGGCGGTGATCTTCCCGTCGGACAGCTGCAGGTCCAGGCCCAGGCGCGGGACCCCGGCGGTCTTCAGCCAGGCGTCGGCCCACGCGCCCATGTCGCGGCCCGAGGCCGCCTGAAGGGCGGAGAGGAAGTCGGTGAGCGTGGTGTTGGCGTATTCGTGGGCGCGGAAATAGGTGCGCGCGGCGTCGCGGAAGGCGTCGGCCCCCACGTAGGCGGCCAGCTGCTTGAGCACGGATGCGCCCTTGGCGTAGGTGATGCCGTCGAAGTTCTGCTTCGCTGCCTCCAGGTCGGTGATGTCCGCGACGATGGGGTGCGTGGAGGGCAGCTGGTCGGCCACGTAGGCCCAGCCCTTGCGCCGGTTGGCGAAGGTGGTCCAGGCAGTGGTGAATCCCGTGGCCTCGGCGTTGGCAAGGGTCCCGATGTAGTCGGCGAAGGACTCCTTGAGCCACAAGTCGTCCCACCAGCTCATGGTGACCAAGTCGCCGAACCACATGTGCACCATCTCGTGCATCAGCGTGTTCGAGCGCTGCTCGTGCTGCGCCTCGGTCGCCCGCGAGGTGAAGAGGTAGTGCTCGGTGAAGGTGACCAGCCCGGGGTTTTCCATGGCGCCGAGGTTGTATTCGGGCACGAACGCCGAGTCGTATTTGCCCCACGGGTAGGGGTAGTCGAAAAGCTCGTGGAAGTAGTCCAGCCCGGTGCGGGTCAGCTCCAGGATGTTTTCCGGATCGAAGTGCTCCGCGAGCGAGGCGCGGCAGGTGGCGTTCAGCGGGATGACCAGTTCCGTGCCGTCATCCAGGGTGCGGGTGTAGGTATCGGTGGCCACGAAGTAGGGTCCGGCGAGCACCGTGGTGATGTAGGTGGAGATCGGCAGGGTCGGGGCGAAGTGCGTGGTCGCGGTGCCGTCGCCGTGTTCCTCGACGCGGGCGGGGGCCTGGTTGGACCCGACGTGCCAGCCTTGCGGTGCGCGCACGACGAAGGTGAAGGGCGCCTTGAGATCGGGCTGCTCGAAGTTTGCGTAGACGCGGCGGGCATCTGCGGGTTCGAACTGGGTGTAGCAGTAGGTCTGCCCGTCGGCCGGGTCCACGTAGCGGTGCAATCCCTCGCCGCTGCGCGAGTACCGTGCGTGCCCGTCGATGATGAGCGTGTTGGGGGAGTCCGCGCCCTGGAGAAGGTCTCCAAGGTAGATGCGGGAGCCGGAGACGGCCTGCCCCGGGTCGACGGGGGCGCCGTTGAGCGTGATCGACTCGATGGATTCGTGGATGAAGTCCAGGAAGGTGCCGGTGGTGCCGTGGGCCTCGAGCACCAGCGTGGTCCTGGAGCGGTATCCGGTCACGGCCGGGTCCTGCGCGGCCGAGAGGTCGAGCTCCACCCGGTAGGAGAGCACCTTCAGGGTTTGGGCGCGCCATGCCGCCTCGTCGCGCGTGAGGTTTTCGTTCGGGCCCGGGGTTCTGGTCATGTGATCCACCAGACCATTCAAACATGAAACGAGCGTTTGACAATGTCCGGGTGCCGGGCCCGCGTATTGGCCGCAGAGGGAACGTGCGCCGCCTCGTGGCCGGCCGTCGAGCGGCGGCCGGCCACCGGGCGCATCAAGCTCCTACCAGGGGGAGGGCTCGTAGTCCTTCAGGAAGCAGCCGTAGAGGTCGATGCCGCGTTCCCCGTCGACGATCGGCTGGTAGACGCGGGCCGCTCCGTCGATCAAATCCAGCGGCGCGTGCCAACCCTCGGCAACCATGCGGACCTTGGAATCGTGCGGACGCTCGTCGGTGATCCACCCGGTGTCCACCGCCGACATGAGGATCCGGTCCGTCTGCAGCATTTCCTCGGCGCTGGTGCGCGTGAGCATGTTCAGCGAGGCCTTGGCCATGTTGGTGTGCGGGTGCCCGGCGCCCTTGTAGCGGCGGGAGAACTGCCCTTCCATGGCCGAGACGTTCACGATGTACTTGCGGTGCGCGTCCGAGGCCGCCAGCGCCGGGCGCAGGCGCGAGGCCAGCAGGAAGGGAGCGGTGACGTTGCACAGCTGCACCTCGAGCATTTCCAGCGCGTCCACGTCGCCCAGGATCTGCGTCCAGGAGTTCTCGGTGACCACGTCCGGGACCATCCCGCCGGCATCGATCGCGGTGCCCGCGGCAATGCGCTCCAGCGTTGCGGAGCCCGCGGTCATGGCCAGGTCGGCCACGGCCTGCGCGTCGTAGTTGGTCGGGGTTGCCGGGACCAGCAGCGCCGAGTCCTCCAGGCGGAAGGCGCTGGCCAGGGCCTTGGGGTGCTCGGAGGGGGGATTGGCCTCGCCCCAGACCTCCGGGCCGCCGTGCGCGAACTCGAGCTCGGCCGGCAGCGGCTGGTTTTCGGATTCGATCAGGTGTAGGTAGGAGTTCGAGGTGCGGCGCACGGTCTGCGCGGCATTGTTGATCAGGATGTCCAGCGGGCCCTCGGCGGCGACGCGGTCGGCCAGCGAGATCACCTGGGAGGGATCGCGCAGGTCGATGCCGACGATGCGCAGGCGGTGGATCCAGTCCGCGGAGTCCTCCAGCGCGGCAAAGCGGCGTGCGGCATCGCGCGGGAAACGCGTGGTGATGGTGGTGTGGGCGCCGTCGCGCAGCAGGCGCAGGGCGATGTGCATGCCGATCTTGGCGCGCCCGCCGGTGAGCAGGGCACGCTTGCCGGTCAGGTCCGCCCGGGCATCGCGGCGCTCGCGTCCGGCCGCGGCGCACTCCGGGCACAGGTAGTGGTGGAAGGCGTCCACGGTGGTGTAGCGCTGCTTGCAGATGTAGCAGCCGCGCGGCTTGATGTATTCGCCGGCGGTGTGCTCGTCGGTCGGGGTGCTCAAGTCCAGGCCGAGGGTCTCGTCGTCCAGGCGCTGCGGGGAACCTGTGGCGGTGCGCTCGACCACGGCGCGGTCGGCGGCGTTGATGGCCGATCGCTTCTCGTTCTTGCGGTGCCGCTTGGCGGACTTGAACATCTTGCCGGTGGCCCGGCGCACCGCGATGTGCCGTTCGTCCTCGGCGTCCAGCCGGTGCACCTGGCCCAGCACCTTCAGTGCCGTCTCAAGTTCCTCGGCGGTGAAAAGTTCGTCATTGCCGGCCGCATCGGCCGCAGGATAATTCTCAGTCATGTCGCCATCAAGTCTACCGGCAGTGCCTCATCACGGTTTCGGTCGACCGGAAAACCTGCAAGCCCAGTCGGGCAGTGCGTGGCGATCCCCAACCGGAACCATGCCTTGGCGTGACGGTTCAGGCCACACGGCGACGCCTCGGATCCCGGATCAACAAATCAAAAGAGTCCTATGGGGTGGGCTGATTGACGGTATAGCGCAGCCAAACGACGCTGTCGCCGAGGTCTTCAACGCTGCTCAGCCGCAAAGCGACGGGACTGACAGAACTATACGGTTCGCGGGCTGTAAAAAAGCGAGGGGCATTAGGGTCGCCATTCGCAATTGGGGCCAACACCATGCTGACTTCATCCACCAGGCCCTGCTGGAGGAACGACCAGTTGATGGTGCCGCCACCACCGACCATGAGGCGTTTGATGCCAAGGTTGGCGAGTTTGGTCAGCATGATGCCGTAGTCGACTTGATCGGTGCCTGCGATGATGTACGAGATTTTCTTCCGGCGCAGGAAGTCCTTGTAGGCGTTGCTTGCCTGGTCGGTGAGCACGTCAAGGAAATGTGCGGGGACGCCACCGTAACCGAATGTATTGGTTTCCCACGCGAGCTCCCCACGAGGGTCGATGGAAATGTAGTACATGCCTGCATCGGGCTCGGCTATGAAGTCCCCGGCCGGGACCTGCGCGGCGTGCTCGTCCACATCGGGGACCTTGTAGTGGGTGATGTTGTCTTCCGTGGAGGTCTTGCCGTTCAGGTAGGCATCCACGTTGAGCACCTGCTTGCCGGGGGTCAACGACAGGTCTTGATAGAGCTGGCTGCCGGCTTCGAATGCGGGCAGGTCCATTCCGTCGATGTTTCCGTCGATTGAGGTGTGCGTGTGGATGATGACGAATGGGCGTTCCATGTTGTCCTTTTTCTCGGAAGTTCTCTGCTTCGGTGCGCCGAATCAGTCGATGGCTTGCTCGCCCGTTTCTCGCGGTGCAGTTGATTCTGTTGCCGTCGAAGGCAGGTCTGGCGCGGTTTTGGGAGTCTCTGTCCTGCGCTTTTGGAAAGGATTCAAGGGTGTTCCTCACCGAGCGGGACCACGGGACCTCACCGACTAGAGGGGTGGGTCAGGGGTTGGGGACGGCAGCCAATGCGAAATGGATCAGCGTCCTGTCCGGTAGCGCGCGCAGCGCACCCAAGTCGTAGTCGAATCGTCCCATGCGCACGAGTCCGGGCCATTTCCCGGGGCTGCCGTAGTACAGGACCAGGCCCTGGGCTGGGGCGTAGTAGCCGATTTCACCAGGGCCGGGAGCATCCGCGTGGGGCACACCATCCAGGCCAAGTGCCTGGTCGAGGGTCGCGACTTTCTCGACCGCGTTGAAATCGTTGAATTCGAGATCGAGGGGCAGCAGCCCAGCCAGTTCGCGTGCCACCGGATGGTCATACAGTTGGGCGTCAACACGGTTTCCGTTGATGGCCAGTTCGATCTTCATGCAGATGCGTCCTTTGTTCGATCGTGTTGGTTGGTCTTTGGAAGCCCTGTGGCGGGACCAGTTATCCGTGCCGATGCCCGAGAGCACCTTGTTGGGAGGTTCCGTCCTAGTCTGAGCGGTACCGCTGCCGGGGCTTCACCGTACAAGGCCGACGGAATGCGCGTCGGACCTTGGTCTTCGTTGTCGGGTTCAGCGGTCGGTTGGCGCCTCGGCGACGGTGGAGGTGGCCTGTATGCCGTACTCGGTCGCTGCCCACGAGGCGAGCAGCCGCATTGCCTGTTCGGAGCTGGAACCGGGCTCTGCGGCATAAAGTGTGAGGGTCAGGCCGGGTTCGGCTGCCATTTCCAGGCCTTCGTACGCCAGTGTGATTTCACCGACGACCGGGTGGTGGAAGGTCTTGGAACCTGCCCCGTGGTGGCGGACGTTGTGCGCGCTCCACCGCCGCCGAAAATCGTCGGATCGGGTGCTGAGCTCCCCAATGAGGTCGTGGAGTTCCTTGTTGTGTGGATCGCGCGAAGCTTCGGTGCGCAGGATGGCGACGGTGACCTCGGCGAAGAGTTCCCAATCGGGGTAGAAATCGTGGGCCCGGGGATCGAGGAACGTGTACCTGGCGATGTTTGGCGCCTGGCCCGGCATATCGAAAACATCCTTGTAGAACGCGCGGGCCAAGGGGTTCACCGCGAGGATATCCATGCGTCCGTTCCGGACGAACGCCGGCCCCGCCGTGACGGCGTCGAGCACCCATTGCAGGGATTGGTGTGCGAGCCAGGTCTTGGGGTTTCGTCGCCGCGGAGGTCTGGCTACGGGGCTCGCCGCCTGTGCGAGGTCGAAAAGGTGTGCACGTTCCGCATCATCGAGCTGCAACGCCTTGGCGAGGGCGTCGAGGATCTCGGGGGAGACGCCGCTGATAGAGCCGCGTTCGATGCGGGTGTAGTACTCGATGCTGACACCAGCCAAGGTGGCGACTTCGTTTCGTCGCAGGCCCTTGACCCTCCGGTTGTTGCCGGTTGGGAGGCCGACCTGTTTCGGGGTGAGTTTGTCCCTACGCGACGAAAGGAACTCCCGCACTTCTGCTCGATTATCCATGCTTCCACGGTAGACGAGACCCCGGCTCCGAGGGAGTCCCTTGCGGTACCACCATCAACAGGGGCTCCGTCCAGCGGTCGATTCGTGGTGTCGTTGAATCGATAAAAGATCCGATTACAAAGAGGATCACCTCTCATGCGCGGAGTCATCATGCACGCACCCGGCGATGTACGCGTCGCCGTACGCGAACAACCCGCCATCGTCCACCCCACCGATGCAGTGATCCGGGTTACTGCTTCCTGCGTCTGCGGTTCCGACCTGTGGCCGTACCGCGGAGCCGACGATGCGGCGGATAGCCCCATGGGTCACGAGTACGTCGGCGTGGTCGAGGAGATCGGCGCGCAGGTGTAGTCCGTCAAGCCCGGGGACTTCGTTGTCGGCTCGTTCATGGCATCAGACAACACCTGTGAGATCTGTCTGGCCGGGTACCAGTCCCGCTGTGTCCATGTCGAAATCATGAGCATGATCGGCACCCAGGCCGAATTTGCCCGGATCCCACACGCCGACGGCACCCTCGTGGCGACCCCGTCCATGCCCGAGGATGACCTCATCCCCTCGCTATTGGCCGCCTCCGATGTGTTGGGCACCGGTTGGGTTGCCGCCGTGGCCGCCGAGGCAAGCCCTGGCAAGACCGTGGCCGTCGTCGGTGACGGCGCCGTCGGACTGCTAGGGATCATGGCATCCAAGCAACTCGGCGCCACACGCATCATTTCCATGTCCCGCCATGCCGACCGCCAGGCCCTCGCCCGCGAATTCGGAGCCACCGATATCGTCGAGGAACGCGGCGACGCCGGGGTTGCCCGCATCGAGGAACTCACCGGTGGCTACGGCGCGCACAGCGTCATGAGGCCGTTGGAACGCAGGAATCCATGATGCAGGCGATCCGGTCCACCCGCCCCGGCGGCCACGTCGGCTATGTCGGGGTTTCCCACGACGAGCAGCTGCCCGGCGAGGAGTTGTTTTCTCCGGCGTGCACCTGCACGGCGGCCCCGCCCCAGTGCGCCGGTTCCTGCCCGAACTGATCCAACTGATCTGGGACCGCAAGATCAACCCCGGCAAGGTCTTCGACCTGACCCCCCCCGCTGGATGACGCCGCCGAAGGCTACAAGGCCATGGACGAACGTCGCGCCATCAAGGTCCTCTTCCAGCCTTGACCGCTCTCTGCGGCGTAAGCAGCGCATACGCTTCCGCGTCCACTCACTGGGTGATGGGCATGGCGAAATTGGCAGCCCTGGATTCCGCGGCCGAGGGGTTCAAGATCAATGCCATCTACCCCGGCATTGTGGAGACCCCGATGATGGACCTGTTTTCCGGCGATATCGCCGAAACCCGCGCCCTAATCGTCGGCGGAGGGTAAACGGTCGGACCCTGAAAACAGAGTCGGCACACGAGTCATCAAATCCAACATGAACACTGAATAAGGAACAACCTCGAGTATCTTTTCCCCCATCACCCTCGGTGACCTCGACTTGCCCAACCGCCTCGTCATGGCCCCGCTCACCCGTTCCCGGTCTGGCCGCGACGGCGTACCCGGAGAGATCGTCGCCGAGTACTACCGGCAGCGCGCTTCCATGGGGATGCTGATCACCGAAGGCATCTACCCCAGTGCTGACGGACAGGGTTTCGTGCGCCAACCGGGACTCGAAACCCAGGCGCAGATCGATGGCTGGCGCAAGGTCACCGACGCTGTCCACGCGGAAGACGGACGTATCATCGCCCAAATCATGCATGCGGGGCGTGTTGCCAACTCCGGCATCACGGGCCAGCAGGCAGGGGCCCCCAGCGCCATCGCCATCCACGGACAAACCAGGACCTATGAGGGAAAGATCCCCTACGAGGTCCCGCGTGCCCTGGAAACGGACGAACTGCCGGTAATCATTGCGGATTTCGTCCAGGCTGCCCGCAACGCCATCGCGGCAGGCTTCGACGGCGTGGAAATCCATGGCGCCAATGGCTATTTGCTCCACCACTTCCTGGCTCCCTCGGCCAACCACCGAACCGATGGCTACGGAGGAACGCCGGAGGACCGTGCACGGCTCACCATCGAAACGGCATCGGCCGTCGCCCGGGCCATCGGAGCCGACAAGACCTGGCTGCGGATCTCACCGGAAAACACCATCGAGGACGCGCTGGACAGCGACCCCATCGACGCCCTGGCCACCTTCCTGGCCGTGGCCGCAGGCATCGCCCCGCTGGGACTGGCGGGCCTGAGCATCCTGCACACGGACCCCTCCGGCTCACTCGTCCAGCAGGTGCGCACCCGATTCGGTGGGAGAATCATCCTGAACACCGGATTCAACTCGGTGACGTCCCTGCAGGATGCACGGAATCTCACTGAGGGTGGTTGGGCCGATGCCGTGGTCGTGGGCAGGCCGACACTTGCCAACCCGGACCTCGTCCGCAGGTAGCAAGAAGGGCTTCCGCTGAACGAACCCGACCACACCACGTTCTACACCGAAGGCCCCAAGGGCTACACGGACTACGCCGCGTGGCAGAAATCACACCAAGGAAGTCAACCATCGACACGTTTTCCTTCCCATCCATGAGCCAAAGGAGACTCGTCCAAGGGACGATTCGATCAGCTCCACTGCTGGATCGAGGAGAAAAATCGTCGTCGTCTTCGTGCTGTTCATTCTGGTACTCGGATTGGTCGCTGTCATCGAACGCTCCGTCCTCGGCAGCCTGCGTGGCGCGCCAGTCGGTGAACTCGCTGCCGGGCAGATCCCGAATGGCTGGGCACCACTGAAAGAAGAGGCTGCCGAGGAGCGCCCCGCCGGGGGAGAGAGCGGTCGCCGCGCCGGGCGGTGCCCGAGCACTCCAATCACCGGATTGGGCAGGCTCCATGACCGGCCTCTCCCTGTGTGGCTCTTACCGGCTGCATGGCGATCGGACAGAACCACGCTGAGGCCCTCATCATGAGTCGGCCCGTTCGGTTTGCTCCGGGAGTGGTTCCCGATCGGGTCAACGGTGCCCATGGCCCACTCTGGGTATACGGCCGTTTGCCGATCCACCCCTTGCCGACGAAGGGATCACTGCCGGTACCCCTCACAACGTGGACTCCCACGGCGGGCGAACCTGCTGTTTGATGGAGATTGAACAACCAACAATCCACGCGCCGGCGGCGCCAGCAGCCACAGCAAGCAGGAAGAAACGACCTTGACGAAAGAAACCTTCTCGAGCCGCGCCGAAAGCGACGGCGCCACGCCGGGAATCGGCGCGGGAGCAACGAAACTTGCCGAAGCGATGCCAACGGCGGCCGCGATCCCGCGGGTTCCGGGCGATCGACTGCCACTGGCTGCATTGCTCGTCATGGCGCTCATGGGCTTCATCCTCATTGCCACCGAAACCATGCCAGCGGGCTTGCTGCCTCAGATCGCCAGCGGACTGGGCATTGCCGAGGCCACCGCGGGTCAAATGGTCAGCGCCTACGCGCTGGGCACCGTGGTCCTCACGATCCCTGCCATTGCGCTGACCCGCGGGATGCGGCGCAAGCCCGTTTTCCTCGTAGCCATCCTGGGCTTTCTGGTGGCGAACATCGTCGCGGCCGGCTCGGAGGACATCATTCTTTCCCTGTCGGCCAGGTTCGTTGCCGGAGCCTTTTCCGGGTTGGCGTGGGGAATGATGGCCGGTTACGCGCGTCGAATCTCCGCCCCGAAGTTCGCCGGAAGGGCCCTGGCCATTGCCTCGATCGGCACGCCGCTCGGGTTGGCCGTGGGCACGCCCCTCGGGTCGTGGCTGGGCACAACCTTTGACTGGCGCTTCTCCTTCTGGGCACTGTCCGCCTTGACGATTCTCACCGGGTTGCTCGCACTGGCGATCGTCCCCGATGCCCCCGGCCAGCGCGCGGAATCCCAAATCCCGATGCTCCGCGTGTTCTCCATCCCCGGGGTATCGGTGATCCTCGTGGTCATTTTTGCGTGGATGCTGGCGCACAACACCGTTTACACCTACATCGCCTCCTATCTGCGGACGACAAGTGAGTCCATCTCGGTGGACGTGGCCCTGGTGGTGTTCGGGGTGTCAGCCCTGGTTGGCATCTGGATCACCGGAACCCTCATTGACCGGGCACCGCGGCCCCTGGTCCTGGCCAGCCTCTCCCTCTTCCTGATCGCGGGCGTCATCTTCATCGCCGGAAGCCAGTCGCTGATCGCCGTGCTGGTGGCCCTTGCCCTCTGGGGAATTGCCTTCGGCGGAGCGGCACCACAACTGCAGAGCTCCATCAGTGCAGCCAGTGGAGAGAACGCCGATATCGCAAATTCCCTGCTCGGGGTCGCGTTCAACGTCGCCATCTTCTTCGCTGGCATTATCGGTGCCGTTTTGATCAGTTCCGCCGACGGTACGCTCCTGCCCATCCTGATGGTTGCCCTGGCAGCCGTTGCCCTGGCCCTCGTCTTCATGGCACGTCGTTATGCCTTCCCTTCTGCCCGCTAGCCTCCGTGGAAGCGAGTTAGTCGCGCAGCACCCGCCGCACCAAACACCGCCTCCAACCGACCAGACAACAGGAGACACGACGAATGCGTAGAAACCACATCACCGCCGGATCTCTGGCGCTGTTGCTGGCCCTGACCGGATGCGCCCAGACCGGTGACGCCACACCTTCGACCCCGGTAACGGGCACGGAGCCAAGCTCCCTCTCCGCGACCAGCACGT
Source organism: Arthrobacter sp. C2 (assembly GCA_024207135.1). Lineage (GTDB taxonomy): Bacteria > Actinomycetota > Actinomycetes > Actinomycetales > Micrococcaceae > Paeniglutamicibacter. The sequence goes on along the minus strand of CP042428.1, from coordinate 840,895 downwards.
CACAGCCGTCCGCATCGATGCCCGCGACAAGCCCGACCACGTCCGCGCCTGAATCAACGGCCACGGAAACAGCCGCCGAGCAGTTGCCCGTCGTGCGTTTCACCTCGGGGCAGACGTCCATCGATGTCACCATCAAGCCGGAGAACCCCACCGCCAGGGACTTCCTCTCGATGCTCCCGCTCACCGTACCTGTCGAGGAATTCGCGGGGCGGGAGAAGATCGCCAACCTGCCCCGGGAGCTGGTGACCGAAGGTTCTTCGGGCTCGGACCCGGTAGACGGCGACCTGATCTACTTCAAGCCGTGGGGAAACCTCGGTTTCTACTACAACACCGCGGGCATTGACTTTTCGGACCAAACCATCCATCTCGGGACCTACGAAGCCACGGGCGAACAATTGGAGCTCCTCGAAGGCAGTGACATCACCGTCGCCCGTCTCGACTAGGGCAGGCACTTCGGCCACCCTAGAACCATCACAAGAAACTCGGAACGCCCAGGAGAAAACCTTGAAGAACCTACGAGCAGCATCGGTGCTGGCCGCCGGCCTGGGGTTCAGCTTTCTGCTGACTTCATGCACACCGACACCTCCGGCCCAGCCCTCGCCGCCGGCCACCTCATCGGATGGACCGTCAACGCCGTCGCCATCAACGTACTCGTCGGCGGAACCGGCCGGAGCTGCGGCACCCACCGGCACTCCGCGGGTGGTCAGCAGCGGCATTCAGGCCCCCTGGTCCGTGGTGTTCCGTGACGGCAAGGCCTTGGTCAGTGAACGCGACAGCGCCCGCATCCTCGAACTGGCCAAGGACGGGAGCTCCCGTGTCATCGGGACGGTTCCAGGGGTGGCCGGCGCCGGCGAGGGCGGCCTGCTGGGCCTGGCGGTCGATGACCATGGACGGCTGTACGTCTACTCGACGGGTGCCGGGGAGAACCGCATCCAACGCTTCGATATCACCGGCGAGTCCGGGGCGCTGGCGCTGGGCGCTGCCGATTCGATTCTTGACGGGATCCCCTCGGCGAGCTACCACGACGGAGGACGCCTCGCCTTTGGCCCGGACGGTATGCTCTATGCCACCGTGGGAGACGCCGGGCAGGCCGACCAAGCACAGGACCTGGATTCGCTGGGCGGCAAGATCCTGCGGATGAGCGCCGACGGGGATGTACCCAATGACAATCCGTTCGACGGTTCCCTGGTCTACAGCTATGGGCACCGCAACCCACAGGGACTTGCGTGGGCGCAGGACGGGACAATGTTTGCAACAGAGTTCGGGCAAAACACCTGGGACGAGCTGAACATCATCAGCGCCGGCGCCAACTACGGGTGGCCGACCGTCGAGGGCATCGACGACGCCGAGGGCTTCACTAACCCGGTGCAGCAGTGGACCCCTGATGCGGCCAGCCCCAGCGGCATGACGCACATCGATGGGACCCTGTTCATCGCCAACCTGCGCGGATCGGTGCTGCGCGCGGTGCCCGTCGCTGACCCCGCCACGTCAACCGACCACTACGTCGGCGAGTACGGTCGCATTCGGGATGTCACGGTAACCCCGGACGGGGAGCTGTGGTTCCTCACCAACAACACCGATGGCCGCGGGACGCCGGGTCCCGAGGACGACCGCATCCTCGGCGTGGATCTGGAACAAGAGTAGAAGTCTGTGCCCTCGCCCTGTATTCCAGCCCGTCAAGTGCGTTCGAAGCGCGGAAGAAATTGCATAGAGGAATCTCGCGGATATGACATGGCCGACTGGCGCCGATGGGGGCAGCTACATGCTGCTGTGTCGGGTAACGACCGTAAATGGACGCGTCCATCCTTAGCATCGGATATGTGACGAATTCACGAGCTACTCGGTTGTCGGCCATGCGTCGAGGTGTCCGTTTCGCCGGGCCTGCAGCACCCTTTCGTTCCCATATGAAGCGTGTTGAGGAGGTCCGGTTCGGGTACGGCATCAGCAGTTTGCTTGTTACCGTCTTTGTCGCTGACAACCGTTTTCGGCACGATGGCGCTAGAACCGTGAACCGGACGGGTCCCGCATCGGGCACCAAGATCACGATTCCAGCCAGCATCAAGTGGCTAAAAAGGGATCCAACATCCGGCTTCCTGATGATGGTGCGGCCAGGAATTCATCCTTGAGTGGCCGCCGTTGAAAACGGAATTCGCTTCGCTGAACTACACCAGCCAGGCGCCGTGTCGCCTGCGCGCCGCGCGACGCTTGAAGTAACCGGCGATCAATCCACCGGCCAGGAGGATGACCCCTGCGGCAAAAAGTCCGACGTACATGCGTAATTGGTAGGGGCCGCCGGCAAAATCGCTGAACGGTTCGGGGCCGGAAATGATCCACGACTTGCGCTCGGCTTCTCCATGGATGAACAGATACAGGGCAACGGGGCTGGCCATGAGGAGAAGTCCCCATCCGAACAAGATTCCTGCTGCAAAACCTCGACTCTTGCGCATTCGTGGCCCCCCGTTCGTGTCAGTCCATTCAACCACGATGAGGCCGGCAGTCAACGGCCTACAAAGAATGGTTGACCTGTGGTGAAAGGGAACCGGCACGGCGTTCCTCTGACGGGGAAACGAAGGCGGGGTTGGACAACTGGTGTCCAACCCCGCGTCATGGCCCCGGAGGCAGCGCGGAAGCTGCATCCGCGGCAGGAAAACTAGCCCTGGTTCTTGGCCTTCAGCTCCGCCAGGCGGGCTTTGATCTCGGACGCCGCCGGGGCGTCCTCAAGCTGCGCGGCGGCAGGTGCCTGTTCCAGGATGTTCTTCTCGGCCTTCATGGCCGCCAGACGTGCCTCGACCTCGGTGGACTCGCCCAGATCCTCCAGGGAGGCAAACTGCGCATCCAGGGAGGAAGAAGCAAGCTCGGCCGCACCGCGCACGCGCGCTTCGTCGGAGCGGATCTTGGCTTCGAAGCGCCCGATCTCGGAGGTCGGGTCGCTCATGTCCAGGGCCTTGACCGCGTCCATCATCTGGCCCTGGGTCTTGGCGTTGCGGGCGCGGGCCACCAGCTCGTCGCGCTTGGCCACCAATTCCTGGCGCTTGGTCGACATGGTGTTCAGGCCGGTCTTGAGCTGCTCGACGACCTGGCGCTGCGAGGCGATGTTCGGCTCGGCGTTGGCAGCCTGCTTCTCGCTGGACATCTGGCGCTGGATGGCCACGGTGGCCAGCTTGTTGAACTTCTCGGCGTTGGCGCCGTCGCCGGCGGCCGCGTATTCCTCGGCCTTGTTCGAGGCGGCCAGTGCCTTGGCGCCCCACTCGCGGGCGTCGTTGACCGCGGTCTTGTAGTCGTCCTCAAGCATGCGCAGGTTGCCGATGGTCTGGGCCACCGCGGTTTCGGCCTTGGCAATGTTGTCGGAGTAGTCACGCACGTTCTGGTCCAGCATCTTCTGCGGATCTTCCAGCGCATCCAATGCCGCGTTGGCGTTGGACTTTCCGATGCGGAACAGTCGTGCAAAAATCGAGTTCTTCTTCATGGGGGGAGCGTTGCCCTTTCATAAGCCGCGTTGGAATAACTCTATGCGACAGGCGGCCCCGACTGAACCCGGGACCAAGGATTCCCGGCAGGTCGAGGGGCGTGCGCGTCGCGCGGAACGGGACGGATCCGCGGCCATCCGGTGGATCGGGCGACCAGGGATTGTTGCCTCGGCGCGTGGCAACTGCTTGGGTGGAACCATGACCCCTGCACCGAGCTCCGTGATCTGGCCCGTCGTTCACCGGGAGCGCCTGGCCCTGGCCGACGACCTCGAAAGCCTGGCGCCCGGGCACTGGGAGACGCCGTCGCTGTGCCCCGGCTGGTCCGTGCACGACGTGCTGGCCCACCTTGTCGACTCCGCCAAGACCACCCGGCTGGGATTCATCCGCCGCATGTTCGCTGCGGGCTTCAACTTCGACCAGGACAATGCCGTGGGACTCGCTAGGGAACGCTGCGCGGACCCGGCACGGACGCTGGCCGGGTTCCGCACGGTGCTCACGCGAACCAGCACCCCGCCGGCGGCCTTGCCCACCCGCCTGGTGGAGGCGTTCGTGCACGGGGAGGACATTCGCCGTCCACTGGGCCTCCGGAGCGACTACCCAGCCGCACACGTGGCCACGGCGTTGGAATACCAGGTGCGGACCAGCACCAAGATGGGCGGCGGCAAGGAACGCGCCGCCGGGTTCCGGCTGGTTGCCACGGACACCGGGTTCGAGCACGGTTCCGGGGACTTGATGGTCCGCGGCCCGGCGATTTCCTTGCTGCTGGCCGTTTCCGGCCGCCCCCTGGCGGTGGATGAAGTCTCCGGACCGGGTGCGGCGGCCTTCGCGACGCACGCAGGATCCTGAAGCAGGTTCGGAAGTCCTTGATCCACGGGGATCAACTACGGAACGCGCCTGATACGGGCCCCCAAAGGATCAGGGAAAGCCAAACGGGGAGTGCGGTGCGGACCGAAGGGCAGTCGATTGCCTGTTGGTCCGCGCCGCACTCCCCGTCGGGGATGGGTGCCCGGGCTACTTCTTGGCAGACGCGTGGTGCGCGGCCTTCTTGGCGGCCTTCTCGCGCGCGATCAGCACCTTCTCGTCAACCGGGGCATCGGCACTGGCACGCAGCTTGCGGTAGTACTGGGCGGCCTCATCCTGGCGTTCGGCTTCCCCTCCGTCGGCGATCTTCGCGCGCAGGTGCTCCGGACCGTAGCCGAAGGCATCGACCAGGTCCTGGGCGTGCGGGCGAAGCCGGGCGAGCAGGATGTTGATGTAGCCGGTGAGCGTGCGGGCCCGCTGCATCGACAGGCGCCCATTCATCAGGTACCAGCCGAGGTTCTCCTCGATGAGGGTCAGCGCGTACACGTCGCGCAGCCAGGTCAGCACCGTGCGGGTCCCGGCGTCGGAGGTGTTGCCCAGGGCCGTGGTGAAGGCCTCCCAGCGCAGCAGCTCGCCGTGCGCGCGGGCCGCGGCGATCAGCGCGTCCTGCTTCTCGTTGAAGGCGGCGGCGGAGGCCGCGCGGTCCTTGGTGTTGACCCCGCGCAGCGCGTCGGCGATCTCAGCGACCATGGTGTTGATCCGGTCGGTGAGTAGGGCGCGCTGGTTGGATTCGTCCTTGAAGAAGTTGGCGCTCTTGCGCTCATCCCCGGTGTCCGCGAACGCCTGGCCGACCGAGCGCAGCCCGGTGCGGTGCAGCGCAACGTTTTCGGCCTGCTTGACCACGTAGCGGGCCAGCACCCCGGCGTCGAGCTTGCGGAATTCCTGCCCGTAGTCGGTCAGCAGCCGCTTGCCCACCAGCTGCAGCAGCACGTTGTTGTCGCCCTCGAAGGTGACGTAGATGTCCAGGTCCGCGCGCAGGGCGGTGAAGCGGTTCTCGGCAATGAATCCGGCGCCGCCGCAGGCCTCGCGGGCCTCCTGCAGGGTGTCCAGTGCGTCCCAGGTGCTCAGCGGCTTCAGGGCTGCGGCCAGGGTCTCAAGGTCCTGGCGGTCGGCGTCGGTGTCGGTGGCCCCGGAGAAGACGTCGTCGAACTTCGCCAGCAGTTCCTCGTGGGCGAAGGACGCGGCGTAGGTGCGGGCCAGGCGGGGGATGAGCCGGCGCTGGTGGCGCTGGTAGTCCATGATGTTCTCCTCCTGGATGTCGGAGGAGGCGTTGAACTGGCGGCGCTGGTTGGCGTAGGTGACCGCGATCTGCAGGGCGATCTTGGAGGCGGCCGTGGCGGCGCCGTCCAGCGAGACGCGGCCCTGGACCAGGGTGCCGAGCATGGTGAAGAAGCGGCGGCCGGGGGAGTGGATGGGCGAGGAGTAGGTGCCGTCCGCGGTGACGTCGCCGTAGCGGTTGAGCAGGTTGGTGCGCGGGATGCGGACGTTGGTGAAGTGCAGCCGTCCGTTGTCGATGCCGTTCAGTCCGCCCTTGAGTCCGTCGTCCTGTCCGCCGATGCCCGGCAGGAAGCCGTTCTCGTCCCGGATGTCGACGTAGAAGGCGTGCACGCCGTGGTTCACGCCGCCGGTGATGAGCTGGGCGAAGACCACCGCGGCCTTGCCGTGGACCCCCGCGTTGCCCAGGAATTCCTTCCATGCGGCCTTGAAGGGGGTGTTGATGACGAATTCCTGCGCCTGGTCGTCATAGGTGGCGGTGGTGCCGATGGAGGCGACGTCCGAGCCGTGCCCGATCTCGGTCATCGCGAAGGCCCCGGGGATTTCCAGGGACATGATGCCCGGCAGCCACTTGTCGTGGTGTTCGGCGGTGCCCAGGTGCAGCACCGCGCAGCCGAACAGGCCCCACTGGACGCCGGCCTTGATCTGCAGGGACGGGTCGGCGGTGACCAGTTCCTCGAAGCTGGCGATGGAGCCGCCGTGGTTGTCCTGCCCGCCCAGGCGCGCGGGGAAGGCCCGGTGCACGGCCTTGGCGTTGACCAGTTCGTGCAGCTGGGTGAAGACGCGTTCGCGGTGTTCGTCCATGGTCAGCCCGGGGGTTCCGCGCAAGGCCTCGGTGCCGGCCAGGGCGCGGGCTTCCTTGCGGATCTCCGCCCAGCGGCCCAGCAGCTGTTCGCCGAGGGATGCCACGTCGATGGTGACGTCGGCGGTGTCGAGGGTGATTTGTTCCTGGGTCACTGGCGTATCTGCCTTTCGGTTGTGCTGCCCTCGCGGTGCGGGGGAACTGACGCTGGATTTCTTGGATGTTTGGTGGTCGTCTTGCCGTGGGGAAGGAGCTTGCGGGCTAGGGGAGGTCGAGCGAGGCCTGGGACGCGACGCCGTGGGTGAGCCACAGGGTCAGGCTCCGGGCGAGTTCCTCGATGCCGGGGCGCCCGGGGCCTTCGGGTGCGCGCAGCCACAATTCGCCGGCGGCGCGGACCATGCCGATCGATGCGCGCGGCCAGAGCTCGAGGGCGGGGCTGGCCCGCTCCCCGGGCCCGACGCCCATGTAGGCGTGCATGCGTTCGCGCATCATCGTTGCCAGGTCCTCGAAGAAGTCGTTCAGTGCCCCGTCGCGGACCTGCCCCCCGGCACCGGCCGGGTCGGTCAGCACGTCCGTTGCGGGGCTGGCGGTGACGAAGAAGTAGATGTTCGGGGAGGTCGCGGCCATCCGCAGGTAGGCCAGCACCATGGCGTGCAAGGCGTCGCCCTCGCCGCTGGACTTGAGGGCCGCGGCGATCACCTCGGTGCGGAAGTTGGTGATGACGTACTGGCCCAGCGCCTGGCGCAGTCCCTCCTTGTCGCCGAAGTAGCGGTAGAAGACGGACTTGGAGGTGTTCGCCTGCGCGGCGATCTCCTCCATGGAGGCGCCGGGGCCCAGCCGGTGGATCGTGTGCCGAGCGAGCTTGATCAGTTCCAGGCGCCGCGCGGCCCGGTGGGCATCCCAGCGCACCGAGCGGCCATCGCCTGGTGCTTGCATCGGGGTGCCCGCGGTGTCGGGGGCTTGAGGGTTGTTCACGATACCCAGCGTATCAGGTACGCTGGGTATCAGTAACTCACCTCACATCTGCCCCCAGGAGCAACCACAGCATGTCCGACCAGACCCAAGCCATTCGCCCGGCCGTCATCATCGGCGGAAACCGCATCCCCTTCGCCCGTTCCAACGGCGCCTACTCCAAGGCCAGCAACCAGGACATGCTCACCGCCGCACTTGACGGGCTGATCGCCCGCTTCGGCCTGCAGGGCCAGCGCCTCGGCGCAGTATCCGCCGGAGCGGTGCTCAAGCACTCCAAGGACTTCAACCTGGTGCGCGAATCCGTGCTCGGCACCTCGCTCTCGGCCCGGACCCCGGCCTACGACGTCCAGATGGCCTGCGCCACCGGCATGGAAGCCATCGGCTCGCTGGCCAACAAGATCAAGCTGGGCCAGATCGACTCGGGCATCGGCGGCGGCGTGGACACCACATCGGATGCCCCGATCGCGGTCTCCGAGGGCCTGCGCGCGGTCCTGATGGATCTTTCCCGCGCCCGCACCACCGGCGCGAAGCTCAAGGCGGTCTCCAGGTTCCGCCCGCGCGATTTGGCACCGAACGCGCCGGGCACCGGCGAACCGCGCACCGGCCTGTCGATGGGCGACCACCAGGCGATCACCACCAAGGCCTGGAACATTTCCCGCACCGCCCAGGACGAGCTCGCCCTGGCCAGCCACAAGAATCTCGCCGCCGCCTACGAGCGGAACTTCTTCGACGACCTCATCACCCCGTTTGCCGGGGTCTCGAAGGACACCAACATGCGCGCGGATTCCAGCCTGGAAAAACTCGCCACGCTCAAGCCGGCCTTCGGCAAGAACCTGGGCGCCGAGGCGACGATGACCGCCGGCAACTCCACCCCGCTGACCGACGGGGCCTCGGTGGTGCTGCTGGGCTCGGAGGACTACGCCCGCGAGCACGATTTGCCGATGCTGGCGAACTTCGTGGACTTCGAGGCCGCCGCAGTGGACTTCGTGCACGGGGCCGAGGGGCTGCTCATGGCGCCAACGTATGCCGTGGCCCGCATCCTGGAGCGCAACAACCTCTCACTGCAGGACTTCGACTTCTACGAGATCCACGAGGCCTTCGCCGGCACCGTGCTGGCCACGCTGGCCGCCTGGGAAGATGCCGAATTCTGCAAGAACAAGCTCGGCCTTGACGCCCCGCTGGGGGCCATCGACCGTTCCAGGCTCAACGTCAACGGCTCCTCGCTGGCCGCCGGGCACCCGTTCGCCGCCACCGGCGGACGCATCGTGGCCTCGCTGGCGAAGATGCTGCATGAGAAGGGATCGGGCCGCGGCCTGATCTCCGTGTGCGCCGCCGGCGGGCAGGGCGTCGTGGCGATCCTGGAGGCACGCTGATCATGGCCGACAAGTACCTGGAACTCGTGAACTCCGGCTTCACCAAGAAGCTTGCCAAGTCCCTCGGCGCCCCGCGTCCGGCGATCCTGCGCCGCTACGCACCCGGGGCCCCGTTGCTGCCCGGACCGCTGCTGCTGCTCGGAAACTCCTCCGCCGCCCAGGACCTGGCCGACACGCTGCTGGGCTGGGGCCTGGATGTGCGCCGGCACGCCTCCGGCGAGAGCCAGCTCGGCGGGATCATCCTGCTGCTCGACGAGCTGGCGGACCCCGCCGAACTCTCCGAGCCCATGCTCGCCGCCGGCGCGGCGCTGCGCCGGCTGGCCCCCGGCGGACGCGTGGTCTCCTTCAGCCGGCCCGCGCTGGACACCGACGCCCCGGCCGTGGCCGCCGTGCGCCAAGGCATCGACGGGACCATGCGCTCCCTGGGCCGGGAAATGCGCGGCGGTGCAACAGCCAACGGCATCGTGCTCGCCGAGGGCATCTCGGTCACCGCCCCCTCCGCACTGGCTGCCCTGCACTTCCTGCTCTCCGGGCGCAGCGCCTACGTAGACGGCCAGTTCATCGCCGTCGACTCGGTCGACGGGACGCTGCCGGAGAGCTTCGACAAGCCCCTGGCCGGGAAGGTCGCCGTGGTCACCGGCGCGGCGCGCGGCATCGGGGCGGCCATCGCGCAGACGCTGCACCGCGACGGCGCCACCGTAGTGGTGGTCGATGTCCCGGCCGCCGGGGACGCGCTGGCAAGGGTCGCCAACCGGGTTTCCGGCACCGCCCTGCAGCTGGACGTGACCCGCGCCGACGCCGGGGAAAAGATCATCGAGCACGCACGCTCCCGCCACGGGGCACTGGACATCGTGATCCACAATGCCGGGATCACCCGCGACAAGCTGCTGGCCAACATGGACGCGGTCCGCTGGGACTCGGTCATCGCGGTGAACATCTCCTCGCAGCTGGCCATGAACGAGGCGTTCCTGGCCGCCAAGCTGCCGGGGCTGCGCATCGTCTCGCTGGCCTCGACCTCCGGCATCGCCGGGAACCGCGGACAGACCAACTACGCGGCCTCCAAGGGCGGGGTCATCGGCATGGTGCGGGCCTCCGCGGCCGCATTCGCCGCAAACGGCGGCGGCATCAACGCCGTGGCTCCCGGTTTCATCGAGACCGACATGACCGCGAAGATCCCGTTGGCGACCCGCGCCGTGGCGCGGATGCTGATGCCCTCGCTGATGCAGGGCGGGCTGCCGCTGGATGTGGCCGAAGCCATCGGATTCCTGGCTTCTGATGCGGCCGCCGGCATCAACGGGCGCACCCTGCGGGTGTGCGGGCAGTCGTTGGTGGGGGCATGAGCGCCCGCGAACGGGTCGTCCTGGATGCCGCACCTTCGCTGGGCGCGCTCTACGCCAAGGCCGCCGGAAGCCGGCTGCGCGCCCTGCTGCCCGGCGGCCAGGCCGCAGGCGGCACGCTGCCGGAAATCGAGCACCGCCTCGAGGCCCTGGTGGCCGATCCCGCACGGCTGGTCGACTACCAGCGCCTGATGGGCGACACCGTGCGCGACACCCTGCCCAGCGTCTTCGTGCATGGCATGGTGTTCCCGGTGGCGATGTCGGTGATGGTGCGCGAGGACTTCCCGCTGCCGCTGCTGGGCATGGTGCACCTGTCCAACCGGGTCAACCACCTGCGTCCGATCCCCGCCTCGGCAACGCTCTCGGCCACCGCCTGGGCGGCCAACCTGCGCGAGCACCGCGCCGGCACCCAACTGGATCTCGTCGTCGAGGTCTCCGAGGGCGGCGAACCGGTGTGGCGCGGGGTCTCGACCTACCTGGCCCGCGGGATCTGGCCCGGCAGCCGGCCCGGCGCCCCCTCCGAGGCCCGGGCTCCCTTCACCATCCCGGCACGCACCGCGTCATGGAAGCTGGCCGCCGACACCGGGCGCACCTACGCGGCGGTGCTGGGGGACTACAACCCCATCCACCTTTCCGCCGCCTCGGCCAAGGCGCTGGGCATGAAGCGCGCCATTGCGCACGGGATGTACCTGGCCGGACGCGCACTGGCCGGCGCCGCGCCGCAGGACGCTGGCTACGACTGGGAGATCGAGTTCGCCACCCCGGTGTTCCTGCCCTCCACCGTCGATGTCGGCTACGAGGACCGCGGGGACCACATGGTCTTCAGCGGGTGGGGCGCACGCAGCGGCAAGCCGCACTTCTCCGGATCGATCACCACGCATCCGGACGGGCCTGCCTCCCGGGCGTAGAAGGCCGCGGCGCCTGCCGCCACGCCTTGGGTCCTCGACGCACGGACCGGTCGACCCAACTGGACAGGTCCACGACACGTCCTTCGCCGCGGCAACTGCCCGGGTCCTTCATGGAAGACTCGAGCCGTTGCCGGCCCACAGAAAAGGAAGCGCCCATGAACTTTCATAAACCAACAGAAGCCGGCGTCGAGGACTACGCGGCCTTCTTGCCGCCCGCCCGGAACCAGCGGCAGGTTTCCCCGGCGTCGACCTGGTGGTCCTGGCGGAGACATCGCGTCCACCTCTCCCGGTTGCGCAAGCCCGACGCCCCGGTGCGTCTGGTCGTCGTCCATGGTGCCGGCGCCCATGCGGCTGCGCTGTGGCCCGTCCCGGCCTGCTGGCTGACAGCGACGTGGACATCACCGCCGTCGACCTGCCGCTCTACGGCCGAACCCTCACCGCATCGCGGACCCGGGTGGTCTACGAGGACTGGATCGCCCTGCTGGCCGATCTCCTCGAGGCCGAGGACGACGGGCGTCCCGTGGTCCTGCTCGGGGCCAGCATCGGCAGTCTCCTCGCGGTGGAGGCCGCTGCCCGTGCCGGCGGCGTTGCCGCGGTCATCGCCACCTGCCTGCTTGACCCCCTGGAGCGCGAGGCGCGCGCGGCCATGACGCGGTTCGGGTCGCTCGCACTTCCCTTCATGCCGCTGCTCGCCCTGGTGCGCGGACCTGTGGCCCGGATTCCGGTCAAGATCTCCTGGATCGCCGATCTTCGAAGCATGGGGCGAGATCCCCTCTTGGGGCGGCTCTGCGCCAGGGACCGGCGCGGCGGCGGCGCCTGGCTGCCCCTGGGGTTACTCGCCTCGTACCTGAGGCACCCGCACACCGCGGCACGAACACGGGCGGTCACGGTGCACCTGATGCATCCCGAGCTCGACGCGTGGACGCCGGCGGCGCTGAGCGAGGGAACCCTGCAGGCCTTGCCCGGTCCCACGGTCAGCCGGCTGTTGCGCGGATGCGGCGATTTTCCCTTCGAGGAGCGCGGGCTGCAGGATCTGCTCGATGGGCTCGAGGAGGTACTGGCCGACGCGGCATCGGCCACCGGCCAACCGTGAGCGGGTCCCCGGCGGGGGCGCGCTAAGGGGCGGGGGAGGTGCTTGACCTGTCCGCGCTGCGCTGCGCGATGGCACCGGCATAGGACGACAGCGCCGCGGCGGCGGTTTTTTCCCAGCCGTGCCCGGCGGCGAAAGCGGCGGCCTGGGTGCCCAGCCGCCGGCGCAGCGGCGCGTCGGCGGCAAGCTTCGCCAGTGCCACGGCCCAGGCGGCGGGCTCGGCGCCATCGACCAGGATTCCGGTGTGCCCGTCCCGCACCGCGTGGGGCAGCCCCCCGACGCGGCGGGCCAGCACCGGGGTGCCGCAGGCCTGCGCCTCCAGCGCCACCAGCCCGAAGGACTCGCTGTAGGAGGGGACCGCCACCAGGTCGGCGCAGCGGAACGCCTTGGCCAGGTGCTCCGCGGGCATCGGCAGCGAGAACCGCACCAGGTGCTCCACTTCCTGTGCCTCGACCAGCTTCTGCAGGTCCAGCTCCTTGGCCCCGGAGCGCGCACCAATCACCGAAAGCTTCACATCGAGGTCCGGGCGTTCACGGGCCAGGATCCCCAGCGCCCGCACCAGGATCTGCGGGCCCTTGAGCTTCTGGATGCGCCCGGCAAAGACCACCCGCAAGGAACCCGGTGCGCTCTCGCGCTGCTCGCACACCCCGGGGTGGAAGGTCGACAGGTCCACGCCCGGCTCCACCACGTCAAGCGCCGCGGGTTTTGCACCGTAGAGGTGGATGAGCTCCTCGACCTCCACCGGGGTGTTGGCGGTGAGCCGGTCGGCCTGGAGGCACAGCAGCATTTCCCCGCGGATGCGGGCGGCGGACTCCTCGGTGTGCGCCGAGAGCTTCTTGACCTTGCCCATGGTGTGCATGGTGTGCACCAGCGGCACGCCCCATGCATCACGTAGCTGCAGCCCGACGATCCCGGAAAGCCAATAGTGGGAATGGATCGCGTCGTAGGGTCCGAGGCCCGAGGCATAGTCCTGGATCGCCGAGGCGGCTTCCGGCAAGTGCCCGGCCAGTTCCTCCTTGGCCAGCTTCCCGGGCGGGCCTGCCTGCACCTCGTGGCACACCACGCCCGGGGCCATGTCGGTGGCCCTGGTCTCGGCGCCGCGGACGAAGACATCGACTTCCACCCCGAGATCGGCCAGTGCGAACGCCAGGTGCCTGATGTACACGTTCATTCCGCCGGCATCCCCTGACCCGGGCTGTTCCAGCGGGGAGGTGTGCAGTGAAATCATCGCGATGCGCTGGGGGGTGTTCGTGGGTTCGGACATCGGTGCTCTGCCGCCTGTAAACGAGAAATGTGCGATCAATGCGGCCGCCGTTTCCCGACATGCTCGGGAGGTGGCGGCCCAACACCTTCATCCTACGCAACAAGCCCCGCCCCGGATCATGGCCTGCCACGGGCCCGAAATCCACGATTTCCCCCTTCGGAATATGACCCTGCTCACAAATAGCGGCCCCGACTGCATGTTTTGGCTCCGAAGCACGCAAATAGCCTTGTAAACACGGGGTTTTCGGGGCGGGGAACCGCCGAATTGAAGTGTGCCCCAGACCCGTGCTAGAGTCTTATCTCGCCGCGGACAACGGAAACAAAGTTCTTCACGAACTTCCTCCGGTGCAGCGGCCACCAGCGAGGGTGGCGGAATGGTAGACGCGCTAGCTTGAGGTGCTAGTCCACGTAAGTGGGTGGGGGTTCAAGTCCCCTCCTTCGCACAGACAAACCCCCGATCGGATGAGAATCCGGTCGGGGGTTTTCTCGTTCCCGGCAAACGCCCCCCGCGCCACGACTCGTGGCGCCTCGCCCTCGCCTGCGTGCGCCGGTCTGGATAGGGTGGGGGAACCAGGTTTCGTCACGAGAAGGCAGAAGGATTCCCCCATGTCAGCTGCGCAGAGCACCCCGGACATCGTTGTTGCCGAGGACGAGGTCGCCGGCATTTGCCAGGCGCTGATCCGGATCGACACCACCAACTACGGCAACAACGAGGGCGCGGGGGAGCGCAAGGCGGCCGAATACGTCGCCGAACTCATCCACGAGGTGGGGCTCGAGGCCACGGTCCTTGAATCGGCCCAGGGCCGCGCCAACGTCGTCACCCGCCTCGAGGGCACCGACAAGTCCCTGCCGGCACTGATCGTGCACGGGCACCTCGACGTGGTCCCGGCGTTCAAGGACGAATGGTCCGTGGACCCCTTCGGCGCCGAGATCAAGGACGGGATGATCTGGGGCCGCGGGGCGGTGGACATGAAGGACATGGACGCGATGATCCTGGCGGTCATGCGCCAGATGCAGCGCACCGGCACCCGCCCGCGCCGCGACCTGGTTTTCGCGTTTTTCGCCGACGAGGAAGCCGGCGGCGACTACGGCGCGCGCTGGATGGTGGAGAACCACCCCGAGCTCTTCGAGGGCGCCACCGAGGCCATCAGCGAGGTCGGCGGCTTCTCCGCGACCATCGACGGCAAGCGCGCCTACCTGCTGCAGACCGCCGAGAAGGGCATCGCCTGGCTCAAGCTCACCGCGAACGGGCGGGCCGGGCACGGCTCACAGATCAACGAGGCGAACGCGGTGACCCGGCTGGCGGCGGCCATTACCCGCATCGGCGAGCACGACTGGCCGATTTCCTACACCGACACCACCCGCGCCTTCCTTGAGGGTGTTTCGGGGATGACCGGCATCGAGTTCACCGAGGACAACCCGCAGGTGCTGCTGAATGAGCTGGGCAACGTGGCACGCTTCGTCGGGGCGACCCTGCAGAACACCGCCAACCCCACGGTGCTCTCCGCCGGGTACAAGCACAACGTGATCCCCGGGTCCGCCGAGGCCCTGCTGGATGTGCGCACGCTGCCCGGGCAGCACGAGGCGGTCATGGAAACGCTGCGCGCCCTGGCCGGGCCGGACGTCGAACTGTCCTCGTTGCACCTGGACCGGGCGCTGGAGGTTCCCTTCGCCGGGGGACTGGTCGATTCCATGGTCGCCGCGCTGAATCGCGAGGACCCGGAGGCCGTCGTGCTGCCCTACATGCTCTCCGGCGGCACGGACAACAAGTCGCTCTCCCGGCTGGGCATCACCGGCTACGGCTTCGCCCCGCTGCGCCTTCCGGCCGAACTGGACTTCACCGGCATGTTCCACGGCGTCGACGAGCGCGTCCCGGTCGACTCGCTGAAGTTCGGCACCCGGGTCCTGCGCGACCTGTTGACCACCTACTGACACCCTCCCGGGCTATGCCCGCCGAGGCCGGTGACCGGCCGCCGCGGGATGATCCACACCCCCAGCAACAGGAAAGCGAAGCGAAACCCACGTGAAGACGATTGACCAGGTGCTCGGCACCGACATGCTCGAAGGATTCCGGGCACGTGCCGGAGGCTACGACGAACAGAACACCTTCTGCACGCAGGACTTTGCCGAACTTGCCGAGGCCGGGTACCTGCGGGCCATGCTCCCGGAATCCCGGGGCGGCTTCGGCTGGGGCATGGAAACGATGACCGCCGCCCAGCGCCTGCTCGGCTCCTACGCCCCGGCCACGGCACTGGCCGTGAACATGCACCATGTCTGGTGCGGGGTGGCAACGCTGCTCGCCGCCCGCGGAGACCACCGGCTGGACATGGTCCTGGACTGGGTGCAGGCGGGGGAGGTCATGGCCTTCGGGGTCTCCGAGGCCGGCAACGACCAGGTCCTCTTCGACTCCGTCACCCGGGCCGTGCCGGCGGCCGACGGTTCCTACGCCTTCACCGGCACCAAGATCTTCACCTCGCTGGCCCCGGTCTGGACCCGGCTGGGGGTCTTCGGCAAGGACGAAAGCGGCCCAGAGCCGAAGCTGGTCCACGGTTTCCTGCACCGGGATGCGCCGGGCATCGAGATCCCGCAAAACTGGAACACCCTGGGCATGCGGGCCACCCAATCGAACTCGACCGTCCTCACCGGGGCCCCGGTGGCGGCCGAGCACATCCACAGCACCCTGCCGGTGGGCCCGGTTCCGGACCTGCTGGTCTTCGGCATCTTCGCCTCGTTCCTCTCGCTCACCGCCTCGGTCTACGTGGGGCTGGCCGAGCGCGGCATGCAGTTGGCCGCGGCCAACCCGGTGCGGCGGAAATCGCTGAAGAACGACGGGCGGACCTATGACCAGGACCCGGACATCAGGTGGCAGGTAGCCAACGCCGGGATGGAGATCCTGCGGCTCGACGCGATGCTGCGGATGACCACCCGCGACCTCGACGACCTGGTGGATCACGGGGGATCCTGGTTCCCGCGGCTGGTCACGCTGCGCACCGCGGCCGGGGACGCGGCCCGCTACTGCATCGATGTCGCCGCCAAGGTCTCCGGCGGCGGGCAGTACTTCCGCGGTTCGGAGCTCGAGCGGCTCTACCGCGACGCGCTGGCCAGCCTCTACCACCCCTCGGACGCCGAGTCGGCGCACTCCACGGTGGCGTCCTGGTTGCTGGGGCCGGTCAGGGAGTAGGCCGCGAGGGCACCGGGCGATCTGAAGCACTGGGAAGGGCCACGCACGGCAGGGGCCCCGGCATCGACCGCTGCCCTGCCGCCTCCTTCAATGCGGCCAGCTGCAGCACCGACGCCTACGCAAGGAACCTTTCAATCCTCCACTTCCAGGAGGGACTGGTGGGGCCGGCACCGCTTGACGAGGGCTTGGCGTGGGGGATTCCGGAGGAGCTTTTCGGTGCCGTTTAGTCGATCGATCCGCTCGAGGCCGGCGAACGGATCGGTCGGTACATCTCGCGGCAGGTCGACAACCTCCCGGACGGAAAGCCCGCAGCGGTCTCCAGCGAGCCTGCCTGCCTCGCAAGGTCCTGACCGGGCTTGATCCATGGGCGGGACGTTTCCTGCCGACCGCCGGCGTTGATCGTCCGCGGGGAAGCTGCGCAGCTCAGGCGCGGATGTCAAGGGTCGGCTTGACCCGCATGATGCGCCTGCGCATCCAGTACTTCTGCCCGCCGCCCTCGTAGAGGCAAGTGCGCACCAGTTCCCACTTGCCGTATTCGGAGTGCTCCCGCACCGCGGCCCGGGCCACCGACCGGTGCTCGCCGGGGCGGGCGGTGATGACCAGGTATTCGAAGCGGTGTCCGGGGTCCCCGGGCATCGCCTCGAGGGGGCTTGGTGCCGTGATTTTCTTTTCGATCATGACCCTGTCCATAGTGTGGCTTGTGCATGTAACGTCGAACACATGAGTACAGACCCGCGTGTTGCCCTCAGTGTATTGATCAGCTGCCTCGAAGAACACCTTTCGGCGGTGGCGGCAAAGCGCGGTGCCCAGGACGCCTCGATCAGCGCGGCATTCCTTGCCGTGGCAGACGCCTACGAGGAGTACGAGGACGCACTGTATGAGTCCTACGAGGAGTTCCTGCCGCTGACCGTGGTCGACGAGGACGACGACAACGACCCCTACGACGAGGACGGGCCGCTTCAGGGAAGCGAGCAATAGGACCGGGACACGGCCGGTGCGCCGAACCGGTACCAGGGTGCCGGTGGCGGCCCTCGGCGGGTGGGACCACGGTATTAACTTCGCCTCACCGTGGAGAGCCAACGGGCCTCGGTGCGCCTTGGTGAAGTAGTGTCGGTACGTGAATTGGTTTGAAGCGGCATTCCTGGGGCTGATCCAGGGTCTGACAGAATTTCTCCCCATCTCTTCCAGCGCCCACTTGCGCATTGTCGGAGAGCTATTGCCCGGTGCCTCCGATCCCGGCGCGGCGTTCACCGCGATCACGCAGCTGGGCACCGAAACCGCCGTGCTGGTGTTCTTCTGGAAAGACATCGTGCGGATCATCGGCGCCTGGTTCAACGCATTGCGCGGCCGGATTCCGCACAGCGACCCGGACGCGAAGATGGGCTGGCTGATCATCGTCGGTTCGATCCCGATCGCGGTGCTGGGCCTGCTCTTCGAAGAGCAGATCGACACGTCCTTCCGCTCCTTGTGGATCGTGGCGACCACCCTGGTGGTCTTCGGCCTGATCCTGGCGGTCGCCGACTACTACGGCAAGCAGGACCGCGAGCTGGCCTCGCTGACCCCCAAGCACGGCATCCTCTTCGGCTTCGCCCAGGCACTGGCCCTGATTCCCGGGGTCTCGCGTTCCGGCGGCACCATCACCGCGGGGCTGTTCATGGGCTACACCCGCGGCGCCGCGGCCCGCTACTCGTTCCTGCTGGCCATCCCCGCGGTCTTCGCCTCCGGGCTGTACAAGCTGGCCAAGTCCTTCGACGAGCCCGGCGTGTACTCGCTGCCGCAGACGGGCCTGGCAACGCTGATCGCGTTCATCGTCGGTTTTGTCATTGTCGGCTGGTTCCTGAAGTACGTTTCCTCGCACAGCTACAGCCTCTTTGTCTGGTACCGCGTGGCCCTGGGCCTGGCCCTGTACCTGCTGCTGGGCTTCAACGTGATCAACGCCTAGCAAACCCGGCCCCGAATCGTGGAATAAGCGCGGGGTCCTTTGGACTTGTTCCAAGTAACTGCATTGCGCCCCGGCCTGTTCCGGGGGAAAACCTAAGAGAAAGGACGCCCCGTGCTTGCATGGTCCGCGCCCACCGTCCCGCACGTTCCGGGAAACGCACCGATCCTGGCGGTGCACGACACCGCCAGGCAGCGGCTGGTTGACACCGCCCCCGCCGAGAAGTCCGACGCACCGGCGAGCATGTACGTCTGCGGCATCACCCCCTACGACGCCACCCACATGGGGCACGCCGCCACCTACGTGGCCTTCGATTTGCTGCTGCGCACCTGGCGCGACGCCGGGCGCGAAGTGAATTACGTGCAGAACGTCACCGACATCGACGACCCGCTGCTCGAGCGGGCCGCCGCCACCGGCATGGACTGGCAGGTGCTGGCCAAGGAGCAGACCGACCTGTTCCGCGCCGACATGGAGGCCCTGAACGTGATCCCGCCGAAGCACTACATCGGCGCCGTGGAATCCATTACCTGGCTCGTCCCGCTGGTCGAGGAGCTCGTCGCCAAGGACCTGGCCTACGCGGTGCCCGGTGAAAACGGGGAACCGGACGGGGACATCTACTTCGACGCCGCGGCCGCGGCCTCCGACGCCTGGGAGCTGGGCACCGTCAGCGGGTACGACCGCGAGACCATGCTCGGGTTCTTCGCCGAACGCGGCGGGGACCCGGCACGCCCGGGCAAGCGCGACGCCCTGGATCCCCTGCTGTGGCGCGTGGCCCGGCCCGGTGAACCGGAATGGGACGGCGGAACCTTGGGCGCCGGGCGCCCGGGTTGGCACATCGAGTGTTCGGTCATCGCCCGCCGCTTCCTGCCCGCCCCCTTCACCGTGCAGGGCGGGGGATCGGACCTGATCTTCCCGCACCACGAGTTCTCCGCCGGACACGCCGCCGCACTGGACGGCAAGGCGCTGGCGCAGTCCTACGTGCACACCGGCATGGTGGGCCTGGACGGCGAAAAGATGAGCAAGTCCCTGGGCAACCTGGTGCTGGTCTCCAAGCTGCGCGCCGCCGGCGTGGAGCCGGTGGCGATCCGCACCGTGCTGCTGGGCCAGCACTACCGCAGCGACTGGTTCTGGACCGACGAGCTGCTCGCCCAGGCCCAGGACCGCCTGGCCCGCTGGCGCGCCCGCATCGATTCCGCCACCCTGGCCGAGGCCACCGCGGTGATCACCCGGATCCGCTCGAGGCTGGCCGACGACATCAACGCACCCGCGGCCCTGGCCGTGCTTGACGCCTTCGCCGCACAGGACCCGGCCGAGGACGACGGCCAAAACGGTGCCGGCGGGCAGCTGCTCACCGATGCGCTCGATGCGCTGCTGGGCCTGAAGCTCTCCTAGCGATCCGTGCCCGCCGCTTCGGCAGCGGGCACGGAAACCGGAACGCGTCCCGCACCGCCACACCCCTTGCAGGGGCAGTGGCTGCGTGCGGGACGCGTTTTGCGTACCCCCGGGGCCTTGCGGGAACCGCTAGTCGGGGGTCCCGGGGGTGTCCGGCGTCTCGGGCGTATCCGGTGATTGCGGGGTCTGCGGCCCCCCGGTGGCAGGGTCGTTCCTGTCGGGCGATTCGTGTTCCTCGTGCGCCCCGGCCGCCCCGGGGCGGTGCCGGCGCTTGAGGTAGCGCTCGAATTCCCGGGCAATCGCCTCGCCGGTGGCCTCGGGCAGCTCGGTCTCGTCCTGCGCCTGCTCCAGCTGCTGCACATAGGCTGCCACGTCCGCGTCCCCGGTGGCCAGCGCGTTGACCCCGCGCTCCCAGGCCAAGGCGTCCTCGGTCAGCTCGTGCAGGTCCAGCGTCAGCGGCAACAGTTCCTCCACCCGGTGCAACAGCGCCAGTTCGGCCTTCGGCGAGGGCGGCTGCGCCACATAGTGGGGGACCGCGGACCAGATCGAGAGGGTGGGCAGCCCGGCGGCCTCGGAGAACTGGGCCAGCACCCCCAGGATCCCGGTCGGACCCTCGTAGCTCGCCTGCCCGGCGCCCAGGGCCTCGCGCACCTTCGGGTCGTCGGAAGAAATCGAGGCCTGGATCGGGCGGGTGTGCGGCACATCGGCCAGCAACGAGCCCAGCGCCACGACCCCCTGCACGTTCTCCTCCTCGGCGCGGGTGAGGATCTCGGTGATGAACGCCTTCCACCGGTAGGTCGGCTCCACCCCGCGCACCAGCAGCAGGTCCACCGGCGAGTCGGGCAGCGACGCACGGTAGATGCGGGTGGTGGGCCACTTGATGACCCGCTTGCCTGCGGCATTGCGGCGCACCTGCGGCCGGGAGAACTGGTAGTCGTAGTAGTCGTCGTCGCCGATGCCCGCGACCTTCACCGCGCCGGTGGCCGACTTGATGGTCTTCAGCGCCGAGCTTGCGGCGTCCCCGGCATCGTTCCATCCCTCGAAGGCCACCACCATGATCGCCGGGCGCAGGGGCGCGGGCGTCGCGGACGCTGCCACCAGCGAGGAAAGTGTCACTGGTTCATTCATATCTTCGCTCACATCCTCACCCTAGCGCGCGCACCGGTCGCCGGGGCAATGGCGCACACACTAGAATTGGCTCATGCCAACCCAGAATTGCGACCCCCTGCCCAGTGCTGCCCTGAACACCGAGATCCAGGGCGTGCTGTGGGACATGGACGGAACCCTGCTTGACACCGAACCCTATTGGATGGCCGCCGAGGCGGCCCTCGTGGCCGAATTCGGCGGCCGCTGGAGCGAAGACCAGGCCATGGCCCTGGTCGGAAACGCCCTGCCCGACGCCGCGGCCGCGCTGCAGCGCGCCGGGGTGGCCCTTCCCGAGCGCGAGATCATCGACCGGCTCACCGCCGAGGTCCTGGCCGGGGTGCGCCGCCACGTCAACTGGCGCCCCGGCGCCCTGGAACTGCTTGAAACCCTGCACCGGGCGAACATCCCCTGCGGGCTGGTGACCATGTCCGAGGAGCCGCTCGCGGCGCTGGTGCTCGAACAGCTGCCGCACCCCTACTTCGGCTTCCGCGTCACCGGCGACATGGTCTCCCGCGGCAAGCCGCACCCCGACCCGTACCTGCTGGGCCTGGACATGCTCGGGCGCTCCGTGGCGGATCTCGAGCCGGCCCGGGTCATCGGGCTGGAGGACTCGGCCCCCGGCATCGCCTCGGCCGCCGCCAGCGGCGTGACCGCTGTGCTCATCCCGCACATCGCCCCGGTCCCGGACTCCGTTGCCTGGCACCGATTCGGCTCGCTGGCGGAGCTGGACATTGAAACCCTGGGCACCCTGGTGTCCGCCGGGGCACGCACATGAGCGAAGCCGGCACCAAACGCGCGGGGATCCCGCTCGGTTCGATCTTCGGGGTCCCGGTCTCCCTGGCCTGGTCCTGGTTCGTCATCACCGGGGTCATCGTGCTGCTCTTCGGGCCCAACGTCGCAAGCTCCATCCCCGGGCTCGGCGCCATGGCCTACCTGGTGGCCTTCGCCTACGCGGTGCTGCTGGCCGTCTCGGTGCTCATCCACGAACTCGCCCACGCCCTGGTCGCCAAGTCCTTCGGCTGGCCCGGGGCGCGGATCACCCTGAACCTCTGGGGCGGGCACACCCAGTTCTCCTCCTTCAACGCCACCCCCGGCCGCTCGCTGGCCGTGGCGATGGCCGGGCCGGCCGCGAACTTCGTGCTGGCCGGGGTCGGCTACTCGCTGCTGCTCTGGGTGCAGCCAACCGGCGTGCTGTACCTGCTGTGGTTCATCCTGGTCTGGGCGAACCTGCTGGTGGCGATCTTCAACGTGCTGCCGGGGCTTCCGCTCGATGGCGGGCGCTTGGTCGAATCGGCCGTCTGGCGCTACACCGGATCCCAGGACCGCGGCACCATTGCCGCGGGCTGGGCCGGGCGCGTGTTGGTGATCCTGGTGGTCGGATACTTCGTGATCCGCCCGCTGACCCGCAACGAGCCCCTGGACCTGCAGGTGCTCATCGTCGCGGTCCTGGTCGGCGGCTTCATGTGGGTCGGCGCCTCGCAGGGCATCACCCATGCCAAGCTGCGCCTGCGCCTGCCGCTGGTGAAGGTGCGGGCCCTGATGGAACCGGCCACCGCCATCCGCCAGGACTCCACTCTCGCCCAGGTCGCCGCCCGGCTGGCCAGCCGCGGCGGGCGGGTCATCCTCGTCGACGAGGCCGGGAACCCGGTCGCGGTGATCGACGAGGAGGCCCTGGGCTCCATCGACCCCTCGCTGCTGGCCGGGTCCCCGGCGCTCTCCGCGGCCCGCGCCCTGGGACCGGGGGCGGTGGTCGACGCCAACGCCGACGGCCGCGCCCTGATCGGGTACCTGGCCACGCTGCAGGGCAGCGAGTACGCGGTCATCGACGAATCCCACCGCGTCATCGGACTGCTCTCCCAGGCCCGCATCGTCGCGGCCATCACCGGCAAGCCGCACTAGCCACGGCGCCGCCTCGCGGCCGCCACCGACGAACACCCACCAATCCAGAACGTAAGGACATTTCCACCCCCATGAGCGAAAAGCCAGCAACACCCCACGGGGCCGAGAACCGCCGCGGCCCCTTCCGCCCCGGCGACCGGGTCCAGCTCACCGACCAGAAGCGCCGGATCCACACCATCACCCTGACCGCCGGCGGGGAATTCCACACGCACAAGGGCGTGCTCTTCCACGATGCGCTGATCGGCGCCCCCGAGGGCTCCATCGTGGAGAACACCAACGAGGTCCGCTACCAGGCGTTGCGCCCGCTGCTGAAGGACTTCGTGCTGTCGATGCCGCGCGGCGCCACCGTGGTCTACCCCAAGGACGCCGCCCAGATCATCCAGATGGGCGACATCTACCCCGGCGCCCGCGTCGTGGAGGCCGGCGTCGGCTCCGGCGCCCTGTCGATGTCGCTGCTGCGCGCCGTGGGCGATTCCGGCTACCTGCACTCCTTCGAGCGCCGCGAGGAATTCGCCGACATCGCCCGCGGCAACGTGGACACCGTCTTCGGCGGCCCGCACCCGGCCTGGCAGATCTCCATCGGCGACTTCCAGGAGAAGGTCCTGGAAACCGAGGAACCCGGCTCCGTGGACCGCGTGGTGCTGGACATGCTCTCCCCGTGGGAGTGTGTCGACGCCGTGTCCACCGTGCTGGCCCCGGGCGGGGTGTGGGTCAACTACGTGGCCACCGTGACGCAGATGTCCCGCACCGTGGAGGCCATCCGCGCCACCGGGCTGTACACCGAGCCCGAGTCCTTCGAGACCATGGTCCGCGGCTGGCACGTCGAGGGCCTGGCCGTGCGCCCGGACCACCGCATGGTCGCGCACACCGCCTTCCTGATCACCTGCCGGCGCCTGGCCGACGGCGCCGTGGGCATCCCCGGCGCCAAGCGCGTGAAGGAACACACCTACTCCGCCGAGGACCTGGAAACCTGGACCCGCTCGCAGAACCCGGAGGCCTGGCACCACGAGGCCCTGGGGGAGCGCGGGGTCTCGGACCGCAAGCTGCGCCGCGCCGCCAAGGACGCCAAGTCGATGATCCAGCGCGGTTCGCTGCCCGCCGGCACCGAGCCGGATTCCGCGACCGACACCGGGCCGGAAACGCGCACCGAGGGCAACTAGCCCCGCGCGCCCCCGTGGCCGCGCGCCTTTCCGGGCCCACCTGCCCGCGAAGGTGCGCGGTCACATTTCGTTCAATCCGCCGCGCCCATGCCTAGGATGGAAGCAAAGAAAGGTGCCGGTTCACCCCGGCACCCGCAAACCCTCCGGATCAAGCGAAACAGGTGGATGATGGGCGAAGATACGGATCGCGCACGGCTCGAGGGCCAGGTCACTGCGGCCGAGCGGCAGCTGAACATCGTGCGGGACAAGAACCGCCAACTGGACCGGCAGCTGGCCACGGCCGGTGCCAACAACACCCGCCTGGTCGCCATGCTCGAGCGCACCCGCGAGGAAATCCTGAACCTGAAGTCCGGGCTCGAAAAGGACGGGGACACCCCCTTCAGCCACGGCACCGTCGTCGACCTGCACCCGCGCACCCACCCGGTGCCCGGGGTCGCGATCTCCTCGACCGGCGTTCAGTCCGCCGACATCGTCCAGGGCGGGCGCAAGCTGCGCGTGGGCATCTCCCCGCTGCTGGACTTCGCCAAGCTGGCCATCGGCCAGGAGGTGCTGCTGAACGAATCCCTGGTCATCGTCGCCGGGCTCGGCTACGAGAAATCCGGGGAGCTGGTCACCGTCAAGGAGGTCCTGGAGGACCACCGGGTGGTGGCCATGGGGCGTGCCGACGACCAGCGCGTCATCCGCCTGGCCGCACCCCTGGTCAAGGACACCGTGCGCGTCGGTGACGTGCTGACCCTGGACACCCGCACCGGGCTGGGCCTGGAAAAGGTGCACCTCTCCGACATGCAGTCCCTGGTGCTTGAGGAGGTCCCGAACATCTCCTACGCCGACATCGGCGGGCTGTCCGACCAGATCGAGGCGATCCGCGACGCGGTGGAACTTCCGTTCCTGCACCCGGACCTGTACCGCGAGCACGGGCTCACCGCCCCCAAGGGCATCCTGCTCTACGGCCCCCCGGGCTGCGGCAAGACGCTGATCGCCAAGGCCGTCGCGCACTCGCTCTCCGAGCGCACCAACGAACGCAACGGCGACACCGGCACGGCCAAGAGCTACTTCCTGAACATCAAGGGTCCCGAGCTGTTGGACAAGTACGTCGGGGAGACCGAGCGCCACATCCGGCTGATCTTCGCCCGCGCCCGGGAGAAGGCCGCCGGCGGCAACCCCGTGGTGGTGTTCTTCGACGAGATGGACTCGCTGTTCCGCACCCGCGGCACCGGGGTGTCCTCCGACGTGGAGACCACCATCGTCCCGCAGCTGCTCGCCGAGATCGACGGGGTTGAGCGCCTCGACAACGTCATCGTCATCGGCGCCTCCAACCGCGAGGACATGATCGACCCGGCGATCCTGCGCCCGGGCCGATTGGACGTGAAGATCAAGATCCGCCGCCCCGACGCCCAGGGCGCCGCGGAGATCTTCGCCAAGTACCTCACCGCGGATCTGCCGCTGCACCCGGACGACCTGGCCGAACACGGCAACGATGCCGACGCGACGGTGCGCGCCATGATCCAGGCGACCGTCGATGCGATGTACTCCACCGGGGAACAGAACCAGTTCCTCGAGGTCACCTACGCCAACACCGAGACCGAGATCCTCTACTTCAAGGACTTCTCCTCCGGCGCGGTGATCCGCAACGTCGTGGACCGCGCCAAGAAGTCCGCCATCAAGGCGCTGCTCACCGGCGCCGAACGCGGGCTGCGCATGGAGCACCTGCTGGCCGCTGTCGTGGAGGAATTCCACGAGCACGAGGACATGCCCAACACCACCAACCCCGACGACTGGGCGCGGATCTCCGGGCGCAAGGGCGAACGCATCACCTTCATCCGCACCATCGTGGCCGACAAGAACGGGCGCGGCAAGACACTGCAGGCCCCCGGCGCCGACGAGACCGGGCAGTACCTGTGAGCGTCCACCGGGTCATGGGCCTGGAGACCGAGTACGGGGTGCTGGCCCCCTCCATGCCCGGGGCGAACGCCACGATGCTCTCGGCCCAGGTCATCAACGCCTATGCCGCGACCGTCCGCGAGGCCCGCGGAAAGATCGCCGGAACCCGCTGGGACTACGCGGACGAGTCCCCGCTGAACGACGCCCGGGGCTTCACCCAGCCGCGTGCCCAGGCGGACCCCTCCCAGCTCACCGACGTCGAACCGGAACTTGACGCCGAGCAGGTGGCGCTGGCCGGCGGGGACGTGAGGATCGGGGACACCCTCTACGAGGCCGGGCCCTACGACCACGAGGTGCTGATGAACATGGTGCTGGGCAACGGCGCCCGGCTCTACGTGGACCACGCGCACCCGGAGTACTCCTCCCCGGAAACCACCAACCCGTTCGACGCGGTGCTCTGGGACCAGGCCGGGGACCACGTGGCGCTGGCCGCTGTGCGCCGCATCGAGTCGCTGGCCGGGGTGCCGGATGTGCACCTGTACAAGAACAACACCGACAACAAGTCGGTCTCCTACGGGGCGCACGAGAACTACCTGATGCCCCGTTCGGTGCCCTTCGATTCGATCGCCGCGGGGCTGATCCCGTTCTTCGCCACCCGCCAGGTCATCTGCGCCTCCGGGCGGGTGGGCCGTGGCATGCTCGGCTCCTACCCCGGGTTCCAGGTCTCGGCGCGCGCGGACTTCTTCGAGGCGCAGATCGGCCTGGAAACCACCATCCGCCGCCCGATCATCAACACCCGCGACGAGCCGCACGCGCACTGGGAAAAATACCGCCGGCTGCACGTGATCATCGGGGACGCGAACCTCGGGCAAATCTCCACGCTGCTGCGCACCGGCACCACGGCCCTGGTGCTGTCGATGATCGAGGCCGGCACCGCCCCGGAGATCGAGCTGCGCGATCCGGTCGCCGCACTGCAGGCCATCAGCCACGACCCCACACTCACCGCCAAGGTCGAACTGGTTGACGGGCGCCGGCTCACCGCGCTTCAGATCCAGTGGATCTACGCCGAGGCCGCGGCCCGGCACAGCGGCGCCACCGATGCGACCGACGAGGCCACCGTGGAGATCCAGCGGCGCTGGGAGGAAACCCTGCACCAGCTGGAAACCGACGTCTTCTCCGCGGCCTCCACCGTGGACTGGGTGGCCAAGTACAAGCTGATGGGCTCCTACGCGCAGCGCCACGGCCTGGACTTCACCGACCCGCGGATCGCGGCGATGGACCTGCAATGGGCGGACATCCGCCCGGAGAAGGGCCTCTACCACCGGCTGGCCGCACGCGGGCTGGTCGAAACCCTGTATTCCCCGGCGCAGATCGCCCACGCCGCGACCAACCCGCCGGAGGACACCCGCGCGTACTTCCGCGGGCGGGTGCTCAGCCAGTATCCGGAGCACGTGGTGGCGGCCAGCTGGGACTCGGTCTCCTTCACGGTTCCCGGGGGCCGGAAGCTCGAGCGCATCGCGACCCTGGAACCGTTGCGCGGCACCAAGGCCCTGGTCGGGGAGCTGCTGGACCAGGAGTTGTCGATCCGCGAGTTCATTGCCACGCTGCGGAGCTAAAGTCCCTACCCAGTGGCAAGATGTAAGTAACAGCACAACCAAGGGGCCCAGGCCGCGGCGTCGCCGCTACCGGCCCCCGGAGCAGAGGGAAGAGAGCGCAACCGCCATGACACAGGAACACCACTCGGGACAACGCCGCGAAGAAACCCAGGCGCAGGAGCAGGAAGCCACGGCCGCCGCCGGCCAGGACGCCGGGGTCGATGACCTGCTCGACGAGATCGACGGGGTGCTGGAGCAAAACGCGGAGGAATTCGTGCGTGGCTTCATCCAAAAGGGCGGGCAGTGACCGAACTCGGTCCCGGGCCCTCCTTCCTGGAGCACCTGAACCGGGACCGCCCCGACCTGCTGCCCGGCACCCGCGCCGTGCTGCCGGCGGACGCCGGCGCCCAGGTGCCCCACGGAACCACCATCGTCGCGCTGTCCTACGCCGATGGGATCGTGATGGCCGGGGACCGCCGCGCGACCATGGGCAACGTGATCGCCAGCCGCCGCATCGAGAAGGTCTTCGAGACCGACAGCTACTCGGTCATCGGGATCGCCGGCGCGGCGGGCCTGGCCATCGACATCGCCAAGCTCTTCACCGTGGAACTGGAGCACTACGAAAAGATCGAGGGCACACGCCTGTCCCTGGACGGCAAGGCCAACCGGCTGGCCTCGATGATCCGCTCCAACATGCCCATGGCCCTGCAGGGCATGAGCGTCGTTCCGCTCTTTGCCGGCTTCGACACCTTCTCCGGCACCGGGCGGATCTTCTCCTTCGACATCACCGGCGGGCTCTACGAGGAGGTCGAGCACCATTCGATCGGCTCCGGCTCCCCGTATGCCCGCGGCGCGCTGAAGAAGCTCTGGCAGCCCGGCCTCGGCGCCACCGCCGCGGTGCAGGTCGCCGTGGAGGCGCTTTACGACGCCGCCGACGACGACTCGGCCACCGGGGGACCTGACACCGTGCGCGGCCTGTGGCCGGTGGTCTACACCGTGGATGCCACCGGGGCCCACCGCGTCGAGGACGCCATCCTGGCCGACATGGCAGCCGACATCATCGCCACACGCACCGCCAGCGGGAGGGAGTCCTAGATGAGCGCACAATACTACGTATCGCCCGAACAGCTCATGAAGGACCGGGCGGACTTCGCCCGGAAGGGCATCGCCCGCGGACGGGCCGTCATCACGGCCTCCTGCATCGACGGGATCGCGTTGATCGCGGAGAACCCCTCGGGTTCGCTGCACAAGATCGGGGAGATCTACGACCGCATCGCCTTCGCGGCGGTGGGCAAGTACAACGAGTTCGAGTCCCTGCGCCAGGCCGGGGTGCGCTACGCCGACACACGCGGCTACTCCTATTCCCGCCACGACGTGACCGGCCGCGGCCTGGCCAGCGTCTACGCCCAGTCCCTGGGTGCGGTGTTCACCGCCGAGGCCAAGCCCTTCGAGGTGGAACTGGCGGTCCTTGAACTCGGGGCGACCCCGCCCGAGGACACGCTGTTCTCGCTGAACTTCGACGGCTCGATCGCCGAACAGCCCGGGCACATCATCATGGGCGGGGACACCCCGGCGCTGCGCGAGGCCTGGAACGCCTACTGGATGGGCAAGGACCTGGCGGCCGCCGGCATCGACGAGGTCATCCGCGCCGCGGCACTGGTGTTGCCGGGCGTGGGGGAGGGCCCCGGGGACGCCCACCTCCTGGAGGTCGCGATGCTCGAACGAACCACCTCCACCGGCTCGCACCGCCATTTCCGCCGCCTCGACACCCCCACCATCGCCCGGATACTGGGAGCAGGGAAGTAGACAGAACATGGACCGCAGAATCTTCGGCATCGAAACCGAATACGGGATCAACTATTCGGACCCCACCGGGCGCCCGCTCACGCCGGAGGAATCGGCCCGCTACCTCTTCCGCCGGGTGGTGGCCTGGGGGCGCAGCTCCAACGTGTTCCTGACCAACGGCTCCCGGCTCTACCTGGATGTCGGATCGCACCCCGAATACGCCACGGCCGAATGCGACGAGCTGACCCAGTTGATCGCCCACGACCGGGCCGGGGAAGCGATCCTGAACGACCTGGTGCAAAGCGCCGAGGAACGCATGGCCGCCGACGGCTACAACGGCCGGCTCTACCTGTTCAAGAACAACACCGACACCGCCGGGAACTCCTACGGCTGCCACGAGAACTTCCTGATCCCGCGCAAGCTCGAGTTCGCCCGGCTCGCCGAGATCCTGATCCCGTTCCTGGTCACCCGGCAGCTGATTGCCGGGGCCGGAAAGATCGTGAACATCGAGGGCGAGCCGCTCTACGCGTTCTCGCAGCGCGCCGACCATGTCTGGGAGGGCGTCTCCTCGGCGACCACCCGCTCCCGGCCCATCATCAACACCCGCGACGAGCCGCACGCGGATGCCGAGTACTTCCGCCGCCTGCACGTCATCGTGGGGGACTCGAACATGTCCGAGACCACCCAGCTGGTCAAGCTCGGAGCCACCGACCTGATGCTGCGGATCATCGAGTCGGGAAAGATCATGGAGGATCTGCGACTGGAAAACCCGATCCGCTCCATCCGCGAGATCTCCCACGACTTCAACGGCACCACAATGGTCAGGCTCGCCAACGGCACCGAGCTTTCCGCCCTGGCCCTGCAACGCCGCTTCCTGACCCTGGCCACCGAGTTCGTGGAGCGCGAAGGGGCACACCACGACCAGGTCCCCGCGGTGCTGGACCTGTGGACCCGGACCCTGGATGCCGTGGAATCGGGAAACTTCTCGGGCATCGACACGGAAATCGACTGGGCGATCAAGCACAAGCTGATCACTTCCTACGCCGATCGGCACAACCTGGACATGGGCGCCCAACGCCTGGCCCAGCTGGATCTGACCTACCACGACATCGACACCAAGCGCGGGCTTTTCCACCTGCTGGCGGCCCGCGGGCGCGCCGCCACCGTGGTGGATCCCGCGGACATCGCCTTCGCGGTGGACAACCCGCCGCAAAGCACCCGGGCGAAATTGCGCGGGGACTTTGTGCGTGCCGCCAAGAACGCGGAGCGCGACTTCACCGTGGACTGGGTGCACCTGAAGCTCAACGACCACCCCGGCCAGACGGTGCTGTGCAAGGATCCCTTCGTCAACGAGGACCCGCGGGTCCAGGAGATGATCACCTCGATGGGTGGGTCGCCCCAGGTTGCATCCGGCCGCCTGCAATAAGGAGATTCACAGATTCGGCATTTAGGCTGTTTATAACCTCTTTCGAAAGCTCACCATTCAGTGTGGGTGTTTCAAGTCCCAAAATCCCCAACTGAAAGTTGATTTCGTGCGCAAAGTTATGGCACTCGTTGCAACGGCCTCGTTGCTGCTGGTCACGGCCTGTGGTTCAACCACGACGGCCTCCAGCGGTGACATCGCCCCCTTGGAATCGATCAAGGTCACCCCGGGTTCGGATGATGCGTCCGATCCCACGGTCACCTTCGAAACCCCGCTGGTTGCCACGGCAACCGCGGCCAAGGTCCTCGTCGAGGGCAAGGGCGATCAAATCAAGGAAAACCAGAACATCAAGTTCAAGTCCATTGCCTACAAGGCAACGGATGCGAGCCTGCTCGGCTCCGGCTTCGCCGGCGAGCCGGTGACGCTGCCGACCAACGAGGAATTCAAGGCCCAGCTCCCGGCGCTCTACGACACGCTGATGCAGACCAAGGTCGGCTCCTGGATCGCCATGGTCGAACCTGCGGCCGAGGCAGCGGCAACCGGCGGCGCCTCGCCCTCGGCAAGCCCGGAAGCGGCCCCGGCCGAAACCGTGGTCGTGCTCAAGGTCGTCTCCACCGAGGAGATCCCGCCGAAAGCACCGCCGTCCAAGAAGCTCGGCGCCGACGAGGTCAAGAAGCTCAAGGACGCCGGAGCGCTGCCGACCTTCGAGATGAAGGACGGCAAGCCGGCCATCACCATCCCGAAGGACAAGGACGTGCCGGGCGGACTGGTCGTTGACGTCGTCAAGGAGGGCACCGGCAAGGTTGCCACCGCCACCTCGAAGGTCTCGGCCAACTACACCGGGGTGAGCTGGGAAGACGGCAAGCAGTTCGACTCGAGCTACGACCGCGGGGCGGCGTCGGACTTCGGCCTCGACGGCGTCATCCCCGGCTGGACCCAGGGCCTGACCGGGCTGAAAGCCGGCACCCAGGTCATGCTGACCATCCCGACGGACCTGGCCTACGACGGGGCCCCTGGAGCCCCCGAGGGCCCGCTGGTGTTCTTCGTGGACCTCAAGGAAGTAAAGTAGCTAGGACGCTTCTAGCAAACAACCGAAAGGACTTCACCCATGTCTTTTGGACAGCGTGAATACGACCGCACCAAGCCCGAGATCGATTTCCCGGGAACCGATGCCCCGACCGAGCTGAAGATCGAGGACATCGCCGTCGGCGACGGTGCCGAGGTCGTTCCGGGCTCGAACATCTCCGCCCACTACGTCGGCGTGGCTTGGTCCACCGGCGAGGAATTCGACGCCTCCTGGAACCGCGGCGCCCCGCTGGACTTCCGTGCCGGCGTCGGCCAGGTCATCCAGGGCTGGGACCAGGGCCTGATCGGGATGAAGGTCGGCGGCCGCCGCCGCCTGGAAATCCCCTCGGAAATGGCCTACGGTTCCCGTGGCGCCGGCGGAGCCATCGGCCCCAACGAAGCCTTGATCTTCGTCGTGGACCTGGTGGCAGTGCGCTAGGCACGGCTTCACCGATCGACGCCCTTGGCCGTGTTTTCCCATGTTGAACCGGGAAAACACGGCCAAGGGCCGTTAACGCGGCGTTGCATTGGCCCGGGTTCGTCGCCACGGGGTAATCTTGCGGACGTGGCTCAAATTAATTCCGGCGGTCCTTCCCGTGCCGAGAAACTCGTCAGTCTCACCTATGCGTTGATCAACACCCCGCACGGGTATTCCAAGCGTGAGCTGCGCAAGATCGTTGACGACTACCAGGGGCTGAACGACGCCGCCTTCGACAGGAAGTTCGACCGGGACAAGAAGGACCTTCGCGAGATGGGCGTTCCGGTGAAGACCCTGGGCACCGGATCCGACGAACGCTACCTGATCACCCCCGAAAGCTACAGGCTGCCCGAAGTCAGCTTCAGCACCGAGGAAGCCGCGGTGCTGGGCCTGGCGGCACAGCTGTGGAAGGACACCGACCTGGAATCCTCCGCCGCCCGGGCCAACGGCAGGCTCTCGGCCGGCCTGGAAGACACCGGGCACGGGGTCCGGTTCACCGAATACGTCCCGCGCCTGCACGCCGCCGGGCCGGCCTTCGCCGCCTGCCTGGAAGCGGTCTGGGCACACCAGGTCGTCTCCTTCGAGTACTTCGATGCGCAGGGCCGCACCAGCGAACGGACCATCGATGCCTGGGGGATCGGATCCCGCTTCGGGAACTGGTACCTGGTGGGCCTGGACCACAAGCGCCAGCACGTGCGGATGTTCCGGCTCACCCGCATCCTCAGCCCCATCCACACCGGCAAGGCCCACGACACCCGCCCCGCCGGGTTCTCCATGGCCCAAACCCTGGGCCGGCTGGATCCCGACATCGCCGGGCAGACCGCCAGGATCTCGGTGGCCAAGGACACCGGCTGGGCACTGCGCTCACGCGCCGCATCCATCACCCCGGGCCAGGACCGCGACGAACTTTCCCTGCAATTCCACGATCTCATGGCCCTGGCAGCCGACGTGGCCAAGCTTGGCGCCAACGCCCGCGTGCTGGAACCGGCATCGCTGGTGTCCGCGGTGCGACGGAAGCTCGACGGGGCGCTGGCGGCCTCGAACCACCCGGTCCCCGACTACAAGCTCGGCAAGCGCCGCAACGCCGGCCGGCCGCCCTCGACCGAGGCCGTGGCACGGAACCTCGACATCATTTCCTACGTGGCCAGCCACGGTTCACCAAGCGTTGTGCAAACGGCCACCCACTTCGGGTTGACTGAAAAGCAGCTGCTGGCCCACCTGCAAACCATCATGATGTGCGGGGTGCCCAACGGCTTGCCCGACGAACTGATCGACGTGGAATGGGAGGCCGGGACCATCAGCATCAACAACGCCGAGGCCCTCAACGCACCGATCAGGCTCAGCCTTCCCGAGGCCGCGACCATGCTTGCGGGACTGGCCTCGCTGCGCGGGCTCCCGGGATTCGAACACGCCGCTGCCGTCGATTCCGCCCACGCGAAGCTGCAGGCCGCCGCCGTCGGATTCGAGGGCCTGGAAGCGGTTTTGTCCATCACCCTGCGCTCCGCCGAGGAAAACGAGATCCATGCAACCCTGGCCCGGGCCATCCGCGAACGCCGGGTTGTCGAACTGACCTACTACAGCGCCTCCAGCGATGCCGTCACCGTCCGGCGGGTCGAGCCGATCCGGCTCCTGGAGAACGCCGGCCGCCAGTACCTTCGCGCCTTCTCGATCCCCAACGACGAAATCCGGTCCTTCCGCATCGACCGGATCCAGTCCGCGACCCTCCCCGGGACTCTCTTCGACTTCGATGCGCAACGGCACGAGGACGAGGCCGACATCTTCTTCACCCCCGGCCCCGCCGACGAGCTCGTGGTCCTGGGCTTTGCCCCGCGGCTGGCGGCCCTGGTGGAGGAGTACGCACCGGAGAGCTGGGCCAAGGCCGGGGAAGAGCACATTGCCGAGATCCGGATGCCCTCCACCTCGACCATGCCGGGCATGGTCGCCTACCACGGCGGGGACCTGCGGGTCATCGGCCCCGATTCCCTGCGCGCCGAGGTCGAGACCTGGCTTCGTGCGGCCGTCGACTCCCAGGAAGTGAAGTAGCGATGTTGCCTTGGTGGTTTTGGGTCCTGCTGTGGACCGTCCTGGCCTTTGCCACGCTGCTCTTCCTGGTGCTCGCCGGGATCAGGCTCTTTCGCGGCTTCATGGCACTGGCCCACGAGGTCGGCGAGGCCATGGACCGCAGCGGCGCCTCGATGGATGCCGAGGCCGAGGACCGCGACTACCCCGAGCCAACCGACAGGACCCCGGCCGGGGTGGCCGCCCTGTTCCAGGATCCCGATGCCGCACGCCAGGGATACGAGGCCGGCAAGCTTCGTCGGGCCACCGCCCGCCGCAACACACGCGTGAAGCGCAAAGCCCTGCGCGGACAACCCCAGCGCGTAAGCGATTTAGAACTCTTCTGACGTAGACTTAACACGATTGAAAGGTAGGTTCCCCATGGGTGGAATCCAAGGATGGCATCTGGTCATCATCGTAATTTTGGCGCTGCTGCTGTTCGGTGCCCCGAAGCTTCCCGGTTTGGCACGCTCCGTCGGCCAGTCCCTGCGCATCTTCAAGTCCGAGGTCCGCCAGATGAAGGACGACGACAAGGCTCCTGCTGCCGGCGACGAAACCGTCGAGGGCAAGATCGTTGATCCCGACCGTCGTGAGAACAACGCCTAATATTTCGTGAGCGAACAAGAAGCTGCTGCCACCAAGGGGCGGAAGAAAAATCCCGAGGGCCGCATGGCCCTGAAGGAACACCTGGTCGAGGCCAGGAACCGTCTCTTCATATCGCTGATTGCCCTGGTTCTGGGAACGGTCGGAGGGTTCTTCCTCTATGACAATGTCCTCGAGCTGATCATCGCGCCGGTGCGCGCGTACGGCGGCGAAGTCAACTTCACCTCCGTGATGGCACCCTTCGACATCATGCTCAAGACATCGCTCCTCCTGGGCCTGGTCTTCTCCGCGCCCATCTGGATCTACCAGCTCTGGGCCTTCATCGTCCCGGGCCTGAAGAAGAAGGAACGCAACACCGCCATCGGCTTCGCCGCCGCGGCGGCACCGCTGTTCATCCTCGGCGTGGGCATGGCCTACTGGGTGCTTCCGCACGCCCTGAAGTTCTTCATCTCGCTGACCCCGGAAAACGCGCAGTCCTGGCTCACCACCGACACCTACCTCCCGTTCGTCTTCCGCCTGCTGATCGCCTTCGGACTGGCCATGCTGGCC
Organism: Arthrobacter sp. C2; assembly: GCA_024207135.1. Taxonomy (GTDB): domain Bacteria; phylum Actinomycetota; class Actinomycetes; order Actinomycetales; family Micrococcaceae; genus Paeniglutamicibacter. The sequence goes on along the minus strand of CP042428.1, from coordinate 805,393 downwards.
CCGGTGCTGATGGTCGGGCTGAACATGGTCGGAGTGCTCAAGGCCAAGCTGATCATGAAGCACTGGCGCATCACGGTCTTCCTCATTGCCCTCGTGGCAGCCATGGCGGCACCCGGCGGCGATGCGATCACCATGTTTGCGCTGGCCGGCCCGCTGTTCGTGACCTTTGCGACGGCAACGCTGATCTGCCACCTGAACGACAAGAAGCGCGACAAGAAACGTGCACAACTTGAGGCGGAAAACGCCGCCAACGCAGGCGAGGGGTCCAGCATTCCCGACTCGCCGGATCTTCCATAGGAACGCCCGCGTCCGCAACACGGACGCGGGCGCACCTACTACCCTCCTGAAAGGGGTCGCAGCGTGAGCATGCCGGCCGAGCGATACACCGCAGCCAAGGAACAACCGCAGGAGGAAGGAACCGGGCTTGCCGAGTTCCGCGCCACCCTGGGCTTCGACCTTGATCCCTTCCAGGAAGAGGCCTGCCGTGCCGTTGCCACCGGTTCCGGTGTGCTGGTCGCCGCCCCGACGGGCGCGGGAAAGACCGTGGTCGGCGAATTCGCCATCTTCCAGGCGCTGCGTTCCGGCCGCAAGGCCTTCTACACCACACCCATCAAGGCGCTGAGCAACCAGAAGTACTCCGACCTCGTGGCCACCTACGGCCCCGAGCGGGTCGGGCTGCTCACCGGGGACATGACCATCAACGGCGAGGCCGAGATCGTTGTCATGACCACCGAGGTGCTCCGCAACATGCTCTACGCGGACTCAGACACCCTCGACTCGCTCGGCTACGTGATCATGGACGAGGTCCATTACCTGGCCGACAAATTCCGCGGGGCCGTGTGGGAAGAAGTGATCATCCACCTGCGCGACGACGTCCAGGTGATCTCGCTGTCGGCCACGGTCTCCAACGCCGAGGAATTCGGCGGCTGGCTCGACACCGTGCGCGGGGACACCAGCATCATCGTATCCGAGCACCGCCCCATCCCTTTGTTCCAGCACGTCATGGTCGGCGGCCGGCTCCTTGACCTGTTCGCCGAGGACGTGTCCTTCGACCAGGTCGCCAATGCACCGGAGCGCGCCGCGGAGGTCAACCCCGAGCTGACCAAGATGGCACACCGCGCCATGGCCGGCCCACGCTCGCAGCGTGGCCGCTCGCGCCGTGGCGGGGGATCATGGGGGGCGCAGCGCGAGCAGCTCAGCACCCGGGTTTCGCGCCCCGACATGATCATGGCCCTTGACCAGGCAGGGCTGCTGCCCTCGCTGGTGTTCATCTTCTCCCGCAACGGCTGTGACGCGGCCGTTGCGCAGTGCGTGCGTTCGGGCCTGGCCCTGACCACCATCGCCGAGGCCACCGAAATCGAGCAGAGCATCGACCTGGTGGCGCACAAGCTGCCGCCGGACGACCTGGAGGTGCTGGGCTTCTGGCCATGGCGCGAGGGCCTGATGCGCGGCTTCGCGGCCCACCATGCCGGGTTGCTGCCGATCTTCAAGGAAGTCGTCGAAGACCTCTTCGTCCGCGGCTTGGTCAAGGCCGTGTTCGCCACCGAAACACTGGCACTGGGCGTGAACATGCCCGCCCGTTCGGTGGTCATGGAAAAGCTGGAGAAATTCAACGGCGAATCACACGTGGCCATCACCGCGGGGGAGTACACCCAGCTGACCGGCCGCGCCGGGCGCCGCGGCATCGACGTCGAGGGCCACGCGGTGGTGCTGTGGCAGCAGGACACCGACCCGGCCGCGGTGGCCGGGCTCGCCTCGAAGCGGACCTACCCGCTGAACTCGAGCTTCCGTCCCACCTACAACATGTCGCTGAACCTGACCTCGCAATTCGGCAGGGAACGGGCCCGCGGCATCCTGGAGACCTCCTTCGCCCAGTTCCAGGCCGACCGCTCCGTGGTGGGCATGGCCCGCCAGGTCCGCTCCCGCGAGGAATCGCTGGCGGGGTACAAGAAGTCGATGACCTGCCACCTGGGGGATTTCACCGAGTACGCGGTGCTGCGGGCCGAGTTGTCCACGGCCGAAAAAGACGCGGCGAAAACCATATCCCGGCTGCGCCGCGCGTCGGCGACCGAATCCCTGGAATCCCTGGTCCGCGGCGACATCATCGAGGTCACCGGCACCCGCCGGCTCGGGCGCTGCGTGGTCATCGAACAGGATTCGGCCTGGAACGACCCACGCCCCACGGTGCTGACCGAGGACAAGCACATCCGCCGTGTCGGCGTCCAGGACCTCAACGGCCCGGTCGAGGTCATCTCCCGGATCCGGATCCCCAAGGGCTTCACCGGGCGCAGCCCCAAGGAACGCAGGGACCTGGCCGCCTCGCTGCACAGCGCGCTGGCCGAGTCCCGCCCGCCGCGCGAGGACGCCCCGGAATACAGGTTCACCGGCAGCGACGAGGAGGAAGCCCGCATCACCCAGCTGCGCGCCACCCTGAAGGCGCACCCCTGCCAAGGGTGCCCGGAACGCGAAGACCACGCCCGCTGGGGCGAGCGCTACTCCAAGCTCTTGCGCGACACCAACAAGCTGCGCTCCCAGATCAGTGGCCGCACCAACACCATTTCCAAGACCTTCGACAAGGTGGCCAAGGTGCTGGAGGACTTCGAGTACCTGGTGCCCGCGTCCGACGACCTGGGCCAGGCCCAGATCACCGCCGCCGGGCAGCGGCTGCGCCGCATCTACGGCGAACGCGACCTGCTGACCTCGCTGGTCATGGAGACCGGGGCCATGAACGAAATGACCGCGGAGGAGCTGGCCGGGTTCATCTCCGCCCTGGTCTTCCAGGCGAGGCGCGAAGACCACGGGCCCGACCCGCGCATGCCCACCGCGAAGATCCAGATCGCCTGGGAAGCGTCGGTGAACCTGTGGTCGCGGCTCTCGGATGTCGAGGCGAATGCCGGGCTGCCCGAGACCGCCGCCCCGGATTCCGGGCTGATCTGGCCGATCTACAAGTGGGCGCGGGGCTCGGACCTGCGCGAGTGCCTGCGCGGCACGGACCTGGCGGCCGGGGACTTCGTGCGCTGGGCCAAGCAGGTCATCGACGTGCTGGACCAGCTGGCCAAGATCCCCGACCTGGATGCGGGATTGGCCCGGTCCTGCAACCGCGCGGTCCAACGCGTCCGCCGCGGGGTCGTCTCCTATTCAAACGTGGTCGACTAGGACCACGCTCTCCCGGGCCCGGCCCGGCATCTGTTGGATCGAAGCACGCCGAGGGATTTTCGTGCGTGCCTGCTTAAAGCAAAGGTAAGAAATGTCTGTTGAGTTGTACCGCAATGGTTCCATCTATTCCCCGGCCGATCCCTTTGCGACCGCCATGCTGGTCGAGGACGGCACCGTGGCGTGGATCGGGACCGAATCCGCCGCCGGCGCGCTGCTGGATGCGCGGATGACGGAGATCGATTTGCAAGGCGCACTCATCACCCCGGCCTTCGTGGACTCCCACGTCCACCTGGGTTCGCTCGGTGCCTCGCTCAACGGACTGGACCTGGGCAATGCCCGCAGCACCGGCGAGGTGCTCGAGGCCGTCGCCGCGGCGGCGGCGCAGGGCAGCGGCCTGCTCCTCGGCGCCGGCTGGGACGAATCGACCTTTGGCGACGGCACGCTGCCCACCAGCGAGCAGTTGCAGCAGGCGGCTCCCGACCGCGAGGTCTACCTGGCGCGCGTCGACGTGCATTCGGCCCTCATCAGTCCCAAGCTGGCCATGCGCTTCGGCCTGTCCGAAGGTCCCGAATACACCGGCGCCCTGGTCCGCGGGAAGGCCCACGGGCGCATCCGGGATGCGATCTTCGCCTTTGACGAAGCCACCAACTCCGAAAACCGCAATCGCGCCCTGGCGCACCTGGCCTCCACCGGGCACGGAACGGTCGTGGAGATGGCTGCCGGGCAGATCTCCGGCCGCGCGGACCTCGAGGCGCTGCTGGCCCGCACCGACGCGGACAAGGCCGCAACACCCGAGGTCTTCGCCTACTGGGCGGAACTCGTGGGCACCGAGGAAGAAGCCCGCACGCTGCTGGCCTCGTTCAATTCCGCTGCGGTCGTCGGACTGGGCGGGGACCTGAACATCGACGGTTCGATCGGTTCGCGCACCGCGTTGCTGCGCGAGGACTACGCAGACGCCGCCGGCGAACGGGGCACCTCCTACCTAGGCGTCGAACAGATCAGCGCGCACGTCGCGGCGTGTTCGCTGGCCGGGATCCAGGCTTCCTTCCACGTCATCGGCGATGCCGGTCTCGACGTGGCCCTCGAGGGCTTTGCCAAGGCGGCCGAATCCGTGGGACTGGCCAAGGTCCAGGCCGGGCGGCACCGCCTGGAGCACGTGGAAATGGTCGATGCGGCCGCACGCGGCCGCATGCTGGACTTCGCCCTGACCGCATCCATGCAGCCGGGCTTCGATGCTGCCTGGGGAGGGGCAGGGGGGCTGTACACCCAGCGCCTGGGCGATGCCCGGGCGGCGGCCATGAACGGCGTTGGACAGTTCCTCTCGGCCGGGGTCCCGGTGGTCATCGGCTCCGATGCCCCTGTCACCGCGGCCAGCCCGTGGGCAGCGGTGAAGGCCTGCCTGGAATTGAGCGATCCGCAGGCACGGATCTCGGCCAGGGCGGCTTTCATGGCCCACACCCGCTCCGGTTTCCGTGCCCTGGGATCGCCGAACCCGATGGCGGGGCAGTTGGTCAACGGCGCCGAGGCCACGTTTGCGGTTTGGGATGCCGCCGAGCTTTCCGTACAGACACCGGACCTTCGTGTCTCGTCCTGGAGCACCGATGCCCGCGCCGGCACCCCGATGCTCCCGGTGCTGGAAGACGAGCTGCCCAATTGCCTGCGCACGGTGCGTGCCGGCAACGTGATTTTCGACGCGATGGGCGGAGCCTAGGCGGACCGGGGCTTCCCCGCCGTTGGGTTCAGAGAAAAAGTGTTTTGGCAAGGCCGGAATCGAAGTATTTGCGCGAGGCCTCGTCAAGTTCCTTGAATGCTGGTCAGCGCGCCATATATCGGTTGACCTGATTGAATTCACGTAGCCAGTGGTCCGGAAACGGTTGACAGCTAAAAACTGGACGGTAGGCTGTTACCAGTGTCTGATCCTTCGATCCGGCTTACCGGTATTCCGGTCCGCAAGAACAAATTGACCCCGTTGGCATTAGATAACACCTTCCTGGCCGCTCGTCGGCCGGGAGGGACGGACCGAAGCCGCGGGGTCGATTTGTGTGTCCGGCCGGTGGGCCGAATCGTCTTGCGCGTCACACGGCTGGGAGCCGGGTTTCGGGGGAGCGGTTGCGTATAATTGTGCACTGACCCCCACCCGATCCCTGAAACCAGTCGCAGCGGGTTAACCCTACGCGGCACCTTGGTACCTGGCCCCTTGCGGCCTTCTTCCGCGGATCGTTCCATCAGCAGAAAGGGACTGCCGCGTGCGCGTAGTCACGATCATTCCGACCTACAACGAGCTTGAATCGCTGCCCATCACCGTGGGCCGCTTGCGTGCCGCGGTGCCTGATTCGGATGTCTTGATCGTTGACGACAATTCCCCGGACGGCACCGGCGCCCTGGCAGACAAGATGGCTGCCGAGGACAAATCCATCCACGTCATGCACCGCACGGGCAAGGCCGGCCTGGGCGCCGCCTACCTGGCCGGGTTCCGCTGGGCCTTGGACGCCGGGTACGACGTCCTGGTGGAGATGGATGCCGATGGTTCACACAAGCCCGAGCAGCTTCCCCTGCTGCTGGCGGAAATCCCCAAGGGCGCTGACCTGGTCATCGGTTCGCGCTGGGTCAAGGGCGGCTCGGTCGTCAACTGGCCGCTGCACCGCAAGATGATTTCCCGCGTGGGCAGCTTCTACTCCCGCACCATGCTGGGCGTGAACCTGCGCGACATCACCGCCGGCTTCCGCGCGTTCCGCCGCGAGACCCTCGAGGCCCTGGACTTCAACGCCATCGAGTCGGTGGGCTATGGCTTCCAGGTCGACATGACCTTCCGCGTGGCCCAGCTGGGCAAGAAGATCGTCGAGGTGCCGATCACCTTCGTCGAACGCGAACTTGGCGTCTCGAAGATGAGCGGAAACATCGTTGTCGAGGCCATGCTGAACGTGACCCGGTGGGGCCTGAGCGCCCGCTGGAAGAAGCTCACCGGACGCAAGTAGTACCCGCCGGCCGCATCCCGGATACGGCCGGACATGGCGAGGGCCCGAATGGATCATCCATTCGGGCCCTCGCCATTGCAGCAAACAGAGGCGTGTTGCTAGCCCTTCAATGCTGCCTGGGCTGCACCACGGGTGGCGCGCAACTTGTCCAGGCGATCCTTCAGGATCGTTTCCAGTTCTTCGACGGACCGGCGCTCGAGGAGCATGTCCCAGTGGGTGCGCACCGGCTTCTCGTTGGTCTCCTCCGGCTGTGCGTCGCCATTGACCAGCGATGCAATCTTGCCGGTCTTGGAAGTCCAGGTTGCCGGGATGTCTGCCTCTGCGGCAAAAATCACGAACACCTGCTCGCCGTCTTCGCAACGGTATTCAACGCGCTGGCGCGCTGCTGGCTCGACGCCAGCCTCAGTTTCCATGCTCTGTGCGCCAAGGCGCATTCCTCGCAGGCTGCGATCGCTCATATTGTCTCCCTACTGCGATTACATACGGGTTCGGCTACCGATTTCAACGTCCCGGTCCAGCATAAAATTCCCGCGGGGCGCAAGTCTCGAAGTTTCCATTATACGGCCCAAACGCGGCTTCGGGCGGGCATCCTCGCTTGTGAGGTCGCCCGCCCAATATTTTGCCGCCTGAAACAGGCCGTTACATCAGGGTGCTGCTGGTGCCTTCCGGCTTCTGGTCGTCGTCCGGGCCTTCGTTGAAGTTGCCCAGCGCGCCGCCGATCCCCTTCAGGGCCTCGCCGACCTCGCTGGGAATGATCCACAGCTTGTTGGCGGTGCCTTCGGCGATCTTCGGCAGCATCTGCAGGTACTGGTAGGCCAGCAGCTTCTGGTCCGGCTTTCCGGCGTGGATCGCGTCGAAGACCTTCTGGATGGCCGCCGACTCGCCGTCGGCACGCAGGATGGCCGCCTTGGCGTCACCCTCCGCTTTCAGGATGGATGCCTGGCGTTGGCCTTCGGCGGTGAGGATTGCCGACTGCTTGGTGCCTTCGGCGGTGAGGATCGCGGCACGGCGGTCGCGCTCGGCGCGCATCTGCTTCTCCATGGAGTCCTGGATCGACAGCGGTGGATCGATGGCCTTGAGCTCGACACGGGAGACGCGGATGCCCCACTTGCCGGTGGCCTCGTCAAGGACGCCACGCAGCTGGCCGTTAATCTGGTCGCGGCTGGTCAGTGCCTCTTCGAGGTTCAGCCCGCCGACGACGTTACGAAGCGTGGTGGTTGTCAGCTGCTCCACAGCCTGGATGTAGTTGGCGATTTCGTAGGTCGCTGCACGCGGCTCGGTGATCTGGAAGTAGACCACGGTGTCGATGGAGACCACCAGGTTGTCCTCCGTAATCACCGGCTGCGGCGGAAAGCTCACAACCTGTTCGCGAAGGTCCAGCATCGGCAGCAAACGGTCAACAAACGGAATCAAGATCGTCAGCCCGGGAAGCAGTGTGCGATGGTACTTGCCCAGCCGCTCCACGATCCCGGCCCGCGCCTGCGGCACGATGCGCACGGAGCGCAGCAGCACGATGATCACGAAGATTGCCAGTACTACCAGGACGACCGTGAGGCCAAGGCCCGATGTTTGCATCTCTTCTCTCTTTCGTTGGGGCGCCATGTTCCAGACGCCGAAAACTTGTCTGGGAGTTGCTAGTCCAGGCCGGGCATTTGGGTGCGCAGCGTGATGTAGGCCGTTGCCCCTTCGATGCGGACCACCGAACCGTAGGTTCCCGGCTGCAGCGCAACATCGTCGTCGGTTCGCGCCGACCAGGTCTCTCCGCCGATCTTTGCGCGTCCATTCATCCTGGAGGTGGGCTCCAGGACCAGTGCGTCTTCACCGATGAGCCGATCGACATTGGTGCGCAGCCCTTCGGGATCCTTGCGCAGGTGCCGCAGTGCGATGGGACGCACGAGCATGATCATGAGCAGGGACGTAATGCTGAAGACCACCATCTGCAACCAGAATTCCCCGCCAAGCAGCGCAACGGCCACGCCGCCCAGGGCTCCGACCCCAAGCATGATGAAGTACAGGTCAAGGGAGATCATTTCGATGATGGCCAGCAAGAGGAAGAGCGCCAGCCAAACGACCCATGCGTTCGTTATGAGCCAGTCGTACATTGTTGCCCCCTAAGTCAAGATGTGTTGGATACACACCAACCTCCATGCCTTCCATTTTGCCCGATGGGCATGCCAAATCGAATCAGCACAAGGGACGATGTTCCCGAGCTGGCCCCTCATCACTGCGATGAGGGACCGCCCGGCGACGGCGTTATGGGCGCTTAGTCGATCTTGCGGAATTCCTGGATGCGGAACGCCGCGGTGACCAGGGTGGCACTTCCGGCATCCGCCAGTCGGATGCGCAGGGTTTCGGGGTCCAGGTGGTGTCCGGCCGGGCCCATCATGGCCAGCTCGAAGGCGGCCTCCGGATCCAGCACCAGGGGGATCTTGACCTCCTCGGTGGCACGAAGCTCGAAGCCCCCGCCCATCGAGGCCACGACGCCCGCGGCCTTGTCGGCGGCGATCCCCAGCAGCCCCAGCAGGGCCGCGCCCTCGGCCAGGTGGCCGGGCAGCGGGGTCACGACCAGGGCGGTTCCGCCCGGACGCAGCACCCGGGCGAATTCGGCACCGTTGTGCGGGGAGAAGATGTTGAGCACGACATCGAAGGATTCGTCTTCCAGCGGCAGTTCGCGCCACAGGTCCCACACCAATGCCAGGGTGTCGGGGAGCTTCGCCGCGCGGCGCATTGCGTAGCGGGAGATGTCCAGGGCCACGGCGCTGGCTGCCGAAGTCCCGGGCAGGGCCTGGAGAACCTGGCGGAGGTAGTAGCCGGTCCCGGCACCCGCATCGAGTATCCGGGGGTGCTCGATTCCCTGCAGGGCGTTGCGGACCCGGTGGCCCAGGGCCTCGGCCAGGGACTCGTAGTGCCCGGCGTCCAGGAAGGAGGCCCGGGCGGCGACCATGGGGGCCCCGTCCTCGGTGAAGTTGGTTCCCTTGCCGGTGAGCAGGTTGAAATAGCCCTGCTTCGCGGCGTCGAAGCCGTGCCCGGCCTCGCAGCCCAGGCGCGCCGGGCGGCCCGGCTGGTGCTGCAGGGACAGCCCCGACTTGCAGACGGGGCAGCGAAGCCCCGAATCGAGAGGTGTTGGCTGCTGCACGTGTGTCCTTCGTCTCAGGTGAATTCGATAGGCTAGCGCAGTGAAACCAGAGCAACTAGAACTACTGACTACTGTATCTGCGCCCAGCCTGAGCCCGGATGCAGGCCGTGCCGTGGTGTCCGCCTCCCGCCCCAGCTTCGCCTCCGATTCATACGTGGGCCAGTTGTGGTTGCTGGAGCTCGACGGCTCGGCCCCGCCCCGGCGCTTGACCCGCGGAGAATCCGACAGCGGGCCCCGGCATTCCCCGGACGGCATGTGGATCGCCTTCCTGCGCGCCGATGCGAAGGGCGTCGCCCAGCTGGCGGTGGTCGAGGCGGCCGGCGGCGAGCCGCGGGTGCTGACCGAGCGCACGCTGGGCGTTGGCGGTTTTGTCTGGTCCCCGGACGGCGGCTCGATTGCTTTCCTCTCCCGCACCCCCGAACCCGGCCGCTACGGCTCCATCGACGATGTCGGAGCCGGGGCCGAGGCCCCGCGGCACATCACCACCTTGAACTACCGCGGCGACGGCGTGGGCTTCACCGGGGACAAGGTGCAGGAATTGTTCACGCTGGATGTTCCGGGCCTTGAGCAGGAACCCTTTGTCCGGCCCCGGGGCCGGGCCGCGCACGGGCTCCACAAGGTGCCCGGTGGACTGCCCGAGGCGACGGCGCGCGCACTGGCCGGGCAGGATGTGGCCGATCCCTGCTACAGCCCCGATGGTCGGTGGATCTACTTTGCCGCCGCGCTGCACGAGGGACACGACACCGACCTGCGGTCGCAGCTCTACCGCGTGCCGGCGGTCGGGGAGGCGCCGGCGGTGCCCGAGCTGGTCCTCGGTGCCGCGGACTCACCCTGGGCCTACCGGGCCCCGCGGTTCAGCAACGACGGGGCAACCCTCTTTGCCCTCGGCCAGTTCGTGGGGGAGTCGGGCACAGACTTCCTGGCCCGGCAGGTCGCCGTCTGTGCCATGGATGCCCGGGCTACGGGCGTGCGCGAGGCTGCGGTGCTGACCGACACCGACGCCGTCGACTACACCGAGTGCGAGCAACTGGTTCCCCACGGATGCTCCGGGGTCCTGGCACTGGCCAGGGTGCGCGGCACCGGGGAATTGCACCTGGTCACCGCCGGCGGCAACAGCTCTGTGTTGGGCTCCGGCCCGCAGGTCATCCACGGGGCGGCCTCGAACGGTGCGACCATCGTGGTGTCCTACGCGTCCCCGGACTCGCCGGGGGAGTGCGCCGCACTGGAGGGCGGTTCGCTGCGCCAGCTCACCGGGTTCGGGAACACCCTGCGGCGGCAAACCACGCTCAGCGCCCCGCGCGAGGTCAGCTTCACCGCCCCTGACGGGTACCCGGTCCACGGTTGGATCCACCTGCCACAGGGCCCCGGCCCGCACCCGGTGCTGCTGAACATCCACGGTGGCCCGTTCTCGCAGTACGGGCCCGCCTACTTTGACGAGGCACAGGTCTATGCGGCGGCCGGGTACGCGGTGCTGCAATGCAACCCGCGTGGCAGCTCGAGCTACGGCCGGGCGCACGGGACGGCCATCAGGCACGCGATGGGCACCGTGGACCTGCAGGACGTCATGGCCTTCCTTGACGGCGCCTGTGCTAGCGAGCCCGACCTGGACGAGGGGCGCGTGGGCGTCCTGGGTGGTTCCTACGGCGGCTACCTGACCGCCTGGACGATTGCCCATGAGCATCGCTTTGCCGCTGCCCTGGTGGAACGCGGGTTCCTGGATCCGCTGTCGTTCGTGGGCACCAGCGACATCGGCTGGTTCTTCGCAGATGCCTACACCGGGTCGGATCCCGAGCGGGTTGCCGCCCAGTCGCCGATGGCCAAGATCGGGCAGGTGCGCACCCCGACGTTGGTCATCCACTCCGAGGGCGACTACCGGTGTCCGGTGGAACAGGCCCAGCGGTACTATGTGGGTTTGAAGCAGCGCGGGGTGCCGACCGAGTTCGTGCTGTTCCCGGGGGAGAGCCACGGGCTCAGCCGGGGAGGGTCCCCGTGGCACCGCCGCCAGCGCTTTGAGGCAATCCTGCGGTGGTTCAACCGGTATCTGCCGGTTGACGGATCCTCGAACCAAACGGCCCCGTAACCACCCGAAGGTGCTCGGCGTCGGTGGCGGGGGCCCGGTGAACGCCGCCTTGCCACCGAGGGTTTTACCGGGCTCGGCGGAAGTCGTTGCTGGCTACGCACGATCCGGCTCCGAGCTTCACCGGCGCTTCGAGCACCCTGCCGGGCTTTGGGAGAGCGTTGCGGATCGTTCACCCCAAGCCCGGGAGCTAAAAGCCCAGCGCGTGGCGTGCCTGGTCGATTCCGGGATTCGCCCAACGCGGATATTCGTGGTTGGCGCACAGCGACCGGGTCAGTGCCTTGTCGATGTAAACGGTGCCATCCAGGTGGTCCGTCTCGTGCTGGAAGATCCGCGCTTGCCATCCGGAGAAGTTCCTCCGCCGGGGGATTCCGTCGGCGTCAAGAAAACTGGCGGAAATGTCGGCTGGCCGCTCCACCACGCCCTGGTATCCGTTGAACGACAGGCAGCCCTCGTAGAAGGCGGCCGTGCGGTCGCCGATCGGCTCGTAATGCGGATTGATGATTTCCAGGTAGTCCAGCGGCTCGCGCTCTCGCACCGTTGAGATTTCGGGGCTGGTTTCGTAGAGATCCTGAAGCACGGCAATCCGCAAGGGGATGCCCAGCTGCGGTGCGGCCAGGCCGACGCCCGGAGCATCGAGCATCACTGCGCGCATTGTCTCCAGGAATCCTCGCAACAGTTCGGGCCCGAGTTGGACGTCGAGCTCTTTGGCCTGCATCCTCAACACCGGGTGCCCGAGCTGGACGATCGGCGGAATCTCGCCAGAGTCCCTGAGGCCAACGAGGCGGGTGACTTCGCTCCGGATCCATGCGGGGGAGTAGATGGCTGATTCCTCGTCATGGAGGTCCGCCATTGATTCGTTGCTCATGCGTTGGCACCTTGGGTGATTGGTCGTGTGGCGGTGGTTTGCAAGGCGTTCAGCCGGCTGGCCAGGCGTGCAGCGTCCAGTTCCGGGAGGTGGCTCAGCGACTCCGAGAAGTCCTCCTGCGCGAGCAGGTCGAGGCGGATGTTGTGGTCGTACAGGACGTCGATGGCGTTGGCGAGACGGCGCAGCCCAAACGGGGTCATGGCGGCAGCACCCGGTACTCCGGAAATAACCCAGTGGTTGAATTCCTTGGCCAGCTCCAGGTAGTCAAGCGTCGAGGTCAACGATTCACACAGATCGCCAAATTCGAACCAAAGTTGCCCGGGAACAGCCCGGAGCGCACGGATGTCATGGCTGGTGGGTTTGAGAGTAGCCACCTCGTGTTGCGCCGGTGCCATGAGTCCAATCCGGTGCAATTCAGCGGCGGCCGGGGCCACCAGGAGGCTGCCGGTGTTGTAGCCGTGGCGCTGGGCATCGTCGACATCGATGCTGCGGTAGTCCCGGTGGGCATCGAGCTCGTGGACATCCATGTGCTCGCGGATTTCGGCAATGATCGGCAAGATCAGGTGGTGATAGTACTCGTCGGCCAGAAGTTCCTCGGGCGGATAGTTCGAGGTGGTGACCAACAGGATCCGACGGCCCATGATGAATTTGAACATCCGCGCCAAAAGCATCGCATCGCCGGGGTCGTTGCAGTGGAACTCGTCGAAGCAAAGAACCTCAACGTTGCCCAGGATCGACTCGATGGATTGTTCAATGGCGCTGGTGCGAGCCACCACCCGGTCCATGCGCCTCCGGTCACTGCCGAGCGCCTCTGGCTCCTCGATCTGGGCCAAGGCCGTCGCCGTGGCCTTGTGCGCGGTGGCGTGTAACTCCCTGAAGAATTCATGGAAGTGGAATCGACGTTTGTTTTCTGTTGGAAGGGCGTCGAAGAAGGCACCCAGGATCCAGGTCTTTCCCCGGCCGGGAGGTCCCCAAAGGTACATATGGTCACCGGAGGGGGAGCCATGCTGCCGGGACAGGTGACGCTCCGCGTTTCGTGCCAGTAATCCGATCGTGCCGAGTTGCTGCGGATCGATCTCCAAGCCCTCGACCACGGCATGATCGAGAATGACGTCCTGGATTCCTCGAGTGGCGCCGGTATGTGCACCTGCATGGACGTCTGAATATTGATGTGGCATACCATCGAGTTTCCCTGAATAACTATGCAAGCGCCAAAACAGGCCGAAAAGTAGTTATGTCAACCAATAGTTATCCTTCCCAAAGACACGGAGGAGCGGCAGGAACACGAAGATTTCACCGAGATACTTCGGGATTTTCCACTTTCGGCCAGCTTCGGGTGCCGGCGTGCATCGAAATCCGTGGGTGCGCTCGGCGCCGGACCCCGGGCGGTTGCCGACGAGCCACGAGCCGGACGCGCGAAAACGGAAATTTCGGGGGAGTCGGACGCAGTCGAGGCGGGCAGCTAGATGTGCTGGAATGTGCGAATTTCACCACTTTCAGAACCATGGATATTTCGCCGATAATCTACATTATGTCAACTTGGCTTTTGAGGGCACTCCCCTAAGTCGCTGAAGGGCCTGATTCCAGTCTCATGACAGGTAATGCATTCTCACTAGACCTGAGGTATTTGGTTGTTTTGCTTCTACACTGGGTGCCATGGCATGCGCACCGTTGAAGCCGGGCCCAAGTCTCCTGCCGGCTCCTTCATGTTCAGGGAGCAATTTTCCGCTGTGCCGATGCGAGATTAGTGACCATCGCGTTGTGATCCTCTGGAAGTGCAACCGCACTCAAACGACTGGGGGCAGTCCATGAGCCTCTAGCCAGCCACATGTGCGAAGTCGATGCGAGCCAGTTCCGATCGGCTACGTCACCTTCCCCCAAGGCCTGTCCCTGAAATGGCCAGCGAGTTCGCGAACTTCCTCGGCCTTGGTCAATTGCCCGCATGAAGCTACCAATAAGTACCAAGCGTCATTGTCACACTAATGAGTCAATCTATCTGAGGAGTCCCCATGCGTGTTCTGGTCGTGAATCACGTCAGCCTTGACGGAGTCCTGCAAGGTCCGGGCCGACCTGACTAAGACACCAGAGGCGGCTTCCGGTACGGCGGCTGGGCCGAACAAGACAACGACCCAGCGATGCGTGCGACTATGGGCGAGCGGATGGGTCAAGACTTCTCCTGGCTGTTTGGCCGACGCAGTTATGACGATATGCTCACCCACTGGAACCGGATCGGCGGACCATTCAAAGACGGCCTAACCCAGACAAGGAAATACGTCGCATCTTCCAACCCCGATGCCGAACTCCCCTGGCCGAATTCCACGCTACTAAGTGGCGATGTCCCAGCTCAGGTGGCTGCGCTACGAAAGCAACCCGGCGGCAATCTCGTAATCATGGGCAGCGGTCAGCTCATCCGTTCCCTACTTCCCCACGGTCTCGTTGACGAGCTGCTTCTTATGATTCACCCGATTGTGCTCGGCTCCGGCCACCGCCTGTTCGGTCCGGACGACGAAGCGCACCGGATGCGGCTGGTCGCCTGCACTCCCACCGCTTCTGGCGTATTGATGGCGATTTACCAATCGACCCAGCTGGCTTAGGTAGGCCAATTATTCGCGAGTCCTATTGTCGCAAGAAGGCGTTCGCAAAGTTCGCGGTAGTTTCGTTGCCAGTTGCCATCAAATGCCCCTCAGCCCGGCAAGCGTTCAGCTTGTGGGCGACCAGTTGTGCTTGCCCACCGAGTTCTCCAATGACACGCACGGCTCGCAAATTCGGCAAGCTGCCACGTGGGCTCCAAAGCAGGCCAAATTGGAAAATTTGGTTCGGCTTTAGTGAAAAATGGGCAGGATCGATTCGCTACGGTTGAACCAAAACCCTAATTTTGGGGTCTTTCGTGTTTCAAACTTTGGTGACAATGGACTGTCTTCATGCCGCTCCCGAGTTCTTGGGCAGAGCATCCTTTAGTCGGGATGGCTCGGAATTTCAGCGCGCAATACTCCCCAGCCCGAGCCACCGGCCGGGAACACAGCCCGAACCCGAGATCGTCATGGCGACCGAGCCACTACTGGTTGGACCCAACTCGGTAACCCAACAAAAACTCGTCGCCCGCCCAGTCCGCAAAATCCATGCCTCTCCAGGCAAAGATGTGCCTTAGCCCGAGGCATCGGAATCCATGTGGAGACCCCAGACCACCCGCGAAAGCGTTATCAGCACCAGCACTTCGCCCTGGATCGGTGATGTCGTCGCCGGTAAAACGATAAGTTCAGATTTCTAGACTTCCAGCGAAACGCAATGTCAGCGCGTCACCAAAACAATGTCACCACCCGACTCAGAAACTTGCAGGCTGTTAAGAACTTCGAAAACCTGAGAGCCTTATCAATTTATCGCGCTACGAGCGCTTTCAATATTTCACCTCAGCCTCGGAAATCAATGGCGATCTGGCAGCACCACTCCCCCAGCAGGCAAACATCCAATCGTTCGCGGCCGTGGCGGACTAACCGTCGATGGTCTTGTTCGCCGCCGCGATCGCGTCACCGCATTGGACACGTGTCGCGTGCGCGCCTCATACCGGAGTCTTCCGCGAGCGGATTAGCCACGAAAATAGCGATCACCGGAAACTGCAGGGGTCGCCGATCGAATGCGTCACAGATTGAAAACGAGCTGATGCTTCCGGAAGCACCGGTTCCAGCGCCATCCTTCAGCGCAGCCTCACTTGATGTGATCGGCTAATGTGGTTCCTTGGATGGCCTCAGTTATGTAAACCGTATGGGGGCGGTCTTACACCACGCTTTTTGCTGGCGTATCTTATGAGCCAACTTAAATTCTGTGGATTCAAAGATTCACGTCAGTGAGCAATTGGGCCGTTAGAGGATCGCTATGCGGGACTGTCTCGGAATGCAAGTACGACACGTCCATTGCAGAACGGCCACTCGCCATATTCGAAACACTGCACGAGATGATTCACCAACCGCTCCATCACCCACTTGCACGGAGCAGGATGCACCCGTTTGGGTCAGCCCACGGCGACGAGCGTCGCCCAGGCAACGTCGACCACACAAAGCCTATCGTCGGTCTCTCGGTAAAAGACGTCTCCCGGATAGCGGCTCCCGGGCACTGCGCCTTCGGGGAAGCCCTCCAGGTTAATGCTCCACTGAGGACCGAGCGCCGCTTGGTCGGCCCAATACCCCGCGACAAACTCTTCCGGCTCGCGCGCGGAAAGCCCTGACCAATCGCTGGGCGCACCGAGATCCGCCACGGAATCCATGCAGGTACCCCCTGACGTTCCACCCGAAGCTAAGTCACTCACGAGCTTCTCGGTCCTTTGAATCACCTGGGCACCATCGTTCGCCCAGATCGCTGCGTCAACCGAGCACCCAGTCAGCAGAGACGCGAGGGCGCTGGCCGAAAGTACGCAAACCGCTCGCCGAATCGATCTCATCCTTCAAATCTACCGTCCCACCTATCGGACCTGTGCACGAACAGTCGAGGAGTGGCTCCTGTTCGGATCACTGTGCCCTCCTGACACCCTGCCCACGAGGCACTGCAACGATTGCCGACGACTATGCCGCTGCCACCGCGGTGTACGTGGTCCTACCGCTGGCAAGAGCACCGTTCCTCAGCATTCCGGATACAAATACGGAGCCTTACTGATCCTGCACCGCCCGCAGAGCGTTCCCCATCTGGGGCTGCGGTGACGCCAATTTGCAAACAACAGAACCTCGCCGATTCGACAAAAAATGCAGCCTTCTGCCTTGGCGGATAGGCATCCCGTGCGGGCGCTGGCTCGAGCACGGTGCGGCTCAGCGGAACCCCGAAGGGATCCCGCCTCTTGCATGGTGCTATCCGAGATGGATAGCCAAAATTCATCGATTCTGAGCAATTCGAACCGCAGGCTAGACGCTCTGATTGACGCCGGTTTCTGCCGCTCATTTGCGTTCGTGGTGCAGCGCAACTCCAAAGATCACAAGGAGCACCCCTGCAAGTTCAGGAATCGTGGGGATCTGTGAGAGCACAGCGATTCCAATGGCCGTCGCCGTCGCAGGCAATAGCGAGACCATGATCGAGTAGCGGGCACGGCTCAGCCGCTTCATCGCAAGTTGGTCGCACACGTACGGTATAACCGAAGAAGTCACTCCCACTCCTACCGCCGCGGCAAGCAGCCACGGATCGGTGAATGCCGGGAGGGCTTCCGCAATCCCAAAGGGGAATGCGACAGCTGCCGCGATGATCATTGCCAAGGCAAGCCCGTCGATCCCGCTCAGCTGAGTATTGCGGGCGACCCGGTGGCCGAAAATTATGTAGAGCGCGAACAGGGACGCGTTTGCGGCAGCAAAGGCGAAGCCTATCGGTTCAGCGATGAGGCGAACATCCGTAAGCAGACAGACACCGGCTACGGCGGCCAGCAATGCGAGTCCGTTTCGTGGGCTTCGGACAGCGATCGCAGCGAGCAGAATCACGGGGAGAAATTCTATTGCGGCAACAGTGCTCAATGGCAGTCGGTCGATTGCAGAGTAGAAACTTAGGTTCATCACTGCCAAGACCGCGCCCCAGCCTGCCAGGAGGAAACGCGTCGTTCGGTCGAGCTTTCGCCATGTGCGCCAGGGTCTGCGCCAGATTGCAAAGATCATTGCCGCTGAGGCGATGCGAAGCCAGGCGACGCCGAGCGGCTCGACGCTGGCGAACAGGAGAACCGCGAAGGCCGGACCGAGGTAGTGGTGTACGGCGCTGACGATGAAGTAGGCGTGAGGTGGAATTCGATCCACCATGGCACGAATGGGTCTGACAGTAGAACTTCTTGAACTGGATGTTGGCACATTCTAAGTATCGGAGGCACTATTGAAGTAGACCAGTATGTAATCTAAGTGAAATACAGTGATTCCCATGGAAAGTAAAGTAAAAGTGCCGACAGGCTTTAGCCTCAACACGGAGCTACTGGATGAGGTGAATCGTCACATCATTGGCGAGCTGGCTATGGACCCGCGAATGACCGTGGCCGACCTCGCCCGTCGAGTTGGCATGTCGGCCCCTGCAGTACGCGAGCGGATGACCAGGCTCGAAATCGCTGGAGTCCTTAGGGGCGTCAAACTTGATATCGACCCTGCGAAGATCGGCCTACCGGTGGCCGCCTGGGTGCGAGTACGACCCGGTCCCGGACAGATAAGCAAGATTGCAAACCTCGCTGCCAACACCCCACAGGTGAGCGAGTGCTATCGGATCTCAGGCGAAGACTGCTTTCTCATGCAGATACACGTCCCATCTATAGAAAACCTCGAGGAGCTTCTGGACCAATTCCTCATTTTCGGGCAGACCACCAGCAGTTTTGTCATTGCAACCCCCGTCGCAAAGCGGCCCGTGCTACCAGGCCGAACAACCACCCCATAGGACGTACCGCCGCGCTCATCGGGGAAGCCGGCTTACCGGCGAACCCAATTCCGACACCTCGGCCGCATTGTGATTGCGGCCGAGGGCGCACGGAGGTCTGACGCCCGGTCCCCTCGTCAACTATGGAAAAAGCGAAGCTCAGCAATCAGAGGCGGCAACTTGTTGTTCAAACGGTCGAGCCACTGCTGCGAAATGGGGCGTCGATGGTGCCAGACGGGAAGCGGACCAACCCGGAGCTAGCGGATGCAATCCAAGAATTCTCCTATAAGCCTCAAGCAGTTCTAGCTAGGCCAGCGGATCCACGCCGATGCTGATCCATCCCGGAATCGCTTCCAACCGGCGGCACATTGTCCCGCCCAAGGCCGTTATCGGGCATCCCAGGTTGATCGGTAGACCTGTGTGCCCCAAGCAAGCGCCCAACCCCGGATGCGGCGTTGATTGCCACATGGATGGTCAGAAATCCGGCGGCTGCGCACGGAGCATTATGGTACTTTCGTGAGCATGGCAAGCAGCGAGTTTGAACCATCAAGGACGCACGCCGCGAGGATCCTTCAGATCGAGGGCGCACGGTCGCCTGACCGCCAGCGGTCCTACGCCTTGAGCATTCCGCAATTGTTGGACCGTAACCAAGTCCCTGGTGTCGGTGTGGCCGTCGTACACGACTTCGAAGTTGCGTGGACGAAGTCGTGGGGCGTGGCGGACGCCCAGTCTGGCATGACCGCCACCGACCAGACGCTCTACCAGGCAGCATCGATTACTAAACCACTGGCAGCGATGGCGTCGCTTAAGGCCGCTCAGCTCGGGCTGTTCGATATCGACCAGGACATCAACACAATCCTCAAGAGCTGGAAGCTTCCGGATGCTCCGTTCGGCGGAGAGGTCGCCGTCACACCGAGGATGCTAATGAGCCACACCTCCGGCCTCGGCGACGGATATGGTTTCCCCGGATATGAACCGGGCAAGCCGCTACCGACTGTGCTGCAAATCCTCGACGGCCAATCGCCCTCGCCATTACCTGCTGTGCGGCTGGTTCGTCCGGCCATGACGGCCTACCAGTATTCAGGCGGTGGTATCGAGGTACAGCAACTCGCGCTCACCGACACCGTGGGGGCACCCTTCACACAGATCATGCTCGACTGGGTCCTTCGACCGATCGGCATGACCAACAGCACCTACGAGCAGCCTTTGCCGGCCGAGCTCGAACTCGGGGCTGCCCGCGCCCACAACCACACGGGTGCGACGATGGGTGCACCTTGGCACGTCTATCCGGAGCAGGCTGCGGCCGGGTTGTGGACGACGCCCGGCGACCTCGCCAAATTCGTCGTCGAGATTCAACGGACGCTGGCCGGACGGTCGTCGCTTGTCCTGAACCAATCGACGATGCGGAACATGGTCACACCGGTCGGCGTAGGCCCATTCGCAGTCGGCTTCATCGTGTCCAAGAAAGGTGAGGGCTGGTACTTCGAGCACGACGGCGACAATTGGGGCTTCAAGGCTCAACTCATCGGACACGTCGCCAAGGGCTACGGCGCGGTGATCATGACCAACGGCGACAACGGCCTACCGGTGATAGCGGAGATCCAAGACCGGATCGCCAAAACGTACGGCTGGGACCTACCCGACCGGGCCTCGGATGGTTGAAGCCAGGCAATAACCGGCCCCTGATTCGCTCGACGATGACCACGCTGCGGGTTCTCGGGTTCGGGGCGGGATCGCTGTCCCGCAGGAAGTTCCCCTTGCGGGACTCGCGCCCTGCGCACGGGGTACGAGGGCCAACTTCGCTTGGCAGCTGGAATCGGGGTCCCTGCTTGTCCATGGCCAGGAGTTCTCCTGCCCTCACCCGGAGGTCAACCCGCCGCCGGGTCGGTGCAAGGTACCCGGAAGGTGCAGCTCCGGGTGCTGCCGTTCACCCACTTTTCACCGCCATGTACCTAGGGCAACGCTCGGTGGCAACCTTCGGCGGTCATGGTTGAGGCGTGAAGGTTGCCATAGTTGCTGAATCGTTCTTTCCCGAGATGAACGGGGTCACCCATTCGCTGCTGAAGGTCTTGCAGCACCTGGATGCCCGCGAGGACCAGGTCTTGGTCATCGCCCCGTCGACGCTGGAGAATGCGCCTCCCACGGTGGAAGGCGCAACCGTGAGGCGGCTGCCGGCCGTCCCACTGGCCGGATACCGGAACATCCGGGTTGCCTTTGGTGGGGTGGTGCGGGTGAAGGCCCTGCTGGCCGAGTTCAATCCCGACGTCGTCCACCTGGCATCGCCATTTGTTCTGGGCTGGCGTGCCGTCAGGGCCGCCGCGGCCCTGGGTATTCCCTCCGTGGCTGTCTACCAGACCGACGTTCCGGGCTACGCAGCCCGTTACGGCATGCCGTTCTTGGAAAACTGGGCGTGGCAGCGGGTGAAGCGGATCCACGTGGCAGCGACCAAGACTCTTGTCCCCTCGAGCGACTCGATGCAAAAGCTGCGGGGCCACGGCATCCCGCGGCTGGAGCTGTGGCGCCGCGGTGTGGATACCGCACGCTTCCACCCCGACAAGCGAAGCGCGGATTTCCGCCGCAAGGTGGCGCCCCAAGGACAAAAGATCATCGGCTATGTGGGGCGTCTGGCCCTCGAAAAGCAGGTGGAAGACCTGGCCATCCTGTCCGAGATCCCCGACACCCGGCTGGTAATCGTCGGCGACGGTCCGCAGCGCGAGGCGCTCGAGTCGCTTCTTCCGACGGCCCATTTTGCGGGCTTCCTGGGCGGTGAGGAACTAGCCACCGCCATGGCCTCCTTCGACCTGTTTGTGCACCCGGGGGAACTCGAAACCTTCTGCCAAACCATTCAGGAAGCCATGGCCTCGGGGGTCCCCGTCGTCGCCACCGGGCGGGGCGGCCCCGTGGATCTCGTGGATTCCTCGCGCACGGGCTGGCTATACGCACCGGGCAACCTGGAGCAAATGCGAACCTACGCCATGGACCTCATCGGTGACGACGCCAAACGTTCGGCCTTTGCGGCCGCAGCTTTCCAGCAGGTCCAAGGCCGCAGCTGGCACGTGGTGTGCGAACAGCTCATGAACCTCTATGCCGAAGCCATTGCCGAGCACCCGCGGCTTCGGCTCGCCCTGTGACCATGCAAATGAGAATTACAGGTAGCGGTGCAGGATTTCTTGGCCCGGGGCGCGCCCTCACGCTGCCCCAAACTCAAGTGGGTCAAGGGAGCGTTGGTGCCGACACGGATGCGGTTCGAGGCGCGCAGACGGGCCGGGGCGCAGTTTCCTTCCTTCCGCCCGGCGTTGCCGACCGGTTGGAGGAGGTGCACGTCCTGTGCATTGGGAATCTGCGGCTCAAGGCGGCTGACGGGAGTGATTTGCAGTTCCTGGCGTCTTCGATTGACACTCGGTTGCCGCAACCGAAGGCGCCGGCGTCACGGCCAGCCGGCTAGCCCCGCATGCTTGACCATGAACCGGGCCGCTACGTAGCCCTGGGCGATTCCTTCACCGAGGGAGTCGGGGATATCAGCAAGCGGCGTCCCAACGGCGTCCGGGGCTGGGCCGACAGGGTAGCCGAGGCCCTCGCGAGCGATTGTCCGGGCTGGGAATACGCGAACCTCGCCATCCGCAGCAAGCGGCTTCGGCACATCATCGCGGAACAGCTGGAACCGGCCATCGCCTTGGAACCAACGCTCATCACGCTGTACGCCGGAGGCAACGATGTCATGGACCTTGGGACGAAGATTGCCGACATCTTGGCCGACTATGAATTATTGGTCCGCCGGCTGGCACGCACGGGTGCAACACTGGTCCTTTTCACGGGTTACGACGTGGAGGTTTCACCCATCTTGGGGCCCTTGCGCCGCAAGAACCATGCCTACAACGACGGCGTCCGGCTCATCGCCGCGAAGTACGGTGCCGTCCTGATGGATTACGCGACCTTTGCCGCCTATGCGAACACCCGCATGTGGGGTCCCGATCGGCTGCATATGTCCAAGGCCGGGCACAAGTACATGGCAGCGAGGGTCCTGGATGTCCTTGAGGTGCCGCACGGCATCACGCATCGGGACAAGCGGAAGGCACCGCGCGGCGTCCGGCAGCGGGCTCGGGAACACCATGCCTGGGTTACCCAGTGGGTGCTGCCCATGTTCGGGCGCAAGCTCCGGGGCACCACGCTGGGCGACGCCCTGAGCCCCCGGTGGCCCGATCCGGTGCGGGTGCCGCCGAAGAAGGGCCTGAAGAAACTGACCCGATAAGGCGGTGCCTGCACGGCGTACCGTTGCCGCTCGTGC
Source organism: Arthrobacter sp. C2 (assembly GCA_024207135.1). Taxonomy (GTDB): domain Bacteria; phylum Actinomycetota; class Actinomycetes; order Actinomycetales; family Micrococcaceae; genus Paeniglutamicibacter. The sequence goes on along the minus strand of CP042428.1, from coordinate 782,542 downwards.
CCTGCCTGCGCCCCGATCCAGTGGTGCCGGGATTTCTTGACAGGGTCCCGCCCGTCGCGGCCCGGTCCGCCCAGGTAAAGTTCCGCGCGGCGACGCCCGGTCCCGGGGAAGGTCGCCTTCTCCCGGGCTGTGAAATCCTATGCCGAGCGAAGTATTCCCATGATGACGATATCCTCGTACTTTCCGCGAACCCAGGCGTGCTGGCGCTGACGACCCTCGACCACGAATCCCGCCTTCTCATAGGCGCGGATCGCCCCAAGGTTGGACTCGATCACTTGCAGGTGGACTCGACGCAGGTTGCAGCGCACGAAGGCAAAGTCAACGATTTGTGCGATGGCTGCGCTCCCGATGCCTTGTCCACGAGCTTCGGGAACCAATGCGATACCGACTTCCGCGTGGCGGGCGAGCTCGTCGAAATCGAATAGCGAAACACTGCCGACGGCGGCACCGTCCACGTCGACCACGAAACGCACGTTCTGGCTTGAATCATCAGCATCGCCCTGCGCCAGCCGGCTCTTGAAGGCCTCCCTGGTCAGCGGCCCAGGCGATGTCGCGCTGCGCTCCTCCCAGGTGGCTAGATCGTCAGCGATTCGGAACAAGACGTCAAAGTCGTCTGCGGAACGGGATCGAAGCATGACTGCTCGCGGTCTGGACATGCTCAGGATCCTATCAATCAACGCCAGCGGCCCGACAGCAATGGGCCTAAAAGCTGTGGACAAGACCCAATGGCCGCCGGTTGGGTCGCGACAGTTGTCGGCAGGTTCTTTGAAATTGTCCTGCCACGCGACATTCCTGGTCGCCTCCGGAAGGCAGGGGCGGTGCCGCCTGTGTCGGAGCCGCCATGGTCCCGGCCGATGACGCCATCGGTGTTGGACGACGGCGCTTTGGAAACGCCGGCTCCAAGCCTCCGGGGAAATCCGAACCCTGTGCAGGCAAGCGGCCCTTCCGCAGGCCTCTCACCGTGTCAATGCCTCTTTTGAAGGTTTCGGCGGAAGCCGCACCTTCAAGAGAGGGACGTTCACTGGTAGGAAACGAACCACGGCTTCGGGTCGATATCGAAGGTCTTTTTCGGGGTGAACGTCGGCGAGTCCTCGTCGATGAAGTTCTTCCACCCCATCCAGATCCCGTCGGGCAGGTCGAGGCGCAAGTTCTTCCACGTGGCCATCTTCATCCCCGGTGTCCCGTTGCCGTCGGCGTGCACGACCATCGCCAGTTCGGGGTGCGATGTGTCCAGCGCGGCCCGGTCGCGAATCATGCTCCGCGTGAATTGGTGCAGGATGACGATTTTCTGCGGCAGTTTTTGCTTGCGTGTCAGCTCGGCCAGCCAGTCATTGGCGCGGTTGAGCTCGGCGGCATCCACGGAGCCGATCTGGACCATGTGGCGCTGGCCGGGCTTGAGCCTCCACTCGGGGTCGTAGGCGATGCCGACGTTGGGGTAGGTGAGCAGCTTTTCGTAGTGCTTGGCCTGGGTCAGGAAGTCGTTGCGGCCCGGCTGCAGGTCAAGCACCACGTACACGCCGGCTTCCTGGGCGGCTTTCACCCAGGGCTCGAGTCGCTCCACGGGAACGTAGCTGGAGTACTTCCCGTCCTTGCCGGCGGACGCCGAGGCAACGGTCGCGATGATCTCGAAGGCAGGTTGGACCTTTTCCTTGCTATGGGGCTGGTATTCCTCCGCGTACTTCTTGGCGCGCTTGATGGCCCCGTCAATGTCTTGTTCGCCGAGCAACCCCAGGGAAGCCGTTCCTGGTGTCCCGTACAGCGCGACCATGCGCCGGTCCGGGAACACGATCTGCCCGCCGCCCGGGAGCTGCTTTCCTTCGGCAGCCGTTGCCGCCAGTGCCGAGAAATCCTTGGTTTTCCCGAACCCGTTGCCGATGGCATACAGCTCCGAGGCCGCATGGTTCTGGAAGAATTCCTGGTTCTTCGCAGCCCGCGGGTCGTCCGAGTCCATGGTGTGGAGGTCCGCCCCTGCTGCTTGGGCCGTGGCAAGTGCGGGACCTGCAGCTTTCGCAGCCTTCTCCCCCGCGCGCACGACGACGGCGAAGCCTGACTCCGTGGTGCCTTCGGCGTGGTCGACTTCAGGCAGGTCGGCGTTGGAGGCCGACCCGTCGACGACGTCCAGGCCGCCCGCCAACGAATCGGACAGGGCTCCGTAGGCAATGAGGGTGCGTGCGCCCAGACGCCCTAACTCGGAGCCAAAGTCCTGCTGATCCGAAGCATCTTCCGGTGCGCCGTCGGGTGCCACGAGCAACGGGACACCTAACGTGCGGGCCATTTTGGCGGCGTCGTCCTGCGCACCGTCCTTGCCCAGGACGACAACAGCGGGTGCTTTCTCGAAGAACGCCTGGCTGGATTCCAGGGCCATGTCTTCGGTGTCCCCGCCAATCCGGCCGAAGCCAGGCACGGGATCGGCCAACACCACGACGTCGCGGGTTTTCTCCGATTGTGAGCCGAAGGCTCCTGCCTCGCCCCTCGGATCCGCTGCCGTGCACCCGGCCACTACGAGAACAAGGGCTAGTCCGCAACTGGCTGCACGGAGACCATTCTTGGCCCAATTAACCATTTCTTTCCTCTCCCGTTGACCTTGGCCATGGATTTTCATCTGTCCCGCCATAACGTGGCTTCCTGGTCGGGAAGATCCCCCGGGCCGTTGGTGCGACCCGGAGTACGGGATCCCCCGTCAAGGGATGTCCACCAGGCACGAGCCTAGCAACAATGCTCCGGTGGCACCCGATTGTTCCGGACCGGTGCCGAGCGCGTGGCAGCCATGGTGACCCTGCTCGTTGGTCACCGTGCGGAGGGAAGATCCGACCGCCCGCGAACCGCCCTGCACGTTGCACGCCGCGGGCTGCCTGCCCATCGCCAACGCTTCGCCCCGCCGGCCATAGAGCGCTTGGGCTATTGGCCGGGTCCGCACGGTGGTCGGAGGCCTATCCTGAAGCATGGGTGCATTTGTTCTGGTGGCCTTTGTGGTCCCCGTGCCGGTAGGTCTGGTCTTTCCCCGGAGCAGTTGGCCGCTGCACATCACCGTGGTGCGTTTTGATACGCGGGAATCCGCCGACGTCGTGCGCGCCCGTCTGGATGTTGCGCTGCCGGCGTTGCTTGGCTTCGGGGTTCGCATCGGACCGGATGCACAGTTCGGCCGAAACGCGTCGGTGCCGGTATCGCTGGTGGAGCCGGAGCCGGCCATGCAGCGTCTCCACAACGCCGCGCTGGATGCCTTGGGGCCGCAGGTCCACCTGCCCGGCGCGCAGCACAACGGACCGAATTACCGCCCGCACGTCACCCATGCCGAAAGCCGTCTGCGGCCCGGGGGCCGGATCCGGATTCGGCAGGCGGCGCTGGTGGACATGCGTCCGGACAACGACCCGCGGCTGCGCCGGGTCCTTGCCGTCTGGGAGCCGGCCCCTGGAGCGCCCGGCATGGGCGGACACCAAGTGGACCGGTCCTAGATATCGCAAATGGACGAGATCGGGGCCCACTGTGCTGAAGCGATGCCCAATGCGGCTCCATTCGGCGTTCGGTCCGCGTGGGGTGGGATCGCTGCAACGGGTTCGGCACAGCGCATGCGGTCCGACCCACCGGGCCCGCGCCTTCCATGGCTCGGCTTGGACGTAAGCGGCCATGGGTCGCCGGCGGAGAGGCCTGCGTGGGGCATGGCCACGACCGTGGGGGTTCGTTCTGGGTGGCGCATCACCGTGCGCCAACAAATGCTCTTCCCCCGGCCCGCAATTTGTAGTAGCACTCCCCCGCCCGCCGACTGCCACGTTGCACCGCCGGCTCGGTTGAAAGGGCCTCGTTCGTCGATGTTTCACGAGGTTGGAGCATGGTTTGGGGGCTTTGGCACAAGCTTGCCACTCCGGCACCGGCTTGCGGGTATCGCCGGCTATGGGGCCCATCCCGGGGATTGGCCGGCCCGTCTTCATCGAGAACGCGCGGGGCTGTGGGGCCGAAGTGTTGCCGCGGCCATTGTGGCTTTCGCCATGGCTTAACTATAGTGGACACCACCCCTTTGAACACCGTTCAATTGGGCGGTGTTCAACTGGACGCCGGCCAGGGTTGAAACCCAGAAAGATCCTTCCCATGACCAAGAACTGCCTCCTTCCAAATCGCCCTGCCCCGCGGCGTCTCGACGCCACCAGCCTCGCACGGGTCGCCATCTTTGCGGCGATTGTCGCCGTGATGGGCATGCCCGGCGGGTTTGCTGTCGCGGGCGGCGTATCCATCACCCTCCAGACCCTCGGCGTGATGATCGCCGGAGCCATTCTCGGGCCGTGGCTTGGCGCCCTCTCGATGACGGTGCTGATGGCACTTGTCGCGATCGGCCTGCCCCTGCTGGCAGGCGGCCGCGGTGGCATCGGAGTGTTCTTCGGGCCTTCGGCGGGATACCTTGCCGGCTGGATCCTTGGCGCCTTTGCCATCGGCCTCATCGTGCATGCGGGGGGACGCAAGCCGGTGCTGTGGCGGACCCTCCTCGGCATGCTGGTCGGCGGCATCCTGGTGATCTACGCCGTGGGGGTCCCCGTGCAGAGCCTGGTGACGCGCCTCCCGCTGGGCGAGACGGCGGTGTTGAGCCTGGCCTTCATCCCCGGCGACCTCATCAAGGCCGTGACCGCGGCGGCTATCGTGATGACGTTGGTCCGGGCCTACCCGCGTGCCTTCAACCGCGTGTGGGCCACGAAGAAGCCCCCGGTGCTGGAGCCGGCCAAGTGATCACCACGGTCGACGGCGCGGATCCCGGCCTGCTCGAGCAACTGAGGCGGATCCGCGAAGCGGGAAACGTTCCGCTGGTCACGGATCCCAGATGGACGCCGGCGCACCGCGCCGCCATGGCCGCCGCGGCCGCGAAGGCGGAGCTCCCCGGGGAAACCGCGTGGGCGACGCTCACCTCCGGCAGCAGCGGTGCGCCGCGCATCGTGCTGCGCAGCGCGGAATCCTGGGCGGCCTCGTTCGCTGCCGTGTGCGGATTCCTGGGTGCCGGAAGCGGTCAGCACGTGGCGCTTCCGGCGCCGCCGTCCTCCTCGCTCACCCTGTTTTCGCTCGCCCACGCCCTTGCGGGCGGCCCCCGCCCGTTGCTGCGCATCGGCCCGGACGCCGATGCCTTGCACGGCACTCCGCAGGCGCTTCGGGCCGTGCTCGACGCCGGCGCGCCCCCGCGGCTGCGTGCGGCGCTGGTCGGCGGTTCCCACCTCGACCCGGCGCTGCGCGAGCGTGCCGAAGCCGCGGGCATCCGGGTCACGGCCTACTACGGCGCCGCCGAGCTGTCCTTCGTGGCCTGCGACACGGGCGACGGGCTGCGTGCCTTCCCCGGGGTCGAGCTGGACATCCGCGATGGCGAGTTGTGGGTGCGCTCGCCCTTCATCGCCTCCGGGTATGCGGGCGCGCCCGGCCCGTTGCGCCGGGACGGGGCCTGGGCCACGGTCGGGGACCGGGCGGAACTCCTCGACGGCCGACTGCGCCTGTTGGGACGGGCCGACGACGCGATCCTCAGCGCCTCGGCGACGATCGTGCCGGAGGAAGTGGAGGCGGTGCTGCGCGCGATCCCGGGCGTTCGCGATGCGCTCGTGTTCGGGCTGCCGCGCGGTCTCGTCGGCGCCCTGGTCTCGGCGTTGCTGGAACTGGACGGCGAGGCACCGGTCGATGTCCGGCAGCTTGCCGCCGGCCGGCTGGGAGCGGCGCACCGGCCGCGGCGCTGGTTCACCGGCAGGATCCCGCGGACCGCCTCGGGCAAGCCCGCACGCGCCGAGGCCCTGCGCCTGGTCCTCGCCGGGGAGGTGCAGTCCCTTGCATGCTGAGAATGATCCGGTGGTCATTTCCGCCCGGCGCACCCCGATCGGCACCCGCGGCCGTGCCCTGGCGCGCCTGCGCGTCGAGGAGCTGGCGGCCCCGGTGATCCGGGCGGCCCTGGAAGATGCCGCAGCGGCGCACGGCGCGCCGGTCACGGTGGCCGATGTCGTCCTCGGCAACTGCATGGGACCGGGCGGGAACCCCGGCCGCATCGCCGCGCTGGCCGCCGGGCTGGGCCACGAGGTTCCCGGCGCCACCGTGGACCGGCAATGCGGCAGCGGGCTGGCCGCCGTGCTCGATGCCGCGGCAGCGATCCGCGCCGGGGACAGGCGGATGCGGGTCGCAGGAGGCGTGGAAAGCGCCTCGACGGCTCCGGTGCGCTCGGTGGACGGCGTTCCCTACGACCGGGCGCCGTTCGCCCCGGCGGGCTTCAGCGACCCGGGGATGCTCCGGGCCGCCGAGGACCTCGCCGCGCGCGACGGGATTTCTCGCGCCCGGCAGGATGCGCATGCCGCACGCAGCCACGCCCGCGCCCGGGCGGCACGGGACGCCGGCCGCTTCGACGCCGAGCTGGTGCCGCTGGCCGGGCTGCGGCACGACGACGCGATCGGCGGCGCCGAGCGCCTGCTCCCCCGCCTGCCCGCGCTGTTCCCCGGCGGCACGCTCACCGCCGGCACGTCCACGCGGATCGGGGACGGTGCCGCCGCCCTGGTGCTCGCGCCGGCCGGGGCCGGGCCGGGTCTCGCCATCCGGGCCTCCGCCGTGGTGGGCTGCGATCCGGCATATCCGGCCATCGGTGCCGCAGGTGCCATCCAGGCGGCCCTGGAATCGGCCGGAGTGGTCCTGGCGGACATCGCGGCACTGGAAATCGTGGAGGCGTTCGCCGCCCAGAGCCTGGCGGTGCTGGATCGGATCGGTCTCGCCGGGGACGATCCGCGGTTGTCGGCCGACGGCGGCGCCCTGGCGCTCGGCCACCCGTGGGGCGCCAGCGGTGCGATCGCCGTGGTGCGGCTCTTCAGCCGCCTCGTGCGCGCCGGGGCACCGGCCGGGACCCGTGGCATTGCCGCGGCGTCCATCGGCGGCGGCATGGGGATCGCCGCCGTGCTGGAGGTCGTCCGATGAGCCGGAACGGACTCCACCTCAAGAACGTCGGGGTGCGCCTGGGAGACACGGACGTGCTGCACGACGTCTCCCTGGATCTCGACGCGCGCACCGTGGCGGTCATCGGGGAAAACGGCTCGGGCAAATCCACCTTCGCCCGGTTGGTCGGCGGCCTGCTCCCCCGGGCCTCGGGCGAACTGGGCGTGCTGGGGCTCGACCCGGCCCGCCGGGCAGCCGAGCTGCGCCGCCGCATCGCCATCGTCTTCAGCAACCCGGACGCCCAGATCATCATGCCCACCGTCGCCGAGGACGTCGTCTTCTCGCTGCGCGCGGACCGGCTCCCCACGGCAGAGCTCGAGGAGCGGGTGGCCGCGGCGCTGGAGCGGTTCGGCCTCACCGACCTGGCCGAGCGCGCCTCCCACGACCTCTCCGGCGGGCAGAAGCAGATGCTCGCGCTGTGCGGCGCGTTCGTGCGCAACCCGGAACTGGTCATCGCGGACGAGCCGACCGCCTATCTGGATGCGCGCAACGCCCGGAGGGTCGCCGACCACCTCTTCGAGGACACCGGCCACCGCCTGGTGCTGGTCACCCACGATCTCGCGCTGGCCGCGCGCTGCGACCAGGCGGTGCTTTTCGCCGGCGGTTCCCTGGTTGCCCACGGCGAACCGGACGGGATCATCGCCAGGTACGAGGCGGTGCTGGCATGCTGACGCTCTACAAGCCGGGAACCGGATGGCTGCACCGCATGCCAGCCGGCCCGAAGCTGCTGCTGGTCCTGTCGGTGGTGCTCGGAGTGTCGCTGCTGCCATCGCACTGGTTCTCGGCGGGCCTCGCCGCGGCGGCGGGCATCCTGGGCTATGCGTTGGCCGGACTCGGTCCCGGGCTGCACGGGATCCGGGAACTGGGCCGCCAGGTGTTCGCCATCCGCTGGGTCATCGTGGTCACGCTCGCCAGCCAGCTGGTCTTCATGGGCCCGGAACCCGCGCTGGCCAACGCCGCCCGGGTCGGGGCCGCGATCGTGCTCGCCGCACTGCTCGCGCTCACCACGCGGGTCACGGAGCTGCTGGACGCCATCGAGACCGGGCTGCGCCCCCTGGCACGGCTGGGCCTGGACCCGCAGCGGATCGCGTTGCTGCTCACGGTGACCATCAGCACCATCCCGGTGCTCGGCCGCCGGGCGTCCGAGGTGCGGGATGCGCAGCGGGCGCGGGGTGCACGGAACAACCCGCGCACCTTCGTCGTCCCGTTCCTGATCGTGGCGCTCAAGCACGCGGACGAGCTGGGCGATGCGCTCACCGCCAGGGGCGTGCGATGAGCCCGGACCGGCCGAACGTCCTTGGTCCGGTCGTCGATGGCCAGACGCGCTGCGTGCACTACCGGACCGAGCTGGACGTGATTGCGGTCAAGTTCGCGTGCTGCGGCGAGTTCTACCCGTGCCACCTCTGCCACGCCCAGACAGCCGACCACCTCGCAACGCAGTGGCCGCTGGATTCCCGCGGCGAGCCGGCCGTGCTTTGCGGCGTCTGCGGGCACCTGCTGGCGATCACCGAGTACCTCGGCACCGACTCGTGCCCGGATTGCGCCGCATCGTTCAACCCGGGATGCAAGCTGCACAGCGAGCTGTACTTCCAGGGTTGAAGAGGGAAGCCTGGATCGCCGTTGTCGAGTTGGGCAGCGGCGGTCGGTGCTTGTGCGGAGCATCGCAGGCTTCCAATTTTCCCGATTCCGGATAGGGTTCAAGCAGGAGCCGATCGGCAGGGGCACTGGATCATGGCAGCCGAACATTCTTGCAGCGCCTGCGGTCGCGAGGTCAGCGACCACGATCGGCACATCCGCTTTGCGCTTCCCGATCCCGTACTGCACACCGCCGAGCAACACCACGCCCCGGGATCCTGGCTGAGCCATGACACACCGAACACCTCGGTCATGATGCAGATCCAGGGAATCGGTGCGTTCGTCAGGGCGCTGCTGCCGGTCTCCCTCAGCGGGGGCCACCGGCTCACCTTCGGCGTATGGGTGGCGATCAACCCCGCCGAATTCTTGGAGACCTTTTCGACCTGGTGGACACCCGAATACGCGGATCTGCACCTTCAGGGGTACCTGGCGAACGCCGTCGGCCCGTGGGGGCTGCTGGGGGCGCCGGTTGTCTTGGAGGTCAAGGACATTGACCACACCCCCTATTGCGTGGAAAGCGAGCAGTTGGACCTGGCAGAGGTCCTGCACAAGGAATGGCCGCACGAAATCCTCGACGGGCTCCCCGCGTAGAGCGCGATGCGCCTGCCTCCGGCGGCCCAGCGGTCCCTGGCCTGGGCGTTGGCGTTTGCCCCGGCAATTGCCGTGCGATCCTGGCCAAGAACACCCAGTGCGCCACCCGGCACCGGGTAGACCCTGGCCCGGTTCTCACCAATCAAACCCATCGTTGCCGCCCGGGCGGCAAGTGTCGCGTCGCCGATCGGGATGCTGCACGGCCCCTTGCCCACTCGCGCCTGGCGCGTTCAAGCAACAGGTCCTGCCCTGCACTCCCCCGGTGCAACTTCGTCTCGTTCGGCCTGCGTCCAAATAGGTGGAGGCCATCCCTTCGAACCCCGTCCATGAGGGAGCGAAAAATTTCGTCTTCGGGCGCCGTCCAGCCGAAACGCCCATCGAATCGGTCACCCCGCGCGTCGGTTCCACGCTGCTCCCGCGCGATGCCGGCAGCCAGGGACAGACAAGGAACCCACCTCATGCCGAGCCAATGCCCCTGTGGACTGCGGGCATCCGTCCGGTGCACGCAGCAGTGACTCCTATTTCCTCGTCGTGAACTCGATGCGAATCCGCCCAAGCTCGGCGCGCGGGAGCACCGCAGTCACCACGGCTCCCCCTTCGAGTGCCGCGCCGATGCCGTAAACGAACGGATCCGTGTCGATCTCCGCGGCCGGCGCCTCGACACCATCGACCAGGACCGTGACCCGGCCGTTAACCGAGCCGGGGGTCACCTCGGGGGCCGGGTGGTCCCACGGGTTGCCTCCAAGCCCACGTTTCTCGCGGAACTGGTTCACGCGGATGTAGTTGACGTGCTCGACCAGCACGCTGCCGACCGAAGAACGGTCGGAGGAGTCGCGGTTCCAGGTGGTTCGCACGGCCTCCCAGAGCTGCGGATATCGCATGCGTTCCACGTGCTCCAGCAGCCATGCGGGACGGGGCCACGGCGGGACGTCCTCGATGGCCAGGCGCGTCTGTTCGTCGAGGTCCGCGAGATTGACCGGGTCCGAGCGGTCATCCGGGTTCCGCCACAGAACATAGCTGAGGCTCGCCGTCATGTCGCTGTACCCGCGATCGTCCAGGCCGGATGCCAGGCCGACCCAATCAGGGTCCTCCAACGAGGGCTGGGGAACGAGCCCCATCACCGGGACCGGCATGAGCTTGAGTTGTTCCGCCTGTTCGATCCGCGGATCGGGTGCGTCTTCGGGAAGGATGCCATCCATTCTCATGCTCCGAGTATGGGCCACGGACGTGCCCCTTGGACCGAAACGCGAAGAAATGGTTTCCGGCGCCCATCGGTCCGCGGGACGTTCCCCCAAATGCACCGGCACAATTCCGGTGCCACATGTGGGTGTGGCACCGGGTCGAACCCTGGGGTCGAGACCCTCAGCAATCCCGTACAGGAAGCTCGTGCCTCGCACGCAAGGTGAGGAGGAGCGCCGTTGTCAGTGGATCCTTTCGGTCAGGGAAACGATGATCCCCTCCGGTCCCCGCACGTAGGCCATGCGCCAGTAATCCTCGTACTCGCCGACGCCGCCGACCAGCCCGTATCCCTGCGCGGCCAGCCGATCGACCAGCACCTGCAGGTCGTCGACCTCGAAACACACGTTGCGCAGCCCCAACTGGTTGGCCATCGCGTCCGGGGATCCCGGCACATGGTCGGGCCGGACGAAACGCGCCAACTCCAGCCGGGCGCCGTCCGGGGACCGCAGCATCAGGATCTCCGTGCGGGAATCGGGTATGCCGCACACCGTGTCCAGGAACTCGCCTTCGACGAATGTGCGACCCTCGACCTCGAGACCAAGGTCGACAAAGAACTTCGCCACGGTATCAAGGTCCGCCACGGTGACGCCGACGTGGTCGAAACGTTCTATCCGTGCCATGCGATGCTTCCTCCGGTGTTCGTCGCGTCGAGGCTTTTTGGGGTCATCATGCTACGCAGCGACGGGGCCCTCCGTCCATGGTCGTGGCGGCCGTTCAGTGTGCGTCGGGCGAGGCCGCCGGGTCTTGGACCGCGGCGGAAACCTCGCCATTGGGATCCCCATAGGCGTACTTGCCTCCGCGCAGCGCCGAGGCCACCGCCGCGACCAGGCAGGCCACGATGGCGAACCCGAAGGCCACCGCCAGCCCGTCGGAGAACGGTCCGGATATCAGGGTGGGGAAGAAGCCCCGTCCAGTCAGATAGGCGGAGTCCGCCGGAGGCAGCTGCGCCAGCGCGGTGGGCCCCACCAGGGACTGCACCGGGTTGTAACCCAGCAGGGAGGCGAACAGCACGGAAACCGGCGGCAGGCCGGCGACCCGGCGGGCATCGGCAATGCCGACCCCGTGCGCGGTGAGCCCCGACACCAGGGTGCTCGGCAGGTCGCGTGCCAGGCCGGTGATCATCAACGAGAAGAAGATCCCGATGGAAAGCACCATGGCCGAGTTCTGGAAGGTGGTGCTCATGCCCGCACCGACTCCGCGGCGGTTGGCCGGCAGGCTGTTCATGATTCCGGCGCGGTTCGGGGCGGCGAACAATCCCATGCCGATGCCGTTGAGCAGCAACGCCAGGGCAAAGGTCCAGTAACTGAAATCCACCGGCAGCACCAGCAGCCAACCGAAGCTCAGCGCGGCCACCACCATGCCCCCGGTGGCCAGCAGCCTGGCCCCGTGCTTGTCCGAGATCGCCCCGGACACCGGTCCGGCCATCAGGAAGCCCGCCGTCAGGGGCAGCATGTAGATTCCCGCCCACAGCGGGGTCTGGGAAAAGCCGTAGCCGTGGCGCGGAAGCCAGATGCCCTGGAGCCAGATGATCAGGATGAACATCAACCCGCCCCGCCCGATGGCCGAGAGCAGGCTCGCCAGGTTGCCGGCGGTGAACGCCCGGATCCGGAACAACGAGAGTTCAAACATGGGCTCGGCGACCCGGTGTTCGACGAGGACGAACACCACGAGCACCAGCGTGCCACCGACCAGCGCGCCCAGCACCCACGGGTTTTCCCAGCCCATGGTGTGCCCGGCATAGGGCTGGATTCCGTAGGTGATCCCGACCAGCACGGCGATCAACCCCGCCGCGAAGCTGACGTTCCCCCACCAGTCGAGCCGGGCGGGTTCGCGGATGCCGTTGTCATGGAGCTTCAGGTAGGCCCAGACCGTTCCGAAGATGCCCACCGGAACCGACACCAGGAACACCAGGCGCCAATCGATGGGGCCCAGCAACCCGCCGATGACCAGCCCCAGGAACGATCCGGCGATGCCCGCGACCTGGTTCAGCCCCAGGGCAAGGCCCCGCTGGTCCACGGGGTAGGCATCGGTGATGATGGCGTTCGATGTGGCGAAGAGCATTGCTCCGCCCACGCCCTGCAGGACCCTCATGAAGATCATCCAGTACACGGCCGCAACGCCGTGCATCCAGGTCACGGCCAGCATGACAGAGAACACCGTGAAGATGGCGAATCCCGCGTTGTACATCCGGACCCGGCCGTACATGTCCCCCAAGCGGCCGAAGCTGACCACCAGCACCGCGGTGACCACCATGTACCCCATGATCAGCAACAACAGCAGGCTGGTGTTCTCCGGCTGCAGCGGATCGATGCCCACCCCGCGGAAGATGTCGGGCAGGGCTATCAGCAAGATCGAGGCGTTGATCGAGGCCATGAGCACGCCCAGGGTGGTGTTGGACAGGACGATCCACTTGTAGCGTGGATTCCCGACGTTCCTCGAACGCCGGCTCGATGTGTGCCCTTCGGTTCGAACCTTGTCCTGAAACACTCTTGACGGCCCCTTTTCCAGATTTCGGGGCAGGGGCGATCGCGCGCCGCTGTCACTATCCAACGTTAGTCCTGCCCCTTGGCGATGAACCCAAGAATCACCTGTGCGACCTGGACCTCGACCCCGGCCTGGAAGGCAGGCATCCGTGGACCGGCGTCTCGGTCCTCACCCGTGCAGCCGGAACCGCAGGTCAACAACTTCCGCACCGGAGTCGGCCTCCGCTGCCCCTTGATATGTCCACCGGCATCATCCAAGGTGGGGAATGGGGGCAATCCGGCGGCGGGGTGCGGGTCCCTGGGCAGGGGAAAGCAGGAATCATGTGTCGACTTTTTGGACTGCACGCCGGACTGGACCGGGCCAAGGCCACCTTTTGGCTGCTCGAGGCGCCCAACAGCCTGTCCCTGCAAAGCCACTACGAACCGGACGGCACCGGCATCGGTACCTTCGATGTCCGGGAGAAGGCCATGGTCAACAAACAGCCGCTCACGGCCTGGCAGGACCGGGAATTCGCGGCTGAGGCCCGGCGCCTGGAAAGCACGACGTTCCTGGCGCATGTGCGCTACGCCAGCACCGGCGGACACACCCGGGTGAACACCCACCCGTTCGAACAGGACAACCGGCTCTTCGCCCACAACGGGGTGCTGGGCGGCATGGCCATGCTTGAGGACCGGCTCGATTCGGTCGGGACCCGGGACCTGGTCCTGGGGCAAACCGACAGCGAGCGGATGTTCGCGTTGGTGACCGCGGAAATCCGCCGCGCGGACGGGGATGTCGCTGCCGGGATCACCGCCGCCGTGAACTGGATCGCGCAGCACCTGCCCGTCTACAGCCTGAACTTCATCCTCACCACCGCCACGGACCTGTGGGCCCTGCGCTATCCCGAGACCCACGAACTGTACGTCCTGGACCGGCCCCCGGGTCCCGTGGCCGACGCCGAACCACTTGTCGCACACAGCCGCAGGATCCGCGCCCACAGCCGGCAACTGGCCACGCGGCGCGTCGTGATCGTGGCGACGGAAATCATGACGGCCCATCCGGATTGGCGGCTGCTGGAACCGGGCGAATTGCTTCATGTCAACCAAGACCTGGCGATTGGCTCGCACCTTTCCTTCGCGCAGCCTCCACGCCGGAAGATCCGGCTCGAACAGCTTGGCGCCGCGGCCGCCGCCTCGCAACATCCCCAGGTGCCGGCATGATCCGCGTGCCGAAAGCCTCAGAGGCGGTGTCCCGCAACAGGCCTTAGGCCGTGCCCCCAAGGCCTGTTGCGGGCAATCCGCCGCAACGGGTTCCCCTGCGGCCTGCCGCGTGGAAGCCTTGCGGTATCCGATGCACGCTCGGCATCACCCAAGGAGGCGCTTCCCATGCGACGGATCATCAATTCCACCTATGTCACGCTCGAGGGGATCATCAGCAACCCGCAGGATTGGCCCGCCCTGGATGACCCCGGCGGCGAGAGTGCCGGGATCCAGCAAGAGTTGATCGACCAATGCGATGCGATCCTGCTCGGCAAGGACACCTATCTCAGCTTTGCCGGGGTCTGGCAGGGACGAAACGGGGACCCGTTCACCGAACGCATCAACGCCGTGCGCAAGCATGTGGTCTCCACGACGCTGACCCAGGCGAGCTGGGAGAACAGCGCCATCATCGGCGACGACGTCCCCGGCGCCGTTGCCGCGCTCAAGGCCGACCCCGGTCAGGACATCCTCTCCTATGGGTTCGGCCGCCTGGCCCGCACGCTCATGGACCACGGGCTGCTGGACGAGCTTCGGCTCTGGATCCACCCGTTCTTCATCGGCCCCGGCCCCGGCTCCGTGTTCCTCCACGACCAGGCACCGGCAGCGCAGCTGCGGCTGAAGGATTCCCGGACGATGGCCAACGGGATCGTCATCCATTCCTACGGCGTGGAGCCCCGGGGGTAGGAGCCGAGCGTGTCACCCTTCCTGGCTGCCGGCAGTCCTCTCCCCCGTGCCCGCATCGGGCACGGCATGGGGTCGTGTTCCGGCCCGCGCCGCGGAGCCGGGTGACGAACACGTGTTTTACGAGCGGTAGAATCGATCCATGACCTCTCGTAAGACCTGGATCGCGTATTTCGCGGTCGACGTGGTCCTCGTCCTGATCTTTGCCTTGAGCGGACGGGGTTCCCACCAGCATTCACTGACCGTCCTCGGAGTGCTCCGGACCGGTGCCCCGTTCCTGTTGGCGCTGGCGGCGCTGACGTTGCTCTCGCGCCCCTGGACCAACCATTCGCGGATCTGGCCCACCGGCGTGCTGGTCTGGCTCGGCACCGTTGCCCTGGGCCTGGCGCTGCGTGTGCTGTTCGGCGCCACGGCCGCGGTGCCTTTCATCATCGTGGCAACGATTGTGCTCGGAGTGTTCCTGCTGGGCCGCCGTGTCGTCACCTCGCTCGTTGCGCGCCGCCGCGTGCGCAACCTCGCGTCCTGAACTAGGCTCAACGCAAGTTCGGGGAACCACCACCCATAACCAACTGGAGGTACCAACGTGGTCACTGCATTCGTCATGATCCAAACCGCTTCTGACAGCATTCCCGAGTGCGCCGAAAAGATTTCGGACATCGAGGGCATTTCCGAGGTCTATTCGGTCGCCGGCGACTGGGACCTGATCGCCATCGCGCGGGTCCGCCAGCACGAGGACCTGGCCGAAGTCATTGCCAACAAGCTGTCCAAGGTGCCCGGAATCACCGGCACCCAGACGCATATCGCGTTCCGCGCATATTCCAGCCACGACCTGGATGCGGCGTTCTCGCTCGGTCTCGAGTAGCCCGGAGGCGTCCGCACGACGCAGCAAACTCCCCGCGGGTGTCTCGCGGTCCCTCGACGGGGCCGCCAGGCACCCGCCGTTGCGTTAACCGCCGGCCACCGTGGCCGCGCTGAAGCCGTCCGGAGCGACCGGGGCCCGGCTTTTTGCGCGGAACGGGAACCGGGTCCGCAAACGAGACTAAAAGAATTTCAGCGATGGCCCTTTGTTACGTGGATTTGGCCTCAAGCGGGCTGTCCGCCCCGATTCTCGATCCAGCGGACCTTCTGACGGGGAAGGAGTCGAAGGCTCCCCCACGGGGCCGCCAGCGTCCGCAAAACCGATCCCCGGGTCCATGGGGGCGAAAGTGCCGCCGGGCCGTAGAAACAGCACTGGCGCCCTTGCCGTCCCGTAGGGATGGCAAGGGCGCCTGTCCGCGTGCACAGGTACACGCAGGAAATTGAGACTAGGCCGTCGCCTGGATCCACTTGTCCAGAACCTGGCGGGCGGAGCCGGAGTCGATCGACTCGGCTGCCCGGACAACCGCCCGCTCGATGCGCTCGGACAAGGAACCGGACCCGTCCGGATCAAAGGCGACCAACCCGGCAGCGGCATTGAGCAGCACCGCATCGCGCACCGGACCCCGGGCGCCGTCGAGCACATCGCGCACCACCTGGGCGTTGTACCGGGCGTCGCCACCGCGCAGGTCCTCGATCGTGACCCTCGGCATGCCGATGGCCTGCGCATCGAACCTCGTTTCCACCACTTTCCCGTCGCGCACTTCCCAGACCCGGTTCTCGGCGGTGGTCGTCAACTCGTCCAGCCCGTCCTCACCGCGGAACACCAGGGCGCGCACGCCGCGGGCAGCCAGGACTCCGGCCATCAGCGGCGCCATGCGCAGGTCAGCGCAGCCGATGGCCGATGCGGTGGGCTCGGACGGGTTGGTCAGCGGACCCATGAAGTTGAACGCGGTGGGCACGCCCAGCTCGCGCCGCGGCACGGCGGCATTGCGCATCGAGGGATGAAAAAGGTTGGCAAAGCAGAACGTGATGTTGGCTGCGTCGAGCACGTCGTGGAGGCGTTCGATCGGGACGTCCAACCTCACGCCCAGCGCTTCGAGGACATCGGCCGAACCCGAGGATGATGAAGATGCCCGGTTGCCGTGCTTGACGATCCGGGCGCCGGCGCCGGCACAGACCATCGATGCCATGGTGGAGATGTTCACGGTGTTCTGTCGGTCACCTCCCGTGCCGACGATGTCCAGGCACTCGCCCTCGACCGCCAGGGGCATCGCATTGGCGATCATCGCCTCGACCAAGCCGGTGAGTTCGTCAACGGTTTCGCCCTTGGAGCGAAGCGCGACAAGGAAACCGGCTACTTGCGTATCGGTGGCATTGCCCGTCATCACCTCGCCCATGGCCCAATACGCTTGGTCCCTGTCCAGGTCGCCTCCGGCGATCAGGATAGAGAGAATTGTCGGCCATGTGGGGAACTTTTGCTTCGTTCGAATCGTTGACACGCCACTAGGTTATCTACGAATCGTAGAAAATCTGAAATGTTAATCCCGCGTGTTTCCGCGGCTGTAGGCGTGAAGCAGTGAAATTTCCCGCCACGCGGGGCCCAATGCATTGGTGTCAGAGGGACTTTTATAGACATAATGGCTCTGTGACAACTGCGACTCATGCCCTAAATGCCCCGGCGCAAGCTGCGCCGAACCGTCCCAACATGGTGTCGGTAGGAACTGTCGTCTGGCTTGCCAGCGAGCTGATGTTCTTTGCCGCGCTTTTCGCCATGTACTTCACACTCCGTGCTGCATCGCCGGAGATGTGGGCGACCGAAACCGAGAAACTCAACGTTCCGTTCGCACTCGTTAACACGATCATCCTGGTCTCGAGCTCATTCTCCTGCCAGTTGGGTGTCTTCCGTGCCGAGGATCTTAAGCCTCGCCGCACCGGCGGACTGTTCAACTTGAAGGAATGGGGAATGGTGGAATGGTTCGTCCTGACCGTCATCCTCGGTGCCATCTTCGTTTCCGTGCAGGCCTACGAGTACACCGAACTGGTGGCTCACGGCATTGCCATGAACTCCAACGCCTACGGCTCCGTCTTCTACATGACCACCGGCTTCCACGGCTTGCACGTGGCTGGCGGCCTCATTGCCTTCATGATGATCATCGGACGTGCGCTCATTGCACGTAAGTTCGGTCACTACGAGGCAACCGGTGCGATCGTTGTGTCGTACTACTGGCACTTCGTCGACGTCGTGTGGATCGCACTGTTCGCGATCATCTACTTCCTGAAGTAGCGCAACCCACATCGTTGCCTACCAATGGCAACTCCCCGTTCTAAGAAATAAGTGAGGAACCAGCAAGTGAAGGCTCTTTCGCAAAGGCGCCGCCATCCACTCGCCGCCGTCGCACTGCTGTTGATGGGATTGCTCATCACTGGAGGCCTGTACATGGCCGCCGGCAGCGTCAACGAGGCCAAGGCGGCCACAGGATACAGCGCAAGTGACATCGAGGAAGGCAACAAGCTCTTCATCGCAAACTGCGCTACCTGCCACGGTTTGAATGCTGAAGGATCGGCTGACGGTCCTTCGCTGATTGGCGTTGGCGCCGCTGCAGTCGACTTCCAGGTCGGTACCGGCCGTATGCCGATGCAGATGCAGGGGCCGCAGGCTCAGGCCAAGCCGGTACAGTTCGATGACGCCCAGATCTCCCAGCTCTCCGCATTCGTGGCCAGCCTGGGCGCCGGACCGGCTATCCCGTCCGAAGACATGCTCGATACGTCCCATGGCGACTCCGCCGCGGGCGGTACGGTATTCCGCGTGAACTGCGCAATGTGTCACAACGCCGCCGCTGCCGGCGGCGCACTAACGCGCGGCAAGTTTGCCCCGGCCCTGGCCGGCGTATCGGAAAAGCACATCTACGAGGCCATGATCACCGGTCCGCAGAACATGCCCGTCTTCAACGACTCGAACATCACCCCCGACGAGAAGCGTGACGTCATCACCTTCCTGAAGGAAATTGAATCCCAGGGCTCGCCGGGCGGAGCCAAGCTTGGCTCCCTTGGTCCGGTCGCTGAAGGTCTCTTCATCTGGACCGCTGGTTTGGGCATCATCATCGCCTTCACCATCTGGCTCACTTCGCGTCCTTCATAGGCCGCTGGCGGCTAGCGCCGCCAACATCACTACGTACTAATGAATCTTGAGAAAAGGATGAGAGACAACATGGGCGACCATAGTCACGGCAGTCCGGACGACTCGGGCACCGTTGCTAAGGCTGGCACGGGAACCCTGGATAAATTCCAGGACCCCGGCCTTCCGCCGCATCGGAAGCGCTTGGCAGATACCGACCCGCATGCAGAGAAGCGAGCAGAGCGTCAGGTAGCGCTGCTGTTCATCATCTCCATCATCGGAACACTGTCGTTCTTTATTGCTTACTTCGTTCTCGGACGTCCGGAAAACATCTCGGAAATCCGTGTCCAGAACGCGATGCTCGGCCTTGGCACCACATTTGCCATGCTCGGCATCGGTATCGGCATCGTTCACTGGGCAAAGACCCTGATGCCGGACCACGAAATCTCGGAGATGCGCCACGAGATCACCCCAGAGGCTGATCGCAAGGACGCCGAGGAAATCATCAACCAGGTGATCGAAGAGACCGGCATCAAGCGCCGTCCGCTCATTCGCAACACCCTCATTGGTGCCATTGCCTTGGCCCCGATCCCGGCCATCTTCATGTTCCGCGACCTCGACCGCACCGGCAAGAACGCCGGCGAAATGGTTGAGCAGCTGCGCCACACCATGTGGGACACGGACGTTCGCCTCACCCGCGATCCCTCCGGAACCCCCATCAAGGCCTCGGACGTGCAGATCGGTTCGGTCTTCCACGTCATTCCCGAGGGCCTGGACGAGGCGGAAGACGTACTCAACGAAAAGGCGAAGGCCGTTGTGCTGTTGATGCGCCTGGATCCCGACAAGATGGAAATCTCCGAGGGCCGCGAGGACTGGCACTACCAGGGCATCGTTGCCTACTCGAAGATCTGCACCCACGTCGGTTGCCCGGTTGCACTTTACGAGCAGCAGACGCACCACCTGCTGTGCCCGTGCCACCAGTCGACCTTCGACCTGACGCAGGAATGCAAGGTCATCTTCGGCCCGGCCGGACGCGCATTGCCGCAGCTGCCGATCAAGGTTGACGCCAACGGCTTCCTTGTCGCCCAGAGCGACTTCCACGAGCCTGTTGGTCCGAGCTACTGGGAGCGTGGCTAATCCATGAGCACCACTACTGAGTACACTCCGAAGACTTCGACCGGACGGATCGCCCACTTCGTCGACCAGCGTGTCGGCGGTTCGGGAATCGTCAAGGAATTCGGTCGCAAGATCTTCCCTGACCACTGGTCCTTCATGTTCGGCGAGGTGGCACTGTACACCTTCGTCCTGCTGCTGATCTCGGGAACGTTCCTGACGTTCTTCTTCGACCCGTCGATGGCACACGTCATCTACAACGGTTCGTACAACCCGCTCCGGGGCATTGGCATGTCCGCCGCCTACGCCTCGACGTTGGACATCTCCTTCGACGTGCGTGGCGGCCTGTTCATGCGCCAGGTCCACCACTGGTCCGCGATCCTCTTCGTTGCCGCCGTGTCGGTCCACATGCTCCGCGTGTTCTTCACCGGCGCATTCCGCAAGCCCCGCGAACTGAACTGGGTTGTCGGCGGCGTGCTGCTCATCCTGGCCATGGCCGCGGGCTTCACCGGCTACTCGCTCCCCGATGACCTGCTCTCCGGCAACGGCCTGCGCATCATCGACGGCGTCGTGAAGTCGATCCCGCTGGTTGGCACCTACATTTCGCTGTTCCTCTTCGGTGGGGAATTCCCGGGCACGCTGATCATTCCGCGCCTGTACTCGCTGCACATCATGATCGTTCCGGCGATCATCCTGCTGATGGTCGGCATCCACCTGTTCATGGTGGTCGTGCACAAGCACACCCAGTACCCCGGCCCGGGCCGCACCAACGACAACGTCGTTGGCTTCCCGGTCGGCCCGGTGTACGCAGCGAAGGCCGGCGGATTCTTCTTCATCGTCTACGGCATCGTCGCGGCAATCTCCGGATTGCTGACGATCAACCCGGTCTGGAACTACGGGCCTTACGACCCGTCACCGGTTTCGGCCGGTACCCAGCCGGACTGGTACATCGGATTCGTCGATGGCGCCTTGCGCCTGATGCCCGGCGTGCTGGGGAACTTCTCCTTCGAGTGGAACATCCCGTTCCCCTGGGGCGTGAACACGCTGAGCCTCAACGTCCTGGTTCCGGCGCTTATCCCGGCCGGCATCATGTTCACGATCATGTTCGCATGGCCGTGGATCGAAAGTTGGGTCACCAAGGACAAGCGCGAACACCACCTGCTGGATCGCCCGCGCAACGCCCCGTTCCGTACGGGCATGGGTGTTGCCGGCGTTGTGTCCTACTGCGTGATGTGGGCAGCTGCCTCCTCCGACTTGATCGCCACGCACTTCCACGTCTCGCTGAACGACGTCACCTACTGGTTGCGCGTGCTGTTCATCCTCGGCCCGATCCTGGGCTTCGTCGTCGCCCGCCGCATCGCACTGTCGCTGCAGCGCAAGGACCGCGAGATCGTGCTGCACGGTCGCGAGACCGGCGTCATCGAGATGTCGCCCGAAGGCGCCTTCTCGGAGCGCCACGCGGACATGGACGTGTACAAGCTGCACACGCTGGTGAACTACGAGGACCGCAAGGTCATTCCCGCACAGCCGAACGCCGCCGGCCACATCAGCCGCAGCGAGAAGCGCCGCGGCGCCCTGTCCAAGTTCTTCTTCGAGGACCGCGTTGCCCCGGTGACGCCGTCCGAGTTGGCAGCACTGAAGGCAGAGCACGGACACGGTCCGGCAGAAATCGAAGGTTCCTCCACGGAGTCCATCGAGAAGTAGCACCTGCCAGGATTCATTCCTGGCCGCTGGGGCCCGCCAATTGGCGGGCCCCAGCGGTGTTTAAGGCGTCTTTTCCGTCTCACGGGCCATTTCCGCGCCGGCTGGGTGCACCGCCATGCAGGGCCCGCTCCCCCGCTCCGGGGCCGGTGTCGTTGACGGGATCGGGATTTCCCGGCTGCGCGGGATCCCCTCCGGCGGCTCCGGTGACAAGATGGGGTGAGGGGCAACAACGTCCACACCCTGCCAGGCGGCGGCGCGGGCCCGGCCCACGGATCCGGGCACCGCGTCCACCATCCGGGCACCACCACGCAATGGGACAACGACCATGGAACAGGCAAGCATCCGCTATATCGTTCACGACGTCGATGCCGCGATCGCCTTCTACGTCGGGGATCTTGGGTTCTCCACCCTGATGCACCCGGCACCGGGTTTCGCGATCCTTGAACGCGGCGCCTTGAGGCTGCTGCTCAGTGCTCCCGGGTCCCGGGGGCCCGATGGGACTCCCGGTGGCGGCGGCAGCGCCATGGCCGACGGCACGATGCCCGCCCCCGGCGGCTGGAACCGGATTTCCCTGGAAGTCGCGAACCTGGCGGCCCTGGTTGGGAGGCTGGTGGCGCGTGGGGTTCCCTTGCGCATGGATGTGGTTGTCGGCGTCGGCGGAAGCCAGGCCCTGGTGGAAGACCCCTCGGGGAACCTCGTCGAACTCTTTGAACCGCTGGCGGAAGCCGGCTGAGCGCGCCGCGCCCTCGTCCCGGCCGGGCATTCGAACCCCGGCTTCGCACGGCCTGGCTGCCAGCACGGCACGTGGTTGCCGGGAGCGGCGCTCCCCCTGCGGAGAGCACGGGCGGCAAGCGCGCGCGGGAGCCGAAGCGGCCCGCGCACTTGGCGGGATGGCCCGTGTGCGGCCGCCCACGGCCCCCTGTGCGACCCGGAACTACCTGAGGGTGGTGTAGCGCGGGCTGCGGCTCCCCTGCCGTTCCAGCGGCACGAAGAGCTTGTAGCGGTCCGAACGGTAGAGCGAGATCGAATAGTCCACCAGCCCCTCGCCCACGAAGGCGTACCGGGTGATGCGCAGCAGCGGGAACCCGACATCGACCTGCAGCAGCCCGGCGTGCTCGCTGGTGGCCGCGGTGCTTTCGATCTGGTCCTCTCCCCACTCCAGGATCAGGTTGTAGCGTTCGTGCAGCGACTGGTAGAGGGAAATCGGCGGCGGGTCGTTCAGGAACCCGGGCACCAGCTCGCTGGGCATGAAGTTCTCATCCAAGCTCATCGGCTTCCCGTCGGCCAGCAGCAGGCGGCTGAAGCGGATCACCGGAGCTCCCTCGTCGATCTCCATGTGCCGCGACAGCGAGCCGGAGGCCGGAACCTCCTCGAAGCGCAGCACGTGCGCATCGGGGACCATCCCGCGGCGCACCATTTCCTCGCTGTAGGAGTTCAGCCGGACCTGCAGGTCGACCTTCGGGTGCGCGACGAAGGTGCCAACCCCGACAACGCGCTTGAGGACCTGGTCCTCCACCAGCGAGTCGATAGCCTGGCGCAGGGTCTTGCGCGCCACGTTGAAGCCCTCGGCCAGTTCGCGTTCGGGCGGGAGCCGGTAACCGGGTTGGCAGACGGTCCGGGCATGGGTGCGAAGGATCTCCCTGATCTGCCGGTACTTCCCGAGCGGAGATTCCGGGTCCAAGGTGCCCTGGACCTTGGGCTGCGGCGCATAGGGTTTCACTGTTGCTCCATTGTCCCCGGGCCGTCACCCGGCCCGTCCTGCTTCCATTCTCGCGCATCGGGGCCCGGAGCTTAAATGCCGGAAGCGGTGTTCCGATTCCCCCGAGGGGGAAGGAAACACCGCTTCCGATGATTTAGCGTGCGTGCGCCATGCCCGTGTTAGTGGGCGTGGTTGCCGCGGCTGAACTCGTAGACCCAGCCGACGAGGCCGATGATCGTGAAGCCGACGCCGATGTACAGGACCCAGAAGCCCACGGCCAGGCCGAGGAAACCGACTGCGGCACCGGTGCCGAGGACCAGCGGCCACCAGCTCCACGGAGCGAACAGGCCAATGGCGCCCGCGTTCTCGTGGATGTCGCCGTCAACGCGGTCCTCGGGACGCGCGCCAACCCGACGGGAGGTGTGCAGCAGGTACCAACCGACCATGAGCGTCATACCCACAAGCATGAACGTTGCCAGTACGCCAACGGGTTCATTCCACTTGGTCATGATCCCGTAGACGATGGCCACCGGCGTGAAGAAGAACACGCCGCCAAGGAAGAGCCAAGATTCTACTTTCATCTCTACTTGTCCTTCTGGTCAGCCGGGCCGAAGATCTTGGCCACCGCGGTTTCCGGGGTCGAGCGTGCGCTCAGTTCCGGGTGGTGGAGGTCAAGAGCCGGGCGCTCGGAACGGATGCGCGGGATCGAGTGGAAGTTGTGGCGCGGCGGCGGGCAGGAGGTTGCCCATTCCAGCGATGCACCGAAGCCCCACGGATCGTCCACGGTGACCTTCTTCGCGTGGCGGTGCGTGGTCCAAACGTTCCAGAAGAACGGGATCATCGACATGCCCAGGATGAAGGCGAACACGGTGGAGAACTGGTTCATGGTGGTGAACCCGTCTTCGGGCATGTAGTCCGCGTAACGACGCGGCATGCCGATGACGCCCAGCCAGTGCTGGATCAGGAACGTGCCGTGGAAGCCCACGAACAGCAACCAGAAGTGGATCTTGCCCAGGCGCTCGTTGAGCATCTTGCCGGTCCACTTGGGCCACCAGAAGTAGAATCCGGCGAACATCGCGAACACCACGGTGCCGAAGACCACGTAGTGGAAGTGTGCGACGACGAAGTAGGTGTCCGAGACGTGGAAGTCCAGCGGCGGGGCCGCCAGGATGATTCCGGTCAGGCCGCCGAAGAGGAAGGTCACCATGAAACCGATGCTCCAGAGCATCGGGGTTTCGAAGGTGATCGACCCCCGCCAGAGCGTGCCGATCCAGTTGAAGAACTTCACGCCCGTTGGCACCGCGATCAGCATCGTCATGAAGCCGAAGAACGGCAGCATGACCTGGCCGGTCGCGTACATGTGGTGCGCCCACACCGAGACGGACAACGCCGCAATGGAGATGGTCGCGAAGATCAGGCCCTTGTAGCCGAAGATCGGCTTGCGGGAGAACACCGGGAAGATCTCCGAAACGATGCCGAAGAACGGCAGCGCAATGATGTAGACCTCGGGGTGCCCGAAGAACCAGAACAGGTGCTGCCACAGCATCGGGCCGCCGGCTTCGGGATCGAAGACGTGGGCGCCGAAGCGGCGGTCCGCTCCCAGTGCGAACAGCGCGGCTGCCAGCGGCGGGAAGGCCATCAGGACCAGGATCGAGGTGATCAACGCGTTCCAGGTGAAGATCGACATGCGCCACATGGTCATGCCAGGTGCACGCAGGCAGATGATCGTGGTGATGAAGTTGACCGCGCCCAGGATGGTGCCGAAGCCCGACAGGGCCAGGCCGAAGACCCAGAGGTCACCGCCGACGCCGGGGCTGAAGGTGGTGTTCGACAGTGGTGCGTAGGCGAACCAGCCGAAGGAGGCTGCACCCTGCGGGGTCAGGTATCCGGCCAACGCGATGGTCGAGCCGAAGGAGAAGAACCAGAAGGCCAGGGCGTTCAGTCGTGGGAAGGCCACGTCCGGTGCGCCGATCTGCAGCGGCATCATGACGTTCGTGAACCCTGCGAAGAGCGGGGTGGCGAACATCAACAGCATGATGGTGCCGTGCATGGTGAACAGCTGGTTGTACTGCTCCTTGGTCTGCAGGATCTGCATGCCCGGTTCGAACAGCTCGGCGCGGATGACCAGGGCCATCACACCGCCGATGCAGAAGAACACGAAGGAGGAAATCAGGTACATGTACCCGATGGTCTTGTGGTCAGTGGAAGTGATCCAGTTGACGAAGATCCGTCCCTTGGAGATCGGAACCACGCGAGGCGCAAGTGTTTTGGCCTCGTCTGTAGCGTATTCATAGGTAGTCACGACGGATTACTTTCCTTCCGAGGTGTGGGCCGAAACCTGGTTGACCTCGCCCGGCTTGCGGTCTTGGTCTTCACCGATGTGGCCATCCTTCAGGGTGGCCAGGTGGTTCAGGAATTCGCCTTCGGACACTACCTTCACGTTGAAGAGCATCTCGGAGTGGTACTCGCCGCAAAGCTCGGCGCACTTGCCGTCGAACTGCCCTTCGACCTGCGGGGTGAGGTAGATGTAGTTGGTGTGGCCCGGGAACATATCCATCTTCTGCAGGAACGCAGGAACCCAGAACGAGTGGATGACATCACGGCTGTTCAGCTCGAGCGTGACGGTCTTTCCAACCGGCAAGTACAACGTCGGGAGTTCGGCCTTGCGGCCGGCCTCACCGGTCAGGTGGGCCTGAACGGTTGCGTCGTACTTTTCCTGGCCCATGTAGCTGTAGTTGTAGTCCCATGCCCACTGCTTGGCACGGACGTCGACGACGAGCTCGGAATCCACCGGGGCGTTGATGGCCTTTTCCGTGTGGTCGGAGAACGTAAAGAACGTCAAGACCATTACGAGAGGCACAGCCGTGTAGAAAATTTCGATGGGCAAGTTATAGCTGAGCTGGCGCGGGTAGCCAGTGTCATTCTTGCGGCGGCGGTAGGCAATGATGCACCAAAGCATCAGGCCCCACGTCAGGATACCGATCAGAAGTACGGTAATCCACGTGTTGACCCAGAGATCCTGGATCATACCGGTGTGGTTGGTGGTGTCACGTTCGACGTTTGGGAGCCAACCTCGCTGGACTTCCGCTGAACATCCCGTCAACAACAACGCGCCGGAGCCGGCAATAGCCAAGACTTTGGCTACGCCTTTCCGGCGGCTGCTGGTTCGGTCTTGCGAACTCACAGACGGCCCTTCCTCTTTGTTGGTGCTGAATGAGTCTTCGACGCCCAGCGGCCGGACTCAAGTGAATCAACGCTGATGAGGTCGAAGAAAACCATAGTTTTACTACTTATCGTAGAGCTTACCCTCTCGGGCACGCGAATGCCGACCAAAACACCGCCCAGGGACGAAGATGTCTCAACGTTTGGGCGGTGCATTTGGTTCCGGGTTAGTGGAAGGAATCTCCACAGGCGCAAGAGCCTCCGGCAGCTGGATTGTCGATGGTGAAGCCCTGCTTGGAAATCGTGTCTTCGAAGTCGATCGAAGCCCCGTCCAGGTAGGGAACGCTCATCTTGTCCACGACAACTTCAACGCCGTCGTAGTCCTTCACCGCGTCGCCTTCAAGCAGGCGCTCGTCGAAGTAGAGCTGGTAAATCAGGCCCGAGCATCCCCCTGGCTGAACGGCGACGCGCAACCGAAGATCGGTGCGGCCTTCCTGTTCAAGCAGTGAACGGACCTTTTCTGCTGCGACCTCCGAAAGCTTGACCTCGTGGCTCGGAAGCTCGGTGGTGTCTGCGGTGGTCTCATTGGCTGCAGTTGTCATGCGTGATCCTCCATATACTGCTCACTTGGGCTACGCCTCAAGCGCGGCCCCTCACCTTCCAATGGTACGGCGTTGCAGCAAATGATGTCGCGGCACCGCCCCCCGGGCCTCAGAGCCCGTGGTTGTTCAAGCGTGCCAAGAGCAACGCCTCAGCCAAAATTGCGTGACGGAAATCGCCCAGGTGCAGCGACTCATTGGCCGAATGCGCCCGCGAATCGGGGTCTTCCACGCCGGTGACCAGGATCTGTGCGGCAGGGAAGACCTCCAGCAGGTCCGAGATGAACGGGATGGAGCCGCCGATGCCGGTCTCCACGGCCGGTACGCCCCAGGCCTCCCCCAGCGCCCAGAGGCTCGCCTGTGCGGCCGGGGCCGAGGTGTCTGTGGCAAAGGACTGCCCGGCCTCGTCCGACTCAAAGGTGACCTGCGCGCCGCCCAGGTCCTGGGACATGATGTGTGCGCGCACCGCCTCGGTGGCGGTCTCCGGGTCCTGGCCCGGTGCCACGCGCAGGCTCAGCTTGAAGCGCGTGGAAGGCAAGAGGGTGTTGGAGGAAACCGCGACGGAGGGGATGTCCATGCCGATGATGGACAGTGCCGGCTTGTTCCACAGCCGGTCGGCGATGTTGCCGGACCCGGCCAGCGCCACGGAATCCAGTACCGAGGAGTCCGCGCGGAACGCGTCTTCGGGGTAGTCGACGACGGCGTTGTCGTTGGAGACCAGCCCCTTGATCGCGACATTGCCCTGCGCGTCGTGGAAGGTGGAGATCAGCCGTGCCGCCACCGTCGGCGCATCGAGCACCGGCCCGCCGAACATGCCCGAGTGCACCGCGTGGCCCAGGGTGCGGACCTCGACCACTCCCCCGACCATGCCGCGCAGCGACGTGGTCAGGGCCGGGACCCCGACCTTCCAGTTGGAGGAGTCGGCCACGACGATGACATCCGCCTCGAGGCGGTCGCGGTGGGTCTCCAGGAACCGGCGGAAGCTCGGCGATCCGGCTTCCTCCTCCCCCTCCAGGAAGAAGGTCACGCCCAGGCCGAAGTCCGCGACGGTGTCCAGCACCGCGCGCAGGGCGGCAATGTGCACCATGATCCCGGCCTTGTCGTCGGCGGCGCCGCGGCCGTAGAGCCGCCCGTCGATTTCCGTCGCTTCGAAGGGCTTGGTGTTCCACAGCTCCTCGGCCCCCGGGGGCTGCACGTCGTGGTGCGCATACAGGAGGATGGTGGGCTTGCCGTCGGCGGCCGGTCGGTTGGCCACGATGGCCGGGCCGCCCATCGCGCCGGAGGCAGTGGGCACGCGCAGGATCTCGACCTGCTCCATGCCCGCGTCGCGCACCAGCTGCGCCACTGCCTCGGCACTGCGGTCAAGCTGGTTCGGGTCGAACGATTCCCAGGCGATCCCGGGGATCGCCACCAGGTTGCGCAGTTCGGTGACAATGCGGTCGAAGTCGTGGTCGACGTGGGTGCTCAGTGCATCGCGATCCACGCCGAAAGACGCCGGGTCGGCGGTGTTCTTGGTAGTCATACCAAAGAGCCTACAACCGCACCGTGTGGCCGATGCCGGCGGCATGCCGGGCGCAAGCTAGACTGGCAAGGTGTTTGGACGCAAGAAAGATACGGCAGCTTCCGCGGAAGCGCCCACAGATGAGACCACAAAGCCCGTAGGCAAGAATGCCCCTACCCCGAAGCGCAGCGTGCAGCAGGCGCAGAACCAGCGACCGCTGGTTCCCACCGACCGCAAGCTGGCGCGCGCGGCCGAGCGCGCCCAGCGCCTCGAGGCGCAGAACCGCATGCGGCTGGCCAACGAGACCGGCGACGAACGCTTCATGGCGGCCCGCGACCAGGGACCGCAGAAGCGCTTCGCCCGCGACTTCGTGGACCGCCGCTTCATGGTCGGCGAATACCTGATGTTCGCGGTGTTCGCCTTCCTGATCGTCTCGCTGAGCCTCTCGAAGTTCCCGCAGGTGACGGTCTACGTGACCTTCGCCCTGTGGATCCTGGTGGGCCTGGTGGCCATCGATTCGTTCATCATGACCCGGATGCTGAAGAAGGCGCTGGTTGCCCGCTTCGGTTCCGTCGAGCGCGGCGTGATGTACTACGCCGTCATGCGCGGCATGCAATTCCGCAAGTTGCGCCTGCCCAAGCCGCAGGTCCGCCGCGGCGAGGCCCCGCGCTAAGGAGACGCACCAGCGTTCAGGAAACCACACCAAGGCGTGTGGCGCCCGGCCCGGGAACACCGATTCCCGCCCGGAGCGCCACACGCCTTTTCGCTGCCCGGCTGGCGGCCCTGCCTCTGGGCCGGGGGCGCCGGGCGACCGGTGCCCATCCGGGCACAGTGCCCCCAAACACCGCGGGCCCGTTGCACCGACGGTTCGGTGCAACGGGCCCGCGAGGGTGTTGGACGCTACTTCCTGGCCAGCGACCGGCCCTGGGCCTGCGCCTCGGCCAGGGCCTTGTTGATGCCGCGGACCCAGAACGGGCCCTCGTAGAGGAACGCGGTGTAGCCCTGGACCAGGTCGGCACCGGCCTCAAGGCGCTCGATCACGTCCGCACCGGTGCTCACCCCGCCGACGGAGATGATCGCCATGGAGTCGGGCAGCTTCTCGCGCAGCACCTTGAGCACCGCGAGCGAGCGGGCCTTCAGCGGGGCCCCGCTCAATCCCCCGGCACCCAGCTCGGCGACCTTGAACGCGTCGCTGGCCAGCGGTTCGCGGGCAATGGTGGTGTTGGTGGCGATGATGCCGTCCAGCTTCAGCTCGGTGGCCAGGGTGGCAACGTCGGCGATGTCCTCGTCGTTCAGGTCCGGGGCGATCTTGACCAGCAGCGGCACGTGGCGGCCGGCGACCCGGTCGGCCTCGGCGCCCACGGCGGCCAGCAGCGGCCGCAGCGTCTCCACGCCCTGGAGCAGGCGCAGCCCCGGGGTGTTGGGCGAGGACACATTGACCACCAGGTAATCGGCGTGGACGGCCAGTTCGCGGGTGGAGACCAGGTAGTCCTCGATGGCGTCCTCGAGCTCGACGACCTTGGTCTTGCCGATGTTCACGCCGATCACCGGCCGACGCGCGCCGTAGCGGCCGGCCAGTGCCAGGCGTGCGGCGCGGATGCGCGGGGCCACCGCGTGCGCCCCGTCGTTGTTGAATCCCATGCGGTTGATGACCGCCTTGTCCTCCACCAGGCGGAAGAGCCGCGGCTTCTCGTTGCCGCTCTGCGCGGCACCGGTGACGGTGCCGACCTCCACGTGGCCGAAGCCCAGGTCCGCCAGCGCCGGGATGCCCGCGCCTTCCTTGTCGAATCCGGCGGCCAGGCCGAAGGGCGAGGGGAAGTCGATGCCCATCACGGTGCGGCGCAGCGACGGGTCGGGGGCACACAGTTTCCGGTAGATGCCCGAGACCCCGAGCTTCTCTGCCAGCCGCAGGGCGTCGAAGGAAAAGTGGTGTGCCTTTTCGGGATCCATCTTCGTGAAAACGAGGCGGAAAATCGTGGGGTAGATGCGCATGGTTCCTAGTCTTCCCCGCAACCACGCTTCCTAACAACTTCAAGTTCGTTATGCTCGACACATGTCGCACGCCTCCTCCCTCGGTTCCAGGTCCGTGCCCCCGCCGGAGAACGACCCCAGCGCCGCCTGGCCGGACTTCAGCTCAACGACCCGGCCCGGCGCCTGGGAGCCCGACATCCTGGGCGAGGGGTTCAGCTACACGACCCTGCCGCTGGGCGCCGATGCGGAGGGCGAATTGTGTGCCACGCTGGTGCGCCACCGGCTCCCCGCCCCGCAGCCCGCGCACGTGCGCCCCACCGTGGCCTCCCGGCTCGGCGCGGCCCTGGAGAGGTGGTGGCCCCGGCCGGTCTCCGCATCACCGGCCCGGGCGACGGGCGCCCCCGGGACCTCCGGATTCGTGCTGGCGGTGCATGGCTGGAGCGACTACTTCTACAACGCCGAACTGGCGCGGTATTGGACAGACCGCGGCTACGCGTTCTATGCGTTGGACCTGCGCCGCTACGGGCGCAGCCTGCGCCCCCATCACCTGAACCCCGGCTTCACCGCTTCCCTGGGTGAATACGACGAGGACCTGGCCGCGGCCCTGGACATGATCCGTTCGCTGGAAGGCGCGGACGCGACGGGGATCTGCGTGGCGCATTCGACCGGAGGGCTGGTGGCAAGCCTCTGGGTCAACCGCAACCCGGACGCGTTCCAGGCACTGATTCTCAACAGCCCGTGGCTGGAGATGCAGGGCAGCTACCTGGTGCGCTACGCCGCCCAGGGCGTGGTCGAGCCCATTGCACGGCGGCGCCCGCGGGCCAAGCTGCACCTGCCGGAACTGGACAACTACTGGCGCTCCATGAGCCGGCAGGCCCAAGGTTCCTGGGACCTGCATCCGCTGTGGCGTCCGGCCGTGGCCTTCCCGGTGACCGCCGGCTGGATCACCGCGGTGATGGCCGGGCACCGCGAGGTCTCACGGGGCCTGGACATCAAGGTGCCGGTGCTCGTGCTGACCTCGAAGACTTCGCACCTGGGCACCAACTTTGACGAGTCGATGCTTCACCACGACTCGGTGCTGGAGGTGCAGGTGGTGCGCGACCGATCCCTCCGCCTGGGTTCCGAGGTGGCAAACACACTCATCGCCGGGGCCATGCATGATGTGTTCGCGTCCCAGCCCGAACCGCGGGCCGCGGCCTATGCGGCGATCGACCGCTGGGGAAACGGGTACCTGCCCGGGCACGGCGTGCGCGCCGCGGCGAGAGAACGCCCTGCGGGCTAGCTTCCGGGCGGCACCGCGGGCTTGTCCACCGCTCCCCCGTAGCGCCGGTCGCGGCTGGCGTATTCGCGCACCGCATCCCACAGCGTGGTGCGGTCCACGTCGGGCCACAGCTCGTCGATGAACACCATCTCGGCGTAGGCGGACTGCCAGAGCAGGAAGTTTGAGGTGCGCTGCTCGCCGCTGGTGCGCAGGAACAGGTCGACGTCGGGCATCTCGGGTTCGTCCAGGTGCCTGGCCACGGTCTTCTCGGTGACCTGCGAGGGCTTCAGGGTTCCGGCGGCGACCTGTTCGGCGATGGCCTTCACGGCGTCGGCGATTTCCGCCCGGCCCCCGTAGTTCACGCACATGGTCAGCTGGCAGGTCTGGTTCAAGGCGGTGAGTTCCTCGGCGGCCTTGAGCTCGTTGACCACGGAGCGCCAAAGCCGCGGTTCGCGTCCCGCCCAGCGGATCCGCACGCCCCAGCCGTCCAGGGTGTTGCGTTGGCGGCGCAGCACGTCGCGGGAGAAGCCCATCAGGAAGCGGACCTCCTCGGGGCTGCGCTTCCAGTTCTCGGTGGAGAAGGCGTAGACAGAGACGTACTTGATGCCCATCTGCACGGCCCCGGCCATCACGTCCAGCAGTGCCGCTTCCCCGGCACGGTGGCCCTCGGTGCGGGGCAGGCCGCGCGCGTTGGCCCAGCGGCCGTTGCCGTCCATCACGATCGCCACGTGCTGTGGGATCAGCTCGGGCTGGATGTAGGGCATCGGGGCGTCGCCCGGGCGGGAGGCCGGGACGCCGGGTCCGGGCTTGCCGGTGATCTTGGGGGGTTTGCTCATTGTCGCTCCACGAGTTTGAGGGATTTGACGGCTCGTTCAAGGTGCCATTGGAGGTAGTTGGCCGTGATGGTCCCGGCCTGGGCGCGGGTGGGCGCATCGGCGGCGTCCACGGTTTCCCAGTCGCCCTCCAGCAGCGCGGCAAGCAGCGTGATGGTGGCCGCGGAAGGGGACATCGAGCCGGCGGGCCGGCAGTCGTGGCAGACCACCCCGCCCAGGGGCACGTTGATGGCCTGGTGCGGGCCCACCGCCCCGCAGCGCACGCAGTGGGTGAAGCTCGGCGCCCAGCCCGCGGCGGCCAGGGCGCGCAGCAGGTAGGAGTCCAGCACGGTGCCCGGTTCGTGCCCGCCGCGGGCCAGGGTGGCCAGGGCCCCGTGCAGCAGCCGGTATTGCGCGCCGAGGGAATCGGCCTCGGAGTCGGTGAGCCGTTCGGCGGTCTCCAGCATGGCCGCGCCGGCGGTGTAGGCCGAGTAGTCGGCCACGAGTGCCTGCCCGTAGGGGTGGCGCAGCTGGGCCTGGATGATGGTGTGAAGCGAGCGTCCGGCGACGATCTGCGCCTCGACCTCCATGAAGGGTTCCAGGGTGGCCCCCAGCTTGGAGCTGGTCCGCCGCACGCCCTTGGCGACCGCGCGCACCACCCCGAGCTCGGGGCTCAGCAGCGTGATGATCCGGTCGGCCTCGCCCAGTTTGTGGGTGCGCAGGACAATGCCGCGGGTGCGGTAGCTCTTGGCTGCGAAAGTTGAACGTGACACGTATACATGATCCCAGACAAAGCCGGCCCCGGGCGTGCACGGGAGGTGTGTCCGTGTGCACGCCCGGGGCCGGGGTCGTCGATGGGGTCTAGGCCAGGTCGCGCACCGCGCGGTTGACCGCGGAGATCAGTGCCTTGAGCGAGGACATGGTGGTGTTGGTGTCAACGCCCACGCCCCAGAGCACGCGCTCGCCCACGGCCGCCTCGACGTACGCGGCCGCGGAGGCGTTGCCGCCCTCGGACAGGGCGTGCTCGGAGAAGTCCAGCACGCGCACGTCCACGCCCTCGTTGCCCAGGATGTTCACCAGGGCGTTGATCGGGCCGTTGCCGGTGGCCGAGCGGCGGTGCGGAACCCCGTCGATGACCAGCGTGGTGGTCAGCTCGAAGCTTCCGTCCTCGGCGGTGTCAGCGGTGGCCGAGCCGAGCTTGAAGCGGCCCCACGGCTCGTGGTCCGAGCCCTCGGTGACCGGCAGGTACTCGTCCTGGAACACGTTCCAGATCGCGGCCGAGGAGATTTCCCCGCCCTCCCCGTCGGTCTTGCGCTGGATGACCCCGGAGAACTCGATCTGCGCGCGGCGCGGCAGATCCAGCGAGTGCTCGTTCTTCAGCAGGTAGGCGACCCCGCCCTTGCCGGACTGCGAGTTCACGCGGATCACGGCCTCGTAGGATCGGCCTATGTCCTTCGGGTCCACCGGGAGGTAGGGCACGCCCCAGGTGATCTCGTCGATGGTCTTGCCAGCCGCCTTGGCGTCGGCCTCCATGGACTCGAAGCCCTTCTTGATGGCGTCCTGGTGGGAGCCGGAGAAGGCGGTGAAGACCAGGTCCCCGCCGTAGGGGGAACGTTCCGGGACCGGCAGCTGGTTGCAGTATTCGACGGTGCGGCGGATCTCGTCCATGTCCGAGAAGTCCAGCATCGGGTCGATGCCCTGGCCGAACATGTTCATGCCCAGGGTGACCAGGTCGACGTTGCCGGTGCGCTCCCCGTTGCCGAAGAGGCAGCCCTCGATGCGGTCGGCGCCGGCCAGGTAGCCCAGCTCGGCGGCGGCGACGCCGGTGCCGCGGTCATTGTGCGGGTGCAGGGAGAGCACGATGGAGTCGCGGTTGGCCAGGTTGCGGTGCATCCACTCGATGGAGTCCGCGTACACGTTGGGGGTGGCCATTTCCACGGTTGCCGGCAGGTTCAGGATCATCTTGTTTTCCGGGGAGGCCTCGAGGACCTCGGCCACGGCATCGGAGATGCGCTTGGCGAATTCCAGCTCGGTGCCGGTGAAGGACTCGGGCGAGTATTCATAGGTGATCTTGGTGCCGACCAGTTGTTCCTCGTACTTCTTGCACAGCCGCGCGCCGGTCAGCGCGATGTCGACGATGCCGTCCTGGTCCTGGTTGAACACCACGCGGCGCTGGAGCACCGAGGTGGAGTTGTACAGGTGCACGATGGCCTGCTTCGCGCCCTCGAGCGCCTCGTAGGTGCGCTCGATCAGGTGTTCGCGGGACTGGGTGAGGACCTGGATGGTCACGTCGTCCGGGATGCCGCGCTCGATGAGCTGGCGGACGAAGTCGAAGTCGGTCTGCGAGGCCGAGGGGAACCCGACCTCGATCTCCTTGAAGCCCATCTTCACGAGCAGGTCGAACATCTTGTGCTTGCGCTCGGGGCTCATCGGGTCGATCAGCGCCTGGTTGCCGTCACGCAGGTCGACTGCGCACCAGCGCGGGGCCTGGGTGATGTACTTGTCCGGCCAGGTGCGGTCGGGCAGCGAGACGTTGATCTGGTCCTGGAACGGCACATACTTGTGGATGGGCATTCCGGAGGGCTTTTGCATGTTTTGCATTTCTGGTGGGCCTTTTCCTTGGTGGTGCGAAAGTGGGCCGGGACAATGGGTGACTCCGCAGCGAGGGGTCGGCCGAAGGACGCGTTAGAGTCCTGTCTGGGTCTCGCCGCGGCGGCTTAGTAGAAGTAGTCCGAAATGCACAAGATCACCATAACATCGACCTCCGCCCGCCCATGAAGCAGGTCACCTAATTGTTGCGGGTGCGTGTCACATAGCAAGGGGTGCCCCGGAAAACCGGGACACCCGTTGCGCCCGGGTCCGCCGGGGTGGCTAGAAGCCGAGCTTGCCCAGCTGCTTGGGGTCGCGCTGCCATTCCTTGGCGATCTTCACGTGCAGGTCCAGGTAGACCCGGGTGCCCAGCAGCGCCTCGATCCCCTTGCGCGAACGGGTTCCGACGTCGCGCAGGCGCGCCCCGCCCTTGCCGATGATGATGGCCTTCTGGCTGGGGCGCTCCACGTAGAGGTTCACCCGCACATCCAGCAGCGGGCTGTCCTCGGGGCGTCCCTCGCGCGGAACCATTTCCTCCACGACCACGGCCAGGGAGTGCGGAAGCTCGTCGCGCACGCCCTCCAATGCGGCCTCGCGGATCAGCTCGGAGACCATCTTGGCCTCCGGCTCGTCGGTCAGCTCCCCGTCCGGGTACAGCGGCGGGGACAGCGGCATCTGCTTGACCAGCACGTCGGCGACCTCGGAGACCTGGAAGTCCTTGGTGGCCGAGACCGGCACGACCGCCGCCCAGCCGCCCTCGCCCAGGGTGTCGACCCCGAGCTGGGTGACCGCGAGCAGCTGCGCCATCAGCGCGGCCCGGTCCACGGTGTCGGCCTTGGTCACGATCGCGACGATGGGCTTCTTCTGCAGCTGCGCCAGCTGGGTGGCGATGAACCTGTCGCCCGGGCCGATCTTCTCGTTGGCCGGCAGGCAGAAGCCGATGGCGTCGACCTCGGAGAGCGTGTCCGCCACCAGGTCGTTGAGGCGCTGGCCCAGCAGGGTGCGCGGGCGGTGCAGGCCCGGGGTGTCGACCAGGATCAGCTGCGCGTCCTCGCGGTGCACGATGCCGCGGATGGTGTGCCGGGTGGTCTGCGGCTTGGCCGAGGTGATGGCGACCTTCTGGCCCACCAACGCGTTGGTCAGCGTCGACTTGCCCGCGTTGGGGCGGCCCACGAAGGAGGTGAACCCGGCGCGGAAGTCCTCGGGCCAGCCTCCGGTGGGCAGCATCTGTGGCTTCTTGATGTTCCGGCTCATGATTGCTCCTTGTGATGCCCTGCATCCTTGTCGGCGAGGTGTTCGCCGGTCTTGGGTTGTTCTTCTGCCTTGCGCACCAGGATCTTGCCGATCCGGTTGCGTCGTCCGCTCAATGAGAGGACCTTCATCTCGATGCCCTCGAAGCTGGCGTGCGATCCGAGCACCGGCACCGATTCGAGCACCTTGCCCAGCAGCCCGCCCACCGAGTCGACCTCGTCTTCCTCGATGTCGATGTCGAAGAGCTCGCCGAGGTCGTCGATGGAGGTGTGGGCGCGCACCACGAAGCTGCCGTCGCCCAGGTCCTCGATCTCAATCTTGGCCCGGTCGTATTCGTCGTCGATCTCCCCGACGATTTCCTCGATGAGGTCCTCGAGGGTGACCAGTCCGGCGGTGCCGCCGTACTCGTCGATGACGATGGCCATGTGCGTAGATTCCTGCTGCAGCTCGGGCAGCAGTTCGGCCACGGACTTGGATTCCGGGACGTAGCGGGTCTTGCGGGCCAGGTCCTCGACCTTGTCGGTCGAGTCCGGACTCAGGTGCAGCCGGTAGGCCACGTCCTTGAGGTAGACGATGCCGAAGATGTCATCGGCGTCCTCCCCGATCACCGGGACGCGCGAGCAGCCCGAGGCCAGGAACAGGTCCATGGCCGCGTTGAGCCCCTCGCCCTTGTCGATGGTGACCATGTCGGTGCGCGGGACCATCACCGAGCGGACGTAGGTGTCTTCCATGTCGAAGACCGAGTTGATGATTTCCGCCGCATCGTCCTCCAGTTCGTCGCCCTCGGTGGCACGGTCCACCAGGTCGCGCAGGCGCTCCTTGGACAGGAAGCCCTCGTCCTCGGCGACCGAGCGCGGGCTCATGGCCTTGCCGATGCCCACCAGCCAGGCCGGGATCGGGCCCAGGAGCACGCGCAGGAACCGGACCAGCGGCGCGGTGTGGCGCACCACCGATTCGGCATGGGAACGCCCGTAGCGCCGCGGGGAGACGCCGACCAGCACGAAGCTGACCGCGGCCATGGTGACGGTGGCCAGCAGGCCCACGACCCAGATGTTGTCCAAAAGGTCGTGGTAGAACAGCGCGACCGCGACCGCGGAAGCGGTCTCGAACCAGATGCGCCAGAAGCGCACGGCGTGGGTGTGGCTCAGCGATTCGGCGAGGATGTTGCTCAGGTGCTTCTGGCCGTATTCGCTGCGCAGCGCCTCGGCCTGCTGGCGCGAGAGGTAGAGGTAGGCCGACTCGGCGGCCGTGAGCATGGCGGCACTGAGGATGAACACCAGCGCACAGATCGCGAGAATGGTCGCGGTCACTAGTCCATCGTCTCCCGGGGTGCGGGGCGGCCCAGGAAACCTTCGAGCAGCGCCCGCTGCAGGGAGAACATGACTTCTTTTTCATCGGGTTCGGCG
This sequence comes from Arthrobacter sp. C2, assembly GCA_024207135.1. Lineage (GTDB taxonomy): Bacteria > Actinomycetota > Actinomycetes > Actinomycetales > Micrococcaceae > Paeniglutamicibacter. The sequence continues at coordinate 744,706 of CP042428.1, read as the reverse complement.
TGGTCGAAGCCCAAAAGGTGCAGCATGCCGTGGGTGGCCAGCAGCAGGATCTCGTCCTCCACCGAATGTCCCCCGGTGGCGGCCTGGGTGGTGGCGACCTGCGGGCAGATCACGATGTCCCCAAGCATCCCGGCCGCGGTGGGCGAGCCGGGGGTGCCGGGGCGCAGCTCGTCCATGGGGAAGCTCATCACGTCGGTGGGGCCCTCGAGGTCCATCCACTCCACGTGCAGCGCGCTCATCGGCTCCTCGTCGAGCAGGATGATCGACACGTCGGTTTCCGGGTGCACGTACAGTTCGGCCAGGATGTGGCGACCCAGCGCGCTGATGCGCTCCAGGTCCGCGGCAATCGCGGACTCGTTGTTGACCTCTACGCTCATGGGGCGTGCTCCTGGTTCGCGGGCGCTGTGCCCGGCTGCTTCGTCTCTGTGGGGTGTTCGGGGTTCCGTCCGCCGCCGGCGCGCCGCCTGGCGCGGGCCTTGGAACGGTTGAAGTTGGGGTCCTGGCGCACGGTCCAGCGCTCGTAGGCGCCCACGATCGCGCCGACCAGGCGGTGGCGGACCACGTCGGTGGCGTCGAGTTCGCAGAAGGCGATGTCGTCCACGCCCTCGAGGATCTCGGTGACCACGCGCAGCCCGGACTTGGTGCCCCCGGGCAAATCGACCTGGGTGATGTCGCCGGTGACCACGATCTTGGAGCCGAAGCCCAGGCGGGTGAGGAACATCTTCATCTGTTCGGGCGTGGTGTTCTGCGCCTCGTCGAGGATGATGAACGCGTCGTTCAGGGTGCGCCCGCGCATGTAGGCCAGCGGGGCGACCTCGATGGTGCCGGCGGCCAGCAGCCGGGGCATCGAATCCGGTTCGATCATGTCGTGCAGAGCGTCGTAGAGCGGGCGCAGGTAGGGGTCGATCTTGTCGGTGAGGGTGCCGGGCAAAAAGCCCAGCTTCTCCCCCGCCTCGACGGCCGGGCGGGTCAGGATGATGCGGCTGACCTCCTTGGCCTGCAGCGCGGCGACCGCCTTGGCCATGGCCAGGTAGGTCTTGCCGGTGCCCGCGGGCCCGATGCCGAAGATCACGGTGTTGGTGTCGATGGCATCGACGTAGGACTTCTGGTTCACGGTCTTGGGGCGGATGGCCTTGCCGCGGCCCGAAAGGATTTTCAGGCCCAGCACCGACGATCCGTTCTCGGAGCCGGAGCTCTCCAGCATGCGCACGAGCTGCTCGATGGTGTGGGCGGAAATGCGGGTGCCGTTGCCGGCCAGCGTGCGGGCCTCGGTGATGACGCGCAGGGCCTTGTGGGCCTGGGTCGCGTCCCCGGAAACCCGCAGGTCGTTGCCGCGGGCGTGGAGCTCCACCTGCGGGTAGGCCCCGGTGATCACGCGCAGCAATTCGTCGTGCGCGCCGAGGGTGGCGACCATTTGGTCCGAACTGTCGAATTGGACCAGCGCGTCGGTTCCCCGGGGCCGGTCCTCCTGGCTCACTTGTTGGTCCATACGACTGTTGCAGCCTCCGCATTCCGTGCCGGCGAATGGCGCCCGCGGTCCTTCCGCTGCCATGGTTCCCTGCACAGGCTCAATCCTATCGTGGATGGCCGCGCCCCGACCGGCGGCCGGTGTGCCTTCGAAGCCGGGCGGGGGCTCCGGAACCCGCGGCAAGCGGGACGGAAACCTGAGCGCGAAAGGTATCTGAAGCAAATGTGCAACGATTCGGGCACAACTTCGGTTGGCAGATATCAATCAGGCAACAGTCCTGCGGATCGACGGGTTTTGCTGCCTACCGTTCATCAAGTTATGCCAAGCTGGGTTGGAACCGGAAGCGGGTCTCCCCCTCGCGAATCCGGCTTCACCGGTTCCCCCGCCCAGCAACTTGCCAGAGAGCTTTCCCATTAAGATGTCCTGTTCACGTAGTTCCTCCCGGACCCGCCTTGCGGTGCTGGGCCTCACCGTGGTGCTCGGCACCCTTGCGGCCTGCGGTCTGGGCTCGGCGACCGACCAGTACTCGATGCCGAAGGCCGCCACCAGCGTGCAGACCCCCACCCCGCTCTCGAGCGTGGAAATGGAATCGTTGAACACCAACCCCCACGTCCCGGTGTACTGGTTGGCGGAGAACGACGGGACCGTGTCCCTGTACCGCGAGTTTGTCCGGGTCAAGGACGCCGCCGACCCGATCGCCGATTCGGTCCGCTACATGCTCACCCAGAAGCCCGCAGACCCGCGCTACTTCAGTGCCTGGCGACCCAGTGCCGCGGTGGGGGCCTCCGTCAGCCCCGACAACGTGATCACCGTGGACCTTTCGGCCAAGGCCTTCGGCTCGGAAGTCGATGCGGGCCTGGCCGAGCGTTCCATTGCCCAGCTGGTCTACACCGCCACCGCCGCCGCCGCGAATGCCGGAATCCTCGCCGAGGGCCTGGAGCCAAGCGTGCGGATCCTGGTCGACGGGGAATCGGGCTACGAGGCCTTCGGCCAGATCCCGCTCGACCACAACTTCGTGCGTGACGTCCACCTGGCCGCCCCGCTGTGGATCATCGACCCGCAGTTCGGCGGCACCGAGAAGGCCGGCCAGGTCACCTTCCACGGGGTCAGCGCATCGTTCTCCGGCGGGGAGTCCTGGGAGATCACCCGCCGCGGGGAATCCCCCGAGGACAACCAGGTCGTGGCCTCCGGCGACCTGCACACGGGCGGGGATTCGCTGGGCCACAACGAGTTCTCCTTCACCTATGTGCTGGCGCCGGGCAACTACACCTTCTCCGCCTGGGGAATCGACGCCGCCACCGGTCGCCACGCCGGCACCGAATCCAAGGACTTCACCGTCACCAAGTAGCCGGACCGCGGCAACGATACCCACCACATGCACGGAAGGGATCCCCCGAAAAGGGGGATCCCTCTGTGCATGTTGCTTCTTCGTCGGAGCGGGCCGGCAGCCGGCTCCCTAGAGCTGGCCGAGCAGGTGGCGCACCAGCACCAGCGCGGCAGGGCCGGCGGTGGAGGCCCGCAGCACGTGGCTGCCCAGCAGCGCGACCTTGGCCCCGGCCGCGATGAACTTCTCAAGCTCGGCATCGGAGATCCCGCCCTCCGGGCCCACCACCAGCGTGACTTCCGGTCGCGCGCCGGCCCCGGCGGACGGTGCCGGCGGGTTGACTTCAAGCCATTGGGCCACCACCGCTGCCAACGAGTCGGTTCCGGCTTCGTGCAGGATCACCACCAGGGTCGGCACCCCGGAGGAGGCGCGCGCGGCGATGTCCCGGGCCAGCCCGGAGCTGGTGAGCATCGGGCGGACCTCGGGCAGGAAGGTGCGGCGGGATTGCTTCAGCGCCGCCAGCACCGTGGATTCCCACTTGCCCAGCGCCTTGGCCGCCTTGGCCTCGTTCCAGCGCACGATCGCGCGGTCCGACTGCCAGGGCCGCACCGCATCGATGCCCAGCTCGACCGCGGATTCCACGGCCTGCAGGTCGCGGTCGCCCTTGGCCAGGGCCTGGACCAAGGTGATGCCCACCGGTGCGGCGGCCTCGACCTCCAGGGCGCGCACGATCGCCTCGAGCGCGGACTTCTGCGTGTCGGTGACCTCGGCGATGGCGCGCACCCCGGACCCGTCGACCAAATCGATCAGTTCCCCGGCCCGCACGCGCTTGACCGTCACCGCATGGTGGCCCTCGGGCCCGTCCAGGTGCAGTTCGGTGCCCGTGCGCGCACCGGCAAGCTCACCGGCGGGAAGGAAGAAGCACTGGTTGCTCATGCGCCCAGGTTGCCCAGCTTCCCGCGCAGGCGGGAGAACATGCCGCCGCTGTTTTCCATGCGGCCCTCGGCGAATTCCTCGCCGCGGAGCTTGGCCAGCTGTTCGAGCAGCTCGCGCTGCGCCGCGTCGACCTTGGTGGGGGTCTCGACGTGCAGGTGCACGATGATGTCCCCGCGCTTGCCGCCGCGCAGGCGCGGGACGCCGAGCCCGGGAAGGCGCACGGTGTCACCCGACTGGGCACCGGATTCGACCTCGATGACCTGGGAACCGTCGAAGGTCTCCAGGTCCAGGTCCGCGCCCAGGGCGGCGGCGGTCATCGGCACGTTCATGCGCGCGTGCAGGTCCACCCCGTCGCGTTCGAAGATCTTGTGCCGACGCACCTCGATCTCCACGTAGAGGTCGCCGTTGGGGCCGCCGCCGGGGCCCGCCTCGCCCTGGTTGGCCAGATGGATGCGGGTGCCGCTGGCCACGCCGGCGGGAATCTTCAGCTGCTTGGAGATGCGCTCGCGGACCCGGCCCTGGCCGCTGCAGTCGATGCAGGGGTCTTCGATGGTGGTGCCGAAGCCGCGGCAGGCGGCACAGGTCTCCACCGTCATCATCTGGCCCAGGAAGGAGCGCACCGGGCGCTGGATCTGGCCGGCGCCGTGGCAGATGGTGCAGGTGACCGGGGAGGTGCCCGGGCGGCAGCAGCTGCCCTGGCAGGTGGAGCAGGTCACGGCCGTTTCCATCTCCAGCGGGTAGACCGTTCCGGCGACGGCGTCGCCCAGGTCGATGGTGGCGGTGATCAGCGCGTCGCGGCCGCGCTGGGTGCGCGAGGCCGGGCCCTGCGCCCCGCCGCCGCCGCCGAAGAACTGCTCGAAGATGTCCCCGAACCCCCCGCCGAAACCGCCGCCGCCGCCGAAACCGGTCTGGCCGTTGCCGTTCTCGTTGCCGGTGGCGTCGTAGTTGGCGCGCTTGTCCGCATCCGAGAGCACCTCGTAGGCGCGGGTGACCAGCTTGAATTTCTCGCTGGCATCCTCGCCGGGGTTCACATCCGGGTGCAGCTTGCGGGCCAGCTTGCGGTAGGCCTTCTTGATTTCCTCGCCGGTGGCGTCCTTGCTGACGCCCAGGACTTCGTAATGGGTGCTCACAGTGCTCGCTGTGTCCTTTCGTACTTCAAAAAATTGCTGGCGACCCGCATCAGCCGGCCAGGATTCGTGACAGGTATCGGGCGACGGCACGCACGGCGGCCATCGAGGTGGGGTAGTTCATCCGGGTGGGGCCCAGCACGCCGATCATGGCCTGCTCGCCGGGGCCGTAGCCGGTGGCGACGACCGAGGCCTCGGTCAGCGCACCGTACTGGTTCTCGGCCCCGATGCCCACAGCGATGCCATGGGCGTCCTGCTCCAGCTCGGAGAAGAGGCGCAAGAGCACCACCTGCTCCTCCAGGGCCTCGAGCACCGGGGTGATGCTCAGCGGGAAATCAATGTTGGCGCGTGCCAGGTTCGCGGTGCCCGCAGTGAGGATCCTGTCCACCGCGGAATTGCGTGCCAGCGCGCCCAGGGCCTCGCTGACCGTACGCACCGCCGGTGCCAGGCGCGGCTCCACGAGATCCGGAATGCCCTGGGCAAGCCGGGCAACCTCGGCAATCGGCTTGGCGTCAAGCGCCAAGAGCAGCACCTGGCGCAACCGGCCCAGGTCTTCATCGCCCAGGGCGCCGGGCAACAGGACCACGCGCTGCTCGACCTTGCCGCTGGAGGCGATGAGCACCACCAGGGTCTGCCCGGCACCGAGCCCGACCAACTCGATGTGGCGCACGGTGGCGTTGGAGAAGTGCGGGACCTGGATCAGGGCTACCTGCCGGGTGATGCTCGCCAGCAGCCGCACGGTGTTCTCCAGCACGTCGTTGACGTCGTGGGAACCCTCGAGCAGCGCGGCAATGGCGCGGCGTTCGGCGGCAGAGAGCGGCTTGATGTCGCCGATCTGGTCGACGAAGTGCCGGTAGCCCTTTTCCGTGGGGATCCGCCCGGAGGAGGTGTGCGGGGCAACGATCAGCCCCTCTTCCTCCAGGGAAGCCATGTCGTTGCGGATGGTGGCCGCCGACACGCCCAGGTTGTGGCGATCGAGCAGGGCACGCGAACCGACAGGTTCGCGCGACTGCACATAATCTTCAACGATGGCTCGAAGGACCTCGAGCCGACGCGGTTCGGTCATTCTCACCTCTCCTGACAAGCCGGTTCACCATGGTCAAGGGATGGCATTGCACACGCCCCGGCCGGGTTCCGGGGTTCGGGGGCGCGCATTGGCACTCGACACGTTCAACTGCTAAGTCTAATACGTTCCGAACCTCTTGTTAGCATGGTTTGGTCCCTGGCCGCGATGCCGCGTTCGACACACCTGCCGATTGCACCAGGCCCGTGGCTCCGGTCCCGAGGCCGGGGCCCGTGCGCGCAGCGGACCAAGGACCTGTGAACCCATAGGTGAAAGTGACACGATGAGCTACCACGGCTGGGGCGCCCAGGACATCAGCGCCCCCAAGAAACGCGTATTGCGCAAGGTCCCGATCGCCCTGGGCCTGCTCCTCGAGGACGTCGAGAGCGGCTGGGTCGGCGAGGTCGTGCGAAGCGAGAAGGCCGGCGGCATGCGGGTGCTGGTCCTGGAGGACCGGCATGGCCGCACCAAGTCATTCCGCGCCGGCTTCGGCTTCCTGCTCGAGGGCGAACCGGTGGAGATCATCGAGCCGGCCGCGGCTCCCGCCGTTCCCCTGGGCACGGCCCGCAGCGCCTCGGGCTCGCGCATGGTCACCGACCTGAAGGCCCGCACCGCCCGGGCCAGCCGCATCTGGGTCGAAGGCAAGCACGATGCCCAGCTCGTCGAGAAGGTCTGGGGCCACGACCTGCGCGTCGAGGGCATTGTGGTCGAGCCGCTGCACGGCGTCGACGATCTGGCCGGCGCCATCCGCGCCTTCGCCCCCTCCCCGCAGCGCAAGCTCGGCGTCCTGGTCGACCACCTGCTGCCGGGGACCAAGGAGGCAAAGATCGCCGCCGAGGCCATGCGGGTTCCGGGGGCCGCGGGCAACGTGCTGATCGTCGGTCACCCATACGTCGATGTGTGGCAGGCCATCCGGCCCTCCGTGCTGAAGATCCGCGCCTGGCCGGTGGTCCCGCGCGGAACCGACTGGAAGACCGGCATCCTCAAGGGACTGGGCTGGCCGCACGCCGAGCAGGTCGATGTGGCCCAGGGCTGGGAACGCATCCTGGGGCAGGTTCGCTCCTATGCGGACCTGGAGCCCTCGCTGCTGGGCCGGGTCGAGGAAGTCATCGACTTCCTCACCGCCGGGGACCACTGACCGGATCCCGCAGGTCACCGGCCAGGTTCCTCGGGTGAGGTTGCTCACCCGAGGACCGGTGAACGGGCACGTGGAGATGCGGGGATGGTTACGAATCAACAACAAAGGCATCCCGTTGCCCCGAATGCGGGCCAAACGGCATTTCGCGTTCATCGGCGATCCCCGTTTGAGGATAAACTGGCCAACGGTTCACCCAACGCAACGAAGAGGACATCAGCAGTGGCAAACGAGGCACGAAATGCTCCCGGTGGCGACAGCCAGCCGGATCGATTCGAAGGTTCCTCGGCCGCACCCCTGCCCCTGACGCCTTCCGAGGACCGGCAGTGGGCCATGATCGCCCACTTCGGGGCGATCCTGGGATGCATCCCCTCGTTGATCATCTACGCGGTCTTCCGCGCCCGCGGCCCGTTCACCGCCCAGGAATCCAAGGAAGCGCTGAACTTCACCTTCCCGCTGACCGTCCTGGCGATCGTGCTGCACCTGTTCTCGCTGCTCCCCGGCATCGGCTGGGTCTTTGCGATCCTCGTCGTGGCCATCTGGCTCTTCCTGACCATCAGCGGCGTGCGCGCCGGCATCAACGCGAACAAGTCGCGCCCCTACCGCTACGGGCTGAACCTGCGCCTCTTCCGCTAGACCGGACCACCACCAACCAGCAAATGCAAAAGACGGTGTGTGTACCGGCCCCCATGGGTCCGGTACACACACCGTCTTTTCTGTTTCCCGGGCCGGGCAGGAGCTAGAAGTCCAGCAACCGCCGCAGCACCGCATCGGCCAGCAACCGGCCCTGCAGGCTCAGCACGACCTTCTTCGCAAACGCTTCCTCGGGAACGACCAGCCCGTCGGCGATCAGCCCGGCGATGGCCTTGCGGCCCTCGGGCAGCAGCTCGGCGGTGTCCATGCCATCCACGATGCGGGTCAGCAACATGGCCTTCTCCAGGTAGCGCGCCTCGGCGTCGGGGGTTTCCCGCCCGGCCGCCGGCGAGGTCCCGGCGTCGATGCGCTGCTGATAGGCGGCCGGGTGCTTGACGTTCCACCAGCGCAGCCCGCCCACGTGGGAGTGCGCACCGGGGCCCGCTCCCCACCAGTCGCCGCCGCGCCAGTAGGCAAGGTTGTGCAGGCAGCGGGTGGATTCGTCCTTGGACCAGTTGCTGACTTCATACCAGTTGTAGCCGGCGGCGGCAAAGAGCTCGTCGGCGATCAGGTACTTGTCGGCGTGGTCGTCGTCATCGATGTTCGCGACCTCGCCGCGGCGGATCTGCCCGGCCAGCCGGGTGCCCTCCTCGATGATCAGTGCGTACGCCGAGATGTGGTCCGGATCGTAGCCCAGCGCGGTTTGCACGCTGGTGCGCCAATCCTGGATCGACTCCCCCGGCGTGCCGTAGATCAAGTCCACGCTCACCTGCAGGCCGGCTTCCTTGGCCCAGGCCACCGCCAGGCCCACCCGCTCGGGGTTGTGCGTGCGGTCCAGGGTCTTCAGCACGTGCGGGACGGCCGACTGCATGCCGATCGACACGCGGGTGAACCCGCCGTCCTTCAGCACCTGCAGCGACTCGCGGGTGACCGAGTCGGGGTTGGCCTCGGTGGTGATCTCCGCGTCGGGCGCCAGGTCCCATTGGGTGCGGATTTCGGCCAGCACCCGGACCAGGTCGCTGGCGGGAAGCAGCGTGGGGGTGCCGCCGCCGAAGAAGACGGTGGACACCTCGCGGCGGGGAACCCCGGATTCCTCCAGGACCTTCGCGCCGAAGGCGATCTCCGCGGAGACCGCCTCGGCGTAGGTGTCCTGGCTGGATCCGGAGCCCAGCTCGTGCGCCGTGTAGGTGTTGAAGTCGCAGTAGCCGCAGCGCACGGCGCAGAAGGGAATGTGGACGTACACCGAGAAGGTGCGCTCCGCGGCGCCGTCGAGGCAGGTTGCCGGAAGCAACCCGTTGGACGGCGCCGGGTCCCCGAGGGGCAAGGCAGAAGGCATTGCTACTTCTTCTTGGGCTCGTCGGATGACAGGGCGACGATGAAGGCTTCCTGGGGAACCTCCACGCGGCCGACCATCTTCATGCGCTTCTTGCCGGCCTTCTGCTTTTCCAGCAGCTTGCGCTTGCGGGAAATGTCGCCGCCGTAGCACTTGGCCAGGACGTCCTTGCGGATGGCGCGGATGGACTCGCGGGCAATGATGCGCGAGCCGATGGCTGCCTGGATCGGCACCTCGAACTGCTGGCGGGGAATCAGTTCGCGCAGCTTCTGGGTCATCATCAGCCCGTAGGCGTAGGCCTTGTCACGGTGGGTGACGGCGGAAAACGCATCGACCTGTTCGCCCTGGAGCAGGATGTCGACCTTCACCAGGTCCGAGACCTGTTCGCCGTCGGCCTTCCAGTCCAGCGAGGCGTAGCCGCGGGTCTTGGACTTGAGCACGTCGAAGAAGTCGAAGACGATCTCGGCCAGCGGAAGCCAGTAGCGGATCTCCACGCGTTCCTCGGAGAGGTAGTCCATGCCGCGCATGACGCCGCGGCGGGACTGGCACAATTCCATGATGGCGCCGACGAATTCGTTCGGTGCCAGGATCGTGGCAGCCACCATGGGCTCGTGGACCTCGAGGATCTTCCCGTCGGGGAATTCGCTCGGGTTGGTCACGGTGCGCAGCTTCTTGTCATCGGTCATGACCTCGTACACCACGTTCGGCGCGGTGGAGATCAAATCGAGGTTGAATTCCGCCTCGAGGCGCTCGCGGGTGATTTCCAGGTGCAACAGGCCCAGGAAGCCGACGCGGAAGCCGAAGCCCAGGGCCACGGAGGTTTCCGGGACGTAGGTCAGTGCCGCGTCGTTGAGCTGCAGCTTGTCCAAGGCATCGCGCAGGGCCGGGTAGTCCGACCCGTCGATCGGGTACAGGCCGGAGAAGACCATGGGCTTCGGGTCCTGGTAGCCGCCCAGGGACTTTTCGGCCGGCTTGGCGAAGTTGGTGACGGTGTCGCCGACCTTGGACTGGCGCACGTCCTTCACGCCGGTGATCAGGTAGCCGACCTCGCCGACGCCCAGGCCCTTGCTGGGCTTGGGCTCCGGGGAGGAAACCCCGATTTCCAGCAGCTCGTAGGTGGTGCCGGTGGACATCATCTGCACCTTCTCGCGGGGCGAGATCTTCCCGTCGACCACGCGGACATAGGTGACCACGCCGCGGTAGGTGTCGTAGACCGAGTCGAAGATCATCGCGCGGGCGGGGGCGTTTGCATCGCCCACGGGGGCGGGCAGGTCGCGCACGACCTTGTCCAGCAGCGCCTCGACTCCCATGCCGGTCTTGCCCGAGACCTGGAGGATGTCCTCCGGGTCGCAGCCGATGAGCTTGGAGATCTCCGCGGCGTACTTCTCGGGCTGTGCGGAGGGAAGGTCGATCTTGTTGAGCACGGGAATGATCGTCATGTCATTCTCCATGGCCAGGTAGAGGTTCGCCAGCGTCTGGGCCTCGATGCCCTGGGCGGCATCCACCAGCAGGATCGCACCTTCGCAGGCTGCCAGCGAACGCGAAACCTCGTAGGTGAAGTCGACGTGTCCGGGGGTGTCGATCATGTTCAGTGCGTAGGACTGGCCATCGACCTCCCACGGCATGCGTACGGCCTGGGACTTGATGGTGATGCCGCGTTCGCGCTCAATATCCATGCGGTCCAGGTACTGGGCCTTCATGTCGCGTGAGGAGACGATTCCGGTGAGCTGCAACATCCGGTCGGCCAGGGTCGACTTGCCGTGGTCGATGTGGGCGATGATGCAGAAATTTCTGATGATCGCCGGATCAGTCGCGGCAGGCACCGGTGCGGTGCGGGCCATGGGTGACACGTAAGGGACCTCGCTAAGGGGGACGAAAATGTTAAGTGGGGTGCAAAATACTTCGCACAGGCCATTCTCCCATGATTGGGGCCACGCTGTCGCACTGCGACTCGGGTGCGGGACCCAGCTGGTAGTTTGTGCACATGAAGTTCAACTCCAACTCGGTCCTTCGTTTCCTGGGCCGCGTGCTCGAATCCGCCCTGAAGGGTGCCTCGAAGCAGCAACGCGGCACCACCCGTCCGACCGGCAAGCGTCCGGCGGCACCCTCGACGCGCAGGCCCGCCCCGCACCGCCCTGCTTCGACGTCCCCTGCGACCGGGGCATCCGGAACCTGGGAATTCGGCGGCTACCCCGGCGACTTCACGGGAGCCGTGCGGGCGCATTACGCCCCGAAGGCCGACGGACGCCCGGATCCGGGAGAAATCGTCTGGGCCTGGATCCCCTACGAGGAAGACCATGCCCAGGGCAAGGACCGCCCGGTGCTGCTGGTGGGCCGCGAGAACGGCTACCTGCTGGCCTTGATGCTGACATCCAAGGACCACAGCAACGAGCAGGTGCGGGACCGCGACTATGTCGACATCGGCACCGGGCCCTGGGACAGGCAGGGCCGACCCAGCGAGGTGAAACTCGACCGGGTCATCCGCCTGCGCGAAGCCGGGATCCGCCGGGAGGGCGCAATCCTGGACAGCAAGCGCTTCGCCCTGGTCGCCGGGAAGCTCTCCGGCAACTAACCCTGTGCATCGTGCTGGGCACCGCTAGATATCGGTGCCACGCAACGCCTCCTGGCGCAGCGCCAGCGGTGTAATACCGAACCGCGCCTTGAAGGCGCGCGTGAAGTAGCTCTGCGAGGCAAAGCCAAGCTCCCCCGCAATTCGGCCCACCGACCTGGAACCCTGGGCGGGATCGGCCAGCAGGTCCCTGGCCGTTTCCAGCCGCCGTTGCCTGATATAGCCGCCGGGCGGTTCCCCCGCCTCCGCGAAGATCCGCGACAGCTGGCGTTCGCTGATGCCGATGGCCGCGGAAATCCCTGCGACGTCCAGACCCGGATCGTGCAGGTGTTCCTCGATGTAGTTGCGCGCGGCGAGAAGATGCCCCGGCCCGGCGCCGCCTCGGCCCCCGGATGCCAACTGGGCCAGCATGTCCAGGGCGGAGCCCTCCGGGCACGCGCCGGCCAACGATTCGCCCCAGGCCTGTCCCGAGAGGCTGTCGCTGACCAGCCGGGCCAACGCCCGCATCTGCTGGTTCACCGCCGCACCCTGGTTGAAGTCCACGACGCGCGGACGCAGCAGCGGCGTGCCTCCGGAAAGTTCCAGGTAGTCGTCCCGCGGAATCGTCAGGACCAGTTCCTTCAGCCCCTTGCTGAAGCCCCGCATGAACGGCAGATCGGCATCGTAGATGACCGCTTGTCCCGGCTTCAGCAATTCGTGGCCGTCGCGGTGGTAGAAGAATGCCTCCCCTTCCAGCGCGAAGAAGATGGCCACCACACCGGTGGGATTTTGCCGGATGAAGCGCTCATTGCGCTCCACGACCTGCGCGCTGCCCCTGACCCCGGCAAACCTCAGCGATCCGTAGCGCAGGCTGACTTCCCTGGCCTGCAATGGGGATTCATCCATGGTGCGGATATCCAGCGGTATCAACGCCTTGGCATTGTGGTGCTCCCACAACTCCAGCCGGTTGCCCGAGGGAATCCCGGTCGTGCTGAACTTCACGAGCCTGGCCGTCCTGGCCGCGGGCGGAACAGTGCCCGGAGCGAGGGGGTCCCGCCCCCTGGCGGCAGCCTGCCGCACGGCATTGTCTTGGTTCTTGTCCATGGCCCCAGCAGTGTAGCGGAAATCACAAACCGTCGAAAGTCCACGCGCCGTCCCGCCTGCCGGTCGCGACCCCTACCCCGCCCCGAGTGGCGGCCCGGCATCCCGGCGCGCGACCCATGCCCCGGGCCACCGCTTTTGCCCCCCGTCGGACGGCTTTTGGCACTATCCGGCCATGAATGCAGGCAGTCGGCCCGCGCCTCCCTGTGAGCTGCAACACTCGAGTCATTCCCCGCACTTCCCGCCACGGGCAGTGAGCAAAAGTCCAAGCAAGGGAGGCACCCAATGCCTGTTTTCAACGATGGAATCACCGAAACCGCTTCGCCCCAGATCCCGAACGTCGTCAAGACCGACGTCCTGATCGTCGGCTCCGGGCCGGCCGGCAGCTCCGCGGCGCTGTTCCTGTCCAACCAGGGCATCGCGAACATCATGATCACCAAGTACCGCTGGACGGCCAACACCCCGCGTGCCCACATCACCAACCAGCGCACCATGGAGGTGCTACGGGATGCGGGCATCGAGGACCAGGTCCTGGCCGAGGCGACGCCGCACGAACTGATGGGCGACACCGTCTACTGCGAGTCCATGGCGGGCGAGGAAATCGGCCGCCGCCCCACCTGGGGGCTGCGCCCCGACCGCCGGGCCGACTACGAGCTGGCCTCCCCCTCGATGCCCTGCGACATCCCGCAGACGCTGTTGGAGCCGATCATGCTCAAGAACGCCACCATGCGCGGCACCCAGACGCAGTTCTCCACCGAATACCTCAGCCACACCCAAGACGCCGAGGGCGTGAGCGTGCAGGTGCTGAACCGGCTCACCGGGCACGAATACACGATCCGGGCCAAGTACCTCATCGGCGCCGACGGCGCCCGCTCCAAGGTGGCCGCGGACATCGACCTGCCCATGGAGGGCGCCATGGACATCGGCGGCTCCATGAACATCACCTTCAAGGCCGACCTGGCCCACCTGGCCGCCCACCGCCCGTCGATCCTCTACTGGGTCTTCAATCCGGGCTCCAACATCGGCGGCCTGGGCGCCGGGCTGATCCGCATGGTCAGGCCATGGAACGAGTGGCTGATCTGCTGGGGTTTCGACATCAACGGAGAGCCCCCGGTGCTCGACAACGACGAGGCCATCCGCGTCATCCGCAACCTGGTCGGTATCGAGGACCTCGAGGTCGAGATCCTGGGGTACTCGTTGTGGGGCAACAACGAGCAATATGCCACACACCTGCAGAAGGGACGCGTCTTCTGCGCCGGAGATGCGATCCACAAGCACCCGCCGAGCCACGGGCTGGGTTCCAACACCTCCATCCAGGACGCCTACAACCTGGCGTGGAAGCTGGCTGCCGTGCTCAAGGGGCAGGCCGGCCAGGAGCTATTAGAGACCTACTCGGTGGAACGCGCCCCGGTCGCCAAGCAGATCGTCACCCGGGCGAATGATTCCGGACGCGAGTACAAGCCGATCTTCGACGCCCTGGGAGTCACCGACGCCACCACCGACGAGGAATTCGTCGCGAAGCTCAAGCTGCGCAAGGAAAACTCGCCCGAGGGCGCCGCACGCCGCAAGGCCCTGCGTGCCGCCCTGGACAACAAGGACTACGAGTTCAACGCCCAGGGCACGGAGATCGGCCAGTTCTACGAGTCGAGCGCCGTGGTTTCCGACGGAGGCGCACGCCCCGAAGCCACCCAAGACCCGATGCTCCACCACCAGAAGTCCACCTATCCGGGCCTGCGCCTGCCACACGCCTGGATCGGGGACCGGGACGCCAAATTCTCCACCCACGACATCGCCAAGGGCACCGGGTTTACGCTCTTCACCGGCATCACCGGTCAGCCGTGGGCCGACGCTGCGGCCGAGGTCGCTGCGGGACTGGGCATCGACCTGGTGGCCGTGGTCATCGGCGAGGGCCTTGAAGTGCAGGATCTCTACGGCGATTGGATGCGCCAACGCGAGGTCGACGAGGACGGCGTCATCCTGGTCCGACCGGACAAGCACATCGGGTGGCGGTCCCATCAGATGGTTGCGGATCCGCAGTCCGCGCTTTTCGAGGTGCTGTCCTCGATCCTGGGGCGCCCGGCCCCGGATGCCGGCATATCGATCGGCGACCTGATGGAGCTTGCGCACTAGATTCCGGGAAAACTGCTGTGCACCCGGCGCCCTGCCTTTCCAGGTCGGGTGCCGGGCTTTCCGTTTCCGGGGTGCTGCATTGCGTGGGGAATCCCGTGAACACCGCTTCGCCGCGCCAGGCGCAGCTCACACTCCTGCCGGCCGTATCGACTCGTGATGGCCATCCGAACCTGCTAGTATTATTTCTTGTGTGTCCGCGCAGGTCGACGGGCACTTCTCCCGGGTCGCCATAGGTATCCCCACGCCGCTCAGTCAATGGCCCGGAAGATATCCCTCACCGACCATTACAAGCGATGAGCAAGAGAGTTTAATACAGTGGCTAATATCAAGTCCCAGAAGAAGCGCATTCTCACCAACGAGAAGTCGCGCCAGCGTAACGCTGCCGTCAAGTCCGAGCTTCGCACCGCAATCCGCGCAGTGAACACTGCCGTTGCAGCCGAAGACAAGGATGCAGCAGCAACCGCGCTGGTTGCAGCTGGCCGCAAGATCGACAAGGCCGCCACGAAGGGTGTGCTGCACAAGAACAACGCAGCAAACCACAAGTCGGCCATCTCCAAGAAGGTTAACGCCCTCTAAGGATTGCGTCACTGAAGCAAAAGGCTTCCTTTCCTCCATATCTAGGGGAACGGAAGCCTTTTGTGTCTTAACCCGATTTCCGCTTCTTTCCCCACGGTGCTTGCAGGAAACACCCTGCCGGCCCGGATAGGCTCGGTCCGGTTCCCGTTCGGGGGCCGCCTCGAGCAGCAACGGAGCCGGAAGCGAGTTACCACCGATCCATGAGCGATGACACCGCACCGCGACGGGAACCCGCCCGAACACATCCGGCCTTGCGACTGGAATCCCTGCCGCAGATCCGGCGATGGATCATCGTTCCCGGCATGCTTGGCGCCGCGGTGCTGGTCCTGGGTTTCAGTGCCCGTTTCATCCCGGGCTATGCGGGTGCGGAATTGGTGGTGGACCAGGAGCTCAGCCGGCACCACGACGGGGTGCTCAACGCGGCGGCCATGGCCCTGAGTGGGATTTTCAGTCCCGTGGGCGGGTCTGTACTGTTGGCGCTGGCCTGCCTGTTCCTGTTGGTCGTGCGCCGCGCCCCGGTCAATGCGCTGGCTTTCGGGTCCGTCGCCTCCGTGGGCTGGCTTTCAGCCCAACTGGTCAAGGTCGTCGTGGAACGGCCGCGGCCGAACCCGGCCCTGCTCGCTGACCCGCTGGCACCCGAAACCGGCTTTGACTCATTCCCCTCGGGGCACGTGAGCCTGGCCGTGGGCCTGGCCTTCGCCATCTGGTTCCTGGCCCGCGGAACCCGACGGGAACGGTTCTCGGTGGTTCTCGGCGCCGTGATGGTGGTCGGACTGGCGCTTTCGCGCCTTTACGTTGGGGTTCACTATCCCTCGGATGTGCTGGCCGCGATGGTGAGTGCCAGTGCCGCGGTCCTGTTCTTTTGTGGACTATGGAACCGCTACGCCATGGCGTTGGTCTCCCGGCTGGGGTTCCTGCGCCCGTTCGGTCCCTTGCCCCAGAGACCCCCGGCAGCCGGTCCGTTGCCGCGGTCCGGGACCTGAGGCTCGTCCGGCTTCGCGGCTCCGCGTGTGGCCTGCCTAGCGGCGTGCTGCCAACGATATCTGGGTCACGGCCCGCTCCACGGCGTATTCGGGGTCGCGCGACGCGCCCTTGACCTGGGCATCGGCCTCCGCGACCAGCCGGATGCAGCGGGCAATGTCGTCGACGTTCCAATGCCGGGCCTGTTCCTGGGCCTGCTGGACCTGCCACGGCGGCATGCCCAACTCGCTGGCCAGCTGGCCTGAGGACTTGCGTGCCCCGGCTACCTTGGCGACCTGGCGCAGCTTCATGGCCAGGGTCGCGACGATCGGCACCGGGTCGGTCCCCGTGGCCAACGCGTGGCGCAGCGTGCTCAGGGCGATGTCGGCCCGGCCCGCCAAGGCGGCATCGGCAACCTTGAACCCGGTGGCCTCGACGCGGCCGCCATAGTATTTGTCGACCATGTCCTGGTCGATGGCCCCGGTGGCGTCCTGCAACAGCTGGGAGCAGGCGGCAGCCAGTTCCGAGAGATCGCTGCCCAGTGCGGCAACCAGGGCGCGGGCACCCTCGGCACTGAGCTTGCGCTTGGCCGCCCGGAATTCCTGGGTGACGAAGTCGACCTTCTCGGAATCCTTTTTCAGCGGCTGGCAGTCAACGAGGACCGCTCCGGCGGCCTTGAGCGCATCCAGCAGCTTCTTCCCGCGCACTCCCCCGGAATGGTGCATGACCAAGGTGGTATCCGGCGCCGGGGACTTCGCGTAGGCCAGGGCGTCGTTGAGGAAATCCTCGTTCATCGCGGCCATCGAGCGTACCTCGATGAGCTTGGTTTCGCTGAACAGCGAGGGGCTGGAGGCCAGCAGCAGTTCGCCGCGTTCGTAGCTGTTGGCTTCGAAACGGACCAGCTCGATCTCGGGACCGGCACGCAGGGCCGAACGCACGGCATCAAAGGCGCGGCTGGCCAGCAATTCCTCGGAACCCTGCAACAGGACCAGTGGCGCGGGAGCCACGGACCGCCATGAAATGCCCGCGTTCTTGGATGTGCCTCGTGGCGCTGCCATGACCGACCTTTACCTAGTGTTTGAACAACCCCATCGATCCTATCCCCAAGCCCGGAAAGCGGCATATCCCCTATGGTTGTCCGGTATTCGTGTCGATCACGGTCCCGATGCCGGGCCCGGCCCGAGGGAGGAAACCGCCAACCCCTTTCCGTCCCAGCCCACGATGATGGTCCCGCGGATATCGGTGCGCAGCGCCACCACGTGGTTCTCCTCCAGCGCCCGAAGCGCCGTGTCGGAGGGGTGGCCATAGGTGTTCTCCCTGCCCACGCTGATCAGTGCGACCGCCGGGCGGACGATCGACGCCGTGCGCACCCCGCCATTCTCGGCGCCGTGGTGAGAGACCTTGAGCACGTCCGCGTGCCCGATCAGCCCCTGGTCGATGAGCTGGCCCATGGCTTCGTCCTCCATGTCCCCGGTTGCCAGGATGGAGATTCGGCGTGGGTTGCCGGGCACCTCGACCTCGAAACGGATCACCAGCGAAGCGTCGTTCTCCCCCGTGAACACCCCGTGGGGTATCGGGCCCAGGACCCGCCAGTCCACGGTCCCGGCCCTTCCCGTCGCCCCGGAACCGAGCTGGCTGGCGGTCGGCTTGGTGCCGCGGGAATCGGTGAGCCGGGGCGGATCCGCCGGGTCATCGGCCGCCGAGTAATAGAGGTCCTCCACGGGCCGCCGCTCGCCCACCCCGGAAATCCCGCCGTCGTGGTCCGCATGGCGGTGGGTGATGAACAATGCGGCCACCTTCCTCACGCGCATCCGCTGCAGGCAGGCCGCGATGTCCTCCGGGGTCCTGCCGGTGTCGACCACCACCGCCCCGGCGTCCCCGGCATTGATCAGCAGCCCGTCGCCCTGGCCGACATCGCAGGCAACCACCAGCCAGTCGACGACGGGTGCCGGCACCAGCGCGGTGACCGGCAACAGCAGGCCCAGCAGCACCCCGGTCACCACGCCCTGGGCGGCCAGGGCCGTGCGCGATCGCCACGATCCGGTGGACGGATGCACGTGGCCCAGCGCCA
This sequence comes from Arthrobacter sp. C2, assembly GCA_024207135.1. Lineage (GTDB taxonomy): Bacteria > Actinomycetota > Actinomycetes > Actinomycetales > Micrococcaceae > Paeniglutamicibacter. Next base: position 726,301 of record CP042428.1, on the reverse strand, counting down.
CCAGCGTTCCCAGGACGATTCCCCACGCAAGCAGGACGCCGGCCACCCCGACCGGCCACGGACGCAGCGCCCCGGGCAGCGCGGCGATCCAGGTTCCCACCAGACCCACCAGCATGGTGGGCATCCCGGCCACCCACACCAGTGCCATGCCCGCCAGCGGGAAGATCATCAGGACCACCACGGCCAGCGTCCCGGCCACGGTGATGAGGGCGATGAACGGCGAGACCAGGAGATTCGCGGGGACCGAGTACAGCGAGAATGCCGGATTCAGCACCACCAGGACCGGCAGGCAGGCGATCTGCGAGGCCAGCGCAATCGCTGTCCCCTCCGCCAGGATGGCCGGCATCCACCGGTTCAGCCCCGCGGCCATCCGCCGGCCGATGACCACGATGCCGGCAGTGGCCAGGACCGAAAGCTGGAACGCGGGCTCGCCGGCCAGCCAGGGATCGGTGGCCAGCAGCAGCACGACGGCGAGGAGCAGGGCCGCGAGGGCGTTCCTGCCGCGGGAGGCGTGCAGGCCCACCGCGGCGATGGTGCCCATCACCGCCGCGCGCAGGACACTGGGTTCGTAGCCCACCAGGAACACGAATCCGAGCAACGCCGCCAGGCCCAGCCCGAGCGTGGGCAGGCGTCCGAGTCCCAGCAAGCGCCCGAGGGACATGACGAAACCCAGCACCATGGCACAGTTTGCCCCGCTGACCGCGCTGAGGTGGGAGAGACCCGCGACCTTCATCGCCTCGCCCAGTGCCTCGTCCATCCCGCTGCGGTCCCCGAACACCATGCCCGGAAGCAGCGCCCGGGCAGGCTGTGGCAACACCGCGGCGGCGGAGACAAAGCGTTCCCGCATGGCTTGGAACACCCCCGGGGCAGGCGGGTTGCCCACCGGCTCAAGGCCGGCCGCGGCATTGAGCCAGAAGTGCTGCCTGTCCCCCGGTTCGCTGGCGGCAACGGTGGCCAGCACCTCGACGGTGCTTCCGCCGGCCAGCGGGATCCTCGGGCTCCCCGATTCGGGCCAGCTCAGCCGCACCGGCACCCCGGAGACCCTCCATCGGCCATTGCCGGCAACCACCAGGGCACGCGCGTCCACGGTGAACTGCCGGTGCGGCCGGGCATCCTCGGAGAACCTGTCCGTTTGCATCGATGCCCGCGGGGCCTCGGTGAACGCCAGCTGTATCCGCACCGGGGACCCGTCGCGGGCCGCCTCTTCCAGCGCGTCGGGGTTGGTCCCGGCACCTGTCAGCACCAGCTGCGTGAACACCAGAGCCGCTGCGGCACAGCAGAGGGCGGGAGCCGCAAAGCTGGGCGTCACAGCCGGCCCCAGGCGCCCGTGCCGCGGGCGCAACAAGGCCAGCAGTCCGGCACCCGCAAGCAGCCACAATCCCACCGCCCAAAATACCTGGTGCAGCTGTCCCAGCTGCACCCCGCCGAGCGCCGCACTCCAGGCACCGGCCAACGCCCAGCACCCGCGCAGGTCAACCCGGCCGGGCTCCCGATCCGGCTCCCCATTCGAACGCCGGGCCAAGGCTGCCTGCATCAGGCCCGCGAGCCCACCCATGGCGCGGGCCGGCTTCCGCTTTCCTCCAGCGGCTTGTTCACGCCGCTTATAAGAGCCCATGCCCTCCAGTGCACACGATCCCGCTGCCGTGCGTTCAGGGTCGGTGCCCGGCTGTGGAGAAACACGGCCGATAACCCGGAGGCCGACAGCAGGGGTGCTGGTCGCTTCCTGCACTCCCGGGGCTGGCCGGTTCCATGGGCAATTTTGGTGGTTGTGTCGGGCGCTGCTCCACCGCGTGGTTCACCCACGCTCTCTTTTGGTGACGCTATCGCCTGCAGTAGCAAACCTGCCCAGGGCAAGACCCATGCCACCAGTGAATTCGTCCGGACCGGAATCGTCGCCTGATCATCAACCGCCGCGCCCCTCAGCACGGCTCCTTGCGAGTGCTTGACACCACCAGGGGTTGGGAATTCCACGCATGGCAATCGACCATACGCCTGACGTTGCATGCTCGCGGGGCCAGTGCTGGGTGGCATAAACCCATGGTGGCGGGACGACACACGAATACTGCTCCATGACCCGATGCGTTCTCCGCGATAGCAGGCGGAAGCGCAGGCCCGGACCCTTCTGCGCCTCTCAGCCGCGGCGACGCCGGGCTCGCGCGCCGAATGCATCGAGTGCGGCGAGGATTTCCGTCGCCTGCCAGATGCGGTTCCGTCGGCCGCTGCTGATCTGGGTGAGCACCTCGGCGTCGACCAGCCGGTCGATGGCTTTCTGGGCCGCGACGTCGCTGATCTGCAACTCACCGGCCAGGGTCTTTGCGTTCACCACGGGTTGGCGGAGCAGGTAGCTCTTCGCCTTGTGCACGGATGAGTCGCTTCGGGCCACGACCAAGTCGTCCCAGCGCGCAGCAGCGTCTTGGATGTCCCTCACGAGTACGCGCCCGTTCCGGATCGCGGCAAAGGATGCCTCGGCCACGGCGGTGACGATGGCGCTTGTGTTCCCGGCCCGATACTCGGTCAGCGCGCGGAAGTAGGCATCGGTGTCGTGGAGGAGCCCAGCTGAGACGGGCACGGTGACATTGCGGGTCAGGCCGCCGTGGCGGAGCATGCCCTGCAGGAGTGCCCGCCCGGTCCGGCCGTTGCCGTCGGGGAAAGGATGGATGGTCTCGAATTGCGCGTGCGCAATCGCCGCCTGGATGAGCACCGGCACGTCCGTGCGCCGGGCGAATGCGACAACGTCGGCCATCAGGCTCGAAACGCGGGTGTGGTGGGGCGGCACAAACGCTGCGGCGTGCGGCGAAATGCTGCCGCCGCCGATCCATACTTGTTCGTTGCGCCAGTCGCCGACATATTCGGGCGCAGTGTCCCGCAGCAACGCATCGTGCATCGCGATGATCGAGTGCTCATCCAGTTGGTCGGACAGCGCGATGGCCGCGGTCATCGCGCGAACGTTTGCAACGACCAGGCGCGCGTTCCCTGACTTCGACTCGCCGATCTCCGCGAGGGCCACCTGCTTGGCGCTGGAGGTGAGGTTCTCCACTTCCGAGCTGGAAGCAGACTCGCTGCGCAGCAGGATGGATGCGAACGGGGCGGCGATCGTTCCGGCCTCGGCGTCGAATCGGGCGAGTTCCTGGCTCGCATCATCGGCCAGGGCGATCGTCTCGGCGGGCAGTGCAACCGGTGTTGCAGCGATGAGCGGCGGGACGGCGGCCCGGTAGTCGCCGCGGGCCTGGAGCTTGGCCCTACGTGAGGCTACTTCGTTCCCGGCGCGCACCCACGGGCGTGCTTCGTATCCGGTCGCCGGCCAGACGCCGGACTGCTGCTTATCTGCGGTCACCACCCAAACATACCAAAGGCTATGCACTTAGCCTTTGGTATGGACGACGCTTGACAACTCTATCAAGCGGAAACAGCCACACACCCACCGCACAGAACACCTGGTGCAGCTGCAGTCCTCCCAGCGCCGCAACCCAGGCACCGGCCAACGCCCAGCACCCGCGGAGATCAACCCGACCGGGCTCGGGATCCGGCTCCGCTTGCGTCCGCCGGGCCATTCGGGCGCGCAAGGCATCCGTACGCTTGCCCCTGGCGGAAGCCGGATTCCGCTTGCGGCCCGCGGCATGATCGCCCCACTTGCGAGAACCCACGCCCCCAAGTCACATGATCCCCGTTGAGGTGTGCTCCATAGGGTGCCCGCATGTGGGGAACGCCTGCAGCCTGTCCTGCACGGTGGAACGGGGGTCTTGGCCGGTCCGGCTCAACGGTCAATGTTGGTGCATGCATGCCGGGGTTCCGTGCCGTGGCGGCGAGCGTGGAGGCGCGGATCTCTCGCGCACGGGCTCAGCGCATCTCGTCACGTCTTGCCAGGGCGTCACCGCCGATGGATCAGATTCCCTGAACCGGGCCGCGGGACAGCCGGCCATGCGCCGCGGGATATCAACAGGATGGGCGGGCAAAAAAATCCCCAAACGACCGACCGTCCACAGGTTCACGGATCCCGTAATAAGCTACAAGGGATATGAAACAAGAAGACGGAGTGCTGCACCATTCCAACGGGAATGGTGGAGTAATTTTTTTCGCGGGCATGTTCATCTTTTTCACGGTGATGGCCATTGATGGGGGGACGACAACTCCCGGTGGGCGGATATTCACCGGAGTCGTTGCCCTTGGATGCCTGTGTCTAGCTGTTGCTTTACACGGTCATTCCGAGACGCTCTACGCGGATCGGCTGGAATTGACCAGGACCTGGCGACGCGAACCCGAAGTGATCCCGTTCTCCGGTATTGACCGAGTTGTGCTTCGCTCGATCCATAACGGCCTGTACCTGGAAATTCATGCCGGCAAACGGAAACTGCGGTGGGAAACCAAGCACATAGGCTACATGGGCGAGGAAGTCATCAGATGCATTCATGACACGCTGATCGCCGCGGGGGTCGAGATCGACTCGTTGAACCGCATGGGCAACGGCCCCTTCACGGCGTGGGCGGTCACCAAGCAGCCGGAAGAGTAGCCTGCGAAGTCGGAAGCGCCACGTATTCCTGGCCAAGAACCATCAACGCAAATTCGAGCGCTGCCGCCATAACTAACTCACCTGTTGTTCTCTCGCTACTCCTGGTCGAACGAGCATCGGTGCCGCATTCATTGGTGGGATCTGGCCCGGCTCCGTCATGGTGGACGTCATGGTCGGTACTGGAATCCGTATCAACCCACGAGTCAATTGGTTTCCCCTCAGCCGCGAATTCCGCTGCCCACGGCGCCAGGTGTGCGCCGCGGCAACCCTGGCCGTCATCGCAGCGATCAACCGATTCAACGACCGATCAGTTCGGCAGCGTCTTGACACGCGCCGGACTTAGATATTTTCCGCCACTCGATTCGTTGCACCGATCGCCTCGGCCGCATTGCGACAGGCCACGAGTTGCCGGTCCGCCGAGCATCGGCCGGCTGACCCGACGCGACGTGCGCAGCCTTCCACTCGCCCGCCGTCGACGAGCGGCACGCTGCAACGGGTTGCCTGCACGCTGGGCACCCCCTGCGCTTGAGCGCGCAATTTCCGGCCAGCACCCCGTCCTACAGTGCCCAAGGAACCCGGTGACCCCGCCTCCGACACGGCCACGGCCCGGGACACTCATTCAAAGACCACGTGTTCGCGCAGGTTCCCCATCAAGGCCGGTCCGATGCCGCTGACGGCATCAAGTTCGCCGAGGTTCTTGAAGGGCCCGTTGGCCTGACGGAACTCCAGGATCCTCCCGGCCAGTGCCGGGCCGATGCCCGGCAGCTCCTCCAGTTGTGCTAGATCGGCGGTGTTTACATTGACCTTCCCCGGCGGCGCGTCTGGCCCGCCCGTGCCGTCCGATCCGCCGGAAGCATGGGTCCCGGGCGCCGAGACTTGCCCGGTCTCGCCACGGCGCGGGATGCGGAGTTGTTCGCCGTCACGGATCTGTGCAGCCAGGTTGATCGCCTCGGACGCCGCATCCTTCGCCAGACCGCCGGCCAGTTTCACCGCGTCAAGCACCCTGGAGCCCAGCGGCAGGGAATACACCCCGGGATTCTTCACGGCTCCGACCACGTGGACCACTGCAGTGGCGCCATTGCCCGACGTGCCGGAGGCTTTCGGTTCCGCCGGGTTTTCTTCCATCTCCGGGTTCCCCCGCGGCTCGGCCGGGGAACCCTGGGCGTCCTGGACACTCGGATCCACCGCGGGCCCCGCTTTACCGGTCTCTGCCACTTCCAGGGGGATGGACTCCGCTCCGCTTGGCGCACGCGGGGGCGGGTTGAACAGCAGCGACACCGAGATCCACGTCAGGGCACCAAGGATCAGGACGATCGCCGCGGATCTGCCGATGAGCACACGCAAGTGCCCGGGGGCCGGGCCCAGGTTGGTCCTGGCGGATTGATCCGCCCATTCGTGAGAGCCCATGCAATACATTGCACCCGAGCTGCATTGTGGCGCGCCTGGCTCGGTGCCCGGCTGTGGAGAACCCCCTGGTTGCGGGGACCCATCCTCCGGCTGCGGCCCGGACCTGCCGGCCGCGGTGCTAGCGGGTTTCGGGCTGCTCCGGGCCGGGCGCCGAGGGCGGGGTGTGCGCGCTTGGTGCACCTTGCCCCTGCGCCGCGGCCGTGCGGCGGCGTGCCTCGCGGCGCGGGGCCTCGTTGCGGGACTTCGGCTCCGGCTTGGGCCTGGGTTCGGGTTTCGGCCTGGGTGCCGGCTTGGGTTTCGGTTCGGGGCGGACCGGACCCGGCGCGGCAGGTTCCCGGCCGCCGCCAATCGCCACGGCCAGCACCCCGGCACCGGTGTGGGCGCCAAGCACCGCGGGCACCGGGATGGCCAGGACCTCGAATACGGAGGCACCGGCCAGTTCCTGCACGATTTCCTCGGCGGCTTCCTGGTTGCCGAAGTAGTGGACCGCCAGGCGGACCTCCGCTCCGCGCTCGGCGGCCTCTTGCCGGGCGATGGCCACCAGGCGGGCCAGCGTGCGCGAATGCGTGCGGACCTTTTCGTGGGCGATGATGTGGCCGGCGGACACCGACAGGATCGGCTTGACGTTCAGCAGCGTGCCCAGCACCGAGGCCAGGGCCCCGATCCGTCCGCCGCGGCGCAGCTGCTCCAGCGAGGGCACGGCAAAGTACACGTGGTTCTCCGCGGCCCTTTCGGCCACGGCCCGCAATTCCTGCAGCGGGGCTCCGGCGGCGGCCAGTTCCACCACGTCCATGACCGCGAATCCCTCGGCCAGGGCCACGGTGAGCGTATCGACGACGGTGACGGGCACCGGGGAGGACTCGGCGGCCAGGCGTGCGGCCTCCACCGTCCCGGACAGCGCGCCGGAAAGGTGGATCGAAATGATTTCCTTGACCCCGGCCGCTGCGAGATCCTGGTAGGCGCGCAGCATCTGCCCCGGCGCCGGGCGCGAGGTGCGCACGGACTTGCCCATGGCCAGGCCCAGGGCCAGTTCGGTGGGCACGTCGTCGGTGCCCTCGGAGAAGATCTGGTCATCGACCATCACCGGCATCGGCACCACGCGCAGGAACCGCGCGTGCTGCCCCACCCAGTCCTCGGGCAGCGCGGCGGCCGAGTCGGTCACCACGCCCACGGGCACCGGGACCGCGTTTTGGGCCTTGCCCTGCCCCGGAACGCCGGGGCGTTGCCTCCGGCCCCGCAGCCGACCGATCCAACCGCCGGGGCCCGGGGGCCGCGGCGGTTGGTGGTCGGGCTGCGATTGGTCCATGGAAGACAGGCTACCTTGCGGGTGCCTAGGAGGCAGGGACCACGTTGACCAGCTTCGGCGCGCGCACGATCACCTTGGCGACCGCCGCACCGTCGAGGTAGCGCACCACTGCCTCGTCGGCCATGGCCAGCGCCTCGAGTTCCTCGGCGGTGATGTCCACCGAGACCTGCAGCCGGGCCCGGACCTTGCCCTTGATCTGCACCACGGCGGTGATGGTGTCTTCGACCAGCAGCGCCTCGTCGACCACGGGCCATCCGGCGTTGGCGACCGAGGGCTCGTGCCCCAGCGCCGCCCACATGTCTTCGGCCGTGTACGGGGCGAAGAGCGAGAGGATGATCGCGACGGCCTCCGCGGCCTCGCGCACCGCCGGGTCGGCCGCGCCGGCGCCGGAGTCGATGGCCTTGCGGGTCGCGTTGACCAGCTCCATGGTCTTGGCGATGACCACGTTGAACTTGCCGGTGTCCAGCATGCCGGCGGCCTCGTGCACCGCCTTGTGGGTGACCGAGCGCAGCGCCTTGTCGCCGGTGGCCGGATCGACTCCCGGCGCGCTGGCGACGTCCTGCGCCACGCGCCAGGCGCGGGCCAGGAACTTCTGCGAACCCGACGGGGACACGTCGGCCCAGTCCACGTCGTCCTCCGGCGGGGAGGCGAAGATCATGGTCAGGCGCACGGCGTCCACGCCGAACTTGTCAAGCTGCTCGCCCAGATCCACGCCGTTGCCCAGCGACTTGCTCATGGCCTTGCCGCCGTTGAGCACCTGGCCCTGGTTCAGCAGGGCGGAGAAAGGCTCCTGCACGTCGATGAGGCCCAAATCGAAGATGACCTTGGTGAAGAAGCGCGAGTAGAGCAGGTGCAGGATCGCGTGCTCGACCCCGCCGACGTACTGCCCGACCGGCATCCAGTCGCGCACCGCCTGCGGGTCGAAGGGACCCTCGGTGTAGTTCGGGGAGACAAAGCGCAGGAAGTACCAGGAGGAGTCCACGAAGGTGTCCATGGTGTCGGTGTCGCGCTTGGCCGGTGCCGCACACTTCGGGCAGGGCACGTTGACCCAGTCCTCGGCGGCGGCCAGCGGGCTGGTTCCCTTGGGGGCCAGGGCCTCGCCGCGCAGGTTGTCGGGCAGGCGCACCGGCAGCTGGTCGTCCGGGACCGGGACCTCGCCGCAGTGCTCGCAGTGGATGATCGGGATCGGGGTGCCCCAGAAGCGCTGGCGGGAAAGCAGCCAGTCGCGCAGGCGGAAGTTCACGAACTTCTCTCCGGTGCCCGCGGCCTCGACGATCTCGATGGCGCGGGCGATACCCTCGGCCTTGGGCAGGCCGTCCAGCTCGCCGGAGTTCACCAGGGTGCCTTCACCGGCGGTGGCGATGCCGGTTTCGGCCGGATCCTCGGCGCCGGTGTCAACGACCACGCGCACCGGCAGGTCGAAGGTGCGGGCGAAGTCAAGGTCGCGCTGGTCGTGCGCGGGCACGGCCATGATCGCGCCGGTGCCGTATTCGGCCAGCACGTAGTCCGCTGCCCAGACCGGCAGCTTTTCCCCATTGAGCGGGTTGATGGCGTAGCGGCCGGTGAACACGCCGGTCTTTTCGCGCTCGGTGGCCTGGCGTTCGATCTCGCTCAGCGCCTTGACCTGCTCCTGGTAGTCCTCCAGCGCCTGGCGGTGCTCGGCGGTGACCAACTCGTTGGCCAGCTCGGCGTCGGCGGCGACGACGAAGAAGGTGGCGCCGTGCAAGGTGTCCGGGCGCGTGGTGAAGACCGTGGTCTTGTGTGCTTCCTGGGTGTCGGTGGCCTCGACGATGAAGTCGACGTGCGCGCCCTCGGAGCGTCCGATCCAGTTCTTCTGCATGGCCAGCACGCGCTCGGGCCAGTGCCCGTGCAGCGCGTCCATGTCATCGAGCAGGCGGTCGGCGTAGTCGGTGATCTTGAAGTACCACTGGTTCAGCGATTTCTTGGTCACCGGGGTGCCGCAGCGTTCGCAGGCGCCGTTGACGACCTGCTCGTTGGCCAGCACGGTCTGGTCCTTCGGGCACCAGTTCACCGGGTGGTTCTTGCGGTAGGCCAGGCCCTTGTCGTAGAAGCGGGTGAACAGCCACTGGGTCCAGCGGTAGTACTCCGGGTCCGAGGTGTGGATGCGTCGTTCCCAGTCGGCGGAGATCGCATAGCGCTTGAAGCTGGCGGCCTGGGTGTCGATGTTGGCGTAGGTCCACTCCGAGGGGTGGGCGTTGCGCTTGATCGCGGCGTTCTCGGCGGGCAGCCCGAAGGAGTCCCAGCCGATCGGGTGCATGACGTCGTATCCCTGCTGGCGCCAGTAGCGGGCGACGACGTCTCCCATGGCGAAGGCCTCGGCGTGGCCCATGTGCAGGTCGCCGGAGGGGTACGGGAACATGTCCAACACGTAGCGGCGCTCGGCACTGCCGTCGTCCTTGGGCGTGAAGACCCCTAGTTCGTCCCACACCGGAGCCCATTTGGCTTCCATGTCCTGGAAGCTGTAGGCCGCTGCGGTGGAATCGTTGTCCGCGGTTTCGGTGCCGGTGGGCTGAGTGCTCACTATCGTGTTTCGCCTTCTTTTGTCGTGCGCCTGTGGGGGAACGTCTCTTGGCCAGCTGAGCCGAGTGGGTGTGCCTGGCGCAAATGCCCGTGACACACAAAAGCCCCTTGGCAATCAAGGGGCGGCCGTACGGGGAGTATCCCGTACGGCTAGGTTAGCAAGAGCGCAACGTTCATGTCGCCAATTCTACCGCACGAACCGTGCCGGGCGCGGGTCCGTGTCCCGGACCCCCTAGGGCACGGGGCGGCGGTAGGCCGCCGTGTCGTCACGGTGCAGCGCTCGGGCCGGTGCCGGGCGCCGCGACAGCAGTGCGACGCATCCCAGCACGCCGATCGCCGCGTAGCTGCCCGCGTTCGATGCCCCATGCCACAGCACCCGGGCGAACAACGGGGGTTGGACGCCGAATGCGGGGTCCAACCGTGCGGCCTGCTGCGCCCCGCTGGTCCCGAAGAGCACGATGCAGGCGGCCAGGACCACGACCGCCGCCGCCACCGCGCCGACCCCGGGATCCGTCGCGGAGCGCAGATGCCGCACCGCGGCCCAGCCGGCCAGGGCCACGGTCAGTGCGATGGCGGCACCGAACTCCCAGGCGCTGCGTGGCAGCAGCACGTGGACCGGAATCCCGGCCGCATCCATCCGGACGCCCCGATTGAGCCAGTCGAAATGCATTCCCAGGTAGCCCAGCAGCGCGAACAGCGCCAAACCCGCGCCCGCACCGCCAAGGATCCGCGCCAATGCCCGCATGCCGTGCCCGCCTGTCCGTTCGGCTTCCGGCCCTTAGGGGCGGAAGCGTGGGAGGGCCCGATCACCGAAGCGGGCGGGCCGAGGTTCCTTCCACCCTAGCCACGGGTGCATCGCGCGGGGCGTTTTGTCCCACAACGTTATGCAGCCGAGACGCTGCGGCGCCGGCCTGCGTGGTTTCGCTGCCGACGCTGCCGCTTAGCGCACGTCCTCGTCGACCCAGTCGAAGGTGCGGGTGACGGCCTTCTTCCACAGCCGCATCTGCCGCTCCCGTTCGGCCGGCTCCATGGCAGGTTCCCAGCGCTTGTCCTCGGACCAGTTGGCCTCCAGCTCCCCGAGGTCCCTCCAGAACCCCACGGCCAGTCCGGCGGCGTAGGCCGCGCCCAGCGCCGTGGTTTCGGTGACCGTCGGCCGGACCACCGGGACCCCGAGCAGGTCGGCCTGGAACTGCATCAGCGCATCGTTGGCCACCATCCCGCCGTCGACCTTCAGCTCGGTCAGCGGGACCCCCGCGTCCGCGTTGACCGCGTCGAGCACCTCGCGGACCTGGAAGGCGGTGGCTTCCAGCGCGGCGCGGGCGATGTGGTGCTTGTTGGCGAAGCGGGTCAGCCCGACGATGGCGCCGCGGGCCTCGGCGCGCCAGTACGGGGCGAAGAGCCCGGAGAAGGCCGGGACGATGTACACCCCGCCGTTGTCCGGCACGCCGGCGGCCAGGGTTTCGACCTCGGCGGCGGTGGAGATCATGCCGATGTTGTCGCGCAGCCACTGGACCAGGGAGCCGGCCACGGCGATCGACCCCTCCAGCGCATAGACCGGGGCCGCGTCGCCGAGCTTGTAGCCCAGGGTGGTCAGCAGCCCGTTGCCGGAGCGGACGATTTCCGTCCCGGTGTTGAAGATCAAAAAGCAGCCGGTGCCGTAGGTGTTTTTCGCCTCCCCCGCGCCGAAGGCCGCCTGCCCGAAGGTCGCGGCCTGCTGGTCGCCCAGGATCCCGGCGACCGGCACCTCGCGCAACAGCTGGGAGGAGGCCACCTTTCCGTAGACCTCGGAGGAGGACTTGATGGCCGGCAGCATCGAGGCGGGCACGCCGAAGTCCGCGAGGATCTCCTCGTCCCAGGCCAGCGTCGCCAGGTCCATGAACAGGGTGCGCGAGGCGTTGGTGACGTCGGTGACGTGCACCCCGCCGTGGGTTCCGCCGGTGAGGTTCCAGGTGACCCACGAGTCGGTGGTGCCAAAGAGCAGGTCCCCGGCCTCGGCGCGTTCGCGTGCCCCGTCGACGTTGTCCAGGATCCACTTGACCTTGGTGCCGGAGAAGTAGGGTGCCAGCGGCAGCCCGGTGCGTGCCTTGTATCTGTCCGTCCCGCCGTCGGCGGCCAATGACTGGACGATGTCCTGGGTGCGGGTGTCCTGCCAGACAATCGCGTTGTAGACCGGTTCGCCGGTGTGCCGGTCCCACACCACGGTGGTTTCGCGCTGGTTGGTGATCCCGACCGCGGCGATGTCGTGCCGGGTCAGGTTCCCGCCGGCCAGGGCGACGGCGATGACCTCCCGCACGTTCCGCCAGATCTCGTGCGCGTCGTGTTCCACCCAGCCGGGGTGCGGGAAGATCTGCGCGTGCTCCAGTTGCCCGGTGGAGGCAACGGTGCCGGCGTGGTCAAAGACGATGGCGCGGGAACTGGTGGTTCCCTGGTCGATCGCGATGACGTAATGGTTCATGGGGGGGTGCCTTTCAGCGTCGGGTGGGGGCGGTGCGGCGGGCTCGGGCAGGGGGGGGTCGAAGCGTGTTCGATGCCACGCTGCCCCCCTGCGCGGAATCCTACGCGTTGGACAGCGCCGGGTGCGCCCCGTGGTCCTCGGTGAGCAAACGGCGGCACTCGGCGACCTGCGCGGCGGCCTGGTTCCGGTCCCAGCCAAGCACGGGGGCCAGGGCCGCGGCGACCTGTTCGAGCAGCTCCTGGGTGACCAGCCCGCGGAAGGCCAGCGAGGTCCGCCGGATGAACACGTCGGTGAGCGATCCCAGGTGTTCGTGGGTGCCCAGGTAGGCAAGTTCGGCAGCGGAAAGTTCGTCGCACCCCGGCAGCGTCGGGTCATCGGGACCGATGAACCCCAGGACGGTGTCGGCGCGGGTGCCGTAGCGTTCCAGCAGCACCTCGAGCCGCCGGCGTCCGGCCAGCGGGGCGCGGGCGGCATACCAGGCCTCGAGCGCGGCGGGGGTGCCGGGGTAGTTCCGCCCGCCGCCGATGGGCAGGTTCCTGGTGGTCGGTCCCGGGGCCACGCCGAGCTCGGCGAGCACCTTCTTGCCCAGGGTCTCCCCCAGCGCGCGGAACGTCGTCCACTTCCCGCCCACCAGGGACAGCTCGGTGGTGCCGCCGGGCAGCACCGTGCGTTCGATGCGGTAGTCGCGGGAGACGAAGCCGGGGGCGGTGTCGTCGTGGCGCGGCAGCGGGCGCACGCCGGAGAACCGGTAGACGATGTGTTCCTCGCGCACCTCGAGGGACGGGAACACGTGCCGGATGAGGTCGAAGAAGTACGCCACCTCCGCATCGGTGCAGCGTGCCGGCACGCCCATGTCCGCGTCGATGTCGGTGGTGCCCACCAGCACCCGGTCCCCCAGCGGGTAGATCAGCACGATCCGCCCGTCGGAGTGCTCGAAGAAGATCTCCCGCCCGGCGCAGGCCTCCAACAATTCCCGGTGGTCCAGCACGATGTGGCTGCCCTTGGTCCCGCCCATGAAATTGCTGGGGGCGCCGAGGGCCTCGTTGGTCAGATCCACCCAGGCGCCGGTCGCGTTGACCAGCACGTCGGCGTCGAAGTCGAATTCCTCCCCGGTGAGTTCGTCGCGCAGCCTGGCGCCGCCGGCGCCGAACCCGGCCAGCGCGACGTAGTTGCTGGCCCGGGCATGGGGGTTGGCCTCCAGTCCGTCGCGCAGCACATCCAGGGTGAGGCGCTCGGGGTTGTGCACCGAGGCGTCGAAGTAGGTGGCCGTGTACTTCACGTCACCGCGCAGCAGCGGCAGCTGCGCCAGCGAGGCCTTGGCGCCGCGGAACTTGTGCCACGGGGTGTTGCGCCCCACGGCCCCGGCAAAGACGTCGTAGAGCACCAACCCGGCCTTGATCAGCACCGCGCCGCGCTCGGTGGACCTGGAGCTGCGGTGGGTGAGGAAGCGCATGGGGGCCGAGAGGATCCCGGAGAAGGTGGAGAAGATCGGGATGGTGGTGCGCAGCGGCTTGACGTAGTGCGGTGCGAGCTCCAGCAGCCGGTTCCGTTCCCGCACGGACTCGTGGACCAAGCGGAACTCGCCGTTTTCCAGGTAGCGGATGCCGCCGTGGATCATGTGCGAGGAGGCACCCGAGGCGCCCTGGCAGTAGTCCCCGCGTTCCACCAGCGCCACGTCCACGCCCTGCATGGCCAGGTAGCGGAAGGTCGCCACGCCGTTGATGCCGCCGCCCACGATCAGGACCTTGGCTCCGGGGCGGGCGCGCAGCGCGGCCAGTTCGGATCGGTGGGACGCTGTGGCTGCCACGATGGGGCCATCCTTCGGTGTTGCAGTGGGCGTAAAGCGTGCTTCACATGGTCTTCTCGACATTACCGGGGCTCCGGTGCCGGTGCCTAGCCCAGGCGGTGAAGCGTAAGCGAATCGTTGCCGAACCCCGGCCGGACCGCGGCGGGCCCCGCGTATGTCCGGCGGCCGTCCCGTGGCCCGGGATAGGCTGGGAACATGCCCCTTTCCCCGCCGCAGACCCCGCGCCGCGCCCTGAAAAGCCTCCACCACGTGCATGGTTCGGAGGTGTCCTGCTGGACCTACCCGGCCACGGCACCCTGCCGCGGCGTCGTCCTGGCGGTGCACGGATTCCGCGGCGACCACCACGGCCTGGCGAGGATCATCGAGCAGCTGCCGGGCCACACGATCATCGTTCCGGATCTGCCCGGGTTCGGCTCCTCGACACCGTTTTCCGGCGTGTCGGCCCACGGCGCGCCGGACGGTGCCCCGGGGTTCCCGGCGCCCGGCCGGGCCCCGGAAGCCGGCGGGCCGCTCCACGACGTGGCCGGCTACGGCGAGGTCATCGGCGCGCTGCGCGGGGAGCTGGACCTGGGGCCGGAGACCATCTTGCTGGGCCATTCCTTCGGCACCATCGTCGCCGCCGCCTACCTGGCCCGGCACCCGGGGTCCTTCGGGCAGCTGGTGCTGGTCAACCCGATCTGCGAACCGGCCCTCGAGGGCAGCCAGGCGCTGATGTCCCGCGCCGCGGGCGCCTACTACGCCGCCGGAGCTCGCCTGCCGGCCACCCTGGGAGAGGCGCTGCTGCGCTCCCGGCTGGTCACCGATGCGATGTCGCTGGCCATGCTCAAGTCCAGGGACCGGGAGATGCGCGACTACGTCTTTGACCAGCACCGGCGCTATTTCTCCGGGTTCACCTCGCGCTCCACCCTGCGCGAGGCCTATGCGGCATCGGTCACCGCCACGGTGCGCGAGGTGGCGGCCCGGATCAACGAGCCGACGCTGCTGGTGGTCGGCGAGCAGGACGAACTCGGCTCGGTGCCGGCCCAGCGTTCCCTGGCCCGCACCTTCCCGCGCGCCACGCTGCGGGTGATCGGGGACGTGGGGCACCTGATCCACTACGAAAAGGCGCCCGAGGCCGCGGCGCTGATCGAGGAGTTCCTGGGCGCGGAGCACCCGTGGGTGCCGCGCGGGATGCCGCGCACGCCCTACCCGGCCAACGGGCGAAGGAACCGGCCACGGCAGTCGGATCAGCAGGACGCGACGACCCCGACGAGCTAGAGGACCCCGTCCGGGTCGATGCGGACGGCCACGACCGGTTCCTTGGCGGCGCTGAAGGTGGCGCGCAGCGCACGCAGCGCCGCGGTCACGGCCGGCCCCTGGGCGTAGGAGAAGAACAGCAGCCAGCGGTGCTCGCCCTCCCCCAGCAGCACCGGACCGTGCCGGCGCACCTGATCGCCCAGCACCAGGGCGTCCATGAACTTGTCCGCGGTTCCCGCCGGTCCCTTGACCATCGCGGTGCGCACCGCCGGGGGCAATCCCAGGGCGCGGCGCTCATCGAGCTCCGCCTGCGCATAGGCCGCGGCGTCAAAGCGCACCAGCGCGCGCATCGGCTCGGTCGGCTCCCCGGCCACCACCACGGTGCCGCCGCCCGGGTGCCCCTCGGTGGCATCCCGGCCGCGGGCCAGGGAAGCGGCGCCCATCCAGCGGTTGAGCACCTCCTCGCCGGTGCGCAGCCCCTCGCGGGCCATCATCCGGTCCCCGTCCAGCAGCAGCACCGCGGCGTACCCGTTGGCGGCCACCGGTTCGGCGCCCGGGGTCGCGACCACCAGTGCCGGGGCATCGGACACGGTGTGCAGCGGCTTGGCCCCGGTCGCGGCCACCACCTTGATGCCCGGGAAGGCCCGGCCCAGTTCCTCGGCGGTGCGGTCCGCCCCGATCGAGGCGGCGCGCAGGCGCATGAATCCGCATTCCGCGCAGTTCCAGTCGTGGGCGACCAGCCCGCACCAGCCACAGGCCGGGGCCCCGCGGGCATCGCCCAGGGCCAGCGGCCCGTTGCAGGCGGTGCAGCGGGCCGGGGTGCGACAGCGTTCGCAGCGCAGCGCCGGCATGAACCCGGTGCGGGCGACCTGCACCAGCACCGGCCCGCGGGCCAGCGCGGCCTTGGCCTCGCGCCAGGCGGCGGCCGGAAGCCGGGCGGCGTGCAGCAGCGGGTCGCGTTCGGCCTCGAACTCGTCCGAGGCGGCGATGACCCGCGGCGCGTGGGCGCGCAGCAGCTTCCGGTCGGCCTCGAGTTCGTGGGCCCAGCCGCTGCGCACCAGGCGCTGGGCCTCGGCGCTGCGCCCGGGGGCGGCCAGCAGCAGCCCGGCGTTCTCGATGCCGCAGCGCAGCAGCAGCACCTCGCGGGCGTGGTGGTAGGGGGCGCGCGGCTCGGCGTGGGAATTGTCCGCGTCGTCCCAGATGACCGCCAGGCCGAGGTTCTTTACCGGGGCGAAGGCGGCGTTGCGGGTACCGACCACCAGCCGCGCGGACCCGCGGGCCACGCGCAGGAAGTTCCGGTAGCGCGGGGTGGCGCCGTCCTCGGCGGTCAGCCGGGCATAGGCGTGTGCGCCCAGCCGCTCGTCGAGCACGGCGCAGAGCCTGGCCAGGTCGCGGGCGTCGGGGACCACGATCAGCACCCCGCGCCCGGAGGCCAGGACCAGTTCGGAGGCCTCGAGCAGCAGCCCGGGCCAGTCCCCGGGGCGGTTGGGCACAGCGGAGAGCACGGCGCGCGGGGATTGGCCGGTGCGCAGCATCCGGGCGTAGTCGGCTCCGCCGTGGTATTCGGACAGCAGCGGCGCCGCCGGGTCGCCGCCGGGGTCGCCGGCCGGGCCTTTCACGGCGGGCGCGTCAATGGCGGGGTCGGTCACGGGCGGTTCGCCGCCGTGTTCGCCATCCCCGGTCTCGGTTTTCTCGGTTTCCACCCGTGCCATGCGGGCCGGGACGGCCGAGCGCAGCACGTCCCACACCCCGCCGGCGTATCGTTCGGCCACGGCGCGGGCCACGGCCAGCACCTCGGCGGAGAGCACCACCTCCGGGGACACGACCGCGCGCAGCGGCTGCAGCTTGATCCCGGGCTCGGAGTGCTCGAGGCGTTCGACGAGGAATCCGGCAAGCTCCTGCCCGCCGAAGCGCACCTTCACCCGGACCCCGGGTTGCGCCGCCGCATCGAGTTCAACGGGGACCAGGTAGTCGAAGGGCCTGTCCAGGTGCGGGAGGGCCGAATCGATCACCACCCGGGCGACCGGGAGCGTGCTGGCCATGTGCGGGATTCCGGGCAGCGGCGCGGACAGGTCGAAGCCGGCCAGCAGCGAGGGCTGCAGTGACTGGTCCACGCACCCCACCTCCCGTTTCTACGCCTTGAGAATCACACTACCGCCGACACCCGGGCGGCCGGGGAACGGCCAGGAACGCATCGGGTGCCGCACCCTGCCCGGCGCGGCACCCGATGCCCGGCGGATGTCCCGGCCGTAACGGTGCTAGGCGTTGAAGTACGCCTTCAGCGCGTCGACGCGGTCCAGGTTCTCCCAGGTGAAGTCCGCATCCTCGCGGCCGAAGTGGCCGTGCGCGGCGGTCTTTTGGTAGATCGGGCGCAGCAGGTCAAGGTCTTCGATGATACCCAGCGGGCGCAGGTCGAAGACCTCGTTGATGGCCGCGGTGATCTTCGCCGGGTCCACTGTCTCGGTGCCGAAGGTCTCCACGTACAGGCCCACCGGGCGCGCCACGCCGATGGCGTAGGCGACCTGGACCTCGACGCGGCGCGCCAGCCCGGCGGCCACCACGTTCTTGGCGACCCAGCGCATGGCGTAGGCGGCCGAGCGGTCGACCTTCGAGGGATCCTTGCCGGAGAAGGCGCCGCCGCCGTGGCGGGCGAAGCCGCCGTAGGTGTCCACGATGATCTTCCGTCCGGTCAGCCCGGCGTCCCCGACCGGGCCGCCGATGATGAACGGTCCCGAGGGGTTCAGGATGATGCGGGTGTTGGAGGTGTCCAGCCCGGTGCCCTCGAGCACCGGGGTGACGACCTCGGCCAGCAGGCCGTCCTTGAGGTCCTCCAGGGAGAACTCGGCGGCGTGCTGGGAGGAGACCACGATGGTTTCCACGGAGACCGGGGTGTCCCCGTCGTAGCCGACGGTGACCTGGGTCTTGCCGTCGGGGCGCAGCAGCGAGAGCGTGCCGTCCTTGCGGACGGCGGTGAGGCGCTCGGAGAGCCGGTGCGCCAGGTGGATCGGGGTGGGCATCAGCGTGGCGGTCTCGTCGGACGCGTAGCCGAACATCAGGCCCTGGTCGCCGGCGCCCTGCGCGTCACGGGGGTCCACGGCGGTGCCCTCGCGGACCTCCAGGGAGTTGAAGACGCCGTCGGAGATCTCCTGGGACTGCTGCCCGATGGACACCGAGACCCCGCAGCGCGCGCCGTCGAAGCCGTTGGCCGAGGAGTCGTAGCCGATGTCCAGGATGGTGCGCCGGACGATCTCCGGGATCTCCACGTACCCGTCGGTGGTCACCTCGCCGGCCACGTGCACCAGACCGGTGGTGGTCAGGGTCTCCACGGCAACCCGGGAGTTGGGGTCCTGGGCCAGCATGGCATCGAGGATGGCGTCGGAGATCTGGTCACAGATCTTGTCCGGGTGGCCCTCCGTAACCGATTCGGAGGTGAAGAGGCGTAGCTGCGGGGATTCTAAAGTCACCCAGCCACTCTACCGGTAACCGGGCCCCGGGTCAGATTCGCGGTTCCGCCCCGTCACATGCCCGCTTGCGGCCGCCTGCGTGACCGATTGCGGCGCCGTGCGACGCGTTCCGGCGACAGATGACGGACCGGGGTGTGCCAAGGATCGCAGCCGGCCCCCGCGGCCTGCCGGCCGGCCTCGGTTACCCGTCGCCCAGCGCGCCGGCGACGGCGTCGATGACCGTGGCCGCGACCCGGTCCTTGGACCCGGAGGCGTGCACGGGCTGTGCGCCGTCGGCGAAGAGGATGGTCACGGTGTTTTCGTCGGTCCCGAAGGTCAGGTTCTCCCCGACCTCGTTGACGACCAGCATCTCGCAGCCCTTGCGTGCCAGCTTGGCGGCCCCGTATTCCAGCACTCCGGCTTCGGCGTCGCCGGTTTCGGCGGCAAATCCCACCACCAGCTGCGGGAGGTCCCCGGAGCGTCCTTCCGCGGCGCGCTGCGCAATGAGCATCGCCAGGATGTCGGGGTTGCGGACCAGGGTGATCACCGGGTCGGCGTGGTCGTCGGACTTCTTGATCTTCGCGTCCACGTATTGCGCGGGCCGGAAGTCGGCGACCGCGGCGCTCATGATCAGCACGTCGGCCCCGCGCGCGGCCTCGGTGACGGCGCCCTGCAGCTGCCGTGCGGTGGAAGCGGTGATCAGCTCCACGCCCTCGGGCGCGGGCAGGTCCATGTGTGCGGCGATGAAGCGGACGGTGGCCCCGGCGGCCAGGGCGGCCTTGGCCAGGGCGATGCCCTGCCGGCCCGAGGACCGGTTGCCCAGGTAGCGGACCGGGTCCAGCGGCTCGCGGGTGCCACCGGCGGATATCGCGACGATTTTCCCGGCCAGCGGACCGGAACCGGAGGCGCGCGACGGCGCCTCGTCCTCCAGGTATCCGCGAACGGCGGCGAAGATCTCCTCGGGGTCCGGAAGCCGTCCGGCGCCTGAGTCCTTGCCGGTGAGCCGGCCCACGGCCGGTTCGATGATGTGCACGCCGCGGGAGCGCAGCGTCGCGACGTTGGCGACCGTGGCGGGGTGCTCCCACATCTCGGTGTGCATTGCCGGGGCCATGACCACCGGGGCTCCGGTGGCCAGCAGCGTGCCGGTGAGCAGGTCGTTGGCCATCCCGGCGGCGGCGCGGGCCAACACGTCGGCGGTGGCCGGGGCGATGACGACCAGGTCGGCCTCCTGCCCGAGGCGCACGTGGTTGACGGTGTCCACCGCCTCGAACACCGAGGTGTGCACCGGGTTGCCGCTCAGGGCCTCCCAGGTGGCGGCGCCGACGAACTGAAGCGACGCGGTGGTGGGGATGACATCGACGTGATGCCCCGCCTCCTTAAACAGCCGTAGCAGCAAAGCTGCCTTGTAGGCGGCGATCCCTGCGGATACACCTAGGACAATGCGCTTCACTGCTACCACCGATGCTAGTGCGTGGCGCCGGGCCCGGGCCGCCCGGTGAGGGGTCGGGTGTCGGGGTGCGCCGGCGCCTACGCGTCGTAAATCGTTTGTGTCCGAGTTTCTACTCGGCGACTTCCTCGATCTTCGTGACGCTGAGCATGCCCTCGTTGATCTCGCGCAGGGCGATGGACAGCGGCTTCTCGTTCAGGCGGGTGTCGACCAGCGGGCCGACGTACTCGAACAGGCCCTCGTGCAGCTGGGCGTAGTACGCGTTGATCTGGCGTGCGCGCTTGGCGGAGTTGATCACCAGTGCGTACTTCGAATCGGTGGTGGTCAGCAGCGAGTCGATGGACGGGCTGATGATGCCTTCAAGGTTCGTGTTCACGAAGCCTCCAAATAACTAGTTGGTGGATCAAGACGATAAGTACTGCACCCGCTTGCTCCCCCGGGTGCCGGGCGGCACCAAGGGGTCAACGGGTCTGACACAAAAGTTTTTAGCGTGCGTGCGGGGTCAACCCCATGAGGGTCACCAGCTCGTCAGCCGCCCGCGAAATCTCGTCGTTGACGATGGTCACGTCAAATTCGGATTCGGCAGCAAGCTCCAGTTTAGCGGTTTCCAGCCGGCGCTGCTGCTCCTCGGGCGTTTCCGTGCCGCGGCCCACAAGCCGGCGCACCAATTCGTCCCAGCTGGGAGGAGCCAGGAACACGAATTTCGCCTCCGGAAGGTTGGCCTTCACCTGGCGTGCGCCCTGGAGGTCGATCTCCAGCAGCACCCGCTTTCCCGCGGCCACCGCCTCCTCGACCTTGGTGCGGATGGTGCCGTAGCTGTTCTGCCCGTGCACGACGGCCCATTCGAGCATTTCCCCGTTTTCGACCAGTTCGCCGAATTTTTCGGGGCCGACAAAGAAGTAGTGCACCCCGTCGACTTCGCCGGGGCGCGGGTTGCGCGTGGTGGCGGACACCGAGAGCCACACCTGGGGGTAGTTGTCGCGAATGTAGGTCGAGATCGTTCCCTTACCTACGGCCGTGGGACCGGCGAGGACTGTGACCGTTGGGTGGGGGCTAACCGTCATGGTGTGCTTCGTTACTCTTTCGTTTTGGGGGGCGATTGCTGGAAATGTTCCACCAATGCGATGCGCTGTTTGCGCCCCAGCCCGCGCAGGCGCCGGCTGGGTGAAATACCTAGTCTATCGATAAGCGTGTGGGCGCGGATCTCGCCGACGCCGGGAACGGACTCCAGCAGGTCCATGACCCGCAGCCGGCCGATGGCCTCGTCGTCGGGTACCAGCTCCAACAGGTCGGTGATGCTGAGCTTGCCGGCGCCGAATTGGTTCTTGATCTCGGCCCGTCGCGTGCGTGCCGCCAACGCCTTTGCCCGTGCGCGAATACGGTCCTCGTCTGAGAGTTCTCGCAGTACCATGCCTCTTGCCGCCAATCCATCCATAGGGTCAAGCACCAGGGCAAACAGCCCTGAACTGAAGATAACCAATCGAGCGCCTCGATGCAATGGTTAATCGCGCTGTGGCTACCACAAATGCGTGAACAACGGGAAAATTCGGGTCATCGGGGGGAAAGCGGCGCCACGGGTGTAACCAAGATCATCCCGGGATTGCCGCTTCCCGTCCGATCCCGGCCCCACATGCACCGATGCGTCCGGGGCGGGCGCCTGGCCATGGATCGCGCCCGCCCGGGCCAACGCGGGTCGCCCAGGGGCCACCGGTGCCGACCCGGGCGGGACAACGACGCCCCCGGCGCGACCCCTTTTGGGGGGTCGCGCCGGGGGCGTCGAAAGCAGCCGGTTGCCGGTGCTTCGCTTCCCGTGCCTAGAGCAGGGAATCCCGGGTGGCGGCGGCGGCGGCCCGCAGGGCGTCGGCGTCGGGGCCGGCCTTGAGCACGTCGCGGCTCGAGGTTCCCAGCACCTGCGGCCAGAAGGCCCCGAAGGACGCCTTCATGTCCGCGCCCGTCGCGCCCTGGGCACCCAGGCCCGGGGCCAGGATGGGTGCGGCGGAGGCGGCCAGGTCGATGCCCAGCTCCGCCAGCGCGTCACCCACGGTGGCGCCGATGACCAGGCCGGTGGAACCGAACGGGGTGGCCCCGGCGTTCTCCGCGCCCACGGCACCGATGATGCCCTTGGCCACGGAGTCGGCGCCGCCGACGTGCTGCACGGTCTTGCCTTCCGGGTTGGAGGTCAAGCCCAGCACGAACACGCCGCGGCCGGTGGCCGCCGCAAGGTCCAGCGCCGGGCGCAGCGACTCGTAGCCCAGGTACGGGCTCAGCGTCACCGCGTCGGCGGCCAGCGGGCTGCCCTCCCCCAGCCAGGCGTCCGCGTAGGCGGCCATGGTGGAGCCGATGTCCCCGCGCTTGGCGTCGGCGATCGACAGCACGTGCCCGGCGGCGCACAGCGCCAGGGTTTCCTCCAGCACCGCCATGCCGCGCGATCCGTGGCGCTCGTACAGGGCAACCTGCGGCTTCAGGGCCGCGACGTGCCCGGCCAGGGCCTCCACGACGGTCAGGGAGAAGCTGCGCAGCCCCGCCACGTCGTCGTCCAGGCCCCAGGCGGCCAGCAGGGACGGGTGCGGGTCGATGCCCACGCACAGCGGACCGTGCGCGGCCATCGCCGCGGCCAGGCGCTGCCCGAAGGCGGGGCGCCCGGCCGCGGCGGCGGCCCGTGCCTCGGGGCTAGGCATTGGCGCCGTCCTTGGCAGCGGCCGCTGCGTCGGCCTCGGCGATGCCGGCGGCCCGCAGGGTCTTGGCGTGCTCCTGCAGCGAGGTCACCGACCATTCGAAGTGGCGCATCGCGTCGATGGCCTGGATCGCGGCGCCGAACTCGGCGACCGTGGTGATGATCGGGGTGCCCACGGATACCGCTGCGGCGCGGATCTCGTAGCCGTCCCCGCGCGAGTCGCCGCCCGAGGGGGTGTTCAGGATCAGGCTGATCTCCCCGTCGGTGATCAAATCGACGATGTTGGACTCGCCCTCGACCTGGCCCTCGCGGACCTTGCGGACCACGGTGGAGGGGATGCCGTTGCGGCGCAGCACCTCGGCGGTGCCGCCGGTGGAGACGATCTCGAAGCCGATGTCGGCCAGGTGCTTGACCGGGATCACGATCGAGCGCTTGTCGCGGTTGGCGACCGAGACGAAGACCTTGCCCTTTGTCGGCAGCGGCGAGTTGGCCGCGGCCTGCGACTTGGCGAAGGCGGTGTCGAAGTACTTGTCGATTCCCATCACCTCGCCGGTGGAGCGCATTTCCGGGCCGAGCAGCGAGTCGACGACCTTGCCCTCCGGGGTGCGGAAGCGGGCGAAGGGAAGCACTGCCTCCTTCACCGAGACCGGGGCGCCCTCGGGCAGGTTGGCCCCGTCGCCGGATTCCGGCAGCAGGTGGTGCACCGAGCGCAGGTGGGCGATGGACACCCCGACCCCGATCATCGCCGCGGCCTTGGCCAGCTGCACGCCGGTGGCCTTGGAGGTGAACGGCACGGTGCGGCTGGCGCGCGGGTTCGCCTCGATCACGTAGAGCACGTCGGACGCCAGGGCGAACTGGATGTTGATCAGCCCGCGCACGCCCACGCCCTCGGCGATGGCGCGAGTGGCTTCGACCACGCGGTCGCGCACGTCCTGGCCCAGGGTGATGGGGGGAAGCACGCAGGCGGAGTCGCCGGAGTGGATCCCGGCCTCCTCGATGTGCTCCATGATGCCGCCGACGTAGAGGTCGGTGCCGTCGAACAGCGCGTCGACGTCGATCTCGATGGCGTCCTCGAGGAACCGGTCAACCAGCACCGGGTGGTCGGCGGTGATCTCGGTGGCGTTGGTGATGTAGCGGGCGAGGTTGGCCTCGTCGTACACGATCTCCATGCCGCGGCCGCCCAGCACGTAGCTGGGGCGCACCAGGACCGGGTAGCCGATCTCGTCGGCAATGCGCTTGGCCTCCTCGAAGGACACCGCGGTGCCGTTCTTCGGGGCGATCAGCCCGCCGGCATCCAGCACGCGCTGGAAGGCGCCGCGGTGCTCGGCCAGGTCGATGGCCTCCGGGGAAGTGCCCAGGATCGGCACGCCGGCGTCGGCCAGCTCCTGCGCGAGCTTCAGCGGGGTCTGCCCGCCGAGCTGCACGAACACGCCCAGCACCCCGCCGGTGGATTCCTCGGCGTGGATGACCTCCAGCACGTCCTCGAGCGTCAGCGGCTCGAAGTACAGGCGGGTGGACACGTCGTAGTCGGTGGAGACGGTTTCCGGGTTGCAGTTGACCATGACGGTCTCGTAGCCGGCATTGCGCAGCGCCATGGTGGCGTGCACGCAGGAGTAGTCGAACTCGATGCCCTGGCCGATGCGGTTCGGGCCCGAGCCCAGGATGATCACCGAGGGCTTTTCGTGCAGCGCGACCTCGGTCTCCTCGTCGTAGGAGGAGTAGTGGTACGGGGTGAAGGCCTCGAACTCGGCGGCGCAGGTGTCAACGGTCTTGAACACCGGGCGGATGCCCAGCGCGTGGCGGATGCCGCGGACCACCGCCTCGGTCTTGTGCGTGAGCTTGGCGATCTGCGCGTCGGAGAAGCCGTGGCGCTTGGCCTCGCGCAGCACCTCCTCGTTCAAATCCGGGTTGGAGCGGATCATCGCGGCGGTCTCGTTGATCAGCACCAGCTGGTCCAGGTACCACGGGTCGATGGCGGTCTTCTCGAAGACCTGCTCGATGGAGGCGCCGCCGAGCAGGGCGCGCTGCACGTTGTACAGGCGGTCGGTGGAGCCCTTGACCGAGTCCTCGAGCAGCTGCTCGATCTCGAAGTCCATCGGCTTGGTGAACTCGATCTCGGACCCCTTCTGCTCCAGGGAGCGCAGGGCCTTCTGCAGGGCCTCAGTGAAGTTTCGGCCGATGGCCATGGCCTCGCCGACCGACTTCATCGTGGTGGTCAGCGTCGCGTCGGCCGCCGGGAACTTCTCGAAGGCGAAGCGCGGGACCTTGACCACGACGTAGTCAAGGGCCGGCTCGAAGGCCGCGGGGGTCTTGAGCGTGATGTCGTTGGGGATCTCGTCCAGCGTGTAGCCCAGGGAGAGCTTGGTGGCGATCTTCGCGATGGCGAATCCGGTGGCCTTGGAGGCCAGTGCACTGGAGCGCGAGACGCGCGGGTTCATCTCGATGACCACGATGCGCCCGGTGGATGGTTCGATGGCGAACTGGATGTTGCAGCCGCCGGTGTCCACGCCGACCTCGCGGATCACGGCGATGGAGATGTCGCGCAGGCGCTGGTACTCGCGGTCGGTCAGCGTCATGGCCGGGGCCACGGTGATCGAGTCGCCGGTGTGCACGCCCACGGGATCGAAGTTTTCGATGGAGCAGATGACCACGACGTTGTCGTTCTTGTCGCGCATCATTTCCAGCTCGTACTCCTTCCAGCCCAGGATCGACTCCTCCAGGAGCACCTCGGTGGTCGGCGAGTACTGCAGGCCCTGCCCGGCGATGCGGCGCAGGTCCTCGGCGTCGTACGCCATGCCCGAGCCCAGGCCGCCCATGGTGAAGGAGGGGCGCACCACCACCGGGTAGTTCAGTTCCTCCACGGCGGCGAAGGCCTCATCCATGGTGTGCACGATGACGGACTTGGCGGATTCGGCGCCGCAGCGCTCCACGACGCCCTTGAACTTCTCGCGGTCCTCGCCGAGCTCGATGGCCTCGATGTTCGCGCCGATCAGCTCGACGTTGTACTTTTCGAGCACGCCGGCCTTGTCCAGCGCGATGGCGGTGTTCAGGGCGGTCTGGCCGCCCAGGGTCGGCAGGATCGCGTCGGGGCGTTCCTTGGCGATGATCTTCTCCACGACCTCCGGGGTGATCGGCTCGACGTAGGTGGCGTCGGCGAACTCCGGGTCGGTCATGATGGTGGCGGGGTTGGAGTTGACCAGGATGACCCGCAGGCCCTCCTCCTTGAGCACCCGCAGTGCCTGGGTGCCGGAGTAGTCGAACTCGGCTGCCTGGCCAATGACGATCGGCCCGGAGCCGATGACCAGGACCGACTTGAGGTCTTCGCGCTTCGGCATTACTTCTCTCCCTGGGTGGAATCTGCGGTGGTTGCGGCGGCGTTCTTGGCCGCTGCCATGTTGGTGATGAACCTGTCGAACAGGTGGGATGCATCGTGCGGCCCGGAGGCGGCCTCGGGGTGGTACTGCACCGAGAAGGCCGGCAGGTCCAGGCAGTTCAGGCCCTCGACGACGGAATCGTTCAGCGAGATGTGGGACACCTCGACGCGGCCGAAGCGCTCCAGCGGGGCGTTTGCGGCGCCCTCGCGGGGGGCGTCGACGGCGAAGCCGTGGTTCTGGCTGGTGATCTCCACCTTGCCGGTGGCCTTGTCCAGCACCGGCTGGTTGATACCGCGGTGCCCGAAGCGCAGCTTGTAGGTGCCGTAGCCCAGGGCGCGGCCCAGGATCTGGTTGCCGAAGCAGATGCCGAAGTACGGGATCCTCGCCTCGAGCACCTGGCGGACCAGGTCCACCTGCACGTTGGCGGTGGCCGGGTCGCCGGGGCCGTTGGAGAAGAACACGCCGTGGGCGCCGGTGGCGGTGACGTCCTCGAAGCTTGCGTCGTGCGGGAGCACGTGGACGCGCACCCCGCGCTCGGCGAAGCGCTGCGGGGTCATCGCCTTGATGCCCAGGTCGATGGCCGCGACGGTGTACCGGACCTCGCCGGTGTAGCCGTGGTCGGCCGGCTCCACGGTGTAGGCCTCCTTGGTGGAGACCAGCTCGGAGAGGTTTGCGCCCTCCATGGACGGCTGGGCGTTGACCGCCTTCACCAGTTCCTCCACGGGGGCCTTGGCGGCGTCCCCGGAGAAGATGCCGGACTTCATGGCGCCGCGGTCGCGCAGGTGGCGGGTCAGCGCGCGGGTGTCCACCTGCTGGATGCCGACGATGCCGCCGGCAACGAGGTCCTCGTCGAGGGTGCGCTGGGCGCGCCAGTTCGAGGGGATGCGGGCGGCCTCGCGGACCACGTAGCCGGCGGCCCAGATGCGGGAGGACTCGGCGTCCTCGTCGTTCACGCCGGTGTTGCCGATGTGCGGGAAGGTCTGCACGATGATCTGGCGCGCGTAGGAGGGGTCGGTGAGGGTCTCCTGGTAGCCGGACATGCCGGTGGAGAAGACCGCTTCGCCCAAGGCGGTTCCGATGGCGCCGTAGCTACGGCCGCGGAAAACCCGTCCGTCTTCGAGCACCAAGAGGGCTTGCTCGGTTCCCTGTACTGCTGTCACTGGTTTTCCTTTGTTTCGGCGGGTGGTTCTTCGTTGTTGTCTGTTCCGGCAGTGCCCAGCGCGGCGATGCGCGCCAGGATCCCGGGGAGTTCTGCGTGGTAGCGCGGGCGGAACCCGGTGTCCACGGCCATGGTGCCCAGCATCCAGCCGATGACCAGCAGGCCGTCCTTCTCCACGAATTTCCCGGCCATGCCGCTGGAGCGGGTCGTCCCGGTGATGGCGGCGGCGGGGATGAACACGTCGGGGGCGCCGTGGCGGGCCAGCAGCACGCCCTCGGGGTGGATGGACAGGTCTGCGTTGGTGCGGATGCCCAGGCGGTGGGCGGCGATGCGGTCCAGCCAGTCCCCGGCGGTGGTGGTGCACACGTACACGCCCTGCGCCGGTTCCCCGATGAAGTCGCCCAGCTCCGGGTCCCCGGCGGCGTCCAGCGGGATCCGCGGCGGGGCCGGCACGTCGGATTGCCGGCGCAGGCGGTTGCGCCAGCCCAGCAGGATCAGCGCCACCACCAGCACGATGACCGCCAGGGTGATCAGGACGGCGCCGGTGTACTGGCCCATCTAGAAGGCCTCGGAGACGCGCGGGGTGGCCAGCTTGCCGCCCAGCACCGTGGGGTGCCCGTGGAAGAACACGGCGGTGACCTTGCCCGGCAGCTCCAGGCCCTTGAACGGGGAGTTCCGCCCCTTGGTGGCCATCGCGAACGGGTCCACGATCCAGCGGGCCTCGGCGTCCACCAGCGTGATGTTCGCCGGTTCGCCCACGGCCAGTTCGCGGCCCTGGTCCGCGACGCGGCCGATGGCCGCCGGGGCGGTGGAGGTGATGCGGGCGAAGTCGGCCCAGGTGATCATGCCGGTCTCGACCATGGTGTGCTGCACCACCGAGAGCGCGGTTTCCAGCCCGGTCATGCCCATGGCGGCCGCCGCCCACTCGCATTCCTTGGCCTCGGAGGGGTGCGGGGCGTGGTCGGTGCCGATGATGTCGATGGTGCCGTCGGCCAGGCCGGCGCGCAGCGCCGCCACGTCGGCCGCGCGGCGCAGCGGCGGGTTGACCTTGTAGACCGGGTCGTAGCTTTGCACCAGTTCGTCGGTGAGCAGCAGGTGGTGCGGGGTGACCTCGGCGGTGACGTTGACCCCGCGGGACTTGGCCCAGCGGATGATCTCCACGGAACCGGCGGTGGAGACGTGGCAGATGTGCAGGCGGGACCCGACGTGTTCGGCCAGGAGCACGTCGCGGGCGATGATCGATTCCTCGGCGACGGCGGGCCAGCCGGCCAGTCCGAGGACCGCGGAGACCTCCCCCTCGTTCATCTGGGCGCCCTCGGTCAGGCGCGGTTCCTGGGCGTGCTGGGCGACGACGCCGTCGAAGGCCTTCACGTATTCCAGCGCGCGGCGCATCAGCAGCGGGTCGAAGACGCAGATGCCGTCGTCAGAGAAGACGCGGACCTGGGCGCGGGAGTCGGCCATCGCGCCGATCTCGGACATCTGCGTGCCGGCCAGCCCGACGGTGACCGCGCCGACCGGGCGCACGTCGACCCAGCCCGAGCGCCTGCCCAGCGACCAGACCTGCTCGACGACCCCGGCGGTGTCCGCCACGGGGTTGGAGTTGGCCATGGCGTGCACGGCGGTGAATCCGCCCAGCGCCGCGGCCCGGGTGCCGGTTTCCACGGTCTCGGCGTCTTCGCGGCCCGGTTCGCGCAGGTGGGTGTGCAAATCGACCATGCCCGGCAGGGCGATCTGGCCGGCGGCCTCGATGACCGTGGCGTGCGCTGCGGCCGGGTGGGTGGCGGCGTCGGCGCCCAGGGCGGCGATGGTGCCCTCGTGGATGAGGATGTCGGTTTCCTGGTTGCCCAGCGGCTTGGCGCCGCGGATCAGGTAGCTGGTGTTGGTGCTCATGAGGATTGACTCCCGTTTCTTTACAGGCCGGCCGGACGGGTGGCGTCCGAGGGGGCGGGACGCTGCTGGTCCCCCGATAGCAGTAGGTACAGCACGGCCATGCGCACCGCCACGCCGTTGGCCACCTGGGCCAGCACGGTGGAGCGGGGCGAGTCGGCCGCGGCGGAGGAGATTTCCAGGCCGCGGTTCATCGGGCCGGGGTGCATGATGATGGTTTCGCCGGTGTCGCGGGCATCCAGTGCCGCGAGCCGCGCGTCGTCGAAGCCCCAGAGCCGCGAGTACTCGCGGGTGTTGGGGAAGTAGGAGTCGTGCATGCGTTCGCCCTGCACGCGCAGCATCATCACCGCGTCGGTGCCGGAGGCCAGCGTGGCGTCCAGGTCGTAGCTGATGGTGCACGGCCATGCGTGTGAGCCGTGCGGCAGCAGCGTGGGCGGGGCGACCATGGTCACCTCGGCGCCCAGGGTGCGCAACAGCCAGAGGTTGGAGCGGGCGACCCGCGAGTGCAGGATGTCCCCGACGATGGCCACGCGCATCCCGGAAAGGTCGGAACCCAGCGAGGTGTGCCCGTGCAGCGCGGACCAGTGGGTGCGCAGCGTGAACGCGTCCAGCAGCGCCTGGGTGGGGTGCTCGTGGGTGCCGTCCCCGGCGTTGACCACCGGTGCGTCGATCCAGTCGGTGGCGGCCAGGCGGGCCGGGGCCCCGGAGGCGCCGTGCCGGATGACCACCGCGTCGGCGCCGATGGCCTGCAGGGTCTGGGCGGTGTCCTTG
Source organism: Arthrobacter sp. C2 (assembly GCA_024207135.1). Classification (GTDB taxonomy): domain Bacteria; phylum Actinomycetota; class Actinomycetes; order Actinomycetales; family Micrococcaceae; genus Paeniglutamicibacter. The sequence goes on along the minus strand of CP042428.1, from coordinate 696,287 downwards.
AGCGATTCGCCCTTGGAGACCGAGGAGCCCTTGGCGGAGAAGTTGATGACGTCCGCGCTCAGCCGCTTGGCGGCGGCCTCGAAGGAGATGCGGGTGCGGGTGGAGTCCTCGAAGAAGAGGTTCACCACGGTCCGTCCGCGCAGCGCCGGGAGCTTCTTGACCTCGCGGGTGCCCACGGCGGCCATTTCCTCGGCGATGTCCAGGATCCGGATGGCGTCGGCGCGCGACAGGTCAAGGGTGGAGAGCAGGTGCTTCATGCGTGGGCCTCGATGACGACCTCGTTGTTGTTTTCCCCGTCGACCTCGGCCAGGTGCACGCGCACCTTCTCGGTGGTGGCGGTGGGCAGGTTCTTGCCGACGTGGTCGGCGCGGATGGGAAGTTCGCGGTGGCCGCGGTCCACCAGGACCGCCAGGCGGACGATGCGCGGGCGGCCCAAATCGGCGATGGCGTCCAGGGCGGCGCGGATGGTGCGTCCGGAGTAGAGCACGTCGTCCACCAGCACCACGACCTTGTCGTCGATGCCGGAGGCCGGAAGGCGGGTGGGCACCGGGGTGCGGGTGGTGGAGCGGCGCAGGTCGTCGCGGTACATCGTGACGTCGAGCTGTCCGGTGATGGAGGCGGGGTCAAGGCCCGGGGTGGTGGCGGCGATGCGCTGCGCGAGGCGTTGGGCCAGCGGGAAGCCGCGGGACGGGATGCCCAGCAGCACCAGGTCCTCCACACCCTTGTTCGCCTCGATGATCTCGTGGGCGATGCGGGTGAGAACGCGGTCGATGTCCTCGCTGGAGAGGACTATCCGGGCACTGACGGGCGCTGTGGCACGGGCATGGTTCTGCTCGTTGCTCATGTGCGGCCTCCTTCCCCGCCTCACTGGACGGAATTTAAAGGTTGCTTGCTGGATCAAAATTATCACAGGCCGTGCCGCACGTAGGATTTGAGTCATGCGCGTTACCTCACACCCCCCGCAATCGTCCCCGCACTCGGCCCCGCAGGATCCCTGGGCCTCCGCCGGCTCCCCCGCTTTCCCGGGCGTGCCCGGTGTGCCCGGTGTGCCCGGGTCCGCTCCCTTCGGTTCCCCGCCGGGGCGCCGGCACCGCTCCGGGTCCACGGCGGTGACCCTGGCGCTGCTGGCCTGCACCGTGGTGCTGCTGGGTGTGGGCTTCTTCCTGGCCGGGGTCTTTGGTTCCGGCACGGTGCTGTGGCTTGGCGCCCTGGCCATGGTGCCGCTGGCGCTGTGCCTGCTGGGGCTGCGCTGGGTGGACCGCTGGGACCCGGAGCCGCGCGCCCTGCTGGCGCTGGGGCTGTTCTGGGGCGCCGGGGCCTCGGTGGCCGGGTCCCTGCTGGTCGGGGACGTGTTCATGGAGCTGTTCTTCGACCCCGCCGGACGCCTTGACCTTGACCTCTTCGGCGCGGTGGTGCAGGCCCCCATCGTGGAGGAGCTGGCCAAGGGCGCCGGGGTGCTGCTGATCTTCTGGATCAACCGCTCGCATTTCGACGGTCCCATTGACGGGATCGTGTACGGCGGCATCGTCGGTGCCGGGTTCGCGTTCACCGAGAACATCTTGTACTTCGCCTCCAGCTACGTCGACCCGGCGGCACCGGGCGAGCTGGTCTCGGTCTTCGTGCTGCGCGGGCTGTTCTCGCCCTTCGCGCATGTGATGTTCACCGCATGGACGGGTTTCGCACTGGGGCTCTGTGCCGCGCGCGGCAAACGCGGGCGCTGGCCGCTGTACCTGGTGCTGGGCCTGCTGCCGGCGATGGTCGGCCACTTCCTGTGGAACGGCGGGGTCGGGATCTTCTTCGACAACTTCCTGAGCTTCTACTTCGTGCTGCAGGTGCCCTTGTTCGTCGCCTCGATCGTGGCCGTGGTGCTGCTGCAGCGCGGGGAGCGGAAGCTGACCGAGCAGCGCCTGGACGAGTACCGGGCCAGCGGCTGGTTCACCGCCGCGGAGGTGGCGATGTTTGCCACCCGTGCAGGCCGGCGCGATGCCCGGCGCTGGGCGGCGGGCATCGGGCGCCGCCGGCAGATGAAGGAGTTCACCGCCACCGCGATGAACCTGGCCGCGGTGCGCCAGCGGATCGTGGCCGGACACCCCACGGGCACCGATTTCGCCCGGGAGCTGGCGTTGCTGCACAAGTCGCACCTGCAGCGGGCGCAGCTGCTGAACGTGGCCTGAGCCCGGGGCGGCCGGGACAGTGCCGGCCGGTGCCGGGCCGCCGGGGTGTGCGGGCCCCGCCGGGAGGCCAACCGCCACTCATGGGTCGGGCGTTCGGCGTGTCGCGGTGCAACACGCCGAACGCCCGATGCCTTGCCCGGCGGCCGCCGGGGCTACTGGAAGAGCTGGCCGACCCGCGACAGGGTGGTGATGACCCCGTAGGCCAGCGGGATGCCGACCAGCAGCCAGCCGAAAACCAGCCGACCGGTGGCGGGATTCACCGGGACGTCGGTGCCGCCTGCGGGGTTCACTGCGTCATGTGGTCGCGCTGGCATCTAGGATCCTTTCCTGGCGGAAGCGAGTTCTTCCTCCGGCTCGTGGTACTTCGCGTCGACCGGGCGGATGAGCGTGCTGGCGACGAAGCCGATGACCAGCAACCCCACCATGGTCAGCAGCACCGGCAGGTAGTTGTGCGCGTTCATCGTCCCGGGCTTGCCCTGGGCGTCCAACAGCCCGTTGACGATCAACGGCCCGGCAATGCCGGCGGCGGACCAGGCGGTCAGCAGGCGACCGTGGATCGCGCCGACCTGGAAGGTGCCGAAGAGGTCCTTGAGGTAGGCCGGCGCGGTGGCGAAGGAACCGCCGTAGAAGCTGATGATGACCACGGCCATCGCCACGAAGAGCAGCATCGAGCTGCCTCCGAAGAAGGCCAGCACCACGTAGAAGAGCGCGCCGGCACCGAGGTAGACCATGTAGATCCGCTTGCGGCCGATCACATCCGAGGTGCTGGACCAGATGAAGCGCCCGGCCATGTTGCCGATCGAGAGCATGCCCACGAAACCGGCGGCCACCGCGGCGTTGACCGCGGAGTTCCCGTCGGCGCCGCGGAAGAAGTCCTGGATCATCGGGGAGGCCTGTTCCAGGATGCCGATGCCCGCGGTGACGTTGAGGAACAGCACGGCCCACACCAACCAGAAGCTGCGGGTCTTGATCGCGTTGGCCGCCGAGACGTGGGCGGTGGTGACCATCGCCGAGACCTTCGCCTTCGACGGGTCCCAGCCGCGCGGCATCCAGCCGGGGGCCGGCACGCGGATGTTCAGCACCCCGTACATCATCACCGCGAAGTACACGATGCCCAGGGTGAGGAAGAGCTTGCCGACCGAGGTTCCCGAGGCGATCCAGTCCGCACCGTCGACGGCCGGGTCAAATCCGTCGAAGAACTTCAGCAGCGCGCTGGACATCGGGGAGGCGATCAGTGCGCCCCCGCCGAAGCCCATGATCGCCATGCCGGTGGCCATGCCGGGGCGGTCCGGGAACCACTTCATCAGCGTGGACACCGGGGAGATGTAGCCGATGCCCAGGCCGATGCCGCCGATGAACCCGTAGCCCAGGTACACCAGCCAGAGCTGCGAGGTGAAGATGCCGGCCGCGCCGACCAGGAAGCCGGCGCCCCAGAAGGAGGCGGCGACAAACATCGACTTGCGCGGCCCGCTGCGTTCGACCCAGGTGCCCATGATGGCCGCCGAGAGGCCGAGCATCACGATCGCGATGGAGAAGATGATCCCGATGGCGGTCTGCGAGAGGCCGAAGTGGCCGATCAGCGCGGACTTGTACACGCTGGTGGCGTAGGCCTGGCCGATGCACAGGTGCACGGCCAGGGCGGCGGGCGGGATCAGCCAGCGGTTGAAGCCGGGCGGGGCGATGGAGCGGGAGCGGTCGAGCCAATTCAACGTGTTCTCCTCTGTTCTTAGGTGGGCGCGAGTGACACGGGGAACAGAAACCACGTGGCTGTCGGATTCTGCGACCCAAGCACACAGTGTGGCACGATTCACGGGCGTCGCGGCGGCCCCCACGCCGAAGCATGCGGCCCCGCGGCCACGGGGAGAAGAGAAAAGCGCCCTGCCGGGCCGGCCGCGGGCGCGTTCGGCGGTTAACGCACCGCGGCCGGCGGGAGCCCGAAAAGTGCGGGTTCCCGCCGGCCGGCGGAGAGGTGCGATGCGCGGGCCGCTAGGCCAGCAGCGTCGGCTTCATCTGCTGGATGCGTCCGAGCAGTCCGTTGACGAATTCCGGGGACTCGTCGGTGGACAGCTCGCGGACCAGCGAGACCGCCTCGGCGACGGCAACGCCGTCGGGAACGTCGTCGTTGAACAACAGCTCCCAGGCGCCGATGCGCAGCGCGGTGCGGTCCACCGTGGGCATGCGCTCCAGGGTCCAGCCCTTGGAGTAGGAGGAGAGGATCTCGTCGATCCGATCCAGCTCGCCCATGACGCCCTCGATGAGGGTCACGGTGTATTCGTTGATGGTGATGTCCGTGGCTTCACGGCGCAAACGCATGGCCGCCAGCGGCGAGACATCGCGTTGTTCGGCTTCAAAAAGGATGTCAAGTGCCCGGCGGCGGGCCTTGGCGCGGGCGCTCACTAGGAGACACGCCCCAGGTAATCGCCGGTGCGGGTGTCGACCTTGACCTTGGTGTTCTGCTCGACGAACAGCGGCACCTGGATCTCCTTGCCGGTTTCCAGCGTGGCCGGCTTGGTGCCCGCCGAGGAGCGGTCGCCCTGCAGGCCCGGCTCGGTGTAGGTGATTTCCAGGACAACCGACGGGGGCAGCTCGACGTACAGCGGGGAGCCCTCGTGCATGGCGATGGTGGCGTTCTGGCTTTCGAGCATGTAGCCGGCGGCGTCTCCCACGGTGGCACCGGCGACGGTGATCTGGTCGTAGTCGCTCAGGTCCATGAACACGAAGTCTTCGCCGTCCTGGTACAGGTACTGGTAGTCGCGGCGGTCAACGGTGGCGGTCTCGATCTTGGCGCCGGCGTTGTAGGTCTTCTCCAGGACGCGCCCGGTGATGACGTTGCGCATCTTGGTGCGCACGAATGCGCCGCCCTTGCCGGGCTTGACGTGCTGGAAATCGATGATGGTCCAGAGCTGGCCCTCGATCTTGAGGACCTGTCCGTTCTTGATGTCGGTGGTTGATGCCACGATCTACTCTTCTTCCGTATGTCGCCGCCGGCTCGCCCGGCGCGGAGTCGCGTCGGCGGGCCCCAGCCGCCGCAAAGCGGCAACCCCGGGCGTGTTGTCAAAAATCCAAGATTCAGTTTAGCGCACCGGGGCGGTTGCCCGGGTAACACCCGATGGTGATCTGCCGGACGTCGGCGCCCGGCCGGCGCACCTGGGGTGCTCCGGCGGGGCCGGTGCTACGGCGCGGGGTGCTGGTGGGCCGGCTGAGCGGTCCCGGTTCCGGTGTGCTCGAGCACCGAGGCCAGGCAGGCGCGCGAGGATTCGACCAGGTGGGTGTCGGCCCCCGCGGCGGTGCGCAGGTCAAGGGCCTTGCGGAAGCGGTTGGCCGCGGCCAGCAGGTCCCCGGATTCCACGTAGGCGAAGCCCAGGTGCTGCTGCAGGATGGCCTCGTGCTCGGTGTCCTTGAACTCGGTCAGCAGCGCGCGCAGGCGGTTGATGGCCCGCGGCGCGTCGCCCGCGGCACGGGTCAGCGAGGTGTCGAGCACGCGCATGGCGAAGTCCTGCGGGTCGCTCAGGCGGGTCTCGGCGACCAGTTCGCTAGCGGCGCGCAGCTCGCCCTTGGCCAGCAGCACCACGACCTGCCAGGCGGCGGAGCCGGTGCGCAGGGTTTCCTCGGCCAGGGCCGCGTCGGAAATCTCGTGGCGCATCAGCGACGGGTTCAAGCGCACCCCGGGGATGCCCGATTCGATGTTTTGGCGCGGGGCGCTGTCCAGTCCCCCGACGGGTACCTGCAGCAGTGCCTGGGTGTGGGTCAGGTCCCAATCCGGTGCGGTGATCATTGTGCAATCTCCTGGTAGGCGGCGAACAAGAGGGAAGTGTCGGGCACCTCGAGCATGCGCGGGCTGCCGACCCCGTCGAGCACCACGAAGCGCAACAGGTCGCCGCGGGTCTTCTTGTCCCGGCGCATCCCGTCGAGCAGGGCCTGCCAGCGGTCCCCGCGGTAGGTGGTGGGCAGTCCCAGGGACGTCAGGATGGCCAGGTGGCGGTCGGCGACCGCATCCGAGGTGCGTCCCACGCTGCGGCCCAGCTCGGCGGCGAAGGCCATGCCGATGGACACCGCGGCGCCGTGGCGCATCGAGTAGCGCTCGACCAGCTCGATGGCGTGGGCCAGGGTGTGCCCGTAGTTCAGGTATTCGCGTTCGCCGGATTCGCGCAGGTCGGACGAGACGACCTTGGCCTTGACGGCGATGGCGCGCTCGATCAGCTCGCGCAGGCGGGCGGAGGTGGCGTCGGTGGCGTCGGCAGGGTCTTCCTCGATGAGCTCGAGGATGCGCTCGTCGGCGATGAAGCCGCACTTCACGACCTCGGCCAAGCCGGTGACCAGCTCGTTCTTCGGCAGCGTGGACAGCGTGTCCAGGTCCACCAGCACCCCGGCCGGCGGGTGGAAGGCGCCGACGAGGTTCTTGCCCTCGGCGGTGTTGATGCCGGTCTTGCCGCCCACGGCGGCGTCGACCATGCCCAGCAGCGAGGTGGGGATGTGGATGACCTTGGTGCCGCGCAGCCAGGTGGCGGCGACGAAGCCGGCCAGGTCGGTTACGGCCCCGCCGCCCACGGCCACGATGGCATCCGAGCGGGTGAAGTCGTTTTTGCCCAGCACCTGCCAGCAGAAGGAAGCGACCTCGATGTGCTTGCCTTCTTCGGCATCGGGGATCTCGGCGACCATCGCGGCGTAGCCGGCGGCCTCGAGGTCGGCCTTGACGATGTCGCCGGTGGCGCGCAGCGCCCGCGGGTGGATGATCAGCACCTTCTTGACGCGCTGGCCCAGCAAGCCGGGCAGTCGCCCAAGCAGGCCGTTGCCGACGATCACCTGGTAGTTCTCGGCAGGAGCCGATCCGGTGACGTTGATCGTCGTGGGTGCGGGGTTCATCGTTGGATCCTCCATGTGCTGCGTGGCGCGCCGGGCCCCCTGCACCGACCGGGGTCGGTGCGGTTGGGGGCTTGGGCGCGTGGGTGAATACGCGTCAACCGATTCTTCGCCGGTGACCAATTAGCCGTGCAGTGGGCGCGTGGATGCGCCCGTTGCTTGGCTTAAGCCTACGCGTTTGGGTGTCCGAGTTGGGGTTTCAGTGTCCGGCATCACGGTATGCGGTGAGGATCGCCTCGGCGATTTGTGCCGCGGTCCTCCCCCGGGTGTCGATGCACAGCGTCGCTGTCGCCTCGTAGAGTTCGCTGCGTTCGGCGAAGATCCGGCTCCACGATTCCAGCGGGGTGGCGCCGAGCAGCGGACGGGTGGTGTCGGCGCCGATGCGCGGGCCGACGGTGGCCGCATCGGTGAGCAGGTACACCGAGAAGCCCGTGGCGATCAGCTCCCGGTTCCCGGGCGCGAGCACCGAGCCTCCCCCGGTGGCCACGACCGCCGGGGCGCAGGGCCCGGCCGGGTCGGCACCGGGCGCCACCTTGGCGTGGGGGCGCACGGCCTCGGCCAGCGCCTGGGACTCGAAGCGGCGGAATCCCGCCTCGCCGTGGGCGGCGAAGATCTCGGGGATCGTGCCGTGGGCCGCCACGACGCGGGCGTCGGTGTCGATCAGGGTGGTTCCCAGCAGGCGCGCCAGGATCGCCCCGACCGCGCTCTTGCCGCTGGCCATCGGCCCGATCAGGAAGATCGGCGTGCTCATGGGGTGCGGACCGACCCCAGGTTCTGCGGGATGGCCCCGAGGTAGTTTTCCACGTTGCGCTTGACCTCTGCGATCGAGTCGCCGCCGAACTTCTCCAGCATGGCCTGGGCCAGCACCAGGGCGACCATGGCCTCGGCGACGACGCCGGCGGCCGGGACCGCACAGACGTCCGAGCGCTGGTGGTGCGCGGTGGTTTCCTCACCGGTGGCGGTGTCGATGGTGCGCAGGGCGCGCGGGACGGTGGCGATCGGCTTCATGGCCGCGCGCACGCGCAGCACGTCCCCGATGCTCATGCCGCCCTCGATGCCGCCGGCCTTGTTGCCGGAGCGGTCGATGACGCCGTCCTCGCCGCGGACGATCTCGTCGTGGGCGGCGGAGCCGCGGCGCGAGGCGGTGAGGAAGCCGTCTCCCACCTCCACGCCCTTGATGGCCTGGATGCCCATCAGCGCACCGGCCAGGCGCGCGTCGAGGCGGCGGTCCCAGTGCACGTAGGAACCCAAGCCCGGGGGCAGGTTGTAGGCCAGCACCTCGACGATGCCGCCGAGGGTCTCGCCCTCCTTGTGGGCGGCGTCGACCTCGGCGACCATGGCCTCGGAGGTCTCCGAATCGAAGCAGCGCAGCGGGTCGGCGTCCAGCGCGCGCACGTCGGCGGCGCGCGGCAGCGGCGAATGCTCCGGGGAGGAGACGGTGCCGACCGACACGGTGTGGGAGACCAGCTGTACGCCGAGCTGGGCCAGGAAGTTTGCGGCCACCGAGCCCAGGGCGACGCGGGCGGCGGTTTCGCGGGCGGAGGCGCGCTCCAGGACCGGGCGGGCGTCGTCGAACCCGTATTTCTGCATGCCGGTGAAGTCCGCATGCCCGGGGCGCGGGCGGGTCAGCGGCGCGTTGCGCGCCATCGATGCCAGTTCCTCGGGGTCCACCTCGTCGGGGTTCATGACCTTTTCCCACTTGGGCCACTCGGTGTTGCCGACCTCGATGGCCACCGGGCCGCCCTGGGTGAGTCCGTGGCGGACACCGCCGATGAAGGACACCGCATCCTGCTCGAACTTCATCCGGGCACCGCGGCCATAGCCGAGGCGGCGGCGTGCCAGGGCATCGCGCACGTCCTGTGAAGAGATGGCAATGCCCGCGGGCAGTCCCTCGATAATTCCAACCAATGCGGGGCCGTGTGATTCGCCCGCCGTCAACCAACGCAACATGCACTCCATCTTGCCATGTCCCGGGGCCGTGATCAGGGCCGGGAGAGCCCCACTGCGTCGCACATCACATTTGTGACGTGCTCCCAGTCCGCATGCTGGACACCGGAAAAGAGCTTGACCTGCTCCACTCCCTGGTAGAGCAGCATCGAGAGCCCGGAGACCACGGTGCCGCCGGCGCGTTCCCAGGCGGTGGCAAGCACCGAGGGCCAGGGGTCGTAGGCGACATCCAGCAGCACGGCGCCGGGAGCCAGCATGCCGGGCGCCGCGAGGCCGGGGTCCGGGCTGTGTTCCGGGTCCAGGCCCAGGGGGGCCACCAGCCCGTCGGCGGCGTGCGCCGGTAGCGTGGAGATGACCGCCTGGTAGTGCGCCAGCCGCTGACCGGCGACGGTGCTGTCGATCGCCTCGCAGTCCAGTCCCAGGGTTTGGGCCAGGTCCAGGGCGGCGACGGCGCGCAGCGGTTTGCGCACCACGAGGTCCACCTGGGTGAGCCCGAGCTCGGCGCAGGACTCCAGCGCGGCCAGCGCCGTGTTCCCGGCACCCAGGATCGCGGCGCGGCGACCGGGAGCAGGCGTGTCGCCGGGGCGGCGCGCGGGGAGCACCCCGGCCATCGCCCCCACGATCCCGTCGACGTCGGTGTTGTGCCCGTAGAGGTGAACGGCCCCGTCACGGTGCTGGACCACCACGGTGTTCAGTGCCCCGAGCCGCTGCACGCGCTCGGAAAGCTCGTCGAGGTGCGGGATCAGCGCGTCCTTCAGCGGCATGGTCACCGAGACCCCGACCCAGCCCGGTTCGGTGCGCAGCCGCCGGGCGAAGGCCTCGGCCTGCCCGGGGAGGGTGTCGATCGCGGTGTAGGCGATGTCCACGCCCAGGGCGCGGTAGGCGCTCGAGTGCAGCAGCGGGGAACGTGAATGGGAGATCGGGTGGCCGAGCACCGCCGCGCGGCGCGCCGCGGTCACTTGCACACGTCCGTGTTCGCGGCGCACCAGGAACGGAATTCGTTCTGGTACACGCGGTGTTCGGCGTAGGTCCTGGCGAACTTCGTTTCACCGGTGTTGGTGTTCACGGTGACCCAGTAGTAGTAGTCGTTGGGCGTCGGGTTGGCCGCGGCCTTGATGGCCGGGTCCCCCGGGGAACCGATGGGGGTCGGCGGCAGCCCCTTGTGCACGTAGGTGTTGTAGGGGTTTCCCGCGTCTACCTTCTCCGCCCCGCTGATCTGCAGGGTGTAGCGGTCCAGCCCGTAGATGACGGCCGAGTCGACTTGCAGCAGGCCGTTGGTCTCGGTGTTGCTCGGGTGCAGGCGGTTTTCCAGTGCCCCTGCCACGGTGGCGTAGTCGTTCTGGCGGGCCTCGGCCTGCAGGATCGAGGCGACCTTGAGCACGTGGTACTGCTGCTTCGGGTCGGTGACGCCGTTGGCCTTCAGTGTCTTGGCGGTGGCATCGACCATGGCCTTGAGCACCGTCTTGGCGTCGGCATCCAGCGGGAAGCGGTATTCGCCCGGGTGCAGGTAGCCCTCGAGGTTGCTGGCCCCGGACTTGATGCCGAAGGCCTGGGGGTCCTCGGACAGGGCTTGGAGGTCCTCGAGCTTCAGGCCGGTGGACGTGGAGATTTCCTCGAGCACGCCGGCCAGGCGGGTGTTCTGCTTGATGGCCACGTAGGAGACCTTGGCGGCGGGCTCGCCGATCAGGATCGAGGCGGCATCCAGAGCGGGCATCTGTTGGCGCAGGTCGTAGGTTCCGGGGTGGATCTCGCGGTTTTCGGTGTCCACCAGCTGGATGGCTTCGAGGAAGAGCTTGTCGCTGGCGACGATGTCCCGGTTTTCCAGTTCGCGCCCGATTTGCTTCGGGCCCCAGCCGGGCTTGACGTCAAAGGAAACGGCCGCGCCGCCAGGAGCCGGGTAGTCCGCAGGGTTCAGGCGTTCCATGAGTCCCTGCAGGAAGAGAACGACGCCGAAGATGACGGCGCAGAAGCCCAGCAGCACCACGAGCACGATCCAGTTGCGCCGGCGGCGGCGGGTCTTGCGCGCCTTCGGGTCTGCCTCCATGGTGGTCAGGAACAAGTTTTCGCGTTCCAGCGATTCGTCGGCTGCCGCCGGATAAGCGGTGGTGCCGTCGTAGTGACCCGCGGCCAGGAATCCGGCCTCGGGCTGCCCAAGGTCCGGGTGCCCCGCGTCGTAGTGGCCGGCATCTTGGTATCCGGCTTGGTGGGGATCGATGGCATGTTGATCCGTGTCGGCATTTTCCATGCCGGGTCCCGCGGCGTAGGCCTCGGGGTGGGCGCCGGGGTCCTCGTGGGCCTCCGGCCGCGCGTGGACCCCTGCACCGTGGGCATCCGGGAACTGCAGGTGTTCGGGGTCGGGGGCCGGGTAGGCGGAACCGGCCGCGGCGGCCTGGTCCGGGCGCGTTTCCCGGGTCTGCTGCTTCTGCACGGCCGGCAGCAAGGTCGGAGGGACGGCCGGGTGGGCTGGAGGCCCCTGGGCGCCGGGAGTCGACAGGGCCTGCGCCTGGGTTGCCGCCGGATCCGCTGCTCCAGGGGTGGCGCCGGTGCGGTGCCGCGACGCGTCCTGGTCGAACGGTGCGGCGGCCGGGACTACGGGTTGTCCGGTGGACTGCGCGGCGTGCGATGAATCGGGGGTCATGGCGCTTCGGGCCGCGGCGGACCTGTCACGCAACGGCGCGGCGTTGGCCCGCAGCGTTTGGCGCACGCGCTCGGCGGCGGCGCGCTGTGCCTCGATGGCTTCCTTGCGTGCCCGCTGCGCGCTTTGGGTCCGCGCCTTTTGTGCGGCATCCAGCGCTGTGGCGCGTTCCGCGGCGGCGGTCCGCGCGCGTTCCTCCGCAAGAACCTGTGCAGCGGCGGCGGCCCTTGCGGCTTCTTCGCCGGCTGCGGTTGCGGCAGGCAACTCCAGGCCGTGTTCCGTCGGCGTGGCGTCGTCCGGGGCCCGATGCCCCGAGGCGGGCGCAGCGTGATGGTGCGCCGTGCCGTGGCGTTCGGGCAGGGCTTCACCGGCAGGGTTGTTGCCGGTGGCGGTTGCCGCCGCGGGGTCGGGGGACGGATCCCCCGTGCCCGGTGCCTGGGCCGTGGCGCGTTCGCGCTCGGCGTTTTCGCGCGCGGCGCGGGCGGCACGCCGGGGTGAAGTCCCGGGTTCGTGGCGCGGAGAATCGTTGGACGATTCGTGTGTCATGCGGTTTTCTCCCTTGCCCGCAGGCAACGTAGTAGCCGAGGGGCGACGCAGGCCCGTGTCTTCAGCCGAATGAGATGTTATGCGATCGTAACCCAAAGCGGGGCCGCCGGGCACCACCCCGGGGGCAGCGCGGCGTGCGCTCCCCGGTTCGGCGCTGGCGGTTTGTCCCGGTTCAGCTGCCATCGCCCGGCCCTAAGGTTCGGCCGTCGGCAAGCTGCCCGGGCGAGTGCTGCCCGTTGCGGCGCATTTCAAGCACTTGCTGGAGAATCTCCACGGCGGCGACCTGGTCGACCACCGCCCGGTGCTTGCGCCCGTCCAGACCGGCTTCGTGCAGGGCACGGTGCGCGCTGACGGTGGTCAGTCGCTCGTCGACCAGCCTGACTTCCGCCCCCACATGGGCACGGGTCAGGGCGTTAGCCAAGTCTCGTGCATAATCGCGGGCCATTGTCGTGGAGGCGGTCTCCCCGCCGGACATCGACCGTGGCAGCCCGACAAAGATCTGGGCGACCTCACGCTCGGCGGCCAGCTTGACCAGCACCGAAATGTCGCTGGACTTCTTCAGGTCGCGCTTGAGCGTCTTGACCGGGGTGGCCAGCACCCCGTTGCGGTCGGACGCCGCGACGCCGACGCGGGCCATGCCCACGTCGACGCCCAGCAGCACACCGGCTACCCCGGAAGGTGCGCTTTCGCCTGGCACCGAGGTTATGACAGCTCCCGGATCGAGCGGACCATGGCTTCCAGGGCCTCGGCGGTCTTGGAAACGTCCTGGCCGCCGCCCTGTGCCACATCGTCCTTGCCGCCGCCGCCGCCGCCGAGGATCTTCGCGGCGGTGCGCACCAGCGCCCCGGCCTTCGCGCCCTTGGCGCGGGCCTCGTCGTTGGTGGCCACCAGCACCAGCGGGCGTCCGTTGGACGCACCGGTGAGGGCAACGGTGGATGCCTCCGAGCCGAGGCGGTCGCGCAGGTCCAGGGCCAGGGTGCGCAGCGCTTCGGCCGAGGGGACCTCGCCGACATCCTGGGCCAGGACCTTAATGCCGTTGACCGTGGCGGACTTTGCCGCCAGGGCGCCGGCCTGGGCGGCCAGTTGGGCCCCGCGCAGCTTCTCGATTTCCTTTTCGGCGTGGCGCAGCTTCGCGACCGTGTCGGAAATGCGTTCGTTCAGCTGTGCGGCCGGGACCTTGAACATGGCCGAGAGATCCGAAACCAGTGCGCGCTCTGCCGCCCCGTGGCGGAAGGCCTCCATGCCGACCAGAGCCTCCACGCGGCGGTTGCCCGAGCCCACGGAGGCTTCGCCCAGCAGGGTCAGCGAGCCGATCAGTGCGGTGTTGGCCACGTGGGTGCCGCCGCAAAGCTCGCGGCTCCAGGCGTCGTTGATCTCCACCATGCGCACGGTGTTGCCGTACTTCTCGCCGAACAGGCTCATGGCGCCGGCGGCGCGGGCCTCGGCCAGCGGCATGACGTTGGTGCGCACCTGGTGGTTGTTGCGGATGGCCAGGTTCACGACCTCTTCGATCTCGTTGCGGGCCGCGGCCGACAGGGCCTCGGACCAGGAGAAGTCGAAGCGCAGGTAGCCGGCCTTGTTGAAGGAGCCGGACTGCAGGGCATCGGGGCCCAGGATCTCGTGCAGCGCCGCGTGGACCAGGTGGGTGGCGGAGTGCGCCTGTTCCCCGGAGTGGCGGCGGGTGCGGTCGACCTCGGCCAGCACCGAGGCGCCGGCGGGCAGTTCGCCCTCGCGCACGATGACCTGGTGGACGTTCAGCCCGCGGATCGGGGCCTGGACGTCCAGGACCTCGAGCACGAAGCCGTCGCCGGTGATCAGTCCCACGTCTCCGGCCTGTCCGCCGGCCTCGGCGTAGAACGGCGTCTCGTTGAGGACCAGTTCGATCTGCTGGCCCTGTTCGGCAACCTCGACCAAGGAGCCGTCGCGCACGATGCCGCGCACGGTGGATTCGCTGGTGAGTTCCTCGTAGCCGGTGAAGATGACGTCGCCGCGCTCATGCAGCTGGGTGAAGACGGTCAGGTCCGCATGTCCGGCCTTCTTGGCCTTGGCGTCCTTCTGCGCGCGGGTGCGCTGCTCGTTCATCAGCTCGCGGAACCTGGTTTCGTCGACGGCCAGGCCTGCCTCGGCGGCGATTTCCAGGGTGAGGTCGATCGGGAAGCCGAAGGTGTCGTGCAACGCGAAGGCATCCTCGCCGGAGAGCGAGCCGCCCTTGGACTTGGAGGCCTTCAGCGCCTCCTCCAGGCGGGTGGTGCCCGAGGCGATGGTGCGCAGGAAGGCGCGCTCCTCGGCGTAGGCGATGCGGGCGATGCGCTCGAAGTCGGTTTCGACGATCGGGTAGACGCCCTTCATGGCGTCGCGGGAGGCCGGCAGCAGCTCGGGGAGCACCGCGGTTTCCACGCCCATCAGGCGCATGGCGCGCACGGCGCGGCGGATCAGGCGGCGCAGCACATAGCCGCGGCCCTCGTTGCCCGGGGAGACGCCGTCGGAGATCAGCATCAGCGAGGAGCGGATGTGGTCCGCGACCATGCGCATGCGCACGTCGTCCGCGTGGTTCGGGTCCTTCGGGTCCTCGGTGGAGGTGTAGGCCTTGCCCGCCAGCTCCGCGGCCTTGTCGAGCACGGGACGGACCTGGTCGGTCTCGTACATGTTCTCGACGCCCTGCAGGATCATGGCCAGGCGCTCGAGGCCCAGTCCGGTGTCGATGTTCTTCTTGGGCAGTTCGCCCAGGATCTCGAAGCTGTCCTTGCCGGTGCCCTCGCCGCGCTGGTACTGCATGAACACGAGGTTCCAGATTTCGATGTACCGGGTGTCGTCGGCCTCCGGGCCGCCCTCGATGCCGTACTCGGGTCCGCGGTCGTAGAAGATCTCCGAGCAGGGGCCGGCCGGGCCGGGCTGGCCGGTGGACCAGTAGTTGTCCTCCATGCCCATCTTCTGGATGCGGTTCTCCGGGATGCCGATCTTGTCGCGCCAGATCTCCAGTGCCTCGGTGTCCTCGTGGAAGACGGTGATCCACAGCTTTTCCGGGTCCAGGCCGTAGCCGCCGTCCTCAAGGGAACTGGTCAGCAGCTCCCAGGCGTAGGAGATGGCGCCTTCCTTGAAGTAGTCGCCGAAGGAGAAGTTTCCGGCCATCTGGAAGAAGGTGCCGTGGCGCACGGTCTTGCCGACCTCTTCGATGTCGCCGGTGCGGATGCACTTCTGGACGGAGGTGGCGCGGCTGTACGGCGGTTCTTCGCGTGCGGTCAGGTACGGAATGAACGGCACCATGCCGGCGACGGTGAACAGCAACGACGGGTCGGAGGAGACCAACGAGGCGCTGGGAACCGCGGTGTGGCCCTTCGACTCAAAGTAGTCGACCCACCGGCGTGCAATTTCCTGCGATTTCATCGTTCCTCTTCGATCCCTTCGAGCTTACGGGCGCTGTGCTTGGATGTGGCTTCCAGTTCCGGTTCCCCCGAGGCCGGTTGGCCGGGGAACGGCGTGCTGCCGGGTTCCGCCATCGTGGCGGTCACCGGAGTGCCACGTCAATAAGTTTAGTGGTGGCTTGCGCCGGTTGTTTCATCCAGGCCCAGGGCCTGGCGCAATTCAGTTTCACGTTCGTTCATGCCGGTGCGGAAGGCCTCGGCCACTTCGTGCAGCGAATCGCTGATGCGGCCCACGGTGCGGTTCAGTCCGTCGGCGCTGGCAAGGTCCCTGGCTTCGGAAAGCTTGCGGGCGGCCAGCACTCCGACGCCGATACCGATGCCGACCCAGAATAGTTTCTTCATCTGCGGTTTCCTCGTTTCGTGGATGGTGGATCGTGCGCTGCACGGCAACTGCCGGTTGCCGGCAGCCTCCGCTCCCCCGACGGGACCGGGTGGTTGCGGGGCAACAAGCCCGGTGCTGCCTCGGTGCCGGTCAGCGCGAGCGTCGGCCCTTGCCGGTCGGCTTGGTGCCAAGGGCCGAGCGGACCCCTGCGGAGAAGGCCGCGACCTTGATCAGGGGACGGCCGACGGTGGCCGCGGCCAACGAGGACAGCGCGCTGATGTTGGCAGACGCGTCGGAGACCTGCGAGGTGATGCCATCGACCTTGCGCAGCTGGTCATTGGTGGTGGCCACGGTGTTGGTGACCTCGGACAGCAACGGGGTGGTGCCGTCGGACACTTCCCGCACGGCTCCGCGCAGCTCGTCGAACACCTTTCCGAGCTTCCAGATGGGGATGGCCAGCAAGGCCACCAGTACGGCGAAGACGCCTGCCGCAATGAGTCCGGCGATATCCGACCCTGTCATGTGCTTTTCCTCTACCGTTGGTGACGTGTGCTTTTCCACCTTACCGAATGGTTGGCTGTAGCACGGAACCGAAACGTCTTGGATAACACGAAGCCCGCGGCGCGGGGCCACGGGCTTCGTGTTGCAAACTGCATTCGCTGGGTGTGAACCCGGTGAATTTAGCGTGCGTAGTACTCGACGACGAGGTTCTCTTCGCAGGTTACGGGAACCTCGGAGCGCTTCGGCTTGCGGACGAGCTTGGCCTGGAGGGCTTCAAGCTTGACGTCCAGGTAGGCCGGAACGGCGGGGAGAACATCGCGGTGGGCGCCTGCAGCGGCGATCTGGAACGGGCCCATCTTCTCGCTACGCTCGTGAACGTGGATCAGCTGACCCTCAGACACGCGGAACGAGGGACGGTCCACGCGCTGGCCGTTGACCATGATGTGGCGGTGCACAACAAGCTGGCGGGCCTGGGCGATGGTGCGGGCGAAGCCTGCACGCAGAACCAGGGCATCCAGACGCATTTCCAGGAGGGCAACCAGGTTTTCACCGGTCTGGCCCGGAGTGCGCTTGGCTTCCTCGAAGGCACGGGTCATCTGTGCTTCGCGGATGCCGTACTGGGCGCGCAAACGCTGCTTTTCGCGCAGACGCACTGCGTAGTCGCTGTCCTGCTTCTTGCGGGCACGGCCGTGCTGGCCGGGACCGTACGGACGACGCTCCATGTACTTTTCAGCTTTGGGGGTCAGGGCAAGGCCGAGGGCTCGCGAGAGGCGAACCTTGCGGCGGGCACGAGTGTTGTTAGCCACGAGTGTCCTTATCTTTTGTGAGCGGTTGTCATTGGGTCTGGCCTCCATGATGGAGAGTTGTGGGAAACCGCATCCCTAGTCACTACAACTGCCGCGGTGCGCACCGTCCGGGACCGGGGTTCCGGGTGGTTTGCGGTTGGGCAGCTTGCCAGCCAAGGATCAATCCTACCACCGTGGACAAACCCAAAGTGCACCCCGGGTGGCGGTCTGCCCTGTGGGATGCGTCGTCTTCGCGCGTCGGATTACGTGCGTCGGCGGTCCTTGGCGCGGATGATGCCGCGGATGCGTTCGACGCGTTCGCCGATCCCGCGTTCGGCCCCGTTGGCGGTGGGCTTGTAGTAGTCCACTCCCAGCAGGTCGTCCGGCGCGTACTGCTGGGTGGCGACCGAGTGCGGCGCATCGTGCGAATAGATGTAGCCCTTGCCGTGGCCCAGCTGCTGGGCGCCGGCGTAGTGGGCGTCGCGCAGATGCTTGGGCACGCCCCTGCCCCGGCCTGCCCGGACGTCGGCCACCGCGGCGTTGATGGCGTTGTAGGCCGCGTTGGATTTGGGTGCGGTGGCCAGGTGCACCACGGCGTGTCCCAGGATGAGCCGGGCCTCGGGCATCCCGATCAGCTGCACCGCCTGGGCGGCTGCCACGGCGGTTTGCAGTGCGGTGGGATCGGCCATGCCGATGTCTTCGGAGGCACTGATCATGATGCGCCGGGCGATGAAGCGCGGGTCTTCCCCGGCCTCCAGCATCTTGGCGAGGTAGTGCAGCGCGGCGTCCACGTCGGAACCGCGGACCGACTTGATGAAGGCGCTGATGATGTCGTAGTGCTGGTCCCCGGCCTTGTCGTAGCGCTGGACCGCGGCATCCATGGCGCGCTCGGTGTGCTCGATGGTGATGACGATCTGCCCCTCCGGGGTCAGCGCACCGGTGTCATCGGCGTCGCCATGGGCGGCAGCGGTGTCTTGGGTTGCGTCGGCGTCAGGGGTTGCCTCGGCGGGTGGGGCTCCGTCGGCGGGATCGGCGGGTTCGCGGTCCGCGGCCTCCTCGTCGGGCCGGGCCGCGGGTGGAACCGGGGCCGGCGTGTCGACAGTGTCCGCGTCCGGGAGCTCCGCGGTGTTATCCGAGCGGACGGCCTGCAGCAACTTGGCGCGCTTGGCGAGTAGTCCGTGGGCCTCGGCGGCGCTCCAGGCCACGCCTGCCGCAGCCTCCAAGGCCGTCAGTGCGCGGCGGGCATCTCCCCCGGCCATGCGCACGAGGTGGTCGAGTGCTCCCGGGTCCAGGACCAGCTCGTCGTTGAACCCGCGCACGTCGGCAAGGGCCCGGGTGATGAGCGCGGCGATGTCTCCTTCTTCCAGGGGACGCAGGGTCAGCAGCAGGGAACGGGAGAGCAATGGGGAAACGACGGAGAAGGACGGGTTTTCCGTGGTGGCGGCGACCAGCACGACCCAGCGGTTTTCCACCCCGGGCAGCAGCGCGTCCTGCTGCGCCTTGTTGAACCGGTGGATCTCGTCGAGGAAGAGCACGGTGGTGAAGCCACGCAGGTCGCGGTCCTCGAGTGCCTGGTCCATGACGCGGCGGACGTCCTTGACGCCGGCGGTGATGGCGCTGAGCTCGACGAAGCGGCGGCCCGGGGATCGGGCGATCACGTGCGCGATGGTCGTTTTTCCGGTGCCCGGTGGGCCCCAGAGGATGATGCTGGAGGGCCCCGACGGGCCCGGCCCGTCGACGCCGGCCAGTTGCCGCAGGGGCGAACCCGCCTTCAGCAGGTGTTGCTGGCCGACGAGCTCCTCGACCGAGCGGGGGCGCATGCGCACGGCCAGGGGTGCGCGCGGCCGCACATGTTCTTCGTCGTTTTCCTCGTCGTCACCCAAGGCACTGAGCAGATCGTTCACTCCCCCAGCCTAGTTGAGCATCCGGGTGTCCGCTTCCGGCGTTGCCGACGAGGCGGTTTGCCGCTTCGCCGGGGCACCCGGTTACCCGGGCGGCGTGCCAGGGAGGGCGTGCGTCCGGGCGGTTCACCCGCGGGCCGGATCATCGGAGCGCGGCCGGGATGAAGGTGGCCCGGGTGCTGTCGTGGCGTCCCGCCGGTGTGGCATGGGGGCGGCCCCGCCGGCGGGAAGACAGCCCCCGGGAGCTTGGCGTGGAACGGTCGGCGCCTGTTCGCCGAGCTCAGCGCCCGGCGCTAATCGAAAAGTGGCGCCTGGTAGCCCGCGGTGCGAAGCTCGGGATGCCAGTACAGGTTTCGCTGCGGGGCGCCGCGCGGCTGGCCTGCAATTTCAACGACGTACGGCACGCCGTTGATCGAACGGAGCTTGATCAGCCCGGCATGCACTTGCAAATGATGGAATTCACAGAGCATCGCCGAATTGCCTACGCTGGTTGGTCCGCCCTCGCTCCAGGGAATCACGTGATGGCATTCGGACATGGACGCCGGATGCTTGCATCCCGGGATGATGCAGCCGCGGTCCCGGATGGCGATGGCCCGGCGCTGGGCCTTGGTGAAGCCGCGGATCTCGCGGCCCAGGTCCAGGACGGCGCCCTCGTCTCCCATGACCGCCGGCAGGATGTCGCCGTTGCAGGCGAGTCGCCTGACGTTGGCCGCGGAGATGGGGCGGTTGTGGTCGGTCAGTCCGGCGTCCTCGCATTGCCCGAGCAGACTGCGGTAGCCGATCAGCACACCGATCTTCACGCGCATCCCGCCGGATTCTGCGATGTCTGCCCCGTTCATGCCCCCTGCACAGGCGGCGATCAGCGCGTCGAGCAGTAGCTGGGGGTTGGTGCGTGGATCTTGGCTGGTGGGTTGCTCCGGGTCCCAGCGGTCGGGAGGCAGGCCGCAGGCGAACTCGCTGAGCGGAACCTGCGAGCCGCTGGCACCCGGCGGCCTGGCCCATTCCGGGGCGGGGACGCCGGCCGGGGAAAAGGTCGGCGTGCCGGAGGGTGAGGCATCCAGGGGCTCCGGCTGCAGGGCCTCGCCCGTGGTTCCTTCGCCCGTGGCGGCTGCGTTTGGGGCGACTTTCATTGCCGGGTCCGGGTTGGCGCCGGCCTGGGGCGGAACATCGTCGCCGGTGTCGGGACCCGGTGCGGCCGGACGTTGCCCCCGGTCGGCTTCGGGCAGGGGCTTGCCTGCCGGCTGTTGGCCGTCGATGGGCCAGGTCGGGCTGGTCGGCACGACCGGCAGGGTCGGGAACTCGCCGGCCGGAGGCCGAGGCGTGGTGGAAGCGGAGAACGGCGGGGACTTCGTCGAGCGTGGATTGGTCCACGCCTCGCAGTAGGAGAAGAGCACCTCCGAGTCCTCGGGATCGCAGCGCAACAGGTACTCGTCGCTGCCGTCGCGGAAACCGCGGTAGAACATCCCGCGCCGGGCGCGGATTTCCTCGTCGCTGATGGGTGTGCCGTTTTCGGCCAGGAAGCCGCCCCAGTCGCGCAGTGCCTGGCCGCACGTCTTCGGGTCGCCGGTCCTGGCCTCGTGGGCCAGGGAGTCCTCGATGGCGGTGTTCACGTTTTCGGCGTCGAGCCGCGTCTTGATGCGTGGCTGCATGGACTCCAGCTGTCCGGCCATGGAAGCGAGGTTGGCGACATCCGCGCTGCCGTCGGAGGCCGCCTGGGCCAGGATCGGGTAGCTGGGGGCCGGTGGTGCTTCGCCGGTGCCCGTGGGCGGGGCGACCAGGAGCTTGGATCCGTTGATGCGTCGGCGGGCTTCGCTGGTGGATATGTGCAGGTGGGCCTGCATGTAGGCCTGGGTGTTGCGGTGCGGGGCCATGCCCTGGCGCAGCTCCTCGGGTGGGATGCCCGCGGTTCCGTCGGCCAACGGGCCGGGCTGCGCGACAAGCTGGTCGATGTGCTGGGCGGTCACCGGGTCCAGCCGGTGGATCTCGGCCTCGCCGGCTCGCCGGGTGATGAGCAGTTGGGCGTAGGCGATGGTCCGGTGGCTGCGTTCGAGAAGGCCCATCATGGCCGCGGCCGCGGCGGCATCCAGCGGCGCCAGGGACAGTTGCCCGGTGGCGGCGGACAGGGCAAGAGCCGCGGCGGCCAGTTGCTGGCCGAGATCCGCGGTGCTCATCTGCCCCGTCCGGGGCGTGGATAGTGGTGTGCCCATGTCCACGAGTCTGCGCCCTGGGGGCTGCGCGCGCCTCCGATAGCGGCCAGATGTGAGGGGAAGCGGATGGTTGTCCCCCGGCGGTCCGTGAGTGGGTGGACGGGGACGCGAATCGGTAGAGTCGATACGTCCGCGCTCGTGCGGGCGACACATGGTGCCGCGACGGCGGGCCATGACGTGGAGAACCAGATGGACGTGAAGAAGCAAAGGTGGATGCGTGAAGGCAGTGTTGCAGGTGGTTTCCCGGGCCTCGGTCGAGGTGGAGGGCTCGGTCGTCGGGAAGATCGACGGCCCCGGACTGGTGGTGTTGCTGGGCGTGACCCACGGCGACACCCCTGCCCTGGCGGCGAAGCTGGCCGCGAAGGTCTGGCGGCTGCGGATGCTCGAGGGGGAGAAGTCCTGCGAGGACCTGGCCGCCCCGCTGCTGGTGGTCAGCCAGTTCACGCTCTACGGGGATGTGCGCAAGGGGCGCCGCCCGGGGTGGACGAATGCCGCGCCGGGCGCGGTGAGCGAGCCTCTGTACGAGGAGTTCATGGCGCAGCTGCGCGCGTTGGGTGCGCATGTGGAGTCGGGGGTGTTCGGGGCGATGATGGAGGTCTCGCTGGTGAATTCGGGGCCGTACACGCTGATCGTCGACACCGACGAGCTGCCGGGCTAGGTTTCTCCGGGCCCCCGCCGGCCATCGATCAGTCCTCGTCGTGGCCCGCCAGGGTGCGGGCATCGGCCCGGCGTTCGTCCTGGCGTTTGGTGGCCTCGGCGTTGATCCGGGCCGGGCGCCAGGAGAACACCACCATGACGGCCAGGCACAGCCACATCCCGGACTGGATGACCAGCCAGGCCGTGACCGGGCCCTCGAGGTAGGCGGCACCGATGGTGAAGCCGAAAAATGCCACGACCAGGCTGAATCCGGCACGGCGCAACAGGATTCCGCGCGTGGGGGCCGCGCGTTCGGCGGCGGCCAGTTGCGCGGCGAAAAGCTCGACGTTGCCGAATTCGGCGGCCGCGGTGCCGGTGCCTGAAAGCCTTCGATGGCTGCGGGCCTCGGCCAGGGCGCGGCCGGCGCGGGCCCTGGTGAAGAGGTAGCGT
Source organism: Arthrobacter sp. C2 (assembly GCA_024207135.1). Lineage (GTDB taxonomy): Bacteria > Actinomycetota > Actinomycetes > Actinomycetales > Micrococcaceae > Paeniglutamicibacter. The sequence goes on along the minus strand of CP042428.1, from coordinate 673,901 downwards.
CCGCGCAGCAGGTTGGCCGCATGGGTGAAGTACCGTGCATCGTCCCAGTGCGTGTCATTGAGCAGCGCCCGCGGCCTTGCCTCGGGCAGTTTCACGGCCGCCAGCACCAAGGCGAGACCGACCGGGGCGATGGCCCAGTTTGGCGGGCCCGGCGCCTCGAAGCCGCCCAGGCCCGACATCAACGCGATCGTACCGGCAGCGCCTGCCAGGGTTGCGCCCCAGATGGCCAGCGGGGCATGAAGGTGTCCCCGGGTGCGCAGCACCCAGCCCCAGAAGCCGATTGCCACCAGCACGGTGAGCATCGGGAAGAGCAGCATGACCGGGCCGGCGAAGGTGTGTGCATTCCATCCGTCGGAGAACCCGATCCAGATGCCGAGCACCAGCAGCAACATGCCCAGGGTCGCGAGCATCACGGTGATGGCTCCCGAGGCGCTGTTGAAGGGCAGGGCGCCCTCCAGGATGTCGGAAGGCCGGCGCAGCCGCCTGCCGCCCGTGCGGCCGAACTCAATCGCCTCCCCGAAGAGTTCGGTCGGGCTTTGGCCGCTGGTGGCAACGCTTTCGCGCACCTGGGCCAGCGCCGGTGCGACGGCCTCGTCCGGCGCATTGGCGAAGATCATGGCTCCCGCCGCCAGTTCCGCCCAGTCCCGGTAGGCCTCGGGCCACAGCTCGACCTCCGCGCTCCACGCGGACTTCTTGCGGTTCTGGTTTCTCATGCCGGTGCTCCTGCCCTGGTGGTTCTTCCAACTTCCGTATCCATGTCCCCGTGGGTGCCGCTCATGCGCGCAGCACCGCATCCTGGAAAAAGGCCCACAGCTCGCGCTGGGATGCCAGGTGGCCGCGGCCGGTTCCGGTGAGCGTGTAGACCTTGCGCCCCGGCGCCCCGTCGCCGTCCTCCCAGGCGCTCTCCATGTACCCGGCGGCCTCGAGCTTGACCAGGGCCGGGTAGAGCGTGGCGCCCTTGATGGGCGAGAACCCCCGGGCCTCCAGGATCTGGCCGAGGGCGTAGCCGTGGTTGGGGCCCGCCTCCAGCGCGTCGAGCAGGCTCAGCGGGAGCAGCGCGCGTTGCCAGGTGCCGGGGAATTCCTTGCCGCCGCCTAGCATGGCCGCTCCCCCGCTCCCGGCAGTCTGCGCGGGCCCGGGCGGGGCGTCAGGTGGCCGCCGTGCGGCGGGTTTGGGGTCGTGATGTCGTGGCCTTCCTTGGAGGGTGCGTATCGTGGGTGACGCACGCCGTGAAAATCCGGACTAAGTCAAAAATCGATCTAGATTTAAAACAATAGCAAGGTTGTGCACATTTGGGGACGTTTTTCCACGACGTGTCTGCGGCCACCGCCACCCGCCCGAATCCCGTTGTCGCGCCCGACCTGCCGGCGGGGCCGCGCCCGGAACGGTTTGCGGCGGCAGGGTGGAGGCACCGCGGGTGCAGGGCTGCAGCATGGCGGCACCGGTGCGGGTTCCCCCTTCCCCACTCCCCCGGGCCGGGACCCGGGCGGCACACCCGTCGGGCCGCACCCAGTCACTTGGCCCCGGACATACGCATGGGGGCGCCCACCGGGAATGGTGGACGCCCCCATGGAACCGCCCGAAGGCGGTGCGTGGAACTACTTCGCGTCGGCCGTGGCCGGCTCGTTGGACTCGGCCTTATTGGGCTCGGGCTTCGAGTCGACTCCGGCTTCCTTGCGCTGCTGCGCGGTGATCGGTGCCGGGGCACTGGTCAGCGGGTCGAATCCGCCGCCGGTCTTCGGGAAGGCGATGACGTCGCGGATCGAGTCGGAGCCGGTGAGCAGCTGCAGCACGCGGTCCCAACCGAAGGCGATGCCTCCGTGCGGCGGGGCGCCGTACTTGAAGCCCTCAAGCAGGAAGCCGAACTTCTCCTGGGCGGATTCCTCGTCGATGCCCATCATCTTGAACACGCGCTGCTGCAGCGCGGCCTGGTGGATACGGATCGAGCCGCCACCGATTTCGTTGCCGTTGCACACGATGTCGTAGGCGTAGGCCAGCGCGTTTTCCGGATCCGTGTCGAAGGTGTCCATGAATTCGGGCTTCGGGGAGGTGAAGGCGTGGTGCACGGCGGTCCAGGCGCCGGTGCCCACGGCCACGTCGCCCGAGGCAACCGCCGCGGCGGCCGGCTCGAACATCGGGGCGTCGACGACCCACACGAAGGCCCAGTCGCCTTCCTTGATCAATCCGGTGCGGTGGCCGATCTCCACGCGCGCGGCGCCCAGCAGGGCGCGGGCCTCGTTCTTGGTGCCGGCTGCGAAGAAGATGCAGTCGCCGGGCTTGGCGCCGGTGGCCTCGGCCAGGCCGGCGCGCTCGGCATCGGTCAGGTTCTTGGCCACCGGGCCGGCCAGCTCGCCGTCCTCCTTGTAGAGCACGTAGGCCAGGCCCTTGTGCCCGCGCTGCTTGGCGAATTCCTGCCAGCCATCCAGGGTGCGGCGGGGCTGGGAGGCGCCGCCGGGCATGACCACGGCACCGACGTGCGGGGCCTTGAAGACGCCGAAGCCGGTGTCCTTGAAGAACTCGGTCATGTCGGTCAGCTCGAGGCCGAAGCGCATATCCGGCTTGTCCGAGCCGTACTTGGCCATGGCCTCGTGGTAGGTGATGCGGGCGATCGGGGTCGGGATCTCGACGTCGATCAGCTTCCACAGCTCCTTCACCAGGGCCTCGCCGAGCTCGATGATGTCGTCCTGCTCGACGAAGGAGGCCTCGATGTCCAGCTGGGTGAACTCCGGCTGGCGGTCGGCGCGGAAGTCCTCGTCGCGGTAGCAGCGGGCGATCTGGTAGTACTTCTCGAATCCGCCGACCTGCAGCAGCTGCTTGAACAGCTGCGGGGACTGCGGCAGCGCGTACCAGGACCCGGGGGCCAGGCGCGCGGGGACCAGGAAGTCGCGGGCGCCCTCGGGGGTGGAGCGGGTCAGCGTCGGGGTCTCGATTTCCACGAAGCCGTCGTCGTGCAGCAGGTTGCGGGCGATCCGGTTGGCCTCGGAACGCAGGCGGATGTTGCGGTTCGGGGTGGGGCGGCGCAGGTCGAGGTAGCGGTGGCGCAGGCGCGCCTCTTCGCCGACCTCGACGTGCTCGTCGACCTGGAAGGGCAGCGGCGCGGCGGTGTTCAGCACGACCACCGTCTCGGCGATGACCTCGATCTGGCCGGTGGCCAGCGCGGGGTTCTCGTTGCCCTCGGGGCGGCGTTCGACCTTGCCGGTGACCTGCAGCACGAATTCGTTGCGCAGCGGGTGGAAGACTTCCTCCTCGCGCACCACGACCTGGGCGAAGCCCGAGGCGTCGCGCAGGTCAAGGAAGGCGACCCCACCGTGGTCGCGGCGGCGCGCCACCCAACCGGTGAGGGTGACGGTTTCTCCGATGTGCTCGGCGTTCAAGGTGCCGAGCTGATGAGTGCGTAGCACTGCATTCCTTTCTACAAAGGTGCGAATTTCCGCGGGTGTCCCGAAGTTCTTGTGACGCCGGTGGCGCGTGGGGTTCGGTGCGGAAAAGGGAAGAATCTATCTGCGAGTTTACCGGCAGCGGTGCACCCGCGGCACCGGAACCCCGGCGGTTGTGCCCTGACTCACGTGCGGGGCGCGCCGGGAGGGGTTCCGGTGGCGGTGCCCGGGCCGCTAGCCGGCGGCGGTGATGCGGTTGTCGAGGTCCTCGGCCGACGGGCTCCAGCCGGCCGGGTCGGCGGAAACCTGCTCGCCGCTGCGGATGTCCTTGACCTCGTGGGTGCCGTCCTCGGAGGTGAACCAGACAAAGGGGATGCCGCGCTTGTCGGCGTACTTGATCTGCTTGCCGAACTTCTCCGCCTTCGCGGCGACCTCGCAGGCGATGCCGCGGGCGCGCAGCGCGGCGGCCACGTCCTGCGCCTCGTTCCAGCTCTCGTCGTTGGCCAGGGTGACCAGCACCGCGGAGGGCACGGTGCGTGCGGCGGTGGCGGTTTCCTCGGCAAGCATCCGCGAGACCAGGCGGGTGACGCCGATGGACAGGCCCACGCCCGGGTAGTTCTTCTTGCCGGTGGAGGCCAGCGACTCGTAGCGCCCGCCGGAGCAGATCGACCCGAGGGACTCGTGGCCCACCAGCACGGTCTCGTAGACGGTGCCGGTGTAGTAGTCCAGGCCGCGGGCGATGGACAGGTCGGCAACGACCTTGCCCGGGGCGCGGCGCACGGCGGCCTCGATGACCTGGGCCAGTTCGTCCAGGCCTTCCTCGAGCAGCGGGTGGGTGATCCCCAGCGCGCGGACCTGCTCGACGAAGGAGGTGTCTGCGGTGCAGATCTGCGCCAGGGCCAGGGCCGCTGCGGCCTGCTGGGCGGTGGCGCCGAGTTCGGTCTGCAGCAGTTCGGCGACCTTGGCCGCCCCGATCTTTTCCAGCTTGTCGATGGAGCGCAGCACCCCGGCGGTGTCTTCCAGGCCCAGGCCCAGGTAGAAGCCCTCGGCGAGCTTGCGGTTGTTCACGCGCAGCCGGAAGTCCCCGATCGGCAGGGCCGTCAGGGCCTCGGCGATGACCAGGGCGAGCTCGACGTCGTAGCGGAAGGGCAGGGTGCCGTCGCCCACCACGTCGATGTCGGCCTGGGTGAATTCGCGGAAGCGGCCGTCCTGCGGGCGTTCGCCGCGCCAGACCTTCTGCATCTGGTAGCGGCGGAAGGGGAAGGCCAGGTGCCCGGCGTTCTCCACCACGTAGCGGGCGAAGGGCACGGTCAAATCGAAGTGCAGGGCCAGCGCGTTCGGGTCGGACTTGGCCGACTCCTCGGCCGCCAGCCGGGAAAGCCCGTAGACCTCCTTGTCGATTTCGCCCTTGCGCAGCAGCTGCCCGACGGTTTCCACGGCGCGGGTCTCGATGTTGGCGAACCCATGCAGCTCGAAGATCCGGCGCAGCGTGTCAAGTACGTGCTGCTCCACCGCACGCTCCTGCGGGAGCCATTCGGGGAAACCGGATAGTGAGGCCTTGCGTGCCATGAAGTCTGTACTCCTGTATGAAAGGGGGAAAGCGATGGTGGTTGCCACGTCCCTGGCAGCGGCGGGCCCGCCGGGGGCGGGTGCCGCGCCCAGCGGGCACGTAGGGAACCAAGTCTACTGGCGTGTCGGTGCGCCGAGGGCGAAACGACGCGAATGCGTCGCCGATTCGGGGCGGCAGAGTACCGGTGGGCGGGCCATGGCGGGTAAAGTGGCGGTGACAGTTGTGTCCTGAGCGCATAGTCTCTGGGCCGATCCTTAGCGAAAGAGTTTCAGCGGTGACCACCAGTCAGCAATCCGACGACAATCTCCAGCCAGCAGCAGTGGCCGAGGAGCAGCAAACCGAAGGCACCCCGGCGCCGGTTGAGGCGCCAGCCGCGCCTGCACCCGACGCGGCCCCTGCAAGCGAGGCAGCCGAAGCCACCGAGCAGCCGGCCGAAGAAGCCCCCGCGGCAGAGGAAGCGCCGGCAGCAGAGGCCCCCGCGGCAGAAGAAGCCCCCGCGGCCGAGGAAGCCCCGGCGGCAGAAGCAGCCGCAACCGAGGCTCCGGCCGAGGAAGCAGCTCCCGCCCCGGCACCGACCCCGGCCGCAATGCCGACACCCGCAGCAGTGCCGACCCCGGCCGCCATGGCCCCGTCGCCCGGCGCACCGCGCCCGATGGGCAAGCACGCCGCCAAGGCCGCTGCGCCGGTTGCAGCTCCCCCGAGCTTCACCACCCCGCTGGAGGAAGCCGCGAAGATCAGCCGCGTTTCCGAGGACGGCCACGTGTTTGTCATCATTGACGGCACCGAGCACCCGGTGGGCCAGTACCCCGACGCCACCGCCGAGGAGGCCCTGGCCTACTTCGTGCGCAAGCACGACGAGGTCGTCTCCTCCCTGATGCTGCTCGAGCAGCGCGTGGCGGCCAAGGCGCCGAGCTCGGACATGAACAAGACCCTGGACCACCTGGCCGCCACCGTGGCCGAACGCGCCATGGTCGGCGACATCCCGGCGCTTGAGGCACGCATCGAGACCGCCCGCGCGGCCGTCGCCGAGCTGGTCGCCGTGGAGCGCAAGGCCAACGAGGAGCTGCGCGCCACCGAGCTCGCCGCCCGCGAGGCCATTGTCGCCGAGGCCGAGGCCCTGGCAGCGCTGGACCCGACCACCGTGCAGTGGAAGCAGGGCTCCAACCGGATGAACGACCTGTTCGATGCCTGGAAGACCGCGCAGAAGTCGGGCGTGCGCCTGGGCCGTTCCACCGAGGATTCGCTCTGGAAGCGTTTCCGCGGGGCCCGGACCACCTTCGACCGCCACCGCAGGGCCTACTTCTCGCAGCTCGATGCCACCAACGCCGAGGCCAAGTCCGCCAAGGAAGCGTTGATCGCCCGTGCCGAGGAACTCTCGCACTCCACCGACTGGGGGGCAACGGCCGGGGAATACCGCCGCCTGATGGACGAGTGGAAGGCCTCCAAGCGCGCCTCGCGCAAGGACGACGACGCCCTGTGGGCACGCTTCCGCGCCGCCCAGGACGTGTTCTTCGAGGCGCGCCAGTCCGCAAACGCCGCCATCGACGAGGAGTTCGGAGCGAACCTCATCGTCAAGGAGGCGCTGCTGGTCGAGGCCAAGGCATTGCTGCCGATCAAGGACCTGGCCACCGCCAAGCGCCTGCTCGATTCGATCCGCGACCGCTGGGAAGCCGCGGGCAAGGTCCCGCGCGCCGACATGCAGCGCGTGGAATCTGCGCTGCGCCAGGTCGAGGACGCCGTTCGTTCGGCGGAGGACGACCAGTGGCGCCGCTCCAACCCGGAGACCAAGGCACGGTCGAACTCGATGCTGACCCAGCTCGAGGACGCCATTGCCGGGCTCGAGGACGACCTGGCCAAGGCGAAGGCCAAGGGCGTGGAGTCCAAGATCAAGGCCGCCCAGGAAGCCCTGGACGCCCGCCGCCTGTGGCTCGAGACGCTGCAGAAGTCCTCGGCCGACTTCCAGTAACAGCCTCACGGCAGCATGGCGCCGGGCGGGTGTGGTTCGCAAGAACCGCAGCCGCCCGGCGCTTTTTGCTGCCCCGTGCAATGCGCGCGGGCACAGTTATCCACAATTTCGGCCTCTCCCCTGCCGCCGGGGCACCGTGGCCTGTGAGAGTGGAGGAATGGAAAGCACAAACACCGGCCGCAACCGCGTCCCGGGCCCCGCAGCACCGGCCGCACCACCACAGATTCCGTCCCGGGCACGCGGGGGCCCGCAGGTGGTCCTGGTCGACGAGCCGTTCACGCTCAACGAGCTGCAGGCACTGCGGCTGCGCGGGTCGTTGCGGGAAGTCTTGCCCGGGGCCTACATCGCCGCGGTGCATCCGGAAAACCCGGTGACCCGGGCGCAGGTGGCCGCAGCGGTGGCCGGGGAGCAGCTGGTGCCCGGCAGGGCCCTGTGCAAGGGCACCGCCGCCTGGGTGTACGGCTGCGCGCCGATGCCGCGCGAACTGGACATCGTGGTCCCGCGCTACCACCGGCCGTGCGCCCCGACGGCCCGGATGCTGCTGCGGTTGAGCGAGGGCGTGCTGGACGAGGAGCAGATCTGCACCGTGGGAGGCGTGGCGGTGACCTCGCCGCTGCGCACCGCGATGGACATCGCCTTCAATTCCGAGTGGCGTGAATCGCTGCCGGTGCTCGCGGCCATCGATGCCTCCCCGCGTCTGCGCTGCGGGTACCGGCAGATGCTGGATTCGATCAACGAGCAGGTCCGCCGGCCCGGGCGGCGCCGCGCGCTGGGCGCGGTCACCCGCCTGATGGACGCAAGCCTGCCCGCGGCGGCCTGAGCACCGCCGCGGGTCCTCCCCGCCGGGTGGAAACCGTCCTAGGAGCGGCGGTTGCCCCCGGAGGTGCGGTACACGTCGTACACCCCGTCGATGCGCCGCACCGCGTTCAGCACGTGGCTGAGGTACTTCGGGTCGCCCATTTCGAAGGCAAAGCGGGAGAAGGCCACCCGGTCCCGGGAGGTGGAAACGCTCGCGGCCAGGATGTTCACGTGGTTCTCCGAAAGCACCCGCGTCACGTCCGAGAGCAGTGACTTGCGGTCAAGCGCCTCGACCAGGATCTCCACCAAGAAGACGCTGGACTTGGTCGGGGCCCACTGGACCTCCACCAGGCGGTCGGGCTGCTGCTCGAGCTGCTTGAGGTTCACGCAGTCGGTGCGGTGCACCGAGACGCCCGAGCCGCGGGTGACAAAGCCGCGGATCGGATCCGGCGGCACCGGGGTGCAGCAGCGGGCCAGCTTCGCCAGCACCTCGCCGGCACCCGGGACGACGACCCCGGCATCGGATTCGGTGGCCCGCCCGGGCACCGCGTAGATGGGGGTTTCCTCCAGCACCTCCGCGACGGATCCGTTTTCTCCGCCGACCAGCGCGGTGAGGTGCTCGATGACATTCTGCGCACTGGTGTGCCCGTCGCCGACCGCGGCGTAGAGCGCGGAGATGTCGTGGTGGCGCAGCTCCTGGGCGACGGCGGAGAGCACGTCGTGGGTCATGAGCTTTTGCAGCGGAAGGTTGTTCTTCCGCAGCGCCTTGGTCAGCTGCTCCTTGCCCTTCTCGATGGCTTCCTCGCGGCGTTCCTTGGTGAACCACTGGCGGATCTTGTTCCGGGCGCGCGCGGACTTCACAAAGCCCGCCCAGTCCTGGGACGGGCCGGCGTTCTCCGCCTTGGAGGTGAAGACCTCCACCATGTCGCCGTGGTGCAGTTCCGAGTTCAGCGGGACCAGCTTGCCGTTCACCCGGGCGCCGATGGTGCGGTGCCCCACGTCGGTGTGCACCGCGTAGGCGAAGTCCACCGGGGTGGAGCCCACCGGCAGGGACATGATCTGGCCCTTGGGGGTGAAGACGAAGACCTCGGCGGTGTTGATCTCGTAGCGCAGCGAATCCAGGAATTCGTTGGAGTCGGAAGTTTCCTTCTGCCAGTCCATGAGGCTGCGCAGCCAGTCCATGTCCTGTTCCTCGACCGAGCGGGAGTCCCCGCCGTTGCCGTGCTTGTACTTGAAGTGCGCCGCCACGCCGTACTCGGCGCGCTGGTGCATGTCGTGGGTGCGGATCTGGATCTCCACCGGCTTGCCGTCGGGCCCGATCACGGTGGTGTGCAGCGACTGGTACAGGTTGAACTTGGGCAGCGCGATGTAGTCCTTGAAGCGCCCGGGCAGCGGGGTCCAGCGCGCATGCATCAGCCCCAGCACCGCGTAGCAGTCCTTGACCGTGTCAACCAGGACCCGCACGCCCATCAGGTCGTGGATGTCGTCGAAGTCCTTGCCGCGCACGATCATCTTCTGGTAGATCGAGTAGTAGTGCTTCGGCCGGCCGCTGACGGTGGCCTTGAGCCTGGCGGCGGTGATGTCCTCGGTGATGGCGGAGCGCACCGTGGCCAGGTATTTCTCCCGTTCCGGGGTCCGCTCCCCCACCATCCGCACGATTTCCTCGTACACCTTGGGGTGCAGCGCGGCGAAGGAGAGGTCCTCGAGCTCCCACTTGACGGTGTTCATGCCCAGGCGGTGGGCCAGCGGGGCGAAGATCTCCAGGGTCTCGCGGGCCTTCTTGGCGCTGGACTCCGGGGAGACGTAGCGCCAGGTGCGCGCATTGTGCAGGCGGTCGGCCAGCTTAATCAGCAGCACCCGGATGTCCTTGGACATCGCGATGACCATCTTGCGCACGGTCTCGGCCTGCGCGGCCTCACCGAACTGGACCTTGTCCAGCTTGGTGACCCCGTCGACCAGCTTCGCGATCTCCTCGCCGAACTCGCGGGTCAGCTGCTCCAGGGAGTAGTCGGTGTCCTCGACGGTGTCGTGCAGCAGCGCGGCGGCAAGGATCGCCCCGGTCATGCCCATCTCGGCAAGGATGGTGGCCACGGCGACCGGGTGGGTGATGTACGGGTCCCCGCTCTTGCGCTTCTGGCCCTCGTGGTGGTGCTCGGCTACCGCGTACGCGCGGGCGAGCAGGTCGATGTCGGCCTTGGGGTTCTGCGCGCGCACGGTCCGCAGCAGCGGTTCCAGGGTCGGGGGCTGGGCGGTGGAGCCGCGTCCGGCCAGGCGGACCAGCCGGGAAATGGTCCCGCGCTTGGGTGCGGGATTCGGGGCCCCGGGCATCATGACACCGTGGTTCTCTGCCATGGGGTGCCTCCTATCGATCGGGATCCGTCGCGTGGGCGCGTGGCGCGCCGTGTGGCCCGGACGTGGCTTGCGGCACCGGCCCCGGGAAGGGGGCCTGGCACCGCGGGACTTTCACCACGCCCAAGTTCCTCTTGCTAGGTTATAGCACTTCGCGCCCAAAGTCGGACGGCGGGGCCCCGGAGTCCGCCTCCGGGGTCCCGCCGTCGCCGTGCCCGCAAAGTGCGGGCCCGGGCGCGTGCCTAGGCGTTGGCCAGGCGGTGCACCGCGATCTTCTTGTTGTGGCGCTCGATCTCCGGCTCGCCGTCACGCAGCAGCGAGTACAGCGGGGCCTGGACAAAGAGCGTGGACAGCGCCGAGACGATGATGCCGATGAACAATGCCAGCGACAGGTCCTTGAGCGTTCCCGCACCCAGCAAGTAGGAGCCGATGAACAGGATCGAGGCCACCGGAAGCACGGCAACCACCGAGGTGTTGATCGAACGCACCAGGGTTTGGTTGATGCCCAGGTTCACCAGCTCCTCGAAGTTGCGCTTGGTCTGTGACTCGAAACCGGCGGTGTTCTCCCGGACCTTGTCGAAGACCACCACGGTGTCGTAGAGGGAGTAGCTCAGGATCGTCAGGAAGCCGATGATCGCCGAGGGGGTGACCTCGAATCCGGAGAGCGAATAGATCCCGGCGGTGATCACGACCACCTGGAGCAGCCCGATGATCGCGGCGAGGGACATCTTCCAGGTGCGGAAGTATGCGGCCATGAGCAGCGCCACCAGCACCACGAAGACGACCAGGCCGATGATTGCCTGCTTGGAGATGTCCGCGCCCCAGGTCGGGCCGACGAAGGTCGAGGTGACCTCCGACTTGGTCACCCCGTACGCGGTGGCCAGGGCCTCGGCGAGCGACAGCGTCTGGTCGTCGGTGAGCTTGTCGGTCTGCACGCGCATGGTGTTCGGGGCGATGTTGGTGACCCGGGGGTGGTGGTCCGGCGCGATCGCCACCACGGCATTCTCGCCGGTGGGAACGTCGGTGTGGTCGACCTTGGAGATGGTGAACTCGGATCCGCCGCGGAACTCGATGCCGAGGTTGAACCCGCCCTTGACAACGGGGACCAGGATGGCGAGCAGGACCAGGACCGCGGAAACGGACAGCCACAGCTTGCGCTTGCCCGTGAACGGGTAGGACCGCTTGCCGGTGTAGAGCTCGTTGCCCCAGGTTGCGAGACTAGCCATTTGATGAATCCTTATCCGCACGTTCGTCCGACTTGGTGGGCGCCGCGGTGGTGGCCGCGGCCTTGCGTCGCTCGGCGATGGTCTGCCGGCGTTCGGCCTCGCTGGCCGCCTTGGCGTTCTTCTTGCCGCGGGCGACTTCCGCCTCGGTGCTGAAGCTGCGGATCCTGCCCGCGCCCTGGTACAGCGGCACAGCGCCAAGCAGCGAGGGATCGAGCCCGGAGAACCGGTGCCCCTCGCCGAAGAACTTGGTCTTGCCCAGCAGCTGCAGCGTCGGGTGGGTGAGAAGGAAGACCACCACGATGTCCACCACGGCGGTCAGGCCCAGGGTGAAGGCGAAGCCTCGCACGTTGCCCACGGCCACGATGTACAGCACGATGGCGGCCAGGATGTTCACGGCCTTGGAGGCCAGGATGGTGCGCTTGGCGCGCTTCCAGCCGATCTCCACGGCCGAGTGCAGCGGGCGCCCGTCACGCAGTTCGTCACGGATGCGTTCGAAGTACACGATGAAGGAGTCGGCGATCAGGCCGATGGACACAATCAGGCCCGCAACACCTGCCAGCGAGAGCCGGTAGTTCATCGACCAGCCCAGCAGCACCAGCGCGAGGTAGGTCAGCACGCCGGAAACCAGCAGCGAGACGATGGTGACCAGGCCCAGCAGGCGGTACTGGAAGATCGAGTAGATCGCCACCAGCCCCATGCCGATGAGCCCGGCGATCAATCCGCTGCGCAGCTGGTCCGTACCCAGGGTCGCGGAGATCTGTTGTTCGGACTGGATCTCGAAGCTGATCGGCAGGGCGCCGAACTTCAGCTGGTCGGCCAGGGCCTTGGAGCTCTGTTCGGTGAAGTTGCCGGTGATTTCGGCGCGGCCGTCGGCGATCACCGCGTTGGACTGCGGGGCGGAGATCACGGTGCCGTCAAGCACGATCGCGAATTGGTTCTGCGAACCTTGCATGGGGGTGATGCGCTTGGTGACCTCGGCGAACTTCGTCTTGCCCTCGGCGTTGAATTCGAGGGTCACTGCCCACTGCCCGGTGACCGCGCCCTGCTGGCCGCGGGACATGCCGAAGGAGGCATCGGTGATGTCGGCGCCGGGGACCTCGACCGGTCCCAGGATGTATTTGGAGCCCGTATCCGGTTCGCAGGAGATCATCGGCTTGGCCGGGTCGTGGACCTCTTCCGCACCCTGTCCGAGCTCCGTCGGGCAGTCGTAGGCCTCGAACTTCTGGTACAGGGCCGCGTCGATCCAGTTCATGTCCGAGGCGTTCTCGGGCTTGGCGCTCGGCTTGGGCAGATCCGCCTTGGCCAGTCGCTGTTCCTTGGGAACGGCGGTGTACGGCCCGGCCAGGATGACCGGGCGGAACTCCATGTTCGCCGAGGCCTGGATCAGCTCGCGGGTGCGGGAATCGGGGATGCCGGGCATGGAGACGACGACGTTGCGGCCGGACTGCGTGGTGATCTCGGCTTCCGAGACACCGGTGCCGTCCACGCGCTGGCGGATGATTTCCACGGCCTGGTCCAGCTGCTCCTGCGTTGCCGCAGCACCGCCCGCCACCCGTGGTGCCAAGATCATTTGGGTGCCACCCTCGAGGTCGAGGGCAAGCTTGGGGGCAAAAGCTGCTTTCCCGCTCAGCACGCCGGTAATCAGGATGGCGGCCGAAATGAGGAAGATAACGCCGAGCCACAGCAGGGATTTGCGCGCCTGCTTGATCGGACCAGTAGATGACATCGTGAGGCTTTCTGGTTGTTCCATCGCCCCTGGGAGATGGAGATTCCGCGGAAAACCCGGAGCCTGCCTGCAACCCGCCCCTGCGGGGTGGGGGTTGGGGCTGCTCCGGGCCGCATGGTGAAGGTCAATCGAAAGCCGGATCGCTCACCGGCGGGTCTGTGTGGCCCGCGGAAATCCGGCTGCCGTTCACTGCTGGGTTGGCGTGCCCGAAGGCGCCAAGCGGACTAGGCCTTGGGGCCCTTGTCCTCGTTGTTCAGGCGGCGCAAGGTCTCTTCCGGGGTTTCGTTTTCCGACCCCGGGGCCTCTTCGGCGCTCTCGACCGAGGCCGAGGTCAGCGAGGATGCGTCGTTGGGGACCTCAACCGAGGCACCAGCCTCTTCCGAGGCGACGACCTTGGCGACAACCTGCGAGTGGACGGTGACGAAGCTGCCCGGGGAAACCTCCAGGACGATCTTGTTTTCGTCGGTGTCGATGCTCGCAATGGTGCCAAAGAGACCGAACTGGGTCATCACCTCGGCACCCACGGCAAGGTTGGAGCGGATCTCTTCCTGGGCCTTGGCGGCCTTCTTGCGGCCACGCATCATCATGAAGATCAGCAGGCCGAAGGCGGCGAGCATGATCAACATGGTCGGGTCGAATGGGGCCTTTTCGCCGGAAGCGGCTTGGGCCAAAACGTATTCGGTCACGTGTGGATACCTGTTCCTAAGTCATTGTCAGCGGCGCGCACAATCGCGATTGCGCAGCCGGTGGGCCTATCCATACTATAGGGAGTTCCTGACCAAACCCCGACCACAACGCAGTTTTGGCCTGCGAATGTCCTTGGAATGCTCCGTCGCGCCCCAAGGTGAGACACTGCCGGCTACTCGGCTTCTTCGTCGTCAAGCTCAAAACCGGACCGGCCTGCGAAGATGGCATCGGCCGGCATGCGAAGCCCCAGGTGGTTCCAGGCCTCCGCGGTGGCGATCCGGCCGCGCGGGGTGCGTCCCAGCAGGCCCTCGCGAACCAGGAACGGTTCGGCGACCGTCTCCACGGTCTCGGGCTCCTCCCCCACCGCAATGGCCAGGGTGGACAGGCCAACCGGCCCCCCTCCGAACTTGGTGCACAGGGCATGGAGCACCGCGCGGTCCAGCCGGTCCAGTCCGCGGGCGTCGACCTCGTACATGTCCAGGGCCGCGGAGGCGGCCCGTGCGTCGATGCTTTCGAGCCGGTTCACCAGCGCCCAGTCGCGCACGCGCCGCAGCAGCCGGTTGGCAATGCGGGGGGTGCCGCGCGAACGCGAGGCGATCTCGCTGAAGGCCGCGGAGTTGACCTTCAGCGAAAGCATCATGGCCGAACGGCGCAGCACCAGCTCGAGTTCCTCGACGCTGTAGAACTCCAGGTGCCCGGTGAACCCGAACCTGTCGCGCAGCGGGCCCGGCAGCAGCCCGGCGCGGGTGGTGGCACCGACCAGTGTGAAGGGGGGAAGTTCCAGCGGGATGGCGGTGGCCCCGGCTCCCTTGCCGACGATGATGTCGACACGGAAGTCCTCCATGGCCATGTAGAGCATTTCCTCGGCGGGGCGGCTCATCCGGTGGATCTCGTCCAGGAAAAGCACCTCGCCCTCGGTGAGGGAGGAGAGGATCGCGGCCAGGTCCCCGGCGTGCTGGATGGCCGGGCCGGAGCTGATGCGCAGCGGCGCGTTCATCTCGGCGGCAATGATCATCGACAGCGTGGTCTTGCCCAGGCCGGGAGGGCCCGAGAGCAAGACGTGGTCGGCGGTCCGCTCGCGGATCTTGGAGGCCTCGAGCACCAGGGAGAGCTGTTGGCGCACCCGGTGCTGTCCGACGAAATCGTCCAGGTTCTTGGGCCGCAGGGCCGCCTCGAGCACCCGTTCCTCGGGCTCGGGGCCGGCATTGGTCAGCTCGCCGGTGTCTGTCATGTCGTACTCCTAGTTTCCGGGCCGGTTCCCGCGCCCCAGGGAACGCAGCACCGCCCGCAGGATTTCCGGCACGCTGCCGGTGGCAACGATTTCCGGGTCGTTCTTGGCCAGTGCTTCCAGCGCCTTGTTGGCGTCCTTCTCGGTCCAACCCAGGCCGGTGAGTGCCTCGAGGACCTGGGGCTCCCAGGTGGGTGCCGCCGGGCTTCCGGCCGGAACCGGTGCGCCGGTGGGCACCAGCTTTCCATTGAGCTCGAGCACGATGCGCTGGGCGCCCTTGGGCCCGATGCCCGAGACCTTGGTGAAGGCCTTGGTGTCCTTGGTGCTGGCGGCGATGCGGACTTCCTCCGGGGTGTGCACCGAAAGGATGGCCAGGCCGGTGCGCGGTCCGATGCCCGAGACCCCGGTAAGGACCTCGAAAACCTCGCGTTCGTCACCGGAGGCGAAGCCGAAGAGCGTCATGGAGTCCTCGCGCACCACCATGGAGGTGTGCACGAACGCCTCCCGGCCCACCTGCAAGGTGGCCAGCGTCTGCGGGGTTGCCTGGATCAGCATGCCGAAGCCGCCGACCTCGATGACCGCGTTGTTCAGGTTGACCTGTTGAGGCACTCCTCGCAGCGTACTGATCATGGGGGTGTTCCTCCGTGGTGCCGGGCCGCGCCGGTGGTACCCGAAACACGCAAGCCATACGAATATATCTACGAACAGCTTACAGGTTCCTTGGCGCACACCCGCGGACGCACGCAGCGCAGGACGTCAGCGGCAGGTTCCCTCCGGTCCCTAGCGTGCCTTGACAGCTCGGGCCTTGGCCTCGGCGGCGATCCAGGCGCGCTGGGCGGGCGTCAAGCCCGAGGATCCGCCGGAGGGCCGCGGGGCGGAGGCCGAGGCTGCGGCACCGGCGGCACCGAATGCGGCGCCGCGCCAGCCGTGGGTGATGGCCAGCGCCGCGGCGTCGGCGGCATCGGCCGGGGACGGCGGGGCGTCCAGGCGCAGGATCTTGGCGACCATCTTGCCCACGGCCAGCTTGTTGGCCGAGCCGGAGCCCGTCACCGCGGCCTTGACCTCGGTGGGGGTGTGCAGGGCCACCGGGATGTTCCGCCGGGCCGCGGCAACGATCACCACGCCCGAGGCCTGTGCGGTGCCCATCACCGTGCTGACGTTCAGTTGGCTGAAGACCCGCTCCAGGGCAACGACGTCGGGCTTGTGCTCATCGAGCCACGCATCGATGCCGTCGGCGATGGCCAGCAATCGCTGGTCCAACGGGGTCCCCGGAGGGGTCCCCACCACCGAGACATCGATGAGCGTGGCCCGGCGGTTGGGTTCGACGTCGACCACGGCCAGGCCGCAACGGGTCAGGCCCGGGTCGACGCCCACCACTCGCAGGGGCATGTGGTGGCTAGTCCTCTTCGAGTTCTGCCATGACCTCGGCACTGATGTCCGCGTTGGAGTAGACGTTCTGCACGTCGTCCAGCTCCTCGAGCGCGTCGGCAAGCTTCAGGAACTTGCGGGCCGCCGCTGCATCAAGCTGGACCTGCATCGAGGGCACGAATTCGACTTCGTCGGTTTCGTATTCGATTCCGGCTTCCTCGAGCGCGGCAACAACCGCACGCAGGTCGGTCGGCTCCGAGTGGATCTCGAAGTGGTCCCCGGATTCCTTGACCTCGTCGGCCCCGGCGTCCAGCACCGCCATGAGCAGGTCGTCCTCGGTGAGGTCCTTCTTCGGCAGGCCGACGACACCCCGGCGGGAGAACAGGTATGCGACCGAGCCGGGGTCCGCGACGGTGCCGCCGTTGCGGGTGATGCCCAGGCGCACCTCGGAGGCCGCACGGTTCTTGTTGTCGGTCAGGCATTCGATCAGCAGGGCCGAGCCCTGGGGTCCGCGTGCCTCGTAGATGATCTCGGTGTAGTCGATGACCTCGCCGGTCAGGCCGGCGCCGCGCTTGACCGCGCGGTCGATGTTGTCGTTGGGCACCGAGGTCTTCTTGGCCTTGGAGACAGCGACCTCGAGGGCCGGGTTGCCGGCCAGGTCGGCGCCGCCTGCGCGCGCCGCAACCTCGATGTTCTTGATCAGCTTGGCGAACGCCTTGGCGCGCCTGCTGTCGAGGATTGCCTTCTTGTGTTTCGTGGTTGCCCATTTGGAGTGGCCGGACATGCTTACGCGTCTCCTCTGATCATTTGAATGAAAAGTTCATGGATCCGGCGCTCCCCGGCCACCTCGGGGTGGAAGGAAGTCGCCAGCAATTTTCCAGAACGTACTGCAACAATTCTAGCCACCCTTGTCCCGTCCACGCCCAGGGGCGTGTTTTCGGCGGGGATGGTGGCCAGCACCTCTACGGACGCCCCCACGCTTTCCACCCAGGGTGCGCGGATGAATGCCGCGCGGACCGGCGCCGTGGCACGGTCCGGGTCCTGGCTGGGAAGGGCGTTCAGTCCCTTGATCGCAAGGTCGACCTCGAACGAGTCGACCTGTCGCCCGAAGGCATTGCGCTTGACCACCATATCGATTCCCCCGAAGCTTTGCTGGGGCTCGCCCTTCATGTTGGTGGTCGGATCGGCAATGGTGTCGGCCAGGAGGATCATTCCGGCGCACGATCCATAGACCGGGAACCCGTCGGCAATCCTGGCCTTGAGCGCCTCGGCCACCCCGTACATGCGGGCGAGCTTGTCGATCACCGTTGACTCCCCGCCGGGGATGACCAGTCCGTCCAGGTCCGCCAGTGCGCCCGGTGTCTTCACCGGCAGCGCAAGGGCACCGAGTGATTCGAGTGCTTGCAGGTGTTCGCGTACATCCCCTTGCAGGGCAAGGACTCCAATTCGTGGCGCCAAGGTGGATCGCTTTCTGGTCTCGTGGAACGGATCATGCATGCCGCGCGCACCGAGATGAAGTACGTGGACAGCTCAGGATAAACCCGCCGCACCCCGTGGGAATATTTTCGTGACACGCCCGGGTGCCCGGCGGCCGGTCAGCGGCTTCCCAAGGACCACATTCTTGCGCCGTCGGCCTTGGCGTCCATGGAGTTCACGGTGTCGGTGGTGCGCTTGAGCGAGGCGGCATCCTGGGCCTCGGTGGTGCAGGGGGCCGAGGCCTTGGTGGGCAGTGCGCACCAGCGCAACGGGGATGGTTTCATGATGTGCGGCGCCCACACCAGGTCCCCGGGCTTCCAGGTGTCTCCGGTGCGCACGAACTGCATCTTCACCGTGAGCCCCTCCTTGTTCAGCGGGGTCTTGGTCGCATGCTTGGCCACGGAGTTGCCCAGCCCGTACACGATCCAGGTGCCCTGGTGCTTTTCGATCGGCAGCACCGAGTGTGTGTGGTGGGAGTAGATGAAGTCGAACTCGCCGCTGGCCGCCAGCGATCGGTACAGCGCCAGCTGGGAGGCGGTGGGTGCGCTGGTGTATTCGGCGCCGTCGTGGATCGCGGCGAGCACGATGTCCGCCCCGGCCGCGCGTGCCGCCTTGGCCCGGGCCACCAACGAGGCCTGCTCGATGTCGTCGACCCGCCACGGGGCGTCCTCCTTCATCCCGTTCAGCGAGTAGGTGCCGGCGATGACAGCGACCTTGGCGCTGCCCGCCGGGACCAGCAGCGGCTTTTGGGCCTCGGCCTTGCTGCGGTAGGAGCCGGTGGAAACCATCCCGGCCGCCTCCAGCGCATCCAGGGTCCGTTCGACCCCGGCAACCCCGGCGTCCATGGAATGGTTGCTGGCGGTGGTGCAGCCGTCATAGCCGACCTTCTTCAGGGCCGGGATGATCTGCGGCGGAACGTTGAACATCGGGTACCCGCCGAACGGCCCGTTCGGAGCCGCAACCGGGGTTTCCAGGTTGCACAAGGCCAGGTCGCTCTGGTCAAGGTAGGGGGCGATGCCCGCCAGCAGGGGGCCGAAGTCGTATTTCCCCTTCCCGTCGCGCTCTGCCTGGGCCCACAACGCCGGGTGCAGGAGGATGTCCCCCGCCACCGCGATCTCGATGCACTCGTCCCCCGGGCACGACGGGTCCGCGGGGTCCGCGGCAGCCTTGGTGGCGCCCGGGGACGGGGTGGCCGAAGCCGCCGGGGTTTCGGGGCCGGAGGCCGCCGGAGTGGTGGCCGCCGGCAGGCTGGCCGCGGCGGGACCCGGCGGCGGGGCGGGAGTGCAGGCAGCCAGCGATGCCGCCAGCAGCAGTGCGGTGCCGATGGCTGCACGTTTCCGGGCCCCGGGCCCATGCGCTATTCGATCAAACATGCTCCGAGCCTAACCTTTGCCGCGGGCATTCCGGCGCGGGATACCCACAGTGCCGCGGGCTTATGACAGGGTTAACACCATGCATAATCCGTTGCTTGAGCGAAGCACCTTGCCGTTTGAATTCCCAGATTATTCAGCCCTGGAGGCAGCCCACTACCTGGATGCCGTCCAGCAGGGTGTCGCTGGGCACCTGGAAGAACTTCGGGCCATCGCGCAAAACACGCAGGCCCCGACCTTTGAGAACACCTTTGTGGCCATGGAACGCAGCGGCGCGCTGCTGCGGCGCGCCGTGATGGCGTACTGGACGGTCTTCTCCGCCCATGGCACCGACGAACTGCGCGAGATCGACCCGCAGATCCAGTCCCTGGTTTCCGGCCACCAGGATGCCATCCACCTTGACGGGGAGCTTTTTGCGCGTCTGGCCTCCTTGGACGCCGATGCGCTCGACGGCGAGGACAAGCGGCTGGTCGCAGAGACGCTGCGCACCTTCCGTGCCGCCGGCGCCGAACTCGATGCGAAGCGCAAGGAGCAGTTGCGCGCACTGAACAGCGAGATCACGGACCTGTCCAGCGAATACTCGCGCAGGCTCCTGGGCGCCATGAACGAGGCCGCCGTACACTTCGCCGATCCGGGGGAACTGGCCGGGCTCAGCGACGGGGAACTGGGCTCCGCCGCCGATGCGGCACGCGACGCAGGATACCCCGACGGCTACTTGTTGACCCTGGTGCTGCCCACCGGACAGCCGCTGCTCGAGCGACTCGAACTTTCCGCTTCG
The DNA here is from genome assembly GCA_024207135.1 of Arthrobacter sp. C2. GTDB lineage: Bacteria > Actinomycetota > Actinomycetes > Actinomycetales > Micrococcaceae > Paeniglutamicibacter. The sequence goes on along the minus strand of CP042428.1, from coordinate 653,982 downwards.
CGCCGACGGCTCTTCGAGGCCTCGGTGAACCGCGGCCAGGAAGGCGAAAACCGGACCCTGGACCTGGCGGCGCGGATGGCGTCGCTGCGCTCGAAGCGTGCGGCCCTGCTGGGCTTTGCGACACACGCCGATGTGGTGCTGCAGGAGGCCACCGCCCCGGACCTGGCTGCGGTGCGCGGCCGCCTGGCCGAGCTCATCCCGGCGGCCGTGGCCAATGCCCGGGCCGAGGCCGGGGACCTGGAGAAGATTTCCGGATCCCCCGTCCAGCCGTGGGACTGGGCGTACTACTCCGCCGCCGTGGCGCGCGAACGCCACGCGCTGGACCGCGGGGCGTTGCGCGAATACTTCGAGCTCAATGCGGTGCTCAAGCGTGGCGTCTTTGCCGCAGCCTCCCGCCTCTACGGGCTGGGCTTCACCGAGCGTTTCGACTTCCCGCTCTACCACCCCGACGTGCGCACCTGGGAGGTCTTCAACGAGGACGGCTCCACGCTGGGCCTGTTCGTGGCCGACTTCTTTGCCCGTCCCACCAAGGCCGGGGGCGCGTGGATGAACTCCATCCGCGAGTCCGCATCCCTGCTGGGCGAGCGTCCCGTGGTCACCAACACCCTGAACATCCCCAAGCCGGCGGACGGCGAACCGGCGCTGGTGTCCCTGGACGAGGTCAACACGTTGTTCCACGAGTTCGGGCACGCGCTGCACGGGCTGTTTTCCGCCGGGATCTACCCGTCGCTGGCCGGCACCAATGTGCCGCGCGACTTCGTCGAGTACCCCTCGCAGGTCAACGAGATGTGGGCCCTGCACGCCGAGGTGCTGCCCGGCTATGCCGCGCACACGCGCACCGGGGAACCGCTGCCGGAGGGCACGGTCCAGGCCTTGGAGGCCGCGGCGCTGTGGGGCGAGGGATTCGCCACCACCGAGTACCTCACCGCAGCCGTCCTGGATTTGGCCTGGCACTCGCTGACCGACGGGGAACTGGTTTCCGATCCGCTGGCCTTCGAGCAGCGCGTGCTCACCGAGGCCGGATTGATCCCGGAGCTGGTGCCCTCGCGCTACCGCACCGGCTACTTCAAGCACATTTTCGACGGCGGGTACTCGGCCGGCTACTACTCCTACATCTGGTCGGAGGTGCTGGACGCCGACACCGTCGAGTGGTTCACCGAAAACGGCGGGCTGAAGCGGGAAAACGGCGAAAGGTTCCGCACCGAGCTGCTCTCGCGCGGCAACACCCGCGACCCGCTTGAATCCTATGGGATCTTCCGCGGCCGCGAAGCACGGATCGAACCGCTGCTGGTGCGCCGCGGACTGGCAAGGAGCACGAACGCGTGACAACCATTGGTTTTGCGCAGGACGCGCTCTCGCACTGGCACCAGGCCATGGCGATCGCCACCGGCGGCAAGCTCTTCACAACTCACGGCTGCTCGTGGGCCTGGCAGCCGGCCCGCGGCCGGCTGGTGCTGCTCTTCCCCGCCCACGCTCAGGAGGCCGGGCTGCGCCCGGGCCTGGCCGAAGGCACGCGCCTGGGTGCGCGCCGGGTCGAGGCATGGGTCAATTCCGGTGCGCCCTCCGGCCCGCTGGAGGCCGCAGGGTTCTCCGATGCCGCACAGATCTCCTGGCATGCCGGCGAACTGGTGGGACCGGCGGAACCGTGGGACGGGCGGGTGCGCCTGGGCACGGAGATCCCCGAGGCCAGCGGCGCAGACGCGAAGGAATTGCAGGTCGCCAACCTGTGGCGCGATCCGGCCGCTGCCGGGCTGAGCGCCGGGCACCCGGCGTTGCGCCGCATCGAACAGGCCACCGCCCGCACCCTCGAGGGCGAGTTGGTGGGCCGCGCCTTTGCCCAGCAGGCCTTCGGCGGCCAGCTGGCCATCCACGGCCTGGCCGTGACCTCGGCACAGCGCCGGAGGGGCGTCGGCTCGGCCCTGCTCAACGGGCTGGCCCGCGGCATGGTCAATCCACTGGGGCTGGAGGAAGACACGCCCATCGAACTGATTGCCGCCGCTACCCCGAGCTCGGCACCGTTCTTCGAGGCCAACGGGATGCGTTTGCTGGGTCGCGGCCGCCACCTGGTGCTGCGCCAGTAGCCGCCCGGTGCCGCGGCGCCCGGCACGCCGGGTTCGCGGCCGCTTCCCGCGCTCTTGCCCCGAGGCGGGCGGCATCGACGTCGTCGCGATCGAACCCGGCGGCATTTCCACCGGGTGGGGATCCATCGCAGGGGTTCCGGAGGGCAACCACGCTCCCGCCTGCAGGCAACGGCAAACGGGCCGGGTGCTTTCCGGATTCAGGATTCCCCTCCGTTTGTTGAAGGGGAATCCTGAATCCGGTGCACCCGGCCCGCTGCTTGTCAGGCTATCGCCCGGAACCTACCAGCCGCGCTCGGCCAGGCGGTGCGGGGCAGGGATGTCGGCGACGTTGATGCCGACCATGGCCTCGCCCAGGCCGCGGGAGATCTTGGCCAGCTCGTCCGGATCGTTGAAGAAGGTGGTTGCCTTCACGACGGCAGCGGCACGCTGTGCCGGGTTGCCGGACTTGAAGATGCCCGAGCCCACGAACACACCGTCGGCGCCCAGCTGCATCATCATCGCGGCGTCGGCCGGGGTGGCGATGCCGCCGGCGGTGAAGAGCACGACCGGCAGCTTGCCGGTGGCGGCAACTTCCTTGACCAGTTCGTACGGGGCCTGCAGCTCCTTGGCTGCCACGTACAGCTCGTCCTTCGGAAGTGCCGCAAGCTTGGCGATCTCGGAGCGGATCTTGCGCATGTGGCCGGTGGCGTTGGAAACATCTCCGGTGCCGGCCTCGCCCTTGGAGCGGATCATCGCGGCGCCCTCGTTGATGCGGCGCAGGGCCTCGCCGAGGTTGGTGGCGCCGCAGACGAAGGGAACCTTGAAGTTCCACTTGTCGATGTGGTGCTCGTAGTCGGCCGGGGAGAGGACCTCGGACTCGTCGACGTAGTCGACACCGAGGGACTGCAGGATCTGTGCCTCGACGAAGTGCCCGATGCGGGCCTTGGCCATCACCGGGATGGAAACCGCGGCGATGATGCTGTCGATCATGTCCGGGTCGCTGGCGCGCGAAACGCCTCCCTGGGCACGGATATCGGCGGGAACGCGCTCGAGGGCCATGACGGCAACGGCGCCGGCATCCTCGGCGATGCGGGCCTGATCCGCCGTGACAACATCCATGATGACGCCGCCCTTGAGCATGTCGGCCATGCCCCGCTTGACGCGATCGCTACCTACGGTGGTTGCGGGGGTGGGGACGCCTTGGTTTTCAGACACCTTGGGGGTTCCTTTCAATAAGGTGAGCAGTACGCGAATCATCGTAGGTCCGCCGCGTCACAAAGGCCGCGGGTGTGTCGTCACAATTCAAAACTAGGTGCAAACACACCTAATGTCCAGCGCGTAAAGCCGCCGGGAAAACGATGCGTCAACTCGACGACTTTAATGAAACATCCTAGTGGGAGCTTCTATTTAGGACTGCGCACCGGTTTCCGGCCGCACCCCGGATCTCGAGGGCGGAAAATGCGGAAAATCAAATGCCGTCCTGGCCCCTGCACCCCCATCGGGGCAACGGGGCACCGGGCCCTTCCATGCCCGCGCAGGATTGCCTGTCTCCCGGTTGACGGCACCCGCACCCGACAGGTCGCCCGCAACCGCGGGAATGCGGGAACATGGCGAACGCAAAAGAGACGAACAGCCGGTGCAATGGCGGCAACGGCGAAACGCGCATTAAACGGATCGGCCGCCGGGGTTGTCCCCGACGGCCAATCCATGAAGTGCCTCGTCGCCTTAGTCCAGTTCCGCCCAGCCGGCGGCAAGGTCAACGCGGATGTCGCCGAGCGTTGCCGGAATGGCCTTGGTCTCGGCGATGATCGGGAAGAAGTTCCCGTCCCCCGCCCAGCGCGGCACCACGTGCTGGTGCAGGTGGGCGGCAATCCCCGCTCCCCCGGTGACGCCCTGGTTCATGCCCAGGTTGAAACCGGTGGGACGCGAGACGTGGCGCAGCACGCGCATGGCCTTTTGGGCCAGCGCTGCCATCTCTGCGGTTTCCTCTGCCGTGATGTCCGTGTAATCCGGCACGTGGCGGTACGGGCAGATCAGCAGGTGCCCCGGGTTGTACGGGAAGAGGTTAAGGATCACGTAGGCGGTCTTGCCGCGGTGGATGATCAGCGAATCCTCGTCGCTGCGGGTCGGCCCGGCGCAGAAGGGACAGGACTCCTCGTCCTTGACCTGGTCCTGGCCGGCCTTGATGTAGGCCATCCGGTAGGGAGTCCACAGGCGCTGGAACGAATCGGGCACCCCGGCGAGTTCGAAGTCGTCGGTGATGGCGGCATCGGCTGCTTCCTGGGACGCGCCACCCGGATGGGTGGATGCGTAGGCGTTCGTGGACTCCCCCATGGATCTAGGCTTCCCGGTTCTTCACGGCCGCGACGATGCGGGCAACCGCCTCGTCGACCGGCACGCCGTTGTCGGTGCTGCCGTCCCGGAAGCGGAAGGACACGGCCCCGGCCTCGGCGTCCTCGCCGCCGGCGATGAGCACGAACGGCACTTTTTCCTTCGACGCGGTGCGGATCTTCTTCGGGAAGCGGTCGGAGGAGATGTCCGCCTCGGCGCGGATGCCCGCGGCCTTGAGCTTGTCGATGACATCGAACATGTACTCGTTGAAGGCCTCGGCCACCGGGATGCCCACGACCTGGACCGGGGAGAGCCAGGCCGGGAAGGCGCCTGCATAGTGCTCGGTGAGCACGCCCATGAAGCGCTCCACGGAACCGAACAGGGCGCGGTGGATCATCACCGGGCGCTGGCGGGTGCCGTCGGCGGCCTGGTACTCGAGCTCGAAGCGCTCGGGCAGGTTGAAGTCCAGCTGGATGGTGGACATCTGCCAGGTGCGGCCCAGCGCGTCCTTGGCCTGCACGGAGATCTTCGGTCCGTAGAAGGCCGCTCCGCCCGGGTCCGGGACCAGTTCCAGGCCCGAGGCCTCGGCGACCTCGGCCAGGGTGCGGGTGGCTTCCTCCCAGACGTCGTCGTCGCCGACGAACTTCTCCGGGTTCTTGGTGGAGAGCTCCAGGTAGAAGTCATCAAGGCCGTAGTCCTTGAGCAGCCCGAGCACGAAGTTCAGCGTTTCGGTCAGCTCGCCCTTCATCTGCTCCTTGGTGCAGTAGATGTGGGCGTCGTCCTGTGTCATGCCGCGCACGCGGGTCAGCCCGTGGACCACGCCGGACTTCTCGTAGCGGTAGACCGAGCCGAACTCGAACAGGCGCAGCGGCAGTTCGCGGTAGGACCGACCGCGCGAGCGGAAGATCAGGTTGTGCATCGGGCAGTTCATCGGCTTGAGGTAGTAGTCCTGGCCGGGCTTGCGCACCGTGCCGTCCTCGTTGAGCTCCGCGTCAACGTGCATCGGCGGGAACATGCCGTCGCGGTACCAGTCCAGGTGCCCGGAGACCTCGTAGAGGTGGCCCTTGGTGATGTGCGGGGTGTAGACGAACTCGTAGCCGGCCTCGACGTGGCGTGCACGCGAGTAGTCTTCCATCTCCTTGCGGATGATGCCGCCGCGCGGGTGGAACACCGGCAGGCCCGAGCCCAGCTCGTCCGGGAAGGAGAAGAGGTCAAGCTCGACGCCGAGCTTGCGGTGGTCGCGGCGTTCGGCCTCGGCGATGCGCTCCTGGTAGGCCTTCAGGGCATCCTTGGTCGGCCAGGCCGTGCCGTAGATGCGCTGCAGCTGCTGGTTGTCCTGGTTGCCCAGCCAGTAGGCGGCCGAGGTGCGGGTCAGCGCGAAGGCGTTGGAGATCAGCTTGGTGTTGGGCAGGTGCGGGCCGCGGCACAAATCGCACCACACGGTGTCGCCGGACTTGCGGTCGACGTTGTCGTAGATGGTGATTTCGCCGGCGCCGACCTCGACGTTGACGCCCTCGCCGGCCGAGTCGGCCTCGTTGGCCTTGTTCAGCAGCTCGAGCTTGTACGGCTCGTTGGCCATGGCCTTGCGGGCCTCGTCCTCGGTGACGACGCGGCGGGCGAACTTCTGGTTCTGGTTCACGATCTTGAGCATCATCTTCTCGAGGGTCTTCAAATCCTCGGGAGTGAACGGCTCGGCGACGTCGAAGTCGAAGTAGAAGCCGTCGGTGATGTACGGGCCGATGCCCAGCTTGGCGTCCGGGCGCAGCTGCTGCACGGCCTGGGCCATGACGTGCGCGGTGGAGTGGCGCAGTACCTCGAGCCCGGCGGGCGAATCGATGGTCACGCGCTCGACGGCGGTTCCGGCCTCCAGCGGGCGGGACAGGTCGCGCAGCACCCCATCGACGTGCATGACGACGACCTCGCGGTCGTCGAAGTACAGCTCGGCCCCGGTAGTGCCGGCATTCACCTCGCGTTGTTCGCCATCGACGGTCAGTGTGATTTGCTCAAGCACTACGGCTCCTCGTTTCGTGGTTCGGCTTCATGGCTTGTGGCGTACGGTGGCCACAGCCAGCCAACCACCAGCTTAACCGACGCCCGCCGGTGCCAACCAATCGAAAACCGCGCAAGTCATCGTGTCCGGTCAGGGAAGTGCGAGTCGCGGGCGCGCTCCCAATGCACGGGCGGGGCCAGGTTGGGAGCCAACCTTGGTCGAAACAACTGCTATTCAAGGTTAGGTACCCAACGTTGGATAACGGACTCACTATCCAAGGTTAGGGCCTAAGGCCCCACAGCTATGCGACCTTGTTCGGGCTGATCGCCGGCACCGGCATGCGGACCAGCGAAACGTTGGCGCTGAAGTGCGACGACGTGGATATGAATAATGGCATCATTACCATCCGTGCCGGCAAGCGAGGCCGGGTGCGACTGGTGCCCCTGCATCCCAGTGCCTTGGAACCGTTGGGAACATATGCCGCGGATCGAGAGCACCGTTATGGTCTGGCCGAGGGGGACGCCCCTTTCTTCCGCACCGACCGAAGTAACCGCATTAGCTACGGCGCCGCAGATCACACGTTCAGTGTCTTGCGGCGGCAGCTGGGCTGGAGCGCTGTCGGGCGCACGCGGACACCACGTTTCCACGACCTGCGTCATCGCATGGTGGTGCGGCGTGTTGAGGCCTGCCACGCCCAGAACCTCAACGTTGATGCCAAGATCCCGGTGTTGGCAACCCATTATGGGCCACGAAGAGGTGAGAAACCTTTACTGGTATTTTTCTGCCGCACCCGAACTGATGCAAATCATTTCAGGGCAGTTCGAAGCCTTTTCCGATCCCGGAGTCGGTGCATCATGATGTCCGTGCAGATCCGATTCCCGCAGCTGGTCCAGGATTTCTTCCTCCAACGACTGATCACCCAACGCGGGCTCAATGCCCGTACGATGGAATGCTACCGCGATGCGTTTGAATTGCTTTTCTGCAACATTGAGGGCAGGACCGGCTCCCCGCCCTCAATGTTGCAGGTGACTGACCTGGACGTTCCCATGGTGCTCGATTTCCTTGACCATCTCGAAAACGAACGTCAGAACAGTGTCCGGACCCGGAACGCGCGGATGGCGGCAATCCACTCCTTCATGCGCTATGCGGCGGTGCGGGATCCAGCGTCGTTGCCGATTCCCGCCAGGGTGTTGGATATCCCTGCCAAGCGATTCGACCGGCCCGTGCTTGGCTATCTGAGCAGGGAACAGATAGCAGCAATATTGGCCGCCCCGGATCGCTCCACCCGGAGCGGGCACCTCGACGCGGCCATGCTCACCACCGCCTACAACCCCGGGCCCGCGTTTCGGAGATCACCGCACTGAGTGTCACCGTCCGAGTTAAGCCGATTGCGGCTTAATGCGGACCGTGGCAGCGTCTACACCTCGGCCTCCTACGGAGCGCTGGTCGCCAGGCTGGGCATGCATTCCTCCCTGGGCAATACCGGGATTTACGCAGGACTTCAGCCAGGCCGAGACCTTCTTTTCGGCCCTGAAAAACAAGCGCGTCTCCCGCACGACCTACGCCACCAAGGACCGCAAGGACGTCATCCACTACATCGAGGGCTTCTAGAACAGCCGCAGGCGCCATTCCGCGCTCAATTACCGGAGTCCGAACGAAGTCCACCATGGTTACCAGCAGCCACCCTTGGCAGCGTAGAGAAGCCACTAATCCGCTGCCCTAGGAACTCTAGGCAGCCCAGTCGCTGCAGCCTTCGAACCTAGATACAAAAAGCCCGCCACTTGGTACTCTGTGGGTGTCGTCCAACATGTGCGATGTCTAGACCCGCGGACTTGAAAGGCGTAGCCCATGAGCGTCCCCCTGAACCGGACACCGCCACGCCAGGCCCGCGGGTCCCTGCCCGCCAAGACCAACGCTCTTGCCATCGCCGCCTTCGTCACGTCGTTCTTTATCGGCATGGCCGGCGTGATCATGGGGCACGTCTCCCTGCACCAGATCAAGACCACCGGTGAAGGCGGCAGGTGGTTGGCCATCGCCGCGCTGGCGATCGGCTACTCGCTCACGGCGATCGTGGCTTACTACGTCGTCTCCCTCCTGTCGTCATTCAGCTGAGGCCGGACGAACTCCCCCAGTGCCGCAACTCGTGTTCGTGTGTGAATGAGCGAGGCCGGGATCCCCACTCCGCGCGGGTTTGCATGCGGGCACGAAAAGGATGGAGCCCCCGAATTCGCGGGCTCCATCCTTTTCCTTTTGCTATCGGGTTCTGCGGTAACCCCGGTCCAGGAGGCCGCCGATCAGTCCCGCCACCGCGCCCGGCAGGGCGACTGCTGCCACAATGTGGCGGAGTAGGCTATGCGGCTGCACCAAAGCGACTCCACCAATCAGGACGGCAGGCGCCGCCACACACGCGGTGACCCAGTGCGGATGCCCGCGCTGGAACGACCAGAACGCTGCGACCAGGGAGGCCGCCGAGCCGCCCAGCAGGTAGAGGCCGCCGACGCGGGCGTCCTCCTCGAGACCTGGCACCGCGATGTATCCGATGAACGTCGATATCCACAGGCCTCTGGCCATCAGGACGATGGATGCCACGATCAAGAGGGCCCATGGAATGACGCCCAGCCACCCCCGGCGGCTGAGGGAAGCGCGGCCCCGGCGCGTCCCCGCGGCTCCGTTTCCTGTCATCGGACAAACCTGAATGTTGCCCGATGCGAATTGCCGTCGCTCAGCACCTTCTGGAACACCCGGCAGGTCCCGGCCCAGCTCGGCTCGGTCTTCCACACGTAGTTGTAGGTCTGGGTATCCACGTCATAGCTGAGCGAGCTGGCCCCGGCTGTCGCGGCCTCCTCCACGGCAACAATTTGAGCGTCGGACGGGCAGCTGACACGGGCCGAGGTGGGCGACCCTTCCTTGATGACGTCGAGCCCGAAGTCCCCTCCGAGGCCTTCGTACGTGGTTTCGCCCCAGACTTAGGCAACGGGCTGGGATCCGGCGCTGCGGGTGTCTGCGTCCGCGAAGAACGGGGCGATGATCTGGGAGCTGGTACCCGCCAGTCCAATTGGGGTGTAGGTGGAGAGGGGCCCATCGAAGGTGACGTTGCCGTTGTTGTTCACCCAAAGGCTCTGGAATGACGACCCGTAGAAGTTGACGCCGAATGGAAGCGGGACTGGCGCCGTCGATGAGTCGTCGTTGGCATTCAAAACGTTTTCGTTGCAATCGGTGGTTTTGTTCACCGCCACTGGCCTTCAGGAACGGTCTGCGCCACAACCGGTTGGGCAACGAGCGTTGCCGCAAAAGCAATGGCTGAATTCTTTCCCCACGCACGACTGTGCATTTCTACTCCCCCAGAGATACGATGACGAGCCTAAAGCTACCATCGCCAACTCAACAGCGTCCATCGGTTTTCCCAATGAGTTTACGTTGGCTGTGCTGGTCAGCGCGGACCGCCTCGACCGGGGAAGGTTTCCTCCAGGTGTCGGCCCCGAAGGATCCAGGGTGCCATCCCCCCCCGTCTGCGCATGTTCGTCGGCCGCGACCCGCAATCACGAGACGGCGGCAGTGGAGAAAACCTCCAACCACTTCATTTCCGCCGGCCGCCGGCCCTCCGCAACACCCGACGATCCGGTGAGCGAGAGCTCGGGTTATTACTGGTCCAACAGCGCACTTCCCATGCCTCCGGGGCGATGGGCCCCTTCCGGGCCAAAGCCCTGGACCAACTTCTTTCCGGGTGGCTGCAGACCACGGACGAGGCATGGGCCGATCGGGCCCGTGAGCTCTCGAGCTTCGTGCCTGAACACGGACGGATGCCGCAGGCCGGGCCGAAAAACTGGGTGCACTGTGGCTCCGCACGCAACGGGCACACCAGAATATGGGGGCCTTCCGCAGCGACCGGGACGCGTGGCTACATAACCCTGGCCAACCCTTGGTCACGGTTCAAACGACCGCACGGCGCCCTCATCTCAGCGGAACCGCCGCCAACTCGGGGATCCAGAAGCTCGTTGATGCGGGAGCCCTTCAAATTCGTGGGGCGCGGGAAACGCGGTCAAGCGTCAAGTGCATCGGCGAACACCGCGAAGACCTGTTGACACCGAATGCAGGTGCCCATCTGTCCAAACACGGCCCGCCAGGGGTTCTGGGGCCCGTTGTCAACCCCCTAGCTACTTGTCGGCAAGCCGGGCTAGCATCTAGTCATGGAACCCAGGGTGAATCTCAGCAAGTCCGATCCTGCTGCGTATGCGGCGTTGTTGTCCATGAACAAGGCCGCCAGCGATTCCGCCGACGCCGCAGGAATTGATCCCAAGCTTCGCGAGCTGCTCAAGGTGCGGGCTTCGCAAATCAATGGCTGCACCTATTGCCTGCGCATGCATACCCGCGATGCCCTTGCACTCGGGGAAAGCACCGACCGGCTGGCAGTGGTCTCGGCGTGGGCCGATTCCGAGTACTTCACCGCTGTGGAACGCGCGGCCCTGGCTTTGTGCGAATCCATCACGATGATCTCGGTGGACCACGTCCCGCATGGGGTGTACACGATGGCCCGGGCGGTGCTGTCCGACGAGCAGATCTCGGCCGTCGCCTGGCTGAGCGCGGCGATCAACATGTTCAACCGGGTCGCGATCACCTCCCGTTACCCGGTCAAGCCCTAGTTGCTTCCCTGCGCCTGCAGGTAGGTGACCACCGCCAGCACCCGGCGGTGGTCCTGCGGGGCCACGGGCAGCTCCAGCTTGGCGAGGATGTTGCCCACGTGGGTCTCCACGGTGCGTTCGGTCAACCACAGCCGCTGGGCAATGCCCAGGTTGGTGCGCCCCTCGGCCATCAGCGCCAACACCTCGCGCTCGCGCGCGGTCAGTGCCTCGACGCGGCGGTTGGTGCGTGCGGCTCCGATGAGTTCAACAACCATTTCCGGGTCCAGTGCCGTGGCGCCTTGGCGCACCCGGCGCAGGGTCTCGAGGAATTCGTTCACATCCAGCACCCGGTCCTTGAGCAGGTAGGCGAAGTACCCGCCGGGGACCAGCCGTGCGGTGTGCGTGGTTTCCATGTGCTGGGACAGCAGCACGATGCCCATCCTGGGGTACTCGCCGCGCAGCAGCACCGCCGCACGCGCCCCGTCGTCGGTGAGGTCCGGGGGCATGCGCACGTCGCAGACCAGCACGTCAGGTTCCAGTGCCCGCGTCCGCGCCAATGCGGCCGCGGCATTCCCGACCGCGGCCACCACTTCGTGTCCCGCATCCTCCAAAAGGTTCGAGAGCCCCTGGCGAAAGAGCGCGGAGTCCTCGGCGATGACTATGCGCATGGCAGCACCGCCTCGATGACGGTGCCGCGGCCGACTTGGCTGTGGATGTTCATTGATCCGCCCAACGCCCCGACCCTGTCGGCCAGGCCCGCCAGTCCCCCGCCCGGGGTGCGCATGGCCCCGCCGCGGCCGTCGTCGCTCACGCTCAGGCGGACCGATTCGCCTTCCCGCCCCAGCCTGACGGTGATGCGCCGGGCCCCGGCATGCTTGACGGCATTGTGCACCGCTTCGGCGGCGACGAAGTAGGCGGTGGCTCCCACGAGCTCCGGGACCATGCCCAGGGAATCCCCGATCCGCAGCTGCACCGGCGTCGGGGAGCGGCCGCTGAGTTGCCGCAGCGCAACTTCCAGGCCCTCGTCCAGGGCGCTGGGCCTGATGCCATGGGCGATCTGCCGCAATTCGGCCACGGCCGTGCCGAGCTCGGCCACCGATTCGTCGAGCATCCCGCGCAGGGCCTGCTCACGTGGCGGCAGCTGCCGCTGGATCAGGCGAAGCGCCATGCCCAGGGCCACCAACCGTTGCTGGGCGCCGTCGTGCAGGTCGCGCTCGAGGCGCTTGCGTTCGTGGTGGGCGGCCAGCAGGATCCGGATGCGGCTGGCATCCGTCTCCGCCAGTGCGGTTGCCAACTCGAGTTGTTGCCTGCCCATTTCCAGCGGCAGCGCCAGCGCCCGGGTGACATGGGTGTTAAACACGGCCCGGTGTCCCGGAGAGGGAAGCACCACTCCGATCCTGCGCCCGGCCAGGTCCACCGGGACGCCCCCGCCGGCCTCGATCCGGTGCCCGGAGGCGTCCAGGTATGTCGAACCGCCGGACGTTGCGTAGCCAAGGCGCAAGGAAAGGTCCCCGGTGGCGGTGCGCAGCACCGCTTCCAGGTCCGTGGGCCGTGCCGCATCCGCCAGGACCTGCCGCTGGAACATCGACAGGGCATCCATGAGCCTTTCGTGTTCCGCATGGAAGATTCGGCCGATCGCGCGCAGGATGCGCGGCCGCAGCCCGGCCAAGAACAAGGTTCCGGCGGCCACCCCGACCAGGGACAGGACCGCGGCGGCCGGGCTCCCCACACCCGGCCAGCGCAAGAGCAACAGCGTCAGCGCCATGACCAGGCCGCACATCACCGTCAGGCCCAGCAGGGCGACCAGGACCCGGCCGGCATCAAGGAGATCCGAACGCAGGATCCCCACGGCGATGGCGGCGGGGATCAACAGGTTCATGGCAGCCAGGCCCAGCAGTACCGGCCACTGCCGCCCACCCATCAGGTAGCCCGCCCAGCACAGCAACAAGGCCGCCGGCACAATGGCCCCGGCAACGGCCAACCAGCGGATCTGCGTCCTCGTTGCCGGGTCGGCCGCGCGAAAGCGCTCGAGCAGTCCGTAGGCGCTGGCGAGCAGCAGCACCAGGAACACCGGAAGCAGGGCGGCGGCCGCGATGTCGGCGCCCTGCACCGGCGCCATCGCGCGGTGTTGCTGCTGGAAACCGCTGGCGTAGGGCCCGGGTCCCAGGCCCGCCAGCACCGTGAAGGCCGCGGTGACGGCGCAGAGCCCGCGGGCCAGGTTCCGTGTGGCCCGGCTCCCGAACCGGCCCGCGGGGAAGAGCAACAGCATCAGCGCCCATGGCAGGTACAGCAGCATCCAACTGCCCTGCGCCAGGGACACCAGCAAGCCGCTGAGCGGAAGCCCCGGATGCAGTTGGGCTGCGGCCATCCAGGTGTCATTGGTGCCGACCGCCAGCGTGGCAAGTCCCGCGCAGCACAGCAAGGCGCCCACGGCCTGGGCCGGGAACCTGCCGGTGATGGCTTGTCCCAAGACGAGTGGTGGAAGGGCGAATGCGATGCTCAGCACGAGCCAACGCGCCGCTGCGCCGTCGAGGCCCAGCAGCACGGCAGTGGCGTCCACCGCCAGCAGCCCAGCTGCCAGTGGAAGGACGGCTATCGATACCGCACGCGCCCATGCCATGGAGCAAGCCTAAACCTGTGGCGTTGCCCCGTTCGTCCGTGCTGGCACGGGGATTCTTCCGGTGTTCCCCACGATCCGCGAACCACGGTTCAGGCCCATGCTGGATCCATGGTCCACGAGCGTGGACCTGCGTTTGAAAGGGGAAGAACATGACCAAGACCAGTGAGGTGCGGCCCGGCATCGCGGATCGGGGCGCGGGGCGCGATATGCGTGGGGTGTGGAGGATCCTGGCGGCCCTGGTGATCACCCTTGGGCCCCTGAGCATCGCGGTGGGCCGGGGCGTCATGCCGTATTGGACCACAGACGACGCCGCCGCCATGGTCTCCGGGGTCCTGGAGCACCAGCAAACCATGGACGCCCTGCTTTGGGGCGGCATCATCGTCTCGCCGGCGCTGCTGCTGGGCGTGTTGGCCATCGCCCATGTTGCCAGGCGCGGGGCGCCGCTGCTGGCCACCCTGGGTGCAGCCTTCGGCTTCCTGGCCTGGACCATGGGCTCGGCAACCGCAAACATGGACTACTTGGTGTCCCGGCTGGGTGCCAACGGATTCGACCAGGCCACGATCGTGCGCATCGGCGACGCCGTGCAGAACAGCGCGTTTGCCGCGACCTGCGGCATCATTTGGCTCATCGGGCACATTGCCGGAATGGTCTTGACCGGCGTTGCCCTGGGCAGGGCCGGGATCATCAATTGGTGGATCGCCGGCGCGCTAATCGTCTCCCAACCCATCCACTTCATTGCCGCTGTCGTCATTCCCAGCAGGTTGCTGGATGTGACGCTCGGTTGGGGACTGACCACGATTGCCAGTGCCTTCGTCAGCCTGGCCGTCCTGCGGATGTCCAACGACCAATGGGACCTGGGGCCCGCGGCCAGGATTCGAGCAATGCGCTGAGGGGAAAACCACAAACACGGATCGTCTCGGCGTCCATGGTGCAGATGATGCCCCGTGGACGCCGGGGCGGTGCTATGCCTGCAGCTCGTGCCGGCGGAAGCGCAGTTCCCGCTCCGTCCCGCGCAACGGGGAACCCTCGAAAGGCAAGGCAGCCAGGTCCACCGAGGCCGCCGCCTTGAGTGCGAGCCGGTTTGCCGACGCCGCGGCCCTGGGCGGCAGGCCGAGGGCGTCGGCAAATTCCGCCCAATGCCTGGCCTTGAGGTTCTTCAGTTTTCCCGCAATCGGAAGTGCCATGGTTTCATCGCCGTACAACAGTGTGCAGGGCAGGTCATACATGGGCGAGATCTCGAAACCGCCGGCCTGCCTTCCCAGCACGGAGAGGTTCTTGGCATGAAGGTCGCCGTTGCCGGTCAGCCAGCCAAAGGCAAATTGCAGGTACAGGTTTCGGCGGGCCACCACAGGGGCAATGCACAAGCGGGCCAGGGCCAATGCAAGGTCCTCGGCCGCCACACCGTACTTCGCGGCCGGGGGCAGGCCCATGACCTGTGTTCCGTCCTCGAGGGCCATCCGGTGCCAGTGGCCGTCGGTTCCCTTCCGGCGGTCGAACCTCTCGACCAGCAGGCCGGCCAGTCCGTGCTTGTCATGGATGATCCGGTTGCCAACCACCGGGAGGTTCAGGTTTCTTGCCCCGGCCAGGTGCGCGGCCTCGTTGGCCACCAGATGGGGGTTCTGTGCGGGATCGAGCTTGAGCAGATAGCGCCGGCCCCGCGTCGCCAATGGCGTGGTGAGCATCGAGGCGCTCGCCTTGTCCTGGACCCCGGGAAATGCGTGCAGGTCCACCGAGTTCGCCAGGACGGCGAAGTCCAGGTCTTCCGGTGTCGAGGTGTCCGCCAGCGCCTCCGGTTCGGCGGGAACGTCCCCCGCGGGAACCACCTGTACGTCGCCCGGGACATCGGCACCCACGGCGAGCAGCAAGGTCAGTTCGTCGTCGAAGCTGGTCTTGGTCGCATTCTTCAACACCGTCAGCCGGTGTCCCTCGGGAAGCAGCCCCGCAAAGAACGCGGGAAGGGCACCATTGGGCGTTTCGACTGCGGCGTTTTCCAGCGGAAGGGAAAAGGCCACCGGCGCCTTGCCGCCGGCCAGGTAGCTGTCTAGGTAGCCGAAGCGGATGCCCCCGGCAGCCGTCCGGGTTAGCTCCCCCGCGTGGACACCGTTCTTGTAGACGTCGGCACCCTCGATGAACCTGAGCCGGTGGAGGTCCGGGGTCATCGACCGACGCCAATCTTGAGCCCCAGCACGTTGAGGACGGAGGCCACGGCGCGCAGGGACGGATTGCCGGTGGCGGTTTCCAGCGCGCGCACGGTCCGTTCGGAGACCTCGGCCAAGTCGGCCAGTTCCCCTTGGGTCAACCCGGCGTCCTTGCGGGCCCGGCGGATCTCCAGCGCCAGTGCCGATACGGTGTCAATGCCACTTCCTGCACCGGCAAGATAATGCCGCTCTTGATGCTTCATCATCCCATGATCCACGGAAAACCCGTTTTCGGCAAGATCTTGCCGAAAACGGGTTTCTGAGCGGGCCCACCCGCTACAGGGCGGCTGATCGGCAATTTGTTGCCGGTTGGGCGTCTACCCGTTCGGGCGCTGCGGCAGGTACTGCACCGCCCACTTGTTGCCGTCCGGATCGGCGAAGTACACGAAGTGCCCCCACGGCTGGATGTCGACGTCGCTTACGTCCACGCCGTTGGCCTTGAGCTGGTCGTGGGCCTTGCGGATGTCGCTGACCACCATCTGCAGGCTCGGCGCCGTTCCGGGGGCCGCGTCGTTCAGGCCCTCGCCGATGGTGATGGAGCAGGCGGATCCCGGCGGGGTCAGCTGGACGAAGCGGATCGCCTCGGTGGGTCGCTCGTCGTAGTCGGCGTTGAACCCGACCTTGTTCACGTAGAAATCCTTGGCGCGGTCCACATCGGACACGGGGACAAATACCAGTTCCAGTTTCCAGTCCATGGCGCCCACGCTACTGCCGCAACAAAACCCGTGTAAAGGGGTTGCAAGGGCCCTACCCCTGCCGGGGCGCAGCACCCGCACAGGGGAACGGGGCACGCGCCCCGTTCCGCTATTCGGGCATCAGGTCCCTGGCCCGGAAGCGCCAGAACCCGATCGTGGCCAGCACCAGGGCGATGACGCCAAGGACCACCAGGGGCAGCAGGGCGAAGTCCTCGGCCGGGAGCCTCGGGACCGCCCCGAACGGGGTGGCCTTGATAACGTCCTCGGAGAGCGAAAGCAATCCGCCGAACATCGCGGCCATGACCGAGAGCCCGTAGACCGCCCACGCGATGCCGGTGCTGGGACGCGGGATGAATCCCTGACAGAAGAGCAGCACCCCGAGCATCAGCAGCACCGCCGGCCAGTAGGCGAACGAGGCGGCGGCCATGGATCCGCCGGTCGCCGCGCCCTGGGACGATGCCCCGGTGAGGTAGCCGCCGACCAGCAGCATCGCCGCGGAGCCGGCCCCCGCCACCAGGACGTGCGCCCACAGCCAGCCGAAGCGCGAGAGCGATCCGGCCAGCTGGCTCTCCAGCCGCCCGCTTTCCTCCTCGCTGCGTGCCCCGGCCAGCGCCTGGACGGCGAACGCCCCGGCCAGCAGCCCGTTGAAAAGCACGAAGATGCCCATCACCCCGTCAAGCATGTCGTGTCCGGGGCCCACGAAGGACTTGGCGAACGGGTTGTCCGGGTCCAGCACCGAGGTCATGGCCCGGGCCACCGACCCGAAGAAGAGCCCCGCAACCACCGCGCCCAGGAACCAGCCGAGAAGCGAGCCGCGTTGCAGCCGCAGCACCAGGCCCAGCGGGTTGGCCAGCAGCGCCGAGGCGGTGGCCGGGCCGGCGCGCTCGGGCAGGATGCCGGAGCCGAGGTCGCGCCGGGTTTCCAGGCGCAGCGCCAGCGCGCATCCGAGCACCGCCAGCCCCAGCAGGGCCGTCAGCGGCCACCAGTTGTCCTGGCCGAAGGAGCGCATGTTCTGCGCCCAGCCAATGGGCGAGTACCAGCTCAGTGCGCTCGGGTCGGTGCCGTTGGCCTGCAGGTCGGCGCCCGCGCGGATGAAGTAGAAGAGCGCCAACAGTGCCACGGCCAGCGAGTTTGCCCCGCGGCTGGTGGTCGCCAGCTGGCCGCAGATCGCCGAGACCGCCACGAAAGCCAACCCGGTTCCGGCGATGGAGGCGCCCATGGTCCACGATCCGCCGGTCGGCAGCTTCAGGCCCAGGCACAGCAGGGAGATCAGCAAGCCGGTGACGACGGACAGCGATCCGGCCACCAGGTAGTTGGCCACGGGGTAGGCGTGCCGCCCCAGCGCGGCCGAACGCAGCAGCTCGGTGCGCCCGGTCTCTTCGTCGGCCCGTCCGTTGCGGGTGACCAGGAAGATCGAGGCGAAGCCCAGGGCCACGGCCAGGGTCATCCAGATCTTGATGACCAGGATGCCGCCGAGCGAACCTGCCGCGTAGGGCAGGCCTGTCATGGCCGCCACCGCCGGGGTGTTGGCCACCTGGGCATAGGCGTCGCGGGACTCCTGGGTCGGGAAGGCCTCCTGCTGGGAGCCGTAGACGATCGGGATCATCACCGCCAGCACCCCCGCCCAGATGAGCAGCCGCAGCCAGTTGCGGCGCAGGATGAATCCCGCGGCCGTGCCCACCCCGGCCAGGGAACCGGTGGAGGCGGAGGTTCGGCGCGTGGCGCGGCCCGGGGCCGTTGCGCTGCTCATCGCGCACCTGCCGCAGGTGCGTGGGCGTGGCGTCCGGGCCTGGCGGCTGCCGGCTGTAGCGGCAGCCCCCCGTAGTGGCGCAGGAACAGGTCCTCGAGCGACGGCGGGGTCGAGACCAGGGAACGGGGCGAGTACCTGGAAAGCGCCTCGAGCACGCCGCCCAGGTCTTCCTCGCCGACGGTGAAGGTGGCCTTGGGACCGTCCATGACCAGGTCACCGATGCCCGGGACCGCGGCAAGTGCGGAGGTGTTTCCGGCCAGCAGCACCGAGACGGTGGTGCGGTGCAGGTGGCGCAGGGATTCGAGGCGCCCGGCCTCGACCGTCTGGCCCTCGCGGATGATGGTGACGGTATCGCAGAGCTTCTCGACCTCGGCGAAGATGTGGCTGGAAAGCAGCACCGAACGCCCCTCGGCCTTGACCTCGCGGATGCAGGCGGTGAAGACCTGTTCCATCAGCGGGTCTAGGCCCGATGTCGGCTCGTCCAGCAGCAGCAGCTCGGCGTCCGAGGCCAGGGCCGCGACCAGGGCGACCTTCTGCCGGTTGCCCTTGGAGTAGCTGCGCGCCTTCTTGGTGGGGTCCAGGTCGAAGCGTTCGAGCAGCGCGTCGCGCTTGGTGGCATCCACGCCGCCGCGCAGGGACGCCAAGATGCCGATGGCCTGGCCGCCGGTGAGATTGGGCCACAGGGCGACCTCTCCGGGCACGTAGGCGATGCGCCGGTGCAGGGCCACGGCGTCGTCCCACGGGTCCCCGCCCAGCAGCTTCACGCTGCCCGAATCGGCACGCAGCAACCCGAGCAGGATGCGGATGGTGGTCGACTTGCCCGACCCGTTGGGCCCGAGGAATCCGGCGACCTCTCCGGCCTCGACCTGCAGATCCAGTCCCGCCAGGGCCGCGGTGCGCCCGAAATGCTTGTGCAGGCCGGCCACCGAGATGGCCTGGGTGTTGGTGGACATGGTTTTCTCCTTACCGTGTCACGGTTTCTCCCGCGAGGCCCGCGGGCGGGTTCTTGGTGCCGGCCAGGAAGGCCAGGTATTCATCGAGGTATTCCCGGCTGGTGAACAGCCCCTCGGTGTACAGCTCGAGGGTTGGCAGCACTGCCTCGGCGTAGTAGCGTTCCATCACCGCACCAAAGTCCTCCAGCGGCGTCCCGGGACGCATGGCGAAGCTGACCACCATGGCGCCGATCGACTGCTGGACCAGGAAGCGCACGCGCGCCTCCTCGTCGCGGCTGGGAATGATGATTCCCCGCTCCACGGCGTCGCGCGAGAATTCCAGGGCCTCGACGACCATGTGCTCGATAAAGTCCCTTCCCGCCTCCCCGCCCTCGCGGACCGAGCGCAGGATGTAGACCAGCAGGATCCCGCCCTCGCGCGATGACGGGAACTGTGCAAAGAGTTGCCGGGGCGAGGCCTTGAGGCTTTCGTTCTTCAGCGCGCGGTAGCGTGCAAGCACCGTGACGTCGCATTCGGCGCGCAGCGCTTCCTTGGATCCGAAGTGGTGGCGGACCAGGCCGGCGCTGACCTCGGCGCGGGCGGCAATGGCGCGCAGGGATTCATCGAACCCGTGCGCCGCGAAGCACTCGATGGCGGCGTCGCGCAGCCGGGCCCGTCCGGTCAGATCCTCTCGGGCTGTACTCATGTATAGGACGCTACTCGCGTGTATAGCGCTCGGCAATAGGTCGAAGGTCCCGATTTTCCCTTCGTCCTCCGCCTCGGTTTTTGCCGCGGGGGCCCGGCGTTTTCGAGGTAGGGCCGGACGGCCGGATCAAGGTGCCGCTCGCGGATCCGGCGGCGCGAACACCTCATTGCCGAGGACGGGGGCGGCACGGACGGATGTGCCGGCTTTGGCTTGCGCAAGGGGCGGCGCACGACCGGCCCGTGCGTGGACCCGGCGCTCCTTGCCGGCCGCCGCACCGGCGACGGCCTTAGAGGGAGGCCTTGCAGGCGCCGTCCAGAAAGACGGCCACCTCGCGAGGGCGGGAGAGCAAGGGTGCGTGGCCGGAATCGATCTCCGTCACCGCAGCGCCCATCCGTTCGGCCATTTCCCGCTGCAGCGTCGGAGGCACGGCACGGTCGGCGGTGGCAACCAGGTAATGCGCCGGCAGATCCAGCCATGCCGGCCGCCCCACCGTTGCCTTGTCCAGCCCGATGCGCGTCAGCTTCTGCACGGCCGCACCCAGCGCGGCATCCTCGGAGGACAGCTCCCCCGCCATCACCTCGCCGAAGTGCGCCCGGTCGATGTAGGTGTGGTTTCCGGCGACGACCACGTGCTGCGGGATCATGCTGCCCGGATGCAGCCTGGACAAGCGGCTCACGGATTCGCCCTCGGCCGGTGCAGACGCCGCGACATAGGCCAGCGCCCCCACGTTTCGGGCCCCGCGTGCCGCCTCGCCAATCACTGCCCCGCCGTACGACCACCCTGCCAGCAGGACCGGTGCACCCACGGTGGCCAGGGTCCGGCGCACGCTGGCCACGTCGTCGTCAAACGATTCGAGGCCGAGCTGGGCGGCCACGGGGTCATGGCCAAGGGCGCGCAGCTCGGCGATGACCCGCAACCAGGCCGAACCGTCGGACCACAACCCGTGCACCAGCGCCATGACCGCCACCGAAACCCCGTTTTCCCGTAGTTGGCTTGCCCGCAGCAACACCCTACAGGGGCAGTGTCATGCCCAGGGAGAAGTTCAGGCTCGTGGCAAAGGTCAGGTACATCAGCCAGAGGCCCGTGACCAGGTGCCACAGCCCGAGCGACCGCTCGCCCCATGCCTGCCCAATGCTGTGGAAGAAGTCGCTGATGTAGATCAAGGTCAGGCCCACGAACAGCAGCCCGACGGGCCAGTCTCCGGCGTTGGTGCGCGGGTCCACACCCTGCCAGCGGTTGTAGCCCAGTGCGAACCAGTGGATCCCGTATGCGGAGAAGGCGAGGGCTGCCATGTACAGCGGCGCGTCCTTGAACACCTGGAACCATGTCAGGCCGACGAAGAGGATGATGCCGGTGACCAGCTGGCAGAAGCCCGGGAGCCAGATGCCCCACACGCCTGTCGACCTGTCCACGGATTCGTCACGCTTGGGCCAGTGAAACAATTCCTCGGGACCGTAGATCAAGTAGCCGGTCCCCAGGCCGCAAAAACCCAGCGCCAGCGGCGCAAACGCCGATGACCGAAAAATTAGGTCCATTGCCGTACTCCTTGGCAAACTGAAAAGCCGTTAACAATCCAGGCTGGGTCATAGGCTTGCCCTTCCTCGCTTCCCGGAGGTGTTTGCTCAGGAACCTACGGCGTAGGCGGGCTCGGCTGCCTTTTCCAGGCGCACGACGACGGACTTGGACACCGGGGTATTGGAACCCTCGGCCGTGGCGTCCAGGGAGACGAGCACGTTTGCTTCGGGGAAGTACGCGGCCACGCAGCCACGCGCGGTGGGGTAGCCGATGATGCGCTGCTGGCGCAGGACCCGGTCGATGCCGTCGGGCGACTCGCTGTGGATGTCCACGTAGCTGCCGTCGGCGATGCCGAGTTCGGCCAGGTCGGCCGGGTTCACGAACAGGACGTGACGGCCCTTCTTCACGCCCCGGTACCTGTCGTTGAGGGTGTACATGGTGGTGTTGAACTGGTCGTGGGCGCGGACGGACTGCAGCAGCAGCCGCCCCTTGGGGACCTCCACGGTTTCCAGCTCGCTGACCGTGAAGATGGCCTTGCCCGAAGGTGTGGGGAACGTGCGGCTGTCGCGCGGCGGGTGCGGCAGGACGAAGCCGCCGGGACGGCGGACCTTGGCGTTGTAGTCCTCGCAGCCCTTGCAGACGTGCCCGATGTGCTCGCGTATGGTGTCGTAGTCGGCCTCGAACCCGGCCCAGTCGATGGGGTGATCGCGGCCCAGGACGGCCCGGGCAAGCCGGCTGACGATGGCCATCTCGGAGAGCAGGTTCGTCCCGACCGGCTCCACCTTTCCGTGCGAGGCATGCACGGCACACACCGTGTCCTCGACGGTGACGAATTGTTCGCCGGATGCCTGCCGGTCGATTTCGGTCCGGCCCATGGTGGGCAGGATCAGGGCCTTCTCCCCCGTGAAGGCGTGGGAGCGGTTCAGCTTGGTTGACACCTGGACCGTGAGCTTCATCTTTTGCATGGCCTCCTCGGCCACGACGGTGTCGGAGATTGCGCTGACCAGGTTCCCGCCCATGGCGAAGAGAACCTTGAGCTTGCCGTCGCGCATGGCGCGGATGCTCTGGACCGCGTCGAAACCGTTCTCCCGCGGCGGGTCGAAATTGAACTCCTTGCCCAGTGCGTCCAGGAAGACCGGCGGCATCTGCTCCCAGATGCCCATGGTCCGGTCGCCCTGGACATTGCTGTGTCCGCGGATGGGCGAGGGGCCGGCCCCGGGCTTTCCGATGTTTCCGCGCAGCAGCAGCAGGTTGACGATTTCCTTGATGGTGGGCACGGCCTTCTTGTGCTGGGTCAGGCCCATGGCCCAGGTGACAATGACTTTGTCCGCCTTCAGGTAGCGGTCGGCGAGTTCGTCGATTTCCGCCGTCCGCAGTCCGGTGGCGGCCAAGACTTCCGCATCGTCGAGGTTGGCGATGTGGGCCCGGTATTCCTCCAGGCCCTGGCAGCTTTCCTCCAGGAACGCGTGGTCCAGGACGGCGCCGGGTGCCGCGTCTTCGGCGGCAAAGACCCGCTTGGCCAGGGCCTGCATCAGGGCCATGTCTCCGGCCAGCCGGATCTGCAGGAACTGGTCGGCCAGATCGGTGCCCTTGCCGACCAGCCCGCGGGGCTTCTGCGGGTTCCTGAAGTTGATCAGGCCGGCTTCGGGCAGCGGGTTGACGGCCACGATCTGGGCACCGGCGAGCTTGGCTTCCTCCAGCGCCGTCAGCATCCGCGGATGGCAGGTGCCAGGGTTCTGCCCCATGATGATGATCAGGTCCGACTTGGCAAAGTCTTCATAGGAGATCGCGGACTTGCCCACCCCGATGGTTTCCCCCATGGCGAGTCCCGTGGACTCGTGGCACATGTTGGAGCAGTCCGGCAGGTTGTTGGTGCCGAAGGCGCGGGCAAACAACTGGTATTGGAAGGCCGTCTCGTTGCTGGTGCGGCCGCTGGTATAGAACGCTGCCTCATTCGGGGAATCGAGGGCGTTCAGCTCACCGGCCACCAGCCGGAACGCGTTGTCCCAGCTGATGGGCTGGTAATGGTCCGAGCCTGCCGGCTTGTAGACCGGATCAACCAGCCGTCCCTGCTGGCCCAGCCAGTACTCGCTGCGCTCCCGCATGGAGGACACCGAATTGGCTTCCCAGAATTCCCGCGGCACCGTCAGCAGCCCCGCTTCCCACGTCACCGCCTTGGCGCCGTTTTCGCAGAACTCCGCCGTCTTGCGGTGCGGCGGATCCGGCCAGGCACAGCTCATGCAGTCAAAGCCGTCCTTCTGGTTCATTGCCAGCAGGGTTTTTGCGGATCGCACGGGGCCCATGGCCGAAAGCGCCTGGGGAAGGGATTCGGTGAGGCCGTGAAGCCCCGCTGCCGCCCGGGCGGGCCGGCCGACCTTCATCTTGGCGTCCGAGTCATCCTGGACCGGGGGCTTGTTGCTCATGGCACACACAACCTTTTGCTTGAAGAATCGACTCTCCGGAATGAAGGGTGTATCCGGTCAATCCGGTTCCACGCCCGGTGTCGTGTGCGCCGCCCCCCACACGCACGACGTTGGGCGTTCATTAGCAGGTAGGACCGTTCTAGCATCGCTACTTGGCAAAGACAACATGGCCATCACGTGACGTGCCTTACACTGGCGGTTGCCCGTCGCAACGGCCAGGCAATCCCCTCGGGAAACCGCGCATCCGCGCACCGCTTGGCAGCCCGGCTGCAGCACTCCGGTCCTCAGCCGCCGATGTAGTTCATCTCGATTTTTTTCATGCCCGGCTTGGCCACGCCGGGTGTTCTGGAACTGCGCAGTTCCGAGTACCTGTCCGTCCGGGCGCCCCACAGGGCCGCGAGTGCAGTGGCCAAGTCTTCGTCCGTGGCACCGGCGCGGAGCAGTGCCCGCAGGTCGGTGCCCCGGGTGGCGAACAGGCAGGTAAACAGCTTGCCGTCGGCGGAGAGCCGCGCCCGGGTGCATCCGCCGCAGAAGGCACGGGTAACACTGGAGATCGCGCCGATCTCGCCGGCGCCGTCCGCATACCGCCAGCGCTGGGCGGTCTCGCCCGGGTAGTTTGCCTCCAGCGGCTCCAGCGGAAACACGCTGCCGATCCGTTCAACCACCTCCGCACTCGGCACCACCTGGTCCATCTTCCAGCCGTTGGAGGTTCCCACGTCCATGTATTCAATGAAGCGCAGGATGAATCCGGTGCCCCGGAAGTGCCGGGCCATGTCAACGATGCTGCCATCGTTCAGGCCCCGCTTGACCACCATGTTGACCTTCACCGGGCCCAGACCCGCGGCTTGGGCCGCGTCGATTGCGTGCAGGACTTTCGCCACGGGGTACTCGACGTCGTTCATGGACTGGAAGACGGCCTCGTCCAGGGAATCCAGCGACACCGTGACCCGGTCCAGGCCGGCGGCCTTGAGTGCCTCCGCCTTCTGCGCCAGGACGGAGCCGTTGGTGGTCATGGCGAGGTCGGGCGGTTCGCCGCCGGGCGTGCGCAGTGCGGCGAGCATGGCGATAAGGTCCTCGATGCCGCGGCGCAGCAGCGGCTCGCCACCGGTCAGCCGGATCTTGCGCACGCCGTGGTCCATGGCGATCCGGGCCAGCGTGGTGATCTCCTCGAAGGTGAGCAGCTGGTCATGCGGCATGAACACGAAATCGCGGCCGAAGATTTCCTTGGGCATGCAGTAGACGCAGCGGAAGTTGCAGCGGTCCGTGACGGATATCCGCAGGTCCCGCAACGGGCGCTGCAGCGTATCGGTCATCTGTGGGGCAGCCATTGTTCAACCTCCAACACGGGTCCGGACCTTGGCCGGAACCCTGTTTCCACCATAGGCCTGCACGAAGCCGACGTCGAGGATGGGGAGTGCGAGTGCGACGGCCGCCGCGCCCATCCCCGGGATCGGTGCTGGCCGGAATCGCCAATTGAACCTGGTCTTTGCCTTCACCCGAAGAGGCCGGCCGGTTTCGCGGGTGGCCTTTGACCCGGGCCGTGGGGTGATGGGTCCGGGCACGATCATGAGGGAAAGCACTCCCGCCGCCTCCTTGCCCGCCTCGGGTTTGCCGTTTTCCGTCCGCCCCGGTCAACCAGCGCTCGCGTCCCCGGCCGAATCGCGGGGGAAACGAGTCGGCGCAGATCCCGGGCGCCATGTGTATGCGTGTGAAAAGTGTTTATTGATGCCTTTCGCATCAATCCAGGGGTTGTCCTTCGGTGCGTTCAGGCACCCAGGTAGCCGCGGGTGTCCAGGTCCTCGGCGGCCATGCGCGCGGCCAGGGATTTTTCCGCCTCCCGCACCGGCCGGGCGGCGGAGGACCCGAAGCTCTCGTTGCGGGCGCGTGCGGGGTCGGACAGGTGGCCGGGGGCCGGCAGCGCGGATTTGTCCGACAGGTCCCAGGCGTCCAGCGCCTGCAGGCTGATCCCGCGCGGTCCGGTGCGCCGGGTGAGCCCGTGGATCAGCAGCAGCCGGGTGGAGAAGAGCAGCGGGCCGCAACGCTGCTGGGCCTCGTGGAAGAACGTGGCATCGACGCAGCCGGTCCCGTCGTCAACCGAGATGAACACGACCCGGCGCCCGCCGCGCATCGGCGGGGTCTGGGTGGCCACGCGCACCCCGGCCACCAGGACCTCGGTGCCGTTGCGCATGCCCAGCAGGTCCGCGGAGCGAGACACGCCCAGGGACCGCAGCAGCGGGGCGTGGGATTCCATCAGGTGGGCGGTGACATCCAGGCTCATCAGGTCCAGTTCGGTGCGCACCACCTCGTCCAGCGGCGTTGGCGCCGCCCCGATGGCCATGTTGGCAAGGTCCAGGTCCCCCAGCGGCAACGACAGCTGCCCGGGGATCGGCCGGTGGCGCTGCGGCAGCGCCCTGCCGGCCGGTGCCCGCAGGTGCTCGATGAGATCGGCCCGGTTCCCGCGCCCGGTGCGCGCCTGCAGCGAGTCGAAGGCGCCCAGGGCCGCGAAGTGGTTCAGCGAGGTGCGGGTCAGCCCGGAGCGGGCGCGCACATCGGCGATCGAGTCGTAGGGCTGCCCGGCCGCCACCCGGGCGACCTCGCGCTCGGAGACCGAGCGGATCCCGCGCAGCGAGAGCCTGATCCCGTACCTGCCCGGGGGCGCGGCCCCCGCGGCGCGCGGGACCACCGGAAGCTGCGCGGGGGGCAGCAGCCCCTCGAGCCTTTCCACCTTGTAGCCGGGCGCGGAGCGGTTGATGTCCAGCGGCAGGATCGCGATGCCCATGCGCCGGGCCTCGGCGACCAGCAGCCGCTTGGGGTACATGCCCGGGTCGTGTTCCCAGATCCCGGCCAGGAAGGCCTCCGGATGGTGGGCCTTGAGCCAGGCCGAGTGGTAGGTGGGCACGGCGAAGGCGGCCCCGTGGGCCTTGCAGAACCCGAAGGACCCGAAGGCCGCCAGCGTGTGCCAGACCTCGTCGATGACCTCCAGCGAGTAGCCGCGGCCCAGCGCCCGGGAACGGAAGAGCGCCTCGACAGCCGGTTCGGCGTGCGGGTTTCCCAGCAGCCGGCGGTAGACATCGGCCTGGGCCAGCCCGCAGCCGGTCATCTTGTCGAAGATCCGCAGCACCTGTTCGTGGAAGACGGTGACCCCGTGGGTCTCGGCGAGCGCCGGCGCAAGGTCGGGGTGGGGGTATTTTTCGGGTGCGAAGCCGTGGCGGTTTTCCAGGTAGGGCTTGACCATGTTGGATTTCATGGGTCCGGGGCGGAAGAGGGAGATGTCGATGATGAGGTCGTTGAATTCGCGCGGGGCGAGCTTGCCGATGAGTTCGCGTTGTCCGGGTGATTCGATCTGGAAGCAGCCCAGGGTGTGGGTGGAGCGGATGAGTTCGAAGGTGGGTTCGTCGTCCAGCGGGACCAGGGCGAGGTCGATGGCTCCGTTGGGTTGGATGTAGCCGGGGATTTCCCCGGGCTTGCGTCCCCGGTGCCCGCCTGCCTTGGCGACGGCTTGTGCGTCGGGGTGCAGGCGCTGGATTTCCTCCAGTGCGTAGGTGATGGCCGATTGCATGCGCACCCCCAGGACGTCGAGCTTGAGCATGCCCATGGGGTCCATGTCGTGTTTGTCGAATTGGCTCATGGGCAGGGAGATGCCGCTGGGTTCGACGGGGGTGCGGTCCCGCAGCTGCGCGTCGGAGAGGATGACGCCGCAGGGGTGCATGGAGATGTGGCGGGGCAGCCGGTCGAGGCGTTCGGTGAGGTCCACGAGCAGGTCGAGTTGTTTTTCGGTGCCGAGGCGGTCGGCGAAGGGTGCGAGCTCGGGTTTTTCCTCCAGGGCTTCGCGGAAGGAGGAGGCGGAGAAGCGCCAGAGTTGCTTGGCGATCGTATCGATGTCTTCTTCCTCCATGCCCAGGGCGGCTCCGGCGTCGCGCACCGCCCCCCGGGCGCGGTAGCCGTTTTGCATGCTCATGAGGCTGACGCGGTCGGCTCCGAAGCGTTCGAAGATCTTGTGGTAGATCTCGTGGCGCCTGGCGGATTCGACGTCGATGTCGATGTCGGGCAGGGTGGCGCGGTCGCGGGAGAGGAAGCGCTCGAAGAGCAGGTCGTGGGCCAGGGGGTTTACCTGGCTGATGCCGATGAGGTAGTTGACCAGTGAGGAGGCTCCTGACCCCCGGGCGGCGGAGCGTATTCCCAGGCGGGTGATCATGGAGCTGACTTCGGCGACGGTGAGGAAGTAGGGGGCGAAGCCGAGGTCGGCGATGGTGGACAGCTCGGCCTCCAGGCGGTGGCGCATCGCGGGGTCGTTGGCCTGGGCGGGGATCAGGCGGGTGATGCCTGCCTCGGCGCGGGAGGCGAGTTCGTTTTCGGGGTTTCCGGTGATGCCGATGATGTGGGCCTCGGGGACCACGGGGATCGACCATCCTGTGTCGGGGACCGGGTCAAGGCGCGCCCAGTCGGCGAGCGCTGCGGTGTTGCGCAGCAGTGTGGCTGCCAGGGGGGTGTCGGAGGCGGAGCGGGCGATTTCGGTGGCGAGGTGGTGCATGTGTTCGGCGGGTTTGAGCCAGCCCTGCCCGTTGGGCTGGATGTCGTTGAGGGTTTCCAGGGAGGACAGGGCTCGTGCGGAGTCCAGGACATCGGCGGTTGCCGCTCCGTCGGGGTCGGCGTAGCGCACGGCGTTGGTCAGGACGGGGGCGATGCCCGTGTCGGTGGCGCAGCGCAGCATGCGGATGGCGTGTGCGGTGCTGAGCTTCTCCCCCGGGCTATTCAGGTGCGTGGTGATCTCCACCCGCAGGGCGCTTGCCCCCAGCAGGGAGCGCCAGGTGCGCAACAGGGTGCGGGCCTGGGTGTAGTGGCGGTGTCCGGTGGCCAGGCCGATGTCTGAGCCCGGTCCCAGCAGGATGGTGAGCAGCGCTTCCCCGTCGGGGCCCAGTGCGTGGGTGCCCAGTTCCTCGCGGGTGATCCCCACGGCTGGCTTGGCGACCCCGGCGGGTGTGTTGGGTTGGTGTGCCGCGGTGACCAGGTGGCAGAGGGCGGCGTATCCGGCGCCGTTGCTATGCCCCTTGGCCAGGGCGACGATGCGTCCGGCGGTGCGCATCGGTGGTGGCTTGCCGTGGGGAGCGGGGCGGGGTGCGGGTTCGAGGATGGCCAGGTCCACCCCGAGGATGGGGTCGATGCCGTGTCCGATGCAGGCCTTGAGGTGCTTGACGCTTCCGTAGAGTCCGTCGCGGTCGGTGATGGCCAGGGCGTCCGCGCCGTCGGCGAGCGCGGCGGCGACCAGGTCCTTGGGCCAGGAGACCCCGTAGTGTGCGCTGAAGGCGGAGGCGACGTGCAGGTGGGTGAAGCCCATGGTGCCTGCCCCTCCCCTGTCCCGCGGCGCGCCCCGGTCCCCCGGCGGGTTGCGCCTGCGGGCACGTGCCTTGGTGGTCCTCGGTGCCGGGGTTCGTGTGGCCGGGCGAGGAGGGGGACGAATTCATTCTATTAGAACATGCGTTCTAATCAAGTCCCGTGGCAGGACCGCGCGGAGGACTCCCGGACACCGGGGCCCCCTCCCTGCGCTGACCTGCGGCGGGAAGGGGGCGGTGAGAAGGCCCACTGGCGCGGCCTAGATTCCTTCGTCGCTTCGCAGCCGGTCCAGGGCAACGAGGTAGGCCTCGGTGTAGCTGGGGAATTGCGGGGCCATGTCGCGCAGGACCTCCAGCGGGGTCTCCGCCCTGATGGCCAGGGATGCCAGGTGGATCCATTCGCTGGCTTGCGGGGCGATGGCCCAGGCCCCGATGACGACCCTCCGGTGCCGGTCCACCAGCAGGCCCAGGTCCCCTCGCGGATCCTGCTCGTAGGTCCAGGGCCGGGCGAGGGTCTCGGGCAGGTTGACCTGGATGTACGCCGCGTCGATTCCACGCCCCTCGGCCGTCTCCCGGGTCAGGCCCACGGCGGCGATCTCCGGGCTGGCGAAGACCACGCGCGGGATCCCGTCGTAGCTTGCACTTCGCTCCCTGCCCAGGATGCAGTCGGCCACGATGCGGCCCTGGTACTTGGCCACATGGGTGAAGGGCATGATCCCGGTGACGTCCCCGATGGCCCAGAGCCCCTCGGCGGCCCAGCAGTGCTCGTCAACCCGTACCCCGCCCTTCCCGTCAAGGGTCGCCCCGGCGCGTGCCACATCCAGGCCGTCGGCACGCGGGACCCTTCCTGTGGCGAAGAAGACCGCATCGACCGCGACCTCCCCGCCCGCCTGCAGCTGAAGGATGCTGGTCCCGTCCTCCCCGCGCCGCCCGCTGGTCACGGTGCTGTTGGCCAGCACCTTGACCCCGAGCCGGCGCAGGTGCTCCTCGGCGAGCGCGGAGACCTCGGGCTCCTCGCGCCGCAGCAGCCGGGCGCTGCGGTTGAGCACGGTGACCTGGACCCCGAATCCGGCCAGGAAGAAGGCGGCCTCCAGCGCCACCGCGGATCCGCCCACGATGGCCACGGATTTCGGCAGCGTCGCCAGGGTGTAGAGCTCGCGGTTGGTCCAGGCGGTGATTTCCCCGCTCCCCGGGAACTCGGGGACCACGGGGACGGTTCCCGTGGCGATGACGATGTGGTGAGCCAGGTATTGGTTCCCGTTGGCGCTGAGGTGTCCCGGTCCGGTGATTGTCGCCTTGCCGCGCACCACGGTCGCCCCGCGCTTGGCGTACCCCTGCTCCTGGGCGCTGTCGTCGAGGTGCCGGGCCATGTAGTCGCGGTATTCCCGGGCCTTTTCCCAGTCCAGGGCGCTTTCGGCGGCTCCGGCCGCACCTGCCGCCTCGATGTTCACCTCTGGCCCGCGCAGGACGGTCTTGGAGGGGACGCAGGCCCAGTAGGCGCATTCCCCGCCAATGAGCTCGGATTCGAAGACCACGACCTTCTTGCCGGCGGTGAGCAGCCGGTCGGCGGCGACTTCGCCGCCGGGTCCCATGCCGATGATCGCGGCATCGAATACTTCTTCCATTAGAGCGCTCCCGTGTTCGTGTTCCTCGCGGCCGCCGTCCAGGCACCTGCCCCCAGCCTTTCACCTGGCGCGGCCGACGGCCAGAGCCCGCCGTGCCCAATGATGGCACCAACCCGGTTTCGGGCCGGCCGGCCCGACGCGCTAGGCGCTTTCCCGGTAGGCCTCGGGCATGCGGATGATCCGCCAGCGGCCGGTATCGGCCTGGCGGGAAACCTCGAAGGTGCGCAATGGGCCCACGCCGGCGAGCTTGACCTGCAATTGCCAGACCTCGTAGTCCACGAGCCCCGGGCCGCGGCCGCGTTCGGCACGCAGCTCCTCGGTCCACCAGTTCCGTCGCTCGAACCAGCGCACCGGCTCGGCCGCGAGCCGGTATTCGCGGCCCTGCCAGCGCATGCGGATCGGCACCCCCGCCGGTGTGCAGTCAACCTCGATCGACTGGGTAAAGATTCCCATTCGCTCGCCACCCTTCCCGTTGCACAGGCGGGCCCGACACCTCCCTTGCCCCAGGGGCATGAAAGGCGGTTGCGGGTTGCGCCCGTGCATTCACCAGTTTATTAGAAACTTTGTTCTAGACAAGACGAGAGTAGAACATGCGTACTACGGTTTGTTGTTGAGGGGTCCTCTTGATGCCCATTCACATGGGCCTATGCTTGGGTGCATGAGCATAGACACGCCCCCGGCAGTCACCGCGCTCACCCTTGGGGTGCGCGATGTCCAGCGGTCACGCGACTTCTACGTCACGGGCCTGGGTTTCCGCGAAATCAATTTCATCCCCGGCGAGATCCTGTTCGTCCAGGCCGGCCACGGGCTCATGCTCGCGCTGTGGAACGTCGAATCGATGCCCGGCGAATACGGGGAAGTCGGGCACGGCCCGCTGGCCCCTCCGGTCTCCCTGGGCCACAACACCACCAGCGTCGCCGAGGTCAACGACCTCTACGCCCGCGCCCTGGACGCCGGCGCAACCCCGATCGGCGCGCCAACCACCCGGGAATGGGGCGGCACCAGCGCGTGCGTGGCAGACCCGGACGGCTTCCGCTGGGATTTTGTGCACAACCCGTCCTTCGCCATCGACGACGACGGAACCGTCACCGGTGTCTGAGAACTCCCGCCACCGATGAGGCTCTCCAGCTTGCCGATCCGCCGGATCGCCGAACACGAGCTTTCCCCCGCACCGCGCAACCAGTGGCCCCAGACGCTCCCGCCGGTGCGCCAGCTGCTGGACCAGGGTCTTGACTTCGGTGCAGCCACGGTCTTCGTGGGCGAAAACGGTTCGGGGAAATCCACGCTTATCGAAGCCATAGCGCTGGGCTACGGGCTGTCCCCGGAGGGCGGCTCCACCGGGGCGCAACACAGCACCCGTGCCACCGAATCGGGCATGGAGAAGCACCTGCAGCTGGTGCGGAACATCGGTGCCAGCCGCCGCGGATACTTCCTGCGCGCCGAAACCATGCACGGTTTCTATACCTACCTGGAGGAAAATCCCACGCTGCGGCGCAAGGATCCGGAATTCCATACCATGAGCCATGGCGAATCGTTCCTCGAGCTGATCGTGGACAGGTTCCGCGAGGGCGGGCTGTGGGTTCTCGACGAGCCCGAGTCCGCACTCTCGTTCTCCGGGTGCCTGGCCCTGGTGGGAATCCTGAAGGACCTCATGGCGCAGGGCGATTCGCAGGTCATCATGTCCACGCACTCGCCGCTGCTCGCTTCCCTGCCCGGGGCCGACATCTACGAGGTCGGCCCGTGGGGGCTGCGGCACAGCGCCTGGGACGAGCTGGACCTGGTGACCAACTGGCGCTCCTTCATGAACCTGCCCGAACGCTACCTGCGCCACCTATAAAAAAGGTGTGCAGGGCACGTGGCCCTGCACACCCGGCAAGCCCCCGGCGGTTACTGCCCGGAGTCGGACGGCGCCGCATCCGGGTCGAAATCCTCGGACAGGGCACCGCCCTCGCTCTTCCACTTGGACAGCTGCTTCTCGCTGACTTCGCGTTCGTCGGTGTTGGGTGTCAGGTTGTTTCCGGGCTCTTCGTTTTCGGCCATGTTCCGGTTCTCATCACTCATGAGGCCCACGCTAGCCGCTTCGCGGAGTGCAGGCCAGCCTTCCGTCGGCCTCCGCGCGCCGCACGAAGCCGCGCAGGCATTCAGTCCATCTTCGCCAAGCGGGACTTGGCGATCTGGAACAGCCCGTAGCACCCCAGGCCAACGCCGATGAAGACCAACGCGTATACGCCGAAGGGTTGGCTGCGCAGCGCCTTGAGCGCACCATCGAGCCCCGTGGATTCCTCGGGATCCGCCTGCACCGTGGCAACGATGACCAGCAGCCCCACCAGGAACAGGGCCACGCCCTTGGCAACGTAGCCCAAGACGCCCAGCACCACGGTTGCCTGCCGCAAGGCCTTCGAGGCAGGAAGGGACAGCTGCTTGGCAAACGACTTCAAGATGCCCCTGGCCGCAAAGACGATTCCGGTCACGGCAATGCCGGCTCCGATGAGCAGCAAGAGCGCGGGGCCGAAGGGCATGGACATGATGCCGGCCGTGGCGTCGCTGGTGGACTCGCTGCTGTCCTTGCGGTTGCCCAAGGCAAAAGAGCCGAACCCGACGGAGAGTGCGAGAAAAACGATGCCCTGGCCGGCGGCGGACAGCTTTTTGCCCAGCTTCGTCCTTGCCGGGGCGCGGCGGTATCCAAAAAGGACTTCGCTTATCTGCCACAGCCCCAGGGCCAGGCAAGCGATGCTGCCGATCCACACCAGGGCGTACCCGGCAGGTTGGGCCGCCAGCTGTGCCATCGCGCCGCTCTGCTCGGCATCCTTGGAATCCCCGAAGGCCAGCCTGACCGCAATGATCCCGACCAGGACGTGCAACAGGCCGCTGACGGCAAAGCCGGCCCTGGCGGCAATCACGAATGCCCGGGAATTCGAGGCATCTTCGGCGGCGTTGGCGACGTCGTTCAGTTCTTTCTTCATGCGGGTCCCCCTTGGCTGCGCCCACGTGGGGAGCTGCGTGTCGGTAACGACATCCTGCCACCGTTCGGGGCGGACGCATACATTTTCCCCCATCCCCGAACCCGGTGGGGTCAACCACCTGAAGCTTCCGGCCACGGGCCTGGAACGCAGCCGCACTTGACAGGCCGGCAGGCCCGGGTTTCGGCAGCTGATGGAAGTCGGCAACGAGGGAACCTCCGTCGGGCTGGCCACGCAACATCCGCGCGGAGGACCTGGGCCGGGCCTGTGGCTCGACCGGACGGGCACGATCTACGCCGCCTCCACTGCTGGCCATGAGCCCGGCACAACGCACCGCGGCAGGACCGCTACTCGGCCGAGGGCCGCTGCCGCTGCTGCTTCGTGGCCGAGCGCTGCGACTTCGCGGCGAGCCGGCGGCGTTGGGAGCCCTTGGTCGGCTTGGTGGCACGCCTGCGCGGCGCATCCGGCGCCAGCGCCGAGGCCAGCATCCCGGCGAGCTTCTGCAGCGCAATCTCGCGGTTGCGCAGCTGGGAGCGCTGTTCGGAGGCCGAGATGGTGAGCACGCCGGAAACGAGCTTCGAATCCAGGCGCGAGACCAGGCGCTCGCGCTGCGCGTCGGTCAGCACGCGGGAGCCGGCAATGTTCCAGGACAGCTCGACGCGGCTGTCCGAGGTGTTCACGTGCTGACCGCCGGGCCCCGAGGAACGTGAGAACCGCCAGTCGAGCTCGGATGCCGGAATCGACAGCGCCGGTGAAATCTCCAGATCCATGCTTCAAGCATCGCATGGTCCGGGGACGCTCATGCCCCTGCGCCGGGCAGGGGGCACCCGGTCCCTGCCGGCAGGGCAGGGACCGGGCGGGGCCACCTATGCCTGTGCGTGCTCCTCGTGGAGACACAGGATGTTGCCGTCGGGGTCCTTGAACCACGCGGCCTTCTCCGATCCAAGGACACAGACGTGGTCGACGGTCTTCAGGTCCGGCAGGTCGTAGTCCTCAAAGACCACGCCGCGGCCATCGAGGTCGCCGATCGCGTCGGCGATGTCGTTGACCTCGAAGCTGGCAGCGGTGTGGGTGGAGGGCTTGGCCTGCGGATCGCTGAGCAGGGCAATCGAACCGGCACCGGCGAGGGTGAAAACGAGGTTGCCGTCCGCTGCCTTGCCCCGGAAGGGAAGGCCCAGGGCATCCTCGTAGAACTTCCGCGACCGCTCGGCATCGGTGACGGGAATGATGGTGGTCAATGGGCTGGTCGAAAGTGACATGGGGAACCATCCTCGGGTGGAAATCTGGCCCTCCAATTTTACGTCCGGATCCGCGAAAAAGAGGCCCGGAAGCGTGAGCGCAGGTGTGGCGCGCGGGGGGGTATCGCGGCACGTCGGCACGTCATACACTGGGCCTGCAACCACCATCGACGGAAGTGAGCGGCCATGACCATCCCACAGCCTCCCGAGCCCCCGGACCGGCCGGCCGAGCCCGGCCGTGTTCCGCCGACTCCACCGATTCCGCCCGGGCCTCCCGTGCCGCCCTACGATCCGCCGCCGGACCCGGGGCCGTTGCCGCCCCGGCCCGATCCGCAGCATCCGTATCCGCCCGTTGAACCGGACCCGATCGGACCGGTTCCGCCAATCAGGTAGGCACGGGGCCAACAACAGCGGGCCCGCTGCGCTTGGTCCGCCGAAGGGTTAGGCTACTGGCGCTGCGAGAGCCGGATCAAGTTGCCCGAGGGGTCCCTGAACGCGCAGTCCCGCGGGCCCCACGGCTGTTCGATGGGCTCCTGGAGGACCTCGGCCCCGGTGGCCCGCACCTGCTCGAAGAGTCCGTCCAGGTCGGAGGTGGAAAAGACCGTCATCGGCAGCACCCCCTTGGTGAGCAGTTCCTGGATGGCGTTGCCGTCGGCCTCCGAGCGCCCTGCGTGCGGGTCCGAGAGCACGATGCCCAGCCCCGGCTGGGTGTCGGAGCCCAGGGTGACCCAGCGGTGCTCTCCCGAGGCGACGTCGTTTTCCACCTTCAGGCCCAGCCCGTCGCGGTAGAAGGGAATGGCCGCGTCGACGTCGTTGACGGTGATGTGTGAGTACTGCAGTGAAATATCCATGGCTCAACCATAGGTCCGGGTGGACCGGGGGCGCTTCTTGAATCCTGCTCGATGCCAACATGCCGCCAGGCACGTCATGGTCGATTTCGTGGGGCATCTGGGCGAGCACGTGGAGATCAAGCCACCGCCGTTCGTGGACTACGGGACCCAGCTGTCGATCGGCGAGCGCACCTTCACCAGCCACAACCTCACGACCCTGGACGCCGTCCCGATCAGCATCGGGAACAACAGCGTCATCGGCGCCGGTTCGGTGGTCACCGGGGACGTTCCGGCCAACGTGGTGGCGGTGGGCAATCCCGCCCGCGTCATCAAGAACCTCTAGGTCCTAGGTGTCCACCCGCAGGGTCGATCCGGACCGCCGCGAACGCATCATCGACTGCGCGGTGGAGCTGATTGCCTCCCAAGGCGTGGCGGGCACCTCGCCCCGCAAGGTCGCGGCGCTCGCCGATGTGCCGCTGGGCTCGATGACCTACCATTTCCCCTGCATGGACGAGCTGCTCGAGGCGGCTTTCACGCGCTTTGCCGCCGAGGTCGGCGAGCGCTTCGCCGCGGGGCTTGCCGGTGAATTTGCCGGCGCGAAGCTGGTTGCGGCGTTGGTGGAGCTGATCCACGACGATGTGCTGGATTCCCGCCGTTCCCTGGTCCTGACCATGGAGCTGTATGCGCTGGCGGCGCGCGATGCGCGGTTCAGGAACATCACCCAAGGCTGGCTCGAGATCAGTGCCCGGGCCCTGGAACGCCACATGGACGCGGCAACGGCGCACCAGGTTGATGCACTCATCGAGGGGATCTCCATCCACCGCGCCCTGGGCACCGCACCCCCGTCGCGGGAGCTGACGGCCGAGGCGCTGCGCAAGATCCTGGGGGCCTAGTACCGGGGCGTCCTGGTGCTCTTGGGGCGGGTAACGGACTTGGCGATGCAGGCGGGCATGGCTTCCACCGCCGCATGTTCCCGGTTGCGGTAGCCGCTTGGGCTTTCCCCGGTGATTTGGGTGAAGCTGGTGCTGAAGGAACCCAGCGAGGTACACCCCACCTCCATGCAGGCGTCGGTGACGCTGACCCCGGCGCGCAGCAGGGCCATGGAACGCTCGATGCGCCGGGTCATCAGGTACGCGTAGGGGCTCTGCCCGTAGGCGGCCTTGAACTGCCGGGAGAAATGCGCCGGGGACATGAGGGCCTTGGTCGCCATGGTGGGTACATCCAGGGGTTTCGCGTATTCGCGGTCGATCATGTCCTTGGCCCTGCGCAGGGCGGTGAGCGTTTCAAGCTCGGATTGCTTCATGGAATCGAGGCTATCAGCGCTTCCCTTACTCGACGTGGCAGCCCGTCAGGCCGCTGGCCACGAAAAGGCCCGTAGCCGGCGACTGCATAGCAATCACCGGCCACGGGCCCTTTATCGCCCAGATAGGACGACCACAGCCGACCGGTGCTACCGGTTCATCAAGGCATCAATCTCTGCTGCTGTCAGCGGACGGGTATCCCGCCCGCGAAGCAACAGCGCCAGCTGCGCGGACACTTCCAGTTCCTCGGCGGAATCCACCGCATTAACCAGACTCTTCCCAGCGACAATGCTTCCGTGGTTGCCCAGGATAATGGCTTTGGCCTCCCGGGCGGCTTCAAGGATGTCGCGCTCCATGCCGGGGTCCCCCGGCTTGTAGTAGGGAACCAAGGGAATGTCTTCGCCCAAGCGCATCACCAAGTACGGGGTGTGTGGCTTGATCAGAGGCCCGTTGCTGGGTGCCAGGCAGCTGAGCGCTGTCACATGCGTGGAGTGCAGGTGGACGATGGCCCCGGTATCTGGCCGTGCCTCGTACATGGCGCGGTGCATAACGACTTCCTTGGAGGGGGCGTCGCCCGAAATGTGGTTCCACCCGTGGTCCAGGAGCGACAAGCTCTCGGCGTCCAACCGCCCCAGCGATGAGTTCGTGGGTGTCATCAGGTAGCCATCGGCCACGCGGACACTGATGTTGCCGGCGCTGCCCACCGAGTATCCACGCTGGAAAAGGCTTGCCGACAACTCCACCATTTCTGCTCTAGTCTCGAGAAACTTCACTTACTGCCCTTTGCTTTGGAATGTTGGTGGATGGGTGAGTACCCATCAGAGGAAGATGTCGGCGACCAGGATCGTGACCAGGGCCGTGGCCCAGGCCACCGTGGTCGGAATGGACCAGGTCAGGATCTGCCGCTTCACGTCGGTGACTCCAAGCATGCGGTTGACGACCCAGAACAGGCTGTCGTTGAAGTAGCTGAACACCATGGCGCCCAAGCAGGCAGCCTGTGCGGCCAGGACCATGTTGACGTCGGGGATCTGGGCAAGGATCGGCGCAGAGAGTGATGCCGAGGTGATGATGGCAACGGTTCCGCTGCCCTGCACCAGGCGGACCATGGTTGCGATCAGGAACGGGATCAGGATGCTCGGCAGCGGGAGGGTCGAGACCCACTGGCCGATGGCATCGCCAACACCGCTGTCTCGCAGCACCGCGCCGAGCGCTCCACCGCCACCGGTGACCAGCAGGATGATGCCGGCCGATTCAACACCCTTTTCCATCTCGGCAAGAACGGAGTTGCGGTCCATCTGGCGGGCCAGCCCGTAGATGGCCAGCAACACGCCGATACCCACAGCGATCACCGGGTTGCCGATGAATGAAGCGATTTGGACAACCATGTCCGGGATGGCTCCGTCGGTGGCCTTGGCAACAGCCGAGATGCCGGTGTTCAGGAAGATCAAGACGATGGGCCCGAGAACCGGAAGCAGGGAAAGGAACAGGGAAGGGAGTTCCTTCAGGCGTTCATCCGCAAGCTCGTTGAATTCCTTGAAGGCTTCCTTGGCGGTGGTCTTGTCATCGGCGACGGGCAGAATGCTGTCCCCGCCTCCGGTCGCCACAGACACCGAAACCGGTGCCATGGCCTCGATCTTGGGGCCAGCGAAACGAGCGTAGAGCGTGACGGTCACCAGCGCAGGCAGGGTCAGCAGCAACCCGTAGAGGATCATGTCGCCAATCGACACGCCGTAGATGCCTGCGGCACCCAGCGGGCCCGGAGTCGGCGGGACCGCGTGGTGGGTCAGCACCATGCCGCCGGCCATGGCGATGCCCAGCGTCAGCTTCGAGCGGCCGGTGCTGGTGGACAGCGCCTTGACCAGCGGGGTGAGGATCACGAATGCGCTGTCCACGAAGATCGGGATGGAGATGATGTAGCCTGCGACCGACAGCGCCCAGTCTTCACGCTTGCTGCCAAGCCAGCGGATCATGGAGATGGCCAATTTCTCGGCGGCCCCGGAAACTTCCAGGATGCGGCCCATCATCACGCCGAAGCCGACGACCAGGCCAATGGTGGCAAGGGTGGAGCCGAATCCGGCGGTGATCGAGGCGACCGCCGCTTCGGGTGTCATGCCGGCGGCCAGCGCGGCAATGGACGCCGCGATGATCAAGGCCAGCAGTGCATGCACCTTGGTCTTGAGCACAAGGAAGATAAGCACTGCGATGGCAACCACAAGCCCGACGATGGCCGCCGGGCTGGCAGTTGCGATTGTTTCAACCGCAAAATTCATGGTGGTGTTCCTAGGATCTGGGGAGAGTTAGTTCGCGATGAAATCGTCGCGGTATTGCTGGACGACTTGGTCGAAGTCGGTGTCGGAGACGAAACCGAGGCTGCGCGTGCGTTCGACGTCGAAAGCACCAGGCCAGGAGCCGACGATCGCATCGATCTTCGCGTCGTAAGCGATCTCCACCAGGTCCCGCGCCTGTTGGCCACCGACACGGGCCAGGCTTTCGAGCATTTCCCCGGCTGTGACGCTCAGTCCCGGGACGTTGAGCACCCGCCAGCCGCCGAGCAGCTCTCCACCAAGCTCAAAGGCATGGACCAGGTTGGCCACCGCGGCGTTGGGCGAGGAAAGCCACATCTTCGTTTCAACCGGCACCGGGCACACCGATCCGGTGCCGTTCAGTGGTTCGCGGATGATCGAGCTGGCAAAGGACGATGCCGCGGAGTTCGGCTTGCCCGGGCGCACGGAAATGGTCGGCAGGCGGCAGATGCGCCCGTCGATGTATCCCTTGCGGGTGTACTCGTTGACCAGCAGTTCGCCGATGGACTTGACCATGCCGTAGGTCGACTCCGGCTGCGTGGCCAGGTTCTCCGGGACGGTCTGTGGCATTTCCCCGCCGAAGACGGCCAGGGAGCTGGTGAACACGAAGCGCGGGGCGGCCTTGGTTTTCCGGGCCGCCTCAAGCAGTGCCCGGGTTCCGTCGACGTTGACGTTCATCGCCAGGTCGAAGTCTTCCTCGGAGCCGCCACTGAGTACGGCAGCGAGGTGGAAGATGCCCACGGTGTCCTCTGTGACCAGCCCGTGGAGCAATTCAATGTCGCCGATGCTTCCCTTGACCGAGGTGACGCGCGAATCGTCGACCGGGCATTCTGCCAGGTCCAAGGATACGATCTGGTCGAATTCCACGGTGCCGGTGCCTGCATCCTTGCGCTCCAGGAGCAGCTGGATGACGCGGCTGCCGAGGAATCCGCCTCCGCCGGTAACTATGATTTTCATCTTTGAAACTTTCTTTAGTTGGGGAATTCGAGATGGGGGTCGACCAGGGTGAGGGGAATACCCAGTTCCTTGATCTTCTCGACCGCCGAATCGGCAAGTCCGGAATCGGTGATGATTCCGTCGATGTCGGTGAGCTTGACTGCCTGCAGGCTAGCCACCCGGCCGTACTTGCTGCTGTCGCTCACCAAGATGGTGCGTGCGGCGGTCTCCTTGATGGCCCGTTTGACCGCCAGTTTGGCGTCGGTGGGCACGGAGGTTCCGCGCAGATCAAAGGAGGAGGTGGACATGAACGCCACATCGACGTTGAACTGGGCAATCATGCGTGCGGTCAGTGAACCGTCCGACGAGAGGTTGGCACGGTCCAGGGCGCCTCCGGCGAAGTAGAGTTCATTGCTCGAGCGTTCGGAGAGGCTCAGGGCAATCGACAGGTCGTTGGTCACGAAGACCATGTTCGGCATCGGGGCCAGATATTGGGCGATGGACAGCGTGGTAGTTCCGGCGTCAAGGAACACCACGTTGCCGGGCTGGACCTGCTCGGCGGCAGCCCGTGCGATGGCAAGCTTCTGCGCTTGCTGCAGGCCTTCCTTGACCGTATGCGACTGGTCCAGGGCCAGTCGCTCGGGCCTGCTCACTCCTCCGGGGACAGAGACGACACGGCCGAGTTCCTCGAGCCGGTGGATGTCGCGGCGCACCGTCATGTGAGATACGCCCAAGACCTCGACAAGGCTGGTGATGCTGACGCTTCCTTGTTCTTGAAGCATCTGAAGGATGGCGCGCTGGCGCTCGAGGGGAATCACTTGGCGTCGCTTCGGTACGCGGCGAGCCATCCCAGGCCCGCGGTGGTTTCCCCTGCCGGCCGGTATTCACACCCCACCCATCCGCGATATCCCGCGGCATCCAATTCGGCCAGCACGTAGGGGTAGTTCAGCTCCCCGGTATCCGGTTCGTTGCGCTCGGGCACCGAGGCGATCTGGATGTGGCCGATGGAATCGATGGAATCGCGCATCAGCATGGTGACATCGCCCTCGGTGATTTGGGCGTGGTAGTAGTCGAACTGCAGGCGGGCGTTTGGCCGGTCGATCCGCTCAAGCAGGTCGACAGCCTGGGCAACGCTGCCCAGGAAATATCCGGGCATGTCGCGGGCGTTGATCGGTTCGATCAGCACCTCGATGTCAAGCTCGGTCGCCAGGTCGGCCGCATACCGCACGTTCTCGACATACAGGGCCTCGGTCTCAGCGGTGACTTCGCTGATTCCTGCCATGATGTGGATCTTGGGGCAGGCGAGGGCCCGGGCATAGTCCAAGGCCTGGGTGATCGAATCCCGAAAGTCCTGTTGTCGTCCTTCCAACGTGGCCAGCCCGCGCTCGCCGCCGCCCCAGTCCCCCGCGTGGGCGTTGAAAAGGGCTTGTTCGAGAGAGTGGGCCTTTAGCTTGTCAGCGATCTGAGACTTCTCGAAGTCGTAGGGGAAGAGGTACTCGACGGCGTTGAAGCCAGCGGTCGCCGCGGCCTCGAAACGCTCCAGGAACGGCAATTCGGTAAACATCATGGACAGGTTCGCGGCAAATTTCGGCATGATCGGCTTTCCTGGTCCTACTGGGCTTGGCTGAAGAAATCGATGGTTCCGAAGTTTCCCGATTTCAAGGCCAGGTCGACCTGTCCATCAAGTGACCGGACCCAGGGAACGCCCGGGGCGATCGGTTCTCCCACCTCGAATCCCGTGACGCCCAACGCGGTGGTGACCGAACCGGAGGTTTCGCCGCCAGCCACCACCATGCGCTGGATTCCGTCCTCCACCAGACGGATGGCGATTCGGCCGAAGAATCCCTCGATGGCCTGGCTTGTTTCGACCGAACCGTAGGTCCGCTGGAGACGCTGCACTTCTTCAGGACCAGCAGTGGCGAAGATCAGCGGAGCAGGGCCGGTGGAGGGCTGATCACTGAACCACGCCAGAACATCCGCGTCGTAACCAGTTGGCGAGGTCAGCAGTCGGTCGACATCCACGGCGAGACAAGGGCCCTTGGTCTTGTAGTCGGCGACCTGGTCATTGGTCATGACCGAGCAGGAACCCGACAGGATCACGGCCGACCCGGCCTTTGGAGTGAAGGACGAGCGTTCACCCTTGGCTGTGGCCGGGAGCGCCCGGGCGATGGCTCCACCAAGTCCCGAGCCGCCAGTTACCAGGCGCATCTCGGCAACGGCCTCGCCCAGTACATTCAGGTGCCGGTCGTTGAGGGCATCGAGCACCGCATAGCGGTTTCCCGCGGCCTTCAGTTCGGCCAGGGCCTCGCCCACTGCTTCGCGACCCCGTTCAACGGTGTCCACAGGAACCAGCCCGGTGGTCCCCCGGGACTGGCCGTCCATGAGACGAACCAGGCTTGAATCGGCCATCGGAGTGACCGGGTGGTTGCGCATTCCCGATTCGTGGAGTGGCACGCCGTTGACGAATAGGTACCCCTGGTAGGTGGTGCGCCCGTTGACCGGCAGCGCCGGGCAGACGACGGTGAAGTTCTCGTTTAAGGCGTTCAGGAGCGCATCGGTGACAGGACCTATGTTCCCCTGGGCGGTGCTGTCGAACGTTGAACAATATTTGAAGAAGATCTGTCGGGCACCGGCGGTCTTGAGCAGTTCAAGGGCCTGCAACGACTGTTCAATGGCTTCATATACTGGATTCGAACGGCTCTTGAGGCTGACCACTATTGCCTGCACGTCATCGGCAATGGCGTCGAGCGATTGGATGCCCGATAGCTGGATGGTCTTCACCCCGTTGGCCACGAGAAAACTCGCGATGTCGGTCCCACCCGTAAAGTCATCGGCGATTACACCAAGCTGAACACCCATGTTCACTCCCCGTCTGCCGCGGCGCCTTCACCGCTATTTACAATGTTTCACAAAAGTTACCATATTCACACACCCAGGAGCAATGGCACGCTTGACAGGCGAGATTGTGGCCCGGTGCAAAACTCACCAATGGCCAAGGATCAGCAACACCCGGGCCGGCCCGACATGGCCAATGGGATCATTGTGTTCACAAATATTCCCATCATCCGCAACCGCGTCACATGCCCAAGTAACGCGCACCACAGGGGGTCTTCGCCGTGCGCATGCCCCGCGCCCCGAGGCCGGTGGCCACCGAGAGGGGGTCCCGCACGGCCCGCGGCCTGCCCATCGCGCAATGCACTCAGCAGTCGGCGGACGCCATATCGAAAGAACTCTTGCGAAAGGGTTCTTTCGATAGTACATTTGGCGCATGGACATCACCGACCCCAAGGCCATGCGGGCACTGGCCCATCCCCTGCGCATCCGGCTCCTGGAGCTTGTCGGCACCCAGGGCCCGATCACCGCAGCCCGCTGCAGCGAGTACGTCGGCGAAAGCCCGGCCAACTGCTCGTTCCACCTGCGCACCCTGGCCGAGCACGGTTACATTGAGCGCGCACCCGGAGCCACCGGTCGCAACAGGCCCTGGCAAATCACCGACGTCACCCAGAACCTGGACCGGAACAAGGTGGACCCGGATTCCCTGTCGGCAGCCCTGGCCCTTGGCGACATGCTCCAAAACTGGGAATTCGAACGCCTGCGTGCCGGACGGCACCTGCCGGTTCCCGAAACCTGGAAGGGGCACCTGTTCGAGGCCGGTTCGACGCTGTTCCTGACCCCCGAGGAAGCCGACACCCTCAATGAGCGGTACAACGAACTCATTGCCCCGTTCCTGGATCGCATCACCGACCCGACCCGGCGCCCAGCTGCGTCCGCCCCCGTGCGCGTCTTCATGGCCACCACCCTGGCCCACGACCTCATCCGCAAGGGCGATGAGTCGTGAAAGCGCTGCTGTCCATCCTGGTCTTCCGCAGGTTCACCGGCGTCTGGACCATCGGCAACCTCGCCGACAGCGCCCTGATTCCTGACCCTGTCCATCTGGGCCAAGGACATCTGCGGTTCCTCGAGCGCGGCCGGCCTCGTGTTCCTGGCACTGGGACTGCCCATTGTCTTTTCCCCGCTGGTCGGAACGCTCGCCGACAGGTTCGAACGCCGCAGGCTACTGGTGGCGGGCAACGCGCTGTCCGCCGGCAGCGCCCTGCTGCTCCTGCTGGTCGCCGGACCCGGGGACCTCTGGCTGATCTACGCGGTGGCATTCAGCTATGGACTGCTGGGAATCCTCAACGGCGCAGCCCAGTCCGGGCTGGTGCGCGACATGCTCGATGACGAGCACCTGGACAGCGCCAACGGGATGCTCTCCACGATCGACCAGGGGCTGCGGATCTTCACTCCCCTGCTGGGCGCGGCCCT
Source organism: Arthrobacter sp. C2 (assembly GCA_024207135.1). Taxonomy (GTDB): domain Bacteria; phylum Actinomycetota; class Actinomycetes; order Actinomycetales; family Micrococcaceae; genus Paeniglutamicibacter. The sequence goes on along the minus strand of CP042428.1, from coordinate 609,315 downwards.
CTACACGGTGTGGGGCGGCGACGCGCTGGCCCTGGGCGTCGCCGGGGTGCTGTTGCTCACCGCACTCCTGTTGCTGACGGTCTCCGTGCAGGAATCGGCCCCCGAGGCGGCCTCCGAACGCGGCGGGTTCTGGCACGAGAACTCCGCCGGGTTCCGCCACCTGGTCCGGATCCCGTTGCTGTGGCGCATGGTGCTGGTCACCGCAACCGCGCTGGGCGTCATCGGGATGTTCGACTCGGCACTCTTCGAACTTATCGACAAGGGCCTGGGCCTGGAACCGGCATTCTTCGGGGTGCTCATGAGCCTGCAGGGAGCAGGGAGCATTCTTGGCGGCCTGACCGCGGCTACGCTGATGCGCAGGGCCGGGCCGGGCCGGGCAGTCGGCCTGGGGCTGGCATTGGTCGCGCTGGCGGCGTTTGCCGCGGCGTCCGATCTGGTGCCGCTGGTCGCCGGCCCCGGGTTGCTGCTGGCCTTCGTCATCCCCGCGCTGTTCCTGGCCGGCGTGGGTGTGCCATGGATCTTCGTGGCGCTGGTGACCACCCGCCAGCGCATGACCCCTGCGCGGCTGCAGGGCAGGGCCGCAGCCGCCACCAACCTGGTGCTCAACGTCCCGCAACTGGCGTCGATCGCGGCGGGCGCACTGCTGGTGGCGGTGGTGGACTACCGCTGGCTGATGCTCGTTGCCGGCACGGTGGTCGCCGCCTGTGCGCTGGCCATGCTGCGGCGCGGGCACCCCGGGGCCGTGCCCGGCCCCGGGGTGCCGGACACCGCAGCCGCGGCGGCAGGCGAAGAACGGCAACGCCCCCGGTGACTCCGGTGCACGCTACCCGGTGACGGTGCGCACCACCCGTGCGGGGGAACCCACCACCACGGCTCCGGCCGGCACGTCCCTGGTGACGACGGAGGCGGCAGCCACCACGGCGTCGTCCCCGACGCTGACCCCGGGCAGGATGGTGGCGTTGGAGCCGATCCACACGTTGCGCCCGATCACCACGGGTGCCGGATGCATGTCCGCGCGGCGGCTCGGGGCGAGGTCGTGGTTCAGCGTTGCGATCACCACGTTGTGCCCGATGAGCGTGCCGTCCCCGATGGTTACCCCGCCCTGGTCCTGGAACTTGCACCCGGCGTTGATGAAGATCCGCTTCCCCAGGGTGATGTTCCTGCCGAAGTCGGCGTTGAAGGGCGGGAAGAGGGTCACGCTTTCATCCACCGGTTTCCCGGTCAGCTGCGCGAGCAGCTCCCGGACCCGCTCCGGCTCGTGGTAACCGCCGTTGAGCTCGCCGGTGATGCGCAGCGCTTCCTGGCTGACCCGGTGCATGATGCCGTGCAGGGGCGAGTCCCCCGTGATGGTGTGCCCGGCATCCAGCTGGGCGATCAGGTCGTTGAGTTCCATGGTGTCCTTGTCATTCGGGTGGCGGTTCAAGTTGACCGCACCGGTTGATGCCTTCGAGTCCGGCAAAATGCAGGGGCGCGCTGCTCCCGGACCGCGCGTCACGCCTTGCCCCATCCGTGCCCCTGACAGTGTCTAGGCCTTGCCGCTGCCCGGGCGGCGGTAGTCGCCCTCGGCGACGTGTTCGAGCCACCGGGTGGTCTGCGAAGGGTCATCCGCGTTCTCAAGCATCGCCAGGTGCTCCATGAAGTCTTCCGGCGTGGCGCCGTGCCAGTGTTCCTCCCCCGCGGGGCAGTACACGGTTTCGCCGGGCACAGCTTCCACGACCGTGCCGTCGCGCGTGCCGAACAGGGCGACACCACTGGTCACGTGCAGGGTCCGGCCCCTGGCGTGGGAGTGCCATGCCGTGTGGGCCCCGGGGGCGAAGCGGACCCGGGCGACGATCATCCCTTGGCCTTCCTCCTGCGGAGAGGCGATGGGGTCCACCCAGACGTCGCCGGTGAACTGCTCCGGGCCGTTCTTGGTGGTCGGGGCCTTGGGCAGGAATTTGTGTGCCACGGTTTCTATTTCCTTTCCCCTGCGCGAAGAGCGGGGTTGTTGGCGATGCGGGTCTTGTTCCATGAACCGAGCAGCTGGAGCTTCTGGTGGGATTCCGAGCCCGGTTGTGCCGTGTAGACCATGAGCTTCAGCCCCGGGTCTGCGGTGATGGCCAGTTCCTCGTAGGCCAGGACCAGCTCCCCCACCTCGGGGTGGTTGAACCGCTTGGTTCCCGTGCCGTGGGTGCGCACGTCGTGGGCGGCCCACAGGGTGCGGAAGCTCCCGCTTTGGGTGGACAGTTCGCCGACCAGATCCTGGATGCCGCGGTGCTGCGGGTCCTTCCCCGCCTCGTTCCGGATGATGGCTACGCACATTTGCGCGAACAGCTCCCAGTCCGGGTAGAAGTCCTTGGACGCGGGGTCCAGGAACTGGAACCTGGCAAGGTTCGGCGTCCGTCCGCCGCCGTCGCCGATCACCGGCGAATAGAACGCGCTGCCCAGTTCGTTGACGGCCAGCAGGTCCTGGGCCTCGTTGCGCACGAAGGCCACGGAGTCCTTCATCGAGTCCATGACCCACTGCAGGGATTCACGCGGCGGCCGGGCAGGGGACGCGGGGCGGCGTTGGCGCCCCGAGGTCGGTATGCCGTCGGCGGCGCGGGCCAGGTCGAACAGGTGCGCCCGCTCGGTCTCGCTGAGCATCAGGGCGCGGGCCAGTGCGTCCAATACCGACGACGAGGCCCCGGCAATCGCTCCGCGTTCAAGCTTCGCGTAGTACTCCACGCTGACTCCTGCGAGGCTTGCCACCTCGCCGCGGCGCAGGCCGGCAACCCTCCGGTTGCCGTACACCGGCAGGCCGGCACGCTCCGGGGTGACCTTGGCCCGGCGCGACATCAGGAACTCGCGCACTTCCGACCTGTTATCCATGTCCTTAAGCGTACGGGTGGCCGTCCGGATGAGGGATACCCTCCCAGGGCGCCTTTCCTTTTCGCGTGCCGCAGGGCTGGATGCCCCTGGATCCGACGGGCGAGCCGCCGGGTCCGGAGGGGCATCCGACAGGTCGCTTAGGCCCGGCTGTCACCATCCACCTGCTCCACGATCCGCGTCTTGGGTCCCGAGGCCAGCGCGGGCGAAGCCGAGGGAATGGCCCAGACATCCGACCGCAGCCGGTCCAGGAACTCCTGGGCCTGCGCGTGCGAGGCGAAGTCGAGGTCCAGCACCACGTAGTGCCGGTCATCGACGGGACGGAAGATGCGTTCGGCCAGGACGCCGGAGCGGATCCGCCCCAGCGGGTCGTTGCCGTACGCCCCCTTCCACATCTCGAAGTCCTTCACTCCGTGTTCTATCTGAAGCGTATACATCGTGGCTTCCTTTCCCTTGGTGCCGATGGCCTGAGCGTAGGCGCAGCCCCCGGTGGCCCGCCATCCCAGTTTTCTGGGGTCCACCCGCACCCGGACATCCTCCCGGCATGGGGCCGGCGCGCATACTTGTCACATGGGAAGCAGGTGGGCCGCCGAACGCCTTATCCAACGTGTCACGGCGCTCGATGAGGCACGGCTCGAGAGCCACGCCTACCGCCGTGAGGTGCTCGAGGAACTCTCGGCCTCGATCGGGCATGAGGCCTGGGTGTGGCCGTTGGCCGACCCGATCACCACTGTCGGGATCTCCCCGATGGCTCAGGTCCCGGGCACAGCGGAACTGCCCCTGTTGATCACCCTGAAGTACGCCACGGCGCTGAACCGGTGGACCACCCTGCCAGCTGCCCCGGCGCGCGCCGTCTCGCTGGCCGCGGCCACCGACGGCGAGCTGTCCCGCAGCGAGTCCTGGGCCGGGGTCCTGCGCAGGCACTCGATCACCGATGTCCTGTCGATTGTTTTCGCGGACAGGTGGGGCACCTGGGGCTGGCTTGATTTGTGGCGGGGCCACGGGGACGGCGTGTTCACCGCCGCCGAGGCGGAACAGCTGTCATCGCTGGCCCCGGCGATCACCGCCGGCCTGCGGCATTGCTCGGCGAGGCAGTTCCAGGCCGGCAACGGTGGCGCAGCACCGCCCCACCCCCAGGCGGTGCTGGTGCTGGCCGAAAACCTGGGCATCATCAGCCAGACCGAAACCGCGAACCTCTGGCTGGAGCTGCTGCAACCCGGGCCCCGCCCGCACCAGGGCATCCCGGCGGAGGTGCTCAACGTGGCCGCCCAATTACTGGCCCAAGAGCGCGGCATCGATGCGCACCCGGCCGGTTCGCTGGTCCACGTGGGCTCCGGGGTCTGGGCGCGCTTGTCGGCAACCCGCATGAACACTCCGGCGGACAGGGCTCCGGCACCCATCGCGGTGACCATCCAGGACGCTTTGCCCGCCGAGCGCATGGCGGTCTTTGGGAGGTGTTTCGCCCTGAGCCCGCGCGAAAGCCAGCTGCTCGGACTTGCCGCGAGCGGGCTGGACACCGCTGCGTTGGCCCGCGCCCTGGGCATCGGCAGGTACACCGTCCAGGACGACTTCAAGTCCCTCTTTGCCAAGTGCGGGGTGCAAAGCCGCGGCGCCCTGGTGGCCATGGCCGCCGGCCACTGACCCAGCGGCGCAACGGCACAGCGGGAGGCACCGCCCAGCGCCCCTCCCGCCCGGGCTCGGGGCAGCGTAGCATGTCCCCCAACGGGTACTTCGTCGCAGCGTGCTTGGGAGGGGACCACCTGCATGGACAACATTAGCCGCCTTCGTGAACGATGGCTCGACACCGCCGCCGGGATACTGCAGGAAACGGACCCGGGAACGGCCCGGAAACTGTTGAACGAAGCCCTGCTGGAGTCGTTTCACGCGTTTGCGGCAGTGAAGGCCCCGCTGGCTGCCCCGGGCGGACTCAGCGAGGTCTCGATCTTCGGGAACTACCCCGTGCTCGACACCGCGGCCTGGGAACTGGCTGCGCAGCGGGCAGGTGCCGACCACCCGATGTTCGCGTACCACAACACCACCTCCGACACCGCGCCGGTGACCCTGCTTGAGGTCTGCGAGCGAGGCTGGGCGATCTCCGAGTTCGCCGACTCCATGATCGAGCGGCTCGGCGTGGGCCGGCACCAGCTCTCGCTGCCGCTGGGCACGGCCGAAACGCAGTCTGCAACCTACGGCTTCGTCAGCGACGGGGTCTACCGGGATTCCGACCGCCAGTCCGCACGCTTCCTCCAGCCGATCGTGCGCGGCCTGGATACGCACATCCACCTCCTCGAATCCCTGCTGCCCGGACCCGCGGCCGAACCGGAGCGCCCACTGACCGCGCGCGAGCTGTTGGTCCTTGCCCTGGTGGCCCGGGGCTGCACGGCCCACGGCATCGCCACCCGGCTGGGCGTCTCGCACCGCACGGTGCACAAGCACCAGGAGAACCTGTACCGAAAACTGGGCGCGGTGGACCGCCTGTCGGCGGTCCTCCGCGCCCAGCAATGCGGGCTGCTCCCCCGGCAGCCCGCCGGTGCCGATGTTCGTCCCGGAGTCTACGCCGGGAATTCACACACCCCGCTTGACACCGCATCGCCCAGCGCCTGGCCCAGCAGCTGATCCAGGGCACCGATGTGGTTCCCGATGTAGCCGATGGCACGGCTCTCCTTGCCCGAGCCGAGCAGTCCCGGGCCCGAGTTCCCGGACGCGTTGGCCCAAGCGGCAAACGAGTTCTCCGAGATGCTCGAGTTCATATAGATCAGCGGCACATGCGAGATGCCCTCGGCTTCCATCCACGGCTCCAGGTAGGGGGCCAGATCGATCTTGCCCACGCAATCCGGGGCAACCTCCGCGATGATGAACTGCTCGGCCAGCACGTCCAGCGGCATCCAACGCTTTTGTTGCAGCTGCTGTGCGTAGGCCGCATCGCTCCACTGCTTCTTGAAGCATTCGTGCGCCAGCGCCGCCGGCGCCGCCACCACCGACACCAATGCCACGGCCCCGGTGGCCGCAGCCGCCCGGATCCCCCAAGTCCTGATACCCATGTTGATTCCTCCAAGGTTGGTGGCGCGTTCCCTTCGCACCGACAGGCACCAGTCTTCCCCGGGGGCGCGGCCGGGGCCATACGCAGTCGTACGTAGCCGGCGGGAGGCGGGCTCAGCCTCAGAACAGTCCCGAGTGCTCCTCTACGAGTTCAGGCCCGTCGTTGCGGACGTTGCCGACCGCGGAATCGACCTCGCGCAACTCCCAGCCTGAGGCAACCTCGTCGGCACCGGCGCGCGCCATCTCCACGAGCTCGGCCGCGCTCTTGTCCTCGGGGTCCAGCCATTCGGCCATGGCGTCCTTCGACAGCGGGATCGGCAACCTGTCATGCAGGCCGTGCAGCTTCGCCAACACCTCGGATTCCGAGTCGGCTGCCGGGGACGGGCAGGTGAGGATCGTGGTGGAGAGCAGCCACTGGTCAGGGTCGCCATCCTCCTTGGACGGGTCCTTCCACCATTCGTAGAGCCCGGCAAAGAAGATCAAGGACTTGTCGGCGGGGTGGACGTAGAACGGGCGCTTCTTGGCCTTGGGGGTGTCCCCGGCCAGCCATTCGTAGTACCCCTCGGCCGGGACCGCGCAGCGCCGGGCCTTCGCCGCGGCACGGAAGGTCGGCTTCTCGGTCACGGTCTCGCTGCGGGCATTGAACGCCCGCACGCCCACGGATGCTTCCTTGGCCCACCCCGGCACCAGCCCCCACTTGGCCACATGCACCTGCCGGTGCAGCTTCCCGTCGATCAGCCGCTCCAGCACGATCGGCACGTCGGTGGTCGGGGCGATGTTCCAGGACTGCCGCAGCTCGAGGTTTGCATCCGCTTCGGCCTCGGCCTCCGCGACAAGGTCTCCGATGGCCTTGGCCATCACGTACCTACCGCACATTTCCATCGCCCCTTCATATTGCATTTCGCTTGATCGAAACAGCTCCGGGGCTATGGCACCTCGGAACCACTGCACTCCATAGACACCGTATCGTTTACGCGGTTCCACCGAAACGTCGCCGCGCTACCTCCCGAATATGTGGGCTTGTTCGGTTCGTCGGATCGCGGCGATGCCATATTGCGGAAGATATCGAATCCGTCTGTCACATCTCACCTCAAGTGGACCGATTTCACGACGCCTGGACCGTTTGGCAATACCTCGCTAAACACGACCCACCGGAACAGGAACCGATCACGCCCGTGCGTCTTCAGATCTCGCTCCCTTTAGGGCCCGCTCGCCGGGCATCTGACCGGACATCTCACCGGACGGGCCTTACGAGTCGGTATCTTCCTGTGAATCGCGAATTTCATGAAGCTTCAGGTCAACTCATGGTGCGTTCCGTTAGAGGACCGTCATACGGGACACATCCAGTCTTCATTCCGAACAACGTCTTGATGTTGAGCCACGCTAGACTCAAGTGGTGGACTTTACAGACGTAGCCCTGCTTGAAAGCCCGTTCATTCGACTCGAACCGCTTTCCGAGACACACCATGACGACCTCGTCGCAGCGGTTGAAACCGATGAACTTTGGCGGACGTGGTACACGCATATCCCCTCTCCTGCGACCATGGAAAAGGAAATCAAACGCCGGATCGCCTTGCACACCGAGGGTCGGATCGTTCCCTGGGCCATCATCGATCCACGGACTTCTCGCGCGGTGGGAATGACTACGTACTTGAACCTGGAACCAGCCAATCGTCGTCTGGAAATCGGGTCAACCTGGATCGGATCGAAAGCGCAAGGAACGGGCATCAACACCGCAGCCAAAATGCTCTTGCTCCAGCGAGCGTTCGAGGAACTGGGGTGCATTGCAGTTGAGTTCCGGGCGCATTGGCATAATCACCAATCCCGGCGCGCAATCGAACGACTCGGTGCCAAACAAGACGGCATTCTTCGCAATCACACGATCTTCGAGAACGGTACCGTCCGTGACACCGTGGTGTTCTCCATCATCGAAGCCGAATGGCCAACCGTCAAATTCGGGCTTGTCGAAAGGCTTAACGTCTACCAGAGATAGTCGCCCTCAGCGCCGCGTTGGCAGGGTCAGTGTCCCAGTTAGCGTTCCTCTTGCGGACGGCACTGCGCGGTGCAGAGGACTCTGGACCCGGTGCAGTCGACTGCGGGAAAGACAGGCAACAGCTTTCGCTACTCCGGAGGGGAAGCCGGGGCTACCAACCGTGGATCAAAGTGAGCGGTGGCACCGGGCGGCCCCTGCCATATCTTGATGAAACGCGGCAGGTCCTTGCCTCGCTCTGATCCGGAGGACAGGGCAAACGCCGGTGATGGCGGTTCCCTCCAGAACTGGACCAAGTGCCGTTCGACGGGAGATTCCACGGCGAGGTCAAAGGCCGTGTCGCGGCCCGTGGCGTGGAGCCTGGCCCGGTAGCTGCCCTTCTGATCACCCACGATGCTGCCGACGTTCTTCATCTCCCAGCCGGTGGGCGTGGTGAAGTACGCTCGGCCCTCCGGGAGCATCAGGGACACCTCGTGGATGTCTTCCCATCCTAGCGGGGTGGCTTCCGGCCTCGCTCGAAGGACCTCCACCGTCAGGCCAATGGGCCCTGAATGCACTCCGGTGTAGACCAATGGAACCGCCAGCCGAGTCTCCTGTCTCTCCCCGCGCATGGCCGCCCGCAGGGCCGCTGCGGGGTCCGCCGGAGGAAAGGGCTCCACGACAAAATCCACGACATTACCCCACGCATTGATGACGAAGGCTCCCGATTCGAACACAGGCCCTGCCTTTCAAACAACATGGAACGGACCCTTCCTGCTTCGATCACTCGCATTGAGCATAGGAGAGACCGGCGAATACAGAGCATGTTCGCGTGTGGATCGGCAGCAGGGATTCAGATGGACAGTCGACATACCGCCGGTTTCTGTACCGGCTCCAGCGGGGAAGCGCTGGTAGGTGGACTACCCCGTAGAGGGTTCCCCTCTTGCGGACTGCGAGTCGACTTTCAGAGTCTCCGACCGTGGGAAATAGCGGCCGTCACGTTGACACTCCTAAATTCAGTCATCGCCGGACACTGCCCTAGCATGGGAGCAACCGAACGCGATTGTAGCAGATGAGGTGGGGATTGTGGTGACCGATTGGGACCTTCAACTGGTGGTGCCGTTGTGGCAGGGCAGCGGTGAGCCCGGGATTGCGCAGGGCGCCACTTACCTGGCCGAGATGCTCGCTCCCTCGACAGTGCGGCACGTCGTGGAACCGGACCTTGGAACCCTCGATACGCACCCCAACCACGGGGACACCTCCTTGATCGAGAGCCACGATGCCGTCGAGGCCCACCTGGTCGCGGCCTCGAATCTCTTGCGGGCCCTTGGGCCGAGCAGCCTGCTAACCCTGGGCGGGGACTGCACCGTGGAAGTGGCCTCGGTGTCACACATGGCCTCGATCCACCCGGACCTACGCGTGGTGTGGATTGACGCCCACGCCGACTTGAACACCCCGGAATCCAGCCCCAGCGGACACGCACACGGCATGCCGCTGCGCACCCTGTTCGGCGAGGGCCACCCGGACTTGGTCCCGTCCACCACCCTGTCACCGCAACGATGCGCACTGCTGGGCACCCGCTCCATGGACCCGCCCGAGCAGGCATTCATTGCCGCGCACGAGCTGCCAGTAATCAACCCCGAGCAACTGCAAAACGAACCGGACCTCCTGGAAGAACTTCTGGTCCGGTGGCTGCCCGACGGTGCACCGCTCTACGTGCACCTGGACCTGGACGTCCTGGACCCCATGGTGTGGCCAGCGGTGGCTGTTCCCGAGCCCGGTGGGCTGGCCATCGCCACCTTGGTCGCGGTGATCAACAGACTTCGGACCCGGGGCACACTCGTCGGGGTCGGCATCACCGAATACGTGCCGGGAGTGGACCACATCGCCTCAATGCTCTGGCCGGTGCTGGACGCGTTGGGCATCACCGTCCAAGGCTGCAACAACAACGAAGCCCAGGAGGGATGACGGTGGTTCAGGTGAATACCGAGGATCCTGGGGAGCAGCCGGAACCGGATGTGCGAGTCTGCTTTATCGGCGACTCCTTCGTGGCCGGAGTCGGCGACGCCAGACACCTGGGCTGGACCGGACGCCTGGCAGCGCGCAGCCATGCACAAGGACATGCCTTGACCGCCTACAACCTGGGTATTCGCCGTGACACCAGCGCCGACATTCTTCGCCGCTTCCGGGCCGAATGCACGCCTCGGCTTCCTGCCGGAAGCCATGCGGGTGTTGTATTGTCCTTCGGCGTCAACGACACCATGAACGAATCCGGCGTCACCCGAGCCGCATCCGAGGCGTCGGTATCCCATTTGCGTGAGCTTTTGACGCAGCTCGGCAAATCGGGGTGGCCCGCCCTGATGGTCGGTCCGCCAGCGGTTGACGACGACGCGCACAATGAACGCATCATTTCCCTGGATGCCTTGTTGGAAGCTGAATGCGCCCGTCATTCAGTTCCCTACGTGGGTGTCGTGAGGCAGATGCAGGACCATGATGTATGGCGGCGCGAGGTGCGCGAGGGCGATGGGGCCCATCCAGGAGCCGGAGGCTACGACGCCCTGGCCGCGCTGCTTCGGCCCACCTGGGACAGCTGGCTTGCTGCCCTGCGGGCTGGCCAGCCCAGCATCCAGTGACGGCGGGCCGGCAGCGTCGCCCTTGCGAGGTCCGGCGCAAATACCGACCTTGCCGCATCCAAATCGCTTCGGAGAACCGGCATGCATCATCCGATGTCCCCAAGCGCTCATTACCGTCCCGTAGAGCGTTCCTCACGCGGAATAACCCCTCCCAACTGCAGCGGAGGATCATCTCGTTCCCAAGGCATGGCAGACTACTGCCGTGTAAGCCACTTCGTGAAGCAGAGGAGAACCGGTGGAACTGAACAGGGAGGCACGTTCCCTTGAAAACCAGATGCATGCTCGGTTCGCCAAGGCATTTCGGGTCACCACGCTCTCGGACTTCGAAGCCGGTGTCCTCAGCAAGGGCTACGTCACTCGCGAAGACTATGTGGAAGCGTATCGGCTCTACGTCGAAAAGATGACCGCTGCTGATTTCAGCGTGGAGGAAATAGTTGATGACAGCGGCTACTACGTTCGCAACTACTCATCGCGCCGCATGGACGAGTTCTACGCTCAGGACGCACCCGCCTCTGAGGTCTCTCGCTGCGAGGAGGAAGAAAGGTCTCTGAGCCGGGAATGCGAAGTAGGCACGTTCCAGCTCATTTCCACGATTTTCCGCGAGCAATCCAAACCCAGCAGTCGGTTCGACGATTAGTTCGATTCTCAGGTTTGTATTCCCCGTGGACCATTGACTGGGTACCCGTCAGCGGCACCAACGACAACAGTCCCGTTCAAGGTTCCCCTGCGAAACATCATGAACCGAGAGCCAATGCGTTTGGGGTTACGACATTTAGCTCTGCAGAAAACGCGTCTTTTAGCGTTGAAAGCCATACGGCTGGATGGCTAGGCCGTCCATGGAAGCTTGTGATGCAAGGCATGCATGGTCACAGTTCCGCCGTAGATGGGAGAGGTGCCGAGCTCCGAAAAACCCCAGTGTCTATACATCTCTCGGACTTGGGACGCTTGGCCGAAAACACCCAAGATGGCATCCTGTTCGGCTCGGCTCGACAGGAGTTCACGGATGCACTGTTTGGCTATCCCCCGGCCGCGAAAGCTTTCGTCGACAGCGAGTTCCTGGACGATAACAGTTCTCGAAGGCGAGATTACCGCGTCTAGCGTTGACAGCATCGTGTCTAGTCGTCGCCGCCAGGAGCTGTCCTGGTCAAGCCTCTGAGATAAAGCAAAACCGACCAGGCGTCCATTGTGTCTCGCCGCAACGAGTCGCCCACCAGGGCTAGCAAGTTTGTCGGGACCCCATTGATCAATGCTTTGTAGTTCGTCTGGCGATTCGTTGTAAGGAGGGGCTGCGAAGCTCAAGACGAAGAGACTCGCTACCTCAACCCAAATTTCCTCCGGGGCCACATGCTCGAACCGGAAGTAATTAACTTCAAGGTCGGTCTCTCTCATAGTGGCTCAGTCTATTTCCTGTTTTCTCAGAAGTTTGCCAGGCGAGGAAGTCCGGTGAGCGTTCCCCTGTGGGACGGCCATGCAGTGCAGCGTGGATTCCTTCCACGTCATGAACCGGCGGTCGGTCCAGACCCACCAGCGGGACCGTCCACGACGCTTGCCCTATGCCCCCTCGGAAAAGGGTGCCCGGGTGCGAGGTTACAAGATGTCTGGTGTCTGCCCGTACGCTGTGAGAGCGCCGACGATTATAGACGTGAGAGCCAGGGCGAGGAGCGGTACCCAGAACGCGATTCGGCGCGTGGCGAGCATCACGATCGTGACCACAGCCGCAGCGAACGGAATTAGGAAGACCAGAAGGATGGCAGCCGTTGCCGCCCAATGCGGTACTGAGCGGGTTCCATCCGGCCAGTCGGACTCGGTGAGGGCAACAAAAAAGAAATTCGCGACGGCGACAACCGGCTGCGCGACCAAAAGGATGGTTGAAAAGACGCGGTCGATGATTATTAGAGGTTGCCGGGTGTCCGGCTCATTGACCTGTGCTTTTGTATCCTCTAGTCGTCCCAACGCTGGCTCGGAGTAGCTCCGCTGCCGTTGGAGGAGTCTATCGGGTCGCGGCGCCTTCGAGCAGCTCCCTACGACACGACAAAATCCTTTTCTGCACCGACTTCTACCGTGAGATCAGCTTACATCGGCAGATTCTGAGAAACCGATACAGCGCGCGTGAAGCAGAACAGCAGCGCACCCAAGCACCGTCACCAGGGCTGAGAGTTCAAAACGTCCGATAAACGTTCCCGCCAACCGGAACCTACTGCGGCTTTTGGCAGGTTCGGTCAATGAGTGGTGCCCCGCCGGGTAGGCCCCGTTCTCTTACCCGATATGGTCGGCGGCAGACGGCCACTGACCGCCATCCGTAAATTGTGTGGCCCAGTAATACGGATTGACCTCGAGCAAAGTCCGGGTGGTCCACCCCTCGGCCGCAACCGAATCCGGGACTGCTACTTGAACCTCCGGTCCCCACAGTGCAAACCTTTCCTGGCAGAGACCGCACGGGGCAAGAATCGCAACCCCGTCGCGACCAGGCTCCCGGCTCACGCACACCGACGCGGTCACCCGCCGATCGATGTTGTAGGCATGGCAGATGGCACCCGTTTCCGCGCACAGGTTCGCCGCCGCGTTGAAGTTGTCGAGACTGACGCTGGTCAGTATTTGCCCGTCGTCGAGGTACAGGGCCGCTGCCACTGCTTGCTCCGCATCGGGCCAGCGACGATCCAATTGGTCGATTGCGGCATTGACGAGCTCTTGGTCAAGGTTCATGTCTGCAGTCTGGCATGAATCACACGGTAAATACGTCGTTGACCGACACCGGCCCTATTGTGCTTCGTACCGAGCCCGGAGGCATCCGGGGTCTCCCGCGTTCGAGACCTCCGCGCGTCGCCAAGAGGGTGCCGGCATAGGTTCCCGCTACGGACAGGCTGTGGGTGGCTTCCATTGTCGAGCTGCAGTCCAGAGACTATCTGGCTCAACTCGCCCTTGGCGCAGCATTTTTCCGTTTTCTGTGGTGCCCCCAAAGTTCACGGCGCCCCGTCCCATTAGTGGCGGCGGGGCATCGTGTGTGGGAGTGGAAAATATTCAATATTTGGTCGTTGGGCGCAGGCCACGCCCCGCCGATTGCCCAGCGGTTCATTCATTAATTTATTCGTTAGAGTTATCTTAAGAACCATTGCCGACTTGGAGATACCGTGAAAATCGACAGGCCCCTGAAAGCAGTTCCGCTGGCCGCCCTTTCTCTTGTTTTGCTCCTCTCCTCATGCGCTGCGCCGACCCTCGTGAGCGCGCCAGGATCAACAGCCCCTTCAGGGGCTCCTTCAGCGTCTCCGTCGAATACCCGATCGCCGGCCACCAGCCAGAGCGCCGACTTCACCACAGTGGTGACCGCCGACTTGAAGCCCTTCGTTGATGCCGGAAAGGCTTGGGCCATCAAGACCAAGGGTGAAATCTTCTTCGCGAGCAACAAAGCCGTTTCCGTGGAGAGCACTGATCTCTCGGCCGACATCAAGGTCACGGTGGTCAACCTCAACGATGGTTCAACGGTTGGAACCGCAGCGGTCAAGCGCATTGCCCAGGTGGGCGAGTCTGAGAATGACTTCCCGACCGCGTTCAGCATCGTCCGACACGAAAGAAAAGACTTCCTGTCGGTGACACAGATGGGCGTTCTGCCAACTCGGGACGGGCTTGTCCCCGAGAGCGTCTCCGACGTCCAGGTCACATTCCTCGGACTTGACGACCCCGCAAAGATCAGTTCCTTCGGGCAGGAGGACGCCTACGCTTGGGGCGAGGACCCATCGAGCCAGAATGACATCAGGCACATGGTGCCGCTCACTGGTGACACCGACGGCAACGGGGAACCGGAAAGCTTCTATGCCACCCCGGTCGGCATAACGAAGGTCAAAGGACCCAGCCAGAATGTCATCGCACTGACCCAGGGCGAGCCACTCGTGCAGGGCCAACTCGGGATCGGAGCATACGAGATGCGGGTTCCCGGCGGCTGGGACGTGCTGAACACCCTGAGCGGCGGGGAAAAAGACCCGCTGGGCGAAATGCAAGTTCTAGCCGTTAGCGGGAACTTCATCTCCTTCGACTACAACTTTGCCATCGAGAAGCCGTACCACGGCAGCTACCTGGTGGATCTAGAACACCGCAAGATCCACCAGACCAGCAGCGTTGACCGCAAAGCAGACGGCTACACCGTCAAGGGCCTTCAAGGCTCCCTGGATGGGGACTTCCTGGTTATGAAAGATTCCGCCTACAACAAGCGAACCGGCAAGCTCGTGAGCTTCAGAGGCACCGAACGGATCTCGCTCGGCGTCGCCAACAAGGACGGCACCCGGGCATACGGAACCCGGGCCGCGGACCAGACCAGGGTCTTGGTGGACCTAACCACCAAGATGATCCAGGATGTTGAGAACGCAGGCGATGAAACTAGCGAACTCCCGGACTGGATCACCCCCGAGAACACCGTCGTGTTCCGCGACCACGATATCCTTTCCGGGGTGCGCACGAACTAGGGGCAGGACTGAAGAAGGCGACTCAAATCCGGGTCGCCTTCTTCGTGTTTCACAGGTTGCCGGGAACCCGCCCATTCCACGACGTCGTCGGCTTTCAAGTACTTCAGCAAGGCGGTGGCCTTCGGGTCATTCATCGCTGGATAGGTATGGGGAGGACGTCGGGATTTGCATCAAGGCAAGCCTGCCGATGTCTCGCAAGAGAAATGCTTACCCGAAAATTTTGAACCTATCGCCGATAATTCATTTTATGACACATAGTTTTTCAATATTTATAAAAAATATAAATATTTTGCATATACCTTCCAATTGCCCCATCTCACCGCAACTAGACCATTAGCAAGATCTCACTCAACATGGACCACCGAAACACGGCAATACGCTGCCCCGTAACTAACTGGGACAGTCCCAGTAGAGGTTCCCCTTACGGGCGCTCTAGACGAAGCGCAAAGGGCTTCGGGCACTCAGTGCAGTCGCCTTCGACAGTCACCGGTCGATATTCGATTAGTCCGTTAAGGAACCGGCTTTCGAGACTGAACACCCATCCAAATACGCCCCGTGCAGGACGCTGCGACTGTTCCAGCGGTGAAGAAGAACTCATGCGGGTTCCCCGCAGACGAGCGCGTGTCGCCGCAGTGCGGTTGGATTTCCGATAGATTCGACGCATCAACGCACCGTGAAATGGAGTCGACATGCTACCTGCGGCCAACGGCTGGGCCTTCGCTCTCGCCGCCTTCGCCCTCATCCTCATTCCCGGCCCGAGCGTGCTCTTTGTCATCGGCCGGTCGCTCTCCCTGGGCCGCAAGGGCGGCTTTCTCAGCGTGATCGGGAACGCACTCGGGGCACTCCCGGCCATAGCCCTCGTGTCCCTCGGCGTCGGATCCATCGTCGCAGAATCCGTGGTCGTCTTCATCATCATCAAATTCGTCGGAGCCGGCTACTTGATGTACCTGGGAGTGCAGGCGATCCGCCACCGCAACGACCACACCGACACCGCCGCCTCGCCAAGGGCTCGACCGTCGTCGTTCCGCCTCCTCCGCGAGGGATTCTTCGTCGGGGTATCCAACCCCAAGACCATCGTGTTCTTCGTGGCCGTGCTCCCGCAGTTCGTCAGCTACGAAAACGGTGCCATCCCGCTGCAAATGGCGACCCTCGGGATGATCTTCTTTGGAATTGGCCTGGCCAGTGACAGCGTCTGGGCACTCACGGCCGGCACGGCACGGGCGTGGTTCGCCCGCAACCCGAAACGTCTCTCGCACATGGGTGCCGGCGGCGGCGTGGTGATGATCGGCCTTGGCGGTTCGCTCGCGCTCACCGGCAGCAAGACCTAGTTTCGCATCGAACGAAGCGGCCTCATCGGGTGCGCAAGCCACCTCGGGCCCATCCACCGTGCCCCAGCCGGCACCTCGTTTCCGTAAGCTTTCGAGGCCATGCGTTGCGGCGGCCCGCGGCGTTCAATTGTCCATCACACGTCCCGCGAAGCGTTCCGCATACGGAGATTCAGCTACGCCTCCGGTCGCGGAGGTTCGTTGACGTGAAAGCCCGGGGTTTAGTCGTGGAGGACCACTTGGTAGAGGTTGTGGTCTTGCCATTCCCCGGCAATCTGCAAGTACCGCGGAGCCATACCGATCAACCGGAAACCCGCCTTCAATAGCACCCGTTGCGATCCGGCATTGTGCAAAAGCGTGCTCGCTTCCAAGCGGTGCAGTCCGAGTTCGTCGCGTGCTGTTTCGACGATCACCTGAACTGCCGCAGAGGCAAGTCCGCGGCCCGCGTAGGCGCTATCGACCCAGTAACCCAGCCCCGCGCTCTGGAAGGGGCCGCGCACGATTCCGGCCACGTTGAAACGGCCCACAAGGGTATCGTCGAAAAACAAACCCAAGGGATATCCCTCGCCGGATTTCTCCGCAGCGAGGCGCCGGGCAATGTCTGCGGCCTGCCACGCCTCGGTGTAGTACTCCTCGGGACGCACCGGCTCCCATGGAGAGAGGTACTCGCGGTTACGCACATACGCAGCGGCAAGCGCTGGCCCATCGCTCGAGCGCAGTAGGCGCATGCTGACATCTTCACTAAGCTGACGCGGTTCAAACACCAGTCAACAATACTCGCGGCCGACCCCATACGTTGCCCGGTCGGGGTTCCCCTTCGGGCACGTCGAAAACGATCGATGCGGTGCACCTGCGGACCGCCTCGAGGTATTTCCACCGGGAGCCGTGGCTAATTTCGGCTACGGCCGGTATACGACTACATGGAGTCGCTACTTGTTCGGGGCATCGATCGTGTTAGGCCTGGTTGGGATCGTATTTGCCGCTCGGCTGCCGGAATGGTGGGGGCCCGTGTCAATTCTTCTGATGATTGTGGCTGCCACTGCGTTCTTGTTTCATTCCATCGTCCACCGCCGGCAGAGGAGCGTAGCGGTCTAGATCGCCGCCACAAACGGTCGTTTTCGGTCGTCATGACCGGCGGCAATCCGTCACCGTTAGCAACGCCAGCGGTTTCCAATCAGCGGTGCCGCGCTAGTGCAGCCATACGGTGCGACATGGATCCTTTCAGTAGCGCGAGCGGGTCAGCCGCATTCAGCCGTTCCTTTCCCGCTACTTGCGGTTCAGTTGTCAAGTGAAGTCGCTGAGTCAATGATCTTGGCGAGGTCGAGGGGGCGGCTCCACATGGGCCAGTGCCCTGTGGGGAGGTCCAAGACATTGAGGTGCTCGAGGTTCGCAACTTCGGCAAACATGGGATGGCCTGCCCGGGCCAGCTCCATCACCTGTTCACTCGAGATCGAGCAGCACACCAGGGTGGTCGGGACGTTGCGGCGGGCCTCGTTCGTGAGTTCGACGGGCTGACGAAGCACAGGGCCGGGCTCCGGTACGGCAAGTGCGCGAAAGCGTTCGAGGACATCTGCGCTCAGGCCTTCGAGACTAGCCTGCTGCGCGAGCACATCGAACGACGGCAGCGGCAACTCATGGGATTCATCCGGGAATTCGGGGGCGAAGACACTGCCCGCCCCCACAGGGCCGGAGTCGACCCACACCACTCGGCGGACAAGCTCTGGGTGCTGGTCAAGGACGAGGCTGACGGGGGCGTTGGCCCCACTGTGGGCAACAAGAATCGCGGGCAGATTTCCGTGTTGAGAAATGACGCCAAGGATCGCGTCTGCCTGGTCGTCAAGAGTCTTCGCAGAACGTTCAGAATCATCCCCGTCAAGACCAGGCAGCGTCATTGCGATGGCACGATAGTGGTCGGTCTTCAGGTGTTCAAGGACTTCATTCCACGCCCAAGCGCCCAGCCAGTGGCCGGCGATGAGAATGATGGTCGGACTGTTCTTAGCGGTTGTCATGTCACAACTCTCGCAGGCTCCGCGGACAATGGTGTGTCACTATTTATGTCATGAATTCACCGGGATTTGAACTGTGAAACGAGCCGAACGGCTCCATGCCCTATCCGAGATGTTGCGCCGCAGCGGCGCGCGGGGGATCTCTGCCGAACGGTTGGCGAGAGAGTTCGAGGTGTCCGTGCGCACGATCAAGAGGGACCTCGATGCGTTAGAGAACAGCGGTGCGCCTTTATGGTCGCGGCCAGGTCCGGGCGGTGGCTACGGCTTGACCGTCGGCGCGTCCCTGCCGCCTGTCAGCCTGTCCCCGGCACAGGCCGTGGCGCTCATGGCAGCCGTGTCCGCTGCCCCCGATGCCCCCTACGCCGATCTGGCAGCAGCCGGTATCCAGAAGATCCTGGACGTCCTCGATCCCGGAACCCGAGCAAGGGCCGACGAGCTGGCCCACCGAGTCTGGGTCAACAAGCTTCCCTCTTCTTCTCGCGCAACCAGGTCGGCCCTGGAGGAGGCGATGGTCGAGCAGCGGGTAATCCGCATTCGCTACTCATCGGGAGACGGCACCACGACCACCCGCGACGTCGAACCTGTGCTGTTCGCCTCCACGAACGGCCAGTGGTATCTAGTTGGGTGGTGCCGAATGCGCAACGCAGTGCGATGGTTTACCGTGTCGCGCATCGAGCGGGCCACCGTAACCAAGACGGCCTGCAGCGGCCACACCATCCACGAGGTCGGCGTACCGCCGGCGAACGCTAGACCGGTGCACGGTCGGGGCGAGTGAATCACTGGGGTAACGTGTTCGGTCTATTTCAATAGCGACCGCTCCATGCCTGAAACGCTCGTTTTCGCTCACCCCAACACACTGCCGTGTGTTCGTTCGGCTTAGACGCAGTTCGATATTCGATTGCCATTGCGGGCAACTTCACATACGTACTGTTACCGTAAAGACCCTCGGCACGAATCCGAGTCATCGACCAATGGAGACATCTTGGCCGCTCGCATCAGCCGAAATCAGGCCGTTTGGATCCTGCTCGCCATTGCTGCTGCCGGGTTTGCGGTAGCAATCGTCGGCTACGGCTACCTAATTACCAACGGTTGCGGCTCAGCCGGGGTATCCGAATTCTTCTCCGGGTTCCGTGCCTTCCATACCCAGGGTGGATGCTAAGACCGGCATTCTTGGTTTAGCTACCGATAACGGGAGAATATACAGAACTTTCCCAGGCCTGTTGAAAAAGGGCGACAGAGGACTTCTTTCCAACACGACGAAGTCCCGTTGAGGGTTCCCTGACGCGCTTTCAGAACAGGAAAACGATATTGCGCTGCGCTTCCAGAGCAGCATCCCGTTGGCCGACTCCCAACTGCGACGGTTCACCCGGGGTTGAGAACGAGGCCAAATGCGTGACTCGCGGCGGGCTCATCCAGACCGGGTTCGCGCGCTGGCACTTCCGCTACACCGCGAGGCTGCCTATCCTCGGACCATGGACGGTTCAGGCGCAGCAGTGACCTGGTTGGTGGACGGTTCTGTGAAACTCACTGCTCGTATCAAAGGGAGAGCAACGAGATGAGAGAACTTCGATACTCGATCAACGTCACGCTCGACGGCTGCTGCCATCACGAGGCAGGGCTCCCACCGGACGAGGAATCGATGAGCTACTGGACCGCCGAGATGGAGCGAGCCGATGCCCTGCTGTTCGGCCGGGTGACCTACGAGATGATGGAGTCGGCGTGGCGGAAGCCGGACACGGGCACGTGGCCTGGCTGGGTGGATGCGTGGCAGACCCCGTTCGCCGAGGCCATCGACCGGGCGAAGAAGTACGTCGTGTCGAGCACGCTTGGCGGGGTCGATTGGAATGCCGAGCTGCTAAGAGGCGACTTGGGGCAAGCGGTGCAGCGGCTCAAGCAGGAGCCAGGCGGTGGCCTGTGGGTCGGTGGCGTGACGCTCCCCCTGGCGTTGGCGAATCTGGGACTGATCGACGAGTACGAGTTCCTCGTGCAGCCGGTCCTTGCCGGACATGGGCCGACGTTGCTCGCCGGTCTGCGCGAGCGCATCCAGCTCGAGCTCGTGGATCGCCATGATTTCCGATCGGGGGCGATCGCCCTGCGATACCGGACTACGCAAATAACGGCATGATGTGAGTTGTCCTGGCGAGTACACCGCTGCCTCGCCTTCGAAGCAACGATTCTCGCGCCTGGGATGAACGCTTCGTTCTCGGTCGCCAGCGGAAACGCTTGGGACAAAGCCCCGACCCCGAGGACTTCATCGACGCCCAAGCCGTAACGACACACGCGGCATCCGAACGACGCCTGGAGCGTCCCGGAGATGTTCCGCCTTCGGAACGAGCACGTATCGAAATCCGGGCCACGCCGCGTCATGAATCTGCCAGCCAGCCAGGCACGCGCTTACGGAGAAGTCTTGGCGTCGTAGATTTACGGAGTTCGTCGTCACCCAGGACAGTTAGGCTTTCTGAATGGACCCTCTGAACCAGCCCGTTTTGGATGCCTTGGATTATCGTCTACGCCCATTCGATGTGAAGGATGCTGGGTTGGTTCGAGAAGCCTCGATCGATCCATTAATTCCCTTGATCACGACTGTTCCAGCGAATGGTTCGGACGAGGAAATACTTGATTTCATCAACCGGCAGCACCATCGGCTTGTAGATCGATCCGGCTATTCATTCGCCATCGCGGATGCACGCTCTGATCAGGCACTGGGCCAAATCGGACTCTGGCTGAAAAATTCTGGTCAAGGCCGCGCCAGCGTCGGATATTGGATTGGTCCGTCTCATCGAAACAAAGGAATAGTCTCCGCCGCCCTGGATGCCGTATCAGGGTGGGGGCTTGGCTTGCCCGGTATACATCGGTTGGAACTTTACGTTGAGCCCTGGAATGAAGGATCTTGGCGAGCTGCAGAGCGCTGCGGCTACAGTCGCGAGGGGTTGCTGCATGGTTGGCAGGAAGTCGGCGGGCAGCGAAAAGACATGTATATGTACTCCCGTCTCAATTGACGTGAATGCGATCTGGGAAATATCCAATGTCGCTGAATTCGAGTGCCGTCCCCGAGCCCGGTAAGGGTTCCCCCAATTCTCGGGTCAACTCCTCCAATCCGATGGAGCGTTTTCGGCACATTATTGAGGCCCCCATGGAACGTTTCCATGGGGCTCTTCCATTAATGTCCCATTGGGGTTTCCCTTGGGGAATATCCCGTCTGACGTGTTCAGCCGACGGCTAGTGCGGCACGTAGGCGATGCCACGCGGCATCAATGTAACGTTGCAACCATCGTGCCGGCCGTTTCTTCCCAAAGAAAGTCGAGAGAATTCTCCATGCCTGAACACCACTTCAGTCCGCTTCTCCACCAGTCCACGGCACCGTTCTCGCACTTCGTGCGGCATGGGAATACTGGCTACACCGCCGGAATCATCGGTCAGCGAACCGATGACGGTTCTCTTGTCTCAGAAGACGTTGCTCTGCAGTGCGAGGCGATGATGAACAACCTGAAAACGCTGCTGGGTGAGCTCGGCCTGGGCCTTTCGAATATCCTGCGCACCACGATCTACCTGACCGACTACATCGACTTTGAAGCGGTCAACGCCGTCTATGCCAGGCACTTGCATGAGCCTTTCCCTGTACGCACCACTGTCCAGGTCGCGGCACTCCCATCGGGTGCGAAGGTTCAGATCGACACCGTCGTCGGGTTTTAGAACGCGTCCGGTCAGAGTTCGGCCTACGGGTATACAGCAGCCGTGCGGGCGACGGCGGACGCCAAAGCTCGTTGCAATCACTTCGCGTAGGCGCCCGGATCACTCATATGGAGGTTCATTCTTCCGAGACTTCTCATAAAGATTGGTCGTGACTCCGTGTTTGCCGGCCAGCATCATCGCGGCACCGGCGGGGAGGAGCAACAACAGCGGAAGCCACTGAGTGAAAGCGAAAACAACCAAGACAACTATCAAGACGATAAGCGGAGCGCTTTGGTACATCTTCGGCATTACGCCACCTCCATCGAAGTAGAACTGCCCTTGACTTGAGCCTACGCGCTATCTGCCCCGACAGGACTGACTTCCCGGAATCTGTCTCCCCTGCCTGTCCACAAATCCGGCACCGCATTCTTGGACGATCTACTCCTGCGGCTGCGGAGCACCGCCGAGATCCAGTCAGGCACACGCCGATCCGAGCATCAGATGACCGGCGAAGGACAGTGCATTGCCCGCAATGAAGATCCTGACCCGATAGTTGGCGGTCGTAGTTGTGGGTTCAAGCAGAAGTGTTGTTTTGCTCAGGCTTGTCCAACGGGCAAACGCCGCCATCCGGTCTTCGTTCAAGCTGTCGGCTCCGTGAACCAAGCCCGTGGGATTGCCCAACGTCAGTTCGGTCGTGAACACATCAATCGGCTCAAATGGAAAATCAACGCGACCCGGCTCCAAGCAGAATCGCCATCGCCGGGACCGGCAAAGCGTGTCGATGTTCGACTAGCGAGAACAGCAGCGGGAGCAAAAAGCGAGCCGCCCGCTGCCGGAGCAACGCGCCCTATCCTTCGCCGCGGCGGGTCAAGCACGCCTGAGCACGGCCGGTGCATTTTTCCGCGGCGCAGGGGATAATTCCGTCCATGAGCAGCACGGAAAACGGGAAGCCGAAAGTCCTGAAACCTGCCACACGCCTTGCGCCGCCGGTCGACGCCACCATCACGCTGCCGGAAGCCATGACCGGCAGGGCCAGCCCCGCAAAAGCGGCGGTCGGCGACAAGCCGGTCTTCGCCTACCTCGCCAGCCTTCCACAGCCACAGCGCGGCATCGCCGAGGCGGTCGATGCGCTGGCCGCCAGGACGCTGCCCGGCCTGCAGCGCTCGGTGAAATGGGGCATGGCGTACTACGGTGTCGGCGACGGGTGGTGCTTCAGCTGCGGCGGCTTTGCCCGGCACGTCAAGCTCATGTTCGTCAACGGCACGGCCTTGGAACCCGTACCGCCGGTGACGCCGGTGGGGATGGGCAAGGCGACGCGAGGCGTGGAGCTTGAATCCATTGACGACATCGACGAACCTCTGATCGTGGAGTGGATGAAGCAAGTCACCTCGGTGCCGGGTGTGGGCGGAGCCAGGAAACCCTGAAGGCCCAGCAGTCGCCAAGAAATGGTTCGCCTCAAATCCATGGCACGTCAGCCGAAAAGCACCCCAAAGGTGGAGGCCATCGGCGCAACCGTACCGGAGCAGGTTGTCATGCGCCGGCAGGGGAACGCGTGCTTTCCCGCTGCACGTGAAGGAACCTGAAATAAGACTCCCATGTCCGTGGTTACATCAGGTATGAGCGAAAATGAAAAAATTGCCCCATACATCCCCGAAGCCGGTGCGGTCACGATGTTCACCACCTCGTGGTGCGGCTATTGCCGCAACCTCAAGCGCCTGATGGATGCCAAGGGAATCGGCTACACCGAGGTAAACATCGAGGAAGTGGAAGGCACCGCGGAGCTGGTGGAATCCTTCAACGGCGGGAACCAGACGGTCCCGACCCTGATCTTCCCGGACGGGACCTCCGCAACAAACCCGCGGATTGAGGAAGTTGTCGAGCGGGTCTAGTCGGGCTGTGATTGGATGGAGGGGTGCCCCTCGCCGAAAGGCGGACGGCGCCCCTTCCTCGTTAAGCTTTGCGTCGCATGATTGCGACCGCGCATGAATGGAGTGACATGTCACAAAAGGTCCAGGCCGTCATTGTCCGTGCCAAGGACGCCCCCGTCGAGACGGTGACCATCGTGGTTCCGGACCCGGGTCCGGGCGAGGCAGTCGTTGACATCCTCACCTGCGGCGTCTGCCACACCGACCTGCACTACAAACTCGGCGGGATCGGCAACGACTACCCGTACCTGCTCGGCCACGAGGCCACCGGCGTGGTCTCGAAGATCGGCGACGGCGTGGCCAACGTCGCCGTCGGCGACCGGGTGATCCTGAACTGGCGCGCGGTCTGCGGGCAGTGCCGCGCCTGTGCCAAGGGCCAGGCCCAGTACTGCTTCAACACCGCCAACGCCACCCACAAGATGACCCTGGAGGACGGCACCGAGCTCTCCCCCGCCCTGGGCATCGGCGCGTTCGCCGAAAAGACCCTGGTCGCCGCCGGCCAGTGCACCAAGGTCGATGAGGATGTCGACGCCGCCGCCGTGGGCCTGCTGGGCTGCGGCGTCATGGCCGGCATCGGTGCGGCCATGAACACCGGAGAGGTCAAGCGCGGCGAGTCCGTGGCCGTAATCGGCTGCGGCGGCGTCGGCATTGCCGCGATCGCCGGGGCGAAGCTGGCCGGGGCGACCACCATCGTGGCCGTGGACATCGACGACGACAAGCTGGCCATGGCCAGGAACATGGGTGCCACGCACACCGTGAACTCCAAGACCACCGACGCGGTCGAGGGCATCAAGTCGCACACCGGCGGCTTCGGTGCCGATGTGGTCATCGAGGCCGTGGGCCGCCCGGAGACCTACAAGCAGGCGTTCTACGCCCGCGACCTGGCCGGACGGGTGGTGCTGGTCGGGGTCCCGACCCCGGAGATGAAGCTGGAGCTGCCGCTGCTGGATGTCTTCGGCCACGGCGGATCGCTGAAGTCCTCCTGGTACGGCGATTGCCTGCCCTCGCGCGACTTCCCGATGCTGGTGGAGCAGTACAAGCTCGGCCGCCTGGACCTGGATGCGTTCGTCTCCGAACGCATCGGGCTCGGCGATGTGGAGGCCGCCTTCACCAAGATGGGCGAGGGCAAGGTCCTGCGTTCGGTGGTGGAACTCTAATGTCGGCACAGATCCAAAACATCGTCACCTCCGGCACGTTCTCCCTGGACGGGGGCACCTGGGAGGTGGACAACAACGTCTGGATCATCGGGAACCAGGATGAGGTCTTCGTGATCGACCCGGCCCACGAACCGGCCAAAATCAAGGAAGTGGTGGGCAACCGCGCGGTCAAGGCCGTGCTGCTGACCCACGGGCACGACGACCACATCCGCTACGCCCGCGAATTCGCCGACCTGGTCGAGGCACCGATCCACCTGAACCCGGCCGACACGATGCTCTGGGAGAACGTGTTCCCCGGAACCACCGCTGACCACGAGATCACCGACGGGCAGGAGTTCGAGGTTGCCGGCACCACGCTGGTGGCCCTGCACACCCCCGGGCACTCCCCCGGTTCCACCTGCTTCTACGTGGAATCGCTGGGCACCCTGTTCTCCGGGGACACGCTGTTCAACGGCGGCCCGGGTGCCACCGGGCGCAGCTATTCGAGCTTCGAGACGATCATCGACTCGATCCGCGAACGCCTGCTCACCCTGCCGGCGAGCACGGTGGTGAACACCGGCCACGGGGATGCCACCACGATCGGTGCCGAGGCACCGAACCTGGACGAGTGGATCAAGCGCGGCCACTGACCGGCATTGATCCTCGGTGTGGGCGGCGAAGGCACGGTTTCCGTGTTTTCGCCGCCCACACCGTTGTTCAAGGAATGATGAATCCTCCCAACTACCGAGAAGGACTTAGGCAATGGACCTGATCATCACGTGGGTACTTTTTGTTGTGCTTGCGGCGGTCATTGTCCACTCCATCAGGACGGAACGGCCCACCCGCTCGGAGCCTGCACACCGTGGCGGAAAGCCGCTGCCTCGCAACCGCGTCGCAAGAGTGTTCGCGTCCTTCCAAGTCATGGCCTGGTGCTTGATCTTCTGCGCGGTGGCGTTCCTCATCTCGGCCGTCATCGGAACCGCCGACGCATTGTTCTGACCGGCATCCGCGAGGAAGCACTTGGATCCTGGATATCGAAAGTCCAACAAACACCGTCGACCCGGGATGGCAAGGGCTTCAAACTCCCAGGTCACCGATCGTGCTGTCGTATCGGGTAGCGGACGCATCGTTCATGAGGATGCCGAACATCTCGGTGACGTAGACGGCTACGGCCGCATGCCGGGCAATCAGGTCGGCGCTTTCGCCGAGCGCCACGCGTACCGGGTCCAGTGCCTGCGTGGCAGGGTCGGCGGCAGCGGCACGAAGCAGTTCCAGGCGCTGCGCACCGGAGGTAAGGCCGAGCTCGAAAAGCACCCAGTGGAACAGGTGCATCAGGGCTGTATCACGGTCAAAGCCTGCATGCGCGACCATGGAGTTTTTTTCCTCCACGGTGAGCTCGAACCCGCGGTAAAGCGCGAGGCCGAAGTCCGTGAACAGCAACCTGCCCTCGTGCACCAGGATGTTGCCCGGATGTGCATCGAAGTGCTGGAACCCTTGCGTATCCATCCATGCCGCGGCCTCCATGAGCTGGGCGACCACGTCGGCGAAAACGCTCGCCCCGGTTCCGGCGGCCAGACTCCTGTGCAGCCAGGCGCCCAACGTCTCCGGCACGTGCTCGAGGAAGAGCACCATGCTCTTGCTTGCGTCCTTCATCGCGGTGAGTTCCCGCTGGACCTCGGGCCAATGAGTCCCCCATCGGCGCTGCGGAGCATCGCCGTCAAATTCATGCAGGTCCGATGCGGACTTCAGGTCAATGACTCTCCACTCCAGCAAAAGCGGGAAGAAGTCCGCCGATCCATCGCGAACCCACCCGGTGGTCGCCTGGTGTGCCGCCAGTTCCCGGCCGACTCCGTGGGTCGGGCTTCCTATCCCGTAGTGGCAGGTGAAGGGAAGCCGGAGGCGGATGGCCGTGGAGGTCGGGTCCGCCTCTTCGCTGCGGGTCAGCGGGAGCTGTTTCACAAACACGGCCGTTCCGCCGATGCTGGCCGTCTTGGTGGTTCCCCCG
The DNA here is from genome assembly GCA_024207135.1 of Arthrobacter sp. C2. Lineage (GTDB taxonomy): Bacteria > Actinomycetota > Actinomycetes > Actinomycetales > Micrococcaceae > Paeniglutamicibacter. Next base: position 582,304 of record CP042428.1, on the reverse strand, counting down.
ATGCCTGTGCCAACGGGCTGTGCGGTTTCGAGGAGCCGCCGCACACCGGCATCGTCGAGGCTTGCGAGCACGTCGGAGAGCCTGCCTGCCTTGTCAATGCGTGCCGTCATGACTTCACCCTACGGGCCTGCCCCTGCCGCGCTCGGCATATCGGTGGTTCCGGCCCCGGGCGGCTGGAGCGTCGGGCTGCCACGCGCGGATCGTCGCGGTGGCGGTGCTCCCGAACGAAACGCCTCGAGTCCCCTATCGGGCATTCCGGCCGCCAAGGACACTCCTGCGGGCGCCGTGGCGCAGTGCGGACGACGTGGGGACGCAGACACAACCCCTGCCGTACTACGGCACCAGCAGCCGGCGAATGACCCTGCCCTCGCCCAGCGCGTCCAGCGCCTCGTTGATCCGGTCCAGCGGGCGGGTGTCGGTGTGCAGCAGGTGCACCGGAAGCCGGCCCTCGCGCCAGGCCCGGACGTAAAAGGCGATGTCCTCGGCCGGGCGGGCGTCCCCCATGTAGGACCCCAGCAGTCGTTTTCCCGCGCCGGCGAAGCCCAGCGCCGGCACGGTCAGCTGCGCCTCCGGGTGCGGCAGCCCCACGCAGACCACCGCACCGCCGCGGGTCAGCACACCCAGGGCCTGTCCGATCACTGCCGCGGAGCCGGAGGCCTCGATCGCGACGTCGACCCCGTCGCCGGTGGCCGCGGCGACCAGGTCGCCGGCTTCCTCGGGGGTGCCGACGGCGGTGGCTCCGCAGGCCAGCGCCAGGGCGTGCTTGTCAGTGTTCGGGTCGATGGCGATGATGCTGCCGGCGCCCTGGAGCGCCGCGCCCATGACCGCCGCCAGCCCCACGGCACCCAATCCGTAGACGATCACCGATTGGCCCGCCTCGAGCCGCGCGGTGTGGCGGATCGCGCCGATGCCGGTGAGCACGGCGCAGCCGAACATGGCCGCGACCTCGTCGGGCACGTCCTCGTCGATGGGCACCAGTGACTCGGCGGCCACCACCGCGTGGCTGGCAAAGGCCGATACGCCCAGGTGGTGGTTGATCCGCTCCCCGTGTGGCCCCCGCAGCAGTGCCGGGCCGTGCAGCAGGTTCCCGTCGGTGTTGCTGGCCGCGGCCCGGTGGCACAGCGCCGGGCGCCCGGCCGCGCAGGCCCGGCAATCCCCGCAGCTGGGCACGAAGACCAGCACGACCTTGGCGCCGACCTGCAGGTGGTTCACCCCCTCGCCCAGGCTGGCGACCCGGCCGACGGCCTCGTGACCCAGGGCCATGGGCAACGGCCGGGGACGGGAGCCGTTGACGACCGAGAGGTCCGAGTGGCACAGCGAGGAGAGGATGATGTCCACCCCGACCTCACCGGCGCGCGGGCGCGGGCTGTCAAGCTCCTCGATCCCCAACGGGCGGCTTTGGGCGTAGGGAACGGTCGCGCCGGCGGGCAGCTCGCGCAGGATCGCGGCGCGCATCACGCGTTCCACCCGCCGTCGAGCACGTAGGAGGCCCCGGTGACCATGGCGGCCTGCTCCGAGGCCAGGAAGGCAACGAGCGTTGCGACCTCGTGCGGTTCAACGAGCCGCTTGATCGCGTTCCTGGCGAGCATGACCGTTTCCAGCACGGCACCCTCGCCGATCCCGTGGGTGGCGGCTTGGTCCTTGACCTGTCCTTCGACCATGGCGGTGCGCACGTAGCCGGGGTTCACGCAATTGCTGGTGACCCCGTGCGGTCCGCCCTCCCGGGCGGTGGCCTTGGAGAATCCTTCCAGCCCGTGCTTGGCCGCCACGTAGGCCGACTTGAACTCGGAGGCGCGCAGGCCATGGATGGAGGATATGTTGATGATGCGCCCATATCCCTGCCGGTACATGTGCGGCAGGGCCGCCCGGGTGAGCAGGAACGGGACCTCGAGCATCAGGGTGAGGATCCGGCGGAAGGCTGCGGGCTCGAAGTCCTGGATCGGGGCGATGGTTTGGACCCCGGCGTTGTTGATGAGCACGTCCACCTCCAGCCGCGGCGATTCGAGGGCGGCGGTGTCCAGGAAGTCCATTTCCCACGTTTCCCCGTTGATCTCCCGCGCCAGCGCGTCGGCCGCGGCCCCGTCGCGATCGGCAACGACCAGGTGCGCACCTTGGCCGGCCAGCGTACGGGCCATGGCCGCGCCCAGTCCCCCGGCACCTCCGGTGACCAGGACGCGTTTGCCGGCCAGTCCGGTGAGCATGGGCGGATAGTGCGTGGGTGCCGGCATCTCGGCCATGTCGTGTACCTCCGGGGTCGGGCAATGCTCGGTGCATTAGGCCGAGTATTGCCCGGTCCCTCCCGCCACGCAATGCCCACCCGCGCACAGTGCGTGTGCGTGCGGCGCCTAGGGCTCCAGCCGCGCCGCGGCGAGCACCTGGGCCAGGTGCATGCCCCTCGCCTCGGTGCCCTCGGAGATCTGGGTGCGGCAGGAGAAGCCGTCGGCCAGCACCAGGTCCCCCTCGGCCCGCCCGCGGATCGCCGGGAAGAGCTCGCGCTCGCCGAGGGAGCGGGAGAGCTCGGCGTGCCCGGGCTCGAAGCCCCAGTTTCCGGCCAGCCCGCAGCACCCGGTGTCGATCTCCCGCTCGTCTATCCCCACCGAGGCCAGCACCCTCGCGGTTCCGGAGTGGTCACCCAGGGAACGTTCGTGGCAGTGGACCTGGGAGACCGCCCCGGCGCCCAGCACACCGAAGGGCCAGGCGGCGCCGGGCTTGCCGTCCTCCGGCAGGTGTCCGGCGACCAGGTCGCCGAAGGGCACCACGGCGGCGGCCAGGGCGGCTGCGGGCGGGTCGTCCGGGAGCAGCTCGGTGATTTCGTGTCCCAGCATCACGGTGCAGGAGGGCTCTAGCCCGATGACCGGGTAGCCGACATCCAGCAGCGGTTCCATGACCGTCAGCGTGTGCCGGATGACCCGGCGGGCGGCCTCCAGCTGGCCGGTGGAGTGCCAGGTCAGCCCGCAGCAGACGAAGCCGTCGGGAACGATGACCGTGTAGCCCAAGGCCTCGAGCACCTCGACGGCGGCCTTGCCCGGGGAAGTGTCCAGGTGGTTGTTGAAGGAATCCGGCCAGAGCACCACGGTGGAGCCGGCGGCACCGGCCGCGGCGGTGCTCTTCGGGCGCTTGGCGAACCAGCGCTGCAGGGATTCGGGGGCGAAGGTGATCATGGTGCGGGTCGGCTCGATGCCGCCGAGCCTCTTCACCAGCTTCTCCACCGGCTTGAGCCGCAGCAGCGCGTTGGCGGCAACGGCCGCCCCGGGGACCGCATGCAGGATCCGGGTCAGGACCGGCAGCCAGCCCATGGTGTAGTGGGCCATGGGGCGCAGCCGCTTGGCGTAGAAGCGGTGCAGGAATTCGGACTTGTACGTGGCCATGTCCACGTTGACCGGGCACTCGGAGGCGCAGGCCTTGCAGGACAGGCACAAGTCCAAGGCCTCCCTGACCTCCTCGGAGCGGTAGGCAGAGGGCAGGGATTCGCCGCGGAACATTTCGGAGAGCACCCGGGCCCGTCCCCGGGTGGAGTGCACCTCATCTCCGGTGCCCTGGAAGGAAGGGCACATCGCCCCCTCGTCGGAACGGCACAGCCCCACCCCGACGCAGCGGTTCACCGCGTTGAGCAGTGATCCCTTGTCCCGGGAGAGCGCATGGACCGGCGAGAGCTCGAAGGTGCGCTGCCCGGGCCCGGGGCGCAGCCTGTCATCGATCCGCTCGGGGTCGATGAGCACCCCGGGGTTGAACAGCCCGGTGGGATCGAAGATGTTCTTGAAGTCCTTGAAGGCGCCCATCGCTGCCCCGCTGTACATGGTGCCCAGCAGTTCGGAGCGTGCGCGGCCGTCCCCGTGTTCCCCGGAGAGCGATCCGCCGTAGCGGGCCACGGTTTGTGCGGCGGCTTCCATGAAGGAGCGGAAGACCGCCACGCCTTCCTCGGCGCCCAGGCTGAAGGAGATGCGAACGTGCACGCAGCCCTCGCCGAAGTGGCCGAACGGGATTCCGCGCAGGCCGTGCGTCTCCATCAACGCGTAGAGGTCGCGCAGGTAATCGGCCAGGTGTTCGGGCGGCACCGCCGAGTCCTCCCAGGAGGGCCAGGCCTCGCCGCCGTCCGGAAGCCGGGTCACGATGCCGGCGGCCGCCTCGCGGATCCGCCACAGCGTGCGGGCCGCTGCAGGATCCGTGACGACTTCCGCGTCAATGGCGTTGACCGACTCCGCGGCCAAGCATTCGCTGGCCAGGGCCACGGCAAGGGCCCGCGCCGCCTCGGGGGTGTCCCCCGCGGTTTCGCAGAACAGCCAGCCACCTGCCCGCTCGATCCGCCCGTAGGGTCCGCCCATGCCGGGAAGGTCGGATCCGGCCAGTTCCTGTCCGGGGCGCGAGCGCAACGCGTCGAGCAGGTCCCCGCCCATGCCCTCGGCCGTGGTGATGCCGGGGCGGCGCATGGTGGCGGCCGCCGCCGCGGCGTCGAAGACCGTTGCGAAGGCTAGCACCGCCAGGGCCGTGGCCCGCGGTTTTTCCACCAGCTTCACGGTGAGCTCGGTGATGATTCCGCAGGTGCCCTCGGTCCCGGCGAAGGCGCGGGCGGTGTTGAACCCGTTTTCCGGCAGCAGGTGGTGCAGCCCGTAGCCGGAGACCTGCCGGGGGAAGCGGCCGAGCTCGGTGCGCAGCACCGAGAGGTTCGCATCGCGCAGTTTCTTCAGCCCCACATCCAGCTCATGGTCGTCGGTTCCGTTGGCGCCCAGGGTTGCGGTGGACCCGTCGGCGAACATGACCTTGACGGACTCGACGTTGTCCGCCGCGGTGCCCCAGGCCAGCGAGTGGGAGCCGCAGGCGTTGTTGGCGACCATGCCGCCGACGGTGCAGCGGCTGTGGGTGGAGGGATCGGGCCCGTAGGTCAGCCCGAACTCCGCCGCCGCGTCGCGGAGCTTGTCGCACACGACCCCGGGCTGGATGCGCGCGGTGCGTGTCTCCGGGTCGATCGACAGGATCTTGTTGAAGTAGCGCGAGGTGTCCAGCACCAAGCCCTCGCCGATCGCGTTGCCAGCCACCGAGGTTCCGCCGCCGCGACTGGTGACGGACAAACCCTCGGAGCGTGCGTAGGCCAGGGCCAGGGCGATGTCCGTCTCGCTGCGCACCTCCAGCACCGCTGCCGGGATACGCCTGAAGATCGAGGCGTCCGAGACATAGGCGGCCCGCGTTCCCATGTCGGTGCGCAAGCGCGAACGCATCTCGGCAACCGCATCAACCGTGGTGGGCATGGTTTCCATGGGAAGGACCTCTCATCCGGGGCACGTGAAGCCACAGTAGCATGTTACGTACAATTAACGATATGGTTGCTGCCAGAAGCTCCCATCCGCCCGCTTGCGCCCGAAAAATGAGAGAATCAGACCATGACCATTCCCCATTCACGCACCTTGCCCCAACTCGGGCAGTCCCTGACCGACCAGGTCATGAACCACGTGCGCCACTCCGTGGGCAGCGGGGAGATGGAAGTCGGACGGCTCTACAGCGTCTACCAGCTCGCCGAGCAGCTGGGAATCTCGCGCTCGCCGGTCCGCGACGGACTGCTGCGCCTGGAAGAGGCCGGGCTGATCGAATTCTCGCGCAACCGCGGATTCCGGGTCATCCCCACCAGCCCGCACGACGTGGCGGAAATCTTCTCGCTGCGCCTGGCCCTCGAGGTTCCGGCTGCGCTTCGAGCCGCCCATGCCAACACCCCCGCATTGGCTGCCACGTTCAACGACCTTGAGGCCCACATGCGCTCGGCCGCCGAACGCGGGTCCCTCGACGAGTTCTTCGACCTGGACCAACAGGTGCACGACACCATCCTGAGCGCCGCGGGTTCCAACCGCGGCCGCGGCATCGTGAACCGGCTGCGCGATTCCACCCGGCTGCTGGGGGTCTCAACGGCCGGGAAGGAGCGCTCACTCACCGAGATCCTGGGCGAACACGCTCCCGTCATCGAAGCCATCAAGGCCGGCAAGGGCCAGGAGGCAGCCGCCGCCATGCGCGAACACCTCACCCGCACCGGGCAGCTGCTGGTATCCCAGGCCATCACCGCCCAGCACCTCGATCTTGACCCCGACGAGCTCTGGCGGGAATACACAACCGGATACTGACCAGCGCTTATCGGACTTGGCCATGGCATACTGATGCCCATGGACGACACCACTCCCACCTCGCAAGTCCCCTCACGTGCACAGCTGACCAGGCTCCCGGTGTTCGCCGCGGTCCTGGCTGGATTGCTGCTGCTCGCCGGAATCCTGGTCTTCGCACTCGGCCCCCGGGAGGCGGACACGTTCGGCTGGTTCGCCTACGCACCCGTGGGCGAGGCCACCGGTGCGCCGGGCATGCACTTCCTGACCACGTCGCAGGTCACCGGCTGGCTCCTGCTCGCCATGGCCGTCTGCGCGTCCGCGCTCTGGGCGGGATTCATCCTGGGCCGGCGCAACCGCTGACCAACCGGGTTCCGGCTTTGCCTAGGTTTCGACCAGGTCGGCGTGGCGTCCGTATTCGGCCAGCAGGTCCTTGGTGAAGGCTTCGGTGGTGTAGCCGGGCAGCAAATCATCTGCCGCACCGACGGTGGCCGGGTCCATCTCGATCCCCATGGCCCGGTAGACGGAATCCAGCACCGCACGGATCGGTGCCGAATCCTCGATGACGAACACGCTGGAAAACAGCCAGGCCCCCGACACCACCCGCTGGGCGGTGCCCACCAGCTTGACGGGGTTCCGCGCCATGGATCCAACGCCGGGGATGCCGTGGACGCTGTAGTCGCCGGCGCAGTATTCCCCGGGGATCTCCCCCACCCGTGCATCGATCCCCGAGGCTCGCAGGGCATCGGCGTAGAGCTGGCCCAAAACCTTGAAGCGGTGCTGGTGGCCCATCATGGCCTCGACGGCCGGCTCGACGTGGTCCACGATCACCGTGCCCGAGTGGTAGGCCGCAGCCCGTCCCCCTGCCTTGCGCACCACCGGGGCAAAACCCTGCTCCAGGGATTCCGCAACGGCCCGGGCGTACCCCTCCAGTCGCACGTCGCGCTGCCCGAAGGCCACCGTCGGGTTCGGGCGGTAAATCCTCAGCGTCGCCGGCAAGCTGCCCTCGCGCACCGCGTTCAGCAGCGCGACCCCGGCCATCAGATCCGCCTCCGCGTCGCCCGACGACTCCTCAACGCGTACGTGAAGGGCGTGGTCGGCATCGGGATTCCAAAGACTCATGGGCACGATTCTAGGTCCGGATGCCCCGCAGGGAATAATGGGTGTCGTGCCGAAACAACAAACGCCCCTGATACTGCTCGGAGGGGCCTCCGGATCCGGAAAATCCTACCTGGCCCACCGCTTCGGCCGACCCCACATGGAGCTGGACAACTTCTACCGGGAGATCTCCGAGCACACCCCGGCGACGCCGTTGCCGCAGACCGGATACGGGGAAATCGACTGGGACCATCCGGGCACCTGGAACTGCGACAAAGCCGTCGATGCCTTGATTGAGTTGCTGGAATCCGGGCAGACCCAAGTCCCCAACTATTCGATCAGCACCTCCAGCTACGACGGGACGCGCGGGATCGAGCTCAATGGCGGCCCGCTGCTGTCCGAGGGGATCTTCGTGTCCGAGATCTTGGGACCACTGCAGCGCCTCGGCGTGGACGTCCAGGCGTACTACATCGAGGTCTCGCCGCTGTCCACCGCCATCCGCCGCTTCGTGCGCGACATCAAGGAGCGGCGCAAGCCGCTGGGGTTCCTGCTCAAGCGCGGCTACTCGCTGTTCCGTGCCGACCGGCAAATCCGCGGCAGGCACCTGGCCGCCGGGTTCGTCCCGATGAAGAAGAAGTCCGTCAAGGCGATGCTGGCGTCGTTGGCCGGCTAGGCGCGGGCCCGGACAAGATTGGCGAACGGCAAGCACCCGTAATGGTCCTGGAACTGCGCATGGTAGTTCGCTTGGGCTTCGTTGAGCGCCTCCGCAGGCAGTTCCTTCCATGCCACCAGCAGGGACCCCGCTTCGGCCAGCTGCCAGATCAGTCGGCCGTCCCAGTGCCCCGGCGGCTTTCCCTTTCCGAAGTCCACGAATTCCTGGATCTGGCGTCGCAGCCCGCGGTTGCCCTTGCTTCCGGGGCCGGCCTTGCCGATGAACAGCACCTCCGCATCCGCCACCCATGCGGCGGACAACTCGGCGTTGGCCAGCGAGGGGTTCTTCTTCTTGAAAACCCCTGCGGTGCTCTTGGCGAGGAACCGCGGCTCAAATCCCGCAGGACGCAACACGGCGAAGATGCCTTGGTGTTGCGGAATCCGGTTGATTTCAAGGGCCTCGATGGGCCGGAACCCTGCGAATCCATCGTCTTTGAGCGCTTTTTTGTCTAACTTCATCGGAATCCTTGGATCTGGGCGGCGGGATTGTTGTTGGCTTTTTCCCGCAGCTGCGGTGAATCGCACCTCCGATGCTACCGGGCCGGCGTGGCGCAGCACTTCCCGATGCCCGCGAGGAGGCAGAACCCCGGACCGGCCAAACCCCGCGACCGCCCGCCGCCGCCATCAAGCTTCGGACACCTAGCCCCTGCGGTCCCGTGCCATCGCCCCATCGTGCGGGTCTCCGGCCACGGCGGCCGGTTGACCTAGTCCGCTCGGATGAAAAGCCTTGGTGGTGCCACCCAGGTCCGAAGGCGGTACAGCTCCCGGCCCTTGACCAATGCCGCGGGCCGGGTTGCAATGGATGCAGGAGGCCCGGCATCCCAAGAGTCCGGACCCTGGACCCGGAGGTGGCGTGGTGCTCGCCCCAATCCTTGGAGCGCTGGCCATGCTCGCTGGCGTCCTGACGACATGGATCGTCAACACCCGCCCCGCTTCCGAGCAGGATCCCGACGCCCGGTTCTGGTACGTCTTCACCGGCGCCTGCGTGGCGGCACCGCTGGTCCTTGGTGCAACCGTGATCGACCGATGGATCGGCGTCGCAACATTGGCCGCGGTGGCAGGTACCGTCCTGGCCGCAAACAAATATTCCTGCCGCATCTTCCGGATCCGAGTGGCCGCCGAACACGAGTCGATCCTGGCGGCCGAGCACTCGGCCCTGGCCGCACGCCACGAATCGGTGCTCCGGGCCTGGAGCCGCTACGAACTGGATCCCGAGGCGGCCATCAACCATCCGTCAATGAACGATGTCTCCAAGCCGCCGACCGCGGCCCTCGTCCGTGCACTTGCTGCAGCCGAGGACATCCGCCATCACCGCCAGGAACACGCGTCGGGCGGGGCCGATGCCGACTACCGACAAGCAGTCCTCGACCTGGAAGCAGCCTTCCGGCATGCCCAACTGGCCGCTGAACGGATGCCCGGCGACGCAGCAGGCACCCCGAATAACGTCCTGCACATCGAATCGGCGGACCGGCTTCGACCTTGTTGAAAGCCCGCGCCCGGTCGTAGCATCAAGACAGGAGCGGCGATGGAATCTTTGAGCTTGGCAACCCCGTCCATCCCCCCTGCAGCCCGAAACGGTCAACACCATGAACACCGACGCCAACCACTCCAGCCATTCCAAGGATTCACCGGCCTTCGTTCCGCTTCAGGGCAGCGAACGCGGCCCCGAGCCCGGACCCGCTGCCACGCCGGGCCTGCGTGTTTCGGCTCCCGATGACCAGGAAATCGAGATCAGCATCTACCTGCGTCGCCGGCGGCCGGTTTCCGAACAGCATCTTCCCGGCGGCCCACCGGACGGCGACCCCGGAACCGGCCACGGAGCAGATCCCGCGGACATCGAGCTGGCCACCCGAACCCTCAGCGCGTTGGGCGCCCGGATCATCCACGCCGATCCCCAAACGCGCTGCCTTCGTGTCGGAGGAACCACCGGGACCCTGGCGGCGATTTTCGGCACCCGGCTGGAAATCCTCCAGGGCAACGCCCCCGCATCGCGGCGCCGCCGCACCGGCGACCTGTCCGTCCCTGCGGAGCTGGATGGAATCATCACCGCGGTGCTCGGACTCGATGACAGGCCCGCGGCCCGTCCCCGGTTTCATTTCTCCCCGGCAGCCACCCAAAGCGCCAGTTACACCCCGCTCGACTTGGCCCGCATCTACGACTTCCCCGCAGGAGCCGACGGCAACGGAACGGTGATCGCCATCGTCGAACTTGGCGGCGGCTACGGGATGGCCGACCTGCAAGCCTATTTCTCCTCCCTGGGCATCCCGGTTCCGAAGGTCACCGCCATCGGTGTCGACGGGGCCTCGAACGTGCCCGGAGCAGACCCGCAGGGTGCCGACGGAGAGGTGCTGCTGGACATCGAGGTCGCCGGGGCCCTGGCCCAGAAGGCGGAGATCAAGGTCTATTTTGCCCCCAACACCGACGCCGGGTTCATCGACGCCGTGGCCCGGGCTGCCCACGATTCCCCCACCCCGGCGGCAATCAGCATCAGCTGGGGGCAGTCAGAGGACCAATGGACGGAGCAGGCCCGCACCCAAATGGACGAAGCCTTCGTCGACGCCACGCTGCTGGGAGCCACGGTGACAGCGGCCGCGGGCGACAACGGCAGCGCAGACAACGTGCCCGACGGGAAGAACCATGCAGATTTCCCCGCCTCCAGCCCGCACGCCCTGGCATGCGGGGGCACGAGCCTGCTGGCGGATCCGCTCACCGGGAAGGCGGCCTCGGAAACGGTGTGGAACGACTCGGCGCATTCTGCCACCGGCGGCGGGGTCTCGGATGCCTTCGACGTCCCGGCATGGCAGGGCCACCTGAGCGTGGCCACCGGCACCGCACCCGCCACGGCACTGGACGGACGCGGCATTCCGGACGTCTCCGCCGTGGCGGACCCGCGGACCGGCTACAAGGTGCGCATCGACGGCAGCGACATGGTCATCGGCGGCACCAGCGCCGTCGCACCGCTCTGGGCGGCATTGCTGGCGCGGCTGGCCGGGACCTCCGGGCACGGCGGCGGGCTGCTTCAACCGGCCCTCTATGCGGCCGCGCCCGCGGGCACCACGGGTTCCGGGTTCCGCGACATCATCGCCGGAAACAACGGAACCTACCTGGCCACGGCCGGCTGGGATGCCTGCACAGGCCTGGGGGTGCCGATCGGCACGGCCCTGGCCGTTCGGATCCGGGGTTCCGTTGCCGCTATTTCTGCACCGGGGCCGGACGCACCGTGAGGATCTGTTCACTGCGCCCGAAGGGCCCGTGCACATCGTGCAGCACCGCGCTGGTCAGCCCGATGCCATCGGTGCCGTAGGTCTGCTGGGCCTGGATCCCGAGCCACTGGCCCACCGGCCCGCGATGCATGTGGATCTGCAGGTCGACGTTCGGGAACATCCAGGATTCGGGTCCCGGTTCCACGCGGGGCGCCACTCCGTTGGCTGTGTCGACCATGCCCAGCAGCCGCACCAGGTCCGAGGTGTGCGTTCCGGCCACCATCTCGAAGTTGTTGCGCATCCACACGATGCCCCTGCCCGGGCGGTGGCCGTCCGCGCCGCGGAATTCCAGGCCCTCGATGTACCCGCCGGGCCACGGCGTCATGCCGGCGAAGGCCTCAAGCTCCTCGGGGTGCACCACCGCGGCATCCTCGGTGGCTGCCACCGCGGAACTGTCCAGTGTCGTGAGCCTCCAGCCGCGGGCGACGATGCAGGTGCGGCCGCGCGAAACCATTTCCGCCTCGATCAGCTCGATGGTCCGGCCCGGGCGGAGCATGCGGGTTTTGACCTCGAATTCCCCGCCGTGGATGATCCCGTAGATGTCCAGGGACACCCGCGCCATGCGCATGTCGCTGCGCGGGGCGAAAAGTTCCAGTTCGTGCACCAGCACCCCGGTGGCCGGGGCCATGTGCTGCTCATGCGGGTTCCAGGCGCCTTGGGCGTGCACCGTGGACCGGTAGGTGCCCTCCCCTGTTGGCTCGTAATAGAACTCGCCCACCGCGAGTTCCGGAAGGTTCTGCTCGGCAGCCGTATGCGTCATGGTCCTTGGTTCCCTTGTTCCCGTGGCGACGTCGCCACCGTGTTTCCGGGATTCAGCTTAGCCAGCAATGCGACCCGGACCACAATCCGGGCCGGGCCAGGAATCCCGGTGGCCGGCACCGCCCCCTTGGCGGGCCCCGCGCCGCCCGCATAGGGTGGGGAACAATCGTCCCGACCAGCAGGAAGAGATACCGATGGGCACTGTCGCCGAAAACATGATCGCCACCCTCAAGGCCAACGGGGTCAAACGGATCTACGGGGTGGCCGGGGACTCGCTCAACGGCCTGACCGATGCCATGCGCAAGGACGGATCCGTCTCCTGGCTCGGTGTGCGGCACGAGGAAAGCGCCGCGTTCGCCGCCGGGGCCGAGGCGGAGATGACCGGGAACCTGGCCGTGTGCGCCGGAAGCTGCGGGCCGGGAAACCTGCACCTAATCAACGGCCTCTACGACGCGAACCGCAACCGGGTCCCGGTGTTGGCCATCGCCGCCCACATCCCCAGCTCCGAGATCGGCAGCAACTACTTCCAGGAAACCCACCCGGCCGAGCTTTTCCGCGAGGCCAGCGTGTTCTGCGAGGTCGTCTCCACCCCGGACCAGATGCCGCGCCTGCTGGAAATCGCCATGCGGACCGCGATCGAGCGCCGCGGCGTGGCGGTGCTGGTGGTGCCCGGCGACGTCGCCCTGGCGCAGGCAACCGGCACCCGGACCTCCGTGATCACCGCCAGCCGCTCCGCGGTGCTCCCCCACCCCGAGGACCTGGCCCTTGCAGCCGGCCTGCTCAACGCGGGCCGGCGGGTCACCATCCTGGCCGGCGCCGGCGTGGCGGGTGCCCACGCGCAGGTCATGCAGATTGCCGACCTGCTCGGCGCTCCGGTGGTGCATGCGCTGCGCGGCAAGGAGCACATCGAGTACGACAACCCCTATGACGTCGGGATGACCGGGCTGCTTGGGTTCGCCTCCGGGTACCGGGCCATGGACGCGGCGGACACCATCCTGCTGCTGGGCACCGACTTCCCCTACCAGCAGTTCTACCCGCAGGACGCGAAGATCATCCAGGTCGATGTGCGCGGGGAGCAGCTGGGCCGGCGCACCAAGATCGACGCGGGCCTGGTCGGCACGGTGGCCGACACCCTGGAGGTCCTGGCGCCGCTGCTTGAGCGGAAGACCGACACCACGCACCTGGCCGACGCGCAGAAGCACTACCGCAAGACCCGCGAGAAGCTCGACGACCTGGCCACGCCGACGCGCAAGGGCACCAGGATCCACCCGCAATACCTGGCCCGCACCCTGGACGAGCTGGCCGACGAAGACACGGTGTTCCTGGCCGATGTCGGCTCCCCGGTCGTCTGGGCCGCCCGGTACCTCACCATGAACGGCAAGCGCCGGCTGCTCGGGTCCTTCAGCCACGGCTCCATGGCCAATTCGATCCCGCAGGCCATCGGGGTCCAGGCCACGCACCCGGAGCGGCAGGTCGTGACGCTCTCGGGCGACGGCGGGCTGGCCATGTTGATGGGCGACCTGCTCACCCTGGTCCAGTCTAAGCTGCCGGTGAAGATCGTGGTCTTCAACAACTCGTCGCTGAACTTCGTGGAGCTGGAGATGAAGGCGGCCGGCTTCGTCACCTTTGCCACCGACCTCGAAAACCCGAACTTCGCCGACGTCGCCACGGCACTGGGAATCCGCGGCTTCCGGGTGGAGAATTCCAAGGACCTGCCAGGGGCGTTGCGCGAGGCGCTGGCCCATGAGGGCCCGGCCCTCATCGACGTGGTGACCGACCGGCAGGAACTGTCGATGCCGCCGGCCATCACCGCGGAGCAGGCCAAGGGCTTCGCGCTCTATGCAATCCGGACCGTGATGTCAGGCAAGGGAGACGAACTGCTGGATCTGGCTGCCACCAACTGGCGCCAGCTCTTCTAGCCCGCGGGGCCCCGGGGCGCAGCGCCGCAACCGCGTCCTCCGGCTCCTGCCGGACGGGGTCGGCGTTGGCCACAAGGAGAGACCGTCCATGACGGCCCCGCGGCGGACGGGCTTACTTCGGTGCGGTGCCCGGCGGACTGCTGAGCACGGTGGGGACGTATTCGAGCAGCTGAAGCCGTCCGTCGAAGGTCCTGCTGTCCACCATCTCGAGTGCCACGTCCGGATACCCGTCATAGATGCGTTCCTTGCCGGTCCGGCCCGTGATCACCGGGAAGATGACCAACCGGAACCGGTCCACGAGGCCCGCTGCCAGTAGCGACCGGCTCAGGCTGAGGCTCCCGAGGGTGCTCATCGGTCCGTTTCCGCTCCGCTTCATCTCGGCCACGGCCTCGACCGCGTCCCCGCCCACCAGTCTCGAATTCGGCCAGTTCAGGGGTGCCCGCAGGGACGAGGAGAAGACGACTTTGGGAACCCCGGCAAGGCCCGTCAGGCTGGCAGCTTCGGTCTCGGAGAATCCGGAATCCGCGGTCGCCGCCTCCGCCGACATGGCGGACATCAGCCGGTAGGTGTTCGCCCCCAGGAGGTAGGTGTGCTGCTTCTGCCCTTCCCGTTCGAGCCAGGCGAGGTATTCCGGTGCCTCCAGGCCCCACCAGCCGGGCCATCCCTCGGCGGAGGCATACCCGTCCAGGGAAATAATCAGGTCCACCATCAGCTCCGCCGCCGACGCCCCTGCCGCAGTCCCGCCCATGACGCTCTCCCCGATCCGATCGACGCATTCCTCTGCCGGCCCCTCTGCCGAGGACAGCCGGTTCGTTTCCGGGCTCCACCGGCACCGCGCCTGCCGGGTGCTGCATCGGTGCCCGTGCCAGCAATGCTAGGCCCGGGCCCATCGAAGTTCAATGGAAGGATCCGCCCTGGCCAGTTCCGCCAACCATCCAGGCAACCGCACCGTGAAAATCCCGCCAGGCACGGCAAGGCAGTGCTTGCCACCTAAGAAATGGTTCCCCACTAGGATGTTCTAAACATCAACCGCAGGTGGGGGACCATGAAAATCGCCTTTGCAGTGGATCTCGAGCACGATCCCGACCTCGGGCACGCACCGCTCGGGACCCGGACCGATCCGATTCCCTTCTCCTCGTTCCCGGGTTCCAGCGACTCCGACCTGCCGAGTGCCCAACGTTCCTTCCCGGCCGCCGGAACCCCGGAGGCCCTGACCCTTGAACTTTGGTGGATCCAGGGGTGCTGCCCGGTCGTCACGATCGAGTCCACCGGAACCACGGCCCCGCCGTCCCCGGAGAAAATCACGCGCGGCGAGCTCGCCGAAACCATCGCTTCCCTGCTCCAGGGAAGCGGGGCCGGAGGGATGAGGCTTCCGGACATCTTCCCCCGGTTCCCGCTCGCTGCACCGCATCGGGACGGGGCGCAGCAGGCCGACGGGGACTGTTTGTGGGACTGGGCCGGCCTTTTGGTGGATTCCCCCGCGCCGGGCCGGCCCGTCGCTTCCTTCAGCCGCATCGAATCCGCGAGCCATGAGTACCCCGCAATCCTTCGGCTCGGGCTTGAGGCCAACGTGAACCGGCTGGCCCAGGGGCTGCGCAGCTGGGCCGAGGGTCCCGCCGCTGGCGACGAGGCCGAATTCACCTTCTGGCAGGTGTCGGGAACCGCGCTGCTCCACCGAATCACCAGCACCTACGTCTCCGTCGGCACGCAGGTACCGGCGCCCGGGACGTTATCCGACCCGGTCGGGCCGCTCGTCGGGCAACTGCGCCGGCTCCATGCCGATGCCACAACCGTCATCCCCGTGCTTCAACAAGCGCTGGCGCAACAGCGGGAAGGGTCGCTCGAAGAGGAACGCGAGGCGGCGGAACGGCAGCGGCGCGCCGAAGCCGAGGCGCGCAGGGCCCGGGATGCAGCACGTGCACGGAAGGAAGAGCGGATCCACAAGCTCCGCGACCGCTTCGACCGGCAGAAGTCATACGCCTACGGTGCGATCGGACTGGTCATCTCCGTCATTGCCCTGGTCCCCACGATCGGGGCGCTGCACCCCGATTCCCTCGAAACGCCGTACGGCGGCCAGATCGCCTGGATCGCAGCGTCACTCCCCCTGTTGCTGACGTTCGTGATCAGTTTCATCATCCTGATGCGCTCACGCAGCAACCTGACCGCCGAGCTTCTCCGGCTCACCGCCGATCACCTCGAGACAAAACAGCTCGCGTCCCCAGCCGCCCCACGACAGCCCGGGCCCATCCCCGCAACGCGAACGGCCACCCACGAGCTCGGCTCCGCCGGCGGCCTTCATGCGGAGGCGGTCGTCCTGCCAGACGGCACCGCCGTGGTGCTCAAGGGCTCGCTGGCCCGGGCACGGTCGCATGCAAGCGTTTCCGTGCGAACCAACGAATTCCGCAGGGAGCTGCTCTCCTCCGGGGTCCTCGTGGCCCAGCCGGACAGCGGCTACCTGGCCTTCGCCGAGGACCACGCCTTCGTGTCGCTCGCCGCTGCCACGCGGGCCATTCGCGCCAAGGCCGTCGGCGGTCCGGCGTGGGTGCGCGTTGGCCACCACGGTCGGCCGCCGGACGGCCAAGCGTCCTGACGGCGACTCCATGCATCCCCTCCGGCCCCGGCAGGGTTCACCCCGAATCCCGGGAACCCGGCCCCCGGGCAATACCCGCCATCGACGCTCACCTGTGGACGCGGCCGCTTTGAAAACATGGCGTCCACTGGGATTCCTGCTAAATTTGCGGAACGGAAATGCGCCGGTACAGCGAGGTTGACGTCTTCTCAGCAGCACCATACCGGGGAAACCCGCTGGCCGTGGTGCATGATGCCGCAGGGCTGAGCACCAAAGACATGCAACAGTTTGCGAACTGGACCAACCTCTCCGAGACCACCTTCCTGCTCCCCCCTGAAGATCCCGAGGCCAACTACCGGGTCCGGATCTTCACCGCCAAGGAAGAACTGCCATTTGCCGGGCACCCGACACTGGGTTCGGCCAGGGCCTGGCTCGATGCCGGCGGCACCGTGCCCGCGCACGGGCTGGTTGTGCAGGAGTGCGCCGCAGGGTTGGTGCGGGTGCGTGTTGCCGAGGGGCGCATGGCATTCGAGGCTCCGCCATTGACCCGATACGCTGCCGTCACGGAAGTCGACCTCGACCGTGTTGCCAAGGCCCTGGAGATCCCGCGCGCAGACATCCTTGATTCTTCGTGGCTGGTCAACGGCCCCAGGTGGCTGGGCGTACGCCTTCGCTCCGCGGAGGCCGTGCTGGCATTGCGTCCCGATCCCGGAAAACTGGACGATCTCGAAATCGGCGTGATCGGTCCGCATGCAGCCGGGTCCGAGTCGCAATTCGAGGTGCGCGCCTTCTTTGGAGGAGAGGCGGTGTGGGAGGATCCCGTGACCGGAAGCCTGAACGCGGGCTTTGCGCAATGGCTGACCGATACGGGCATCGCTCCCCGGAACTATGTGGCCTCCCAGGGGCAGGTGCTCGGCCGCAGAGGCTTGATCCACATCAACGTCGAAGACGGTGCCATCTGGGTTGGCGGAAACGCCCGGGGCTGCATCGCCGGCACGATCGAGATCTAGAGGCCTGCAGGCGGATTCCCGGTGCACATGCGGCCTGCCCGCGATGAAGTGAATCCAGCATTCTTTGCATCCGGATGCCGCCCGGCGGGTCACTGAAACACCCCCTGCATTGCTCCCGGCCAGCCTTCCGAGCGCCTCGCCCCGAAGGCAACAGGCGATCGGGTGCCCTCAAGCCCGCGGGCTCCGGTGGCGAATCCCATGAAGCTTCCCGGGGCCCTGTGTGGGGCGCTGGCCAACGACGGCAACTTCAACATCGACGCGGTGACCGACCGGCAGGAACCCTGATGCCGACCGGCCTTCTCCGCCTCCTACCTGCACCGGATCTTCGAGCAGGCGGCGGCATGCGGCGGCGTCCCACAAAGATTCGCCCGGTGGTTCCTTGCCACGCCCCAGAAGCAACACCACTAAGCAAAAATCCGACAACAAAATCGCAACTTTGAACTGACTTGCAGTCAGTTCTATTGCGGAAAGCGCAAACCTTGGCCTAGTGTGGCAGGATGCACGAACCCGACACGCGCCCATCTGCAATTGCCGACCGTACCCGTGAGGCCATTCGCAACACCGGCCTGCCCCAGCGCGAAATATCGAAGCTGACCGGCTTCGAGGAATCCAAGCTGTCCAAGTCCCTGCGCGGGACACGGAAATTCACCAGCGAGGAAATCGTGGCGCTGGCCACCGTCACCGGCGTCACGGCCAACTGGCTGATCACCGGCTCGGACTCGGCGCCGGCACCCTCGGCGGTACCCTCGCCCGGGATACTTCCGGCCCGGCACCGGGAGGACGAAAAGCATGCCCAGCGCCGTCGCAGCATCATCAAGCGCGCCTGGTGGCTCTTCGCCCAGCAGGGCTTTGCCGCGGTCCGCATGGCCGACATCGCGAAGGATGTCGGGATCAGCACGCCGACCGTGCACTACTACTTCCCGACCAAGCAGGCACTCTTCGCCGAAACACTGCATTATTCGGTGAAGCTCGCCTACGACCGCCAGGTCGCCGAACTTCAACCCATCTCCGATCCCGTGAGCCGGCTCAAGCGGCTGATTGAACTGCAATTGCCGCTGGGCCTGGAGGGCCGCGCCGAATGGTCGATCTGGATGCAGACCTGGACCAAGCTGGCCGTCAACGAGGAGGGCCTGGACACCCACTCCGGCGGGTACCGGCGGTGGGTGACGACGGTGCGGGAAACCATCGCCAGCGGCCAGGCAACCGGTCACTTCATAGACCACGATCCGTCCACCCTCACCGCCGAACTGACCGCCATGTTTGACGGGATGGGCATCCAAGTGCTGACCGGCCAACTGACTTCGAGTCAGATGTTCGCAAATGTGTGCGGGTACATCGACAGAAACATCATCAAGAAGCAAGGAGCCACACCATGAGCCGCAAGATCATTGTCACCTGCGCCCTGACCGGCGCCGGGGACACCACCTCGCGCAGCGAGCACGTCCCGGTCACGCCGGACCAGATCGCCGCCGACGCCATCGCGGCCGCCAGGGCGGGGGCCTCCGTGGTCCACATCCACGTCAGGGACATCGCCACCGGGCAGGGCTCGCGCGACGTGGCCCTGTACCGCGAGGTGGTCCGCCAGGTGGCGGCCTCCGACGTGGACCCGGTCATCAACCTGACCGCCGGCATGGGCGGGGACCTGTTCATCGACCCGTCGAACCCCACCGTGCACCTGCCCGGAACCGACCTGGTCTCCGGACTCGAGCGACTGGCACACGTGGAGGAACTTCGCCCCGAAATCTGCACCATCGACTGCGGTTCGCTGAACTTTGGCGAAGGCTCCCAGCTCTACGTCAGCACCCCCGACATGCTGCGCGAGGGCGCGGCGCGGATCCGGGAACTGGGGGTGAAGCCGGAAATGGAAATCTTCGACACCGGCAACCTCTGGTTTGCCAACGTCATGGTCGAGGAGGGGCTCATCGCTCCCCCGCCGCTGTACCAGTTGTGCATGGGAATCCCCTACGGGGCCCCGGTCGACTCCGGCCTGCTCCAGGCCATGGTGAACATGCTGCCCGCCGGCGCCGAGTTCACCTCGTTCGCCATCGGCCGCAACCAGCTGCCCTGGGTCGCCCAATCGGTGCTGCTCGGCGGCCACGTCCGCGTCGGCCTCGAGGACAACCTCTACCTCTCGCGCGGCGTGAAGGCCACCAACGCGCAACTGACGGCGCGCGCCATCGACATCGTCGAGTCGATGGGCCACTCCGTGGCCACCCCCGACGAAGCCCGTGAAATCCTCAAGCTCGACAAGGCGGCCTAGGCATGGAAAGCAACTACCCGAAATTCACCGACATCACCACCGTGGCCTGCGTCGGCGTGGGCACCATCGGCGGCGGCTGGGCCGCCTACTTCCTCTCCCGCGGGCTGGCCGTGCGCGCCTGGGACCCCTCGCCCGACGCGGAGGCGAAACTGCGCCGGCTCATCGACGCCGCCTGGCCGGCCCTGACCGCGCTCGGCCTGGCCGGGAACGCGTCCAAGGACAACTTCACCGTCCACGCCGACCTGGCCGAGGCCCTGGAAGGCGTGGGGTTCATCCAGGAAAGCGCGCCCGAGGACCTCGCGCTGAAGCGCGACCTGCTGGCGCGCATCGCCGCGGCGGCCCCCGGGAACGTGGTCGTTGGTTCCTCCACCTCCGGCTACGGGATGACCGAAATGGCCGTCGACGCCGCCGACCCGTCCCGGCTGGTCGTTGGCCACCCGTTCAATCCTCCCTACCTGATCCCGCTGGTCGAGGTCGTTGGCGGCCGGGACACCGACGCGAGGGCCACCGCATGGGCCTCGGGCTGGTACGAGTTCATCGGCAAGTCCGTGATCACCATGGACCGCGAGGTTCCCGGATTCATTGCCAACCGGCTGCAGGAAGCCCTCTGGCGCGAGGCCCTGCACATGGTCGACAACGGCGAGGCAACCGTGGAACAGATCGACCTGGCCATCACCGACGGGCCGGGATTGCGCTGGCCGCTGCAGGGCCCCATGCTGACCTTCCACCTTGCCGGGGGCGAGGGCGGGATGGCCCACATGCTCGACCACTTCGGCCCGTCGCTGAAGTCCCCCTGGACCCGGCTCGAGGCCCCGGAACTGACGGACAAGCTCCGCCGGGACGTGATCGACGGCTGCGACGACGAGGCCGCCGGGCGCACCATCGCCGAGCTGGTCGCCGCCCGCGATGCGGCGATCATTGCCGTGCGCCAGGCGATCGATGGCATCGGGAATCCGGGCCGGGTGCGCAACACATGAGCCTGCCCCCATACCGCTGCGCCGTGAAGCCCGAGTGGATCGACTACAACGGGCACATGTCCGAGGCCTACTACGTGTTGGCCTTCGGGGACGCGACCACCGCCGCCATGGACGCGCTGGGCATGGACGAGTCCTACCGCCGCTCCAGCGCCCGTTCGCTGTACACGGTCGAAGCGCATGTGCGCTACCTGCGGGAGGCCTCCCTCGACGAGGAGCTCGACATCACCACCGTCATCGTTGCATCGGGGCCAAAGAAGCTGCACCTGGCCCACGAAATGCGCCGAGGGGCCGAACTTATTGCTACGGAAGAAGTGCTGGGCCTGCACGTGGACCAGGGAACCGGTGGAACGGTTCCCTTCCCGGCCGACATCCTGGGGCGCATTGCCGGACACCCGCATGGGACCCCGGATTGGAGTGGCCGGTCCATCACCGCCTGAATCCTTCGCGCCCTTCACAAGAATCGAGTACGCCTTGAATTCCGCTACATCACCATTTGAACGAATGCCGGGCTCCGGGCCCGCGCCAAGCCGCCGAGCGCTTCTGGGCGGTGGAGTGGCCCTGGGACTGGGCTTGCTGCTCACCGCTTGCGGTTCGCCCGAAGCCTCTGTGCTGGAAGCCCCCGCCGGGGAACCGCTGAGGGGAGGATCGCTGCGGGTGGGCCTGGCCGGCGGCGGGGCCGCGGACACCCTCGATCCCCACTCCCCCGTCAGCACCACCGACATCGCCCGCGTGGTGAACCTGTACGAATCGCTGCTGTACCGGGATGAGAATTTCGCGCTCAAGCCCCTACTGGCCCTTAGCGCCATCCCGGATGCCACGGCCAGGGTGTGGACCGTCGCGTTGCGGCCCGGGGTGAAGTTCCATGACGGCCGGCCCCTCACCGCCACCGATGTGGCCGCCACCTTTGCCCGGGTCACCAACCCCGAGGACCCCAAGAGCGGGGCCGCGGCCCTCTCGATCCTCGACGAGGTCAAGGTCATCGACGACCTGACCGTCGAGTTCAGGCTCAACACGCCCACCGCCACGTTCGACGATTCGCTCGGGCAGTACGCCCTGGGCATCGTCCCGGCGGACTTCGACGTGGCCCACCCCGTTGGCACCGGACCGTTCAAGGCCTCCAGCTTTGATCCCGGGCTCCGCTCGGTGTTCGTCCGCAACGCCGGCTACTGGCGCGACCACCAGCCGTACCTGGATGAACTGGTCATCCTGAATTTCTCGGACGACGACGCCATGCTCAATGCCCTGCTCTCCAGCCAGGTCGATGCAATCGGCCAGATCCCGCTGGCCCTGCTGGAAGTCATCGCCGCCGACCCCCGCATCAGCATCCTGAATTCCGAGACCGGGGCCTGGCTTCCGTTCACGATGCGCATCGACAAGGCCCCCTTCGACGACGTCCGGGTGCGCCAGGCCTTCCGCCTGGCGGTGGACCGGCAACAAATGATCGAACAGGTGCTGAGCGGCAACGGGGCCCTGGGCAACGACCTCTACGCGCCATTCGACCCCGGCTACGCCGGCAACCTGCCCCAACGCACCCAGGACATCGGCAGGGCCAAGGAACTGCTTGCCGAGGCCGGGTACCCCGACGGACTGGATATCGAATTGGTGACGGCACCGATCCAGGCCGGTGCCGTGGAAGCGGCCCAGGTGTTCGCCCAGCAAGCCAAGGCGGCAGGGATCCGGGTCAAGATCCGCAGGGTGGACACCACCACCTTCTTCGGCGACGACTACCTCTCGTGGACCTTCGCCCAGGACTTCTGGTACACGCGCAATTTCCTGCCCCAGGTCAACAGCAGTTCGCTGCCCGCCAGTCCGTTCAACGAAACGCATTGGGACGACCCGGAATTCCTGCAGCTTGTCGAGGCCGCCACCACCGAGGTCGATGAAACCAAACGCAATGCACTGATCACCCAGGCACAGGAGATCGAATACGAACGCGGCGGATACATCATCTGGGGCCACCCCAACCAGGCAGACGCCTACCAGAAATACGTGGCGGGGTTGATTCCGAACAAGACCGGCCTGGCACTGTCCGGCTTCGAGTTCCGCCGCGCGTGGATCGGAGTTACCAAGTGATCACCCGAATGATAGCCAAACGGCTGCTGGTCAGCCTGATCATCCTCTTCATTGTTTCAGTGCTGGTGTTTGTGGCAACGCTGCTGCTGCCCGGCGACCCCGCCCAGGCCATCCTGGGCCAGCAGGCCACCCCCGAACGGCTGGCCGCGCTGCGCGAGCAAATGAACCTCAACGACCCGGTCTTCGTCAGGTACTTCACCTGGCTTGGCGGCCTGTTCACCGGAAACCTCGGATATTCGGCGGCCACCGGCGGCCCGGTCACCGCGCTGCTGGCCGACCGCATCCAATCCTCGCTGGTGCTGATGGGCCTGGCCGCACTGATTTCCATTCCGGTGGGCATCATCGTGGGCACCTTCTCCGCCCTGAAGCGCGGGCGCGCCTTCGACAACGCCAGCACCGGCATTTCACTGGTGCTGGCTTCCCTGCCCGAGTTCGTGATCGGCATCGGACTGGTTGCGTTGTTCTCGACCTCCGTGTTCAAGATCCTTCCCTCGGTGACCATGGCACCGCCCGGCGAGGCGGTGTGGAACTACCCGGTGCAGCTGGTCCTGCCGACCATCACCCTTGCCCTGGTGGTGACCCCGTACATTGTCCGGATGATGCGTGCCACCATGCTTGAGGTCCTGGATTCCGGGTTTGTGGAAATGGCACGCCTCAAGGGGGTGCCCGAGCGCCAGGTGGTCCTGCGGCACGCGGTGCCGCACGCCTTGGCCCCGGTCGCCCAGGTCATCGCGATCCAACTGGCGTGGATGGCCGGCGGCGTGGTCGTGATCGAATTCCTCTTCAGGTACCCCGGCATCGGCCAGGCCCTGGTGGATGCGGTCGCCAACCGCGACGTGCAGGTGGTGCAGGCGCTGTCCATCCTGATCGCCGCGGCCTACATCGTGGTAAACCTGCTGGCCGATTTGGTGGGAATCTTCACGAATCCGAAACTACGCACGGAGAAAGCCGCATGAGCACCCTCGATGATGCAGTTGAACAGGGCGTTGCCGTCTCCCGCCCGCCGCGGCTCCTGGCGCGAATGATGCGCCAGCGGCAGGCCAAGGTCGGCATGGTCCTGACCCTGGCCGTGCTGCTGGTCGCCCTGGCCGGCCCGCTGCTGCTGCCCTGGCTGACCGGGCACACCAGCACCGAGTTCACGGGACGCCCGTTCACGGACACCGGCGTGTTCGGCACCGACAACCTGGGCCGGGATGTGCTCTCGCGCTTCCTCGACGGCGGGTTGCGACTGATCGTCTATGCGGCGCTCGCCACCGCGCTGGGCATGGTCGTCGGGGTTGCCGTGGGCATGACCGCTGCCTATTCCCGCGGCCGGGTCGATGCACTGGTCATGCGCGGCAACGACGTGCTGCTGGCCCTGCCGCAGCTGGTCTTCGCACTGCTGGCCATCACCGTCCTGGGCCCGCAGGGCTGGGTGCTCGTGGTGGTCATCGGGATCACCCACGCCCCGCGCATTGCCCGGGTCACCCGTTCGGCCACCGCGTCGGTGATCACCGAGGACTACATCCGTGCCAGTGAAATGTACGCGGTGCCGAAGTGGAAGATCCTGCTCACCGAGGTCCTGCCCAACATCACCGGTCCATTGATGGTCGAACTCGGGTTGCGCATGACCTACTCGATCGGCTTTGTCGCCGCGCTGTCCTTCCTGGGACTGGGCATGCAACCGCCCACCGCGGACTGGGGACTGATGATCAACGAAAGCCGGATCGCACTGGTCGTCCAGCCCTGGGGCGTGCTCCTGCCCGTTGCGGCCATCGCAGTGCTGACCGTGGGAACCAACCTCCTGACCGACTCGCTCGCGCGGGCCTCGGCCAACATGAATGCGGGGAACTGAGCATGAGCACCAACACCATGGAAACCCAGGTCACCACCAGTGCACTGTGCGCCACGGACCTGCGGGTGGAAACCGATGCCGGGGTGGAAATCCTGCACGGGATCAGCTTCACCCTGCAGCCCGGGCGCATCCTGGCCCTGGTCGGCGAATCCGGCTCGGGAAAGACCACCGCGGGGCTCGCCTGCATGGGGCATTTCCGGCAGGGGCTGGCCAAGGGCACCGGGACGGTGTCCCTGGGAGGTGGGGAAGCGGGAAACATCCTGGATTTGCCGGATCACCAGTTGCGGCGCTTGCGCGGCAAGACCATCTCCTATGTGCCCCAGGACCCGGCACTGTCGCTGAACCCGTCCATGCGCATCGGCGAGCAGATTGCCGAGACCCTGCGCGTGCACCAAATCGGTGCCACCGATTCCGACCGCCGGCTGCGGGTTGCCGAAGTCCTGGCCGAGGTTGGGCTGTCCAACGACCGCGCCTACCAGCGTCGCTATCCCCACCAGCTTTCGGGCGGGCAGCAGCAGCGCGTGGGCATTGCCATGGCATTCGCCTGCCGCCCGTCGGTGATTGTGCTCGACGAGCCGACCACCGGCCTGGACGTCACAACCCAGGCCGTGGTGCTGCAAACAATCGACGAACTGGCCGAACGGCACCAGGTGGCGGGGCTTTACATCACCCACGATTTGGCCGTGGTGGCGCAGATCGCCGACGAGGTCGCCGTCATGCTCTCGGGCGACATCGTTGAGCACGGGGCCACCGACCAGGTGCTCTACGCTCCGCGGCACGGCTACACCCGCAGGCTTCTTGCCGCGGTTCCCGACCTCGCCGGCAAGCGCCGCGTGGGCCAGGTGGAGGCAATCACCGGCGAACAGCCGCTGGTCGTCCCCGGCCCGCACGGGGTCCCGGACACCACCGGCGCCACATCCCTCGTTGACGATGCCAAGCTGCTGTTCGGCACCGGGCCACGGGCCACGCCCGTTGCGGCAGCTCCGCACCCGCTGATGCGCGTGCGCGACCTGTCCCTCTCATACGGGGAACACCAGGTCCTGGACGGGATCGGCTTCCAGCTGCTCGAGGGTGAGTCAATGATGCTGCTGGGCGAGTCGGGGTCCGGCAAGACCACGCTCTCGCGCTGCGTGGCGGGACTCAACGACGCCTACACCGGCTCGATAGAGCTCTTCGGCGAGGAACTGGCCACCGGCACGCGGGCACGTTCTTCCGAGGACCGGCGCCGCATCCAGTACGTCTTCCAGTCGCCGTTCTCCTCGTTGAACCCGCGCCGGACGATTGCCGAATCCGTGGGCGTCCCGTTGCAGATGTCAGGAATCGGCGACAAGCGCAAGCGCCGCGCCCTGGTGCTCGAGGCCCTGGACCAGGTGAAGCTCGGCGAACGCTTCATGGAACGCCGCCCCGGGGACCTCAGCGGCGGCGAACGCCAGCGTGCTGCAATTGCCCGCGCGCTGGTCAACGCCCCCTCGCTGCTGGTCTGCGACGAGATCACCAGCGCCCTGGATGTCTCGGTGCAGGCCTCGATACTGGATCTTTTGCGCACGCTGCAGACTGACCACAACATGTCGATGCTCTTTGTCACGCACAACATTGCCCTGGCCCGGCACATTTCCCAGCGTCTGGCGGTCCTGCAAAAGGGCAAGATCGTGGACATCGGAACCACCGACGAGGTCCTGGACAACCCGCAGCACCGCTACACGCAGGAATTGCTGGCCAACGTCCCGACGTTCAAGTAAGGAACACCATGAATGCACCACGCGAAAAGCCGTTTGCCAGCCACAATGACGGGTTGCCCCAAGCCGGGTTCGAGATGCTGTCAGGGGTCTTCGAACGGCACTTGGCGGCCGCGGACGGCGGAATGGCACTGTGCGTGTACCGCGAAGGACGGCCTCTGGCCCGCTTCTACGGAGGCACCACCGTCAGGGACGGAGATTCCCCCGCCGCAGGCACCGGGGTGTCGCGCCCGTGGACGGAATCAACGATGGCTGTCTTGTTTTCCGGGACCAAGGGCCTGATGGCCACCATCGCCGCGATCCTGGTCGACCGCCATCTTCTGGACCCCCACGCCACCGTGGCCTCCTACTGGCCTGAATTCGCGGCGGCGGGCAAGCAGGAGGCGACGGTGGCCCACGTTCTCAGCCACACCGTCGGCCTGGTCTACGTCGACCCGGACCCGGGGCTGCGCCTTCGCTACGACAACCGTGCCGTGGCCGCGGTCTTGGCAGCCCAGTCCCCCTTGTGGGAACCGGGCACCAAGGTCGCCTATCACGCTCTGACCTATGGATACCTGGTGGCGGAGCTGTTCTTCCGGGTCACGGGAAAGACCCCGGGGCAGCTCGTTCGCGAACTGCTCGCCGAACCCCTCGGCCTGGACCTGCATCTGGGGCTCCCCGAATTCCTGGACGAGCGGCTGGCAACCATTTTTCGTTCGAAAGACTACGCGATTTCCACGTTCCTCCAGGACCCGGAGCGGCGGAAGATCGTGGACCGGATGTATGCCGGCTCCCTCACCGGTGACGGGGACCCGTTCAATTCGCTGGAGATGAGACGTGCGGAGATGGCAGCCGGCGGCGGCATCGGCACCGCCGATGCGATGGCATCCCTCTATTCGCAACTGGCCGCGCCGCTTTCACCGCTGGTTTCCGCCCAGGGGCTGCACTCCTCCACGGCGACCTGGTCCGAGGGCGTGGACGCTGTCAACGACCGACCCCTGCGCTTCGGGCTTGGCTACGAGTTGGCCGATCCCTTGGGGACCTACGGTCCGGTCACCCCGGCCTTCGGCCATTCCGGGGCCGGAGGCGGGTTGCACGGAGCATGGACCGGGAAGAACATCGGCTTCTCGTTCTTGACCAATGAAATGCTTGCAGAGGATCAGGACCGCCGGGCAAAGGACCTGCTGGGGGCCCTGGCCCGCACCATTTGATCCATCGAGGACTGCGCCCCTCTTGCCATGGCCCACCGAGGCGCGGCGGCCGGGCGGAACCGGCCCCGCGGCAAGGATCACCGCTGTTCTAGACGGTGGCCGCTTCGGCGCGTCGAGCCGCTACGGCCGCTTCGATCTCCATCTCGATCAGCTCCGCGTTGACCTGGGCTCCCACACGCAGTCCGTCGGCGGCAGCCATGACCACTTGGGCCATGGGCTCCCTCAAGCTCCCCGCCACCCACAATCCCGGAACGGCTGTCTTGCCAAGTTCGTCGGTGGCCACATAGGTGCCGATGCCCGATGGGTGCACGGTGGCCTGCAGCCCCAACGCAGCAAGTCCCGGGATCTCAACCCCGAAACGGGGCATGATGACGAGGGCATCGACCGCCTGCTCGCTTCCGTCACGGAAGACCAGATGGGTCAGGTGGGTGCCCTCGCCGCGCACCGCGTTGATTTCCCGCGGCACGATTTCGATGCCGCGTGCTTCCAGCCGTTCCCGCTCCGCCGCCTCAAAAACACGGTCCGGTGTGGTGAACAAGGTGACCCGATCGCTCAATTGCCTGAACATCAGGGACTGGTGGACTGCAAAGGGACTGTCGAGAACCGCTATGTCCCGGTCCCTGACCTCCCAGCCGTGGCAATACGGGCAGTGCAGCGCGTTCTTGCCCCAGTACTCGGCAAGGCCCTCGACCTCGGGCAGCGTATCCCTGATCCCGGCGGCCAGTATCAATCGCCTTGCCGAAACTTCCCGCCCACTGTCGAGGGCGATGGTGAATCCCGCGTCGTCGCGCCCGAAACCCATGGCGCGGCCGTTGCGGAACTCGGTGCCGTAGGGCTCAAGTTCCTCTCGTCCCAGCCGGAGCAATTCGAGCGGCGGCACACCATCGCGTGTGAGGAAGTTGTGAACACCCTCGGCGGGGGCGTTTCGCGGTTCGCCCGCATCGATGACCACGACCTTGCGGCGCGAACGCCCCAGCGCCTGCGCGGCGCTCAGGCCTGCCGCTCCCCCGCCGATGATTGCGACGTCGTATTCCGGTTGCATCGTGTCCATGGTTCAAACTCCTTGGCCTTGCCGCACGGCTGGTTCCGTGTGCACATTCAACGATGCCTCCGCCCTCCGCAAAAGTGCAACCTATTTTGCTGGTATGGCAAAATGGGGGCATGGAACAGGACGTCGAACGCACGCTCGCCCAGGTTGGTTCCCGCCTGCGCAGCTTGCGGCTGAACAACAAGGCCACCTTGCAGGAACTTTCGGATGAAACCGGGATCTCGGTGAGCACACTCTCGCGGCTGGAATCGGGCCAACGCCGACCGACTCTGGAACAGCTTCTTCCACTGGCGCGCGCGCACGGAGTGCCCCTGGACGACCTGGTTGGCGCTCCGGCCACCGGGGATCCGCGCATCCACATCAAGCCGATCACCCACCACGGCATGACCATCCTGCCGTTGAGCCGCGGGTCGGGAGGCGGACTGCAGGCCTTCAAGCACCTGATCCCCGCCGGCAAGCCGATGGCCAACCCCGAACTGCAGACCCACGAGGGCTACGAATGGTTCTATGTCCTCAGGGGCAAGCTTCGGTTGCGGCTGGGAGAGCACGATTTGATCCTGCCCGCCGGCGAGGCGGCAGAATTCGACACGCGCACCCCGCACTGGTTTGGACGAGCGGACAACAACGCGGTGGAGTTCCTCAGCCTCTTCGGACCACAGGGAGAGCGCATGCATGTGCGCGCCCGGCCCGCCAAAAAGATTGCAGTGACTTCCTAAGGTGCTTGGACACCAATGTCTATGCAGATTGTTGCAGCACACGGCTACACGGAAATCACCTGTCGGATCGCACCCGGCGAGACGATCCAACCCGCTAGTGTGGTCTCAAACCGGCTAGTTGCCTACATCACTCTTCGCGGCTCCTCTCAAAGGGTCCGTCACCCGCAGGTATCCCCTGGACTCCAGAAATTTCGATAGCTTGAACCATCAGGAAGGCGGACAAGATGAGCGGAACCGAGCGACGGAGACAACTCGGCAACAACGACGCTCCTGTTGAAGAAGAAATCGAGGAGTCTTTCAACCGAATTGTCGAAGAAGGTGCCCAACGGCTGGCAAGAACTTGGACCACGGTGTTGGTCACCGGGGCGTTTGGCGGCATGGAAGTGGGCCTGGGCGTCATGGCCTATCTGGCGGTGCTGCACGAGACCGACAACCACCTGCTGGCGGGACTTGCCTTCGGCATCGGTTTTATTGCCCTGCTTCTTGCCAAGAGCGAGCTTTTCACCGAGGGTTTCCTGGTGCCGATCGCCGCGGTTGCCGCCAAGGAGGCCAGCCTCAGCCAGCTCGCCAAGCTGTGGGGCGGAACGTTGCTGATGAACCTCGTCGGGGGCTGGGCCTTCATGTGGCTCGTGGTACAGGCGTTCCCGCAATGGAAACCCGAACTGGAAACCGCCGCCAGGCATTTCGTGGAGGCCGGGTTCAACTGGCAGTCGGTCTGCCTGGCGGTGCTGGGCGGCAGCACCATTACGCTGATGACACGCATGCAACAAGGCACCGACTCGGATCTGGCAAAAATGGTGGTGTCCGTAGCCTGTGGTTTCCTGCTTGCCGGGCTGCAGTTGTTCCATGCCATCCTGGATTCATTGCTGATTTTCGGCGCTATCCATGCCGGGGTCCAAGTGAATTACCTGGATTGGCTGGGCTGGTTCGGCTACACGCTTCTGTTCAACGTTCTTGGCGGGCTGCTGCTGGTCACCTCGCTGCGATTGCTGCGCAACAAGGAGCTGATTCTCGAGCGCCGGGAGAACGCCCCCGAGGATCCGGATGCGGCACGGTGAGAGGGTCAAAGGAGTCGTACCTTCGCGACGTGTAAAAAGGTTCACGAAACAGCTACTTCGGCTGGCCCACTGCACCTGCAGGGCTAGCTGGCGAGGATCGTCATTCATTGCCGATGAGTAGGTGACCGAAACTTTCATTCACAGGACGACCGGTGGCTTTGCGCCTATTCGACGCTGCTCCCGAACTACGCCGCGGCGGCACCTTCATCGGGCGCGGCAGGATTTCATAATGCAAATCCCCGCGTCGCCCCGGATTGTGCCCGCTCACCAAGGCCGGGACAAAGCAAGGGCGCCAGCTTCCCGTTGCGGGAAGCTGGCGCCCTTGGGCCGAAACGGTTGCGGTGGGGCTTAGAAGTCCCAGTCCTCGTCTTCGGTGTTCACGGCCTTGCCGATCACGTAGGAGGATCCGGACCCGGAGAAGAAGTCGTGGTTCTCATCCGCATTCGGGCTCAGCGCCGAAAGGATCGCCGGGTTCACGTCGGTGACCGATGCCGGGAACATGGCTTCGTAGCCCAGGTTCATCAGCGCCTTGTTGGCGTTGTAGTGCAGGAACTTCTTGACGTCCTCGGCCAGGCCGACACCGTCGTAGAGGTCATGCGTGTACTGGACCTCGTTCTCGTAGAGCTCGAAGAGCAGCTCGAAGGTGTAGTCCTTCAGCTCCTGCTTGCGCTCCTCGGTGACCCCCTCGAGCTCGAGGCCCTTCTGGAACTTGTAGCCGATGTAGTAGCCGTGCACGGCCTCGTCACGGATGATCAGGCGGATCAAATCTGCGGTGTTGGTCAGCTTGGCGCGCGAGGACCAGTACATCGGCAGGTAGAAGCCGGAGTAGAAGAGGAACGACTCGAGCAGCGTCGAGGCGATCTTGCGCTTGAGCGGATCCTCGCCGTAGTAGTAGCCCTCGATGATCTGGGCCTTCTTCTGCAGGTTCTCGTTCTCGGTCGACCAGCGGAACGCCTCGTCGATTTCCTTGGTGGAGGCCAAGGTCGAGAAGATCGAGGAGTAGCTCTTGGCGTGCACCGACTCCATGAAGGCGATGTTGGTGTACACGGCTTCCTCGTGCGGGGTCAGCGCGTCCGGGATCAGCGAGACCGCGCCGACGGTGCCCTGCAGGGTGTCCAACAGGGTCAAGCCGGTGAAAACGCGCATGGTCAGCAGCTTCTCGGCCTCGGTCAACGTTGCCCACGACTGGACATCGTTGGACAGCGGGATCTTCTCCGGCAGCCAGAAGTTGTTGACCAAGCGGTTCCAAACCTCGACGTCCTTGTCATCCTGGATGCGGTTCCAGTTGATCGCTTCGACGTGGCTGGCCAGCTTTAGCTTCTCAGTCATTTCCGTCCCTCTTCATACTAAAGTTTTTGGGTTTTGCGGGTGCGCGTACGACGGCGGGTGGTTACCCGCCGTCGTACGCAGTCGGTCGTCAGGTTATCGCTACCTGGCCACCTTGGGTGAATCGGCAGCTCTTAGAGTGCGCAGGAAACGCAGCCCTCGACCTCGGTGCCCTCGAGGGCCATCTGGCGCAGGCGGATGTAGTAGAGCGTCTTGATGCCCTTCTTCCATGCGTAGATCTGTGCCTTGTTGATGTCGCGGGTCGTGGCGGTGTCCTTGAAGAACAGGGTCAGGGACAGGCCCTGGTCCACGTGCTGCGTGGCAACGGCGTAGGTGTCGATGACCTTCTCGTAGCCGATTTCGTACGCATCCTGGTAGAATTCCAGGTTGTCGTTGGTCAGGTAGGGAGCCGGGTAGTACACGCGCCCGATCTTGCCTTCCTTGCGGATCTCGATCTTCGCGGCCACAGGGTGGATCGAGGAGGTCGAGTTGTTGATGTAGGAGATCGACCCGGTCGGCGGAACGGCCTGCAGGTTCTGGTTGTAGATGCCGTGCTCCATGACGGAGGCCTTCAGCGCACGCCAGTCGTCCTGCGTCGGGATGTCGATCCCGGCGAAGAGCTCGCGCACGCGCTCGGTGGCCGGAACCCATTCGGCCTCGGTGTACTTGTCGAAGTACTCGCCGGTGGCGTACTTCGAGTCGGCGAAGCCGTCGAAGGCCTCGTTCTTCTCGATGGCCAGCAGGTTCGAGGCACGCAGCGCGTGGAACACCACGGTGTAGAAGTAGATGTTGGTGAAGTCCAACCCTTCTTCCGAGCCGTAGTGGACGCGTTCGCGGGCCAGGTAGCCGTGCAGGTTCATCTGTCCCAGGCCGATGGCGTGGGTCTTGGCGTTGCCCTGGGCAATCGAGGGAACCGAGTTGATGTACGACATGTCGGAGACGGCCGAAAGCGCGCGGATGGCGGTTTCGATCGAGGCACCGAGGTTCTTGCCGTCCATCGCCTTGGCGATGTTCATCGACCCGAGGTTGCAGGAAATGTCCTTGCCAACGGTGTCGTAGCTCAGGTCTTCGTTGTACTCCGAGGCGGTCGAAACCTGCAGGATCTCCGAGCACAGGTTGCTCATCGAGATCTTGCCCTTGATCGGGTTGGCGCGGTTTACCGTGTCCTCGAACATGATGTACGGGTAACCGGACTCGAACTGGATCTCTGCCAGGGTCTGGAAGAACTCGCGGGCATTGATCTTGGTCTTCTTGATGCGGGCATCGTCGACCATCTCGTAGTACTTCTCGGTGACGAAGATGTCGCTGAAGGGCACGCCGTAGACCCGCTGGACGTCGTAAGGCGAGAACAGGTACATGTCCTCGTTCTTGCGGGCCAAATCGAAGGTGATGTCCGGAACCACGACGCCCAGGGAAAGGGTCTTGATGCGGATCTTCTCATCGGCGTTCTCGCGCTTGGTGTCCAGGAAGCGCAGGATGTCCGGGTGGTGGGCATTGAGGTAGACCGCTCCGGCACCCTGGCGTGCGCCAAGCTGGTTGGCGTAGGAGAAGCTGTCTTCGAGAAGCTTCATCACGGGGATGACGCCGGAGGACTGGTTCTCGATCTGCTTGATCGGGGCACCGTGTTCGCGGACGTTCGTCAGCGACAGGGCGACACCGCCGCCGCGCTTGGAAAGCTGCAGCGAGGAGTTGATGCCACGGGAGATCGATTCCATGTTGTCTTCGATGCGAAGCAGGAAGCAGGAAACGAGCTCGCCGCGCTGGGCCTTGCCGGCGTTCAGGAACGTCGGGGTCGCCGGCTGGAAGCGACCCTCGATGATCTCGTCGACCAGGGCGATGGCCACCTTCTCGTCGCCACGGGCCAGGTGCAGGGCAACCATGCAGACCCGGTCCTCGTAGCGTTCGAGGTAGCGCTTGCCGTCAAAGGTCTTCAAGGTGTACGACGTATAGAACTTGAAGGCGCCCAGGAAAGTCTCGAAGCGGAACTTCTTGGCGTAGGCACCGCGGTAGAGATCACGGATGAAGTTCATCGTGTACTGGTCGAGCGTCTCGCGCTCGTAGTACTCGTGCTTGACCAGGTATTCGAGCTTCTCGTCGAGGTCATGGAAGAACACGGTGTTGTTGTTCACGTGCTCCAAGAAGTACTGACGTGCTGCGGCACGGTCTGCCTCGAACTGGATGCGTCCGTCGGAACCGTACAGGTTCAACATGGCGTTCAGCTCGTGGTAACCCAGGCCCTGAAAAGCTGCGGGCAATTCCTTAGAATCTTGCTTCATTTCAGGTTCTGCGACTTTCGTGTCCAAAAGACTTCCAATCCTTCGCGAACTCGGGTCACATCTTCTGGAGTGCCCATCAGTTCAAATTTGTATAGAAGCGGAACCTTGCATTTGGCTGCGATCTTGATCGCGGCCAAGCAATAGGTGGTTCCAAAGTTGGTGTTTCCGGCACCTATTACTCCTCGTAACAGGTTTCGGTTGCGTACATCGTTGAGGAATTTTACGACCTGCGGCGGGATCGACCGCTCTCCCTTTTCGCCACCGTAGGTGGGAAGCAGAAGCACGAACGGCTCGCTCGCCACCAGGTGTGGATCGCTGTTCTTCAACGGAATGCGGGCGCAATCCAGATCAAGTTTTTCCATGAACCGGTGTGTGTAACCGGAAGCCGAGGAGAAATAGATCAAGTTGCTGTTGGTAAGTACCTCCGCCAGCACGGCGTGGTCATGCATTGGTGGTGTGGCCAACGCTGAACTAGGCATTTTTGATCGCCTCGCAATTACTCGAATCGGTAAGGCTGGGTGTGGCTGGTCAGGCTACGGACGAGGCCATTTCCTGGGCCAGTGCGTCGATCTTGTCCGGGCGGAAGCCCGACCAGTGATCGGCGTCAGTGATGACAACCGGTGCCTGCATGTAGCCCAAAGCACGAACGCGCTCCAAGGCAGCGGGATCCTGCGAAATGTCAACGCTCTGGTAAACGATGCCCTTCTTATCAAGAGCTCGGTAGGTTGCGTTGCACTGTACGCATGCTGGCTTCGTGTAAACCGTGACGGTCATGTCCGTAAATCCCCTCGTGCAAAAATCTGTGTATGTGTTGTGGCTGGTTCCCTATGCGCGCTCCCCGCGGGAGTGATGCATACGGACTTTGTGTCCCGGCGGCTACGAAGCCTTCGGGGGCGGGGATTCGTACATTTCTCCGCATTCCGGAGGTTCGCGCACTAGGCCTCACCAGCTGATTCAATACTACATCTAGTGGGGCCCCGAAGGTTAGACCCCAACATGATGTATTACACCCCTGTCATTCAACTCACCGACAGTCCACAAGCACTGTGGATAAACATCCCTCGTTAAACCGCGTGAATCCAACGAAATCGAAAATCTATCCACACCCTGTGGAGCAATCGACCAGAGATAAAAGAGTTGGCGTGTCGCTCGGCACGGCGTGTCGATCCTCAGCCGTCGAACCACAAGATATGGCGTTGCCGATTGAACGCTAGCACTACAGGTAGTGCCCTCGCCAACGCGACACCGCACTTTCCCCCACAAATGGCGTGCCGCGGATTGTGCGGCCGAAACCGAAGACCCAGGCCAGCCCCGGCGACGGCCGCCCGATCGGGCCGAGGCCTCGTCTGGCGCTGGCCGGACGAGTTTCCCGCCACCGTGGATCGGCCGCGAAGGCGGCTCGCCCGGGCCAGATAAACCCCCATGCCGCCGTCGCGCGGCTCCACACCGGAAGCGCCAACCGCTTTGCGGTCTCGAACGTGACGGCGGGCCGGCTCTTCGAGTACCGGGGCTTGCCGTTGGCACTTCACCGGCGATTCGAGCCGATGCCAGGAAAGCTGCGATAGGCGACAGTCCGCAGGGATTGCTCCAGCAGAAGGCAAAACTATGCCGTTGAGGGAGCCGCCGAAAAATACGGATCCCCACCGGCAAGCGCCCTGGCGGTTGCGCTCGCTGCGGCAGTTATCGCTTCTTCGAGGCCGCACCCGTTCAGCAAGGCACCCACGGTTGTGCCCAGGAAGAAGTCTCCGGCACCCTTGGCCCGGCTTTCGACCAGTGGGGTCTTCACCAATCGTGTTCCCGCATCCGTGACCAAAAGCGTGTCCACGGTCGCGGCACCTCGCCCGGATGAGGGCGCGGCGCTGGTGACTGCAACCCATCGGAGCGTTGGTGTCAGCAGCGACCGCGCCTTTTCTTCCGGCGAGTGGCCCCCGCGTCCCTCGGTGAGCAATCCAAGCTCAAAGTTGTTGGGCGTGACCGCGCCCGCCAAGGGGATCAGGTGCTTGACATAGCCTTCCACGACCTCGGGGGCCGTGTAGAGGCCGACGTCCTCATCCCCCATGGCCGGATCCACCACCAGCTGGATGCCGGGGTTGATCTCTCGCACCCGCGAAAACCATTCGCCGATGATTCTTGCCTGGCCCGGATGCGCCAGGTATCCGACACAGACGAACTTCGCTTCCCCGAGGACCGCACGCGCCAGGAGGTCATCAAGGATCCCGCCGAGCCAGCCGTCGTCCAGCTCTCCCCCGGCCAGCGATGGATAGTGGGGCAGGTTGCTGAACATGACGGTCGGGATGCAAATGACCCGGTGCCCGGCCCGTTCAACCATCCTGCCGATCACGTTGTTTCCCACCGAGCCAAAGGCCAGTTGGGAGCTGATGACGACGGCGGCAACCGGGCGTCGGTCCAATTCGTAGGGCAGGTCCGGGCTCATGGGGCTCGCGGCCTACTGGGCGGCGGTGTGGGGCGCGGCGGGCTTCTCGCCGGCGAACCCTGGCCAGTAGTGGCTGTCGGGCAGTGCCCGGGCACCGAAGATGCCCTGGCCCACGCGGACGACTGTGGCGCCTTCCTGGATGGCGAGTTCGAAATCGCCGCTCATGCCCATGGACAGCTCTTCGATCTCCATGCCCTCCGGTGCGCTCTCGCGCAGCATGTCGCGCAGCTCCCGCAGGCGCACGAAGCATGCCCGCACCGCCTCCTTGTCGTCGCTGAACAGGGCCAGGGTCATCAGGCCCTTGACGTGGAGCCGGTCGAATTGCGGGAGCTGGTCGACGAATTCCTGCACCTCGGCCGGCGGGAGCCCGAACTTGCTTTCCTCGTTTGAGGTGTTGACCTGGACGAAAACATCGAGCTGGCGGTCCTCGGCCTCGAGCCGGCGCTGCAGTGCCGCGGCCTGGCGGATGTTGTCCAGCGCCTGGAACTCGTCGGCGAACTTCGCCACGAACTTCGCCTTGTTGGTCTGCAGGTTGCCGATGACCGAGAACTTCAATCCCGGGATGTCAGCAAGGTTCTCGGCCTTGCGCGCGGCCTCCTGGACCTTGTTCTCTCCCAGGAAATCCATTCCCGCCGCAACGGCCAGGCGCAAGCGGTCCTCGGGCACGGTCTTGCTGACCGGCAGCAGGCGGATCGAGGCGGGATCGCGCCCCGCCTTGCGAGCGGCCGCATCGATGCGGGCCCTGATGGAGGCAAGGTTGTGCTTGAAATCCTCGATGGAGCTGGCGTGGGCTGCGGCAGGTTCGGGGGTGTTCACGGGCAATGTCATGGCGGGGGCAGAGTCTTTCACGATGAGGAACTTCGGATGCTTCAACGCAGGGCCCAAGCGGGTCGATGCGCCACGGCCAACATAGCACGGCGATGCGGAGCCCCTAGTCACGGTCGGGTGAAAGTTCACTGGCGCCATACCCGGACGCATGAGGCGAGGCCGTTGCTAC
This sequence comes from Arthrobacter sp. C2, assembly GCA_024207135.1. Classification (GTDB taxonomy): domain Bacteria; phylum Actinomycetota; class Actinomycetes; order Actinomycetales; family Micrococcaceae; genus Paeniglutamicibacter. The sequence continues at coordinate 544,970 of CP042428.1, read as the reverse complement.
CTGGTGCGGCAACCGCCGCGCCAGGTAGCGGGCATCGCGTCCCGCACCACCGATGATCCCGGACGTCAGCCCGTACTGGAACGGGAGGCCCATGAACCCCAGCCCGGGGACCTGGGTGCTGATCCCCCGGTCGTGGAAGGGATAGCCTGCCTCGTCCACTTCCAGGCCATGGATCCAGGAGAAGTCGGGCCGGTACCCCGTCGCCCAGATGATCGTGGACGCCTCGATTGCCGCCCCGTCTTGCGCCACCATCACGCCGTCGCGCACGTCGGCGATCTTTCCGGCACGGATGACCCCGGCGGAGTCGACGTCGTCCGCGCTCAGCCCGATCAGCGGTGCACCGTGGGCGAGGACCTCCTTGGCGACCTTGCGTCCCGCCGGCGTGGAACGCGTCAGGATGCGGTGGACCAGCAGCCAGTACAGCGCCGGCGCGAAATGGATAAGGGCGTCGGGCACATGGGCGGTCGGCTTCCCGCACAGCGTGACCTGCCGGCTGGCGGCCAGCTCGCAGGCGATTTGGGCCCCCGAGGTGCCGAATCCGACCACGGCAACCGGGCCTTCGGGAAGCAGCTGCGGGTTTCGGTACTCGCTCGAATGCAACTGGGTCGTGCCGGCGGAAATCCGGTCGGCAAACGCCGGGATCTTCGGAGCCTGGTGGACGCCGGTGGCCACGACCACGCGGTCCGCGGTGAAGATCCCCTCGGTGGTGTGCACCGTGAATGCCCCGTCCGCACCAAGGTCCATGCCCGTGGCGGTGGTCGAGGAACGGACCGGCATGCCAAAGGCCTGCGCGTAGGACTCCAGGTAGTCGGCGACGGCACCGGCCATGGGAAGCTCTCCGCGCCTGGCCGGGAACCGGCGCCCCGGCAGCCCGTCGTGTGCCGCGGGGGTAAAAAGTTGCAGGGAATCCCAGCGCGATCGCCAACTGCTGCCCGGTGCCGGCCCGGAATCCAGCACGACGTGGTCCTCGCCTGATTTCCCCAGTTCGCGGGCCATGGACAACCCGCAGTGGCCGGCTCCCACGATGATCGTGCGGTGGTTGTTGGTCTGGCTTTGCATGGTGGACTCCTCGGTTCCGCGCGTAGCGACCCTACGTTCATTAGAATACTCTTCCAGTCAGTGGAGCGCTATTCTTTTGTCATGGATTCCACCCCGAGGACCAAGCCCAGCCGCCGGGCGCAGCAGAGCGCCGAGACCAGTGCGTTGATCATTTCCACGGCACGCAGCCTCTTCATGGAGCAGGGCTTCGTCCCCACCACCATCGAGAAGCTGGCGCGCGAATGCGGGGTGGCTGTCCAGACCATCTACAACTCGGTGGGCACCAAGACGCAGATCCTGTCCCGGATCATCGACCAGGCGGCCTCGGGCGAACGAGCGCCGGCATCCCCGCTCGAGTTCCTCGCCGCCGAGCTGGAGCGCACCGCCACGCCCGACGACGTTGCCACGGTCTTGTCGGCGTGGTTTGCCGAAGTCAACGGGCGCATGGCCCCGGTCTACAAGGTCCTTTCCGACGCCGCTGCAGTGGATCCCGCGGCGGCGACCCTGCAGCGGGCCCGCGATGCGCAGCGCTTTGAGCGCTACCTGGCTGTGCCCGGCCTGCTGCGGGACCGCGGGGGGCTGCAAGGCGGACAACAGGACGAGGATGTCGCGGCACTGATCTGGAACACCGGGCATCCCCATGCCTACCGTTTCTTGGTCGCCGAACGGGGCTGGCCGTCGGAGCGCTACGAACGCTGGTGCCATGCGGCGCTGGCCGACGCCTTTTCCTGAACGCGCAGCGAAGACCATTCCCGCGGACACAGCAAGGCGCCGCCCTTCCCCGAGGGAAAGGACGGCGCTGGGAGTCCGCTTCCGGGTGTGGCTAGACCTTCTTGACGACGGAGGACTTCAGGTGCATCGGCCCGAAACCGTCGACCTTGCACGAGATGTCGTGGCCGTCGATGGGGTCGACCAGGCGGATGTTGCGCACCTTGGTGCCGACCTTGATGGACTGGGCCTGGCCCTTGACCTTCAGGTCCTTGACCACGGAGACGGTGTCGCCATCCGCCAGCACGTTGCCAACCGAGTCCTTGATGACCGTTTCCTGCGGCTCCTCGACGGTTTCCGCCTCGGCGGTCCACTCGTGGGCGCACTCGGGGCAGACCAGCAGGGCGCCCATTTCGTAGGTGTAGGGGCTTGAACACTGCGGGCACGATGGCAAAACGTCACTCATGGCACCCATTCTAGGCGGCGGTGACAAATCGGCGGTGCGAAGCCCGCTTCCGGGGCACGTCCGCGACCCGGAAGCGGCACACCGGCTACCCGCCTTGGGTGCCGGTGGACGCTGCCGCACGGGGCACCCGCACGGCGAACACCCCGGCAATCCCGACTGCCAACGCCAGCACCGCGGGCAGCAGGGCGCCGGGGCCCCCGAGGGAGCCGAACACCACGCTTGCCCCGGCCGAGGCCATCTCCTGCAGGTTCCCGGCGAAGACCCGCGAGCCCGCAGCGTAGGAGAGCCCGTCCAGCAGCGCGGGCACCAGCCAGAGCAGCAGCAGGCTTACCGCCCACGCCACCGCCTGCCGTGCGGTTCCGACCCCGCACCAGGCCAGGGCCGCCGCCGCCAGGATCGCAGGCAGCCACCGCGCCACGGCCAGCACCGCGGGAACCACCGGGGCCGCGGCACCCGCACCCAGGACCATCGTTAGCGCGTACAGCCACAGCTCCACCGACAACGCCGCCAGGGTCAAGCCGACCAAGGCTCCGGGGCGCCCGGCGCGGGCCACCAGGAACAACGCCACCAGCCCCAGGACAACGCCCAACGCGATGACGACCAGCACGCCGACGAAGTAGATGTTCGCCGCCATCGTGGCGCCCAAGCCGTCCCTGACCACCGCGGCGGTCTGGATTGCCGCACAGGCGATGGTCGCGAAGGCGCCAATTGCCGCATAGGCGGAGGCCGTGCCCCGCGCCGCCGCGGGTGCTGCGCGGACCGCCAGTCCGGCGACCCCCAGGCCCAGGATGACCATGGACAGGATCTGCGCGAGGAAGTACTGGCTGAATGGCAGCAGCACCCTGGGCATGTCCTCGGGCAGGGTGTCGATGGCCCACAGGTTCTGCAGCGGGAGCCGCAGGCCCGTGGCCAGCCACGGCAGCAGGCCCACGCCGACCGCGCCGATCCCCACGAAGAAGTACCACCATGTCCGGTGGCTGCTGCCGGGCCGCGGCCGGGCATACGGATTCGGGGTTGGCGTCATGGCTTGCATTCTTCCATGGGCCGGCAGGTCAAGCCGTCGGCGGCCCGGTTCGCCCCGCGACCTCAGGCGCCAAGAAGCCGGCCAACGCCCACCGCGGCACAGGCCCACAGGACACTGACGAAGGTCCCGAGGATGAACTGCTCGGCGGCGGCGTGCTGCTTGAGTTCGGAGAACCTGCCAAGCCCCTTCACCGCCAGGACCACGGCCAGGCCCTCGGGCCAGGCGGCCCAGAGCGTCGCGGCAATCGCCGCGCGTTCCAGCAGCCCGATCCACATGCCCCCGCGCAGCGGGCTGGCATCCGGGTCGTGGTCTTCGCCGGCATGGTCCCGTGCACGCTTGAACGCCGCAAGACGGAAGACGGTCTCGGTGACGGGCCCGCCGCCAAGTGTTGCCGCGGCCACGCTGGCAACGATGACCAGCTCAGGGGGTATCTGCCCAGCCCCGGGGGCGTGGTTGCCCAGCGCGGCGAGGATTCCGGCGAGCGCCAGCGCCGCCACCAGCAGGGCGCTGGTCAACGACTGCTTCAGCGGCCAGCGGAAGCCCGATGCGGCGAAATACCGCGGGGCACCCAGGGCAAGTACCGCCAGGAGCAATACCCAGGCAATCCAGTTCATGTGCGTCGTCCGCCTTCCGCGTTCAGGGCATATTCGTGCAGGGCCGCACCTGCCGCGGCGGCCAGCCGGGTGGCTTCGTACCAAAGCCCGGAGGCCAGCCGTGCCGAGACCGCCTGCTGCGAGATGCCCAGCCTGGCCGCGACCTGCTGTTGGGTCAGGCCCCGGGAGACCAATATGCCAGCTTCGGCCGACGATTCGGTGCGACGCGCGTTGACCATCGCGACCAGTTGCAGTTCGGCCTCCAGGCGTTCGGCCCCGTTCCCGGGCCCGGACAGGGCTAGGGACCCGCTGGAGCCCTTGGCGCGTTCCACGGCGTCGCGGGCGTGTTCGAAGGCGGGTCCGCGGCCGGCGCGCGTCTGTTCGGGCATCGGGGTCTCCACGGCCCCGACGCCGATCCCCACGCTCCATTCCCCCGTGCGTGCCACGTCCAGGGCCAGGGCTACCGCGGTGGCACCGTCCCGGAGCAAGCCCTGGATCTCGTCGCCGGCGGTTCGCTCGAATCCGCGCACGGCTTCGTAGTCGGTGGCCAGCCGCTGCAGCAGGGCCTCGACCTTGTCCGGTCCCGACCGGGAGCGGCGCTGGTCTATGGTGATGACGATCATTCCACAAACGTACAGACTTGTACGACTTTTTACAAGCCCCAAGGTTTGTAAGTGGACCCACAAGGCGAACGGCGAGCGCGGCGCCGCCATCCCGGCGGCATCGCCGTTGCCCCGTCCCTCCGCGGGGCATAGCATCCAAGGTGTGAGGACAATTGCGATGGACCACGAGCGCTGCGCCGGGTTCCCCGCCGGCTGCCTGGAACATCCATGCCCCGCCACCTGATCGTCCACGGCGCAGGCTCCCGGCTGTCCTGCACCGTCTCACCCGGCACCGGTCCCGAGGTGCTCTTCCTCAACGGCGCATTTTCCACCGGTCAGGATTGGAAGCAGGTCCTGCGCGACCTGTCCCCCGACTGCCACACCGTGACCTTTGACGCCCGCGGACGTGGCCGCTCGCCAAGCCACGCGGACTATTCGTTTTCCGGGGCGCTGGACGACGTGGCCAGTGTGCTCGCCGCCGCCAAGCTGCAGCACCCCATCCTGGTCGGCTGGTCGCACGGGGCCACCCTGGCCCTGCGCTACGCCGCCACGCATCCGGGCGCGATTGCCGGGATCGTGCTCATTGACGGCGCCTTCCCCGTGCGGGTCTTCCACGAAAAGGCACAAAGACGCATCCGCAGGCAGTACCGGCTGCTCAAGGCGCCGATGGCCGTGCTGGGTTCCCTGGGGATCATGTCCAAGCTGGCGCACCACCGGGCCGCCGACCTGGTCGTGGAGCTCGACGAGATCGACGCGGGGCTGCTGCCCGATTACCACTCCCTGGACTGCCCGGCGCTGATCATCGCCGGCTCGGGGCCGCACCCGGGCTCCCCCGCGGCGGAAATGCGCACAATGCGCGCCGCGGCGGCACTGGCCTGCGGGGCCAACGCGCGGGTCCGGCTGTTCTCCACCGTTCCAGCCAACCACCTGCGGATCCTGTCCAGGCATCCCACCGTCATCACCTCCGCCATCCACGCCCTGGCCTCGCGCACCTAGCCACCGCGCCCTTGGCTGCGGACCACATCCGGGCGGTGCACGGACAACCCCTTGACTTGCCGGAATTTGCGGCGACACTTTAGTCAGGAGCACCCCGGAACCACCCCCCGGCAGGGAATGGGGACCACCAACGCCGGGCACACCACCGGTTTCCGGGACACACTCGCCTGTCTCGCACCCCCGGGTGCCTTGGGGCTCACGCCATCGGCCCGATGGTGCCGTTGCGGCACCCTCCGGCATGGCGAATCGGTGCCGCGAAACCGCGGCGCATCCCGATCCGACGCCGTCCGCCCGGCTGCCGGCAGCACCACCACGCAGGGGGCCGCCACCCGCGCACCCGCCTCCCCAGGAGAACCCACCCATGGCCACCAACGGCATCTACGCCTCCGCATTGCGCTCCGCGATCGACGGCGAGGTATTCGGTTCCACCGACCCCGGGTTCGAAGCCGCCTGCCTCGGATTCAACCTGGCCCACGAGTTCCGGCCGGATATCGCGGTGCTGCCTCGCTCAAGCAGGGACGTCGCCGCCGCGGTGCGCCATGCCGCCGACCACGGGCTGGCGGTCCACGTACAGGCCACCGGCCACGGGCTGGGCACCCAGGCCCACGGCGGGATGCTCATCAACACCGCGGGGCTGCAGGAACTGGACCTGGATCCGGAGACCCGGAGCGTGCGCGTCGGGGCCGGGGTGCGCTGGAGCAAGGTCATTGCCGCAGCCGCACCGCACGGGCTGGCCCCGCTGAACGGTTCCTCCCCGGACATCGGGGTCGTCGGCTACACCATGGGCGGTGGCATGGGGCCGATGGGGCGCACCTTCGGGTTTGCCGCGGACCACGTGACCGCGCTGCGGATGGTCACCGCCTCCGGCGACACGCTCGAGGTCGATGCCGTGCGGGAACCGGAACTTTTCTGGGCGCTGCGCGGCGGCAAGTGCTCCGTCGGCATCGTCACGCAGCTGCGGTTCGACCTGCACCCGGTCGCCGAGGTCTACGGGGGCGGCATCTTCTTTGCCGGGCAGCACGCTCCGGAGCTCTTTCACGCCTTCGGCCCGTGGGCACGGTCCCTGCCCGAGTCCACGACCGCCTCCATGGCCCTGCTGCGGCTGCCCGACGCCCCGGAGTTCCCCGAACCGCTGCGCGGCAAGACCACGGTGCACCTGCGCTATGTCCACGTGGGCGGCGACCAGCAGGGCGCGGCGTTGCTCGCCCCCATGCGCGGCACCGCCGGTGCGCTGGTCGACATGGTGGCGATGATGCCGTACTCCCTGATCGGGTCAGTCCACCAGGACCCCACCGACCCGATGCCCGCCTGGGACGCCTCGCTGCTGCTGGGCTCCCTGGATGCCGGCGCGATCGACGCCCTGCTGGAAACCGCCGGGCCCCAACTCCGGATCCCGCTCATCCTGGCCGAGCTGCGCCACCTGGGCGGCGCCTTCGCCCGCCAGCCCGAGCACCCCAACGCCGTGGGCAGGCGCGATGCCGCCTTCGCGGTGAATGTGGTCGGCCCCTACGCCCCGCCGCTGCGCGAAGCGGTGGCGGCCAGCGGCCTGGCGGTGCTGGGGGCCATGGAACCGTGGTCCCACGGAGGACCCTCGATCAATTTCCGCGGCTTCTCCTGGGCCCCGCAGGATGTGCGCAAGGCTTGGGAACCCGGGCACGTCGAGCGCCTGCGCCGGGTCAAGGCCGGCTGGGACCCTGATTCGAGGTTCCGCTTCGGCTACCAGCTGGACTGAGCTCCGGGCCCCGGACCCAGGTCCCCCGCGGCGTTCCCGTCAGGCCCACGGGCGCAGCCATTGGCTTGCTGCGTCCCGAACTTCAGCAGCGACGGTGGCTTCTCCCCGGCGCGTGCGCGCTTGGATGCACCGCTTCGTGGCATACGTGGGGCGACGGGCGACGGAACCGGCAACAGCGCACCCGCCCGCCACTTCCACGGGGGACTATTTGCCCTATTGGTGTCCCCCACCCGGGCGTACGTTGGTGCCCAGCACGGCAGCACGCGTTCCCACCCCGAGGAGGCACATCATGTCAGGGGGAATTTTCCGCACGAAGACCATCGAGCAGACGATGGCCGAAACCGAGGAACCCGAACACAAGCTCAAGAAAAACCTGGGCGCACTGGATTTGATCGTCTTCGGCGTCGGGGTGAGCATCGGCGCCGGCATCTTCGTGCTCACGGGCCAGGCCGCGGCGTCCAACGCCGGGCCCGCCATCTCGATCTCCTTCCTGATCGCCGGGCTCGGCTGCGGGCTGGCAGCCCTGTGCTATGCGGAACTGGCCTCCAGCGTTCCGGCCGCCGGCAGCGCCTATACCTACACGTACGCGACCATGGGCGAACTTCTGGCCTGGATCATCGGCTGGGACCTGATCCTGGAATTCACCGTCGGGTCCGCCGCCCTGGCCACCTCCTTCAGCCAGTACCTGGGCGTGGTCCTGTCCGGCACCCCCTTCGCCATCCCCGAGGCGATCGCCACCGCGGAAAACGGCGTGCTGAACCTGCCCGCGGGACTGCTTGTCGTCGGCCTGGCCATCGTGCTGATCTCCGGGGTGAAGCTCTCCAGCCGCATCAACCAGGTCGTTACGGCCATCAAGATCCTCGTCGTGCTCGCGGTGATCATCGCCGGGGCGTTCTTCATCAACCTGGCCAACTGGTCCCCCTTCATCCCGCCGGCCGAATCCCCTGCGGCCTCCCGCGGCGGCGCACTGCACCTGCCGCTGGTGCAGAGCATCTTCGGGCTCGATCCCAGCGTCTTTGGCATCGGCGGGGTCTTCGCCGCCGCCGCCATGGTGTTCTTCGCCTTCATCGGCTTCGACGTCGTGGCAACCACGGCCGAGGAGACCCGCAACCCGCAACGCAACATGCCCATCGGCATCTTCGGCTCCCTGGCCATCGTCACTGTGCTCTACATGGCGGTGTCCCTGGTGATCACCGGCATGCAAAGCTACAAGGACATCGACCCCGACGACGGGGCACCGCTGGCCACCGCCTTCGTGAACGCCGGGCTGCCGGTGATGGGCGACCTGATCGCGATCGGCGCCTGCATCGGGCTGGTGGTGGTGTGCATGATCCTGTTCCTGGGCCAGACCCGCGTGGGCTTCGCCATGGCCCGCGACGGACTCTTCCCGGTGGCGCTGGCCAAGACCCACCCGCGCTTCGGCACCCCCTACCGGTTCACGATCCTTGCCGCCATCCCGATCGCCGTCCTGGCCACCTTCGTGCCGCTGTCCACGCTCGCGGAACTGGTCAACATCGGCACCCTGGCCGCGTTCGTGCTGGTGTCCATCGGGGTCATGGTGCTGCGCCGCACCCGCCCGGATTTGCCGCGCGCCTTCAAGGTGCCGTGGGTGCCGGTGATCCCGATCGCCTCGGTCCTCGTCTGCTTCTACCTGATGCTGAACCTGGCCCTGGAAACCTGGATCCGCTTCGTGATCTGGCTGGCCATCGGCTTCATCGTCTATTTCGCCTACTCGCGGAAGCACAGCCGGCTGAACCAACCAACCTCCGTTCCTTAAGCTTCTTCACCGGGGCACCGGGGGGCTCTCGCCGTCTCAGGAAGGCATCACGATGATGACCTTGCCCTTCGCGCGCCTGGATTCAAGGCGTTCGAAGGCGCTGGCAAAATCGTCCAAGGGGTAGGTGCTGTCGATGCCGAGCTTCAGCTTCCCCGCATCGACCAATCCGCACAGCAGCGCCAGCCCGCCGGCATCGGGCTCCATGAAGAAGAAATCATACGTGGCACCGGCCGCGGCGGCCGCCTTCCTGGCCTTGCGGCTCATGGCTGCGGCGACCGGGCGCACCAGCGCCCGGCGCAGGCCCGAGACCTCCTCCGGGATCCCCTCGGGAGTCAGCGGACCGGTGATGGACACGACCTTCCCTCCGGCCCGCACGCGGGTAAACACGTCGAGGTCCGTTTCAAGGCCAACCAGGTCCAGCACCTTGTCGAACTGCCCCGCGTAATCGGAAACCTTGGACTCGCGGTAGTTGATCACGCGATCCGCACCGGCCTGCTCGACGACCTGGCGCCCCTGCGGGGATGCGGTGGTGGTCACGTGTGCCCCGGCCAGCTTGGCCAGCTGGATCGCCAGCAGGCCCACTCCCCCTGCGCCGCCGGTGACCAGCAGCCGTTCCCCGGATTGCAGGTCCAGGTGCTTGGGGCCCAGCGCCTGCTGCGCGGTAAGGCCCGCCAGCGGCAGCGCCGCGGCATTGACCAGGGCAACGGACTTCGGCGCGCGGGCCACCAGGGCTTCGTCGATGGCCAGGTACTGGGCCAGGGCACCCAACGCAGTCTTGCCCACGCGTGAGACCACCCTGTCCCCCACCGCAAAGCGGGAGACCCCGGGACCCAGCGCGGTGACGACCCCGCTGAGTTCGTTCCCGGCGATCTTCGGGAACTTGTAGGGATGAAGCATCTTCAGGGTTCCGGCCCGCTGCATCGCGTCGACCGGGTTCAGGCCCACCGCGGCGACCTTGATGAGAACCTGGTTGGCGGCGGGCCGCGGTTCGGGCAGTTCCAGGACCGTCGTGGCGTCCGGGCCGCCGTACCTGGTGTAGGCAATGGCTTTCATGTTTTCCTCCGTCGCACCAAGGATCACTACGCTTCACGGCGAACACTTCAGGCGATCATCCGGCGGGGCAGGTGCACCTAGAATCTACACGCCCACACCGGGCAGGCCACCGTGAGCCCACTCTCAGTAACCGGCGACCCTCGGCCCCGGGAACCGGTACGGAAGTCCGCCACGTCCCGATTCCGGAGTTCGTTCTTCCGGGCTGCGGGCGGCCGAACCGGTTGCCCGCGGAGGCAACGCACGGCGGCGGTTGGCACGATTGGATGCCGGCACGCCGGCTCCCGTGGCCGACCGGTTCGACGGCAACACCGCTTCGCGGTTGAGCCCGTGTGGCGTCCGCCCCGCCGCCAAGCGGCACCAGGGATCGCCAGCAGGATTGCAGAACGCGTCTGCGGCCCCGGCCGCATCGGGACACAAAAAAGGCCTCCGACCTGAGCCGGAGACCTTTTTATTCTTGCTATCTGGTGGAGGTAAGGGGATTCGAACCCCTGACCTTCTGCATGCCATGCAGACGCGCTACCAACTGCGCCATACCCCCAGATGAGAGCCGCCCTTGCGGGCAACTCAACCATCATAGGCCACACAAAACGCGTGGCGCAAATCGAGGGACCCTAGAGCGAATCGGGGAGCGTTTCGATGTGCGACATGTCGGTGGCGGGCTCGCCGGTGGTCGGCAGCTCGATGAGCGGGCAGTCGCCCCACAGGCGCTCCAGGGCGTAGAAGACGCGGTCCTCGTTGTGCTGGACGTGGATGACCACATCCGCGTAGTCGAGCAGGACCCAGCGGCCCGCGCCACGGCCTTCGCGGCGTACCGGGCGGATGTCGAACTCCTCGGCCAGCTTGTCCTCGACCTCGTCGACGATCGCGTTGACCTGGCGCTCGGAGGAAGCCGAGGCGATCAGGAAGGCGTCGGTGACACCGAGGCGCTCGGAAACGTCAAGGGCGATCAGGTTTTCGGCCTGCTTCTCGGCGGCGGCCAGTGCCGCGGCCTTGACCAGGTTGATGGAATGTTCGTGGGCGCTCATAGGGGGTTCTCCTTGAGGGAATTGTGGCGTCGCAAAAGCGCGCTAGTTGGAGTTCAGGAACATGATGAGGCCGGCCACCAGGGCCGCGCCTCCAACGGACAAGGCCGCGATGACCATCAAGTACATGTTGTTGGCACGGCGCATTCCGGCGGTCTGCACGTCCAACGGCTCGAGTCCCTGGGCGCGCACTGCACGCACGGGAGGACGAGACGTCGAGGGCCCAACATCTTCGGCGCGGGGAGCCCTGGATTCGGGTGCCGCCACCGCCTTGCCGGCGGCCGGGGCCGCGGGGGCCTTGGCCGGTGCTGCTGCGGCAGCTTGTTTCGCGGCGGGTGGCTTGGAGCCGCCAGCCGATGCCTGGGCCGGAGTAGCAGCCTTTGGCTTGTGCGCAGGTGTGACCGCCGGGGCTTTCGCTGCCGGGGTCGTCGACTGGGGCGCCCGGGGCGCCGAAGCCGGAGTCTTGGTGGCCGGGGCCGCGGTGGTTTGCGGTTCCTCGACGATGGTGCCTTGGTCGGTCATGGCGATGTTGTAGCCACGTGTCCGCGGACCGGAGATGCCGGTGTTGACCAGCTTCTTCTCGATGTCCTCTTCGACCAGGTGGTTCATGGCCCCGGTGAAGGGGTCCGAGCGGCGGGCACCGGCCCGCTGGGTGTTTTCCTCCTGCATGCGCAGGCGCTCGGCGGCGCGGCGGGAAATGATCGCGGCACGCGCGGCAAGCTCGCGCTGCTGGGCCAGGACCTCCAGGTCCACGTTGGCCAGGTCTTCCTCGGGCGCGATGAGCAGCGGTTCGCTTGGGGCCGCCCCGCCGGAGCGCTGGCGCAACGCCAGGGCTTCCTCGACGCTCATCTGCGGCGAGGGGGTTTCGGGATCGGCTGGCGGCTGGGCCGCTGCAGGCTTGGCCGGGGCCGGTTTGCCGGGTGCGGGCTTGGCCGGAGCGGGCTTGGCCGGTGCCGGCGTGGCCTTGGGTGCGGGTGCGGACTGTGCGGCGCCCGCGTCCTTCGCGGCGCCCAGGGCCTGCAGGCGCATCTGCTTGCGCGTCAGCGGTGCCGGGTCTTCGGCGGGGGCAGGGTCCTTGGGTGAAAGTTCGGAGACTTCCTGTTCCAGGCGGCGGCGGGTGCGCAGGGCCTCGCGGTCGCGGGCACGCTGCAGGGAGGTGCGCTCGGTGCGTTCCGGCATAGCGTCAACCGCACCGGTGGCGGCGCGACGGCTGCGCGCAGGTTCCGCCGGTTCCAACACGGGATTGGCCGCGGGCTTGGCGGCCACGGGCTCCCGGACGGGCGTGGCGGCAGGAGGTGCAGCAGGCGGCCTGGCGGCAGGCTTCTCGACCGGCTTCCCTGCCGGCTTGGCAACGGCGGGCTTTTCGGCCTGCTTGGCGGCAGGCTTCTCGACTATTCCGGGAGCGGGTTGCGCCGTCGGAACGGCGGCCTTGGGCACGGGAACCTCCGCCGCCGGCTTGGCTGCCGTCGGCTTCGCTGCGGCGGGCTTGGCCGCATCGGGCTTCGGTGCGGGGGGCACGGGCTTTTGGCCCGCCGCCGCCTCGCGGGCAAGCTGGGCTTCGGCCTCGGCACGTCGCTGCTCCCGCAGGGCTCGCCTGCTGAGCGCGGGCCCGGTCTCGTCGCTCATCTTGTCCATTCCCGGCCGTCTCTATTCCTGGCCGTTGCTTACTGCGTTGTTCTTGTCGTTGTACAGCTTGTACTTGGCGATGTACTGCACCACGCCGTCTGGCACCAGGTACCAGACAGGATGCGCGGTCCGCACCCGTTCACGGCAATCCGTGGAGGAAATCGCCATCGCCGGGACCTCCATCAACGACACGTCGTTGCGGTCCAGCACCGGCAACTCGTGGCCGGGCCTGGTGACCCCCACGAAATGCGCCAGCTGCCACAGCTCCTCGGCGTTCTTCCACCCCATGATCTGCGCCATGGCGTCAGCGCCGGTGATGAAGAACAGCTCCGCCTCCGGACGCTGTGCGCGCAGGTCCCGCAGGGTGTCGATGGTGTAGGTGGGGCCGGGTCGGTCGATGTCCACCCGGCTCACCGTGAAGCGGGGGTTTGCCGCCGTGGCGATCACCGTCATCAGGTAGCGGTGCTCGGCCGGGGCCACGTCGCGGTCCGACTTCTGCCACGGTTCCCCGGTGGGCACGAACACGACTTCGTCAAGGTCGAAGACCGAGGCGACTTCGCTGGCTGCCACGAGGTGCCCGTGGTGGATCGGATCGAAGGTGCCGCCCATGACGCCGAGGCGAAATGGGCGGTCCGTACGTTCGGCCTCGAGACGGCTAGTGATGGCCGTGCTTGTTGGTGTGCGTACGGTGGGTGTCCTCGGGTTCCGGCTTGACCTGGTGGCGGTTGCCCACGTTGGAGTAGGACATGGTGATCAGCAGCATCAGCATGAACAGCAGGAAGATTCCGCCGCCGACAAGCAGCGCCTGGGTCTGGGTGGTCATTCCACCGGTGGACTCGGAAGCCAGGATCGCCGCGTTCAGGGACTGGGTAAACATGTTTCTCCAGGTTGCTATGTGTGCCGGACCCGCGTAGGCGCGCACGGCACGTTGTTGTAACTATTTTGTCTCGTTAGCCTCTATCGTACCCACCTTGGCACGCGGCTACGAACGAACATGCCCATCGCCTTGCACAATCCACTTGGTCGTGGTCAGCTCGCGCAGGCCCATGGGACCGCGGGCGTGCATCTTCTGCGTCGAAATGCCGACCTCGGCACCCAGTCCCAGCTGCCCGCCATCGGTGAACCGGGTGGAGGCGTTGACGATCACCGCGGCCGAGTCGACCTCGGCGATGAAGCGCTCGGCATGGGCAAGGTTGTTGGTCAGGATCGCCTCGGTGTGACCGGTGCTGTGCGCACGGATGTGCTTGATCGCACCATCCAGGTCATCAACCACGGCCACGGCCAGGTCCAGGTCCATGTATTCGGTGTCCCAGTCCTCCTCGACGGCGTCGATGGTCGGGATTCCACCGGCCAGCGCCTTGGCGCGGGCATCGACGTGCAGGCGCACCCCGGCCTTGGCCAGCGCGGCAAGCACCTCGGGGGCCGCGGCGGCCTTTGCGTTGAGAAGCAGGGTCTCGACGGTGTTGCACACCGAGGGGCGCTGGGTCTTGGCATTGAGCAGGATCGGGGCGGCCATGGCGGCATCGGCTGACTCGTCGAGGTAGATGTGCACGTTGCCCTCACCGGTCTCGATGACCGGGACGCTGGCGGTGGTGACCACGCGCTGGATCAGCTCGCGCCCGCCGCGCGGGATCAGCACGTCGATCTTGCCGCGTGCGCCCATCATCGCGTCGGCGCCGTCGCGGCCCCAGGGATCGACCGAGGCCACGGCGTCGGCGGGCAGCCCCACCGTTTCCAGGGCGTCGCGGATCAGGGCCAGCAGCGCCTCGTTGGAGTGCGCGGCGGCGCTTCCCCCGCGCAGCAGCACGGCGTTTCCGCTCTTCAGCGCCAGCCCGGCGATGTCGACGGTGACGTTGGGGCGGGCCTCGTAGATGGCGCCGATGACGCCCATGGGCACGTGCACCTGGCGCAGCCGCAGGCCGTTGGGCAGGGTCTGGCCGCGCAGCACGGTGCCCACCGGGTCCGGCAGCCCGGCCAGTTCCTCCAGGGCGGCGATCAGCGCGTCGACGCGCGCGTCGTTCAGCCGCAGCCGGTCCAGCAGCGCCTCGGTGGTGCCGTTGGCGCGCCCGGCCTCGATGTCCTTGGCGTTGGCCTTGATCACGGCCTTGCGGTTGGAATCCAGCGAGGCTGCGATGGCCAGCAGCGCCCGGTCCTTCCAGTTGCGGTCCGCCCGGGCCAGCACGCGCGAGGCGGCGCGGGCGCGGTCGGCCAGCCTGGCCACGGCGAGGGTGGCGGCCTCGGGCCCGCCGGAGTCCTGGGCGGCATCGGTCAGGGTCAAGGCTGCATCAATGTTCTGGCTCATAATCCCTTATTCTACGGTGGATGCGCCGAAGCCCGCCCCCATGTTAAGCACGGGGACGGGCTTCGGTAGCGGCTGCGCTGCTAGACCACGACTAGGTCGTCGACGTGAACCACGGCGCGTTCGTAGGAGCTGCCCAGGTCCTCGCCGAGCTCGTGCGTGGAGCGCCCGAGCATCTTCGGCAGTTCCGCCGACGAGAAGTTGACCAGGCCGCGGGCAATGACCAGTCCGGAGCCGTCGGTGATCTCCACCGCGTCCCCGGCCTCGAAGGAGCCGTTGATCCCGGTGATCCCGGCCGGCAGCAGCGAGGCGACCCCGGAGGCCACGGCGCGCACCGCGCCCGGGTCCAGCAGCAGCCGGCCCTGGGTGGTGGCCAGGTGCGCCAACCACAGCATCCGGGTGGAACGCCGCCCGCCGCGGGCGGAGAACCAGGTTCCCACGTCGTGCCCGGCCAGCGCCGCGGCGGCGTTGGCGGTGGAGGTGACCAGGGTCGGGATGCCCGATTCGGCGCTCATGGTGGCGGCCTCGACCTTGGTGGCCATGCCCCCGGTGCCCAGTCCCGCGGATCCGGTGGACCCGATGCGCAACGCCTCAAGGTCCTCCGCGCGCTCGATCGACGGCACGCGCACTCCCCCGGCGTTCGGCGGGGCGTCGTAGACCGCGTCGATGTCCGAGAGCAGCAGCAGCGCGTCGGCCTTGACCAGGTGCGCCACCAGGGCCGCGAGCCGGTCGTTGTCCCCGAAGCGGATCTCGTGGGTGGCCACGGTGTCGTTTTCGTTCACGATCGGCACCACGCCCAGGGCCAGCAACCGGTTCAATGCGCGGAACGCGTTGGCGTATTGCTGGCGGCGGATCAGGTCGTCGGCGGTCAGCAGGACCTGGCCGACCGTGATCCCGTGGGCGGAAAACGCCTGGGTGTACTTTGCCATCAGCAGGCCCTGCCCCACCGAGGCCGCAGCCTGCTGCGTGGCCAGGTCGCGCGGCCGGCGCCCCAGGTCAAGGGGCGCCAGGCCGGCGGCGATGGCACCGGAGGAAACCAGGATCAGCTCGGTCCCGGCGGTGTTGACCGCCGCGAGGCGGTCCACCAGCGAGCTGAGGGCCTCCTCGGAGATGCCTCCGGCCAGCGTGGTCAGGGACGAGGAACCGACCTTGACCACGATGCGCGAGGCGCGGGGCAGGTCCTGGCGTTGAGTGATGCCCGAGGGCTGGTGTGTGGCGCGCACGGTTTCTCGGTTACTCCCCGGACTTGGGTAGCTGGTGCTTGTAGTTGACCGACTCCGTCCAGATTCCGGCCTTGCGCTCGGCTTCCAGGTCTTCGCGGGCGGCGGCCTTGGCGCCCTTGCGCGCCTCGTGCACCGCCTTCTTCTCGTCGCGCGAGGGGCGTGCACCGTACTCTGCCAGGCGCTCGTCCTGTCCACGGCGCGAGCCCAGAAGCTCGGCGCCTGCGGCCATGGTCGGCTCCCAGTCGAAGACCACGGCGTCGACCTCGGAGCCGATGACCACCGCATCCCCGGGCTTGGCACCGAGCTTGTACAGCTGGTTTTCGACGCCCAGCTTGGCCAGGCGGTCGGCCAGGTAGCCCACGGCCTCGTCGTTGCGGAAGTCGGTCTGCATGATCCAGCGCTCGGGCTTTTCGCCGATGACGCGGTAGAGCGGCTCGAGGTTGCGCTCTTCCTTGCGGATGACGAACCCTGCCCGGCTGGCCTTGGTGCCGCGCGGACGCAGCACCTCGACGGGAACCGGCAGCGGTGCGGCCTCGATCTTGGCGCGTGCCTCGGTGACCAGTTCGGCCATCGCGAAGGACAACTCGCGCAGGCCCTCGCGGGTCATCGCGGAGACCTCGAAGACGCGGTAGCCGCGCTTCTCCAGTTCAGGGCGCACGAATCCGGCCATGTCGCGTCCGTCGGGCATGTCGACCTTGTTCAGGGCGATCAGACGCGGGCGTTCGTTCAACGGGATGATCTGGCCGTCGGCGCCGGCGAACGAGGAGTCGACCTCGTAGGCGTCGAGTTCGGCCTGGATGATGTCCAGGTCGGAGACCGGGTCGCGGTCCGCTTCCAGTGCGCCGCAGTCAAGCACGTGCACCAGGGCGGCGCAGCGCTCGACGTGGCGCAGGAACTCCAGGCCCAGGCCGCGGCCCTCGGAGGCCCCGGGGATCAGGCCCGGGACGTCGGCCACGGTGTAGCGGGTCTCTCCGGCCTGGACGACTCCGAGGTTCGGGACCAGCGTGGTGAAGGGGTAGTCGGCGATCTTGGGGCGCGCGGCGGACAGCGCGGCGATCAGCGAGGACTTTCCGGCCGAGGGGTAGCCCACCAGGGCGACGTCGGCGACGGACTTGAGTTCCAGGACGACCTCGGCGGAGGCGCCGGGGGTGCCCAGCAGCGCGAATCCGGGGGCCTTGCGGCGCTGGCTGGACAGGCCTGCGTTGCCCAAGCCGCCCAGGCCGCCGGCGGCAATGATGTATTCGGTTCCGTCGCCGATCAGGTCGGCCAGGATCTCGCCGTCACGGGTCTTGACCACGGTGCCCTCGGGCACCGGAAGGATGAGGGTCTCGCCGTTCTTGCCGGGGCGCAGGTCTCCCTTGCCGCCCTCGCCGTTTCCGGCGTGGCGGTGCGGCGAGTGGTGGTAGGACAGCAGCGTGGTGGTCTGGGCGTCGACTCGCAGGATCACGTCTCCGCCGTTGCCGCCGCTTCCGCCGTCGGGCCCGCCCAGGGGCTTGAACTTTTCGCGTTTGATGGAGACACAGCCGTGCCCACCGGTACCACCGGAGACATGGAGGACCACTCGGTCGATGAAGGCTGCCACGGTTGAAAGCTCCTAGCAAAAAAGGGTGGCGTTCCGCGCGCTGCTCCCGGGGGCGGGAGGCGGCAAAACACAGGGGTTTTGGAAAAACACATAGAGGGTGAGCCGTGCGGCCCACCCTCTACAGTGTAATGAATGCGGTTACGCGCTTAGTTAGCCAGCGGTAACGATGTTCACGACTTTACGGCCGCGGCGAGTGCCGAATTCGACAGCTCCGGCTTCCAGTGCGAACAGGGTGTCGTCCTTGCCGATTCCCACGCCGGCGCCCGGGTGGAAGCGGGTGCCGCGCTGGCGAACGATGATTTCACCGGCGGAAACAACCTGACCACCGAAGCGCTTGACGCCCAGGTACTGGGGGTTGGAGTCGCGACCGTTGCGAGTGGAACTCGCGCCCTTCTTACTTGCCATTGAATGTGCCTACCTTCAGGTAATGAGAATTCTTGGAAACAACCGCAATTAAGCGATCGAGGTGACCTTGACCTTGGTCAACGAAGCGCGGAAACCCTGGCGCTTCTTGTAACCGGTCTTGTTCTTGTACTTCTGAATGACAATCTTCTGGCCGCGAAGATTCTCAACGACCTCAGCGGTCACCGTAACCTTGGCCAGCTCGTCGGCAGCCGAAGTTACCTTCTCGCCGTCAACCAGCAACAGGGCCGGCAGTTCAATGGAGGCGCCGGGGGCAGCCTTCAGGCGGTCAAGGGTAACGAGGTCTCCAACAGAAACCTTTTCCTGGCGGCCGCCAGCGCGGACAATTGCGTACACCACGTGGGTACTCACTTCTACTCGACGTTCAATATGTCTTGCTGCGCATCACTACCCCAAAACGAGCCTGGGGATTGCGCTGTGCTGGCACGCCGAGCGGAAGAATCCGATAGCTGGCGTTCGCACCGAGGATCTAGACTACGCTAAAAAGCGCTGCGGGGGCAAATACAGCCTGACCCCGCGAGTCGTCAAGACCCCTACTCTTTCAACTCGTTGACCGGTACCCCGACACCCAGCATAATCGGCGCATTCGCGGCGTTTAGCGGCTTTTCGGCCTTGGTTTGGTCAGCGAGCGAAGCAACATGGGATGTACCCGATGCCGCAAGCGTGTCCGATGCCACAGAAACTGCGGCGTCGGATCCACCCTGCGGGCTCGTGGCACGGCGGCTGCGCTTGACGCGCGCCACCGGCTCGAGGCCCGAAGTCTTTTTGGTTGCCGCTGCCGCAGGCTCCGCCACGGGGGCGTCGTCCGAGGCCTGGCCGGCAACACCGGAGATGACCGGTGCAGCAGCTGCTGCAGGCGCCTCGGCGGCCGGATCGGCGGTTGCCGGTTCGGTTGCCTTGGCGCGGGCCTTGCGGCGGGTCCGGGTGCGGGCCGGGCGTGCATTGCCCGACTCGTCCTCGTCCGCTGCGTCGGAGGCCTCGGCCGGCTCGGCGGCCGGGGAGTGGTCCGGAAGCGCTGCTTCCAGGTTCTCCAGCGTCAGCGACGGGGCGGCTGCGGCGGCGGAGCCGGCACGGCGGTTGCGTCGTGCGGCGGGAACCGTCACGGACTCCCCCGCCACGGTCAGCGTGGCGCCCTCGTCCGAGGACTCGGCTTCCTCGTGCTCGTGCGCTGCGTGTGCCGCGGCGGCGATGTTGGCAAAGGCCGTGCGTGCGGCGTCGGCCTTGGCGGCGTCCTCCGGCTCCTTGGCCTCTACCGGGGTCGCGGCGGTTGCCTGCTCGGTGTGGGGCTCGTCCGAGCCGCGGTTGCGGCGTCGGCGCTCGGCACGCGAGGGCTTCTCGGCGGCGCGGTTGCTCGAGCCGTGCGGCTCGCCGGCCGAGTTGAAGGAACGGCGGTGCTCAACGGGCTCGTCGTGGGTGATCACGCCGCGGCCGTTGCAGGCCTCGCAGTTCTCGCCGAAGACTTCCAGCAAACCGGTGCCCATGCGCTTGCGCGTCATCTGCACCAGTCCAAGGCTGGTGACCTCGGCAACCTGGTGCTTGGTGCGGTCGCGGCCCAGGCACTCGACCAAGCGGCGGAGCACCAGGTCGCGGTTGGACTCGAGCACCATGTCGATGAAGTCGATGACGATGATGCCGCCGATGTCACGCAGGCGCAGCTGGCGCACGACCTCTTCGGCCGCCTCCAGGTTGTTCTTGGTGACGGTTTCCTCGAGGTTGCCGCCCGAACCGGTGTACTTGCCGGTGTTCACGTCGACCACGGTCATGGCCTCGGTGCGGTCGATGACCAGCGAGCCGCCCGAAGGCAGGAAGACCTTGCGGTCCAGGGCCTTGTGGATCTGCTCGTCGAGGCGGTAGTGGCCGAAGATGTCCTCGTCGGACTCCCACTTTTCCAGGCGCGAGACCAGGTCCGGGGCCACGTAGGTCACGTAGGCCTCGATGGTGTCCCAGGCCTCGTCGCCGGAGACGATCAGCTTGGTGAAGTCCTCGTTGAAGACGTCGCGGACCACCTTGATGGTCAAATCCGGCTCGCCGTAGAGCAGTTCCGGTGCCAGCGTCTTGGTGGACGTCGAGGCGGCCTCGATGCCTTCCCACTGGGCGCGCAGGCGGTTGATGTCGTTCATCAACTCTTCCTCGGAGGCGCCCTCGGCGGCGGTGCGCACGATGACGCCCGCGTTCTCCGGCAGGTGGTCCTTGAGGATCTTCTTCAGGCGGTTGCGCTCCACGTCCGGGAGCTTGCGCGAGATGCCCGTCATCGAGCCGCCCGGCACGTACACCAGGTAGCGGCCCGGCAGGGAGATCTGGCTGGTCAGGCGGGCGCCCTTGTGGCCGACCGGGTCCTTGGTGACCTGTACCAGCACGGTGTCCCCGGATTTCAAGGCGTGCTCGATGCGGCGCGGCTGGCCGTCCAGGCCCGCGACGTCCCAGTTGACCTCGCCGGCGTAGAGCACGGCGTTGCGTCCGCGTCCGATGTCGACGAAGGCTGCCTCCATCGACGGGAGCACGTTCTGCACCTTGCCGACGTAGACGTTGCCGATCAGGGAGTCCTGCTGGGTCTTGGAGACGAAGTGCTCGGCCAGGATGCCGTCCTCGAGGACGCCGATCTGGATGCGGTCCTCGCGCTGGCGCACGATCATCTGGCGGTCGACGGATTCGCGGCGGGCCAGGAACTCGGCCTCGGTGATGACCTGGCGGCGGCGGCCGGATTCGCGTGAATCGCGGCGGCGCTGGCGCTTGGCTTCCAGGCGGGTGGAACCGCGCACGGCGGTGACCTTGTTGGAAACGACGGGTTCCAGGGTGGCGCGCGGGGCGCGGACCCGGGTGATGGTGTTCGGCGGGTCGTTCTCCGAGCCGCCGGTCAGCTCGAGGTCGGCCTCGCCGCGGCGGCGGCGACGGCGTCGGCGGGAGACGACGCCCGACTCGTCCCCGTGCTCGTCGTCGGAATCGTGGCGGGAGCGGCGGCCGTTGCCGGCGTGGCCCTCGTCCTCGTCCTCGTCTTCGTCGCCGGCAGCCTCTGCGGCGGCCGGGAGGGTCGGTGCCTGGAAGATCAGCGAGAGTGCGGATTCGGGGATGGCGAACGGGTCGGTGACGGCGACCGGCTCGAGTTCGGCGGTTGCCTCCTCGGCCGCGTCGACTTCGCCCTCCGGGGCTTCGGCTGCGGACCGGGCCGGGGCGTCCTGGGATTCGGTGTCCTGGGTGGCGCGGGTGCCGCGTCCGCCGCGGGCCGGGCGGCGCCGTGCGGTCTTGGCTGGCTCGGCATCCTGCGCCGGTTCCTCGGTGGCTTCGGCTGCGGGCTCGATGGCGGCAGGTGCCTCGACCGCTTCGACGGAGGCTGCTTCTTCCGTGCCGGTGGCAGGGGAGGTGGCCTTGCGGCTGCGTCCGCGGGCCGGGCGCTTGGCGGCGGCCTTGGGCGCCGCTGCTTCCTCGGCGGCGGCTTCGGCCTTTTCGAGCATGGGTTCGGTCTTGGCCTCGGCGGCGGCCTGCGCCGCGGGGGCCTCGATGACGGTGTCCGGCTCGACGGCCGTGGTGCCCGGGGAGGTGACCCCGGAGGTGGCGCGGCGCGGGCCGCGGCGGGCCGGGGCCTTCACCGTTTCGGCGGCAGGCGCCTGGGCCGGTGCCTGGCCGGTGGCCGCCGCAACGACCGATTCAACGGTCGCGTCGCTGCCCTGGCGGGCCGGGGCGTTGCGGGGGGCCGAACCACGGCGGGCGGTGGCGGCGCGCGGTGAAACGTTCGCGCGCACCTTCCTGGTCGGTGCGGCTGCTGCGTCGTTGAGCTCTGCCAGGGTCATGGCCCGGCGCGGTGGCGGCGGCGAGGGTTCGTTGAAGTTTCCGCGCGGTGGGCGGGTGGTGCGGGTGCGGCCCTTGGGGCCCTGGCCCATCGCTGCCTTTGATTCGTCGCGATTCAGTGCCATGTTAAAAGAGTGCTCCTCGGCGGGTCGAACGCTCCCACAGATAGCTGCTCGCCCCTGGTTGGTTCGCTGGACCGGGCCTTGTGGCCGCGTGTCCCAGCGGAAGTCCTTTGATATGCCCGGCCCGGGTGCGCCTACCAACTATGGGGGCGCGGCATCCGTGCAAGACCAACGGCGCTTTTCCAAGCAAGCCGCTTTACGTTGCGGCGACCATATCGCGGTATTCGCTGAAGACCTTCGTATAGGCGGTCTCTTGGCAGCAGATGCATCGCAATCGGGCTTGAAAGCCTGTCGTTGGGTTGAAAGCAGACTGTGGATCCACGAACAACCACTGCAATTGTCTCATACCGACACGCCGAAGGATGCCGCCGACCCGAACATCGGCGACACACGGCGCCCCGCGGCATTGCCCCGCCGGTTGTCCCACGCGCGGCGCGGGGCATGGGCGCGGGCGGCGGCGGCCACTAGACTTCAAGCGGGGCCAGCAACAAATCCCGGCCCGGCATGGCACGTGTGCCGGATGCCGGTGGCCGCGCCGGGGCAAGAACCACCAGCCACAAGGGAGCACCCGATGAGCAAGTCCGACACCGCAGCGCCGCCAAGCAACGAGCAGCAGCTGCCCCGCCTGGCCCAGGCACGGGGCTTCGGCCTGTTCCTGGTGCTCACCGGCGCGGTGGCCTGGATCGCCTCGGGCATCCTGGTGCTCGAGCGCATCGCCCTGTACAAGAATCCCGACTACGTCACCTCCTGCGACTTCAATCCCTGGGTCTCCTGCGGCACCGTCATGAAATCCTCCCAGGCCGCGCTGCTGGGCTTCCCCAACCCGTTCCTGGGCATCGTCGGCTTCGGCATCGTGATCACCATCGGCATGGCGCTGCTGGCCGGGGCGCGCTTTGCCCGCTGGTACTGGGTCGGCGTCCAGGTCGGGGTGTCCCTGGCGATGGTGTTCATCATCTGGCTCTGGTCCCAGGCGCTGTACGAGATCAACGCCCTGTGCCTGTACTGCATGATCGTCTGGGCGATGATGATCCCGATGTTCCTCTACACCACCGCCCGCAACATCGCCCACGGGGTGATCCCGGCATCGGTTCCGGTGCGCAAGGCCGTTGCCGAGTGGACCTGGGTCGCGGTCATCGTTCTGCTGGTGCTCACCGCGGCCAGCGTCGTGCTGCGCTTCCCCGGTGCCTTCTTTGGCGCCTGAGCCCGTGCCGGCGTCCGCGGCCACCGCGCCTGCCCGCCGCTCCCCCGCGGCGGCGGCACGCTCCCGCCGCCTGGGCGCCGCCGCCTGCGTGCTGCCGGCCATTGCCCTGGGCCTGGGCGCCAGGTTCCTCGGTTCGGGGCTGGAGGCGGATTTGGCCGGCGGGGTCGTCTACGCGGTGCTGATCTATGTGCTGGCGACCTTCCTGCGCCCGCGCGCCGGGCACGTGGCCAACGCGCTGGCGGCCCTGGTGTTCTGCGTGCTCATCGAGCTGCTGCAGCTCACCGACATCCCGGCGGACCTCGCCGCACTTTTCCCTCCGGTGCGGCTGGTGCTGGGCACCACCTTCGTTCCGCTGGACCTGCTCGCCTACGGCCTCGGGACCGCGCTGGCCCTTGGCATCGACCTGGTGGCCGGAGGCCTGCTGCGCGCCCGCGGCGCCAAGGCCTGAACGGGCGCACCTACCGAAGCGTGCCATTCCAGCCGGCATCCCAGGTGGGGCCGGGCCCGGGCGTGAACCCCAGGACCCGCCCGGGCTCGATCCGGGCTCCCGCGGCATCCGGCGTGGAACAGAAATCCAGTTCCGTCCTGTCCACCAGCAGGGTCGCAACGACGCCCGCGTCCCGGGCCAGCAGCAGGCCGCCGCGTCCTTCGCGCTGCAGGGGCAGGGCGGCCGCCGCCTCCCACTCGAACCCCAGTGCCCTGACGACGTCGTCCGGGTCCATGTAGGGACAGATGGCCACGGCCCGGTCGAAGTCCTGCGCCTGCCCACAGACCTCCCCCAAGGGATGCGCTGCGAGTCGCGGAGGCCTCGATGGCCCCCAGCAACGGCCGCAGGTCCGCCTGCGGCGTTTGGGCCAGTGTGCCCTGGGCGCACCCGGCAAGCAGCAACGCGCCGGCCCCCAGGGCACCGACCACCCGAGAACCGCGGGCCGCTGCGTGCCCGCCCTGCTTCATTGGACTGTTGCCCGTCGACGGTTCCACGCCACTTCCCCTGTGGTCTTCAACCTCCCGGAATCCCCGGTTCATCTGTCCATAAGCACGAATGCGGCCGCCGAGTCGGTCCCCGCCCACGCAAAAGGGTCCGGGTCGCGGCCTTCCTTGGTGGAAGGCCGCGGGCCGGACCCCGCTGCGGCGCCGGGTCGGCGCCTCGGTACTAGGCGAACCAGATGCCGATTTCGCGTGCGGCGGACTCGACCGAGTCCGAACCGTGGACCAGGTTCTGCTGGACCTTCAGGCCCCAGTCGCGGCCCAGGTCCCCGCGGATGGTGCCCGGGGCCGCGGTGGTCGGGTCCGTGGTGCCGGCCAGCGAGCGGAAGCCGGGGATCACGTTCTGGCCCTCGGCGACGATCGCCACGAGCGGGCCCGAAAGCATGAATTCGACCAGCGGCTCGTAGAACGGCTTGCCCACGTGCTCCTCGTAGTGCGCCTCGAGCAGTTCGCGGGTGGCGGAAACCTGCTTGAGCTCGGAGATCACGTAGCCCTTGGCTTCGATGCGGGAAAGGATCTGCCCGGTCAGCTGGCGCTTGACGCCGTCGGGCTTGATCAGGATCAGGGTGCGTTCAATGGCCATGGAGGCGGCTCCTTCGTTCTGTGTGCTGCAAATGGTCGTTGGTCTTGATTCTACGGTTGGGCACCCGGTGCGCCGGGATCTTCCCGCGGGTGCGCCGCGTCCCAGGCTTCCTGCTCGCGCGCCCGGCGGGCCGTTTCCAGGTCCAGGGCCCGGCCCTTGGTGACCGCGTACCACCAGGTCGCGGCGAAGGCCGCACCGATGAAGAACATCGAGGTCAACAGGAACCCGGAGAGGATCAGCAGCAGCTGCAGCCCCCATCCGATCGCGTATCCCAGCGGTTTTTTCAGCAGCGCGCAGGTGAAGATGCACGCCAAGGCGACCACCGCGCCGATGCCGAGGACCAGCACCGGGGAGAGCGTGTCGCGGTTCAGCCCGAAGACGGCCAGCGCCACGAAGATCACCAGGAACGCCTCGAGCGTGAGCACCGTGGAGGCGAACATCACACGGGTCGAGCGCGGCTTCTTGGGCATCCCGGGGCGCCATTCGCGTTGCGCCTTGGTCATTTTCGCCATGGTTCCTACTTCCCTCCCAGCAGCATGCGGGCCTCGCCGACCAGCGTGATGGACCCGGTGACCAGCACCCCGCCGCCGAAGTCCTCGGAGGCCTCGGCGCGCCCGACGGCCCATTCCAGGGCGTCGTCAAGGCGTTCGGTCACGAAGATGTCCTCCTCGTTGAATCCGGCCTCCAGCGCCATGGCGGCCAGTTCCCCGGCGGGGATGGCGCGCGGCGAATTGGACTGGGTGATGCAGATGTCCTCGGTGAGGTCCAGGTAGTCCTCGCGCAGCTGCGCCAGCATGGCCGGGGCGTCCTTTTCGGCAAGGATCCCGATGACCAGCACCAGCGTGGAGAAGCCGAAGGACTCCTTCACCGCGGCCGCCGAGGCGCGGATGCCGTCGGGGTTGTGCCCGGCATCGAGCAGCACCGTGGGGGCCTTGCGGATGACCTCCAGGCGCCCGGGACTGGTGGCGGCGCCGAAGCCCTCCATCACCAAATCGTGGTTCAGCGCGGTTTCCCCGCCGCCGATGAACGCCTCCACCGCGGCCAGGGCGACGGCGGCGTTCTGCGCCTGGTGCTCGCCGTGCAGCGGCAGCAGGATGCCCGGGTAGCGCCCGGCCAGGCCCTGGATGTCCAGCTGCTGGCCGCCGACGGCGACCGTGCGGTTCTCGACGCCGAACTCGACGCCCTCGAAGCGGTACGGCACCTCGAGTTCGAGGGCCTTGTCCAGCAGCACCTGCGCGGCATCGGCCGGCTGCGCGGAGGAGACCAGAAACCCGCCGGGCTTGATGATCCCCGCCTTTTCCAGGGCGATCAGCTCGGTGGTGTCGCCCAGCAGGTCGGTGTGGTCCAGCGAGATCGGGGTGATGACCGAGACCTGGCCGTCGCCGACGTTGGTGGCGTCGGTGATCCCGCCCAGGCCGACCTCGATGATCGCCACGTCCACCGGGGTGTCGGCGAAGACCGCGAACCCCAGGATGGTCACGGCCTCGAAGTAGGTCAGCCGGTTCTCGCCCGCCGCGGTGAGCTCGTCGTCGACGATCTGCAGGTAGGGGCGGATCTCGTCCCAGATCCGCACGAACGTCTCATCGTCAACGGACTCGCCGTCGATCGCGATGCGCTCGGTGACCGAGACCAGGTGCGGGGAGGAATAGCGCCCGGTGCGCAGGTCGTGGGCGCGCAGCAGCGATTCGATCATCCGCGCGGTGGAAGTCTTGCCGTTGGTGCCGGTGACGTGGATGATCGGGAAGGCCTTGTTCGGCTCCCCGAGGATCTCCATGGCCCGGCGCATCGGCTCCATGCGCGGTTCGATCTTGTTCTCCGGGGCGCGGGCCAGCAGCTCGGCGTACACGCTCTCCACGGAGAACCTGTCAAAGGTGTTGCTCATGTGGTGGGTCCCATTTCCTTGTCGGCGGCTTCGGCCTCGGCCACGGTTTCGACGCTGACGGCGGGTGCCATCCCGTCGTCCCCGGTGACCAGGACCAGCCCGGTGCTGAGCGTTTCGCCCTTGATCAGTTCGGCGTTGGCGTGCAGTGCTGCCACGGTTGCGGCGTCGGCGGTGATTTCGGTGCGGATGCGGTCGCTGACCTGCAGGTCCGCGTCCTTGCGGGCGGACTGGATGGCACGGATCATGTCCCGGGCAGTTCCCTCCGCCGCGAGCTCCGGGGTGACTTCGGTGTCAAGCACCAGGAAGCCCCCGCCGGGCAGCACCGCGGCGGCGATCTTCTCCTCGCCCTCGGTGGCTTCCACGACGGTTTCGAGCGTGTATTCGTGCTCCTCCAGGGCCAGGCCGCCGGCGGTGACCGTTCCGGCGTCGTCCACCGACCAGTCCCCGGACTTGGCGCCCTTGATCGCCAGCTGCACGTTCTTGCCCAGGCGCGGGCCGGCGGCCCGGGCGTTGACCACCAGGCGCTGGCTGATGCCGTACTCGGAGGCGTCGGCATCGGCCGCGTCGATGAGGGTGAGCGAGCGCAGGTTCAGCTCGTCGGCGATGATGCTCGCGAAGGTGCCCTCCAGCGCCGCGGCACCGGGCACCGCGACGGTCATCCCGGCCAGCGGCAGGCGCACGCGCAGGTTCGCGGCCTTGCGCAGCGAGGAGCCCACCGAGGCGATCTTGCGGGTGGTTTCCATGGCCGCGACCAACTCGTCGTTGCGGCCGAAGAGCTCCGCGTCGGGCCAGTTGGCCAGGTGCACCGAGCGCCCGCCGGTCAGGCCGCGCCAGATTTCCTCGCTCGCCAGCGGCAGCAGCGGGGCGCTGACGCGGGTCAGGGTCTCCAGTGCGGTGTACAGGGTGTCGAAGGCGCTGGTGTCCTCGTCGAAGAAGCGCTGGCGGCTTCGGCGCACGTACCAGTTGGTCAGCGTGTCCATGTATGCCCGGATGGTCTCGGCGGCGTCGGAGATGTCGTAGGCATCCAGCTTCGCGGTGGTCTCGCGGACCAGGTCCCCGGTGGCCGCGAGCATGTACGCATCCAGCGGGTCCGCGGCCGAGTAGGTCAACTTCGCCTGGTAGCCGGCGCCGTGGTTCGCGGCGTTGGTGTACAGGCAGAAGAAGTGCCAGACGTTCCACATGGGCAGCAGCACCTGGCGCACGCCCTCGCGGATGCCCTGCTCGGTGACGACCAGGTTGCCGCCGCGCAGGATCGGGGAGGAGAGCAGGAACCAGCGCATCGCATCGGAGCCGTCGCGGTCCAGGACCTCGTTGACGTCCGGGTAGTTCTTCAGCGACTTGGACATCTTCTGCCCGTCACTGCCCAGCACGATGCCGTGGCTGATCACGTTCTTGTAGGCGGGACGGTCAAAGAGCGCGGTGGAGAGCACGTGCATGGTGTAGAACCAGCCGCGGGTCTGCCCGATGTACTCGACGATGAAGTCCGCCGGGTGGTGGGTGTCGAACCATTCCTTGTTCTCGAACGGGTAGTGCGCCTGGGCGTAGGGCATCGACCCGGAGTCGAACCACACATCCAGCACGTCCTCGACGCGGCGCAGCGTGCCGTTATCGGCGCAGCCCTCGTGCGCCTTGGCCAGGTCGTCGATGAACGGGCGGTGCAAATCGGGCTGTCCCTCGTGGTTCAGCGGCAGGCGCCCGAAGGCCGCCTTGATTTCCGCCAGCGAGCCGTAGACCTCGCGGTGGGTGCACTCGGCGCCGTCGCATTCCCACACCGGGATCGGGGATCCCCAGTAGCGGTTGCGGCTGATCGACCAGTCCCGGGCGTTGGCCAGCCACTTGCCGAACTGGCCGTCCTTCACGTTCTCCGGGATCCAGTTGATCTGCTGGTTCAGCTCCAGCATCCGGTCCTTGACCTTGGTGACCTCGACGTACCAGGAGGAGATCGCGCGGTAGATCAGCGGGGTGCGGCAACGCCAGCAGTGCGGGTAGGAGTGTTCGAAGGAGGCCTGCTTGATCAGGCGCGCATCGTTCTTCAGGACGTTGGTGATGGCCTTGTTGGCCTCGAAGACCTGCACGCCGACGATTTCGGCCAGCTCCCCGCCCTTGAACAGCGGCAGGAACTTCGCGCCCTCGTCGATCGAGAGGATCACCGGGATGCCGGCGGATTCGCAGATCTTCTGGTCTTCTTCGCCGTAGGCGGGGGCCTGGTGGACGATGCCGGTGCCGTCGGTGGTGGTGACGTAGTCGGCGACCAGCAGCTGCCAGGCGTTGGCGGTCCCCCAGGTCTCGGTGTCGGTGAAGGTGTCCCAGAGCGGTGCGTACCTGATGCCCGCCAGGTCCTTGCCGGTGTAGCGGCCGGTGACCGCTTCCTTCGCGGCGTCGGCGTCGGCGTAGCCCAGGTCCTTGGCGTAGGCGCCGAGCAGGTCCTCGGCCAGCATGAAGCTGCCGGTGGCGTTGGAGTCCTTCACGCCGTTTTCGCCGGCCGGCAGCACCGCGTAGACGACGTCCGGTCCCACGGCCAGGGCCAGGTTGGTCGGCAGCGTCCACGGGGTGGTGGTCCAGGCCAGAGCCTGCACGCCGGCGAGTTCCTTGGAGATCTCGGATTCACCGGCCAGCAGCGGGAAGGAGACGGTGACGGTCTGGTCCTGGCGGTCCTTGTAGACGTCGTCGTCCATGCGCAGCTCGTGGTTGGACAGCGGGGTCTCGTCCTTCCAGCAGTACGGCAGCACGCGGAAGCCCTTGTAGGTCAGGCCCTTGTCGTGCAGCCGCTTGAAGGCCCAGATGACCGATTCCATGTACTCGACGTTCAGCGTCTTGTAGTCGTTCTCGAAGTCGACCCAGCGTGCCTGGCGGGTGACGTAGTCCTGCCATTCACCGGCGTACTTCATCACCGAGGTGCGGCAGGCGTCGTTGAACTTGTCGATGCCCATGGCCTCGATCTGGACCTTGTCGCTCATGCCCAGCTGCTTCATGGCCTCGAGCTCTGCAGGCAGCCCGTGGGTGTCCCAGCCGAAGCGGCGCTCCACGCGCGACCCGCGCTGGGTCTGGTAGCGGGCGACCATGTCCTTGACGTACCCGGTGAGCAGGTGGCCGTAGTGCGGCAGGCCGTTGGCAAAGGGGGGGCCGTCGTAGAAGACGAACTCGTTGGCACCGTCGACGCCGGCATCGCGGCCGTCGATGGAGGCCTGGAAGGTTTCGTCGTCCTTCCAGTAGGAAAGGACCCGTTCCTCGATCTCCGGGAAACGGGGAGAGGATGGCGTCACGCCATGGGGGTCGGTCGAGGCCTTGGGGTAGCTGGTCATCTGCGGCAGTCCTGGTGATCGAAGGCGCGTGGGCGCTTAGGCGTTCTCCAACACAGGGACGATGGTCAAGTATGCGGATACTCCACCTCGCGGTACCACCCCGCTTGCCTTCTCCGCCCGGGATGCCCCGGGGCCGGATCGGGCCGCTCGTTGACTGCTGTGACGGGCTTACCCGCTTGGTTCTACTTGGCTTCCCCGCGTGGGCAAGGTTGCCGTTCTTCCAAGGACTCGCCGGTGATGGCCGGGTCGACGTCGTGATGCCTCCCAGTCTAGCGCCCCTGCCGCCCCATTGGGGAATCCGCCGGGGTGTTCGCCCGGGCACCGGTTCGGCACCCGCCAAAATACTTATCCACAGATCTTCGACGCTGCCCCCGCGGCCGGCGGGGGCGGGGCATGCTTGAACCATGTCCAGCACCCCAGCCCTCGCCGCCGAGGCGCTCACGACCCTCAACGGGCTCGTGCAGCACACCCCGGGAACCCCGGACGACCCGGTCGCCACGACCGGGTCCCGGGACGGTTCGCTGCGCGCGCTGGCGCTTCTCATCCCCGTGCTCAGGTTGGCGATCGACGAGGCAGCGGCAGAGGTCGGGTCCTCCCCGGTGCGGGCCGCGGCCTTCGTGGCGCTCACCGAGGCCATCTGCCGGCAGGTAGGCTACGGCCAGTTGCTGGCGGCATCCCGAGCCGTCGACGCGCAGGTGCACACCATCACCGAGGAACCGCTCGCGCAGCTCAACGCCTGGCTTGGGGATCCCGAGGCGGCGGCCGCCAGCCCGCTGCCGGCCGATGTCCCCACGCCGGCTGGCTCCAGGCCGTACTTCCGCGAAGACGCCGACTTCCTCGAGGCACAGCTGAACCTCACGCATTTCCAGGCCCGGCACCGGGTGCAAAGCGCCGAAAACCTGCTGCCGCACACCGGATTCAACGGCACCCTCGTTCCGCCGAAGTTCCCGCTGCTGGGCCAGGTGCTCAGCGACGGCGCAGCGGACCCCAGGTCGCTGGCCACGCTGGCCAAGAAGTTCGAGAACCTCTCCCCCGCCGGCGACCTGGCGGACGACGCAGGCACCGGGCGGGCGCTGGAGGCGGAGCTGGCCGAGGCCGCGCGCACCCGCAACTCCCAGGGCACCGAAAAACTGCTCAAGGACCAGGCCAAGAGGCTCGAGGACACGGCAGCCGCGACGGCGCGCGAGCTCGTCGAAGAACTCTTTGTCGGCGCCCACTACCTGGGCCACACGCGCAAGGGCTACGAGTACAGGGTCATCACCACCGCCGAGGGCCACGAACTGCTGGCCACCGCCGCGGACATCCTCAACAGCCCGCGGACCAAGGCGGGCACCCCGGCCGAACAGGCGTCCCAGGCCGGACCTCCGATCCCCGACTGGGCCGTGGATCCCGGCACTCCGCCTGATGCACGCCCCGCCGCCGGATTCACCGACCTGGGTCAACCCGGGCAGCTGGACCCCACTGTCGAGATGCGCCCCGGCGAGACCATCGAACAGGCACTGACGCGGCAGCGGGCACGCCGCCTGCATCAGCTCATCCTTGATTCGGTGCGGATCGCCACCAGCCCGGCCGAAGCCGGTGCCCCGAAGGACCGGGCCGGCGACGGACAGATGCCCTTGGCACCGAACGTGACCCTGAATGTGACCATCGACCTGCAAACGTTCCTGGGCCAGCTCGAGGCGGCCGGGGTCACCGACCGTGGCGAAGAGATCTCGGCGGCCACCTGCCGGCGCATCGCCTGCAACGCCGGCATCATCCCAATCATCCTGAACGGGGACGGGGTGCCGCTGGAGCTGGGCCGCAGCCGAAGATACTTCAACCGGGCCCAACGCCGGGCCATCGCCGTCCGCGACAAGGGCTGCATCAACCCGGGCTGCACCATGTCCATCGGCCGGTGCGAGGCACACCACCTGGATGCATGGAATTGCGGCGGCCGCACCGACGTGTCGCGAGGGTGCCTGTTGTGTCCGCTGTGCCACCAGGCCTACCACGCGGGCAAGTTCCGGATCGAGATGATCGGCGGGCACCCGCACGTGATCCTGCCCAGGTCCCGGGACCCGCT
This sequence comes from Arthrobacter sp. C2, assembly GCA_024207135.1. GTDB lineage: Bacteria > Actinomycetota > Actinomycetes > Actinomycetales > Micrococcaceae > Paeniglutamicibacter. Next base: position 512,884 of record CP042428.1, on the reverse strand, counting down.
GCAGCTCCCCCGGCGGAACTGGATCTTCCATCCGGGCGCCGCACCTGCCCGGGCCGCCTGAGCCTTCCGCCTTTCGGTGGCCGGCGCTGGCGGAGCGCGGCTTGGCCCGGGCTCGCGACATGGAGATTTCCCGGTGGACCGGGTTGGTGCCCGGCGCAGTGTTCCCGTTGTTGCCGCACCTTGGGGCGGTCGCCCGCTTCCGCCGGCGCAGGAAGAACCCGTCGACGAACGCCGCGGGGCCCGGCCGCTAGGCAAGCACGGTGTGCTCGACCTTCCAAGCCGTCAGTCGCGGGTACACCCAGAAGCTGTAGATGCCCAGGGTGATGATGCACAACAGGAACCACTTGATCCACAGACCGAAGATGCCCCACCCGGTACCGGTGAATTGCAGCGGCCTCCCGAGCAGCAGCGTGTTGTTGGCGCGCCAGCGTTCCACCAGCACCACGGCAAAGGGGTAGCAGATCCCCAACGTCAGCACCGTGATGAGCATCCCGAGCAGCTGGGTGCCGAACCAGGTTGCGGCTCCGCCGCGGAAAACGAAGATCGGTGCGCCCGGCGGAATGCTGCCCAATGCGGCGAGGCCCGGTCCCGGTTGGCTGTTTCCACTGGTGTACATGCCCATGATGCTTCTCCCCCTGGTTGGTGCACGGGTTCGGGACGGATGCCGGAAGTGCCGTGGCGGTCCTTGGAGCGAACCCGTGAGCCCCGACGTTTTACGTGCAAGACGGCCGGGGCCGGGGACGCCGCGGGACCGGACACCTGGTTCGCCACCCCTATTGGGTGCGGGCGCCGGCGGTCTGCTCCGCCGTGCGCGAGACGGCGACCATCTCCTTGCGATCCACGACCTTGATGCGTTCGCGCACCACGGGACCTGCCGGGGTGGGTGCCGGGGCGGCCGCGGCACCGAGGCCCTGCTCGTGGGCATCCAGCGCGAGCCAGCCGTCCCAGCCGGTGTAGGCGACGCCCTTGGCCTCAAGCAGGGCCGGCACGGCCTCGGGTGCGGGGTTCGCGGCCACCGGCAGCTGGTTCAGGTCCGCGAGCAGGTGGGCGATGGTTTCGGCGGCGTCGGACTTGGTGTGCCCGATCAGCCCGACGGGTCCGCGCTTGATCCAGCCGGTCGCGTAGAGCCCGGGGACCTGGGTGCCGGCGGCGTCCAGCACCTTGCCCTCGAGGTTGGGCACGGTGCCGGTGCGCCCGTCGTATTCGATCTCCGGCAGCGCCGAGCCGAAGTAGCCGATGGCCCGGTACACGGCCTGGACGGGGTAGTCGACGAGCTCGCCGGTGCCGCGCGCGTTCCCGGTGCCGTCGAGTTCCTGGCGCTCGAACCTGATGCCGGCGACCTTGCCGTCGGTCCCGGTGACCTCCACCGGGGAATGCAGGAAGTGCAGGTGCAGGCGGCGGCGCGGGCGCCCGGATGCGGTGGCGGCGGCGCCCTGGCCGCGTTCCTCGCGTTCCTCCTGCTCGATCAGCCAGTTGGCCAGCGTGCCGACCATGGTCTTGACCTGGTTGTTGGACTTGATCAGGGCGTCGGAGGCCGCGTCGAACTCGAAGTCCTCCGGGTAGAGCACGATGTCCACGTCCCGGCTGTGGCTCAGCTCGCGCAGCTCCAACGGGGTGAACTTCACCTGGGCAGGTCCCCGGCGGCCGAAGACGTGCACGTCGGTGACCGGGGATGCGGCCAGGCCCGCATGGACGTTGTCCGGGATCTCGGTGGCCAGCAGGTCCTCGGGGTGCTTGGAGAGCACGCGGGCCACGTCCAGGGCCACGTTGCCGTTGCCCAGCACCGCGATGTCCGTGGCCTCAAGCGGCCAGCTGCGCGGCACGTCCGGGTGCCCGTCGTACCAGGAGACGAAGTCCGCGCCGCCGTGGGAGCCCTCCAGCTCGATGCCGGGGATGTTCAGGTCCGCGTCGTTGACGGCGCCGGTGGCGAAGATGACCGCGTCGTAGTGCTCGCGCAGCTCCGCGATCGACAGGTCGGTGCCGTAGTCGACGTTGCCGAAGAAGCGGATGTCCCCGCGGTCCAGCACCTTGTGCAGCGCCTTGACGATGCCCTTGATGCGCGGGTGGTCCGGGGCGACGCCGTAGCGGATCAGACCGTACGGTGCCGGGTAGCGGTCGAAGAGGTCGATGGCGAGCTCGAAACCGCGTTCGGCCTTGGTGAGGATGTCCGCGGCGTAGACGCCGGCGGGGCCCGCGCCGATGATGGCCACGCGCAGCGGGCGGGAAGCGAAGGCGGCGGGGGTCGGGACGGGCGTCGCGACGGGGGCCGGCGTGTTTTTTTCGGTCATGGGGGGGTCCTCCTGGGCGTGTATTTGGGGGTGTAGCTGGATGCGTGGCGTGCGGGGTGTGCTCGGCCGGCAACTCAGCCGGCGGGCAGCAACTGCCGGGTGTTCGCGGCCGGGGCCAGGGCCGCTGCGGCGTGCGGGCTGATGCGCACCACGTCGCCGATGACGATCACCGCCGGGTTGGCCACGCCGATCCGCGCCGAGGTGGCGGCAATGGCATCTAGCCTGTCGATGGTGATGCGCTGGTCCGGGCACCAGCCGCGCTCGATGACCGCGACCGGGGTGTCGGGCCGCAGCCCGCGGCCCAGCAGCGTGGCGGTGTTGCGTGCCAGCCGGGCCACGCCCATCAGCAGCACCAGGGTGTGGTCGGGGCGGGCCGGCAGTTCGGCCAGTTCCTCGTGCCCGGTGGCCATCGAAAAACCGGTGGCCACCCCGCGGTGGGTGACGGGGATCCCGGCGGCGGCCGGGACGGAGATGGCGCTGGTGACCCCGGGGACGACGGACACCTCGATGCCGTGCGCGCGGCAGTGGGCGGCTTCCTCGCCGCCGCGGCCCAGCACGAACGGGTCCCCGCCCTTGAGCCGGACCACGCGGTTACCCGCCCGGGCCTCGGCGACCAGCACCGCGTTGATTTGGTCCTGCGTGGCCAGGTGGTCGCCGGGGGCCTTGCCGACCTCGATGATGCGCACGGACGGGTCGAGTTCGCCCAGCAGCCCGCGCGGGCCCAGCCGGTCGGCGACCACCACGTCGGCGGCGGCCAGCAGCCGGCGCCCGGTGACGGTGATCAATCCCGGATCGCCCGGGCCTCCCCCGACCAGGGCCACGGAGCCGGGCCCGGAGCGGCGGCGGCGCAGCGGCAGCAGCCCGGTGTCCGCGGCCAGCGCGATGGCGTTGCGCAGCCCGGCGGCGCGGCGCGGGTCCCCGCCGGCGGTGACCGCCACGGTGGTTCCCTCCCCGGTCCGGGCGACGGCGGGGGTCCAGGCGCTGGAGGCGGCGTGGTCCGAGGCGTTGACGCACCAGGTCTGCCGGGCGTCGGCATCGGCCGCGACCCGCGCGTCGAGCACCTTGTTCCCGGTGGCGGTGTGGGCCAGCCACATGCCCGACAGGTCCCCCGGCTCGTAGCCGCGCCGGCGCCAGCGCAGCTTCCCGGCGGCCGCGGCCTCGGCGATCGGCCCGACGGCCTCCGGGGCGATGACGGTGATCCTCGCGCCGGCCTCGAGCAGCTGGGCGATGCGTCGTGCCGCCACCTTTCCGGCGCCGACGCAGAGCACGTCCTTGCCGGAAAGGCGCAGCGCCAGCGGGTGGATGGGTGCCTGGCGGGTTGTGGTGGACTGGCTCATGCTCGGCTCCTGGGGGTGGCGGGTGGCGGTGGGTCGGCGGCGCGGGGCCGGTGGATGGGTCGTTTGGCGGTTCATCGGCCGGCTCCGGGCGCCAGGCCGCGGCGGTGCAGCAGCCGCCGCTCCAGCGGGGTGAAGACCAGCAGTTCGACGGCGATGCCCACGGCGAGGATGGCCAGGATGGCGGCGACGACCACGGCCATCTGCGACAGGTCGCGGCCCTGCTGCAGCAGCGAGCCCAGGCCGAAGCCGATGGACCCGCCGACCGCGATGATCTCCGCGGCCATCAGCGAGCGCCAGGAAAACGCCCAGCCCTGCTTGAGCCCGGCCAGGTATCCGGGCAGCGCCGCCGGCAGCACAATGCGCAGCAGTTGCTGGGTGCGCGAAGCGCCCAGCACGGTGCCGAGCCGGCGGTATTGCGGCGGGACCATGTCCACGCCGGACAGGAACCCGTTGGCGATGGAGGGGGTGGCGCCCATCAGCACCACGAAGAAGACCGTGGCGTCGGTCAGGCCGAACCAGATGATCGCCGCCGGAACCCAGGCGACGGACGGGAGCACCTGCAGGCCGGAAACCAGCGGTCCCAGGCCGCGGCGCAGGGTGGTGGAGGCCGAGAGCAGCAGCCCCAGCGGCGTGCCGATGGCCAGGGCCAGCGCGAAGCCGAGCACCCCGCGCTGCAGCGAGGTGGCCACGGCCTCGGCCAGCCGGCCGTCGGCCGCCAGCGCCCCGGCGGTGCCCAGCACCTCGAGCGGGCCGGGGAACAGGTCCGTGCGCGGGGAACCGAACCAGGCGGCCAGCTGCCACAGGCTCAGCAGGGCCGCGAGGGTGCCCAAGGGCAGCAGGATCCGCCCGGCCGCCGGCCGGGAGGCGGCGGGGGCGTCCTGCAGGTTGTCCAGGCCGGCCTCGAGCTCGCCGAGGGAATCCGTGGTGGCCTGGGATCCCGGGCCCGCGGGCAGCGCCGCCGGGTCCGGGTCCGGAGCGGGGTTCGCGGCGCGGGCGGTGGCCCGTTCACGGGCAATGGCGGTGGCTGAAGTGATGCTAGTTGGCATGGTGGCGGATCTCCTCGCGTAGCCTCTGGGTGATGTCGCCGGTCAAGGCGGCCTGCGCGGCCGGGTCGGTGCGCACGTGCCCGGGGATCTTCCACTCGGCGGCGATCCGCCCGGGACGGGAGGAAAGCAGCAGCACCCGCTGGCCCAGGCGCACGGCCTCGCGGACGTTGTGGGTCACGAAGAGCACGGTGCGCCGGTGGGCGCGCCAGATCCGTTCGAGTTCCTCGTGCAACAGGTCCCGGGTGATCGCGTCCAGCGCCGCGAACGGCTCGTCCATCAGCAGCACCGGACGGTCCTGGCCCAGGGCACGGGCCAGCGAGGCGCGCTGGCGCATGCCGCCGGAGAGCTCGTGCGGGCGCTTGTCCCCGGCATCGGCCAGGTGGACCAGCTCCAGCAGCTCCCCGGCCCGCGCCCGGCGTGCGTTGCGCGGGATTCCGCGCAGTTCCAGGGCCAGTTCGATGTTGGCGCGGGCCGTGAGCCAGGGCAGCAGGGCAGCGTCCTGGAACATGAACGCCGCGCCTCCCGCCGGGACGCCCACGGATCCGGCCGATGGCGGCTCGAGCCCGGCGATGACGTTGAGCAGCGTGGACTTCCCGCAGCCCGAGGCACCCAGCACCGCGACGAATTCGCCCGTCACGATGGTGGTGGTGATGCCGGAGAGCACCGGGGCCGCGCCGTAGTCCTTGGAGAGGTTCTCGATGGCGATGCTCATGCGCCGGCCCCGGCCTGGGTGGTGCTGGCGGCGCGGGCCGCCTCCAGGAACGAGGTGTCCACGAGCCCGTCCAGGCTCGCCGGTTCGGCAAGCGACGCGGCGACGGCGTTTTCCAGCAGCCGCGGGTAGGCCCCGGCCAGCGGATCCGCGGTGAATTCCAGCTTTCCCAGCGCGCGGGCCAGCACGTCGGTAGCCAGCGGGGCACCGGCGGTCTCGGCGAGCCGCGCGTTCAGCACCGCCAGCACGTCGGCTTCCCTGGCGGTGTTGATCCAGTCAAGCGCCGCCAGGTGGCCGCGCAGCAGGGCCTCGACGGTGCGGGGGTGGCGGGCGGCGAAGTCCGGGGACACCGCGAGCACCGTGGTCGGGAACAGCCCCGGCGCACCGGTCTCGGTCCCGTCCCACAGCTCCGCCTCGTCGAGGAGCACCATCGCGCCGGCCTCGAGCACCAGCCGGGAGGCCCACGGCTCGGGCAGCCAGGCCCCGTCGATCTTTCCGGCGCGGAAAAGTTCCAGGCTCTGGGCGTTGGACGTGGGGGTGATGGCCACCGCCCCGCCGCGCAGGTCGGTTTCCAGCCCCTGGGCAGCCAGCCAGGTGCGCAGTGCGACGTCCTGGGTGCCGCCGAGCTGCGGGGTGGCCAGGGTGGTGCCGCGCAGCGCCGCGGCCTCGGCGATGCCGGCGCGGACCACCAGCTGCGCTCCGCCCGCCGCGGCACCGGCCAGCACGCGCAGCCCCGCGCCCCCGCTGGAGGCAAAGGCGGCGATCGCGGGATTCGGCCCCAGGTAGGCGGCATCGATGGCCCCGGCGTTCAGCGCCTCGACGGCGGCGGGACCGGCGCCGAAGACGCTGGTGGCCAGGCTCGTGCCGGAGCCCCCGAGCTCGGCGGCGAACAGCCCCTTGGCGGTGCCGACGAGCGCCGGCGCGTGGGTGAGGTTGGCGAAGAAGCCCAGCCGCAGCGTGGCCGCGGGCCCGGTGGGTGCGGTGCCGGCCGTTCCCGGGCGCGGCACCGTGGTGGTGGCGGCGGCGCCGAGCACCAGCAGGCCCAGCAGCCCGGTGCCGCCGGCGAGCAGCGCCCGCCTCCCGGGGCCGCGCTGCGGCCCGTCGGCGGTGTACCGGATGGTGTCCATGGGAGGTGTCCTTGTCTGTGGGTGCGGCATGGGGGTGGTACGGCATGTGTGCTGCGGCGGGGACGGTGCCCCGCCCGGGGGTTCGCCGCTAGGCGGCGGAGTTGCGCTCTGCGATGAGTCCGGCGGCCAGCGTATTGCCGTCCTGCGGGTCGATCACCAAAAACGCCCCGGTGCGGTGGTGGCGCGCGTACGGCTCGGTGGGAAGTTCGGCGGCCAGGCGCAGCACCACGGTGCCGATGTCGTTCAGTTCCAGGCTGGCGGCGGGCAGCAGCCCGAAGTCCTCCAGGTCCAGCCGGCCCTCGATGGCGGTGACCTTCGCCCGCACCGTGGCCGTGCCGTGCTTGATGAGCACCGCGGCCCCGGGGCGCAGCGGGGCCGGCGAGAGCCAGCACAGCTGGGCCAGCAGGTCCGCGGAGGAATCGGGCAGCGTGCCGGCGGCGGCGATGGTGTCCCCGCGGGCGATGTCCAGCTCGTCGGCAAGCCGCAGCGCCACCGACGCGGGTGCCGTGGCGGTATCGAGCCGGACCCCGGCGGCGTCGATCCCGGTGACGGTGGTTTCCCGGCGCGGGGCGCCCGGGGACGCCACGGTGACCCGGTCCCCCACGGCGATGGTTCCGGCGGCAATGGACCCGGCGTAGGCGCGGTAGTCGCGGAACGCCTCGGCATCCAGGCCCGGGGCCAGCGCGCCTTGGGGGCGCAGCACCAGCTGGACCGGGAAGCGGAAGTCCTCGGCCGCGGCGGCCGCCTCGTCGCGGGTTGGCAGGGATTCTAGCAGCCCCAGCAGCGTTTCCCCGGTGTACCAGGGGGTGTGTGCGGAGCGCTCCACCACGTTGTCCCCGCGCAAGGCGGAGACCGGCAGGACGTGCGGGGTAGGCAGGCCCAGCCCGGCGGCCACCCGTGCCACGTCGGCGGCGATGTCCGCGAAGCGCTGCCCGTCGTAGCCGATCAAATCGATCTTGTTCACCGCGATGACCACGTTGGGCACACGCAGCAGGCCGATGACGCCCAGGTGGCGGCGGGTCTGCTCGAGCACCCCCTTGCGGGCGTCGATCAGCACGATGGCCGCGTCGGCGGTGGAGGCGCCGGTGACGGTGTTGCGCGTGTACTGCACGTGTCCGGGGCAGTCGGCCAGCACGAAGGAGCGCTCACCGGCGCTGAAGTAGCGGTAGGCCACGTCGATGGTGATGCCCTGTTCGCGTTCGGCGCGTAGCCCGTCGGTCAGCAGCGCCAGATCCAGGGTGCCGTCCCCGCCGCCGAAGCCGGTCTCCGCGGAGGTGCGGGCCAGGGTCTCGAGGGTGTCGGCGAGGACCACCTTGGCATCGTGCAGCAGCCGGCCGACGAGCGTGGACTTGCCGTCGTCCACGGAGCCGGCCGTGGCGAAACGGAAGAGCCCGCGGGTGCCCAGCGCCGGTGCGGCATGGCCACGTGCGGCCTCGTCACATGCGGCGGTGTCCGCGGCGGTGTCCAGGTTCGTGGTGCTCATTAGAAATACCCGTCCTTCTTGCGGTCTTCCATGGCCGCCTCGGAGATGCGGTCGTCCGCGCGGGTGGCCCCGCGTTCGGTGATGGTGGTGGTGGCGACCTCGGCGATGACCTTCGCGACCGTGTCGGCCTCGGAGAGCACCGCCCCGGTGCAGGACATGTCCCCCACGGTGCGGTAGCGCACCCTGCGGCGCACCGTGGGCACCCCGTCGCCGGGCCGGCTGAATTCGCCGGTGGCCCGCCACATGCCCGAATGCTCGAAGACCTCGCGCTCGTGGGCGTAGTAGAGCGGGGGCAGCGCGATGTTTTCGCGTTCGATGTAGCGCCAGATGTCCAGCTCGGTCCAGTTGCTGATCGGGAAGGCGCGCACGTGCGCACCCGGGGTGTGGCGCCCGTTGTACAGGTTCCACAGTTCGGGGCGCTGGTTGCGCGGGTCCCACTGGCCGAACTCGTCGCGCAGCGAGAGGATGCGTTCCTTGGCCCGGGCCTTGTCCTCGTCGCGGCGCCCGCCGCCGAAGAGCACGTCAAACCCGTTGTCCTCGATGGCGTCGAGCAGCGGGGTGGTCTGCAGCGGGTTGCGGGTGCCGTCGGCGCGCTCGGCCAGCCGCCCGTCGTCGATGTAGTCCTGCACGCTGGCCACCTCCAGGCGCAGGCCCAGCCGCTCGACCGTGGCGTCGCGGAAGGCGATGACCTCGGCGAAGTTGTGCCCGGTGTCCACGTGCAGCACCGGGAAGGGGACAACCCCGGGCCAGAAGGCCTGGGTGGCCAGATGCAGCATCACCACCGAGTCCTTGCCGCCGGAAAACAGCATCGCGGGGCGTTCGAACTCGGCGACGACCTCGCGCAGGATGTGGATGGATTCGGCCTCGAGCGCATCGAGCACGTCGGTTTCGTGCGTGCTGCCGGGTGTGCCGGGTGCGGCGGGGACCGGCCGCGCGGGGGCGGGTGCGGTGGTGCTCATCTCTGGCTCCTTCGTGGGTGTGTTGTGGCGGGCATGCGGCGCGGCGCCGCTGCTGCGGGGCTCATCGGTGGATGCCGCATTCGGTCTTGGCGACCCCGGCCCAGCGGCCGGTGCGCGGGTCTTGCCCCTCGGCCACCGGCAGGGTGCAAGGTGCGCAGCCGATCGAGGGGTAGCCGTTGGACAGCAGCAGGTTCACCGGGACGCTGTGCACGGTGGCGTGGGAAATCAGCTCGTCGAAGCTCCATCCGGCCAGCGGGTTGACCTTGACCAGCCCGTGCGCAGCATCCCAGGTGACCAGCGGGGTCTTGGTGCGGGTGGGGGCCTCCTCGCGGCGGACCCCGGTGAACCAAAGCCGGTATCCGGACAGCGCACGGGCCAGCGGCTCCATCTTGCGCAGACGGCAGCAGGCACCGGGGTCGCGTTCATGCAGCCGGGGCCCGAACTCGGCGTCCTGTTCCTCGACGGTGCGTTCGGGGAGCACGTCGACGATCCGCACGTCCAGGGAGGACGCGACCTCGTGGCGCGTCGCGTGGGTCTCGGCGAAGTGGTAGCCGGTCTCCAGGAAGAGCACGTCGACCCCGGGCAGCTGCTCGGCGACGACGGCGGGAAGCACGGCGTCGGCCATCGAGCAGGCGACGGCGACCTCGGCGGTCGCGAAGTTCGCCGCCACCCAGGCGATCACCTCGGTGGCCGGCGCGTCGAAGCCCAGCTGCGCGGCGCCGGCCTCGGCCAGCGCCCGGTCGGCTCTCTTCCGATCCGCAATGACCGTATCGGCGGCCCTCACAGGACGTCCTCGTCCGCGGCGCGGTGCGACCACGCGGCGAAGGACTCGCCGTCCGCGGACCCGGCCGCGTAGTTCTCCAACACCCGCTCGACGTAGTCGGGCAGGTCCCGGGCGGTGACCTTCAGGCCGCGCACGGTGCGGCCCAGCCCGGCCTCCCCGCGTTCGGTTGAGGCCAGTCCCCCGCCCAGGTGGACCTGGAAGCCGGGGGTCTGCCCGCCGTTGCCGTCGGGCAGCAGCTGGCCCTTCAGGCCGATGTCCGCGGTCTGGATGCGGGCGCAGGAGTTCGGGCAGCCGTTCACGTGCAGGCTCAGCGAGGGCGGCAGCCGCACCGCGGACTTGGCCGCGAAGCGGGTCTCGAGCTCGGCGACCGCGGCAATGGTCGTGTCCTTGGTGTCGACGATCGCGAGCTTGCAGTATTCGATGCCGGTGCAGGCGATCGCGGAGCGGCGGAAGATGCTCGGCGTGGTTTCCAGGCCCAGCGCATCCAGTTCCGCGGCGGCCGCGGCCACCGATCCGGCCGGGATGTCCAGGGCCAGCAGCTTCTGGTGCGGGGTGGTGCGCAGCCGCTTCGAGCCGTGGCGCTCGAGCAGGTCCGCCAACTCCAGCAGCAGCGTGCCGGAGAGCCGCCCGGCATTCGGGGACGCGCCGATGTAGTGGCGCCCGTCCTTCTGCTCGTGGATGCCCACGTGGTCCCCGGGGGTGGTGGGCTTCTCGGGGGCGGGCCCGTCGGGCAGTGCGTAGCCCAGGTACTCGGTTTGAAGCACCTCGCGGAAGCGCGCGGGCCCCCAGTCGTTCATCAGGTACTTCAGCCGCGCCTTGTTGCGCAGCCGCCGGTAGCCGTAGTCGCGGAAGATCGACACGACCCCCAGCCACACCTCGGCGGCGCGCTCCTCGCTCACAAAAGCGCCCAGCCGTTCGGCCAGCCGTGCGCTGGTGGACAGGCCGCCGCCGACCCACAGGTCGTAGCCCGGCCCGTGCTCGGGGTGGCGCACCCCGACGAGGGAGATGTCGTTGATTTCGTGCACCACGTCCTGGGAGGGGTGCCCGGTGATGGCGGTCTTGAACTTGCGCGGCAGGTTGGCCAGCTCGGGGTCGCCGATGAAGCGCTCCCGGATCTGAGCGATGACCGGGGTCGGGTCCAGGATCTCGTCCTTGGCGATCCCCGCGACCGGGGAGCCGAGGATGACCCGCGGCACGTCCCCGCAGGCCTCGGTGGTGTCCAGGCCCACGGCTTCGAGCCGGCGCCAGATCTCCGGGACGTCCACCACGTCGATCCAGTGCAGCTGGATGTTCTGCCGGTCGGTGACGTCCGCGGTGTCGCGGGCGAAGTCGCGGGAGATCTGCCCGATGGTGCGCAGCTGGTCGGTGCTCAGCGTGCCGCCGTCGATGCGCACGCGCAGCATGAAGTAGCGGTCCTCGAGCTCGTGCGGCTCCAGGGTGGCGGTGCGCCCTCCGTCGATGCCGGGCTTGCGCTGGGTGTAGAGGCCCCACCAGCGGAAGCGGCCGTGCAGGTCGGTGGGGTCGATGGAGTCGAAGCCGCCGCGGGCATAGACGGTCTCGATGCGCTCGCGCACGTTCAGCCCGTTGTCGTCGGCCTTGAACGCCTCGTTGGGGTTCAGCGGGGCGGTGCCGTCGATCTTCCACTGTCCGTGCGGCTTGGCCGCCGGGCGGGCTGGCCGGGCGGTGCCGGTGCTTGCCGGGGTGTCGGTTGCCTGTGTCATGGCTACGACAGTAGGGCGGGTCGGAGACGGCCCGCCAGCGGCCCCCGACCCGAAACGTCATGCCGTAACGCGGCGACCTATTCGGTGTCGGAGGGCCCCGCCGCGAGGGCTTCGGAGAGTCTTCCGGCGACACATTTAGCGATTGTGACGCCCGGCAGCAGCGCCGCCGTCACCTGGTCGGCGCCGGCTCCGGCCAGCCGGTCGTGGAAGAATCCGGGGGCCAGCAGGAAGGCGGCAATGCCCACGCGCTTGGCGCCCGCGGCATGTGCCGCAGCCACCGCGTCGGGCACCGACGGATCGGCGGCCGAGCAATAGGCCACCGTGACCTCCTGGCCCAGTTCCGCGGCGAGGGCCTCGGCCATCCGGGCCGCCTGCCGTTGCCCGGCCTCGAGGCGCGTGCCTGCTGCGGCCAGCACCACCGCGTCCCCGGGGCGGTGTCCGGACTCGGCCAGCCGCGCCGCCAGCACTTCGGCCAGGCGCGGGTCGGGGCCCATGGGGCCGGCCACGAGGGTGTGCGGCCGGGCGGCCGCCGCCTCGGCGATGTCCACCGAGGTGTGGAAGCCCTCGGAGAGCAGCAGCGGGGCGACGATGGCATCCTCGCCGGGCGGCAGGGCGGCGAGCACCGATTCCAGCCGGGGTTCCTGCACGTCGACGTAGGCCTCGTGGATGACCGCGTCGATGCCGTCGGCGGAAAGCACCTCGGCCAGGTCCCCGCGCAACCCGTTCACGAGCCGGCGGCCTTCGGGGTTCTCGGTGCCGTGGGCGCAGGCCACCACGTGCAGCGGCCGTGCCGCCCCTGGCGCGGCGGGGCTCACGCCTGGCCGCGGATCAGCTTGTGGGCAGCGGCCTGGGCGACCGGGCGGACGACGATCTCGTCGAGGTTCACGTGGTGCGGGGCGTTGACGGCGTAGGAGACGATGTCTGCCACGTCCCCGGCGGTGAGCGGCTTGGCCACCCCGGCGTAGGTCTTCTGGGCCAATTCGCGGTCCCCGCCCAGCCGGCGCAGGGCGAATTCCTCGGTCTGCACCAGGCCGGGCAGCACCTCGATGACCCGAATGTTGTGCTCGACCTCTTCCAGGCGCAGGGCCTGGGTGAGCGCGCGCTGTGCGGCCTTCGCGGCGTTGTAGCCGGATCCTCCCTCGTAGCTGACCAGCCCGGCGGTCGAGGTCAGGTTGAGCACGGTGCCTTCGCCGTGGGCGCGGAGCATCGGCAGGAAGGCGCGGGTGATCTTCATGGTGCCCATGACGTTGGCCTGGAGCATGAAGTCCCAGTCCTCGTTCTTGGCCTCGGCCAGGTGGTCGGCGCCGCGGGCGCCGCCGGCGATGTTGACCAGGGTGTCGATGCCGCCGGCGGCCTCGACGGCCGCGAGCAGCGCCGCGACCTGGGCGTCGTCGGTGATGTCGGCGGCGACGGGGATCGCGCCGGTCTCCTGTGCGAGCTTCGCCAGCCGGTCGGCGCGCCGGGCCACGGCAAAGACCTTCCACCCCGCGGCGGCCAGGGTGCGCGCGGTGGCCTCCCCTATTCCGCTGGAGGCTCCGGTGACGACGGCTGCATGCTGGGGGCGTGGATTCGATGGCGACATGGACAAATCCTAACCAGCGGGGGCACCTGCCCCCAACCGCGATGTCGTTTCATGGCTCGGGGTTCGACCGCGGCGCCCCTGGCCGCGGCCTCATGATTCCTGCTGTGCCCCGGCCAGGAAATCGATGAGCACCACTGCGTGGTTGTGGACGGTATCGCGGGCGCCGTAGACCAGCACGACGTCGTCTTCCTCGCGGGCGATCTCCAACAGCCGTTCGGCACCCTCCGCGGCGGAACCCACCTCCAGCTCCTGGCGGTAGTGGTCGCTGAACTCGGTGAACCGCTCGGCCTTGTGGCTGAAGGCCACGCGCAGCTGGGGCGAGGGGGCCACGTCCTTGGCCCAGTCGTCGATCGCCGCACGTTCCTTGCTCAGTCCCCGCGGCCAGAGCCGGTCCACCAGGATCCGGTAGCCACCGTCGGCAGGTTCGTACGCACGCAATAATCGAAAACTTCCCATGCTTCAATTTTAGGCCTGTTTAGGCACTTCTTCCAGAGGAGGTGGCACCGGCCCGGGGAGGACGGCATGCATGGGTTTCCGGTCAGCACGGTTGCCCCTGAGGCCTACTGCGAGAATGCATACTCCTGGATGGCCACCGCGGCAGCACCCCGGGCCCACTGGTCGAATTCCCCTGCCAGCACGGTGATCCGGACCTCGCCCGCCTCCGGGTCCCGGTCCCCCGCCAGGGCGGCACGCACGGTCGGCCCGTACTTCTCGAAGAGCTCGATCCCTTCGCCGCCCAGGGCCACCGTATTGACCATGGTCAGGTTCGCGGCCGCTGCCAGGAAGTGTCCCAGGGCCCGCGCAGCGGCCTGCAGCACCGAGTGGGCAACCTTGTTCCCGGCGGCTGCCAGCCCGAAGGCCTCTTCGTAGGTGACCTCCCGCTGCAGCGACGTGGAGATTTGAGCACAAATGCTGGGAATCGTGAGCATGGCGGTGGAACACCCGCGGTGCCCTTCAAGGCACAGCGGGCCGTTCGGATCCAGCGGGAAGTGCCCGCCCAGCCCCAACCCGGTGTCCGGACCTCGGACCACGCGATCATGGATGGCAAGCCCGTAGCCCACGCCCGCACCGACGGTCACCACGGCGAAGTCGGCGACCGACCGCCCCACACCGAACCACTGCTCGGCGGCAACGAGTGCCGTCACGTCATTCTCGAGCAACACCGGAAGTCCGGTGCGTTGACGCAGCAGGTCCCCCAGCGGGACATTGCGCCAGTCCAGGAACGGGGCGCGGTCAATGGCCGTCCCGCCGGATATCTGGCCACCTATGGAGATGCCCACCCCCGACACTTGAAGTCCGGACCGCTCGCGGAGCTCGCCGACCAGCTCCACCAGGACCTCAACCACGTCCGCAACCTCGTGGGTCGGCAGCTCGCGCGAGGCGCTGACCCGGGAAATCGCGCGCAGGTCGGTGAGCACGCCTTGCGCCATCGTTCCGGTGATCTTGATGCCGACGAAGAACCTGGCCTCCTGGCGGATGTCGAGCAGCCGAACGGGGCGCCCCACGCTCCCGTCGAGGACCAGGTCACTTTCGCTCACGATTCCCGCATCCAGCAACGGCTTGCTCAGCCGGGTCAGGCTGGCGGCGCTGAGCTTCAGCCGCCGGGAAAGCTCACCGCGGGAGCTGGGGCCATGGATCAGGATGGCGCGCGCCACTTCCAGTTCCGGCTCGCTGAGCAACGGCGCCCATGCTGCCGTCCGCCCAAGGGACCGGTTCCGCGTGGCGCTTGGTTCGCTGTTCGTCGTGGCTTCAATTGACATGCAACCAGTTTATTTCATATCGGTCATAAATATCGACCCAACTCGCCACCGGATCGACGCCCAAACGACGCCAGGCCCAGGTTCCCTCGGATCCTGTGGTGCTTGACACGTCGATTAGTTTTGAAGTAAAAATAATGAATGACCTCGACAGCTCACCCCTTCGCGCCCTACCACCAGCTCCACCGCGGGGGCACCTCCGTCATCGTTGATGCCACGACCGCCGGGATGCCAACGATCATCCACTGGGGCCCGGCGACCGGTGAACTCGGCGAAAGCGAGCTGCGTGACCTGGCCAGCGCGGCCCGCCCGCAACGCGTCTCCGGCGGGATCGACCAGCCAGCCCGATTGGACCTCTTCCCCCAGGAACGCTTCGGCTGGCAGCACTCCCCCGCGCTCGAGGGCCACCGCGATTCCCTGTCCTGGGCCAGCGCCCTGAGCGCCACCGACATCCAATCCAGCGCACACAGCCTGGCCATCAGCGCCACCGACCCCGTCGCCGGCCTCGAACTTCTCACCGAACTGCAGCTCAGTGCCAACGGCGTTCTCTCCCAGCGCCACACCCTGAGTAACTCCGGCTCCGGTTCCTACCTGGTCAACCGGCTCGCCACCGTGTTCCCGCTGCCGCACACCGCAACCACGATCCAGGACAGCACCGGCCGCCACCTCAAGGAACGCAGCGCCCAGCGCCGTCCCTTGACGGTCGGCTCGCACGTGCGCGAATCCCGCCGAGGCCGCCCCGGCGCCGATGCCAGCCTGCTGATGCTGGCCGGCGAGACGGGCTTCGGACACCGCTCGGGCCTGGTCCACGGCGTCCACCTGGCCTGGAGCGGCAACCACCGGCTGAGCGCCGAGCGGACCATCACCTCCGACAACTTCATCACCGCCAGGGAACTCTTGCTGCCCGGGGAGCTGGTCCTCGAACCGGGGACCAGCTATTCCACCCCGTGGGCGCTCGGCTCCTGGGGCCACGGC
Source organism: Arthrobacter sp. C2 (assembly GCA_024207135.1). GTDB lineage: Bacteria > Actinomycetota > Actinomycetes > Actinomycetales > Micrococcaceae > Paeniglutamicibacter. The sequence continues at coordinate 497,116 of CP042428.1, read as the reverse complement.
CTCGACCAGCTCTCGGCCCGTTTCCACCGGGACCTGCGGGCACGGCCGCAGCACCCGGCCAAGCCGCGCCCGGTCACCTTGAACACCTGGGAAGCGGTGTACTTCGACCACGACCTGGGCACCCTCACGGACCTTGCAGAGAAGGCCGCCACCGTGGGAGTTGAACGCTTCGTGCTCGACGACGGCTGGTTCAACGGCCGCCGCGACGACACCGCGGGCCTCGGCGACTGGTTTGTCGATGCGCAGGTGTGGCCGCAGGGCCTGTCCCCGCTCATCGACCACGTGACGGGGCTCGGCATGGAATTCGGGCTGTGGTTCGAACCCGAGATGGTCAACCCGGACAGCGACCTGGCCCGCAACCATCCCGACTGGATACTGCATACCGCCGACCGCTGGCCGGTGAGCGCACGCCAGCAGCAGGTGCTAAACCTGGCCCATCCCGGGTGCTACGCGTACCTGCTGGAGCGCATCGACGCCCTGCTCACCCAGTACCCGATCGGCTACATCAAGTGGGACCACAACCGCGACCTGCTTGAGGCTTCCCACGCGCACAGCGGAACCGCGGCGGTGCGGGAAACCACCCTTGCGCTCTACCGGCTGCTTGCCGAGCTCAAGGCCCGGCACCCGCACCTGGAAATCGAAAGCTGCGCCTCGGGAGGCGCCCGCGTGGACCTGGGCATCCTTCAGCACACCGACCGCATCTGGACCTCCGACTGCATCGATCCGATCGAGCGGTTGGACAACCAGGAAAACACCAACCTGCTGGTCCCCTACGAGCTGATGGGCGCCCACATCGGCGGTCCGCGCTCCCACTCCACCGGGCGCAGGCACGAGCTGGGGTTCATGGCACGCACCGCGATCTTCGGGCACTTCGGGATCGAATGGAACATCGCCGGCATCGGCGAGTCACTCACCACCGAGCTCGCACGGTGGGTCGACTTCCACAAGGAAAACCGGAGCCTCTTCCACTCCGGGGACAGCGTCCACGCAGACCATCCGGACCCCGCCCTCGACATCCGGGGAGTGGTTGCCGCCGACGCCTCCCGCGCGGTCTTCGCCTTCACGCAGCGCCAGGCATCGATCACCTACCCCGCAGGACGCTTCACCCTGCCCGGGCTGGACCCCGAGGCCAGGTACACGGTGCGGCTCAGCGAACCGCTGAACGATTCGGTCGGCAACGGCCAGTCCGCGCTGTCCTGGTCGCAAACCCCGCATGTCCTCAGCGGCACCACCCTGGGAACCATTGGGCTGCAGTCCCCCGTGCTCTTCCCCGAGCAATCGGTACTGATCATGCTTGACCGGACCGACGGCTAAGGAACACCTGTGAACACCGCAAAATCCCGTCCGAGCACCTGGCGCCGCCTCGCCGGCGCCGCCCTGGCCGTGGCCCTGGGTGCTTCGTTGGCCGCCTGCGCCCCGGCGGACGCCGGCCGCGTGAAACTGGACTTCTTCCAGTTCAAGCCCGAGGCGGTCGCCAATTTCCAGGGGCTGGCCGCGGAGTTCGAGGCGAAGAACCCGGGCATCGATGTGGTCATCAACTCGGTTCCGGACCCCGACACCGCAATCCGCACCCTCCTGGTCAAGGGCAAGACACCCGATGTGCTCACACTCAACGGCAACGGGAACTTCGGCGACCTGGCCGCATCCTGCGTGTTCGCGGACCTTTCGGCCTTCCCCGCGGCCTCCCGGACCAAACCCGAGATCCAGGAAATCCTGGATTCCCTGGGGACCTGCCACGGCAGCGAGACCAACGGCCTGCCCTTTGCCAACAATGCCAGCGCCATCCTGTACAACCCCGACATCTTCGCCAAGTACAACGTCGCGGTGCCGCGCACCTGGGACGAGCTCATTGCCGCGGCAGACACCTTCAAGGACAACGGGGTGGCACCGTTCCACATGACCCTCAAGGACGCGTGGACCGTTCTGCCCGCCTACGTGAACCTCGCCGGGAACCTCAAGCCGGCCGGGTTCTTCCAAGACATCCGCTCCTCCGCGTGGACACCGCAGAACGGGACGCATTCCTTCGCGGCGGACGGGGTGGAAGCCGCCGAAAAGCTCAAGAAGCTCTTCAGCTACCGCCAGCCCGGCGCCGACAGCGACGGCTACAACGACGGGAACGCGGCCTTCGCCGCGGGAAAATCGGCCATGTACCTCCAGGGCAGCTTCGCCATTCCCGCCATCCGGGCAGCCAACCCGGAGGCAAGGATCGCCTCGTTCCCGTACCCGACCACCAACAACCCTGCCGACACGACCCTGGTCACGGGTGTCGACGTCACCCTCGCGATGGGACGGGACACCAAGCACCCGACCGAAGCCGCGGCATTCATTGAGTTCCTGATGCGCAGCGAGTCGATGAAGGACTACGCCGAGGCGCAATCCGCACTCGTGCCGCTGAAGGACGCCGGACCCATCGTCGACCCGGCGTTGGCCGGGGTCCAGGACATCTTCGAGCGGGGCCGGCTGATCGGCTACTTCGACCACCAGGTGCCCACCAGCATTCCGTTCACCGCAATGCTGCAGCAGTTCATGCTCGACGGCGACACCACGGCATTCCTCGACCGGGCCGACCGCGAGTTTGCCAAGGCCGCAGCACGCACAGCAACGAAGAAAGGGGAATGACCATGGGCGCACCACGCCTCGCCACGGGCCCTTCCAGGAACAAACTGCGCAGCGAAACCGTGAACCGGACGTTCTACTGGATGGTGATCCCGGCCCTCCTGCTCTTCCTTGTGCTCCACACGGTCCCGGCACTGACCGGGATCTTCTACAGCTTCACCAACTACGCGGGTTACGGCGAATGGGATTTCGTCGGCCTGGCCAACTACGCGAACCTTTTCAGGGACGACCGGATCCTGGCCTCCTACGGGTTCACGTTCCTGTTCGCCGTCACCTCCACCATCGTGGTGAACGTCGGCGCATTGTTCATCGCCCTGCTGCTGAATGCGAAGATCAAGTTCCAGACGGCGTTCCGTGGAATCTTCTTCATCCCCAACGTGCTTTCGGTGCTGATCGTCGGCTACGTCTTCAACTACCTGCTCTCCAACAACCTTCCGCTGATCGGCCAGGCACTTGGCCTCGAATGGCTCTCCTCCTCGATCCTCACCAACCCGGATCTCGCCTGGCTGGGCATCGTTGGGGTGACCGCCTGGCAGTCGATCGCGTTCAGCGTGATCATCTACCTGGCGGGGCTGCAAACGGTTCCGGCCGAACTCTACGAAGCGGCAAGCCTCGACGGGGCATCACCTTGGCGACAGTTCACCGCCATCACCTTTCCCATGATTTCCGCGTTCTTCACCATCAACATGGTCCTTGCACTCAAGGGCCTGCTGCAGGCCTTCGACCAGATCGTGGCGCTGACCGGCGGCGGACCGGGCACCAGCACCGAATCCGTGGCCATGGTCATTTACCGGGGAGGCTTCCAGGGCGGGGAGTACGGCTACCAGATGGCCAACTCCGTGGTGTACCTGATCGTCATCGTGGTCCTTTCCCTGCTGCAGTTGCGGACCCTACAACGCAAGGAGGCTGATTTCTCGTGACCCTGCAAAAGCTGGCCGAACCGGCCGAATCAGACAAAGCCGGCTCCGCGCCGCTCCCTGGCCCGTCAGGCAAACGACGGATCTCGTCCTTCAACATTCCCGTCACCATCCTGGTGGCAGTGCTTTCGCTGACGGTGCTCATCCCGTTGTACTTCACCGTGGTCACCGCGTTGAAGTCCCCCGACCAGCTCGGCGGCACCGGCTTCGAGCTGCCCACTTCCATCCACCCGGAAAACTTCTCCAAGGCGTGGGAACTGACCAACTTCCCCCACGCCCTGCTGGTTTCCGGAATCGTCACGGCCTGCGCCGTGGTCCTGACGATCATCACCAATTCCATGGTTGCCTACGCGATCGCACGCAACATGAACAGGCCGTTTTTCAAGGCCCTGTACTATTTTTTCATCGCAGCGCTCTTTGTCCCGTTCCCCATCATCATGCTCCCGGTGACCAAGGAAACCGCGATGCTGGGTCTGGACAACCCGGTCGGGCTGTTCCTGCTCTACACGGTCTATGGGCTGAGCTTCAACATCTTCGTCTACACCGCATTCATCAAGTCGATCCCCCCGGAGCTCGAGGAGGCGGCGATCATGGACGGGGCCAGCCACTGGACCACCTTCTGGAAGGTGATCTTCCCGCTGCTGACGCCCATGAACGCCACGGTCGGGATCCTGACCTGCCTCTGGGCCTGGAACGATTTCCTGCTTCCCCTGGTGATTCTTTCCGATCCGGCCACCCGCACCCTGCCCCTGGTCCAGTACGTCTTCCAGAGCCAGTTCAACACCGACTATTCCACCGCCTTCGCCTCCTACCTGATGGCGATGGCCCCGTTGCTCCTGGTCTACCTATTTGCACAGCGCTGGGTTATTTCCGGTGTCATGAGAGGATCCATCAAATGATGAACGAGAACGTTTCGACCGCCGCACTCGACGCCGATTGGTGGCGCCAGGCGGCCGTCTACCAGATCTACCCGCGCAGCTTCGCCGACGCCACCGGCGACGGCCTGGGCGATTTGCCCGGGGTGACCTCGCGCATGGGCTACCTGGCGGAGCTGGGCATCGACGCCATCTGGCTCTCTCCGTTCTACCCCTCGGCCCTGGCCGACGGCGGGTACGACGTGGACGACTACCGCAACGTGGACCCGCGTCTGGGAACCCTCGAAGACTTCGACGCCATGGTCGCGGCCGCCCATGCGGCGAACATCAAGGTCATCGCCGACGTGGTGCCCAACCACTCCTCCAACCGCCACGAATGGTTCACCGCCGCCCTTGCGGCAGCCCCCGGCTCCCCCGAACGGGCCCGCTACCATTTCCTCGACGGACTGGGCGAGAACGGAGAGATTCCCCCCTCGGACTGGCCATCGCACTTTGGCGGGCCGGCCTGGACCCGCATCACCGAAACCGCCGGGCCCAACGCCGGGGCGCCGGGGCAGTGGTACCTGCACCTTTTCGCCTCCGAACAGCCGGACTTGAACTGGGACAACCCCGAGGTGCGCGAAGACTTCCACACCACGTTGCGCTTCTGGGCCGACCGCGGCGTGGACGGCTTCCGCGTCGACGTTGCCCACGCCCTGGTCAAGGACATGAACCTGCCGCTGCGTTCCAAGCCCTCGCTGGAGATCACCGTCGATGACGGCACCGACGCGCTCTTCGACCGCGACGAGGTCCACGAGATCTTCGCCGGCTGGCGCGAGGTGCTCAACGAATACGACCCGCCGCGCATCGCCGTCGCCGAGGCATGGGTGCCGTTCACCCACCGGCGCCTGCTGTACGCCCGTCCCACCGGGCTCGGGCAGGCGTTCAACTTCGACCTGCTGCAGGCTCCCTTCGCGGCACGGGAATTCCGTGACATCGTGGCCCGGTGCCTAGACGAGGCCGAAACCTCGGGTGCGTCGTCCACCTGGGTGTTCTCCAACCACGACGTGGTCCGCCACGCCTCGCGCTATTCCCTGCCCGACGGCACCGACGCCGCCGCCCAGGACGCGTGGCTGCTCTCCGGCGGCCGGGAACCTGCCGGCGATCCGGAACGCGGTCTGCGCCGGGCCCGGGCCGCAACGCTGTTCATGCTGGGGCTGCCCGGCTCCGCCTACCTCTACCAGGGCGAGGAACTTGGCCTGTTCGAGGCCGCGGACCTGCCCCTGGAATCGCTGCAGGACCCCACGTGGTTCCGCACCGGAAAGAAGGCCAAGGGCCGCGACGGCTGCCGCGTGCCGCTGCCGTGGAACTCAGCCGAGGAACACCTCGGGTTCGGCGGCTCGCCATGGCTGCCGCAGCCCGGGTGGTTTGCCGCCCACGCCGTAGACACCCAGGACGGCGTATCCGGTTCCACCCTGGAGTTCTACCGCAGCGCCCTGGCCTGGCGGCGCAAGCTGCAAACCACCGAGGCGCTCCAGTGGGTTTCGGCGCCCGATGCCACGCTGGCGCACTACCGCCGCCCCAACGGCTGGGAAGTGCTGACCAACTTCGGCACCACGCCGGTTGACCTGCCCGCCGGCCTCGATCCGACCCGGATCGTCGTTGCCAGCGGCGCGATCACGCGGGAGACGGCGCCCATCCCGGGGGAAACCACCCTCTGGATCGCCCCGTAGCACCACCCGGCAGGCTCCCGACGGATCCCGGACCGCGCCACGGGGGCGCACGCGGCGTCAACCGCGTGCGCCCCGGGCGTGCCTGTGGCGGGCATCAACGTGGCACGACTGGGGGTAATGCCGCCGGCATGGAAGAATGGAAACCATGGCAGAAGACACCTTGGGCACAGACACGCCCGTCATCGTTTCCGTTCCGGACAAGCCCGTTCTCGAGGGCCTGGAGGAACGCCTTGGCGCCCGCTGGCGCGAACAAGGCACCTACAAATTCAACGCAGAGACCACGCGCGAGCAGGTCTACTCCATCGACACTCCCCCACCAACGGCCTCGGGCTCGCTGCACGTGGGACACATGTTCTCCTACACGCAGACCGACGTACTGGCCCGCTACCAGCGCATGCGCGGCAAGAACGTGTTCTATCCGATGGGCTGGGACGACAACGGCCTGCCCACCGAGCGCCGCGTGCAGAACTACTATGGCGTGCGCTGCGACCCTACCTACTCCTACATCGAGGGCTACCGTCCCCCGGCGACCCCGGCGAAGAACCAGCGCGACTGGGACGTCGTGAGCCGCAAGAACTTCATCGAGCTCTGCGAGGAGCTCGCGGTCGAGGACGAGAAGGTCTTCGAGCACCTCTTCTCCACCCTGGGCCTGTCCGTCGACTGGGATTTGACCTACCGCACCATCGACGACGTGTCCCGTGCCGTCTCGCAGCGCGGCTTCCTGGCCAACCTGAACGCCGGCGATGCGTACATGGCCGAGGCCCCCACCCTGTGGGACGTCACCTTCCGCACCGCGGTGGCCCAGGCCGAGCTGGAGGACCGGGAAATGCCCGGCGCCTACTACCGCTACCCGTTCACCGCGGAGGACGGCACCGAGGTCTTCATCGAGACCACCCGCCCCGAGCTGCTGGCCGCCTGCGCCGGCCTGGTCGCGAACCCCGAGGACGAGCGCTACAAGCCGCTCTTCGGCAAGACCGTCACCTCCCCGCTGTTCGATGTCCCGGTCACGGTCTACCCGCACGCGCTGGCCAAGGTCGACAAGGGCTCGGGCATCGCGATGGTGTGCACCTTCGGCGATTTGAACGACGTGACCTGGTGGCGCGAACTGCAGCTGCCCACACGCACCATCATCGGCCGCGACGGCCGCGTCATCGCCGAGACCCCGGAGTGGATCACCACCGACGCCGGCAAGGAGGCCTACGCCGCGATCGCCGGCAAGACGGTGTTCTCCGCCAAGGAGGGCGTTGTCGAGCTGCTGGCCGCCGCGAACCTGCTCGACGGGGAACCGAAGAAGATCACCCACCCGGTGAACTTCTTCGAAAAGGGCGACAAGCCGCTGGAGATCATCTCCTCCCGCCAGTGGTACATCCGCAACGGCGGGCGCGACGAGGAACGCCGCACGCGACTGATCGAGCGCGGCAAGCAGATCGAGTTCCACCCCGCGTTCATGCGCTCGCGCTACGAGAACTGGATCTCGGGCCTGAACGGCGACTGGCTGGTGTCCCGCCAGCGCTTCTTCGGCGTCCCGGTTCCCGTCTGGTACCCGCTGGATGCCTCCGGCGAGCCCGACTACGAGCACCCGATCCTGCCCTCCGATGAGATGCTGCCGGTCGATCCGGCCGCGGACACCGCCCCGGGCTACGAGGAGTCGGCGCGCAACACCCCCGGCGGCTTCATCGGGGATGCCGATGTGCTCGACACCTGGGCCACCAGCTCGATGACCCCGCAGATCGTGGGCCGTTGGTCCCGCGAGGAAGGCTTCTTCGCCAAGGTCTTCCCGTTCGACCTGCGTCCGCAGGGCCACGACATCATCCGCACCTGGCTCTTCTCCTCCGCCGTGCGCGCCGACGCGCTGCACGACGTCGCCCCGTGGAAGCACGCGGCGATCTCCGGCTGGATCCTTGACCCGGACCGCAAGAAGATGTCCAAGTCCAAGGGCAACGTCGTGGTTCCCACCGACGTGCTCAACGACTACGGCTCCGATGCCGTGCGCTACTGGGCAGCCAGCGCCAAGCTGGGTGCCGACACCGCGTACGAGATCAACCAGATGAAGATCGGCCGCCGCCTGGCGATCAAGATCCTCAACGCCTCGAAGTTCGTGCTGAACCTCGGCGCCACCGAAGCCAACGTCATCTCCGGGGACGCCGCGGTGGTCACCAACGGCCTGGACAAGTCCGTGCTGGCCCGCCTGTCCCAGGTCATCGACGACGCCACCCGCGCCTTCGATGCCTATGACTACGCCCGCGCGCTGGACATCACCGAGTCGTTCTTCTGGTCGTTCACCGACGACTACGTCGAGCTGATCAAGGACCGTGCCTACGGTGCCCGCGGCGAGGCCGAGCAGGCCTCGGTGCTGACCACCCTGGCCACCACGCTGGATGCGGTGCTGCGCTTGTTCGCCCCGTTCCTGCCGTTCGCGACCGAAGAGGTCTGGGGCTGGTGGCGTGCCGGTTCGGTGCACACCGCGCAGTGGCCCGGAACGGCCCACCTGGCCGGTGCCATCGAGGGCGCCAACACCGCGGTGCTCCCGGTGGTCGGCGAGGCGCTGTCGGGCATCCGCAAGGCCAAGTCCGAGGCCAAGGTCAAGCAGCGCACCGAGGTGCTCTCCGGGGTGATCTCCGCACCGGAGGCCACCCTGGAGCTGCTGCGGGCCGGGCTGGGCGACCTGCTCGCCGCCGGCAACGCACACGATGTGGAGCTGGTGGCCGCCGAGGGCGACCTGGTCGTCAGCGACGTGGTGCTGGCCCCGGCCGAGGACACCGTCCAGGCCTAGCAAGCGTCCGTTGCCGCGACAGGCAACACACAACGAGGGCGTCGTTCCCATCCCCGCGGGGAGTGGAACGGCGCCCTCGTCGTATCATCCGTCGAAGCAGCGCTTCCCCTGCGTTCGGTCACGCCAGCTGGTGGCGGACAGAGGGGAAGCCCCTTCGGCTGACAAAACTACTGTCGGAGGGGCTTCGACTCGGTGTTGGTTCTCGTACAGCGTTGACTTTGAGAACCGGACAAAATCCTCGTTGCGCGGGTCTTGCTGCATCGCTGTTACAGCCGGGCTAGAAGAGATTCCAATAGTCCGTCACCACGAATTCGGTTTTTGTTCGGCATCATTCCGGTAGTGATGCGTATCTCTTTTATACGCGCCGGCCCCTTAACGGGCAAGGGGCCCGGGAAAACTCTGTGGTTTTCCCGGGCCCCTCGCATCGAATGTTGGCGCTTTAGGCCATTGACACGTTTTTGCCGCCGGCCGCTTCGAGGTCAAACTGCGGGTTTTCGGTCCGGGACCGCTTGATCTCGAAGAAGTACGGGAACGAGGCCAGGGTGACCGCGGCGTCAAAGAGCTTTCCGGCCTCCTCGCCCACGGGGATCCGGGTGATGACCGGTCCGAAGAATGCGGTGCCGTTCAGTGCGATGACGGGGGTGCCGACGTCCTGGCCCACGCGGGAAATCCCGTCGTTGTGGCTGGCCTTGAGTGCCTCGTCGAACTCGGTGCCAGTGGCGGCGTCGGCCAGTTCCGGCTCGAGTCCGGCCGTGGCCAGGGCGCGGGAAATGACCTCGCTGTAGTCTTCGACCTTTTCGTAGTGCAGCAGCTCGCCCATGGCGGTGTAGAGATCGCCCAGCACCGCGTCGCCGTGCTTCTGCGCGGCAGCGATCAGCACGCGCACCGGTCCCCAGCCCTTGGCCACGAATTCGCGGTAGTGCTCGCTCAGGTCCTCACGGCCGTCGTTGAGCACCGAGAGCGACATGACGTGCCACGCCACCTCGATGTCGCGCACCTTCTCGACCTCGAGCACCCAGCGGGACGTCGCCCAGGCAAAGGGGCAGGCCGGATCGAACCAAAAATCAACGTGCGTCTTCTCGGACAACGTACTTCTCCTTCAGTTGGATAACAGGGCAATCGGGACGCCGCGCTTCACGGTGGCGTCCAACTGCATGGCTAGGCGGACTTCTTGCCGCGTTTGTCGGCGACCTGCGCGGAGATCAAGGTGGGTTCGGCCCCGTTGAGCACCACGTCGGCGGTGATGACGACCTCGGCGACATCGTCGCGGCTCGGCATCTCGAACATGGTGGAGCTCAGGGTTTCTTCCAGGATGGCGCGCAGCCCGCGGGCACCGGTGTCCCGGGCAAGTGCTAGGTCCGCAATGGCCTCCAGCGCGCCCAGCTCGAAGGACAATTCCACCCCGTCCATGCGGAACATCTTCTGGTACTGCTTGATCAGCGCGTTCTTCGGCTCGGACAGGATCTTGATCAGCGCCTCGCGGTCGAGCTTTTCCACGGTGCTGATCACCGGCAGGCGGCCGATGAACTCGGGAATGAGCCCGAACTTCAGCAGGTCCTCGGGGCGCACATCCGAGTAGGAGGCTTCCTCGGACTTCAGTGCCGAGAGCGGGGCGCCGAATCCGATGCCCTTGCGTCCGGCGCGGGAGGAAATGATTTCCTCGAGCCCGGCGAAGGCGCCGGCGACGATGAACAGCACATTGGTGGTGTCCAGCTGGATGAACTCCTGGTGCGGGTGCTTGCGTCCGCCCTGCGGCGGTACCGCGGCGACCGTGCCCTCGAGGATCTTCAGCAGCGCCTGCTGCACGCCCTCGCCCGAGACATCCCGGGTGATCGAGGGGTTTTCGCTCTTGCGGGAGATCTTGTCGATCTCATCGATGTAGATGATGCCCTGCTCGGCCTTCTTGACGTCGTAGTCGGCGGCCTGGATGAGCTTGAGCAGGATGTTCTCGACGTCCTCTCCCACGTAGCCGGCCTCGGTGAGCGCGGTGGCATCGGCGACGGCGAAGGGGACGTTCAGGCGGCGGGCCAGCGTCTGGGCCAGGTAGGTCTTGCCGCAGCCGGTGGGGCCGATCAACAGGATGTTGGACTTGGCCACCTCGACCTCGTCGAGGGAATTGGCGTCGGAGAGCGTCGAGACGGACTTGGCCGCGGCCCCGCCCTGGATGCGCTTGTAGTGGTTGTAGACCGCCACCGCGAGCGAGCGCTTGGCGCCCTCCTGCCCGATGACGTATTCCTGCAGCGAGTCGAAGATTTCCTTCGGCTTGGGCAGCTCGAAGGCAACGCCCTCTTCGACCTCGGCGAGCTCTTCCTCGATGATCTCGTTGCAGAGCTCGATGCATTCGGTGCAGATGTAGACGCCGTGGCCGGCGATCAGTTTGCGAACCTGCTTCTGGCTCTTGCCGCAGAAGGAACACTTGAGCAGATCAGACCCTTCACCCATGCGTGCCATCGTGTTGGTCCCCTATCTGGTACCGGTAAGACCGGCCCGAGAGACCGGAAGTGCTTAACTGTCTTAACTCTATGACAGAGCGCCGTCAGAATGGACGAACGGGCGGCCCTTGGTGCGCATATTTCGCGCCGCGACGCGGGCCGCCCGTTCGTCAAGTCCCGTCTTTAGCGGGTGATGGTGCCCTGGGGCTTGATCTTGCGCGGGGACAGGACCTCGTCGATCAGGCCGTATTCCTTGGCCTCGGCCGCGGTCATGTACAGGTCGCGCTCGATGTCGTTGCCGACCTCTTCCGCGGTCTTGTTGCTGTGCCCGGCGAGGGTGTTTTCCAGCCAGGAGCGCATGCGCATGACCTCTTCGGCCTGGATCTGCAGGTCCGAGGCGGTGCCGCGTTCGCCACCGCCCATGGCCGGCTGGTGGATCAGCACGCGGGCGTTGGGCAGCGCCAGGCGCTTGCCCGGGGTTCCGCCGGCAAGCAGCACCGCAGCGGCGCTGGCTGCCTGGCCCAGGCACACGGTCTGGACCTCGGGGCGGATGAACTGCATGGTGTCGTAGATCGCGGTCATCGCGGTGAAGGAACCACCGGGCGAGTTGATGTACAAGGTGATGTCGCGTTCCGGGTCCATGGACTCGAGGACCAGCAGCTGCGCCATGACATCGTCGGCCGATGCGTCGTCCACCTGTGTGCCAAGGAAGATGATGCGGTCTTCGAAAAGCTTCGCGTACGGGTCCTGGCGCTTGAACCCGTACGGGGTGCGCTCTTCGAACTGCGGAAGGATGTAGCGTGCCGAGGGCGTTTCGCCGGAGGTGGCATGCGGGGTGAAATTCATCGTTTCTCCTGGGAAATCAGTTAGGTCTGCCGGGTTCCGTCGCGTTACTTCGCGACCCCGCCGCCACCGGAGACGATGCCGGAGGACTGGGCGATGTGGTCAAAGAAGCCGTACTCGAGGCCTTCAGCGGCGGTGAACCACTTGTCGCGCTCGTTGTCCTTGAGGATGGTCTCGACGGTCTGGCCGGTCTGCTGTGCGGTCAGCTCGCTCATGACCTTCTTCATGTGAAGGATCAGTTCGGCCTGGATGCGGATGTCCGAGGCGGTGCCGCCGATGCCCCCGGAAGGCTGGTGCATCAGGATGCGGGCGTTCGGGGTTGCGTAGCGCTTGCCCGGGGTGCCGGAGGACAGCAGGAACTGTCCCATGGACGCGGCCAGGCCGGTGGCGACGGTGACGACATCGTTGGGGATGTACTGCATGGTGTCGTAGATGGCCATGCCGGCGGTGATCGATCCACCCGGGGAGTTGATGTACAGCCAGATGTCCTTGTCCGAGTCCTCGGCCGAGAGCAGGAGCAGCTGGGAGCAGATGGCGTTTGCGTTCGCGTCGCTCACCTCGGTGCCGAGCCAGATGATGCGCTCCTTGAGGAGCCGGTTGTAGATGTAGTCCTCACGCTGGGCCGGATCTACCGAAGCCATTGTGGGAGTGCGGGAGTCACTGGACATGTTCTGATACCTCTCCGTGATGCCGTGGCCCGATGTTCTGTCCGTCGGGCCATTGGCTCTTTACTTCCTTGAACATTACTGCCTTGGCCAGTGACTTTGGCAGTGCAGGGGCAACTGTTCGCTGTCGGCGCATGGTCGCCGCCGCGGGCATCGCCGTCGGCTTAAAAGAGGGATTAAAACACGCGTGGAGCCACCCTTGACGGGTGGCTCCACGCGTGGAAGTCAATGCCGCACGAGGCGGCGCCGGACTACTTGGCCGATGCTGCCGAAGCTGACGAGGCCGAGGAAGCGGACGATGCGGAAGAGGCCGACGATGCGGACTCGCCCTCTTCATCACCCTCGGCGCTGACGAACGAGGACAGGTCCACGACGTTGCCGTGGGTGTCGGTGACGACAGCCAGCTCCAGGACCTTGGCAAGTGCCTTGCGGCGGCGGACTTCGCCAACCAGCATCGGGACCTGGCCGGCGCCGTCGAGCATCTGCGCGAACTGGTTCGGGTCCATGCCGTACTGGCCGGCGGTCTGGACGATGTAGTCGATCAGTTCGGACTGGGCAACGCCGATCTTCTCTGCTTCGGCCACGGCGTCGAGCACGATCTCGTTCTTGAAGGCCTTGGCGGTGTTCTCGCTGACCTCTGCACGGTGCTCTTCGGTGTCGTGCTCTTCACCTTCGGTGTGCGAGCCCTGCTCGAAGTGCTGCTCAACCTGCTCGGTGATGACGGATTCCGGAACCGGAACCTCGACGAGCTCCATGAGCTTGTCCAGGACCAGGTCGCGGGCGGCGACGCCCTGCTCCATGACCTTGGACTCGGCTGCGTCCTTCGCGAGGGATTCGCGCAGCTCGTCCATGGTGTCGAATTCGGAAGCCAACTGGGCAAAGTCGTCGTTGGCCTCGGGAAGCTCGCGCTCCTTGACGGCGGTGACGGTGACCTTGACCTGTGCGGCGGCACCTGCGTGCTCACCGCCGGCCAGCTTGGTCTCAAAGGTGGCGTCTTCGCCTGCGGACAGGCCGGTGACCGCCTCGTCCATGCCCTCGAGCATGGTGCCGGTGCCAACCTGGTAGGACAGGCCGGTGGCCGAGTCGACCTCTTCACCGTCGACCGAAGCGGTCAGGTCAAGGGTGATGAAGTCCTGGTCGGCGGCCGGGCGCTCGATGGCCTTGAGCGTGCCGAAGCGGCCGCGCAGGTCATCCAGTGCCTTCTCGATGTCGGCTTCGCCGGCTTCGGTGGCGTCAACGGTGACTTCCAGGCCCTTGTACTCCGGCAGTTCGATGCTCGGGCGGATGTCGATCTCGACCTGGAAGGCCAGCTGGCCTTCGCCTTCGGTCTCGGCCGACGGGGTCTCGGTGATTTCCACCTCGGGGCGCGAGAGCGGAACGATGTCGTTCTCGGTCACGGCGGCCTGGTAGTAGGTGTTCATGCCTTCGTTGATGGCAGTTTCCAGGACGTAGCCACGGCCGACGCGCTGATCAATCAAGCGGGACGGGACCTTGCCGGCGCGGAAGCCGGGAACCTGGATCTGCTTGGCGATGGTCTTGTAGGCCTCAGCAATGCGCGGCTTCAGTTCCTCGTAAGGAACTTCAACAGTGAGCTTGACCCGGGTGGGGGTGAGGGTTTCGACGGCGCTCTTCACAGCGGTGTACTCCTGGTGTGTTGTTTGGTCTGACTGGACTTCAACCCCGTAACGGAATCCGTTACGGGGTTGAATACAGAGTCGGGGTGACAGGATTCGAACCTGCGACCTCACGCTCCCAAAGCGCGCGCTCTAGCCAAGCTGAGCTACACCCCGATTAGTGCAGAAACAGTCTATGCGGAATAAACAAATTTCTACTAATCGGCCCGTCAACCAGAAGTTTGGAATTCGTCGACGGCGCGGAATAACCATACAAGCATTCGCGGGAAAACAAAATTCATACTCAAGGGAGGGGGAAAGCCGCGTGTTTTCATGGAATTCGACGGTTCACGGACCCCGTTGCGCCGACATTTTGCCCCCCGACGCGGGCGATCCCCCGGAAAGGGACGCACGTCACATGGCCCGAACCGTGGAAAGGAAAACGTGGAATGCCATTGCTTGGACAAAAGAAAAGAACGACCTGATTCCTTGGAATCAAATCGCTCTCAATTGGAGGGGATGACGGGAATCGAACCCGCGTAATCAGTTTGGAAGACTGAGGCTTTACCATTAAGCTACATCCCCGCATTTGCTACACCTTGTCGGTGGCAACGGATAAAATCTTAGCACCCCAAATCAGCACCGTGCAAATCCATGCCTCCAAACGACTCGATCCTTGTCATCACGGAAGTTCCCAAGACCCCGCGCCCATGTGGATCACGCCAAGGCAGGTGCCATTTGCTGCACCGCTGCGGTGTCTGCACCCCTCATGCCCGCGGAATTTGGCCTGCTGCCTGTCATCGCTGAGCAATGCGGCACCGGGCCTCTGGATGGGAGGCCGTCGGGATCCGGTGCACGGCGGTCCCGTCGGGCCGAGCGGTCCGTTTCCGGCGGACGAGTGCGGCTAGGTTCCGCCGGGGCGGGCACCGGCCCGCCGCTGGCAGCCGGGGCACCAGTAGAGCTTGCGTCCGGCGACCTCGCTCAGGGAGATCGCGGAGGTGCACAAGCGGCAGGTGCGGCCCTGGCGCTGGTAGGTGTAGTAGGCGTTTTGGGGCCAGACCGGGCCCGGTCCGCGGTGCTCGGGTCGGGTGGTGATGATCTTCCCGTCGCGCACCCCGTCGGCCATGATGGAGACGATGTCGTCCCACAACACACCGGCCTTGCGCGCCGAAATGTCGCAGCTGGGCGTGAACGGGTCAAGGCGCGTGCGAAAGAGGGTTTCTGCGCGGTAGATGTTGCCAACCCCTGCCAAGACCGCTTGGTCCATCAGCGCGGTGCCCACGGGCGTCTTCTTGCCGGCCAGGCGCGAGACGAATTCCTTGCGCGCAGCGCGTGCGGCCCGCTGGTGCGCGAGGGCGGTGCCGCGCCCCTTGGCCAGTTCGAATTCCCCGGCCGCGGCCGTCAGCGGGTCCGGGCCGAGCTTGGCACGCACGCTGCCCGCCTCCTGGGGCGTGAGCACCTCGCAGGCACTGGGTCCGCGCAGGTCGGCCCACCCGTGGGCGGAGACCAGCCGGGCGCGGACCTGGCCCACGGGTTCGGGAGGGCCCTGGTAGGGGCCGGCATCCGCGTCGGGCCCCTGCTCGGTCTCCCCCACCTTGCGCGGCGCGCCGATGGAGGAGGCCCCGGTGAAGTGCTCGTCTCCCCCGAAGCTCCAGGCCCCGTAGAGCCCCAGGTGCACGCGCAGCACCAGGTCGTTCTCGAATCCCAGGAACAGCTGCTTGCCGTGGGCGTGCGAGGTGGCAAGCCTGGCCCCGTCGATCAGCCGGGCCGCGGGCGCGAAGCGGCCCTGCGGGGAGGATACGGCCAAAACCTGCCCGCCAAAGACGTCGTCGAATTGGCGGGCAAGGCGGTGTACGGAGTGGCCTTCGGGCATGGTGCTGGCGGCCTTCGCTAGGCCACGACCTCGCCGGTGGTCTCATAGGTGGCGATCTTGCCGATGCGGCGGATGTGGCGCTCCACGTTGGAGAACGGCTCGGCCAGGAACGCCTCGATGATTTCGGTGGCTTCTTCCAGCGAATGCTGGCGGCCGCCCACAGCCACCACGTTGGCGTCGTTGTGCTCGCGGGCCAGGCGTGCGGTGTCCAGGTTCCAGGCCAGGGCGGCGCGGATGCCGACGACCTTGTTGGCGGCGATCTGTTCGCCGTTGCCCGATCCGCCCAGCACGATGCCCAGCGAGTCCAGCCCGGTGGCGCGGTCGGCGACCACGGCCAGGGCCGCGTTGATGCAGAACGAGGGGTAGTCGTCCTCGGCGTCGTAGGCGGTGGGCCCGTGGTCGACCATCTCGAAGCCCTTGGCGGCGAGGTGGGTGATCAGGTGGGCGCTGAGCTCGAGGCCTGCGTGGTCTGTGGCAATGTGAACGCGCATGTGATTTGTCCTTAGGCGGTGGTGAAGGCGGGATGCAGGAACCAGCCTAGCGGCGGGCCCGGCCGGGGACTAAGTTGATGACCCGGCCTGGCGCCGTCCGGCGGCCAGCGAGTTGAGCAGCCCGGCCATCGCCTGGGCGTCGGCCATGGTGGCCACCGAGTAGATGCGCGCTCCCCCGCGCGGGCGCTGCACGATCACGCCCGGGCCGGCTCCCATGATGAAGGCGATGCCCGCGCCGCTGACCCGCAGGCCCCAGCCGCCGAATTCGGCCGGGGTGATCTCACGTGCCTCGGCCTGCTCGATGTCGGAGGGCTTGACGTGCAGCATCTTGAGGAACCCGCCGCCGTAGACGCGGATGCCGGCATCGTTGGCCACCACCTTTCCGGCCAGGCAGGTTGCGCCGGCCCCCAGCACGATGGCGATGCCGGGCACCATGGACCAGAGGGCGACCGGACTGTCCCTCCCTGCGGTGATTCCAAGCGCTGCCATGCCCACGGCCAGGACCGGCATGAGGCCCAGCATCCAGGCTGGTCCGCGCACCGTGGAAGCAATCACGGTCCCGGGGGCAAACGCGTGTGCGGCTGACTCCGCGCTTGGCGACGCGGAGCCCTCCGCAGGGGCCCTGGGCGGCAGTGCGGAACGGACCAGCAGTGCGGAGCCGATTCCCCACAGCACGCCCAGCACGATGCCGGCAACCAGCATCGTGCCGTCCATCCGGGTGCCCAGTGCCGCGGGTTTGTCCGGCTGGCCGACCAGTCCGGAGAGGAACATCCCTCCGATGCCGACCACCAGGCAATTGCCCAGGCCCGCCATCAGCGGGACCCCGCTGCGGCCCGCGGCCCCCGCGAGACTGCTTGCAGAGACCGGCATGAGGATGCCCAGCAGCACGAGGGTGAAGGCGCCAACCAGCACGTGGGTGGTGAGGCTGCCGGTCCCGTCGGCCACCCCGGAACCGCCCCAGTGGGTGGCCACGGGGTCCGACAACCGCGAACGCCACAGCAGCGAGCTGCCCAGGTGGGCCGCCAGCACGATGCCCAAGGTCGACAGCGAGAGCGGCCAGACCCGGGGCGTGCGGACCCTGGCCGGCGGCGGGTTCGGCGATGCGGTCATGGGTTCGGATTCCCCTTTGGTGGTGCGGACGCGGGACTGCCTCGAGCATATCCAGTTCACCGCACGGGTTTCATCCCTGCCGCGCGGGTGCCGGGCATGCTAGATGAAGTGGGGCCCGCGCCCGGCCAGGCGCAGCACGCCCGAGACCATCGAGCGGGCGGTCAGCGCGCTGGTGGCCGGGTTGGCGGGATCCGGGAAGTTCTCGATCCCGAAGCGGTAGTTCCCGCCGTCCCCGCGCACGGTGATCTCGTGGCGGGTCATGGCTGCGGCCGGGTCGGCGATGATGTCCACCGCCACCAGGTCCAGGTCCCCGGCGGCCAGGCCCAGGGCGGCGGCGACGTTGATGTTGGACGGGAAGTCCCGGATGGCCTCGGCCACCGAGCCGGAGAAGACGCGCGCCGCGGTTCCGGATTCGGCCGCCCGGGCGATCGCCGAGCGCAGTGTGCCGGGCAGCCCCGGATGCAGCAGCGCCTCGGGCAGCTTGCGGGTGCGCAGCTTGATGGCGTTGATGGTGCCGGCCGAGGCGCGGATGAGGTCCAGTCCGCCGATGGCTCCGGTGGAGTAGTGGCAGCGTCCGGGGCCGGCCTCCAGCGCGGCGCGCAGCCGGCCATCGGCCAACGCCCCCAGCGAGGCCACCAGCAGGTCGGTTCCCGCGCCGGTGATCGCCGGCCCGTGGGCACGCACCGCGGCCGGGGAGGCGCATTCGATGACCAGGTCGGCCCGTTCGATGGCGGTGGCCAGGTCAAGCACCGGCAGCCTCGGCGCGGAGCCGGGCTCGGCCGGGCCGGTGGTCCGTGCCGCAGGTGTCGCCGGATCGGGGTCGGCCAGGGACGCGCGGTCCAGTACCCCGAGCACCCGCACCTCGCCGTCGTGTGCGCCGAGCATCCGGTGGACCGCCTGCCCGATCGCGCCGTATCCCAGCAGCACCACATCAATTCCCATGTCATCCATCCAACCAGCATCCGCGTGCACTTGCGGGAGGCCGGGGTGGTGGTGAGAGAATGGGCACACTGTTCAAGGCTTGTTTCACACTCTGAAGGTGTTGTGGCATGCCGTGCCGCATCGCCAGGCTCCGTTTCGGGCCCGGTGCAGCCCACAGATTTCAGCTCGGCAACCATCGAAAGGCACGTCAGACCATGCCAGGAATGAACCTCACCCGCGAAGAAGCCCGCATCCGTGCGGAACTGATCCACGTGCACTCCTACGACGTCGAGTTGGACCTCACCGGCACCGGCACCGTCTTCTCCTCCCGCACCACGGTGCGCTTTTCCGCCTCCGCGGGTTCGGCCACCTTCATCGACGCGGTCACCTCGGCCGTGCGCTCGGTGAACCTCAACGGCGTGGAGCTGGACCCCTCCGCGGTGTCCGACGGCGTGCGCATCGCCCTGGAGGACCTTGCGGAGGAGAACACCCTGGTCATCGACGCCGACGCGCTGTACATGAACACCGGCGAGGGGCTGCACCGCTTTGTGGACCCGGTGGATGACGAGGTCTACCTCTACTCGCAGTTCGAGGTGCCCGACTCCCGCCGCATGTTCGCGGTCTTCGAACAGCCCGACCTGAAGGCGACCTTCGCCTTCACGATCACCGCCCCGGAGCACTGGGACGTCATCTCCAACGCCACCACCCCGGAACCGGTGCCCGCCCACCGGGGCGCCAAGACGTGGGCCTTCGCCCCGACCGCGCGCATCTCCTCCTACATCACCGCACTGGTCGCCGGCCCCTACCGGTCCGTCCGCTCCGAGCTGACCAGCAGCGACGGACGGGTCATCCCGCTGGGCGTCTTCGCCCGCGCCTCGCTCATGGAGCACCTGGATGCTCAGAACATCTTCACCCTCACCCGCCAGGGCTTCGAGTTCTTCGAGGAGCAGTTCGGCACCCCGTACCCGTTCGAGAAGTACGACCAGCTCTTCGTGCCCGAGTTCAACGCCGGCGCCATGGAGAACGCCGGCGCGGTGACGTTCCTGGAGTCCTACGTCTTCCGCTCCCGGCCCACCGATGCGATGGTCGAGCGCCGCGCCATCACGATCCTGCACGAGCTGGCCCACATGTGGTTCGGCGACCTGGTCACCATGCGCTGGTGGAACGACTTGTGGCTCAACGAGTCCTTCGCCGAGTTCATGTCCACGCTCGCGGCCGCGCAGAACACGCAATTCACCTCCTCGTGGACCACCTTCAACATCCTGGAGAAGAACTGGGCCTACCGCCAGGACCAGCTGCCCTCCACGCACCCGATCGTCGCCGAGATCCGCGACCTCGAGGACGTGCTGGTGAACTTCGACGGCATCACCTACGCCAAGGGCGCCTCCGTGCTGCGCCAGCTGGTCGCCTGGGTCGGCCAGGAGCAGTTCATGGCCGGGGTGCGGGAGTATTTCGCCAAGCACGCCTGGAAAAACACCGAGCTGCCGGACCTGATGCGCGAGCTGGAGGCCGCCTCCGGACGCGACCTGGGGCAGTGGTCGAAGCTCTGGCTGGAAACCGCCGGGGTCAACACGCTGCGCGCGCACATCGACAGCGACGATGCGGGCACCATCACCGCCTTCGAGATCGAGCAGACCGCGGTCGCCGAACACCCGGTGCTCCGCCCGCACCGCCTGGCCGTGGGCTTCTACGACCTGGACGAATCCGGTGCGCTGGTGCGGGTGCACCGCGAGGAACTCGACGTCGCGGGTCCCTCCACCCCGGTGCCCGCGCTGGTGGGACGCCCGCGCCCCGCGCTGGTGCTGGTCAACGACGACGACCTGGCCTACACGAAGATCCGCCTGGATCCGGCCTCGCTGGACACCGCGACCGAGCACCTGAAGGACTTCGCCGACTCGCTGCCGCGCACCCTGGTGTGGTCCGCGGCCTGGGATGCGGTGCGCGACGCCGAGACCGGAGCCCGCAACTACATCGAGCTGGTGCTCAAGAACATCGGGCACGAATCCGATTCCACCGTGATCATGGTGCTGCTGCGCCAGCTGAACACCGCACTGGACTTCTACGTGGCCCGCGAGCACGCCCCGGCCGCCCGGCTGGCGGCCGCGGACAAGCTCTGGGAGCTGGCCCGGGAGGCCAAGGCCGGATCGGATGCGCAATTGCAGTTCACCGGCGCCTTCGCCAACCTGGCGCACACCGATTCCCAGCTCGACGCCGTCGCCGCCCTGCTCTCGGGCGACGGCGCGCTCGAGGGGCTGGCGGTGGACGCGGACCTGCGCTGGGACCTGGTGGTCTCGCTGGCCGCCGGGGGCCGCGCCGACGTGCCGGCCATCGAGGCCGAGCTGGCGCGCGATGCCACCTCCACCGGGCAGCTGGCCGCCCACACGGCGCGGGCCGCGATTCCCACGCCCGCGGCCAAGCGCGCCGCCTGGGATGCGGTCGTCGCCGGGAAGCTGTCCAACCTGGAACAGCGCGCGGCCATCGCCGGGTTCAACCGCGTGCACGACGCATCGCTGATTTCCGCCTACGCGGGCGAGTACTTCGACTCCGCCCGGGTCGTGTGGGAGTCCAAGAGCTACGAGATCGCCCAGCAGATCGTCACCGGGTTCTACCCGGCGGCGCAGACCAGCCAGTCCACGCTGGCCGCGACCGATGCGTTCCTGGCCGAGCTGGGCGAGGATTCCCCGGCACTGCACCGGCTGGTCATCGAGTCCCGCGAATCGGTGGTCCGCGCCCTGGCCGCGCAGGCGGCCGACGTGCACGGCGCCGGCGCCTAGCCGGACCGCCTGCGGAAAGCGGTGGTGCCGGCGTGCGCCGGCACCACCGCTTGGGCGAGAATGGTTGCATGAACCTGGCACTGCACGAATATCGCGTTGACATCTCCTGGACCGGCAACCGCGGCGAAGGAACCTCCGGCTACCGCAGCTACGGACGCGACCACGTGATCCGCGCCGCCGGGCTGCCCGACCTTCCGGGCACCGCCGACCCGACGTTCCACGGGGACAAGGACCGCTGGAACCCCGAGCAGCTGCTGCTGGCCGCGCTGTCCCAGTGCCACATGCTCTCCTACCTGCACGTGGCGGTGCAGCACGGTCTGGTCGTCACCGGGTACACCGATGCCGCCTCCGGGGTGCTGCGGCTGAACCGCGACGGCAGCGGGGAATTCCTCGAGGCGAACCTTGCCCCGCGCGTTGAGCTGGCCGACGAATCCCAGCGGGAGCTGGCCGATTCCCTGCACCCGGCGGCCAACGCCGTGTGCTTCATCGCCCGCAGCGTGAACTTCCCGGTGCACCACGCCCCGGTGGCCCCAAGCGCCTGAGCCGTGGACACCGGCACCCCGGCGGTTCACCTGCTGACCGCGATGCTGCTGCCGCTGGCCGATGCCGGCCGGGCAGCGAGCGCGCAGGCCTACATGAAGACCACGCAGCCGTTCCTGGGCGTTCCGGTCCCCGTGCTCCGGCGCACCACCCGCGAGCTGGTCCGCCGGCTTGGCGCCGCGAGCGCTCCGGAGCGGCTGGAGCTGGCCACCGGGATCTGGTCGCAGGCCACGCACCGCGAGCACTGGTACGCCGCCCAGGAAATCTGTGCGGCGGCCGCCTGCCGCGGCCGCTTGGAGTTCCTGCCGCTGTATGAGCGCATGATCCTCGAGGCCGCCTGGTGGGACATCGTCGATGGCTGCTCCCGGCCCCTGGGGCAGCTGCTGCTCGCCCACCCGGAACCCCTGGCCGCGCAGATGCTCCGCTGGAGCACGGATGAAAACATGTGGAAGCGGCGCCTGTCGATGATCTGCCAACTGCACCTGCGTGCGGACACCGACACCGTGCTTCTCGACGAGGCGCTGCGCGCCAACCTGGGCGACCGGGAGTTCTTCATCCGCAAGGCCATGGGCTGGGCGCTGCGGCAATACGCGAGGACCGACCCCGGGTGGGTGCGTGCCTGGGTGCAGGCGCACCGGGAGAACATGAGCCCGCTGGCGGTGCGCGAGGCGCTCAAGCACCTGGGCCAGGCGGCGTAGGTCCCCTTCGACAGGGGCCGGCATCTCACGCCCTGCGCGAAAGCCGTGCGGCCTTCGCGGAGCCCGCGGGATAATGGGCACAAAGGGTCCCGGGCCGCAGCCGGGAACTGAAAGGACACCGAACCGTGAACGAGAACCGCCCCGCCCCCGAGTCCACCCCCGAGCCGGCACTGCTGCCGGTGCCCACCCGCTTCGGCGAGGGCATCGGGCAATTGCGCCCCTTCGGCGAGGAACCGGGCCAGTTGCGCCCGGTCGGCGCCTCGCTGAGCAACGCCCTGCCCGAGGGCAAGCTCTCGCCCAACGACGACCACGATCCGGCCGCCTACGAGGGCACCTTCTACGCGCAGGTCGGCGGGCGCGAGACCTTCGCCAAGCTGGCCGAGGCCTTCTACGACTCGGTCGGGCAGGATGTGGAATTCCGGGCGATGTACCCGGAAACGGACCTGCGCCCGGCCACCATGCGCCTGCAATTGTTCCTGGAGCAGTACTGGGGCGGGCCCAAGACCTACTCCGAGCGCCGCGGGCACCCGCGCCTGCGCATGCGCCACGTCCCGTACACGATCAATTCGCACAACCGCGATACCTGGCTCAAGCACATGCGCATTGCCGTGGACTCGCTGGAGCTGCCGCCGCTGCAGGAGGAAACCCTCTGGGACTACTTCGACCGGGCCGCCCACTCGCTGATGAACGCGCCCGACCAGTAACGACGCCGGGGCACGCCCCCGGGGTTCCGGGCGGCTAGCCCAGGATGCCGCCTTGGCGTGCCACCACGTGTCCTCCGGTGCTGCCCAGCCGCAGCCAGGCGCCGGAGGAAAACAGCGTGGAGCTCTCCCCCTCGCGCAGGAACCCCAGTGCGTGTGCGCCGAAGGCCATGGCCAGCGGCATCGCAGCTTCCACCCCTTCGACGGGCGAGGACCAGATCCTGGCTCGGACGGTCTTGAGCACCGGGCGCCCGGCGTTTTCGGGCAGGGCCTGGGCCACCACGCCCATCCCGCGCACCGCCTCGGCCACCAGTGTGTCGTCGGACAGCGTCGCCACCGCGTCCCAGCCGCCGCGCGGGACCTGCTGGCCTGCCCACGACGCGTTGACCTCAGCCGGGGGAACCGAAAGCTCCAGGGACCCGGACCCCAACCGGGCCAGCCGTTCGGTCAGCGCCGAGAGCGCATAGACGCCCTCCGCCTTGGCCGGGATCGAGAGCCGCACGGCGCGCATCCCCAGCACCGTGGGAACCGAATCGCCCAGGAACTCCGGGTAGAGCACCGGGACATACAGGGCCAGGGCGTTGCCGGCCGCCTGCATCATCACCGCGCCGTCCTCGATCGAACGCGCGCGGGAAAGGAACGTGGCCAGGTCCGCAACGGTTTCCTGGTCCTCGAGTACTACGAATTCACTTGCCATGCCTTCATACTTCCATGTCCGGTGCGTGCCGGCCCATTGCCGCGGTCCCGCGGAGACACACGACACCGCGGCGCGGGGAGGCGGCGGGTGCGAATACGGCGAACGGCACACCGGGGCGATAGTGTCTTACCAGATCCATTTTTCTCCCCTCCAAGGAGCAGACACGTGAGTACCCAAGACACCACGACCCCGAAGCTCATCGAGCTGCTGGACCTCTCCGGCGACCCCGAGGCCCGCACCGACGAGGACATCTTCGTCGGCCACACCCCGCCGCAGGCCAGGAACCGCGTCTTTGGCGGCCAGGTGCTCGGCCAGGCGGTGGTGGCCGCCTCCAAGACCATTGCGGAGGAGCGCCCGATCCATTCGATGCATGGCTACTTCCTGCGCGCCGGGGACGCAAGCCTGCCGATCACCTTCGGGGTGCAGCGGCTGCGCGACGGGCGCTCGTTTTCCGCCCGGCGGGTGCACGCCTACCAGAACGGCGTGCCGATCCTCTCAATGATCGCCTCGTTCCAGGCGCACTCCGAGGGGGTCGACCACCAGGACGCCATGCCCGAGGGCCTCCCGGATCCCGAGTCGCTGCCCACCACCGCCGAGCTGATCGGCAACCTTGACCACCCGGTGGCCAAGGAGTACGCGTTCGACAGGCCCTTCGACATCCGTTACATCAGCGAGCCGCTCTTTCTCAAGGGCCCGGCCAGCCGTCCGGCAACAAACGCGGTGTGGATGAAGACCAACTCCGCCATGCCCGACGACGACGCCATGCACCGTGCCGCGCTGGCCTATGCCAGCGACTACACGCTGCTGGAGCCGGTGCTGCGCCGCCACGGGCTGACCTGGATCACTCCCGGCATGTCCGTGGCCAGCCTGGACCACGCGATGTGGTGGCACCGCCCGTTCCGCGTCGATGAGTGGCTGCTCTACGTCCAGGAGTCCCCCAGCGCCTCCGGCGCGCGGGGGCTGGCCACCGGGCGGATCTTCAACCGCGCAGGAGAACTGGTGGCCACCGTCGCCCAGGAAGGCATGATCCGCCTGCCCCTGGACGAAGACTAGCCCCGGGGGCGGCCGCGGCGCACGCGCGGCCAAAAACAGCAAAGGCCCGGATCCCGCCAGAAGAAATTCCGGCGGGATCCGGCCCTTTGTCGTGGACCGAACCGAAGCGCCCGAAAGGCGCGTCGGCTGCTAGTCGCGGGTCAGGCGGCGGTGGGTGACGCGGTGCGGCTTGGCAGCCTCCGGGCCCAGGCGCTCGACCTTGTTGGCCTCGTAGGAATCGAAGTTGCCCTCGAACCAGTACCAGCTCGACGGATCCTCATCGGTGCCCTCGTAGGCCAGGATGTGGGTGGCCACGCGGTCCAGGAACCAGCGGTCGTGCGATACGACCACGGCGCAACCCGGGAATTCGAGCAGCGCATTTTCCAGCGACGAGAGGGTTTCGACGTCGAGGTCGTTGGTCGGTTCGTCAAGGAGCAGCAAGTTGCCGCCCTGCTTGAGGGTCAGCGCCAGGTTCAGGCGGTTGCGCTCACCACCGGAGAGCACGCCTGCCTTCTTCTGCTGGTCCGGGCCCTTGAAGCCGAATGCCGAGACGTAGGCGCGCGTGGGAACCTCGACCTGGCCGACGTACATGTAGTCGTTCCCCTCGGAAACAACTTCCCACAGGGACTTCTCCGGGTCGATGCCGCCACGGTTCTGGTCGACGTAGGAGATCTTGACCGAGTCGCCGATCTTCAGCTCGCCGCCGTCGATCGGCTCCATGCCGACGATGGTCTTGAACAAGGTGGACTTGCCCACGCCGTTCGGGCCGATGACACCGACGATGCCGTTGCGCGGCAGCGTGAAGGACAGGTTGTCGATCAACACGCGGTCGCCGTAGCCCTTTTTCAGGTCCTTGGCCTCGATGACCAGGGAGCCCAGGCGCGGGCCCGCGGGGATCTGGATTTCCTCGAAGTCCAGCTTGCGGGTGCGCTCGGCCTCCGACGCCATCTCCTCGTACCGGGCCAGACGGGCCTTCGACTTGGTCTGGCGGCCCTTGGCGTTGGAGCGAACCCATTCGAGTTCTTCGCTCAGGCGCTTGGCAAGCTTCTGGTCCTTCTTGCCCTGGACCTCGAGACGCTCGCGCTTCTTCTCCAGGTAGGTGGAGTAGTTGCCCTCGTACGGGATCAGGCGCCCGCGGTCGACCTCGGCAATCCACTGGGCCACGTGGTCCAGGAAGTACCTATCGTGGGTCACGGCAAGGACGGCACCGTGGTATGCCTGCAGGTGCTGTTCGAGCCATGACACGGACTCGGCGTCCAAGTGGTTGGTGGGCTCGTCAAGGAGCAGCAGGTCAGGCTTCTGCAGGAGCAGCTTGCACAACGCCACGCGGCGGCGTTCGCCACCGGAAAGGTGGGACACCGGGGAATCGCCCGGCGGGCACTGCAGGGCATCCATGGCCTGTTCCAGCTGGGAGTCGATGTCCCACGCGTCGGCCGTGTCGATGGCTTCCTGCAGGTGTCCCATTTCCTCGAGCAGCGTGTCGAAGTCCGCGCCGTCCTGGGCCATCTCCTCGGAGATCTCGTTGAATCGGGTGATCTTTTCATAGATCTCCCCGACGCCTTCCTGGACGTTGCCCAGAACGGTCTTTTCTTCGTTCAGCGGCGGTTCCTGCAACAGGATTCCAACGCTGTATCCCGGGCTGAGGCGTGCCTCGCCGTTGGAGGGTATGTCCAACCCCGCCATGATCTTCAGGATCGTGGACTTGCCGGCACCGTTCGGTCCAACCACGCCAATTTTTGCACCTGGATAGAACGACATGCTGACATCGTCGAGAATGACTTTGTCGCCAACGGCCTTGCGAGCCTTGGTCATCGTGTAAATGAATTCCGCCATGCCCACAAGGCTAGTGCCTTGGGCGGACTTCCTCACAATTTCAGCGGCCGGTTTCCCCCAAGCAGGCATGTTCCTGCACACATTGGGCGGCCACGGCATCCGATGCCGTGGCCGCCCACACACTCCCTGCCAGTTTGTTGCCCGGGACCTTCAGGCCGCCTCGGTGTCGGTCGCGGGCTCGGCGTCCGGCCAGCCGGTCACCGGGAACCCGTCGTTGGACTCCTCGCGTCCGTGGACCGTCTCGCCGGCACGGGTGCGTCGCGCTCCGTTGTCCTCGCCCCCGGCACCCCGGATCCGCTCGAAGCGGCTGACCCCGAAACGGACGTCGTGGCCCAGAGCCATGGCCTCGATGTCCACGCTGAAGCCGCGTGCCCCGTCCTTCCGGTCGTACTCGCGGACCTGCATCTTGCCGTAGACCACCACGTGGTCGCCCATGTGGATGCTGGCGAGCAGGTTGGTGGCCATGGCCCTGAAGCAGGAGACGGTGTACCAGTTGCTGTGGACGTCCGCCCACTGTCCCGTGTCGGGATCCTGTCGCCGTTCGTTGCTGACCAGGCGGAATTTTGCGATGACCGTGCCGCTGCTTTCCCCGCTCTGGCGGGGTTCGGTTCCCACCACACCGCGCAACGTAATGTGGTCCGTCATGGTGCACTCCAATGTTCGGATGTTGGCGGGCAGTTCCCGCCTCGTCCTCCCAGTGTGGCGCTGTCCGCGAGGCGTGCTGCCCGTCCGGATCCCGGTTGTGGAGATGCCCCGGTGCCGTAAGCTAACCGACCGCCGGTGGTTGTGCGGAGAACTCGCCGGACCGGTTCCCGCCTGCGGGCCCCTCGCGGAACTGCTTGGTGGCGACCAGCACGATGACCAGCAGCAGCGGGACGATCCATCCGGACCAGCCAAGGATCGTCGCGTTGACCGTGTTGATCGGGGCGCCGGCCGCGGCAAAGACCATGGAGAAGCCGGCCGCGGCATTGAAGGTTCCGTGGGCCAGCGCGGCCGGCCACACCGAAGCCGAGCGAAGACGCAACCACCCGAAGACTGCGCCCACGAGAATGCACATGCCGATCATCATGAACACCCCCAGCCACCCCGGAGCCAAGGGGTAGTTGTAGCCCAGCAGGACCAACGGCGCATGCCAGGTGCCCCAGATGATGCCCGACACGACGATCGCCCGCACCGGGCCGTAGGGCATGAGCTTGGGCAGCAGCCAGCCGCGCCAGCCGAGTTCCTCGCCCAGGGCAGGAAGCAGGTTGATGAGCGCACCGATCAGCACGTTGACAAACTGCAGCGCCACCAGCGTTTCGATGTGCAGGGGCAGCTCGCCCTGGCCGGCTGCGGCCAGTATCGCCTTGAAGGCGGAGAAACCGGTGAAATCCGCCGGGTAGACCCCCAGCGCAGCCCCGACGGGAAGTGCCGCCAGGATCAGTGCCACCGGGACGGTCAGGGCCAGGACCAGGTACATCAGCAGGCGGCCGGCGGGTTTCAACGGCCACAGCCCCAGCGAGCGAAACTTGGCAGCGGGCCGTTCGATGAAGAAGACCATGGCCAGTGCAGCGACCGCCGGCGTGAACATCATGGCCAGGGCAACGACCCCGAACCTGGTGTCAAACAATCCGTCGCCCTGCCACAGCGGCCAGGCCACCAGCCACGCCAGCCCGCAGGAGATGGCCGTGAAGTACAGGATTGCTCGCAGGTTGCGGTCCACGTCCGAAAACGCCTTTCCTCGTGGGCGGTTTGGGTTCCCCATGACCCGGTGAGGCCCATGCGGGTCTCCCTAAACCCTGCCATGCCCTCCCGGACCCCGGCATCATTCGTTGTGCGGATCTTCCCGCGGCAGGAAGCGACCGCCCCGATTTGGGCCGCGCCCCGGTCACGCCTGACGGCTATTGCGAATTCGACCCGGCTACGTGAAGCTGGGGAAACCACGGCAAGTGCTTGCGACAGTGGGCAACGGCGATCAAGGATGGAACCATGGAAACCCGAGAACTGCCAACGGACGCGGAAGCCCGCTCATGAACTCGGTTCGAGTCGTGCTGCGTGGCGGTCCATTTGACGGCCGCGAGATGACGGTTTCGGATTGGCCGGAAGACCTGGTAGTTGAATCGATGCCGGAGGACCTGCATCTAGAAGCCAGGGTCCGCGCGCGCTATCTGGCCAAGGCCCCGGATGCTGTGGCGCAGGGGCCTCGTGAAATGGTGTGGGACGGCGCCCACAGGGTCGGTGGGATCCACCACGCCTGACGAATCCACATTCCCAAGACGCTGCCGGCCTGACGCCTGGGAATCGATGCCCGAACGGCGTCGAGCGAGGTGGCGTTCGATTCTTTACGGCGCCGCCAACGAAGAAACCAGCGATCCGGCTGACCCACAAGCCGACCGGCTGAGGGCGTCGTGCATCAATACTGCCCCCAAGCTGCCCTCGGAGCGGCATTTTCCTCACCAAACAAAAGCGGCACTCACCAGGAATATCAAAGTGAGTGCCGCTTTTGCGTGGTGCCCCCGGCGCGA
Source organism: Arthrobacter sp. C2 (assembly GCA_024207135.1). GTDB lineage: Bacteria > Actinomycetota > Actinomycetes > Actinomycetales > Micrococcaceae > Paeniglutamicibacter. The sequence goes on along the minus strand of CP042428.1, from coordinate 467,496 downwards.
TTCGAACGCGCGACCGACAGATTAGAAGGCTGTTGCTCTATCCACTGAGCTACGGAGGCAAGTGCACAAGAATCATAGCCCAAACCATTAGTGGTCTCACATTTCACCCGGGGCGATACCGGGCCGCCGGGGCGCGTTGGGCGATGAAAAACAATTACTCCGGACGTATGATGAACATGTCAGCCAGCGCATGCTTGGGGAGGTTGACACCCACCGCAAAGATCCACCGCTTTAGCGTCGAAAGGCTGCCGTTGCACAGCAAATCCGAAGCACCCGTCGAAGCGACGCGGTTGCCCACAAACACGGCGTGGCGCAACTCCATCTTTGGCATTTTCTTTTTATGCGGCTTCGCGTTTGCCACCTGGGTTGCCCGGCTTCCGGCCGTTCGGGTGCAGCTCGAACTTTCCACCTCCGATGTCGGTATCCTTCTTTTCTCCCTGGCCATCGGATCGATCGGAGGCTTGGCGTTCGCCCCCGGAATCTTGGCGAGGCTCGGAATCCGCCGCGGGATCACGCTCGGACTGCTCAGCATGGGCGCTGCCCTGGCCGTCCTGGGCGGCATGACCGAGGTGCTCGAGAGCACCGTGGGCGCCATGGCGATCCTGGTCTTCTACGGTTTCGTCTTCAGCGCCACCGACGTGATGATGAATGTCGACGGCGCCGCGGTCGAACGCTCCCTGGGCAAAACCGTGCTGCCGATGATGCATGCCTTCTTCAGTTTCGGGACCATCATCGGCGCCGTCCTGGGCGCGGGGGCCTCCCGCCTGGACATCGACGTGATGTGGAACTTCGCGGTCGTCGGAGTCCTGATCATGGGCCTTGGCGTCTACTTCGTCCGCAACGTTTCCGGCCTTGAACCGCCGCCGGTCCAAGGCTCCGCCACGGGTCCCGCCGCCGACACCTGGTGGCAGCGCCTCATGGCCTTGTTCCGCGACGGGCACCTGATGTTGATCGGCCTCATGGTCGCCGGGCTGGCGTTTGCCGAGGGCACGGCCAACGACTGGCTCACCATTGCCTCGGTGGACGACCACGGATTCACCGAGGCCACCGGAGCCCTGGTTTTCGGCGCATTCGTCGCGGCCATGACGGCGGGACGGATTTTCGGCGGCCCGCTTATTGACCGGCTCGGGCACAAGCGGGTCCTGGTGACCATGGGGATCCTGGGTCTCGCCGGCATCGTCTTGTTCATCCTGGCCCCGGCGCCGTGGGCGGTCTTCACCGGGGCCCTGCTGTGGGGCCTGGGCGGGTCGCTCGGGTTCCCCGTGGGCATGAGCGTCGCGGCGGCGCACCCCACCGACGGACCCCGACGCGTGGGCATCGTTGCCGTGTTCGGCTATTCCTCGATGCTGATCGGGCCGCCTGTCCTGGGCTTCCTTGGCGAACATTTCGGGGTGCTGAATGCATTCATCCTGGTCGCGGCCATTCTGTTGCTGACCCTGCTGATCACGCCGAAGGCCACGAACGTTCCGGGACCGCGTCCGGTCCCGGAACGGATCGACTAGTGCCCGAAGCGCATGGGGTCCAAGCCTTCTCCCGCCGTGCCGTCCAATTCGTCGATGGCCAGCACCTCCTCCGCTGAGAGGTTGAACGCAAAGACATCGAGGTTCTCGGCCATTCGGAGTGGGCTTGTCGTCTTGGGAATGGGGACGGCGCCGCGCTCGATCTGCCAGCGAAGCACCGCCTGGGCCGGGGTGACCTTGTGGGCAGCGGCCGCGGCCAGCACCGGGGCGGCGTCCAGCAGGTCGTTTTCCCCGCGGCCCAGCGGCGCCCACGCTTCGGTGACTATCCCGTGTTCGGCATGGAACGCTAGCCGCTCGTCGTCAAGCCAAAACGGGGAGTGCTGGATCTGGTTGACGTCCGGAACCACGCCGGTGGCGTCGATCAGCTCCTGCAACTGCGGAACCGTGAAGTTCGAAGTGCCGATGGCCCGCACCCGCCCGCGCTTGAGCAGCTTCACCAGACCCTCCCAGGCCTGCACGTAGTTGCCTTCCTTGGGGTTCGGCCAGTGGATCAGGAAAAGGTCAAGGTATTCCAGCCCCAGGCGCTTGCAGCTGTTTTCCCAGGCGTCCATGACTCCCTGGACCGAATGCCACTGCACATTGAACTTTGAGGTGATGAACAGTTCCTCGCGGGGAACCGACATCGAGCCGATGCCCTCCCCGATCCCTTCCTCGTTTCCGTAGTTTTCCGCGGTGTCGATGAGCCGGTAGCCGGCCTCCAACGCGTGGGCCACCGCCGCCCCGGCCTGGATGTCGTCGAGCGGCCACGTTCCAAGGCCAATTGATGGCATGAAAGCGCCATTGTTGAGTTCACGTAACGGGACCGATGCGTAGTTATCTGACATTTGGCCATGCTATGGCATGGGAAGGATTGCCGATAGGGGCCGGCGGGGCGGCGCCGCCTAGATCGGCAGCCTGCCGCCGGACTTGAGGTTCTTCATTACGATGGTGCTGGTCAGCTTTTCCACACCGGGCAGAACCACGAGCACGTCGTCGTAAAAGCGCTGGTAGGCGGGCAGGTCCGCTGCCATCACCCGCAGCAAGAAGTCCGGTTCGCCAAAGAGCCGCTGGGCGTCGATGATCTGCCCGATCCCTCCGACCTCGCGTTCGAAGTCCTTCATGGTCGAGCGGTCCCTGAGTGTCACAAACACCAGGGCTTCGAAGCCGAGTCCGACCTTCGCCGGGTCCACGTCGACCCGGTAGCCGCGGATCACGCCGCTGTTTTCCAGCTCGCGCAGCCTCCGGTGGCAGGGGGCCAGGGTGAGTCCGACATCCTCAGCCAGGGCGGTGGCGGTCATGCGCCCGTCACCCTGCAGGCGACGCAGGATCGCGCGGTCAATTCCGTCCATGCGGCAGCCCCTAATCGTGAAGTTTTCGACGAGTCGAAAGTGGCACGCAATATTCTTGCGCTTGACCAACCATATCAATTACATCCTTGCGCAAGCGTCCTGGGGAACGCGAGAACACGCAAGCACATTTCCCCGTTTTCTTCCTAAACTTGCCGGTACACCCACAGCAGGAAAGAGATCGATCATGGACATCCAAACCATCCTTGGCTTCCTCGGGGTGTCTTTTGCTCTGGCCATGACTCCCGGTGCCGACTGGGCCTACGCGATCTCCGCGGGCCTCGGCCGCCACAAGGTCTCTGCTGCCGTGGCGGGGTTGTGCAGCGGCTACGTCTTCCACACCGTCTTGATTGTCGCCGGCATGGCGGCGCTGGTTGCCAGCAATCCTCGACTGCTTTCCTGGATCACGCTGGCAGGTGCGGCCTACTTGCTCTGGCTGGGCTTCAGCACCGCCAGGTCCTGGCGCGGAGCCGGGTTCAGCGCCGAAGGCGGCACGCCCGCGGAAGCACCTGGCGCCGCCGTGGCCCCACCGCTCTCGGCCGGTTCAAGCGGCGGGGCGGACACCATGGTTCGCTCGGCCGTCGAAACCGCGGCACCCCCGCACCCCCGTGAACGCTTCTTCGGGCCGGCATTCTTCCGCGGCCTGGGCACCAGCGGATCAAACCCCAAGGCGTTGCTGCTCTACCTGGCGCTGATCCCCCAGTTCATCCATGCGGAGGCGGCCTTCTCCGTCCCGGCGCAGACCGCGCTGCTGGGCCTGAGCCACATGGTGCTCTCGATCTTCGTCTACTCGGGCGTGGCGCTGGGAGCCCGGGCATTGTTGCGCCAGCGTCCAACCGCCGCTCGCTTCATCACCCTGTTCAGCGGGTTGGTCATGATCGTCCTCGGGCTGCTGCTGGTCGCCGAGCAGGCACCAATGCTGCTCGCTTCCATCCAGATGCTGATGGCCCTGCTTGGCGGCTGACACACCCGGGGACGCATGCAGGATCGATCGATTGGGTAAACCCCGTTAGGGTTCAAGGGAAGACTGCAATCGACGAACGGCATACGCATGCGAAAGCTTCTGTCCATCCTGGCCCTGGGTGCCCTGCTGCTGGTCGGCGGTGCCCCGGCGGCACTCGCCGCACCGGCAACGGACATCGTCATCGAGGACGCCGCCGGAACGCTGGATCTGAACACACTGGTCCCGGCCCTCAAAAAGATCTCGTTCAACGAGCCGACCAAGGTTGCCGTCTACACGCGGGACGGCGAGTACAACGACAACCTCAACGAGGAAGTGCTGCGCTTCGCACGCCAGAAGCACCCCGAGTGGTTGAGCGCGGATGGGCAAAAGTGGGCCGACTCGCTGTTCGTCTTTGCGCTGGATCCCACCGGCCGGCAGGTGGGCACGTACTTCGGCGAGGACCGGAAGGTCTCCCCCGCCCAACGCGATGACATCCAGAACGCCACCAAGGACCTCTACCGGGAGGCCCAGTGGACCGACGGGACCATCGCCGGGGTCGAGCGTGCCGCACAATTGATGAACCGCCCCTGGTACAAGTCCCCCAAGCTTTACGCTTGGAGCGGCGGCATCCTGGTGGTCGGCGGCATCAGCCTGGGCAGCACCCTGTATGTGCGCAGGACCTACCGGAACCGCTCCCTGAAGGCCCTGGACATCGGCAACGCCAGCTACTCGAACGTCAGCCTGGACCTCGAGGCCACCGAGTTGAACGCCAAGACGATCAACGACAGCTCGCGCTACGGCAGCCTCGTGCTGGAAAAATACCGCGGATTCATGGCCGCCTACAACGAGCTCGCCGCGCAGGGCAACAAGGCCAACGGCATGGACCCGAAGTCGCACGTACGCAAGGAAACCGCGCTGTTCATGGAGAAGTACGCGGCCAAGGCGACCGACCTGGACCGCCTGGACGACGTGATCGCCGACACGAACATGCTCCTGAATCTGGGATCGGGCTGGGCCGCTGCGTGGGAACGCCAGCTCGCCCCGTTGCGCGAGGATCTGGCCGAAATCGACTCTTTGGTGATCGGCAAGCATTCCGCACCCGAGGCACCCTCGGCCATTGCCCTGGGCCGCTTCAAGTCCATGACAGCCGCCGACATGGAAAAGTGGGGTGCTGCCCTGCAGGCCAGGCAAATCGGCCCCGAGGAAGCCCTGGACAAGATCGCCGAAGCCCGCGAGCAGCTTACCGGGTTGCTCAAGGAGTACTCGGAGGCGGTGATCGCGAAGTTTGCGAAGGACAAGGAAGAAGAGAAGCTGATGCGGGCGGCCATGCGCACCCCCGAGGCCCGCGGTTCCAGCTATTCCTCGAACCACAGCATTCTGGGCACCGTGTACCCGGCCAACAGGTTCTGGTCTGTCGTGGGGTTCAGCGCCGGCTACAACTCCGGGATTTCCAGCGTGCAGGAAAGCCGCAGCGCCAGCTCGTCCTCGGGCGGCAGCACCGGATACGGCTCCAGCGGCGGTAGTTTCTCCGGCTCCGGATCCTCGTCGCGCTTCTGATCCGCCGCGGCGCCACTCCGCGGTGCGATCCGGCAACAGCGCGGAAAAGGGGCGGGTATCGACTCGGTTCCAGACCGAGCCGACACCCGCCCCAGCGTGTTTTTCGGGTTTTGTTACTTGCCCGGGACGATCAGCGCCGCGGCACCCTTGCGGGCCGCCTCGAAACGCGCCGAGACATCGGCCCAGTTCACGATGTTCCAGAACGCCTTCACGTAGTCGGCCTTCACATTCACGTAATCCAGGTAGAACGCGTGCTCCCACATGTCCAGCATCAACAACGGGGTCGTCGCCACCGGCACGTTGCCCTGCTGGTCGTACAGCTGCTCGATGACCAACTGGCCACCGAGGCCCTCAAAGCCCAGCAACGCCCAACCCGAGCCCTGCAGGCTCATCGCCGCCGCCGTGAAATGCGCACGGAACGCGTCAAACGAGCCAAAGGCGTCGTCGATCGCCGCGGCCAGCTCCCCCTCGGGCTTGTCCCCGCCCTCCGGGGACAGGTTGTTCCAGAAGATCGAGTGGTTCGTGTGCCCGCCCAGGTGGAACGCCAGGTCCTTGGACAACTTCGGGACATTCCCGAACTCGCCCTTCTCCCGCGCCACGGCCAACTGCTCCAGGGCCGCGTTCGCCCCGGCCACATAGGCCGCGTGGTGCTTCGAGTGGTGCAGCTCCATGATCCGCGCCGAGATGTTCGGCTCCAGGGCCGCGTAGTCGTACTGCAGCTCGGGCAAGGTATAAATAGCCAAAATGACTCCTCATTTTCGTGGTTCAGGGATCCGGTGCCCGGTTTTCCGGGAGCCGGTCAAGCGGTGAGGCGTGAGTGCTCACCGATGCTGTGGTAGCCGCGCCGGTGGTAGACCAATGGCGCTGCCATGGATTGCCCGCCGATGACCTCGAGGACCGAGGCGACCACGAGGGTTGCCGGGCCGGCGGGGACCCGCGACTCGATCTCGCAGCGCATGGCCACTCCGAGTCCGTGGATCAGCGGTTCGCCGGTGGGCAGGTGTTCCCACCCCGCCAGCCTCGCGAAGCGTTCCTCCCCGGGACCGGCGAACAGCGCCGCGACATCGGCGTTGCGGTCAGTGAGCAGGTGCACGACGATGGTTCCGGACCCCAGGATGGCCGCGGCGGCGCCGGAGCTGCGGGCGATGTTGAAGGCCAGGTAGGCGGGGTCGGCCGACACGGAGATCAGCGAGGAGGCGGTGATGCCGACCGGTCCGCGGGATCCGGCCGCGGTCACGACGGCAACGCCGGCGGGATGGTTGCCGAAGGCAAGGCGAAATTGCTCCGCAACGGTGGCGGCCGGAAATTGGGTCTGCACGGCGGGTGGAGGTTCCTCTCATCACGAGGCCCGTGGCGGTGCCGCGGGCTGTCCTTTGCTCCCCACGCTAGAACCTCAACCTTGGTTGAGGTCAAATTCGGTGTCGTCCCGGAACAACAGGGCACCGCCGCGGTCGTCGGCCAGCTTGTCGTTGGGGTTCACGAATCCGCATTCGGCCAGCGACAGGCAGCCGCAGCCGATGCATCCGCCGAGTCCGTCGCGCAACGACTGCAACTGGTGGATCCGCTCCTGCAGGTCCTCGCGCCAGGCCGCGGAGACCGCCTGCCAGTCCTCCTTGCGCGGGGTCCCGTCGGCCGGAAGCCCGGCAAAGATTTCGGCAATGGAGCGCAGCGGGATGCCGGCGCGCTGGGCCGCGCGGATCACTGCAACGCGCCGCAGCACGCCGCGGTCGAACCTGCGTTGGTTCCCGGTGGTGCGCCGGGAGGAGATCAGTCCCTCCCGCTCGTAGTAGTGCAGTGCCGAGACCGCGACACCGGAGCGGGCCGCCACCTGGCCCACGCTGAGGTCCTGCGCCGCGTTTTCTCCCGTGTCCATCGCTCCATTCTGCCTTCTTCCACCCCTGCCGCGCCAAAGGCTGCCGGTCGGGGGAGCATCGCCTAGAGTCGGCAGTGACAACCCGGCGATGTGCGCCGGACCCGCGGCTTGCGAAAGGGCACATGAGCGATCTTGACATCTGGGCACTGGCCCTGGGAGCCGGGCACGTTGCCCTGGGCCTGTTGGCGACGATCCTGGTCTCGCGCAACCGCAAGCCGGCCGAGGCCATCGCCTGGGTCATGGCGATCGTGTTCGTCCCCTTCCTGGGCGCGGCCGCATTCCTGCTCGTCGGCTTCGGCCGCCTGCCGGCACACCGCCGGGCCAAGCAACGCGAGGTCAACGAACTGATCCTCGAGCGCACGCGCGGCCCCTGGCTGACCAGCCACGAACCGGACTGGCCCGCCTGGCTGGCCCCGGCCACCGCGCTGAACAAGGCCCTGGGCGCGCTGCCGATGGTGGGCGGGAACAAGATCACGCTCAACGACGACTATGCCGGAACGATCGCGCAGATGGCCCTGGCCATCGATGCGGCCCGGCACCGGGTGCACGTGCAGTTCTACATCGGGGTGCACGACGAGGCGACGGCGCCCTTCTTCGAGGCCCTGGCCCGGGCGCGCGGGCGCGGGGTCGAGGTCAGGGTGCTGCTGGACCACCTGGCCTCGCTGATGTACCCGCGGCGGAGGGAAACCACCGCGTTCCTGGAATCCATCGGCGCGCAGGTGCACCACATGCTGCCGCTGCGCCCCTGGCGCGGGCAGTGGCAGCGCCCGGATTTGCGCAACCACCGCAAGATCCTGGTCGTCGATTCCTCCACGGGCTTCACCGGGTCGATGAACCTGATCGAGCCGCGCTACCACAAGGCCAAGAACATCCGGCGCGGCCTGTCCTGGCACGAGCTGATGATGCGCATCGAGGGCCCGGCGGTGCGCGAGCTCGACGCGGTGTTCATCACCGACTGGTACTCGGAGACCGGCCAGCTGCTGGACCTGGACACCACCGCCATCGAGCTGGAGGGCGCCACCGAGCTCATCGACGCGCAGGTGCTGCCCAGCGGGCCGAGCTTCGAGAACGACAACAGCCTCAAGCTCTTCACCATGATGATCCACCAGGCCACCAAGCGGGTCTCCATCACCAGCCCCTACTTCGTGCCGGACGAGTCGATCCTGCTGGCGATACTCACCACCGCCGCGCGCGGGGTGCCGGTGGAGCTGTTCGTCTCGGAGATCGGCGACCAGGCGATGGTCTACCATGCGCAGCGTTCCTACTACGAGGCGCTGCTGCGGGCGGGGGTGCGGATCTACCTGTACCGCGCGCCGAAGGTGCTGCACGCCAAGCACTTCTCCATCGACGACGAGGTCGCCGTCATCGGGTCCTCGAACATGGACATGCGTTCGTTCTCGTTGAACATGGAGATCTCGGTGCTGCTGCACGGCCCGGAACTGCTGGCGGACCTGCTCCGGGTGGAGGACAGGTACCGCGAAAACTCGCGGGAGCTTGAGCTCGGGCCATGGCTTGCCCGGCCGTTGCGCGAGCGGGCGCTGGACAACCTCGCCCGGCTGACCTCGATGCTGCAGTGACGGTTTGTGACGCGGCCCGCGGCCGGTGACCAGGCCCCGGGCATGGTGGCCAAGACTTTTGAACGGTGTTCAAGTATTGTTTTCGGTAACGCAGCCGCGCGGCCCGTCCACGACGCCGCCAACTTCACGAACCGACAGGAACACCCAGACATGAGCACCACCGGCCCGCGCCTCGAGGCGCACTCCCCCGCCCGGATCGGGGCCCGCGACCTCGCCCTGGTCTCCGTCTTCGCCGCGCTCATCGCGGTGCTCACCCTGGTCCCGGCCGTTCCGGTGGGCGCCCTGGGCGTGCCGATCACGCTGCAGACCATGGGCGTGGCACTCACCGCCATGATCCTGGGCTCCAAGCGCGGCGGCTCGGCCGTCGCCCTCTACCTGGTGGTGGGGCTGGCCGGGGTGCCGATCTTCGCCAAGTTTTCCGGCGGCCTGGGGTCGCTGGCCGCCCCGAGCGCCGGCTACCTGCTTTCCTTCCCCGTTGCCGCCCTGGTGACCGGCGCACTGGCCACGCTGGTGCTGCGCAAGGTCGCCCGCAGGCGCCGCTTCGCCTGGCTGTTCCTGGCCGGGCTGGCCGGCTCGATCCTCGTCGTGCACCCGCTGGGCATCCTGGGCATGAGCCTGAACGCGCAGATCCCGCTGGGCCAGGCCTTCGTCCTGGACATGGCCTACTGGCCGGGGGACGTGGTGAAGAACCTGCTGGCCGCGGCCATCGCCGTCAGCGTCTTCAAGGCCTTCCCCGCCTTCGCGGCCCGCCGCTTCCAGGCCTAGCTCCGGCCGCAGCCGGATTCGATCCACGACACCAGCAGGGAATACCGTTAAGCGTGATCCGATTCAACAATGCCGGGCTGATCCTGCCCGCCGACGACCCGACCCGGCAGGGGCGCACCGTCCTGGAACCGTGCACCCTGGAACTGGCCGAGCGGCGCATCGCCGTGATCGGCGCCAACGGGTCGGGAAAATCCACGCTGCTGCGCATGCTCAACGGGCTGGTGTCCCCCTCGACGGGCTCGGTCGCGGTCCACGGCTTCGACACCGTGCGCCAGGCCAAGTCCGTGCGCCAACGCGTGGGCTTCCTGTTCACCGACCCGCTCTCGCAGCTGGTGATGCCCATCGTCTCCGAGGACGTCGAGCTCTCGCTCAAGGCCAGCCACAGGGACCGCGGCGCCCGGGCCGCCGCCGCCCTTCGCGCGCTGGCAGCGCTGGGCCTGGACCACCTGGCCCAGCGCAGCATCTACGACCTCTCCGGGGGCGAGCGGCAGCTGGTGGCGCTGTGCAGCGTGCTGGCCGCCGGACAGGACATCCTGGTGGCCGACGAGCCGACCACGCTGCTGGATTTGGCCAACAACGAACTGCTCCAGGCGACGCTGGGCGCCCTGGACCAGCAGGTCATCTACGCGACCCACGACCTGGACTTCGCCGCGGCCGCCGACCGCGCGCTGCTGGTCGCCGGCGGGAAGATCGCCTTCGACGGCCCGGCCCCCGAGGCCGTGGCAGCCTACCGCCGGCTGGTCCGGCAGGGAAGCCCGGCCTCGTGAGCGCCGCGCACCAGATGCTGCTGGGCCACTACCTGCCCGGGACCAGCATCGTGCACCGCGCCCCGCTGGCCGCCAAGTACCTGGTGGTGCTGGCCGTCGGGGCCGCGGTGCTCATCTGGCGCATCCCCGCCGTGGGCCTGGGCGCGCTCGCGCTGGGCACGGGCCTCTTCGCCCTGGCCGGACCCCGGGTGCTGCGCGCCTGGGCCGCCCCGCTGCGCCAGCTGTGGTGGATCTTCGCGATCCTGGGGATCCACCAGTCGATCATCAACTCCCCGCTTTTCGCCCTGACCCTGGTGTCCGGGATGCTCGCGGTCATCCAGTGCGGGCGCCTGGTGCTGCTGACCACCACCCAGGCGGCCCTGCTCGACGGGCTGGAGCGCGCGGCGGCCCCGGTGCGGCTGCTCGGCGGGAACCCTGCCACCGTCGCCCTGGCCGTGGCGCTGATGCTGCGCAGCATCCCGGCGATCGCCACCTCGGTGCAGGAGCTTTCAGACGCCGCCAAGGCGCGCGGCATCGGCCGCAACCCCGCGACGCTGGCCGCACCGGTGGTCATCAACACCGTGGCCTACGCCCAGCGCACCGCCGACGCGCTGGCGGCCCGCGGCATCATGGAGCGCAACTAGCCACGGCCCGGCGACCACGCACTCGGTTCCCGCCCGCGGGATCAGGCCGTTCGCGCCCGTTCACTCTCTCCCGCCGCCTCGACGACGCCGTGCACGAAGTCATCAAGCGATGTCGGTACCACCGAGTACCGCCGGGCCAGCCCGCTGGAATCCAGCGGGGAATCGTAGGTCTCCAGCGCGGCGAGCAGCCCGGCAAGCATCTCGGGCATCGAGTCAATGGGCTGCCCGGGCGCGACAAAGCCAACCGGGATTTTCCGCCCGAGATGCCGCTCGAAGGCCTTGAGGACATCGCGCCACGACACCGCCTCGGGACCGCCGAGCTGCAGCACCTTCCCGATGGCGCCATCGCTGTGCAACGCCGCAACCGCATAGTCGGCGACGTCCTTCATGGCGATGATCGAGTGCCGCCGCCGGCCCTCTCCCACCAGCGTGACGGTTCCGCCGGACAGTGCCGGGGCGCCGATCACCGCCATCGGCAGCATGTCCATGTAGAAGTCCGGTTGCAGGACGGTCCAGTCCAGGGTGCTTTGCCCCAGGCGCACTTCGGTCTCGCCCTTGGCCTGCAACAGCGGCATCGGATGGTGCGGATCGGCGCCGAGCGCGGAGATGAACACGAAGCGACCCACGCCCGCTCCGGTCGCGGCGTCGATGAGGTTCGCATTGCCGTGTCGATCGACCGAGTCGATGGTGTCCGGCCCGCCGCGCGACATCGAGTTCGCGGTCGTGACGATCCCTTGGACCGATTCGCAGGCTGCCCGCAGGGATGCGGGGTCCGTCAGGTCCCCGGGAACGGGATCGGCGCCGGCTTTCACCAAGGCGCGGGCCGCGGGCGCGGCCGGGTCGCGCACCAACACCCGCACCGCTTCTCCGCGGAGCAAAAGCCGCCGCGCAATGAGCCCGCCGAGCTGCCCGGTGGCTCCGATGACCAGAATCATGGCAAATCCCTCTCCGGAGCCGTTGCTGCGGCACCCGTTGTTTCCTCGATGGCGGCGTTGACATCGTCGCCGTTTTCATCCACCGGCTCCAGGTAGAACCGCACGCCGGCCAGCAGTCCGTCGCTGACGGTGAAGATCATGACCCCGCGCATCAGCACCGGTGCACCGTCGAGGCGGGTGCCCCCGATCTCCCACTCCGTCCAGGCGCTCCCGCCGTCGATGGATTGGTCGAGGACCCGGGCTTTCAGGTCCGGGATCCCGGTGAACATCCGCTGCCAGTTGCTTCGGACCTGCCCGGCCCCGGTGAAGCCGCGGGCGGGGTGGGCGGGCGTCTCGTTAAGGTAGCCGGGGGCGAAGCAGGCCACGAGGGCGTCGAGGTCGTGGGCGTTGACGGCGTCCACCAGACGGGCCAGCAACGCCTCGGGGGAAGATACTGGAGGGTCGACCATGGTAACTCCAATTTGATACAGTTCGGTGTAACCAATACGAAGTATGGAACCAAAAATGCCCACAGTCAAGAGCTCCCGCGGATACGATTCCTCCTCCCGGCGCGCGGCCGCGCAAAAGACCCGGGATGCGACCCTCGACGCTGCGCAGAAGCTGCTTCTGGCCCGCGGATACCCGGGCACCACCATCGCGCGGATCGCCGCCGACGCACGGGTCTCGGTCGAGACCATCTACAAGTCTTTCGGGGGCAAGCCCGGGCTGGTGCGGGCCATCTACGAACGCGGGCTGCGAGGCAGCGGCCCGGTGGCCGCCTTCGACCGCTCCGATGCCATGCGCACGAGCGCCGCCGACGCGCAGTCCCTGATGCGCGCCTGGGGAGAGCTCACCGCGGAGGTCGCCGAATCCCTGACCCCGATCCTGCTGCTGGTGCGCTCCGCCGCGGCAAGCGACGCAAACATGGCCGAGCTCCAAAGGCGAACCAACGCCGAGCGCCTACAACGGATGGAACACAACGCCCGCTTCCTGCAGGAGCGCGGGTATCTCCGCGAGGATGTGGGATTCGACGAGGCGGTCGACGTCATGTGGCTGCACAGCTCACCGGAACTCTACGAACTGCTGGTGCTCCAGCGCGGATGGAGCACCGAGCGCTTTGCCCGCTACGTGGCCCGGTCCATGGCCGACGCACTTGTGCGCCCGCCGCATCCACGGCACTGATCCGCCACGGGAATCCGGGCGCATCCCATCGCAATTCCGTGCCCGACATGCGACACGCCGCCCAAAACCCTCCGGCGCCCGTATTGTATGAACCATGAGCTTCAACGACGACGCGAAACTTGACTCCGGACGCATCAGGGACTCGCGCGGCCGCGGCCGCGGAGGGAAGATCGCCGCCGGAGGCGGCGGGATCATCGTGGTGCTGATCGCCGCGCTGCTCGGCATCAACCCCGACATGCTCGCCCAACTGGGCATCGGTTCAGACCCGGGCACCGGGCAGGGAACCACGCAGCAGGGGCCCTCGGCCCTCGAGGGCTGCAAGACCGGGGCCGATGCCAACGCGCGCACCGACTGCCGGATCCTGGCCACCACCCAGTCGCTGGACAGCTTTTGGCTCGAATACCTCCCGCAATACAACGTGGCGGTGGAACGGCCGGGCGTGCAGCTCTTTGACGGGCAGGTGGACACCGCCTGCGGAACGGCCAGCAGCGCCGTGGGACCGTTCTACTGCCCCGGGGACCGCGTCGCCTACTTCGACACCGGGTTCTTCGCCGAACTGAGCACCAACTACGGCGCCGACGGCGGACCGCTGGCCGAGGAGTACGTGGTGGCACACGAATACGGGCACCACATCCAAAACACCATCGGCACCCTCGCCGCCTCCCAGCAGGGCGGCACCGGGGCCACCTCCGGCTCGGTGCGCGTGGAACTGCAGGCCGACTGCTTCGCCGGCATGTGGGCGGCCCACGCCGCCACCACGAAGGATGCCGAGGGCAACACCTTCATGCAGCCGATCCGCCGGGCCGACCTGCAGTCCGCGCTGTCGGCCGCCTCGGCGGTGGGTGACGACCGCATCCAGGAAGCCGCCTCCGGGCGTGTGAACCCCCAGGTCTGGACCCACGGTTCCTCGGCCCAGCGCCAGGCCTGGTTCCTGCAGGGCTACGCCACCGGGGACATCAACCAGTGCGACACCCTCTCGGCGCGCAACCTGGACAAGCCCGGCGCGTAGGCACCCCCGCGGGGGCAGGACCCAAAAAACACGCGAGGTGCGTTTCCCCGGAAAGGGGAAACGCACCTCGCGTGGTGTTCGTCCGTGCGGACTAGATGTTGAAGCCCAGGGCCCGCATCTGGTCGCGTCCGTCGTCGGTGATCCGCTCGGGACCCCATGGCGGCATCCAGACCCAGTTCAGGCGGTAGGAATCAACGACCGATTCCAGTGCCTGGCCGACCTGCTCCTCGATGACGTCTGTCAACGGGCAGGCCGCGGTGGTCAGGGTCATGTCGATGAGCAGTGCGCCGTCATCGGCGTACTTCAGCCCGTAGAGCAGGCCCAAGTCGACGATGTTGACACCGAGCTCGGGGTCGATTACGTCCTTGAGCGCCTCTTCGACGTCCTCCAGTGCAGTCTCGGCGGACCCGCTGGTCGTCTCGTTGGATACGCTCATGACTAGGCCGGAACGTTCAGGAAGCGGTCGTAGCCCTCTTCCTCGAGGCGGTCTGCAAGCTCTGCGCCACCCTGCTCGGCGATCTTGCCGTCAACGAAGACGTGCACGAAGTCGGGCTTGATGTAGCGCAAGATGCGGGTGTAGTGCGTGATGAGCAGCGTGCCCATCTCGTTCTGCTCCTGGGCGCGGTTGACGCCCTCGGAGACGACCTTCAGGGCGTCGACGTCCAGGCCGGAGTCGGTTTCGTCCAGGATGGCGAACTTCGGCTTGAAGAGTTCCAGCTGCAGGATCTCCACACGCTTCTTCTCGCCGCCCGAGAAGCCCTCGTTGACGTTGCGCGAGGCGAACTCGGCATCGATCTTCAGCGCTTCCATGGCCGTCTTGACGTCCTTGGTCCAGGTCCGCAGCTTCGGGGCAACCCCGTCGATGGCGGTCTTGGCGGTGCGCAGGAAGTTGGTCATCGAAACGCCCGGAACCTCGACCGGGTACTGCATGGCCAGGAACATGCCGGCGCGTGCACGCTCGTCAACGCTCATCTCCAGGACATCGGCACCGTCGAGGGTGATCGAGCCGGAGGTGACGGTGTAGCGCGGGTGCCCGGCGATGGTCGAGGCCAGCGTGGACTTGCCCGAGCCGTTGGGGCCCATGATGGCGTGGGTTTCGCCGGTCTTGATGACCAGGGAAACGCCCTTGAGGATTTCCTTGTTGCCCTGCTCGGTCTCGATGGAGACGTGCAGGTCCTTGATTTCCAGAGTAGACATGCCTTGAGTCCGTTCTCTTTCCGTGAAGTCGATGTGAATCGACGAAGTTTTAGGTGTTGGTGGGGGGAAAGCCTGAATTAGCTGTCCGTGGCGGCGAGCTCGCGCTCGATCGTCTCGGCCAGGCGTTCCTCGATCTCCGGAACCCGGATCTGCTGCACGATTTCGTTCAGGAAGCCACGCACCACCAGGCGGCGTGCGGTCTTCTCGTCGATGCCGCGGCTCATCAGGTAGAAGAGGTGCTCGTCGTCGAAGCGTCCGGTGGTCGAGGCGTGTCCGGCACCGTCAATCAGGCCGGTCTCGATTTCCAGGTTCGGCACCGAGTCGGCGCGTGCGCCTTCGGTGAGCACCAGGTTGCGGTTCGCCTCGTAGGAGTTGGTCCCCTTGGCTTCCTTGCGGATCAGCACGTCGCCGACCCACACGGTGTGCGCGTCCTTGCCCTGCAGGGCACCCTTGTACAACACGTTGGACTTGCAGTTCTCGGTCGCGTGGTCCACGAACAGGCGGTGTTCCAGGTGCTGTCCGGCATCCGCGAAGTAGAGTCCGAAGAGCTCCACCTCTCCGCCTTCGCCATCGAAGTGCGCCGACGGGGTCATGCGCACCAAGTTTCCGCCGTAGGTGACGGCGATGTGCTTCAGGTGCGCGTCCTTGCCGACCTTGGCCAGGTGGGAGGATGCGTGGATGGCCTCCTCGGCCCAGGCCTGCAGCGAGATCACGGTCAGCTTGGCGCCTTGGCGGATATCGAATTCGATGTTCTGGGCCAGCACTGCGGACCCGACGTGGTCAATGACCACCACGGACTCGGAGTTGGCTTCGGCGATGACCACCATGTGGCTGGCCGCGGCCTCGAGCGAGGTTCCGGTGTAGGTCAAGGTGACCTGTTCGCCGGTGGAGTTCGCCGGGATCGTGACGATCTTGGCCTCGGCTGCATGCTTCCAGGCGTTGGCCGAGATGCGGTCCTCCGGGATGCCGGCCGAACCGACGCGTGCGTCGGTCATGGCAACGGTTTCCAGCGTGGAGACGTTGGCGCCTTCGACGGTCAACGCGGGGGCAACCCCGGTCAGCTCGTTCTTGTGCAGGCCGCCCATGCGCTTGAGCGGCGTGAAGCGGAAGTCCTCTTCACGACCGGTCAGCACCGGGAAGTCCTCGACGTTGTAGCTGGTCTTGCGACCGGCACGCGAGGAATCGGGGATTCCCGCGCCGCCGCCGTGGCTGTGCGCCTTGACGGCGTCACCGCCAATCGGGGAGGACACTTCGGCTGCGTTCAACGGCGAAAGGTTTTCGCCCTCTTCGGTGAAACCGGAAATGCTCGGCGCACCGATGCGGGCCTTTTCGCCCGTTAAGTGAGTTGCGGTATCAGTCATGATTAACCGACGGATCCTTCCATCTGCAGTTCAATGAGGCGGTTCAGTTCCATGGCGTATTCCATCGGAAGCTCGCGGGCGATCGGCTCGACGAAGCCGCGCACGATCATGCCCATGGCTTCCTCTTCGGTCATGCCGCGGCTCATCAGGTAGAAGAGCTGCTCCTCGGACACGCGCGAAACGGTGGCCTCGTGGCCCATGGTCACGTCGTCCTCGCGGACGTCGATGTACGGGTAGGTGTCAGACCGCGAGATCTGGTCGACCAGCAACGCATCGCACTCGACCGAGTTGCGTGCACCCTTGGCGCCCTCGCGGACCTGGACCAGGCCGCGGTAGGCGGCGCGGCCGCCGTTGCGGGCCACCGACTTCGAGACGATCTTCGAGGAGGTGTTCGGGGCGATGTGGACCATCTTGGACCCGGTGTCCTGGTGCTGTCCGGCACCGGCGAAGGCGATCGACAGGGTCTCGCCCTTGGCGTGCTCGCCGACCAGGTAGACGGCCGGGTACTTCATGGTGACCTTGGAACCGATGTTGCCATCGACCCACTCCATGGTGGCGCCCTCTTCACAGACGGCGCGCTTGGTCACCAGGTTGTACACGTTGTTCGACCAGTTCTGGATCGTGGTGTAGCGGACGCGGGCGCCCTTCTTCACGATGATCTCGACGACTGCCGAGTGCAGGGAGTCCGAGGTGTAGATCGGGGCGGTGCAACCCTCGATGTAGTGCACGTAGGAATCCTCATCGGCAATGATGAGGGTGCGCTCGAACTGGCCCATGTTTTCCGTGTTGATACGGAAGTATGCCTGCAGCGGGATCTCCACGTGGACGCCCTTGGGGACGTAGACGAAGGAGCCGCCGGACCAGGTCGCGGTGTTCAGCGAGGCGAACTTGTTGTCGCCCACCGGGATGATGGTGCCGAAGTACTCCTTGAAGATGTCTTCGTGTTCCTTCAACGCGGTGTCCGTGTCGAGGAAGATCACGCCCTGCTTCTCAAGGTCCTCGCGCAGCTGGTGGTAGACGACCTCGGACTCGTACTGGGCGGCGACACCGGAAACCAGGCGCTGCTTTTCGGCCTCGGGGATGCCGAGCTTGTCGTACGTGTTCTTGATGTCCTCGGGCAGGTCCTCCCAGCTGGTGGCCTGCTTCTCGGTGGACCGCACGAAGTACTTGATGTTGTCGAAGTCGATGCCCGAGAGGTCTGCACCCCAGGTGGGCATGGGCTTGCGATCGAAGTACTTCAGGCCCTTGAGGCGCATGTCCAACATCCACTGGGGCTCACTCTTGAGCTCCGAGATGTTGCGGACAACGTCCTCGTTGATGCCGCGGCGTGCATTGGCACCCGCATCGTTCTTGTCACTCCATCCGTATTCGTAATTACCAATTCCATGGAGTTCTGGGTTCTTCTCCAGGATCTCGGTAATCACGCCGGCGTCAGTGGACTCCTGTGCAATCTGATCCGTCATCGCGGCCTCTCCTGCTTCGTGATCTTGATTCGAGTTCTCTTCTCAGCTCGCTGAGGAGTTTGGTTGCGACCCACGGGTATGTGGGTCGTACACACATGCCCGCCGCTGGCAAGTGTCGAGAGCCTTCGCACATCGACACCCAGCAGGCGGGAAAAGGTCTGGGTTTCCATCTCGCAAAAGACGGGGAATTCCCGGGCCAATTCTTGGATGGGGCAGTGCCCCTGGCACAGCTGGACGCTGAGCATGGTCGCGGTCGGCGAATCTGCGCCGACCTTGCGGGTGGAGGCAACGAAGCCGTCCGCGCTGAGCGCTTCGCTCAACGCCTCGGCGCGCTCCTCGAGTCCGTCGATGCCGGCCATGACGGGGCGGTAGCGCCGTTCCATCTCGCCGAAGCGGCGGGCGGCAAAGGCCTTGACCGCATCGGGGCCGGCGGCACGACCGAGTTCGGTCAGCGCCTCGGTGGCGATGTCAAGATAGTCGTTGCCCATCTTGGTTTGGCCGCGGTGCGAAAGCACATAGCGGCGTGAGGGCCGACCGGCGCCGGTGCGCTGGTTGGCCACGAGCTTGACCTCGACGAGCCCTTGCTTGGAGAGCGCATCAAGGTGGCGACGAACGGCTGCAGGGGTAAAGCCCAAGCGCTCGCCCAATTCGGCGGCGCTGACCGGGCCATCCTCCAAAACGGAATACAGGACTCGGTCGCGGGTGCGTTCTTCGGCTTCCCCTGTCGCGGGAACGATGCGTGCCGGGGCGTCGCCGGCCGGCACGTCGGTTTTCGATGAATACACAACACAAGCATGCTCTAATCCAGTTCATCCGTCTAGTAAGGCACTGCTTACTTCGCCGCGGGTGGAACCCGGCCGGAGGAAAGACCGCGGACAAAGAGACCGGGGCCACATCGCGGCCCCAGTGTCTTCTACCTGACATAGAATAACCGGGTGTCCAATGTGTCTACAAGTCTCGTGATTGAGGGCTTGCTCAAAGATTTCGGTCCCGTCCCCGCCCTGGATGGCCGCATGATGCGGGTGCTGTACGGCATCAGCCTCAAGGCCGACGCGGGCAGCGTGACCACCATCCTGGGATCCAACGGCGCGGGGAAGTCAACGACCCTGGCGTGCGCCCAGGGCCTGCTGCGCCCCAACGGCGGCACCGTCCGCCTGCTCGGCGAGGATCCCTACGGCGCCAGCCCCGCGCTGCGCTCGCGCGTGGGGGTCATGCTGCAGGACGGCGGGTTGCCGCCCTCGCTGCGCCCGATCCCGCTGCTGCGCCACGTCGCCTCGTTCTACCGGCGGCCCGCCGACCTCGATGCCCTCATCGAGCGCCTGGGCATCAACGAGTTCGCCACCACCTCCATCCGCCGGCTCTCCGGCGGCCAGAAGCAACGCGTGGCGCTGGCCTCCGCCCTGGCGGGAAACCCGGACGTGGTGTTCCTCGACGAACCCAGCGCCGGACTGGATCCGCAATCGCGCCAGGTCGTCTTCGAGCTGATCGGCGAACTGCGCGAGGCCGGCATGTGCATCGTGCTGACCACCCACCTCATGGAAGACGCGCAGAAGCTTTCCGACTACGTCTACATCATCGACGACGGGCGCAACGTGGCCCAGGGAACCGTCTCCGAGCTCACGGCCCACGCCGCGGACGAAACCCCGGCCCAGGCCGTGACCTTCACCGCCCGGGCGGCCATGATGCTGCCCGCGCTGCCGGAGCACCTCACCCTCGCCGAGGCCTCCCCCGGGCATTACCGCCTCGATGGCGTCCGCTCCCCCGGGGACCTGGCCGAACTGACCACGTGGTGGACCCGCGAGGGCGTCCTGCCCCACGCGCTGACCATGCAACCGCGCACGCTTGAAGACGTGTTCCTGGAGATCGCCGACAAGGGAAACAATGCCAACTAGTACGCAGGCCGCCCCGGCCGCCAACGCGCAGGGAACACTGCGGCGCATCCTGCTGCAGGGCCGCTACGAGACCCTGGGCATGATCAGCAACGGCGAGCAGCTCGTCGTCGCCGTGGTGCTGCCGCTGATGGCCCTCTTCGGACTGGTCTTCACCGACCTGCTCAAGGATGTCGCCGCCAACCCCATCGACGCCGCCGCCCCCGGCGTGCTGGCCCTGTGCGTGGTCTCCACCGCGTTCACCGGGCAGGGCATCGCCACCGGATTCGACCGCCGCTACGGGGTGCTGCGCTTCCTGTCCACGACCCCGCTGGGCCGCGCCGGCCTGATCTACGGCAAGGTCATCGCGGTCCTGGTGGTCCTGTTCCTCCAGGTCGTGGTCATCGGCGGCTCCGCCCTGCTGCTCGGGTGGCGGCCGGCGCCCGCCGGCATCGGCTGGGCCCTTGCGCTGCTGATTCTGGGTGCGGCGGCGTTCACGGCCCTCGGCCTGCTGGTCGCCGGGACCGTGCGCCCCGAGGCCACGCTGGCCATCACCAACTTGGCTTGGGTCCTGCTGGCCGCTGTCGGGGGCATCCTGTTCCCCAGCACCCGCGCCCCGGCCTACCTGCAGCCGATCGTCGACCTGCTGCCCTCGGCCGCCCTGGGCGATTCCCTCAGGGCCGCCCTGATCACCGGAACCGGGTCGGTCTCCGGGATCCTCATCCTGCTGGCATGGACAATCATTGCCGGTTTCGCCGCAACCCGCTGGTTCAAGTGGAACTAGAATCCTGGAGCACAACACCATGAGCACCACCTCCCCCGCCACCAACAGTTGGACGGACAAGTTGCCCACCACCGTGAACAACACGGTGCACCGCCTGGCCATCGCCTCCCTCGCCTCCCAGATCGGCATCATCGTCACCGGCGGCGCCGTCCGCCTGACCAAGTCGGGGCTGGGCTGCTCGCAGTGGCCCAACTGCGTGCCCGGGTCCATGACCCCGGTGGCCGAGATGGGCATCCACGGGCTCATCGAGTTCGGCAACCGCCTGCTCACCTTCATCCTCGCGGCGATCGCGGTGGCGATGATCGTGTCGATCTGGCGCATGCGCACGGAACACAAGACCATTTACCGCCTGTCGATCGCGCTGCTTGCGGTCATCCCGGCCCAGGCGCTCATCGGCGGCATCACCGTCTGGTCCAAGCTGAACCCGTGGGTCGTCTCGCTGCACTTCCTGGTCTCCGCGGCCCTGGTCATGGCCGCGGCACTGCTGGTCAACCGCACCGGCGCATTGCGCCGCGGGGCCACCTCGCTGGGCGAACCGGCCGGCTCCACGCAGCGCTTCCTGGCCTGGACCATCTTCACCACCTCCGTCCTGGCCCTGGTGCTGGGCACGATCGTCACCGGCACCGGCCCGCACGCCGGCGACGCGGACGCCCCGCGCCACATGTTCGACCCGTACATCGTCACCCGCATCCACGTGGTCCCGGTCTACCTGCTGGTGATCGCCACCGTTGCCGCCCTGGTGCTGGCACTGCGCCACGACTCCGACGCGAAGCTGCGCACCCCCTTGTGGCTGATGGCCGGCGTGGTGGTGCTGCAGGGCATCATCGGCTACGTCCAGCACTTCACCGGGCTGCCGATCCTCCTGGTGCTGCTGCACATGCTCGGTGCCTCGCTGCTGGCCGCCGCGGCCGTCAACGTCTGGGACCGCACCACCGCGAAGTTCCCCCTCTGACCTGGACCGAACACCGGCAATCCCGAGAGCGGCCCTGGCGCGCTAGAAGCGTGCCAGGGCCTCTTTCAGCATCCGGTGGCCCTGCGCCTCGAATGGCGCATCGCCCACCTCGTGCGCCCACACCGCGGTGCCGATGGCCTCGCGCAGCAGTTCGACGGCCCAGCAGCCCGCCTCCCGGGGGTCGGCGCCGTAGCCGGCCAGGAACGCGGCCTCCAGTTCCGGATGCGTGTCCCACTGCTGCACGGCCAGCCGGCACAGGTCGGTGGCGGCGGGTCGGAACGCGAAACGGCCGAAGTCGATGACGCGCAGCTTGCCGTTCTCGCTGAGCCAGTTCCGCGGCTGCCAGTCCCCGTGCGTGGGCACCACCGTGACCGGGTGGACGCCATGCTCGGCGAGCCTGCGGCGGGCCGCCCGCTCGGTGGCCGCATCGACCAGGTGCCGCGCGTCGAGCCGCCGCAGCGCGCGCGCCGTGGCGCCGGCCTCGTGGTCCTCGTCCCGGCGGCCCCCGGTGCCGTGCAGCAGCCGAAGCGCGGCACCGGCCTGTTCGTGGATGTCCGGGGAGTACTCTGCCGCGGTGCCCTCGACCAACACCCCGGGCTGGTATTCCAGGACCATGATGCCCGCCTCCCGGCACCCATGTAGCAGTTCCCCGGCCAGCCCGGCGGCGACCAGCCGGCCGGTGTGTCCACGGTGCGCGGTGAGCTCGCGTCCGATGTGGTGGTTCGCTCCCCCGGCACCCTTGACGATGACCTCGCGGCTTCCCGCCCGGACATGCAGCACCTTGGTGTCGAGCTGGCCCCACGACACATCCGCCAGCAGCACCGGCGCCCCGAGCCACGCCCGGACGAGCCCCGATTGCCGGACCGAAAGCAGTCCGTTGTCCCATGTCCGCATGGTTCGAAAGACTACCAGCGGTGCCGCGGCCCCGGGCCGGTAAAGTTGCTTCGATGACACCGACCCTCATCCGCGCCCCGCGCCCCGGGGACGCCGCAGCGCTGGCCGAACTCCACCTGGAGACCTGGGCCGAAACCTATGCCGGGGTTTTCCCCGCATCCGCCTGGGGCGAGGAAGCGCGCGCCGGCCGGATCCGGATGTGGCGGTCGATCTGCACGGACCCGCGGCCCGGCGACCGCTTTGCGGTGGCCGAGCGGGACGGCCGGCTCGTCGGCCTGGCCGGGGCCGGCGCGAGCCAGGACACCCCCGCCCCGCGGGCCAGGCAATTGTGGTTCATCTACCTGCTGGCTTCGGCACACGGCTCCGGGGCGGGCCAGGGGTTGCTCGATGCGGTCCTCGGCAAGGAGCCGGCGAGCCTGTGGGTGCTCGAGGCGAACGCGCGCGCCGCGGCCTTTTACACCCGCAACGGATTCGTTCCCGACGGATCCCGGAAACCCAGTGGCTACGAGGGCGCTGGCAACGAGATCCGCATGGTCCGCTGAGCGCTCCCGGCCCGTGTGCGCTCCCCGGTACGACCGGCCACCGACAACAAAGCGGCCCCTCGGATTGAACCGAAGGGCCGCTTGCGAAGAGGACGTGGCGTGGTCAGCCGAAGAGCGGGCCGCCCACGAACGGGTCGATGGCCAGTGCCACGAAGACCAGCGTCAGGTAGGTGATGGAGATGTGGAAGACCTTCATGGCCTTCTTGTTCATGTCCGCCGGCTCGTGGTCGCGCTGCGCCTCGCGGTAGAGCACGTGGCACTCGTAGACGAACCAGAGGCCGGAAACGCCGGCGATGACGGTGTAGACGATGCCGGCATAGCCCATCGGGACCAGCAGCAGCGAGCACACCAGCGTGGCCCAGGCGTACAGCACAACCTGCACCGAGACGCGTCGGGCCGTGGAGATGGCACCGAGCATCGGCACATGGGCCGCGTTGTAGTCGTCCGCGTACTTCATCGACAGCGGCCAGTAGTGCGGCGGGGTCCACAGGAAGATGATCAGGAACAGGATGATCGCGGGCCATTCGACCTTGTTGGTCACCGCGGCCCAGGCAATGAGCACCGGCATGCAGCCGGCGATCCCGCCCCAGACAATGTTCTGCGCGGTGCGGCGCTTGAGGATCAGCGTGTACAGCACCACGTAGAAGAGGATCGCGGCTAGGCCCAGGGCCGTGGTCAGCGGGTTGGTGCCGAACCAGAGCACCGCCAGCGACGCGATGGCCAGGACATAGGAGAAGACCAACGCCTCGCGCGGGGTGACCTCTCCGGTGACCAGCGGGCGCCCCTTGGTGCGCTGCATCACCTTGTCCATGTCGCGGTCGATGTAGCAGTTGAAGGAGCCGGACGCCCCGGCCGCCATGGCACCGCCAAGCAGCGTGGCCAGCACCAGCGAAATCGAGGGGAAACCGCGCTCGGCGAACATCATGGTCGGCAACGTGGTCACGAGCAGCAGTTCAACCACACGTGGCTTGGTCAGGGCCAGATAGGCCTTGGCTTTTCGCGAGACGAATTCGCCGGCCGATTCGTTCGGCTGGCGAGCTGCGCGGGCCCTCGTTGCGGAGTCAACGGACACGGTCTTCACAGACATTTACTCAGTTCTACGGGGGTAATAAGGACAATCACCCTCTAGCATACCCTTTTACGTCGTGTAGAAATGGGCCGGGGTGCAATGCGGGCGGGCCCGCGTCGGCGCGCCGGACCCGGGCAATGTTTTCGCCATGCCTCAACAAGCGGTCGCAAACGGGCACTTTCGGGCTCGATGGCGCTAAGCTGGAAGCGTTGCGCCGCCGCCGAATCCGCCCAGTGAACCATTGGATGCGACGGCGGCGTTGTGCTTACAGGGCGGGACGCCGGCGCAACCAACAGACTTTGAAATGCACACCGTACAGGGAGGACCCACAACGTGGCGCCACTAGCAGACAACAGCGAATTCGCTTGGACCGATCTTGACCAGCGAGCAGTCGACACCGCCCGCGTGCTGGCCGCGGACGCGGTCGAGAAGGTGGGGAACGGGCACCCCGGAACGGCGATCTCGCTGGCCCCGGCCGCCTACCTGATCTTCCAGCAGCACCTGCGCCACGACCCGTCCGACCCGTCCTGGATCGGGCGCGACCGCTTCGTGCTCTCCCCCGGCCACACCTCGCTGACCCTCTACACCCAGCTGTTCCTCTCCGGCTACGGCCTGGAGATGGAGGACCTCGAGTCGCTGCGCACCTGGGGCGCCAAG
Organism: Arthrobacter sp. C2; assembly: GCA_024207135.1. GTDB lineage: Bacteria > Actinomycetota > Actinomycetes > Actinomycetales > Micrococcaceae > Paeniglutamicibacter. Next base: position 442,654 of record CP042428.1, on the reverse strand, counting down.
ACCCCCGGGCACCCGGAATACGGCCACACCGCGGGCGTGGAAATCACCACGGGCCCGCTGGGCCAGGGCCTGGCCTCGGCCGTGGGCTTCGCCTACGCCCAGCGCCGCATGCGCGGCCTGCTTGACGCCGACGCCGCCGCCGGCACCTCCCCGTTCGACCACACCGTGTGGGTCATCGCCTCCGACGGCGACCTGCAGGAGGGCGTCACTTCCGAGGCCTCCTCGCTGGCCGGCCACCAGGAACTGGGCAACCTTGTCGTGGTCTACGACGAGAACCACATCTCCATCGAGGACGACACCGACGTCGCGTTCACCGAGAACGTGCTGGGCCGCTACGAGGCCTACGGCTGGCACACCCAGCGCGTGGACTGGACCAAGACCGGGAACTACGTCGAGGACCTCGCCGAGCTGGACGCCGCACTGCGCGCCGCCAAGGCAGAGACTTCCCGCCCCTCGATCATTTCCCTGCGCACCGTCATCGGCTGGCCCTCGCCGACCAAGGCGGACACCGGCGGCATCCACGGCTCCAAGCTCGGCGCCGACGAGGTAGCCGGACTGAAGCAGGCCCTGGGCTTCGACCCGGCCGAATCCTTCGCCATCGACGAAGCCGTGCTTGGCCACGCCCGCGAGGTCCAGACCCGCGGCACGGCGGCCCGCGCCGCCTGGCAGGAAGGCTTCGACGCCTGGTCCGCCGCCAACCCGGAGAACGCCGCACTGCTGGCACGCCTGGAATCCGGCCACCTGCCCGCCGGCTGGGACCAGAACCTCCCGGTCTTCGAGCCCGGCAAGGACGTCGCCACCCGCTCGGCCTCCGGCAAGGCCATCAACGCCGTAGCCGGCGTGCTGCCCGAGCTCTGGGGCGGCTCGGCCGACCTGGCCGGCTCGAACAACACCACCATCGAGGGCGCGCCCTCCTTCATCCCGGAATCGCGGTCCACCGACTCCTGGAAGGGCAACCCGTACGGACGGGTGTTGCACTTCGGCATCCGCGAGCACGCCGCGGCCTCCATCGTCAACGGCATCACCCTGGCCTCCCCGACGCGCGCCTACTCGGGCACCTTCCTGATCTTCTCCGACTACCAGCGCCCGGCCATCCGCCTCTCGGCGCTGATGGGAATCCCGTCGATCTACGTCTGGACCCACGACTCCATCGGCCTGGGCGAGGACGGCCCGACGCACCAGCCGGTCGAACAGCTCGCCTCCCTGCGCGCCATCCCGAACCTGGACGTGGTCCGCCCGGCGGACGCCAACGAGGTTTCCTTCGCCTGGAAGAAGATCCTGGAAACCACCTCCAACCCGGCCGGCATCATCCTTTCCCGCCAGAACCTGCCGGTCTACGACCGCAGCGAATTGGGCTTCGGCGCCGCTTCGGGCACCGAAAAGGGCGCCTACGTGCTCGCCGACGCCACCGCCAACGGCGAGGTCGTCGCCCCGGCGGTGCTGCTGCTGGCCACCGGCTCCGAGGTCTCCCTGGCCGTCGAGGCCCGCGAGGCCCTGCAGGCCCAGGGCGTGCCCGCCCGCGTGGTCTCCATCCCGTGCCTGGAATGGTTCAACAAGCAGGACGCCGCCTACCGCGAGTCCGTGCTGCCCGCGGCCGTGAAGGCCCGCGTCTCCGTCGAGGCCGGCGTGGCCCAGGGCTGGCGCGAACTGGTCGGGGATGCCGGACGCATCATCTCCCTTGACCACTACGGCGCCTCGGCCGACTACAAGCGACTCTTCTCGGAGTTCGGGATCACCGCGGAGGCCGTCACCGCCGCCGCCCTCGATTCCATCTCCGCCGCCAAGTAACACCACAACACCCAAAGGATTCCCATCGTGAGCAACGCAAACACCCAGGCCCTCTCCGACGCCGGCGTCTCGATCTGGCTCGATGACCTCTCCCGCGAACGCCTGACCTCCGGTTCGCTGGAAACACTGATCAAGGAAAAGAACGTCGTCGGGGTCACCACCAACCCCTCGATCTTCCACGCCGCACTGCAGGACGGCGAGTCCTACGCCACACAGGTCAAGGAACTGGCAGCTGCCGGCATGGACGCCGAGGAAGCGGTCTTCAAGATCACCAGCGACGACGTCGCGGCGGCCTGCGACCTGTTCGCACCCGTCTACGCCGCCTCCAACGGCGCCGACGGCCGGGTCTCCATCGAGGTCGACCCGCGCCTGGCCCGCAAGACCGCCGAGACCATCGCCGAGGCCAAGGTCCTGTCCGAGATGGTCGACCGCGAGAACGTGCTGATCAAGATCCCGGCCACCGTCGAGGGCCTGGAGGCCATCGCGCAGACGCTGGCCGCCGGAATCTCGGTGAACGTCACGCTGATCTTCTCCCTGGAGCGCTACCGCGCGGTCATCAACGCCTTCCTCACCGGGCTGGAGGCCGCCAAGGCCAACGGGCACGATATTTCCAAGCTGCACTCGGTCGCCTCCTTCTTCGTCTCGCGCGTGGACACCGAGGTCGATGCGCGGCTGAACGCCATCGGCACCGACACCGCCCTGGCCCTGCGCGGCAAGGCCGGCGTCGCCAACGCCCGCCTGGCCTACCAGGTCTACGAGGAGTCCTTCACCTCCGAGCGCTGGAACCTGCTGGCCGCCGCCGGCGCCCACGCGCAGCGCCCGCTCTGGGCCTCCACCGGCGTGAAGGACCCGGCACTGCCGGACACCCTCTACGTCACCGAGCTGTGCGCACCGAACACCGTGAACACCATGCCGGAGAAGACCCTGGAAGCCACCGCGGACCACGCCCGGATCACCGGCGACGCCGTGACCGGGACCTACGAGCAGGCCAACGCCGTGCTCGACGAGCTTGCCGCCCTGGGCGTGAGCTACAACGAGGTCGTGGCCAAGCTCGAGGTCGAGGGCCTGGACAAGTTCGAGGCCGCCTGGAACGAGCTGCTCACCGACCTCGCCGCCTCGCTGAAGAAGGCAGGCAACTAATGAGCTCCCTGGGTTTCATCGCCACCGGTGCCGCGCAAGCGGCCATCGAGGCGCATGTGCCGGCGCTGGTGGCCGATCGGGTCGCCAGCCGCATCGCCGCCAAGGACACCACGGTGTGGGTCGCCTCGGCCCGCGCCGAGGCCGCGGTCCGCCTGGGCTGGGTCGACGCCGCGGAAAGCTCGCGCGCCCTGGTGCCCGGCATCCTGGCGCTGCGCGACGAGCTGCGCGCCGAGGGCGTGAACCGCATCGTGCTCGCGGGCATGGGCGGCTCCTCGCTGGCCCCCGAGGTCATTTGCGCGACCAACGACGTCGAGCTGGTCACCTGCGACTCCACCGACCCGGAAATGGTTGCCGGCATCCTCACCGACCGGCTGGCCACCACCGCCCTGGTGGTAGCCTCCAAGTCCGGTTCCACCGTGGAGACCGACTCGCAGCGCCGCGTCTTCGAGCAGGCGTTCAACGACGCCGGGCTCGACGCCGCCGCCCGGATCATCGTGGTCACCGACCCCGGCTCCCCGATGGATGCGGCCAGCCGCAAGGCCGGCTACCGCGCGGTGTTCAACGCCGACCCGACCGTGGGCGGGCGCTACTCTGCGCTGACCGCCTTCGGGCTGGTCCCCTCCGGCCTGGCCGGGGTGGACATCGAGGCGTTCCTGGACGAGGCATCCGACGCCGCGGAGTTCCTGGCCGAGGACGACGAGGACAACATCGCCCTGGCCCTGGGCGCCGCGCTTGCCGGCACCTCCCCGCTGCGCGACAAGCTCATCTTCGCCGACGAGGGCTCGGGCCTGGTCGGGTTCGCCGACTGGGCCGAACAGCTCATCGCCGAATCCACCGGCAAGCTGGGCACCGGCGTGCTGCCGGTGGTCGTGGAGGACGGTGCGCCGGAAACCACTTCGGACGCGGCGGACTTCCTGCAGATCCGCCTGGTGGCCGACACCGGGCTGCTGACCGACGAGGACATCGATGCCAACGCGGCCTCGGTCGCCGTCTCCGGCGCCCTGGGCGCGCAGATGCTGCTCTGGGAGTACGCCACGGCCATCGCCGGGCGCCTGCTGGAGATCGACCCGTTCGACCAGCCCGACGTGGAGGCCGCCAAGGTCGCCGCCCGCTCGCTGCTGGATTCCACCCCGGGCCCGGTCCCCGCGCAGCTCACCGAGGGCGCGATCGAGGTCCGCGGCTCCGCCGGGCTGCTCACCGGCGTCGATTCGGTCGCCGGCGCCCTGGCGGCATTGTTGGCGGCGCTGCCGGGCAACGGGTACCTGTCGGTGCAGGCGTACCTGGACCGCCGCGCGGACACCGCGCTGGAGGCCATCCGCCCGGCACTGGCCACGGCCACCGGACGTCCGGTGACCTTCGGCTGGGGCCCGCGCTTCCTGCACTCCACCGGGCAGTTCCACAAGGGCGGCCCGCGCGTGGGCGCCTACCTGCAGGTCACCGCGGACTCCGCGATGGACCTGTCGATCCCCGAGCGCCCCTTCACCTTCGGGGAGCTGATTGCCGCACAGGCTTCCGGCGACGCGGCGGTGCTGGCCGATGCGGGACGCCCGGTGTTGCGCCTGCACCTGCGGGACAAGGAAGCGGGATTGGCCCAATTGGATAAGCTGGTGCGGGATTTGGCCCAGGCCTGATCCACCACCCGCATCCCACCCCGGTGCACCGGGCGCCGCGCGCGCCCGGTGCACCGTTTCACCGGTTTCCCACCAACAGTTGAAGGCCCGTCTTTGATGCTCGATTCCACCCCGCGCCCCGCGCTGAACCACCCCAATCCGCTGCGTGACCGCCGGGACCGGCGCCTGGAGAAGATTGCCGGGCCCTCGGCGCTGGTGTTCTTCGGCATCACCGGGGACCTGGCCCGCAAGAAGCTCATGCCCGCTGTCTACGACCTGGCCAACCGCGGGCTGCTGCCGCCGAACTTCGCCGTGGTCGGCTTCGGGCGCCGGGACTGGAGCGCGGAGCAGTTCGCCGCCGAGGCCAAGGCCTGGGTCAGGGACCACTCCCGCACCGCCTTCAACGAGACCGTCTGGGAGCAGCTGGCCAGCGGCTTCAGGTTCATTTCCGGCGGGTTCGACGACGATGCAGCATTCACCAGGCTGCGCGAGACGCTCGACGACCTGGCGGCCCGGCGCGGCACCTCCAAGAACCACGCCTTCTACCTCTCCATCCCGCCGAACTCCTTCGAGACCGTCTGCCAGCAGCTCTCCAAGCACGGGCTGGCCCACGACGAATCCCCCGACGCCGGCTGGTCCCGGGTGGTCATCGAGAAGCCCTTCGGCCACGACCTGGCTTCGGCCCGCGAGCTGAACGAGATCGTCGAATCGGTCTTCCCGCCCGATGCGGTCTTCCGCATCGACCACTACCTGGGCAAGGAGACGGTGCAGAACCTGCTGGCCCTGCGCTTCGCCAACCAGCTCTTCGAACCGCTGTGGAACGCCAAGTACGTGGACCACGTGCAGATCACCATGGCCGAGGACATCGGCATCGGCGGCCGCGCCGGCTACTACGACGGGGTCGGGGCGGCGCGCGACGTCATCCAGAACCACCTGTTGCAGCTGCTGGCGCTGACCGCCATGGAGGAACCGATCTCCTTCGACGCCGACCACCTGCGCAGCGAGAAGGAAAAGGTGCTCACCGCCGTGCGGCTGCCCGAGGACCTGGATTCTGCCAGCGCCCGCGGCCAATACACCTCCGGCTGGCAGGGCGGGGAGAAGGTCACCGGCTTCCTGGACGAGGAGGGCTTCAACCCGGAGTCCAAGACCGAGACCTACGCGGCGGTCAAGCTGGAGATCAACACCCGCCGCTGGGCCGGGGCCCCGTTCTACCTGCGCGCCGGCAAGCGCCTGGGACGCCGGGTCACCGAGATCGCGGTGGTCTTCAAGCGCGCCCCCAACCTGCTCTTCCGCGACCACAAGGACGACGAGTTCGGGCAGAACGCCATCGTCATCCGCGTCCAGCCCGACGAGGGCGTGACCATCCGCTTCGGCTCCAAGGTCCCGGGCACACAGATGGAGGTGCGCGACGTGACCATGGACTTCGGCTACGGGCATGCGTTCACCGAGTCCTCCCCCGAGGCCTACGAGCGATTGATCCTGGACGTGCTGCTGGGCGAGCCGCCGCTGTTCCCCCGCCACGAGGAGGTCGAGCAGTCCTGGCGCATCCTGGACCCGTTCGAGGAACACTGGGCGTCGCTGCCGACCCAGCCCGAACCCTACGCCCCCGGCTCCTGGGGCCCGGCCTCGGCCGACGAATTGATGGCCCGCGACGGAAGGACATGGCGCCGCCCATGATTGCGCAGCTGAAAGACACCACCACCTCGAAGATCTCCAAGGAACTGGTCACCATGCGCCGGGCCGGCGGATCCGCCGCGCTCTCCCGCGTGCTGACGCTGCTGGTGATCACCCGTGCCGGGTACGAGGAGGACGCGATCTCCGCGGCCTCGCTGGCCAGCCGCGAACACCCCTGCCGCATCGTGGTGGTGGTCCAGGGCGCTGCCACCGGGGCGACCCGGCTGGACGCGCAGATCCGCCTGGGCGGGGACGCCGGCGCCGCGGAGGTCATCGTGCTGCACACCTTCGGCCCCGACGCGCACGTGGACGAGTCCCTGGTTTCCGGGTTGCTGCTGCCCGACGCCCCGATCGTGGCCTGGTGGCCGCACGGGGTCCCGAAGGACGCCTCGCAGTCCCCGCTGGGCAGGATCGCGCACCGCCGCATCACCGATTCGGGCGCGGAGGCCAACCCGCGCAAGGCGCTCTTCGCGCTGGCCGAGTCCTACCGGGCCGGGGACACCGACCTGGCCTGGACCCGGCTGACGCTGTGGCGCGCCCAGCTGGCCGCGGTGATGGACCAGCTGGACCCGGCCGAGGTCACCGCGGTGACCGTCACCGGTGCGGTCGATTCCCCCTCCACGGTGCTGCTTGCCGCCTGGCTGCGGCTGTGCTTGCGGATCCCGGTGACGCTGGCGTCCTCACCCGAGGGCACCGGCGTCCGCTCGGTGCGCTTCGCGCTTCCCACCGGCGACGTCGAGCTTACCCGTCCCCCCGGGGACGTGGCCGAGTTGTACCAGCCGGGCCAGAAGGCCCAGCTGATTTCCCTGCCGCAGCGCTCGGTCTCGGACTGCCTGTCCGAGGAGATGCGCCGCCTCGACCCGGACGAGCTGTTCGGCGAGGTCGTGCGCGAGGGCCTGAAACGCACCAACCTGAGGAGCATCCGTGCCAGTGAGCGCTAAGCGTCACGTCGTCATCCACCCCGACCTGCCGGCCACCGCCGCCGCGGTCGCCGCCCGGCTGGTCACCGCGATCCTCGACGCGCAGGCCGCGCGCGGGGAGGCATCCCTCGTGCTCACCGGCGGAACCCTGGGCATCGCCTCGCTGCAGGCCGTCGCCGACTCCCCCGCGCTGGGCGCGGTGGACTGGTCGCGGGTGAACTTCTACTGGGGGGACGAGCGCTTTGTCGAGGCCGGCTCCCCGGACCGCAACGCGGTGCAGGCCGAGGTGCTGCTGGGCGTGCTCGATGCCCACGGCCTGGACCGGGGCCGGGTGCACGCCATGGGCGCGGCCGACGAGTTCGGGACCCCGGAGGAGGCGGCCGCCGCCTACGCGCACCTGCTGGAGCGGGAGGCCTCAGACGAGGGAACCGCCGGTTCCCTGCCGGTCTTCGACGTGCTGATGCTGGGCATGGGCCCGGACTCGCACGTGGCCTCGCTGTTCCCCGACCACGCGGGAGCCGCGGCAACCGGTGCAAACGTCATCGGGGTGCGGGACTCGCCCAAGCCGCCGCCGCTGCGCGTGTCCCTGACCTTCCAGGCCATCAACACCGCCCGCGCGGTGTGGCTCGTGGTCGCGGGGGCCGACAAGGCCCCGGCGGCCGGCGTGGCCCTGGGCCAGGAGCCGGTGGCGCGTGAACGCGTTCCGGCCTCCGGGGTGTCGGGCACCCAGGGGACCTGGTGGCTCATGGACGCCGCCGCCGCGGCCCTGGTCTGACCGGTTCTCCACGCACGCCAAAGCGCGGCCCGCCTCATCCGTTGAAGGAGAGGCGGGCCGCGCTTTTTGCCTGCTTGGTGCGGTGCGGCCGAAGCCTAGGACTCGACGCTGAAGCGCATGACCAGGCCCAGGCCGATGATGACGGCTGCCCAGGTCACTCCCAGGACGATGGTCACGCGGTTGAGGTTGCGCTCGGCGACGCCGGAGGATCCCAGCGAGGTGGTCATGCCACCGCCGAACATGTCGGACATGCCGCCGCCGCGGCCCTTGTGCAGCAGGATGAGCAGGGTGAGCAGCAGGCTCGTGATGCCCAGCAAAATCTGCAGTACCAACTTGATGACGTCCACTATTGCCCTTCAATCCGCTCGATGGCGATTAGTCGGTCACCAGGTGGTGCTCGAACCTAACAATGTTAGCAAATTCCGCGGCGTCCAACGAGGCCCCGCCGACCAACACGCCGTCGACGTCGCGCTGGGCGAGGATTGCCGCGGCATTCGACGCCTTGACGGAGCCGCCGTACAGCACCCGGACCGAGGCCTCGACGTCGGCGCCGAAGAGCACCGCAAGCTCGGCGCGGATGGCGGCGCACAGTTCCTGCGCGTCCTCCGGTCCCGCGACCTCGCCGGTGCCGATGGCCCAGACCGGCTCGTAGGCAACCACGAGGGTTGCCGCCTGCTCGGCGGTGATCCCGGCCAGCGAGCCGCGCAGCTGCTCGAGCGTGTACTCGACGTGCGTTCCGGCCTGGCGGATCTCCAGGCCCTCGCCCACGCACAGCACCGGGGTGACCGCATGGCGGTACGCGGCGGCGACCTTGGCGGCCAGCAGCTCGTTGGACTCGTGGTGCAGGGCACGGCGTTCGCTGTGTCCCACCAGCACGTAGCCGCAACCCAGGCGTGAGAGGAACTGTCCGGAGATTTCCCCGGTGTAGGCGCCGGAGTCGTGGGCGGAGAGGTCCTGGGCGCCGTAGCGCACCGGGAGGTTGTCGCCCATGGTCAGCGTCTGCACGCCGCGCAGGTCGGTGAACGGCGGGAAGACCGCCACCTCGACCCGCTCGAAGTCGTGCTCGGCGTCGGCCAGCGTCCAGGCCAGCTTCTGCAGCAGCGTGATGCCCTGGACGTGGTCCATGTTCATCTTCCAGTTGCCGGCAATCAGCGGCTTCCGGTCGAATTTACCGTTGGTCGAAGTGGTCACTTACGCGCCTCCAAGGCAGTCAGGCCTGGCAGTTCCTTGCCCTCGAGGTACTCGAGGGAGGCACCGCCGCCGGTGGAAATATGTCCGAAATCGTCGTCGTGGAAACCCAGCGTGCGCACCGCGGCTGCGGAATCCCCGCCGCCGACGACGCTGAACGCCTCGGATTCGGCCAGCGCGCCGGCCACCGCACGGGTGCCGTTCGCGAATGCCGGGATCTCGAAGACGCCCATGGGCCCGTTCCAGAAGACCGTGTTGGCGCTGGTGATGTAGCTGGCGAAGTTTTCCCCGGAGACCGGGCCGATGTCCAGGCCCAGGCCGGTGTCGCCGAAGCGCCCGCCGGTGATGTCCTCGGCCGGGCGCACCTCATGCTCGGCGTCGGCCCCGAACTTCGAGGCAACGACCACGTCGGTGGGAAGCACGATGTCGCAGCCCAGTTCCTTGGCGCGCGAGAGGTAGCCGCGGCAGGTTTCCAGCTGGTCTTCCTCAAGCAGCGAGCCGCCGACCTCGTGGCCCAGGGCCTTGAGGAAGGTGAAGGCCATGCCGCCGCCGATCAGCAGGTGGTCGGCCTTCCCGAGCAGGTTCTCGATCACCGCAAGCTTGTCCGAGACCTTGGATCCGCCCAGAACTACCACGTAGGGGCGCTTGGGGGCCTCGGTGAGGGTCTTCAGGACCCGCACCTCGGTGGCCACCAGGTCGCCCTGGTAGGCCGGAAGCAGCGCGGCGATGTCGTAGACCGAGGCGTGCTTGCGGTGCACCGCGCCGAAGGCGTCGTTCACGTAGGCACCGCCCTCGCCGGCCAGTGCGGCCAGTTCGGCGGCGAACTGCGCGCGCTCGCCCTGGTCCTTGGAGGTCTCGCGCGCATCGAAGCGCACGTTTTCCAGCACAAGCACGGCACCGTCGACCAGTTCGCCGGCAAGCTTCTGCGCGGAAGGGCCCGTGACGTCGGTTGCGGTGCGCACGTCAAGCCCGGAGAGCTCGGCCAGGCGCGTGGACGCCGGGGCGATGGAGTATGTGGGGTCGGGCTCGCCCTTGGGGCGGCCCAGGTGTGCCATGACAATGACGCGGGCGCCGGCCTCGGCCAGTTTCTGCACCACGGGAATGGAGGCGCGCACGCGCCCGTCGTCGGTGACGGTGAAGCCATCGAGCGGCACGTTCAGGTCGCTGCGGACCAGAACGCGCCGCCCAAGGACACCATCGGCGATCAGTTCGTCGAGAGTGTGGGAAGTCATGTGACTAGGTTATCCGAGTCTCGGGGACTAACCGAGCCGGGCGCCGACGTATTCGGTCAGGTCAACCAGGCGGGTGGAGTAGGCCCACTCGTTGTCGTACCACGCGACGACCTTCGCCGTGGTGCCGATGACGGTGGTCAGGCCGGCGTCGAAGACCGCGGAGTGCGGGTCGTGGACGATGTCGGTGGAGACCAGCGGGTCCTCGGAGTACTTCAGGAAGCCCTTGAGCGGGCCCTCTTCGGCGGCCTTCTTGAACGCGGCGTTGATTTCCTCGACGGATGCCTCGCGGGCCAGGTTCACGGTCAGGTCGGTGGCCGACCCGGTCGGGACCGGCACGCGCATGGCGTAGCCGTTGAGCTTGCCCTTGAGCTCCGGGAGGACCAGGCCGATGGCCTTGGCCGCACCGGTGGAGGTCGGGATCATGTTCAGGGCGGCGGCACGGGCGCGGCGCGGATCCTTCTTGTGCGGGGAATCCTGCAGGTGCTGGTCCGCGGTGTACGCGTGGATGGTAGTCATCAAGCCGTCGACGATGCCGAACTGGTCGTTGAGGACCTTGGCGACCGGGCCCAGGCAGTTGGTGGTGCAGGAGGCGTTGGAGATGATGTGGTGCTTGTCGGCCTCGTACTTCTCGTGGTTGACACCCATGACGATGGTGATGTCTTCCTTGGAAGCGGGGGCGGAAATGATGACCTTCTTGGCGCCTGCCTGCAGGTGCTTCTCGGCGTCGACGGCCTTGGTGAACAGGCCGGTGGACTCGATGACGACGTCGACGCCCAGCTCGCCCCAGCCCAGGTGGGCGGGATCCTTCTGAGAGAGGACCTTGATGCGCTTGTTCCCGACAACGATGTAGGCGCCGTCGACGCTCACGTCTTCTTCCAGGCGGCCCATGATCGAGTCGTACTTGACCAGCATGGCCAGGTCGTTGATGGATCCGAGGTCGTTTACTGCAACAACTTCGATGTCTGCGCGGTTCGCCAGGGCTGCTCGCAGGAAGTTGCGACCAATGCGTCCGAAACCGTTAATGCCAACACGGGTAGTCACGTGTATTTCTCCTTGACAGAGTGGTGTTGCCACTGCCGCGGAAAGAGGGCCCCGGGGTTGGGACACAGAGACGGAGTGGCTTGGAAAAATTGGACACTCCGTTGTGTCGTCAGCTGGGTGCTGACCGGGTTTATGCGTGTCTTGCGGCTGATGCCGCAAGACACGCAAAACACGTTGTTTCTATCTTACGCCACATGGGCGTTCGATGTGAGGAGGCTTACGCCTCCACCGGGGTTTTGTTACTTGCCCGGGACGATCAGCGCCGCGGCACCCTTGCGGGCCGCCTCGAAACGCGCCGAGACATCGGCCCAGTTCACGATGTTCCAGAACGCCTTCACGTAGTCGGCCTTCACATTCACGTAATCCAGGTAGAACGCGTGCTCCCACATGTCCAGCATCAACAACGGGGTCGTCGCCACCGGCACGTTGCCCTGCTGGTCGTACAGCTGCTCGATGACCAACTGGCCACCGAGGCCCTCAAAGCCCAGCAACGCCCAACCCGAGCCCTGCAGGCTCATCGCCGCCGCCGTGAAATGCGCACGGAACGCGTCAAACGAGCCAAAGGCGTCGTCGATCGCCGCGGCCAGCTCCCCCTCGGGCTTGTCCCCGCCCTCCGGGGACAGGTTGTTCCAGAAGATCGAGTGGTTGGTGTGCCCGCCCAGGTGGAACGCCAGGTCCTTGGACAACTTCGGGACATTCCCGAACTCGCCCTTCTCCCGCGCCTCGGCCAACTGCTCCAGGGCCGTGTTCGCCCCGGCCACATAGGCCGCGTGGTGCTTCGAGTGGTGCAGCTCCATGATCCGCGCCGAGATGTTCGGCTCCAGGGCCGCGTAGTCGTACTGCAGCTCGGGCAAGGTATAAATAGCCAAAATGACTCCTCATTCTCATCGGCACCCATCGAGAAGTGGATGCGTTCTTCTTCGTTACTGCATCTCCGCGCAACCGCGGAAAATCCTTGGGCTCAGTGTTCGAGCATATCCAGTGGAACGCTGGCCTCGGTGCCGGGTATTCCCAGTTCGGAGGCCCTTTTGTCGGCCATGGCCAGCAGGCGGCGGATCCGCCCGGCGATCGCGTCCTTGGTCATGGGCGGTTCGGCCATGCGTCCGAGCTCGTCCAGCGACGCCTGCTTGTGCGCCACGCGCAGCGCGCCGGCGTACTTGAGGTGCTCGGGGACCTCGTCGCCCAGGATCTCCAGGGCGCGTTCCACCCTGGCGCCTGCCGCGACGGCCGCCTGTGCCGAACGGCGCAGGTTCGCGTCGTCGAAGTTGGCCAGCCGGTTGGCGGTGGCACGCACTTCCTTGCGCATGCGTCGCTCTTCCCAGACCATCAAGGCGTCGTGGGCGCCCATGCGGGTGAGCAGCTGGGCGATGGCCTCGCCGTCGCGGATGACCACGCGGTCCACGCCGCGGACCTCGCGGGCCTTGGCGACCAGTCCCAGGCGCCTGGCGGCGCCGACCAGTGCCAGTGCGGACTCGGGGCCGGGGCAGGTGATTTCCAGTGCCGAGGAACGCCCGGGCTCGGTCAGCGAACCGTGCGAGAGGAAGGCGCCGCGCCACACGGCCTCGGCGTCGGCGGTGGAGCCGTTGACGATGACCGAGGGCAGCCCGCGCACCGGACGGCCGCGCCCGTCGAGCAGGCCGGTCTGGCGGGCCAGCGCCTCGCCGTCGCGGACCACGCGGACCACGTAGCGGTTGCCGCGGCGCAGCCCTCCCCCGGAAACCACGATGATTTCGGAGGTGTGGCCGTAGACCTCGGCGATGGCGGCACGAAGCCGCCGGGCGGTGGAGGCGAGGTCGACCTCGGCCTCGATGACGATGCGTCCGGAGATGATGTGCAGGCCGCCGCAGAATCGCAGCATGGTGGATACTTCTGCCTTGCGCTCGGAGGATCTCCGAATCTCAAGCCGGGACAGCTCGTCCTTGACGGAAGCCGTCAGTGCCATGGATTGTTTCCTAACTGCTGGGCTCGTCTGTGCTGAACGTGGTGAACACGTCGTGGTATGCGGCGGCAAGTCTCAAGGGGTCGTGGACTGCGCGTCCGGCACCAACCCCTACTTTACCGAAAAAGGTGCGGGCGCCTAGCCGGGCGGCTGCGTGGGTGAACGCCTCGTGGTCCGAAATCGTCGCCGGGTCGGCCAATACGGCGTCCAGGCGCAGGTCGGGGGCGTACTTGGCGATGACTTCCAGGTGCGCGGCGGCGTCCATCCCGCCGGTCTCGGCGGTGTCGGTGGAAAGGTTCATGGTCAGCAGCCGGCGCGCCGCGGTCTGCTGCAGGCCTTCGCGCATTTCCGGCAGCAGCAGATGCGGCAGCACCGAGGTGTACCAGGAGCCCGGGCCGAGCACGACCCAGTCGGCCAGCTCGATGGCGTCCAGCGCCTCGGTGCAGGCCGCGGCGTCGGCCGGTTCCAGGCGCACGTTGGAGACCAGGGCGCTCTCGCCGGCCTCGGCGAGCTTCGCCTGGCCGGAGAGCCGGCGCTGGACCAGCCCGCTGCCGGCGTCTTCCTGCAGCACGTCCCCGGTGATGGTCAGCGGGGTGGTGCTCATGGGCAGCACCTGGCCGCGGGCCCCAAGCAGGGCCCCGGCCCAGCGCAGCCCCGCCACGGGGTCCTTGAGCAGTTCCCACAGGGCGACGATCAGCAGGTTGCCCACGGCGTGCTGGTCCAGCGCGGCGCTCGATCCGGGCTTCGAGGTGAAGCGGTGCTGCATGACATCGCGCCAGGTCCGGCCCCAGTCGGTGTCGTCGCACAGGGCGGCCAGCGCCATGCGCAGGTCCCCGGGGGGCAGCACGTCGAGCTCCTCGCGCAGGCGCCCGGAGGAGCCCCCGTCGTCGGCCACCGTGACGATCGCGGTCAGGTCGGTGGTCAGCCGGCGCAGCGCGGACAGCGAGGCCGAGAGCCCGTGGCCGCCGCCGAGGGCGACCACGCGCACGACCTTGTTCTCCCCGGAGGAGCGGGACGGTGGCTGGATGGGGATGGGGCCGGTGAAAAACGCCATGGCGGGCTACTCGCGTCCCAGGTCCCGGTGCGTGACGTTGACGCGCACATTGGGCAGCTGGGCCAGCCGGCGCCCGATTTCCTCGGCCGTGGCCACCGAGCGGTGCTTGCCGCCGGTGCAGCCCACCGCCAGGGTGGCGTAGTGCTTGTTTTCGCGGCGGTAGCCCTCGAAGACCGGCTCCAGGGCACCGATGTAGCGTTCGATGAATTCGGCGGCGCCCGTGGCCGACAGCACGTAGTCGGAGACCGCCTTGTCCTTGCCGGTGTGCGGGCGTAACTCGGGGACCCAGTGCGGGTTGGGGATGAAGCGGACGTCGGCGACGTAGTTGGCGTCGGTGGGGACCCCGTACTTGAAGCCGAAGCTCATAACGTTCAGCCGCAGCACGATCGGGCCGGACTCGGAGAACAGCTCGGTGATCGAGCGGGCCAAGTCGTGCACCGACATCTCGGTGGTGTCCACGACGATCTCCGCTGCTTCCTTCAGCTCCCGGAGCACCTCGCGCTCGAGGTTGATGCCGTCGACGATGCGGTCGTCCTCCTGCAGCGGATGCGGGCGCCGGCCCTGTTCGAAGCGGCGGACCAGCAGGTCGTCGGCGGCGTCCAGGAAGAGCACGCGGTAGGCGACGCCGGCGCTGGTCAGTGCGTTGAGGTTCTCGCGCAACTGCGGGAACAGCGACTTGGAGCGCACGTCCATGACCACGGCGAGCTTCGGGATGGATCCTCCGGCGTGCGCCACGATCTCGGTGAGCATGCCCAGCAGCGTCGGGGGCAGGTTCTCCACCACATACCAGCCGTGGTCTTCCAGCGCGTGGGCAGCGGTGGTGCGCCCGGCGCCCGACATGCCGGTAATCACTAGAAGTTCGGACTCGGGTGGTTTCACTGGGGCAAGCTCGGTGGTCATGTTCCTAGCCTAGTCGCCCGCGGGTCCCGATTCGGTCAGTCCAGCACTTCACCTGTGGTCATGTTCACTGCCGGCGCATCCGCGCCGGATGCGGCCAGCGCGTCGAACACCGTGGCGGCCAGTGCCGGGCCGATGCCCGGGACCTCTAGCAGCTGCTCCACCGTGGCGGCGCGCATCTTCTTCATCGAGCCGAAGTGCTTGCGCAGCGCCTCGCGCTTGGCCGGGCCCAGCCCGGGGATGGTGTCCAGCAGCGAGGTGGTCATCGAGGCCGAGCGCTTCTTGCGGTGGAAGGTGATGGCGAAGCGGTGCGCCTCGTCCCGGACCCGCTGGACCAGGTAGAGGGCGTGGGAGGCCCGCGGCAGGATCACCGGGAACTCGTCGTCCGGCAGCCACAGCTCTTCCAGCCGCTTGGCCAACCCGACCACGTACACGTCGTCGATGCCCAAATCGGCCAGGGCCCGGGAGGCGGCGGCGACCTGCGGGGGTCCGCCGTCGACGATGACCAGCGAGGGCGGGTAGGCGAAGCGGCGGGCGGGCATGCGCTCGGAGGCGTCGGCGATGTCGATTTCCCCGCTGATCATCGGCACGGTGTCCTCCATGTCCGCCAGGTAGTTCTTGAAGCGGCGGGAGATCACGTCGTACATCGAGGCGGTGTCGTCGCGCGCGGCCTCCCCGGTGATCGAGAACTTGCGGTAGTCGGCCTTCTTGGGCAGCCCGTCCTCGAAGACGACCATGGAGGCGACCACGTTGGTGCCCTGGGTGTGCGAGGCGTCGTAGCATTCGATGCGCAGCAGCGGGGCCGGCAGCCCCAGGGCGTCCTGGAGTTCCTGCAGCGAGGCCGAGCGGGTGGTCAGGTCACCGGCGCGGCGGGATTTGTGCAGGCGCAGCGACTGCTCCGCGTTTTCCCGCACGGTTTCGGCCAGCGTCGCCTTGTCCCCGCGCATCGCCACGCGCAGCGAGACGGCCGAGCCGCGGCGCGTCTGCAGCCAGGCGGCGACGTCGTCGGCGTTCTCCGGCAGCACCGGGACCAGCACCTCGCGCGGGATCCTGTCGTCCCCGGCGGATTCGCCGTAGACCTGGGTGAGCATGTGCTCGATGAATTGTTCCGGGGTGGAGTCCTCGACCTTTTCCACGACCCAGCCGCGCTGGCCGCGGATGCGCCCGTTGCGCACGTGGAAGACCTGCACGGCGGCCTCGAGCTCGTCCTCGTGCACCGCGAAGATGTCGGCCTCGGTGTTTTCGGCCAGCACCACGGCGTTGCGTTCGAAGACCCGGCGCAGTGCGGCGATGTCGTCGCGGTACCTGGCGGCCTGCTCGTATTCGAGCGTGGCGACGGCGCCGGCCATCTTGGCCTCGAGCTCCTTGATGAAGCGGGTGCCCTCCCCGCCCATGAACTGGCAGAGGTCCGCGGCGAGCTGCTTGTGGTCCTCGGGGCTGATGCGGCCCACGCAGGGGGCGGCGCACTTGTCGATGTAGCCCAGCAGGCAGGGCCGCCCGGAGGACTGGGCCCGGTTGAACACCCCGGCGGAGCAGCTGCGCACCGGGAAGACGCGCAGCAGCGTGTCGAGGGTTTCGCGGATGGCCTTGGCCGGGTAGAACGGGCCGAAGTACTTGGTGTCCTTGCGCTTGTCCCCGCGCATCACCAGCGCGCGCGGGTACTTCTCCCCCATGGTCACGGCCAGGTACGGGTAGGTCTTGTCGTCGCGGAAGACGATGTTGAAGCGCGGGTTGTATTCCTTGATCCAGGTGTATTCCAGCTGCAGCGCCTCGAGCTCCGAGCCCACGACCGTCCACTCGACCGAGACGGCGGTGTGCACCATGGCGTGCGTCTTGGGGGTCAGCCCCGAGGGGTTGGCGAAGTAGGAGTTCAGCCGTTGGCGCAGCACCTTGGCCTTGCCGACGTAGATGACCCGGCCGACCTCGTCGCGGAATCGGTAGACCCCGGGACGCGTCGGAATGTCCCCGGTGGCGGGGCGGTAGCTCTGGGGGTCTGCCACTTCTGCTGCTCCGGTTACTGGTCGCTGATGGGGGTCTGGTTGTAGGCGTCCACGCGCTCCTGGCCGGTGAGCTCCGCGATGGCATCGACGATCGCGTCGGTGGCGGCGCGGCGCTGCGGCAGCGGGTGCTTGCGGCCCAGGTGCTCGAATTGCAGCGGCTTGCCGAAGGCGAGGGTGAAGTGGTGCGGCTTGATGGTGTTCTTCCCGGCCGGCTGCAGGTTCTCGGTGCCGACCAGCCCGACCGGGACCACCGGGGCGCCGGTGGACAGCGCGAGCCAGCCCACGCCGGTGCGCCCGCGGTAGAGCTTGCCGTCGCGCGATCGGGTGCCCTCGGGGTAGATGCCGATGCCGCCGCCGGTCTCCAGGATGTCGACCAGGGATTCCAGGGCCGCGACGGAGGCAGCCTGTTCCCCGCGCTGGACCGGGATCGAGCCCACGGATTCGAAGAAGGTCTTCATGGCCTTGCCCCTGAGGCCCGGGGTGGTGAAGTACTCGGCCTTGGCGAAGAACGCGACATCCCGCGGGGTCAGCGCCTGGATGATGATGGAGTCCAGGAAGGAGAGGTGGTTGGAAGCGATGATGACCGGGCCGGTGCGGGGCACGTTTTCCAGTCCGGTGACGGTGGGGCGGCACAGCCCGGAAAGCAGCCCGCGGATCGAGGAGCGGGTCATGGTGTACAGGCTCATCTAGGCGCCGGCTCCCGTCGGGTTGGCGGCCACCAGGGATTCGCGCAGCGTTTCCTCGGCGGCGTTGCCCAGCAGCAGCCCGGCAAGCTCGGCCAGGTCCGCGGCGTGCGCCCCGGCACCGGCGGCCTCGAGCTCGCCGGCTTCGGCGAAGCCCCAGCCGGCGCCGATGGAGGCCATGTCGTTCTCGTGGGCGGCCTCGATGTCGTAGCGCCGGTCCCCCACCATCACGCACTGGGCGGGGTCCAGGTCGTGCTCGGCGATCGCCGCGGCCAGGATGTGGGTCTTGGAGGAGGAGGTGCCGTCGCCCTCGTCGTCGTTGCCGAAAACCCCGTCCAGCAGGGGCGTGATGCCCTGGACCTCGAGCAGGGCCCGGGCAATGTGGGTGGGCTTGGCGGTGGCGACCAGCACCGTGGTGCCGGAGGCACGCAGCGCGGCCAGGAGTTCGGGGACGCCGGGGTACGGACGTGATGCCGCCATGCCGGATTCGGCATATTGCGCACGGTAGGTGGCGATCAGCGAACCGATGGTCGAGGGGTCGACACCGTCGATGGTGGCCAGACCGATGGTCAGCGGGGGCCCGATGAGGGACAGGAGTTTTTCTTCACCCGGATCGGGGATCTGCGCCTGCGTCAACGCAAAGCGGATGCCCGAGGTGATAGCCCCGGCCGGATCCACAAGGGTTCCATCGAGGTCAAGCAGCACGGCGGAGGGAGCAATCATCACTGTCGTATTCTCGCATGAACTGGGCGCTTGTGCCGTACGCGCATGCCCGAAACGGCATACACGCACGGCGTTCGCAGCTAGCCCAGCAGCGGCGCGAGGAACCTTCCGGTGTAGCTGGCCTCGACCTTGGCGACCTGTTCGGGCGTGCCGACGGCAATGATCTCGCCGCCGCCGGAACCGCCCTCGGGGCCCAGGTCGATGACCCAGTCCGCGGACTTGATCACGTCGAGGTTGTGCTCGATGGTGATCACGGTGTTGCCCTTGTCCACCAGCCCCTGCAGGACCAGCAGGAGCTTGCGGATGTCCTCGAAATGCAGGCCGGTCGTGGGCTCGTCGAGCACATAGATGGAGCGTCCGTTGGAGCGTTTCTGCAGTTCCGCGGCGAGCTTCACGCGCTGTGCCTCGCCGCCCGAGAGCGTGGTGGAGGCCTGCCCGAGTCGGACGTAGCCCAACCCGACCTCCACCAGGGTGCGCAGGTGGCGGGCGATCGGGGTGAACGCGGCAAAGAACTCCGCACCCTCCTCGATGGGCATGTTCAGCACGTCGGCGATGGATTTGCCCTTGTAGTGGACCTCCAGGGTCTCGCGGTTGTAGCGCGCACCATGGCAAACCTCACACGGGACGTAGACGTCCGGAAGGAAGTTCATCTCGATCTTCAGCGTGCCGTCCCCCGAGCAGGATTCGCAGCGTCCGCCCTTGACGTTGAACGAGAAGCGTCCCGGCAGGTAGCCGCGGACCTTGGCCTCGTTGGTCTCGGCGAAGAGCTTGCGGATGTGGTCGAAGACCCCCGTGTAGGTGGCCGGGTTGGAGCGCGGGGTGCGGCCGATGGGCGACTGGTCGACGTGGATGACCTTGTCCAGGTGTTCGAGGCCCTCGACGCGGGTGTGGCGTCCGGGGACCTGCTTGGCTCCGTTGAGCCGGTTGGCGAGCACCTTGTAGAGCACGTCGTTGACCAGCGTGGACTTTCCGGAGCCCGAGACGCCGGTGATGGCCGTGAGCACGCCGAGCGGGAAGCGGGCGGTGACGTCCACGAGGTTGTTTTCGCGGGCACCGATGACCTTGACTTCGCGCTTCTTGTCGATCTTGCGGCGCTTGGCCGGAATCTCGATCTTCCTGCGCCCGGAGAGGTAGTCGCCGGTGATGGAGCGGGTGTTGGCCTTCAGGCCCTCCAGGGACCCGGAGTGCACGACCTCGCCGCCGTGTTCCCCGGCGCCGGGTCCGATGTCGACGATCCAGTCGGCCTCGGCGATGGTGTCCTCGTCGTGTTCGACGACGATGAGCGTGTTACCCAGGGACCGCAGCCGGGTCAGGGTTTCGATGAGCCGGCGGTTGTCGCGCTGGTGCAGCCCGATGGAGGGCTCGTCGAGCACGTAGAGCACCCCGACCAGTCCGGAGCCGATCTGCGTGGCCAGACGGATGCGCTGGGCCTCGCCGCCCGAAAGCGTGCCGGCGGCACGTTCCAGGTTCAGGTACTCCAGTCCGACGTCCAGCAGGAAGCGCAGGCGGGCCTGGATTTCCTTCAGGACCTGGTTCGCGATCTGGGCCTCGCGTCCGGTGAGGACGAGGTTTTCGAGGAACTCCGAGCATTCGCGCATCGGCATGGCCGAGACCTCGGCAATGGATTTGTCGTTGATCAGCACGGACAGCGAGGCGGAGTTCAGGCGTGCGCCGTTGCATTCCGGGCACGGGATCTGCCGCATGTATTCCTCGTACCGGTCTCGGGCGTTGTCCGATTCGGTTTCCAGGTGCTTGCGGTGGATGTACTGGACGACGCCCTCGAAGCCGGTGGAGTACTTGCGCTCCCGGCCGAAGCGGTTCTTGTACTGCACCACGACCTTGTGGTCCTTGCCGTGCAGGATGGCCTGGCGGGCGACGGCGGGCAGCTTGTTCCAGGGGGTTTCCAGCGTGAAGTCCAGCTCCGCGCCCAGTCCCCCGAGCAGGCGGTTCCAGTATTCGGTGGTGGCCGTGCCCAGCGACCACGGCGCGATGGCACCCTGGCCCAGGGGCATTTCCACGTCGGGAATGATCAGGTCCTCGTCGACCTCCAGGCGTGTGCCGATGCCGCTGCAGGCGGGGCAGGCGCCGAAGGGGTTGTTGAAGGAGAACGAGCGCGGTTCGATTTCATCGATGGCCAGCGGGTGCTCGTTGGGGCAGGCAAGGTTCTCGGAGAAGGCGCGCACCCGGCCCTCGTCTTCCGGGTCGAGGTCGACGAAGTCGATCAGGACCCGGCCCTCGGCGAGGTTCAGCGCGGTTTCGATGGAGTCGGTCAGGCGCTGGCTCACGGTGTCGTTGATGGCCAGGCGGTCGACCACGACCTCGATGGTGTGCTTGAACTGCTTGCCGAGCTTCGGCGGGTCGGAAAGCTGGATCGTTTCCCCGTCGACCCGGGCGCGGGAATAGCCCTTGGAGCCGAGCTCCTTGAAGAGGTCCACGAATTCGCCCTTGCGGCCGCGCACGACGGGTGCAAGGACCTGGAAGCGGGTCTTGGGTTCGAGCTCGAGCAGCTGGTCCACGATCTGCTGCGGGGTTTGCTTGGTGACGGCTTCGCCGCACACCGGGCAGTATGGGCGGCCCACGCGTGCCCAGAGCAGTCGCATGTAGTCGTAGATCTCGGTGATGGTTCCCACGGTGGACCGGGGGTTCTTCGAGGTCGACTTCTGGTCGATCGACACCGCGGGCGAGAGCCCCTCGATGAAGTCGACGTCCGGCTTGTCCACTTGCCCCAGGAACTGGCGGGCATAGGCCGAGAGGGATTCGACGTAGCGTCGCTGCCCTTCGGCGAAGATGGTGTCGAAAGCCAGGGACGACTTTCCGGAGCCGGAAAGGCCGGTGAACACGATCATTGCGTCACGGGGCAAATCCAGGTCGACGTTGCGTAGGTTGTGTTCGCGCGCGCCCTTCACCACCAGGCGGGTCAGGTCGTGCGGACGGAGGGTTTCAGGGGAGCGGGAAGTAGCCACCAGATCATGCTAATCGAAAACTGGTTCGAATGGAGCGAACTTGTGAGCAACAAGACGCAGGTCTATCCAACTTGCGAAGTGAACGCCGCCCGGACGTAGCCGATGGCTGCTTTCTCCGAGATCCCCCAGCGTGTCGCAACGGCCGCAAGCTCGGAGGCGGCGTCGGCAACGGCGACCGCGCCTTCATCTTCCGCCGCTTGGACGATCGTGCCGTGGCGGCCCCGGGTCACGACGACACCGGTCGCCTCCAATTCCTTGTAAACCTTCGCCGCCGTGTTGACCGCGAGACCGAGTTGTTCGGCGAGCGCCCGGACCGAGGGCAGTTTTGTCCCGGCCTTGAGTCGTCCCTTCGAGATGGCGACGAGTATCTGCTGCCTGACTTGCTGGTAGGGAGCGGTTTTGTCCGTGCTGTCGAGAGCGATGAATGCCAGCGGATTGCTGTCCACGTGTGCCGTCCTTTGTTGGTGCCGGGGGGCGGTGCTTGCGCTTCAGCCTATCGCGCCGGATTCGGCGTTCCACATAGGATGTTGCAATGAGTGAAACCTTCCTTGACCTCACTGACGTGACCATCCGATCCGTGAGCGTTTCCGAAATGTCCAACAACATCTACCTCGTGACGTCCAAGGGCGATGGCTCCCAGTTGCTGATCGATGCGGCCGACGATGTGGCGGCCATCGAGGGATTGGTTGACTCCGCTGCTTCGGACGCCAACGTCCCTACGCAGCTTGCGGGCATTGCCACGACCCACCAGCATTGGGACCACATCCGGGCGCTGGCAGAGTACGCCGGCAAGACCGGGGTGAAGACCTACGCGGGTGCCGAGGACGTGGACGGCATTGCTGCCGGCGCCAACGTCGTCATTGATGTTCCGCTGAAGCATGGCGACACGGTATCCGTTGGCCAAGTGGTCCTGGAGTGCGTGCACCTTCGTGGGCACACCCCGGGCTCGATTGCCTATGTGTTGCGGGACAGCGGTGGAACCACGGTGATCTTCAGCGGGGATTCCTTGTTCCCCGGTGGAGTGGGAAACACGGGGAACGATCCGCAGCGTTTTACCTCGTTGCTTGACGACGTGGAGACGCGGCTCTTTGGAGCGTACCCGGACGAGGCTTTGGTTCTCACGGGTCACGGGTCATCAACGACATTGGGCGCGGAGCGTCCGAGCCTGGACGAATGGCGCAACAGGGGCTGGTAGTCAGGGTTCCTTTGGGGACCCCGGAGGTGATTCCGGGGTCCCCGGCAGGGGCGGCGCCATGGCTCGATACATCTGTCCGCCGGGGGTGGTGATCAGGATGCTATGCCGCTGTCCCCGGATGAGGTGTTCTTCCCAGCCTTCGGTCTCTTTCACCTGGTTGCAGCAGACGCAGCGTCCGTCCAGGTTAATTTCGGTGGTTGTCCCGCCCCTGCGCACCTGATAGACGTGGTCGATGTGGCGAATCGGGGCATCGCAATATGGTGTTCGGCAGAATTGGTCGCGTATCTCGATGAGATCCCTGAGTTTGGGCGGCACACTGCGGGATTCGGAGTCCATAGCCAAGAGTTCGCCCGTCGTGGGCGCCGTATACACGCGGCGCATCCAGACGTCGACCTCGCTTTCTTCTTCCGAAGAAGTTCGGTCACCGGCAATGAGCCACCGGGCATGGGCTGCAGAGATGGTTCCGTAGCCATACAGGTGCGCAGGTTCACTGTCTCCCGCCAGCAGCGTGCGGTCGGTCATGTTCAGGTGCACCAGCAGCGAGGGCCGCAGCCCGTTTGCGTGCCCGGTGATTCCCGAGACCAGCGCGTCGGCCATGGTCTGGTCGTCGGTGCGGCGATCCTCGCTGGAGCGGAGCTTGGAAGCCTCGGCCCGCAGCGCCTGCTTCACCGCAACGCCCTGCGCCGCGGTGAGAAGTGCGTTCAGTCGCATCATCCCATCGGGTGTCGGGGTCAGCGTCACGCGGCGCTTGACCATGGCATCTGCCTGTTTGTTGGCTTCGACCCGGCCGTCGTAGGCGAGGGCTTCCTTGTCGATGCGCGATGCCAGTTGCTTGGTGCCCACGCCTTCGAGGGCGCCTCGCTCCCCTGCCATATTCCGGTCGATTTGTCGGCGAACGTCGACATGTATGTCACTGGTCTTGCTCACCATAAGCATGGCGCGCTCTTCGGTGAGCTCACCGCGCTCCAGCGCGTTGAAGGTGTAGGGCATTTGCTCGATCATGGCCCGCGAGTAGTTCACGAAGCGGGGCCCCAGGTGTTGGGCCTCCTTGCGCGCCAGGGCGACTTCAGCGCCGGTGCCACGCGCCGGGTTCTGCTGGTATAGGCCTTCTTCACGGTGCCTGGCAATGATGTCCTGCTCCAGGGCGTATGCTTCCTTGGCCTGGGCCGCACAGAGGGCGGATTTCGCGCGCTCCATCGCTGAGATCCGAGCGCCCCGCACCTGCTCACCCACGGTCTGCGGCAAGTGGGTCACGGCCTCGGCCATGCCGTTGATGAAATCGACGTAGCCGTCGCCGGGCCCTTCCGCTGCAGAGCGCTGCTTGGGAGGCCTGCGCAGATCCGAGGGGATGTGGCGATGGCCAAGGAGGATTTCCCCAGCTTCCTCCACGGTGAGGGATCTCGGGTTCGAATCGTATTCCTGGGAATCTTCGAACATACTTACCATTCTACGCCCGGATCGCAGGTTTGTGAAGGTTCCGGCGAGCGCAATCCATCATAAAAAGCCTAGTCAAAGTGCGGTAAGAAAATACTTTCGAAAAATCGTGCTCGTAGTGGCTAATGGAACTTGATGCCCTGGGATTCGCAGGCCTTCTTGAACGCGTCCTTGTCTGTGATTTCGGGGGCCCCGGCGGCATCGGTGTCGACCGCGGTGCGGATTTGTTCGGTGGAAGCCTTGGAACCGTGCTCGGCCGCCTTCTTCATGTTGGTTGCGCCGAGGTTTCCCGTATCCGCGTATCCGCTGCCGAAGTGGATGCAGGCGGTGTTCCCCTGCTGGTCGTTCAGGCGAAAGTCTTCGGCTGACGGCCCGGAGCAGGCGGCGAGCATCAAGGTGGCAGCGGCAAGAACCGGCAAAAGCTTCTTCATGTTCCCTAGCCTAGGAGAGCGGCATCCCACCTGGGAATCTGGTTGCCTTGGGGAAGGTTAGCGCTTGCGACCCACCATGAAGATACGCCGGAACGGGAACAAGGTCAGGGAGCCCCCGCGGGCGTCCGCGAAGGAGGGGTACGCCTGGGATACCAAACGGGCATACTCGGCCTCGAACGCGGCCGCATCTGTTTCCGAAAGCCTGGCAAGCACCGGACGCAGCGCCGTCCCGCGCACCCATTCCAGGACCGGGTCCGGCCCGCTGAGGATCTGCCCGTACGTCGTTTCCCAGACATCGGATTCGAATCCGGCCGCCAGCAGGATCTTCAGGTAGTCGGCGGGCTCCCCCACCGCGTCGTCCTGCCGCAGGACCCCGGCCAGCTGCGGGGCCCAACGCTCCGAGTTGGCCAGCTCCCGCATCAAAGTATGGGAAGGGGAGCCGAAGTTGCCCGGCACCTGGGCCGCAAACCAGGCCCCGGGGGCCAATGCCCCCAGCCACTTGGCGATGAGCTGCCGATGTTCGGGGATCCATTGCAGCATCGCGTTGGAGACCAGCACGTCGGTGTCGGGGGCCGGCATCCAGGTGCTCGCATCCGTCATGGCGAAGGACAGGTTGGCCGCGTGTTGCTTGGCCCGGGCCTGCTCGATCATTTCCTCCGAGGAGTCCAACCCGGTCACCCGGGCATCGGGCCAGCGCTCGGCCAGCGAATGGGTCAGGGGTCCCGGACCGCACCCCATATCCACCACGAGCTGCGGCGTCGCGGCGGTGATACGGGCCGTCAGATCGTAAAACGGACGGTCGCGATGGTCTGCAAACTGCACGTACTTGTTCGGGTCCCATTTCATAACCACAGCGTAAGCGGAAAGCCCCTCGTAAACCGATAGTCTTGGACACATCATGAAACTTACCGAGTTGCTGCCCAACACTCCCCCACGCGGTGCCACCGCCGAATCCACCTACGAAGCCTTCGTGAAGTGGGTGGAGGACCGCGGCATCGGGCTTTACCCGGCGCAGGACGAGGCCGTCATGGAATTCGTGGCCGGCAACAACGTCATCCTCGCCACCCCCACGGGATCCGGCAAGTCACTGGTGGCCGTCGCCGCGCACTTCCACGCGCTGGCCCGCGGGGAGCGCAGCTACTACACCGCCCCGATCAAGGCACTCGTCTCGGAAAAGTTCTTTGACCTGTGCAAGATCTTTGGCGCGGAGAACGTCGGAATGGTCACCGGCGATTCCTCGGTCAACCAGGACGCCCCCATCATCTGCTGCACCGCCGAGATCCTTGCCAACATCGCCCTGCGCGAAGGAAAGAACGCGGACCTCGGCCCGGTGGTCATGGACGAGTTCCACTTCTACTCCGACCCGCAGCGCGGCTGGGCCTGGCAGGTTCCGCTGCTCGAGCTCCCGCAGGCGCAATTCCTGATCATGAGCGCCACCCTGGGCGATGTCAGCCGCTTCGAGGACGAACTGACGCTGCGCACCGGACGCGACACCACCACCGTGGCGCACGCCGAACGGCCCATCCCG
Source organism: Arthrobacter sp. C2 (assembly GCA_024207135.1). Classification (GTDB taxonomy): domain Bacteria; phylum Actinomycetota; class Actinomycetes; order Actinomycetales; family Micrococcaceae; genus Paeniglutamicibacter. Next base: position 416,439 of record CP042428.1, on the reverse strand, counting down.
CTGCACTACTACTACTCGCAGGACCCGGTGCAGGAAGCCATCGAGGAACTGCTCTCCACCAAGCAGGTGCCGATCTACGTGGTGCACTTCAGCCAGCTGGAGGCCATCGACCGGGCCAGCGGGCTGATGAGCATCAATGTGTGCACCCGCGAGGAAAAGGACAGGATCTCCGAGCTCATCGCCGGATTCAGGTTCGCCCCGGGCTTCGGCAAGACGCTGAACCGGCTGGTCCGCCACGGCATCGGCGTCCACCATGCAGGCATGCTGCCCAAGTACCGCCGGCTGGTCGAGCAGCTGGCCCAGGCCGGACTGCTCAAGGTCATCTGCGGCACCGACACCCTGGGCGTGGGCATCAACGTCCCCATCCGCACCGTGCTGATCACCGCGCTGTCCAAGTACGACGGGGTGCGCACCCGAATCCTGAATTCCCGCGAATTCCACCAGATCGCCGGCCGCGCGGGCCGCGCGGGCTTCGACACCGCCGGAACCGTCGTGGTCCAGGCGCCCGAGCACTCCATCGAGAACAAGAAGGCCATGGAGAAGGCGGTCGCGAAGTTCGGCGACGATTCCAAGAAGATCCGCCAGGTCGTCAAGAAGAAGCCGCCGCAGGGCTTCGTGACCTGGGGAGAAAAGACCTATGAGCGGATCATCGCCTCCACCCCCGAGACGCTGAACTCCTCGTTCGCGGTGACCCACTCGATCCTGCTGAACCTGCTGGCGCGCGAGGGCGATTCCTTCGCCGCGGCACGCCGGCTGCTCACCGAGAACCACGAGCCGCCGGTGCGGCAGCGTGCCCTGCAGCGCAAGGCGCTGGGCATCCTTCGCGAGCTGCTGGCCACCGGGGTCGTCGAACGCCTCGAGCACCCCGACAGACACGGGAACATGCTGGCCCTCACGGTGCACCTGCAGGAGAACTTCGCGCTGAACCAGCCGCTGTCCCCGTTCGCGCTGGCGGCCCTGGAACTCTTCGACGCCGAGTCCCCCGGCTACGCGCTGGATGTGGTCTCGGTCATCGAGGCCACGCTGGAAAAGCCGCGCCAGGTGCTTTCGGCCCAGGAGAAGAAGGCCCGCGGCGAGGCGATTGCCGCGATGAAGGCCGAGGGCATGGAGTACAACGACCGCATGGCCGCGCTCGAGGAGGTCACCTACCCGCAGCCGCTGGCCGAGATCCTCACCAATGCCTTCGAGCAGTACCGCGCCGGCGCCCCGTGGCTCGGCGACTTCGAGGTGGCCCCCAAGTCTGTGGTCAGGGACATGTACGAGCGAGCCATGAGCTTCAGCGAATACGTGCAGTTCTACTCGCTGTCCCGCTCCGAGGGCGTGCTGCTGCGGTACCTCACCGACGCCTTCAAGGCGCTGCGCCAGACCGTGCCGCAGGACGCGCTGCGCGAGGACCTCGAGGACCTCATCGAGTGGCTCGGGGAACTGATCCGCCAGATCGACTCCTCGCTGCTGGACGAATGGGAGGAACTGGCCAACGGGGTGCTGCACGAGCCCGACGCCGAGATCATCCCGCCGGCCCCCGAGCGCCTGACCTCCAACGAGCGGGCCTTCCGCGTGATGGTGCGCAACGAGATGTTCCGCCGTGTGAAGCTCTTCGCCGACGAGCAGGACTCCGCCCTGGGCGAGCTGGACGGGCATTCCGGCTTCGGCGCCGATGCGTGGGCCGATGCCATGGACGCGTACTTCGAGGAACACGAGGACATCGACGACGGCCCCGGCGGCCGTGGGCCCAACCTGTTGCTGATCACCACCTCGAAGGACAGCTGGACGGTGCGCCAGGTCTTCGCCGACCCGGCCAACCACCACGACTGGGGCATCGACGCCACCGTCAACCTGGCGGACTCCGACGAGGCCGGGTACCCGGTCATCACGGTGACCAATGTGGGCCGCAAGGACTAGCACGCACCAAACACAGGCGCCCGCCGGGAAGGATTTCCCGGCGGGCGCCTGTGTTGTGTCCGGACCTCCCGGAGTTGCCTAGAACCCCAAGAGCTTGGTCAGTGGCTGGACCTGGTTGTGGGCCAGCAGCACGATCGGCACCACGAGCCCGGCCAGCGCGTAGATGGACACCGGGATGCACAGCAGCCATTCGCGCACCGAGCCTGCCCGGCCCAGCACGGGGATGGCGATCCGGCCTCCGGGCTTCCACACGTCCCTGAGCAGCGGCATGCGGCGGATGAAGCGCGGGGACTTGATCTTGATCGGCCAGATCAGGTTGCAGCCGCCGACCGTGAGCATGTCCCCGGCAATGTGCACCGCGCAGCCCACGGCCACCGCCAGGACCAGCCAGTTCTGCTCGTCGGGCGAGAACACCGCCACGAAGATGCCGGCCGGAACCGAGACCAACCACGGCAGCTTCGCCATGGTGTCGGGAATGAATTTCAGCGCCTTCAGCGCAAAGGACACCAGCAGCACCGCCAACAGCCCGGCACCCGGGTAGATGATCCCGAAGCGGGAATTCTCCATGGTCCACAGCCCCAGCACCCAGGCCAGGACGGTGAACGCCGCGATGCCCAGCAGCGAGTGCGTGCCGTTGCGGTGCCCTCCGGAAACCTCTCCGATGCCGGCGCAGATCGCGTTGGACACCGGCGGCAGCGAGTGCGCGATGGTGGCCCGGCGGTGGTCCGCATCGGGCAGCAGCGCCGCCCCCGCGCAGACCATGGCGCCCGCCACCCCGGCGATCGGGGATTGCTCCAGCAGGCCGAATCCCAGCGGGATCGCATCGGGCAGCCAGGTCAGCTTCTCGGAGAGACTCCCGGTGGGGAGCTTGAAATTCGTGGTCAACGCGATCCAGGCTGCTGCGCCGGTGGCCGCGTGGTGGCCGCCCATCATATTGCTTGGTGCCGTCCTTGCTTTGGTTCTTGCTTCTCGATCGCCCCCAACCTTAAGTGCTGCCACCCACGCGTTGGATTCACGGCACGCATGGCCCGCCGGTAGGCTTGGTCACATGCCCCTGATTCGCCCCGCGGCGCCCGCCGACGCCCCCGCCATCCTTGAACTCATCCACGAATTGGCGCTCTTCGAGCGCGAGCCCGACGCCGTGAGAAACACCGAAGCGGACCTCGCCGCCCATCTCTTCGGGCCGGACCCGCAGGTGTACGCGCACGTGGTGGACCAGGACGGCACGGTGCTGGGCTTCGCCCTGTGGTTCCTGACGTATTCCACCTGGGAGGGAACCCACGGGATCCACCTCGAGGACCTCTACGTGCGCGAGTCGGCGCGGGGCGCCGGACACGGCAAGGCACTCCTGGCCGAATTGGCACGCATTGCCGTGGCCCGCGGCTACCGGCGCGTGGAATGGAGCGTGCTGGACTGGAATACCCCGGCCATCGGCTTCTACGACTCGCTCGGCGCCGGTTCCATGGACGGCTGGACCGTGCGGCGCCTCGAAGGCGCAGCCCTGGCGGAACTGGGGGCAGGGGCATGAGCACCACCCACACCTTCCGCGGGATGAACACCACCGAGCACTACTTCCAGGTCCCGCTGGACCACGCCCGCCCGGCGGGCGAAAAGATCACGGTCTTTGCCCGCGAGATTTCCTCCACCGGGCACGCCGATCCCGCCTCGCTGCCCTGGTTGCTCTACCTGCAGGGCGGACCGGGCGGGAAGTCCCCGCGTCCGGCCTCGCTCACCGGCTGGATGGCCGAGGCGGCCAAGACCTTCCGCATCCTGCTGCTTGACCAGCGTGGCACCGGCCTGAGCACCCCGGCCAACCGCCAGTCCCTGCCGATGCGCGGGGACGCGGCGGCACAGGCCGCGTACCTCACGCACTTCCGCGCCGATTCGATCGTGCGCGACGCCGAAGCCATCCGCAAGGATCTCGGGATCGAGAAGTGGAGCACCTTCGGACAAAGCTACGGCGGCTTCTGCACGCTGACCTATCTGTCCCTGGCCCCGGCGGCCCTGGAACGCTGCATCGTCACCGGCGGGCTGGCCTCGCTCACCGCTGACGCGGACACCGTGTACCGGGCGACGTACCGGCGGATGGCCGAGCGCAACGCGGAATACTTCGACTGGTACCCGCAGGATCGCAAGGTCCTGCGCGGGATCGTCGCGCACCTGGCCCACACCGAGGAGCACCTGCCCAACGGCCGGGCGCTCACCGTGCCGCTGGTGCAGATGCTCGGCCAGTTCCTGGGCGGCAACGCCCGGGTGCACTCGCTGCACCACGTCTTCGAGGCCGCCTTCATCGACACCCCTGGCGGCAGGCGGCTCTCGGACACCTTCCTGGCTGCGGTCGCCGAGCAGGCCGACCGCACCACCAACCCGCTTTACGCGCTGATGCACGAGTCGATCTACGCGCAGGGAGCGGCCACCAACTGGTCCGCGCAGCGCGTGCTGGCCGAGTTCCCGGCGTTCTCCCCCGATGCCGAATTCCCGCTGCTGACCGGGGAAATGGTGTTCAGCTGGTACTTCGAAGACGACGCGGTGCTGCGCCCGCTGGAGGAAACCGCCCGGATCCTGGCCGAGCACGAGGACTGGGAACCGCTCTACGACCCCGCGGTGCTGGCCGCCAACACCGTGCCGGTCGCCGCGGCCGTCTACGCCCACGACGTGTACGTGGATCGGGACCTGTCGCTTCAAACCGCCGCGGCGGTCGGCAACGTGCGGGTGTGGGAAACCGAGGAGTTCCACCACGACGGGATCGGCGACGAGGGCGCGATGATCTTCGCGAAGCTGCTGGAGCTGGGCAAGGACTAGGCCGCGTCACACTGCCGGTCGCAATCACGACGGGAAACGCTTCCGTGATAGGTGTTGAAGTGCAACCATCCGGAGCGGCCGAGAGACCTGGATCGATGACGCCGCAGCAACCCGCCCCGCCGACGGGACCCCGTCGGGCCGGCAACGGTGCTACTGCCAGGACCGATGGAAAGTAGGCACTTGCCCATGTCCTTTAAGACCAGCCACATCCGCACCACCCACGCCGGCTCGTTGCCGCGCACCGACGCGCTGCTGGCCGCCAACGAGGCCAGGGAACGCGACGGAATCACCCCCGAGTTCCTCGAACTGCTCGAAACCTCCGTCACGGGCATCGTGGCCAGGCAGCGCGAGCTGGGCATCGACATCCCCAACGACGGCGAATTCGGGCACACCATGTCCTCTGCCGTCGACTTCGGCGCCTGGTGGAACTACTCCTTCGCCCGCCTCGGCGGGCTGCAGGAAACCACCGTCGACCGCTGGGCCGAGACCACGGTCAACCGTTCGTCCCCCGGCAACGTGGTGCTCACCTCCTTCCCGGACCGCCGCGACCGCCGGGCCTTCGCCGAGGCGTACGCCGATCCGGCCTCCGGCATCCTGGCGCACCGCAAGGCCACCACGCAGCCGAAGGTCGTCGCGCCATTGACCTACACCGGGCACGACCTGGTGGCATCGGACATCAAGAACCTGAAGACCGCCATGGCGGCCACGGGCACCGAGGAGGGCTTCCTCGCGGCGCTCTCCCCCGCCTCCTGCGCGCGGCTGGCCAACGACTTCTACACCAGCGACGAGGAATACCTCTTCGCTGCCGCGGATGCCATGCGCGAGGAGTACAAGGCGATCCTCGATGCCGGGCTCATCTTGCAGATCGACGACCCGTCGCTGGCCGAATCCTGGGACCAGGTCAACCCGGAGCCGAGCCTGGAGGACTACCTGAAGTTCCTGGAGCTGCGCGTGGAGGCCACCAACCACGCGCTGCGCGGGCTGCCGGCCGAGCGGATCCGGCTGCACGTGTGCTGGGGTTCCTGGCACGGCCCGCACACCACCGACATCCCGTTCGCCGACATCCTGGACCCGGTGCTGCGAATCAATGCCAACATGATCTCCTTCGAGGCCGGGAACGTGCGCCACGAGCACGAATGGCGCATCTGGGAGGACCGTGCACTGCCCGAGGGAAAGATCCTGGTCCCCGGCGTCGTCTCGCATGCCACCAACGTGGTCGAGCACCCGGAGCTGGTCGCCGACCGCATCGAGCGCTTTGCGAACCTGGTCGGACGCGAGAACGTGATCGCGTCCACCGACTGCGGGCTGGGCGGGCGCGTGCACCCGCAGATCGCCATGGCCAAGCTCGAAGCCCTGGGCGCCGGCGCGGCGCTGGCCACCAAGCGCCTGTGGAAGGGCGCCGAGATCATCGCCTGATCCCCGCCAACCGATGGGAGCCGCCGCACGCACCGGGGCGCGGCGGCTTTTTGTCCGTGGGCGTGTCTGCCGCGGCCGGTGGCCGACTCGCTGCTGTACACCCCCAACAGCCTGCTGGAGCCGGGGCTGGTCTAGGCCGGGGAGCCGAGCTCCACCAGCAGCACCCCGCCGACGATCAGTACGATCCCGGCCGTCATCAGCAGCGTCAGCGGTTCCTTGAAGATCCATTTGCTCAGCACCGCGGTGATCGCCACCCCCGCTGCAGCCCAGATCCCGTACGCCACCCCGATGCCCATCCCGGAGCGCAGTGCGAGGGAGAGCATGGTGAAGGCCAGCAGGTAGCCGGCGGCCACCGGGACGTACCAGGCCCTGGAGCCGGTGAGCGTTGCCCGCAGCGACATCGTCGCGCCGACCTCGGCGATGATCGCGGTTCCCAGGAAAAGCCACATCATGATGTACGTTCCCGCGTCTTCAGGGCCCGTTGGCGCAGGGCGTGCTGGGACCCGAATTCCACCAGGACGACGCCGGCAATGATGATTCCCAGGCCAAGGACCATCAGCGGGGTGAGCGCCTCGGCGAAAAGCAGCATCGCAAGGACGGCGGTCAACGCCACCCCGAGGGCGCCCCAGATGCCGTAGGCGACCCCGAGTCCCAGGCCCGCGCGCATGGCCAGCGCCAGGCAGGTGAAGGCACCGGCGTAGCCCAGCACCACGACCGCGTACCACCACGGCTCCCCCAGCGCGGCCTTCAGGGCGAGGGTGGCGGCGACCTCGGTGGCGATGGCCAGCGAGAGCAGGAACCACTTGTTCACTTGAGTTCGCGCACGCAGAAGAACGCGACGACCAGGATGAAGCCCAGGCACAGGTAGCCCAGGCCGGCGAAGCCCAGCGTGGCCAGCAGCACCCCGGACCCGGCGGCGCCCAGCGCCCCCGCCGCACCCATGAGGGTGTCGGAGACGCCCTGGACCAGCACGCGGCGGGGACGGTCCACCCGCTCGGCCAGGAACGCGGAGCCGGAGACCGTCGACATCGACCAGCCCAGGCCCAGCAGCACCAGCGCAACCGTGACCGCGGCCCGGGAATCGGCGCCGAGTCCGGCGACCAGCACGGCGGCCACCAGCACCGTCATGCCTGCCAGCATCATCCGCGGCTGGCCGATCCTGTCCGCCCACGCCCCGATGAACGGGGAGAGCGCATACATCCCGGCGATGTGCAGGGAGATGACGAAGCCGATGACGATCAGGATGTCGGCGCTGCCCCCGTGCATTTCGTGCCCGGGGGTGGCGGCCAGGTCCTTGAGGTGCACCGGGGTCATCGACATGACCCCGACCATCACCAGGTGGGCGACCACGATGGTGGCAATGCCCAGGGTCGCGCCCGGAGAGGCGCGCACCGCCGACAGCCCGGTGGCCAGGGACCCGCGGCGCCGGCCCGTCGCGACGGGGTGCGGGGGCACGCCGTCTTCCCTTTCCCAGGCCCGGGCGAGATCGATGGGGTCCGGGCGCAACCCGATGTTCAGCACCAGGATGGCCAGCAGCATGCCGGCCAGGGAGAAGAGGAACGGCCCGCTCATCGGCGGCAGGCCGAATTGCCCGCCCAGCGCCGACCCCGGTCCGATGAGGTTCGGGCCGGCGACCGCGCCGATGGTGATGGCCCAGACCACCAGTCCCAGGTCGCGCCCGCGGGTGGCGTCGGCGGCCAGGTCGGTGGCGGCGAAGCGGGCCTGCAGGTTCGCCGCCGATCCCACGCCCAGCAGCGCGGCCCCGAGCAGCAGCACGGGGAAGGAACCAAGCACCGGGGCCAACATCATCCCGACGGCGCCAAGCGCGGCCAGGAAGTAGCCCAGGGACAGCGCCCTGCGGCGCCCGCGCTTCACGGCCAGCGCTGCCAGCGGCAGCGCGCTGAGGGCGCCGGCCACGGAGATCGCGGTGGTTGCCGCCCCGGCGAAGGCGTTGGACCCGGTCAATTCCACGGCCATGAGCGATCCGATGGCCAGCCCGGCGCCGTTGCCCACGCCACTGAGCAGCTGGGACACCGAGAGCGTGGCCACGGTGCGGCGTTGGGCGCGCACCCGCTCGGGCGCGGGATGGATGGAGGTCGGGGCCGGGGTTGTGTTCACCCGCCCAGCCTAGCAACGCCGCTGCCTTTAACGGGGCTCGGGGCCCGTTCTTCCGAAACAGCGGAAGACGGACCCCGAGCGGGTGCGGCGTGGGAGCTGCGAGGTTACTCGCTGTCCTTGTTGGCCGACTGTTCGGCCTTGTGCTCGGCGGCGGCGCGGCGTCCGGCCGGGGAGAGCAGCGAGGCGACGGTCGCGATGACGATGGTGCCCAGGATGACCACCAGCGAGACGGTGATGGAGAAGTCCGGGACCCAGAGGATCGGCTGGCCGCCATTGATGAACGGCAGTTCGTTCACGTGCATCGCGTGGAAGACCAGCTTGACGCCGATGAAGGCCAGGATGATCGACAGTGCGTGCTTGAGGTAGACCAGGCGGTCCATCAGGCCGCCGAGCAGGAAGTACAGCTGGCGCAGGCCCATCAGCGCGAACAGGTTCGCGGTGAAGACGATGAACGGGGACTGGGTCAAACCGAAGATCGCCGGGATCGAGTCGACGGCGAAGAGCAGGTCGGTCATGCCGATGGTGATGAAGACCATGACCATCGGGGTGAACATCTTCTTGCCGTCGATGGTGGTGCGCAGCTTGTTGCCGTCAAAGTCCTTGGAGATCGGCAGGTTCTTGGTCAGCTTGTAGACGATGCCGCTGTTGGCGCCGTCGGACTCGTCCTCGCCGTTGTCGGTGGCCTGCTTCCAGGCGGTCCACAGCAGGAAGGCACCGAAGATGTAGAAGACCCACGAGTAGTTTTCGATGACTGCGGCACCGAGGATGATGAAGATGCCGCGCAGGATCAGGGCAATGATGATGCCGAACATCAACACTTCCTGCTGGTATTTCCGCGGCACCGAGAAGCGGGCCATGATGATGATGAACACGAACAGGTTGTCGATGCTCAGCGAGTATTCGGTGACCCAACCGGCAATGAATTGCTGGCCGATGTCCGGGCCCGCCTGCCACCAGACGACGGCACCGAAGATCAGGGCGAGGGTGACGTAGAAACCGACCCAGAGGCCGGATTCCTTCATCGAGGGTTCGTGTGGTTTCTTGACCACGTAAAGCAGGTCAAGAAGAAGAATGATGCACAATGCCGAGAGCGAGATAATCTCAAACTGCAGCGACAAGCCGTGGTTTCCCAATGTGGGGCCTTTCAAAACGGGGTACGTGGAATTACCGCAAGTCTCTCCGCCGTCCGCTCAGATCGGGACGACCGCTGTGCCCGGCGAGGCATCGATGCCTCGCGTGTTGACGACCACAGCACAAGTGGGATACTCCCCTACGCTTGGAACAGTCTAGCGCATCGATGTTTCAGGCTCGTGAATGACCTGCGGTTTCACCGGTCCCCGTCGAAGGCCAGCAGGTCCCCCGGTTGGCAGCCAAGTTCCCGGCAGATCACCGAAAGCGTGCTGAAGCGCACGGCCCTCGCCCGGCCGTTCTTGAGCACCGAAAGGTTCGCCACGGTGACATCGACGCGCCGGGCCAGCTCGGCCAGGCTCATGCCGCGGGCCTCGAGCACCTCATCCAGCCGGATCCGGATGCCGTGCGGTTCGTCGTCCCGAGCGGGGGCACTCATATGACCCGTTCCAGGTCCGCGTGCATCGCCGCGCCGCGGCGGAACAGCTCGGCGAAGACGTAGATGCCGGCGCCCGCCAGCAGCGGGAGAACGTTGATTTCGAAGCGGTTGTCCACGAACGGGGCAATGGCTGCGTCGTTCAAGACGAGCCATTGGCCCCAGGCGACCAGCAGGGAGCTGGCGGTTCCGCCGGCGCCGACGAGCCAGGCGATCGACCGCAGCCGATTTGCGTTGGCCGAGGTGAAGGGGCCCTCGTCGCGGCGAAGGGTGCGCACCATCCGCACCAGAAGAAGCAGGATTCCAAGGGCCAGGAGCACCGCCAGCAGCTGGCCGCCCAGCAGGCCGACACGCTGCGTGAAGTCCGGGGCGAACACGCTGACCCGGGCCTCGAAGGGGCCGGAGAATTCGCCGCGCCCGGTGGGCACGGGTTCGGCTCCGTACGCATACAGCTCGGGTGTCGTGTGCACTTCGACGCCGTTCACCAGCGGCGCGCGGACGCTTGGCACCTCGCCCAGGAAGTAGGGCCCGAAGAGGCGCTCGCTCACGCCCCACGCCCAGCCCGGAAGCATGCCCCCGAAACCTGCGGAACCCAGGAGCGTGCGCAGCAACCCAAGAACGGCGGTGCACGCGACCCCGATGTACAGGAGGATTTCCAGCGCCAGCGCGCCCGGTCTTGCCCCGCGGTGCTTCATGACGACCCCTATCGATAAACGGTACTATCGATAAACAATACGGTCCAGCCGCTGGCGGGGCAAGGGGGCAGGCACGCAAACCCGGTTACGCGTGGCCGGCGTTCTTCATCTGCCGAAGTTCCTTCTTCAGCTCCGAGACCTCGTCGCGCAGCCGGGCGGCAACCTCGAAGTGCAGCTCGGCGGCCGCGGCGTGCATCTGCTCGGTCATCTGCTCGATCATCTCCACCAGGTTCTCCGCCGGGGCGGCGGCCAAACCGTCGGCCCGCACCGTCTCGTGGGCCTTCCTGGTGCCGGCGCTCGAACGCTTGGCGTTCTTGGCCAGGCGCTGGTTGTTCAGCAGCTCCTGGGTGTCGGCGTCCTCGCGGGCCAGCGAATCGGTGATGTCGGCGATCTTCTTGCGCAGCGGCTGCGGGTCCACCCCGTGGTCCTTGTTGTACTTCTGCTGCACCTCGCGGCGGCGGTTGGTCTCCTCGATGGCCTGGGCCATGGCGTCGGTGATCTTGTCCGCGTACATGTGCACCTGGCCGTCGACGTTTCGGGCGGCGCGGCCGATGGTCTGGATCAGCGAGGTCGCCGAGCGCAGGAAGCCCTGCTTGTCGGCATCCAGGATCGCCACGAGCGAGACCTCGGGCAGGTCCAGGCCCTCGCGGAGCAGGTTGATGCCCACCAGCACGTCGAACAGGCCCATGCGCAGCTCGCGCAGCAGCTCGACGCGGCGCAGCGTGTCCACGTCGGAGTGCAGGTACTGGACCCGCACCCCGTGCTCGGTGAAGTAGTCGGTGAGGTCCTCGGCCATTCGCTTGGTCAGCGTGGTGACCAGGATGCGCTCGTTGCGTTCGACGCGGGCACGGATCTCGTCGAGCAGGTCGTCGATCTGCCCCTTGGTCGGCTTGACGATGATCTCCGGGTCGATCAGCCCGGTGGGGCGGATGATCTGCTGGACCACGCCGTCGGCCTTGCCGAGCTCGTACTTGCCCGGGGTCGCCGAGAGGTAGACGGTCTGCCCGATGCGCTCGAGGAACTCGTCCCACTTCAGCGGTCGGTTATCCATCGCCGAAGGCAGGCGGAAGCCGTGCTCCACCAGGGTGCGCTTGCGCGACATGTCGCCCTCGTACATCGCGCCGATCTGCGGGACGGTGACATGGGATTCGTCGATGACCAGCAGGAAGTCGTCCGGGAAGTAGTCGATGAGGCAGTGCGGGGCGGTGCCGGCGGCACGGTCGTCGATGTGCCTGGAATAGTTCTCGATGCCGTTGCAGAACCCCATCTGCTCCATCATCTCCAGGTCGTAGGTGGTGCGCATGCGCAGCCGCTGGGCCTCCACCAGCTTGTTCTGCGATTCCAGGGTGGACAGGCGCTGCTGCAGCTCGTCCTCAATGTCCTTCACGGCCCGGCTCATCCGGTCGGCACCGGCGACGTAGTGGCTGGCGGGGAAGACATACATCTCGTTTTCCTCGCGGATCACCTCGCCGGTGACCGGGTGCAGCGTGTGGATCGACTCGACCTCGTCGCCGAAGAACTCGATGCGCAGCGCCTGCTCCTCGTACATCGGGATGATCTCCACGGTGTCCCCGCGCACCCGGAAGGTGCCGCGGTGGAAGTCCATGTCGTTGCGCGCGTATTGCATGGAGACGAACTTGCGCAACAGGTCGTCGCGGTTCAGTTCCATGCCCTTTTTCAGGGTGACCATGCCCGCGACGTATTCCTCGGGGGTGCCCAGGCCGTAGATGCAGGAGACCGTGGCGACCACGATGACATCGCGGCGGGTCAACAGCGCGTTGGTGGCCGAGTGGCGCAGCCGTTCGACCTCCTCGTTGATGGAGGAGTCCTTCTCGATGAAGGTGTCGGTCTGCGGGACGTATGCCTCGGGCTGGTAGTAGTCGTAGTACGACACGAAGTACTCGACCGCGTTGTTGGGCAAAAGCTCGCGGAACTCGTTGGCCAGCTGCGCGGCCAGCGTCTTGTTCTGCACCATCACCAGGGTGGGGCGCTGCACCTGTTCGATGAGCCAGGCCGTGGTGGCGGACTTGCCGGTTCCGGTGGCGCCGAGCAGCACCACGTCCTTTTCGCCGGCGTTGATCCGTTCGGTGAGCTCCTTGATGGCCGTGGGCTGGTCGCCGGCGGGCGTGAACTCGCTGATGACCTCGAAGGGGGCAACGACGCGGTTGATTTGCTGCGCAAGACTCATGTTCCTAGGCTACGCCCTGGCACCGATGGTTTGGATGCCCGCTCGCCCGAGGCTGAAAGCCGTCCCGGTGGCTCCGGGAAACCTCCTATGCGGTGTTGGATCCGGCGCTCAGGCCGTGTGCCGCCCGCTCGCCGCCGTGTGCGGCAAGATACACCCGCACCGCACCGACCCAGACGAGTGCCGAACCCACCAGATGCAGCACCACCATCGCCTCGGGAAGATGGGTGAAGGCCTGGACCACGCCGATCAGGCCCTGGGCCAGGAACACCGCGATGAACATCCCGGCCTTGGCCGCCACGGCCGTTTCGCCCGGGCGTTGCGCGGTCCGCCGCAGCGCCACGGCCAGGCCGATCGCAACCAGCGCCGCGACACCGTGGATCACCGTGACCGCCAGCCAGGAAAAAGGCATGCGTGGCACGTCGGCGGAATCACCGGCGTGGGGCCCGGTCCCGGTCACCACGGTGCCGACGACGATGAGGACGGCCGTCGCGGCCAGCAGGGCGTTGCCGAGGTTGATCGACCTGCGCGACGCGGCGGGGACAGGGGGAAGGTCTAGCTCCCGGGCCTTGTGCCAGGTGACTGCGGCCGCCGTCAGGAGCAGGGTCGCGGCCAAGAAGTGCCCCGCGACCACAAAGGGGTTCAGCTTGACCCACACCGTGATGCCGCCGATGACGGCGTTGAGGACGACCAACCAGAACTGCATCCACGCCCAACGGGTCACTGCCGGTGCCGGGTCCCGTTGCAGGCGCGCCGCGATGATGACCCACCCGACAACGGCGCACAGCGCCCCGGTGAGCAGCCGGTTGCCGAATTCCACGATCCCGTGCCAGCCCATTTCCGCGGTGGGGCCAAGCGAGCCGTCGATGCAGGTCGGCCAGTCGGGGCAGCCGAGCCCGGAGCCGGTCACCCGAACAACACCGCCGCCGACGATGATCAGGATGGCTGCAACCACGGAGGCCAGGGAGGCCGAGCGCAGCGCCGGCCGACCCAGGCAGACCCGTGCGGCGAGCCATCCAAACGGGGTCCTCGCGGGAGCACCGCCCCGGATGGAGCGGTCCCGGCCCGTCGTGCGGCTCGAAGGTTGCGGGGTGTCTGGCGGCATGAAAGTCATCGGTCCTTCGGTTTCGCGTGTTCTCCCGGAAGCACGCGGGGCCAGGTGTCCGCCCGTTCTTCCGTGCTTTCCAAGATAGTCCACCGTGCGGCAACCCGGACACCGTGGATCCGGTCCGGGGCCTTCTCCTTTAGGTGCCGGGCGCGGCCGCTGCGGCGACGGTGCGCAGCTTCCCGATGCGATCGAGGGCAGTCTGCGCCGCGTGGGGCGCGAAGCCGAAGTACGCCTCGGCGCCGTCCAGGATGCCGTCGACCAGCTCGGAAGCGTCAACGATGTGGCGGACCTTCCCGGCGGTGAATTTGGTGAGGTTTCCGCTGCGCTCCAGCAGGATCTGCGCCTCGATGGACGGGTAGGCCACCTCGGCCCTGCCGTCGGCGAGGAAACCTTCCACGGCATCCAGCAGCGCATTCCAGATTCCGGGCAGGTCGTCGACCAGGTCCACCGGAATGAGCTGCAGCGAGTGGTAGCGCAGCTGGACCGCTCCCAGGGTGCCCTCCAGCGTTGCGGCGAGCCCGGGATCCCGCTGGATGCTCACCAGGTGGGCCTTGGTGCCGTCGGCAGGTTCGTGCCGGAGGAAGGATTCGGCAACCAGCGCGGTGTTCACTTGCGGGCCTGCCTCTGCAGGATGTTGCCCAGCGCGCCGCGCATCAGCCGGATCACGCCGAGCACCGTGGCCGCGGCGGCGGACAGCAGGCCGGCGAGCGCGAGCCAGGCCGGGACCAGCACCTGCGCGTCGTAGCCGGAGGAACGGGCGATGTACTGGTCGCGCCCGCCGAAGCCGAGCCAGAGGACCACGGCGACGGCGAGGGTCGCGGCGGCCAGCACCCACAGGATGCGGATGATGCGCATCTCGGTGCGGGCCTTGGCCTCCTCGGTCTCCAAGCGTGCGGCGAACTCGGCCTTCGCCCCCTCGTCCTCAGTGGGCATGGTTGGTGAATGGGGCAATGTGGGTCTCCCAGATCTCGTTGACGCGTTGGTGCAGCTGTTCCAGCGTGCCCGAATTGTTGATCACGGCATCGGCGACCGCGGCACGCTGCTCGTCGGTGGCCTGCGCGGCGATCCGCGCCAGGGCGTCGGCCTCGGCCATCCCCCGGTCCTCGACCATGCGGCGCAGGCGTTCGGCCAGCGGTGCGGCCACCACCAGGACCTTGTCGAAGTCCTTTACCTGGCCGGTTTCCACCAGCAGCGGGATGTCCTGGACGATGACGGCCCCCGCGGGTGCGGCAGCGCGCAGGCGGGCGGCCTCGGCGCGCACCAGCGGGTGGACGATGGAGTTCAGTTTTTCGCGGGCCGCCGCGTCGGCGAAGACCAGCGCGCCGAGCGCGGGGCGGTCCAAGGTGCCGTCGGCGGCCAGGATACCGGGGCCGAAGGCGGCAACGACCGCTTCGAGCCCCGGGGTCCCGGGTGCCACGACGGCCCGGGCAATCGCGTCGGCATCGATGAGCACCGCGCCGCGGTCCACCAGCATCCTGGCGACGGCGGACTTCCCGGCGGCGATTCCGCCTGTCAGGCCAACATTGAGCATGCACCTAGCCTACGACAGGTGCGGGCCAAAGCCGGGGACGCGTGTCATCGCACCGCCGCCCCGCACGCTCATGCAAAGCGGCTGTTCGGGGCAAACCATCACCATCCGCGTCATGGCGGGGGCACGAATGGGTTTCCGGGGCAGCTTGACATGCTGCAAGGCGGGGTCCTCGGCCACAAGGTCCCGTAGGTGCCAGTACCGCCCTGGGTGGTACGTTCAGCTGGCGGTTCCTTCCGCCGGGAGGGTTGCAAGGTCTTTGACAGCCGTACGCGCGGCACCCCTGAAAAACTTCCCGTCATGGGTGAGGATTGAGCCATGACAAAGCGCATCGGCGGCCTTACCGTCGTGGTTTACCGGCAGGCCGGGTTCGATCGAGCGTTCCGCCCCGTATCCCCATGAAGCAGATGAGGCTTCGGTACGCCGGAGTGTGTCGTGTGTGCGGCGCCCCTCTTCCGGTCGGGACAGAAGCGATCTATGAGAGCGAGACAAAGACCGTCCGCTGCGTGGAGTGTGCCACCAGAGCCACGAAAACCATGTCCCCAGGCATGGCACCGCCTCGGGATGCTTCGTTGTCCACCGAGTCCGGGGTAGCCGGGTCATCCGCCCGGCGTGAATATGAGCGCCGCAAGGCGAAGGACGAGGACAGGCTCCGCGAAAAGTGGGGGCGCTTCGGCGGCCTCGCCGTCGCCCTGTCCGAAGAGCGGCAGCACACCAAGTCTTGGGATCGAGGCGCGATCGGCGAGGAACGACTCGGCGCCCGGCTGGATGGCCTGGCCGCCGATGGCCTCGCGGTCCTCCACGACCGGCGCATCCCGGGTTCGAAGGCCAACATCGACCACATCGTCATCACTCGCGCAGGAATCTGGGTGATCGACGCCAAGCGATACAAGGGACGACCTGAGCTGAAGATCGAGGGCGGCATCCTTCGCCCACGCGTCGAGAAGCTTTTCGTGGCCCGGCGCGATTGCACGAAACTGGTCGATGGGGTGCTCAAGCAGATCGACGTCGTGCGCGACTTCGCCGGGGATGTTCCGGTCACGGGGGCACTGTGCTTCGTCGAAGCCGACTGGCCCCTGGTTGGCGGCGCGTTCTCAACTCGTGGCGTTCACGTGCTCTGGCCGAAGCGGTTGGCCAAAGTACTTATGGAACAGTCAACAGGGGACGTCGATGTGGCGCGGATGCGTGAGGCGATAGCCTCGCGGTTCAAGTCCGCGTGATGTCAGGTGTCGATGTTCGAAGCTGGTCGAAAGCAGGCTAAGAGTTTGTGACCAACTACCTTCGTTCTGGGCTTACCACGGCTTGCTTGCGATGTCGCTGGAACAAAGGAATCCTTGGCCTTCCGGTGCGGGACTCGGCCCCGGCAACTCACCGCGGCACTGCGCGTCCCGGGACGCCTGCTGCGCGAACGGTGCTACATCCCGGGGACCCCGAACAGAATCCCTGCGGCGCATCCTGCGTGGGCGACAACACCGGGTGGGCGTCGGCGGGCAGCCGAGCGGAGCCGGCAGGACAGGCGAAGGCGCCGACCGGGGCCAATTGCTCCCTGGTCGGCGCCTTCACGCCCGGCTGCGCGCGCAGTCCCTCGTTGGATTTCCCGGGCTTCCGCGTCAGCGTCGGCCCACGGGAAACCGGGCCAGAGGCCGGCCTGCTCAGCCGGCGGGCACGATGTTTTGGTTGTGGTGGAAGAGGTTGCCCGGATCGTAGTGCGCCTTGATGCGGGCCAGCCGCTCGTAGTTGCCCAGGTAGGAGGCGCGGATCCGGTCGGTTCCCTCCTCCATCATGAAGTTCACGTACGCCCCGCCGGCCGTGGTCGGATGCAGCTCGTCGTAGTAGGCCTTGGTCCACTCGGTGATGAGTTCCGCGTTGGCCGGGTCCGGGTCGACTCCCACGATGACCCCGGCCCAGCCGCCGGACCGGTAGGCGAAGGCCGTGGCATCGGCCGGGACGCGCGCGGCGGCCCCGTCGATCGGGTACAGGTGCATGGTGGAGTACCCCGTGGGCAGCGCCGCCCCGTACTTGGCGTGGACCTGGATCGCGGCGTCGGAGATCTCCGTGACGAAGTCCGCGCGCCAGTACCATTGCATCCCGGCCGGGAACAGCGGGTCGAAGGCCGACTGCAGCGCGGAAAAGGGCATGGCCTGCAGGCCCACCAGCAACGGGGAGCCGAACCCGCGCACCGGTGCCAGCACCGCGTCGGCCACCTCGTGCGCCCCGGTGTAGCACCAGATGATGGCGCAGGCCTTCCGTCCCCAGAGTTCCTCGGGGAAGGGAGGGGCCGGAGGGATGGTCAGTAGGCCGATCCAGCCGGAGAGTTCCTCGGGCAGGGCGGGCAGCAGTTCGCGGTACCAGCGCATCACCGCCGGGGCGTCGGCCAGGTCGTAGAACACCGGGCCACCGATGACGGTGCCGTGCTCGCCGATCTCGTGCATGCGGAAGGTGAAGGAAGTGACGACGCCGAAGTTGCCCCCGCCGCCGCGCAGCGCCCAGAACAAATCCGGGTGCCGGTGCTCGTCGGCCGTGACCAGGGTGCCGTCGGCCAGCACCACGTCGGCGGCCAGCAGGTTGTCCACTGTCAGGCCGAAGCGCCGGGTCAGGTAGCCGATGCCGCCGCCCAGGGCCAACCCGCCCACGCCCGTGGAGGCGATGAAGCCGCTGGGGACGGCCTGGCCGAAGGCCACGGTGGCGTGGTCGACATCCGCCCACAGCGCCCCGCCGTCGACCCGCACGGTGTGCGCCGCCGGGTCCACCGTCGTGGAGCGCATCGCGCCCAGGTCGATGACCAGCGCGTCGTCGGCCACGGCCAGCCCGGAGGCCTGGTGCCCGCCGCCGCGCACCGCGAGCCCGAGGGAGTTTTCACGGGCGAAGTCCACGGCCGCGACGATGTCCGCGGTGTCGGCGACCCGGGCGATGGCGGCCGGGCGGCGGTCGACCATGCCGTTGTAGACGGCGCGTGCCTCGTCGTAGGCGGCGTCCTGGGGCAGGGTCAGGGTTCCGCGCAGGGAGGTGCGCAGCGGGGCAAAGAGCTCCGCGGCGGTTTCGGTGGTTTGGCTCGGGGCTTCCATGGTTGGCTCCTGTTGGGGTAGGGGGTGGGTGGCGCGATACACGCTAGGCGCGGCCCTGTTCGCCGGGCGTTCGCCTACGCGGCTCCGGGCCCCAGCCGGGCCAGCAAGGCGTTGCTGCCCTGCGCGCGGGCCACCTCGCGCGCTTCATCGAGCAGGGCGGCGGCGGAGTCCCCCGCATCGAGCAGCGCACGCATGCGCAGCACCTCGGGCAGCCACCAGCGGTCCCGGTGCAGGGCGGCGGTGGCCCGGGCCGCATCGAGCACCGCGCACGCATCGGACCGCCGCCCGCCCTCGGCGAGGGTCACGGCCAGCAGCCACAGCCAGTAGGGCATCCGCGCCAGCGCATCTTGGGCGTGCAACGCCCCGATCCCGGCGCGGATCCTTGCGGCGCCCGGCTCCCCGCCGGCCAGCCAGCCGGCCAGGATTTCGCCCCACGGCCCGTAGTAGGCGATGTCGTAGCGGTGGCACAGCGCGATCAGCTCCGCCACATTCTCGGCCACCGCGGCCCGGTCCCCGCGCCATTGCCCGAGCACCGCCGCATAGGCCAGGGCCACGGCACGGGTGTAGATGTGCCCGCCGGACTGCGCCCCGGCGAGCGCCTGCGCGCACAGCCGCCCGGCGGCGTCGTCGTCCCCGGCCAGCCAGTGCGCGTGTGCCCCCCAGGCGCGGGCATGGATGTGCAGCCGCGTGCCCAGGATGTAGGAGTAGCCCGGCGGAGAGTCGTCGGTGCAGTGCGCAAAGTGCTCGATGGCCTCGGCGATCCGCCCCGAGCCCTGCGCCGCTCCGGCCACGGCGAAGTGCGCCTGCCCCAGCAGGGCCGGGTCGTCCCCGGCCAGGTCCAGGGCCCGGCGGGCGATGGCGTAGGAATCCTCGATGCGTCCCTGGACGTAGCGTCCGGCAAAGAGCCCGACGAGGCTGGCCGAGTGCACCGAAGGCCGGCCCAGCCGTTCGGCCAGCGCACCGACGCGCTCGAGGTTCCCCAGCAACGCCGCCGAGGAGTAGCCCAGCAGCGCGGTCTGCGGCGGGGACATGGCCCGGCGCACCGACAGCTCGGCCTCGTCGCGCTCCGTTCCGGCGGGCAGCCGGCCGATGATCCCCAGTGCCTGGTCGTAGCTTTTCAGCGCGGCGGAGTTCGCGAACACCCGCACGGCGTCGGCGCCGGCCCGCAGGTGGAAAGGCAGGGCCCGCTCCGGGTTGGATCCCAGTTCGTAGTGCTCGGCGAGCGTGGCGGCGACGGCATCGAGCCTTCCCGCGTTCAGCAGTTCCAGGGACTTCGCCAGCCTGCGGTGCAGCAGCCAGCGGCCGGCCGGGGTGGTGTTCTCCCGCACTGCGGTGCGCAGCAGGTGGTGGCCGAAGTCGTAGCCGGCGCCGGTGGGCAGCAGGATGCCTTCGCGCCAGAGCTCGTCCAGGGCAGCGGCCAGGCGGACGGTGTCCAGGTTCCCGGCCTCGGCCAGCAGCTCCAGGCTGATGCCCCGCCCGAAGGCGGCGGCAAGCTCGGCCACCGACCGGGCCGCCGGGCCCAGGCGGGAGAGCCGCCGACCCAGCAGCGTGCCGAATCCGTCGCCCGGCGCCGCGCGTGCCGCCTCGAGGATGTACAGCGGGAAGCCGGAGGTGGCGGCGGCCAGCAGCCGGGCCTCGTCGGTGCCCAGCGGGCGGCCGCGGATCCGGCCTGCCAGCTCGGCGCCCGCCGCCTGGTCCAGGGGTGCGACACGCAGCCGGTGCAGCAGCCCCGCGCTGCGGGCGCCTTCCAGCAGGGCGCCGACGGCCGGTGGCTGGGTGTCGGCGCCCTCCCGCAGGGTGGCCACCAGCAGCAGCTGCCGGGCCGCGGGGTAATCGAGCAGGAAGGCGATCCAGGCCGCGGTGTCGGGGTCGCACCACTGCAGGTCATCGAGCACCAGCAGGGTGGGCCGGCCGGGGGCCGCGACGGCGCCGGCCAGGGATTCGAAGAACCGGTAACGCTGCCAGGCATCGACCATGGCGCGGCCCGGGCCCGGTGGCACGTCGGTCCCCGCGGACGGGGTGGGATCGGGCAGCTCGGGCAGCAGCCGGGCCGCCTCGTGACGGATCGATTCCGGAAGCGCGGCAAGCAGCGGGGCGATGTCGCGGCCGCGCAGCCATCCGGCGACCGGGGCCAGCGGGATGCGCCCGGAGGCGTCGACGCAGCGCGCGAAGGCAACTGCAGCCCCGCCGGTGCGCGCCAGTTGGCCCAGTGCCTTGGCCAGGTGCGTCTTGCCGACCCCCGGCGGGCCGGAGAGCACCAGCAGGGCCGGCCGTCCGGCCCGGGCCTGCTCCCAGCAGCTTTCCAGCACCTCCTGCTCGCGGTCCCGTCCCACCGTCAGGTTGCCGGCCGCCGCCGGCCGGGCGGCGGGTCCCGGTGCCCCGGGGTGCGGGGCGGGCAGCCCCAGCAACCGGCGGGTCTCGGCCGCCGGTGCCACGCCGAGTTCGTTCTCGAGCACGTCGGCACAGCGGTGGTAGGCGTGCAGCGCGGCGGGCCGGTCCCCGAGGGCCAGGTGGGCGCGGATCAGGCCCCGGTAGCCGAGCTCCTCCAGCGGTGCGATGGTGACGCGCCGTCCGGCCACCTGAAGGGCCCGCTGCCCCCGGCCCAGCGCGGTGAGGGCCGCGGCGGCCTCGTCGCACAGGGCGGTGCATTCACGCAGCAGCTTCTCCCGCGCCTCGGGCACCCAGTCGGAATAGTTCCCCGGCATCAGGTCCCCCCGGTACTCCCGCAGCGCCGCCTGGGCGTGGGCCACAAACCGGGCAGGGTCCCTGCCCGCCGCCTGCAGCGCCGCGGCCCGCTCGGCGGAGAAGACCTGCACATCCACGCGCAACCCCGCACACTCCAGCGCGCCGATGGCACCGTCGGACATCCCCAGCGCATCGACGCCGTCCAGCAGCCGGCGCAGGTTGTGCAGTTCGCGGCGCAGGTTGGTCATCGCCTGCGGTTGCGGGGTCTCGGGCCAGAAGGTGCCGGCCAGCACGGACCGCGGCACCCGGATCCCCGGATGCACCACGAGGTAGGCCAGCAGCTCGACGGCGCGCGAACCCCCGGCCGCCAGGTCCGTGTCCCGGCTGGTCAGTCGTTGTTCCCCAAGCAAGTTCAGTTGCAGCACCGCTTGCGCCCCGTTTCGGCCATTGGCCCACGTACAAGATTCTCCCACCGGGCCCCGGCAGCGACAATGCCCCGGCGGGCATCCACGGGCGCTAAACACTAGACTGGATCGGTAATGGACAACGATTCTGTGGCGACGGCCTATACGACGGTGGACGGGGACTTCGTCCACGAGCTGGAGATCAAGCGCTCGCGCTTCATCACCTACCTGCGCCGGGTCGAATCCGAGGCCGCCGCCCGCGCCCTGGTGGCCGAGCTGCGCAAGAAGCACTTCGACGCCCGGCACCACTGCAGCGCGTTCATCCTGGGACCCGACCGCACCGCGATGCGCAGCAACGACGACGGGGAGCCCTCGGGCACCGCCGGCATCCCGATGCTCGACGCGCTGGCCAAGCGGGAAACCGACGCCGGGAAGACCGATTTGTCGGACATTTCCGCGGTGGTGGTGCGCTACTTCGGCGGCATCCTGCTGGGCGCCGGCGGGCTGGTGCGCGCGTACTCCGAATCGGTGTCCAGCGCCCTGGATGCGGCCCCGCTGCTGCGCCGCGAACGCCTGCGGATCCTGGGCCTCGAGGCCGACTACGCCGCCGCCGGCCGGCTGGAAAACGACCTGCGTTCCGCCGGGGTGCAGGTGCTGGGCACCGACTACGGGCCGAGCGCCGCCACGCTGCGGGTCGCGCTGAACGACGAAGCGACGCTGCTGGCCGCGTTCGACGACCGGCTGGCCACGCTGACCGCCGGCGCCTCGCGCGCACAAGACCTTGGAACCGAATGGGTGGATGTCCGTTGAACCTGGATTTTGGGCTGTTGCGCCGCTGGCCCGACGTGGAGGCCGCGAACCTGCACGCGGTCGATGCCGCCGACCGGCTGCTGCTGGATCTGGCCTCCGAGGCCGGATGGCCCGCGGAGCCGGGCCGGGTGGTGGTCCTGGGCGACCACTACGGCGCCCTGGTCCTCGGGGCCCTGGATGCCGGGGTGCGCGGCATCCGCGTGCACCAGGACGCGCTCTCCGGGGCCCGTGCCATCGATGCAAACGCCGCGGCCCTGCTGCCGGGGCTTGCCGGCGACTACCGGCAGCTGCCCCTGGGCGCCGCGCTGCTGGAGGGCGCCTCGCTGGTGCTGGTCGCGCTGCCGCGGTCGCTGGACGCGCTGGAGGAGATGCTCGCCGCGCTTGCCGAACACGCCCGCCCCGAGGTCACCGTCATGGCGGCCGGGCGCATCAAGCACATGAACCTCTCGATGAACGAGCTGCTCGGCCGGTACTTCGCCACCGTCTCCGCCTCGCTGGGACGGCAGAAGTCCCGGGTGCTCACCGCCACCGGCCTGCTTCCCGCCGCGCAGCGCCCCGAGGCACGCTTCCCGTTGCGGCAATCATTCGCCGTGGGACTTGAGGCACCGCTGGAACTGCGCGCCTACGCGCAGACCTTCGGAGGCGCCAAGCTGGATCCAGGCACCCGCTTCCTGCTCGAGCACCTCGAGATTCCGCCGGGAACCGGGCGCGCGGTGGACCTGGGCTGCGGCAACGGCACCATCGCAACGTACCTCGCGGTGCAGCACCGGCGGCTTTCGGTCCACGCCTGCGACCAGTCGGCCTCCGCCGTCGCTTCCACGGAAGCCACCGCCGCGGCCAACGGGGTCGCGGACCGCGTCACCGCGGTGCAGGACGACGCGCTCGGGACCCTGCCCGATGCCACCGAGCAGCTGGTGGTGCTCAACCCGCCCTTCCACATGGGCAACACCGTGCATGCGGGGATCGCGCTGAAGCTGATGGCCGATGCCGGCCGGGTGCTGGCACCGGGCGGGGAACTGTGGTGCGTCTGGAATTCGCACCTGGGCTACCGCGGCCAGCTCGAAAAGCTCGTGGGCCCCACCCGCCAGGTGGCGCGGAACCCGAAGTTCACCGTGACGGTGTCGACGAAGGCGTAGGCCCCGGTTCGCCTCAAAGCCCCTCGAACAGGTCGGCGAGCACGGGCTGCCCGGCGGCACGCGGCGGCCACGCCATGACAGCGGGCTCGCGGGACACCATCCGTTCCCAGCGGCGCACGCTGGCGCCCGGTTCGATCAGCACCTCGCGCTGGCTGCGGTGCTCCAGCAGCCCGGCGACGATCCGCGAGCACACCGCGGAGGTGTCGACCTCGATGTAGATGGCCTCGTCCGGGACCGGTCGCAGGTGGTATTCGCGCCCGGGGTCCCAGGCCTCGGCGCCGGCGCGCCGCCGGGCGGTGTTCCAGCGTTCGAAGACCGAGGCGCGGATCGCCCCGTGGACCAGGCGGCGCAACCCGGGTCCCGGCACGCACCTGGCGCGGTGGAACGCCTCGTCGGCGGCACGCCCGATGGCGATGTGGTCGCGGTGCCCGGTGATCCCGTCCGGACCGAAGGTCGCCACGACCTGCGGCCGCTCGGCTTCCAGGATCGACTGCAGCCGGGCCACCAGCTCCTCGAAGTCGGCCTCCGCGACGTGCCCGTCGGCGTACCCCAGCCATTCGTGCCGCACCGGGACGGTGCCGTGGGCCTTCCAGGCGTTGGAGCTTTCCACCCGGCGCCAGGCGCCCAGGGTCTCCGGGGTCGCCGGCACGCCGCGGGAGATCTGCCCGGCGGCGCCGTCCGTGGCCAGCACCAGGACAAACCTGAACCCGGGGTCGTGCTCGTGCAGGGCGATGGAACCGGCGCAACCGTAGGCATCGTCGTCCGGGTGGGCGACGATGACCGCGATGGAATGCGCCTCGTTCATGGCGCATATCTTAGTCTTGGCCACGGCTTCCGCCTATGCATGCACCGGCCCCAAGGACAAGGAAAATCCCCGGCCTGGCGCGGGGTCTTCCCGACCCCGGGGCCGACGGGCTTCCACCGTTGTGCACCGGCTTTTCGGCGTGGTATTTTTGCGGTGATCGTGAACCATCGGCAGGAGGTGAGTCCCCCATGAACGCAGTATCCACAGTGGGTGCTCCCCTGCAGTCCACGATCGCGCGACCTCACTAGTCGCCACCGGGAGCGCCCCGCAGGCACATCGCGAAAGGCGACTCCCATGAATTCACATCCCTTTAACACCAGGCATTTCACCTTGCCCGCGCTCGACACCGCCCGGACCGCACGAACCGCGAACGAACGGGCGCTGGTCCTGGGCGGCGGCGGATCGGCCGGCAACGCCTGGCTGATCGGCGTCATCGCAGGCCTCCTCGCGGCCGGGTTGGATGTGACCGATGCCGATGTTCTCATCGGCACCTCGGCCGGTGCCACGGCCGCGGCCCAGATCTCCGGCGCAAGCCCCGCCCGGCTGCTGGCCGACATCCTGGCCGCCGAACCCCCGCAACGAACCGCAGGCGGAGGAACCGGCAGTGGACGCGCTGCCGCGGAATCGGCGGCCGGGCACCTGCGCAGGACGGGCGAACTCATCTCCGCCGCCGCCGACCCGGCCGACATGCGCCGCAGGATGGGCGCGGCCGCGCTGGAGCTGGAGGCGGCGTCGGAGGCTTCCGGGCAGGCGCGGTGGCGCGACACGGTCGCGGCCCGGCTGCCCGTCCGGCACTGGCCGGAGCGAACGATGCTTCTCACGGCGGTCGATGCCCGCACCGGGGAACCGGTCGTGTTCGACAGGCACAGCGGGGTCGACCTGGTGGACGCCGTGGCCGCCAGCTGTGCCGCCGCCACCGCCTACGGCATCGGCGAAGACTGGTTCATCGACGGCGGCTACCGGCGATCGAGCGAGAATGCCGACCTGGCGGCCGGTTGCGGGCGGGTGCTGGTCCTCTCCCCGCTCGGCGGGCGGACCCGGCACCCGGCGCAATGGGGCATGGGACTGGCCGTGCAGGTCGACGAGCTGCGCGCCGGCGGCAGCGGGGTCGAAACCATCCTGCCGGATGATGGTTCGCTCGAGGCCTTCGGCAACAACATGATGGACCCCTCGACGCGTCCGGCCGCCGCCCGGGCCGGTTGCGAGCAGGGCAGGGCGCTGGCCGGGCGGCTCGCCGGATTCTGGCACTGACGCCCGCCCCCGGCGGCTCGCCGGTCCCGGCTCCGCGCGCCATATCCCGGCCCGGGCCCCGAAGCGGTGCAATACTGCTGGCATGGACGAACATCGCGAAGGCTCAAAGACCGCACTTGTCATCATCAACATGCAGCAAGGCGTGATGGATTACTGCGTGCATCCCAAGAAGGTCGTCTCCCGCATCCAGGACCTGGTCTCCCGGGCCAGGGACACCGGCACGCCGATCTACTGGGTGCAGGACGAACGCGAATTCGAGCGCCATTCAACGCCGTGGCGCCTGGCCGCCGGACTGGAACCGCAGGACGACGAGCACCGCATCTTCAAGTCCTACCGGGACGCCTTCACCGGCACCGGGCTGCACGCCTCGCTGATCGCCCAAGACGTGGGACGCCTCGTGATCTGCGGTGCCCAATCCGACTACTGCCTGCGCACCGCGGCCGGCCGGGCGGCAGCCATGGGCTACGACGTCACGGTGGTGCGCGATGCCCACACCACCGGAGCGGAGACCTTCGAGGGCCAGTCCCTGACCGGCGACCAGATCATCGCGCACACCAACGCGTACTTCGCCGGACTCGACTACCCCAACCAGGACTTCTCGCTGCTGCGCACCGACGAGGTCGCTTTCCGTCCCGTGGCCACGCACGACTGATGGCCGGGCTCCTGCCGGCGGGTTCCGGGGTCCCCGGCACTACCGGGGACCCGGGAACGACGGTAGGGTTCTGGGTACTCGACTGCCAGCAGATGCTGCTCCCGGGGCCATGGCTTCCGGATCGCGGCGCGCCCACCTGACGAAGGAGCCACGATGTTCGACCCCGACAAGCCGCTTTCAACCGCCGCCGTTCCGGTTCCCGGACGCTTCGTGGTGGTCTTTGACCGCCCCGGGCCGGGGGCCTCCGCCCGCTTCGGCGCCAGGGCCCTGCAGGACGAGGTGCCCGGCATGCTCGAGGCCCAGGGCTTCGACCTCGAGGGCTACTTCCCGCGGCTCGGCGTGGCGGTGGTGGACGCGGAATCCGGGCAGCTGGGCGAGTTGCGGGCCCGCTGCAGCTCCGAGGGCCTGCCCATGCACATCGTCCCGGAAATGCGGTACCGGATCCTGCCGGCGGCCACCGGCCCCGAGGCTTCCGCGGCCCCGGCCTTCGCCGACACCCCCTCGTCGACCTGGGGGCTGGCGGCGGTGCTCGCCGCCGAGTCCGGGTACACCGGGGCCGGGGTCAGGGTGGCGGTGCTGGACACCGGCTTCGACGCCGGGCACCCGGACTTCGCCGGACGCGACGTCACCACCGAGTCCTTCATCGACGGCGAGGATTCCCACGACGGGCACGGGCACGGGACCCACTGCATTGGCACCTCCTGCGGTCCGCGCGCCCTGGACGGGGCCCGCGGCTACGGGGTGGCGCCCGGCGCCTCCATCTATGCGGGCAAGGTCCTGGGCAACGACGGGTCCGGAACGGACTCCGGCATCCTGGCCGGGATCGACTGGGCGCTGCAACACGACTGCCACATCGTCTCCATGTCCCTGGGCGCCGACGTGCGCCAGGTGCACCCGCCCTATGTGGCCGCGGGCCGGCGCGCGCTGGAACGCGGCACGCTGATCATCGCGGCGGCCGGGAACAACGCGCGGCGCTCGGCCGGGGAGCCGGGATTCGTCGGGGCTCCGGCCAACAGCCCGTACATCATGGCCGTCGGTGCCCTGGATTCCCAACTGGCCGTCGCCGATTTCTCCGCGCGCACGCTGCCGGGACGCGGCGGCCAGGTCGACATTGCCGGCCCCGGGGTGGGGATCTACTCCTCGTGGCCGATGCCCCAGCGCTACAACACCATCAGCGGCACCTCGATGGCGACCCCGCATGCCGCGGGCGTCGCCGCGCTGCTGTGCGAGGCCACCGGTTTCCGCG
The DNA here is from genome assembly GCA_024207135.1 of Arthrobacter sp. C2. Taxonomy (GTDB): domain Bacteria; phylum Actinomycetota; class Actinomycetes; order Actinomycetales; family Micrococcaceae; genus Paeniglutamicibacter. The sequence continues at coordinate 389,067 of CP042428.1, read as the reverse complement.
GCCGCGAACTGTGGGCGGAGCTGGCCCAGGAAGCCCAACGGCTGGAGCGGCCCTCCGTCGATGTCGCAGCGGGCCTGGTGCAGTCCCCTCCCCCGGCCGCTCCCGAATCGCCGGCCCCGGCAGCGCAGGAACCTGCACCGGAGGACGAATCACCGGAAAGCTACTACGGCCATGGATGACTCCGGCCGGACACCGCTGCCGCCAAGCACCACCTTCATCGTGACCGTCCAGGACGCCTACCTGGAACGGGTCCAGGAGGTTGCCCACGACCTGGAGGAAGCGGGCCTGGCCATCGACCGGGTGCTGGGCAGCCTCGGCCAGGTGGTGGGGCACGCCGAGGATTCGGGGCGGGCCCGGCTGGCCGGGGTGCGCGGGGTGGCGTCGATCGAGCCCGAACGTCGTTTCGGGATCGCTCCCCCGGAATCAGGGCTTCAGTAGCTGCGGGGCGGCTTCCGGGAAATAACCCGGCATGTTCCCGTGGCTGCGCAGCGCGCACCCGGACAGGCCGATGGCGCGCAGGTCGATGACGTCGATGAGCTCGTCCTCGCCCAGCCAATCCATGGCCTCTGCCAGTCTCGGGCCCGCCGGCTCGCGGTCCTTCGCCGCGCGGCGCCGCAACCGTTCGGCCACCAGCAACCCGGAATGCCGTGCCCCGGTGTCCTGGTACAGCGATGCACCACGCATGGATCCCACATGGAACAGCAGCCTGCCTGTTGCCCGGTGCTCGGTGTGGGGATCCAACGCCTCCGACACCTCGTCGTAGGTCCACTGCTTGTCGGCCAGCAGCAGGAAGTCCCCGGCGGCCAGGGAGTTCAGGTGCCCGGCACCGTGGGCCGGGCACTCCTCATCGACCCAGATCGAGGCACGCGGCCCGGCCTCCGTTTCGGGCTCCAGGCCCTCGGCGCACGTGCAGCCCCGCGTGCGCCGGGCTTCGCCCAGCGGCATCGGGGGAAGCTGGGTTTCGAGCGCTTCGAACACCTCGTGCGGGTCGGCATCCCCCACGTCGATGACCAGCCAGCCGTGGCGCGGGGTCACGAGGAATTGCCCCAGCAACACGAGCAGGGCCTGCAGGGCCACCACCGCACCCAGGACCGCAAGTGCCAGCGGCCAGCTTTCCAACGGGTCGTCGTTCTCCTTGAGGATCGGCGCCTCCAGGAGCCGGGCATGGGGTCCGGCCAGCAGGAGCGCCCCGGCCAGGAATCCAAGAACTCCGAGCCCCAGGGCCGTGAACCGGCCCTTGCCGGGAGGCAGTCGCGGCCAGCCCTCGGGCAGCTCGGCCTGCGACACCCACGCCTTGGGTGCATCGCGCGGGCACAGGAAGCGCACCTGCCGCACCCGGGCCCACGCGTCCGTGCCCGCAATCCCAATCAGCAGCACGGCGGCGACCGTCCAGGTCCAGGCCGGCTGCCCGAGCACGTGGCTGCCCGCCGCGATGCCGGAGACCACCAGCAGGCCGATGCCCGGAAGCCTGCGGAGAAGGACGAATCCGGCAAAGACCAGCGCCTTGAGGCAGGCCAGCAACCCGTCGCGTGCCCAGTGGACCCATTCGGGGACCGGGGACTCGACGGCGCGCATGTACTCGGCAAAGCTCGCCGGTTTCGCCTCCGGCCCGTTGGCCAGGTGGAGCAGCAACGACGCGGCCAATACCAGCCACGCGGCCCAGAACAAGAGGTTGGTGCCCGGCCGCCTCGGCAGGGTCCCTCCCGCGGGAGTGGAGAGCGCGACCAGTGGAAGCTGGCCGGGCACGGAAGGCAACGAAACCAAGGTATTCCTTGTCAAAGAGGGCTTAATGATCATTTCCACCCTACCCGGGAACGCCGAAGGCCCCTTCCACCCGTGGTGGAAGGGGCCTTCGGTCAAGCTACCTCGCGTGGATCAATGATCCGTTGGCGCAGGAAAGCTTAGGCGCCGGTGAGCTTCTCGCGCAGTGCTGCGAGGGCCTCGTCGGATGCCAGGGTGCCTGCCTCGGGAGCCGGGGCTTCCGAGGAGTAGGACGAAGAAGCGGACTCGGCCGGAGCCGATTCTGCGGCTGCGTCGTCGAGCAGGTGCTGGGCAACCTGCTTCTTGTGGGCTTCCCAGCGGGTCTGGGCGTCAGCGTACTGCTGCTCCCAAGCTGCGCGCTGGGTCTCGAAGCCTTCGAGCCACTCGTTGGACTCCGGGTCGAAGCCCTCCGGGTACTTGTAGTTGCCCTCTTCGTCGTACTCTGCGGCCATGCCGTAGAGTGCCGGATCGAATTCGGTGCCTTCCGGATCGACGCCCTCGTTGGCCTGCTTGAGGGACAGCGAGATGCGGCGACGCTCGAGGTCGATGTCGATGACCTTGACGAACAGCTCGTCCCCGACGGAGACAACCTGCTCTGCCAGCTCCACGTGGCGCACGGCCAGCTCGGAGATGTGCACGAGGCCTTCGATTCCGTCTTCGACGCGCACGAATGCACCGAACGGAACAAGCTTGGTGACCTTACCCGGAACAACCTGCCCAAGGGCGTGGGTGCGGGCGAAGGTCTGCCACGGATCTTCCTGGGTGGCCTTGAGCGAGAGCGAAACACGCTCGCGGTCCAGATCCACTTCGAGAACCTCGACGGTGACTTCCTGGCCAACCTCGACAACCTCGGACGGGTGGTCGATGTGCTTCCAGGACAGCTCGGAAACGTGGACGAGGCCGTCTACGCCGCCAAGGTCCACGAATGCACCGAAGTTGACGATGGAGGAAACGACGCCCGGACGAACCTGGCCCTTTTCCAGCTTGTTGAGGAACGTGGAGCGAACCTCGGACTGGGTCTGCTCGAGCCATGCACGGCGGGACAGCACAACGTTGTTGCGGTTCTTGTCCAGCTCGATGATCTTGGCTTCGATTTCCTGGCCGATGTACGGAGCCAGATCGCGCACACGGCGCATTTCGACAAGCGATGCCGGCAGGAAGCCGCGCAGGCCGATGTCGAGGATAAGGCCGCCCTTGACCACCTCGATGACGGTGCCGGTAACGACGCCGTCTTCTTCCTTGATCTTTTCGATGTCGCCCCAGGCACGCTCGTACTGAGCACGCTTCTTGGACAGGATCAAACGACCTTCCTTGTCCTCCTTGGTGAGGACGAGGGCCTCGACGTTGTCGCCGACGGCGACAACGTCGCCCGGGTCAACATCGTGCTTGATGGAAAGTTCGCGGGAAGGGATGACACCTTCGGTCTTGTAACCGATGTCGAGCAGAACTTCGTCGCGGTCAACCTTGACGACGATGCCTTCGACGAGGTCGCCATCGTTGAAGTACTTGATGGTGGCGTCGACGGCAGCGAGGAAGTCTTCAGCAGAGCCAATGTCGTTGATTGCAACGACCGGGGCACTGGTCTTCTCGTTGGAGGTGATGGTCATGTAGTAGGGACTCCGATGTGGATAGTCTGTATGAGTCGGGCAGCCGGAAGCCCCGGCATATTCCGAATTTAGCTTGGGTGCGGGCACGGCAATAGCCGCAACACGCTCGCCTAGTCTATTCCCCTGCACCCTGCCGGGTCAAAACGGCAAACCTGCAAGTTGTCAAGCCGACGGGGCACCGGTTCGGGCCCCGAAGGCCTCGGACAGCGTGAGCAGGGCCAGTTTCCGGACTGCCAGCGATTCGAGCAGCCCGGGCAACGCCTCGGCCACGCCGCGGGCGGTTTCCGAGGCCGGGCGATTGAAGTGCCCGATCCCCACGTCCCCCGCACGCAGCGCCCTGGTTTGCGCCGCCACGCTCGCGGCCCGGAACGTCGCCCCGGCGTCGAGGTTGACGGTGAAATTCATCGGGACCAGGCCCAGCTCGCGGCACAGCGCGGCACCGAGCTCGTCCTGGTACGCGGTCCCGGAACGGAAGAACTTCGCCTGGATCCCGAAGGTGTCGGCCAGGTAGCGCTGGTTGTCCATGATCTCGTCGTAGGCGGCCGCAATGCTGGCGGTGCCCGGGATGCCGTAGGCCGCCTGCCCCCGGCTGGCCAGCGGCGCGTGGGTGGTGCCGTGGTTGGCGATCTCGAAGAGCGGGTCGGCGGCCAGCTCCCGGACCAACCCCTCGTTGGCCGCCGCCCACCGCTGGTTGATGAACAGCGTGGCCGGCGCCCGGTGCTTGCGCAGCACCTTGACCAGCGCGGCGTCGTAGCCTTCGCCGTTCGGTCCCCCGCAGGCGTCGAAGGTCAGCGCGGCTCCGCGCGCCGAGGCCGGCAGGCCCAGCTCGATGCCATTGACCTCCAGCCCGAACGCGCCGGAGGGCTTCGACGCGTAGGCGGAGAGAACCGCGCTGCGGCTGGGCACCGCGCGGGCCGGGGCGGCTGCCGCGGCAGGCGGCGACGGTGCGGGTGCCGGGGGCAACGGCGCCGTGGCGGCGGTTGGCGCGGGACCCTTCGGGGACAGCGGATCCGCGGCGCAGGAGGCCAGCAGGGTGGCACCGGTCCCGAGCAGGGCAGCGAGCAGCGTGCGGCGCCCCGTCGGGGAGCCGGGAAACGGTGTGGGCATTGAGCTAGAAATCCGCCTGGCAGTAGGGAATGGTGTCGGTGGCGAACAGGGCGTTGAGCGTGCCCAGCGCTTCGGGCGTGTGGACCTCGAGCACCCCGGAGGCGGCCAGGTGCGTGGCGCTGAAGCCGCCCAGGTAGAGCGAGGCCAGGTCGCGGACATCCACGCTGGCCTCGGGCACGGCCCCTTCCGGTGCCCGGCTGACCCCGGCTGCGGAGTCCTGGACCACCAGGTCCCAGATGCCGTCGGCGAATCCCAGGGCGTCGTGCACGCGCAGCCGGATGTTCCCGTCGCGCCCGTAGCTGCGCGCGGACAGCGCGGTCTCCAGGTCAAGGATGCGCAGCCAGAGGTGGTCCCCCAGGGAGGTGGCCTTGTAGGCGCGCGCGTTTTCCAGGGCGGTGGGCAACACGTCGTCGACCGGTCCGCGCCCGGTGATCTTTTCCACCAGGTCGTGGGCGCCGAGGTACGCGACCAGTTCGCGGCGGGCGGCACCGGTGGCGGTGCACATCTGGCCGATTTCCATGGTGGGCGGGGCGGTCTTCCACCCGGAGAACAGGTAGCTCATGAACCCGTCGGGCCTGCCCTGGGCATCCAGGTGCAGGGCGGCGCGCAGGTTCTTCACCGGCTTGAGCGAGTCGTAGTCCTCCCACAGCCCGGCTGCCTGGCCCACGTCGAATTGCGTGGCACTGATCGAGCCGAGCGTGTGGGCGTGGGCGGCGGCAAAGATGCCCGGGGCGTAGTTCTTCAGTTCCCCGGGGGCAATGGCCACCACGGTGCCCTCGTGCTCCACGCGCAGGTCCGCCCCGCGGTGGGTCTTGAGCGCGAAGCGTGCCCGCTGGGTGGCCCGGCCGAACCCGAAGCGCCCGTAGATGGTCGCCTCCGAGGCGGTCAATGCGGCGAACACCATCCCGGCCTCGCGGGCGCCGGCCAGGTCCTCGGTGATCAGCCGGCGCAGCAGGCCGCGGCGGCGGTGGGTGGGGCTCACGGTGACCGAGGTGATCTGGTGCACCGGCATCAGGTTCCCTCCCCCGATGTTCAGCGTCCCGGGGAACGAGGCATAGGTGGCCACCGGGGCCTCGGCGTGCAGCGAGGGCTGCACCGCTGCCTCGTCGTAGACGGCGGTGAAGGTGGTGTTGTCGTTGGCCTCGAGCCCGGCGAGGATCTTCAGTTCCTCGGGCTCCAGCGCGGCCTCGTGGAAGCCGCGGCTGATGGCCGTGAGGAATTCCACGGTGGCCGCGGAAGGGACACCGTCGATGAGCTCGGGTTCGAACCGTTCAATGCGAATCGTGGTGTCTTCACTCATGGTCGTGGGGTGCTCTCTGGATGGGGATCGGGTGGGTGGGGGCCGCTGCCGGTATGGGCCTAGAACCCGTTGATGGCGTGCGGCACGCCGGGGATGTCCAGCAACGCGGCCAGCTCGCCCGTCCGGGCGGGCGAGGCCGGTTCCAGCAATCCGGCGGCGACGAGCTCGGCGGTGCCGACGGAGCCCAGCAGCAGCGGTGCCAGGGCAACGACGCCACATGTGGCATCCGCCGGGGACGCCTCGGCCAGCGTCGAGACGCTGGCCCGTCCCTCGCGGATGTCAAAGCCGTAGCGCCCGGCGGCCAGGCCCATCGGGTCGGTGACCGCAAGCGTGAAGGAACCGGTGCCGCGGTATTCCCTGGCCTCGAAGGCCGCGGGCACATCCAGCACCCGCACCCACAGCCCGTGCCCGCGTTCGCTGAAGCGCACGCGGGCCGGGTCTTCCAAGGCCCAGGGCAGCGGGTCGTTCGCCGCGGCAAAGGGGCAGGAAACCGATTCGATGAGGTCGAAGCTGGCCAGGAAGCGGAAGATCTCGCGCCGGGCCACCTCGGTGGCCGCGACCAGGTCGCGGACCTTGAGCGTGATCGGCTTGGGGTCCCAGCCGCCGAAGACGTAAGTCACGTACCCCTGGATGTCCCCGGTCCCGTCCAGGTACACCGCGGCGCGCAGCTGGGGTTCCGGTTCCGGGCCCTCCTCGCCCCAGGCGCCGGTGGCGTGGCGGAGGTAGGCCTCCTGGCGTCCCACCGAACCGCGGCGGGCGGCGTGGAAACGCTCGAAGACCGCCGGGGCGATCGGTGCCAGCTTCTCCGGTGCAAGCTGCACCATGGACCCGGTCGCCGGCGCGTGGAAGCGCACGTCCCCGCGCACATCCAGGTGCAGCACCTGGGTCTCGGTCACCCGGCCGAAGCCGAAGCGCCCGTAGATGGTCGCCTCGGAGGCGGTCAGCGCGGCCACCGGGTACCCGGCGTCCTTGGCGCGGGCCAGGTCCGCGGACATCAGTTCGCGCAGGATGCCGCGGCGCCGGTGGGTGGGCCGCACCGTGACCGCGGTGACCAGGTGCGCCGGGACCACGGCGGCCCCGAGGTTCAGCGTCTTGGCGAACGTGCCGTAGGTGGCCACCGGCACCAGCGGGTCAACCAGGTCCCGGGGGCGCGAATCGTCCCAGACCGCGGTGAGCACCCGCTCGTCGACCTGGTGGGATTGCAGCATCTGTTCGAGCTGCTCGGCGGTGGTGGGCTTGTAGTGATAGAACCCCTCCCACACCGCGTTCACCCAGGCGGCATAGCCCGGGGACGCGACGCCGGTGTCGGCGCCGCGTTCCACCGCGACGTTTCCGAGGCGCAGGTGCCCGCCAAGCATCAGTGTCCGGCGTCCTGCCAGGAGGTGCCGATGCCCACGTGCACATCGAGCGGGACCAACAAATCCGCGGCCGCGCCCATCTTCTCGCGCACCAGTGCCTCGACGGCCTCGAGCTCGCCCGCGGCGACCTCGAGGACCAATTCGTCATGGACCTGCAGCAGCATCCGCGACTTCAGGCCGGCCTCCGTCAGGCCTTCCTCGACCCCGAGCATCGCGCGCTTGATGATGTCGGCAGCCGAACCCTGGATCGGGGCGTTCAGCGCGGCCCGCTCGGCGATGTCGCGCAGCTGGCGGTTGTCGCTGGCCAGCTCCGGAAGGTAGCGGCGCCGCCCGAAGATGGTCTCGGTGTAGCCGTCCACGCGGGCCTTGGTGACGACGTCGCGCAGGTAGTCGCGGACCGCGCCGAAGCGGGAGAAGTAGTCCTTCATCAGCGTGCGGGCCTCGTCGACGGAGATCCGCAGCTGCTTGGACAGGCCGAAGGAGCTCAGCCCGTAGGCCAGGCCGTAGCTCATGGCCTTGACCTTGGAGCGCATCTCGTTGGTGACCTCCTCGGGCTCGACGTTGAACACGTGCGAGCCGACAAAGCGGTGCAGGTCCTCGCCGTCCTTGTAGGCCTGGATCAATCCCTCGTCCTCGGAGAGGTGCGCCATGACGCGCATCTCGATCTGCGAGTAGTCCGCGGTCAGCAGCGTCTCGTAGCCCTCGCCGACGACGAAGACCTCGCGGATGCGCCGGCCGGCCTCGGAGCGCACCGGGATGTTCTGCAGGTTCGGGTTCAGCGAAGACAAGCGTCCGGTCGCCGCGACGGTCTGCGCGTAAGTGGTGTGGATGCGGCCCTCGGGGGCCACGGCCTTGCGCAGGCCCTCGACGGTCTGGCGCAGCTTGTTCGCGTCCCGGTGCGCCATCAGCGCCTTCAGGAACGGGTGCCCGGTGTTCTCCAGCAGGTCCTGCAGCGACTCGGCGTCGGTGGTGAAGCCGGTCTTGATCTTCTTGGTCCGCGGCAGGTCCAGTTCCTCGAAGAGGACCACCTGCAGCTGCTTGGGGCTGGAGAGGTTGACCTCGTGGCCGATGGCCTCGTAGGCCTGGTCGGTGGCCTGGTTGATGCCGGCGGTGAAACCGTCGTAGAGCTCGTCGAGCTTGGCGGTGTCGATGGCGATGCCGGCCATCTCCATGTGCGCCAGCACCAGCGAGAGCGGCATTTCCAGCTCCTTGAGCAGGGTCTCTCCCCCGCGCTCCACGAGCATCCCGGCCAGGTGCTGGGACAGCTGGCGCACCACGTGGGCTGCGCGCACCGCCGGGGTGGCATGGTCCGGGCCTTCGAGGTCGAAGGCCAGCTGCCCGTCGGCCGGGGCCTTGGGTTCCTCCAGCGGGATGCGCAGGTGCTGGGCTGCGATGTCGGGCAACTCGTGGCTGCGGCGGTCCGGCTGGATCAGGTACGCGGTGATCATGGTGTCATCGACGACCCCGGCCAGTTCCAGCCCGTGCTCCAGCAGCAGCTTGTAGGTGCCCTTGAAGTCGTGGACGGCCTTGGCATAGCTCGTCGAGGAAAGCACCTTGGCCAGCGCCTGCCGGGTCTCGGCGTCGATGTCCTGAAGGGAGACGAAGGCGGTGGCGTCATTGGAGGCGAAGGCCACGCCGAGAACGCCGGCACCGCCGGAAGCTGGCGCGGTGGCGGCATGCAGGCCCAGCAGCTGCGCACCGTGGGCGCCGAACCAGCCCTGCAGCGCCGCGGCGTCGCCGAGCACCTCGTGCACCGGGATCACCGCTGCCTCGACGGCGTCCTGCGGCTCGTCTCCGAAGAGGTCGAAGAGGCGCTTGCGCAGGGTGTTGAACTGCAAGGCGTCGAAGAGTTCCTCGATGGCCTCGCGGTTCGGGCGCTCCAGTTCCATGGCATCGATGCCCACCGGCAGCTCGAGGTCGCGCAAGAGGTGGTTCAGGCGGCGGTTGCGGGTCACGTTGTCCACGTTCTCGCGCAGCGAGTCCCCGACCTTGCCCTTGATGGCATCGATGTTCTCCAGGATGCCGGGCAGCCCGCCGTAGAGGTTGATCCACTTCGCGGCGGTCTTGGGTCCCACCCCGGGCACGCCCGGGAGGTTGTCGGCGGTCTCGCCGACCAGGGCGGCCAGGTCCGAGTACTGCTCGGGGCGCACGAAGTACTTGGCCTCGACGGCGTCCCCGTCCATCGGCGGGATGTCGGAGATCCCCTTCTTCGGGTAGAGCACCAGGGTCTTCTGGGTGATCAGCTGGAAGGCATCGCGGTCACCGGAGACCACCAGCACGTCCAGGCCCGCTGCCTCGCCCTTCGCGGCGAGGGTTGCGATGATGTCGTCGGCCTCGAAACCGTCCATGGTGATGGTGGGGATGTTCATGGCTTCCATGACCTTTTGGATCAGGTCGATCTGCCCGTAGAACTCTTCCGGGGTCTTGTTGCGCCCGGCCTTGTACTCGGTGTATTCCAGTGAGCGGAACGTGGGGGTGTCCAGGTCGAAGGCCACCGCCACGTGGGTGGGCTTCTGCTGCCGGATCATCGTCAGCAGCATCGACACGAAGCCGTGGACCGCGTTGGTGTGCTGCCCGGTGTCGGTTGCAAAGTTTTCCGCCGGCAATGCGTAGAAGGCGCGGAAGGCCATGGAGTGCCCGTCGATGACGAGCAGGCGCTGGGGATCGGTTGCCACAAGTTTGGTTGATTCGCTCACAGGTGCCAGCCTAGTTGGCATGGGCAATAATTTCACTGAAGACAACGCACCGGCCGTCGAGACATCTGGCACCTTTGCCTCCAACGGCGCATCGGCGGGCAATCCGCACGCCCGGCAGCTGGCCGCTCACGGCGTCCCCGAGGCGATGTGGCCGATGCTGGCCAGCCACGGGGTGGGTTCGCTGGTGGAGAAGCTGGGCATCGTTTTCTCGGAGATCACGGCCGACCGCGTGGTGGCCACGATGCCGGTGGAGGGCAACCAGCAGGTGGCCGGGATCCTGCACGGCGGGGCGTCGGTGGCGCTGGCCGAGACGCTGGGGTCCTTTGCCGCGGCGGTGCACGGCAAGGGCGCGAAGAAGCCCGTGGGCGTGGACATTTCCGCAACCCACCACCGGGCCGGGGTCACCGGCTTGGTGACCGGGGTCTGCACCCCGATCCACCTGGGCCGGACTCTCACCACCCATGAGATCGTCATCAGCGACGAGGCCGGCCGGCGCCTGTGCACCTCCCGGATCACCAACATGCTGCTGGACAACCCCGAAAGCTGAGGCGGGCCGGCTGCCGGGCCCGGGCGTCGGTCAGTAGTCGCGGGTCTGGCCCGGTGCCTTGACGATGTCGAACCGGGTCTCGCGCACTCCCCCGGGATATTCCCGGCTGAAGGTCGGGGTCAGCTTGGTGTGCCCGCGCATGGCAAACAGCGGACGGCCGCCGCCGAGCAAGACCGGCATGGTGTAGAGCAGCAGCTCGTCGAGCAGCCCCTCGTCCACGAACTGGCCGGCCAGCGAGCCGCCCCCCAGGACCCAGACGTCTTTGCCGTTCGCGCTGCGTGCCACGTCCCCGGCCCATTCGGTCACGTCGCCGCGGACGAAGGTCAAATCGGCTCCGGGGAACGCGGCAAGTTCCCGGTGCGTGAAGACCCACACCGGCAGCCCCGCGTAGGGCCATTCCTCGAGCGCCTGGTTAAGCAGCCAGGAGTAGGTGTCGGCGCCCATGGCGACGGCCCCGATCTGCCCCATGAATTCGGCGTAGCTTTCCGCCTGCCCCTCGAACCCGTCAAACTCCATGAGCCAGTCGAGTCGATCGTTGTCATCGGCAATGTAGCCGTCGGCCGAGGCCGCCACGAAATACCTGAATTGCGTCATGGGGCCCATCCTATCCATGGGCACGGCCCCGCCGCCGGTATCCGGCACGGGGGTTTCGCGGCCCGAGGGCCGCAATCCGTGCTTAACCGGCTTTCGCCCGCCCGGATCCATTGGATCCGGGCGGGCGAAAGCGCAGGGTGGTTCGGCCGGCGTGCGGCTTAGGCGCCGAGAATCTTTTCACTGAGCGAGGGCACGATCAGGATGATCCCGAAAAGGACCACAATGCCGCACATGGCAAAGCAGCCGTAGGCGGCGAGCTTGGCCGGCATGGCCGAACGCTTGGCATCTTCACCGACGGCGAGCATGCGCACGCCAAAGGAGTATGCCCCGACGATGAACAGGGCGGCGACCCAGGTGGTGACGGCGACGATCAGGAATTCATCCCACTGAATGGTCATTACTTGCTCTCCTGCTTGGCCTTGGCGCGCTCCATCTTGCGACGCTGCTTTTTGGTGGGGATGTTCACTGCGGCACCGGAGACATCAACGTCGCTGATCGCGTTGTTGTGTCCCACGATTTCGCGGCGGGACAGGATCCAGATGACGAGCAAGGCACCGAGTCCCAGGATGCTGACGATGACCAGTCCACCGTTGCCCAGGTGGGCGAGTGCCGCGGCCGCGGCCCCGATGATCGCGGCGGCCGGGAGCGTGAAGAGCCAGCCCAGGGCAATGCGCCCGGCCGTCCCCCAGCGGACTTCTGCGCCCTTGCGGCCCAGCCCGGAACCGATCACGGACCCGGAGGCGACTTGCGTGGTGGACAGTGCAAAGCCCAGGTGCGAGGAGACCAGGATGGCCGCGGCGGTGGAGGTTTCTGCGGCGAAGCCCTGGGCGGGCTTGACGTCGGTCAGGCCCGAGCCCATGGTGCGGATGATGCGCCAGCCACCCATGTAGGTGCCCAGTGCGATGGCCAGGGCACAGGAGGCAATGACCCAGAAGTGCGGGCCGGTTCCGGCATCCTGCAACCCGGAGGCAACCAGGGTCAGCGTGATGACACCCATGGTCTTCTGCGCATCGTTGGTGCCGTGGGCCAGGGCCACGAGCGAGGAGGAGAAGATCTGTCCGTAGCGGAATCCGCCGCGCTTCGGGGAGGCGAGGCCGGACTGGCGCTTGGTGACCGAGTAGGCCAGCTTGGTGCACAGATAGGCGGAGGTACCGGCAATGACCGGTGCCACCAGTGCCGGCAGCAGGACCTTGGACATCAGCACGCTGTAGTCGATGGCGCCGAACCCGGCACCCACGATGGCGGCGCCGATCAGTCCGCCGAAGAGGGCATGCGATGAGCTGGAAGGCAGGCCGAGCAGCCAGGTGAGCATGTTCCAGACGACGGCACCCATCAGGCCCGCGAAGATCATCGCCGGCATGATTTGCACGCCGGTGTCCCCGCCCTCCTTGATGATGCCTCCGGAAATGGTCTTGGCGACTTCGGTTGAAAGGAATGCACCAACAAGGTTGAGAACCGCGGCTAGCGCGACTGCGGCCTTCGGCTTGATGGCACCGGTCGCGATGGGCGTAGCCATCGCGTTGGCGGTGTCGTGGAAGCCATTGGTGAAATCAAAGAACAAGGCAAGTGCAATGACCAGGACGACGATGAGCGTCAGATCCATGTATAAACCAATCTTGGGATTGCGGGCGAGGGCCGGTTCGCGCTGGGTGACTCCGAAAATTCCCGCATTGTTTGCCCAATGTTGGGGGTCTGTTCACCTAAGTCGCAGATTCATCATATGGCCTGCCCCGCGCTAGTCAATTCCCCGGGCAGCACGCCGATACCCCTTCCCCGCCCGTGTATAGGCATGCACGGGCGGGCCGCGGAACCGACGTGAGCGACTTCACGCCTCGAACCGGCATCCCCGCCGGCTCAGGGTTTCGGGCCCGGATCCCGGTCAAGCGGTGCCACCAGGCCGGCCAGAAGCTCGATGAGCAGCTTCCCGGAGGCCGCGCGCGGCAGGGCCTCGACTAGGGCCAGCAGCGGAGCCATGTCCTTGGGCAGCGAGCCATCCGCAGGGGAAACACCCATGGCGGAGAGCACACGCGGCCCCCCGTCGGGTTCCGCACCCGCGGCGGCCGACGGACCCAATGCGGCGAGAACCTGTTGCGGGTCCACGCCCGCGACGCCGCGGACCTCGTCGGCGCAGGTGGCCAGCGCCGCGCACAATTGGGGCAGCACCGATTCGGTGACCGGGGTGATGGTCAGGTGCGTGGTGCGTGCCAGCCAGCTGCCGTCGGGCTGCCGGTAGCCCGGCTGCAGCTGCAGGTGCCATCCGGAGGCAGCCAGCCGGTCGGCCCACAGGTGCGGATCGATGCCCGACCGCTCGCCCGCACCCGGATCCCGGGCCACGGCCAGCAGCGGGCCGGCCGGGAAACCCACCACTTCCAGTCCCTCGATGCCCTTGATGCAGGCGGCCAATGCCGCGGTGGAGCGCTTGCAGGACTCGGCGAGCGCCGCATATCCGCCGACGCCCAGGTGCCTGGTGACGGCCCAGGCCGCGGCCAGCGGTGCGGCGGACTTCGAACCCAGCAACGTGGGATTCACCACCGGATAGCCCGGCCAATCGGTGGTGGCGAAGTATTGGCCGTGCTGGCGCTGCGCGCCCTTGGTCAGCAACACCGAGATGCCCTTGGGTGCGTATCCGTATTTGTGGAGGTCGGCGGCCAGGCTGGTGACCCCCGGAACCGACAGGTCCCAGGGCGGCAGCCCGTCCCAGAACGGCAGGATCCACCCGCCGAAGCAGGCGTCGACGTGGCAGTCGATCCCGCGGGCCAGGGCGGCGGCGGCAACCGGTTCGATCGGGTCGAGGGCCCCGTGCGGATAGGACGGTGCCGAGAGAACGACCAGGGCGGTGTCCTGGCCCATCCGGGCGATCACCGCCTCGGGGTCGACCTGGCCGTTGCGGCCCACCGGGACCAGGTCAAGGGACAGGCCCAGGTATTCGGCGGCCTTGTGGAAGGCTGCGTGGACGCTGGCTGGCGCGAGAATCCTGGGTTGTGCGCTGCCGCGGTGGTTGGCCCGGGCGGTCTTCACTGCCAGCAGGCTGCTTTCGGTCCCGCCGCTGGTGGCGGTTCCCACCACGGTGCGGTCCCCGCCGAGCAGGTCGCGGGCGAAGGTGATGAGGTCGCGTTCCATGTGGGCCACGGAAGTGAACATGGTGGGGTCAAGCCCGTTGACCGGTTGCACCAGGGCCATGGCCTGTTCGGCGAGCGCGTCCAGTTCGGCCAGCCCCGAGTCGTAGACGTAGGACATGACGTGTCCCCCGTGGGTGGGTGCATCCTGTGCCCGCCAAGACCTGAGTTGGTCCAGGATCGCTTCTGCGTCTTGTGGCATCTCCGGTTTTCCCCTTTACTCCGCAGTGGTGCCGAGCGGTTGGTTGAAGTTTGATTCGCGCAGCGGGTAGCGGCGGAACGCCCACAGGCTCAGGGCAATGACCAGGGCGGGGAGCACGCTGAAGGCCAGGATGATTCCGGTGACGGCCGCGGGTTGCTGGGTGGTGGCTTCGCCCGCCAGGGACTCGGCGTATCCGCTGGCAGCCAGGACGACGGTGAGGATCACGGCGCCCAGGGCCATGCCGGTGGTTTCCCCCGCCGTCCACACCCCGCCGAAGATCCCGGCATTGCCCTGTCCGTGTTCCAGGGCATCGTGGGTGATGACATCGGGCAGCATCGACATCGGCAGCGACTGCATCCCGGCATATCCGGCCCCGGCGAGCGCCACCGGGAGGTACACCCAGGTTCCGGGCCGGAGGAGCATCCCGGCCAGGGCCAGGGCGGCGAGGCCGAACAGGACGCTGGAGAGCAGGTAGCTGCGTTCCTTGCCGATCCGCCGGGCGACCATCCGCCAGATCGGGGCAAAGAGCAGTGCCGGGCCGATCAGGGCGATGAACAGGAACGTCACCGCTTCCTCGTCGTGCAGCACCCAGGTGGCGACGTATTGGGCCCCGGCAAGCATTCCTCCGGTGGCCAGGCCCTGCAGTGCGAAGGCCAGCAGCAGCGCGCGGAACGGCTGGCTGCGCCGCAGCACCGCCAGGCCCCGGAGATAGCCTTGGCGGATCGGGGCTCGTTGCACCGTGGCCCGGGTTCCGCCCCTGGGGGCAACCCGGGCGCTGGCCAGGAGACTGGCTCCGATGACGATTCCGGCCACGACGGACATCAGGAAATATCCAAGCCATTGGTTTTCCCCGCCCAGGGTGCGCAGCGCCGGTCCCCCGGCACCGAAGAGCAGGATCGCCAGGGACAGGACGAGCACGCGCAGGGACAACAGTCGGGTGCGCTGGTCGTAGCTGGCGGTCAGTTCGGCCGGCAGGGCCATGTACGGGACCTGGAAGAGGCTGAAGGCCGTGGCGGTGGCGGTGAATGCCACCAACACCCACAGCCCCGCCGCAAGTTGGCCCAGGCCCGCCGGCACGGCAAAGGTGAGGATGAAGAACAGCGGCAGCAGGGATCCACCGGCGACCATGAAGCGGTGCCGTGAACCCGTGGCGGCCAGGTCGCGGTCGCTGCGGATCCCGATGATCGGGTCGATGAGCACGTCCCAGATCTTGGCCACGCCCAGCAGCAGGCCAGCGCCCAGCGCAGCGATGCCCAGGGTGTCGGTCATGTAGTAGATCAGCACCAGCCCGGGGAGCGTGGAAAACCCGCCGGTGCCCATCGAACCGAGAGCATAGGTGCCGATGACCCTGCGTGGAAGCGGGACTTCCCCCGATGTCACCATGGCTTGGAGTCTACGCACCGAAACCGGCCCGTGACCAGAGCACACCGACCCCGGGAGAACCTGTGGGAATCGTGTAAAGGGAGTGCGCGAACCGGCGCGGAGCCGTAAGCTCGTTCAATGGCTAGATTCTTTGATGTTCACCCCGAAAACCCACAGCCGCGCGCGATCGCCCAGGCCGTGGAACTGATACGCAATGGCGGGCTGATCGCCTACCCCACAGATTCCTGCTACGCCCTGGGCGCGCAGATCGGCAACCGCGAGGCGCTGGACCGGATCCGGTCCATCCGCCAGGTCGACGACAAGCACCACTTCACGCTCGTGTGCAAGGACTTCGCCCAGTTGGGCCAGTACGTGGAGGTCAACAACAAGGTCTTCCGCAACATCAAGGCGGTGACCCCGGGCAGCTACACCTTCATCCTGCCGGCAACCAAGGAAGTCCCGCGTCGGCTGATGCAGGCCAAGAAGAAGACCATCGGTGTGCGCATCCCCGACAATGCAGTGGTCCGTGCGCTGCTTGACGAGCTCGGGGAGCCCATCCTTTCCAGCACGCTGTTGCTTCCGGGCGAAGAGGATCCGATGACCCAGGGTTGGGAAATCAAGGAGGCGCTGGACAACGTGATCGAAGGCGTCATCGATTCCGGCGAATGCGGGACCGAGCCGACCACCGTCATCGACTACTCCAGCGGCGAGGCAGTGATCTCCCGGGTGGGGCTGGGCGATCCCTCGCGCTTCGAAGAGTAACGAGGGACCGGGCCGGCCTACTGCGTGTGGCCTTCGGCGTCGGTGAGGTTGCAGACCAGCTGCCAGAGATGGCCGTCCGGATCGGCGAAGGTGCCGACGTATTGCATCCGTCCGCTGACGTGCGGTATGCGGTGGGCCGTAAAGCCCTTGCCCTCCGAATCGGCCACCGCGGCGAGTATTTCGTCGACCTCGTACTCGGTGGCGATGGCGCAGCTGAGGAAGGCGTCGGTGGCGGGCACCGGAAGCAGCGGCGTGCGCTTGGCCTCGCGCGAATACTTGGTAAAGGCCTCGGTCTCGGCCAGGAAGATCGTCATTCCCGGCAGTTCCAGGCAGACCATGCCCATGGCGAGCGTGGCGTTTTCGACGCCCACCACGTCGCGGTAGAAGGCCAGGGAGCGCGCGGCATCCCTCACCGCCAAACTCAGGACCACACCTTGGGTTTTCATCGGGACGCAGCTTCCTTCCACGCGTTGTACGTTGCCGAGCTTCCATTGTTCATCGGGAACCGCCCGCGGCCACATGCCTGATCCCCCACGAGGATTCCCAGATCTCGCCCGGCGCCAGCCACCGCAGTCCCATTCCGTTGTTGAAGGCGTTCGCCGCCGCGGTCATCGGTTCCAGGGCCACCGCGTGCACCGGACCTTCCGGGCCCTTGAAGGTTTGCGTGGTGTAGGCCTGGATGAACCCGTAGTTCCGATCCATGTGCAATTCCACACGGGTTCCATCCGGTGCCTCCAGGTAGTGCCGTGAACCGCCGTCGGCCACGCGCGTGAGATCCGTCCACGCATTGTCGAGGGAGACGTTGCCCAATTTCTTGCCGTGCCGGTAGTCCAGGTTCGTGCCGTCCACCGGCAACGGCCGCCCGACGGGAATCATCGCCTCGTCGACTTCCAAGTGCTGCGCGGCGTCTATGACCAGTGTCAGCTCGCCCACCGGGGTGTCACCGACCCGCAGGTAGGGATGGGCTCCCACGGCCACCGGGGCCTTGGACGTGCCGAGGTTCTCCAGCCTGTGGGTGACCTGCAACCCGTCCGCCACCAATTCATAGTGCACGGACGTGGCCAGTTCGAAGGGATACCCGGGCGCGGGCGAAATCTCCGCCGCCAAGGCCACGCTGTGGTTTGTGCGGTTTGCCTGCCGATAGCTGCTGTGCCGCAGCAGGCCGTGGCTGGCGTTGTTGCGCTCCGGTTCGGTGATCACCAGATGTTCCTCGATGCCGTCGTGGCTCCAGGTTCCTCCGGCAATGCGGTTGGGCCAGGGCACCAGGACGACGCCGGCCGCGGAGGGCGCGGCCATGTCTTGCGGGTAGTCCTGGACAAGTTCCACCCCGTCGACCACCAGCCTGCGCAATGCGGCACCGATCTGGGTCACCACCGCGTGCTGTGTGCGGCCGTCGATGGTTCCGGAGAGTTCGAATTGCTCACCCATCGGTGAACCCGGGTGTGGCACGGTGGCTCTTTCCTCGAGGTTGATTGCCCTGCATCGCCTGTCCCAAGAATCCTATCGAGCCAACGCGCCCGTGGCAGCAGGAAAAATGCAAACGGGGCCGAGGAATTCCCGTGTCGGGGATTCTGCGGCCCCGTCGAGGGCGTTCCTGGTGCTTGGCTACTTGACCTGGTCGATGACGGTCTCGGCGACTTCGCGCATGGACAGGCGGCGGTCCATGGACGTTTTCTGGATCCAGCGGAACGCCTCGGGTTCGGTCAGGCCCATCTTGGTGGTCAGCAGGCTCTTGGCGCGCTCGACGAGCTTGCGCGTGGCGAACTGCTCGGTGAGGTCGCCGACCTCTTTCTCCAGCGCGCGGATTTCTTCGTAGCGGGAGATGGCGATCTCGATGGCCGGCACCAGGTCCGCGGGAGTGAATGGCTTGACGACGTACGCCATGGCTCCGGCCTCGCGGGCGCGTTCCACCAATTCCTTCTGGCTGAAGGCGGTCAGCAGGACCACGGGGGCGATGCGCTCCTTGACGATGGTCTCGGCCGCCGTGATGCCGTCCATGACCGGCATCTTGACGTCCATCAGTACCAGGTCTGGCTTGTGCTCGCGAGCCAGCTCGATGGCCTTTTCCCCGTTGTCCGCCTCGGCAACCACGTCGTAGCCCTCGCCGCGCAGGATCTCGACGATGTCGAGGCGGATCAGGGTTTCATCCTCGGCAACAATCACGCGGCGGGGTGCGCCGGTGCCGGGCTCGGGATCAATTCGTGTTACTTCGGGCAGATCGCTCATGGGTGCTCCTTCATTCCCGGGGTGACCGGGGCTGTCATCGACTCTCGGTTTTACGGTTAAGCCTATCTGCATGTACAGTGGATAACCGCAAGGACGCGAGGATTTCTGCGCAAAGCAATCATCAGTTACGCTTATTCTCGCTGCTTCAAAATGTGCCCGCCCGAGTGGCGGAATGGTAGACGCGCTGCACTCAAAATGCAGTATCGAAAGGTGTGTGGGTTCGAGTCCCACCTCGGGCACAACCGGCCCCGATCCCCTGTTTCACAAGGGATCGGGGCCTTTGTCATTTCCGGAAAACAATTCCCCGGCGTCAATGCCGACCACCACTTTGACATCCATTTGTGTGCTTCTTCTTTCCATTGGGCACCCCACCTCATTTCTTGGGCCACATTGATTGAAGGGTATGGCGGGACCGCTGGATCCGGCGCTCGGAGACGACCAGCAAAATGGGCATTGCGGGATACCTGGAAATTCATGCTGTCCTGCTTCGCCGTTCTCCCATGGCGTATCCATGGCGGGACTACGGTGGGCACCGCTTTCGTTGTATAGGCATGTGGCGCTGCCGGTGCGTGGGCAGGAAGCGTCGCCAATATCCGACCATTGGCACCCCTGGAGGCGTGCGGTGAATGAGCCTTTCGATATTTCCGAATCCGGGCTTGGGTCTGAAGACGTGATGGACGCCTATTCCCGGACCGTCATCGGCGTTGCCGAAGAGGTTGGGCCGCATGTTGCGGCCGTCGAGATGATGCGTACCGGCCGCGGTGGCCCGGTGCGCCTTGGCGCGGGTTCCGCCGTGGTCTTCACCGACGAAGGCTTCATGCTGACCAATGCCCACGTGGCTGCCGGGGCCACTGCCGGACGGGCGACCTTTGCCGACGGCACGGCAACGGACCTGGAGATCAGAGGAGCGGACGCCCTGTCCGATCTGGCCGTGATCCGCGGCCTATCCCACATGCAGGCACCGGCCCGACTCGGCGACGCCGAGGGACTGCGGGTGGGCCAACTGGTGATCGCCGTGGGCAACCCGCTGGGCCTGGCCGGTTCGGTGACCGCGGGGGTGGTCAGCGGGCTGGGGCGATCCATCCCCACCGCACTTGGCCGGGCCCGGCGGGTGATCGAGGACGTCATCCAAACCGATGCCGCGCTGAACCCGGGCAATTCGGGCGGGGCGCTGGCCGATGCCCGCGGCCGGGTCGTCGGCATCAACACGGCCGTGGCGGGCGCGGGCTTGGGCCTGGCCGTTCCGATCAACGCGACCACCCGGCGGATCATCGCCGCGCTGATGGCCGACGGGCGTGTCCGGCGCGCCTATCTGGGCCTGGTCAGTGCCCCGTTTGCGCTCAACGAGACGCTGGCGTTGCGCATGGGCCAGCGGCAGGGACTGCGCGTTGCCGATGTCATCGCCGGGTCCCCGGCGGAGAAGTCCGGGTTGAAACCCGGAGACCTGGTGCTGACCGTCGGGAGGCGCCCGGTGTCCAGCGCCGAAAGCGTGCAAAAGCAGTTGTTCACCGAAGCCATCGGTGTGCCGCTGCCCGTGACGGTGCTCCGGAACGGTGCGATGGTGGATGTCATCGCCGTGCCGGTGGAGCTGACTGACTGAAAACGAAAGGGCCGGACCCCCACCGCGGTCCCCCAAGGGAATCGTGGTGGAAGTCCGGCCCCTGCCGCACCTCGAACCGGCTAGATGGTGTGGCTGTTTTCGCCCTCGCCCTTGTCCGAGTCCCACGGACCGACCTTCTCGCGAGCGGGCATCGGCTTGCCGTCGCCGAGCTGGCCGGCGTCAGCAAGGTCGCCGACCTTGTGGACGCGCAACGAGTTGGTGGACCCGGCCTGTCCGGGAGGCGACCCGGCGGCGATGCAGACAATGTCGTTGATCTCGGCCAGGCCTTCCTGCAGGAGGGCGCGGTCGACCTGTGCGGTCATCTTGTCGGTGTGGTCGGCGTACTCGACCAGGCGCGGCTGGATGCCCCACATCAGGGTCATGATGTTGTAGGTCTGCGGCAGCGGGGTGAAGGCCAGGACCGGGCGAACCGGGCGCAGCCGGGACAGGCGTCGGGCCGAATCGCCGGACTGGGTGAAGGCCACGATGTACTTGGCATCCAACTGGTCGGCGATTTCCACGGCGGCACGGGTGATGGCGCCGCCACGGGTCTTGGGCTTGGAGCCCAGGCGCGGGATGCGGTCCAGTCCATGCTTTTCCGTGGAGGAAATGATCCGTGCCATGGTCTCGACGGTCTCGATGGGGTATTCGCCCACCGAGGTCTCCCCCGAGAGCATGACCGCGTCGGCACCGTCGAGGACGGCATTGGCGCAGTCCGAGGCCTCGGCGCGGGTCGGCGTCGGGGATTCGATCATCGACTCGAGCACCTGGGTCGCCACGATGACCGGCTTGGCCCAGCGGCGGGCCAGCTCGATGGCGCGCTTCTGCACCAGCGGGACTTCCTCGAGCGGAAGCTCCACGCCGAGGTCGCCACGGGCCACCATGATGGCGTCGAAGGCGTCGATGATTTCTTCCAGCGCGTCAACCGCCTGCGGCTTTTCGATCTTGGCGATGACCGGAAGGCGCCGGCCTTCCTCGTCCATGATCTCGTGCACGCGCCCGATGTCGGCGGCGTTGCGCACGAAGGACAGGGCGACCATGTCGACGCCGGCCCGGATGGCCCAGCGCAGGTCCTCCTCGTCCTTTTCGCTCAGGGCGGGAACGTTCACGGCCACGCCGGGAAGGTTGATGCCCTTGTTGTTGGACACCTCCCCGCCCACGACGACCTCGGTGACGACCTTCTCGTCATCCACGGCCGTTGCGCGCAGGGCGACCTTGCCGTCGTTGATCAAGAGGATGTCGCCCACGTTGACATCGGTGGGCAGGCCCTTGAACGTCGTGGAGCAGAACGAGCCGTCCCCCAGCACGTCGGCAATCACGATGGTGAAGGTGTCCCCGACCTTGAGCATGTGCTTGGCGTCGTCCACGAAGCGGCCCAGGCGGATCTTCGGTCCCTGCAGGTCGGCAAAGATGCCCACCGGGCGGCCGAGCTCCTCGGCCGCCGCACGGACGTTGCCGAGGTTCTCGGCGTGCATCGAGTGGTCGCCGTGGCTCATGTTCAGCCGGGCGACGTCGACACCCGCCTTGAGCACTGCCAATGTCTTGTCGTAGGTACCGATCGCCGGGCCCCAGGTGGCCACGATTTTTGCGCGTCTCATACGGTTAGCCTATCTGCCTTTCCATTTCTCAGGTCGGGAAAACACCGCATCAGAGGTGCATCCGTTTCACAACATGCTGATGGCCCGATCCGTCGGAGAGACGGGGGCCGGAAGGCGGGTTTCGCCCATCAGGTATTTGTCCACGGCCGCGGCACAGGATCGTCCCTCGGCTATGGCCCACACGATCAGGGATTGTCCGCGTCCGGCATCGCCTGCCGCGAACACCCCCGGGGTGTTGGTCATGTAGTAACCATCGCGGGCGACGCTGCCCCGGTCATCAAACTCGGTGTTGGCCTGTTCCAGGAAGCCGGCCTGCTCGGGTCCGGTGAACCCCAGGGCCAGGAAGACCAGATCCGCGGGAATGACCCGCTCGGTGCCCGGCTTCGGAAGGCGCTGACCGTCTATGAATTCGGTCTCTGCCAGAGTAACACCCATCACCCTGCCGTGCTCGCCTGTGAAGTTGACCGTGGCGGCCAAATACATCCGCTCGCCGCCTTCCTCGTGTGCCGACTGGACCTCGAAGATGATCGGTGCCATGGGCCAGGGCTGGTGCGCCGGACGCTCGGCCGGCGGCTGGGCGCCGATGGCCAGGGTGGTCACGGAGGCCGCTCCCTGGCGGGTCGCGGTGCCCAGGCAGTCGGCCCCGGTGTCGCCGCCGCCGAGGATGACCACGTGCTTGCCGGCGGCATCGATCCGCAGGCCTTCACGCTCTCCGGCCACCACCTGGTTCGAATCCACCAGGTAGTCCATGGCGAAGTGCACGCCCTCGAGGTCGCGTCCGGGGACCGGCAAATCGCGCGGCACGGTGGCGCCCGTGGCCACGATCACCGCGTCGTAGAGCCTGTTCAAGGCGTCGAATTCGATGTCGGTGCCCACCGAGACCCCGGTGCGGAACACGGTTCCCTCGGCCTCCATCTGGGCCAGCCGGGTCTCCAGCACGTCCTTGCCCATCTTGAAGTCGGGGATGCCGTAGCGCAGCAGCCCGCCGACCTTCTCGTCGCGCTCGTACACCGCCACGGTGTGCCCGGCACGGGTCAGCTGCTGGGCTGCGGCCAGGCCCGCGGGGCCCGAGCCGATCACGGCGATGCGCTTGTCGGTGTGGCGCACGGCCAGCACCGGCTCGAGCCCGCCGGAGGCAATCAGGGTGTCGGCGATCTCGACCTCGACCTGCTTGATTGTTACGGCCGGCTGGTTGATGCCCAGCACGCAGGAGGACTCGCAGGGGGCCGGGCACAGCCGCCCGGTGAACTCCGGGAAGTTGTTGGTCGCGTGCAGGCGCTCGGCGGCCTCGGCCATCCGTCCCTCGTGGACCAGTGCGTTCCACTCCGGGATGAGGTTGCCCAGCGGGCAGCCGTTGTGGCAGAAGGGCACGCCGCAGTCCATGCAGCGCCCGGCCTGCTTTTTCAGCACGCCGGCGTCCTGCCTGGATGTTACCTCTCGGTAGTCCATGATGCGCACCGAAACGGGGCGCTTGGGCACGGTGACGCGTTCGCGCACCTCCAGGAATCCACGTGGATTAGCCACGGGTCACCTCCAAAATCCTGTTCCAGACGGTTGCTGAATCGGGGTCGAATCCTTCATGGACGGCAGTGTTTCGTGCCTGGGACACCGCGGCGTAGTCCCGCGGGAGCACCTTGGTGATGCGGGCCGCGGCCACCGGCCAGTCGGCCAGCAGGCTGGCGGCCAGCGCGGAGCCGGTGTGGGCCACGTGCTTGGTGAGCAGTTCCTTGATGAGCACGCAGTCCGCCTCGTCGGGGCCGGAGAGCAACAGGTCCTCGTTGGCCACGGCCAGCGGGTTCAGCGCCGCGGTGTCCAGGTCCAGCACGTAGGCCGTGCCCCCGGACATGCCGGCGGCGAAGTTGCGTCCGGTCGGACCGAGCACCAGCGCGGTTCCGCCGGTCATGTATTCGCAGCCGTGGTCGCCGATGCCCTCGACCACCGCGGTGGCCCCGGAGTTGCGCACGGCGAAGCGTTCGCCCACCAGCCCGGCGATGAACAGCTCGCCGCTGGTGGCGCCGTAGCCGATGACGTTTCCGGCAATGACCTGCTCGGCCGGGTTGAAGCCGGAGCGTTCATCGGCGCGCACGGAAATCCGTCCGCCGGACAGCCCCTTGCCGACGTAGTCGTTGGCGTCCCCGACCAGGTCCAGCGCAATGCCGGCGGGCAGGAACGCGCCGAGGGACTGGCCCGCGTGCCCGCGCAGGGTGACCGCGATGGTCCCCTCCGCCAGTTCGTCGGTGCCGAAGGTGCGGGTGACGTGGTGGCCGAGCATGGTGCCCACCGAGCGGTCGGTGTTCTTGATTGGGAGGTCAAGAACGACCATTTCGCGGCGTTCCAAGGCCGGAGCGGAGGCTGCAATGAGCTGGTTGTCGAAGTGCGCCTGAAGCCCGTGGTCCTGGGACCCGGTGCGCGAACGTGCCGCCCCGGGCTTGGAGCCGGCGGTGTTGAAGATCTTTTCCAGGTGCAGCCCGGCGGTCTTCCAGTGGCCCACCGCGGCGCGGGTGTCGAGCATCTCCGCCTGGCCGATGGCCTCCTCGAGGGTCGCGAAGCCGAGTTCCGCGAGGATCTCGCGGACCTCCTGGGCGAGGAACTCGAAGAAGTTCACCACGTGGTCCACCTGGCCGGTGAAGCGGGCGCGCAGCTCCGGGTTCTGCGTGGCCACGCCGACCGGGCAGGTGTCCAGGTGGCAGACGCGCATCATGATGCAGCCGGCGACCACCAGCGGGGCGGTGGCGAAGCCGAATTCCTCGGCGCCCAGCAGCGCGGCGATGACCACGTCGCGGCCGGTCTTCAGCTGCCCGTCGACCTGCACGGTGACGCGTTCGCGCAGCCCGTTGAGCATCAGCGTCTGCTGGGTCTCGGCCAGGCCGAGCTCCCAGGGCACGCCGGCATGCTTCAGCGAGTTCAGCGGGGAGGCTCCGGTGCCGCCGTCGTGCCCGGAAACCAGCACCACGTCGGCCTTGGCCTTGGTGACGCCGGCCGCGACGGTGCCGATGCCGACCTCGGAGACCAGCTTCACGTGGACGCGGGCACCCGGGTTGGAGCACTTCGCGTCGTGGATCAGCTGGGCCAGGTCCTCGATCGAGTAGATGTCGTGGTGCGGCGGCGGGGAAATCAATCCCACACCGGGGGTGGAGTGGCGGGTGCGGGCCACCCACGGGTAGACCTTGTTGGCCATCAGCTGGCCGCCCTCGCCGGGCTTGGCACCCTGGGCCATCTTGATCTGCAGGTCATCGGCGTGCGTGAGGTACATGCTGGTGACCCCGAAACGGCCCGAGGCGATCTGCTTGACCGCGGAGCGGCGCTCCGGATCCAGCAGGCGGTCCACGTCTTCGCCGCCTTCGCCGGTGTTGGACTTGCCGCCCAGCCGGTTCATGGCGCGGGCCAGGGTCTCGTGCGCCTCGGCGGAGATCGAGCCGTAGCTCATGGCCCCGGTCGCGAAGCGCTTCACGATTTCCGACACCGGCTCCACCTTCTCGATGTCGATGGGCGCGCGTTCGCCGGTCTTGAAGTCCAGCAGCCCGCGCAGCGTCATCAGTCCCTTGGCCTGGTCGTCGACGCCCCGGGTGTAGGCCTTGAAGATGTCGTAGCGGCGTTCGCGGGTGGCGTGCTGCAGCCTAAAGACGGTCTCCGGGTTGAACAGGTGCGGCGGGCCCTCGCGGCGCCACTGGTATTCGCCGCCGGTCTCCAGCACGCGGTGCGCATCGGGGTTCAGGTCCGCCGGGTAGGCGGCGGCATGGCGCATCGCGGTTTCGGTGGCGATGATGTCCAGGCCCACTCCCCCGAGCTGCGAGGAGGTGCCGGTGAAGTACTGGTCGACCACGCGCTGGGACAGGCCCAGGGCCTCGAAGGTCTGGGCGCCGCAGTAGGAGGCCACGGTGGAGATGCCCATCTTGGACATGATCTTCAGCAGGCCCTTGCCCAGCGCCTTGATCAGGTTGGTCTGCGCCTTGGCCGGGGTCACGGAGCCGAGCTCGCCCTGGGTGGCCATTTCCTCCACGGATTCCAGCGCCAGGTAGGGGTTGATCGCCGAGGCGCCGTAGCCCACGAGCACCGCCACGTGGTGCACCTCGCGCACGTCCCCGGCCTCGATGACCAGGGAGGTCTTGGTGCGGTTGGCGCTCTTGAGCAGGTGGTGGTGCACCGCGGAGGTGAGCAGCAGCGACGGGATCGGCGCCCATTGGGCGTTGGAGTCCCTGTCCGAGAGCACGATGAACTTCACGCCGCGGTTGATGGCGGCGGAGACCTTCTCGCAGATTTCCTGCAGGCGGGCGCGCAGCTCCGATTCCCCGCCCTCGGGGCGGTAGAGCCCGCGGACCTTCAGGGCGACCTTGGCGCCTGATTCGTCGCGGATGTTGGCGATCTTGGCCAGGTCGTCGTTGGTGATCACCGGGTAGTCGAGGGACACCTGCCGGGCGTCGACCTTGCCGGTGGCCAGCAGGTTCCCGTCCGGGCCGATGCTGGTGCCCAGGGAGGTGACAAGTTCCTCGCGGATGGAATCCAGCGGCGGGTTGGTGACCTGGGCGAAGGACTGGGTGAAGTAGTCGAAGAGCAGGCGGGAGCGGTCCGAGAGCACCGCGACGGGGGTGTCGGTGCCCATGGCTCCCAGCGGCTCGGCGCCGGCGGTGGCCATCGGGGCCAGCAGGATCCGCAGTTCCTCGGTGGTGTAGCCGAAGGTGCGCTGGCGGATCTGCACGGAGGCGGAGTTGTGCTTGACGTGCTCCAGGTCCGGCAGCTCGGTGAGGCTGATCTTGTTCTCGTTGAGCCACTGGGCCCACGGTGCGGAGGCGGCGACCTGCGACTTGATCTCGGCATCGTCGATGATGCGTCCGGCCTCGGTGTCGATGAGGAACATCTTGCCCGGGGCGACGCGGCCCTTGGCGGAGATCTGCTCTGGGGCCAGGTCGATGACGCCGACCTCGGAGGCCAGCACGACCAGTCCGTCGGTGGTGATCCAGTAGCGGGCCGGGCGCAGCCCGTTGCGGTCCAGCACCGCGCCGACCTGCTTGCCGTCGGTGAAGGAGACCGCGGCCGGGCCGTCCCAGGGCTCCATGAGCATGGAGTTGTATTCGTAGAAGGCGCGGCGGTCCGCATCCATGGTGGCGTGGTTTTCCCAGGCCTCGGGGATCATCATCATGATGGCCTGGGCCACGGGGCGGCCGGAGAGCACCAGCAGCTCGGCAACCTCGTCGAAAGAGGCCGAATCGGAAGCACCGGGGCTGCAGATCGGGAAGAGTTCCTCGGGGACCTCGCCCAGCAGCGGGGAGGCCAGCTGGGACTGGCGGGCGCGCATCCAGTTGCGGTTGCCCTTGACGGTGTTGATCTCGCCGTTGTGGGCAATGGTGCGGAAGGGCTGGGCCAGCGGCCAGGAGGGGAAGGTGTTGGTGGAGAAACGCGAGTGCACGATGCCCAGGCGCGAGGCGAAGCGGGCGTCGGACAGGTCCGGGTAGAACTCGGTGAGCTGCTCGGTGGAGAGCATGCCCTTGTAGACCATGGTCGCGGAGGAGAGCGAGGGGAAATACACCCCGAACTTGTTTTGGGCGCGCTTGCGGATGCGGAAGACGCGGGCGTCGAGGTCGGCCTCGTGGTCTTCGGCGGCACCCAGGAAGAGCTGGGAGAAGTGCGGCATGCAGCCCAGGGCGGTGGCGCCGATGGCCTGCGTGTTCACCGGGACGTCGCGCCAGCCCAGGACCGTCAGGCCTTCTTCGGCGGCGAGTTCCTCAAGGGCGGTGACGGCGGCGTTGCGCTGCGCGGCCTCCTGCGGGAGGAAGGCGGTGCCGGCGGCGTAGCGGCCGGGGGCGGGAAGGGCGAAGTCGGTGACCGCGCGGAAGAATGCGTCGGGGATCTGGGTGAGGATGCCGGCTCCGTCGCCGGTGCCGGCGTCGGCGCCCACGGCACCGCGGTGTTCGAGGCGGCGCAGCGCCTCGAGGGCCTGTTCCACGATCTGGTGGCTGGCCTCCTTGTTCAGCGTGGCAATGACCGCCAGGCCGCACGCGTCTTTTTCGTTTGCCGGATCGTAGAGTCCCTGTGCTGCCGGGACGTCGGCAAACCTGGTGTAGGGCGAGGAAATCTCCTCGCCCTGATGCGGTGAGGCATTGAGTTGGACTCCGGTCATGCTCATGAGTTGTCCCTTTCTCGGTGTGTGGGCGGCGGGTCTGGTTCTTCGGACGACGGTGGCCGAGGGAGTTTTTGGGTTCGCGAATCGGTGCCCCGCTGGGGGCTTGGTGTGGGGTGTCGGTGTGGCACCAATGCTGCGGGCGCGGCAACCGTGTGTTCCAGCCGGTGGGCGGGCCGCGGGTCGTGCGTTTCCACGTCATTGTGGTTGCCGGCAGCCTCGGGTGCGGATGGAGGGGTGCTCCGCGCCCGGCCGTGCTGCCACAGTGAAAAAAGAGTAGCACCGGCATGTTTCGGATTTATACGCGCTTTTGTTTCCAACAGTTTTCGTGCCCACTACGAACCCGTTGCTGACTTGGAACTTTTGGGTTTCCTGAAAGTTTCGTCGTAACGCGAAAAGACCCCCTTCACATTTCCCCACCTGGTGAGGCGTGAATGAAAGGGGGTCTTGCCGGTAATCCCGCGCGTGCCGGGGCGGATGGGGCCTAGGAGGCTGGTCCGTCGGCGGGCGGCTTCTGCTCGTCCGCCGGCTTCGAGCCATCCTTCGTGGGCTCTTCCGCTTCCGTGGTCCCGGCGGCGACTTCGGCCTTGGGTTCGCGGCCCTTGAGGTAGACCCCGGGATCCGGCAGCGGGCGCAGGCGGATGAGCACGAAGGCCAACCCGATGGCGCCCATGATGATCATGACGATGGCCAGCCACATGTGCACGCGCAGCCCGATGCCCAGGATGGTGATGGTGTCCGCGGCGTCGATGCGCATGGTTTCCATGATGGTCCGGCCGATGCCGTACCACAGGATGTAGGTCCAGAACAGGGAAGCCCGGCGCAGCTTGAACTTCCGGTCAAGGGCCAGCAGCAGGAATACCCCGGCCACGTTCCACAAGAACTCGTAGAGGAAGGTGGGCTGGAACAGGGTTCCGGCCGGCAGGCCCGGGGGGAAGTTGTAGCTGTTCGGGTCGATTTCCAGGCCCCACGGCAGCGTGGTGGGTTTGCCGAAGAGTTCCTGGTTGAACCAGTTGCCCCAGCGGCCGAAGGCCTGGGCCAGCAGCACGCCCGGGACCGCGGCGTCCAGGAACGCCGAGAGGCGCACCCCGGCACGCCGGCAGGCGATCCAGGCACCCAAGGAGCCCAGCGAGATGGCACCCATGATGCCCAGTCCGCCGGCCCAGATCTGCGGGATCTCGGAAAGGTGCGCCGATTGGCCCTGGAGGCCGAAGTAGTACTCGGGGTCGGTGACCAGCACGTGGTAGAGGCGTCCGCCGACGATGCCGAAGGGGATCGCCCAGATGCAGATGTCCCAGACCACGTCCTCCGGCCCGCCCTTGGCCCGCCAGCGCCTCGAGGCGATCCACATGGCGGCAATGATGCCGATCATGATGCAGATCGCGTAGGCGTGGATGGTCAGCGGGCCGATGGAGAATTTCGAGAACTCGGACGGCGGGCTCGGGATCGAGGCCAGGATATTGGCTCCAGCCACGGCCAGCGGCATCATGCGTTCACTGCCCGCCCGCTGAGTTCCGCGGTCAGCTTGGCCACCGCGTCCACTCCCCCGTCGCGCAGGGCCGCGACCAGGGCGGTGCCCACGATGACGCCGTCGGAGTAGGCGCCGATTTCTTCCACGTGCTTGCGCGCCGAGACGCCCAGGCCGACGCAGGCGTTTTCGGCTCCGGCGGCGTGGGCCGCGGCGACCACGGCGGCAGCTGCGTCGGAGACCTCGGCGCGGGCGCCGGTGACGCCCATGACCGAGACGCAGTAGACGAAGCCGCGGCTGGCGTCCACGGTGGCCTTCATGCGTGCCTCGGTGGAGGACGGGGCGACCAGGAAGACGCGGTCAAGGCCGTACTTGTCGGAGGCTTCCATCCATTCGGCGGCCTCGTCGGGAACCAGGTCCGGGGTGATCAACCCGGCGCCGCCGGCCTCGGCCAGGCGGCGGGAGAACTCGTCCACGCCCATGCGCAGCACCGGGTTCCAGTAGGTCATGATCATGACCGTTGCGGAACAACGCTCGGTGATGCCCTTGACGATGTCGAACACCTGGGCGACCTTGAAGCCCTGGGCCAGCGACTGGACCGTGGCGGCCTGGATGACCGAGCCGTCCATCACGGGGTCCGAGTACGGGATGCCGACCTCGATGATGTCGGCGCCGTTCTCGGCCATCGCCACGGCCGCGTCAATGGTGCCCTGCACGTCGGGGAAGCCGGCGGGCAGGTAGCAGATCAGCGCCGGGCGGCCTTCGGCGCGGGCCGCGGCGATCGCCGCGGCACTCTTGGATACGGGGCTCACTTGGCGTCCTTTTCGGTGTCGATGAGGTTGAACCATTCCGCTGCGGTTCCAACGTCCTTGTC
Organism: Arthrobacter sp. C2; assembly: GCA_024207135.1. Classification (GTDB taxonomy): domain Bacteria; phylum Actinomycetota; class Actinomycetes; order Actinomycetales; family Micrococcaceae; genus Paeniglutamicibacter. The sequence continues at coordinate 358,774 of CP042428.1, read as the reverse complement.
GCCGCGACCCGAAAGGTTGGCGATGATGATGGTTTCTTTCGGCACCGCACCGGCGGCGATCTTCCGCTCGGCGATCTTCAGCACGCCGGCCAGGGCGTGCGAGGACTCGATGGCCGGGATGATGCCCTCGGTGCGGCAGAGCAGCGAGAAGGCGTCCATGGCCTCGGTGTCGGTGATCGGCTCGTAGTGCACCCGTCCGATGTCGGCCAGGTAGGCATGCTCCGGGCCGACGCCCGGGTAGTCCAGGCCGGCGGAGATCGAGTGCGACTCGATGGTCTGGCCGTCGTCGTCCTGCATCAGGTAGCTCTTGGCCCCGTGCAGCACACCGGGCCTGCCCAGTGTGATGGTCGCGGCGTGGCGGGGGGTGTCGATGCCGTCTCCCCCGGCCTCGAAGCCGTAGAGCTCGACATCGGCGTCGTCGAGGAAGCCGTGGAAGATGCCGATGGCGTTGGAGCCACCGCCGATGCAGGCGGCCACGGCGTCCGGCAGGCGTCCGGCCTGGGCGATGATCTGCTCGCGGGCCTCCTCGCCGATGACTTCGTGGAAGTAGCGCACCATGGCCGGGAACGGGTGTCCGCCGGCGGCGGTGCCCAGCAGGTAGTGGGTGGTTCCGACGTTGGCGACCCAGTCGCGCAGCGCCTCGTTGATGGCGTCCTTCAGCGTCTGGGAGCCGGCGGTCACCGGGATGACGGTGGCGCCGAGCAACTGCATGCGTGCGACGTTCAGGGCCTGCCGGCGCGTGTCTTCCGCGCCCATGTAGACCACGCATTCCAGGCCCATGAGGGCCGCCGCGGTGGCCGAGGCGACGCCGTGCTGGCCCGCCCCGGTCTCGGCGATGATGCGGGTCTTGCCCATGCGCTTGGCCAGCAGCGCCTGGCCCAGGACGTTGTTGATCTTGTGGCTGCCGGTGTGGTTGAGGTCCTCGCGCTTGAGGAAGACGCGCACTCCTCCGGCGGCTTCGGAGAAGCGCTTGGCTTCGGTGAGCAGCGAGGGGCGGCCCGAGTAGTTCTTGTTCAGGTCCTTGACCTGGGCGATGAACTCCGGGTCGGCCTTGGCCGCCTCGAAGGTCTCGTTGAGCTCGTCCATGGCGGCGATCAGGGATTCGGGCATCCAGCGTCCGCCGTAGTCGCCGAAGTACGGACCCGCGGCGTGGCGCAGGGAATGGGAAGGCGCGGAGGCGGGCTTGCTTCCACCCTGGTCTGGGTCACCGGTCATCGGGTTCATCTGGCGCATCCTTTTCTTGCTCAGGAATTCTTCGAGGGGTTTTGGGGGTGTTGCTTAGCGGGCGCGGGCCGGCTTGGCGGCGGTTCCGGCCTCGATGAAGCGCTGGACGGCGGCACGCGGGTCGTTGTCCTTGACCAGGGCCTCGCCCACCAGGATCGCGTCGGCACCGTGGGAAGCGTAGTGCTCGACATCCGCGACGTCGCGGACCCCGGATTCGGCCACGATGACGACGTCGGAGGGGATGTTCTGGGCCAGGCGGGCGAAGTTGCCGCGGTCCACCTCAAGGGTCTTGAGGTTGCGCACGTTCACGCCGATGATCTTGGACCCGAGCTTCACGGCGCGGGCGATCTCTTCCTCGGTGTGCGTTTCGACCAGGGCATTCATGCCCAGGGCGTGGGTCAGGTCGAGGAATTCGCGCAGCTGCGCGTCGTCCAGGGCCGCGACGATCAGCAGCACCAGGTCGGCACCGTGGGCGCGGGCCTCGTGGATCTGGTAGGCGTCGACGGTGAAGTCCTTGCGCAGCAGCGGGATGTCCACCGCGGCGCGCACCGCGTCGAAGTCGGCCAGCGAACCGCCGAAGCGGCGTTCCTCGGTCAGCACGGAGATCACCGAGGCGCCCCCGGCGGTGTAGGCACGGGCCAGGTCCGCGGGACTGCCGATGTCGGCCAGCTCCCCCTTGGAGGGGGATTTGCGCTTGACCTCGGAGATCACGCGCATCGAGGCGTCGCGTGCTCCGGGGTCGGTGTTGCCGCCCAGCGCGGCGTAGGCGTCACGTGCCGGGGCCGCCAAAGTGGCGTCGGTCTCGATTTGCGCCTGGCTCCGGATGGACCGACGGGCGTCCAGATCGATCCGGACGCCCGCGATGATTTCAGTTAGTACGCTCACGGCTAGTGCGAGTCACCGGATTTGGAACCGTTGACTCCGTAGCCGGCCTTCTTCATGATCCAGCCGACGACCAGGCCGAGCAGGACGACGCCGGAGCAGATGTACACCACGAGGTGGTTGTGCGCTGCGAAGGCGATGCCGCCGGCGACGAAGCCGACCATCATGATGCCGACGGCCGCCCAAGCGGCCTTCGAGTTGCCGTGGCCGATTTCTTCTGCGTGCATTGGATCGATCTGGGTGTTGGCGTTAGCCATGGTGGGAGACTCCTTCTCACCTCGTGCCAATCGGGAGTGACCCCGATACATTTCTTGATTCCATTCTGCCATTCTTTAAGGCGATGGCATGCCATGTTGCGCAGTGTGTGCGCATCAGCCGGTGGGATCATCCCCCCGGGAGAGCGAGTCCCAGCCGGAGATCTCATCGATCTGCCCCGTCGGCTCGGCCGCCGTGGTCCCGGGCGCAGTTGCCGCGGCGTCGCGGGCGTACTTGCGCGACCCGGCCCAGTTCCGGCCGGTGATGCCCAGCAGCAACGCGCTGGCCACGAGGATCGCGCCGGCCAGCACCGCGAACCAGGGCCAGGGGGTCAGGTCGTAGTCGCCGCCGGAGGTGTTCAACCCGGTGGCTTCCCCGACCTTGGTGGCGGCGGCAAACACGGGATCGGAAAGCACCGAGATGCCGGCGCCGGCGATGCCGCCGCCGGCCAGCAGCAGGATCGCGGCGATGATGTAGCGGGCGATCTTCCCGGCAATCATCGCGGCCAGCGAGCCGGCCAGGGCCACCACGGCCAGCGCGGCCACGGCGGTGGCGGCATCGGATCCCGCGATCTGGATCAGCGGGATCTTCACGGAGCCGACCTCGGGCTGGACGTTGATCCAGGTCCGGGTGCTGGTGGCCAGCGCCAGCACCGCGCCGAGCAGCCCCAGCAGCATCACGGAGCGCTTGGTGCTGCGGCGGGGTTTCGTTGTGGTGCTCATGTGTTGGTGCCGTCCACTTGTGCCGGCGCCATGGTCCCGGCGGCCCAGACGGCGCGCAGGGGTGCGGCGGACTTGTTGATGGTTTCCAGCGCCTCGGCGTCCAGGTCGGAGTCGGCGACAATGCCGCCGCCGGCCTGCACGTAGGCGCGGTTGCCCTTGATAAGCGCGGAGCGGATGGCGATGGCCATGTCCATGTCGCCGGCGAAGTCCAGGTAGCCGACCACGCCGCCGTAGATGCCGCGGCGGTAGGGCTCGAATTCGTCGAGCAGCTGCAGGGCACGCGGCTTAGGGGCCCCGGAGAGCGTGCCGGCCGGGAAGGTCGCGGCCAGCACGTCGTAGCCGTCGTGGCCCTCGGCCAGCTTCCCGACCACGTTGGAGACCAGGTGCATGATGTGGCTGAAGCGCTCGACCTCCATGAACTGGGTGACCTCGACCGAGCCCGGGACGCAGACCTTGGACAGGTCGTTGCGCGAGAGGTCGACCAGCATCAGGTGCTCGGCGCGTTCCTTCTCGTCGGCCAGCAGGTTCTTCTCATGCAGCTGGTCGTCCTCGTAGTTGGCCCCGCGCGGGCGCGAGCCGGCGATCGGGTGGGTGACCACGTGGTCGCCGTTGACGGTGACCAGCGCCTCGGGCGAGGAACCGACGATCGAGTAGTCCTTGCCGTGCGCGTCCTGCAAGCTGTACAGGTACATGTAGGGGCTGGGGTTGGTGCCGCGCAGGATCCGGTAGACATCCAGCGGGTCCGCGTGCGTTTCGAGCTCGAAGCGCCGCGAAACCACGATCTGGAAGACCTCGCCCTCGACTATCGCCTCCTTGCCGCGCAGCACTGCCTGGCGGTAGGAGTCCTCGTCCCAGGAGTGGGTCACCGCGTTCATGAGTTCGTCGGCCGGCACATCGGTGCCCGAGAGCACCGAGACCGGGTTCTCGGCGGCCTCGCCGAGCACCTCAAGCATGTCCCGGACGCGGGAGACGGCGTGGTCGTAGGCTCCGTCGACGCCCTCGGTGGTGCCGTTGAAGTTGATGGCGTTGGCGATCAGCGTCAGCGTGCCGTCGGTGTTGTCGTGCACGGCCATGTCGCCGACCAGGTTCATGGCGATTTCCGGCAGGTGCAGGTCGTCGGCCGGGGGGTTGGGCAGCTTCTCCCAGTGCCTCACCGCTTCCCAGCCGATGAAGCCGACCATGCCGCTGGTCAGCGGCGGCAGGTCGGGCAGGGGTTCGGTGCGCAGCGCGCGGACGGTGTCGCGCAGGACCTCGACCGGGTTGCCCTCGGTCGGCATGCCCGCCGGCGGGGTGCCCAGCCAGTGGGCCTTGCCGTCGACGGTGGTCAGGGTGGCGGGCGAGTTCACGCCGATGAAGGAATAGCGGGACCACACTCCCCCGGCCGCCGCGGATTCCAGCAGGAACGTTCCGGGCCGTCCGTTGGCCAGCCGGCGGTAGACCGAAATGGGTGTCAGCGCATCGGCCAGCACCCTCATGGTCACGGGGATGACGCGGCGTTCCGCGGCGAGCGCGCGGAATTGCTCGCGGGTGGGGGTCAGGGCGCCGAGAGCTTGCATGAGCGAAGAATGGTCCTTGCGTGTACGGAAGTGGAGCGGGGGGAAGATCAGGAAACGCGGCGGCCCACGACGGCGGGCAGTTCGCGGCCGTCGAAGCACGTGCGCGTCCCGGTGTGGCAGGCGGCGCCGATCTGGTCGACGACCACCAGCAGGGCGTCGCCGTCGCAGTCAAGGGCCACGGAGCGGACCAGCTGGGAGTGCCCGGAGGTGTCGCCCTTGCGCCAGTATTCCTGGCGCGAGCGGGACCAGAAGGTCACCCGCCCGGTGGTCAGGGTGCGGCGCAGTGCCTCCTCGTCCATCCATCCGAGCATCAGCACCTCACCGGTGCCGTGCTGCTGGATGACGGCGGCCACCAATCCGGCGTCGTCCTTCTTCAGGGCGTCGGAAATCTGCGCGGACAATTTCCCGTCAACGGAGGCGGGGGCGGCGAAGGCTGGGTTCTGCGACATCCACACCAGTCTAGTGCCACGGGCGGCAAAACGCGGGCCACCCCACGTCGGCGCGACCCCCGGTGACGAATTGGCCACAGATGCCGCGACCCGGGCGCGACACAGGGGCTCCAAGTGCCTCCGAACGTGTTAGTTTCGAAGTGATGCATTTCGTACCAGCCTCGCGTGAAGTATTGGCCGAAGTCCTGCTGGCGGCAGGGCCAACGGCCCCCACCCTGTGCGCAGGATGGGAGACCCGGCACCTGGCCGCGCACCTGGTGCTGCGGGAGCAGTCGCTGCTGGCCGCGGGCCTGGTGCTGAAGCCGTTGGCGCACCGCATGGAGGCCGAACTTTCGCGCCGCGCCGATCGCGCCCTGGACCGCAACGCCTATGCCTCGATCGTGGATGAATTCAAGGCCGGCGCCCCGAGGATCTCCCCGCTGTCGGTGCCCCGCATGGACCATGCCGCGAACCTCTCCGAGTTCTTCATCCACACCGAGGACGTCCGCCGTGCGGGCGACCGCTGGGTTCCGCGTGCGCTCGATGCCAGGTACGAAGACCTGCTGTGGGAGGACCTGGTGCGCCGGGCCGCGCACTACTACCGCGGCGTCGATGTCGGGATCATCCTGGTGCTGCCCGACGGCCGGCGCCACGTGGCGCGCAAGTCCAGCACCTCGGTGGCCATCACCGGGCGCGCGGGCGAGCTGTTGCTGCACGCCTCCGGACGCCGCGAAGAGGCCCTGGTGACGTTCGAGGGCGCCCAGGAAGCCATCGCCCTGCTTTCCGTATCGCTCTAGCAGGACACCACGCCGCGGGTCCTAGATCTCCGTGTAGGCCCCTGCAGCAAGCCCGACACCTGCCACCACATGGATGGCCGCCAGGATGCGCCCGGCCGGGTTCGACCCGATGGCAGCCGGTTCCGCCGGCGCAGGCAGGACCGCCGTGGCCCTCCATGTTGTTCCTTCACGCAGGACCGATGCCGGTTCGCCATTGACAGTCAGCCGGAGCGCGGCGCACTGCGGGGCTTGGACGCTGCCCTCAAGTAGCACGTGCCGGGCGCCCTCGTTGTGGATTGCGGGGTCCACCCCTGCCGTGATGGATATTTCCGGCGTTTCGATCCCTGTGCCTGCCGGGGTCTCTGACCAGCTCCGGTCCCCGGGCAGCTCGGGAGCAAGCGCCGGGGCCGTGCGCAGCGTGCCGGCATGCTCAAAGGCCCACCCCCATCCGAGGATCGCGTTGTCCGCATAGGCCGGACCGGCAAACGTGAGCCCCACCGGCATGCCGATGTCGTCCATCGTTCCCATGGCCACGGTGATGGACGGGATGCCGAAGTGGCGCATCGCGTAGTTTCCGTTGGAGAAAAAGATCCCGTTTTCCCACGCCTTGTCGGCAGCTTCCTTGTCGATGTCCGCGGTGGCGGCGCCGACATCGGCGTTGGCGGGGAAGAGCACCCCGTCGAGGTGGTGCTCGGCGAGCCAGTCTTCGAAAAGTTCCTTGCGCAGCGCCTCAAGGGCCTTGAGCCCCCGGGCGAATCCGGGCAGGTCGGCCAGTTCGGGCAGGCCGTTGGCCGCCAGCTGCACAACGTCGCGGTACCGGTTCGCATAGTCCTCGACCTCGTCGTAGCGGTCGGGCAACGACCCCGCGGGTGCGGGGAAGATCCTGGAGTGGTCGACGTCGGCCAGGCGGTTCAGTGCCGGGCCGTTGTTTTCGCGCAGGAACGTGTCCCAGCCGTGGGAAAGGAGCTCGTTGAATTCGATATCCATCCATCCCTCGGGCAGCACGCCGAGTGCGCCGAGCTGCTCTCCGCCGGGGGTGTCGCCCTCGTATCTTTCGATGACGGGGAAGTCGACCTCGACAACCGTGGCCCCGAGGTCCTCGAGCCGCTTGCGGGCAGCCTCCCAGAGCGCCAGCACGCTGGGGCGCAGTCGGATCGGGAACTTGGGGTCCTGCCCCAGGTACATCCGCGGCACCCCGAAGCGCTTGTCCTTCAGGGCTTCGGCATCGGCCAGCGTTGCGTAGCTTCCGGGGCGCACCGACGAGGCGGCAGGCAGTTCGACGGCCTCTTGGTCGCGCCAGAAATCCCCCGTGGTCTGGGGGTCGTCGGCGACGATCACGTCCAGCAGCCGGAACATGTCATCCATGGAACGGGTGTGCGGGACCACGACGTCGCGGGTCGGGAACAGCGGCCAGTTGCCGCGGATCGAGATGACCCCGCGCGAGGGCGTGTAGGCGCACAGCCCGTTGTTGGATGCGGGACTGCGGCCCGATGACACCGTCTCCTCCCCCATGCCGAAGACCCCCATGCTGGCAGCGGTGGCGACCGCCGAGCCGTTGGACGAGCCCGACGCGTAGGCAGCGGCGAGGTAGTTGGTGTTGTAGGGGCTTTCGGCGCGTCCGTAGAGACCGCGCTGCATCCCGCCGTCGGCCATGGGCGGCATGTTGGTCTTGCCCAGCAGCACTCCCCCGGCCTCGCGGATGCGGGCCACGGTGAATGCGTCGTGCTGGGCCACGAGGCCCTTGAAGGCCGGCGAGCCGGAGGCCACGGTGAGCCCGGCGACCATGTAGCTGTCCTTGACGGTGAAGGGCACTCCTTCCAGCGCCCCGGCCTTCCCTGCGCGCCGCCGCGCATCCGAGGCCGCGGCCTGGGCAAAGACTTCGGGGTTCAGCACTGCCACTGCGTTGAGCCTCACCGTGGACCTGTCGAAGCGCCCGATGCGGGCCAGGTGGGCGGCGACCAGCTCGACGGCGCTCATCTGGCCGGCTTCGAGGGCGTGCAAGGTCTCCTCGATGGACGCTTCGTGGATGGTGAACTGTCGTTTCATGAGGGTAACTAATGCTTTCTGGATTTGCCTGTTCGCCCCCCTTGGGGGCGAACAGGCGGGAATGTATGTGGTGCCGGATCGACCCGGGTGGTGGTTAGACCCGGTCCTTGGCCGAGCCAGGTGCCTTGCGGGGCAGGCTGCGCCCCGAGAAGAATTCCGGACGGCGTGCCGCTGCCCCCACCAGGAACAACGCACCGAGGGCAATGATGCCCACGCCGATCACGAAGACCAGCCCGACACCGAAGATCTCCGAGCCCGAACCGTACGCCGGGTCCCAGGAATCGACGGCTGTCTGGATGAACACCGCCACCAGAGCGATGCCGCCGAGCAGCGGGGCCAGCAGGCGCAGCGCGAAGTTGCGCACCGAGTCCAGGGCTGTGTGGCGGAAGTACCAGACACAGGCCAACGCGGTGATCCCGTAGTAGAAGCAGATCATCATGCCCAACGCCAGGATGGTGTCGTTCAAGACGTTGCTGCTCAGCACGCGCATCAGCGCGTAGAAGCCTGCCGAGACGCCTCCTGCGACCACGGTGGCGAAGGCCGGGGACTTGAACCTGTTGATCGACGCGAATTGCCTGGGCAGCGCCCCGTGGTGGGAGATGGCCAGCAGCGAGCGGGCCGGGGAGATCATGGTGGACTGCAGTGACGCGGCGCAGGAAGAGAGCACTGCCAGCGAGAGCAGGACCGCGAACGGCCCCATGACAGGGGTGGCGATGGAGGTGAACACGTTCTCCGCATTCTCCGGATTGCGCAGGCCCAGCCCGCTCTCCCCGATGCCGGCGAACATCAGCATGGCGATCGAGCCGAGCAGGTAGATCGCCAGCACGCCGATGGCCGTGAGCGCGGCGGCGCGGCCGGAGGTCTTCTCACCGTTTTTGGTTTCCTCGTTCATGGTCAGGCACACGTCCCAACCCCAGAACGCAAAGATCGACAGGCTCAACCCCACCGCGAAGGCGGAGAAGGAATCGATGTGCATCGGGTTGAACCAGGAGGCGTCGAAGGCCAGGTGTCCGGGCTGCGCGGCGGCCTTGGTGACGGCCCCGATGGTGAACCAGGCCAGCACGGCCAGCTGGAAACCGACCAGCACGTACTGCACCATGCGGGTGGTGGTCAGCCCGCGGCAGGCGATCCACACCGCGGCACCCACGAACACCAGGCAGGTGGCAACGTTGAGCAGCTTGTTGTTCGCCAGCTCGGCCAACGCGGGGTTTCCGGTTACCTGGGCCAGGAAGAGGTAGAAGAAGTCAACGGCCACCCCGGCAAGGTTGGAAAGCACGATGATGTTGGCGGCCAGCAGCCCCCATCCTCCCAGCCAGCCCAGCACCGGGCCGAAGGCCTGGGAGACCCAGGTAAAGGTGGTCCCCGAGTCGGGGGTGTCGGCGTTCAGTTCGCGGTAGGCCAGGGCGACCAGGAACATCGGGATGAACCCGATGATGAAGATCGCCGGCAGCTGGGTGCCGATCGCCTGGACCGTGGGACCCAGCGAGGAAGTCAGCACGTAGGCCGGGGCGATGGTGGAGATGCCGATCATCACCGCGGCGAAGAGCCCGAGCTGGCCGGAGGCCAGGCCCTTGGAACGGACCAGGCCGGTGTCGGAGGACGGGACGGGCGCCTGGGTACGCCGTGCGGTGGACAGGCTCATGGCTTGCGCACCAATGCCACTGGTTCCTGCTGGGTGATGCAGTGGATGCCGCCGCCGCGGGCGTAGAGCTCGCGGGCATCCACGCCCACGACCTTGCGCCCCGGATAGGCGTTGGCCAGCACCGCGAGCGCAGCTTCGTCGTTCGGGTCGTCGAAGGTGCAGGCCACCACGCCGCCGTTGATGACCAGGTGGTTGATGTAGCTGTAATCCACGAAGCCCTCCGCGTCACGCAGGATGCCCGGTGCCGGGACCTCGACGAGCGTGAATTCGCGGCCTTTCGCGTCGGAGGCTCCGTGGAAGGTGGAGATCAGTTCCTGGCAGATCGCATAATCCGGGTGTTCCGGGTTTTGCTGGGAGTGGATGAGCACGGTGCCCGGGGAGGAGATCGTGGCGACGATATCCACGTGGCCGCGGGTGCCGAACTCCTGGGAGTCGCGGGCCAGGCCGCGCGGAAGCCAGTGCACCTTGGTGGCACCCAGCGTGCGGGCGAACTCCGCCTCGACCTCTTCCTTGGTGGTCCCCGGGTTGCGCCCCGGGTCCAGCTGGACCGATTCGGTGGCCAGCACCGTGCCTTCGCCGTCCACGTGGATGGCCCCGCCCTCGTTGACAAGGTTCGAGGCGATGCGCGGCGCCCCTGCCCATTCGGCCACCGCTGCACCGATCTTTTCGTCCTTGTCCCAGGCTGCCCATCCCTGGGCACCCCAGCCGTTGAAGACCCAGTCGACGGCGGCGAGTTCCCCGGCGTCGTTGGTGACGAAGGTGGGGCCGATGTCACGCATCCAGGCATCATTGAGTTCCGCGGTGCGGATCTCGACGCGCTCGTCGAGGTATTGCGCGGCGACTTGCGTGTCTTCCGGGTCCACCACCATGACCACCGGGGCGAACTCCGCCACGGCGTGGGCGACGTTGGCCCAGGTGCTGCGGGCCGCGTGGGCCTCGGTTTCGGTCTCCCCGAGGGTGTACCCATCGTGGGGGAAGGCCATCCACACGCGTTTCTGGGCCGAGGTCTCGGCGGGCATGGTCCAGCTCATGGTGGTTCTCCTGCAAGTGCTTGGTGTGTGACCGATGCTTGTCACCGGGCCGGAAGTGGCGCCTGCGGAGATCACCGTCACAGTAAACGAATCTGATTCGTTTAATTATGGTGGCTTGGGTCACGCGGCGCAAGGGGTAAAACGAATTTGATTCGTTAGACTTGTTGTGCCGGCATTCCCCCGCGATCCCAGGAGCAACACCACATGGCCCGCCCACGCAGCCCCAAGCTATCCGCTCCCGCCATTGCCGATGCGGCGCTCTGCCTGGTGGACAAGCACGGCGAGTTCACCATCCCGCAGCTGGCCAAGGCCATGGGAGTCAGCCCCTCCTCGCTCTACAACCACGTCGTGTCCAAGGACGACATCGTGGAAATGATGCGCGGGGCGGCCATGGGCGAGATCGAGCTGCCGGAGCCCGGCGGCGACTGGGTGGACACCTTGCGGCAGATCGCCAAGGGGTACATGCGCTCCTATGCCAAGCACCCTAAACTGATTCCCCTGTTCACGGCGCACACCGTGCGGGACGAGGGGACCTTGCGGGTCTACGACCTGCTGGCCAGGGCCTTCGCGGCCGGCGGCTTCGGCGCGGCGGACTCGCTGGCCGCGATCACCGTGCTGGACTCCTTTGTGCTGGGCTCGGCGCTGGATGCCGCCGCCCCGTCCCAGGTCTGGGAATCTGCCGCGGAGAACTCCGCGGCCCTGAATGCCGCGCTGGAGGCGGGGCTGGCAGTACAGGACAGGGCGTGGACGACCTTCGAGTACGGCCTTGAGCTACTGTTGGCCGGGTTCCAGCTCCAGGGGAATTCCACGCAGCAGGAAGAGCCTTCCAGGACAGCGTGAGAAATCGGGTCCGGATCCGCTCCGTGCCGTGACGCCGGATCGTCACAGACGGGCGGCGGGCCCCACCCGGTAGTGGTAGCGGGAAACACTTTCAAAGCCCATGGATTCGTAGAGCGCGCGGGCCACGAGGTTTGATTCGACGACCTGCAGCCACACTCCGGCCAGTTTCAGCCTGGATGCCTCGACGAGCAGGGCCCGCACCACCGCGCGTCCGTGGCCGCGGGAGCGGAACGCTTCGCGGGTGGCCACGGAATAGATACCGCCCAGGTTCCCGACCAGTGCCAGCCGGGCCACGGCCTCGATGGCGCCGTCGACGGCCAACGAGGCATAGATGGAATCGGTGTTGGCCAGGATGTCGCGGCTGATGCCTTGCTGCGGTGCACCGTGCGGCCCTTCGACCTCGCAGAAGGCATTGAGCCACCCCTCGCCTGGTAGTCCGGACAGCTCGATGCGCGCATCTACGGGAACAGGCGGCTGGTTGCCGGAGTCCTCCAGGGGCAGGTACTGGACCAGGGTGGGCGAATCCAGCAGGTAGCCGCGTTCGGCCAAGAGTGCATCGAGATCCGACGGCAGGGAGTCCGGGCTGATCTGGAACACCGCCGGCAGGCCCTTGCCGGCGTAGCGGTCCTCAATCCCGGTGATCGCCGCGGCAACGTCGCGCGGCTCGGACAGCGGCAGCACCGAGTTCGCGCGCTTCGTCACGCCACCGGAAAACCGGCACCTCCAGCCGTCAACGACTTCTTCCGTCAGCGCCTGCCAGCCCCTGGACATGGTTTCGTCCAGGGACACGGGGTCAGCGGACCGGGAAACCGGCTTCACGGATGGCGTCCTTGACCTGCTTGATCATGTCGTCGGGCCCGAAGTGGAAGATGGAGGCGGCAAGCACCGCATCCGCGCCTGCGGCAATGGCCGGCGGGAAGTGCTCGGGACCGCCGGCACCGCCGGAGGCGATCAGCGGAACGGTGACTTCCGCGCGCACAGCCCGGATCATTTCCAGGTCGAACCCGTCCTTGGTGCCGTCGGCGTCGATCGAGTTCAGCAGGATTTCTCCCACACCACGTTCTGCAGCTTCCTTGGCCCAGGCCACCGCGCAACGGCCGGTGCCGGTGCGCCCACCGTGGGTGGTCACCTCGAAGCCCGAGGCGACGTCCGGGTTGTCGGTGCGGCGGGCATCCAGGGAGAGCACCAGCACCTGGGAACCAAAGCGCTGGGTGATTTCGTTGATGACCTCGGGGCGGTCGACGGCCGCGGTATTGATCGAGGCCTTGTCGGCCCCGGCACGCAGCAGGCGGTCCACGTCCTCGACGGCGCGCACGCCGCCGCCGACGGTCAGCGGGATGAAGATTTCCTCGGCGGTCTTGGCGACCACGTCATAGGTGGTCTCGCGGTTGCCCGAGGAGGCCGTGACGTCGAGGAAGGTGATTTCGTCGGCGCCGGCGGCGTTGTAGCGCTTGGCGAGTTCCACCGGGTCGCCGGCATCGCGCAGGCCCTCGAAGTTCACTCCCTTGACGACTCGGCCGTTGTCCACGTCGAGGCATGGGATCACACGGATCGCAACAGTCATGAAGGATCAACTCCTGGAAAAGTAGTGAAGAGCGGTGTTCTTCGAGGGGTACTGCGCTTGGGTGCTTGCTAGATGCGGCAGGCGTGGATGTTGGTGACAAGGATGGCGCGGGCGCCGATGTTGTACAGCTCATCCATGATGTTGTTGGTGTGGCTCTTCTTGACCATGGCGCGCACGGCGACCCAGTCCGAGTCTTGCAGCGGGGAAACCGTCGGGGATTCCAGTCCCGGGGTCAGCCGGGTGGCCTCGTCGACCAGGTCCCGGCGCACGTCGTAGTCGAGCATGACGTAGCGGCGGGCCACCAGCACACCGGTGAGCCGGCGCTTGAGCACCTCAAGCCCGGCGGGCGTCTGGCCGGTGCGGCCGATGAGCACGGCTTCGGACTTCAGGATGGGGTCCCCGAAGACCTCCATGCCCGCGGCCTTGAGCGTGTTTCCGGTTTCCACCACGTCGGCGATGGCGTCGGCCACGCCCAGGCGCACCGAGGACTCCACTGCACCGTCGAGGCGGACCACCGAGGCGTCGATGTTGTTCTCGAGAAGGTAGCTGCGCAGCAGGGCGTCGTAGCTGGTGGCGATGCGCTTGCCGTTGAGCTCGTTCTGGTGCGTGAAGGAACCGGCGGGGCCGGCGAAGCGGAAGGCGGCGTTGCCGATGCCCAGCGGAAGGACCTCGTCGACGTGGTCGTTGACCTCGGCGTCGAGGTACAGGTCGCGTCCGGTGATTCCGACATCGAGGATGCCGCCGCCGACGTACACGGCGATGTCACGGGGACGGAGGTAGAAGAACTCCACGTCGTTGTCGGGGTCGACCATGACCAGTTCGCGGTTGTCGCGGCGCTGGACGTATCCGGCCTCCAACAACATGGTCGAGGCGATTTCGGACAAGGCTCCCTTGTTGGGAAGTGCTACTCGCAGCATGGTGCGTTTCTCGTTTCAGGCTCTGAGGGGGGTATTACGGCATGAGGACAACAAATGGGTGTTTGTTGGCCGCCGCGGCACGGGAAAAGGATGTCTCCCGAAAGCGGCGGCTAGAGATGCTTGTAAACGTCCTGCAGAGTCAGGCCCTTGGCGATCATCATCACCTGCAGGTGATAGAGCAGCTGGGAGATTTCTTCGGCGGCGGCCTCGTCGGATTCGTATTCGGCAGCCATCCACACTTCGGCGGCTTCCTCCACGACCTTCTTTCCGATGCCATGCACGCCGGAATCCAGTTCGGCGATGGTACGCGAACCTTCGGGGCGGGTCTTGGCCTTCTCGGAGAGTTCGGCGAAGAGGGTGTCAAAAGTTTTCACATGGTCAGGATATCTTGGCCCGTTGGAAGCATTCACAACCGCGGCCCCATTGTGACGAAGGACTCCCCGCGACGGGCCAACATGACGCGGACGCTACCCGGGACACGCGCTTGGGCTTCGATCCGGTACCTGACAACGGACTATGCTCACCTTCATGGACGAGAAGTGCGCTTTTTGCGAAATTGCCTCCGGCAACGCCGAGGGGCACGTGGTGGCCTCGAATGCGCGTTGCGTTGCCTTCCTTGACGCGGCACCCGTCAATGCCGGGCACACCCTGGTGGTTCCCCGGAAGCATGTGCGCGACATCCATGGCCTGGATGAGGCCACGTCCGCGGCGATGTTCGATCTCGCCCGCCGCGTTGCCGATTCCCTGCGCGATTCCCCGCTGCCCTGCGAGGGCGTCAACCTTTTGATGTCCAACGGGGCAGTTGCCGAGCAATCGGTGTTCCATGCACACCTGCATGTCATACCGCGCGTGGCGAACGACGGGTTCGGATTCGTCGAGGCTCCCGCCGCCAGGCCCACCGCGGACGGGTTGGCCGCCACGGCACGGTTGCTGCGCGCCGGCCGGTGAGCATCGCGGCGAGAGCTTTCGGCGGCCTTCCTGCTCAGTGGCTTGGCTTGGCGCCATGGCGCCTATCCGCTAGCAGCATGGCTGCGCCCACGAGCATTCCTGCGACAAAGCCAAGCAATGCCGCCGGGACACCTATCTCGAGGACCGCGGCCCATGCCGTGGGTGGATAGACGCTCAGTCCGACGAGCAATCCGACCACGCCGCCCAGCAAGCCGCACCACAAGGCACCCAGCAGGGCGTAGGCCAAGGGCTTGGGCAGGTTCTGCGACGCCTTGAGGAATCCCATGACTCCAGCATGAACCTGTCAAAGGCCCCGTGCAATGTCGCTGGACGCCCCCGAAGGGTACACTTCGCATGATGAAGGACTTCGAAAAGATTTGATCGAGAGCATACCCAAAACATCCCCGTTGGATTCGCACCTTGCCGCAACGCACGACACGTTCGTGGCCGAGCGCCCGCCGGGTGCCGACGAAGATGTGCACATGGTCTCGGCAATTGTGGACCACATCATTGAACGGTGCAGCAAACCCGGCGACCTGGTTTTTGACCCGTTCGCGGGCTTCGGCACCACCCTCGTACGGGCCATCGCACTGGGGCGGGAAGCCCTCGGCATCGAACTGCTGCCCGAGCGCGTGGACTACCTGCTGGAAAGGGTGTCCGGCGCCCACATCATCGAGGGAGACGCCCGGGAACTGCTGCGTCTCGTCCGCGGCGCCGAGTCGCCCCTGCCCGACACGGACGTCAACCTCATCGTCGCCTCTCCCCCATACATGACGGCTGAAAACCACGAACCCGACCCGCTGACCGCCTACGAGAAAAATGACGGGGACTACGACCGCTACCTGGCCGAGCTCGGCCTCGTCGCGGCCCAATGCGCGCGGGTCGTTGTGCCCGGCGGCTTCGTGGTGTGGAATCTTGCCGACATCCACCACATGGACCTCACCACCCACTTGATCCGCGACTGCAAGCGCGCGCTTGGACAGCACCTCACCCTTGTGGGCACCACGGAGATTCTCTGGGATCGCTACCCACACGATTTGGTCGCCGACGCCTTGCTCGTGTTCCAGCGGCCTGCCGTCGCGCGGCACATGTAGTCGCACCACGCTTTCTCCTGATACGCCCCGGACCGCCAGGCAACCCTGGCTCAAACAAGGCCGAACGCCGGCGTCGCGGATCGGCGCTGGCTGCCACCCGTTCAGTTCGACGCCGACCACGAGCCACCGTGCGGGAAATGCTCCTCGGCCTGCGGCGACGTCGGGCCGGCCGTTGCCGCTCGTGCCTTCAAGATCGGCAATCTCGAACCTCGACGGAGAGAACCGGAGCCAGAGCCTCGCCCAAGGTTTCGAGCTCGGATACCAATATCTTGGCGCCGGGCGCGCGGGATGGGTCGGGCAGGAAATGCACCGTGGTTCCGGTCGTCCCGTTGTCCGGCAACGGGATCAGCTCCGTCACGGGAATTCCCCGTTCGTACCGCTGGGTCCATGAACCGTGCGTGCGCCGATTGGTGTGGACCAGCCAAGTGCTCAAAGCTGCAACCACGGACATGCCTCGGCGAGGTTGCCCGTCGGGCAGCAACGGTGCGTCGGTGGAATCGAAGAACCTAAGATCCTTCCTGGCCATGACCGGCTTCCTGATGGTGCGCCCATGAACATCCTGCCGGGTGTCGGTTCCCCGCCCTTTGTCAGCCACGGAAATCGAACCGTCCGGATGCAGCGTGATCAGGGCTGAGCCGCCACCTTGGTCCGAGGCTTCGTCTGCTGGGTAGGCAAGAACCTCAAGGACCAAGTGCAAGTCCCGGCTGCGTGAATCGAAAGTCGGGTCGCGCCGGATTCCTTCCAGATGGTCAACGTCGACCTCCATGTCCCAGTCATGGGTGGTGTTCCGCCAGATCCGTGGTTCTTTGGACATGGGAAGATTCTCACACACAGTTGGCCTCGCTGCTGCGATCAATGGATCGATTCGAGCAGACCGCGTGACGAGCCTCCTACGAGTCGCCGTCCCCCGGATTCGTCATTGCCATGGGAGCAACGGACGGTGTTCAGCCGCGGGCTTCTTCCCCGTCGTTGCTTTCCAGGCTCCGGCGAACCCACCGCGAACCCGGGCCCTCGGCTGCCGCTTCGTCTTGGGGATTGAAGAGACTGCATTTCTTGAGGGAGAGGCAACCGCAGCCGATGCAGTCATCGAGTGATCCCTGGAGCTTTTCCAGCTGGCGGATACGTCGTGCCACCAGCAGCGCCCAATGCGTGCTGAGCTGATGCCAGTCGTCCTGGGTCGGGGCCCTGTCCGAGGGGAGTTCGGCCAGCGCATCTGCAATCTCGGCAAGGGTGAGGCCCACGCGTTGTCCGGCGGCAATGACGGCAAGCCGCCGCAGGGTGTAGCGGCGAAAGACACGCTTGTTGCCGGCGGTGCGTTCCGAGGAGATCAGGTTGCGGGACTCGTAGTACCGCACGGCGGGTACCGACAAACCTGCCCGGCTCGCAATTTCGCCGATGGGGAGCAGGCTTTTGGGTGTGGCGGGGCTCATCTGCCCATGCTCGCATGCCACCGGCTTGACCTCAAGCTAGCTTTAGCTTGTTCCATGGTGCCTACGCCCACGAACACAAGGAAACCCATGACTGCCACTTTGATCGACAACGAAGGCCAAGCCGCCGCCGGGCACCGGGAACAAGATTCGGTGCAACCGGCAATCTCCGCGCGTGAACGAAGCAGAAGGTTGAGGCTGCTGAGGAAGCAGCCCCGCGAGGGAGCAGCACCAAACCGAAGCGCGGGCATCGCGCGGCCACACGAATCACCGCAGATTCTCTTGGCCGGAAGTTTTGGCTCGAGAATCATCTGATCCTAAGGCATCCCGTAGCACCCCCTCCCAGCGAAGGCATCCCAGAAATGAAAATCTCCAGCGTCTCCATTACCGTCCGTGACTTCGCCCAGGCAGTGGGGTTCTACAGAGACATCTTGCTGCTACCGGTCGAAACGACTCCCGCCGGCGCGGAGGTCGCCATCGGTTCAAGCCGCCTCATGCTGAGTGCCGGGGACGCCTTTGACGGTGTCCACCACCTCGCCTTCGGAATCCTGCCCTCGGAATTTGATGTGGCCCACGCATGGCTGGCCCGTCGTGTCCCGCTGCTCCAGGTCGGCGGCTCTGCGGTCTTCCTCGGCTCGGATGACTGGAAATCCCGTTCCCTGTATTTCCTGGGGCCCGAAGGCATCATCCTCGAGTTCATCGCCCGCGATGCCGATGCCTCCGCCATGACCGGCAAGGGCGAAAAACCGCAGATGTTGTCCATCAGTGAAGTCGGGGTCGGCGTCGCGGACGTTCCGGCCACCGTGGCGACCTTGTCCGAGAAGCTGTCCATCCCCAACTACTTCGACTGTTCCAGCACCTTCGCCTCCATGGGAAGCCATGACGGTCTCCTGATCGTTGTGCAGCGCGAACGGCTCTGGTTCCCCACCAAGATGTCTCGGCCGGCCCGCGGACCCCTCACGGTCCAGATCGAATCACCGGCGGGGAATGCCCGGGTCGATATCGGCTCGAACATCTCCATAGTCAGCCGATAGCGCTTCCGCCCCTGATTCGTGTCCACCAGAGCGGGGCCGAGCCGAATGGGCACGAGCGAATGATCCGTTCCCGGGCCGGGCGGGTTCCTTTGAATCGGCAGGTCTTTGCCTTGACCGCGGCACCGGCCGGCCATACCGTCAAAGATAGCTCGTCACCCCACAAATGGAGTTGGTCGCATGTCTACGCAGGTCTTGGTTCTGGGTGCCGGTTTCGGCGGGCTCGAGGTGGCGGCGGGGCTTTCGGAACGTTTCGGTGCCGACATCGAGGTCACCCTCATCGACCGCAACGAGCACTTCATGTTCGGCTTTTCCAAGCTCGATGTCATGTTCGGCAGGCTCACCGAGGAAGAAGCCAGCCACCCCTACAGCCAGCTCGACAAGCCCGGCGTGAAGCATGTGCAAGCCGCCATCCTGTCCATCGATCCGGTAGCCAAGCGTGTGGAGACGGACTCCGGTTCCTTCGAGGCGGACTACCTGGTGGTGGCCCTGGGCGCGGACCTCGACCCGTCGGCGACACCCGGGCTCCTGGAATGCGGCCATGAATACTACAGCGTCGCGGGCGCCCTGGCCGCACGCCGGGCGCTGAACAACTTCGACGGCGGCCGGGTGGTCATCGGCGTCACCTCCACGCCGTTCAAGTGCCCGCCGGCACCCAGCGAGACGGCATTCCTGGTGCATGACCTGCTGGTCTCCCGGGGGCTGCGGGAGCGCTCGGAAATCGCCTTGGTGATGCCGCTGCGCACCCCCGTGCCGCCGGTGCCGGCAGCCTCCGAGGCCCTGCTTGAAGCCTTTGCCGAGCGCGGCATCGCTTGGCATCCCCAGAAGGTGATCGAACGGCTGGAACCGGCGAGCAGGGAGCTGGTGCTGGACGACGGCACCACCATGCCCTTCGACCTGTTCCTCGGGGTGCCCAGGCACGTGGTCCCGAAGGTGGTTGCCGAATCGGGAATGGCCCTCGAGGGCTGGATCCCCGTGGATCCGCTGACCCTTCAAACTTCCCATCCGGACGTGTTCGCCATCGGGGATGTCACCAGCGTCGGGACCCCCAAGGCCGGGATCTTCGCCGAGGGGCAGGGCGCCGTGGTGGTTGACGCCATTGCCGCACGCATCAACCGGTCCGCCGGAACGCGCGGCTACGACGGCAACGGCGTGTGCTACGTCGCCTTCGGCCCGCATCGTGCGGCCCGCCTGAACATCACCTTTGCCGCAGGTGCCCGGCCCCACGGCAGCTACGATGCGGCAAGCGAGACTATCGCGCAAGAGAAGAAGGACTACGGGGTATCCCGCCTGCGCCGCTGGCTCGGCGAGGCCTGAGCCTTCCGGGATGCTCCCGCGCCCCGGGCACGGCGATGCCCGCTCCCCCGGCAGGGCTGCTCCCGCCTTGCGGGTGCCGGTGAAGCGGGCGTCGGTGCCGGGCCGGCGGCCCTAGCGGCGGGTCAGCACCAGGGCGGTCTGCAGCCCGGCGCTCATGGCCTCGTAGCCCTTGTCCTCGACGGAGCCTTCCAGGCCCGCACGGGCGATGGCCTGCTCCTCGGTGTCGCAGGTCAGCACGCCGAAGCCGACGGGGACCCCGGTGCGCACGGACACATCGGTCAGGCCCATGGTGGCACCCTGGCAGACGAAGTCGAAGTGCGGGGTGCCGCCACGGATGACGACGCCCAGCGCGATGACGGTGTCGTAGGAGTGGGCCAGGCGCGAAGCGGCCACCGGAAGCTCGAAGGTGCCCGGCACGCGGATGACCTCGGGGGTCTGGATCCCGGCGTCGGCGGCGGCGCGCAGGGCCCCGTCCACCAGTCCGTCCATGATCTGGGTGTGCCAGCTGGCCGCGACGATGACCGCGCGAATGCCGGCCTCGCCCGCCGCTGCCAGTTCGTTGGCTCCGACGAGGGGTGCTCCGTGTCCGCTCATGATTTCACTCCTGGGTTGGTGTTTTCGGTGGTTGGCAATTGCAGTGAATGGTTCATCAGGTTTTGCTTGGTGCGCAGGTACTCAAGGTTTTCGGGGCGCGCCGCCACCCGGGTGGGGACGCGCTCGGTGACGGCGATTCCGGCACTCTCCAGCCATTCTTCCTTCAGCGGGTTGTTGGTGATCAACCGGACGCGGCGAATAGACAGCGCATGCAGGATGGCGGCCGCCGCATCGTAGTTCCGGGCGTCGACCGGCAGGCCCAGCTGCTCGTTGGCGGCCACGGTGTTGGCACCGCCGTCCTGCAGCGCGTAGGCGCGGATCTTGTTGGCCAGCCCGATGCCGCGGCCCTCGTGGCCGCGCAGGTAGACCAGTACCCCGCCGAATTCGTTGATGGCCTCGAGTCCGGCGGCCAGCTGCTCGCCGCAATCGCAGCGGTAGGAGCCGAAGACGTCCCCGGTGAGGCATTCGGAGTGCACGCGCACCAGCGGTTCGAGCGGCATGGTGCCGTCCGGGCCGGTGGCGCTGAGCGAAAGGTGCTCGATGCCGCTGCCTCGTTCGCGCCAGGCGCGGACCATGAACTCCCCGTGCGGGGTGGGGACCTTGACTTCGGGCCCGCCCTGCACGGCCGCCGCGCTGGTGCCCACGGCCGGCTCCGCGTCGGAGGTGGCGCGCCAGGCGGCCAGGTCCTCGATGCTGACCAGCGGGATGTTCCACAGATCGGCGAATTCGCGCAGCGCCGGCAGGCGCATCATCGATCCGTCGTCGTGCACCAGCTCGGCGATGACCCCGACCGGTTCCAGGCCGGCGGCCTTGCACAAGTCGACGCTGGCCTCGGTGTGCCCGCGGCGCACCAGCACCCCGCCGGCGACGGCACGCAGCGGGAAGATGTGGCCCGGGCGGGTGATCAGTTCCGGTCCGGAGGCCGGATCGGCCAGGATGCGGGAGGTCAGGGCGCGGTCGGCGGCGCTGATGCCGGTGCTGACCCCGTGTGCCGCGTCGCAGGAGACCGTGTAGGCGGTGCCCTTGGCGTCCTGGTTGTCTTCCACCATGGGCGGCAGGCCCAAGGCGTCGGCGCGGTCCGAATCCATCGGGGTGCAGACCACGCCGGAGCTGTGGCGGATGGTCCAGCCCATCAGCTCGGGGGTGGCGAACTCGGCGGCGAAGATGATGTCGCCCTCGTTCTCGCGGTCGGCGTCGTCGACCACCACGACGGCCTGGCCGGCGGCCATGGCGCTGATGGCCGCGTCGATGGAGTCCAGGCGGATGGGATCGGTGCTCATGATGCGCTGCTTTCGGTGGTGTTGAAGGAGGCCAGGCGCTCTGCGTACTTGGCCATGACGTCGACCTCGAGGTTGACCGCCGAACCGGGCACGCGTTGGCCCAGGGTGGTTTCGCGCAGGGTCGTGGGGATGATCCCGACCTCGAACCACTGCTGGTTCTCGCGGGCCTCCGAGACCTCGGTGACGGTCAACGAGATGCCGTCGATGGCGATGGAACCCTTCTTGGCCACGTACCGGGCCAATTCGAAGGGGATGGAGAAGCGGAAGCGGTCCCAGGCCCCGAGGGACTCGTGCTCGAGCAGGTGCCCGACGCCGTCGACGTGGCCCTGGACGACGTGGCCGTCCAGCCGCCCGCCGGCCTGCACGCAGCGTTCCAGGTTGATGCCCTCGCCCCGGGCCAGGGCGCCGATGGTGGTGTGGCGCAGGGTCTCGCCCATGACGTCCAGGGACAGGGTGTCCCCGGCGATGGAGGTTGCGGTCAGGCAGACGCCGTTGACGGCGATGGACCCGCCCAGTTCCAGGTCATCGGTGTGGTTCGGCGCACTGATGCGCAGGATGACCGAGTCGGTTTCCGGGGAGGATTCAATGGCTTCGATGCGGCCCATGCCGCTGATGATTCCGGTGAACATGTGTTGGTTCCTTAGAGTGTGCCGGTGCCCGTTGGCATGGGTTCAAAGTGGGTAAGGGTGTCGGGGCCCAGGATGCGCACGGCCTCGCCGTCGACGGGATCGAGGCGGAAGGCCCGGGCGGCCGAGAGGGTCTCGATGCCCAGCTCCCCGACGGAGCCGCGGCCCGCGCCCAGAAAGATGGGTGCCTGGTAGAGGAAGATCTCATCGACCAGGTCGGCTGCCAGGAATGCGGTGGCGATCGAGGCCCCGCCTTCGAGCAGCACGTGGTCGATGCCGCGGGAGGCAACCAGCGCCAGGACCTGGTGCGGGTCGCGGGTGCGGACCTGTTCCCAGTTCCCGTCGGCCTTCAGTGCCGCGTCGGCGGGGATGTCGCGCAGGCCCATGACGATGCGCCGGGGCTGGTGCTCGAAGGGTTCGCCGTGTTCGTTGCGGGCGTTGAGGCGCGGATTGTCGGCAAGCACGGTGCCGGTGCCCACCACGATGGCGCCGACGCGGGCGCGCACCTCGTGGGCGTGCAGCAGCGAGCGCGGGGAGGTGATCCATTGGCTGGTTCCGTCCGCCGCGGCGATCCGGCCGTCCAGCGTCTGGGCCAGGTGCAAGGTGGTGAAGGGCCGTTGCTCGGCCCGGGCGGCGAACCACCGGTGGTTCAGCTCGGTGGCTTCGGTTTCCAGCAGCCCCTGGCTGACCTCGACCCCGGCCGCGCGCAGCGTTGCCGCTCCCCCGCCGGAATCCTTGCCGCCGTCGGTGACGGCGAAGACGACGTTGCCGATGCCGGCATCGACGATGGCCCGTGAGCAGGGCCCGGTGCGGCCGGTGTGGTTGCACGGTTCGAGGGTCACCACCATGGTGGCGGCTCGTGCCGCGGCCGGGTCGAGGGGACCCAGGCGGTTCAGGGCGTCGGCCTCGGCGTGCGGGGTGCCTGCGCCCCGGTGGTAGCCGGTGGCCAGGATCGTGCCCTCGGCATCGACGATGACGGCGCCGACCAGCGGGTTCGCACCCCGGGTGCCGCGGCGGGCCAGCTCCAGGGAAAGCCGCATGGCTGCGGTTGCGCGTGAGGGTTCCATCAGGGATTCACCTTCACCGTGGGATCGGGCATTTCGGTTTCGATGCTGGGCTTGGAGTCGTTCTTGGCCTTCCACCAGATGAAGAACCCGACCAGCGTGAAGCAGCCGTAGAACAGGTACATGAAGGCGCTGGCGTAGTAACCGGCGCTGAATAGCAGCGGCACCCCGACCACGTCGACGATGACCCAGATCAGCCAGAACTCGACCAGGCCCTTGGCCATGCCGTAGGTGGCCAGGAGCGATCCGACGAAGGTCCAGGCATCTGCCCACACCGGTTCGTAGGATCCCAGGGCCCCGAAGATGGGGGTCAGCGCCACGGTGCCGACGACCATGACCACGGCCAGGGAGATGCGTTCGGTGCCGGTGGCCCAGCGCGGGGTGACGGCGCTGCCGCCGGAATCCCGGCTCGACTTCCAGCGCTGCCAGCCGTAGAAGGACACGGCGATGAACATGATTTGGCGTCCGGCCTGGCCCAGCAGGTTTGCCGTCTGGTCGTGGCCGAAGATGCTGCCGAGGAATACCGTCAGCAGCAGCACGTTGCCGATGATGCCCACCGGCCAGGCCCAGACCTTGCGGCGGATGCCGCCCAGGGCGGAAGCAAGTCCGAAGACGTTGCCCACCACTTCGCGGACAAGCAGCGCGCTGCTGCCCACCGTGATGTAAGAATTGAAAGCTTCAATGAGCCACCGCAGAAAATCCATCGTCCTCCTGTCAAGCCGCGATGGCTCCGGGGGTTCTATACGACGGTTCCACCTTCATGGCCGAGCCGTTGGGCAAGGGCCGCGGTTTCCTGGGAAAACGTTGGGGTTTCCCTGGTCCTGCCCTTGCGCACCGACGAGGGCGCAGGTTTTGCGTGTACGTGCTTCTCCCATCCAGACTTTAACTGTCGGTACCGGAATTTCACCAGTTCAACCAAGTTTCGGGAATTCCAAGGAATTCCCTGTAGCTTGGGTCGCGGACTATAACCGCCGGTTCGGACTTACACCGACCCCGGAGCACGTTGTGTAGTTGTAGCTCTTAGTATTACATGGAAACCGGTGTGGCGGCTGCGAGGTTTCGTAATGTGACCACTGCCTCGGCGGGATCCGCCGTTCCGTACACCGAGGATCCGGCCACGAAGACGTCGGCCCCGGCCTCGGCCGCACGCAGGATCGTTTCGCGGGTGACCCCGCCGTCGACCTGCAGGGCGATCGGCAGCCCGGTGCCGTCAATGGCCTTGCGCGCCCGGCGGATCTTGGGCAGGACCAGGTCCAGGAACGCCTGGCCGCCGAATCCGGGCTCCACGGTCATCAGCAGCACCATGTCCAGCTCCGGGAGCATGTCCAGGTACGGCTCGATGGGGGTGGCCGGGCGCAGCGCCATGGCGGAGCGCGAACCGGCGGCCCGCAGGTCCCGGGCCAGCTTGACCGGCGCGGCGGAGGCCTCGGCGTGGAAGGTCACCGAGGCCGCACCGGCCTCGGCGTAGCCCGGTCCCCAGCGGTCCACGTCGCTGATCATCAGGTGCACATCCAGCGGCAGCTCGCTGACCTCGGCCAGCCGCGCCACCACCGGCAGGCCAATGGTCAGGTTGGGCACGAAGTGGTTGTCCATGACATCCACGTGCACCGCATCGGCGGTGTGGATCCGGGTGAGTTCGCGCTCCAGGTTGGTGAAGTCCGCGGAAAGGATCGACGGGTTGATCTGGCAGGTACGCATGTGCTTTTCTGGCTCCTGTCGGGGCGCGGCGGCGGTGCGCCGGGTGGCTAGGCGGTGCGGGTGAACAGCGCCATGAACATGGCATCGGTGCGGTGGATGTGCGGCCACAGCTGGATGGTGCTGCCTTCGCCCACGGGACGCGCCGCGGAGGCCAATCCCGGCAATGCGGCGGATTCGAGCGCGGCCCCGGTGTCCAGCAGCTTCGCGTTCTTGTTCCGGGACAGCAGGTCATCGACCACGGCCACGGTCTCGGCCGGGTGCGGCGAGCAGGTCACGTAGGCGACCACCCCGCCCACGCGCACGGCGGAAAGCGCCGCATCGAGCAGCTCGCCCTGCAGTACGGTGAGTTCGGCAACGTCCTTCGGGGTCTTGCGCCAACGCGATTCGGGGCGGCGGCGCAGCGCGCCAAGGCCCGAGCATGGCGCATCGACCATGACCCGATCGTATCCACCGGAGTATTCGGCCTCGCCGTATTCCCGTCCGTCACGGACCGAGATCATCCATGTGTCGGGGTCGATCGCCACCAGGGCCTTGGAAACCAGTTCGGCACGGTGCTGGGCCGGTTCGTTGGCGGTGAGCTTCGCTCCGTGCCCGGCGGCCAGTGCGGCCAGCAGCGCGGCCTTGCCGCCGGGGCCGGCGCACAAATCCAGCCAGTAGGTGTCTTCCCCGTCCTCGGGCAGCGGAACCTGGGCCAGGGCCCGGGCGACCAATTGCGAGCCGGCGTCCTGCACGCGGGTGCTTCCTTCGCGCACGGAGCCCAGGCGGGCGATGTCCCCGCCCTGGTAGTAGGCCGAATCGGCCACCAGTGTTCCGGGTTCAGCGCCGGCGTCCAGCGCCTCGTCCAGCGAGCCGATGCCGGGCAGGGCCACCAGGTTCACCACGGGGGCCAGGTTGTCGGCGACAAGCAGCTCGGTGATCTCGGAGGCGTCGCGTCCGTGGGCGACCAGCGCCTGGCGCAGCGCCCGCACGATCCATTCGGGGTGCGAGTGGACCAGCGCGGCAGCGGCGTTTTCGTCGGCGATCCCGGCGACCAGCTCCTCGCTCCAGGTCTCCAGGTCCTTGAGCGAGACCTTGCGCAGCACCGCGTTGATCAGCCCGGAGGCGCCGGCGCCAATGACCATGCGGGCCAGGGAGACGGTTTCGTCGAGGGCCGCGTGGTTGGGCACGCGCATGGCCAGCAGCTGGTGGGCTCCCAGGCGCAGCGCGTCCAGCACGGCGGGGTCCAGCTCGTCCAGCGGGCGGTCGACGCAGCGGGCCAGGATCGCGTCGTACAGGCCCTGTCCGCGCAGCGCGCCGTAGGTCAGTTCGGTGGCGAATCCGGCATCGCGGCGGTCCAGGTGGTGCTCGCGGATCCGGGCCGGGAGCACCAGGTTGGCGTAGGCGTCGTGTTCTGCCACGGCGCGCAGCACCTCGAAGGCGGTCAGCCGGGCCTGGTCGGCACGGCGGTTGCGGGCCGAGGGCGCGGAGGCGCTGAACTTGCGTGGCCCGGTTCCCCCGCGGTTGCGGGTGCGCCCGGCATCGTCACGGCGCTCCTGGCCACCGCCGCGATTGGTTTCGTTGCGTCGCGGACGGTCGGAACGTCCCTGCCCGAATTCGCTCATGCGAATTTCACCTCATCCACGGTTCCGGACGCGAGAATGCCTCGCGCCCAATCTGCTGCATTCATCATTTTCTTGCCCGGTGGTTGCACCAGGGCCAGTTCCACGCCGTGCGATCCGGTGCCCACCACGACACGCGGCTGCTTGCCGCCCGTGATCTGCACCTGGCCGGGCGTCAGGGAGTCAGCGTCGGCGGCCGGGGAGACCGGGCCGATCTTGAACCGCTGCCCGTCCAGCTCGGTCCAGGCGCCGGGATCGGGGGTGGTGCCGTTGATCCGCCGGCGGATCGCCAGCGCCGGGGCGCTCCAGTCGATCTTGCCGTCAACCAGGGTGAGCTTGTGCGCGTAGCTGGATTCGCCCCGCTGCGGCACGCCCACCACGGCTCCGCTGTCCAGGCCCGAGAGCGTCTGGGACAGCAGCACCGATCCGGAGACCGCGAGCCTGCCAAGCAGGTCCCCGGCGGTGTCGGCGGGGTCGATGGCCTCGGTCAACGTGCCAAAGACCGGGCCGGTGTCCAGGCCCTTTTCGAGCTGGAAGGTCACGGCTCCGGTGATGTCGTCCCCGGCCATGATCGAGTGCTGCACCGGGGCGGCTCCGCGCCAGGCCGGGAGCAGCGAAAAGTGGAGGTTGACCCAGCCCAGGCGGGGGATGCCCAGCGCCTTTTCGGGGACCAGCCCGCCATAGGCCACGATCGCGGCGATGTCGGCCTCCAGCGCGGCGATGCGCTGCTGGGTTGTCTCGTCAATACGGTTGGCGTGGATGATCTCGATGCCCAGCTCGGCGGCGCGGGCCGCGACCGGGGATGGGGTCAGCACGCGCTTGCGCCCCACCGGGGCGTCCTCGCGGGTGAGCACTGCAACGACGTCGAAGCCGTCCTTCACCAGCTGGTCAAGGGAGGCCACGGCGACCTGCGGGGTGCCGGCGAACAGGACCCTCATGCCTGTCCCCCGAAGCTTGCGCCGGCGCCGAAGCTGGAACCCAGGGCCGAGCTGCGCTTGGTCACGGTGCTTGCCGCGACCTGGTTGTAGTTGGAGTCGCGAAGCTTGCGGAAGGCGTCCTTCTTCAGCTCGCCCTCAAGCCGGTCGATGTACAGGATTCCGTCCAGGTGGTCGGTCTCGTGCTGCAGGCAGCGGGCCAGGAATCCCTCGCCCTCCACGACCACGGGGTTTCCGTCCACGTCGGCCCCGGTGGCGCGGGTCCATTGGCGGCGGCGCACCGGGTAGCCCAGGCCCGGGATCGACAGGCAGCCCTCGACCACGTCGTCCTGGAAGTCCTCGCCGAGCTCAAGCACCGGATTGACCATGTGCCCGCGCTTTCCGGCGATCTGGTAGGTGAAGACCCGCAGAGAGACGCCGACCTGGGGTGCGGCGAGGCCGGCACCTTCGACGTTTTCCATGGTTTCGTCCATGTCTGCCACGAGCTTGCGCAACTCCGGCCCGAATTCGGTGACCTCGTCTGCGCGGGTCCTGAGGATCGGGTCGCCAACAATGCGAATGCCTAAGACGGCCATGCGGTCGCATCTCCCTTCGGCCGGCGGGGTTCCGGCAATGTGCTGTGGATGGTTGGGGCGTGCGCGACCGAATCCAAAAGGTGCGCGCCGGTCCCCCGCTGAACAGTCTACCGACAGCGCTACTTCACAGACGGCGGGGGCGGGCCCACTTCGTGCAGCGCGATCCCGGCATTGCTGACTTTTTGCGTGGCTCCCCAGACCTGTCGCAAGGACCAGAACTTCGACCAGTACGCGGGCAGGACCTCCGGATTGGCCATCACCGTCTGCACCTCGGTCTGGCCAATGGCCACCCCCAAGAGCATGGGGTCCTGTGAGTATTTCCACGGTTCCCAGGTCCCGGCGGCGGGATCAACGACCATTTCCTCGGCCTTGGCGCCGGCCGCCAGCTGCATGATGACCTTCGGATCCAGCGGCTTGACCCGCCCGTCCCGGCCGGTGCCCCGGGTCTTGTAGTCGATCAGGCACAGCCGCCCGCCGATGGTGGCGACCAGGTCAAGGGTGCCGGCGTAGCCGACGCTGGAGTTCCACACGGTGACTTCCGCGGCCAGGGGCTGCACCTGGTAGGTGTCCCACCAGTCGTCGAAGCGGCCGGCGAAGCCCTCCTCGCCGTTGGCCGACAAGGCTTCGCGCGCCTCGGCCGCCTGGTGCGGCTTGCCCATGGCCCGCAGGGCGATCTGTTCGCAGTACTGGTGAACGCGGTCGCCGCGGGCCGCGGCACCATCCCGGTAGTCGGCGGCGGCATTGGAAGCCTGACGTGCCAGGGCCTTGAGCTTGGCGGAGTTGCCGACGGCCTCCCCCAGCCGGGGGTCCTGCACCACGGCGGTGGCAGCCATGTGACCTATCCAACCATCCAGGCTCATTTTTTCCTGTCCGATGACGGTCGTGATGGAGGGAACCTCCGGAAGGTCGCCGATTTTTCTGGCATACATGCGGCCAAAATCCGTTTGCTGGGCCAGCGCTGGGGAAGTCATAAGAAAGATTTTTCCACGCTCCGACGACGTTTCGTCGGTTGCCGGCTTTTTCGGGCCAGTCCGAAACCCCGGGATCACAAGGATCTTCGCTAAAAGTCGGGCCTGGAATGCACCGATTTGGAACTTTAGGGAAACGTCGTATAGAGTTTTTACTCGTTGGAACGCAGCCAAACGGAACGGAAACATTCCAGGCGGATTGCGCTTCTTTCATGTGGACATAGCTCAGCTGGTAGAGCGCGACCTTGCCAAGGTCGAGGTCGCGAGTTCGAACCTCGTTGTCCACTCGCATTTGATTCACCGGATCGGCTTGCCGATCAAACTGAACGGGTTATCCCGATTGGTTATGGTGGGGTGGCCGAGAGGCGAGGCACCGGCCTGCAAAGCCGTTTACGCGGGTTCGAATCCCGTCCCCACCTCGTAGTACGATAATGCAGCAGTATGGGCGATTGGCGCAGCGGTAGCGCGCTTCCCTGACACGGAAGAGGTCACTGGTTCGATCCCAGTATCGCCCACGAAGAACCCGCACCTAGTGCGTGGGTTTTTCACGTGGACATAGCTCAGCTGGTAGAGCGCGACCTTGCCAAGGTCGAGGTCGCGAGTTCGAACCTCGTTGTCCACTCTGAAGAAATGGACCTCAATTCCATGGAAGAGGGGTCCATATTTCTTTGAGTCTTCCGAAAGGAAGACACCGCAGTACCCGAATGAAAATGACAGCGGATCTTGCACTTGTTCTTCGGAACGAAGATCCACGCTATAGTTCAGGTGCAGTACCCATCACGGGCGATTGGCGCAGCGGTAGCGCGCTTCCCTGACACGGAAGAGGTCACTGGTTCGATCCCAGTATCGCCCACGACGATCTATACTGTTAGTATTGATTGCCAATGTGGACATAGCTCAGCTGGTAGAGCGCAACCTTGCCAAGGTTGAGGTCGCGAGTTCGAACCTCGTTGTCCACTCCAATTCGTAGGTCGCGTGGTTTTCCAAACCACGCGACCTACGTGTTTAACCACGATTTCACCTGCCATACTTTGAGTTGCCTGCCTTGCCGTTCCGGGCCGAATTTTTCGCGCGACTGGTTGTCGATGTCAGAAGGAAACTCAAATGCAGACTTTCGAGGCTGCCCAACGTTGGGCGAATACATGGGCCAGCGCCTGGCCGCGCAAAGACGTGGAAGCGATCGTCAACCTTCAGGCCGATGTAGGTGAACACTGGGCGTCGATGTTCCAGCCATTTCATGGACGCAGCGGCCTGCGCAACTACCTGGTCGAATGCTTCGCTGAAGAGACCAAACCCGCGGAAACCTGGTTCGCCGATCCGGTGGTTGAGGGAGGCACCGCGTCCGTTGAGTACTGGGTCGTCATATACATCAAGGACCAACCCACAACGGTGTCGGGATGCACGGTCCTGGCATTCGATGAGTTTGGATTGGTGAAAGTCGCACGCGACTATTCGGATGCACAAGAGGGACACCACGCGCGTCCGATCCAAGCGTTCGGGCACTGATCGGACGTGGTCAGCACGAATATCTTCAAAAAGTCACACAAATGCCCTTGAATCGCCACCGACTCGACATAGGATGATTCACAGACGGGGGCTTTCCTGGCCCCCACGATTGAGAGGAGGTGCCTTTTGTCTATTTTTGACGAGCTGAAGGGCAAGGCCGAAGGACTGAAGGACAAGGCGGCCGGGTTGATTCACGAAAACTCGGGCAAGATCGGTGAGGCCATCGATAACGCCGGCGACTTCATCGACGAAAAGACCGGCGGCAAGTTCGCCGAGCACGTCGACAAGGTTCAGGACGGCGCAAAGGGCCTCCTCAACAAGGATGAAGGCGACGGCGGTACACCTACCGTCTAGGTTCCAGCCTGGTTCACTAGGTCATTTGCCCTAGGCACGACAAACGGGTGCCGGTACCGCCGTGAGGCGGGACCGGCACCTGTCGTTTGCAAGGAAAGATACGCATTGAGACCCACAGCACCACCCCGCCTTTCGACCAAGAACTCGCCTGCGCAACCGATCATGGCGGGACTGGTGACGGCCTTGGTCGGTTACACCTCTTCGTTTGCCGTCGTGCTCACCGGGCTCAAGGCAGTCGGCGCCACCGACGCCCAAGCGGCGTCGGGACTCTTCGCCCTGACCATAGCCCTGGCCATATGTGCCGTGGGGTTGGCCTGGTTCACCAAACGACCCATCACCACCGCGTGGTCCACCCCCGGAGCAGCGTTGCTCGCCGGGGCTGCCACCGTGAACTTCGGGTGGGACCACGCCGTCGGGGCCTTCCTCATGACGGGGGTGCTGATTGCCGCGACCGGAGCCATCCCCTGGCTGGGCAGGTTGCTGGCGGCCATCCCGGTTTCCCTGGCCCAGGCCATGCTGGCCGGTGTGCTGCTCAAGCTCTGTCTGGCTCCCTTTGTGGCACTTTCCACCATCCCGCTGTATGTTGCGCCGGTCATCGTGGTCTGGCTCGTGTTCCTGCGCCTGAGCCCCCGCTGGGCCGTGCCCGCGGCCATGGCCTCGGCCCTGGGCATCGCCGGGTTCTCCATGGCGCAAGCCGGTGCCACCGGTGTCGTGGGCGAGTTGCTGCCCACGCTCCAATTCACGGCGCCGGCATTCAGCCTCGAGGCCTTCACGGCCATCACGTTGCCATTGTTCGTGGTCACCATGGCTTCGCAGAACGTGCCCGGCGTGGCAGTGTTGGCCAGCTTCGATTTTCAAACCCCGTGGCGGGCCTCGATGCTCTCCACCGGCATCGGCAGCGCCGCCGCGGCCGTCTTTGGCGGGCACGCCATCAACCTCGCCGCGATTTCCGCGGCCCTGGCCGCCGGGGAGGAGGCCGGGGAAGACCGATCCAGGCGCTGGATCGCCGCGGTGTCCTCCGGCGGGTTCTACATCGTGCTGGGCCTGGCTTCGGCCGCGATCACCGCCCTGGCCACCGCGAGCCCGGAGGGGCTGCTGGAAGCCGCGGCGGGCCTGGCACTGTTGGGCACCTTGGGTGCCTCCGCATCCTCGGCGCTGTCGGATCCGACGAGCCGGATGAGTTCGCTGGTGGCCTTCCTGATTGCCGGTTCGGGCCTGAGCTTCGCCGGGATCGGCGGGGCCTTCTGGGCGCTGCTTGCCGGGCTGGCCTTGCGCCTGCTGATAGAGCGCAAGCACAACTGACATCCCCGGTCCCCGGGCATGAGAAAGGCCGTGCCCCGCTCCCGATCCCCCTCCAAGCCAAGAGGCTTGCGGGAGCCGGGACGGCCACGGCCTTTCTGCGTTGCTGCTGCCTAAAGCGCGGGCTCGCCGGTCTGGCCCTCGCGGGCCAGCGCGGTGAGGCGGGAGACGGCGCGGAAATACTTCTTCTGGTAGCCGCCGGCCATCATCTCCGGGGTGAACAGCTCGGAGAAGGGCTTGCCGGAGGCAACGATGGGCACGTCCTTGTCATAGAGCCGGTCGGCCAACACCACAAAGCGCAGTGCGACGGCCTGCTCGGTGATGGTCTCCACGTTGTGCAGCACCAGCACGTCGACATCGCCCAGCAGGGCGCGGTAGCGGCTGGGATGGACCTTGGACATGTGTGCGACCAGGTCCGAGAACTCGTCAATCGCATAGGTCTTGTCGCCGTATCGTTCGGTGGCGAATTCCTCGATGGCGGCATCGTCCAGCGGCGTAGGCGCGTCGGGCAGGCCGCGGTGGCGGAAGTCCACCCCGTCCACGCGGTGCACATCGAACTGCTCGGCGAGCACCTTGATCTCGCGTTGGAAGTCCACGGCGGCAAAACGTCCATCGCCCAGGGCGCCGGGCAGCGTGTTGGATGTGGCAGCCAGTTTCACTCCGGCATCCGAGAGCTCGCGCATCAGGCGCGACATCAGCACGGTGTCCCCCGGGTCGTCAAGTTCGAATTCGTCGATGCACACCAGCGAGTAGCTGCTCAGCACGTCGACCGCCTGGCGGAAAGATAGCGCACCGACGAGGTTGGTGTATTCGACGAAGGTCCCGAAGGCCTTGCGGCCCGGGGCAAGGTGCCACAGCGAGGCCAGCAGGTGGGTCTTGCCCACCCCGAACCCTCCGTCCAGGTACATGCCCGATTTCTCGACCTTCTTCTTGCCGAAGAGGTTGGAGAGGAAACCGCCCTTGGACTTGCCAATGGTCGAGGCGAAGCCCCTGAGCTTGGTGACCGCCTCTGCCTGGGTGGGCCAGGCCGGGTCCGGACGGTAGGTCTCGAAGGAAACCTCGCCGAACCGGTACGACGGGTGGAAGCCGGCGAGAAGATCGTCAATGGAGACCGTGGGGGTCCGTTGGGAAAGATTCGTAATCGTGGCCATACGGCTGGACGGTCCTTAAGTCTTCGGAAGGCTGTGACGGGCGTTTTTGGCGCGGAGACACGCCCCAGCCATTTTATGCCCAGACCTCGGGCATCCCCTAAATGGGAGCCGTGGCGCCGGCCGCTTATAGCGCAATTGCGGACGCTTGAAGCGAAATATGGCGTTGAATGACTCCTTCGCGCTGCCCGAGGCGCGCACGGTGGCTAGGCTGGAAACAGCACCATCCCCCATTTTTCTTGTTGCGAGGTCTATAACAATGAGCCTGCCCATCGACTCCAATCCTTCATTTGCCGAATATGCCCACCCGGAACGGCTGGTGTCCACCGATTGGCTGGCGGCCAACCTGTCCACCGAGGGCCTGGTGGTCCTCGAGTCCAACGAGGACATCCTGCTGTACGACACGGGCCACATCCCCGGAGCGGTCAAGGTCGACTGGCACACCGAGCTGAACGACGAAGACACCCGCGACTACGTCGACGGCGAGCGCTTCGCCGCGCTGATGGCAGCCAAGGGCATCGGCCGCGATACCACCGTGGTCATCTACGGCGACAAGTCCAACTGGTGGGCCTCCTATGCGCTGTGGGTCTTCACCCTCTTCGGCCACGAGGACGTCCGCCTGCTCGACGGCGGCCGCGACAAGTGGATCGCCGAGGGCCGTGAGTTGACCCGCGAGAAGCCGGTCGTTGCCACCACCAGCTACCCGGTCATCGAACGCGACGATTCGGTCATCCGCGCCTTCATGCCCGAGGTGCTGGGCCACTTCGGCAAGCCGATGATCGATGTGCGCTCCACCGAGGAGTACACCGGCGAGCGCACCCACATGCCCGCATACCCGGAGGAAGGCACGCTGCGCGGCGGCCACATCCCTTCGGCTGCTTCGGTTCCGTGGGGCCGTGCCGCGGCCGAGGACGGGACCTTCAAGTCCCGTGCCGAGCTCGAGGCGATCTACCTGAACGAGGCCGGGCTGGCCGCGGGCGATGACATCATCACCTACTGCCGCATCGGCGAGCGCTCGAGCCACACCTGGTTTGCCCTGCAGTTCCTGCTCGGTTTCCAGAACGTGCGCAACTACGACGGTTCCTGGACCGAGTGGGGCAACGCCGTGCGCGTTCCCATCGTGAAGGGCATCGAGCCCGGCGCCGTTCCCGCAGGATTCGGGGCCTAGCCGCATGGGTGAGATGCCCGAGGCCCTGGCCGAGATCGTCGAGGACTTCCAGTCCGTCACCGAGCAGGAGCGTCTGGAGATGCTGCTGGACTTTTCCGAGGAACTGCCCGAGCTTCCGGCGCGCCTGGCCGAGCACCCGGACCTGCTGGAGCAGGTCGTGGAGTGCCAGACCCCGTTGTTCCTGAACATCGAGGTCGAGCCGGCCGGGGAGCACAAGGTGTCGTTGTTCTTCTCCGCTCCCCCGCAGGCGCCCACCACCCGCGGGTTCGCCTCGGTGCTGCACCAGGGACTCGACGGGCTGCCCGCCGCGGCGGTGCTAGCCGTCCCCGACGACATGCCCAACCTGCTGGGCTTGACCCGGGCCCTGACGCCATTGCGTTTGCGTGGCATGACTGCCATGCTTGCCCGTATCAAGCGACAGGTCAGCGAGCGGGTTGCCGCTGCCGGCTCCTAAGCCGCAAGCAATTTCGATGCTTGGGCGCCGGCACATGCCGGCGCCCAAGCCCCGTTAATGGAGGATCCCGAAAGCCCATGTCCAAGAAGAAGAACACGCATTCCACCGGGACTCCCGCGACCACGCTGCTGGACCGCGAGGCGGTCCACTACACCGTGCATTCCTACACCCATGAT
This sequence comes from Arthrobacter sp. C2, assembly GCA_024207135.1. Taxonomy (GTDB): domain Bacteria; phylum Actinomycetota; class Actinomycetes; order Actinomycetales; family Micrococcaceae; genus Paeniglutamicibacter. Next base: position 323,631 of record CP042428.1, on the reverse strand, counting down.
CCGGCCGCGGCCAACTACGGGATGGAAGCCGCCGAGGCCATCGGGGTGCCCCCGGCCCGGGTGTTCAAGACGCTGCTGGTGTCCACCGGGGAACCGGGGGCCGCTGCGCTGGCGGTTGGCATCATTCCGGTGAACCGATCACTGGACCTCAAGGCCATGGCCACGACCCTGGGGCTCAAGAAGGTGGAGATGGCCGACCCGGCCGTGGCCGAGCGGCGCACCGGGTACGTGGTGGGCGGCATCTCCCCGCTGGCGCAGCGCAACCGCTCGCGCACAATCATTGATGCCAGTGCCATGGCGCTGGAAACCGTCTACGTCTCGGGCGGGCACCGCGGGCTGGACCTGGAGCTGTCCCCGGCGGACCTGCAGCGGTTGACCGAGGCAGAGGTCGCGCACATCGCCGGCCACTGAGGTCCGCTGCAGGGGCCGGGGGCCTATTCCAGGCCCGCCGCGTTGTCCCCGGGGCGCGGGGCCTCCAACACGCCCTGGACGAAGGCGGTGACCTCCGCTTCCCAGCGCTGCGGATCCACGTTCCACTCCCGGGTGTGCCCGGCCCGGCTGAATCGCCGCAGCCCCACCATTTGCGGGTTCAGGGCGGCGAGCTGCTCGGAGGGGCCGATCGGCACGAAGTCGTCGTCCTCGCTGTGCAGGATCAGGGTGGGGACCCGCAGCTGGTCGTGCCGTTCGACCCAGTTCAGGATCTTCAAATCCAGCGGGGCCGCCAGCCCGGTCATCCACCGTCCGGCCTTGTTGCCCAGCAGCCATTGGCCGAAGTCGCCCACGGCCTCGGGGATGCGGTTGCGCTTGGCCTGGTGCGAGAGCACATCGATCCAGTTGATCACCGGCCCGTCAAGCACCAGGGCTCCGATCTTCCGTGCCTGCCGGGACCTGTCGGCCACCTGCAGGGCGATGGCCCCGCCCATGGACCATCCAAACAGCAGGATCTCCCTGGCGCCGTTGGCCACGGCGTGGTCGATGGCAGCTTCGATGTCGGGCCATTCCGTGGCCCCGAGTCCGTAGCGTCCGTCGACCGCCGCGGGGGCCACCCCGTCGTTGCGGTAGGAAACCAACAGCGCGCTGATCCCCAGGGCCGCGAACACCGACAGTGCGCGCAAACCCTCCTTGCGGTTGGCCCCGCGGCCATGGACGCAGATGGCCCAGGTGTCCGCCTGGGTGTCCCCCGGGACGTACCAGGCCGGGGCCAGTCCGCCGAGGATCGGGATCTCGACGTCTTGGTAGGTGGCCCCGAGGTCCTCGGGCGAGTCGTAAACGATCCCGGAAAACCGTCCGCGCACCGCGGCCGACAGGTCCCCGAAGTAGATTTTTTCCACGGCCCGGGTCACGGTGCCGTCCCCGAGCCGATAGCCCTTGGGTTCGCCCAGCCGCGCATGGCCGGTGTCGGCGGTGAAGAACAGCGAGTAGCGGCCCGGTGCCGTGGAATCCTTGTCCGCCGACAGGATCACGTCCTGCCCTTCGGCGGTGGGCACCAGCGCGAGGATCTCCAGGCTTTGGTCCGGCTCCGCATCGGGGGTCACCACGCGGCGGGCAAAGTAGGCGGCCAGCGCGGAGACGCTTCCGGCAAAGATCGATCCGGCCGCAGCGCCGACACCCACGCCAAGCAACGCCCAGCTCAGGCCCTTGCCTGCCGAGGGTGCGAGAGGGGGCGTGGGGGAAAGATTTGCCTTCATGCCTACCATCATTGCAAACAACGGCTGCCACCTTGTGGTTTTGGGCCCGATGAATTTCGGCAGCCGATCCATGTCGCCGGACAGGTGCGGGAATGAGCGCGCCGTCCCCGGTGTTGTGCGTGATGTGAGTGATATCCAGAGCCCCAAAGAATCCAGCACCCCCGTCTCGCCCAGCGTCGCCAAGACCGATGAGCAGTGGCGCACCGAATTGACCCCGGAGGAATTCCAGGTCCTGCGCAAGGCCGGCACCGAGCGTCCCTTCACCGGCGCATACTGGGACACCACCACCGAGGGTGTCTATGAATGCCGGGCCTGCGGCCAGGAACTCTTTACCTCCAATGCCAAGTTCGATGCCGGCTGCGGGTGGCCCTCGTTCTTCGCGCCGCTGGCAGAGGACCGCGTCCGCTACATCCGCGACTCCACCCTGGGCATGGTCCGGGTCGAGGTGCGCTGCGCGGCCTGCGATTCGCACCTGGGCCACGTATTCGAGGGCGAGGGCTTCAACACCCCCACCGACCAGCGCTACTGCATGAACTCGGTCTCGCTGCGCTTGAAGACGACCTAGGCGCAGCGGGCCCCGCACCCCGGCGCCGGGCTGCATTCGGGAGGTGCCGAACCCGAGCATTCCCCGCACACATGCCTTGGTGCCCGCGGTGCCGCCTCATGCCACAGCACTGCTTACGCTCAGGCCAATTTTCAATCAGCAATGATGACCTCTCGGTACGCTGGAACCAGGAAACAACAACAGCATCCGCGGCACGTTCGGCCGTACCGAAAGGGGTATCCAAAATGTCACAGGCAACTCTTCCCAAGCCACTGTCCAACCACGAGCTCGTCTCCTCGCCCGCATGGCTGGCACTGAAGACGGCAGCCACCGAATTCCAGGGGCTCCAGGTCCACGACGGCTCGGTGCCCGAGGACTCCGACAAGCCCCGCGCCGCCGCGCTGCTGGGAACCATCACCGAATCCCTTCAGGTGCTGGCCCCGCAGTTCCCGCACGACGCCGACTACTTCCGGGCACTGCACCACGACCTGGCCGCCTGGGAACAAGCCGGGTTCGGCATTCCCGACTTCCTTGATGCGCTGCTGGCCTTCCAGCCGCAACTGGCCCGCGAGGACGGGCTGCGCCACCTGGTGCTCTTCCCGATGTACACGCAGAACGGCTCCACCGACAGGCTGCTCGAGGCGGTGCTGGTCGAGGTCATCTGGCCCGAGTTCATTTCCGCCCTGGAGGCCGGGGACTACTCCAACAAGCTCTTCGTCCCGCTGCGCTTCTTGGACTTCACCCCGGGCTACGACACCAACTCCGCGGTGCTCTTCCCCGAATCCGTGGCCATCCGCGAAACCCCGTCCTTCACCTGGGGCGCCATCTTCCAGGACCGCGAGGCCGCGCGCTTCCGCCGGGTGCTGAAGTCCGCCGCCCAGATCACCAACCTCGAGCTGCCCGCCGACGCGGCCGCCATGCTCGGGGACCAGTCACTGACCGAAGAAACTTTCGTGATGTGGGACCTGATCCACGACCGCACCCACATGCGCGGGGACCTGCCCTTCGACCCGTTCATGATCAAGCAGCGCATGCCCTTCTTCCTCTACTCCCTCGAGGAGCTGCGCTGCGACCTGACGGCCTTCCGTGAATGCGTGAAGATCGCCCGGGACGCCACCGCCGATGAGGCCACCCGCCACCACGCCAAGCTGGTTCAGTACGCGGTGATCTTTGACCGGATCTTCCGCTTCGCCATCACCGGGACCCGCAACCGCAATTACGACGGGGTCGGCGGGCAGCTGCTCTTCGCCTGGATGCACCAGCACCACGTGCTGCACTGGACCGACACCAAGCTGACGATCGACTGGGACCAGGTCCCCGAGGTCGTCTCGAACCTGGGCCATGCCATCGACGAGCTGTACTGGCGCTCGATCGACCGCCCGAAGATCGCGCACTGGCTTGCCGCCTACGAGCTGGTCTCCGCCACGCTGACCCCGCACCCGGCCTCGGTCTGGGCCAAGGGCCCCGACGCACTGCCGCTGACCGCCCCGCTGCGCGAGATGACCGACCAGGTGATGGACGACGAGTTCCCGCACTCGATGTTCTACGAGGCCCTGGCCAAGAAACTGCGCCCGGTCATCGAATCGACCGTGGGCATCACCGGCACCTCGGACATCTAGCGCACCGACCGCACACCCAACGGAGGCTAGAATCTTTTCCATGGCTGACCTCAAGGATCTGACGATACTGATTGCCGGGGCGAGCTCCGCCTCCGGCGTCGCGGCGGCACACGCCCTGTGCGAGGCCGGCGCCACGGTGCTGGCCGCCGGCTCCAATGCGGAGCGGCTGGCGCAGCGGCTGCCCTTCGTGCACGGGCGCTACGAGGTCGATTTGGCCAACCACGCCGCGGTGACCGAGCTGCACGCGCTGATCGACACCGAGCGCGGGCCCATCGACGGGCTGCTTCACCTGGTCGGCGGCTGGCGCGGCGGCAAGGGCCTGGCCGGGCAGACCGACGACGACGCCGAGTTCCTGCACACCCAGGTGGTCACCACGCTGCGCAACACCACCCGGGTGTTCCGCGACGACCTGGTGGCCTCGCGGTGCGGACGCGTTGCCATCGTCTCGGCCACCGCCGTGGATTCCCCCTCCGGCTCCAACGCCAACTACACCACCGCCAAGGCCGGGGCGGAGGCCTGGATGCGTTCGGTGGCGGCGGAGCTGCGCACCGCCCAGTCCGGCAGCAAGGCCGCACCGGTCCCGCAGCGGGCCGCGGCCCTCATCTGGGTCATCAAGGCGTTCACCGACGCCGCCAGCCGCGAGGCGCACCCCGAGCGCAACACCGCCGGCTTCACCGACGTCACAGCCTTGGGGCAAGCCGCCGTGGAACTGTTCACGGCGGATGCCTCCGCGATCAACGGGGCGCGGATCCACCTGCCAAGCCTCTGAACAACGGGTGCGCGGCACCCGCCGCGCACCGCCGAATTTTTCCCTGCCCTCCCCTCGATAGGACCCTTCTCCAGTGACTTCCTCGATCCATGATTCCTCGGTACGCGGCTTCGCCTCGGACAACTACTCCGGCGTCCACCCCGAGGTCCTTGCGGCACTGGCCGCGGCCAACGGCGGGCACCAGGTCTCCTACGGCGAGGACCAATACACCGAGGAACTCGGACGCGTCATTGCCTCGCACTTCGGTGAGACCGCCACGATCTTCCCTGTGTTCAACGGCACCGGCGCCAACGTCACCGCGCTGCAGTCGCTGCTGCCGCGCTGGGGTGCGGTCATCTGCGCCAACAGCGCCCACATCAACGTGGACGAGAACGGCGCACCGGAACGCATCGCCGGCATGAAGCTGCTCTCGGTGCCCACCCCCGACGGCAAGCTCACCCCCGAGCTGATCGACCTGGAGGCCTGGGGCTGGGGAGACGAGCACCGCGCCCAGCCGCTGGCCGTGTCGCTGACCCAGTCCACCGAACTCGGCACCCTGTACACGCTCGAGGAACTGCGCGCCATCACCGCGCACGCCCACAGCAAAGGCATGCGCGTGCACATGGACGGGGCCCGGCTGTCGAACGCCGCCGCCGCGCTCGGGGTGGGGCTGGGCGAGATGACCACGGGGACCGGGATCGACATCCTTTCCTTGGGCGGCACCAAGAACGGCATCATGTTCGGCGAGGGCATCGTGACCCTCACCGAGGGCCCGGCCGAGTCGATGAAGTACCTGCGCAAGATGAACATGCAGCTGGCCTCCAAGATGCGCTTCATCTCCGCCCAGCTGCTGGCCCTCTACGGCACAGACTTGTGGCGGACCTCGGCCGCGCACGCCAACGCGATGGCGGCCAGGCTCTCGGCCGCGGTCCAGGCGACCGACGGCGTGGAACTGGTCTACCCCACCGAATCCAACGGCGTGTTCGCAGCGCTGCCCAACGCCGTGGCGGACCGCTTGCGCGAGCGCTTCCGCTTCTACGACTGGGACCGGGCCGCGGGACAGGTGCGCTGGATGTGCTCCTTCGACACCACCGAGGCGGACGTGGATTCCTTCGTGGCCGCACTTGGCGAGGAACTTGCCGCGCGGTAGGTTCTTCCGCGGGCCGCCGGGGCGGGCGCGCAACCTGCACCCGCTCCCCGGCGTGCCGCAAGCATCCAAGCCACGGCCACACTTTAGACTCGCCATGTGACATCAAACGGACCAGTCCAAGCAGTGCCGCCGGCCTTCCTCGAAGCCCTGGCCGCCGTTCGCCGCGCCAGCTGCCGGCGCGAAATCCACCTTCAGGAAATCCCGGCCCCGGCCCGCCTGGCACCCTACGCCCTGGCCCTGTCCGCGGACGTCCACGAACGGGTGGCGCGCCCCAAGACGGAAACCGCGGCCCCGGTGCACGCCGAGGAACTGGCCACCGGACGCTTCGTGCTGCTGCACGACCCGGCGGGCTCCGCCCTCTGGGATGGCACCTTCCGCATCGTGACCTACATCCGGGCCCGCATGGAATCGGAGATGGGCAACGACACCATGCTCGGCTCCGTGGCCTGGACCTGGCTGCTGGACTCTCTGAACGAATCCGGCGCCGACTACCGCCAGGCCGGAGGCACCACCACCCGCGTGCTCTCCGAGAGCTACGGGACCCTGGCCGACCGCCCCGAGACCATCGACATCGAGCTGCGCGCCTCCTGGACCCCCGGCGACCACGACATCTCCACCCATCTGGAGGCCTGGGCCGACATGGTCTGCACCTTCGCCGGATTGCCGCCGCTGCCCAGCGGGGTCACCGCACTGCCGCACCGCCGGCTCTCCTAGAACCGGGCCATTCCGGCCCGCCGGAATCCGGGTCCCGGGCAATCGGTACTAGAATCGGAACATCATGACCCGTACCCACCACGCCACCAAACCAGCCCCGGGCGCCGCAGCCGACGCATCAACCGCTGCGCCGCAGCCCGAGGGAATCGAAGAAGCACCGCAGGCCGAGCCCCGGGAACCGGTCCTGCTGGACATGCCGCGCGACGGGGTTCCCGAGGTCATCACCACCGCACCGGGCATGGCGCGCGCCGCGCGCGCCATCGCCGCGGGCACCGGCCCGGTGGCCGTGGATGCCGAGCGGGCCTCGGGCTTCCGCTACGGACAGCGCGCCTTCCTGGTCCAGCTGCGCCGCGAAGGCTCCGGAAGCTGGCTGATCGACCCGGTTCCCTTCGAGAACCTCGATCCGATCCAGGAAGCCATCGGGGACGAGACCTGGATCCTGCATGCCGCCTCCCAGGACCTGCCCTGCCTGCGCGAGCTGGGCCTGGAACCGGCCCGCCTCTTCGACACCGAACTTGCAGCCCGCATCGCCGGGCTGCCGCGCGTGGGACTGGGCCCCGCCGTCGAAGCCCTGCTGGGGCTGCGCCTGGCCAAGGAACACTCGGCCGCCGACTGGTCCACCCGCCCGCTGCCCGAGCCGTGGCTGCGCTACGCCGCGCTGGACGTCGAGGTGCTCGACGAGCTGCGCGTCGAACTGATCAAGATCCTTGAGGCCGACGGCAAGCTCGAGTATGCGGAACAGGAATTCGAGGCCGTGCGCACCGCACCGCCGGCCCCGCCGCGCGTGGACCCGTGGCGGCGCACCTCGGGCCTGCACCAGATCCGCGACCGCCGGACCCTGGCCGCGGTCCGCGCCCTGTGGGAAACCCGCGAATCCCTGGCCCGCACCCGCGACACCGCCCCGGGCCGGCTGATCCCGGACTCGGCGCTGGTCGCCGCGGCCAAGGCCATGCCCAAGAGTGTCCCCGCGTTGCTGAAGACCCCCGGCTTCCACGGCCGCTCGGCCTCCAAGGACGCCCCGAAGTGGCTTCGCGCCCTGCAGGACGCCTCCACCACCTCCGAGCTGCCGCCCAACCAGGTCCCCTCGAACTCCCCGCCCCCGCCCAAGGTCTGGGCCGACAAGGATCCGGTGGCCGCCGCCCGGCTGCAGACCGCCCGGGCCCGGGTGGCGCGCACCGCCGAGTCGCTGAACATCCCCACGGAGAACCTGCTGACCCCGGACACGCTGCGCCGGTTGTGCTGGAACCCGCCGGCGGCGATCGACCCGGACACCGTGGCCGATGCCCTGCGGGCCCTGGGCGCCCGGGCCTGGCAGATCGACCTGGTGGGCCCGGTGCTGACCGTGGCGCTGCTGGACCCGGACGAGTTGGCCAAGCGCTGATGAATTGCCGGGCAGGTTTTTCCGAAATACCGGGAAGGACCTGCCCGGCTTTTTCTTGCCCGGGGGCGCCCGGCTTGCACTCTAAGTTACTCACCAGTAGCGTATGGGGTGGATCACATCCACATCCCGATCACAAGGAGTACCGGTGAGCCCCCAGCCAGTGAACACGCGCCATGCGCGCAGCGTCCGCGACGTCGTCTTCGTCGACGGCGTCCGCACCCCCTTCGGCAAGGCGGGTGAAAAGGGCATGTACCACGGCACCCGCGCCGACGACCTCGTGGTCAAGTGCATCCGCGAGCTCATCCGCCGCAACCCCTCGCTGCCGCCCGAACGCATCGACGAGGTCGCCATCGCGGCCACCACGCAGACCGGCGACCAGGGACTGACCATCGGGCGCACAGCAGCGCTGCTGGCCGGACTTCCGCAATCGGTCCCGGGATTTGCCATCGACCGCATGTGCGCCGGGGCCATGACCGCGGTGACCACCACCGCCGGCTCCATCGCCTTCGGCGCCTACGACGTGGTCATCGCCGGCGGCGTCGAGCACATGGGCAACCACCCCATGGGCGCCGGGGCCGACCCGAACCCGCGCTTCGCCGCAGAACGCCTGGTGGACCCGGCAGCCCTGAACATGGGCAACACCGCCGAGAACCTGCACGACAGGTTCCCGGCCATCACCAAGGACCGCGCCGACGCCTACGCGGTGGAATCCCAGGCCAAGCTGGCGGCGGCCTATGCGGCCGGGGACATCCAGCCGGACCTGGTCCCGGTCGCCGCGCGCCGCCCGGCCGAGGGCTTCACGCTGCGCACCACCGACGAACCCCCGCGCCCGGGCACCAGCCTGGAATCGCTGGCCGGGCTGCGCACCCCCTTCCGCGCCCACGGCCGGGTCACCGCCGGCAACGCCGCGGGCCTGAACGACGGGGCCACCGCCGCGGTGCTGGCCAGCGCGCAGGCCGCCGAGGAACTCGGGCTCAGCGTGAAGATGCGCCTGGTCTCCTACGCCTTCGCCGGGGTCGACCCCTCGGTGATGGGCATCGGCCCGGTCCCCGCCACCGAAAAGGCGCTGGCCCAGGCCGGGCTGGCCATCGGGGACATCGGCCTGTTCGAGATCAACGAGGCCTTTGCCGTCCAGGTGCTCTCCTTCCTTGACCACTACGGGATCCAGGACACCGACCCGCGGGTGAACCGCTACGGAGGGGCCATCGCGGTGGGCCACCCGCTGGCCTCCTCGGGCGTGCGCCTGATGAACCAGCTGGCCCGCCAGTTCAAGCAGGACCCCTTGGTCCGCTACGGGTTGACCACCATGTGCATCGGGCTGGGCATGGGCGGCACCGTCATCTGGGAAAACCCGCACCACGCCGACTTCGGAAAGGATGCCTAAGCCATGAGCTCGAGCACCATTGAAAACTTCGCTTCCCTCGCTTCCCTGGTCCCCGACGAGATCATCACCCACTCCCTTCTCGAGGACGTGGTGCTGCCCGGCGGCACCACGCTTGCGCTGCTGACCCTGGACAACGGGTTCGACCACACCAAGCCCACCACGCTGGGCCCCAACACCCTGCTGGAACTGCACGCGGCGCTCACCGCGCAAAAGGCGCGCGCTGCTGCCGGGGAGATCGCCGCGCTGGCGGTGACCGGGAAGCCCTACTTCCTGGTCGCCGGCGCGGACCTCAACGGCGTGAAGAACCTCGCCTCTCCCGAGCACGGGGCGGCCATGGCCACCCTGGGCCATGCCTGCTACGACCTGCTGGCGGACCTCGGGGTGCCGACCTTCGCATTCATCAACGGCGTCGCCCTGGGCGGCGGGCTGGAGATCGCCCTGGCCTGCTCCTACCGCACCGTCTCCACCGGGGCCAACGGCATCGGGCTTCCCGAGGCATTCATCGGCCTGATCCCCGGCTGGGGCGGGGTCTACCGGCTCCCGCGGCTGACCGGCCCGGAGGCGGCCATGACGGTGATGATCGAAAACCCGCTGAACAACAACCGCTCGCTGAACGGGGACGCGGCCTTCAAGCTCGGCATCGCCGACGCCCTGTTCGAGCCGGCCGACTTCCTGGAGCAATCCCTGCTCTGGGCCGGAAGCGTGCTCGCCGGCGCCGAGGTCGCCCGCCCGAACGCCGTGGAGCCGAACTCCAGCCCCGAGGTGGCGGCCCGCTGGGCGGCAGCCGCGGCCAAGGCCCGGGCCTTCGTGGAGGCCAAGACCTCCAACGCCGCCCCGGCCCCGGCCAAGGTGCTGGAGGTCTTCGAGGCCGGAGCGTCGATCACCCAGAAGGAATCGGCGGCCCTGGAAATCGCGGCGCTGACCGACATGATGCAGACCGACGCCTTCCACAACACCGTGTACGCCTTCCTGGACCTGGTGCAAAAGCGCTCCAAGCGACCCGCCGGCGCCCCGGATCCGAAACTCGCCCGCCCCGTCACCAAGGTCGGCGTGGTCGGTGCCGGGCTCATGGCCGGACAGCTCGCGCTGCTCTTCGCCAGGAACCTCAAGGTGCCGGTGGTCATCACCGACATCGACCAGGCGCGCGTGGACAAGGGCCTGGCCCACATCCATTCCGAAGTGGACAAGCAGCTGGCCAAGGGCCGCATCTCCCCCGACGCGGCAAACCGCACCAAGGCGCTGGTCACCGGTTCGGTGTCCAAACAGGCCTTTGCCGATGCGGACTTCGTCATCGAGGCCGTCTTCGAGGAACTTGCCGTCAAGAAGCAGGTCTTTGCCGAGGTCGAGGCCGTGGTGTCCCCCGAGTGCATCCTGGCCACCAACACCTCCTCGCTGTCGGTGACCGAGATGGGCAGGGACCTGAAAAACCCCGAACGGCTGGTCGGCTTCCACTTCTTCAACCCGGTCGCCCAGATGCCGCTGCTGGAGATCGCGCGGACCGAAAAGACCGGCGACACCGCGTTGGCCACCGCCTTCGCCCTGGGCAAGGCATTGCGCAAGACCAGCGTGCTGGTGGCGGACGAGGCAGCCTTCGTGGTGAACCGGATCCTGCTGCGTTTGATGGGCGAGATCGCCAACGCCTTCGACGACGGCACCGAGGCCTCGGTGGCCGACGGCGCACTGCGCCCCATGGGCCTGCCCATGAGCCCGTTCACGCTGCTGGCCATGGTCGGGATCCCGGTGGCGCACCACGTCTCCGAGTCGCTGCACGCCGCCTTCGGCGAGCGCTTCCACGTCTCGGGCAACCAGCAGGTGCTCATCGACAACGGCATCAAGTCACTGTGGGCGCCCACCGGCGACGGCGGGATGGAAATCCCGGCCTCCACGCTGGGGCTGCTGGAGTTCGGGAACACCCCGAGCACCTCCGAGGAACTGCTGCTGCGCACCCAGGACGCGCTGGCCGAGGAGATCGGGTTGATGCTGGCGGCGGGCGTCGTGGCGGGTCCCGAGGACATCGACCTGTGCATGATCCTGGGCGCCGGCTGGCCCATGCACCTGGGCGGCATCACCCCGTACCTTGACCAGGTCGGCGCCTCCGAGCGGGTCAACGGCAAGAAGTTCCACCAGCACTAACCGGGCCCCCGCGCACCGGGGCGGGTGAAGGCGGGATGCCGGCTACGGCCGGCGTCCCGCCTTCGCCGTTTCCCGATGGTGCCGGCCAAAAAATAATCCCGGCTCCCATCCATCGACCTTGGCCCGATTGTGCGCGACACTTTGGTTATGAAACAGCACATCACTCTCATGCCCACCCGCAGAAGCGTCATCGAGGCTTCCCTGGTTGCCGGCGCCGCGGTGACATTGGTGTCGTGCGGGTCCGGCGGGAAGGCCCAGGACCTCCCGCAAGCCACCGGCAAGCCCGTCGACGCGATCGCGCTGGCGAAGCTTCCGGTCAAGGGCACCGCCTCGGTCACCGTCAACGGTGCCGGCTACCTGCTCTACCGCCCGGACGAGGCCACGGTCCTGGCCTACACCTCGGTGTGCACCCACCAGGGGTGCAAGGTCGGCACCGGCAGCGGCGAGATCTTCAAGTGCCCCTGCCACGGCTCGGAGTACTCGAAGCTCGACGGTTCGGTCGTCCAGGGTCCTGCCCCGAAGTCCCTGGCCCGCTTCGCCACCGAGGTGGACGGCCCCGAGGTCAAGATCCTCCTCTAGCGGGCGGCCCCCGGCACGCGGGTGCGTTTGTAAGTGACATCGCAGCGTAGGCTGCGCCTGGGTGCCGCGCCCGCGTGGAATGATGGGTCCCATGAGTTTGCCCATCCCTGATTGCACGCGCCGCGCCTTTGTCGGCACCACCGTGGCCGCCGGCGCCACCCTGGCACTGGCCGCCTGCGGCGACGGTTCCTCGGCCGCACCGAACAACGAGCCCTCCGCTCCCCCGGCACCCGAAGGCGAGGGAACCGTCGTGGCCACCGTGGCCGAGCTGGCCGTGGGAACGCGCCTGTCGGTCGCCGCGGTACGCACCCGGGGCGAGGAAGCTGGCAAGCAGGCCGGGTTCCTGCTCTTCCGCCCCAACGCGAAGACGGTGCTGGCCTACACCGCGATCTGCACCCACCAGGGCTGCGCGGTGACCACCAAGGACCCCAACGGCGAGGCCTTCTACTGTCCCTGCCACGGCTCATATTTCCAGCCCGAGGACGGCAAGGCCGTTGCCGGTCCGGCCCGTGCCGCGCTGGAGCGCTTCGCCGCGCAGATCAAGGGCGACGACGTCCTGATTTACGTCTAGGGCGGCCGGTGGCTTCCCTTCCCTTGGAGGGCAAGGCGTCATAGGTTGGTGGGTGGGTGCCCGGTGGGCGCCTGCCCACCTTTTTGACCCCGAAGGAGCCTGGCTGCCATGTCCAACGAGTCCACCGCAGTGGTGTTCATCGAGTTCCAAAACGACTTCACCTCCCCCGGAGGCGTCCTGCACGATGCGGTCAAGGATTCCATGGAGGCCAACTCGACCCTGGAAAATGCCGCCAAGGTGCTGGCCGCGGCGCGTGAGCACGGCGCCACTGTCATCCACTCGCCCATCGGCTTCGCGCCGGGCTACAACGAGATCTCCGCCCACCCCTACGGGATCCTCAAGGGCGTGGTGGATGCCACCGCCTTCGTCAAGGGACAGTGGGGAGCGGAAATCGATGCGCGGTTCACCCCGCAGCCGGCCGACATTGTGATCGAGGGCAAGCGCGGACTGGATGCCTTCGGCAGCACCAACCTGGATTTCATCCTGCGTTCCAAGGGCATCACCAAGGTGGTGCTGGCCGGATTCCTGACCAATTGCTGCGTGGAATCGACCATGCGCACCGCCTACGAGCGCGGATTCGAGGTCGTGACACTGACCGATGCCGTCGCGGCAACCTCCGTGGAGGAAGGCGAGTCCGCTGTGCGGTTCAACTACCCGATGTTCTCAACCCCGGCGACCACCGACGAATTCATTTCCACGTTGGAATCCTCCCAGGACCTGGCCCACACTTCGCGCGGCTACTAGGATCCGTCAGCCACCTGCGTCAAAGCCCCTGGTCATGAACTCGACGGTTCCGTCGTCGAGCCCGGACAGCGACATCCATCCGGCCTCGCTGGCCGTCCCCGGCACCCGGTAGCTGCGCAGGTCAGCGCCCCACCGGGTGCAGAGAAGCTCGTTGCCTTCATCTACCCAGTGGATGGCGACCAGGACCCCGTCGACCCATGCCTCGTAGCGGTGGGTCGACACCGTGGCACCCAACGGGATGGGCAGCTGCTCGAGCGCACCGACCCGCAGGATGTGCGCATTGGGCTCGGCGCCCAGGTGTCCGTTGGCATCCTGTGCGTCCCAGGCGGCCTCGTTCAGCCGCCAGTAGCGCAACCGGTTCCCCGGATCCTCGATGGCCTTGAACAGCATCAGGATATCTCCGTAGCTCGGCATGGAGCCGACGGGCAGGCCCTGCGGATCCCGGCGCATCAGCTTGGCTGTGCCCAGGCTCCGGTCCCGGAACCAGCTCAGTTCCCAGCTGCCGTTCCCGGGCTCCAGGCGGAGGCGCGATTCGGCACGGTACGGTTCGCCGTCGTCCTCGACCAGGACGCGGGTGAGCAAGACCTTGGATTCCAGGGAACGGTAGAGCACCCCGACGCGCGTCTCATCGCGCACCAGCACTTCCCAGCGCTCAAAATCCTGCGGCATTCCACTCCCGTCGCCCATCCGTCACGGCCCAAGAAGCCCCCACTTTACCCGGGGCCGCCGGTCCTGTCCCGGACCCGTGCTGCAACCGCTGGGCCCATGCGGTGCACGCGGTGCGCGGTGGCGGCCATGAACGCCTCGTCGTGGGTGGCCAGCAGCACCGCCCCTCCGCGGTCCAGCACCGCCGCGAGCGCCGCGTGCAGCAGGGCCAACCCGTCCGCGTCCAGTGCCTCGGTCGGCTCGTCAAGCAGCAACACCTCCGGCTCGCGCACCAGCACCGTGGCCAGGGCCACGAGCCGGCGGGACGAGGCCGGCAGCTCGTAGGGGTGGGCCTGGGCATGCTCTCGAAGTCCCAGCGAATCCAGCACCGCGGGGATCCGCGCCGCCGCCGGGCCGCGCCTGGGCAGGCCGAAGGCCACCTCGCGGGCAACGGTCCGCTCGAAGAGCTGGTCGGAGGGATTTTGCAGCAGCAGCCCCACCGTGCCGGCGGCCAGGGATTTGCCGCGCACCTGCCCGGCGCTCGGGCACAGCAGGCCGGCGGCGGCCTTGAGCACCGTGGTCTTGCCGCTTCCATTGGGCCCGGCCAGCCCCACGCATTCGCCGGCCCGCACCGTCAGTTCCAGGCCCTCCACGACGGGGCGTGCGGATCCCGGGTAGCCGATCCCGACCCCGGAGAAGCCCAGCAGCACCTCGTCCCGTGTCCCCGGTGCCCGGCGCACCGCCGGTGCCACAGGTGCGGCGTCTGCCGGCACCGCGGTGTCCAACTCGTGGCAGCTGCCCTCGCGCAGGGCCAGCACGGTGTCGGCACCGGCCGCCAGCCGGTCGACGGCGCGGGCGAGCAGCACCAGCGCGGTGCCCCCGCTGCGCAGCCGGTCCAGCAGTTCGCAGATCCGGGCCGCGACCGCGGCGTCCAGGCCGGCCAGCGGTTCGTCCAGGACCAGCACCGCCGGCGCGTCCAGCGCGAGTGCTGCCAGCGCCACCAGGCGTTCCTGCCCGCCGGAGAGCTGGGCCGGATCGCGTTCCAGCAGCGCGTGCAGTTCCAGTCGGTCCGCGAGCGCAGCGATCCGCCGGTGCATCTGCGCGCGCGGCACCCCGGCATTCTCCAGGCCCAGGGCCAGTTCCTCCGCCACCGTCGCGCGCACCCCGGACAGGTAGTGGCGCGCGTCCTGGGGCAGCAGCCCGACCTGCCGGGCCCAGCCCACCGGGTCGATGCGCACCGCCGCGCCGGGCCGGTGGTGGATCCGCTGGCCGGCAAGGTGCAGCGTCGCGTCCAGTGCGTCGCCGTCGTGCCGCGGCAGCATCCCGGCCAGCACGGCCCCGAGCGTGGACTTGCCCGATCCCGAGTTCCCCAGGACCACCGTCAGCGAGCCCGGCGCCAGGGACAGGTTGATCCCGGACAGCGTGTCGCGGGAGGCCCCGGAATAGCGGAAGCGCGCCAGCTCCAGCCCGAGCACCCGGTTCGGCCCCGTGCTCACGCGGCGCCGGCCCAGGTGGGCGCCAGCACCGCGACCGGTCCCAGCACGATGCAGGCCAGGGCGATCCGGCGCACCCGGCGCTGGGCGGCCGAGTCCGGAACCTCGCGCAGGCGCGTGTGCGGGCCCGCGGCCGGGAAGCCGCGGGCGGCCAGGTGGGCGGAGCGGTCCGCGGCGTCCTGCAGGGCACCGAGCACCAGCGGGACCGAGCGCAGCCGCACGCGCCGGAACCAGCCGCGCGGCCCGCCTCCCGGGGTTGCCCCGCGCAGCAATTGCGCCTGGCCGATGGCCCGCTGCCGCTGCTCCAGGGCCGGAAGCAGCAACAGCGTGGCCGCGAGAAGGTAGCCCAGCTGCGGCGGGGCGGGTGAGAGGTCGACCGCGGCGACCAGGTCATGCCGGTCGACCAGCAACGTGCACAGCAGCCCTGCCACCACCAGGACCCCGGTGCGCAGGCCCAGCGCCCCGGCGGTCGCCAGTCCCTCGGCGGTGATCCGCAGCGGGCCTGCGGCGGCCAGCACGTGGCCGCCGGCGGTGTCCGCCATCGAATGGATCAGCAGCTGGGAGCCGAAGGCCGGTGCCAGGATGGCCGCGGCCAGCCCGGCCAGCCTGCGGGCGCGCCGTGCCCAGGCGGCCAGCAGCAGGCATGCCAGCAGCACCGCGACACTGAGCCACCAGCGGCCGGCCGCCACCGTGGTGGCGGTGGCGGCCGCGGCGAGGGCGAGCACGGTGAAGGGGTGCAGCCGGCAGGTGCGGGGCATGGGAGCTGCTACTTGGAGCCGCGGGAGCCGAGCACGTTGTGGCGGCGCACGAACGCGAAGCCTGCACTGAGCCGCCGGGGCAGGGCGTAGATGAGCAGCGCGGCGACCAGGAAGACAATGGCCTTGTCGCCGGGGTCGGAGATCAGCGCCTGCTTGGTCACCGCCGAGAGCAGCGAGTCGCCCATGGAGCGGAAGGCGGCGACCAGCGCGCCGGTGCCGACCCCGGAGGTGCCGCCGAAGACGAAGGCGGCGACGGGTGCGGAGAGCACGCCGACCAGCACGCCGGCGGCCAGCCCCGCCACGGGGGCCAGGTAGGGGCGGCGCAGCGCGCCGAAGCGGGCGGCGGTGCCGGCCAGGAAGCCGACCAGTGCGGCACCCGCGGCAAATGGCAGCACCGTCGGGTTGAACAGCGACCAGATCAGCGTGCCGAGCACGCCGGTGGCGGCACCTGCCCGGCGTCCGGCCAGGAAGCCGACCAGCACGGTGCCCAGCGAGTCCAGGTAGAGCGGGACCATCACGGAGCCGACGAACTGGCCCAGCACGATGTTCAGCGCCAGTGCGACGGGGATCAGGGTGAGGGTGGAAACCGGAAGCTCGGGCAGCACCGCGGCCAGCAGCAGCAACGCTGCCACCAGGTAGGCGGCGAAGGTGGCCAGGGCCACGGCCTGGCCCAGCCCGTCGACCAGGCCGGTGGGCTGGGTGAGGACCAGTGCGGTGTAGGTTCCGGCGAGCAGCAGGGCGCCGGCGGCTGCCAGCATCCGGCGGCGCAGCGGGTGCCCGGTGGCGGTCTCGGGCAGGATCAGGTTCGGTGACATGGGATGGAATTCCTCGATTGCGGGGGCACATCCCGGAAAGACCGGATGCGCCGCGGAGCGTGAGCGGGGCCTATGTCACCTTGGCCCGGGAAAGATTCTAGCGCACCGCGGATCCGTCCCCGGCCGGCACTGCGTCTTTCGTTGCCCGGCTCGTTCAGAGGTAGTTCTTCGGTTCGGCTGCTGCCGCGAGCCTGCCATGGCGTTACGTGGGCCCTGCCGCGAACTGGTCGAAAAGCCCTCCGCCATCGGAGGCCAGGACGATGAGGCTGCCGGGCGAATTTTCCGGCTCACAGCCGGCGACCGCGGAGAAATGAATGTCAAGGTCTCCGTGCTTCAGGCACAGGTACGGATTTTGGCGTTCCTGCCGGCACGTCAGGTCAAATCCGAGCGCTTCGTGGAAAGACAGAACATGATCGAGGTTTTGGCAGGTCAGAAACCGGGATCGCTCGCTCATTAATCCCTGCGCTCCACCAATCCGGTTTGCCTGGTTGAGGGGACCCCGGAGGCCGCGGCCAGAGGCGCTCGTTGTCCTGCCGGCCCGTTGGCCCGGCCGCGTTGCCGGTGTTGCCGGCAACCACGTCCACGGCCGGAATGATGTTCCTGGGGCGGCGCGGCCCAGGCCAGAAACAGCAGACTGCTAGTCTTTCGAGATGCGCACAATCTTCACCATCCTCGGAATGGTTGCGATCATCGCTTATGCGGTGCTCGGGGCAATGCTGATGAACGACTGGGCCGTGGTTGCCGCCAGCGGGGTGCCGCTTGAGACGGCGATCGCCGACATGGCTGCGGCGAACCAGCCCTACAGCGCAATTCCAGGGGCCGTCTTCGCGTCGCTGGGTATCGTGCTCGCGCTCGCATGGGGCGTGGCGACGATATCCCGCCGAGCCACCGTGCCGATATGGGCAACAGCGTCAATGTGGGCAGGAATCCTTTCCCTGGGCGCACCGGCATTCTTCTTCACGGCGTTCGGCAACATGAATTCGGTGGGCGATACCTACTACAACTGGAACGCCGAGGCCGCGTTCGCGTTGGAGGCACCCCTCTATATGGCCAGCGGGGTCGCGTTCCTGGGCGCCACGGCCACGATGCTGGCCGCGCTCGCCATGCCAGTCCTTCGGAAGAAGCCATCGCCCCGTCCGGGGCACGGCACCGGGGAAACCGCCTAGCCCTGTCGCCGGCAATGGCGGCCCGGCCGGATGGGGAAAGTCAGCCCTTCTTCAGCTCCTGCGCGAGCATCACCAGGATTCCGCTCGGGCCACGGAGATAGGTGAGTTTGTAGATGTCGGAGTAGGTCGCCACGCCGCGCAGGGGGTGGCATCCGTGCCTTGCGGCAATCGCCAGGGCCTCGTCAATGTCATCCACCGAGAAGGCCACACGGTGCATGCCGATGTCGTTGGGACGGGTGGGGGCCGATTCGATCGCCTCGGGATGGATGTATTCGAAGAGCTCCAGTTGTCCGTGTCCGTCCGGGGTCTGGAGCATCGCGATGTTGGCGTGGTTTCCATCGAGTCCCACCGCGGTGTCGGTCCACTCGCCGCTGACGGTGTCTCGGCCGACGACAGCAAGACCAAGGTCCGTGAAAAAGGCGATTGCCTCTTCAAGGTCGCGAACCGCAATGCCGACGTTCTCAAGTTTGATAGCCATGTGGTGAAAACTACCAAGGGCGCAGGCATAACGCCAGAGCCCCGGACCGCCGTTCCCGCTCGCCAGGTGCTCCCCCGGCGGTCCGGACTTTCCCCGAGGAACACGATCCCGGATCGGCGCTTTTTTGCGGCACTCCGCTTCCGCTGTCCGCGCTGGCAAAGGCATGGCTGGCGGGTGGGTCCCGGCGTCCACGCCAGGAAATTCGGTTGCCCGGCACGTGCCACTCAGGCAGCTTGGCCAATCCGCCGGGCCAGGGCGCCGAGCCTCTTCACGAGTTCGGCGAACCCGGCCTCCGGGTCGTTCCAGGTGACCACGCGGGCGTTGGCTGGCTTGCCCCAGAGCGCGCGGAAATCGGCCACGGTGGTGCCGATGAGCAGCGGGGATTCGGTTTCCACGGCCACGGTTGCCTCCCGGCTCTTGTATTCCAGGGTGCCGGCCGCGATCCCGGCGGCGAAGAAGTCGTGCACGTGGGCGATGTAGCCCTGGTCGTAGTCGCGGTGGAACTCGAAGTAGAAGCGCAGCGCATCGGACAGGTAGCGCACCAGCGGGTTCGAGGCCGTGCTGCGGGTGCCTTCCGGGTCGTCCCCGCGCACGATCTCCGGTTCGGTGCATCCGGCGGCCGCGGCCAGGTCGGCGAGCAGTTCGGGGCGCATCTCGAAGCGCTCGGTGGTGTCCAGCGAGCAGACGATCGGCAACTTGGACGCCTCCAGCCCGGCCTCGGCGGCGGCCGTGTACGCGGCGTAGACCTCGGCGGCGGCGTGCGGGTCCACGTGCGTGTTCCACTCGGCGGTCGGGGTGGTGTTGCCCTGGTGGTAGAAGGCCCCGCCCATGATCACGACCCGGCCCAGGAGCCAGGGCAGCCGCGGTTCGCGGCGCAGCGCGAGCGCGAAGTTGGTCAGCGGGGCACTGAGCAGCGCGGTGAGCTCCCCGGGGCTGGCGCGGGCCGCCTCGATCCAGTGATCGACAGCGTCCCGTTCCCCCGCACCCGGGTCCGCCGGTGCAGCATCGGGCAGCGTGGCGTACCCGACGCCCTGCGGGCCGTGGGTTTCCGGGGTGGTCAGCAGCGGGACGGTCAGCGGTTCGCGTGCCCCGATGAGCACCGGCACGTCCGGCGCCCCGCACAGCGCCAGCAGCGCCCGGTTGTTCGCCGCGACCTGGTCGGCGCCGACGTTGCCGGGCGTGGAGGTGACCGCCACGATTTCGACGTGTTCGCAGGCGGCCAGGTAGGCCAGGGCCAGGGCGTCGTCGATCCCGGTGTCGTTGTCGAGCAGGATCCTGGTGCGCGGAAAGTCCATGGCCTAGAAGAGTGCGATCTTCGGCACGCGCGGGAAGATCGTGTCGAGTTCGGCCAGATCCTCTGCCGACGGCTTCCAGGAGACCGCCGCGGCGTTCTGCGCGACCTGCTCGGGCAGCGTGGCCCCGGCGATGACGCTGGCGACCGAGGGTTGGGCGGCGAGCCAGGAGAAGGCGATCTCAAGTTCGGTGAAGCCGCGCTCGCGGGCGAAGTCGGAGAACGTGCGCAGCTGCCCGAAGTCCACGGTGTGCATCAGGTGCTGCCGGGCGTGGGTCAGCCGGGAGCCTTCCGGGGCCCGTCCATCGGAATACTTGCCGGTGAGCAACCCGTTGGCCAGCGGGAAGTACGGCAGCAGGCCCAGCGAGTACGCCTCGGCGGCCGGGGCCACCTCGAGCTCGGCGCGCCGATCCAGCAGGTTGTAGTGGTTCTGCGAGGAGATGAAGCGCGTGCCGCCGCAGATGCGGGCGGTGAATTCGGCCTCGGCGATCTGCCAGCCGGCGCGGTTCGAATGCCCGATGTAGCGCACCTTGCCGGCGGCCACCAGGTCGTCCAGGGCGGCCAGCGTTTCCTCGATGGGGGTCAGCGGGTCCGGGCTGTGGAACTGGTACAGGTCGATGTACTCGGTGCCCAGCCGGCGCAGGGAGGCTTCCACGGCGCGGATGATGTAGCGGCGCGAGCCGCGGGCACCGAAGTCGTTGCCGTTTGCCCCGCCCATGTCCATGCCGAACTTGGTGCCGATCACGACCTCGTCGCGGCGTGTGCCCAGCGCCTTGCCGAGCAGGGTCTCCGAGAGGCCGGGCTCCCTGCCGTAGGTGTCGGCGACGTCGAAGAATGTGATTCCGGACTCAAGGGCGGCGTTGATGACGGCGTCGGTTCCGGCTTGGTCCTCGGTGGCTGTCCCGGCACGGCCCAGGTTGTTGCAGCCGAGCCCGACGGCCGAAACCACCAGCCCGGAATTGCCCAAACGGCGATACTCCACAGTGCTCATAAGGATTCATCCCTTCAAATAATTATGCATTCGGTGCCGCCCGCGAAGGCATCCCCGGCGCGGGCCCGCGACCACGGTCCTTAGAAAATCCAAGTATGACCTGCTTTTCGGCCCGTTGCATGTCGCCCGGCTGCCTTGTCATTGTTCCCCGGAAACTCCCTTGCACGCTATAGGATGGAGGACATGTCTAAAGTCCTCACCTCCCTGCCCGTTGGCGAACGCGTAGGTATCGCGTTCTCCGGTGGCCTTGATACTTCCGTCGCCGTTGCCTGGATGCGTGAAAAGGGTGCCATCCCCTACACGTACACCGGCGACCTTGGCCAGTACGATGAACCGAATATTGATGCAGTCCCGGGCCGCGCCCTGGAATACGGCGCCGAGGCCGCACGCCTCGTCGACTGCAAGCCGGCCCTGGTCGAAGAGGGCCTGGTGGCCCTGGCCTGCGGTGCCTTCCACATCCGCTCCGGCGGCAAGGCCTACTTCAACACCACCCCGCTGGGCCGCGCCGTGACCGGCACCCTGCTGGTTCGCGCCATGCGCGAAGACGGCGTGGACGTGTGGGGCGACGGCTCGACCTACAAGGGCAACGACATCGAGCGGTTCTACCGCTACGGCCTGCTCTCGAACCCGAAGCTGCGCATCTACAAGCCGTGGCTTGACCCGGCATTCGTCCACGAGCTCGGCGGCCGCTCGGAAATGAGCGAATGGCTCATCGAGCGCAACTTCCCGTACCGCGACTCGGCCGAGAAGGCCTACTCCACCGATGCAAACATCTGGGGCGCGACCCACGAGGCCAAGACCCTCGAGCTGCTGAACACCTCCCTGGAATCGGTCGAGCCGATCATGGGCGTGCGCTACTGGGACGAATCGGTTGCCATCAAGGCCGAAGACGTCTCGGTGACCTTCGAGGCCGGCCGCCCGGTCGCCATCAACGGCGTGGAATACGCCGATGCGGTCGCACTGGTCGACGAGGCCAACAAGATCGGTGGCCGCCACGGCCTGGGCATGAGCGACCAGATCGAGAACCGCATCATCGAGGCCAAGTCCCGCGGCATCTACGAGGCACCCGCCATGGCGCTGCTGCACATCGCCTACGAGCGCCTGCTCAACGCCATCCACAACGAAGACACCGTGGCCAACTACCACGCAGAAGGCCGCCGCCTGGGCCGCCTGATGTACGAAGGCCGCTGGCTGGACCCTCAGGCCCTGATGCTGCGCGAGTCCCTGCAGCGCTGGGTCGGCTCGGCCGTCACCGGGACGGTCACCGTGCGCCTGCGCCGCGGCGACGACTACACGGTGCTTGACACCGAGGGCCCGAACCTCAGCTACCACCCGGACAAGCTGTCCATGGAGCGCGTGGGCGACTCGGCCTTCGGCCCGCTGGACCGCATCGGCCAGCTGACCATGCGCAACCTGGACATCGCCGATTCCCGCTCGCGCCTGGAGCAGTACGCCAACCAGGGCCTGCTGGGCAACAAGACCGTCGAGCTCGTCGGCAAGCTTGAGGCAGGCGGAGCTTCGGCCATCGTCGATGCCGAGGCCGTTGACGCCGATGAGTTGGCTTCCGATCGCGCCCTGGAACGCGCTGCCTTCGATTCGGGCACGGACTAGAAACACCACGCCGGCCCACACGGGCGGCAGGCAACCGGGGCGGGGTCCCTCACCAGTTTCTGGTGAGGGGCCCCGCCCTTTTTCGCGCCCGGCCTCAGTCCCGTTTCTCGAGGACGTCGAGGTCGCGCACGGCAAAGCGGAGGTGTTCCCATTCCTCGGACAGGATCACGTGCAGGCAGGAACGCGTGCTCTGCTCGCGGTCCGGGTTCCAGGGATTGGGGTGCCGGTGTTCGAGGTCGCCGTCCGTGAGCCTGGCCAGGAACCCCCGCACCATCGCCACGCGCCCGGCCCTGGCCTCGAGCACCTCCGAGTAGGCCGGAACGCCGGGGGTGAACACGGAGGCGTCGTAGCCGTATTCCGCAAAGCCGTCGTTGGGCTGGCCCAGGGGGTGGAACGGGGCCTCGAGGCCTTCGATGGTGAGGCGCAGCCAGATGTCGGTGGCCATGACCAGGTGGCGCAGCGTCTGGGAGAAGGACCATTCCCCGTCCACCGACTCGTCGACCACCCCCGCCGGCAGCGCCGCGACCCGCTCCATGGTGGACGCCCAGGCCTGCTCGACGGCCGTCCAGGCACCGCGCAGGCCCTCGGGGTCAGCAGCCAGCATCGTTGCCCTGCCCGGGAAGCGGCGCAGCATTTCCGCGCGCACAAAGGGCACCACGTCGATGCCGTTGACCAGCAGGACTCCCCCGGCCCGCAGGAGCCACGGGTCATCGATCTCGGCTCCCTGCATGTTGCCCCCAAGCATCTTCGCATCCGAGAGGTCGCAGCCGTTGAACCAGGATCCGCGCAGGTCTGCGTCGTTGAACCGCGATCCCTGCAGGTTGTCGCTCGAGTCGAAGATTGCCATGCTGGTCCTCCCGTGGGCGGCTCGCCACGGCGATGGCCGCCGGGCGGGATGGAGCGTGGCGGCCACTCGGGTGGCCGCGAGCCCACGGTATCACCGGCGTGGCGGTTCCCGGATGCCGGCAGCGGCGCCGGCTTGCTAGACTTCTCGACCACGCCCCGTTGCCTACGTTCGGAGAAACCCTGCCCATGAACACCGCACGCAACAGGCTCTGGTCCTTGGCCCACGCGGAGCGCGCGGCCCTGTCCCGGGATCTTGCCGGCCTCGAGGATGCCCAGTGGGCAACCGGCTCGCTGTGCGGGCGCTGGAGCGTGGAGGAGGTCGTGGCGCACCTGACCGCGGCGGCAAGCGTTGGCCCGGCCCGCTGGGTCGCCAGCGTGCTGGGTGCCAGGTTCGATTTCGACCTGCACAACGACCGGCGGCTGGCCGAGCACCGCGGGGCAACCCCCTCCGAAACGCTGGCACGCTTTCGTACGATCGAGACCAGCACCACTTCGACGTTTGGGCCGGTCGAGGCCTGGGTGGGCGAGGTGGTCATCCACGGCCAAGACATCCGCCATCCGCTGGGGATGGATCACGACGTCGACGGTGCGGCCGCCACCGCGGTCGCCCGCTTCCTCGCGAAGGGGGACTTCACCGTGCCGAGCAAAACGAACATTTCCGGGTTGCGGCTTGAGGCCACCGACGGCCCATTCGCCAGCGGTGCCGGCCCGCTCGTCATGGGCACAACCCTGGCGCTGGTGATGGCCATGGCCGGACGCGGCGCCTACTGCGGCCAGCTCACCGGGGAAGGCGTTGAAACCCTGCGGGCGCGGTGTTCCTGACTCCCGGGCGGTGCCACGGGCAGCCATGGACACGGAAGCGTCGTGGACCTGGTGGCCCGATGGACGACGCCCGAGACGCGTGTGGAAGAATCGCGTGGGCAAGAGTGAAAGTGAACAGGAAAGGTTGGTGCAGCCGTGGACCTTGAGAACGATCCGGAGCGCGCCTCCCGGCTGTGCCGCGAGGCGCAGGCGCGGTTGATGGGCAATGTGGCAAACCTGGCGGACCCCGAGGTTCGCGCACCGAGCCAACTGCCCGGCTGGAGCGTGGGCCATGTCCTGACCCATCTGGCCCGCAACGCCGATGCGCACACGCGACGCCTGGCCGGCGCCCTGGACGGGCAGGATGTTCCCAAGTACGCCAGCGGAGAGGGCCAGCGCCGGGTCGAGATCGAGGATGGCGCCGGAAGGCCGGCCGTTCAGGTCGTTGCCGACCTCCGCAGCAGCATGGCGCACCTGGAAGAGGTGTTCGACCGGTCCTCCGACGCCGGGTGGCCCAACGGCCATTTCCTCGGCGGAGGGCACTACGGCGTTTCGGGCTGCCCCGCCCACCGGCTGCGCGAAGTGGAAATGCACCATGTGGATCTCGGGCTCGGCTACACGCCACTGGACTGGCCCGAGGAATATGTGGGCTGGGATCTCCCGATGCTCCTCGCAACCGCCCCGGGTAGGCTGGGCAACCCCTCCGAAAAGCGATTGTTCATGGCCTGGCTGGCCGGACGCGGTCCCCTTGACCCCTCCACGAATCTGGATCCATGGTAGCCACAGCGCACCGAATTCGGGCAGCACAACGCCCGGCAACGATCCCTCGCTGCCGGGCGTTTGTCCGTAGCCCTTAGCCCAGGGAGAAGGGTGCCTTGGCCGGCAGCGGGTAGGCCTGGCGGAGTTTCTCAACGTCCTCGAACGGCGCGGTCGCGATGGACAGCTTGGTAAAGTCCAGCTTGGCTTCGCGCAGGCAGGTCTTGATGGCCGACACGGCCTTCTTCGGCTCCGGCGAGAGGATCCTGATGTTCAGCTTGCGGGTCGCGAAGTCGGAGGACTCCACGGTTCCCAGTCCGCGCCACGCCAGGTGGCCCACCAGGGCCTCCTTGGCCGTGGCTTCCAGGTAGCGGTCGCGGTCGGTGCCCTCGGCGGTCTTCAGCGCGTACTGCACGATGACCCAGCCCTGGTCGGCGTCCGTGATGGTCGCGAAGCCGTCGACCTGGCACTGCTCGGTGAAGGCGTCCAGCAGGCCCGTGGCGGTGGCCTCGTTGACGTCCTTGGCGGTCTCGGTCGTGGACATGTGCCCGACGGTGCCGTGGTTGACGACGAACTGGCCAAGCTCTTCGCCCTCGTAGGTGGAGAACCAGGCCTCGCGGAAGTATAGGGTTCCATCTTCGTCGCGTCGGTAGGTGCGAACTATTGACATATGGTGGTGCTCCTTAGCGGGATGGTGTCTGTGAAAATTCGGTGCGGCCGCGGGCCAGCCAGCCGGTGGCGGTGCCGTCGAAGGGGGCATGTCCCTGCCCGACCGCATGCAGCAGCGTCCGCGCCTCGGCCCCGATGCTCCGGACCAGCGCCGGCGGGTAGCCCATGGCCGCGGCGTGCTGCGCAAATTCGTCCTCGTCATCGAGGAAGACCCCGCGCGAGCGCGAGTCGACGACATCCAGGTCCATGTCCACGGAGTTCGCTTCCCAGCCGCCGCGGGCCAGTTCACGCCAACCGATCTGCGTGGACAGGTCAAGGTACACGCGGAAGTCCTCGGCGGGGTCGTCGTAGAACGTGCCCAGCCATTGCCCGGCACGCGGCACCAGGCAGACCGCATCGGTGTCGGCCCAGTGTCCGTGGCCGGGACGCGAGACCAGCGAGCCTGCCGGCTGGTAGATCCAATGGCCATGGGTATCCGCGCCCAGGTAGCGCCCGGGCACCACCCAGTGCGGGTGCCCGTCGTATTTCCAGGCACGGGCCACCACCAGGTCCCCGGGGGCGGCGCCGGCCGGGTCCCGGGGCAGGTTCGCGGGCACCGGTGCTGCTGCGCTCACAGCTGGGGAATCTGTCCGGTGGGCATCTCGGCCCCGGGCAGCGGCCGGGCGAAGGGGACCTTGGTGCCCAGCACCTGGGCCAGGGTGTCGTTGGCGATCCGGTCGGCGGTGAGCCCGACCCGCTCCATGACCTCGCCGCGGGTGCCGTGGGCGAGGAACTCGGTGGGCAGCCCGACCTCGTTCAGCGCCGTGTCGACCCCGGCGGCCCGCATTTCCTGGCGGATCCGCGATCCCACGCCTCCGGCGCGCACGCCGTCCTCGACGCAGACCACGATGCGGTGGCGGGCGGCCAGGCCGATGATGGAGCGCGGCACCGGCAGCACCCAGCGCGGGTCGACCACCGTGACGGTGATGCCCTGGGCGTTCAGGCGCGCCGCGACGTCCAGGCAGAGCTCGCTCATGGCTCCCACCGAGACGATGAGCACGTCGCGTTCCTCGCCGGCACCGAGCTTGGCCAGGATGTCCACGCCGTCGTGCAGGCGCTGGATCGCGACGATCTCCGGTCCCACGTTGCCCTTGGAGAACCGCACCACCGAGGGCGCATCCTTGATGGCCACGGCCTCGCGCAATTCCTCGCGCAGGCGCACCGCGTCGCGCGGGGCGGCCAGGTGCAGGTGGGGCACGATCTGCATCAATGCCATGTCCCACATGCCGTGGTGGCTGGGGCCGTCCGGGCCGGTGACCCCGGCACGGTCCAGCACCACGGTGACACCCGCCTTGTGCAGGGCCACGTCCATGAGCAGCTGGTCGAAGGCGCGGTTCAGGAAGGTCGCGTAGACGCAGACCACCGGGTGCAAGCCGCCGAAGGCCAGTCCGGCGGCGGAGGTCATCGCGTGCTGTTCGGCGATGCCGACATCCAGCACGCGGTCGGGGTGGCGTTCGGCCATGGTCTTCAGTCCCACCGGCTGCAGCATCGCCCCGGTGATCGCGACGATGTCTGCCCGCTCGTCGGCGATGTCGGCGATCTCCTCGCCAAAGACACTGGTCCAGGAGCGGGCCGAGGCCTTGGAGACCGGCTCGCCGGTCTGCGGATCGATGACCCCCACGGCGTGGAACTGGTCAGCCTCGTCGGCGCGGGCGGGCGCGTAGCCGCGGCCCTTCTCGGTCAGCGCGTGCACGATGACCGGGCCGGCGAACTTCCGCGCCTGCAGCAGCGCCTCGTCGACGGCCCCCTGGTTGTGCCCGTCGATGGGGCCGATGTACTTCATGCCCAGGTCCTCGAAGAGTCCCTGGGGTGCCCACCAGTCCTTGATGCCCTTCTTGGTGGCATGCAGTGACTTGTAGGCGAACTGGCCCACCGCGCCCGAGTCCTTCAGCCGGTTCTTGAGCTTGTCCATGGTGTCTTCGTAGGCGGGGTGCGTGCGGAACTGGTCCAGGCGCTGGCGCAGCCCGGCCAGTTGGTCGGCGAGCCCGCCGATGGTCGGGGCGTAGGAGCGGCCGTTGTCGTTGACCACGATGACCACCCGGCGGTCCTTGTCGGCGGCGATGTTGTTGACCGCTTCCCAGGCCATGCCGCCGGTCAGGGCGCCGTCGCCCACCAGGGCGACCACGTAGCGGTCGGCCTCCCCGGTGAGCTTGCGGGCGCGGGAGATCCCGTCGGCCCAGGACAGCGAGGAGGAGGCGTGCGAGGATTCGACGATGTCGTGGACGGATTCGGCGCGTTCGGGGTATCCGGAGAGCCCGCCGGCCTGGCGCAGCGTGGAGAAGTCCTGGCGGCCGGTCAGCAGCTTGTGCACGTAGGACTGGTGCCCGGTGTCGAAAATGATGGAGTCGGTGGGTGAATCGAAGGCCCGGTGGATGCCCAGGGTCAGTTCGACCACGCCGAGGTTCGGGCCCAGGTGTCCGCCGGTTCGGGCCACGTTCTTGATCAGGAACGAGCGGATTTCCTTGGCCAGTTGCTGCATTTGGGCCGCGTCCAGGCCACGAAGGTCCCGCGGTTCCTTGATGGTCTGAAGCAATGGCACGGAGGCAGTCCTTTCGAGATGACAAATACCCGTTCAATCTTACCGCTTGCGGGTTGGGGCCCGGCACGATGGCGGCGAACAACACATCCCCGGCGACGGCACCCGGCCGCCGCTGGCCTCCCCTCGCTGCCCGCACATAGGATCGAACCCGGGCGGGCGCCACTGGGCGGCTTTCCCCTTACCGAGAGTCCCCTCACCGAAGGATGCACCGCACCATGAACTCCGCCACCGGCCAGGAACCCACTGTCCTGTTTGTTTGCAACACCAACGGCGGCAAATCGCAGTTGGCCGCCGCGCTGCTGCGCCAAGCCGCGGGCGGCACCGTGCGGGTGCAGTCCGCCGGACTGCTCCCGGCGCACAGCATCAACGAACTCGCTGCCTCCGTCGCCGAGGAATCCGGCGCCGACATGCGTTCGGAGGTCCCCACTGCGCTGACCGAGCAGGCGTTGCGCGCTGCCGACCGCGTCATCATCGTCGGCGAGGCCCGGGTTCCCGAGCTGGAGGGCGTCACGATGGAACGTTGGGTGCCCAACGAAGCCCCCGCCGGGCTGGCCACCGATCGTGAGCGCATGGTGTTCCTGCGTGACGACCTTGCAGCCCGTGTGGCGGAGCTGAACGCCGATCTTGGAACGCCACCGGCCTGATGTCCCGGCCGCTCGGCTCGCCCGGGCATCGGCGCGCTCCGCTCAGGGCCCGGCGGGATCCCCGTCCCGGCGGTCGCGAACCTGATCGCGTCTCGCACCGCCCGCCTCGCTCCCGTCCGGCGCGCGGTCGGGATCCGTTTCTGGCGCGCGGTCCGGAACCGCGTCTCCGGACTCCGGGTCGAGCGTCTGGGCATGCTTGGCCCGCTCGCGGGCGCTGGAGCGTGCCGACTGGGCGCCGTCGCTGAGGTTCCGGGCTTCTTCCTGGAGGCGGTCGGCGTCCACTTGTGCCAGTTGCGCGTCAGCCGCGGCCCGTGCGGCCCGGGCTTCCTTTTCCCGTGCGTCCCGTTCTTGCTCGGACGCCGCCTCGCGCAATGCCTTCGCCTCTTCGAGGTCCTTTTCCCGCTTCCGCCGTCGCGAGAGGAAAAGCACCAGGCCAAGGACCACCAGAATGACCACGACGATGACGATGATCCACACCAGCTGGCTCGTATCCATGATGTTCGACCTCATTCCAATGGAGTCGGGGCTGATACGACCAGTAAAACCCAAAACCGGCGTTGAAGCCATGAAATCGCACGCCCGCGGCGGCCCGGGGCGCGGAAGATCCCCCGGCGTTAA
The DNA here is from genome assembly GCA_024207135.1 of Arthrobacter sp. C2. Taxonomy (GTDB): domain Bacteria; phylum Actinomycetota; class Actinomycetes; order Actinomycetales; family Micrococcaceae; genus Paeniglutamicibacter. The sequence goes on along the minus strand of CP042428.1, from coordinate 294,216 downwards.
CGCCACAAGGGCGGTCCGCTCCGAATTGCTTCGGAACGGACCGCCCTTGCGGTGCGTGGATCGTGCGCCGGCTGGTTAGCTGGCGGAGATCTGGCGCAGGACGTACTGCAGGATGCCACCGTTGCGGTAGTAGTCCGCCTCGCCCGGGGTGTCGATGCGCAGGTCGGCATCGAAGGAGACGGTCTTGCCGTCCTCGGCCACGGCGGTGACCTTCAGGGTCTTGGGGGTGGTGCCGTTGTTGAGTTCGGTCACTCCCTCGACGGAGAAGGTCTCGGTGCCGGTCAGGCCCAGGGTCTCGGCGTTTTCGCCGGCCGGGAACTGCAGCGGAAGAACGCCCATGCCGATGAGGTTCGAGCGGTGGATGCGCTCGAACGACTCGGTGATGACGGCCTTGACGCCCAGCAACGCGGTGCCCTTGGCTGCCCAGTCGCGCGAGGAGCCCGATCCGTATTCCTTGCCGCCCAGGATGACCAGCGGGGTGCCGGCTTCCTTGTAGTTCTGCGCAGCGTCGTAGACGTAGGCCTGCGGAGCACCTTCCTGGGTGAAGTCGCGGGTGAAGCCACCCTCGACGTTGTCCAGGATCTGGTTGCGGATGCGGATGTTCGCGAACGTGCCGCGGATCATGACCTCGTGGTTGCCACGGCGCGAGCCGTAGGAGTTGAAGTCCTTGCGGTCCACGCCGTTGGCCAGCAGGTACTGGCCGGCCGGTGAATCGGACTTGAACGAACCGGCCGGGGAGATGTGGTCGGTGGTGACCGAATCGCCCAGCTTCAGCAGCACGCGGGCGCCGGAGATGTTCTCCACCGGTGCCGGGGTTGCGGTCATGCCCTCGAAGTACGGGGGCTTGCGGACGTAGGTCGAATCCTCGGCCCACTCGAAGGTGTTGCCCGCCGGGGTGTCCAGGGCCTTCCAGCGGTCGTCGCCGTCGAAGACGCCCTCGTAGCCGCGGGCAAACATGTCCGCGTCGATGGAGGAATCCATCGTGGCCTGGACCTCGGTCGGGGTCGGCCAGATGTCCTTGAGGAACACCTCGTTGCCGGCCTCGTCGGTGCCCAGCGAATCGTTCTCGAAGTCGAAGTCCATGGTGCCGGCCAGGGCGTAGGCGATGACCAGTGGCGGGGACGCCAGGTAGTTCATCTTCACGTCCGGGTTGATGCGGCCTTCGAAGTTGCGGTTGCCCGAGAGCACTGCGGTGGCGGAGAGGTCGTGGGCCTGGATGGCCTCGGAGATCTCGGCGTCCAGCGGACCGGAGTTGCCGATGCAGGTGGCGCAGCCGTAGCCCACGATGAAGAAGCCGAGCTTCTCCAGGTACGGCATCAGGCCGGACTTCTCGTAGTACTCGGTGACGACCTTCGAGCCCGGGGCGACGGATGTCTTGACCCAAGGCTTGGACACCAGGCCCTTTTCCACTGCCTTGCGTGCCAGCAGTGCTGCGGCAAGCATGACCGAGGGGTTGGACGTGTTGGTGCACGAGGTGATCGAGGCGATGGAAACCAGGCCGTGGTCGATCGAGAAGCTCGTGCCGTCTGCCTTGGTGACCTCGACGGAGGTCGACGGGCGTCCGATGCCCAGCTCGTCGGCTGCGCCTTCGGCGTAGTTGTGGATGTCCTTGCGGAACTGCTCCTTCGCGCTGGAAAGCTCGATGCGGTCCTGGGGACGCTTCGGGCCGGCGATGGAGGGAACCACGGTGGACAGGTCCAGCTCGAGGAACTCGGAGAAGCGGATCTCGCGGCTCGGGTCGTGCCACAGGCCCTGCTCCTTGGCGTAGGCCTCGACGAGGTCCACGTTCTCCTCGGAGCGGCCGGTCAGGCGCAGGTAGTCCAGGGTGACATCGTCAATCGGGAACATGGCCGCGGTGGAACCGAATTCCGGGGACATGTTGCCGATGGTCGCGCGGTTTGCCAGCGGAACCTCGGCAACGCCCTGTCCGTAGAACTCCACGAACTTGCCCACGACGCCGTGCTTGCGCAGCATCTCGGTGATGGTCAGCACGACGTCGGTCGCGGTGGCGCCGGCGGCGATCGCGCCGGAGAGCTTGAAGCCCACCACGCGCGGGATCAGCATGGACACCGGCTGGCCGAGCATCGCTGCCTCGGCCTCGATGCCGCCCACGCCCCAGCCCAGCACGCCCATGCCGTTGACCATGGTGGTGTGCGAGTCGGTGCCGACGCAGGTGTCCGGGTAGGCACGCAGCACGCCGTTGACCTCGCGGGTCATCACGGTGCGGGCCAGGAACTCGATGTTCACCTGGTGCACGATGCCGGTGCCTGGCGGGACGACCTTGAAGTCGTCGAACGCGGTCTGGCCCCAGCGCAGGAACTGGTAACGCTCGCCGTTGCGCTGGTACTCGATCTCCATGTTGCGCTCGAGCGCACCGGCGTTGCCGAATGCGTCGATCTGCACGGAGTGGTCGATGACCATTTCGGCAGGTGCCAACGGGTTCACGCGGGTGGGGTCGCCACCCAGGTCCTTGACGGCCTCGCGCATCGTGGCGAGGTCAACGATGCACGGAACACCGGTGAAGTCCTGCATCAAGACGCGTGCCGGGGTGAACTGGATTTCGGTGTTGGGTTCGGACGCGGGATCCCACTGGCCCAGGGCCTTGACGTGGTCCGCGGTGATGTTCGCACCGTCTTCGGTGCGAAGCAGGTTCTCCAACAGAACCTTGAGGCTGTACGGAAGGCTTTGCGCGCCTTCGACGGCGTTCAGCCGGTAAATTTCATATTCGTTGCCCTTGACGTCCAATACGCCCTTGGCACCAAAACTGTCCACATTGCTCACGGGGACTCCTCTCGCCGGATTCTTCATCTTCGTTGCACACCCACAAGGAAATCCAGTTAGGCGGTCCTAACTGAGTTCAACTCGTGGATTCTTGCGACAGAGCTATAGACAGTCTATCCCCCACCGCCCATCGAACCCCGCCAACCCGACATTTACGGGTTCAACGGGGTCACATCTTCGCTCAGCGGCGGACAAACAATCCGACCGTCTCCATGTGGTGCGTGTGCGGATACAGGTCGATGACCTCGACCTCGTCCAGTCGGAAGCCGGCAGCGGCCAGGTCTGCGGTGTCGCGGGCGAACGAGGCCGGATCGCAGGAAACGTAGGAGATCTTCTGGGCGCCCGAACGGGCCATCGCGGAGACGGCCGTCTTGCCTGCACCGGTGCGCGGCGGGTCAAGCACGATCGAGTCGAGCTTGGCCTTGCGGGTGTTCAATTCCCGCGACAGCGTCTTCTCGACACGGCCCTGGGAAATGATCGCCTGGGGGAACTCGCGCAGGTTCTTGACCGCGTCCTTGCTGGTGCCCGGGGCGCCCTCGATGGACAGCAGCATGCCGTCGTCGCCCACGGCCTTGGCCAGCGGGGCGCTGAAGAGCCCCGCGCCGGCGTAGAGGTCCGCAACCCGGGTGCCGTAGCCCGGGGACAGCTGGGCCATGACGCGCTCGACCAGGGTGGCCGGGGCCAGGCGGTGGATCTGCCAGAAGCCCTCGCCGGTGATCCGGTAGTCGTGTCCGGCCACGGACTCCGAAAGCCAGGTGCGGCCGCGCAGGCGCTGCAGCGCGCCGCGGCCGTCGGCCACCGAGCCGCCGACCTGGGTGACGGAGGCCGCGGAAACCCCTTCCGGCAGGCGCTTGGCCGCACGCCCGGCGGCCCCGGCGACCGTGCCGTCCTCGACGAACAGCACCAGCACGCCGGAGTCCTCCCCCGAGCCAACGGCAACCTCGATGCGGCTGATGCCCACCAGCGGCAGCTCCCAGAGCTTGAGCTCGTTGATCTTCGGATGCGCCAGCGGCATCTCCTTGACCGGGACCAGGTCGTTGGAGCGGAAGGGACTCATGGCCAGGCGGCCCTTGGCATCGACGGCGAACGCCGTGCGCGTGCGCCAGCCCAGCGCGTCCGCGCTCTCGCCCTCGGGCGCCCGCACACCGGTGAAACCGTGTTCGGCGGCGTCGATGCCGCCCAGGCGCTCCAGCTGCTCGATGAAGATCCGGCCCTTGATCTCCCGCTGGGCCTCCAGCGAGATGTGCCCGAATTCGGCGCCGCCCACCGGCAGCGCGCCGCGTGCGGCCGCGTGCAGGGAATCAGCCTGTGTCCAGAAATGCGGCACCCGGGATTCGGCCGGCTCGTGGACCTCCACGACGTCGCCGCGCCAGAAGCGGGCCTTCTCGCCGTCCTCGCGCACCGCGACGGACACCAGTTCGCCGGGGATCCCGTGGCGCACGAAGATCACCCGGCCCTCGTGGCGGGCGACGGTGTGTCCGCCGTGGGCGGGTGCGCCCAGGCGCACCTTCAGGATGTTTTCGTGCGTGCTCATGGCGTGTCTTTCGGCTTGGAGATCGGAAGTGTTGCGGAAGTGTTGCGGGGCTTGGTCCCGGCCGAGCCCTGCTCGGTGGGGCCCAGGAACGTCGAGACGTCCGAGGAGGCCAGGCGCCACGGCACCGAGGCCACCACGACCCCGGGCTCGTAGTGCAGCCGGTTTTTGATGCGCATCGCCGTCTGGTTGTGCACCAGCTGCTCCCACCAGCGGCCCACCACGTATTCGGGGATATACACGACGATCAAGTCGCGCGGGGAATCGCGCTTGATGGAGCGGATGTGCTCGATCAGCGGCGCGGAGATCTCCCGGTACGGGGAGGCCAGCACCGTGATCGGCACCGGGATGCCCAGGGCCTCCCACTGCTTCAGCGTCGCCTCGGTGCGCTCGGAGTCCGCGTCCACCACGATGGCATCGAGCTTCGAGGGCCGGGCGGCGCGGGCGAAGGCCACGGCCCGCAGCACCGGCTTGCGCAGCGTGGAGACCAGCACCAGGGCGTGCACACGGGCCGGCAGCGCGGTGGCCGAGTCGTCGGCGCCGATGGCCAGTTCCTTGTCGACCTGCACGTAGTGCCGGTGCAGGGAATCCATCATGAAGAAGAGCACCGCGATGCCCAGCACCGCCAGCCAGGCGCCGTGCACCAGCCGGGTTCCCAGCACGATCACCAGCACCGCCGCGGTGAGGCCGAAGCCCACCAGGTTCAGCAGCCTCGAGCGGTGGATGCGGGCGCGCACCCGCTTGTCCGGGGTCTGGGCCAGTTCGCGGCCCCAGTGCCTGATCATGCCCAGCTGGCTCAGCGTGAAGGATACGAACACGCCCACCACGTAGAGCTGGATCAGCGTCGGCACGTGGGCGTTGAAAAGCCAGATCAGCACGATGGCGGCGATGGCCAGGGCCAGGATGCCATTGGAGAAGCCCAGCCGGTCCCCGCGGGTGCGCAGCTGGCGGGGCAGGTAGCCGTCGGTGGCCAGGTGCGAGGCCAGGTTGGGGAAGGAATTGAAGGCGGTGTGCGAGGCCATCAGCAGCACCGCCACGGTCAGGGCAAGCACCAGGTACAGGCCCACCGATTCGCCGCCGAAGATCGCCTCGGCCAGCTGGCCCAGCACCGGGTGCTGGATGTAGTCCGCCGGGACCGGCCCCCCGTCCAGGCGCAGCCCGGTGGCCGGATCCTCGACCACATGGACCTGCACGGCCCGGGCCAGGTACATCGTCCCCAGGGTCAGCGCGCCGGCAATCAGCCCCAGCAGCAGCAACACGGTCGCCGCGTTGCGGGCCTTGGGCGCAGCCAGCGTGTGCACGTTGGAGATCGGGACCTCCACGCCCGTCAGCGCGGCCGAGCCGGTGGAGAAGGCGCGCAGCACCAGCAGCACGCCGGCCAGCCCGGTGAGCCCGTGCGGGTAGTCCGGGTCCGGGACGACCTCGAACCCGGCACTCGGTGCGGTGCCCAGATTCCCGGTGGCGGCCAGGATGCCGCCGGCAGCCAGCATCACCAACACCACCCCGACAAAGAGGTACACCGGTGCGGCGCTCCCGATCCGGGAGCGGCCGCGACCGCGCAGGTTCAGCACCGCCAGGATCACGACCCCGGCGGTCGCGATCCACGCCTGGGACCCGGCCATGGCGGGGAACGCGGCGATGACGTAGTGCGAAGCCGAGGAAATCGACACGGCCACGGTGAGCACGAAGTCCACCAGCAGGGCGGCGGCCACGGTGGTCCCGGCGCGGTGCCCCAGATTCACCGAAGCGATCTCGTAGTCCCCTCCGCCGGAGGGGTAGGCCTTCACCGACTGCCGGTAGGAGGCAATGATGACCAGCATGACGACCATGACGGCCAGGCCCACCGAGGGCGAGAACGCCATGGCACTCAACCCGGCCAGCGCCAGGGTGAGGATCACCTCGTCCGGGGCGTAGGCGATGGAGGAGAACGCGGAGGCGGAGAAAATGGGCAGCGCAAGGCGTTTGCGAAGCGGCGCCTGCTTCAGCCTCTCGGTCCTGAAGGGGCGCCCCACCAGAATCCGCTTCAGCGCGGCAAGGAATGAAAGCACGATCCAAAGCTAGCCGCCTTTGCCCCGCCCTGTCATACACCACACCGAACCCGGGCACGTGAACAATCACGCATCCGGGCCCCGAACCGTGAAACACTGGTGGTGAACCGTGCCGCGGAGGACCGCAGGCACACGGCGGGAACAAAGGGATGGATCATGGCGCACTTCGTCATCATGGGTTGCGGCCGGGTCGGGGTGACCCTGGCCCACACGCTCGACGACTCCGGCCACTCGGTGGCCATCATCGACCAGGACGACCGCGCCTTCCGCAGGCTGCGCCGCAACTTCTCCGGGCTGAAGGTCTCCGGGGTCGGATTCGACCGCGAAACCCTGGAACGGGCGAACATCTCCGAGGCCTACGCCTTTGCCGCGGTCTCCAGCGGCGACAACTCCAACATCCTGGCCACCCGGGTGGCTCGCGAGACCTACCACGTCCCGCACGTGGTGGCCCGCATCTACGATCCGGGACGGGCCGAGATCTACCAGCGCCTGGGCATCCCCACGGTCGCCGCGGTCCGCTGGAGCTCGGACCAGGTGCTGCGCCGGATCCTGCCCGAACACTCGCTCAACGGGGACTTCCGCGAGGCCTCCGGACGGCTGATCCTCGGCGAGGTCAACGTCCACGAGGGCTGGTACGGCTCCGGGCTCGAGGAGCTCGAGGCCGCCGCCCCGATCCGCATCGCCTACCTCTCGCGCTTTGGCGAAGGGGTGCTGCCGGTGCCCGGCATGCGGCTGCAGCAAGGCGACATCGTGCACGCGATGATGCCGGTCAATGCCGACAAGGACATCGAAAAGGTCCTTTCCGTCGCCCCCAAGCCAACCACGGAGCAGAACGCACAATGAAGGTCATGATTGCCGGAGCCGGCTCCGTGGGAAGTTCCATTGCCAAGGAATTGATCACCAACGGGCACGAGGTGCTGCTCATCGACGAAAAGCCCGAGGTCGTCTCGCGGGCCGGGGTCCAGGGCGCGCGCTGGCTCTTCGGGGATGCCTGCGAGCTCTCGGTGCTCAAGGAGGCCAAGCTCGAGGAGGTCGACGTGGTGGTCTCGGCCACCGGCGACGACAAGGTCAACCTGGTCGTTTCCCTGCTGGCCAAGAGCGAGTTCGGGGTCGGTCGCACCGTGGGGCGGGTCAACAACCCGAAGAACGACTGGATGTTCGACGACGCCTGGGGCGTGGACGTCGCGGTGAGCACCCCGCGCCTGATGACCGCATTGGTCGAGGAGGCGGTGGAGATCGGCGACCTGGTGCGCCTGATGACCCTGCAGTCCGGGGTCGTGTCGATGGTGGAGTTCACCGTGCCACACGATTCCGCGCTGATCGGGCGCACCCTGGGCTCGGTGCCGTGGCCGGACGACGCCACGGTGGTGGCGATCCTGCGCGACGACGTGCCCCTGACCCCCAGCCCGGACGACGTCGTCGAGGGCGGGGACGAGCTGTTCTTCGTGACCACGATCGTGGCCGAGGACCAGCTGCGCGCGGTGCTGCGCAACTCGGATTCCGAACAGCCGTAGCCGGCGGCGGCGCCGCCCCGGCCTATGCGGCAGGGTCGGTGGCCGGGGTGCCGGGTTGCGGGCGGGAAACCATCCAGGCGACCCACAGGCCCGCGGCATACAGCGGCACGCCCATGGCCAGGCGCGCGGCGCCCAGCGCCGGGACGTTGTCGGCGAAATACAGCGGAACCTGCACGGCCAGGCGCGCGGCGAAGACCCCCACCACGATCCAGGTCGCCCAGGCGTAGGCCTTGGTGCGGGACTTGCTGGAGCGCCACTTCGTGTTTTCCGAACGGATGAACCCGAAGATCACGCCCATCAGCGGCCAGCGAACCAGGATCGACACGACCAGCGCGCCGCCGTAGGCCAGGTTCGTGTAGAAACCCGGGACGTAGTAGTCCTTGGCCTCCCCGGTGACGCGGGAGAAGATCGCGCAGATTGCCACGCCCACTAGCCCGGTCAACGCCTGGGTGAGGACTCCGCGGCGCACCAGCCGGGCCACGGTGAACACCACCGCAACCGCCACCGAGGCGATCAGCGCCGGGTTCAGCTGCTGCCAGAGGGTGAAGATGACCAGGAAAACCAGGCCTGGAAGCAGCGACTCGAGAAGCCCGCGCACCCCGCCAACGGTCTTGAGCACGTCGATCTGCCCGTTGTCGCGGCGTTCGATCCCGGCATTGGCACCGATGCGCCGGGCCACGTCCTCGGCGCTCGGGCCGCTGTCGGCGCCGGGGCCCTCGGGCTTGGGGGTGTTTTCGCTGTGCTCGCTCATGGCCTTGTGTTGTCCTTGGGTGGCGTGGTGCTGTGGATGGGGGCGCCGCCGGGTGCCCGCTTATTTGGCGGCGGTGCGTTCGGGAAGGATCTCGTAGCGCGGGTTGAAGATCGTGGGGACCAGGTCGATGGGCGCCACCATGCCTTCGTAGCGGATCCTTGACCCGGCCAGGAGCCCCGGCACCCGGCGCTGGCCCACGAAGACCAGCCGCAGGTGCGGCACCGCGTTGCGGCGGCCACCCGGGGGTGCGGGGTGGTCCACGATCGTCACGGTGAAGGCCGGGGCCTGCTGCGGGGGAAGGATCGTGATGGATTCGACATAGCCGCGGTGGGCGATGCGCCCGCGCACCGGAAGTTCGGCCAGCGAGGCCAGGCGCTGGAATCCGGTCTGCGGCATGACACCTGCCGCGGCCGCAGACGCGGCGGGTGCCGGCTGGCCCGGCTTGGCCTTGGGCGCCTTGTCCTTAGGCACGTCGCTAGCCGATCTGGGTGATTTCCGGGCCGCGATCGGGGCGCTCGGTGCCAGGGACCTGCTCCGCGGCATCAGGTGACTCGTTCGCGCGGGCCAGTGCGCCGGCGGGAACCGTCAACGGCAAGAGCTCGGTCGGGGGCATCGGGGTGTCTCCGCGCACCACCACGACCTGGGCCAGTGCATCCTCCATGGCCTTGGCTTCCTCGATGTCGGTCAGCGCGGCGCCGCCGATCACCGCACGCAGGAACCAGCGCGGGCCGTCGACGCCCAGGAAACGCAGCACCACATGGCCCTGGCGTCCGTCGGGAGCCACCTGCGGAACCCGGGCCAGCAGTTCGTTGCCGAAACGGCCCGGGACCATTTCGGTTTCCCCGCCCTGGTCGGCGATCCCGGTGGCGATCTGCGTGGAGATCCCCGGCCACAGCTCATCGGTCTTGGGTGCGGCAAAGACCTGCAGCTGCATGCGCGAGCCGCCGATCTCCAGGGCCACGGCGATGACCCGCTGCGTGGATTCCTCGACCTCGAGGCGCAGCTGCAGGCCGGGGACCGGCTTGATCAGCAGGGCACCGAGGTCCAGGTAGCCGTCGTGGTCCTCGAAGTCGTCCCCGTCAAAGGGGCCCTGGGCGGTGTCCCGCACGGCGGCCGGTGCCGCTGCGCTGTCCCCGGCCCCCGGGGCGGACGCAGGTTCGGCGGCGGCCGGGACCTCCGCGGCCGGTTCCTTGGCCTGCTCGGCCGCGGCATTGAGCTCGGCGATCGTCTGCTCGGGCTGCGCCTGGGCTTCGGCCTTCTTCTTGCGCTTGAAAATCATGGAAGTAGCTCTCTTGCTGTGTCGACCGCGGAGATTCGGCGGCCGTACCTAGTGGCTGGTGGTTGCGGTTTCAAAACCGCCGGTGGAGCCAAAGCCGCCGGCGCCGCGCGCGGTGTCATCAAGTTCCTGCACCTGGATGAACCGGGCCCGTTCGACCCGCTGGATCACCAGTTGGGCGATGCGGTCCCCGCGCTTCAGCACGATCGGGGTGGTTGCATCCGTGTTCAACAACGTGACTTTCAACTCACCACGGTACCCGGCATCGACGGTTCCGGGCGCATTGACCACGGTCAAACCGTGCTTGGTCGCCAGTCCGGAGCGAGGGTGGATGAGTCCGACGAAGCCCAGCGGCAGCGCCAGGGAAACACCGGTGGGAACCAAGGCGCGCTGCCCCGGCTCCAATGTGACGTCCTCGCGGGCGCACAGGTCGGCTCCCGCATCCCCTTCGTGTGCATAGCTTGGAACCGGAAGATCGGGATCAAGCATTTTCAGGGCGATATCGACACTCGATGCGGACATGTGTTTTCCACTCCAGGGGTTCGGGTTGGGGTGTGCGCGCCGTCGGTGCGAACGCGCGCGTTTCGCCATTAACTCTAGTCCCTTGCGGCGGTTTCCGATGGCCTCGGGACAACGGCCCACCGCCTATGCTTGTGGGTATGGCCGAGAACCCTTCCCCAACGCAACCCGCCCCCGTCCACTTCCGAGAAAAGCTGTGGCCCGCCTGGTGGATCTGGGTCGTGACGCTGGGCCTGGGCGGCACCGCCGCCGTCGCCTTCATGCCCATTGGCATCTCCTGGGGCGTGGTTGCCGGCATCGTCGCCCTGGGCCTGATCGCCTTCGCGCTGGTCATGAGCACCCCCGTCATCGAGGTTACCGACCACTCCGTGCGCGTGGGCCGGGCCACCATCGAGCGCGAGTTCGTGGGCGAGGTCACCGGCTACCGCGGTTCGGCCGCCTACCACCAGCGCGGCCCGGGCCTGAACGGCATCGCCTTCATGTGCATCCGCGGCTGGATCGACCCGGTGGTGCGCATCGAGATCACCGATGAGCGCGACTCCACCCCCTACTGGCTGGCGTCCACCCGCCGCCCGGAGGAACTCACCGCGGCCCTGGGCGGGCTGATGGTGCAGTTCCGCGAGGCGCAGGAGGCCGGGAACGAGCCCGGCAGCGCCCACACCCCGGACTCCCCCGCCGGGTCGGAAACGGCCTAGGCCCCACCGGTCCCCCGCGGCAGCCAGAAGCGCCCGCCGTCTCCGTCCCCCGCATAAACACGGGGCAAGCGGAAGCGGCGGGCGCTTTGTCGTTCGCCGAGGGACCCGGCCCTCGGCCTAGCCCTCGCAGTCGGTGCAGTACAGCAGCCCGTCCTTTTCCAGGGCGATCTGCGAGCGGTGCCGCACCAGGAAACAGGAGGCACAGGTGAACTCGTCGGCCTGCGCCGGAAGCACCATGACCGCCAGCTCCTCGCCGGAGAGGTCGGCGCCGGGCAGCTCGTAGCTGTCGGCCAGTGCCGCTTCGTCTTCATCAATGAGGTTCGAGGCATTGGTGTTCGTGTTGCGTTGCGCCTTCAGCTCGGGCAGTGCCTCGGGCTTCTCATCGTCTTCGGCATGCTTTCGAGGTGCATCGTAGTCGGTTGCCATAATTGCTGCTTCACACTCCGCTTGGTTCAAGCTGTCGTTCGTATCGGGGCTGCACGGGGGGCCATGTTGGTGCCCCGGTCAACCCGCGCGTTTGGATGCGCCTATGATTCAACGCAGAACAGGTCGTTTTTGTGCCCGGTTCCCCACGGCCTGATTATCATTGCACCTTCCGGCCCGTAGTCTGGATTTATTGCCCGGTTTTACCGGTTTTAGCGTTCCCTTGAGGGAATAATCATGAAGCCGCCGCGCGCCACACCAAGGCGCCTCTTAGGTATTTGGCGGTGCAGGTGGCAGAGTTTTACCCATAACACGACGGTTTGTGGAGGATAGTCATGCGTCAACTCCGACTGGTGGGCATCCACGAGAACGGTGAGAGCCTGCACCTGAGCAGCGAGGATGGCAACAGCTTTGTGCTGCCCATCGATGAAGCGCTGCGCAGTGCAGTGACTCGAGCTGCCCGCGCCGATCGTTCCCAGGAGCCCGTTGCCCCGCTGTCGCCGCGCGACATCCAGACCCGGATCCGCTCCGGGGCCACCGCCGAGGAAGTCGCAGCCGATTCGGGGATGCCGCTGGAACGCATCATGCGCTACGAGGGCCCGGTGCTGGCCGAACGCGAATACATCGCCGCCCAGGCCCGCAACGTCGAGGTCTCAGCCCCGCAAACCCACGACGGCTACCGCAGCATCTTCGGCGAAGAGCCGGCCAACCTCGGCGAAATGGTCGCCTACCGCATCCACTCGCTGGGCATCGACAACGAAACCCTTGCCTGGGATGCCTGGCGTGCCTCCGACGGATCCTGGGACGTGGTGGCCCGCTTCGAGCTGCCCGACACCGATGCGAGCATCGCCCTGGATTCCGGTTCCGAGGAATCGATGGCCAAGTGGGCCTTCCACCCCAGCCGCAAGTCGCTGCAGAACGCAAACCGCTGGGCCCAGGTGCTCAGCGAGCTCGAGCCGCTCGACGCCCCGGTCGGCGCCCGCCGCCTGACCGCCGTCGCCGACGCCCCCTTCGATGTCGAGGCCGACGGCGACGAGGTGGACTTCGAGTCCGCCGTGGCCGACTCCGAACAGCTTCTGGACGTGCTCAGCGCCCGTCGCGGGCAGCGCCTGGGCCTCGACGAGGAGGGCGACGACGCCCTGGCCGCGATGCTCTCCCGCTCCCCGCACCCGGACGACGACCCGCGCCTGGCCGGCCCCGCCCCGCTGGACGACGGGCTGCCGAAGCTCTACGACGGCATCAGCACCCGCACCACCTCCATCTCCCTGGTGCCCGGCCCCCGGCACGGCACCGACGAGGAGAAGGACCCGGAGAACGGGGCCGAGTCCGGCGAAGACGAGGCCGGCGGCAAGAAGAAGGCCAAGCGTTCCTCGGTGCCCAGCTGGGACGAGATCGTCTTCGGGCGCCGCAACAACAACGACTGATATCCCCGGGTTTCGCCCCGGCACCGTCCGGCGGACGGTCCCGGCGAGCCACGGACCGCACAGCGAAGGGCCCGGACCCGGCATGTATCCCATGCCGGGTGCGGGCCCTTGGCGTTGGTGCCGCTACTTCTTCGCGGGCTTCGCCAGCACCAGCAGCGGGACCTCGCACTCGGCGCGGGTCAGCGAGCCGTGCTGCCCGACCATCGCAAACGCCGCGGGCTTGACCCTGCGCCCGTCCAGGAACGCCACGTCCTCGGCGGCCAGGATCAGCAGGTCCCCGATGCGGTCGCGCACCGCCTCGGCCACCGGCCCGAACAGCCCGTGCGCAATGGCCTCGTCGCGGGAAAGGACCCAGGCCTTTGCGCCAAAGCGTTCGCGCCAGGCCTCGGCCACGGCCTCGCGCCGTTCTGCGGAGGTGCCGGCATCGAAGTGCAGCTGCACCCCGCGCGGTTCCCCGGCGGTCAGTTCCACCCCGTCGACAAGGTCGGGGAACCCGGAGTAGTCGATCCGCCACTTCTCCTCCACGTCGACCATCCCGTGGTCGGCGGTCAGCAGCAGCAGGGTGCCGGCCGGGACGCGGGCGGCCAGGGTCCGCATGAGCGAGTCCAGGTCCTCCAGCGCGTTGCCCCATTGCGCGGAGCCCTTGCCGTGGCGGTGCCCGGCCTTGTCCAGCTCGTTGAAGTAGCAGTAGACCAGGGCGCGCGGGTTGGCCGCCAGGACCTCGCAGGTGGCCCGCACGCGGGCGTGCGTGGATTCGGCCGGCATGAAGACCGGGCCGCGCAGCGCCGCCGCGGTCAGCGCCGAGCCCTTGAACTGGGACAGGGACACCGTGGCGGTGTGCACCCCGGCCTCGGCGGCCTTCTCGAAGACCGTCGGGTGCGGTTGCCAGGAGTGCGGGTCAAGGTCCTTGGGCCAGCCGCCGAGCTGGTTCACCACGCGGCGGCGGGCCGGATCCACGGAGTCGTAGCCGACCACCCCGTGTTGCCCCGGAGGCAGGCCGGTGCCCAGGGACGCCAGCGAGGCCGCGGTGGTGGAGGGGAAGGAAGACAACAGCGTCTGGGAGTTCTCCATGAGCTTGCGCAGGAACGGGGCGTGTCCCCCGCGCGAGCGCAGCAGCGCCTTGCCCAGCCCGTCGACCATCACCACGGCGATGCGGTTGGCCGCCGGAAGCCCCAGGTGGTTTTCGAAGCCCGGCACCCCCAGCGCGGCGGCGGCGCTGGGAAGCAGCTCGGCGATGGTCTTGCTGCCGTAGGGCGGGGCCGCCGGAAGTGCGGAGGCCGGGGTCTTGCGGGTGCTGGTTGCCAAGATGCGTGTGCCTTTCCGGGGCCTTAGCCCTGGTGGGTGTTGCGGCCGAAGCGCGAGCCTACGCGGCCGCGGACCTCTGCCGCGGGTGCCGGAAGGACGGTGCGCACCTCGGTGCCGCGCGGGGCGGAGGCCCGGCGCATGGCCTTGGCGAAGCTGCGGGCGGCGGTCACGGCCTTGACGCCGTCGGCCTCGGCGCTGACGCGCAGCACCAGGTCCTCCTGCTGGGAAGTGCCGGTGTAGCCGTGGTCGGCATCGCAATTGGGGTCCGCGCACCCGGCCGGGGCCAGGTCGATGCGCTGGGCGCCGGCCCAGGCGATGCCCAGGGTCAGTTCCTTGACCATGTCGCCGGTGCGGTAGTTCTGCGGCTGGTGGTAGACGTAGCTGGTGGCCACGGTGGCGACCTTGGACAGCTGGACCAGCTCGGTGGAGATCTGGGCCATGACTTCCTTGCCCTTTTCGTCGAGCTGCTGGTCATCGACGTGGGTGACCAGCAGGACGTCCTCGGCCAGCACCAGCACGGTGATGTGGCGGTGGACCTCGTGCTGGTCGAAGTGGGTCTCCAGGTGCACCAGGTGGCCGCCGGGTTCACGGCCGTCGAGGGCCTCGTCAATGACGTCCGCAACGATCTTAGGGTAGAAACCCGCGCGGTTGAGGTCAGCTTGCAGGTCCGGGTCCGAGGCAGAAGAAAGGGGGGTCATGCCCTCCAGTCTACCCAAGGGCGCCGACGGGTCAGTGGCTCATGGCCCGCCGGGCCGAATCGGTGCGTTGCTCCGCATTGCCCAGCCAGGTGTCCACGCCGAGCACCACCGTGCCGCTGGCGGTGGCCATGACCGGATTGATCTCCAGCAGGGACACCTCCGGGTGGTTGTCCTTCAGCGTCGCCACGCGGTTGACCAGGTCTTCGATCGCCGCCAGGTCCACCGCGGGAAGCCCCTGATAGCCGCGCAGCCGGGCCGCGGCCCGCGGGGTGCCCACCAGGTCCGAGAGGTCCGTGGTGGTCAGCGGCGGGATCCCGTGCGCCCAGTCGTCAAGCAGGTTCACCGCGTCCCCGGCCAGCCCGAAGGAGACCACCGGGCCCAGCAGCGGATCCTCGACGGCGCGGATGACGCAGCCCTGGCCGGCCGGGGCCATGGACTGGATCTCCAGGTCGGTGGCCCCGTAGGGGTCCAGGACCTCGCGCATGTGCGCGATGTTCGAGCGCAGCGAGGATTCATCGGTGATGTTCAGCCGGACGCCGCCCAGATCCAGGCGGTGGCGCAGGTGTTCGTCGCGGGCCTTGATGGCCACCGGCCAGCCCAGCCGCGCGGCGGCGGCAACGGCCTGGTCCGCGGTCTCGAATCCGGCGGATTCCAGCACCCGGATCCCGTAGTGGCCCAGCAGTTCCGCGGCCTGCGCCTTGGACAGGTGCAGCAAATCCACCCCGACCACCGCGCCCAGCGCGTCCTCGATGAAGTCCGCGGCCGCCGCCACGTCGATGCCCTCCGGGGCGATGACCTCCCCGTGTGCCCGGGCTACCCAGCGCGCATAGCGGACAATGGCCGCCAGCGCGTTGACCGCGACCCCGGGGCTGGAGTAGCAGGGCAGGCCGTAGCCGCGCCCGTGGGCATCCGTGCCGGCGTCGAGCAGCCCGTCGGCGGTGGACACCGGGTCCAGCAGGCCGGTGAACACGGCCACCACCGGCTTGCCCGAGGGTGCCGCGGCCTCGCGGATGGCCCCGGCCAGCATGGCGTTGGTGAGCCCGGGTTCGGGCAGCAGCGTGATGATCCCGCAGTGCACCGCCGGGTCGTCCAGCGCCCGCACCAGGGCCGCGGCCAGCCGCGGCAGGGCGCGGGAGGCCCCGTCGTGCAGGGCAATGTCCGCATCGGAAACAGTGACATCGAGCCCGTTCTGCCCGGCGGCGTCGGCGACCACCGAGGCCAGGGCCGCGGAGTTGGCCAGCACCGCGATCCCGTTACCCGCCGGCAGCGGCTGGGCGGCGACGACCTGGGCGACCTCCATCAATTCCTCGTTGGTGCGCACCCGGATCACCCCGGACTGGCGCAGCATCGCATCGACCGCGGCGGTGGGCGCCTGGGTGGTGCGCACCGCGTGGCCCGGGGGCAGGCGCAGTCCCATGACATCGGACTTGGCCACGATCACGGGCTTGGAGTGCGAGAGCCGGCGGGCGATGCGGGAGAACTTGCGCGGGTTGCCGAAGGATTCAAGGTACAGGCCGACCGCGCTCGTGGCGGTGTCGTCCTCCCAGAACTGCATGGCGTCGTTGCCCGAGACATCGGCCCGGTTCCCGGCCGAGACGATCGAGGAGACCCCGACGCCGCGGCGCACCGAGGCCGCATAGAGCAGCACGCCCACGGCGGCGGATTGGCTGAACAGCCCCAAGGTTCCGCGCTTGGGCATGGCCGGGGCCACCGAGGCGTTCATGGAGGTGGCCGGATCGGTGTTCACCAGGCCCAGGGAGGCGGGGCCGATCACGCGCATGCCGTTGGCACGGGCCAGGCGGACCAGGTCGCGCTGGCGCGCCAGCCCGGATTCGCCGTCCTTCTCGAAGCCGCCGGTGGCGATCAGCAGCCCCTTGGCACCCACCGCCGCGCATTCGGCGATGACCTGGTGGATGGATTCCTTGGGAACGGCAACCACGGCAAGGTCGATGGGTCCGGGTACTTCGGCCACGGAGGCGTAGCTGGCCAGCCCGCCGAGCTCGAAGGCCTGCGGGTTCACCGCGTACACGGTTCCGGTGTAGCCGCCCTCGATGATGTTGTGCAGCAGCGTGTGCCCGATGGTGCCCCATTCGCGGCTGGCGCCGATCACCGCGATGGAGGCCGGGGCCAGCAGCCCGGCCAGCGACTTGGCCTCGGCGCGGTGCTCGCGCGATTCCATCACCGCCCGGGATTTCTCCGTGGGGTCGATGGGGAACTCGAGCATCACCACGCCCTCGTCGAAGTGCCGCGCCACCGCATAGCCGGCCTCGGCGAAGACCGTGAGCATCTTCCGGTTCTCCGGCAGCACCTCGGCGGAGAAGCGCTCGATGTCGTTCTCGCGCGCCGCCGCGGCCAGGTGTTCGAGCAGGATCGAGCCCACGCCCATGCCCTGGTAGGCGTCGGAAATGTTGAAGGCGACCTCGGCCTCGGCGGGGTCGTCGAGCCGGTCGTAGCGGCCCACCCCGATGATGTCCTCGCCGCGGATCACCACGAAAGCGACCCGGTCCACGTGGTTCACTTCGGTGAAGCGTTTAAGCTCTTTGGCCGTTAGCGCGGATTTGTACGTAAAATAGCGCATGTAGACGGAGGATTCCGACTGGCTCCGATGCATTTTTTGCAAATTGTCGGCGTCGGTTGGTTGAATCGGGCGTAGATGTGCCGTCGAGCCATTGCGCAAGACAACGTCCGCTTCCCAATGGGACGGATATTCACCGGGTTTACGACCATCCACCATAGGCTTAGCCTAGCGGCCGCCGCGACTCGGGCACTTGGATCGACGCGCCGGAACCGCAGCACGACATGAAACCTGGCCTTGCCAAAGGCTGGGCATCAGTACCGAATCGAGGATTCACACCCAATATGGCGCGCAAAAAGCCTGAACCACTGCCCGCGGATTTCGTGGAACACATCGTTGACATCGATGTGACCAAGGAAATGGAAGGCTCCTTCCTGGAGTACGCCTACTCGGTGATCTACTCCCGCGCCCTGCCCGATGCCCGAGACGGGCTCAAGCCGGTGCAGCGACGCATCCTGTTCATGATGTCCGAGATGGGCTTGCGCCCGGAGCGCGGGCACGTGAAGAGCGCCCGCGTGGTCGGCGAGGTCATGGGCAAGCTGCACCCGCACGGCGACACCGCCATCTACGACGCGATGGTGCGCATGAGCCAGGGCTTCGCGCTGCGCCTGCCGCTGATCGACGGGCACGGGAACTTTGGTTCGCTGGACGACGGCCCGGCCGCCCCGCGCTACACCGAGGCGCGCCTGGGTGCCTCGGCGGTGGCAATGACCGCGAACCTGGACGAGGACGTCGTTGACTTCGTCCCCAACTACGACAACCAGTTCATGCAGCCGGCGGTGCTCCCCGCGGCCTTCCCGAACCTGTTGGTCAACGGCACCACCGGCATCGCCGTGGGCATGGCCACCAACATGGCACCGCACAACCTCGGCGAGGTCATCGCCGCGGCCCGGCACCTGATTGCCCACCCGGACGCCGACCTGGCGGCCATCATGAAGTTCATCCCGGGACCGGACATGCCCACCGGCGGCCGAGTCGTGGGACTTGACGGGATCCGCGACGCCTACCGCACCGGCCGGGGCACCTTCAAGACCCGGGCCAAGGTGGAGCTGGAGCAGATCACCGCGCGCCGGCAGGGCCTGGTGGTAACCGAGCTGCCCTACATGGTCGGCCCGGAAAAGGTGATCGAGAAGATCAAGGACGCGGTCAACGCCAAGAAGCTCACCGGCATCGCCGACGTGGTGGATTTGACCGACCGCAACCACGGGCTGCGCCTGGTCATCGAGCTGAAGAACGGCTTCAACCCCAACGCGGTGCTGGCCCAGCTGTTCAAGTTCACCCCGATGGAGGATTCCTTCGGCATCAACAACGTGGCCCTGGTCGAGGGCCAGCCGCGCACGCTGGGGCTGCTGGAGCTGCTCACCGTGTACGTGGAGCACCGGCTGCTGGTGGTGCGCCGCCGCACCAGCCACCGGCTGGCCAAGAAGCTGGACCGGCTGCACCTGGTCGAGGGCCTGCTCATCGCGATCGTCGACATCGACGAGGTCATCGCGATCATCCGCTCCTCCGACGAGACCGCCCAGGCCCGCGAGCGCCTGATGACCATCTACGACCTGTCCGAGCTGCAGGCCAACCACATCCTGGAGCTGCGCCTGCGCCAGCTGACCAAGTTCTCCCGGCTGGAACTGGAGAAGGAAGCCGAGGAACTGCGCGCGGCCATCGAGGAGCTCAAGGCGATCCTGGACTCCGACACCCTGCTGCGCGAGATGGTTTCCGGCGAGCTGGCTCAGATGAGCGAGCAGTTCGCCACCCCGCGCCGGACCGTGCTGCTGGAATCCGAGTCCGGGTCCCCGCTGAAGGGAACCGCTTTGCCGGCGGTGGCCACCACCGGCAAGGCCGCCCCGCTGAGCCTGGAGATCGCCGACGACCCGTGCCGGGTGCTGCTTTCGGCCACCGGCCAGGTCGCCCGCATGTCCTCGGCCGATCCGCTGGACGGCGCCGGGGCACGGGTGAAGCACGATGTGCTGGCCTCCGTGGTGGCCACCAGTGCCCGCGGGGAGATCGGCGGGATCACCTCCACCGGCCGGATGCTGCGCCTGCAGGTCGTTGACCTGCCGCTGCTGCCCCCGGCCCACGGATTCCCGCAGCTCACCGGCGGGGTGAAGGTCGACGAGTTCGCCCAGCTGGGCAAGGGCGAGAAGATGGTCGCCCTGGTGCCGCTGAACAAGGTCGTGGCGCTGGGCACCGCCAACGGCGTGGTCAAGCGGCTGGCCCCGGACTACCCGCTGAACCGCGACGAGTGGGAAGCGATCACGCTCAAGGACAACGACGCCGTCATCGGCGCCGCCGTGGGCGAGGACGATGCGGAACTGGTCTTCGCCACCCGCGGTGCGCAGCTGCTGCGCTTTGCCGCCTCCGCGGTGCGCCCCCAGGGCCGCACCGCAGGGGGCATGGCGGGGATCAAGCTGGGTGCCGATGACGCGGTGATCTTCTTCGGCGTCCTCGAATCCGACGCCCAGGCCCCGGTCTTCGTGTCCATCGCGACCGGGTCGAACACGTTGCCGGGCACCGCCTCGCACTCGGTGAAGGTCACCGACTTCGCCGAGTACCCGGCCAAGGGCCGGGCGACCGGCGGGGTGCGGGCCCACCGCTTCCTGAAGGGCGAGGACCACCTGGAGCTGGCCTATGCCGGTGCCGGCCCGGCGCGGGCCTCCTCCGCCGCCGGCGTGGTGCGGGCCCTGCCGACCGAGTACGCCAAGCGCGACGGCTCCGGGGTCCCGCTGGCCCAGGGCATCGACCTGCTCGGCGGCACCCCGGTGGCCGAGGGCAACGAGGCGAACGGCGCCGCGGCGCCGGAGGGGCAACTGCCGCCCCCCGGATCCTCGAAGCGCGCGCCGCTGGTCGCGCCCGACCAGGACTCCGTGCCCTTTGCCGATTCGGGCGTGGTCGAGGTCGAGCCCGCCCGCCGGGTCGCGATCCAGGACTCGCTGCTCGACGAGTAGCACCGCTGAACCGCCAACCGCGTGGTCCGGGGGCACGCCCTGGACCGCGTAGGCCTCCCCGGCCAGGTCGTGAAGGCCGGGAAACTCCCGGCGTTTGGGCCCCCGACAGATAGAGGTATCCCCCATGTCCGAAGACCGATGGATCCTGCTGGGGATCGTGATGTCCGTCGTGCTCCTAACCACTGCCGTGGTCCGGTGGTCCAGGCGCCGGCCGAACCGGGACCCGGACAACGCCGAAACGCTCCGCCTGCCGAAGATCACCGCCGTGGCGGGCTGGCTGGTAGCCCCGGTCGGGCTGCTGCTCATCCTCTCCGCCGGATCCGGCGCCATGGACCCGGAGGACCGGACGCCGATGCTCATCTTCGGCATCGTGCTGTTCCTGGTCGCGGCTCTGCTGGTGGCCGGCTACGTGAACTGGTACATCATCATCCGCGACGACGAGATCATCCAACGCACCGTCACGCGCAAACTGCGCACCATCCGCTACGACAACCTCGACAAATGCCGGAAGTCCAGCAACGGTGCGGCGTCGATGCTCAAGCTGTGGGGCTACGACGGGGTGGTGATCACGTTCAATGCCGGTGCCTTCGACGCCTCCCCGGTATTGGCCGCCCTCGAGCGGCGCCAGACCCCCGGCCGCTGAGGGTTCCCCCCCGCGCCCGGGCCGGCGGCCCGGATCACGCCGGGACCGGGGCCCGGTGCGCCGGATCCGCCAGGTCCCGGACCGTGTCGCCCAGCGCTGCCACCGCGGCATCGTGGGTGACCAGCAGCACCGCCTGCCCCGTCAGCGCGGCGCGCAGGTCGGAGACGAGTTCCACGGCCTCGTCCGCACCCAGGTGCGCCGTGGGCTCGTCCAGCAGCAGCACCCGGGCGCGGGCCACCACGGCGCGCGCCACGGCCAGGCGCTGGCGCTGCCCGCCGGATAGGTGGTGGCCCCCGGAGCCGATCCGCGAGTCCAGGCCCTGCGGCAACGTGGCCAGCCAGGGACCCAGTCCCACGCGGTCCAGCACCGCCTCCAGCTCCGCGTCCCCGGGCTGGTCCCCGCTGTCCCGGCCCAGGGCCAGGTTGGCACGCACCGAGGAGTCGAAGAGGTGCGCCTCCTGCGGGCACCAGGAAACCCGCGCCAGGTCGGCCGTGCGGGCCCCGGCCCAGTCCCCGGTCCCGCGCCGGGCTTCCAGGGTTCCGGACAACGGCTCCAGCGCGCCGAGCAGTGTCGCCAGCAGCGTCGATTTCCCCGTTCCCGAGGGCCCGGTCACGGACACCCAGCGGCCGGGTTCCAGCTCCACGTCCAGTCCCCGGAGGACCGGGCTGCCGGCGGCCCAGCCGATGTCCGCGCCGCGCAGTCGCAGTCCCAGGGCGCCAGCGTTGTCCGTCTCCGTGGTGTTCGTGTCCGTGCCCGCTGTGGCGGGGGCCGGCTTCCCCTCCGTGAGGTTTGACCAGACGCGGCGCAGCACCGCGTCGAGCTGCGGCAGCTGCTGGATGGAGATCGCGGTGTTGGCGATCGGCTCGCCGAGGGCCAGCAGCAGCAACCCGGCAACCGCCGCCTGCTCTCCCCCGGTGCCGACCATCAGCACGGCCAGCACGGCCGCCGCGGCGGACAGCAGCGCCGCGCCGCCCTGGGCCAGCCCGGCTCCGCGTGCCGCGGCCCGCAGCGATGCCGTGGCGGCGGAATCCACCGTGGTGAAACCGGCCAGCGCGCGATCCGTTGCCCGGTTGGCGCGCAGGTCCACGGCCGCACCCAGCAGCGTGGGCACCCGGGAACCGAGCCAGATGCGGTGTTCGGCCGCCTCGGTGGTGCTGCGCCGCTCCACGGCCAACACGGCCAGCGGCAACCCGATGAAGGCCGCAAGGCCGAGGCCGAGCGCCAGCGGCAGCGCGGCGGGCGCCCAGCTGCCGATGCCGATGGTGACGGCGGCCCAGGTGGCGATCCCGGCCACCGGTGGCACCAGCACGCGGGGAACGGCGTCGCGCACCTCGTCGACCTCCGCCACCAGATGGCCCAGCGCGGCACCGGAGCGGGTGAGCCGGCCCCAGCTGGTTGGCCGGGCGACCAGCGCGTCCCAGAGCCGCTGGCGGAGGTTCGAGGCGAAGCCCAGCACCGCGTCGTGCACGCGTAGTTGTTCGGCGTAGCGCAGCACGGAGCGGCCGATGCCGAAGGCGCGCACGCCCACGATGGCGACCATCAGGTGCAGCATCGGGGGTTGGTGGCTGGCGGTGACGATGAGCCAGCCGGAAACGCCGGTGAGCCCGGCACCGAAGATTGCCGCGGCCGCGGCCAGCAGCAGACCGCCGAGCATCCCGCGGCGGAACCAGGGCATGGACCCGAGCAGCCGCCAGTGCCCGCCGCGCCGGGTGCCCGCGGGCCGCGCGGCGGAGGCGGACGGGGCCGAGGCCGTCGGTGCCGTGCCCGTCCCGGCCCCCGGGCCCGGGTCCGCGGCGGCGCGGTGCCCGGCGGCCGGGAGCGCCCCGGTGTCCTGGCCGCGAAGCATGGCGGCCAGCTCGCGGTCGTGGGAGGCGACCAGCAGCGCGCATCGGGGGCGCAGTCCGGACAGCGCCTGGCGGATGCCGGCGGCGGATTCCTCGTCCAGGTGCGCCGTCGGTTCGTCGGCCAGCACCAGTTGGAGCCGTGGGTCTGCGGTGGCCCGGGCCAGCACCCGGGCCACGGCGACGCGGCGCAGCTCCCCGGGGCTGCAGTCCACCAGGTCCCGGGAGGCCAGGTGGGCGATGCGTGCGTCGTGCAGCACGCCGCCGAGCATCGCGGCGGTCAGCGGTTCCCCCGCGTGCAGGCGGATTTCCTGCTCCACGGTGGCCTCGGTGAACCGGGGGTGCTGGGAAATGTACGCGGTGCGGGAGTGGTCCACCCGAATCCGGCCGGTGGTTTCGGCCCCCGGTTCCAGCTGGCCGAGCACTGCATGCAGCAACGTGGTTTTTCCGCTGCCGCTGGCGGCATCCAGCACGTGCGCCGAGCCGGCGGCCAGCGCCAGGTCCAGGCCCTTGACCACCGGTTCGCTGCGTTCGGCGTGCCGGATGGAGAGGTTCTCTATTTCCAGCACCCGGGAGGTCTGGGCGGGGTCCTGGCCCGTGGCTTCGCGGGCATCGCCGGGTCCGCAGCCGATGAATCCCTCGCTGCGTTCCAGGGCCTGGACCCCGTCCTCGGAGGCGTGGAATGCGGCGCCCAGCGCGCGCAGCGGCAGGTAGCATTCGGGGGCGAGGACCAGGGCCAGCAGCCCGGCCTCGAGTCCCATGTGCCCGTAGACCAGGCGCACGCCGATGAACACGGCGACCACGGCCACGGAGATCGTGGCGATCAGTTCCAGGGCGAGCCCGGAGAGGAAGGCGGTGCGCAGCGTCGTCATGCTGGTGGCCCGGTAGTCCTCGGAGACCTTGGCCATGGCCCGGCCCTTGCCCTCGGCGCGGCGCAGCCCGATCAGCGCCGGCAGCCCCTGGGCCAGTTCCAGCAGGTGGTTGGAGAGCCGGTCCAGCCCGGCGGCGGCGGCCTTGATGCGGTCCTGGGTGTGCAGCCCGATCAGGATCATGAACACCGGGACCAGCGGGATGGTCAGCACCACGATGAGGGCCGAGACCCAGTCGGCCACCAGGATCCGCACCCCCACGACCGCGGGGATGACCGTGGCCGAGACCAGGGCGGGCAGGTACTTGGTGTAGTAGTTGTCCAACCCGTCCAGGCCGCGGCTGGCCAGGGCCGCCAGTGCCCCGTGGCCGGGGTCCTTGCTGCTGACGTTCCCGTTGAGGCCGGCATCCATGAGCCGGGAGCGCAGCTTTTCCTTGGCGCCCAGTCCGGCGCGCTGCGCGGCGAACTCGGTGGCCCACACCGCGCCGGCGCGCAGCAGCGCCCCGCCCAGTCCCCAGGCCAGCAGCCGGCGGGCATCGAGGTCGGTGCCGGCGGCCAGCTGGGCGATGGCCGTGGCCAGGGCATCGGCGATCAGGATCAGCCCGACGGCCTTGAGCGCCGCCAGCCCGGCGAGCAGCGCCAGCACAATACGCGATCCGGTTCCTGCGGGCAGTACGGGTTTCATGGTGTGGGTCTTCTCCTGCCGGTGGTCAGACAATCGGGGTCACGGCGTGGGCGTCGGGGATGTGGGCCTCGCTGATGCGCTTGCGGAACACCCAGTAGGTCCATCCCTGGTAGGCCAGCACCAGCGGCAGCCCGAACGCCGCCACGATGCTCATGAGCCCCAGCGTGTAGGGGCTGGAGGATGCGTTGGTGACGGTCAGGTTGTAGGCGGCGTCGATGGTGGAGGGCAGCACATTGGGGTAGGCGGCCACGAAGATCGCCGCCACGCCCGCCAGCAGGAAGATGCCCATCCCGGTGAAGGCCAGGCCCTCGTTGGTCTTGCGGGCATGGATCCAGGCGAACACCAGTGCGCACACGGCCAGTGCCAGCGGGGCCAGGGCCGTGGCGCTGTGGTTCAGCAGCACGACTGCCACCGCCCACGCGGCCAGCGGCAGCAGTGCCACCGGGAGCCAGCGGGCCAGGATCCGGGCGGCCCGCGTGCGGATCTCCCCGTCGGTCTTCAACCCGAGGAACGCCAGGCCCTGGACCAGGCAGAAGGCGACGACCCCGATCCCGCCCAGGACCGCATACATGTTGAACCAGGCGAAGGGCCCGCCGACGCGGTCCCCGTTGGCGTTCAGCGGCAGTCCGGTGGTGCTCAGCGCGAGCATCGCCCCGACACCGAACGCCGCGGTGAAGGAGCCGAGGCAGATCGCCCAGTCCCAGGCGTTGCGCGCGGTCCGGGTGTGGGCCTTGCCGCGGTATTCGAACGCCACGGCACGGAAGATCAGTGCCACGAGCACCAGCACCAGCGGGACGTAGAGGGCGGAGAAGAGCGAGGCATACCAGTACGGGAAGGCGGCGAAGGTCGCGGCGCCGGCGGTGATCAGCCACACCTCGTTGCCGTCCCAGACCGGCCCGATGGTGTTGAGCAGCACGCGGCGTTGCTTCTCGTTCCGGGCGAAGGTCTTCATGAGCATGCCCACGCCCAGGTCGAAGCCTTCGAGGAAGAGGTAGCCGCCCCAGAGCACGGCTATCAGGATGAACCACAAGGTGGGAAGGAATTCCACGGTAAGTGTCCTAACTCGTTGGTCGGCTGGTCAGTAGGCGAAGGACAGCACATCGGTGTCCTTCTGTCCGTCGTCGGGGCGGTCGTGCAGTTCGGGCATGGCCGATCCGATGCCGCCGCGCACGTAGCGGGTCAGCAGGACGACCTCGACCACGAGCAGGACCGCGTAGATCAGCGTGAGGACGATCAGCGAGAAGAGCATCTCCCCGGCGCTGACTCCCGGGGAGACTGCGGCGGCGGTGTACATGAACACCTGGTCGATGCCCTCGAAGCTCGGGTTGGGTGCCACGACGAAGGGCTGGCGGCCCATCTCGGTGAAGATCCAGCCGGCGGAGTTGGCCCCGAAGGGTGCCAGCATGCCAAACAGTGCCAGCCGGGAGATCCATTTGCTGTGCGGCACGGTTCCCTTGCGGGTCAGCCACAGGGCCACCGCGGCGGCTACCGCCGACAGGCCGCCAAGGGTGATCATCAGGCGGAAGCCCCAGTAGGTGACCTCCATGACCGGCAGGTAGTTGATTTCGGTTCCGGCGCGGTCGCCGTAGATCGGGTTGTCGGGCAGGTGGGTCCCGTACTTTTCCTGGTACTCCGGCAGGAGCGTGTTGACGCCCTTGACCTCGGTGGTGAAGTTGTCGTGCGCGAGGAAGGACAGCAGCCCCGGGATCTCAAACACCCCGACCACGTCGTCGCAGGTCGTTGCCCCGCCGCTGCGCAGGTCCCCGATGGACAGCAGGGAGAATCCGGTGCCGTCGTGGCATGCGGCCTCGGCCGCCGCCATCTTCATGGGCTGCTGCTGGATCATCAGCTGGGCCTGGGCGTGGCCGGAAAGGGCCACACCCGCAAAGGCCACCATGGCAACGACGGCACCGATGCGCAGGGACTTGATCCAGACCCTGTAATCGACCTTGTCGCGGTTCCTGCCCAGGGTGGCGGACTCCCCCACCACGACCTTTCCGTCGGCATCGACGGTGTCGATCCCGGAGTGGCGGCGCTTGTACAGGTGGTACCAGGAGATGCCAAGCAGGAATCCGCCGGCCACCGCGAAGGCGCCGAAGATGGTGTGGGGGAAGGTGACCAGGGCGGTGTTGTTGGTGAACACGGCCCAGGCGTCGGTCATCACGGCCCGGCCGTTGATTATTTCGGTGCCCACCGGGTGCTGCATCCAGGAGTTGGCCACGAGGATGAAGTAGGCCGAGAGGATGCTGGCCAGGGAGGCGATCCAGATGGCGGCCAGGTGGATGCGCCTGGGCAACCTGTCCCAGCCGAAGATCCAGAGCCCGAGGAAGGTTGATTCGACGAAGAATGCCAGCAGGGCTTCCATGGCCAGCGGTGCGCCGAAGACGTCCCCGACGAAGCGGCTGTATTCGCTCCAGGCCATGCCGAACTGGAATTCCTGGACGATGCCGGTGGCCACGCCCATGATGAAGTTGATGAGGAAAAGCTTTCCCCAGAACTTGGTCATGCGCAGGTACTCTTCCTTGCCGGTGCGGTGCCACGCGGTCTGCAGCACCGCGACCACCAGGCCCAGGCCAATGGTGAGCGGGACCATCAGGAAGTGATAAACGGTGGTGATACCAAATTGCCATCTGGCAATTTCCAGTGCATCCATGCCAAACCCTTCAATGCCGGAATTCGCGGGCGCAATGTCGGCCCGTCGCCCCAAGTTCTACGCATCGTAGAACTCGTTTCTACCCACTGTAGAACATTTGGGCCGAACACGGTAAACTGGGGCCTAACGGGAAGTACCGATGGTGCAGCCCGTCGGCCCCTGCGTTAGCTGCACGGGGCCTGGAACACTTTGTAAGGAATTAGATTGGCCACTCTTGGCGACCTTGAACGCGCAGTAATGGATCTACTTTGGGATGCCGAAACCCCGCTCACGGCCAATGAACTTCGCGACCTGCTTGCGGCGCCCGGCGGCGTCGACGGCAAGGAACTTGCCGTGACCACCGTCCTGACGGTTCTGGCCCGGCTGGAAAAGAAGGGCTTGGTGGCGCGCGAACGCGACATCCGCCCGCACCGCTACACCTCGGTGACAAGCCGCGAGGAACACACCGTGTCCTTGATGAACGAAGCACTAGGTACCGTGCTGGATCGCGAAGCCGTGCTGGCTCGCTTCATCGGCGGCATCTCCGCCGAGGAAGCCCAGTCCCTGCGCCTGCTCCTCGATACCCCACGTAACGCCTAGCGACGATCGGCACGGTCACCGAACGTGCTGCTGACGTCCTATCTCCTGGCGGGTCTAGCCTTGCTTCTTGCATGGCCGATACCCGTCGCACTTTCGCGCGCCCACTGGACCGCCAGATCCCCCTTTGCCGCGATGGTCGTGTGGCAGGCCATCGCCCTGGCCGGTGGACTGTCGATGATCGGCGCGCTTCTTTTTTGGGGCCTCGATCCGCTGGGCGACACCCTGATCGGCGCGCTCCGCGGCGGGCTCCAGCTGGTCCTGGGTGACCCCGAGGCCAACTCCCCCGGCACCATCCACATCTTTGCGCTGAGCACCGCGGCCCTGTTGGGTTTCCACCTGGTCCTCACCCTGATCCGGGCGGCCTGGCGCATCACGCGCCAACGGGCACGGCACCGGCACATCCTTTCGCTGCTCACCGAGGAATCCGCCGGCACCCCCGGCACGCTGGTCCTTGACCACGAGACCCCCATTGCCTACTGCCTGCCGGGCTTCACCGGCTCGGTCACGGTGCTCTCCCGCGGCCTGGTCAAGCGGCTGAGCCCCGAGGAGCTGCGCGCGGTCCTCGCCCATGAAAAGGCCCACCTGGAACAACGCCACGACCTGCTCCTGCTGGCCTTCGCCTCATGGAACGACGCCCTGCCGTGGCTGCCGACCTCGAAGTTGTCGCTGGCCGCCGTCCAGGAGCTGGTCGAGATGCTTGCCGACGACGCCGCCCTGCGCGAGGTCACGGCCCCGGTGCTGTTGCGGGCCCTGCTCACGGTTGCCACCGGCGCCCTGGGCGAACCGTCCGGCAAGTCCCCGGCTCCCCTGCCGGCCGCCGCAACCGGCGGCGCCCCGACCGAGGAGCTTTCCTCGCATCGCCTGCGCCGTCTGCTCACGCCCAAGCCCCCGCTGCCCGCGGCCCTGCGCGCCACGATCCTTGCGGCGGCGCTGCTGCTCCTGGCGCTGCCGACCACCATGCTGGTGGCCCCGGGCCTCTTCAGCTGACCACCCGGCCCCAAGCACCACCCATTAAGCAAAGGTCGGCGGACTCCCTCGAAGGGAACCCGCCGACCTTTGCTTGTTGCCCTAGGCGTCGATGCGATCGCGTTCGAGGCGTTCTGCACCGGAGATGATGAACTCCTTGCGCGGCGCAACATCCGAACCCATCAGCAGGTCAAAGACCCGCTCGGCCGATTCCGCATGCTCCAGCCCCACCCGGCGCAGCGTCCGGTGGCGTGGATCCATGGTCGTTTCCGCCAGCTGGTCCGCGTCCATCTCACCCAGGCCCTTGTAGCGCTGGATCGGCTCCTTGTAGCGCTTGCCTGCCTTTTCCAGGGCGGCCAGCACCTCGTGCAGCTCGTTCTCCGAATAGGTGTACACCATCTCGTTGTCCTTGGCACCGTGGTTGATGACCTCGACCCGGTGCAGCGGCGGCACGGCCGCGTAGACCCGCCCGGCCTCGACCATGGGGCGCATGTAGCGGAAGAACAGCGTCAGCAGCAACGTGCGGATGTGCGCGCCGTCGACGTCGGCATCGGTCATCAGCACGACCTTGCCGTAGCGGGCCGCGGATATGTCAAAGCTGCGTCCCGAGCCGGCCCCCACGACCTGGATCAGGGCCGCGCATTCGGCGTTGGAGAGCATGTCTGCCACCGAGGCCTTCTGCACATTGAGGATCTTGCCGCGGATCGGCAGCAGCGCCTGGAAATCCGAGGAACGCGCCAGCCGGGCGGTGCCCAACGCGCTGTCACCCTCGACGATGAACAGTTCGGTCTTCTCGGTGTCGGTGCTGCGGCAATCGGCCAGCTTGGTGGGAAGCGAGGAGGTTTCAAGGGCGTTCTTGCGCCGCTGGGTTTCCTTGTGGACGCGCGCGGAGATGCGCGACTTCATTTCGCTGACGACCTTTTCCAGGAGCATCGCTGCCTGGGTCTTGTCGCCCTTGGCGGTCGAGTTCAGCTTTGCCGCCAGGCTCTTTTCCACGACCTTGGCCACGATCTGGCGCACCGCGGAGGTGCCCAGGATCTCCTTGGTTTGGCCCTCGAACTGCGGTTCGGCCAGGCGAACAGTCAGCACTGCGGTGAGCCCGGCACCGACGTCGTCCTTCTCGATCTTGTCGTTGCCGACCTTGAGCTTGCGGGCATTGGCCTCGATGACCTTGCGGAAGGTCTTCAGCAGGGCCTGCTCGAAGCCCGTCTGGTGGGTGCCACCCTTGGGCGTGGCGATGATGTTCACGAAGGAGCGCAGGGAGGTCTCGTAGCCGATCCCCCAGCGCAGGGCAATGTCGACTTCACAGGTGCGCTCGACCTCGGTGATCCTGCTGTGGCCGGACTCGTCAATGACGGGCACCGATTCCTTGAACGTCCCCGAGCCGTGGAAACGCCAGATGTCGGTGACCGCTGCGTCGTTGGCCAGGTACTCCACGAACTCGGAAATCCCGCCGTCGTGGTGGAAAACCTCCTCGTAGGGGCCGTCCGCCCCCAGGGTGTCGGCCAGGCCGCGCTCGTCGCGCAGCGTGATCTTCAGGCCCGGAACCAGGAAGGACGTCTGGCGGGCACGGGCCTGCAGCTCGGTGTAGGAGAACTTGGCATCGGGCGTGAAAATCTGGCGGTCGGCCCAGTACCGCACGCGGGTTCCGGTGACCCCGCGCTTGGCCTTGCCCACCACGTCGAGGACCGAAGCCGTGGAAAACGACTCGAAGGTCGTGTCGGGCTTGGGCTTGCCCGAGTCGGTGAAGCGGCCGGGCTCGCCGCGGCGGAACTGCATCCCGTAGGTCTTGCCGCCGCGGTCCACCTCGACGTCCAGACGCGCCGAAAGCGCGTTGACCACGGAGGCGCCCACGCCATGCAGGCCGCCGGAGGCGGTGTAGGAGCCTCCGCCGAACTTGCCGCCGGCGTGGAGCTTCGTGAAGACAACCTCGACACCGGAGAGCCCGGTCTTCGGCTCGATGTCCACCGGGATGCCGCGGCCGTCGTCGTGGATCTCCACCGATCCGTCCGGGTGCAGGAGGACCTTGATGGACTGGCCGTGGCCGGCGAGGGCTTCATCGACAGAGTTGTCGATGATTTCCCACAGGCAGTGCATCAGTCCACGCGAGTCGGTGGATCCGATGTACATGCCCGGACGTTTGCGAACCGCCTCGAGCCCCTCCAGGACGGATAGGTGTCGGGCGTTGTAGTCAGCGCTTTTGGCCACGGTTGTTAAAACTCCTCAAATCGTCGGAACGACGCTATCCACAATAGTCTCTGGCCCCGACAAATCGCTGAAGCGTGCCGCCAGTGAGCGGTAGCTCACCCCGCCCGGGGCTACGCGGTCAGCGAAAGCGCAATTATTCAAGAAGAAAACGGCCGGATTGCTGGTTGTATTGGATACACATCGAATAAGGAGGTCATCATGACAACGACGACGGTAACCCGAGAGCTGAATGCACTCGATCGTTGCGACCGGTGCGGTGCACAGGCTTTCGTGCGCGCGGTATTGGAGACCTCCGGTGGTGAACTATTCTTCTGCGGACACCACGCACGCGCCGTGGAAGAAAAGTTGCGCCCCTTGACCAATGAATGGCAAGACGAAACGGCTCGCCTCTACGAGAAGCCCGTTTACGACGACGAGGACTAATCGGGTCATCGGCCACCGGCCGCATCGACCACTTCAGCGGGACCCCGGCATCGCGCCGGGGTCCCGCTGGCGTTAAGCCGAAAACACGTGTGCCAAGCACCTCTTGGTGAGTGGCCTCGCCCGGGTGAAACAAAAGGTGCCGGTGTCAACCCAGCAACGCTGGATGCAACACCGGCACCTTTTCTTGGCCCTGGGGCCGGGCTCTTAATCGAGGTAGTCGCGAAGGACCTGCGACCGCGACGGGTGGCGCAGCTTCGACATCGTCTTCGATTCGATCTGGCGGATGCGTTCGCGGGTCACGCCGTAGACCTTGCCGATTTCGTCCAACGTCTTCGGCTGGCCGTCGGTCAGGCCAAAGCGCATGGCCACGACACCGGCCTCGCGCTCGGAGAGCGTGTCGAGCACCGAGTGCAGCTGTTCCTGCAGCAAGGTGAAGGACACGGCATCGGCCGGGACAACGGCTTCGGAGTCCTCGATGAGGTCGCCGAACTCGGAGTCGCCATCCTCGCCCAGCGGGGTGTGCAGGGAGATCGGCTCGCGGCCGTACTTCTGGACCTCGACGACCTTTTCGGGAGTCATGTCCAGTTCCTTGGCCAGCTCCTCCGGGGTGGGTTCGCGACCCAGGTCCTGGAGCATCTGGCGCTGCACGCGTGCCAGCTTGTTGATGACCTCGACCATGTGCACCGGGATGCGGATGGTGCGGGCCTGGTCGGCCATGGCACGGGTGATGGCCTGGCGGATCCACCAGGTGGCGTAGGTCGAGAACTTGAAGCCCTTGGTGTAGTCGAACTTCTCGACCGCACGGATCAGGCCCAGGTTGCCTTCCTGGATCAGGTCCAGGAAGAGCATTCCGCGACCGGTGTAGCGCTTGGCCAGCGACACGACCAGGCGCAGGTTGGCCTCGAGCAGGTGGTTCTTGGCGATCTTGCCGTCATGCACGATCTGCTCGTAGTCCCAGCGCAGGCGCTTGTCCATCTTGTTGCCGGTGTCGGCAACGAGCTTCTCGTTGGCGAAGAGCCCGGCTTCGATGCGCAATGCCAGGTCGACTTCCTGTTCGGCATTCAGCAAGGCAACCTTGCCGATCTGCTTCAGGTAGTCCTTGACCGGGTCTGCGGTGGCGCCGGCGACCATGACCTGCTGCTGCGGGGCATCGTCTTCGTCGGCGGTGAGGACAAATCCCCTGGAGTTTTCGTCAACCGGCGGGGCCTTGGGAGTTTCCTCGGCATCTTCGTCCGTCTCGACCTCGTCGGTCTCGACTTCCTCGTCGGCCTTTGCGGCCTTGGCACGGGACTTTGCAGGAGCCCGCTTGACGGCAGGCTTCTTCGCGGTGGCGGCCTTTGCGACAGCCGGCTTTGCAGCTGCCTTATCCGTAGTTGCATCCTGCGGATCGGCGGCAGCGCTTGCTGCCTTGCCATTGGTGGTCGTCTCAGAAGACACGAAATACCTTTCTCACGGTTCGTCCGCGATGCCACCTACCGGTAACACCACTATGACCCTGTCAAGTCCGCGTCCCGCCGGATAAAGGCGAGTCGGGAATCAGGGTCCAATAAATGGAACGCCTTTTTCCCGCCATTTGTTCCCATCGAGAACCTCGATGGTGCTGGCTTGAGAGCCATGGAGCACGAACCCAACCGGGTCTGTTGATTAATAGTCTCTCACGTTTCGACCACACGGGGATTCATTTGACCCACGTGCCGGATGCAATGGGCCCGACCGGCACCGGTCTGTGCGGCTCAGGCGCTAAGCCGGCCTTCCAGCCGCAACCGCCAGGCGCGCTGCGGATCGGCCACCCACCCCGGCATCTCGCCGGTTTCCAACAATTTCTTCATGAGCAGTGCCAGCCGGTATTCCGGGTCCTTCCCGAGAGCCGCGACAAAGAGCGCCAGCGCGGAACTTCCCTTGCCCTTGGCCCAATTGATCCACCCCAGCAGGCACAGCAGCGCCGCGGCCTCCGTGCCCTCGGCGATTCCCAGCAGGTCCCGGCAGAAATACCAGAGACGATCGATCCGGGCCCAGTCCGGGGTGCAGGATGAGGTGCCCAGCAGGAAATCGGAGAAGTCCCGGGATGCGGGCCCGAAGTCTTCGGCACGGCTGACCTCCTTGAACGCCTCGACGGCACGCACCGCGCCACGTCCGGCCAGGAAGGGAAGGATGTCGCGGACCATCCGGTCGTCGAGCGATACCAGGAGCGAGGCGCAGAACGCCTCGTCGGTGCGCATCCTGCGTTCGGCGACCACGGGATCGGCTTCCAGCAGCTGGGCCCAGTCCCGGATCAGCGTTTCGCGCGGAACCTTTCCGTCGTACTCCTGCACCAGGATCCCCGCGAACTGCCGGATGGTTGCCTTGTTGGACCACGGGGCCACCCCGCTACCGTCCCAAATGGTCTCTTCGGGAGCCGATCCGGCCACGACCATCCTGAGGTGAGTCTCGGTCAGCGCCAGGTCCGGCAGGTCAAAGCCCTCGGCCGGACAGCAGTTTTCGCTGGCGCAGAAATAGCTGTGCCAGCGCTTGGCGCCCACGTACCACGCATCGCGAACGTGGATCCCGGAGCGCACCAGGGCGGGGGCGAGCCGTCGGACAAGATCGTGCTTGGGCAGCGAGTCATGCCCGTCCCCCGGGATTTGCCCCGTGTAGAGGGCCATGAACACCGCCGAGGCCTCCGGGACCTTGTGCACCAGCTGGACCAGCTGCTCTGCCCACTGGAGAGCTTGGTCCTGCCCGTTTTCGGGCCGCGGCAGGTCCACGCGCAGCGTCGCGGCCAGGCCCTGTCCCTGCATGATCAACAAGACCACCGCGTTGCGCGGGTAGAACCCCAAGGCGTGGGGAATGTATGCCAAGACCTCTTCGGGGCTGGCCAAGGAAAAGCTGGAAGCTGAAGGCGTAGTAGTCATGCACACCATGCTTCCCTCGTGGCGCAGGGCTCGGCAGGGGGCATCCGGGCATCTGTGGATGCCGCGGTTCCCGGCCCCCTGCTGCGTGTGCGGAACAGTCGAGGGACGGTCCGTTGGTGTCGGCGGGACCGGGGAAATCTGCTACTGGTTCCCGGAGATGTTGCCCTGGCGTCGTTGGCTGCGCGGCGTGTATTCGCCGCGCAGGGCCATGGCCCGGCGCGCCTTGTTGCGGGTGACCACCATGCCGATGATGCCGCCAAGCATCACCACGAACTGGAAGGACAGCGCCCACCTGAAGGCATCGAGGCTGTAGAGCTCGGCGCCTGCACCGGCGGCCCGCTGCTGGATGTCCAGCAGCCAACCCACCACGTAGACGGTGACCAGCGCGGCCAGGAACCCACCGACGTTCACGATCCCGGTTGCCGTGCCGATTACGTGGGCGGGATTGAAGGTCCGCACGAAGTCGAAGCCGATCATCGACGCCGGCCCGCCCAAGGCGACACAGACGATCAGGATGACCAGCATCCAGATCGGTGCCCGGCCGGGCCAGAGAATGACCACGAGCCAGGTCAGTGCGATCATCCCGATGACGTCGAACGCGATCGCCGAGCGTCGGTGGGGACGGCGGGCCACGGCCGCCCCGAGCAGCGGGCCGGCCAGCAGCGCAACCACCACGAAGATCGACAGCAGCCCGGAGGCGACCGCGGGGCTGACCCCCTGGCCCGAGACCAGGAAAGGGTATCCCCAGGTCAGCAAGAAGACGTTGGTGGTGAACTGCGTGGTGAAGTGCGTCCAGAATCCCAGCCGGGTCCCCGGTTCCCGCCAGGCGTCGGCCAGCAGCGTCCGGGCCTTGACCGGTGCCGGCCGGGCTTCGTCGGTGCGCGGCCCGTTGCTGACCAACACCAGCGCCAGGGCAAAGCCCACCACGGACAATGCGGCCAGGGAGAGGAAAGCAGGGGTCCAGCTCCACAGGTGGAGCAGCGCCACGAACGGGATCAGCGAGAGCAGCTGGCCCAATTGCCCGATCATGCCGGTTACCTGGGTGAGCATGGGGATCCGGTAGCCGGAGAACCAGATGGGCAGCAGCCGGATGACCGAGACGAACGTCATCGCGTCCCCGGCCCCGACGAAGAACCTGCCCACCAGGCCAGAGGCGACGGAATCGGCCATGGCCAGCAGGAACTGGCCGACGATCATCAATGCCGCTCCCCCGGTGATCATGGCCCGCGGGCCCCACCGGTCCACCAGGATGCCCACGGGGATCTGCAGCCCGGCGTAGACCACCAGTTGCACCACCGAGAAGGTGGCCAGGATCGAGGCCGAGGCGTCAAAGCGGTCGGTGGCCTCCAAACCGGCCACGCCAAAGCTGGTGCGCTGCGTGACGGCAATGAGGTAGGCGGCGAGGCTCGCTGCCCATACCACCCATGATCGGGCGGAGTCGAGATGTTCGGCCTTGGTCACTAGGATTCCTTGGCAGCCGTGCCACCTTGTTCGGGGAAGCCGGAGAGGAATGCCTCCGCGGCCAGGGCGAGTTCTTCGCCGTCGGGGACCTCGGCATCGGCGGTCACCAGCAGCGAACGCCGCTCGATTTCCGGGACGTGCTGGTCAAAGCGCGTTTCGAAGTTCTCCACCATCCGGGCCACGTCCGGGGTCGCGGCAACCTGCTCGGCGATCTGCGATTCGAGGTTGCGGCCGGCTTCGCGCAGCCGGTCCGTGGGAAGGCCGAGTTCCATGGCGGCTCCCACGTATTCCAGGATGCCGACGGCGACCTGCGGGTATTCTGCCTCGGAGAGGTAGTGCGGCACGTGGATGGAATATCCCACCGCGTCGCGGCCCGCCTCGATCAACCGGACCTCGATGAGGGCCGCCAGGCTCGCCGGCAGCTCCGCAGTGGGGGTCCAGGTGGAGATCCCCTCGATCAGGTCCTTGCGGTTGCCGTGGGCGGTGACGCCCAGCGGGCGGGTGTGCGGGACGGGCATCGGCACCGCGTCGAATGAAACGGCCAACCGCACATTGAAGGCCTTGACCAGGGCGATGACGGCGGCGGTGACCCGTTCCCAGGCCAGGTCAGGTTCGGGCCCGGTCAGGAAGAGGAAATCCCGTTCCAGCCCGTCGGTCAGCCGGTACAGTTCCAGGCGCGGCGGCTGGTAAGCAGCAAAGTGGTCGCCAAGGAAGGAAATCTGGGGGCGCCGTTCGCGGTAGTTGATCAGCTGGTCGATGTCGAAGGAGGCGATCAGCCGCGGTTCGAGCGAGTCCAGCAGTTCGGTGCGGACTTGGGACAGCGCGTGTCCGGCATCGGCGTGGCCGCGAAGGCCAATGAGCAGGTCAAGGCCCTGAAGCTCGAGTGAATCCAGGTCGTGGTCTTCGAACCTGATCAGGGATTGGGGGTCAAGCATTGCCGCTGCTCCTTTCAGGTTGCGTCATGGGTTCCGCCGGCCACACCGCCACCGTCGGCCAAGGCCGTCGTGCGGCCCTCGCCTGTTCCTTGCCGCAGCACCCGAATCGGTACGGTGCAAACCACAAGAAAGCCGGGGGCAGGTGCGGGGCCGGGTGAACCCGAAGATGATTCGTTTGGTTGCCTACTGACGTGGTCAACCTCTTCGGAAGGTATTTTCTTCCCGTGGCCCGCCTCCAATTCTAGGCCGGTTGCCACACCGATGCGCTGTGGGCTCGGTCTCAGCGATACGATCGATAAAGGCCAATCGGCGTTTGCGTCCCGGGAACCCCGGGAACACGCGGCCGTTTCGGCTCCTTCGGTGCATGGGCATTCGACGTGCATGTACACAACCAACGAACAGGAATCGTTTCGTGATCAACTCCATGGATCTCAAGCTGACCGCTGTCTCCACCGACATCAAGCGCATCAGTGCCGGCGCACTGGTTCTTGGTGTCGCCAAGGGCACCGACGGTCCGGTTCTGGTGGCTTCACCCTTCAGCGCCAAGGTCACCGAATCCCTCCAGGGTTCCCTGGCTGCCCTGAACATCACCGGTGCCGCCGATGAACTGGTCCGCCTGCCTGCCACCGCCGAGACCAAGGCCGAGACGCTGGCCTTCGCCGGCCTGGGCGCCTTCGAGGAATCCACGCTGACCGAGGAGGCCTTGCGCCGGGCCGCCGGCTCGGCCACGCGCCAGCTCGCCGGCGTCCCCACCGTGCTCTTCGCCCTGCCCGCGGCCACCGTGGGACAGGCTGCCGCCATCGCCGAGGGTGTGGCAATGGGCGCCTACCAGTTCAACAACCACCGCTCCACCCCGGCCAAGAAGCTGCCGCTGGGCGAGGCTGTCATCGCCACCGCGGCCTCCGCGGACAAGGACCTGCCGGCCGCGCTGAAGCGCGCCGCGATCCTGGGTCGCGCAGTGCGCGCGACCCGCGACCTGGTCAACGTCGCCCCGAACGTGCTCTACCCGGAGTCCTTCGCCCAGGCGGTCAAGGACAACGCCAAGGGCCTGCCGCTGAAGGTCACCGTGCTCGATGACAAGAAGCTGGAAAAGGACGGCTACGGCGGCTTGATGGGAGTTGGCGGCGGTTCCGAGCGCAAGCCCCGGATGGTCAAGGTCGAATACGCCCCGGCCAAGCCCGCCAAGCACCTGGCCCTGGTGGGCAAGGGCATCACCTTCGACACCGGCGGCATCTCCATCAAGCCGGCCGCCGGCATGCACGCCATGAAGTGCGACATGGCCGGCGCCGCCACCATCTTCCAGGCGATCGTCGCCATTGCCGAGCTCGGCCTGCCGATCAAGGTCACCGGCTGGCTGTGCCTGGCCGAGAACATGCCAGGTGGCGCCTCCACCCGCCCGGGCGACGTCATCACCATGTTCGGCGGCAAGACCGTCGAGGTGCTGAACACCGACGCCGAGGGCCGGCTGGTCATGGCCGACGGCCTGGTGGCCGCCAGCGCCGAGAAGCCCGATGCCCTCATCGACGTCGCCACGCTGACCGGCGCGCAAATGGTGGCCCTGGGCCTGCGCACCGCGGGCGTCATGGGCGACGAGACCCTTCGCAACGCCGTGGTCTCCGCCGCCGACAAGGCCGGCGAGGCCGCCTGGGCCATGCCGATGCCCGAGGAACTGCGTCCCACGATCGATTCGCAGGTCGCCGACCTGGCCAACATCGGTGAGCGCATGGGCGGGATGATGACCGCCGCGGTGTTCCTCAACGAGTTTGTCGGCGAGTCCGACGGAACCAAGATCCCGTGGGCGCACCTGGACATCGCCGGCCCGGCGTTCAACGAGCAGGCAGCCTACGGCTACACCCACAAGAACGGCACCGGCTCATCGGTGCGCACCCTGGTGGCACTGGCCGAGGAGATGTCCTCCGCCAAGTAGCGGGCACGAGGCCACCCGGCCGCATGGATTTCTACTTCTTGTAGTAGGAATCCGCGACCGCATGCGGCGGCGGCCCTTCACCCGCAAGGAAGGGCCGCCGCCGCTGTGCAACCGGTCACAGGCACGGGCAATCTGTCTCACCGTATGTGGCCGACCGCGTTTCGGGGGGATAAGGTAATCCTGATAGATCACTAGCATCACCGTATTTGTGCGAGCCCTGACCCGGGTTTGCAGGTACACCCCCAACAGACCCCTGGCCGTCCACGACGTCGGCCACAACTCATAACGAGGGAGCGTTCACGTGGCCGAATCGGCAGCAACGCAAGAATTCGACATCCTCATTCTCGGTGGCGGTTCCGCCGGCTACTCGGCAGCATTGCGCGCCGTCCAGCTGGGTTTCACCGTCGGCTTGATTGAAAAGGCCAAGCTCGGTGGCACCTGCCTGCACACCGGCTGCATCCCCACCAAGGCGTACCTGCACTCCGCAGAATTGGCCGAGAACGCTCGCGAAGGTGCGAAGTACGGCATCAACACCACACTCGATTCCATCGACCTGGGTGCAGTGCGCAGCTACAAGGACGGCATTGTCGCCGGCAAGCACAAGGGCCTGACGGGTCTGCTGAAGATGAAGAAGGTCACCGTTATCGAAGGTAACGGCCGCCTGGTCTCCCAGGACACCATCGACGTCGACGGCGTGGCGTACAAGGGCAAGAACATCATCCTCGCCACCGGCTCCGAGTCCAAGACCTTTGGCCTGGAAATCGGCGGACGCATCCTCACCAGCACCGAGGCGCTGAACATGGACACCCTCCCGAAGAGCGCCATCGTGCTCGGCGGCGGCGTCATCGGCGTCGAGTTCGCTTCTGTGTGGAAGTCCTTCGGCGTCGAGGTGACCATCGTAGAGGGCCTGCCCTCGCTGGTCCCGAACGAGGATCCGGCGATCATCAAGAACCTGGAGCGTGCCTTCAAGAAGCGCGGCATCAAGTTCAACACCGGGGTCTTCTTCGAAAAGGTCGAGCAGGACGCCAACGGCGTCAAGGTCTCCCTGGCCGACGGCAAGGTCCTCGAAGCCGAGATCGTGCTCGTGGCCGTGGGCCGCGGCCCGGTCACCGCGAACCTGGGCTACGAAGAGGTCGGAATCCCGATGGACCGCGGCTTCGTGCTCGCCAACGAGCGCTGCCACACCGGCGTGGGCAACATCTACGCGATCGGCGACATCGTCCCGGGCGTCCAGCTTGCGCACCGCGGCTACCAGCACGGCATCTTCGTCGCCGAGGAAATCGGCGGCCTGAACCCGGTGGTTGTCGAGGACATCAACATCCCGAAGGTCACCTTCTGCGAACCGGAGATCGCTTCGGTTGGCTACTCTGAACCGGCCGCCAAGGCCAAGTTCGGCGACGACCAGATCGAGACCACTGAGTACAACCTGGCCGGCAACGGCAAGTCCTCCATCCTGGGCACCTCCGGCCTGATCAAGATGGTTCGCGTCAAGAACGGCCCGATCGTGGGCGTTCACGGCATCGGCGGGCGCATCGGCGAGCAGATCGGCGAAGCACAGCTGATCGTGAACTGGGAAGCCTACCCGGAGGATGTTGCACAGCTCATCCACGCACACCCGACGCAGAACGAATCGCTTGGCGAGGCCGCCATGGCCTTGGCCGGCAAGCCGTTGCACGGTTAGTCACAAATGCTTAACCGGGCACGCGCACCGCGAGGTGCGCGTGCCCGGTGCACTAAGCTCGGAGGCACTGACCTCCAAACGGGATGTGCGGGAAACCGCGGATCTCTCGCACACAAATTTTTTTAGTTTTAGGAGAACGGGAACAAGATGTCTGAAACCGTGAACTTGCCCGCTTTGGGTGAAAGCGTCACCGAAGGCACCGTTACGCGTTGGCTCAAGCAGGTCGGCGACCGCGTCGAGGTCGACGAGCCGCTGCTGGAGGTTTCGACCGACAAGGTTGACACCGAAATCCCTTCGCCGGTTGCCGGCGTCATCGAGGAAATCCTCGTCGCCGAAGACGAGACCGCCGAAGTTGGAGCCGCACTGGTTCGCATCGGTGATGGCTCGGGCTCCGGCTCGGCACCTGCCGAAGCCGCTCCGGCCGCAGAGGCACCCGCCGCACCCGCCGAGGCACCGGCACCCGCCGCAGAAGCCGCTCCGGCTGCTCCGGCCGCCGCTGCAGCACCGGCATCCGGCACCGAGATCACCCTCCCGGCACTGGGCGAATCCGTGACCGAAGGCACCGTCACCCGCTGGCTCAAGGCCGTGGGCGAGGAAGTTGCCGTTGACGAGCCGCTGCTCGAGGTCTCCACCGACAAGGTCGACACCGAGGTCCCGTCCCCGGTCGCCGGCGTCCTGCTGGAAATCCGCGTTCCGGAAGACGAGACCGCCGAGGTCGGCGCCGTCCTGGCCGTCATCGGTGCCGCCGGCGCCGCTGCACCCGCAGCCCCTGCCGAGGCAGCACCGGCCCCGGCCGCCGAGCCCGCACCGGCTCCGGCTGCCCCCGCCGCCGCTCCCGCGCCTGCTCCTGCAGCACCGGTTGCCGCCCCGGCAGCACCCGCAGCTCCCGCCGCCCCGGCCCAGGAAGCTGCACCGGCCGCAGCACCCGCAGCTCCGGCTGCAGGCAACGACGGCTACGTCACCCCGCTGGTTCGCCGCCTGGCCAACCAGAACAACGTCGACCTGTCCACCGTGACCGGCACCGGCGTTGGCGGTCGCATCCGCAAGCAGGACGTCGTCGATGCCGCTGCCGCGGCAAAGACCGCGCCTGCCGCAGCAGCTTCGGCTCCGGCAGCAGCACCGGCAGCCAAGGAAGCGGCACCCGTCGTGGCATCCTCGCTGCGCGGCACTGTCGCCAAGGCCCCTCGCATCCGCCAGGTCATTGCCCGCCGCATGCGCGAGTCGCTGGAAATCTCCACCCAGCTGACCCAGGTCCACGAGGTCGACATGACCCGCGTCGCCAAGCTGCGCAACGCCGCCAAGAACGAGTTCGCGGCCGTCAACGGCTCCAAGCTCACCTTCCTGCCGTTCATTGCCAAGGCCGTGGCTGAGGCTCTGAAGCAGCACCCGAAGCTGAACGCCGAGTACGACGAGACCAAGCAGGAGATCACCTACCACAACGCCGAGCACCTGGCGATTGCGGTCGACACCGACAAGGGCCTTTTGGTTCCGGTCATCTCCAACGCCGGCGACCTGAACCTTGCCGGCCTGGCCGGCAAGATCGCCGACGTGGCAAAGCGCACCCGCGACAACAAGATCGGTCCGGACGAACTGTCCGGAGGAACGTTCTCGATCACGAACATCGGTTCGGTCGGCGCGCTCTTCGACACCCCGATCATCAACCAGCCGCAGGTCGCCATCCTGGGCACTGGCTCCATCGTGAAGCGTGCGGTCGTCGTGACCGACGCCGACGGTGACGACACCATCGCCATCCGCCACATGATGTACCTGTCGCTGACGTACGACCACCGCCTGGTCGACGGTGCCGATGCAGGCCGCTTCCTGCAGACGCTGAAGGCACGCCTTGAAGAAGGTGCCTTCCAGGCAGACCTGGGTCTCTAGGACTTGGTTGGAGGGGGCGTCCACTGCTTCTTGGCGGTGGGCGCCCCCTTTGCTATGTCCTGCGCCACCTTCGGCCGGGCAAATTCTTGATGGTGTGCAGTTTCCATTAGGCTTGCGGCATGACCTTTTTGACTGCAATCCTGGTATTCCTGCACGTTTTAGGTGCAGCGGCAATCTTTGGCGGCTGGCTCGCCAACTTCAAGACCCCGACGGTCAACATCTGGCAGTGGTACGGCTCCATCGCCCAGCTGGTGACCGGGCTGCTTCTCGTCGGCATGCTCGAGATGCGCGATCTCGAAGTGAACAACATCAAGATCGGCGTCAAGCTCCTGCTGGCCATCGGCGTCTTCGTCGCAGCCCTGCTGGGCCGCAAGAAGATCAAGAACGGACTTGAGGTTCCCACCGGGCTGGCCCACGGAACCGGCGGCACCGCCCTGATCGCCATCGCCGTGGCCACCCTCTGGGTCTAGTCCACCCGGAACGCACCTGCCGGAGTCTTGCCGGCGCACAGGCGGCCTGCCACCAGCAATGCTGGTGGCAGGCCGCTTCGTCGTTCCCCGGGGTCTCTTTGGTTCCCCAGCCGGTGCCCCTAGGATGGGCCTTGAGGGCGCTCGCCTTCGTCTCGTTGCAGATCAGAGGAGTCATCACCATGGCATTCACAAGAAGCGCAAGCACCGTTTGGAGCGGAGACCTGGCTTCCGGAAGCGGGGAAACCACCTTCGAGACCTCGGGCATCGGCACATTCCCGGTCACCTGGCGCGCCCGCACCGAGGCGTCCGAGGGCAAGACCAGCCCGGAGGAATTGATTGCCGCGGCCCATGCCTCATGCTTCTCGATGGCGCTGAGCAATATCCTCAAGGGTGCCGGACACGTCGCCGAGAGGCTGGAAACCACCGCGGAGGTGGACTTTGACACCAGCGACGGCGCCAAGATCAGCGAAATCCGGTTGTCGCTCAACGCCACCGTCCCGGGCTTGACCGAGGAAGAATTCCAGACGCATGCGCAGGCAGCCAAGGTCGGTTGCCCGGTGTCCGCCGCCTTGGCAGCCGTTCCGTCCATCACCCTCGATGCCCGCCTGAGCCAATAATCGCGTTGCCGGTGTGCCGAGAGGAGGCACACCGGCACCCCGCTGGGTCAGCCGGCGGCGGTCACCTCCCAGATCCGCCACGATCCCTCCGTGAACCGCAAGACCATGCGTACACGCTGGCTGTCCTCTTTCATGGCGCTCACCACGGTCTTGCCCTTGTCATCGACGTAGCGGTAGCCGCCTTGCACGCTGAAGGCTTCGAGAACCGCTTGTCCCGGCGTGCTCCCCGGCAGCACCTCGACATCGCTCAGCCGAGTTTCCAGGGCTTCCAGGTGCAGGCCGAGCCCACGCATCCGGGCCACGACCCTTCCATCCACATCCAGCGCCGGCGAGCCGGCAACATGGACGTCTTCGAGTAGCTCCATGTTCCGGCTCATCAATCCCTTGTCGCGACGCACAGCCAGCTCGGCCGCCACCAGCATCAGTTCCCGGGACGATTCGGCCTTTCCTTGGCGGGCAGGGTCGCCTGCGGGGGAAGACGTTGCTACCGGTTCCGCGGCCGCCGGGTCGCCGCTGGCCCTGAGCAGGCCCGCTCCCCCGGCCGCCACGGCAACCAAAAGCACTCCGGCGGCAACGGCCACCGCGACCCTGCGGTTCCCGCGCTTCAGGCCGTGGACCCGATGCGCCTGGGTCCACTGCCGTTCCCCCTCGCCCGGATCCGCTCCGGGCGCCGCGGCCGCCGCATCAAGTCCGAACGCCGCCCGAAGCCGGCGCGGGACCGGCCTTTGCTGCGCCTTGATCTGCGCCTTGCGCTCCCTGAGCAGTTCCCTGTCGGCGGCCGTGGGGTTCCCCCTGTTCCG
Source organism: Arthrobacter sp. C2 (assembly GCA_024207135.1). Lineage (GTDB taxonomy): Bacteria > Actinomycetota > Actinomycetes > Actinomycetales > Micrococcaceae > Paeniglutamicibacter. Next base: position 250,205 of record CP042428.1, on the reverse strand, counting down.
GCGCCCGCCCAGAAGACCGGCCGGTGTGGGCTCCTGCCGGGTGGTGAGCATGTGCTTGAGTGCCCCTGGCTCGACCGCCTCGCTCAGCTCCACGGGAAGCGGCTCCCCGGCAACGAAGATCCGTTGCCCAAACTGTTCCGCACTGGGTCGCTTCACCGCTTCTTGGTCAAGACACTGCTCGAGCAACTTCGCGAACTCGTCATTGACCTCCGGAACCATGGAACCCAACGGGACCCTGTTGGCAGTCGCATTGGGTGGCCGCCCGGTCAGAAGGTACCAGGTGCAGGCGGCCAAGGCGTACACATCGCGAGCAGGTTCGAGCTGGCCGGATTCGGGGCCGTTGAAGGTTTCCGGGGCACAGAAGCCCTGGGTTCCAAGATCCCCCGGCAACTGGCCCACCATGCGGTGCGTCCCGAAGTCCCCCAGCTTTGGCTTGCCCTCGGCCGTGAACAGGATGTTGCGCGGCGACAGGTCCCCGTGGGTCAGGCCCCGCGCATGCAGGTACGCCAGCGCCCCGGCTATCGGGGCGACCACGGTGATGGTCTCCCCCACGCTCAGCGGGCCACGCACCGCCACGACCTGCGCCGCGGAACCGGCCGGGCAATACTCCATCAGGATCCCGGGGCCCTGGGATGTCTGGAGGATCCCGAGCGCTTCAACGAGGAATTCGTGGTCCAGGTCCAGCGCTTCGGTTGCGGCGGCATCCTCGGGAGCATCCTGGCCGAGGATCTTCACGGCCAGTTCGTCATGTGTCGACTCGTCTTCAACGACCCAGACACTGCCGCCCGAGCCCGCGTCCAGGTGGCGGATCGTGCGGTACCCCTCGATCCGCGGGAAAGCCAACGGCTCTTCATTGAATTCCATGATTCATTTCTACGCCGGAGAGAAATTCCGTGCTTAAGTTATCCACAAGAAACAAACGGTTAGCCAATTCGAGGGCCTCCCGATAGACGGCGTACTGTTATCGCCATGACCATCAAATTCGAGCGAATTGGCCATGCCCCCGAGCTGGTCGATTACCGCATCGCGTGGGACATGCAGCGCCGCGTTCACCATGACGTGACCGAAGGCGTGGCTGGCCCCGTTGTATTTCTCCTGGAACATGCCGCCGTATACACGGCCGGACGCCGTACCGAGCCGGAAGACCTCCCGGTCGACGGAACCCCCGTGATCGATGTCGATCGCGGCGGCAAGCTCACCTGGCACGGCCCGGGGCAGCTGGTCGGCTACCCGATCGTGCGCTTGCGCGACATGAAGGGCATCCGCGAGTACGTCACGACCCTCGAAGAAGCCCTGATCAATGTTGCGTTGGATTACGGCATCGACGCCGTGCGCATCAAGGGTCGCAGCGGCGTTTGGGTTGCCGGAACCAACGGTGGCCAGGACCGCAAGCTCGCCGCGATCGGCATCCGCGTAGACCATGGCGTGACCATGCACGGATTCGCGTTGAACTGCTCCAACGACCTCGCACCCTATTCACAAATCATCCCCTGCGGGATCACCGACGCCGGTGTCACAAGCATCAGCGAAGAAACTGGAACCACCGTCACTCCAGCCGACGTCCTCGACCGGGTCGAGCAGGAACTCGAAACCTTGCTCAGCCCGATTGTGTCGTTGACCGCTACTACCCCCGAAGGAGCCCGATCATGAGTGCCGCCCCCGAAGGTCGCCGCCTGCTGCGCATCGAGCAGCGAAATTCCGAAACGCCCGTCGAGCGCAAGCCCGAGTGGATCAAGGCAAAGATCAACATCGGCCCCGAGTACGTGGGGTTGAAGAAGCTGGTCAAGTCCGAGGGCCTGAACACCGTCTGCGAAGAGGCTGGCTGCCCGAACATCTTTGAATGCTGGGAAGACAAGGAAGCAACCTTCCTCATCGGCGGCTCCGAATGCACCCGCCGCTGCGACTTCTGCCAGATCGACACCGGCAAGCCGCAGGCCATCGACCGCGCCGAACCGTTCAAGGTTGCCATGAGCGTGAAGAAGATGGGCCTGCGCTACGCCACCGTCACCGGCGTAGCCCGCGACGACCTCGCGGACGAGGGCACTTGGCTCTACGCCGAGACCGTGCGCCGCATCCACCAGCTGAACCCGGGCACCGGCGTGGAGCTGCTGATCCCCGATTTCTCCGGCAAGCCCGAATACCTGGACGAGATCGCGGCATCCGCCCCCGAGGTGTATGCACACAACCTCGAGACGGTTCCCCGCCTGTTCAAGTCAATCCGCCCGGCATTCCGCTACGACCGCTCCCTGGATGTCATTACGCAGGGCCGCGCCAACGGCATGATTACCAAGTCGAACCTGATCCTGGGCATGGGCGAAACCCGCGAGGAGATCTCCGAGGCCATCAAGGACCTGGTCTCGGCGGGCTGCGACCTGCTGACCATCACCCAATACCTGCGCCCCACCGAGCGCCACCACCCCGTCGAGCGCTGGGTCAAGCCACAGGAATTCGTGGAGCTGCAGCAGGAAGCCGAAGAGCTTGGCATCCTCGGCGTCATGAGCGGCCCGTTGGTGCGTTCCTCGTACCGTGCGGGCCGGTTGTGGGCGGGGGCCATGCGCAAGAAGGGGCTCCCGATCCCGGAGGCGCTGGAACACATCGCCAGCTCCGGCGACACCCGCCAGGAGGCTTCCTCGCTGGTCGGCTCCTAGCCGGTGCCCGATCGCGTAGAATTGAATCACTATGGCCAAAAACACCGATAACGCCTCGTCCGAGGCTGCAAGTCCTAAGCGCGGACTGTTCTCGCGCAAGCCGAAGGCCGAAAAGGCCAACAAGGAACCGGGCCGGCTGAAACAGCTGGGCCAGGTCTTCCAGATGACCCGCAAGAACGACCCGATGGTCGTCTGGCTGATGCTTCTGGCTGCCCTGGGCATCCTTGTTGTGGGCCTGATCATCGGCCTGCTGATCAACAACTGGATCACGGCGGTGCTGATCGCGCTTCCGCTGGCCCTGTTGGCTGCGACCATGATCCTTTCGCGTCGAGCCGAGAAGGCCGCCTTCAAGCAGCTCGAGGGACGTCCCGGCGCTGCCGGCGCGGCCATGAGTGTGTTGCGCCGCGGCTGGATCCTGAAGGACGAGCCGGTGGCGGTGAACCCGCGCACCAAGGACCTGGTGTTCCTGGGTATTGGCCGCGCAGGCGTCGTGCTGGTCACCGAGGGCCCCAACGTCCGCGTTCGCACGCTGGTTGATGCAGAGCGCAAGCGCATGGGCCGGGTGCTTCCGAACGTCCCGATCCACGTGATCAACGCCGGAAACGAAGAGGGCCAGACCCCGCTTGCCGAAGTCGGCAAGAAGATGAAGAAGCTTCCGAAGTCGATCACCAAGCTGGAGATCGGCGCCGTGGACAAGCGCCTGAGCACCCTGGGCAGCGCCAAGCTGCCGATCCCGAAGGGCATCGACCCGAACCGGGCACGGCCCAACCGCAAGCAGATGCGCTAACACCAGGCAAAGCATTCCTTAAACAGCAAGGTGGGTGTTGGAACCAATTGGTTCCAACACCCACCTTGCTTGCTTAATCCGGCAGCTGCGTGCGGTGCACCGGGCCCGCGGCCCAGGCTCGGCGCCTATCCGAAGCGCTAGATGCGCACCAGGATCGTCTTGCCCAATCGGTCGTGGTAGCCACGCTGGTCGGAGTCGCTGAACAGAACCGGAACCACCAGGCAGATCAGCAAGGTCCGGACGATGCCGGTCAGCGGCTTCACCGCACTGCCATCCAGCCCCTGGACCTGCATGCCAAAGACGCGGTGTCCGATGGAGTGTCCGGTCACGCCTACAAACAGCATCTGGGTGGCCGCGAAGATGATCAGGTTGGCGGTCGGGTCGGACTTGAAGAAGAAGAACGAGATGAGCATCGCAATCCCCCAGTCCAACAACAACGCCGCGACACGCCGGCCGATGCGTGCGACCGATCCGGGTCCCTTTTCGGGGCGCCCCAACCGCTTGCCGGGCCATTCCTGGTTGCTTAGCTGCGGCGGGCCCTCGAGCCACGAGCCAAAATCTTTTCTTTCCACACCCCCAGCCTACCGGGGCAAACACCGGGCGTCGGCGCCCAAAGCCAGCCTTTCGCACCCGGCCAAGCACCCTCCGTCACACTTGGGGCAGGTGATGTGATTTAGCCAACACCCGATTGGCTGGATTCCGCGTCCGTGTAACGTAACGGAAACAATCGAGACACAGGAGAGTAATCGCTGGGGGCTAGTGTTGATAACACAGGAAGAAAACGTTGGTAAACGTTTCACGGCACGGCACGCTAGTCGTCACAGCAGAAACCCCACACAGGAGTCCCTGACCATGTTCAAGAGTCCCGAAGAAGTCATCGCATACATTGCCGAAGAAGACGTCAAGTTCGTTGACATCCGCTTCACCGACCTTCCCGGCATCCAGCAGCACTTCAACGTCCCGGCACGCACCGTCGACGCGGATTTCTTCATCGACGGACAGCTGTTCGATGCGTCCTCGATCCGCGGTTTCGCCGGCATCTCCGACTCCGACATGCAGCTGATCCCCGATGTCACTTCCGGCTACATCGATCCGTTCCGCCTGGAGAAGACCCTCGCGTTCAACTTCTCCATCGTGAACCCGCGCACCGGAGAGCCGTACCACCGCGATCCGCGCGGCGTGGCCGAGCGCGCCGAGTCCTACCTCTCCTCGACCGGCATCGCCGACACCGCTTTCTTTGCCCCCGAGGCAGAGTTCTTCATCTTCGACAACGTGCAGTACGAGTCCAAGCCGCAGGGCTCCTTCTACAAGGTCGACTCCGTCGAGGCCCCGTGGAACACCGGCAAGAAGGAAGAGGGCGGGAACCAGGGCTACAAGACCCCCTTCAAGGGCGGTTACTTCCCGGTTTCCCCGACCGACAAGCAGGCCGACCTGCGCGACGCCATCTGCCTTGAACTCGAAGCTGCCGGCCTTGAGGTCGAGCGCTCCCACCACGAGGTCGGCGCAGCTGGCCAGGCCGAGATCAACTACAAGTTCAACACGCTGACCCACTCGGCCGACGACATCCTGAAGTTCAAGTACATCGTCAAGAACGTGGCCGATGCCTGGGGCAAGTCCGCAACCTTCATGCCGAAGCCGATCTTCGGTGACAACGGCTCGGGCATGCACTGCCACCAGTCGCTGTGGGCCAACGGCGTTCCGCTGTTCTACGACGAGAAGGGCTACGCCGGCCTGTCCGACACCGCCCGCTGGTACATCGGCGGCCTGCTGAAGCACGCCTCCGCCGTCCTGGCCTTCACCAACCCGACCGTGAACTCCTACCGCCGCCTGGTCAAGGGCTACGAGGCCCCGGTCAACATGGTGTACTCGCAGGGCAACCGCTCCGCAGGCATTCGCATCCCGGTGACCGGCTCGAACCCGAAGGCCAAGCGCATCGAGTTCCGCGCACCGGATGCCGCGTGCAACCCGTACCTGGCCTTCGCCGCACAGCTGATGGCCGGCCTGGACGGCATCAAGAACCGCATCGAGCCCGCGGACCCGATCGACAAGGACCTCTACGAGCTGCCCGCCGAGGAAGCCAAGGACATCCAGAAGGCCCCGGCCTCGCTGGACGAGGCCCTTGAGGCCCTGGAGAACGACTTCGACTTCCTGCTCGAGGGCGATGTGTTCACCGAGGACCTGATCCGCACCTGGATCGAATACAAGCGCGAATACGAAATCAAGCCGCTGGCACTGCGCCCGAACCCGTACGAGTTCGAGCTGTACTACGGCTGCTAGGTAGGGTGTCGGGACTCGCCGGCACCGACTAGAAAAGTCCGCGTGGACGCCGTTGCTTCAGAGTGAAGCTCCGGCCCCGCGCGGACTTTTCTGCTTTCTGCGATGGGCAGGCAATCGGCTAGGACTTCTTCCCGTAACGCTGGTGCACGGCCTGGCGGCTCACGCCCAATGCAAGCGCGATGGCCTCCCAGGAGAAGCCCTCGGCACGCGCGCGGCGCACCAGCACGGATTCCTGGCGCCTGGCGTCCTGTTGAAGGTCGGACACCGCGCGCAAGGCGCCAATCGTTCCGTCCTCGCCCTGCTCAAGCTTTGTCTTGGTCATCGAACACCTGCCTTCCAACGTCAATCTATCTTGACACTGTCGGCTCGTCAAGGTTTATTGACACAGGGCTTGGGCATGCGACGGTCCGAGGTCAACCCGCCAACGACGTGAGCAGGAAGGCACAGTCCTCGTTTGCCACGACGTTGTGCACGGCATCGGGCAGCACGAACAGCCCCCCGTGCTCGATCGTCTTGGACTCGCCTTCCCAATTGACCACGATGGACCCGCGCAACACCTGCAGGGTCGCTGCTTCGGGCTTTTCATGGTCGTTCAGCGTGGACCCGGCCAGCAGAGTGATCAGGGTGTGGCGCAGGCGCCCATCCTTGAGCACCGCGATGGCGCTGCGGCCATTGTTGGAAGCCGTTGCCTTGTCCCATTCCTTCGTGACAAGTTGATCAAGTTCGGCGCTGGTAACGTGCATGGTACTTTCCCTGCCCTTTCAATGACAACCACAAACACCTGGTCTAGCCCACCTTACGTTCGCTTCACGCGCTTCGGTCCTCGAACCCGTAGAAGTAGCGCTCGAAGACCTGCCGTGCCCGCCGGGTGGCCTTGAGGTAATCATCCTCCATCACCGAGGCCTCCCCCGGTGCGTAGCCGCACCAGCGGGCCACCGCTTCCATGTCACGCCAGGAATTGGGCAGGACGTCGCTGACCCGCCCGGTGCAAATCAACCCGGCGCTCCTGATCCTGGTTGCCAGGGACCATGCATGGTCCAGCAGCGCCACGTCCTCGGCCGGGATGATCCCGGCCTCGGCGATGGCTGCCAGTGCAGGGCGCGTGGAGGTGGTGCGCAGTGCCGGATGGTCCTTGGCGTGGCTCAGCTGCATCAGCTGCACCAGCCATTCGACGTCGCTGAGGGAGCCGCGGCCCAGCTTCAGGTGCCGCTCGGGCTCCGCGCCGCGGGGCAGGCGTTCGGCCTCAACGCGGGCCTTGATCCGGCGGATCTCGCGGATTTGTTCCTCGCCCATGACCTGTTCGTAGCGCAGCGGATCGATCATGGCCATGAAATCGGCTGCCAATTCCTCGGACCCCGCCATGGGCGTGGCCCGCAGCAGCGCCTGTTGTTCCCAGATCTGGGACCAGCGCCGGTAGTACTCCTCATAAGAAGCCAGGGAGCGCACCAGCGGGCCGCTCTTGCCCTCAGGGCGCAGCGCCGCATCGATTTCCAGCCGGGGTTCGGCTTGGATGGCCGGCACCATGGGCCTGCCCAGCAACGAGCCGAGGGCCGTGGCGATGCGCATCGCCTGTTCCTGGGCGCCCTGCTGGTCGGCCTCGTCGAAGGCGCGCTGCACGAACATCACGTCCGCGTCCGAGCAGTAGCCGATCTCATGCCCGCCTTGCCGGCCCATGGCCATCACCAGGAACTCGCCCAGCTGCGGGGTCGCGGCATATTCGGTGCGCTGGGCCACCTCCAGGGCCCCGCGCACGGCGGCCCTGTCGTTGTCCGCCAGGGCCCGTCCCACGGTGTCCTGGTCGATGACCGCGGCGCCGTCCGCCAGGGCGATGCGCAGGATCTCGCGGCGCCTGATGACCCGGATCAGCCGGATCGCCTGGTCGGGGCCGAGGTTCCGCTTGAGCTTCGAGGAGATCTCGCCCCATAGCGCCTCGTACCCTAGGGGCTGCAGCGACTTGCTGGACCCCAGCCACGCCGCCGATTCCGGGGAAACCTCCAGCAGGTCGGTGATGAAGCGGGAGTTCGACAGCATCTTGCACAACCGCTCGGCCGCCGCGTTGGAGTCCCGCAGCATGCCCAGGTACCAGTGCGACTCGCCCAGGGACTCGCTCAGCCGCCGGAAGCCCAGCAGCCCGGCATCCGGGTCAACGCCCTCGGCGATCCAGCCCAGCAGCACCGGCAGCAGCTGCCGTTGCAGCGCGGCGCGCCGGCGCACTCCCCCGGTGAGCGCCTCGATGTGGCGCATGGCGGCCTTCGGGTCCACATAGCCCAGGGCACGCAGGCGCGATTGCGCGGCCTCCGGCGAGAGCCGCACCTCGTCCGCGGAGAGGTTGGCGGCGTTGGACAGCAGCGGGCGGTAGAAGATCCGCTCGTGCAGAAGCCGCACCAGCTTCTTGGTCTCGCCCCAGCGTTCCAGCAGCGCGGCGGCGGTGGACAGCTCGACGCCCAGGGTGGAGCGCAATGCCCGGGCCAGCACGCGCTGGCCCGATTCCTTGTGCGGCATCAGGTGGGTCCGGCGCAGGTTCACCAGCTGGATGCGGTGCTCGAGCACGCGCAGGAAGCGGTAGGAGCTGTCGAATTTCTTGGCGTCGTCGCGGCCGATGTATCCGGCCAGTGAAAGCGCGGCGATGGCCCCGGTGGTGGAGCGCACGCGCAGCGTCTCGTCGACCCGGCCGTGGACCAGTTGGAGCAGCTGGACGGTGAATTCGACATCGCGCAGCCCGCCGGGGCCCAGCTTGATCTGGTGCGCCAGCTCGGCCGGCTTGATGTTTGCGGTGACCCTCCGGCGCATCCGCTGCACGGACTCGACAAATCCGTCGCGTTCCGAGGCACCCCACACCAGCGGTGCGATCATGGCCTCGTAGGCGGCGCCCAGCTCGGCATCCCCGGCGATCGCCCGGGCCTTGAGCAGCGCCTGGAACTCCCAGGAGGCGGCCCAGCGCCCATAATAGGCGGCATGGGATTCCAGCGTCCGGCTCAAGGCACCGTCCTTGCCCTCCGGGCGCAGGTTGGCATCGACTTCCCAGAGCCCCGGTTCGGTTCCCGAAGCGTCGATGGCCCGGGAGATCCCGGAGGCCAGTTCCGTGGCCACGGTGTGGGCCAGCTCCTCGTCGAGGCGCTCGGACGAGTGGACGTAGATGACATCGACGTCCGAGACGTAGTTCAGTTCGTGGGCACCGCACTTGCCCATGCCGATCACCGCCAGCCGCACGTCGGCGACGTCCTCGACGGAAAAGCGTGCGGAGGCCTCGGCCCGGCTGATGGCCAGGGCCCCTTCGAGGGCGGCGGCAGCAAGGTCGGCCAGTTCCCGGCCGACCTCCGGCATCGCCTCGAGCGCATCGGCGGCGCCCAGGTCCCGGTGGACCAGCGACAGCAGCGCCTTGCGGTAGGCCACGCGCAGCACGCGGTAGCCCTCTTCGCCGGAGACGCCCGCCACCGGAGGGATCCCGGAGGCCGGATCAGCGCCCACCGCGCGCAGCAACTGGGCACGCAGTTCCATCGCGTCGCGGCCCGCCATGCGGTCGGGGGCCGGGGTCCGGAAGACCTCCAGGCACCCGGGTTCGCGGATCATGAAGTTCGCCATGGCCCCGGAGGCGCCCAGCAGGCGCAGCAACCCCGGGGCGGTGCGTGGGTCGGCGGCCAGTTCCAACGCCGCGGGGGCATGCGGAACCAGGCGGATCAGCGACAGCAGCGCCTGGTCCGGGTCCGCGGCGTATGCCAAGTGGCGCACCAGCGCTGCATGGTCGATGCCGGCCAGTTCCCTGTCGCCCAGGAAACGCTTGGCCCGCTCCAGGTCGTCGAACCCGGCGGAAATCAGCTGCCGCGTGGAGATCTGCAAGGAATTCGCTCCCCCGCCGGCCTAGAGGATCCCGAGGTAGCGGCGCAGCTCGAACGGGCTGACGTTCTGCCGGTAGGCCTCCCACTCGTCGCGCTTGTTGCGCAGGAACGAGGTGAAGACCTGCTCGCCCAGGATCTCGGCGACCAGCTCGGATTCCTCCATGGCGCGGATCGCGTCGTGCAGGGAGCCGGGCAGCGGGTCGTGCCCGGAGGCGCGGCGTTCGGCGCTGCTCAGGCCCCAGACGTCTTCCTCGGCCTGCGGCTCGAGCTCGTAGCCTTCCTGGATGCCCTTCAGCCCGGCGCCCAGCAGGCAGGCGTAGGCCAGGTAGGGGTTGGTGGCCGAGTCGATGCCGCGGTATTCCACGCGGGCGCTCTGGCCCTTGCCGGGCTTGTACAGCGGGACGCGGACCAGCGCCGAACGGTTGTTGTGTCCCCAGGACCGGTGGCTCGGGGCCTCCCCGCCGCCCCAGAGGCGCTTGTAGGAGTTCACGAACTGGTTGGTCACGGCCGTGAATTCCGGGGCGTGGTGCAGGATCCCGGCAATGAACTGGCGGGCCGTGTCCGAGAGCTGGAATTCCCGCCCGGCCTCGAAGAACGCGTTGGTGTCGCCCTCGAAGAGGGAGAAGTGGGTGTGCATGCCGGACCCGGGTTCGTCCGAGAAGGGCTTGGGCATGAAGGTGGCGTAGATGCCCTGCTGGATCGCGACTTCCTTGATCACGGTGCGGAAGGTCATCACGTTGTCGGCGGTCTGCAGCGCATCGGCGTAGCGCAGGTCGATCTCGTTCTGGCCCGGACCGCTTTCGTGGTGGCTGAACTCCACGGAGATCCCTACGGCCTCGAGCATCGTCACCGCGGTGCGGCGGAAGTCCTGGGCCACGCCCCCGGTGACGTGGTCGAAGTAACCGCCCCGGTCAACCGGGACCGGGTAGCCGTCGGGGCCCAGCTCGGAGGAGCGTAACAAATAGAATTCGATTTCCGGGTGCGTGTAGCAGGTGAAGCCCATCTCGGAGGCGACCGCCAGCTGGCGCTTGAGCACATGGCGCGGGTCTGCGGCGGCCGGCAGCCCGTCGGGGGTCAGGATGTCACAGAACATCCGCGAGGTCGGCTCGACCTCGCCGCGCCACGGCAGGATCTGGAAGGTGGAGGGGTCCGGCTGCAGCAGCATGTCCGATTCGTAGATGCGCGACAATCCCTCGATGGAGGAGCCGTCGAAGCCCAGGCCCTCCTCGAAGGCGCCCTCGACCTCGGCTGGGGCCAGCGCCACGGATTTCATGGAACCAACCACGTCCGTGAACCAAAGCCGCACAAAACGCACGTCTCGTTCTTCAATGGTTCTTAGGACGAATTCCTGCTGGCGATCCACGGCGGGTTCCTTCCACAAGGGGTTCTCTGGCGGCGGTTCCCGCCCCCACTAATTCACTTTATACGTTTTTGCGTTCATGACACGGAACGACTGCTTCACCTGGATGTGCATTAGTCTCTTGCCCATGAGTGCTCATCCTTCCACACCAGCAAATCCAGCCTCCCCCGGACCTGCATCCACCGCCCGCATCCGGCTGCACCACCTGCAGTCGGCCAAGGTCCAGGGTGCGAAGTTCGCGATGCTCACCGCCTACGACACCATGATGGCTTCCATCTTCGATTCCGCCGGCATCGAGGTGCTGCTGGTGGGCGACTCGGCGGCAAACACCGTGATGGGATACTCCTCCACGTTGCCGATCACCCTTGACGACATGGTTGTCTTCGCCAAGTCGGTGGTTTCCGGGGCCAAGCGCGCCCTGGTGGTGTGCGACCTTCCGTTCGGTTCCTACGAGGTGTCGCCCGAACAGGCCGTGGCCTCGGCGGTGAAGCTGATGAAGGAGGGCGGGGTCCAGGCGGTCAAGCTCGAGGGCGGGGCGTATTTCGTCCCGCACGTGCGGGCGCTGGTCGCCGCCGGCGTGCCGGTGATGGCGCACATCGGCTTCACCCCGCAGTCCGAACATGCCCTGGGCGGCTACCGGGTGCAGGGCCGCGGCGATGCGGCCGACGCGATGGTTGCCGACGCCCAGGCGCTGGAGGCCGCCGGCGCGTTTGCCGTGCTGATGGAAATGGTTCCCACCGAAACCGCAGCCCGGGTCGATGCGTCCCTGCACGTTCCCACCGTGGGCATCGGTGCCGGCGGCGCCACGACCGGGCAGGTGCTGGTGTGGCAGGACATGCTCGGGCTCGGCGCGGGCAAGGGCGCCCGCTTCGTGAAGAAGTACGCGGACCTGCGCTCGGTGGTGGCAGGTGCCGCCGCCGCATACCACGACGAGGTCCTCGGCGGCGTCTTCCCGGGACCGGAACACGAGTTCGGGCAGTAGCGGGGCCCGCCCGCTCCCTTCCCTACTCTTCGTCTTCCTCGTCGGCCTCGTCCCACTGTTCGTTGCGTTCGCGCACCTTGCTCATGGCAAGTTCGGCCTCGGCCCGCGACTTGTAGGGGCCCAGGAGCTTAGACCAATCCCCCTGCGGACCGGACTCCACCTGGCCTGTGGTGATGTTGAACCAGAATTCGCCCTCGCCGGGCAATGCTCCACTCATCGGGACTGACCCACCTTTCGTTCCTGCATCGTGACTCGGTATGCCACCACCCTACCGCCGGGAGGCCGCGCAGCGCCGTGCGAAACGTAAATGCGCCGTGGCTTGGGGTCCCGTCACACCGCTAGAATGGAAACCATGCCTTTAGCTTCAACCGCGCCCATTGGTTCCCTGGTTCCAGGGACCCCCACTCCGCAACGCACCGTCCCCGCCTCGATCCCCCGCCCCGAATACGTCGGGCGCCCCGCACCGCGAAAGTCCGATGCCCCGGAAGTCCGCTCCCCGGAGATCATCGCCAAGATGCGCGTGGCCTCCAAGATCGCGGCCCAGGCACTGGCCGAGGTCGGCCGTGCCATCGTCCCGGGTGTCACCACCGACGAGCTGGACAGGATCGGGCACGAGTTCCTGCTGGACCACAAGGCCTACCCCTCGACCCTGGGGTACCGCGGCTTCACCAAGTCATTGTGCGCCTCGATCAACGAGGTCATCTGCCACGGCATCCCGGACACCACCGTGGTGCAGGACGGGGACATCGTGAACATCGACATCACCGCGTTCATCGGTGGGGTCCACGGCGACACCAATGCCACGTTCCTGGCCGGGGACGTTGACGAGGAATCCCGGCTGCTGGTCGAGCGCACCGAGGAATCCCTGCGCCGGGCCATCAAGTCGGTCATGCCGGGCCGGGAGATCAACGTCATCGGCCGCACCATCTCCGCCTACGCAAAACGCTTCGGCTATGGCGTGGTGCGGGACTTCACCGGCCACGGCGTGGCAGAATCCTTCCATACCGGCTTGATCATCCCGCACTACGATGCCGCACCGGCCTACAGCCAGCTCATCGAAGAGGGCATGACGTTCACCATCGAACCCATGCTCACCCTCGGCACCATCGAGTGGGACATGTGGGACGACGGCTGGACCGCCACCACCAAGGACCGCAAGCGGACCGCACAATTTGAACACACCTTGCTCGTCAACGAGGACGGCGCCGAAATCCTGACCCTGCCCTAGCGCAGGTCACCACCCGCCCCGTCAAGAACCCGTTCGAGAAGGAAACCCCACCGCATGACACACAGCGCCTCCACCCCGACTCCCCTGGCCATCGGCATCGACATCGGTGGCACCGGCATCAAGGGCGGCATCGTCGACCTCTCGATCGGGAAGCTGGTCGGCGAACGCGTCCGCATCGATACCCCGCAGCCCGCCACCCCGGCCGCGGTGGCCGAGGTCGTTGCCAAGATCGTGGCCGAGCTCGATGCCCGCGGGGATGCCCCCGGCGCCGGGACCCCGGTGGGCGTCACCTTCCCGGCGATCATCCACCGCGGCGTGGCGCGCTCGGCGGCCAACGTGGACCAGTCGTGGATCGGCACGGACGTCGATGCGCTGTTCACCGAGCAGCTGGGGCGCCCGGTCCATGTCATGAACGACGCCGACGCCGCCGGACTGGCCGAGGTGCACTTCGGTGCGGGCGCCGGTGTCGACGGGACGGTGCTGGTCATCACCCTGGGCACGGGCATCGGCTCGGCCCTGATCCACAACGGCGTTCTGGTTCCCAACGTGGAACTCGGGCACCTGGAGATCGACGCGGTCATCGCCGAGGCCCGCGCCTCGGCGTCGGCCCGCGAGCGCGAGGGCTTGTCCTGGGACGAGTACGCGGTGCGCCTGCAGCGTTTCTTCTCCCACGTGGAGTTCCTCTTCTCCCCCACCCTGTTCATCATCGGCGGCGGGATCTCCAAGCGCGCCGACGACTACCTGCCGCAGCTTTCGATCGCCACCCCGATCACCACGGCGAAGTCCAAGAACAATGCCGGGATCGTCGGTGCGGCATTGCAGTCGGCGCTGTCCTAGACCTTACGGGCGCAAAAACAACGGCGGGCCCCCTGCCATCCCCATTCACGTTTCGGTGGAGGGAATGGCCAGGCGGCCCGCCGTTTGCGGTTGATGCCACGGGCCCCTGCGGGCCTTCCGTCCTAGCGGGCGCCGAGCGGGCGCTGGTGCCCCACCGGCCGGGTCTCGCGTTCGGCCCGCAGCTTGGCGATGGCCAGCTCGAAGTCCTCGAGCGACTTGAAGTCCTGGTAGACGCTGGCAAAGCGCAGGTAGGCCACCTCGTCGAGGCGCTGCAGCGGGGCAAGGATTGCCAGCCCGACCTCGCGGGCGTTGATTTCCGCCGCTCCGCTGGAGCGCACCGCTTCCTCGACCTCCTGGGCCAGCATGGCCAGGTCGTCGTCCGTGACGGGCCGGCCCTGGCAGGCCTTGCGCACGCCGTTGATGACCTTCGCGCGGCTGAACGGCTCGGCCACCCCGGAACGCTTGAGCACGTTCAGGCTGGTGGTCTCGGCGGTGCTGAACCGGCGTCCGCAGGCGGCGCACTGCCGGCGGCGGCGGATCGCGGTGCCGTCGTCGGTCAGCCGGCTGTCCACGACGCGCGAATCGGTGTGCCTGCAATAGGGACAGTACATGGCACCCCTTTCTCGGGTCTTTTTGCCGGGCACATACGTGCCCGGGATCAGTTTAGGGCCATATATAGCCTAATCACAACAATGTGATTACCACATGTTGTGGTCGTACTCACAATCAGGCACCATTGCGGCCGGGTTGCCCCGGGCGCCTCACGGGAAGCGGATGGCCACCGCGTCCCCGTGGGCCGGCAGGTCCTCGGCGTTGGCCAGCGCGATCACGTGCGGTGCCACCGTGGCCAGGGCGGCACGGTCGTAGTCGATGACCTGGATGGCCTTCAGGAAGGTGTTCACGTTCAACCCCGAGGCGAAGGCCGCGGTGCCGCTGGTCGGCAGGACGTGGTTGGAGCCGGCGCAGTAGTCCCCCAGGCTCACCGGGGCGTTGGGCCCGACGAACACGGCACCCGCCGCGGTGATCCTCGCGGCGTCGGCTGCCGCGTCGGCCGTGTGGATTTCCAGGTGCTCGGCGGCGTACACGTTGCACACGGCGATCCCGGCGGCGACGTCGTCGACCAGGATGATCGCCGACTGGTTCCCGCCCAGCGCGATGCGCACCCGCTCGGAGTGCTTCGTGGTGGCGCACTGGTTTTCCAGCGCCTCGCGCACCGCCTCGGCAAGCGCCGGGGAATCGGTGACCAGCACCGCGGCGGCGTTGGGGTCGTGCTCGGCCTGCGAGACCATGTCGGCGGCGATGAAGGCGGGGTTCGCCGTGGCGTCGGCAAGGATGGCGATCTCGGTGGGCCCGGCCTCGGCGTCGATGCCGACCACGCCCTTGACCAGGCGCTTGGCGGTGGCCACGAAGAGGTTCCCGGGACCCGTGACCACGTCCACGGGCTCGATGGCCAGCGCCGGGTCCATTTCAGCGCCGGCCGGGACGCCGTAGGCGAAGGCGGCAATGGCCTGGGCCCCGCCGATGGCGTGGACCTCGCCGACGCCCAGCAACTGGGCGGCGGCCAGGATCACGGGGTGGGGCAGCCCGCCGAACTCCTTCTGCGGGGGCGAGGCGATGGCCAGGGAGCCGACGCCAGCGGCCAGGGCCGGCACCGCGTTCATGATCACCGAGCTGGGGTACACGGCCAGCCCGCCCGGGACGTACAGGCCCACCCGGCGCACCGGGACCCAGCGCTGGGTGACGGCGGCACCGGCGCCGTATTCGACGCGGGTCTCGCCGGGCACCTGGGCCGCGGCAAAGACGCGGGCCCGGGCGATGGATTCCTCCAGGCCCGCCCGCACCTCGGGGTCAAGCTCCGCCAGCGCCCGTTCCATGGCGTCTGCCGGGACCCGGGTGTGGTCCTGCTGCACGCCGTCGAACTGCTCGGCCAGCTCGGACAGCGCGGAGAATCCGTCGGTGCGCACGCGGCGGATGATCGATTCGACCGCTTCTGCCGCGGTGGCGAAGTTCAGTTCCGGGCGCGGCAGCACCGCCTTGAGGCTGGCATGGTCCAGGGCGGCACCTCGCAGGTCGAGGTCCTGGAGCGCGGAAAAGGTCTGGGGGCGTACGTTGGAAGTCACCATGCCAGTTTATCGCGAGCCGGGCCCGGGTGCGGCAGCCGAGGCCGCAGAGGACTCCGGCGTCGTAATCCCGGTGCCACCGGGCCCATGTTCCTGTCCGCCGCCGTGCCCGGTGGCCTAGGCTTCTTCCAGGACCAAACCATCGATGGGCAAAGGAAACAATTCACCATGCGCGAGGCAAACGGATCGACACAATTGCACGAGGGCAAGTCCCGGATCGTCATCACCCGCTCCGTGGAGGTAACTCCGCAGCGGCTTTGGGAAACCTTCACTGACGCCACCGCCCTGGCCG
This sequence comes from Arthrobacter sp. C2, assembly GCA_024207135.1. GTDB lineage: Bacteria > Actinomycetota > Actinomycetes > Actinomycetales > Micrococcaceae > Paeniglutamicibacter. The sequence continues at coordinate 233,838 of CP042428.1, read as the reverse complement.
GGTGGATCGGGGTGCTGCGCACCGACGAGGCCACCGGCAAGCGCACCTTCTCCATGCTCGAGGGCGGGCAGGAATCGGATCCCGAGGAATTGGACATCACCCGGTGCCGGGCGCCGCACGAACTCGAGTACACCACGACCAGCAAGTTCGGCGGCTGGGGCATGGGCCTGGTCATCCGGCCGGCCGCCGGCGGGTGCGAGCTGGAATTCCACCAGGTGCTCGGTGATGCGGACGACCCGCGGAACATGGGGCCGGGCTGGGAATACTACATGCAACGGGCTATCGCCCACACCCTGGGGGAAGACCCGGACGAGGTGGCGTGGGACGAATTCTATCCCGCGCTGGCCGACGCCTACGCCCCGGCGCCCGGGCAGCAGTAGCCGCGCCGGTGCCGCGGCCGCGGCGCAGCGGGGACCAGGGCCCTAGCCGTCCAGGCAGGTGGGGCCCAGCAGCACCTTGAGGTCCCCGAAGAGCGCGGAGTTCGGGTTGACCCGGTATTCCATGCCCAGGCGCACCAGCGAGGTCCCGCGGGTGCTGTGCAGCTTCACCCGCACCTCGGTGGTGCCCTGGTGCACGCGCAGCACGTCGCCGAGGGCGGAGATGACTTCCTCGGTGGCCTTGTGGTTGGCCATGGAAATGACCACCGGCCCGCCCTCGCCGTCCTCGCTGATTTCCGGGACCGTGAGCTCCTGGGCGTTGAGCGTGATGGAGCCGTCGTCGCGTTTCTGCACCCGGCCCTTGACCACCACGATCAGGTCCTCGGCCAGCACGTTGGCGATCGGGGCGTAGGCGTTGCCGAAGAACATGGTTTCCATGGACCCGGAGAGGTCCTCGATCTCGCAGCGCGCGTACGGGTTGCCGGACTTCTTGGCGATGCGGCGCTGCAGCGAGGTGATCATGCCGCAGATGGTGACGGTGTGCCCGTCCTGCGGCCCGTCGTCGGAGAGCACCTGGGTGACGGACATGTCGGCGTTTTGGGCCAGCAGCCCGCCCAGTCCCTTGAGCGGGTGGTCCGAGACATACAGGCCCAGCATGTCGCGTTCGAAGGCGAGCTTGTCCTTCTTTTCCCAGTCCGGCAGGTCCGGGACCGCGACGGTCATGCCGGCCGCGGCGGTCGGGTCGTCGAACGCGCTGAAGAGGTCGAACTGGTTGGCGGCCTCGTTGCGTTTGACCGCGATGACCGAGTCCACGGCCTCTTCGTGGATGGCGACCAGGGCGCGGCGCGCGTGGCCCATGGAGTCGAAGGCCCCGGCCTTGATCAGCGATTCGATGGTGCGCTTGTTGCAGACCACCGCGGGGACCTTTTGCAGGAAGTCCGCGAAGTTCTCGAAGTTGCCCTTTTCGGCCCGGGCCTCGACCAGGGCGTTGACGACGTTGGCGCCGACGTTGCGGATGGCCCCCATGCCGAAGCGGATGTCGGTGCCGACCGGGGTGAAGTTCAGCGCCGATTCGTTCACGTCGGGCGCCAGCACGGTGATGCCCATGTGCCGGCATTCGTTCAGGTACATGGCCGTCTTGTCCTTGTCGTCCGCGACGGACGTCAGCAGGGCAGCCATGTATTCGGAGGGGTAGTGGGCCTTGAGGTACGCGGTCCAGTAGGAGATCACGCCGTAGGCGGCCGAGTGCGCCTTGTTGAAGGCGTAGTCGGAGAAGGGAAGCAGGATGTCCCACAGGGCCTTGACGGCCTCCATGCTGTACCCGTTGTCGATCATGCCCTGGGAGAAGCCGGCAAACTGCTTGTCCAGTTCCGATTTCTTCTTCTTGCCCATGGCGCGGCGCAAGATGTCTGCCTGGCCCAGCGAGAAGCCGGCCAGTTTCTGCGCGATGGACATGACCTGCTCCTGGTACACGATCAGGCCGTAGGTGGTTCCCAGGATCTCCCGCAGCGGTTCCAGGAGGGTCGGGTGGATCGGGGTTTCTTCCTGGAGCTTGTTCTTGCGCAACGCGTAGTTGTTGTGCGAGTTCGCGCCCATCGGGCCCGGGCGGTACAGCGCGAGCACCGCGGAGATGTCTTCGAAGTTGTCCGGGCGCATGAGCTTGAGCAGCGAGCGCATGGGCCCGCCGTCGAGCTGGAACACGCCCAGGGTGTCGCCGCGGGCCATCAGTTCGTAGGCACCGGCGTCGTCGAGTTCCAGGCGCTCCAGGTCCAGGTCAACGCCCTGGTTCGCCTTCATGTTTTCCAGGGCGTCGGAGATGATGGTGAGGTTGCGCAACCCCAGGAAGTCCATCTTGATCAGCCCCAGGCCTTCGCAGGTCGGGTAGTCGAATTGCGTGATGACCTGGCCGTCCTGGATGCGGCGCATGATCGGGATGACGTCGATGATCGGGTCCGAGCTCATGATGACCCCGGCGGCGTGCACGCCCCATTGGCGTTTGAGCCCCTCCAGGCCCTTGGCGGTCTCGAAGACGCGCGCGGCTTCCGGGTCGGTGGCCACCAACTGGCGGAAGTCCCCGGCCTCGGAGTAGCGCTTGGACTTGGGGTCCTCGATGTCGTTGAGCGGGATGTCCTTGGCCATGACGGCCGGGGGCAGCGCCTTGGTCAGCTGCTCGCCCATGGAGAAGGGGTAGCCCAGCACGCGCGAGGAGTCCTTCAGCGCCTGCTTGGTCTTGATCGACCCGTAGGTCACGATCATGGACACGCGTTCGTCGCCGTACTTCTCGGTGACGTACCTGATCACTTCCGAGCGGCGCCTATCATCGAAGTCGACGTCGAAGTCGGGCATGGAGACGCGCTCGGGGTTCAGGAAGCGTTCGAAGATCAGCCCGTGGTGCAGCGGGTCGAGGTCGGTGATGCGCATGGCGTACGCGACCATGGACCCGGCGCCGGAGCCGCGCCCGGGTCCCACGCGGATGCCGTTGTCCTTGGACCAGTTGATGAAGTCGGCCACGACCAGGAAGTAGCCGGGGAAGCCCATCTTGATGATGACGTCCAGCTCGTAGTCAGCCTGGCGTCGCACGTCGTCCGGGATGCCGTTGGGGTAGCGGTAGTGCAGCCCGGCGTCGACTTCCTTGATCAGCCAACTGGTCTCGTCCTCCCCAGGCGGGCAGGGGAAGCGCGGCATGTAGTTGGCGCTGGTGTCGAAGGAGACCTCGGCGCGCTCGGCGATCAGCAGGGTGTTGTCGCAGGCATCGGGCATTTCCCGGAATAGGTGGCGCATTTCGGCCGGGGACTTGAGGTAGTAGCCGGAACCGGAGAAGGCGAAGCGCGAACCGCCCTGGTCGTACGTCGGCTCGTCCAGCGTGGACCCGGAGTTGATGGCCAGCAGCGCCTCGTGGGCCGGGGCGTCGTGCTCGTGGGTGTAGTGCAGGTCGTTGGTGGCAAGCCGCGGGATGTTCAGTTCCTTGGCCAGGCGCAGCAGGTCCTGGGTGACCCGGCGTTCGATGTCCAGGCCGTGGTCCATGAACTCGCAGAAGTAGTTTTCCTTGCCGAACAGGTCCTGGAACTCGGCGGCGGCCGCCTTGGCCTCGTTGTACTGGCCCAGGCGGAGCTTGGTCTGCACCTCTCCGGACGGGCAGCCGGTGGTGGCGATGATGCCCTCGTGGTAGGTGTTCAGCAGGTCGCGGTCAAGGCGCGGGTACTTGCCGAAGACCGAGTCGAGCGAGGCGATGGAGGAGGCCTTGAACAGGTTCTTCATGCCGGTGTTGTTGTAGCTCAACAGCGTCATGTGGGTGTAGAGGCCACCGCCGGAGACGTCGTCGCGGCGCTGGGACTCGTCGGTGCGCCACTTCACGCGGGTCTTGTCGTCGCGCGCGGTGCCCGGGGTGACATAGGCCTCGATGCCGATGATCGGCTTGACGCCGGCGGCGGTCGCCTTGGACCAGAAGTCGAAGGCACCGAACAAATAGCCGTGGTCGGTGGTGGCCAGGGCGGTCATCCCGAGCCGGTTGGTCTCTTCAAAGAGTTCTGTCAGGCGCGCAGCACCGTCAAGCATTGAATATTCGGTGTGCGTGTGAAGGTGTACGAATCCATCGCGATTAGAGCTAGCCACCGATCCAGTCTAGGCCGTTGAGTCAAGCAATGCTGGCCAATCGAACCGGATGTGAATAGCGGCACCCGAAGCCGTGCCGCGGGTGCCGCCGAAGGTCCTAGAAGGTGCCGTCGCGCAGCATTTCCAGGGCGTTGTTCAGATCCAGCGGGTATTCACTGGTGTATTCGACCCATTCGCCGCTCACCGGGTGGAAGAAGCCCAGCCGCTGGGCGTGCAGCCACTGCCGGGTCAGGCCCAGTGCGGCGGCCAGCTTCGGGTCGGCCCCGTAGGTCTGGTCCCCTGCGCAGGGGTGGCGCAGGGCGGAGAAATGCACGCGGATCTGGTGGGTGCGCCCGGTTTCCAGGTTGACCTCCACCAGCGAGGCCCGGCCGAAGGCCTCGATGACCTTGTAGTGGGTCACCGAGTCGCGGCCGTCCTCGACGACGGCGAACTTCCAGTCGTGGCCCGGGTGCCGTCCCAGCGGGGCGTTGATGGTGCCCTCGAGCGGGTCGGGCAGGCCCTGGACCACTGCGTGGTAGATCTTTTTCGGGGTGCGTTCCTTGAAGGCGCGCTTGAGTGCCGTGTAGGCGCGTTCGGTCTTGGCGACGACCATCAGGCCGCTGGTCCCGACGTCCAGGCGGTGGACGATGCCTTGCCGTTCGGAGGCGCCGGAAGTGGAAATCCGGTAGCCCGCGGCCATCAGGGCCCCGACGACGGTGGGCCCGACCCAGCCCGGCGAGGGGTGTGCGGCGACCCCCACGGGCTTGTCGATGACGACGTAGTCATCGTCGTCGGCAATGATCTTGAGGTCTTCCACGAGTTCTACCCTGATTTCTAGTGGGTCCGGACGAAGCGGGATGAAGACTTCGATGGTTGCCCCCGCAGGGGCCTTGCGGGACTTCCCCAGGGCCTTCCCGGCCATGGTGACGTTGCCTTCGCTGCACAGCAGTGCCGCCTGGCCACGGGAGATGCCCAGCCGTTGGACCAGGAAGGCATCGATGCGCGTGCCGGCTTCTTCCTCGGAGACCTGGAGTGTTTCGGTGCGTTCGCCGTTCACGGCTTCTCCTGCGTATCGGTCCCGGGCTTGTTCTTGGAGCCGGACCTGCTGCCGTCGAGCTCCCGGCCGGTGAACAGCAGGAGGCAGATGGCGACCATCGAACAGACGATGAACATGTCCGCGACGTTGAAGATGGCAAAGTTGGGCAGGGCGATGAAGTCGACCACGTGTCCGTGCCCGAAGGACGGCGGACGGAACAGCCGGTCGGTGAGGTTTCCCGCGACCCCGCCCATCAGCCCGCCCAGGGCCAGTGCCCAGGACCAGACGCGGACCTTGCGCACCAGGAAGATCGCGACATAGAGCAGCACTGCGGCCTGGATGATGGTGAAGATCCAGGTGACGCCCTCGCCCATGGAGAAGGCGGCACCGGAGTTCTTGATGAAGTACCAGCGCAGCAGCGGCGGGAAGACATCGATCACCTGGCCCTCGTACATGCTGGTTTCAACGATGCGCTTGGTGAACTGGTCGAGGACCAGCGCCAGGACGGCCAGGGTGCTCGTGGCGAGCACCAGGTGGCGCCGGGTGGCGCTGCCTGCCGCGGGCTTGGCGGCACCCTGTGGTGCCGGTGGTACGGAGCTGTTTTCCATCATGTCCTTTAACGCATTGTTGGCGGCCGGTAACCCGGCCGCCAACAATCTTAAGCCATCAATATGCGAGGCAAGTGGTGAAGCAGATTAGCCGTTGTCCTTGGCGTCTGCCGTGTCCATGGAGCCCTTGGCTTCGAGGTCGCGAAGCTGGCCCTCGATGTAGGTCTTCAGGCGTGCACGGTAGTCGCGTTCGAAGCCACGCAGCTGCTCGACCTTGCGCTCCAGGACAGTTTTCTGCTGTTCCAGGGCGGAGAGGGTCTTGCGGCTCTTCTCCTCGGCCTCGGAAACGAGGCTGTTGGCCTCGACCTGGGCTTCGGCGATGATCTTGTCACGCTGCTCGACACCCGCGGAGACGTATTCGTCGTGCAGGCGCTGGGCCATGGCGAGAACGCCTGCGGCCGATTCGGCGGTGGAGGCCTGGGCGGGAGCTGCTGCCGGGGCTGCTGCAACAACCTTGGCCGGCTCTGCCGCCTTGGGCGCTTCGGCTGCCTTGGGCTCTTCCTTCTTGACCTCGGGAGCCTTGGCTTCCTTGGGCTTGTCGGCCTCGGCAGGCTTGGCTGCCGGTGCGGCCGCCACAGGGGCAGGAACGGACTGTTCGCCTTCGCTGATGCCGGCTTCCGACAGGCGGCGACGCAGTTCGTCATTCTCCTGCGTCAGACGACGTAGCTCGACAACGATCTCGTCTAGGAAATCGTCAACCTCATCCTGATCGTAGCCTTCACGAAACTTCGTCGGCTGAAATCGCTTGTTGACTACATCTTCTGGCGTGAGAGCCATCTGGTCACCTCGATACTTGGTTCTCTCCTCGAACCGCTGAAGTGCGGCTCGAGTACACTTACCGTTTATTGGTGCGCAACCCGGTGCAGTCGTTGCGCCTAATGTGACAACACTATAACGACTGGGCCGGTAAAGGCTAAAGGCAACGCACTTTCTTTCTGAAAGTCTCTTGTCTTGGCCCTTGTCGCACCGTAATTCATGCCTCTCTCAAGGCCTATCCCTGCACCGTGGCCATGCCCAGGTTGTTCACAATAATCTTGAGCACGATGACGGCGAAGAACAAAATGATGAACGCCAGATCCAGGCGGATTCCCCCGAGATCCAGCGGTTTTATGCGCGAGCGCAACCAGCGCATCGGCGGGTCGGTGGTCTTGGCGATCAGCGAGACCGCGACCAGCGCCATGCCGCGCGGACGCCACGAGCGCGCAAACGACTCCGTGACATCAAGCACTATGCGCAACAGCAACATGACTTGCAGCACCGTCAGCACCACATACAGCAGTGCGAAAATTAGCTCCACTATTCCTACGAACCCTTGGACTTAGCTCTGGTTGAAAAACGTGGCCTGGTCTTCGGACTGTTTCTTGTCCTCACCCAGGACCTCGACCGTGGAGGGTGAAAGCAGGAACACCTTGTTGGTGACGCGCTCGATGCTGCCGTGCAGGGCAAAGACCAGCCCCGCGGAGAAATCAACCAGGCGCTTGGCGTCTGCTTCACCCATGTCCGTGACGTTCATGATGACGGGGATGCCATCACGGAAGTTCTCGCCAATGATTTTTGCATCATTGTAAGAACGTGGATGAACGGTGGTGATCTGACGCAATGAAGAGTCCTCGTCCCGTGCAGAAGGTGCGCGCTTGATGGGTGTTACCGGAGCCCGGTATTCGTTTTCGATGACAGGGCGGGGTGCCACTGGTGCTACCGGAGCAGGCTGTGCGGCAACCGGCTCTTCGCGGACCGGCTCGACAACACGCACTTCTTCACGCGCTTCAATGTCGTGCTTCTCGGCCTCGAAGTTCTCGTCACCCTCGGCGAGTCCCAGGTAGATCATTGTCTTGCGCAATGCGCCAGCCATGGTCTTCTCCTTTTGATCGTGCGCGGTCGGCGGTTTACCGAACCGCAAGTCTCTCCGCTAACTAGACGCTACAGCACCATTTGGCGGTGCCGGAGGACATTGGGGCGAATTGCGCGGTGTGTCGCACCGCGGGGGTTGTGCACGGGGCCCCGGAAGGCGGTGCCCGGGGTGGCCCGCGGCCTAGCGCCGTGCGCCCGGTCCGGTTTCCGGCGAACCCGGGGTGGCGGTGTCCCACACCAATCCGGCCAGGCGGCCGGTGCCTGGATCCCTGCGGTAGGAAAAGTAGTCCTCGTTCTCCAGGGTGCAGATCCCCGATTCGGTGACGCCGACGCCAAGGTCGCGTAGTTCGGCCGCCGCGGCGTGCGGCAGGTCCAGCCCGGTGGTTCCCTGGCGGGTTCTGGATCCGATCCCGGGGCGTTGCCCGCAGGCCTCGGCGGCCATGGCCTCGGGAACCTCGTAGCAGGACCCGCAGATGGCCGGCCCGATCCAGGCCTCGAGCTGCCGGGCCCCGGCCGCACGCAGGCGTTCGGCGGTGGCGCCCAGGATGCCGTCGAGCAGTCCGCGTCGTCCGGCGTGTGCGACCGCGCTGAGCGCGCCGTGCTCCCCGGTTCCGACGAAGACCACCGGAACGCAGTCGGCGACCATCACGGCCAGCGGCGACGCGGCGTCCGGGGAGAAGAGGGCGTCGCAGGTGAGAATCCCGGTGTCCCGGGATCCTTCGGCCACCTCAAGCACCGTGGCCGAGTGGATCTGGTTCATGTAGCTGAACCGCTTCGGGCCCAGGCCCAGGTCCTGTTCCAGATCGCGACGCCGCAGCAGCACGGCGTCGCGATCGTCCGGAACGTGGACGGCAAGGTTTCCTTCGGCCACGGAAGTGAATGCAATGTGCACGCTCGGGGCGAGCGTCGATTGGTATCGCAACATGGTGGGCCTTGAAGGATCCCTCTCCGGCGGTTTCCCGCCTACTTCAGGAAGTCGGGGACATCCAGGTCGTCGTTGGTGGCCGAGAGGTCCGGCTCAACGATGGCAGGGAGTTCCTCGAAGCCCGGCTCGGCCGTGGCAACCGCCGCGCGAACTTCCTCGCGCGCCGCAGCCGGTGCAGCCATCGGGGCGGCGGGTGCCGCTGCCGGGGCCGCAGGGGCGTTGCGGACCGCCGGTTGCACGGTCTGCGGGGCGCTGGTGGCGTCGACCTGGTCGAAGCCGGCGGCGATCACCGTTACGCGTGCCTCGTCGCCCAGGGCGTCGTCGATGACGGCACCGAAGATGATGTTGGCTTCCGGGTGTGCGACTTCCTGGACGAGGCGTGCGGCCTCGTTGATCTCGAACAGGCCGAGGTCCGAGCCGCCCTGGATGGACAGCAGGACGCCGTGGGCGCCGTCGATGGAGGCCTCGAGCAGCGGGGAGGCGATGGCGAGCTCGGCGGCCTTGACCGCGCGATCCTCGCCGCGTGCCGAGCCGATGCCCATGAGTGCCGAGCCGGCTCCCTGCATGACCGACTTCACATCGGCGAAGTCGAGGTTGATCAGGCCCGGGGTGGTGATCAGGTCGGTGATGCCCTGGACGCCGGAAAGCAGCACCTGGTCGGCCTGGCGGAAGGCGTCCAGGACCGAGACGTTGCGGTCGGAGATCGAAAGCAGGCGGTCGTTGGGGATGACGATGAGGGTGTCGACCTCGTCGCGCAGCGCCTCGATGCCGTTGTCGGCGCTGGTGGCGCGGCGACGGCCTTCGAAGGTGAACGGACGGGTGACCACGCCAATGGTCAGTGCGCCCAGACCGCGGGCGATGCGTGCGATGACCGGCGCGCCACCGGTACCGGTGCCACCGCCTTCACCGGCGGTGACGAAGACCATATCGGCCCCGCGCAGCACTTCCTCGATTTCCTCCGCGTGGTCCTCGGCTGCCTGGCGACCCACATCGGGGTTGGCACCGGCACCCAGGCCACGGGTAAGTTCGCGTCCCACATCGAGCTTGACGTCGGCATCGCTCATGAGCAATGCCTGCGCATCCGTGTTGATTGCAATAAATTCGACGCCTCGCAGGCCAACTTCGATCATGCGGTTGACGGCGTTGACGCCGCCACCGCCGATGCCGACGACCTTGATGACGGCGAGGTAGTTCTGTGGAGCTGCCACGTCCTGATTCCCTTGTTCGATGTGCTGCTGACCGAGGAAGCTCAACCGGACCAACGTTAACCCTCAACTCGAAGGTTATAGTTATGTCAAGCAACCGCTATTAAAACGCTATGTTTCGTGGTTCGTACATGCAACGACCAAGGCAGCGTGTCGCCCCTAAGTCGTTCTTTTTTCTTGTAATTATGCCTTTGGCGGACCGTTAACGGGCCACCGGGTGCTGCGGGCTGGAAATGTCGTACACCTTGATCGGTGCCTTCTTGTCCTTCGGGGCCCCCAGAAGTGCTTCAAGAACCTTTGTCTTGAGCGCCGAATCCTGGTCGTTGCCCCAAATCACCAGTGTCCCGTCGTTGAGCTTGAGCTCGACAAAGTCCTTGCTGGTGGCCGTTGCATGATCCACCGTCGCCAACAGCTTATCGGGTAGTTCTGAGAGAACCCGGGTGAGCATCGCAAACACCTTGGGATCCTTGGTCACCTTCGAGGAGCGGATGGTCGGAAGCTTCGGCTTGTCCTTGGCACCCAGCTTCGCCAACCGCTGCCCCTCGGGGCCCACCAGGGAACGCTGCTTGCCTTCCAGCAGCACCGCCACCGGAACGAATTCCACGACCTGGACCTGCAGCGTGTTGTTCGCCTCTGCCTGCACGATCGCGTCCTTCACCGCCGGCTCCCCCGCCAGCAGCTCCATGACCGTGCCGGTCCCGACCCGCGAGAGCGGGACCCCGTGCAGCGGTTCCAGGGCCTGCTGGATCTTCTTCTCGCTGACCAGCTCGTTGCCCGAGACCGTGATCGACTTGATCGCCAGGATCGGGGAAAACGTCAGCACCAGGACCAGTGCCACGACCAGCGCGGCGACCACCGCGCCGCCGATGAGCCAGCGGTTCCTGGCGCGCACCGCGGGGTCCTGCGGCAGGTCAAGGACGTTCGATTCCCCCGGCCCCGCCCCGGTGTTGCCCCGCATCAGCTGCCCGGGCGTTCTTCCAGGGCGGCCAGGATGGCGCTGCCCTGCTCGGTGACGTCCCCGGCTCCGATGGTCATGATGACGTCGCCGGCCTTCGCGGCCGCGGCCAGCACCCCGGCGGCCTGGCCCATGGACACCAGCCCGCCGGCGGTGTTCAGCTCGCGGGTCACCAATTCGCTGGTCACCCCGGGGATCGGGGTTTCGCGCGCCGGATAGATCTCCAGCACGTAGGCCGAATCCGCCAGCGAGAGCGCCGCGGCGAACTCGCGGTGGAATTCCTTGGTGCGGGAGAACAGGTGCGGCTGGAACAGCACGTGGACCGCCCCGTCGCCGGCCACGGCGCGGGCGGCACGCAGCGCCGCCAGCACCTCGGTGGGGTGGTGGGCGTAGTCGTCATAGACCCGCACCCCGGCGGCCTCGCCGCGGAAGTCGAAGCGGCGCGCCGCCCCGGTGAAGGCACCGAGCCCGGCCACCGCGACCTCGGGATCCAGCCCGCAGTCCAGGCCGACGGCGAAGCCCGCCGCGGCGTTGAGCAGGTTGTGGTTCCCCGGCAGGGCGAGCTCCAGCTCCGCGGTTTCCCCCGCGCCCCATTCCAGGGTGCAGGCGAAACGCTGTCCGCGCGGGTGCGCATCGGCCAGCCGGCGGTCGGCGTCCTCGGAGAATCCGTAGGTCTGAACCCGCAGGTCCGGGCGCTCGCGGCGCATCCGCTCGGCCAGGGCCAGCGACCCGGGGTCGTCGGCGCAGCAGATCAGCAGCCCGTCCTCGGGCAACAGGGAGGCAAAGGCGTAGAAAGCCTGGTGCACGGCCTCGACGGAACCGTAGTGGTCAAGGTGGTCGGCCTCGATGTTGGTGACCAGCGCGACGTCCGGGGAGTAGTTCAGGAACGAGGCGTCGGATTCGTCGGCCTCGGCCACGAACACCCGCCCCTGCCCGTACTCGGCGTTGAACCCCAGCGAACCGATGTTCGCCCCGACGGCGAAGGTCGGGGAGATCCCGGCCTCGCGCAGCATGAAGGCGATCAGCGAAGTCGTGGTGGTCTTGCCGTGGGTGCCGGCCACGGTGATGACCCGGTGGCCCTCCATGGTGGCCGCCAGCCCCTCGGAGCGGTGCAGGATCCGCAGCCCGCGGGCCACGGCCTCGTCGTACTCCGGGTTTCCGGCCTTGATGATCGAGGAGATGACCACGGTGTCGGCGTCGCCGAGGTTCTGCGCGGCGTAACCCACGCAGATCCGCGCCCCGGCCTCGCGCAGGTCGTCCAGGACCGGCAGCTCCTTGGCGTCGGATCCCGAGACGTTCAGGCCGCGGGCCAGCATCAGCCGGGCCACCGCGGAGACCCCGACCCCGCCGATGCCCATCAGGTGGACGTTGCCCAGGTTCTCAAGTGTGTGTAGTTCCTGCATGTCCCTTAGCTTCCCGTGGTGGTTGGTGGCGGCGTCGTGCGGCCCAGGCCCTGGCGGATCATTGCGGCCATGACCGCTGCGGCATCGGTCTTGCCCTGGGTCTTGGCGGCAGCCCCCATGGCGGCCAGCGCCTCCTTGTCGGCCAGCAGCGGCAGCAGCGTATTGGCCAGGTACGAGGTGGTGAACTGCGCGTCCTCCACCAGCAGCGCTCCCCCGGCGGCGACCAGGTCGGCGGCGTTCAGGCGCTGCTCCCCGTTGCCGATGGGCAGCGGGACCAAGACCGAGGGGGTCCCGGCCACCGCGAGCTCGCACACCGTGCCGGCCCCGGAGCGGGCGACGATCAGGTCGGCGGCGGCATAGGCCTGGTCCATGGAGTCCACGTACTCGACCTGCCGGTAGCCCGCGGCGGACAGCGGCTTGCCGTCCGGCGCGAGCACCGCCTTGCCGCGGCCGGTGATGTGCAGCACCTGCACCCCGGCGCGCGCCAGCAGCGGCAGCGACGCGGCGATTGTGGCGTTGATCGAGGCGGCCCCCGAGGAGCCCCCGGTGACCACCAGGGCCGGTGCATCCCCGGTGAAGCCCAGGGCCTCGCGGGCCGCATCGCGCTGCGCCGCCCGGTCCATGGTGGCCACGAAGCCGCGCATCGGCATGCCCACCACCTTGGCCCCGGGCAGCCCGGTGCCGCTGAAGGCCGTCCCGACGCCGGCGGCGAAGCGGGCGCCGACCCTGTTGGCCAGCCCGGCCCGGGCGTTGGCCTCGTGGATGAAGATCGGCAGCTTGCGCTTCCTGGCGGCGAGGTACACCGGGGTGCACACGTAGCCGCCGACCCCGAGCACGGCCCGGGCCCCGGCGTCGTCCAGGATCCTCCCGGCGGCCTTGATCGCGGCCAGGAAGCGGAAGGGCAGCTTGAGCAGGTCCACCGAGGGACGGCGCGGCATGGGCACCTTGGCGATGGTGCGCAGCTCGTAGCCGGCCTCGGGGACCAGCCTGGTTTCCAGGCCGTCGGCGGTTCCCACCGCGGTCACGGCGGCGTCCGGGTCCGCCTGGCGCAGGGCGTCGGCGATCGCGATCATGGGGGTGATGTGTCCGGCCGTGCCGCCGCCGGCGACCACCACGGCAAATGCGTCAGTCATGGGCAAGGTGTGCTGCTTTCGAAGGTGTGTCAAGTGGTTTCAGCGTTTGGACCGCGCCCTGGCCAGCAGGGCCGCGAGCCCGCGCGCGGTTCCGGCCGGTTGCAGCCGAACGCGTTGTTCCCGGGCAAAGGACAGTACCACCCCGACGCCCAGGAACGCGGCAAGCAGGGCCGAGCCGCCGGAGGAGATGAAGGGAAGCGGGACCCCGATCACCGGCAGCAGGCCGGTGACCATCCCGATGTTGATGAAAGCCTGCCCGATGAGCCAGGCCATGATGCCGCTGATGGCCACCCGCCCGAAGATGGTCCCGGTGCGCACCGCAATCCGGTACATGGCCACCGCCAGCATCGCGTAGAGCACGATCACGAAGATGGTGCCCAGCAGGCCCAGTTCCTCGCCGAGCACCGCGAAGATGAAGTCGTTCTGCGCCTCGGGGATGTGTGACCACTTCTGCCTCGACTGGCCCAGCCCCACGCCGAACCAGCCGCCGGAGGCCAGAGCGAACAACCCCTGCTGGGCCTGGTAGCAGTAGTCGTTCAGGTCCCCGCAGGCAATGCCCAGCCACGCCAGGATGCGGCCCATGCGGTTGGGCGCCACCAGCACCATCACCAGGATCCCGACCACGCCCAGCAGCCCGGCCAGCACGAAGAGCCTGGCCTTGGCGCCGCCGACGAACATCACCACGGCCAGGATCAGCAGCAGGATCAGCGCGGTGCCCAGGTCGTGGCCCAGCAGCACCAGCCCGACCACCAGCAGCCCGAAGGGCACCAGCAGCGGGATGACGGCGTGTTTCCACTGGTCCATCAGGTTGGCCTTGCGTTCGACCACCCAGGCGCCCCACAGGGCCAGGGCGACCTTGGCGAACTCCGAGGGCTGGATGGAGAAGGACCCGATGTAGATCCAGTTCTTGTTGCCGTAGATCTCGGTGCCGAAGGCCAGCACGGCCATCAGCAGAATCGCTGCGACGCCCAACGCCGGCCAGGCCAGCTTCTTGAGGGTCCGCAGCGGCAGCATCTGCATGCCGACCATGGCCGCGACCCCGAGGATCGCCCACATCGACTGCCGGGAGAAGTCGCCGAAGGCGGACTTGTTCCGGGCGATGGCCTCCACCGAGGAGGAGGAAAGCACCATGATCAGGCCCATGAAGGTCAGCGCCAGCGTGGTGCCCAGCACCACGTAGTAGTTGATCTGGGCGCCGCGCAGCGAGGGGTCCTCGAGGCGGGTGAACCAGGCGGAGGGCCCGCGGGGCTCGCGTCCCCGGCCGCGCGCGGGGCCCGGGGTGCCGGCCTTGGCGCCCTTGCCGCGCGGGGTCCGGGAAGTGCCGCTCACGGTCGCTCCTTACTTGCTTGTCTCCCCCATGAGCGCACGGACCGCGTCGATGAAGGCATTGCCGCGTTGTGCGTATGAGGTGAATTGGTCCATTGAGGCTGCTGCCGGTGCCATGAGCACGGTGTCCCCGGGCTCGGCGATCCCGGCGGCTTCGGTGACGGCCCGGGCCATCACGGCCCAGCCGGCTGCCGAGCCGGTTGTTCCGGCCGCGGTCTCCCGTTCAGTTTCGCGCACGCCGGGCCCGATCACGGGCACCAGTGGCGCGTGTCGTTCAAGGGCTTCGCGCAGCTTGGCGGTGTCGGTGCCGATCAGCACCACCGCCTTGAGCCGGGTGGCGTGCGCCGAGACCAACTCGTCGTATTCCACGCCCTTGGACAGGCCCCCGGCGATCCAGATGACCGAGGAGAAGGCGCCCAGCGAGGCGTTGGCGGCGTGCGGGTTGGTGGCCTTGGAATCGTTGATCCACAGCACGTCGTCGCGGCGGGCCACGGCCTGGATGCGGTGGTCCCCCGCGTCGAAGCCGGCCAGGCCCCTGGCGACCGCGTCGGGTTCGACCCCGTAGGCGCGGGCCAGGGCGGCAGCGGCCGCGGCGTTGGCGGCGGTGTGCCGGGGCACGACCTCGCCGATGTCCTTCAGGGCGATGAGTTCGGCCGCCGAGTTCCTGCGGTCCTCCAGGAAGGCGCGGTCCACCAGCAGGTCCTCGACCACCCCGACCATGCTCACCGCCGGGACCCCGGTGGTGAAGCCGATGGCGCGGCAGCCCTCGATGACGTCGGCGTTCTCGACCATGGCCTCCACCACGGGCTCCTCGGCGTTGTAGATCGCCGCGACGCGGGTCCGCTCGTAGATCTTGGCCTTGTCGGCCTTGTAGTTTTCGAACCCGCCGTGCCAGTCCACGTGGTCCTCGGCGATGTTCAGCACCACGGAGGCCAGCGGGGAGATGCTGTGGGTGAAGTGCAGCTGGAAGCTGGAGAGTTCCACGGCGATCACGTCGAAGCCCTCCGGATCCCGGATCGCATCCAGGATCGGGGTGCCGACGTTGCCGGCGGCAACCGCGCGCAGGCCTGCGGCCCTGAAGATCGCCTCGGTCATCCCCACCGTGGTGGTCTTGCCGTTGGTCCCGGTGATGACGACCCATTCGGCGGTCTTGCGGCCCGCCTTCTCGCGCACGCGCCAGGCCAGTTCCACGTCGCCCCAGATCTCGATCCCGGCCTCGGCGGCCGCGGCGAGCATGGGTTGGCGCGGGTTCCAGCCCGGGGAGGCGATGAGCAGCTGCGGGGCCGCCCCGTCGATGAGCGGCAGCGCGTCGGTGTGCGCGGGGCCCAGCAGCACGTCGGTGGCGCCGACGATCTTCAGCGTGTCGGCCCGCGAGCGGTTCACCTCGGTGTCGGCGCCGTCGATGACCACGACCTTGGCGCCGAGTTCGATCAGCGTGTCGGCGGCGGAGAAGCCGGACAGGCCCAGGCCCGCCACGACGACGCGCAGCCCCGCCCAGTCCGATTCCCAGCGGACCAGGTGCCCAAGATTGACAGGTGTCACAGTCCAACGACCCATTCGGAGTAGAAGATGCCCAGCCCGGCGGCCACGAACAGCCCGCCGAGGATCCAGAAGCGGACCACCACGTTCTCCTCGGCCCAGCCGGAGAGCTCGAAGTGGTGCTGCAGCGGCGCCATCTTGAACACGCGCTTGCCGCCCGAAAGCTTGAAGAACCCGACCTGGATGATCACCGAGAAGGTGATCATCACGAACAGCCCGGCCAGCACGACCAGCAGCACCTGGGTGCGGGAGAGGATGGCGAAGGCCGCCACGGCGCCGCCGATGGCCAGCGACCCGGTGTCGCCCATGAAGATCTTGGCCGGCTTCGCGTTCCACCAGAGGAACCCGATCAAGGCGCCGCAGAGGATCGCGCCGAGCAGGGCCAGGTCCATGGGGTCGCGCACGGTGTAGCAGACGTTGGCAGCCTCGTGCAGGGCACAGGCCTGGTTCTGCTGCCAGATCCCGATGATGGTGTAGGCGCCGAAGACCATGATGGAGGCGCCGGTGGCCAGCCCGTCCAGGCCGTCGGTGAGGTTCACGCCGTTGGTGGCGGCGGTGACGATCAGGTTGGACCAGACCACGAACAGCACCAGGCCCAGGACCGGGCCGGCGAAGGCCAGATCGATGTTGGTGTCGCGCAGGAAGGAGATCGCGGTCGAGGCCGGGGTCAGGCCCTTCTCGTTGGGGAAGTTCAGCGCCAGCACGGCAAAGCCGATGCCCACCGCCGCCTGCAGCACGATCTTTTCCCAGGCGCGCAGGCCCAGCGAGCGTTTTTTGGCGATCTTGATGAAGTCGTCGAGGAACCCGACCACGCCCATCCCGCCGAAGAGCAGCAGCAGCAGCAGCCCACTGGAGGTCACCCCGGCGGAGGGCCGGCCCATCAGGGACAGCAGGCCGTGGGTGGCGAAGTAGCTCAGGATCACCGCGGCGATGATCACGACCCCGCCCATGGTGGGGGTGCCGGACTTGGTGGCGTGCGAGGTGGGTCCGTCGTCGCGGACCACCTGGCCGTACTGCCGGCGCTTGAGCATGCGGATGAACAATGGCATGGTGACCATCGTGAAGATCAAGGCGATGCCTGATCCCATGATTAGAGCAATCACAGTGCGGTGCCCTCCTTTGCGGCGGGTGCGCCGTTGTTGGTTCCGGCAATCTGGTCGCCCAGGTGCCGCAGGCCGGCACCGTTGGAGGACTTGAACAGCACGATGTCCCCCGGGAGCAGGTTTTCGTTCAGGATGCGGGCGGCGGCCTTGGCGTCCTCGGCGTAGTACGCCTCGTCGCCCCAGCTGCCCTCGAGCACCGCGGAGTTGTAGGCCAGCTTGGCCCCGCGCCCCACGACGAGCAGTTTCTTGATGTTCATGCGCACCGCGATGCGGCCCAGCATGTCGTGTTCGTGGCGGGATTCCTCGCCGAGTTCGAGCATTTCGCCCAGCACCGCCCAGGTGCGCCGGGCGTTGCCCTGCGCGTCGGGCAGGCCGAGTTCGGCCAGCGTGCGCAGCGCGGCGCGCATCGAGTCCGGGTTGGCGTTGTAGGCGTCGTTGATGATGCTCACCCCGTCGGCCCGTTCGAAGCGTTCCATCCGCCAGCGGCTGGCCGGGCCCAGGCCCTGCAGGGTCGCGGCGATCTTCGCCGGTGCCAGGCCCAGGTATTCGGCCACGGCGGCGGCGGCCAGGATGTTGGCCACGTGGTGGCGCCCGATGAGCCCGGAGGTCACCGGGTGCTCGGTGGCGTCGGACGCCACGAGCGTGAAGACGGGGTGGCCGTTGGCGTCGACGTCCAGGTCGCGGGCCCAGACGCCGGCGGCGTCCCCCGCGGTGCGCTGGACGCCAAAGCGCAGCACCGGCGCAACGGTGCGGGTGTGCATGGCCGCGACGAGGTTGTCGTCGTTGTTCAGCACCGCGAGCCCGGTGGCGGGAAGCGCCTCGACCATTTCGCCCTTGGCCTTGGCGATGTTTTCGATGCCGCCGAATTCCCCGGCGTGGGCCGATCCGACGCCCAGCACGACCCCGACCTCGGGGTGGACCATGTCGGTGAGGTAGGTGATGTGGCCGATGCCGGTGGCACCCATCTCCACGACCAGGTACTTGGTCTCCGCGGTGGCCCGGAAGACGGTCAGCGGGACGCCGACCTCGCCGTTGTAGGAGCCCAGCGGGGCGATGGTCGGGCCGAGTTCGCCCAGCAGCGCGGCGAGCAGGTCCTTGGTGGTGGTCTTGCCGGCCGACCCGGTGATGCCCACCACGCGCAGCCCGTTGGAGGCCTTGAGTCGCTCGACGATGGCCGCGGCGATCTGGCCCATGGCGATGACGGCGTCGGGGACGATGATCGCCGGGTGGACGGTGCCGTCCTGCGCCACGGTTTCGCGCTCGGCCAGGGCCAGCACGGCACCCTGCTTGAGGGCGGCGTCGATGAAGTGGTGTCCGTCGGAGGACTCCCCGGGCTTGGCCACGAAGAGCCAACCGGTTTCACAGGCACGCGAGTCGGTGTCGACCCCGAGGACGGAGGTGTCGGCGCTGGCCGAGGAGGTGAGTCGCCCGCCGGTGATTTCGGCGATTTCGGCGGAAAGAAGATCAATCATGGCAACTAGGACTTTACCCTTCATCCGCGGGATCGGTGGAACCGGAAGCCGGTTCCAGGGGGTGGAAGCCGTTGGCGAGCAATGCCCGGCGCAGCTCCTGCCGGTCGTCGAGTTCCAGGTTCACGCCCATGACTTCCTGGAAGACCTCGTGGCCGCGCCCGGCGACCAGGATGGTGTCGTGTTCCCCCGCCATCGCCGCCGCGGCGGCAATTGCGGCCGCCCGCGGGTGGATCTCGTGGACCTCGGACCCAAGCCCGTTGGCGAGGATTTCGGCCCGCGCGCCGGCGGCGACCGCCTCCCGGATCCCGGAGGGGTCCTCGGAGTGCGGGTCGTCGTCAGTGACAATGACCACGTCTGCGTGTCTGGCGGCCACGGCGCCCATGACCGGGCGCTTGGTCGCGTCGCGTTCGCCGGTGGCCCCGAAGACCACGATGACCCGGGAACCCGGCTCGGTGGAGCGCACCGAACCCAGGGCCCGGGCCAGGGCGTCTGGGTTGTGGGCGAAGTCGACGATGGCGGCCGGGGATTCGGCGATGACCTGCATCCGGCCGGGCACCTGGACGGTCAGCGGGTTGGCGGCATCCAGGGCCGCCTGCAGCTGCCCCGGTTCGACCCCGGAGGCCAGCACCATCACCACGGCCAGGGCGGCGTTGGAGACGTTGAAGTCCCCCGGCAGGCCGGTGACGGCGGTGAGCACCTGCTCCCCGGGGCCGTGCAGCTCGAAGCGGTGCCCGAGGCCGGCCGGGCGCACGTTGGCCACGACCCAGTCCGCGTCCGTTCCGGTGCCGGTGGTGGCCAGGGTCCAGACCTCCGCCGTGGCCTGGGCGGCCATGGCACGTCCCCAGTCATCGTCGACGGTGATCACGGCGCGGTCGCTGCGTTCCAGGTCGAAGAGCTCGGCCTTGGTCGCAAAGTATTCCTGCATGCTGCCGTGCAGGTCCAGGTGGTCCTGGGTGAGGTTGGTGAAGCCGGAGACCGCGAAGCGCAGCCCGTCGACCCTTCGGTAGGACAGCGAGTGGGAGGACACCTCCATGGTGGCGGAGGTGACGCCCAGTTCGCGCATGCGGGCCATCAGGCCGTGCAGCTGCGGGGCCTCGGGGGTGGTGAGGATGCTGGGGATCGGGGTCTGCCCGGCGGAGATCTCGATGGTGCCCACCAGGCCGGTTTCCCGGCCCAGGGCGCCGAGCACCGAGCGGATCATGTAGCTGGTGGTGGTCTTCCCGTTGGTTCCGGTCAGCCCGAACAGCTCGGGGCAGTCCTCGTCGGTCCCGTAGATGAGGGCGGCCAGTTCCCCGACGACCTCGCGCACATCCCCGGCCAGCAGCACCGGCAGGCCAGGCGCCGAGGCGGCGGCTTCGCCCTCGATGTCGGTGAGGATCGCGGCGGCACCGGCCTGCGCGGCGGCGGCGGCAAATTGCGCGCCGTGGAACCGGGCCCCCGGAGCGGCGACATAGAGGTCCCCGGGCAGCACGGCGCGGGAGTCCAGGCAGATGCCGGAGACCTGCGCCTCGCCGTTTCCGATGATGTTCGCACCCCGCCCGGTTTCGTGCAGGTATTCGAGCATGGCTCGCAGGGTGGTGGTGCGTTGTTTCAGCGGGCGCAGCAGCGCTTCCGCCGCGCGGGGTGTGAGGGCTTCAGGCATTACCAGGATTTCTTTTGTTCGGATCCGATGAACACGTCGTACCCGTTGGGCTTCGAATTGCTCGGCGGAACGTTGTAGGCGTTCAGGGTCTTGCCCATGACTTCGCTGAAGGTGTCGCCCACGGACCAGGACTTCCAGTCTCCCTTGGGGCGGTACATGGTGACCACGACGGCGATCTGGGGGTCGTCCAGCGGGGCGACCCCGGCGAACGAGTTGGTGTAGCCGTCGTAGCCGCCGTTTGGCCCGGCGGCCTGGCCGGTGCCCGACTTGCCGCCGACGCGGTAGCCGGACACAGCCATCTTAGTACCCGTTCCCTCCAGGACCACAGTCTCCATCAAGCGCAGCATCTCCTTGGAGGTCTTCGCGGAAACCACGCGCTCGGACTTGGGTGCCGCGGGCTTCTCGATGGTGCCGTCGGGGTTGACGTAGGAATCGATCAGCGTCGGATCGATGCGCACCCCGCCGTTGGCGATGGCCTGGGTGATCTGCGCGGTGTGCAGCGCGGTCTGGGTGTAGGCCTGGCCGAACATGGTCGCGTACTGCTGGCGCCGTTCCCAGTCCTGCGGCTTGGCCAGGATGCCCTGGCTGGCCCCGGACAGGCCGATGTTGATGGCCTTGCCGAGGCCGAACTTCTTCATGTACTTGTAGCGGGTCTCGTTGCTCATCTTGTTGCCGATCATGACTGTGCCGGTGTTGTAGGAGCGGGCGAAGATGCCCGCGACGGTCATGTCGTAGGTGGAGTGCTTCAACGAGTCGTTGATGGTTTCCTTGTTGATGGTGTACGCGTTGGGGACCTTGAAGGCGTCGGTGGGCTTGACCACGCCCTCCTCGAGGGCCGCGGCGAAGGTCGGGACCTTGCCGGTGGATCCCGGTTCGAAGGCCTGGGTGATGGAGGCCGAGCGGCGGAACGTTGCCTCGGTGGCGCTGGGGTCGTTGGGGTCAAGCTGGTTGGAGTCGCCGATGGCGATCAGCCGTCCGGTCTTGACCTCGCTGACGATCACCGAGACCCATTCGGCGTTGAACTGCTTCTGCTTCTTCAGCGCCTCTTCCTGGGCGATGAAGTTGATGTCCGCGTCCAGGGTCAGTTTCACGTCCTGCCCGTCGACCGCGGGGACCTCGGTGGTCTCGGCGACGGGGATCCGCACGCCGTCGGCGCCGACCTCGTAGGTCCGCGTTCCGGGGGTTCCGGTCAGGCGCTTGTCCTGGCTCATTTCCAGGCCCTCAGCGCCCTTGAGCGACTGCTGGTCGTCGGTGTTCATCACGAAGCCGATCAGCGGGCCGGCCACCACCCCGTTGGGGTACTGGCGTTCGCTGCGCAGCTGTCCGGTCAGCGTGGGGATGCGCAGTTCCATGACCGAGTTGCGGACCTCGGGGGTCACTCCCTTGGCCACCACGGAGTAGGCGTTCTTCTTCGCCCCTGGATCGCCCACGATCGCGGTGCGCACGGTGTCGATGTCCTGGTCGATGAGCTGTGCCAGCTCGCCCACGGCCTGCTCGATGCTTACCGATTCCCGGGTGGTGCCGCCGGAGAGCTTCTTGCGCACGATCGGCTTGTCGGCATCGACCTTCCGCTGGTCGATGACCAGGTCGTAGCGATCGACGCTGGTGGCCAGGATCGTGCCCTTGGAATCCAGGATCTGGCCGCGCTTGGGTTGCGTTTCCTGGACCCGGGTGCGATTGTCCACCGCTTCGGCGGCCACGGCCTTGGCGTTGAGCGACTGGACGAAAAACAGCCGTCCGCCGGTGATCAGCAACAGCACCAGGGAGATCGCCACCACCATGCGCAGGCGCAGGTGGGTCGTTCCGGTGGTTGGGGATTTTGGTGGCATTCGGTCCTCAGCTCAATACCGGGTGGGCGTGGTGGTGCGTAGCGGGGCCTGGTGCGGCCCCGGTTCCGGGGGTGCTACTGTCCCGGGGTCTTCAGGCTTGGTGCGGGGATCGTCCCGCCATTGAGTTGGGCCGGGGAGAAGTCGGGGCGCGAGCCGTCCGCCGGCACGGGGGTCCGGGCGACGGTGGACTTCGGCGGCACCTCGGCGGCCACCGGGGGTTCGGTCGCGGCGTCCCTGGCTGCCGGTTCAGCGGTCTTGCCCTTGGCCTCGGTCGTGGTTGCGGGCTTGGCCGGGGCTTTTAGGATCCCGCTCTTGGCCTTGTTCTCGGCGCTTGGCTTTTCGGCCGCCGTGGCGGTCCCGGCGACCTTGCCGGTGTCCAGGTTGATGGCCGCGGGCGCGCCGGGCTTGACCATGCCCAGGTCGGCAGCCTTCTTGGCAACCACCTGGGGGGATCCCAGGTACAGCGCTTCCTGGCGCAAGGCCTCGTTTTCCTGGGACAGCGAACGTTCCTGTCCGCGCAGGTCCACCGCGGTGTACTGGCCGTTGGCGATGTACACGTTGATCAGCAGCACCGCCACGACCGAGGCGATGACCAGGACGAAGATGGAGACGATGAATGGAACCCGTCGCTTGGCCCCCAGCGCCGGCACCACCGAGAGGGTGGTGCGGCGCTTGGCGGATGTTTCCTCCGGGCGCGAGGCCGGTATGGGCTGCGGGGCATGGCTGAGCGCGTTGGCACCCTGTGTTGCGGGTAGCTCGATGACGCGAGAACGTACGCGGTGGGGTGTCCGGTTGCTCATACTCAGTTCCTCTTCAGGATGCGTTCCACGGCTCGCAGCTTCGCTGAGGCTGCTCGTGAGTTTTCGGCGATTTCTTGGTCGGTTGGCTTCTCGGTTCCTCGGGTGAGGACCTTGAATTGCGCCTTGTGTTCTTCAAGCTCCACGGGAAAACCCGCCGGGGCCGATGACTTGGATCCGGCGGCGAAGTGCCGCTTGGTGATCTTGTCTTCCAGCGAGTGGTAGCTCATCACCACCACCCGTCCCCCGACATGCAGGGCGCCCATGGCCGCGGGAATGGCCCGATCGAGCACGTCCAGTTCCTCGTTCACCTCGATGCGTAGCGCCTGGAAGGTCCGCTTGGCCGGGTGGCCGCCGGTGCGTGCTGCTGCGGCGGGGACGACCGACCGGATGGCCGTCACCAGTTCCTCGGTGGTGCTGAAGGGCTTGGCCTTGCGCGCCTCGACGATGGCCGAGGCGATGCGTCCGGCGAATTTCTCTTCGCCCCAGGCACGGATGATGCGCACAAGTTCGGTTTCGCTGTACTCGTTGACGATGTCGGCCGCAGTGGGTCCGCGCGAGGTGTCCATGCGCATGTCAAGCGGGGCGTCATAGGAGTAGGCGAAACCGCGATCGCGTTCATCGAGCTGCAGGGAGGAAACCCCGAGGTCGAAGAGGACCCCGTCGATTCCGTCGAACCCAAGGTCCTCGACGACATCGGCGATTTCGTCGTAGATCGCATGGACAAGGTCCGTGCGGTTTGCGTATGGTTCCAACCGGGCACCGGCGAGGGCCAGGGCTTGCTCGTCGCGGTCAAGGCCGATGAGGTGGACATCCGGGAAGCGCCGGAGCAAGGCTTCCGAGTGGCCGCCCATCCCCAGGGTGCAGTCAACGACCACGGCACGGCCCCGTGCGGCGATTCCGGCTTCGATGCCAGGTGCCAAAAGCCCTACGCATCGTTCGAGCAGTACTGGAACGTGGCGTTCCGAGGCGGGTCGCTCTGCGTTGCCGTCGATATTCACCGCTCCCCCTTTCGCGTGGGCATTTTGCCTCATCTGTTGGCTGAGACCAGATCCCCCTCCGACCCGCTGCTGCCCAGCCTGGCTCCGGGGAAGTGGAGCCAGGATGTGCGTGGCACGGGCGGCTGGAGATCTCGTCCAAGCCACTGACCGGTTTCCAGTCACCATGTGGTGCCTAGAATCCCGGAAGTACTTCGTCATCCGTTTCGGAGAACGAATTCTCCTGTTCTTCGAGGTAGGTATTCCACGCCGTGGAATCCCAAATCTCGACCCGGTTGCCCGCGCCGATCACTGTGACCTCACGGTCCAGCCCCGCATATGAACGAAGCATGGACGGAATGGTGACCCGCCCCTGCTTGTCCGGCAATTCATCCGAAGCGCCGGAGAGAAAAACACGCGCATAGTCCCTGGCCTGGCGTGATGAGATCGGAGCCTGGCTCATTTGCTCATGCTGCTTCTCGAATTCACGTTGGCTAAAGACGTAGATGCAGCGCTCCTGGCCACGAGTCAGAACTAAACCATTGGCTAATTCGTCACGATATTTCGCCGGGAGGATTAATCGCCCTTTCTCGTCCAGGCGCGGTGTATACGTTCCTAGGAACACACAGACCGCCTCCCGGTTGAAAGAAGCAACTTGCCCCATTCCCCTCTATTTCGCTCCACTTTACTCCACAAGCCTCCACTGTCAACGACCATTCCGGCATTTTGAGATGAAAAGAGAACGAAAAGTGTTGATTTTCCGCGGCATTCCGGCGTGGGGGCGAAGTGGAGGGATTTGGATTCAGACCAAACTCCCAGAAAGCGGGATGTGGCGGGGCCCACATTCGGGATTCTGGGAATTCCCGGATTCACAAGGATCTTTAGAACCTGGATGCGAAAATGGCAGGGAAGCCGCCCGCTGCGGTGGGGGCAAGTGGAGGGATTCGGGCAGCGCGCGCGGGCGTGCGGGATCCACCGCCGGAATAAAATTTACGGCGATTGGGCATACTCGGCGCGTCGCCGTGTCGCGCACCGGCTGCGGGGTTGGCCTTGCCTGGCGGCGGCCGACCGTGGCGATCGCCAGCGGCCCGTCCAGACGGCATGGGGCCGCATGCCTCCAGGCGGAGGGCCGGTCCTTAAAAAGGCAAAGGCCCCGCACATGCTGCGGAGCCTTGGCTGGAGTAAGCGGAGGCGGAGGGTCAGGCCTCCGGGCCGCCGGTCAAAGGTGGCTTATCAGGAACCGTGCTCGTCACGCTTGCGCTGTTCCCACCTGTTTTCGAGGTCGCTCATGAATCCCGATTTCTGGGGATTCTTGCCCGCACCGGGCACGCCGCCCTTCTTGGAGCCGCCCTTGCGCGAAAGGGCCAGGTACACGCCGCCAAACATGATGATGAATCCCAGCACGCCCACGATGATCAACTGGCTTGAAACGCCATAGATCAGCACCCCAAGCCCCACGATGCCGATCAAAGCACCCAAGGCAAGATTGCGCGTTGAGTAGTTCCCCGCCGTCGACGCGGATTTCATCGTCGATGCGAAGCGATGGTCTTCGTGTAGCTGCTTTTCCAGCTGCTCCAGAAGACGTTGCTCATGCTCGGAAAGTGGCATCGTCTCTTCCCCTTCACTTCACGGTCCCGGCTCTCGCCTTTACCTACTTGAACGTAATACGCCTTGGCAATGTTCCCGGCCGATACGGCTAGCTAACTTCTACTTCCAGAATAGTCCCGAATCCTGCTAATAAGGTAGTCAGGATTCAACTCGCAGCAGACTCACGGCGAATGTGTCAAGAAGGCTGGTCCGGTTTTTTCTCTTTTTGCCCACGTTCGAGCAGGGAAGCCGGGCGAAGCGCCCCGGCCGGGAACCGGGAACGGATCAAATCCATCGTTGCCTCGGTTTGCCGCCAGTTGTCGTCTCGCGGATCGATGCTCAATTGCATCCCGCCGCCGGCGTCAGCCAGCTTCTCCGCCCGGATACCCACAAGTCGCACGGCCTGGGGCCGCCGGCCAAGCTTTTCAAAAAGTCCCTCCGCGGCAGCGACCAGGTCGCCGGCCGCGTTGCTGGGATACGGCAGGGTCCGGCTGCGCGAGAGCGTGGAAAAATCGCTGTAGCGCAGCTTCAAGGCCACGACGCCCGCCACTTTTTCGGCCTCGCGCAGCCGCGTGGCCACGCGATGGCCGAGGTGGAGTATTTCGCGGCGCAATGCTTCGTCATCCCAGATGTCGATGGCGAATGTCTCCTCGGCACCGATGCTTTTTTCCTCGCGCTCGGTCTCCACGGACCGGTCGTCACGCCCCCAGGCCAGGTTGTACAGGTGGATTCCGGTCGCTCCCAGTCGGCGGCTGAGTGTGTTTTGGGGTGTGTGGGCCAGCTGGGCCACCGTGGTGATCCCCATTTCCCGCAGCACCAATGCGGTTTTGGCCCCCACTCCCCACAGCGCACCCACCGGCAGGGTGTGCAGGTAGGCCAGTGTCTGCTCGGGGCGGATCACTAACATGCCATCGGGCTTGGCCCGTGTGGAGGCAACCTTGGCCACGAACTTCGAGGCGGCGATGCCCACGCTTGCGGGCAACCCCAGCTCGGTGCGCAGCCGTGCGCGAATCATCTCGCCGATCGCCTCTGGAGGTCCCAGCCGCCGGATGCTTCCGGTCACGTCCAGGAATGCCTCGTCCACGCTGAGCTGTTCCACCAGCGGCGTGACCTGGTGGAAGATTTCCATGATCCTGGCGGAATATGCGGAATACAGCCCCTGCGTCGGCGGAATCACCACCGCATGCGGGGCCATCCTCATCGCCACGGCCATCGGCATGGCCGATTTCACTCCCAGTGCCCTGCATTCATAGGACGCCGAGAGCACCACGGAGCGTTCACCCGGATGACCCACGATCACTTGTTCCCCCGCCAGCTCGGGGCGCGTGAGCAACTCGACGGACACGAAAAAGGCATCCATGTCGACATGCAATATCGCGCGCACCTTGCCTTGGGCCATGCACTGAAGTCTAGCCAACGACTCCGACAATCCAGCTGGGGGCAACTGCACGGCTAGAGTTAAGGAAACACCACGTTGCGCAACCTATGGATGGGAATCATGACACTTTATGCTGCGGACACCTCCGACCCCGAAAAGGCACGAGACCTTTCCGCAGACTTCTCGGAACGGCTCGAGACCTTGCTGTCGGAATTCCTTGCAGAACAACATGAAGCCATCTCCGACATCGCCCCAGCGGCGGCGGAAATCGTCACCGCGATCGACGAGCTGACACGCGGCGGCAAACGCTTGCGTCCGCTGTTCGCCTTCTGGGGGTACCTGGGGGCCGGCGGCGATGCCCAGGCCACCGACATCGTGCAGGCCGGCGCCGCACTGGAACTCTTCCAGGCCGCCGCCCTGATCCATGACGACCTCATCGACCGCTCCGACACCCGCCGAGGCCAGCCCAGCATGCACCGACGCTTCGAGTCGCTGCACCGCGCCTCGGGCTGGCACAGGGACGCCCCGCGCTTTGGCGAGGCCGCCTCGATCCTCGCCGGGGACCTCTGCCTTTCGCTGAGCGAGCAGCTCTTCGCCACCATCCAGCCGCTGGTGCCCGAGGCCCGCACCATCTTTGACCGCATGCGCGCGCAGGTGATGGCCGGACAGTACCTTGATGTCCTGGAGGAGTCTGCAGGGCCGGCCTACGGGCCTGCCGAGGCGGTCAAGCGCGCCCGCACCATCGTGCGCTACAAGTCCGCCAAGTATTCCGTGGAAAATCCCACGCTGCTCGGCGGCGCGCTGGCGGGGGCCTCCTCCGACCTGCTGGAACAGTATTCCCGGTTTGCCCTGCCGCTGGGCGAGGCCTTCCAGCTGCGCGACGACGTCCTGGGCGTCTTTGGCGATCCGGCGATCACCGGCAAGCCGGCCGGCGACGACCTGCGCGAGGGCAAGCGCACCGAGATCATCGCGCATGCCCTGACCCTTGCCCCGCCGGCCGACCAGGAATTCATCCAGTCGCGCCTGGGTGCCGATGACCTGCGCGAGGACGAGGTCACCCGCATGAGTGCGTTGCTGGAGTCGTGCGGGGCGCTGGCGGCCACCGAGGCCTCCATCGCCGAGCTCTCCGAGCAGGGCCTGGCCGCCCTGGACCGGCTCACCGTCACCCCGCTGGCACGGCACGGTCTGCGCACCCTGGGCCTGGCGGCAATCCGCCGGACCTCGTAGGAGTAGGCAGGAACGAGAAAAGCGACGGCCCCCACCCCGGATCATCCGGAGGGGGGCCGTCGCTTCTGGTTTGGGTTCGGGGCTATGCACCGGGCAGGTGCAACACGCTGCCTGCTACCAGCTCAACGCCTGGGCGCGGCGGCGGATCTCGGTCTTGCGTCCGGCGCGCAACGCATCCATGGGCGTGCCGTTCAGGGACTCGTCGGGGGTGAAGAGCCACACCAGCAGCTCCTCGTCCTCGTAGCCGGAGTCAACGAGCACCGAGATCGTGCCCTTGAGGCTCTCGACGATGCCCCCGTCCATCACGAAGGCGGCGGGTACGCTGCGGATGTTTCGCTTGCCCACGCGCACGGCAATGATGGCGCGTTCGTCGATCAGGCTATGGACCCTTTTGATGGAAACGTCCAGCGCTTCGGCAAGGTCGGGCAGGGGCAGCCAGTCGGCCACTAGGTTCTCAAGATTGCTCACCATTCCAGCGTGCCACATCCTTGGATGGTTCAGGAGCCATATGAACGATTTCTTGGTGGGATCTTTCACAAATTCCACTCCGTGGTGTAAATTCACATTAGTCACACCTGCACCATGAGTCACAACACGCACATGGGCCACAATCCATGTGCGTTCTTTTGCGACCGAACGATTCGTCCTTGCCCCAACCCAAAGGATCGCTCCATGTCCCTTGCACATAACAATCGCGTCAGAGCCATTGGCAGCGCCGTGGCCACGGTCGCAATCCCTGCAGTTGTCCTCGGTTCCCTCGCACTCCCGGCCGAGGCAGCACCGCTGCCCACCCGTGATGCCCTGACACCCAAGGCCGCCACCCCCGCCATGGTCAAGGCAGCCGAGGCGCGAATCAGCGCCCACCTGGTGGCCTCCCACGTTCCCGGCTCGGTGGTGCCCCTGGCCAAGAAGAGCGGAACCGTCACCGTCAAGAAGAACGACACGCTCTCGCACATCTCCGTGCGCACCGGGGTCTCGGTGTCCGAGCTCAAGAAGATCAACAAGCTTTCCTCCGACCTGATCAAGCCCGGAGACGTGCTGCGCCTGGGCGGCAGCGACGCACGCGCCGCATCGCCCAAGGCCTCCACGAACAACGCAGGCACCTCCGCCAAGCCGGCACAGACCTACAAGGTCGTCAACGGCGATGTCATGGGCGCGATCGCCAAGAAGCTTGGCGTTTCCCTGGACGAGGTCCGCAGCGCCGCCGGCAACCCCGCCAGGGACACCATCTACGTCGGCCAGGTGCTGCACTTCGGATCCAAGGGCTCATCGTCCCCGTCCAAGTCCGCGCCCAAGGGCAACAGCGCCTCCGCGTCCGGAACCTACACCGTGAAGTCGGGCGACTCCCCCTCGATGATCGCCATCCGCCACAACATGTCGGTCTCCGCCTTCATGAAGCTGAACAACCTGTCCAACGGCGACATCATCCGCCCGGGCGACAAGCTGAAGATCAGCGGCGCCTCGAGCGCACCGTCCGCGCCGTCGTCCCCCAAGGCATCGGCTGCACCCAAGGCCCCATCCGGCGGCTCCAGCTACACCGTGGTTTCCGGCGACACCCTGGGACATATTGCGTTGAAGACCGGGACGCCGCTGAACACCATCCTGCGCCTGAACCCGTCGGTGACGTATTCCACCGTCCTGCAGATCGGGCGGACGCTGAAGGTCAACGGCAACGGCACCTCCGCACCGAAGTCCTCCTCGGACGTGAACCCGACCAGCTCGAAGCCGCTGGTGGGCAACACGTTCCTGGGCCGCACCTACAAGAGCGACGTGGTGGGTTCGGCGAACGACAACAAGCGCGAGCTGCTCTCCCGCAACCTGCCCTCCCCCGCGGCCATGCAGGCCATGGTGGCCAGCACCGCCCGCCAGATGGGCGTCGACCCCTCCCTGGCCCAGGCCCACGCCTTCCAGGAGTCCGGCTTCCGGATGAACGCAGTCTCCCCGGCGAACGCCGTGGGCGTCATGCAGGTCATCCCCTCGGCCGGGGAATGGGCCTCGGGGCTGGTGGGGCGCAAGCTCGACCTGCTGGACCCGCAGGACAACGTCACCGCCGGTGTCGCGATCATCCGTGCGCACCAGCGCTCGGCGCCGTCGGTCGAGCTGGGCATCGCCTACTACTACCAGGGCGCAACCGGAGTGAAGCGCAACGGCATGTACGCGGACACCAAGAACTACGTCGCCAGCATCCTGGCACACCGCAAGAAGTTCTAGGCGCTCCGTAGCACCACACAGGCAGGTGGGGCCGGTTCCTTTCAGGAACCGGCCCCACCTGCCTGTCGTTGGCCTGCCTGGCCTCAGCGCCGGGCGGCGACCGGCAACTCGATCACGACCCGGGTCCCGGGTCCCGAGCGGTCCTCCCAGTGGATGTTCCCGCTCAGCTCGCTGGTGACCAGGGTGCGCACGATCTGCAGCCCCAGGCCCTCCGTGCGCGGGCCCGCGGGCAGTCCCACCCCGTCGTCGGAAATGGCCACGCGCAGGATGTCCTCCCCCACGGCGTTGCGCTTGCGTTCGGCGGCCAGCTGGACGGTGCCGTCGCGCTCGGCCAGCCCGTGCTCCACGGCGTTGGTGACCAGCTCGTTGATGACCAGCGAGAGCGGTGTTGCCAGCTCCGCCGGCAGGTGCCCGAAGGCCCCGGACTTCTCGGTCATCACCTTTTGCCCCGGCGAGGCGATTTCCACGATCATCCGGAACTGCCGGTCGATGAGCTCGTCGAAGTCCACGTTCTCGCCCAGCCCCTGCGAGAGCGTCTCATGCACCGCCGCGATCGTGGCGACCCGGCGCATGGCCTGGTCCAGGCCCGCCCGGCCCTCCTCGGACTTCATCCGGCGCGACTGCATGCGCAGCAGCGCCGCCACGGTCTGCAGGTTGTTCTTCACCCGGTGGTGGATCTCGCGGATGGTCGCGTCCTTGGACACCAGTTCCTTTTCGCGGCGGCGCAGCTCGCTCACGTCGCGGCACAGCACCAGGGCGCCGTAGCGTCCCTTGGCGTTGCGCAGCGGGATCGCGCGCAGCGACAGCGTCACGCCCATCGACTCGATCTCGGTGCGCCAGGGCATCTTGCCGGAGACCACCAGCGGCAGCGCCTCGTCGGTCAGCCGGCGGTCCTTGACCAGGGACATCGTCGCCTCGGAGAGCGAGACGCCCTCCAGGGTCGCAGCGGCCCCCAGCCGGCGGTAGGCCGAGACCGCGTTGGGGCTGGCGTACTGGACCACCGCGTCGGCATCCAGCCTGATGAACCCGTCGCCCACGCGCGGGGCGCCGCGCCGGGAACCGGTGGGCGTGGCGAAGTCCGGCCACAGCCCGCGGGTGCACATGCGCAAAAGGTCCTCGGCGCATTGCCGGTAGGTCAGCTCCAGCCGCGAGGGCAGGCGCGAGCCGGAGAGGTCGAAGTGCACCGAAAGCACCGCCAGGGTGCGCCCGTTGCGGACCAGCGGCACGGCCTCGATGAGCATCGAGTGCTCACCGGGCCGCACCGTGCCCGCGTCCGAACGCACGATGTCCTGGGTCTGCCAGGCCTGTTCGACCAGCGGCTTGAGGTCCTTGCGGATCCGCTCCCCGACGAAGTCCGTGTGGAACACGGTGTGCGAGGTGGAGGGACGCACATGGGCCAGGGCCTTGTACGTCCCCTCCGGGACCGGGAACCACAACACCAAATCGGCGAACGCCAGGTCGGCGATCAGTTGCCAGTCCCCCACCAACAGGTGGATCCAATCCTCATCCCCCGGACCAAAGTCGGCGCTCTGGCGTAGCTGGTCCGTGAAGATGGCCATGGATATTACCTCCGTACGATGGAACGCAACAGCCGCAGCGCGACCGACAGGGACGCCATGTCATCGCGTTCCAGCCGGTTCACTTCCGCGAACATGTTCTGTGCACGATCAAGGTTAGCCGCGTTCGCCTCCAACCACGCAGCCACACGCACGGCCGGGTCGCTTTCCCCCGGATCGGTGACGGCAACGACGTCGCGGGTGAAGTCGATGATGGTCGAGTACAGGTCGTCGCGCAGCGCGGCGCGGGCCAGTGCCTTCCACCTGTCGTCGCGCGGCAGCGAGGTGATCCGCTCCAGCAGCGAGTCGACGCCGAAGCGGTCGTAGAGCACGTAGTAGACCTTGGCCAGCTCGGTCGCATCGGCCCCGGTGCGGGCCGCGGCCGTGGCGATGTCCAGCAGCGCGAAGGACTCGAACTGGACGGCCCAGCGGGTCGCCAGGGACTCGTCCAGGCCCCAGCCCTTGCCCTGGATCGCCCAGGCCGCGGCGCGCTCGGCGTCGACCCCGCGCAGCAGCGACCCGACCTCCGGGCGCAGCGCCCGCACGGTCGGGGCCAGTGCGGCCACGGCGTCGTCCACGTCCTGTTCGCGGTCCACGTGGTGGACGTACCAGCGCGTGGCGCGGTCCAGCAGGCGGCGCATGTCCAGGTGCAGGCGGCACCAGTGCGTCGAGTCGAAGGAAGCCGGCAGCGCATTGATCGCG
Organism: Arthrobacter sp. C2; assembly: GCA_024207135.1. Lineage (GTDB taxonomy): Bacteria > Actinomycetota > Actinomycetes > Actinomycetales > Micrococcaceae > Paeniglutamicibacter. Next base: position 201,408 of record CP042428.1, on the reverse strand, counting down.
TCGATCTCGGCGTCCAGCGAGTAGATCTCGCGCAGCGCCACGAACGCCTTGGCGACCTGTGCCTCGTCGGCCCCGGTCTCCTCCATCACGCGGAACGCGTAGGTGGTGCCGCCGATGTTGACCATGTCGTTGGCCACCACGGTGGCGATGATCTCGCGGCGCAGCGGGTGGGAGTCGAGGTCCGCCCCGAACTGCTCGGCCAGCTGCACCGGGAAGTAGTTGCGCAGCGTCGCGGCGAAGTGCGGGTCGTCGGGCAGGTCGGAGGCGGCCAGCGCGCCGGCCAGCTGGATCTTCGCGTAGGCAACGAGCACCGCCAGTTCCGGGGCTGTCAGCGTACCCCCGGCCGCCAGGCGCTCCTCGAGCACCTCGGTGGAGGGCAGGAACTCCAGCTTCCGGTCAAGGTCCGCATGCTCCTCGAGCCAGTCCATGAGGCGTTCGAACGCCGGGGACCAGCTGCTGAGCTCCTGCTTGTCGTTGAGCAGCAGCACGTTCTGGTCGAAGTTGGTCTTCAGCACCAGGCGGGCAACCTCGTCGGTCATCGAGTGCAGGAATTCGGCCCGCTTGGAGGCCTCCAGCTTCCCGGCCACGACCATGCGGTCCACGAAGATCTTGATGTTGACCTCGTGGTCCGAGCAGTCCACGCCTGCGGAGTTGTCGATGGCGTCGGTGTTCAGGATGACCCCGTGCAGCGCCGCCTCGATGCGGCCGCGCTGGGTCATGCCCAGGTTGCCGCCCTCGCCGATGACCTTGGCGCGGATCTGCTCGCCGTTGACGCGGATCGCGTCGTTGGCGCGGTCCCCGACTTCGGCGTGGGACTCGTCGGCGGCCTTGACGTAGGTGCCGATGCCGCCGTTGTACAGCAAGTCGACCGGTGCGCCCAGGATGGCCTTGAGCAGTTCGTTCGGGGCCATGGAGCTGACCGTGGCGCCCAGGCCCAGCGCCTCGCGCACCTCGGGGGAAATCGGGATGGACTTCAGCGCGCGGGAATGCACCCCGCCGCCGGCGGATATCAGGTCCTTGTTGTAGTCGGCCCAGGAGGAACGCGGCAACTCGAACAGGCGCGCGCGCTCGTCGAACGCGGCCCCCGGCTCCGGGTTCGGGTCCAGGAAGATGTCGCGGTGGTCGAAGGCGGCCAGCAGCTTGACGGTGCGGGTGCGCAGCATGCCGTTGCCGAATACGTCCCCGGACATGTCGCCCACGCCCGCGGCGGTGAACTCCTGGGTCTGGGTGTCCACGCCGAACTCGAAGAAGTGGCGCTTGACCGACTCCCAGGCGCCGCGGGCGGTGATGCCCATGGCCTTGTGGTCGTAGCCCACCGACCCGCCGGAGGCGAAGGCGTCGCCCAGCCAGTGGCCGCGCTCGGCGGAGATGGCGTTGGCGGTGTCGGAGAACGAGGCGGTGCCCTTGTCGGCGGCGACCACCAGGTAGGTGTCGTCCCCGTCCAGGCGCACGACGTTGGCCGGCGGCACGACCTTCTCGCCGTCCTCGTCGACCACCAGGTTGTCGGTGATTTCCAGCAGCGAGCGGATGAAGATGCGGTAGGAGGCCTTGCCCTCCTCCATCCAGCCGGCGCGGTCCACGGCCGGGTTGGGAAGCTGCTTGGCGTAGAAGCCGCCCTTGGCGCCGGTGGGCACGATCACGGCGTTCTTGACCATCTGTGCCTTGACCAGGCCCAGGACCTCGGTGCGGAAGTCCTCGCGGCGGTCACTCCAGCGCAGCCCGCCGCGGGCGACCTCGCCGAAGCGCAGGTGCACGCCCTCGATGCGCGGGGAGCAGACCCAGATCTCGTACTTGGGGCGGGGGAAGGGAGCGTCGGTGATCTTTCCGGGCAGCAGCTTGAAGGCCAGTGCCGCCGGATCGATGTAGTAGTTGGTGCGCAGCGTGGCCTCGATGAGGTTCACGAAGCGGCGCAGCAGCTTGTCGGCATCGAGCGTCGGGACCTTGTCCAGGGCCTCGTTGAGCACCTTGTGGGCGACCTCGATGGCGGCGGCGGATGCCTCGGGCGTCAGTGCCGGGTCGAAGGTGCCCTCGAAGAGCGCGATGATCCCGTGGGTGACCTCCGGGTTGGCGACCAGGGTGTCGGAGATGAACGTGTAGGAGGTGGAGACACCCAGCTGGTGCAGGTAGCGGGAGTAGGCGCGCAACAGCCCGACCTGCTTCCAGGAGATCGATTCCAGCAGCACCAGGCGGTTCATGTGGTCGGATTCGGCCGCGCCGGTGACCACCGCGGAGTAGGCGTCGGCCAGCAGGGCCTCGGCGTCCATGGGGTCGATCCCCTCGGGGAACTTCAGGCCCAGGTCGTAGAGGTAGCGCGGCTCGGCGCGCGAGGGCGTCACGGCGAAGGGCCGTTCCTCGATGACTTCCAGGCCGAGGTTCTGCAGCACCGGCAAGATCCGCGACAGCGAGAGCGGCGCGGTGAGGTAGAGCTTCATCCGGGCGTTGACCTCGGAGTCCTCATCCTCTTCGGGGACATAGAACTTCACCACGGGGCCGATGTGGGTTTCGTCCTCGTACTTGCCGAAGCGCTCGATGTCGGCCAGCGCGTCCTCGACCTCGAACTCGACGCGGTAGGCGGCGGGGAAGGCCTCGGACCAGCCGGCGGCCAGCGCGGCGCCCTTGTCGTTGCCGTAGAGCTCGTTGGCGGCCACGGTGATGCCCTCGGACCAGGAACGCACTGCGGCGACCAGACGGGTTTCCAGCCCGGCGCGGTCCACCACGGGGGTCAGCCCGTGGCGCTGCAGCCGGATCCGGTAGAACAGGCGCACCAGCGAGGACTCGGACATGCGGACCTCGAAGTCCATCGACTCGGCGTTGAACGCCTCGGTCAATTCCTTCTCGATACGCAGGCGCACCCCGGTGGTGTAGCGGTCGCGCGGCAGGTAGACCAGCGCGGACATGAAGCGCCCGTAGACGTCGGGGCGCAGGAAGAGCGAGGTGCGGCGGCGTTCCTGCAGGCGCAGGATCCCCAGCACGGTGTTGGTGAGGTCCTCGACGGAGATCTGGAAGAGCTCGTCGCGCGGGTAGGTCTCCAGGATCGTGACGATGTCCTTGCCGGAGTGCGAATCGGGGGCGAAGCCGGCGAGCTTGAGCACGGCCTCGACCTTCTCGCGCACGACCGGGACGCTGCGCACCGAGGAGGTGTAGACGCTGGAGGCGAACAGGCCGATGAAGCGGCGTTCGCCGTTGACGTTGCCGGCCGCGTCGAAGCGCTTGACACCCACGTAGTCCAGGTAGACCCCGCGGTGCACGGTGGAGCGGGAGTTGGCCTTGGTGATGACCAGGGCGCGCTTGTCGCGGGCCATGGCCCGGCCGCGCTTGGTCAGGTGCTGGGTGTCGCGCGCCGGGATGGCGTTGCGCATCAGGCCCAGGCCCGATTCGGTCTGGATCCGCAGCACGTCTTCGTTGTTCTCGGTGATCAGGTCGTACTCGCGGTAGCCCAGGAAGGTGAAGTTCCCGTCGTCGAGCCAGTGCAGCAGGTCGATGGCGGCGTCCAGGTCGGGGATCTGCTCGGCGCCTGCGACCGTGGCCAGGGAGTCGGCGATCTCGTGGGCCTTGTTGCGCATCGACGCCCAGTCCTCCACGGCGGCGCGCACGTCCTTGAGGATGCGTTCGAGGCCGGCGACCAGTTTGGTCAGGGCCTCGTCGCTCGGGTCCCCGCCGAGTTCCACGGAGATCCAGGATTCGATGGCGGTGTCGCGGTTTTCGGCGACCAGCGCGGAGATCTGCGGCAGGGCGGCGGTGTCGCCGCTGGCCAGGTGCTCGTTGGCCGGGACCGTGTCCAGGGCGGTGATGTGTCCGTCCTCGGCATCGCGGCCGACCACGAAGGTGGGGTGGACCACGACGTTGATGGCGTGGTTCTGCCGCACGATCTCGGCGGTGACCGAGTCGACCAGGAACGGCATGTCGTCGGTGACCACGTACACCATGGCCATGGCGGCGTGTCGGGTGATGGCCACGCGGGGCGTCTTGGGTTCCCGTATCCAGCCGACGGCCAGGTGGGCTCCCACCCTGGATTCAAGTTGCTGCGGCGTGTAGGCCGCCGCGTCCTCTGGTGCCAACTGCCCGTAGTAGGTTGCCACCAATTCGGGCGTGAGTGTCTCAGCGATGAATGTTTCGGACATGCTGGACTCCGACGAGTTCAAAAGAACGCCTCCGTGGATCGAGTGTGCGTGGCGCTCCGTTGCGCGACGCTGGTGCTACAACACTATCCCGCCGGGTTACCGACGTCACTTCGACGGGGCCAAACGGCGCAGAAACGGCGCCCTGCCCCTGATCCGTTGCCCGGCGAGGGCGGCGATGGCCACCCGCAGGGCCGAATGCGGGGCGATCTCCGCCAGCGCGCTTCCGGCCAGCAGCGCGGCGTCCACCGCAGCGGGGTCGCGGGGCAGGTAGCCGGCGATCGGCAGTCCGGGCCCGAACCGCGCCCAGGTCTCGGCCAGCCCCTGGCGCGGGGAGGCCCCGGCGTTGGCCGCGGAGACCTTGTTGAAGAGCACCGTGACCGGCAGTGCCCCGAGCACCTCGTGCATTTCCTCCAGGCCCCTGATCAGCCGCGGGACCCCGATGCTGTCGGCCGCCCCGACGGCATGGATCTCGTCGGCGATGCGCAGCATCGCGGCGGTCACCCCGTTGCGTTGCGGGGCGGCGGTGTCGAAGGAAAGCTCCTCGTCGAGTTCCAGCGGCGCCGCGACATCGATCACGATCGTGTCGCAGGCCTCCTGCAGCGCCAGGACCGCACGGCGCAGCGCGGTGGGGCGCAGTTCGGGCCAGCGGCTGGCCCGCGGCAGCCCGGTGGCCACGCGCATCCGGGCCCCGGCGATCAGCACCGGTGCACAGATCCGCTCGAGCTTCGCCGCGTCGAACCGCCCGGAGTCCACGGTGCGGCAGATCTGCGCGATGCCCGCGGCCTCGTCGAGCAGGCCCAGCTGCACGGCCTGGGAGGCCCCGTAGGTGTCGGCATCCAGCAGCACCACTTCCTGGTCCCCCAGCGCGCACTCCACGGCGTAGTTCAGCGCCAGCAGGGAGCGGCCCGGGGAACCCACGGGGCCCCAGAAAACCACCACGCGCGCCCGCTTCCGGGCCGGTGTCCCCGGCTCTTCGCCGGCAGCGGCCGGAACGGTGCCGCGCTCACGGTGCCCCAGCTCGGCCCGGGCCCGGGCGACCAGGGTGCCCAGCTCCGGGGCGGTGCAGCCGGTTCCCGCCACGTAGGCGCCGGCCGCCCCGAGCCGCTTGCCCTGGGCCGCGTCGTCGCAGAGCACCAGCACGGGGACCCCGCGCTCGATCATCGCATCGATGTCGTGGGTTTCGACCTCCACCGGCGGCCCGGCCAGGATCGCCGCGTCGGCCAGCCCGGTCTCGCAAAGGGCGATGGCCTCGGACATCTCGGTGCAACTGCGGGCCACCGTGAGCACCCCGCGGTGGCTCTCGAGCCTGTCGACCACCGTGCCGTCGTCCCCGTGCACCACGACCGAGATGTTCATGAGGCACTGGCCCCGGGGTTGAAGACCACGGTGATCCGCGCGTCGTTGGCCATGGCCTCGAGCAGGTCCGCCAGCCCGCTGTCAACCACCAGGATCTCGACCAGCGTCCCGGCCGTTCCGCCGAAGCCGGTGGCCCGTTCGGTGCGGCCGGTGACCTCGGCGGAGGGCAGCAGCAGGGTCGGCGGGGCGTAGGCATTGGCGGTCCGGTCCTTCAGCGAGACCCAGACATCGACATGGGCCCCGGAGGTGATCGCCGCCGGCAGGGCATCGGGCAGGTCGATGGACACCGGGCGGCGGTTGGTTCCGTCGTCCAGCCCCAGGGAGCTGCGCGGGAGCAGCTGCCCGGCGCGGACCAGCGAGTTGGCCCGCGTGCCCTCAAGCAGGGAGGGATCCGCCGGCACGTAGCGCTCCTCGAGCGCGTCGAGCTTCACGTTCACCACGTTGAGCTTCTCCGCGGTGATTTGCTCGCCCAGGGAGATGTCGGCCTTGGCCGAGTACATGGGCGTGGTGCGGTCCAGGGAACTGGTCAGGGCCACGACCCCGACGCAGGAGGCCAGCACGATCAGGATGCCCAGCAGCAGCCGCGGGTCCTTCCAGCTGGGTCTTCCCAGCCTGCTGGCCGCTGCCGCCACCGCTTCGTGGGCCTTGTCCATGTCGAATATCCCCCTCCGCCATGACCCCGCCGATGCGCGGCCGGGGAGTCTTCCGCCTGGCTGCGCAGAAACGCGGGATGCTTCATCGGCGGAGGCACGAGCCCCGCCGTTGTCCTTGGGGGCCACCATACGCCGTGGCGGCCGTGCGTGAGAAGGGGGCGAGCCCGGCTGTGGACAACCCCGCCGGGGGCCTCATTCCTCGCGGCGCACCCTGGCCACTGCGGAAAACGGGATCACGCACCGTCCGTGGATGGCAGGTGCGCGGCGGAATTCGTCGCGCTCGTGCAGCGCCACCTCGACGAAGTCCTGGCCCACCTGGTCCAGGGTTCCGCTGGCCAGCTGCTGCCCGTCGGTTCCGCCGATGCCCACCCTGGCCCGGTCCCGCACCAGCACGCGCAGGGCCTGGGAGAAGCCGACCCGCCGCTCCCCCGGCTCCGGGTTCCTGCCCGGCTCCCGCCCGGACCACCAGGCCAGCGCACGGAAGGGAACGAGTTCCTCGGTGCCGCCGTGGCGCAGCATCAGCCAGTCCCTGCCGAGGGAGGAAAGCTGTCCGCCCAGGCGTTCGGCGCCGAGCAGCTGCACATCGACCCGCGTGTCCAGGTGCCGTGCCAGGCGCTGGACCAGCGTCTGGCGGGCGCGTTCGATCCGGACAAATTCCTGGATTTCGCTGGCCTGGTCGCGGGCGGCCTCGGCCTCGAATTGTGCTTCCAGGTCGGCGAAAAGCGATTCCCATCTCATGGGCCCACCCTAGATGCCCAAAAGTTTCGCGCCTACCCCTAGATTCCCCGTGCACGAAGTGTCATCATGCTGTTACAAACAGATGCAAACAACATCAAATGACATCAAAGAAGGCCAATATGCGTTCACAACCAGCCCGCGACGCCCTGGCACTCGTGGCCGCGGCCGTCCTGTCGCTGGGCATGCTCGGGGCCAGCATCGTGCTGTGGCGCTCACTGCAGGAGCGCGCCGCCACCGGCACCCGGCTCGATGCGTGGTCCCTGGAACGGCTCACCGGCCTGGCCATCGGATTGCTGGGCGCGGCGTCGGTCGCCTGGCTGTTGTTGTGCCTGGCCCTGGCCCTGGCCGCCCGTCTCCTCGCCGCCAGCGGGCACCGGCGTCGCGGTGCGGCCCTGGCGGCACTCGTTCCCGGATTCGTCGCCCGGGTGCTGCTGGCCGGGTTCGGCGGTTCCCTCGTGCTGGCCGGATGCGCCGCGGGCGGCGCCACCGCCGCGGCCCCTGCGGCCCCTGCGACCGTTGCCGCGCCGCTGGCACCGGCCCAGCACCTTCAGGCCGCGATCGCCGGGCAACACGAGCGCCAGGCCGGCCCGCGACAGCCGGAGGCCACCGGGCCGAAGGGCACCGAAACCGAACTCCTCAGTCCCGGATTCATCCCGCACCGGGTCCCGCTGCCGCTGGCCCGGCTGGCCGGCGGAACCACCCGCACCCTTGAGGAGGTCGTGGTCCGGCCTGGAGACAGCCTCTGGGCCATTGCCGCACGCCACCTGCCCTCGAGCGCCGGCCCCGAAGACATCGCCGCGGCCTGGCCGCTATGGTTCGCCGCGAACCGCCGATTGATCGGCCCCGACCCCGACAGGCTCGAGGTCGGCATGGTGCTCCAGGCACCGCGGCCCGCTTCCCAGAAGCCCTGAAACCGATTGCACACACCGCCCTCCACCGTCGAAGCCATCCGCCCACCAGGAGTCCACCATGTCCATCACCGCCCTCGAGCCGGCCCCTTCCAACACCGCGCCGACGCTCGTCCAAGCAAACCGCTTCACCGCACCGGCCCCCGCCGCAGCGGAGCCGACCCCCATACGGAGGTTTCCGAAGGCCTTCGGCCCCGGTCCGGACAGGCGCGGGAAGCGCTGCCCGGGCCAGGAACCGGGCACCGAGACTCCGGCGCGCAGCCTCCCGGAGCAGGTTCGGCTCGACGAGGATTTCCGCGCGGACACCGAACACGATTTTGCCGACGGGCTGCGTCCCAAGCCGCCCACCGCCGCCGCCCGGGCAGTTGCCGAGAAGCTCTTCCCGCCCATGGACGGGCTGCTGGCCCCGGCCGAATCCGTGGCAGCGGTTGTGCACGCGGCCGCACCGGCGGTGCTGGAGGTACTGGCCGGAGCACGGCCCGCACGCCAGCTGCTGCGCGCCCTGAGCCCGGAGTGCATGCTGAAGCTCGACCACCACATGCGTCTCGGCGCGATCCAGCGCCCCGACCCCACCTCCTGCTGCTATTCCAACCCGCGGGTGCTGCGGATGCGCATCACCCAGGTCCTGCCCCTGGTCTTCGAGGCGGCGGTGATCATCCGGGACATGCAAAACGTCCGTGCCGCCGCTCTGAGGATCGAACGGTGGCACGGACGTTGGCAGGTTACTGCACTGGAGATCGGCTAGCGGCGCTTGCCCTTTTTCTTCTTGTTGTTGCCGCCGGCAGCCTTCGGGGCCGCCGCACCGGGGGTGCGCTCGATGTGGGTCGAGGCCTCGCCGCTTTCCTCGGGTGCCGTGTAGCGCAGCGTCGCCGGACGGGCCGGGGCCTCGAGGCCCGGGGTGTTCAGCACCGGCTCGGTGGTCACCGATCGGCCGTCGACGACGCCCGGCAGGGACATTTCCGGGGCCTGACGGGTCTCCACCTCGATGTTGAAGAGCATGCCGATGCTTTCCTCGCGGATGGATTCCATCATGGTCTGGAACATCAGGAAGCCCTCGCGCTGGTACTCGACCAACGGGTCGCGCTGGGCCATGGCGCGCAGGCCGATGCCCTCCTTGAGGTAGTCCATTTCGTAGAGGTGTTCCTGCCACTTGCGGCCGATCACCGAGAGCACCACGCGGCGTTCGAGCTCGCGCATGTTTTCCTCGCCGACCGCTTCCTCGCGTGCGGCGTACTGCAGCCGCGCGTCGGAGAGGATTTCGCGCTCCAGGAGTTCCGGGGTGATCGCGTCGCGGTGGCCGGCTTCCTCCGCAACCTCGTCGAGGGTGATGGAGATCGGGTAGAGCTGCTTGAGGTTTCCCCAGAGCCGCTTCAGGTCCCAGTCCTCGGAGTGTCCCTCGCCGGTGGCCTCGGCGACCATGGCCTTGACCACGTCTTCGAGGAAGTGCCCGACCTTCTCTTCCAGGTCGCCGCCCTCGAGGATGCGCCGGCGGTCGCCGTAGATGGCCTCGCGCTGGCGGTTCATCACGTCGTCGTACTTCAACACGTTCTTGCGTTGCTCGGCGTTGGTGCCCTCGACCTGCGCCTGTGCGGTTTCGATGGCCTTGGAAACGATCTTCGATTCCAGGGCCACGTCGTCGGGCATCGAGGGGTTGTTCATGATCCGCTGGGCCGCGCCGGCGTTGAAGCGGCGCATCAGCTCATCGGTCATCGAGAGGTAGAAGCGGGACTCGCCCGGGTCCCCCTGGCGTCCGGAACGGCCGCGCAGCTGGTTGTCGATGCGGCGTGACTCGTGGCGTTCGGTGCCCAGCACGTAGAGTCCCCCGGCGTCGGAGACTTCCTTCGCCTCGCTCGCGACCTGCTTCTTGGCGGTCTCGAAGACGGAATCCCAGACGCGCTCGTATTCCTCGGAGTTCGTTTCCGGGTCAAGTCCGCGGCGTTCCATCTCGGCGACGGCCAGGAATTCGGCGTTGCCGCCGAGCATGATGTCGGTGCCGCGGCCGGCCATGTTGGTGGCGACCGTGACGGAACCCTTCTTGCCGGCCTGGGCGACGATGGCTGCCTCGCGTGCGTGCTGCTTGGCATTGAGCACCTCGTGGCGGATGCCCTGCTTGGCCAGCAGGCGGGCCAGGTATTCGCTCTTTTCCACGCTGGTGGTGCCCACCAGCACCGGCTGGCCGGTGGCGTGGCGCTCGGCGATGTCCTGGACCACGGCGTCGAACTTGGCGATCTCGTTCTTGTAGATCAAATCCGCCTGGTCCTTGCGCAGCAGCGGCTTGTTGGTGGGGATCTCCACCACGCCGAGCTTGTAGGTGCCCATGAATTCCCCGGCCTCGGTCTGCGCCGTGCCGGTCATGCCCGCAAGCTTCTTGTAGAGGCGGAAGTAGTTCTGCAGGGTCACGGTCGCCATGGTCTGGTTCTCGGCCTTGATCTCCACCCCTTCCTTCGCCTCGATGGCCTGGTGCATGCCCTCGGAGTAGCGGCGCCCGGCCAGCGACCGCCCGGTGTGCTCATCGACGATCATGACCTCGCCGTTGATCACGACGTAGTCCTTGTCGTTCTTGAACAGTTCCTTGGCCTTGATGGCGTTGTTCAGGAACCCGATGAGCGGGGTGTTGGACGCCTCGTAGAGGTTGTGGATGCCCAGGTAGTCCTCGACCTTTTCGATGCCGGGTTCCAGCACGCCGATGGTGCGCTTCTTCTCGTCGACCTCGTAGTCGGTGTCGAGGCTCAGGCGGGTGACCAGCTTGGCGAATTCGGTGTACCAGCGGTTGACGTCGCCGGAGGCCTGCCCGGAAATGATCAGCGGGGTGCGGGCCTCGTCGATGAGGATCGAGTCGACCTCGTCGACGATCGCGAAGTTGTGGACGCGCTGGACGAGCTCGTCGGAGCTCCAGGCCATGTTGTCGCGCAGGTAGTCGAACCCGAACTCGTTGTTCGTGCCGTAGGTGATGTCCGCCTCGTATTGCTTGCGGCGTTCGGCTGGGTCCTGGTTGGACAGGATGCAGCCGTTGGTCAGGCCCAGGAAACGGTAGACGCGGCCCATCAGGTCGGACTGGTACTCGGCCAGGAAGTCGTTGACGGTGACCACGTGGACGCCCTTGCCCGTCAGGGCGTTGAGGTAGGCCGGCGCGGTGGCGACCAGGGTCTTGCCTTCGCCGGTCTTCATCTCGGCGATGTTGCCCAGGTGCAGGGCGGCGCCGCCCATGAGCTGGACATCGAAGTGGCGCATGCCCAGGGTGCGGTCGGCGGCTTCGCGGACGGCGGCAAAGGCCTCGGGCAGCAGGAGGTCCAGGGACTCGCCATCGGCAATGCGTGCCTTGAACTTGTCTGTTTCACCACGCAGTTCCGCATCGGATAGGGCACGGAATTCGCCATCAAGCACGTTGATGGCGTCGGCGTATCCGCGCAACCTCTTCAGCGTCTTCTTGTCGCCGGTACGCAGGATACGTTCAAGCAGTGATGCCACGAGGCAGCTCCCAAATCTCTAGCACAGGATTTCTGGCGTGTTCAGTCTACGTGAGAGATTGGTTTCACTTGTGGCTTTTAGCTGGATTCGGGCGAGCTTAGTGAAAACTCCAAGGCTGCTGCCAGATTCCCGTGTGCCGAAACCACGACTTCGTCGAGCCCCAGCCAGCGCGCCATGAGCCGCAATTCGGCCGCCAGCTCCGCCGCGGTGTTCCCGGGCGCGCCGGGCTCGGCGAAGGCGCCACGGACCAACAGCCTGCCCGTGGCCCGCTCTGCCTTCAGATCCACGCGGGCCACCAGCGCCTCGCCCAGCAGGAACGGCAGCACGTAGTACCCGTAGACGCGCTTGGCCACGGGCGTGTAGATCTCCAGGCGGTAGGTGAAGCCGAACAGCTTCTCGATCCGGCGGCGGTTGAAGACCATCGAGTCGAAGGGGCCCAATAGCGACCGGGCGTGCGAGCGACGGGGAATGGCGGTTCCGGGCAACAGGTAGAACGTGTCCTTCAGGCCCGCCACGCCGACCGTTTCGAGGGCTCCGCCGGCGGCGAGGTCTTGCAGGACCGCGGCGCTTTCACGCAACGGGAGCCGGAAGTAGTCGGCCAGGCAATGCACGCTGCCGATGCCGTGCGCCCCGGCGGCAGCCAGCAGCAGCCGCTCCATGCCCTGGCGCCGGTCGTTCCCGGCCGGGGGTACGGCTGCGGGTACGGCTGCGGGTACGGGTGCTTCGGGGAACACCTGGTGCAAGGCGGTGTAGCGGCGCTCGAATGCGCCGTTGCGGCCCTCGGTGCTGATCATTCCCTCGGCAAACAATGCCTCCAGGGCGCGCTTGACCGCGGACCAGTTCCAGCCCCACGAGTCGTTGTCTGAGGTCTGTTCGTGGCCCAGTTCGGCGGCGGCTTCCCGGGAGGTGCGGGGCCTGCCGTCGGCAAGCAGCCGAAGGATCCGGTGGGCCAGGACACGCCCGTCGTCGTCAATGGTCTTCATGCTGCCGGGCCAGGAGCGCTGCTGCCACGGGACCAGGTCCCTGAAGTGGTCGCTGCGCACCAGCGAGGCCTCGTGCGCCCAGTACTCAACCACCCTGCGCGGTTTTTGCACCGCGAGTGCGTCCAACAGCTCCGGGGCGTAAGGGCCCAGCCGCGAGAAGATCGGCAGGTACTGGGCCCTGGTGACGACGTTGACGGAGTCGATCTGGATCAGTTCCAGCCGGGCAAAGGCCCGGCCCACCGCACCAAGATTCACTGGTGCGGCGGGCCGGGGACGATGCAGCCCCTGGGCTGCGATGGCGATGCGACGGGCTTGCGCTGCGGAAAGAATCCTGCTCATGGTCCCATCGTATGCGCCGTTGGATCAGGCGTTGACTGGTTGCGGATCCGGGTCGCGGTAGCGACGGGTCTCCAGGGTGGATTCGTCGGTGGCCTCCGGATCCAGGGTGATGGTTCCGTAGGAGTACTGCTGGTTGCCCTTGGACTTCCGGGCGTAGACCACCGAGTGCGCCCCGGTTGCCGCGTCCACGAAGAGGTAGAAGGGGTGTCCAATCATTTCCATGCGGTCAACGGCGTCGTCGACGCTCATCGACTCCGCCGGGAAGACCTTGCGGCGGATCTCGATCGGCGGTGCGCCGTTCTCGGAGGCCTCGGCGGCCTGCCGGGTTTCCTCTTCCTGCTGTGCCAGACGCGTTGCCTCGTGCAGCGGAAGCGAGCTGTTGGCCGGCTCCAGTCCGCTGGTTGCCTGGTGAACGGCCTGGGGCGTCCGGGTGCCGTGGTGGACCTTGCGGCGGTCCCGGGCCTTGCGCAGACGCTCCAGGAGCTTGGCGAATGCGGTGTCGAAAGCAGCGAACTTGTCCGCGGCCTTGGCCTCGGCACGGATCGCCGGTCCCCGTCCCAGAACCGTCAATTCGACGGTCAGGGCAGTCTCCGCATTGCGTGCGTGCTGCTCCTTGGTGACCTTGATGTCCAAGCGCTGGATCTTCGTTGCAAGCTGATCGACCTTGTCGATCTTCTCGTCCACGTATTCGCGGAAGCGATCCGTAACACTGACATTGCGCCCGTTGATCGTCATCTCCATGGTGTCCTCCATCATTGCTCAGGTGACACGACAGCGACCGAAGAAGTCACTCCTTCCGGTCGCTGAAGATGGGTTCCTTTCCCCTTGCGGGGTGCCCATACCTCACCCTATGACAGATGCAACGATAATCAAGGATGTTCGGATTATTACTTCATCGCGTTGCGCGAACGTGGCTTTTTTCATCCGGTGCGGGTGTTGCCGCAAGCACCGCCGCCCCGCACACCCGCAGCCCGGACCCGGCCAGGGCGCGGTTCGCCTCGGCCAAGGTCGCCCCGGTGGTGAGCACGTCGTCGACAAACAGCACCTGGGTGCCGGCGGCCGCGAGCCGTGCCAGCTGCGGCGTCACCGGTGCATGCATCGTGCCGCGCACCGCGCCCCGGGCGCGCCTGCCCTTGCCTTTTTGCGCGGAGGTGAACTGCCTGGCCACCCGGTACCGGACCAGCTGCGCCACCTCCACGCCGGCGGGCAGCACCCGGGCCCGCCGCAACCTGGACAGCAGCAATCCCACCGGGAAGTACCCGCGCCGGGTCCTGGCCCGCAGCCGCGTGGGCACCGGGACCAGCACCACCGGGCGGCCCTGGTCAGCCAGGGTGTCCAGCACGGCCAGCACCGCGCGGGCCAACGGCGGCACCAGGTACCTGCCCAGGGCCGGCATCTGGTGGTTCTTGAAGGCCAGGACGACGGCCGCCAGCTCGTGCTCATAGGCTCCCGCGGCAACCACCGGCATCGGTCCGAGGCACCCGTCCAACGGCAGCGCCTCGGCCCGGAGTTCGACCCTCCGCGGGTGCAGGCAGGAGGCACGCAACGCGCGGGCGCAGGAACCGCACACCACGGCGTCCGGACGCCGGCAACTTACGCAGTCCACCGGGAACAGCAGTGCGGCGGTGCCGTGCAGGCCCGCCCGCACGGCCCGGGCAGCGCGGTGCCACCAGAGCGCATCAAGGAGCCGGGCCCAGGAACGTGCCGGGTCGCTGCGCGGAGCGGGCGGCCTGCGGTAGACGGCATCCGGGTCCTGCCGGATCCAAGGTTTCATGCCCTCCAGCATGCTCCCCGGGCCAGGCCCGTTCGAGGCCCGGCGGACCTGCTGTGGAGAACCGCGACCGTCGACCGGCCACTCAGCCCGGGTAGGTCAGGTCCCGGACCATGATTTCCATTTCATGCCAGGAGCTGCCCACGCGCGTGTAGATCTTGTCCTTGGTCTCGGCGTACACCGGGCGGCGTTCCCCGGGACCGGCCGACAAATCGAGCATGCCCAGCAGTGGCAGGTACGTCACCCGGGTGCCGGTCAGGCCGATTTCCTCCGCCGCCACCTTTTCGTTGGTGCTGGTTGCTGAGACGATGACCGAGACATCGGAGTTCCAGACGGCCTGGGTCACCGGAACCTCCGGATACAGCCTCTTGGGCGGGGCGAAGCCGCGCGGCGCGCCGTCGGCATCGCGCAGGATCCCGCTGATCGTCACGCTGGTTTCCCCGTCCTTCGAGGAGACGATCAGGGCGCGGGCCCCGTCCCGGGACACGCGCAGCGAGGAGACCTTGGCGTGCTCCAGCCAACCGGCGGTGATCGGTCGGACCTTTCCGCTGAGCACCGTGTCTTCCGGCACCGCCAGGACGCTGGTGGTCGAGGAATTGTCGACGGTCCAGGTCCAGCCATGGGCATCCATGGAGGGCCGGACCAGGTCCGTCCCGGTGGCGACCACCGAGCTGCGGCCCTCCTCGTCGATGGCGACGAGCTTGGTCAGCGAGCCGTTCAGGAACGCATAGCGGTTCCCCTGCGGGCTCATCGCCGGCAGGCGCGGGTCGTAGCCGGAGATGTCCCCGATGCCGCCGACCAGCCGCAGCGACTTGCCCTTGAGGTAGTACAGCGCCTTGTCCAGGACGCCGATCTGGGTGTCGGGGACCGGGGCGTTGACCTCGGCGACCTGGAAGTCGGGGTCCTTGGGCCCGATCTTGACCTCGGACTGCTCGTCGGTCATCACCACCGAGCGCACGGTGCCCAGCCCGCCGAGGCTGAGTTCCAGCTGCTGCTGCATCTGCTGGCGGGTAAGCTCCGTCGAGTCCAGGAAGGTGGCGGACTTCAAGTCGACGGTGGCCCGCTGCGATTCGATCGGCACCGAGGAGCGCACCAGAGAACTGCCCGGCGGGAACGCCGAAACCACCGCGTTTTCCAGGTACGGTGCCGGGCCGGCCAGCAACGCCTCGACCATTACCGCTGCCACGCCCGTGCGGGTGGGGAACCAGCGCACGTCGGGCACCGCGTAGTGGTAGCTGACGTCGTAAAAGTAGAGGGTCTGCGGGGCGAAGACGTGGCTGAAGCTGGCCTTGTCGAGCATGATGCCGTCGGGCAGCTGGGAAATGCGCCATTGGCCGTCGACCTTCTCCAGCGCCACGTCGACCGCCCGGGTGGTGTGCGCGGGCAATTCCGTCATGATGCCCGCGGCATCGACCTCGGAGACGACCTCCATCTGGATGGTGAAGGTGTTGGGGTTGCTGCCCGGGATCACCGAGGGGCGGGCGTCGTAGACCAGGGTCCGCACCGAGCCCTTCCAGACCCCGCCCTGCTTGGGGTCCAGGAATTGGCGGGCGGTCTTGTAGTCGTCCTGGGCGGCGATGCCGGCCTCGATGAACCCCTCGACGATCTCCCGGGGGGTGGCGTCGGGGGTCGGGCCGGGCAGGTTGAACTGCACGTTTCCGTCGGCATCGGTGCCGGAGCCGTCCAGTGCAATGGACTGGACCGGCGAGTTGCGCGGGATCTGCGAGCACCCGGTGAGCACCAGCACGAAGCCCAGGAGCACTGCCAGCAGCATCCGGGGCGTTGGGCGGTTCCTAGTCATGCGGGTGGTGCCTTCCTGGGGTGTGGCCGCCGGTGCCCGGAGCCGCGGTGTCCGGGTGCTCCTCGGGGATCAGCGGCGGGGCGGGCTTGAAGCCGATCGCGGGGATCTCCCCGGTCAGCGGGAAGGAGACGACCATGCCGCGGTCGAACACCGCGTCGGCCAGCACGATGGGCTCCAGCGGCAGCGGGGAGGCGATGATGGTGTCGCCCAGGATCCGCGGCAGGGTCAGCCGGAAGCACGAACCCACGCCGCGCTCCCCCCAGGCCTCCAGCCGGCCGGAGTGCAGCCGGGTGTCCTCCATGGCGATGGACAGCCCCAGGCCGGAGCCGCCGGTGGTCCGCGCCCGGGCCGGGTCGGCGCGCCAGAACCTGTCGAAGACGCGGGTGCTGGCCTCGGGGCTCATGCCGATGCCGCGGTCGCGCACCGTGATCGCCACCGCGTTCTGGTTGCCGGCCACGGTGATGTCGATGGGGTTGCCCTCGCCGTGCTCCACCGCGTTGAGCACCAGGTTGCGCACCACCCGCTCGATGCGCCGCGCATCCATCTCGGCCACCGCGCCGCCGGCGGGGGTGCCCAGGCGCAGCACCGAGCCCATGGCCTCGGCATGCGGTGTGGCGGTGTCGATCACGCGCCGGGCCACGGAGACCAGGTCGGTGGGCTCGGCGTCGAGCACCGCGACCCCGGCGTCGAAGCGGGAGACCTCCAAGAGGTCGTTGAGCAGGATCTGGAAGCGCTCGACCTGGTTGTAGAGCAGCTCCGCGGAGCGCTTGTTGATCGGGTCGAAGTCCTCGCGGGCGTCGTGCAGCACCTCGGCGGCCATCCGCACGGTGGTCAGCGGGGTGCGCAGCTCGTGGGACACGTCCGAGACGAAGCGCTGCTGCATCTGCGAAAGCATGGCCAGCTGGTTGATCTGGTCCTGCAGCGAGGCGGCCATGTGGTTGAAGGAGTTGCCCAGCCGCGCGATCTCGTCCTCGCCCGAAACGACCATGCGTTCCTCCAGCTGCCCGGCGGCAAGCTTCTCGGAAACCTGCGCGGCGGCGGCCACGGGGCGGACCACCAGGCGGGTGACGTACCAGGTGATGCCGCCGACCACCAGCAGCAGCAGCCCGCCGACCAGGCCCATGGCCCGGTTGATGAAGTCCAGGGTCTTTTGCACGCTGGAGAGGTCGTAGACCAGGTACAGGCCGTATTCGCGGCCCGGCGGCAGCGTCACCTTGGTGCCGAAGATCAGGCCCGGGCCGGCGCTGGCCCCGGCGTTGACCTCGATGGACTGCCAGTAGGTGGCGTTGGACTCCTGGACCTGGGCGGTCAGGGCCTCCGGCACGATGCGGGAGGTCAGGTTGCCGCTGGCGGTGGGCCCCACGTAGAGGTTGTCGTCCCCGGAAAGCGGGACCAGCACGAAGTCGCGAGGCACCAGGGCGGTGTCGCCCTCGAGGATCTTCAGCGTGCTGGTCACCAGCGAGCGGGTGCTGGTGCGGTCGGTGGTGGCCGCGGAGTCGAAGATGGCGCGCACCTGGTTCAGCCCGCGCAGGGACTCGGACTCCACCTGGTTGAAGCGCTCCTGGAACAGGCCCGTGGCAATCTGGTTGGACAGGAACGCGCCGGCGCCCAGCAGGGCCAGGGCGGTGAGCAGCACCGCGGAGGTCACGGTGCGGAAGAGCAGCGAACGGGTCCAGCGCGAGCGCACGGTGTTGCGCGCACGCACCAGCCAGGCCAAGGCGCGGCGGTGCCAGGGCCGCTGGTGCTCCGGCTCCGGGACCCGGGTTTCGTCCGGGGCCGGTTCGACGGTGTTCATGCTGCCCGTCACCTCCAGGCTCAGGCCTGGCCCGCCTTGTATCCCACGCCGCGCACGGTCAGCACGACCTCGGGGCTTTCCGGATCCATCTCAACCTTGGAACGCAGGCGCTGGACGTGGACATTGACCAGCCGCGTGTCGGCGGCGTGGCGGTAGCCCCAGACCTGCTCGAGCAGCTGCTCGCGGGTGAAGACCTGCCACGGCTTGCGGGCCAGGGCGACCAGGAGGTCGAATTCCAGCGGGGTCAGGCCGATCGGCTCGCCCTCGCGGGTCACCCGGTGGCCGGCGACGTCGATGCTCAGGTCCCCGATCTTCAGGGTTTCGGGGGCGTGCTGTTCGCCGGGGCGCAGCCGGGCGCGCACGCGCGCCACCAGTTCCGCGGGCTTGAAGGGCTTCGGGACGTAGTCGTCGGCGCCGGATTCCAGGCCGCGGACCACGTCGGCGGTGTCGGACTTGGCGGTGAGCATGACGATCGGGACATCGTCCTCGGCGCGGATGAGCTTGCAGACCTCGATGCCGTCCAGTCCCGGAAGCATCAGGTCAAGCAGCACCAGATCGGGCTTGACCTCGCGAAAAACACCCAATGCCTTGGCACCGTCGTAGCAGAACACGGCCTCGAAGCCGTCGTTCTGCAACACGATGCCGATCATTTCGGCCAGCGCCTCGTCGTCGTCGACAACCAGGATGCGTGCCTTCATAATCTGCCCTTCCGTAGCCTTGCGCTGGGCGCCGCGATAAGCATGCGCCCGGATACCTCAAGAGTACATGAGCACACCGGGCAAATCGCCGCGGAAACGGCAATCCACCACATCGTTTGTCTCGCATTCCGGCGCGGCTAGACTGGCCGCATGAGGGCGGAGCGCAACGGCCCGCACCGTTCGCCGCCCCGGAGCCCCGCCAAGGATTGAGGTCGTTTCCCGATGCCAGCCGATTCCCAGGTCCCCGAACCGGGGCAGCCCGATCCGCACCCGGCCTGGGGCCCGCCCCCGTCCGGGTGGGACGGGCAGCCGGCAGCGGCATCCGGCACCGGCCCGGACCCCGCGCACCGCTTCGGGCCGCCGGCGAAGCCCGGGGTCCTCGAGCTGCGGCCGCTGGGGTTCGGGGACCTGCTCGATGCGACATTCGCCGTCATCCGGCTCGCGCCGATCCCCACGTTGCTCAACGCGGTGCTGGTCCAGCTGCTGCCGGCGCTGCTCGCCCTGTGGCTGTTGCTTCCCTGGTTCACCGGCTTCGAGGTGTCTTTTGACCCGGGCCAGTCCTCCCCCGCCGAGGTGGTGCAGGGGCTCGAACGGACCTGGCCGTCACTGGCCGCGGGGCTCGGCGGCTACCTGGCGGTGCAGCTGCTGGCCGGGGTGCTGGTCATCGGGCCGAGCACCGTCGCCGCGATGCGCGCCACCCTGGGGCTGCGCACCGGATGGGGAGCATCGCTGGCGTTGAGCTCGCAGGCCATGCTCCGGCTGGTGGCCTGGAACCTGCTGGCCGGCGCCGCGGTGCTGCTGGTGCTGGCACTCTCGGTGGCCGGCGCCGCGGCCCTGGCACGCCCGCTGGGGCCGGCCGTCGCGGGAATCCTGCTGGCCCTCTGGCTTGTGGCGTTGTTGCCGCTGTATGTGTGGCTGGCCATCAAGCTCTGCTTCGGGCCGGTCGAGCTGGTGGCCAGGTCCATGGGCATCGGCTCGGCGATCGCCTCCTCGTGGAGGCTGGTGTGCGGATCCTGGTGGCGGATCCTGGGGATCCTTTTGGTGGTCGCCATCGTCCTAGGGCTGCTCTCGGGGCTCGTGGTCCAGATCCTGGATGTGGCCACGGGCCAGTTCGTCTCCGGCTCCAACACGGCCCTCGGCGTGGGGGTCGGAGTTGCCGCCCAGGCGGTCGTGGGCGCCTTGTCCATGGTGCTGGGCCAGGTCATGGTCACGCTGCTGCATGTCGACGCGCGGATCAGGCACGAGCGCCTGGACCTGGTGCTGGAGGCCGAATCCCGCACAGCTCCCGCGCACCCGATCCCCGGGCACGGGGCACGCCCCGTCCGGCAGCCCCGGTAGGCCGGGGCCCGGTAGGCCGGGGCCCGGGGAGCTAGCCGTCGACGCGAACCTGGTTCAGCGCCTCGGCGTAGGACGCCAGGCGCCCGAGCACCGCAGTCGCCTGCGCCGGGGGCAGCTCGGCCAGGCCGGCCGAAGGCATCAGCACCAGGGCGCCGAGCGCCGCATCGGGCAGCCCGAGCTGGCGCCACGGGCGGCGGATGGCGCTGACGGCCTCCACGACGCCGGGAAGCTTCGCTCCGGCGTCAACGGTGCCGAGCCACAGGCGCGTGCCGGATTCCACCGCCCCGGCAATCAGCTCCCACCCGGGCACGGTCAACGAGGCGGCGTTGGCGCCCAGCGCATCGGCACCCGCCTCGAGCGCGGTGGCCGCAAGGCTCGTCCAGGTTCCGGGTTCGGCCTCGGCGCCGATGACGACCTCCGCCGCGCCGGCGCCCTGCAGGGCCTCGACCAGCTCGCTCCACCAGCCGCGCAACTCGGCGGCGGGCACCGAGCGCAGCGTGCGGTAGCCGCTGGAGGTCGGCAGCGTCCCGTTGAGCACCGCCCCGGCGTCGGGTTCGTCGATGTACACGGTGATCCTCTGCCCGCCGGTCATCCGGGAGACCGCCTCGAGGTGCCGGGCGGCCCCCAGCGCCAGGGACTGGGCCAGGTCGCGGCGCGCCCCGTGGTCGGAGACGGCGCGTTCGCCGTGGTGCAGGTGCAGGTTTGCCGCCAGCGTGGCGGGACCCGGGAACTGGATCTTCAGCTCGCTGCCGCCGGATTCCTCGGCGCCGATGGCATCGGCCAGCACGTTCAGGTCGGTGCGCAGCGCCGAGGCGGCCCGCCGGGCATCGATGCCGGCGGCCGGGGCCAGCCGCCAGCCGTATGGCTGCAGGTCCACGACCATTTCCTCGAGCAGCTGCGCGCCGCGGCCGATCGCATCGGAGCCGACGCCGCGGTCCGGAAGCTGGTGCAGGTGCGGCAGGTTCGGCGCGCCGATCTCGCCGCGGATCACCAGCACCGATTCCATCGGGTCGGTGCCGGGCATCGGCCCGTGCGCGCTGGCCTGGACCTGGAGTGCCGCTGCCCGCGTGCCGGATTCGGGTTCCTGATCGGGGTGGGTGCCGGGGCGGATGTCGGGTTGCACGCTAGTTGCCGTTCTCCGCGTGCGTCGCCGAGATCGTCTGGTGGTGCCTGATGACCTCGGAAATGATGAAGTTCATGAACTTCTCGGCGAATTCCGGGTCCAGGTGCGCCTCCTGGGCGAGGCGGCGCAGGCGCTCTATCTGCGCCTTCTCCCGGCCCGGGTCGCTCGGCGGCAGCGCATGCACGGCCTTGAGGTGGCCGACCCGCTGGGTCGCCTTGAAGCGTTCGGCCAGCAGGTAGACCAGCGTCGCGTCGAAATTGTCGATGCTGCTGCGGATGGACAACAACTCCTCCATGACCTCTTTTTCGACGGTGTCGGCCAGGGAACTGGCGGCGGGGTCGTAGGCGCCGGTTTCGGCGTTGTCTGGCACCTGTGCGTTGTTCTGTTGGCTCATGAACCCAAGTCTAGGGTTGCGCGCTTGAATGCACCCAACCGTGACACGCGCGCCGCGGACGGCAACGATTGCACGGCGCGGGACCTCGGCGGGGACGGCAAAGGGGGCGGCCCACCGTGGTGGACCGCCCCAGTGCCGCGCACCCGCCGGAGCGGGAACCCGCGGGGCGAAACCGCTTGGCCTAGACGGCCTTGAGGAACGCCTCGCGGCGAATGGCCTGCTCCACCGGGTCCGGCACCGGCAGCGAGGCGATCAGCCGCCGGGTGTAGGGATGCTGCGGGTCGCCCATGACCTGGTTGCCGATGCCCTCCTCGACGAGCTTGCCGCGGTAGAGCACCCCCACCCAGGTGGAGAGCATGTCCACGACGGCCAGGTCGTGGGAGATGAACAGGGCCGCGAAGCCCAGTTCGGCCTGCAGCTCCTTGAACAGCTCCAGCACCTTGGCCTGCACCGAGACATCCAGCGCGCTGGTCGGCTCGTCGGCAATCAGCAACTTCGGGTCCAGCGCCAGGGCCCGGGCCAGCGAGGCGCGCTGGCGCTGGCCGCCGGAGAGCTCGTGCGGGAAGCGCGCGGCAAAGGCCGCCGGCAGCTGCACCGCCTCGAGCAGCTCGTCGACGCGCTTGCGCGCGGCACGGGCATCAAGGGAGCGGTGCACGATCAGCGGCTCGGCCACGCACTCGCCGATTGACAGCTGCGGGTTGAAGCTGGCCGCGGGGTCCTGGAACACGAACCCGATGTCCTGGCGGACCTTCTTGAAGCTGCGCTCCTTGAACCCGAGCATCTCGTGCCCCAGCACCTTCAGCGATCCGCCGCTGACCTTGTTCAGCCCGGCAATGGCCCGGCCGATGGTGGTCTTCCCGGACCCGGACTCCCCCACCAGCCCGTAGACTTCCCCGGCGCAGATCTGCAGCGACACGTCGTCCACCGCGGTGAACGACGGGGACCCGAGGCGCCCGGGATAGGTGATGTTCAGGTTGGTGGCCTGCACCAGCACCTCCTTCTCCTGCCCGGACCGCGAGACCATGCCCGCGGAGGCGGAGTTGCGGCCCAGATGCGGCACCGCGGCCAGCAGCGCCTTGGTGTAGTCCTCGCGCGGGGCGGCGAAGAGCTCGGAGCTCGGCGCACTCTCCACGATCTTGCCCTGGTACATCACCACCACCCGGTCCGCCAGGTCCGCGACGACACCCATGTTGTGGGTGATCAGCACGATCCCGGTGTTGAAGTCGTCGCGCACCTCGCGCAGCAGCTCCAAGATCTCGGCCTGCACCGTGACATCCAGCGCCGTGGTCGGCTCGTCGGCGACGATCAGCGCCGGGTTCAGCGCGAGCGCGGCGGCGATGATGACGCGCTGCTTCTGCCCGCCAGAGAATTGGTGCGGATAGTGGTTCACCCGCTTCTCCGGTTCCGGGATGCCGACCTTGCGCAGCACCTCGATGGCGCGGGCCTTGGCCTCCTTCCTGGAGACCTTGCCGTGGGCGCGGATGCCCTCGGCGATCTGCCAGCCCACGGTGTACACGGGGTTCAGCGCGGTGGAGGGCTCCTGGAAGACCATCGCCACGTCGTCACCGCGCACCGCACGCAGCTCGCGTGCCCCCAGGGTCAGCATGTTGTTGCCCTTGAGCACCACGGCCCCGCGGGCCACCGCGGTCTCGGCCAGCAGGCCCAGGATGGTGCGGGCGGTCACGGACTTGCCGGACCCGGATTCGCCCACCACCGCGACGACCTCCCCGGCGGCGACATCGAAGCCGACCCCGCGCACCGCGGGGACCTGGCCGGCGTCGGTGGTGAAGGTGACCTCGAGGTCCCTGATTTCCAGGACCGTGCCGTCGGCGCGGCCGATCACGTCCTTGCGGTGCGCATTCATGCTGTGGCCTTTCCGCCGCGACGCCTTGATTTTCGGCGCATCCGCAACCGCGGGTCCGCCAGGTCGTTCATGGATTCGCCGACCAGGGTCAGCCCGAGCACCGTGAGCACGATGGCCGCACCCGGGAAGACCCCGGTCCACCAGATGCCGCTGGTCGCATCGCTCAGCGCGCGGTTCAGGTCGTAGCCCCATTCGGCGGCCTTGGTCGGCTCGATGCCGAAGCCCAGGAAGCCCAGGCCCGCCAGCGTCAGCAGCGCCTCGGAGGCGTTGAGCGTGAAGATCAGCGGCAGCGTGCGCGTGGCGTTCCTGAACACGTGCTTGAACATGATCCGCCAGGTCGAGGCGCCGACCACCTTCGCCGATTCGACGAAGGGCTCGGCCTTCAGTCGCACCGTTTCGGCGCGGATCACCCGGAAGTACTGCGGGATGAAGACCACGGTGATCGAGATCGCCGCGGCCAGGATGCCGCCCCAGAGGTCGGACTGCCCTCCGGTGATCACGATCGACATGACGATGGCCAGCAGCAGCGACGGGAAGGCATAGATGGCGTCGGCCAGCACCACCAGGATGCGGTCCAGCCAGCCGCCGAGGTAGCCGGAGACCAGGCCCAGGAAGACGCCCAGGAAGATTGAGGCGATCACCGCGATGATGATGACCAGCAGGGCGGTCTGCGCTCCCCACAGGGTGCGCGAGAAGACGTCGAAGCCGCCCACGGTGGTGCCCCAGATGAACTTTCCGCCCGGGGCGGCCTGGGTGGGGAATTGGCCGTCTGCGTCGGAGATCTGGGCGAACCCGAAGGGCGCAAGCACCGGCGCGAGCGCCGCGGCCAGCACGAACACCACGGAGAGCACCAGTCCCGCCACGAGCATGCCGCGCTGCAGCCCGGCGCTCATCCGGTAATGGGAAATGATCGGCAGCCGTGTCCACAGCGGCTTCTTGGCCCCGAGGGCCGTCACGGTTGTTGCACCCATGGCTAGAACCTCACTCGCGGGTCGATGAGCGCGGCAATGATGTCCACGATGAAGTTGGTGACCGCGACGATGACCGCCAGCAGCACCACGATGCCCTGCACCGCGACGAAGTCGCGTGCCGTCAGGTACTGCGCGAGCATGAAGCCCAGGCCCTTCCACTCGAAGGTGGTCTCGGTGAGCACCGCGCCTCCGAGCAGCAGCGCGATCTGCAGGCCCATCACCGTGATGATCGGGATCAGCGCCGGGCGGTAGGCGTGCTTGGTCAGCAGCCGGTACTCGGAGACGCCGCGCGAGCGCCCCGCTTCCACGTAGTCCCGTCCCAGGGTGCCGATGACGTTGGTGCGCACCAGCCGCAGGAAGACCCCGGCGGTGAGCAGGCCCAGTGCGACGGCCGGGAGGACCGCGTGCTCGATGACGTCGGAAGCGGCGGCCATGTTCCCGGAGCGCAGTGCGTCGAGCAGGAAGATGCCGCTGGGGTTCTGCAGGGACGTCAGGGCCAGCTCGGCGTTGATGCCGGCGCGCCCGGCAATCGGCAGCCAGCCGAGCCAGACCCCGAAGATGAGCTTGAGCAGCAGGCCGGCGAAGAACACCGGGGTCGCATAGCAGAGGATCGCGAAGACGCGCAGGATCGCATCGGGCCAGCGGTCGCGCAGCTTGGCCGAGACCAGGCCGAAGGGAATGCCGATGAGCAGTGCGATGACCAGCGAATTGAAGGCCAGTTCCGCGGTGGCCGAACCGTAGGTGGTCAGCACCTCGGACACTGCCCTGTTGTCGGAAAGGGTGCGTCCGAAGTTGCCGGTGAAGACCTGCCCGAGGTATTCGAGGTACTGCACCAGGACCGGGCGGTCGTAGCCGGCCGCGGCGATGCGCTCGGCCAGCTGGTCCGGGGTGAGGCGGCCGCCGAGGGCCGCGGTGATCGGGTCTCCGGTGACGCGCATCAGGAAGAAGACGAGCGTGACCAGGATGAAGATGGTGGGGAAGATCAGCAGGAAGCGGGTGACGAGGTAGCGTGCAAAGCTGCCCCCTGCCTTGGTGGGCGCCGTGATCGGCGACAGTGGTGCCGAGGGTTCATCGGCTGGTTCGGTGGTGATGACCATGGGATGGTGGAGTCCTAGCTGGAGAAATCAATTTTCCGTGGCGGCCGCAGGCCTGCGGGAGCACGATCCGCCGGATGGCGAAGGGTGCTCCCGCAGGCCTGGACGCGCCGGGTGGTGCGGTGTCCCGCGGGGGTGGTGCCTACTTCGACACGACACCCAGGCGGAACTTGAACGAGGCATCCAGCGTGGATTCCACGCCCTTGACGTCAGCACCGGCCACGGCCACCTGGGCACCCTGCAGCAGCGGCAGCGTGGAGAGGTCGCCGGCGACCTTGGTCTGGATTTCCTCGATCAGCGCGGTGCGCTTGGCGCGGTCTGTTTCCACGCGCTGTTCGTTGATCAGCTTGCCGACCTCCGCATTGTCATATCCGTTGCCCAGGAAGTTGTCCTTGGCGAAGAAGGGCGAGAGGAAGTTGTCGGCATCCGAGTAGTCCGGGAACCAGCCCAGCTGGTACGCCGGGTAATCGGTGACGCGGGACTTCTGGTAGGTGACCCATTCGGTGGATTGCAGGTCGACCTTGAACAGGCCGCCCTTTTCCAGCTGGTTCTTCACCATCGCGTACTCGTCGCCGGAGCTCGGGCCGTAGTGGTCCGGGTTGTACTGCAGCTTCAGGTTGATCGGGGTGGAGACGCCCGCCGCCTCGAGCACTGCCTTGGCCTTGTCCAGCGACGGGCCGCCGTCCTGGCCGTACATGTCCTTCAGGGGTTCGATGGCTCCGGTGAAGCCCTGCGGCACGTAGGAGTACGCCGGAATGTAGGTGTCCTTGTAGACCTGGGTGGCGATGGCCTGGCGGTCCAGCAGGTTGGCCGCGGCCTGGCGAACGGCCTGCGACTTCTTCGCATCCGCATCGGAGGTCTTGGCGCCGAAGGGCATGATGTCGAAGTTGAATACGATGTAGCGCAGCTCGCCGCCGGCACCCTTGTGCACGGCCACCTTCGAGTCCTTGGACAGGTCCTCGACGTCGGTGGGCGAAAGCGAGCGCCAGGCGACATCGATGTTCCCCTGCTGCACGTCCAGCTTCAGGTTGTTGGAGTCTGCGTAGTACTTGATGTTGGCTGCGGAGTTGGCCGGCTTGCCCAGCAGGCCCTGGTATCCGTCAAAGGCCTTGAAGGAGACCAGTGAGTTCTTGGCATAGGACTCGATGGTGTACTGGCCGGCGAAGGCCTTGCCCTTGATGATCGCGTCGTCGTCAAGCACCTTGTCGGCGGGGAACAGCTCGTCGTCGACGATCGGGCCGACGGGGCTGGTGAGCACCTGCGGGAAGGTCTGGTCGTTGCCGCTCTTGAGCTTGAAGACCACGGTGGTGGCGTCCGGGGCCTCCACGCTGGCCAGGTTGCCCAGCAGCGAGGAGGGGCCGTTCGGGTCCGCGATCTTCACCTGGCGGTCGAAGCTGGCTTTGACGTCCTTGGAGTCAAGATCGGAGCCGTTGGCCCACTTGAGACCCGGCTTGAGCTTGACGGTGTAGTCAGTGGGCGTGGTGAACTCGGCCGATACGGCCATGTCGTTCTCCGGCTCGGCGGATCCGGGCTTGGAGTTGAGCAGGAACGGGTAGATCTGGTTCATGACCATGAACGAGCCATTGTCATACGAGGCTGCCGGGTCAAGGGAGGTGACCTTGTCGGTGGTACCCAGGGTGATCGGAGCACTTGTGGTGCCCGTCTCGCCCCCTTCACTGCCCCCGGGGGTGGCGGCCGGACCGGTGCAACCGGTCAGGGCCAGGGCGGAGATGCCGATAACGGCAGCGGCGAGCCGCATCCCGTTCTTCTTGCGGGCCATGAGCAATCCTTAATCTGTCTGCGAGCACATGATGTGTGAGTGAACCCACACGCCATACAGCCTAGGTGATCCCCGTCACCGAATGCCACTATCGAGTGATTCGGCGCACATTGGAATGCAAATGTGATCCTTGGCCTCCGTCAATGCCGCAGCCCGGCCAGGCGGCGCCCGCCCTACGTCGGCACCGCAGGCACAAGTGGCCTAGGGTTAAGCACGATGATGACACGTAGAGACGCAGCGATTGCGTTGGATATCCCCATGGAAATGGCCAAGCGCCACGGCATCCCGGCGCGGATGAGCGAAGCCGAATTTGCCGAACTGAACGCCAATCCCCCGGCCTGGCTGATCCAGTCGCGCGCCAACCGGACCGGCAAGCGCCCCGTATGGGTCCAGCTGACCTGCGCCGTGTGCGGATTCACCGAGGCCGAGCGGCCCAAGAAGTGGTGGCCGGAATTCGACTTCGTGCATTGCGTGGAGCACGGCCCGGCACAGCTGCCGCGGCTCGAGGAAGGCAAGACCCGCCTCGAGTACCTGGACATTTCCACGCGCATGTACGGCATCGTCGACGAAGCCAAGGCGTAGCGAACCGGCCCGCCCGGCCCGCGATCCCGCCTGTCGCCCGCATTCCGCGGCCGGCAGGCGGGATTTTTGCGTGTGAGCGGCCCGAACTCCGATGGACATGCCTCCATCCGACCCGGGCGCCTCGCGGGCATCGGTCCCGGGTCACGAGTGGACCGCGGCAGCTGCCTCCCACGCCCGAAGGTTCGGCCACGCGATGGCTGCGCAGCCGACGAACACCAAGGATCCCGCCAGAAACGGCACAGCGAGATCGAACACCGTTGCGAGCAGGCCGCCAAGACCGGCGCCGATGGCGAGCCCGGCGAGTCCGAACAACTTCGACACCGCATTGACCCGTCCGCGCAGCCGGTCCGGCACCAGGCGTTGGCGCAGGGAACCGACGCAGACGCTGAAGACCACGGCGTGCAGGATGTAGGTGGCCAGGAACAATCCCGCCACCCACGGGACATCGGCCAGGAAGATCGCCAGCAGGCTGGCCGCGCCCACCAGCAGGCTGCCGGCTGTGGTGGCGGCATACCCGATCCTCCGCCGCAGCGGCGCCACCATGGCCGCCCCCGCGAGCCCGCCGAGCGCCGACACCGAGAGCAGGATCCCGTAGCCGGCGGAGCCCAGGCCCAGGACGTCCCGCGCGAAAAGGACAAGGATCGAGAACGGCATCATGTACGCGACGCTCGCCAACCCGCCGACGACCGCCAGCGAGCGCAGCAGCGGGTGCCGGGCCAGCCATGTAGCACCCTCGAGGACGTCCCGGTGCAGCGTCGTCCGGCGGCCGGGCCGCCGCGCGGGACGGAAGCTGCCCGCCAGGCCAAGGAAGAGCAGCGCCGCCGCCGCGTACGCCCCGGCGGTGGCGGCGAGGGGCAAGGCCATCGCCGCGGCGAACATCAACCCGCCAAGCGGCGGACCGACGAACTCGTCGGCGACCAGTTGGGTGGCGGAAATCCGGCTGTTGGCCCGGTCCAGGTCCCTGCCGCCCACCAGCGACGGGAGGATGGACAGTGCCGTGTTGTCCGCTGCCGTTTCCAGGAGCCCGATCAGGGCAAAGGCCACGTACAGGGCGGGCATCGACTCCGTTCCGGTGGCCACCAGCGCGGCCAGCGCCGCCATCAGGGCGCACCTGCCCAGGTTGGAGAGCCAGAGGATGCTTCGTCGGTCCATCCGGTCGACGATGGCGCCAACGGGCAGGACCACCAGGATCTTGGCGGCCGAGTACACCATGGACAGCCCCGCGACCAGCAACGGGTTCGTCGTCAGCGCCGTCGCCAACAGCGGAATCGCGACGTAGCTGATGCCGTCGCCGAAGTTCGAGGCGGCATTGCCCGCCCACAACCGTCCGTATCCCCGCCCCAGCGACATGGTCTCCGATCCTACAGGCGGTTCCGCCGCCCGGCGCAGGGAATGGTCCCGCTGGTCGGCGGTTGCTGGATACTGGAGCGATGACATTGGATGATCGGCTCGAGGGGATCTTCGAGGCCCGCGACCGGAACAACATGCAGCCCACCATCGATGCGCTGTTGCCGATCCTGGAGCGGCACCCGGCCAACCCGCGGGTCTTGTACGAGGTGGGCGGCGCCTACGACACGGCGGGAGAGGAAAACACCGCGGCGTCGTTCTACGAGCGGGCCCTTGATGCAGGGCTGTCGGGAGACCTGTTGCGCCGATGCTACCTGCAGTACGGATCCACCTTGCGGAACCTCGGCGAATTCGCCCGGTCGGCAGAAGTCTTCGAGCGCGCCCGGGCACGGTTTCCGGTTTCGCCGTCGCTGGCAGTCTTCGAGGCGATCTCCCTCCATGCGTGCGGCCGGCTCGACGAGGCCGTCGCCGCCTTGCTCGACGTGGTCGCCACCGGCATCAGGTCCCCGGACCTGGAGCGGTACAAGCCCGCCATCCTCGGCAACGCCGCCCACATCCGGTCCTTGGCGGACGCCCGCCCGTCTGCCCGCCGGCCCGACGCCCGATGACTGCGCCACCTGTGGCGGGATCCGGCCACGGGGCCACCACGCCCCGGGGTGAACGGTTAGGCTGGCGGCATGATGGCAGAACCGGAGCTTGCTCGTTCCCGCGCGGTGCGGGCCGCCCTGGCGGGATTCGGGATGGTTGCCGGCTACGCGGTCCTTGGCGCGTTGCAGATCCTGGTCTGGAACCCCCTGGCCGCGGTTCCGGGTGCCACGCTAGCCGAGATCCGCGCCCAGATGGCCGGGGCCGGCGAGCATGCGGGGACACCGCTGGTGGTGGCGCGGGCTGTCACCGGAATCCTTTTGGGCGTTGGAATGCTGGTCGCGGTGCTGCTGCGGAAGCTGTCCGCTGCCGGCGCCACGGTGCTGTCCCTGCTGCTCTTCGTGCTCGGCGCCCCCTCGATGATGGTCGCGTCGTTCCCCTCGGGCATGGGCCTGGCCGACACCTTCGGCATCTCCGGCGGTGACCACGCCCCGTGGGGGAGTGTTCTTTACCTGGCCAGCGCCGCGGCGTTGCTTCTCCTGGTGCTCTTCCTGGTGCGCAACCACCCCAGGCCGACACCGATGCCGCCCAGGTGATTCCGGCACACGACTCCCCGGGCCGGGCTCATCCCTGGTTGTGGAGGTCCTGGACGGTTCGTGAGAGCAGGCAGAACTCGTTCCCCTCGGGATCGGCCAGGACCACCCAGCTGACGTCCGGGCCCTGCCCGACGTCGGTGCGCCGCGCCCCCAAGGCGAGCAGGCGCTCCAGCTCCTGGTCGGTCGACACTCCGTCGGCACGCAGGTCGAAGTGCAACCGGTTTTTCACGTTCTTGCCCTCGGGCACCGCGAACACGTCGATGTGAGGCCATCTTTTGTCGTGCGGCGCGATGCTGATTCCTTCGCTGTCTTCCTCAACAATGCACCAGTCAAGCACGGCGCACCAGAAGTCGGCCACGACCCGCGGACGGATCGCATCGATGGCAATGGCGGCTAGTCGACTGGTCATGGCCACACGATAGCCGTTCGGGCCCGACCACGGAACAGCTGAGGTGCACCCGAAATGGCGAAGGCCCCGCCGGTGCAGCAAGCACCCGGCGGGGCCTTCGGAGGCGTGGCGGATCAGGAAACGAGCGTCGGGTCCCAGGCGGTGGAGCGGGCCGAGTCGATGGTGGCCTGGCCCAGCACGCGGGTGCCCTGGTAGATGACCATGGTCTGGCCCGGGGCGACCCCGCGCATCGGCTCGATGAGCGTGGCCACCAGGACATTGGACCCGTCTTCCTGCGCCTCGACGCGGGCACGGGCATCGACCGGGTCCCCGTGCGCGCGCACCTGGACCATGCAGTCGAACTCGATGCCGGCGGACGCGTCGGCGATGGGCAGCCCGGCCCAGGAGATCCGGATGCCGCGCAGCTCGTCGACCGCCAGCAGGGCCTCGGGGCCGACGATGACCTTGTTTTCCTTGGGCCGGATCTCCAGCACGAAGCGGGGCTTGCCGTCGGCCGCCGGGGTGCCCAGCTTCAGGCCCTTGCGCTGCCCGACGGTGAAGGCGTGGGCGCCCTCGTGCTCCCCCAACGGCTTGCCCTCCTGGTCGACGATCGCGCCCGGTTCCATGTCGATGCGCTCGGCCAGCCAGCCGCGGGTGTCCCCGTCGGGGATGAAGCAGATGTCGTGGCTGTCGGGCTTGTTGGCCACCGAGAGCCCGCGGGCCTCGGCCTCGGCGCGGACCTCGGCCTTGGACGGGGTGTCGGCCAGCGGGAAGATGCAGTGCTCCAGCTGTTCGTGGGTGAGCACGCCCAGCACGTAGGACTGGTCCTTGGCCCAGTCGGCGGCGCGGTGCAGCTCCGGGTTGCCGTCGGTGTCGCGGATGACCTTGGCGTAGTGCCCGGTGCAGACCGCGTCGAAGCCCAGCGCGATGGCCTTTTCCAGCAGCGCGGCGAACTTGATGCGCTCGTTGCAGCGCATGCAGGGGTTCGGGGTGCGCCCGGCCTCGTACTCGGCGATGAAGTCGTCGACCACGTCCTCCTTGAAGCGCTCGGAGAAGTCCCACACGTAGTACGGGATGCCCAGCACGTCGCAGGCGCGCCAGGCGTCGTTGGAGTCCTCCACGGTGCAACAGCCGCGCGATCCGGTGCGCAGGGTGCCGGGCATGCGGGACAGGGCCAGGTGCACGCCGACGACCTCGTGGCCGGCCTCGACCGCCCGCGCCGCCGCAACGGCCGAGTCGACCCCGCCGCTCATTGCTGCCAAAACCTTCATCGTGTGAACCCTGTCCCTGCTGTTTGGATGCTGCTGACTTGTGCGGCCATGCCGGCCTTTTTGGCGCGCGCGTAGGCCTCGGGCAATGCCGCCACAAGTTTCCCAACGTCGGCGGCGCTCGATGTATGCCCGAGCGTGAAGCGCTGGGCCCCGCGGGCGGTTTCCTCGTCGCGGCCCATGGCCAGCAACACGTGGGACGGGCGCGGCACCCCGGCGGTGCAGGCCGAGCCCGTGGAGGAGTGCACCCCGAGCATGTCCAGCACGAAGAGCAGCGAGTCGCCCTCGCAGCCCGGGAAGGTGAAGTGCGCGTTGCCCGGCAGCCTGGTCCCGGCGTGGGCCGGATCCGCGGTGCCGTTGAAGACCGCTTCGGGGATGTGCTCGTGCACCCCGGCGACCAGTGCGTCGCGCAGGGCGGCCAGGCGTTCGGTTTCGGCCGCCAGGTTGGCCGCGGCCTGCGTGGCCGCCGCGGCGAATCCCGCCGCCGCGGCCGAGTTCAGGGTGCCGGAGCGCAGCGCCCGTTCGTGCCCGCCGCCGTGCTGGATGGGGGTGAGCACCGTATCCCGGCGCACGAAGAGGGCGCCGATGCCAACGGGTCCGCCGATCTTGTGCCCGGACACGGCCATGGTGGCCAGCCCGGAATCGGCGAAGGAGATGGGCAGCGCGGTGAAGGCCTGGACCGCGTCGGAGTGCACCGGGATGCCGTGGGGCCCGGCGAGCGCGACGACCTTGTCGATCGGCTGGACGCTGCCGACCTCGTTGTTGGCCCACATGCAGGTGAGCAGCGCGATGGATGCGGGGTCGCGGGAGATTTCGGCGGCGAGCACCTCGAGGTCGACGACCCCGTCGGAGGTTACCGGCAGCCAGGTGATGGTTGCCCCTTCGTGGGCCTCGAGCCATTCGGCGGTGTCGAGCACCGCGTGGTGCTCGATGACCGGGACCAGGATGCGGGTGCGGCGTGCATCGGCGCCGTTGCGGGCCCAGTACAGGCCCTTGAGCGCGAGGTTGTCCGATTCGGTGCCGCCGGAGGTGAAGATGACTTCCGAGGCGTGGGCCCCGGCCGCGGCGGCGAGGCGTTCGCGGGATTCCTCCATGACGCGGTGGGCGCGGCGGCCGGCGCCGTGCAGCGAGGACGGGTTGCCGGTCTGGGCCAGTTCGCGGGTCATGGCGGCGAGCGCCGCGTCCGACATGGGTGTCGTTGCTGCGTGGTCTAGGTAAATGGGGCTCGTGGACACCGAACAATTCTAGCCGTGTTGCCGGATTCCGGGGCGGAGTGATTGCTCACAGCCTGGCCGGGCCCCGGCCCGGGGACTGCACGGGCCCCGCGGCAACAGCCGGCGGGGCGCCGTGTCCCCCTAGTTTTGTTCCCCGCCGAAGTATTCCCCGGCCAGTTCTTCCGGGTCGAAGGGATCGGTGTCGGCCTCGGGCAGTTCGTTGCGGGTGTCCCCGGCGGCATCGAGCC
The DNA here is from genome assembly GCA_024207135.1 of Arthrobacter sp. C2. GTDB lineage: Bacteria > Actinomycetota > Actinomycetes > Actinomycetales > Micrococcaceae > Paeniglutamicibacter. The sequence goes on along the minus strand of CP042428.1, from coordinate 167,985 downwards.
GGGAGTCGGCCTGGACCTCCCAGGCTTCCAGTGCCGCGCAGCCCAGCAGTGCGTCGATGAGCGCGCGGGTGCCCCCGACGATGGTGGAGTCCTCGTAGAGTTCGGTGCTCATCAGCCAGTTGCGGTCCTGGGGCCAGGCGAGGTTGGGCGACTGGCGCTGCTCCCCCAGCGAGGTCCGTGCCCACAGCGGGCTGGCGAGGTCCTGCCCGTCCCCGGTGAAGAGGTAGAAGGAGCGGTAGCCGGAGCCGATCTGCAGCGTCGGGGCGTTGCGCACCGCATCGGAGAATGCCGGGGCCTTGGCCTTCGCGGCAAGCTCGGCGGCGCGCTGGGCGTTTTGCTGCGCATCGAGTGCCGGGTCGTCCGCGATGACGACCTCGACCTGGTCCCCGCCGTGGATGAACGCGAGCCCGTTCCACAGGGCCAGGTGGATCTGCTCCGGCGTGGTGGTGTGTGCGACCAACAGAGGGGCCATGGCCCGCAGCTCGGCGGCGCCCAGTCCGTCCCAGCCCGGGGCCTCGCCTTCCCAGGAGTCCTCGGCCAGCGGCACCCCGTCCTCGCCAATGCCGGAGAGTGCGGCGAATTGCGCCAGGGCGTGCATGGTGGTGCCGCGCCGTGCGGCGATCTGCCCCCAGCGCACAGGCTGCCCGTCCGGGCCCATCGCCGGGTGGAAGATCCTCGCGTAGGCCTCGTAGCCGCGCGGGACCTGCCCGGCGACCAGGTTTGCGGTATCCGCATCCCGTCCTTGTTCCTGCAGTGCCGCCACGATCCAGGCACCGGCATCCGGGGCCGTGAAGTTCAAAGTCATTCATTCAGGGTACCCATGTGCGGGGCCCGCCGCCCGCCGAACACCCGGCCGGGTGGCACCCGGGGCCGGCCCAATCCACGCAAATCCTTCTAAAACTGGTAAGAATGGTATAACAGATCCCCGCAAGGAGCCCGCATGAGCATGTACCTTCCAGCCCTCCGCCACCCGGTCCACCGCTTTGCGCACCGAAGCATCGATTTCAGCTCGCGGATCGCGCTGATGGCCATCATCAACCGCACCCCCGACAGCTTCTACGATTCCGGGGCGACCTTTGCCCTGGCCTCCGCGGTGGACGCCGCCCTGGATGCGGTGCACGCGGGCGCCGACTGGATCGACATCGGCGGGGTGCCCTTCTCCCCCGGGCCCGCCCTGTCCTGGCAGGAGGAGGCCCAGCGGATCGTGCCGGTCATCGAAGCGGTTCGCGCCCACAGCGACGTGATCATCTCCGCCGACACGTTCAACCCCGAGGTTGCCGCCGCGGCCCTGGCCGCCGGCGCCGATGTCATCAACGACACCACCGGGCTGAGCAACCCGGAGCTCGGGCGGGTGGTTGCCGGGGCCGGGGCGCACCTGGTCATCACCCACTCGCTGGCTGCCCCGCGGACCGTCTACCCGCGCCCGCGCTACAAGGACGTGGTGGGAGAGGTCGCCGAGTACCTGCGCGAGAAGGTCGGCTTCGCCAGGTCCCTGGGGATCGGGGAGGACAAGATCATTGTGGACCCCGGGCACGACCTGAACAAGAACACCCGCCACACCCTGGAAATCACCGCCGGGTTCGAGGCCATCGCCGCGCTGGGCTACCCGAGCCTCGCGGCGGTCTCCAACAAGGACTTCATCGGCGAGACCCTCGATGCCCCGAAGGCCGGACGCACCGCCGGGTCGATGGCCGCGGCCACGATGTGCATCATGAACGGGGCGCGGATCATCCGCATGCACAACGTCCCCGAATCGGTTTCCACCATCCGGATGCTGGAGGCTGCCATGGGATGGCGCGAACCGGCATACCTGGCGCACAACATGGGAGCTGTCAACGCCCCGGCCCACCCCGGGGCCCTGCCAGCCGCCGGCAACGGGGCGCGCGCAGCGGCCCGGGAGGACGCCTGATGCGCGGGCTGGTTCCCGGCCCCGCAGCGGACCCGGACGACGGGCAGCTGCTCGACTGGTACGCGCCCGGAGGCGGCACCGGGCCCTTCGTCCGCTTCAACTTCGTCAGCTCGACCGACGGGGCCGCAAGCATCGGGGGGCTCTCCGGGGCGCTGGGCACCGCTGCGGACAAGCGCGTGTTCATGCTGCTGCGCCGGTTGGCCGATGCCATCGTCGTCGGGGCCGGGACCGTCCGCGCCGAGGGCTACGAGGGCGAGCTGCTCGATGACGCCTCGCGCGCCTGGCGCCTGGCGCACGGGATGCCCGAGCGACCGCTGCTCGTGGTGGTCTCCGGCCGCCTGGACCTGGATCCGCACAGCGAACTGTTCACCCGGAACCCCGGGAAGATCCTGGTGCTGGCCTCCGGCTCGGCCGATCGAGGGCGCGCCGCGGCCCTGGGCGCGGTGGCCGAGGTCGTCTCGGCCCCGGCTCCGGGACCCGTCATCGACCCGCGCTGGATCATCGAGACCCTGCACGCCCGCGGCCTGCGCGTGCTCCACTCCGAGGGCGGACCCACGCTGCTGGCCGATTTCCAGCGCGCGGACGCGCTCGACAGCCTGTGCGTGACCTACTCCCCCGTGCTGGCCGGCGGCGACGGGCCCCGGATCGCCCGGGGCCGGCAGGGCGATGAACCCCGGCACCTGGGGCTGCACCTGCTGCTGGAGGAGGACGGCACCCTGCTGGCCGAATACCGCCGACGCTAGGGGCCGCACCCCCCGGGCCACGGCCGCGGGGATCGGGCGGGGGGGGACATCCACCCAGCAAACCGGCACCCGGAACCGGTAGGATCGCTGGAGCGATACCGGGCTTCGGACCCGGCGCACCCCAGGGGCCAGGGACCCGCACGTCCCGTCCTCGACGCACCCCCGAACCGAAAGGCGGCCACGTGGCCCAGCGGCAAACCCATTATGAAGTCTTGGGCATTGCCCCCACCGCCAGTCCCCGGGAGATCAAGTCCGCCTACCGCAAGGCGGCCCGGCTCACGCACCCCGACCACGGCGGCGACGCCCAGGACTTTGCCCGCGCCACGCTCGCCTACGAAACCCTCATCGACCCGGCCGCCCGCACCCGCTACGACCGCAGCTACGGCACCGAGTCCAGCTACCTGCGCGGGGGTGCCCCCGCGCCAGGTGCCCACGGCGCCGACCCGGGGCACCCGTCGGGCACGGGGGCCGGCGGGTCCATGCGCTTTGGCGCCGCCGGTCCCCGCCCCTCGGCCACCGACGCGACGATCTACGTGCCGGGGCTCGAGGAGCCCGGGGCCATCGACCGGGACACCTCCATCCGCCAGGTCCACGGTGCACCGCGCAAGCGCGGCATCTTCGGCGCCCAGGCCCGCCTGGCCCGCGAGAACCGCTCGGTGCAGCTGCTTTCACGCCAGGTGCTCACCGCCCTGCCCTCGGCCCGGCTCGTCAACGGGCTGCACGCCCCCGGCGGCGGGTACATCGACCACGCCCTGCTCGGCGGCTACCGCCTGGCCCTGGTGCATTCGATGCTGCTGCCCCGGGGTGTCTACCGCTGGGACGGCTCGACCCTGTTGCGCGACGGCAAGCACATCGACCCGCCGCGCCTCGGGCCGGTGGTGCACCAGATGCAGGGCCTCTTCCCGGAGCTGAACGTGACCGGGTGGACGGTGATCCTGTCCCCCGACGGGAACCTGCACGAACCGGTCATCGACTATGCGCGCGGCGCCGAACCCGGGCCGATGAACGTGCTCAACGTGGTCAACGCCGTGAACCTGGTGCGGGAAATGAAGATGTTCCTGGGCACCGGGCCCACCCCGCATGTGGTGGATCGCACCATTTTGGCCCGGCTCATCGGCGGAATGTACTAACCACGTGCGCTCCCCGGCGTCCGCAGGTCCTCCCCGGACCCTCCGGTGAACCGCCGCCGGAGCGCCCGGCACCATGCGCGGGCCCGGCGCACCGTAAACTGGGGTGCGTGTTCCGAATCCTTTTTTACACTCCCGAAATTCCCGGCAATACCGGCAACGCCATCCGCCTGGCCGCGGTGACCGGCGCCGAACTGCACCTCGTCGAGCCGCTGGGCTTCGACTTCGAGGACTCCAAGCTGCGCCGAGCCGGCCTGGACTACCACGACCTGGCCGTGGTCACCGTGCACCCGGACATCGAATCCGCCTGGGCGGCCCTGGCCCCCGCCCGCGTCTTCGCCTTCACCTCCGAGGGCAGCACGCTCTACACGGAAGTGTCCTACGAACCGGGCGACGTGCTGCTCTTCGGCCCCGAGTCCGTCGGGCTGCCGGCGGAATTGAAGAACGATGCGCACATCACCGCCACCGTCAGGTTGCCGATGCTCGAGGCCCGCCGCTCGCTGAACCTCGCAAATTCCGCATCGATCGCGCTCTACGAAGCCTGGCGCCAGCACGGCTTCGTCCCCGGCGGCACACACTGAATACCTAGCCTTCTGCCCTATGCTTACACGTGGCAATCACCGGCCACCCCCCGCTCTTTGAAAAGGATGGCAACATCATGACCGGCACCGATCCCGCATACCCTGCGCACCGCGGCGACGAGAACGACGACGACCTCGGCATGGATCTTGTCGATGCGGTGTCCACGGACGCCGAGTCCCCCGCACGGCGCCCGCTCAAGAGGTGGATGTTCGTGGTCGCGGCCCTGGCGGTGGTCGTCATCGGCCTGGTCGCCGGGCTGGTGAACCTGATTCCGACCAACTACGTTTCCAAGGTCGAACGTGCCTCCGACCAGGTCGTCGCCCAGGCCGATCTCGAGGGCGGCGGGCATGCGGTGCTCAAGACCTCCGCGAAGGCCGACGCCGGGATGATCGAGCTGACCGGCTTGCCGGCCATCGACCCCACCGAGGACTACGTGGTGTGGCTCATCGAGGCCTCCACCGACCGGCCCACCCTGCTGGCCACCATCGCCCCGTCGGACAAGCCCGTCAAGGAGGGGTTCAACGGGGTGGACCAGCTCGCCTCCGTCATGGTCTCGGTGGAACCGGGCGACGGAAGCAGCACCGCCCCGAGCACCGAGCCGTTGGCCGTGCTGGATTTGCCCGAGGCCAAGTAGCGCACGATTGCGGTCCCGGCGCGGCACCCGCGCCGCCCACGACGAGTGGGCCGCCTCCCCTGCGACAGGGAGGCGGCCCACTCGTGTTTAAGGCGCCGCCGGCCTGCGGCTGGAAGCGCCGGGGCCGGAAGCGCCCGGGCTAGAAGCCGGCGATGGTGTCCGCCGCGTTGACCGCGACCACGTGGAAGGACTCGGCCACAGCACCGGGCCCGAACCCCGCCGCGGCGCCCTGCGCCTCGGACTGGGCGCGCACGTAGCGTTCCATGGCCGGCACGTCGGGGTGCTGGCTCAGGTGTTGGCGCAGCGCCTCGAGCTTGAGCTCGAACACCGCGGTGACATCCACCCGGTGGTTTTCGCGTTCGGCCGGGGCCCCGTAGAGCCACAGCCACGGCAGCTTGTACGCTTCCAGTCCCGCCTCGAGCAGTTCCGGGTAGGAGAACGGGTTCTCCACCGCCGGGTAGATGGCCCGGGTGACCGCTTCCCCGCAGGCCAGGTGGTCGGGGTGCGAGCGCTGGATCCGCTCCCAGTTGCGTTCCGGGTGCATGGCCAGCACGACGTCGGGGCGCAGCGCGCGGATCAGCGCGACCACCTGCTTCATGACGCGGTGGTTGGGCTCCAGGAACCCGTCGGCCTCCCCCAGGAAGTGCACGGTGTCAACGCCCACCAGGGCCGCGGCGGCACGCTGCTCGGCATGCCGGGTGGCGGTGATCGCCTCGGCGGTGCGCGCGTCGAAGCCCCCGGCGTCGCCGTCGGTCATGATGCAGTACTCGACCTGCACGCCCGCGGCGGTCCAGGCCGCCACGGTGCCCGAGGCCCCGAAGTCCAGGTCGTCGGGGTGCGCGCCGAAGCACAGCACCCGGCGCACCTGCTGCACGGCCGGATCGAAGATGCCCACGCGACTAGCCCTTGCGCCGGCGGATCTCGGCGGCGGCCTGCGGCAGCACCTGGGCCAAATCGCCCACGATGCCCAGGTCCGCGATCTCGAACACCGGTGCGTCGGGGTCCTTGTTGATCGCGATGATGGTCTTGGCGGTCTGCATGCCGGCCTTCTGCTGGATCGCCCCGGAGATCCCGGCGGAGATGTACAGCTGCGGGGAGACCGTCGTGCCGGTCTGCCCGACCTGCGCGGAGTGGTCGATCCACCCGGCGTCGGTGGCGGCGCGCGAGGCGCCCACCGCCGCGCCCAGCGCGTCGGCAAGATCCTCGACGGGGCCGAAGTCCCCGTCCACGCCGCGTCCGCCGGCCACCACAAAGCGGGCCTCGGAAAGTTCCGGGCGGCCGGTGGCGGTGTGCTCGGCGGTGGCGGTGATGCGGGCCGCCGGGCCGGCCTCACCGAGTTCGAGCTCGTGCACCGGGGCTGCCGCGCCGGCGGCGGGGGCCGCCTCGCGCAGCTCGACGCTGTTGGCCTTGAGCGTGATCAACGCCGGGCCGCGGGTCGCCTGCGCCTTGACGGTGTAGCTGCCGGCGAGCACCGGCTTGGTCACGGTGAAATCCGCGTCGACGTCGATGGCGTCGGTGATGACCCCGGCGTCCAGCCGCACGGCGGCGCGTGCGGCGATTTCACGTCCCTCGACGGTGTTGGGCAGCAGCACCGCGGTGGCGCCCGATGCGCGCACCGCGGCCTCCAGCAGCGAGACCGCCGGGGCGATGAGCCCGGTGGCGTCCAGGCCGCCGGCCGCGGCGTAGAAGCCGGTGGCGCCCGCGGAGGCGAGCCCTGACAGTGCGGCGGCGTCGGCCGGGCCGCCCAGCACCGCGCTGGCCTCGCCCAGGCGGGCGGCCAGGGCCAGCAGCTCGCGCTGCCCCTTGGTCGGCGCGCCGGCGGGGGCGTGGATGTATACCAGGATGTTCGACATGTTGTTCCCCTTGAAAGTGGTGCTAGATCAGCTTGGCGTCGGCCAGGAAGTCCACCAGCGCGATGCCGGCCTCGCCGGAATCGGTGATGACCTGCCCCGCGGCGCGCGGCGGGCGCGGTGCGGCGGAGAGCACGCGGGTCGCGGACCCCGCGGCGCCCACGGCCCCCTCGGCCAGGCCCAGTTCGGCGAGCGTCAGCGTGGTGATCTTCTTCTTCTTCGCCGCCAGGATCCCGCGGAAGTTCGGGTAGCGCGGCTCGTTGGCCTGGTCGGTGACCGAGACCAGCACCGGCAGCGCGGCTTCCAGTGACTGGACCCCGTCCTCGCCGACGCGCAGCCCGGTGACCGTGGTGGTTCCGGGCGCGATTTCCAGCTTCGAGAGGTTGGTCAGCTGCGCCAGGCCCAGGCGTTCGGCCAGCTGTGCGGGGACCAGCGAGGTCTCCGCGTCGGTGGAGGCCATGCCGGTGAGTACCACGTCGAAGCCGCCCAGCTGCTTGATGGCGGTGGCCAGCACCAGGGAGGTCGCCCCGGCGTCGGAACCCGCCAGCGCGGGATCACAAATGTGCACGCCCGCGGCCGCCCCCATCTGCAGGGACTTCTTCACGGCGTTCGCCGCTGCGTCGGGACCCATGGTCATGGCCGTGACGGTGTTCCCCGCCTTCTCGCCGCCGCGGGACTCGGACAGGGCCAGGGCCGCCTCGATGGCGTACTCGTCGAGTTCCGACAGGACCGAGTCGGAGCGGTCCAGGCGTTGCCCCGGTGAGGTCAGGTGCCGCTCGAATTGGACATCTGGCACGTGTTTGACCAACACGAGAATGTTCAGGGGCGTGCCGGTGTTCTGGCTCATTGCTGCCTTTCTGGAAACTTGGACAGATCTGCGTGGGAGAGGGCGTCCGGTGCGCACCGGGCGCCGCCGATGGCGGGCGGGACCGGCCGATCTCCCAGGGTCCATCGTATCGGTGCCCGGAGGCGCCCGCTGGCCCGGCCCCGGGCGGACGGCGGGGCGGGGCGGGTGCACCGGCGCGGCAAGCGCGCGCGCATGCGGCAAACGCGGCGCACCGGGCGCCGGGGATGGCCCTGGCCGCCGGCACGCCGCGTCCGTCAATGTTTCACCGCATTGCCCCGCGTTGCGCGGTGTGACCCCCGGCGGCACCGGCCATGTTGCGCCGTGTGTCGCCAGGGTGCGCCGCTACTGCGCCGGGGTCTTGCCCACCGTCACGGTGGTCGACTCCGCGGCGCCGCCGCGGGAGTAGTGGACCACCGTGGTGCCGCCGGCCGGGATCTCGCGGATCGCGGCGGTCAGCGAGGTGCTGTCGGAGATGCTGCGTGCATCCACGCCGGTGATCACGTCGCCCGCCTTCAATCCCGCCTTGGCCGCCGGGCTGTCGGCGACGACCTCCTTGACCTCGGCGCCGACGCTGAACGAGGACGCGTTCGAGCCGTTGGCGCTGGCGGCCTTGGCCTGCACCGTGACCCCGAGCAGCCCGTGGGTGGCCGAGCCGTTGTCGATGATGTCGTTGGCGATGCGCTTGGCGTAGTCGATCGGGATGGCGAACCCGACGCCGATCGATCCGCTGTCGCCCGAGGAGCTGGCGCTGGAGCCGGAGGAGGCAATCGCGACGTTCACCCCGATGATGTTCCCGTTCACGTCCACCAGCGCGCCGCCGGAGTTGCCGTGGTTGATGGCCGCGTCGGTCTGGATCACGTTGATGAAGATCGAGCCCTCGGAGCTGGATGGCTGTTGCTGCTGCTCCGGGGCGCCGGGGAACTGGAAGTTGAACTGGTTGCCGTTGTCGTTCGAGTCGTTGCCCTCGGACTGCTTGGGCACCGCGGAGGAGGCGACGGAGATGGTGCGGTTCAGCGTGGAAATGATGCCGTCGGTGACGGTGCCGCTCAGGCCCAGCGGGGCGCCGATCGCGATGGCGGTGTCGCCCACGTTCAGGCTCCCGGAGGTGCCCAGCTCGGCCGGGACCAGGTCCTGCGCCTCGATCTTGATCACTGCCAAATCCGAGAGCGGGTCGGTGCCCACCACGGTGGCGTCGTGGACCTTCCCGTCGGAGGTGCGCACCGCGATCTTCGGGCTGTTGGTGGTCCCGCCCAGGGTCACCACGTGGGTGTTGGTCAGGATGTGCCCGGCCTTGTCCAGGATGATGCCCGAGCCCGAGCCAGCCTCGGAGCTGCCGGCGACGTCGATGGTCACGACGCTGGGGCTGGCCTTGGCGGCCGCGGCGGTGACCGCTGTGACGTTCTTCGGGTTGTTGATGACCACGTCGCCCTGCGGGGTGGTGCTCGACGAGGCCGCTGCCGTGGGATTGGAATTCATCACGTAGTTGGCGCCCACTGCGCCGCCCGCGCCGATGAAGGCGGCGGCGACCATGCCCACGATCAGGGCACCGGAGGTGAACTTCTTCGGCGCGTTGTTCCGGGCCGGGGGCAGCGGTGCACCGAAGGCGGAGGCGTGTTCCTCGGCGGTCGGGGTGCCGTAGGGCGAACCGCCCTGCGGCGCGGAGTTCCAGGCATGCGCCGGCTGCTGCGCCGCGGCCGGGGCCCCGTAGTGATGCTGCGGCTGCGCGCCGGCTGCCGGACCCTGGGCCGATGCGTCCGGTGCCGATGCGTCCTGGCCCGGGTTGCCCGAGTGGCGCGGCAGTGCCTGCGTCGGATCCGCGGCCCCCTCGATGCGGGAGACCGGCTGCGTGCCCTCGGTGCCCGCGGACGCGTCGCCCAATCCGTTGGCGGGGGTGCTCGGCGGGGTCGCGGGCCGCGGCGGCACGGCACCGGATTCCGGCTGCCGTTCCGGATCTCGGCCGGTGCCCGGCTGCTCAAACTGGTTCTCGCTCATGACTGTTCTTCCCATCCCTGACGGTGGATTCCTCTGCGTTTCCTGGTTACAACTATGCCCGCAAGGGCTGTGGCGGCGAAAAGGAGAACCTGAGTGTCGGCTGTGAGAAGGTGTGATTCGGAAACCGCCTGCCCCGTGCACCGGCGATTCTGTGGACTCGCGCGATTCACCCACCTAGAATCAACATCGACAGCAGAAACCGGAGAGTTGCATGGAATCATGCAACGATACGCGCATTTTCTGCGGCCGACCATGCAAGGGTGAAGGAAAACCATGAAATCGCTCCCCCGGCGGATGGCACTTGTTGCCTCCGCAGGAATCTTGTCCCTGTTCATGCTTGCACCCCCGGCCCTGGCCGACTCCCCCGTGCAGATCCCCCCGGGGCAGTTCGTCGTGGACCAGGCCAACGTCCTGGGTTCGGACGCCTCCGAGGTCGAGAACGCGGTGAAGCAGCTGCAACGGGACACCGGCCAGTCGCTCTACGTCATCTACGTCGACACCTTCAGCAACCCGGACGACCCCGCGGCCTGGATCGAAAAGGTTGCCGAGTCCAAGAACATGGGCACCAGCGACATGGTGCTGGCCGTCGCAACGCAGCAGCGCTTCGGCACGTTGGTCACCAACGACCGCAGCGAACTGCACGAATTCCAGCAGGACATCTTCAACCAGATGGTCAAGCCGGAGTTGTCCGACGATGAGTGGGCAGCAGCTGCCCTGGGCGCGGTCACCGGCATCGAAAACGTCTCCAACGGCAAGACCCCCGACGGCGACGAAGCAGCCACCGGCTCGAACGGTTCGGGCTCCAACGGCGGATCCGGCGGCGGCACCGCCGGCTGGCTGCTGGTCGGCGGCGTCGTGGTGGTCGGCGGCGCGACCGCCTGGGCGCTGACGCGCCGCAAGAAGCTCCCCGCGCAGCTCCCGCAGGTGGCCACCGGTCCCGACGGCAAGCCGCTGGACCCCCTGGCGTCGCTGGGCATCCCGGAATTGCGCACCAAGGCCGGCAGCCTGCTCATTGCCGCCGACGACGCCATCCGCTCCTCCGAGCAGGAGGTCGGCTTCGCCCAGGCGCAATTCGGCGAGGCCGCCATCAAGCCCTTCGCGGAGGACATCGAGACGGCCAAGACCCACATGTCCGAGTCCTTCAAGCTGCAGCAGCAATTGGACGACGAGATCCCCGACACCGAGGAAGAACAGCGTTCCTGGCTCGGTGAGATCATCCGCCGCTGCGAGGCCGTCAACGAGACCCTCGAGCAGCACACCGAGGAATTCGCCTCGCTGCGCGAGCTGGAAAAGAACGCACCGGAGGCCGCCGCCTCGCTCAAGGCCCGGATCGTGCCGCTGCGCCAGCGCGTCGGCTCGGTCCAGTCCCAGCTCACCGAGTTCGCAGCCCGCTACACCGACAGCGCGCTGAACCAGGTCCACACCAATATCGCCGAGGCCACCGAACGGCTGGACTTCGCCGACACCGCGGTGTCCACCGCCGAGGCGAAGATCGCCGCGGCCGAAACCGCCGAGGCCGCCGTTGCGGTCCGCGCCGGGGAGGACGCCGTGCACCAGGCCACCGTGCTGCTCGACGCCGTTGCGCACGCCGGGGACGACCTGGACAAGGCCCGCACCGACCTCGAGTCCCTGGTCTCCACCGCCGCCCAGGACCTGGCCCAGGGACGCGCCCTGGTCGCCAACGGTTCCAACCCGGAGCTGGCCGGATCCGTCGCCGCCCTGGAATCCGCGCTGTCCTCGGTCCAGGCGCAGGTCGGCACCGGACGGGTGGACCCGGTCGCCTTGCTGGCCGAAGTCGACGCCGGGCTTCGCCCGCTGAACGAGCAGCTGAACCAGATCCGCGATGCGCAGGAACGCAACCGCCGTGCGGCCGACCAGCTGCAGGCGGCCATCCGCTCCGCGCAAATGAAGATCACCGGCACCGACGACTTCATCCGCGCCCGTCGCGGCGGCGTCGGGGCCACGGCCCGCACCCGGCTGGCAGAAGCCCAGCGAAACCTCGAGGAAGCGCTGCGCCTGGCCTCCTCCGACCCGGTCAATGCCCTGTCCTACGCCGAGCACGCCTCGGCGCTGGCCGACCAGGCCGCCCGCGAGGCGGAGAACGACGTCAACGGCTTCGGCGGCGGGTTCGGCGGCGGCCGGGGCGGAAGCAACGGCCTGGGCGGAGCCATCCTCGGCGGCATCCTCATCGATTCCATCCTGCGCGGCGGCTCGCACTCCGGTGATTCCGGCGGCGGCATCTTCGGCGGCGGCGGGTTCGGCGGATTCGGCGGCGGCGGTGGCTTCGGCGGCGGATTCGGCGATGGCGCGGGAGGAAACTTCTAGGCGGCAGCACCCCAGCACCGGAACCGACCGCCCCGGTCGGTGCCACGGATCCCGGCTACCGACCGGGACCCCACAGATTGCAGTACTGCGTTTCCGGCACCGGAAGCGCGACAGAAATCAACCAGTCAGTCAACGAAAGGTCTCACCGTGGCAAAGCAGTCTATTTTTGGTCGAGTCGCCCAGCTGGCCAAGGCCAACATCAACGCCATGCTCGACTCGGCCGAGGATCCCCAGAAGATGCTCGACCAGATGGTCCGCGACTACACCGACAACATCGCTGAGGCCGAAACCGCCGTCGCCCAGACCATCGGCAACCTGCGCATGATCGAGGAAGACTACAACGAGGATGTCCAGGCGTCCTCCGACTGGGGCAGCAAGGCCCTGGCCGCCTCGGGCAAGGCCGACGATTTCCGCTCCGCCGGCGACACCGCCAACGCCGACAAGTTCGATTCGCTGGCCAAGGTCGCCATCCAGCGCCAGATGCAGGCCGAGTCCGAGGCGAAGTCCTCGGAGCCGACCATCACCTCGCAGCGCGAAATTGTGGAGAAGCTCAAGTCCGGCCTGGATGCCATGAAGTCCAAGCGCCAGGAACTGGTTTCCAAGCGCGACGAGCTTGTGGCCCGCGCCAAGTCCGCCCAGGCGCAGAACCAGGTGCAGGAGGCCGTGAAGTCCATCGACATCATGGATCCTTCCAGCGAGGTGGGCCGCTTCGAGGAAAAGATCCGTCGCGAAGAGGCCCGCGTGCGCGGCGCCGCCGAGCTTGCCTCCTCGTCGCTGGACGCGCAGTTCAACTCGCTGGAGGACATGGGCGAGCAGACCGAGATCGAGGCACGCCTGGCCGCGCTGAAGGCGCCGAAGACCGCGCCTTCGATCACCACCGGCGCGGACGAGTAACCAACCCCGCACCCACGCGCCGCGGCGGCCCCGTGTCCGCCGGCCAAAAGGACGGACGGGTGCCTTGCACACCGGGATGATTCCGGTTCGCAGGGCCCTCGCCCGTCCTTTTGCCGTCCCGCCGCACACCCGGCCCGGGAGCCCCGACCGCGCCCCCCTGCCCTCACCGGCCACGATCCCGCATTCATTTTTCGGTTATCCACAGAATTGCAAACCCTCTGGATACGAACCCGGCGGATCGGGCATGCTCAAAGGCATGAACACCGAGCAGTTCACCCAGCTCCTGGGCCAAGGCCGCGGACACACCGGCCAGGGCTCCACGCCCGGCCAACCCGTGTCCCGGGCCGATCGCTTGCGCCTGCTGCTCGCCGCCGAGGAATTCTTCGTTGCCACCGCCACCGAACTGGCCACCGGGTCAACCTCTCCCACTGAGGCCGCCATGGTCGCACTGATCGTCGAACGTGCCCACCGGCGCACAACCTACACCCAGATCCTCGCCGCACAATCCGCCCAGCGCACTCTGGCCCACGAGTTGCCGCTCGAAACCATGGAGCAGCTCTCCGCCATCGTGGCCGACCCCGCACCGTTCCTGGCGGGGAAGAGCTCCCTGCCCGCCGACCCGCTGACGGCGCCGATCGGGCGGCGGCCCCACAAGGACACTGCGGACTTCCTGCAGCACCTGTTGGGGACCGCATACTTCGAGGTCCGTGACCGGATCAATGCCGCCACCGCGCTGGCACCCCACGTGGACGTCAACGGGATCAGCCGCCCGGCCCGCTACCCCAAGCTCTCCGAGGACGCCCAGTCGGGGACGGTTGATCCCAGGCACGCGATCCAGCTGGCGAAGAAGATGGACAAGGTTGCACCCGTCATCAAAAAGCAACCCAAGGCCGAGGAACTCGCCACCACCTTGGAGGACAAGGTCCTGGAGTCGTTGCGCACCCAGGGTCCCCAGGCGACCGGCAAGCTCGTCACCGCCTGGCAGCGTCACCTGGAGGAATCTGCCCCCAGCGAGCCCAGCGACGAAGAGATCGACGCCAAGACCGGAATCTTCCTGACCCGCCGCACCGAGCACTTCTCGTACTTCAACCTATGCATGCTTAACGTGGACGCGGAGATCTTCCTGTCGCACTTCGCCAATGCGGACAACGCGCGCACCGCTGCGGGCAACAGGGACGGTCTTGCCCGCGATGCCGCGGCCCGGGCCCAAGGCCCCGTAGGCCAGGACGGCAGCGCGACGGATCTGAACGACGCGCGTCCGATTCCCGCCTGGGCGGTTGCCCCGGATGCCCCGACAAACGATCGCTCCCAGGCCGCCGACACGGACCCAGGGTTCGCCGTCACCAAGGACGACAAGGCCAACGAAGCCACCAAGACCACCATTGGCGAAGAGCAGGACGCGCCTGCCCTAGGGATTCCCGAAGAGGCCCCGACAGGGCAATGGCAGGAAGATGCTTCCCGCCTTGACGGATTGACACCGGCACGTCGCCACCTCCAATCAATCCTCAACGCGCTGCAAAGCGTCGGTGGTTCCGCCACGGGCGGCAAGGGCCGGGCCAGGGCGACTTTGGTGGTCCACTGCCAACTCGAAACACTTCTTGGGCTGGCCGAACGAGCCGGCATCAGCGCCCACGGGCTGGACATCAGCCCCGGGGAACTCAGACGGGTGTTGTGCGACGCAGGCGTATTGCCAGCCACGTTCAACGGCGAGAGCCAGATCCTGGATCTGGGCCGGGAACAGCGGTTCGTCCCGGATTACATGCGGGAGGGCATCCTCGCCAGGGACGGCGGATGCCTGGTTCCGGGTTGTGCGGTGCCGCCGGAGCACTGCGAAATGTGCCATATCGACTCGTGGGAAGACGGCGGGGTGACGAGTGTGGAAAATATCGGCCCCGGTTGCAGCTCGCACCACCATGATTTCCACTCCGGGAAGATTCAACTGGTCCGGGACAGCGATGGCTTGCCCGCGGTTTTGTTGCCCAAGTACCTCGATCCGGAACAGGTCCCGCGTCGCAACGACTACTGGCAACACCGGAGGCAAACCAACTCCCTGCTCTTCTAGCCGCGGTCCTGCATGCCACCGCCTCGATTGGGTGCCAAGATTCGGAAAATCGTTCAGGCGCAAGAAAGGCCCTGCGGATCCGTGGATCTGCAGGGCCTTCGTTGTGGAGATGGGGAGAATTGAACTCCCGTCCGATGTGGTGTTGCCAGGTCTTCTCCGGGCGCAGTTTGCGTTGGATTTTCTCTGCCCCAGTCGTCTTGCAAACAAGCGGCTGGTCCGGGCACAGTTACCTAAATTATGCGGGCCGTTCCGGTAACACTAACTTCCCGCAGTGGCTATCTAAATGACGTAAGGAACAGGGGCGATAGCATCCCCTGGCTTACGGACTGTCTGGCTGCTTAGGCAGCGAGAGCGAAGTCAGTGCGCTTTGAGTCGGCACTTATTGTTTTGCAAAGATCGTTAACGAGATAACTTTGCATCCTCGGCCCGCTTCACATGTCGCGACTCACACCGTCGAAACCGATCATCCCCGTATTTTGTTGTCAATGAGCAGCTTGCGCTGCCCCAACCACACGGATCAACCGTGCATATCTAGTCTAACGCACATTCGCGTCAGGTCTATTCCTTTGGCACGGCCAGGCCTAGTCGCGCACCCCGCGGTTTCGTTCCCGCATGGTGCGCAGCGCTTCGCGGTTGTCCTGTTTCTCACGCAAGGATTGGCGTTTGTCGTATTCCTTCTTGCCCCTGGCCACACCGATTTCGATCTTCGCGCGCCCGTTCTTGAAGTACAGGCTCAGCGGCACGATCGTCAGACCGGCCTCGTTGATCTTCCGCTCGATCTTCAGGAGCTCCATGCGGTGCAGCAGCAGCTTGCGTCGCCGCCGTGCGGCGTGGTTCGTCCACGAACCGTTGAGGTACTCCGGAATGTAGACGTTCTCGATGTACAACTCGTTGCGATAGAACTGCCCAAACCCGTCGACCAGCGATGCCTTGCCCTCACGCAGCGACTTGACCTCGGTCCCGCTGAGTACCATGCCAGCCTCGTAGGTATCGAGAATCTCGAAGTCGTGTCGGGCCTTGCGGTTGCTTGCAATGATCCGTTCTTGCGGGTCTTTCTTAGACACGTTGGCTTCTCCTCTCCGCGAGTGGTTTCTTCACTTGGCGAGCTTATAGCTTACCGCTAGAGAAGTCCCAATGGGTTTACGGCTGTACCGTTGACGATGGTCTCAAAGTGCATGTGGCAGCCGGTGGAATTGCCCGTGGTGCCGACGTAGCCGATGAGCTGGCCCTGCCTGACGTTCTGCCCCACGCTCACAACCACGCGCTGCATGTGGTGGTAGTTTGTCGCCAGGGCCCTGCCCTTGACCACGCCATGGCTGATGGTGACCTTGTTTCCGGAGGTTCCACCCCAGCCAGCCATCCACACTTCGCCGTCAGCAGCGGCATGCACCGGAGAACCACACTGGCCGCCGAAGCCCCAGTCGACGCCGGCGTGCACGTAGCCGCCACGGCCCCCGTAGTCGATCGTTCCGGACGGAGTGGGTCGCCAGCCAAAGCCCGAGGTCTGGCGTCCACCGGAGACCGGCTTGATCAGGCCCCACGAGCTACGTTCCTGGGGAACGGCTTGCGGCTTCGGGGCCACGTATTGTGGCTTGACGTAGGTGTCCTTCTTTTTCTGCCGCGCAGCTTCTTCCTTGGCCTTCTTGGCTCTCGCTGCTTCCTCGCGCTCCCACTTGGCCTTTGCCTCGGCGATGCGCTTGCGTTCGGCCTCCGCGGCCTTGCGCTTGCGTTCGGCTTCCTCACGGATCAGCCGTTCCTGCCGCTCCTTGATGTCCGCATTTACCTGTGCCTTTTCGACTTCCTCGGCGCGCAGTCTTTGCTGGATTCGCGGACGCTGGGCCAAGAGCTCGGCACTCAAGGCGTCGGTCTGGGTGATGATGCCGTCGAGCGACTGCTTCTTCGATTCCGCATCGTCTCGGGCAACTTGTTCACGCGCCAGCGCAGCGTCGGCGGCGGACTTGAGGTCGGTGATTTCGGCTTCAACCGCCGCCAACCGCAACTTGGCGTTCGCGTCGGTGGCGGATTGCTCGGAGAGGGCATCAAGCGCCGCGTTCTGCGAACGCATGGCTTGGTCGGCCAAGTCCATCCCTGCTGCCAGGTTGCCGTCGGACGTCGCGTTCAACAGCAAGGACAGGTCGGACGAGACCCCTCCACGTTTGTAGGCCTCAGTGGCGATCTGGCCAATGATTTGCTTGGAGTCCTCCAGCTTCGCCTTGCCCTCGGCAATCTTCACGTTCAGCTGGTCGCGGGTTTCGCGGGCAGCCTGCACCCGACGGGCGAGGTCCGCCGCTTCGTCGGAAGCTCGGCGCACCCTGCCCTGGGCATCGGCCAAGGCTTGCTCGGCAGCGGGAAGCTGCGCCTGCAATCCACGGAGTTTTGCGTCGGTGGCCTTGATATCACCGTCAAGGACTTCAAGATCCTCGGAGAGATTGTCAATGTTCTGCTCTACCTGGACCTTGCGGTCATCTAGCTCATCGGCGTGGGCGCCTACGCCTCCGGAAACCAGGAGTGCGATTGAAAGCGCACCCACGGCCCCTGAACGCGCAATCCGGCACCATACTGCTTTGGCTAACATAAATGTCCTTTGAGTCCTATGGGAAGCGAGTCTGACATGAGGAAGCGACGCACTAAACCTTCAAGTAGCGTCGCAAGGTTACCAACGACGATACACCAGCCAGAACCACACCCAGCAGGATCAGCCATGGCGCGACCATGAATACCTCGCCGGTGGAAATGAACGCCGTGTCCTTGTAGTCCAGTGCCAGCTTGTCGTCGATAAGGAATCTCACCGCAGCCCACAAGACCCCGGAGGCCAGCAGCGCACCAATCAGCGCGGAGATAACACCTTCCAGGACAAAGGGTAGTTGGAGTGAGGATTTCGAGGCGCCAACCAAGCGCATGATGCCGGTTTCACGGCGGCGCAGGTAGGCCGATAGGCGAATCGTCGTGCCCACAAGCAGCACGGCACACAGGATCATCACCCCGGCAATGCCGATGGCGACGAAGGAAGCGATATTGATGATGGAGAAGATCTTTTCCAGTAACTCCCGTTGGTCTACGACCACGTCCACGCCGTCCATCGACGAGAAGAGTTCCTTGATGATCTGGTATTTCTCCGGATCGACCAGCGAAACGCGGAACGACTCGGGCAGTTGGTCCGCCGTGACCGTTTCGCTCATCGAGGAGTTCTCGAACTGTTCGCGGAAGTGGGTGAGCGCCTGCTCCTTCGATTCGTACTCGAAGTTCTCCACGTATGGCTTGACGGCCGCCGAGCCCAGCATGGACTCGATTTCGCCGCGCTGGCCTTCCGTGACCGCGCCCTCGGCGCAGTTGGTACCTTCGTTGTGTTCACCGCAGAGGTAGATGGCCACCTGGACCTTGTCGTACCAGTAGCCCTTCATCTGCGTGATCTGCATCTGCATCAAGGCAGCGGTGCCCACGAACGTCAACGAAATGAAGGTGACCAAGACGACGGATACGACCATGGAAAGGTTGCGGCGGAGGCCTGAGCCTACTTCGCCAAGAATGAATCCGAGTTTCATGGCATGTCGTCCTCAGTGTCGAACGGTGCAAAGGCCTGGTTACCTGTCGACGGTTTTTGCCATGTGCTGTGATCGGCCTGCCGCAATTCGCGCGTGCCGTCCTGGTTGATCACCGGGATCATCGAGGTGTATTCGCCGGCGCTTTCATCGCGCATGATCTTGCCGAGTGAAAGCTCGACGACCCGGCGACGCATTGAGTTGACGATGCCGTCATCGTGCGTGGCCATGATCACCGTGGTGCCGTTTTGGTTGATCCGGTCCAGCACGTTCATGATCCCGACGCTCGTTGCTGGGTCCAGGTTTCCCGTGGGCTCGTCAGCGAGCAGGATCTGTGGTTTGTTGGCAATGGCGCGGGCTATGGCCACGCGCTGTTGTTCACCGCCGGAAAGTTCGTCGGGCTGGCGCTTTTCCTTGCCTTCGAGGCCTACAAGTTTCAAGACCTCGGGCACGTGGTCGCGAATGGCGCTTCGGCTTTCCCCGACCACCTGCATCGCAAAGGCGACGTTCTCAAACACGTTTTTCTGCGGCAACAGGCGGAAGTCCTGGAACACGACGCCGATGCCTCGGCGCAGCTTGGGCACGCGCCACGAGGGGATACGTGCAACGTTCTGCCCGGCAACGTGCACCGAACCACCGGTTGCAACGATTTCGCGAAGGATCAGGCGGAGGAATGTGGACTTGCCGGAGCCAGAGGCCCCCACAAGAAACGCGAAGTCACCGCGGTCAATCTCAATGGTTACGTCGTCGAGGCCAGGGCGCGCATTCTCCGAACCAAGGCGTGACTTTTGGTCATAGACCATCGTGACGTTTTCGAATCTAATCATCGCAGCTCTGCCCGCGGGATCGCCGGCGCATGATCCAGGCACGGGACTTGGTTGAAGGAAGTTGCAAAGCCAGCCCTTGAACTCTATCCGTCCCGGCGGCACACATCCGGGACTAAAAGCGGGTGTGTCACGAAACTGTGAGTCCGATGGGCGCGCGCTGCGTATCCGATCCGTGACGGTCAACCGCGGACAGCGGGCTCACCACCGCGCTGGCAAGTCTCCCGCTAACGCAACGACGTGCCCGCGCCCGGCGCAGGGATCGATGACCTCGTGAACGACCGGGAACCGGCGCTATCCCAGCAACAACGGCGCTTCCGTCGCGGACTGGACCTGTTCGGGGGTGACACCGGGAGCGCATTCGATCAACCGAAGCCCTGCATCCGTGATGTCGATGACGGCGAGATCTGTGATGATGCGTTGCACCACCGCACGGCCGGTCAGCGGCAGGGAGCATTCGTTGACGATCTTCGCGCTACCGTCCTTGGCCACATGCTCCATCAGGACAATCACGCGCTTGGCACCGTGGACCAGGTCCATGGCTCCTCCTGGGCCCTTGACCATCTTGCCCGGAATCATCCAGTTGGCCAGGTCTCCGGCGGCGGAAACCTGCATGGCACCGAGGATTGCTGCATCGATCTTGCCGCCGCGGATCATCGCGAAGCTGGTGGCCGAATCGAAGTAGCTGGCGCCGGGAAGCACCGTCACGGTTTCCTTCCCGGCATTGATCAGGTCGGGATCGACATCTGCCTCGGCGGGATAAGGGCCAACGCCAAGGATCCCATTTTCCGATTGGAGCACCAACGTGCGGTCGGCCGGAACATAGTTCGGCACGAGCGTGGGCAGCCCGATCCCCAGGTTCACGTATGCACCGTCCGGCAGTTCAAGCGCGGCGCGTGCCGCCATTTCATTGCGTGACCAAGACATTGCCTAGGCCTCCTTCGTCAGCGGCCGGTCGCCCGATGCAGCGCTTGCTGCCTGCACGGTGCGTTTTTCAATTGGCTTTTCGATGTCGGTTCCGACCTCGACCACGCGGTGGACGAAGACCCCGGGCAGGTGGATTGCATCGGGATCGAGTTCGCCAGGCTCGACCAGGTGCTCCACCTCGGCAATGCAGATCTTCCCTGCCATCGCCGCTACGGGCGAAAATTGCCGGGCGGCCTTGTTGAACACGAGGTTTCCATGACGGTCTCCGTAGGCCGCATGCACCAGGGCATAATCGGTGACGATGGATTCTTCAAGGACAAATGTCTTGGTTTCCCCGCCCGGCGCAAAGTCACGCTGGTCCTTGGGTTGGGAGGCCTGGACGATTTCTCCGTCTGGCCCGTATCGCTGGGGCAGCCCGCCCTCGGCCACCTGGGTGCCGACGCCGGTGCGTGTGTAGAAGGCCGCAATTCCGGCTCCGCCCGCGCGCAGTTTCTCGGCGAGCGTTCCCTGCGGGGTCAGCTCGAGCTCCAGTTCGCCCTTGAGGTAGCGGCGCGCAAATTCCTTGTTCTCCCCGACGTAGGAGGACGTCATCTTCGAAATCCGGCCGGCACCCAGCAAAATCCCCAGACCGTGCTCGTCGGTTCCGCAATTGTTCGAGACGACCTTGAGGTCTCCCACCCCGCTTTCCAGTACCGCACGGATCAGTGCGTTGGGGTTTCCCGAGAGTCCAAAGCCTCCCACCGCGATGGAGGCAGATTCGGGAATGTCCGCTACTGCGGCGCCGGCAGATTCATAGGTCTTGTCTAACATTCCTGCACTCCTGGGATTGCGGATGGACGATACCCGGAGACCACATACCGGTTGGCGCGAAGCACCCCTGCTTGGTGCTTGGCATCGCATGACCTGCGTGTGGTTCCTTAGCCACATCGTAGGACGTCCAAGCGGGAAATTCACCCATAGGGCCCAATGGGCCGCCGAACGGGTCGGCCGGCCTCCCGAGATTGCGGCCAGGCTTTCGCCCATGCGCCCATGTTCCTGCCTCCAGGCAGACAACGAAGGAGGTCCCACAGGCACATGGTCAAAATGTGCCTGCGGGACCTCCTTCGCGTTGGTGCGTGTTTAGGCCCCCGGGCGGCGCTGCGCGGCGCGCCAGCGGATCCCGGCGTCGATGAAGTCGTCGATTTCGCCATCGAGCACCGAAGAGGTGTTTCCAACCTCGTGCTCGGTGCGCAGGTCCTTGACCATTTGGTAGGGGTTGAGCACGTAGGAGCGCATCTGGTCGCCCCACGAAGCCTTCACGTCGCCGGCCATCTGCTTCTTTTGTGCGTCCTGTTCGGCCTTCTTCACGAGCAACAGTCGCGACTGCAGAACGCGCAGCGCGGCCGCGCGGTTCTGGATCTGCGACTTTTCGTTCTGCATCGACACCACGATGCCCGTGGGGATGTGGGTCATGCGCACCGCGGAGTCGGTGGTGTTCACGGACTGCCCGCCGGGGCCCGAGGAACGGTACACATCGACGCGGATCTCATTTTCCGGGATCTCGATGGAGTCGTTTTGCTCGATCAGCGGGATGACCTCGACCGCGGCGAAGGATGTCTGGCGGCGGCCCTGGTTGTCGAAAGGCGAGATGCGCACCAGGCGGTGGGTTCCGGCCTCGACCGACAGCGTGCCGAATGCGTACGGGGCGTTGACCTCGAAGGTCGCTGACTTCAGGCCGGCCTCTTCGGCGTATGAGGTGTCCATGACCCGGGTGGAGTAGCCGTGCTTTTCCGCCCAACGCAGGTACATGCGCATCAGCATCTCGGCGAAATCGGCTGCGTCCACGCCTCCGGCCCCGGCACGGATGGTGACGACGGCCTCGCGCGAATCAAATTCGCCGGAGAGCAGGGTCACCACTTCCAAGTCGGCCAATGCCTTGCGCACCGACTTGAATTCGGTCTCGGCCTCCTGCAAGGTGTCGGCGTCACCTTCCATTTCCGCGAGTTCGACGAGCACTTCCAGATCCTCGATGCGGTTGTGGATGACGGTCAGTCGCTCAAGCTCGGATTGGCGGTGCGAAAGCTTGGAGGTGACGACCTGCGCGGCGGCCGGGTTGTCCCAAAGATCGGGAACGCCGGCTTCCTCGGAGAGCATTTCAATGTCCGCACGGATGCGCGGCACATCGGAGACCTCTTCAATGGAGGCATAGGTGGAGCGCAGTGATTTGATTTCGGCAGAAAAGTCAGTTGAAGCCATGGTAGTTTCCAGCCTACGACATTTGCGGGGCCAGGCATTGCCCCGGCCGGCGATTGTGGCCAATGCGTCCGGGAACGCCGGAGCTGTGCCGCGGTTCGGATACGGCCTGCTGGCGATCCCGGCGAGCGCCGTGGCCCAGGTCCAGCCGGCTGGCCCAGTACCCACAGCCCCGCACCCACAGCCCAGTGCCCGCGGAGCAGCGATTCAGCGCGAAAGCAGCGTCCGGGCGTAGGCGTCCACCCGGATATTCACGCCGCCCGGGACCACCCAGCCGATGATCGGCGGATGCACGACCGCACCGAGCCGCACATGTGCGGTGACTGCATCCGGTTCAACCCCGGCGGCAACGATGTGCAGGTTGGAAAAGCCCGCCCCGGCGTTGACGTCACCGAGGTATTTTTCCGCAGCGTGCCGGACCTCGGATGGCTGCAGGCGGAGCGTGGCGATGTCCTCGCCCCCGGCGGTGAGCTCGAAGTTGTCGGCCGCCGCAGCGACCGCACCGTCGGCCACCGACAGGAGCTTGTGCGCCTGGACGTTGACCGCCGTGGCGGCGAGCACGACGCTGATGGCTAGCAGGGCGATCGCTACCATTCCGATGATCAGCACCATGGACTGGCCCGCTTCGCGCCCCGGAGGAATCATGGTTCGCACCGTGCTCCGGTGGCCCCCGGAGGCTGGCCAGGGTGCGAGAGTATCCCCCGGGCGGGGCTTCGCGCGTATTCCCGTGCGGCTACCCATATCGATCGACCCGCTGGGTTGCGTCGGATTGGACGCTGCCGGTGCGCCAACTCCAGCCCTCGGGGAGCAGCGGGAGGACCGTTTCAATGGACACATGGACCGTCACGGTGCTTCCCGCACTCAGGCAGGTGCCCCGGCAGCTGTAGGTGAAATGCGTGCGGCCGGGCCCGACCTCCATGTTGGCCGCGGCGCGTTGCACGGCATCGGCCGCCCTTGCACGGCCTTGGCCTTCGGTTTGGGCGGTGACGAAGACCTTGGCGGCGTGGTCCGCCGCTCCCACCGCGGCGTAGCTGGCCGCCTGGACGTGCGCGGCGCCCACCACCAGATAGACCAGCGGCACCAGCAGCAGCACCACCAGGAAGATGAATTCGATGATGGACGAGCCGTCCTGTGCGCCGCGGGAGGCCCGACGACGCAGGCAGGTTGCTGCGGGGCCGGCCGCGGTTGTGGCCCGGATCGCGGCGGCGGGACGGCATGCGTTACCCGGTCGCCGGTGCCGGGAACCGACCTCCCGGGGAACGGCGTGCCCTCGTGCCCTATCCATAGCGCACCGACTCCCCCCGGACCACGAACTCGCCCATGAAGGGGACCATACCGAAGAGCGGGATTCCTGCCCGCACGGTGATCCGCACGCCCGGTGTGCCGCCGATGTCGATGGGGGTGGCGTGCACATTGGAAGCGAACCGGTCGCTGAGCGCCCCGCGGATCAGTTCCTGGGTGCGGCGCACCCCGTCGCCGGGCCCGCGGTCGGCCAGGGTTCCGTATCTGGCGCCGGCCGCCGCGGCATCCATGAGCGTGTTGCGCACATGCAGCGCAAAAGTCAGCTGCAAGATGCCCATGAACACCGCGATCAGCAGCGCGGAGACCATCACGAATTCGGCGACCGCCGAACCTTGCTGGTTCTCCTGCGTGCCGTGCTTCCGGGATTCGATGGGCCGTGGCATGCGCGCGTCGCTAGCCCATCCCCGCAACCCGGTCGATCGCTTGGTTGAACAGCTCTTCCAGGCGCGGGCCGGCGATGGCCAGGAGCGCCGCAACAAGCAACGCGCTCATTAAAGTGATCATGACCCAACCCATGACCACAAAGTACCTATGTTGAGATAATCTTGCTCCATGACAACTACAGCGGCGATTTACGCCCGAATCTCGCGGGACAAGAAGCAGGGAACCGAAGACGAGGGCGCGAGCGTTTCCTCCCAGATCAAGGCCTGTAAGGAATTCATCACGGCCAAGGGCTGGACCTTGGGCGAGATCTACCAAGACAACTCGATCTCTGCCACCAATGGAGCAGAGCGCCCAGACTTCGAACGGCTCCTACTGGATGCCCCCGCTGTGGTGGTTGCCTACAAGCAAGACAGACTCAGCCGAGACGTGCTGGACACCCTCCGCATCAAGGGAGCCGGGATCACGGGCTACATGTGCGACGGCGGCAAGTTGGATTTTGCTACCTCCGATGCTGGCATGATTTCCATCATCCGTTCGGCAATCGACGCCGCCGAGGGTGAGAAGAAATCCGAGCGTCAAAAGCTGGCAAACCAACGCATTGCTGAGACGGGGAAGTATCGCGGTTCGATCCGCCCATTCGGTCAAGAGCGGGACGGCTCTTGGGTCAAAGCGGAAGCTCAGGCAGTCGTTGAGGCCGCAGAGAAGCTGGCCTCCGGTGAATGGTCATTCTTCAAGGTCTCCGAGTTGTGGAACCTTCAAGGCCTCAAGACTCCACAGACCGGCAAACAAGGCGGCAAGGCGTGGACCTCCGGAACCGTTCGGAACTACTTCACGAGGCCGCGACTCTACGGGATGCAGGACTACCAAGGAACACTGTATGTACTCAAAGACTGGAAGCCCCTTCTCACCAAGGATCAGTTCGATGCTATTCAGCTCCGGATCGAATCCAAGCGCACAGGGAAGCGTGACAGTACGATCACACGGCACGACGTCCGATTGCTGACCAACATCATTCAGTGCGTAGTTTGCGACCGTGGGATGAACGCTGGACAACGAGGCGGCACGGGCTCCCCCAGAACCTACCGGTGCCCCACGACGAAACATGTCACGATCACAGCCGAACCACTGGAAGATGCCGTCAGCATCCGCGCACTTGATCTCCTGTCCCAACACAATGAGGTCAGGGCACAACAGGAGGGCACAGCACGCCGCCTCGCCGAGGCGCAGGGAGAGAAGCTCCGGATCTCCATGGAACATGACGAGTGGCTCTCAGAAGCGATTGAGGCAGGTCTACGCCCGTCACTCATTGCCGACAAAGAAGCCAAGCACGCCGAGAAGATATCCGGGCTGGATGCAGAGTTGTTCAACCTCAACCAAGACAAGACCGTGAGCATCTTCGAGGGCTTCGAGCTGTCCGGATGGAAGGCCGCACCGATAGAGCTTAGGCGGGATCTCCTGGCCTCCGTGTTTGCGGAAATCAAGATCAGCCGAGGCGGTCAGGGCAAACGGTTCTCCGAGGATGTCATCGACTACGCCTATACGCCGTTGGGCGAGAAGCTCCGGGACGCTCACGTTGCGACCCTGTTGGAATCACTGCACCCGTGGGAACTCCCCGAACTGCCGAGCAGGGCATCATCCACTCCTGAGCCACTCTGGGAAAAGCCCAAGTTGCCCAAGAAGCCCAAGAACCTCACGGGTCCAACTTTCACCGATGACATTGAGTTCGAGATTTCCGAGGTGGGCAAACAGCTTTGGGAGCCATCCGCCCAGAATCCTGGATGAACCACATGAGTAACCGGCGATCGCGCGCCGTAGGACGCAGGCCCCTTGCCTTTTGGTAGGGGCCTTCCTTTGCGAACCATTCTTAGGTAGAATGGAGGCTGCTCAATTTTCCGTTTCAACCCAAAGGACACGAACACCGGACCCAGACCCATGCTCGAAGTACGCGCGCACAGGAGCTGTCCACACGGCTCCTTTTTTGATGCCCAAAAGGGTACTTACTTGGGGGTCGGTGGGTATGGAGTACATACCTAGACTTATTTGGGGGTGGGGTACGAGTCATTAGCACACCATGTTAACCAAAAGCAAGCCACGCTTGAAATCGTTATAAACATGTGGTATACTATTCGAGTAAGGTATTCCGAATCCTTATCTCAAGGCCTGTCCAGCCTGACATTGAATTGCACGGCCTGTTGACCATATCAACAGGCCGTGCCAATGCATCCAATCGGGCGACCATTTTTTTGCCTCTACGCACAGTCCCTCTTTAATCCGAAACTGTGCATAATAACTCATAGTAAGGAATATCCATTCATGCCTCACGCGAACCAGAACACCCGCCAAAGCCTCAGGGGTCTACATGACCGCTCGGAGCTGAACAAGGTACGTCTCCGTCTCTATCACGCGAATCGTCGCCAGATGAAGCTAGCGGACGAGACTCACGCCAATAACGTGTTGCTCCTGGAGCTTGCACAGCAAGAGCAGGAACTAGCCCAAAGCCACGTCACAGGATGACACCCGCACCGGCTCGCCGGAACGCATATATGCAGCACCAAACCCAAAACCCTCTTGGAGGTAAACAATGTCAGTAAGGACAACAATCAATGAGTACAAAGAATCAGAACGAACTACGCAATGAACTAATCAAAACTATCGGGCTGGATGAAACCATCGAAGAGGTTTCCTCTTTCGAGCCTGAGCAGTTCCGGGATGCTGTCCCGTGGAGTGAGGCAACTCTCGCGGATGCAATCGCCGGGGAACTGCAAGACCTCGCCAGCTATGACGCATCACAAAAACAGTGGTATCTCTGGGACGGGCAGTTGCACAAGCCTGTTGAGGATGGAGCCGCCGTGGATATCACCGCAGGCCTTGGCCTCTACTTCCTCGACAAGCTCCTGAATGATTTCCTGTTGAGGAATCCGGAGCAGAAAGTCACGGAGGAGACCAACGCAAAAGCTGGGACCGATATCAACGACAGCAACGGACGAATCAAAGCGGCTGTTAGAGGTCTTAAGATCATCCAGAAGCGGATGAACTCCAACGCGGGGCAAATGGCCGTTGCCGCCATGTTGCAACGAAAGCTCCCGTTGGATACGACCGCGCGTGATGCCGACGATAAGCAGTATCTTGTCTTCACTAACGGAGTGCTCGACATGCATAGCATCGAAAAAGCATTCCGAGATTCGACCGGGGCATGGCAGTACCCGGAACCGGAGCTACTGGAACCCTCGCCTGACCGTTTGGTGTGGCGAGCTATCCCGCACAACTGGAACCCTAAGGCCGTTGCTCCGAACTGGTGTCACATGCTCAGTGCGGACTCTTTCCACGACAGCTCAGAGGCACGCATCCTCGAACAGCTCTTGGGCATCGGACTTTCGGGGCAGGTCCGGCACTACTCGAAGCACCTTGTCTCCCTTTACGGGGCAACCAACAGCGGCAAGGGCGTGATCACTGAGCTACTGGAACGCATCTATCCTGACCACGTATCCCGGCACGACCAACGCATCGTGATGAAGATGCGAGATGGAACCGAACAAGCCCGCCTCAGGGATGAAATGCGAAACTCTCGCGTTGTCGTCGCCTCCGAGTGCATCAATGAAGTAGACGAGAATTTCCTACTGGACTACGCCGGTAACGGTAAGTACATCGTGCGCAGGATGCAGACACAGCCCGAACGCGTGGAGCCTCAAGGAATTATGGTCATCACCTCCAATGACCCGCTGAAAGCAGACGCCAACAAGAGCCAGTTGCGAGACAGGCTTTATCCAGTGCTCATGCCCTACCGTCGCATCCCTGAAACGCACCCGGACCAGTGGGCCAAGGATGACGTGAACATCTCCGGGCCGTACTCGCGTGGTGAAGACGGGCAAATCTGTAAGCCAATGGACAGTGACCTTCCCGGCAAGATGGACGCCGAGGCCGAGGGCATTTCAGTCAGGCTCATTCAGGCATATCAAGGTGCCATGGTCCACTGCGACAATAAGCTCCCCAAGACTGAGCCAATGGAAGCCAGGCTACGGGAAGCCGCCGAAGAATCAGATTTGCTCGGGCTATACCTCCGGGAGTATGCGAACCTCACCTACAACCCCGGTACCCCAATCAACAAGTCGGTCAAGGTCTCCGAACTCTATGACGGATACATGGATCTTTGTGGGAAGCACCGACGAACTCCCATGGCCCATGCTCAGTTCGGCAAGCGAGTGAAAGGCTACCAATGGGATAAGGACCTCAAAATGGAAACCAAGCCATCCGGTGGAGTGTCTCGCGTAGTCGGATTTGAGCTGATTCGCGCATAATTGACCACGGCAAATGGGGAGCGAAGGGGTAGCGAAGGGGTAGCGAAGGGGTAAAAAGTCGCTACCCCTTCGCCCGCATCCCTTTGTTTGCAAGGGAATCAGAGGCCACAAAGGGGATGAAGGGGTAAAGTTCTATAATCTTTATTGTATGGAAAAAGAGGGCATCGTCTCCTGTGCTGTAGCAAGTGGGACGGAGTTTCACGTTTTACCCCTTCATCCCCTTCATCCCCGTTGCCCCTCTCTTACATCCCTTTGTTTGTAAGGAAGTTGGGCAAAGGGGTAAGGAGTCGCCACCCCTTCGTCACCCCATCGTGCCCCATTGCCAGTTCCATGGAACCTCGCTTGCATGGAACCCATTATCTCTACGCATTATCTCTACACTGACAGTCTCACTCTTGGAGGTGTCGCCCATGGAGGTGCCAAAAGCAATAGCATCGACTCTGGGGGCATTGCAGGATATTTGCGGGCATTCGTTGGCGGGAAGTCTCAGCGGATCACACAGGCCATTCTCCCAATCGGATGCATGGAAGCCCATCCAGAAATCACGTGGAGAGATACTAGGCCTGTTGATGGGTAAAGCAGGGATCAACGGGGGGAACGGGCTTGCTCCACCCCCCAATGTTTGCAAGGAAGAGTTAATTCCTGGATGCGGTCGTCATTCCCGAAACTTTGGCCGGTGCCTCTCAGGAACGCTGGGCAGGGTGCTTGGGAAATTCACGATTCGGGGAGTAAACATACCGGAGCGTCAATCAGAGTCAATCAGAGTTGCGGGGAGGTCAAACCAGCGACAGCTATCAAGAGTGACGATGAGTCATCTAATGAATAGAACCACGAGAGCACCATGCGCACTCTGTAGGATCAAGGAAATCACTCTGATCACACTGGATGGGGAACATGGCGCGGAGAGTATTGACAGGCTGTAGGGATTGCGTGAAGTGCAATGCGTCAAGAGTCGAAAAGGGCGTACGAAACTTCACGCGAGTAATGGTTGCTGCCACTACCGCGTTTGGCTCTGAGGCGGCAATGTCGCTGGCCGGAACTTGCGGAGCTTGCGGACACCAGACTTCCCTTCACCGACAAACCGCCGCTCAGCGCTGGCAAGAGGGAGCAAGTAAACGACAGGAAGAGGCTGACGACTTGGCAAGGCGAAGGGCCGACGCCCAAGCCACCTTCCGAGAAGCCAAACTCGCCCAGACGCAGATTGCACCAGCGGTGGCTGTCCCTACGCCCATCAGTGACGAAGTTCGGGAGATCAATGAAATGTTGGCTCGCGCGTCAGCAAGGGCTAGAAAGGGCACCACCCCCAAACCTGTGGCCACGACTGCCGATCCCGAGACCCTCGAGAAAGTGTTGCCACCTCCTGGATTCTATTCAGACCCCAAGCCAGATCCTTCCCAACTACGTTGGTGGGATGGGAAGGAATGGACCGCCTTCACCAAGCCCAAGGAGTAGCAAGCAAGTGTCCTCGGTGCCGACGATAAGTCATCAGATGGGCCGAATGCTCCGAGTGACTCCTATGAACTGTAGGATCTGAAAATCACTCTGATCACACTCGATGGGGAACACGGGGAATATGAAAAACAAGCTAATCATCGGAAGCGCAGCTATCGCACTAGTGGTTGGGGGTGGACTCGGATTTGTCATTGCAGATCAGAAAGCTGATAAAACCATCCAAGCCCTCGAAGCTCAAGTGGCGAGCGCGCAAGCAACCCAGACGGCCGTAGACAGTGAGCTAGCGGCAGCGCAGACTCATAGATCACTCTGCACTGAGTACGTGACTTTCACTGGAGATTTCATCACGATGTTGGAAGACACCATCGATGCCAGCACGTCAAAGATTCAAGATCCACTTGAAGGCGACATCGCAGAACGATACAACGAAGCTGCAATCACCTTCTCCCAGGAATATGGCACCAGCAAGGAAGTGATTCGAGGCTTGTCTGAGGCCTGCTCGCCTAGCGCGGGTTGATCTAGCGGACACGCTGATTGTCTCCGTAAGTAACTGAACTGAATATGTTGGGTTTCCCAGCAACGAAGGGCCTCTGTTTCTGACAGGGGCTCTTCTTGTTGTCCTAAGGCGTTCTGCCGACCCTTGAAATCACACCACGTCACGCATATATTTAAACCAAAGGACCGTTTGGTATAAACTGAGAGCATGGAAACCACACAGACCGCCATCGTTTACGCCCGAGTCTCGACCGAGGAACAGGCCAAGTCCGGGGCAAGCCTTGACGGTCAAGTGCAGGTGCTAATGCAGGTAGCAGAGTCTCGTGGATGGAACGTCATCGTCATCCGGGAACAGGCATCCGGTAAGAGCATGACCCGGAAGGCTAGGCCACTGCTGAATGAAGCACTGGATCTCCTCAAGGCAGGACAGGCACAGTACCTCTTGGCTATCCGCATTGATCGGATCTCAAGGAACGTGGAAGAGTTCTCCCGCCTCATGACACTGTCCCGCAAACAGGGATGGGCCATGGTCCTATCCGAGATGGATCTCGACACCACCACATCACAGGGTGAGTTCATGGCCAACGTGCAGATCTCAGTGGCTCAGTATGAACGCCGTCTTATCGGCGACCGAACACGTGAAGCGCTCGCAGAACTCAAGAGGCAGGGTGTCGTCCTAGGACGACGCACAGGCCTACCCGTGGAAGTTGTGGCACGTATCAAGGCGGAACGCTCCGAGGGTGCGACACTCACGGCCATTGCCAACGGTCTCACTGACGAGCAGATCCCCACAGCACAGGGCGGAGCGCGTTGGTATCCTGCCACGATCAAGAAGATCCTTAACTCTGAGGCATGGGCACATGTGAAGTATTAGCCGGGCCATGTAATCTACCAATATCAGTTTCATTCACAGGGGGAACCATGCAGTACAAAAACTCGGCAGGGCTTTTCGTAGGTGGTATTAGCTTGATTCTCGCAAGTCCGCTAATAACCTTCATCGGATTTGCGTTCGGCACTCGGATGGCTTTCGACAATGGCTCCACGGAGCTAGACCTCCCATTCCTTGTCATAGCTTCCATAGGTGGACTACTAGCTATCGTGGGAATAATCCTGCTCATTGGTGCCACCTACCGGGCCTTGGTTAAGATCGATGCCATGCGCTAACGTTTCTTGATGGTGCATCATCCAAGGAAGCCCCGCGCAAGACCGTCTTTTTCCAGCTCGCCAGATGTTCCCCGATCCGCCATATCGCACCAATTGCACCCAAATATCCCAGACCCCAACGCGCACTAAATTCACGCGATCTCGGGCACCTTCTATGATCAGTACATGAATGAATTTATCGAATCCATTGCACCGGGGGCGGTGAGCGTCCTAGTAGCACTCTTGGTAGGCGCAACCGGATACATGATAGCTGGATTCAATGAAAGTAAGCGCTGGCAGAGACAACAAAGGATCGCACTTTATCGTGAGATAACGAAATATGAGAGAAGTCTTGTATTAGACATAAAAAACTATCTAGAACAGCAGAAATCTCATTACAATAATTATCCACAGGAAAATGACTACAGCTCGGATAATTACGCTTACATGCATTCTGTTGAACATATAAATAATACGTCACGTAAGCTGTCAAAAAGGATAAAGGGATCATACAAGTTTCGCTACGATCTGGAAATAATCGGATCGACTAAGGCTCAGAAGCTGTATAACACCTATCTGGATCTTTTGATCACTTGGGTTGGCGCGTCGTTCGACGGCAATACTAAGAATGAAGAACGCTCTCAGCAAAAGAAGGCGTGGAGCAAATTCATAGACCAGGCACAGCGAGATCTAGGCCTCAAGCATTGGTGGAATCCGGGACCGTAATTCCACATGCACCTACAGCAATCGGCCAGAGGACACTTTCCGACACGCCGTGCCGAACGACACGCCAGAGATTTATTTTTCTGTCGACCAGCCCTCACCCTGTGGACAAATATTCGAATTCATTGAATTCTCGCGGCTTAACGTCGGCAGTTTATCCACAGGGCTTGTGGGCAGTCGGCAGGTGGAATGACAGCGGTGTAATACATCATATTGGGGTCTAACCCTTGAGGCCCCACTAGATGTAGGCTTTAACGAGAAAGCAAGACCAAAGGAATCTAGCCCCAAGCGGCTAGGCCGCTGGGGCTGAGATTCGGTATTGAGTTGTTTCCTTTGCAGGGGAATGTTTCGAGAGTAGTGGTTATCCATCTCGGACCGCAACTTTTACGGCGTGTCGAAGTCGCTGAAGGACTTGGTTTTCGTACCCAATTAGTCTGAAGGGACTAAGACCATGGCATCATCGCCGCTCAAGCCGGGACAGCCTGCTCCCGCATCCGCACAGTACGAAATCATTGGCTCCCGCGGAGGCCACACCGGCCAGGAGAGGACAGTTCCGAGGGGAACCACTCTTCCTCCAACGCCGAAACCCGGCCAGTCCTACGTCATTGCTGACCGTACGAGGAACAACGCCGGGCGTGGCAAGTGACGGCCTACAACGAGCGCTCGCTCGCTGACGGCCCAGAGCATGGCGACCGTCGGTTCTTCGACGGGTCCCTGGACTCTCCCAAGGGCTACTGGGCCACGTATGACGCTAACCGCAAGGAATGGGTTCGCAGCAATTAGTTAGCCAGGATAGGCCCCAGTCTTCACTTACGAAGGCTGGGGCCTTTTCCTTATCCTTACATGAGAGCTTCAAGATCACGGGACAAACGGTCCCCCACTCCATTTCGAAGTCGAGACCGCCTGACTCGGTCGAATGTTACTACCCGGCAGCGCCCGGTACGGTACCAGTAGTCCCTGACGCCTTCGATTTCCCCTCGCCTTCCTCGTCTTCACATTTGGTAGCTATCGCGTCAGCCGTCTCAAGCGCCTTGAGCCACGCAATATGATTGGCTTCTTTTTTTGCGTCCGAGCGTCCCTCGCGTCCGACGGCGAGCACCAGGAAGATCAGCACCGCTCCCGTTATTATTGAAACCAGATTCTGGTTGCCGGTAGTCCGCGCAAGCAAATCAGTGATCTCGACAAGCGGTGTATTGCTGGCAACCAGTTCTTCAAGTTGTGCCAGCGAGACGCTGAGGCTGGAGAAGTTTTCCTTGAGTGAGACTCCTACAAAGCCGAGTATGAAAATCAGGAGTGCGGTTACTACAGGCAAGTGTTTCTGCATATGGGTATATCCACTCGCTCGAACCTTTGCAAGAATTCTAATACGCATAGCCGAGTCCGCCAGTTGGAAGGCTTTCACGGCCTGCCCGTCGAAGCTATTGTCGGCGTGCAAGACCTTAGCCAGCTTTTTGCCGTACACCTTGTCATCGAAAATGGCATGAGGGGGTTCACTCGGGCTACTGTCTCGGCCTGTATCGTTTGTTTCTGGAGTAGGAGCTTGCACAGGTGCATCGATGTCTGTCATGGATACATGCTAGTCAAGTCATTGTGTTCTAAGTTTCAACATCAGTCTTTCAAGATCATGACCCAACCCGGGACATCCCCGCGTTCGTTGCGCTTGATGCTTCCGGCCAGGTCCATGGTGTGGGTGCCGACCCACAGTCCCATGCCGATGACCATCAACCCGATCCTGTCTGCGATCCTCATGTTCCTTCTCCTTGCTGGATTGCCCCGCGGCCTTCACTGCCGCGGGAGCCTGGTGCTACATGATGCGATGTCTTGCCACGTGTCTCCGGTCCCTCCCCTCCCGGGGGCACGTCGCCGACCCGAGGGACGCGGCGATGGCCATCGGTTCCCGGGCAGCTTCGTCGGTGCCCCGGCCTGTGTGGCCTTGCCGCCTTCCGGTGGGCGGTTTGCGGTGTGATTCCTCCTGTCAGTAGTTCATGTCGATCAGCGCGAGCCCCGGGAACACCGCAAAAACGATGGTCAGCGGCAGCACGCCGAAAACTATGGGCACCATCATGCCGATTTCCTTCTTCCCCGCCGATTCCATCAGCTCGCGCTTGGCCGCGTCGCGCACGTCCTGGGCCTGGGCCCGCATCACCGCGGCGATCGGGGTCCCGCGTTCGGCCGCCACGGTGATCGCGTCGACGAATCGGGTCATGGCCGTCAACTGGATCCGGTCCGACATCTCCGCCAGTGCATCGGCCAGGGTTGCCCCGGCGCGGACGTGGGCCAGCGTCAGCGCGAATTCCTCGCTGAGCGCCCCCCTTGAGGTGCGGGCCACCCGTTCGATGGATCCCACGGTGCTCTCCCCCGCGGCCACGGCCAACGCCATGAGTTCGGCGATCGTGGGGAACTGGGCCAGGATCCGCCTGCTGCGCCGGGTGGTCTGCTCCCCCAGGTACCAGTCGCGCAGCAGGTAGCCTCCGACGGCGCAAAAGACCAGCACGAGGAACGCAAACATCGGGTTGAAGCGCCCGGCCACGAGGTTCGCGGCCAGCATCGCGGCACCGGCCAGGGTCAGCCCGGCGGACCACAGCAGCTGCTGGGCGCGGAAATCCAGCACGCTGATACCCAGCCCGGCCCGGGCCAGCCTCCGGGCCATGGCCTCGTTGCTGGGGTTCAGGCGTTGGGACATCCTGGCCACGTCGGCCAGCATGGGACCAAGGATGCGGCCCAGCGGGCCGAAGGGCGTCTGCGCCGCGAAGGACTCGTTGAGCATCCGCGATCCGCTGCGCCCGGCACGCAGGTGCGGGGCCACGCGTTGGGCGAAGGTGACCGGGCGCATCGCCGGGATCCGCACCAGCACCAGCCACAGCCCGCTGCCCAGGGACAGCCCGAGGACCAGCGACAGGATCATGGCGGTGCTCATCGGAACACCCGTTCTTCCTCGGGCAGCCGGCCGATGCGCATCATCGTCCGGTAGCAAATGAACGAGACGACAAGCCCTCCGATGAGCACGAGTATTCCGGTGACCGAGGAGTAGGCGATGACCGCCGCCGGCTGTCCGGCCAGCAGCAGGAGGATGACCCAGGGGGCGGCGATGGCCAGGCGGGCCGCGGACACCGTCCAGGACTGTCTGGCCTCGAGTTCCCCGCGGGTGCGGGCCGAGTCGCGCAGGAAGGAGCTGAGGGTGCCGAGCATCTCGCCCAGGTCGGTGCCGCCGACCTCGCGGGTGATGCGCAGGGCCTCGACGATCTTGTCGGCCACCGGGTCGGCCAGGCGCGCGGCGAGGGCCTCGAGGGAGTCGTTGAAGCGGGCCGTGGCCCGGTAGTCCAGGCCGAAGTCGGTGAAGGCCGGGCGCAGCGCTTCGGGCCCCTGCGATCCCAGTTGCGTCAGCGCCTCGGGCAGCGACATCCCTGCCCGGATCGCCGAGCGCAGGTGGTCCACCACGTCGGGCCATTGCTCGCGCAGGTTTGCCGCGCGCTTGGCCCCCTGGCGGCGCACCAGCGCCCAGGGCGCGCCGGCCCCGAACCCGGCGAAGGTCAGCGCGATCAGCGGGGCACCGGTGAGGATCAGCACGATGAGCCCGACGATGACCGCGGCGGTGATCGAGGCGGAGATGAAGCCGCCGCGGGTGACCTTGTCCAGCCCCGCATGCAGCAGCAGGGTCTCGATGCGCCCGTTGCCGACCCTCGCGCCGGGGTGCGCCGCGGCGGTGAAGGAACGGAAGACCAGCAGCAGCCCGAACCCGAGGGTCAGTCCCAGGAAGACGCTCATGCCACGATCCGTCCCAGTTCGGCCACGTCGATCCCCGCGTCGATGAGCTTTTGGTGGGCCAGGTCCGCCGTCGGGGCCAGGGTCAGCTGCCCGTCGAGGTGTTCGAACAGCGTGGTGGTCTCGATGGCCCCGTTTTCCACGCGGCGGCCCAAGGCCATGATTTCCCCGACGAAGCGCCTGCCCGCCGCGTCCCGGCGGCAGTGCACCACCAGGTCCAGGCATGCAGCGACCGTGGGAACGACAAAGTCCGAGGAAATATTCTCCCCGGCCAGCAGCGGCAGCGTGCAGATCTTTGTCAGCGCGTCGTGGGCGGAGTTCGCGTGGATCGTCGAAAGCCCGGGCAGCCCTGAATTCAGGGCGATGAGCATGTCCAGCGATTCCGCCTCGCGGACCTCGCCGATGACCAGCCGGTCCGGGCGCATCCGCAGCGCCTCCTTGACCAGGCGGCGCATGTTGATTTCCCCGTTTCCCTCCAGGTTTTGCTGCCTGGTCTGCAGGGCCACCACGTCGCGCAGGTTGATCTTCAGCTCGAAGATCTCCTCGATGGTGACCACGCGCTCGCGGCTGCCGATCGAGGAGGCCAGGCAGTTGAGCATCGTGGTCTTTCCCGCCTGCGTGGCCCCGGAGACCAGCACGTTCAGCCCCGCCCCGACGGCGACATCCAGGTAGTGTGCGGCCTGCCGGGACAGCGAACCGAGTTCGACCAGGTGCTCGAGCCTGCTGGCCCGGGCGATGAACTTGCGGATGTTCACTGCCCAGTGCTTGCGGGTGATGTCCGGGATGACCACGTGCAGGCGGGAGCCGTCGGCCAGCTGGCAGTCCACGAACGGCTGGGACAGGTCCAGGCGGCGGCCCGAGGACTTGAGCATGCGCTCCACCAGTGCCGGGACCTCGGCCTCGGAAAGCCGGATGGAGGTCAGCTCGGAGGTTCCCCCGCGCGCGCAGAAGACCTCGTGGGGTCCGTTGAGCCAGATTTCCTCGACGTCGGGATCATCCAGCAGGGGCTGGAGGGCGCCGAGCCCGGCCACCGCGTCCATGATGCGGCGCCGGGCCAGGCCCAGTTCCCCCAGCGCCGGGAGCACCCCCAGCAAGGAGCGTTCGTCGTAGTCGCGAACCACGTCGTCCACCAACCGGCGGACCTCCCCCACCTGGGTGGAGGGGTCAAGCCCGTTCCTGCGGATGAGTTCGCGTACCTCATCCTCAACTATCGCCAGTCCGTCCGCCATCGTGCATCCCTGCCGTGACCGGCTCCCGGCCGGTGGCCGGGAGCCATGCCGTTCGCCAAGGCGTGCGGGGGCCGGTGCTTGGGATGGCCTCGCGAGGCACCCCGGAGTGCTGGTGAGCGGCAATATCCAGTTAGTTTCATGACGCAATACCGCGACCATACCCGGGTGCCGGGGCGGCTACAAGGCTCCGGCCGGATCTGTGGAGAAACTCCCGGGGCGCAGCGGGTTCCGTCCACAGGGGGTGCTGCGTTTCCGCGGGACGGGCGCCGGGCGGTCCTACTGTGGGGGAAGGGGAATCGGGACCGCGGTTCGGCAACACGCGGCGAAAGGCGGGTGGGCACAAGGCTCATGGGAGGGAAACTGTTCATCAGGCTCGTCTCGGCGGCCCTGGGCCGGCCGGTGCTGGTGGAGCTGGAAGCCGCGGAGCCTCTCGGCGGACCGGTGCTGGCCGCTGCCCTGGCCAGGCGCTGGCCACAGCTGCGCTGGCATGCCGGCGGGAGGCCGCTGGAGCAGATCGCGCAGCTGCCCAGCCAGGGGCGGTTGCTGCTGTGCGATGTGCCCGCTGCACCCGCGGGCCTTGCTCCCCGCAGATGGCAGGGCGCGGCCGGCGGGATCGAGCCGGCGGTGCTGGTGGTGTTGCGCGGTCCGGATCCCGGCGGGACGCTGCCGCTGCGTCGCGGCCTGTGGGCCCTGGGCCGCGGGGAGGTCGACTTGCCGATCGGGGACCTTCGGCTCTCGCGCCGCCATGCGCTGGTCCGGGTGACCGACACCTCCATCGTGCTCAGCGACGAGGGATCGGCCAACGGGGTCTGGTTCGCCCAGACCCCGATCCTGGAGCGGCGCCTGTTGATCGGGGACACCTTCAGCGCGGGCGACAGCAGCTTCGGGGTGCTGCCGCCCGGCGGGCTGTCGGCCGGGTCCTCCCGATGGCCGCTGCAGCCGGTGCCCATCGCCGCGGAGGAACCGGGCAGCCGGTTGGCGATGATGCTGCTTGGGGCGTTGGCACCGCTGGGGCTGGGCGTGGGCCTGTTCCTGATGACCCGCAGCGTGTTTTTCCTGGCCTTCTCCGCGATTTCCCTGGTGACCGGCGGGTTTCCGGCGTTGCTGGTGCTCCGTGGGAAGGCCGGCTTCCGGCGCGCCTGGGCCCGGGCCACCGCTGCCGATGCGAAGCGCCGCGAGGACCTGGCCCCTGCGCTGGGAGCGGTTGCGGCCGGGCTGGCCGCCGGGAGTGCGGTGGATGACGACGGATTCCCCGCAATCGTGCTGGGGCACGGACGGCTGGCCGCCTGGTTGTGCACCGCCTCGGGGACTGCCCCTCCGGATCCGCGACCCGGCCGCGGGCATCGGGAGCGGGGCCGGGGGTCGCGGGGGCGTGCGCGCGGGAAGCCGCGATCCAGACCCGGGAACTCGAGCGGGGCGGCGGGCGACGCGGACAACGAACCGGTGGTGGATCCCGGCATCTTGTCCGATTCCCCGGTGCCGCTGGCCCTGCAGGCGGGTTCGGCCGTGTGGTTCCAGGGCCCCGAATCGGCGTGGGGTCCGGTGCTGCGCGCGGTGCTGGTGCGCTGGCTTCCGTTGCTCGCCTCCGGGTCCCTGCGCGTGGTGGTGCGGGGACCCGCCGGCTTCCTTCCCTCGGAATTCGCGATGCTGCCCGGTGTCCAGGTCGGCGGGGCCGACGCGCCGATTGCCCCGGATCCGAGGCCCACGATCGTGCTGCTGACCACGCCCGGGACGTACCCGGCAGCGGTCGGCGCGGTCGCAGCGCCCGGGCAGTCACAGGGTGCCGCAGGCCCCGGCGCGCCCGCCTCTATCCACTGCGGTGGCCCGGCACCCGTGCCCGGGGCGGAGGTCCACATCGACTGCTCCACCGGCCGGATCCTGTTGCAAGGGCCGGGCAGCGAACTGAACCCCTGGCTGCTCTCCGCACCCCCGGCAGGGATCCGGAAGTCCCGCCGCTTCCCCGGCGTCCGCACACGCCACTCGCGAAGCCGGCGGTCCCCGGAGACCGGGGCGCCGCCGCACGGCACCCGGGAGCCGTCCCTGCACGTGCTCACCGAAGGCATCGGGTTGCCCGTCCTGGCCCGCGCGGTCTCACGCATGCTGTCCTGGGTCGAGGCAGGCTCGGAGGCCGACGGGGAAAGCGGCACGGGTTCCGGGCCCGGTGCCATCGTCGGGGACACCGATGCCGGTCCGCTGCGCGTGGACCTGGATGCCGACGGGCCGCACCTCCTGGTCGCCGGGACCACCGGGTCGGGCAAGTCCGAGCTGTTGCGCACCCTGGTGCTGGGCCTTGCCGCGGCTTCGGGGCCCGATGAACTGGCCTTCATGCTCGTGGATTTCAAGGGCGGGGCGACATTGGCGCCGCTGCGCGGATTGCCGCACGTGCAGCTTTTCGTCTCCGACCTGGACGCCGCCGAGGCCGAACGGATCCTGGAACTGCTCGGCAACGAGCTGCACCGCCGCGAGGCCTTCCTGGCGGCGCATGCGGCCACCGACCACAGGGACTACCTGCGCTCGCGCCCTCCGGGCGATCTCCCGCTGCCCCGGCTGGTGGTGCTCATCGACGAATTCCGCGTCTTTGCCACAGAGCTGCCCGAGGCCCTGGAGCGGGTCATCCACATCGCCACCGTTGGACGGTCGCTGGGGATCCACCTGGTGCTGAGCACGCAGCGGCCTGCAGGGACCGTCAGCGCGCCGCTGCGGGCCAACATCGGCTCGGTCATCGCGTTGCGCACCATCGGCGAGGCCGAATCCATCGACCTGGTCGGCTCTCCGGTGGCGGCCCGGCTGGATCCCTCCGCCCCGGGCCTGGCGTATTTCCGACGCGGTGGCGGTGCCCCGGTGGGCTTCCGGGCCCGTGTGAACGCCCGCCCCAGCGTCCCGGCCCGGCTGCGGGCCTTCGGGGCCGACCTGGGCGAAACGCTGTTCTCCGAGCAGCTGCCGCGTGCCGGATCCGGGCCGGGGCCCGCCGCCACCGGGGCGCCGGAGGCCGAAGCATCCCAAGGTTCCGACGCGGAGCTGGCGGAGGCGGTGCGGCGCATCGTGCGGGGGCACCGGGATATCGAGCCCGCGCCGAACCCGTTTTCCGCCGCGCTTCCGGCGTCGCTGCCCGCGATCGGCCGTGCGGTGCTGCGGCAGGTGCCAGGTGGAGCCGGAGCCATCGGGCTGGTTGATCGCCCGAAGCTGCCCCAGCCAGGTCCCCTGGTCTTTGACCCGCGCACCACGGCCCGGCTGATGGTGTGCGGGCTGCCGGCCTCGGGCATCGAGAAGGTCCCCGGCCTGTTGCTGCACGCGGTGAACCGCCAGTCCTGGCGCATGCCGACGCTGCTGCTCGACGGCAACGGGACCCACGGCGCGCTGCACGGCCACCCGGCGGTGGGCGGCTACTTCGGCCCCGGCGACTCGTGGCGCATCAACGAGTTGCTCCTGCAGCTGGGTGTTCCCGCGTGCGTGGAGCCGATGCTGCTGCTGGTGTGCGGGCTCGGCGGTTGGGCCCAGGCACTGGAGGGAAGCGCGTTCATGCGCCTCGAGGCGCAGCTGGCGGCGTTCGCCCGCACCGCCCCCGAGCTGG
This sequence comes from Arthrobacter sp. C2, assembly GCA_024207135.1. Lineage (GTDB taxonomy): Bacteria > Actinomycetota > Actinomycetes > Actinomycetales > Micrococcaceae > Paeniglutamicibacter. The sequence continues at coordinate 127,142 of CP042428.1, read as the reverse complement.
GCCGCGCCCTGGTGGTGAGCGGGGACAGGGATCTGGCCGGTTCGCGGGCTGCATCGCTGTGCGAGACCCGTTGGTATTTCCCGCGCGGCGCCGGACCAGAGGTCCTCATGGGATGGCCGCAGCTGCGCAAGGTGGCCCCGCGGGTGGGCCGGGGCGTGCTGCTGGGGCCCGATGAACCGCAGCGCGGCACGGCATTCCAATTGCTCGACGACGCGGCGAGCCTGCCGCTGCCCGGCGGGGAGGTGCCCGGCGCGTGGCTGCGTTCCGTGCCCTTGCCCGAATCCCTGGCCGCCGACCAGCTGCCGGCGCTGCCTCCGGGGCCACAGGCGGCTCCGGAACTGGCCATCGGACTCTGCGGTCCGGACAACCGCGCCTTCGTGTGGGCGCCGGGCCCCTGCGGGCTGGTCATCGGGCACGAGGGTTCGGGCAAGTCCACGTTGCTGAGGCACCTGGCCTCGCTGGGCGATGCGGATACCGGCCACACCGTGCACCTGGGCCTTGGGGACGAGCTGCCGGTGCAGGCCGAGGAATTCATGCAAGTCCACCCGAAAGCGGCGCGGGTGCTGGTTGATCGCGCGGACTTGCGTGTGGCCCGGGCTGCGCGGGCCGCCGAGGTGCTGCTGGGTGCCGGGCTCCAACTGGTGCTCAGCGCCGAACCCGGTTCACGGTTGCTGTTCGAGTTGGGGCTCTCGGCGGTGGTGCGCGATGCGCGTTCGTTCCTCGTGCTTGATCCGCAGTTCGGTGCGGACGCCGATCCCAGCGGCTTCAGGTTGCCGCCGGCCACCGTGAGCGTGCGCGGCCGTGCCATGGTCGCGGACCGGGGAACGATCCGCCAGGTCCAATGCGTGAATCGGGTTCCGTGAGCCATCCGTCCCCGCGGCGCGGAACAGGAGAATCAGGGTTGGTTGTCGGTTCCGGGGTGCGCCGTGGGCCGGTCGCCCAGGAACGCGGTGGTGCGCGGGTCAAAGAGCAGCACCACGACCACCGCCGCAGGCACCAGCCACAGCCACGCCACCAACACGTCGACCGGCATGGCGATCTGCAAGGCCAGGATGATCTGGAAGACCTGCCAGACCAGGACGGCCGCACGCGTCCAGGCCCGGGCCCGGAAGAAGTGGTGGGCCACCAGCAGCTGCCAGGCACCGGCCGCAATGATCAGCACCAGCATGAAGATCCGTGCCCCCATGCCCAGCTCGCCCGTCTGGCCCAGGGACAGGGCATAGGTCAGTGCGTAGGCCAGCACCGCGAGCCCCTCGAGGACCAGAAGCGCCGAAATCACCAGCACCGAGATCGGGCGGCGTGGGATCGCGGGGCGGCTGGACTGGGGCACTGGCTGGTTCATCACGCCTCAAATCTAGTACGGCCACCACCGGCGAAGCCAAAGCGGAAGCAGGGTCCTCGTGTGACAAAGACCCCGCAACGGGCCAAAAAACACCCTTGTCACGACGGAACAAACCTGTTAGCGGGAGCCGCAAAACGGGTGCTTGTGACCAAGCACTCAAGGAAGCAAAGGTATTTGCAACACGGGACCCTTGTTTACGTGAACGTAACATGAAAACCTTGTTAGGCAGTCGTTCGGGTATGGCAATTTTCCCGCCGCACTGCTTTTGTCCGGCCTCACGGCCCAGGACGATCCCCCTCACTTTTCCTACCCCCAAGGAGCATCAACAAGCATGGATTGGCGTAGCCGCGCGGCCTGTCTGGACAAGGACCCGGAACTCTTTTTCCCCGTCGGGAACACCGGACCGGCCCTGCTCCAGATTGAAGAAGCCAAGAGTGTCTGCCGACGGTGCCCCGTGGTGGACACCTGCTTGGCATGGGCCATCGAGTCAGGCCAGGATGCCGGGGTCTGGGGCGGAATGAGCGAAGACGAGCGCCGGGCGCTGAAGCGCCGGGCAGCACGGGCCCGTCGAGCCTCCTAGGTCGATTGGTGCTCCACAGCACACCAAGGTGAGGGGTCGGTTCCACTGGAACCGACCCCTCACCTGCATCTGGGCCCCGATGCCCGCCGCACCGGCCGGGCAAGAACCACGTGCCGCCCGTGTGGCACACTCCCCCAAGTCCCCAACCACTGGTTACGATCGATAAGTGACAGCGCCACACTCCGACCCCCGCCTAGGCACGATCCTCGATGAACGCTATCGACTCGATGCCCGCATTGCCGACGGCGGCATGTCCACCGTCTACCGAGCCACGGACCTGCGGCTGCACCGCACGGTTGCCGTGAAGGTCCTGCACGCCCACCTGGCCTCCGATCCGGTCATCTTGGAACGCTTCGAGGCCGAGGCGATCATCGCAGCAGGGCTGACCCACGACAACATCGTGGGCATCCGCGACCACCACGTCTCCGGGTCCACCGCGTACCTGGTCATGGAATTCGTGCGCGGGCTGAACCTGAGCCAGTCGCTGAAATCCCGTGGCCGCTACACCCCGCGCCAGGCGCTGGTGGTGTTGCAGGCGATCTGCACCGGGCTGTCGGTGGCGCACGAGGAAGGCATCGTGCACCGCGACATGAAGCCGGCCAACGTGTTGATTTCCGACGAGGGGCGCATCAAGGTCGCCGACTTCGGGCTGGCCCGGGCAGCCACCGCGCACACCAACGCCACCAACTTCCTCGGCACCGCCGCCTACATCTCCCCCGAGCTGGCCAAGGGCGAACCGGCCGACGAACGCAGCGACATCTACGCCGTGGGCATCATCGCCTACGAGCTGCTCACCGGCCGCCAGCCCTTCACCTCGGACAGCGCCTACGGGCTGGCGTTCAAGCACATCAACGACGACGTCCCGCCGCCCTCGGCACTCGTGCCCGGCCTGTCGGGCGAGCTCGACGAGCTGGTCGCCTACTGCACCAACAAGGACCCCGAGGACCGGCCGCAGAACGCCTCGTTCCTGCTCAGCGACCTCAAGCAGATCCACGACTCGCTCTCCCCCGGGCAGTTGGACCTGGGATCCGAGACCCTCGGCGGGCTCAAGGACCTGATCCCCCCGGCGACCTCCGCGCACACCTCGGTGCACGAGGCCCTGGCCCAGGCCCAGGAGTACCGCGATTCCGCCGCGGCCGGGCGGGCCGCCAACGGCGCCGGCGCGACCATGGCGTTGCCGTCCGCTTCCGGGGGTGCCGAGGACCCCTCGGCCGAGGACGCCACCCGCGCGCTGGGCGTGGCCGGTGACCAAACCACCGTCCTGGGCGGCGCCGGGCACACCCGGGCCCTCGACGAAAGCTGGGACCACGCCCAGGCCGGGCCGTCCCACACCGAAGCCATGGAGGCCGGGCCGCAGCGTCCGGTGTCCGCCCGGCAGGCCAGGAAGAACGCCAAGGCCGCGGCGATCGCGTGGAAGAAGGATGCGCAGATCCCGACGCACCAGCTGGCGCCCCGGACCCCGGCACGCCGCAAGTGGCTCCTTGGGATCCTGCTGGTGCTGCTGGCCTCGATCGTGGCCGCGGCCTCGCTGTTCTTCGGCATGGGCCCGGGCGCACCCTTCCAGATCCCCACGCTGATGGGCGCCTCCGCCAGCCAGGCGGTCGACCAGCTGGCGGCCACCGGTGTGCAGGCAGGCACCCGCGAGGTATTCGACGACAAGCTTGAGCGCGGCCTCGTGGTTGGAAGTGAACCCGCCGCCGGGGAAACGATCCGTCGATTTCAGGGCCTGACGCTGATGGTCTCCAAGGGCCCCGAACTCTTTGCCGTCCCCAACCTGACCGGCCGCAAGCAGGCCGATGCCGAGGCCGACCTGAAATCGGCGTCCCTGGCAGCGGGCAAGGTCACACAGAAGTACTCCGAGGAGGTCGCCAAGGGCGCGGTGCTGAAGCAGGATCCGGATTCCGGGGAGAGGCTGCGCCGCGGCACCAAGGTCGCGCTGGTCGTTTCGCGCGGCCCGGCGCCCGTGGACGTGCCCTCCCTGGCCGGGATGACGCCGAAGGCTGCCGATGCCGCATTGGAGAAGTCCGGGCTGAAGGGCAAGAACGCCGGCAAGGAATACAGCACCAGGGTGGAAGCCGGGCAGATCCTGTCGCAGAAGCCCGCCGGCGGGCAGCTGGAGCGCGGCTCAACGGTCGAATACGTCGTCTCGCGCGGTCCGCGGATGATCGAGGTGCCCGACATGCAGGGCCGCCAGCTGGCCCAGGCGCGCCAGGAGCTTGAGGCGCTGGGCTTCAAGGTCGAGGTCGAGGAGTTCCTCGGCGGGTTCTTCGGGACCGTTCGCTCCCAGTCCCCCGCCGGCGGCAGCGCCCCCGAGGGGTCGACCATCAAGCTCGTGGTCGTCTAGCCCCAAGCCGCAACCACGGCCGCCGCGCTCTTCGTCGCGCCGGGTTCCGGGCTGCCGGACCGTTCCGCGATCCACCGAAACGCCGATGGCCGGGTTCCGCTCCCCCGAGGGGGAAGGAACCCGGCCATCGTGCATGGGCCAAAGGTGGCGTCAGCCGCGCTGACCGGCCTTGGCCAGCGCACCGGAAACCAGGAAGGCCATCTCCAGGGACTGCTTGTGGTTCAGGCGCGGGTCGCAGACCGACTCGTAGAGGTCGTCGAACTGCTCCTGGCGGATCGGGTCGGCACCTCCCAGGCACTCGGCAACGTCGTCGCCGGTCATCTCCACGTGCAGGCCGCCCGGGAAAGTGCCCAGCGCGTCGTGGACCTCGAAGAAGCCGCGGACCTCGTCCATGACGTCGTCGAACTTGCGGGTCTTGTAGCCGTTCTCGGAGGTGACGGTGTTCCCGTGCATCGGGTCGGTGACCCAGAGGACCTGGGCGCCGGAGGCGGTGACCTTCTCGACCAGGTTCGGCAGCTTCTCGCGGATGTTGCCCGCACCCATGCGGGTGATGAAGGTCAGGCGGCCCGGCTCGCGGTTCGGGTCGAGCTTGTCGATGAGCGCCAGGGCGTCCTCGGGGGTGGTGGTCGGGCCGAGCTTGACGCCGATCGGGTTGCGCACCCGCGAGAGGAAGTCCACGTGCGCGCCGTCCAGCTGGCGGGTGCGCTCACCGATCCACAGGAAGTGGCCGGAGGTGTCGTAGGGCTGGGAGGTGCGCGAGTCGGTGCGGGTCAGCGCACGCTCGTAGTCCAGCAGCAGGGCCTCGTGGGAGGCGAAGAACTCGGTGCGCTTCAGCGCCTCGAAGTCGGCGCCGCAGGCGTCCATGAACTTCACCGCGCGGTCGATCTCCCCGGCGAGCTGCTCGTAGGCGGTGTGCGCCGGATTCGCCATGAAGCCCTTGTTCCAGGAATGCACGCTGCGCAGGTCGGCAAAGCCGCCCTGGGTGAAGGCGCGGATCAGGTTCAGCGTGGCGGAGGAGGTGTTGTAGGCCTCGACCATGCGGCGCGGGTCGTGCGCGCGGGATTCGGGGGTGAAGTCGTAGCCGTTGACGATGTCGCCGCGGAAGGCCGGCAGCGTCACCCCGTCGCGGGTCTCGTCGTTGGAGGAACGCGGCTTGGCGAACTGGCCCGCCATGCGCCCCATCTTGATGACCGGCATCGAGGCGCCGTAGGTCAGCACGACGGCCATCTGCAGGATGGTCTTCACGCGGGCGGAGATCTTGTCGGCGGTGGCGCCGTCGAAGGTCTCGGCGCAGTCGCCGCCCTGGAGCAGGAAGGCCTTGCCCTGGGCCGCGGCGGCCAGGCGCTCGCGCAGGATGTCCACCTCGCCGGCGAAGACCAGCGGCGGGCGGGAACCGAGCTCGCGGACGGACTCGGCATAATGCGGGCTCTCGCTCCACGTCGGCTGCTGGGCAATGGGCAGGGTGCGCCAGATGTCCAGGGCGGGGTCCGCTGCCGGACCCGCCGGGGATTGTCCGGGCATTGAGGAAGTCGAAGATAGCTGAGTCACCCCTCTAGGGTAAACCGCCCCGGGGCCCGGCGGGCATTTTGCACGTAACCGTCCGACGCGGGGCGTTCACAGTGCCGCGCACCGGCACCGGGCGCTACTTCTTCTTGCCGCTCGCGCGGCGCTCGGCATCCAGCTTCGCCTTCACCGTGGCGGCGTAGGTGTCCACGTACTCCTGGCCGGACAGGCGCATGATCGCGTACATGATCTCGTCCACCACCGAGCGCTGCACGAAGCGGTCCTCGCTCATCCCGGCGTAGCGGGAGAAGTCCAGCGGCTCGCCGATGATCATGCCCACGCGGCGGATGGTCGGCACCCGCTTGCCGATGGGCTGGACCTTGTCGGTGCCGATCATCGCGACCGGGATCACCGGGACCCCGGCCTCCAGGGCGAGCTTAGCGACCCCCAGCTTGCCGCGGTAGAGCCGGCCGTCGGGGCTGCGGGTGCCCTCGGGGTAGATGCCCAGCAGGGATCCGTCGACCAGCGCCTGGGCACCGGCACCGAGCGAGTTCGCGCTGGCGGCCCCGCCGGAGCGGTCCATCGGGATCTGGTTGATCATGCGGAAGAACCAGGCGGTGATCCGGCCCTTGGGGCCCTTGCCGGTGAAGTAGTCCATCTTCGCCAGGAAGATCACCGTGCGGTCCACGGCCACGGGCAGGAAGATCGAGTCCGAGACCGAGAGGTGGTTGCTGGCCAGGATTGCGCCGCCCTCGGCCGGGATGTTCTCCAGCCCCTTGACCCAGGGGCGGAAGAACACGTTCACCAGCGGCCCGACGATGAACCTCTTCATGAATTGGTAGAACATTTCCGTGGGTGCCTTCCGGGCCGAGGTGCGGGGTGCGATGGGTGTTCGCGGTGCTCCCTCCGGAATCCGCGCGCCCAGGGCCCGCGGACCCGGCGGGGAATGCCGGGTTCTCAGTTAGGCTCTAACTGTAGGCAAAAAACGCCATCGGTCACACTCGGCACGACGCAGGCACCGGGTGCAGCTCCGCGGCGAACCTCCGATTCCCATCCAGGAGCACGCACCAGATGCCAGAGACACCAGGGTCCGCCGGCCCCAATGCACCGTTCCACCACGACGGGACGAACGGCGAGGCGGTGTTGGTGCTGCACGGGTTCACGGCAGGGCCGGCCGGGCTGCTGCCCTGGGCGCGCGCCCTGGCCGGGGCCGGCTACACCGTTGATCTGCCGCTGCTGCCCGGGCACGGCACCAGTTGGCAGGACCTGGCCGGCACCAGGTACACGCAGATCCTCGAGGCGGTGCACCAGCGGTACGCGGCGCTGGCCGCCACGCATTCACGCGTCTTTGTCGCGGGCCTGTCGATGGGAGGTGCGCTGGCGCTGAACCTGGCCTCGACCCACGCGGTGGCCGGGCTTGCCCTGGTGAACCCGGGGCTGACCATCGCTTCCCCGCTGGCCCCGTTCACCGGGGCGCTGCGCTTCGTGGCCCCGAGCGTCGCGGCCATCGCCAACGACATCGCCAAGCCCGGCGGCAACGAGCACGCCTACGACCGCACCCCGGTGGCCGGGGTGCACGAGCTGCGCAAGCTTTTCAAGGACACCGCCGCGCGGCTGGGGTCCATCACCGCGCCGGTGCTCGTGTTCCGCTCGGACACCGACCACGTGGTGCCCGAATCCAGCCTTCGGGTGCTGCGCGCCGGGCTCAAGCCCGGTGTCCACCTTGAGGTGAAACGGTTGACGCGCAGCTACCACGTGGCCACGCTTGACCATGAGGCGGAAGAGATTTTCGCCCGCACCATCGAGTTCTTTCAGGAAGTGGACACCAGCAGGCCATGACCAACCCGTTTCACGAGCCGGCCGAATCCGGCGATTCCGACGACGCCGTCTGGGAGGACCTGGTCCGCCGCCTGGAGGCGGACCCCGCCGCTGCCCCCGACGCGCCCCCGGGCGACTCCCCCGGGACCGACGCCTCCGGGACCGTGCCGCCCGGCGCCAACACGCCGCGGGGCGTGGACCCGCAGCTGTTCCGGATGCACCCGGCACTCACCGGGCCGCGGGACTACGAGGGGCCCGAGGACGATGACGACGGCGCATTCATCCCCGAGGAACCCCCGGCACTGGGATCGGGCAACCCGCTGCTGAACCTGGCCTGGATCTGCGCCGCCGGGGCGCCGATGGCGCTGTTGCTGCTGGCCATCTTCTGGCGCCGGGCGCCGATGCCGCTGTGGATCGGGCTGGTGGTCATCGCCGTTGCCGCCGCGGTGTTCCTCTTCGCCCGGTTGCCGCGGCACCGCCAGGACGACGACGACGGGGCACGCGTCTAGCGCATGCGTCCCCTGGCGCAGCGCCGGCCCCCGCGACGGATCCCTCACGGGCGCGGGAACCACTGCGCCGCACGGCGGCGGGGTTTGTTGCGAAGCCGGGCAAATACCCGTAAGTTACTAGTGAGTAAAGAATGTGACCCGAACCACTAAGATGGGTGGTGAGGGGATCGATGGGGGTTGGCTGGCTCGCACCGCCCCGCCCCGGAACCGAAGGAGCGCAAAATGCAGGAACTAGTAGTCCCTCCGCTGGTGGAGAACACTCCGCAGACCAACATCACCGACCTGCTCCTGCGCCACGCCCGCTCCGCGGCCGACCCGGCGCTGCTGGCCAAGCCCGGCCCGAACGGCACCTGGATCGACATCCCCGCCTCCGAATTCGCCGCCGACGCCGCGGCCCTGGCCAAGGGCTTCATCGCCTCCGGCATCGAACCGGGGGCCCGCATCGGCCTGATGGCCCGCACCCGCTACGAATGGACGCTGGTGGATTTCGCCATCTGGTTCGCCGGCTGCGTCACGGTCCCGGTCTACGAGACCTCCTCCCCCGGGCAGGTCGCCTGGATCCTGGGCGACTCCCACGCGGTGGCCGCCATCGTCGAGGCCCCGCACCACGAGAACGTCGTGCGCCAGGCCGCCCACCAGGAAGGGCTCGACGAGCTGAAGCACGTCTGGCAGATCGAGGGCAACGGGCTCGATGCGCTGCGCGCCGCGGGCAAGGAGGTGGACGACGCGGTGCTCGAGGAGCGCCGGAGCGCCGCCGGGCTGGACTCGCTGGCCACCATCATCTACACCTCGGGCACCACCGGGCGGCCCAAGGGCTGCGAGCTGACGCACTCGAACTTCGTCGAGCTCAGCGACAACGCCGCCGCCGAGCTTCCCGAAGTCGTCTTCCCGGGCGCGGCGACCATCATGTTCCTGCCGCTGGCCCACGTCTTCGCCCGCTACATCTCGGTGCTCGCCGTGGCCGGCGGGGTCAAGGTGGCCCACACCGCCGACGTGAAGAACCTGCTGCCGGACCTGCAGTCCTTCCAGCCCAACTTCATCCTCGCGGTGCCGCGCGTGTTCGAGAAGGTGTACAACTCCTCGATGCTCAAGGCCGAGGACGCCGGCAAGGGCAAGATCTTCCACGCCGGCGCCGACACCGCCATCGCCTACTCGCGCGCCGAACAGGAGGGCAAGGTCCCGCTGGGCCTCAAGCTCAAGCACAGGCTCTTCGACGTGCTGCTGTACGGCAAGATCCGGGCCGCCATGGGCGGGAAGGTCGTGCACGCGGTCTCCGGCGGCGCCCCGCTGGGCGAGCGCCTGGGGCACTTCTTCCACGGCATCGGCCTGACGGTGCTGGAGGGCTACGGGTTGACCGAGACCACCGCCCCGATCACGGTGAACACCCCCAAGCACCTGAAGATCGGCACCGTGGGACGCCCGCTGCCGGGCAACGGCGTGAAGATCGCCGCGGACGGGGAGATCCTGGCCAAGGGCTTCTGCGTGATGCGCGGCTACTACAACCGGCCGGACCTGACCGAGGAGACCTTCGTCGACGGCTGGTTCCGCACCGGGGACATCGGCGAACTGGATGCCGACGGATTCCTGAGGATCACCGGGCGCAAGAAGGAAATCATCGTCACCGCCAGCGGCAAGAACGTGATCCCGGCACTGCTGGAGGACCAGATCCGCGCCGATTCCCTGGTGTCCCAGTGCGTCGTCGTCGGGGACGCACGCCCGTTCATCGCGGCACTCATCACCCTGGACGCCGAGGCCCTGCCGGGCTGGCTGGCCCGCCACCAGCTGCCCGCCGGCACCACCGTCGCCCAGGCCGCGGAACTTCCGCAGGTCCGCGACGCCATCGCCGCGCTGGTTCAGAAGGCCAACACCGCGGTCTCGCGGGCCGAGGCGATCAAGGAGTTCCGCATCGTGCCCACCGACTTCACCGAGGACTCCGGGCACCTGACCCCGTCGCTGAAGATCAAGCGCGCCCAGGTGCTCAAGGACTACGACTCGGTGCTCGAGGAGATCTACTCCGCCGCCAAGCCGCGCGCCTAGCAGCTTCGTCGGCAGCAACAAAGCGCCGTGGGGCGGACACCTTCCGGTGTCCGCCCCACGGCGCCTTCGCGTGCCCCACCGGCGAGCGGTGGCGCCCGGGCACCGGATGCCCGGGCGAACCCCCTACAGCGGGGCGGATGCGCCCGCCGGGATCTCCAGTCCCAGCAGCGCGTTTTCCACGACCTCGCTCAGCGCCGGGTGGATCCAGAACTGCCCGCGGGCCATGGTCGCCACGTCCAGCCCGGTGGCCATGGCCTGGATCAGCGGCTGGATCAGCAGCGAAGCCTCGTGCCCCATGATGTGGGCGCCCAGCAGCAACCCGGTGTCCCGGTGGGCCAGCAGCTTCACGATGCCCTCGGAATCCTCCATGGCCCAGCCGTAGGCGGTGGACCCGTAGGGCTGGATGACCGAGAGCACAGCGTCGTCCCCGTGTTCGGCGCGCGCCTGGGCCTCGGTGGCGCCGACGTAGGCGATCTGCGGGTTGCTGAACACCGCGGCCGGCACGGCGCGGCGGTCCATGGGCCGCATCGCGCCGGGGTTCTCCAGGTTGTGGATCACCACGCGCGCCTCGCGGTTGGCCACGTGCTTGAGCTGCTCGGTGTTGGCCGCGTCGCCGAGGCCGAAGATGCCCTCCACGGGAAGGCCGTCGGCCACCACGCGCTGGTACTCGTCCACCACCAGCGAGCCGTCCTCGCGCAGCTCGAACCCGAGCTCCGCGACCCCGAGGGCATCGGTGTTGGGCGTGCGCCCGGTGGCGACCAGCACCACGTCGGCCTCGAGGTCCAGGGGCTGCCCGTCGCGCTCCAGGCGGACGACCAGCGAATCGTCGCGCTGCTCGATTCCCTGCAGCCCCGCGTTGAGCTCGACGCCCCAGCGCGCGGATGCTGCCTGCGTGAAGGCCGCGGAGATGTCGGCGTCCTGCCGGCGCATCAGCGCGCCGGAGCGGTTGACCTGGGTGACATCGCTGCCCAGCGCGGAGAAGACGGCCGCGAATTCGCTGGCGATGTAGCCGCCGCCGAGGATCACCAGGCGCTGGGGCAGCGCGTCGAGGCGCATGATGGTGTCCGAGGTGTGCACCCCGGGCAGGTCGATCCCCTCGACCTGCGGCAGCACCGGGCGCGAGCCGGTGGCGATCACGATGTTGTCGGCGGTGATGCTCTGGCCGCTGGCGGTGTTCAGCTCGTTGCGCGAGACGAACCGGACATGCTCGGTGTAGAGCGTGACGTTTTCCAGTTCGTGGGCGCGGTAGTTCTTGCCGGCCTCGGAGATGGCGTCGATGCGCCCGAAGATCCGATCCCGCATCGCCGCCCAGTCGGCCCCGTCGAAGCTCATCGACACGCCCAGGGCCTTGGCCTCGGCCACGGATGCGGCCAGCTGCGCCGGGTAGACGAACATCTTGGTGGGGATGCAGCCGACATTCAGGCAGGTGCCGCCGAAGGTTCCGGCATCGATGATCGCCACCTTCCGCCCGTCCCAGTGCTCGGTGATCAGCGAGTTTCCGGATCCCGATCCGATGATGGCGAGGTCGTAGTGTGCCATGTGGTGTTTGGTGCTCCTTCAAGGATGGTGGTCAGTTCGTCGACAAGTTGGCCCAGGGCCCGCCGCGTCGCCCGCTTCGGGGCGGGTCTTCCGGAGGCGGACAGGCCCAGCGCCGCGTCGAAGGGCAGCAGGATCACCGGCCGGTCGAGGTCCGCCGGGAGCACCAGCTCCCCGCCGTCCCCGGCCCCGAGGTTTACAACCACGAGTGTGCGTGCGGGTATTCCCGGCCTGCCGTTGGCCTCCAGCCAGAGCAGCTTCTCGCCCAGCGTTGCGGTGAGGTCCGGGTCCCCCGGGGAAACGAGCACCAGCGCGTCGGTGTCATCGAGCATTCCGGCGAACGCTGCCCGGAGCAGGCCCGGTCCGCCCGTGCGGATCCGCCAGCCGCTTCCCTCGATCCGGGGCGCCAATGCGGCCGCCAGCGTCGTGGCGCCGGCGTGCTCCTCCAGGGAGAGGAGCGTGATGACCCGGTGGTCCCGGGCGGGCACTGCTGCATCCGGCAGGGGCGCGGGAACCGGGTCCAGGGGCCGGCCGGGATCCGGCGTGCCGCCGTGGCCCGGGCCGCCGTCGTCCTCCGGCAATTCCTCGGTTTCCGCCTCGGCATCGGATTCCGCTGCGTCCGCGGCCGTGTCTCCGGCAGCGGGAGCCCCGGCGTCCTTCCGGCCGCCGGGATCGGCGGGTGCCGGGTGCCCCTCGTCCGGGGGCCCGTCGCCGGTTGGCCCGTCGGGGCTCGATGCGGCGGGGATTGGTGGCTCGGGCGTTGGCGCCGCGGTCGACGCCGCATCCTCGGTTGCCGACCCTTCGGTGGCCTCCTGCCCCGGTGCCGGCGGCAAGGGGTCGGTGGCTCCGCCGGAGGTTGGCGCGGCGGGCCCGGACGTCCTGTCGCCGGCGCTGCCCGGGGAATCGGCCGGGGCGGCTCCCGTTTCCGGGGCAACCCGACCTGCCCGCCGCGCGAGCCATCGTGCAATGAGGCCTGTCCGCTTGCTGGCCATGGGGCCCACTCCTTACCAGCGGCTCCCCTGGCTCGGTTTGCCGCCACATGTTTCCTGCCCCTGGCGCATCCACTGGCAGTTCGCACCATAACACGCGAACGGGGATGGACCGTGCCGCGGCCCCGGTGTCGGGGTGCGGCGGGTCCATCCCCGTGCGCATCAGGTGCCCTGGTGCCGGCCCGCCGTTGCGGGCCGGCGAGGGCGGCTAGGCCGTCTCGATGACCAGCAGCAGATCCCCGCCCTGGACCTGGGAGGTGCCGGAGATCGCCAGGCGGGCCACGGTGCCGGCCACCGTGGAGGTGATTCCGGCTTCCATCTTCATGGCCTCGATGGTGGCGACCGTGCCGCCGACCTCGATCCGGTCGCCCACCGCGACCTGCGGGGTCACCGCACCGGCAAACGGCGCGGCAACGTGGTTCGGGTTCCCCGCGTCGGCCTTCTCGGCGACGACCACGGTGGACTCCACCGAGTTGTCGCGCACCAGAAGCTGGCGCGACTGCCCGTTGAGCAGCACCGTGACGGTGCGCATGCCCTTCTCGTCGGACTCGGAGATCGACTGCAGGATCACCAGCAGGCGCACGCCCTTGCCCAGCGAGACCACGTGTTCGCGGCCCTTGACCAACCCGTAGAGGTAGTCGCGGGTGTGCAGCGTGGAGACGTCGCCGTAGTTTTCGACGGTCGCCTCGTAGTCACGGGTCGGTCCGGCGAAGAGCAGGCGGTTGAGCGTGGCGCGCCGGGTGTCCGAATCCTTGTTCAGCGCGGCGGAGTCCTCGGCCGAAAGCTCCTCGACGTGCGGGCGCACGACGCGGCCCTCGAGGGCCTTGGAACGGAACGGCTCGGGCCAGCCGCCCGGCGGGTTGCCGAGCTCGCCGGAGAGGAACTGGATGACCGAGTCCGGGATGTCGAAGGACTTCGGGTCGCGCGCGAACTCGTCCGGGTCGACGCCCATGCCCACCAGCTGCAGGGCGAGGTCGCCGACCACCTTGGAGGACGGAGTGACCTTCACCAGGCGGCCCAGGATGTGGTTCGCCGCGGTGTACATGTCCTCGATGGCCTCGAAGCGCTCCCCCAGGCCCAGCGCGATGGCCTGCTGGCGCAGGTTCGACAGCTGGCCGCCGGGGATCTCGTGGCGGTAGACCCGTCCGGTCGGCGCGGCAAGCCCGGACTCGAACGGTGCGTACATGGTGCGCACCGATTCCCAGTACGGCTCCAGGGAGGCCGCGGCCTCCAGGGAGATGCCGGTGTCGCGCTCGGTGTTCTCCAGCGCGGCCACCAGTGCCGAGGCGGAGGGCTGGGAGGTGGTCCCTGCCATGGATGCGGCGGCAACGTCCACCGCGTCGACACCCGCGTTGATGGCAGCCATGAGCGTGGCCATCTGGCCGCCGGCGGTGTCGTGGGTGTGCAGGTGCACCGGAAGGTCGAAGCGTTCGCGCAGCGCGGTGACCAGCTTGGCGGCCGCTGCGGGGCGCAACAGCCCGGCCATGTCCTTGATGGCCAGGATGTGCGCGCCGGCATCGACGATTTCCTGGGCCAGGTTCAGGTAGTAGTCGAGGGTGTACAGGTCCTCGGCCGGATCCAGCAGGTTGCCGGTGTAGCACAGGGCCACCTCGGCCACCGCGGTGCCGGTGGCGCGGACCGCCTTGATGGCCGGGGCCATCTGCGAGACGTCGTTGAGCGCATCGAATATGCGGAAGATGTCGATGCCGGTGGCGGCGGCTTCCTTCACGAACGCGTCGGTGACCTCGGTCGGGTACGGGGTGTAGCCCACGGTGTTGCGTCCGCGCAGCAGCATCTGCAGCGGGATGTTGGGCAGCTCGGCACGCAGCAGCGCCAGGCGCTTCCACGGGTCCTCGCCCAGGAAGCGCAGCGACACGTCGTAGGTCGCACCTCCCCAGACCTCCATGGAGAACAGCTGCGGCAAAACGTGCGCGTAGGCCGGGGCCGCGGCCAGCAGGTCGCGGGTGCGCACGCGGGTGGCCAGCAGCGACTGGTGGGCGTCGCGGAAGGTGGTGTCGGTGACGGCCACGGCGGTCTCCGCACGCAGGGCCTTGGCGAAGCCCTCCGGGCCGAGTTCCAGCAGGCGCTGGCGCCAGCCGTCGGCCGGGGCCTGGTCCGAGGGACCGTCGAACGGGCTGCGCTCCGGCTCGGAGGCCTTGTCCCCCGGGAAGGAGGGAAGCTTCTTGCGCGGGTCGATGCCTTCCACGCGTTCCCCGTTGGGCTGGTTGACGGTGACCTCGGCCAGGAAGGACAGGGCCTTGGTGCCGCGGTCCTGGGACTTGCGTCCGGCCAGCAGCTCGGGGTGCTTGTCGATGAAGTCGGTGGCGACCTCCCCGGCCAGGAATGCCGGGTCGTCCAGCACGTTCTGCAGGAACGGGATGTTGGTGGTGACCCCGCGAACACGGAATTCGGCCAGCGCGCGCCGCAGCCGGGCAGCGGCCGTGGCGAAGTCGCGGCCGCGGCAAGTGAGCTTGACCAGCATCGAGTCGAAGTGCGGGGAGACCTCGGCACCGGTGTAGATGGTGCCGCCGTCCAGGCGCACCCCGGAGCCGCCGGCCGAGCGGTACACCGTGATGGTGCCGACGTCCGGGCGGAACCCGTTGGCCGGGTCCTCGGTGGTGATGCGCGACTGCATGGCGACGCCGCGGATCTGCAGCTCGTCCTGGCGGATGCCCAGGTCCTCGAGCGTGGCGCCGGCGGCAATGCGCATCTGCGCCTGCACCAGGTCGACGTCGGTGATTTCCTCGGTGACCGTGTGCTCAACCTGGATGCGCGGGTTCATCTCGATGAACACGTGCTGCCCGGCGCGCTCGCCCTCGGTGTCCACGAGGAACTCCACGGTGCCGGCGTTCTGGTAGTTCAGTGCCTTGGCGAACTTGACCGCGTCCTTGTAGAGCGCCTGGCGGATGGACTCGTCCAGGTTCGGCGCAGGGGCGATCTCGATGACCTTCTGGTGGCGGCGCTGCAGCGAGCAGTCCCGCTCAAAGAGATGCACGACGTTTCCGTGCTCGTCGGCAAGGATCTGCACCTCGATGTGGCGCGGACGCAGCACGGCCTGTTCGACGAACATCGTGTCATCGCCAAAGGCGCTTGCTGCTTCGCGCATCGCTGCGGAGAGCGATTCGGCCAGCTGGTCGCGGGTGTCAACGCGGCGCATGCCGCGGCCGCCTCCGCCGGCCACTGCCTTGACGAAGACCGGGAAGCCGATCTTGTCCGCCTCCGCGGTGAGGTACTCGACATCGGAGCTGGGTTCCGAGGACTGCAGCACCGGGATGCCCGCGGCACGGGCAGCACGCAGGGCCTCCACCTTGTTTCCGGCCAGTTCAAGGATCTCGGCCGCCGGGCCGATGAACTTGATGCCGGCTTCGGCCGCTGCGCGCGAGAGGTCGGGGTTTTCGGCCAGGAATCCGTAGCCCGGGTAAATGGCATCCGCGCCGGCTTCCTTGGCGACACGGATGACTTCTGCAACATCCAGGTACGCACGGACCGGATGGCCCTCCTGGCCGATCTGGTACGCCTCATCTGACTTCTGGCGGTGGATCGAATTGCGATCCTCGTACGGGTAGACGGCGACGGTCTTCGCGCCCAGCTCATAGCCGGCACGGAAGGCGCGAATTGCGATCTCGCCGCGGTTGGCTACCAAGATCTTCTTAAACATGGCGCTCCTGCGAAATGATAATCGGGGGTGAAAACGCACGCGATTCTGGATCTGAACCGGTGCCTCGTGGCGGGTGTCGGCCTAAGTGCGGCGTCCCAAAATCACACCCTACCGTGATCGGCCACACGTCCGGCAAAAGATTGCGCCGGGCACGAAACAGTGGTGTCAATCGGTCATTTTCCCCCGTGGCGGCAAAGGAAGCAGAACCCGATTATGATGTTATGGGAACCAGTCGTTACATCGCGAGCAACTAACAGTAGAAAAGGGCGTGGTCCGTTCCGTGCAGGTAGTGAGCATTAGCAGCCTTAAAGGTGGCGTAGGGAAGACCTCCGTTACATTGGGGCTCGCTTCGGCCGCCCTTGCAGCTGGTATCCCCACACTCGTCATCGATCTGGATCCCCACGCCGATGCCAGCACCGGCCTGGGCGTGCGTGCCGACGGCAAGATGACCATCGGACGGATGCTGAAGGCCTCCCGCAAGGCAAGCTTGTCCGACAACATCGTTTCCAGCTCGTGGCAGGCCAAGGCCGTCTCCAAGCGGTCACTGACCCGTGTCCCGGTGCTCGATGTGGCCGTGGGCGATGCCTACACCGGCATCTACGACCGCCCCGACCTGCGCGCCCGCGACCTGCGCCGATTGACGCAACTGCTGGGCAAGACCTCCGGCTACTCCCTGGTCCTCATCGATTGCCCGCCCTCGCTGAACGGCTTGACCCGCATGGCGTGGAGCGCGAGCGACCGCATCCTGCTCGTTGCGGAGCCTTCGCTGTTCTCGGTCGCGGGCACCGAACGCACACAGCGTGCCCTGGAAATGTTCCGCAAGGAGTATGCCCCTGACCTCGGGCGCATCGACGTGGTGGCCAACCGCGTGCGCAAGGATTCGGACGAGCACCGCTTCCGGTTGACCGAGATGCGCTCCATGTTCGGTGCCTCCGTGTTGAGCCCCGAGCTTCCGGAATTCTCAGACTGGCAGCAGATCCAGGGAGCCGCGTACTCCGTGCACCAGTGGCCGGGCCAGCCGGCCCAGAGGACCGCCGGGCTCTTCGACGAGTTGCTGCGAAACATCACCGACACGGCAGCAAAGCCCGGTCGCGCATAGCCCGGTCGGGTTTCCGCATCCGAAACACGAAAACCGCTCCATGGACCACCGGCATTGCCGGCCGGACCTAGGGGCGGTTTCTTGTTGGCGGCCCATCTTGTGCCGGCACGGCCGTCCTGACGCCAAAAGGATGCAGGCCGGATACCTCCCGTTGGCGCCCTGGGGCGTTCCGGTGGCTTCCGGCCTGCAATCGTGGATCCTTGGGAGCTCGGGCCTAGCTGGCCGAACGCTTGGCAGCCCGGCGCTGGGCCAGTTCGTCTTCCGGGAAATCCGAGGCGCGCTCGCTGGGCAGCTGCGACAGAGATCCCTCAACCTCACGCCACACGCGCCCCACGGCGATCCCGAACACTCCCTGGCCTCCCTGCACCAAATCAATGACTTCATCTGCCGAGGTGCACTCGTACACGGAGGCGCCGTCGCTCATCAAAGTGATCTGGGCCAGGTCCTCGACACCGTGCTCGCGCAGGTGCCCGACAGCGGTCCGGATCTGCTGCAGCGAGACGCCGGTGTCCAAGAGGCGCTTGACGACCTTGAGGACCAGGATGTCACGGAAGCCGTAGAGTCGTTGGGTGCCCGACCCGCTGGCTCCGCGCACCGCCGGTTCCACCAGTCCGGTGCGTGCCCAGTAGTCGAGCTGGCGGTAGGTGATGCCTGCGGCCTTGCAGACGATCGGGCCCCGGTACCCGGCGTCCTCGTCGAGGACCGGCAGGTCCTCGGTGAACAGGAGCCCCTGGGTATTGTGATGGGACGCGGCATGCCGCAGGGGCTTCGCGTTTTGGTCGTCCGTGGGATTCATTGGAATCTCCTTGCTCAAGCATCCCCGTGAGGGAAGGAGGGATGCCGGGGCGTCGAGCGACTTCGTTGCGAGTGAAACCGAAAACCGTCCGTGGCATACCTTGGGAAACTTATGCTTCGACGGTACGACTACATTGGGGCTGCGTCAAAGACCTTCAAGCTTTACTTGAGGCGTGTCGCGGACGGTCGTCTATTTATCGAAATCTTCAGGCTCGACCTCGTTGAGGAATTCACGGAATTCCCGCACCTGGTCCTCCTCGCCCTCGGCGACCTCGGAATCGTCCGAAACCATCACCGAGGCCTCGTCAAGGACACTCTCGTCGCACAGGATCGGGCACTGCGCGCGCAGCGCCAGCGCGATGGCGTCCGAGGACCGCGCATCGACACGGACGTCGTCGGCAAAGACCAGTTCCGCGGTGAATACCGCGTTGAGGACCGAGACGATTTCCACGCGCACCAGGGGCGCGTGCAGCGCCTGCAAGGTGGAGATCATCAGGTCATGGGTCAGCGGCCGCGGCGGGACGATCCCCTGCTGGAACATGGCAATGGCCGAGGCCTCCGGGGCACCGATCCAGATCGGCAGGTGGCGTTGGGTGTTGGCTTCCTTGAGCAGGACAAGCGGCTGGTTGGAGGGAAGTTCAATGCGAACTCCCACAACTTCAAGTTCATGCATGGTTCGCTCCTTACTCGGGCGGCTGCAAGCTGCAGCTGCCGTGGCCGACCTAATGATCCAGTTTGGCAATCGCCCCATTGACGAGCGCACCGTGCAATGCCATGCAGGCATCGCTGATTTCCCGGGCGGTCTCGGCGGCACGCGCACGCGATGCCACGTCGCCCCGGCTCATGTGCGGTGCCACGACCCGTTCGACCAAGCCGACTTCACGGTCTGCGGCCGCTCGGAAGGCGCGCAGGTGGCGTGGTTCGATGCCGTGCGCCGCCAATGCCGCGGAGGCCGCGGCGATCCTTTGTGCGTGCTCATCGAAGCGGTCGTTCTCCGGCACGATCATGCCAAAGGCCAACAAGTCATCGACCAACTCGGCGCTGGCACCGCACAGGCCCTGCAACTCGGCCTTGGTCACCGGACGGGTCCGGGCCACCAGGTCCTGGGTCATCTGTTCGCTGATGCTGCGCGGAGCCAGCGTGTGGCCGCCGGGCAGCTGGTCGGGGCGCTCGCCCCGGTCAACGGCGTCCAGGTAGTCCTTGATGACCTTCAGCGGCAGGTACTGGTCACGTTGTAGACCCAGAATGAAACGCAGTCGACCCACGTCGTCGGGCAGGTACTTGCGGTACCCCGCGGATGTGCGTTGCGGGGTCAGCAGGCCCTTTTCCTCGAGGAAACGAATTTTCGACGCAGTCACCTGCGGGAATTCATCATGAAGCTCCGACAGCACCTCACCGATATTGAGCGCGACGGCGCGTTGGCCGTCGCCGGCCACTACTGCCAGTCGCGGGTTTCGGGCTGCCTGATTCACTAAGTTGTCCTGCTTAGTCGCGGGTGTTGGCCGGGTTGTTGGGCAGCGAGTTGTAGAAGGTCAGACGGAACTTGCCGATCTGCACTTCCGAGCCGTTGGCCAAGCGCACCGAGTCGACCCGGTCGTTGTTGACGTAGGTCCCGTTCAGCGAACCGCTGTCCACGACACTGAATCCGTTGGCGTCGCGAATGAACTTGGCATGCTTGCGCGAGACCGTGACGTCGTCGAGGAACACTGCGGCGTCCGGGTGGCGTCCTGCCTGTGTCACGTCCTGATCCAGGAGGAAGCGTGCGCCCTGGTTCGGTCCGGAGTGTGCGATCAGCAACGCGGAACCGTGCGGCAGTGCGGAAACGGCTGCGCGCTCTTCGGGGCTCAGGCCATAGAAAACTACAGGTTCCCGCGTTACCGGTGGCAAGGCAATTCCCGTAGTTTCGGTTGACGTCTCTTGCTGCTGGTTAGGCACCTGAGCTTCAGCCATTTCCGGTCCTCCCAAAATTCTTTCTCGTAATTCCCTTTGGACGCTGCCCCACCCCAAATTGAGGCAATCGTCCCATCACCAGATTAGCCTACTAGCCGCCAACGGGTTTTCGAGAATAACGTCGCAGTAAATCTCCGCAGTTGCGTGTTCGGCATGGGAGGATGCAATTATGGCTGATTCCGAGAACCAAGCTCCGTCCACGACGACGGCCTCGCCCAAATCCGACCCGAAGCCCCGGTGGGGCCTCCGTCTGGGACTAGGTGCCGCAGCACTGGTGTTGCTGGCAATTGTCTACTTTGTTGTACGCCTATTCCTGCCCGTTTGGTGGGCCACCCGAATTGGAAATCAAACGCAGGGCTCGATCACCAGCGGGATCCTCCTTGGCCTCATCTACGGCTTTGTATTCACCTTTGTTCCGTTGCTCATTGCATGGCAGGCCCGGTACAAGAAAGTCTCATGGCCGTGGAAGTCCGTGATCGTGCTGGTGGCCGTCTTGGTGGCGATACCGAACCTGCTGACCCTGAGCATCTACGCAAATTCCTCCAGCTCTGCCACCAAGGCCAGGACCATGATCGACACCAGCGCCACCTGGTTCCCGTCGTGGAGCATCGGCGGTGCAATCGCCGGTTTGGTGCTGTTCGTAGGCATTGCCGCGTTCTGGCACCTGTGGCACTCGCGCGGCAAGAAGATCAAGGCCATGAAATCCGACATCAAGGCGCGGAGCACCGCTCAGGCGGCATCCTCGAATCCCGAGTTGCCGAACACACCGGGTCGCCCGGCTCCGGCCTCCGAGGCCGGTCTGGGTGAGGCGCAGTCTCCCACCTTGTCGCCGGACCAGCGCGCCGGCGACTCCAAGCCGTCCAGCTAACCGCCACGGCCCCAAGCCACACCCCAAGGCGCCCTGCCAGGCTTCTCCCCGTTGACGACGGTGAGCCGCAAGTGGTGGGGCGCCTTGCTGTTGCCCCTGCGGCGAGGCTGCCACCATCCGCCGGCGTTCGTCGGCTCCGGGGCATCTGGAGGGAACTCTCCGGCCCTCAAACCCAGACACCGGGGAAACGGCCTGCACCACGGCCAGGCGGCAACAATCCAGCGATGGGCCCCAAGGCAAGCGCCTCCGGGGCGTTGCCTGGGTGTTGGCAGCCCAAGTAGCGAATCGGAAACCCGCAGAAGTGCGCAGCGGCGCTCGATCTGTGCGAGTCCCGCATCCAGCCAGATGCGGCTGGTTCCGCCGGTGGCTGCGGACGCGTGCGAGCGTGGGCGCGTCCAGATAATCGCAATGTGCGCCAGCTGGCGCAGCTTCCCCAAGGTTGAAACATAAACTGAACATATATTCCAACAATGTGGCGATGCCAATCTTACGAGCCAGGAAAACTAAGCGTCCGAGCCGTGGGCCAGGCTGACAATTTTAATTGCTCACATCGGCCACTGGTCGGTTCACTGCTTCGTCCAGACCTCGCATTCCTTTTCGACGTTGAACGACTCGCCCTTTCTGACGGTGACGACCGCTCCCGCTGCGGCGTAGATAATGAAGTTGTTGGCGATGATCTTGCCATTGGGCGTGGCACGCTCCCAATAGCAGTCGCTGATCTTCTTGCTGCTGCGGTAGGTTCCCGCTGGGATGTCTTCGCCAACGACATAGTCGCCGTGGGTGAACTTTGCCCCCGTGGCCCATGCCGCGAGTTCCTTGTGGAATGGGGCCTTCGGGCACAGCTCAGCCGCTGCTTCCAGCCACGGCAGGGGTATCGTGCCCCAATCCTCTTCGTAGGCAGGAGGTACGGCGCAGTGTTCCATTGCCGTGGCATAGGCGTTCACGGGTACTTCGTCGCCATCCCAGTGCTCGTTCGCGATCTTGGCGATCCGAGACTCTTCCTTGGTCGGTTCCCACTCGGCCGTAGCGACGTACTCGACAGAGCAGGTGGTGAATTCCTTGAACGATTTGCTCTTCCACACCTCGCTGAGTTCAGCGAAGCTGTCGTGGACGTTGCCGTCACCGTATTCCCCGTTGTTGCAGGAAATCTCCCACGGGGCGTCAACACCTGCGGCCTCCGGGCCCCACAAGGGATCGCCGAATGTCAGCTCTATAATCTGCCCAGGCTCCACAACGCGTCCCGCCGCAGGCACCTGCTCCACCACAATCAGGCGCTTCAGCTCCTCGGCGCCAAGAGCCTGGTCATCCTTGACGACGACATCATCTTCCAGGAAGGATTCGACGACGTAACCGCCCGCGGAGAGAAGCCCCGCGCCTTCGAATGCCGAGAGGCCTACGACTGCCGGCGCCCGCACGATCCCCGCCACCGCTCCGTTCGAGGGGGCAGCGATAACCGGCGACGAGTCCCCGGAGCTCGGCCCGGCACCTTCACCGACTGCTGCACTGCATCCGACGAGCAGCAGTGAGCCGCAAACCAGCAGGCCCAGAGCAGTTTTGACGCTCTTCCTGTAAAACATGACGCTCCCCCAACTAGTGGTCAACTAAAAATCAGGATCTTGATTCTTTTCGCCGCGCTCGCCGTGTACCTCATCGAACTTTTCGTGATGGGTCTTGAAAGACGGGTGTGCGGCGAGCTGCCCTATCGGCGGCGGGATCTCGAAGTCTGAATCATCCGGGTGTGGGATCTTCTGTTCGTGGCCTACCTCACGGCTGGGGCCAACGGCACGAAGAGTGCGCTTGCTGGGTGGATTCGCTTGGAGCCTGTCCTGAATGTCATGGCTACCTGCTTCAAGATTAACGCCGGCCAGCCACGCGATCGCCCTAATCGTGCAATCACTAGGAGTCGACTTGTATGTGCCGTTGCGGATCTGGTTCAGCGTCCCATACACGATCTGATGCCCAGCCGCTGGCGCCTTCATTGCGAGCTGTCGCGCCGACGTGCCGTGGTGTTGAATCGCCACGTCGACTAGCTCGTGAAGCGTTGATGGTTGTTTCACGGCTTTGAGTCTTCCTAGATCGTCGGCACTTGCTCAAGTGGCACAAGCTGGTTTCTGACAAGTAGCCAATACATCCTTGCAGGTCTGGCGCCAACTTTCCCACTTGTGGCATTGACCATGCATGTATGCAGTCGTGCATAGTGAAATTGTCAGACCGAAGAAGAAAGGGATGCTGATCATGCGAAGCAATCGCAAGCACTTGAACCTCGAACGATAGGAGTTCTGGATGCGCGTCAAGAATCCGGACGCTCTCCGGCGCCAGAGGGTGGGGCGCATTTCTGCGTTAAGTTAAGCTGCTGCCCCGCCGGGCCCCCGGACGCGCCAGCCACCGGTGAGCGCGTGATGGACCAGCTCCCAGGTGAGGATGTCCGAGGTTTTGGCACCGAGGGAGACCTGCACCTGCCACACCAGCGAGTCGATCCGGAACGGCTCACCCGTTCGGCACCCGCAGCTCCGTCTCCCACCAGGCGAAGCGCTCGAACCACCGCACCGGCTGCGCCACCACATTCCACACGCGACCCTGCCGGCGCACCCGAAGCGGCTGCCCGGCAGTCGTCCACTGCACCTCGATACTTTCCATGGGAACGAACATACGATATCGGACCGACCAACCAGGTTCGCACAGGTACTCGCCCCGCGGATTCATCTCATCGAAATCGTGGGCGCTTTCGGTTCCGGTAGACCAACAGCAATCCCAGGAAACCAGCGGAAGTGACACCATGCCCCCGGACATGGAAAAACCCCGGCAGTTCAACGCTACTTCGTTGATCTGCCGGGGTTGTAACCGGTCGGGCTAGCGGGATTCGAACCCACGGCCTCCTGACCCCCAGTCAGGCGCGCTACCAAGCTGCGCCATAGCCCGGTTGCTTTCGCAGCCGTTCTCCCTCACTCTCGTGAAGGTGCCGTCTGCGAAAAGCTCCGTGATTACCCTACCCTATTTTTTCGACTACTTCGAACGCTGGCGCTTTTCGCGCACCCGCATCGCCACTTCGATGGGCGTACCCTCGAAGCCGAAGGTCTCACGAAGCCTGCGGGTAATGAATCTGCGGTACCCGGGATCCAAGAAACCTGTGGTGAACAGCACAAAACGGGGTGGTCGCGAGGACACCTGGGTGCCGAAGAGAATACGTGGCTGCTTGCCTCCGCGCAGGGGGTGCGGGTGCGCCGCCACAAGCTCGCCCAGGAAGGTGTTGAGCTTGCCGGTGGAGATGCGCTTGTCCCAGGACTCCAGGGCCGTGTGCAGGGCGGGGACGAGCTTGTCCTTGTGCCATCCGGTCTTCGCCGAGATGTTCACCCGGGGTGCCCACTCCACGTGCGCCAGGTCGGTCTCGATCTCGCGCTCCAGGTAACGGCGGCGGTCGTCGTCCATCAGGTCCCACTTGTTGAAAGCGAGCACCAGGGCACGGCCCGAATCGATAGTCATCTGCAGGATGCGCACATCCTGCTCGGAGAGGACCTCGTCCACCGCAACGAGCACGACGGCGACCTCGGCCTTTTCCAGGGCGGCCTGGGTACGCAGCGAGGCGTAGTAGTCCGAGCCCTGCGCCATGTGCTGGCGGCGGCGGATGCCGGCGGTGTCCACGAAGCGGAAGATCTCGCCGCCAAGCTCGACGAGCTCGTCGACCGGGTCGCGGGTGGTGCCCGCGACGTTGTCGACGACCACGCGCTCGGAACCGGCCATCTTGTTCAGCAGCGAGGACTTGCCCACGTTCGGGCGGCCGATCAGCGCGATGCGGCGCGGGCCGCCGCGCGGGATGATGCCGCCGAAGGCGGAGAACTCGGGAAGCTTGGCCACCACGGCGTCCAGCAGGTCGGCCGCGCCGCGGCCGTGCAGGGCGGAGACCGGCCAGGGCTGGCCGAAGCCCAGGCCCCAGAGGAATGCGGCCTCGGATTCCTGGTTGAAGTCGTCGACCTTGTTGGCCACCAGCAGCACCGGCTTCTTCTTCCGGCGCAGCATCTTCACGACCGCCTCGTCGGTGGCGGTGGCGCCGACGCGCGAGTCCACGACGAAGAGGATGACGTCGGCCAGGTCGGCTGCGACCTCGGCCTGCTCGGCGACGCGGGCGTGGATGCCCTTGGCATCGTGCTCCCAGCCGCCGGTGTCAACGATGGTGAATTTCTTGCCCAGCCACTCGGCCTGGTAGGACACGCGGTCGCGGGTCACGCCCGGGACGTCCTCCACGACGGCCTCGCGGCGGCCCAGGATGCGGTTGACCAGCGTGGACTTGCCCACGTTGGGGCGCCCGATGATGGCCACGACCGGCGGGATGACCTCGTCGGCGTCGTCGTCGAAGTCGTCGCCCAGGTGCGCCAGAAGTTCGGCGTCCTCCGGGTCCAGTTCGTAGTCGTCGAGGCCGGCCAGCAGCGCGGTGGCGCGTGCGTCGGCATCCTCGTCGCTGATCTCGGCCAGGCGGTCGGCGATGTGGTCCTCGTTGAACGGGACGTATTCGGCGCCCTCGTCCGGAAGCAGGCTCTCACTCATGGTGTGGTTCCTTTGCGTTGCGTGCCTCCACCAAACGCGGAAGCCGGTATCAATTCAAGCATGTCTCCCGCCCGCGTGTTTCGGTGCCTGGGCACCGCTGCCGCTGGCGGGGATGGTGTGATCCGTTGGTGCTGGATCGAAGTGGTGGAGCTAGGCGGCCTGGGCCTTGATGGCTTCGAGGACGGTTGCAACCGTTTGCTCGAAGTCCAGTTCCGAGGAATCCACGGTAACGACGCCGTCGGCGGCGACCTGGAAGTTGACCACGGTCGAGTCCTTGGCGTCGCGGGCGAGCACCTGGGCCTCGAGCTGGGCGGCGGACTGGGTGCCGCCCAGCTGCAGCCCGCGGCGGCGCAGGCGCGCTTCCTCGGAGGCGGTGAGCAGGATGCGGGCCTCCGCGTCGGGTGCCACCACGGTGGTGATGTCCCGGCCCTCGGCCACGATGCGCGGGTGCGCCGCGATGATGGCGCGCTGGCGTGCCACCAGCTCCGCGCGTGCCTCCAGGTTCGTCGCGACGGCCGATACGGCAGCGGAGACGAACGGCTCGCGGATCGTCTCGGTCACGTCGGTGCCGTGGATCGTCACCATTTCCACGTCGGGATCGGTGGAGATGAACAGGTCGGCGGCCTTCACCGCCGCGGCGACCGCGGCGGCATCGGCCAGGTCGGTGCCGGCATCCAGCGCATGCCAGGTCACGGCGCGGTACATCGCACCGGTGTCCAGGTACGCTGCGCCCAGGCGGCGGGCGGCCTCCTTGGAGACCGAGGACTTGCCGCTTCCGGAGGGGCCGTCGATGGCCACCGTGATTTTCTGCATTACTGCGCAACCTTCCAGCCAAGTGCACTAAGCACTGTGATCAATTCTTCGCGACGTCCCGGGATGACCGAGACGTCGACCAGGCCGACCTGGTGGCCGGCGGAGTGTTCGACCCGAAGGTCCTCGACGTTGATGCCGGCATCCCCGATGTCGGCCAGCAGCTTGGCGACCTGCCCGGGCCTGTCCTTGACCACGACGGTGACCAGCGCGAAGGCCTGCGGCGGGGCGCCGTGCTTGCCCGGGATCCGCGCCTGCCCGGCGTTGCCCTCCCCCATCAGCTGGGCGAGGTCCAGCAGCGCGCCGGAGGCCGTCGGGTCCGAGAGGGTGGCGACAAGCCGGTCCAGGTCCTCGCGCATGCCGCGCAGGATCGGGACCAGTGCGCCGGCGTTGTGGCTGAGAATCTGGATCCACAGCTTCGGGTCCGAGGCCGCGATCCGGGTGGTGTCGCGCAGCCCGTTGCCGGCCAGCGCCAGCGAGTGGCCCGGGGCGTTGAGCAGCCGCGAGGCGATCAGCGAGGAGGCGACCTGCGGGAAGTGCGAGATCAGCGCGACCGAGGCGTCGTGGTCCTGCGCGTTCATGCGCGCGACCGTGGCGCCCAGGTCGATGGCCAGCGCCTCGGCGGTCTTCACCGAGTCGCCGCGCGACCCCGCGTGCGCGCAGATCACCCACGGCATCGAGGTGAACAGCTCACCGCGGGCCGAGGCCGGGCCGGAGCGTTCGCGCCCGGCCATCGGGTGGGTGCCCACGTAGCGGGCCAGGTGCTCGTCGGTGATGCGTGCATCGGCACGCACCGCCTCCAGGATCGAGCCCTTGACGGAGGCGATGTCCACCACGGTGGACATCGGGTACTCCAGCAACGCCTGGGTGACCACGGAGGCGGTGACATCCGGCGGCGCGGCGACCACCACGAGCTCGGGGGCCAGCGGGCGCCCCGGGACGTGGATGGTGCCGGCGCCGATGTCCTGTGCGACGGTTTGTGCGCTGGGCGAGGGGTCGACGAGCCAGACGTTCAGTCCGCGCTGGCTCAGCCCCAGCCCGACGCTGGTGCCCAGCAGCCCGGTGCCGATGACCAGGATCGGTCCGGCCAGGTGCGTGGTGGGCATGTGGCTACATCCCCACCATTGCCAGCAGGTGCCCGACTTCCTGCTTGCCCAGCGGGCGGATGGTGCCCTGCTTCTGGTCGCCCAGGCGGATCGGGCCGACCTGGACGCGGACCAGGCGGGTCACCGGGAAGCCGACCTCTTCGAAGAGGCGGCGCACGATGCGGTTGCGCCCGGAGTGCAGGATGACCTCCACGAGCACGTGCCCGGGGGTGGAGTCGATCAGGCGGAAGGAGTCGACGGACTGCCAGCCGTCCTCCAGCTTGATGCCCTTCTTCATCTGCGCGCCGATGCCCGAAGGCAGCGGGCCGCGGACCTGCACCAGGTAGGTCTTGGGGACCTCGTGGGAGGGGTGGGCCAGCCGGTTGGCGGCCTCGCCGTCGTTGGTCAGGATCAGCAGGCCCTCGGTCTGGTAGTCCAGCCGGCCCACGTGGAAGAGGCGCGTCTGGCCCTGCTTGCGCAGGTAGTCCGCGATGCACTTGCGGCCCTCGGGGTCCTCCATGGTGGAGACCACGTTGCGCGGCTTGTTGAAGACGAAGTACTGCATGTCCGCGTTCAGCTGCAGGCGCATGCCGTCCACGTGCACGGAGTCGTGCTCGGGGTCGATGCGGATGCCGGGTTCGGTGATGAGCACGCCGTTGACCTCGACGCGGCCGTTGGCGATCATTTCTTCGCAGACGCGGCGCGAGGCCACCCCGGCGTTGGCCATGACCTTCTGCAGGCGCACGCCCTCGAGGTCCGAGTGCGCGGCGGCCGCCTGTGCCCGCTGGGTGGGCCGGGTGCGCTCGGCATTGACCGGGCCCAGGTTCTTGCCGAAGCGTTCCTTGCCGAAGGCCTGGGGGCCGCCGTACTTCTTCTTGCCCGGGGCCCCGGCCTTCTTGGACTGCTTCGGGCCGCCGTGGGCCTTGGACCAGGAACCGGCCGAGGACTCGGTGCCGCGCTCCGAGCCGGATCGCGGGGTGGAGGAGCGTGGGTTTTGGTCGGAACGGCCAGCACCGGTTGCTCCACGGCCGCGGCCGTTGCCGGAGCCTTGTGGGCGCTGGTTGCCGCGGCCTGGGCGGGATCCCTGGGTCATGATCTGTCCTTATGTTGTTTCGTGGTTCGCCGATTGCCAAGGCGAATCAACGTCGTAGTCGTCGATGTCACCCACTCCGGGAAGATGCGGGGAGATCCTGGGCAGCTCGGAGATACTGCCCAGTCCCAATCTTTCCAGAAAGTACGAGGTGGTCTGATACAACGTGGCACCACTTTCACCGTCGTCGGGTGCTTCGTGGATCAGCCCGCGCGTGAGTAAGGTGCGCACCACCGAATCGACGTTGACCCCGCGAATCGCCGCGATCCTGCCGCGGGAGACCGGTTGCCGGTAGGCGATCACTGCCAAAGTTTCCAGCGCTGCCTGGGTAAGTCTTGCCGTTTGGCCGTCGATGACGAAGCGTGAAACGAAGGGAGCAAATTCACGTCGGGAGAAGATGCGCCAGCCGCCGGCCAGTTCACGCAGCTCAAAACCGCGTGGTGTATCCCCACCATCATACTGTGCCCGCAGCTTTTCAAGGGCCGCTGTGACGCGTTCCTCACCGACCTCGAGCACGCGGGCGAGGTGGCCGGCGGAGATGGGTTCGTCGATGACCATCAGCACCGCCTCGATGCCCGCTTCCAGTCCCCCGGGCAGCGAATCAACGGAGCCTTGGCCCTCGGCGGCCTCCCGCGGCGGGACCGGGGCCGGGGCTGCGGGGTGTGCCGAGGCCGGGGCGGTGACGGGTTCGTTCATGGTTCTTCCCTCTGTGCGGGTGGTGCCAACGTGGCGGATGTCTCGGAGTCGATGCCGGGCCCGGGCCCGTATTCCTCGTGCAGTGCGGCCGGATCCCAGTCGGTGTCGGCCGCCAACCAGCGCACGGCCAGCTCCTGGAGCGGGGCGTCCTGCGAAAAGGCGATGACCTGCTCGCGGTACATCTCCAGCAGGGCCAGGAAACGGGCGACGACCACCAGGTGGCTGGCGGCGTCCGCGACCAGCTCGCCGAACACCAGGGTCCCGCGCTCCTTGAGCATCGAGGCCAGGATGGCGGCCTGCTCGCGCACCGAGACATTGCCGCCGTGCAGGTGCGCAATGCCGACCTCGGTGGGCTCGGGGGCCTTGGGCGCCAGCGCCGCGACGGCAAGTTGGGCCAGCTCCCCCGGGGTGGTCTTGAAAAGCAGTTCCGGCAGCAGTGCGGCGAAGTGCGCCTCGAGCCCCGCCTGGCGCGGGAAGCTGGCGGCCTCGTCGAGCAGCTTTTCGGAGATCCAGCCGGCGGCGTGCTTGAACGCCTTGTACTGCAGCAACCGGGCGAAGAGCAGGTCGCGGGCCTCGAGCAGCGCCATGTCCTCGTCGGACTCGGCATCGGTGTTCGGCAGCAGGCGGGCGGCCTTCAGGTCCAGCAGCGTGGATGCGATGACCAGGAACTCGGTGGTCTCATCCAGCGCCTTGGCGCCTCCGCGGGCCTGGAGGGCCTTGAGGTAGGCGATGAACTCGTCGGTGACCTCGGCCATGGCGATCTGGGTGATGTCCAGCTCGCGCTTGGCGATCAGCGAGAGCAACAGGTCGAAGGGACCGGTGAAGTTTTCCAGCGAAACCCGAAAGCCACCGGCCGGTTCCTTCTCGGGGACCGGCGCGGTGGCCAGGGGGTCGGCGGCGGGTGCCGTCATTACGGGGCGCCGCCACGGGCGATCAGTTCCTTGGCCAGCTGGCGGTAGGCCTCGGCGCCGGGGTGGTTGGTCGCGTAGGACGTGATCGGCTCGGCCGCCACGTTGGCGTCGGCGAACTTGATGGTCCGGCGGATCACGGTCTCGAAGACGGTGTCCCCGAACGCCTCGACCAGCCGGCCCACGACCTCGCGGCCGTGCAGCGTGCGCGGGTCGTACATCGTGGCCAGCACCCCGTCGATGGACAGTGCCGGGTTCAACCGGTCCTGAACCTTCTCGATGGTTTCGACCAGCAGCGCCACCGCGCGCAGCGCGAAGAACTCCGCGGTCAGCGGGATGATCACGCCGTGGGCGGCGGTCAGCGCGTTGACGGTGAGCAGTCCCAGGGACGGCTGGCAGTCGATGAGCACGATGTCGTAGTCGTCGGTGACCGAGCGCAGCGCGCGCTCGAGGACCTGCTCGCGGGCGACCTCGTTGACCAGCTGGACCTCGGCGGCCGAAAGGTCGATGTTGGCCGGCAGCAGATCGACGTTTTCCACGTCGGTGGTGATGATGGCGTCACGGATCGTGGTCTTGCGGTCCATCAGCACGTTGTAGACGGTCACGTCCAGCTCGTGCGGGTTGGTCCCGAAGCCGGCGGACAGCGCGCCCTGCGGGTCGAAGTCGACCAGCAGCACCTTGCGCCCGTATTCGGCCAGGGCCGCGGCCAGGTTGATGGTGGAGGTCGTCTTACCGACCCCGCCCTTCTGGTTGACCATGGCGATCACGCGGGCCGGGCCGTGGGATTCCAGGGGCAAGGGCTCGGGGAAAATCGTCATCGGGCGACCCGTGGGTCCCAAGGGGGTCGGCTCCTTGAGCAAACCCGCGCCTCGCGACTTGCTGCCCTGTTCCTCGCTCACGGTATGAACCACGCTTCCGTTCGTTGTGCGATTTGGTTGACTGTTAGTTTCAAGGGTATAGGTTTCGCGCCGGGCTTTGCCCCATCGGGGTCGCGGCGAGCCTTTACCTTGAAGTTGAAGTCCAATGTTATGGGCGGGCCGGGAAACCGTGCCCGCGGCGCCGCCCGCGCCAACGGGGCACGGCATTAACGGCACCGGCCGCCGTGCTCGCGTGGGCGAGCGCGGCGGCCGTGGCTGCGCGTTGCGGCTAGTGCTCGTTGGCGGTCAGCGAGAGCTCGTCGAAGGGACGCTCCCCGGCGAGCACGGCGCGGGCCTGCTCCATGTCGATTTCCTTGGTCCACGTGCCGATCAGCAGCGTCGCCACGGCGTTGCCGGTGAAGTTGGTCAGTGCGCGGGCCTCGGACATGAACTTGTCGATGCCCACGATCACGCCCATGCCGTCAAGCAGTTCCGGGCGGTGCGACTGCAGGCCGGCGGCCAACGTGGCCAGGCCTGCGCCGGTGACCCCGGCGGCGCCCTTGGAGGCGATGATCATGAAGACCAGCAGGGAGATCTGCTCGCTGAGGTTCATCGGCATGCCCATGGCGGTGGAGACGAACAGCGCGCTCATGGTCAGGTAGATGGCGGTGCCGTCGAGGTTGAAGGAATAGCCGGTGGGAACCGTGATGCCCACGACCGGCTTGGAGACGCCCACGTGCTCCATCTTGGCGATCAGGCGCGGCAGTGCCGACTCGGAGGAGGAGGTGGAGAAGATCAGCAGGTACTCGCGGGCCAGGTACTTCAGCAGCGCGAAGATGTTCAGCCCGGTCACGGCGCGCAGCAGAGAGCCGAGGATGACCACGATGAACAGGGCGCAGGTGGCGTAGAAGGCACCCATGAGGATGGCCATGGAGCCGATGGCGGCCCAGCCGGTGGCGCCGACGACCGCGGCGATGGCACCGAAGGCGCCGATCGGGGCGATCCACATGATCATCATCATCAGGCGGAAGACCACGGCCTGGATGTGCTTGATGGCGCCGAGGACGGGCTCTCCGCTCTTGCCCATGGACTGCAGGGCGAAGCCCACGAACAGGGCCAATACCAAGGTGGGCAGCACCGGGATGTCGCCCGGGATCAGTTCGAGCAGGAACTTGACGGTCGCGTTTTCGGTTCCGCCGGCGGCCCCCTCGTAGGGCTGCAGCTTCAGGCCCGCCCCGGGGTGGATCAGGTTGCCGACGAACAGGCCGATGGCCAGCGCGAAGGTGGACATGGTGATGAAGTAGAGCAGTGCCAGGCCGCCGACCTTGCCGACGGTGGCGGCCTTCGCGATCGAACCGATGCCCAACACGATGGTGCAGAAGATGACCGGCGCGATGATCATCTTGATCAGCGCGACGAACCCGGTGCCCAGCGGCTTGAGCGCCTTGCCGAGGTCCGGGGCCAACAGGCCGATCGCGGCACCGGCAACCACGGCGATGATCACCATGATGTACAGCCAGTGGGTGCGGTCCTTCTTGGCGGGTGCTTCCTGGTTCTCGATCGGGTCCCGGTCCAGGATTCCTGTCGATGTTGGCGTCGTTGCCATGGGGTGGCTCCTTCTGAACGAATGTCTGCTGCGGGGAGGCGGCGGGGGCGGTGGCGCTTGCTGTGCCCGGGCTTCTTCATCCATGGTGGGGGCGAACGTGATCGATATCTCTCTTGTGTTCATAATGGTCATGGCATGCTTGCCCGCGTGCCACCCTTGAAGGCAGCGCCCATGCACCCGGCACCGGGCACCTCAGACGGAAGGTGGCATCGATGCCACGGTCCCCGGGCGGCCCGTCCGCCCCCGCATCCAGGGAACGCAGCGCGAGCCCGGCGCGTTCCCCCTACTCGCTGGCGACCCGCATCTTCGTCGCGCAGCTGGCGCTGGTTGCCCTGGTGGTGCTGGTGGTCAGCACGGCCAGCTACCTCAACGCCCGGACCCAGGCCCATGAATTCGCCGCCAAGCGCGTGCTCTCCGTCGCCGAGACCCTGTCCCACGACCCCTTCGTCATCAACGCGGTGCAGCAGCCGGACCCCTCCGGGGCGCTGGTCCCCTTTGCCAAGAACATCGTGTCGCACGCGGCGGTGGACTTCGTGACCATCATGGACACCGACCGCACCCGCTACACCCACCCCACCGCCAGCGAGATCGGCCGCAAGTACGTCGGCAGCGTCGAGCAGGCGCTGGCCGGGCACAGCCAGGTCGAGGACTACCGCGGCACCCTGGGCCCCTCGGTGCGGGCCATCGCCCCGATCCGGGACGCCGGCGGGAACGTCACCGCGATGGTGGCGGTGGGCGTCACCCTGCAGTCCCTGGGCGCCACCCAGGCCGCACTGGTTCCGGCGATCCTGGCCGTGGCGGTGCTGGCGGCGGGGCTTGGCGCGGTGTTCACCTATGCGCTGGCCCGGTACCTGCGCCGCGCCACCCTGGGCTACGGCCCGGAGGAGCTGCGCCGGCTCTACGCCTACTACTTCTCCGCGCTGCATTCGCTGCGCGAGGGCCTGGTGCTGGTCGATGCCAGGGGGCGGCTGGTGCTCTACAACGACCAGGCGGCGCAATTGCTGGGCCTGCCGCCGGCCGGGTCGCTGCGCCCGCTGCCGGTCGACCGCCTGGGGCTGCCCGAGACCGTGGCCGAGCTCTTTGCCTCCGGGCGCCGGGCCGTCGACGAGATCCACCTGACCAGCGACCGGGTGCTGGTGATCTCCCAGCAGAACGCCGAGCAGCCCGACACCGGGCCCGGGGCGAAGGTGCGCTGGCCGCTGCGCCGCCGCCTGGTGGAAAGCAAGCTGGGCACCGTGGCCACGCTGCGCGACCACACCGAGGTCCAGGCGCTGACCGGGCAGCTCGAATCGATGCGCACGCTCACCGAGGCGCTGCGCGCCCAGACCCACGAGCACGCCAACCGGCTGCACACCGTGGCGACGCTGATCGAGCTGGGCCGCGAGCGCGAGGCGCTGGAGTTCGCGGTGGCCGACCGGCAGGAATCCCAGCGGCTGACCGACGAGTTCGTGCTGGCGGTCGACGAGCCGTACCTGACCTCGCTGCTGGTGGGCAAGGCCGCCCAGGCCCACGAGCGCGGCATCGCCCTGACCCTGACCGCTTCCGGTCAGCTGCCCTCCGGCGCCCTGGATGCCCGGGACCTGGTCACCATCACCGGGAACCTGCTGGACAACGCGTTCGACGCGGCGGCCGGCTCCGAGCTGCGCCGGGTGTGGGCGGACTTCGCCGCAGACGCGGAATCCGTGGTGATCTCGATCGCCGATTCGGGCCCCGGCGTGGACCCGGACCTGCTCGACGAGTACTTCCGGCTGGGGGTCTCCTCCAAGCCGGTGGTTCCCGGGTCCGGCTCGCGCGGGCTGGGCCTGGCCCTGGTGCGCCAGGCTGTCGCGCGCCTGGGCGGCTCGCTGGAAGTGGATAATGATGCCGGGGCGATCTTCACCGTGACCCTCCCGATGTCTCCGCGCGGCGGACCCCGGGGCCGCAACGGGCCCTGACCCCGGCCGCCTGCGCCCCGCCACAGTGTCGAAGCCCTACCTAGCCAAAGGAATCACCGGTCCATGGATACGCACAGAAGCCTCCGCGTCCTGGTCGTGGACGACGAGCCCACCACCGCCGCCGCACACGCGAAGTTCGTGGCCCGCGTGCCGGGCTTCAGCGTGCAGTCGATCGCGCACAGCGGCAACGAGGTCTTCGCGGCCCTGGATGCGGCGCAGGAGGCGGGCACCCCGATCGACCTGGTGCTGCTGGACATGAACCTGCCTGACCTGCACGGCCTGGACGTGGCCCGGAGGGTGCGCGGGCGCGGGAACACCGTGGACATCATCGCCATCACCGCGATCCGGGACCTGAACGTGGTGCGCACCGCGATTTCCGCCGGGGTGACCCAGTACCTGATCAAGCCCTTCGGCTTCGCGGCTTTTGCCGAGAAGCTGGAGAACTACCGGCAGTTCCGCTTCAACCTGGGAAACTCGGGGCAAGCCGCATCCCAGTCATCGATCGACAACGCATTTGCGGCGTTGCGCTCGGTGGGCCCCGCTCCCCTGCCCAAGGGGTTGATCACCGAGACCCTCGGCTCGATCTCGGAGGCGCTGCGCTCGGCGAGCGCCGCGCTCTCGGCCACCGAGGTCTCCGAGCTGCTGGATCTGTCCCGGGTCACCGCGAGGCGCTACCTGGAGCACCTGGCGGACACCGGGGACGCGGCCAAGGCCCCGCGCCATGGGACCCGTGGCCGGCCCGAGTACGAGTACCGCTGGCGCCGGGAAGGCTAGGAACGCTTCCGGTTCATCCCGTGGGGCGAAGGAACGGGAGCAGGTCCTCGATGACGCCCGGGTCCTCGATGGTGGAGGGCACCGCGTACGGCTTGCCGTCGGCAATCTGCCGCATGGTCTTGCGCAGGATCTTGCCCGAGCGGGTCTTGGGCAGCGCCGCCACGATGCGCACCTCGCGGAAGTCCGCGACCGGCCCGATGTGCGCGCGCACCATGGACACCAGCTCGCCGCGCAGCTGCTCCTCGGAGATCGCCGCCCCGCTCTTGAGCACCACGTAGCCGCTGGGGCGCTGGCCCTTGAGCTCGTCCGCCACGCCGATCACGGCGCATTCGGCCACCGCCGGGTGGGAGCCGAGCACCTGTTCCATGGCGCCGGTGGACAGCCGGTGGCCCGAGACGTTGATGACGTCGTCGGTCCGTCCCATGACAAAGAGGTAGCCGTCCTCGTCCAGGTACCCGGAGTCCCCGGTGGCGTAGTGGCCGGGGAACTGCTCGAGGTAGGTGGTGATGAAGCGCTCGTCGTTGCCCCAGAGCGTGGCCAGGGTGCCCGGGGGCAGCGGCAGCTTGATGGCGATGTTCCCTTCCTCGCCCGGCCCCAGCTCGACGCCGAGCCCGTCGAGGATCCGCACGTCGTAGCCGGGCACCGGGACCGTGGGCGAACCGGCCTTGGGCTCGAGGGTTTCCAGGCCCACGCAGTTCGAGGCGATGGGCCACCCGGTCTCGGTCTGCCACCAGTTGTCGATCACCGGCACCCCGAGCTTCTCCCGCGCCCAGGCGTAGGTGTCCGGGTCCAGGCGTTCACCGGCGACGAAGAAGTTGCGCAGGGAAGAGATGTCGTGCCCGGCCAGCAGCGCCGCTTCCGGGTCGGCCTTGCGGATGGCCCGCAGCGCGGTGGGGGCGGTGAAGAAAGTGTCGACCTGGTGGTCCTCGATGAGCCGCCAGAAGGCCCCGGCGTCGGGGGTGCCCACGGGCTTGCCCTCGTAGAGCACCGTGGTGGCGCCGGCGATCAGCGGCCCGTAGACGATGTAGGAGTGGCCCACGACCCAGCCCACGTCCGAGGCGGTGAGCATGGTGGAGCCGGGCCCCACCCCGTAGACGGTGCGCATCGAGTAGTCCATGGCCACCGCGTAGCCTCCCGAGTCCCGCACCACGCCCTTGGGTGATCCGGTGGTCCCGGAGGTGTACAG
Organism: Arthrobacter sp. C2; assembly: GCA_024207135.1. Lineage (GTDB taxonomy): Bacteria > Actinomycetota > Actinomycetes > Actinomycetales > Micrococcaceae > Paeniglutamicibacter. The sequence goes on along the minus strand of CP042428.1, from coordinate 90,629 downwards.
GATGTACAGCGGGTGGGTCGAGGGCACCGGGACCGCCGCCGCGGCGGCGGACTCGGAGACGAGCTCGTCCCAGTCGTGCCAGGCGGTGCCCGTCCCGGCGAACTCGGCCAGCGAGTGCTCGAAGCCGTCGCGGTGGGCGACGATGACGGTGCGGATCTGGTGCGTGGCCATGGCGATGGCTTCGTTGACGGCCGGCAGGTATTCGATGCGGCGCGAAGGCTCGATGCCGCCGGTGGCGGTGATGATGGCAACCGGGGTCGCGTCGTCGATGCGGGCGGCCAGTTCCTTGGGCGCGAAGCCGCCGAAGACCACCGAGTGGATGGCCCCGAGCCGTGCGCAGGCGAGCATCGCGATGTGGGCCTGCGGGATCATCGGCAGGTAGATCAGGACCCGGTCCCCGGCCCCGATCCCCTGGTCGCGCAGTGCGCCGGCGAAGCGCGCGACCCGATCCAGCAAGTCGGCATAGCTGTAGGTTTCCTGGATGCCCAGGACCGCGGAGTCGTAGACCAGGGCGGTGGCGTCCCCGCGGCCGGCGGCGACGTGGCGGTCCAGCGCGTTGTGGCAGACATTGAGCATCCCGTCGGGGAACCAGGCGTTGATCGGGGCGCGGCTGGAATCGAGCCCGGTGGCCGGCTCCCGTTCCCAGTCGATTGAGGTAGCGGCCTTGAGCCAGAAGGCCGCCGGGTCGCTGGTGGATTCGGCAAAGGTCTGCGCGTAGGAAAGTGCCATGCGAACCGTCCATCCGTTCGGGTCTGGGGGGGTGTTCGGGTGGAGTCGAGCTTATGACCAGAGCCACGGAATTTCAAGGGTCATGTATACATAGAACGAAATTTTGACCGCATTCTTCCGATGGGGACGTGACATTTGGCAATTTCTGTATACAGTTGATGTCATGAGAGCAAGCGACAAGGCCTACGAGGAGCTGCGGACGGACATCGTCGAATGGCGGTTGCGTCCCGGTGCCGTGCTGGGCGAGGTCGAGCAGGCCGAACGCCTGGGCGTCTCACGGACCCCGCTGCGCGAGGCCCTGGCGCGGCTCGTGGCCGACGGGCTGGCCGTGCAGCAGCGCGGACGCGGCGCCGTCGTCTCGGACGTCTCGCTCGAACACGTCGATGACCTCTTCGCCCTGCGCCGCGCCTTGGAGATCGAATCCGCCCGCATTGCCGCACGCCGCGCGGACCCGGCGGTTTTCACCGAGCTGCGCACCCGCTTCCTCGAGGCAGGGAAGGGCGCCGATCCGGAATCCCGGGAATCCTTCTACCACCTGGCCGCCGAGCTCGATGGCCGCATCGACGCCGCGGTGGCCAATCCCTACATCCAGCAGTCGTTGCGCTCCCTGCGCGTGCACCTGGCCCGAGTCCGCCGCCTGGCCCAGGACGACCCCGCACGCCTGGCCGTCTCGGCGCTCGAGCACGCAGCGATCGCCGAGGGCATCGCCGCCCGAAACCCCGACATCGCCGCAGCGGCCACCCAGTTGCACCTGCACCACAGCCTTGAACACATCAAAGCCCATTCCGGCACCCGAGAGGACACCTAAATGATCAACCACCCAGTACGCGTGTACCGCAGCGAGGAAAACCTGGCCCACGAGGACCAGCTTGCGCACAAGATCGCCGTGGTCGCCGCCGACCCCGTCGAGGTCCCGGCCGAGGTCACCGAGATGATCATCAACCGCGTCATCGACAACGCCTCGGTGGCCATCGCCTCGCTGAACCGCGGCCCGATCGTTGCGGCTCGCGCCCAGGCCCTGACCCACGCCCCGTCCACCGGCGGCAAGGGTGCCTCGGTCTTCGGGATTTCCGAGAAGGTCTCCCCCGAGTGGGCGGCCTGGGCCAACGGCGTGGCGGTGCGCGAGCTCGACTACCACGACACCTTCCTGGCCGCGGAGTATTCCCACCCGGGCGACAACATCCCGCCGATCCTGGCCGTCGCCCAGCACACCGGTGCATCGGGCAAGGACCTGATCCGCGGGATCGCCACCGGATACGAGATCCAGGTCGACCTGGTCAAGTCCATCTGCCTGCACGAGCACAAGATCGACCACGTCGCGCACCTGGGCCCCTCGGCCTCCGCCGGCATCGGCACCCTGCTGGGACTTGATGTCGAGACCATCTTCCAGGCCGTTGGCCAGGGCCTGCACACCACCACCGCCACCCGCCAGTCGCGCAAGGGCGAGATCTCCACCTGGAAGGCCCACGCCCCGGCCTTCGCCGGCAAGATGGCCGTGGAGGCGGCGGACCGCGCGATGCGCGGCCAGACCTCCCCGGTGCCGATCTACGAGGGCGAGGACGGCGTCATCGCTTGGATGCTCGATGGCAAGGACGCCGCCTACACCGTGCCGCTGCCCGCGTCAGGCGAGGCCAAGCGCGCGATCCTTGACACCTACACCAAGGAGCACTCGGCCGAGTACCAGGCGCAGGCCTGGATCGACCTGGCCCGCAAGCTCAACCGCGAACATCCCGAAGCCACCGACCCGAAGAACGTCGCCTCGATCCTGATCAAGACCTCCCACCACACGCACTACGTGATCGGCTCGGGCGCCAACGACCCACAGAAGTACGACCCGACCGCCTCGCGCGAGACCCTGGACCACTCGATCCCGTACATCTTCGCCGTGGCCCTGCAGGACGGCTCCTGGCACCACGTCGATTCCTACTCCCCGGAACGGGCCGGCCGGCCCGACACGGTCGAGCTGTGGAACAAGGTCACCACCGAGGAAGACGCGGAGTGGACCCGCCGCTACCACTCGCTGGACATCAGCGAAAAGGCCTTCGGCGGCACGGTCGTCATCACCCTGACCGACGGCACCGTGGTCACCGACCAGATCGCCGTGGCCGACGCGCACCCGCTCGGCGCGCGCCCGTTCGCCCGCGAGCAGTACATCAACAAGTTCCGCACCCTGGCCGCCGGCCTGGTGGAGGCGGACGAAATCGACCGCTTCATCGCCGCGGCCGAGAACCTGGAGAAGCTGGGTGCCGGCGAACTGGACCAGCTGAACATCGTTGCGGCACCGGGCGTCATCGACCTCGCCGCCGCCCCGAAGGGACTGTTCTAGATGTTGTACTCGACCACCACCCCCGAGCAGAAGCGCGCGGCCCTGCGTGAGATGCTCGTGCCGGGAACCGCGCGGCAGTTCCCGGGGGCCTTCAACCCGCTTTCGGCCCGGATGATCGCGGAAAAGGGCTTCGACGGCGTCTACATCTCCGGCGCCGTGCTGGCCAACGACCTGGGATTGCCGGACATCGGGCTGACCACGCTCACCGAGGTCGCCACACGTGCCGGGCAGATTGCCCGGATGACGGACCTGCCGGCCCTGGTCGATGCCGACACCGGCTTCGGCGAGCCCATGAACGTGGCCCGCACCATCCAGGAACTCGAGCACGCTGGCCTGGCCGGTTGCCACATCGAGGACCAGTTCAACCCCAAGCGCTGCGGCCACCTGGACGGCAAGAACGTCGTGGACCTGGACACCATGGTCAAGCGCATTGCCGCCGCCGCCGACGCGCGGCGCGATCCGAACTTCCTGATCATGGCCCGCACCGACGTGCGCGGCGTCGAGGGCTTGGGTGCCGTTGTCAACCGGGCCAAGGCCCTGGTGGATGCCGGCGCCGATGCCATCTTCCCCGAGGCCATGAAGGACCTGTCCGAATTCGAGGCGGTGTGCGCGGCCGTGGATGTCCCGGTGCTGGCGAACATGACGGAGTTCGGCAAGTCCGAACTTTTCACTCGCGAACAGCTGGCCGCCACCGGCGTGGCCATGGTGATCTACCCGGTGACCCTGCTGCGCAGCGCCATGGGCGAGGCCGAGCGCGTCCTGGACGCGATTGCTGCCCACGGAACCCAGGAGTCTCGGGTAGATTCAATGTTGACGCGTGCTCGTCTGTACGAGCTGGTTGATTACGAGGCGTACAACCGCTTTGACACCGGGATCTTCAATTTCCAGGTCCCGGACCTGGATATCCACTCAAACAACGCGAATCTGTAGGAAACAGGAGCGAGCGATGACTGAAACAACAGAGATCAAGAAGGGCCTGGCCGGGGTCGTTGTCGACTACACGGCCGTTTCCAAGGTCAACCCGGACACGAATTCGCTGCTGTACCGCGGATACCCCGTCCAGGACCTGGCCGCGTCCAAGAGCTTCGAAGAAGTTGCCCTGCTGCTCTGGACCGGCGAGCTGCCCAGCGAAATCGAGCTCACCGACTTCGTGGCCGCCGAGCGCGCCGGGCGCGCCCTGGCCGCCAACGTCAAGGCCGCCATCGACCTGCTGCCGCTGGATTGCCACCCGATGGACGTGGGCCGCACCGCGGTCTCCGTCATCGGCGCCAACCACGCCCTGGCCGGGGATTCCTCCCCGGAGGCCGAGTTCATCAAGGCCAAGGAGCTCTTTGCCGCGTTCCCGGCGGTTGTCGCCTACGACCAGCGCCGCCGCCGCGGCCTGGGCGTCGTGGAGCCGCGCGAGGACCTGGATTACTCGCAGAACTTCCTGTGGATGACCTTCGGCGAGGAGGCCGCCCCCGAGGTGGTCGACGCGTTCCGCGTGTCCATGGTGCTCTACGCGGAGCACTCCTTCAACGCCTCCACGTTCACCGCACGCGTGGTGACCTCCACGCTCTCGGACCTGCACTCGGCCGTCACGGCCGCCATCGGTGCACTGAAGGGCCCGTTGCACGGCGGGGCCAACGAGGCCGTCATGCACACCTTCCAGGAGATCGGGATCGACAAGAACGAATCCCGCGAGGACGCCGCCGCGCGCGCCAAGGCCTGGATGGAGCAGGCCCTGGCGGCCAAGAAGAAGGTCATGGGCTTCGGGCACCGCGTCTACAAGCACGGCGACTCCCGGGTTCCGACCATGAAGGCCGCGTTGGACAAGATGGTCGCGTACTACGACCGCGGCGAGCTGCTGGGCCTGTACGACGGGCTGGAGGCCGCCATGGACGAGGCCAAGGCCATCAAGCCGAACCTCGACTACCCGGCGGGACCGACGTACCACCTGATGGGCTTCGACACCGACATGTTCACACCCATCTTCATTGCCTCGCGCATTGTCGGATGGACCGCGCACATCGCCGAACAGCGCGCCTCCAACGCGCTGATCCGCCCGCTGTCGGCCTACAACGGGCCGGAGCAACGCGCGCTGTAAGCTCGCAGCCGCACACTGAGGGTGCCGGGACCACGTGGTCCCGGCACCCTCCGTTTTTTGTGTCCCGGCCGTGGGCTACTTCAGCCGCAGCGACGCTGCCACCTCCATGGCCCGTTGGTATTCGGTCGATTCCAGGTAGGTGTTGCGCTCGGCCGCGTCCATGAATCCGAGGTACCCGGTCCAGGCGTCCGCCTGGACCATCTTCCCGCCGTGGTGGAAGGCGGTGGCCAGGTCGCACATCTTGCCCTGCGCGGGGCTGCCGGCCTCAACCAGCGAGACGGTGGAGCGCTCGATGCCAAAGACATCGGTCTCCGTCACCAGCCCCAGGGCCAGCTTCCCCTCGTCGACCACCACCGAGGTGGGAGCCAAGCCGTGCAGCACGTAGGTGGCCGACGGGTCGTTGCAGGTGTCGTCCGCCGCGTCCCCGGCCCGGTCGTCGGGGAACAGGCCCAGGTTGAAGACGGCCTTGCCGTGCGCGTCGAAGAACATCAGCTGGTAGGTGGCGGCGTCCTTCGGATCCGTGGTGGCCGGGTCCAGGACCTTGCCGCCGGCCCCGCGCATGGATTCGCGCCTGGTCCAACCCGGGTGCGAGAGCTCCAGCACCGAGTTGGAGTAGGCCACGGGGGCGGCATCGGATTCGGGCTGCATCCACGAGGGCTCGTTGGGGCCGAAGAGCTTCGCGGCGAGCTGCTCGTCGATGCCCAGGTGCTTGATGGCCCGGTCCATGCGCTCGGCGGGGGTTTCCTCCGGTTCGTAGGTGTAGCCGCGCAGCATTGGCCAGGACAAGTACTCGGGCTGCACTTCCACGCCGTCGTCCCCGATCTCCGACGGAGAGCTGACCCACTGGCCAGACTCCGGGTTCCAGGTGGCCAGCAGCATGCCGCCGGAGGTGTCGTCGATGTTTTGTTCGACGCGGAACTGGTCCGTCGGGGTGAAAGCCGCGTAGCCCTCCAGGCAGCCGATGAGCGAGAAGGCCTTTGCGTCGTATCCGGGGTCCGAGAGCTTTCCCTTGGCGTCCGCAACCATGATCTCGGGCACGGACAGCGCGCGGCAGGCCGCGTCGTCGGCGAAGTGGGTGCCGTCCCAGGCCGGGAACAGCCCGTTGGGCCAGGATTCGGGGTCGGCTGCGCCGGTGGGATCCGGCGTGCCCGTCGGGTCCGCGGTGCCGGACTCCGAGGGTTCGGGAACCGTGGTTGTTTGCGTGGGCGGGTTCGCGGGCAGAGGGTCGGGCACCGGGGCGTTCCAGGGCGCCCACACCACGACCGCCGCAACTGCCGCGGCCGTGGCCATCGCGCCCAGGGCCACCGGCAACCAGTGCCTGGGTTCCTTCGGGGGCTCGGCCACCGGGCGTTGGATGAACACCGGTGCCGGGTCCGAGAGGTCAAGAGGAAGCGGTCCGCCGGAGTCACGTGAAGCGCGGGGGTCGGCGTCGCGAAGAAGCTGTTCAATGTTGTCCATTGTCGGTTCCACCCTTCAATATCTGGTTCGGGGACCTGCGGGAGAAGGCCTTGCGGGCCCTGAAGAGCCGGGATTTCGCCGAGTCGGCGGAACAGCCCAGGATGGCGGAAATTTCGGCCAGGGACAGCAAGTCCCAGTAAGCGAGCATGAGTATCTCGCGTTCCGCCTCGCGCAGCGTGGCCAGCACCTCGCGGACCGCCTGGCTGGTGCCGTCCGGTTCGGCGGGCCTGCGGGAAAGCTCGGCCCGGCCCAGCTTGTCCACCAGGCCGCGCTGGCGCTGTTGGGCGCGCAACTCGTTCGCCACGAGGTTCCGTGCAGTGACCAGCAGCCACGCCAGCGCGTCGTCATCCGGTTCTTTCTGCTGCTGCCAGGCGATCCGGAAGACGTCGTTGGTGATTGATTGGGCCGATGGCACATCGCGCAGCCGCCGGAAAACGTAGCCGTACACGCGTCCGGAGTGCTGGCGGTGCAGCTCTTCCACATGCGAGGCGGTCTTCGCTCCCATGGGTTTCCCCCTCCTGCTCCTTGCGACGACCCCTCCTTCGCTCGGGTACGTCCTCTTGCCTAGGTAATGTCCGGGACGTCGGCGTAGGTGACGCGGACTGCGGAAAATCCTTCACATAGCGAGGTGCAGGCTAGGAAGCGGGGCGCGGGAGATGCCGACATGACCGAGCGTACCGTTGCAGGGCCCATTGGCAAGGCCCGGATGCGGCCGGCGCCGAGGTCGGTGCCGCCCTGCCGAGGCCGGCCGACCGGCCTGCCGGGTGAGTGGAGTGGCGGACCTACCCCAGGTCTTGGATGACCAGGGACTTGGCCACCGCCTTGGCCTGGGTGTATTCACCCGAGCCCAGGTACGCGTTGATTTCACCTTGGTTCTTGAAACCCATGGGGTCGTTCCAATGGGTGAGCATCAAGGTGCGTTCCCCGATGTCAACGCCGAAGCGCACATCGCAGGCCCTCCCCGTGGACGGGAGGTCCGCGGGATAGAGCCCGACCACCGAGTAGCGGCTTCCATCGGCTTCCGTGACCGTGCTCAGGGCCAGCTTCAGCGGCCCCGCATCCGCAACCACGCTGCTGGGTGATTCGCCATCAAGTTTGTAGGTGGGTCCCGGATCGGCACAGTCCGTGGGCTCCTGCTCGGCGCCCTTTCTCATGCTCGTCAGGCTGAATACCTTCTTTCCCCGGAGGTCGTAGAAGACCAGGTCGTACCTGTCCACGTCGTTGGGTCCGGCCATTGGATCGTTGATGGGAGTGCCGATCTCATCCATCTTCCACTCGCGTTCTTCCCACGCGGGCTGGTCCATCCTCAGCAATTCGTTGCCGAAGGCGTGGCTTTCCTCCGTTGGTTTCGCGTCCATCCACGACGGCACGTCGGGTCCCAGAAGCCTGCCCAGGCTGGTGCCGTCAAGTCCCAGGACCTTGAGCTTTCGCAGTTGTTCGGGCTTGAGGATGGGATCGGATGGATTGTCCAGCGCCCGCAGCCGGGGGTTGGTGAAGAAGGGCATGCTGCCAACGACGTTGATGCCCGTGTCGTCGTCTGCGCTGATGCTCCAGGTTCCGTCCTTCCAGCGGGCTAGCCAAATGCCGGAACCGTCACCGGTGGGGTTGCCGGCCTCGGCCAGGTCCGACCGCAGGATCGTCGCCAGGGAATCGACGCAGCCGATCACGGGGTACGCGTTGGCGTTGTCAGGCAGTTTGGTCCGGATTCCATTGGCGTCCACGAGGTCCAGGGTCCGCAGGTCAAGGGCGTTGCAGGCGGCCGAGTCCTGGAAGTAGACGTCCTGGCTGGCCGGAACCAGGAAGTTGGGCAGCCCGTAATCGATGCGCGGCAGCGCCGATCCATCCGCGGATGAGCTGGGCGAGGGACCGGTGGTGGGATCTCCCGTGGTCGGAAGCGTGGGCGAGGCCGGGCCGGTTCCCGTCGGGGCCTGCCAGGGCGCCCAGACGACGAGTCCGGCGGCCGCAGCGGCGATGGCCATTCCTGCCGCGATGATCCGCCATTTTCCCCCGGATTTTCCCGGATCCACCTGTACGGGCCGCTGGCTGAAGACCGGGACGGGATCTTGGAGTTGCAGCGGACCGGGATCGTCGATGTTGTCGCGCTCGGCCGGGTCGATCCCGGAAATGAGCTTCTCAATGTTGTCCATGAGAGCTGCCACCCTTCAACATGCTTGTTGGTGCCTTGCGTTCAAAGGCCTTGCGGGCCCGGAACAGCCGCGATTTCGCCGATTCGTGCGAGCATTCCAGCACCGCGGCGATCTCGGCAATCGGCAGCGCATCCCAGTAGGCGAGGATGAGCACCTCGCGGTCCTTGGCACGCAGCGCGTCCAGGACCTCGTGCACCTGTTCGTCCAGTCCGGAATCGCGGCCGCTGCGCTCGGCGAGCCGGGCGGCTGCGGCCTTCAGCACGAGGTTCTTTTCCCGGCCCATGGAGCGCAACTCGTTGCCGACAAGGTTCCGGGCCGTCACCAACAGCCACGGAAGTGCATCGCCGCCGGGCGTGATGCCGCGTTGCCAGGCCAGCCGGAAGGCGTCGTTGGTGATTTGCCGGGCGACCTCGACGTCCAGGAGCCGGCGGTAGACATACCGGTAGACGTTCTTCGAATGCAGGCGGTGCAATTCCTCCACGGCCGCTGAAGCCTGTGTTTCCACCGACGCCCCTCCCCCTGTGCCCGGCCGTGGGCCCCGCAGCTGCGGGCCCTTGTTGGCTATGTAATGTCCGGAAATCCGGCTTCGGTTGCAGTTGTTGCAGGAATTCTTCTATCCGCCCAGTCCACGGTGGAAAAGCGGGCCACCGATTCGTTGTCTGCGTCCAGCACCACCAGGGCGTCGAAGCGTTCCCCGGCCAGCAGTCGTCCGAGCCACATTGCCGAGTCGTCCCACATCCGCGCCAGCGGCAGGTGTCCCACCGGGTACCAGGCCGGGACCAGTTCCTCCGAGGCGGCGGCCATGCCGGCAAAGGCGGAGGTGAGGAAGACGGTGCAGTCCATGTCGGCGGCCGGCTTGGCGGGAAAGCGGAAGAAGACCCGCGCCGCGGGTTCCAAGGAAGAGCTCTGCGCGACGAGCGCGGTTTCCTCGAAGAGCTCGCGCACCGCGGCATTCTCGGGGCTCTCCCCCGGCTCGATCTTCCCGCCAGGGGCCACGACGCGTCCGGCACCGAAGCCGCGTTGCTTGTGGCCCAGCAGCACCTGGGTGCCGGTCAGCCCGCGCAGGATCGGCAGGCACAGGACGACTTGGGTGGGTGTTGCCGCAAAGCTCTGTGCCATGGTGGGGGTGCTTCCTTAGAGGTTCGCGCGCGGGTGGGCTGCGGCGTAGATTTCGCGCAGGGTGTCGGCCGTGACCAGCGTGTAGACCTGCGTGGTGGTGACGGAGGCGTGCCCCAGCAATTCCTGGACCACGCGCACGTCGGCCCCGCCCTCGAGCAGGTGCGTGGCGAAGGAGTGGCGCAGGGTGTGCGGGGAAACGTCTTGTTCGATGCCGGCGCGCTCGGCGGCCTTGGTGAGCACCGTCCAGGCGGATTGGCGCGAGAGACGACCGCCGCGTTGGTTCAGGAAGAGCGCGGCGGTGCCCTTGCCCTTGGCGACCAGTTCGGGTCGTCCGCGGACCAGGTAGGCGTTCAGGGCATCGATCGCGTACGAGCCCAGCGGCACGATCCGTTCCTTGGAGCCCTTGCCGAAGAGCCGCACCACAGCCGGTCCGCTGGCGGGGCGTTCCAGGTGCAGGTCATCGACGTCCAGGCCGACGGCCTCGGAGATACGGGCTCCGGTGGAGTACAGGAATTCCAGGATGGCCTTGTCGCGCAGGCCGGCGGAGGTCTCGATGGAGACCGAGTCAAGGATCGCGGTGACCTCAGCGACGGAGATGGCCTTGGGCAGGCGGCGCCCGGCCTGCGGCGGGTGCAGGTCCACGGCGGGGTTGGTGGGCGCCAGGCCTTCGAGTTCCCAGAACTTGTGCACGCCGCGCACCGCGACAATGGTGCGTGCGGCCGAGCGGGCGCTCAGCGGTGCGGCACCGTCGGCTCCGTCGCGCACGGCCTGGGCGAACGAGGTCAGGTGTCCCAGGGTCACCTGGTCCGGGGTATGCACGTCCTGGCCATGCAGGTAGGCCGCGTAGCGGTACAGGTCGCGTCGGTAGGCGCTGACGGTGTTCCGCGCCATGCCGCGTTCGACGGCCAGGTGCTGCAGGTAGCTGGCCAGGTGCTTGCCGATGGGCAGTTCCGTCGGATCCGGCCCTGGCTGCGGGACCGGGTCGGGAACCGGGGCCGGGTCGGGAACCGGGGCCGGGTCGGGAACCGGGGCCGGGTCGGGAACCGAAACCGGGTCCGGAACCGTTTCCAGCCGGAGGGTCGAATCGACGGGGCTGATGCGCACCGTCGGTGCCACGCCCGGGCGGGGCAGCGAAACCGTCTCGGGAACCACCGCAAGGCGCATGGTGGCGTCGTCGGCTCCTGTGTGCATGTTCTTTTCCGTGCCCCTTTAGAGCCGTGGCTCGGCGGAGCGCAGGCGCGGGTGGGCCTCGAACGGGACATCGACCGGGCGCAGCGAGGCGTAGCCTCCGGTGCGTGCCGCGGCGGCTGCCAGCAGGCCGGCCACTGCGGATGGGTTGTGGATCCGTCCGGCCAGGACACCGGCGACGGCCTCGTCCAGCGGAACCCAGGCGAGGGCCATGTCGGCTTCCTCGTCGGTGCGTTCGTGGCGTTCGTGCTCCGGGACCGGGCTCGCATTGCGGGCCAGGTAGATGCGGATCGCCTCGGACGAGGAACCCGGGGAAAGGAAGAGGTCGACCAGCACTGCCCAGTCGGCGGCGACCAGGTCCGCTTCCTCGGCCAGTTCGCGGGCTGCGGCCAGGTGCGGGGCCTCGCCGTCGATGTCCATCAGCCCGGCTGGGATTTCCCATAGGTTCATGCGCACCGGGTGGCGGTACTGGTTGATCATCAGCACTTCGTCGGCGTCGTTGAGCACGAGCACCGCGACGGCGCCGGGGTGGTCGATGTAGTCGCGGACCAGGGGCGCCGTGTCGGGCGCAAATTCAAAGGTGTCCTGCACAACGTCCCAGATGCGTCCGTCGTAGACGGTCTCGGACGAAAGCAGGCGGCGAGGGCTGAACGTATCGCCCAGCGCCTCGCCGTCTGTCATGGCCATGATGCTACTTGCCGGCCTTCTGGTGTTCCAGCCCGGCCTTGACCAGCCCGGCGAAGAGCGGGTGCGGGCGGGTCGGGCGGCTGGAGAGCTCCGGGTGGGCCTGCGTGGAGACGTAGTACGGGTGTACGTCCTTGGGCAGTTCCACGAACTCGACCAGCTTGCCGTCCGGCGAGGTGCCGGAGAAGACCAGCCCGGCCGTCGCGAGCTGCTCGCGGTAGGCGTTATTGACTTCGTAGCGGTGGCGGTGGCGCTCGGCCACCGCGGTCTTGCCGTAGGTCGCAGCCACGACCGAGCCCTCGGTGAGGGTCGCGTCGTAGAGGCCCAGGCGCATGGTGCCGCCCAGGTCGCCCTTGCCGTCGACGATGTCCAGCTGCTCCTGCATGGTCGCGATGACCGGGTGCTTGGAGTCCGGCTCGAACTCGGTGCTCGAGGCATCGACCAGGCCCACGACGTTGCGGGCGTACTCGATGACCATCGACTGCAGGCCCAGGCACAGGCCCAGGGTCGGCAGCCCGGTTTCACGGGCATACTTCAGGGCGCCAAGCTTGCCGTCCAAACCGCGGATGCCGAAGCCTCCGGGCACGCAGATCGCGTCCACGCCGGCCAGTGCCTTCTTGGCGCCTGCCTCGGTGGAGCAGTCGTCCGAGGGAACCCAGCGGATCTGGACCTTGGCCTTGTTGGCGAAGCCGCCGGCACGCAGGGCCTCGGTGACCGAGAGGTAGGCGTCGGGCAGGTCGATGTACTTGCCGACCAGCGCGATTTCCAGGTGGTGCTTGGGATTGTGGACCGCGTCAAGCAGCTTGTTCCACTTGGACCAGTTCACGTCCTTGAACTTCATGCCCAGGTGCTGGACGATGTATGCGTCAAGGCCCTGGGAGTGCAGCACGACGGGGATGTCGTAGATGCTCGGGGCGTCGGCGCAGTTGATGACCGCTTCCGGATCGACGTCGCAGGTGCGGCCGATCTTCACGCGCATCTCGTCCGGGATGTCCCGGTCCGAGCGGATGACCAGCGCGTCCGGCTGGATGCCGATGGAGCGCAGCGCGGCCACGGAGTGCTGGGTCGGCTTGGTCTTCAGTTCCTGGCTCGGGCCGATGTACGGCACCAGCGAGACGTGGACGAAGAAGACGTTCTTGCGGCCGATGTCCTGGCGGACCTGGCGGGCCGATTCGAGGAACGGCTGGGACTCGATGTCGCCAACGGTGCCGCCGATTTCGGTGATGATCACGTCGGGGGCCTTCTTGCCCTTGCCCGGCTCGGTGGCCGGCAGGCGCATGCGGCGCTTGATCTCATCGGTGATGTGCGGGATGACCTGCACGGTGTCGCCGAGGTAGTCGCCGCGGCGTTCCTTCTCGATGACCTCGGAGTAGACCTGACCGGTGGTCACGTTGGCCATTCCGGTGAGGTTTTCGTCCAGGAAGCGTTCGTAGTGACCGATGTCGAGATCGGTTTCGGCGCCGTCGTCGGTGACAAAGACTTCGCCATGCTGGAAGGGGTTCATTGTGCCCGGATCCACATTGAGATACGGGTCTAGCTTCTGCATGGTGACGGAGAGCCCACGTGCCCGAAGAAGATGACCGAGGCTGGAAGCCGTCAGTCCCTTTCCGAGGGAAGAGGCCACGCCACCAGTGACGAAGATATGCTTTGTCGTTTCAGACGACCGGGAATCACGAGAAAGATTACGTTGCACCACGGGGTTCTACCCTATCACCTTTTCGTTGTTGGACGGTTGGGAAAGACTCTACAGGCTAGCGGGATGGGCCATGCGAAATCCATGGTTCAGGAAAGCGAACTGACGAGCAGTTGGGCCTCGCCCAGCAGCTCCTCGGCGTGGGCCTGGGCGGTGGAGGAATCTTCCTGGCCCGCCAGCATCCGCGCCAATTCGCGCACCCGCTCGGCCTCGTCCAGCAGCACGACGTCGCTGGCGGTGAAGCCCGCACCGTCCGCGGCCGCCGCATTCGAGGACTTGATCACGCGCACGTGGCGGTCCGCGTAGGCGGCCACCTGCGGCAGGTGGGTGACAACTATCACCTGGACGTGCTTGGCGAGCATCGCCAGGCGCTTGCCGATCTCCACGGCGGCCTTTCCGCCGACACCGGCGTCCACTTCGTCGAAGACGAAGGTCGGCACGGGGTCCACGGCGGCGAGCACCACTTCGATGGCCAGCATCACCCGGGAGAGCTCGCCGCCCGAGGCTCCCTTGCCCAGCGGGCGCGGGGTGGTTCCGGCGTGGGGCTGCAGCAGCATGGTGATCGCATCGATGCCGTAGCGGTTGGGTTCGGTGAGCTTGTCGATCTCCACAACGAACTTCGCATCCGGCATGGCCAACGCGGCAAGCTCCGAGGTGACCCGGGCCGCCAGGTCCTTGGCGGCCTTGGCGCGCAGCTTGGAGAGCTTCGCTGCCGTCTCCGCGACCTCGAGGCGCAGGGCCTCGGTTTCGGCGCGCAGTTCCTCGATGCGCCCGTCGTCGCCCTGGATCTCGGTCAGCCGGGCGCGGGAGGTCTCGGCCCAGGCAATCACCTCGTCGATGTCCGGGGCGTACTTGCGGATCAGCCGGTTCAAGTCGGCCCGGCGTTCCTCGAGCGCAGCGAGCCGCTCGGGGCCCTCGGCGTCCAGGTCCGAGAGGTATGCGGCCAGGTCCGTCGACACCTCTGCGGCGAGAATGCCGATCTCGTTGAGCCGTTCGGCCAGGGACTTGATCTCCGCGTCGTCGGCGGCGACCTGTTCCAGGGCGTGCCGCGCGATTTCCACCAGGGAAATGACGCTCGGTGCCTCGTAGTCCTCGGAGTTCAGCGACTCGTGGGCGAGGTTCGCGTTGGAGCGCAAGGCCTCGATGTTCGAAAGCCTCAGGGACTGGTTCTTCAGTTCGACGTCCTCGGCCGGCTGGGGATCGACCGCGTCGATTTCCTCCAGCGCCGCCTGCAGCGACTCGGCCTCGCGGATGCGTTCGCGGGATGCGGCGACAAGTTCTTCCAGCTCGCTCGAGGCGCTGCCCCATTTGTCGAAGGTCTGCTGGTACGTGCCAAGCAGCTTGGCCAGCGGGGCTCCGGCAAACTTGTCCAGCGAGGCGCGTTGCGCCGTGGCGCCCTTGAGCCGCAGCTGGTCGGTTTGGCCGTGGATGGCGATCAGGTCCTCGCCCAGTTCCGCGAGCACTCCCACGGGGGCCGCGCGTCCGCCGACCGAGGCGCGGCTGCGCCCCTCGGCGGACAAGGTGCGGGTGATGATCAGTTCGGCCTGGTCCTCGAAGCGTTCGACCAGCGCTCCGGCCTCTTCCGCACGGTCCAGGACCTTGCTGGTGGCAGGCAGCAGAAGCGTTGCATCGGCCACCGCCTGCTTGGCACCGTGGCGCACCGCGCCGGCGTCGGCGCGGCGCCCGAGCAGCAGCCCGAGAGCGGTGATGACCATGGTCTTGCCGGCACCGGTTTCGCCGGTGACCACGCTGAAGCCCGGGCCCAGCGGCAGGGTCGCCTGGGAGATGACGCCCAGGTCGCTGATGCGTATTTCCTGTATCACAGTTGCCTCCGATGATCCTTGTCCCCGAGGGTTTCCGGTTCGGGTTTGGGCGCGTGGTGTCGCGGCTCGATGACCTGCATGGCGGGGGTGATGACCGGAAGCGCGGTCGTGGCGGTCACCCGGTCCCCGGGTTCCACCGGTCCGCGCCAGCCTTGGATGGGTAGTTCGAACTTGTTGACCAGCCGCTCGGAGAACGGGGTCTGGTTGACCCGGGCCAGGCGCACCGGCTTGGTGGAGCGGGTGACCTCGATGCGGGCCCCGGGCGGCAGCTCGATGGTGCGCCGGCCGTCGCACCAGAGCACCGCACCGGCGTCGGTGCGGGTGAGGATCTCGATGGCCAGCACCGAGGTGGGTGCCACGACCAGGGGCTTGGCGAAGAGCGCGTGCGCGCTGATGGGGACCATGACCAACGCCTCGACCTCCGGCCAGACAACCGGTCCCCCGGCGGAGAAGGCGTAGGCGGTGGAACCGGTGGGGGTGGCCATGACCACGCCGTCGCAGCCGAAGGTGCTCAGCGGCCTGCCGTCGACCTCCATCACCACCTCGATCATGCGTTCGCGGTTGGCTTTTTCGATGGCGGCCTCGTTCAGCGCCCAGGTGTGGGCAATGCGCCGGTTGTCCAGCCAGACCTGCACGTCGATGGTCATGCGTTCCTCGACGGTGTAGCGGCGTTCTACGATCCACTGCACGGTCTCCTGCAGGGCTGCGCGTTCGCTTTCGGCCAGGAAGCCGACATGCCCCAGGTTCACGCCAAGCAGCGGGACCCCGGCGTTGCGGACCAGTTCCGCGGCGCGCAGCACGCTGCCGTCTCCCCCAAGCACCACGCCCAGGTCGATGGCCTCGAGGCTGGTGTCTTCGTCAAGGACCTCCACGTCGAGGTTCTCGCCTTCCGGGGTGTTTCGGACGGCCTGCATTTCCAGCCGCCGCATCACCGGGATGAGCCCGGCCAGGCGCAGGCGTGAGCACGTGTCCACGGCCGCCATGAGGGCGTCGGTGCGACCGGTGTGGGTGAGGACCAAAATCCTGCGCATGGGTTCCTTCCTCGGCGGACCGAAGGTTAGGACATCTGTTCTGATGCCGCCAGTCTAAGAATAGTCAACACCGGGCCACGCGTCGGTGCCGACGCGGGCTTGTGGAGAAGCATCGGGAATGTGACCGGCACCTTTGCCCAGCCACAGGAAGAACTCGACGTTGCCGTCCTGGCCCGGCAGCGGGCTGCGGGCGAGGCCCAAAACCTGAAGCCCTGACGCGGTGGCCGAGGCCATCACCGCATCCACCGCCTTGCGTCGCTGGGTCGGGCTGGAGACGACCCCGGTGCGGGAAAGCTGTTCGCGGCCGATCTCGAATTGGGGCTTGACCATCAGCACCAAGTCTCCGTCGGGTTCGGTGGCCCCGGCCAGGGCGCGCATGACCATGGTCAGCGAAATGAAGGACAAATCGGCCACGACCAGGGCCACGACGCCCCCGATGTCCGCCGGGTCCAGGTAACGCACGTTCATGCCTTCGTGCACGTGCACGCGGGGGTCCTGGCGCAGTTCGGCAACCAGCTGGCCGTGTCCGACGTCCACGGCCTCGACGTGGTCGGCGCCGCGGCGCAGCAGCACGTCGGTGAAGCCTCCCGTGGAGGCCCCGGCATCGAGGCAGCGCTTTCCGGCGACCTCGATCCGTGAGAATGCTTCCAGGGCCCCGGCAAGCTTGTGCCCGGCCCGGCTGACGAACTCCTCGCCGGCGGGGGCCTTGACGCTGATCTCGGAGGTGTCCGAGACGCTCTTGGCGGCTTTGGCCGCGATGGTGCCGTCCACGCTCACGCGTTGTTCGGCGATGAGTCGGGCCGCGTCGGTGCGCGAGCGGGCCAGGGAACGGGTGACCAATTCCTGGTCGAGTCGGCTCATGGGTGCTCCTGCGAGGTCGAATCGAGGTCCGCGGCAAGCGAGGCCTGCAGGGTCTCGAAGATGGCCAGGTGCTCGGCGACGGGGACCTCGGACAGGGTTTCCAGGACGTCGAGGTCGGTTGTCGCCCCGGCGGTTTCCGGCGGGGAGGCGGGCCGCGGTCCGGGGACCGGGACGCTGTTGGCAGGTGGTGTGTGGTTGTTGCTCGTCATCACCTTAGAGCCTATGGCTTGGCGGCGACGGTTTGGGAAAAACTGAGCTTCGGTTCGACGGCGTGTTCCTGGTGCGGGTGGGCCAGCCACCAGGCCGCGCATGCCGCGCGCCAGGAATCCAGGTCGGCTTCGTCGCCGTTGACCGTGACGGCATCGCCGTTGACCGAGGCCAGTGCAGCGCCGCAGCGGATGCCGAAGCCGGTGACCTCGACGACGGGGTAATCCGCGTAGAGCCCGGAGAGGTCCGCAATGATGTAGTCGGGGCGTTCCGCAGTGCGGGCGGCCAGGGCCGAGCGGGCCGAGTCTACCCCGGTGAGCACCAGGGCCGTGTTGTAGCCGGCGTTGTTGCCGCCCAGGATGTCGGTGTCGAGGCGGTCCCCGACCACCAGCGGCCGGGTGGCCTCGAAGGTTTCGGCCGCGCGTCGGAAGAGCAGGGGTTCGGGTTTGCCGGCCACCAGCGGCTGCACATTGGTGGCTGCGCTGACGGCTTCGACCAGGGAGCCGTTGCCCGGGGCGATGCCCTCGGCGCGCGGGATGGTCCGGTCGGTGTTGGTGGCAACCCAGATCGCCCCGCCCTGGATGGCGAATGCCGCTTCGGCAAGGTCCTTCCACCCAAGGGAAGGGTCGAAGCCCTGGATGACGCCCTGGGGAAGGTCACGGTGGCTGGCCACGATTTCCATGCCGAAGGAGCTGACGCAGTCACGCAGGTAGGCGCTTCCCACGACCAGGACCTTGGAGCCCAGGGGCAGTTCTTGTGCGAGAAGCTCGGCTCCGGCGTCTGCAGAACCAAATACTTGTTCTGCAGACGCCGGGGCACCCAGCTGAATCAGGTGCTCGGCAACGGCACCCGGTGACCTGGAGGCGTTGTTCGTGATGTACGCCAGGACGACCGAGTGTTCCTGCAATCGGTTCAAGGCCTCGATGGCCTTGGGGATTGCACCGTTGCCGGCATAGACGACGCCGTCGAGATCGGCGAGCAGCGCGTCAAAACCTGAGATCAGCATGGGTGAATCGAGTTCCTAGCGTTCGTCGTTTTCGTCCTGGTCGATGGCCGGGGACGCTCCGCGGGGTTCCTCGGCGACAGGTGCTTCATCGTCGAGTTCCGGGTTCGATTCCTCGGCCGGATCGTTGATCGATTCGGCTTCGACAACCTCGACGGCGTCTTCGTCTGCCAGCGATTCGCCGGCTTCGTCCGACGGGGTTTCCGCGTCGTCTTCTGCCTTGGCGGTCTCCGGCTCCACGATGTCGCGGGCACGCGGGCGGCGTGCATCGGTTTCGTCGTCTTCACCGAGGTCGATGATATCCGGCTCGGCGAATTCGCCGGTGCCGAGGGCTTCCTCTGCCACCGAGATCTGCTTGCGCCAGGTTGCGGCTTCCTCGTCGCGGCCCAGGTTCTCCAGTGCGTCGGCGTATGCGGAGAACAAACGCGGGCTGTAGCTGAACGCGCGGTTCAGATCCAGCTGCGGGATCTCGAGTTCCGCCAAGGCAGCCTCGAGGTTGCCCAAGTCGTGCTGGGCACCCGAAGCAACCATGGCCATTTCGACCTTGCCGTTGGTATCCAGTGTCTCTACGACTTCGCTGTGTGCAATTTCCAGCGTCTTTTCCGGACGACCGATGCCGCGTTCGGCGTCGGCAATCAGTGGAAGATGCAAGTTGGAACCGCTGATGCGGCGGTGAGTGCGGAACTCGCGCAGGGCTTCGGCGAACTCGCCGGCAGCATATGCGGCCAGGCCGACTGCTTCGCGGACCACTGCCACGCGGCCGCCACGGCGGCTGGCTGCGATGGTGTGCTCATAGGCAAGCTGCGGATCGATGTCGATCAAGCGACCGGCCATGACGAGGTGCTTCGAAACCCATTCGTTGTTGACATCGTCAAGGTAGCGCAGTTCCGCACGGGTGATGCGGTCCAGCTCCTTGCCGGTTACGTCATCGTCAATTTCCGGGGAACGGCCACGTTCCGGGCTGTTCGAGCTACGCAGGTCGGCCGGGTTGTGGTTACGACGTGCAGCCTCCTGGTCGCGCAACGCCTCGAGATCAGCGGTGCTGGTCTCGGTGCGCGGCTTGAATCCGCCACGGTCTTCGCGGGGCTTAAAGCCACCACGATCTTCACGGGGTTTGAAACCACCGCGGTCTTCGCGGGGCTTGAAACCGCCTTCGCGACGGTCTCCGCCCTGGAAGCCGCCACGGTCGTTGCCGCCACGGAATCCGCCACGGTCTTCACGGGGCTTGAAACCGCCTTCGCGGCGATCGTCGCCGCCACGGAATCCACCGCGGTCTTCGCGGGGCTTGAAGCCACCTTCACGGCGATCGTCGCCGCCACGGAATCCACCGCGGTCTTCACGGGGCTTGAAGCCACCGCGGTCTTCACGGGGCTTGAAGCCACCTTCACGGCGATCGTCGCCGCCACGGAATCCACCGCGGTCTTCGCGGGGCTTGAAACCGCCTTCGCGGCGATCGTCGCCGCCACGGAAACCGCCACGATCTTCACGGGGCTTGAAACCGCCTTCGCGGCGATCGTCGCCGCCACGGAATCCACCACGATCTTCGCGGGGCTTGAAGCCTCCACGGTCCTCGCGAGGCTTGAAACCGCCTTCACGGCGGTCTCCAGCCTGGAATCCACCACGGTCTTCACGGGGCTTGAAGCCACCTTCACGGCGGTCTCCACCCTGGAATCCACCACGGTCTTCACGGGGCTTGAAACCACCTTCACGGCGGTCTCCACCCTGGAATCCACCACGGTCGTTGCCGCCACGGAATCCGCCACGGTCTTCGCGGGGCTTGAAACCGCCTTCGCGACGGTCTCCGCCCTGGAAGCCGCCACGGTCGTTGCCGCCACGGAATCCGCCACGGTCTTCGCGGGGCTTGAAACCGCCTTCGCGACGGTCTCCGCCCTGGAAGCCGCCACGGTCGTTGCCGCCACGGAATCCACCGCGGTCTTCGCGGGGCTTGAAACCGCCTTCGCGGCGATCGTCGCCGCCACGGAATCCACCGCGGTCTTCGCGGGGCTTGAAACCGCCTTCGCGACGGTCTCCGCCCTGGAAGCCGCCACGGTCGTTGCCGCCACGGAATCCGCCGCGGTCTTCGCGAGGCTTGAAGCCACCTTCACGGCGGTCTCCACCCTGGAATCCACCGCGGTCTTCACGGGGCTTGAAGCCACCTTCACGGCGGTCTCCACCCTGGAATCCACCGCGGTCTTCACGGGGCTTGAAACCGCCTTCGCGACGGTCTCCACCCTGGAAGCCGCCACGATCTTCGCGGGGCTTGAAACCGCCTTCGCGACGGTCTCCGCCCTGGAAGCCGCCACGGTCGTTGCCGCCACGGAATCCGCCGCGGTCTTCGCGGGGCTTGAAGCCTCCGGCATTGCGATCGTCGCCGCCACGGAATCCGCCGCGGTCTTCGCGGGGCTTGAAGCCTCCGGCATTGCGATCGTCGCCGCCACGGAATCCGCCGCGGTCTTCGCGGGGCTTGAAGCCTCCGGCATTGCGATCGTCGCCACCGCGACGGAAGCCTCCGCTGTTGTTCGACTTAGAATCATTCCGGTCGCGGTTGTCCTTCGACCCGAAGCCCTTGTTTTCGTTTGACACTAGATGTGTTCCTCTCAAAAGGGTCTTCAGTTTTGGACCCCACGCATGAATCAGTGGACCTCCGCATCTCACGGAAGCCCACGCTAAAATCTTTTTGCCCTCACCCGGGCATTGAACGCCTGCATCTATCTTAGTCGAGGGTACCCAGTCGCCTCCGTGATTTACACCAATAGTGCGCAACGCAACTGATCCATACTACGGCAACAGAATGACATCCATCTCGACGAATACTCGCCCGCATGGCCCGCCTGGAGCCAAATTGCCAATCACGGCAATGCGGGAAACCTCTATGGACCAAAAGCGCAGAGTCCATAGAATCGCAGAACAGTCCGACGAATCGACTCATCACACTCAGAAACGGGTTCCGGCCCGACATACAGATTGCTTTGAGAGTTGCTCTGGGCCGTGTCAGTTATCATCACACATCACTGGGTGACACTTTGCTATTCCTTGATGGCATCCGGCTAAACGGCACAATGTGTTGGGGTTCGCGATGGCGCGGCGCCACCCCGGTGCGCCGGCACGCCCAGGCGTGGGATGGGCCGGGTCCGTGGTCGAAACCTTACCGTACAGGCCTTCGGCCCCCCGACCGGCCCCCCGGCCGGCCGGCCGGGTGCCGGTCCTTAAGCGGGTGCGGCCCCCGGCGGGTGCCGGGGGCCGGGAACGGGCGTTAAGCATCGGAACCCCCAAGCCACAGGCTTGGGGGTTCCGGGACAGGGTGTCCGGCGGTGACCTACTCTCCCACACCCTCCCGAGTGCAGTACCATCGGCGCGGTGGGTCTTAGCTTCCGGGTTCGGTATGGGACCGGGCGTTTCCCCCACGCTATGACCGCCGTAACTCTAGCCACGCACTGCCCGGAGGTTCTCCGGGGGCGTGAAAAATGGGTTACGACCACAATAGTGGTTGTTGTGTTGTTGTGGTTCCGCGACAACAAGGGTTGTTGTTTCGGGACCGCATAGTGGACGCAGCGTATCTTGCCAACCACCCCAGGGGGGTGGTGTGGTGTTTGTGGTTGAAGTTGTCGGCCTATTAGTACGGGTCAGCTTCACGAGTCTTTGGTCCTCGCTTCCACATCCCGCCTATCAACCCAGTGGTCTGGCTGGGGGCCTCTCGCCACACAAGGTGGCGTGGAAATCTCATCTTGAAGTGGGCTTCCCGCTTAGATGCTTTCAGCGGTTATCCCTTCCGAACGTAGCTAATCAGCGGTGCACTTGGCAGTACAACTGACACACCAGAGGTTCGTCCGTCCCGGTCCTCTCGTACTAAGGACAGCCCTTCTCAAATTTCCTGCGCGCGCAGCGGATAGGGACCGAACTGTCTCACGACGTTCTAAACCCAGCTCGCGTACCGCTTTAATGGGCGAACAGCCCAACCCTTGGGACCTACTCCAGCCCCAGGATGCGACGAGCCGACATCGAGGTGCCAAACCATGCCGTCGATATGGACTCTTGGGCAAGATCAGCCTGTTATCCCCGAGGTACCTTTTATCCGTTGAGCGACGGCCGTTCCACAACGTGCCGCCGGATCACTAGTCCCGACTTTCGTCCCTGCTCGAGCTGTCGCTCTCACAGTCAAGCTCCCTTGTGCACTTACACTCGACACCTGATTGCCAACCAGGCTGAGGGAACCTTTGGGCGCCTCCGTTACTCTTTAGGAGGCAACCGCCCCAGTTAAACTACCCATCAGGCACTGTCCCTGACCCAGATCATGGGCCGAAGTTAGGTGACCGGTACAGCCAGAGTGGTATTTCAACGATGACTCCACCCGAACTGGCGTCCGGGCTTCAACGTCTCCCACCTATCCTACACAAGCTGCACCGAACACCAATACCAAACTATAGTAAAGGTCTCGGGGTCTTTCCGTCCTGCTGCGCGTAACGAGCATCTTTACTCGTAGTGCAATTTCGCCGAGTTCATGGTTGAGACAGCGGGGAAGTCGTTACTCCATTCGTGCAGGTCGGAACTTACCCGACAAGGAATTTCGCTACCTTAGGATGGTTATAGTTACCACCGCCGTTTACTGGGGCTTAAATTCTCAGCTTCGCCCCCGAAGGGGCTAACCGGTCCTCTTAACCTTCCAGCACCGGGCAGGAGTCAGTCCGTATACATCGTCTTGCGACTTCGCACGGACCTGTGTTTTTAGTAAACAGTCGCTTCCCCCTGGTCTCTGCGGCCCACACCCGCTCCGGAACGCATGGTTCCATCACGGGGCAGGCCCCCTTCTCCCGAAGTTACGGGGGCATTTTGCCGAGTTCCTTAACCATGATTCTCTCGATCGCCTTAGTATTCTCTACCTGATCACCTGTGTCGGTTTGGGGTACGGGCGGCTAAAACCTCGCGTCGATGCTTTTCTTGGCAGCATAGGATCACCGAATCACCCCCAAGGGGGGCGCCTATCGGATCTCAGGCATCATGAGTCACGGATTTGCCTATGACTCGCCCTACATCCTTGGACCAGGTCAATTCCATTGCCTGGCTCGGCTACCTTCCTGCGTCACACCTGTTAATACGCTTACCTCCCTGGTTCGGGTCCCACGCCGCACACCCGGTACCGCTCCCGAAGGAACGATGGTGGGCACTTGGGGTGGTTAGCATCACCAGGTCAATATGGGCGGTTTTTCGCCGGTACGGGAATATCAACCCGTTGTCCATCGACTACGCCTGTCGGCCTCGCCTTAGGTCCCGACTTACCCAGGGCAGATTAGCTTGACCCTGGAACCCTTGATCATTCGGCGGACGGGTTTCTCACCCGTCATTCGCTACTCATGCCTGCATTCTCACTCGTGTGGGCTCCACCGCTGGTTTACACCGCGACTTCACTGCCCACACGACGCTCCCCTACCCATCCACACGGCTGGACCACGAAGGCCTGCCAAAAATATGAATGACGCAACTTCGGCGGTGTGCTTGAGCCCCGCTACATTGTCGGCGCGGAATCACTTGACCAGTGAGCTATTACGCACTCTTTCAAGGGTGGCTGCTTCTAAGCCAACCTCCTGGTTGTCTTCGCAACTCCACATCCTTTTCCACTTAGCACACGCTTAGGGGCCTTAGTTGGCGTTCTGGGCTGTTTCCCTCTCGACTATGAAGCTTATCCCCCACAGTCTCACTGCTGCGCTCTCACTTGCCGGCATTCGGAGTTTGGCTGACGTCAGTAACCTTGTAGGGCCCATTAGCCATCCAGTAGCTCTACCTCCGGCAAGAAACACGCAACGCTGCACCTAAATGCATTTCGGGGAGAACCAGCTATCACGAAGTTTGATTGGCCTTTCACCCCTACCCACAGCTCATCCCCTCCATTTTCAACTGAAGTGGGTTCGGTCCTCCACGCGCTCTTACACGCGCTTCAACCTGGCCATGGGTAGATCACTTCGCTTCGGGTCTAGATCACGCCACTGACTCGCCCTATTCAGACTCGCTTTCGCTACGGCTTCCCCACACGGGTTAACCTCGCGACGTAACACTAACTCGCAGGCTCATTCTTCAAAAGGCACGCTGTCACCCCAACAAGGAGGCTCCAACGGATTGTAAGCGCACGGTTTCAGGTACTATTTCACTCCCCTCCCGGGGTACTTTTCACCATTCCCTCACGGTACTTGTCCGCTATCGGTCATTGGGTAGTATTTAGGCTTACCAGGTGGTCCTGGCGGATTCAAACGGGATTTCTCGGGCCCCGTCCTACTTGGGATGCTCTCACAAAGCGGCGGAACGCATTCGCACTACGGGACTCTCACCCTCTATGGTCCGGCATTCAAGCCGATTCGCCTATGCGCCCGCACCTCACTTCACCAGTCCGGCAGAACTGGTATGGAAAGTCCCACAACCCCGACCATGCAACGCCCGCCGGCTATCACACATGGCTCGGTTTAGCCCCATCCGCGTTCGCTCGCCACTACTAACGGAATCACTTTTGTTTTCTCTTCCTGCGGGTACTGAGATGTTTCACTTCCCCGCGTTCCCTCCACGCAGCCTATGTGTTCAGCTGCGGGTCGCACCACATGACATGGTGCGGGGTTTCCCCATTCGGAAATCCTGGTCTCAACGTCCGGTTATCGACTCCACCAGGCTTATCGCAGATTCCCACGTCCTTCTTCGGCTCCCAATGCCAAGGCATCCACCGTGCGCCCTTAAAAACTTGACCACAAACAAGGGTCAAAAATTTACATGAGCTTCATACATACAATCGAAAGAACCAAGAAACACACACCGCGAACGATGTGCATACCAGGTTCAATAATTCATAAGAAATTGCTTATGCAAAACAAGGACAAAGTCCCTGCTTCACAAGATGCTCGCGTCCACTATGCAGTTCCCAAACAACAACCCCGTCGCACCCACCACCCACACACCCGCAACAAAGGGGAACGTGTCGGCTTAGGCCATGCGCGGGAACACTGAAAAAACAAAACCCGATCCCGCAAGGGGACCGGGGCCTGTTGTTTCAGGACCCAACAGTGTGCCAAAGACCACCCGCGCTCACCGATGGTCCCCGTTCCAGCCACCGGACAAGTCCGGAAGCGTACTAGAAGACCATCCACCAGCGATGGACGGCCGTGATTTGTTGATATTCCACCCTTGAGCACTCGCCCACCAACACAAGTGGTGGATGCGAGCAGCACTGAACACCCGTGACACACGCGCTTTGGCGTGCACACCTGGTGCTAGTTGCTCCTTAGAAAGGAGGTGATCCAGCCGCACCTTCCGGTACGGCTACCTTGTTACGACTTAGTCCCAATCGCCGGTCCCACCTTCGACGGCTCCCTCCCACAAGGGGTTAGGCCACCGGCTTCGGGTGTTACCAACTTTCGTGACTTGACGGGCGGTGTGTACAAGGCCCGGGAACGTATTCACCGCAGCGTTGCTGATCTGCGATTACTAGCGACTCCGACTTCATGGGGTCGAGTTGCAGACCCCAATCCGAACTGAGACCGGCTTTTTGGGATTAGCTCCACCTCACAGTATCGCAACCCATTGTACCGGCCATTGTAGCATGCGTGAAGCCCAAGACATAAGGGGCATGATGATTTGACGTCGTCCCCACCTTCCTCCGAGTTGACCCCGGCAGTCTCCCATGAGTCCCCGCCTTTACGCGCTGGCAACATGGAACGAGGGTTGCGCTCGTTGCGGGACTTAACCCAACATCTCACGACACGAGCTGACGACAACCATGCACCACCTGTGAACCAGCCCCAAAGGGGAAACCGTGTTTCCACGGCGGTCTGGCACATGTCAAGCCTTGGTAAGGTTCTTCGCGTTGCATCGAATTAATCCGCATGCTCCGCCGCTTGTGCGGGCCCCCGTCAATTCCTTTGAGTTTTAGCCTTGCGGCCGTACTCCCCAGGCGGGGCACTTAATGCGTTAGCTACGGCGCGGAAAACGTGGAATGTCCCCCACACCTAGTGCCCAACGTTTACGGCATGGACTACCAGGGTATCTAATCCTGTTCGCTCCCCATGCTTTCGCTCCTCAGCGTCAGTTAATGCCCAGAGACCTGCCTTCGCCATCGGTGTTCCTCCTGATATCTGCGCATTTCACCGCTACACCAGGAATTCCAGTCTCCCCTACATCACTCTAGTCTGCCCGTACCCACCGCAGATCCGAGGTTGAGCCTCGGACTTTCACGATAGACGCGACAAACCGCCTACGAGCTCTTTACGCCCAATAATTCCGGATAACGCTTGCGCCCTACGTATTACCGCGGCTGCTGGCACGTAGTTAGCCGGCGCTTCTTCTGCAGGTACCGTCACTTTCGCTTCTTCCCTACTGAAAGAGGTTTACAACCCGAAGGCCGTCATCCCTCACGCGGCGTCGCTGCATCAGGCTTTCGCCCATTGTGCAATATTCCCCACTGCTGCCTCCCGTAGGAGTCTGGGCCGTGTCTCAGTCCCAGTGTGGCCGGTCACCCTCTCAGGCCGGCTACCCGTCGTCGCCTTGGTGAGCCATTACCTCACCAACAAGCTGATAGGCCGCGAGTCCATCCCTGACCAACAAGTCTTTCCACCAAGGACCATGCGGTCCACGGTGCATATCCGGTATTAGACCCAGTTTCCCAGGCTTATCCCGAAGTCAGGGGCAGGTTACTCACGTGTTACTCACCCGTTCGCCACTAATCATCTTGTGCAAGCACAAAAGTCATCGTTCGACTTGCATGTGTTAAGCACGCCGCCAGCGTTCATCCTGAGCCAGGATCAAACTCTCCGTAAAAAAATACAGACACAACCAACACGACCCTGGAAAAAGGGTTGCGGGTTGCACCAAGTAAAAAAATCCCGGCAAATTGCCCCAGGCGCCCACACGGGGGTGCGGACCCTGAAACCATTCACCAATAAAATAAATAAATTGGTATCAACAAACTTGGCACACTATTGAGTTCTCAAACAACAGACAGCTCCCGGTTCGGCATCCGTGCGATCAAAGATCAGTCGGTGTTTCTTCCGGGGTGATGTGTAATAATTTAATACATGTTCTTCGCGGTGTCAAATCGGCTTTTCGCTAATTTATATTTGCGATAAACACATATTTTCTTTCAACGAATCAACGTTGTTAGAAAAATGTTTGTCATTCGCGGCTGGAAGCTTTTCGCTTGCCTTGGCCGCGGCGACTTAGAAAACAATACACAGGTTTCCCGGGCACGGCAAATCGTAGGTTCCTGCACCCAACAACCGTTAAATCCCCCGTGATCAAGAGGATTATGAACGATTCCGCAGCCAATTAACGAAAAACCGGGGCGAGGTCGTTGCCGTGATCCACAGCACTCCCCTCGCCCCGGTTTATTGCCTTCGAAAAAACCCGGTAATACGTCGCCTAATTACGCGACTTCAACAACGGCCAAGTTCTTCTTGCCGCGGCGAACCAGGAGGTACCGACCGTGCAGGAGATCCTCGCGGCTCACCACCGAATCAATGTCGGAGTACTTCACGTTGTTGACGTAGGCACCGCCCTCGCTCACAGTTCGGCGAGCAGCCGACTTGGATTCCGAAAGTCCCGACGCCATCAAGACGGAGATGATGTCCAGTTCTTCACCATCAACGGTGGTGCTGTTCAGCTCCTGGGTCGCCGCACGCAACGTGGCTTCGTCCATGTCGCGCAACTCGCCCTGCCCGAAGAGCGCAGCCGAAGCGGCAATGACCTTTTCGGTGGCTTCAACACCGTGGACCAAGGAGGTCACGAGGTATGCAAGTTCCTTCTGTCCCTTGCGGGCAAAGGGACGATCGGCGACTTCCTGTTCCAGTGCTTCGATCTCCGCACGTGTCAGGAACGTGAAGATCTTCAAGCGCGCAGCAACATCGGCGTCGGCGGTGTTGAGCCAGAACTGGTAGAAGGTGTACGGGCTGCACATCTCCGCATCCAACCAGATGGCGTTGCCTTCGGACTTGCCGAACTTGGTGCCGTCGGAATTGGTGATCAACGGCGTGCCGTACGCGTAGGCGCTCTTGCCCTCGACCTTGCGGATCAGGTCCGTGCCGCTGGTGAGGTTGCCCCACTGGTCCGAGCCGCCGGTCTGCAGGGAGCATCCGTACAGCTGGTGCAGCTTCAGGTAGTCATAGCCCTGCAGCACCTGGTAGCTGAACTCGGTGTAGCTGATGCCCTCGTCGGAGTTCAGGCGCGCGGCAACGGTTTCCTTCTTGATCATGGTGCCCACGCGGAAGTACTTGCCGACCTCGCGCAGGAAGTCGATGGCGCTCAGCTGCGCGGTCCAGTCCAGGTTGTTGACCATGCGCGCGGCGTTCTCGCCCTCGAAGGACAGGAAGCGGGCGACCTGCGCCTGCAGCTTGCCGACCCACTCGGCCACGGTTTCCTTGGTGTTCAACACCCGCTCGGCCGTCTGGCGCGGATCGCCGATCAAGCCGGTGGAGCCGCCGACCAGGCCCAGGGGCTTGTGGCCGGCCAGCTGCAGGCGGCGCATGTTCAGCAGCTGGACCAGGTTGCCCAGGTGCAGCGACGGCGCGGTGGGGTCGAAACCGCAGTAATAGGTAATGGACTCCTCGGAGAGCACCTTTTCCAGCTCGGCCTCATCGGTGGACACGTGGACCAGGCCACGCCACTTCAGCTCCTGCCAGATGTTGGCAAACGACGGATCATTACTTTGTCCCACCAGTGCGGGATTCTGCTCAATTTCAGACACCCTACTAAATTAGCAGTCTCCGCGCCGGATTACGCTTCCGTGTCAATGCCCGCCGGGATCGCGCCCTCGGCCAGGAGCCGCAGGCGCTGGGTGGTTCGGGTCATGGCGACGTACAGGTCACCGACGCTTCCCTCCACTTCGTCGACCAATTCCTGCGGTTCGATCACGAGCACCACGTCGAACTCTAGGCCCTTGGCCTCTCGTGCGCCAAGCACCACGATGTCCTGGCTCAGTCCACCGGAGCCGGTCCCCACGCGGCGGCCGAACTGCGCCACAACCGCTGCGCGCACATGTGCCAGGCGCGTTTCGGGCACGATGACCGCCAGCAGGCCGCCGTCGGCGATGGCCACCTCGCCGGGCAGCACCTCGTGCAGCTTGGCCAGCAGCTGGCCGGGAGCCAGCCGGTCGACCAGCGGCGGCCATTGGCCCTCGCGCACGGCCTTGGGCGTGGAGATCTTCAGCCCCGCGGCGTGGGCAACCCGGGTTGCGGCTTCGGCGATCTGCATGGGGGTGCGGTAGTTGACCGTCAGTTCCTCCAGCGTGAACCGCTCGGCCACGAACGGCTTCATGGCCTGGGCCCAGCTGTTGGCGCCCGAGGCCGAGGAGGTCTGGGCGATGTCCCCGACCACGGTGAAGGACTTCAGCGGGCAGCGGCGCATCAGCAGGCGCCACTGCATCGGGGATAGCTCCTGGGCCTCGTCCACCACCACGTGCCCGTAGGCCCAGTTCCTGTCGGCCACCGCACGCTCGGCGGCGGTTTGGCGCGCCTCGGTCTCCTGGTTCATGGCGGCCAGGTCCTCGGCATCGACCAGTCCGTCGATGCCGGCGTTGAAAAGCATCTCGTTGACGTTGCGCAGGGTCGCCTCGGCGTTTTCCACGTCGCGCTTGAGTTGCGCCTCGACCCCCGCGTCCTTGTTGCCCACGGCCTTGAAATCGCCCAGCAGGTCCGCGGCCTCGTCCAGCAGCGGCACGTCGGACTCGGTCCACGGCGACCCGGGCTCCCGGTGCAGCGCCGCCAGTTCCCTGGCGTTCAGCTGCGGGGCGGCGGCCGCGAGCAGGTGCTCCTTGGCGAAGAGTTCCTCGAGCAGCGACCGCGGGGTCAGCGGCATCCAGCAGAGGTTCAGCGCGATGCGGACGTCGCGCGATTCGCGCACTTCCTGGAGAAGGTAGCTGCGGTCCACGGCGTTGCCGGTGCCCGAGGAATCCTCGAGGACCTGCTGCAGCTGGTCGGCAAGCTCGCGCACCAGGGTCTTGGTGAAGATTTCACGGGCCTCGTTGTGCGGCTTGCGGGAGGCCCGGGCCTTCTCGCGCGCATGGCGCACCGCACCGCGGGTGAGCACCAGCCGGGTGCCCTCGACCACGACGCGGCGGTCCTCGGCCAGCAGCCGCTGGCGGTTGGACACCGCCTTGGCCACGACCTTGGCCATGAAGGCCTTGCCCTTGATGCGGGCGGCCTCGCGGCTGTGCTCGGGCACCGCGTGGATCCCTGGATACAGCTCCCCCACCGAGGACATGACCACGCCGGTCTCGCCCAGCGAGGGCAGGACGCGCTCGATGTAGCGCATGAAGGAGTTCGAGGGTCCGACCAGCAGCACGCCGGCGGTCTTGAGCCGTTCGCGGTGTTCGTAGAGCAGGAAGGCCGCGCGGTGCAGCGCCACGGCGGTCTTGCCGGTGCCCGGCCCGCCCTGGACCACCAGCACCCCGGCCAGCGGGGAGCGGATGATCCGGTCCTGTTCGGCCTGGATGGTGCCCACGATGTCGCCCATGCGCCCGGTGCGCTTCTGCGTCAGGGCGGCCATCAGCGCGCCCTCGCCCTGCAGGCTGCCGTTTTCGCTGAAGAGTTCGGTGTCCAGGACCTCGTCGTCGATGCCCAGCACGGTGCGCCCGCGCAGCATCAGGTGGCGGCGGCGGCGCACGCCCTGGCGGTGCAAGGCGGTGGCCTGGTAGAAGGCCGCGGCCTCGGGGGCCCGCCAGTCCACCATCAGCCGGGTGAGGTCCTCGTCGGTCATCCCGATGCGCCCGATGTAGCGCGGGGATCCGGCTTCCTCCCCGGCCCGGTTGGCGTCGTCGTCCAGGTCCAGCCGGCCGAAGACCAGGCGGTCCTCCACGGCGTTGAGCTGTGCCAGGCGGTCCTCGTAGAGTGCGGCGAAGGAGTCGCGTTCGGACACGTTCTGGATGGAGCCCTGCGGGCCGGTGCGGCGGGTGCGGGTCAGCTGCTCGACCTTCTCGGCGCGCAGCTCGTCAAGGCGGCTATAGAGCATCGAAACGTAGTTGCGTTCGGCTTCGAGCTCCGGTTGAACGGTCGTGGACTCTGGCATTCAGCACTCCGATGAGGTAACGAAATCGTGGACAGACCAGTTTACGCTCTGCGGCGCCGGCCAATTGACCGGGCCGGGCAAGCGGCGGGTTAGACGAGCTGGAGGGAATGGACCTTCAGGCCGGCGAGCTTCCCGCGCCCGCCCAGGCCCGCCAGCTCCAGGACCACCCCGACACCGACAACCTTGGCCCCGACCTTTTCCAGCAGCCTGGCCGCGGATCCGACGGTGCCGCCGGTGGCCAGCACGTCGTCGAGGATCAGCACCCGGGTGCCCGGGGCGACGTCGTCGCGGTGCAGTTCCAGGGTTCCGGTGCCGTATTCGAGCGTGTACTCGTCGCGGTGCACCGGCCGCGGCAGCTTGCCGGCCTTGCGGATGGTGATCATTCCGGTGCCGGTGGCGTAGGCGGCGGCCGCTGCCATCACGAATCCGCGGGCCTCGAGCCCGGCAATGACGTCGAATTGGCCGGCGAAGGGCGCAATGACCTCGTCGACGATCCGGCGCAGCCCGGCGGGGTCGGCAAACACCGGGGTCAGGTCCTTGAACGAGATACCCGCCGCGGGATAGTCCGGGACGATGGCGCTCAGGCGGTCAAGGAGGTCGCTAATGCTTTCAGGCTCTGGAATCACCCATCAAGTCTAGACCCTGCGGGCCCGGGTTCCTGGCGCGGCCGCCCGGCGGTAGGGCGAGACGCTGGGTTCGCCCGGCAGCCAGAAGCGCCACGGGTACTCCTCGGTGCCCCCGGCCCCGGCAACCCCGGTGCGCGGGCCGGCCAGGAAGGGGTGCGGGGCACCGGACAGGTTCTCCAGGCCCAGCTCCGGCCCCGGGGGCCCGGCGGTGCCGTCGCGGAAGCCGGCGGTGTTGTTGGCCAGGGTCAGGCCCAGCCCCTGGGCCAGTCGCGCCGGGCCGCTGAGCAGCCTGGTTTCGGGGCCCTTGGGGTGCCCGCGCCGGGCCAGGACCGTTTCGAGGCCCGTGACGACCTCGCCGGCACGCATCAGCACCGCCGAGGCGGTGCCTTCGGCCCCGCAGACCACGTTGGCGCAATGGTGCATCCCGTAGGTGAAGTAGACGTAGGCGGTGCCCGGCGGGCCGAAGAGCCCGGCGTTCCGGGCGGTCCGTCCGCGGTAGGCGTGGGATCCGGGGTCCCCGGACCCGTCGTAGGCCTCGACCTCCGTCAGCCGCACCACCACGAGCTGCCCGCCGATGTAGCTCGAGACGCGTGCGCCGAGCAGGTGCGGGGCCAAGTGCATCGATGGCAGTGCCAGCAGCTGGTCCCTCGTGCCCGTCCCCACGGCGTTCCGCCTCCCTGGATGTTCCCGTTGCCTGCTTACTGGTTCTTGGCCTTCAGCTTCACGAGCCAGGGGCCGAGCTCGGGAAGGTCGGCGCCGTCCGCGTCGGCGGTGGCCTGCACGGGCCCCAGCGGCGTGCGGCCGGCCAGCCATGCGGCCAGGTCAAAGACCGTTCCGCTGAGCACCGTGGCATCGTCCCCGTGGCCCAGGGTGATGCGCTGGGCGCCGTGCGGCTGGAGGATGTAGCGGCGGGATTCGGGCACCCGGGCCTCGAGCGCGTCGAAGAGGTGCGCGCAGAATTCCGGCTCCCAGTCGGCCACCGAATTCGACAGGGCCAAATCCGAGGTGTGGATGACCAGCTCGCGCCAGATCGCGTAGAAGAGGTCCTGAACGGTGCCGTTGCGGAACCCGGTGGCCAGGTTCCACTCCCCCGCGCTGATCCCGCGGATGCTGCTTTCCAGTCCGTCGAGGGATTCGGTGGCGCGGGCCACCAGCGCCTCGGGGCGCATCAACGCGGTGATCTCGATGGCGTCGTGGCGCGCGTCCATTCCCCCGTCGTACATCTCGAAGGGCTCCTCGGCGCCGGCGGTGTCCAGTTGGCGGGCCGCTGCGCGGGAAAAGCCGTCGATGTGGGCCACGACGTGCGCGCGGTCCCAGCCGGGCAACGCACTGGGTCCGGACGCGGCGGCCTCGTCCACGGTGGCGATGACCTGGCGGGCGGTGGACAGGGCGGCGAGGATCCGGGTTGTCAGGTCCTGTGGTGTGAGCTCACTCATACACCTCACCCTATCCGCACTCCGGGCAGGAAATCACGAAGGAGGGGCCCACCCGCCGGTGGGCCCCTCCAAGGGATCGTGGATCGGGGTGGGTCAGCCGGCGTAGGCGCGCACCGGAACCAGTGCATCCTTCAACGCCGCCAGCTGGGAGGCGACGGCCGAGGGCGCTGTGCCGCCCTGGGCGCTGCGCGAGTTCAGCGAGCCCTCGGTGGACAGCACGCTGCGGACCTCGGGGGTCAGGTGCCCGGAGATGCCCGCGTACTCCGCGTCGGACAGGTCCCAGAGCTCGACGCCCTTGGACTCGGCCAGCTTCACCGCGGCGCCGGAAAGCTCGTGTGCCTCGCGGAAGGGCACGCCCTGGCGGACCAGCCACTCGGCGATGTCGGTGGCCAGGGCAAAGCCCAGCGGTGCCAGCTCGGCCATGCGCTCGGTGTTGAACTTCAGGGTCGCGATCATGCCGGAGACGGCCGGGAGCAGCAGCTCGAGGGTGTCGGTCGCGTCGAAGACCGGTTCCTTGTCTTCCTGCAGGTCGCGGTTGTAGGCCAGCGGCAGCGCCTTGAGCGTGGCCATCAGCCCGGTCAGGTTGCCGATCAACCGGCCGGCCTTGCCGCGGGCCAGCTCGGCGACGTCCGGGTTCTTCTTCTGCGGCATGATCGAGGAGCCGGTGGAGAAGGCGTCGTCAAGGGTGACGAAGGAGAATTCCTTGGTGGCCCAGAGGATGACTTCCTCCGAGATGCGCGAGAGGTCCACCCCGATCATGGCCGCGACCCAGGCGTATTCGGCGAACACGTCGCGGGCGGCGGTGCCGTCGATCGAGTTCCAGGCCGCGGAGTCGAAGCCGAGCTCGGTTGCCACGGCGATGGGGTCCAGGCCCAGCGAGGAGCCTGCCAGGGCGCCGGAGCCGTAGGGGGAAACCGCTGCGCGCTTGTCCCAGTCGGCCAGGCGCTGGACGTCGCGCAGCATGGCCCAGGCGTGGGCCAGCAGGTGGTGGGAGAGCAGGATCGGCTGGGCGTGCTGCAGGTGGGTGCGCCCGGGCATTGCGGCGTTGGGGTGAGCCTCGGCCTGCTCGATGAGCGCGTCGATGGTGGCCAGGACGCCGCGGGCGATGATGCGGGCATGGTCGCGCAGGAACATGCGTCCCAGGGTCGCGATCTGGTCGTTGCGCGAGCGGCCGGCGCGCAGCTTGCCGCCCAGCGCGGTCCCGGCGCGTTCGATCAGGCCCCGCTCGAGGGAACCGTGGACGTCCTCGTCGGAGTCGGAAGCAACGTAGGCGCCCGAGACCACGTCGGCCTCGAGGGTGTCCAGCGCTGCGATCATGCCGGCGAGTTCGGCGTCGTCAAGCAGCCCGGCGGTGTGCAGCACGCGGGCGTGGGCACGGGAGCCGGCGATGTCATAGCGGGCCAGGCGCCAGTCGAAGTGCGTGGACTTGCTCAGTGCCGCCAGCGCGTCGGCCGGGCCGCCGGCAAAGCGTCCGCCCCAGAGTGCACCTTCGTTTGTTGCCGATCCCATGTTCATCCTTCCGTGCGCCTTGTTCCGGCGCCGGGTCGCGAGGTGTCCAAATCCATTGCCCATCCTAATGCAGGGCCGTGCGCCGGCCCCCGATGAAACACCACTTGTCTAATACTTATTCACAAGTCTACATAAATATTCACAGCTCGTGCCCGCGGGAAGTCCCTCCCGGGCCAACCGGTACGATTTGGGTATGACTGATTCGAGCGCCCCCGATTCCCTGAACGACGAAGAGATCGCGTTCCTGCACTCCATTTTCGACCTGGCCCGCGAGGGCAGCACCGAGAAGCTGATGCTGCTTCTGGACCAGGGGATTCCCGCCGACCTGACGGACCCCAAGGGCGACACCCTGATGATCCTGGCCGCCTACAACGGCCACAATGACATCGTTGCCGCCTTGCTCGAGCGCGGCGCGGACATCAACCGGCTCAACGACAAGGGGCAGGGCGCGCTGACCTGCGCGGTGTTCCGCAAGAACGAACCACTCGTCCGGCTCCTGCTGTCCAAGGGCGCCGACCCGCGCCTGGGGGCGCAGAACGCCATCGCCGTGGCCAAGATGTTCGAGCTGCCCGAGTTCGAGGCAGTGATCGCGGAGTACCTGTAGGCCTCCGCGGCCCGCACCGCGGGCACTATACGGCCGCGGGTTGCAGCTGGACAGGGGGCCGGTGCACATCGGTACGCAACCGTGACAGTCCCCCGCCAGCCCCCGGCCAGATCCCTGTCACACAAGCCCCCCGAGGCCCGGCTTTTGGCACCCTTTTCGGCTTTGCGCTAGTCACACCTGAGAATCCCCTGTGTGACCCTGCACAAGGGCAGGACCGGCGCGTATCGTGGTGCTTATCAGGTGTACTGGATCACTGACAGGAGCGAACAAATGCATATCGACATCGTGCGAGGGGACATCACCGAACAAAAGGTCGATGCGATCGTCAATGCTGCAAATCCCTCCCTGCTTGGTGGCGGCGGCGTTGACGATGCCATCCACGCGGCGGCCGGCCCGTCCCTGCTGGCCGAATGCCGGAAGCTGAGGGCCACGACCCACCCGGACGGACTGGCCTCCGGGCTCGCCCTGGCCACGGGTGCCGGGGACCTTCCCGCGCGCTGGGTCATCCACACCCCGGGCCCCAACCGCCACGTGGGACAGACGAACCCCAAGACTCTGGACAAGTGCTTCACCAACTCCTTGTACGTCGCCTCGCGGCTGGGAGCCACCAGCATTGCTTTTCCGGCCATCGGCGCCGGGGCCTACGGCTGGGCCCCGGAGGACGTCGCGTCGATCGCCGCCCACGCCATCCACGAGTGGTTCGAGCTGTACGTGCACTCCACTTCGATCCACCGGGTCGTGCTGGTTGCCTACAACGACGAGGTCGAAGCCGCCTTCCGCAAGGCCTTTGACACTCCGCGCACCGAGAGCCAGCTCGTCCACGGTCCGTAGTGCACGCCCGGCCCACCCGCCGGCAAAGCAAGGCTCCCCGGGGGCTGCCCGCGCATCGCGCGGGCAGCCCCCGGGCATTTCCCGGGTGTCGCACGCCTTCCCCATTTGCGCGCCTGCACCCATTCCGAAACCGGGCCCTACCGGGAATCGCTGCTGTTTGCGTCCGCTCCCCCGGCACCCAGGGCCTTGATGTAGCCGATCGCCGGCCCGAGCCCGTCCACGACCAGCTCGAAGACAATCTCCCGGCCTTCCCTGCGCCTGCGGGACAGGCCGGCCTCCACGAGGATCCTCAGGTGCTTGGCCACGGCCTGCCTGCTGATCCCCAACGGCGCACTCAATCGAGACGCACTGGCCGCCTTATCTCCTAGTAGCGCAAGCACCTGCCGCCGGGTCTCGTCCGACAACGCCGCAAAGATCAGCTGAGTCGCTTCGGTGCCCGGCCGCCCCGTCATTTGTCGCTCAAATAACGCTGCGCCGCGAGCATCTCGGCAGTCCACCCCCGGGTGTTGGCGCTGATGACGCGGGCATGTTCGTCCTGGTCGAAGGCGGCGAAGCCACTTTCCATGACCCGCAGCCTGACCGCACCGGAGTTGGTGGTTTCGACCCAGAACTCAATGAGCGTATTGGGAACCGGATCGTCCCATGCGTCGCCTCCCAGCGAACGGAAGGCCGCGTAGCCCGGTGCCTCGAGGGCGATCGTCTCGAATTCGAACTGGCCGTAGATGGCGTCATGGACGGTGGAGAAGGCGCCGTTGGTTTCAATGCGGTGTGGCGTGATGGCCCCGCCATTGATGAACCAGCCAGGCTCGCTGACCAGCTTCCAGACGGCTTCCGCGGTGGCGGTGATGTCGATGGTTGCCTCGATGGCATCCTGTCGTTCGGTGTCCATGTGTTTCCCCTCGAGACGCAAAGCCCTTGTGCAACAACATGGTTGCACAAGGGCTTTCGTTGCACAAGGGCCTACGCGCCGGTAGCCGCCATGGGTTCGACGGCCCGCACTGCACCGGAAGGATCCGGGCCGACGGCCCCTGAAGCCAGGATGCCCGTGGTCCCGATGACGATGCCGGCCAGGATCACCAGCAGCACCAGGGCAAGCAGGATCGATCCGAGCACCGCGGCTCTCTTGCGTGGTTCCATGCTTGCCTCCCGGGGCCCGGAATCCGGTGTGCCTGCTACTGCGGGTCGGCCAGTGCCAGGAACCGGGCGGCAACCTCGGCGCCGCCGTCGACCTCGCGGGTCACCAGCATGACGGTGTCGTCCCCGGCAATGCACCCCAGGATCTGCGGCATGGTGGAGTGGTCGATGGACAGGGCCAGGAAGTTTGCGGCCCCCGGCGGGGTGCGCAGCACCACGATGTTCCCCGAGGCCTCGGCGGTGATCAGCAGTTCGGCGCATTGCTTGGCGAGCTTGGCGTCATGGATTTCCTGGCTGACCCCTGCCTGCGGGCTGCGGTCCCCGCCCTCCTGGCGCACCGCATAGACCAGCCCGCCGTCGACCCCGCGCACCCGCACCGCACCAAGTTCCACCAGGTCCCTGGACAGCGTGGCCTGGGTGACGGCCATTCCGTCCTCGGCCAACAGGGCCACCAGTTCGGCCTGCGAACGGACGGTTTGGGTGGACAGGATCGAGCTCACCCGCGCCTGGCGGGCGATCTTCGTTGTTGGCTGGAACGATGCGGGGGTGCTCATCGGCCGGTTTCCACTCCGGCAACCTCTGCCAGGCCCGACTTGGCCAGCAGCCAGGCCATGATGGCCTTCTGTGCGTGTACGCGGTTCTCGGCCTCGTCAAAGACGACCGACTGCGGGCCGTCAATGACGTCCGCGGAGATCTCGTAGCCGCGGTAGGCAGGCAGGCAGTGCAGCACCACGGCGTCCTTGTCCGCGTGGGCCATGGCCGCCGAATCCACGGCATAGTCGCGGAACAGCTCCATGCGCTGGGCCTTCTCGTCTTCCTGGCCCATGGAGACCCAGGTGTCGGTGGCCACCACGTCGGCGCCGGCCAGGGCAGCGGCGGCGTCGGTGGTCACCAGCACCGAGCCGCCGGTTTCGGCGGCGCGGGCCTCGGCCGCGGCAACGATCTCCGCGGCCGGCAGGTAACCCTCGGGACCGGCAATGCGCACGTGCATGCCGGCGGTGACCCCGGCCAGCAGGTAGGAGTTGGCCATGTTGTTGGCCGAGTCCCCCAGGTAGGCCATGGACAGCCCGGCCAGCGTGCCCTTGTGCTCGCGCACTGTGAGCAGGTCGGCCAAAAGCTGGCAGGGGTGGTAGTCGTCGGAGAGTGCGTTGATGACCGGGACCGAAGAGTTCTCGGCCATTTCCTCCAGGCCGGCCTGGGCGTAGGTGCGCCACACGATGGTGGAGACCATGCGCTCGAGGACCTTGGCCGAATCGGAGATCGATTCCTTGTGGCCCAGCTGGGACTCGGCGGAGTTGATGATCAGCGGGGAGCCGCCGAGCTCGGCGATGCCGGCGGCGAAGGAGACTCGGGTGCGGGTGGAGGTCTTGTCGAAGAAGACCGCCACCGTCTGCGGGCCGGCGTAGGGCTTGTATCCGTATTTGTCTTTTTTCATGGCCACGGCAAGGTCAAGGACCTCGCCCTGTTCGGCCTGGGTCAGATCCAGGTCGGTCAGGAAATGGCGAACGGTGTTGGTCATGGTCGCGGGTCCTATTCCTTGGTGGCGGCAACGGCGGCGGCGTAAAGCGCCGGCAGTGCCGCAACGAACGTGTCGAGTTGCTCGGTGGTGATGATCAGCGGGGGTGCCAGGCGCAGCGTGTGGGGGCCCGGGGCGTTGACGATGAACCCGGCATCCAGTGCCGCGGACACCACGGCCGGTGCGACCGCCGCGTCCAGGTCCAGCCCGATGAGCAGGCCCCGGCCGCGGACGGCGGTGACGAAGTCGAGGGCCGCAAACTTGGTCCGCAGCTGCTCCCCCACGGACGTCACCTGGGCCAGCAGGCCCTGGGTTTCGATGACGTGCAGGGTCGCCAGGGCCGCGGCGGTGGCCACGGGGTTTCCGCCGAAGGTGGTGCCGTGCTGTCCGGGGGTCAGCAGGCCGGTGGCCTGCGTGCCGAAGACGATCATGGCACCGATGGGGAATCCGCCGCCCAGGCCCTTGGCCAGGGTCATCGCATCGGGGGTGACCCCGGCGGAGGCGAACCATTCACCGGTGCGGCCGATGCCGGTCTGGACCTCGTCGAAGACCAGCAGCGCGCCGGCCTCCGCGGTGATCGTCCGTGCCGCTTGCAGGTAGCCGGGGGCGAATTCGATGACACCGGCTTCGCCCTGGATGGGCTCGATGAACACCGCGGCGGTGTTCTCGTCCACCGCGGCGCGCAGCGCCTCGATGTCGCCGGCCGGGATCCATTCCACGCCGCCGGGCAGCGGTTCGAACGGTTCGCGGTAGGCCTGCTTCCAGGTCAGTGCGAGCGCGCCCATGGTCCGGCCGTGGAAGGCCTGTTCCAGGGCAATGATCTTGGTCCGAGGAGCCTGCGGGGTGCCGGCGTTGCGGCGGGCCAGCTTGAAGGCGGCCTCGTTGGCCTCGGTGCCGGAGTTGGTGAAGAAGACCTTGGAACCTTCCGGTGCCTGGCTGATTTCCAGCAGTTTTTCGGCCAGGGCGATCTGGGTGGGGCTGGTGAAGAAATTGGAGATGTGTCCCAGCGTGGCCAGCTGGGAGGAAATCACCGAGGTGACCAGCGGGTGTGCGTGGCCCAGGGCGTTCACCGCGATCCCGGAGAGCAGGTCAAGGTATTCCTTGCCGTCCGCGTCCCACACGTGGCAGCCGGCCCCGCGGACCAGCACACGTTGCGGGGTGCCGAAGACACCGAGCAGCGAGTGGTTGTAGCGGGCCAGCAATTCGCTGCCGGCCAGGGCGTTCAGGGCGCCGGTTTCCTGTTCAATGATCTCGTTCATGCCTTGTCCTTGGGAATGACTTGGGTTCCGACGCCGGCGGAGGTGAAGACCTCCAGCAGCATGGAGTGCGGTTGGCGGCCATCGACGATGTGGGCCTGGCCCACGCCCTCGTCCACGGCCTTGAGGCAGGCTGCCATCTTGGGGATCATGCCCGATTCCAGCGAGGGCATCAGGTCGCGCAGCGCCTCGGTGTCCAGCGAGGAGATCAGCGACGACCTGTCCGGCCAGGCGGCGTAGAGCCCCTCGACGTCGGTGAGGATCACCAGCTTGGAGGCGCCCAGCGCGCTGGCCAGCGCCGCGGCGGCGGTGTCGGCGTTGACGTTGAGCACCTGCCCGGTGGGGTTGTCCTTTTCGTCGACCTCCGGGGCCACGGTGGAGACGACCGGGATCTTGCCGGCGGCCAGCAGGTCCAGGATCTGGTCGGGTTTGACGCCCGTGACCTCGCCGACGAGCCCGAGGTCCACGTGCTGCCCGGCGATGTAGGTCCCGGTGCGCACGGCGCGCAACAGGGCACCGTCCTCGCCGGAGAGTCCCACCGCGTAGGGGCCGTGCGAGTTGATCAATCCGATCAGTTCGCGCTGCACCTGCCCGGTGAGCACCATGCGGACCACGTCCATGGCTTCGGGGGTGGTGACGCGCAGCCCGCCCTTGAATTCGGAGGTGATGCCCAGGCGGCTGAGCATGGAATTGATCTGCGGGCCTCCCCCGTGCACGACCACGGGGTTGATGCCCACGTGGCGCAGGAAGACGATGTCCTCGGCGAAGGCGCGGCGCAATTCCTCGTTGACCATGGCGTTGCCGCCGTACTTGATCACCATGGTGGTGCCGGCGAAACGCTGGATCCAGGGAAGCGCCTCGATCAGGGCCTCGGCCTTGCGCTGTGCCACATCCATGGACGTGGGTGTTTTCTCGGACATGCTCTGGGGTGATCCTCACTGGGACGTTTGGGTCGAATGGTGGTGCCCCTTGGCGGGCAACGGGTTCTTTCCCCGTTACCCGCCAAGGGGCGAAATGCGCCGTCTAGCTGCTGTAGGCGGAGTTCTCGTGGACGTAGTCGTGGGTCAGGTCGTTGGTCCACAGGCTGGCCTCGGCCGCGCCGGCGTTCAGGTCGATTTCCACCAGCACCTGGCGGCCGGTGAGGTCCACCAGGTTCCTGTCGTCGCCCACCCCGCCGTTGCGGCAGACCTGCACGCCATTGATGGACACGTTCAGTTCGTCGGCTTCGAAGGCCGCCTGGGTGGTTCCCACCGCGGAGAGCACCCGTCCCCAGTTGGGGTCCTGGCCGAAGATCGCGGTCTTGAAGAGGTTGGAGCGGGCCACGGTGCGCGAGACCTCAACGGCTTCGTCCTCGGTGGCCGCGTTGAAGGTGCGGATGGTGATCTCGTGGGCCGCGCCCTCGGCGTCGGAGATCAGCGCCTTGGCCAGCTCCACGCAGGTTGCGGCAAGCCCGGCGGAGAACTCCGCAAGGTCCGGGACGGTGCCCGAGGCACCGGAAGACATCAAGATGACGGTGTCGTTGGTGGACATGCAGCCATCCGAGTCGGCCCGGTCGAAGCTCACGCGGGTGGCCTGGCGCAGTGCGGCATCCAGCTGGGCCGCCTCCAGCACGGCGTCGGTGGTGATGACCACGAGCATGGTGGCCAGTCCGGGGGCGAGCATGCCCGCGCCCTTGGCCATGGCGCCGATCGAGTAGCCGGTGCCGGCGAACCCGGCCTGCTTGGACACGGTGTCGGTGGTCATGATGGCGGTGGCGGCCGCCGCTCCCCCGTCGAACTCGTTGCCGGTGCCCAGGGCGGCGGCCGCGGCGTCGACGCCGGGGATGATCTTGTCCATCGGCAGCTGCTCGCCGATCAGCCCGGTGGAGCACACCAAAACGTCCCCGCTGGAAACGCCCAGCACCGCGGCGACGTGCTCGGCGGTGGCGTGGGTGTTGGCGAAGCCCTCGGGGCCGGTGCAGGCGTTGGCGCCGCCGGAGTTCAGCACCACGGCGTCCGCGCGTCCATCGGTGATGACCTGGCGTGACCAGTGCACCGGGGCGGCGGCCACGCGGTTGGAGGTGAACACTGCCGCGGCGTCGAAGCGCGGGCCGTTGTTGCGCACCAGGGCCAGGTCCGGGTTTCCGGAGGCCTTGAGTCCGGCGGTGATGCCCGAGGCGTCGAAGCCTACCGGGGTGGTGATTCCCATGGGTGCGGTGCTCACGGTGCTACTCCTTCAAGTGCCAGGCCGGCGGTTTCGTTCAGGCCCAGGGCGATGTTCATGGATTGGACGGCGCCGCCGGCGGTGCCCTTGGTCAGGTTGTCGATGACGGCCGAGACGATGACACGGCCCGCGTGCGGGTCGAACGCCAGCTGGATCTGGGCGTGGTTCGAGCCCATGACCGAGGAGGTCGCGGGCCATTGGCCCTCGGGCAGCACGTGCACGAAAGGCTCGTCGGCGTAGGCCGCGGTCCAGGCGGCGCGCAGCGTTGCCTCGTCCACGCCGGGCTTGACCTTGGCGGTGGCGGTGGTGAGGATGCCGCGGGGCATCGGGGCGAGTGTCGGGGTGAAG
This sequence comes from Arthrobacter sp. C2, assembly GCA_024207135.1. Taxonomy (GTDB): domain Bacteria; phylum Actinomycetota; class Actinomycetes; order Actinomycetales; family Micrococcaceae; genus Paeniglutamicibacter. The sequence goes on along the minus strand of CP042428.1, from coordinate 47,786 downwards.
GAGACCGTCACCGGGACCCCTGCCGCGTTGGACAGGCCCTGTTCCATTTCCGGGGTGTGGCGGTGGGACCCGCCCACGCCATAGGGGTTCATCGATCCCATGACCTCGGAGCCGATGAGGTTGACCTTGGCGCTCTTGCCGGCACCGGAGGTTCCGGAGGCGGAGACCACCACGACGTCGTCGGGCTCGAGCAGGTTCGCGGCGAAGCCTGGCACCAGGGCCAGCTGGACCGAGGTCGGGTAGCAGCCGGGCACCGCGATGCGCTTGGCACCGACAAGCAGCTCCCGGGCGCCGGGCAGCTCGGGCAGTCCGTAGGGCCAGGTTCCGGCGTGTGCCGAACCGTAGAACTTTTCCCAGGCCTCGGGCGATTCGAGGCGGTGGTCCGCGCCGGCATCGATGACCAGGGTCTCGGCCGGGAGCCGGGAGGCGATTTCGGCGCTGTGACCGTGCGGCAGGGCCAGGAATACGACGTCGTGTCCGCTCAGCTGCTCGACGGTGGTTTCCACCAGGATGCGGTCCGCCAGGGAATGCAGGTGCGGGGCGAGTTCGCCCAGTCGCTGTCCGGCGTTCGAGTGGGCGGTGATGGCCCCGATGGTCACGTCCGGGTGATTGGACAGCAAGCGCAAGACCTCGCCGCCGGCATACCCACTGGCTCCGGATACAGCTACTGAAATCGTCATGAACCAACCCTACTACGCATTTATGCACGATTACTAATAAATATTCACACTGGGGTGTCTCATCACGCAACATCCCCTCCACCGTGCCCGGAGGAATCGAAGCCAAACGCTATGGTTGTCACAAATCCAAGAGCAAACCAAGGAGTTGCGCACGTGAGTCCCCATGCAATTATTGCCCGCGAGGCCGGCGGGCCCGAAGTTTTCGACTATGTTTCCTCGGAAACCCCCTCTCCGCGTGCCGGGCAGGTGCTGGTGAAGGTCGCCGCCGTCGGGGTCAACTTCATCGAAACCTACCAGCGCTCGGGCGTCTACAAGGTCAGCTACCCCTTCACCCCGGGCAGCGAATACGCTGGCACCGTCGAGGCCATCGGGGACGGGGTCACCGGCTTTGCCGTTGGCGACCGGGTGGCCACCACGGAGGGTTCCAAGGCGTACGCAAACTACACGCTGCTGGACGCCGAGAAGGCATTGCCGGTTCCCGCGAGCGTCGCGCTGGATGTCGCCGGCGCACTGCCGCTGCAGGGCATCACCGCCCACTACCTCGTCAATTCCAGCTACAACGTGCAGCCCGGCGACACCGTGCTGACCTACGCCGGGGCCGGCGGGGTGGGCCTGCTGCTGATCCAGCTGCTCAAGCTGCGCGGGGCCACTGTCATCACCACCACCTCGACCCCGGAAAAGGCGGAACTGGCGCGCGGCGCCGGCGCCGACCACGTCCTGGGCTATGACGAGGTCCCGGCGCGCGTCCGCGAAATCACCGGTGGCCGCGGCGTGGATGTCGTGTATGACGGCATCGGCAAGGACACCTTCGACGGCTCCCTCGAATCCCTGAAGGTCCGCGGCACCCTGGTGCTCTTCGGCGGCGCCTCGGGCCAGGTCCCGCCCTTCGACCTGCAACGCCTGAATGCGCACGGTTCGCTCACCGTGACCCGGCCCAAGATCGCCGACTTCCTGCTGGATGCCGAGGAGCGCCGCTGGCGCTCGAGCGAGATCTTTGGCCTGGTGGCGGACGGCAAGCTCGATGTCAGGATCGGTGCCCGCTTCCCGCTGGCCGAGGCCGGGGCCGCGCACGCGGCCCTAGAATCCCGCGCGACCACAGGCAAGGTCATCTTGCTTCCGTAGCCGCGACCAGGTCCTTGGCGCACGTCGCGGGCTGCCCCTCCGGAGCCTTGCTTCCGAGGGGCGGCCCGCGCCGCGCCCGGCCGAGATGCCAGACTCCCGGTGGGGCAGGCACGATCGAGGACGCCGGGTCAGCCGCGTCGCACACGCCGTCTTCACTGCCGCCGCGTGCCTCCGGGCACTCCAGCCCGAGCGGGGTCCTGGCCAAGCCCGCTCAACGAGCAGGGGTGGGCCGGAGTCGATGGCGGCTAACGCAATGCGCGAAGATACCTCCGGCGAACAATTCGCTGCACGATCAGGAGCAAGGGGAACAGCGCCCGCCAGGGCTGCTGCGGTGCAGCACGCGTGAGGGATCGCACGGTGAGGCGCACTTCGTCGCCGTGCCTGCGGAGCACGAAGGCTTCCTCGCCACTGACCGGGTGCCCGGGGAGGGTGCGGTAGGAAAATCCGACCCGGTCCGGCTCATCCACGACGGCCACCACTTCCACCGGCTCGATGATGCGGACCCCGAAAAGGCGCGCCGTGACCTCCACCCGGTCGCCCGGCCCGACGGGAGCGTCCGAGCTCACCGCGAAGCCGCTTGCGGTCTTGACTCCCCAGCGCAGCACCTCCGCGCTGGCGCGTTCCCAGACCGCATCCCCGGTTCCAATGACCGACCGAGCCTCCAAGCGGCGATACTTTCCGTCGCCGGGCGGCCAATGGTCAAGGTCCGGATTCGTCATGTTCCATGCTCCTCGTGGTGTCTGCAGGCCATCCAGCTAATGCCCTAGGGACATCCTTGCCTACATTCCACCGCCGGGCGGATTCTTGGCCGCCCGCAGGCCGGCTCCCCGCGGCCACGCGATGCCGGCCACGCCGGCACCACTCACCTGCCGCACACCCGCGGGCCACGGTCGTGGGGAGCCCGGAACTTGCATTCAAGAGATAAGAATGAATTGACTTCTTTGCGTTAACCTCTTGACTGCAAAGCATGTGTGACGCAGGCTTCAATGCATGACCGACGCACCACGTGCCAAACCCGGAAGAGAAAACCCGGGTTCCCAATCAGCCCTGCGCAAGCTCAACGAGCAGCGCATCCTGGACACCCTGGCCTCGCACGGAACACTGACCCAGGCAGGCTTGGCGCGCGTCACCGGGCTGTCCACGGCAACGGTCTCCAATATCGTCAAGACCCTGGCCGCGGAGAACCGCGTGGAAACCACCTCGGTCACCAGCTCCGGCCGGCGGGCGCTTGGCGTGAGCCTCCTGGACGTGTCCGATGTGGCCGCCGGCATCGACTTCGGGCGCAGCCACGTACGCGTTGTCCTGGCCCGCCCGGGATTCCGCCTGCTTGACGAGGCCTCCGCCGCGCTGCCCATCGGGCACCGGGTCGAGGACAGCATCGCCATCGCCGCCCGGATGCTCACCGAGGCCTGCGAGCGCACCGGCACCAACCCCCGGCAGCTGCTGGGCGCCGGGATCGGGGTCCCCGGGCCCATAGACCACCGGACCAACAGGGTCATCCACGGGGCGATCCTGCCCGACTGGGTGGGCATCGACATTGCCGAACAGCTGCGCAGCGCACTGGGGATCCCCGTCATCATTGACAACGACTCGAACCTCGGGGCGCTGGCCCAGGTCACCTGGGGCGAGCACCAGACCTGCGCCAACCTGTGCTTCCTGAAGATCGGCAGCGGGATCGGCTCTGGCCTGATCCTGAACGGGTCGCTGTACTACGGGCACCTGGGGATCACCGGAGAGATCGGGCATTCGACGATTTTCAACCAGGGACTGATCTGCCGCTGCGGCAACCGGGGCTGCCTGGAAACCGTGGCTTCGACCTTCACCATGACCCAGATGCTTGGCCACGCCGAGGGCCGGAGCATCACCGTGGAGGAGATCATTGATCGCGCCCTGGGCGGCGACTCGGCAACGCTGCGCGTCATCGACGACGCCGGCGTTGCCGTCGGGCATGCGCTGGCGAACGTTGCCAACCTGATCAACCCCGAGGCCATGGTCATCGGCGGACCGCTGGCGCCGCTGGGCGAGCTGCTCCTGGATCCGATCCGACGCGGCCTGAACCGCCACGCAATTCCGGTGGTCGGCGAAAACACGTCCCTGCACATGTCCATGCTCGGCGACCGCGCCGAGGCACTCGGCGCGGTCGCGCTGGTGCTTCGCCAGGACGCTGCCGGGCATTCCCCGGACCGGCGGAAGGCAACAAGTCGATGAAGATTGCGTTCAGTAGTTGACGGCAAGGTGTGACGCGGGTAACCATTAGGTGGCACTGAGACACTTTTAGACAATTTCTCACATTTTCAAACAACTCTTGGAGGCAGACATGCGCCGTAGTCTTACATTGATTGCAGCGGCCGCGACATTGGGACTCACCCTCGCCGGGTGTGGCGGCTCCGGACAGGCCCCCGCCGAATCGGCGGCACCGGCCAGCGAGGCCACTGGCGAGGTAGGCGTGTTCACGTGGTGGGCAGACGGCTCGGAGAAGGCCGGCCTTGACGCCCTGGTTGACGTCTTCAAGACCGACTACCCCAACCTGACCTTCGACAACCTGGCGGTTGCCGGCGGCGCCGGCTCCCAGGCCAAGAGCGTGCTTGCTGCGCAGCTCAAGGCAGGAACCCCGCCGGACTCGTTCCAGGCACACGCCGGTGCCGAACTGCAGGACTACATCGACGCCGACCAGCTCGAGGACCTCACCGGCTTCTACACCGAGAACAAGCTCACCGACCAGTTCCCCAAGGACCTGATCGACCGGCTCACCGTTGACGGCAAGATCTACTCGGTCCCCTCCAACATCCACCGCTCCAACGTGGTGTGGGCCAACGTCAAGGTGCTGGAGAAGGCAGGGGTCGACCCGGCCAAGCCGGCAGACAGCCTCGAGGCCTGGTTCGCCGACATGGACAAGATCAAGGCCAGCGGCAAGACCCCGCTGGCGGTCGCCGGCACCTGGACCCAGACCCAGCTGTTCGAAAACGTGCTGCTCTCCTCCCTGGGCGTCGACGGCTACAACGGGCTTTGGAACGGGCAGACCGACTGGAAGGGCGCAGAGGTCACCAAGGCCATCGAGGCCTACAAGAAGACGCTGAGCTACACCAACTCCGACCGCGACTCCCTCAGCGACTGGGCCCCGGCCACGCAGCTGGTCGAGGACGGGGCGGCCGCCTACAACCTCATGGGCGACTGGGCCGAGGCCAAGTTCGCACAGGACGGCAAGAAGGCCGGCACCGACTACTCCTACTTCCCGATGCCGGGAACCGCAGGGGTCTTCAACTTCCTCGCCGACTCCTTCACCCTGCCGGTGGGCGCCCCCAACCCGGCCGGGGCCAAGGCCTGGCTGAGCACCATCGGCTCCGCCGAGGGCCAGACGGCATTCAACAAGGTCAAGGGATCGATCCCGGCGAACACCACCGCCAAGACCGATGACTTCTCCGAGTACCAGAAGAGCGCCATCAAGGACTTCTCCCAGGACAAGATCGTTTCCTCCCTTGCCCACGGCGCAGCGGTTCCGGTGGCCTGGCTCAACGAGCTGAGCACCGCGGTCAGCAAGTTCGGCGGCGACGGCAACGTCTCGGCCCTCCAGGACGCGGCGGCAGCCACTGCCGACAAGTTCGCCAAGTAACAACACCACCATGGACGTGGGGGCGGTCGCAGCCGATCCGGCAGCAACCGCCCCCGCCTTCATGCGGCGCCCATTTCCCCAGGGAGGAACCCATGCTTAGGCGCGTAAAACATTGGGGACCGGGACTCTTGCTCCTGGCTCCCACCATCATCCTGGTTGGCGTGTTCGTCTACTGGCTGATCATTGAAAACTTCCGGGTCAGCCTGACCAACCAGCACACGGCCAGGCCCAGCAACAAGTACGTCGGCTTCGATAACTACACCAACCTGCTGGCCGATCCGAACTTCCAGCACTCGCTGTGGAACCTGTTGATCCTCACCATCGTCTTTTTGGGCGGCACCCTGATCTTCGGCTTCCTCTGGGCCTGGATGCTGGACAAGCCCGCCAAGGGCGAGGGCTTCTTCCGCGCCGTCTACCTCTTCCCGATGTCGGTCTCCTTCATCGCCTCCGGCGTGGTCTGGCGCTGGCTGCTTTCCTCCCTGCAGACCGACCAGCCCGGCGGCGAACGCACCACCGGCCTGAACCGGCTGCTTGATTCGGTGGGCCTGGGCTTCATGCAGAACGACTGGTGGTCCAACCCGACCTGGGGCATCGCCGCCATCGCCGTCCCGGCCATCTGGCAGCTCTCCGGCTATGTCATGGCCCTGTTCCTGGCAGGCTTCCGCGGCATCCCCGAGGAACTGCGCGAGGCCGCCCGCATCGACGGCTGCAGCGAATGGAAGCTCTACCGCCACGTGATCTTCCCGCAGCTGAACCCCGTGATGCTCTCGGCGGTGATCATCATCGGCCACATGTCGCTGAAGCTCTTCGACCTCATCCGCGCGATCGTCCCCGATGCCAACACCTACGACGTCCAGGTCCCGGCGACCATGATGTGGGTCAAATACATCGGCAGCGACTACGCCGACGCCGCAGCGATCGGCATGATCCTGCTGGTGCTCGTCGCCCTCGTGGTGGTCCCCTACCTCATGTACACCTCGCGAGCGGAGAAGCGCTAATGGCCACCTCGATCCTTGACCGCACCGCGGCCCCGGCCGCCAACACGGCCGTGGGCGCCCCGAACCCGGGCCGCCGCCGGATCAACCGCACCCTGAAGTACGCATTGCTGATGCTCTTCGTGGTGATCGTGCTGATCCCCGCCTACGTCCTGCTGATCACCAGCTTCAAGGGCAGCGCGGACGCCGACCCCTCGCGGGCCTGGTTCCTGCCCACCACCTGGGAAACCGGTGGCTGGTCCAAGGCCTGGACCACGCTGGCCCCGGCGCTGGGACGCACCTTCGCCCTGGTGGTCCCGGCCGCCGTCATTTCCGCCACCCTGGGCTCGATCAACGGCTACGTGCTGTCCAAGTGGCGCTTCCCCGGCGCCAACGTGGTGTTCACGCTGATCCTCTTTGGCATGTTCATCCCCTACCAGGCGGTCATGATCCCGCTGACCCAGCTGATGAGCAACCTCGGGGTGCCCCAGGGCGTTCCGTCGCTGATGCTGCTGCACATCGTCTACGGGCTGCCGATCTGCACGCTGATCTTCCGCAACTACTACGAGTCGGTGCCCTCCGAACTCATCGAGGCCGCCCGCATGGACGGCGCCGGGATCCTGCGCACCTACGCCTCGGTGATCTTCCCGGTCTCCGCGCCCGGCTTCGTGGTCGTGCTGATCTGGCAGTTCACCTCCGCCTGGAACGACTACCTGTTCGCCGCGTTCTTCTCCTCCGGACGCAACGGGCCGGTGACCATCGCGCTGAGCTTCCTGGCCGGCGGCCAGCTCACCGACTACGGGGCCTCCATGGCCGGCGCGCTGATCGCCTCGGTGCCCACGCTTCTGGTCTACATCCTGCTGGGCAAGTACTTTGTCGGCGGGCTGATGAGCGGTTCGGTCAAGGGCTGAGGCCCTCCGCAAGCCGATAACATGCGTGGGTGCGTTTGCCGTTGCGGCGGGCGCACCCACGTTCTTTGTGCCCGGCGCAATGCTCAGGGCGCCCAGACGATGCTTCCCACCAGGGTGCCGGGAAGCGCGCGCCCCAGGGAGTCGGGGGTTCCCGGCAACGGCTCGAGCACGCGCGTGCCGGCGGCGCGCAGCAGCGGGTGCCGGTGCTCCCCGGCAACCACCGGGATCCCGCACTCCCCCGCCAGGCCCTCCCCGGAGGCCTTGGCCACCGCTTCCTTCAGCGCCCACCACCGGGCCCGCAAGCGCTGCCGTTCCGGTCCCGGCAGCGCCCGAAGCCGGGCGCGCTCGCCCGGTGCGTAGGCGTAGTCCTCGAGCAGGTTCCCGTCGCCCGGGCCGAACGCGGCATCGGCCGAATCGGCCAGGTCCACGCCCAGCCGCCCGCGCCCGGGGGCCAGGCCCAGCAGCAGCCAACCCGCGGTGCGGGCGTAGGACAGCGCATAGCCGTCCCCGCGATCAGGCAGGCGCAGCCGCGGGGTCCCGTGCGCGGTGGAGGCGCATTGCGGACACCACTGGGCGATCTCGAGCTCGCCGGGCAGGACCTCGCGGCCCTGCACCCCGGCGAGGCCCAGCAGTTCGGCCGCCAGCACCCGGGCCAGGATCCGCCCGGCCACGAAGTCCTCGCGCGGGCGCCCGGCTGCGTAGCCGCGGGCGCGGTCGAGCTCGGCCGCCAGCAGCCGGACCCCGGGGTGCGCCGCGGCGGCGGACAACGGGGCAACGGCCCACCACGGGGCAGCGTGGCCGGCGCCTTCTCCGGGTGCTGCTTGCAAGTCCATTCGGGTCCCCCTGATGTGCTGGCTTGGTGGCCGGTTTCGGCTGCCTCGAGTATGTCGCACCGGGCAGCGGATTCCGGAATCGTGTCCTGCACTCGCGGCGGTGTGGCCCGGCACATGATCCGCGGCACATTGCGCCGAAATCCCCATGCCGTCCACCTTGTGTATGCCTGGCGTTAACCTTGCCTGCATAGGTTTGCCGCGTACGTGCCGGCCGAGCGGCGGCGGGCGCCCCGGTGGCGCTGCGGATCCCGGCAGGGCCCCCAGCGCCTTGGGTCTCCCCACAGGGGGAACCCCGGGCACCACTTTTCAAGAAAGCCACAGTGGATACGACACCCAGCACTCCCGACCTGGCAACCGCCACCGCCACCTTCCTGCCGCAATACCCCGGCAGCCACCTGGCACCGCAACCCCGGACCCTGATCGACATCCTGGAGGCAAGCGCCGCCGCCCACCCCGAGGCCCCGGCCCTGGATGACGGCGAGCGCTCGTTGACCTACGCGGAACTGCTCCTGGCCATCGAGGAGACCGCCACCCGCCTACGCGCCGCCGGCCTCGGCGCCGGGGACAGGATCGGCATCCGCATCCCGTCGGGCACGCGCGATCTCTACATCGGCATCCTGGCCACCATGAAGATCGGCGCAGCATACGTCCCGGTCGACGCCGACGACCCCGAGGAACGCGCCCAATTGGTCTTCGCGGAGGCCAAGGTCGCCGCGGTCATGGGAGCCAAGGGCAAGATCACCTCCATGCGCACCACCCCGAACCCGGAACCCGCCCGCGAGGCAGGACTGGAGGATGACGCCTGGATCATCTTCACCTCCGGATCCACCGGAACCCCCAAGGGCGTGGCCATCACCCAGCGCTCGGCCGCCGCGTTTGTCGACGCCGAGGCCCGGATCTTCCTGCAGGCCGAACCCCTAGGCCCCGAGGACCGCGTCCTGGCCGGACTTTCGGTGGCCTTCGACGCCTCCTGCGAGGAAATGTGGCTGGCCTGGCGCCACTCCTCCTGCCTCGTGCCCGCCCCGCGCGCGCTGGTGCGCTCCGGCATGGACCTGGGACCCTGGCTGGTGACCCGCGGGGTCACGGTGGTCTCCACCGTCCCCACCCTCGCGGCCCTCTGGCCGCCGGAGGCCCTGGAAAACGTCCGCCTGCTGATCTTCGGCGGCGAGGCCTGCCCACCCGAACTTGCTGCCCGCCTGGCCGTGCAGGGGCGCGAACTGTGGAACACCTACGGCCCCACCGAGGCCACGGTCGTGGCGTGCGCCGCACAGATGGACGGCACCGACCCGGTGCGCATCGGATTGCCGCTCGAGGGCTGGGACCTTGCAGTCGTCGACGCCTCCGGGCTGCCCGTCGCCCCCGGCCAAAGCGGTGAGCTGATCATCGGCGGCGTCGGACTCGGGCGCTACCTGGACCCCGAGAAGGACGCCGAAAAATACGCGCCCTTCGAGACCCTCGGCTGGGAGCGTGCCTACCGTTCCGGCGACCTTGTGCAGGCGGATCCCGAAGGCTTGGTCTTCCTGGGCAGGATGGACGAGCAGGTCAAGCTCGGCGGACGCCGGATCGAACTCGGCGAGATCGATGCGGCGCTCCAGTCCCTGCCCGAGGTCTCCGGTGCCGCGGCAGCGGTGAAGACCACCGCCGCGGGAAACCAGATCCTTGTCGGTTACCTGGCCGCGGACCCGGCCTTTGACACCGCCGCGGCCCGCGAACGGCTGGCCGTGGTGCTCCCTGCGGCATTGATACCGCTGCTTGCGGTCGTGGACACCCTGCCGACCAAAACCAGCGGCAAGGTCGACCGCAATGCACTGCCCTGGCCGCTGCCCGGCGCCAAGGCCACCTCCGATGCCGGGGTCCTGCCGGAGCTCGGCGAGGACGCCACCTGGGTCCTCACCCAGTGGACCCGGGTGTTGGGCACCGAGGTCTCGAGCCTTGATGCGGATTTCTTCGCGTCCGGCGGCGGTTCGCTTTCGGCAGCGCAACTGGTCTCCGCGCTGCGGGTGCGTTATCGCACCGTCACGGTGGGTGAGATCTATTCGCATCCACGCATCGGCTCCCTGCTCGAGGCCCTGGGCACCAGCTCGGGTGTCGAACCGGAGACCCGCGTCGTCGAGCGCACCACCCGGCGCGCCCAGGTCTTCCAGACGCTGATGGGCATCCCCACGTTCATCCTGGTGGGCATGCGCTGGCTGGTGTACCTGGCGGCCGGCAACAATGTCCTGGGCACCCTGGGCGTGTTTTCCGACGCACCGCGGCTCTCCTGGTGGGCTCTTGGCGCACTCTGGCTGGTCTTTGTTTCCTCCCCGGGCCGCATGGTGCTGTCGGTTCTCGCGGCACGCCTGCTCCTGCGCAACCTGAAGCCCGGAAACTACCCGCGCTCGGGCAAGGTGCACCTGCGCCTGTGGATGGCCCAGCAGATCGCCGACCTGGTCGACCCCGTCTCGTTGGGCAGCGCCCACTGGATCCAGCGCTACGCCCGCGCCCTGGGCGCCGACATCGGACACGATGTGCAATTGCACTCGATACCTCCGGTCACCGGATTGCTCACCGTCGGCCGGGGAGCCAACATCGAGCCCGAGGTCGACCTCACCGGCTACTGGATCGACGGGGACCGCCTCATCGTCGGCGCCATCGAGATCGGTGCCGAGGCAAGCGTCGGGGCACGCAGCACGCTGATGCCCGGCTCCGTCGTGTCCGACGGCGTGTCCCTGGCCCCGGGCTCCGCCCTGGCCGGCACCACCAAGGCCTTCTCCTTCTACTCCGGCTCGCCCGCCGAACGCAGCGGCAAGGCCAAGCCCGAATGGCCGCAGGCCCCCATCCGCACCCGCAGGCTCCGCGACGCCCTGTTCGCGATTGCTTCCACGGCCCTCGGCGCCCTGCCCCTGCTGGCCATCCTCGGCGCGGTCGCGGTGGCCGTCTACCTGCTCCGCGGCCAGGAATCGCTGCACGAATCCCTGCTGGCCCTCAGCTACGTCGTGCCCATCGCGGCGCTGACCTGGTTCGGCCTGAACATGCTGCTGGTGCTCATCGCCACCCGGCTGCTGGGCATCGGCCTGCGCGAGGGCTGGCACCGGGTCGACAGCCGGATCGGCTGGCAGGTCTGGGCCACCGAACGCCTGCTGGACATGGCCCGCGACCTGCTCTTCCCACTCTATGCCTCGCTCTTCACCCCCGTCTGGCTGCGCCTGCTCGGTGCCAAGGTCGGGCGCAACGTCGAGGCCTCCACGGTGCTGCTGATCCCCAGGATGACCACCATCGGCGCCGGTGCCTTCCTGGCCGACGACACCATGGTCGCCACCTACGAGCTCGGCGGCGGCTGGATGAAGGTGGGCCGGGCCAAGATCGGCAAGCGCGCCTTCCTGGGCAACTCCGGCATCGCCGGGGCCGGGCGCCGAGTGCCGCGCAACGGGCTTGTCGCGGTGCTCTCGGCAACTCCCGCCAAGGCGAAGGCCGGGACCTCCTGGCTGGGCAGCCCCCCGGTGCGCCTGCGCCGCACGGCGGTGGCATCCGATGACTCGCTCACCTACGCACCGCCGCTGCGCCTGAAGTTTGCCCGCGCCCTGTGGGAACTGTGCCGGTTCGTACCGGTCGTCATCACCGTCGGTGTCGCAGCCCTGGTGCTGGCACTGCTTGATGTCCTGGCCACCGAATACGGCTACCTGGCCGCGGCGCTGCTCAGCGGCGCGGTGATGCTTGTTGCAGGCGCCGTCGCGGCCACCTCCGCAGTGGTGGCCAAGTGGCTGCTGGTGGGTCCCATCCGCCCGGGCGAACACGCCCTGTGGAGCTCTTTCATCTGGCGCAACGAGGTCGTCGACACGTTCATCGAGATGGTCTGCGCACCCTGGTTCGCCCACTCGGCGGCCGGCTCCCCGGCCCTGGTCTGGTGGCTTCGCGCGCTCGGTGCCAAGATCGGCCACGGGGTCTGGTGCGAAAGCTACTGGCTGCCCGAGGCAGACCTGGTGACCCTCGGGGACTCCTCGACGGTCAACCGCGGCACCGTCGTCCAGACCCACCTTTTCCATGACCGGGTCATGGCAATTGATACGGTGGAACTCTCCGCGGGATCCACGATGGGCCCGCACGGGGTCATCCTGCCGGCGGCATCGCTGTCCGCGGGTGCCACCGTGGGCCCGGCGTCGCTGGTGATGCGCGGAGAAACAGTTCCCCCGTCGAGCCACTGGATGGGCAACCCCGTCCAACCCTGGAGCCAGCCGCACGCATGAGTCATTCGTCCCTGAACACCACGGCCGCCACGGCCGCATTCATCCCGGATGCCTACATCCCCCGTTCCGGCAGCGCCGCCTACCGCGTGGAGCACTACGACCTGGACCTGGACTGCAAGCTGGGCGGCAACCGGCTCGACGGACGCGCCACCATCACCGCGGTGGCCGCCGAGACGCTCGAACGGCTCTCCCTCGACCTCTCCGGGCTGCGCGCCTCGCGCATCGCGCTCAACGGGGCAAAGGTCCCGAGGTTCACGCAGAAGGCCGGCAGACTGGAACTGCACCTGCCCTCCCCGGTGTCCGCCGGCGAGGAATTCACCATGGAGATCCGCTACGGCGGGGTCCCGAACGTGCGCCAGGGAACCTGGGGCGAGGTCGGCTGGGAGGAACTCACCGACGGGGTGCTGGTGGCGGGCCAGCCGAACGGTGCCCCCACCTGGTTCCCCTGCAACGACCACCCCAGCCAAAAGGCGACCTACCGCATCAGTGTCAACACCGACGCCGGGTACCGCCCGGTCTGCAACGGGCAGCTGGTGGACCGCCAGCGGCGCGCCAGCCGTGAACGGTGGACCTACGAGGTCCACGAGCCCATGGCCACCTACCTGGCGACCCTGCAGATCGGCCGCTACGAGTTGCGCTCGCTGGCTGGCACCGCCGTCGCAGAAGGCGGGCGGCATGCCGGCGCCCCGGCACCGGTGCCCCAACTGGTGGCTGCCAGCGCCGCCGCACTCCACCGGGTCGCGGCGGCCCTGGCCGACCAGCCGCGAATGATGGAAACCTTCATCGAGGCCTTCGGCCCCTACCCCTTCGCCGACTACACCGTCGTGGTCACCGAGGACGACCTGGAAATCCCGCTCGAGGCCCACGGCATCTCCATCCTGGGCGACAACCACCTGTCCCCGGGCTGGGAACAGCAGCGGCTGATCGCCCACGAACTCTCCCACCAGTGGTTCGGCAATTCACTGACCGTCGGATCGTGGCGGGACATCTGGCTGCACGAGGGATTTGCCTGCTACGCCGAATGGATCTGGTCCGAGGCCGCCGGCGGCCCGAGCGCCGATGCGCGCGCCAGGGACGCCTGGGCATTGCTTGCCTCCCTGGATCAGGACATCGCCATCGGGGACCCCGGGCCCCAAGACATGTTCGATGACCGGGTCTACAAGCGCGGAGCACTGACATTGCACGCCCTGCGCCTGGCGGCCGGGGACCGCGCGTTCTTCGCCATGCTGCGCTCCTGGACCGGGATCTGGCGCCACGGCACCGTCACCTACGCCCTGTTCCGCGACCACGTCGACGCGCACCTGCCCACCGCGGCATCCGCCGCGGATTTCCTGGGGCCCTGGCTATTCGAGAAGGCACTGCCGGTGTTGCCGGCCCCGGCCGAAAGCTGACATCGCGTGGCAACGGCCCGGCCGCTGCCACGGCCGGCTGTTGCGTAGGGTGTGACATGGTCGCCACTCCACCCCTCGGGCCCCCAATGTTCATCTTCCGTTCATCGAGTCCGGATACGGTCAAGCCATGCAATTGCTTGATTTGGCCGCCCACGGCTACTCCATCCGCGACGACGACGATGACGATCCGGTGCTGTTGACCGCCACCGGGGAAGTCGTGGACACCTGGCGCGAGGGCTACCCGTATTCCACGCGCTTGGACCGCGCCCAGTACGACCTGGAGAAGCGGCTGCTGCAGATCGAGCTGCTCAAGCTGCAGGTCTGGATCAAGGCCACCGGCCGCCGCCTCGTGGTGCTCTTCGAGGGCCGCGACGCCGCCGGCAAGGGCGGGACCATCAAGCGCTTCACCGAGCACCTGAACCCCCGCGGCGCCCGCGTCGTGGCGCTGGAGAAGCCCAGCAAGCGCGAATCCACCCAGTGGTTCTTCCAGCGCTACATCTCCCACCTGCCGGCCGCCGGCGAGATGGTCCTCTTCGACCGCTCCTGGTACAACCGCTCGGGCGTGGAGCGGGTCATGCGCTTCTGCACCCGCGAGGAGTTCGACCGCTTCATGCACCAGGCCCCGGCCTTCGAAAAGCAGCTGGTCGACGACGGGATCACGCTGGTGAAGTTCTGGTTCTCGGTCACCCGCAGCGAGCAGCTCACCCGCTTCACCATCCGGCAGATCGACCCGGTGCGGCAGTGGAAGCTCTCCCCCACCGACCTGGCATCGCTGGACAAGTGGGATTCCTACACCGAGGCCAAGGAAGAGACCTTCCGGTCCACCGACACCGAGTGGGCGCCGTGGACCGTGGTGAAGTCCAACGACAAGAAGCGGGCACGGCTCGGGGCGATGCGCCACGTGCTGAGTCTGTTCGACTACGAGGGCAAGGACCACGAGCTGGTCGGGACGCCCGATCCGCTCATCGTCGGTCCGGCCGCCGCCGTCATCGCCGCCGGCGAGGAATTCTAGGCCCCCACAAAGCCTGGGCGCACCCTCCGGTGCCGGCCACAATACCGGAGGGACCCGCCTCGGCGGATGCCGCCTTCACGTCACCGGCGTTCCGCAGCCCGCACCTTGGCCTCGGGCAGCAGCTCGAACTCCGCCCGTGCCGATTCCACGCCGTTGACTTGCAGGCTGATCGCGTGCATGCCCGGATGATAGCGCCTGGTGGTGATCGCCCGGAAGGAATGTTCGCGTCCGACCTCGAATCTTTCGTCCGGCTCGAGGGTTCGGGTGGCCAGCTTGAAGGTCTTGCCTGTCTGCCCGCCGTTGGCCTTGCGGTGGTAGACCGTGTAGTCGATCGCCACGCGCGCGGGCTCGTCGCCGCGGTTGTGCAGCACCGCGCTGAAGTCGATGCTGTGGCCGAACCCGATGCTTGTGCTGCCGAGCACCGGGCCCGCGATGTCGATGGACACCGGCCCGAAACCGAGCAGTTCCAGGGCATGCACATCCCCCTTCTTGACCAGTGTCCGCAGGGCGTGGCGCACCAGGCGCGCCGTGTTCGCATCGGGCTCGGCCAGCCAGCGCCGCGCGGTTTCAACCACCAGGTCCGGGGCATCGCGGCTGAGGTCGTTGAGGTGGTTTGCCACGGACCGGCGCACGTACTCCGCGTCGTCGCGATAGAGCGCATCGAGCACGGGGATCGTCGCTCCCGTCCGTGCGGTGATCTCCGGAACCCTCGTTGACCAAGGCAGATAGGGGCGGGTCCCCTCCGAGGCGAGACGTCGCACATCCACGTCCTCCGAGGCTGTCCAGCCCTGGACGAGCTCGAGCGCACGGTCCAGGTTGTGGCGCAGCAGGGTGCGGATGGCGAATTCGGCGCTGAGCCGCCCGGTGAGTTCGGCCAGCAATGCCATCGCGTCGTCAAAGGCCTCTCGTGTGTCTTCCGTGACGGCCTTGGCGGCGATGGCCGAGGTGACCGGCCAGATCAGCCAGCCGCGGAATGCCGCGTCTTCGCTCGCCGCGCGTATCGTGCCGGCCAGCGCGGCGTAGTCCCCCTGCAGGTCGCTGAGCAGGGCGTCGCGCAGCGTATCGGCCCGCTCGCGCAAACCCAGTGTTTCGATCAAGGGCACGGCAAGGTGCAGCGCGGGCAGGCCCGCGTCCGGGACCACGGTCCCCACGGCCCCTATGAGGTCCCGGGCAGTCGACTCGTTGATCAATTGGTCGGCAAATGGCATGTGTTGGTCTTTCCGCGGGTTGTTTGGCGGTGTCCCGGCACCCGGAACGAGGATCGATGTCGCGCATCCGCTGGCTGATGCCGACATTGTCCCTTGCCAGGTTGGTGGTTTCGGCACCGGAGGATTCCGGGCGCTTCGGGGCAGCTCGGTCATGTCTTGCCTGTTGGTGGAATCCGGAGCATCCGGCACCTATCCATCATGGATCATCCTGGCTCGCCGTGGAAAGGCCATCGGCAGCCCCGGGCTTTGGACGTAGCGGCGGATCGAGGGTCGCATCTCCAGTTGTTTCGGAAGTTCGCGGATGAAAAAGACTACGGGAAACCTGGCGCCGGCGACGAACCAGCCGCCGCGGCCGTCTTTGTCCAGTGCCAGCGGCGCCAAAGCAAAGTCCTTTTGGCTTTCCCCGCAACTACACCGTTGGCTCACGTTTCCAGTTTCCTTGCTGAATAGCTCAACGTGAAAATGATGTTGACGTCCACCGTTGGTCAAGCACCTTCGCACACTGGATCCCCGCCCAGGGCGACCTTCCCCTCTTGAAAGCACGTCGCACGAGCCGGGTGGCGGCCATGCATTGCCGGACTCCGCAGCAACGGGTGCCGGTGAACACGACATGGCGAGGCGAGCACGCGAATGGATGTTTAGAAGGTACATTTCCCACCTGTCCGGGAGCTCGCGGCGACATCGGGCTTTGTATGATGTTCCCATGGCTGCTCCCCGGATCTACGTCAATTTTCCCGGCACCGCGCGTGAAGCCCTCGGCTTCTACGCGGAAATCTTCGGCGGAAAACTCTCCTTGTACACGTACAAGGAGTTTGGCCGCACCGACGGTCCCCCGGATGCCATTGCCCATGGACAGCTGGAAGGGATCGTTGCCGTGGCCGGATCGGATACGCCCCAGGGAGGCAAAAGCGTCAAGTTCGAAGGCATCATGCTGTCGCTGCTGGGAACCGCCGCCCCGGCCACCCTCCACGCGTGGTTCGACAAGCTCGCGGTGAACGGCACCGTGGTGGATCCGCTTTCCCCCAAACCTTGGGGAGCCTCCGATGGCCAGGTCGTGGATCGCCATGGCCTGCACTGGCTCATCGGCTACGAACCGGAGTCCCAAGTCCCCCGCTGATGCCTCCGTCGCGCGAGCGGATCCTGATTCCGATACCCCGCTGTTCGAGATCCCGGTGCCGAGTGCCTTGCGTCCGGTCCGCGGAACCGTGGCGTAGCACGTTCCGCCCCGATGGGTGCACACTTGTCCCAGACGCCGGGCTTCACCGGGCCGCCGCCAGGGAAGGACCAGGGGAAATGGACAGGGAAACGTTGCGCGGCAGGCAGCGCCCGCTCAAGCAGCTGTACCGCGAACAGCCCGGGGCCGGAATCATCACGCTGCGCGCCAGCGGGGCCGTGGGCGGCGACGGGGTCTCCTGCTCCGTGCAGACCGGCCAGGCACTGGTGGCAGCCGGCCTTCATCCGGCGACCGGCGGGGACGGAACCCTGGCATGCTCCGGCGACCTGTTGCTGCAGGCACTGGTGGCCTGCGCCGGGGTCACCCTGGCTGCCGTCGCAACCAACCGCGGGCTTGCGGTGGCCGGGACCATCCGGGCCGAGGGGGAACTGGACGTGCGCGGCACCCTGGGTCTGGACCCTGAGGTCCCGGTGGGATTCCGGTCCATCAGGTTGGCCTTCGAGCTGGACACGGACGCAGACCCCCAAGCGGTTGAAGGGCTGATCGCCACCACGGAAAAGTACTGCGTAGTGCTCCAGACACTGCGCTCCGCGCTGCATGTCGAGACCGTCCTCGAGCGCTCGGCAGCCGGTTCCTAGTCCCGCTCCCCCGCTGCCGGGCCGAGCATCCGGTGCGCCAGGTCCTGGTGTGCCAGTCTGCGCATCGCGGCCAAGATCGGTTCGTAGACCGCGGTGCCGAGCACCGAGTACTCCACGGCACGGGACGTGTCGTCACCGGGCAGCTGGGCCAGGTCGATTTCGGCGATCGCCATCACGTGCCGGGCGTAGCCGTGCAGGCGTTCGGTCCCCATGGGCATTCCCACGGATTCGGCTGCTGCGAGCCCGCGCTCCAGCTGGGCCACCGCCGCGTAGCCGGGGTCGTAGAGCTGGCCGATCTCCGCGAGCGCGGCCCGGGCCCGTGGATAGTCGGCGCCGGGGTCCGCTTCCACGGCCGGGGGAAGTACCTCGATCGCGCGGCCCAACGTGCGGAAGCGATCGGGCTCCGGTTCGTCGATGAGCCCCAGGATGGTGCGCACCGACGCCAACGGCAGGCCAACGACCTCGGTGAGCGCGCGGATCAGCGCCAGCCGGCGCACGTGCTCCTCGCCGTAAATTGCCGTGGTCGCCCCGGTCGACTCCCCCGGGGCCAGCAGCCCTTCACGCAGGTAGTACTTCACCGTCGCCAGCGGCACCCCCGAGCGCTGGAGAAGCTCGGACATCTTCATGTGAAACCCCTTGCATTGGATAGTTCAGGTATCTACCTTAGATAGTACAACTATCCAATCGGGTTCGAAAGGAACCACTCCCATGGAACCGAGCACGCTGATCCTTGCCGGAATCCTGCTTCTGGCCCTCATCACCGTCGAATCGGGCGGCGTTTTCCTCGTCCGCGTCGCCGCCGGCGGGGTACCCGCCAACGCCCTGCAGAAATCCTGGTACCGCGCCGGGCACGCGCACGCCGCGGTCCTGCTGGTCCTGTCCCTGGCGATCCTCGCCTTCGCGGACCAGCTCGACGTGCCGGGCTGGGTCGGCTGGATCGCGCGCTCGGGTGTCCCGATCGCCGCGATCCTGATGCCCGCCGGGTTCTTCCTCTCGGTGCTCGGGAAAGACCCGGAGAAGCCCAGCCGGCTGTCGCTGCTGATCGGTCTCGGCGCGGCTTCCCTCACCGCCGGACTGCTGGCCGCCGGGATCGGGGCGATCACCACCGGGGCCGGTTCCGCCTGAGGAAACGCGGAAGGTCGTCCGCACCCCCAAACCTGCTACGGGTGCGGCAGGTTCGTGGCCTGGTCGATCCACCAGGCTCGATGACCTGTCCACAGTCCTGCGGACGGTGGGCCCGCTGGCCCACGGATCGGTCCATGCTGGGATTCCCCCACCGAATACCCAAGGACGGCCATGACCACGACCAGCAAGCAATTGCGCCGCAAGCACCGCAAGTCCCCGAAGCCACGGCGGCAGGGCCCCCACCCGTCGCGCGCCTCGGGATTGGAACGGCTCTACGCCCTGGAACCTGCCTACATTGCTTGGAGATCCCGCGCCGTGCTGCCCGACCAGGCCCACGACGACTGGGCCGGATTGCTTGTCTTGCTGGAGGCCTACGCCAAAATCTGGCCGTTCAATGCTCCCGACGCATTCGACCCGAAATCCTTCGCCGCGATGCTGAACGCCATCCGCCGCATTTCCGGCGAAGCGGCCCACCAAACCCTGAATCGCCTGGATGGCTACCTGCACTTCCTGAATGACAACGGCCGGTGGCATCGCGGAAGCGAGGTCTTCGACCTGCTGCATATGCTGGTCCTGGTGCGTGTTCCCGGCCCCACCCATCGACGCACACCCCGTGAATGCCCGCTCGACATCCCTGAGAGACACGGCCACGGCATAGCCCTCGTACAATGGGCCGCCTATCTCCTGGACGAGATGCTCGAGGGGAGGTTCATCCCGGAGGTCACCGAATCGCTTGCCTTTCCGGTCGCGGACCCTGCCGGCCCCATTCTGCTGGCGCCGGGTCTCTACCCGCTGCCGCTTTCGATATTCATGGACCTTTTCACTGCCATGGACGAAGCAGATCTCTTCGAAACCGATGAAGGCGAAAGCGCCTGGAACGAGGAGGAATGCGTCGAGGAGGTCGGGGAGAACGACGGTGAGCCGTATCCCACCCATGCGGGGATGGCCCTGCTGCAGGACGATCATCCTCGAAACCACGATGCCATCCGCAGCCTGCTGACGGCCTACCTGCAAATACTGGCCTTGGGGCATGCCACACCCGCGTCCGGGGTGGCCGGGCTGCGGCGGGCCGAAAGGTTTATCTCCGTCCTCGGCGACGCGGCCGTCGAACCATCGACCGCCAAGGCCCACGGGGAAACCAGCTTGCTGAGTCTCGGAGAGGACATCCGGGACCGGCCGGCGGACCGTTTCGGGGAAATCTCCGCATCCATCCTCGCGTGCCTGGAAGCCGGAGTCCTGGAATACGTCGACGGCATTCTCGTCGCCCAGACCGTTGTGCGTGAGGCCATCCAGGACCTGCGCGATGAATATGCGGGGTGACCTGCATTGGCCCGCGCCCCGGACACCTCCAGGACCTGAAACACCAAGGGATCCCGGATCCTGTCACGAGTTCCCTGGCATCCTCGGGCTGCTTCGCCCTTCGCTGCCGCACTCATCGGGGGTCGCTATCCGAATCATGACCGGGGAACTTAATTTCACGCAACGGCTTCGAAGCGGAGCCTGAGTCCAAGGACCTTGACCCCCTTGACGATGGTGGCGAAGCCCGGGTTGCCGTCGGCCGAAAGCGCCTCGTACAGACCCTCGCGGCTCATCCCGACGCGGCGTGCGAGTTCGCTGAGATTGCCGGAACGCGCAATTGTGCCCAGCGCCTGGGCGACCATGGCGGGATCGTCGCCCTCTTCCAGTGCTGCTTCAAGATAAGCAGCAGCGTCCTCTTGATCGTTGAGGTAGTCCGCACCGTCAGAGGGGCTAAAGACTTCGGTTGCTTTGCCCATTGTTCTTCCATTCATCGGCGATTCCGTATGCGTCGTTGCTATCGCTCCCCTGGCTCGATTTGCTGCCTCCGCAAAGCAACAGGATCAATCGATCTCCATCACGAGGGAAATACACCCGGTATCCCGGGCCAACATCAATCCGCAATTCCAAGATCCCCGGCCCGACAGGTTTCACGCCACCCGGATTTCCCGCGGCCAGGCGATCGATCCTCGCCGTGACGCGCGCGGCGGCTCGACGATCCCCCAAACCGGATCGCCAGCGGCAGAAGGTCTCACTCTTGAGAGTCTCGATCACATGTCAACTGCAGTTCACAATTCAATGGTCGGCAACGCCAGCTCCACTGCGGAATTTCAGTTCCTGGCAGGTAGGTATTTTGTTCGGCGGCTGCCGGAGACAGTCCTGTCGGGTTCCCTGCCGGCACTGCGGTCCTTCGCCGGAGAAACCAGCAGGAACATCCTGGATCGATCCGGAATCTGGAACTTAACAGGTCAGGGGGCCGGCAACCCCACCACAAAAGCGGTGAATGGTTGCCGACCCCCTACCGGATCAGATGTTGCGTGGCTTAGCGCTGCACGGCACCGAAACGCTCGGCCGCCAGGGCCACCGCGGCGGCTCGCGCCTCGGAGGCCTCGTCCGCGGTCAGCGTGCGGTCGTTGGCGCGGAAGCGCAGGCCGAAGGCCAGCGACTTCTTGCCCTCCTCGATGCCGGTGCCGGAGTACACGTCGAACAGCGCAATGTCCTCGAGCAGTTCTCCGGCACCCTCGCGCAGGGTCTCCAGCACGTCCGAGGCCACCACGGCCGAGTCAACGACCAGCGCGACATCCTGGGTGGAGATCGGGAAGGTGGAGATGTGCTTGGCCACGATCACGTCGGCGGCCGCCTCGAAGAGCTCGTCCGCGTTGATTTCCATGGCCACGGTGCGCTCGGGCAAATCGAGCTCGGCCAGCAGTTTCGGGTGCAGCTCGCCGGCGTAGCCGACGTGCGTTCCGTTGCGCAGTGCCAGGGCCGCGGTGCGGCCCGGGTGGAACGCCTGGTGCGCGCCCTGCGACACGACGACCTCCACGCCCAGCACGTCGCCGACCAGCTTGGCCACGTCCAGGGCGTCGGCCCAGTCGTAGGCACGCGGCACGTGCGCGGCGGCCACGGGCGAATCGTGCCCGGTCAGCACGGCGGCAAGGTGCGTCGGCTGGTGCGGCAGCCCGTTGTACAGCGCGTCCAGTTCCTCGTCCGAGGGCCTGGCCCCCAGCGGAGGAATGGTGGCGGTGCCCAGGGTCTCGCCCGGCAGGAACACCTGGCCGGCCTCGTACAGGGCCACGTCTCGGAAGCCGCGGCCGTGGTTGCGCCGGGCAATGCCCAGCAGCCCCGGCAGGATCGAGGTGCGCATGAAGCCGAATTCGCTGGACATCGGGTTGTTCAGCTTCACCGCCGGAACCTCGCCGGCCTCCGCGGCACCGAAGGTGTTGTTCTGCGCCTTGGTGACGAACGGGTAGGACAACACCTCGGTCAGCCCGGCGTCGGCCAGGGACTGCACCACGCGGCGGCGCTGGGACTGCACGCGGGAGTAGCCGCGGCCCGGAGGGGCCGTGGGCAGCGTCGCCGGGATCAGGTCGTAGCCGACCAGGCGGGCGATTTCCTCGACCAGGTCCTGCTTGGTCGCCAGGTCCGGGCGCCAGGTCGGCGCGGTGACGCGGTATCCGCCCTGGACGGTCTCGATCTGCGCCCCGATTTCGCCCAGGGACCAGGTGACCTGGTCCTCGGTGTACTCGATGCCGATCAGTGCCGAGGCGAACCCGTCCGGCAGCTCGATCACGACGGGTTCCGGTGCGGTGCCCTCGTCGGTGACCAGCGTGGTGGCGGTGCCGCCGGCCAGCTGGACCAGCAGGTCCACGGCGCGCTGGGCCGCCACGTCGGCGATCTTCCAGTCCACTCCGCGTTCGAAGCGCTTCGAGGCCTC
This sequence comes from Arthrobacter sp. C2, assembly GCA_024207135.1. GTDB lineage: Bacteria > Actinomycetota > Actinomycetes > Actinomycetales > Micrococcaceae > Paeniglutamicibacter. The sequence goes on along the minus strand of CP042428.1, from coordinate 25,155 downwards.
GGAGGGCAGCTTGTGGCGGCGGCGCGAGCGGGCGATGGTGATCGGCTCGAAGTGCGCGGCCTCGATCAGCACCGTGCTGGTCGCGGCGGAGACCTCGGTGGAGGCCCCGCCCATGACCCCGGCAATGCCGATGGCGCCGGACTCGTCGGTGATCAGCAGGTCCTCGACGTGCAGCTTGCGTTCCTTGGCGTCCAGCGTCACCAGGGTCTCACCGGCGTTGGCGCGGCGCACCGTGATGGCCCCGGTCAGCTTGTCCGCATCGTAGAAGTGCAGCGGCTGGCCGAGTTCGAGCATTACGTAATTGGAGATGTCCACGACCAGGGAGATCGAGCGCATGCCGGCCAGGCTCAGCCGGCTGGCCATCCACGGCGGGGTCGGCAGTGCCGGGTTCACGTTGGTGACGGTTCGGGTGACGAACCTGTCGCAGCCGTCCTTGCCGTAGATGCCCGCGGCGTCCTTGAGCTTGACCGGGTGGCCGGGTCCGGTGGCAGCATCCACGGTCACCAGCGAGGCCGGATCCGTGAAGGGCGTGTTGGTGGCGTGCGCGAATTCTCGGGCCACGCCGCGGATCGAGAACGCGTAGGAGCGGTCCGGGGTGACATTGATTTCGGCGGCCTGGTCGTAGAGGCCCAGCAGCTCCATCGCGTCGGTGCCGATCTCCGGGTCAAGGCCCAGGCGGGAGAGCACGATGATGCCGTCGTGGTCGTCTCCGATGCCCAGCTCGCGGGAGGAGGCGATCATGCCGGCCGAGAGGTGGCCGTAGGTCTTCCGGGCGCTGATGGCGAAGTTTCCGGGCAGCACGGCGCCGGGAAGCGTGACGACGACCTTGTCGCCCTCGACGAAGTTGTGCGCGCCGCAGATGATGCCCTGCACGCCCGAGGGATCGATGCCCTCGTTCACCAGGGTCTGCTCGGTGCCCTCGGGGACGACGCGGACCTGGCACCAGTTGATGGTCTTGCCGTTGGTCTGCTCCTCCTTGACGATGGAGAGCACCTGGCCGACCACGATCGGGCCGGAGATCTCGTCGGTGGGACGGTGCACGTCCTCTTCCTCGAGGCCCACCTTGACCAGTTCGGCCATGACGTCTTCGGCCGAGGCATCGGCCGGTACCTGCGCGTATTCGCGCAGCCATGAAAGGGGAATACGCATGTCTTAGATCTCCATCCCGAAGTGCTCGCTGAAGCGGATATCGCCCTCGATCATGTCGTGCATGTCGGGGACCTCGTTGCGGAACATCAGGGTCCGCTCCACGCCCATGCCGAAGGCGAACCCGGAGTATTCCTCCGGGTCGATGCCCGCGGCACGCAGCACGTTGGGGTTGACCATGCCGCAGCCGCCCCACTCGATCCATTGCGCCCCGCCCTTGGCACCCGGGTGCCAGATGTCCAGCTCGGCGGAGGGCTCGGTGAACGGGAAGAAGTTCGGGCGCAGGCGGATGGAGGCGTCCTCGCCGAACATCTGCCGGGCGAAGTGCTCCAGGGTGCCGCGCAAATCGGCCATGGTCAGGTTCTTGTCAATGGCCAGGCCCTCGAACTGGTGGAACACCGGGGTGTGCGTGGCATCCAGCTCGTCGGTGCGGTAGACCCGCCCCGGGCACAGCACGTAAATCGGCACCTCGCGCTCGAGCATCGAACGGACCTGCACCGGCGAGGTGTGGGTGCGCAGCAAAAGGTGCGAATCGACGGGGTCGATGAAGAAGGTGTCCTGCATTTCGCGGGCCGGGTGGTCCGGGGCGAAGTTCAGGGCGTCGAAGTTGAACCACTCGGACTCGACCTCGGGGCCCTCGGCGATTTCCCAGCCCATGCCCACGAAGATGTCCGAGACGCGGTCCTGCAGCGTGGACAGCGGGTGGCGGGCCCCGGCGCGGCGGCGGCGCGGCGCCGCGGTGACGTCAACGGTTTCCTCCACCAGGATGCGGGCGGCGTCCTCGGCCTCGAGCACCACGGTGCGCTCGGCCAGGGCCTTGTTGACCCGCCCGCGGGAGGCACCCATGAGCTTGCCGGCGGCGGCCTTCTCGGACTTGTCGAGGCGGCCGATTTCGCGGTTGGCCAGCGACAGCGGGGACTTTTCCCCGGTGTGGGCCAGGCGTGCGGCCTTGAGCTCGTCCAGGTTGCTTGCCGCGGCGAAGGCGGCCAGCGCCGCCTGCACCACAAGATTGATGCCGGCCTCGTCGGTGGGGTGCGGGACGTCCGGGCTGTGGGCGTCCGTGACGTCCTTTTCCGGATTCGTGGGTTCAGACATGGGGTTCTACGGCCCTTTTCACTGTTGATTGTGTATCTGGTTCTTCCCCCTATTCTAGGTGCTTGGCCGCACCACCCTTGAATCACGGCGCGCGCCGTCTTTGGGCTTCTCACGTGTGGACACCCGCCAGTGCTTAGGCAATAGTTGAACCCATGTCGCGAGTTCTTCGAACCTTTGCCCTGCCTGCCGCCGCCCTGTTGATGATCGGCTCGCTGGGCGCCTGCTCCGCCCCTCCCTCGCCGAACGCCGCCGCCGAGTCGCTGGCCGCCTCCCTGCAGTCCCTGGACCTGGGATCCGTCCCGCTGGCCGGGACCGACGCGGCCACGGCGACCGCGGACCTTGCCGAGGCCCTGAAGCCGCTGGGATCCATCGAGCACAAGGTCACCCTCGAATCGGTCACCGAGGACGAGGGATCCGCTGACCCGAAGACCGCCACCGCCACCTACAACACCGTGTGGGACGTCGATTCCTCCGACACCGACTGGACCTACCAGAGCACCGCCACCCTCGAATTCGACACGGACACCAAGACCTGGCTGGTGCGCTACGACCCGTCCATCGCCGTGCCCGGGCTCGAGGCCGGCCAATACGTGGCCAGGGCCTCCACCCCGGCGGCGCGCGGGGAGATCCTGGGCAACAAGGACCAGACGCTGGTCACCGACCGCCCGGTGCTGCGCATCGGGATCAACAAGGAGTCCATCGACGAGGCGCAATGGGAGGGCTCGGCAAAGAAGCTCGCGAAGCTGCTGGAACTCGACGCCGACCCCTACGCGCAGCGCGTGGCCGCCGCCGGTCCGCGGGCCTTTGTCGTGGCCATCACGCTGCGTGACGATGCGGACCGCACCGTCACCGATGCACAGCTCGAGGCCATCCCCGGGGTCCTGGCACAACCCGATTCCCTGCCGCTGGCACCCAGCAGGAACTTTGCCCGGGCCATCCTGGGCTCGGTGGGCGAAGCCACGGCGGAAATCGTGGCCGATTCCAAGGGCGCCATCGGCGCCGGGGAACAGGTCGGGCTCTCCGGATTGCAAAAGGCCTACCAGGACACGCTGGCCGGAACCAAGGGCTACAACATCAACATCTACGACAAGGACAAGCGCGAGGTCTCCACCCTGGTGTCCCGCGAGGCGGTGGACGGCAAGGACCTGAAAACCACGCTCGATCGCGGCCTGCAGGAATCCGCCGAGTCGCTGCTGGCCGATTCGGCTTCCGACAGCGCACTGGTCGCCGTGCGGCCCTCCGACGGGGCCATCCTGGCCGCGGCCTCCGGTCCCGCGTCCAACGCCCAGAACACCGCGCTGCTGGGCAAGTACGCCCCCGGTTCCACGTTCAAGGTCATCACCGCGCTGGCCATGCTGCGCTCCGGCGACACCCCCAAGACCACCGTCCAGTGCCCCGCCACCATGACCGTGGACGGCAAGGCGTTCAAGAACTACGACGGCTACCCCTCCAGCGCACTGGGCAGCATCCCGCTGTCCGAGGCCCTGGCGCAATCCTGCAACACCGTCTTCCTTGAAGGCGCCTCGAAGGCCAAGGCCCCGGCGCTGGCCGACGCCGCAGCCTCCCTGGGTCTGAACCTGAGCCCCTCGACCGGGGCCGCGTCCTTCCTGGGCTCGGTGCCCGACGATTCGACCGGTACGGAGCTGGCGGCCAACGGCATTGGCCAGGGCATCGTCGAGGCCTCGGCGCTGGGCATGGCAACCGTTGCCGCCTCGGTGCAGAACGCCGCCACCGTCTTCCCCCGTCTGGTCACCGGCCCCGAGCCCGAGGCCGCGCCCAAGCCGAAGAACCCGTTGACATCGGCCGAGGCCAAGGAGCTGGCCGGCATGATGGCCCAGGTCGTGGACCACGGAACGCTGAAGGACCTCAAGCTCGGTTCCAAGACCATTGGCAAGAGCGGCACCGCCGAATACGATGCCGAGCGCAACGCCCACGCCTGGGTCATCGCCGCGCGGGGCGACCTGGCGGTCGCGGTCTTCGTGGGCGACGGCAGCGGAGGCGCGCAAACGGCCGGCCCGATCCTTGCCAATTTCCTTTCAGCGAGCCAATAGGCCCGCCGCCGGCAGCACCACAGGAAAGCCCTTAAACCCCGAGGGACCAACAATTCCGGAGTTTATTCCGCAATTGTTGGTCCCTCGGGTGCACGGCGGCCGAACCGCTCGGCTCGGCCTCGTGCGTGGTTAGGCGTGCTCGTGCGCGGTTTCCTCGCGGCGACGCATCATGGCCACGGCGACCACGGCACCCAGCAGCGCCAGGACGCCGAAGCCCAGCGACAGGTACAGCGGGGTGTTGTCCTTCTCCTTGGCCACCGCGGTCATTTCGCCGGCAGCGGTGCGCATGTCGAAGCTGACGGTGTTGCCGTCGATCTGTGCGCCGCTGCTGGCACTGACGATCTCGCCCGGGAAGGTCACGGTCATCGTGGATTCGGTCAGCGTCGAGGTGTCGCCGCCTGCCAAGCCCTGGGCGGAGAAGTAGTACTGGCCGCCGCGGAATTCGATGTCGACCTTCGGGCCGAGTTCGCCGGAAAGGTCGCCCATCTCGGTCAGCGACTTGTCATTGACCGTGAAGAGGTAGCCCTTGAACCCATCCTGGTCGTAGGGGGTCTTCGTGGCTTCCTCGGGGAAGTTCTTGAAGAGCTCTTCCTCGGTGGTCCCCATCTGGCCCAGGACCTCCCCGACGCTGGCATCGCCGACAACCTTCTTGTCGAAGGCCATCACCATGCTCAGCGAAGCCTTCTCCGGGCTGGAAACCACCAGATCCACATCCATCTTCATGCAACCGGTCAGGCTCAACACCAGTGCCACCATCACACCAATGACGGATACGATCTTCTTCATCAAATCTCCTCAACGTTCGGGGCACTGTTCGGCAATGATGCTCCCGGTTCAACAATCAACTCTAGTGGCTGGGGCGCTTGGTCCAAGAATTGCCCCGGTGGCTTCGGGCCATTGGCCCGATGCCGATGGCTAGACTTGGGCAGCATGAACACCTGGGAGCGCACACGCGAGGTGGCCAACTGGCTGAACCTCAGCACGATCAGCGGATTGGCGCTGGCATTGGCTTCCCGCTGTCCCGTCGCACGCGGTGAACGCGGAATCCTCCATGCCAGGCACTACACACCCGCATGGCCCCGGGCCGGGGCGTTCACGGTGGGCAACGTGGTCTTCTTCCGCACCCCGCGATCCGGACCGGACCCGGACCCCCGGTTGCTGGCGCATGAGGAAACGCACAGCACCCAATACGCCCTGTGCCTGGGGCTGCCGTTCCTTCCGCTGTACTTCGCGGCGGCCGGATACTCCTGGTTGCGCACCTCGGATCCGGCCTCACGGAACATCTTCGAACGCGCCGCGGGCCTGCGGGCGGGCGGGTACCGCGAGGCCCCGGTGCGCAAGCTGGCCCCCGTGCTCGCCGCAAAGCTGCGCAGGATCCGGGGAACGGGCCCGGACACGGCCTCGGGCGGATCCACAGGAGGAACCCCCGCATGAAAACCGCACCCTCGATTACCGTCACGGGAACCGCATCCGCGCCGGCCGTGCCCGACATCATGGCCATCTCCCTGTCCGTCACCTCGCACCATGCACAGGCTGCCGAGGCCTTCGCGCTGGCCTCGGCCGCCGCCGGCGCGGTCATTGCCGCGGTGGCGTCCGCGGACCCGGCGGCGGAGCTCTCGACCACGGGGATCACGCTGACGGCGCGCACCACCTGGCGCAACGAGGAAGCCGTGCTTCTGGGCTACGATGCCGAAACCACCATCGAGGCCACGAACCTGGCAGTGGATGCGGTGGCCACGGTGCTCTCCGCCGCTGTCGGTTCCGGAGGGGACGCGCTGCGGATCCACTCCCTGCGTGCGGAGGTCTCCGATCCGGCAAGCGCCCTGGAAACGGCCCGCGAGCTGGCCTTCGCCGATGCCCGCGCCAAGGCCGAACAGCTGTCCGGACTGGCCGGGGCCCGGCTCGGGGCCGCGCTGCAGGTGCGCGAATCGGCCCACGAGCCGGCACTGCCGCTGCAGCGGGCCAAGTCCGTCGCCATGGCGGCGTCCTCGATGCCGGTGGTGGCCGGACGGCGGGATCTTTCGGTGGCACTCGAGGTGACCTGGGAGTTGCTGTCGGCCGGAAGACCGGGGACCGGGGGCTAGTACTCGGTGCCCGCGCTGAGCAGCGGCTCTGCCGCGTTGTCCAGTGCCAATCGGGCCACGGCGGCCACCGCCCTGGCCATCTCTTCGAGGCCGGGGTGGGTGGCGTCCATCCATGGAACGTGGATGAAGCCTGCGTGGATGCCCGGCACCCCGATGGTGCGGTGCATCAGCGCGTAGAACACCTGGTTGCAGACAAAGCTCCCGGCGGAATACGAGATGTTCACCTCGATGGCGTCGCGTCCGGGGGCCGGTTCCCGCAATGCCTGCAGGGCGGCCTTCAGCGGAAGGGTGGCAAAGTAGGCAGCCGGAGCCCCCGCCACCACCGGCCGGTCGATGGGCTGGCCCCCGGCGTTGTCCGCGATCCGGGCGTCGATGTGGTTGATGGCGACCTTTTCCAGGCCCATGGTGGTTCTCCCGGCGGCCAGCCCCAGGCTGATCACCACGCTCGGCCGGTGCGACTCGAGCAGGTGGTCGAGCACGGCCGGCGCGGTGGCGAAGGCGCAGGGAAGTTCCGCGGCGTGCACCTGGAGTCCCTGTGCGCCCAGGATGTGCGCGGCTTGCCGGGCAACGGCGAAGGACGGATTGAAGTCCTCTCCCCCGAACGGCTCGAATCCGGTCAGCAGGATCACCGTGTGGCTCCGGCCAGCGTGTCGGCGAGCACCGCGTGCACGATCGGCAGGTCCGCCGGGATCCAGTCCAGGGCCTCCAGGGCGTCCACGTCCAGGTCGACCCAGGCCAGTTGGTCGTGGTCCTCGAGGGTGTCCGGGGTTCCGTCGGAGATCTCGGCGAACCACACGCGCATCGCCGCGGTCTCGTTCAGCACCCAGCCCTCGGGAACGGGCCCGAACACCTCGCTGCCCAGAACCACCCGGACACCGAGTTCCTCGGCCAGTTCGCGCCGGACCCCGGCTTCGCAGCTCTCCCCCGGTTCAAGCTTGCCGCCGGGAAATTCCCACAACCCGGCCAGCATCGGCGGGGAGGTGCGCCGGGCGGCAAGCAGCTTGCTCGGGGCACTGAGCGAATCCAGGATCGCGGCTGCGACTATTTGCTTGTAGGCCATGGAATCTAGCCCTTCCCCGCAGCCGTCTCGGGCACGGTATCGGTGGAGATCAGGATGTCCGGCTCGATGTAGATCACGCACTTGTGCTCCACCGCGGCGCGGATCCGTGATTCGGCCCCGTCGATCGCGGCGGCAATCTGTGCCCCGGTGGCGTTGGCGGGCACGGAGACCTTCGCCGCGACCAGGATTTCCTCGGGCCCCAGGTGCAGGGTCTTGAGGTGGATCAGGCGCGCGCCCTCGGCGGTGATGGCCGAGGCGATCAGTTTCACGTGCTCGGCGGTTGCCGATTCGCCCAGCAGCAAGGACTTGGTTTCCACCGCCAGCACGATGGCGATGGCGACCAGGAGCAGGCCGATGCAGGCGGTGCCCGCGGCGTCGAAGACGCCGTTTCCGGTCAGCAGGGTGAGGCTGACGCCGCACAGCGCCAGGACCAGGCCGATGAGCGCCCCGAAGTCCTCGAGCAGGATCACCGGCAGTTCCGGCGCCTTGGCGGTCCGCACGAACTTGGCCCAGGACTGCTTGCCGCGCACCAGGTTGGATTCCTTGATCGCGGTGCGGAATGAGAATCCCTCGGCAATGATCGCGCCGATCAGCACCGCCAGTGGCACCCACCACCACTTTCCTTCGATGCCGTGGGGGTCCTTGAATTTCTGCCACGCCTCATAGAGGGCGAACAGGCCGCCGACACTGAACAGCACGATGGAGACGATGAAGGAGTAGACGTAGCGTTCCCGGCCGTAGCCGAAGGGGTGTTCCTGGTCCGCTTCCCTCCGGGCCTTCTTCCCGCCGACGAGCAGGAGGACCTGGTTGCCCGAGTCGGCCACCGAGTGGATGGCTTCGGCGAGCATTGAGGATGAGGCCGTCACGGCCCACGCCACAAACTTGAACAGCGCAATGGTCAGGTTGGCCGCCAGTGCGGCAACCACCGCTTTGGATCCGCCCGATGCTGCCATGGCGTCCCTACTCTCTATGGTTCGTATGTTCCATGTTCCCGCATGAGGTTCCGTCCGGCAGCTCCGGCCGTCGGCAGGCAGGAGGCCTTGACATGGTGTTTCGGCATTCGTGCCCCATCCTATGCCACGGCTTTGCCCGTGGCGGGGTGGGCTCAGCCGCGGCGCTGGGCGCGCGCGGAGGCGTACAGGCACATGGTGGCGGCCGTTCCCACGTTCAGCGATTCGGCGATCCCGTACAGCGGCACCGCCACCCGGTGGTCCGCTCCGGCCAGCTCGGTCTCGTCCAGGCCCTGGCCCTCGTTGCCGAAGACCCACACGGTGGGATCCTCCAGCACCGGCTGGCCCTCCGGGGCAGGTTCGGTGCTGCCTCCCCGACGTGCGGCGCTGGCGTCCTGGAGGGCATCCAGGTCCGCCGCCCCGTAGCCGTCGGCGGCCAGGATGGTGGAGCCCTGGCCCTTGAATGCGGCCATGGTCGCACCGAAATCGGCGTTGGTGATGATGGGCAGGTGGAAGATGGAGCCGACGGTGGAGCGCACGGCCTTGGGGTTGTATATGTCCACGCTGCCGCTGGTGAGCACCACGGCATCGGCGCCCGCGGCGTCGGCTGCACGGATGATGGTTCCGGCGTTGCCCGGGTCCTGCACGCGGGTCAGCACCGCCACCAGGCGCGGCTTGGTGGCAGCCACGTCCTGCAGGCTGGTTTCGGGGATGACGCACACGGCCACGATGCCCTGCGGGGTCACGGTGTCGGCCATCGCCGCGAGGACTTCCTGGTTGACCAAGCGGGTGTGCACGCGCTCGGCCTTGTTAGACATGACCTCGAGTTCGGGGTGCTTGTCCAGGCAGTCCTCGGTTGCGTAGACCGCGCGGACCACCTCGGCCCGGCCATGTTCGGCGTTCTCAAGATGCAGGCGCAGGGCCTCCCGGACGGCCTGCGGGCCCTCGGCCAGGAACTCTCCGCTGCGGGCGCGTCCGGTGCGGGTGGCCAGTCGGGCCACCTCGCGAACCTTTTCGGCACGGACGTTGGTCATGGTCAGTTCGTTGTCTCCGGCAAGATTCATGAGAACGACTTTACCGGGGATACGCCAAAGGGACGGAATCGCTAGCGATTCCGTCCCTTTGGACAAGAGCTTAGAAGCTCAAGGACTAGGCGTCCTTGATCTGCTGGCGGGATTCGCCGCCTGCTGGCTCGAAGCCGGCTGCCTTGGCGGATTCGATGGTCTCGAACCAAACTTCGGCAACGGTCTGGTCGTACCAGGTCGAGCCCGGAACGTGGTACTTGTTCGACTGGGCGTTGCCCTTGATGACGAAGCCGGCCGGAGCCTCTGCAGCTTCGGCGGCCGGAGCGGCAGCCTTCTTGGCAGCGGCCTTCTTGGCAACCGGAGCAGCAACGGCTGCGGCGGCGACCTTCGGGGCGTTGACATCGGCCGGGAGGGCGTTCTTGGCAACGGCAACCAGGGTGGCGAATGCGTTGGCATCCGACACGGCCAGCTCGGCGAGCATGCGGCGGTCAACCTCGACCTCAGCGGCCTTCAGGCCCTGGATCAGGCGGTTGTAGGTCAGGCCGTTGGCGCGGGATGCAGCGTTGATGCGCTGGATCCACAGGCGACGGAAGTCACCCTTGCGCTTGCGGCGGTGGCCGAAGCTGTAGACGAACGAGTGGAGCAGCTGCTCCTTGGCCTTGCGGTACAGGCGCGAACGCTGACCGCGGTAGCCCTTGGCGCGCTCAAGAATAACGCGACGCTTCTTATGGGCGTTTACTGCCCGCTTCACACGTGCCACGTGTGTACTCCTTTGTTTCTGTCTCGCCCAGCCGCATCGTGGCGGTCTGGCGAAAAATCTTTATGTGGTCGGGAATCCAGGATCGGAATCCCAAGACGGACGGGAGTTAGATACCGAGCATCCGCTTGATGGTCTTGACGTCCGCCTTGGCGACCAGCTGGTCAGATGCCAGGCGACGGGTGATGCGGGAGGACTTGTGCTCCAGGTAGTGACGGCGGTTGGCCTGCTGGCGCATGATCTTGCCGCTACCGGTGAGCTTGAAGCGCTTCTTGGCGCCACTATGGGTCTTGAACTTCGGCATATCCGCCGTTCTCCTTACTTGCTCCCGGGGACCTGTCGGGCCGGGGATCTTGCGAACTCCCGCGTTTGGGGGAATCCGTGGTTCTGGTGTTGCTCTTGCGAGCGTGCCCTGCTCGGGACGACCTTACTTGGTCGTCCCGGGCTTGGCGGCGCGGGTTGCGGGCTTGGGACCCGGCTTGCCCGCAGGCTTTGGAGCCATGGCCATTGGCTTGGGAACGGCCATCGGCTTCGGTGCTGCAACCGGCTTGGCTGCAACGACCGGCTTGGCGGCCGGTGCCGGAGCGGTGGCCGGTGCCGGTGCGGTGGTCGGCCTGCTGGCTGCCGGACGAACCGGAGCCTTGCTGGCTGCCGGACGGCTGGACGCATCGCGCACCGGGGCCGCCTTGACAGGGGCCTTGGCCACTGCCGGGGCTGCCTTGACCGGGGCGGCCTTGGGTGCGAGCTTGGCGGCGGCCTCTTCGGCTGCTGCTTCCGCACGTACCTTGGCAAGCTTTTCCATGATGTCCGACTCGATGACATCGGCAACCGAACCGCCGATGTCGCCCTGGGGCTCCGAGGTGTCCATCTTCGCCTTGGGGTTCGCTGCCTTGGCCTTGTCCGCGTCACGCTGTTCCAGGCGACGGGCTTCGGCCTTGGCTTCGGCCTTGTTCTTCAGCGGTCCAACAACCATGACCATGTTGCGGCCATCGATGCGGGGGCTCGACTCGACCGCGCCGACTTCGGCAACGGCCTCGGCAAACTTGTTCAACAGGCGGATGCCCATTTCCGGACGCTGCTGTTCACGGCCGCGGAACTGGATCATGGCCTTGACCTTGTCACCGGCGCCGAGGAAGCGCAGTGCGTGCCCGACCTTGGTTTCGTAGTCGTGCGTGTCGATCTTCAGTCGGAAGCGGACTTCCTTCAGCACGGTGTTCGTCTGGTTCTTGCGCGTTTCGCGTGCCTTGACGGCGGCCTCGTACTTGTACTTCCCGAAGTCCATCAGCTTGCACACGGGAGGCTTGGCAGTGGGTGCCACCTCCACGAGATCAAGGTCGGACTCGATGGCAAGACGAAGAGCATCCTCAATACGGACAATGCCAACCTGTTCACCGGCAGGCCCGACAAGCCGCACCTCTGGGACGCGGATTCGATCATTAATGCGTGGATCGCTAATGTGTTGCTCCTGAGTAGTTCGTAGTTTCAGGCCACCGCAACAAAAGGAAAGGCCTTCGGCTGCAGGTGCAGGCGAAGGCCTCGAATTCGATCGATGAAAAATCATCCAACCGACGAATCCCGCGGGATCAATCGGTACCGAACTTACCCGGCCGCCTGATTCGGCTGCTGCGGGTGGGAGTGGCCTCCACTTGCATACTGAACCCAGGCGCTTTCGGTCGCATCCACCGAAGTGGAGGACGCACCCAAATGCACGGATTCAGTCGGTCTATGGAAAGCTTAGCAGTATGAGTACTCCTGAAACCAATCCGGACTCCAACAACGCCACCAACGAGATTCGCGACATTGCCGAGGTGGCAGCCGTTGAAATCATCACCACCGCCGCCGTGCACCTCATGAGCGCCGCCGCGGTTAAATGCGGCCTGGCCGAGGGCCACGACGCCGAAGAGCTCAAGGACCTCGACGAGGCCCGCAAGCTCATCACCGCACTGGCCGGCCTGGTCACTTCCGCAGCCCCGGAAATCGGTTCCCAGCACGCCGGACCGTTGCGCGACGGCCTGCGTTCGCTGCAGCTGGCCTTCCGCGAGGCCTCCGCATTCCCCGACGAGCCGGGCAAGGGCCCGGGCGAAAAGCTCACCGGCCCGGTGAACTAACACCCCCGAAATCCAGGTAACACTTCGACCCACGGACCGTTAGCGGCCGAGAGATTTACCACACCGGGGCTTCGAGCAACTTCGATCTTCCTGCCCCGGCTCGGCCACAAGGCACAAAATCCCCCACCGGTTGTCCGGCGGGGGATTTTTTGTGGTCGTGGTTCGGCCTAGCTCTCCGGCACCAGCACCCTTGCCCGGCCACGGGCGCGAGCGCGCCGGACCTGCTGGGCCACGAGTGCCACGGCGCAGATGACCGCCCCGAGGAAACCGACCATGATGAATCCGGCGTTGGCGCCGAAGCCGTCCACCGTCGCCCCGGTGATCGGGGAACCCAGCGCGGTGCCGCCGGTCAGCGCCGAGCCGTACCAGCCCATGGCCTCGCCGCGGCGTTTTTCCGCCACCAGGTCGGTCAGCCATTCCGAGGCCGCCGACAGCACCGGGGCGCAGAGCATGCCGGGGGCGATGGACAGCAGTGCCAGGGGCCAGGTGTCGGTGGCAAAGGCCATGGGAACGGTCAGCACGGCCATGGCCAGCAGCAGCACGATCGGGGAGATCCGCCGGTTCAGGCTGCCGTACACCAAGCCGCCCACCAGAGAGGCGCCGCACCAGAACAGGAACACGATGCCCAGCTGGCCCTCGCTGCCGTTCTCGTCCAAGAGCGACAGGATGCCGACCTCGGTGCCCGAGAGCACCAGTCCGGCTCCGGAGGCCGCGATGAACACCGCGACGACCGAGGCGCTGACCCAGCCGAACCTGTGCCGGAAACCACGTCCGCGCGCGGCAATCCGGGCCTTGGCCGACTTCGCGCCGGCCAGGATCAGCTCCCCCTCGACGTCGGCCAGGCCGCCGGGCCCGGCGGCGATCAGCGAGGCCTCGGCCCCGAGGCGTTCCTCGTGCGGGTTGGCCTTGAGCGCGACGGCGCCGGGCTGGCCGGAGCGCGTGGGCGGGTTCAGCAGCATCAGTGCGAGCCCGGAGGCAGAGGAAGCGATCCCGATGCCGATCATCCCGACCGTGGTGTCCAGCGAAGTGGCCACGATGCCGGCCCCCGCGGGGCCGACGATGAAAACCAGCTCGGTGGCCATGGCGTCCAGCGCGAATGCCGAGCGCCGGGTTTCCCCGGTGGTCATCACGCCCAGCGCGGTGCGCACCACGGAGAAGACCGGCAGCGAGAAGAGCCCGCCGATGAACACCAGCGGCAGCACCCACATGAAGGAAACCTGCGGGACGATGCTCCAGATCACGACCTCGGCGATGACCGAGGGGATCAGGGCCCGGCGCAGCCCGTACATGTCAACGACGTGCCCGCGCCAGGGCGCACCCAGCGCGATGCCGATGGTCATCAGCGCGACGACCAGTCCGGCCGAGCCCCAGTCCTGGTCCAGTTCGTTGACCAGGTGCAGCAGCAGGAGCATGCCCACCGCGGCGTGCGGAAGCCGGGCGACCATGCCGATCAGCAGCAGGGCACCGACCCCGGGTTGCTTCAGCAGTTGGCCGTAGCGACCGAATTTCATGCGCCGGGGTCCGGCGCCGTTGCCGGCGCCGCCTTGAGGGCCACCTCGAGCGAGTCGACGCCTTCGGCGAATTCCTGGTTTGCGGCCAGCCGCGCGTGGATCCGTGAGACGCATTCGCGTGCCCCGGCCTCGTCGATGCCCGGGTGGAAGGTGAATTCAAGGCGCAATTCCGGGCCCGGTCCCCCGCCGGGAACCGAGCTGCCCGAGGCCGTGCGCGTGCCCACGCCCTGGCCCGGTGCCATGTGGATCGAGGCCAGCGAATCCTCGCTGGTTGCCTGCTCGGAAACGACCGCGGCAAGGTCTTCGTTGAGGTAGCTGGGGATCCACGCCCGTTGCTGGGCCAGCGCCCACATGCCCGGGCGGCGCAGCACGAAGGTGAACTCCGCGCCGGGATCCAGGACCAGCATCTGGGCATCCTCGGAAACCGCCGAGAGCGCGGCCCGCGGGGCGTAGACGGCAACGGGGCGTGCCTCGGCATGCCAGGCCTGGAGGTTGTCGACGCTGCTGAAAACGGGCAGGGCCTTGCGTCCGTCGGGGGCGGTGAGCGTGACCAGCGCCATGTCCGCTTCCTTGTCCTCGGTGAAGCCGTGCTCCCCCAGGCCTCCCTCGGCCAGCTGGGCCACCACGGCGATGTAGATCCGGGCCTCGGCCAGGGCTGCGTGGACCTGCTGCTCGCTGCCGGTTCCCGCGACCAGGGCGGCCAAGGCGGCCTCGAGTTTCGGGTCGACCAGGCCGTTGTCGTTGTCGAAGTTGTGCAGCGGGTTGCCCGCGCCGGTCAGGTCCCGGCCTTCCCAGCTTTGCCCCGCCGAATCGACGGCGCCGCCGGCACGCAACAGGGCCGCGGCGATGTGCCCGGGCAGGTGTCGTTCGGCACCCTGGCCGGAAGGGGAAGAAGGAGAATTCGCGCTCATATGCACATGCTATCTTGCACCCACGTCAGGGGCCGATCCGCCGATTCGCGGCCCACCGCCCTGCTGCCCACGTGCCGCGGCAAATCCCCGACGGTGGATGGTGGCGGCCATGTGGCGAAGCTCGCCCACGCACGGCCGGAGGGCGGCTGCGGGGCCTGGCCTAGCCCAGGTCCCAGAGCATTTTGTAGTACTCGATGCGTGTCGCATCCGGTTCGATCCCGTAGCCGGAATACACGTGCACCTCGTACCCGGGTCCGTAGTTCCAGACGGTGCTCCACGCCGCGACGGCAAGGTCGGCCCAGCGGTCGGCCACACCCAGCTCGCCCAGATCCACGTGGGCGGCGAAGTTTCCATGCCCATCCAGCAGCGTGTTCGGTGCGCAGGCATCCCCGTGGCACACCACCAGGTCCAGGGGCAGCGGAGGAGCGGACAGCAGCTCCCGGGCCCCGGGGATGGACAGGTGCGAGTATTCGGGGCTCCAGTTTTCCGGTCCCTGGCCCGCCGCAATGCGCTGCTCGAAGGCCTGCAGGCGGTCGGCCACCGACCATTCGAAGGGGCAGTCCCGGACGGGCAGGGCGTCGTGGAGCGCACGCAGCCCGGCACCCAGGGCGCGGGCGGCAAGCTCGGGGCGGCGCATCCACTGCGCGGACACTGCCGATTCGCCCGGCAGTGCGGCGGTGAGCAGCCAGCTTCCCGACTCGTCGCTGCCGACCGCGAGCACTTCCGGCACCCGCGCGTGACGGGCGGCCCATTCCAGCCTCGCGGCTTCCGTGGCGAAGTCAGTATCCCCGGTGCCCTTCGGTGCGTACTTGAGGTAGCGGTCGGTGGGGGTTCCCGTCCCGATCCTGAAGGTCGTTCCACCGGCCTGGTTGATCCAGACCGCCTCGATGTCTTGGCCCCCGGCCATCCGGGAGACGGCGGCGGGCACGGTCCCGGTCTCGGCGGGGACGAAGGCAAGGGGAGGTCGCGGATTCATCCTCCCAGCATGCCCGTTCCCTGCCCTGTTTCGCGACCCGAGTCCGGCGGCGCACCGGCGGGGACGGGAAAAGGGTGAAGTCCGACGGACTGCACCCTTTTCCTTTGTCGACGCCGTATGCCGGGCCATCGGGCCCGAGCCAGGGACCTAGCGGCGGCCCGCCACGTCCAGGGCCTCGGCCATGGTGAACTTGCCAGCGTACAGGGCCTTGCCCACGATGGCGCCCTCGACGCCGGCCGGGACCAGTTCGCGCAGCACGCGCAGGTCCTCGAGGCTGGAGATGCCGCCGGAGGCGATGACCGGCTTGGAAGTGCGCTTGCACATCTCGGCCAGCAGTTCCACGTTCGGTCCGCGCAGCGTTCCGTCCTTGGTGACGTCGGTGACCACGTAGCGGGCGCAGCCGGCGTCTTCGAGGCGGGCGAGCACCTCCCAGATGTCGCCGCCTTCCTTGGTCCAGCCGCGGCCCGACAGCACGGTGCCGCGCACGTCCAGGCCAACGGCGATCGCCTCGCCGTGGCGAGCGATGGCCCGGGCGGTCCATTCCGGGTTTTCCAGGGCCGCAGTGCCCAGGTTCACGCGAGTGGCACCGAATTCGAGGGCGCGCTCGAGGGATTCGTCGTCGCGGATTCCGCCGGAGAGCTCGACCTTGATGGTCAGCTCCCTGGCAATGCGGCCCAGCAGCTCGGTGTTGGCGCCGCGGTCGAAGGCCGCATCCAGGTCCACCAGGTGCACCCATTCGGCGCCGGCTTCCTGCCAGGCCAGGGCGTTTTCGAGCGGGTCGCCGTAGCTGGTCTCGGAGCCGGCCTCGCCCTGGACCAGGCGCACGGCCTGGCCGTTCACCACGTCGACGGCGGGCAGCAGCTCAAGGATGTTGTTTGGGTTCTCGGACATGATCGATCCTTAGGTTGGGTGTCGGCCGGTGCCGGGGCAGGGGTGCGGTGCCGGCGGGTGGGCCGTGGGTTAAAGCAGGGTGAGGCGGTAGGCGGCGAAGAGCGAAACCCCGGCCAGTGCCCAGACGGCGATGATCCAGGAGATGTGGGCGCGTTGCTGGCGCAGGGAGAGCGCTCCGCCGGCGAGGATGCCGGCGACGCCCATGAGCACGATTGACCAGATGAGCATGGACTACAGGGTCTCCAACCAGTTGCGCAGCAACCTTGCCCCGGCGTCCCCGGATTTCTCCGGGTGGAACTGCAGGGCGCACAGCGGCCCGTTTTCGATGCCGGCGATGAAGGGGACCCCGTGTTCGGCCCAGGTGACCTGCGGAGGGGTCATCTTGGGCTGGGCGACCTCGAAGTTCCATTCCTGCACCGCGTAGGAGTGCACGAAGTAGAAGCGCTCGTTTTCGATCCCGGCGAACAGCTTGCTGCCGGCCGGAGGGGTGACGGTGTTCCAGCCCATGTGCGGGATGACCGGGGCCTTGAGCAGCTCCACGGTGCCGGGCCATTCGCCCAGCCCCGGGGTGCGGGTCCCGTGTTCCACGCCCTCGTCGAAGAAGACCTGGTGTCCGACGCAGACGCCGAGCACCGGCCGTCCGCCGGCGATCCGGCGTCCGATCCAGCGGATCGCTCCGACGTCCTTGAGTGCCTGCATGACCGCGGCAAACGCGCCCACGCCGGGAACGAACAGCCCGTCGGCCTCGAGGATGTCCTCGGGCTTGGCCGAGAGCTTGACCTGCGCGCCGGCAGCCTCAAGTGCCCGGACGGCGGAGCGGACGTTGCCCGATCCGTAGTCCAGGACGGTGACGGTCTTGGCCGCCATCTACAGCGCGCCCTTGGTGGAGGGGATGGCGTCGCCGATGCGGGGGTCGATTTCCACGGCTTCGCGCAGGGCGCGGGCCAAGGCCTTGAACTGGGCCTCGACGATGTGGTGCGGGTCGCGGCCCGAGAGCACCTCGATGTGGGCGCAGATCTGTGCGTGGAAGGTCAGCGATTCGAACACGTGGCGGGTCATCGACCCGGTGAAGTGCCCGCCGATCAGGTGGTATTCCTGGCCGGCCGGCTCGCCGCCGTGGACCAGGTAGGGGCGCCCGGAGATGTCGACCACGGCGCGGGCCAGGGCCTCGTCCAGCGGGGCGTAGGCGGTGCCGAAGCGGCGGATGCCTGCCTTGTTGCCCAGCGCGGTGCGCAGCACCTCGCCGATGGTGATCGCGGTGTCCTCGACGGTGTGGTGCACGTCGATCTCGATGTCTCCGGTGGCCCGCACGGTCAGGTCGATGAGCGAATGCTTCGACAGTGCCGTCAGCATGTGGTCGTAGAACGGTACCCCGGTGCTGATTTCGGAGCGGCCGGTGCCGTCCAGATCGAGTTCGACAAAGACGGAGGACTCGCTGGTGATGCGTTCGAGGCGAGCGCGACGACCCGTGAGTTTTTCGGCAGACATGCACATTCCTTTAGATCAGGCGGTGAGACGAGGATGTGGGGCGGCGGGACATCGATGCATGATCGGAGGAAGGGCCAAGGCCCGTCCTCCGGCACCATTGCCGCCTGCCCCAAGTTTAGCGTGAGAGCGTGTGAGGACCCTGATCGAGCAGTTCCTCGAGGCGGACAAGGAACGCGGTGGTTTCCGCTTCGGTGCCCGCGGTGACCCGCAGGTGGCCCGGAATCCCGACGTCGCGGATGATGACCCCGGCCTCAAGCAGCCCGTTCCAGATGGCCTTGGTGTCCTTGATCCCGCCGAAGAACACGAAGTTGGAGTCGCTGGAGGCAGGGTGCAGGCCCATGCGGGTGAGCTCGTTGACGATCCTGTCACGCTGGATCTTGATGTCCTCAACGTTGGCCAGCAGGGCATCGACGTGCTTCAGCGCGGCATTGGCGGTGGCCTGGGTGACTGCCGAAAGGTGGTACGGCAGGCGGACCAGGCGGATCGCGTCGGTGACTTCCGGAGCCGCGGCCAGGTAGCCCAGGCGGGCGCCGGCCAGGGCGAACGCCTTGGACATGGTCCGTGAAACGATGAGCCGCTCGCGTCCCGGCAGCAGGGACAGCGCCGACGGGGTTCCGTTGTGGGCGAATTCCGCGTACGCCTCGTCAACGATCACGATGGCGTTGCTTGCCGCGCCGGCTTCGTAGACCGCTTCGACGACATCCAGGCCCAGCGCGGTGCCGGTCGGGTTGTTCGGCGAGCAGAGCAAGACAATGTTCGGCGCCGCCTCACGGACCTGTGCCGCGGCGTCGATGGCCGAGAGCCCGTAGTCCGCCGAGCGGACACCGGCCAGGTAGGCGGTGTCGGTCCCGGAGGCCAGCAACGGGTACATCGAGTAGGTGGGAGGGAAACCCATCACCGTGCGCCCGGGTCCGCCGAAGGCCTGCATGACCTGTTGGAGAACCTCGTTGGAGCCGTTGGCTGCCCAAACGTTGTCGGCTTCCAGGCCGTGGCCCAGGTAGGCGGCGAGACGTTCGCGCAATTCGGTGAACTCGCGGTCCGGGTAGCGGTTCAGTCCCATGGCTGCTGCTGAGACTTCTTCGACGATGGCGCGATGCACTTCCGGGGGAAGCGGATGGGTGTTTTCGTTGACGTTCAACTGGATGGGTACGTCGATTTGGGGTGCGCCGTAAGGTTCAAGACCTTGAAGATTCTCTCGCAGGGGCAGATTTGCCAGGCGATTTAGCCGTTCATTCACGGCTCAAGTCTACGGCGGCGGCGCGGTGACCTTGGAATCTTCACCGGTGCCAGGGGTAATAAACGGTTAGCAATGGTGGGGCGCGGCATCGAGCGGCGCGCCCGGAGGGCTCTGGCCCTAGCTTCCGGTGGGGACGAAAATTTCCGCCCCGGGATGCAGCACGGAGCTGTTGAGGTTGTTCAGGTCGCCGATCTGCCGAACGGCTTCGCGGGGCTCGAGCTGCGGGGCGAACTCCCTGGCGATCCCCCACAACGTGTCGCCCTCGATGACGGTGACGGTGACCGCTTCGACGCCCAGCGGGGTGTCGACCGAGGCATTGGCCGGGGACTGGAACAGGCCCAGGAGCATGAGCACCGCCGCGCTGACCAGGAAGATGGGCAGTGCAATCAGCACGAATTTTCCGCGGCGAGTGAGCCGCAGTGGCGCCAGCTCGGGCCGCGAGGCCAGTGCGGATTGCGGTGCCGGGGTGTAGTCGGACGTTACAAGGTGGAGCGGGGCCGAGAAAGCAGTGTTTGCCATGTCGTTGCCTTTCCTCTGTATTCATTTGCCGTACGGACCCGGTGGCCCATTCGAACAGATGACGGTTATTCGAACGCATCTTTCGAACGTGTGTTCGTAGTGCGCATCTTATTTCTAGCACCTTTGGACGACACGTGTCCAGATCTGTTCGAACAAATCTTTGAAAGTAGTGTCTTTGTCTACTAAGATGGGGGTAGTGGAGCGATGTATTGACTACATCAGTTCCCACCGACAATTTGCGGCACGCGCGGGCAACCGGCGACGATCGGGATGAGGCATTGACAATGACGACCGAACAACGAACCCCTCGACGCGACGCGAAGAGCCTGACCATCCGTCAGAAGAAGGTTCTTGAGACCATCCAGCGCTCCGTGAGCACCAATGGCTACCCGCCATCGATGCGGGAAATCGGGGACGCCGTGGGATTGGCCAGCCTCTCAAGCGTGACCCACCAGCTGAGCCAGCTCGAGAAGCTCGGCTACATCCGCCGCGACCCGCGCCGTCCGCGGGCCATGGAGATCCTGCTTCCCCTGCAGCTCAAGAGCGAGAGCAAGCTCGAAGTGGTGGAGGGCCAGTCGGATCTGAGGGCAGCCAACGGGATGAGCGTCTCGGAGCTGACCACCTCCGCGGACACCGCCATGGTTCCCCTGGTGGGGCGCATTGCCGCCGGCGGACCTATCCTGGCCGACCAGGCGGTCGAGGACGTCTTCGCCCTGCCGCGCCAACTGGTGGGACACGGCGAGCTCTTCATGCTGAAGGTCAGCGGAGACTCGATGATCGACGCCGCCATTTGCGACGGCGACTGGGTGGTCGTGCGACGCCAGCAGACCGCAAACAACGGCGACATCGTCGCGGCACTGCTCGAGGACGAAGCCACGGTGAAGACCTTCCGGCAGCGTGACGGGCACACCTGGCTGCTGCCGCAGAACTCCCGCTACGAACCCATCCTCGGTGACGCCGCAACCGTCATGGGCAAGGTCGTATCGGTCATGCGTTCGGTCTAGGCCGCACCAACATTCATCCCCCGCAAACACGTGAGGACCGGTCATATGACCGGTCCTCACGTGTTTCCCGTGAACCCACGGGACAGGACGTCCTAGCCTTCGCTCAGGCGCTCGAGTGCGGAAATCACCGTCGCCTTGTCGGGCGTGGCCCACAGGGGCGGCAGCGAGGCACGCAGGAACGTGCCGTAGCGCTCGGTGGCCAGGCGCGAATCCAGCACGGCCACCACGCCCTTGTCGTTGACCGAACGGATCAGTCGACCGGCGCCCTGCGCGAGCCGCACCGCGGCGTGGCTCGCGGCCACGGCCATGAAGCCGTTGCCGCCGTGCTTGGCCACGTCGCGGCTGCGGGCCGAGGACAGCGGGTCGTCGGGCCGCGGGAACGGGATCTTGTCGATGATGACCAGCCGGCAGGCGTTGCCCGGCACATCCACGCCCTGCCAGAGCGTCATCGTGCCAAAGAGGCAGGTGTCGGGTTCGGCGGAAAACTGGTCCACCAGGGCCTTCATGCTGGACTCGCCCTGACACAGGATCGGGATGTCCAGGCGTGCCCGCAGGATCTCTGCCGCTTCTTCCGCGGCACGGCGCGAGGTGAACAGCGCCAGCGCCCCACCGCCGGAGGCCTTGATCAGGTCCTCGATCTCGGACAGGGTTTCCTGGGACATCTGGCGCCCGGGCTTGGGCAGGTGCTTGGCGACGTACAGGATGCCTTGCTTGGGATAGTCGAAGGGGCTTCCCACGTCCACGCCGTTCCAGGTCGGCGCCCCCTCGCCCACGAGGCCCAGGGTGCCCGCCACGGGCTCGAAGGCCGCCCCGATGGCCAGGGTTGCACTGGTGAGGATCACCGTGCGCCCGTCGAAGAGCCCCTCGCGCAGCTTGCCCGCGACCGAGAGCGGGGCGACGTTCAGGGTCGGCTGGCTTGACTCGTCGGGTTGGACGTAGCCCTCCCCCGGGCTGAAGTGCCCGGGACGCGAGGCCCAGATGACCTCGCGCTCCTCAGTCATTTCAAGCATCTTGCTGCACTGCTCCACCAGGTACATGACCTGCGAGCGGGCCATCTGGCGCCCGCCGTCGGCGGGGGCGTTGGCCTCGGGCTTTGAATCGGACAGGACCACGCGTGCGGCCTCGGCGATCTGGTTGATCGCCGCCTGCTGGTCCTCGTTCAATCCGCGGGCCATCAGCCCGGTGGGGACGCCCTCCAGGGCGCGCTGCAGCGCCTTGGCCCCCTGGTTCAGCGAATCCACGCTCACCGAGCAGTGCTTGCGCGCCGCCGAGGCAGCGGTCTGGACCATGGCCACCGACAGGGGCCGGGTCACCGAGGAGGTCACGCGGTCCTGCAGCTCGTGGGCCTCGTCGATGATGACGGTGTCGAAGTCCGGCAGCACGGCCAGTCCCTCGAACGCCGAGACGGCCAGCATCGCGTGGTTGGTGATCACGACATCCGCGGTGGCCGCGCGGGCGCGGGCCAGTTCGCTGAAGCATTCGGAGGCCATGGGGCATTTTTGGGATCCCAGGCAGTCCATCGCGCTGACCGAGACCTGTCGCCAGGCCTTGTCGCTGACGCCCGGGGCCAGGTCGTCGCGGTCCCCGGTGTCGGTCTGCTCGGCCCACTGCCGCAGCCGCACCACTTCCTTGCCCAGCACGGAGCCGGGCCCGTCCGCGGAACCGCCCAGTGCGGGGGTGCCGGAATCCATCGAGAACAGGGCGCCCTCGTCGTCATCCGGGTAGCCGCCGCCGAGCTTGTACTGGCACACGTAGTTGGAGCGTCCCTTGACCAGCGCCACGTCCATCTCGCGCGGCAGCTTGTCCTTCAGCGAGGACAGCAGGCGCGGGACGTCCCGGCCGACGATCTGGGCCTGGAGCGCCAGGGTTGCGGTGGAAATCACCACCGGCTTTTCCGAATCCAGTGCATGGGCCAGCGCGGGGACCAGGTAGGCCATGGATTTGCCGGTGCCGGTTCCCGCCTGCACCAGCAGGTGCTCGCCGGTTTCCATGGCCCGCACGACCTGGCGGGTCATTTCATGTTGGCCCGGCCGGTTTTGTCCGCCCATCGTGGACACCGCAGCGTCCAATAGGGCGATGACATCTGATTCCTCAGCCATGAATACTAAATTGCTCCACTTCTGCGGCCATGCTTTCGCGGACCTTGACCATCATGCGGGTTCCCGTTTCGGTGTGTTCGACGGCCAGGATCTCGGCCTCGGCGCCGTGGAGCTTGTTGACCACGTCGCCTCGATCATAGGGAATCATCAATTCTAGTTGGACATCGGGGCGGGGAATTGCCGCGCTGATTTTTGCGAGCAGTTCATCGATGCCCTCGCCGGTGCGTGCCGAGACGATGACGTGGTTCGGTTCGCGCTGGCGCAGGCGTTCGACCACGAACGGGTCTGCCACATCCGCCTTGTTCAGCACGATGATCTCCGGGATGCCGCGCGCGTCCACATCGTTGAACACCTCGCGCACCGCCTGGATCTGCCCTTCGGGATCCGGGTGCGCGGCGTCAACCACGTGCAGGATCAGGTTGGCGTCGGCCACTTCCTCCAGCGTGGAGCGGAAGGCCTCGACCAGCTGGGTGGGCAGCGACTTCACGAAGCCGACGGTGTCCACCAGCGTGTAGGTCAGTCCGTCGCTGGTTTCGGCCTGGCGGACCGTGGGATCCAGCGTCGCGAACAGTGCGTTTTCGACCAGCACGCCGGCATGGGTGAGCCGGTTGAGTAGCGAGGACTTCCCGGCGTTGGTGTAGCCGGCGATGGCCACCGAGGGCACGGCGTTGCGCTTGCGGTTGGCGCGCTTGGCCTCGCGGGCCGGGAGCATCCCCTTGATTTCCTTGCGGAGCTTGGCCATGCGGTCGCGAATGCGGCGGCGGTCCAATTCGATCTTGGTTTCGCCGGGGCCGCGGGAGCCGATGCCGCCGCCGGCGGTGCCGACCCGGCCACCGGCCTGGCGGGACATCGATTCGCCCCAGCCGCGCAGGCGCGGCAGCAGGTATTCGAGCTGGGCCAGTTCCACCTGGGCGCGGCCCTCGTGGCTCTTGGCGTGCTGCGCGAAGATGTCCAGGATCAGCGCGGTGCGGTCGATGACCTTGACCTTGACGACGTCCTCGAGGGCGCGTCGCTGGGAGGGCGCGAGTTCGGAGTCGATGATGACGGTGTCCGCCCCGGTTGCCGCGACGATTTCACGCAGCTCCACGGCCTTGCCCGAACCGAGGTAGGTGGCGGCGTCGGGTTTTGCGCGGCGCTGGACCATGCCGTCGAGCACCTCGGAGCCCGCGGTCTCGGCCAGGGCGGCCAGCTCCCGCAGGGAATTCTCCGCGTCCTCCGCGGTGCCTTCGTTCCAGATGCCGGCCAGGACCACGCGTTCAAGGCGCAGCTGCCGGTTTTCGACCTCGGTGACGTCCTCGAGCTCGGTGGACAGGCTTGCCGCCCGGCGCAGGCCGCGGCGTGCGTCGAGTTCTTCCTGGTCGCCGTCGAACGAAGTGTGCTCGCCGGTGTGCTTGCTCAGTGCCTGGGCGCGTCCGGCGAGGATGTTCTCGTCCTCCGGGGCACCGAAGTGCGTGCTCTTGCTGGCTGTGGCGGCGTCGCTGGCAAGGATGCGTTCGATGGCGGCTTGGAGCTGGGCCTCGTCCATGTCGCTGTCCTGCGGGCCGGAAGGCTGTGGATTGGTCATGTTCCCCTTTGCTTGCTGTATTCCAGAATAGTGCCCCGCACCGACAGAAGCGCCTTCGTGCGTGGATTGGTTCTCTTGGGTGTGGCGATTGTTTGACGTATGCATGGTGGCTCCTTGGACGGGCACCGTGTGCCAACGGTTTGCCTTGGATGCTGGGACCGGGCCGCTGCGCGAGGCGCGGTTCCCGGGTTGCTGTGGTGGGGGGTGGTGGTTCCGGTGTTGCTGCGGGGCACCTGCGGCCATGGTTCATCCGGTGCGACTTGGGTGGGTTCCCGGGGCCGCGACGAAAACGAGGCGTGTTTTCTTGGGCTGGATGTCGTGAAATGACTTTCGGGCGCTCCGCCGAACGGTCCGGGCTGGTCGACTTCCCATGATCGAGCCTGGGCCCGGGGAAGGATGCGGGGACTGAATTGTGTTCGGTCGCGTCTTACAAGTAAGTCATAGGGAAAACTCTATCACTTTGTGGCCGGATGCACCTTGAGGCATCTCACACCCATTCCGGGACGCGTTTGGTGCCTTGGGTTTGGGTTTGTCACCCGTGGCCGGTTAACCTGCAAACATGAGCCCGGAACACTATTTCAGCGCCCAGCCTTCCACTCCAGAGAAGCGGCGCACAATCAGCGTCGAATTGGGCGGTGCCACGCGCAAGCTGCAGTCTTCCGGCGGCGTGTTCAGCCCC